>NZ_JAPDIA010000004.1 GCF_029525575.1 Cohnella rhizosphaerae
TTTGTTAGTCGCTTTTTTTTTTTGGAATTTTTTTTTTTGGAATTTTTTTTTTTGCGCTAACAACCTCCTGCCGTTTTGCCCGTGCATATCGGTCACGAACAAATCTGATTACTAAACACAGTAGCCTGGATTTGTTCTATCAGTAATCGACCTTATTCCTAATTAAATAGAGCAAATCCCCTTATTGGGGGTAAGACATGAAGATGCCAGAAAAACATGACCTGTTGGCCGCCATTCTCGCGGCAAAGGAACAAGGCATCGGGGCAATCCTTGCGTTTGCAATGGCGTACCTTCGCGGCAGATATAATGGCGGTGCGTTTACAAAAACAGTAATCGACGCAACGATGTGCGCCATTATCGCCTAGTTCATTCGTGACCTTCTCGACTTCGCCGGACTAAGTAGCAATCTCGCTTATATAACGAGCGTGTTTATCGGCTACATCGGTACTGACTCGATTGGTTCGCTTATCAAACGCTTCGCTGCTAAAAAAGCCGGAGTAGAAGATGGTAGAAATCAATAATCAACGTAAGGCGTTCCTCGATATGCTGGCGTGGTCGGAGGGAACTGATAACGGACGTCAGAAAACCAGAAATCATGGTTATGACGTCATTGTAGGCGGAGAGCTATTTACTGATTACTCCGATCACCCTCGCAAACTTGTCACGCTAAACCCAAAACTCAAATCAACAGGCGCCGGACGCTACCAGCTTCTTTCCCGTTGGTGGGATGCCTACCGCAAGCAGCTTGGCCTGAAAGACTTCTCTCCGAAAAGTCAGGACGCTGTGGCATTGCAGCAGATTAAGGAGCGTGGCGCTTTACCTATGATTGATCGTGGTGATATCCGTCAGGCAATCGACCGTTGCAGCAATATCTGGGCTTCACTGCCGGGCGCTGGTTATGGTCAGTTCGAGCATAAGGCTGACAGCCTGATTGCAAAATTCAAAGAAGCGGGCGGAACGGTCAGAGAGATTGATGTATGAGCAGAGTCACCGCGATTATCTCCGCTCTGGTTATCTGCATCATCGTCTGCCTGTCATGGGCTGTTAATCATTACCGTGATAACGCCATTACCTACAAAGCCCAGCGCGACAAAAATGCCAGAGAACTGAAGCTGGCGAACGCGGCAATTACTGACATGCAGATGCGTCAGCGTGATGTTGCTGCGCTCGATGCAAAATACACGAAGGAGTTAGCTGATGCTAAAGCTGAAAATGATGCTCTGCGTGATGATGTTGCCGCTGGTCGTCGTCGGTTGCACATCAAAGCAGTCTGTCAGTCAGTGCGTGAAGCCACCACCGCCTCCGGCGTGGATAATGCAGCCTCCCCCCCGACTGGCAGACACCGCTGAACGGGATTATTTCACCCTCAGAGAGAGGCTGATCACTATGCAAAAACAACTGGAAGGAACCCAGAAGTATATTAATGAGCAGTGCAGATAGAGTTGCCCATATCGATGGGCAACTCATGCAATTATTGTGAGCAATACACACGCGCTTCCAGCGGAGTATAAATGCCTAAAGTAATAAAACCGAGCAATCCATTTACGAATGTTTGCTGGGTTTCTGTTTTAACAACATTTTCTGCGCCGCCACAAATTTTGGCTGCATCGACAGTTTTCTTCTGCCCAATTCCAGAAACGAAGAAATGATGGGTGATGGTTTCCTTTGGTGCTACTGCTGCCGGTTTGTTTTGAACAGTAAACGTCTGTTGAGCACATCCTGTAATAAGCAGGGCCAGCGCAGTAGCGAGTAGCATTTTTTTCATGGTGTTATTCCCGATGCTTTTTGAAGTTCGCAGAATCGTATGTGTAGAAAATTAAACAAACCCTAAACAATGAGTTGAAATTTCATATTGTTAATATTTATTAATGTATGTCAGGTGCGATGAATCGTCATTGTATTCCCGGATTAACTATGTCCACAGCCCTGACGGGGAACTTCTCTGCGGGAGTGTCCGGGAATAATTAAAACGATGCACACAGGGTTTAGCGCGTACACGTATTGCATTATGCCAACGCCCCGGTGCTGACACGGAAGAAACCGGACGTTATGATTTAGCGTGGAAAGATTTGTGTAGTGTTCTGAATGCTCTCAGTAAATAGTAATGAATTATCAAAGGTATAGTAATATCTTTTATGTTCATGGATATTTGTAACCCATCGGAAAACTCCTGCTTTAGCAAGATTTTCCCTGTATTGCTGAAATGTGATTTCTCTTGATTTCAACCTATCATAGGACGTTTCTATAAGATGCGTGTTTCTTGAGAATTTAACATTTACAACCTTTTTTAAGTCCTTTTATTAACACGGTGTTATCGTTTTCTAACACGATGTGAATATTATCTGTGGCTAGATAGTAAATATAATGTGAGACGTTGTGACGTTTTAGTTCAGAATAAAACAATTCACAGTCTAAATCTTTTCGCACTTGATCGAATATTTCTTTAAAAATGGCAACCTGAGCCATTGGTAAAACCTTCCATGTGATACGAGGGCGCGTAGTTTGCATTATCGTTTTTATCGTTTCAATCTGGTCTGACCTCCTTGTGTTTTGTTGATGATTTATGTCAAATATTAGGAATGTTTTCACTTAATAGTATTGGTTGCGTAACAAAGTGCGGTCCTGCTGGCATTCTGGAGGGAAATACAACCGACAGATGTATGTAAGGCCAACGTGCTCAAATCTTCATACAGAAAGATTTGAAGTAATATTTTAACCGCTAGATGAAGAGCAAGCGCATGGAGCGACAAAATGAATAAAGAACAATCTGCTGATGATCCCTCCGTGGATCTGATTCGTGTAAAAAATATGCTTAATAGCACCATTTCTATGAGTTACCCTGATGTTGTAATTGCATGTATAGAACATAAGGTGTCTCTGGAAGCATTCAGAGCAATTGAGGCAGCGTTGGTGAAGCACGATAATAATATGAAGGATTATTCCCTGGTGGTTGACTGATCACCATAACTGCTAATCATTCAAACTATTTAGTCTGTGACAGAGCCAACACGCAGTCTGTCACTGTCAGGAAAGTGGTAAAACTGCAACTCAATTACTGCAATGCCCTCGTAATTAAGTGAATTTACAATATCGTCCTGTTCGGAGGGAAGAACGCGGGATGTTCATTCTTCATCACTTTTAATTGATGTATATGCTCTCTTTTCTGACGTTAGTCTCCGACGGCAGGCTTCAATGACCCAGGCTGAGAAATTCCCGGACCCTTTTTGCTCAAGAGCGATGTTAATTTGTTCAATCATTTGGTTAGGAAAGCGGATGTTGCGGGTTGTTGTTCTGCGGGTTCTGTTCTTCGTTGACATGAGGTTGCCCCGTATTCAGTGTCGCTGATTTGTATTGTCTGAAGTTGTTTTTACGTTAAGTTGATGCAGATCAATTAATACGATACCTGCGTCATAATTGATTATTTGACGTGGTTTGATGGCCTCCACGCACGTTGTGATATGTAGATGATAATCATTATCACTTTACGGGTCCTTTCCGGTGAAAAAAAAGGTACCAAAAAAAACATCGTCGTGAGTAGTGAAC
>NZ_JAPDIA010000006.1 GCF_029525575.1 Cohnella rhizosphaerae
CCGTCGTATCCGCTTTGGGTGCCTTCGGTAATTACGAGCCTGAAATATCTTCGCCGTCACGGCCGGTTTCGTACCGGTCCGACATCACGCTACGTCTCCCGGCCGACATTTTCGATGTTGGTCCAGATCGTCCCGTCCGCGCTCGCCTGAAGCTTGTATGCCGCGCATTGTAAATGTCATAGCTCGACGAGACAGCACCGGATGAAATCCCGACCCAACGCTTGACGGTAACCGGCGCGAACAGATCCGCCTGCACCCGATAATCATTGTTAAGGCGTCTTCGCAATCGCCGACCCATTTCGAATTCACGTCTCCATCCAGGGCCTTCTGCGGCATCTCGCTCGCCAGGTTGTAGGGCGATTTGGCGGAAGCCCACCGATTGAGGCTGATGTTTTCGTGCTGCCCGTAAACTTCGAAGAGTGCAATTGCTGATGCGCATACCCGTCCGAGCCCATCTGCGTGCCTGGGTAATTTGCAGACGCACGTACCGGGCGTCCGCAGAGGTGGAGGCGGTGGGTCAACCCAGGCGTATTTTCGGGTTATGCTCTCCCAGATCCCGTTCGCGGTCACCCCGTCTTCTTCCTGCCAGCTGAGTCAGCGCAATCTGAATGCAGAACCCCCCCCATTGTAAGACGCATGCTTCACCACCCAGCGGGTGAGGCTCTGCACCGAGCCAATCAACGGCCAGCCAATGGGTCGTTCCCTATCATGGACGCCCACTTGGACGTACGCATGCCGTCGACCGCGCATTCCGGTCCGTTACTTCCCGCAAAAGCGCTTCGGCCGCACGCGGTTCTTCCCTGCGTGATCGGAACCGCGCTGCACCCATCCTGGTCGACGTTCAGCGGTTCCACCAACTGCTGGACGGTCGTCGTCGTATCTCCCCAGAGCAGCGAATCGTATATGTTCATCGTTCCGGTAAAGCCCGCGCCCGTCTTTTCTGTAAGGCTGTCCCGGCATCACCCCCGCTGAAGGCCGACCATGTGGATGCTGCCGCCCTTTTCGATCAATACATTCGGGACCGGACGACGTATCGACGGAAGGCAGGAACAGCGTCAGATTCTGAGGACCAGTCCCGCCCGATTGCGCTATGGTATCGAGAACCCGTCTTTCACGGCAAACGAATCTGCGGCAAACGAAGCGACATTCGTACTGTTGCCGAAGACGAAAGCGTCCGTATGTGCGAGCGTGTAATTTTCGCCGCGTCGAAGCCGTAGGTATGCGGACTGTTGGCATGCTTCGACTGAAAGAAGGTCCCGTAGGTGACGACGACTTGTTCGACCCAGCCTCCGTTCGTATTCGCGCCCACGTTGACCGCCACGTTGGCGGCATTGATCCACGTTCCGGACACGACGAACCGGTCCGCCGCCGTCGTCCCGTAATCGATGCCGTTGTAGCCGTTCTCGATCTCTACGTATTTGACCCAGGTATCCGTTCCGGCGGCGCGTACGGTATACGGATACTTCTTGACCGGATAGCGCGAGCGGATGTCGGCCGGGACGCCCGGATCGGCGCCGTCGGCGAAGCCTTGCTCCGGATAATACACGCTGAAGCCCTTGATTCCGGCGCCCTGGCTGAGCGTCAGGAAGGCCGTCGCGGAATCCGGCGCCGTCGTATCATTGCCGCTGTAGGCGAGCAGCACGGTCGTATCCAAATTGTTGTGGGCGTGAACGTAACCGTGGCTGCCCGTCAGCTCCACGCCCGTCGGCACCTGGAGCGATCCGGATACTTTATACGAGCCTGGCGGCAGGAACACCGTACCGCCTCCCGCAATTCCCGCTGCCGTCAAGGCGCTCTGGATCGCCGGACCGTCGTCAGCGACGCCATTCCCCTTGGCGTTGTAAGGCGCGTCTTTCACATTGATCAGATTGCTTTCATTCGCCGGTTTGCGCACGGGCGCAAAGGCATAGAACAACGGACGCGCCTGCCATACTTTGTCCGTGTTGATGAACTCGCCGACCTCCGCCCGCACGAAATCCGTCCGGACATTCGCGTTGATCTTGGCCATCGCGCCGTAGGAGCCGTTGGAGGAAGGCGGTCCCTGCTCGATCAGGATGCCGTTATTGGCCTCGTTGATGCTGATGCCGTACATCGTCAAGCCGTCGTTTTTCCACAGCTTGATGCCGAAGAGGTAGCTGTTCGTGTAGCCGGCGATCTGTTCGCGCTGGGCGGCGCTTGGTTTATTGATAACCGCGGAAGGAGCATTCGCCCAGATCTCGCTGTCCATGAACAGATTGGTGAGGTAGGAGTACTCATAATTGCCGTCCAGCGTAATCCCCTGGAACAGGAAGGTTCCGTAGATGTCCTGAATGTTCACCGCGCTGCCCTTGTCGAAGTAAATGCCTTGGAACGAATTGTAGAACGTAAGCCTGTAGGCATTGACCGAGGAGGCCTCGGAATAGACGGTGTACGGATAGCTCGTCGGCGCGAAGCCGCCTGCCGAATAAGCGCCCTGGTTCGGATACCAGAAGCTCAGGTCGCGTACGGTCGCGTTCGCGCCGGACAACGTTACGGCGCTTTCCGTTGTAGAATATACAGCAAGAATCGTGCCGTTTTGCGGCGTTTCCTGCAGCGGATTGCCCCAATTGCCTCGAAGAACGACGTTGGCCGGGAATGTTAAGGCCCGAATCCAGGCGATACGTTCCGCTTGGCAAATACACGACGCCTCCGCCCATTTGACGCGCCAGATTCAAGGCGGACTGTATGGCGCCAGCCGCATCCGATACGCCCGTCGTATCCGCCGTCACGACGACATTCGCAATGACCGTCTCGCTATTGTCGATCAGGTCCGCGATTCGCTGGGGAGCCGGAAAACTCGGAGCGGATGCGCGCTTGTCGAAGCGGATCCAGTCTACGTACGTGCCCGGGTCCGGTCCGCTGTACTCCGTCGTCAGCACGTGGGTTCCGGCTTCCAGATAAACCGGCATGGGCAGCGAATACGTCTGGAGCGCGGTCGAATCGATCTTGTTCGTCGCGCCTTTTTGCACGTTGTCGATCAAGGTCGTTATGCTGCCTTTTTTCCCGGAGGTCCCGGACTTCGCGCTGTAAACGATGTCGTACCAGCCCGCGTCGGACGCGCCGACCGTGAACGTGTATTTCAAATACTCGCTAATATAGCCGGCAGTCGACGAACCTGCCGCCTGATCGTTCGAGCTCACGACATAACGATTCGTTCCATCGGAATACAGGTCGACGTTCGCGACGTCTCTGTAAGCGGTTTCGCGAATGACCTGAGAAGAAGCATGCGCGAAGTAAGCGTCGCGGATGCTGCCGGAATTAAAATCCTCCGCTTGGATGGTTCCCGGCACGGTATGCGTTCCATAGGGTACCCCGTCGGAAGCGGCGGCTTGCCGGCCCGGCGTTAACAGCATGACATACGCGATCATAAGCAAGAACAGGACTGCGCTGCGAACCATCCATTTCATGATCATTTCCCCTTGTTTAGGATTTTGGATTAAAGCGGTCTAAGGCAGGCGGGAGACGATTGACGCCTTCTCCCGCCGCATTTCCGATTGCTCACTCCGCCGCCTGCGTCGGCGGCGTCCAAGCCAGCATGATGCAGGATAACGGTTCGATCGTTCCCCGGTGCATCCCTCTTTCTGTTTGCGAGGCGAGCTCGAGCCCCTCGCCATCCGGCTGCTTGTAAGCCAGCAAAGCGCCGATTGCCCCGCCATACGGCTGCTGCCAATCATACGCTTGCGGCTCCGTCGTGTAATTCACCAGGAACTGCGCGACCCGCCCCTCCGAAGATTGCCACTTCGTCGTAAGAATGGAAGGCTGCTTCAGCACGCTGCCGTCCCGCATGTGAATCGTTTGCGCGGACACGCCGGTCAGCCGCTCCGGCGCGAGCATCCTGCCCGTCGCGAGATACGGCTTGCCCGCGCCAATGCGCCAGGCGTTAAGATTGCGGATCAGGGTGCCGATCGCCTGTTGATCCGGCGCCGGGTAATCCCATTCCGTCCCCCAATCCCAGTTGATCGCCCCGCCGCGTCCGAGCACGACCGTGAGCATATCTCCCGCCACGAAGGAATAGGCGGTCCGCCAGAGCAGATTGTCCGGCGACTTGAGCAGGTCGATGCTCTGGCCGCTGGAGTTCTGGTTGCCCATGAAGTTGTTGATATATTCGTGGTATACATACTGATAGACAGGCACCGGCTCGCCGGTGAACAAGCCGATGTTGAAGCGCAGGTCGTTAAAAGGAAGCTCGCCCAGGAAGGGCTCTGCGGCTGCCGCTTCGCAGCCGAGCACGATGTCTTTGCCCATCGCCTTCCACTCCTGCCGAATCTTGCGGAACAACGTCTTCATCGCTTCCGTCTGCCAGCGCCCGGGCCCCGGCGGATGATCGTGCTCCTTGCTGTAGCACAGGTACGACAGTCCGCCCAGATTCTGGTCGAAATACTGCATGTAATCGCAGCCGCTGTTCGCGACGCCTCGGATCTCCTCGAGCACCGTCTCCGTCACAAATGGCTCTGACGGACACATGTCGTATCCCCAGCGCTGCACGCCGTTGCAGATCAAGGAGTACGGCAGCTCGCCCTCCGGCGACACGCACATGACCTTCTCTAGCTCCAGACGTTCGAAGTCCGCTTCCCGGTTGTAATCGGGGTCGAGCAGACTCCTCTGCGTCCAGGCGATGCCGCTCGCGTACAGACCGAGCAGATGGCCGCGCGCGTGCAGCTCGTCGGCGAACTGCCGCATGCCTTCTTCTCCCCCGTAAGGGGGCCAGATGTAAGGCGGCGCCCAGGGGGCCGACCCTTCCCAGTGCATAAGCAGCGCCATCACCTTGCTATCGAAGCGCTCGGACAGCCGCTCCAGATGCGGAATCGCATTGACGTAAGGAAAATATTCGTTCGGGTCCATGCTGCCCGTATCCTTGACGCCGCGCACGGGATACGTCACGACGACGGGCGATTCCCGGTACCAGGCGGGGAGCTCCGGATTGTCCGCGATGCGCGGCGGCGTGCTTCCCTGTTCGAACCAACGTCGGTACAGCTCGGCAGCCTGATGCCAATCGCCGTGGAAGACGCCCAGCACCATATTAAAGTTCATTCGATAGGAACCTTGACCGGCCCCCTCGACGAAAATCCGATACTGGAGCCTCACGCCCCCGTCGAACGGAAGAAATTCGATCGATTTGACGTGGTGCCTCGCATCGTGCGCGCCTACGTAGAGGCCGCAGTCGTCATCGTAATAAGCCATGAACTGCGTCGGCGCGGGGCCGGGATAGGTTCCGTCCCAGCCTTTGCTGGGATAGCCGGTTTCCTGGTATTTCAGCCAAGTGTTCTCTCGTCTGCCGATGTCCTCGATCAGCACGCCCTCATGGGCCGGCCACAGAATCCGGGCAGTCCCGCCCGCGGCGACGAGATCGTTCGGCACGACGACGTCCGGGAAGTCGACCCATTCCACGAGGTATGACGTCCGATTGTCGAAGGAAATGCGCCAGTCGGTCAAGTTGGAATCTTGCGGGAGGTCGACCTCGACGACGGCATCCAGATCCAGGTTATTCAGCTTCGTATATTTAAATCGGAGCTGCGTGCCGTCGTCCGCCGATATCGAGGCCTGCTCCAGCGTGACGGACGCCGCTTGCAGCGCCGTAACGTCCAGCGCCTGTCCGGCGTCGTCCCGCAGCCGGAGCGTAAAGATCGGCCTGGCCGCGCTCCCGCCGTGAATCATGTTTTTCCCGGATCGCTTATCCGTAAATGCCAGCAAAGATCCGTTCGCCGAATCCAGTTCGATCGTATAGGCCGAGCGCTCGATGATCATCGTTTCATTTCTCCTTAGCTTGTCGTCAGCTTATCGTCTCTGTCCCAGCATGCCGTACACTTGTCTCAACCCTTGACCGCGCCGGCCGTCAGACCTTTGAGGAACTTATCCTGCACGAAGAAAAACAATAGAATCAGCGGAATCGTAGCTATGACGCTCAAGGCGAAAATCGGTCCCCAATCGGTCGTCCGCTCCTGCTTGAACTGATAAATGAGCGTCATCAGCGTTTGTTTGCCGGGGCTGTACAAGTAAATGAGCGGTCCGAAAAAATCGTTCCAGATCGTAAAGACGTTCGTCACGATGACGGTGCCGGTGGCAGGCAGCAGGAGCGGGAAAATAATCGTAAAAAAGGTTCGCGTCTTCCCGCAGCCTTCCATGGCGGCGGCCTCCTCCATCTCGGAAGGGATGCCTTTGACGAAGCCCGTGTAGATGATGGTGGCAAACGGAATCGCGCCGGCCGTATACAGCAAAATCATGAGCGTGCGCGTATTGATTAAGGAAATCGCGGTCGCGAGCTTAAAAATCGGGATGATCGTCGATTGCAGCGGAATGATCATGCCCGAGATCAGAATAAAAAACACGATCTGGAATAAGCCCTTGCCTGAACGCCCGATCGCATATCCGGCCATGGAAGTGAAAAGCACGACGAGCCCCAGGCTTAATGAAGTGATGACGACGGTATTGAACAACGACTGCGCAAATCGGCCCTCGCCCAAAATCGCCCCGTAATGCGCGAACTCCCAGCTTGAAGGGAAATGGAGCGCGTCGAACACTTCGCTTGAAGGCTTGAAGCTGGCAAGAAGCACGTTCAAGAAAGGGACCAGAAAAAGACAAGCCGCGATCAGCATGACCAGTTCTGCGATGCCGAGGCCTATTCGAATCTTTTTCACATTTCCACCTCTCTTCTGCGCGTGATGCTCAGCTGCAAGAAGGTGATCACGGCGATCAAAATCATGAACAGCATCCCAGCCGCGGTCGCATAACCGTAGGACTCGTGCACGAAGGCGTACTTGTAAATCAATAGCCCGAGCGTCGTCGTCGCCGTGCCCGGACCGCCGTTGGTCAGGACGAACGGCACGTCGAACAGCTTCAGGCTGCCCGCGATACCGAGAAACGTATTGATCGTAATAAACGGCATAATCAGCGGAATGGTAATGTGGTAGATTCGTTGCAAGCCCGTGGCCCCGTCGATCTGCGCGGATTCCTGAAGCTCCCTGGGCACGGACTGCAGCCCGGCCAGGTAAATGACCGCCCCGAAGCCGGTCCCTTGCCACAGCAAGATCAGGATAACGGCCGGCAGCGCGTAATCCATCGTCCCGAGCCAGTCCTGAATCCCGTTCTCGAATCCGAATAGCGTCAGAACCGCATTGAGCAGGCCGTCGTATTGCAGGATGAAGCCCCAGCTGATCGAGATAACCATGAGACTCATGAGCGCGGGAAGAAAGAAAAGCGTCCTGAGCAGTCCTCGGCTCCGCAAGGGCAGATTGAGCAGCAGCGCGAGGGTCAGGGACAACGGATTGCCGATCAGCACCATGACGGCGAGAACGTAAAGCGTATTTTTAGCGGCTTGCATGATCGCTTTGTCGTGGAATAGCGCCCGGTAATTGGCCAGGCCTACATAGTCCGGGGGACTGCAAGCCGTCCCAATTCGTAAAGGAATAAAGCAGGCTGCCGAGAAAGGGATACAACGTAAAAATGCCGTACAGCAGCAGGGCGGGCAGTACGAAAAATACTTTTAACCGGTAAAAGCTTCTGCTCGATCTCATGCGGTATCACTCACCTGACTGATCCTGGCGAGGGGCGGATGATGTGCCGCCCTCGCTTCGGATGAATAAGAATGGCTTACGCAATGTGCGCTTAGAAATTAACTTTGGATTTGTCCTTCTCGTAAAGCTTGGCCAGCTCCGCAGCCGAATCGCCCACGCCGCCGCCGGCCAGAATCTTGGTCAAGGCCGTGTTCAGAGCGTCCTGGACGGAAGGCGGGAAGTAGTCGCCGGGATTGCGATGCCCCGGGTGAGCCTGCAGCGCCGCCTGAATCTCGGACATCGCCGGGTTGGCGAATACGGGATTGACGTCGTTGAACGCGCTCAGCGCGTTGTCTTTGCCGTAAAGTTCAAGCATATCGGGCTCCAGCATGAGCTGCACCAGCGCAATGGCCTCTTCCGGATGCTCCGTTGCGGCATTGATGGACAGGCCCTTGTCCGTGCCGGCGGACATGACGGTGTTGCCGTCCTTGGCCGGAATGATGAAGAAGCCGAGCGGGAAGTTTTGCGTTTTGCCGTCGATGACGCCGGGCGTCCAGCTTCCCATCATGTGCATCGCCGCTTTGCCGTCGATAAAATCCTGCAGTGCCTGGTCGTTGCCGATGCTTAAGCTGTTCTTGTTGAAGTAGCCCTTGTCGGCCAGCTCCGCGAATTGCGTCAGCGCACCCGTAACTTCGGGGCCGTTCACGCTCGCTTTGCCGTCGTATACGTCGCGTTCGAAATTGGGATTCGTTCCGAAATAAGTGCTGATTGCAATCGGGATATAAGCGGCCTGCAGCGTCCAGATATCCTTGAAGCCCTCGACGATCGGCGTAATCTTCTGCGCCTTCAGCTTCTCGTTCAGCGACAAGAATTCGTCCCAGGTCGTCGGCGGAACAAGCTGCTGCTCCTCGAAAATCTTTTTATTGTAGAAAACGCCGAAGGTGTTCACCTCTAGGAAGGCGCCGTACGTTTTCCCTTCGAACTGCGCGGCCGTCTTGGCCGAATCGTTCATCCGCGCGATCCACGGCTGGCTCGACAGATCCATCAGATAGCCCGCCTTGGCGTAGGCGGTCATATTCATGTTGAACAGCACATCGTCCGCTTCCCCTGCGGGGAGCCGCGTATTCATCAGCTCATTGTATTTGTCTCCCGGGTGCTGATTGAATTCCACCGTTCCGTTCGGGTATTTTTCCTTGAAGCGTTTGGCCACCTCTTCGTAATAGCCGTTTTTATTGTCCGCCCAGTAAGAGACCTTTAACGTAAAAGGCTCCGAGCCGGATGCGCCGGGTGCCGACGCCGAACCCGATGCCGGCGTCGTTGCGGCCGGAGCGCTGCTTGTCGGCGATCCGGCAGTCTCGTTATTGCCGTTCGAATTGCCGCAGGCGGATGCGACGAGGGTCGTGGCGAGGAACAACGTGGTGAGCTGCAGTTTCTTCAATGATCTTACCTCCCCTTTTTTATTGAAGCTTATTACACAAATATGTAACTAGTTACATCTGTATGATAAGTTCATTTCCTCACGATGTCAACGCTTTCTTTTTTTGCGTAAAACAATCGGAGCAACATCACTGCTGCTCCGATTTGACCGTGCTTTGCCGCACGGCGAGCCTGGACCCGAATATCTCGTGCCTGCCCGGGCCCGAGTAACTCTCGTTCATGCGCGATAGCAGAAACTCGGCCAGCTTTTTGCCGATCTCGTACTTGGGCTGTACGACCGAGGTCAGGCGGGGGCGAATCAGCGAGCACCAGATGATATCGTCAAAGCCTGCGACGGCAATTTCGTCCGGTACGGATACCTTATGGTCCTCGAGCGCCATCATGGCGCCGATCGCCATCACGTCGTTCATCGCAAAAACGGCGGTCGGCCGCGGATTCATCTGCAGGATCTTCAGCATCGCTTCGTAGCCGGAATGCTGGCGGAAGTCACCTTTAACGACGAGTGCGGGATTTAGAGAGACATGATTGTCGATATGTGCCTCTCTGTAGCCTCTATAACGTTCCTCGGAAATCGTGCTGTCCGTACCGGCGATGAGCGCAATAGAGGAATGCCCCATCTTGAGCAAATGCTCGGTGGCGAGATATGCGCCTCTGACATTGTCGAATCCCACGCGGTCGATCTCGAATTTGCTGTCCACATAGCCGTTCAGCACGACATGCACGTTATTTTTCAAGGCCGGCTCGATGATCGCGTCCATGTCGCCGAATTGCGTGAAGTCGCGCGAGCACAGGATCATGCCGTCTACCCGATTGCTGAGGAATCTCCGCACCATATTCGACATTTCCTCGTCGTCCTCCCCGGACTCCGCGTACATGAGAATATAGCCCTTCTCCTTCAGGTAATCGTTGATCCCCTCGATTGTTCGGAGAAATACGGGATTATTGATATCGGGCACGAGCAGCCCAATCAGCTTGGTGCTGGACGTGGTGAGGCTCTGCGCCGCCTGGTTCGGGGTATAGTGTAGGATGTTGATGGCTTCTTGGACTTTAAGACCCGTTTTCTCGCTCACGTATCCCCGTTCATTGATGACGCGGGATACCGTCGCTACGGACACAATCCGGCCATCTCTGCGACCTGATAAATACTCAGCATGTCGATACCCCTTAAACCAAATTGTGTAACATGTTACACA
>NZ_JAPDIA010000005.1 GCF_029525575.1 Cohnella rhizosphaerae
ACCATTCTGAGGGAACCTTGGGGCGCCTCCGTTACGCTTTAGGAGGCGACCGCCCCAGTCAAACTGTCCGCCTGACACGGTCCCTTCACCGGATTCACGGTGACAGGTTAGAACCTAGATACGATCAGGGTGGTATCCCAAGCGCCTCCATTGAAGCTTGCGCTCCAACTTCTTAGGCTCCCACCTATCCTGTACAGACCGTACCCAAGTTCAATATCAAGCTACAGTAAAGCTCCATGGGGTCTTTCCGTCACGTCGCGGGTAACCTGCATCTTCACAGGTACTAAAATTTCACCGGATCTCTCGTTGAGACAGCGCCCAAGTCGTTACGCCATTCGTGCGGGTCAGAATTTACCTGACAAGGAATTTCGCTACCTTAGGACCGTTATAGTTACGGCCGCCGTTTACTGGGGCTTCGGTTCACAGCTTCGGGTTGCCCCTAACCGCTCCCCTTAACCTTCCAGCACCGGGCAGGCGTCAGCCCGTATACTTCGCCTTACGGCTTCGCACAGACCTGTGTTTTTGCTAAACAGTCGCTTGGGCCTATTCACTGCGGCCCCCTCGGGCTATTCACCCTACCGAGGCACCCCTTCTCCCGAAGTTACGGGGTCATTTTGCCGAGTTCCTTAACGAGAGTTCTTCCGCGCGCCTTAGAATTCTCTTCTCGCCTACCTGTGTCGGTTTGCGGTACGGGCACCTTCTCCTGGCTAGAGGCTTTTCTCGGCAGCGTGAGCACGGAACCTTCGGTACTGTAATTTTCCCTCCCCATCACAGCTCAAGGTTAAAGCATGCGGATTTGCCTACATGCACCCCTCACTGCTTGGACGAGCTATTCCATCAGCTCGCGTTCTTGCCCTCCTGCGTCCCCCCCATCGCTCGTAACGGATTACGGTGGTACAGGAATTTCAACCTGTTGTCCTTCGACTACGCCTTTCGGCCTCGCCTTAGGTCCCGACTTACCCTGAGCGGACGAACCTTCCTCAGGAACCCTTAGGCTTTCGGCGGACAGGATTCTCACCTGTCTTTTCGTTACTCATACCGGCATTCTCACTTGAATGCAGTCCACCGGTCCTCTCGGTCCGACTTCTACCCGCATTCAACGCTCCCCTACCCAAGCGTTTCTAAAAGAAACGCGAGCCATAGCTTCGGTGGTGTGTTTAGCCCCGTTACATTTTCGGCGCAGAGTCACTCGACCAGTGAGCTATTACGCACTCTTTAAATGGTGGCTGCTTCTAAGCCAACATCCTGGTTGTCTTCGCAACTCCACATCCTTTCCCACTTAACACACACTTGGGGACCTTAGCTGATGATCTGGGCTCTTTCCCTCTTGACGACGGATCTTAGCACTCGCCGTCTGACTCCCGAGCATACATCCATGGCATTCGGAGTTTGACTGGACTTGGTAACCCTTGGCGGGCCCCGCACCCAATCAGTGCTCTACCTCCATGATGCTAAATCTCGAGGCTAGCCCTAAAGCTATTTCGGGGAGAACCAGCTATCTCCGAGTTCGATTGGAATTTCTCCCCTACCCCCACGTCATCCCAGAGCTTTTCAACGCTCACGAGTTCGGGCCTCCAGTAAGTGTTACCTCACCTTCACCCTGCACAGGGGTAGATCACCCGGTTTCGGGTCTACGACTACGTACTCAAGCGCCCTATTCAGACTCGCTTTCGCTGCGGCTCCGTCTCTCCGACTTAACCTCGCACGTAAACGTAACTCGCCGGTTCATTCTACAAAAGGCACGCCATCACCCCTAGATCGGGCTCTGACTTCTTGTAAGCGCACGGTTTCAGGTTCTTTTTCACTCCGCTCCCGCGGTGCTTTTCACCTTTCCCTCACGGTACTGCTTCACTATCGGTCGCCAGGGAGTATTTAGCCTTGGCAGATGGTCCTGCCGGATTCCCACGGGGTTTCTCGTGTCCCGCGGTACTCGGGATCCGTCTCGGAGGGAGCAGACTTTCGGCTACGGGGCTTTTACCCTCTATGGCGGACCTTTCCAGATCTCTTCGCCTAACCTGCTCCTTTGTAACTCCATGTGAGACGTCCCACAACCCCTGAGAGCAAGCTCTCAGGTTTGGGCTAATCCGCTTTCGCTCGCCGCTACTGACGGAATCACTCTTGTTTTCTTCTCCTCCAGGTACTTAGATGTTTCAGTTCCCTGGGTGTGCCTTCTCATGAGCTATGTATTCACTCATGGATGACTGGGCATGACCCCAGCCGGGTTTCCCCATTCGGACATCCCCGGATCAAAGCCTGCTTACGGCTCCCCGAGGCAATTTCGCTGTTCGCCGCGTCCTTCTTAGGCTCCTGGCGCCTAGGCATCCTCCGTGCGCCCTTAATAGCTTAACCTAACGCTCCGAGTTGTCGATGTCACTGCGTTCTCCGATCAACCCGCCGACCTGCTTCCGCAGTCCGGCCGATCCTCGAAAGGCTGTTCCATTCGACATCTCTTCGCTCTCAGCAAAGTCTACACAAGGCATTGTAGAGAATTTCTAATTTGCGCATTTTCGTTTCGCTATCCGGTTTTCAAAGAACAAGTTCTGCCCTCCGCCCATCTGACCAGCAGGCTGCGCGGAGAATAAAAATGGTGGAGACTAACGGGATCGAACCGTTGACCCCCTGCGTGCAAGGCAGGTGCTCTCCCAGCTGAGCTAAGTCCCCATGGGAAGTATTCAATTAAAACTTGGTGGTGGGCCTTAGTGGACTCGAACCACCGACCTCACCCTTATCAGGGGTGCGCTCTAACCAGCTGAGCTAAAGGCCCGCATTGTATGGCCAGTCTCGCTGGCTTGATCCCGATTCCGTTGAAGGAATCAAGACCGGCTTGGCGACGTCCTACTCTCCCAGGACCCTGCGGTCCAAGTACCATCGGCGCTGGAAGGCTTAACGGTCGTGTTCGAGATGGGTACGCGTGGAACCCTTCCGCCATTATCGCCAAACCGGTTGTTGATCTGAAGGATTTCTCCTTCAAAACTGAACTCGAGCGTTAAAACCACGGACTTCGTATTGCCCCGAAGGGCTCCTTAGAAAGGAGGTGATCCAGCCGCACCTTCCGATACGGCTACCTTGTTACGACTTCACCCCAATCATCTACCCCACCTTCGACGGCTGGCTCCCTTGCGGGTTACCCCACCGGCTTCGGGTGTTGTAAACTCTCGTGGTGTGACGGGCGGTGTGTACAAGACCCGGGAACGTATTCACCGCGGCATGCTGATCCGCGATTACTAGCAATTCCGACTTCATGCAGGCGAGTTGCAGCCTGCAATCCGAACTGAGACCGGCTTTGGTAGGATTGGCTCCGTCTCGCGACTTCGCTGCCCGTTGTACCGGCCATTGTAGTACGTGTGTAGCCCAGGTCATAAGGGGCATGATGATTTGACGTCATCCCCGCCTTCCTCCGGTTTGTCACCGGCAGTCGATCTAGAGTGCCCACCCGAAGTGCTGGCAACTAAATCCAAGGGTTGCGCTCGTTGCGGGACTTAACCCAACATCTCACGACACGAGCTGACGACAACCATGCACCACCTGTCTCCTCTGTCCCGAAGGAAAGGCCTATCTCTAGACCGGTCAGAGGGATGTCAAGACCTGGTAAGGTTCTTCGCGTTGCTTCGAATTAAACCACATACTCCACTGCTTGTGCGGGTCCCCGTCAATTCCTTTGAGTTTCAGTCTTGCGACCGTACTCCCCAGGCGGAGTGCTTAATGTGTTAACTTCGGCACCGAGGGGTGGACCCCCCCAACACCTAGCACTCATCGTTTACGGCGTGGACTACCAGGGTATCTAATCCTGTTTGCTCCCCACGCTTTCGCGCCTCAGCGTCAGTTACAGTCCAGAGAGCCGCCTTCGCCACTGGTGTTCCTCCACATCTCTACGCATTTCACCGCTACACGTGGAATTCCGCTCTCCTCTTCTGCACTCAAGTCTCCCAGTTTCCAGTGCATCACGGGGTTGAGCCCCGCACTTAGACACCAGACTTAAAAGACCGCCTGCGCGCGCTTTACGCCCAATAATTCCGGACAACGCTTGCCCCCTACGTATTACCGCGGCTGCTGGCACGTAGTTAGCCGGGGCTTTCTTCTCAGGTACCGTCATCGAACCAGCAGTTAACTGGCCCTTATTCTTCCCTGGCAACAGAGCTTTACGACCCGAAAGCCTTCCTCACTCACGCGGCGTTGCTCCATCAGGCTTGCGCCCATTGTGGAAGATTCCCTACTGCTGCCTCCCGTAGGAGTCTGGGCCGTGTCTCAGTCCCAGTGTGGCCGTTCACCCTCTCAGGTCGGCTACGCATCGTCGCCTTGGTGAGCCGTTACCCCACCAACTAGCTAATGCGCCGCAGGCCCATCCCAAAGCCACAGCTTGCACCGTGTTTCTCAGCAAGGCGATGCCGCCTCGCTGCCTATCCGGTCTTAGCATTCGTTTCCGAATGTTATCCCGGTCTTCAGGGCAGGTTGCCTACGTGTTACTCACCCGTCCGCCGCTAACCTCGTCAGGAGCAAGCTCCATCTGAGATCCGCTCGACTTGCATGTATTAGGCACGCCGCCAGCGTTCGTCCTGAGCCAGGATCAAACTCTCCATAAAGGTAAGCTTGACTTGCTCATGATAAAGCTGGTATAACTTTTGCTTCCGCCCCGAAAGGCTTCAGCGTCCGTTTGTTTTAACGCTCGATGTTCAGTTTTCAAGGAGCAATCTCGTCGGTCGTGTGCAAGATTTCCTCGCAACGGCGACTTTCATAATATATCACAGCGCGCCCAGACAATGCAACTTGTAAGATATGTAAATCGTCTTTTTCTTCGCTGCACCGGCTTGTTCGTTCTCCTCATCAGGAGGGGCGTTAGATAATTTATCACATTCCGTCGTATATCGTCAACCCTTTATTGCGCGAACTTCAATTCTTTTATTCCATAACAAAACCGCGCCTTTTTTAAGAGCGTTGATTGCGAAGCCCCGATGCATATCTGGACAGCTCCCTCGGCGCGGCGATCCTGGCGTACATTCTGAAAATCGTCTTGTACCGCTTGAATATCGCTTCTTTTACCGGCCCCTCCATTCTGCGGTCGCCCAGATCCAGCAGCATCTCGTCGAGTTCTTTGCGGAGCATATAGTCCAGCTCTCTGCATTCTTTGTCGGTGAACATCATTCCCAGCATCCTACGGTTGGCCTCCTGTGCAATCCCAGCATCGCGTGCGGCGGTCCGCCTTTAAGCGTTTTACTGTTATGCACCAATTGCGCCCGATTTATGACATGGGAGCCGGCAAAAAAATCAAGACTTCACCAAATAAAGCGTCAGTGTGCTCTCGATGACAGCCGCTGCAAGCAGCAACAGCGCTACGACCGCGTATATCGCGATCGAGCCCTTTATCGCTTCAACGAACCTTGCCCAAGGCTTGGGCTTGCCTGTAACGGAACGTCCGATGCCCTGCAGCAAGCCGAACGCCGAGCAGGATGCCATAAGCACCCGCAAGAAAAACGGCGGGCAGCTCCAAAATGCCGTGCGGCAGTATCCCCTTGACGATCAACGACCCTAAGTCCGCGCCTTCGTTCGCCAGCTTTCTGAATAAATAGCCCATGACCAATCCGTTTAGCCCCAGCGTAAATAAAGGCATGACGCACGCCGCTATGCCGAGATACATCGCGAATGCCGTAGCTACGAGATTGTTAACCAGAATCAGCCAGAACATCGAAAGGCTCGCATTATCCGATTCATTGGCCCGCTTCGCGATCTCACCAATGCTCCGAAGCTGCTTGTCCAGCCAGTCGATGTCTCCGTTCGACATCGCGCCCGCGAACAGACTGGCCAAAAAAGATGACGGCCGCCGCCAAAAAGTAGGGTTTGACGTCCGCCCATGCCTGCAGTAGCGTTTTTTTTGATCAAATTGGATCTCCCCCTTCGCGACCGTATCATAACTTGCCATGGGTCAAGCATACATTGCAATTAGAACAAGCTGTAGCGTCCAAGCCTTATTCTAACTTCTTATTCGAGAGGGGATCGGAATCATGAACTACTTTTTTGTATGGAGCGGCCGCCGCATCAAGCGATACTTTTTCCTCACGCTCGCCGTATTGCTGTCTGCGGGGGTGATCTGGACGGAAAGGGACAACATCAGCGTATTCGCCCCGCATCCGCCCGCTGCCGTATATAGCGTGCCGACGGACCGCAAAATCGTCGCTTTGACCTTCGATATCAGCTGGGGCGAAAAAAGAGCGCAGCCGATTCTGGACATCCTAAAGGAGAAGAACGTGAAAAACGTAACGTTTTTCCTGTCTTCCCCATGGAGCAAAACGCATCCGGACATCGTGCAAAACATCGTGGAGGGCGGCTATGAAATCGGCAGCCACGGCCATAAACACGTAAACTACAGCCAATTGAGCGACGACGAGATCCGCAAGCAGATCCAAACCGCTCACGGCATGCTGTCCGACCAGACCGGCAAAAGTCCGAACCTGATCCGGATGCCGAACGGCGACTTCGACAAACGCGTACTCAGAATCGCCGAGGACATGAATTACAAAGTCGTTCAATGGGATACGGATTCGCTGGATTGGAAAAACCCGGGCGTCAATACGATCGTGCAGCGCGTCGTGACCAAAGCTCATCCCGGGGACATCATTTTGCTGCACGCGAGCGATTCTTGCCTTCAGACGCATGAAGCGCTGCCGCAAATCATCGACCAGCTTCGCGCCAAGGGGTATGAATTCGTCACGGTGTCTCAGCTCATGAGCCAGACGGAAATCAAGGGACAGACGGTTCAAGATAAGCAGACCTGGAACCAAGTCGCCTGATCGTCGACGGATTGCCGCCGTTAATGGCTGCCCGCTTCTGTCTTGATCTTCTGGGCCGTGCCGGGAACGGTTAAGATATGATGCAGGCGCAGAATCTGATATGCATTGCAGACGAAGATCGGCACCAGCGTAAACGTCAGCTGCGTCCAGAGCCCGCCGGACCGGAAGCCGGGCAAGCCTTCGATCGTCGTCACCGCGATCATAAAAAACAACGTCGGAATCCAGGCGCCGGATGTCGTCTCCTTCGCCTTGCGCCAAGCCACCGCGAGCGATCCGACCGACAGCAGCAACGGCACGATCCAATAGGCGTTGGGCGGAAACTCGCTGTCATGCGTCCAATAAACGATTTCCGCCAGCACGAATACCGCGACGAAGCCTTGAAGCGCCACCCAAAGGTACGGACGTTTGATAATGCTTCGGGCAATGTAATTCAGCATCAGATATGCAAAAAAGCCCATATGCGCGAAAGCGCCGAACGAAAGACCGGCCAGCGCCATCATGATCAGATTAAAGGTCCAGCCTTTGGCGCCGCCGATTTGAAAGTTCGGATCGCAAACCATCATGATGACGCCGGTGATCAAAGCGGCCCCGCCGCCGATGAGAATCGTCGTGCCGAACAAGCTCATCCATTTACGCAAATTCAATTGTATTCCTCCCCCGTCAGTACAAAAACATTTTACCATGTCCGTCCCAAAAAGCCATGAAGTCTTCCTTATAATCGGCCTGCCGAAGTCGCATACTACGATCAAATTCCCGGAAAGGGTGATGATCGCATTATGCGGCTTCGCTTGTGGTGGACCGGCCTCGCGCTTACGGCCGTCATCCTGCTCTCTTCCTGCGGTCCGGAATCGAGCGCCGGCAGCGAGCAGATGAGCTATAAAGACGTCAAATCGATGGTGATCGACATCCTGGGCTCCCAGGAAGCGCAAGAAGCATTGGATAAAGCGTCGACGGAAAAGTACGGAACCAGCTCCCTGCATGCGCAATCCTTGACTCCTTCCGATCAGGAACAGATCCGCACGGCCGTGAAGGACGTGCTGACCTCTTCCAATTATTCGAAGGTGCTCCGCGAGATCATGACCGATACGAAGTTCGCCGGAGAATTCGCGAAGGCCGTCAGCAAGGACAACAAGCAAATCCACAAGGACCTGCTTAAGGATCCGACGTACCAGCAGGAGCTCGTGAACGTTTTTAAAACGGGCGACATGAAAACCGTCCTGTTCGAAACGACAAAGACGGCCGAATACCGCAAG
This sequence comes from Cohnella rhizosphaerae, assembly GCF_029525575.1. GTDB lineage: Bacteria > Bacillota > Bacilli > Paenibacillales > Paenibacillaceae > Cohnella > Cohnella rhizosphaerae. The sequence continues at coordinate 8,036 of NZ_JAPDIA010000005.1, forward strand.
CAAATGATGAGCGCGGTCAGCGAAGCGATTCAAAACCCGGTGTTCAAGCTGGAGCTGATGAAAATTTTGCAGGATGTCGTCAAGGAAGAACTGACGCCGAAACCTTCGCAATCAAAAGGCGAATCGGGAGGCGGCGGCGAAAGCGGAGGTCAAAGCGGCGGGGACGGCGGCGGCGACCAACAGTCCGGAGGCGGCGGCCAATAACGCGAAAAGTTCAAAAAAAACAACCGCCGGCGCAAAAGGGCCGGCGGTTGTTTCGATTTTATTTGCCGCAGCGTGCGATGACCTCGTCCGCAAGCGCCAGGTATTCGCGCCCCGTCGGATTGTCGGCCTTGTACACGGATGGCGAGTAGTCGGGCTCCGAAGGGTGATTGTCCGGCGCCCCGAGCGGAAACTGCGCGAGCAGCGACGTATGCAGCGTATCCGCCAGCATGCCGCCTCCGCCTCTTCCGAACACATAGTCGCGCTCGCCGTTTTTTTCGTACCATGCCATGTTCTCCACGACGCCGATGATCTCGTGCTCGGTCTTGATCGCCATTGCGCCTGCCCGCGCGGCGACGAAGGCTGCGGTCGCATGAGGCGTCGTCACGATGATCTCCTTGCTCTTGGGGAGCATCTGGTGCACGTCCAGGGCGATGTCGCCTGTGCCCGGCGGCAGGTCGAGGAGCAGATAATCGAGCTCGCCCCAATCGATTTCGGCAAAGAAATTGCGGAGCATTTTGCCGAGCATCGGACCGCGCCATACGATCGGGCTGTTGTCCTCGACGAAAAAGCCCATCGAGATGACCTTCACGCCAAACCGCTCGATCGGCTTGATCTTGTCCCCGACCTGCTCGGGGCGCTCTTCGATCCCCATCATATCCGGCACGCTGAATCCGTAAATATCCCCGTCGATCAGGCCCACCCGCTTGCCGCGCCGCGCCAGCGCGACAGCCAAGTTCACGGTGACCGTGGACTTGCCTACGCCGCCCTTGCCGCTCGCGATCGCGATCGAGACGACCTCGCTGTCCGGCCTGAGCAGCGGATTCTGCTCCAGTCCCGCGCTATGGCCTTTGACCGGCGCCGACTCTTTCTTGACGCCCGTCGGCGCCGCGGCCTGGGCCTGTCCGCCTGTGCGGCGCGATTGCGCCTCGCTCTGCTCGTGCTCCGTCATCGGCCGAATTCGCACGTGAGGCTTGCCTGCATGAAGGGCGGACAATGCCGTCGCAATCTCCGATTCGAGGCGCGACGCCCCGTCGATGCTGTCCGGGTGAAGCACGGCCGTCAGCGATATGCCCGCATCGCGGACGACGATATCTCTAAGCAAGCCCAATTGAGCAAGAGGCTGCTTCAAGGTCGGTTCTTCAAGCCCCTTCAGCGCCTCGATCACTTCTTCTCTCGTTGCCATTCGCGTTTTTAACCTCCAACCGTTGCGCATGATCTTAAGTGTTTATTATAGCACAATCAAACGTCTGCTATGGGTCTCGCAGGGACGGGCCGCCGTGTCTAAAACGAATTGGCCGCTTTGGGCGTCTTGGGAGACGTCGCTTTCCCCTCCCCTTCGGCATAACGAAGTATGCCTCTGTAGAGCGCCGCCGCCACTTTTGTCTGATAGGCTTCGCCTGCGAGCAGCCGCGATTCCGCGGGATTGGATAAGAAGCCGACTTCGACGAGCGCCGCCGGCATCTTCAACGCCTTAAGCAAATAAACGTTGTCCTTCGTGAGCGCCACGCGATTCGTATTGCCCACGGACTCCCGAATCTCGGCTTGCACCAGCGTCGCGAGCCGCCCGCCCTCCGCGTTGGATGGATAATAAAACGTCTGCGCGCCGGACCATTTAGCCGAAGGCACGCTGTTCATATGGATGGTAAGAGCCAGAAAAGGATTTTGCGCTTTGATCAGTGCGGTTCGTTTTAACAGGTCCTCGGTTTTGCGTTTGGAGTAGCCTTTAACTTCCGTATCCGCCAGATCGTGATCGCCTTCTCGCGTCAAATAAACGACCGCTCCAGCCTGTTGGAGGTAATCGCGCAGTTGGAGCACGAGCGCCATGTTGATGTCCTTCTCGATCACGCCGTCGCGGCTTACCGCTCCTCCGTCCACGCCTCCGTGTCCTGCGTCCAGCACGATCGTCTTGCCCGTCAGCGGCGTCCTCAGATACGTGCGCCCTCCCGTCTCCATGGCGGGGATCTCCGCCCATAGCAGCGCGCCTAACAGCGCGGCCAGCGCCGCGATGGCGCCAAGGCGCGAGGCTCCCCTGCGGGTGATCCAAACAACGATTCTTCTGGGATATTTGCTGCGCGAATAGCGGTGATCCTCGGTTTGCCGCATCATAAAAACCACCCTGTCCATTTGATGTACGCTACATCTTATGGGACAGGGTGGCTATTTATGATCGTCCTTAGCGGGCGGCCGTCTCGGCGGATGCCGACATGCCTTCGATCAGAATCTGGGCGACCTCGGGCCTCGAGAACTCGGGCGGCGGACAGACGCCGTCGCGCAGCAGCGCGCGAACCTTCGTGCCGGACAGCGTCAAATGTTCTTCCTTGTCGTGCGGGCACGTCTTGCTGGATGCCATATTGCCGCATTTTTTGCAGAAGAAGCTGTGCTCGAAGTAGAGCGGCGTAATGCCAAGCTCGTCCGGCGTAAACGTCTTAAGCAGGTCCTGCGCTTCGTACGTGCCGTAGTAGTCGCCTACGCCGGCATGGTCGCGGCCCACGATGAAGTGGGAGCAGCCGTAATTCTTGCGCACCATCGCATGGAAAATCGCCTCGCGCGGGCCTGCATAGCGCATCGCCGCCGGGAAAACGCCGAGGAAGACGCGATCTTTCGGATAATAATTTTCGAGCAAGGCGACGTACGAGCGCATGCGGACGTTAGCCGGCACATCGTCGGACTTGGTCTCGCCGACGAGCGGATTCAGGAAGAGGGCGTCCACGATCTCCATCGCGCACTTCTGAATGTACTCATGCGCGCGATGAACCGGATTGCGCGTCTGGAAGCCGACGACCGTCTTCCAGCCCTTCTCGGCGAAAATCCGGCGGGTCTCGGACGGGTCGAAGTAATATTCGCCGAACTTCTCCGGCTGCGGACGGTTCAGCACCTGAACCGGTCCGCCGATATACACGTTCGGACGTTCCATCAGCTTGACGACGCCCGGATGCGCCAGATCGTCCGTCTTAAAGACCTGTACGGCTTCATGCTTCTTGTCCGGCGTATAGATGCTCTCGATATCGACGACGCCGTATACGATGCCGTCCTGCTCGCCTACAAGCGCAGCGCGGTCGCCGACGGCCAAGCCGGCCGCTTGCTCCTCGCTCACCGTCAGCGTGACAGGAATGCTCCATACCGTGCCGTCAGCCAAGCGCATATTGTCGACGACGTTGTTGTAATCCTGCTCGTTCAGAAAGCCTGTCAACGGGCTGAAAGCGCCGACGCCGATGAGATCGAGGTCAGAGATCGTCCAGGCGTTGACCGGGATCGACTTCAAGCTGCCGGCTTGCGAGAGCAGTTGCTCTCGCCCAGCGCCTTCAAGCACGCGGTTGACCAATACGCCGCCGTGCGGCTGAATCGTACTCATGAAATGTAGTTCTCTCCTTCCGCGTTGCTTGTTATTTATGCAATCCGCACTCGGTTTTCTCTTGTCCTGCCCAACGTCCGGCACGCGGATCTTCGCCTGGCATAACCTGACGCGTGCAATATTCGCAGCCGATGCTCGGATAGTGATTGTCGTGAAGCGCATTGTAAATGATATTGTTGGAACGGATGTAGTTCCAAACGTCGTCGTTCGTCCACGAGGCAATCGGGTTAAACTTCACAAGACCGAACTTGGTATCGTATTCGACCTTCTTGGCGTTGGCGCGCGTAGGCGCCTGATCGCGGCGAATGCCGGTGATCCACGCTTCGTACTGACCCAGAATGCGGGTCAGCGGCTCCACCTTCCGGATATTGCAGCAAGCGTTGGCGTCGACCTTCCACAGCTCGGGGCCATGCTGGCCGGCCTGCTCCTCAGGCGTGATGAGCGGGCTGACGCGAACGAACTCAAGGTTATAATAAGCCGCGAGCTTGTCGCGGGTCTCGTACGTTTCTTTGAAGTGGAAGTCGGTATCCAGGTAGAAAATGTCCGTCTTCGGACTGATTTTCTGCAGCATATCGACCAGCACGACGTCCTCCGCGCCGAAGCTGCAGGCGAACGTGATGTTCGGGAACGTCTCTACCGCCCAGCGGATGACCGTCTCCGGAGAAGCATGCTCGAACGCTTCCGCTTTTTCGCGAATCAGCGCTTCCTTTTCAAGCAAATTCATTTTCAACTACCCCCCTGTTGACAAGTAGGTGTACCTTACGATGCTTTAGTCCAGTAAATTATACGCTTCCTGATCGGAATATACAAGAATAAAATCGGCATAAAAAAAGCCCCGACGTCGTCCGAAGACGCCGCAGAGGCTTGAAGAGCGAGAATTAACGCTTGGAGAACTGAGGCGCACGGCGTGCAGCCTTGAGTCCGTATTTCTTACGTTCCTTCATACGCGGATCGCGCGTCAGGAAGCCGGCCTTCTTCAGCGAGCCGCGAAGCTCCGGATCAGCCTTCAGAAGCGCGCGGGAAATGCCGTGACGGATCGCGCCAGCTTGGCCGGCGATGCCGCCGCCGTTTGCCAGGACGATAATGTCATACTTGCCAGCGGTCTCGGTCAGATTCAGCGGCTGCTTAACGATCAGCTTGAGCGTCTCCAGACCGAAGTACTCGTTGATGTCGCGCTTGTTGATCACGATGCGGCCTTCGCCGGGCACGAGACGTACGCGCGCTACCGAATGCTTGCGTCGGCCAGTTCCGATGTATTGCACTTGAGCCATTGGTAGGTCCTCCCTCTCGATTAACCGCGAAGTTCGTAAACTTCAGGTTGTTGTGCTTGGTGCGGGTGCTCAGCGCCAGCGTAAACCTTCAGCTTCGTCTGAAGCTGGTGGCCGAGCTTGTTCTTCGGCAGCATGCCGTAAACGGCAAGCTCGATGATGCGAGCCGGCTTCTTGGCGATCATGTCGCCGGCCGTCGTCGTCTTCAAACCGCCCGGGTAGTGCGAGTGCGTGTAGTACTTCTTCTGTTGAAGCTTCTTGCCCGTGAGGACAATCTTCTCGGCGTTGATGACGATGACGAAATCGCCCGTATCGACGTGCGGCGTGAACTCCGGCTTGTGCTTGCCGCGGATCAGCGATGCCGCTTCGGTAGCCAGACGACCCAGCGTCTTGCCTTCAGCGTCGATGACATGCCACTTGCGTTCAACTTCGTTCGTCTTCGCCATGTACGTTGTGCGCATGTTACTTCCTCCTTCAATCCTGCTCTTATCCTTGATCGGCCTCTAGGCCTCATCGATTGCGTATCGGTCGGGAAATGCGATTGTTGCCGTATGGTCCGCTTCTGCGTCTCCATCTTCGGGAAGGAGCAAGCGCGGCGCGCGACCGGCCGCTTTGCGTATTCTTCATCGGGGCCGTGGGAAGCCATGAAGAACACACAATGACTATTGTACATGATATCTCTGGGCGCCGCAATACTTAATCATACATTTTAACGCATTAATTATACGGCGGCTTCCAGTTCAATCCCCACTCAGGCCCGTACGCGACGCTGCACATCGTCAGACCGTACGGCACGGCCGTCGGTCCGCTCCTTGCCCGGTTTTTGGCGGCAAGAATGTCGGCGATGTCTCCCGGCTTCCGCTTGCCTTCCCCGACCTGCAGGACCGTTCCGGTGATGATTCGCACCATATTATATAAAAAAACCGTTGCCCGTAACGGTAATATGCGCGATTCCTCTTCCGGATTCCTCGCCGCCCGCCGACCCCGTGTCCACGCGCAACGAAGCCTCGTAAAGCGTACGGACATGGTGCGGCTTGGTCGAGAGCGGCGACGTGAAGGACGTAAAGTCGTGCTCGCCAAGCAAATGCTTCAGGCCCTCCCTCATCGCGGCAAAGTTTAAAGGCGCCGGATGATGGAATACGCGATTCCGCGCGAACACATCGGGAAACCGGTAGGAATTGATCGAATAACGATACGTTTTGCCCACGGCGCAGCGTCTGGCGTGAAATTCCGGCGCCACCTCGACCGCCGCATGCACGACGATATCGTTCGGCAGCCGCGAATTGAGCGCGATCGCCCAGCGTTCGGCCGGAATGCTGGACGCCGTCTGGAAGTTCGCGACTTGCCCGAGCGCGTGTACGCCGGCATCGGTGCGTCCCGAGCCCGTCAACTTGACGCGCTCGCCGGAGAGCATAAAAATAGCCTCTTCGACCTTGTCTTGCACCGTATTGCCGCCGGGCTGACTCTGGAAGCCATAATAAGCCGTGCCGTCGTAGCTGACGAGCAGCGCGATGTTGCGCATGCGCCATTCCTCCTTGTGGCACAAAAAAAAGGATGTGCCGAAAGGGTAGCATTCGGTCCATCCTTTTTTTGAATTCAAAGCGCCCACCGCCGAAGGCGGCGCGAGCCTGGAATTCCTCCGCGTGAACGGACGCGCGCCTCCCGAAGGAGGGCGAAGCCGTTAACGTGCGCGCAACGGCTTCTCGTCTTGGAGAGGTCGAAACCGATGCGCATGATCCGCGGAATTAAGCGCGGTCGACGAGCTCGAGATACACCATAGGAGCGGAGTCGCCCCGGCGAGGTCCGAGCTTCAGGATGCGCGTGTAGCCGCCTGCGCGCTCCGCGTAACGCGGCGCGAGATCGGAGAACAGCTTTTGGATCGCGTCCTGCTCGCCGTTCAGCGTCTCGCGACGCACGAATGCCGCCACTTGGCGACGCGCATGCAGATCGCCGCGCTTAGCCAGCGTGATCAGCTTCTCGGCGATGGAGCGAACTTCTTTCGCTTTCGCTTCCGTCGTTTGGATACGTTCGTAAAGGAACAGGTCGGTGACCAGGTCACGGAAGAGCGCCTTCCGCGAGCTCGAATCACGACTCAGTTTCTGGTATGCCATCTGTTATTCCCTCCTTGTCGCTTGATGCGGTCTTATCCGGTCTTCTATTCTTCGAAGCGAAGACCGAGACCGAGTTCTTCGAGCTTCTCCTGCACTTCCTCCAAAGACTTGCGGCCCAGGTTGCGGACCTTCATCATGTCTTCTTCGGTCTTGGTGATCAGCTCTTGAACCGTGTTGATACCGGCGCGCTTCAGGCAGTTGTAGGAGCGAACGGAGAGGTCGAGCTCTTCGATGGTCATCTCGAGCACTTTCTCCTTCTTGTCCTCTTCCTTCTCCTTCATCGTCTCGGTATCCTTGGCTTCGTCCGTAAGGCCGACGAAAAGCGACAAGTGATCCGTCAGGATCTTGGCGCCCAGACTGACCGCTTCTTCGGGCCGGATGCTGCCGTCGGTCCATACTTCAAGCGTAAGCTTGTCGTAGTTGGTGACTTGACCGACGCGCGTATTCTCGACCTTGTAGTTAACGCGGGTAATCGGCGTATAGATCGAATCGATCGGAATAACGCCGATCGGCTGATCTTCCTTCTTGTTGCGATCCGCCGGGACGTAGCCGCGTCCCTGTCTGGCGAAGATGCGCATGTGAAGACGCGCACCGGAAGCCAGCGTGGCGATATGCAGATCCGGATTCAGGATCTCCACGTCGCTGTCTGCCCGAATGTCTCCAGCCGTGATGATGCCTTCTCCTTCGGCATCGATCTCCAGCACCTTCTCCTCGTCGGAGTGAATCTTCAGGGAGAGGCGCTTGAGATTGAGGATGATCTCGGTGACGTCCTCAATCACGCCAGGAATGGTGGAGAATTCGTGAAGCACGCCATCGATCTGAACCGATATGACGGCGGCGCCTGGCAGAGACGACAGCAGAATCCGGCGAAGGGAGTTGCCGAGCGTCATGCCATAGCCGCGTTCGAGCGGTTCCACGACGAAGCGTCCGTACCTCTTGTCTTCTTGAATCTCCACCGATTCGATCTTTGGCTTCTCGATCACAATCACAACCAAACCCTCCTTCAAAACGTCGCTGCGTTGCTGACGTTGCCGTTTGTTCGCCCCGTCCGGTCAACCGGGATGACGTACCGTCCCTCAACCAGTATAACCGAATTGGGCAAACCATGTAGTATGCCTAACCATTACAACCATTATTCACAAGTTGTTTTTGTTTGATACCACATAGTGGCGCATATTATACGCGGCGACGCTTCGGAGGACGGCAGCCGTTGTGAGGGATCGGCGTTACGTCTTTGATCATGCTGACTTCAAGACCTGCGGCTTGCAGGGAACGGATCGCGGCTTCGCGGCCGGCGCCAGGACCCTTGACCATAACTTCGACGGCGCGCATGCCGTGTTCCATCGCGGCGCGTGCAGCCGTCTCGGCAGCCATTTGCGCGGCGAACGGCGTGCTCTTGCGCGAGCCTTTGAAGCCCATGTTGCCGGAGCTGGCCCAGGAGATCGCGTTGCCGTGCGGATCCGTGATCGTAACGATCGTGTTGTTGAACGTCGAGCGGACGTGCGCGACGCCGGACTCGACGTTTTTCCGATCGCGGCGTTTCGTGCGGACAACCTTCTTGCCTTTTTTGTGCCATGCTGATTTATCCTCCCTTCTTACTTCTTCTTGTTCGCTACCGTACGACGCGGACCTTTGCGCGTGCGGGCGTTCGTTTTCGTACGTTGGCCGCGGACAGGCAGGCCGCGACGGTGACGGACACCGCGGTAGCAGCCGATTTCGATCAGGCGCTTGATGTTCAACGCGATCTCGCGGCGCAGGTCGCCCTCGACCTTTTGCGTCTTGTCGATCGCATCGCGCAGACGGGCGAGCTCGTCTTCGGTCAGATCGCGTACGCGAGTGTCGGGGTTGATTTCTGCCGTAGCAAGAAGCTTCTGGGACGTTGTCTTGCCGATCCCGAAGATGTACGTCAGGGCGATTTCCACGCGTTTGTCGCGCGGGAGGTCAACACCACTAATACGTGCCATATGTTAGGAGCACCTCCTCTTAGCCTTGTTTTTGTTTGTGCTTCGGATTTTCGCAGATAACCATTACGTTACCCTTGCGGCGAATAACTTTGCATTTTTCGCAAATGGGTTTGACCGATGGTCTCACCTTCATGGTAATAGCCTCCTAAAGTGTGCGGCGGCGCTGAGGCGCGAATGCGCGTCATGCTGCCGTCACGTGTGGTTCGGTAGACCGGAAGAACTATTTGCGGTATGTGATGCGGCCTCGCGTCAGATCATACGGCGAGAGCTGGATCACGACCTTGTCGCCCGTCAGGATCCGGATAAAGTGCATCCGGAGCTTGCCGGAGACATGAGCCAAAATCTCATGGCCGTTCTCGAGCTTCACCCTGAACATCGCGTTCGGCAGCGGTTCGACGACCACGCCTTCCACTTCGATTACGTCCTCTTTGGCCACCGTCATTCTCCTTTCTCTTCAGCATGCGCTTCGAGCCGCCTCGTGGCAGTGACGACGGCATGCCTGAGCTTGCCGTTGGTCACGCGTCCGGTGTCCCGAATGCTGCTTGCGACTTCGTCGCTCACGATGCCGACCGATTCGAGATGCAGCACGTTTTTGCGCTTCGGCCGGTCGAACCGGCGTTTATCGCCGTCGGCGACAAACGCGAATCGCCCGTCTTCGAGAGCGATGACCACCGCCAGCTGACCTTCGTCTTTGCCGCGGCGGCTTCTCACGACTTCCCCGGGCGACAGCGATGACGTCTCCGTCATGGCCGCCGCCTAGTCTTCCGCACGGGTCAGAATCTCGAACCCGTCCTCGGTTACGGCGATGGTGTGCTCAAAGTGCGCGCACAGCGAGCCGTCCACCGTCACGACCGTCCAGTTGTCCGAGAGGGTCCGCACGTAGCGCGAGCCCAGGTTCACCATCGGTTCGATGGCGAGCACCATGCCCGGCTTCAGGCGCGGCCCTCGGTCAGGTACGCCGTAGTTGGGAATCTGCGGCTCTTCGTGAAGTTCGCGCCCGACGCCGTGCCCGACGTATTCACGAACGACCGACATTCCCGCCTTTTCGATCACCTTCTGGATGCCGTGTGACACCGTGAACAGCCTGACATCGGGTTTCACAAGTTCAAGACCTGCGTACAGCGAGGCTTCGGTCACCTCGAGCAGTCGCTGCGCGTCCGCCGAGATGGCGCCGACGCCGTACGTCCAGGCGGAATCGCCGTGGTAGCCCATGTACTGCGCGCCGATGTCGATGCTGATGATATCGCCCTCTTGAAGCACCCGGGGACCGGGGAAGCCGTGCACCAGTTCTTCGTTGACCGATGCGCAAATGCTGGATGGAAAACCGTTGTAGCCTTTGAAAGACGGAACCGCGTCCTGACTGCGGATGTACGCGTCGGCGATCCGGTCAAGCTCGGCGGTCGTCACGCCCGGGCGAACAGCTTCACGCATGAGCTGATGCGTCCTCGCGACGATCTCCCCGGCCCGTCTCATCAAGTTCAGTTCCGATTCGGACTTGCACACGATCATGGCCGGTTACCCTCTGAGGAGGGAGGAAATATCGGCCGTAACCGCGTCGATGTCCTTCTCCCCGTCCACTTCTCGGAGCAGCCCTTTGCCTTCGTAATAGGCAAGCAGCGGAGCCGTCTTGCTCGTGTATTCATCCAGCCGGGTACCGACCTTCTCCTCCGTATCGTCGGAGCGCTGGTACAGCTCCCCGCCGTCCTTGTCGCAGACGCCTTCCGCCTTCGGCGGATTGAACAGGACGTGATACGTAGCGCCGCAGCTCCGGCAGATCCGTCGGCCCGTCAGGCGCGCGAGCAGACGATCGCGATCCACCTTCAGGTTGACGACGTGATCGATCTTCTTGCCGAGTCCGGCGAGAATCTCGTCAAGCGCTTCGGCCTGCGCCAGCGTGCGGGGGGAAGCCGTCGAGCAGGAACCCCTTGTCGCAGTCGGCCAGGGACAGACGGTCCTTGACGATGCCGTTGGTGACTTCGTCCGGCACGAGGAGGCCTTGGTCCACGTACTTCTTGGCTTCCTGCCCAAGCGCGGTGCCTTCCTTCATCGCCAGACGGAATGCGTCGCCGGTCGAGATGTGCGGCACGCCGAACGAATCGACGATGCGTTCCGCCTGCGTGCCTTTGCCGGCCCCAGGAGGACCCATAAACAGGATGTTCATTGCCGTACCTCCTGAATGTCCCTCATTTTGAAGCAGCTTACTTATTGATGAACCCCTTGTAGTGACGCTTGATCAGGTTGCTCTCGACCTGCTTCATCGTCTCGAGCGCGACGCCGATGACGATCAGCAGCGACGTGCCGCCCAGCTGAACCGACTTCGGAAGACCGAAGGCCGAGCCGAAAATAACGGGAAGGATCGAGATGACCGCCAGGAACAGCGCCCCGGCAAGGGTGATTCGGGTGATGACTCTCATCAGGTAGCCTGCCGTCGGCTTGCCCGGGCGAATGCCTGGGATGTAGCCGCCGTTCTTCTTCATGTTGTCCGCGAGCTGTTGCGGGTTGAACTGTACGAACGTGTAGAAGAAGGTGAACCCGACAATCAGCAAGATATAGAATACCATACCGAGCGGCTTGTCGTAGTACAGGTGACTGATGATCCAGTTGGCCCAAGTGTGACCGGCCCAGAACTGGGCGATCGTGATCGGGAACATCAGGAGCGAAGAAGCGAAGATGACGGGAATGACGCCCGCGCCGTTAACCTTGAGCGGGATATGCGTCGACTGGCCGCCGTACATCTTCTGTCCGACTACGCGCTTGGCGTATTGGACCGGAATCTTGCGTACGCCCTGCTGGACGAAGATAACGCCGACGATGATCAGCAGGATCACGATCAGGATGATGATCATTTTCAGGACGGCCCAGAAGATCTGGTCGCCGTTCACGAATTGGTCCTGATAGATCTCTTGGATATACGTCGGAATTCGGGAGACGATCGCCGCGAACATCAGAATCGAGATGCCGTTGCCGATGCCCTTCTCGTTGATCTGCTCGCCGAGCCACATCAGGAAGGCCGTACCGGCCGTAAGCACGATGGCGATCAGGATAAAGGTCGCCGGCGACGGATCGATGACCATCTTCGCGCTGTAGATGCGGTTGAAGCCGATCGAGGTCGCGAAAGCTTGGATCAAACCGAGGACAATCGTCAGGTAACGGGTTAACTGCGCCGACTTGCGCTTGCCGATCTCGCCTTCTTTGGCCCACTCCGCGAGCTTCGGAATGACGTCCATGGAGAGGAGCTGCACGATGATCGACGCCGTAATGTACGGCATGATCCCGAGCGCGAAGATCGAGAACTGGAACAGCGCGCCGCCGGAGAACGTATTGAGCAGGCCGAACAGCTCATTGCTTTGCTGATTGGCCTGTTCGAGCACGCTCTTGTCGATGTTCGGCACCGGGATAAAGGAGCCGACACGATAGACGAGCAGTATGAAAAGCGTAAATAGGATCCTCTTGCGAAGGTCCTCGACCTTCCAGATGTTGCTCACGGTAGCGAACATTAGATCACCTCGGAGTTACCGCCGGCGGCCTGGATTTTTTCAGCAGCGGATTTGGAGAACTTGTGGGCTTTAACGGAGATTGCTGCAGTCAGCTCGCCGTTGCCCAGAATCTTGATGCCGTCCTTAGGGTTCTTTACGATCCCTTCGGAAAGCAGCAGTTCCGGCGTTACTTCCGTGCCGGCTGCGAATCCGCTCAGTTGATCCAGGTTAACAATCGCGTATTCCGTAGCAAAACGGTCGTTGTTGAAGCCGCGCTTCGGGAGTCTGCGGTACAATGGGTTTTGACCGCCTTCGAAGCCGGGGCGTACGCCGCCGCCGGAACGAGCGTTCTGGCCTTTATGGCCGCGCGTGGACGTCTTGCCCATGCCGCTGCCGATGCCGCGACCGACGCGTTTGCGGCTGAACTTGGATCCAGTTGCAGGAGAAAGTTCATGCAATTTCATCGTTCGTCGCACCTCCTTGATTGATTTGCCTTGCTTTTGGCTATATAGCCTTATACTTCTTCGACGGAGATCAGGTGGCTAACGGTGTTAACCATGCCGCGGATCGCCGCGTTGTCTTCTTTAACGACCGTCGAGTTCACTTTGCCGAGGCCCAGCGATTTGACGGTTTGGCGTTGGTTCTCAGGACGGCCGATCAAGCTGCGCTTGAGGGTGATCTGCAATTTCGCCATTTTAACCCCTCCTTAACCCAACAGCTCTTCCACGGTTTTACCGCGGAGCTTGGCTACGTCTTCGGCGCGCTTCAGGCGGGACAGACCTTCCAACGTCGCGTTGATCATGTTCATCGAGTTGGAGGAACCCAGCGATTTCGTCAAAATATCGCCGACGCCGGCCAGTTCGAGTACAGCGCGGACAGGACCGCCCGCGATGACGCCCGTACCTTCGGATGCCGGCTTCAGCAGCACTTTGCCGGCGCCGAAGTGACCCGTAACGGCGTGCGGAATCGTCTTGCCGACAAGCGGAATGAAAATCAAATTCTTTTTGGCGTCGTCGACGCCTTTGCGGATTGCGTCCGGTACTTCGCTGGCTTTGCCGATGCCCGCGCCAACCCAACCTTTGCCGTCCCCTACGACGACAAGTGCGCTGAAGCTAAAGCGACGGCCGCCCTTGACGACTTTGGAAACGCGGTTGATCTGGACCATTTTTTCGGTAAGTTCCAGGCTATTAGGATCTACACGCAAGTCGTTAACCTCCTTGTTTGCGTAATATTAGAACTGAAGACCGGCTTCGCGAGCCGCGTCCGCCAGTGCTTGAATGCGTCCGTGGTACAGGTAACCGCCGCGGTCGAATACGATGCTCTCGTATCCCTTCGCTTTAGCGCGCTCTGCCACCAGTTGACCGACTTTAGCCGCCGCTTCGACGCTGCCGCCGTTGCCGATCTCGCCGATTTCCTTGTCCAGCGTGGATGCCGATGCCAGGGTCACGCCCTTGACGTCGTCGATCAGCTGCGCATAGATATGCTTGGAAGAACGGAACACGGAGAGGCGCGGACGTTCGTTCGTGCCGCTGATCTTCTTGCGCACGCGCAGGTGACGCTTCAGACGGGCTTTGTTCTTGTCGCCTTTGGTAATCATTCCGGGGTTCACTCCCTTCTCGCTTCGCTATCCGACCGGTGTCAGGCAACGGATCGCCGTGTGCCGGCCGAGTGCCATATGCTGAGCGGCTCGTCGCCGCCGTTCATTACTTCTTCTTGCCGGCTTTGCCTTCCTTGCGGATAATGCGTTCGCCTTCGTACTTGATGCCTTTGCCCTTGTACGGCTCAGGCGGACGGACTTCGCGGATCTTGGCTGCGATCGCGCCGACCGCTTCCTTGTCGATGCCGCGAACCGTGATGCGGTTCTGAGCCGGCACGTCGAACTCGATGCCGCCTGCTGCGAGGAATTCGACCGGATGCGAGTAGCCGACGTTCAGGACGAGCTTCTCGCCTTGCTTGCTGGCACGGTAACCGACGCCGACAAGCTCAAGGTTTTTCGCGAAGCCTTCGGTAACGCCGCTTACCATGTTGGCGACGACGGAGCGCGTCGTGCCGTGCAGGGCGCGATGTTCTTTGTTGTCGGAAGGACGTTCGACGTTGATGACGCCTTCTTCGACGACCAGCTTCATGTCTTTATGCAGTTCGCGGCTCAGCGTGCCCTTGGGGCCCTTCACCGTGATGACGTTGTTGTCCAGGTTCACGTTCACGCCGTTTGGCACCTGGATGGGTTTGCGTCCGATACGGGACATAGGTACACCTCCTAACTTGTCGCTTTAAATTACCAGACGTAGCAAAGGACTTCGCCGCCGGCTTTCCCTTGACGGGCTTCCTTGTCGGTGATGATGCCTTTGGACGTCGAGATGATCGCGATGCCGAGGCCGCCGAGTACGCGCGGTACTTCGTTCGACTTCGTGTAAACGCGCAGGCCGGGCTTGCTGATACGCTTCAGGCCCGTGATGACGCGCTCGTTGTTCGGTCCGTACTTCAGGAAGATGCGGATCAAACCTTGCTTGTTGTCTTCTACGTATTCGGCGTCGCGGATAAAGCCTTCGCGCTTCAGGATCTCAGCAATTTGCTTTTTGACCGTAGACGCAGGCAGCTCCACCGATTCGTGGCGGACGAGATTCGCGTTGCGAATGCGCGTCAGCATATCTGCAATGGGATCAGACATAACCATGGGGTAAACCTCCTTCCCGAACTAGGCTGATTACCAGCTCGCTTTTTTAACGCCAGGAATCTGGCCTTTGTATGCCAACTCGCGGAAACAAATCCGGCAAATTTTAAACTTTTGCAGCACGGAGTGCGGACGTCCGCAGCGCTCGCACCGCGTGTAAGCCCGAACTTGGAACTTCGGCGGACGCTGCTGCTTGATTTTCATCGACGTTTTTGCCACTTTGCTTTCACACCTCCCGTAGGGTACCTTGGCCTTCCGGCCAGGCTCGGCGGAGTTACTTCACGAACGGTGCGCCCAGTTGGGTCAGCAGTTCGCGCGCTTCTTCGTCCGTATTCGCCGTCGTGACGATGACGATGTCCATCCCGCGGACCTTATCGATCTTGTCGTATTCGATCTCGGGGAAGATCAGTTGCTCCTTCAAGCCGAGCGTGTAGTTGCCGCGACCGTCGAACGATTTGCTCGAGATGCCGCGGAAGTCACGTACGCGAGGAAGCGAGATGTTGAACAGCTTGTCGAGGAAGTAGTACATGCGGTCGCCGCGCAGCGTGACCTTAACGCCGATCGGCGCGTTTTCACGGAGGCGGAAGCCTGCGATGGACTTCTTCGCACGGGTGATGACCGGCTTTTGACCGGCGATCTTTTGCAGATCTTCGACAGCCGCGTCCAGAACCTTGGAGTTCGAGACCGCTTCGCCGACGCCCATGTTGATGACGACCTTCTCGATCTTCGGCACTTGCATGACCGATTTGTAGCTGAACTTCTGCACCAGCGCAGGCGCGATTTCAGCGTTGTAACGTTCTTTCATTCTTGCTGCCATGTGTCACAGTGACCTCCTTTCTTTCGGGGATCGTATTAGTCGATTTCTTGGCCGGACTTCTTCGCGACGCGGACTTTTGTGCCGTTGTCCAGCACCTTGTAGCCGATACGCGTAGGCTTGCCGCTCTTCGGATCCACGTGCATGACGTTGGATACGTGAATCGGCGCTTCTTGCTCGATGATGCCGCCTTGCGGGTTCGTCTGGGAAGGACGCGTATGCTTCTTCACCAGGTTGACGCCTTCGATCAGTACGCGGTTTTGACGCGGGTAAGCGGCGATTACGCGCCCTTTCTTGCCCTTGTCCTTGCCGGTGATGACGATGACGTTATCGTCTTTTTTGACGTGAAGCTTATTGTTGTGCGATTCCAGCACTTTTTTCAAACGGGGCATGGGTACACCTCCTTGAGTGTTTCTCCATGGACATCGGCCGGATTAGAGCACTTCCGGTGCCAGAGAAATGATTTTCATGAAATCACGTTCGCGAAGCTCGCGGGCGACTGGTCCGAAAATACGGGTACCGCGCGGGCTCTTGTCTTCCTTGACGATGACGGCTGCGTTCTCGTCGAACGCGATGTAGGAACCGTCCTTGCGGCGTACCGAACGCTTCGTGCGAACGATAACGCATTTAACGACATCGCCCTTCTTGACAACGCCGCCTGGTGTTGCTTGTTTTACGGAAGCGACGATCAGGTCGCCGATATGGCCGACGCGACGTCCCGTGCCTCCAAGCACGCGGATGCACATCAGTTCCTTCGCGCCCGAGTTGTCGGCAACGCGCAATCTCGTAAACGGTTGAATCATCGTGAGGTCCTCCTTTCGGTGCTAAGGTGGCGTTTCTTACAGAATAACGGCTTTCTCGGTGATCTCGACCAGGCGCCAGTTCTTGTCCTTGGACAGCTTGCGGGTCTCCATGATCTTGACGGTGTCGCCGATTTGCGCTTCGTTGTTCTCGTCGTGCGCCTTGAACTTCTTCGTGTACTTGATCCGCTTATGGTACAGGCTATGCTTCTTGTGAGTCTCCACAGCCACTACGATCGTTTTGTCCATCTTGTCGCTGACGACTTTGCCGATCTGAACCTTACGGTTGTTGCGTTCGCTCATGGTAATACTCCTTCCCGGAGGCGTCTCAGGAATCGAATCAGCAATTAGCTGATGATGCCCAGTTCACGCTCGCGCAAAATGGTTTTGGCCCGGGCAATTTCTTTCCGCAGCTCGCTGATGCGGTGCGGGTTGTCCAGTTGGCCGGTAGCCAGTTGGAAACGAAGGTTGAACAGCTCTTCCTTGAAGCCGGAAACCTTCTGTTCGATTTCAACCGAAGTGAGGTTACGGAATTCACTGGCCTTCATTTGCTTCACCACCCAGTTCTTCGCGTTTCACGAACTTCGTCTTGATCGGCAGCTTGTGCGCGGCCAGACGCATCGCTTCGCGTGCGATTTCCTCGGGTACGCCAGCCAGCTCGAACAAAATCTTGCCCGGCTTTACGACGGCTACCCACTTTTCAACGTTACCTTTACCGCTACCCATCCGCACCTCGAGAGGCTTTTGGGTAATCGGCTTGGACGGGAAGATCTTGATCCATACCTTACCGCCACGCTTGATATAACGGGTCATCGCGATACGCGCAGATTCGATCTGGCGGTTCGTCACCCACGAAGGCTCCAGTGCTTGCAAGCCGAATTCGCCGAAGCTCACTTCCGTGCCGCCCTTGGCACGACCCTTCATCTTCCCGCGGTGCTGCTTGCGGTGTTTGACGCGTTTAGGGACCAACATGCTTAGTTGCCTCCTTCCTCAGCTACTACTCTCTTCTTCTTGGCTGGAAGGACTTCGCCGCGGTAGATCCAGACTTTGACGCCGATGCGACCGTAGGTCGTGTGCGCTTCAGCCGTACCGTAGTCGATGTCGGCGCGCAGCGTGTGAAGCGGAACCGTTCCTTCGCTGTAGCCTTCCGTACGTGCGATTTCGGCGCCGCCCAGACGTCCGCTAACGAGGGTCTTGATACCCTTCGCGCCCATGCGCAGCGTGCGCTGCATCGATTGCTTCATGGCGCGGCGGAAAGAGATACGGCGTTCGAGTTGTTGCGCGATGCTCTCGGCGACAAGGATGGCATCCATTTCCGGGGTCTTGATCTCGGAGATGTTGATGTGCACCTTCTTGCCGTTCGTCAGCTTCGTCAGCTGACCGCGGATCACTTCTACTTCGGAACCGCCCTTGCCGATGACCATGCCCGGCTTGGCAGTATGAATCGTTACGTTGACGCGGTTCGCAGCGCGTTCGATCTCGAAGCGCGATACCGATGCGTCCTTAAGCTTGGCCTTGAGGAATTCGCGGATTTTGACATCTTCCATAAGAAGCGTGCCGAAGTCCTTTTCAGCGTACCACTTGGATTCCCAATCGCGGATGACGCCGATGCGAAGACCGACCGGATTTACTTTCTGACCCACACGTTATCCCTCCTTATTTCTCGGATACGACCAGCGTGATGTGGCTGGAGCGCTTGAAGATGCTGAACGCGCGGCCCTGCGAACGGGGTTGGAACCGTTTGAGGGTCGGACCTTCGTTGACGAATGCTTCGCTGATAACCAGCTTGTTGACGTCGAGCTGATAGTTGTGCTCTGCGTTAGCCACTGCGGAGTTCAGAAGCTTCTCCAGGATCGGGGAAGCCGAACGCGGCGTGTGGCGCAGAATGGCGATTGCGTCGCCTACCTTCTTGCCGCGGATCAGATCTGCGACCAGACGGACTTTGCGGGCCGGGATACGGATGTATCGCGCTACGGCCTTGGCTTCTTGTGCCATCGATGTACCTCCTCCCGTATTGCGATCGCCGGACGAGGCCGGCGCTTAGGATTTATCGTTTGCCGGTTTTCTTGTCGTCGGCGGTATGGCCTTTGTACGTGCGCGTAGGCGCGAATTCACCAAGCTTGTGACCGACCATGTCTTCCGATACGTATACCGGCACATGCTTGCGGCCATCGTAGACGGCGAACGTGTGACCTACGAATTGCGGGAAAATCGTCGAACGACGCGACCACGTCTTGATGACGACTTTCTTGCTGGACTCGTTCAACACTTCGACTTTCTTCAACAGATAGCCGTCGATGAACGGGCCTTTCTTTAAGCTGCGACCCATGGGTAAATCCTCCCTTCAGCCCGGAATGGACTCGCCTTTACTTGCGGCGGCGTACGATATATTGGCTCGAGGCCTTCTTCTTCTTGCGCGTCTTGTAACCGAGCGTCGGCTTGCCCCATGGGGACAGAGGAGACTTGCGGCCGATTGGAGCGCGGCCTTCGCCACCGCCGTGCGGGTGATCGACCGGGTTCATGACGACACCGCGGACAACCGGGCGTTTGCCGAGGTTGCGGGAGCGGCCGGCTTTACCGATGTTGATCAGCTCGTGGTCTTGGTTGCCCACGGAACCGATCGTAGCGCGGCACTGCTTCAGGATGCGGCGAATCTCGCCGGATGCCAGACGGATCGTGACGTAAGTCTCTTCCTTGCCCAGCAGTTGAGCTTCGGTACCTGCAGCGCGAACGAGTTGTCCGCCCTTGCCCGGCTTCAGCTCGATGTTGTGGATAACCGTACCGACCGGGATGTTCTCCAGCGGAAGGGCGTTGCCCACCTTGATGTCGGCCTCCGGACCGGAGACGATCTGGTCGCCGACCTTGAGTCCCTTAGGAGCGACGATGTAGCTCTTCGCGCCGTCCAGGTAGTGGATCAGAGCGATATAAGAGGTACGGTTCGGGTCGTACTCGATCTGAGCGACCTTGCCCGGTACGCCGTCTTTGTTGCGCTTGAAGTCGATGATACGATACTTGCGCTTGTGTCCGCCGCCTTGGTGACGAACCGTAATCTTGCCTTGATGGTTACGGCCGCCGCGCTTCGACAGCGGTGCAAGCAAGGATTTCTCCGGTACGTTCGTGGTGACTTCCTCGAACGTCGACATCGTCATTTCGCGACGGCTAGGCGATGTCGGATTAAACTTTTTTGACTGGCACTTGGTTTCCCTCCTTACTTTACGAAGATGTTAGACCGATGCTTCGAAAAATTCGAGCGGCTTGCTGTCCGCGGACAGCTGCACGATGGCCTTCTTCCATTCGGAAGTGTAGCCGGAGTGGCGGCCGTAGCGGCGCGGCTTCGGCGGTACGCGCATCGTGTTGACGCTGACGACCTTCACCTTGAAGATCGCTTCGATCGCTTGCTTGATTTCCGTCTTGTTCGTGCGAAGATCGACTTCGAAGACGTACTTCAGCTGATCGATAAATTCGCTCGTGCGTTCCGTGATGACGGGGCGCTTGATAATATCGCGAGGGTCTTTCATTACGCGAATACCTCCTCGACTTTAGCGACCGCGTCCTTCGTGATGATGAGCTTGTCGTGAACAAGTACATCGAGCACGTTGATTCCGTTGGCGGAGACGAACTTGACGCCGGGAATGTTGCGTGCGGACAGGGCCACATTGTTCTCATAATCGGCAGTGACGACGAGCGCCTTGCGGCCGACCTTGAGGTTGTTCAAAATGCCTTGGAATTCCTTCGTCTTAGGCGTTGCCAGGCTCAGTTGATCCAGAACGATGATGTCGCTGGCGATGACTTTGCTGGACAGCGCGGACTTGATCGCCAGACGGCGAACCTTGCGCGGAAGCTTGAAGCCGTAGCTGCGCGGAGTCGGTCCAAAAACGACGCCGCCGCCTTTCCATTGCGGGGAACGGATTGAGCCCTGACGAGCGCGGCCGGTACCCTTTTGCTTCCATGGCTTGCGGCCGCCCCCGCGTACTTCGGAGCGTCCTTTGGTCTTGTGAGTGCCTTGGCGCACGGATGCTTGTTGAAGCACGACCGCGCTGTGCATGACCGATGCGTTCGGATTGACGCCGAAGATCAGGTCCGACAGTTCGATCTCGCCGACCGCGCTGCCGCTCACGTTGTATACAGATACTTTAGGCATGTGGTAGTCCTCCTTTCTTGTTGAATCGGATTATTTCTTCACCGACGAGCGGAGTTTGAGGTAGCTGTTGCGAGCGCCCGGCACGGAACCCTTGATCAGGATCACGTTGCGTTCAACGTCGATCTTGACGACTTCGAGGTTTTGAACCGTGATCGTCTCGGAGCCGAGACGGCCGTGCATTTTCTTGCCCTTAGGAACGCGGTTCGCGTCGCGAATCGTTGCGAGCGAGCCATTACCGCGGTGGTACTTCGAACCGTGCGTCATCTTGCCGCGTTGGAAGCCCCAACGCTTGATGGCGCCAGCCGTACCTTTACCTTTGGAGATCCCCGTTACGTCAACAAATTGCCCTTCGGCAAATACGTCAACTTTAACTTCAGCGCCGACTTCGAGTTCCGAAGATCCGCTAACTTCGCGGATGAAGCGCTTGGGCGCCGTACCGGCCTTCTTTGCATGGCCCGTTTCCGGCTTGTTTGCGAGCTTTTCGCGCTTGTCGGCAAAGCCGAGCTGCACAGCTTCATAACCGTCGTTGTCGGAAGTTTTCTTCTGCAGCACGACGTTTGGCGTTGCTTCGATGACGGTGACCGGCACGACGCTTCCGTCAGCCGCGAACACTTGCGTCATACCGAGCTTACGTCCCAAGATTCCTGGCATGTTGACACCTCTCTTCTACTTCTTATTCACATCTGGATAAGGATTGGTATTGCTTATTACAGCTTGATCTCGATGTCAACGCCGGACGGCAGGTCCAGACGCATCAGCGCGTCGACCGTTTGCGGCGTCGGATTGACGATGTCGATCAGGCGCTTGTGCGTACGCATTTCGAACTGCTCACGCGAATCCTTGTACTTGTGGACCGCGCGCAGGATCGTGATGATCTGCTTTTCGGTCGGCAGCGGGATCGGACCGGATACGCCGGCACCCGTGCGCTTTGCCGTTTCTACGATCTTCTCCGCGGATTGATCAAGAATGCGGTGGTCGTAGGCTTTCAAACGGATACGGATTTTTTTGCTTTGCCATAGAAAATTCCCTCCTTCATTCGCCCAATTTTGGAATCGGACATACTCCGCGAGAATACCCCGACGTTAACCGCTCAGCCACCCTATGGCAAAGGGGCCGGGTGTGTCGGCAACCTCTCACATCATCGCACAGTCGCAGACCAACATTCACTATTATAGCGATTCGCATGGGCCAATGCAACAAAATTCTATACATTTTTCAAGAAGCATGATTGTGCGCAGGATCGGCGCCTGGTTACAGCGATCGTTCGTCGCGTTTCTTCTATATAAATGGCGCATCATAAAGGATGCACCGAATGCAAAAAAAGACCTTACCGAGCTGCTAAGCCCGATAAGGTCTATTTAAGGAATTGAAATTACTTTTGGATGGAAGCAACAGCGCCGGCGCCAACCGTACGTCCGCCTTCGCGGATGGAGAAGCGCGTGCCTTCTTCAACGGCGATCGGAGCGATCAGTTGAACGGTAACGGTGATGTTGTCGCCAGGCATAACCATCTCGGTGCCTTCCGGCAGGTTGATGATACCCGTAACGTCAGTTGTACGGAAGTAGAACTGAGGACGGTAGCCCGTGAAGAAAGGCTTGTGACGGCCGCCTTCTTCTTTGGTCAGGACGTAGATTTGAGCCGTGAATTCCGTGTGCGGCTTAACCGAACCCGGCTTCGCGATAACTTGACCGCGCTCGATGTCCTTACGGTCAACGCCGCGAAGCAGTGCGCCGACGTTGTCGCCCGCTTGAGCGGAGTCGAGCAACTTACGGAACATTTCTACGCCGGTAACGACGGATTTGCGGGAATCTTCAACCAGGCCGATGATTTCAACTTCATCGCCGATTTTGATCGTACCGCGTTCTACACGGCCGGTAGCAACCGTACCGCGGCCCGTGATCGTGAACACGTCCTCGACTGGCATAAGGAAAGGCTTAGCCGTGTCGCGCTCAGGTTGCGGGATGTAGGTGTCGACTTGTTCGAACAGCTCGACGATCTTGTCAGCCCAAGGGCCGTCAGGATTTTGCAGAGCTTCGCGAGCAGCGCCGCGGATGATCGGCGTGTCGTCGCCCGGGAACTCATACTCGTTCAGCAGGTCGCGAACTTCCATTTCAACCAGCTCGAGGAGCTCTTCGTCTTCAACCATGTCGCACTTGTTCAGGAATACGACGATGTAAGGAACGCCGACTTGCTTGGAGAGCAGGATGTGCTCGCGCGTTTGCGGCATAGGGCCGTCAGCAGCGGATACAACCAGGATCGCGCCGTCCATTTGAGCAGCGCCGGTGATCATGTTCTTGACATAGTCGGCGTGTCCAGGGCAGTCAACGTGAGCATAGTGACGGTTAGGCGTTTCGTATTCAACGTGAGCCGTGGAGATCGTGATACCGCGCTCGCGCTCTTCTGGAGCCTTGTCGATTTGGTCGAACGCAACGGCTGCGCCGCCGTACTTCTTGGACAGAACCGTCGTGATGGCAGCCGTCAGCGTCGTTTTGCCGTGGTCGACGTGGCCGATCGTACCGATGTTAACGTGCGGTTTGTTACGTTCAAATTTAGCCTTTGCCATGGATCTTTTCTCCTCCTTGTTAGTAAAGCCATTTTATAGGGAGGACAACGCCGGAGGCTTCACGCCTCGCGGCTCGTCCGAATGCCCGAAAACTTATGCGCCCTTGCTCTTGGAGATGATCTCTTCGGAGATGGAACGCGGTACTTCTTCGTAGTGCGACAGTTCCATGGAGAATACGCCACGGCCCTGCGTACCGGAACGAAGAACGGTGGAGTAGCCGAACATCTCAGCCAGCGGCACCTTGGCGCGAACGATGAGCGCACCGTGACGGGTGTCGCTGCCTTCGATGCGTCCGCGGCGGGAGCTGAGCATGCCCATGACATCGCCCATGTACTCTTCCGGAACGGTTACTTCGACCTTCATGATCGGCTCGAGCAGGACGGGGTTACACTTGTCCTTGGCAGCCTTAAGCGCCATCGAACCGGCGATCTTGAACGCCATTTCGTTCGAGTCGACGTCGTGGTACGATCCGTCGAAGATCGTCGCTTTGATATCGACGAGCGGGAAGCCGGCCAATACGCCGTTCTTCATCGACTCTTCGATACCGGCTTGTACCGGCGCGATGTACTCGCGCGGAACTACGCCGCCGACAACCTTGTTCTCGAACACGAAGCCGGAACCGGCTTCGAGCGGTTCGAACTCGACCCAGCAGTGGCCGTATTGGCCGCGGCCGCCGGATTGACGAACGAACTTGCCTTCGACCTTCGCAGCTTGCTTGAACGTCTCGCGGTAAGCGACTTGCGGCTTGCCCACGTTCGTCTCGACTTTGAACTCGCGAAGCATGCGGTCGACGAGAATCTCCAGGTGAAGCTCGCCCATGCCGGCGATGATCGTCTGGCCAGTCTCTTCGTCCGTGTGCGCGCGGAAAGTCGGGTCTTCTTCGGCGAGCTTCTGCAGCGCGATACCCATCTTGTCTTGGTCGGCCTTCGTCTTGGGCTCAACCGCAAGCTGGATAACCGGCTCCGGGAAGTTCATCGATTCGAGGATAACCGGATTCTTCTCGTCGCACAGCGTGTCGCCGGTCGTCGTGTCCTTCAGTCCGACCGCAGCGGCGATATCGCCGGAGTAGACGATGCTGATTTCTTGACGGCTGTTCGCGTGCATCTGCAGAATGCGTCCGATACGCTCGCGCTTGTTCTTCGTCGCGTTGACGACGTACGAACCGGAGTTCAGGACGCCGGAGTAAACGCGGAAGAACGTCAGCTTGCCGACGAACGGGTCGGTCATGATCTTGAACGCCAGCGCCGAGAACGGCTCGGTGTCGGAAGAATGACGAACCGTCTCTTCGCCGTCTTCGGTCGTGCCTTTGATTGCAGGGACGTCGATCGGAGCCGGGAGGAAGTCGACGACTGCGTCCAGCATCGGCTGAACGCCTTTGTTGCGGTAAGAAGAGCCGCAGACGACCGGGAAGATACGAACTTCCACGACGCCCTTGCGAAGCGCTGCCTTGATCTCTGCGACCGACAGTTCTTCCCCTTCAAGATACTTCGCCATCAGATCGTCGTCAAGCTCGGCGACCTTCTCGACGAGCTCAAGACGAAGTTCTTCGGCTTGATCCGCCAGGTCGGCCGGGATCTCGACCGTCTTCGGATCCTTGCCCAGATCGTCCTCGTAAACATAAGCGACCCGTTCGATCAGGTCGACCATGCCGACGAAGCCGTTCTCGGCGCCGATCGGAAGCTGGATGGCGACAGCGTTGGCTTGCAGACGCGAACGCATATCGGATACGACGTTCAGGAAGTCTGCGCCGATGATGTCCATCTTGTTCACGTACGCGATGCGCGGAACGCCGTAACGGTCGGCTTGACGCCATACCGTCTCGGACTGAGGTTCTACGCCTTCTTTGGCGCTAAATACGCCTACAGCCCCGTCCAATACGCGCAGCGAGCGCTCGACCTCAACCGTAAAGTCAACGTGTCCCGGTGTGTCGATAATATTGATGCGGTGACCCTTCCATTGAGCGGTCGTCGCAGCAGACGTGATCGTGATGCCGCGCTCTTGCTCTTGCTCCATCCAGTCCATCGTAGCGGCGCCTTCGTGCACTTCGCCGATCTTGTGGACACGGCCGGTATAGAACAGAATCCGCTCGGTCGTGGTCGTCTTGCCCGCATCGATATGCGCCATGATGCCGATGTTGCGCGTATTTTGCAAGGAGAACTCCCTAGCCATGCATTTGTCTCCTTTCGTTCCCTAGTGTCCGCGGGATTACCAGCGGTAGTGGGCGTACGCTTTGTTGGCTTCAGCCATCTTGTGCGTGTCTTCGCGCTTCTTGACGGCAGCGCCGGTGTTGTTCGAAGCGTCGAGAATCTCGGCAGCCAAACGTTCTTCCATCGTCTTCTCGCCGCGGTTGCGGGAGTAGTTGACGAGCCAGCGCAGTCCAAGGGACGTGCGGCGCTCCGGCTTGACTTCGATCGGAACTTGGTAGTTGGCGCCGCCTACGCGGCGAGCCTTGACTTCGAGCACTGGCATGATGTTCTTGATGGCAGCTTCGAAAACTTCCATCGGATCCTTGCCGGAGCGCTCTTGAATCAGCGTGAACGCATTGTAAAGCAGCTGCTGGGCTACGCCCTTCTTGCCGTCGATCATGATGCGGTTGACGAGGCGAGTGACGAGCTTGCTGTTGTAGACCGGATCCGGGAGCACGTCCCGCTTCGGTACTGGTCCTTTACGTGGCACTTGAGTTCCTCCTTTCCCATATCAATGATAAAGCCGAAATGTTCCGGCAAAATTAATCTTACTTCTTCACCTTAGCGCGCTTCGTGCCGTACTTGGAACGAGCTTGCTTGCGGTTGTTGACGCCTGCGGTATCGAGCGCGCCGCGAACGATGTGATAACGTACGCCCGGAAGGTCCTTGACCCGGCCGCCGCGAATCAATACGACGCTGTGCTCTTGCAGGTTGTGACCGATACCCGGAATGTAAGCCGTGACTTCTACGCGGTTCGTCAGACGTACACGCGCGTACTTACGAAGTGCGGAGTTCGGTTTTTTTCGGCGTCATCGTGCCTACGCGCGTGCATACGCCGCGCTTTTGAGGAGCGCTCAGGTCGGTCTCGATGCGCTTCAGGGCGTTGAATCCCTTTTGCAGTGCAGGAGACTTGGACTTGACCACCTTAGGCTCGCGACCTTTGCGAACGAGCTGGTTAATTGTTGGCATGTTGCCACCCCCTTCCCATGATTGCCTTGCATAAAACTAACGGCTACCGGTTCCCGCGGCGCGAAGCCCACAGATCCAGGCGGTTCATTTTGAGAAAAACGAAAGGGTCCGCCCGCTGAACTCCCCAAACGAGAAGCGCGGTAAGGTCCCGGTTCATGCTCTCTCTACTACCACGGCCATCGCCGTGCCGACATCGATACCGCACTGTCTGCCGAGCTCTCGCATGGTGCTCACCTCGGTTAAGGGAACGCCACGCTGCTGGCACAGCTGCGCGATGCGGCCGATCAGGCGCGAATCTGCATCTTGCGCGACATAGACGCCGATGGCCTTGCCTTGTTCTACCATCTTGGTCGTCTGCTTGGTGCCGACTTTGACGTTGTTCGCAAGATGATGAGCCATCAAGTCCATCGAAACAACTCCTACGAAACGATCAAAATCCACCACGTCGGGCACACACATAGGCTATCTTAACACCTTGGTTAGGCAGTGTCAAGGAAGCCTTTAACGCCAATTTCATCGCGTCCGAGCGCTCAGAACGTCTACGGGTTGCAATCCGTTTCGCGGCATCTTTAATGGTTTCAATCGCTGTGTGGCAGGGACGAAAAGATTCCCGATCGTACAGACAAAGACGACAGCTGCGCGCCGGGGAAGGGCCACGCAGCTGTCTTGGCGTTTATTTCGATGAAGCGAGCGCTTTCGGCTTCGCTAATCTATTCTGCTGCCTCGCCCGCATAAAGATATATTCGGTATAGAAAGACTGCCGCTTCAGCCCTCGTCGCGTGTTCGACGGGGCGAATTCTTCCTTCATTGCCTTGAATCAGCCCGGCGGCCGCGAGTCTCGCTATTCCTTCGCGGGCGTAAGCGGAAATCTGGCCGAAATCCTCAAACTCAGGCGGAGATCCGGCTTCCGGCGCTTCCAGCATGCCTTGCGACCGGAGCGCCCGCGCCGCCATCGTCATCATCTCCTGCCGGGATATGACCGCGTTCGGCAGGAAGCGGCCGTCTCCCGCGCCATTCGATATGCCGTTCTGCCGCAGAGCGCCGGCAGCCCGGTAGAAGTAATCCCCCGGCTTCACGTCGGTGAAGCTCGACGGCGTATCGCCCGCAAGCCCCAAGGCCTCGACCAGCATAACGGCGAATTCGGCTCGCGTGACGCCGCGGCCCGGTTCGAAGGCCTGGCCGCCTACGCCGCCGACGATCCCTTTTGACGCGAGCGCTTCGATGCTGTCGCGCGCCCATGCATGGCGCTCCAAATCGGCGAAGCTCTTTTTTCGAGAAAGCAACCCCGAACCGCGAGAAATGGTCCGTCGCGAAGACAACGGCGCCGCTCGCGCTGTCGTATCGGCCGTTAGGAATCGGCATCATTCGCCCTTGGGCATCCACGTAATAAGCGATGATGGCACCCGGCGTCCGAAGCTCCTCCTCCGAAGGCGCATAAGGAATCGCTACCGTAATCTTGGCTTGCGGGTTGCGCCATTCTTCGGAAACGCCGTTCCGAAACAGGACGAGGTCGATCAACGGTCTGTCGCCAACTGCCTCAGCAGCCGACGGATCGAGCCGCGACCGATCGCCCGGGGACACCCGAATCGCGATCTCGCCGCCAGCGCCCTCGTCCGCCCGATCCCGCTGCAGCATGTCGGAAGGGATCGTTACCGTTCCGAGCGCGGTTTTCACGGACACCCGGCGGTCTCCGTCGCCTGCGGCGAAAAAGCCGGCCGGCAGCTTCAGTTTATAAGAATCGACGCCCGACGTCTCCGGCAGCTCGATCAGAACCGTTCGATTGCCTCCCGCGCTCTCCGAAGCGGCATCCAGCGCCTTGGCCAGCGCTGCCGAATCCAACGTTATGTCCAGCTCCTTCGCGGCGCGGTCGAGCATCGCCGTAGCGATGCCGCCCGGCACGGCCACCTGCTGTATCGATGGCTGCTCAGTTGTCGACGGAAGGTCGGGACCGCTTGGATTCTCCGGATCGACGGAGCCGACGACCGTTACGTTAACGGATGTCTCGAACGCGCCGTATACCGCCTTGACGACTGTCGTCCCCGCAGCCTTCGCTTCCATCCATCCGTCCGGGCTCACGGACAAAATCGAACTGTCGTAGCCTTCGTACCTGGCGCCCGCCGACGCAAGCCGTCACGTCCCGTTCGCTCCCGTCCGACATCGCCGCCCGGACGGCCAGCTGCACCCCGCCCTGACCGAGCGTCATCGTCTCCGCCGTCCTCGCTGCCGAGATGCCGGTCGCCACGGGCGCCGCGGCGTCGGTGCGAATATGATCGATAAAGAAATACCCGCCCCACGGTCCCGAATAATGCGCCGTATCTTTGCCCCGATAAGAGATCTCCAGGCGCTTCACGCGATCGCGGCCCGCGAACGCGGAGATGTCCGCGGACACGGTCGTCCAGCTGTCGCTCGCGATCTGCCGTTCGACGGTTAACGTCTCGCCGCTCTCCGACGTCAGCTTGATGCCGGCGATATACGCCGACGAGGTGCCGCCCCAGCCGAAGATGTCGAACTCGACCTTGCCGTATGCGCTCAGATCGACCGGTGATTGAAACGTCTTAGACACCTTGCTCTCGGTCGTCGCGATTTTGGCGGTTTTCGCCGCCTCCAGCATATAGCTTCCTTGCTTCGCCGCGCCCGGCGTGCCGTTCGAGGAGCCCCTTTTCACCGCGCCGACCGCCGACGTCTCGGAACCTGCGATCCATCCGTCCTGCACGCCGCCCTCGAAGTCGCCGAACACGAGGCGGGCGCCGTCCTGCTTGTAGTCCGGCACATACGCTTCGGTCAGGTCGAACGCGAACGTCTGCCCGTCCGCCGTCACCTCCAGTTTGCCCTTCTGCCCCGCGACGGGCACGATGCCGGCTATGATCGCTTCGATCCGCTCGTCTGCGCCGGGCTGCACGGACACCTGCGCGACGCTCCGGTCGAGCGCGACGCCGCCCATCCCCTTCAGGCCGACCTCGCCCGCGAAGACGCGGTTGCCCCCGTTATGCAACGCGATCGTCAGCTTGTCGCCTGCCTGTGCCTGCCCCGGCCGCGGTAGCGGATCCAGCGAGACGGACACGTTCGAGATCGCCGCAGAAGCGGCCAGGGAGACGTCGTCCACCTGCAGCGCGCCGTTCGTCCAGGCGACCTTTTCGTTCGGCCGCGCCCATATTTTGATGCGATCGACGCCGCCGAGTCCCTCCCAGCCGGTCAGATCGATGGCCACGTCGTTCCAGGACTCGGCAGACCCGACGGCCGAGCCTTCGATCACGCGAGCGCCGCTGTAGGCGCGGATCATGAACTCGGCCTTGGCGCCGGTCCCGATGCCGCTTGCCTTGACCGACGCCCGTATGACCGGCGTCGCCGACAGGTCGAGCGGAGACGCGAAGCTTCGGGTCACGCCCTTGAAATCGCCGCGGTACGTCCCCACGACGCGAGCCTTCAGACTGGCCGCGCCCGAAGCATGATCCGTCGTGTCCCGCTCTGCGCCAGACACATTGTCCGTGCCCTTCCAGCCGTCCGCGTCGGCCTCGAAGTCGCTGAGCGGCACTTCGCCTTGTACATCTGAAGCCGTTCCCATCCTCGCCGTCTCCTGGGCCGGTTTCATCTCCAGCTTCGACGGATCGAAGCCGGGGATGGCCTCCGCCCAATCGGCGACGCCGACGATCGCCTTGGCGAACGCCGTCGCCTCCAGCGACTGGACGGTGTCGATCCGCTTGAATACGTCGTAGATCGCCTTCGGCTGGTCCGCCTCCGCGATCTGTCCTTTCATGTTGGTCCACAAGCCGAGATTGAGCCCGCCTTCGCCGGCATGATCCACGTGCCTGTGCAGGATGAAGGCGTCGATTCCCGTCAGCGACTTCACCTTGTAATAGGCGTAGGCATACGCCGCAGCCTGAATGCGCTGCTCCTCGGGCGTATTGCCGCCGCTGTGGAAGCCTTGCTCGGACAGGATGACGTGGCGCTGGGCGCCCTCGTACGTCATCGAAGCCAGCTGCAGGTATTGCGTCAGCACCTGAAGGTTTTTGAAGGTGATCCGCTGCGTGTCGAAGCTGTCGGTCGCCGTCGTGTCCTCCCACGTTTTCGGATCGAACAGGTCCTCCGGATACGGATGGAAGGCGACGTTCCACGCATAGTCCCCGCCTTCGCGGGCCAGCTTGGCCAGCGCGTCCACGAGCGCCCTGTTGCTGTAGATCCACTGCGAGTCCGGCGACTGGTAATCGTTCCAGAAATGGTCGAGCGAGATGTACACCCTCCCGCTCGCGTTCACGCTGCGCACGATGTTGTAGGTCAGCCGGAGCTGGCGCTCGTACTGCTTCACGTATTCGCCCAGCAGCTTCGGCCCCATGTTGTTCCACACCTTATTTTGCCCCACCTCGTTGCCGACGATATAGCCCGCCAGCCTGCCGTAGGCCCGGTCCGCGCGCGAATAGCGCTCGGCGAGGAAGCGGGTGATCGCCGCGTAGTACCGGACGCCTGTCTCGTTCGTCAGATTCGGCGCGAACACGGTTCCTTCCGCCGTGGCGTCGGGATGCACGATGTCCTTGTTGGGCGAGTCGGGGTCCGTCATCCCCGTCCGGTACAGGATCAGAATCGCGGTCACGGCCATTTGATTGTCCGTCATCGATTTGATCTGGCTGTCGAGGCCGTCTACCGCGGATTTTCGGAAATAATAAGTTTGGCCCTCGTACGTAAAAGGAATCGAGGAGGCTCCGTGGTCGGTGAGCGTCAGCATCTCGTTGTAGGCGATATTGATCGCGCCGTGCCGCACGCCCAGTCGCTCGGCGTCCGCCGGCAATTGCACCTGCAGCCCCTTGATGCTGTCGGTGACCGGATAAGGCTCCCGGTTCGCGGCCAGCGCCTCGGGATTGGTCACGTACTTCGGCCCGTCCGCCAGCGCGAATTCGCCGCCGTCCGCCAGCACGGCGACGAACTTGTCGTACGCCCGGTTTTTGGCGCCCTCGACCGCCGGGAACGAAAGGCTGAAGGTCGGTCCCGCAGCGCTCTCCGCAAGCGGAGTCATGGACGCGAAGTCCGCCTCTTTCTCGTCTTCGTACAGAGGCAGCGCGTAGATCCCGACCGTCGCGCCCGGATGGGCGGTCAGATAAGCGGCGTCCACGCTTCCCTCCGCTGCCGCAACCGCCGGATCGCCGGCGACGGTCAGACGCTCGAGCTTGCCTTGATACGCGTAATCGTCCACGTTGCGGAGCGCAAAGCCGATCTTGTCGATGTCCAGCGTCGTGCCGGCCGCCGCTCCCTCCGGATAAATGCGGATGCGATCGACGATGCCTTTCCATAGCGGGCTCGTCATCACCAATTCGTAATCCGCGAACATAGCCGCGTCCGAGGCCGGGAACGACTGCGACTTCGCCTCGTCCCAATTCGGATCCTCGCGCGTCGTCCAGGCGACCTTAAGGCTAGATGCGCCTGTGTCGCCGGCCATCCGCAGCAGGACGGCATTGCGCTTCGCTGCGTCCAGGGACAGGCCGGGCGACTCAAGGTACGATTCCGCCGGATCCGTCACCGTATAGATCAGGGAGCCCGACGCGGCCGACTGAACGGCCGTGCCCGACGCGGCGACGAAGCCTTCGTCCGAGCCCGGGATATGAAAGTCCAGATCGGCGGCCGCCGTCGCGGCGAGCGAATCGATCTGCAGCCTGCCGTCCCAATATTCGTAGCCGGGATCCCCCGAAGACATGCCTTCCAGATCGTAATTCTTCATATAAGAGATCGACATCCCGTCGATGCCGGCTCTGCCGTCCCATTCGCGGACGTCGAAGTAGACGACGTTCCACTTGTTGGCCGCGATCCCGGATATCGCCTCGAACGTATCGTCTCCGCTATGCAGCGTCAGCTTCACGAAGAAGTCGTCCTGCTTCCAGCCCCAGATGTCGACGGCGGCGGCGATGAAGTTCGCGTCCGACAGGTCGAGCGGCGCGTCGAAAGCGCGCGAGATCGTGCGCCATTCGTAAGCCTTGACCTTTAGGGGCGTCACCTCGAGCGCCCCCGCGCCCTCGAACGGCGCCCCCCGGCGCGTTCAGCAGCGTGCCGGTCACGCCCGTCTTGTCCACGTTCGGGCCGGGCGTCCACAGCGCCGCCTGCGAAGCATCGTTAAAGTCGTTAATCATCCGCAGCGGGTAGATGGCATGCCCTTGATAGGCATCCTTCTCCGTCAACGTCGGTTCGTAAGCGCCGGCCAGCGCGCCGGACCCGCCGATCAGCTGAACCAGCATGGAAGCGATTGCAATAATGATGATCGCAGTCGTTCGAAATAAGCGATGTCGCATGAAACGTCTCCCACCTTTGTTTTAGTCGTAGGCGCGCGCTCCAGGCGGCCCGCAAGCCGCGTCGAGATCGAGATCGGGATCGGGATCGGAGTCGGGATCGGAGTCGGCCCGGAGGCACGCTCTTTCGCACGGTTAAACGCCGAAGCCGACCTGATCGACCTGATACTTGGCGTTCCAGAGCGCCGTCGAATCGGTACTGAACCATATCTTGATCTTGTCGACGCTGCCCTTGTAAGGCCAAGCGCCGGCGTCCATCGAGAACTTGTTCCATGCGTTCGGCGTCATCGTCGCCTTGCCTTCCAGCACATGGCTGCCGCTGTACAGACGTACGGTCACCTTGTATTGGGTGGCACCTGGACAGCCGCCGTAGGCGTCGATCGCGAACTGGAACTTCGGAGCGGCAGTCGCGTCGACAGGCGCGGCGAACGTCTTCACGATTCCTTTTTCCGCCCGCGCGCCTCCGACGCCGTCGCCGGCCGTCGCCGTGTCCATCGTCACTTCCAGCGACCTGGTCCCCGCGAACGGCGTTCCCGGCGCGTTGGCGAAGCTCGACACGGTCGCGACGGACGCCGCATATTCGGATGCCGTCCATCCGTCGGACGACGTCTCGAAGCCCGATAAGGCCAGAGAAGGCGCGATCGAACCGACGGCGGACAGCGTTCCGGCCGCGGGGGGCTCGCGATCGGCGAGCTGAGCGGCATTGTAGCCGGGAATGACGCTCGCCCAGTCCGAGATGCCGATGATGCTCTTGGCGAAGCTCGCGACGGCTGCGGACTCGCTCGTATCGATTTTTTTGGAACACATCGTAAACGTACTTGGGATCTTTGGGGGCCGATGCGGCGGATTTGGTCGGATCGCGCGTCCACAGGCCGAGATTCAGCCCGCCCTCCTGGCCGTGATCCACGTGCCGGTGCAGGATGAACGAATCGATGCCGCCGAGAAACTTGGCCTTATAGTAGGCGTAGACATACGCAGCGGCTTGCGTCTTCTGGTCGGCCAGCGAGTTGCTGAGCGAGTGAAAGCCTTGCTCGGACAGGATGATCCGGCGTTTGCTCCCGTTGTACAAGTAGTCGGAAGCACCGATGTAGCCGGTCAGCACCTGGAGGTTTTTGAAATTGATGCGGAGCGTGTCGGCGGACGCCGTCGCGGTCGTATCGTTCCACACGGTCGGATCGAACAAGTCTTCCGGGTACGGATGATAAGCGATGTTCCACGGAATGTTGCCCTCCGCCCGGATGCGCCGGTTGAACTCGTCGAGCAGTGCCTTGCCTTTGTACGTACGGAGGGCGTCCGTCCCGACGCTGCCGTTCCAGAAGTGATCGAGCGAGATGTACGTCCGGCCGTTCGCGTAATATTTTTTGACCGCCGTCTCGGCGATGCGGTAAGCGCGGGCGTACTGCTCCACGAAATCCTGCAGCGTCTTCGACCCCATATCGTACCAATAAGCCTGCGAGTTCACCTCGTTGCCGACGATATAGTTGACCGCCCGCCCGTACTGTTGGTCGGCTCTCGTGTAGCGGCTCGCCAGAAACTCCATGCCGGCCTTCCAGTAACGGGTTCCTTCCGCGTCCGTGACATTGATGGCGGCGACCGTGCCGCTGCCCGAAAAACCCGGATGCTTCAGCTTGGCGGCAATCGTCCCGGTATCCGGATACAGAATGAGAATCAGACTGACGACGACGCCCTCGTCGGACAGCGTCTTGATGTCGCGATCCAGCTGCGCCACGTACGAGGCGTTCAAATAATAGGTCGTTCCGTCCAAAACAAAAGGGACCGCGCCCGCCGCGCTGTCGACGAACAGCTGGTTGAACGCGACGTTCAGCGCCGCGTGGCCGATGCCGAGCTTCTGGGCGTCGTCGATCGTCTGCACCTGAAGTCCCTTGATCGAGGCGGCTGTCGGAAAGGCGTACGTATTGACCGGCGCCGTCTGAGAGGTGATGTAGGTCGGGCTCGCAACCAGCTTTTTCGTGGCATGGTCGACGACGACGAACTTGGAATACACCTTGTCCCGGGAGCCGCCGTATCTCGTTCCGCTCAGCGTGAAGCTCGCGACGCCGCCGCTCGGCGCGACGGATTGCGTGGCCATGGCCGTATAGGAGGCGGTCATATCGTACTTTTCATAGGGTTGCAGCTCGATGAGGTCGAGCTGCGCAGAAGCGGAAGTCGCATACGTGCCGGAAAAGCTTATTTGCGTCGCCGAAGCCGTCGCCTGGCTGATCGAGCCCGGATAGGCGGCGGGATAAGCGGAAAAGCCGACGTTGTCCAGTTGATGCTTGCCGGCCCAGTTCGTCGCGAAGGTAACGGAGCGATAGGCGACCTCGATTTTCGTAATGGCCGTTCTGTAGCTCCAGCCGCTTAAGTCCACGCTGAGCTCGTTCCAGCGGTCCCCCTGAATGGCCTGCGTGGATACGAACGTCTGGCTGTTGCTGTAAAACGTAATTCGCGCTTCGAACTGGGTGTTGGACGCATCGATGCCGTAGGTGTTGAACGCGCCGTGGAAGTAAGGCACGGACGAGACGTTCAGCGCCGGGGAAAAATCGCGGTACACCGACCGCCAGGACGTGCCGGGCACGCCCGCCGTCGTCAGCTCGGCCATCCGGTTGCCCGCGTAGGGCGCCGCCGGCGCGTTGGCGCTGCTCGCCACATGGGAGAGCGCGGTCACGTTGGCTCCCCATTGCCAGCCGTCGGTGCCGCCTTCGAACCCGCCGATCTCGGCGTCGAGCACGGCGGCCGACGCCCGTCCCCCGTCTCCGGAAGGCATGAACGGCAGCAGCAAAGCCAGGCAGACCGTCGCGGCCAGCCAACGTTTGGATATAAGCTTCATCACAAGCCTCCTCTTGATCGTGCTATCTATATAAAAAGAGCAAGCCGGCATCGGAAAACCAAATGCGACTTGCTCTTGCGACCTCGTCCTTAGCTGCGGCTCGCGCGGCGTGAATCAGTGGCGTTGAATGGACAGCCGCACGCCCGCCAACCCGCAAGGCGCGAAGGCGTAGGCTCGGCCGGGAGGAGGCCCTTCCGCCGGTCCGCTTCTCCACATCCAGGGCGAAGCGATGCGCGCGGGCGGGCCGGCGTGATGCGGTCCCCATACGTTCTGCTGGGTAGCCGATACGATAATGGACAGCCGGTTAATCCCGGGGGACAGCAGCGAGGTGACGTCCGCGGCGGCAGCGCCCATATGGATCGGCAGCCGGCAGCCGTTGACGCGTACATGCGCCGCTGCGCCTTGCAGCCCCTCCGGCCGAATCACGTATTTATTGGACGCGAGCGACCGTTCGTCGGCCGCGATCGGCTCCAGCGCGTATTCCACCTGCCCGCCGTAGAAGGGCAATCCCCTGATTCGTCCAATCGCCGGATGCGAGTCTCGGCATGCCTGCCGATATGCGAAATCCCGCTTCGCAAGGCATGACAGAAAAGTCGCCCAGCACATAGATCGGCTCAAGCTCCAGAAGCGGATCGAAGACGGGCGCGGTCAGCTTCAGTTCGTTCTCGCCGGCCGAGAGCGCGCACGCGACATCGTAAACGGCGAACGCGCGGTCCATCCATCGCCCCGATGGAGAAGGTGCGAGCGTCATGCCGTTGACCTCGAGCCGCATCCGGCTTCCCTGCTCGACGGCCAATCGAATGCGCGCCGGAACGGCGTCGACCGCGAGGCGGAACGCCGCCTCGAACCCCTCCGTGCTTGCGCTCGGCGCCCGCTCCGCGATGCGGCGTTTGTACTGCACGGCATTGTCCCACGGATTGCCGTCGAAGCCGTTCTCCCGATAGAGCAGCGGGCACGCCCGGTATACGGACACGCCTTTCATCTTTAGGTGTCTGCCCGTTACGTTCGCATAATCGAGCATTAGCGCGTTTTCGCCGAGCGGAACGATGCTTTGAATCGGCAGGCTGCCGTCGGAACCGGCTACCTTCGCAGCCGCGCGCCCGTCTTCCCGCACTTCGAGGTTCGCCTCGGCCGGGACTTCTTCCGCGACCGGGTCCGCACCCTCCGCGGTCCGCATAAACGGCAGCGACGATCCGATCCGGGCGAACGCCGCCGCGTCGTCCAGCAGCAGATAGCAGCAAGACTCCCCCCTGCTCCAGCCTCAGCTCCTGCGCCTCTCCGGTAGCGGCGGCCGGAACGGCCGTTCCGCGCAGCAGGTCGAGCCGCATCGCCGCCGGCGCATGCAGGGTCAGCTTCACGGCCAGCGGCTCCGGCGCGCTGTAGGCAAGGAACAGCAGCCGCCCGCCTTCCGGCAGCACGCGCGACTGAACGGCAAGCCCGCGAATTTCGACCGCATCGGAACCCTGCGCCGCATCCGCTCCTTCGTCCGCCGGCCCCCCCGCAGCCCTCGCCGGCCAGGCTCAGCCCGTACCCGCAACGCCGTCGGCTGTCCGCCGACCAGGCCGCGATCAGCGCGTCCGCGGACGCGCGGACGAACGATTCCGGCCGCCGGGCAGCCAGCGCAGCCAAGACGTCGTCGCGCATGCCGTCCACGCAGTCCGGCATGCGGTCCCCCAGTACGCGCACGATGCCTCCCGCGGCGGCATAAGCTTCCAGCAGTCCCACCGTCGAACGCATCGCCGACTCCATGCCTGCGGGGGAGAATGACCTCGTCGTAGCTCGCAGCGCCGACGACCCATCGGCCGGCCGCATCGATTCGGCCGTGCCGGGCCATGATCTCCTCGTCGCCCAGGTCGTAATCGATGCCCGCATCCGAAAGCCGCTGCAGCAGCGTCTTGTACGACGCCACCATCTCCTCGAAGGGATGGCCGGCCGCTTCCCAGCTCGTCGTGGCGGGATACAGATAGGCGGTCCGGGTCGGATGCAGCAGCAGGACGCGCCTGTCCGCCTTCCCCTGGGTCAGCGCAAGCTGGGCCCGCGCGATATAATCCGTCAACTGCCTCAGCTCATACTGCCACGGCAGGCGCCAATCGAACGATTGCGGATGATCCCGCTTCCTCGCGCCGGCGAGAGAGGCCGCCGTCAGATGCGGATTCAGGAAGTCGATGCCGTGCGCGAGCAGCCAGTCTCCGATCCGCTTGAAATCCTGCGTCGACGCGTCGAAGCCGCCCGCGCCGAATGCCTCGCACAGCGTCCGCGCCTTGCCGAGCTGGCGAGAGACGCTCGCCGCCTCCCGCACGGTGACGAGGAGCGCGTCGGTACCGTCCGCCGACAGCGGGCTGCACGTCAGGAAGTCGATTCCCGGCCAGTCCATGTATTCGTAGAGCGACATGACGCCCGGAGAGAAGCGCACCCACGGAATCGGCCACTGATGCTCCAGATAGTGCCCCGTGAACGCAAGCCCGTTCGCCCGGCACCACTCGCCGAGCGGGATGACATAGTTGTCGCGCCAGAGCTCGAACATGATCCGGTAATAATCGGCGCGCACTTCCTTCGCGTCGCGCAGACCGCCCGTACCGTCTTCGGCGTCCTGGAACAGCAGCGGCAGATGCGCGATCAGATCGTAGCCGGCGCGGTCCGCGAACTGCGCGGCGAACCAATAGGAGAACGGGACCGCCGTCTCCGCCTGGAACAGGTTGCCCGGCGACACCTCCGGCTCGTCGGTGAACACGGCCGGTATCGTCTTGCCGAAGCTGGCGCCGAAGCGCGCCTTGTAGCGCTCGTGCGTCCGCTCGATGAACACGCGCGCGACCTCCGGCCGCAGCAGATCGACGTAGGCGAAGCCGCCCAGCCAGCCGTTCGTCTCCGCGGCGCGCCAGTCGTAGATCAGGTAAGAATGGCCATGCTGCCCCCATTCGGACGAAGGCATTCCGTCCAGACGGCGGGTCAGGCGCATCCGGCCGGCCGAAGTGCGCTCGAACGCATAGACCGCGATCGGCTGCCCGGGACTGGACAGGAAGTGCGCATTGGCATACGGCAGCTCGCCCGGCCCCGGACGCTCCAGAATCTTCTGGCCGGCGGACCGGCTCAGGCAATCCGGCAGCTCGGCGGATACGTGCCCGCCCGCGAAGCCGGAAGGATACGAATTTTCGTCGTATATATAAAGCTGAAGACCCCTTTTCTCCGCTTCGTCCAAAGCGGCCGCAAAAAGGTCGAACCATTCATCGCTCAAATACTCGTTCGCAAGACCTGGACGCGGGTGAAAAAATCCGCCGCCCATGCCCATCTCCTGCAGCCGGGCGACCTGCTCCCGAATCTCCTCCGCGTCGTGCCGTCCGTTAATCGACCATAGCGGCACGGGCCGGTACTTGGCCGGCGGATCTTCGTAGGCCTCCAGCCATTCGTACAAGCCGTTTTGCATATGCGACTCCCCCTACATTTTTAAGGCGCCCTGGACCATCCCTTGAATGTAATACTTCATGCCCAGCGAGAAAATAACGATGAGCGGCAGCGACGAGATGGAGTAGGCGGCGAACTGGACGCCTTTGTCCGTAATGCCGAACTGCTTGGTGAACTGCGTCAGCCCGACGCCGATCATCTGCATGCTGCTGTCCCGGATCGTGAGAAGCGGCCAGACGTAATCGTTGTAAGTGCCGACGGTCTGCATAATAAATATGGTCGCCAGAATGGGAACGGACAGCGGGAGCACGATACGGGCGAATACGGTAAACTCCTTCGCGCCGTCGATGCGTGCCGCTTCGAACAGCGAGGACGGGACGGACGCCATCGAAGTCCGGCACAGGAAGGTGCCGAAGATTTGCCCGCCGGCCGCGTGCGCGATGATGATGGCAAGCGGCGTGTTCGTCAGTCCCAGCTTCTCGTACCAGACGTAAGCGGGGATCAACGTAAGGATGCCAGGCACCATCATCATGGCGAGCAGCAGCAGGAACAGGAACTCCTTCCCCGGGAACGCCTTCTTCGCGAACACATAGCCGGATACCGCGGACAGGCCGACGACGAGCAGACTCGCCCCTCCTGCGTACAAAATCGTATTGAGCACGTAGCGCCAGATGCTGGCGAACGCCTCTCCGTAGTTCTCCCATTGCGGCGGCGAGGGCAGCGACCAGAAGCTGCCGAGAATCTGCGAGTTGCTCTTCAGGGAGCTGTAAAACATGAACAGAATCGGGACGAGCGTCAGGACGATCAGCAGCGCGAGCGTCCCGATCAACAGCGCCTGACGGACGGCCGACGGGCTCGGCATCGGCAGGCCGGCGATCGTTCTGGGCGCGCTCGTCGCGCGAACCGGCGCGGGCATAGGCATCCTCCTCACTCCTGCGAGCTTCGCAGAAACTTCATGTTGACGACCGTGATGATCAGGATGACGAAAAACATCGAGACGCCGAGCGCCGAGGCGTAGCCAAGCTCGTCGAACTTGGTCGCGGCGTAATACATCTGCAGCGCGGGCACGTAGGTCGAATCCATCGGTCCCCCGCCGGTCACGATCAAGATAGCGTTAAAGTCCTGAATGACGCCGATCAGCGTCAGGATGATCAGAAATTTGAACTGTCCCGCCAGCAGCGGCAAATGGATGGAACGGATAATGCGCGGCAGCCGTGCGCCGTCCATCTTGGCGGCTTCGATCAATTCGTCGGGAATGCCGATCAGGCCCGAATAGAGCACGAGCAGCTGCAGGATGCCGACGAACGGGAAGCCGATGAAAATAACGGCCCAAATCGCCGTCTTCGGATCGCCGAGCCACGAGTTGGTTAATCCGTCCAGGCCGACGGCTTCCAGGAAGCGGTTGATGAGTCCGACGTTCGGGTCGTACAGGTTTTGCCAGATCAGCAGCAGCGCGACTGCCGGCACGATCATGGACGTCACGAACGCCGTTCGGAAATAATACTGGAGCCGCTTGCTTTTCAGATGATAGATCAGCTCCGCTACGAACAGCGGGGGCACGATGGCTTTGAGAAGGCCCGTGACGATCAGAATGCCGAGATTAACGATGCCTTTGCCGACGTAGTCGTCGCTCAAGATTCTGCGAAAGTTCGCCAGGCCCACGAACGAAGATCTCCCGCCGGGGTTCCATTCGTAGAGCGAGTGGTACAACCCGGACAGCGCAGGCACGTACATGAAGCCGATCAGCAGAATGAAGGCCGGAGACAAGCACAGATAGATCCACTTGGCCTGCCAGATGCGTTTGAAAACGGATAGCCGGTTATATTTTTTGAGCAGGTAAAGCCCGGCGGCGATCAATAGTAAAGCGGCCGCGGCCGCGGCGATCTGCACGATTCGTTTTTGCGCCGCCGCGGATTCGGCGCCCGCAACGACGTTCTCCACATCGTAGCTGTAGATGCCGCCGTTCTCCGTCCCGCCGTACAACGTCTCGCCCTTCGCGCCGAACGCGAGCTGCGTCGCCGGAGCGGGCACCTGCGTCTGCCAGATCGTTTTGCCCGACGAGGAGATCAGATAAAAATGACCGGCATAATCCGCCGCGCCGATCGTCTCTCCGTCCGGCGTCAGGGTGACGTCCTTGACCGAATCGAGCACGGCGATCTCGCGCAGCTTGCCGCCGTCGCGATCCAGGAGCACGACCGCCGACGTCGTCAAGCCCGCCGCCACGCGGCCTTCGTCCGATACGGCCACGCTGCCGATCGTGCCGTTCATGCCGGCTTTGAACAGGACGTTGCCGCTGCCGTCCAACAGATACACGTTCTGATCCTTGCCGCCGACCGCGATATAACCCCCGCCCGGAGCCGCAGCGACATCGGCCGCGCGGGCGCCCAGCGACGCCTTGCCTTGCGTCGTTCCGTCGGCCGGGTCGATCAGGAGCAGCTCGGAGCTGTTCTGTACCGTCACGGCTGCCGTAGAACCGTCAGTCGACGGCGCAACGCCTTCGACGCGTTTTTTCAGATCCTGCTTCCACAGCAGTTCGCCGCCCAAGCCGAAGGCGTACAAGCTGCGGTCGTCCGAGGACGCCAGCAGCCGGTCCGCGCCGGCGAAGCCCACGCTCGTGACGACGTTGCCGGTCTTCATGACGGCGATCTGCTTGCCGGCCTCGTCGAACAGATAGACATGCGTGTCCGAGCTGCCGACGGCGAGCAGCTTGCCGTCCGGAGACATCGCCATCGCGGTGACCGATTTTCCTTGTTCCAGATTCCACGCCGTTTGCGCCCGCGCGCTAACCGGCGCGAGCAGCAAACACAGCGCTATAATGGCCCAACCCAGCTTCCTGGCTTTGCGCAAGTCATCACCCTCTCCGATGCTTCGAAGCGCGGCGTCCCGCGCGGACCGCAGGCGCGCGAGCGGGACGCCGCGTTATTCTTATTTCCGCTCCGGCGGCTGCCGCTCCGGCGTCTCCAGATCGGACAGCTCCTTCTTTTTTATCCTTCAGCGCAGGCTCCAGATACTTGTCGACCGTCGCTTGATATTTGGTCAAGTACTGGTCGATCGTCATCTTGCCGCCGAAGTATTGCTGGATGAGGCCGACCCACTCTTGCACGGAGGGCTGATAGTCCCACAGTCCGCGGGCCAGCATATTGTTCGCGCTGGTGAAGCCTTCCGTATTGCCGATCGGCTCGAAGTTCGCGAACGCCTTCGCCATCTCTTCGGGCAGCTCGATATCCTTCAATGCCGGCGCTCCCGCGATCGAAGCATCCTTGCTGTTCTGAATGGCGGTCACGTACACCTTGTAGCCTTCCGGACTCGTCAGGTACATCATGAAGTCGACGCCCAGTTCGGTTTGCTTGGCATCCTTGGATACCAGACCGTAGAACCCGATCGGGATCTGGATCGTGCGCGCGGGCGCCAGCACCCCTTCGCCTTCCATCGACGGCATGTTGAAAAATCCGTATTCGAATGCCTTGGCGCCGCCTTTGGCGCCCGATTTTTTCTCGTCGGCCAAGTCCTTCGGCAGCTGCCAATAGGCGCCCGGGGTCGTGAGCATCGTCGCCGCCTTGCCGGTCAGGAACAGGCTGTACGCCTGGTCCGCGTTCACGCCGAAAAATCCGGGCTCGGTGTACTGGAACAGCGTCTTCAGATTTTCCATAAACGCCTTCCACTGCGGATTGCCCTCGATCTTGAACGGCCCCGTTTTATCCTTGATCGCCTTCCAGACGCGGAGATCGTTCTTGGTTACTTTGCTGTTGGAGTCGTTGTACGGATCGGTCGGATCGTACTTCCAGACGTCGTCCACGCCGGGCACGAAGTTGTAATCGTTCGGCTGCGAACGGATGACGTTAACCGAGTCCCGCATATATTGGTCGCCGTATACCCGCACGAGCCAGCCCGCCTCGCCGCTCCACATCGAATTGGAGTTGCCCGCGAGCGACAGCGGAATGTAGCCGGCCGCCTTGATTTTTTTGAACGCTTCGATCAGTTCGTTAAACGTCTTGGGCGCTTGCGTCACGCCGGATTTGTCGAAAATCTCCTTGTTGTACAGCCAGACGATCTGCACCGATTCGAAGTTAAGCGGATACAAATGATCGTTTTCTCCGAGCGCATCCAGGTTGATGCCCATCGTGCCGAGATCGAGGCTCTCCTTCCACGCTTTGCCCGTATACGGGTTGTTCTTGTCCAGCCAGGGCAGGAAGTCCACGAACTTTTTGTCGTCCTGCAGGCTGCCGACTTCGTTGATGACCGCCAGGTCCACGTCCGGCGTGCCTGCGGCGAATTGGGAGGTCAACCATTCTTTGTAGCCGTCCATCGGTTTGTTGTCGACGGCGATCTTAACGCCCGGGTGCTTGGCCATGTAGGCGTCCGCGACCGCGTTCCATACGGAAGCGGAGGCGTTTGGCAGCGATATTTTGAAAGTTCCCGACAGCTCCGAACCGGCCGGCGCGGATGCCGATCCGGAAGGGGATGCAGACGCGGATGGGGCCGATGTAGAACCGTTGGAATCGCTTTCAATCGGAGGCGATGAAGTTTTGCCGTTGCCGTTCGAGCATGCGGCGACCATGGCGATCGCCAAAGTGGAGCCGACGACCGGCAACCATTTGTTCAGGGCTCTCATAGGACCTCTCCTCAACTAAATTAAGTATACTTGCATTTATTAATATATACTTTGTAAGAGGATTATTCAAGAGGAAAAATAAAAGACGGCCCGAGGGCCGTCCCGTAAGCGCGATAGGATTGCGTTTCATTCGTCTCCGTTCCATTCGGCCGTGCTGTCGCGAACGATCAGACTTGGCTCGATCTCATCCTTGCTGAACGTTTTGCCGCTCGCGGCCTCGCCTTCGAGCAGCAATTCAACCGCCCGCTTGCCCACCCGGTACGTATTCTGATTGACGGACGACAGGCTGGGACGGACGTAGCTGCTGACGAACAAATCGTCGTAGCCGACGACGCTGACGTCTCCGGGGATGGCAATGCCCCTGCGCTCCGCCGCTTTCATCGCGCCGAACGCCTTGATGTCGCTCGTCAGAAAGATCGCCGTCGGCGGCGCGTCCAAGTCCATGAGCCGGTCGAAGCCCTGGGCGCCCGAGTCGGCCTGCTCCATGGTGCCCTCGATGACGACGACGAGCGTCGGATCGAATTCGATCTTATACTGCGACAGCGCCAGCTTGTAGCCTTGAAAACGCAGCGAGAACTCCTGATTGAGTCCCGCGACCGAGCTTCCCGTCAGCACGATGCCGATCCGCCGGTGGCCGATCGAGAGCAGATGCTGGGTGGCGAGGTATCCGCCCGTCATATTGTCGACGATGACGTACGGGATCTGAAGATGCGGAAAATAAAAATGCACCGTTACGATTTTGCGGCCTTCGCTCTTCCAGCCGGCCACGATGTCCGCCGATACGAAGTCCGTCTCCATCGCCCCCGGCAGCAGAACCAGGCCGGAGCGCTCGGAATTCGGCGGCAGCTTCTCGCGCTCCCCGATATCCCATAGCTGGAATTGAACGCGATTTTCCTCGCATTTCTCGTGCAGCCCGCGCAGCAGGTCGGCGAAAAAGCCATGGTTGAACTGCTCGACCGGCAGCGCATGATAAATCAAATAAATAGTCTCGATGCGCGCTTCGGCGCCGGATGCTTCGGCGTAGGCGCGGCTGACGTAAGAGCCTTTGCCGCGGACTCTGTAGATGAGCCCCTCCTGGGCCAATTCGGTCAACGCGCGCCGCGACGTAATTTCGCTCGTTTCATATAATTTGGC
This sequence comes from Cohnella rhizosphaerae, assembly GCF_029525575.1. Lineage (GTDB taxonomy): Bacteria > Bacillota > Bacilli > Paenibacillales > Paenibacillaceae > Cohnella > Cohnella rhizosphaerae. The sequence continues at coordinate 52,793 of NZ_JAPDIA010000005.1, forward strand.
CAGCTCGATCTGCGATGGAATCGGTTCTTCGGTCGAGATCTCGCCGTTTAATATTTTTCGTTTAACGTCGTCAACGATCAATTGGTACATCGGACGCTTCACTGTCTTCATGCTGCTACTCGCTCCTCCCGTCACAAACCTAGTATACTTTACCGATTATTTGAATGCAAAGTATATTTCCTTCTACAGGAAGATCGGTCCGATCCGGACAAGAAGAGCGAAGTTAAAACCTCAGCCAGCGTTTCGCCATGCGTCAGGCACGCTTGAGCAGCAAGTAAATAAAATACGGCGCGCCTATAAAAGAAACGACGATGCCGGCCGCGATCCCTTCCGGCCCCGCCACGTTCCGTCCGATCGTGTCTGCCAGCAGCAGAAGGAATCCGCCGATGAGCACGGCTGCCGGGACGAAGCGCTGGAACCTGGGACCGACCAGAGACTTCGCGATATGCGGCGCCATCAAGCCAACGAATGCGATGCCGCCCGTGACGGCGACCGCGGACGCCGCCAGCGCCACCGCGGCGAGCAGCAGCAGACCGCGGTCCCGGGAGATCCGGACGCCGGTGCCCATGGCGGTCGCGTCGTTCAGCGACAGCAGGTTCAGCGCATTGGATTTGTACATCGTGTACGGGAGGAGTACGAAGAGCCATGGCAGTTGGGCCCAAAGGAAGGTCCAATCGGTCCCCCACACGTTGCCGGCCAGCCAGCGCGAGATGAAGTCGACTTTGTAAATATCGACCGCGGACGTAATGAACACCATGAGCCCGGCAAACGCGAGGGAAAATCCGATGCCCGTAAGAACGAGACGCATGGGATGGAGCCCCGATTCGCGGCTGTAGGAAAAGGCGTAGAGCAATATCGCCGTCAGAAGCGCTCCGATAAAAGCCGACACGGGTATGACGTAGACAAAGGCGCCCGGCTCGGACGGAATAAGCAAAAAGCTGACCGCGACGCCAAGTCCCGCTCCCGAATTAATGCCCAGAATGCCGGGATCGGCCAGATCGTTGTTCGTCACGCCCTGCAGGATGGCGCCCGACAGGGCCAGCGACATGCCGGCCGCCAGGACGATGCATATGCGGGGCAGACGGAGATCGAACAGGACGAACTTTTCCTTGAACGCTCCGTGTCCGAGCAGCGTCGGCAGGATTCGATCGTAGGATACGGAAGATGAGCCCAATCCCAAGCTTACGAAAACGGTCAACAGGATGAGCGCGGCGAGCGCCAAGAGCAAGGCGCGCTGCTTGCGAATCGAACGGGCGTCGGTCATGGGACGGTCTTCACTCCTTTGCGCACGATAAACAGGAAGAACGGCAGCCCCATGATCGCGATAATCGAAGCCATCGGCGCCTCGTAAGGCGCGATCGCGTTGCGCGCGATCGTGTCCGCGGCGAGCATGAAGAGCGCGCCGACGACTGCCGACATCGGCACCACCTTGCGATAGTCCGTACCGATGAGGAATCGTACGATGTGCGGAATCATAAGGCCGACGAACGCCATGTTGCCGACAAGCGCCACGGACGCGCCCGTCAATACGATGACCGCGGCGTACAGGATCAGCTTGATCTGTCCGGTGCGAAGTCCGAGGCCGACGGCGGCTTCTTCATTGGCGCTGAGCAGGGTGAGCGCCTTGCCCAGAACGATGGCCGCGACGACTCCCGCAGCGATGAACGGCGTGATCGTGGCGATCTGTTGCCAGTTCGTGCCGATGAGACCGCCCGCCGTCCACATCGATACGCTTTTGGATATTTTAAAGGCAAGACCGATGCCCTCCGCTACGGCATACAAAAACATGGACACGGCCGAACCGGCGAGCACCATCCGGATCGGAGACATGCCTCCTCTACGCGAGACGCCGATGCCCAGCACCAGGCAAGCGCCGATCCCCGCGCCGACGAAGCAGGCGACCATCGTGCCGAAGTAGCCGACGGCTGGCATGAGGGCCATCGTGAACGCCAGCGCCGCATTGGCGCCCGAGGACAAGCCGATCAGACCGGGATCCGCCAGCGGATTGCGCGTCAAGCCTTGCATGATTGCGCCGGCTACGCCAAGCGCCGCCCCGACGATCATAGCTGCCGTCTCGCGCGGAAGACGCAGCTCGCGAAGCGCGGTGAACTGTTCGCCCTCGATACGGGTGGTCAATGCGAGCCATACGTCGCGGACGGACGTCTCTTTGGCGCCGAACACCATCGAGACCGCGAACATGCAGGCCAGCGCGATGAATCCGGCGACGATGGCCAACGCAAAATTCATTTTCTTATTCGAGTTCATCAGCCGCTCCGCTTTCTATATAAATATGGGAAAGGGGAACTTCGCGCGTTCGCGAAATTCCCGGTGCATTCGAAGAATCGTCAGTTGCCGAGGAACTTTTCCTTAAAGAACGCAAGCTGCCATTCCAGCGTCATGGCGTCGTTAAAGTAGAACGTCCGCGCATCGACTTCGTATACGCGATTGTTTTTTTACAGCCGGTATATTTTTGTACGTAGCGGTCTGTTGGAAGGAAGCGTCGGCTCCCGGTTCCTTGCTCAGAACGATGTAGTCGCCCGCGTAATCGGGCAGCACCTCCGCCGAGAGGGTGAAGTAGCCGTCTTTCGCGGTCGCTTCCTTGACCTTGGGCTGCATGTTCAGGCCCATCAGCTGGAACAAAACCTCGGTTCCGCGTCCCCAGGCATCGCCGAACGTGTACACCTCTTTGTCGTACGCCTCGAAGACCGAGACGGTGGCGTCCGCTCCGATCTTGGCCTTGATTTGCTCGCCTGCTTCCGTCGCCCGTTTTTTAAAATCGTCGATCCATGCCTGCGCTTCCTTTTCCTTGTTCAACGCCTTGCCGATCTCCAGATACTGCGTCAGATAGTCGACTTTGTTGTACGTATAGGTGACGAGCGGCGCGATCTGCTTCAGCTTATCCTGATTTTTGCTGTCGGAAGATCCGATGATAAGGTCGGGCGACAGCTCGATGATTTTTTCTACGTCTTCGTCGGACACCTCGGTCACGCCTTGAAGCTTCTCTGCGAAGCGAGGGTTGTTCAGCGACCACGAGTCGACGCCCACCAGCGGAACGCCGAGCTGGAGCACATCGCCCGTATAGCCGGACAGGACGACGACGCGCTGCGGATTGGCCGGCACTTCGATCGGACCCGCTTCGGACGCGTAGGTGATCGTGCCGGTCTGCGCCGCGACAGACGGGCTTGCGGAGGGATTCGCGGATCCGGTCGCCGAAGCGCTTGCCGTGGCTGCGGCGGAACTTTTCGAGTCTGGCGAAGCATTATTTCCGTTCTTGTTGTTGCCGCATGCGGCCAGCGCAAAAACGACGACCATCAGGCATGCAACCATCAGCATGCGTTTGCCGATTTTACGGCCGCTCAAATACGAACTTGCCTGTCCAATCATTGCCTTAAACCCCCCAAATATGAATGATAATCATTATCATTGATAATCCTTATCATTACTTTAGGGGTTAACGCTTGTTTTGTCAATAAAATATCGGCGTTGATTAGCGTGAAGCGCTCGTGAAGGAAGAGAAACGATATCGGATCGGCGGCAGCTCGGGTTACATCATCCTCCCCGATCCTAGCGTGACCGAATCGACGGAGGCTCCAGCTTCCAGCAGCTCCCGCAGCAGCGCATCGCTGCTCGCAGGCTCGGTCCAGTAGACGGCTTGCCCGCTCTCGGTTCGGCATCGCAGCACCCCCGGCCAGCTTGCGAACGTCTTCGCGTCCTCCGCTTTTCCCTTCGGCCACTCGCACACGATTCGGCGCCAGCGTTTCCTTTCCTCCAAGTCGGCCGGCACCGCGACCGATTGAATCCGCCCTTCCGATATCGCCATGATCCGCGTCGCCCACTGGTTGACCAGCGCGTGCTCGTGGCTCGCTACGACGATGGCCGTTCCTTGCAGCCTCAGACCAAGCAGCATGGAAGCAAGCGCGCTTTGCGCTTCTTCATCCAGACCGCCGATCGGCTCGTCCAGCAACAGCAGCTCCGGATCGCCCAGCAGCGACTGCACGAGGTTTACTTTTTGCAGCATGCCCTTCGAGAAAAACCTCATTTGCTGTCCCGGCTTGTCGCGCAAGTCCACCAGTTGGAGCAGCTCCTCGATCTTCCTCTCCCTCGTCGCAGCCTCCAGCCCTCGAATCGAGCCCATATGGTTCAAATATTCGCGTGCCGTGAATTTGAGCTTCGGGAGATGATCGGGCGCATAGCCGATGATGAGTTTGCCGCCTTCGCCGGATCCGCTCACTTCTCGTTTGCCGGAAGAGAGCGCGGAGAGGCCTGCCAGCAGCTTAAGCAGCGTCGTCTTGCCCGAGCCGTTGGGACCGGTGACCGCCACCGTCTCTCCCCTGCTCAGTTCCAGCGAAACGCGGTTAAGCACCGTTTTCCCTTTTAAACTTTTGCTCGCCTGCACTAAACGGAGTATGACGTTCGGATTCAAAGTCTTCACTCCCGTTCTTTAACGGACCTTTCTATTTATAATATTAAAATTAAAGTCCGTTTCACTATGCGTTTATTCACAATCCGGCTGGAATTATCCCGAACTTGTGGGCATTTCGAGGAAAGAGGGGAGCATCTTTATGCTTTTCTCGTTTATTCACAAGCGTTTCGGGTCTAAAGCGGCTATCCCCCCGTGGACAAGTGTCGGAGGATCCTCCTCTATTCACATGTGAACAACCGCGCGGCACGTTAAAAAAACCCGTTCGCTCGCTTCTTGAAGAAGGAGGCGAACAGGTTGTTAGGAGATCGGAAAGCGGGACACCCTTTCCCTCATCCGCGTTTAGAATGCGTCCAGAAAAAAAACGACGTAAATGGCAGCCAGCAGCCATATTACAGGGATGAACCCCCACCAGAGCGCGCCTTTGAACCTGCGCTTGTGGTAAAGCGCCCAGCTGACGACCATGCTGACCAGCAGCGCGACCGGATAAGCCCAGTAAAAAAACGACGACTGCGAACGGCCATGTGTCAATGACGGAGTCCGGAGAATCCAGAGCAATAAAAGAAGTTAAGGCAATGACGACCCAAGGAACGATGAGAAGGACAAAGATGAGCTGGCTAATCAGCAATGCAGCGGCTGCTTTCGCATTTTTCACGGTCGTTCGGCCTCCTTGCCCTCCGGCTCTTTTCCGCAAGATGAATACATAGGCATAGCCGCCTACCCTTCACCCGATTTAGGGCGTTTTCTAGAGTTTACCCGTTTTTGAAGGGTTTCGTAAACAGTCGCCACGCCCCACCCTTTTTAAACGCTTACGTCCATGAACAAAAAAACTGCCGGGCAGCTTGCCCGGCAGTTGGCGATGCATGGCTTAAAACAAAGCTTTAGGCGATGCAGCGGCGCATTATTCCGCCGATACCGGCTCCAGCTCCGCTTCGTCCTCGTAGCCCTCTTCGGTCGGATCGACGACGCGGATGTTGCGGTAGCGCGCCATCCCCGTACCCGCCGGAATGAGCTTGCCGATGATGACATTCTCCTTCAGGCCGAGCAAGCGGTCGACCTTGCCTTTGATGGCTGCGTCGGTGAGGACGCGGGTCGTCTCCTGGAAGGAAGCGGCCGAGAGGAACGAGTCGGTCTCGAGCGACGCCTTCGTGATGCCGAGCAGGACCGGACGCGCGACCGCAGGCTCGTTGCCTGCGAAGATCGCTTCGCGGTTCGCCGCTTCGTACTCGTGCACGTCGACGAAGGAACCTGGCAGCAGCGTCGTGTCGCCCGGATCGACGATCCGGATCTTGCGAAGCATTTGCTTGATCATGACTTCGACGTGCTTGTCGTTGATTTCAACGCCCTGGTTCCGGTATACGCGCTGTACTTCTTGCAGAATGTAGTTCTGCACGCCGCGTACGCCCTTGATCCGGAGCATTTCCTTCGGATCGATCGAACCGTCGGTGAGTTCGTCGCCGGCTTCGATGTGCAGGCCTTCGTAGACGCGAATACGGGAGCCGTAGGTCACAGGGTATACCTTTGTCTCGGCATCCCCCTGCACTTCGATCTCGCGGCGATCCTTCGTCTCGCGAATTTCCTTGACGACGCCGTCGATCTCGGAGATGACCGCCTGGCCCTTCGGATTCCGGGCTTCGAAAAGCTCCTGGATACGCGGCAGACCTTGGGTGATGTCGTCTCCGGCGACGCCGCCGGTGTGGAACGTACGCATCGTCAGCTGGGTGCCCGGCTCGCCGATCGATTGAGCGGCGATGATGCCGACCGCTTCGCCGATCTCGACCTTCTTGCCCGTCGCCAGGTTGCGGCCGTAGCACATCTTGCACACGCCATGACGGGCGCGGCAGCTCAGCACGGAGCGGATCTGCAGCTTCTGCACGCCGGCGCGGATCAGCTCTTCCGCCTTCGGCGTATCGATCAGATCGTTGCGGCCGACGATGATCTCGCCGGTCTCCGGATGACGGATCGTCTCGAACGCATAACGTCCTTCGATCCGGTCGAACAGCTCCTCGATGACTTCCTTGCCGTCCTCGATGCGGCTGACGATGATGCCTTTGTCCGTGCCGCAATCTTCTTCGCGGACGATGACGTCCTGCGCGACGTCGACGAGACGGCGGGTCAGGTAGCCCGAGTCGGCGGTACGAAGCGCCGTATCGGCCAGACCTTTACGCGCGCCGTGCGTCGAGATGAAGTACTCGAGGACCGTCAGGCCTTCGCGGAAGTTCGACTTGATCGGAAGCTCGAAGATTCGGCCCGACGGCGTCGCCATCAGACCGCGCATGCCGCCCAGCTGGGTGATCTGCGACTTGTTGCCCCGCGCCTTGGAGTCGACCATGAGCATGATGGAGTTGTAGCGGTCCATCGACTTCATGAGCACTTCCGTGATCTCGTCCTTCGTCTTCGACCAGATGTCGATGACGCGGTCGTAGCGCTCGCTGTCCGTGATCAGACCGCGGCGATACTGCGTCGTGATCGTCTTGACGGCTTCGTCGGACTTCTTCAGGATCTCGACCTTCTCTTGCGGTACCGTAACGTCGGCCACGGCGACCGTGATGCCCGCGCGGGTCGAGTACGTGAAGCCGAGCTGCTTGATGTCGTCGAGGATGATCGACGTCTTCATCGTATGGTAAATGCGGAAGCACTCGCCGATGATATGGCCGAGATATTCCTTGCCCACAGCGCCGGGCGTCGGGATATCCTGCATGATCTGGTCGAGGTTCGCGCCTTTGTCGTAGATGAAGTATTTCTCGGGCGTACCCTTCAGCAGATTGTCCTTGGTCGCCTCGTTGATGTACGGGAACGTGTCAGGGAAAATCTCGTTGAAGATGATCTTGCCGATCGTCGTCACGAGCAAAGCGTCCTGCTGCTTCTCGTTAAACGTCTTCTTGTTCAATGCCTTGACCGGAATGACGACGCGCGCATGAAGGTCGGCTGCGCCGCGTTGATACGCGGACACGGCTTCGTTCACTTCGGCGAGGCGCATGCCGGCGCCGTGCGCGTCCTTGTTGTCCATGGTCAGGTAGTAGCAGCCGAGAACCATATCCTGCGAAGGCGTGACGACAGGCTTGCCGTCCTTCGGGTTCAGGATGTTGCCGGAGGCCAGCATGAGCAAGCGAGCTTCGGCTTGGGCTTCGGCCGACAGCGGCACGTGCACGGCCATCTGGTCGCCGTCGAAGTCGGCGTTGTACGCCGTACAGACGAGCGGGTGCAGCTTGATCGCGCGGCCTTCGACCAGAATCGGTTCGAACGCCTGGATGCCGAGACGGTGAAGCGTAGGCGCGCGGTTCAGCAGAACCGGGTGCTCCTTGATGACTTCTTCGAGCACGTCCCAAACTTCCGGGCTGACGCGTTCGACTTTGCGCTTCGCGCTCTTGATGTTATGCGCCTGACCCTTGAGCACGAGCTCCTTCATGACGAACGGCTTGAACAGCTCGAGCGCCATTTCCTTCGGCAGACCGCACTGGTACATCTTCAGGTCCGGTCCGACGACGATAACGGAACGGCCGGAATAGTCGACGCGCTTGCCGAGCAGGTTCTGACGGAAGCGGCCTTGCTTGCCCTTCAGCATATGGCTGAGGGACTTGAGCGGACGGTTGCCGGGACCCGTGACCGGACGGCCGCGGCGGCCGTTGTCGATCAGGGCGTCGACGGCTTCCTGGAGCATCCGCTTTTCGTTCTGCACGATGATGTCCGGCGCGCCCAGGTCGAGCAGACGCTTCAGACGGTTGTTCCGGTTGATGACGCGGCGGTACAGGTCGTTCAGGTCGGAAGTCGCGAAGCGGCCGCCGTCGAGCTGTACCATCGGACGAAGCTCCGGCGGGATGACCGGCAGCACGTCGAGGATCATCCAGTCCGGCAGGTTGCCGGAGTTGCGGAACGACTCGATGACTTCAAGGCGCTTGATCGCGCGGTTGCGGCGCTGGCCCTGGGCCGTGCGAAGCTCTTCCTTCAGCATATCGAGCTCGCGGTCGAGATCGATGTCCTGCAGCAGCTTCTTCACCGCTTCGGCGCCCATGCCGGCGCTGAACGCGTAGCCGTACTTCTCGCGGTAGCTGCGGTATTCCTTCTCCGACAGGAGCTGCTTCTTTTCAAGCGGCGTATCGCCCGGATCCGTCACGACGTAAGACGCGAAGTAGATGATCTCTTCGAGCGAACGCGGCGACATGTCGAGGGCGAGGCCCATGCGGCTCGGAATGCCTTTGAAGTACCAGATATGCGAAACCGGAGCCGCAAGCTCGATATGGCCCATGCGCTCGCGGCGAACCTTGGCGCGGGTGACTTCGACGCCGCAGCGGTCGCACACGACGCCCTTGTAACGGACGCGCTTGTACTTGCCGCAGTGGCATTCCCAGTCTTTGGTCGGCCCGAAAATCTTTTCGCAGAACAGGCCTTCCTTTTCCGGCTTCAGGGTACGGTAGTTAATCGTCTCGGGCTTCTTGACTTCGCCTCTGGACCAAGAACGGATCTTGTCCGGGGAAGCCAGCCCGATCTTCATAAACTCAAAATTGTTAACGTCTAACAAGGAGCAAGCCCTCCTTCATCGTGGCTCGGATTACGTTGCGATGGACGAACGGTCGTGACGATGTTCAGGTATCCGCGTCGGCGATGCGGCAGCCGGCCGCGCGCCAAGCGCGCGGTCCGGTCCGTCGCATGACGATCTTACTCGGCGCCGACTTCGGAGCCTTCCAGGTTCAAGTTCAGCTTGTCGCCGGTCGTATCGTCTTCGTCGTCGATCTCTTTCATCTCGATCTCCTGCTCGTCGCCCGACAAAATCTTCACGTCCATGCCAAGGCTTTGAAGCTCCTTGATCAAGACCTTGAACGATTCCGGCACGCCAGGTTCAGGGACGTTCTCGCCCTTGACGATCGATTCGTACGTCTTCACGCGGCCGACGACGTCGTCGGACTTCACGGTCAGAATTTCTTGCAGCGTATAGGCCGCGCCGTAGGCTTCGAGCGCCCACACTTCCATCTCCCCGAAGCGCTGGCCGCCGAATTGGGCTTTACCGCCCAGCGGCTGCTGCGTAACGAGCGAGTACGGGCCCGTAGAGCGCGCATGGATCTTGTCGTCGACCATGTGCGCGAGCTTGATCATATACAGAACGCCGACGGTGACTTCGCGCTCGAACGGCTCGCCCGTGCGCCCGTCGTACAGCCTCGTCTTGCCGTTGCGCTGCATGCCGGCTTCTTCCATCGTGTCGAACACGTCGTGCTCGCGCGCGCCGTCGAATACCGGCGTGGCGGCCCGAATGCCCAGGTAGCGGCAGGCCATGCCGAGGTGAACCTCGAGCACCTGACCGATATTCATCCGCGAAGGTACGCCCAGCGGGTTCAGAACGACCTGGACCGGCGTGCCGTCCGGCAGGAACGGCATGTCTTCCTCAGGCAGGATGCGCGCGATAACGCCCTTGTTGCCGTGGCGTCCGGCCATCTTGTCGCCTTCGGAGATTTTCCGTTTTTGCGCGATATAAGCGCGCACCAGCTGATTGACGCCCGGCGGCAGCTCGTCGCCGTTTTCCCGCGTGAACACTTTGACGTCGACGACGATGCCGTCGGTGCCGTGCGGTACGCGCAGCGAGGTGTCGCGCACTTCGCGGGCCTTCTCGCCGAAGATCGCGTGCAGGAGGCGCTCCTCCGCCGTCAGCTCGGTTACGCCCTTCGGCGTGACCTTGCCGACGAGGATGTCGCCCGCGCTGATCTCGGCGCCGACGCGGATGATGCCGCGCTCGTCGAGGTTGCGCAGCGCGTCTTCGCCGACGTTCGGGATGTCGCGCGTGATTTCTTCCGGTCCGAGCTTCGTGTCGCGCGCTTCGGACTCGTATTCCTCAATATGAATCGAGGTGTAGACGTCTTCTCTCACGAGCTTCTCGGAGAGCAGGATCGCATCCTCGTAGTTGTAGCCTTCCCACGTCATGAACGCGACGACGACGTTGCGTCCGAGCGCCAGTTCGCCGGTATCCGTGGACGGACCGTCGGCGAGGATGTCGCCCTTCTTGACGATGTCGCCCTTGCGGCAGATCGGGCGCTGGTTGATGCAAGTGCCTTGGTTCGAACGCATGAACTTTTGCAGCTTGTACTTGATGACGTCGCCCTTGACTTCCTTGCCGTCGAGCAGCTCGATGCGGCGCAGCCAGATCTCGTTGGCCGTAACGCGCTCGATGACGCCGTCGTACTTGGAGACGACGCAGACCCCCGAGTCCTTGGCGGCCTTGTGCTCCATGCCCGTACCGACGTACGGCGAATCCGGGACGAGCAGCGGCACCGCTTGACGCTGCATGTTCGAACCCATCAGCGCGCGGTTGGAGTCGTCGTTCTCGAGGAACGGGATCATCGCGGTCGCGACGGACACGACCTGCTTAGGCGATACGTCCATGTAGTCGACGCGATCGCTCGGCATCGTCAGAATGTTGTCCGCCTGCTTGTTGTAACGAACGATAACCATATCGTCTGCGAACTTGCCCTCTTCGGTGAGCTGGGCGTTCGCCTGCGCGATGATGTAGTTGTCCTCTTCGTCTGCCGTCATATAGTCGATCTCTTCGGTGACGATGCCCGTGCTGTGATCGACCTTGCGGTACGGCGCTTCGATAAAGCCGTACTCGTTGATCCGCGCGAACGTGGACAGCGAGTTGATCAGACCGATGTTCGGACCTTCAGGCGTCTCGATCGGACACATGCGGCCGTAGTGGGACGGATGTACGTCGCGCACTTCGAAGCCCGCGCGTTCCCGCGTCAGACCGCCCGGACCGAGCGCGGACAGACGGCGCTTGTGCGTCAGCTCCGCGAGCGGATTGGTCTGGTCCATGAACTGCGACAGCTGGGACGAACCGAAAAATTCCTTGATCGCCGCGATGACCGGACGAATGTTGATCAGCGCCTGCGGCGTGATCGCGTTCTGATCCTGGATCGACATCCGTTCGCGCACGACGCGCTCCATCCGGGAGAGCCCGATGCGGAACTGGTTCTGCAGCAGCTCGCCGACCGAACGAAGACGACGGTTGCCCAGGTGGTCGATATCATCGGTGCTGCCGATGCCGTGCAGCAGATCGATGAAGTAGTTGATGGACGAAATGATGTCCGCCGGCGTAATATGCTTCACCGACTTGTCGATGATGCCGTTGGAGATGATCTTGACGACCTTGCCTTCCTCGACCGGCGAGTGCACGAGAATGCTTTGCAGCGGGATGTCCTCCGCCTCGTTGACGCCGGTGACGCGGTAGTTCTTGAAGCCGACGTTCTTCTCCAGCATCGGGAGGATCTGGTCGAGCAGACGACGGTCGATGACCTGTCCCGATTCGGCGATGATCTCGCCGGTCGACGGATCGACGAGTGTCTCCGCGAGACGCTGGTTGAACAGACGGTTCTTAATATGAAGCTTCTTGTTGATCTTGTAACGGCCGACGTTAGCCAGATCGTAGCGCTTCGGATCGAAGAAGCGGGCGATGAGCAGGCTGCGCGCGTTCTCCAGCGTCGGCGGTTCGCCCGGACGCAGGCGCTCGTAGATCTCGATCAGCGCCTTTTCGGTGGAGTCGGTGTTGTCCTTCTCCAGCGTATTGCGGATGAACTCGTCCTGGCCGAGCAAGTCCAGAATCTCGGCGTCCATGCCGAATCCGAGCGCGCGAAGCAGCACGGTGACCGGGATCTTGCGCGTGCGGTCGATGCGGACGTAGATGATGTCCTTGGCGTCCGTCTCGAGCTCCAGCCATGCGCCGCGGTTCGGAATGACGGTCGCGGTATAGGTCTTCTTGCCGTTCTTGTCGATCTTGGTGCTGTAGTAGACGCTGGGCGAACGCACCAATTGGCTGACGATGACGCGCTCGGCGCCGTTGATGATGAACGTGCCGGTCTCCGTCATAAGCGGGAAGTCGCCCATGAACACTTCCTGCTCCTTGACTTCGCCCGTCTCCTTGTTAAGAAGGCGAACCTTGACGCGCAGCGGAGCCGCATAAGTCACGTCGCGCTCCTTGGACTCGTCGACCGAATACTTCGGCTCTCCAAGGCTGTAATCGACGAACTCGAGCACGAGGTTGCCCGTGAAGTCCGAGATCGGAGAGATGTCCTGGAAGATCTCGCGCAGCCCGTCGTCCAGAAACTTCTGGTACGATTGCTGCTGGATCTCGATCAGGTTCGGAATGTCCAGCACCTCATGAATGCGGGCATAACTGCGCCTGGTGCGGCGACCATACTGAACAAGATGTCCTGCCAACTTATCCTCACCCCTTCAGTCTACTGTGAAGCATATGGTAGCGGAGCGAGATCCTCTCTCCAGCACTAGCAGAGGCAGCCGTCCCGCGGGGAACCCTACGGTATGATAAAACGCGGAAATTGGGTAAAATAACAGCGGGAGGACGCAAGAAGCGCAATGTGCGCGCAAAATCACAGCGGCAAACAAATAAAAGCCCCTATGCCCCATGCGGAGGCACAATGGCACTCGTATCCAGCCCATTCACCCAATATACGCCAAACGGCGTATTTTTATTCCTCTGAATGGCGTTAATCGAATAACTTCCTCACATACAGACAACTAGCCCATCTTAAATCTGACATCTTTTAATAGTACCACAAGCGCCCGGGGAGGTCAAACGCGGATTTCAGACGCTGAAATTCTGAACGCCGTCGCCGCGACCGCGCCGCTTGCCTCTTAAAAACCTTAAGCCTTAACCGCTTTGTATACGCGGTACCCTTTGTCTTTGCCGACTTCGCTCACATGATCCTCGCCGAAGCATGCTTCAAGCTTGGCCTTCGCGCTGGGCGCGCCCTGCTTGTTCTGAATGACGATCCATAGCGCGCCGCCCGGATTCAAATGCGCGTGCGCTTCTTCGAGAATCCGATGCACGACAGCCTTGCCCGCCCGGATCGGCGGATTGGACAGAATGACGTCGAACGCTCTGCCGCCCACCGCTTCGTACAGGTCGCTAACCTGAACGTCCACGTTGCCGATGCCGTTCAGCGCGGCGTTTTCCCGGCTCAGCGCGACGGCCCGTTCGTTCACGTCCAGCATCGTCACATGTCCTCGCGGCACCAGGCGGGCCGCCGTCAGTCCGATCGGGCCGTAGCCGCAGCCGACGTCCAGCACGCGGTCCTGCTGTCCCAGCTCCATATGCGCGATCAGCACCCGGCTGCCGAAGTCCACCCCGTCCCGCGAGAACACGCCGGAGTCGGAGACGAACTGAAGCTTTTGCCCCCGCAGCACGGCCTCGATTTTTTTGCGGTCGCTGCGCGCGCTGGGCTGCTGCGTATAATAATGGTCAGCCATCTCCTCGTCCCCTCTGCTCAAACATGCACAAACCCCTCGAAGGCAAGCTTCAAGGGGTTCGCGATTCGATTGTTAAGCTAAATTACTTAACTTCGACCTTAGCGCCGGCTTCTTCGAGCTTAGCCTTAACAGCGTCAGCTTCGTCCTTAGCCACTTTTTCTTTAACAGCTTTAGGAGCGTTGTCGACAACGTCCTTCGCTTCCTTCAGGCCAAGACCCGTGATTTCGCGAACAACCTTGATAACGTTGATCTTGGAAGCGCCAGCTTCGAGCAGGATAACGTCGAATTCGGTTTGCTCTTCAACTTCTGCGACTGCAACTGCGCCAGCGGCAACCGGTGCAGCGGCAGTTACGCCGAATTCTTCTTCGATTGCCTTGACCAGGTCGTTCAGTTCCAGGACGCTCATGCCTTTGATGGCTTCCAAGATGGACTCTTTGCTCATGGTAGTACCTCCGTTAAATTAGATAATTTGTTGGTGTTTTGAATCCGCGCGCCCCCATATTGAAGGCGTACGACTTATGCGCTTGCTTCGTTCTTCTCGGCGACCGCCTTGACGGCGAGCGCGAAGTTGCGGATCGGCGCTTGCAGGACGCTGAGGAGCATGGAGAGCAAACCTTCGCGGGAAGGCAGGTCAGCCAGTGCCTTGACTTGAGCAGCATCGATAAAGCGACCTTCGATGACGCCGCCTTTCAGCTTGAGCGCATCGTTCTTCTTCGCGAAGTCGTTGAGGATCTTCGCTGCGGCAACGACGTCCGTAGCGCTGAACGCTACGGCGGTAGGACCCGTCAGGACGGCATCCAGGTCGCTCAGCTCGACGCTAGCCGCAGCGCGGCTGACGAGCGAGTTCTTCAACACTTGGAATTCGATGCCGGCTTCGCGCAGACGCTTGCGAAGTTCCGTGACTTGAGCGACGTTAAGGCCGCGGTAATCGGCAACGACCGTGCTCGCGCTGGACTTCAGCTTGGCGGCGATCGCTTCGACTTCCTGCTGCTTGGCTTCGATAATCTTTGCATTTGCCATTTGGTACACCTCCTGGTCGTAGGACTTCACCGTATCGATCGTCTATAAGGCTATCGCCTTCACGAAGGCATTAAAAATGCCCCCCGCAGACATCGCGGAGGCATGACGTTACATTAATCTTACGCATCCCTGAAAGGCAAGGACAGGTAACGAATGTATGCACACACCTCGGTAGGAAATTAAGCCTCTCGGCACCTACGGTCTACGGTATCAATATTCAACTTGATTAAAGTAACACGTCCATACTCGGTCTGTCAATCGCCAGAAGCTGGCGATTAGAGACGGTATGCCGAAACGTTCAGACGCGCGCCCGGGCCCATCGTCGAGGAAATCGAGATGTTCTTCAGGTATACGCCCTTCGCAGCGGATGGCTTGGCGCGGTTCAGCGCGTCGACCAGTGCCTTCAGGTTGTCGGCGAGCTTCGCCGAATCGAAGGATACCTTGCCGATCGGAGCGTGAATCTGACCTGCCTTGTCCAGACGGTACTCGATCTTACCGGCCTTGATCTCTTGGACGGCCTTGGTCACGTCGTTCGTAACCGTGCCGGCCTTCGGGTTAGGCATGAGGCCCTTACCGCCGAGGATACGGCCGAGCTTGCCGACTTCGCTCATCATGTCCGGCGTCGCTACGCAGACGTCGAATTCGAACCAGCCCTGCTGGATCTTGTTGATGAGGTCCGTGTCGCCGACATAGTCAGCGCCAGCGGCTTCGGCTTCTTTGAGCTTGTCGCCCTTGGCGAATACAAGCACGCGCTGGGTCTTGCCCGTGCCGTGAGGCAGGACGACGACGCCGCGCACGTTCTGGTCTTGCTTTCTCGGATCGACGCCGAGACGGACGGCGACTTCGACGGACTCGTCGAACTTCGCCTTGGCCGCTTGCTTCACAAGCTCGATCGCTTCGGCGGCTTCATAAGTTGCGTCGCGGTCGATCAGCTTGGCGGCTTCTTGGTACTTCTTGCCGTGCTTAGCCATGTAGTTCTCCTCCTTGTGTGGTAGTAACGGAAGTCTCCTCCCACTTCGCCCTTCGTCCCAAGTACGGTCCGAAGCGCGATCGCGATCCCTATAACAGGTCCGCTGCGATTAGTCTTCGATGACGACGCCCATGCTGCGCGCCGTGCCTTCGACCATACGCATAGCCGCTTCGACGGAAGCCGCGTTGAGATCCTGCATCTTCTGCTCGGCGATCTCGCGAACTTTCGCGCGCTTAACGGTAGCGACCTTCTTCTTGTTCGGCTCGCCGGATCCCTTCGGGATGCCAGCAGCGACGCGAAGCAATACGGCCGCAGGCGGCGTCTTCGTCTCGAACGTGAAGGAACGGTCTTCGAATACGGTGATGACGACCGGAATGATCAGGCCGGCTTGGTCAGCCGTACGCGCGTTGAATTCCTTACAGAAGGCCATGATATTAACGCCTGCTTGACCCAGTGCGGGACCGATAGGCGGCGCAGGGTTAGCCTTGCCGGCCGGCACCTGCAGCTTGACCATTTTAATGACCTTTTTTTGCCATGTTGTTGCACCTCCAGCTCAAAATGCGGTATAACGGGATGCTTGGTCCCTCCCGCTCAAATCCAGAAACCTGCGAGCGGCGGCGCGAACGCCCCCATCCGCCAGACTCTTATATCTTCTCCACCTGAGTGTAATCCAGCTCAAGCGGGGTTTCTCTGCCGAACATGTTGACGTGCACCTTCAGCTTGCTCTTGTCGTGAAGGATCTCTTCGACCGACCCGACGAAGTTCGCGAAAGGGCCGACCTTGACGCGGACATTCTCCTTCAATTCGAAGTCGATGACCGGCTTCGGCTCCTCCATACCCATGTGTTTCAGAATCTGATCCACTTCTTCGGGCAGCAGGGCCGTAGGCTTCGATCCCGATCCGGTCGATCCGACAAACCCGGTGACGCCGGGCGTGTTGCGGACCACGTACCAGGAATCGTCCGTCTGGATCATCTCGACGAGGACGTAGCCCGGATACACCTTGCGCATCACGGTCTTTTTCTTGCCGTCCTTGTTGACGAGTTCTTCCTCCATGGGCACGAGCACGCGAAAAATCTTGTCCTGCATGCCCATCGATTCCACGCGTTTCTCCAGGTTCGTCTTGACTTTGTTCTCGTAACCGGAGTACGTGTGAACTACATACCATCTTTTTTCCATCGGAAAAGCCACCTTTGGGTTCCGCGTTAAATGACGAGGTCGATCAACCGCGAAATGATGACGTCCAGCACCCAAAAGTAAAGCGTAACGATCGCGACCGTCACGATAACGACCAGCGTGTAGCTGACCAACTCTTTACGTTTGGGCCAACGGACCTTCTTCAATTCACTCCAACTATCGGCAAAGAACGAAGTAAAGGACCCAAAGCTCTGTTTCATTTTGGCCAGGAAAGTCACGTCCCAAAACCTCCTAGAGCTTAGCGCGTCTCGCGATGAGCCGTATGCTCATTGCAGAACTTGCAGAACTTCTTCAGTTCGATGCGATCGGAGTGCGTGCGCTTGTTCTTGGTCGTCGCATAATTCCGCTGCTTGCAGGTCGTGCAAGCGAGAGTGATGATTACCCGCATCTGTTCCACCTCCCGGGCTGTGCCAGATCACAAAAAAAAAAGACATTGAATCCGGGTTAATACGCCTAAGCCGTTACGTACGACAACGACACCTGGCGTATCACACCATATTCAGGGCTGCGCATAAAACTCCACCTTAAGGTTACTAAAGTAATTTATCATAGCCCATAGGCAATGTCAACGAGAAGCTTGACTATGGTCAACGCGCGCAGATCGTGGGACGTGTCTTTGGCTCCCGGCCGCAGAGCTCTCTATCATTCTTGCCAAGCGGGGATATCCTTTAAACCCGAAGTTCCCGGCACCCTGCGAAAATAAAAAAAAGCAGCCTGCCGTCCGGCGCTGCCTCTGCGAGCACTGCTATGTAGCTGACGGCTTCGGCCAACCTAAAGACCGATATCCCTGACCTCCAGATATCGCTCGAGCTTGCGCTTCACGCGCTGAAGCGCATTGTCGATGGACTTGACGTGGCGATCGAGGTCGACGGCGATCTCCTGATAGGAACGCCCGTCCAAATAGAGCATGAGCACCTTGCGCTCGAGATCGCTCAGGATCTCGGACATCTTGTCCTCCAGGCCGTAGAACTCCTCCTGGTTGATGATCATCTCCTCGGGATCGCAGACGCGGGAGCCGCAGATGACGTCCAGCAGCGTACGGTCGGAGTCCTCGTCGTAGATCGGCTTGTCCAGGGAAACGTAGGAGTTGAGCGGAATATGCTTCTGCCGGGTCGCGGTCTTGATCGCGGTAATGATCTGGCGCGTGATGCACAGCTCCGCGAACGCCTTGAAGGAGGCCAGCTTGTCCCCTTTGAAGTCGCGGATCGACTTGTACAGGCCGATCATGCCCTCCTGCACGATGTCCTCGCGCTCCGCGCCGATCAAAAAATAAGAACGGGCCTTCGCCCGGACGAAATTGCGATATTTATTGATCAGATACTCCAGTGCCTCTGAATCGCCCGCGCGGACCGACTCGACGATATCCTCGTCGGTCTTGAAGTCGTATTCATATGTGACAAGGTCGTTCACGTCGACGCTCACGGTCATCCCTCCGGCTTCAAGACATTCAGATACAAACTGGATCCCTCTACCAAACTATTACCAATATACTTGATGAAACCCATAGCGTCAATGAAGAAAACCCTTATAATTCAAGGCTTCCGGGCAATGCGGACATTTGTTTGCGTTTTGGCGAACGGACTTGCAGCCTAAAATGGATACAGGTCCGCTCCCGCACGGAGGGATACGGGTCCCGGTCCGGTGGGTCGCTAGGACTTGTCCGAATCGCCCGGCGCTCGCTCGCCCCGGCGCCACCGCTCCAGAACCCGCGCCACGTCGTCGCTGATGACGCCGCCCAGCGGATTGCGCTTCGGCGGCGGCGCCTTGCGGATCGTCTTGCCGATCTCGCGCCGGCTCTCCTCCACCGCGAGCAGCAGCTCGCGCGCGGACAGACGCAGCGCGCCGCGCCCGAACGCCACGTGCTGCTCGGTCTGGTCCGAAGTGGCGACGTACACGTCCCGCCGCACCGACTTCACCTCGCCGACGAGCCGCTCGATGCATTCGTCGGCCGTTTCTTTCTCGCGGGTGTACACGACGCCGAGCCGATGCTGCTTGAACTTGGCGCCGACGCCGGGCACGCGAAACGCGTCGAATACGACGATGACCTTCAGTCCCAGGTAGCCCTGGTAATCCGCCAGCATGTCGAGCAGCCGATCGCGCGCGTCCTCCAGCCGGGTCGCCTTCAGGCGGTCCAGCTCGGGCCACGCGCCGATCATGTTGTAGCCGTCGACGATGAGGATGTCCTCACGGCGAAGCATGGCCGCCCTTGCCCGGACCGCCGCCGCGCTTCGCCAGCCGCTGGCGCACGGCTTCGTAGAGGATGATGCCCGCGGCGACCGAGGCGTTGAGCGAGTTGAGCTTGCCGAACATCGGCAGAGAGATCAGAAAATCGCATTTCTCGCGAATAAGCCGGGACAAGCCCTTGCCTTCGCTGCCGATGACGATCGCGATCGGCCCGGTGAGATCGGTCGCATAGACGTCGTCCTTCGCCTCGCCGGCCGCGCCGGCGATCCAGACGCCCGCTTCCTTCAGCCGGTCGATCGTCTGGGCCAGGTTGGACACCCGCGCGACCGGCACGTACTCGACGGCGCCCGCGCTCGTCTTGGCGACGACGGCCGTCAGGCTCGCGCTGCGGCGCTTGGGCACGATGACGCCGTGGGCGCCCGTGCAGTCGACCGACCGCAGGATGGAGCCGAGGTTGTGCGGATCCTCGACCTCGTCGAGGAGCACGATCAGCGGCGCCTCGCCGCGTTCGGCCGCCCGCGCGAGCAGCTCCTCCGGCTCGGCATACGATACCGCCGCCGCCTGCGCCACGACACCTTGATGCTGAATGCCGGGAGCCAGGCTGTCCAGCTTGCGCTTGTCCGCATACTGCACGACGACGCCGCGTCCCTTGGCCTCCTCCAAGATCGGCTGAACGAGGCTCTTCTGGGCCTGGTTCGAGAGCCAGATCTTGTTGAGCGTCCGCCCCGCCTTGAGCGCCTCGAGCACCGGATGCTTGCCGGCCAGGTATTGCTCGCCTTCGGCCGCGTCTTCCCCGTCGTCCGCCGCCGAAGCTTCGGCTGCCTCGTCCTCATACGCGGCGACGCGAACGCGCGTCTCGCGCTCGGCCGCCTCGGCCTCGTGCCGGCGGCCGTACGCCCGCTGCCCGGCCCCGCTCCTGCGATCCGCGGCGAAGCCGGGCTTGTAGCCGCCCGCGGGCTTGCGCGCGCCGCCGGCGGACGGCTTGTCCGCCGCGCGCCGATCCGCGGACCGGACTGCGTCGCGGGAGCCCGCGCGTCCTTCCGCCTGTCGGCGGCCCTCGCGGGCTCCCGCGCCCGTCCCGCCATAGGCGGACGGTCCGCCGGCTCCCTTCGCCGAACGGTCCGGTTTCCCCGGTCCTCCCGGGCGATTGCTGCGATTGCTGCTCATGTCGTCTCTTCCTTTCGCCCGGGTCGCGCGGACCCCTCCGGCTTCGTATCTTCAGGTTCGAAGGCCAGCCCGATCAACGTCTCGAGCCGGTCCCGCTCCCCGCGGTAAAATAAATAGCCCACCAGCGACTCCAGGCCGGTCGCGTGACGGTAATCGCCCGGATCCGCATTGCGCGGCGGCGAGCCCGACTTCGCGTTGCGGCCGCGCCGCGCGACGTCGGCCTCCTCTTCCGTCAGCAGCGGCCCCCAACGCGCCAGCAGCCGCGCCTGCGCGGCGGCGGAGACGTAACGGGTAGCGGCCTTGTGCAGCTCGTGCGGCTTGCGCGACGCGGTAGCGATCAGCCGCTGGCGAATATACACCTCGAACACCGCGTCGCCGATGTAAGCGAGCACGATCGGATTAAGCAGGTTGACCGGCTGGTCCTTCGGCAACTCCGGCGCGATGACCGGAAGCGGCGCGTTCGTGCGAAGCTCCGTCATTTCCGGCGCCACCGCATCCCTTGCGCCGTATCTTCAAGGATGATCCCTTTCTCCGCCAGCAGGTCGCGAATCTCGTCCGCACGCGCGAAGTCGCGGCGCTTGCGCGCGTCTGCGCGCTCGGCGATCAGACTGTCGACCTCCGCGTCCAGCAGCTCTGCGCCCGCCTCCGGCGGCAGCAGCCCGAGCACCCGGTCGAACGTCGCGATGAGTTCCAGATACGCATGAATGTCCGCCGCGCAGGCCGCGTCGCGCTTCAAATACGCATTGGCGTCGGACACCGTCTGGAACCACACCGTGATCGCGTCCGCCGTGTTGAAGTCGTCGTCCATCTTGGCGTCGAACGCCGCCCGGAGCTGCGCGAGCCTCGGCGCGACCGAAGGATCGGCGGGCACCAGCTCGGAGACGGAGGACAGCCGGTGCTTCAGGTTGTCGCGCGCGTTGGCGAGGCGCTGCACGCTGTTCTCGGCCTGGGCGACCGACTCCTCGCTGAAGTTGATCGGGCTACGGTAATGGCCGGTCAGCATGATATAGCGGATTGCCTGCGCGCTCGTCTTCTGCAGCAGCTCGCGCGGGTTGACGACGTTGCCGATGGACTTGGACATCTTCTCGTTGTCGATATTGACGAAGCCGTTGTGCATCCAGTAGCGCGCCAGCGGCTTGCCCGTCAGCGCCTCAGACTGCGCGATCTCGCACTCGTGGTGCGGGAACTGCAGGTCGTTGCCGCCGCCGTGGATGTCGAGCGTCTCGCCCGCGTACTTGAGCACCATGGCCGAGCACTCGATGTGCCAGCCCGGACGGCCTTCGCCCCAAGGACTGCTCCAGCTGATCTCGCCCGGCTTGGCCGCCTTCCAGAGAACGAAGTCCTGCGGCGATTCCTTGCGCTCGTCCACCTCGATCCGGATGCCGTACTGCAGATCCGCTAGATTTTTGTGGGACAGCTTGCCGTAGTCGGGGAATCGCGCGGTTCGGTAGTAGACGTCTCCGCCGCTCTCGTAAGCATAGCCCTTCTCCTCGAGCGTACGAATGAACGAGATGATCTCCGGAATCGTGTCGGTCACCCGCGGGTTTTTCGTGGCCGGGAAGACACCGAGCGCGGTCGTATCCTCGATGAACGCCTGAATGAACCGCTCGCCCAGCTCGGGGACGGTGATGCCCATCTCCTCGGCGCGCCGGATCATCTTGTCGTCGACGTCGGTGAAGTTGGTCAGGTAGTTGACCTTGTAGCCGGCATGCTCCATATACCGGCGCACGACGTCGAAGAAGATGACGGGGCGCGCGTTCCCGATATGAATATACCCGTATACGGTCGGTCCGCATACGTACATCGTGACTTGGCCGGGCTGCTGGGGCACGAATGGTTCGGCCTCGCGGGTCAGCGTATTGTAAATGCGAAGGGTCATGGTCGATTATGGCTCCTTTGAGTTTCTTGAACAGGCGGAAGAATAAACGGGTTCTGCCCGGCGGTCGCGGTCGTCCCCCCGCGCGGCATCGCCTTCGGCAGGCTTGCCGTCTCCGGCGTCGGCGGAGGAATCGCATTTGGCCTTGAGCTCGAGCGGCGGCGGATCGAAGTATCCGCTGCGCTCCCGTTTCAAATGCTCCAGCTCGCCTTTGAGGTCGTCGATCTCCTTCTGCATGAAGCGGAACGTCTCGATGACCGGGTCCGGCAGGTTCGTATGGTCGAGCCGGTCGCCGATCCGCTGTCCGCCCCGCTTCACGACGCGGCCCGGAATGCCGACGACCGTGCTGTCCGGCGGCACCTCGCGGAGCACGACGGAGTTGGCGCCTATATTGGAATTGTCGCCTACTTTGAACGAACCCAATACTTTGGCGCCCGAAGCGATGACGACCCGGTTGCCGATCGTCGGGTGGCGCTTGCCTTTTTCCTTGCCGGTCCCCCCCGAGCGTCACGCCTTGGTAAATGACGACCTCGTCCCCGATCTCGCAGGTCTCCCCGATGACGACGCCCATCCCGTGGTCGATGAACAGCTTGCGGCCGATCTTGGCGCCGGGATGGATCTCGATGCCGGTCATGAACCGGCTCACCTGCGAGATGACGCGCGCCGCGGTGAACCATCTTCGCTTGAAGAAGCCGTGCGCGATTTTGTGCGCCCAGATGGCGTGCAGCCCCGAATACGTGAAGATGACCTCGAATCGGCTCCTGGCCGCCGGATCGTTTTCGAACACCGCTTCTACGTCGGAACGCACCGTCTCCCAGAAGCCCATGTGTTCTCCCCCCCTTGAAGTGTGCTGCCTTAGTTGCCGAAGAATGCGAAATCCTTCGCGAAAGCTGCGCGGCGACGCATGACTGCGCAAAAAAAGACGCCCCGGCAGCTCTCGCTGCAGAGGCGTCTTCTGACGCGGTCCCACTCTGCTTGGCGCGATCGGCGTTCTTGCTCTTCCAGCAAGGCGCGGCGAATCGCCCGTCTCATTCGGCCGTTAACGGGGCCCCCCGGCAACGCCTAACGCAAGCCTTCGGGCCGGCCGATTCGACGGAATGAATCGGCGGCGTCCGGCGCTTCGCTCGGCGCTGCGGCTCCCAGGCGCATTTCCCCCACGTCGGATACGAGACTGCTCTCACCCTAGGCAGTCCTCTCTGGTCGCTCCTCGTCGTGGCGTACTCTCCTGTTCGTCGCTATTACAGCAAGTATAGTGCAACGTCCGGCGGGTGACAAGTGGCTCGGGCGGTCATGAGCGGAGCGTGGGTTGGAATTGTCGTCTTTAACGTTCTACAGCGCAAAGGCACGTGCTCAGGCCGAATGACGATGTCGCGCATCGCTATTTCGTCGCATCCTCACATCCGCAGCCGAATAACGATGTCGCACATCGCTATTCCGTCGCATCCTCACATCCGCAGCCGAATAACGATGTCGCACATCGCTATTCTGTCGCATCCTCACATCCGCAGCTAAATAACAATGTCGCGCATCGCTATTCCGTCGCATCCTCACATCCGCACCTAAATAACGATATCGCGCATCGCTATTCCGTCGCATCCTCACATCCGCAGCCGAATAACGATGTCGAGCATCGCTATTCCGTCGCATCCTCACATCCGCAGCCGAATAACGATGTCGCACATCGCTATTCCGTCGCATCCTCACATCCGCACCTAAATAACGATATCGCGCATCGCTATTTCGTCGCATCCTCACATCCGCAGCCGAATAACGATGTCGCACATCGCTATTCCGTCGCATCCTCACATCCGCACCTAAATAACGATATCGCGCATCGCTATTCCGTCGCATCCTCACATCCGCAGCCGAATAACGATGTCGCACATCGCTATTCCGTCGCATCCTAGCCGATAGCGGGAAAAAGGTACAAAAAGGTGCGCTATCCCCTCTCCGCTCGCTCCCCCCCAGAAAGAACGCCTATTCGCACGCGCCCGCTCAATCCCGGCAGCCGTTTCCCGCTCGTCCGCTCGCTGCTCGCACCGTTCCGCCCGCAGCGCCCTTGTGCCTGCAGTCGGCCCTGTAGCGTGCAGTCGGCCCTGTTGCCTGTAGGCCCTGCGGCTTGCGGTCAGCCGAGCGAAGCCGCCGTCTCCCGCAGCCTCGCAAGCACGCGGTCGCGGCCGAGCAGCCAGATCGTGCCGTTCAGGTCCGGTCCGTGCATCTGACCGGTCAAAGCCACCCGGATCGGCATGAACAGGCCTTTGCCCTTGGCGCCCGTCTCCGTCTGCACGGCTTTGATGAGCGCCTTCATGCCCTCGACCGTGAAGCCCTCCTCGCCGGCGGCTTCGATCTGCCGCGCGAACGCGTCCAGCACCGTCGGCACCTGCGGGTCGGCCAGCACCTCGCGCGCTTCGTCGTCGACTTCGATCCGCTCGCGCACGAACAGCTCGGACAGCGGCACGATCTCCGCGCCGTAGCGCAGATGCTCGCGCAGCAGCGTCACGAGCGCCGCCGCCCAGGCCATTTCCCGCTCGTCCGGCTGCTCGGCGATGCGGCCCGCCTTTTTCAGATGCGGCAGGCACAGTTCGAGCAGACGCTCCGGCGATACGCTTTTCAGATAATGCTGATTGATCCAGTTGAGCTTCGCCGTATCGAACACGGCCGGGCTCTTGGACAGCCGCTCCGCCTTGAAGATCTCGATCAGCTGCTCGCGGGTGAAGATCTCCTCCTCGCCCTCCGGCGACCAGCCCAGCAGCGCGATGAAGTTGAACAGCGCCTCCGGCAGATAGCCCAGACCGTCGTACTGCTCGATGAACTGTACGATCGACTCGTCGCGCTTGGACAGCTTCTTGCGGCTCTCGTTCACGATCAGCGTCATATGGCCGAACACCGGCGGCTCCCAGCCGAGCGCTTCATAGATCATGAGCTGGCGGGGCGTGTTGGTGATATGGTCTTCGCCGCGCAGCACATGGCTGATCCGCATATGGTGATCGTCGACGGCGACCGCGTAATTGTACGTAGGAATGCCGTCTCGCTTGACAATGACGAAGTCGCCGAAGTCCTCCGAACGGAACGTGATCTCGCCCTTGACCATATCGTTAAACGTATACGTACGACCTTCCGGGACGCGAAACCGAATCGCCGGAATGCGGCCTTCCGCCACCAGCTGCGCCTCGTGCTCCGGCGTAATGTCGCGGTATTTGCCCGAATAGGCCGGCGTCTCGCCCCGCGCGAGCTGCTCCTCGCGCTCCGCCTCAAGCTCTTCCTCGGTCGCATAGCAGCGGTAAGCCAGGCCTCGGTCCAGCAGCACTTTGGTGAATTCGTCGTAAATGTGGAGACGCTCGGTCTGTCTGTACGGTCCGACGTCGCCGTGGCGATCGACGCTCTCGTCCCAGTCGACGCCGAGCCACTTCAGGTACGTCAGTTGGCTCTCCTCGCCGCCCGCGACGTTGCGCTTGACGTCGGTGTCCTCGATGCGGATGATGAACTCCCCGCCGTGATGGCGTGCGAATAAGTAGTTAAAAATAGCGGTGCGCGCATTGCCGATATGAAGATGCCCCGTCGGGCTCGGCGCGTAGCGAACCCGGACTTTGCCGGCCGGTTGATTGGTCATGTCCATGTCCCTCCAGTTCCCGTCGTTAGTCTTGCTTGACCAGCAGCACGACCGCCTGCGCGGCGATGCCTTCGCCGCGGCCCGTGAAGCCGAGCCGCTCCGAGGTCGTCGCCTTCACGTTGACCTGATCGGCCGCGGCGCCGAGCGTGCGCGCGATCACGTCGACCATCGCGGGGATGTGCGGCGCCATCTTGGGCGCCTGGGCGATGATCGTCGCGTCGACGTTGCCGAGCCGGTAGCCGCGCTCCGCCGTGAGGGCCCATACCCGCTCGAGCAGCATGACGCTGTCCGCATCCTTGAACGCCTCGTCCGTATCGGGAAAATGCTTGCCGATATCCCCGAGCGCCAGCGCGCCGAGCACGGCGTCGCTGATCGCGTGAAGCAGCACGTCGGCGTCGGAATGGCCGAGCAGTCCCTTCTCGTACGGAATGCGGACGCCGCCGATGATGCATGCGCGTCCTTCCGTCAACTGGTGCACGTCAAAGCCTTGTCCTATTCTAATCATCCGTTTCGCTCCAATCCGTCGCGCCGGCGCCGTGCCAGCAGCAATTCCGCGATGGGCAGGTCCTCCGGCGTCGTTATCTTCAAGTTGGCATAATCGCTCTCCACGATCGCCACCTTGCGGCCGAGACGCTCCAGCAGCATCGCGTCGTCGGTGGCGGCGGCGCCCTCGCGCCTCGCCCGCTCGTGCGCGTCCATCAGCTCCGCCCGGCGAAACGCCTGCGGCGTCTGCACCGCCCACAGCAAGCTGCGCTCCGGCGTGGACACGATCATCCCGGCGCCGTCGGACAGCTTGATCGTGTCCTTGACCGGCACCGCCAGCGCCGCAGCGCCCTGCGCCGCCGCCGCCACGCAGCACGCCGCGATCCGCGCCGGGGTCACGAGCGGCCGCGCGGCGTCGTGGACGAGCGCGCCTTCGGCACGCAGCGCCGCGAGTCCCGCGTACACGCTGTCCTGCCGCTCCGCGCCGCCCGCGATGACGGCCGTCAGCTTGCGGATGCCGAACTCGCGCGCGAGCGCCTCGGCCTTCGCTTCTTCGCCCGCCGCCGCCACGATCACGATCTCGCTCACCGCTTCGCAAGCCTCGAACGCCTCCAGCGTATGCGCAAGCACCGGACGCCCCTCCAGCGGCAGATACGCCTTGTTCATGCCGGCGCCCATGCGCTTGCCGCTGCCCGCCGCGACGATGACCGCTCCCCAATCCATGTCCACGCCTTCTTTCCGTCTCGGCATGATCGCGGACCGACCGCCCAAGGGCTCTTTCCGCCGTCCGCAATCGTGAAGAAGGACGGGACCCCAGCGGGTCCCGCCCGTATACCTTTCCATCATACCCGGTCGGCGTCCATTTTCCAAGAGGGCGGCAAGCCGGCCGGCAGCGGCGCTGGCGGCGTCCCGTTTCAGCGGCCCGCCGCGCCCGCCTGATTCTACAAAGCCCGCTCCAGCAGCTTCGGCTTCGCGAAGATCATCCGGCCCGCCGACGTCTGCAGCACGCTCGTCACGAGCACCTCCATCGTCGTGCCGATGAAGTCGCGCCCGCCCTCCACCACGATCATCGTGCCGTCGTCGAGATAGGCGACGCCCTGGCCATGCTCCTTGCCGTCCTTGATGACCTGCACCACGATCTCCTCGCCCGGCAGCACGACCGGCTTCACTGCGTTCGCCAGATCGTTGATGTTCAACACGGATACGCCCTGCAGCTCGCACACCTTGTTCAGGTTGAAGTCGTTGGTGACGACCTTCCCCCGCATCGCCTTCGCGAGCTTTACGAGACGGCTGTCGACCTCGCCGGTCTCGTCGCCCGGATCCTCGTAGATGAGCACCTTCACGTCCAGCTCCTTCTGGATCTTGTTCAGGATGTCGAGCCCGCGGCGGCCGCGATTCCGCTTGAGCAGGTCGGACGAATCCGCGATATGCTGCAGTTCCTCCAGCACGAACTCGGGGATGACCAGCGTGCCCTCGATGAAGCCCGTCTTGCAAATGTCGGCGATGCGGCCGTCGATAATGACGCTTGTATCCAAAATTTTATGCTCCTCGAACCTGGGCGAATCCTCCGCCGCCGGCTCCGGCTTGCGCCGGTCGGCGCCCCAGCCCGCGACCTCCTCCTGCTTGCGAAGCCCGATATGCGTTCCTGCGTACGCGAACGCCAGCGCCGTCCCCGCGGAGAGCAGCGCGCCCACGCGCGGCACCGCGCCGAGATACGGCATAAGCAGCATGGCGAGGACAAGCCCGGTACCGCCTCCGGCCAGCCCTGCGATCAGCTGCGTGGCCGGCATGCCCGCGAGCCGGTCGACGCTCCTGCGCAGCAGCTCCGAGAGCGGTCCCGCGCACGCCGTCGCGATAACGAAGCCAAGCGCCGCGCCGATCCAGGTCGCGTACGCGCCGATTCCGCCGCCGTATGCCGCCGTGCCGAGCGCGCCGCCCATCCAGGACGTCCGCGCGCCGCCGGACACGCTCGCGGAAGATGCGAAGCCTTGTCCGATCGCAAGGCCTGCCAGCAGCCCGAAGGCTTGTATCAATCGTTTCATCAACATAAGTATCACTCCCAAGAATAACCTGATTTGCTACCAGTATGGTCCAAATTCGGGCGGATTAATCCTGTCTCGGGAGCGGAAAATGGGTCTGTCGATCGCGTTCGGCCGATTCGGCCGGACGAAGGCAAGCCGCTTCAGGCGCTTTGGCGCGAGGGCGCGCATCGTTCAATCGCTTTACGCTTTGTAATACCGATGCCCTTGTTCTATAATGAGTTCTAAGCAACGCCAATACGGGCAACCGAGGTGGATGGAATGAGCGCGCCAACACTGCAGGAATTTCAGCAGCAGGTGTCCGAGCTTCTGCTTCGTCACCGCAGTCTGCTGGATGTCATGACCAAGTACAGCCAGTCGAACGCTTCGGTCAACCGGGCTGTGTCCAAGTCCATCACCGAATGCGGATGCATCGAGCTTAGCGCCAAGCAGCAAGGCTTCTCACCCGATTTGGAGCTGGACGAAGCCAGGCGCCAGACCAAATCCCACATGACGGGGGGAGCTCTGCGAGCAATGCGCCGACATCATTCGTTCGGAGATGGGCAAGAACCTGTTCTATCTGTCCGCTTATTGCAATCTGCTTGGCGTCAACCTGGATGAAGTCGTCACCAAGGAATCGGAAAAATGCAGCACGCTCGGCTGGTTCAACCTGACTTAGATCGGGAGCGACTTCCGCGGGCGCAAAGAGAATCCGTCAGGGAAAATCGCCCTGACGGTCTTCTTTTTTAATTGACGGATGTCCCAAACTCGATTCGTCGATCGATCGCGAGTCGACAATCGCCCGTTAGCCGGCCGACGGCGGTCGGATTACCCGACGGATCGCCCGTGCCGGCTCTCGGCGCAAAGCCTGCAAAAGCCTGCAATTATACATCTAATTTTGATGTTCTCGCCCCTTCAGGACAGAATAACTGCAAATGCGCAGTTATTTTACTTCATCTGCCCCATTTCCGGCGTGCGCTTCGAATTTACCTGCATATTAAGTCAATTTCATAATTCAAACCCCTTGCTACGACTGACTTTTTTTGGCGCACCAAAGAGGAGTACCTCCCCACATTCTCGAAATTAAGGTTAGCCACCCAAAACGAGAAAGAAAGGAAGTACTCCTACGATACCAATTCGACAGGAAGAGCTCTTTTCCTTTGAGACCCTTCTAAAAATGTCCCCGGCGTCAAAAGACGACCTCATTTTGGAAGAAGTTCCTATTGCGAAAATCTTGTACGCCATCAGTAGCTTCAAACGACGTGGTCGGCCCGAAAGCTTGAACACCAGAGCGATGATCTTTTCGCTTATCCTTTGCAAAATCGAGCATATTCGCTTCATCAAGGACCTGGTCAACCGTCTGAAAAGCAGTGCAGAATTCAGATTGCGCTGTCACTTTACAGGCTCTGATCGGGTACCGAGCCAAGCCGCCTATTCCAGGCTTTTCACCAAACTTCAGCAGTCCGGTATCCTGCATGAGGTCATCGATATTACGGTGGATGCAGCGATTACAGAAGGCTTCCTGAAAGGTGAAAGCATGGCGGTGGACTCTTCGCATGTGGAAGCCTTTGACCGAAACCCCAAAATTGACGCGTCTAAACCGGCCCCGTCCATTCTCCCCAAGGAGGTAGAAGACAGCGAAGAGCCTGCTTTTCTGGACGCCGTCAGCCATGTCCCGCAGCCAGCCCCCAAGCCCGAGAAACCCAAGCGTGTCAAACGCGGGCGCGTCCCCAAAGCCGAGGAGGCCGCGTGGCGTGCGCAAGTCGAGGCCTATGAAGCTTCGTTAACACACTTCGAAAAGGAAGTTGCGGGGATGTTGTCTTGCAGCTACGAGGAACTCATCGCGGACATGCCGACCTATCCAAGTGTAGGAGCAAAAGGCGATCCCCGCGGAAGCGGACGCGTAAAATATTGGTACGGCTACAAGCTCAATTTGTTAGTGGATTGCCAGAGTCAGTATATTGTGACTGGCGTAAACTGCTCGGCTCATGTAAACGACCAACGTCCGGCGATCGTGCTGCTTAAACGATTAAAAGAGCGGTTCCCAACACTCCAGCCTAAGTACGTGTTAGGCGACAAAGGTTACGATAGCGAGCCCGTTTACCAGCAAGTTAGAGATGTAGGTGCATGTTCGCTTATTCCGCTTGTTCATCGCACCAAACTGCCGGATGGTGTAGATAAGCACTTGCGCCCAACGTGCAAACAAGGTCATTCGTACCGCTACGATAGCTATGATGCGACTCGGGATACTGTTAAATTTGTAGCACCCAAAGAATGCGCAGCCTGTCCGTTTCAAGCCGACGGCTGCCAAAAGGTGATAAAAAAACAAGTAAAAGAGGATGTTCGTAGATATACTGCACCTGGGCGAGGCAGTGAAAAGTTCCATCAATTATTTAAACAGCGGACCGCGGTTGAGCGTGTCTTTGCCTATTTAAAACTTTATCTGGAATTAGGCACGACGCGAAAGCTTAAAAGACGTGCATTCGTAGATATGGACTTAAGTTGTCTCACATACAATGTATGCAAACTTGCAATAGATAAATTAAACAAGCGCATCCGCGAAGCAAAACCAGCCGCTTAACCTCAAAAAAAAAGGACTTCCCCAACATTGGCCTCATGCTTGGCTCCATCACCAAATGAATTCTGAAATTGACTTTATTTGCATGTATTTTATCAAGTGTCGTCGGCCGACAGAAAATACATGCGCATATGCAGGTTTTCCGACCCGCCACACAGGTGGGAAACCCCGCCATGCCAAAATGCGCTTACCTGTCACGACTCGCCGCCATAATTAAAAAAAGCCGTCCAACGCCGATAGGGCGAAGGATGGCTTTTGCGCCTGCTTGGCGATTATGCGCCGCGGCGCGGTCGCTCCTCGTTCTTGCGCCGTTTGCGGCGAAGACGCTTGTAGGCGCCGGAGAACATGCGCTCAACGTTTTTTTTTAGGCCCCAGAGCGCGTACAGCAGCAGCATCACGAGGATGAAGTTCGGGATCGCCCGCGGGAACATGAACGCCAGGATCACCGCCGCGGCGACGACGAGCGGCACGGCCCAGATCGCGGCCTTAGGCAGCCCGAGCTTCTTGAAGTTCGGGTACTTCAGGCTGCTGACCATAAGGAAGGACAGCGCCAGCGTGGCGACGAGCAGCAGGTACACATGCAGATCGTTGTGGAAAAGAGCCAGCGTCGCCAGCACGCCGCCGGCAGCCGGAATCGGCAGTCCGATGAAGTAGCCGGGAATGCCCTCGATCACGTTGAAGCGGGCGAGCCGCAACGCGCCGCAGATCGGGAAGATCGCGGTGATGATCCATGCGAGCGCCGGATTGACGTCGGTGAAGGCGGCTTGATACATAATGAAGGCCGGCGCGACGCCGAACGAGATGACGTCGGACAGCGAATCCAGCTCCTTGCCGAACTCGCTCTGGACGTTCAGCGCCCGGGCCACCCGGCCGTCGAGACCGTCGAGCAGCATGGCGATGATAACCAGCAAGGCCGCGCCGTCCGCGCGGTCGTTGAACGCCAATATGATCGATAATACGCCTAAAAATAAATTGCCTATGGTAAAAAGGTTCGGCAACGACTTTGTAAACATTGGACTTCACCTCTACTTTACTATACCCGTTCGGGCCGATCGCCAACGCTTGGGACGACAGTCGCCCGGGCAGGCTAGTCTAAGAGCCGGCTGCAAGCGGATGCAGATACCGTCTCCGCAGGCAACATTCCCCATTGTATGATGCCTATATCTGTCTGTCAATGAACACCTGCTCCCGAATCCGCTTCAGTCCGTCGCGGATCGCGCGGGCGCGGACTTCGCCGATGCCGTCGACCTCGTCGAGCTCTTCGATCGAAGCCTGCGCGATACGCGTCAGCGCGCCGAAGCGATCGACGAGATTGTGGACGATGACGGCGGGCAGCCGCGAGATTTTGCCCAGAATCCGATAGCCGCGAGACGGCAGTCCCTCCTCGGCCACGGCGCTCAGCGACACGTAGCCGAGCAGCCGGATGATCAGCACCGAATCCAGCAGCTCGTCGGAGCTCAGTTTCTTGAGCGCGTGCTGAATCTCCCGAATCCGGTCTTCGGAAGCGTCCTTGGCATAGTCTTTGAGGAGGAGGCGCGCCTCCTCCTCGGCATGGCCGACCAGCTCTTCCAATTGCATATTGATCAGACGGCCTTCGTTGCCCAGCTCGAGCACATACCGCTTGATCTCCATCCGGATACGCAGCACCATCTCGGCGCGCTGGAGCGCGTAGACGACCTCGTGCATCGTCACCAGGTTCTCGAATTCCAGCGCCGACAGGTCCGTCAGCGTCTGCGTATAGACCGCCCGGTACCGCTCCAGCGTCTGGATCGCCTGGTTCGCCTTCGTCAGGATGACGCCCATGTCCTTGAGCGCGTAGCGCAGCTGCCCCTGGTACAGGGTGATGATATTGCGGCGCTGGGAGATGGACACGACGAGCTGCCCGGTCTGCTTCGCCACCCGCTCCGCGGTGCGGTGCCGGATGCCCGTCTCGATCGAGGAGATCGACGGATCCGGGATAAGCTGCGTATTGGCGTACAAGATCCGCTTGGCGTCCTCGCTCAGAATGATCGCGCCGTCCATCTTGGCGAGCTCGTACAGATAGTTCGGGCTGAAGTCGCAGTTGATGGAAAAGCCGCCGTCGACGACCTCCATCACCTCCGGACCGTAGCCGACGACGATGAGCGCGCCGGTCTTGGCGCGCAGTACGTTTTCGAGTCCGTCGCGCAGCGGCGTGCCCGGCGCGACCATCCGCAGCAGCTGGTTCATGACGTCCTGCTGCTCGCGTTCTTTGTCTTTGATCTCCTTCGTCACGCGATCCGTTCCCCCCCTATTCCAATGCCGCCTTGAGCGCTTCGGCCACGGACTTGACGGGCACCAGCCGGATGCCGGCCGGCGGCTGCCAGCCCTTCAGGCTCGCTTCGGGCAGGATGACCCGCTTGAAGCCGAGCTTGAGCGCTTCCTTGACGCGCGTCTCGGCGCGGGAGACCGCCCGCACCTCTCCGGTCAGCCCCACCTCGCCGAATACGACGTCGTCGGGCTTGGTGGCCAGGTCGCGAAAGCTCGACGCCAGGCTCACCGCGGCGGCCAGGTCCGCCGCCGGTTCATCCAGCTTGATGCCTCCGGCGACGTTCACGTAGGCATCCTGATTTTGAAAAAACATGCCCATGCGCTTCTCGAGCACGGCGATGACGAGCGATATCCGATGATGGTCGAGCCCCGAGGACATGCGCCGCGGCGACGGAAAATGCGTCGGCGCGACGAGCGCCTGCAGCTCGACCATGACGGGCCGCGTTCCCTCCATGCTCGCGACGACCGTGGAGCCGGACACGCCGAGCGGACGCTCGGTCAGGAACAGCTCGGACGGATTCGACACCTCGCGCAGGCCGTCCTCCGACATGTCGAAGATGCCGATCTCGTTGGTGGAGCCGAAGCGATTCTTGACCGCGCGCAGCAGCCGGTAAGAATGGTGGCGTTCGCCCTCGAAGTAGAGCACGCAATCGACCATATGCTCGAGCAGCCGCGGGCCGGCGATCGCGCCTTCCTTGGTGACGTGGCCGACGAGCACGGTCGCGACGCCGCCCTGCTTGGCGATGCGCATGAACTGGGCCGTGCACTCGCGCACCTGCGCGACGCTGCCCGGCGCGGAAGGCACGTCGGAACGGTAGACGGTCTGAATCGAATCGATGACGAGGAAGTCCGGCTTCACTTCCTCGATGGACTGCTCGACGAGGTCCAGATTCGTCTCGCACAGCACGAACAGACGCTCGCTGAGCGCGCCCAGCCGGTCGGCGCGAAGCTTGGTCTGGCGGACGGACTCTTCCCCCGACACGTACAGCACGGTCAGGCCCTGGCCGGCGAGCGTATTCGACGTCTGCAGCAGCAGCGTCGACTTGCCGATGCCCGGATCGCCGCCGACGAGCAGCAGCGAGCCGGGCACGAGCCCGCCGCCCAGCACGCGGTTGAGCTCCCCGTTTCCCGTCGGGATCCGGGGTTCCTTGCCGCTTTCTATGTGTATGATGGACTGGGCCTTTTCTTTCGTCCGGGTCAGCTCGCTGCTGCGTCCGACGTTCGCCTTGACGACCGGCTCGGCTTCCTCCACCATCGTGTTCCATGCCCCGCACCCCGGGCACTTGCCCATCCATTTGGGCGATTCGGTGCCGCATTCGGTGCAGACGAACTTGATTTTCAGCTTGGCCATGGGATTCCCTTCATTGGTTCGCTAGTTACAAGAAGTGTATCACACTTGCTCTCCCCGGTTAAAGTCCGCCTCCCCCCGGCGTACGCAAAGATCCGCCGCGAAGGGAGACCCTTGCGACGGACCGAAGGAACGCATTCGGAGGAAAGCACGCGCGGCGCAGACGTCCGCAAGACGGGATCAGACAAAGCTTCTCGTATCGTTGTTGCGGCTGAAGCGGAAGATCGCGATCGCGGCGAAGGCGGCGGCGAAGGCGACCAGCACGAGCAAGTTCATGTACAGGCTGCCGAAGCTGTCGCCGTGCTGCAGCCGGTTGACCGTATCGAGCAGCCAGTGCTGCGGCAGAAACGCGCCGACCTTGCGGATGGCGTCCGGCATGATGTCCATCGGGAAGTAGCAGCCGGCCAGCAGGCATGTCGGCGTGATGATGAGGTTTTGCAGCGCGCTGGACTGTCCTTTCGACTTGGAGAGCGAGACGATCATCAGCGACAGCGCGATCGCGCCAAGGCCGAACAGTACCAGGATCAGGGCCAACTGCATGACGGGAACGCCGGAGTCGATATGGAGCACGGCTCGCATGAAGGTCAGCGTCAGGGCGATCTGGCACATCATGGCGATGACATTGACCGCGACGTTCGCCGCGACGTACGATCTCGCGGTCACCGGCGAAGAGAGCAGGCGCAGGAACGTGCGATTTTCTTTCTCGCGCAGGATCATCTCCGACATGTTGACGGACGAGAACATAATGAATGCGACCAGGAAGCCGAGCGATTGGTACGTCGTGTCTTTGACGTTGGACGCGTCGTTCAGACGCTCGCGGTCGACCTTAAAGCCGCCCTGCGTATACGCGGCGTAGATTCTCTCGAAGCGCGCCTTGTCTCCTTGCGTTTCCGAAGCGATCGAAGCGACGTTGTTCAGGTAGCCGTCCAGCATCGCCTGAACGTAAGCCGTCACCTGCGCGCCCTTGACGGACAACAGCTCGAGCGGCTCCGGCGATCCCGCCTTGAGTTTCTCCCCGAATCCCGCCGGGATGGCGATGCCCGCGTCCAGCTTGCCCGCCGCGATCTGGTCCTTCAGGTCGGCATCCGACGTCTCCGTTATCTTGACGCCGTCCAGCGCGCCGACGAAGGCGGCGATATCGCGGCCTACGGCGTCCGCGCCGTCCTGCTGAACGATGCCGATGCGAAGGCCGGCGCCTCCGGCGCTGCCGTACAGCCCGGCGGAGAGCAGGACGCCGGCGACGGGCAGCAGGAACAGGATAATATTCGAACGCTTGCGGAAGGTGTTGCGGAAAGTATGGGCCATGAGCCAGAGAATCGTTTTCACGGTCAGATCGTCTCCCTTCTGCGGATCAGGAACATGCATACGGCGAGCAGGAAGATCGCTGCCGCAAGATTATAGCCGGCAGCCTGCAAGGCGGGAGCCGCGTCTCCGCCGAACACCGTCTCGATGACGCCGGCGTTGTTCCAGCGCAGCGGGGAATAGTAGGATACGGTTCCGATAAAGCCGCCGAAGTCGGTCACCGGGAAGTACGCGCCGCCTACGAACGAGGCGATCTGGATGAAGATGAGCAGAAACGAATGGGATGCTTTGCCGCGGAAGATCATGCCTGCCGCGAGGCCGAAGCCGATCGACATCAGCACCTCCGTGACCAGCACGAGCAGGACTTGCACCGGATGATCGCCCCAGTTTGCCCCGAAGGCGAAATGGCTGATCAGCATGACGGTGACGAGGAAAATCGCGTTGATAAAGGTGCTGCCGAGCACCTTGCCGGCGAAAATCTCGGCCTTGGACACCGGCGCGGCGGATAGCCGGACGATCGTGTGGCGCGTCCGTTCGCTCTCGATGAGCGAAGCGGCATTAAGCGCCGCGTACAACGCGATCATCGTCGTCATGGCGACCGCGTAATAATCCATGGAGTTCGGTTGGCTGTCCGCCGTGAGCGAAGTCGCCTTCACCAACTGGGCGGGCGCTTGGCCGTCGCCGGTCTGCGACGACAGGCCTGCGCTCGCGAAGGCGGCCTGGAGATTATAGCGGTCCGCGAAAGATGTCAGCATGCCCTGCAAAATGTTGCTCTCGATCGTGCTCCGGCTGTTGTCGTAGTAGGCGATGCCCTTGTCGGAGACGTCGGCGAAAGCCGCGTATTGCGCTTCGATGACGGCCTGCTTGCCGTCCTGTCCCGGAGGCAGCGCTATTATTTCGATCCCGCTCTCCTCGGCGGCCTTCGCGAAGCTCTCCCAGCCGGCAGCAAGCTCGGGGCTCGCCTGATCGATCTTGTATGCCATCTTGACGTCGGCGATCTCGATGCTGCCGGAGAACGCGTTGGACAGCGCCAGCCCCAGGATGAGCATGAGCGCGATCGGAAAGGCGAGCATGAAGAGAAAGGTGGACTTGTTGCGAAGCGCCGACACGATTTCTTTTTTTGCGATATGCAGCGTATTCACGCACTCGTCCCCCTTAGTCTCTCAGATTGCGGCCCGTCAGCGTCAGGAACACCGTCTCGAGGTTCGGCGCCTGCTCCTCGACCGCGCGAATCTCCATGCCGTCGCGGATGAGCTGCTGAACGATGTCGTTCAGGTTGGCGATCTCGGCGCGAGACTGGATCTTGAGCCGCTGCTCCTCGATCCGGACGCTAAGGACGCCCCGGATCTCCTTGAGCCGCTCCTGATTCAGGCCCTCGA
Organism: Cohnella rhizosphaerae; assembly: GCF_029525575.1. Taxonomy (GTDB): domain Bacteria; phylum Bacillota; class Bacilli; order Paenibacillales; family Paenibacillaceae; genus Cohnella; species Cohnella rhizosphaerae. The sequence continues at coordinate 89,882 of NZ_JAPDIA010000005.1, forward strand.
CGCTCTTCACGTCGATCCAGATCTCCTTCGAGTCGGTGATGATCGCCTTGAGCTGCTCCTTGGTGCCGTCCGCGATGATCTTGCCGTGGTCGACGATCGCGATGCGCGTGCAGATCTCCTCGACCTCTTCCATGTAGTGGCTGGTGTAGAGAATCGTGCAGCCCATGCGGTTCAGTTCCTTGACCGATTGCAAAATGTAGTTGCGCGAGTGCGGATCGATGCCGACCGTCGGTTCGTCCATGATGATCAGCTTCGGCCGGTGCGCGATGGCGCAGGCGATGTTAAGCCGGCGCTTCATGCCGCCGGAGAAGTTTTTGGGAAGCTCCTTCTGCTTGTCGCCGAGTCCCACGAAGCTGAGCGCCTCCTCCACCCGCGCCTTCAGCTCGCTGCCGCGGAAGCCGTAAAGCCCGGCGAAAAATTTCACGTTTTCAAAGGCGGTCATATCCTCGTAGATGGCCAGATCCTGCGGCACGATGCCGATGTTCATCTTCGCGAAGTGCGCATGCTTGGCGATATTTTTGCCGAGAAACTTGATCTCTCCCTTCGTCGGGCGGAGCAGCGAGGCGATCATGCTGATCGTCGTGCTCTTGCCGGCCCCGTTCGCGCCGAGGAAGCCGAAGATCTCTCCTTCCTTTAAGGTGAGAGACATATTGTCCACCGCAGCGAAGTCCCCGAACTTCTTGGTCAGTCCGCCGATCTCGATAATGTTCATCGCGCTTTCGCTCCCTGTCGTTCATTTGTTGATCTCATCATAAAAAAAAAGGACGCCCTTATGTCAGTGCATAAGTTCATCCTTTGGCATGAGAAATCTCATGGAAACCGCTCATGAATATCTCATGAGCCCGCGCGCACGGGCAGCAGCGTCGTCACGCTGAAGCCGCGGGAGCCGTCGACGATGATCGTGCCGCCCTCCGAAGCCGCCCGCTCCTCCATGCCGACGATGCCGAGTCCCTTGACGACCTTGTCGGCTCCGCGCCCGTCGTCGCGCACGACCGCCTTGACGAATTTGTTCAGGACGAGCACTTCGACCGCGATCGATTCGGCGCCGCCGTACTTGAGCGAATTGGTGACGGCCTCGGTGACGTTGGCCTGAATGATGCGCCACTGGAGCTGGGTAATCGTATCGAGATCGCCGGCGTAGTTCAGCGTCGCGCGAATGTCGTGCTTCGCCGACAGCTCGTCCACGAACAGCTGCAGCCGCCCGATGCCGAGCTGCTCCGCGGGCGGCTTGGATTGCTTCAACGTCAGACGGATGCGCTCCAGCCCTTCCTTGGAGATGACGATCGCGTTGCCCAGCAGCTCCTCCGCCTTCGCCCGGTTCGTGTCGAGCAGCCGTCTGGCCGCCTCCATCTGAATGAGCGCGCCGGCCATCGAGTGGCCGATCTCGTCGTGGATTTGCTGCGACAGCCGCCCCCGCTCCTCCAGCTTGATCGTATACTCGGATTGGCGGGCGTACTCCTCGTTGTCCGCGAGCGCGCGGGTCAGCCTGCGCGCGTCGTCCTGCAGCTTGTCCCGCTCCTCCTCTCGGAGGGCAAGCCGCGCGTGCAGCCTGCAGGTCGAGACGTACAGCATGAAGCACAGCGCCGCCGCCAGCGCATAGAGCGGCCTGTCCCCGGCCGGCAGCAGCAAGGCGGCCGCGGCCATGGCGACGGCGGACTGCCAGTTGGCGGCGCCGAGACCGGACGCCGCCTCGTACAGGTTCGGGACGGCGAGCAGCAGGAACAGCGGATGCAGCTCCAGCGCGCCGTAGACCCCGAGCGCCGCGGAGAGCGCCGACAGCGCGAGCGACGCATGCCGGATGCGCCGCAAGGGCGGGATGCCGAAGCTGAGGCAGGTGTACGTCAGGAGGACGAGCATATAGGCGGGACGGAACGATTCGTCGTGCGGCGTCCCGTACAGCATGTATCCAATAAACAGCAACAGAACGGATTTGCTCCCGAGCAGCCAAAGCTCCATCGGCTTGTTTACTCCTCTTCCGGCACGCGGGCTTCGCCCGTGAGGTAGTAGATCGCGATCTGCGTGCGGTGCTCGAGGCCGGTCTTGTTCAAGATCGAAGTAATGTAGTTGGCGGTCGTGCCCTCGGAGATGAACAGCTTGCGCGAGATCTCCTTGTTCGACAGCCCGCGGGCGATCTGCGCCATGATGTCGAGCTCGCGCTCGGTGAACAGGCTGCGGTCGATCGCTTCGCCCGGCTTGACGGACGGCGCAGCGGCCGGCGCCTGCTGACTTGGAGCGGCGCCTTGCGCGAGCTGCGCCTTGATCTTGTCAAGCACGACGTCCTGGAGCACGTCGTGCTTGTTGTGCACGCTTTTGATGGCGTCGCGGATCCGCTCCGGGTCGTTATTTTTCAGCAGGTAGCCTCTGGCTCCCGCCTTGATCGCTTCGAGAATGTATTCCTCGTCGTCGAAGGTCGTCAGAATCAGCGGCTTGGTCTTCGTGTTCGCCGCGATGAGCCGGGCCGCCTCCACGCCGTTCATGTTCGGCATGCGAACGTCCAGCAGCGCCACGTCCGGCGCGTACGCCTCGCAGAAGGCGGCGGCCTGGGCGCCGTCCTCGACCGTTCCCACCACCTCGAATTCCTCGAAGCTGGTCAGGATGATTTTCATGCCTTCGCGGATAAATGAATTGTCGTCGGCGATCAGCACTTTGATCGGCAAAGCCTTCCACCTCGCTTTATGTCTATGTCGATCATAAGCGCTGCGGGGGGCGAGGCGCAATCGCCTAAGCCGAACTTCGCTTGGCTCGGTGCGCTACGCGCTTCATCCATGCACAAGAATTGTGCATGGCGGGCGGGTAGCACGGGTGCGGCGCCCCTCGCGCTTCATCCATGCACAAGAATTGTGCATGGCGGGCGGGCTGCACGGGCGCGGCGCCCCTCGCGCCTCATACATGCACAAGAATTGTGCATGGCGGGCGGGCTGCACGGGCGCGGCGCCCCTCGCGCTTCATACATGCACATGAATTGTGCATGGCGGGCGGGCTTCGCGGTCGCGGCGCCCCTCGCGCCTCATCCATGCACAAGAATTGTGCATGGCGGGCGGGCTGCGCAGGCGCGGCGCCCCTCGCGCTTCATCCATGCACAAGAATTGTGCATGGCGGGCGGGCTGCGCGGTCGCGGCGCCCCTCGCGCTTCATCCATGCACATGAATTGTGCATGGCGGGCGGGCAGCACGGTCGCGGCGCCCCTCGCGCTTCATCCATGCACATGAATTGTGCATGGCGGGCGGGCCGCACGGGCGCGGCGCCCCTCGCGCTTCATCCATGCACAAGAATTGTGCATGGCGGGCGGGCTGCGCGGTAGCGGCGCCCCTCGCGCCTCATCCATGCACAAGAATTGTGCATGGCGGGCGGGCAGCACGGTCGCGGCGCCCCTCGCGCCTAGCGCCGGTCGCGGCGCGCCTAGCGCCGAAGCTGCCGCCGCTGCCGAGCGCCGTCCTGCCCTGGCCCGCCCCCCTCTTCCGCCATTTGCCTCCTATTGCCTCCTATTGCCTCCTATTGCCTCCTATTGCCTCCTATTGCCGCCTATTGCCGCCTATTGCCTCCTATTGCCGCCTATTGCCGTCTGCCTCACAAGCACCCGCCAACGCGCAAAACGCCCGCGGAACGACTCTCTCGAGTGTTCCGCGGGCGCAGTTATTGCCGCAGCCGGATTAACCGTTGTTTTTGACCGCTTCGCTCTCTTCGAGAGACGACGGCTTGGTATTGTTCACGACCAGCGCGCCGTCCTTCTCGTCGATCTCGAGCGTGTCGCCCTTTTGGATCTTGCCGAGCAGCAGCTCCTCGGACAGGCGGTCCTCGATGTGCTTCTGGATCGCCCGGCGCAGCGGACGCGCGCCGTAAGCGGGGTCGAAACCTTCCTTGGCAAGGAAGTTCTTGGCGGACTCGGTGAGCTCGAACTTGACGTTGTGCTCGACGAGACGCTTCTTGAGATCGTCCGCCATGAGCGTGACGATCTGCGCGATGTGCTCCTCCGCGAGCGGGTGGAACACGATCATCTCGTCGATCCGGTTCAGGAACTCGGGGCGGAACGACTTCTTCAGCTCGCCGAGCACCTTATCCTTCATGTTGTTATAATCTTTGCCCGCATCCTGCACGGCGGTGAAGCCGAGCGTGGAGTTGCGCTTGATCTGATCGGCGCCGACGTTCGACGTCATGATGATCAGCGTGTTGCGGAAGTCGACCGTGCGGCCCTTCGAGTCGGTCAGACGGCCATCCTCGAGCACCTGCAGCAGCACGTTGAACACTTCGGGATGCGCCTTCTCGATCTCGTCGAGCAGGACGACCGAGTACGGCTTGCGGCGAACCTTCTCGGTCAGCTGGCCACCCTCGTCGTAGCCGACATATCCGGGAGGCGCGCCGACGAGACGGGACGTGGAGTGCTTCTCCATGTACTCCGACATGTCGATGCGGATGACCGCGTTCTCGTCGCCGAACATCGCTTCGGCCAGCGCGCGGGCCAGCTCGGTCTTGCCGACGCCAGTCGGGCCGAGGAAGATGAACGAGCCGATCGGACGCTTCGGATCCTTGAGGCCGGCGCGGGAGCGGCGGACGGCGCGGGCGACGGCCTTGACGGCTTCTTCCTGGCCGATGACGCGGTCGTGCAGGATGCTCTCGAGCTTCAGCAGACGCTCGGTCTCTTCCTCGGCCAGCTTGACGACCGGAATGCCGGTCCAGCTCGCGACGACCTGGGCGATATCGTCCGGCGTCACCTCGGAGTCCGTGCGGCCTTGCTTTTCTTTCCACTGGTTCTTGGTGGAGTCGAGCTCCTCGCGAATCTTCTGCTCGGTGTCGCGCAGCGCGGCGGCCTTCTCGAACTCCTGGCTTTGCACGGCGGCGTCCTTCTCCTTGCGGATATCCTCGAGACGCGCCTCAAGCTGCTTGAGATTCGGCGGTACCGTGTACGAGCGCAGTCTCACCTTGGAGCTGGCTTCGTCGATCAGGTCGATCGCCTTGTCCGGCAGGAAGCGGTCGGTGATGTAGCGGTCGGACAGCTTGACCGCGGCTTCGATCGCCTCGTCCGTAATCTTGACCCGGTGATGCGCCTCGTAGCGGTCGCGCAGACCGTTCAGGATCTGGATCGCTTCTTCCGGCGACGGCTGGTCGACGGTAATCGGCTGGAAGCGGCGCTCAAGCGCGGCATCCTTCTCGATGTACTTGCGATACTCGTCGAGCGTCGTCGCGCCGATGCACTGCAGCTCGCCTCTCGCGAGAGCCGGCTTCAGGATGTTCGATGCGTCGATCGCGCCTTCGGCGCCGCCTGCGCCGATCAGCGTGTGCAGCTCGTCGATGAACAGGATGACGTTGCCCGCCTGGCGAATCTCGTCCATGATCTTCTTCAGGCGGTCTTCGAATTCGCCGCGGTACTTCGTGCCGGCGACGACGGAGCCCATGTCGAGCGTCATGACGCGCTTGTCGCGGAGCGTCTCGGGAATCTCGTTGTTCACGATGCGCTGCGCCAGACCTTCGGCGATCGCCGTCTTGCCGACGCCGGGCTCGCCGATGAGGACCGGGTTGTTCTTCGTCCGGCGGGAGAGCACCTGGATGACGCGTTCGATCTCCTTGGCGCGGCCGATGACCGGGTCGATATTGTTGTCGCGGGCGCTGGCCGTCAGGTCGCGGGCCAGGCCGTCAAGCGTAGGCGTGCTGACGTTGTTGGAAGGCCCGTGATTCTGCGACACGCTCTCGCTGCTGCCGAGCAGCTGCAGCACCTGCTGGCGCGCCTTGTTCAGGCTGATGCCGAGGTTGTTCAGCACGCGCGCGGCCACGCCTTCGCCTTCGCGGATCAGACCGAGCAGGATGTGCTCCGTGCCGACGTACGTATGGCCGAGCTTGCGCGCTTCGTCCATCGACAGCTCGATGACCTTTTTCGCGCGCGGGGTGTAGGCGATGTTGGTCGGCTGCTCCTGGCCGCGTCCGATGAGGGATTCGACCTCGTCCTGGATTTTCTCGAGACCGAGACCCAGCGCGATCAACGCCTTGGCGGCGATGGATTCGCCTTCCCGGATAAGTCCGAGCAGAATGTGCTCCGTACCGATATTGTTGTGTCCCAAGCGCACCGCTTCTTCCTGTGCCAGTGCAAGAACCTTCTGTGCGCGTTCGGTGAATCGTCCGAACATCATGAGACAGCACCTCCTCCGTATAATATAAGAATAGTTGATTTAGGCATGAGTTGCCAGTCTGGACGAGATCATTTGGGCGCGGGTCATGTCCCGCTGCTCCGGACTGAGCGCCTCGCCGTACGCCTGCTGCAGGAATCCGGGCTGGATCGAGACAAGCAGCTCGTTCAGCGTGCCCTCGTCCACCCCGGGCAGCAGGCCCAGATGGACGCCGAGCCGCAGATCCGACAGACGCTGCGAAGCCTCCTTCGCATCGATGACGGCGGCATAGCTCAGAACGCCGAACGATCTTTTGATCCGATCCTCGACCTTCAGTCTCGACTCGTTCATCAGCTTCGCTCTCGCCGCCTTCTCGTGTTCGATAATCTGGCGGGCGACCGCGTGCAAATGGTCGATGATCTCGGTCTCGGACTGACCGAGCGTGATCTGGTTGGACACCTGGAACAGATTGCCCGTCGCTTCGCTGCCCTCGCCGTACATGCCCCTGACCGCCAGGCCGACCTGCGTGACCGCCGACAGGATCCGGTTGATCTGACCCGTCATGACGAGCGCGGGCAGATGCATCATGACCGATGCGCGAATGCCCGTGCCGACATTGGTCGGACAGCTGGTCAGGAAGCCGTACTTCTCGTCGAAGGCATAATCGACGGCTTCCTCGAAAATATCGTCGATCTTGCTCGCGGTATCCCAGGTCTCCTTCAATTGAAATCCCGCATGCAGACATTGAATGCGCAAATGGTCCTCTTCGTTCACCATCAGGCTGACGTCTTCGCCGGGGCCGAGCATCAGCGCGGCATGCTGGGCTTGGTTCGCCAGCGCGGGGCTGATCAGATGCTTTTCCACCAGCACCTGCTTCTCCAGCTCGCTCAGCTCGGACAATCTGACGCTGCTGACTTCGCCGAGGCCGTTCAGCCTGCCGCTCTCGTTCACGAGCAGCAGCCGGTCCATCGCTTCCGCCGCCTGGACGGCGCTGGCCATCATCGGAAACGGCAGATGCCGCAAATTCCGGGCGATGCGGACCCGGCTGCTGAGCACGACGTCGCGATCCGGCGCATCCTCCTTCATCCAGGGGCTCAGCGCCTCCGCGGTATATTTCCGATTACCCATGTGCCGTGCCCCCCTAACCGTTCTGGACTTCGCGCTCGAGCTCGCGGATGCGGTCGCGCAGATCTGCGGCGGATTCGAAATCCTCGCCTTCGATCCGGCTCTGCATCTCGCGCTTCAGACCGTCGATCTCGCGACGCAGCCTGACCAGCCCGCCGGCCCGCTTCGGCACTTTGCCCACGTGGACCGTATTGCCGTGCACCCGCTTTAGCAAGGGATCGAGCCGTTCCGCGAACTGCTTGTAGCAGCGGGCGCAGCCGAACCGGCCCAGCTTGCTGAACTGGCCGTAGGTCATCCCGCAGCCCTCGCAGCGCTGCTGCTGCTGAACCTGGGCTTTGGCGCCCGTCAGTCCGGCGGGATCGAAGTCCATGAGGCCGGAGAGCAGGTTGTGGATGGAAAAGCCGGACGATGTCCCCGGGATCAGCTCGCCCTTCTCCCTGGCGCATGCCTCGCATATGTGCAGCTCCGTCTTTTCTCCGTTGACGTACTTCGAAAAATGAAGCGTAGCCGGCCGCTGGCCGCACTCCTGACATAACAACTCGATCTCCTCCCTACGGCTATAAAGGTTGGCGAACGTCGGTCGTCCCGATCCTAACGCGCGAGCAGCGCCAGCAGCATGACGCGCATCAGGTTGGACCTCAGCTCGTCCTGCAGCGGCTGCTTGAGCGGAAGCGCCTCCTCCGATAACGCGGTACGCATCAGGTGCGCCTCCCGGGCGGTGACGATCCCGGCCTCTTCAAGCTGGTAGATCAAACCGTTGGCCTTGTTCTCGTCGATCCGGCTGCCCGCGCTCTGGCGCAGCAGACGCTGCACGGCTTCAAGGGACGGGAGATCCACGCGCTGAATGCGGATGTAACCCCCCGCCTCCCCGTTTACTCTCTACACTGTACCCTTTTTCGAGCGTAAACCGCGTGCTGATGACGTAGTTGATCTGAGAAGGCACGCATGAGAACTTCTCCGCGAGATCTCCACGCTGGATCTCGATCGAGCCTGCGCTGCTCTGCAAGATCTGCTTCAGATAGTGCTCGATCAGATCGGATATGTTGCGCATGACAAGAGCCTAACCCCCTTTCCGGAGAACGGCTTTGACTTTTGACTTTGACTTTCTTTGACTATAACCATATTATACGCGCTTTATAATAAAATGCAACCCCGTTTGCCCCGGCGACCGGAGCCGAGGCGATCCGTCTCTCTCCTCTCAGTATGCACCGTTTCGGGCCGGTTTAAAAATCGCCGGCTTTCGCTTTCCCTTCTCCGGTGATTTGGTTATTATTTACATGATCATATTGTACGGAAAGCGGTGATCTGCATGGCATGGCTCAATACCGTCCTTCTCGTCGTCGTCATCATTATCCTGTTGCGCATTAACGCAAAGCTGCCGGGCAAGGATCTCGTCCAGGAAGCGGTCGACCGATACGAAGCCGCCAAAAAAACGAAATCGTAAAGAAAGGCGCAGCGCCAAGATGCCTGTCGGCAGATGGCAATGCGCCCTTGTCGATCGCTTAGAAAAAGTCCGTCAAAAACGTCTCGTATGCCGGCACGCGGCGTTCGAGCAAGGCGACAAGATCCGGCTTGCCGTCAAGCCTTCCCGCCTCGGCCAACATCCCGGGTCGGCGTCCGCCCAACAACAGCGCGGCGAGCGACTGTATGTCCATCGTGACTGTAGCGGCGGGATCGGCTTCCGCACGGGATAAAGCCGCCTTGCCGTCCGTCCCGATCGACAGCAGGAACGCGCCGTCGTTCCAAGGGGCATGCGCGTCCTGCAGGCGCAGCGACAGCGTCTCTTCCGGGCCGGACGCGAACCGGTATTGGGATAGGAACGCTTCGGCATCGACGATTCGCGTCATAAAGTACGGGTGCGTCTCCTGCTTGAAGCGAGGATCGGCGACCAGAAACGGAAGCGGATCGTCCATAGGCACGGTCATTTTGAGCCTTTCGATCATCGAATCGTGGTTCCCGACAAATTCCCACAGCCCGCTGCGCGCCTTTTCCGTAACGGATACCCATTCAAGCACCGTCATGACCCGGTTTTCCACCTGATAATGCACATAGCCTTCGGGTTCGCCCGCTTCGTTGCGATATAGGGCAAGCAGACCCGGCATCGTCCAGCGCTTGCGCGTCCACCACTCCTCGTCTCTATCCAGCATCCCGGTATAGCGCGATGCGGCCTTGGCATACAGCTCGGCGACCGCAGCCGTATTCGGCGCGATCCGCTCGACGCTGCCCGGCGTATGCCTTTTCGACGGGAAATGGCGCGGCTCAAGCTCGTATTTTTTCAGCTCGCTGGTCATCTCCCAGCCGAATTTGCGGTAAAAGGCGAAGGAGAAGGGGTGCAGCATGCTGACCGTCTGCCCCTGCTCGCGCATTTTTTTCAGCGAAACGCTCAGAAGACGCGACACGCAGCCATGACGGCGCGCCTCCGGCCAAGTCGCCACGCTCGCGATGCCGCCCATTTTCACGCTGACGCCGTTCACCCAGACGCGGAACGGGAGCAGCATCAGCGCGGACAGCAGCTTGCCTTGTTCGTCGAAGGCGCCTAGATGCTCCTCGGGCCTGAAATATTGAAGCTCCGTCTCCCTGCGCTCCTGCGGCAGCTTGAATTGAAACGCGAATTCGGATAATGCGATCCGCTCGTCGAAATCGTCGAGCGTCAGATGACGAATGTCCATGTGAATAGCCCGCCTCCCTTATGCTACCTACCACTATAGCTTAAGAGCGATCCGCTTGCACGGCCTGGGCATGAGTGAGTACGGGCTTCGCGCCCGCGCTCCTGAGATAGAGATAGGCGCAGCCGATGGAGAGCAGCACGACGACGGACAATCCCCAGTAGATGTTGCTGTACGCTTCATGCAGCGGCAGGCTCTTCTGCCAGTCGATCGCGCTCGCGGACAGCGCCACGCCGAACGCGCCGCTCACGAACTGGAGGAGCTGGAACAGCCCCATGCCCGAGCCGATCTGCGATACGGGCAGCAAGCCGAGACATCTCGTTGGAGATGCTGCTGGTCATGAAGGTGAAGCCGAGGCTCAACAGCATGTAGATCAATAGGATCGATACGTACGACGTCCCCGACAATAAGGCGAACAAGACGACGGAGAGCAGGATCAGCTTCGGCATGTAACGGACAATCGCCGCGTTGCCGCTGCGATCGATGATGCCGCCGACCTTGCGGGACATCAGAAGCGCGAGCAGCGAGCCCGGGAAGATCACGAGGCCGGACTCGATCGCGCTGAGCCCGTGGAGGTGCACAAGAATCTGCGGAAGCAGGAACAGCGTCGCGAAGCTGGACAGGTATGCAGCGACGCCTACGGCGCTAAGCAGCAGGTACTTGCGGTTCGCGAACAAAGCGGGCAGCACGAACGGGTAACGGGCTGTGCGAATGCGCACGGCGAATAGAATGAGCGCCAGCGCGCCGCCGGCGAGCATGTACCATTGGTGATTCGTCAAAAATAACAAGACGCCCGTCGTACTGACGGCGGCCAGCAGCGCGCCGGGGAGGTCCAGCGATCCGGCGCCCTTGCTCTCGCGGGGCAGCAAGATCGCCAGCACGGGGACAAGGATCAACGTCAAGGCGCTGACGGCGAATAAGAAATGCCAGCCGAGGTACTGCACGACGGCTCCGCCAACGACCGGGCCCAGCCCAAGGCCAAGCGACGCCGCGGACATAATAATCGCCATGGCTGCGCCTCTGCGTTCCACCGGAACGTATCGGCTGATAAGCACGAGCGAAAGCGAGGGAATGGCGCCTGCGCCGGTGGCCTGCACGATCCGTACGATCAGCAGCATCAGGAAGCTGTTCGCGAACAGACCGACGATCGCGGCTATGCCGAAGAGCAGCAAACTAATCACGACCAGCCGCCTGATCGGCACGTAGTCCGACAGCCTGCTGTACGTAATCGAGGCGATCGCGAATACGATGGAATAACCGGTTACGATCCACGATGCGCTCGACGGCGTAAGCGCGAAGTCATGCGTGACGTCCGGCAGCGCCAGATTAAACATCATCGTATTCATGATAACGAGCACCATGGCCAGCCCAAGAATGAGCGTCGCGACCTTTTCCGATTTAAAGGAGGGAAGCTCCTTACGCGCGGCCGCGTCTCCAGCCGCATTTATTGCGTTCATTCGGTTCATCTCCATTCATTTATTTCATTGTTTTAAAGTTCTATGATAATCGAACAATAGAAATATAACATCGTCTATGATAAAATGCAATTACGAATCTCATCCAAAGGAGGGCTCCGCTCATGAAGCCGCTCTTCCATCCAGATACGGCGGATATCCAGCTCTCTTCCGTATTATATGCGCTTAGCGACCCTGTTCGGCTTATGATGGTTCACAAGCTGAGACAGAACGGCGAACGCTCTTGCGGCGATATCGAACTGCCGATCGCCAAGTCCACCGTCTCGCACCACAGTCGCACGCTTCGCGAAGCAGGCGTCATACGTACGCGAACGCACGGTACGCAGCGATTATTGTCCATACGCGAGGAAGATCTGGAGACGCGTTTTCCGGGACTGTTAAATGCGATCCTCTCTTCCTATGAAGAAACCGACGAGCTATGAGCTGTCGGTTTTTTTTTGCGCTCTTTTGCGTTGATGACAAGACTTGTCACCATTAAGGGATAAGCTGGTCTTGAGACGCCAGGACGGCGGCTTAATCGTAGCCAAGGAGCTGATCGCATTGAGCATTCGTTTTGTACCCTTCATCCAGTTGGACGGACGCGCCAGAGAGGCCATCCAATTTTACGAAAATGCGCTTGGCGCAGAAGTGACGTTCAGTCAGACCTTCGGCGCCGGTCCCGGCGCATCGGACGCCATGCCGGAAACAATGAAAAATCGCATCGCCCACAGCGAATTAAAAATCGGAGATGCCCAGCTCATGGTCGCCGATTGCGAGCCGGGTAAAAACCCGCTGGAAGGCGACCTGCTCACGATCTGCATTACGACGCCGGATGCCGACCAGGCAACGCGCATGTACAATGCGCTTCGGGAAGATGGCACAGTGATCACGCCGCTCGGCGCCTTTCACTTTAGCCCCGCCTACGGCGTCGTGAAAGACAAGTTCGGCGTCACGTTTCAATGCTTTACGTCGAGACGACGCGAATAGCTTGCGAATGTTGGCTGAAGAAGAGGGGCCCATATTCTCGGGACTTCTGGGTTTCTTGGCTTATGGGCTTCTGAGTTTCCCGGCTTGTTGCGGGCTTCTAGGCTTCCTGGCTTCGTCTATTCCGCATTTCCGTTCGCGACCATGCAACCATGTGCGGACCCAGCATACGTTATTTCCATTCATTCCGCCCATTTAGGCGAGTCTGCGGATCCAGTTGCCGCTATTCGCACGGTCGCGGGCAATTTCAAGCGACTTCGGCGCCAATAACGACTTTCCGGTCCGCAACTTACGCAAAACGATGGATATCCGCAAAATAACGGTCACTGAGTCCGCTAACCCATCCGAAGCCGCGCGTCCCGCCCATACTGTTCGCAAAACGCAAAAGAAAACCACCCTCCGAAGAAGGTGGTTTTCTTTTGCTGTCCATTGGCCTGGCGACGTCCGACTCTCCCAGGACCCTGCGGTCCAAGTACCATTGGCGCTGGAGGGCTTAACGGTCGTGTTCGAGATGGGTACGCGTGGGACCCCTCCGCCATAATCACCAGACCTGTTGTGCAGCGAAGCGCGCAAACGGTGTAGCCTGTTCAGGCGTAACCTCCTGTTTGGCATAAGCCAAACAGCTTGGCAGCTTCACAGAGCTTGCGCCCTGAAAACCGGATGCGAAACGAATTTGCGCTTAGAAATGCTCTTACCTGTGCGGCTTGCCGTTTGTTCCTCGGAAGGAACGGTAGGATAAGCCCTCGACCGATTAGTACTCGTCAGCTACACATGTTACCATGCTTACACCCCGAGCCTATCAACCTGGTGTTCTTCCAGGGGGTCTTACATACTGGGAAATCTCATCTTGAGGCGGGCTTCGCGCTTAGATGCTTTCAGCGCTTATCCCTCCCGCACTTGGCTACCCAGCGATGCTCCTGGCGGAACAACTGGTACACCAGCGGTGCGTCCATCCCGGTCCTCTCGTACTAAGGACAGCCCCTCTCAAATTTCCTACGCCCGCGACAGATAGGGACCGAACTGTCTCACGACGTTCTGAACCCAGCTCGCGTACCGCTTTAATGGGCGAACAGCCCAACCCTTGGGACCTACTTCAGCCCCAGGATGCGATGAGCCGACATCGAGGTGCCAAACCTCCCCGTCGATGTGGACTCTTGGGGGGAGATAAGCCTGTTATCCCCAGGGTAGCTTTTATCCGTTGAGCGATGGCCCTTCCATTCGGTACCACCGGATCACTAAGCCCGACTTTCGTCCCTGCTCGACTTGTAGGTCTCGCAGTCAAGCTCCCTTATGCCTTTGCACTCTTCGAATGATTTCCAACCATTCTGAGGGAACCTTGGGGCGCCTCCGTTACGCTTTAGGAGGCGACCGCCCCAGTCAAACTGTCCGCCTGACACGGTCCCTTCACCGGATTCACGGTGACAGGTTAGAACCTAGATACGATCAGGGTGGTATCCCAACGGCGCCTCCATTGAAGCTTGCGCTCCAACTTCTCAGGCTCCCACCTATCCTGTACAGACCGTACCCAAGTTCAATATCAAGCTACAGTAAAGCTCCATGGGGTCTTTCCGTCACGTCGCGGGTAACCTGCATCTTCACAGGTACTAAAATTTCACCGGATCTCTCGTTGAGACAGCGCCCAAGTCGTTACGCCATTCGTGCGGGTCAGAATTTACCTGACAAGGAATTTCGCTACCTTAGGACCGTTATAGTTACGGCCGCCGTTTACTGGGGCTTCGGTTCACAGCTTCGGGTTGCCCCTAACCGCTCCCCTTAACCTTCCAGCACCGGGCAGGCGTCAGCCCGTATACTTCGCCTTACGGCTTCGCACAGACCTGTGTTTTTGCTAAACAGTCGCTTGGGCCTATTCACTGCGGCCCCCTCGGGCTATTCACCCTACCGAGGCACCCCTTCTCCCGAAGTTACGGGGTCATTTTGCCGAGTTCCTTAACGAGAGTTCTTCCGCGCGCCTTAGAATTCTCTTCTCGCCTACCTGTGTCGGTTTGCGGTACGGGCACCTTCTCCTGGCTAGAGGCTTTTCTCGGCAGCGTGAGCACGGAACCTTCGGTACTGTAATTTTCCCTCCCCATCACAGCTCAAGGTTAAAGCATGCGGATTTGCCTACATGCACCCCTCACTGCTTGGACGAGCTATTCCATCAGCTCGCGTTCTTGCCCTCCTGCGTCCCCCCATCGCTCGTAACGGATTACGGTGGTACAGGAATTTCAACCTGTTGTCCTTCGACTACGCCTTTCGGCCTCGCCTTAGGTCCCGACTTACCCTGAGCGGACGAACCTTCCTCAGGAACCCTTAGGCTTTCGGCGGACAGGATTCTCACCTGTCTTTTCGTTACTCATACCGGCATTCTCACTTGAATGCAGTCCACCGGTCCTCTCGGTCCGACTTCTACCCGCATTCAACGCTCCCCTACCCAAGCGTTTCTAAAAGAAACGCGAGCCATAGCTTCGGTGGTGTGTTTAGCCCCGTTACATTTTCGGCGCAGAGTCACTCGACCAGTGAGCTATTACGCACTCTTTAAATGGTGGCTGCTTCTAAGCCAACATCCTGGTTGTCTTCGCAACTCCACATCCTTTCCCACTTAACACACACTTGGGGACCTTAGCTGATGATCTGGGCTCTTTCCCTCTTGACGACGGATCTTAGCACTCGCCGTCTGACTCCCGAGCATACATCCATGGCATTCGGAGTTTGACTGGACTTGGTAACCCTTGGCGGGCCCCGCACCCAATCAGTGCTCTACCTCCATGATGCTAAATCTCGAGGCTAGCCCTAAAGCTATTTCGGGGGAGAACCAGCTATCTCCGAGTTCGATTGGAATTTCTCCCCTACCCCCACGTCATCCCAGAGCTTTTCAACGCTCACGAGTTCGGGCCTCCAGTAAGTGTTACCTCACCTTCACCCTGCACAGGGGTAGATCACCCGGTTTCGGGTCTACGACTACGTACTCAAGCGCCCTATTCAGACTCGCTTTCGCTGCGGCTCCGTCTCTCCGACTTAACCTCGCACGTAAACGTAACTCGCCGGTTCATTCTACAAAAGGCACGCCATCACCCCTAGATCGGGCTCTGACTTCTTGTAAGCGCACGGTTTCAGGTTCTTTTTCACTCCGCTCCCGCGGTGCTTTTCACCTTTCCCTCACGGTACTGCTTCACTATCGGTCGCCAGGGAGTATTTAGCCTTGGCAGATGGTCCTGCCGGATTCCCACGGGGTTTCTCGTGTCCCGCGGTACTCGGGATCCGTCTCGGAGGGAGCAGACTTTCGGCTACGGGGCTTTTACCCTCTATGCCGGACCTTTCCAGATCTCTTCGCCTAACCTGCTCCTTTGTAACTCCATGTGAGACGTCCCACAACCCCTGAGAGCAAGCTCTCAGGTTTGGGCTAATCCGCTTTCGCTCGCCGCTACTGACGGAATCACTCTTGTTTTCTTCTCCTCCAGGTACTTAGATGTTTCAGTTCCCTGGGTGTGCCTTCTCATGAGCTATGTATTCACTCATGGATGACTGGGCATGACCCCAGCCGGGTTTCCCCATTCGGACATCCCCGGATCAAAGCCTGCTTACGGCTCCCCGAGGCAATTTCGCTGTTCGCCGCGTCCTTCTTAGGCTCCTGGCGCCTAGGCATCCTCCGTGCGCCCTTAATAGCTTAACCTAACGCTCCGAGTTGTCGATGTCACTGCGTTCTCCGATCAACCCGCCAACCTGCTTGCGCAGTCCGGCCGATCCTCGAAAGGCTGTTCCATTCGACATCTCTTCGCTCTCAGCAAAGTCTACACAAGGCATTGTAGAGAATTTCTAATTTGCGCATTTTCGTTTCGCTATCCGGTTTTCAAGGTGCAAGCAAGTGATCGTAAGATCAGCTTGCTGAAGGATTTCTCCTTCAAAACTGAACTCGAGCGTTAAAGCCACGGACTTTCGTATTGCCCCGAAGGGCTCCTTAGAAAGGAGGTGATCCAGCCGCACCTTCCGATACGGCTACCTTGTTACGACTTCACCCCAATCATCTACCCCACCTTCGACGGCTGGCTCCCTTGCGGGTTACCCCACCGGCTTCGGGTGTTGTAAACTCTCGTGGTGTGACGGGCGGTGTGTACAAGACCCGGGAACGTATTCACCGCGGCATGCTGATCCGCGATTACTAGCAATTCCGACTTCATGCAGGCGAGTTGCAGCCTGCAATCCGAACTGAGACCGGCTTTGGTAGGATTGGCTCCGTCTCGCGACTTCGCTGCCCGTTGTACCGGCCATTGTAGTACGTGTGTAGCCCAGGTCATAAGGGGCATGATGATTTGACGTCATCCCCGCCTTCCTCCGGTTTGTCACCGGCAGTCGATCTAGAGTGCCCACCCGTAGTGCTGGCAACTAAATCCAAGGGTTGCGCTCGTTGCGGGACTTAACCCAACATCTCACGACACGAGCTGACGACAACCATGCACCACCTGTCTCCTCTGTCCCGAAGGAAAGGCCTATCCTAGACCGGTCAGAGGGATGTCAAGACCTGGTAAGGTTCTTCGCGTTGCTTCGAATTAAACCACATACTCCACTGCTTGTGCGGGTCCCCGTCAATTCCTTTCAGTTTCAGTCTTGCGACCGTACTCCCCAGGCGGAGTGCTTAATGTGTTAACTTCGGCACCGAGGGGTGGACCCCCCCAACACCTAGCACTCATCGTTTACGGCGTGGACTACCAGGGTATCGAATCCTGTTCGCTCCCCACGCTTTCGCGCCTCAGCGTCAGTTACAGTCCAGAGAGCCGCCTTCGCCACTGGTGTTCCTCCACATCTCTACGACATTTCACCGCTACACGTGGAATTCCGCTCTCCTC
Organism: Cohnella rhizosphaerae; assembly: GCF_029525575.1. Classification (GTDB taxonomy): domain Bacteria; phylum Bacillota; class Bacilli; order Paenibacillales; family Paenibacillaceae; genus Cohnella; species Cohnella rhizosphaerae. The sequence goes on from NZ_JAPDIA010000005.1 coordinate 107,047, forward strand.
TTCTGCACCCAAGTCTCCCAGTTTCCAGTGCATCACGGGGTTGAGCCCCGCACTTAGACACCAGACTTAAAAGACCGCCTCGCGCGCGCTTTACGCCCAACAATTCCGGACAACGCTTGCCCCCTACGTATTACCGCGGCTGCCTGGCACGTAAGTTAGCCGGGGCTTTCTTCTCAGGTACCGTCATCGAACCAGCAGTTAACGGGCCCTTATTCTCCCCTGGCAAGAGAAGTCTTACGACCCGAAAGCCTTCCTCACCACGCGGCGTTGCTCCATCAGGCTTGCGCCCATTGCGTAAGAATCCCGACGGCTGCCTCCCGTAGGAGTCTGGGC
>NZ_JAPDIA010000001.1 GCF_029525575.1 Cohnella rhizosphaerae
TGTGAAAGCTTGTCCGCTTCGTTTCCGAGGCAGGAATTAGATCTTATCATAACTTCGCGACTCTTGCAATACCCTTTTTTTCTTCCCTTCGAAACAAGTATGTATAATCACCAGTGTTCGGATGGCTTTAAAACGGATTCGCAAAAGGCACAATAAGTAATTTAACACATCCACGCCGAGATGCGCAACCCCTTTTTTTAAAAATATATTTGTATCTTCGCTTCGCACCATGAATGCGTAAGGAATGAACAAAAATCGCGATGGCGCTCCAGCCGTTCGATGCTATGCTGAAGGGGAGAATCTACTCATTCATTCATCTATATAGAAAGAAAGCGAGGCGAAAAACGCTTGTCTTATTTATCTTTAAGCACATGGAGCTTGCATCGGCTGCTCGGTCCGCTCCGGTGGACGGCCTGGGATGCCGCCGGTGAGCGTCATATCGTTAACGAACAGGAACAACCGGAAAGTTTGACGCTGCTTCAACTGCCTGCCGAGGCGGCGAAAAGAGGCTATGAAGCATTGGAAATCTGTCACTTCCATTTTCCAAGCACGGAACCGGATTACCTGCTTCAGCTCCGAGAAGCCTTCCAAGCATCCGGCGTTCGCTTCGATACGCTGCTGCTGGATTACGGGGATCTGACTTCCAACGACGCCAATCGGCTGAAGGCGGATCTGACGCTCATGCGCGCGTGGATCGATGCGGCGGCACATTCCGGAGCGAAACAAATCAGAATCGTCGCCGGCGAACGCGAAGGATCGGACAAAACGGCTTTGGCGCAGTCTGCGCGGCACCTTAGAGAATTGGCTGCTTATTCAAAAGGGAAAAACGTCAATGTCGTTACCGAGAATTTTAAAGCCCTGACCGCCACCGGCGACGATTGCCGCGAGCTCATCACGCTGACCGAGCCGGACGTTCAGTGGATCACGGACTTCGGCAATTTCTCGGGCTCGCGCAAGTACGAGGAGCTCGATATCATCCTGAAGCATAGTGTCTCCGTACACGCGAAAGCGCAGTATGACAAGCAGGGGCTGCCGGATCGCGCAGAATTCGAAACGTGTCTGGTGCGATCGGTCCAAAGCGGCTTCGACGGGGCTTACGTATTGATTTACGACGGTCCGGGAGACATGTGGGAAGGGCTGGAACGAATCAAAACGATCGTTCTGGACATGCTGAAAGAAGCGCAATAAACGAATCGCCCCGCATGCCGTGAGCATGCGGGGCTGTTTAGGATTGGCGTTTTTATAAAATTCTTTTGGCAGTAACGTACCTGGCTTTCCAATACGCGCTGTTCATGCTCGATACGGTGACGCCTTGACTGGTGCTGGCATGGAGGATGTTGCCGCTGCCCGCGTAAATGGCCACATGGCCGATCATTTTGTTCGAGGAGCTGAAGAAAACGAGATCGCCGACGCTCAGCGAGGCTTTGGCGACTTTGGTGCCCTTGCCGGCCATGGCGGCCGCCGTGCGAGGCAGCGTCGTGCCTTCTTTGCCGAAAATATATTGAACGAACGACGAGCAATCGAATGCGGAAGTCAATCCGCTGGCCGCGCCGTAAAGATAAGGCGTTCCTATGTATTGCTTGCCGAACGAAAGCAATTCGAGCGACTTGGGTGTCGCGGCGGAAGCCTTGGATGCTCCCAGCGCGGCTGCGCCTCCGAATAACAAACCGGCTGCAAGGACGGCGGATACGACAGGTCTGATGAGTTTGCGAACGTTCATAAGTTAGGATCCTCCGGGCAATTGAATGTTAATCTTGCTCGGGATTGATCTTAACACATCTGAATCACCCTCATTTTCCCAAAAAGAGCGTAAATCCGCTTCTATCGCCGCTAAAACGCAGATTGTTAAAATACAGTGAGAAAACGTTAATCGTGAAAAACCGCCGGAAATGCTTCCGGCGGTTCATGGTTTTAACGACGATCGTCGCTCGTGTGGCGCGAACGCATGCCGGCAAGGCCGAGCAAGCCGAGCAAGCCAAGCCAGCCCCAGTTCGAGCCGCGACGCGTCTCGGTCGTAGCCTTGGCTCTGTAAGTGCCGTCCATCGACCTCGTGTGGTAGGTCCCGCCCGTCGTCGGCGTATTGTAGCCGGTGTAGCTGCGCGCGTTATACGTGCTCGAGGACGTGCCCGTACCCGAATAGGTGCCGCCCATTCCGGTCGTATTCGTACGATAGCCGCCCATCGTGCCGCCGGTACCCATGCCCGAAACGCCGGTGTCGCTCGTGCCGTACATGCCCGTCGTACCGTGCATGCCGTAAGTCGTGCCCGTCGTGCCGTAAGTTCCTGTCGTGCCGTACGCCGCAGGCGTCGGCGAAGGACTAGGTACAGCGGTCGAATAAGAAGTCGCGTAGGCCGGAACGGCCAACATCATGGACAAGCACGTGCAAGCTGCTGCTTTGCGAAGCGTCGAATTCAAAATGTGTTCCTCCTCGGGAATGGGATTGACAAGTCCAAGCGCGAATGCTCTTGTAATGTCCCTCGCATGGCCCGAGCGCATACCGTGAGAAAACTGCCATTCCGCTCAATCCGGCCCTTCGCAGGCAGCAAGTCCTAACGAACGATGGATGCCGTAATTATTTAAATGCGGTTAGCGGCACCGCAAACTCCGGCATGCCGGCCGCATACGGCGTATATTCGTACTGCTCGAAATAAATGACCAAAGATCCGTGGCTCAGGAAATACGGACGGTCGGCTTCGATCGATTTGAACGGGGTCAGCAGTTCCAGTTTGCGTTGTTTGATTTGCGCCTGGATCGCGTTGTTGATTATGGAAACGTAATCGGCGCCGCCGGCCCCGGCGATGTCCTTGAGCGAAAGCAGCTCTCCCGTCTTCAGATCGAACGTATAGGGCACGCGGTGGGTGCCGCCGTGCGCCCCGCCGGTATAAACGTAGTAGTCCACGTACAAGCTAAGCAAACCCGTTTCATTATTCGCGATCTTATAAATGCCTTCGAATTCGACAGGCGGAAATTCGGTGTCCGGATAGCTTTCCTCGGCCTCGGCATTGTCTTTGGCTGCCTGTTCGATCGTCTGGAGGCCGTTTTCGGCGTACTTTTCCGCTTCGCTCTTCAATTTGGCGTTGATCTTCGCTTGCGCTTCCTCGTTCTCCAAACCGGCAAAAACCGGATATGAGACGGTCAGCGACAGCTTGGAGGCGGCATGGGTAATCTGCTTCGACTGCCAGGTAAGCTGATTCTCGGCGATGGGCGCAATCGATACGGTCTTGGTCGAAGCCTCGAAGCCGATGCTGTAGCCGAAGCTCTCGAGCACGAATCGCAGCGGCACAAAGGTCGAGCCGGCTTGAACGTATGCCGGGGAGGCGTACAGACGCTCGCCGTTCAGCCGGTAACCGGCTGCCGGGGACAGCTGCATCGTGCGGCCGCGGCCGGTCAGCGTCGTCTCCCGCGTCTTCGGGTCCCAAGCGGTCTTGATGCCCAGCCGATCGTTCAACGAACGGAGGCCGATATAAGATTCTCCGTTTACGATCGCGGCTGGCAGATACACCTTTTTTGCCTTCGATCGCGAACGGCCGCGCCGAAATTTGCAAAGCGGACTCGGAAGACGCCGCATCGGCGCGCGCGCCTCCGTTAACGCCTTCAAATCCCGCGACCGCCAGCACGGCGGCCAACGCGGCGATTTTCGTCTTGCGCAGCATACCGGATGAATTTACCTTACGATGGTTGGACATGTTTGCGACCTCCTCTTGCCCGGATTTGTACATCTTCCTGCCTTTACCCGCTGTGACGCTTCGAGATTCAGTGTCCGTTAAAAATCTGTTCGGTAAATCGCTTTGTTCTCCAAGCCTCTGATCATCGGCGTCCACGATTCGCCGTCCGGCAGCGCGCCCAGTGCATCCTCCGCCATCTGCAGCTTGGCGTCCAGCGAATCGATATAATGGAGCGCGATCGCTTCGGCAGTCTGCGGCTGGACGGGGCTCCCCCCACTCGCCCAAATTGTGATGCGAAAGTATTAAGTGCTGCAGCGCGACGACCTTGGGCGAATCGGCCGGAATGCCGAGCTTGAGCGCCGCCTCGGTAACCCAGACAGACGCCAGGGCAATATGACCGATCAATCGGCCTTGAAGGCTGTATTCGGATACGATGCCGAGATTCGCCGTGAGCTCCTCGGTCTTGGCGATATCGTGAAGCAGGATGCCCGCGCGCAGCAGATCGGCGTTCAAGAAGGGACGCTGGCGGCATAAAAAAGTCGCCGATCTCGAGCATGCGGACGGTATGGTAGGCCAATCCCGCATAATAATTGTGATGATGCGTCTTGGCGGCGGGATAATGGGACAATTTGTCCCCGACCTTCGTCAGACAGTAGTCGACGAGTCCGCGCAGCTCCGCGTCGCCGATCTCGGATGCCGTCCGCTGGATCGTGCGTACCAGATCGACGGCGGCGATCGGCGCGGCCTTGATAAAGTCCGCGATGGCGACGCCGTCCTGTTCGACGGCCAGACGAATCCGGTTGACCTTGATCTGCAGCTTTTCGCGGTAGAGCTGGACGACGCCTTGCACTTTGACCAGTCCCATCGGCGCGAACAGCCCCTTCTCGGCGGGAGACACGTCCCAATATTTGGCCGGCAGCTGGCCGCTCGCATCGCAGAGGACGATGTCGAAGTAATCTTTGGCCGGCGTCCCGTTCGTTTGCTTGACCTCGAATTCGCGCAGCAGGTAGAAGCCGACGAACTCGCTGCCGCTGGTCATTTCCCTGATTAACGTCACGTACCCATCCCTGCTTTCCTTCTTTTGCAGACAGTATAGCAGAATCGCCAAGACCCTACTAATTACATTATAGATTACATAATAGACGACGGTACGCGACGAAAGGTTGACGGCAATCGCGATTTTTCGCGTTTTTGCGACCGACTGTTTGGACGGTCCCGATGTTGGCTAATGAATGTTAAAACGAAAGGAGTTGTCCGAAGATGCCGAATCAGCACGTCGTGCCTCACGAAAAAGGCTGGGCCGTACGCGGCGAAGGCGCGAGCCGGCCGGAGGTCGTGACGAATACGAAGCAGGAGGCCGTAGAAGCCGCGCGCAAGCTTGCCCAGGAGCAGCGCTCGGAGCTTGTCGTTCACGGCAAGGACGGCCGCATTCAGACGAAGGACAGCCACGGCCACGACCCCTATCCGCCAAAAGGGTGAGCCGAGCGCCCCTCCGCGTGACGGACTGCCGGAATAAAGACGAACGGGACGCGACAGATCCGGCGATCTGCAGCGTCCCGTTTTTGCGGTTTGCCCGCTTTAATCCGATTTTATACCATCACCTTGCAAATATCGTTCGTGAACTCGACCGGATCCTCGATCGGCAGACCCTCGATGAGCAGCGCCTGGTTGTATAGCAGCGCCGTATACAGGCCGAGCTTTTCCTTGTCCGACTCGAAGGCGCTCTTCAGCGACTTGAAGACGTCGTGATGCGTGTTGATCTCCAGCACCTTGTCGGCCTTGACGTCCGGATTGTTCGGCATCATGCGCAGCACCTTTTCCATCTCGATCGTCACTTCGCCCTCGGTGGACAGGCAGACCGGATGCGAACGCAGACGCTTGGACGCCTTGACGCTCTTGACCTTGTCGCCGAGCAGCTCCTTCATCGCGCCGAACAGCCCTTCGTTGTCCTGCTGCTCCTGCTGCGATTCCTTGGCCTCGTCCTCGGTCTCGATGCCCAGATCCCCGCTCGACACGCTGCGGAATTCCTTGTCCTTGTACTTCATGATCATCTTGATCGCGAACTCGTCGATATCGTCGGTGAAGTAGAGGATCTCGTAGCCCTTGTCCGCGACCAGTTCGGTCTGCGGCAGCTTCGCGATGCGCTCGTTCGAATCGCCGGTCGCATAGTAGATGTACTTCTGCTCTTCCGGCATCCGGGAGACGTAATCGTCGAGGCTGACCAGCTTCTTCTCCTTGGAGGAGTAGAACATAAGCAGGTCCTGCAGCGTATCCTTGTGCATGCCATAGTCGCTGTAAACGCCGTACTTCAGCTGACGTCCGAACGCTTGGTAGAACTTCTCGTACTTCTCCCGGTCGTCGCGCTGCAGCCGCGTCAGTTCGCCCTTGATCTTGCTCTCGATGTTTTTGGCGATCAGCTTGAGCTGGCGGTCGTGCTGCAGCATCTCGCGGGAGATGTTGAGCGACAGGCTCTCCGAATCGACCATCCCTTTGACGAAGCTGAAGTAGTCCGGGAGCAGGTCGCCGCACTTGTTCATGATCAGGACGCCGTTCGCGTAGAGCTCGAGACCCTTTTCGTATTCCTTGGAATAGTAGTCGAACGGCATGCTCTCGGGAATGTACAGAATCGCCTGGTAAACGATCGCGCCGTCCGCGCTTATATGGATATGCTTCAGCGGCTTGTCGAAGCCGTAGTGCTTTTCGTTGTAAAAGTTTTCGTAGTCTTCGTCCTTCAGCTCGCTCTTGTTTTTGCGCCAGATCGGCACCATGCTGTTGACGCGCTCATCCTCGGTGTACGATTCGTACTCGTTCTCCGTGCCTTCCTTAAGACGGCTCTTGGTAGCGTTCATCTTGATCGGATAACGGATGAAGTCGGAGTATTTCTTGATAATGGAACGCAGGCGGTATTCTTCGAGGTATTCGTCATAGTTGTCGTCCTCGGTGTTGTCCTTGATCTTGAGCGTAATCTCGGTGCCGACCTCGTCCTTGCTCGCGGGCTCGATCGTGTAGCCCTCGGCGCCGTCGGATTCCCATTTGTAAGCGGTGTCGCTGCCGAGCGCGCGGCTCACGACCGTCACGGTATCCGCGACCATGAACGCCGAATAGAAACCGACGCCGAACTGGCCGATGATGTCATGGCCTTCCTTGGACGCGTTCTCCTGCTTGAAGGCGAGCGAGCCGCTCTTGGCGATGACGCCCAGATGCGTCTCCAGCTCCTCCTGGGTCATGCCGATGCCGGTATCGCGCAGGGTCAACGTGCGGGCGGCTTTGTCGGGAATGACCTGAATATAATAGTCGTCTTTGTTGAATACGAGCTTGTCGTCGGTCAACGCCTTGTAATAGATCTTGTCGATGGCGTCGCTCGCGTTCGAGATCAGCTCCCGCAGGAAAATCTCCTTCTGCGTATAGATGGAGTTGATCATCATCTCCAGCAGCCGTTTGGATTCGGCCTGGAACGGTTTCTTTTCCATCGCTCTACTCTCTCCTTCAATGCTCCGCATAGTGTTAGCACTCTCTCGCAGGGAGTGCTATTTCCTTCTTTTTTTATAACATTGGATTCTTGGTAAAGTCAATACGAAGACGGTCCTGCGCCAAGACGAAAATGTCGGGATATTATTCTCCCGCGAGCTCGCGCTGGAACGCGGCGATGGCCCGGTACTCGTCCTTCAGGCTCCGCGAGACGCCGATAAAGATCGGCAGCAGCTTGTGATACACGGCCGCGTGCGCGGCGTCCGGCACATGCCGGTGCGTCGCGCCGACCATGCCCGCCGCGACGTTCAGCGAGCCGATCCGTCCGGTCGCGTACAAGCCGAGCACGGCTGCGCCGAGGCAGGAGCTCTCGAAGCTCTCCGGCACGATCAGCTCCTGGTCGAAAATGTCGGCCATCATCTGCCGCCACAGCGCGGAACGCGCGAATCCGCCCGTCGCGTGGATCCGGCGGGGACGGCCGATTCGCTCCTCCACGGCAAGCAATACGGTATATAAATTAAAGATGACGCCCTCTAGCACGGCGCGCAGCATATGCTCCTTGCCGTGGTGCAGCGTGAGACCGAAAAACGAGCCTCTCGCATTGGCGTCCCACAGCGGGGAGCGCTCGCCGGTCATATAAGGATGGAATAAAAGGCCTTCGCTCCCCGGCGGCACCTTGGCGGCGATGTCCATAAGCAGGTCGTTCGGATCCATCTTCAGCCGCCTGGCCGTCTCGGACACCGACGATCCGAACTCCTCCCGGGCCCAACGGAGCAGGACGCCGCCGTTGTTGACCGGGCCGCCGATCACCCAGTGACGCTCGGTTAGCGCGTAGCAGAACGTACGTCCCTTCGGGTCGACGGCAGGACGGTCGGTCACGGTCCGGATCGCGCCGCTCGTACCGATCGTCGCGGCCACGACGCCGGGCTCGATCGCGCCGACGCCGAGATTCGACAGCACGCCGTCGCTGGCGCCGACGATAAACGGCGTATCCGCCGCCAGCCCGGTCTGCCGGGCATAATCGCCGTGCAAGCCGGCGAGCGCATGCGTCGTCGGGACGAGCCGCGACAGGCGATCCGCGGTCACGCCGGCCGCAGCGAGCGCCTCTTCGTCCCAATCCAGCCGCTCCAGATTCATAAGGCCGGTCGCGGACGCGATCGAATGGTCGACGACATACTCCCCGAACAGCCTGGCGAACACATACTCTTTAATCGAGACGAACCGGCGCGCGCTGCGGAACAGCTCGGGCTGCGATTCGCGCAGCCACATCAGCTTGGTCAGCGGCGACATCGGATGAATCGGCGTCCCGGTCCGAAGGTAAATCGCATGGCCCGTGCCGTCTTCCCGCAGGCGCTCCGCCCATGCAGCGCTGCGATTGTCCCCCCAAGTGATGCTGCGCGTGAGCGGACGCCCCTCTCCGTCCAAGGCAATCAGGCTGTGCATCGCCGAGCTGAAGGACACGAACAGGACGCGGCCGGGATCGATGCCGCTCCGGTCCATCACGTTGCGCAGCGTCTGAACGACGGCCCGGAATATCTCGTCGGGATCTTGCTCGGCGACGACGGGCGAGGGCGTATAAAGCGGATATTCTACGGTCGACTGCGCCGCGACTTTGCCGCTCTCCTCGAATAGCACGGACTTCGTGCTTGTGGTGCCGATATCGACGCCGATCATGTACATGGAAGCATGCATGGTAAGACCTTCTTTCCTATCATGAATAGAAACGGCGGAGCAGCCTAAGCAAACACGCTGACGATCATAATAAGCGCAAGCGCGACGACGGACAGCAGCGTCTCCATGACCGTCCAGGACTTCAGCGTCTGCGGAACCGACATGTTAAAAAAACTCCTTGACCATCCAAAATCCGGCGTCGTTGACGTGGGACAATACAAGCGAGCCCGCGCCCGTCGCAAGCACGGCCAGCTCGACGTTGGTGCCCGGGTTCAGCGCAAGCACCGGCGCGACGATGCCGGCAGCGGTCGTCATCGCGACGGTCGCCGAGCCGGTCGCCACGCGGATCAAGGCCGCGACCAGCCAGGCGAACAGCAGGACGTTCACGTTCGCCTGCGTGGCGATGGAAGCGATCGCTTCGCCGACGCCGCTGTTGATCAACACCTGCTTGAACGCCCCGCCGCCGCCGATGATCAGAATGATCGAGGCCGTAGGCGCCAGGCATTCGTGCGTGAACCGGGAAATGTCGTTTTTCGAGAAACCTCTGGCGAAGCCGAGCGAGAACAAGGAAAATACGACCGCGATCAGCAGCGCGACGACCTCGTTTCCGATAAACGCGCAAAAGCGGGTCAAGGGGCTGACCGCTTGCGGATCGGCGATGCTCGCGATCGATCCCGCCAGCATTAGAATAACAGGCAGCAGAATGGTAAACAATGTAATGCCGAATCCAGGGAGGTCGCCTGTCTCCCGCGAACTGAACTGCTTGGCCAGGTTTTCGGGCGGAGAGACGGCGATCCGCTTGCCGATCCATTTGCCGAAAAGCGGCCCCGCGACGATCGCGGTGGGCAAACCGACGATGAGCGCATAAAGAATGGTTTTTCCCAGATCGGCTTTGAACGCGTCGATCGCGATCATCGGCGCCGGGTGCGGCGGCACGAGACCATGCACGGTCGACAAGCCGGCCAGCACCGGAATGCCGATCTGCAGGAGCGGCATCTTGACCTTGCGCGCGACGATGAACACGATCGGGATGAGCAAAATGACGCCGACCTCGAAAAAGACGGGGATGCCGACGACAAATCCGACGATCATCATCGCCCAGTGCACCCGCTTTTCGCCGAAGCGGTCGATAAGCGTCGTCGCGATGCGCTCGGCGCCGCCGGACTCGGCCATCATTTTGCCGAGCATCGTTCCGAGGCCGATGACGATGGCGATCGTACCCAGCGTGCCTCCGAGACCGCCCGTCACCGACTTGATCAGCGCCTGGCCGTCCATGCCTGCCAAGAAACCGAGGAGCAGCGCGGAGAGCAGCAGCGTGACGAACGGATTCCATTTGAACCTCGCGATCATGACCACCAAAAAAGACGATCGCGACAAGCGCCCACACGAGCAGCGTCGCGTTGTGTCCGAGCCCGAATAAATGATCCAAACGATATAACCTCCGTTGATCGATTTGACCGTTCCAATAGCTAAAGATGGTATACCCCGCACACACGTATACTAGTCGACAAGTTTAAGCAAAAAGAAAGGCTAGGCCCGGACTCGACTCGCTGGTCCTTACGCAAGCCCGGTTTATACGGAATCCCATGATTAGGACCAGGCGCTGCGGAGGGTAAGGCGCGAGTCGGCGAAATAGTCTTGCACGACCTTCGCAATCCGCGCTTCGTCCCCCGCCGCAAGCGCGTCCGCGATCGCTTCGTGCTTGGCGACGACCCGCTGGAGCCGATCCGGGCCGCCCGCGAAAACGTCCTCCGTCGTCAGCAGCATGACGGCGAGCACCACATGGCGAATGCTGTCCCACAATCGCGCGATACGGGCATGGCCTGCCGTCGCGATGAGCCCGTCGTGAAACTGGAAGTCAAGCCAGGCGAATTCGGCGATGTCGGCATACTTGGCCGCCACGCGCATGCTGTCGACACGGTGACGAAGCGAGGCGATGAGCTCGGCGGGACAGGATGAAGCGAGGCGCCGCTGCGCGAAGCTCTCGATTAAATAACGCACATCGTACAGCTCGGCGACATCCTCGGCCGAGAGCCCCAGGACCACCGCTCCCATCCGTTCGAGACGGATCAGACCTTCGTTGGATAACGCCTTTAGCGCTTCCCTGACGGGCGACCGGCTCGTGCCGAAGTCCGCCGCGATTTTATTTTCCGAAACGATATCGCCCTGCTTCAAGGTGCCTTCCACGATTCGCAGCCGCAGCTCGCCCGCGATCGCTTCTCCGCGGGATTGCCCCTTCAACCAGGCGGCGGGATACTGTCGCATCGATTCCAACCTTCTCTCTATGCTTCCGGCTACTGTACTTGTCGACAAGTCGACATTTTAATCTTAACTTGCGGGACCATGGCTGTAAATCGTTGCGGTTAATCTCTGACGGCTTCTCTCTAGAGCACTCTCGAGAGCTTGCGGTATTCGCGCGGAGAGATGCCTTCTCCGGCCGTAAAGACGCGGCTGAAGTAATGCAGGTCCGGGTACCCGATCTTCGCCCCGACGGTCTCGACCGACCAGTCCGTCTCCCTCAACAGCCTGCGGGCCTCGCGGAGACGGATCGACTGGATCATGCGCCCGGGGGGCATGCCCGCGACCTGCTTGAACAGCTTGGACGCATAATCCTCGCTGACCTTGAGCTCCCGCGCGACGCGCTCGGCGCTCCAGGACGCGCCCGGATCCCTTTCCATCGCATCGACGATCTTGCGGATCCGTTCGCGATGCACGGAATCGCCGCCGTCGGCGCCCTCGTCTCCCGAACGCAGCAGCATGGCAAGTATGCCAAGCATCAGGGACTTGCATACGAGCTCGTAGCCGCTTCGCCGCATCGTGAACTCGCCGACGAGCCGGTCCATCATATGAAAGCATTCGGGCCCGCACGTATATACGGCTCTCGAAGACAGCGCGTCCAGATCCGGCGTCGTCGGTTCCTCGGCGAATTTATCCAAGTCCGGTTCGGCGTCCAGGTCGGTCGACACCATATCCTGCTCGGTCGCGATCCGCAGCTTCCCGTCGAAGTCGAAGTGAATTCCGAGCAGCGTCGCCCCGTTCGCCGAGACGATCGCATTGCGATGCGGCACGCCGGACGGAAGAAAGACGGCTTCCCCTTCGCCGATGGTGTAGCGCGTGCCAAGCATGTCGGTCGCCAATTTGCCCTTGCATACGCAGATGACCTCGAAATCGTAAATATACCGTTCGACAAGCGTGCCGGGCGGGAGCTTCTGGTACTGCGCGTAATGAACGGTCGGCGACCAATCTTTCGCCGCCAGCGCGCGGCGCAGCGGGAAACGGGACACATCCATCCTCCGGCACTCCCTTCGTCCCTCCATTTTAGCATAAGCTGCGCGTTTAGAACGGAATCGTGCAACTTTTAACTAACTTCTCTAAATGATCGGACGCGCGCCTTCCTTATAATGAAGACAAATCAAACGCTTGCCAAGGAGGACTATCCCATGAAAAAAAGGCATCAATATATGGTCGTTCGGCGACGGCGTCTCGATCAAGGACGCGATCGCGACGGCCAAGGACGCAGGCTTCGACGGCATCGAGCTGTCGCTCAACGAGACCGGCGAGCTCGGTCTTGAGGCGACGGACGGCGAACTGGCGGACATCAAGCTGCAGTTGGCGGACACGGGACTCGAGCTGGCCGGCCTGGCGACGGGACTGTACTGGTCCTACGCGATGACGAGCGAGACCGAAGCGAACCGGCTGAAGGCGATCGACGTATGCAAAAAGCAGATCGAAACCGCAGCCAAGCTCGGCGCGGACGCGATCCTGGTCATTCCGGGCGCCGTCGGCGTGGACTTCATTCCGGGCAGCGAAGTCGTTCCCTATGACATTGCCTACGACCGCGCGCTCGAGGCGATCTCGAAGCTCGCGCCGGAAGCCGAAGCCGCAGGCGTATCCATCGGCATCGAGAACGTCTGGAACAAGTTCCTCCTCTCGCCGCTCGAGATGCGCGGATTCATCGACGCAGTCGGCTCCAAGTATGTCGGCTCTTATTTCGACGTCGGCAACACGGTTTATAGCGGCTATCCCGAGCACTGGATCCGTATCCTGGGCGATCGCATCAAAAAGGTTCACTTCAAGGATTACCGCAGACAAGCGGGCGGCCTGCACGGCTTCGTCGACCTGCTCGCCGGCGACGTCGACTATCCGGCGGTCGTCGCGGCGCTGCAGGAGATCGGCTACGACGGCTACGTCACGGCGGAGATGATCCCGCAGTACGCTCATCACACCAAACAAATCATCTACAATACATCCGGCGCCATGGACGCCATTCTCGGAAGGAAGGGCTAAGAGATGCTCAAAATCGGACTGATCGGCTTCGGCTTCATGGGAAGAATGCACTTCGACAACTACGTACGACTCGCCGAAGAAGGCAAGCAGGTCAAAGTCGTCGCCATCTGCGACATTGCGATCGAAACGCTGAAAAACGCGAAGGCCGGCGGCAATATGGCGACCGCGCAGGAGACGTACGACCTGTCCGGCTACGCGCTGTACGACTCGGTCGACAAAATGCTGGCAGGCGAAGAGCTCGATATGATCGATATCACGCTGCCGACGACGCTGCACGCGGATCTGACCTGCGAGCTGCTCGAGAAGGGCTATCATGTCTTTTGCGAAAAGCCGATGGCGCGCCGTTCGGACGAGGCGCGCCGCATGGTGGAGACGGCCGAGCGAACGGGCCGCAAGCTGCAAATCGGACAGTGCCTCCGCTTCTGGCCGGCATACGAGTATCTCAAGGCGTGCGTGGAAGACGGCCGCTATGGCGCGGTTAAAGGCGGCTACTTCTACCGAGGTTCCCATGCGCCAGCCGGCTGGTTCCTGAACGGCGATCTCAGCGGCGGCGCGCTGCTCGACATGCACATCCACGACACGGACATCGTGAACTGGCTGTTCGGCAAGCCCGAGCGCGTGTCCACGATCGGACGCAACGTGATTCCGGGCAGCGGCTTCGACGTCGCCTCCACCCACTACGGCTTCGCGGACGGCAAGGTGGTCAACGCCCAGGTCGACTGGACGCTCGAAGGCGACTTCGGCTTCGAGATGGGCTTCCGCGTCAACTTCGACGGCGCGAACATCATCCTCGGCAAGGACGGCCTGACCGTCAATCCGAAGGACGCGGCCGGCTTCCAGCCGGAGCTGGCCGATAACGACGGCTATTACGGAGAGCTTCTCAGCTTCTCGAACGCGATCTTGAACGACGAAGCCGTCGCCGTCTGCACGCCGGAGAGCACGCTCGCGACGCTCGAGATCGTCGAGGCCGAGCAGCAGTCCGCCGAGCGCGGCGGCGAGTGGGTCAAGCTGTAAATAAAAGGCCGCAAAAAGTTGGGCGCAACTTGGGACAGTGACATCGAGTTAGCAGTATAAGGCGAGTGATAGGCAAAAATAGGCAAGGAGCATGAGGCCGCACAGCGATGTGCGGTCTTTTTTACGCGCTAAAGGTCTAACGGCCAGCGACTCTCATTTGCGCCAATCCGCTAACCTTCCGCCGAACCCTCGTCGTCAGATTGACTAATGCTATCGTGCAAAAGTGCATCATCCAAGGCAGGAACATGGCGTTTATGGCGATCTATCGTGCAAAAGTGCATGGTAGCCCCCCTCTTAAAACGAGAACGCGGGTGGTTCGGGTCAAAATCCTGCACTTTTGCGCGATAGGCGGATCGGCGAACGGGCGTGCGGCTCTCGATCGTGCACTTTTGCGCGATAGCCGCGCCGGACTGGTGAAGCCTGCGATTGCTCCGTCATTCCAAGCTTAAAATTAGATCGAAAATCGCGCTGCCCGGCGCGAAATGCTCGGTCAACGCGTTTTCGGTTACGGCCGTCCTTCCAGCCAATCTGCGATCTCCTGCGCGGCCGCCTCCGGCGTCTGGCTGCCGGCGTCCACGCGAAAATGATGCCGCTGGTAGATCGCCTGACGCGACTCGTAGAGCGCTTGGATCTCTTCGTCCGTCTTGTTTTGCAGGATCGGCCGGCTGTCGCGAATAAGCGGCAGTCTCATCTTCCATTGCTCCCAGGGGATGTCCATCAAGATGACGGCCGCGTTCGCCATGCACAGCTCGCGGGTGTCTTCCTTCAGAAAAGCGCCGCCTCCGAGCGACAGAACGGCGTCTTGCTTCTGAAAGCACAGCTCTCCGATATATTCTTTTTCCATCCGGCGAAAAGCCTCTTCCCCGAACGTCCTGAAAATCTCGGTAACCGGCATTCCCCGTTCCGTAGAAATGAGTTCGTCAACGTCGATAAATTCGCGGGACAGCTTGGCCGCAAGGACTTTGCCGATCGTCGTCTTGCCCGCGCCCATGAACCCGATCAGCACGATATTGCGTTCGCGGTACGGCACGGCTCCGTCTGCTTGCATGAAGAGGATCACTCATTTCCGTTATCGTTTATCTCCCAATTATAGCGATATGCAGGCGGCTCGCCAACGAAAATTGGAATATTTAAAAACAGTGTTGCATATATACTGTTTATATAATACACTGTGTACATAATAAACAGTTAATGGAGCGAGAGGAGCATTCAACATGACATTCATGATCGAAGTCAAGGACTTGCGAAAAAGCTTCGGCGACCAGCAGGTGCTGCGCGGCGTCGACATCGCCGTGCCCCAAGGCCAGATCTACGCGCTTCTGGGCCCGAACGGCGCGGGCAAGACGACGCTCATCAACATTTTGACGACGCTCGTGGCGGCGGACGGCGGCAGCGCCCGGATCGCCGGCTATGACGTCGCCGCGGAGAGCGGCAAGGTCAAGCAATCGATCAGCCTGACGGGACAGTTCGCCGCCGTCGACGAGATGCTGTCGGCAGAGGAGAACCTGCAGATGATGTGCAGGCTGTCGGGCATGAGATCCGCCGAAGCCAAGCGGCGGACGGCCGAGCTGCTCGGGCAGTTCGATCTGATCGCCGCAGCGGGCAAGCGTGTCAAAACGTATTCGGGCGGCATGCGAAGGCGGGTCGATCTGGCGATCAGCCTTGTGGCGAGCCGCCCCGTGCTCTTCCTCGACGAGCCGACCACCGGACTCGATACGGTCAGCCGGCGCGCGCTTTGGGACATCATCGAACGGCTGAAGGCGTCGGGCATGACGATCTTCCTGACGACGCAGTATTTGGAGGAAGCGGACCAGCTCGCGGATCGGATCGGCGTCATCAACGGCGGGCGCCTCGTCGCAGAGGGCACGGCCGCCGAATTAAAAGCCCGCATCGGCGGCGAAGTCATCGAGCTGACAAACGAGCGCGAACAGTGGAGCCGAACCATCTCCACGACTGGTTCCGCGCAGGATATCGGACGGATCTTAAACGGCCTCGCCGCGTCGCTGCCGCCGGATACCCAGGTGACGATACGCCGGCCCAGCATGGACGACGTCTTTATCGCGCTCACCCAACAACCTTCGGAGGTGTCCGTATCGTGAACAAGTCGCTTTCCCCGCTTTCCCCGCCCTCTTATGCCGCCACCAATGCCGTCTTCATCCGCCGCAGCCTGACGCTCAGCCTGCGCAATACCGAATCGCTCATGATGTCCATCATTTTGCCGGTCATGCTCATGCTGCTGTTCACCTACGTGTTCGGCGGCGCGATCGCGCCGGAAGGCGACTACGCCAACTACGTCGTGCCGGGCATCATCCTGCTGTGCGCGGGTTACGGCGCCGCGACGACGGCGGTCGACGTGTCCACCGACATGACGAACGGCATCATCGACCGCTTCCGGACGATGCCGATCCGCAGCCTCTCCGTCGTCACGGGCCATGTCGCCGCAAGCCTCGCACGCAATCTGGTCGCGACCGGCGTCGTCATCGGCGTGGCGCTGCTCGTCGGCTTCCGTCCGACCGGCTCCTTTCCCGAATGGCTCGCCGCGCTCGGCGTCATCGTTCTGTTCATCCTGACGCTCACATGGCTCTATGCCGCGATCGGCCTCGTCGCCGGCAGCCCTTCTGCCGCGAGCGGCTACGGCTTCATCCTGCTGTTTCTGCCGTACCTCTCTAGCGCGTTCGTGCCCATCGAGACGATGCCGCACTGGCTGCGCGGCGTCGCGAGCCACCAGCCGATCACGCCGCTCATCGAGACGATCCGCGGGCTGCTGCTCGGCACGCCTATTGGCGACTACGCCTGGATCGGCGCGGCCTGGTGCGCGGGTCTCATCGCGATCGCGTTCGTCTGGTGCGGCTTCGCCTTCAAGAAGCGCGCCGGTCGCAGATAAACCGTCGCATAACGCAAAGAGCATGACCGAGGTCCAAGCGACCTGGTCATGCTCTTCGTTCGTCAGGCGATAATCTCTTCGCTGCCTTCGCTACGTTCTCGCGCGGGACACGTGCAGCTCGATGCCATCGAGAATACGCTCCAGCCCGAAGTCGAAGTCGGTCTGCGCCTCTCCTTTGTTGCCGTCGTCCTCCGTGTATACGCCCGCCGCTACGATCGGATATAAGGCCGGGTATGCCTCTGGCGTAACCAGCTGCCTCAGCGCTCCGCCGTACATCAGACCGGAAAAGCTGTCCGGGCTCGCACCCGACTCGATCGCCCGGTCCATATCCCGCATCATGACGCCGTAAAATCGGGAATAACCGCTGAGCAGCAGCACGGTGGACATTTTCTCGTATTCGCTGAGCGGCAGATCACGTAGAATGCGCAGCGGCCAGTCCACCATCTTCAGGTTGTTCGGCGTGATCGGCACGCCCATGATCGGAATGTCCGTGAACCAGGGATGCGCGCGCATGAGCCGGATGCAGGTCTCTACGTATTCCCTGAGCTGCTCCCGCCATCCCTTACCTTCGCTTACTTCCGGAATCTCTATTTCGCAGACGGCCTCGGACATGAGCATCAACAGGTCGTCCTTGCTCTTGATATACCGGTAAAGCGACATCGTCGTAAATCCGAGCGAGCTCGCCACCCGATTCATCGACACCGCCGGCAGGCCTTCCCGATCCGCGATGCCGACGGCGGCCTCCACGATCTTGCCGACGCTCAGCTCCCCCCTTCGGGCCTCTCGTCGACGGCTTCACCAGTCCCCAGGCAAGCTGCGCGCCGTGCGGCAGGCTGTTCAAGCTGTCCTCGTCCATCGTATCGTCGGCGCTCATCGTGCTAGCCTCATTTCGCAAATAATTGTATATGGTGTATACAGTATAACACAGCGCAACTGGCGGCGCACACAGCGCAACCTCGCGGGCCGATTCATCGTCGAATTTGTATGAGCTTTACCCAAATTTTATAGGATTATGCTACAATGTACTTTCAATATCGGTATGGCCGAATGACGAGGTGACCCACTGCAATGATGAATTCTTCCCCCTCTGACGGACACGAGCGCGCAGGTCGGCAGCATGGAAAGACCCCCCGAGGAGAGCGGCGAGAAGATCCGTCGTGCCGTTCATCTGTTTATGGCTGCTCTTGATCGGCGCGGGCGTCGCCGGCACCGTCTGGTATACGGAACAGCAGCGCGAACAGGTTTCCGCGCAGCTGCAGCTGCAGACCGCGAGCCAAATCGCGGCGATGCAGCAGGATTACCGCGCCAGACTGGACAAGCTCGAGAGCGACTACGCCGCGCAGATGGCGCAGCTGTCGTCGAAGGTCGAAGCGCTGAACGAGCTGCTCACCTTTACGCAGGACAATGCCAGCGACAAGACCGACAACAGCAACAAGCTGTACACGCAGATCAGCGAGCTGAAGAAGCAGCTGGACCAGTTAAAAAAAAGAACTGGACGTGCTTAAATGAGAACGGGCGTCCAGCAGTTGAACCGAACCGTGCTGCTCGCTTGCGCGCCGTTCCTCGGCATGCTGATCTGGCTACTGGCGGCGGGCGTCAAGCCGGAGGCGCCGGACATCGGCCCGCCGCCGCAGACGCCGGAGCCGCAGCTCGTCGGCTACGCGGAGCCGCAGCTCGAATCGCTGGATCGGGCCGGCGCCATCGCCAAGGACATCTCGGCCTCCGTCAAGCGCGTATCCGAGCTGTATACGAAGACGAATAGAAGCATGAATGCGATGATGTCCACCGCCAAGTCGCAGGTCGGACGGCCCGCGGCGATCTATGACAGGCGCATCTCGATCAAGCTCGGGTATCTGCGCGACTCGGTGCAGTCGGACAATCTGACGGCCCAGCTCTACACGATCCGCGCGCAGCATTTCAGCGGCTATGCGCTCAAGGTCAAGCTGAAGAGCGACAAAGCGATGTCGATGGCGCTCGCCGGCGGCAAGCCGGGCAGCTCCGAGACGACGCTCGCGGCCGTCAAGCGGACCGGGGCGATCGCGGGCGTCAATGCCGGCGGCTTCGCGGACCAGGCCGGCAAGCGCTACCCGCTTAGCACGACCGTCGTCGGCGGGGAGTACGTCACCGGCTTCGAGCCGAGCTTCAACGACCTTTTTTTCGTCGGCCTGAACGAAGACCTGAGGCTGATCGGCGGCAAATACAACGACAAGTCACAGCTAGACAAGGAGAAGCCAAAGTTCGGCGCTTCGTTCGTGCCCGTGCTCCGCAAAAACGGCGTCAATCTGCCGATTCCCGCCAAGTGGCGGACGAGCCCGCTCCGCGCGCCCCGCACGGTCATCGCGAACTACAAGGACAATCAGATTCTGATGATGGTCATCGACGGACGAGGCGAAGACGGCAGCTCGGGCGCCACGCTCGAAGAGCTTCAGATTCTGCTCTCCCGCTTCGGGACGATCGACGGCTACAACCTGGACGGCGGCGGCTCATCCACCCTCGTGTTCAAGGGCAAAGTCGTCAACAGCCCGTCGGACGGCCAGCTTCGGCGCCTGGCGACGAATTTTCTTTTCTTCCAATAAAAGAGGCCGCGAAGGCCTCTTTTTTTGCGTCATCCGTTTGGCGCGGCAACGCTTGATCAGGCGGTCGTCGTCCTGAAGTAGCGGTATACCTTCGCCAGCTTCTCCTTCTGCTTGCCCCGCGGGCTCTCCATGCTGCCGAATTCGAAAAACTTCACCTTGCCGAAGCCGACATACCGCAGCAGCGCCTTGCGCATAAGCGTCTTGTGCGCGTTGTACAGCCAGAGCAGCATATAGCCCGCCGGCCCCTTCATCGTCGATACGCATACGGCGGTCTTGCCCTTCAATAGTCCTTCCGGCAGCAGCTTGCCGTTGTCCCGGTAGGCAAACCCCGAAGCGAACATGCGGTCGATAAAACCGAGCAGCATCGCAGGCGGCCGCCCCCACCAGATCGGATAGACGAAAACGAGCTTGTCGGCCCGCTTGATTTGTTCCCGGTAGCCCTCAAGCTCAGGGTCGGCGTGCATGTCCCTTCTTCTTTTTTCCTCGTTGAACACAAGCACCGGATCGAACGCCTCCGCATACAGATCGAGCACCTCGACCTCCTCGAACGCTTCGTTCTCCTCGCTCCCGCGCACGATCTCCTGCAGAAACGCGTAGTTCAAGCTTCGATGATTCGGATGGGCGTAAATAACGAGCAGCTTCATGATTGCGCCTCCTATCATTATCATATGATAACGATAGAGTATCGCGATATCACTTAGTTGTCAAATGATCATTTTTATTTGATAACGATTTTGATATCGTAAAGCGTACGAGGTGATCGTGTGGACAATCAGGTTCTGTTTTTAAAATTTATCGATTTTGTAGCGGCCGTCCATGAGACGACGCACGCGTTTACGAAAGGCGCGAAGCTTGAGGACGTAACCCCCGCTCAATATAAGATGCTGGAATATATCGCCGTCAGCCAGCCCGTCACGCTCAGCAGCATCGGCGACTGCACCCATATGTCGCTGCCCAACACGAGCCGCGAGATCAAGAAGCTGACGCAAAAAAGGACTTTGCGAAAAAGTGGCGGACGCGAACGACAGGAGAAAACAGCTCATTCGTCTCTCCGAAAAAGGCCAGCAGTTGATGAACGGCATTTTCGGCCATATGCTGACGCAGCTCGAAGAGCGCATCGGCGCTTTGTCCGGAGAAAAGCTGAAGGAGATCGAACAAGCGCTCGACCTCCTTCATAAACAAGTATTCCGTTCGCAAACGTAATATCCGAAGCGCGGGAACGCGGGCGAACGACAGCCTGCGTTTTTCGGCATGCGCTAGCTTTTAGGTCTATGGTATCCGCGCTCCCCGAACGGCTGCAGCTTTTCGATCCACAGCTCGGCGAGCGCGTCCACCTCGTCCTGATATTTCTTCAGCTCGGCGCGATCCGTTACCGTCTCCTCCTTCGGCTTGATCCGGTCCAGCTCCTCGAACGCGAAAGCTCCGCCGCCGTAGCGATCCCATTCGGCCTTCAGCTCGGGCAATGTGTTATTGTTCATTTGCTTCATGAATTCAAAGCGGTTGCGGGCGCCGTCCAGATCCATCGAAGAACGCACCAGCACCTTCCCGTTCTCCGCGTTGCGAATCTGATAGACGCCCATCGCTCGAAATGTCTGCGTATAGGCTTCCGCCAGCTGCTTTTTGCGTTGCTTATCCATCGTCAGTACCCCATCTCCTTCAAAATTCGCGACAGCGTCTGCAGCCGCTCGCCGATCAGCTCGCCGTCTCCTTCAAGCGCGGCGCCGAACAGCTTGATATCCTCCCGGATGCGCTCGTTGTCCGTGCATACCGCGACGGTCATGGCATCTCCTTGCAGGCCGATCCGCTCGAGGACCGGATTGTCCGGATCGTACAGCTCCTCATAGCGGTAAGCTTCGCGAAAATGACCGAGGCTGCTTGCGACCAATATCGCAAGGTCAAGTACGCGGTGAAGCGGCAGCTCCTCCGATTGCCTGGACCACTTCTCCCCCGTATATCGCCATACCTTCGCCGAGATATCGACCTTACCGCGATCGTTCCACTGCGCCAGTCCGAGCGATAGGCCCTTGGCGTCCGTATGACCGGCGTAGCGGCCGTCCACGTTTTCGTAATTATCCGAAACGATGACAGGCTTGTGCTTAAGCGTGGTCGGAATTTTCATGAGGATGTCCTCCATTTGGCGCTTAGTTAAGGTGGTTAGTAATGCTGCTTAGAAAAAGCTTAGTAAATAGGCTAAAATGGGTCAGCAAACAGCTTAGTCATTTACTAAATTACTAATTTAGTACTTCCAATATATCGAACGAATCCAGATCGGTCAATCCCGCCGTACGCAAAAGGCAGGGCGAGGATCGGATGCGCGTCACACCCTCTATTGGAGAACGAGGGCAGCATTCCTTGCATCGGAACCGCAACAGTCAGCCGGGCAAAAATAGTTGTCAAAAGGACGTTAATTTTCAGTAAATGGTTAGCGTCTGACGGATAATGGTTAAAAGGCAGTTAATCCCTTACAGAATCCGCAAAAGCGCCGTTAACGTTCGAATTAAATGCCTTTTAACAACTATTTTTTTTTGGCAGCTCAATATCGCCCAAATTAACTGCTCTTTAGCAACTATCACCCTACCGCATCCCCGATCCGCACGCGAAAAAGCATCGGTAAGAGCGTCTCCTGTCACCGACGCTTTTACCGATGCTTATGGAATTCCAGACAAAATAAACGAATCACGACCAGCCGCCATCCTCGCTCACCGCCATTTATAGACCGGTTGCCAGTTCAGCGTCTGTTTGGCAAGCGCGTTGGCGAATAGCGGCGCCGTCCCGCTCATGTCAGCGCGAATATCCGTTACCTCCGGATAATGCTCGGCGATCAAAGCCGCCGTATCCCGCTCGCTCAGGACTTCGTCACCCGTAATATTCAGCGCGACCGAACCTCCCTGCAGCCGCGCCGTCAATGCCGCAGTGCAGGCGCTCGCCGCGTCCCGGATGTCGATATAGCTCCACAAAATTTTGCGGAGCCGTTCGGGATGCCGCGCCTCTTCGGCCAACCCCTCGTATTCCCCGGGCGCCGCGATCAGAGAGAAGCGCAGGTTCGCGATCTCAAGCCCGCCTCTGCGCGCGAACATATCCGACGTCAATTCGCCCACGATCTTGGACAGCCCGTAGCCCTCCTGCGGGAGCTGGGGATGCGATTCGTCAACGGGCAAATAGGCGGGCGATAAGGGCTTGGACGCCCATGCGAATCCATAGCAGGACGTGCTCGATCCCATCACGACCCGCCGAATGCCGAGCAGGTCCGCCGCCTCCAGCACGTTAAAGCTCGCAAGCACGTTGTTGGCGAAAATCGTGTGATGCGGATAGCCGGCAGGCGAAGGAATCGCCGCCAGGTGGACGATCGCATCCGCGCCCTTCAAAGCGCCCGCGACTTGCCCGAGATCGTTCAAATCCACGCGAATTTGCCTGCAGGGAATGCCTTCGGCGATGCGGTGATCGAGCGACACGACTTGATAATCCCGCCTGCGCAGCTCCTCGATGACGTATCTGCCCAGCTTGCCGCTGCCGCCGGTAACGGCGATCGTGCGCATGTTTATTCGCTCCTCTCTTTCATGGCCGAACGATCGTGCCGTCGGCTTTGCGGTCCAGCGGGTACGGCGAATGATAGCTTCGGCGCGACCAGCCCTCGCCTGTCAGCGCGGCGGCCAGCTCCTCGTCGATGTCGATGCCGAGTCCCGGCTTGGCCGACGGATACAGGTATCCGCCCGCGCGCTCGATATGTCCGGGAAATGCGGCCAGCTCCTCCGGCCGGAAGTGATTGACCTCCTGAATGCCGAAGTTCCAGATCGCCATATCCAGATGGACGGCGGCCGCCTGGTTGACGGGATCGTTCTCGCCGCCCTCCTGCCAGGCAGTCCGCACGCCGAACGCTTCGGCCAGCGCCGCGATCTTGCGGCACGCGCTGATCCCCCCCTGCCTTGGAGACTCGAACGCGGATAAAATCGATCAAACGCTCCGAGATGAGCGGCACCCACTCCTGCGGATTCGTAAACAGTTCGCCTACGGCCTGCGGCGTCGCGCATTGCTGCCGGAGCTGCCGATACCAGCCGATCTGATCCGGCGGCAGGACGTCCTCCAGGAAAAACAGGCCGTAGGGCTCAAGCCGCCGCGCCAGGCGAACCGCGTGAATCGGCGACAGATGCTCGTGCACGTCATGCGTAAACTGGACATCGTCGCCGAATGCCACTCTGAGCGACTCGAACATGGCGGGTATCGCATTGACGTAAACGTGCTCGTCGAATACCTGTCCGCGCGTATCGGCACCGCGTGGCATGTTGGCGCGATCCGCGCCGATGAAGCCTCCTCCGCCGTAGCCGCCCATTTGCACGCGCAGCACGGTATAGCCTTCCTCGATGAAACGGGCGACGTCCTCCTTGAGCTCCGCGGCGTCCCGGCCTCCTGCGTGACCGTAACAGGCGACAGCGGATCTCGCTGCCCCGCCCAGCAGTTGATATACGGGAAGCCCGGCCTCCTTGCCTTTAATATCCCAGAGCGCCATGTCGATGCCGCCGATCGCGGTGTTGAGCAGCGCGCCGCTCCGCCAATAGCCGCTATGGTGCATGAGCTGCCACAGATCCTCGATATTGGCCGGATCGCGGCCGATCAAGAGCGGTTCCAGCAGCTGCTCGACGATCTGTACGACCGCTTCAGGGTTGTAGAGATCGGTCGCAGAGCCCAGGCCGTACAGGCCGTCCTGGTCCGTCGTCACCTTCACGATCGTCCACGTTCCGTTCTGCCTCGTCCGGATGCATGTGACGCCGGTGATTTTCGCCATTTGCGCGTTCGCCTCCTTCAGCTAGCCCCATTCTACTCCTCCTGTACGACGCGCTTAATGAGACGATGACAAACTTAAGTCGGCGATCTTATCCGATTCGAGGCGATCGCTGAGCAGCGCGCGATGCTGCGCGGCCCGTGCCGTGCGTGGAAGCACCATAAAGGTGCGATCGCGGCGTCGGTTCGAGGGCGAACGGCCGGCCACGTGCGTGGAAGCACCATAATGGTGCGATCGCAGCGGGGGCGCGTCATCGTCTGGCCGGGCCTGCGCCTTGGGGCCAGAAACGCAAACGGGACGAAGCAGCATTTCCCTCTGCTTCATCCCGCTAGACGATTTAAACTGTCTGCCTTCATCATAATTGCCGTGCCGCGCCCCTACCCGATCGCGAGCCTGGCCTGCGCCTCGAGCAGCAGAAGCTGCTCCCGCACCAGGACGACTTCGCCGATCACGATCAGCGCCGGATTGCCGATTCGCATCGCATCGGCGAGCCTGTGAATGTGCGCAAGCTCCCCCGTCACGACGCGCTGCCGGTCGGTCGTGCCCCGCTCGATGAGGGCGACCGGCGTCGACGGCGGCTTGCCGTGGCGGAGCAGCTCCGTCCGGATCTCCTCCAGCCGTCCGATGCCCATATACACGACGAGCGTATCGACGCCGTGCGCCAGCAGGTCCCACCGGATCGGCGCCGAGTCCTCCCGGCTACGGTTGCCGGTGACGACGGCGAACGAGGCGGCCAGGTCGCGATGGGTGAGCGGAATCCGGCTCGAAGCTGCGGCGCCGACCGCCGACGTGACCCCGGGTACGATCTCGAAAGGAATGCCGCGCTCCGCGAGCGCGAGCGCCTCCTCGCCGCCTCTGCCGAATACGAGCGGATCGCCCCCCCTTAAGCCGAACGACCGTTCGGCCGCCAAGCGCATGCTCGATCATTAGCGCCTCGATCTGGCGCTGCGTCATGGCATGCCGCCCCGGGCTTTTGCCGCAATAGAGAAGCGCGGCGTCCGGCTTGGCGTAGGTCAGCAGCTCCTCGCTCACCAAGCGGTCGTACAAGATAACGTCCGCTTCCCGGATGCGGCGGACCGCCTTTAGCGTGACGAGCTCCGGATCGCCCGGACCGGCGCCGACGAGGTAAACCGGCGCGGGCCTCATACGTGCCGCTCCGCGCGCAGCGCCTTGGGCGAGTCCAGGGCGGACAGCGTCCCGGCCGGGAGTCCGTCTCCCTTTTGCGACAGGTAAAAAAGGACGCCGGTGAATACCGCCCCGCCGACGAAGTTGCCGATCAGCACGGGAATTTGGTTCCATACCCACCAATCCCCGAAGCTGACGTCCGCGCCGAGCATCATACCCGCCGGGATGACGAACATGTTGACGACCGCGTGCTCGAAGCCTTGACCGAAAAACGTGAGGATCGGCAGCCACATGGCAACGATCTTGCCGAGGGTCGACGTCGAGGTCATCGCCATGACCACGCCGAGCGTCACCATCCAGTTGCACAGGATCGCTTTGATGACGACCAGGACCATCCCGTCCGCGCCCATATGCTTGTAGGCGATCGTTTTCGCTTCTGCCGCTGCGATCAGCGTCTGCGCCAGCGGGCTCGCCATATCGGAGCCCATCTTGGTCGTCGTCAGATCGTACAGAACGGCATAGACGAAACATCCGATCAAATGTCCCGCGATGACCCAGCCATAATTTTTTGAGCATCTTGCCCACGGTCGTTTTCTTTTGCAGCACGCTTAGGGGGGATGAGCGCGAAGCTGCCGGTCACGAGCTCAAGGCCCAGCAGAACGATCATGACGAATCCCACCGGAAAAATGACGGCGCCCGCCATACCGATCTTCGTCTGCGCGACGGCCGTGAACGCCAGCGTCGTGGCGAAGGCGAGGATCGCCCCGCCCAGGAAGCCGCGAATCAGCATTTGCGAGGCGCTCATCTCCGCCTTGGCGGCGCCGCCTTCGATCATCGCTTTCAATACATCTCTCGGTTTTACGAAATCCATGCGCTCATCTCCCCTGCTGCGTAAATGTTCTAAATCGTGATAAAGATCGAACCTGCGTCATCTACTTCGGTCTCGTAGGAGGTCACGCAACCGTCGTCCGGCTCATACACTTTTCCCGTCTTCAGATCGATCTTCCAGTCGTGCAGCGGGCAGTGGATCGCGGTGCCGCACACCATGCCCTCCGAAAGTTTGCCGCCCTTGTGCGGGCAGCGGTTCTCGACGGCGCGGATCTGCCCGTCGGACAATTTGAAGATGGCGATCTCCAGCTCCTCATGGCGGTAAGTGCGAGACCCTTTGGCATCGATATCGGCAACGTGAGCGACCAGCATTTTCGTCATATTCTCCGCCTCCAGTCCTTAGTTCAGCGGCGCGGGCACCGCGAGCGCTTCGAAGTTTTTGCGCAGCTCTTTGTCCTGGATGATCTCTTTCCAAGGATCTTTGAGGTAGCTGAGCGAAGTCTTGATTCGTCCGTGAAGCGCTTTGCGTTCCTCCGGATCCTCCAGCACGGCCTTGATGGCTTCGACGCCGACGCGCTCCACCCATACGGAAGTCCGCTCGCCCCAAGTCGCGTTCTCTCTATAATATTGAAGGAACGCGCCGCCCCACTCGACGACCTCGTCCTCCGTCTTCACGACGCACAGCAGGTCGGTCGCCCGGACGTGCACGCCGCCGTTGCCGCCGACGTGGAGCTCCCAGCCGCCGTCGATCGCGACGATGCCGTAATCCTTGATCGTCGCCTCGGCGCAGTTGCGGGGACAGCCGGATACCGCGAATTTGACCTTGGCCGGCGCGTTCATCCGCTCGAACTCCTTCTCCAGCCGGATGCCCATTCCGATCGCATCCTGCGTACCGAACCGGCAAAACGTATTGCCCACGCAAGTTTTGACGGTGCGCAGCATTTTCCCGTATGCGTGGCCCGACGGCATATCGAGGTCCTCCCACATGCCCGGCAGGTCTTCCTTTTTGACGCCAAAAAAGGTCGAGACGTTGTCCGCCCGTGAACTTGACCAGCGGGACATCGTACTTCTCCGCGACTTCCGCGATTTTCTTCAGCTCCGAGGGCGTGGTGACGCCGCCGTAGATACGCGGTACGACCGAATAGGTGCCGTCCTTCTGAATGTTGGCGTGATAGCGCTCGTTGGTGAAACGGGATTCCTTCTCGTCCTTGTAGCGCTCGGGCCACAGCATGCCCATATAATAGTTGAGAGACGGCCGGCATTTGGTGCAGCCTTCAGGCTGCTTCCATTCGAGCGCGAGCATCGCTTCCTTGATCGTGGCCGGCTCCAGGCGCCGCAGCCCGGCGACGATCTCGTCGCGGTCCAGCGACGTACAGCCGCAGATGCCTTCTTTGACGGCTTCGCCGGCGCGCTCTCCCGCATAGAGGCCGAGCAGTCCTTCCACGAGCGGCTTGCAGCCGCCGCAGGAGCCGGTTGCCTTGTTGCAGGCTTTGATCTCGCCGACCGTGGCGCAGCCCTTCGTCTCGATGGCCTCCTTGATCGCGCCCTTGGAGACGCCGTTGCAGCCGCAGACGATCTCGTCGTCGGCCATGCTTTCAAGCCGGCTCGCGGGAGAAGCGGCCTGGCCGCCGGGGGCGAAGCCGAGCAGCAGCTCTTTTTCCTTGCCCTTGATCGATTCGCCCTTCTTCATGATCGAGAACAGGGACGCGCCGTCGGACGTGTCTCCGAACAGCACGGCGCCGACGAGCCGGTCGTTCTCGATGACGAGCTTTTTGTAGACGCCGTCCAGTTCGTCCTGATAACGGAGCGCGCGCGTGCCCGGCGTCTCCTCGTACTGGCCCGCAGAGAATACGTCGACGCCCGACACCTTGAGCTTGGTGGATGTCATCGAACCCTCGTAGCCTGCCGTGTCAACGCCGGCGAGCCGCTTGGCCAGCACCGCGCCCTGATCGTACAGCGGCGCGACGAGACCGTAGGCGATCCCTCTGTGCTCCGCGCATTCCCCGACAGCGTAGACGTTCGGCACGCTCGTCTCCATGTAGTCGTTCACGACGATGCCGCGATTAACCGCCAGGCCGGCGGACTTCGCAAGCGATACGTTCGGCTTGATCCCGACGGCCATGACGATCAGGTCCGCTTCGACCTCGCTGCCGTCCGTGAAGCGAAGGCCCTTTGCGCGCTTTTTGCCGTAAATGAGCTCGGACTGCTTGCGCAGCAAAAACTTCATCCCTTGCGCTTCCAGTTCCTTTTGCAGCATTTTGGAAGCCGGTTCGTCCAGTTGGCGATTCATCAGGTTCGGACTGATATGAACGACCGAGACGTCCATACCGAGGTTCAGCAATCCGCGGGCCGCTTCGAGACCGAGCAGGCCGCCGCCAATGACGACGGCGTTCTTGTGAGATCGCGACGCTTCGAACATCGTCTCGCAGTCCGCGATGTCGCGGAAGCCGATGACGCCCTCTTTGTCGGCGCCCGGCAGCGGAAGCATGAACGGACGCGATCCCGTCGCCAGGACAAGCGTGTCATAGGCGGCTTCGACGCCTTGATCCGAATACACGATGCGCGCCTCTGTATCGATCCGGGTCACCGTGTGTCCCGCGTGCAGCGCGATACGGTTTTCCGAATACCACTCCCAGTCGTTGATGACGATATCCTTCAGCTCGGTGCCGCCGGCCAGAACGGAAGACAGCATGATGCGATTGTAGTTCGGATAGGGCTCGGCGCCGAAAATCGTGATTTCATAAAGCTCCGGGGCCAGCTTCAACAGATGCTCCAAAGCCCGCACGCCCGCCATCCCGTTGCCGATCATCACCAGTTTCTTTTTTGTCCGCCATGTTCGCGTTTCCCCCGTTTCGGATATCTCGTTAGAAACTCAAAAAGCCTGCCTCGCGGCACGGGAAACGAAAATCTCCCATGACACGAAAGCAGGCTCCATTGCCGCTTCAGCCGAATACGCCATTGTATTCGCGATTGATTAACCCGAATATATTATGAAACGATCGACGTGTCAATATATATAACATGAAAAAATGAAATATCTTTTCGCTCGACACTCCTCTTTCTTTTGTGTTATAAAAAAGTAACGAAGAAAATGTGTCGCCTTCCTTTAGGAATGGCGAACCGATAGGAGAGGGGGGCGTCGATGCGTTCATTGCTCGTTGTTCATAACCATCCGACTGCCGCCGAGCGGCTCGAATCCGCAGCTTCGAGGCAGCAGCTCCCGGAAGCCGTCATGCGCGCGGCCGGTTATACCGTAGCGACGGCGCGGGGGGAAGAACAGGCGCGCCAGCGAATCGCGGAAGCCGACGCCTTGATCCTCGATCTGCCCATCCCGGATATCGAAGCCTGGAGCCGAAGCGTACTCGATTGGAAAGTCGTGCCGATCCTGTGGTGGTGCAGCGAAGCGACCGCGACGCTGTCCGTCGAAGCCTGCGAGGACGGCGTGATGGCCGACGGCGTGCTTAGCGCATCGATGCGGCCTACGGACATTCATTGGACGCTTCAGTTCGGCGCCAAGCAATGTTTCGAGCGCCAGCAGTGGCATCTCGAACGCCGACAGCTGCTCGCCAAGATCGAAGAGCGCAAATGGATCGACATGGCCAAGGGCATTTTGTGCGAAGTGAAGAACATTACCGAGACCGAGGCCTACGACATCCTGCGCAAGCAAGCGATGAACGAACGCAAACGGCTCGTCGACGTCGCGACCTCCATCGTCAATGTCTACAATCTGCTGCAAGAGCAAAAACAAGGGAGGACGAAGCGATGATCCAGCTGCTTAAGGAAGTCGCCCGCGGCAAGCGCGGCGCCCGCGACCTGACCTACGACGAAGCCGTTCTGGCGGCGGAAGCCATCCTGACGCAGGAAGCGACGCCGGCGCAGACCGGCGCCTTTTTTTATCGCGGAGCGCATTAAAATGGAAAGCGTCGACGAGCTCGAGGCGTTCGTCCGGGTATCGCGCGAGCACGCGCGCCGCGCCGAGGGCCTCGGCATCGGCCTGGATTGCGCAGGGCCTTACGACGGCCGCAAAACGTCCTTTTACGCGACGTTTCCGACCGCCTTCCTGCTCGCGGCGGCCGGCGTGCCGACCGCATTGCACGGGACAGCCTCCCTTCCGCCCAAATGGGGCATCACGCTGCAGGATATCGTCTCGTGCGTCGGCATTCGAGCGGCAGACTTGACGCCCGAGCGGTCGCTGCTCGCTCTCGAGCGGTCCGGCGTGTTTTTCGCGTCTACCGAAGCGTGGTGTCCGCCGCTCGGCCGGCTGCGCCAGATTCGCGAGGAGCTTGGCATGCGCACGGTGCTCAACAGCGCGGAAAAGCTGCTCGATCTTGGCATGTCGCCGCGCATCGTATTCGGCGTTTACCATAACACCGTGTTCGACCGGCTCGCCAGGCTGTTCATCAAGCTCGGCTACGAGCAGGCGCTTATCGTCCAGGGCGCGGAAGGTTCGGAAGATTTGCACATCAACCGCCCGACCCGAGCTTATTTGGTGGAAAACGGCGAGTTCCGTCTGCAAATCTTCGATCCCGAAACTTACGGCATCGACGCCGAGCCGCCTGAGCGGACATGGACGCCCGCGGATCAGCTGGCCGTCGCGGAGGCGGTGCTTCGCGGAGATGCCGATCTGGCATACACGAACCAGGTGCTGTTCAACGGCGCCGTCCGGCTGCACCTGGCCGGGAAGGCCGAGTCGGTCGAGCAAGGGCTTTACGCCTGCAAGGCGCTGCTCGACGGCGGCGAGGCGCTGGCAACGTATCAGAGCTGGAGGACGGCGCTGCTCGAGCCAATGGGCACGACGCCCGAGGCGGCGGCTTCGCGCTGAGTAGCCGCGGGACAAAGAGACGCTCCTTTTTCCGGTTGCCGGAGGAAGGAGCGTCTCTTTGTCTTTAGAGCGGCAGATTGGGCGCATCCGCCTGTTATAGGAATGGCGATGGCCTGTAGAGTAGCTTTTTGCCCTTACAGCATCATTTGGTCGTGGCACGAGCCTGTAGAGTAACTTTTTGCCCCTACAGCATCATCTGGGTCGTAGCGCGAGCCTGTAGAGTAACTTTTTGCCCCTACAGCATCATCTGGGTCGTGGCGCGAGCCTGTAGAGTAACTTTTTGCCCCTACAGCATCATCTGGGTCGTAGCGCGAGCCTGTAGAGTAACTTTTTGCCTTTAAGGCATCATCTGGGTCGTGGCGCGAGCCTGTAGAGTAACTTTTTGCCCTAACCGGCACCTTCTGGACCGGTCCGGCACGTGCGGAAATGGGTGAATCGCCTGCTCAACGGCAGACGATTCACCCATCTTTTTATTGACCGCGCGCGTAGACGCGGTACAATAGCACGGCCGCCTCCGCGCGGGTCAGCTCGCCCTGCGGCCGCAGCTTGCCGCCGGCGCCTTGCAGCAGGCCGGCGCCCACGAGCGCCGCGAGATCGGGTCTCGCGTACGCGGCCGCATCGGATGCGTCGGCGAACGCCGCCAGCGCCGCGGCGTCGCCGTCAGGCAGTCCCGCGCCTGTGCCGCGGAGCGCGCGAGCGACCAGCGCCGCCGCTTCCTGGCGGCTGACCGCGCCGCCCGGCCGGAACCGGCCGTCGCCGGAGCCGCCGGCGATGCCGAGCGCCGCGCCGATGCGAACGGCGTCGGCATAGTACGCGCCTGCCGCCACGTCCGCAAACTTGGCGGCTCCGTCGTTCTGACCTGCAGCCGCGTTCGCGTCACCCGTCTGCTCGTTCAATTCGAGCATCCGTACGAGCAGCAGCAGGAAGTCCGCGCGGCTCACCTGCGCGCCAGGGTCGAAATGGCGCCCGTCGCGTCCCTCCGCGATGCCGCGAGCCGCCAGCGCCTCGACGGCTTCGCGCGCCCACTCGGCCCGGCCGAGATCGTCGAAGCGCCGGTCGACATAAGCGACCGCGTATTCGCTGAAATGCGTCGTCCGGAAAGTCATGACGCCATGCGCCGCGTCATATCGTCCGCTGACGACCGGGTGCGCCATCCCTTGTGCGTCGATGTAGCGGATCGTCAGCTTACCAGGTTGTGCGGCTTCGCTCGATGCAGGCGTGTACGGGACGGAGATGACGGCAGGCGATTTGCCGTTGCTCCAGGAGATCGGCTTGCCGCCGGACACCAGCGACACGTCGATGGCCGGACGTTCGCCGACTAGCGCCCGCAGCTCCCCGCTCCAAGCCTTCCGATCGGCCGCCTCCACGATTAACGTCACCTTACCTTCCGTCACGCCCGCCAACGCGCCGCCGCTAAGCATATCGCCGGTCGCAATGACTGAACCGATCGGCGTGAAAAGCTCAAGCCGTCGGGCGGCACCGCCCTCCGCCAGCGCGCTCGCAGGCAGCTCGACCGCATAGCCGGATGCCCCGGACACGCCGGACAGTACGATCTTGACCAGCTTAACGCCATCATTGCCGTAAGCCTGGGCCAACGCGTCCGCTCCGACCGAAGCTCGCGCGATACCGCTTGCCGCATCAAGCGTTGCCGCCGGCGTGAGCGTGACCGTCCCGGCTGCCGGCGTCGGTGTCGGCGATGCGGTCGGTCCATTTGTCGCGGGCGGAGGCGTAGGCGTCGGTGTCGGCGTAGGCTGCCCGCCCTCCTCCTCCAATGCATCCAGCTCCGCGGCGAGCGCCGTCCGATCCGCGCCCTCCGGCAGCAGCGCCACGAAGCCGCGCGCCGCGTCGATCGACGTTGCGTCCTTCTTCGCCTTTGCCTCGTTCACGGCCGCCTGGGCCGAAGGCAGCGACCATTCGCTGAAGCCTGCCGTCCAGCAAATACAAGTCGCCGAACAGCGTAAAGTCCTTGCTTGCGCCGATGCCCTGATTGTATTCCATGTAGCCTTCGCGTCCGCTGCCGTCGTTCTCGTTCAGGAGCAGCGTGAACCCGAGCGCAGCCTGCGGGTCAAAGTCAAAACCCGCGCCGTGCAACTGGTCCAGCGGCATCGCGATCGCATACCGCGTCGCGCCCGCTTCCGCGTCGCGGGTCACCGTCGCTTCGACGTCCGCGCCGAGCGCGCCCGTCTGCAAACCATCCGGCGCCTTCCAGCGCCACTTGACGACGCTGCCGTCGTCGCGCAAGGCGAAGCCCAGCTCGCTTACCTGCTTGCTCGCCGCGCCGGCCCCTCGATTCAGGTCGATGCCGAGCTGAATGCTGTCGCCCTGCCAAATATCGCCGCCGCCGTAGGACTGCTTGTGAACGTCGTCCCTCACAATAATGTCGAAGTACAGCTTTTCGTCATCCCAAGCGACGCCCGCGTCGGCGCTCAGATCCGCCGCGCCGGATCGTCCGCCGCCGGCGTATTCGTCCTGCGCGGACAGATCGATCCGCGGCGCATCCGATGTGTCACCCGTCATAGAACCGCCGAACGTCTGCGCGAGCTTCACCGAAGACAGATACGTCCTGCCGTCGTCCAGCGTCACTTTGAACTTCAGCGAAGCGGCCGCCAGGTACGGCAGGTCGATCGCCGTGCTGTCTCCGTAAGCAACGCCCGCAAACCGGATCGGCTTCAGCAGCGCAGCATAAGCCGAAGGCTGCACGAGCTCGATCTTGCCGGACAGCGCCGCCGAATCGGTCGCGTTGGACAGAACCAGCTTCGCGTTCGAACGCTCTTTGTGCGCCGGGTCGAGCGCCGTCTTTTCAAGCCTCAACGCCACCGGTACAAGGTTGGAGCCGCCGACCTTGACGCCGGCTTCGTTGACGAGCTGGAGGCCGCCCTTGAACAAATTGTTCGTGATCGTCATCCGCTCGATATCCGGTCCCGCGTACACATGCGTCGTGCGCGGCTGCTGGAAGTAAGAATCGTAAAGCGCGACGTCGCCGCCGAGCGCATTGATTCCCTTTTCGCCGACCGTCGTGAAGTTGCTCTGCTGCATCCGCAGCCGTCCCGAACGGATATCGACCGAACGCGACGTATCGCCCCACATCGAGGTGTTGAAAAACCGCGCGGTCGCGTCGAAGCCGTCCTCCAGCGTAATGTAAACCTTGTCGGTCGAGCTCATCGACACGAGCTCCGTGTTGACGAACGTCAAGCCCCCCTTCGCCGGCGCCCTCCAGATAAACGCCCTTCTTGCTCCCGTCGGTACCGTGGCCGAGCACGGTCGCGACCGGCGCGCCGCCGCTCTCCGAGGCGAAGTGGATGCCGTACTGGGAGCCGTAGACGAACGTGTTGAAGATCGTCTCCCCGTCGACATGTCCGATGC
The DNA here is from genome assembly GCF_029525575.1 of Cohnella rhizosphaerae. Lineage (GTDB taxonomy): Bacteria > Bacillota > Bacilli > Paenibacillales > Paenibacillaceae > Cohnella > Cohnella rhizosphaerae. Next base: position 34,481 of record NZ_JAPDIA010000001.1, read on the forward strand.
GGAACGCGTCCAGATGCTCCTTCTGGTAGCTCCATACCTTGTCGAAGTCGGCGTCCGTGGACGGATGGTTCGGGTAGTTGTTGCGTCCGTAATAATGCGGGTTGAACTGCACGTTGCGCATGAAGCCGCCTTCGGCGCCGCCGCCGAGATAGATGCCCTCCCTGAGCGGAGAGCCCGCTACGTAGTCGATATAATGGCCGCTCGTGTCGTAGGTGCCAAAGTCGATGCCCTGATAGGAATTGATCAGCGTCGTATCGATCGCGTAAACGCCGTGCCCCTCGCCGCGGATCGTCCAGGCGTAAGGCTTGACGTTGTTCCAGTCCTGCTCGTCATAGTAGACCGACAAGCCGCGTACGCCCGCGAAAGCCTTCAGCGTGATCAGCGCGGTCGCGCCTTCCGGCGCCCCCTGGCCGTAGCGGGTGAACAGCACCGTGCCGCCGCCGATCGTATGGTGCGGCACGTCCCAGGAGCCGCGCAGCTCGACGCCCGAAGGCACCGACAGCGGCGAGTCGACGCGGTAGATGCCCGCCGGCAAATACACGGTGCCGCCGCCTGCGCCGCCCGCTGCGTCCAGCGCCTGCTGGATCGCGGCCGAAGCGTCAATCGCGCCGGCCCGGTCGGCATTGTACGGCTCGGCCGTCGCGTCGAACAGTTGCCGGTTCGCCGGCTTGGGCCTGGCCGCCGTGTCGGTCGGGATCTCGCCGGGCAGCCGTTCGAGCGTATAACTCGCGTTGTGCGTGACGTTAACCTCCGCAGCCTGGCTATCGTCCGTCACCTGCAGACTGCCGTCCAAGCCCGAATTCACCGCGTTCAGCGACTGCGCCGCGCCCGTCAGCTTGACCTGCTTCGCCGCGCTCGCGAAGATCGATTGCCCGAGGATCAGCGATCCGCCGCCAAGCTCGATCGCATAGCGGCCGTTCGCTTCGTCCCATCCCTCGAACGTCCCGTTTTCGAAAGACAGCACGCCGCTGCCCTCGCTGACGACCGCGCTTCCGCCGCTGCCGTCGACCTGGACCTCCTGGAATTGCGCGATCGCGTGAAAGCCCGCGGTCGCGTAGATCGCGGCCGGCGAGCCGCCGACGCCCGCCGCGAAGCTGCTGCGCGTCACCAGCAGTCCGTAATCGTTGACGCCTTCGATCTTCAGCCCGATCCGGCTGTCGCTCACATGAACGTCGTACAGCTGCGCGTTCGCCGTCTCGGCGGAGCCGGTGCGCGTCGTCACCCGCATGCCGTTGTCGAAGCCCGACAGGCGAATGTCCGACATGTACTCCCAGTCGGAACGGCCCATCACGATGCCTTCGGCGTGCGTCGTCGTATAGGCGCGCACCTGCCCCGCGTCCGGCGCGCCCGCCAGCCCCGATGTCGCCCAATAGGACGGCGCGAGCCGGATGCCTTCAAGCCTGCCGATATCGGTCGTGAAATCAAGGAAGATACCGGTATGAAGCACGGTGCCGAACAGGTTTTTCACATAGTGGAGCTCGTTCCATTCCGGTCCGATCTTGATGCCGCCATAGCTGTTGACCAGCGTGATGTTCGCCATCGTCGCGCTGTCGCCCGGCAGCTGCTCGAACGTCCACGGGTACGCCGCAGGCGCATCGATGGACTGCTCCGGATACCACACCGACAGGTTCGTGACGCCGCTCACCGGCTGCAGTTGGATAAAGCTCTCGCCGTCCGCCTGTCCCCGTCCGCCGTAGGCCGCCAGGACGGTGCCTTTGACCTGTCCGCCCGCCGCGTCCGGGCTGATCCAGTCGCCGCGCAGCGTCACGCCGGTCGGCACGTTCAGATGACCGTTCAGCCGGTAGGTGCCGGCAGGCGCGAACACGACGCCGCCGCCGTTGCCGCCGGCCGCATCGAGCGCCGCCTGGAACGCGGCGGTATCGTCGCTGGCGCCGTCGGCCTTCGCGCCGAAGTCGAGGACGCTGAAGTCCGCGATCACGACGTCATCCGTCGCGAACTGCGTATCGTACACCTTCGTCTGCGTCGCCGTCGACGACCGCGCGACCTTTTTTGACCGATACGCGCGCCACGGTCAGATCCGGATTATTTTCCGGATTGCCGCCGCCGCTGATGCCGATACGGAAGTCCGAGCCGTTCGTCCGGTTGGCGAACTTGGCGTCGATGAGCTTAAAGGTCTTTGTCTTCCACTGTCCGCTGTTGCCGTACGTGAACAGCGGCGCGTCTTTAAATGCCGCCGACAGCGCGTCGTACTGCAGCACGAAGCTGCCGCCGCCTTGGTCCAGGTACTCCACGGTCACGTAGACGTCCTTGTCCGCATTGTCGTACAAATAGGCGTCGTCCACGTTCATGTACAAATAAAGCGTGCGGTCGCCCGGCGCGCCGCGATTCGTTTTCCAGTAACCCTTGCCGTCCAGCGTCCCCTTCACGAGACCGGACTCGTTGTCCCCGCCACGTCCGGCGATGCCGTCCTCGATCGCCGTCTCGCCGAGCGCGATGCTCGCTTCGTCCGCCGCGGCCGCCTTCAACGTCTTGGTGACGACGACCTTCGCGAGCTTCAGCTCCGCATTGGTCTGCCAGCTCGCGCCGCCGCCTTCGATGCCGAGACGGAAGTCCGACCCGCCCGTCCGGTTCGCGAAGTTCGCGTCGGACAGCTTGAACGTATGCGACTTCCAGGCGCCCGCATCGCCGTAGCTGAATAGCGGCGCGTCCTTGAAGCCGTTGCCTTCGCCCTGCGCGTCATACTGCAGGACGAGCTTGCCGCCGCCCGCATCGTAATAATCGACCGTCACTTCGACGTCGTACGCCGCCATGTTGACGGAGTAGCCGTCGTCGACGTTCATGTAGAAATACAAAATCCGCTTGCTCTCGTCGTCCGCGGACCGGTTCGTTTGCCAGTATGCGCGGCCGTCCAGCTCTCCCGCGACAAGCCCCGCCGGATCTCCGTCTCCGGGCCGCGCGGAGATGCCATTCTCATCCGGCACGTCTCCGAGCAAGATGCTAACGCTTTCATTTCCCGACAAATCACCCGCCGGAATCTCCGCGGCGCTTGCCCGCCCCTGAAGCTGGGCCGGCGCATGTCCCGGCCAGCTGCCGAGCAGCAGCAGGACCGCCACCCATCCCGATATCCACGAACGCCACGCGTTTTTCGTATAGCTTCGCATTCCTCTATCCCTCCAATGCCTGTTTTGGACAAAAGAAAAGGAAGCCCCCCGCGAATCATCGACCGCTATGATGAGTTCGAGGCGGGCTCCCGCCATTCATAAGCTTATTACTTCTTGGCTGCGAGGAAGGCGTCGACCTGCTTTTGCGTTTCCGCAAGGATTTTGTCGAGGCCGTTTTTCTTTTGCTTCTCGATATAGTCGTCGACCGCTTTTTCCGGGTCCTTCACCGTACCGAATTCGATCGGCTTGTTGAATTCCTCGATCGCCTGGTCGCGTTTGGCCAGCTCGTTTTTCATCGGCTCCTCGGACACGAACAGCCCGTCGAGCGGCGAGTTGACGTTGATCGGCTCGCTGGCGAACTCCGCCTCGTGCAGCCAGAAGTCCTTCGGATAAGTCGACGTCGGACGCATGAACTGCGGCTTCCAGAACGCCCATTGGCCGCCCCACTCCATGTAGTTGCTCGTCGTCGTGCTCATGCCGTCGGGATAGACGGCCGTGTCGCCGTCAAGCTTGTAAGTCTTGCCCTCGATGCCGTACTGGACCAGATCGTACAGCGTACGGTCCGTCTCGATCATGTCGAGGAAGCGCAGCACGCGGTCCGGATGCTTGGAGTTGCGGTTGATCGCGGCGACGTTGGCGAGCGGCGTGCGGTTGACCTGCTTCTTGTCCGGATAGATCAGCGACGAGTCCAGCTTGAACGACGGGTCTGAAAAGCCCGGATCGGCGTTAACCCATTCGTGCGAGGTGAGCGTGAATACCGCTTTGCCGTTGCGCCATTCGGCGGCGCCGTCCGTCTTGTCGATCATCGCGTCGCGGTTGATCAGCTTCTCGTCGTACCATTGGCGCGCCTTGACCGCGGCTTCCCTGTAAAACGGCTGCTGCTCGATCGGTTGAATCTTCATCGACGGATCGCTTAAGTAGTAGCCGAGGCCGTGCTGGTTCAGGTCGATCCACTCTTCGCGAATCTTGATGAGCGTCAGCGGGCCGGTGCGGTTCAGCTTCATGTTCGGATAGGCCTTACGCAGCTCGCGCAGCAGGTTTTCCGTATCCTCGATCGTCTTGACCGAGTCCTTTGCCACGTTGATGCCGGCCTTCTCGGTCAGATCCGAGCGCCAGGTGACGAATTGCCGCTGGTTCATCTTCATCGTCCACGGCAGCCCGACGATATTGCCGTCGATCGTCGCCGCGGAAAGCGTGCCCTGCTCCTCGTATTTCTTGTACAGATTCGGCGCGTACTGCGGCAGCAGGTCGTTCAGCGCCATGTAGGAGCCTTTGGCCGCCATCTGGTTGTAGGACAGCCAGTCGCCGTCGAAGTTGAGGTCCCAATTGTCGCCGGAAGCCGCCATGACGAGCATCTTGTCCTTGAAGTCGTTAAACGGGATAAAGTTGATGTCGAACTTGACGTTCAGTCCCTTGTCTTTGACATAGTCGCTGATCTTGGACCATACTTCGTCGGTCGCCGCCTTTTTTGTCGCCGCCGAAGTAGAACTTGAGCGTGACCTCGTCCTCCGCCTTGGCCGTCGCGCTTGGACTCGCCGCTCCGCCGGCGCTGGAACTTGCGCCTGCCGTCGCCGTGCCCGACGGACTTGCGTTGCCGTTGTTGTTATTGCCTCCGCAGGCCGACAGCATCGCGCCGAGCAGCATGACGCCGGCGAGTACCGCGGTAGCCGATTTCCCCTTTCGCATGTGAACCTCTCCCCTTAATTGTGAGATATATACTATCACGGCCGGAGCCGGTATAGTCAACCTTTGACCGCGCCTACCATGAGGCCCTTAACGAAATAGCGCTGCACGAACGGATACAGGAAGATGATCGGCCCGATCGTAATGACGGTGAGCGCCATCTTGATCGATTCGGACGGGATCGTCGCCGAGATCTGCTGCATGGCCGCGGCGTTGCTGGAGCTCTTGAGGAACTCGACGTTGGAGACGAGGGTCCGCAGCAGCAGTTGCAGCGGCTGAAGCTCCTGCTTGTCGATGAACATCAGGCCGAGGAACCAATCGTTCCAGTAGCCGAGAGCGACGAACAGGCCGACGGTGGCGAGCACCGGCACGGACAGCGGGGCGATGAGGCGGAAGAAAATCCGGTATTCGCTGGCGCCGTCCATTTTCGCCGATTCGTACAGGTCCTCCGGGATCGCCATCATGAAGTTGCGGATGAGGAACATGTTGAAGGCGTTCGCGAGCGGCGGCAGGATCATCGCCCACAGCGTGTCCTTCAGATCGAGGTACCTCACGCAAATGATGTACCAGGGCACGAGCCCTCCGCTGAACAGCATCGTGATGATGACGTAGATGGACAGCACGTTGCGGTATTTGAAAGATCGCCTCGCCATGACGTATCCGCCCATGCCGTTCACGATGATGGAGAGCACGGTGCCGATGACGGTGACGAGAATGCTGATGATATAGGCGTCGACGATCCGGCTCGAGCCGAGCAGCAGGATCTTGTAGGAGCTCAGCGTGACGTGGCGCGGGATGAACGCGTAGCCGTAGTTGACGATGTCGTTCTCGGTGCTGAGCGAGCCGGAGACGACCATGATGAACGGGAACAGGCACGCCAGGCTGAACAGCAGGACGATCGCGCCGATCGCTGCCTGGCTTAGCGAGAATCTTCTGGTGAGCATCGTTATCAGCCTCCTTGCCGAAATTGCGTAATCGCGGTTATTGCCGCTGCCTTCGTCGCCGCCGAAACGGCACTGCCCGGCCGGGATCAGAAAATCGCCGAGTCTCTGTCGATCCTGCGGGCAGCGTAGTTGCTGGACAGCACGAGCACGAAGGCGACGACGGACTGGAGGAAGCCGGCCGCGGAGGCCATGCCGATATCGCCGGATTGGCGAAGGCTGCGGTAGACGAGCGTATCGATGACGTCGGTCGTCGGGAACAGCAGCGTGGCGTCGCCGACCATCGCGTAGAACATGCCGAAGTCCGCATTCATGATCCGTCCGATCGCGAGCAGCGTCAGAATGACGACAGTGGGACGCAGCATCGGCAGACTGATGTAGCGGATCTGCTGCCACCGCGAAGCGCCGTCGATCGAGGCGGCTTCATAATACGAGTTATCGATGGAGGTGAGTGCGGCCAGGTAGATGATCGTGCCGTAGCCTGTCACTTTCCAACGGATCGCGATGGTCAGGATGATCGGCCACAAGCCCGCTTCGCTGTAGAAGTCGACGGGTCCCGCGCCGATCCATTCGAGAAACCGGTTGACCGCGCCCGTCTCGTAGTTGAGCAGGTTGTAGGTGAATACGCCGACGACGATCCAGGAGATAAAAAACGGCAGGAACGTCAGCGATTGCGTCACCCGCTTGAAGTACTTGTTCCGCAGCTCGTTCAGCATAAGCGCGAAACCTACCTCGAAGACGAGTCCGACCGCGATAAAGAGCACGTTGAGCAAAATCGTGTTGCGAACGGCGCGGAAGGCGGCGTCCGAGGACAGCAGGTAATCGAAGTTGTTAAAAAGCGGGTCCATCCAGTCGCTTCCGAAGATGCCCTTCTGGAAGTCGAAGTCTTTGAACGGGATGATCAGGCCGGACAGCGGCAGGTAGCAAAACAAAAACAGCAGCGTCGCGACGGGCAGGAACATGACGAGGAGCTGATGGTTTTGCGCGAGATCCCGGACGAGTCCGTTTCGGCGTTTCATGCGCATGTTTCCTTTCTGTTTCGTGATACCTTCATGATAAAGGGGAGCCGTCCGGCGTTCCATGAGCGGATCTTATCCTTTGCGGTCCCTGAATGTCCTGTTCCGACAAAAGCGTCCGACAGCCATTTCGATGGCATGTCGATGGCATGCCGATCGATGATCCAATCGAGAGACACGCCGATCGCAGGCCGATCGATGCCGATCGATGACACATCTTGCAGCCGCACCGACAGGTCGTTCAATCATCGCCCGCTTCGTTCTTTCGCAGAAATGCCTGCAAATATACATCCTTTTTTTGCCGATGTCGCTCCCTTCGTACAAAAAAGGATGCAAAAATGCAGTTATTTTCCTCTCATAGCCCGATTTAAGGCATCTGCTTCGAAAATACCTGCATATTTGCATGTATTTCATCGAGTGTCGCGGGGCGGCAGAAAATACGTGTACATAAAGTCAATTTCATAATTCAAACCCCTTGCTACGACTGACTTTTTTTGGCGCACCAAAAGAGGAGTACCTCCCCACATTCTCGAAATTAAGGTTAGCCACCCAAAACGAGAAAGAAAGGAAGTACTCCTACGATACCAATTCGACAGGAAGAGCTCTTTTCCTTTGAGACCCTTCTAAAAATGTCCCCGGCGTCAAAAGACGACCTCATTTTGGAAGAAGTTCCTATTGCGAAAATCTTGTACGCCATCAGTAGCTTCAAACGACGTGGTCGGCCCGAAAGCTTGAACACCAGAGCGATGATCTTTTCGCTTATCCTTTGCAAAATCGAGCATATTCGCTTCATCAAGGACCTGGTCAACCGTCTGAAAAGCAGTGCAGAATTCAGATTGCGCTGTCACTTTACAGGCTCTGATCGGGTACCGAGCCAAGCCGCCTATTCCAGGCTTTTCACCAAACTTCAGCAGTCCGGTATCCTGCATGAGGTCATCGATATTACGGTGGATGCAGCGATTACAGAAGGCTTCCTGAAAGGTGAAAGCATGGCGGTGGACTCTTCGCATGTGGAAGCCTTTGACCGAAACCCCAAAATTGACGCGTCTAAACCGGCCCCGTCCATTCTCCCCAAGGAGGTAGAAGACAGCGAAGAGCCTGCTTTTCTGGACGCCGTCAGCCATGTCCCGCAGCCAGCCCCCAAGCCCGAGAAACCCAAGCGTGTCAAACGCGGGCGCGTCCCCAAAGCCGAGGAGGCCGCGTGGCGTGCGCAAGTCGAGGCCTATGAAGCTTCGTTAACACACTTCGAAAAGGAAGTTGCGGGGATGTTGTCTTGCAGCTACGAGGAACTCATCGCGGACATGCCGACCTATCCAAGTGTAGGAGCAAAAGGCGATCCCCGCGGAAGCGGACGCGTAAAATATTGGTACGGCTACAAGCTCAATTTGTTAGTGGATTGCCAGAGTCAGTATATTGTGACTGGCGTAAACTGCTCGGCTCATGTAAACGACCAACGTCCGGCGATCGTGCTGCTTAAACGATTAAAAGAGCGGTTCCCAACACTCCAGCCTAAGTACGTGTTAGGCGACAAAGGTTACGATAGCGAGCCCGTTTACCAGCAAGTTAGAGATGTAGGTGCATGTTCGCTTATTCCGCTTGTTCATCGCACCAAACTGCCGGATGGTGTAGATAAGCACTTGCGCCCAACGTGCAAACAAGGTCATTCGTACCGCTACGATAGCTATGATGCGACTCGGGATACTGTTAAATTTGTAGCACCCAAAGAATGCGCAGCCTGTCCGTTTCAAGCCGACGGCTGCCAAAAGGTGATAAAAAAAACAAGTAAAAGAGGATGTTCGTAGATATACTGCACCTGGGCGAGGCAGTGAAAAGTTCCATCAATTATTTAAACAGCGGACCGCGGTTGAGCGTGTCTTTGCCTATTTAAAACTTTATCTGGAATTAGGCACGACGCGAAAGCTTAAAAGACGTGCATTCGTAGATATGGACTTAAGTTGTCTCACATACAATGTATGCAAACTTGCAATAGATAAATTAAACAAGCGCATCCGCGAAGCAAAACCAGCCGCTTAACCTCAAAAAAAAAGGACTTCCCCAACATTGGCCTCATGCTTGGCTCCATCACCAAATGAATTCTGAAATTGACTTCATATGCAGGTTTTTACGTGCCGCCAAGTATCCGAGAAGCCCTGACACGCCGAAACCACGTTGCCGAAATTGCGTTGCTAATACTGCGCTGCCAAAACCGCGCTAGCCTGTCCACGATTCGCCGCCGCCCGAGACCGTCCGAGTCAGAAAGAAGGCAATTCTTCCAACGCCTACTTCGCACAAAAAAAAGAGCCGCCCTATTCGGGCCGGCTCTTCTCTTCTTCGTCCAGTATCGGGTGCCGCAGCGCGATCTTCGTGCCGAACTCGGGCCCCGTCTCGATATGCAGGCGGTAGCTTTCGCCGAAATATAGCTTCAGCCGGTTGTTGACGTTGCGCAGGCCGACGCCCTTCGCGTTCGCCGTGCTGCGGCTGCCGGGCGGCTCCTCCGTCTCGAGCTTCGCGAGCGCTTCGGGCGGTATGCCGCCGCCGTTGTCGATAATGTCGATCGCGATATCGCCGCCCTCCCGGCTGGCGGAGATCAGAATTTTCCCGCTCTCGAAGTCGTTGCGGATGCTGTGCTGGATCGCGTTCTCGACGAGCGGCTGGAGCAGCAGCCGGAGGAAGGGCAGCTCCTTCAGCTCGTCGTCGACGCCGTACAATATCCGGATCGGCCGTCCCATGCGCGCCTGCTCGATCTGGACGTAAGCTTTGACCTGCTCCAGCTCCCTGCCCAGCGTCGTAATCTCCTTGCCCTGATTCAGGCTGAGACGCAGCAGGTTGCCGAGCGCGGACACCATCTTCGCGACCTCGCCGGCGCCGTGCTTTTCGGCCTTCCAGCGGATCGACTCGAGCGTGTTGTACAAAAAGTGCGGATTGATCTGATGGCTCAGCACCTGGAATTCCAGCTCTTTTTTTGTCGCGCTCGGCGCGCGAGGCTTCGACGATCAATCCTTCGATCTTGCGGATGAGGCTGCCGAAGCCCCGGTACAGCCAGCCGACCTCGTCCTGCCTGCGGGACGGCGGGATCTGCTGCTGGTAATCGCCCGACTCCAGCTTGCGCATATAACGGACCAGACGGACGATCGGCTGCGTGAAGGATGCCGTAATGTACAGGACGACGCCGACACAGCACAGCAGATAACCGATCAGGAAGTAGACGATCGCCCGGTTGATCTCATCGATCGTGCCGGTCAGGTCCTTGAGCGGCGTTAAGCTGACGATCGCCCATGGCTCGTTGTCCATGCGGACGAAGCTTGCCAGATACTTGCTTCCGTCGAGCGCGATCGTTTTCTCCCCTTCGCTGCCCGTGCGGAACTGCTCGACGAAGCCGGACGAGGGAAACGCCGCGCCGGTCCACCCGTTTTCGAACGAGTCGTACAGCACGACGCCGTCTTCGTTCCGAAGCAGCAGGAGCCGCTGCTCGATCATCTGCCCGCTGGGCGAGAAAAATCGCTTGAACTGGTCCTCCGACAGGTCCGCGGCGATGATGCCGCGCGGCGTCTGATCGTACAGCCCCGAAAAGCGTTTGACGTAGGAGAGGAGCGGACGCTCCAGCCGCCCCTTCTCCGGCAGCTTCAAGTACCAGGAAGGGCTGACCTGGGCGGCCGATTGGCGGAACCACGCCTGCATCCCCACATTGGGCTCGCCGATCGTACTGAGATAATCGCCGTACCGGTCCGGATCGATCGGATACACGCTCACCCGGAAGGCATCGACGGCCGGAGTTCGCTGGTACAGCCAGGTCAGCAGGTCGACCGTGAACATGTCCTCGCCGGGCCCGCCCCCGGCAGGGGCGAGCAGCTCCTGCAGACGTTTGTCCCCGATCAGGTCGTTGACCTGCTCGTTCAGCGCGCTCAAGTAATTTTGAAAGTTTTTGCGCGCCTGCAGCAAGTAGTTGTTGGTCATCGACAGGTTCGCGTTCGAGATTCCCTCGATCGACTTGACGTGCGCGTAATAGGCGAACCATAAAAAAAGGGACGACAATGATCATGAAAAAGATCAGTATCATCCGGTTGCGAAGCGACGAGGCGAGCCGCAGCGAGATCGCCTTACTCATCCGCGATGCCCTGCAGCCTGCGGTACTCCTTCGGCGTCAGTCCCGTCTGCCTTTTGAACACTTTGGTAAAATGCACCGGGTCCTTGTAGCCGACCTGCGCGGATATCTCGTAAATTTTATATTGCACGTCCGCGAGCATCCGCTTCGCCTTCTCCGTGCGGATGTCGGTCAAGTATTCGAGAAACGTTTGGTGCATTTCCTTCTTGAACAGCTTGCTCAGCCAGACCGGGGTCACATGCACCTCGGCCGCCACGCTCGGCAGCGTAAGGCTCTCTGCGTAATGCGCGCGGATGAACTTGTCCGCCTCCTGGATGATCTGGCTCGGCGGCGCCGCATGGCTGCGGAAGTCTTCGGCCATGGCCAGCAGGAACTGTTCGGACTGCTCGCGCAGCGATTCCAGCGTGTCGAACTTCTCGAGCCGTTCCCAGACGATGACCGGATTGCGCTCCCAGGAACGGTCGGTCCAGCCGAGCGCGGCCGCCTTTTTGAACAGGCTCAGCAGCCACTCGAAAATCCGCTGCTGCGTGTCCCGGATGTGACCGGCGCCCCAGCACCGCACCATCTCGACGAAGCGGTCCATCGCCGAGCGGATGTCCTCGTCCGTGCCGTACCGGACCAGATCCAGCACCTCGTCCGCCTGCGCGATCGACGGCACATCCCGCTCCGCCTCGTTCTCCCAGCCGAGACTCGTCAGCGCGCGATTGCCGCCGTAGACGGCCTTTTGCATCAAAATGTCCTCGGCCTCCTGATACAGTGCATGCAGACGCTTCGCATCGCCGCATCCCGAGCTGATCGCGACGCTCACGTTCACCTTGACATATTGGTTGACGCGCCGGATCAACAGCCCGGCGAGTTCCTTGGAAGCCTCGTGCCAGCCGTTATCCGGGCATTGCAGCACGATCGCCCAGCGGTTTTTTCGGTCGGGGACGAGGACGAACGGATGCGGCATGTCCTCCTCGAGCGTCTGCTTGGCGACGTTGCCGATGCCGAACAAAATGAGCTCCTTGGCGAGCTGCGAGCCTTCGCGCGTCTCGATCGATCTCAGGTCGTCCACCTCGACGAGCAGGAGCGCCAGATGGCCGCCAAGCAGCCAGTCCAGCTCCAGCGTCCGCAGCCTGTGCGCGATCCGCGTCTCCCGGTAAGGGTCGTACGGCACCTCGATCAGCTCGCGTACGACCTCATCCCGCATCTTCGGCAGGGCGGAGGACAGATCGCTCTGCAGCCGGCTCTGGCGCTCCCGCTCGGCCCGCTCCTTGCGCAGCTGGCCGATCGTCCGCGTGACGATCTCGCCGAGCTCCTCTGCGTTGATCGGCTTTAAAATATAGTCCATCGCGCCGAGCTTCATGGCCGTCCGCACGATGTCGAAATCGTCGTACCCGCTGATGACGATCCCCTTCCAGCCGCCCGGACGCTCGGCAGACAGACGCTCGAGCAGCTCGAGTCCCGACATGCGGTTCATCCGGATATCCGTCACGACGAGGTCCGGCATCCGCGCTCTGGCGATGGCCAGCGCCGTATCGCCGTCGTCCGCGACCGCCGTCTCCTCGATCCCGTAGTCGGCCCAGGGGATTTGCGTTCGAAGTCCTTCCCGAATCTCCAGTTCGTCGTCCACGATCAGAGCCAGCATGACGCTCTCCCCTTCCCGATGAATCCGCTTTCGTCAATTGCGTACATTCGTCAGAAAAGCATACGCTCGCGGCCGCCAAAGCGCAATGTGCATATCTTAGCTTTTATAGTGCGATTGTATCTCGATTCTGAAATGCGTGCAGGCGACAGCCGCTGAAGCGATCGGTAGGGAACGGTAGCGGGCAGTTGCCGACGGCTGCCGGCGGGTTTGGGCGGGTATGGGCGGCTTCGGGCGATTGCAAAATCGATGGACGGCGCCTCTTTAACGATTTACAATGGTAAGCAAGAGACGAAGCACGTCCCTCTTCATTCCGCGCGAATGGAGACGGGGCGTTTTTTTTGATTTTATTTTAAGGTGAAGGGTTGATTGGCGAATGATGAACTTCGAGCAAGCGCATGCCGCGTTTATGGAATACCATTTGACCCGGCGGACCGGGGAACGCAGAGGCCGGCTTGAACGCGGACACCGGGAGGCGGAAAAGTTGTTTTGCAAAAACGTATGGTGGCGGCTCCGCGGCGATTTCGACGGACTGCATCCCGAGTACGAGGTGATGGATTGGCGGGGCATATCCTACTTTTGCGACTTTGTCTGGATTTTTCTGAACGTCAAATTCGTCTTCGAAATTAAAGGCTTCGGCCCGCACGTACGGGACATGGACCGTCAAAAGTATTCCAATGAGCTCAACAGGGAAACGTTTCTGGGCGCAATGGGCTACCAGGTCGTTTCCTTCTCGTACGACGACGTAGTGGCCCGGCCGGACCTGTGCGTCACGCTTGCTGCGCATGTTCATCGGCCGCTACCAGTCAGAGGCAGCACCGATCGGTCTGGACGGTCTCGCGGAGCGCGAGACGATTCGACTTGCATGCGCGCTATCCAGGCCGCTGCGTCCGATCGACGTCCAAGAGCAGTTGCAGGTCAACCATCGCATCGCCGTCCGGACGCTTCGTTCGTTAAGCGAAAAAGGATTATTTACGCCGCTGTCGGGAACCCAAGGCAAACATATTGTGCGATATGAAATGAATCCGGCTGCTCTTCGGCTGCTGTAAGAACGTGGGTAGGGGTGGTGGGAATTGCGATTGAATTGGCGCAGAGACGACAGGTTGGAAAAACTCGCAGGGTTGATGCGGGCGGGATGTTCGTGCGGGCGGGAAATTCGTGCGGGCAGGATGTTCGTGCGGGCGGGATGTTCGTGCGGGCGGAATGTTCATGCTGGCGGGATGTTCGTGCGGGCGGGATGTTCTTGCGGGCGGGATGTTCTTGCGGGCGGGATGTTCTTGCGGGCGGAATGTTCATGCTGGCGGGAAATTCGTGCGGACAGGATGTTCATGCTGGCGGGATGTTCATGCGGGCGGGATGTTCGTGCGGGCGGGATCTTCGCGAAAATGGCGGTTTGTGCGAACGGCGTTCGAGAGAAACGGGTGTGTCAAATCGAAAGACTTGTTTTCTCAGCGTTCTTGGTGAGGACGCCGAAGCGTGCATTGTAAGTAAGCGTTGGCGTGTTTCTTAGAAACCTGCAAATAAAGTCAATTTCAGAATTCATTTGGTGATGGAGCCAAGCATGAGGCCAATGTTGGGGAAGTCCTTTTTTTTGAGGTTAAGCGGCTGGTTTTGCTTCGCGGATGCGCTTGTTTAATTTATCTATTGCAAGTTTGCATACATTGTATGTGAGACAACTTAAGTCCATATCTACGAATGCACGTCTTTTAAGCTTTCGCGTCGTGCCTAATTCCAGATAAAGTTTTAAATAGGCAAAGACACGCTCAACCGCGGTCCGCTGTTTAAATAATTGATGGAACTTTTCACTGCCTCGCCCAGGTGCAGTATATCTACGAACATCCTCTTTTACTTGTTTTTTTATCACCTTTTGGCAGCCGTCGGCTTGAAACGGACAGGCTGCGCATTCTTTGGGTGCTACAAATTTAACAGTATCCCGAGTCGCATCATAGCTATCGTAGCGGTACGAATGACCTTGTTTGCACGTTGGGCGCAAGTGCTTATCTACACCATCCGGCAGTTTGGTGCGATGAACAAGCGGAATAAGCGAACATGCACCTACATCTCTAACTTGCTGGTAAACGGGCTCGCTATCGTAACCTTTGTCGCCTAACACGTACTTAGGCTGGAGTGTTGGGAACCGCTCTTTTAATCGTTTAAGCAGCACGATCGCCGGACGTTGGTCGTTTACATGAGCCGAGCAGTTTACGCCAGTCACAATATACTGACTCTGGCAATCCACTAACAAATTGAGCTTGTAGCCGTACCAATATTTTACGCGTCCGCTTCCGCGGGGATCGCCTTTTGCTCCTACACTTGGATAGGTCGGCATGTCCGCGATGAGTTCCTCGTAGCTGCAAGACAACATCCCCGCAACTTCCTTTTCGAAGTGTGTTAACGAAGCTTCATAGGCCTCGACTTGCGCACGCCACGCGGCCTCCTCGGCTTTGGGGACGCGCCCGCGTTTGACACGCTTGGGTTTCTCGGGCTTGGGGGCTGGCTGCGGGACATGGCTGACGGCGTCCAGAAAAGCAGGCTCTTCGCTGTCTTCTACCTCCTTGGGGAGAATGGACGGGGCCGGTTTAGACGCGTCAATTTTGGGGTTTCGGTCAAAGGCTTCCACATGCGAAGAGTCCACCGCCATGCTTTCACCTTTCAGGAAGCCTTCTGTAATCGCTGCATCCACCGTAATATCGATGACCTCATGCAGGATACCGGACTGCTGAAGTTTGGTGAAAAGCCTGGAATAGGCGGCTTGGCTCGGTACCCGATCAGAGCCTGTAAAGTGACAGCGCAATCTGAATTCTGCACTGCTTTTCAGACGGTTGACCAGGTCCTTGATGAAGCGAATATGCTCGATTTTGCAAAGGATAAGCGAAAAGATCATCGCTCTGGTGTTCAAGCTTTCGGGCCGACCACGTCGTTTGAAGCTACTGATGGCGTACAAGATTTTCGCAATAGGAACTTCTTCCAAAATGAGGTCGTCTTTTGACGCCGGGGACATTTTTAGAAGGGTCTCAAAGGAAAAGAGCTCTTCCTGTCGAATTGGTATCGTAGGAGTACTTCCTTTCTTTCTCGTTTTGGGTGGCTAACCTTAATTTCGAGAATGTGGGGAGGTACTCCTCTTTTGGTGCGCCAAAAAAAGTCAGTCGTAGCAAGGGGTTTGAATTATGAAATTGACTTTATATACATCTTTTTTTGATTCATTCACTCTTATTCGTGAACCTTCTGTTCGAAAGCCTGCATATTTGCAGGAATTCAATATGTCGTCGGGCTTTGACATCACAAGCCTGCAAATTTGCAGGCTTTTATTCGACGTGCTTCGTACAGTAAGAACTCCAAAAAAACCTCTACCACACTACCATACAAGTATGGTAGGATGTTTTTGCAAGCCCGAAAGGAGTCATGCTGCCATGTATACGAACGGACGCGCACAGGAGCCATCGGCGCGGGAGACGGTCTACGCGAAGCTGAAGGAGCAAATTCTGAATCTGGAGCTGGCGCCCGGCACCGCCCTGTCCGAGAAGGAGTCGTCGCTCGTGCTCGGCGTCAGCCGGACGCCGGTGCGCGAGAGCTTCGTGCGCCTCGCCCAGGAGGGACTCGTCCAGGTGCTGCCGCAGCGGGGGGACGTTCGTCTCGCTCATCGATCCGGCGCTGGTCGAGGAAGCCAGGTTCATGCGCGAGCATCTCGAGCGAGCCGTCGTCAGGCTCGCCTGCGCGCATTTTCCCGAAGCGCATCTGCACGCGCTCGAGGACAATCTGGCCTTGCAACTGAAGAGCATCGAGCGTGCGGACGACCGCCGTTTGTTCGAGCTGGACGAAGCGTACCACCGGATCTTGTTCGACGGCTGCGGGAAGCTCAATACGTGGCGCGCGATCGGGCAGATGAACGTGCATCTGAACCGCAGCCGGATGCTGCGGCTCGTGGCGGACCGCCATTGGCAGCATCTGTACGAGCAGCACGAGACGATTTTTCGGGCCGTCAAGGAAGGCGATGCCGACCGGGCGGAACGCATCATGCAGGAGCATCTGCTGCTCGGCGTTCGCGATCTGGCGCATCTGATGGACAAGTTTCCGCAATATTTCATATCGGGAGGAGACGGCAAGCCATGAGAATGACGTTCCGCTGGTTCGGCACGGGCAACGATACGATCTCGCTCGCGCAGATCCGGCAGATCCCGGGCGTCGAGGGGATCGTATGGTCGCTGCACGACATGCCCGCAGGCGAAGAGTGGCCGATGGAGAAAATTTTGGCGTTACGGGACGAAGCGCACGCGGCCGGTCTGAACATCGACGTGGTCGAAAGCGTGAACATTCACGAGGACATCAAGCTCGGACTACCGAGCCGGGACGTCTACATCGAAAACTACAAGCGAACGCTGGAGAAGCTCGGCCAGGTCGGCGTCAAAGTCGTCTGCTACAACTTCATGCCCGTGTTCGACTGGCTGCGGACCGAACTGCACAAAGAGATGGAAGACGGCTCCACCGCTCTCTTTTACGAAAAAAGCCGGATCGACAACATCGACCCGTTCGAGCTGGTCCGTCAGATCAACGAAAACTCGGAGCTAACGATGCCGGGCTGGGAGCCGGAGCGGCTGTCGCATCTGACCGCTTTGTTCGAGGCTTATAAAGACGTCACCCAGGAGGATCTGTGGGAAAACGTTCGCTACTTCCTGGACGAAATCATTCCCGTGGCGGCCCGGAACGGCATCAAAATGGCGATTCATCCGGACGATCCGCCGTGGCCCATCTTCGGTCTTCCGCGCATCATGACGAGCCAGGCCAACTTCCGCCGGTTCCTCGCGCTGCACGACAGTCCGTCCAACGGCATCACGCTGTGCAGCGGCTCGCTCGGCGCCAACCCGGCCAACGATATCGTGTCCATGATCCATGAGTTCGCGGACCGCATTCCGTTCGCCCATATCCGCAACGTGCGCGTGTACGAAAACGGCGACTTCATCGAAACCTCTCACCGGACGCAGGACGGCTCCGTCGACATCGCCGGCATCGTGAAGGCGTACCACGACGTCGGCTTCACCGGCTATGCGCGGCCGGACCACGGGCGCCATCTTTGGGGCGAGGTATGCCGTCCCGGCTATGGGCTGTACGATCGCGCGCTCGGCATCATGTACCTGTGGGGACTGTGGGATGCGGCGGCGCGCGCGGCAGCCGACGCCAAAGCCAAGGAGGCTGCCGTATGAGCGCGAATCTTCTCCCGATCCATGAATCGCTCGCCGGCAAGGTCGCCGTCATCACCGGCGGCTCCGGCGTTCTGTGCAGCGTGATGGCGAAGGAGCTCGGCCGGCAAGGCGCCAAGGTGGCCGTTCTGAACCGGACGGTAGAAAAAGGCGAGCAGGTCGCTGCCGACATCCGCGCGGCGGGCGGCATCGCGATCGCCGTCGCCTGCGACGCCACGGACGCGGAGAGCGTTCGCGCCGCGGAAGCTGTCGTCTCGCGGGAACTGGGGCCTTGCGACATCCTGATCAACGGCGCGGGCGGCAATCATCCGAGCGCCAACACGACCCAGGAGATTTTCCGCCCCGAGGACCTCGGGCAAGAAGGCGTGACCACCTTCTTCGACCTCAGCGCAGCCGGCTTCCGGGGCGTGCTGGACCTGAACTTCATGGGGACGCTTATCCCGTCCCAGATCTTCAGCCGGTCGATGGCCGAGCGAGGCGGCGGCGTCATCGTCAACGTCTCCTCGATGAGCGCCCCGTCCCCGTTGACCAAGGTGCCTGCCTACAGCGCCGCGAAGGCAGCCATCAACAACTGGACGCAGTGGCTCGCCGTGCATCTCGCCGAATCGGGCATTCGCGTCAACGCGCTGGCGCCGGGCTTCTTCCTGACCGAGCAGAACCGCGCGCTGCTCAAAAACGAGGACGGCTCGCTGACGGAGCGGTCCGGCAAGATCATCGCGCACACGCCGATGCGCAGGTTCGGCCAGCCGGAGGACCTGCTCGGCACGCTGCTCTGGCTCGTCGACGACGCGGCGTCAGGCTTCGTGACCGGCGCGTTCATACCGGTCGACGGCGGTTTTATGGCATACGCCGGCGTGTGACGACGAGCTTGCGTCTCTTGCATGGAGGGCCGGCGCAGCGCAATTGTTGTTCTGGTTGGGACTTCCTTATCGAGCGTAATCGAGACAAGGCTGGGATTGCTCCTGGTCAGGACTTCTTTTTTTCAGGAGACTGTCGCGAGGTTTCGTTTATTTCCGGTTAAGACTTCCTTGTTAAGCAGGGTCGAGGCGTGAATAGAATTGATTCTGGTCAGGACTACTTTTGCGTGGAAGGTTGGCTCGGCGTAAGCGTTGTTTCCAATTGAGACTTCTCGAGCTGCCAAAAAAAAGCCCAGCAGGATAGGGTCGAAGCGGATCTTCCCGCTTCGACGCCGCATCTGGCGCTGGGCTTTTTTGGATTTGTTATGCCTGGGAGAGCAGCTCGCTGGCCGTCAAGAAGACGTATCCTTCCTTTTTCAGCGTCCTCACGAGCGCCCGCACCGCCTCGACCGTCTGCGAGCGGTCGCCGTAGCCGTCGTGGAAAACGAAGATGCTGCCCGGCTCCGCGACGGCGAGCGAGGCCTCCAGTATATGATCGGCCCCGGGCATCTCCCAATCCCGTGCCGCGCCGTTCACGCCGCCGATGACCGCATAGCCGAGCTCGCGCGCGATGCGTTCGACCATCGCGTCCGTCGCCAGATAGGGCGGTCGGAACGTCTCGGACCGCACGCCCACCGTCTCGCGGATCAAGTCGCCGGTACGGACAAGCTCCGCCCGGACGGCATCCTCGTCCAATTCTGTCAAATTCGGATGCGCATAGCTATGGTTGCCGATCTCATGACCGGTCTCGTGGACGAGCCTCGCCGTATCGGGATAACGCTCGATTTGCTCGCCGGTCATGTAGAACGTCGCCCGCCCACCCTCCTCGCGGAAAATCTCGAGTATTTGCGGCGTAAATTCGGGATTCGGACCGTCGTCGAAGGTGATGGCGACAGCCTTGACGGAAGTGGGGTGAATCGAGATCATCTCGGATGAAGGTGCGAATCGGTCTTCGGCTTGGTTCATTCGGACAACGTCTCCTTATGTACGAGAAAATAGTGTACCTATTCCACTTCAAACTTTAAACGACTTCTGAAGTTTTTTCACTCTTTTCCTGCTATCGGAGCGGCGATAAGCTACTGGGCACGATCTCGGCCGGAATGCTCGGATCGGGGACGGCGATAAGCGGCGATATACGCCGACATACGCCTTGCATCCGCCGTGTCGCGCTGCCGACTTGCGGCGGCGGCGCGGCGGAATGCGTTTAATCATAAGGGTGGCGCCTGAGCGCGAAACGACCGAGGAGCGAGACGACTCCGTAGAGCGCCATCGAGAGCGCCGCGAGCAGCGCGATGGCGACCATGACCATGTCCATCTGGAACACCTGACCGCCGTAAATGATCATATAGCCGAGCCCCGCTTTCGACGACAAAAATTCACCCATGATAACGCCGACGAGCGTGAGACCGACATTAACCTTCAGCGTCGCGACGAGATTCGGTACGCTCGCGGGCAACAGCACCATCCGCAGCGTCTGAAGCTTGGTCGCGCCGAACGACTCCATCAGCCTTAGCTTCGTCTGCCCGATCTCCTTGAAGCCCGACTCCAGCATCATGATCGTGACGATGACCGAGATGGCGATTGCCATGCCGTATACCGAGTAGCGGTCGCCAAGCCATATATAGAAGATCGGACCGAGCGCTACCTTGGGCAGCGCGTTCAGCACGACCATATAAGGTTCGAGCACCCTGGACGCGTACGAGGACCACCAGAGCGCCACCGCGATCGCCGTGCCGATCGCCATCGACAGCGTCAATCCGATGACGGTCTCCGACGTCGTCACCCAAGCATGGTGCCACAGCTTGCCTTCGAGCGCCAGGCTTTTGAATGAAGCTACCAGCTGCGAAGGGCGGCTCGTCAGCATGGCGTCGACCCATTTGCGATCTGCGGCCAGCTCCCAGACGCCGAGGAAAGCCGCGAGCAGCGCGAACCTGGCGAGCCAGACGGCCATTCGCAAGCGGCGCTGCGCGCGCAAATATTTTTTGTACGGAGCCGAGGCTGTCCCCATGGAAGCGGCAGTTGTCCCTGCCGCCCCTGCATGCCGCGCGTCTTTAACCGGGTTGGACGACATGACCTTCCAGCTCCCTCCAGATGGCATTGAAATACGAATGGTAGCGTGCGGCTTCGCGCTTTTTGAATGGAGACTGCCCATCGCCCTCATCGAAGCGAATGTCATGGACGCTGGCAATCGTACCCGGCCGCTTCGACAGGACCATCACGCGGTCGGCCATGCCGATCGCCTCGGAGATATCGTGCGTCACGAGCAAAGCCGTCTTGCCTTGATCCTTGATGATGCGATACACCTCGTCGGCAAGCGTCAAACGCGTCTGATAGTCGAGCGCCGAAAAGGGCTCGTCGAGCAGCAAAATGTCCGGCTCGGCTACAAGCGTCCGGATGAGCGCCACCCGCTGCCGCATGCCGCCGGACAGCTGAGCCGGATGGTGGCCCGCAAACCCGCCCAGACCGTAGCGCTCGAGCAGCTCGAGCGCTTTTCGCTTGGCCCTTTTCATATCCATGCGACGGATCTCCGCGCCGACGAGAAGGTTGTTCAGCAGGTCCCGCCATTCGAACAGATGGTCGTGCTGTAGCATGTAGCCCACTTTGGGGGAGACGCCGCGCACCTCCGCCCCGTCGATCAGCACCTTGCCCTTCGTCGGCTTTTGCATACCGGAAACGAGAGACAGCAAGGTGCTTTTCCCGCAGCCGCTCGGTCCGACGACGCTGATGAATTCCCCGCGCTCGATCGTAGCGTGAATGTCTCGAAGCGCCTCGGTCTCTTGCTTCGGCGTAAAGTAGCTTAGCCCGACGCCCTGCAGCTCGATTTGCGCCATCGGTTCATCCCGCCTCCCCGATCCGCTCGACGAAAGACATGTCGACGATCGCGCTCATATCGGCGATTTTATCCTCTGCCTTCAGCACGCCATTGTCGATCAGCACGCTTTGAAGCTTGTCGAACGCTTCGGGCGTCAGCGCCGGCGTGGCCGGCCACGTATCCTGGTTCTGATAGCGACGGACGGATTCGACGATCCTCTCCTTCGGCGTCCCTTCGAAATAAGGCGAGAGCGCCGTTGCGATCTCGTCGTCGGACGCGCTCGCCAGCCAACGGGTCGCCTTGGCGACGGCATTCGCGAAGCCTTGAACGATCTCCGGATTTTTGGCGATGTAGTCCGAAGTCGCGACGAACGACGTCTCGGGGGAAGTCGCCGAACGTCTCGCCGAGCGAAGCGGCGTAGTAGGCTTTGCCTTCCGCGATAAGCGTGGAAGCGACCGGCTCGAACAGCTGGATATAATCGCCCTGCCCGCTCGCGAATGCGCCTGCCATCGCCGGAGCCGCGATGTTCGTAACGACGTTCGTCCCTTCCGCGCCCTGGGCCTTGAGCGTCGAAGCCATCACCATCTGTGGCGCGCTGCCAGGCCGCCAGCCGATGATTTTTTTGCCTGCGAGCGCGTGCCAGTCGAAGGCGTCGACGGAAGAGCGGGACAGCAGGAACGAGCCGTCCTTCATCGTCAGCTGGTAGAAAACTTTCAGCTTTTTGTCGCCT
The DNA here is from genome assembly GCF_029525575.1 of Cohnella rhizosphaerae. Classification (GTDB taxonomy): domain Bacteria; phylum Bacillota; class Bacilli; order Paenibacillales; family Paenibacillaceae; genus Cohnella; species Cohnella rhizosphaerae. Next base: position 56,605 of record NZ_JAPDIA010000001.1, read on the forward strand.
TGCTGATTGTAGATATAGATGGCGGTCTCCGGTCCGACGAGCGAGATGTCAGCAGTCCCCGCGATGAGCGCCGCCGCGCCCTTGTCGGAGCCTTGGGCCGTGTTCATGTCCAGCTTCAGGCCTTCTTCCTCGAAATAACCTTGGGAGATCGCGGCATAGTAAGGCGCATAGAAGATCGAACGGATGACTTCGGAAAATTTGATCGTCACGATCTCCTTCGGCGCGACGGTCGCGCCTGGACTCGGCTCGGCGGCGGACGGCGATGGAGAAGCGGACGATCCGGCGCCTGTGCTCGGGCTCGCGGACGGCGCGTTCGCGCCGCCGCACGAGGCCGCGAATGCCAGCAGCAGCGCGGCGAGCAGCAGCAGGACGGGTCTTTTCAGCTTAAACATGGTGGTTAGCCTCCCTTTCATTTTGAAACGAGACGGGAATAACGCAATTTCGCGCTATTCCATGGGCAGCATGGCAGCGATGGAGCGGGCGTTGGTCACTCTTGGGCGGGATAGCGCAAGTTTGCGCTATTCCTTGAGCAGCATCGTGGCGGCAGAGCGAACGTACTCGCTCTTGGGCGAGAATAACGCAATTTCGCGCTATTCCATGGGCAATATGGCAGCGATGGAGCGGGCGTTGGTCACTCTTGGGCGGGAAAAGCGCAATTTTGCGCTATTCGTGTGGTGGCGAGCAGCCTCCTCCCCGGACGGTGCGAGCTTAGGTCAAGCTCCGTGCGCAGCATCGCATCGCCCGGATTCGCGAAGGAAATGCATTATATGCTAGGCGGGCTTTTCCCGCGCCCCGTCCAAGCCCGCCGAACCGGCCGATAGGCGATCGCAACGCGAATGGGATGGCGAAGACATAAAAAAAACGCCGATCAAGCGCATATTGAGACCATCATTCGATGATCGCCATATGCCTTGATCGGCGTTTAAATCCGCATTTAGATCGGCGCCTATCCCGGTTCGCCTTCCAAGCGCGACCGGATCGCCTCCTGCACGCCTTCCCAGTGCGCTTTCATTTCCACGCGGGCCGCCGGACCGGACAGCTTCTCTTGATGGATGCTGACCGTGGCGCCTTGCTTGGCAGGCAGCACGCGAATCTGAAGCGTCGAAGGCGCCTCCCAATCGCTTCTCATCCATTGCAGCCTCATGTGGGACAAGGGCTTGACGACCGTAAACCTTCCCGAGTCCCCTTCCCGCGTCGCGAAGTTCTCCCCCCTCGCGCACGAGCGCGCCATCGACTTCCCCGAGCCAAACGCGCATACCTTTGGCATCGGTCAAAAATCGCCAGGCCTCCTCCACCGTTACCGGCAGCGTCCTGCGCACGCCGATCTGGTAGCCCGCATCCTTCGTTTTGCCGACCGCGCTTGCCGCTTCGCCACTCGCCGTCTTGTCCATTTCCCCGTCGCTCCTCCACTCTGCATGTTGAGGCGTCAACGCCTTCGCGAACAGGTCCGCGCTCGATTCGACGACGTCCGTCATCGATACCTCGGACAGCGGATCGCCGCCGTACAATCGGGAGACGAACGCGCCGAAATGCGTCCACATAAATGTCATCGCCTGCATTCGCGTATCCGTCTCGACGAGCTTGCCCGCAAGCCGCATCTCGTTCAAGTAGCCGGTCAGCAGCTCGAGCAGCTTCTTCGGATGGCGCTGCGCTTTCTCCCGCACGCCGGCGAGCGCGTCGTCTTTGAGCACGATCCGGTACAGCTTGCGGTTGCGCGCCATGATCTCGTGATAGATACGACCGATCGACCTCAGATCCTTGCCGAGATCCCAGACGATTTTTTCCTCGAACGCGCTCGTCATCTCGTCGGCATAATGGTAACGCTCCACCGTCTGCTCTAGCAGCGACAGCTTCGTGCCGAAGCGCCGGAACAACGTCATCTCGCTCACGCCAGCCGCCGCCGCGATTTCCTTGGTCGATACGCCTTTGAAGCCTCTGTCGGCCATGAGGTCGATGGCGGCCTGCATCAGCTTTTCTCTGCTGTCGGTCTCGTCGTATGCGATAAGTCGGTCCTCCCCCTTTTCTAGATAGTTAGTGGTCACTAACATCCCTTTTCTTTTAAACTACCGCTTTTCCCCTTCTTTTTCAACCCCCACCATGGAACGCACGTTAAAAAGCACGCTTCCGGGAACGCGCTTATCGCGTTATCGCAGTTGGTCTTCATGCAGGCGCAAATCATCGTCCAGTTTCCCCGTTCGCGAAGGTTGACGGGAGAGCGGCGGTTCGCTAAACTTAAAATAGTTAAAAGGTATTAACTATTTATATATGAATCATTAAAAGAATTAAACTACATGAAAGAATCGAGGTGTTGAAGCTGGACAAACAGGAGACGCTGTCTACGCTGTTCGCGAATCAGATGCTGACCGTCGTCGCCAGCTACGCCAAGCTTCTGGAGAGCGAGATAACGGCGCCCCAGTACTACATGCTCCAGACGTTGGCCCGGGAGGACGGGATGACCGTATCGCAATTCGCGAGTCTGCTGGACGTGTCGCTCCCCGCCGTAACGAATCTAAGCAACAAGCTGGTGAGCAAAGGGTATGCCGAAAGGGAGATGTCCGAGGCGGACCGCAGGCAAGTACTGCTGAGGATCACCGATGCGGGCCGGGCGTTCGAGAAACGCATGCTGGACAAGTACAAGGAACTGACGAGCGGGATGTGGGACGGCTTTTCGGATACGGAAATGGATCTGCTGATCGAGGCATACCGCAAGATGTCGGCGCATTTGCAATCGAAAATATAACGGGAGGTTATCGATCATGGGAAGACTGGAAAACAAGGTCGCGATCATTACGGGAGCCGCGGGCGGCATGGGAAAAGCGGATGCGCTGCTGTTCGCGCAGGAAGGCGCGAAGGTCGCGATCACGGACCTTCAGGAGGAGAAGCTTCAGGAGGTCGTCAAGGAAATCGAAGCGGCAGGCGGCACCGCGCTCGGCTTCAAGCATAACGTCGCATCCGAGGAAGACTGGATCCGCATCGTGGCGGAGGTCGTCGAAGCCTTCGGCAAAATCGACATTCTGGTCAACAACGCGGGCATATCCAACGCGACGCCCTTCCTGGAGATGACGGCCGAGAGCTGGGACAAGACAATGTCGATCAACGTATCCAGCGTCTTTTACGGTCAGAAGCACGTCATCCCGCACATGATCGAAGCCGGCGGCGGCTCGATCGTCAACATCTCGTCGATCGCCGGCCTCACGGGCGGCAGCGGCACCGGTCCATACACCGCAAGCAAGGGCGCGGTGCGCATGCTTACCAAGGCGACTGCCGTCGACTACGCGCAGTTCGGCATCCGGGCGAACTCCGTGCATCCCGGCTATATCGAGACGCCGATGACCGCCGGCCTTTTCAACGACGACCGGATGACCCAATGGGCGCTCTCCCAGACGCCGCTCCGGCGGCTCGGCAAGCCCGAGGACATCGCGCGCGGCGTCCTGTTCCTGGCGTCGGACGAATCGTCGTATATTACCGGCGTCGAGCTGCCGATCGACGGCGGCTACTACGCCAAGTAAACCCGCTTTTAGCCCTTCCCGGGCAACGCGCGCTCCTGCGCCCGGGAAAGGCTTTTTAGCTTTGGGCCGGACCATCATGCGTCAAGAACGAATCATCCTTTCACCGCAGAATTGGTCAAGCCTTGAATGATGAAGCGCTGGCCGATGACGAACACCGCGATCATCGGGAGGATGCCGGCCGACGCCGCGGCCATCATGCCGTTGTAGTCGACCGTGTTTTCCAAAATGAAGTTTTGCAGGCCCAACGGGACCGTGTACAGCTTCTCGTCGATCAGGAACACGAGCGCGTTCTCGTAGTCGTTCCACTGCCAGGAAAAGTCGATGATCGCGAGCGTGGCGAGCGCGGGCTTGGCCAGCGGCAGGACGAGCCGGAAAAAGATGCGGAAGTGACCGGCCCCGTCGAGGAACGCCGATTCGGAAATCTCGTGCGGGATCGACAGGAAAAACTGACGCAGCATGAATACTCCGAAAATCGTGAACAAGCCCGGCAGGATAAGCGCCAGATGCGTATTGTAGATGCTGGCCCACTCGAACATGATGAACTTCGGCACGAACAGCACCTGCGGCGGCACCATCATCATCGACAGGTAGATCATGAACAGCGCGTTGCGTCCTTTAAATTCGATTCGCGCGAAGCCGTATGCCGCGAACGCCGACAGGAACGTCGCCCCGAGCATGCCGATGATCGAGATTTTGAGCGAGTTCAGGTAATACGTGCCGAAGCTCTTCGGACCGGTCCACACCTTGTGATGATGCGCCCACGTCGGATGCGAAGGAATCCATTCGATCGGATATTTGAATACTTCGGCCGGCGTCTTGAGCGACGTGCTGATCATCCACAGAAAAGGAACGATCATGACGATCGCCAATGCCAGCATAATGACCGTGACGAGCAGCCTGCCGGCCGCGCCGGACGTCAGACTTCTTTTAAGCTCCATCGTCGATGCCCTCCTTGGCCGCTTAGTAATGAACCCATCTTTTTTTGACCCAGCCACTGCAGAAGGGTGATGAGCAGGATGATCGCGAACAACGCCCAGGAGATCGTGGCGGCGTAGCCCATCTCGTAATAACGGAACGCGTTCTGGTACACGTAAAGCGACAGGATCGTCGTGCTGTTGCCCGGACCGCCCTGCGTCGTCGCCTGGATGATGCCGAACGTCTTGATCGTCATGATGAGTCCGGTGATCAGCAGCAGGAACGTCGTGGGGCTGACGAGCGGCCAGATGATTTTGCGCAAGATCTGCGTCGGCCTCGCGCCGTCGATCTTGGCGGCTTCGAGCAGTTCGGACGATACCTCCTGCAGCGCGGCCAGGTAGATGATCATGTTGTACCCGAGCAAAAACCATACCCAGATGATGTCGATCGCGTACATCGAGGAAGTCGTGGTCGACAACCAGCCCGGCGGATGCGCGATGCCGACGCTGCGCAGAAACCCGTTGATCGGCCCCTGCTTCGGCTGGAACAGCAGCATCCAGACGAACGCGACAGCCACCCCGCTTGTGATATAAGGCATGAAGTACAAGCCCCGCAGCAGCTTTTTCAAATAAATCTTCTGGTTCAAAATGACCGCGACGACAAAGCCGAGCCCGATCGATACCGGCACCGCGAGCAGAAAAATAACTGTGTTGCGCAGCGACAGATAGAAAAGATCGTCGTGGAGCATGCGCACGATATTGTCTGCGCCGACGAATTCGACGTTCGGGCTCATGAACTTGTAATTCGTGAACATGAGGCCGAAGGAATAGACGGCCGGGATCAGGAAAAACACCAGAACCCCAAGCATGCTGGGGCCGATGAACACGTAGCCGAGCAGACGCTGCCTTCTCATCCAGTTGTTGTACATGCGCATAAACCTCGCTTCTCGAATGAATAGCTTCAGTCTATCAATCGGGCGCCGATCCCATAAGGAACAAATCCACCGTTTTCATCGCACATATCCATGCAAAAAAAAGCCGCCCGGAGGCGGCTTCGCGAAGCGGAAACATCAAAATGTTCTATTGGCGCAACGCTTGAGGATGAGCGCCTCTTCAGCGGCGCGCCTGCACCGTCCGCGCATATTCCGAAGGAGACATGCCCGTCTCGTGGCGGAAGTGCCGGGAGAAGTTGTGCACGGTCGGATAATGCAGCATCGCGGCGATCTCCGTGAACGTATGCATTTGCTCGCGGATGATGGCCTTGGCGCGTTCGATCTTGAGCTGCCGGTAGTACCGCATAATGCTAAGTCCCTTGCACTTCTTGAATATAGCGAGCGCATGCGTCTTGCTCATATGAAAGTGGCGGCAGATCAGCTCGAGGCGTACTTGCCCTTCGACGTGCGCTTCGAGATAAGCGACCATCCGCGAAGCGAGATCCGTCTCGCTGCGGATCGTGACGGCGCTGGACAGCCGTTGCTCGCGCGCGGGTTCGCAGCCGGCCTGGTACAGGTCGATCAGCAGCAACTCCAGATAGAGTTTGATCGACTGCTCCGCGCCGAACGGCGCGTCGGGTCTGCGCAGCAGCGTATGGTCGAGCGGATCGTCGTAAGGCGGCCGGAAAGCGGCGAACCCGCTGCGGATCAGCTGCGCGAGCAGCTCCTTCTGCCGGTCGTTCAGCGTTAAGATCCGGTTGTTAAAATGAACGATGGCGGGCGAAGGACATTCGAACGAGACGATGATGACGTTTGGGGACCGGACGCCGTTCGCCCAGACGCCGTGGAACTCGCCCGGCTTGTGGAAAATAACGTCGCCCTGCCTCAGCAAGTAGCCTTCCGTATCCGCGAATACTTCAAGCTCCCCCTTTGTCCACGTAGACGAACTCCCAAAAATCGTGCTTCTCGCCCTCGAACTTGAAGTCCGGCGCGAATTCGAAGTAGTGGAAGGAAATGAGTCTGCGGACGGAAAGTTCGATCTGCAGTCGGGTCCGCGGATAAGCGATGGACTGCGCATGGACGCCCGCCTCGCCGGTTCCAAAGTTACCGCCAGATTCGACCGGGCCTTTTTCTTCCGCCGAGAGTTCCGTCTGCCCGCCTGCTGCCGATTCGGCGCCTTCCGTTCGCTTGTCCGCATGTTCAGCGGCTTCCATCCTCTCACCTCCGCGCTCCGGTATCGCTCTCATTTTCACCCATTATAGCATCCGTCGAGCAGAACGCGCAGTCCCGGCACAATTGCTACAAGCCGCGCTCTTTTTTGATAAATCGCCCGGCGCGCCTCGACGCTACAATAAAAGCGGATGGGATCGCGATCGCCACCTAAGCCATAAGGAGCTGAATAAATATGAACGTGCTGGCCGTGGGCTGCCACCCCGACGATCTGGAGATCGGTTGCGGCGGGACGCTTGCCAAGCTTGCCAAGCAGGGGCACCGCGTGACGATGGCGCATGTCGCGAACGGGAACAAAGGGCATCGAACGATACCGCCGGAAACGCTTCGCGATATTCGCAAGGAGGAAGCTCGCCAGTCAGGCGCGTTGATCGGCGCGGAGGTCGTAAGCCTGGACATCCCCGACCTGTCGGTAAAGGCCGACCAGGACGAATTGATCGCGGGACTCGTTAAACTTATTCGCCGCGTGCGCCCGGATTATATCATTACGCATCCGCCCGAGGATTATATGAAGGATCATATGGAAGTTTCGCGCGCCGTTTTCGATGCCAGCTTCGCCGCCTCCATCTCGCACTATGCGCCGGATTCCGAATTTCCTTTTCACGACAAAGTACCGCCGATCTACTATATGGACACGCTCGCCGGCGTCGGCTTCCTGCCCACGGAGTATGTCGACATCACCGGCGAGATCGAAGTGAAGATCGCCATGAACGACAGCCATCAGAGTCAGATCAAGTGGCTGTACGAGCATGACGGGATCGATTTTCTCGATTTCGTGCGGACCGTCTCCAAGTTCCGCGGCTTGCAGTGCGGCGCCGGTTATGCGGAGGGCTTCAAAGCCTGCCAGGCATGGCCGCGCATTCCGACGCAGCGGTTGCTGCCTTGATGACGGCAAGGAAGATGATTTGAAAATAAAAATCGCTTACGCATCATTACAAAGGAGCTGCTCGAATGGATCTCATGACGACGTTAAAAGGCTCGCTGCTGGAAAATTTCTATCCCGAAGGCTGGGATCTGGCCCGGATCGACGCTTGCTGCGCCCACGCCCCCGAGACGATCGGCGAGCGCCAGCCGTTCTGGCATCCGGCATTCGCGCCGGTGGGCTGCGCGGATGTCGGGGGAGCTCGACGTCAAGCTGGGTCATGCCATCGCCCTTGAAATTCGCACGGCGAAGGAGCAAGGCAGGCAGCTGGCGATGATTCTGCCTGCGGGCCCGATGGGCATGTACAAGTGGACCGCCTATTTCCTGCGGCAATGGGGCACGGACTGCGGACACCTTCATACGTTCAATATGGACGAATGGAGCGACGACGAAGGCCGGACGCTGCCGTCCGATAACCCCGGCTCGTTCCAATACGCGATGGAGCAGGCGCTCTTCCTCCCGCTCGGGGAGCTCGCCGTGCCGGAGAGCCAACGGAACTTCGCCACGGCCGACAACCTGCCGACTTATGCCGGCAAGATCGCCGCGCTCAAGGCGGACGGCGCCGAACTCATCACTGTCTTCGGCATCGGTCGCGCGATGCACATCGCCTTCTGGGAGCCGCATTTCGGCGGCGAATTCGCGGACGATGCGGCCTGGGCGGCCGAGACGCACCGCATTGCCGCGCAACTGCATCCGCTGACGATCGAGCAGAACGCCATCACCAGCTTCAAAAGCCGCACAACGCTCGTCCCGTGCCGCGCCAACACGATCGGCCCCGGCCTGTTCCTGCAGTCCGACCGCATTCTCGGCGGCTGCGACGGCGCCCTCGGCCGCGGCATGCAATGGCAGGGCCTCTCGCTGTGGACCACGCTTCGCCACGGCCCCGACCGCTGGCTGCCGTCCTCCTTTATGCCGACGCTGCCGGGCACGCTGTTCTACCTGGAGGAGCTGGCGGGACCGCTCGGCGCGGAGATTAACTGAATCGGCTCGCAAGCACTCTCAAATGAAAAAGGGACAAAGCAACGCTTCACGCTGCTTTGTCCCTTTTTGTCCTCTTAATCGTCGCTGCGGTGAAGCAGGAACCACGCCAGCGCGTCCTGCAGCATCGTTTCCGTGAATGCGTGGCCTACGCCTTCGTATTCGGTTACGACGAAGCGATCCGGGCATGCCGCGTACGCATCCGCCAGCGCCGTACGAAATCGTCGCGCGCCGTCCGGCGGCACATGCCCGTCCTCCGCGCCGTTCAAGAACCGGATCGCCGGCGCGTGCGCATACAGCGCGGCGTTCGTCAGCGGATTGCGCCGCCGGTAGCAATTCCAGGCATACGTGTCGGGTTCGCTCGGCGCCTCGTCCGAGCCGGGACGAAGCCAGTCCGGCGTTGAGATGCAAGCCGCCACCGCCCGGATGCGCCTGTCAAGGCCAGCCGCCGTCACCGCGATGTCGCCGCCCATCGAGATCCCGCCCGCCAGGACTGCGCCGTCCAGGCCGAACCGCTCGAACGCCCAGTCGATGACGCGCGGGTATTCTTCGGCCGTAAGGGCGATCATCGGCCAAAAATACCGCCTTTTGTTCGCGCCGAGTCTTTGCCGGAATAGTTCCGGCGTCTCGCGCATACGCTCCCCGTGCTCGTAGGGATCGTAGGAGACGGCCGTAAATCCTGCGTCCGCGAACCGTCGCAGATGCTCGCGCAGCGCGTCCTTGTTACCAGTCAGTCCCGGCAGCCAAACGACCAGATCCCGGCTTGCGCCGGACATCGGTCGCTCCCAGATCAGCGGGATATGATCCACGATCTCCGTGCCGCTTGTGGCCCCCCGATCTTCTTGCTTGTATTCGCCCATACCGTCTGCTCCCCCGATTCTTTATATGGATCGTTTTCGCGGCATATTAGCGGCTAACGACAGACCTGAGGCGAGTCGCCCGTCCGCGCGATTCTCTTCGCCGACATTAATCAGTTCCACCTTCATCGCGTATTTCCTCCTTTGCGACTTGCCTTCTCAGCGCCTGCGCAAGCTACTTCCTGCCAGGCGCTGACGCGCGTCGGACGGTCAGGCAACCTCAGTTACCAAACCTGCGATTCGGGGCCCCATCTTATGAAAGAAATAGCGCAATTTTGCGCTACTCTTGCGTATCCCGGGGTAGCGGCGGGCGAACGGAAAGTGACTATGCCAGGGAGTATAGCGCAATTTTGTACGCCTGTTGATTTACCAGTATCTAGGTCATGGTAGTGATAAATGGTGAGCCAAATAAACCACCCATTCGGGAGGCAAGGCAGCCAAGCTGATTAGTCGGTCAAACGCCGCAAAAGACAACCGTGCGCTGGGGTGAACCTGGCTATTTCCCTGCACATACACGTACTGGAGCAGCACGTATACGATCAATGCGGTATATAATTGTCCGTAAACGGCATTCGGTGTCCTTCCAAATAGTTTGGGCACATTCAAATGCTGTTTAATCCATCGAAAAAATACTTCGATTTGCCACCGTTGTCGGTAGATTTCTGCAATTTTCTCCGCCGAGGGACGGTGCAAGTTGGTCACGAGAACAACCGGGTTGCCTTGGGGATCCTTTAGCTTCACGACCCGAAATCGATGGCGGGTCAAGCGCGCCTTTGTTCCGAGTTGGCAGGTCAAATCTTGCTCAATCGTATGTTTGTAGGGACGTTTTCGATCGCGATAAACAGGCTCATGCAGGAACGTGTTGTATCTCACCCGGATGACAAAATACTGCCGTTGCTCCTGCTCCATGTAGGTATCAAATTGCTTATGCTTTCCGTATGCACGATCCGCAACCAGAATGAAATTCGAGTCCGTTACTACATGGCACAGGGTTGAGTCGTGCTGTTTCCCTGTCGATTCCGTTACACGATGGAGTTCGCCGGTCTCTGTCAATAAGGACACGTGCAGCTTAATGCCGCTCTTCTCTCCTTTGACCGATGGCGCCCAAGGCAGCCGATTTTGACCGGCAGAAATGGTTGTGGAATCGACTGCTAGCGGCTCTTTCGGAAGCCGAAGACGCCTGCGCGTAGAGCGATTGCATTTACGAATCAACAGATGCAGCAATTGTTTAAAGACGTTGAACGGAACCTCTTTCGCTTTTTTGGAGATTGTTGAGTGATCCGCCGGGCGCAGTCCACAGACGATCATTCGCTTTTCTCCGTCCCGATAGCCATCCCACTTCCCCAGCGCCGCTTCAGCAAGAAAGATAAAGAGCTCGTAAACTGTAAATTTCCTTGCTGTATCGACATAATTGGCTTCCTGTAACAAAGGTTGAAGCTCCTCGTTAGGAATCAGGGATTGAAGAATGGGAGCTAACATTGTACGATGTTTCATAAGACCGTCTCACCTTCCGTAGGGTTTGTAGGGGTACAAACACTTTACAGGAGTGAGCGGTCTTTTTGCTATTATTTTTTTGATAATCAACAGGCGTACAATTTTGCGCTATACTCGCGTATCCCGGTAGCGGCGGCGAGCGGGCAGAAGTCATGCGAGCCGTTCGCAATTCTCCGTCCATAAAGGCCTGGCAGCGTCGATTTATCGGGCATTATGGGGAGCGGCGTCCTGCCGTCTGCCGGCTCTCGGTCACGGCAGGCTCAACGTATACCCGTGACACAGCACCGTCTACAATTTCCAGCGCATTGAGCTGGTAGCCGTACGAGCATCCGCCGTCAATGCCGATCTTGTCGCCGCCGAACCAGACGTCCGGCTTGTTATGCAGCTCGATCGCCTTGGTATGACCGAAGATGACCGTCTTGCCTGCCGTCACCGGATGCTTGTAGAACGCCTCGCGGATAAAAAGATAATCCATGACGCTCTGCTGCCGCCAATTGCGGATATCCGGGTTTAGGCCGGCATGCACGTATATGAAGCCATCATCCTCGTAGTAATACTGCAGACGGTCCAGAAATCGAATATGCTCCGCGCAGCAGGACAGGATTCGCGCACGATATTCGGCGACCCGCTCAGGCACGATCTTCGACTTATAATTCGGGCCCAGATAACTGCCGATCGCCTCGGCGCCTCCTTTTTCGAAAAAATTGCGAAGCTCCTCGGGATGCGCCTTGCCCTGTATGACCCGGACGAATCGCCGGTCGTGATTGCCCTGCAGCGCGATCGCGCCCGACGCTTTGACCAGGCGCCGGACGAGGGCGACTGCCTGCCTGCTCCGAGGGCCGCGGTCCACATAATCGCCCAGCAGGACGAGCTGATCGCGATTCGCGTCGAAGCCGCATCTGTCCAGCAGCCGCTTCAACTGCTCCGCGCAGCCGTGAATGTCGCTGATCGCAAGCGTACGCGTCTTCTTCATGACCCCGCGCACCTCCTGTGGCGGGATCCGCCGCCGCAGGCGCAGCGCCGGCGGGACGAATCACCAGAATATAGTTCCGCATGTCCTTCTTTACCCGGTAAGGCGCGATTCGCACGCAAGGCGGCCTCCGGCAACGCCTGCCGGCCGCCGGACGGCGCCGGGAAACAAGCGCGCGCAGCCAAAAACGGCAAAGCGGCCGCGCATATGCGCGGCCGCCGCTTCGCCTGGCTGCTCCAACTTCGTGGGAGATGTTCCTATTTCAAATACGGACCGTCCGTCCCGATCTTGCCCGGCGCCGGGTTGCCCGGCAGGTCCAGCACGTACACCCGCAGGTTGCCCTTGCCGGACAGCGATACGGACATCGTGCCGTTCGTTACCGTCTTGACGTCGCCCGTAATCGCATCCTTGTAGGTGCCGTTCGGGATGCCCGTGTAGCTGGCGGAGCCGCTGATCGTCACGAGCGCGAAGCTGTCGACGCCCTTCCCGCTGTCCGTAAACCGGCGCTTGAACGCCATGCCGCCCGAGATGCCGTCGGTCGAATACTGCCCTTTCTGCAGCGCCGGGATCTGCCGGCGGATCATGTTGAGCCGCTGCAGATGCTTGACGAGCGGCTGCTGCAGCGTCGTCGCGACTTGCCCCGTGGCAGAAGCGACCTGGCCGAAGCCGGACGCGACGACCGTACCCGCGAGATGGTCGCCGAAGTAGGCGCGGCGCGTCGTCGCGAGCGGGCAGGAAGAGCCGCAATCGATCGTCTTTCCGGCCTGGAACTCGATCTCGTCGCCGTACATGATCGTCGGGATGCCGCGGAACGTCCACATCAGGCTCATATTTTCCGCCCATGCGTCCGTGCCGCCGTTGTAAGCCGTACTGGACTTGTTCGGCCCATAATCGTGACTGCTCACATACATGACGTTGTACGTCGCGTCGTTGTACGAATCGTCCGAGTCCTTGCCGTTAGTAAACGCATTGTAAGCGTCGCTGAAATTCATATGCATGCGCATGTCGATAACGTTCATGCCCGATGCCTGGCTGTGGTCCGGCGTATGATAGTTGTTGCCTTGCAGGAATGCGTTGTTCGAGGTCGGCTGGTTCGCCGTGCCCTGCTGCTGCTCGTAGTTATACATCTCGAGCGACGCGGCCGCGTCGTCCGCGCTGTACGTCTGACGCTCCTTCCACGTATAGAATTGCGCCGAGTGATTCACCGAGCCGCGGTTCCATTTGTCGTTGACGAAGGCCGCAACCTCGCCGAACATGAAGAAGTTCTGCCCGCTCGCGCCGAACTTGGTCGCCGAGTGGGTTTGCGCGGCCGGCAGGAATCGCCTGTTCCAGGTCGTGCGCGGGATATGCACCGCCGTATCGAGCCGGAAGCCGTCCACGCCCATGTCGATAAAGTTGTTGTAGGCGCCGATCAGGTAGTCCTGCACCTGCGCGTTCTCGGTGTTGAAGTCGGCGAGATCCTCGTGCAGCCAGCAGCTGCGCGCGTCCTCGCCCTCCCAATTGCCGATCCAGCATTGGTGATAAAGCGTGGAAGGGAACATGCCGGACGTCGGACTCGGCCATTGGCAATTGTAGATGCGGTAGCCCTCCGAACTGTAGTTGTTCGTCGGCGTGCCCCAGTTGGCGCACGTATTGTTCGCCGGCGCGGCCGTCGACCACAAGTCGCCGTTGTATGTCTTGGCGGAAACGCCCGTCGGATACAAGCCGTCATACTCCTGCCCCGGTATTTTCTCGTCGTAATACCAGCTCCACTGCGCGTCGCGGATTCCGAATACGGTCGGAGTGAACAATCCTTTGGCGCCCCAACGGCTGGAGTGGTTGTAGACGACGTCCTGATAAATTTTAATGCCCTTGTTGTGCGCCGCGTTAATCAGATCCTGATAGCTCGCTCCCGACGATTCCAGGCGCGGATCGACGCGATAGAAGTCGTATCCGTGATAGCCGTGGAAATCGTAGTCCGAGCGGTTGAGCACGACCGGCGTGATCCAGATCGCGGAGAAGCCGAGCGCCTTGACGTAATCGAGCTTCTCCATCAGGCCCTTGAAGTCGCCGCGGAACATCGGATCGTTGTTCGCCGCATTGCCGGACTTGACGTTGAGCTGGCCGCCGCGGTTGTTCGACGTATCGCCGTCGTTGAAGCGGGCGGTCACCACGAAGTAGATCGAGTCCTCGCGCGCGTCTCCGCCGAGCGGCGTGCCGCCGGCGGACGGCAGCGGCGCGTCGCCCGTCTTGGCCGTAGCCGCCGCGCTGGCCGCGGACTTATTGGCGGGCACGGCCTTGTCGTAAGCCTTGACCGTATAGGCGTACGTCGTCTGGGCTTCCAGATTGGACTCCGAGAAGCTCGTCTGCGTCGTCGTATACGTCTTCTGGCCCAGCGTGCCGCCGGTGCGCGTGATCTCGTAGCCGTCCACGCCCCTGCCGCCCGCATTGTCCGTCGAGGCGGTCCAGCTGAGCGAGATCGTCAGGTTGGTCGCCGAAGCGGTCACGCCGGCCGGCACCGACGGCGGCGTCGTGTCCGGCGGGAGCGGCTGGCAAGGCACGGCCGCATTGGCGGTCACGACGCCGTCTCTCACGGTCGTAATGCCGGTACCGATCGTGTAGTTGTTGCCGTTGTTGTTGTCCCAGGCCGTGCCGTTGTTGAACGCGGCCTTCATCGAAGTCGCGCTGCCGAGATTGACCGTCAGCTTGGTCCAGTCCGTGCAGGCTTCCTCGCTCATCGCGACGCCCGGCGACGTCGTCCAGGTACCGCCCGTCGGCGCGTAATGCAGGTTGACCTGCGACCAGCCGCGGGTCGTCTTGTAATAATAGACCGTGGCCTGATTGCCCGTGCCCACAGCCGACGTCGTCGCGGACAGCGCCGTCGACTGCGCCGACTTGTTGCCCGCAGCGTCCTTGGCCAGTACGGTGAGCGAATAGGCCGTGGAAGCGGTCAGCCCCGTGAACGTATAGGCGGTCGCCGTCACGTTGGCATCGACAAGCGTGCCTTCCTTGTACACTTCGTATCCCGCTACGCCGCTGCCTCCGGCGTTGTCCGTACTTGCCGTCCAGGAGATCGAGATCGTCGAATCCGTCTTCGCCGTCACGGCGAGGCCGGCCGGAACCGAAGGCGCCGTCGTGTCGGGCGACGATCCCGCCGGCGCGCCTGCCGTGATGACGCCGGCATTAAACGTCCATGTGCCGATGCCGAATAGATAATTATTGCCGTTGTTGCTGTCCCATTGGCCGAGACCGTTGTTGAAGCAGGCCTCAAGCTGCGTCGCAGAGCCGATATCGATCGTCTTCTTGGCGTACCCCGTCGCCTCGGCCGCATCCATCACGATGCCGGGCGTCGTCGTCCAAGTCCCGCCTGCCGCACGATAGTGGATATAAGGCGTCGTATAGCCCTTCTTGTAGTAAATCGTTACTTTGTTCGTTGCGCCCGGCGCGTTCGTCGTCAACGTGACCGGGGCGCTGTCTGCCGACCAGTTGCCGGCGCTGTCCTTGGCCCGAACCGTGTACGTGTAAGCCGTCGAGGCGGTCAGTCCGGTGTCGGTGAAGGACGTCCCCGTAACAGCGGTGCTTACGGCCGTGCCGTTGCGATAAATTCCGTAGCCCGCCAGGCCGCTGCCCCCGGCGTTGTCCGTGCTGGCCGACCACGAGAGCGACACCGTCGTATCCGTCTTGGCCGTGCTGGTCAGGTTGGCGGGTACGGACGGCGCGGTCGTATCGGGCGCGTCGGGATTCGTATCCGTCCATGTCGAGCCGGTATACCAGCCTTCCTTGTCGCGCAGCAGTCCCGCTTGCCCGGAAGCCGGCGTCTGGTGATTGCTGCTATCCTTAAAAATGACGCGCGCGCTCGTCGCGCCTGCGATCGTATAGCCGTACCAGCCGCCGCTCTCGGCGGTCATCGCGGGCGAAGAAGCCCAGACGGGCTCGGACACGGCCGGACTCGTCTGGTAATAATACAGCTGCGGCGCTCCCCATCCGCTAGGCGGCTTGAAGTGCACCTTCAGATCGGTGCCCGCGGCCTCCGCCGGCCGCTCCTGCGCGACCGGGCTAAGGATCGACAGCACGATCATGATCGCCGCCACGAGCCCGAGCCATTTTTGCCTGCTGCGTCGTTTCATTTGTTCATTCCCCTCTCTATATTCCATTTCCTTTTCGCTTTTCGCTCACATTAATGCGCTTACATTTCAAGCGAAGCCTTATGCCTGCGCTTACATCTCCTTCCTTTGTCGATGCTTGCGAAAACGTTTGCACAAATAACAAAACGTCGACGTTGAAACGGTTAAGCCGGGCCCAATCGAATCGTAGCATCCCGCTTGCGAACGCGTCAACAAGTTTTTTTGAAACCGGTTTCCCTCTTTCGGGCGGACTGTCGATTTTCGCGCGAAATTATTTCATTCGCCCGCTTACGCAGCTCTCGGGACCGCATTTTTGCGCATGAAAAAAAACGATCGGCGATCGCTTTGATCATTCAGCCGCTCGCGTAAGGCAGTTGCACCATTATTGTGCTATCGGACCTGCCGCCGACCGCGCGCAGTCTCGCTCGCTCCGCAGTTCCACCCTAATGTCCCTATCGCGCCTGCCGCCGATTGCAGGAGCCGCGCCTGCGCCGAAGCCCAAACACGCCCCCTAAGCCTAGTTCCGGATCGCGTCGAACGAACGTATATGTCCCATCGCCATGTCCAGCGCGGCGCGAAGCGGCGGGGTCTCCCGGCGTACCTGGGTCAGCAGGAGGCCGCCTTGCAGCGCCGCAAGCAAGCCGAGCGCAAGGCGGGCCGGATCCGCCTCGGGCGCGAGCTTGCCCCGTTCGCGCATCGTCTGCAAGCCAGCCCGGATGCGCGCCTCCCATCGCGCGAAGCCCGCCGCCAGCCCGTCGCGCGCTTCGGGCTCCAGCTCCGACAGTTCGCTCGCCAGCGAGCCGATCGGACAGCCGCCCCGGCAGTGCCGTTGCTCCTGCAGCGCAACGATCGCGTCGCACCAGGTCTGCAGCGCCTCGAAGCTGTCGAGCCGGCTGAGCAGAGGCTGCTGCGCCTCCAGCACCTCGTCGATCTGATGCTCGACGACGGCCAGCACCAGTTCCTTTTTCTCTTTAAAGTAATGGTAAAGCTGCGAAGCGCTCACGCGCGCAGCGCGCTGCACGTCCTCCACGGTTGTGCCCGCGACGCCATGCTCGAACATAAGCGCGGCTGCTTCCGCAACGATTCGCGTCCTCGTCTGTTTTCCTTTAGCCGTCAGGCGCGGCCGCATTTTCGCGTTTCGGTTAGTAGTTTCCATACCGATATCTTAGCAAAAATGGAGTTGACAATCCAGAAAACGAAGACTAAGATTAGTGCAAGCCATAAAATGGATCGTTCACTCCATAATTAAAAACTTTTACTAAACCTCGACTTAGAACGGAGAATGAGCATGCGCTTGCGCGAGACGCTGGATGAAATGAAGAGACAATTCGAGGCGAGCACGCCCCTGGAAGCGCAAACCGCGCTTTACGGCCTGATCCGGGCGCAGCAAGCTTCCGCGAAGCCGTTCGGCCTGCAGGTCGGCGAGAAAGCCAAGGACTTTGCCCTGACCGACGCGAACGGGCGCGAAGTCAGCCTTTACGAACAGCTGTCGTCCGGCCCCGTCGTTCTGACCTTTTATCGCGGCGGCTGGTGCCCATACTGCAGCCGACAGCTTCGTGCGTACCAGCAAGTGCTGCCCCGGATCGAAGCGTTGGGCGCCAGGCTGATGGCGGTGAGTCCGCAGGGTCCCGACCAGACGCTGTCGCAGGCGGAGAAGGACGAACTGCGTTTTCATGTGCTCAGCGACCGTCACGGATTGGTCGCGGCGAGCTACCGTATTTTATACGACGTGCCCGAAGACGTCCAGGCCGTCCTTCAGCAAGGGTTCGGTCTCGACTTGGCCGAATACAATGCGACGGACCGCTGGATCCTTCCCGTGCCTTCCACGTTCATGATCGACGAGAGCGGCATCGTGCGCTCCGCCTACGTGAATCCGGACTTCATGCAGCGATTCGAGCCGGACGATATTATCAGCGAATTAAGCAAACTGTAACTGACAGGCAGAGATAAAAAAAAACGGGACGAAACGGCGCATTCGCCGTTTTATCCCGTTTTCCATTTCCGCTGTCGCGCCTGCCAAATGCACGTTCGGCAGCGACACTACCGCTTCAAGCTTATTTGGCCTTCTTCAAAAATTCGTTGTGCCGGCTCACCATCGCGGCGACCGTCGCATCGAGGTTCTGCGAACCAAGGAAGTACTTCTCGTATTCCTGCGCGCGAAGGTCCATGACCTCCTGCGGCACGGAACGAACGAAGGTCGGCGTCTTGTTGTCGAAGATGACGTACATGAGCGAGTCTTTATCGTACGTGTCGGCCTTGTCGCCGAGCATGCTCGCGAGCGCCGCGTCCTGGTCGGCGTCTTTGGACGCCGGCAGCCGTCCGCCTGCGGCCATCGGCGCCATGCCGCCGTCCGCGTACCACTTCAGGAACTCCCAGGCGGCGGCCTGGTTTTTGGACTTGGCGTTGATCGAGATATAATCGCCGATGCCGCCGCGCGTCACATAACCTTCGGGTTCGTCCTGGAGATGCGGGACAGGCGCGAAAGCGATCTTGAAGTCGCGCGGATAATCGGTGAAGTTGTTGGAGCTGCGGAGCAGCCAGGCCCCGATGTTCAGCATCGGCACCTCGCCGCTCAGGAACATTTGCTCGACCGGCATCTTGCTCGTCAACTGCTCGCCGAGCGGCGGCGTCGTCTTGTCGTCCTGCATCATGCCGTTCAGCGATTCAAGCCACTTGCGGACGAGCGGGTGATCCAGGTTCGAAGTGCCGTCGGCTTTCGTGTAGCCGTCCTTGAACAGCACGGCGTCGACGGGATCGGCGTACGGCTCGGTATTCTGGATGAAGCCGTAGCCGTCGCCTTTCTTGAGCTTTTTTGGCGTATTCGCG
Organism: Cohnella rhizosphaerae; assembly: GCF_029525575.1. Classification (GTDB taxonomy): domain Bacteria; phylum Bacillota; class Bacilli; order Paenibacillales; family Paenibacillaceae; genus Cohnella; species Cohnella rhizosphaerae. The sequence goes on from NZ_JAPDIA010000001.1 coordinate 75,340, forward strand.
CATCTCGTCCCAGGTCCAGTCCTTCGGCACAGCGAGGCCGACCGCATCCAACGCGTCCTTGTTGAGCGCCACGAAGTAAGCGCTTTTCGTCGTGGGTATGCCGTAGAACTTGCCGTCGATCTTCCAGCCTGCGGCATCGGCGCCCATCTTTTCGTCGATGTTGTAATCGGCGTATTGGCTCAGGTCCGCCGCGAAGCCGGATTCGACGCGTTTGGCCGTTTGGGACAACGTATAATTGACGTAGAGATCGACGTCCTGACCGGTCATCATCGCCGTGTCGAGCTTGAGGTTGCCTTCGTCGTCATTAACGTAGCGCACGTATTCGATCTGGATGTCGGGATGCGATTTGTTCCAATTGTCCATGACCTCCTGCGGTCCGGCTTCCGGCGGCACCCCGCCCCACATCTTCAGCTTGACCGTGCCGCCGTTCGCCTTCGTTCCGGCCGGAGCCGATGAAGACGCTTCCGTTTTGCCGCTTGCCGCAGGACTCGCGTTCCCGCCGTTATCGTTGTTGCCGCAGCCTGCCATCGCGCCCGTTACGAGCGCCAGCGAAGCGATGCCTGCCAGCCAGCCTTTTTTTTGTCACCAGAGACGCCCTCCCCGAATGTACCGGTATTGTTGTGTGCAGCTCAAGGATAGCAGGACGGCAAGGCTGTCCATAAGTAACAGAATGATGTTCTCGATGGAACAGATATACACAATCCGGCTGCCGCCCTGTCGCCTGCGACGATCAAATCGTTCTATGATTCCGGTACTGGCTCGGCGTCGTCCCGGTCATGCGCTTGAAAATTTTAATGAAATAGTTGTCGTTCATGAAGCCGACGCGCTGGCCGATCCGGTTGACCGGCAGATCGGTGCTCATCAAGAGCTCGATCGCTTTGTCCACGCGCGTGCGATGCAAATAGTGGATCAGCGTCTGACCTGTCTTTTTCTTGAACAGCGCGCTGACGTAGTTTTCGCCCATCATGACGTAGCGGGACAGCGATCCCAGCGTGATATCCTGATCGTAATGCTGCTCGATGTATTGAATGATCTTGTTCACCTCGGGATGCGTGATCCGCTCGCGCTCCAAGAGCTGCGGTCGCGACGCCGACGGTTGGTGCGAAGCCGACGGTTGGTGCGAAGCCCCAGGCTGATGCGACGCCGAAGGCTGAAGCGCCCCTCCAGGTCGCGCCGCGGCGGCAGCCGAGCCGCCCGACAGCTCCCGGCTCACCTTCGCCAGCGTCTCGCGCAGATCCTTCACGCTCATCGACAGCTTCAGAATATAGTTGGACGCGCCGTACTCCATCGCCTGTCGCATCGCCTCGAAGTCGCCGATGCAGGTCAGCATGACGAACTTGGAGCCGATGCCGGCGTCCCGCGTCTCCTTCAGCAGCGCCAGGCCGTCCATTTTCGGCATGACGATGTCGCAAAGGACGAGGTCGGGCGGATCCCGCTTGAGCAGCGCCAGCGCCTCGACGCCGTTGCTCGCTTCGCCGGCCAGCGTGAAGCCCATGTCCTCCCAGCGGATGATCTCCTTGACCGATTCGCGGACGAACGTCTCGTCCTCGACCAGCAGCACCTTGTACATCGCTTACGCCTCCTTTTCGTCATGACGGCCGACCGCGCCAGCACCGCTCTCGTAAGGCGGGGACAGCAGCAGCGGCAGTCGCAGCCGGCACAGGGTCCCGCGAGCAAGCGGCACGACGTCGAGCTCCCCCCTTGTCCTTGAACAGCAGCCGCAGCCGCTCCCGGACGTTGTCCAGCCCGATGCCCGGCCGCTTGCGCCCTTCCTCTCGGCTGCGTCTCGACTGCTCGAGACCGACGCCGTTGTCCTCGACCTCCAGCGCCAGCCTGTCCGGATATTCTGCATCCCGATCCATTCGAATCCAGATGCGTCCGCCCTCCTGCATGTCGGCGATGCCGTGCCGGATCGCATTGTCGACGAGCGGCTGAAGGCTCAGCTTGGGAACGAGCGCGTAGACGAGCGACTCGTCGTAGCTGAATTCGATGTCGAAGCGGTTGCCGTACCGGATCTGCTGAATGTACAGGAAGGCGCGGGTCAGCTCGATCTCGTCCTTCAGGTAGATGAGATCCACGTCCGAATTCAGGCTCGTCTCCAGCAGTTTGCCTAGCGACAGGCAAATCTCCACGGTCTCTTCGCTGCCGCCGCGCAAGCCGATCCATTTTAGCGTGTTGAGCGTATTCAGCAAAAAATGGGGGTCCATCTGGGCGAGCAGCATTTGAAAATGCACGGCATCCTTCTGCCGTTCCTCCGCCCGCAGACGCTGGATCAGCCCGTTCATATCGACCATCATCGTGTTGAAGGTGCGGGTCAGCTCCAATATTTCGCCTTTGTAATTTTTCTCCGGCAGCCGAATCCGCAGGTCCTTGCGGACAGCCTCCTTCATTTTCAGCTGCATGCGGGAGAGCGGGCGCGTGAACGTATAGGCGAGCATGAACGCGACGGCGACGAATGCGGCGGTGATGACGAAAAACGTGACGAAATATTGCCGTTTCAGGCTCTCGATCTCGTTAAACAACACCTGCAGCGGGATGCGGTCCACCAAATACCAGTCCAGCGAGGACAGGTAGCTGTAGTTGACCAGCGCATCTCTGCGCTTGTCGATCCGATACCCGTTGTCCGGGGTGCGGGAGACGGCTTCGACCGCTTCCTTCGACAGCTCCGAACCGGGCATGGATCTGGCGATCGTCTCTCCTTTTCTCGTCATGATAAAGTAGGCCTGGTCGCTCTCCGACTTTTGCAGCATGGACTGGAACCAGAAGGAAAAATCGATGCTGATCCGCGCCAGCCCGTAGGCTCGGTTGCCGCGGTCCCGCAGTTCGGCGTAAAGCGACAGCAGCATCGGACTTTTGGAAATGTCGCGCGACACGTAATTTTCATCGTCCGGCACCCAAAGGTAAGACGCCTTCGTCTCTCGCATGGCGGCGAACGACGCGTTCGAGGCGATCGTGTCGTAGTCGAGCGGCCGTCGCGGCTGATAGGACGTATAGACATGGCCGCGATCGTCGAGCAGCGTGAAGTATACGGACGGATTGTAAAGGAAAAAGCTGTTGTTCAAGCCTTTGAACTTGTCCTCCATCAGCTCCTTGTTGTCCAGCACGGAATGACGTTCCGGCTCCTGCAAAATCTGCCGGACCTCGGTATCCTGCTCGAGGAAAATCAGCGTCTTGAACGCGATGCTGAGCTGGTCTTCAAGAGAGCGATGCAAATTGTCCAGCTGCTCGTGGCTTTGCTCGCTCACTTTTTGCTGAACGAGCGATTCGATCTTCCTGTAGTTGTAAATGTTCAAAATGCTGAACGGGAGCAAAATGACGAGCACGAACGCCGCGAACAGCCGATATTTGAGCTTATGGGGAACGAGATGTGACAGCAAGCCCCGCATGTTGAGCGACCCCTTTGCGCCAAGTGGTGACCTCATTATAACATCGGGCGGACATTCCTTCGGCTTTCGCGCGGAAGGATCACCAAATCGTAGGATCGGACGGTAAAAATCATCAAATCGTTCTATCCGGCGCAAGCCGGCGGAAACTCGGATTTGCCCAAAAGTTGCCACGATCGCGACGCGAAAAAGCCCGTCCCCCCCCCTTTATTGAAGGAGGAACGGGCTTCATACGCGGCGCCGCGACGGCTATTTGACCTTGACGCGAAGCTGCGGTGTCTCCGATCCGGATGCGAGCCGCTCCGGCGAGGACGGGATGCCAGCCGCTTTTTTTGACCGACTCGGTTACCGTCTGGATCACTTCTCCGACGTCGTGCGCCGATTCGAACAGCGGATCGATCGTCCGCATCTTCCCTTTGACGTCGCGGGTCACCTGATTGGCGTTGCGGATGAGCTGAGAAGCCTCCTGCGTCAATCCATGAACCGCGTTCCTCACCTCGGCTAGCGTCTTGTTCGTCTCCGCGAGCGTCGTCATTCCTCTGCGCAGCGTCAGAATCAAGTACAAGGCCAGCCCGGCAAAAGCGATCGCGGCGACCGCGACGCTGATTTGAATGACCATTTTCAGCACCCCCTCTCCTCCTCACTGTATGTCCGGAGGGAGCGGGACATTCCTTTGCCGGCCATACCGGCCGTCGATCATCGCCGCTTCTGCGAGGCTGTCCGGTATACGCTGGAAAAAGCCCCGGAGCAAGATGGTCGAAAACGCGATCGAGCCGGTCGTGTACAGCAGGATGAGCGACAGGAGGGATTTTTTTGCATCTTCCTCATGAACTTTTTAGCATGAAGCCGCTGAATTTGCATTATTGCAGCGCGCAAGAGAAATGAAGTTCTTCTCCCCCCTTGATGAACATGTACGGTTTGATCCGGAAGAACAATCATGAGCTGCGCATCGACGCTAGTCGATACGGTCAATTTGAACTGCTTCCCGTCGCCCAATTCCCATGCGACATGTACGACTCCCAGCGGTGTAGCCACCTCACCGGACGCGTATGTCAGCTTGCCCGGCTGCGGTGCGACTTTAATCGTGCGATAGCCTGGCGTGGCAGGCGATACACCCAATAGTTTCGCGCTGAACTCATAGATCGGCACGGCGCCCCAGGCATGACAATCGCTGCGCTGACTAACGGGATCCTCCACCCACGATGTGAGTCCGAGCGCAGCCAGGTCCCTCCATGTGTCCCACAGAGAGAAGGATTGATCGTAGGAACCGATCTCCTCGAGCGCGCGGAACAAGAAAAATGACATGGCGTAGGATACTTTAGCCAATGATTGGTTGGCAAACATGCGATCGATCAGCTGCTTGGCAGCCTCTCCTTGGACTGCGCCGGCCAGTACGGCCCAGATCTGTGCATGCTGGCTGTACAGCTCCACCTGAGGGGCATCCCGATAAAGTCCCGCAGCTTGCGAATAGCTGGTTCGATTGACGGCTTCAAGTATCGCGGCGGCGCGAGACCTGTACTCGTCGCCAGTACTGGTTCTGCCCAACGAGTCCTGAAGCTCGGCGGCCAGCTTCAACGATGCGGCATACATCAGATTATAGATGACCATGCTGCCTTCCTTAGAAGCCGTCGGTACGCCGTTTAGTTCGCGCCACTCGTCCACCCAATCCACATAGGACCAATATTCCGGCGGCATTTGATCCAGCAGTCCATCGGAAGCTATTCGTTGATGGAACCATTCCAGAATCCCGTCAATCGTGGGCAGATAGGTCCTCACCAGCGTCGGATCTCCAAAATAACGGTAATGATCGTGGACCATCATTATCCAATAGAGCGAAAAGCCTGGAATCACCTGCTGCAGCATCGAAGGATATCTGCTCTGGAGCATCCCGTTAGGCAGCCGAGAGCAATGAAAATCATAGATGGCCTTCCGGGCCAGACGGTCATCGCCGCTTAGCTGGTAAGTAAACAGAGCCTGCAGCCGCGTATCCATCGCGTACTGCAGCTGCTCGAAATAAGGACAGTCTTCGTACGTCTCGTGCATGCAGCGCTTAAGCGTGTTGACGCTGATGTTCCAGAGCGGCTGCAAGCTGGCGTCGGAGCTGGCGAAGCTCGCTTTGACCTCGAGCGGATAGCCTGTTTCTCTATAATGAAAAGATTGGATGATCAGCGCTTCCTCAGCCGTCACCACCTCAAGCGAAATATAACGGAATGTCCGGAATAAGAAAGGTTCGTAACATTCAGGTTGATCTGCGGAACCGGATCCGCCGACGGTATAGAGATCAAAATGGCCGATCAGCACGCCGGTCCTGTCGTCTCGGATTCCTTTGACGAATACACCCGTTGCCGGATCGGCTTGTCGATAGCATTCCGCGTACAAAAGCTTTACGGTAGCGTTTTTTCCGCCGCTTAGCCAAAGTACGGGGTAGCCGGTCGTCATCTCGCCTGCATCAAGCTCGAGTTTGAAGTTTTGATGAGGACCGATCGTGATGGGCTTTCCGCTGTCGTCCAGGCCGAATGACGGCACGAACGCGCGATTCGTCTCATATAGAGGCGGAATCGGACGCGGAGCAAGATACCATGGCGAGTAATGGCCGATGACGGGATTTTCATGTTCGCTAATTTTGACCGCAAAAGGCCAGTTGGAATCGTCGTATTCCATCGTATACCAGTTGTGCGCGAGATTAAGGCCGTCCACGCGTTCCGTACCGCCTACAAACGCCGTATCCGCATCGGAGACATCATAGGCGATCGCCGTTTCCTGAAGACAACGCCAACGATCGTCCGTATGCAGCGTCAGAATGGATTGGCCTTTTGGATCCGACACCTCGCCGGCAAGCAAAAAGCCTCCGCGATTCGCTCTCCAGACGGAGACCGGACCTCCTCTGTCGTCATAGTGTACGACATGGGCGGCGATTACATTACGTCCTTCGCGCAAGAAGGAGGTGCAGTCGACCTCTTCATAATAATAGGTTTGGTGGTCGCCTTTGGCCGGTCCGCGAGATACCGGAATGCCGTTGACATACAGACGATATCTGCTGTCCGCAGAAACCTTCAACCGCAACGTCGCCTCTTCTATACGATCCAGCTCAAAGCTTCTGCGGAAATAGATTTGCTCGTGCGCTTGCTCGTTATGGATGACCTGACGTTCCTCCATCCAGATCCATACCGCATCGATAGCTGCGTGATCGCTCAACGTTTAGTGCCTCCCCCCGTTTGCAAATTTCAATCATTACTATACACTAGAGGTTAATCGAAATTTGAGGCTTATTCGGACGATATATAGGGTGTAATCGGACGTTAGACATCAGGAAATTGGGTGACTGCATGAGCATCAAACCTTTCGTCTTTACGACAACCGCGGCCGAATTTCTGTCGCCGGAAGTTCCTGTTTTTATCAATCGTGTGCAAGAGTCGTTCGGGATGTGGCATCACGATCACGAGTTTGTAGAGATCAACTATGTGAGCGAAGGAACGGGGTTCCAGTATATCGAGGGACAGTTTTTGCCTGTGGCAAAAGGAGATCTATTCTTTTTTGCCGATCGGGGTGTCGCACGTGTTTCGGCCTTCGCATGCCGGGCCGGACGCCGGCCACTTGATCGTGTATAACTGCCTGTTCGACGGTTCGCACAGTCAACCGCTAAGGCGTTTTTTTGCGGAAGATGAAGAGATGCTCCGGTTCATTTTCGCTCGTTATCCGGATCAGACTTGGCTGCATTGCAAGGATAAGGATGGTTCGTTTCAACGGATCTTTAATACGCTCTTCGAAGAAAATAGCGTAAAACGTTCGGACTCGAATGATATGATGCAGGCCGAGTTGGTGAAGCTGCTGCTTCTTATCCGGCGCTCCAAAGAAAATGACATGGCAGTGGAAAGCGGGGCATCAAAGTTCGGAGAAGATGCGCTTGAATCGGTGCTGAACCTGCTTCGCCGTGATCCGGTAAAAGCGGTACGTATGCGGGATTTGGCCGCAATGGCGGGTTTCAGCGAGCGACAGTTCAGGCGCCAGTTTGCGGCTTGTACAGGGATGAGCTATACCGATTATGTGAACAAGCTGCGTGTCGAGATATGCTGCGACCTGCTGCTTGCGACGAACGAGAAGATCGCAGCCATCGCAAGGCTGGCGGGCTACGAGGATATGAAGCATTTTAACCGTCTGTTCAAGCGTATCACCGGGCAAACGCCAAGGCAAATTCGGAGCATGCATGCCGCGAGAGGCGGCGTGGACGGGCAAAAGGAAACTAGGGGTTAAATAGGGCGCTTTACAATTGACCGGAAGCATGATACCTTATTTCTATAGTTTTAGAAATTACGACGAATCAGGCGGTGAGCAAGCGATGGTCCCGGACAATGAGGAAGTCAAACAAGCGGTGAAAGTCTACAAAGCACTCGGCGAACCGACCCGCATCAAGATCGCGATGCTGCTCACGGAGGAACAGAATCTCTGTTGCTCGGACATCGGAGACAAGCTCGAGTCGGTCGCAGGCTCCACGCTGTCGCATCATCTGAAGCAGTTGACGGAGAGCGGACTGCTGCAGCTTCGCAAGGACGGCACCTATATTTACTACAGCGTCAACAAGGACGTCGCGCGCAAGTACGCGCCTTACCTGCTGGGTTAGCCTGGATCAGGCGCGGCAGGATGTTTTTCGCCATTAATTTCGATATTTTTAGAATTATAAAAATAATAAGATTCAAGGGAGCTGGGGAGAATGAACAACGCTTGGAAAATCTATATGCTGGCTATCGTAAGTTTCCTCGTCGGCACGTCTGAATTCATCATCGCGGGCATACTGGACCAGGTCGCCGCCGACGTCAGCGTCTCGCTGGCGGCGGCCGGACAATTAATCACCGTCTATTCGCTGGCCTACGCCTTCGGCACGCCGTTTTTAATGGCCGCGACGGCGAAGGTCGACCGCAAACGGCTTATGATCTATGCGCTCGCCGTGTTCGTCGTCGGCAATTTCGCCGCGCTCGCCTTTTCCGGTTATGGCTTCCTGATCGTCTCCCGCATCATCCTGGCGCTTAGCAGCGGCGTGTTCGTCGTGACATCGCTCACGGTCGCCGCCAAGCTCGCGCGGCCCGAAAAGCAGGGCAGCGCGATCGCCACGCTCGTCATGGGCTTCAGCACCGCGCTGATCGTCGGCGTCCCGCTCGGCAGACTCATCTCCTCGCTTTATAACTGGCAGCTCGTCTTCGGCGCGATCGGTCTGCTCGGCGTGCTCGGCATTGCGCTTGTCGCCTATACGGTGCCGCGGACGGAAAGCGAGCGTCCGATTCCGCTCCGTGACCAGATCCGGCTGCTGGCAAATCCGAAGATCGCCGTCGCGCTGCTCGTCACGCTGTTCTGGATCGGCGGCTACTCGATCACCTACACGTACATTTCTCCGTTCCTGCTCGACATTACCGGACTTAGCGAACGCTGGGTCAGCATCGGCTTGTTCGCGCTTGGCGTGGCCAGCCTGATCGGCTCCAAGCTCGGCGGCTTCGGCACCGACAAGTGGGGCTTCCGGCGGACGCTCGTCGGCGGCATGTCGCTTCACGCGATCATCCTCGTTCTTATCTCGCTGTTCGCCCATTCGGCCGCTTTCGTCATTCCGCTGCTCATGCTGTGGGCGTTCGCCGCCTGGTCTTCGGGTCCGACGCAGCAGTATCACCTCATCACGCTTGCGCCTGAAGCCTCGAGCATCATGCTGAGCCTGAACAGCTCCGTGCTGCAGCTGGCGATGGCGGCCGGCGCCGGCATCGGCGGCGTCATCGTCGAGCAGACGTCGCTCGCGGCGGTCAGCTGGATCGGCGCTGCGGGCGTCGCCGTCGCGGCGTTGGTCGCGGCTTCGGCGTTCGGCTACTTCAGGCCGGCATCCGCGGCCCTCCGGCGCAAGGAAGCGGAGCTGGCGGCGAAGCTCGGCGCGCAGGATCTGGGCTGATTTGAACGCAATCCCGAAGAAGCCGCGGCTAGATGCTGCGGCTTCTTCGCGTATCCATTGGCATACGGCTGGGCTCGTGATATGATGATACATATCGTATCACAACGAAGGAGCGTCTGACGATGTCCTTGAGGATCAGCGTAGCCGTACCTACGCACAAACGCGCGCATTATTTGCGAGAAACGCTGCTGTCCATCTGCGCGCAAACCCGCGCGCCCGACGAGATCGTCGTCAGCGAGGACGGCAGAGACGGGCCGACCTTCGATACCGTCAAGGAGATTCGGGCGAAATATCCTGCGATCGCATTCAAGCATTTGGCAAGCATTTCTGACGACGTTCGGATCGGCCAGTTGCAAAACCGGCAGCAGGCGTTCCGCGCGACGACCGGCGACCTGGTGGCCATGCTCGACGACGACGACGTGTGGGAGCCGACATTTTTGGAATGCGCCGAGGCGGCGCTCCTCTCGCATCCCGCATGCGCATTCGTGTCGAGCAATCACTTTTTCATGGACGCTACGGGGAACAGGCTCGTACAGCAGAGCGAGGATTTTGCCGCGTATTGCGGAAGATCCGCGATGCGCAGCCAGCTTTACGAGGATGTGCTGACGCACACGCTTCGCAACAACGCTTGCGTATTTTCGCTTCAGTTCAGCCTTTTCCGAAAAAGCGCGCTTGAGCGCGTCGGTTTTTTTCAACCGAGCGGCGGGCTCGTACCGGATTATATGCTGATGCTGGCGCTTGGGGCACGTGGGCTTAGCGGGTATTTTCTGACCGACTATCTGGGTTCTTGCCGGGTCCATGCGGGACAACAGACCGCTAAGCGATTGGAAAACGTAAAGAGCAAATTCGAAGGGCTCGCGTACATGATTCACGTATTCGGCGAACGTCTGACGCAGGAGCAGCGGAGGCGGCTCGTCAAAAAAGTATCAGCAGACCGTGCTGGAATATTCGATCGCGCTGGCTCATGCAAAGCAGCGGTCCGCGGCGCTGCAATTGATGGCCGGGCCGTTCAACCGCTTCGGCTCGGCGCTGCCTTCTCCCAGGCGGCTGGCGGTGCTCCTCGCGCTGCTGCTCGGGGTACGGAGGCTGCGCCACTAAAAGCGCTCGCATCAAGAAAACCCTCAGGGAAGAGGCACGCCCTGACTGTCTTTTACTGCAGTCTCGTCTCGTCTCGTCTCGTCTACAATCTGCGGACAACCATCCTCCCCCCGACCGCCTGGCATGCACTACGCGACAAACGCTCAGGAGCGGACCGGCTGAGCGGTTCAATGGCACAACAACGCCGATCAAATAACGGTTGAAAAGCAGTTATTTCCCCTGATCGCGATGTCTTTGGAGCAAATAAGTGTTGTAGCGCAATTATTTTCTCGCAATTGCACGTTTCGAATCGGTTCTGAACCAAATAATTGCGGTTGAACACTTATTCCTTCGAAGCCCCGTTCAGCGCGCCGATTAAGTGCTTTTCAACACTTAATTAGTCGATTCCGTCCCACCCCGGAAGGGATGCCCAGAGGCGCCGATGCGAAAGACGTCAATCCGATTCCCCTCCCCCTGTCGGACTGCCTTAAGAAGGCTATGATCGTCCGATCCAGCTTCTCCTTTTCCGCCCCTCGAATGTTGTGTCCGCTTTCCTCGAATTGTACGATTTTTATCTGGCGGAAACGACGCTTGTAGCGCGCCAGATCTTCGTCGGAAATAAGCGAATCCTCAAGCGCTCCTCGCAAAACAAGAACGGGCTTCTCAAGCGAAAAACGGAATTCGCAGGCGTTTGATTCCCTTTGAATGCCATAAACGGCCTCTGCGCGAATGTTCGACGTCAATCGGTCAAAAGGAATCAAGTAGTCTTCGATATACGATTTCGCCCATTCGGCCGTCATCGCCTTATGCTCGGCGGGGTAGTCCTGCACGATTAAAGAAGCGATCCGCTCGGGATGCTGCCTTGCATATTCAAGCGCATACGACACGCCGCGCGAGTAGCCGTAAAGGTGGAAACGCGTAATCTGCAGATGCAGAACGACGGATTCGATATCCGTCACATGATCCTGCAGGTCGTACCCGGCGAGCGGCGTATCGCTTCGACCTCTCCCTCTGAAGGATAGCGCGATCGTTCTTCTAGGCAGCATTTCAACCATAAAGTCCTCGTACTCTTCCGCAATCTCCGATAGGCCTGGACAGACGAGAACGGGGATCGACGAAGCATCCGATTCATGAAGAGAGTCCAAATAATGAATGCGCACGTCGCTTAAATCCGAAGTGCCTGAAATGATCTTCATAGACATCCATCAACCTCATTTTCACGCAAAATTAATTCCATTTCCGAGTTGCTCGCTTGAGTTTTGTCCCTTCAAACCACAATTCATAAATATCCGGCATTGTCGCAGACTGCCAAAAATCATAATCATATTGTTTATCAAAATAGTTCATCATTAACGTCATGATGTCCCCATGCGTTCCTAATACAATCGTTTTTCCGGCGTGCTCATTTAAAATTCGTTTAAGCTGATCGATCGCTCTTTTTTTGAGCATTATCGCTGGATTCGCCATCTTCAAATGCAAAGTTAAAATCACGGTAGACCTCCCGCTTGGCGTCCTTAAAGGTGCCTTCTTGGAAGACTCCAATTTGTCTCTCTCTTAAGTCTTCAATAATCGTAATATCCTTCTCGCACGCGTCGGCCAGCGGTTTTATCGTTTGAATCGCTCTTTCGAACGGACTAGAGATAAAAAGATCAATCCCTTCTGCCGCTAAAAGGGAAACGATTCTTTCGGCGTCTATTTTTCCATTGTCCGACAGACCGCGCGTTCTTTCCATTCCTTCAATAAAAGGCGATTCTGCGTGCCGCAACAGATATAAAATCGTATTAATGACTGTCCCTGCTTCCTTAGATTCCCGTTAATTTATGTTGAGCGACCAAATAATGTTGAATGGCATCGTCATCCCAGATCTGTACTTCGATATACCGTTCGGGCCCCTGCGCTCCGTCGTGATTCCACTCTTGAGGCCAACCGTATCGTTGAATGATTTCTTGTATTTCGAATAGGGTGTACACATTCCCTCTATATGGCTTGCCGTCGTTGTATCGCATCGTTGGAAAAAGATCGCCATATGTAAAACTAAGCGATTTCGGGTTAAACGCTTCGATTGGAATTTTAAGTTCTTTCCCTTCGACATACCACTCTTTAAGCCAATTACAGGGACCCAACGTCATATAATGCGGATACTGCTTTGTAGCTTTACCGCCCTTCTGAATAAAAGCCGCCCGAGCCCTTTGCTCTAAATCAAATCTAATTTGCAAATAGTCTTCCGCTCTTTTGCTCGCAAAAACAGCCTTATCTTTCTTCAAATCTTTCATAATATGCTGAGCTTCAGATATGGTGAGAGCCGACAAGTTTTTAAACGGACCTGTTTTCGATTCATAATAATGGAACAGGTAGCGCAGCTGCCCATTGAATACCGATTTTGAGTTCATTCGAATATCGCCTCGCGTCGACTGCTTTTCAGGAATATTTCAATCGGATATGGATTTGAAATTTCGGGGGATTTCGTTCTCCTTGAAATACTTCAGATCCTTCATTTCTTCATTGTCCGGACTTAAACTTCCGCCTGTTATTTTACAATCGAACACAATCGACAGGTATTCTACTTTGTGTCCATTGCTATACGTAAATCTATGCCGATCTCCGCCGAAGACGCCAATAATTCTTTCGGGAGAAACGATTAAACCCGTCTCCTCCAGCACTTCACGACAGATTGCTCTAGCTGGCGTTTCGCCAAGTTCAATGGCTCCGGCGATGAGTCCCCACTTTTCTTCTCCGTGCTTTCTCCCGAACAATATTTCACCTTCGGCATTCCGAATAATAGCGACAACCGCCGGCATAAAAATGAAATCCGGTCCAAACTTGTCTCTCAAGTCTTTATAATATTCAGACATCGTCATGGATGGTCGCTCCGTTTCATTTCGTAAACTATCTTTAAATATTCGACTCATCTGCAAATTCAATACGATAAATATTCCTCCTTTAAATCTCCGCACGAAATGACAGTTCAATCTCTTTGAATTTATTGGCGTCAAAATGATCCCATAAATATTTGGATTCCTCATCGGAGACGACTAATATTTTCATACAAGCTCCTCCTGGGCCATCATCCGTTTGAATGCGTAAAATAAATATACCACTACGCCTAAATATTGGTAGTGGTATCTGTGCTAGCCTATGATCTCATTCTTATTAAATTGCGGTTTGCCAGGCAAATACTCGAGGGCCAGACTAGCATCTTCATTATAAAATACCGTCACTTCTTCTCTCGCGTCCGTACTGGCGGATAGCACGTATACGTTTCTTTGCTTTTTTTCTAAGATCATAAAAAGTATAAATCAAATAAACCAAATTTGTGTTATTGTATAAAATAAATGAATTTTTCCATTCTTTATAGGTGCCTCTTGCCACAAGGCCCGTTTGAATCAATAGAATTTTCTTTTTCGCTCGAACAATACTAATGTAGATTAACGCTCCCCCGGTAAATAGCAGCGCAACCGCGACAGGCAATGAATTTAAATCACGATTCAGCGATAAGAGCAAGACGACGAATCCAGCCGCGACGATCATTAAGCTCATTTTTGTAAATCTCGTGCCGAATCGAATTTTAAATTTGAGCGTTTTAGACAGAGGCCGCATGATAGAATTCATTATAACTGCGTATTCATTTTCTTCTTGATCAATCTGATTTGACCTCTGTGATTGATCTCGTCTTCAAATACGTGAAACCACATAAAATAGTGATTCGCTTGTTTCCCGTACCAGAACGGCTCCTCGAGATGCAACCAATCATCGTCGACCGTTTTAAAAAGTTCATATGTCTTTGTTCTGACTTCATTGAGCTTATTTACGTAATAGGTCAGATCATTTCCACGAATGGCTTGCCGTCCTTTCTCACCGAGGTCCAGGGCTGGGCCCCAGATTAGCATCTCCTCCTCGTTCAAATCCCGCTTCTCGAACGTCTCCAATTGATAGGCAAACTCTACCGCCGCAAAATGCAGCAACAACGCGCCGATCGAATTGCCCTCGGGATCCATTAAATAATCCAACTGTTCTGTCGTTAAATTCTTTGCGGCTTCCAGGGTTGTATATCTTGCATAATTCATCATGGAGAGCAGCCGACCAACCTCGGGCGTATAGCCTTGAATGTCGGTAATCAGGTAGATTTGGTCCATGTTTATCATGTTATTCGGCGAACCTCTCTTTTAACGTTTTCATGAAAACCTCGATCGGCTTTTCATAATCGATCGGTCTAAAAAGTTTTTGCGTAAATCTAAACGAATCCGGCCTCAAAGTCAACGGCATTTATCATTATATCATGATGTCGCTGAATCATCCGCTCGAACCGGCTAGCCGCCCAAGCAGGGTCTTACCCGCGTCATAAACTCTTCGGACGGTTCGCAGCCGAACTCGTCGCCGTACCTCCGCTTGAACTGCTCGTAATGCCGGACCATATTCTCTTTCTGACCGCGAAGCGATAGAAGCTCGATCAGACCCGCGTTCATCTCCTCGTCCAGCGGATAGATCGACAGAAACGCATGGAGCCTGCGCTCCGCGCTTTGCCAATTCCGCTCGGCAACATTCTCGTCAGTCAGCCTCCGGACGAGATCGGCGTACTGCTTCTTTAGCGCCTCCTCCAGCCATATTTTCCAAATATAAGACCTTCCCTCAAGAAGCGGTCCCCTGTACAGCATTCTGAGCGCCTCCGCCTGTTCCGAGGTCATCGTACCGCTGGCGATTTCGCTTTCCCTGCTGCAGTACAACAGAAAATCGTATTCCATTTGCCCCAGCGACAAAAAGTAGCCTTCCCTCGTCCGCTGAATATCGATCGGAAGCGCCTGCTCCTTAAGCAGCTTCTTCAATTGATAAATCGCGGTATGGAGGCTGGCCATCGCCCGTTCTTGCGTCTTCTCCGGCCAGAGAAGCTCCGTCAACAGCCACTTGCTGATGTCCTTCTCCGGATGACAGAGGAGATACGCAAGCAGTTCCTCCGTCTTGCGGGTCGGAAAATGCAGCAGTTCGCCCCGCGCGCTTAATATCTCGAATCCGCCAAGGAGGCGGATGTTCGGACCGTCATTGTCGCCTCCGGATGCCGGCTCGGGCCGCAGCAATGCCGCTAGCCGGTTCGTCACCCGCTCGATCGCCGCCGGCGTGACCGGCTTCAGAATATAATCGAGCGCCTGCACGTCGAAGGCCGACAGCGCATACTGCTTGTAGGCCGTCGAGAAGACGATGGCCGTTCGCTTCGATCGCTCGACGATCCGATGCGCCAGCTCCAGCCCGCTCATCTTGGGCATCTCGACGTCGATAAAAGCGATATCGGGGTCCAGCTCCGTCAGCTTCTCCAGCGCTTGCAGCGGACTGCCGAACGCGCCGACGATCTCATAATTGCCGTTGCGCCCGATCAGCACCTTCATCAGCTCCAGCACGGGCCTTTCATCCTCCACGATGATTGCTCTGTACAAGGGAACACTCCTCTCCGCACATCGGGTCTTTGCGCTCCCGCCTTAACGTTCATAGGGTAAATGAATCGAAACCTCGGTGCCCTCGCCCGGCTCCGACCGGATACGCAGCGCAGCGCCCGGCATGGCGTCCAACCGTTTGCGTATATTCGCGATCCCGATGCCTCCGTCCCGGTCTTCGGACCGTTCGCCCGCGGCGATCCGCCGCAAGACGTCGCTCGGAATGCCGACGCCGTCGTCTTTAATGACAATGACGGCTTGCGAGCGTTCGATTCTCGCCGTCAGCGACACCGCGCCGAGGCCCTCCTTCTCGAACAAGCCATGACGAATCGCGTTTTCCACGAACGGCTGTACGGAAAGCGAAGGCACCTCGCATTGCTGCGCTTCTTCCTCGATCTCGCATATGAAATCAAACCGTTCGCCGAATCGCGCCTGCTCGATTTTCACGTACGCCTCGATCACTTCGAGCTCCCGGTGCAATGGAACGAGCGGCTTGTCGCGATCCGTCTCCAGAATATGGCGAATGTACTGACTCAGCACGGACAGCAGCTCAGCCGCTTTCTCTCCGTCCGTATAGCAGAAGCCGATCACGCTGCTTAAGGCGTTGTATAGAAAATGAGGCTTGATCTGCGCTTGATGAAACGCCTGTTCGTTTCTCATCGCTTCCCGAATCGCCGATCTCATCGAGATGAGCGTCCGGATGCGCGCGATCAGCGTCTCCCCCTTCGAACGGCTTCGTCACATAATCGTTGGCGCCGGCCTCGAAGCCGAGCGCGATGTCGCCGTGCGAATCCTTGACCGTCGAGATCAGAATCGGCAGGTCCAGGATCGATCGACTCTCGCGAATCGTCCGGCAGAGCTCGATCCCCGACGTGCCTGGCATCATGATGTCCACGACCGCCAGATCGATATGGGGGGAACTGCTGCAGCTTGAGCGCCGCCTCGCCGGCGGAGAATGCCGTCACGACATTGAACTTGCTGCGTCTTAGCATCTGGCGGAGCGTCAGTACGTTGGAGGCTTCGTCGTCCACGATCAATACGGTATGCGCGTTGCCGTCCCACCGATCGAGCGATCCGTCCTCCTGACTCACGCGCTTGGACTGTTCAGCCCCTGCTGCGATCTCCAGATCGCCGGGCATGCGCCGGAAGCCGGGAAGCGTGAATTTCATTCTCGTTCCTGTACCCGGCTCCGTCCAGTCCAGGCCGATCTGACCGCCCATCCGCTCGATCAGCTTGCGGCTGATATAGAGACCGACGCCCATCCCTTCATAGCCGTCGCGCGGGACGGACCTGTCGATCGAATCGAACTCGCCGAACAGCGACTCCCTTTTCTCCGGCGGCACGCCCGTCCCCGTATCCTCGACAAAAACCGCGATGTACGCCTGGCCACGGTCGGCCCGTACGCGGATCTCGCCATGCTGCGTATGCTTGATTGCGTTATGCACGAGATTGTAGAGCACCTGTCTGAGCCGGCTCTCGTCGGCCGTCACCCATACGTCCGCCTCGACGGCGTTGTTCAAAACGACCTGCTTGCCGGACAACTCGAACCTCAGCATATCGAAGACGATCTGCACCGCGACGCGCATATCGACCACCGACGAATACAGCCGAAGCTCCCCATGCTTCAGATGAACGACGTCGATCAGATCCTTGATCAGCATCGACAGCTTGGAGGCGGTATCCTTTACGAGCCATAGATTCTGCCGTTGCTCCGTGGCCATGGTTCGTTCTCCATCCTCAAGCAGGTGAGAGACCATGTTCATAATGCCGTTCAACGGCGTTTTGAGCTCGTGCGACGTATGAACGAGAAATTCGTCCTTCAGCTGGTTCGAGACCGTCAGTTGATGCGACAGCGACGCCGTCTTGGCGAACTCGTTGGAAAACCGGACGGCCAGCAGCAGCTGCAAGCAGAGAATGAAGCCGAGAAGCGCGCTCTTGGCGACAAGATCCGACGACAACGCGTTTTCCGCGTACAGGCTGATGCCGATTAAAAAGAGAAGCAGCATGACGAGACTGCCCAGCAGCAGAAACCTTTCAAATCGCTCCTTCGCATCGACCTTCGTTCGCGCGAACAAATGCAGCAAGCGGCCGACGAGAACCAGGACGGCAAAGCCTTCGTATAGAACAAAAATATATTTATAGTCGATATGAATCCTGTACGGAAGCAGCGCGACCGCTGCGATATAGATCATGAACGGAAGCGCCAGCAGCCGCCTCGTCCAAAGTTTGAACAGACGGCGTTCGACGATATAGAACAGCTGCATAATCAGGATGACGCCCGCGAACTGGAAAATCTCGAGTCCCTTGTAGACCAGATCGAACGGAAGCCCGGGAAGCAGCCGTTGGATGATTTTCTCCCCGTAGATCGACATTTGAACCCCGAGCAAGAGCAAATAGAGGCCGAGGATCAGATAGGTTTTGTCTCGCCTTTCGAGTATGTATACGCTAATATGATAGGCGCCAAGTATGACGAGGATCAGGCAGATCGCGATATCGGTGCCGATCCGAATGCCATTGAGCTTGATCAGGTCGGCGCTCAAGCCGAACTGCAGCGAATTCACGACGCCGCCCGTGACGAATTCGAAGTTGGCTACCTGGAGGACGATCTCGACATCCCGGCCGCGCGGCTGGAAAAACGCCGTATACGGCGTATTGCCCGGGCGACTGTCCAGCCTGTCGTCGGCAGGCCGGCCGCTCTGTCCAGCCAATCGCCCGTCGATGTAAAGCCGATGCCCCATGCGAATGCTCGTCACCTTCACGCCGTAAATCTCGTCCGTCGGCTGCATATGAATGACCAGCCGATAGGTGCCGAAGCCCTTTCGCGCCATCCCGTCACCGCTCTTGCCCGCGCCGCGCCACGTTCCCGGCACCTGCAAATAGCCGCCCGGCGCTACCGAAAATTGCCCCGGCTCAAGCAGCCGGCCGGGATAGAACGCCCACTCCCCGTCGAGATCGGCCAAGCCGTTCCGTTTAAAGTCCCATCCGCCGAGATCCAATTCCCCTCCAGCGGCTTGCGGAGAATGCCGGTCGGCAACGGTCGGATAATACAAGGCCCAAAAAATGCCGACGATAAGAAGCAGAAGCAGGCCCATGCCCGATAACTTGCGAATTTGCATAAAGACTGATCCGACCTCCGCTGCGAGCTTTTCCGAATCGGTTATCGGATGCGCTTGCCTAACCTTAATCATCCGCATCGCGAAGCGCTCGCAGAATCGCTTTCATTCTACCATTTTCGACATGAGGCTGGATAATAAAATGAACCGGTTCGGGCATTACCTATTCTAATCCTCTCTTCTCAAAGATCTCTCAAAAACTACTGTACTTCTTGTTTTTTCTCTTCAATGTATTCTATTGCACGAAATCCGAGGTCCACAGCGGTTCTTGAACGCTTTTCCTTGTAGGACATCGACAATAAAAGTAAACGTCCATCAAGGCTCTGTTGGGGAGCCTTAATGAACGTTTCCGGAGAATTAGCAGTCGGCGTCTTATGTCTCGAAAACCTCGACTTCATTAATGAAAAAATATTCCTTGACCGTCTTTGCCACGCGAATATACCGGTAGGCGGTCGGATCGGTCACCTCGGTCGTCCATGCCGCCTGATAGGCGAGCGCTGTGCTGCCCTGGCTGCCGAGCACCGTATACGTCGCAAAGTCGGGATCGTTCGACGCCCGCACCTCGAAGTTGCGCCGCTCAACCTCCTGGTCTACGTCCTGGCGCGTCATCAGGTTGATCCGCCCGAGCGAGTATGCGTCGCCAAGATCGACCTGCCACCAGTGCAGCGCTATTCCGTCTCCGCCCGGCGACCAGCCTGTCGCCAAACTTCCGTCCACAGCCTTGCCTGGCGCGAAAATTTCTCCCAGCGGATACACAGAAGATGCACTTGCCGTCTTGCCCGCCGCCAGATTCGTCTCCGGCTCGGAGGGCGGGGTCGGCCCGCTGAACACTTCCACCTCGTTAATAAAAAAATATTCCTCGACTGTCTTCGCCACACGTACATAGCGGTACGCGTTCGGATCGCTCACCCGAATCGTCCAGGTAGCCTGATAAGCAAGCGGTGTGCTTCCCTGGCTGCCGAGCACCGTATACGTCGCAAAGTCGGGATCGTTCGACGCCTGCACTTCAAAGTTGCGCCGCTCAACCTCCTGATCGAGATCCTGCCGCGTCACCAGATTGATCTGGCTGATCGCATACGGCGCGCCGAGGTCGATCTGCCACCAATGGCCGGCCGAGCCGCTGCCTCCCGGCGACCAGCCCATACCGGCATTGCCGTCTACAACATTGCCAGGCGCATAGCTGTTCCCCGCCGGATATACCGAAGACGCGCTTGCCGCCTTGCCCAGCGCCACATTATGCGCTGTCGCCTCCCCGAACGCATCTATTGCCGCGAGCAGCGCCGTCCGCGCCGCGTCGATGGTGGCCACCGTCCGCTCCTCATCGGCCAGCGCGTCCTCCGCGCCCGCAATCGCATCGGCCAGATCGTCTTTGGCCCACTGTGGATACTCGCCCTGTCCGTTCCCCGTGTCCGTATCGTCGATGAGATGCTGCGCCTCGTCGATCGCCGCCAGCAAAAGGTCGATGCGGGCCGCGAGCTCGCCGTCCGAGCCCGAATTCTGGAACAGAAACGTATTGTGCAGCTTCACCGGACTGGCGTACGCCAGCACGCCGAAATAGCCGGAATCCTCGATCCGCTCCGCCGCCGTATCCACGTAATCGAACACGTTGACGCCGTTGATGTTGGCGATCAGCCGCACGCCGCCGTCGACGTTCAGCGCGCCGAACTGCACCAGATTCGTCTGGCCGAACGCGAACACCGTATTCGGCACCGCATCGCCGGCCAGCGGCACGTTCTCCCCGATGTTGCCGTAAAACACCGTCCGTTCCCCTTCGTTGAACCGCTGCAGCTCCAGCACGTCCGGCTTGACGCACATCGTATACCCCGCGTTGTCCTCGCCCCAGAGCACCTCGTCGTTCACCCGGTTGCGCAGCGTGAAGCACGGCCAATCGCCCGGTCCCGACTGCTCGGTCGTCACGTTGAACGCCAGCAGCTCGTCGCCGTATTTTCGCCCTTGATACGTCGCGAAGCCCGTCGGCGTCGATACCGTGAGGCTGCCCGTTCCCGCCGTCTTGCTTCCGCCTTCGACATGCCACTCCGCGTCGTCCGCGATCGCTTCGTTCAGGCTGAGCGGCACGGCCGTCTTACCGAGCTTCACCGGACTGGCGTACGCCAGCACGCCGAAATAGCCGGAATCCTCGATCCGCTCCGCCGCCGTATCCACATAATCGAACACGTTGACGCCGTTGATGTTGGCGATCAGCCGCACGCCGCCGTCGACGTTCAGCGCGCCGAACTGCACCAGATTCGGCTGGCCGAACGTGAACACCGTATTCGGCACCGCATCGCCGGCCAGCGGCACGCTTTCCCCGATATTGCCGTAAAACACCGTCCGTTCCCCTTCGTTGAACCGCTGCAGCTCCAGCACGTCCGGCTTGACGCACATCGTATACGCCGCGTTATTCTCGCCCCAGAGCACCTCGTCGTTCAACCGGTTGCGCAGCGTGAAGCATGGCCAATCGCCCGGTCCCGACTGCTCGGTCGTCACGTAGAACTCCAGCAGCTCGTCGCCGTATTTCCGCCCCTGATACGTCGCGAAGCCCGTCGGCGTCGATAGGGCAAGACTGCCCGTTCCTGCTGTCTTGCTTCCGCCCTCGACATGCCACCCCGCGTCGTCCGCGATCGCTTCGTTCAGGCTGAGCGGCACGGCCGTCTTGCCGAGCTTCACCGGACTGGCGTACGCCAGCACGCCGAAATAGCCGGAATCCTCGATCCGCTCCGCCGCCGTATCCACATAATCGAACACGTTGACGCCGTTGATGTTGGCGATCAGCCTCACGCCTCCGTCGACATTCAGCGCGCCGAACTGCACCAGATTCGGCTGGCCGAACGCGAACACCGTATTCGGCACCGCATCGCCGGCCAGCGGCACGCTTTCCCCGATATTGCCGTAAAACACCGTCCGTTCCCCTTCGTTGAACCGCTGCAGCTCCAGCACGTCCGGCTTGACGCACATCGTATACGCCGCGTTATTCTCGCCCCAGAGCACCTCGTCGTTCAACCGGTTGCGCAGCGTAAAGCATGGCCAATCGCCCGGTCCCGACTGCTCGGTCGTCACGTTGAATTCCAGCAGCTCGTCGCCGTATTTTCGCCCCTGATACGTCGCGAAGCCAGTCGGCGTCGATAGGGCAAGACTGCCCGTTCCTGCTGTCTTACTTCCGCCCTCGACATGCCACACTGCGTCGTCCGCGATCGCTTCATTCAACGGATAGCCGCGCATCCGGCTGTCCGGCAAGTCCGCCGCCCGGATGACGCTGACCGTCCAGATCGTCTGCCTGCCCTTGCCGTCGGAGACGACGTACTGCACCGGATTCGTGAAATCCTGCGCCGCGCCGGATGCGGGGAATACGCTGGCTCCCGGCGGCAGGACGATCGTCGGGGCGAGCTGGGTAATGTCCGCAGACGCATCCACTTTTAGCGTAACGGTACGGTTGGGAGCCGATATCAACGGTGCCGCTGTCTGTTCCGCCACCGTCATGCCGTCTATATCCAGCCGGACCGGAAAATATTCCGCCTTCACCTGCGGCTCCCAGTCGAGATCGTTCAACACGGCGCCGCCCGTCGGCTCCGTCAGAAATTCAAGCGTGTCGCCCTCCTCGACGCGGACGACCAGGTTGTGCGTATACACGCTTGAGCCGACGGTTACCGGTCCGAGAACGGGCACACCGTTCTTCTTGATCGAGATCATTACGCCATCCATCGCCGTATTGACCGCTTCGCCGACAATACGCGCTTCGCCGTTGTCCGCCGCGGTCCAGCTGCGGATTGCGGCATGCCCGGCAATCGTCTGCAGCAAACCGTCAGCGGCCGGTCCAAAACCCCAATATTCAGGTTCCAGACCGGCTTGAGCCTTGATGGCCGGATCGCTGCCATCGTTGTTGGTCAGCGTATTGGTTCCGATCACATTGTGAAAATAGGTTGTCGCTACATTTTCGCTTACGTTATCGTGAATATTTAAGCCGCTCGTGCCCTGATCGAGATAGATCGCCGCCAGCGGAAAATACGACGCATATGCGTGACGGTCGAGATCATGAATGTAGTTGCCGTAAATTTCCCCGCCTTGCTGCCGGCTGAGCGTATAGATGCCGCCGCCGTCCGCTAGCCTGTTCATGACATTGTAGATGTTATTGTATCGTACTATATTGGCGCTCGAGACGTTATCCTCGTCGATCCAGCCCCAACCGACGCTGATGCCGGTATATGCGCCGTCCGAAATTTCGTTGTGCTCGATCAGCGTGCCCTGCGCGTAGCCGCTGAAAATGCCCACCGCGCTTAGCGGAGCCTGGCTGTAGCCGCGGATGTAGTTGTTCGCAAACACGTTGTTCTGCGCCAGCTCCCGCGTATCCGTCTCGTTGTAGGGCCGGCCGAATTCATTTAACGCGCCTTGGCTGATCGCGCCTGCGGACAGATCGATGAATGCGTTGCCGACAACCCGATTGTCGTGCGCGCGGCGGTAAAGATCGATCGCGGTCGCGCCCGTATGGGTGAACCTATTGCCCTCGAACGTAATATCGTCCGCCGATTCCAGATAGACGGCAGCCGGCAGCCGGTCCCATCCCCCGTCGCTGCGGCTGTAAGCGATCGCCTGGTCGATGAGCAGTCCTTCGTTCGGTTTCATGAACGTCGTATAGGCGAACGTGAGGCCGCTGAAGCGAACATGGTGCACGGGCGTCGTCAAGGAGGTGCCTTGAAGCTTCAGCAGCGTTTCGGTCTGCGGCACCGTCACGACGGCGGTCGCCAGATTCTCGCCCGCGCGCGGCATGTAATACAGCTCGTCGGTGTCTTGGTTGAGATACCATTCGCCGGGCTCATCGATAAATTCATACGCATTCTCGAAATGGTAGCTGGAGTTGGCCGTACGCACGGGAGCGGCGCGGTTGAAGATGATGTTCCGCGACGGCTGGGACAGGGCGACGTTCGCCGTGCCGCCCGTTACCGTATACGAATCGAGCGGCACCATACCTTCTGCCCAATGCTGCTGAATAACCATCTCCACCTGCCCGAAACGGTCCCAATCGTAGATCTCCGAGCTGTCGATCTGAATCGTCTTGTCCGCGGACGTCCACGATAGAATGCTGTATTCGGTGCCGGCATTCGGCATTCTCGCGCGTGTCGCCCGCCGGCCGTCGATGTACAGCTGGCGGAAATCCAGTCCTTCGGCGTCCAGCTTGTAGATGGAGCCTCCGACTGACGTCCAGCCACCGTCCAGCCGCGCCCCGCCGGTAAGGACCGGCGTCTCGCCGGGATAGTTGGTGTAGACGATGTTGTAGCCGTTGCTGCCGGAGTCGCGTTCATCCAGCTCGATCGTCCCGGTTACCGCATATTCGCCGCCGCGCAGATAGACGACAATGTCGCCTTCCATGTCGTCGTTCAGCGTCCGCACGACGTCGCGCGCCTTGGCGATCGTTCGCAGCGGCGCGGCTTCCGTTCCCGGATTGCTGTCATTGCCGGAAGGGGGAGACATATAGCTCGGCTTCGACCGCGGCATCCGCCGCCGCCGTCCGTCCGCCAAACGGCAGGTTGACCGAACCTGTCAACAATGCAAAAGCGAGCGCAAGCGCCGACAGACGCCTGGCCAATCTGTTTTGAACCATGGTTGCACGCTCCTCGTTTGAGAGGAGGGCGAATAAAGCCCCGGTCCGGCAGAATCTCTCGTTGTCCGCTATTGTTGCCGCTTTGATGGTTGTCGCCAGGATGAATCCTGCCGTTCGCTCATTATTCACCCGCCTCGAATCGAAATGCAAACTTCCAACAACCCGCACCGTCGAATAGCACCCTGCGCGCGGCCCGAACCGGCGCGGCGGCAACCGGGCGCAAGTCCCGTCGACGCCGCCGGATGCCGCATCCCGTCAGCCCGGGATGCGGCATCCGGTTATGTCCGCGGCCGTTTACTTTGCGCTTTTCCAGGCATCGATCTGCTTCTGCTTCTCCGCCACTACTTTATCTGCGCCCGCCGACTTCAGCTTCTCGAGAAATTCCGGCAGAAACTTGTCGGGGTCGACGGAGCCCGAGACGAGCGAATTATGGTACTGCTTGATTACGGTGCTCGCCTGTGCCAATTCGGCCTTGACCGGCTCGGGGTTAAAGTTGAAGCCGAGCAGTGGAGAACGGACGGCGCTCTCGTTCAATTGCTGCGTTTTCTCCCAATTGCCGACATCCGCTTCGGAGATATAATAGCCGTTGAATTGATTGCCGAACATCCAGTCCGTGCCGGGAGCATAGCCGTTCGTCTCCGGCGTGATGCCCTCCGGCATGCCGATGACGCCCTTTTCCTTGTCGACAAAGACGTAATGCTTGCCTTCGATGCCGTGACACAGCAGGTTGTACAGCTCCTTGTCCGTATTGATCAGCTCCAGGAACATCATCGCGCGTTCCGGATTTTTGGACGTAGCGCTGATGCCGGTCATCGTCGCGATCGCCCGCCCGGTCGTCACAAGCGCCGGACTGAGCGCCTTGAACTTCTTGTGGACGCCAAACCTCAGGAAAACCGTGCTTTCCACGCCCGGCGCAACCGTAGCGGCCAGCGATCCGCCGTATCGGCCCGCCTTCGTATCGGCGGTATTATCGGTGATGCTGGCATTATCCTTGCGGAAGAAACCTTTCTCGTGCCACTTGTGCATGAGACGAACGAACTGCTCGTATTCGGGCGAAGCGTACTGGTTTATGACCCTGGTCTCGCTGTCGTCCAGATACAACCATCCCGGCGAAGCGTCGTCGCCGATCGTATCCATGCCGAAGTACGGTGCCTGCCCGTTAAAAATATCGTAATTGTTCACGTACGACAGCGGCGTTACGCCTGGCTCGCCCGCAGCCAGTTTGTCGAGGAACGGCTCCAGTTCGTCGTATTTGTTGACCTTGTCCATATCTAGACCGTATTTGTCGGCCAAGTCCTCGCGCATGTCGAAGCCGTACTGCATGGCGATAATCTGCCAGTTGATCGCGCCGTAAATTTTGCCCCTGATACGTGTCGCGTCCCAAACGTATGCAGGCACGGTCGCCTTGAGTCTCGGCGCGTACTTGTCGAGCAGATCGTCGAGCGGCAGCAGCGCATTTTTCTCCACGTTCTGGTAGTAGTTGTTGCTCCATGGCGCGGTGAACATCAGATCCATTTCATCGCCCGCGGCGATCATTACGTTCATCTTCTGGTCGTAGCTGCCCCAGTCGATCAGTTTGAGCTTGATCGTCGCATTGATCTTCTTTTTCAGAATCTTGTTCATTTCCGCCTCAACCAGCGGCAAATCCTTCTGCGGCGTGCCGACATAATAATACGTCAGTTCGACCGGCGGCAGCTGCTCCTTGCTTCCCTCCGTCTCATCGCCCTGCTCTGAAGCAGTCGGAACGGCTGCCGGCGAAGCGCTCCCGCTCTCCTTCGGACCGTTGCTGCCGCACCCGGCCAGCAGCAACGCGACCAGTAGCTTGCATACGATGGCGGCGTGCAGGCGTTTTTGCAAAACCATGCGTATTTTTCCCCTCTCTAAAAATGGAATGCCTCGGCCTTGGCCTGGACGCACTCAACATAGCACGCATTTTTGCGCATCATCCACAGCTAAAATGCAACCTTTGCAGCCAAATCTATAGATTTCGCCACCTTAGTCCGATTCAGGACTGGTGCCCGGTGATCAGCTGCGGCAGATGGCGGGTTTTGTATTCGCTGAACGAGATGCCCATGCGTGCCTTGAACAATTTATAGAAATAGTTGCTGTTCTCCAGTCCCACCTCGTCCAAAATGTCGCCGACGTTGATGACGCCGCTGTGCAGCAGCGCCACCACCCGTTTCAGCCGGACATCGGTGATATAGTCGGCCACCGACTGGTTGTACGCCTCACGGAACAGCTTCCCGATATACACCTTCGACATATTCACGGTGCTAGCAATACTTTCTAGGCATAGCGATTTGTCCTTGTAGTTTTGGTCGATCAGCTGCACGATTGTCTCCGTGACGGCGCTGCCGCGCTTCGGCTTCTGCTCGCTCACAATACCCGCGACGTGGCGGAACAGACTGGCGAACCGGACGCCGATCTGTTCGAGCGTCTCCAGCTCGCCGATCTCCCGGTTGAATGTCGTGAAATCGATATCGAAGCGCAACTGGCTGTTGCTTTCCAACTGATGCAGTTCGTTGTAGATCGCATAGGTCACATAAAGAAGGGTCGAGACGACCGTATCGTAGGAGTAGCCTCGTATTTCGCCGACGATGTCCGTATACGCCATATCCGCTTCGTTCAGCTTGCCGGTACGCAGCGCCTCCAGCAGCCGCTTTTCCTTCATGACAGGCAGCCGGTAGGCGTCCGTGCTCTGCGCTTTGAGCGAGTCCGGGCGCAGTACGGAGCCGTGGCCGAAGATCAGCCGATATTGGGCGATACGCGTCACTTCCCGGTATGCTTCGCCCAGCCTGCCGAAGTCCCGATGCACGTAGCCGGTCGACGCCGAGACCGATAGCTTGAGGCTTGCGAGCGTCCACGACTGAATTTCGGCAATGATCCCGCCCAGCTTGCGCGGCGACTCGTCCGGTCCGGTGCCCGCCGCCTGGACGATCGAAATCAGCGTATCGCCGCCCATGTATACCGTTTCGCTGTCGAATGACGTGCGCAGCAGTTCGTCCGCCGCGTTCGCGAAGGCAAAACGCAGCAGCGCCTGATCCCTGAGCGAATAGGCGGAGGCGAACGCGGCATAGCGGTCGAGCCGCCACGCCACTAGCATATAGTCGTCGCCGACATCCAGCTTGACTCCGTAACGCCGGAACGTCGTCTGGAGTCGCTCGCCTTCGTCGGCCGCTGGCTTCCCGCCCAGCAGCAGATCGGCCAGCAGCTCGTTCCGGAGCGCATGCAGCTTGTCCCGCTCGGCTGCGTCGAGCAGTCTGGCTTTGTTCGTCGACTCGGCGATCGCGCGGGACAACAAGGAGATCTCGTCGAGCGATTCGTCTTCCGCCGGATCGCCGGCCGAATGCTTCAGCTTGCCGACCAGCTTGCGAAGCGGCGAAGTAATCGTGCTGGAGATGAGGAACGAAGCCCCGGCGCCGAGCACGAGCAGAGCGGCGCATACGAACAGCGTAATCCGCTTGATCCGGCTCGCCTCATCCGTAATGGCGGTGTACGGCACGACGCTGATGAACTTCCAGCCGAGCAGCTCGGACGAGACGTAAGCGACCATCTTCTTCTCGCCGTCGATTTCGCTGAGGAAATGCC
Organism: Cohnella rhizosphaerae; assembly: GCF_029525575.1. Lineage (GTDB taxonomy): Bacteria > Bacillota > Bacilli > Paenibacillales > Paenibacillaceae > Cohnella > Cohnella rhizosphaerae. The sequence goes on from NZ_JAPDIA010000001.1 coordinate 103,437, forward strand.
CGTCCGTCTGGCCCGATTGTAGGAGGGTGCGCACGAACGAATCTTCTGTCTGCGTCAGGAACGCCTTGCCGCCGCTGACGAAGGTGCCATCTCCGTCGACGATGAACGTATCCATGCCCGGGAAGCTGTTCTTGCGCTGCAGCGAATGGATCAGGTCGTTCAGATACTCTTCCTTCACGTTGACGATAATGGCACCTTCGGGACCGCTCTTGCCCGAGATCAGGTCGTACATCAGATATGTATAAACGTTTACAACCGGCGTATCCGCGCCCGCCACCGCGGGATCGAGGCGAACGCGCCGCGGAATCGGCAGCAGCTTTCTGCGGTTCTGATCGGCCGACTGCATAATGCGATCGATTTCTCGCCGATTTTCCGGCGTATCCTGTGCCGTATCGCCTATCGTGAATAGCCGGTCGATGCGGCTGTTATAAACATGGAAGGAATAGATGAATGGATTCGTTGCGGTCAGCTGCTTCAGCCGGTCCATGTTGAACAGAAGACTTGTGCCGTCTTCGTCGCTGCGGTACATCATCTGCGTCAGATCGGGATCGCCGAAGATCGAGATGGCGAAATTGCGCGCGTTGTCGTTCATATAATTCGCGCTGTAGCTGATCTGCGACAGCGTCTTCATGTTCGACTCCGTCACGATCCGCAGCGCAACGCGCTCGAATACGACGAACAGCCCGTACGACAACCCCAGAATAATGGTAACGAGTGCGACGGTGAAGGAAAAAAACATACGGGAAAACATCCGCGATCGGATCCAGCCCACGACTCCCCCCTCCTCTGCCTCATTCTATCATGAAAGGAGCCGCCTGCACGCTAGCTGCGTTACCCTTTAATTGCCCCTACCGTCAGCCCCTGGACGAAGTATTTCTGCAGGAAGGAATAAACGAATACGATCGGACCGATCGCCAGCACCGCCGTCGCCATTCGCACACTCTCCGCCGGAGCCGCCGTCGTTACCGTATTGGCCGACATATTGATCGCTTCGATGTTCTGGATAATCGTGACTAGCAAATATTGCAGCGGCAGCAGCCGGCGATCATCGATATAGAGCAGCGCGAGGAACCAATCGTTCCAGTAATTCAGACTGGCGAACAGCGCGACCGTTGCCAGCACCGGCGTCGACAGCGGAAGCACTATGCGAAAAAAGAGCCGGTATTCGCCAAAGCCGTCCATCTGCGCCGATTCGATGATTTCCACCGGCAGCATGGCGAAGAACGTGCGCAGCAGCAGTACAAACCAGGGGACGATCAGGTAAGGCAGAATAAGCGCCCATACCGTGTCCTTCAAGTGCAGCACCTGCGATACCACAATATAGGTCGGAACGAGACCGCCGTTGAACAGCATCGTAAAGAAGACGTAGAACGACAACGGCCGCCGCCAGCGGAAATCCCGCCGCGCCAACGGATAAGCCAGCAAGCTGGACAGCAAAAGCCCACCCAGCGTGCCCGTGACCGTTACGAACGTCGTGATGCCGTAGGACGCTGCGAGCTGATCGGGCTGGTGCCACAGATAGGCATACGCAGCGATGCTGAACTCCCGCGGCAGCAGGCTGTAGCCCCACTCGACCAGCGACCGCTCGCTGGACAGCGAAGCGGAGATCACGATGACGAGCGGCAGAACGCAGATGGCGCCGATTGCAGCAACCGCGAGCAGAAGAAACAGCTTGCCGACTTGCGCCCGGCGCGGCTGACTCGGCGTCAGCTCGGCCGTCCTCTCACTCGGCGTTAGATGCATAAACCATTCCTCCTCGAAGCGGCTGTCTGGCTTTTCATGTCATTAAAATAGCGCATTGTCCTTGTCCATCCTGCGTACGATCAGATTGGAAAGCAGCACGAGCAGGAAGCCGACGACCGCTTGGTAGAAGCCGGCCGAGGAAGCCATCCCGATGTCGCCCACCGTGCGGAGCATGCGGAACACGTACGTGTCGATGACGTCCGTCGTCTCGTAAAGCATGCCGGAATCGCGCGTTACGTTGTAGAACAGGCCGAAGTCGGCGTAGAAAATTCGGCCGATCTGCAGCAGCGTCATCATCGTCAGTACCGGCGCGAGCAGCGGCAGCTTGATCCGGCTGATCTGTTGAAACTTGCTCGCCCCGTCGATCCGGGCGGCCTCATAATACTCCGGGTTGATTCCGAGCATCGCCGCCAGATAGATGATCGAATTGTAGCCCGCCGACTTCCATACCGAGACGAGCAGCAAAATCGCCGGCCAATATTTGCTCTCCATATACCAATTCACAGGCGGCAGGCCGAGCGCGGCCAGCGCGTTGTTGACCAGTCCGTTCTCCATCCGCAAAAGCGCGAATACGATGTAACCGACGAGTACCCAGGACAGCAGATACGGAAAAAACAAAAACGACTGCAGCACGCGGTTAAGCCAGCGGTTCCGGATTTCGTTCATCAGCAGCGCCAGCGCCACGGCGGCGACCGTGCCAAACGCGATGAACAGCGCGTTCAAAAACAATGTGTTGAACGTGATGCGCCAGGCGTCGCTCGAACTGAACAGATAGCGAAAATTGGCGAAGCCGACCCATTCGCTGCCCCAGATGCCGTCGCTGACGCGAAAGTTTTTAAAAGCGATCACGATGCCGAACATGGGCAGATAAGCGAACACGAGCAGCAGCAGCACACCCGGCAGCGTCATCGACAGCAACGGCGCGTCGCGGAGCAGACGCTTGACCCCGCGATACTTCCGCTCCGCACGCTGCAGCCCCCCGTCAGCCGGACCCGAGACTTGATTTGGATAAGCTGTGTTCATTGTTTCGGAATTCACTCCTCGCTTCTATTCGCAGTCCCCACAACATATCACCTCGCACCGGCAGGCTCTACAGTAAAAACGAAAGCTTTTCGGCAAAAAATGAAGATGACCGCACAAGCCTGCCTGCGATTGACGGGACGACAATAGAGCCTCGTTGACACGCCGGGCATCGCAAAAAAAATAAATCGAAAAGAAGCATCCGCGCTGTTCGCGTGCGGATGCTTCTTTTTTTGATTCAAAACGCCAAGATGCTAAAGTGTTTTTTTTATTTCTATCACAGTTCTGCTTGTGGTTCTGACCAACTATCCGTCCCGTATGTTACGAGCTGTTGCAATCTTCTTCAATTAATCAGAAGGATATTGTACAGGTTGTTTATTAATGACTTGCCAACTAATAATCGTTGTGCTGTCCTTAACATGGTCATTCAAAAGATCTCTCAAGATTAAGTCAATGTTCTCTTCCATTTTCATTCCGTTAAAAAATCTGTTGTAGAGATTCCGATGATTTTCATAATATCCATCCTCATATTCAAAAACACCATCCGTAATGAGTACGATTAAGTTAGTATCTTTCCTTAGTTGTCTCCTGCCTGAAACGTAGCAAGGCACGGAGAGTTCAAAAGTATTCACTTCTCCGATCCATTCATAAAACTGCCTTTGATTAAGACCAAATTGACTGAACTTGGCAAGTTCTGGATGAAACAAAAATGCCATGCAATCTCCTATTGATAGCCACCATATATATGATCCAAACTGAAAGCAAATTAAACATGAAGTTTCACCTGTGACAGCTTTACATTTTGCTTTAAAACTTTCTTCAGATAATAATCGGAGAATATACGGCTCAAGATCTCTAAATGCACGATTGGAAGTACATATCTCGCTAAGTACAGCTCTATTATTCTTAAAAAGTTCAAGGATAATTCTGGAACTCTCAGTACTATTGTGGGCATCCAGTATAACAGCAAGAGTCCATTCTTGATCTTCACCCTTTAATATAAATAGTGCATCTTCATTTTTAGTTGCTCCATTTTCTGTGCTACCACCAAAACGCCCTACATGAATGTTGCCAATTTTATTTACCGATATTTCATCTAAGAATGGTTCTCTATCTCCTATCCATTCATAATGCATTGAATCACTCACTCCCCAAAACTTATTACAACGTCGCCTAACGTTACCGTATTGATGACGTCGAGAGGCTTATTTTCAATGAGTGCGACCGCATTCAATTGTTTTACCTCTGTGTTTTCGAATAGATATTGCACTATCCCTTGCACAGCTTGGGTTGTGTAACCTTTACTTAGTCAATTCTTTGGCCTTCATTGACTCGATCTATAAAATTGATTGTTTTCAGAGATTCTTTCAAGTCCCGATATATTTGTATTCATATAAAGCCAATCCTGTATATAGCACATCGATTTGAAAATGATATTGTTCTAAAAAACTATAGGGAATACCAAAGGTAACACTATCTTCTCCATGTCCATAAGAATATGATTCAACCTCAATTTTTTGTCCTTCGTGCTCAAAAGAAAACGACACCGGGATTTCTACCCAGTTTAAGTTATAAAGCATTCCTGTATTTTCAAAAGTCATTGGTGTAATAAACTTGCCTTTAAGCTTTTTGGTATTCTGTTCAAATCTAAGCATCATTACTACGTCATCATCACCCTGAAACACATTACGATATGTTTTATCGATAATGATCGTTGTATCTCCTACAACTTTTAAAACTTGATTGATTTCTATACTGTTTTCTTTATCATCCGGTATCCACTCTTTCTTAAAATGAAAAATGACGGACTCCGAACTGCTTACCAATGCTTTTTCCCAGTCGTTCCACAGCGCTATTGATTCAATAGCTGCTGGCTCTGTTTTATACTGTTCATATCTTTTTTTTCTTAGCTACTTTCCCCGAGTAATCAATAGAATAATAGATAAGGAACACTATTGTAATAAGAAGTGAGCATATAAGTAATTTTCTAATTCCCAAATTGCGCCTCCAATGATGAATATTACTTAATAATTCTTTTGATTTTGTTTTAGCCTTTCTAAACGATGATCTTCAATGATTTCAATATTCCTTCGATTTTGAACATAGTCTATAATTTGATTTTTTTATATTCGGAATTAAAATTAAACTATTAAGTTCTTGGATCGGAATCCACTTTACTGCAGTTTGATGAGGGTCTGGTTGGGAAGGTAGTTGAGGGACTGTATTGCCCGTTAGTTTGCATTCAAAAATAAGATTTAATCCGTGCTGTTCGTTATCTTTATAATCTCCTGATTGCTTATGGGGAGCCATTTCATATACTAATGCTATTGGGCCTACTTCAATTTCTGCACAGGTTTCTTCGAGAACTTCTCGTTTTACTCCGTCCACTATTGTTTCACCTGGCTCTAAACCACCGCCGGGCAAATTATAATGGATACCTCTTTCATTATATTCAACTAGTAATATTGAATCATTTTCAATAATTAAACCTGTGCAACGTATTCGAACATGTGCCAAAACAGCACCATCCTTTAGAGTTTATGAATTTAAAACGTTTGACCCAATTTCTTATAACGTTTCCGTATTCACGACGCCGAGAGGCTTAAGGACCGCAGGTCCGGCTGCGCTTGCGCAATCAGCCTCGCAGGTGTGTCCGCCTAATTCCACTTTCTCGAAATCCATCTGGCGGACCTAGAGGCCGCAGGCCCCGCAGCGTGAATACATTGTTATAGGATGTATCGGCCTTCTCTGAAATGCTTACTAAATCCTTTTTTTCGTCAATTAAACAATACTGATTCCTTGATCCCTTCATGCTATAATATTAATTATGAAAGGTGGGTTTGTTTTGGATCAGATTTCAAAACAGATTCTTGAAGAAATTGTTAATCTTAAAGCTGAAATTCAACAAATTAGTCAAAATCAAGTTATCTTAATTCAAAATCAAAGCCAGACTGCCATTCAAGTTAATAGTATTTATCAAGCCATTGTGCGGTTTGAAGACGGACAACCTAAAGATATTTTCGATTTACTCGAAAAAATCAACAACGACTTCTTTGATAAAGAAGCTGAAATTGCTGCCCTTAACAAACGTGTATTTCGTTTAGAATCCGATTTCGAGAAATTTAATAGACAGTAATATCAAGTCACTATTGAGTGACTTTTATTTTTTCTGCCGATATTTTCTATAACGTTTCCGTATTCACGACGCCGAGAGGCTTAAGGACCGTAGGTCCGGCTGCGCGCCAGCGCATTTAGCCTCGCAAGTGTGTCCGCCTGATCCCGCTTCCCCGAAATCCATATGGCGGACCGAGGGCCGCTAGGCCCGAAGCGTGAATACATTGTTATACGAAGGGACCCTTGAAATAATTACAAATCTTATAACTTCAATAATTTAACTATTGCCTTAACATTTTGTTCTAAGTCATTAAAGAATTCCAAATCGAATTCAAATGTTCCTTTTAAGATTGTTTCAATCATTTTATTCTTGCAATATTTTGTTTGCTTTATTGAATAGTTCATTAAGAAAAGATCTACTCTTTCACTTTGAATTGATAATTCCAATTCTTCTGGGCTCATGGATTCTAAAGTTAATTTACCTTTTCTTGAACTATTCAATTCTTTTATGTCTCTTAGAAAATTATCGATTTTCTCCTTTTCTATCCAAATATATACCTCTCCAGAAAACATATAATCCTTAATATGAACACGAAAAGAAATTGAAGGATACCTTTCCTGCTCAATCTCTAGAAAAGTAAATAGCATTGATGATTTTCGATCAGTAGAGAACAAAATAAAATCATATTCTTCTAAAGGTTTGGAAATAATCATTCGCTTCGTCCTTTCGTATAACGTTTCCGTATTCACGACGCCGAGAGGCTTAAGGCTCTGAAGGAGCCGGCTGCGCGTCAGCAGTTAGCCTTGCAGGTGTGTCCGCCTGATTCCGCTTCCCCGAAATCCATCTGGCGGATCAAGGGGCCGTAGGACCCGCAGCGTGAATACATTGTTATATGTAGTACCGGCCTTCTTCGAGTTATCCTCATAAAAAATAAATAAAGACACCAAGGTTTCTATACCTGATGTCTGATTATCCAGTCTTCTATATCCTGTTCTTTGTATCTTCCTTCTGCCGTTCCCAGACCTAATTGAACTAATTCATCTTGGCTATAAGAGACCTTTAAACCGTTGATCCGTAATAACAACAGCATAACTGCAACTCCAATTCGCTAATTCCCATCAACAAAACAATGGTTTTTAATAAGTGAATAGGTAATAACCGATATCTTTCTTGTTAATCCCGGATAAAGCTCTTGTCCATCAAATGTTATTTCTGCTTTGCCAAGAGCACTTTCCAATACACTTCGTTCCCTTACTCCTGCCGACCCTCCAGTACTTTCGATAATCTTATGATGAAAATGAAGGAGTTGGTCAAAAGTGATGGTTATCATTTTGCCAACTCCCTAAGCGCTTCTATGTTTTCGTTAATAATATCATCCATGACGTTCTCGATTTTAGAATTATTTTTCGATTTTAGAAATTCCACGAAGTCAATGACTTCGATTTGTTTTTCTTGGGGTAGTGACAAAAAGTCTTGGATCAATTTTTCTTCAAGACTCATTTAATCGCCTCCGTTTCTTTACTTCTCAGTATACACCAAATATCAAAAGCACTTAACATCGTCATTGAATGACCTTAAAATAAGCTTTGCCGGTATTACATATAACGTTACCGTATTCACGACGCCGAGAGGCTTAAGGTCGCATAGCGACCGGGTCCGACAGAACTTAGCCTCGCAGGTGTGTCCGCCTGATTCCACTTCCTCGAAATTCACCTGGCGGACCGAGGGCCGAAGGCCCCGAAGCGTGATTACATTGTTATGCGAAGTTGATGACTTCGAAGCCTTACTTAAATCCCTGATCCTTTTCAGCTCTTTCAAATTCATAATCTATGGTTATACCTGAAATCGTCTTGTTATCTAATTCAAAAATTAACTTTTTTGTACCTTTTAAATATGTAAGTTTATTATCTGTTTTTTCACTGGGTTTACCATATACGTTGATTAAGTCCTCTGAACTGTCTCCCACTTTAACTCCTCTTGCAGTTGAAATTGTATATAATTGAAGACCCGCTATATAATCTCCTTCAAGTGGATTATGCCCATCACCCATGATTGTTATTTGAATTTCCGTATTTGTGCGACTAGGGTAATGTAAGTTCCATCTGGAGTATCCATTCTCGGGACCTTGACTAACCAAACCATAGTTATTTTCTACATCTTCATTGCTAATACCTAATAAGGAATCAATCTTTGGTAGAATAGTTTCGTTTATTTGTTTATTCATATACGAAATACTAAAGTCCTCTTCAGAAAGTGGTTGAGGATGGTTCTCTCTCTGACACGCGGTCAAAATAAATAAACAATAAAATATAAAGAACAAATATGATCTCATAAATCCTCCTTGTTTTCGCATAACGTTCCCGTATTCACGACGCCGAGAGGCTTAAGGACCGAAGGTCCGGCTGCGCGCCAGCGCAGTTAGCCTCGCAGGTGTGTCCGCCTCAATCCACATCCCCGAATTCCATCGGGCGGACCGAGAGGCGACGAAGTCGACCCGATGCGTGAATACATTGTTATATGATGCACCAGACTTCTATGAACTACTCACAAAATATCTTGTTTGAATAGATCCGTCTAAAATTACTCCAATACCTATGTATCTATTCTGATATTCTCGCTTCAAAAGCTCGCTTGGATTGATTTCTTTATAACTGTATATATTATCCGGCCAACTTTGGGTTTCAGAGATCAACCCTAAAACATCATTCTCTATTGCAACTGCACCAGCATATCCGTGAAAATGTTCAAGCATCTCAGAAAGGTAGTTAATATAATAATGATATTCATCCTTTTTTAATTCCTAACTGTCCCCATTCAGGAGCATCAAATTCACTCCCAAAGAAACAAAAATTCAATAAAATTGTATCTTTTGCTACTTTCGATATGTATATTACTGATTTTCTTTTGCATTGTATGTTAGCGAGGATATTAATACTAGTTGAATGAATCCGATTTGATGAGCTATCTTGTTCATCATACAAATATCCAATTTCAAATTGGTTTATCTTATCTTCTAAATTCTCCTCTAGGATTGATACACTTTTATGATTTGAAAGCCTTGTGATAATTTTATAGATCTTATCTTCTTGTATTAAAAGACTAATTTCTAGAAATGGTCCACCCTGTAACCACATGTTTTTATTCCTCCGCTCTTCGGGTGTTTCACATAACGCTTCCAGGCTTAGGACCGTAGGTCCTGCTGCGCGCCAGCGCAGTTAGCCTCGCAGGTGTGTTCTCCTGAATCCGCTCCCCCCGCAATCCCTCTGGCGGACCGAGGGGCCGCATGCTCCGAAGCGTGAATACATTGTTAGGTGAAGTTATCGTCTTCAAGAGTAGCCTTCAAAAGTTTTTATCGCTTCTACTGCTCTCTTCCTTACATATTCAACATAGTCTTCTGAAAATTTATATAATAGAGCTCTCACTTCAGGTTTGCGATCTTCAACTTTGATAAGATAATGAGCAAATTGCCATCTAGCATCATTATCAGAATATTTAAGAGCTTCTTCTGCCAAAAACAAATAGTTATTAGTTCGTTCACTCAACTTTTCAATTATTGTTTCACATTCATTGTCTCTAGCAATTATGTATAATAAGTTATTTATTGTTCTTTGATCCCATTGATCATAGCTCGTCGTTTCTAATAAAGTAATAACCAAAGTAGTTAGTAACGACCAATTGGGATAGCTCACTTCCCATTCATAGCTTTGTTTTTCATTTTTTGACCATTTCCAAAATTCATCTACTTGCTCATCAACTTTAGTAAAGATGCTCTTTGATTGGTCATTAATTATTTTATATAGATCTTTCAATGAGATCACCTCACAAATTGCCCTTCGATAACTTCACCTAACGTTACCGTATTCACGACGCCGAGAGGCAGCTTAAGGTCACGAAGTGGACGGCTGCGCGCCAGCGCAGTTAGCCTCGCAGGTGTGTCCGCCTGATTCCGCTCCCTCGAATTGGCGGACCGAAGGGCCGCAGGCCCCGAAGCGTGAATACATTGTTATAGGATGTATCGGCCTTCTCTGAAATGCTTACTAAATCCTTTTTTTTGTAAATTAAACAATACTGATTCCTTGATTCCTTCATGCTATAATATTAATTATGAAAGGTGGGTTTGTTTTGGATCAGATTTCAAAACAGATTCTTGAAGAAATTGTTAATCTTAAAGCTGAAATTCAACAAATTAGTCAAAATCAAGTTATCTTAAATCAAAATCAAAGCCAGACTGCCATTCAAGTTAATAGTATTTATCAAGCCATTGTGCGGCTTGAAGACGGACAACCTAAAGATATTTTCGCACTTCTCGAAAAAATCAACAACGACTTCTTTGACAAAGAAGCTGAAATTGCTGCCCTTAACAAACGTGTATTTCGTTTAGAATCCGATTTCGAGAAATTTAATAGACAGTAATATCAAGTCACTATTGAGTGACTTTTATTTTTTCTGCCGATATTTCCTATAACGTTACCGTATTCACGCGCCGAGAGGCTTAAGGTCACGCAGTACCGGCTGCGCGCCAGCGCAGTTAGCCTCGCAGGTGTGTCCGCCTGATTCCACTTCCTCGAAGTCCATCTTGCGGACCGAGGATCGGCGAAGACGATCCGAAGCGTGAATACATTGTTATACGATGTTAATGCCATCTTTGAAATACAATCAATAATTATCGGCTTGTGAATTCTTTAATTTTCTTAAGCCTGCTGAGTTCAATTCTTCCTGTGACAGCTTGTAGTAAGTCTTCCCCTTTCCAATAGTCATATTGCTTAATTTCGTGATATTCAAATATCCTTATCCAGCTCTGTTCTTTTGTTTTTAAGAACGTTCCGTTAGCAAGTTTATTATCTTCTTCTTCAGAAAGGGTAAGGTAGTCATTGTTTAACACGATATGCCATGCCATAAAATCAGAAATAAGAACTTCATCTTTATTAAGTTCAGCTTCAATCAATACGCCTTGTTGTCCCTTTCCTAACCTGCCACCAATCCTCAAATCAGGCCTCTTGGTCCAAAGCCAAATAGGAAATTCTCCTTTATAGTAAATAAGCCGCTTCTTCATTTCATTCATCATCCATCTATAGCTGACTAACCAATCCTTATCAATATATTTTGGATTCCCAACAAGATAGCCCGATGTTACAGCTTGATCCCAAGCTTCTAGCGATTGAATAGTCCAGAATTTCATCTTTCACCTAGCTTTGCATTAATATCGTATAACGTTCCCGTATTCACGACGCCGAGAGGCTTAAGGTCGCGTAGCGACCGGGTCCGACAGGACTTAGCCTCGCAGGTGTGTCCGCCTGATTCCGCTTCCCCGAATTCCATCTGGCGGACCGAGGGGCCGCAGGCCCCGAAGCGTGAATACATTGTTATACGACGGATCCCTGGGCTACTTACATTCATTTTGACTGCATTTCATGTTTGTATAGTACGGCCTAAATCCAGCCTTTTCCCAAAATTGTTTTCCTCTTGGGTTTGATTCTAAGACATCTATTATCATGCTTTTAACTTCTGTAAAACGCTCTTGTTTTAAAAGAGCTATTCCCTTAAGGCCATAACCTCTATTTCGTTCTTCTCTCTTTATAAAGTATTGTCTTATGTAGACTTCCTTTTTTGTGTCATCAAATGAATTCATTTGAAATTTATATACTGCATATCCTACGATCTTTTCCTGGAAGACTAACAAATCGGCATCCCATCCATGACTTAGCCAATTCAACATTCTATCTTGCAATTGAGTAATATTCATGGGGTTTGTACTGCCTTCATCTTCAATAAGTTGAAAGTTCATTTTAGCAATAATTTCAACATCATTTGTTGTAGCTGATTTTAATGCTAATACCATACAAACCAGTCCTTCTCATGAATGGGTTTAAACAAAGACTTCGATCTGTCGTATAACGTCCCCGTATTCACGACGCCGAGAGGCTTAAGGTCACGAAGTGACCGGCTGCGCGCCAGCGCAGTTAGCCTCGCAGGTGTGTCCGCCTGAATCCGCTTCCTCGAAATCCACTTGGCGGACCGAGGGGCCGCAGGCCCCGAAGCGTGAATACATTGTTATAAGATGTTGGCGCCTTCCCGAGACACTATCAAAAAACTCCGCTTTCGCGGAGTTAACTAGTGACTGACTTCGTTTAATTCAACTTTTTCAATTCGTTCCATTGTATTTTTTTCCAGTATGGTTCTGATACATAATAAATAAAGTGGATCGGTAAACAACCATGAATTTCCTTTAGGAGTTTTTTTTAATTGGAGCGTCATCATATTCGGAAATTGCTTTCAGTGTTTGGCCTACACTTAATTTGACCCCTTGTGTCGAATTCGGAAAGTGGTTTCTTAGTAGGTTTTCTACATCCGTTGTAGTAAATGTACTTGTTTCAATCTGTCCTAGTGAAAAAAGAACTTGATTTCGTCTTCCGACGGCAGAAATTTTGCAAAGACTCGAGTGGGGTAGGAAAAGGAGGGGAATTTTACAAAAGAAAGAGGCTCCTGTAACGTAGAGTTTACGACAACACCTACGGTAAGGAGACCTCTTGAATACAATCGTAAGCAATGAAAGGGTTGTTCGTCAAGTTTTAGGGGTGTTGGGACAGCACAATACCGCTTTAAAGAGCGATGCCTATGCGAAAAAGCTCTTTGCTTGGAACACAACGCTTCTCTATCTGGAAGGGATCCTGCAGAAGCGAAATGCCGTGGGTGAGATTGCGCAACACTTATCCAGTACACCCTGGATGCAGAAATGGACGAACCTTTCGTCAATCGACGGTTCAGCGCTCAACCGCAGATTACGTCAGCTGTCAACCGATGTGCTGAAACAGACGTATACGGACTTGGTGGCGCGGTATGCTCGAACATTCGGACTCCCACGTCCGCTGAAGCATTTTGGTCCGCTGGCTGCCGTAGATGCGACTGTCCTCACGTTGGGAAAAGTCCGCGGCGAGTGGGCTTACCAGCAAAAGGGCCACAACGCCGTTAAAATGCACGTCAGCTTGGACCTGACCGGCGAAAAAAGCGCAGTACCCAGCCGCGTGGTGCTATCGACAGCTTGTGTGGCCGACCTGGACCGGGAAGTGACCGGAGCCCTAGTGACGCGCAGTGAAGCCACGCACCTACTGGACCGCGGCTATATCGACTACGGACAGTTCCTGCGTTGGAACCGGGAGAAGATTCGCTTTGTGGCACGGCTGAAGGCCAATAGTAAAGTGAAAGTCATCCTTCAAAAAGAGGATGTCGGCCCTTCCATCGAACAGGATGCACAGGTCGAGCTGACCGATTCGAAAACAGGTGAAACGGGAATTTTTCGGCTGGTGACTTATTCGTTCACGGATCAAAAAAGGCAAGTTGCACCGTGTACGGGCGCTCACCAATCGCTTCGACGTTTCGGCTGAGGATATCGCGCAGATGTATCGTTACCGGTGGAAGGTGGAACTTTTCTTTAAGTTTATGAAGCAACAGCTACGCCTGAAGAAACTGTACAGCACCAAAGAACAAGCCGTATGGAACCAAATCTACTTGAATCTCATCGCCTATTTGCTGGTGGAGCTATGGCGGCAAGGGCATGCACCGACGATGGATCGCGGCGAGTTCATCACCCTGCTCAGGGCGTATCTGAGAAAGCCGATGGAGGCCTTGCTCGCGGTGCTCCACCGCCCAAAGGAACGAACAAGCCGGGGACGGCGCAAAAAAGGGAGGACGGCCGCGGATTCGCCCCAAGCGCTTGAAGCCGCAGCGCATCCTGTACAAGTAAGCGAACTACAACTAAATGAGGCATGACCAAATCTAAATTAAAAGTGGTGTTGTCGTAGCTTAGATGAGGCGGGGCTTTTTTTGCGCCTATTCGCATCTGCCACCCTCAAAATCGCCTTCATGGCGGCGACCATCTAACACCTTTCGCTTCTCAAGCGTGCCCTCAACTCTCCGGGGAGGAAGATGCGCTAGTAGATTGGCTACGAGCAGTACTTGTTTGCAAAATTTCTGTTCCGACGGTTGTTTCTTTTGAATTCATAATGTTATCAATCACAACATAGTTTTTTGATAATGATTTTGCCACCCATTTTTGATCTGCTAAGTTTAAATATTGATCTTTAGCGCTCCAATTATTTTCCTCACAAAAATAACATACTTCTAAACAATATTCATGTAATCGTTGGGGAATGCCGTTAGTTACCCAAGCAATATGGTCTTCATACTTTTTATATAGAGAGCTGGATTCGAAGTTAATCATCAATTCTTCAATAAATCCACTCTTTATAAAAGAAGTTACTTGATCTGCATTCAACCTAGTAACTTCGGAAATTTCCGACAATCGATTAGATATCGTAGTTAAATTTTTAGTTTTTGAGAAGTATTCAATAATCCCCGATGGAACACCTACTATAACAAACTTCACGTTATATTGCGCATATCTCCTATCGTCTAGTAAGACAATAAGATTGCCCAATTCATCCATTAATTTCTCACTATGAAAAATTGTTTCTAAGTTGTCAAATACTAATACCGAAACTTGTTTTTTTGGATTTCTTATATAGATGTTTGAAAAGCAATTCAACAGGGTCTTGCTCACTTACACTGAATTCACCTACAAACTCTAGCTGCCCTTTTGCTATGCCTGCGGAAAGTTCACCTGCTTTTTTCTCACTATACCCAGTTTTTCTTGTGGGTTGTAAACTTGAGTGGACCATCTTTATTTCTTCTGTGATACTCCCATATCTTGCGGCGTTTGCTAAGTTAATAACCTCGTAATTTATATTCATATCAGATAACACTTTCTTATACAACCACGATTTCCCGCATCCACTTTCCCCATGGATTATTACATGCTTTGTCCCTAGAAGTTCCCTTTTCAAATCTTTTTCTAGTCTAGGACGAGAGATATACATATCACTATTCACTTCAGGTTTTCTCGGAGTAAAAACCTCATGTGGTAGTTTTCTTTTATTAAATAAACCCATACCTTCACCCCAAGTTATCTTTCAAATATTTCCTTTAAACCCATCGTACTAAATAAATTTACTCTTATCAATGATTTGCGCCAATTTCTTATAACGTTTCTGTATTCACGACGCCGAGAGGCTTAAGGTCGCGTAGCGACCGAGTCCGTCAGGACTTAGCCTCGCAGGTGTGTCCGGCTGTAATCCACTTCTTCGAAATACATCTGACGGACCGAGGGCCGCTAGGCCCGAACCGTGAATACATTGTTAGCTGGAGTAACCGGCCTCTCGAAATAATTACAATATCTTCTCAATTAGTTTCATTTCGTCTTTTAAATTTGATTGTATTATTTCATTCCATTCATTCGAATTAATAATCTTTGTGGGAAAGCCACTATTATTTAATAAATAGTATTTCAGTTGAAGGTAGCTGCTCAGAGGAAAATCTTGTGCATACCACTGTGTTGTCCAATTTGAAATAAACTCTGAGCCAGCAATTCATATCTGGCAAATTGAAAAAATAAACGAAGTCGAAATTGAAATAAGAATAACTTGTTTTATAGATGGAATCACTTCTATTTGAAGGTAAATTAGAATTTAAGGAACGCTGTAATTTAAATGAATTCATTACATTAATAGTACAATCAATGGAAGATCTACTGAGGAAGCATGGATTACTTGGATATAGAAAATTTTTCACTTCATCAGATGGAACCAGTTCAGACATTAAGGATTCGATTGACTTAGCTAGGCCTATTAATGGTTCAGTAAGATAACTTGAGTCAATATAGATTTCTGATTTTCCAATTTGAAGATAGATATCGGCCCATCCAATACTCCGAAGACAATATGTAAAAATCAATTTTGTCTCACCTCTTGCTTTATTAATGCACTCGGTTATTTCAGCTAACGTTTCCGTATTCACGACGCCGAGAGGCTTAAGGACCGAAGGTCCGGCTGCGCGCCAGCGCAGTTAGCCTCGCAGGTGTGTCCGCCTGATTCCGCTTCCTCGAAATCCATCTGGCGGACCGAGGAGCCGCAGGCTCCGAAGCGTGAATACATTGTTATACGTAGTTACTGCCTTCTTTGAGAAACTTACGAGAAAAAAATGATTATGAATAATATTGTAATTGTAGTCGAAATCATCAGAATTATAGGGCTTAAGAAAAACAATAGAATACTGAATTTTCTTTTTGGTCTAAGTATTAATGAATTCACTACAAACCAAGTAACGAAGTGTACTAAACCTATATATTGTTGAGAAGAGTTTAAAGTACTCGAACGAACCCCCTCTATTGGAAAACTAACTATCCAAAGCGTCATATACAATGGAATACCTAGAATAATGTTTAAGATTATATACAACTGTATTCTTCGTTTAGTGAGGCTATTATTCTTATTCATTAATTTATTTACAATTATCTGTTGAGAAAGACCAATGATAAAGCTACCCCCTAGCAATAAGTAAAAATAAATCCGCTTATCTATAACTGAATTACTAAATAATATTAGCACCAGAATAAACCATGTTATGTAAATTGAAATAGAAATAATTCTAAAGAGACTGAATATCTCTCGAATTGAATATCTCTCCTTTCTTTGCAGTAATTACGTATAACGTTACCTTATTCACGACGCCGAGAGGCTTAAGGACCGAAGGTCCGGCTGCGCACCAGCGCAGTTAGCCTCGCAGGTGTGTCCGCCTGACTCCACTTCCCCCGAATTCCATCTGGCGGACCGAGGAGCCAAAGGCTCCGAAGCGTGAATACATTGTTAGATGAAGTTATTGCCTTCCCGTTTTGCTCACAGAGTTTTTGTCCCATCTTTCAATGATTGGATAAATCAGGCCACTAAAAGTACCCGGTATAAGGAAGAAGAAGAACATCCATCTAATATCAAGCCATAAGACAAATAATACTATCAAACCTACTACAAAACTAAGAGATCCTAAAAGAATCGACGACATATATATTTCAGCCTTACTACTTATTTTTTTTAAAATCATATCTTTCAAGTAACTTAAAGGCAGTATAAAAACTAAATTATAGATCCATATTAGTCCTGTAATTCCTAAAATCATTAATATAACGTTACTGACTTTCATAGAATTTGAACTGAAATACAATATGCTACTTACCAGTAACGAACAGAAAAAAGCCGCGGTAAGACAATTAGTTATCTTGTCATAAAATTTTTCCATTTCGCTCCTTAAAATTACTCTGCAATAATTTCATCTAACGTTTCCGTATTCACGACGTCCCACCGACTTAAGGCTCCCAACGGGAGCCGGCCGCGATGCGGTTAGTCGGTGCGGATGTGTCCGCTGATTCTGCTTCCCTGCCGATCGCTTCTTGCGGACCGAGGAGCCGTCAGGCTCCGATGCGTGAATATTATGTTAGATGATGTCACAGTCCCTCAGTCTTACTTACAAATTTCGTTTTATCTTCTTGTATATTGTTCTTATCATATTTTTAATTTTACTTGGTTTTACAACTCTTATATTTGTTACTTGTATATCACCTGTAATTTGAAAAAGTCCTTCCCTTTGATTACCTTCTAGATAGCTTTCGAACAATTCAATTCCAGAGTCGTATTTGTCCTTATAATCTTTACATTCCGGATCTTTCAATCGCTTTTTTAATTCCTCTAGCACTGATTCAACCTCGAACCGCTCAAGATGCATCATTCTACTTGAACAATATGTATCAAAGCTTGAAAATGCCCCGATTAAGAAGTCATTTAGGAATTTATCTTTCCCATATCTAATAAGCTTCTCACCCAATTTATTAAAATCATATCCCACAGACCATGCTTGAACTGACCATTTTGCTTCTTCCAAAAATAAATCTCTAATGAGGTCTACAGGAAAATATAATTGATCGTTTTCAATTACAAAATTAATAATATTCCTTCTAAATTGTTGGTTTGAATCAAAAAAACTCATTTGCATGTTTTCCGTTCCAATCAAAACTTATTTGATTTTGATCTTGAGCAGTATATCCTGTTGAAAATGATAATAGATCCATTGTTATCGCCCTTTACTGTGATTTCATCTAACGTTTCCGTATTCACGAACCCGAGAGGCTTAAGGCGACGAAGTCGCCGGGTGGCTCCGCCACTTAGCCTCGCAGGGTTGTCCGCCCTGAATCCGCTTCCTCGAAATGCCTCGGGCGGACCGAGCAGCCGCAAGGCTGCGATGCGTGAATACGGTGTTATGTGATGCTCCCGACTTCCTCGGTATCGCTATCTAATCGCCTTAATTCGTCCTTAATATTCTGATATCTTTGTGCTCCAAGTATTAACTCACTATATAAGTACATGTATGTTCCAGGGTAACTATCAAATTTGTTTTGGTGGTATCTTAATAATAATTCAACATGTTCTTTATAGAACTGTAAACGATCCTTTGTTTTCTTTTCTTTAACTGCATTGAGGTAGTTCTGTAATTCGATAAGCTTCTGTTTTGTGTATCTCAATATATCTTGTATGTCTTCTTCTCTTAAAAAGTCATATGCTGTCGATCTTAATTTCCAGTGGTTTTCAAATATTTCTACTTGATCATTCAATATATCAAATATGGGTTCAACTAATTTCAAGTCATAATTCAATCTTCGTATCTTAAAGTAGTTATAAATCCTTTTAAGGATGAAGCTTCACCTCGATTTCATCGTTATTTTGAGCTCTTCGGGAGTTTTCACATAACGTTCCCGTATTCACGACGCCGAGAGGCTTAAGGTAACGAAGTGACCGGGTCCGACAGGACTTAGCCTCGCAGGTGTGTCCGCCTGATTCCGCTTCCCCGCATTCCATCTGGCGGATCGAGGAGCCGTAGGCTCCGAAGCGTGAATACATTGTTAGAAGAAGTCGTCGGCTTCCTGAGTTTCAATCAAGATCCCTTCTTGATCTTTATCTGGTTTGTTAGTTCCTTTACCTCTTTTCTCGTCTTAACAATGATGATTTCCTTTTGATCTTTATATAGCTTTAACTGTTCCATGACCCTTGTTCTACTTCTTTTCTTGTAGTTCCAAACCCATAAAATGAATTCCCAATCTAGTGCGTCATCCCAGAAATTCTTTCCAAGGTAAATGGCGGCAGGCCCAAATGGGTAAAAAAAGAGAAAGCCGTACCTACCGAGGTGAGTCGACATGAAACGCAAAGAACGAAAGATTCTGTACCATTGGAAGCAAGGACAAAGCGTGGAATATCGATTGAAGTTCCGAGCCACACTCGTTTGGGAAGTGGTGCACGAACGGAAATCTATCGCTCAGGTGGCAAGGGAACAAGGCACCACAACGAAAACGGTGTCCAAATGGAACGTTCGATTTGAAGCGAGCGGCAGCAAAGGACTTCATGATCGGCCACGTAGCGGAGCGCCTTCCACATTCTCCGTCGAACAGCGCTGCGAGGTCATCGCGCTAGCCTGTGATTCGCCACGCCACTACGGATCGTTGTATACACCGACTTGGACGCTGGATCGGTTAACGGAAGTCGCGCGTGTGTACACGACGGGGCCGACGATGAGCCGTTCGAGCATCCATCTCACCTTGCAGCGCAATGATTTGAAGCCGCATGCCCATCAGATGTGGTTGCACAGCCGAGACCCCCAATTCCGAGAGAAAGTCCATGATGTGGTCTCGTTATACGTTCATCCGCCCGAGGACGCGGTTGTTATTTGTGTAGACGAGATGACCAGCATCCAAGCCTTGGAACGCAAGCACCCGACAAAGTCGGCGCATCCGGGTCGTGCCGCGCGTTATGAGCAGGAATATATTCGGCATGGCACTCGCGCTCTGTTGGCAGGGTTCGAGATTACGACGGGCCATGTCATCGCCCAGTGCCGTAAAACGCGCAAAGCTGTGGATCTCATGGCCTTGATGGAAGAACTGGCAACCGTTTATCCGGATCAGCGCGTCATCATCATTTGGGACAACCTGAACATTCATTATGATGGAGCCACGAAACGGTGGACGGACTTTAACCGGCGACATGGCGAACGGTTCGAATTTCACTATACGCCGCTTCATGCGTCCTGGGTGAATCAGATTGAAATCTTCTTCTCGATCATTCATAAGCGTTGTCTGCGACATGGCGATTTCCGATCCGGTTCCGAGTTGGAGGCTGCGCTCCGTGCCTTCATTCGTTTATGGAATGAAGACATCGGTCATCCCTTTCATTGGACCTTCGGCGGGTATCCGATGCAGAGTCAACCCCAGGAGGCGAGCTAATCATGGCGCAACTCAAGATGGATCGCGAGGCAGAACGCCTGTTGTTGGAAAGAGCACTTGAGCAGCGCGGGTTCGACCACCTTCACGTTCGTGTACACGGCACACATTTGATCCTCTATTTGCTCGATGAGGGAGAACCTGTGAATCGTGCCCGTCTCACCAAAGTCACGGTTCAGTACTACACGCTCAGTATGGCCGACTACCGCGGCCAT
The DNA here is from genome assembly GCF_029525575.1 of Cohnella rhizosphaerae. Lineage (GTDB taxonomy): Bacteria > Bacillota > Bacilli > Paenibacillales > Paenibacillaceae > Cohnella > Cohnella rhizosphaerae. Next base: position 123,676 of record NZ_JAPDIA010000001.1, read on the forward strand.
TGGAAAGCGACTCCCTATCGCGGCACGTTAGATGAAATCGTGAAGCTTTTGACCGAACAATTCGGTTTTGCTCTGGCTCCTTGGCCTTCCTAAATAGGGAAGGAACTTTTGAAACGATGCACTAGTTTCTCGGGACATCCTTCATTTAGATCAGCTCTCGTTTTTCTATGATATTTAATTCTTCGTTTTATTATTCTGTATAGACATAACCATTTAGACAAATCTAAAAAAAATTACAGTGTCTGCTCGTTTTAGTCTTAAGTCCAAAGTTCTTGTATAATTCCCATCCATGATCCATTGGTCTCGGTTAGTAGTCCCTAACACAAACTTGTCCCAGTCCTCATTTGGAGTAGGAACCCAATTGGGCTTCCAATAGTACTTATCCAAATGAATGACAGGTAGTTGTAACTGTTCACTTAACCGCTGGGAAAGCGTAGACTTTCCTGATCCAGCAGATCCAATAACTAATATTCTTTGCATTTAAGTTCTCCTGTTCAGCACTTCGACGATTTCTTCTAACGTTACCGTATTCACGACGCCGAGAGGCTTAAGGTCGCGCAGCGACCGGCTGCGCGTCAGCGCAGTTAGCCTCGCAGGTGTGTTCGCCTGATTCCGCCTCCTCGAAATCCATCTGGCGGACCGAGGGGCCGCAGGCCCCGAAGCGTGAATACATTGTTATGTGATGCTCCCGCCCCCCTTCGAATTACCCTCCAAGATTCTTTAAATGATTTTTAATTTCTAAGTATCTTTGGGAACCAAGAATCAGCTCACTATAAAAAAAACATATACTGAAAGAAATGTTCTATTTCTTTTTTTGTCGTTTTGATATCTCAGAAGAAGTTCCACGTAATCTCTGAAGAAAACCAATGAATGTTTTGAATTATTGTTGAGATTAATATGGTTCAAATAAGTTTGTAGTTCATTGAGTCTCTTGTGAGTAAATAAAATTGTCTTTTTTTATAGTATCATCGTTAATTTTTTCAATATCCCCTACCGATCTAGCTAATTGCCATGTGTCATCGAAGATTTTACGATCTTCATTCAGTATTTCAAAAATGGGCTTTACTAATTTCAATTCACCTTTTAAGCGTTTTATTCTAAAATAATAAAGAAGATTTCTGATAAGAATGTCTCCCTTAATAGTATTCAATATGCTCTTCGGGAGTTTCACATAACGTTTCCGTATTCACGACGCCGAGAGGCTTAAGGACCGTAGGTCCGGCTGCGCCCCAGCGCAGTTAGCCTCGCAGGTGTGTCCGCCTGATTCCACTTCCCCGAATTCCATCTGGCGGACCGAGGGGCCACAGGCCCCGAAGCGTGAATACATTGTTATATGAAGGATCGGTCTTCGAAGTGTTACTACCACTTGATTAATAGACCTCCCTCAATAGTTTTCCATGATCTTTTCCCTTGGCCAGTATTGATCATTCTTTAAGTCTCAGGAAATTCTTCCATTCTTACCATAAGCAATTTAATTTCTTTATTTGTCATTGTTTTCATCTTCGTCTTTATTTAATTTTTTAATTATGAGATCAAGTCTTTCAATCATTCTTTCATCATTTTTAATTTTTTGACTTAATTTATAATTCAGACTACTGAAACCAAAAATCAAAGTAACAAGACATACTAATGTTGAAAGTAAATAAAAATTTTCATTGGTCAATTCTATTACTCCTTCCATGATGTCAATTCTAATGGATTACCGATCTTTCATATAACGTTCCGTATTCACGACGCCGAGAGGCTTAAGGACCGAAGGTCCGGCTGCGCCCCAGCGCAGTTAGCCTCGCAGGTGTGTCCGCCTGATTCCGCTTCTCCGAAATCCATCTGGCGGACCGAGGATCGGCGAAGACGATCCGAAGCGTGAATACATTGTTATACGATGTTAATGCCATCTTTGAAATACAATCAATAATTATCGGCTTGTGAATTCTTTAATTTTCTTAAGCCTGCTGAGTTCAATTCTTCCTGTGACAGCTTGTAGTATGTCTTCCCCTTTCCAATAGTCATATTGCTTAATTTCGTGATATTCAAATATCCTTATCCAGCTCTGTTCTTTTGTTATTAAGAACGTTCCGTTAGCAAGTTTATTATCTTCTTCTTCAGAAAGGGTAAGGTAGTCATTGTTTAACACGATATGCCATGCCATAAAATCGGAAATAAGAACTTCATCTTTATTAAGTTCAGCTTCAATCAATACGCCTTGTTGTCCCTTTCCTAACCTGCCACCAATCATCAGATCAGGCCTCTTGGTCCAAAGCCATATAGGAAATTCTCCTTTATAGTAAATAAGCCGCTTCTTCATTTCATTCATCATCCATCTATAGCTGACTAACCAATCCTTATCAATATATTTTGGATTCCCAACAAGATAGCCCGATGTTACAGCTTGATCCCAAGCTTCTAGCGATTGAATAGTCCAGAATGTCATCTTTCACCTAGCTTTGCATTAATATCGTATAACGTTTCCGTATTCACGACGCCGAGAGGCTTAAGGTCGCGTAGCGACCGGGTCCGACAGGACTTAGCCTCGCAGGTGTGTCCGCCTGATTCCGCTTCCCCGAATTCCATCTGGCGGACCGAGGGGCCGCAGGCCCCGAAGCGTGAATACATTGTTATACGACGGATCCCTGAGCTACTTACATTCATTTTGACTGCATTTCATGTTTGTATAGTACGGCCTAAATCCAGCCTTTTCCCAAAATTGTTTTCCTCTTGGGTTTGATTCTAAGACATCTATTATCATGCTTTTAACTTCTGTAAAACGCTCTTGTTTTAAAAGAGCTATTCCCTTAAGGCCATAACCTCTATTTCGTTCTTCTCTCTTTATAAAGTATTGTCTTATGTAGACTTCCTTTTTTGTGTCATCAAATGAATTCATTTGAAATTTATATACTGCATATCCTACGATCTTTTCCTGGAAGACTAACAAATCGGCATCCCATCCATGACTTAGCCAATTCAACATTCTATCTTGCAATTGAGTAATATTCATGGGGTTTGTACTGCCTTCATCTTCAATAAGTTGAAAGTTCATTTTAGCAATAATTTCAACATCATTTGTTGTAGCTGATTTTAATGCTAATACCATACAAACCAGTCCTTCTCATGAATGGGTTTAAACAAAGACTTCGATCTGTCGTATAACGTTCCCGTATTCACGACGCCGAGAGGCTTAAGGTCACGAAGTGACCGGCTGCGCGCCAGCGCAGTTAGCCTCGCAGGTGTGTCCGCCCGAATCCGCTTCCTCGAAATCCATCTGGCGGACCGAGGGTCGACGAAGTCGGCCCGATGCGTTATGAGAAGTAACTGACCCCATTGAAATTGCTTAATTAAGCCCCTTCAAAGATTGTTTTGAAATTAAAACTAATCCAATTCTCAATTATCATTTTCTGAAGAGTGGCCACTAAAATCCTAAAGGCAAAGTCCTCAGTTTGAAATAATAGTTTTAAGTATTCTTCATGAATATCACCATTAATTAATTCTTCTGAAGGTGTATATATTGTCAAACTTCCATGCACAAAGTTACTACGATATTGATAAAACTCATTGATTTTTTTTAGATATTTTTGATCTCTCTTCTTCATAGTTTTCATAGAGTACAATAGAAATTCTGTCTTTTAATGAATAAAGAATTGCGGATTGAGGAATCTCATAGATAGACTCCAAAGCATGAGCAAGCCAAACAATTTTACTTGGACTAATTTTGCTTTCTTCACAAAAGTGCAACAACGAAAATAAACACTTATCTAATCTAGTTTCGCTAATAAATTTGTTCCATATATTGTTTTTATTAAACCAATTGCAAACCGTATTAATTGGAATGTATTTAATGATAGGCCAGTTCTCATTTGACCAACATTCTTCAAATCCATTGTTACTAAGAGTTAGTTCTTCACTATCTTTAGGTGAAAGTAGTCTAGCGTAATAACAATTAATAAATCCCGGGTATGATAGGTTTAATGCCAAAAATAAATGATAAATAAAATTTTTTATGGACTGATCTAATGTAACAATATTAACATTAGTTACTGTTGCTACAATGACCACTTCAGTCTCTTTTGGGATTTCTATAAAACGTTCATTAATAAAATCATTAACAGACTCATATTTATCTTTGTATTTTTCAAATTCAGTATAAAGTTCGTCCATAAAGAAGTTTTTTTCCATGTTCTTTCTAATATCGGAAATTGCTTTAGTCCAATCTATGTTTAGAAGGATACCCATATTATTTCGATTAAGCTCAAACCGACCTAGATTACTTTGGATATCATTTAATAGCATATGAATATTAAGTTTTTGATCTTTTCCAGAATTCGTAATGCCAAAAGGTAAATTTTTAATAACAAGTCTATATTCTAATGACTGAGACATACGTGACAGTACTCCCTTCAGTTATTTCTCATAACGTTACCGTATTCACGACGCCGAGAGGCTTAAGGTCACGCAGTGACCGGCTGCGCGCCAGCGCAGTTAGCCTCGCAGGTGTGTCCGCCTGAATCCACTTCCCCGAAATCCATCTGGCGGACCGAGGGGCCGTAGGCCCCGAAGCGTGAATACATTGTTAGGCGAAGTTAATGCCTTCTTCGATACGCAATCAAGATATTCCCCAATGGCTTACCCAATCAAAATCCATTCTTTCATCTATCAACCATCTTCCATTTGCTTTAACTAATTTATAAGTTAGGGCTGTAGAGTAATCTTTCTTCCAACCTCTCTCAACAAGTACTAATTTTTCATCATCACCAACATGTTCAACCCACATGATTTTATAACTTAATAACTTTTCAAGCTGATTATTTATTGTTTCAGAAGAATATATATTTATATTTTCTTCAACAGAGTTTTCTTCCGGTTTATCAATCCATAATTTAAATATAAATTTAAGATATTTGTCCGTTACGTAATCTTTCCATTTGGTTATGTCATTATAATTTCCAAAATACAATTTTATGGTTTTTAATGCATCTGCGTTGGAATAAACCAATCGACTAATCCCATTCGACTTATCATCTGGATCGTTTTCAAATTTCAAAAGTTTCTCATACTCTGTCTTATCAGAAATATGGTTATCAACGTCTTTAGAAATTTCTTTTTCAACTGTACGAACCTCATTTATCCTGTCACTACAAGCTGACAAGATAAAAAACAAAAGTAATATAAAAAAATAGCTTCGACGCTTCATATTTAACCAGCTTTCTGCATTAATTTCGCCTAACGTTTCCGTATTCACGACGCCGAGAGGCTTAAGGTCGCGCAGCGACCGGGTCCGACAGGACTTAGCCTCTCAGATGTGTTCGTCTGAATCCACTTCCCCGAAATCCATCTGGCGGACCGAGGAGCCGTAGGCTCCGAAGCGTGAATACATTGTTATAGGAAGTCAATGCCTACTATGAAATACATTCTAATTATTTAGTAATCGTTTATTTAGTTCATTCTCCAAATTACTCTTTTTTTATTTGTAAGTGACCTATTTCGATTACAAAATGATTTGGTTTAATGATTTTGTTAAGCATGTTTATGTATTTCTTTATCCCACGACTCTGAGCAATAATTTGATCGTAATTATTTACCTTCAAAACCAAGTTCTCAGTCCATTTATAAGATTCAAAAGAAAATGTCTCAATTTCACTCCAAGTTATTTTAATTTTATGGTTTTCGCTATATATTCCTTCTGAATTAATAATTACTTCAGGTATTCCTTTGAGCTTTTTAAAAAGAACTATAGGTCCAACTATTGATAATAGTAGTGATAAGGAAGAAATTATATAAATTATTGGATCTTTGTGCGATACATAAAATAATAACGAAGCTCCAAATGCAACAAATGATATGGAAGAAATTTGTAAGATGATCACTCTACTCGTCCTGTAAGGTATCCTAATTTCCTTCATGAATTTGGCCCTTTGATTTTGACTTATAGACCTAGCATTGATTTCCTATAACGTCTTATCTACGAATTTGACTAAATCCTTCAATTCGGCTGGTTTTGCGTAGTTCGCGAATATAGATTGATTGTCATATTAGCGAAGACGTGTAGCAAACCGTGCTTATTCCATATCCAGCGGACTCTTGATGCGCCGGATATTTTTTTACGCTGACATGGGTGTAGCGCTCGGTGGTCCGTGAGCTTTGGTGCCCCAGCAGCTCTTGAATATAACGAAGGTCGATGCCTCCTTCCAGCAGATGCGTCGCGAATGAATGGCGCAAGGCATGAATGCTCGCTTTTTTGTTGATGCCGGAGACGTTATGCGCGTGTTCGAATATTTTTTTGGGCGGAGCGTTCGGTCAGGTGACTGGTTTTATTTTGTCCGGGAAAGAGCCACTGTTCCGGCGCATCTTGGCGGATATAGCGTTTGACGATTTCTACGGCGTGATCCGATAAAACCGTGACGCGATCCTTCCTGCCTTTTCCTTGTCTAACTAATAATGTTCTGCGTTCGTAGTCAAAGTCCTGTATCCGGAGTCGCACGACTTCGCCAACGCGCAAGCCCGAAGAGTAGGCAAGATATAATAGCGCTTGATGCTCCAGATTGGACAAAGCGCCGAGCAGCGCTTTCACTTCGTTTTGCGCAAGGACATTTGGAAGCTTGTTTTCTTTTTTTGGGCCTCACATAGGGAACCGCGTTTTCGATCTGCAGCACTTTTTGCTCGTAAAACTTGATCGCGCTGATCGCTTGATTCACATAAGCGTGAGAAAGCTTTTTATCTAGAAGCGCCAGCATGTATTTTTGAAGACATTCTTGTCGGTTAAGCTTCGGAACGGTGTCGTAATCATCCAAGTATCTCCCTACATGGCCGCTATACGCTTGAATCGTTTTAACGCTGTAGCCCCTAATTTGCAACTGCTGCCTCAACTGCTTCTCATACGGCTCGCGTCTGGAGTCCCTTTTCTTTTGGAAAAGGTAGCACTCGTCGCATAGTCGGTCTTCTATTCGCAAACGCCCTTGGAATTCCTTCAACAATCTCTCAGCGATAGCGAGCGTGTAAGGTACCGTCCACAGGGAGGCTTCGGGCACCCATCTTCTGCCCGGCAAAGTCTTGATGATGTCGATCGTCGCACGGTCAAACTCGCATTGAAGAGCCGGCGTCTTCTCGTCCAGCTTGAAAAGATAAACGTCCATGCAAACTCCTTACGCCGCCCGATATGAAAAAGGGACCGCAAAGTCGAATTCGACTTCGCGGTCCCCGATGCTTTCGGCAGACATGTTTGCTGAAAATATACCATAGCTTCAAATACATTTACAACCGGCTGATTGATCTGAACCCGCCGCATCAGAGCCGACGCTTGCGCTGAATTGCTCTCCAGGCCATGATCGATGCTGCGGCGACGAGTATTAAAGCGGATACATATAAGAAAAGATTGAGAGACGGCATGCTTCCGCCATAGGCGCTTCCGCTTAACGCGTCGGCCTCCATCGCAGCCGTTCCGAGAATCGCCGCGGATTCGTCGACCGATGCCTGAACGTTGCCGCTGCACAGATTGGTCTGGAGCATCCGTTTCTCGTCATAATGAGCGAATATAATGTACGATTGGTTTTTGCTGAAGGAGATCCCGCACGACTCCGAGCCTCCAGCGAGCGCTTGAATCGTGATTCGCTTGGTCGAGACGCCTTTCCAGGCACGTTGAACGTCAAAGGCATATTCTCTCGTTTCGCCCGAACCCCACATACTTGGCAAGCCTTTATGAATCACTTTGCCGACGAAAACGGCTGCGGCGTCGTCCAGTCTCTCCTGCGTGTTCTTAGCGACGCAGCTGCAGGCGAATGCGCGATCAGGCGAAAACGAGAAAAGCCCGACCATAACCAAGCTTAAAAGCAGTAAAACGGAAATGTAACGCTTCATCAGTTGCCTCCCTTTGCCTTCTATTTGCATTACCTTCGTTATATCATATTTAACATATTACGGAAACTAAAGCGTTGGTCTGGGCGCTCATCGCGCAAACGCAAAAAAAAGAGCGACCCGCGCTTGGCGGATCGCTCTATCCGGTTCGCTCTATCTTCAAGCGGAAAGCAAATAAGAACTACCTTCGCCCTGCCGCACGGCTTGCGTCTCCATTGCCGGTACAGCGCGGCGGCGCCGAAGCAGACGGCAAGACTGATCGCGCCGCCGGTCAGATCGACGAGCACGTCCTGATAGGTCGGCGTGCGGGCCGGCGAATAGCGTTGATTCCACTCGTCCATGATCGCGACGAGCCCGACGACCGCCAGCGACAGCGCGGCCGCTGCCGGCGAACGCAGACGGAACAAGCTCAGTACGAGCGCGGTCACCGCCGCAAGCACGCCGTAGACGAACAGATGAGCGCTCTTCCTGAACGCGAATTCGATCATGCCGTAAGGATTGATGTCGCGGCGGTACTCTTTGCCGTCGTAGTGGATATCCAAGCCCGGCAGCAGCCGCTCGGCCGTCTCGTAGGACAAAGTACGAGTCAGCAGCGGCTGGATCGTCTGCTTGCTGTAGGGCTGCGACGACAGCTTAAAAATGACGACGACGACGCAGCACAGGAGGGCAAGCGCGATCAGGCGCCTCCAACTGATTTTGTCGGTCATGATGCCATTCCCCTTTCTGCGGCTAGAACTGCCCCGATTCGGCAGTGCTGCCGAGCAAATCGCCGCGGCGTTCTAGATAGGCGATCAAGGCGGCGACGGATTCGCCGGCCGGCGCGAGCTGCGTATCGATCGTCAGCTCCGGTCGTTCGGGCACGTCGTACGGCGCGCCGATGCCCGTGAAGCTCGGGATTAAGCCGCTGCGCGCCTTTTTGTACAGCCCCTTCGGATCTCGGCGTTCGCACTCCTCGAGGGAGCAGCGGACATAGACCTCGGCGAAGTCGCCCGCATCGAAAAGAGCTCTCACCATACGACGGTCCTCGCCGCTCGGCGAGACGAGCGCCGCGAGCACGACGGTTCCCGCTTCGACGAACAGCTTGGACACCTCGCCGACTCTGCGCAGATTCTCCCGCCGGTCGGCCTCCGAAAACCCGAGGTCGCGGCATAGTCCATGACGGACGTTGTCGCCGTCCAACACCAGGCAGGCAATGCCGCGGTCATGCAGCTCTCTCTCCAACGCGAAGGCGAGCGTCGACTTGCCCGCCCCCGGCAGTCCCGTGAACCAGAGCACGCGGCCCGAGTGTCCGTTCTTGCGCTCCCGGTCCGCGCGCGTAACGCCCGAACGCTGCCAGGCGACTTGGCCGACCGGCGCGTCTCCCCGTCCAGCGGCCGTGCCGGCAGCGCCGGCTTCAACGAATGTATCGTTCGCTTGCATGCGAATCCCTCCCGTAGTTAACCGCGAGCGGTCCGGCGCGCGCGGTCGCGTTTATCTGGCGCCTGCCGGCCATTCGACGACGCCGTCGCCGAAACGTCCGTCCTGCGCGCCCGCTTGGCCGTCTTCCCGAACGATCGCCTCTCCCTGCTCCATGACGACGACTTGATCCGCTCCCCCGGATCGTCGACAGACGGTGGGCGATGACGACGATCGTCATCTTCCCTTTAAGCCGATCGATCGCCTCCTGGATGCGAGCCTCGTTCTCCGTATCGAGCGCGCTGGTCGCTTCGTCCAGCACGAGGATCGAAGGCTTCCTGAGGATCGCCCGCGCCAGCACGAGGCGCTGCCGCTCGCCGCCCGACAGCCGGACGCCGCGGTCGCCGACGACCGTATCCAGCCCTTCGGGCAAACGCCGCACGAAATCTTCCGAAGCCGAGAAACGCAGCGCCTCCCACAGCTCCGTCTCGCTTGCTTCGGGCCGCACGGCCAGCAGATTGTCCCGGATGCTCTCATGAAACAAAAACGGCTCCTGCGCCACATAGCTCACCGCATGGCGCAGGGCAAGCCGCCGCTCGCCCGTTACCGGCAGGCCGTCGATCAGCACCGATCCGCGCTCCGGCTCGAGCAGGCCCATCAATAGGTCGACGAGCGTGCTCTTGCCCGCGCCGGACTTGCCGACGATAGCCGTCATCTTGCCTGACGGTATGCGAAGGCACACATCCCGCAGCGCATAATCCGCGCTCGCGTCGCCGTCGTATTTGAAATAGACGTGGCGGCACTCGATCCCCGTCTTCACGTCCAGCCCTTCCGCGCGCACGCCAGCATCGCCGGCGCCCGACTCGCGGGCTACGGCGCATTCGCGCTCGAGCTCGCGCAGACTGCGGAACGCGGGAATCGCGGAGCCGATCTGCTCCGCGTTCGATTGGATCTGCGCGAAGCGGGGCCACAGCCGCGCGAACAGCACGACGATGAGCAGGAGCTCGCCCGCGCCGACGTGCAGCGTTTCGACGGCGAGGTACACGAACAAGGCGATCAGCGCCGCGGAAGAGATCTTGTACAAGCTCGACGTCGTCGCCTGGAGCCGCGCGAAGGCGATGAAGTTCGCCTCCATCCGTCCGGTCAGCCCGCGGAACCAGTCGAGATACGAATCCTCCAGACGGTTGCTCTTAATGTCCTTGATGCCGTTGAAATGATCGGTCAAGCCTGCGTAATATTGCTGCGACAGCTCGCTTGTCCGGTTGCCGACCTCCTTGGCCCGCCGGATCTTGCGCCGCATGAAGATCGCGATCGCGGCCCCGCTCGCAAGCACGACCGCCGTCAGCTTCGCCGACAGCCAGAAGGCGATGCCGATCTGGATGACCGTAAACGCGACCGAGGAGGCGAGCTGCAGAAACAGGTAAGTCGCCTGGCTGACCCGCGCCAGCTCGGAGGTAAGCAGGTGATGGAAGTCGGATCGCCGGCGGCGCAGGAAGAAGATCCAGTCGGACCGCATGAGCGACGCATACAACGAAAGGCGCAGATGCCGGATGAAGCCCTGCTGCAGCCGCGTGCCGCGAATGCTTTGCGCCCGCTGCAGCAGCGACTGCAGCGTCACGATCAGCACGTATGCGGCGAGCAGAACGGGCAGCGCCAGATTCGCGGGCAGCTCGCGCAGCATAGCCAGCGCTTCGCCGGCGAACGGAAGACTGCCGGTGCCGCCCGCCCCGTCGCCGAGCAGACCGAGGAGACCGAGCATCGGCGCGAGCATGTAGATGCCGATGCCGTCGAACAAACCGAGCGCGACCATCGCGGCGAGCTGGGCGTACAGGCGCATCCCCCCCGTAACTGCGCAGCCGGTTCAGGTAAAACCGCAGTTCGTTCATCGCCTCACCCCGCTCTCAAGTCTCGTGGCGTACCTGCCTCCACAGCCAGACGAACGGCCGCAGCGGAAAATAAAGAAAATACAAAGAGCGCGGCAGCGGCAGCGCTTTGGTGTCGCGGAAGCTCGGATAGAGCCTGCTGATCGCATAGCCCCATTTTTGACGGGTCGTCTTCAGCTCGAACAAATAGCGCTTGTACACGCGCGATACTTCGCCTGCGCTGGGATCGGTCGTCAGCACGACGGTATCTCGGATGAAGCCGAGCGCGCGATCCGCCAGGGCGGGCCCGCGGCCTTTGGCGAGCACGCGGCCGATCTCGCCCGGAATCGGCGTATGCAAAAGTCCCGAGGCGAGCACGAGCGCCTGGCCCGCGTGATCGAGCGCGCGGTAGCGCCGAAGCAGCGGGAGGATCGCGCTCCAGTCCAGGTCGCGGCCGACCATGCGGTCGATGTCTGCGAGCCACCGCAGCCGGAACCAGCCGTGCCGCGCGCCATGCGTGACCAGATACATGAACAGGTGCGCATCGCCGGGCATGAAGATCGCGTCCGACAGCGCGCACGCCTGCCGGTCCCGCCACAGCGCCTCGAACGACGGTTCCCTGCCGTTCTCGCCGTTCAGCCGCCAATGCACCTCCACCTGGATGCGGGTCTCGTGATTCGTAAAAGAGACGTGATGGATTTTCCACTTCCAATCGCCAAGTCCGCGCGGAATCGGTTCGTCCGCCTCATAGCCGAGCTCGACCAAGAGACGCTCCGCCTTCTCCAGGTCGCCGACCGGGATGAGAATGTCCAGGTCCTTGGACGTCCGCAGCGAGATGTCCCCGTACAGCTGCCGCGCAAGCGCCGGACCTTTAAGCGCCAAAGCGCGCACGCCCCGATCGCCCAGCGATCTGCACAGCCGGTCCAATTCGCCGCTCAAACGAAGCATGCGCCACGTATTTTGCCGGCAGTCGCCGCCCAGGGCTTGCAGGACATCGGACGGAATCAAGCCGGCGCCGTCCCTGTCCCCGCGGATCTGCGGATAGACCCGGTGATGGCGGACCAGCTTCACGAATTGATTCCAATCGATGTTCGGCAACGACTCTCGCTGCGGCTTCTCCTCCCGCGCGGACGCGCGCCGCAGCGCGGCGAGCATCGCGGTCAGCTCACGGGGAAATGCGTTCGTATTAAGCTCGTAAGTTTGACTCATGCCTCGCACCTTCTATCTTTTCAGTCGAATAGTCCGTGCCGAATACAGCTACCGTCGTGAACAATCGGCGTTCTCCCGCGCCCGTCAGATACACCGGACCGCTGCGGAGCCAAGCATGGGCGATGAGGTTTCCCTGCTTGTCCTTGGCCGTGCCGAGGTACAGCGTGCTGTCCATGCTCCGGCGTTCCAGCATTTTTTTGGCCGCGAGCGCCTGAACGAGACATTGGCTCTCCCAGAACGTGTGACGGCTCATCGTCCGCACCGCTTCCGAGATGCTGCGCACGACGCGCTCGGCGTTCAGGTCGTGCACGTGCGGCGTCTCCGCCATCGGCCGGCCGAGCTTCGGCGCGAGCTTGCTGAAAGGCAGCGCCTTCAGAATTCTCGCCCAAGCCAGGTACAATAGCGCCTCCAGCATGAGCCTCCGGCGCGCGGCGGGCCATGCCATGAACTTTCTGAGGCCCCCCATCAGGACGGACGAAGCTCGATCAGCGACTCGCGATACATTTGCCTTAGAAAAGCAAGCGCCTCGCGTTCGCACGTCGCCCGTTCGACCTCGTATTCCGAAGCGAGCGCGTCGACCAGCCGGCCGAGGCCGATCGGCTCGGCGATGAGCTCCCAGATCCGCCCGCCGACGGCGCCGAGATTGTAGTACTTGCCCGTGCGCGAGCTGAACATCACCTTTTCGCCGTTCATGTCGCTGGCCATGTTGCCCTCCGCCCGCACGACGATCTGCTCCGTATCTTGCCCGTTCGTCAAACCTGCTTCGATCATACCGTGATGCCTCCCTTGTCGAATCGAATGATGCGTTCTGCGAGCTCGCGGGCCGTAAAACCCGCGGACGGTCTGGACAACCGGGCGACCGTAATGCCGGACGCGATACCCGACGCCGCGCGGAAATGCCAGTCCACGAGGCCGAGCCGGGGGGATCAGCGCCTGACGGTACGTATGCTGCAGCATCACGCGCAGCCGCTCGAGCACCGGCAGCGCGCCGACGCCGACGCGCTCGCCGTCCGGCCGCCCCAGCTCGAACACCCCCGCGAGCGGCACCGGCTCCTGGCCAAAGCGATCGGCCACCGGTACGGCGAATTTCTCGGTCTCCCTGTAAATGGTGCGATACGGAGATGCCTGCATCCCGAGACCGTCGAGACTTTCCCGCCACAGCTTCTGCTGCGGATAAGCGGGCATCACGAACGGCTTGCCGTCCACGCCGGCCGAGACCGCGACGACGTCGTCGCTGAGCAGACGATGTCCCATGCCGACCAGCGCGGCGGCGAGCGTCGACTTGCCCGCGCCGGAATCCCCGACGAAGGCGTACGCCTTGCCGCCGACGACAACCGCGCTGCCATGCAGCGGCAGCAGTCCGCGCAGCAGGAGCAGCGCGCCGAAGCACGTGCCGAGCAGATACACGCGAACCTTCTCCGGATCGGCCCCGGGCAGCGGCGCGACCGCGATATGCCGGCCCTCGTCGATGCAATAGACGGCCGTGCCCGGGATCAGGAAGAGAAAGCGGCTGCCTTCGCGCGTCAGCGAAAAGTTGCTGCCGGTCGCTTCAAGCTCCTCCCGGAGCGGCACGGGGTCGGCCGTATCGATCGTGACGTCGGGTATTTCTGCCCCGCGATCCGATCCTGCCGTCGGCAATTCCGGCAGCGGAATCGCGCTCGCCAGGTCGAGACCGAAAGCCCTGTACACCGTTGCCGTCCGCGTTCGTTCGACTAGCGCCGCATCGATCATCGTAATCGCTCCTCATTAGCAAATTGAATAACTATTTCGACCGCCAACGCGGATATGGCCCATGTTAAGTTTGTAAATTAGCGTATAGCTGACGGACTCAGGCGCCGTTATTTTTGTTGATTTTGCCATTTGCGGCTCGTTCGCGGACACAGCGGCCGTTATTGTGGGATAGCCGGCCGTTCTCAGCCTTGATCCGGGTCAATAACGTCCCTCCAGTCCGAAACGATCGCAATGGGGACCTGTTTCTTCAAAATAAGGACTCTGGGGTCCGATACTCGCTGCCTGACTTGCATTCAACCGCCATATGCAGACTTCATTTGCAACATGTTCATTGCATCATGCTCACTACTCCATGGCCATTGCACATGCTCATTGCCGTGTTCAATGCACGATGCCTCCCCCTCCAACGAACGTCGTTGCTGCAAGGTCAGCATTGCTTTCTGATCAGATAAGAAGTCCTTATACAGCCCTGTCAAGGACTGTATAAGGACGCTTTGGGATGAAAAACGGATTCAGCTCGGGGTGTAGATGTCCATGTCTTCGGTCGTGACGAAGTCGATGTTCGTCATGCCTTTGCCGTACATCGTCTCGCTGACGTTCAGCGTTTCGAGCTCGGGCGTTTGCCATTGTTGCTTTGCCATTGTGCGTTCACCTCCTTTCAAAGGCGGGCCGGCGCCCGCAGGCGCGGCGCGCGTCGCCGAATCTTCAGGCGTGCCGCTTGATGAATCTGTACAAGATCACGCTGCGCAGAAGCAGCCTCATCTCCGGGTGAAAAGCGAGCTCGGGACGGGGCTCGCGCCCGATCCCCGCCGCGGCTGCGCGGATCCGGTCGACGTGCAGGTAGCCGGCGACGGCCGAATCGTCGCAGAGCCGGCCCACCTCGTCGAGCAGGCGCGGCCACATCGGCGCCGCCCGGTGGATCCAGTCCGCGCCTTGAACGCCCCGGATCCGCTGATTGAGCCGGATCTCGTCCGGGAGCACGGACTTCGTCGCCCGGCGGATCAGGGCGCGGTCCATGCCGTCCCGCACGTACTGCTCGACCGGCACCGAGAGGCAGAAGCGCACGACCCGCAGGTCGCAGGTCGGATCCCGCTCCCAGACGCCGTACCGCAGCGATAGCTTGGTCGAAGTCGCGCCGTTTTTGTTCGCGGCCGCAAGGCTGGCGAGCTTCTCCCTGCGCACCGCGAACGGATCGGCGGCCCACGAACCCGAGCCAGAGCCACCGCCGCGGCCAGCGCCATGAACCGCGCCGTTGCCGAAGCGACCGTTCCCGGCGCCGCTTCCGCCGGCCCGCAGCTTCGCGAATACGTCCGTGCGGCGCGCGAAGTCGGGATGGATCAGCATCGCCGGCAGATCCGGCTCGCCCCCGCCCCGCCGGCCGCCCGAAAGCGCCGGGTAGGCTATCTTCCCCAACGTCGACAGCAACCGGCGGCGGCCGATGCCCTTGTTCGCGCCGAACATCCGCAGCTCGCGGGACAGCCGCATCCACTTCATGCGCTTCAGCAGCTGCGCGTAGTAGTCGAGGGCCGGGCCCCACGAGACGGTGAAGTTGCCTCGCGCGCCGGTAAGCAAGATGCCCGCTCCCCGGCTGCCCGCGCGCTCGTGGATGCCTTTCAGCCAATGCGAGTTCTCAAAAAACTTGTAGGGCGACTCCAGCAGGTCGATCCATTCGTCCACTTCGGTCAGCGGGCTGATGCCCTCGAAATCCATATACGACGCCTCGATGTTGCCGACATGGCGGACCGTCGCCGCGATGTACGGCCGCTCGTCCGCGGCCGCATGGCCCGGCGTCCAATCGGCGAAGCCGCTGGACGGCACGCTGCTGTAGGTCTGGAGCGTCTTGCCCTCCCGTGCCAGCGCCCGGGCCGCGAACCCCGCGACCGCGCCGGAGTCGAGGCCGCCGCTCAGCGTCGCCGCGACCTCGCGATGCGTGCGCAGCCTGGCGCGGACGGCTTCGCCGAAGATGTCGCGCATCGCCTCCTCGTACTCGCCGTCCGACCCCAGCCGCAGCGGCTCGGTCGGCTCGATCGAGCCGTAGGCTTCGAGGCGGGCCCGGCCGTCCGCGAAGACGACCGCATGACCCGGCGGCACCTGCCGGATGCCGACGTACGGCGTCGCGCCGGGATCGGTCGATTCGAACATCTCGGGAATCGCCATGAACTCGGCGAGCCAAGCTTCGTCCAGCCGGCCTTCCGTATCGGGCAGCGCCAGCAGCGGCGACATCGTCGTGGCGAACGCCAGGCGTCCCGCCCCGATGTGGTAGTAGAGCGAGCGGCTGCCGAACAGGTCGCGCGCGCCGAACAGCTCCCTGCGCGTCTCGTCCCAGATCATGAAGGCGAAGTCGCCGATCAGATGAGACGGGCTGAGGCGTCCCCATCTTCGGTAAGCGAGCAGGATCAGCTCGCCGTCCGTCATGGCGGACCGGCGGCCGGCCGGCACCTCGAGCTTCGCGAACAGCTCGCCGCGGTTGTCGAGGATCGCGTCCGCGACGATCCGCAGGCGCCCGCCAGCGGCGCCGCCGCTGCCGACATTGCCGCTGCCGACACCGCCGGAATCGCCGTCCGGCATCCGCTCGCCCACCGATTCCGGCGTGATCCAGCGGATGCGGCACCCGAGGAACGCCGGCCCGCCCCGCCAGGTACGAACGTCGTCCGCCACATACTGCGACATGGCGTCCATCATCCGCTCGCCGTCCAGCGCCTGCGCCTCCCGGCCGTCGAACCGGACGATGCCGGCCAGCGCGCTCATTTCTTCCCCCCGCCGGCCATGTAGGCCGACGCGAACCGGGACAGGCGTCTGCCGAACGGAATGGCCGACTTCAGCCAATCCGCCTTCCGCTTCATGGCGCCGAGCTGCGCGCGGAGATGCCGCTGCTCCCGGATGCCCGCTTCGAGCCGCATTTCCAGGGCGCGGACGGTCATTTGCAGTTGATGCACGCGAGCGTCCGACGACCTTGCCAGCTTCGCCTCGTCTTCCGTCTCCGACGTTGCTTCGTTGACGCCATTCGACGGCCTTGCATTGATTGCTGCCGTCGTCGGTACCGCCGTCGTCCCGTCGGCTCGCGCCGCCTTCATCGCGACCGCGGAGCCGGCCGCAATCAAGCTGCCGCCCACTTCCTCGCTTCGCATCGCATATCCCGGCTCCCAGCGGCACCCGGTCGCCTCGAGCAGCTGCCGCTCCCGCAGCGCCAGCAGCGCCTCGTCCGGCTCGCGCTCGAACCGGGCGCCCGTCCAGCGCTCCGCCTCGGCCAGCGCCTCGCCGTAGCCGAGCGCCTCGAAGGTCCGCGCCCCGAGCAGACGAACGTACAGCTCCGCCTCCCGCTTCGTCAGCGCGTCCTTCCACGAGCCGACCGCGTTCGTGTGCGGCGCGGTATGGTCCGCGACGTTCGGATCGCCGACGCCCATGCTGAAGTACAGCTCCGACTTCGCCGTGCCCATCCGCTCGCCGTACCGCTCCATGCCATCCTCGTAGGAGATGCCGAGAAATTCGCATACGCCTGCCAGCTTCCCGGCCGGATCTGCGACCAGCTCCTCATAGCGCAGCCGGTAGGCGTGCGGATCGGGCGCCGCGAAGTACCGCATGTAGCGCAGGAGCCCGATCGTTAGATCCGCGGCCTTGATGTCGAACGCGGCGCCCGTCAGCAGTCCCGCGAGGTCCGCGGCGCCGCCGCGCGAAGCGCCGAGCTTCTTGTACGAAGCGAGCACGTCGAGCGGATTGCGCAGCAGCCAGATTCGCTTGGACTGCGGGAACAGCGCGTCGAGAAACTCGAGCAGATAATAGTACCTCGGCGATTTGTCGACGACGATGTCCGCGCCTTCGCCGCCTCGCAGCAGGCCGTTGTAAGCTTCGACCGCGAACGCCCGGCAGGCGTTCGCGAACGCGTCTTCGGGCAGCACGCCGCCGAAAAAACGCTCCAGTATCGCCCCGCCGCCGTACGCCCGCCGCTGCGCCGATTTCAGGTCGAGCAGGCTCATCAGAAACCACATCTCCTGCGCCGCGTACACCCTGCGGTGATTTTGCAGCATGACCGTCGCCAGGGAGCTGCCGCTCCGCGGCGTGCACAGCAGGAATACGAGGTTGTTGCCGCTTGCGTCGACCATCGGGGGGCGCCTCCTTCACTTCTTGTTAAAATCGTAGTAATACTTCGGCCGCTGGCCGAGCATGATCCGGTAGATGTCGTCGTTCGTCGCCTTCGCCGCCGTCAGGTAGTCCTTGTACGGCCGGTCCGCGACGTTGACGAGACCCGAGTTGTAATGCTCGCCCCACTGACCCTGCCAGTGGCGGCCGAGGCCCGCCTGATCCACGTAGTTGAACACGTTCGCCCCGACGACGTAAGGCAGCGTTGCGACGCCTTCTACGTAGTTGCGGTACCGGATGCCGCGCTGGGCCTGATTCGCCGCCGCGTTTTGAATGAGCGGCGCGAGCCCCTGCTCCGCCGTGCCGTAGCCGAACTCGCTCATCATGATCGGCTTGCCCGCCTTCGCGTACAGATCGGCCAGCAGCTCCGTCTCGACCTTGTGCGAATAATAATTCAGGCTGACCACGTCCACGTACTTGCCTTCGGCCGCTCCGATCATGCCGCGCAGCTTCGCGTCGCGGAACGCCGTCACGGTCCATCGGTCGCCGAGCAGCAGATGATGCGAATCGTACTTGCGGTACAGCTTCGCGACGGTGCCGTAGAACCGGTCGAGATACTCCGCGAACAGGCCGTTCATATCGCTCCAGGCCGTCTTCGTGTCGACCGGCAGCTTCGCTTCCTTCAGACTGTCGAACGAGGCGAAGTTCGTCCCCCAGGCTTTGTTGAACAAGGCGATCGTACCGTACTTGGACGCCAGGCGCTGGACGAGCCGACCCTTGATGGCCGCCTTGCTCGCCTTCAGGCCCGGCACGACCTGATAGAACTTGTGAAAATCGTACTCGTTGCCGATGAAGTAGCCGACGAGCATCGGGTCGTCCTTGTACGGCGCGACGGCCTGGGCGAACGCCTGATCGAGCTTCGTCTCCGCGCCCGGCGCGTAAATGTCGAAGAACTTGAGGCCGTTGATCTTCGCCCAGCTCATGGAATCCAACGGCAGCATGCGCATGTAGGGGAACTGCCCCTCTTCGCCGTACTTCTCCGGCGAGAAGCCGCCGACGCCGTTGAAGCCCCACTTTTCCAGCCGTCCGATCGCTTCCATATAAATGTCGTGCTCCGTCGGGAAGACGCCGGTTTTGCGGTACTTGTTCGCGACGAAATACGAGAAGCTGTCCGTTCCGAGCCAAGCCGGCTTGTACTCGCCTGCATAGGGCGGCACCGATTCGTACAGCGTCTCCCTGCCCTTCACGAGCGAATACGTCTCGTTGGCCGTCACGCCGTTGACCGCGAGACTGAAGTACAAATTGCCGGAAGGCGTCGTCATGACCGGACGTCCGTTCAGCCGCTGGATCGCGAAGTAGCCTGTCGCCTTGAAGCCGTATTTGTCCTTGCTGCCCGCCAGCCCGCCATAATCGTCGCGTCCCGCCGGCGGCTGGAGGCTCTCGTAATACGCCTTGTCCGCCTTCGCGTCCGCCGCCAGCTGCGACTCCGACATCACCTTGCCCGCGAAGCTCGCGTCCTCCATCTGGCCGAACCGGTCGAGTTGTACCTCGTCGCTCGCGTTGATCGCGAAGCTGCGGACGGGGCTCGGCAGCAGCCCCTCCTTGACCGCGTACGCATCGAGGCGGACGTAGCCGTGCAGCGCGATCGGCCCTGTATACGGCAGGAAGTCGTTGCCGTCGTTCAGGCGGTAGTAGAGACGCGCCCCTTCGGTCGCCGTCGCAAGCGTCGCGAGCATGCCGCCCTTCGTTTTCGTCGTCGTAAGCGACGCGGAAGCCGTATTCAGGTTGATCGCCACGCTCGATACTTGCGGCGTCCAGGCTTTGCTCTTGCCCGACATCTCGATCTTCAGATACCGCGTGCCTTCCGGCAGGGCCATGTTCTCGTAGGCGTAAGGCTGCCAGTTTTTCACCGGATTGCCCGACGGGTAAGCTTCGGCCGCGACCTCGCTGTACGTCGCGTCGTCGGAGGAGGCGTAAAATTTCAGCTTGCTAAGCGGAAGACCGGCAAAATAATAGCTGCTGACCGAAAAGGAAGTCATGTCGTATTCGCTCTTGTAAAGGAGCACGCCCGCCCCTGTCGTGGCCCGGACCGCCCGGCGGCCGTCGCCGCCGTAGTAGGCGGGATTGTCGGTCGCCGTGTAGACGTTGAAGCGGACGGCGGTCCGGCCGAAGTCGTCCAGCTTGTCGTCGATGCCCTGGGGCGGCGCGGCAAGCGGGTAAGGCGTATACGCGAACGTCGACACGCCGTTCGTCTCCTTCGCCGGCCCGCTTGCCGGGTCGGCCGACGTCGTCTTCAGCACCGTCTCGCCCGCGATCGGGATCGGCGCCCCGTACAGCAATCGCGTCTTCGACGTGCGCGGGTCGCTGCCGTCCGTCGTGTAGTAGACGGCTTCGCCTTCCTCCTTCGGACTGAGCAGGACCATGCTGCCGTACAGGACGGCTCCCGAAGGCTTGCTGGCTCCGGCGCCCGCGCCCGTGTCGTCGTTCAGCACGACCTCGCCGATCTCCGGCGGGGCCGCGGCTCTGCCCTCGAACACGATCTTCAAAAACTTCGTGCCGACGGGGAAGCCGCGCGACGCATAGGTCACGGTCGGCGACTTCCCCGGCTCCTCGTGAACGTCCGGCGTCACGCTCCGGTAAGACGCGCCGTCGGACGAGATCATGAATTGCAGCCCGCTGCCGTCGCTTTCGCGCACCTCGCCGCCGTAGGTTTGAACCGCGAACGAGCGCAGGCCGCCTTTGGCCTTGTAGACGAGCGCCTCGCCCGCCTCGCCGCTCGGCGCGACGCGGGTGGCGTCCTGTCCGCCGGCCGCGACCGTTCGCAGCGACAGCGTGTCGGAATGTCCGTACGTCCGCTCCCAATCGGCCAGATCGTCGACCTCGATCTCGTAGCTGCCGGGGCTGTCTCCGTGCGAGTGCGCGGGCAGCACGACGACGAGCATGCCGTAAGCCAGGAGCCAGATCGCTTTTCTTTTCATGATGACGAGACTCCTTTTGCCCTGCTTTTTAGTACTGGAGGATCGGCATCTCTTCTCTGACGCCCTGGTTCAGGCTCGGGCGGCCGATCGAATAATAGACGAAAGCCGTGCCGGCGAGATCCGCCTCCTTGAACACGTTGCGCCCGTCGATAAGGATCGGCCGGCGCATCGTCTCCTGCAGGACGCGCAGGTCTGTACCGGCGAACTCCTCCCACTCGGTGAGCAGGCACAGGGCGTCGGCGCCGCGCGCCGCTTCGAGCGCGCCTTCGCACCAGACGACGCCGCCGTCGCCGAACAGGCCGCGGAAGCTCGCCGTGGCGATCGGATCGTACGCCCGCACGACCACGCCGCTATCGGCCAGATGCCGGATGATCTCGAGCGCCGGGGACTCGCGCACGTCGTCGGTGTTCGGCTTGAACGACAGCCCCCACACCGCGACCGTCTTCCCCCGCAGCTCGCCGCCGAAAATCGTCTCGAGCTTGCGGACGATGCGCATGCGCTGGTCCTGGTTGACCTCGACGACCGAGCGCAGCAGCTTGAACTCGTACTCGACGTGGCCGGCGATCTGGATGAGCGCCCGCGTATCCTTGGGGAAGCACGAGCCGCCGTAGCCGATGCCCGCATTCAGGAACGCGGTGCCGATCCGGCGGTCGAGCCCCATGCCCGCCGCGACCTCCGACACGTCCGCGCCGACCTTCTCGCAGATGTTGGCGATCTCGTTGATGAACGAGATCTTGGTCGCGAGAAAGGCGTTCGAGGCGTACTTCAGCATCTCCGCGCTGCGGATGTCGGTCACCATGACCTGCTTGGTCAGCGGCCGGTGCAGTTCGGCGATCCGCTCGGCGGCGGCCGGCGAGTCGGCGCCGACGACGACCCGGTCCGGCTCGAGCGTATCGCGCACGGCCGAACCTTCGCGCAGGAATTCGGGCAACGACACGCTGTCGAACGGCACGTCGGTTCTGGCGCGGATCAGTTCGCGCACCCGCTCGTTCGTGCCGACGGGGACGGTGCTCTTGACGGCGACGATCGCGTAGCCCGTGAGCGCGTCCGCGATCTCGGCCGCCGCGGCGTCGATGTAGGACAGGTCGGCCTGGCCGCCGGGCAGCGGCGGCGTGCCGACCGCGATGATGACAAGGTCGGTCCCGCGCACGGCTTCCGCCAGATCGTGCGTATAGCGCAGGTTGCCGGCCGCGACGCCTTTGCGCGACAGCGCTTCGAGCCCCGGCTCGTAGATCGGGATGCCGCCGCTCTGCAGCGTGGCGATCTTGTAAGGATCCTTGTCGACGCAGACGACCGAATGACCAAGCTCGGCGTAGCAGATGCCCGATACGAGTCCGACGTAGCCGGTACCGATTACCGCGATTTTCAAATGGATCCCTCCTGTGTCTCGCAAAGCTCCATAATATCTCCCCAGACCAGCTCCAGCCGGACGATATCCTCCTCGATCAGCAGCGTCCCGCTCTGAACCTCGATGATCTCGAGATCCTGCTCCGCGCGCACGCTGTGCATGCTCTCCTTCGGAATCCGGATGACGTCTCCGGCGGCCACGGACGAGATCTTCCCGTTCAGGACGAACGTGCCGCTTCCCGCCATCACGGTCCATACCTCGTCCCTCAGGCTGTGATACTGATAGCTGAGATTGCGTCCGGCGGCGATCGTGATTCGCTTGGTCAGCACCTCGCGTCCGTCCGGATAAACCGCATAATCCAGCACGCGGTATCTGCCCCAGCGCCGCTCCTCGTACATCGGGCGCTGATCCGCGGACTTCAGCAGATCCTTCACCATCGGGCTGAGCGCCTTGTCCGCGACGAGGATGCCGTCCGGGCTCGCCGCCACGATGACGTCCGACAGGCCGAGCACCGCGATCGGAACGTCCAGTTCGTTGATGACGTGCGCGCCCCGCGTCTGGGCCGAGATCGTACCTTTGCCCGTGAGCGGCTCGGATATTTCCTCGGTGAGCGTGTTCCAGGTGCCGAGGTCCTTCCAGTCGCCCGCGTAGCGAACGGCGGCGATCCGGTTGGCCTTCTCGACGACCTCGTAGTCGAAGCTGATCTTCGGCAGCGCTTCGTAGCGCCTCGCCATTTCCTCGTGCTGGATCGGCAGCTCGTGGGCGATCAGGATATTGATCAGAAAATCGAGCTTGAACGCGAACACGCCGCAGTTCCAAAGCGCGCCTTCGGCGATCATCCGCTCGGCCTCTTCCTTTGCCGGTTTCTCGCGGAACCCGCGCACGGTCACGAACGGCTCTTCGCCGCCTTCATGCGCGCCGGCAGTCTTGCCGTCGCGCCCGTCCTCCCCTGCGACGCCCGATCCGGGCACGATGTACCCGTACTTCTCGGACGGATACGTCGGCTGCACGCCGACGAGCGCCAGATCGGCGCCGGAAGCGTCCAGCGCGCGTTCGAGCTTCGCGAGTTCCGCGAAAAACCGGCCGTCGACGTAAGGGTCGACCGGCATGACGACGACCGTCTCGGTCAGGCTCACGCCTTCCATCGCATACAGATGCGTCGCCGCGAGTGCGATCGCCGGGAACGTGTCCCGGCGGGACGGTTCGGCGATCAGCCTGACGTCGCTGCCGAGCTGGCCGTACAGGATCTCGACCTGCGACTTGCCCGTCGCGACGTAGGCATGGTCCTGCAGGCCGGCGTCGCCGAGCTGCCGCCATACCCGCTGAATCATCGATTCAGGCCTGCCGGCTGGATCCTTCAGCACCTTCAGAAACTGCTTCGAGCGGGAATCGTTCGACAGCGGCCAGAGCCGTTTGCCCGATCCGCCGGACAAAAGCACGATTTTCATGCCATCCCTCCGCTCTGTTTGCTCGACGGCTCCGCCGCCAGCTTGGCCGACACGATGCCCTGTGTCCAGGTGCGATAGTAACGGCCGTTTTTACCGTACGCGTTGTCGTACAGGACGTTCGGCTTGTCCATCAGACAGGACAGGATATGGCCGTGAAGCCGGGACGTCTGCACGGTGCGGTACTGCGCGAACCGTTCGACCGCCTTGCTCACGAGCCGATCCGAATACTTGATCCAGAACTTCCCGACCGGCAGCTTGCCCTTGGAGATGCGCATCACCTTGCCGATCGCGCGAATCGACCGATGCTCCGTGCGGCTGTAGAGCGTCGACCAGTCGAGAACGTCGCCGGCGCCTTCGACGGGCAGTCCGTCCTGCCCTTCCGTTTTCTCGATATCCGTCCGCATGAAGCGGAGCAGCTCCCTCGCCGGCTGACCGCCGCCGCGGATCGGCCACAGCTGGTGCGCCATGTCGGGGGACAGATAGACGCCGCAGCGGTGGAACTTGTCCTTCGCCATATCCAGCGACAGCGTATCGCGCACGAACAGGTGCACGTCCTTGTGGCGGTTCAGGATGTCGGCGGTCCGGTCGAACTCCCGCACGTCCTTGTAGTGGATCGTCTGCGGCAGAATGACGACCCGATTGTTCGGATAGCCGGCAACGACACGTTCGCGCAGCTTCTGGTGCACGGGGTACAGGTCGCCGAAGTTGCCGCCGCCCTGCAGCACGAGGATGTGATCCTTCGGTACGCTCAGTCCGTCGGGGAAGTCGAACGCGCTGTATCTCGCACGCACCCGGATTCCGTTTTCCCTGAAGAAGGCCTCCGTCCCTTTCATGATGAGCAGGTCCCCGCCGTTGGAATAAACGGGATAGTCGATATAATAGATGTTCGAGCCCGGCGGAATGACGTTCAGTATGAGCCTGAGCCGGTTTTTGAGCTCATCCATCGGGTGAGCCGATAAGGTCGCGATCTCCATCCGTTTGTCTCCTTCGCGCTTGTCTCTTTCTTTTTTTGTTCCTATGAAATGCGTTCCCCGGTCAGGAACGGGAGCCTTCTTCTTCTTCGGCAGCTTAGGGGGCGCAGGAGCGGGAAGCAATAACGCCACCGCGTGCCGCTAATCCCCGGTCAGGACTGCGCCGCCCGCGTGAGCCGTCCCGCCAGGAAGCGCCAATCGTCCTTGTCGAACAGTACGCCCGATACCGGCGCCTTGAAGACGACCTTCATCGCCGCGACCGAGATGACGATCCGGCTGAAGGCTCCGATCAGCATCGCCAGCGCGATGCCGTTCAGCCCGTACGCCGGGGCGAGCAAGAAGCACATGCCGACGGTCAGCGCCAGCGCGAACGCCTGTCTCGCGACGACGAGACCCGGCCGGCCCATCGCGTTAAAGGAAGAGGCGAGTATCCACGAGCCGCCGCCGACGACGCATTCCAGGGACAGCAGGTAGAAGGCCGTGTCCGCCGCCAGAAACTGTTGGCCGTAGAGCAGACCGAGCAGCCAGCGGCCGACGATCATGCCCGGCACGAGCGCGGCGAGCATGATCGGAAAGGATAGCCGGAACGCCCGGCTGACCTTGGCGACGACCTCCTCCTGCGACAGACCCGTCACCTTCGGGAAGACGACGCCCGAGATGGCCGTCTGGACGATGTTGAACACGCGGGACAGCGTGTACACGACCGTATAAAGCCCGAATTCCCTTGGCGCGAGCAGCGACAGGATGATCAGCTTGTCGCACTGCGTGTAGAGCGTGCCGAGCAGCTCGACGCCGTATACGCGCGTGCCGTAGCCGAACAGCGACTTGACCGGTCCGCGCTCGCCAGGCTTTTGGCCGGCCTCGGCCGCAGCGTCCTTTTTGCCGAACCAGCCGACCGCCAGCTCCCGCCTCAGCCGGTACAGCGCCCAGCAGACGACGCCCAGACTCGTGACGAGAAACATGAGCGCCGAGGAAAACTGGCTTAAGTAGCCCAACACCCACAACGCGAGCAGTCCGATCAGGTTGCTGAGCGGCACGTACAGCCGGATGCCGTTGTAAAGCCCGAAGTTCTCCATGCTCTGCGCAAGCGCCGACAGCAGGTTGACCGCGAGCAGCAGCGGCAGCGTCAGGACGGTGTACCATCTGGCGATGGCCACGATATGGTCGCCGTAATTGCCGAGCCAGGCCGGCATGCAAAACCAGGCCACCGTGCCCGCGACGACGCATATCGGCAGCTGGAACAGGAATCCGGCCCGGATAAACGCCGGTCCGTGCGCCGGATGCGTGCGCCGGTTAAAAATCAGCGATGTCGGCAGCCCGAAGCTGAGGACGCCGGCCAGCAAGGTCGACCAGAAGAGGATCGCCGAAAACTCGCCCTTGCCCGCGACGCCGAACATGCGCGCCGTCACGATCGAGGTGACGGTGCCGAGCAGCACGATGATCAGGTTGGCGGCGCTCGTCTTCATGATCGCGGATAGCGCGCCTCCGCCGCTCCACAGGCGGCTTAGCCTGCTCATTCGTACGTGCCCAGCACGCCGCTGATCTGCCCGTTGTTGTAGGCGATCCGGCTGACGTTGCGGAAGACGCGGCGCCGGTCGTACAGCACCGGCAGCGAGAGCAGCACGATGATCGGCAGCTTCACGATCGACCGCGCGAACACGCGCAGCTTGCGCTCGGAGCTGACCGCGCTGCTGACGCCTTGCCAGTAGATGCGCCTGAGCAGCCATTTGCGGCTGATGCGGCTGCGCGGAATCTTGTGCAGAACCGAGGCGTGCGGCGTGTAGTAGACCGAGTATCTCGTGCGGATGCGGTCGATCAGTTCCCCTTCCTCGCTCGAGAGCAGGTTGCTCCCGACGCGCCCCAGGTCCTCGCGGAACAGCGCCGCCATATCGAGCGCCGATCGCCTGAACGCGACATTGGCGCCGAAGGGGATATGCGGCCGTTTCATCTCCACGATGTCTTCCGCATAATCGAGGATCGTGTAGAGCGTGCGATTCTCCGGCGCGAGCCAGGCGGGCGCCTCCCCTTCCCAGGCCGGATCGATCCGGCCGCCCACGACGCCGATGCGCGGATCGCGCTCGAACAGGGCGACGATGCCGGCGATCCAATCCTCGGACGCGACCGCGTCGTCGTCCAGGAACAGCACGTATTCGCCCTGCGACTCGCGGATCGCCCGGTTGCGGGCGACGGAGAGACCGAGCCGCGCTTCATAGATATAGCGGACCGGGAAGCTGACCATCCGCTCGATTTCCGCTACGGTCTGCGCGGTGGAATCGGTCGAACCGTTGTCCACGACGATCGCCTCGAAGGCGTCGAACCGCTGCTTCAGCAGGCTGAGCAGCGCCTCCCGCAGATCCGCGGCCCGATTGTGCGTGCATATCGCTACCGTTGCTTTCATGCGTTCACCTCTTGCGGTATCCGGCCGGCGTAGACGGCGAGCATCCGGTCCGCGATCCGGTCCCAGTCGAGCTCCCCGAGCTTGTCCGCGATCCGTCTCTCCGTCTTCGGCCGGTCCATGTTCATCACGTCTTGCAGCGCCTTGCGGAGCCCGTCCCGGTCGTCGGGATCGTACAGCACGCCGCAGCCGTCGGACACGTACTCGCCCAGCGAGCCGAGCCGCGGCGCGACGACCGGCTTGCCGAAGGTCAGCGCCAGAATGGCGCTCCCGCTCGTCGTGATCTGCCGGTAAGGCAGCACGACCGCGTCGGCCGCGAGCAGGTAGTCGGCCAGATCTGCGTCGTCCACGAACGACGAGTGGAGCTTGATCGCGCCCGCTTCGTCGCCGGCCTTGTCCGCGCCGATAAAGCCAAGATCGTAGCCCGTATCCGCCTGTCCCGCGATCAGCAGCGCTGCGTTCGCGGCGTTCGCGGGCTCGAGCGACCGGTAAGCCGACACGAGCTGTTCGACGCCTTTGTAACGGTTGATCCGGCCGACGAAAAGGTACAGGAACCGTTCCTTCGGGATGCCGAACCTGGCGCGGATATCGAGGCCGCGGCTCGGGTAGGCGTCATCGTAGTGGCCGTGCGGCGTCACGACGATCTTGTCTTCCGGGACGCCGAATACTTCGGCGGCCTCGCGCTTCGACGATTCGCTGAGGACGAACGCGGCGTCGCACAGGCTCAGCAGCCGCTTGCGGACGAAGAAGTCCCAGCGCGAACGGCCTTTGTGCGGCCAGATGTTGTGAATCGTCCAGAACAGCCGCACCCCGAGGAACTTGTACCAGTAGAGCAGCGATATAAAAAAAGATCGACTTCGCGACGGTCAGCGGGAAACTGGAAGCCTGGTACGTATAGCTCGGCCAGTGAATATGAACGATATCGCCACGGCGCGGCTTGAACTGCGAGCCCTTCGCATAATGCTCGACGCGAAGGCCCCGCCGCTCGAGCGACCTGGCGAGCAGGTCGGTGTACTTGTTGTGCGGATTCGTCTTGGGCCACATGTAGACGGTCGGCTCGCTCATCTAATGCACCTGCCCGACGGCGGTTCTAACCGCGGAATATTCGCCGCCGGCCAGCGTCTGGTCGTACAAGTCCAGATGCCGGTCGAGCAGCGCGGCTTGGGTGAAGCCGCGGCAGTGCTTGAGGCAGGCCGCCTGGATGCGCCGCTTGTCGGCGGCCGGCAGCGAGTGGAACGACAGAATCTTGGCCCGGATGGCCGCGGCGCTGCCCGGCGGGAACAGAAACTCCTCGGGATCGTACACCGCGTCCGGGATGCCGCCGACGTCGGTGGCGTACACCGGCGTGCCGACCTGGTACGACTCGATGATGACCCGGCCGAACGGCTCTTCCCATACCGAAGGCACGAAGTTGACGTCGGCCTCGCCCATCATGCGGCGCGCCTCGGCCGGCTTCACCTTGCCGGGAAATACGAAGCGCGCGTCCTCGCGGCAGCCGTCGGCGAGCTTCGCCCGCAGACTGCCTTCGCCGCAGATGACGATACGCTCGACGACGTCGGTCGGCAGCGACATCGCCGCCTCGACGAGCTCCCGCACGCCTTTCTCCGGCTCGATTCGTCCGAAGTAGCCGATGCGAAGCGGCCGCCTGTCGAACTCCTTGTCGCTGGCGGCGATGCCGCCCTCCACCGCGTTCGGGATGACCTTGCGCGCGGCGGCCGGGAACAGCCCCGCATCCGTATGGCGCTTCAGAATGTGCGACGAAATGCCGACCACCGCCGACACATGCCGGCTGTAGCCGCTTGTCGTCATCGCGTACAGCCGGGCCAGCAGCGGATTTTTGATCGGCGAGCTGATTGGCGACAGCAGCGAATAGTCCCGCAGGGTATGCACGATCGGCACGTCCAGGCCGGCCGCGGCCGTCCAGATGCCCGCGCCGAAGCCGGACAGGTTCTGCGTGTGGATCAGATCCGGCTTGATCGCGGCCAGCCGCTCCCGCACCGCTTCGTTCATTCGCGGATTGTACAGGTCGGTCAGCCTGCGTGCGGTCCGCATCAGCACGCCGCGCCGTTTGGCGTCGCCGATCCAGTACAGGCTGCCGTGCGGCATCCGGTGCACGGTGACGCCGTTGATCCGTTCCTCGCGGATGCCTTCGGCTCGGCCGTGTCCGCCGAGCGTCAGCACGTGAACGTCGGCGACGGACGCGAGCGTCTCCGCCAGAATCTGCGTCGATATCTCGGCCCCTCCGATGATGTGGGGCGTGTACAAGCTGTTGACGATTACGATTTTCATGCGGTACGTCTCAACTCCCTATCGTTCTGCGTATCCCATTCTGCCGCCCGGGCGTCCGGCCGTCCTTCAAAGAATCCGCCCCGGATCCATCCGATCAGCAGCCAGAAGTTCACGAAGGAGTAGGAATCGAAATTCATGACGAGCGACACGCACAGCGCGAACGCGAACTGGGCGAACGGATGGCGGCGCGAGCTGCGCAGCGCGGCCGACATGAAGCCGAGGAACAGCAGCGCGCCGATCAGGCCTTCCTCCGCGAACAGCTTGGACCACAAATTGCGCGAGGTGGCCATCTCCGGATGTTCGTTCACCAGGTTCGCGACCTCGGTGAACTTCATGCCGTAGTCGAAGTGCCCGCGCAGCAACTCCGCGAACTCGCGGTAGTAAAATCCGCCGCCGACGCCGAAGATCGGATGATGCCAAAACTCCATGAAGCCGATCGCCGGGAAAATGACGCGGATAAAGAAGGAATTGTCCGCCCGCAGCAGATGCGGAAAATTGAATTGGAACCGATCCGTGAAGTAGCCGCTCACCTTCAGCGTCTCGAGCAGGAACGGCACGCCGACGACGATGACGAGTCCGATCGCGCCGAGCGCGAGCAGCATGCGGCCGCGATACTTGTTCGCGATAAATACGTACACCAGCAGCGCGATCAGCAGCACGCTGTAAGCGTAGGCCGAAAACGACAGGACCAGCAGCACGGCGCAGCCGATCAACGGCACGATCGTGATTTTCCGGTAGCCCTCCTTGTACAGGTAGAGCAGCAGCAATCCGCCGGTCAGCAGATGGATGCCGCCCCAGGACGGCTCGCCGGACAGCAGTTGTATCCGGCCCTTGTACACCTTCTCGGAAAACAGGCCGGTCAATACGCCTGAAAAACCGCTGCGGATCAAGTAGGCGTCCGCAAGCTGCAGCAGCCCGGCCGCGAGCGGCGGCACGAAGCCGACGAGCAGGTATACGGCGATCTGCTTGCGCAGCGCGGGATCGTTCTTCGCCTGCTCGGCGATATACAGGGACACCCGGTACATCGAGATGCCGAACAGCAGGGTGATCGCGTGCTTGAAGCTCGCGCCTGTCACGCCGGCCGACGCGAGCAGCGAATGCCCGACGCTGTACGCGGCGAAAAGCAACAGCGGTACGTCCCCGCGGCGGAACTTGAAGTCGGTGAACAGCAGCAGCAGCGAGGCGGCGAACATCGGAAACATCGCCAGCGGGCGATAGACCGAGAAGGCGAAGTATGGCAAGCTGTCATACGTGATGACCGCCAGCGAGAACAAAAACAGCGCGACGACCGAAGCGCGGACGAGATCGACCGGCTCGTCGCGCCCTTGCGCTAGGATAGGATCAGCTCCATGTTTTTGCGGGTCGCCGAACCGCTGAAGCGGCGGCTCACGTACCGGATCGAATTGCCCGATATGCTGTCGTTGATCTCGCTGTCGCCCATCAGCAGCAGTACGCTGCGCACCATCTCGTCTTCCGATTCGCATACGAACAGGTCCTCGCCGTTGTTCGCGTCCAAGCCTTCGCTGCCGATCGCGTTGGTCACGACCGGTACGCCCCAGGACATCGCTTCGAGGATCTTCGTCTTGATCCCGGTGCCGAACAGGAGCGGCGCGATCATGAGCGCGGAGTCGCTGACGATCCGCTTGACGTCGTCGACCTCGCCGGTCACGATGACGCCCGGATGTTCGCGCTGCAGGCGCAGCACCTCGGCCGTCGGATTTTTGCCGACGATGTAGAACACCGCCGCCGGATTGCTCTGCTTGATTCGGGACCATACGCGCTCGCAGAAATATACGGCCGCCGAGCTGTTGTGGGGAATGTCCATTTTGCCGACGAACACGACCTTATTCTTGTCATAGAGCCGGGCGCCTTTCGCCTGCATCCGAAAGTCGGGCTCGACCTTCATCGGGACGCCGTGACAGGATTCGTGACGCGTCGTTTTCCTGAAGTTTTGCGCTTCGGCCGGAGAGGTGAAGATCAGATGGTCGAAACGCGGGGCCACTTGCTTTTCGTACTTGCCCAGCATCTTGCTCTCGAAGGCGATGAGCCATTTCTGAACGAACTTCAGGTCCGCGAACTTCTTGAGGCCGCTCGGCAGCTTGTCCGAAAAACCGCCGAGCACGGACGGGATGTACTGGAACCAGTCGAGCTGGCGGCGGTAACGCAGCGACAGCAGGTCGTCGTAGCTCAGCACCTTGCGGCCCTTGCCGGGCGCCAGGTATTCGGCTACCCGCACCATGTCGTAGAGCACGAAGTCCGGCTCCTCCTCGCGGACGAATTCCCGGATCTTGCGGTGCGTCTTGCGGCTGTAGTACACCGATACCTGAAGCGGCCACTTGCGGCGGATCAGCGAATGGACGACGATGTTGTAGAGCTTTTCAAGCTTGCCCGGCGCCTCAAGCGTCGCCAGCCTGCCGATTTCGGGCGGTCGCTGGGACAAATATTTCGGATCGTCCACGAACGACAGATTGACGATTTCGCTGTCGGGGTAGATTTCTTTCATATGCCGAACGTATTGCAGCAGCATGTTTTTGCGGCCGTCCGTGCCGGGAAAAGGCAGCCGATTCGTAATAAACAAAATCTTGTTCATCTGTCGCCACCCTTAAAAAGCGTCTTTGGCCCCAAGCAGCAGCTTGAAGGTCCGAAAAATGATCTTCAGATCCCCCCCGAATGCTCCGTTTGCGAATGTATTCCAGATCCAGCTCCACCATCTGCTCGAAGCTGAGATTGCTGCGTCCGGTCACTTGCCACAGTCCCGTGCAGCCTCCGCTTACGGAGAGCCGAAGCTTGTCGTAGTCCGAGTATTCCTCCACCTCTCTTTGCAGCGGCGGCCGCGGGCCGACGAGCGACATCTCGCCCTTGAGCACGTTCACGAGCTGCGGGAGCTCGTCGATGCTCGTCTTGCGGATGAACCGCCCGATCCGCGTGATGCGCGGGTCGTCCTTCAGCTTGAACATCGCGCCTTTGATCTCGTTCTTCTCCAGGAGCGCCGCGAGCTTCTGCTCGGCGTCCGGCACCATCGAGCGGAACTTGTACATCTTGAATTTACGGCCGTTTTTGCCGATGCGCGTCTGTTGGAAAAAAATCGGCGCCTTCGGGCTTTCCAGCTTGATGAGCGTCGCCGTCACCGCGAAGATCGGACTGAACAGCGCCAGCGCGAACAGCGAGCCCGCGACGTCCATGCCGCGCTTGACCGACGTGTACATCGCCAGCTTGCCGTCGTTCTGCGCCGCGATCCGCTTGCGTTCGAAGTCCGTCAGGCGGGCGACCAGCTCCATATCATACCGCAGAGCCATGGCTATCCCCCACTTTCTCGCGCAAGATCAGCGCCTCGAGTCCGTCCATCAGGCGGTACCTGAGTTCCTCGTCGCGGAGCGCGAAGTCGATCGTCGTCATGATGAAGCCGAGCTTCTCGCCGACGTCATAGCGCATGCCCTCGAAGTCGTAAGCGTGAACGCCTTGCGCCTCGTTCAGCCGCTGGATCGCGTCCGTCAGTTGAATCTCTCCGCCCGCGCCGACTTCGTGCTTGCCCAGGAATTCGAAAATCTCCGGCGATAGCACATAGCGGCCCATGATCGCCAGATTGGACGGCGCATGCCCGAGCGGCGGCTTCTCTACGAAACGCCGCACCTGGTACAGACGTCCGCGCCGTTCGATCGGATCGAGGATGCCGTACCGGTTCGTCTGGTCGGTGCCGACCGCCTGCACGCCGATGACCGACTTGCCGGTCTGCTCGTACTGCTCGATCAGCTGCCGCGTGCACGGCGTGTCCGACTGCACGATGTCGTCGCCCAGCAGCACCGCGAACGGTTCGTTGCCGATGAAGTTGCGGGCGCACCAGACGGCATGGCCGAGTCCTTTGGCTTCCTTCTGACGGATGTAGTGGATCTCGACGTTGGACGATTTGCGAACCTTGCTCAAAATATCGAGCTTGCCCTTTTCCGCCAGCGTGTGTTCCAGCTCGAAGGCGATGTCGAAGTGATCCTCGATCGCCCTTTTTCCTTTGCCGGTCACGACGATAATGTCTTCGATTCCGGATTCGATCGCTTCTTCTACGATGTACTGTATGGTCGGCTTGTCGACGATCGGCAGCATTTCCTTGGGCATCGCCTTGGTGGCAGGCAGGAAGCGCGTGCCGAGGCCTGCCGCAGGAATAATCGCTTTTCTCACTTTTTTCATACGCTCTCACCCCATCCGTATTTCTCTTTAGACTTGCCGATGTATCATGCTTGCGGAATTTGCGGCGCCCATGCGTTTGCGACACTAGCGACGATTGCGACACCAGCGACGCTTGCGACACTAGCGACGATTGCGACACCTTTTCGGAATAAGTGTTAGAAAGCATTTATTTCGGACGAAAAATGGCATCCCGCACGAAATAACGGTTAAAACGCATTTATTTCTCCCGTTTACGCTCGTTTGGTCGCGATTTCGAGTAAATAAATGCCTTTTGACACTTATTGGACCGCACCGGCCTCCCTCTCGGGAAATAACTGCTTTTCAACAGCTATTTTCTGCCGGAAGCCGGGCCGTCCGATCAAATCATGCCTGAACAGATCGAATCTTCACCATTCAATCGTTTCAAATCAAACATAAGCGGGCATTGAACCCATCCTCACGCCACACCCCTGACGATTAACGTCTAAGGTCCGCTGACCCACAGCATGGCCGAGTGCCTCCAGTGATAAAGGAGCAGGAGACATTTCCTTGGAAAATCGCTTCGTTCCATCGAAGCTTCCCGCTTGGCGACGATTTCTTCTTAACGACTTCTCCTTAACGACTTCTTTAGAACGATTTCTTCTTAACGACTTCCTCTTAACGGCTGACGCTTAACGCCCCCCGGCGATTGAATACCGCGCCTACGACCCGGACCCGTCCGGACGAGAGCGTCTCCTTCGCCTTCAGTACCGCGTCCATGCTCGTCTTGCCCTTGCGGATGACGAGCACGGCGCCGTCGCATTTGTCCGCGACGATCATCGCGTCCGACGCGGCCGCCATCGAAGTCGTGTCGACGATGACGATATCGAAGCGCGCCTTGGCCGCGTCGAGCATGGCGTCCATCGCTTCCGAATCGAGCAGCTCGGACGGATTGGGCGGCAGCGGTCCCGCGCACACCACTTGCAGGTTCGGGTAGGCCGTCCGCCTGGCGAACTGATCCAGCTCGCCGCGCCCGGCCAGCGCCGTGCTCAGCCCCGCGTCGTTCGGCAGATCGAAAATTTGATGCTGCACCGGCGACCGGAGATCCGTATCCAGCAGCAGGACGCGACGTCCGGCTTTGGCATAGGCGACCGCGATGTTGGAGGACGTCGTGCTCTTGCCCTCTCCCGGTTCGGCCGATGCGACCGCGATCGTCTTCATGCCTTCGTCCCGAACGGACCACTCGATGCCCGTCTTTAGCCGGCGATACGTGTCCGCGGCCGCCGACTTCGGATTTTGCGCGGCGATCAATCCCCGTTTACGCATCCATCGTGACATTCGGCTTCCCCCTCGCTCCCATCGTCGTTCGTTCCGAATCGTCCGGTCCGATCAAGTCCCTGTTGCGTATTCGGGGAACGTCGGCGAGCAGCGGCAGTCCCAGCTTGGCGCGCACCTCTTGCTCCGTCTTGACCGAATCGTCCATATGGTCCAGCAGGAAAGCCAGCGCGATGCCGATCAGGATCGACAGGACGAACGCGATCGCCACGTTTTTGGCAGGACCGGATGAGATCCGTCCTCCGCCCGCTTCGGGGTCGGCCCAGTTAAGAACGGATACGTTGTTCAGATTCATGAGCGTGCGAATCTCGGACTGA
Source organism: Cohnella rhizosphaerae (assembly GCF_029525575.1). Classification (GTDB taxonomy): domain Bacteria; phylum Bacillota; class Bacilli; order Paenibacillales; family Paenibacillaceae; genus Cohnella; species Cohnella rhizosphaerae. The sequence continues at coordinate 159,010 of NZ_JAPDIA010000001.1, forward strand.
AACACCTTGGATACGGCGTTCGCCATGTTGGCCGCTCTTGCGTAGGAGCCGTCCGTCGCGATCACGGTCATGATCTGCGTCTCGCTCACGGACGAGATGCCGATCTTTCCAGCGAGCTCGCCCGCCGATGTATGAAGGTCGGGATAGGACGCTGCGACCTTTTCCAAAATTCGAGGCGTGAGAATCAACTGCTTAAAGGTTTTGATCAGCAAAATGTTGGAGTTGATCGCGCCGGCGTCGGGCGCTGAGGACGTATTGCCGGGGGCTTCGCTTTGGTACACCATCAGCTTGGCGGCTGCCTGATAAATCGGCTTTTGTTGCGTCGTATAATATCCGACCGCCGTGCACATAACGATCGTAATTAAGGCGATTAGCCATAGTCTTTTCCTGACTACGCTCCAATACCGTTGAATTTCCAAGACGCTTCACTCCGATGCTGATTTCTTTTGAAAATGAAATAAATATCAGAAATTTCTGACTCGTTTTCCGATATTCGTTTTCGTTTTGGCCTCCCCCTGCCTCGTCCTGTTTTTATTGTAAATCGCCCTCGACTTTCAAAACTATTACGCGGCAGGATGATTTTGCTTCTTCTTCGGAAGCCTCCATCGTGCCGCGTCGGTAGGTATGGATATTATACTTTAGTACCATTCGGAAGAGCGAAGCCGCTCTCCGTCCGGATATCCGAGGGAGAGAAGTCGCCGATGCCCTGAGACTGCGCGAACAAGGCGGCCTGGGTACGGTCGGTCAGGTTGAGCTTTTGAAAAATGCGGCTGACGTGCTTCTTGACCGTGAACTCGCTGATGACCAGCTTTTTGGCCACGGCGCTATTGGACAAGCCTTCCCCGAGCGCGACCAGCACCTCCCGCTCCTTCGGCGTCAGCTTCTCGAGGGGATCGTCCGATTCCTTGCGGAGCAGCGTGCCCAGCAGACTCTGATCGAAGTACTTGCGGCCGCGGCCGATCATCTTGACGGCGAGCAGCAGCTCGTCCGGCGCGGCGTCCTTCAGCACGTAGCCGTCGGCTCCGCACTCCTTCGCTCTGCGGATGTCGGCCTCGGAAGCCGAGGAGGTCAGCATCATGAACCGGCAGTGCAGCCCCCGAAGCGACCGCACGAGGTCGTAGCCGGACTCGGCGCCCAGCCGGATATCCAATATGACGAGATCGGGATTCGTCGTCTCGACGACGGACAGCGCGCCCAATACGGTCTCGGCTTCCCCCGCGATCTCGAATCCTTCCTCGGCCGATAGTACGGCTCTCAGTCCTTTGCGGACGAGAGGATGATCGTCCACGATTACGATCTTCATGTCGTCACCTTCCTTACAAAGCAATCTAGTTTTTGTCCTCGCGAGCGTCCGACAGCGGCAATCGCGCGACGATGCGCGTGCCGCTCCCCGGTTCGCTGTCGATTTGCAGGCTGCCGCCAAGCGCGGCGGCGAGCGACTTCATGTTTCTCAGGCCGAAGCCCGAGGACTCCTCGCTCAGACCGAAGCCCGAACGCTCTCCCTGACGCAGCGCAGCGCAGTCGAATCCTTTTCCGTTGTCCGAGATCCGGAGCGTGGCCGAACAAGGCCGCAGCGTCAGCTTGATATCGATGGCGTTGCATTCGCCGTGACGGATCGCGTTGGCTGCCGACTCCGCGATGATCCGGTACAGCGCCTTCTGATGGTGAACGCTAAGACGCCTGTCCGGCGCGGGCGGCCTGAACCGGATTCTGACGCCGCTCAGCTTCGCCTGGCTCGCGAGCAGCGACTCGACGCCGCCGAGCCACGAAGCGTCCCCGTGGTCGGACACGCTCAGGTCGTATATCGTCCTTCGCAGCTCCCGCGCCGCTTCCGCCGCCGCCTCCTGAATGTCGCGCAGCAGCGCCAGATGCTGCGAGCTCGTCATTTCTTCCCATTCATGCTCTGCGGAATGGACCGCATAGGTGATGCCGAATAGATGCGGGCAAATGCGATCGTGGAGTTCTTCTGCGATCCGGTTGCGTTCCTCGAACAGTAAATACGGTTCTACCTTGCTCTGCATAGCCATCCCATCATCGCCTTCCCGTCATGTATTATAATGAGAAATTTCAAATCTTTCGTCAGGTTCCCTCACTTCTAGTCTTCTGCGTTCATTTTCAACATACATTGCCGAAATTGACATGCCCATGCTACGGGAGTACCGATTATTGAATGGGTAGTTAGATAAGGATCGATGTGCCTTCGGTCATGATCGAAGGCGCGCTCGGATGCTTTTCGATCCAGAATTACCCAATCATTCATCCTCAGACGTATGCCATAGTGCGGACTCCAAGTCGAATGGATGAATGACATAATTTGCAAGGGGACATATCTCGAGTTCAAGATTATAGTTCTTTAGGCCCATGTTTTTGTGTCGTTGCGTTTAGGTGAATTTCTTAATCTTTTTCCATATATTGGATTTATTCGATGATAAAGCGTTTTATCCAAATCCAAAGGGAAAAGCAGTATATGCGCAAACGCAAGCGGGACGCGGGGTCGGATGAGAATCATGAGAGAAAGTAAGCGTGTTCATGCGTCGGTTCGTACCATTAAAGAAAAGCCTTTTCCAGACGCGGAAAGGGCTTGGGGTTAGACAAAATGTAACCGTTTTCGTCATGGAATGTCCGTTAGAGACCATGCGGAAGCTTTGCAAGCAGCCTGGCGATCGCGAATTCGCGCCGCTGTACCGTCTGTTCGGCCGACAGTCTCATTCGTCCTCCCAGGCCAGGCTCCAACGGCTGCGATATTGCGCCAGCTTCGGCGCCGGATCGGCGGGCACGGCGGAAAGCACGAGCCGAAGCTTCGAGATCCAGCCTTCGAAGACGTCGTACGAGGCGAACAGGTTGGCGGTCGCGGGCGCCATATAGATGAAATGCGGCCCCGGAAGCGTCTCCGTCAGGTGCCGCAAAGCTGCCTCCATCGGCGTATACTTCTTTCTCTTGCCTTCCCATCGGTCGATCTCGGGCGCAGGCACGCTCGACGCCCTGTCGCCAACCCACTCGGCCAACCTCTTTTCGCGCTTGTAGTAGGCGCTTACCGGCGCTTTGAACATCCGTCTCGCCGTCTCCTCGTGGATCGGATAAAGCACGAATCGCGCAAAAGTTCGCGCTTTGGCCGTCTCGGCGGCGACGGCGAGCGCTTCGTCCGTCGTATCCTCGAACGTATCGTAGTAGATCAACGTGCCTTTTTCCCGCTTGACCGGCGGCTCGTAACCGAAGGGCACCTGCCCAGCAATCGGCGTCATTTTCGATCCCTCCTCGCTGTATGATGAACATGCATGGACTTCCCGATTCAGATTCCCTATAATGATAAAAATTCAGCTGCGTAAAGACAAGGAGGCGAACGAATGACGACTTATTTCCGCGTGTTCGAGGGAACGGCGTTTACCGCCCGCTCCCCCAAAGAAATCGATGTTTTGAAGGACCATTTGTTCTGCGTGGACGCAAACGGCATCATCGCCAGGACGGTCGCGCCGGATGCCGACGACTATGAGGCCATCCGGCAGCGCCATGCGGACGAAGGCCGCTATCAGCGTCTCGGGCCGGGCCAGTATTTGCTGCCCGGCTTCGTCGACCTGCACGTGCACGCGCCGCAGTGGGCGCAGTCGGGAACTTCGCTGGACGTGCCGCTTTACGATTGGCTGCACGCGCATACGTTTCCGCTGGAGTCCAAGTTCGCGGATCTCGGCTTCGCCGCCGAGGTATACGACGACCTCGTCGCCACGCTGCTTGCGAACGGCACGACGACCGCCCTTTATTTTGCCACGATCCACAAAGAATCCAGCCTGCTTCTGGCCGAGATCTGCGCGAAAAAAGGACAGCGCGGCCTGGTCGGCAAGGTCGTCATGGACGATCCCGCGCAAAATCCCGATTACTACCGTGATGCCGATACGTCTACCGCACTTGCGGACACGGAAGCGTTTATCGTCGCCGTCAAGGCGCTGGCGAAAAACGTCAAGCAGGGCGTGTATCCCGTCGTGACGCCGAGGTTTATTCCGAGCTGCACGGACGAGGCATTAACGGGACTCGGCGCGCTGGCCGCCAAGCACGATACGCATATCCAGTCCCACTGCAGCGAGAGCGATTGGGAGCACGAGTACGTGCTTGAGCGGCTGGGCAAGCGCGACGCGGCCGCGCTCCGCGACTTCGGGCTGCTCGGCGACAAATCCGTCATGGCGCACTGCAACTTGCTTGACGAAAACGACGCGGCGCTCTTTGCCGCCACGGGAACGGCGGTCGGCCACTGTCCGATCTCCAACGTCTACTTCTCGAACAGCGTCCTCCCGGTCGCGCGCTGGCTGGAGAAAGGCGTGGAAGTCGGCCTTGGCTCCGACGTCTCCGGCGGCTATTCGCCGAGCTTGTACGACAACGCCCGGCAGGCCGTCATCTCGTCGCGTATGCTGGAGGAGGGCGTGGATCCGGCTCTCTCCGCGGACGCGCGCGGCGTGCCGTCTTCGCGCATCGGAATCGCCGAAGCCTTCTACCTCGCGACCGCCGGCGGCGGCGAAGCGCTCAGCCTGCCGATCGGCCGGCTCGCGGAGGGCTACGCCTGGGACGCGCAGATCGTCGACATCGCGCTGGCCGGCGCGAAGCTGCCCGTATTCGGGAATGACGTGCCGAAGCACGAGATTTTCCAAAAGATCATGTACCTTGCGCGTCCGGAGAACATACGGGAGGTATGGGTGCAGGGCGAGCGAGTCCACAAACGTGCGTGAAGCCGCAAGCGCTTCGGCATGCCGGGACTACCAAAGGGCAACTTCGAAAGTCCCGCTTATGCAACCAGACATAAAATGCTATGATGAGATGGACAAAGCTGCCAATCGCTCACGGTACTCTAAATTCGGGAAGGAGCAACATCGATGAACGCGGAACAACGGGAACGGATTCGCACGGGGGAAGGGCTTCGTCGCGGCCCTGGATCAGAGCGGCGGGAGTACGCCGAAGGCGCTGTTGCAGTACGGCGTGCCGGAAAGCAGTTATTCGGGCGAAGAAGCGATGTACGCGCTCGTTCACGAGATGCGCACCCGCATTATCAAGAGCCCGGCATTCGACGCGAAGCACATTCTCGGCGCGATTTTGTTCGAGAACACGATGGATCGAGAGATCGACGGGCAGCTGACGGCGGACTATTTGTGGGAAAAGAAAGGGATCGTGCCCTTCCTCAAGGTGGACAAAGGTCTCGCCGAGCAGGCGGACGGCGTTCAGCTGCTGAAGCCGATCGACGGACTGGACGCGCTGCTGAAGCGGGCCGTCGAGCGACGGATTTTCGGGACGAAGATGCGTTCCCTCATTAAAGAAGCGAACCCTTCGGGTATTCGCCAGGTCGTGGAGCAGCAGTTCGCCATCGGCCAACAAATTGCGGCCGCCGGCCTTGTACCGATCATCGAGCCCGAGGTGGACATCGCCAGCGCCGACAAAGCCGAATCGGAAAAGCTGCTAAAAGCCGAAATTCGCTCGCAGCTCGCCGCGCTCGAGCCGGACGTCAAAGTCATGCTCAAGCTGTCGATTCCGACCGAAGACAACTTCTATGCCGAGCTGATCGAGGAGCCGCACGTGCTTCGCGTCGTCGCGCTGTCCGGCGGCTACTCGCAAGCCGAAGCCAACGAACGCCTCGCGCGCAATCACGGTCTGATCGCGAGCTTCTCCCGCGCGCTGTCCGAAGGCCTCAGCGCCGGACAGTCGGACGAGGCCTTTAACGCCATGCTGTCCGAGTCGGTGCGCAATATTTACGAAGCTTCTATTAAATAAGGCTATGATATCGACAACCCCCGGGCGCATGCTTGCCCGGGGGGTTTAGTATGTTTCTGCGCGGCGATGGGGGTGCGGAGAGCGCCTCTCCTACGTCCGCCGCATGTACGCCCGCACCGTGATCGGCGCGAATACCGCGACGATGGCGGCGGCGCCGATCAGCGAGATGCCGAGGTCCCAGCCGACGGTGCCTGAATTGGCAAGGTCGCGAACGGCCGTTACCAGGTGCGAGATCGGATTGATGTTCACGAACCATTGGAGCCAGTTCGGCATCGTGTTCGTCGGGACGAACGCGTTGGAGAGGAACGTGAGCGGGAACAGCACGAGCATCGAGATGCCCTGTACGCTCGAGGCGGTGCGGGCGATGACGCCGAAGAAGGCGAAAATCCAGCTGATCGCCCACGAGCAGAAAATGACGAGGAGCGCGGCGATCGCGACGTGGCCGAGACCGCCGTCCGGATGGTAGCCCATGATGTACCCCATACTGAAGGTCAGCACCGTGGCGATCGTGTACCGGATCGTATCCGCGAGCAGCGCTCCGGCCAGCGGCGCGATCCGCGCGATCGGCAGCGATTTGAAGCGGTCGAACACGCCTTTGTCCATGTCTTCGCGGAGCTGCACGCCGGTGACGATCGAGGTCGTGATGACGGTCTGCACCAGGATGCCCGGGATGATGACGGGCAAGTAGCTGATGACGTCTCCGGAGATCGCTCCGCCGAAGATATAAGTGAACATCAGCGTAAAAATAATCGGCTGCAGCGTGACGTCGAATAGCTGCTCGGGCGTGCGCCGTATTTTGAGCAGGCCGCGGTAAGCCATCGTCAGCGAGTGGCGGACCGATTGGCCGAAGCTCGTGCGGTTTTTGAGCCGGGCGCCGCGTTGGACGGCAATCGTGCTTTTCATAGCGTGACCTCCTGATTGCTTCGGGATGCTTGACGATCCGGCGCAGGCGTTTCCTGCGCGCAATGGCCGGTGATCGTCAAGAACGCTTCGTCGAGCGTCGGCTTCTGCACGCTGATCTCGGCCAATCGGATACCCGCTTCACGCAGCGCGACGAGCAAGTCGGTCACGCGATCGGCTTCCGCCATCGGCGCCGTAATCTTGCCGGCCTCCGACGTCACGCTGGACGTCACTCGAAGCACCTGTTCGACGATCCGCCTCGCCTCCCCGATCGCGGGCGGGTCCTGCACGCGCAAATGAAGAGAGGAGTTGCCGACCGAGCCCTTCAACTCGTCCACGGTGCCTTCGGCGACGACGGTGCCGCGGTCGATAACCGCGATACGGTCGGCCAGTTGATCCGCTTCGTCCAAATACTGCGTCGTCAGCAATACGGTCGAGCCGGTCTTCACCAGCCTGCGAATCGTCTCCCACATCTGGGCGCGGGTCCGCGGATCGAGTCCCGTCGTCGGTTCGTCCAGGAAGATGAGCGGCGGTTGCGCGATGAGGCTCGCGGCGAGGTCGAGTCGCCTCCGCATGCCGCCCGAGAAGTTTTTGAGCGGCCGTCTGGCAGCGGCCGTCAGGCCGAATTCTTCCAGCAGCTCCGCCGCTTTTCGTCTCGACTCGGCGCGGCCAAGCCCGAGCAGCCGCGAAAAGATGATGAGATTTTCCGTGGCGCTCAGCGACTCGTCGACCGATGCGTACTGGCCGGTCACCCCGATCAACTGCCGGACGATCTGAGCCTCTTTGGTCACGTCGTGCCCGAATATTCGCGCCGAGCCCCCCGTCGGGCTTGAGCAGCGTCGCCAGCATCCGGATCGTCGTCGTCTTGCCTGCGCCGTTGGGACCGAGCACGCCGTAGATCGAGCCTGCGCGAACGTTCAGACTCACGCCGTCCACCGCGCGGTTGCCGCCGAACGTTTTGACGAGCCCGGACGCCTCGACGGCCCACTCGCTTCCGCTGCCCGCCATATCCAATGCTTTTATCGCGTTCACCGTCATTCCCCCTGTCGAACTGTTTCCTACTGGATACTAAAACGCCAATGTGAATTGAATATGAATCGTCCCGTCAACGCTGTGCGGCTCATAAGCACGCGCGGGTTCGATCATAATAAGGCGCAGGAAACAAAGGAAAGGAGGCCTCGCGGTGGACGATTCCCGATACGCGTTCGCGAGCCTGGAAGAGAAGCTTGTCGACGAACTGAAGCGGCTGGAGCAGGCGTTGACCGCAGCCAGCGGTCATGACGTCACGCTGATCGCCTATGAGAAAAAGGAGCCGGAATAACGAAAAAGAGGCCTCGCGGGCCTCTTTCGTTACAACGTAAGCTGTCTGGCGACATCGGCGAGCTTCTTGTCGCTAAGATATTGCTCCATCTGCCGCTCGGCAGTCATGACGACCTTCTGGATCATGCAGTCCTCGCCATGGTTCAGGCCGCACTCGAAGATTGAAGCCGTCCCTTCGATCGCATGGATGACGTCCAGAAACGAGATGCGTTCGTAATGGGCCTTCAGCCGGTAACCGCCGTTGGCCCCGGACACGGAGCCGATCAGTCCCGCCTTTACGAGCTTGCTTAGCATTTTGGACAAATACGTCTGGGACACGCCAAGCTTGTCGGCCAGCGCCTGCACCCCGACGGGCTTGTCCGGCGCCTGGCTCATCAGATGCATCATGGCATGGAGCGCATAATCCGTCGCTTGCGAAAACTTCATGGCACACCTCGATGATGGACTTTGTATGCCCATGATAGCCTCGGCGGGGCGTTAATGCAAGTCGTCCGCCCAAGCCGGATTCCATACGACCTCCCACAAATGTCCATCCGGGTCCATGAAGTGTCCGGCGTAACCGCCCCAGAACGTCTCGTGCGCGGAATCGGTCACGACGGCCCCCGCCTGTCGCGCCAGCTCCATGACCCGGTCCACCTCCTCTTTGCTGGCCACGTTGTGCCCGATCGTCATTTCCGTGGAGCTGGACGGCGCAACGGGCACCTTCGCTTCGTGCGCAAGATCCCGGCGGCGCCAGATCGCGAGTTTCAATCCGGCTTGCAGGTCGAAAAAAGCGACCGCGCCGTGCTCGAATTCCGTTCCGACGATGCCTTCCGTAGGCAAGCCCAATCCGTCTCTGTAGAACGCGAGCGACCTTTCCAGATCTTCGACGCCCAATGTCAGCACCGTTATCCGCGGCTTCATCCTCCTTGCCTCCTCGTAAATGAATGAGTGCCGGAAATGGAAAGCGCATGCCCCGCTTCCGTCTTGCGCTCCCGCCTGTTCATCCTTGCCCGCCAGCTGCTTAGACGACGTTGGAATTGTCGACCGCGTCCGTGTCGACCGTATTGGTCTTGCTCAGTTGGTTGTTGCTGACGCTGCCGAATGCGTCCCCCGGCGAAAACGAAGCCGCGCCGCCGTAATTTTTCGAGGTGCTGGTCAGGGATATGAACCCCGTATCGCCGAACTGGACATTAGAGCCTTGGTTGACGTTCAGAATTTTTACTTTGCCAATAATAGAGGGCATGGCAGTTACCTCGTGGGTCAGTTTTTAACGCTTTTGATAAGGTATGAAAAGCGGGCGTTCGCCGTGACCTTTCCCTATATAAATATACAAAGGCACGCTCGCGCGCATCAACGCATCGCGCCCAGCTTTTCGACCGCCTCCGTCTCCGTCGGCAAGAAAAAGAGATCCTTGCCCTGATTGCATTCGTAAATAAAATCGCGCAAGCTCTTGCTCGCGCTCGTATAACCGGCGAAGTCCCCGATGACCGCGAGCTTCACCTGATAGTTGACGAACTTCTGCGCGATCTCTCCGGCTAACCCCGTCTTGAGCTCGAAGAAGTCGGCATCGAGCATCGTTCCGTCGATCGCGATCCGATCGAATCCCGTCTCGTACCGCACGGTCGCCATCATATCCAGCGCGGCATGAACGTCGCCGATGACCCCCCCCGCTCACGACGGCCACCGGCTCGCGCCCGTCCGTCTCGACCTTCTTAATTTTCCACATATCCTTCGCCTCCTGCAGTTGCGTTCATACCGATCTGTCGGAATAAATAAAAGATAGACGATGAGTCCATTTTCTGTCAATCACGCCCTTCATTCGCGCCAAAAGCCGCCCTGTCCGCAAAATCGTTCACTCATGCCCGGATTTTTCACCGTTCAATCTCTTTTTCGTTCACAGCTGGAGAATTCAGCCACTGTAACCGTTCACATCGCGAATATATAATGATACAAACACCTTCGATCAGATCGTCGGCATTCATATCCGAAGGGAGCCCATCGATGCGCCTAAACCGTATCCGCCGCAACGGAAAGCTGTACGTAAGAATTTTGCTGGGGCTCACCTTGAGCATCGTCCTCGTCCTGATCGCGAGCAACTTCATCTTCTACATGATCTTCACGGGCGTGCTGCAAGACGAGGCCGTCGAAAACGATCTTGCCAATCTTCGGCAGACGGGCAAGGCCGTCGCCAACACGACCGAGAGCGCGCAGACGGTCGCCTTCCAGATCTATCGCAACAGCGCGATCGCGAAGATGCTCTACTACAGCAAGCCCGACGCCTTCGACACGCAGGCGGCGATGCTTGACCTGCGCAATTATTTGTCCACGATGCCCTTCATTCAATCGATCTACGTCTACAATCCGGCCTCCGGCTACTACTACATCGCCGCGCAGAACGGGCAGGAAGGCATCTGGCGCGAATCGGAGGTGCAGGACGCGGGCATCCTCGATATTTTGAGCCGATATCGGGATTACAAACCGTTCACGCCGATCCCGCGTACGATCAAGTCGGCATCGGCCAATGCCCCGGATCTCGGCGTCTATACGTACCTGTGCTACGATGCCATTAACTTCAACCGGGAGATGAACTCCGCCGTCATCGTCAACCTGTCGGCATCCTGGATCAACCGCGAGCTCGGCAAAGCCGAAACCGCGAATTCAGGGCGCACGTACTTGCTCGACGATCACGATGTCGTTCGTTCCGTGGATGATCTGATGAGCGTCAAGCTCGGTCAGGCGGATCTCGCGCTGCTTCAAAGCTTCGTGTCCAAGCCCGAACCGGGCTTCGCGGTCGCCGCGTTCGAAGGCGCCAAGTCGCTCATCACTTATACGGCGCCTACGCCCTACGAGTGGCACTACGTCCGGATCACGCCGTACGGAGAGATCACCCAAAAAACGAAGGACATTCGCGGCAAAACGCTGCAGGTCGCCGGCGCGATCCTCGTCGTCGGTCTGCTGCTGTCCTGGCTGATGTCGCGTTATTTGTACGTGCCGATCAACCGGATCGAAAAGCGCATGTCGGACCTCGAGTCCGAGAAGCGGAACAGCAGCTATACGCTGCGCCAGAATACGCTGCGCAAGCTCATACAAATTCAGGATTTCGATCCGGCCTTCCAGCTCGAAAAGCTGCGCAGCGCGGGCATCGCTTTCGACTTTACGCAGCCGTACCGGCTGGCTTTACTGCGGATCGACGGCTTCGACCGTATCCGCAGCCAGAGTCCAAAGGACCTGCTTACGTACAAATTCGCGATCATGAACATCGCCGCCGAGATCTCTTCGAAGCTTTACGGCGCAGAAACGGTCGATCTGGAAGACGACGGCATTCTCATGCTGATCAATACCGGCGAAATGGAGCAGGAAGCGGAAACGCTGCCCGCCATGCTCAGGGAGATCCAGGAGGCATGCGTGGAGTTTCTGCGCATCGGCCTTACGATCTCGCTGACGCCGGCCACCAGGAGCCCGCGCGAGCTGCACGCCATGTACAAGCTCGCCCGGGAAGCGACGGACCGTCGCTTCTTCAGCGGCTGCGGCGCGATTATCGAGGCGACGCCCCAATCCGGCGACCGCCGCTCCTTTTCCGTCGGCAAGGAAAAAAGATGCTCGACGCCCTCGTCGCGGGCAAAGCGGAGGAGGCTGCCGCCCTGTACCGGGATATTCTCCTGGAGACCGCCGAATCGCCGTTCCGCGTCACCCAATCCGCTGCGAATCACGTGGCCGTGACGATCGGCAACATGCTGGCCGAGATCGAGCGCAACGGCTCGATGCAGCTCGGCATCGGCGCGGATCTGAGCATTCCGGGCATCGATCAATACGAGACGCTCGACGAGCTGTCGGAAGCGATGGGCCGCTTCTTCGGCCAGTTGAGCGCCAGGGTGTTCGAGAAGCGAAGCAACAAGCAGGAAGACCTGATCCGCAAAATCAACGCGCTCATCGAGACCCGGTACGACGATTCGAACCTGAGCCTGAACGCGATATCCGAGGAGCTGAAAATGTCGACCTACCATGTGAGCCGCGTCTATCGCCAGCACACGTTCACGACGATCGTCGACATGATCAACCATGTCCGCATCGAAAAGGCGAAGGCGATCCTCGCGTCGACGGACGATCCCGTCGCCGAAGTCGCGGAACGGACCGGATTCACGAACAGCTCCTACTTTCACCGGATGTTCAAGAAGCTCACGGGCGTGACGCCGGTGGAATTCCGCAAAGCGCAGGGCCGGAGCGTTCAAATAAATTCATAGCGCAAAAACCTGCAGGAGTCCGCCGTCAGGCGGTTCCCTGCAGGTTTTTCATGCTTCTTACTGAATGCCCGACTCGCTCAAGTACGCGAGCCACTGCTTCTTATACGACGCCTGAATTTTGTCTAGCCCCGCCTTCTTCGCCTTGTCCATGAACGTCTTCACGCCGCCTTCGACGTCTTTGACTTGGCCGGCGAGCAGCGGGAACAGATACTGCTTCTCGACCTGCTCGAGCGCCGACCGCTCCGCCTGATAGTCGGTATAATCCTCGGCGAAGCCAGTGTAGATGTCCGGCTTTTGTACCTTGTCGAGCTGGTCGAAGATCGCCTTGACGCCGTCGTAGCTTGGCTCGAACAGCATAAATTCGGGGTTGCGCCACGCCCAGCCCTGCATGCCCTCGCGCGGAAAGCCGTTCGTGTTGGCGTCGCCGACCATTTTGTAGTAGCCGTCTTCCACCGTGTAGTTGGTGCCTTCGAAGCCGTACTGAGTGAGCAGATTGTAGCGTTTGTCCAGCACCATTTTCTCGTAGAAGGCCAGCGCGCGCTCCGCGTTTTTGCTGCTTGCCGGGATGGCGAAGCCGTTGTGGATCGGATGCACCGGCGTCGCGTAGCCCGTCGCGACGGCGAACGGCGTGTAGCCGAGCTCCCAGTCCGGATGAAGCGATTTCATATTGCCGTTCGTCTGATTGTAGCGCGTCGGATTGTCGCCGAGCATCGCCGCCGCCGTGCCGTTTACGAGCTTGTCTTGGTTGGTCGCTTTCTCGTTGAGCTCGTTTTTGGAGAAATAGCCTTTATCCGCCCAGCTCTTGAACCGCTTCAGATCCTCGAGCTGCTCCGGCGATCCCCAGTAAGAGGTAATTTCGGCCGGTTTGTCGTAGGAGGCGAACATGCCGTATGGCAGAGCGCCGACTTTTTTTGCGGAAGACGTCGAGGTACGTGTCGCTTAGAGAACCGCGGACGTCCGAACCGATCGCGAGCGGCTGCAGGGAGGGTTCGTTTTTCTTGATGCCGTCCATATACGCTTCGAAGGTCGGGATATCGACCGGCGTCGGCAAATTGTACTTTTTGCGCAGATCCTCGCGCCAGACGAAGCCGTTGGTGACGTATTCCTGATACGTCGCGGGCACCGTGTAGATCTTGCCGTTGATCTTGACCGCGTCCCACATGTCCTTCGGAACGAAGCCGCTGAGCCCCGGCGCCGCCGTCGGCAGCAGATCGTCGAGCGGCAGGAAAGCGCCCTTCTTGGCATACTGCTGGTACTGGGTCCAATCGGCCGTGAAGATCAGGTCGACGTCTTGTCCGGTCGACAGCAGCAGCTTGTATTTCTGGTCCCAGTCCGTCCAGGTCGTGAAGTTGAACGTGACGGTCGCGTTCAGATCCTCCTGCGCCATCTTGTTGATCTCGGCTTCGACCTTCGGCAGGTCCTTCGGCGCGTTGCCGAGCATGTAGAACTGGAGATGCACTTTTTTCGAGGTGTCGATGCCCGCAGGCGACGCGGAGGACGAAGCGGATGCGGACGAAGACTGCGACGCGTACGTCGAAGACTTGGCGGGTTCGGACGAGGCGCCGGCCTCCCCGTTGCCGCCGCTGCAGCCCGCGAATACCGTTGCCATCAGCGCCATGGAGAGCGCAACCCCCGCTGATTTAATTACGTTTTTTTTGCATATGAATCCTCCCTGTCCGAATGATGATCTATGTTAGCCGGGCATGCGCGCATGCCGGTTCTAACCGGTTCCAGCCGCCGCTTCTCTTTTCAAACCGTGCTAGCCTTTGACCGCGCCGATCGTGAGCCCCTTGACAAAGTAACGCTGCACGAACGGGTACAGAAGCAGGATCGGTCCCGTAACGACGACCGCCATCGACATCTTCATCGTCTCCGACGGGATGCCCTCCGAGAGGACGATGCCCGCGCCAGCGCCGATGCTCGTCAGGAACGACGACGTATTAATGATGTTGTACAGGTAAAATTGAAGCTGGTACTTGGCGGTATCGTTAATGAAGAGGGCCGACGAGAACCAGTCGTTCCAATAGTGAAGCGCGAGAAACAGCCCGATGGTCGCGAGACCCGGCACCGCCAGCGGCATCACGATACGCCAGTAGATCAGAAAATCGCCCGCGCCGTCGATCTTCGCCGACTCGACGACCTCGTCGGGCACGGCCGAGCCGATGAAGCTTCGCATCAGAATGATGAGGAACGGCGTCATCAACGAGGGCCATATGAGCGCGTAATACGAGTCGGTGAACTTCAGGTAGTTGTTGACGAGCATGTAATAAGGCACGAGTCCGCCGCCGAACAGCGTCGTGAAGTAGATAAAGAAGGAGAAAAAGTTCCGGTACTTGAAGTCCTTGCGCTGCAGCACGTAGCCCGCCATCGTCATGAGCAGCAGGCCGAGGAAGGTGCCGACGACGGTAACCGTCGACGTCACTCCGTACGCGCGCAGCACCTCGTCCGGCACCTGGAAGATGACCCTGTAGCCTTCCCAGGAAAAATCCTTCGGCCACAGGCTGTAGCCGTCGCGGACGATCGAGGCGTTGCTCGTGAAGGAGGCCGACACGATCAATAGGAACGGCAAGACGCACAGGATGCTCCCGGCGACGACGACGGCGTGCGCGATGAGCTGGAACCAGACGGACGACCGGTCTTCCTTGATTTTCATGCGATTCCCTCCTAGAACAGCGCGTATTCTTTGTTGATTTTGCGAATGATGCCGTTGACGACCATGATCAGCGTGAAGCCGAACAGCGATTGGTAGACGCCCGCCGCCGTCGCCATGCCCATGTCGAACGTCACCTTGAGCGAGCGGTACACGTAGGTGTCGAGGATGTCGGTCGTGCTGTACAGGAGACCGTTGTTGCCGACCATTTGGTAGAACAGGTCGAACTGCCCCTTCATGATCGTCCCGAGCGAAAAG
This sequence comes from Cohnella rhizosphaerae, assembly GCF_029525575.1. GTDB lineage: Bacteria > Bacillota > Bacilli > Paenibacillales > Paenibacillaceae > Cohnella > Cohnella rhizosphaerae. The sequence continues at coordinate 174,106 of NZ_JAPDIA010000001.1, forward strand.
AGAAGCAGGATCACGAACGTATTTTTAAGCATCGGAAGCGTGATGTGCCAAGCCCGCTGGAACGTGTTCGCCCCGTCGATTTTCGCCGCCTCGTAGTAGTCCTCGCCGATGCCCGTGATCGCCGCCAGATAGATGACCATGCTGTAGCCGAAGCTTTTCCACAAATAGAACAAGACGATAAGCAAAATCCAAACCTTCGGCTTGCTGTATACGTCGACCGGGTCCGCGCCGAGCGCCTTGAGGACGGTGTTGAGCACGCCGTGCTCGAAGTTGAAGATGTTGAACACGATGACGCTCAGAATAACGAAGGAGACGAAGTACGGCAGGAACAGCACGGATTGCGTGATTTTCTTGAACCACTTGCCCTTCACTTCGCTGACGAGGATCGCCACGGTCACGGAGAGCGCGTTGCCAAGTCCGATGAAGATCAGGTTGTAGCCGATCGTGTTGTACGTCAGCTCCGTCAGCTTGCCCGACCGCCATAGGAACTCGAAGTTCTTGAGCCCGACGAAGTCCATTCGGAAAAGCGGGGTGTTGAAGTCGAACTGAACGAATGCGTAGTAGATGCCGACCATCGGAACGTAATTGTTCACGAGAAAGTAAGCGAGGACCGGCAGCAGCATAAGAAACAAAGTACGATTTTTGACCAGCTCTTGCACGAAGCCGTATTTTTTCGGCACGGCGCCCAGCCCCTCCTTTACGCCTTCAAGCGTCTATTCGGTTCATGAACTCCGGGATAGGCGGCGCCTTCCGGGTTGATTCCAACTATAGAGGACCCGCGGCGGGCGCCATAGTGACAATCCCGTTCAGTCGTGAAGGATCGTGCGGTTCGTTCAGTGAACGATTGTGACTTTTCTGCACAAATGCAGGATTTGACGCAAAAAAAAAGCACGCGATCCCGGGATCGCATGCGGTAGACGCGGATTAAATACGGTATCCTGACCGTTGAACGGTGGCTAATTTATAAAATAGTAATCCGCCGCTGTCCAAACTAAAACTGTTTTGAACTAGCGTTCCAGTTAGTTCAACGAAACGTTCATTACCGATCAAAAGCTGAAAAAAATTCGATGGTCCTCGAGAAAGGGCACACAGCGGTTATCGCAAAACTGCGGCATCCTTTCTCTAATCCACGGATGAGCTGCTTCATTCTCCATCATAAAAGCGTAATAACCGAATACGGCAGAAAGCATGAACCCTTCGACGATAGGATAAATCTCTTCGAGTAACTCTTCTTGCCCGAAGTATCCTTTGACAACTTGTTCCCGGGTTTCCTTGGGGGCATTCAAAGCAGACATTGCAACGTCAAGAAGACGATAACCCGTACCGAAAAGGGAGTAATCGATGAAAACGAAGTTACCACGCGGCGTCACAAGCAGGTTGCTCAAGTTCATATCCGCGTGGATGATACCCTCCTTAACCGTTTCAGGGTTCCCAGAATTCAGCCGTTCAACGATAAGCGCAACCGTTTTTTCTACCGTGGCGAAATTTTCTTTGGTAAACAGTCCAAGCTCCACGCCACGCCGTATTTGTGTGAGCATCTTCTGGGTTCTGTGGATCCCGTATTTCGGCCGGTCAATCGGATTGACCTTATCGTAGGTATCGAAGAACGCATGCAGTTCCGCTACCTGAACTCCCAGCTTATACGATGCATCAGAGGTCGATAAATCCTCCTTGGTCATATTTTTGCCTTCTACCCAGCTGAGGATGGAACAGTTAAGGCTGCACCCGTCCCCTTCAATTTCAGTAACTAGCTGACCTGACAAGCTCCTTACGGGCATCTGCACGACAAGATCGGTTCCTTTAGCGATCTGCTCTAATAGTTGCATCTCCGTTTCAATCCCTTGCCTCGTATGCTGAATGCCGGCCATATTGACCGTTATCGGATCGTGCACGCGAACGAGGAAGACTTTTCCGTTTGACGTATCGGTCACCCTATAAGTCCGATTCTCGTTGTGCCTGATCAGCGTGACTTCAGGGCGATCAATGCCATATTGAAGTAAATGTTTCTCAATTTTTTTTGTCCATGTTGATTCCTCAATCCGCAATTGATTTTACAAGCCGGCCTGAACTGCAACACGGTTACTCGTTCATTTCCTAATTTCTCGCCGTTACTAGAGTCGCTGCTTATGTTGTGGGGCTTGCCGAACACCGAATGCAATGACGTATAGACGGGCTTAGGGGGGGGGGGGGGACTGGATGTGGTCACTCGCTTCTCAGCGTGAACCGGAGCGTAAATATGGTGTTAGCCGAATGAAGTTCTGGATGCAGACATTGCATTTAAGGCGCTCTCAAAATAGCTATATACTTCATCTGCAATTCCCAGAAACTCTTCAACAAGTACATTACGATCCAAGTAACAAGCATACAAATAATCAACCAAAGCGGAGTCAATCTCACAATAGTTTAATATGGCATTCTTCATCTTAATAATGTCATCTTGCCATACACCTGTATGTTCTAAAACCAATGAATATAATGCACGAATTAATCTCTTAGCGTAACCTTTAATATATCTGGCTTTCATTGCGTTATCACTTGCATTAGAAAGTAAACGATGTATACGTTTTACTTCCTCCTTGGTCTCTGTATTTAAGTCTAAAATGAACTTGGGTGAAATAATGATCGGTGGTACTTTTTCACCAACGTCAAGACCATATACGCAAACACAAATGATCTTAACCCAAAAACCCCACTCATTTGGTTTACTTAAAACATCGTCAATCGAGCAAATTATCGTATCAATCTTAGTTACTACTGGATATTCTTCCAAAAGCCTGTCTTTAATATTTGACAATCTTTCGTAATCGATATCTTTGGGATTTACACATACAATAGTAAAGTCTGCATCTGACTTAAACGGTATAGCAGTTCCTTTTGGAATCGAGCCACACATATAAATGCTATGAATCTTACCTTTAAATTCGATACGTATATTATCTATATACTTATCAACAAAATCCTTATATTCACTTTGTATTTCAATTGTATTTATAACTTTTTCTAATATCATATAGACGCCTCCTAAACGAAGAACTTTTAGCCTCCTCCGGCCCTGTTCGTTGAATTATTTCTTCCTTATTTGATATAGAACATGTTTGTTTAATGGACTATGTTTCTCAACTTTCCGTACGCCAATCTTCGCTGTTTATTTGATACCTTGCTCCTCCAGATAAGCCAGCCACTGTTTTTTGTACGCTGCCTGCACCTTGTCGAGTCCCGCCTCCTTGGCTTCTCTGACGAACGTCGCCATGCCGGCGTCCACGTCGTCGACCAAGCCGGCCAGCAGCGGGTACAAGTACAATTTTTGAACCTGATCGAGCGCCGCCTTCTCGGCTTGATAAGACCCGTCGTCTTCGGCGAAGCCGGTGTAGATGTCGGGCTTTCGGATGCGATCCAGCTCGCGGAACGTCGCTTGAATCTTGTCGTAGCTGGGCCTGAACAGCATATACGCGGGGTTGCGCCACGCCCAGCCGTTCATCGCCTCGCGCGGGAAGCCGTTCGTCGACTTGTCGCCGATCATGCGATAGTAGCCGTTCTCGATCGTATAGTGAACGCCTTCGATGCCGTATTCGGTCAGCCGGTTGTAGCGCTCGTCGGTCACGAGCTTTTCGTAGAACGCAAGCGCCCGCGCCGGATGCTTCGAGCTTTTGGGAATCGCGAACCCATTGTGCGTCGGATGAACCGGCGTCGCGTAGCCCTTGGCCATCGGAAACGGATAATAGCCCAGTCGCCAGTTCGGATGCGCGTCCTGCATGTTGTTCAGCGCATCGTCGTAGCGCATCAAGTTGTCGCCGAACATGGCGGCCGCGGTGCCGTCGATGATTCGGTCCTGATTGAACGCGGACGTATTCAGCTCGTTTTTGGAAAAGTAGCCGCGATCCGACCACCGCTTGAACAGCTTCAGGTCCGCCAACTGCTCGGGGGATCCCCAATAGGAGCGGATGTCCGCAGGCTTCGCATAGGTAGCCAGCATGCCGTACGGCATCGTGCCGATCGCATGCCGCGTCACGTCGAGCTGCGCGAACGCCAGCGACGTCTGCACGTCGGCGCCGATCGCCACAGGCTGTATATTCGGCTCGTGCCGCTTGATCCCCGCCAGATACGCTTCGAAGGTGGCGATGTCGACCGGCTTCGGGAGCCCGTATTTCTCCCGCAGATCCTCTCGCCAGACGAAGCCGCCGGTCACGTATTCCTTGAAGGTCGAAGGCACGGTATAGATGTTGCCGTCGATCCGCACGCCGTCCCACATGTCCTTGGGGATAAAGCGCTGAAGCCGAGGCGACGCCTCGGGCAGCAAGTCGTCCAGCCGCAGGAAGGCGCCGCGCTTGGCGTACGTCTGATATTGCGCCCAGTCGGCCGTGAACAGCAAATCGACCGATTGGCCGGAAGACAGCAACTGCTTGTACTTCAGGTCGTAATCTTTCCAGGCGATAAAGTTGAAGGCGACCGACGCGTTCAGCTCCGCTTCGGCCATCTCGTTGATCGCCTCCTGAATCCGCGTCATATCGGGGGGGCGCATTGCCCAGCATATAAAATTGAAGGTCGACGTGCTCGCCTCGGTCGTCCGCGACCCGGCCGCCGACCGCGTCTTGGCGCGCTTGCGCGGAGGAAGCCGCCTGCGTCGGGAGCGGCGAACCGGCCGAATCTTGTCCCCGGCATGCGGCCAGCAGCAGGACGGTCGCGGCAACGATGCCGGAGCGCAAGGCGCGTAGGGTTAAGTTCATCCCCGTGCCTCCTTTCTCCCTCCAGTTTACATCAGATCTATGCAACACAAAACATTCATGATCCTGCCGGGTCACAGGCTATGATGAATATCTCATCGTAGCCTTTTTTTAGTGATTTCTAAGATACTGAAGTTGACCAGGTCAAGTTCGTGGTTTTTTGCGGTGGATCTTACCCCGAACACAAAACTGAATGGACAACCTTCGAAGCACAGGCTATTGGACTGCGAGTCCGGATAAAAAATTTTCACGTTTCAGGTTGTCTTCCTGGTTTTCATGATGGAAAGGAGCGCATGGGTATGCTTGAAGCCATTCTAGAGCGTTGTGCTGGACTGGACGTGCACCAGGAATCCGTCGTCGCTTGTGTGCTGTCCGGTCCGCTTGACCAAAAGCCCAAGTGCGAAATTCGCACGTTTGGCACGATGACCGACGAACTGCTGGCCCTTGGCGAGTGGCTGTCGGAACAAGGTTGTAGTCAGGTCGCCATGGAAAGTACCGGCGTGTACTGGAAGCCCGTTTGGAACGTGCTGGAATCCTTCGATTTCGATCTGCTGCTTGCCAATGCACATCATATCAAGAATCTACCCGGCCGTAAGACCGACATCAAGGATGCTGAATGGATTGCCAAGCTGCTTCGCTGCGGTTTGATCGAGAACAGCTTCGTCCCCCCGGTCGATATTCGCGAATTGCGTGATCTGACACGATACCGCAAGAAGTTGGTCCAGGAAGCGACAGCGGAGAAAAACCGCATTCACAAGCTGCTGCAGGATGCCAATGTGAAGCTGACCTCGCACATGTCCGACATCTTCGGCGTTTCCGGCCGCCTGTTGCTCCAGAAGATTGTGGATCACGAGGTCATCACGATGGATTTTCTGGAGACGCACATGAAGGGTGCGCTAAGGCATAAATCTCCCAAGCTGCTTCAATCGCTTAACAGCCGCCTTCGCGCTCACCATCGCAGCATGATCCGTATGTCCTGGGAGCATTTGCAATACATCGAGTCCTCCATCGCTCAGATGGAAACGCATATTCGCAACTACACCAAAGACAAAGAGGAGAGCTTCAACCTGCTGCTGACCGTACCGGGAATCAACGAAAACGCGGCGGCCGTGATCTTGGCCGAAATCGGAACGGACATGAGTCAATTCAAAAGCGACCACAGTCTGGCAGCTTGGGCAGGTATGAGCCCGGGCAATCACGAGAGTGCGGGTAAAAAAAACGGCAGCGGGCAAGGTCCGGAAACAGTCAACTAAAAGCGATCCTTTGCGAATGTGCTTGGGCGGCCTCGATGACACGAAATACAAGGCTTTCTGCCCGTTATTGGTCGTGGGTAAAACGACTGGGCAAGAAGAAAGCGTTGGTTGCGCTGGGCCATACTTTGCTTCGAATCGTCTATCACCTCCTGCTTCATCGCCGTCCGTATCAGGAGTTGGGACCCGATTACCTGGATCGGCATCGCGCTGAACGTCAGCTTCGCAAGCAGTCTCAAATGATTAAACAGCTTGAAGAAAGCGGCTTTTCCGTCACCAAATTGGCTTAATGAATACTGACTCTACAACCCCCTAAGAACTTCCAAATCGGCAGTTCTATTTTTGCATGCGCGTCGAAGGCAGTACGTGCATGGCGATATTCATAAAAAAAAAGGACGGCCCTACCCGCGATGGCTTCTTGAGGGCACCAGGTCTTGACGTCGAAGTCCGCGGAATTAGGGGATCCTGTCGGGTTCTGCGAAAAATTCCGTAAGGAATTGAACGAACAGCTGCTCCGTCGGCAGCAGCTTGCGCTGCGTCGGGGAGATGACGCCCACGGTGCGCGTCACTTCGGGTTCGATCAATGGCAGCTTCACCGTCGACTGCGGGATAATGTCCACCAAGGTGACCTCCGGCATGAGCGCCACGCCGAGACCGGCGGAGACGAGCCCCTTCAGCGCGTCGATATCGTCGCCTTCGAAGGCGATGTGCGGCACGATGCCGATCTGGCGGCACGCATTCAACACCAGTTCGCGGAATATCGTCCCTTCCGGCAGCGTGACGAACGGATCGTCCTTCAGCTCCGACAGCCGGACGCCGGACCGCCCCGCGAGCCGATGGTGCATCGGCAGCAGCGCGACGATTCGCTCGGTGAACAGCAGCTTGGAGCGAATCTTCTTCTCCTCGGCGGGCAGCGGCGCGATGAGCGCGAGGTTCGACTCGCCGTGAATGACGCCGTCGATGAGGTCGCGGTACAGCGCTTGCCGCATCTGGAACTTGGCCTCGGGATAACGCTGCCGGAACGCATAGATCGCCGTCGGCATAACGTGGGCGGCCAGACTGATCGGAAAGGCGATGCGGACCGTGCCTTTCTCCGGCTCCAGATGCTCCTTCACCTCGCGCTTCGCCTCGCCGATCATGTTCATGATCTGCTCGACGCGCGCCAGAAACAGCCTGCCGTTCGGGGTGAGCTTCACCCTCCTCCCCTCGCGGATAAACAAATCTACCCCCAGCTCGCTCTCCAGTTGAAGCAGCTGCCTGCTCACCGAGGACTGGGCCACGTGCAGCGCGTTGGCCGCGTCCGTCACATGCTCCCGCTTGGCGACTTCCATAAAATATCGCATTTGCCTGATTTCCAGGATCAATCGCCTCTCCTTCATGCGCTAAACGCATTAACTTCATCGGAACTGAATATTGGAGCGATCAACAACTTCGATCATAATATTAAACTACGATCTATAAAAACGGAAATGGCTTTAGGGCCATTGCACCTAAAGGAGTTTTGGACGCATGAGCATCCTCGAAAAAATCGAACAAACGCATGCCACGCAAGCGCACGAATATGTCGACGGTTTGTTCGAGATCGTCAAGAAGCGCAATCCGAACGAGCCCGAGTTCCACCAGGCCGTCAAAGAGGTCTTCCTTTCCCTGATTCCGGTGCTCTCCCAAAACCCGGCTTACATCGCGAACGCCGTTCTTGACCGGCTGGTCGAGCCGGACCGCATCCTGTCTTTCCGGGTACCGTGGGTCGACGATGCAGGCAAGGTTCAAGTCAACCGCGGCTTCCGCGTCCAATTCAGCAACGCCATCGGCCCGTACAAGGGCGGCCTCCGCTTCCACCCTTCCGTCAACGCCAGCATCATCAAGTTCCTCGGCTTCGAGCAAATCCTGAAAAACGCGCTGACCGGGCAGGCGATCGGCGGCGGCAAGGGCGGCTCCGACTTCGATCCCAAAGGCAAATCCGACCTTGAGATCATGCGCTTCTGTCAAAGCTTCATGACCGAGCTCAGCAAGCATATCGGCCCGGACAAGGACGTACCGGCGGGCGATATCGGCGTCGGCGCGCGCGAGATCGGCTACATGTTCGGCCAGTACAAGAAGCTGGTCGGCGCCTATGAAGCCGGCGTGCTTACCGGCAAGGGCATCGGCTACGGGGGCAGTCTCGGCCGCAAGGAAGCGACCGGCTACGGCGCGGTCTACTTCGTAGAGGAAATGCTGCAAGACGCGGGTTCGAGCTTCAAGGGAAGCAAAGTGGTCGTCTCCGGCTCCGGCAACGTATCGATCTACGCGATGGAGAAGGCGATCCAGCTCGGCGCCACGGTCGTGGCCTGCAGCGATTCCGGCGGCTACATCTATCATGCGGAAGGCATCAACCTCGATACGATCAAGCGGCTCAAGGAAGTGGAGAACAAGCGCTGCAAAGACTACGTCCTCGAGCATCCGGACGCCGTCTACGTCGAAGGCTGCGCCGGCATCTGGTCGATTCCTTGCGATATCGCGCTTCCGTGCGCCACGCAAAACGAAATCGATCAAGCCTCCGCCAAGCTGCTGGTGCAAGGCGGCGTCAAAGCCGTCGGCGAAGGCGCCAACATGCCTTCCACCCTGGAAGCGATCGACGTCTTCCTCGACAACAACGTGCTCTTCGCGCCGGCCAAGGCCGCAAATGCGGGCGGCGTAGCCGTATCCGCGTTGGAAATGGCCCAGAACAGCGCCAGACTGTCCTGGACGATGGATGAAGTCGATACCAGGCTGCAGACGATCATGCACAACATTTACCGCGAATGCATCAAGGCTGCCGAGCAATACGGCGTTCCCGGCAACCTCGTCATCGGCGCCAATATCGCCGGTTTCGTCCGAGTGGCCGACGCGATGCTCGCGCAAGGGGTATAAGCTCGCACAGCATTGATCCAGCACTCCTCCGGTTGATCCGGCGGAGTGTTTCTTTTTCAAACGAAAAAAACCGGAATTAAAAAATGCACTTGAAATCCCAATTTATCCGAGTATAATTGTCGGTATAAAAACAAAATGAAAACGTCAGGAGTTTTCGATCATGAGTCACGGAATTAAAGCGCAGCGTGAAAAGTGGATCGACGATTATCTGGATCTCTATAATTATGCAGTCTCCATTAAGGACGAGGATTGGCAGAAGACGATATTGGCGGAGCTGAGCGCTCCGGCTTACGACGAACGGACCGATCTGCACATGCAGCAGCGTGACGAGCTCATCTCTTATTTCAACGATGTCAATCAGACGCTCATCTTCCTGTATCGCAAGCTGCAGAGCGAGAGCGAACAAGCAAGCCGCGAGCAATTGTGGGAGCAGATCTGGACGTTAAAGCGGATCAGAGTGGAGATTGGGAAAAAAATGAGGGCGTCCAAGGAAGCGTTGAGTTCGTAAATTAAAAACAAAAGCAGGCCTGCAGCCGTCTGCTCGGCCCGCCATAAGAATCGTTCGGGACGGCCATTGTCGGATGGCCGCTTCGGCGCGATGCTTACTTAGCGGAAGAGACTGCGTTCATCATGCCCATCATCATCGTCATCATTTCGTCGCATTGCTGAAGGCGGGACATCATCATTTCCTTGTCCATCATGCCCATCATGTCCGCTTTGGTCATCTCGTCCATCATCATTTGCATGGACTTCATCTTGGCCGTCATGTCTTCCATGCAGGTCATCATCATCATGTTCATCATCATTTTTTCCATGATTCCTTCACCTCCTTCTATCCTTTGGTTGCCTTGCTCTATTAGCATATACGAAAACTGGAAGTCTCTTCAAGCCTGCAACATTCGGATGGGAATGGTATGATAAGAGAAAAAGCCCGCGGCGCATCGTACGCCCGGGCTTCTCTATTTACGCCAAAAGGTGTCGCAGTCGGCTTTATCCGCCACATTAAACGCGATCATTTTCTCCAGCAAATCATAATCCAACGGGCTGTCCCAGCGGATGCGCACGAGCTCTTTGGTAGACTCATAGCCCGCTTGCGCGATATCGTTCGCAAACCGCAGCATGCACGCCTTCTCCAGCGCGACGGCCATATGCCGCTTGGCGGCGCTGAAGCCGATAATAAACGTGCCGTGGTCGGTGAACATCGGCTGATTCCACGCGAGCTTGGGCGTCAGCTGCGGAAACTTGCTCCTGATCCAATCGAAAACCGCTTCGAGCTTCTCCCGGTGAGCAAGGTTGTCGATGCGCCCCAAGAATTCCGCGAATACTTCCATCGGTCTCCCCCCATTTTTACCCATTATACCGATCGTCGAATGGCGCCGCAAACGTGTAGCTTTGTCCCGCCTCGACGGACAGCTCCACAAGCTCGGGCCCAAGGCCCCGAATCCGGCAGACGCCGGTCCGGTCCGCGCGGATAACGGCACGGTCGAGACGTCCTTGCGACCATGCCATATCGACCGTGTAGCCGCCTCTGCCCCGAAGACCTTTTACCGTTCCGTCGCTCCAAGCCGCCGGCCATGCCGGAAGCAGCTGCAGCACGCCCCGGTGGCTCTGCAGCAGCATCTCGGCGATGCCCGCCGTTCCCCCCGAAGTTGCCGTCGATCTGAAACGGCGGATGATTGTCGAGCAAATTCGGCAGCGTGGAGTGGCCGAGCAAAGCCAGTACGTTGTCGCGAGCCTGGTCCGCGTCCCGCAGGCGCGCCCAAAAATTGACGATCCATGCCCGGCTCCAGCCGGTATGGCCGCAGCCATGGGCGAGGCGACGCTCAAGCGTGATCCGCGCGGCGGCTGCCAGCTCCGGCGTTTCTTCGGCGTTGAACTGCTCCCCGGGATACAGCCCGAACAGATGCGAGATATGCCGGTGACCGGGCTCTGCTTCCTCGTAGTCCTCCATCCACTCCTGAATCTGGCCGTGCTTGCCGATTTTCGTCCCGGGAATGCGGTCCAGCGCATCCGCGAGCGTCTCGCGGAACGGTTCGTCGATGCCTAGAATGCCGGCGCTATCTAGACAGGCTTCGAACAAGGCGCGCATGATCTGAAAATCCATGGAGGCGCCGGCGCACAAGACGCCGGATTCGCCTCCGGGAAGCACGTACGTATTCTCCGGCGAAATGGACGGACAGGTGATGAGCCGACCGTCATCCCCTTCGATCAGGTAATCCAGCAAAAAGCGGGCGGCTTCCTTCATCGTCGGGTACGCCTGTGCCAGGAACGCTTCGTCTTTGCCGAAGGCGTAATGCTCCCACAGATGGAGGCAGAGCCACGCGGCCCCGAGCGGCCAGAAGGTCGAAGGCGTCCAGCCGTCCTGCGGCGCCGTATCCGCCCAGATGTCCGTATTGTGATGCGCGGCGAACCCGCGGCACCCGTACATGGTCTCCGCCGTCCGGCGCCCCGGTTCCCGCATGCGCTCGATCAGCTCGAAAAGCGGGAGATGGCATTCGGACAGATTGCAATTTTCCGCGGGCCAGTAATTCATCTGGGCGTTGATGTTGATCGTATACTTGCTGTCCCAGGGCGGCAGAAAGTGGGGGTTCCAGATGCCCTGCAAGTTGGCCGGCAGCGACCCGGGACGGCTGGAGGCGATAAGGAGGTATCGGCCGTAGCGGAAATACAAGGCCACGAGTCCCGGATCGTCTTCGCCCTGCTTGGCCCGAGCCAGTCTCTCGTCCGTCGGCAAGCCGGCTTTCTCGCCGCCCGCGTCCGCGATGTCCAGCTGCACGCGGTCGTACAGGGCGCGATAGTCGGAAATATGGCGTTCGCGCAGCTCCTCGTAGGAACGGCGCGACGCCTCGCCGATCGACGCCTTGCAGGCTCGCTCCGGGTCCGGCGAGCGGAACGTCGTGGCGGCCGCGACGTACAAGATCGCTTCGTCCGCCTGCTCGATCACCAAATATTCGCCGATCGTGCGGCAGCCGCCCCCTTTCACGACCGCCTTGACCGCCGCGCGAAAGTCCACGCCGACCTCGCCGCCCGCCTGCCCCGACAGGACCAGTCCGTCCGTTCCCCACGAACGGATGCCGTCCATATTCCGTCGCTGCTGCCGATTCCAGCGGACGCGAAAGTTCAAGGAAGCGGGCTTGTCGGCCGCAAGCCGAAGCGCGATGACTTGATCCGGGCAACTGGCGAACGCTTCGCGGGAATAGCGAATGCCTGCCTGCGCGTAGCAGATGCCGGCAAGACCGCTGCCCAGATCCAGCTCCCGTTCGTATTGCTCGAAATGACCGTCGGCCGCCGCGTTCTGAAGCTCCAGATCGCCCAGCGGCAAGTAGTGCCGCTGGGACTCGGGGACGCCCGTCAGCGCCATCAAGGCTAAATCCTCGGCTTCCCGGAGCTTGCCGGCGAGGATCAGCTCGCGGATCCGCGGCAGATTGGCCAGCGCGTCGGGATTGTTGCGGTCCCGCGGACCGCCGTACCACAGCGAGTCTTCGTTCAATTGCAAGAACTCGCCGCTCGTGCCGCCGAAGATCATGGCGCCGAGCCGCCCGTTGCCGATCGGCAGCGCTTCGTTCCAGTCCTTGGCCGGCTGCCTGTACCACAGCTTATCGTTAGTCGCGTTCACGGTCACGATATTCCCCCTTCGTTACGTTCGAACCGCGTCCCGGAATTCCTGCGGCGTGACGCCGGTCGCTTTCTTGAAGAAACGGGTGAACGACTGGGAGGCTTCGTAGCCGACCCGCACCCCGATCTCCAACACCTTCAGGTCGTCGCCCTTCAGCAGCGTCTTCGCCCGCTCGATGCGCGCGGCTTCGATATACTCGGACATATTGACGCCGCAGGCCTGCTTGAACAGCCGCGACAGATAGGACGGATTGAAGTGGATATATCCGGCGAGCCGGACGAGGGACAGATCCTCGTCGAGATGCTCCTCGATGTACGCGCGGACCTTCAGGATCGCTTCGGCGGCCCGGTTGCGCTCGCCGGTGCTTCTTAGCTCGAACAGCGACCCGGCCGTCGCCCGAAGAAAGGCGAACGCGTCCTTCCAGGACGCGAATTCGTCGCGGCGCATCAGCGCAGGAAAGCGCACGACCTGGTTTTCCAGCTCCCATCTGTTGATGTAGGACAATAGAATGAGAGAAATCGTATAGTACAGCTCCAGCAAATAAGGAGACCCGTTGTCCGGCTCAGTATCGGTCAGCTCGTCGAAAAGCTGGAGGAACTCGTCTCGTCTGCCCGCTTCCAGATGCGCGGATAGCGCATCCGACTTGTCCCGCGGCGAACGCTCTTTGACGCAGCACGAAACTTCGAGGCTGAGCGTCCGCACCATCTGCTCGCCGTCTCCGGCCCGGGTCTGCCTTTGCCGCCGCAACTTGTCGTAGGTCGCGGACAGCTTCGGCCAATTGGAAGGGCGGTCCGCCAGCGTGACGGCGACGGACAGGTTCAGGCTGCTCAGACATGCCTGCTGGATCAGCTCGAACTGCCCGACCAAATAGGTCGGGAAGGATGCGTCATCCGCCTCGTCTTCGCCCGCTTCCGCCCGATCCGCGGACGTCTGAATCAGCCAGACGACGTCTCCGAAGCGGTCGATCATGCCAAGGCACAGCACATGGCCGTCCAGCAAGCGCTCGGCCAGCAGCGTGACGGCCATGGCCGATTCATGCCGATTCGCATAAGAAGACAAGGCTGCCGAGATGCCGGAGAGATCCCCCTGCGCCACGTAGACCGGCCTGTCCGCGTCGAGCGGTATGTTCAGCTTGCCGAAGTCCTCCGCCAGATTGGCCGCTTCATTCGCGCCGTGCAGCAGATGCCTGAAGTATTCGCCGCGCGCCAGCACCTCGAGCGTGTTCAGCTTCTCCTGCGCCCGGTGGATAAGGTCGTTCACGCGCAGGCTGTCGTTCAGCTCCGCGACGGCTTGTCCGACCGCATGAATGACTTTGGGATACCCTTCGCTCTTGAGCAAATATTGGACGCCGGGCGTCTGAATCGCCTGGTATACGGCATCGAAGTCGCTATAGCCAGTAAGGAAGATCAATCGGCAATGCGGCCAATGCCGCTTGATGGCGGACATGAGCTGCATGCCGTCGATGCCCGGCATCCGGATATCGGACAAGACGATGTCCACCCGCGTCCGATGCAGCCAATCGAGCGCCTCCCTGCCGGAGTAAGCCTTGCACAGATCGAGATCGAGACCGCAGCGGGACAACGTCTCGTACAGGCCGTCGGTGATCATCTCTTCGTCATCCACAATCAGCAACCGGTACATTCGCCTGTCCCTCCCACGGAAAGTATAGCGTCACTTGCAATCCGCCCAGCCCGCTTCGCGCGACCCGAACGCCGCCTCGCTCGCCGAACGTGATCGCGAGGCGCCGATGAATATTGACCATCCCCGTCGTCTCGGCCGTATCGTCCCGATTCGCCAGCGTTCTCGCGAGCTCGAGCAGCTTCTCTTCGGACAGCTCGCTGCCGTTGTCCTCGACGACGATCCGGCATTCGCCGTCTCCGCTCTCGAAGCGAACGACGATTTTTCCGTTCTCCTCCTTGCGCTCCAGACTGTGCTCGAACGCGTTCTCGATGATCGGCTGCACGATCAGACGCGGCACCTTCGTCTCCGCGAGCGCCTCCGGCAGCTCTTCGAACCGCGCGCGGATTCGCCTGGAGAAGCGAAGGAGCTGGATATCCGTATAAGTGCGCGCGTGGTGGATCTCCTGCGCGAGCGAGATCTCGTCGGAGGCGCTGCGCGTCACGAAGCGAAAGTATTCGCCGAGCTGGATGGTGAATTGCTCGACCCGCTCCATGTCTCCCGTTCGGGCCATCGTGCTCAGGATAAACAGGCTGTTGAACAAAAAATGAGGATTGATCTGCGACTGCAGCTGCTTCAGCTCCGAGCGCTGCGCCATCAGCTTCTGCCGGTATGCCTGGTCGATCAGGGACCGGAGGTTGGCGACCATCTGATTGAACCGGTTGTACAGGTAGCCGAACTCGTCCTTCGACGTATGCAAAATGACCTGCTCAAGATCGCCGTTCTCGACGCGGCGGAAGCTCTTCACCAGCCGCAGCAGCGGCTTGTGGATGAACTTGTAGGTCGACATCGCATAGATGGCGACGATCACGAGCGCCGCCGCGGCGAACAGCCACGCCCATCTGTAAAACTTGTCGAGCGGCTTGCGGATGACCTGTGAAGGGATGAAACGGTAGATGGCCGTGTCCAGCTTGTCGGAGCCTGCGTAAATCGTGTAATACGATTGTCCGCCGAACGCCCGCGCTTCGCCGTATTCGTCTCCGCCCTTCCGCTGCCGAACGTATGCGGACGCTTCGTCCAGAAACGAGGCGACGGAACCGCTCGCCAGCCGGATGCCGCCGTTCGCCGTTACGAGCAGCGCGCCGCTGCCGGGATACGTATTGAACTGGGCCAACGCCTCTGTCAGCTTCTGCTGGTCCAGCTCGATCTCGACGACGAACAGCGGCTGTCCCTTCCGGTTGGCGCTCGGCTTGGCCGCGCTGAGATACAGCCCGTTTTTCCACTCGTTGATTCGCGTGTTCCGGCTGCCGTAAACGGCGAGCACGGTATCGTAAAGCGTTTGGTCCAGCGGGCTTACGCCGTCGACGGACGAGATGGTCCGCTTGATCGGCTGTATATATACGCTGACCTCTTTGATATATTTGCTGCTGTTCTGGATCAGATAGAGCCGGTTGCGCAGCGAATTGATCTTGTCGGTCTTCTCGATGACGCCCATCCGGTTCCAGAGCAGCGTCAGCTTGTTCAGATCCTCGTCCTCCAGCAAGCCGAACTGCAGCAGCTTGATCCGCTCGATCTCGTTCTCGAGGTCGGTCAGATAAAAGGCGGTCTGGGAGGCCGCCGTCTTGGAGATATCCTCGCTCGCCGTGTGGATCGACCATTGGTACAGATAGATGCCGAGAATGAGCAAGGGCGTCAAAATAAGGAGAAACGTAAAGATCAAGCGAAGAAACAAGGTGTTGCGAATCGAAAACATCGGCGTCTTGAACACGGCGGCCTTCACCCCCTACTCGGTCGAATCGCTCCGAACCTTTCCCTTTACGCTCTCGTAATAGGCATTGACCTCGCTCGTCATTTGCTCGCCGCCAAGCTTGTTCCAATCCTGTACGAACTTGTCGAACTCCCCCGATCGGCGCGCCGAGGATAATGCGGACGAACACTTCGTTTTGCATTTTGTCCAGCGTCGTCTGCCGCTCCACCATCGTGGCGGTCGGCGGGCCTTCGAATTTATCGAATAAAAATTGCTTGTTTTTATCGTATTGATCGACGACCCCCCTCCGCGCCTTCCGGGCCGTAGATCCGTTCCCAGCCCCAAAGCGCGAAGCCGGCCTTGGAGCCGCTCGCATAAGCGTCCAGCTTCTGCTGAACGGCGAGCGCTTCGCCCGTCAGCTTCGGCTTGTCCCCGGTGCGGCGTACTTCGTCCAGCGTGCGGAACAACTCCAGGTTTTTTTTCGTCGGCGCCGGCTGGACCAGGGAAAGCTGCCATACGCTCTCCGCGTCCGGCGGCGCATAATAGTAGTCGTTCTCCTGGGTTTTGCCCCAGTTTTTCTCGATATGCATGTTGAACAGCTTGATGACGGCCTCGGGATGCTCGGCGCCCTTGCGGACGGCAAAAAACTTCGTCGTGCTGAATTTGAGCGGCACCCTCGCCGGATCGCCGGATGCCGACACGATCGGAAACGCGCGCCACTGCGCGTTCGGATCGGCGTTTTTATTCAATTGGAGCGGCCAGATCGAATTCCACTGCTGTCCGTACTCCATCCCGATTTTTCCGTTTGCGACGACCTCAGACACCTTGGTGCCTTCCTTCACGCCGAACTCTTCATCCAGCTCGCCGTTTTTGTACATCCCCTGCAGGGCGAGCAGCGCCTGCTTCATCTCCGGCTGAACGCTGCCGTATACCAGCTTGCCGGTCGCGTCCTCCTGCCAGATGTTCGGATACGCGCCATAGCCGGCCGCGAAGCCCTCCAGCCCCATCGACCCGCCCCACAGGTCCTTGGTGACGGCGAGACCGTAAGTATCTCTTTGACCGTTGCCGTCCGGATCCCGTTCTGTAAACGCTTTAGATATGGCCAGCACGTCGTCCATCGTTTTGGGCGGCAGCAGGCCCAACCGGTCTAACCAGTCCGTCCGGATCCAGACGAACTGCGCCTGTTCGATCGACGAGCCCGTCTGCGGAATGGCCATCAATCTGCCGCCGAACGTCGCCGCGTCGAACGGACCGTCGCCTTCCTCGGACAAGATCTTCTTGAGTTCGGGCGAAGCGTAGCGCGCGTACAGGTCGGTCATGTCCTCGATCTCGTCCGTGTCCGCAAGCTGCTTCAGTTGGGTGGCGTTGACCGGAATAATGTCGGGCAGGTCGCCGGAAGCCAGCATGACGTTCATTTTTTGCACATAAGGATCCGACGTTTCGTTCCCTTTGACCACCCAGTTGTACTTGATCCTGATGCCGAGCCGGTCGGCGTAAAGGCGGCTCCAGCGATTATCCTCGAATTTCTCGTCCTTCAGCACGCCGAGCACGTTGTTCTCCACGATATCGCTCAGATTGCGTACAGTCGTGATCTCGATCGGCGGATCGTAGCCGCCGAGCGGTCCGGCGGCCGGTTCCGCCGGCGTCCCGCCGGACGGGCGATGGACGGCGGGGCTGCCGGGCGCGCTTGCGCTGCCGCCGCCGCCTTCGTTGCCGCCGCCTTCGTTGCCGCCGCCTGCGTCGCATGCTACCAGCGCCGTCAGAAGCAGTATGACCGAGCCCAAAGCCGACGGGTAGCGCGCTTTGCTTATGTTCACAGCCATCCTCCTCTTTTTCGGCATAGCGATCGCAATGTTTATGCTCTCATTATAGGCGGGCACGCATGACCCGGACAATGTGTATCTTGAACCAGTCCGACGCGAGCGCAAAGGACGCCGGACTTGGGCCCCCTGTCCCCGTAGTCAACTTTTGACGCGCCTATTCGATCTGGCTTTTCCTGAGAGCGACCGGATTGTTCTTGTAATATTGCTTGACGAGAAAGGCCATGAGCTCCCCTGGCGCTTCACGGGCGAATTCGGCGCGATGCGCGAAGCGCATGCCGAAAGGCGCCTCAGGCGTGTAAGCCTCCCACCTCGGCAGCTCCTCGCCGATCGAATCCAGCCCGTTCGGATCGCCGCCGCGAATGAAGTTCGCCCAGTAATCGCACATCTGCCGCGCCAGATCGTAGTGCTTGCCGACGAACGGACGCCAGCACTTGGCGAGCGTCTCGAAAAAAAACCACAGATCGACCGAGTGAAACGTGCCGGGGTTATCCCATCCCGGGATGTCCGCGTCGAAATTGTAATAGTAGAGCGGAAGGTTCGCGCCCGTATCGGCATTGGCCTGCCCGGCGATCCGGATCGCGTATTCGATGCCGCTCGCCGAAGCTTTTTTTAACGGCCTCCTCCAGGCTGCCCGAATGCGCATCGCACAGCGAGAGGTACGTCCGCGCATCTTCGCCGAACAGCGCTTCTGCCAGGCGCTCGATTTCGTCCAGCGTACCGGCCTCCGGCGCGCTTATAAATTCGGAGGAGGTGTGGCCGAACAGTACCGGCACCGGCCGGCGCTCGTTACGAAGGAACGCTTCGAACGCATCTCCGACATTGAACCTGCCGTCGGTCACGGTGCCCCAGAAGCGCCCCGAAGCCACGTATTTGTCGCGCACGAACGCCGCATCGAGCTTGCGGGATTCGGCAAGCGTGGACACGCCGAGCGCTTCGAAAAAGCGAACGCCGTCCGCCTCGGCCTCCGCGAATTCGCGAAGGAATCGGGGCGCGCCGCTGCCCGGATAAAGCGTCGTGAATACCCCGCTCTGCACGATCGCCCGCTGAAACAAGCCCTCGTTTTGCGGCGACGCGAGCTGGTTCATGACGCTGCCGCCGCCCGCCGACTGGCCGCCGATCGTCAGGTTGTCCGGATCGCCGCCGAACGCCGCGATATTGCGTTTGACCCATCGCGTCGCCTCCTGCTGATCCAGATGTCCGAAGTTCGCCGACGCTTCCGGCGCTTCGGCGGTAATTTCGGGATGGCACAGAAAGCCAAACGCGTTCAGCCGATAGGCGATCGTGACGACCACGATGCCTCTGCGCGCGATTCGCTCGCCGTCGAACTCCATCTCGGCCGTATGGCCGACCTGCAGGCCGCCGCCGAAGTACCAGACGAATACCGGGAGCTTCTCGTCGGCTCGTCTGGCAGGCGTCCATACGTTCAGATACAGGCAGTCCTCGTCCATCGCGATGTCGGGCTCGACCGCCCATTCCCGGGTATAAATGTTGTTGTCGTCGAGCTCCTGCCGAACCTGCATCGGGACCGGCGCGAACGCATACGCCTCGCGCACGCCTTCCCAATCCGGGGCCGGCTGCGGCGCGCGCCAGCGATTGTCTCCGACAGGCGGCGCGGCGAACGGAATGCCCTTGAAGCTCGTGATCCGCGGATCCGCTGCCGGCAGTCCCCGCAGCGACCCGTTTTCCACCTTCGCGACTCTTAACATCTCTGAGCTCCCTCCCGTTTCCCGAAGTCAACAAAATACGGAGGAGGATATCTTTCGATATCCTTCCCCCTCCGAATTTTGCTGCGAATCGATTTTTACTTGCTGGCGGTCGCTTCGGCGCGCATTTTGACGATCTTCTGCGCCTTGACCGTATCCGCTGCCAAGACGTCCTTCCAGCCGAGGCCTTCGACGTCCTTCTGCATCTTCGTCCACAGCTGGTCGAACTCGGCCTGGTTTTTCGCGAATACCATCTTCCAGGACGTGTTCTTCACGTAGTCGGAGATCTGGCTGCGCTTGTTTTTGACGTCCGAGGAATCGGTTCCGAGACTCGTATTGATATTCGGCACGATATCGATCATTTTGTTTTTCAAATAGTAGTCCGTCGCGTTTTCGGCATTGTACGTCTTTTGCCAGTCCGTCGTCAGCACGGTCTTGTTCGCATCGATCGTCGCGCTCCAATAGTTGCTGTTATAGAACTCCTTGGTGTCCGGATCGTACGTGAAGTCGCTCATGATCATCGTATTGAGCTTGCTTTGTCCGTCCTGATATCCGCCGCCGCCATATTCGTCCGGAACCGGCGTATTTTTCTGGAAGGCGGTCTGGCCGACTTCGGTCAGCTGGAACTTGCCGTCGGCCGTCTTTTCGTAGTTGAAGCCTTCGAAGCCGTTCACATAATAGCGCAGGCCTTCCGGAGAGACGAGCCAATCCATGAATTCCATGATGCGGTCCGCGTATTTCGTTTTCGCGCCGATCGCGAACGCTCTTCCGTTGCCGTAGTAGGCGTCGCTGTTTTGAATGAGATGGGTGTCGGCGATCGGAACCGCTACGTTGCCGTCCCCGTTTTTGCCGCGCTCGATCGAATTGTAGAAGCCGCGCTGCCAGGAGTACCACAGAAGCAGCACCTGCTTGTTGGTCAGCTTCTCGGCCACCTTGTTCCAATCTTGCGTTGGCGAATCGGGATCGACAAGCCCCATCTGATTGGCTTTAAAATAAAATTGGAGGATTTTCTTATACATGCTGTTGTCGTCGATGATCGGCACGATCTCGCCCTTCGCGTTCAACTGGATCGTCGTTGTGCTGTCCGGCTTCTCGTAGCCGTACCAGTTGCTGACCCAACGCACGTTCTCCATAGCGCCGGTGCCGCCGTCCCAATCCTTCCACAGGGTGATCGGCACGATCGGCTTGCCGTCCGGCGTCTTCGGATACTTCTCCTGCATCTGCTTAAGCACGTTCAGCAGGTCGTCCAGGTTGTTCAGCTTCGGCGCGCCGACGCCCTTGTAGTAATCCCAAGGCATGATCGGGCTGGAGTAAGGAATCTCTTCGGAGAACGTCGTCGGCGACGTGTCCGCCTCGAACGTCGGCAGGCCGTAGATCTTGCCTTCCGGATTGACCTTGTCGAAGCCCGCATTGAACGGTTTGAAATGCTTGTCGACGTATTGGGACAAGTACTTCGTGTTCTTGATCTTGTCCGTCATATCCATGACGAGACCGGCCGGGATCAGCTCTTCCAGCTGGCTGTTGTCGACGATGACCAGATCGCCGAGATCGCCCGCCGCCGTGCGGGTCTTGTACAGCTGGTCGCCTGCAACCTGCGGGGCAAGAATATTGAGCGTAATGTTGAATTTGTCCTTGACGAGCTTGCCGTACCACCCGGTCTGTTCGCCCTGGTAGTTGGCCGCGTTGTCGAATACGGTGATGGTGATCGGCTTGCTGTGATCGATCGCCCCGGCGGACTGGGATGCGCCCGCACTTGCGCCGGAGCCGGACGGTTCGCCGGACGCCGCGTTATTTTTGGAGCCGTCGCTGCAAGCGGTCAGCGCCGCGGACGCCAGGAACAACCCTGCCAACGATACGGCCAACGATTTCTTGGCCCATTTTCTGCTGTCGCTCATTTGAAACCCCCCATTTGATCAAATTATTATAATGGCGCAAGCGAGGTCAGCCCTTTACCGCGCCGATCATAATCCCTTTTACGAAAAACCTTTGGAATATCGGGTATATCAGCAGGATCGGCGCCACGACGATAATGGTGACCGTCATCCGGATGGACGTCGTCGTCTGCTTCGTCGAGAGACTGGACATCGCCGTCGAGCCCGCGTTTTGCAGGTTGACCATCGTCGACAAGGAGCTTGCCTGGTTGATGTAGTTGTACAAAATGAACTGCAGGCTGTAGAGATTGCTGTCGGTCACGAGGAGCAGCGTATCCTGGAAGGAATTCCATTGATCCACCGCCGCAAAGATGGCGACCGTCGCCAGAATGGGCTTGCAGATCGGCAGCATGATGCGGAAGAAGATGGTCATCGTCCCGGCGCCGTCGATGCTCGCCGCCTGCTGCAGTTCCTTGGGCGTCGACTCCACGAACGTTTTGACCAGTATGATGAAAAAGGGAGCGACGACCGTCGGCAAAATATAGGCCAAAAAGTTGTTGGTCAGATGCAGCGACCTCATCGTCAAGTACCAGGGAATGATCCCGGCGCTGAAGAACATCGTGATCACCGTGAAGCGGTACCAAAACTTCCGCGCCCACATGTCCTCCTGCGAGAACATGAAGCCCAGGAAGGCGGAGGCGCCTACCGTCAAGCTCGTGCCGATGACCGTTCTGCCCAGCGAGACGAGCGCCGCATGGCCCAGTCCCGGTATCTTGAACACATCGATGTAATTTTGGAAGTGAATATGCTTCGGGAAAAAGACGACGTCGCCTCTCGCGCTGATATCGTTCGCGCTGATCGTGTTGATGATGATCGAGTAAAAGGGATAGACGCAGATCAGCGCGAACAGGGAGAACAGCGTATAGATGACGACGGAGATGAACTTGTCCGTCGCGCTGAGCTTGTAGCGCGTCTTCTGATCCACCCGGCTTTGACGGACCGGCTCAAGTGCCGGCTCTGCCGCATGCTCGCTCATACGATGCTCTCCCCCTCTTAGCATTTTGGACAGACCGTTCACCGAGAAGAGCAGCACGACGCTGATCAGGCTCTTCAGCATGCTGATCGCGACGGACACGGAGTAGCTGCCCCCGCCCATGGCCAGGTTGTAGACGTACAGGTCGAGCACCTGAATGCTGTCTTTGTTGAATGCGTTCTGGAAGACGAAGTACTGCTCCAGCCCGTTGTTCAGGAAGCTCGCGATCTGCAGCATCAGCAGCACGAAGTACGTCGGCAGCATGCTCGGCAGGACGACGTGGCGGATCACCTGCATGCGGGTCGCGCCGTCGACATGGGCCGCCTCGTACAGGGAATCGTCGATCCCCATGATCGCGGCGATGTACAGAATGGCGGACCAACCTAGCGCTTTCCAGGTTGTCCACATCCACATCGTGATCCATACGTGTTCGGAGCTCTGGAGGAACAGGATCGGCGCATCGGTCAGGCCGAGCTGCCGCAGCATGCCGTTAATGACCCCTTCGCTGGAAAACATGGAGAAGGCGAGCGAGTACACGAGCACCCAGCTGATGAAGTTCGGGAGCGTCGTGACCGTCTGGATGAACTTCCGGAAGCGGACGGCCTTGATCTCGGTGAGGAAGATGGCGAACACCATCGGCAGCCAGGAGAACAGCAGCGTCAGGCCGCTCATGCCGAACGTGTTCTTGATGACCTGCAGCAGCTGATCGACCTTCACCTCGTTTTCGACCAGCGATCTGAACCATTGCAGTCCGACGAACGGCGACTTGGACAACGGAATCGGCGGCGTGTAGTCGAAGAAGGCATATACCCACCCGTACAGCGGGTAGTAGGCGAAGATGAACAGCAGAATCATGAAAGGAGAGATGTAGAGAAATTTCCTGAACGATGTGCTTCTCTTGTTGTAAGTCAGCATGCGCACGCCGCCTCTCCTCTTCGATGGGTGTGGGCTTTCGCTTTCATATCGATCTCCTTCCTTCGTGCGGCACGGCCTTGATTGCGCTTTCATGTTTACATTATAGGCACCCCTCGCTGGCTCGAACTACGTGCATCTTTTTTACTTGCTTAACGATCGTTTACTCGTTTGTAAGCGCTATATATTCCATGTGGAAAGAACCGCACATTTTTGTGCGGTTCCGGTGACGCTGGCGCGGCGCGGGCGCGGCGAGGTTACGGCGAGGGCATGATGAAGGCGCGAGCAGCCGCGGCCGGGGGCGATTTGAGCGAGAACCGCACATTTTTTGTGCGGTTCCGACGGCGCAGGCGAGGCGTGGGCATGATGAAGGCGCGAGTAGTCGCGGCCGGGGGCGATACGTGCGAGAACCGCACATTTTTTTGTGCGGTTCCGGTGTCGCGGGCGCGGCGTGGGCATGATGAAGGCGCGAGTAGTCGCGGCCGGGGGCTATTCGGGCGAGAACCGCACATTTTTTTGTGCGGTTCCGGTGTCGCGGGCGTGACGCGGGCGCGGCGAGGGCACGATTGAGGCGCGAGTGGCCGCGGCCGGGGGCGATACGTGCGAGAACCGCACATTTTTTGTGCGGTTCCGGTGTCGCGGGCGCGGCGTGTGCGCGGCGAAGGCACGGCGAGGTTACGGCGAGGGCACGATGAAGGCGCGAGCGGCCGCGGCCGGGGGCGATACGTGCGAGAACCGCACATTTTTTGTGCGGTTCCGGTGTCGCAGGCGTGGTGTGTGTGCGGCGAGGGCACGATTAAGGCGCGAGGTGGCCGCGGCCGGGGGCGATTTGGGCGAGAACCGCACATTTTTTGTGCGGTTCCGGTGTCGCGGGCGTGACGCGAGCGCTGCGAGGGCACGATTAAGGCGCGAGCGGCCGCGGCCGGGGGGCGATTCGGGCGAGAACCGCACATTTTTTGTGCGGTTCCGGTATCGCGGGCGTGACGCGGGCGCGGCGTGGGCATGATGAAGGCGCGAGTAGTCGCGGCCGGGGGGCGATTTGGGCGAGAACCGCACATTTTTTGTGCGGTTCCGGTGTCGCGGGCGTGACGCGAGCGCGGCGAGGGCACGATTACGGCGCGAGTGGCCGCGGCCGGGGGCGATACGTGCGAGAACCGCACATTTTTTTGTGCGGTTCCGGCGGCGCGGGCGTGACGCGGGCGCGGCGAGGGCACGATTAAGGCGCGAGTGGCCGCGGCCGGGGGCGATACGTGCGAGAACCGCACATTTTTTTGTGCGGTTCCGGTGGCGCGGGCACGGTTGCGGGGCGGTGAGGATGTGAGGGCGACGCGTAGAAAAGCGAAAAACGACCCCGCAAGGTCGTTTTTCATGTTTAAAAAATCGCTTCCGCCCGACTTCCCGTATAGCGGAGCGTTCGAACGGCAGGCGCAGGCGGGAGATCGGGCTCCAAGGCCGGCTCGAAGAGCTGAACGACGATCTCGCGGACGGCCAGCATCCCGGGATAAGCGCCTCTTCTCTCCCCGATCGTCAACGTCCTGCTCCCCTCGTCCCATTGCAGCGGCGTAATCGCAAATACACCCTTTTCGTAATCGTAGCTGTCCCCTTCGTCTTCATACAGCTCGAACGATCCGCTCCGGCCCGCGTATACGCGAACGTACAGCCTGCCGCCGAATGTGTCGTCCTCGGCATGCTGAATCTCGTCGCCCATCGGCACGATCGAGCCTGCGCGGACGTACAGCGGAATTCGGGCGATCGGCGCCGCCGCCTCGATCAACGCTCCGCCCTCGTAGGACGTACCGTCCCAGAAATCGTACCACAGGCTCCCGCTCGGCAAGTACACGGACCGGGTCTCGCTTCGATCCTCCAGCGGCCGCGATCCACTGTCGTAGTACATCGGCTCGGTGACGGGGTTCACCAGCAGCGCCGGACCGAACATGTATTGATCGCCGATGTCGTACACGCGGGCATCGTGCCTGAAATCGAACGGCAGCGCGCGCATCAGCGTATAATCGTCCCGGTAGACGCGGAAGGCCAGCGAATAGATATAAGGAAGCAAGCGGTAACGAAGAGACAAAAACGTAGCCAGCGCCTCGTAGAACGGCTCGCCCGGTTCCCCGAACCGCCAGATCTCGCGGGGCGTGTCCGTGCCGTGGGAGCGGAACATCGGCAGAAACGTGCCGTACTGGAACCAGCGCACGTACAATTCGCGGTAGCCCAGATCGTCCACGCCCTCGTCGTAATCCCCGCTCCAAAACCACTGGTCGGGCTTGTCGCGGACGAAAAAGCCGCCGATATCGAGCGTCCAGTAGGGCGAGCCCGTCGCGCAGAAGTTAAGCCCGTCGGGAATTTGCTTGCGCAGGGTGTCCCAGTTCGCCGAGATGTCGCCCGACCAGGTGATCGTCCCGTAACGGTGCTGTCCGGCATAAGCGGACCGGGTCAGATTGACGACGCGCTTGCGCTCGTTCGTTCGGCGCTGACCCTCGTAGATGCCGCGGGAATGCAGCAGCGAGTAGGCGTTGATGAACTGCGGATCGATATAAAGCTTGGCCTCGTCGGTATTGATGCGCAAGCGCTCCTCAGGCTCAGGTCTGACGGCCCCCTTCCAGTCCGCTTCGAAGGGCTCGGTGCAGTCGCACCACCACGCATCGATGCCGTGGACGAACAGGCCTTCGTTCGCTTGCTTCCAATAAAGCGCACGGGCTTTATCCTGAAAGGCGTCGTACGTCGCCCGGTTTGCGAGCAGCCCGCCTTGCTCGGTCATCTCCCGATGATTGTCGCTGTCCGGATTCATGATGGGCCAGATCGACACCATCAGCCGTGCGTTCATGCCGTGAAGCGCCTCCATCATTTTCCCCGGATCGGGGAACCGCTCCGGATCGAGCGTCTTCTGTCCCCACA
Source organism: Cohnella rhizosphaerae (assembly GCF_029525575.1). GTDB lineage: Bacteria > Bacillota > Bacilli > Paenibacillales > Paenibacillaceae > Cohnella > Cohnella rhizosphaerae. The sequence goes on from NZ_JAPDIA010000001.1 coordinate 200,186, forward strand.
GCTCGCCGGTCCACGACTTCCAATCCAGCACGATGCAGTCGAGAGGCAGGCCCCGCGCGCGATACTCGCGCACCGTCTCGATCAACTCCGCCGAAGATGTGTAGCGCTCCTTCGACTGCACGTAGCCGTAAGCCCACTTCGGCAGCATCGGCGCCTTGCCCGTCAAATAACGGATGCCGCGAACGACCTCGTCCAGCTCCGGACCAGCTACAAAGTAGTAGTCCATCTCCGCGTCCGCCTCGGTGGACAGATAGGAGCCGAACGCATCGTCGTGAAACATCATGAAGGCGTAGCTGTCCGCCACGATGCCGTAGCCGCGCGTCGATACGAGCACGGGAACGACGGCTTTCATATTTTGCTGGTACAAATACTGATGCTGGCCGCGCAGGTTGTACATGCCCTCTTCATGCGAGCCCAATCCGTACAACGCTTCGTCGTCCGCCCAATCGAACGCGAGCTTCGTGCGATAGGCCTGTCGGTCTACCTCTGTTCGCACCTGCGACGCGCGGATCCGCAGACCGTCCGCCCCCCTGACCGGTCTCCAGCCTGGCGTCTTCGTCGAAGACGGCTCTGACGACGTCGACCGGCACGAGCGACTTGCCGCCGCGCGCCGGCTCCTGCGCCAGCAAAGTCCCTGCCGCGTCGCGGTAGACGAAGGCGCCGGTCCGCTTGTCGATCTGGATCGCAAGGCTTGAGGTCGAGAAATAAAGCCGACGCTCGTCCTCCTCGACCGTGTAAGGCACGGCGCCGTCCGCCTCGCGAACGATCATAAAGCTCCGTCCGGCGCCGAACGTCGGCTCCAGCGTATATTGAACCCGGATCGTGCCGCTTGCGTAAGGCGTGAGCTTCATCCTGCCGTTCGACGTCTCGAGCACGAGTCCGTCGGGCCGCGCCTCATAACGCCGAATATTCATCGTATCCCCCCGTTATCCGCTCTTTTTTTTACCGCCGCGCGCTATTAGCCCTTGACCGCCCCGGAAGTCATCCCCGCGATAATAAACCGCTGGCCCAGCAAATAAACGATCAACACCGGCAATATCGTTAAAATAATGTCCGCGCTCACCAGATTCCAGGACTGCTGGAACTGCCCGAAGAAGTTGTACACCGCCAGCGTCATCGGCCACTTCTGAGCGCTGTTCAAATAATAGAGCGGCAGCAGAAATTCGTTCCAGGTGTTAAGGAAAGCCAAAATAAACACGGTAACAGCGGCCGGCCGCAGCACCGGAAATATAACCTTGAAAAACAGCCGCACCGGCCCGCAGCCGTCGATGACGCCCGCCTCGTCGAGCTCCTTCGGCACGCCGCCGACGAAGCCGAACAAAATAAAAATGCTGAACGGAATCTGCGTAACCATGTACAAAACGACGATGCCGGCCCGCGTATTCATTAAATGCGTCCACTTCATGACATCGATCAGGGTGAAGTAGTTAAGCGGCAGCGCGATGCCCAGGATGATAAAGAAATAAAGCACGCGGTTCAGGCGGGAACGGTTCCGCGAAAGCGCGAAGGCCGCCATCGCCGAAAAGAGGATGCAAAATATCGCGGCAAACCCCGAATAGGCGAAGCTGTTCAAAAACGAACGGCCCAGCTTGCCTTTCTCGACGACCGTCGCAAAATTGTCGAAGCGCAACGAACGGGGAAGCGCAAAGCTCATCGAGCTGGCTTCGGCTCCCGTCTTGAAAGCATTGATGACGATGAGCAGAATCGGAATGAGCGCGATCAGGCTGACCGCGCCGATCGCGACGTTGGCAACCGCGGCCTGCAGCCTTTTACTTTTCATATCAGCCTTGTTCCTCTCTGGACATAAGCTTGACGGCGAAAAATCCCATGAGGGTCATAATGACGAACAGAACGGTGATCAAGGCCGTGCCGACGCCATAGCTCCCGAGAGAAAACTGGCTGAACACCTGCGTATACACCACATCGGTCGCATAGCCCGGTCCGCCGTTCGTGAGGACGTACACCGTATCGAATATTTTCAGACCGTACAGCAGGTTGAGCACCGTCGTGACGGTCAGCGAAGGCATCAAGAGCGGTAGCGTGATATACCGAAGCTTCTTCCAGAAGCCGGCGCCGTCGATATCCGCCGCCTCGTAATAAGAGGAAGAGATCGCCTGCAGGCCGGCCAGCAAGATGACCATGATATAACCCGCGCCTTTCCAGACGTCGACCGCGATGACCGATTTGAAAGCCCACCTGACGTCCGACAACCAGTGCTGCGTCCATGACGATAGACCGATCGCCCTCAGCGCTTCGTTGATCAGGCCGTGCTGGGGCTCGTAGATCGACTTGAAAATGATGCCCACCACCAGCATCGGGATGACCGAAGGCATAAAAAAGAACGACGCGGTGAAAGCTTTTCAGCCGAATGCCCCGGTTGACCATCAGCGCAAGCAGCAAACCGATGATCGTCTTGAGCACGATCGTGGCGACCGTAAAGACCGCCGTATTGCGGATGCCGTGCATATAATTCTCGTCGGACGAGAAGATCGTCCTGTAATTGTCGAGGCCGATGAAGCGAATCGCCTTGGCGTAGCTGTTCCAGTCCGTAAACGATAAATAGATGCCCATCAGGCTCGGAACGACGGCAAACGCGACGTAAAAGACCAAGGCGATCGCAATGAAATAAAAAAGGATACATTCGTTTGCTCATTTGTCATACCCCGTTCGTGGACGGCCGGGACGGGGGCGCCGCCGCGTGACTGCGCGCCCCCGTCGAACGTGCCGACTTCTTACTTCCAGTTCGAATCGCCGGCCGTCTTCGCTTGCTGGTCTCTGCGCTTGTCGATGTTTTTGAGAATATCCTTCGGCGTCATTTGCTTGTTCATCATGGCCGCCATATCTTTGCCGATGTCCATCCACTGCGGATTCACGTAATTGATCGCGGTCTGGTACACGGTACCGGACGTTTGACCGTAGGCGTCGAAGAAGGCGCGCTGTTCGTCGTTGAACTTGGCTTTGACATCCTTGAAGTTCAACGTCGTGAACTTCGGCTCGTTGTCGAGCAGGTACTGCAGATTGTCCGGCTCCGTCAGGAAGCTAAAGTACTGCTTCGCTTCTTCGATATGCTTGGAGCTGCTGGAGATGAATTTGCTCGGTGCGGCCGGATTGACGTTCAGGCTTTGATTGTCCATGAGCGGAATCGGGAAAAATCCGTAATCGGAAGCTTTGCTGCCCGGCACGGCCTTCTCGATCTGAGCCGGAAGCCCGATATTGTACAGCGTCATGGCGTATTTGCCGTCGGCCATGTTTTTCTCCGTGTCGGCGTACGTATTGGAGAAGGCGTATTCGCCGAAGTATCCCTTCTGCACCAGTTCGCTGAACTGGGAGAGCGACTGCTCGAGCACGGCGGCGTTCTCGAACTTCTCTTGATTGGCGATCAGCTTGTCGGCAAGTCCCGCGTCGAGCTGCTCGTACCGCACGCCGATCTCGGGGAACCAGAGCACATGATGCCAGCCGTCGGAGACGGGCTCGTAGATCGGCGTCACGCCGGACGCTTTGATCGCCTCGCAGGCTTTAAGGAACTCTTCGTAGCTCTTGGGCTCGCTCAGTCCAAGCTTGGCGAACAGCGGCTTGTTGTACACCATGATCCAGCTCGCGCTTGGGTCCCAGATCGTAAGGGCGTATACTTTGGATTTCCAGGACGTCTGTTCGACGAAAAGCGGATCTTCCCTTTGCACCCATTCCTCGCCAGACAGATCCACCGCGTTGTTCTCCACGTCGTACAGCGGGCCGAGATCGAACTTGCCGCTCTGTCCGCCGAAAATATCGGGCGCCTCGCCCGACGCCAGCTTTGCCTTCAGTACGTTGCTGTACTGATCCGAGGGCACGATCTGATAGTCGATATGAATGCCGGTCTGTTCCTCGAATTTCTCGGCAAGCTTCATCTCCGCGTCCTTGATCCAATCCTGGCTCGCCAGGTACGACAAGGTGATGTTTTTTTTCGCCGGCGCGGAGCTCGCGGTCTCGCTCGCCTGGCTCGGCGCGCTCGTCGGCGACCCCGACGCTTGCGGCGACGAATCGCTTCCGGAATTGCCGCAGCCGCTCAGCAGTCCTCCGGCCAGACCTGTCAGCAGAACAAGGCTAAGTGCTTTTTTCATGCCTACTCCCCTTTTTTCAATTGAGTGTAAACGCATTCAATCGTTCGCTCCCTCATTATAAGTGAAGCGCTCACATCCCCTCCATGCAGAAGTTTGTGCGTTTCTTTGCACATTTTTTCCGAGGGTTGACAACCTGTTCCGCTCGGATGCAGAATGGTAAAAATGAATGCGACGGGAGCGGGATATTCATGAAGCTGATTCGCCGGCCTCGCTCGATCCGTTCGATTTTGTTCCTTACCTATTCGTCGATCATCGTCATCGGCATCGCGATCTTATTCGCGCTCTTCTACGCCTGGTCCTCCAACCTGCTGAAGCAAAAAGCGTTCAATACGCTGACGGAAATGTCTTCGACGCTTCAGACGCAGCTCGATCTGGAGATCCAGAAGCTCGACTCCGTATCCGTGAGCATCCTATACTCCAATCTCATTACCGACCGCATCTCGGCCTACGAGACGCCTAAAGGCGGGGCGCCGGATCCGCTCTCGTCCGAGCAAAGCGGCAGCCGGTACAACAAGACGGATACCTCCCTTTACGATATACTGGTCGCCCTAGTCGGCCCTTCTTATCCGGTGCAGCAGGTTTATCTGCACTTGTTCTCCGGCATCTCGATCGGCGTCGGCCTGGACAACAGCCAAAAAAAAGACGGACGTGGCGAATCAGCCCTGGTTCGCGGCCGTGGAGAGCGACACGAAGGCGAAGGTGCTGACCCTTTCCCAGACGGGCAGCAGCAGCCTCGGCTTAAAAAACAACGTTTTTGTTTCCCTGCTTCGCCACTTCTCGGACAAATACAACGCGCCGAAGGGCATCGTCGAGGTCAGGCAAAGCTACGGCAAAGTATTCGGCGGCGTCATCCGCCAGGCCAAGGACAACCCCTCGCTGGAACAGATCCTCATCTATACGAACGACGGAGAGATCGTCTATCCTTACGAGCACGCCGAACAGGACAAGCAGATCGTCCGCAAGCTCCTGAACCGGCCGGCAGACCCGTCGGATGCCGAACGGCCCGCCTACCTGACCAACCCGCTGACCGGCGATACGGACCTGCTCACCATCAAGCATTCCGACCTGACGAACTGGAATATTGCCGTCATGATTTCCAACAAAACGCTGCTCTCTCCACTGAACAAGTTTACCAGGCTTGCGATCCTGGCGACGCTCGTCATTATGATCTTCCTGATCGCCCTGTCGTACGCCGCCTCCAAGCGAATCACCCGGCCCCTTAGCGCGCTGAACAAGACGATCAAGTCGATCAGCCTCGAGTCGCTTGTCGCCGGCACCGCGGCGGAGCTCAACAGCGGGCTGAACGAATGGGACCGCCTGAACGCTTCGTTCGTCAAAATGAACGGCAGGCTCAAGGAATCGTTCGACCAGCTGCTCTTGTCCCGGACGCACGAGATGCAAGCGAAAATGACAGCGCTTCAGTCCCAGATGAATCCGCATTTCCTGTATAATTCGCTGGCGACCATCAGCGCCATGGCTTACGAGCAAATGAACGAGCAGATCATCGCCATGTGCGACAACTTATCGGACATGATGAGGTACATCTCGGCCGACGAGTCCGCGCTGGTCGATATGGAGACGGAGATCGGCTACACCGAAATGTACCTGAACTGCATGAAGCTTCGTTACGGCGACCTGCTCGCTTGCGCGACCGATCTGCCCGCTTCGATCCGGTCGGTGCGAGTGCCCAGGATCATGATCCAGCCGCTCGTGGAAAACGCCATCAAATACGGAACGAAGTCCAGTCCGCCGTGGGAAATCTCGATACGCGGCACCGTCGCGGACCGTCGCTGGCTTATTGAAGTCACGGACAACGGCCCCGGCTTCGGCGAGGAGGAGCTGTCGCGATTTTATGCGCAGGTGGAGGAGATGGAGCGAAGCCAGGTATTGCCCGCGCTGAAGCTGCAGGGCATGGGACTGCTCAATATTTTTATTCGGCTCAAGCTGCAATACGGGAGCCAGATGCTCTTCGATATTCGCAATTTGCCTGAACGCGGGACGACCGTCACGATCGGCGGCCCCCTAAACGCAAGATAAAGGTGGAGGAAACGTTGAACCCGATCCATGTCATCGTAGCGGAAGACGAGCCGTTGCTGCTGCGCACGCTCGCCAGCCAAATTCAAAGGACAGACGCCTTGTTCCAGGTCGTGCACGCCGCCGGAGACGGCGAGAGCGTGCTTCGCTTTATGGAGGGCGTTCAAGTCCCCGATATTTTGTTCACGGATATCCACATGCCCGTGCTGGACGGCATCGGCCTCATCCGGGCCGTCGAACGGGACTATCCCGCGGTCAAAAAAATCGTCATCAGCGGCTACAGCGAATTCGAATACGCCCATCAAGCTTTAAAAATGAACGTGATCGATTACTTGCTCAAGCCGCTTAAGATTCGGGAGCTGGAGAGCCTGCTCTCGCGGTTAAAAACGACCATCGACAGCGAAAGAGCGGCCTTGAAATCGCCCAGCGTGCTCGCCGGACGCCAGTATTCCGCGGAAGAGATCGTGAGGACGGTAGCGGACTTCATTAAAAACAACTATTCGCAGGAGCTCAGCCTGGAGGAGATCGCCCGGCAGTTCAACGTAAACGCGTCCCACCTGAGCAAAATCTTCCTGAAGTACAGCGGCGAGGCCCCCTCGAAATACATCATGTCCTTGCGGATCAACGAAGCCAAACAGCTGCTGTCGCTGAAGAAGGGGCTTTCCGTCAAAGAAATCGGCGAAGCGGTCGGTTATCCGGACCCTTATTATTTCAGTCGTATTTTTAAGCAATCGACCGGCATGACGCCGACCGAATACAGGAGCAGGCTGCCTTAAGCGATACATTCTTATGCAACGGCCATCGGCCACCTCCTCAGCCCGCCTTATGCCGCACGATTTCTCCAAGGCCTCGAATAACGTACAAGGCGACTCGCATATAAGAGGATGAGAAAAAAAAGACCGGCCGCGTCGGCGTGCAGCGCGTGCTTGTTTCCGATCGGCGGTCTTTGGGCGGGAGCGTGCACGATGGGCTTTATCAACCGTTTCTTTCTGAATGCCAACGGGGCTTTGACCTTCACGGGGAATACGCTCGGACTCAGCCGGTCCGAACGGGTCGGCGTGCCGGGCACCGTGGACAGTATCGGCGCTTTTACAACGACGAATACGGCCAGTCAGTTCGGTTCGTATCCGCCTGGCACGACGGATCTCTTTCAGAACAACTCCGCCTCGGCATTGCTCAATCTGCCCGCCGGCAGCACGGTGCTGTATGCCGAACTGATCTGGGGCGGCATGTACTTGAACAACGGCGTCGATCTAAGCGCGTTCATCAACAAGCCGGTCACCTTCACGACGCCAAAGGGAACGAGCGCCGTCAAGCCGGATCCCCGGACGGCATTTAACGTGCTATTGGCCGTAAGCAACAATTTTCCTGACGGGTACGCTTATACCCGTTCTGCCGATGTGACGGACCTGGTCGCGGCGGGCGGCGCCGGCACGTACACGACGGGAGGCGTGACGGGGACGCTGATCATCCCCGATCCGACCTCCAATCATGCCGGCTGGACGCTGGCCGTCGCTTACCGGAATCCCGCGCTTCCGCTGCGGAATTTATCGCTGCGGGTCGGCGCCGTCGTCATCCAGGCATCCTCCGGGCCGGTCAGCACGGTCGTTACCGGATTCGCCACACCGGTGATGGGGACGATCAACGGACGGATTCTGCTCAGCGCGCAGGAAGGCGACGCGAACAAGACCGGCGACCAGGCCTTGTTCGGCCCCACGGCCGCCTCGCTTGCCGTGCTTTCCGGACCGAACAATTTCGCGACCAACTTTTTTGCCTCCCAGATCAACAACGATGCCGGAGCCCTCGATACGACGGGAACGTTCGGAACGCGCAATCAAATAAACGGCACGCCGGGCGCCAATATCGTCGGCGGTAGGCAAGGCTACGACATTACGAACGTCAGCGCGGCCAGTACGCTCGTTCGCAATCAAACCTCGGCCGTTCTTCGGCTGAAAACCTCTGGAGACGGCTATCTGGTCAATGCCAACGGCATCCAGATCGACATCGATCAGCCGGTGCTGACGATCGCCAAGCGCGTCGACCAGACGGACGCCACCGTCGGAGATACGCTAACCTATACGCTGAAGGTCGCCAATACGGGGGGAGGTCACCGCGCTTGGCGCCGTCATCTCCGACACTCTTCCGGACGGCACCCGGTTTATTGCCGGCAGCGTCGTCCTGAACGGAACGCCCCAGCCGTTCGAGGATCCCTACCTCGGCATCTCGGTGGGCAATATCGAGCCCGGCGGCGCCGTGACGCTCTCTTATCAGGTTCGCGTCACGACGCTGCCCGACCCGGCGTTATTGACGGATCAAGGCAGCGTAGCTTTTTCGTACCGTACTACGGCCGACAGTCCGCTCTTGTCGACCTTTGTCCCGTCGAATCTGGTGAAGGTACCCGTCTTTCAACCGATACTCGAATTGGCCAAATCCGCCGACCAGTCGCAGGTAAGCGTCGGAGATACGATCACGTACACGCTGCTGCTGTCCAACGCGGGCAACATCGCGGCGCAGGCGGCGATTACCGACCCGACCCCGCCCGGCACCGCCTATGTCCCGGGCAGCGTGACGGTGAACGGGACGCCGCAGCCGTCCCAGAGTCCGATCGCCGGCATTAACGTCGGTGCGGTGGCGCCGGACGGAAGCGTTCGCGTGACGTTCCAGGTGACCGTAACCGCCAATCCGCCGGGCGGACTCATTCGCAATCAGTCCTTGGTCGACTTCACGTTCCGGACACCGGGCGGGCAGTCCGGAACGGGGAAGGTCGTCTCCGATCCGGTCGAGATCCCGGTATCGTCGCCGCTCGTGAACGTCTTCAAATCGGCATTGCCGCAGGCTGCGCTCGTTGGAGAGACGATCACTTATACGGTCGTCGCGCAAAACACGGGTGGTTCGCCAGCAATAGCCGCCACGCTGAGCGACCCCCTTCCAAGCGGATCGACCTTCGTGCCGGGCAGCGTCGTCGTGAATGGGACGCCGCAGCCCGCCGTCAATCCGTCCGCGGGCATCGCGCTTGGCACGATCCCTGCGGGGGGGAACGCTACGGTCACGTTCCAGGCGACGACGACCGCTTTGCCGGAGCCCCCTATCCTGAACAATCAGGCCATCGTTAAGTTCAATTCGGGCGGCTTCGAAGCCACAAGCGCTTCCGACGTCGTATCGGTGCCCGTCGTGCAGCCGCAGCTCGTCGTAGGCAAAAGCGGGGATCCGCAGTTCGTCGACGTCGGCGACACGATTAATTACAACGTATTCGTCTTTAACCCGAACGCATTTCCAGTCGATGTCGTCGTGTCCGATCCGCTCAGTCCGTTCGTTACCTTCAAGCCGGGAAGCGTCACGATCGACGGCATTCCCGCCCAGGCCGCGAGCCCGCTCGCGGGAATCGCCGTCGGCACGCTCCCGCCCTTCGGCACGTCCATTATCGCGTTCGCCGTCGTTCTGACTTCCGTACCGCCGGATCAACTGGTACGGAACACCTCAAACGCCACCTTCACGTTTACGCTGCCGGACGGACGCCGGATTACGGAGACGGCCGTCTCCAACGAGGTCGTCATTCAAGACCCGCTCACCAATATCGAGGTCATTAAAAATCCGAGCGCCACGGTCGCAACCCTGGGCGACGTCATTACCTACACCGTTCAGATCGTCAATCGCGGCATCGTTCCGCTCGAAGATGTCCGGTTTACAGATTCCGTGACGTTCGGGACGACATTCGTACCGGGAAGCTTTCGGCTGAACGGGGGCATCCTTCCCGGCGCCGTGCCTACGGAAGGCGTGGCGCTCGGAACGCTGGCGGTCGGCGAGGCTGCGGTCGTCACGTTCGACGAGCTGGTCGCTTCCGAACCGCCGTCGACCGTCGTTCAGGATCGATCGCAGGTGACGTATACGTTCACGAATACGACGTTCGCCGGATTCTCGAACCCGGTTGCCGTACAGGTCGTGCAGCCGAGAGTCACGGCCTTCAAGCAGGCGGTCCAGTCGCTCGTGACGGTGGGCGACGTCATCCACTATACGATCGAAGTGACCAATAACGGGGATCTGAACGTCGATGCCTTTGTGGTGGAAGACCTGCTGCCGCAGGGGACGGTGTTCGCGCAAAACAGCGTGCTGCTCGACAGTCAGCCGCTGCCGGGCGACACGCCGCAGACAGGCGTGCGGATCGGCACCGTCGGTCCCGGCCAGACGATGAGCTTCGTCTTCCACGTCCGGGTCGTGAGCATCCCGCCCGGCGGGCAGATCGTCAATCGGGCGCTTATCCGGTACGATTATTCGCTGCCGGACGGCAGGCTGTTCAGCGGTACGGCCGAGACGAACGAAGTCGTCGTGCAGGCGATCGCCGCTCCGGCGCCAAGGCTGCATAAAAGCGCCTCGCAGCGGGAGGTTGAAGTGGGAAGCCGGGTGGCGTTCTCCGTCGAAGTGTCCAATCCCACGCCGCTGGACTTTCGCAATCTCGTTCTGACCGATCGCGCGCCGCTCGGCCTGCAGTGGGTGCCGGGGACCGTGTCCGTCGGGGGGGAATCGCGGACTGCCGCAAGTCCGGATACGGGCATACCGCTCGGGTCGCTGTCTCCGGGGCAATCCGTCCTTGTCAAGTTCCAGGCGCTGGCGGCGTTCGATCCGCCCGATTCATCCGCGGAGAACGAGGCGGAGCTGCGCTTCGATTTTGCGTTCCCGAACGGCCGGACCGGAACCGGGACCGCGCGCTCCAACCGGGTCATCGTCGCCATCGTCGAACAAGAGGAATAGGCGCACAAAAAGCCCTCCCGTCGGCCAATCGCGGGAGGGCTTTGCCGCTCTCAGGTATCGAACGTCGAAGCCAGCATCGATTCGGAGCGCTCGATCCATTTGCCGTTCGTAAAATCGGGAAAAGCGACCGGCGCGCCGCCGGCGTGAACCGATTGCTCGGACAGCGCCGTGACAGCCATCCAGGTGGCCATATCGTAGACGTCGATCGGCGGACTCGTCCGCGACTTCACGGAATCCAGGAAATCGCGCAGCACCAAATAATCCATCCCGCCGTGGCCGCCCTTGACGCCGTCCTTCAAAAAAGCGCCGCCACACCGGATGCTCGTACCGTTCCAGGTACGAATCGAACGGCTCCCATTCATGCGCGGGACTCGCGCCGTCGATATAGATCGCGTTGCCGTCTTCCATCCAGACGCCCTTCGTGCCCTGCACCTGTCCGGCTCTGGAATAGGGCCTCGGCAGCGAAGTATCGTGCGTCAGCAGGATCGTCTCCCCATGGGCGCACTTCATCATCGTCGTGACGATGTCGCCGAGCTCGATCGGCGAACGCGCCGCTCGGTGCTCCGGCCCAAGATTTTCGCTCGCCCAGGCGTTGATGCCTCTCGCCTTGGAGGCGATCGAGGCGACGCTGACGATTCGGTTGCCGCGGTTGATATTGAGACAGGCCGCAGGCAAGCCAAGCCCGTGCGTCGGGTACAGATCGCCGTTGCGGTTCAAATAGTTATGAATGCGGTAATGCCGATTTTCGATCCCCGTCGCCACTTCCTCGCGCAGATCGTGCAGGTAGCCTCCCCGGCAGTGGATCAATTCGCCGAACAAGCCTTGCCTGACCATGTTCAGAACGGCCATTTCGCTGCGCCCGTAGCAGCAATTTTCCAGCAGCATGCACGGCACGCCGGTCGCTTCGGACGTCCGCACCAGCTCCCAGCATTCCTCGATCGACGCCGCGCCTCCGACTTCGGACCCGACGTACTTCCCCGCTCTCATCGCGGCGATGGCGATCTCCGCGTGACTCGTCCAGGAGGACGCCACGATGACCGCTTCGATGTCTTCCCGCGCCAGCAGCTCTTTATAATTTTGATACAGCGCAGGTACCGGGTGCGAAGCGCTCTGCGCATCCGCCGCCGCTTGACGCAGCCGATCTTCGTACAGATCGCTTACCGCGGCCACCTCGACGCCGTCCATTTCCCGAAGCAGGGCGAACAGGCTTTTCCCCCGTTGGCCCAAACCGATGACGCCGATCCGGACGTTCGCGGACGATGCTTGCATGCTTCCATCTCTCCCCCGACAAATTGTGAATTCCTGTTCAACACGATTATGCTATCATGAGCATAATCGGTTGTATTTGTCGTTCGTCGCGCTTAAGTTGTGAATTTCCGTTTCATGAAGAGGTGAGAAAGATGCCGACGGCATTTAAGCAGCCCCGCACTCGGCCTTTGGACGTCCGCGAATTCGCGCCAAGCGTTCACTATGCCGAATTTCAACGCATTCCGCCCGCCGGCGGCTCTTTGCGCCGCCTGTACGACAGCGAGCTGATGTACGTCTACTCGGGCAGCATCCGGGTGCATTTCGAGGACGAAGCTTCCCCCCCTCGCGTTGTTCGCGGGGGGATCTGCTCGTACTGCCTCCGGCCGTCGCGCACCGGATCGAGCTGACGGGCACGCCGGACACCCGTCTGCTCGGTCTTCACTTCGATCTGTACGACGAGGTGGAGATCGCGTTCGAGCACCAGCTGGTCATCAAGGAAGGGGAAAACGAGGAGGAGCGGATCGGCTACTGGCCGGTTGCCGCAAACGGGAGCATCCTCTTCGCGCGTCGTTACCGTTCGGTGCCATTGGAGCTCGTCGCTTGGCTGGAGCAAGCCGCCGAAGCCTACCACGCGAGCCGTCCCGCCGCTTCGCTCGCCTGCCGCGGCTATATGCAGCTGGTCCTGTCCGCGCTCGTCGGTCTCTCGCTCGAGGCGCAGCGCCGGACCGACACCGCCTATCAGAAGCGGCTGCTCGAATTGAGAGCGGATCTGCAGCAGAGCTTCCGGCTGCCGCATACGAATCGGACGCTGGCACAAAGGCTTAACGTCAGCGAGGACTATTTCATTCGCCTGTTCAAGCAGCTGTTCGGCGAGTCGCCGCAAAAATACGTGCAAAGGCTGCGCCATCAGGCGGCCAAGCGCTATCTGCTGGAAACGGACGAAAAAATCGAACGAATCGGGGCGCTCGTCGGTTACGACGACCTGCATAATTTCAGCCATGCGTTCAAAAAGTGGCAGGGCGTATCCCCCCAGCAGTACCGGAAGCGGTTCAGGGGCGGGGTGTCTTAGGGCGGCGATGCGGACTGATCCCGGCGGCGCTCGCTTTACAGCCTTTTCCGGTACTCTTTCCACACCCGGCGCAAATGCGCATAGTCCTCCTCGTCGAACGCTTCGCTGGAGGCCGCGATGCCCCCGATATAATAGGTGACCGGAATGCCAAGCAGCGGCTGAAGCTGCAGGTATTCCCGCCACCTTTTTTTTATCCGTCATCAGGTCGTTGTCGGGATCGATCAACCAGGCCGGATTGCACATGCGGGCGATGTCCGCCCGGTTGCGCATGATGCTCGCGACATCGAGCGACTCCCCGTCCAGATCGTTGAGCCGGAGCACGTCCGCAATGTCCGCAAAATAAGGATTGGCCGTATGCGCGATCAGCATGGCGTCCGGCTTGACGTCCTTCATTGCCTGATAGACAGCCTCAATATAGGCGCGCAGCAATTCGACGCCCCACGAGCTGCCCGCCGTACGAATGAGCTTGTCGCGGCCGGAGCCGAGCCGGGGATAAACATGCGCGGGATTGTCTTCGCTGAGCAGCGCCAGGCTGGTCGACAAGTAATTGCGGTAGGTTCTTCGCTCGGAAGCGACATTTTGCGTAAAGTCGATCTTGAAGCCGTCGGCGTTCAGACCGTCCGGCGCATTGCCGATCATCCTGCGGACCTGCTCCGCCATAATGTCCAGGTATCGCGCCGATGTCGGATCGGCGGCTACGACGCGGCCGTCCAGCGTCATGCAAGCCTCGTCGGGCAGCCCTTCGGCCAGCAAAGGGGGAATACCACAGCAGAACCCGGCGCCCGATTTCATGCTGCTCCTCGATGAATGCCCGCATATCGTTCCATTTCAACGGGTCCGGTGCGGCCAGCGCGTCCTGCTTCGCCCATTTATAATCGATGACGATCGTGCCGGGGCGAATGCCCTGCTCGTCCATAAGCGCGATATAAGAGCGGTATTTGTCCTCGGTCGCGTAGGCGCCGACATTCAGGAAATGTCCGCTTTCCGTGCCGTCATGATCCATGCGGTAGTCGTAGCGCTGCTGCCCCCATCCGCAAAACATCGGCTCCCGCCACCAGGCGGGCTGCGGCCGAACGGCAGCGGGCGCTGTACCCTCTTCCGGCTTCAAGACACCGGCCAGCGCCCGCACGTATTCATCGACGGCTTCGTTCTCCCCGGCCGCCGGCTTGAATCCGAACCGAAGTTCAGGCGTTCGAAAGCCCGCTTTGCCGACCGTCGTATGTCCCTCATAATCCAGTCTGAACGAAAAATCTCCGCCGGGCGAGACAGCATAATCGAAACCAAGGAAGTTGAAAGCGCCGGGTGCGGCGACGATGCCGCAGCTTACCCAGCGATCGCTCTGCTGCAGGGCATAGCAAAAGGGCGGCGGACTCAGCCACTGCTGACAGTTCAGCGAATCCTGCTCATCCGGCATGCGGTGCACGATCCCGACCGCCCAGTCGAACCGGGGCGCGTAGTAGCGTTCGAAGCCCGGCCGTCCCCCTTGCCAGTCCGGCGTTGAGGCTTCGTTGCCCGAATCCCCGGCAGCCTGCCAATCCGCGGCGAAGTAATAGACGTCGTCGATCCTTCTGCCCGCTCCGGTCACCGACACGCTGTAACGAACGGTATCGGCGTCGAAAGTAAAAATATACGTTTTTGTCGACCACGGCATGCCGCGACCAGCCGCAAACGCGAGCGTCAACCGGCTGCCGTCCCGCTGCTCGCGGACGAGCCTGAGCGTCCCGGCGTCCGCTCGATCCGGGTCGCCCAGCGCGTGTACGCGGGACTGGATCGGCAGACTCGCGATCGGTTGACTCGCGATCTTTTGACTCACAATCGGTTGACTCGCGATCGGCTCCAGCCCTCCGTTTCCGCCATCGGCCCGGCTGACCGCTTCTTCTTTTCTGCCGTACAGCCTCCACCGCTGCGCATCCAGATCGAACCGAGCCTCATAGTCTCTTGCCCGTACCGTCAGCTTGGCCCCGTCTTCCGCAAGGAGAACGACGTTTGCCTGTTCCATGCAGCGCCTCCTCCCGCTCAAGCCTTGATCGCGCCCGAGGTGAGACCTTGAACGAAAAACTTCATCGTGAAGCTGAACAGCACCATCAGCGGGACGGAGGCGAGCGACATCGCCGAGAACACCTGACCGTACAAAATCTGCTGCTGATCCATGAACCGGTACAGGCCGACCGTCAGCGTCATCTTGTGCTGGTCGGGCAGAACGAGCAGCGGCCAGAAGAAGTCGTTCCACGTATTAAGCACGGTCACGAGCCCCATCGACAGAATGATCGGCAGCGCAAAAGGAATGACCAGGCTGACAAAGCAGCGGAACTCGTTTCCTCCGTCGATCTTGATGCTCTCGAACAGCTCCTTGGGGATGCCTTCGAAAAAAGTGCGCATCACGAATATCGTCACGAGCTGCCCGCCGGCGATATAGGGGGAGCACGGCCGCCCAGGGCGTGTTGATGAGTCCCAGGTTTTTAACCAGCACGAACTGCGGGATGATCGTAAGCACGCCTGGAATCATCAAAAACAGCAGCAGTGTAAAAAACAACGCATTTTTGCCGTAAAACCGAAAGCGCGCAAAGGCGTAGGCGGACAAGGACGACACGATCAGCACGCCGACCGCGCTGATGGCCGAGATGACGCCGGAATTGATCATGTAGGTTTTGATTTTGCCAAGCGCGCTGCCGTAGTATTGAAATTGCGGCTCGATCGGAAAGCCGAAGAAGTTGCTCTGCAGCTCCGCGTTCGTCTTGACGGAGGAGATGAGCATAAAGTACAGCGGATACAGCGTACAAAACGCAAAAAAATAGCAGCAGCGCAATATTGACGGATCGCGAACCGAATTTTGTTTTCACGAGAAGCCTCCCTAGGTCCGCGCCTTCATAAAGCGCAGATTGAGTACGGTGAACAGCGCAATGATGAGGAAAAGGGTGACGCCCGCAGCCGAACCGATACCGAGCTTGCCATAGTTGAAGGCATTGTTGAACAGAAAAAGCCCCGGCACGGTCGTATCATAGCCCGGACCGCCCTTGGTCAGAATGTACTGGTCGCCGTACTGCTGGATGCCGCCGATCAGGACAAGGATGGTCGTCAGCTTAAGCTGGGGGAGGATGAGCGGCAGATCGATGCGCCAGAACACCTTCCATCCGCTTGCCCCGTCCATCCGCGCCGACTCGCGAAACGATTCGTCGAGCGACTGAAAACCCGCCAGATAAATCAGGAAACCGATCCCGCTGATCCAGGGAAAGCCCTTCATGAGCAGCGAGCCGATCGCGGTCGTCTGGCTCTCGCCCAGCCACACCCGCTGCCAGCTCTCCAGCCCGAGCGCTCCCAGCAGCATGTTCAGCATGCCGTTCGTCGGCTCGTAAAAAAAACAGCCAAAACAGCGTGGACACCATGCCCGGAATGACCATCGGGATAATGAAGGCAACCTTGATGAACCCTGCGAACCGGCTCGCGCCGAGCAGGTAGATCAGGTAGCCGGCGAACACGGAGATCCCTTGAAGGATCAGGAGCTGCCATCCCAGGAAGATCGCAAGCACCCGGAACGAGTCGATAAATACGTCGTTGGTGAAGATTTCTTTGTAATTGGCGAAGCCCGCGAAGGACGGATGGTAGTAGTTGCGCATGTTCCAATCCAGAAAGGAGATGCGGACCGCTTCGAAGGTCGGATACACCAAAAATACGCCGACAAATAAAAAGGTGGGCAACAGACAAAGATAGGCCGCCCTGGATTCCAGAAATCGCTGCGGTTTCATTCGCTTCACTTCCGTTCGATAGTTAAATGGATAGATCAATAGATCGATAGCCGGCTGAATCGATCGTGCGTTCGATCAGGATACGATCGGGAGGATAGAGCGCATCCTCCATCCTCCCGTTTCGTCAAAGCGTGTATGCGATTATTTCAAGTACGCCTCGACGCCCCACTCCGGATTCGCCTTGATCGCCGCGTCCGCGTATTTCTGCAGCGTCTTGGTGATGTCGCCGATGAACTGATCGGCCGTCAGTTTAATGTCCAGGTACTGCTGCTGGGCCTTGAAGAAGGCGTCGGACTGCTCCGGTTCGAACTTGAAGGCGGTGAACGAAACTTGCTTGATCGTGCCGAACGTATCGATGATCGGCTGAACCTGCTCGGGCGCCTGTACGCCCTTGACGACGGGAATGAGGAACAGCTCGTCGGTCATCAGCTTCGCGCCTCCGTTCGGGTCCGTCCAGAAGCGAAGCCAATCGAGCGCGGCTTGCAGCTTGCCGTCCTTCTCCGCCTTGGCCGTAATCGCCACGTAGGCTTCTCCGCCCATTACATAGTTGTACCGTTCCTCCCCGCCAAGCTGCGAGTATGCCTTGTCCAAATAAGGGATCGGCGCGATGCCGTAGTCGACGGACAGCTTGTTCTGCAGATGCTGGTTCGGATACCAGCTGCCGTTCAGCGCCATCGCCGATTTGCCGTCGTTGAACAGGCTCTCGAATTCCCAGCTGGCCGTATTGAAGCCTTCGTTGTAATACGGCGACAAGTCCTTGATCACTCTTGCGTATTCCTTAAGCTCCGGCGAATCCTTCGTCACCATGCCGTTCTTGACCGCGAGCGCCCATTCGTCCGTGCCGACGTAGCCGTCCTTGTTAATGACGTCGAGCTGCTCGAGCTTCGGCTTCCACAGGTAGCCCCAGAGATCGGTGGCGAGCCAGCCCAGATTCCAGTCCATCGAATTCTGAATGCTGAAGCCCGTATAGCCGGCGTCTTTGGCCTTCTGCGCGACCGCGAGCAGCTCCGTGATCGTCTTCGGCGGCTCGGCGACGCCGATCTCGCTGAATATTTTTTTTGTTGTAGTACAGGTTGACGGTCGTCAGTTGAATCGGAATGCCGTACAGCTTCTCCGGCGGCGTCTTGTCCGTCGCGGATTCAAGCACCCCGTCGACGAACGAGCTGCGCCAGGGCGCATTCGTGAACCGGCTCGCTTCGTCCATATGCGGGAACAGGTTGACGATCCAGCCGTTTTTGAACCAGGCCGACTTGTCCGACGGCCCGCCCATGATAATGTCCGCTTCGGTGCCCGCGACAAACTGCGCATCCAGGTATTTATCGAATTCGGCTGCGGGCACGTATTGAAGCTTGACCGTGTGGCCGGTTTTCTCCTTGAACGCCGCCGCCATCTTCTCATAGGCCGGCCAGGAGAACTCACCCTGGGAGTAGACCATCGTCAGCGTTTTGGGCTCGGCGTCTTGCGACGCGCTTCCTGTCTGGTCGGGCGAAGCCGACGCGCCGGACGCTTCGGCGCTCGACGGCGGCTGGCTGCCGCCGCTCGCCTCGTTGTTATTCGCCGCATTGGAGCAGCCCGCCATCGCGAGCGACAGGCTGATCGCGGACAGCATAAGGATGGATTTTCGGTTCAACTTGGGTATCCCCTTTTCGTATGTGGTGGTGTGCCTCTTAAATATAGAGAGCGGGGAAAAGGCAAACAATGAGGCGGAATCTAGATTTCATTTGCGTTTTTTGGAGGTTGCGGCGGGCGAAAAAGAGACTGCCGGACATGCGAAAGAAGCCCGCAGCATGACGCTTTGCGGACTTCGATCGCTTCCTCTCGACCCTCCCCCTACGACTGCTGATCGGCGTCAGGCGCCGCGATCCTGCGCAGCTCGAACAGGCGCGCCTGATGGCGCTTCGGCAGTCCGACCCGCAGGACGCCGTCCGCCGCTTCGTAGCCGTACGGGACGGCCATGTCCGTCCCTGCCGGATAAAGCTGCCTGACGTCTGCTGCCCGGCCGATCCAGCCTTTGATGGGAAGCGCCGCCGTCGTCTCCTCGCCGCCGTCCAGCCGCCAGACCGCCAACAGGATCCGGTCGCCGTTCATGCTCGCGAGGCCGACGCTGTTCCAGCCGGCGGTGTCGGATATCGACCGAAAACCTAGCGGCCACACCGGATGCGAGTCGCGGATATGCGCCCGCTCGGCTTTATAAAGCGATACCGCTTCCTTAATCAGGGCTTGGTTGCGCGCGTCCGCCTTGTCCACCCGGCCCGACAAATACAGATTGCCGCACAGCCCGCTCACCATGTTAAAAACCGTCTGCTCGCCGTCCGCCATCTCCCGCCGGTACGCTTCGTCGTCCAGCAGCGCCGGCCGGTCGCGATGCGAGGCCGGCAGCGGATAAGGATAGGCCCATACCCCGTTCTGCTCCGGCAGAACGGCCGCCAGCATGCCGCCCAGGACGGACGGATACTTTCGGTAATCCTCCTGGTCGCTCGAGCTGACCATGTGCACATGGGACAGCAAGCCACAATCGGCGCGCATGCCGCCCGACGCGCAGCCTTCGACGATCAGCTTGGGGTGCCGCGCCCGCACCTCATCGAGGAACGCGTAGACCGCCCGGATGTGACGGATCAGTCCGTCTGCCGCCGAATCGCCCTGCGTATCGTCGCCGGAGCCGATGCAGCCGTTGTAGTCGTTTTTAATAAAGCCCACGCCCATCGCCGCCAGTCTGTCGATGACGTCGTGCATATACTTCCGCACGTCGGGGTGGGAGAAGTTCATAAACCAGCGTTCCCCGCCGCCGACTCTGCGGCCGTTGCGCCGCAGAAACCAATCGTCCGGCTTCGACGCCAGCGCCGCGTTTTCCCCGCACACCTCCAGCTCCAGCCAGACGCCGGGGATCATCCCCGCGTCGCGGATCAGCCGCAGGATGCCCGGCAGTCCGCCGCTGCCGAAGCGCGTCCCGTCGGGCTGCCAGTCCCCGAGCGACGCGCCCCAATAAGCGCCCGGCGCGGCGAACCAGCCGGCATCGATGCAGAAGACCTCCATGCCGAGCGCCGCCGCCTCGCGGATCAGGGGCAGGAGCTTGCCGGTCGAAGGATCGGCCCACAGGCCGTTCATATAGTCGTTGAAGACGACGGGGAATTCCCCCTCCCATGCGGGCGCCGGCTTCAGGCGGGTGCGCCTGTACGCCGTCAATTCGCGTACCGCCTCCTCGATGCCGCCCATGCAGCAGCCGATCGCAGCGGGCATCGTCGTGAAGCGCTCCTGCGGCCCCAACGTTTTGGTCCAGCCGCCGAAGCCTTCGCTGGCGGCGTCGACCTGCAGGTACAGGCTATCGCGGCCGATATAAGCGCCCTCATGCCGGTTGCCGAGCTCGATATGCCAGTTGGACGAGGTCTCGGCCTGCGCATACCAGACGGCGCCGGTGCGCGTATCCTCCACGACGACCATCGGCAGGAAGCGGCCGGTGCTCCAGCTGCCCCGCGATTCCCAATGCGCGGCATGGGACATCGAATAAGGCGCCGTGCGGTAGAGGCCCAGCCGGTCCGTATCGTCGCAGCGCCACTGCCCTTCGCCGCTCCACGCCTGCCGCCAGTAATGCACCTTGATCCTGCCGGGCTCGGACCAGTCGCCCGCGCCGCCGAGACCGATGCCCTGCAACGCGAGCGAGGACAAATGCGTCAGCACGACGGGCCGATCGCCGTCGTTGCTGACCGTCGTCGTCTGCCGGATGACCGCAGCGCCGGGTACGAATTCCATATCCGCCACGAAGCGCAGCTTCAGTCCTTCGTGCCGGTAGTGCAGGCGCAGTCCGCTGTCCGTCTCTTCCAATTCCGACACGATCAGCTGCTCCGCCAGCAGCGCGTGTCCCGTGGCGAGCCCCGGGTGAACGCCGTGGGGCAAGCCCGCCGCGGCAGCCTGCACGACGGCGGCCGCGGCGTACCTCCCTTCCGGTTCCCAGGCCAGGCTGATCGGCTGAAATACATCCTGCCTCAGCTTGCCTGCCCCTTCTTCCCGCAAAAATCCGATTCTCATCCGTTCATGCTTCCATTCCAGACGCTCCATGCCCCGCGCTCCTTACTGTCCGGTCGCGTAGTCGATCACCTGAATCGAGTTCAAGAAACCCCACGTATACGCGACCGCGTGAATATCGATTTTTAAATAGACGGTCGTTTGTCCTTGCGCCACGGTCGTCAGATCGAGCGTGCGGATCGTATCGTAATTGCCCGAAGCCGTCGTCGGCAGGCTGCCGACCAGCGCCATGTCGCTCGTGCTCGCGCCCGCATAGAAGCGGATGTCCGCGATCCGATTGTCGTCGATGTACAGCGTTCTTCCGCTGAATCGCAGCTCGAGCTTCTTAAAGCCGTCCGTGTCCGTGCTGTCCAGCTTGTAGATGACATAGCCGTCCTGCTTGCCGCCCGAGCCGTCGGGCGTGCCGGTCAGCCCCATATTCGGCAGACTCTCATGCAGCAGCTCGTTTTGCAGTTGAACCACCTCGTAGGCGCCGATGTCACCGGCAGACACCGGTCCTGCCGGCAGCGACTGGAAGTCCTCCTCGACGAGCGAGACCGGCTGGGCTACCGTAACGTTAAAGGTGCGGGTCAGCGTCGTTGCCTCAAAAGCGACCTCGACCGTGATCGCCGCGGTGCCGTAAGCGGCGGCTGTCAGCGTCCCGTCGGCGGCGACGGATGCGACCGCGGCATTGCTGCTCGTATAGGTCGCGGCGTACAGCGAAGGATCGAGCGCATAATCCTGGTCGTTGTACGCGGCGACTCCGATCGCGAACGTATCCCCCCAGGCCCATCAGCCGGTCCCCGGTGGACAGTTCGACGCGATCGAGCGCCTGGGCGTAGACCGTCACGGCAACGCTGCCTGTGGCGACGACGACGCCGTTGACCGACACGTACGCCTTGATCTCTCCCGTACCCGGCCGGATCGCCCGCACGCCGCCCGAAGTACGGGCGAAAACGCCGTTGTCGTCCCATACGTAAGCGACTTTGGCTTCCTCCAGGTTGACGGCATCCCCGTTGTCGTAGGTCGCGCTCAGCGTCAGCGGCACGTCCTGCCCTTCGAACACGGCGCCGGCGCCGAGACTCAGCGCCGCCGCGTCAAGCTGACGCGGTCCCGTTTGCAGCTTCGTAAACTTCATGCCGTTCAGCGACGCCCAGGTGTCGGAAGTGTTCGTCGTCATCACGACCCGAACGTAAACGACGCTCGTATTCAGGCTGACGAGATCAAGCTTGACATCGCGCAACTGGTTGTAATTGTTGTTGTCCGCGTTGTCGGCAATCTCTCCGACCTTCTGCCAGCTGCCGCCTGCGCCTGTCGGACTGATCTCCCATTCGACCGTCGAGCCCAGGATCGCGCGTCCGCTGTACTGGATCGCCGCCAATGTGAACGGCTCGTCGCTCTCGAACTTCCATTCGACGATGCCGGGCTGGCTGATATCGCCCGGCCGCAGCACGCGGTCCTGAATATTCGAGTCCAGCCGCGTCTCGACGACGTTCTGCACCGCGTATGCCCGGTCGCGCCACGACTCGCTGCCGTCCTCGAAGTTCTCGTTCAGCAGCGAATCGTACGTTTCCGAGATATCCAGGAGCCGCTTTTCTCTGCCGGAGGCGACGTACGGACTGTAGCGAACCGTAACCTCGTCTCCGACCTGGAAGCCCCAGTCGTCGATCTTCGCCGTGAACAGGCTGACGCCCGTCGCCCTCGGGGATTTGAACTGGCTGTCCTGCCCGAGCTCGAAGCGGTACGCATGGTTTTGCGCATCGCGCAGCTCCATGTAGGCGTTGCGCAGCTCGCCGTTCACTTCAATCGGTTCGATCGCCGTAATCGCGCCGTATACCGTGCCGTAATAAGCCTTGATGCCGGTAATCTCATTGTCGCCGTTCAGCGTGAGTTGGAGCAGATCGCCGTATTCGAGCATCTCGGCCGGCACGGCCAGCAGATCCTGATCCGCGGCGCCTTCGGGTCCGCGCCGGATGGTCGCGCCGGCTGCGAGCTTCAGCTCGACCGCGCTCGCGTATTCGCCGATCTGCGGATCCTGGGACTGAATCGCGATCGATTCGCCCGACGCGGACGCGCCGTACATTTTCGCCTCGAACGCGGAGGGATAATGCTTGACCGCGTCTCCCTGCGCCGACAGCGCGAATGCCGCCTGGCCGCCGATCGCGGCGACCGCTCCGGCATCCCCGGCTTGCGCAGGCGCAAGCTCGTACTGTCCGCCGCCGAGCGCGACCGCTTTGTAGTAAGCGGCAGTCGCCCCGTTCAACGTGACGGCGACATCGGTGTCCGCGTCCGCCTCCAGGCTGAATCGGACCGACGCGCCGACCTCGTACAGCGTCGCGCGGACGATCGTCTCCGCGCTGCCCGTGTCAAGCGACAGCGGATAGTTGCCCAGGCTGCCGAAGCCCTTGACCACGAACTTGGCCGGCAGCAGCTGCGACATGGCGGCCAGCAGCGACCTGTAAGCGTCGCCGTAGTAGCCTTTGTCGTACTGCGCCTTGATCGCCGCATAAGCCGCGGTCTGTCCCGCCTGCCCGGCGTACTTGCTCATCAGGCGCTCGATATCGGCGCGGTAAGTGACCCAAAGGTTTCTTTCCCGAAGCTGCTTCAACGTATATTGAAAGCCGTTCAAGTGACCGCTCGTTTCGCCCAGTGCGACCGAGATTTTCACCCCGGACAGCGCCACCCAATTGTCCAGACTGGCTACGCTCGGCGTGTACAACCGAATCCGGACGTACGCGACATCGCTTGCCGGATCGAGTTGGCTGCGGGCTTCGACATGCGCCGTCGACCGGAAGCCGTATACGGTGCCTGCCGCCGACAGATCGTTCAGCGCGTTGCCTGCCCACACCTCGATCTTGCACCCGCCGCAGAGCTCGTGCAGATTGCGGCCCGTCAGGTCGACGAGCAGCCCGTTGGACAAAGGAACGCCCTGATTGTCCACCTTAAAGGTCAAGTATCCGCCGCCGGCGTCCGTCGTATCGGCGCTGACGACATAGCGCTCCTGCAGCAGGCTCCGCTTGACATGGCTGGCTTCGACGAGGGTGGCCGAGAGCGTCAGCGCCTGCTCGTCTTCTAAATCGTAATCGATCTTCACCTTCCCGTAGGCGGGCGTCTCATGAAGCGCGTCCATCTCTCCGTCGACGGCGCGTACAAGGCTGTCGTCGCCGCCCCGGAAGTTGTAGATCGTCGCATGATCGGCGCCCGACGCGTACGCTTGCGGCAAAAATTCAAAGTTTTGCATCGCGCTTCGCTCCGCGTTGACGTCGGCGAATTTGCCCCGCGCCGCAATATAGCTGAGGTAGCGCTCGTCGATTTGATCGTCCCACTCGCCGCCGTAACGAATGTCGTTGACCATATGGGATTCCCACAACGCCTGACGCTCCTCCAGCGCCGGATACTTGGCATACGGGAATATATGCGTGTACGCGTTCTCGATCAGCTGACTGTCGGGTTCGAGCACCTGGCCGTTGTCCACGACGATCGCATTGTAGCCGTAGCCGTCCGCCATCGCCCCGGCCGTGTCCGAGATATAATCGTTCATGTTTTTGGCCAGCCATCGAAGCTCTGCGGCGGACAAGCCGTCGGCCGGATCGAGCGTCACGCCGTCCGCGGCCGCCGCGGCGATGACCTGAGGACCGAAATCCCCGGCCCCCTGCGGGGAAGGATTGAGGGCAAAGTACGGCCAGTACCAAGGCTCGTTTTCGGTGAATACGACGATCGGAGGCAGCGCTTCGCCTTCCGCCTTCATCTCTCCGGTCCGCTGCGACAGATACGACGTTACGCTCCTGATCTTTTCCTCGCGGACTTCGTTGTAGTGGGCGTTGTTCATCGTCAGCCACGGCGTATTCCCGAAGACGTTGGGCGTCGTCAATTTCCAATGGCCTCGTCCGTCCGTGTCCAGCGGGTCGTACACGACCTGCTGGTACGGCAGATCCCGCCAGTAGCCGCCCAAGCCGTCGGGACCGGTCGGCGTGCCGTCCCACCAGGCGTCGACGCTCAGATGGATCGGAAGGCCCGAGTCGGCCGACAACCGGATCAGGTAGTCGAGCCGGCGCTTCATCTCCGCGCTGCTCCAGTGCATATAAAAGATATCGAAGACAACTGATATCCGGTACATGTCATAGTTGGCATAGGTCGCCTTGAGTCCGTTCAAAATCGCCAGATCGGCTGCATAATCGTTCCAGCCGATGTTCGGCTTGAACAAACCGACGGTCATCGGCCGATAGATTTGCTCCTCCTCCAGCAAGTCGGCGAAGTCGCTGTAGGCCCATACTTTGGCGAAATGCACCCTGGTCTGCGTCTCGTTGCGCAGCGTCAGCGTCAGCGACGAGGCATTGCCTACGATCGCTGCGCTCAGCTCGATAAAGTAGTGATTCGGTCCCGCGGACGCCTCGCGGTACGTTCTGAGATAAATCTCCTGCCCGTTCGCAAGCACCGTATACGCGAAAGCCTCCGGATTGCGCCGGTGAATCTCCTCGATCTCCACGGTCGCCGGCGCGTTCGGCGTCAAGCCGTGAAGCGTGAAGGCGATCGTCGCGCCTTCGCCTTCCATGTACCGAACCGCGTAGGTGTCGTGAAGCTCGCCGACATCGGCGTCCAGCTCGGTCGTGCCGCCCGTCCCGGTCGCGACCAGACCGGCGAGTTCCTCTTCGTCCTCCCGTCCGAAAGCGAGCGCCGACACTTTAGAAGGAGCGGTCTCCTGCACGGGGGGGATCGTCGGGCTCGGTTCCGACCTGGCCTCCGCCGCCTGTGTCCGACGGTGAACCGGTCGTTCCGTCTGCCGCTGCCGGCGGCTTGCGGAATTCGACGCGCTGCGCTGCGTTGTCCAGTTGGCCGATGCTCGTCGCCTCATCCTGCGAGACGATGCTGCCGGCGGCGGACGGCAGCATGCGCAGCCGATCGATCTTTACGGCCGTCAGCGACAGCTTCGTCTTCGGCGACGCCAACTGAACGACGGCGAGCTGCGAGTCTCGGATCGCGATGCCGCTGTCCGGACTCCCTTGCACCAGCACCCGGCCGCTTACCGTTACGTGGTCGAGCGACACTTCGCCCGTCCGGATTCCCGGAGCCAGGATCAGATCGCCCTCGACGACCAGGTTCTGCAGCCGGACCGGCGCGCGATTCACGACGACGTTGCCCTGCACCGTCGCATCGCTCAGTCCCTCGGCCCCGATCATTCGACGCACGACGTTGTCGAGCACCTTGATCATCTCTGCTCTCGTCATGGCGGCCTTGGGCGCGAATTGGTCCATTCCCCGACCGTTCATATAGCCGCGGCCGAGCATGGATTCGACGGAAGCGCTTGCCCACGGGGCGATCCCGCCGGCGTCGGAGGAGCGCTTCGCTTCCGTTGGCCCCGGCTCTACGTCGAACGCCAAGGCGATGAGCTTGGCCGCCTCCTCGCGCGTGATCGGCCGGTCGGGCATGAACAGCCCGCTGCCCGTCCCGTTCACGATGCCCGCGGCGGATGCGCCCGCCAGCGCCTTGCGGTAATAGGCATTGTCCGGCACATCCTTGTAGGCTGCCTCCGATCCGCCCTCAAAGCCGAACACCCGGTCGAGCAGCACGATAAATTCGGCTCTCGTCAGCGGCCGGTCCGGTTTGAGACTGCCGTCCGGATAACCGCTCACGATGCCGTAATCCTGCCATCTGCGAAGCTCTTGCTCGGCCCAGTGTCCGGCTGCGTCCGGGTCCGGCTTGCGTCCCGATCGGCTGTGCCGATATTTCTGTCTCCTGCTGCTGCGCAAAGGACCGACCCGCCGTCCCCGTTCCGGCAAGCCCCGAAACCAGGATGACGACAATGCACAAAACGCTTATCCATTTTCTAACCATGCTGTTGCCTCCCCCGATCATGATCCGATCATTGCCGCGCTTTTGTCTGCGCGTTTTGCGTTTGAACCTTGATCCGCCTCCGCGTCCGGGCCGGCAGCCGGGCCGGGAATCATCATCGTGACGGTCGTTCCTCTCATAAACTTGCTGTGGACGAGCAGGTCGGCAAGCTCGCCGTAATAGATTTTCAGCCGGCGGTATACATTGACAAGGCCGATGCCCCGCTGATCAAGTTCGTCTCTCTCCCGGCGCGCGTCCTCCGGAACGAGCCTGAGCTTGCTTCTGAGCGAATCCAATTCTGACGCCCTCATGCCCGTGCCGTTGTCGGCGATGGTGATGATCAGCATGTCCGCTTCCAGCCGCGAGGCGATGCGAAGCTCGCCGCCCGAGGTAAACTCGGAAAGCCCGTGATTAATGGCGTTTTCAACGATCGGCTGCAGCATCAGCTTCAGCACCTTGAAGGCCAAGGTCGCCGGATCGATGTCCCACTTCACCGCAAACCGGTCCTTGAAGCGATTTTCCTGCACGGTGATGTAATACAAGGTGTACTCGATCTCCGTTTCCAGGCGCACGCCTTGCTCCGGACCGGAACGGATCGAATAGCGGAACAGCTTGGCCAGCGAGCCGATCATCTTGTTGACCGCTTCGCCGTTGTTGCGCTGGGCCTCCATATTGATCGACTCCAGCGTGTTGTATAAAAAATGAGGATTGATCTGCTGCTGCAGCATGCTCATTTCCGCCTGCGTTTTCAGCGCGTTCAATTCCCGCTCCCGCAGCTTGCTGCGGTAGTCTTCCTCGACCAGCTGGTTGATTTTTTCGACCATCCGGTTATAATGCTGTGCCAGCAGGCCGACCTCGTCTCCGGTGCCGGCGCCGGGGGGCGGCCGGAAAATGGTGTTCGCCGGCCCGCTCCATCGCATTTTGCAAATGGCCCAGCGGCCGCACGAGCCAGTGCGACAGCGTCAGCGCAAGAAGCATGCACAGCAGCGCCACCGATGCGACGACCCACAGCAGCTCTCCGCTGCGGTCATGCCAGGCGTCGAACGCAAACTTCGCCGTCATCTGCCAGCCGAACGCCGGGATCGTCTTCGTCAGGGCAAGCGAGGCGCCGCGATCCGCGGGCGACGAAGCGCTCCCGCTCAGCAGATCCCCTTCCTCGAAGCCCTGACTTTGGTACATCAGGTTCCCCTGTCCGTCCTCCATCCGAAACGCCGCGCCGCCCAGCCGCTCGATCGCCTGAAACGCATCGGGCTTCAGTACGAGCTGCAGGTAGCCAAGGGTCGCCTCTCGCGCGTCCCGAACGCTCCGTTCGATCGGCTTGATCAGCTGTCCGGCGGGATGGTTGTAGATATCCGGCGTCACGGGAACCCAGGTGATCCCCCGGCCTTCCGCTCCCTCCGGCTGGGGCTCCAGGTAGAAGAGCGACAGATTGTTGGAAAATATCGTGGCGTATCTCGCGCTGCCGTTCATGTCGTACAAGATGAAATAGGAAAACTCCTCGGACTCGGGATAAATCGTGCCGGCGCCGCCGGTCGCCGCAGCTGAAGCCGCCTGCAAGCCGCCCCCCTGCATCGTCAGATAGGCGCTCAGCATGTTGTTGGCCGCCAGCGCATGCGCCGCTCCTTCGAACGCTTCCGCCTGTCTCGCCAGCGTCCAGCCCATCTGCTCGGTCAAGGCCTCGGCCGTCCGCGCCCACTCCTGCTTGGCAAAATGATTCTGGACCGCTGCGTACAAGCCGACCGTCACAAGCAGCGGCACCAGCACCGTCGCCAGAAAAAGCAGCGCCAGCTTCGTTCGGATCGAGGCTGCCGTCAGCAGTCTGTGGGCAGGCTTTGGGGACGCGCTTCCCGTATAAGCGCCCAAGGGCAGTGTGCCGCCCTGGCTGCGGATGAATCGGGTCAGCCTGTGGAGCGGGGAGAGGATACGGTTCGCCAGCATAATCGAGAGGGCGGCGCTGCCCGACAGCAGCAGGACGAGTACAGCGACGACCGTCGCAATCGTGCGGCCGAAGCCGTCGGGCCAGCCCGATTTCCCTTCCGTCCATACGAGCACGATCCCGTAGGGAGCCAGTTTTTTTTATGTATTGAACCTGCCCCTTTTCGCCGGATATACGGGTCCACGAGACTTGCGTGTCCCGTTGATCGGGGGAGTTCGCTAAAATCCAGCAGGTCCAACCGATCGCCCCAGGTGCCGACCCCTTGATCCGTGTAGATCGACAGCCGTCGGCCGTCGTCCCCTTCGTCGGCAAGAAACGTACGGGGAAAATCGTCGGCAAGCACGAGCAGGCCGAGCGTATAGTTATTAATGCCGTTGTTGATGATCCATTTCCCTTCCAGGCCGCGCACGAAATCGTCTGCGCGCTCGAGCTGTCGGTCGCTGATATAATCCCACTTGCGGCGCAATTGCCGCTGCAGCTCGCCGGCCTGAATATAGACGGGGAAGCCGATCCCTTTGGCGGTCAGCGCTTCCAGGATGCCCGTTCCGTTCAAATCCTCGATCCAGGGCAGCTCCT
Organism: Cohnella rhizosphaerae; assembly: GCF_029525575.1. GTDB lineage: Bacteria > Bacillota > Bacilli > Paenibacillales > Paenibacillaceae > Cohnella > Cohnella rhizosphaerae. The sequence continues at coordinate 229,466 of NZ_JAPDIA010000001.1, forward strand.
CGGCGGCCGGCGATTGCCGATCGAACGCTCTGGCATAGTTCAGCTGGTTCTGATCCTGACCAAGCAAGTACAGGCGCTGGACCAGCTCCGGCTTGATCGACAGCCGGCTGATTTTTTCGTTCAGCTCCCACAGCGCCTCCTGACCTTCCGCCGACGTCCCGAGTCCGAGGAAGTCCGCCGAATACGCCGTGTATTCCTCGGATTTTACGTGCGCGGAAAAGGTGTTCGCCTGCTTGAGCGCCGACATCGCGTTGTACTCCAACTGACTCAGCACGTGATTTTTTCTGTAATACTCCGCTTCCTTGCGAATCTGGTTCAAGTTGGCATAGCCGTATATGCCGAATAGAATTAGCGCGGAAAGGAGCAGCAGCAAAGAGCTTGCGACGATTCGCTTGCGATGCGTCATGTTGTTCACGCGCGGCTCGCCTCTTCCTGCGCGAAGTTCGCCAGCACATGCTTGTTGCGGTATTCGAGCGGCGTGAGCTGACGGTATTTTTTGAATACGATCGAAAAGTGCTGGGCGTTGTGGTAGCCGACCCGCTCGGCGATCTCGTAGATTTTGAACGCCGGGTCACGAAGCAGCAGTTCGGCTTCGGCCATGCGGCAGGACGTCAAATATTGCAAGTAGTTTTCCCCTGTCACCTCCTTAAACAGAAAGCTCAAATAGGCGCTGTTGACATGGAGATAACGGGCGATCTGCTTGAGCGAGATCGGTTCGCGGAAATGCTCCCGCACGTATTTTCTGGCGCTCTCCACGATTCGCCTGCCGGTCTCCGAGTCGCCTGGCGCGTCGGCTTCATTTTCCTTTTCTTCCTCCGCCGCTTCCTTCGCCGCCTCGCTTCCCGACGCAGCCCCCCCATCTTCCGGTTCGTAAAAGACGATGTCCTCCTCTCCGTTCGCGCGGCGGAACGCGATATCCGCCTGTTCCCTCGACAGCGAAACGTCCGCGAGGCGCGACACCGGCTCGCCCAGCCCGATCGACATCGTCGTCTTGAACAGGCCGCCGAATCGGTACAGATGTCCCCTGACCGACGAGCTGCGCCGCGCCAGCTCCCGCGCGCCGCACATGCCGACGATGTAGCAGCAGCCGGTCTCCGACTCGACGAGATAGCTGCCGAGTCCTTCGCTCTGCCGAAGCTCGGACAAGGCATTCTCCAGCGCGAACAAGATGAGCTCCCAATCCTTGATGGAGTAGTCCTGTCTGCGTCTTGCGTCAAGTCCGACGACCGCTACCGTGTAAGCGGTTGCATCTTGAACGAGATAAGCCTGTCCGCACGCTTCCTCGATCTCCTCCTGCGAGAGGGGCATGCACAGCAGCTTGCTCAAAAACTGGATGCGCCATAGCGCCGACGCCTGCTGCAGCCTGCGCTGCAAGAGCCGTTCATTGTCCGCCTCGCGGCGTTCGTCGTTCAACTGGGCGACGAGCGGCTTGAACGCCTTGATCAGATCCTCTCTTGCCGAAGGTTTGAGCAAGTAATCCGACACGCCGTAGCGCAGCGAGGTCCGCACCAGATCGAAGTCGCTGTAGCCGGTCAGAATGACGATCTTCGTCAACGGGCTGCGGGTTTTGACCTTCTCGGCCAGCTCGAGCCCGTCCATCAGGGGCATGCGAATATCCGCGAGCAGCAGATCCGCCGGCTCCTCCTCGAAGCTTCGCAGCGCTTCCAGTCCATTTTCATAGGCACCAGCCAGCTCGATGCCCAGCGTCTCCCATTCGAAGCCGGACAGCCCTTCTCTGATGTTCGCCTCGTCGTCGACAATGATCAATCTGTGCTTTGTCATTATGTCCTCCGATCATAGGAGCGGCCGCCAGCCGCTCGTGTCGATGTCGTTCAGCTGGATCATGCGATCCGCAGCCTTGCCCTGAATCTCGTCGATCGCGGCGAAATACGTATCGTCGTCCAGCTTGCCGTTGACCCAGGCTGACGTATATTGATTCCACTGATCGTAGCTCTCGGTATCCAGACCCGTCGGCCAGGCATAAATCGGCGTAATCGGGAACGGGCGGGAGATCCAGTCCCGCAGCAGTTCGGGAACAGGTACGCCTTCGACGGCGCCGATCGAGGTTTGATCCTCTTGGATGAGCAACGATATATTTTCGGGAGAGGTGAGAAATTGAAGGAATCGGACGGCTGCCGCCTCCGTGCCGTGCCGCTCGACGGACGGCCGCAATATATTCAGCGTGACCGACGCCTCGGGCTGATAGGGACCGCTCGATGTATACTTCGGCGCCGATACGTACGGGGACTCTTCCACCGACAGCGGGATCGGCGGGAGCATGCCGAATTCGAAGCTGCGTTCCTTGTTGCCCTCCTCCGTATTGAGGAGCCAGGTGCCGTCCTCGAACATGGCGACCTTCCCTTCCGCCCACGGCTTGGAAAAATCGGTATACTCCCAGTTCGGCGGCGATACCTCGAACAGCTTTTTAAAATTGAGGTAAAGCTCTCTTGCGTATGCGTGCCTGACGGGCGACAGCATGCCTTCCTTGATGCCGCGCATCAGTTCCTCGTTGGCGATATGGCCTTTGGCATCCCGCGTCAGTTGCTCCGCCACGTTTTTTTCAAAATAATAGGGCCCCAGATTAAAGATGAACGCCCAGCTGTAGATCTGATTTTGCGCCGTCCACGGATGCAGTCCGATATAGCCTTTGCCGTTCAACGCCTCGGCCGTTTCGATCAGATCGAGATACGACTCGGGGATCGGCAGCCCTTCCTTGGCAAAAATCGCTTTGTTATAAAATATGGCCGTCGCCGGTCCGGAGTACAGACTGATCGGTATCCCCGTCGAGGTCCCGTCGACCGGCGACGTCACCAGATTGTTTTCCCACAAATAAGACGGGAACTGGTCGCTCCACTTCCGGTTGTCCGGCACGTACGGATTGGGCTCCTGCAGGTAACGGTCCAAAGGCAGGTACCAATTTTCCTCGGTAAAAAAGTTCCAGCTCATCCCGATATCCGGCGCATCGCCGGAGGAGAAATGCGTCGTATAGTAGCTCGCAAGCTCCGCCTGATCCTTTTTGTTCATGCCGCGCACCCATTCGATCGTCACGTTCGGATACAGCTTCATGAACTTGTCCGCGATGATCTGACCCGCCACCCGCTTCTCCGGGTTCGTCTTCGTCCGGGCGGCATCGGTCGTCGGCGTGAACATCCACAGGTCGACCTTGAGCGTGACGGGCCGTCCCTCCGACAGCATATCCTCCGGCCGGGCCGGATCGGCCGATGCCTGCGGGGTTACGCTGGCACGATGCAAAGCGTCAAGCGCGTCGCTCTGCACGGACGGCGACTCCCCGCCTCCGGCATGCGGCTCCGAATGAAAGCATCCGGCCGCGAGGAGACACGGTATCAGGATCGGCATACAGAGAAAAACCGGCTTCCATCGCGATTTCATGCTGCCCCAGTTCCCCTTTACGGCTCTCTTATTACAATCTTAATGTCAATGCCGCCTGCGAACAACAAGGTTTTGTTTAGGTTTGATTTGCGATTTTTGGATGTTTGAAGACCGGCGGCGCGGCGTTATGGCGTGAATCGCGGGAAGGGGGTTAGGCGGGGGAGGTCCAGGCATGCGAAAATAGCGCAGATCTGTACGCCTGTTGATTTACCAGTATCTAGGTCATGGTAGTGATAAATGGTGAGCCAAATAAACCACCCATTCGGGAGGCAAGGCAGCCAAGCTGATTAGTCGGTCAAACGCCGCAAAAGACAACCGTGCGCTGGGGTGAACCTGGCTATTTCCCTGCACATACACGTACTGAAGCAGCACGTATACGATCAATGCGGTATATAATTGTCCGTAAACGGCATTCGGTGTCCTTCCAAATAGTTTGGGCACATTCAAATGCTGTTTAATCCATCGAAAAAATACTTCGATTTGCCACCGTTGTCGGTAGATTTCTGCAATTTTCTCCGCCGAGAGACGGTGCAAGTTGGTCACGAGAACAACCGGGTTGCCTTGGGGATCCTTTAGCTTCACGACCCGAAATCGATGGCGGGTCAAGCGCGCCTTTGTTCCGAGTTGGCAGGTCAAATCTTGCTCAATCGTATGTTTGTAGGGACGTTTTCGTTCGCGATAAACCGGCTCTTGCAGTACCGTGTTGTATCTCACCCGGATGACAAAATACTGTCGTTGATCCTGCTCCATGTAGGTATCAAATTGCTTATGCTTTCCGTATGCACGATCCGAAACCAGAATGAAATTTGGGTCTGTTACCCTACTGCATAAGGTCGAATCATGCTGTTTTCCCGTCGATTCCGTTACACGATGGAGTTCGCCGGTCTCTGTCAACAAAGATACTTGCAGCTTAATGCCGCTCTTCTCTCCTTTGGCCGATGGCGCCCAAGGCAGTCGATTGTGACCGGCGGAAATGGTCGTGGAATCGACCGCCAGCGGCTCTTTCGGAAGCCGAAGACGCCGGCGCGTGGAGCGATTGCATTTACGAATCAACAGATGAAGCAGTTGCTTAAAGACGCTGAACGGAACCTCTTTCGCTTTTTTTGGAGATCGTAGAGTGATCCGCTTGGCGCAGCCCACAGGCGACCATCCGCTTTTCTCCGTCCCGATAGCCATCCCATTGCCCAAGCGCCGCTTCAGCAAGAAAAATAAAGAGCTCGTAGACTGTAAATTTCCTTGCTGTATCGACATAATTGGCTTCCTGTAACAAAGGTTGAAGCTCCTCGTTAGGAATCAGGGATTGAAGAATGGGAGCAAACATTGTACGATGTTTCATAAGACCGTCTCACCTTCCGTAAGGTTTGTAGGGGTACAAACACTTTACAGGAATGAGCGGTCTTTTTTGCTACCATTTTTTTGATAATCAACAGGCGTACAGATTTGCGCTATTCTCACTATCATGCCAAAGGTGCGTGGGCAAGTGCGGTCCGGTCATGCGAAAATAGCGCAGATCTGCGCTATTTTCCCGAGTCTTCGTTAAGAGGAACTCATGTTAAGCACGCGCCTTACCGTTTGGCCGACTCGGCGATCTTCATCGCTTCGTCGGACGTGACGTGACCGACGATGCCGTACTGAATGCCGTCCTCCGTCCAGTACAGCTCGGTGAGTTCGGGCTGCGCGAATACGAAGCCGTCATTGCCGTTCACCTGCGTCGCCGTGAACAGATCCGCCGGGAAGACGGCGGTCATGCGGCTTGCCGTGAACGTGATCGTCTTGTCGCCCGTCGCCGTCGCGTAGGTGAAGGTCACGTCCCGAAGCGGTTCGCCGGCCATCCCCGCCCCTACGATATCCTTGAGCGCAAAGCCCTCCGGCACGGCATCCGGCGCAAGCATATCCGCACCGAACGAAGCTTTGGCTTCTTCGGCGGTACTGAAGGGCGTCGAGACAAGCTGGGACAGCTCGGAGCCGGCGGCGCCTGAATTCCCGGCATTTCCGGCATTCCCGACGTCGGTCGAAGGCGATGCGCCGACCGGGCTCTGCGCCGGCACCGGCGCGGATGCGCGCTCCAGCGTCGGCAGCCCCACCATCAGAAACACCGCCAAGGCCGCTGCCGCCGCGCCCGCGGCCCATACACTTTTAGAGACGCGTCTTCGTCCGACTTGGGCCGAGGCCGCCTGTTGCCGGATTTTCATTTTCAGCCGATCGGTCAATTCCAAGTCCTTAAAGAGCGCTTCATCGGCTTCCTTGGCCAGATGCAGACGCAATTCACGATCCATATCCGTCATGCTTCGTCTCCTCCTCGTTCATCGCCCGGGCCAGCGCCTCGCGCGCCCGATGCAGCCTGTTGCGTACCGTTCCTTCCGGAGAAGCCGTCGCTTCCGCAATCTCCCTGGTCGACAGCTCCAAATAGTAATACAGGTACAACGCTTCCTGGAAAGCTATCGGCAAGCGAAGCACATGCTGGAGCACCTCGCTCTTCTCCAGCCTGCGAAGCGCCTCGTCCTCTACGTTGAACGATGGACCGTGCTCCAATTTAACCGGGTCGGTCGGCTTTTCGTCGTACATCCGAACGCCCATCTTGTCCCGGCATACGTTGACGCCGATCGTCGTCAGCCACGTCTTCACGGCGCTGTCTCCGCGGAAGGACGTCCAGTTCCGGTACGCCCGCAGGAATACCTCCTGGCTGATATCCTCCGCAAGGTGACGATCTTTTGTATAAAAATAAGCCGTACGCAAAACGACTGTTCCGAACGCTTCCATAAGCTGCTCCAGCGCCTGGGCGGGATCCTTCGAAAAACTTTCTTTGGAGCTTAAGCCGGCCGGCTTCATGCGATCATCACCTCCACAACCTATTAGACGGCCTGAGCTGGCGTTTCGCTGCATCCGACGATTCGTTGGCTTCAAAAAAAAGAAGCGCCCCCCGAATGTTCAGGAGACGCGAAAATCATAATTACGCTTCAGTGTCATGTTTTGCTAAGTCGGGCTGCATCGATGGAAACTTTCACGCCCAGGCTACTTAACCGTAAACCGATACGTACCCGAGCCAACAACAAACGCAAGTCCCTCCGCCGTCTCCGTCACGACCGATATTCCCTCCGCCGCGTCAATCGGCTGCTGCGACTCCATCGCGTTCGCCTTGCTCGCGCCCGGCAGCAGAACGTTCGCGGCGGCATTGGCAGGCACCTCGAACTCATAGTCGATTCCGCCATCCGGTCTGCGCCGCCAGGCCGATCGGATCTCGCCGTACGGGGATTCGAGCGTCGCTTCGGCGAATTTCAGCGAACCGCCCGGCACCGGCCGTACCCGGATTCGCTTGTACCCGGGCGCCGAAGCTTCCGTGTCGATGCCAGCCACCGATCCGAACAGCCAGTCTCCGATCGCGCCGTAGGCGTAATGGTTGTAAGAGTTCATATCGTCGCTCCAGAAGCTGCCGTCCGGCTTGATGCCGTCCCAATGCTCCCAGATCGTCGTCGCCCCTTTGACGACCGGGTACAGCCAGGACGGATATTCGCGTCGCTCCAGCAGCTTGTAAGCGAGATCCGCGTGGCCGAACCGGGTCAGCACATGACAAAGGTAAGGCGTGCCGACAAAGCCCGTCGTCAGCTGGGTGCCCGATTCTTCGATCAGCTTGGCGAGCCGGTCCGCCGCTTGCTGCCGCGTTCCCTCCTCCAGCAGATCGAACATCAGCGCCACCGCATAGGCGGTCTGCGTCGGCGAAGCGAGCCGCCCGGAAGGCGTGACGTATTCCGCGCGGAAGGCGCGGGCAACGTTGTCGCGCAGCTCGGCGTACTTGACCGCGTCGTCCGCATACCCCAGAACGTCCGCCGACTTCGCCAGCAGGTCGGTTGAATGCGCGTAAAAGGCCGTGGCGATCAGTTCTGTGGGCGTCGCGCCGACATAGCTGTTCTCCTTCGCATCGAGCCCGAGCCAGTCGCCGAAGTGGAAGCCCGTGTCCCACAAAAATTCGCGCTCGCCCTGGGCGCGGATGTATTCGACCCAGCCCTTCATGCTGGCATACTGCTCCTGGAGCACGCGCGCGTCGCCGTAACGCTCGTACAGCACCCAAGGTACGATCGCGGCCGCATCGCCCCATGCCGACGAATTCGCGCCGGCGATCGAGACGTCCGGAACGACATGCGGCACGCCGCCGTCCGGCTGCTGGTCCGCGGCCAGATCCCGAAGCCACTTCGCGAAAAAGGACTGCACGTTGCGGTTATACGTAGACGCACGCACGAACGCCTGCGCGTCGCCGGTCCAGCCGAGCCGCTCGTCCCGCTGCGGGCAGTCCGTCGGCACGTCGACGAAGTTGCCGATCTGGCCCCAGACGATGTTGTCCGCCAGCTTGTTGATCATCGGATCGGAGCACCTGAACCGCCCGGCCGTCTGCAGATCGCTCGTCAGGACGCAGCCGACGAAGCGGCCCGGCACCTGCTCCGGCGGGATGCCTTCGATCTTGACGTAACGGAAGCCCTGGAACGAAAAGGTCGGCTCGAACGTCTCCTCGCCTTCGCCCGAGCATACATAGGCGACGGTCTGCTTGGCGGAGCGCAAATTGCCCGTGTAGAAGTTGCCGTGCTTGTCCAGTACCTCCGCATGGCGCAAGGTCACGACCGTTCCCGCCTCGGCCCTGACGGTGAACCGAACCCAGCCGACCATGTTCTGACCCATGTCGAGCAGGGTCTCGCCGCTCGGCGTCGTCCATACGGACACGGGCACGATCGTATACACGATCCGCACAGGCTCGCTCTCCTGCGCGACGAGCGCCGTCTTCGGATGCGCGTACAGCGAGACGTTTCCCCATTCCGAATCGTCGAATGCCGGCAGCGACCAATCTTTCCGCGACAGCCTCGCATCGTAATGCTCGCCGTCGTAAAGTTCGGACCAGCGAAGCGCGCCGTCGCTCCCCAGCCAGCTTCCGTCCGAGCCGACGACGGACTCGGCGCCGTCGGCATACCGCACATGCAGCCATACAAGCGCGGCTCTCGTATCGCCATATTTACTAGCCTGTTGCCAGCCCAGTCTGCCCCGGTACCAGCCGTTCCCGAGCATCAAGCCGAGCGCGTTGGCGCCTTCTGTCAGCAGCGCGGTTACGTCGTATGTCTGGTACTGCACCCGATGCCCGTAACTGGTCCATCCCGGATTCAGATGCGTATCGTCGGCCGCCTCCCCGTTGACGAACAACCGGTACATGCCGAGCGCCGTCGCATATATGCGCGCGGAGGCAACCGGCCGATCCAGACGGAAGCTTTTGCGCAAATACGCAATCGGTTCATGTCCCTCTTCGTTCGCGGGCAGCGTATGGGAGATCCACTCGGCACCCGCCCACTCCTCGACGGACAAGAGCGCCGTCTCGAAATAAGCTGCCGCGCTCCATTCGGACTCCTGGCCCCGATTGCCCCATACCTTCACCCGGTAGAAGTACCGCGTTCGCGAACGCAGCGGCTCCCCCCTCGTAAGGCACGGCAACCGAACGTCCGCCGGCCATCCGTTCCGTATCCCAGGCGAGCCCGCCTTCGAACGAGGCATCCTCCGCGACCTGGATGCGGTACGCCTCCTGAACGACCCCGCGCCGCTCCGAGCGCAGCTTCCAGCCCAGCCGCGGCGCCTTGTCGCCGATGCCCATCGGGTTCGACCTGTTGTTGCAGGACAATCCGTATACTTCGATCTCCGCCATTCGTTCATTCCCCCATACCGTCGGTGAATTGCCGATCCTGATTGCAGTTTAAAGCGCTCTCGTCGGCAATTACATAGGTGAATCGGACAATTTGGAGTGGTAAAATAGACATATGAACGGAAAGGGGAATAAGCCGTGAAGAAGTCCCAATATACGCTGAGAGGCAACGATCTGTTCCGAGGCGGCCTTCGCGTCTACGTCAACCGCATCGAGGAAAATTTCGTCGACTCGGCGCTGCACGAGCACGACTTCATCGAACTGAACTACGTTGCCGAAGGGGCCGGGTACCAGTATATCGGCGAACAAGTCGTGCCCGCGGCACGCGGCGATCTCTTCGTCCTGCCCGTCGGCCGCTCGCATGTGTTCCGTCCCTATTCCGCGGATAAGCGAAGCAAGCTGGTCGTCTACAATGTCGTGTTCGCACCTTCCCTCCTCGCGGAGATCGCCATGACGGCGCCCGAGCTCATGCTCGACAACATCGTTGCGGCGCAGATCGAGGACACCAAGGAAGCAGGCATCGCAAGGGACAAGCGCCTTGTACTCGAGCCGCTGTTCGAGCGAATTCACGAGGAGCACGCCGCCCTTCGCCCCGGCGCCTCCGCGATGCTGACCGCGCTGCTGACGCAGATTCTGATCGAATGGACGCGGCTGCGCGAAAAGGCGGCCGGAGCCGGATCGCCCGCGGCCGCCGTCCTCGACTTCGGCGAAGCCGTCGCCTACGCTCGCGAGCAGGCGCTCGAGCCGCTGACGCAGCGCCATGCCGCCGAGCGGTTCGGCCTGAGCGAGCGGCACTTCCAGCGGCTGTTCGTCCGGCATACCGGACAGACCTTCCACGCGTTCGTCCAGCGCCAGCGCGTCCTGACCGCCTGCCAGCTGCTTCGCGATACGCGCCTGAAGCTCGACGCCGTCTCGGGCATGGTCGGCTACCGGGATACCCAGTCGTTCACGCGCGTGTTCAAGCGGATCGAGGGCGTAACGCCGGGACAGTATCGGAGGCGGATGGCGGGGGGAGCTTTGATCCGCAGTCAACTTGCTTCTATTTCCCGTAAACCTCAAAATCCCTGATTCTCGCATAATTCGCTTGTCCGTTCTGCGCAACAAATGACAACCAGGTCTTCATGGTGCTGGATGGGAAAAAAGTTACTCTACAGGCTTGCGAGACGGTCCAAATGGTGCTACAGAGGAGAAAAGTTACTTTACAGGCTCGCGGGACGGTCAAAATGACGCTGTAGAGGAAAAAAGTTACTCTACAGCTTGCGAGACGGTCCAAATGGTGCTGCAGAGGAGAAAAGTTACTCTACAGGCTCGCGAGACAGTCAAATGACGCTGTAGAGGAAAAAAGTTACTCTATAGGCTCGCGGGACGATCTGCAGGGTGCGCAAAAAAAGCCCTCGCAACGACGAGAGCTTATTGCTGGTTCGAATAAGGAACCATTCATCTTATCGACCATTCGTTGTCGCCCGGCGACAGCTCGCGCTCGATCGTCCTGCCGTCGAGCCGAAGAGACAATCGGGCTTCCATCCCTTCCGGAATCCGGGCCCGCACGCGGACGGCGCCGTCTTTTTCCCGGTACCACCCCGCCCGGATGACGCCCAGCGGCGTCCACGCGTCGGCTTCGGCGAACGTCAGGCCGTCCGGCAGATACGGGCGGATGACCGCCTTCGCGAAGCCCGGCGCTTCCGACCGGATGCCGACGACGAACTCTTGCAGCAGCCGGGCCGGATAACCGTTCCATGCATGGGAATGGCTCTCGATATCCTCCCAGCCCTCCCACATCGTTTGCGCTCCTTGGGCGAGCATGTATCCCCAGCCGGGATACTCCCGCCGATCGAGCAGCGCGAACGCTTCTGCCTCCCGTCCGTTCTCGAACAGCATGCGCAGCAGCGGCAGCGAGAGCACGGTGCGGCATTCCCACGGCTGGCGCGCCACGGATTCGATCGCCGCTTCGCGGTCTTCCGCCGGCACGAGGCCGGCCGCCAGCGCGATAGCCGTCACGCCCTGATGGGTCGCGGACGCGTCCGAGCTGTCCCGGAACCGCTTCGCCTTCGGGTCGTACAGTTGCCCGACGATCCGGCCGGACAGCTCGGCCGCCAGGTTCGCGTAGGCGCCCGACTCTTCTTTCCGTCCGAGCAAATCCGCCGAGCGGCTCACGATCCTGAGCGACAGCACGAGCTTGATCTGCTGCACGGTCAGATGCTCGCCCGCGTGTTCGACCGACGGATACGGCCAGTCGCTGATATGCCAGCCTTTGTCGAGCGGCACGAGCCCCGTCTTCGGGTCGCGGATGCCGACGAAGTAGTCGGCCATCCGGCGCGCCGTCTCATAATGCTTCTCCAGCGCTCCGATGCTGCCCGACGCTTCGTACAGCTTCCACATCAGCGTCGCATAATGCAAGTCCCATTCCGGAATCTGGATGCGGAAATCCTTGTTATCGTAGTTGATCGGCGCGACGAACGGAAACGTCCCGTCGGCCAGCTGCGCATCCGTAAAGTCGGAGAGCGTCTTGTCGACGATGTCGATCGCGTCGAAGTTGTACAGCAGCGTCTCCGCTTGCAGATCCGTGTCAGCCGTATATTGAGCTTGCTCGCGGTGCGGACAATCGACGGTCTGCCCCAGCGTATTGTTTTTCTGCGTCCGGATGGCCGCGGCGTAAAGCGCGTTCAAATGTTCGTCCGAGCAAGAAAAACGCCCGACGTACGCCATATCGGTATGCGCCCAGCAGACGGTCACTTCGCCGGGAGCGATCTCGTGAGGGTACCCGGTCACCTCGACGTACCGGAACGCCTTGAAGGAAAAATCCGGCTGCCACGTCTCCGTCTCTTCTCCGCGCATCGTATACTCGTCGTAATAATGGTCCGATTGCTCGTTGGTTACGTTATGCTTGACCCGGCCGTTCTCGTCGAGGTCCTCCGACATCCGGAGCCGGATCGTCGCGCCGGCGATACCCTTGAGCTTGAACTTCGGCCAGCCCGATACGATGCGCCCGGGATCGAACACTTGCGGCCGCTCCCCGTCGATATCGCTTCCCGCCCGCTGCGGCAGCTTCGCGCAGACGATCTCCTCCTCGATCGCGCCCTCCGGGATTCGCTGGACCGTCATGGGCCAATCATCGCGGCCGATCTTGGCGATCTTCGCCTTCAGCGTCTCGCCCTCGTAGCCGGAGAAGCGCCACTTGGCGTCCAGCTTGCGCGCGTCGTATTTCTCGATGGCCGATACCCGGCGATTTTGCTGATAGGGCGTCCCCGTCTCGTGAGGCATCTCCTTCAGAACCCGCCACGTCGCGTCGGTCCGAACGACCTCTTCCGAACCGTCCGCGTACGCCAGATGGAGCTGCAGCCTGAATCCCGGCAATCCGTCATAGTAATTTTGCCCGCCCCCGCCGAGGTAATGGGCATCCGCCGTCAGGCAGTTCGCGCCGCTCGCGAGCAGCTCCGTAACGTCGTAGGCGAGATACGTTTTTCTTTTCTCCGGATTCGTCGGCGCGGGAGAGACAAACCCTCCCAGTTTCTTTCCGTTCACGTAGACTTTGGCCGTATGGTGCGCCGAGTAAAACAGCTTGGCCGAAGCGAGCGCCTCGCGCACCTTAATTTCCTTGCGGAAATAAGCGAAATCGTTGATTTGGATGCGGCGCGATCGCCAAATCCAGTCCGACTGCCATGCGACCTCCAGATCCGGTCGATGCTTGCTTGCCGTTCCCTGCTCTTTATCGCTTGCGCTCACGATGCCGCCATCCTCTCCGCTTCGTTTTTCATTAGCATACAAGAGGGAATCGGTTGCTTGTAGAGGGGGGGCATATGATATGAATAGGGCAATCGCATCCTGATAGAGAGGAGCCGCCGTTTGTGACCCCTACTCCGTTTGTGCTCGAAGGCAAAATATTTTGGCAGCCCGAATTTCCGATCGCGGTCACCCGGGAGCGCGAGCGGTTCACGCTGCCGATTCATATTCACGATTTCGTGGAAATTCAATTCGTCGCCGAGGGCAAAGGCTTCCATTATATCGGGGACGAACGGATTTACGTGGAAAAAGGCGACCTTTTCATCATTCCAATCGGCACCCGTCACGTCTATCGCCCCGCATCGGAGGCGCCGAAGGACGAACTGATCGTCTACAACTGCCTGTTCGATCCTTCGGTGCCGGGTATTCTCTCTTGCGCGTACCCGCTGCCTTCGACGGTGCTGCGGCTGTTGTCGGGCGACGACCGGCCGTACCGCCGTTTCAAGGATATTAATCAGGAAGGAAGAGCTTGCATAGAGGCGCTCTACCGGGAATTCGGTTCGCGCCTGCCCGGCTACGAAGCCGTGCTCTACGCGCGCCTGACCGAGCTTCTCGTCTGCCTGCACCGACTGGAGACGGCAGGAAGCGCTGCCGTCGCGACAAGCTCCCGGTTGTCCGCCGCGCTCGACTTTCTCGAACGCAATATCGAACGACCGGTGACGCTGGCCGAGGTCGCCGCCCTTCTCCCGGTTAGCGCGAGCTACTTGCAGCGCATGCTGAAGCGCGCGACGGGACAATCGTTCACCGAGTACGTGCAAAACCTGCGCATCCGCAAAAGCTGCGACCTGCTGCGCCGAACGACGCTGCCCGTCAAGGAAGTGGCCGCGCGGTCGGGTTATCGCGATTTGAAATTTTTCCACGAGCTGTTCCGCAAAAAAAACGGGGAAAACGCCTCTCGCCTACCGGAACGAAGGAGACGACGCCTGATCCCAGGCTGCGTGATGCCGGACGCGAAGACGGCGACCTTTTCGGCCGCCGTCCGCGACTTAGCTCTTGAGCTTCGCTTAATCGTTTTTGATCAATTCCAGATCATCGAAGTATACGGCACCGCCGGCCGACCGTTTGTACAGCTCCAGCTTCACCTTCGTATTGCTGGCGCCGGTCGTGAAGGTGTAGGACTTCCGTTGATAATCGACCGAACTCACCGGAATCGTGCGCAGGTAGCTGCCGAATTCGCTGATGCTGAATTCGCCGCTCGCGCCGTCCGTCGCCTTGGCGTAGACGGAGATCGTATAGGTCGTATTCGGCTCGAGACCGTTAACGAACTGCTGGATGCCTCCGTACTGCGTCGTCAGCACCGCGGTATAATCGCCGCTGCGCGCCTGCTGTCCGTCGATCGCGGCATTGTTGAAATGCGCGTTCCAGCCGGTGAAGTCGCCGGTCTCGAAGCCCGGATTGACGAGCAGATTGGACACCGGAGCAGAAGCCGGCACGATGTGGAAATAATCGAAGTTCGCGGTCAGCCCCGTTCCCGCGCAGACGATCAGGCCGATCTTCGGATCGTCCAAGGCGACCGTCCGGGCCGTGCCGACCTGGGTATACGCAAGGCCATCCGCCGAGTAATAGCCCGTGTAAGCGTCGCCGACTTTTTGAATGCGCAAGTACGCCACCGGCGAGGCGATCGTATCCGCCGTCTCCTCATGGACGCGGCTGCCGCCTTGCTTGACGTCAAGCTGGAACTGGTTGCCGGCGCCGTACAGCCGGGTCATCCGGATGTACGTATCGTCGTTGACGTAAACGATTAATCCGCCCTGCGACCAGGTCGATGTCGGCTTGCCGTCCAGTTTCGTATCCAGGGTCCAATCGCCGTCAGGCGCGCCCGTCAGCAAAATGTTTTTCGCATCCGCCGTGCCGCCCGCGATATCGCCGTTCTCGGCGACGATCCGCAAATAGCCGGGCTGCGCGCCAAGCGACCACTTCGCCGGGTTTTCGCGGATCCACCGCCACTGGTCGTCTAGCGTGCCGGCGTTGAACTCGTCGTCCGAGCCGATCGGATACGTGGTGCCAGGCCCCGAATTCCCGCCGGGCGACGCACTGAACTGAATCAGCTCCATATCGTCGAACAGCACGCTGCCGCTGCCGCCGGCCTTGTACAGATAGATCGTGGCGCTCGTGTTGCTATTCCCCGTCGTGAAGGTCAGCTCTTTGCGCCCGTAGCTCGTCGCGCTTATGTGTACGTCTGCCGCTGAGGCGCCGCCGAAGTTTTTTACGCCGAACACCGCATCGCCCCCGCCCACGCTTTTGCCCCAAGCGAACAGCTTGTAGATCGTATTCGGCTGCAGTCCGCCGACCACTTGCTCGGCGCCTGCGAAGTTGCCCGTCAACTTGGCCGCATAGGTCCCGGCGTGGGCCTCGCCGCCGCTCACGACCGAAGCCCCGTTGTAGGCAATCGGCCAATAGGCGAAGTCGCCCGTCTCGAAGTCGCCGTTCTTCAGCAGATTCGTCTCCGGCGGCGGCGAAGGCAGCTCCGGCAGATCGTCGGGGTCGAGTCCCGCCCCTGCGTACGCCCCGATATTCGGTGCCGTCGTGCCGGACACCGCGTTGCCGAAGAAGTCGCGCCCGCCATTGTTCGCCATCAAGGCGCCTGCGCCGATCGCCGGGGACGTATCGAGCAGCTGGTAGCCAACGGCGCTCGCCAGTCCGTTGCCCGCCGAACCGGGCGAAGCCAGCATCGGGTCCGAGACGATCTTGTACGGATCTGCCGGCTCGCCCGCCGGGTGATTGCCGTAGAAGACGTTGTGCTCGAACACGTTGTTCGTGCTGTTGCCGAAGCTGTACCCGCCCGATCCCAGGTTATAGATGATATTGTTGTAGAAGGACGTATTTTTGGCATAGCCGCCCCAATCCGAATGATTGATGACTTTGGCCTGAGAATACCGGGGGGAGATACACGGTATTGTTGTACACCTTCGTATTGTTCGGCGTACCGTTGAAGTTGAATACCGCGCCGCCGTCGTTCTGGCTGATATTGTAGCGAACGATCGTGCCGTTATTGTAGTTGGCGGCCGACGTGCCGTCGTTGCACACCAGCACCATGCCGCCGGCGTTGTTGTGGCTGTAGTTGTACTGGATAATCGTGCCTTCGCTGTTGTAATCCGAATCGAACGCCTGGGCGTCGCCGCCCGCTCCGGTATTGTACACCTCGTTGTACTGAATGATCGCGTCCTTCGTTCCCCACGTCCAGAGCGCGACGTGATAGCCGGTAGCGCGAACGTGCGTATCGTGGACGACGTTGCGTTCGATGAGACCGTTGGTCGTGTTCAATATGAAGGCGCCGTCGGCCGCCACGTCGTAGATCAGATTGTTCGTCACCTTCAGATCCGAGGAGTAGGTCCGCTGCGCCCCGTTCAGGTAGACGCCGACGCTGTCCACCGCATAGATCTTGCAGTTGTTCACCGTGACGTCCGTCACGTGATAGTCCCAGGCCGTTCCCCAGACGATAATGCCGCCGTTGTGCGCATAGTCGTTCGAGACGTCGCCTTTCACGTTGTGGATGTCCAGATTCTCGAACAGGAAGTGGCGGTAGACCTTCGGATTGGAGAAGCCGCCGCTGGTGCCGTCCACGTGGATCCCCCTGCGTGCCCCTTTGGTGGCCGAATCGTTGGTGATCTCCAGATTGCGGACTTCCCACTGCTCCTGGTTGTAAAAGTAGACGGCCGCATCGACGCCTCCGCCGGCGATCAGCGGCTTGGCGCCTTCGCCGTACCTGTCGATTCGAATCGGATGGCCGTCCGTTCCCGAACCCTTCGGCGACAGCTTGCCGTTCCATACGCCGCCCGCCTTGAACAGGATCGCGTCGCCCGGCTCGAAAACGGCGGCGTTCACTTTGTCCAGCGACTGCCACGCCGCTGCCGGACTGGTGCCCGCATTCGTATCGTCGCCGCCCGCCGAATCGACATAGTAAACGCTTCCAATTTCATCCGCGACAGCGCTTCCCGTCCCGGGTACGCCCCATGCAACAACCAGCAGCAGCAGCGCCAGCAGGGCCGCGATCTTTCTGACAGACGTAAGCTTGCGTATCATCATCAACACACCTCGTTTCGCAGAATGGATATCGCGCGAGCTGCCATAGAAGATTGTAGGAGATACTAGGCGATCATATGCGATCCCTTCGGCGCCGGACGCGAGTCCCGGTCATGCCGGGACCCCGTCTCGCCAAAGGCGCTTATTTCGACTTCTGATACCACTCGTTCGCTTCCTTCGTTTCCTGCTCGCCGCCGATTTTGTCCCACTCCTTGACGAACGTATCGAAGGCGTCGAGCGGCTTCTGGCCATAGATAATGCCCAGGAACGTCTCGCCTTCCAGCTTGGCCAGAATCCCGCCTTTCGTTTGCATCGCTTTGGTCGGCGATCCCGTGAACGCATTGGCCATATAAGTGCCGGCGCTCCAGCCGTCGTCCACGAATTCGGCCGCCTTCAGCGTTTTCGGATTGGTCCGCAGCACCCGCTGCTCCTCCGCCGTGCTCGGCTCGGCGCCGCGGCTCATCTTGGCCAACAGCTTCAGGTTGGTGAACGGATCCTTCGGCTCCATCAGCACATACTTGGCCGGACCGACCTTGCCGCCCGGGATGTCCGCATCGTCCACAGAGACGGTTCCGTCCGCCTTGACCGTATAGTCGTAGTTCTCGTACCAGCCGTTCTCGAATTCGCTGCCCTGCTTTCCTTTTTCGAATATGCGGTTCAGGTACAGGAACAACGCGTCTGTATGCTCGAAGCCTTCCCTGACGATCAGCCCGCCGCGCAGAAACGTCGTGTCGCGGGCGGCAGCCTTGCCGTTCAGCGTCGGCAGCGGATACGGATTCATCGTCGCGCCTGGCACGTTTTTCTCCAGATCCGGGATCGGCCAGTTCGGCAGCCAGTAAGGCGCCACGACGATGCCGACGCGACCCTGTCCGATCAGCTCGGCCAGCTTGTTCTCGTCGTGCAAGCCCGCTTCTTTGGAAATATAGCCTTTATCGTACCAATCCCGTAGCCGGCCGAGTCCTTCCTTCATCTCCGGCAGCGTCGAGCCGTGCACGACCGATCCGTCCTTTTCCAACCACTGGTTGGGTATCGTGCCGAACGGTCCGAACACCCAGGTGCTCTCGCCGAGCCAGCCGTTAAAGATGCTGGGGCTCGAGCCGCCGGAGCCGAGGCTCACGCCCAGCGGGATGATATTGCCGGCGCCGCCCGGTTTTTTTGTCCAGCATGGCCTGCATGAGCGCCTCCAGCTCTTCGAAGGTCGTCGGCGCCTTCATGCCCAGCTTGTCGAGCCAATCCTGCCGGACCCACATGACGCCGTTGTCGTTCCCCGCGAAAGCGAAGTTGGGCAGCGCCATCTTTTTTGCCGTCGAAGGTCACCTGGCTCCACATCAGCGGATTGGAGCTGTAGATCTGCTTGATCGTGGCGGAGGCGTATTTCTCGTAGTCCGCCGTGATGTCCTTGTACCTGCCGGATTCGATCAGCTCGTTGAGCAAGGTCAGATCCTCGGACATCAGCACGTCCGGCAGCTTTTCGTTCGACGTCAGCATCAGCCGCATTTTCGTCGCGAATTGATCGCCCGGCACCTGCCACAAATACTTCAGATCGATGCCCAGCTTGTCGTGGGCCCACTTCGTGTGCACGTTGTTTTCGGCGGTTTCCCCGTTTTTGTACTTCATGGTGGAATCGGTCGCCTTCACCGTCGTGATCGTCACCGGCGGATCGAACTTGTACGTCCCCTGTTGAATCTCCTGGGCGACGGTGTCCTCCGATGCCGGGGCGGACTGCGAAGGCGAGGACGAGGGCGAGGCTCCGCCGGTCTTCGTAGCGGCTGCGTCATTCCCGCTGCCGGTCTTGTCGGAACAGGCTGTCGCGATCGTCAGCAGCGCGGTCAGCGCAAGCGACAGCAAGGTCAATCTTTTGCTCATAGGCGTTCCGGATCCTCCTGTTCGGCTTAGTAAGTTGCAAGCCCATCATATTACAGCGCTTACAACCGAGTAAGAGACAATGTTTTAAGGTAGCCTGCGAAAATCTTAAGGTTCGGCCAGGTGCCGTTCCCTGTACTCTTGCGGCGTAATGCCGTAATGCGATTTAAAAAAGCTTGCTGAAATAAGGCGGATTCTGAAACCCCAGACAGCTGGCCAGCTCGTAAATCTTGATCTCCGTCGTGCGCAGCAGATTGCCCGCTTTCTCCATCCGGAACCGCATGATATAGTCGCTCATATTTTCCCCCGTCTCCTGCTTGTACAGCGAAGATAGATAGACGGGATGAAGGCCGACATGATCGGCGATCGTCTGCAGGGACACATCCTCGGCGATGCGATCTTCGATAAACCGGTGGATTTTGACGATCAGCTGATATTTGGCATCCTTGAATTCCCGTACGCTGCCGGCCTCCAGACGATCCAGCATCCTGAACGCCCATGCCGCCACCTGACCGGACCGGCTCAGCTTAAGCGGATCCGTCGCCAGATCCGCTTCGCCGCCAGACACCTCAGCAAGCGTCTTGCCCTGCAGATGAGCGATATAAAGAAAAGCGTTCGTCAGCGCGCAGACGATCTCCAGCATATGCTCCTCGGTATCCAGCTCTCTGGCGTTCAGCTCCTCGAAGACGGCGGCCAGCTTGGCGCGCGCGTCCGCCCAACGTCCTGCCTCGAGCAGCTGCTGGAGGCCCGGAGGACTGTACAAGGCATGCAGCGAGCTGGATAGGGATCGCGCCTCGCCGGCACGAAAAACGACGCCCCGCTCGCTGCGCGGCACGGTGCGGAAGGCGCTCACGGACTGGCGATAGCGTTCGGCAATCTCCCCGGGGAATAGGCACGATCCGCCGATCAGGACGGACACCCGTCCTTTGAGATATTCCGCAATCTTAGCCTCCAGCTCGCGTGCCGCCGTCTCGATCGCGAGATCGTCTAGGACGCCGTCCGAACGGCCGCCTGCCCCAGGCTCTGCCTGCAGCAGCAGACACAGATAGCCATAGTCGTCCTTGCACGACCATACCCGGTAGCCCGCTTCCAGGATCTCGCCGGCGATGTTGTGAACGGCATATTCGTACAAGAGGGCGTCGGTTCCGGCCCCGCCGAAGCCTTCGTCGAGCCTGACCAACAATAGCGCGCACGACTTGCCCGTCTCCAGCCGCATCCGATACTCGTCCATCCGCTCGGCCAATGCGGATTCGGGCATGGACGCCCCTGCCAGCAGATCGGTCAGCAGCTTCTCCCTCAGCAAGGGCAGATACGCGAACAGCGTCTGCCTGGCCCGTTCGAAGGAGACGATCTCCGCCCACTCCCGCTCGATGGCGGCTTTGACGCCGGCGACCTCGTTCATCAGCTCCTCGTCCTTGATCGGCTTGAGCAAGTAACGCTCGGTCCCGTACCGGATCGCTTCCCTCGCATACTCGAATTCGCCGTATCCCGACAGAAGGATGCACTTGGTCCGCGGATAGCGCTCCTGAATGTGCCTGCACAGCGCGAGCCCGTCCATGCCCGGCATCCGGATATCGGTCACGACGATATCGACTGCCGCCTGCTTCAGCAATTCCGCCGCTTCCAGCCCGGACGACGCCATCCGCACTTCTTCGATCCCGATCTTTTCCCAATCGTTGGCCGCCATGCTTTTGAGCAGCATCGGCTCGTCGTCGACCAGCATCAGCTTCATCCCGCGCGCTCCCCTTTCTCTTCGCTCTCCTCTTGTTCGCTTCGCCAGCGCAGCGTCACGCGCAGCCCGGACAGACGCGCCGAAGGCTGCAGGAAGACGCCCGCTCCCGGACCGAAGCGCTGCCTGAGCCGCTGATGCACGTTCCACAGCCCGCAGCCCGTGCTGCCGTCCATCGGCCGCTCCAGCCGCTGCATTAATCGATCCATCGCAAGCTGTGTCATGCCGCCGCCGCTGTCCTCGACATGCAGCTCGATCCAATCCGCCTCCCGGCATCCGGCGATCCGAATCGTCCCCGTGCCTGGCGTAGGCTCGATGCCGTGCACGATGGCATTTTCCACGACCGGCTGCAGCACCAGTCTCATCACCGGCTCCAGGAGCAGGTCCGCCGGGATGTCGATCTCGTAGCCGATCCGTTCCAGCCGGTAAGTATAGATCTCCAGATAGTGGGTGACCAGCTCAACCTCCTCCTTGAGCGGCGGCAGCTGATTTTCGACTCTTGTCATATAACGATAATAGCCGCCCAGATGATAGGCCATCTCTTTAATTTTGTCCGTGAGGCCAACCTTCGCGCATCCGGCGATAAACGATAGGCAATTGTACAAAAAATGCGGATTGATCTGGGATTGCAGCTGCTTGAGCGTGGCCAGCCGCGACCGGTTTTGTTCCTCATACACATTTTGTATCAGGTGCTGGATTTTCGATCCCATGTCGTTAAAGCGCTGCATCATATAATCGAATTCATTGTGGAACCGTTTGTGGATTCTGTACGAATAGTCGCCCATCTCGACGTGCTTCAGGCCCTTCATCATCATCGTCACCGGCTTGAGCACGTTCGAGTAGAGCAGGTACGCGGCCGCCAGGCCGAGGACGACCAGCACGGCCATGCTGGCATAAAACAAATCGCGGCTCTTGACGATCGGCGCGTAAAACACCTCGGTCGGAACGTAATCGATCAGGTAGGCATTCAAATCGGGCAGGTACGTATAGCTCAAAAAAGATGCGTTGATTTTGAAAGGACACGTTGCGGTGACCGCCCTCGTCCAGCCCTTCCTTCAGCAGCTCGGCTCCGAAAGCCTCGAACGCCCCGTCGCTCGCCTCCGCGTTGGAAAAAGCCCTCCCGT
Source organism: Cohnella rhizosphaerae (assembly GCF_029525575.1). Taxonomy (GTDB): domain Bacteria; phylum Bacillota; class Bacilli; order Paenibacillales; family Paenibacillaceae; genus Cohnella; species Cohnella rhizosphaerae. Next base: position 251,046 of record NZ_JAPDIA010000001.1, read on the forward strand.
CCGCCGTCAGCAGGAAGCTCGACCCCGGGCTGTCCAGCTTGTAATGCTGCAGCATCTTGCGAATATTGTCCAGTCCGAACCGCACCTCGAACACCGCGTTAACCGAATCGGGGTCGGAATTCGAATCGGATTTGGATAAGTACGGATCCCACATAAACAGCTGGTAATAGGCGGCGCTAGGCGATGCGCCAGGATGAAAGGTCCACGTTCCGTTGGAAGCCATGTCCAGCATGCGTTGATCGTAGCTGTCGCTCAGGTCGGTCGATACGCGTGTTCGGATCGTCGGCAAATAGACGGCCAGCTGATTGGACCAGTTGCTCGACAGGCTTTGCAAGTTCAGCTTCTCTTTGACATGCGTCCGATAGTCCAGCATCCGATAGTAGTCTTCGGTCAGGATGCTGATCTGCAGGTCCAGCAGGGAGGAATCGCGCACCAGGATGCTTGAGGTTAGCGATAACCGCTCGATATTGGATTCAATCTGGTATTTGAGAAACGCAAGCTGGCTCTCGTTGTAATTCGTCATCTGGGAATCGATCGCATGGAAGCTGGTTCTGCTGAAATAGGAGTACAAAAGAATGACGAGGAGCAGCAAGACGAGGATGACGCCGTTCATTTTGAGAAAAACCGGCCTGTGACGCTTCACCGATCCACCTCCCTTAATATTTTGACAGCGATCTTAAAAATGGATTCTGTAAAAAAAAAACGCTTCCAGAATAGAATGTGTCTATTATACATGCCGAAAGGAGAATCCGCTTGGAAAATTCTTACACAACCTCTTTGTCTGCAGCGCCCGCGAAGGCGAGATCGAAGCGTCCGTTTCTCAAAACCTGGAGACTGCACGTGATGCTGCTGCCCGCCGTGCTGATCGCGTTCGTCTTCAAATACGCGCCGATGCCCGGGATCGTCATGGCCTTCCAGGAATTCAAGCCCTGGCTCGGCGTATCGGGCTCCTCCTGGGTCGGCTGGGACAATTTCAAGCTCATTTTTACGATGCACGATTCCGTGCAGGTCATCTGGAATACGATCATCATTTCCATGATGAAAATCTTGTTCGGCCTTGCCGTCCCTGTCGTCTTCGCCCTGCTGCTGAACGAAATCCGCCAGACCGCCTTAAAGCGGTCGATTCAAACGCTCGTTTATTTGCCTCACTTCATGTCCTGGGTCATCCTGGGAGGGATATTGCTCGACCTGCTCTCGCTGGAAGGGATCGTCAACCGGCTGGCCGCAGTCCTTCATCTGGAGCCGGTCCTCTTCCTCGGCAACGGCAACTGGTTCCGGACGACGGTCGTCGTGAGCGATTTGTGGAAGGAATTCGGATTTTCGGCGATCGTGTTCCTCGCCGCCTTGTCCGGCATTAACCCGGCTTTGTACGAAGCCTCCGAGATCGACGGCGCAGGCCGGTTCCAGCAGACTGTATATATTACGCTGCCGGCCCTGCTCCCCATCATCGTCGTCGTCTTCACCTTGTCGCTGGGCAACGTGCTGAACGCCAACTTCGATCAGGTGTTCAACCTCATCAATCCGCTTGTCCTGGAGAAAGGCGATATTATCGATACGTATGTATTCCGCACCTTTCAGGGGGGCCAATACAGCCTTGCGACCGCAGCGGGCATCTTTAAGTCGGCGGTGGGCTTTATCCTCATCAGCGGCGGTTATTTCTTTGCGTACAAGGTAGCGAATTACCGCATTTTTTAAGCTTTCAGAACCAGCAACGGAGGATCGAGCCTATGTATTTTAAAAGTCCCTCTTACCGCGCATTTTCTTACTTCAACATCGCGTTTCTGCTCGCGATTTCCCTGTTGTGCGTGCTGCCGATGGTGCATATTTTCGCCGTTTCCCTAAGCGGCAAATCCGCCGCGGATTCCAACCTGGTCGCCTTTATTCCGATCGATTTTTCGGTCGAGAGCTATGCCAAAACGTTCGAAAACGCCAATTTCCTGTCCGCGACGGGGGGTCTCGATCCTGCGAAGCTTGACCGGCACGGTCATGGGCATGATCGTCGTCATGCTGGCCGCCTTCTCGCTGTCCAGGTCCAACGCCGAATTCAGATCGCGCTCCTTTTACGTCTGGTTTTTTCTGATCATTATGATCTTCGACGCGGGCCTGGTGCCTCACTATATGCTCAATCAAAAGCTCGGCCTCGTGAATTCCTTTTGGGTGCTCATTCTGCCGGGTCTCGTCAACGTCTGGAATATGATCTTGATGATGAACTTCTTCCGGGCGATTCCGAAAGATCTGGACGAAGCGGCCATCGTGGACGGAGCGACGCATTTCCGGATTTTCGCCGCGATCTATTTGCCCGTCTCGCTGCCGGCGATCGCCACCTTGTCTCTGTTCACCCTGGTCGGCCACTGGAACAGCTGGTTCGACGGCATGCTGTATATGCGAAGCGCGGACCAGTGGCCGCTCGCCACGCTCCTGCAAACCATCGTCGTCGTGCAGGACTTCAGCAAGACCGGCATCAATCCCGAGCAGCTGGAGATGCTGTCCAACCGGAGCGTCAAGGCCGCTCAAATCTTCATCGCCATGCTCCCGATCCTCGCGGTCTACCCGCTGCTTCAGCGGTACTTCGTCAAAGGTATCGTATTGGGCGCCGTCAAGGAGTAGGCTGCGCCTCTTATTGAACAGCCAAAACAGCCATCGATTCATCATCGGCGGCTGTTTGTTTCGTTCACTTATCTTGAGCGTTTTCCTGTTACCATTCCGCTACGCTGCCGTCTTGATGGCGCCATATCGGATTTTTCCAGTCGTGTCCGATATCCGCCATCTTCCGCACATGCGCCTCGTCGATCTCGATACCGAGTCCGGGACCGTCCGGGATCGTGACGCAAGCCATCCACGTAATGAAAGACGGCCGGATCGACGATGTAGTCGAGCAGATCGTTGCCTTCGTTGTAGTGAATCCCCAGGCTTTGCTCTTGTATGACCGCATTATGGCAGGTCGCGTCCACTTGCAGGCAAGCGGCCAGCGCGATCGGTCCGAGCGGGCAGTGCAACGCGAGCGCTACGTCGTAAGCTTCCGCCATGCTCGCAATTTTTTTTGCACTCGGTGATGCCGCCTGCATGCGACACGTCCGGTTGAATGATATCGGCGTAGCCGTCCGCGAGCAGCCTTTTGAAGTCCCACCGCGAGTACATCCGCTCGCCGGTCGCGATCGGGATATTCGTGGCGGACGCGATCTCCCGAAGCGCATCGTTGTTCTCCGGAAGCACGGGCTCCTCGAGGAACATCGGACGGAATACTTCCAGTTCCTTGGCCAGAATCTTCGCCATCGGTTTGTGGACGCGGCCGTGGAAATCGATGCCGATACCCAAATACGGACCGACGGCTTCACGGACCGCTCCCACTCTCTTCAGCACTTCGTCGATCTTTTCGTACGAATCGATATATTGCAATTCCTCCGTTGCGTTCATCTTGACGGCAGTAAAGCCTTCGGACTGCGCGCGCAGCGCGGCTTGCCCGACGTCGGAGGGGCGATCCCCGCCGATCCAGGAATACACCTTGATCTTCTGGCGGCAGGCGCCGCCCATCAGTTGATAGATCGGGGCTTGGTGGTATTTCCCCTTAATATCCCACAGCGCTTGATCGATTCCCGCGATGGCGCTCATCAGCACGGGACCGCCGCGATAGAAGCCGCCTCTGTACATCGCCTGCCAATGATCTTCGATCGCGAGCGGATCCTTGCCGATCAGGTACCCGCTCAACTCTTCGACCGCGGCTCGCACCGCGCGCGCCCGGCCTTCCACGATCGGCTCTCCCCAACCCGTAATTCCTTCATCCGTATCGATCTTCAGAAACAGCCATCTCGGCGGCACGACAAACAATTCCATCCCCGTAATTTTCATGATCCGCTTCCCTTCGCCTGAATGGCATTGATCATATCTTGAATATGAGACTTCATGAGCGTTCTTGCTTGCTCCGCCTCCCGTTCCCGGATCGCGATGGCGATCAATCGATGATAACTGGCAGCCTTCTCCCGCATATTCGGCAGCTTATCCGTCTCTCTTCTCCCTTGCGCCGACAAATCCGCCACGACGGACAGCATTTGGGCAAGCAGCGGGTTGCCTGCGCCTTCGGCGATCTCCTGGTGATAGCGGACGTCCGTCTGAAAATGAACCTCGCCCCGCTCCATCTGCGCCTCCATCAGATCCGACAAATCACGGATCGACTTGGCCTGGGCCGCAGACGCCCGCATGGCGCAATAAGCCGCCAGCTCCGGTTCGATCGCAAGACGCGCCTCCAGCAGCTCAAGCAGCGATCGCACCTCCATTCCTTTGATCGGAGCCATCGGATCTTCGAGAAGACTCGGATCGTTGCGGACGAAAATCCCTCTGCCATGCTCGATACTGACGACGCTCCGGCTCTCGAGCAGACGTAGCGCTTCCCTTACCGCAGTCAGACTGAGTCCGTACCGCGACGCCAATTCCTGCATCGTCGGCAGACGTTCGCCGGGCTTCCACGCGCCGGCACGGATTTGTTCCTGTATTTGCTCGATTACTTCTTCATGGGCCAGCTTCTTCATCGGCGTCACTCGTACATCCATTCGTTAATTGATATGATCTTACATCCATTAAGTTAATATCTTTGATCGCGACTTGTCAATAATTCCATTCGCGTCGCGGCAAGCGTTCGCCGAGCCCCCCGGATGACTGCGGCTAAACAAGAACAAATCCGCTCGATCCGGGCGTCGCTGCGTCTCGATAGTCCCATGTAGGAACAAATCCGCTTGCTCCAGGAGTCGCTGCGTCTCGATAGTCCCATGTAGGAACAAATCCGCTTGCTCCGGGCGTCGCTGCGTCTCGGTTGTCCTATGTAGGAACAAATCCGCTTGCTCCAGGAGTCGCTGCGTCTCGGTAGTCTCATGTAGGAACAAATCCGCTTGCTCCGGGCGGCGCTGCGTCTCGGTAGTCTCATGTAGGAACAAATCCGTACGATCCGGGCGTGCTGTGTCTCGGTTGTCTAATGTAGGAACAAATCCGCTTGCTCCAGGAGTCGCTGCGTCTCGGTAGTTTCATGTAGGAACAAATCCGCTTGCTCTAGGCGGCGCAGTGTCTCGGTAGTCTCATGTAGGAACAAATCCGCTTGCTCTAGGCGTCGCTGCGTCTCGGTTGTCCTATGTAGGAACAAATCCGCTTGCTCTAGGAGTCGCTGCGTCTCGGTAGTCTCATGTAGGAACAAATCCGTACGATCCGGGCGGCGCAGTGTTCCGGAGTCACATGTAGGCAAAAAGGCTTCGTGCAGCGTTAGATGACGGGACTCCGGCGTCCGAGGCGAAGAAGCGCTGTACAACGTTACTTGACGGAATTGCGACGTAGTTTGGGAGATGAGGCGCTGTGCAGCGTTACTTTGATGGGACTGAGGCGCGACGAGGGCAAAGAGGCACGATACAACATTATTTGACGAGAATGCGGACTGTTCCGAATCGATGAGACGCTGTGCAGCGTTACATGACGGGACTGTGGCGTGTTCCGAGCCGATAGTCGCAAGCTTGAACCGTGAACAACGCCTAGCCTGCGGTGCTTAAAAGAGAGTTAGTTTTTTACTTTCTAGTTATGCGAAAAAAGAGCGGTCTCCCGCTCTTCTCTCCATCTATTCTTGCCCGCTTTATTCTCACCCGCTCTATTTTCGCGGGCCTTGCCGACCGTCAGTCGCCCGCCAAAGCCAGATGGATCTTCGCGCCCGCGTGGTTCGCCTCCAGCGCGAGCACCGACGCGAGCTCTTCCTTCGCTTCGCGCTCCCGCCCGAGACCGAGCAGGCCAAGGCCTCTCATGTACCGGCAGTGAATCCGGTTGCGCTTGTTCAAGTCGTCCTCGAAGACGAGGAAGTCGGGCAGCGACACGGCGAAGTAGTCGAACTTCACGTCGTCGTTCAGATGCCGCTCGGCATAGTCGATGAGCTTGTTGAAGCGGCGCTTCGCTTCCTTGTCGACGCCGAGCCGGCGCCAGGCCAATCCTTGGTAAAAGATCATATCCGGCGGCTGGTCGTTGTAATACATCGCGCCTGCCGGTTCCTCCAGCCCGAGAGACGCCCGCCTGAAGCTCGCTTCCGACTGCTCGATTTGTCCAAGTCCTTCATAGGCGAGTCCCAGGTAATAATAAACGTTGTTCTCCTGCGCGCCCTCCAGCTTGCCTTCGCCCAGATTGTCCGGGTAAACGAGGGCGGCCCGCAGGTGGGCGATCGCGGCTTCGAAGCGCTTCGCGGCCAGCTCGCGCTTCGCCGATTCGACGTGCGCCAGCACATGCTGGCCGGTCGCCTTCCCCCTCTCCGCCTTCCCAAGGGTGGAACCGGCGCGCTTCGAGCGCCGCCAGCGCCTCGTCATGACGGCCCATTGCATTCAGCAAGGTGACGTATTCGAGATACAGATCGTCGCGCTTGTCGACGAGCGTCTTGCGGGCGGCCAGCGATTCGAACCGACGCTCCGGCGCATAGCCCAGTTTCTTGTACAGTTGGTCGAGCTCGTACAGGACGCGGGCGTCTTCCTCGCGCAGCGCATAAGCGCGTTCAAGCGAGGCAAGCGCGCGTTCTGCGTCGCCGAGCTTGTTGAAGTAGGCCAGCGCCAGATTGCGGTGGACGGTCGGAAAATCTCCGTTCGACGCGCGCGAAGCTTCCCAGGCCGCCACGGCGTCCAGATGGCGCTTCTTGTCGTAGAGCCAGTTGCCGAGGTAGTAGTTCGCTTTGTCGTCGGCCGCGTCCGCGCGAACCGCGCTCTCGAGCACGAGCAGATCGAACAGGCTGTTCGGGAAGCAATAGTCCGGACTCGAGGCGCGGCCCGCTTCGCGATGCTTCAGCGCCAGCGCCCCGTCGCCGGCCGTCTCGTACAGATAGCCGAGCGTATAATGAACCATCGGGTAAGCCGTCGTCCCAGCGTCCGCCGCGATCCGGCGCAAAACGTCGATCGCCTCTTCCAGCAGTCCCGCGTAAGCGTAATCGGATGCCAGGTTCAAGTAGTTATGCGCGTCGCCGCGCATCAGCCGCAGGAGCTCCTCGCGCGAGGCCGCGGAACCGGCCGCGTCGCCCGCTTCGGCGAGCGCGAGGATGCGCTCGTTGGCCGAGCCGAAGTCCGCCACGTCGAGCGCGAGCGTCTCCGCCGCATAGTCGGCCGCTTCACCGGCGCGCCCGAGCCGGCGCAGCAGCGCGGCCTTCAGATGGCGCGCCTTGAAGTTGCGGGCGTTGCGGACGATCGACCGCTCGACAAGCGCAAGCGCCTCGCCGTAGACGCCCTTCGAAGCCGCGATCTGCGCGAGCGTGAAGTAGCCGGCGTCCTGCCAGGCGGCGGACCACGTCGATTTGTAGAGCGCAGCGAACGCCTCCTTCGCCTTGCCCTGCATTTTAAGCGCGAAGCCGAGCTGGTACAGCGCCTCGCCGTCGTACGGATTCGGATTGCGCCAGGTGAGCGACTTGACCGCCGCCCGGAAATGCCCCTCCGCTTCGGCGAACAGACCGCGCCGCAGCTGCAAAGTGCCGTAGGCGACGTTGATGCGGATGTCCGAAGGATCGCGCTTCAAGCCTTCGAGGTAATAGGACTCGGGCTCGAACGTCGCGTGACGGTACTGCTCCAGATGCAGTCCGGCGAGATACAGCTGCTCGTTCGTGCGCAGCTCCTGCGGTTCGGGCAGCGGCTTCGCGGCTTCCGGCACGTCCTCGATGGATGGCTCCGCCGGGCGGTAGGTTACAAGGATGCGACCATCCGCGTTCAATACCGTCACGGTTAAATCGTGCGGCCGATCCGCTTCGTCGAGCGTCACGACGGATTTGAACGTCGATACCGGCGAAAGCGCGACGGTCTCCCTGAAGTAGGCGCGGTTCCTTCCCTTAAGCTCGACGGCCGCCCCCCTCGAAGACAGCAGTCGCGTACGCCAGTACCGTCGCCTGACGCGCGGCCTCGTCCACCTCGAGATTGACGGCCGCATCGATGGTCGCGTTTTTAACGACACCGATGTCCTTGTAAGGCATGAAGTACTGGGTAAAGGACTTCTCCTCGTAAGGCGCCAGCCACGTAAAATCCGGCTGGTTGTCCGTGTAGACGCCGGTCATGAGCTCGATGTACGGTCCGTCCTCGTCCGTCAGATTGCGGTCCCACGCTTGCCCGAATTCGCCGTTGCCCCACGTCCACTGCTTTTTCCCCGGCGACACGTGGTGATTGGCGACATGCAGCAGGCCTGCCTGGACGCCGTGGTCGTAACCGCCGACGAAGTTGTAGTCCGACTTGTACGCCATGTAGGACGTAGGCACCGGAATGTTGCGGTAACGCGAGATGTCGACGCCGGCCGAGTAGTCCATCTTGTAGTACGTTCCCGTGGCGACGGGGAACCGGGAGACGTCTCGCTTGCCGTGATCGAAGACGGCGGTCACGTCGGGCGGAAATACCGACTGCGTGTGGTCGTTGACGGCTACCGCCGGGTTCGCCCACCACAAAAACGTCTGCGGCTGCGGCGTACGATTGTACAGCTGCGCGGATATTTCGAGATACGCTTTGCCCGGGTGCAGCGTGAAGCCCGCCGTCATCTTCGTGCCGTACATCCGGTCGATCTCGCTGACCCATACCGTGGCGGCGCCGTCCTCGCGCGTCTCGAGCTTGTATTCGACCGGTCCGTACGTATTCGGACGGTGGTGCTGGGGCCAGTTGAACTCGATGCCGCCCGAGATCCACGGACCGGCCAGTCCGACGAGCGCGGGCTTGATGACCCTGTTGTAATAAACGAAGTCGTAATCGTTCGTCTTGTCGAGCGCCCGGTAGATGCGGCCCCCGAGCTCGGGCATGATCTCGATGCGCACGTATTCGTTTTCCAATATCGCCAGCCGGTAATGTTGCGGCTTCTTGTCGTCCTCGATCTTGTCGACGACCGGATGCGGATACACTCTTCCGGTGCTGCCTTGATAGACGCGCTTCTCGAGGAACATCGGGTTGCGATCGGGCGCGCCGATGCCGTACGTCGGGATCGAGACGTCCTCTTCCCAGACGCGCACGTTCCGCGCCCCCGCTTGTGCTTGCTGTGCCAAGATGAATCCCTCCTCCGATTGATACCTTCACTGTACGATAGACAGAGACGCTCGCCAATTGACGGAATTCGGTTTATGATGGAGAATATTCGGATGGGAATCTTCCTTGCGAATCGACAGGAGGCGGCGCGCCATCGACGACATTCAAAAGCCGGAGGGCTTCCCGCAGGAAAAGCTGTTCGTGCTGCCGGACTATCTGGCGGGCGAGCTGGCGGAATTCGAACTGACCCGGCATTTTTACGCGAGCGATATCGGCTACTTCCCCCCGCGCGCGCCACCACTATCGCGAGCGTCCCGAAGGCTGCGACGCGCATATCGTCATCTATTGCACGGAAGGCGCCGGATGGGTGGAGCAGGAGGGAAAAACGTCGACGGTCGCGGAGCGGCAGCTCGCGGTTCTTCCTGCCGGCTCTCCTCACCGCTATGGCGCTTCCGCGGAGTCGCCATGGAGCATTTACTGGTTTCACCTGAGAGGCGAGCATGTCGCGTCCCTTCTCCGTCTCTACGGATTGGGCGGACAGCCCGTCACGGTGCCGGCCGGCATGCATTCGCATTTTCTGGAGAGCTTCGAGCGCTGCTACCGGCTGCTGACGGACAAGCCCTACTCGCTTCCGGCCCAGGTTCACGTCTCCCAGACGCTCGGCCAGCTGCTCGGCGCGATCGGCCTCGGCACGGGCGGCACGTCGGGACATCGCAAGCGCGAGGAAGATATCGAGCGGGCCGTTCGCTATATGAACGACCGGCTGCAGACGTCGATCGCGCTGCCCGAGCTCGCCTCGCACACCGGCCTGTCGAAGCAGCACCTGATCTACCTGTTCAAGCAGGAGACGGGATTCTCGCCGATCGATTATTTCCTGCGTCTCAAAATGCAAAGAGCCGGTCAGCTCTTGAGCCTGACCGGCATGGCGATTAAAGAGATCGCCGCGGAAGTCGGTTTCGGCGATCCCTACTATTTTTCCCGCATGTTCAAGAAGCTGATGGGCGTCTCGCCTTCCGACTACCGCAGCGTGCCCAAGGGATGATCTTCGTGCAAATCTTCGGGAAGCGGCTATAATCAAGATGATCGCCATCGCCGGATCGGAATCCATTCCGGACGGCATACACAGGAGGCCAAGAAAAAATGAGCATACGTAAACGCCCGATACCCGGTATCGGTCAGCCCTGTTCGGTCATCGTTCTGGGCGGCGTTCCGCTCGGAACCCGGCTGGACGAGCGCCAGTCCATGCGGCTTATGGACTTTTATGCGGACGCCGGAGGCAACATGGTCGATACGGCCGAAGTTTACGGCAATTGGGTGCCGGGCAAGACGAACGCGAGCGAGATCGTGATCGGCAAATGGATGAAGTCGCGCGGCAACAGGGACCGCATGCTCGTGACGACGAAGGGCGGGCATCCGGATCTGGGGTCGATGAACGTCTCCAGGCTTCATGCGGCCGACATCCGAGCCGACGCCGAAGGCAGTCTGCGCCGGCTGCAGGCCGACGTTATCGACCTGTACTGGCTGCACCGCGACGACCGGTCCATCCCGGTCTCCGAGCTGCTCGGTTCGCTCGGCCGGCTGGTCGAAGACGGCCTTATACGAAGCTTCGGCTGCTCCAATTGGGAGACGGACCGGATCGCGGAGGCGAATCGCCTGGCGTCGGAGCAAGGCTTGCCGCTGCTGGCCGCCAATCAGGCATGGTGGAGCCTCGCGAGCCTTAATACGGCGCATGTCGAGGATCCGACCGTCGTCGTGCTGGACGAAGCGATGTACCGTTATCATGCGGAGACCGGCCTGCCGCTTTTCGCCTACTCGTCGCTCGCCAAGGGCTTGTTCGCCAAAATGGAAGCCGCCGCTCGGACAGGCATGCCATTCGAGGCGCCGCCCCTGTACGATCTGCCGTCGAATGCGAGCCGGTTCGAGCAAGCGAGGCGCATCGCCACGGAGCGGGGCGTATCGATCTCGCAGGTCGCGCTTTCCTATATTTACTCGCGCCGCTTCCCCGCCTTTGCCGTCGTAGGCGCGACGGACGAATCGCAGCTCGCGGACAGCCTCGGCGCCGGCGATTTAATGCTCGACGACGAGGCGCTTGCCCTGCTCGATAACGGTCAGTTTTCCGAATAATTCAAGCTGCGCTCTCTATTATTCCTCAAGCTCGACCGCAAGCGCATGAACATACGGCGTTGGCCGCCGGCCTTGCAGGCGCACGATCAACGTGCCGTCATGCTGTTCAAACGGGACTTCGCCGGCGCCGAGCAGCTTGACCGACTTGACTCGATCCGCTTCCGTCAGCGTGCGTATCATCGCGATTCCGTCTTCCGGCCAGCGCATCTGGAAGGCATAGAGCATGTTGCCGCGCCGCGTAAACCGAAAGTCCACCGGCGTCCAATCGACGGCGTCTTCCTTGAAGTGGTCGATCACGACGCTTGAAGGTCCTTCGCCGGATACGCGAAACGGGCGCGTTCCATAGACGGCCTCCTCGTTAATCCTTCTCCAGGCGGCCATTTCCCGCAGCAGAAAGGTGCACTCGGCATCCAGCGTCCCGTCCGGCTTCTGCGGGATGTTGAGCAGCAGGTTGCCGTTTTTGGAGATGATGTCCACCAAAATTTCAATGACGTGCGCCGGCGTCTTATAAACTGCCCGTACGTCGTAGAACCATTCGCCGACGCAAGTGTCCGTCTGCCAGGGCTCCGGCTTGATGTCGCTCTCCTGGCTTCGCTCGATATCCAGAACGCCGATGGCATAGACGCTCTGCCGCCGATCCTTTTGATTGTATACCGCCCGGTTGACTCCGCCGTGCAGGCTTGCGCTCTTGTTGTACAAGTAGGCGACCGCCTCCAGCCCCGCTTCGAACGCGGGCGCCGCGTCCGACTCCGTCGCGCTCTCCCCGATTCTCCCGAAGGGCAGGGCGCCGTCGGAGTAGAGCAAATCCGGCTCATAACGGTCGATCAGCTCCTTCATGACCGCCAGCCAATGCCGATGCCAGCTTTCGTTCGTCGTGTACCAGGGCTCCAGGTCCCACATGCCTTTGTTCGGGTCGTAGTGCTCCCGGTTGGGCAAGTACAAATCTTCGTATGCCGGGTCGTTGCCGTCATACGGTACGCCCGCGTACGGCCCGGCTTTATCGCTCCCTTTGTTCGGCGCATACCAGCTGTAGGTCGCCCCCATGTGCTCCGTCAGACCGAAAGGCAAGCCTTTTTTTTAAAGCCGCGGCTCGCCACAGCGCGACGATGTCCTTCTTCGGTCCCACCTGCGCCGCATTCCACTTATGCAATTTGGAGTCGTAATTAAAAAAAGTTGTCATGGTGCATCGCCTGGGCGACAAAGTACTTGGCCCCCGCTTGCGCGTACAGCTCCATCAGGGCGTCGGGGTCGAACTTCTCGGCCTTCCAGCGCTGAACGATGTCCTTGTAGCCGAATTCGGACGGATGTCCGTATACGCGCACATGGTGGCGATACTGGTCCGAGCCTTCGATATACATGTTTCGGGCGTACCAATCGCCGAACATCGGGACGGACTGCGGTCCCCAATGCGACCAGATGCCAAGCTTCGCATCCCGGAACCACGCCGGGCATTCGAAGGTTCTTAACGAATCAAAGGTCGGTTGGAACGGTCCATTTTTAAAGTCTGCTTTCAACAAAAGCACCTCCGGTTGTCCGATTCATAGGAAAACAGTCTGCTTCAAATGATGACAGACCTATGGTAGCACCCGTATGCTATGCTGAAGAAGATACAAACCTAACCGTTGCTTGTATAAAACTAACCTTTTTCGCAGGTGAAAAAAACGATGTACGGACACGCACGCAAGCGGCTTCTGCAGATGTACCTGACCAACTTGCAGGTCAACGTGACCGCGTTAGGGTTTAATCCGGTCTGGTCCGATTGGCGCGACATCGATTATACGCCGGACTACAACAAGTTTTACTTCATAACCGACGGAGAAGGGTGGCTTAAGATCGGCGACCGGGAGTTCTATCCGAAGCCCGGCCAGCTGGCGCTCATGCCTGAAGGCGTCCGTCAATCCTACTCGGCCATTAACGACAAGCCGTACACGAAATACTGGTGTCACTTTACGGCGAAAATCGGAACGATCAACTTGTTCGACCTGATTCGTCTCCCCTGGATGATCGACGTGCAAGAAGAGGACGGCCTGCCTGCCGATCTGTTCAAAGAGATGCTCCGTCTCCACCGGGCCGATACGCTTTCCTCGTCGCTGCATGTGAACGCCTGTCTGCTCCGGCTCATCGGATACTTTCTCGACCGCGCCGAACCGATCGACATCCAGCTCGCGCACGCCGAGACATCCGATCTTCTCCGCGCCGCGCTGACTTACATCGACGATCATTTTCAGCGGAATATTACGGTTCGGGAGCTGGCGGACTTGACGCATATGCATCCCAATTCCTTTATTCGTTTGTTCAAAAAGCATTTCGGCACGACGCCGATCCAATACGTCAACCGCAAGCGAATCGACAGCGTGAAGCGGCTGCTCACTTCTACCGGTCTCACGCTGTCCGAGATCGGGGAGCGGACGGGTATTCCCGATACGTCCTATTTGTCCAAGCTGTTCAAATCGGCGACCGGCCTGTCCCCCACGCATTATAAAATGCTCGCCGGCCGTCAGTTCGATTGAAATCGAAGCGGATCGGCGCATATCGCGCACCATACTCGGAACGCCAAAAAAACGCAGCTCCCTTGCCGGGCAAGGAAGGCTGCGTTTGTGCCGAACGTTCGCGGTTCGGGTGTTTTACTTCGATCGCTATTCACTTCGATCGCTTCGTCGAGCGACCGTCCATCCGCCGGAACAAAACCGCGAACACGGCAATGCATCCTACGGCGAGCACTGCATTGTACAGGAACACATCGCGCATCCCCCAGATCTCGCTCGCTTCTCCGCCCGCGTAGCTCCCGATCAGGCGGGCGACGCCCAGACACAGCAGCGCGTTCAGCGTCTGCCCGCTCGCTTTGAGTTCATCCGGCACTTCCCGGTTGATGACGGTAGCCATCGTGACGGACAATACGATAAAGATCAAGCCGTGCAGCACCTGCACCGGAATCGTCCAATAGGGATCATGGATGGCCGAGAACAAGTACCACCGCAGCGCCGCCGCGATGCCTGCTCCGAACAAGATGTAGTGGATGCGCACTCGCTGGAATATTTTCCCCGCCAGCAGCAGGAACGGCACCTCGCTCAGCGACGATATAACCATCGACCACCCGAGCCAAGCGTTGCTGCCGCCCAATTCCTGAAAATACAAAGGGAAAAACGTATAATAGTAGCCCAACGTGATATGAAGAACGAAATTGACCGCCAAGTAAAAGACGAGCTTGCGATTGCGAAATAAAACCCAAATTCGGATGCGGCGTCCCTGCTTCTGATGGCCGGCGACCGACGGAAAGCGGAGTACGAACGCGAAAGACACGGCCATGACCATCGCGTAGACCGCGAACATCAGGTCTACCCGCTTCTCGGCAATCAAGCCGAACGCGATCGACATGAGCGCGAATCCGATCGTGCCCGCCAGCCGAATCCGGCTGAACCCGCCCGCCCAGCGCTGCCGATCCAATTCTTCAAGCGTGATCGCGTCGCTGAGGGCGAATATCGAAGCCTGGAAAAAAGTAAAAATGCTGATCATGGCAAGCAAGTAGCCGAACCCGTCGGATAACGGGTACAGCAGCATGGCGCCTCCGCTCCCGGCGATCAGCAGCAGCAAGATATGGTTTTTGGTTTTGGCCCGGTCGCTGAGCGTCCCCCATACCGGCTGCGCAAATATAGCCACGAGCGGGCCGATGCCCAGCAGGATGCCGATCTGCGAGGCGTCGAATCCCGCGTCGCGAAAGTAGAGCGGGATAAATGTGCCGTATACCGCGTTGCCCATATAAATGAAGAAATAGAATAGATAAAAATAGGAGAGCCGAAACGATGCTGTCATAAGTCGCTTCCTTTGCGGCAGGGTAAACAAGATGTTTCTAGCATAAGCCTTGCTGCCTGCAAGTTCAACGCCGAATCGCCACAAAGCCGGGATCGACGTCCGCATCGGAAGTCGATCCCGGCTTGCATTTAATCGGCCACCCGTACCCAAGCTCCTGACCGGCGGCTTTGCAGAATGGCGTCGATCAGCTTCATGATGCCATGTCCGTCGGCCAGCGTCGCGAACGACGCAGGTCCGGGACGGTAGGCCTCGCCGGCTTCCCGCTTGCTCATCGCCTCCCGGTAGAAGTCGGCCATCAGATTGCGCAGCGCATCCGGCCAGCCTTCCTCGTGCCCGCCGGGGAAGTGCGCCAGCCGGGCGGCTTCCGGAGACAGCAAGCCGGGATCGCGCATTCGCTCGCGGTTGGGCTCGCTGCGCTTGCCTTCCCAGAGCCGGTTCGGATTCTCCTGATCCCAGCACAAGGAGGATTCGGCCGCCGAAATCTCGAAGAGCAGCCGGTTTTTGCGGCCCGCGCTGACCTGGGAGACGGTGAACACGCCGCGGGTCCCATCCTCGAAGCGGAGCAGTACGGAGCCCGCATCCTCCGTCGCGACTTCGAACGCCTCGCGATCGCCGGCGTCCGCTTGTCCGAACGTCGCCGCAGCCAGCTTCGGCTTGTACCGCACGGGATGCACCGTACTCAGTTCGGCGAACACCTCCGAGATCCGGCTGTTCAACACGAACTGAACGGTGTCGCACCAATGGGAGCCGATGTCCGCGATCGCGCGGGATTCGCCGTTCACGCCGGGCTCCAGCCTCCAGCTGTAGTCGGTATCGTAGAGCAGCCAGTCCTGGAAGTAGCCGCCGTGGACCAGATGCGCCTTGCCGATCTCCCCCGCTGCGCAGCATGGAGCGGGCCTGCACGACCATCGGGAAGTGCCTGTAATTGAAGCAGACGCCGCTCACGCCCTTGCCGTTCTCCGCCAGCCGCGCCAGCTCCGCCGATTGTGCGCTGTTCATCGCCAGCGGCTTCTCGGACAACAGATGCTTCCCGGCCAGAAGTACGTCCCGGTTGACGGCAAAGTGAAGCACGTTCGGCGTGCAGTTGTGGACGGCCTCCACCGCCTCGTCCGCGATCAGATCGCCATAGCTTCCGTAGGCGGCCGGGATGCCGTATTTGTCGGCCAAGGTCCGAGCCTTGACCTCGCTGCTGCCCGCGACCGCGACGACCTTCACTCCCGGCAGCCGCAGCAGTGCCTGAATATGGAAGTCGGCCGAAAATCCCGTGCCGATCACGCCGACGCCCATTTTGCCGTAGTCCATTCCGTTCCCCTCCGCCTTTTCATATGTCAGGCCCGGCTTCTCCGATATCTCGCCTTCCTATCCGTTCATAATCTCGTCGATCGTGACCGGGCGCCCGAGCTCCGCCGAACGCACCGCCCCGATGACCATCGCCATGCTCTGGATATTGTCCGCTCCGGACGTCTCCGGCGCGCGATTCTCGTCGATCGCCAGCGAGAACTCCAGCAGCGTCGCCTGCCGTTCCTCGGCAGGAAGACGGAGCAGGTCCGCTTGGAGCGCGCCCCTTTTCTCCACCGCCCCCTCCTGGAATACGGTCTTGAACAGGTCATGAGGCTTAACCGTCACTTCGTTGTCCGCCCAATGGATCTCCCCGCCGTCTCCCTGGATGCGCCAATCGCCGTCCCAGGTCGTCTCCCAGCCCCGCGATACCCAACTGCCGGTATAGGAGACGCGTGCGCCGTTCGACATCTCGAACAGCACGGTGGCCGCCGCATTGCCTGCGAACCTGCTCCAGCGCGGATTCCAGCTGACCGCCGTGATCTTGACCGGCTCCAGGCCCAGAATGCCGCGGATCTGATCGAAGTGATGGATCGCCATGTCGGTGATGAGCGGCTCCTCCATCTCTGTGCGAAAGCCCGTGAACGCGGGGTCCTTCTGAAATTGAATGTAAACGCTGCCGATCTCGCCGATCAGATCGCGGCCGAGCAGGGACTTGACGGTCTGCGGGGCGCGCTTGAACCGATAGTTCTGCCCTACCATCAGCTTGCGGCCGAGCCGATCGGCCGCCTCGACGATGCGCCGCGCATCCTGAATCGTGTGCGCGAGCGGCTTCTCGACGATGCAATCGAGCCCTCGCTCCATCGCTTCGATCGCGACGGAAGCGTGGAACTGAGGCGGCACGATGACGAGCGCCGCATCTGCATGGACGACGGCGAGCGCCTCGCCCAACGAGGAGAAACATTGCTTCTCCCGGTCCAGTCCGAACTGCGCAGCCGCTTTGTCCAGCAGCTCTGCATTCAGATCGACGATGGCGGCCAACTCCCATACGTGGGAGTCCACGACGACCTGCTGCCAGCTCCAGCCCCATCCGCCGATGCCGATTTGAATCATTTTCCGTTTCATACGGTTTTCTCTCCTTTATGCCTATCCAAGTCGTTGCGGTCCGTCCGCCCGTTTATTTCTTGAACTTGTTGCCCCACAGGTTCGGATCGTCGACGTTGTCCTTCGTCACCAGCGTCGCCGGCATATACTGCTCTTTGGTCACTTCCTTGCCGTCGATCTTGTCGACGGCCGCTTGGACGGCCGCGGCGCCCATCTCGAACGGATCCTGCTGGACCGTGGCATCCTGCTGGCCCTTGCGGATACGGTCGAGCGCTTCCGGGGTGCCGTCCGTGCCGACGATCATGATATGCCCGGCTTCGCCTACGTTTTTAAGCTTGCCGATCTGGCGCAGTCCGCCGAGAATGCCACGGATCATATCGTCGTTATGGGAAAAAATCGCGTTGATGCCGGGATTGGCCGTGACGGAATCGGCGGTGATGTTCTGGGCGTTTTCCGCCTGCCAGTCGGCGTTTTTAGAGATGACCTTGAAGTCGGGGGACGCCTTCATGCCTTCGTTGAAGCCGCCGCCGCGGAGCACGGCATGGTAGGCGCCTTGCGCGCCGGTGTTTTCCAGCACCGTTCCCTTTTGCAGCTGCTTGATGATATACTCCGCCGCCATTTTGCCGGCGTTCTTGTTGTCGAAGGTGACGCTGCTGACGACGTCAGCGCCTTGGGAGACGACGCTGTCAACGGTGACGACCGGGATACCGGCTTGATTCGCTTTTTTAACGCCCGGAACGAGCTCGTCGGAGTTGTTCGGAGCGAGGACGATAGCGTCGACCTTCTTCGCGATGTTGTCTTCAATCTGGCCGATCTGCGTCTGGCTGTTGGACTGTCCGTCCAACACCGTCACCTCTACGCCCAGCTCCGCCGCCTTCTGCTGAATGCCCTGATCCAGCGCGACCATGAATTCGAAGCCGCGGCTGTAGAGGAGCACGGCGATCTTTTTCTTGCCGCCGCCGGCTGCGGGTTGCGCGCTGCCGGAGGATGATGCGGAAGCGCTTGCGGAATTGTCGGCGCTGCCGGCGGAGTTGCCGGATGAACCGCATGCGGATAAGACGACTGCGAGCAATGTGATCGATAATGCGCTGGCTAACGATTTTTTTCATAGGAAAAGCTCCTCTCTTGGCATAGGGGACGGGCTTATTTGGATAAGCCCGCCTTGGAATACTTGCGTCGGTACACGTCCAGCAGCGCGGCCACGAGGATGACGACGCCTTTGACAAGCTGATCCCAGGCCGGCGGAACGCCGAGCAGGTTGACCGCATTCGATACGAGGGAGATGAGCAGCACCCCGAGCAGCGTGCCAAGGATGTTGCCCTGTCCGCCGAACAAGCTCGTGCCTCCGATGACGACCGCCGCGATGACGGTCAGCTCGATGCCGTTGCCTGCGGTCGGACCGGCCGATTCGAGACGCGCCGAGAGCAGAATACCCGCGACGGCGGCCATCAGTCCCGACAGAACGTAGGTCATCGTGATGACCCGCTTGGTGCGGATGCCGGCCAGCCGGGCGGCCAGCTCATTGCCGCCGCTGGCATAGACCGAGCGGCCGTAGACCGTGTTCGACAAAATAATATGAGCGATGACGGCAAGCAGTCCGACGAGGAGCAGGATGACGGGAATGCCCAATATCCGTCCGTTGGCCAGATAGACGTAGCTGTCCGGGACCGGAGAGATATTCGCGCCGTTCGTGTAGATTAAAATGATGCCCCGGCCGATCCCCATGGATGCCAGCGTGACGATCAGGGCCGGCACCTGAAACCGGGTGATGATAAAGCCGTTAAAAATACCGAACGCGATACCGATGATCAGGCTGACCAGCACCCCGACGATGACCGGCATGCCGTGATGCTCGATGAGCCCGAGCCCGACCGCGGAGGAGACCGCCAGTACGGAGCCGACGGACAGATCGATGCCGCCCGTCATAATGACGAAGGTCGAGCCGATGGCGAGCGCGGCGAGGATCGTCGATTGAATGAGGAGATTCACGATGTTGGTCGTCGACAGGAAGACAGGCGACAGGATGCTCAGCACGATGCCGAAAACGAGAATGACGAGGAACAGTCCCAGACTTCCCATATAGCGGCCGAGGCTTTTCTGACTGATTTTCGATTTGCCGTTCCTCTGACCGGCACGGGCGGATCCGGCTCCCGCCTCTTGTTCATGAACCCGTTGCATACTTAAGCACCTCTTCTTTAGTTGCGTCCGGTCCGGCCAATTCGGCTACGGTGCTGCCGTCCCGTACGACGACGATACGGTCGCTCATGGACAGCAGCTCAAGCAGGTCGGACGAGATCAGAATAATCGCGAGGCCCTGACGCACCAGCTCTTCGATCAGCGACTGGATCTCCGCCCTCGCGCCGACGTCGACGCCGCGCGTCGGCTCGTCCAGAATCAGGATCTTGGGCTGGACGGCCAGCCATCTGGCCAGCACGACCTTCTGCTGATTGCCGCCGCTTAGCGAAGAGACAGGCGTGTCGATCGAAGGGGTCTTGATCCGCAGCTGCTCCTTGTAGCTTTGTACCAGATCCGTCTCCTGCCTTCCCTTGATCCAGCCGAACCGCTGCAGCCGGCCGAGCACCGACAGCGTTGCATTGTTCTTCACGCTTCCCTGAAGGACGAGACCCTGATTTTTCCGGTCCTCGGGCACCAGTCCGATCCCTTTGCGGATGGCGTCCAGCGGATCGCGAATCCGTACGGTCTCGTTTTGCAAAATGATCTCTCCCTCGTCGATCCGGTCGACGCCGAACAGACAGCGCGCGATCTCCGTCCTTCCGGAGCCGACGAGGCCGGCAAAGCCGACGATCTCGCCTTCGTGGAGCTGGAAGTTCACGTTCCGGAGCGCCCCGGAGCGTCCCAATCCCCTGACCTCGAGCACTTTGCGGCCGTGAACGCCTTTGTTTTTGCGCTCCAGCGAGACATCCCGTCCCACCATGAGGCGGACGACCTTGTCCGGGTTCATCTCTTCCTTCGATGCCGATTGTACCACCGCTCCGTCGCGGATGACCGTGATATCGTCGGCCAGATCGAATACCTCCTCCATCCGGTGGGACACGTACAATATAGCGAGACCGCGTTTTTTCAGATCCTTGATGATGCTGAGCAGCCTCGACGTCTCGGACTCGGACAGCGAAGCCGTCGGCTCGTCGAGAATCAATATCTTCGTGTCGACGGACAGGGAACGCGCGATCTCGACGAGCTGCTGCTCCCCCGTCGACAGCTCGGCCACCTTCGATTGGGGATCGATGGCGGCGTTCAGCAGGGCAAGCGCACTTGCCGCCCTTTGCTGCGCGCTCTTCCAGTCGATCAGTCCGGCGCCGGCCTTCGGCAGCCGGCCGAGCGATATGTTCTCGGCGACGGACAGCTCCGGCACGAGCAGCAGCTCCTGATGAATGATCGAGATGCCGAGCCGCTGCGATTCGCGCGGATTGGCGATCCGCAGCGGCTGCCCGTCGAGCGCGATCTCGCCTTCGTCCGGCATGTAGTGCCCGGCGAGAATCTTGATCAAAGTGGACTTGCCCGCCCCGTTCTCGCCGACCAGACAGTGAACCGAACCGCCGCGCAGTTTGAAATGCATGTTCTTCAGGGCGGTGACGCCGGAGAAGCGCTTGACGACGTTGCGGACTTCCAGCGATTCGATCATGCGAATACCTTTTTCAGAAACGCGATGCCCTCCGCGGCGATCGCGTCCTGGGTCGGCGCCAGCTGCCGCCATTGGGATACGGCTCTGGCGATCTCCTTGATCTCGGTCGTGAACGCTTCGATCACAATGTAGCCGTCATAGTTCACGTCCCGCAGCGCCTCGGCCGTTTGCTCCCACGGGATGTGACCGGTGCCCGGGATGGCGCGGTCGTTTTCGCAGGTGTGGAAGTTAAAAATATGCTTGCCGGCCAGCCGGATCGCGTCGGCAATATTTTTCTCCTCCAAATTCATGTGGAACGTGTCCAGCAAAAAGCCGAGGTTCGATTGACCCACCTTTTCCAGCAGCTCCAGCCCCTGCTCGACCGTGTTGATCAGATCCGTCTCGTAGCGGTTAAGCGGCTCGATCGCCAGCCTGACGCCTCGCTGCCCCGCATAATCGGCCGCGATCTTCAGATGCTCGACCGTCCATGCCCACTGCTGCTTTTTCTCGTCCGGACTCAGCAACCGCGTCTTGCCCGTTGCCGAATACATCGGACCGGAGACGAGCGGCGAACCGAGCTTAACGGCAAAATCGACGCAGGTCTTGATGTAGGCAAGCCCTTCCGCACGAATGCCGGCATCCTCGGAGCTGATATCCCGATTCGGACCGAACGCGCCGCATACGAGCGCTTCTACGCCCTGCTTGTCCAAGTATTCCCGCGTCTGCTCCGCCGGAATGGTGGCAGGGTCCTCGATACAGATCTCCAGGACGTCGAATCCCATTTCCTTGACCTTGTCCGCCAGATGGAACGTAGCGGGAGAGAAGGGCGATGCCCAGATGAATGTGCTTGCGCCGAATTTCATGCGATCTCCTCCTCCTGCGGTTTAGAGCGATTTTTCGATTTCTTTGATGAACGCGATCGATTGCTGCGTATATTCGTCGAAAAATTCCTTGCCTCCGCCCTTTTGCATAACCCCGAACGGGTCGGCCGCCGCCGGGAGAATCTCGAAGGTCAGATAGCCTTGATAATCGATATCCTTCAGCGCCTGCAATACGGGACGGAAGTCCGTATGGCCGATGCCCGGCGCCGCGCGGTTGCTGTCCGCCAGGTGAATATGGATAAGCGCGCTGCCGCTGGCGCGAATGGCGTCCGCGTTGTTCGTCTCCTCGATGTTCATATGGAAGGTGTCGCCCATAATGCCAACGTTCGTCAGATCGACATCCTTCATCATCGCGACGCATTGGTCCAGTCGGTTAAGCATGTACGTCTCGTAACGGTTCCATGCTTCGATGCAGAGATTGACGTTCAGCGAAGCGGCGTATTCTCCGCCCTCGCGAATGCCTTCGACCGCCCATTTCCACTCGTCCGACGCGGCGCTCAGCTCCTTGATCCGCATGTTCGCGGCCGGCGCGACGATCATGACCGGAGCCCCCACCTCGGCGGACATATCCGCGATGCGTTTGACGTACTCCACGGCCTTCTTGCGTTTGGCCGGGTCTGGATGAGCAAGGTCCCGCTCCGCGTTGTAGATCGAGCATATCGAGGAGACAGCCATGCTGTGATCGCTTACAACTTGGCGAACTTCCTTCGTGTCGTAGAGCGCAGGCTCGCCGACCAGTTCGATGGCATCGTAGCCGAACTTGGACAAACGCTGCACGCTTGCGCCGATGGATTCACCGTGATAGACGAGCGCGTCAAAGCTATACTTGAACATTTAAGGTTCCTCCCGGGATCGTGAATTTGAGGGCTGTCGGACGGCGGCGTCGCTCCGGAATCGACGGGCCGGCTTTGCCTTGACTCCATACTACTCAGCAACCGGTTACAAAACAATTCAGCAAAATTGAGATTCGATTATAAATAATTGCGCTTTCATTCCGCAAAATCATGTAATTAGAAAAAAAAAAGCCCGTCCGCGCGACTGAGCGGACAGACTTCGGTTCACGATCAGGAGATCAGCGCAGCGATTTTCTCCTCGCTCGTCTCGCTGCTCTTGCAGTCCTTTATGATTTTGCCGTCCCGCATGACCAGAATCCGGTTGCACAAGCCGACCAGCTCCTGAATGTCCGACGAGATCAGCAGGATCCCTTTGCCCTGGCGCGCCAGGTTGTGTATTTGAACGTACAGCTCCGCTTTGGCGCCGACATCGATTCCCTGCGTCGGCTCGTCGAGCAGGTAGACTTCACTGTCCGCGGCGAGCCATCTGCCGAGCATGACCTTCTGCTGGTTGCCGCCGCTCAAGTACTTCACCTGCTGATTCAAATGGTTCAGCTTGATATCCAGCCCGACGATCTTGTCAAGCGCAAGCTCCCGCTCCTCTCCCCTGTGCAGGAACTTGTAGCGGTTGATCTTGTCGAGGCTGGAGATCGACAGGTTTTCCGTCACGCTCATATTCATCAGCAGTCCAGAATCGATGCGGTTCTCGCGAACGTAACCAAGATTCTGCTTCACGGCATCATGGGGATCGCCGACTTCGATCCGCTTCTCGTCGCGGTATATCGCGCCATGGTCCATGCGCATTTGGCCGAACAACGTGTCGGCGAGCTCCGTCCTCCCGGCTCCCGCCATCCCCGCTACGCCAACGATCTCGCCCTGGCGCAACGCGAAGGTGATATCCTGCAGCTCCGGCCACCTGGTCAGCTTCTCGACGCGCAGCAGTTCCTTGCCGAACTGCTCGCGGATCGGGGGGGAACAGATTGCCGATCTCCCGCCCGAGCATAAGCGCGGCCGTCTGTTTCTCGGACAGTCCTTCCACGCTGCGCGTGATCACATGCTTGCCGTCGCGCAGGATGGTGATTCGATCGCACAGATTCGCGATTTCCTTCAGGCGATGGGTAATATAAACGATGCCGATGCCCTGCGATCTGCAATCCCGCACCAGATCAAAGAGGCGTACTCGGTCCTGGTGGGGCAAATAATCGCTGGGCTCGTCCATAATCAATATTTTCGGCTTGCGCGAGATGGCCTGCGCGATCGCCACCAAGTACCTGTCGCTGGCGGACAAATAACGGACAAGCGTATCGGGATGGAGGCTGCTGCCTAACGAGCGAAGCAGCTGCTTGGCCTCTCTCCTTCGCCTGCGGTTGTTCGTGAAGATGCCCATCATATCGGCTTGGCAAGACAAAAACAAATTTTCCGCCACGGTCATGTCAGGCAATAGCAGAGGTTCCTGGTGCACGATTGCGATGCCCAGTTTTTTTCGCATAATAAGGCGATCCGATCGACACCTCGCGGTCCTCCAGCATAATTGTGCCGGAGTCCGGCTGGTGGACACCCGCGATCAGATGGGCCAGCGTGGACTTCCCCGCCCCGTTCTCGCCGATCAGCGCGTGGACCTCGCCGGCTTTCAGCTCAAAGCGGATGTCGTCCAGCACCTTGACGCCGTAGAATGTTTTCGTCACATTTTTGAGTAATAAAAGCACGGAAGCACCTCGCTTCGGCGGGACAGAAGATACACTTCAGTTTATACAAGACAGGCATGATGTAAAATAACGATTGTTGTCCATTGATTATAAATTATTGCGAACCTTATCGGGAATCCTTGAATTCGGAAACGCGCAACTTTAATATGTACAATAATCGCAAGCGTACGATTCAGTTCGATCGCTGTTCGCTGGAGGAGGATGCCGACCGTATGTTCGCAGGGGGAAATTCCCGATATCGTCCGCAATCCCTCCTTCGTCCAGTCGTTCTCCCTCGCCGGCGAGCCTTCGTGGAGCAACCCTCTCGGCATAGGCGACCGTACAGATCTGTTTCTCGTTCAAGAAGGACGCGGCGAATGTCTGATCGACGACATGATCATCTCTCTATCCGCAGGCGATGTGCTGGCGCCGGCTCCCGGCAAAACCTATGAACTTGTCTCCTCCGCCCAAGCTCCGTTGACGGGCATCGTCATGTCCTGCGCCAGCGTCTCCTTATCAGGCTTGCCCGAAGGCTGCGTCATGCCGCCGGAGGCGGTGCCGGTTGTGAATCTCGGCCACGATTTCAGTTCAGTCAACCGCTATTTTACGGATATCGACGCCGAAGCCAAGAGCCCGACGTACGGCTCCAGCGACCTTATTCAGTTGCTGATGCAGGCCGCCTTCGTCATTCTGCTGCGCAAGCTGTACCATGCCGAGCGGCAGACGGCTCCCACGACCGCGATGACGGTCAAAGCGTATATCGAGGAAAATTTTAACCGCGACCTGACGCTTAGCGATTTAGCCAACCTGGTGTTTGTAAGCCCTTATCACCTGGCCCATCTTTATAAGGACGAAATGGGCGTCTCCCCGATCCAGTACTTGATCCATTGCCGGATCGAGGAAGCCAAGCGGCTGCTTCAGCACTCCAGTTTGACCATACGTGAAATCGCTTCCAGGATCGGTTATCCGAACGCCATTTATTTCAATCTGATGTTCAAGAAAATAACGGGGATGCCGCCGGGGGAAGTATCGCAAGAAGAGCTGAGACGGGGGGGCGTGGCAGCCCGCCTGCCCTATTAAATGTCTAACCTCCAGCCCTTCCGAATACCTGTCTGCGACAGGGGAACAACCAGATTCAAATGCCTTTCTACAACCGGCACGATCTCGAACAACCTCTCGTCAACCGGCGGCACGACCACGCCCAAATCTCTCGCGCCATTTTGCTCACTCTTATATAGATAAAATGCATATATTTTATTCTATATATGTATTTCACCTATATAAATATCGGTTGTAAAATAAGCGTATATGACCTGCATCATACTGTCATGGCGTTCGATGAGGAGGCCTATCATGATCAAGAACATCGCTGTCCTAGGAGCCGGCACAATGGGGATTGGGATCGCCCATCTGTTCGCCAACCACGGCTTCGCCGTATCCCTTTATGAACCTAATGATGCCTTGCTGCCTTCCATAAGGGAGAAGCTGCTCTCCATGGAGAGAGCCGATGAACATTGCGAAGTCCTCTTATTCAGCGAACTCGAGAAAGCGGTTGCAGACTCCGACCTGATCGTGGAAGCCGTTCCTGAACAGCTCACGATCAAACGGGACGTGTACGGTCGATTGGCGCGGCTCATTAAGGAACGAACAATCGTTGCTTCCAACACCTCCACCTTCGCTCTCGAAACGCTTGCAGAGGGGCAAGCCGTTCGCTAACAGGATGGTTATCGCCCATTTTTTCAACCCGGCGCATCTTATTCCCCTGGTCGAGATCTTGGGATCGCCCGCGACATCGCCTGCGGACATGGAGGCAATCGTTGCGCTGATGCGCGCATGCGGAAAGGCCCCGGTCATACTGAACAGGGACATTCCCGGATTTATAGCCAATCGCTTGCAAGCGGCATTGATGAGGGAAGCATGCTACCTGCTGGAGAACGGAGTGGCCGACATCGAACAGATCGATACGGCCGTCAAAGAAGGGCTCGGCATGCGTTGGGCGTTCAAGGGACCGTTCGAGATTGCGGATTTGGGCGGGCTCGATATTTGGTCCAAGGTAACCGGACATCTCTTCCCCAAGCTCAGCGTGAGCACGGTTGAACCGGAATCCATTTTGACGAGAACCGCGGAAGACCATCTCGGCATCAAAAGCGGTAAAGGTTACTATAGCTACGAGGATCCTGTTGGAACAGCTGCGGAACTGCAAAGCAATCTGCAAAAGCTGGCCGCTTTAAAAGCGAAAATACGGAGTGATCTTCCTCGCGACTCCGAATAACGCGGTATTTGCAAGCGCGGTCCGGACACCGGTCGGTAATTTCAATGGGATGTTCAAGGAAATTGCGGCCATCGCGCAGGAAGCCATCTTCATAGCAGAAGCGATCGCCGTGCGGGGATCGCCCCTGCGCAAGTCGAAGCGGGCTAAGATCCCTTGCTGTTGCCGCCTTCTCACGGCGTATTAAATATTAAATCCGCCGGTAATATGAAGATCCGTCCCCGTGACTTGCGAAGACTCGTCCGCCAGCAAATAGATGACGCCGTAGGCCATATCTTCCACGGTTTGAAGCCGGCCGCTCGGCACTTCGGACTTTCCAAGGGCTTCAAGGTCCTGTGCGCTGCTTCCGTCCTTTTCTACTCTGGCGACCTCGCCTTCGGTAGCCACCCAGCCCACCGTCACCCAGTTCGACCGGATTCTTTGCGCCGCATAATTTCTGGCGATATGCTTGCTGAGCGTGTGCATGGCGCCCTTGGCGCATCCGTAGGCAGCCAAGTCGTCCATGCCCCCGAACCCGTGGGTGGAGCCCATATGGACGATCGACCCGCCGCCCGATTTCAGCATGTGTTCGATCGCGAACCTGGAGCAGAAAAAAGCGCTTTTCATGTTCACGTCGAACACCTGGTCAAACAAAGCATCGTCCGTCTCCAGCAGCGTCGCCCGGGGAAACCAGCCGGCATTGTTGACAAGCCCGTCTATCCTTCCGAATCGGTTGACCGTGCGATCGATGAATAGCCGGCATGCCTCCGTTTCCGCGATATCCCCCTGCACGAAGCAGATTCGATCGCCGTATTCGGCCGACAGGCGCGAAGCCAGCGCTTCGCCTTCGGATGCGCTCCTTCCGCCGAACGCCACCTTTGCCCCTTCCCGAACCGCCATCTCTACGATCCCTTTGCCGATTCCTTTCGTACCGCCGGTGACGGCAATCACCTTGTCTTTCAGTCTTCCTTCCATATCAAACGCTCCTCTCTTATCGGGCCAAATATCCCCCGTCGACGGGTATAACCGCCCCCCGTAATATAGTTGGAAGCCTCCGAGGACAAAAACACGGCGATGCCCGACAGGTCCTCCGGCGTGCCCCAACGGCCAGCCGGAATTCTCGCCGTAATAGCAGGATACCGTACCGAATCCTCATGCAGATCCTTATTCATGCTGGTGTCCATGTATCCGGGAGCGATCGCGTTCACCTGAATGCCCTGGCCGGCCCATTCGTTCGACAGCGACTTGGTTAACTGCGCGACGCCGCCTTTGCTCGCCGCATAGGCAGTCGCGTTGAAGCCGCCGATGAAACTGAGCATGGACGCCATATTGATGATCTTGCCCCCGCCCCTCTTCAACATAACCTCGCCGGCATATTTGCACAACTGAAAAACTGCAGAGAGGTTAAGCTCTAATACCCGATCCCACGCCTCCAGCGGCAAGTCCAGGCACGACCGGCGATCGTGCATGCCTGCGTTGTTGATCAAGATGTCAAGCCGGCCTCCGAGCAGCTCCACGGCATCCGTGAACGAGCGCAACAAATCTTCGCTATCCGATAAGTCGCCCCTCACGGCAAAAGCCTTCGGCCCGCTTTCGCTCAACTTGAGCGCGGCCTCCGTCGTCTCGTCGCTCATGTCCAAAATCGCCACTTCGGCCCCGGCATCGTGCAGACCCTTGGCCATCCCGTACCCCAAACCGCGGCTAGCGCCTGTGACGATCGCCTTTTTCCCAGTCAAATCAAACATAATCAGCATCCACCGCCTCGTTAATATCGCGCGACGACCATCTTTTTGCGCGTATAGAACGCCACGCCGTCTTTACCGTTGGCATGCAAATCGCCGTAGAACGATTTTTTGTAGCCGGAGAACGGGAAGAAGGCCATGGGCGCCGGTACCCCCACATTGACCCCGAGCATTCCCGCATCCATCGTCTCGCGGAATTGCCGGATCGATCTGGCATCGTACGTATAAATGCATCCGCCGTTGGCAAAGTCCGAGGCATTGGCCAGCTCGATCGCTTCCTCAAGCGTGACCGCGCGAACGACTTGAAGGACAGGGGCGAATATTTCATCGTTCCATATTGTCATCCCTTTGCGGGCATGATCGAAAATCGTCGGCCCCAGAAAATACCCTGACTGTCCGCCGGCTGCATGCGCCCTGCCGTCCAGGACGAGCGTCGCTCCTTCGCGCACGCCTTCTTCGATATATTGAACGGTCCGTTTTTTGTGAGCTTCGCGAATGACGGGTCCGAGAAACGTTCCCTTGTCCCTGCCGTCGCCGACAGTCAGGTTCCGTGCCGCCTCCGCCAGCTTCTCCACAAGCTCGTCGGCAATGCTCCCCACCGCTACGACGACCGCGCAGGCCATGCAGCGTTCTCCCGCCGAGCCGAATGCAGCGCCGATGATTTCTTTTACCGCCAGCTCCATATCCGCATCGGGCATGACGATAGAATGATTTTTGGCTCCTCCGAGTGCCTGGACTCTTTTTCCATGGGCGGCGGCCGTCCTGTATACATACTCCGCTACCGGCTGGGAACCGACGAACGAGATGGCGGCTACGGCCGGATGCTCCAGCAAGCCGTTGACCACGTCATGGGCGCCGTGCACGATATTGAGTACGCCGTCCGGCAGTCCCGCTTCTCCGAACAGCTCCGCCAAGCGATTCGCCAGCAGCGGCGTTCGTTCCGAGGGCTTCAGCACCACCGTATTGCCGCAAGCGACAGCCAGCGGGAACATCCAGCAGGGCACCATCATCGGAAAATTGAACGGCGTAATGCAACCGACCACGCCGATCGGATAATGATACATCGCGGATTCGATATTGGTGGCGATGTCCGGCAGATGATTGCCCATCATCAAGGTGGGCACCCCCGCCGCGAACTCCACGCACTCGATACCGCGCTGCACTTCGCCGTAAGCTTCGGCATAGCTCTTACCATTCTCCAGCGTGATGAGCTTGGCCAGTTCGTCCCAACGGTCGACGAGAAGCTGCTGATACTTGAACAGAATCCGCGCTCTCTTGGGAACGGCGACCTTGCTCCATTCTTTGAAAGCCTTGCTTGCCGCCCGTACAGCCTGATCCAGTTCGTCCTTGGTGGACAAGGGGACGCGAGCCACGACTTCTCCGGTTGCCGGATTCGGAACGGGGTCCGATAGCTCCGATGCCGAGACCGTCCATTGCCCCCCCAATAAAATTAGGTACCGTCGTTATAGATACTGTCATATCGATTTTCCTTCCCCTCTATACGGCCGCTGCGTTACCCGAACTGCTTTTTTAGATGTCCATCGATCGATCTTCTCCTGGATCTGGCTTGCGGTGGGCATGGCGTCGGAGCAGCTGTGGCTGGATACGACGATAGACGCCGAAGCCGCGCCGAACGTCTGGGCTTTTTCAATTTCCCATCCTTGCATGATGCCGTATATAAAGGCGCCGGCGAAGGCGTCCCCCGCGCCAAAGGTTTTGACGACCTCGGCGGGAAAGGTGCGGCCGTGGAAAATGTTGCCGCTGCGATCATAAGCTTTGGATCCGTCGCCGCCTCTTTTAACGACGATCAGCTGTGCCTTATGCTTCAGCCAGTGGCCTGCCGTCCAATCGTCGTCTTGCTTGAGGGGGGCGGCCCATGGCGAGTTCGAGCAAGTCGAATTCCTCGCGTCCTCCGATGATGCAGTCGCATTTCTCGGCTGCCAGCTTGGCATAAATGCCGGCTTCAAGCTTCGAGGCCCAGGTATAAGGACGGTAGTCGATATCGAAAAATGTGACGACATCATGCTTGGACGCGTATTCCAACGCCATGAACACCGCTTCCCTTGAAGGACTTTTAGCCAGCGCCGTGCCTGATATGAGAAGCGCTTTAGCCTTGCTCATATAGCCTTCGTCAAGATCCGCCGGAGACAGCTTCAAGTCGGCGACGTTATCCCGGTACATGAGAATACTGCAGTCCGTTGGAGACTTGATCTCCGTAAATGCCAGTCCGGTAACGGCTCCCTCGCGATCGACCGTAACGCCCCCCTGTATCGATGCCAGCTTGCAGCAAGTACTGGGCGATATATCGGCCGAACGCATCGTCCGACACTCTGCCGATAAATCCTGCGTTTAATCCGAGCCTGGCGGCAAGCCACGGTAATATTCGCAGGAGAACCGCCCAAATACTTGGTAAAGGTCAATGTCTGCTCCATCGGCCGATGAATCTCGTTCGCATTGAGGTCGATGCACAGCCGGCCTAATCCGATTAGATCCAAAGGTCGGTCGTGCTTGAAGTTCAGGATGCCCACTCTACAACCTCCTCTCTTCGGTAATCTAATCGATTAGATTTTAATCAAAAATGCATCTAATCGATTAGATATAATCACTATAAAACGTGCTTACGGCTTTGTAAATCATTAATTTTCCATTTTACGCCCTCTTCCTCCGCAAGTCCCCCCGCACAATCAGCTCAACAGGCAAGACGATTCGGTTTGTCGGCTTAACATCGACTTCGCGTGCTGACGTTTTTAATTTCTCCAATAAGATCAGTGTCGCCCTTTTGCCTAGCTCATATCTGGGAATACGGACCGTGGTCAGCTGAATCAGCCTCGAATTCGCGATAAAAAGATCGTCAAAGCCGACGACGGCCAAATCGTCGGGTACGTTCAATTTCAAATCATAGGCAGCATCGATGACGCCGATCGCTCCTACATCGTTGATATTTAAAATGGCCGTCGGCCGCTTGGACGAATCCAGCTCCATTAATGTCTTCGTGGCGAGATAGCTGGGCTCATAGCGCGCTTCACCGGAGATAAGCCATTCCGATTCGATCGCAAGCCCTGATTGGCGCATGGCGAATAAATAGCCTTCTTTTCTCAAACGGGTAATCTCGGAGCCCTCGACCCCGCCCATAAACGCGACTTTGCGATGGCCAAGTCCGAGGAGGTGGTTCGTAGCCGCCACCGCCCCGTTAAAATTGTCGGATACCACGCTGTCCATATCCAGCCCCGGAAGCTCTCGATGCGCGAAAACGACGGGCAAAGCATAATCTTTTAATTCTTTGAGGACGGTCCTGTCCTTTTCCAGCGCGGTTGTAATAATCATGCCGTCCGTCTTGCCTTCGCGCAGCAGCCTGAGCGCATCCGCCAGACGTTGTCCGTCTTCATTGGTGTTAATAATGTTGACCAAATAACCCGCTTCTTGGGCCGCCTCTTCGCAAGCCTTGGCGATGTCCGGATAAAAGGGATTCGTAATGTCGGCTACGACAAGACTTAAAGTCTGGCTTCGCCTTACGCGCAGTCCCCTGGCTACCGCATTAGGGACATAGTCCAGCTCGCGGATCGCCTGAAGAATGCGTTCCTTTTTTATCCGGGCTAACATATCGCGTATTGTTCAACACATAGGAGACGGTAGCAACCGACACTTTGGCGTGATTCGCAATATCTTTTATCGTGGTCATGAATGAGTTCCCTGCCGTAAGTTATTGCCGATCGCATGTTATTGGCTAATCATAACTATGGCATGTTTTATGCGATTTCACAATGCTTTAAAGACAGGGGCAATCCATTCGGTATTGCCATCGGCGGTGTAAAAAAAAAGCGACATGATCCGATAATTCCAAGCGCGAGCAATTGCGATACGCGTACGTTTTTGCCGGCCTCCATCGCGCCCCAACCGAAATAGTTCATGGGCGTCCAGAGCGATCGGATCGTCGTTTAGCCACACGTTGAACGATCAGTTGCAGCAAAGATCCATTTGTTCCTTCAGATGCAGCGTCTCCTGCATGATGTCTTGCGGCAGCTGCAGTTCGGGAAGTTGAAAGGCACGGGAAATATGCATTCCCATGATTAGATTGCCCAAATGATTCACATGCATCGAATCGAGCATCAGCTTCGCGTATCGCTCTGGCTGCTTGCGATAAAAAGGTTCAAAGCGGTCGTATTGATCGACAAGAAGAACGCCCATCTCCCTGGCGATCGTCCGGATGACTTCCATATAGCTTTCGAACACGCTTTTGAAACCTTCCGACCGCTGATGGTACATCGGACAATAATAGGTTTGCAGGATGGGCTCGGCGTCCTCTTGCCGGCTGCGGGTACAGATTCGACGCAAATTGTCGGCATACCGTTCGAGCGGAAGGCTTTGAATGGCATCGTTGCCTCCGATCGTGACGATGACCGCAGACGGTTGAAAAGAAAGGACATCCCGATCCATTCTTTCGAGCAGATTGTCCGTCGTCTCCCCCTCCGATCCCTTGATTGATCACGCATACATGTCGTCCGATATGATGCCGGACATTCATATTCAGCCACTCAACCCAGTTGTGTCTGCCATTGCTCGACCAGGTCGATTCGGTGTTGCTGGAACCGAAAGCGACGATCCGGTATGATCGATCCGGATTCGACTTCAAAAGCTTCAAGTTGTCCATTGCTTCACGCTTCCTTCATTCAATAATTGAAAAGCGGCTGCCTTATATGACGAGTATGGCGGCACCGACCATCGGAAGCAGCACCATCGAACGCTGCAAAACGACCGCCGGCACGCGTCGCGTAAATTTCGCCCCGATGTAGGACCCGAGCATAATGCCGACAGCCACTTCAAGCAATAGCGTCACGTCCAGATGGCCGAGCTGATAGAAACCCGCGCCGCCGCCGACAGCGATGGGGATAATGACGATCATGGACGTTCCGGCCGCTTGTCGAATCGAAGTGCCCAAGATCGTCATGAGACCGATTTGGATAAATGGCGTCGCCCCGATTCCGAACAAGCCGGACAAGCCGCCAGTGACAAGTCCGACGCCGCAGGCCGAGGCCCAGTAGACCGCGGGGCGCTGCCTAGCCTTCGCCGGTTGCGAGTCATTGCGCTTTGAGACGAGCCGCATGCGAAACCAGAGCGCAACCCCTGACAGAAACAGCATCGCTGCCGTCATCCACTTCAAATCCTCCCCGGGGATTCCGTTTGAAGCAAACGAGCTAAGCCAGGCACCAACCATGCCTGCACCTCCGACGACGATACCCGTGCCAAGTACGATATTTCCTTCGCGATAATGGCTGAAAGCCCCGGCCGCCGAGGAAAAAAACATGGCGGCAAGCGCAGTTCCCAGGGAAGTGTGGATCGAAAAACCGAAGACTACCGTCAGGATCGAAATGATGAACCCGGAGCCCCCTGCACCAACAAAGCCCAATAATAATCCTACTGCAAACATCGTCCCTACCAGCTGTACAAGCAATTGCGCTCCCCTCTTCCTTGCTTATCCGCGCTTTCCTCTCACTTTTTCCATCGGGGCGTCTACTTGGATCGCATTGGAGTGGCTAGAATCTATTTTCAAGCTGACCGACGCTCTCAAAGCTGCCCACAATCTCGCTTAGATCATCGAATACAAGCTTAATGACAATAACCTGCGAGACGAATTCGTTTACCGGAATATCGAATAAATGCAAATAATCCTTCTCGTCGGCCAATGTGGGCATCTTCTCTACGGCTGCCATCACAGAGGCTCCATTATTTAACAAAATCGCCCTGTGGGGCATGACCGTGACCGGATTCAGAATGATTCCAGAGCTCTCTGGTGTCGGCACCAGATGCACGTATAGCGCGTTTCCTTTGCGAGTGAACATCAAATCGTCTCTTCCGAATAGGGCGGAGATCGGCTCCGCGCCTTCATACGCCTCTTTAACCGACTGATACCACTGTCCAATTGCCCGGATCATGTGAACGCCTATATCAGGAATCGTTCCATCGGCTTT
Organism: Cohnella rhizosphaerae; assembly: GCF_029525575.1. Classification (GTDB taxonomy): domain Bacteria; phylum Bacillota; class Bacilli; order Paenibacillales; family Paenibacillaceae; genus Cohnella; species Cohnella rhizosphaerae. The sequence continues at coordinate 285,320 of NZ_JAPDIA010000001.1, forward strand.
CGGGCCGACGTTAAGCGCGTAATTGCCGCCCATCGCCATGATCTTGGCGATGCTCTGCGTCAGGAACTGCAGGGAATAATAGTCCTCGTTCGTCCGATATCCCCAGCTTTGCCTGCCGATCGATTGGACGGCCTCCGTCGGCTTGTCGAATTTCCACCCTGCCGGTACGTGTCGCTCCGGCGTGGAATAGTCGCCTTCGTCATAGCCCCGGTCGTTGATCAGGATGCCGGGCTGCAAGCGACGAATCATGGCATTGAGCGACGGATAGTAAATTCTCGGCGGGATGTCCCAGAAAAAGCTGAAGATTTCACCGTAATTCGTACATAGCTCCGCGATCTGATTTTTGACAAAATCGATATACCGGTCCATGTCCGGCTCGTCTTCCGGTACGGTCGGCACTTGGTGGGAGCTAAGCGGATTGTAGCCGTTAGGGTGATGCCAATCCGGAATCGAATAGTATAAGCTAAGTCCCATCCCCCTCCGCCCGCAAGCATCCGCTAACATGGCCAGCGTGTCTCGCCCGTAAGGCGTATTCGTAATCTTGAAGTCCGTATATTGCGTATCCCACAAGCAAAAGCCGTCATGATGCTTGGTCGTGAAGCAGATGTACTTCATCCCGGCTTGCTCCGCCAAGTCGATCCACGCGTCCGGATCGAAGCGCTGCGGATCGAACTGCGCTTGCAGCGTTTGGTATTGCGATTTCTCCATCCGTTGCCGCATCTGAATCTGTTCATGCCAGCCGGGAATCGCGTAGAGCCCCCAGTGAATGAACAAACCGAATCTTCGATCGCCGAATCCCTGATTAACACCGCTAGTTTGCGCTTGTCGTACCATTCCTTCGTACCTCCGGCGGATTGTTAGTCAATTAAAAAAGGCTCCGATTCTTATCCAATTCCCTTCAGACTGCGGATGCTTCTCTTGCAGCACTTTAATCTTCAGCACATGCTCGCCGGCTTGAAGATTGGAGTCAAGTATGCAATAGCCCGCTCTGGTAAAGTTCAGCGCATGTTTATCCCAGCTTGATATTTTTCCCGTCTTGTTTCCGTCCAGACTCCACGCAATGTCGCCCGAATCCGGTGCGATTAACCAATATAATCCGATTGATCCGCCCTTAAACTTATATTCAAGTTCCGCGCCCGGATTATCGCATACAAGCATGTGCGGATATCTGCCCGCCAGTGAGTTACCGTCCTTTGCCCATGGTTCCCGGAAAAGCTCCCAGGCATCGACGAGTCTCCCCTTGACATTGGCCCTTGACGTCAGGTAATTTCCCAACTGCCTTTCGATCTGACCCGGCGCTATGCGGTCTGAAAGAAATCGCTGCATTTCATCGGCATATATTCGATACCCCTTATCCGAAGGATGGACCGAATCCGGCAATAGCTCTTCCCACGTAAGCATTCCGGTTCCAACGGATTGCCATAATTTTTTTCCCACATTGACTGACGGGATTCCATAAAAGTCGGCAATCTTTTGATGCAATTCTATAGTCCGGGGGGCACGATCAAGCTTATAGCTCTCAGCCATCGCCTCTGTAATTGTATATACGAATACAATATCGATATTTTTATCGAAATCCCATATCTGGCGAACAATGCCTTCCATAGAGCGCAATATCAATTCTTCATCCTTTTTTATGATCATTGACGGCAAATTCAACGAATACCAAATCAGGTTTTCCCTTCAGGAGGTCGGTCCGGCATCTGTATGCCCCAAGGTCCGAACCAGTACCTCCTATGGCGGCCTGTATTTCGGTAATTTCGCAATCCGGATGATTGTTGCTAAACCAGGATGTTGTCAAAGCTCTCCAGCTGCTCTTAGACGGATCGGATGCGCCGCTCCCTTCTGTAATCGATCCTCCGAAATAGCCCACCGTTAATCTTTTTCTTTCTTTGAGAGAATTGAATGTATGATGCAGGGATTTCTGCATAGCTTCACCGCTCCTTGGCCCAAGGCTTCCATCCGCATCATGCGGTTTTAATCTTGATAACAACCTTTTTAACGTGGCTGGAGCCGTTTAAATGACATTTAACCTTATGGCCATCCGCAGAAAAAAAGAAAATGCACAGTCCCGGCGTCGCTTTTAAGACCTGTCTGTATTCCCCTTTATAAAATTCGCAATCATTAGCCGGGTTGTAATCCACGATGCTGGTTAATTCATCGACAGGCGCCCAAAATATGCATTCCTCACCCGTCAGCGGTACATGCAAATCGATGAATTCCCGATGACTTTCCCACTTCATCTCCTCCGGCGCAACCGTGTCGTATTCAAATACGCTGGCGTAAATCCGCTCCCCGTCAATCTCATAACGACCGTTATCCATCTGGTCGGAACAGCCGGACAAAAACGCCATTATATTTTCAATTCCCGGGATCAGACTTTCATAATTTTGCAGTTGGTTGATACTATCCAATATCATGTTGTCACGCCTCCTTTAACGCAATCGATAGATCAGGCAGTCCCGACGCTTTCATGGCAATGCGCACGCCGGTATGATCGCCGGGAATGACTGCCGGCGCGCACAGCCCGCCAAGCGAGATGACGTCGCCCGCGTACAGTGTCGAACCATAACCGATCATCTCGATCACATCTTCCGCTTTACAGATATAATCCTCGTACTTGGCATCCATCACACGCTCGCCGTCAATTTCAAGCAAGACACTCATCTGTGCCAGCTCGTCCTTCGAAAGAGGCGTTACGACGTCAGAGGTCATATTGCATCCGTCTGCCCATCTTGCGTAAATTTCCGGCATTGCGGTCTCCCTTGGAAGCGCCGGCTGGATGACCTGCTGCGAGAGTCGTTTGTCTGTAACGCTAACCAGAGGCAGATAGCCAAGTATACAGTCCGACAAATTTTCCTTGTCTGCCCATTTGATGGTCTTACCGATCACAACGGCTATTTCGGCGTTTACGTACAATTCTTCCTTTTCATCAGGCATATAGGACGTACTGCTGGAAAGAGCGGAAGCGACACTCCAAAGATAGCGCGGAATGGGCGACGTCTGGCAGCCGGCATCCAGCGCGCTTGCCTGCGTATTCGCGTAAGTTATTACGAAGTTGCCCGCTTTCCCCAGATTCCATTCTTCAGCCTTCATGGGCGCATGAATGCTGAATTTCCCGCGTTCCACCTCTATTTCCTCATCATCGAGATAGATGACCGTATTTCGTAAAACGCCCAGTTTTTCGATCTCGCATTCCAACTGAACCGTCTCGCCGTTAACCTGCCAATCCCGATCAATCCCGATGCCATCCTTGCCGTTTGCTCCCATATGAATGACATCGCCGGGCAGCAGTTCCATGAATGAGCTGAAATAAGCGATTGTTCGCTCAACGCCCACCAGCGTAGAACAGGTGTTGGCTCGATCCCGAATCATACCGTTCGTCCTCGTGTACACCATGAGATCGTACGGATGTCCGACTTCGTCCTTTGTCACGAGATACGGTCCCACCGCGCAGCTGCTGTCGGTGTTTTTATGTGTCCATCCATAAGCCATAATGGAAATCGGATCGGTATGCGCCCCCATCTCGCCGTATTTCGTATTGTAATACCCGTGCGCGGTATCCGAGACCACCGTATATCCCGCCACATAAGACATGGCTTCCTCCACCGGTATGTCCTTGCCGGCTTTGCCGATAATGACGCCCAGTTCTGCATTAAAAGACATACCGTCGTATGGTCCCTTTCGTCTTCTCATTACAAATGGCTCGCCATTGCCGATCGCGCTTCCCGTATGCCGTTGATGTGCCTGCGGAATCAGGTTGATATGCCTGATATTGACGTGATTGCGGCTAAACCCGGGGCAGTTGCCCACGATCCCAAGCAGTAGTCTCGGTTCGGGAACGGGCGGCAGGAGCTTCACATCTTTCAACAGATGACCTGCTCTGGCCAACACCGAGAAACCGTCCGATTGCTCAACAAATCTTTCTGTGAAGGAAACCAGCTTTCCAAGCGTGTCCATTCCTTCTTCGCCAAGCTCCAGAAACGCCTTCATCGTCAAAGGCCAGGGCTTCGGGGGAGAGAAAGCGCGGGACACTGAACTGATAACCCGACGTTTTGGCGACCGCAAAATGGATCATATCGGTTTCGGCCTTGCCGGGCTCTACCAGCAGTTCATCGCCCGTTATCGGATGAAGCATCAAAAAGCCGAATCGTTCCTGACCGTCAACTAAAAAACTTGCGAGCTTCATTGAAGTACCTCCAATTATGCGTTATTCCAAAGGCGATTTCTCAAATCGGACCACTTGCAGTCTCTGTGCATTATGTGCATTTGGCGCATATTGCACGGAGCGTCCATAGATCACATAGATGTATTCCTCATTGATAAAAATACTCGCATCCAGAATCTGATAGATCTGATAAGCGTGTCCACCTTCAGCGCCAGCTTGCGCAACGCCGCCTGTCGAAATATTCCGGTCGACATCCAGCACGAACTCCCAATCCTTGCCGTTCGTACTTTTTGCCATTGAAAGCCGTGTGCGCGGCACGCCTGCTCCTCTTGATTCCGGTTTATTGTTTATCCAAACCATATACCAGGTTCCCGGATGGGACGGATCCTCAAAAACATTAAAGGAACTGGCGACCGTCGGCAAATAAGGAATCGTGTGAAGTCCGCTCCATGTGACTCCGTAATCGGATGATTCTGTATAACCGATAAACCCTTCAGAATTAAGCTTGGAAAAATACAAGCGCAAGGAGCCGTCCGAGCAGTTGACGATTTTCCCTTCCATCTGCATGAATTTATCCGTTGCTACGTTGTATTCAACTGCTGCCAGATCCTTCGTACTCGTCTGAGACGCCGTCCAGGTATTTCCTTCATCATCGCTATAGTAAACGATCGTATATCCCGATCCCGTAACGCTGGTCGTCGGCGTTGTGAAATTTCGAAACCCGACGGGAAGCAGAATTCTCATGGTCCCATCCGGCATCTCGATTTCATTAATGCCATTCACATGTACAATCGGGATCAATTTTCCGGCAGACGTCCAAAGATCCTCTTCATCCACCACTTGCCCGCGATTTTCCCATGTTTTCAGATCTGAAGAAGCTTTTGCAATAAAATCGTTCCCGACTTGCAAATAGGTTCCGTTCTTCAATTGAATGAGAGCTCTGTAGCTTCCTGAATTGTTCAAACCGCTGTATTCGTTGCTGATCTGCCAGGTTTCGCCGTCATCATTGGAAATGTATTGTCCGCTATTGCCCGCCGCAAGAACAAGCGTGTCGCCGGATTGCTCGATATCGCCGTAAGTCGTAAATGTATTTTCATCGACCGTATACTCGACAACCCCATCAGTGACCTCTCCGCCGCCTGGAAATGACATATCGACTTCGTCCACAAGCATAACGGCATTTTCGGCATACAGACCGCTTCTGCCATACCAATCCCCATCGCCGTCTATCTCATTCTCAAGCGAAAGAACCGTATTTCCGTCAACACTTAGCTCTGCGCTGTGATCAAGCAATGTAAGTTCAATGTTGTAATACTCATTTGGAGTAAACGGATAGGTTGCGCTGTAGAACCGCTTTGTTTCGTAATCCGGTCCTCGGCTATATTCGACATACCACTTGGACGCATCAACGTCATACCCTGCTTTCAGGTATGCGCCGCCAATCACATATCTGGCAAGCAGTCCAAAATTGGCGCCTGATTCAAAATCTTTTGCCAGAATTTTCGCGCTGATCGTCGGATTCATGTCAAAACCGTGCAGCCAGGTATGGCTATAGCCCGATGCGGTCGTGTTGCCATAAACCTTCGTATCGTTCTCATCCATCACGATCCAATGATCGGAAGCGGGTTCCTCGCTCCAATGGCTTGGGCTCTCTCCAACCGTCTCATCCTCGAATGTATCGTGATACTCGGCAGCATTCGTTTGCACGGGTTCAGCCTCAATGCCTCTTAGCATGACATTGTCGAAATACCCGTCGCCGGTCGTCCGCAGTGCCGCATAGCCGTAATCGGATATGGTATCAAATTCTTCTTCCGTATACGTAAGAATTTGAACATCGTCGAAATAGACGATCAATGAATTGGACGGTTTGTCGATATTTACTCTTAAATTATGCCACTGATCCAAAATGTCGCTTTCGCTTAAGTCCAAAGCCGCAATTTCAGTAACCGGCAAGCTTTGAGCGGCGATATAGGAGCCTTTTGTGCTGTTTCTCTCCGTATATTTGTTGATTATGACCTCATACGCATCATGATTCGATTGCTGTCTGGTGGTAAATCGTACGAGATACGTCGTTTCCGCGTATAAACCGACAAAAAAAGCCGGCATACGTATTTTCGCTTAATTTGATGTCGCCTTGTATGCTTGCAATTGTAGACATCTCTCCAGCTATGGCCGCGGTGTTATTTTTATTCGTTCCGTCCGCTTGCTTATTATTCGAATAGAACGCCCCGTCTGTCAGTATCCAAGGACTGTAGAAATCATCCATGTCATAACGATACGTATATTTGCCGATGTCGACATAATCTTCATAGAGAAGGACGTCATACTGCGATAAATAAGGGTACTGCAATTCTTCCATTTTCTTGATAATCAAAAACATTTTGTTGCGAAGCGCTGCCGAATCATACCCGGCAGCATCATACAACGACATATCAGCCGCGGTAAAATCCATCATTTGCGCCTTTAGCTCTCGGACCATTTGACTGTCTGCAGCTGTCAGGCTGTCTATGGTCACGGCAAGCACATCATCCGCAATATCTTTCACTTCCTGGAGACGGTCCGTCACGAAAACAGGAAGATCGGCAGTCACGCCTTCGTACGACACAGTGACGGTCTGACTACCCGGTTGATCGGGGTCATAACCCGATAACATCTCGGCGGTAAGCGGCACTGTTTCTCCCGGCTTCTGAGAACCATACGATACAAATAGCGATAAACCCTCAATATTCAGGGGTTGTCCCGACTTTGCTTGCAATACGCCGTCAGCGGGCAGTCCCAGAACTTCCAGTGACGAAGCGATGTAGCTGCCCCAATCCTCGCATGGCTCGACGAGAAAATCATCGGCCGTGCCGGAGACGTTGAATGCCATAATGCCGGCCTTGCCCGGATTTTTCGTCATCTCGTCAATGGTGTACACGACCTGGCCGTCAACAAGGAAACGCGCGCGCGTAACGTAAAAGTCCATTCGCAGCGTTACCTCTTCGCCCAATTGATACCGCCTGTCATTCGCGCCGTTTAATGTAATGAGCGTCGTATTATTCCGTAGACGGACGACCCGTTCTGTACCGCCTCCTGGTGCGGATACCACGGCCAGAAACAAATCATAACCACTGAGCGCTCCAGTAGCTGCTGCAGGATTATACGCCGTTATGCCGATCCGGCTGGATGTGGTGCCGCTGCTCATCGCTACTTTGGCCGAAACCGAGTAATTGCTCCATGTATCGGAACCCGCGACAAAATTCGTGAAGCTGTTCGTTGTGGCAAAGGCGTACTTTTCGTTTTCAACCTTATGCGTGGCGTTATTGGCTGCGGTTGTCCAGCCGCTTAAGGTGTCGGATGAAAAATCATCCGAGAAATAAGTCGGCGGTTCGCCCCAATCCTCGGATGGCTCGATGAGATAATCATCGGCCGTGCCGGAGACGCTGAATGCCATAATGCCGGCCTTGCCCGGATTTTTCGTCATCTCGTCAATGGTGTACACGACCTGGCCGTCAACAAGGAAACGCGCGCGCGTACCGTAAAAGTCCATTCGCAGCGTTACCTCTTCGCCCAATTGATACCGCCTGTCATTCGCGCCGTTTAAGGTTATGAGTGTCGTATTATTCCGAAGACGGACGACCCGTTCTGTACCGCCTCCGGGTGCGGATACCACGGCCAGAAATAAATCATAACCATTGAGCGCTCCAGTAGCTGCTGCAGGATTATACGCCGTTATGCCGATCCGGCTGGATGTGGTGCCGCTGCTCATCGCTACTTTGGCCGAAACCGAGTAATTGCTCCATGTATCGGAACCCGCGACGAAATTCGTGAAGCTGTTCATTGTGGCAAAGGCGTACTTTTCGTTTTCAACCTTATGCGTGGCGTTATTGGCTGCGGTTGTCCAGCCGCTTAAGGTGTCGGATGAGAAATCATCCGAAAAGAAGTCAGAGGGGCCGAGCCCTCTTCTGCATGAACGGGATAGGGAATTGCAAAAAACAAGGATAGCGCTAAAACTAAATTGAGTATTCTCATTCCCAGAACACACCTTTCGCGCTCATCTCGTATTTTTTGGAAGAAACAGATCTTTTCATTCGATCTGTTTCTTCCCTCTCTTCATTCATGCACTAGTGCGACATGTAGGAATCATAGGTTTTCTGCATAATGGCGACTAAATCGTCTACCTTCATGGACTTTAAGGAATTCAGATAGGCGTCCCATTCTTTGTCGATATCGGATTGCCCTGTGATCCAGGAAGCTCTGTACTTGCTCACGGTGTTGAATATATCCGTTCTCATTTCGTTCAGCTTTGCCGCGTCATCCGGGTCCAAATAAGGACGCGGCCATACTTCAGTGTTGATTACGCCGGCTTTTTCATATAACGCGTAGGTTTCACCCTTTACTTTGTCAGCCTCGCTCATTTCGACTTTTCCATTTTTATAATCCGATTCCAGCACCGCGCCTGGAAGATTGTTTTGGAAATAATTCCTAAACGTGTTGCTTGCATATTTCGACATTTCTTCAGCCGGTATAGAATTAACCGTATAAACGCCGTTGTTCAAGGACAGCCTCGGGTCTTCATTGGCGACTCCGTTATAAGCCTCCAGCGTATTTTCCATGAGATAAAGCTGATCGATGAAAGCCATCAGAATCTCCGGGTTTTTGCTATGGCTAGTCAGTTCGAATTGGCCTTTGCTTCCGGATAAATAGGCCGGGTTCAAATAAAATTTCGGTTTGTATCCCTCTACGACCGGGGGCACAATCGCGATGTATTGATCCGCGAACTTCCCGGCCGGATTTTTGGCCGTGATTATACCGTATTTTGCGGCGTTGGCATCATTTTGGATCGCGCTGAAAGTCTGGGGAGAGCCTGTAAAGTACTCATTCCACAGCCATTTCTTTTCATACCATTTTTGCATCGTTTTGATATAAGCCTTGTATTCTTCCGTCGTCGGAGCGAAAACAACTTTTCCATCCTTCACGTATACAAAATTTTCGAATGTGCTGTCTTTTGTAGGTATGCCCCATAGGGAGAGCCAAGCTTCCAGGTGTTCGAACCCAGCTCCTGTACGGGCCAGGAGCGGAATTTCATCCGTCGGGTCTCCGTTTCCATTCGCGTCTTTCGTAGAAAACGCTTCCATTACGTTTTCCAACTCTGCGAGTGTCGTCGGCACAGACAGTCCGAGATGATCCAGCCATACTTTATTGATCCAGATCGGACTTTCCAGGTACGTGCCGGGAACCTGGTTTGCATAGGGCAACGCGTATATATTGCCGTCAGGCGATGTAATTCCCGTCAGCATATCCGCTTTTTCTCCAAGGATTCTGCTGTTGAATACCGGCATCACCTTCGGATCCTTCAGGTACTGATTCATCGGAACCAAATACCCTTCCTTCGCGTACAAGGCCAAAAAAGGTTTCATTCATGGCGGATGCGCCCATAATCGCGTCCGGCGCGTCTGCCGTACCTAGAAGAACATTCAGCTTTTCCGTGGCGCCGCTCGCATCCGAGCCCAAGCTGATATACTTGATATGGACATTGGTCTTCTCCGCCATCTTTTTAAGAAAATCGGTTTGCTCCGGATTTTCGCTTTCCGTGCCATTTACGCCTGCAATGGTGAACGTGACGGGTTCCGCAAGAGGAAAGGTAATGCCCGCCGTCGCCGTCGCCGTTGCCGAGCCTCCGGTTGCGGTCGGCGCTGCCGTTGAGCTCTCCTTTGCCTCATTGTCGTTGTTGGAGCAGGCCGCCGCAGACAGCGCAATGGCCGGAACCATGACCAAGGATAACCATCTTTGCATTCGTTTCATACCCATTAAATAAACCCTCCTATAAAAAATCGTTTATATTGTGACGTTTAATCGCGCCCTTGCTGGGCTCACGATCAAACCTAATCACCGTCAGCCTTTTACTGCGCCTAACATAACGCCTTGGATGAGATATTTCTGCAGAAATGGATATAACAAAATCATTGGAAGCGCACCCACAAATACGACGGCGTATTTCATCAATGATTTCTCCATGAGTAAATGGTACGCTTCTTCACTTGGCATCGTTTCCAGCAGCGTCGTATCCACGTTGGCGACCAGTTGCGATATGATGATCGTTAGCGGCTGTTTGTCAGGCGTTCGAATGTAAATCAATGCCGAGAAATAATCGTTCCAATGACTTAAAGCATAGTAGAGAAAAATGACCGCTATCATCGCCTTGGACAAAGGCAGGGCAAACCGGAAAAAAAACTGGAACTTGCTGGCTCCGTCTATAATGGCCGCTTCGTATATGCTCTCCGGTATGCCTCCCTCAAAAAAGCTTCTCGCGATGATCATATTGAATGCGGACAAGGCGCCGGGAATGACCAGAGCCCATATACTGTCCACCATGTGCAGCGATCTGATTAGCATAAAGGTCGGAATAAGCCCTCCGCCGAATATCATGGTGAAAATAAAAAACATACTGATTATCCCGCGTCCCGGAAGCGTTTTCCTCGATAAAGCAAAAGCGGCCGGCAATGTCACCGCAAGATTAATAAATGTCCCCACTGCGGTGTATAAGATACTGTTCCGATATCCGGTCCATATTTTAGGCGTATGCCAAAGCTTCTCGTAGGCTTCCGTATTCAGACCGCTTGGAATGACGAATACGCGCCCCAGAAAAATATCCGAAGGATTGCTTACGGACGCGATTATAACAAACCAAAGCGGATAGATCGCCATTAACCCTATAAGGAGCAAAAATACCTTTACTGCCAGATCAAAAATACGATCGTCTAAACCAGAACCAGGCTTGAAGCTTCTGTTCAGAGACGTATCTTCCACGACATCACCCCCTTGTCAAAAAATCGACGTTTCGCTGAAACGCTTGGATAACCAATTGATCAGAAGCAGCATGACCATATTGATGCAATTGTTAAACAAACCAACGGCAGAAGCAAAACCGTACTGCGCGCCTTGGATTCCCGCTTTATAGACATAAGTGGCGATGACTTCAGAAGCCGAAATATTCAAATCGGTCTGCATGAGGAGCACTTTATCCACGGAGACACTTAAAATATGCCCCATATGCAGGATCAACATCGTAATGATCACAGGCAGAATCCATGGGATTTGAATCTTCATCATCACTTTGAATTTATTCGCGCCATCGATACGCGCCGACTCGACAATGGAAGGGTCGATGGAATTCAGGGCCGCCAAATACACGATCGCCGAAAACCCGACATGCTGCCATAGATTCGTGATCGTGTACATCGGGAGCACCAAATCGTTTCTTCCAAAAAAAGCTGATCGCTTCCTGACCCATTAATCGGAGCAAAATATTGATAAGCCCTGTTTCTCCGTTGCAAAACAGGTTCAGTATACCGATGACCAGAACGCTGGAAAGCAAATGAGGCAAATAGGTAAATGTCTGCGTAAATTTAGCCAATCGCTTGTTCACGGAATTAAAAATCATCAGCGCCAGCAATATCGTAAACGGGAAGGTGATCAAATAGCTTACTACGCTTAACAGAATCGTATTTTTCATGACGATGCCAAACCAGCCGGCATTAAAAAAACGAATAAAGTTATCGAAGCCGATCCACTCGCCATTCAGATAATTAGCGCCGAGACGCGTGGTTTTAAATGCGATCTGCAAGCCATACATCGGCAAATACGAGAATACAAAAGTCACGGCTATAGCAGGCAGCAGCATGACATAAAATTCCCAATTCGACAAAAAACCGATTTTAATTTTTCTTGCCAGCGGACTGCTTGTTGTTTCTGTCATTCATAATCGTTTCCTTTCCTTTGTGATTGAGGAATGAATATAGGCCGATTTTATGCCACCAAGAAAACGGTTTCAATCTTCAAAAAAGGAAACAAGGCTGCAGCAGGATTAATTTTTGTGCACATGCGAAAACGAAACCTCACAAAACGCTTCACGCGCTAAACAGCCTATTGCATCCAGGGAGCCGCGCAATGACTAAAGCCGTTTGGCTTCTCCGAAATACCAATTTTTCTTTTTCCCCGAGTAACTGGCATAAGATTGGGAGTGGCTCAGGCGAGGCCAGCCTCTTTCAACGCCTGCCTTGTCGAGAATGTATTGAAAATCTTCCAACATGGTTTTGGTATTGCGCACGGCACGGGGAGATTCACCCGTGTTCAGGCAGTATGCCGCCAATGAACCGGCAGCTTCTCCTATATTCCATTCGGTGGAATGAACCCGGAAGGAACCATTGGTAACGTGGGTTGTACCGATGTTTTTGCAGGCAGGAATCAGGTTTTGAAGACGTACGGGGATGAGTGCGCCGAGGGGGAAGCTGCTGCACCCAATGCTGGCCATGAACGGCAGAGGTAATGTTTGGTCCCCCGTCCTTTGCCTTTTCATGAATGTCGATCCGGTAGCCGGATACGCCTACGCTGTCGGCATAATCAACGGGTCCGTCAGGGTGCATGTCGATACGGAAATCCTGTTCGCGAATGGTAAACTCCGCTTTTATCCTGCGGCTTTCACGGATATAGGGATGAGCAGCCAGACCGTTACTCGTATCAAATACGTCGGGTCTTGGCAGAAGCCCTTTGAACCCAAGCTCGGTCTGCAGATAGTAGACCAGGGAGAGGGAAAGCGCTTTGGCCTCCTCAAGCGCGGTTTGTTTTTCCGTCGGAGAAACGCCGGTCAGTACGCGATCACGATATTCATTCCCGTTCATCAGAACGGTAATATCGCTATTAAATAAGTTCCGGTCAAAATTATCGCGGCAAAAATGCCTGCGGAAATTCCACATGCTTTGCCGGTACGCATCCGCGTCATTTTCAGCAAAAAGTCCGGCCATCGCGCCGCTGCGTTCTGTCGTCGCCGTAATATGAGAAAACTTGGGATAGAATTTCTCATAAGCCACAGGCTTGGGAATCGTGAAGTCGTTCTCCGGGTGATACGAAAGTGCGATAAGATGCGTAAACGGCTTGCTGCCTGAGCGGCTCGGCATCGCCTTCCAAAGCCAGAGGTTCGCCTGTCTGGCCGATGCTTTCGGCGCCTGTGACATACTCCGCTCCGCACATAGGCAGAAGGTCGCCCAGTTCTGTAGCGTCCACGATATAGTTGGCCGAAATGGCAAACTGTCTTCCATCCATGGATTGAAATTCCACCGCATCGATAAAATCGCCGGAAGTCGTAACCTTGATTGGCGTAAGCCCTTTCAAAATGGACAATAATCCTGCGGACCGGTATGGAGCGAGCATTTCCTCCAATACCGCCTCGCCTACCCGCGGTTCAAAGCCAAGGGCGCTTACCCAACACGCTCCCGGATTCAAGGTTAGATCCTGCCGGGCCTTTTCGTTCATGGGATAATTTCTGCGGTAATAGTCTCTGACCTTGCTTCGGAATGTCATATAGCTGCTGGTATGGCCGAACTTTTCTATCCAGGGATGCTCGTCGATCGGGACGCCCTGCCCTGTGGCTTGGCCGCCAATCCAGTTGGTCTCTTCTGTCATGATGACCTTTTTCCCCATCTTGACGGCGGCCAGTGCCGCGGATACGCCTCCAAAACTCGCGCCTACAACCAGGATGTCTGTATTCATTTCTATCATAGCGTCTGCCTCCTGTCGTCGTTCTGTCGTCATTATAGGACCGACAGAACGGTGGAACAATTGGCTATTCAGAAACAGGCTGTTTTTACATACGATCCTTTTCGCATAGGCGGAGAATTCAATCGATTTTGAACGATCTTTCTAAATGGCCGATGGCGGACATCGCTTTTTCATGTATGCTGTGCGTTCTATTCATCCTTTTTTATTCGTTTCTTGATGAGCCAGGCGGTAAGCGCCTGGCGTCGAGCCTGTTTCTTTTTTTAAATGCCCTTGTAAAGTTTGTTACATCGACCTTGCCGATTTTTTGAACGATCACAGCCAGGCTGTCATTCGTAGTGATGAGCAGCTCCTTAGCCTTTTCAATTTTAAGATTATTGACATACTCAGACAGCGTTTGCCCTGTATGCGTTTTGAAAATACTTCTCAAGTATTGAACGGACATCGAAAACTGATCTGCCAGCAAACCGATTTGAAATTCATGCTTCAAACCATTTTCGTTAATAAATTGCAAGATCTCATCGATGAGTTGATCAGATTGCTGCTTCTTGTGACTATTTAAAAAAATCCGTAATCTTTTGAAAAACTTGTTCGATTAATTCGATCAAATCATCCACGGTCTGGAAGTGTTCGATTTCCAAAATATCGAACCCATAATCCAGCCTATTGGAATACGCGGTATCCAGCAATGCGGAGAGGCGTTTAAAGTATTGGATAATATCGAAACAAATGTACCTGCAGGTGTAGAGCGTGCATTTGTTTGTTTTAATGAAGTTCATCATCTCATAAAAACTTTTTTTGCGCCTTTTCGATTTTTAACTCGGAAAGATGTTCTCCAAACGTTTTCAGCATTTCGGGAAGAGGCGTTTCCGCATCCGTTATATGCGAGATTTGCCGATACTCGATGAGCGTTCCCGTACTGTAAAGCATTTTATATTCCAGGGCTTCGCGGCTTTGCAAGTATAGCTTTCCAATTTGGGATGGTTTTTCGCTTGTGTCGCTCACGCCTACAGTAGCCAAAACTCCCGATTCCAAAAGCTGTTGAAGGATATCTTCAAACGCCTGTATCAAATCACTGTAGCTTTCTTTTTCGAGGCAACAGATACAGACAATCTGCTGGTTAAAAAGCAGATTTTTAAATTGGCATTCGATAGACGCAGGGATCTTCCCTGCGATTGATTTTACGACAGCCGAATAACCGATCTTATTCAAAGCGACAATATCCTCGACATAAATGGATGCAATGCAAAATACGTTTTTTGAAAAATAAACGCCAATGCTTTTCCCGGCAGAATTCAGGCTTTGCAGGTTATTAAACGAACTGTTGAGTATGGATAATAATAAATTCTCATACAAGGCGTCTTCGGAATGCTCCGTGAAATTGCGGTAATCCACTTGAAGCTGGTTCAGATCCTCGATCGCCCTTTCTATCGTACCAAGCTCATCCTCTTTGCCGCCCGAATACGCTTTCAATTGCGATACGATTTTCCGGATCGGAAAATAATTGAACCTTAGTCCCAGCATGATGATAACCGCGCCAATGGCAAACATGAGCGTAATAACGACGATGACCCACACTTTTATTTGGTTAAGACTTTTCATGGCATACTGCATATCCGTAATTTTGACATAGTAATAGCCTGTTACATCGGAATGCAATCCAATAATATAAAGCTGGCGTCCGTCCGTTTTGATCGTATCGGAGAAATCTCCTTTGTGCTGCTTTAATAACGGTGTAATATGATTTAAAATAATTCCCTTTTGAATCCGGCACAAAGCTGCTAAGCAATTGAAGGTCGTTATCGAATACAAGTACGTTTTCATTCACAGCTTCATTCTCGGAAAAATTGAATAGCTTTTTCAAGTTTTCATTATCGATTACAAAAACAACGGTTCTTGTTGGATTAGAGAAATTCGGGGAAAGCGGCGAAAAATAAAAAATATATGAATGGTTGTTTTGGCTGATCACCTGGCGTACATTTACGGATTCCGAATGGTTTAATAAATCATAAAAGTCATCAATCGTCAAATCGCTGGAGACGATGTAATTCGGCAATATTTGCGGAAAAAAAAAAGGTGCCCGACGAGGAAAAAAGTTTTTGGGATCCTCTTTCGTACAAAAATATATCGCTCAGCGGGTCCTGCAGTCGTGTCAAAAAAAGAGAGCGTAGAAACGACGTTGTCCGAATGGTTTTTGATTTGAAACAACGTCATGGATGGAGCGTTGTCAACCTTAACCGTCAATGTATTTAATTCGGATATTTTTACGTCGTATACATTTTTAACTGTATTTAATTTATTGATATTGGAGGTATAAATCTCTTTTTCAAATGAATGATAAACAGTGGAATAGCAGAACAATAAAAACACTGCAATGGGTATGAACACCGCTATGCCATAAAGAAGCATCGTTTTCCTGAATAAATGGCTTCGAACTGACGGAAAAAGTGATTTCACAACGCTCACCTCTGAAAGATCGTCTCAAACAAATGCTTGCATTTTTTTGAAAACGCTTGCAAAATTTTTATCGCATCATATTCGCTAAGTAACATGCCCATTCGACAGGCCTGATTCATTATAATACAAATCAATTGAAAAAGCGGTCATTTATTCCCGTCCAGTGTAAAACGAGGGCGTCCAACGAAAAGCGAGCATTACGCCCAGAAAAATTCCGGAAGCCTAATGCCCGCAGGGCAAACGTTATCGTACCTTGCTTTTAATCAAAAACGCGTCGCCCGATGCCTTGTCCGAGCTCGGCGCCTTGCGCAATCAAACGATGCTGCAGCTCGCGAATATTCAGCTCGCGCACCGCTTTGCCTTGCTCAACGCTCATCGCCGCCGCCACGCCGGCCGCTTGGGCCTGCGCCATCTGGATCGGAATGACCCTTGTCGACGACATGGCCTCATGCGTAGCCGAGATCGGCCTGCCCGCCACGATGATGCCCTCCAGTCCCTTCGGCAGCAAGCAGGAAAACGGAATTTCATAGGTGCTCACTTTTTTTCGTATTTAAGCCTTTGTGATCCGGCGTATGGATATCCAGATGGTACCCGCCGAGACAGATCACATCGTCGAACCGTTTGCTTTCGATCAAGTCTTCGCCGGTAAGCACATAGTCGCCGACGATATGACGCGATTCCCGTACTCCGATTTGATGGGCCGTATCCAGCAGCCGAATGCGTTCGAAGCCGGGCACGTAAGCTTTGAGAAAATCGAAAATGTCCTTCATCTGCATCAAGCCGGTCACTTCTCCGTTCGAATAGCTCCGGTTGTCGTTCGGATTGACGCCCTCGACACGGCTCGAGACAACGATCATTTGATCGAACTTCGGGATACAGACGCCAACCAGGTTCGCGCGCGGAAAGGGAATCCCGTCTTGAACCGCCTGCTCGATATACTGCTGCAGACCGCCCAACACAAACACTTCCGCTCCGTCCATCTGATCGATCAACCCGTGAACGACTTCGTCAGTCATCGAAAACGGACGGATCTGCGATGTATGTTCCCGAAAATAGGCAATCAACGGTTTGAAGTCGATCCCGCTCACACGGAACACGAGCGAGGACACTTGCGTTTTGTTGTCGGACGGACGACCGTACACATAATCCGCGCCTGCTCGCACCGCCGCATCGCCATCGCCGCTGCAATCGATCACGGCGCCGCAGGACAAAAGCTGACTCCCTTCCTTATTTTGAATCAGTACGCCCTTCACGCATCCGTCCTCGACGACCGTATCCGTCAGCATGCTATGCAAGTAAAAGTGCACGCCGTCTTCCTGCAGCATCCGGGTGACGACATATTTGAACCAATGCGGATCGACGCCCAGCACGTCGCTGGTGATCGGGTCCATATAAAATTGCGTCGCGGCACCGATCTCTTGCAGTTTTGTTGCAATCTCGTAGGCGATTCCTTTGACGATCAGCTGCCGCAGGTTGTTATGGAAGCCGAGCAGCGGCAAGCCGGGGATGACATTGCCCCCGACGAATCCGTTGTATTCGACGATCGCCGTCCTGGCTCCCGCACGGGCCGCCGCCATCGCCGCGACGATACCCGTCGCTCCGCCTCCGACGACCACAACGTCGTAAGAATATTGTTTCAGCATGCGCTTCTCCTTTTCGCCTCGTCCTAGAATGTAAATCTGTATTACAACTCTAATTGAATATAGCACAAAATTTAATAATCAACAATATATCCGACCAAATCTGTATTAAAGTTTGTCGCACAGATTTAAAAAAAAGACGATTAATCCGCCCATTTACCGGGCGTAAAAATCGTCTATCGCTTAAGAGGGATACGAGCTTTGCCGGACGACAAGCTCGGGCTGGAGCACGATGATTTTGTTGCTGAGCACCGTTTCTCCGTTCATCATGTCGAGCAGCAACCCTGCGGCGCCTACGCCGATGTCGTAGGTCTGGAACTTGACCGACGTCAGCTTGACCGGCAGGCTCTCGCAAACCCCCCGTATTGTCGTAACCAACGACGAGAACGTCCTTGCCGACGATCAACCCTTTCTCGCCAAGCGCTTCGCAAGCCCCCCTTGGCGATGCCGTCGTTAAAGCAAAAAATACCGTCCGGCGTTACGCCGCTCTCCAGCAGTTGGGTGGCGCTGTCGTAGCCCGGGCGCTCCGTATCGAACGTTGGCTCGAACAGGACCAGCCTATCGTCCAGATTCATCCCCGCTTCGGCCAGTGCGCTCGTGTAGCCTTGATAGCGCTCGTAGGAAGTGGAATAGGCAGGACGCGAAATATAAGCGATGTTCTTGCAGCCATTTCCGATCAGATGCTTGACCGCCGCATACGCGCCGTAAAAATTGTTCGACACCACTTTCGGCGCTTCCACCCCTTCAATCCCGCGATTGCAGAATACGATCGGAGTGCCGGCGTCCCGCAGCTTGCCGAACAGGTTTAAATCGGTATGTCCGATTATGGCAGGTACGATAATGAGCCCATGAATGCCCAAATCGATCATTTTGTTCAAATAACCCGCCTGTTTCTCCGTCTGATTGTCCGTATTGCAGATAACGAGGTTGATATCGTGCCGGTTCATTATATCTTCGACGCCGCGCAAAATGCCCGGGTACGTATCGTGCCGGATATCCGGTATAATGAGCCCTACGGATCGGAACGCGCTTCTAGGCATATGCGCCGCAGACGCCGCCCGCTCCCCGGATACGTAAGTACCGCTGCCGTCTTTGGCATATAAGTAGCCCTCGCCGATCAACTCGGAAATCGACCGCTCGATCGTCGTCCGGGCAGCGTTGTATTGCTTGGCCAACGCGTTGCGCGAAGGCAGGCGGACATGCGGCTCAAGCAACTTGATCTGCTCGATCAGCTTATGCTTGACTTCCATGTAGCGGTAACCATACTCCTCCAAGCGTTTCTCCCCAATCTGTATGCTTCCTGTTGGTTTGATTGTAATAGATCGGGGAATGGTATTCAACAACGCTGGGGGGGATTGAACTGCAACCGCATCCCGTCGGCGAATGGAGGGACCGCTTACAACTTCGAAACCTGTGCGCTGCTGCTTTGCAGCAAGCTGTTGCTTCGGTAAAACTCGGCGATGCGCGCCGTCTCTTCGAGCGTAAAGCGCTTAAGCGGCGAACGGACGACCGGCGTCTTCAGCACCCCTTGCAAGTGGAGTATCGCTTTTTCGAAAGGGATAACGTCAAATTGCAGCATATGGGCGATCACCTCGTTCGCTTGGGCTTGCAGAGCCGGCAGCTTGCTCCATTGCCCTGCCGCCGCATGCGAAAACATGCTCATGAAAAGCGAAGGCATCATATTAAACGTGCTGCCGATGGCGCCGTCCGCGCCCATGAGCGCCGATGCCGCATACACTTCGTCATGTCCGTTCATGATCAGGAAGCGCTCTCCGCACCTGTCGCGAATTTGCTGCATCTCGAACAGATTCATCGACGTGAACTTGACCCCGAGGCATTGCGGATGCCGAGACATTTTTTCGTAAAAATCTACGGTCAAGCTAACGCCGGTCGCCCCTGGAAAGTGATAAATCAGCATCGGAACAGATACGGCGGACATAATCGTTTCATAATGCTGCTGCAATTCCTGTATGCCCGCTTTGTAGTAAAAAGGTACGACCGCAGATACTGCATCCGCCCCGGTCTTTTCAGCATGCACGGCCAGCTCGACGCTATCCCTCGTGCTGATGCATCCGGTGTGCGCGATGATCTTCACCCGCTTCGCCGCCGCCCCGATCACCGCCTCAAGCAGCTCCTTGCGCTCCGTCATCGACAGCATGAACGCCTCGCCGGTGCTGCCTCCGACATAAAATCCGCTTACTCCCAACCGCAGTTGATGCTCGATAAGCGCTTGTAAAGAATCGTAGTCGATATCCCCGTTCTCGTACATCGGTGTGACTAACGCCGTATAAATGCCTTTCATCTGAATACCGGACGTCAAAGCAGCCGCTCCTCTCAAATCGGTTTATAATCTGTATTACAATTCCTCCAAACTATAACAAAGCATAACCTAAAACTCAATAGACTCTCTAAACCTGTATTAAAAGTTTGGTGTGGCGCTATATAACTTCTAAGTTCTGTTTCGTTAAAATGGCGACTCTCAGTCATATACAAATAGAAAATAAAAAAAAGAAGCCATTAAAATCAGGCTCCTTGATTTGTGAGGCGGTGCGGTCAAGAGTACTGGACACTCCACGGTATTGCTAACACTGGCACCAGCGCCATTTGCGAATGAGGCAAATCAAAAACCATCCAAGGTCATGGAGGGCCAATTTGTTTTGTATGGTGGAGTTTAGATGGATAACGATAACCCGATTAAACTTGCTGACAAGCCTATTCACCGATGTAGAGCGTTGGCCCCCTACGGGGCTTCACCAAACGAAGGATGAGCCCGAAACACGATCGGCACGCCTGCTTCGCCGTCGATTGCCCATTCATTGCCTTCCGTACGCAGCGCATCGCAGGACCGCCCTTCAACCGAGAAACGTACGGGATGATCGCAACGGATGATATAAGTCCCTTCCCGATCCGGCGTTAATATCGCCTCTTGGACCAGCCCGACATTCCACGCGATATCCACCGTGACGCCGCCTCTCGCACGAAGTCCACGGACCTCGCCTTCCGGCCATGCGCTTGGAAGGGCGGGCAGCAGATGAATCGTCCCCCGATGACTCTGCAATAGCATTTCCGCGACGCCTGCCGTTCCGCCAAAATTGCCGTCGATCTGAAACGGAGGATGATTGTCGAGCAAATTCGGCAGCGTAGAGTGAGATAAGAGTGCGGTTAAATTCGCATGCGACTCCTCGGCATCCAACAATCTGGCCCAGAAATTAACGATCCAGGCCCGGCTCCAGCCGGTATGTCCCCCGCCATTCGCCAGGCGGCGCTCCAGCGTTCGGCGCGCGGCCGCGGATAGCTCTGGCGTCGTATCGGGCGTAATCTGGGTGCCCGGGTGCAAAGCGAACAGATGCGAGATATGACGATGCCCGAACTCGACCTCCTCGTAATCCTCGAACCACTCTTGCAATTGGCCGTAGCGTCCGATGCGGGGCGGCGGAAGCTTGCCGATCGCATGCCGGAGCCGGCCTAGAAAGTCATCGTCCGATCCGAGCCGCTCTCCCGCCGCTATGCAAGCCTGGAACAGTTCATGCGCGATCTGGCTGTCCATGGACGGTCCGTAGCACAGGACGCCCGTCTCCCCGCTCGGCAGCCGATAGGTATTCTCCGGCGAGACGGACGGGCAGGTGACCCATTCTCCACCGGGAAGCTCGACCAGATAGTCCAGCAGGAAGACGGCCGCCTCCTTCATCATTGGATAAGCGCGACTAAGAAATGCTGCATCTTCCCCATATCGATAGTGCTCCCATAGATGAAGAGACAACCAGGCGAGGCCAAGCGGCCAGTAGGTCGACGAAGGCCAGAGATCCTGAGGCGCCGTGTCCGCCCAGAGGTCCGTATTGTGATGAGCGGCGCTCCCGCGGCAGCCATACATCTGCCGGGCTGTATGACGTCCGTTCGGAATCATCCGCTCGATCAGATCGAACAGAGGCAAGTGGCATTCGGACAGGTGGCAGCTCTCGGCAGGCCAATAATTCATTTGCGTATTAATATTGATCGTGAACTTGCTGTCCCAGGCCGGAAGCATATCCTTGTTCCAGATGCCCTGCAGGTTCGCGGGCAGCGATCCGGGACGGCTTGAGGCGATCAGAAGATACCGTCCGTAATGAAAATATAAAGCGAAAAGTCCGGGATCGTCGATTCCGGCTCTGACGTTATCGAGGCGTTTGGAGGTTTCCTCCGTCCCGTCATCCTTGCCCGTCGCGGCGCCGATCCGAAGCCTGGTCCGATCGTACAGACGGCGATAATCCGTTGTATGTGCTGCCCATAGTTCCGGGAATGGGATGGCTGCGACGCGTCTGGCTTGCCCGAGCGCCGCCGTATCGGGGTCGTTCTCGCGAAAGTCGGTCGCCGCGGTCACGACCAACAGTACGGCGTCGGCATTCGTGACGACGAGATGCTCTCCGATCGTGCGCATACTCCCTCCCTCCGGCTTGCATTCGAGTACGCCGCAATACCGGACGCCCCCGCCGCTAGTGCCGCTCATGACGATCGTGGTCCCGTCCCTCGCGCCGATCCCGTCCACGTAACGGAACCGCTCGCGTCCCATTCGGGCGGTAAACGATATTCGACCGGGAACGTCCGCCGTGAGCCGTATGACGATCGCATGATCCGGATAGCTCGCAAAAACGGCCCGATCGAACCTCGTACCTCCCGCCGTATAGGATACGCGGACGACGGCATCCGATAAGTCAAGCCGCCGCTCATAACGCTCAATCTCCTCCGCATGTTCGAAATGGAGGAACAGATCGCCGAGCGGGACATAATGACGCTGGGTCTCGGGTATGGCGGTCAGGGCCATGGAAGCCAGACGCTCGGCCTCCCGCGGCTTGCCTTCGAAAATAAGCCTGCGGATTTCCGGCAAGTTCGATAAGGCATCCGGATTATGCCGATCCCTCGGGCCGCCGTGCCATAAAGAATCTTCATTCAACTGTATGCGTTCCTCACGAGGATCGCCGAAAATCATCGCCCCCAAGCGGCCATTGCCGACCGGCAACGCCTCGTCCCATTGACCGGCAGGCGATCGATAGAACAGCGCATGCTCACGATCGTCCATGTTCTCTTCCATTCGTTTTCATCCTTTCCGGTATGCGATCCATGATTATGGTTCTTCTTGCATTTCACGGTAGGCGCCCGGAGGTATTCCTGCGTATTTTTTGAATACCTTCGCAAAGTAGTGCTTGGTGTCGAATCCGACCTGCCGACTGATGGCTTCAACGGTGAGATGAGACTGCGATTTCAGCAGCTTTTGCGCCTCACGGATTCTGAGCGAATTCAAGTAATTGACGAACGTGTCACCCGTCTCCTTCTTGAATAGGCTGCTGATATAATTCGGATGCAATCTCATCCGTTCCGCCAGATGATCCAGGGACAGATCGTTCATATAATTGACCTGCAGATAGGCCAATATCCGTTCGGCGTGACGGGTGTACTCTGGGTCGGAAGCGGCGGGGAGCTCCTCCAAGACACGGCTTAGCAAGACCGCGATTTCATCCCGATCCAGCGGTTTAAGCAAGTAATCCACGACTCCCGAACGGAGCGCCTGGCGGACGTATTCGAAGTCGTCGTAGCCGGTCAGAATAATGAATCGATCGCATAACCCCTCTTGTCTCGCTTCCTGGATCAATTCAAATCCGTTCATCTCCGGCATGTTGATATCCGTTATCGTGACATCGGGCATAAAGCGCTTCATATTCTCCAAGGCTTCCGGGGAATTAAAGGCCGAACAAATATCCGAACCTGCCGGTGCGACCTCTTCGACGATTTTAACTAACCCTTTCAGAATCAAAGGCTCGTCGTCTACGATTAAGATCTTCAACGTCCGCCACCTTCCTTTTCACGATTCAATCCACGATCTCTAAAGTGATCTTGTATACATAGATGCCCTTTTCGATTTTGTATTCATCGTGAATATTTTTGGTCCATCCAGTATCTCCACCAAGACCTGCATGTTTGTAATCGATATGAAGGAAAACAGAATCGGATGTGCCAAGCTCGTCCTCGTAGGCGGCATTGTTATACTGTCCGATGCTGTGCTGATGGATGTCAAAATGAAAGTGACCCGCCGAGGTAACTTTTACTTTGCGGTCATCCGCCGACACATACAAATAACGGACATCTTCCTTGCCCCCGCACTCAACCGGCACGATGTAGGGAACATGCTGTTCTTTAACAGAGCTTTCATATATACCGACGAGGGCAGCCGTTTTACGGTCCGCATAGTTCTCCCATGGCCCGCGGCCATACCATTTGATACTCTTCCAGGCAGCAGGGAAGGTAAAGCTCAGACCGATTCTCGGTAAGGTATCGACATTAGCATTATTCACGACAGTGTTAGTAATTTCAATGCCTTTACCGCCAATCGCATACTCCGTACGTGTTTCAATGCAACCATGATAAAGAACATGAACCTGAATGATGACTGATGCAGGCGCTGCATATACCCGGATACGCTTGATCTCTTTCTGATCGGAGTCCAGCCCGAGGCTTCTCCAATCATCTGCATAGTTTAGCGTCTCACCAGGCACACCTGCGTCTATCCCCGTTGGCGGCCGATAGAAATTGTTCGCTCCGCCCGTAAAGTAGTCTTGATTATTGTATCTGACAGAAATGAACTCTGCCGTTTCTTTCGAGAAGACCACGTTCGTATTTTCATTATAAATATGAATTCGATTCGCAGCTTCTTCATATGCCAGGCTCCCGCTTTGAATATCCCCGGTATGTATTTCATGTACGGAATCTTTCAACTCGACCTGGCATGCATAGATACAGGTTCCCTTATTTGCATAATAGGTGTCCTCGTTCAGACAAGCATAAAAATTCAGGAACGCTTCCCCAGAGACCTTGGTTGGATCGTATGGTGCCTGAAGACCTTCGATAGCTCCGGCCGGCGTGTGTAATCGGGGTAATGTACCGTTCTCCACAACCTTCCCGTCGCAAACAAGTTCCCAACCGATGTCCAGGTGGCTTAAGTCCCGATGCGTATAATGATTATAAATTCGATAACTTTTAATACCGGGAACATCATAATGCCGTTTAACATAATCGATCTGGACGGGAGCTTGTACATTTTTAATTTCATAGGCAGCCGGTTTCAGCGTTAAATCCGGAAATACGATGCCGTTCAGGCACATATCGGGCGCGGGATCTATAATCTCTTCCTGGAAGGCGCCGCCATAAACATATTTTTTGTTTCCAGATTCATCATGCCGGACAAGCGCTTTATCCTGGAAATCCCAAATGAAGCCGCCCTGAAACCGCGGGAATTTATAAATAAGGTCCCAGAATTCCTTGAAATTCCCGTTGCTGTTGCTTTTCGCGTACGCATATTCACACATAATAAACGGCCGCAAGTCAACGCTGCTCGTCATGCATTCCACAATCCAATCCTTCTGAGGATACATGGGCGCCATGATATCGGAAATATTGGCCGGAGGATTCAAGGACTCATACTGAACATATCTTGTTTTATCATATTCCTTTATCCACCCGTACATGGCAGCATGGTTCGCTCCGTAACCGGACTCATTTCCCAAGGACCACAGAATGATCGAGGGATGATTCTTATCTCGCAACACCATCCGTGCTGCACGTTCCATATAAGCATGCGTCCATTCGGGAGATGCGCTGAGCTGGCCGCCGATGCCATGGGTCTCAATATTGGCCTCATCCACAACATATATGCCCAGTTCATCACAAAGGTCGTACCATTCGACGGCATGCGGATAGTGACTGGTTCTTACCGCATTGATATTTAGCGATTTCATGATCTTGATCTGCTCACTCATATACTCCGTCGACACCACGCGCCCCGTTTCGGGACAAAATGCATGAAGGTTGGTTCCGCGAATGATGAGACGTTTGCCGTTCATTTTCAATATCCCGGTGTTATCGATGCTGATTTCTCGGAAGCCAACATTTGCACTCTCGATGTCAACGACATTTCCGTCAGGGTCGATCATTTCCAATACTAATTTATAGAGGTAAGGAATTTCGTCGCTCCACAATTGGGGACTCTTAATGGTTTGTTTGACTTTCGCCACATAGTTGTCTTGCAGGTAGGATCTGAAATCCGCAAACTTCGGCGTCTCAAATTGCGTAACCAATTCTCGATCGTGATCATAAAGAGACAGACGCACGTGAGCTTCCCCATAACAGCTTGCTTGATTATTAGGATAAACCGTCACGGCTAATTCGGCATTGTCATAATCACCCGGGAAAAGCGTTTCGATTTTATAATCATGAATTCGCATTCGCGGTTTTGCATAAATCAGAACATCTCTGAAAATACCCGATAGATGCCAGTAGTCCTGATCCTCCAGATAAGAACCGGCTCCGAATCGCATCACCTGAACGGCCAAATGGTTTTGCCCCGTTTGGATGTAATCGGTAATATCAAATGAAGCGTTAAGCTTGCTGTCCTGCGAATAACCGACGAACTTCCCGTTTAACCACAGATAAAAGCAGGATTCCACACCGGCAAAATCGATAAACAAATCTCTGTTGTTAAAATGTTCAGGAATTTCGAACGATAGGACATAACATCCGGTGAGGTTATCCTCCGGCACATAAGGCGGATTCAAAACAAATTCATCTTGCTTCAGTTGAATTTCGTGATGAGAGTCCGCCCCCCTTCCGCGCAAAGGGATACTTAATATTAGTGTATATAGGTTTCCCGTATCCGAACAACTCCCAGTTGGAAGGAACAGGGATATCATCCCATTTGGACACGTCATATGCAGGATGATAAAACTCATCAGTTACTGCATCCGGAGATGAAAACGTTTTAAATTTCCAAGTGCCGTTTAAGCATTTTACGTATTTTGACGCTCTCCGGTCGCCGCTTAGCGCCTGTTCCACGGTTTCGTATATTCCATACGGCTCATGCATGGGATGACGGTTCTTGTGAGCGACATGCGGATTCTCCCAGTCTCTGTTCAGCTTCATACGTTCGAATAACCCCCTCATAAATTGTCTTAATTGGTTGTGCTAAGAAAGTCGATACCCTTATAATATAAGGACAAGTTTTCATATTAAATGTTAGGTCTGGTAATTCATTTATCCATTTTGGTAGGTGCGGTGACGATATGAATTTCGAAGCTATAAAAGAAAACGATGTCGTATACCGGTGTATCGGAGACGATTTCGACCAGGGCATTTTGTCATGCGGCTTTATGAGAAAAAGAACGGCAGAGCGCTCCCAGTATGACTTCAGGATCGGATATTACAGCTGTTTGTTGGTCCTGCAAGGCAATGGACGATTTATCTCAAAGGAAGGCACTGTTATTACAATGCAAGCAGGGGATCTGGTACAACGTTTGCCCGATCGTATGCACTCCACCGAAATCGAGCCGAATGGGGAATGGATCGAGTTTTATATCAGCATAGGTTATCCAGTCTATCATTACCTCAAAACGCTAGGCATCATAAATTCCGACCAAGAGGTGCAGCCGACACGACGACATACAAACGATATTTTGAATGAATTTGCCGCCCTGCTTAACTCTCTTAAAGCCGCTGTAGATGAAAGGCTCCCCTATTTGCTGATGAAAGCTCAGGAACTCATTATCCGTTTGCACGGCAGCGTACATCATACTCAGAGAGAGCACAATGATCATAAAATCTCAAAAGCTTGCCAACTAATCGGTGGCGCCAATGATATCCATTACGATATTAAAGAAGCCGCAGCAAGCCGTAAATATGGGCTATGAGAATTTCAGGAAGCTATTTAAAGCCACAACCGGAGTTTCCCCTCAGCGGTACCACATTGAACATTTAATGAAACAGGCCAAAATGATGCTCCTCTCCGGACTCCCCATTAAACACGTAGCCGTTAGTCTTGGTTATGGGGATATTTATTCCTTTACCAAGCAATTTACGAAATCGGAAGGAATGCCTCCAGGACGTTATATCCGTAACCGCCACAGATAAGCAAGAAACTAAGCAAAGGGCATGTCCGCTACCTTCCTTTTCACGATGATAATGCGCAAGCAGGTTCCTTTGCCCGACTCGCTGAGGATTTCCAGTCGGGATTCTCCTCCGAAGAAGCTTTTGACTCGTTCGTTGACGTTTTTCAAACCTACGCCGACCCGCTCCTCTGCCTTTCTAGGCTCGTCGTGCCTGGACAGCCGTTCGCGAAGCGCGAGAAGCTTCTCCGGCTTAATCCCGTTGCCGCTGTCGGTAACGTCGATCGTAATCTCGCTTTCCGTTTCCCTCGCCTGCAGCGAGATATGGACGGGTCGAAGGACGGCGGAAGCTCCATGCACGATCGCATTTTCGATAAGCGGCTGCAAAAGGAATCGCGGACAAGCCAGCCGTTCGGCATCCAGCGCAACTTGAATTTCAAAAGTCAGCCTGCTTTGGAGCCTCATTTTGTGGATGTTCATATAAAAGGAAACCATCTCGATTTCCTTCGCAAGAACCGTTTCTTCCCGCGCGGACGACAAGCTGTACCGCATCAGTTTCCCGAACCAGAAGGAAATATCGGCGACTTCCTTGTCGTCGTTTGCCTCGGCGACCATGCGGATCGTCTCGAGCGTGTTATAGAGGAAATGAGGCTTGATCTGCGCTTGCAGCACCTGGTATGCCGCTTCTTTGTTGCGCATTTCAGCTCGGTGGACGTTGTTGACGAGCTCGTCCATTCGCCGGACCATCGCGTTATAGGTGACGATCAGGAAGCCGATTTCATCCTTTTCGAACTTGCCGTTTTTGACCGTCAGCTGCCTGAGGTTATTGTCGTTCAGCGTACGCATATGCCGGGCCAACCGAAGAATCCGTTTGGTAATCGTCGAAGCCAGCAGGTAATAGGCGATGGATAAAGCGATCAACAGCAGCACGATCATCGTCACCAAGACGATTTCCTTCTTCTTCACGGAACGGAATACGTCTCCCACCTGACCGGTGACGATGACGCGAACGTCCAGCGGCTCGAGCTTCAGCTGATTGACGATCGTTTGCCGGTTGATAAAAAATTTCCTGTCATCCGCTTGCAGAAGACGCAATGTCTTCTTGTCCAACGCCGGCGCTTCATTCGTCAACGGATCGCCCTGTCCGGACAACAGCAACGCTCTCCAACTTCCTTCCACACCCGCGGCCGCATAGAAGTTATGGATTAAACTTTTGCGTACCCGAATTTCAAGAAGGCCGATTCGCTCCGTAATTTGCGTATTGTAAATGTACTGGTAATAGATCAGGTCCGGATCCGACGCCGCGGGATCGGCGCGCAGCCATTTCCCCTGTCCGGCTTTCAGGGACGAGACGGTTTGTTCCGTTTGCGGATCCAGCATAGACCGATCGCGAAACAAATTGGTGATGGGCAATACCCGATCCTTCATCTTATAAATGACGATGGATTCGATCTCCGGATTAGCGAACATCGATTGCGTGTTCAGCGGGAGAATATAGCGGGTCAGCGCGTAGATGCTGTCCGCGTCGGATTCGTATACGCCGTCCAGATAATCGGTCAAGTAAGGATTGTATTGCAGCACCCGGTGGACCGACTGAATTCGGGCGAAATCCGTTTTCAGATTGGCGTAAGCCTGCTCCAGGATTTTCTGCCTGCTCTCCACGAATTGTTGCGTCAGGTTGCCGTAGATTTGCGAGTAATAGTGATAACCGAATGCCAGAACAGGAATAAAGATCATAATCACGTAACCAAGCACGATTTTGCGCATGATGCTCAAGGCGGCGTTTCCCTCCGATGCGGAATCCATATATCGTTAACGTATCATGTACTAAAGAATTCCGATAGAGGCGCATCCCCTCCAGATTTGCAATTCCGCAAACCCCGGTTAACGTGAGAACGGATCAAATTGAAACGATTCGCCAGCCTTCACGGTGTATCGGATCGATCGCTTCTTATAGCGCAGCGTACAAGGCAATCCGCAAAGGGAACGGATCTCGGCGCCGATTAAGCTTCCTTCCGCCCAAGTCATGCCGACTTCGAATCCCCCTCGGGCGCGAAAGCCCGAGACGGAGCCTTCCGGCCATGTTTCCGGCAAGGCAGGAAGCAATTCGATTTCGTATTCGGCTTTTCCGTTTCGATAGCGGGATCGGCTTTGCAGCAGCATTTCCGCAATGCCCGCGGTTCCGCCGAAATTGGCGTCGATCTGCATCGGAAACGGCTCATGTTGATTGAGCAGATTCGGATTGGTCGATCCCGCCAAGAGATCGACGAGCCGCTTGCGCGCGCTCTCCCCGTCTCGCAATCTGGCGTGCAGCGCTATCCGCCAAGCAGCCGGCCAAGCCAGGATTCGGTCCTTGCTCCGATGGCGAAGCTCGAGGCTTTTGCGCGCCCCCCTCGAACGTTTCGGGCGTATCCTCGGATATCTGATTGCCGGGATATAAGCCGTAAAGGTGAGAAACGTGGCCGTTCGAATCTTCCGGTCGATCCCAATCCTCCGGCCATTCCTGCAATTGGCCGAATCGTCCGATTTGCATGGGGGGGATCCGGTCCAGAACCTTTCGGATTTCGTGTTCGAACGCCGAATTTTCGCCCAGTAGCTCGCTTGCGATCAAACAACGTTCGACCAAGTCTCGGATCAACTGCACGTCCATCGTGGACGAGATCGTGAGATGCCTTCTTCGATCGCGGCCGTCCCGATACGCGTTCTCCGGCGAATAGGAAGGATTGGTAATCAGCAGACCGGCGAATTTGACACCTTCGGGAGCCTCCACCAGGAAGTCCATCACGAATCGGGCGGCTTCTTTCATGGCAGGGTAGGCCCGTACCCTCAGAAAGTCAAGGTCGGGATTGTATTCGAAGTGATCCCATAAGTGCTGGACCAACCATACCCCGCCCATCGGCCATATTCCGGCATGGATGTCGACCGGGGCCGCGGCGCGCCATAAATCGGTATTGTGGTGGACGACGAAGCCCTTCGCGCCGTAATAGAGTTCCGCCGTGCGCGCGCCGGTGACGCGAAGATCGTCGATCAGATCGAACAGCGGCAGATGGCATTCCGGCAAGTTTCCGACCTCCGCCGGCCAGTAATTCATCTGGACGTTGATGTTGGTCGTCCATTTGCTTCCCCATTCCGGCCATTCTTCTTCATTCCATATGCCTTGCAAGTTGGAAGGCTGATCGCCCGGTCTGGAAGACGCAATGAGCAAATACCGGCCGAACTGAAAATATAACGCGGCGAGCGACGGGTCCTACGTCTCCCGAATGTCGAGTACGCGCCGATCCGTCGGACGCCGCTTGCCGCCAGTTCGCTCGTCCGCCCCGGCCCCCCCCCAGCCTTATCGAGACTCGTTCATACAAGGCTTTATGGTCTTCGACGTGTTCGTCCAGCAACTCGCGATAAGGTCGTTCGGAGACGCGCGCCATATACCGATTGTTCAATTCCGAAGGATCGCCCCCAATGTCCCGGTAGTTCAAGAAGCTTGTCGCTCCGGAAAAAACGAGGGTTACGGCACTCGCTTCCGCTATGCGCAAGACGCCGTCGCCGGCCGCGCACGAGCCGCCTTCGCAAAAAGCCGTGAGCCTTCCTTCGAATCGGAGTCCCGGACCTTCCCAAGAGCCGCTCCAATTTCTTGGACCCTTGCGCGTTCTGGTCCGTCCAGTCAGCCGAATCGCGCGGCTGCCGTCGGATTGAACGGACGCATCGGGGTGGACGCTGGACAAAGACGCGTCTACCGCGATACTGCCCCGCTCGCCGCACGAAAGCCGAATTACCAGGCAGCCGCTCGGGCGGGAACAGAAGATTTCGCGCGTGTAGTCGCATCCGTCGGCTTCATAGGATACGGTCGCCACCGCCCGCCGCAGATCCAATTCACGCCGATATCGCGTAACCTCGCGATGCCCGGGGAACGCCAGATTCAGCTCGCAAAAAGGCAGGTAAGCTTGCAGATGGATCGGCTCCCCCCATCATGCGGTCCAGAAAAAGCCGCTCCGCCTCCTCGATCCGATCATTGAAAATCAGGCTCCGGACTTCTTGCAAATATTGCCCCGCGTCCGGCCGGTTATAATCGTGCGGCGCCCCCGACCACAACGTCTCCTCGTTGATCTGGATTCTTTCCGTTGCCGCTGCTCCGAACACCATTGCTCCCAGCCGTCCGTTGCCAATCGGAAGAGCCTCTTTCCATGCCGTACCGGGCGAATCATACGCCAGCTTCATCATTTTCCCGCCTTTCCATTCACCCATTTGCCTTCACCTGCAATATAGCGTGAAAAATCCGTCAGGAACGCGCAGCGCTCCTGACGGACCCCGTTTTATTTTTTAAACAAATCCTTCTTCTTCTGATAGGTTTGGTTAGCCCAATCCACCAAGCGATCCAGACCCATCTTCTCGGCGTTCTTCACCATGCTCTCGTAGTTTGCCACGGCTTCTTCCTCCGACTTCGCCAAGTAGATTTTAACCTTCTCGTTTTTGATCATCTCGTCGATCTTCGTTTTGATCGTCTTCTCTTCCGAATCCGGCTGCAGTTGGATCAAGCCTAGCTCCGGTTTATACTCCACGAACTCCTTTCTCTCCATCAACGCTTTCGTCTTTTGCGTCCCGGGCACATAGCTCAGCATCCCTTCCGTGATGCCGTCGTTGTACAGGTACCACCACTTGATTCCGTTGCTGTTGACGAATTCGGAGTCGGATGGATCGTATTTCAAATTCGGATAGCCTTCGTCGTTCCAGGTCCAATGCTCGCCTTCGACGCCGAACATCGTCAATTTCTTTCCTTCGTCGCTCGCAAGATACTCAAGGAATTTAATCGACGCCTCGGGATCTTTATTGTTCTTCGTAATGAACGTCCCTGCAAAGCCAAGTCCCGAGCTTACGGATATCGTATTTTTGGAGATAGCGCTTGGAAGCATCTTGAATGTGTAGGATCCGCCTGCGTTTTTGACCTTGCTATTGTCCGAGTCTGCAATGCTGACCGTATGCATATGCGCGAATGCCTTCCCGCTGGTCGCATACTGATCGTCGATCTGATCGTTCGTATAGGCGAAGTTCTCCGCCAGAACGTCCCCTTCGCGGTACAGACGGTTCATAAACTTGAAGAAATCCAGCATTTCCGGCTGTCTGATCGCATAGTCCACTTTTCCGTCCCGCTCATAC
This sequence comes from Cohnella rhizosphaerae, assembly GCF_029525575.1. Taxonomy (GTDB): domain Bacteria; phylum Bacillota; class Bacilli; order Paenibacillales; family Paenibacillaceae; genus Cohnella; species Cohnella rhizosphaerae. The sequence goes on from NZ_JAPDIA010000001.1 coordinate 318,169, forward strand.
CAGCCGTCCAGAAGGCCCTCGACGCCGAACTGCTGCAGGAAGTATTGCTCGATCCAGTCTTTGTCCATAATCAGCGGAATCATGTCCGGATATTTTTGTTTCACCATACCCAGAACCTTCAAGAAGTCATCGGTGGACGCGATCGGCGGGTTACCGAGTTCCTGCATAATGTCCTCGCGTACCGCGATGCCGGGATTGCCGTCGCTGCCCAGCGCGTATTTATTTTTCGCCATTTCCTCCTGGGTCGCAAAAGAGTTGCGAACCGTGTAGAAATTGCCGTCGTCCATCGAATTGATCGCAACTCGTATCGGATCGATCTTAAAGTCAGGCGCGTATTTCTCGATCAGCTCGTTCCAGGGATAAGACAGCTTCGAATCGGACATCCGAGCGATATTGGAATTCGTAAAGACCAGATCGGGGAGATCTCCGGAAGCGATCATGAGCGGAAGTTGCTTATCATCGGTAGCGACCGTCACATTCAGCTTAACGCCCGTCTTTTCGGTAATTTTTTCGGCGACCGGCCCCTTCCATTCCTTCACTGGATACCAAGACATATCGATAAACAACGACAGTTCTTTTACCTCTTTGTTTTTTGCGGTCATGGACGAGGTGGCGCTGCTGCTTGCGGTGGTCTGCTGATCGTTGTTGTTCGCGCCGCATGCGGTGACCAGCGTCATCGTCGCGAGCAACGATAGGAGCAGCGTTTTCTTCCCCTTATTTCTCTTCAATCGAATCCCTCCGAAAAGTGTTGTTTATATTAAAGCTAACGCTCTAATATCATGCCGTTCATCAGCCCTTTACAGACCCGAGCATAATGCCTTGAATAAAAAATCGTTGAAGGAACGGATAGACGCATACGATAGGCGCGATGGATATGACCATGGCGGCTACCTGAAGCGAGTAGCTGGTAACGCCGGCGGAGGAACTGTTCGCGATGGCTATGGCGTCCATGGGCGCATTGCTTTTATTGATCACCTCCATCATCCGGAAGGCGAGCGTCCGCAAGCTATCCGACTGCACGAAATAAGCGGAATCCAGCCATGAGTTCCATTGACTGACCCCCATGAAAAGCGACATCGTGGCGACCAGCGGCATAGAGACGGGAAGGATGATCCGGTAGAAGATGACCAACTCGCTAGCGCCGTCCATATGCGCCGATTCTTTTAATTCAGCCGGTATCTCCTGGAAGAACGAAATGGCGATCAACAGAAAGAACGTGCTCAGCATGGAAGGAATGACATACACGCCGAACGTATTCAGCAATCCGACGGAACGCAGAACCACATAGTAAGGAATCAAACCGCCGGAAAAATACATCGCGAATATGATGATCGTGAAGTAGCTTTTTCGGAAGAGAAGATCGCGGTGTGACAGCCCGTACGCGACCAGACAGGTGAATAAGACGCCTAAAGCGGCACCGGTAAGCGTTCTCACGATTGTAACAACAAACGCGCGATACCACTTGGGGTCATCCAGAAACTGCGCGTAGTTTTCTAACGAGAACGTCCGAGGCCATAGATAAACGCCTCCAAGAAGCGAATCGGTTCCTTTATTAAAGGAAAGAATCAGGACATAATAGAATGGATACAGCATGGATAGCGTCAGAATGGCCAGGATGACATATACCAAAGAATCCATGATAAGGTCTTTTCGTTTCTGGCTGAGCGGCATGTCCGTTCCCCTTTCCTGAGAATAAACTCGATCCCGACGAGCGTTTGGCAATGTAGTTGCTGGAGAAGATCAATACGACGGAAATGACGGATTGGATCAAATCGATCGCTGCGGCATAGGAAAATCTTCCGTCCCTTAATCCCACCTTGAAGGCATAGGTTTGCACGATTTCCGAGGTCGGATTGTTGATGCTGTTGCCGAAAAGGAAAGCCTGCTCGAAGTTGGAACCGACCAGTCCGCCGCCCAGTATGCTTCCGATCGTCAGAATGAGCACGACGACGATCGTTCCTTTCATACCTGGAAACGTAATATGGCGAATTCGAGCCAAGCGACCGGCGCCGTCGATCTGGGCGGCTTCATAGAGCGAAGGATTGATGCCCGCGATCGCGGCCAGAAAGATAATCGTCCACCAGCCCATTTCCTTCCAGACGGCGCTCCCCGTCGCAAGTCCCCAGAAGTAGTTAGGGTTCGTCAGGATGTCCAGCGGTTTGTCGATGAATCCAAGCCCCAGCAGCGCCTTGTTGACGATCCCGACGTCCGTCGACAAGAAGGCAAAAGCAATGCCGACGACAACGACCCACGAAATGAAGTGGGGCAAGTAGCTGATCGTTTGGACGAATCGCTTGAATCGAACATTTTTGACTTCGTTCAACAGAATGGCCAGCAGGATCGGAGCCGGAAAAGCGAAAAAAACTTTTAGAAGGCTCAATATCAACGTATTGCGCACGATCATTCCGAATTGATAATCGTTTACGAACTCATCGAAATGCTTTAGCCCCACCCACTCGCTTGTAAAAATACCCTTTATTCCGGTAGAGATGGAATACTGCTTAAAGGCCATCAGTATCCCGAACATCGGCGTGTAGGCGAAGACCAACAAAAAAGATCATGCCGAGTCCGACGAACAGATGCAGCGTTTTTTGTTTTTTTGAATCGCTTCCAAAAATGAGATCGATGTTCTGTTTTTCCTGTCATTTCTCTTGTCTGCGTACTCAGTTCCATATCGGCGCCTCCTTCGTATTCAGTGTACCTTCCGAGACAAAGTCGTCGAAAGCCAACATTCTTAAGAAAGCGTTGTCATTTTTGAAGATAGGATGGCAAGGTGACCGGACAATAGCATCCCGTTGCCGCCGTTCAAATCGGTTTGCGATCCGCATAGAATGCCGCGATATCGTCCCGCTCTCTTCAGCGTCTCATCGTCATTTTTCCCGCAAAAAGATCGAGGTACCAGATCTGTGTTTTTCCTGGCTTAATAACTGCAAGGCACGCGCCATAAGCGCATCTTCCTGTCATCTTCGCCGAGCGCACTGTAGTAGGTCGCATGGACCTGATAATAAACCGATTTTTCTCCGTGAAGATCTTTAACCATTCCGCCTCTTGAGACGACTGTATCAATGAGCTTCTGTATGCGCTCCTCCGGAATAAGTCCCTTTTCTAATGCGTCAATAACGAGCCCCGGCAAAAAAGAAATCATACGTCAAATAACCTTTAGATGCGATTGCTTCATAAAAACTTTCACTATAGCTGGCATGAATTCCCTGTCCTTTTTGACGATGCGGCAGGATTCACTTCATACATAATCTTTTACGTCCCCAATTCGTCCCCAAACGCAAATTGTCATCGAGTGATTCACCATTTGCGGGAAATCAAAAAAACAAAAAAAACCCTTGCTATGCAAGGGTTTGAAGTATTTAATCTTTGGTGGAGCCAAGGGGGATAACGATATCCCGATTAAACTTGCTGACGAAGCCTATTCATCGATGTAGAGCGCTGTGGTAGATATCGATGCCATGCTCGTCCGCCTCCGGCTCCCTGCGCGTGGAACGCCCCCTGGGGTTCGCCCCCTTCGGGGCTCCACCAAATGCAAAAAACACGCCTCATCGGCGTGTCTGAAATTTGCATTTGGTGGAGCCAAGGGGGGATCGAACCCCTGACCTCATCGCTGCCAGCGATGCGCTCTCCCAGCTGAGCTATGGCCCCGTATGATCTGTCGTTCGTTGGCGACAAGAATGATCTTATCACAGGAGCAAAAGACATGTCAACAATCTTTTGAATAAACTTTTGAAAGAAATGGCTTGCTCGTTTCTTCGTTATAATGAAGCATAAAGCTCTGCCCAATCAATGCGAGCAGAGCCTGTCCGCCATCCAACGATCGTTCGGTCAAATCCCGTGCTTATTAATCAATACATTCAACTCTTTAAGGAACATGTTGATGTCCTTGAACTGACGGTATACCGACGCGAAACGAACGTAGGCGACCTCGTCGACCGGGTACAGCTGCTCCATGACGCTCTCGCCGATCATGTTGCTGTCGATCTCGGCCTGGGCGGTGTTGCGCAGCTCGCGCTCGACGTTGGAGACGAGGATCTCGAGCTGTCCGACGGACACCGGGCGCTTCTCGCAGGCGCGCAGCAGTCCGCGCAGCAGCTTTTCACGGCTGAACTCCTCGCGGCTCCCGTCTTTCTTGATCACGATCAGCGGCGTCTCCTCGACCATCTCGAACGTGGTGAAGCGGCGATTGCACGATTCGCATTCGCGGCGCCGGCGGATCGACTTGTTGTCGTTCGCAGGACGGGAGTCCAGCACCTTCGTACCGTTGTAGTCGCAATAAGGACATTTCATATGTCGACGGCTCTCCTTTGACGCGAGAAACTTTTTTTTAAATTTCCAAGCCTTCCCTTACATGATTCCGGGGATAAGGCACATAATACGTTTACCAACCGCGAGGAGGTGAACAACATGAGCCAAAACAGCGGCAACAGCAACAACCTGGTAGTCCCTCAAGCTTACGGTGCGCTTGATCAACTGAAGTATGAAGTTGCTCAAGAACTCGGCATCGCGATCCCGCAAGACGGATACTACGGGAACATGGTTACTCGCGATACCGGATCGATCGGTGGCAGCATCACCAAGCGTCTGGTCCAAATCGCCGAGCAACAACTCGCAGGCCGTTTCTAAGTTCATGCTCTTCACCTAGGTACTTCAATAACAAGGAGTCCTGAAGCTTCGTGCTTCAGGGCTTCTTTTCCATTTTAACGCGCTTAAGACCAATTGTCATACAGTTCGTCGTATTTCTTGCGGTAAAACAGCACCTTTTGCACATAGCGACGGGTCTCTCCGTAAGGAATGTCCGACAGCGTCTCCTCCCGGCCGTCCCAGATGCCCTCCCGCAGCCATTGCTTCACCTTGCCCGGCCCCGCATTGTAGGCGGCGAGCGACTTGACCGTGTCGCCTTCGAACTGCCGCAGCAGTTCCTTGAGATACCAGGCCCCCAGGCGAATGCCAGCGTCCGCCCGCTCGCCGGCCAGCTTGGTCGTGATGCTGCCGAAGTCGTCCTGCTTTAAAATCCAATCTGCGGTGTCCGGCATGATCTGCATGATCCCGATCGCGCCCTTCGGGGACACGGCGTCCGGCACGAAGTTGGATTCGACCCGGATGACGGCCGCGATCAGACGCGGATCGACGGCGTAACGGTCCGCATTCGACTGAATTTCCTTCTGATACTGGATGGGATACACCATCTTGCCCAGCCATTCCGAACGGATGAACAGCAGCGCGACGACGATGATGAGCAGCGCGAGAAACCATCGTTTTCGCTTCGGTCTTGTCCGCTTTTTGCTCATAACGTCACCGGTCCCGAACGGAGCGACCGCCAGAAGCGATCCAACTGCGCTTCCGTCTCCGCGACCGTGCCGCTGTTGTCGATGACGTAATCGGCCAATCGCCGCTTTTCTTCGATATCCATCTGAGCGCCGATTCGCTTGTCCGCTTCCTCCGGCGATAGCCCGTCGCGCCCGATCAGGCGCGTCCGCTGCACCTCCCGAGGAACGTACGCGACCATGACGCCCTCGTATACATGCTGAAGCCCCGACTCGTACAGCAGCGGAATATCCGCCACGACCAGCCTGTCGGGCCGCTCCGCTTCCAGCGCGGCGACCCGCTCGCGCATCAGCTCGCGAATGGCCGGATGCGTGATCGCCTCCAACGCTTTACGCTCTTCCGCGTCCGCGAATACGATCGTGCCCAACATGCGCCTGTCGAGCGAGCCGTCCGCTTGAATGACGCGGTCTCCGAACCGCTCGGCGATCCGGACGAGCGCGGCTTGTCCAGGTTCGACAATTTCCCGGGCAATTCGATCAGCGTCGACGAGCGCCGCTCCGCGGGCGACCAGCATGCGTGCGACTGTGCTCTTGCCGGTGGCAATGCCGCCGGTCAATCCGATGTTCATCCTGCATAACCTCCTTGCGGCGGCTTAATAAGCCGACTTTCGATCCGTTCAAACGGACGGGGACGTTGCGGGCCTCGGCGAGTCGTTCGCCGCCAACCTGTCGCATCGCCCAACCATGCCATTATCCCCTCGGCTCAGAATCGTGTCCATGTACCGGTTGCCGACCCTGCCGCTGAGTCAATGGGATAATGGCATGAACCAAATAAAGCGCGCATTGCGGCGGACGTTCAAGAGGCGTGCATCAGCTTGAATATGCCCATTACGATCAAAATAATGCCCGGCAATACGGTAAGCCGCTGCACCCAACGCAGACCCGCCGCCAAAAATCCGACGCGCATGCCCGCCCAAAGAACCATGCCGCTCGCCGCGGCGATCAGAAGAGCCGTCGGCATGGCCGGGAACCCCACGAGCGCCGCCCCGATGCCGGCGCCGAAAGCGTCCAGCGATAACGCGATGCCGAGCAGCAGCGCTTCTCCCGATGTGATGATGCCCGACCGGTCGACGTCGGCGATCGAAGGCGTCCGCAAAATTTGAATGATCAGACCGAATACGCGCAGCTCAAGCGTCAGCATCGGCACAGCGCCATCGGCGTCCGCCGCATGCGACGCTTGCTCGACGGTTCTGGCAGCCGGATATCCGCCATCCATCGCGCTTGTCGCGTCAGCTTTTTTCTCGCCACCGTCTGCAGTACTGCCGTCCGACGCGCGATTCCCGTCGTCGTCTGCCTTGCGATTTCGCGCGAATTGAATTAATGCCCAAGTCCCGATCCCGATCAAGATCGCCGCGCCGACAGCTTTGGATCCATACGGAGACAGCCATCCGGCGATAAGCGATCCGACGAGCATGGAAATGAGGATAACCGCGCCCGAGCAGGCCGCGATGATCGCGATCGACGTGAGCGGGATGCGAATCTTGCGCAGACCGTACGTAATGCCGACACCGAAGCCATCCAGACTGACTGCGAACGCGAGAAACAACAATGATGCCGAATGTGCGAGCATGACCGTACCTCCTGCATGGCGTAGACATGCCGACGAGCCCGGGTAGGGATCGACGGTTCTGTTCATCCTATGCAGAAAGGCAGGCGAATGCCCGCTTCGATTTCAAACAATCGGTTACGATTCGCTCGCGACGGCGCCGTCCAGCCTGCGCTTAACGGCACTTCCGCTTTCGCGGTACCGTTTGGACGCAGCCGCGCTGACGCCGCTCGCCGGGCCAGCCGCGCCTTTCGGCGGCTTCTGGCACTTCGCGCACACATGCGTGCCGCGTCCGCCGACGACCGACTTGGCTATCGGATGACCGCAGGCCGGACAGGCCTCGCCGGTCCTGCCGTATACGCGCAGCCGATGCTGGAACATCCCCATCTCGCCCTGTCCGTTAACGTAGGACTTGACCGAAGAGCCGCCGGCTTCGACTGCCGCCGTCAGCGTCGTCACGATCGCCTCGTGCAGCCGACGCCAGTCCTTCGGCTTCAATTCGCCGGCCATCCGCTCCGGATGAATGCCTGCCAGATGAAGCGCCTCGTCTACATAAATATTGCCGAGCCCCACGATCCATTCCTGATTGAGGAGCAGCGGCTTGATCTTCGTATTCCGGCGGCCCAGCGAGCCTCGCAGCGCTTCCGCGGTGAAGCCCGCTTCGAGCGGCTCGAGCCCGAGCTTCGCGAGCGGCGGCGACGCGAGCTCCTCGCCGGCGGGGAACAGATGCATCGTGCCGAATTGACGCACATCCGTATACCGCAGCGCGGTGCCGTCCGTAAAGTGGAAAATGACGTGCGTGTGCTTGTCGAGCGGCGCGTCGTCCGCGAACAGGCCGTAGCGTCCTTCCATGCGCAGATGGGAGACGAGCACGAGTCCGTCCAGCATCAGCCGCAGAAACTTGCCCCGCCGCTCGACGGCCGTGAACGTCCGCCCTTCCAGCATCGCGCCGAACAGGTCTGGATCGTCCGGCTTTTGCAGAATGCGCGGCAGTCGCACCGTGACCGCCCGAATCCGCTTGCCTACGATCAGTTCGCTCAGCGTACGCCTGACCGTCTCTACCTCCGGGAGTTCCGGCATTTTCGTTCATCCTTTCTCTAAGGTGACTGTCGATCCGCTGCCGTCCGATCCGGCACGCGACGCTTATTTCGCCTCGTACCAGTTGACGCCCGCGCTGACCTCCGCCTTCAGCGGCACGTCGAGCGGCAGCGCGGAGGCCATCACTTCCGGCACGAGCTTTTTCATCGTATCCAGCTCTTCCGGCGGCACCTCGAATACGAGTTCGTCATGCACCTGAAGCAGCATCCGGCTTTTCAGCCCCTTGTCCCTGAGCGCCTCGGCCATACGAACCATGGCAAGCTTGATGATGTCGGCGGCCGTGCCCTGGATGGGCGTATTCATCGCGGTGCGCTCAGCGAACGAACGAAGGTTGAAGTTCGACGAGCGGATGTCCGGCAGATAGCGGCGCCGCTCGAGCAGCGTCTTGACGTAACCGTCCTGCTTCGCCTGGGCGACGATGTCGTCCATATACCGGCGCACGCCCGGGAAAGCCGCGAAGTACTGCTCGATAAAGGACGCCGCTTCCTTCCGCGTGATGCCGAGATTCTGGGACAGGCCATAGTCGCTGATGCCGTACACGATGCCGAAGTTGACGGCTTTGGCGCTGCGGCGCATATTGCCGTCCACCTGCTCGGCGCTGACGCCGAACACGTCCATCGCGGTTTTCGTGTGCACGTCCATTTCCAGACGGAATGCTTCCTTGAGCCCTTCGTCCCCGGAAATATGCGCCAGCACCCGAAGCTCGATCTGCGAGTAGTCGGCGGCGAGAATCAGCCAGTCCGGCTCGGAGGGCACGAACGCCTTGCGAATCTGACGTCCCTCCTCCATGCGGATCGGGATGTTCTGCAGGTTCGGATATTGGCTGCTCAGCCGTCCCGTCGCGGCGATCGTCTGTCGGTAGTAAGTGTGAATCTTGCCGTCCTCCGGCCGAATTTCCTTCAGCAGGCCCTCGATGTATGTCGACTGCAGCTTGGCGAGCTGGCGGTAGTGCAGGATAAGCCGCACGATCTCGTGGTAAGGCTCCAGCTTCTCCAATACTTCCGCGTCCGTCGAATAGCCGGTCTTCGTCTTCTTGACGACGGGCAGGCCGAGCTTGTCGAACAGCACCTCGCCCAGCTGCCGGGTCGAGCCGATGTTGAATTCGAAGCCGGCGATCCGGTAGATCTCGCTTACGATCTGGCCGATTCGCGCCTGGAAGTCCTTGCCCAGCTCTTCGAGCGCTTCGGCCTGCGCGACGATCCCCTGCTTTTCCATATCGGCAAGGATGATCGCGAGCGGCTGCTCGAGCTCGTAAAACAGCGGCTTCATGCCCGCCTCTTCGAGCTCGGCCGCCTGCCGCGAGGCGAGCCGCCGGACCGCGTCCGCCTTGGCCGCCAGATGCGCGGCCAGCGCCTCCTGCTCCGGCACGCGGAACTTCGCGCCCTTGCCGTAGGCCGCCTCGTCCGATGCGATGCCGGGCAAGCCCGTCTTCGCGAGCAGTCCGGCGAGCGACGGGTCTGCGTCTGTCGGGTCGAGCAGGTACGCCGCGAGCAAGCAGCAGAACGCCTGGCCGCGCAGCTCGAGTCCGTGACGCGCCAGCACGAGCTCCGCGCGGTGCAGGTCGTAGCCGGTCTTCGGCGCGCCGGCGTCGGCGAGCCAATCTCTCAGCGGCGCGGCTTCGGGCGCCGAGTGCAGCGCCTCGAACGGCAGCGCGTATACCCGCTCTCCCGCGGCGATCGCGATGCCGATGCCTTCGCTCTGATGCGGGTTGTCGCCATTCGCATCAAGGACGAAGCTCTCGGCATGCGGGAGCGCCTCCGCGAGCGCCGACCAGTCCGCGGCATCGTGCACGCGCACGGTCTCGTAGGCGGCTGCGGCTTGCGGCGACGGACGCCGCGTCCGCTTCGCCCTCGCTCAGCGCCAGCCGCTCGATGAGCGACTTGAACTCGAGCTTGCGCAGCGCCGCGAGCAAAGCCGGATGCTCCGCGCCTTCCCAGGCAAGCTGCTCCCAGCTCCGCTCGACCGGAATTTCGCGCAGGATCGTCGCCAGCTCCTTGCTCATTTTCGCCGATTCCATGTTGCCGCGCACGTTCTCGCCGAGTTTGCCTTTGATCTCCCCGGCATGGGCCAGCACTTCCTCGACGCTGCCGTATTCCGCTAGCAGCTTGAGCGCGGTCTTCTCCCCGACGCCGGGAATGCCCGGAATATTGTCCGAGGCATCGCCCATCAGACCCTTCAGATCGATGATCTGAAGCGGCGTGAGCCCGTACTTCTCCCCGATCGCCTCCGGCGTATAGCGCTCCGTCTCGCTCACGCCCTTGCGCGTGAGGAGCACGCTCGTCCGCTCGGACGCCAGCTGCAGCATATCCTTGTCGCCCGAGACGACGACCGCCTCGATGCCCGCTTGCTCGGCCTGCTTCGTCAGCGTGCCGATAATATCGTCCGCCTCGTAGCCGGGAATCTCGTAACGGAAAATCGAAAACGCGTCCAAAAGCTCCTTGAGCAGCGGAAACTGCTCGGACAGCTCCGGCGGCGTTTTTTGCCGTCCGCCCTTGTACTCGGCGAAGCCTTCGTGGCGGAAAACCGTCTTGCCCGCGTCGAACGCCACGAGCAGGTGCGTCGGGCGCTCCTCCTCGAGTACCTTGAGCAGCATCGTCGTGAACCCGAACACCGCGTTCGTATGCAAGCCGGCGGAATTCGTCAGCGGCGGCATCGCGTAGAACGCCCGGAATACGATACTGTTGCCGTCGATCAAGAGCAGCTTGTCCCGCCCGCCATCTACTTGAGTGGTTTTCCATCTGTTCGCCATCGGTTTACGCACGCTCCATCCGTTCTTCTTCCATTAACAACAATCATACCATAAACCCCGAAGGCCGGGCGACGACCGGCGCCGATCCCTCATTAAGGAAAGTTTAAGCACCCGGCGTCCGCGGGCTGTGTTAAGATGGCTATGAAATTCAAACAGTAAGGAGAGTTCCGCGTTGACCCAACCGAGGCGCTACATTCCGGAGATCAACTTGTTGCGCGCGATGGCGATACTGGCCGTCGTCATGATTCATTCCACGAGCAATGCCCTGGTTCAGCTGCAGACGTCTTCTTCCTTTTACGGCTTATACGTGTTCCTGCACGAGTTCGCCGTGTTCGCCGTGCCTGCCTTTATTTTTATCAGCGGCTTCGTGCTGACGTACAATTACGCGGGCAAGCCTTTGAACGGCGGCACGATCGCGACTTTTTTACCGCAAACGCATTTGGGGAGCCGTGCTCCCGTACGCGATTTTCAGCTTGCTGTATTTTTTTTCTAAAAAAAGGATTTCGCGCCGCCCCCCGATTCGGCGACCAAATTTCTGGGACAACTGCTCACCGGACAAGCTTACGGACACTTGTACTTCATGTTCGTCATCATCCAGTACTACGTCCTGTTCCCCATCCTGCTGCTCGCGCTACGCAGCGGCTGGGCGCGCCGCCACATCTGGTGGATCGGCATCGTGCTTCAATTCGCCTACTTTTACTTGAACCGCGAATACATCGTCCACCAGTCCGGATGGCCGAACGTGCTCCATCGCACCGGGCAGCCTGTTCATCTCGTACTTCGGCATATTCGCCGTCGCGATGTGGATCGCCATCCACTACGAGCGGATTCTGGCGTGGTTCGCGGACCGTCCCGCCGTTCGCCGGCTGTCCGTGATCCTCGCGTACGCGCTGTGGATTGTGTCCGGCGCCTATTACGTTTATTTGCGCTATCAAGGCATGGTAAATAAGGACTGGGCCGACGGTCAGGTTTTCGCCTACACGCAGTTTGTGTTCAATCTCATGTCCGCGATCTCGCTGTTCCTGCTCTCGAACGCGTTGATACGCCGGCCCAAGGCGGTATGGACCCGCACGCTCGGCAATATCGGCGTCTGCTCGTTCGGCATCTACCTCATTCATCCCGCCGTGCTGTATTATTACCGCGACATCCCGGTTCCTGGCGGCAGCCTGGCGTTCCACGTTTATTACGCCTGCGAATTCCTGTCCGCGCTCCTCGTAGCTTGGGGCATCGCTTGGGCGATTCAGCGCAACTTCCGGTGGGCCTGGATCCTGTTCGGCACCTCCTCCGTACCTAAAAAGAAGGCAACGGCTTCCCGTTAAAAAATAGAGAGCAGCCTTATTTCATAGCCAATTCCGGCGCAAAAATGGAAGGCCGTCCTTGCGGGCGGCTTTTTTGTTCGCCGTTTCTTCACGAATTCAACGCAACTTTTGATTGCCGCTTTCGTCTAGAATAGAGTCGAATGCAACCGTAATCGTCGGATTTTATGAAGTAAAAGGAGACTTTGGCACTATGAATTGGAAGCTCGAAAGACAACGCTTGATCAAATGGCTCACCGCGGCCGCGCTCCTCGTCACGCTGCTCGCCCCGACGGCCTCTCACGTCGCTACGGCGGCCGGCCCCGGCGACAACGTTCTTACGCTCACCCTGAACAAAGCCCAAGTATCGGTCAACGGCACGACGTACGCCTCGCCGCAGCCTGCGCTCATCGTCAAAGGCGTTACCTATGCGCCCGTATCCATGTTGGCTGCCCGATTCGGCTACAAGATTACGTACAACGCCGCCTCCAGGTCGTATACGATATCGACGGACGGCAACGCGGTCGAATTCAAGACAGGCAGCACTGCCTTCTGGCTGAACGGCGCGAAGGTGGCCTCGTCCGGCAAGACCTATATTTACAACGGCAGCCTGATGGTGCCGCTGCGCGACTGGGTCAAGGCGACCGGCTCCACGCTGTCGGCTGCGCCCGGCACCGTATCGCTTACCTGGAGCGTCGCGCCGACCGCCGACTTCAAGGTCGATCAGGACGTGATTTATGCCGGCGAGACGCAGGTCACTTACACCAGCCTCTCCAAAAATCCGAGCAAGATCTGGTCCGAGAGCTGGGACGGCAATTTAAGCGTATTCCCCGAACCCGGTACATACGTGATCTCCCGCAGCGTGCAGGACATGGCCGGCAACTGGCTTGACCCGTACACGGTCACGATCACCGTGCTCCCGCCGAACCAGCCGCCGGTCGCGCAGTTTACGACCGACAAGGACACGTATATGATCGGCGAGCCGATCACGTACACGGACCAGTCGTACGACGACGAGAACGCGATCGTGTCGACCGAGTGGTCGAACAACAAGCGCGGCTTCTTCGTATCCGGCCCGCAGACGATCTCGCTTCGCGTGACCGACAGGCACGGCAGCATTTCGGACTTTTCCAAGACGATCAACATCACGACGGACGTCATGTATACGGAGAAGGAATTCAATGAGCGCTTCACCCTCGTGGGCGACAAGTATCCGATCGTCGGCGCGGACGTCCTCAAGATTCCGACCGTGCCTTATACTTTCTATAATACGAACCGGGCGCTTATCGCCTCCGACAGCCCCGAGGATCTGACGGGACCGGGCGTTCTGTATCGCGATACGCTGTCCGGCGACCTCCGCCTGTTCCTGTACCATCAGAATCTCGGCGCCGAGCCGCTCAAGATTTACCTCGCCGCGACCAACGAGAGCGCGACCGAATCGGCGGCGCTCGATCTCGGCGCATGGGGCAGCGCGGGACCCGAGACGTTCGGCGCTTATACGGGCAAGATGGCGGCGATCCGCTATCTGGATTCGCGCGACAACCTGTCGACCACGACGACCTGGCTGGCGCCCGGCGCGACCAAGCTGATCGTGCCCGAGCTGAACCAGAAGGCGCTGTCCAAAGGCCAGACCTTCTCCGCCTACGCGGATCTCAGCACGTCCACGAACGTCAAGTTCACGCTGTTCGCCGTGAAGAGCGGCGACGATCCGCTTGCCACGCTGCCGACGCTCGGCGTCATGAAGCGCGACGGCAAGCATATCCGCGGCACCTTCCAGGGCGCCGACCGCGAGATCGTCATCAACGACACGCTGGGCGATACGCCGAAGCGCATCGTGTTCGGCGACCACAGCATCGACCCGGCGCTCGACGGCATCGACCAGTTGAACGGCCAGCCCGAGAACAACTGGGGCAACTTCGGCGTCGTCTACCACATGACGGTGCAGGTCAAGGCAAACACTCTCATCTCGCTTAACGCGCGAGGCGGCATTTACACCGGCGCCTTCCTCGTCAACGGCGTGAAGGTGCCCGTCACCAACACGAGCATCCTGGAAAATCCGAACGTCGCGACGCCGGTTTATCGCACCGGACAGTACAATGAGACGGTCGAGATCTCGTACCTGACGGCGCTTGGCTCCAATCTGCCGATCACGCTCATGTTTATTCCGATGAAATAACGCAACAAAGAAAGGTTTCGACGTCCTTAAAGACGGCGAAGCCTTTTTTTTATTCGGAGACGACTCAATAAAGTATAGAACGAGCTTCTTCGGCCTTTAGATTGCGCATACGCGCGGCTCGGATGGACTGGGGAGCCGTTATTTTTGTGCAAATCGCGAGTGGCGGGCCGCTCGCGGACCCAGGCGCCGCTATTGCGGGATTTCCTGCCTTTTTCAGCCTCCATCTGCTCGAATAACGTCCCTACAGTCCTAAACGATCACCATTCGGATAGATTTTAAAGCAATAACGTCTCCTGTGTCCGATAGCCCTTGACTGACTTGCCTTCAGCGGCTGCCCGCATCTTTTTGGCACAACCGAAATGCGTGAGGTCGACAGCCCAAGCGCCGCCTCGCCGAACGTCAGGATAGCCGCAGAACAGCCGCAGGGCAGCTCGCCGCGCGAAGTGAGGCGGAACGTATCGTCTGTCCCCCTATATCCGGGCATTCCCCCCGTTCAGTTGCATCTTGCCGCGCCGCATGCTACTATTTTTAAATCGACATATTTGCAGGTCTATAACAGGAGGTTCAAGCGCCGATGTGCCCCCGAACGAAAGAACAAAACGAGCTCATCCGCATGCAGCGCAGAGAGCAGATTCTGGACGCCGCCGCGCGCGCCTACTTCCGGACGGGCGGCAGCTTCGATATTCGCGATGTCGCGTGCGAGGCCGAGCTCGGCTACGGAACGGTGTACCATTACTATCCCAACCGGCATTTATTGATCGAAGACGTGCTGAGCAGCGGCTTCGAGCGATCCGAGCAAGCTTTGGAAAAATGGGCGGACGACTGCGGCGGCAGCCCGGACGAGAAGCAGCTATTGACGTATTGCAGGACGCTGCTCGCGCTTTGGCAGTCGGACCCCAGAGCGTATCTCGTCTACAAGATGGCCTCCGAGCATTACGCCGGCCTGCCCGAGAAGGACCGCCACGTCAGCAAGCGACGTTTCATGGAACGGCTGTATACGCCGCTCCAATCGATCGCCCGCCGCGAGGACGACAGCGTCGACCATATGCTTGCCGTGCTCGTCGGCTGCTGCGGGTTGCGCTACTATGCAGGCACGTCCGACCTGGACGTCGATCGAATCGTCCGGCTCGCCATGCAAGCTATTACGAAGGAGTCCTGATACGACCATGATCATCTTAAAAAGCAAGCATGAAATCGAAGCCATCCGCAAGGCATGTCAGGTCGTCGCCGAATGCCATCGTAACATCGCGCCGCTGATCCAACCGGGTATCACCACCAACGAGATTAATCGTATATTCGAGGAGATCATGTTGAAGCACGGCGCAAAACCATTTCAGATAGGCTACAAGGGCTATCCCTATGCGACCTGTGCCTCCGTCAACGACGTAATCGCCCATGGGTTCCCCAGCGATAAACCGCTTGAAGAAGGCGATATCGTGACGATCGATACGGTCGCGGAGCTGGACGGCTGGCTGGGCGATTCGGCCTGGACCTATGCGGTCGGGCACATCTCGCCGACGGCCGACAAGCTGATGCGCGTCACGAAGGAATGCCTGGACCTCGGCATCTCTCAGGCGCAGCCCGGCCATCGGCTGGGCGATGTGACGAGCGCCATCCAGCGGCATGCCGAGTCGAACGGCTTCGGCGTCGTGCGCGATCTTCTCGCGCACGGCATCGGACGTGACCTGCACGAGGATCCGAACTATATGCACGTCGGCAAACCCGGCAGAGGGCTTCGCCTCAAGGAGGGCATGGTGTTCACGATCGAGCCGATGATTACCGAGGGGACCTATGAGATGACCATCGATGCGGACGGCTGGACAGCGCGGACGCGGGACCGCAAGCTCGCCGCCCAGTACGAGCATACGATCGCCATCACGTCGGAAGGTCCGCAGATTTTAACCGCACAATCGTAACGAGGAAGAGGAAGTCGACCAATGAACCGGTCGACTTCTTTTTTTGTGCGCTGCCATAAACGCAAAAAAAGGCGTTCTCCTTGCAGTGTCAAGCTCTGCAAGAGGAACCACCTTCATCGCGAAGTTTTACAGCATGCTGCGTCCGCGCGCTTTAAGGTTACTGATTCAGATCGGGACGCGTGCCGACGACGAGGAAAACGACGTTCTCGCCGATGTTCGTCGCATGATCCGCGATCCTCTCGATGTAGCGGCCGACAAAACACAGGTTCATTGCCTGGCCGACGTTTTTTTGGTTCTCGCCGGCCATCTCGAACAACTCGCGCAAAATCTGGGAGTAAAGCGCATCGATCCTATCGTCGTCCTTGGCCATTTTGTAGGCCAGGTCGACGTTCTCGTCGATGTAGGAACGAATCGACTCGCCGATCATCCCTTGCGCCAGCGTCGCCATGCGCGGCAGGTCCACGAGCGGCTTGATCAGCGACTGGCCTTCCAGCCGAATCGCGACTTTGGCGATGTCGACGGACAGGTCGCCCATCCGCTCAAGGTCCGAGGAGATTTTGAGCGCCACGAGGATGCGGCGCAGATCCTTCGCCACGGGCTGCTGCGTCGCGATCAGCTTGGACCCCAGATCCGCGATGCGCTCCTCGAGCCGGTTCAGCTCAGGGTCGGCTTTGACGATCCGCTGCGCGAGCGGACCGTTCAAGCCCTCCAGCGCCTGCATCGCGTCGCCGAGCGCCTTCTCCACGCGGTCCCCCATCTCCACCAGCATGTTCTGCAGTTGTACGAGTCCGATATCGAATTCCCTTCTTGCCGTCATTAGCCGATTGCCCCTTCCCGGTCGTTTAACCGAATCTGCCGGAGATATAGTCCTCCGTCCTTTGATCGCGCGGCGCCCGGAACAGCTGCTCCGTGTCCGCCGACTCCACTACCTCTCCGTTCAGGAAAAACACCGTCCGGTCCGAAATTCTGGCTGCCTGGTGCATGTTATGCGTGACCATGACGATCGTATAACTTTTTTTCAGCTCTCGGGTGAGCTCCTCGATCTTCGTCGTGGAGATCGGATCGAGCGCCGAGGTCGATTCGTCCATCAGCAGGATGTCCGGCTCGATGGCAAGCGCGCGCGCGATGCAAAGTCGCTGCTGCTGGCCGCCCGACAGGCCCCAGGCCGACTTCTTCAATACGTCCTTGACTTCGTTCCAAAGCGACGCCGAGCGCAAGCTCTTCTCGACGATGCCGTCCAGCTCGGACTTTTTTGGTCACGCCGTGAAGGCGAGGGCCATAGGCGACGTTATCGTAGATCGTCTTCGGAAAAGGATTCGGCTGCTGGAACACCATGCCGACCCGCTTCCGAAGAAATTCGACCTCCGTCTGCCCGTCGTAAATGTTGCGGTCCTGGATGACCACTTCGCCCTCGATGTGCACGCCGGGGATCGTATCGTTCATGCGGTTGAGCGTCCGCAGCAGCGTCGACTTGCCGCAGCCCGAAGGGCCGATGAACGCCGTGATGCTCTTTTCGGGAATGGACAGATCCACGTTTTTAAGCGCATGGAACTTCCCGTAGTAAAGCTGCAGCCGTTTGGTCTCGATAATCACTTGCGCTCCTCCTCCTCGTTGGGCTTTGGCTCCGCGGTCCCGTCCCGCGTCCTGCCGGTCGCCGGCGGCCGCCCGTTCATGCGCCGTCGCTCGCGCGATCAGCCGAAACGCCCGGAGATGTAGTCGTCCGTCGACTTGCGCGACGGGTTGGTGAAAATCTTGTTCGTCTCGTCGTACTCGACCAGATCGCCGAGGAAGAAAAACGCCGTCTTGTCGGATACGCGCGCGGCCTGGTGCATGTTGTGCGTGACGATGACGATCGTATAGTCCCGCTTCAGCTCGGCGATCAGCTCCTCTACCTTGGCGGTGGACACGGGGTCAAGCGCGGAGGCCGGTTCGTCCATGAGCAGAATGTCGGGCTTGACCGCGATCGAGCGCGCGATGCACAGACGCTGCTGCTGGCCGCCGGACAACGCGAGGCCGGATTGGTGCAGACGATCCTTGACCTCGTCCCACAGCGCCGTCTTGCGCAGGCATTCCTCGACGAGCTCGTCGAGCGCGGCTTTGCTTTTCACGCCATGATAGCGCGGGCCGAACGCGACGTTTTCGTAGATCGACTTGTGAAACGGATTCGGGCGCTGCCATACCATCCCGATCTTCTGGCGGAGCCGCACGACGTCCGTCTTCGAATCGCAAATGTTGTGGCCGCCGATCCAGATCTCCCCTTCGATCGAAGCGCCCGGGATCAGATCGTTCATTCGGTTGAGCGACCGCAGAAACGTCGACTTGCCGCAGCCCGAGGGTCCGATGAGCGCGACGACCTGACGATCCGGGAACGCCATGCTGACTTGCTTGATCGCCTGCTTTTCGCCATAGAAGACGGACAGGTCCTTGGTGTAAAACGCGGGCGGCGGCGCGGCTTGCGTGCGGGCGGCTCCGCTTGCTTCCGGCTTGGACGGCGCAGGCTTCGGCGTCTCCGCGGACGCTGGCTTCGATCCGGACGCAGGCGGTGCAGGCGTTGCGGAGGGCGCAGGCGGCAGGACGGTTCCCGTGCCGGCGTTAAGTGCGTTTGCGCCAGGCGAATGGGCCGGCAAGGTGGCATTTGCCGGATGTTGGCCGGCTGCCGGAGCGGCATTGCGCTGCGTCTCCGTCTTATCGGATGCGATCAAAGTCACGATGAATTCCTCCTTTAGGTTCCAGGCGATCCGGCCGACGCCGGTCTTACCGTCCTGCCGTCAGCTTGCGGTACAGCACGCGGCCAAGCCAGCGGGCGCCGAGGTTGAATACGAGCACGGTAATGATGAGCACGGCCGAAGCGCCAGCCGCAATCTGCGCGGCATCCGGCGCGAGCCCTTCGCTGTTGACCTTCCAGATGTGCACGGCGAGCGTCTCGGCGGGACGGAAAGGATTCAGCGGCGACGTATGGTGCAGCGGATTCCAGTCCGTGAAGTCGAGCCGCGGCGAGCTCATGCCGGCCGTGAACAGCAGCGCGGCGGCTTCGCCGAATACGCGGCCGGCGGCGAGGATCGTGCCCGTGACGATGGCGGGCAGCGAGATCGGCAGCATGACCGTCGTGATCGTGCGCCAGCGGGACAGCCCGAGCGCGAGCCCGGCTTCCTTCTGCTCGCGCGGCACGGCCCGAAGCGCCTGTTCGGTGATGCGAACCATGAGCGGCAGGTTGAACACGGTCAGCGCGAGCGCGCCGGACATGAGCGACAGCCCGAGGCCGAAGCGGTTGACGATGACCAGAAGGCCGAACAGGCCGACGACGATCGACGGGAACGAAGACAGCACCTCGACGATCAGACGGATGAACGCGGTCAGCCGGTTTTGCTTGGCATACTCGCTCATGTAGATGCCCGCGCCGAGACCGAGCGGCACCGTGATGATCATCGTCAGCACGAGCAGGAACAGCGAGTTGAACAGTTGGGGTCCGATCCCGCCGCCCGCGCGGATCGATTCGGGCGGCGAGGTGAGGAAGTGCCAGCTGATATGGCCGAGCCCGCGGATTAGCAGGTAGCCGAGCAGCGCGGCAAGCAGCGCGATGATCAAAAAAGCCGACGCCGACGATGACGCCGGTCATGATGCGGTCTACGGATTTGGCCTTCACGCGTGCTTCACTCTCCTCTCCAGCAGCCGGACGACGAATACGAACAGGAACGTCATGATCAGCAAAATGAGCGCAAGGCTCCACAGCGCGTTGTTGTGCAGCGAGCCGCTCGTCGTATTGCCCATCGACAGCGTGATGATGCTCGTCAGCGTCGCTGCGGATTGGGTCAGCGAGTGCGGGATGTGCGGCGCGTTGCCGATGACCATCTGCACGGCGAGCGCTTCGCCGAACGCGCGGGCGATGCCCAGCACGACGCCGGTCATGAGCGACGGCAGCGTCGTCGGAATGACGAGCCGCGAGATCGTCTGCCAGCGCGTGGCGCCGAGCGCGTAGGAGCCTTCCTTCAGGCCGGCGGGCAGGCTGCGCAGCGCGTCCGTCGCGACGGTCGTGATCGTCGGGAGAATCATGACGGACAGCACGATGCCGCCCGCCAGTATGCCGACGCCCTGTCCGGGGAATACGTCCCGGAGGAAGGGCACGACGACGCTGAGGCCGACGAAGCCGTAGACGACCGAGGGAACGCCGGCGAGCAGCTCGATCGCGGGCTGCAAAATATTTTTGCCGACCTTGGGCATCATCTCGGTCATGAAGATCGCGGCGCAGATGCCGAGCGGCGCGGCGATGACGGCGGCGAGCAGCGAAGTCGCGAAGGAGCCGAACAGAAACGGCAGCGCGCCGAAGCGCGGCGTGTCCGCTTCGGGCGACCACTTCAGGCCGCCGAGCATCTCGCCGACGCTCACGCCCTGGCTCGCGAACGGCGTCAAGCCTCTCGAAGCGATAAAGTAGACGATCGAAAAGATGATGACGATCAGCAGCAGCACGCAAAACATCACGTATCCTCTGCCGCGGAGCTCCTCCAGCTTGTGCTTCGGAAATTTGCCGCGTCCGTCCTTCGCGACGGCATCCGCAGCCGGGCGGGTTTGGGTCAAATTCATGCGAGCCTCTCCTTAACGTGGCAAGAGAGGCGCCCGTTACCAGGTCCGCCTCTGCCGGCTATTCTCGTGCATTATATTTATTATTTGTTGGATACTTTGCCTTCCACGTCGCGCGTAACCTTCATGTCGCTGACAGGGATGTAGCCCAGATCCTTCACGTCGGTGCCTTGAATTTCGTCGCTCAGCATGTAGTCGAGGAATGCCTTGACCGCGCCTTCAGGCTCGCCCTTCGTGTACATGTGCTCGTATGCCCAAACCGGATAAGTGCCGGACGCTACGTTTTCGGCCGTCGGCTCAACGCCTTCGTACTTCAGCGCTTGAATCGAGTCGTCGAGGTAGGAGAGCGCCAGGTAGCCGATTGCGCCGGGCGTTTCGGAGACGAGCTTGCGAACCGTGCCGGATGCGTCTTCCGTGATCGAGTCGGGCAGATCTTCAGACTTCGCGCCGAGGGCGAAGTTTTCGAACGTAGCGCGCGTGCCGGAGCTTGCGGGACGGTTGACGAGGACGATTTTTTGATCCTTGCCGCCGACGTCCTTCCAGTTCGTCACTTTACCGGTGAAGATGTCGACCAGCTGCGCTTTCGTCAGGTTGTCCACGCCTACGTCCTTGTTGGAGACGGCTGCGATCGACACGACCGCGACTTGGTGGTCGACGAGCTCTTTCGCTTTTTCCGCGTCGGCATCCTTCAGCTTCTCTTCCGCGAACACGTCGGAGTTGCCGATTTGCACGGTGCCTTCCGATACTTGGGACAGGCCGGCGCCGCTGCCGCCGCCGTTCACGGTGATCGTGACGTCCTTGTTGAGATCCATGAACTTCTTGGACGCTTGGTCGACCAGCGGTTGAAGCGCGGTGGAGCCCGCTGCGCTGAAGGCGCCGCTTACTGCCGCGCTTGCCGGAGCGCTCGACGATCCGCCTGCGTTCGCGTTATTGGCGTTGTTGTTTTTTCCGCAAGCGGCAAGCGAGATGCTAAGTGCGAGCGTCGTCAGTACGAGCAGAGATTTTTTCAAGGAATAGAGCCCCTTTCAAATTGTGTTTATATGTTTGCTCTCAAGCACATCTCTGATTCTAGCGGCCAATCGTCAATCTTGTATTCGCGTATTGTTAACGCAATGTTAAAAATGTCGTTCGTTAATATTTTTCTTTCTTTAATATTTTTCTTCGGGCGAAGCGTTCATCTGCGCGGCGAGCTTGGCGACCTGCGCGGCGATTTGCTCCGACATGGCCGACGCCTCGCGGGAAGCCGTCTCGAGATGCTCGGTTCCTTTTGCGTTTACGGAGCTTTGCGCCCAGAGCCGGCCGAACGTCTCTTCCGCCTTGCGCACCTGCAGCATGCCGCGGTCCGCGCCCTCTTTGCCTTCGCGGACGTGCGCGGCCGCGGCCGCCGCAGAAGCCGCCATGCCGCCCAGCTGTTCGCGGATCTGGCCGGCCTGCGACTTCGTCTCGTCGGCGAGCTGGCGCACTTCTTGCGCGACGACGGCGAAGCCCAGTCCGTGAGCGCCGGCCCGCGCCGCTTCGATCTGGGCGTTGATCGCGAGCAGGTTGCATTGATCCGCCAGCTGCGCGATCATCTTGGCGATGCCGACCGTGTCCGACACGCGGGCGAGCAGCTCGTCCACCGACTTGGCCTGGCGATCCGCGGTCTCCGTCCAGAGGCGGAAAAGTCCGAGCATCTCGGTCAAATCTTCCTTGCCGTGCTCCGCCAGCTCCGCGATCTCCAGACTCCCCCGCGCGAGACTCCGAAGCCTCGCCGGCCAACCGATCGACCGCGCCGCGAATGTCGCGCAGCATCCGTTCGGCGCCGCGCACCGTCGCCATCTGCCGTCCGGCGAGCTCCCTGCGAAGCAGCCGCGAGAGCTGAAGCAGGTCGCTGACCGTCAGC
Source organism: Cohnella rhizosphaerae (assembly GCF_029525575.1). Taxonomy (GTDB): domain Bacteria; phylum Bacillota; class Bacilli; order Paenibacillales; family Paenibacillaceae; genus Cohnella; species Cohnella rhizosphaerae. The sequence goes on from NZ_JAPDIA010000001.1 coordinate 340,736, forward strand.
ACGCCGTTAAAGACGCCGCCGTTCGTCATAATCACGGCATCGTAGATACGCTCTTCGTCGCGCGACATCGCGCGGTCGATCAGCTCCTGCGGCGACAGATCGGTCTCGGCGATCATCGCCATGACGTCCGTCAGCTTCGAGACGGGCTTGTCCGCGAACAGCGGCATGCCGTACAGCGAGCCGATTAACTTAAAGAAGCGATGACGCATGACGATGCCCGCGGGCTTGCCGGCCGCATGCACGACGACGACGCACTCGAGCTCCTGACGCCTGCGGAACAGCTCGGCGATCTCGCCGCAGGATTGCTCCGGCGACACCTGCGGGCAGGACCGGATCCAATCCGCCAGCGCGACCGACGGATAATGCTTGGGGAGCTCCGCAGGCTCGCTCTCGCGGAATTCGGACGCTGCTTCGGGCTCCGCGATCCGCGCTTCCGCTTTCGAGCGGGACGCCTCCGCGACTTCGGTTACCCGGGATTTCGCCTTTTCCAATAGAAGCAAACTCATGCTCCCAACCCCCCTATCCGCTGATCTTGACCCGCTCAGTTTATCAGCGGCTTGTCAACCCGGCGTTAGTGGAAGTGCGGTGAAATGTAAATTATGCTATTTTTAACGAAAAGAACGAAAAATGCGAACGACAAAAAAGGAGCCGGCTTCGCGTCGTCTCTTTTTTCGGACGGTCGAGCCGGCTCTTGCGTATGGTATGGCCGCTTTCCGTTCAACCTAACGGTTGTCGACCTTTTCCGGATATAGATCGTGGTTCATAAGCCGGTGCTCCGCCATCGCCTCGTACTTGGTGCCGGGCGCGCCCCAGTTGCAGTACGGATCGATGGAGACGCCGCCGCGCGGCGTGAACTTGCCCCATACTTCGATATAACGGGGCGCCATCAGTTCGATCAGGTCGTTCATGATGATATTCATGCAATCCTCATGGAAGTCTCCGTGGTTGCGGAAGCTGAACAGGTATAGCTTAAGCGACTTGCTTTCCACCATCTTGACGTCCGGGATATACGAAATATAGATCGTCGCGAAATCCGGCTGCCCCGTCATCGGGCACAGGCTCGTGAACTCGGGACAGTTGAATTTGACGAAATAATCTCTGCCCGGATGTTGATTGTCGAACGCTTCGAGCACCTCCGGCGCGTACGCGCTCAGGTACTGCGTGCCTTGATTGCCGAGGAGCGATACGCCCGCCAGCTCTTCCTTGCTTCTGCCCGTCATCATCATCGTCTCCTATTCATCGTTCTAAACGCCTTTTTTTGTTCCCCCATATCCACGTATGGAGCTGGGGCAGCACGTGGACGTCCCGCAGCCCCGGATCTGCGACGACCCGATCGACGAGCCATTCGTAGCGCTCGAGCAAATACGGCAGCAGCCGCATCCGATCCTGCTCGCCCAGACGATCGTTGCCTGACTGCAAATAAAACGGGATGCCCGGATAGCGCCGATGAACTTCGGATGCGTAAGCCAGGTCGATCTCGTCAAAAATGACGACCTTCAGGCTGAAGCGGCGCCCGCCCTGCGCGAGGCGCAGGGCGATTCGCTCGAGCGCTCCCCAGTCGGTCGTCATGCCGGAGCTCGGCGGCTTGGGGGAGAGCGTCAGCTCGTCGATCTCCAAAAACCAGTCCTGCCATTTACTGCCCTGCGTTTCCAGGGCGACGGCCGCTCCGGCGGCTCGGAGCGCCGCGATCAGCGCCCCGAGCTGCGGCAGCAGCGCGGGATTGCCGCCCGACAGGGTCACGTGATCCGGCGCGGATCCGTCAAGCGCGGTCAGCTCCCGTATAATGTCGTCCGGCGTCAATTGCCGAATGTCGTCTTTGCCGGTGCCGTCCCAGGTAAACGCCGAATCGCACCAGCTGCAGCGGTAATCGCAGCCGGCGGTCCGCACGAATCTCGTCTTTCGGCCGACGACCATGCCTTCTCCCTGCACCGTCGGGCCGAATATTTCCATAACGGGAATGCGGGCTGCGCGGCTCGCCGGATCGTTCGCGGCTTGCTTAAGCATGAGCGTCACCCGCCGGCCGCCTGGACACTTTCGGCCATGGCCGATAGACGCAGTAGCTGGTCGGCGTCTCCCGCAGGAACACCTGCAGACAGACGGCATGGTTGGACTTCTCGTCCAGATAGCGCTGCACAAGCTCGCAGATCGTTTTCGCCACGACCTCCGTCGTCGGGAAGCGATTCGGATCGTCCGCGCCGAAGCTGTCCGTATCGTCGTTCAGCACCGTATGGTCGAAGCGTGCGTGGATGAGCGTCTTTATATCGGAGAAATTCACGAGAAAACCCGCTTCGTCCAGCGTATCTCCGGCCACGGTCACGTTGGCGAAGTACGTATGGCCGTGCATGCGGCTGCATTTGCCGGCGGAGACGGCCGGCACGAAGTGCGCCGCGGCGAATTGCAGATCCTTGTTCAGCTCGTAGCGGTAAGGATGCGGGGCCACCGGATAGATCTGCTGCAGCATCAGCGTACGTCCTCCCTTCCGGACTCGCGAAGATAGGTCGCCAAGCCGTTCGCTCGCAGCCTGCAGGCCGGACATTCGCCGCAGCCGGCGGCCGGAATGCCGTTGTAGCAGGTCAGGGTGCGGTCCCTGACGAATTCGAACGCGCCGAGCCTGTCCGCCAGCTCCCACGTCTGCGCCTTGTTCAGCCACATGAGCGGCGTATCGATGACGAACGGATAATCCATTGCCAGATTCAGCGTCACGTTCAGCGATTTGACGAACACGTCGCGGCAGTCCGGGTAGCCGCTGAAGTCAGTCTCGCAGACGCCCGTCACGATGTGCTTCGCGCCCACCTGCTTGGCCAGCACGGCGGCGAAGCTTAAGAAGAGCAGGTTGCGCCCGTCCACGAACGTCGTCGGAAGTGCGCCTTCTTCCTGCTTAATCTCGATATCGCCGCGTGTGAGCGCGTTCGGCGCGAGCTGCCCGAGCAGCGACATGTCGAGCAGATGATGTCTGACGCCCAGCGCTTCGGAGATGGCGGAGGCGATCTCCGTCTCCAGCGCGTGCCGCTGACCGTATTGAAAGGTTACCGTTTCCACTTCCGCGAAGTTTTCCTTCGCCCAGAACAGACAGGTCGTGCTGTCCTGGCCGCCGCTGAAGACGACGACCGCTTTTTCCTGTTTCATCGCTATACGCTCCTCGTCGGGCATCAGGAGAGCGATCTTTGAATTCCCGTTGCTAAAGAAACGGCGCGAAGCGGGCCTATAGCCGCTTCGCGCCGAACGTCAAAAACGGCAGCGCCCGATACGGGCCGCCGCTTTTGCATAGTTTTTTATAGAGGGAGTTCGCGAACCTCTCCCGGCGCTGCCGGCCGACCGTACGAATGTATGGCGGCCTTGCCCGGATTTATTCTTTAGTTGTACGGTAGGTACTATACCACACCTTCGCCGGGCATAGCCAGAGGGTATTATTGTGCGGCGGAATCGATGGGATCGGACGATAGGCGCGCCGGCGTCAGCAAGCGATCCGTTTAGTCCGTCTCCGGCCCCGACGCAGTCGCGCCCGCAGTCCCTCCTGCTTTCACCGTAGGATCGTCCGCTTTGGCCTGCAAAAATCCGGAAGGCAGCGCATCCCCCCCAGCTCAGCTGCCGATCCTCCACGAACCGCGACATTTTCGTCTCGAAGAAAGAAGGCTTTGTCTCCCAGACCGACTTGGGCACGGTCAGAACGAAGCGTCCTTCCTTGTCCGGGATGGTGACGGTATAGACGGTCCCTTGCGGTACGCGAAGTCCCGCCAGCACGCCCATGTACATCGCGCCGGGCGAGGTGACGCTGACGAGCGTCGGCGGCTTGTCGTCGATGACCGTGCCTTCGTCCGGCAGCGCAATATTGATCTGAACGCTTGTATTCTCGGGAATATGGAATACCCGGTTGTCCGGCAGCGTGTATCGCGTCGTGCCGATCGTGACGCTCAGGTTCGTGCCCTCGTCCTGCTCCGGCAAGTAGAAGAGCTCATACCGGCCTTCGGCGTCCGTCGGGGTCGACTTGCCGAACCCTTCGCCTTCGTCCCTGTCGATCCACACGACGGCATCCTTTACGGGAGATCCGTCCGCGTTCGTCACCTTGCCGCCGATCCGGTATTTGTCTACTTGAAAAAACGTGACGACGTCTCCGGGATCGGATACGATCCGCGCATGCACCTCGACCTCGCCTTCCTTGCCCGGCGCGTCGGCCGTCCGCGTAATCTCGATCGGATAATAGACGCTGTATGAAGCTTCGGCCTGCAGCAGCGCGCCGGCGGTTTGGTCGTCCAGCGACTCGCCTCCCGCCCGGGCGCGATCGACGGAGACGACCTTGACCGGCGTCTCGGACAGCAGGCTTCGGTCCACGCTCAGTTCGAACGAGCCGTCCTCCGCGGTGACGATATCCCGCTTGCTGGCGCCGGCATGGATGACGGCGCCGGCTACCGGAAGGTCGCCCACCTTGAGCGTTCCGCTCATCGCGGCCATATGCGAGCCGTCTTCCTTCCACTGACTCAGCGTGAACGATTCTCGTTCGAGCGCAAGCGCCGCGCCCGTACCCGCTTCGGTGACGGTGCCCGCTTCGGCGTCCGATCCCGCTTCTTCCTTGGTGTCTAAGACGCTGCCGGACTCCCCGCCTAAGCCCTTGGCGCCATCCGCGGCCGCGCTCGCCGAGCCGGCTATCGCCGTACCCGACGATTCTGAGGCCCGCATGTCGTTCGTATTTGCATGGCCGGAACACCCGGTCAAGCCGACTGCAAGCATGGAACATACAATCAGGGTCCATCGATTTTTCATGCGACACGCTCCCCCTCTCCAAATGCAAACGGGGTGCCGGAGGCACCCCGTCCGTTTCTAACGGCAACTGCGCTTATTTGTCCTCATTGTCGGTTTTTTTTGTCCGTATTGTCGCTGTTTTTCGTATTGTCGTCATTGGCGTTGTGCGCGCTGCCCGTATCGGCGGTACCCGCCTTGCCCTGCGTCTTGTCACCGCCGAGACCGAATACATATACCTTCGGCTTCGTGCCGCCGGATGTAAATGTAAGATAAGACTTGCCGTCAACTTTGAAAACGGCGGGAGCGGCTTGAATGTTGTCGCCCGAGGTTTGGAACGTCCAGATGACTTTGCCCGACTTGATGTCCAACGCATTGATCTTGCCGTCCAGCTCCCCGTAGAAGGCGATGCCGGAATCGGTGCTCGTCAAGCCGCCGCGCATCGCGTCCTTGGTCTTGACCTGATAGGCTTGCTTGCCCGTATCGACGTTCATCGCCGTAATCGTGCCGTAAGACTCCACGTTTGCGGGCGTTTCGCCGAGCGACGTTCCGAAGGCTTGGGCGCCTGGCGAATCCGGCGTGGACGCCTCGTCCTGGCTCTTGGCCGATTTGATCAAGGACGGCGATTCAATGCCCGGAATCAGGACGTAGTTCGTCTCCGGGTCATAAGTCTCCGGCGCATAGTTCTCGCCGCCGAGCACGCCCGGATAGACGAGTACGCCTTCCGGGGTCGGCTTCGGATGCTGGATCTTGGCGAAAGGAATGCCGTCCCAGACAACGTCGCCCGTCTTCGCGTCCCAGGCGAACCACTGGCCGGACTTGCCGCCTTCCACGACGATCTTTTTCTTCTGCCCTTTGACCGTCGCGTTCAAAATCATCGGGGGAGGCTGCGGCGTCATAGTCCCACAGATCGTGGCTGATCTCCTGCTTCGCCCAGATCAGCTTGCCCGTGGCGGCTTCGACCGCCACGACGGAGTCCGTGTAGGGATTGTTGCCCGGGCGGTCCGCGCCGTAAAAGTCCGGGGCCGGGTTGCCGACCGCAAAGTACATGATGCCGGTCTCTTCGTCGATCGCCGGCGGATTCCATACCGCTCCGCCCCCCTGGAATTTGCTGTTCGCCAGCCAGTCCTGGCCTTTGGGCGGAACCGTCCAGAACGGCGAGTCCCAGGCCGGCGTCAGATCGCTCGCCTTATAGGCGGCGACGAAGCCGCGAACGCCGTTGTCGCCGCCGCTGCTGCCGATATACACATTGCCCTTGTAGTAGATCGGCGCGGTCGTCTCATAGTAGCCGGCTTCCAGCGTCACGCCCTCGATCGAATCGGAAAGCTTGATCATCTTCACCAGGTCGCCCGTCTTCTGATCCAGCGCGACGAGCTGGTTATCGATCGTCAGCATGAATACTTTGCCTTCGCCGACGGCGACGCCGCGATTGGCGATGATTCCAGCTTTGCTGAAGGTGGCCGCTTGCTCCGCCGGCGGCTTCCAATGCCAGATCTGCCCGCCCGTGACGGCATCGAAGGCAAACACTTGGTTGCCTGACGTCGTCACGTAGATGACGCCGTCGACGACGACGGGATACGACTGGTTGCCGTTTTTGACATCGGCATCTAGCTTTTTTGAACTCGGCGGACCAGATAACCCCTAGCTCCGATACATTGTCCTTGGTAATTTCCGTATACGGCGCATGGCGCGTATTGCCAAGATCGTAGCCGTACGTAGGGAAATTATCGAATTGCGTGCCCGTTACCGTTGCCGGGGCCGAGGCGCTCGCGCTTGCCGATGCGGTCGCGGAAGCGGTCGCAGACGCGGTTGCCGAGTTGGCAGCGCTCGCCGAAGGGGAGGCGCCGGACTTCGAATCGCCTCCGCTGCACGCGCCGAGCGCCAGGCTGGCGGCCAGCAAAGCGCCGGCTGTTGCGTATGACTTCTTCATTCCGTTTAGTCCTCCTTTTTTAGTCAACTTGCTTTTAACGTCAACAAGCCCAAGGCTGCCTTCTCAGGTCGGCAGCCTTCTGCGGGCGTCACTGCTATCTACCCTTCGTCGGAGCTTTTAAAGCGGCAACAAGCGCGATTTTTGTCGAAAGGTGCGGAAGGCAAAGATTAAAAGGCCGCCTTAACGGGTAGGAAGGTTTTACGCGAACAGCCAGGGAACAATCGCATTCCTCGACTTCGATTTGCGGCATAACATCCTTAGGAGGTTTTCATGCTATGAAAAAGGGAAACAAGAAAACGTACTTGTTCTTCGCTCTCGTCGCCATTGCGGCCTTTTTTTGTGCTGAGCGCATGCGGCAATAACGGCAACGACAATGCCGCTTCAAGCTCGGACGCGCCGGCGAGCGCTTCCTCTTCCGCCTCCGCGCCAGCATCGGGAGGCGCCTCGGGCGGCACGACGCAGGAGATTACCGTGCATGCCAAAAACTTCGAATTTGACAAGAAAGAAATCAAGCTGCACGTGGGCGATACGGTCAAGCTGACGCTCGAGAACACGGACGGCGTTCACGGTCTTGAGGTCCCAGACTTCAACGTGAACATCAAAAACGGCGAAACGGCCACCTTCACGGTCGACAAAGCCGGCACCTACGACTTTAACTGCTCCGTTCAATGCGGCTCCGGCCATGACAACATGACAGGGCAAATTATCGTAGAATAAGAATAAGGTGCCGATTCGAACGCCGATACGCACAAACAAAAGAGGACCCTCCCGCCGAAGCGGAGGGCCCTTTTTTTGTTTGTGCATCCCACTATCCCATTGACTCAGTTTTTCCTTTCCGCTATCCCACTATCCCACCGACTCAGTTTTCGGTTCAGCATCCCACTATCCCATCGACTCAGCGAGTTTGAGTTTCCGGCATTTTAATAATCGCGGACCTTTGCATGACATTTCGTTTGGAATGATCTTATCTGAGCCGATGGGATAATGGGATGAACGAAAAAAAACAATCCCCCGGCACAAAAAGCCGGGGGACCGCATTTCGCGGGCGATACGCCGCAGAAACTACTTTAAACTTCTTCGATGCCGACCCACTTGCCACGCTCGATCGACAGATCGACCGCTTCAAGCACCTCTTGGCAGCGCACGCCGTCCAGGAACGTCGGCGCGAACGGCGAACCGTTCGCCATATGTTGCAGGAATTCGTAGACAATGTGCACGAAGCCGTGCTCGTAGCCGATGATGTGACCCGCCGGCCACCAGTTACCTGCGTACTTGTGAGACGGATCGGTCGCAAGAATCGTGCGGAAGCCGGCCAGCTCGGGCTCGTCCTCGCGGAAGTATACTTCGAGCTCGTTCAGGCGTTCCAGATCCCAGCGCAGCGTTCCCTTGCTGCCGTGAATCTCGAACGTGTTGTGGTTTTTGCGGCCCGCGGCGAAACGAGTGGCGATAAACACGCCCATCGCGCCGTTCTTGAAGTCGGCCAGGAAGCCGGTAGCGTCGTCTACGGTGACCTCGCCCATCTCGGACGTGCCCTTGCCGGACAGACCGGAAGTCGACGAAGGGATCGGACGCTGCTTCACGAACGTGCGGCTGTGGCCGACAACGCGGTCGAACTCGCCGATCAAGAAGCGGGCGAGGTCGATGCTATGGGCGTTCAGGTCGCCATGCGTACCCGAACCGGCGACTTCCTTCTTAAGGCGCCAGGCCAGCGGCGATTCGGGATCGACGAGCCAGTCTTGCAGATAAGTCGCGCGGTAGTGGTGAATCTCGCCGAGCTTGCCGCTTTCGATGATCTGCTTGGCCAGCTGCACGGCCGGCAGGAAGCGATAGTTGAAGCAGATGGCATGCTTGACGCCCGCTTTTTCGGCGGCGTCGAGCATTTCGCGCGCATCCGCCAGGTTCAGCGCCAGCGGCTTCTCGCAAAAAACGTGCTTGCCTGCGGCAATCGCGGCCAGCGCGATTTCTTTATGCGCGTCGCTTGGCGCGTTGATGTCGATGAAGTCGATATCGTCGCGCGCAACGAGTTTTTTCCAATCGGTCTCGTAGCTCTCCCAACCGAATTTGTCGGCCGCTTCCTTAACGCCCTGCTCGTCCCGTCCGCAGATCGCCTTCATGACGACCGGCGCTTCGAGATCGAAGAACATACCGACATCCTTGTAGGCATGGCTATGGGCTTTGCCCATGAACTTGTAGCCGACCATGCCGACGTTTAACGTCTTTTGATTTACGCCCACCACATTTCACCCGCGCTTTCCTTCAGTATGAGGCCGTTCAGGAAGCCCGCGGCTTTGGTGAAACCTTCGTTCACGCTCATGATGCCGTCCTCGTGCTCGATGCTGATGACGCCGTCGTAGCCGACCAGGCGCAGCGTGCTGACGAGGTTCTTCCAGAACTCGTCGTCATGCCCGTAGCCGACCGTGCGGAAGACGAAAGAACGGTTCAGGATGTCGCCATAGTGCTTCGTGTCGAGAACGCCGTTCAGCGCGGTGTTGCGCGCGTCGATCTTCGTATCCTTGGCGTGCACGTGGAAGATCGAATCGGCAAGCGCCTTGACGCACTCGATCGGATCCATGCCTTGCCAAAACAGGTGAGACGGGTCGAAGTTGACGCCGATGTTGTCGCCCGCTTCGCGGCGCAGACGCAGCGCGGTCTCGGTGTTGTAGACGAGGAAACCCGGATGGGATTCGATCGCGACGCGCACGCCGTGCTTGCGGCAGAATGCGGATTGCTCTTTCCAGTATGGAATCGCGATTTCGTTCCACTGCCACTCGAGAACGGTGAGGAAGTCCGGCGGCCAAGGGCAAGTGACCCAGGACGGATATTTGGAATTCTCCGATTCGCCGGGACAGCCGGAGAAGGTAATGACGGTGTCGACGCCCAGCTTTTCAGCCAGTTGGACGGTAGCGACGAAGTCTTCGTGATCGGATTTGGCAACGCTTGCATCGGGGTGCAACGGATTGCCGTGCACGCTCAGCGCGCTGATCGTCATGCCGCGGGAATCGACCGCATTTTTAATGCGCGCGATCGCAGCTTCGTCATTCAGCACTTCACGCGCATTAACGTGCGCGGTGCCGGGAAAACCGCCGCAGCCGAGCTCGACGGCTTCGAGACCGGCGGCTTTGGCCGTATCCAGCGCGGATTCGAGGTCCTGCTGACCGAACAATACGAGAAATACTCCCAATTTCACGAGCGCTTCACCCAACCTTTCAAAATTAGAGGTCCATGATTTCTTTGTTTATCCAGCAAACTTAGTTTACAGGAACGGCCGCCGAAAGTCATCTCCGATTTGCGAGAAATTGGAGAGGTGTTCCGGCGACGCGTCCAAACGATACGCGGATGCCGAAGGCTTAAGCGAAAGAGACCGCTTGTCCCTTGTTGGCGGATTCATAGATCGCTTCGAGAATTTGCTGCACGACGTAGCCTTGGCGGGCGGTAACGACCGGCGCTTGATCGCTTAGAATCGCGTCGATCCAGGCGCGCGCTTCGCGCTCGGCCGAATCGTTCGGCATCGACGGATCGAACTGGTTGCCGAGCAGAATCTCTTTGGTGTACAGCTGGCCGTGCTCCTCGCCGTTGACGCGCAGGCCGCCCTTCATATCCGCGCCGGCCTTGGAGCCGTGAAGCGTCACCTTCGCCTCGTCGACGTCCAGCGTGTTGAGCGCCCAGCTCGATTCGACCCATACGGTCGCGCCGTTTTTCATCGTGATCATCGCGAACGCCGAATCCTCGACGGTGAACGACTCCGGATTCCAGTTGCCCCAGGCGTTGGCCGGGCTGCCCTGCTCCGCGAGCTTGCGGTAAGTGGTCCCGAGTACCGTCTTCGGCTCATAATTGTCCATCATCCACAGCGCCAGGTCGAGCGCATGCGTGCCGATATCGATCAGCGGACCTCCGCCTTGCTTTTCCAGATCGAGGAATACGCCCCAGGTCGGCACCGCGCGGCGGCGGACCGCGTGGGCCTTGGCCAGATAAACCTCTCCGAGTTCGCCGCCGCGGCAGGCCGCGTACAGCCAGCGGCTATCCGCGCGATAGCGGTTCTGATAGGCGATGCTCAGCTTGCGGCCGGTACGTTCGGACACCTCGAGCATGCGCTGGGCGTCGGCGGACGTCTTCGCCATCGGCTTTTCGCAGAGCACGTGCTTGCCCGCTTCCATCGCGGCGATGGAAATCTCGGCATGCGTATCGTTCGGCGTGCATACGTGCACGACATGAACGTCGGGATCGTGGAGCAGCGCCTGCACGTTGTCGTAGACGCGCGCGTCCGGCGTGCCGAACTTATTCTTGGCGTCGTGCGCCCGTTCCTGGGAGACGTCGAAAAACGCGGTTATTTTAGCCTCGGGGATCTTGGCGAGCGACGGCAGGTGCTTGCCGAAGGCGATGCCTCCGCAGCCGATCATGCCCACGTGCACTTGACTCAAAAGGTTGTCCTCCTTGAATGTTCGCGCTGATAGAACTACAATTCAAGTATATCATTCATCCAACGGATTCCCATGTGCAATGGTGCGCGGTCGTTATGCGATTTTGGTCAGGGAGGCCACCCGGCATGCAGGCAAGACAAGAAAAAATCGAATACGAGAACCCGCTGCTCTCGATAAAGGTATGGCAGGCGATACGACAGGCCGATCTGCTCTACAGCTGGCATCATCATCCCGAATGCGAACTGCTGCTCGTCCAGAGCGGCCGTCTCGACGTCGAAGTGAACGGCGAGACGCATGTGATGCGCGAGGGGGGACGTCGTCGTTCTCGGCAGCTCGCAGCTGCACCGCGACCGAAGCTACGGCGACGCCCAAGTGCATTACCTCGTGCTGCAGTTCGATCTTCAGGCCTTTTTCGACCAGAGCACGATCTCGTATTTGCAATACTTCAACGAGACGAAGGTTCCTTTAAGCGCGATGAACTATTTGTTTAAGGAAAACGCCGTCGCCAGGCGAGAGGCGGCCGCCTGCATCGCCGAGATCTACGAGGAGGCGCGGCGCAAGGAAGCTGGCTACGAGCTCGCGGTCAATCTGCTGATTAAAAAAATATTGCTCGTCATGATCCGTCACGACAAAATGGGGCTGCTCGCGGGACAGGACCGCGTAGAACGTATTCGGCTGAAGCCAGTGCTCGACTATGTTGAATCCGGCATTACCGGGCGCGTCACCGTCGAAGACGCCTGCCGGCTGGCGAATATGAGCTACTATTATTTCGTCAAGTTTTTCAAAAAAAGCGATGGGCATTTCGTTCACCGAATACGTCAACTTCCGCAAGATCAAGACCGCCGAGCAGTTGCTGCTCACCCGCGATCTCAGCGTCAGCGAGGTGGGCGACCGCATCGGCATGCCGAACATGGCCCATTTTTACAAAATGTTCAAGCGGTTCAACCACTGCTCGCCCAAGGAGTTCCAACGCAAGATGCTGGCTTGGGGAAGATAACCGAAGCTTGACGACAAGTCTCCGCCGGAAGCAGCCGCGCGGAGACTTATTCGTTTATCGTATAGAGCCTCTTGGGCCCGCCCGCCGTAATTTTAGTCTTCGTCCTCGAATATTGCCACTCTCCACTGTCTCCTGGCGCCCGCTGCCGGTTTCGCGCCTCGCGCAGCCTCTCCCTTGGCGAGGCGTTTGCCTGCGCGCTGTTCCTTCAGCGCCAGACGCGCCAGTTCTCGCTCCGTCTTGCGATAATTCGCGTAGCGCGCCGGATCGAGGGCCCCGCTGTTTAGCGCCTCCCGCACGGCGCAGCCTTGTTCGGACTCGTGCCTGCAATCGCGGAACCGGCATGAAGATGCCAAGGCTTCGATATCGGAAAACGTCGCTTGCCAGCCGTCCTCCGCCTCCCAGAGCTGGAGCTCTCGCATGCCCGGCGTGTCGAGCCACACTGCGCCCGACGGCAGCACGAACAGTTCGCGATGCGTCGTCGTATGGCGGCCCCGGGCATCGTCCTCGCGGATGCCTTGCACGGATTGCCGCGGTTCGCCTGCCAGCCAATTGAGCAGCGTCGACTTGCCTACGCCCGACGATCCTGTCGCGCCTACAGTCTTTCCCGGCGACAGAAATGGCGCTAGCGCTTCGCGTCCTTGGTCCGATCGCGCGCTTACCGGAATGACGGGTACTTCGGGCGCGATCGATTTCGTTTCCCGGACATACCGTTCGGGATCATCGCACAAATCGGCCTTCGTCAACAGCAGCACCGGCTCCGCGCCTCCCTCCCGCACGGCGATCAGATAGCGTTCGATACGGCGCAGATTCCAATCTTCGTTAAGCGATGCGACGATAAAGACGGTGTCGATGTTCGCGCCGATCAGCTGTTCGTCCGGACGGCTGCCGGCCGCCCGGCGCATGATCTTCGTCCGTCTCGGCAGTAGCGCATGGACGATGGCGTGCGAGTCGCCGTCCGGCATCTCGGCAGCCACCCAATCTCCGACTGCCGGGTAGTCCCCAGGCGTCGCCGCCGCAAAGGCAAATTTTCCCGACACCTCTGCCAGCCTGTCTCCCCAAGGAGTCGCAATACGGTACTGATGACTGAATTGCGCAACGACGCGAGCCGGCGCAAGCTTTTTGCCAAAGGGCGGGATGGCCGCATAGTCCTTGTCCCGCTCCTCGTCCCAGCCGTAAGACTCCATTTCCGGCCAAGCTGTTTTTTCATATTCGTTCATTCGTGCGAAAACCCCTTAAAAGTTATTTTTGGTTAAACAACAAGCAATCCATACAAAATCAATCCACAAAACACAAAAAGCCCCAGGTTCCCCTGCGGCCGGACGGACCTCCCCTAGAGCGAGAAGGATCCGTTCAAAAAATAAACCGCGGGGGACCTGTCGGTCTCCGCGGCAGCCGGCCGTGATGGCCGAAAAAGGCTTAGTCTCCCAAGCCGGCTCCGTTCGAGACCGATGAATACGCGACGAACGACAAAGCAATCAGCTTAATGCTCGACATATTACATCAGCCTCCTTCTCAATATTTGTTCATAGTATAGGCATCTCGGCCACAATTGTCAATCATCAGCAGCTCTCCTAGCCACTTCTTTTAATCGCGTCCGGCTGCTTGGACAGAACAGTGCACAGGAATAAATTATCCATTTTTTTACATACCAATAACTGTAACTCCCCCTTTTGCCCTCCAACCCATTATCCCATCGAATCAGCTTGACCATGCAAAAAGTACTATTGAAATCGGAACACATGTTCGATATAATGAAAAAAATGAACCTCGGGAGGCGCGTCATGTCAGTTGAAGCCGATACTTATGAACGGTTTTGCCAACGATTTGATTCCGACGCCGCATGCGCGCAAGCTTTGTTCGCGCTTCGTTGGCCCGCAGGTTTTCGTTGTCCAGCCTGCCATTGCTGCAGCTTCTCTATCATCAGCACACGCAGACTTCCTCTTTATCAGTGCGCATCCTGTCGTCGTCAGACCTCCATTATTTCCGGCACGATCATGGAAGGCAGCCGGACGCCTCTGCCGAAGTGGTTCCAGGCGATATTCCTGCTCTCGCAATCCGCCGGCATCAGTGCGCTTCGTTTATCCGACCTTATTATGGTCACCTACAAGACGGCTTGGCACATCGCGCATAAGATCAGGTTTGCCCTTCAAGCCGCTGAGACTTCTGAGCTTATCGACGCCGACTATAGGCTCGATGCTTTTTATTATGGTTCGCCTGTCTTTCAGGACGCTCAACAGCCGTTACTCATCGGCGCCCCGTTGAACGAACGGGAGCGGCCTGACCGCGTCGTGCTTCATCAACCGGAGCCCAGGCATGTCGATCCGGTTAATCGGAGAGTGCTGGCATCGGGCTACCATGCGTTCGACCGCAAGCATGCCGAGGCGCATGTTGTCCCCACGACAGGCCGCTACGGGAAGATGCATAACGCTATATTTCCAATTGCGAAAACCGTGTGCATCTGGCTGAACGATACCTTTAATGGGATCGGTGCTAAGCATTTGCAAGCGTATCTGGACGAGTTCGCCTTCCGACTGAACAAACATTTGCGATCCGAGTCTGCGCTGCATTCATTGCTGCGCTGGTGCTCGGTCACGCGCGCTATTCAATACGACGAACTTACCAGGTCGAGGGCGGTGCTCGCCGTGCCATGGATTTATTTCGGCAGCAGGTCGCGATGGAAGGGCCGCCATATGAGCAGTTGGGGTGCATAATTCTTTTAATCTCTAAAAAAAACGCCCCCTCCTTCGTGCCCAAAATCTGAGTCGATGGGATAAAGGCATGAAATAAGAAAAATCGTATATAACCCCGTCTGTCCGATTCACTTGATCCTTATCATGAGAATGACGTTAAATAAGTCGTACTTTCGACCCGATTTCGTTTTCTTGCGAAACCTTTTCATGCGAGCAGGCGTTTAACCTAGACGTACTAGAACAACATGGATGAGGTGGAGAATTGAAACAGATCGGCTTCTTTGTATTGCTCGCAGCTTTATTCTTCTGTTTTTCGTTCGCCGGACAAGCCAGCGCCCAATCCTCCGGGGCAACCATCATACTGGACGGACAAGCTTTGTCACTCCAGAAGAAAGACAAGGTCGAAATCGTCAAAGGGAGCGTCATGGTCCCGATCCGCTTCATTGCCGAAAATCTGGGCCTGCTCGTCACCTGGAATCAAACCGACAAACAGGTAAAAATTTGGTCGGGCAACGGCGACATCATGCTGACGATCGGCCATTCGACCGCCAGCGTCGGCGACGCGAAGGTCAAGCTAAACGCGGCTCCAGTCAATCGTTCGGGCACGACGCTCGTTCCGCTACGATTCGTCGGCGAATCCGCCGGCATGGACATCGGCTGGGACAATGCCAGGAAGATCGTCACCTTGACGACGTCCGAGCCTTCGGAGCCCTGGCTGCCGCCTTCGCCCACGCCATCGCCATCGCCTTCGACCGAACCAACGCCGACGCCGGCTCCCGGCACGCCCTCAACCCCATCGCCTTCTCCTACTCCTGCTGCCGGCGGGCTCATTAAAGGGATCGGCTGGAGCGACGGCAGGCTGGCTATTTCCTTTACCGGAAGCCTGATCCCTAAAACGTACGCGGACGCCGATCCTTCGCGTATCGTCGTCGAGCTCCCGAACACGGCGTTCGACCCCGCCTTCTCGACGCTGCAGCCGTACGATGCCGCAACCCAATCGGGCGAGTTCGCGATCTCCGACGGCTCTGGCGCGACCCATGTCGATTATGCCGTCACGGACGCTGTCTCCAAGACCGTGACCATCACGCTGGACTTGGCTGCCGACAAGCCTTTTTCCGCCTATCAAGAGGCCGACGTCGAGTCGAACGTATACGTCGTCGATCTGAAGCCCTCCGCGACGCCGACGCCGCCTCCGGTCAATCCGAACAACGGCAAAAAAAATCGTCGTCATCGATCCTGGACACGGCGACGGAGACCCGGGCGGCATAGGCGCCACCAAAAAGCAGGAAAAATCTTTTAACCTGTCGCTTGCGCTTAAAGTGGAGCAACTGCTTAAGAAGGAATCGGCCTTCCAGGTCGTGCTGACCCGCCATGACGATACTTTTATCCCGTTGTCAGACCGTGCGACGATCGCGAATAAAGCCGGAGCGGACGCATTCGTATCGATTCATGCCAATATCGCGCCCGGCAAACCGACCGTTCGCGGCACGGAGACCTATTATTACACAGGAAGCGGCAAGACGCTCGCGAACGTCATGCACAAGCATCTGGTTCAAGCGACCGGCTTCACCGATCGCAAAGTCAAGTACGCAAGCTATAAAGTGCTGCGCGAGACGGCCATGCCCGCCACGCTGCTCGAAGTCGGATTTTTGTCGAACGCCACGGAAGAATCGATTTTGTTCAGCGACAGCTTTCAGAATCGCGTCGCTCAGGCCATCGTGGACGGATTGAAAGAATATTTCGGCGTCAAGTGACGCCGTCCCTCAGCAACGACCTACCGGCTAGCGCTCACTTTTTCTTCCGGAAATAGGCGTATGGACAGTCCGAATCGTCGACGGCACATATATTAGGGGTGTGGAAGTGACCACAATCCAACAACCCGGAGGTGTAGCAAATGAGCGGAGTAGCTTGCGGTTATGGCGGCGGCGCAGCGTTCGTCCTTGTCCTCTTCATTCTTCTCGTGATCATTCTCCGTGCGGGCATCGGCCTGTACTAACCGACTCTTGCCTCTAGCAATTCCTCCTACTGTCCCGCTGCGCGTTGCGCAGCGGGCTTTTTTTACGCTGGGCGGTCCGCGGCCCCAACCTTTTCCCGCCAATCAGCCGGCTCTGCTGCGCGAATTGCGCGCGCTTCTGAATACGAACGGCGCGACCGCTACCGCAGGCACGAGCAAGGCCACTCCGGTCAGTCCAACGATGCCATAATCCTGCAGCCATGCCGGCGCATCGTTCGCCGCCTTAAACAACCAGCCCCCGATATTCGGTCCGACGAATCCGGCAATGCCGGTCAAGGCGGAAAAGACGGCGATGTAAATCGGCCTGTCCGACTTCGGCGTATCCCCGATCAAAAAAGTTGAACACGAGCAAATTGTAACCGCCGAGCCCGATGCCGAGCAGGATGTGAGACAAGCCCAAGATAAGCAGGACGGGCAGCGCGGACATGCCCAACCACACGATGCAGGCGAGCGAAATGATCGGAAACGTCCAAGTGAGCAGTTGGCGAGCGGAAAATCGGGCGTTCAAGTTTCCCCAGAATATGTAGCTGACCATCATCACGATATTTTGTATCATCGTGATCAAAGTGACGCTGCTGTAGCTTAAATTCAGCAGGTTCAGCATCGCATAGGCGTAAAGCGGAACGACGACGTTCTGAATCAAAATGAATAAAGTGATAAAACAAGCCGCGGATAGAAAAGGGCGATCGCGGAATGGCTTTAGAATAAACCCGGCCGACAGCTTGCCGCCCGCGCTCTCGAAGGGCGGGTTCGCATAACGGGACAGTTCGATGCCGTTCCAGACGACGCAAAGCGCGCAGACCGCGAACAAGATCGTGAAGCCCCGTCCGCCAGGCAGCCACTCCATCAGTTGGCCGCCGATCAGCAGCGTCAGACTGGCCACGGCCCAATGAATCGTATTGCGGATGCCGAAGTAGCGCCCTCGGATCGGTGGCGGGACAATATCGGCCATGAGGGACGTCCAGATCACGCCGCCGGCTTGCGTCAGCGTAAAGGAACAGAGGAAAACGATAATATAAAGCGGCGCCCATGCCGCCTCGGGGAACAAGAGGGGAATCAATCCCGTACCTACCCATAATGTACGGTGACCGACGCCGAGTATCGTCGTGACCTTGCGACGGTCTCTCCATCGTTCCATGGCAAACGCCATGAAGATCTGGGCTAGGAGAGTCAACGATGGAATAGCGGCGATCAACCCGATCTGCTCGGAATGGAAGCCCAAATACAATAAAAACGCCGTCTGCAAGGGTCCGCCCAGCAAATTGGCGATGATCGTAGCGGGGATGCCTTCAATCAGGGACGCTCGCAATCCGCGTCTGATCTCTGAATCGTTAAACCGGCTTCGCAGCAGTCTCTGAATATCCAGCCCCGCGAATCTCGTGCGCTTGGTCATCGGCAGTTCCCCCCATGATGGTCGACTCTATCGAGCGCTTCCCCGCAGCTATCGCTACCGGCGTATTAAAAAGCTTCGCGACGGAGCCGTCGCGAAGCGCGCTTTCGTTTAATCCGATTCTACTCTCTTTCCCCTACGTATGGCAAATAAATCATGAACGTCGTACCTTCGCCGAGCCGGCTGTCGACCTGCACCGTCCCGCCGTGATTCCGGATGATCCGGTAGCTCACCGATAGCCCGAGTCCGGTGCCTTCGGACTTCGTCGTAAAGAAGGGATCGAACAGTCTGCTCAGCGTCTCCCGGTCCATCCCTCGTCCGTTGTCGGCAATGCTGATGACGGCGTAACCGCGTTCCTTGCGCGCCGACAACCGAATGTTGGGCCTGCGTTTGTCGGCGACGTGTGCAACCGCATCCAAAGCATTTTTCACCATGTTCAAAATCACTTGCTTGATCTGCTTGACGTCGATCGAGATCGTGAGGTAAGGATCGAAAATCTCGCACGTCAATTCGACGCCTTGCATGTGCGCCTCGCTCTCGGTCAGAAGGATCGTCTCTTTGAGCAGCAAGCCCACCAACACGGTCTGGGTCATCGGCGCGGAAGGTTTGGACGAATTGAGAAATTCGTAAATAATGTCGTTCGCTCTATCGATCTCGGATAAAATGATTCGCGCGTATTCCTGCTTGCCGATCGACTCCAGGTACGGCTTCAATAGTTGGATAAAGCCGCGGATGCTGGTCAGCGGATTGCGGATCTCGTGCGCGATCGCCGCCGCGATCTTGCCAAGCATGGCCAGCTTGTCGTTCTGGAAGGCGCTCTGCTCGATCTGCTTGTGCTCCGAGACATCCTTGATGCTGACCAAGATGTCGCCATCGAGTTCTTCGATCTGGGAGATGCTGATCAGCAAATATCGGCTGCCGTCCTGAAATTCGCCCTGCGCGCGCCGATCGTACTTCAATTGCCTGTACATACGAATAAAAATAAGCCGCAGAGAACGGCTCAAGCTGGGGTGGAACAATAATTGGCGGAGACTCTGGCCGATCAATATGCGCCTTGGCGCCTGCAGCAACCGAGCCATCGGCACGTTCAGAAACCGAAGCGTCCCGCCAGGCTCGAACAACGCGATTCCGCTGTCCAGATGCTGAAGTACCGTCTCGAAGCGGCTCGGACGTTCTTCCTGGAGCGGGATCGCCTTCGCCGCGGCCTGTCTCAAATCTTCGGGCAGCTGCTCTTCCTTCGCCGCGGCCGATTCGGAACAGGTATGACTGCCTAGAATCTCGTGAAGAAACAATAGACTTCGATGCATGAGCGCCAGCCTGTCCTCGCTATCCGCATGCGAGACGAGCAGGCGAACGTTCTCCTCGTGATGCTCGAAAATGTGCTCTGCCGGAACGCCGTTCAGCAGGTCGAGCAGCTCGCTCAGATCGTATCCCTCCCTCGTGTCCTCGTGAAGCACGTACTCCACGAGAACCGGGAAATATCTCGTTCTCCATTTCTCCATGCCGTATTCCTCCAGGCTCGCCCTTGCGTCAAGTTCATCATAGTAAAAGACTGGGAAACCTGTCAATCGGAGAAGTTGTCGAATAAAAACGCGAAAAACGCCGCTCTCGGACTGATGACTTGTGTAAAAAAGTCGCATATCCGGAAACGGCGTCCACGCCTGCTCTATATGTCGAAAACTACAGCGCTCCGCCCGTCGTCCGTTTGAGACGGAGTTTGTGCCTGCGCTGGCTCAGCACGCCGAGCCTGCGCTTGAGCTGCCGCTCCCACTCTTCGTCTCCGATCTTCTTGGCGAAGGTAAGCAGGTCCAGCCCCATGTCGATCTGATTCTGCACCATGAGGAGCGGATCCTCCTCCTCGTTGTTGACCGAATTCTCGTGCAGATCCTTTTCCGACTCGTCCACATAGTCCTGGAAGTCTACTTCGGACGCGCCGTCGCCGTGCGCGTAGTCGGCCAAAATCTCGTATTCGTTCTCGACCAGATAATGCACCTCGACCCGGTGGCATACCGGACAGAACAGAATCGGGACGTTGTGAATTCGCGTGCGATAGTGCTTCAGCGTCCCCTTCGTCCCGATCATGCTGGCTCCGCAACAGAATGACATCGACTTCCCCCTCCCTTATGGACGTGTATGGCTTTGCCGGATGCTTCACTATATTCTCCTCTAAAACGGCAAATTCCTGCCGCGATCCCAAAAGTCAATAAAAGGGCAGCCGTCTAAAGGATGCCAAAGGCGCATGCGGGTGCATGCGCCTTCGGCTGAGCGATATTCAATTACTTGGCGACCAGGTTCTTGTCGCCCGGCTTCCAGTTGATCGGGCACAGCCCGCCGGATTGGAGCGCCTGGAGCACGCGAAGCGTCTCTTCGACGCTGCGGCCTACGTCGTTGTGATTGACGACCTGGTACTTGAGCACGCCGTCCGGATCGATGATGAACAGGCCGCGCAGGGCGATGCCTTCTTCTTCGATCAGCACGCCGTAATCGCGCGCCGCTTGCTTCGTGATGTCCGCAGCCAGCGGGAAGTTCAGTTGGCCGAGACCGTTGTCGTTCTTAGGGGTGTTGATCCAAGCCTTGTGGCTGTGGACGCTGTCCACGCTGACGCCGAGAACTTCGGTGTTCAGCGCCTTGAACTGATCGTAAGCTTCGGAAAGCGCGACGATCTCCGTCGGGCATACGAAGGTGAAGTCCAGCGGATAGAAGAAGAATACGAGCCACTTGCCCTTATAATCCGTAAGGGACGCTCTGCCGAATTCCTTGCCGTCACCGGATACCGTCTCCAGGTTAAAGTGCGGGGCCTCGCGGCCGACCAAACGCTCTGCCATTGACCATTACCTCCTGTAATTCCGACTGCAAAGCCGGGCCTTATTTGCTATTTACGATAGTATCATAGACTGAGAATCAAAATCAAGCTGTAGTCATTACTTCTTTGAAGTTATTCTAATCTACTACCCGCCATCTTTCAGCGCGTAAGACCCGGATTGCTCGCCCGCGGCTTTTGTCGCGATTTAGCGAACCATTGCGGCTACGATCAGATCGCCCATCGCCGTGGTGCCGATCGCCTGGCTCTTGTCCACCGCGATATCGCCCGTACGGTGACCCGCGTCAAGCACTTGCTTGACGGCGCGCTCGATCACTTCCGCCGCTTCGGCATAGCCGAACGTCAGCTGGAACATGAGCGCGACGGACAGGATCGTCGCGATCGGGTTGGAAATGCCTTGGCCCGCGATGTCCGGCGCGGAGCCGTGAACCGGCTCGTACAGGCCGAAGCTGCCTTCGCCCAGCGAAGCGGACGACAGCATGCCGATCGATCCGGTCAGCATGGCGGCCTCGTCGCTCAGAATATCGCCGAACATGTTCTCCGTCACGATGACGTCGAAGCTGGACGGACGGCGCAGCAGCTGCATCGCGCAGTTGTCGACGAGGACGTGCTCGAGCTCGACGTCCGGATATTCCGGCGCGATCTTGTTGACGGTCTCGCGCCACAGGCGGCTCGTCTCGAGGACGTTCGCCTTGTCGACCGAAGCGAGCTTCTTGCGGCGCTTCTGCGCGATCTCGAAGCCTTGGCGGACGATGCGCTCGATCTCCTGAACGTTGTAAACGCAAGTATCGACGGCTTCCTGACCGCCCGCGCCTTCGCGGCGGAACTTCTCGCCGAAGTAGATGCCGCCGGTCAGCTCGCGCACGACGATCAGGTCGGTGCCTTCGAGCACTTCGGGCTTCAGCGTCGAGGCGTCCTTCAGGCAGTCGAACACGACGGCCGGACGGATGTTGGAGAACAGGCCGAGCGCCTTGCGGATGCCGAGCAGGCCCGTCTCCGGACGCAGCTCCTTCGAATTGTTGTCCCACTTCGGGCCGCCGACGGCGCCGAGCAGCACGGCGTCCGCGCGCTGGCAAATGTCGAGCGTCTCTTGCGGCAGCGGCGTGCCCTTCTCGTCGATGGCGATGCCGCCGAACAGGCCGTGCTCGAGCTCGAACTTATAACCGAACAGCTCTTCCGTTTTTTTCAGTACCTTTATCGCTTCGC
The DNA here is from genome assembly GCF_029525575.1 of Cohnella rhizosphaerae. Taxonomy (GTDB): domain Bacteria; phylum Bacillota; class Bacilli; order Paenibacillales; family Paenibacillaceae; genus Cohnella; species Cohnella rhizosphaerae. Next base: position 362,936 of record NZ_JAPDIA010000001.1, read on the forward strand.
CGACGACTTCCGGGCCGATGCCGTCGCCGGCGATGACCGCTATCTTCTTCACTTCTGCCATAATCTTAAAGTTCACTCCCGACTTAGGTTCCATTCCGATTGCTATGTTTATTTGTAGCACATATCGCGGGTCACGTCCAAAACATAAAAACTATGTCATTAATAGCTGAGAACTATGAGCGCGCCGCATATCCGCCGTTTTGCGCTGCTAAGCTGCCGAATAACTAGGTTCGCGCAGCGGCGATCGTCAATGCCGCGATCCGCACGACATCGTTCCGGTCCACGACCGGCAGACTGGGATGCGAAAAGGGAAAACAGGCGGAAACGCCAACGACGTTGACGAGCGCATCAAGGAGTTCGGCATCGCGCGGTTCCCGCAGCAGCACCCATTTGGCATAAGGCGCGCGTTTGAATCCTTCGGCCAGTATGACATCTGCCGGCGGCAGCCGCCCAGCCAGTTCCTCCAAAGACGCTTCGCCCGGCGTCCATATGCCCGATAGGGCAGCCGATGAAGCGCCGGTCCCTGCAGCGCCGGCCGCCAGATGTAGCCAGGTATCCTTGTCGGGCAGATCGAGCGAGGCCGTGCCCTCCGAAACATTTCCCCCCGGGAGGATGACCGTGATGCTTGAGCGTGGCGACGGTCATGCCCAAGCTGGTCAGATGCCTGACGAGCGCGCAGAGGAGCGTCGTTTTGCCGCTGTCGGCGTAACCTACGATTTGAATAACGGGAGGTAAAGCAATCACGGACGCAAACGCTCCTTCGCAAGCCGGTAATCGTCCGGCGTATTCATGTTCATCAGCCGATCGGCTGCTTGATCGCCGGGCAGCCATTTGACGAGGCGCATCCGTTGCGTAGCCGCCATCACCCGCCGGTTCCCGCTTGCCATCGCGTCCGCCCATGCGCCAATCGTGCGCTGGCGGTATAAGGCGCATAGCGGATGAAGCTTTCCGCCGGCTTCGGGCAGGACGGCGTCCGCCTCCGGATACCGGGCCAGAGTGTCCGCCAACGCCCGCCAAACGAAGGACCCTGCGAGCGGGTAATCGCAGGCGACGACAAGCTGCAGGGGTAAGTCGGACACCCTCATTCCCGCGCAAATGCCGGCGATCGGACCGAAATCCGCAACTTCGTCCGCGATCGCGCGGACGCCGTCCGGCAGAAAGGCGTATTCGCGCTTGCGGTCCGCTACGACCGTTATCCGTTCGGCGATCCCCGACAGGCTTCTGCACAGTCGCAAGAGCAGCGGCTCGCCGTTGAATTCGAGCAGTTCCTTGCGGCCGCCCATCCGCCGCCCCTCCCCGCCGCACAAAACGATGGCATGACAGCCGGGCCTCGCATCGTTAAATTTCCCGTTTTGTCCGGATATCATTGCCATGCGCGATCCGCCCAGCCCGGAAGCAGCCGGACGTCGATCAGCGTCCCCGCTCGCGTCTCCTCGGCCGAAGGCGGTATGGCCAGCAGCGCGTTGGCTTCCCCGATCGAGATGAGACCCGACGAGCTGTTCTCTTCGCAAGGACGGGCGGTCAGCATGCCGTCCTCGACCCGCACGACGCCACGCAAGAACCGCGGGTTGGCATTGCTCTTTATGCCGCTTTCCGCCAAGCGGGCCCGGCACCATTCGAGTTTGCCGCTGCCTCCGCCCATCCGCTCGATCGCCGGCCGCGCCAACAGCTCGAATCCGGCGAAGCAAGCGCCCGGATTGCCCGACAGTCCGATGAGCAGCTTGCCTTCCATGACGATGGCGCCGGATGCGCTGCCGGGCCGAATGGCCAGCTTGGAAAATAAGAGATCGGGACCTGCATCGCGGAACAACGCGCCCATGACATCGCTGTCGCCGACGGAGATGCCGCCCGACACGACGACCAAATCGGCTTCGGCTAGCGCCCGCAGGAGCGTTTGCTTCGCTTGTCCCGGCTCGTCCGGCACATGCGCATCCCCTACCGGTTCTCCCCCCCGCCGATTCGATCAATGCCCGCAGCATCGGCATATTGCCGTTGCGTACCTGCCCGATGCCCGGCTCGGCCTCGACGGGCACGACATCGTCGCCTGCGGTAACGACGATGACCCTGGGCCTGCGATATACGCGGGGCTTCGCTATGCCCAGGGAAGCCAGCAGCGCGGCCTGGCCCGGCCCGATTCGCGTTCCCGCAGCGATCAGCGCGCTCCCTGCCGCTGCCTCGGCGCCAGCCGCGGTCACATGCCTGCCCTTTGTCTCCGGCCGCAAAAAAGACAGCTTGCCGAATGCCGTCGCCGCCTTCCTTTATAGCCACCGCTTCCTGCATCACGACCGTATCCGCGCCTTCGGGCAACGGCCCCCCCGTCCCGACGCGCATAGCCTCGCCCGGACGAACGCGGTGCGTCACGGCGCCGCGAGCGTCTCCTTGCAACAGCCGAAGCATGACAGGGCTCTGCGGCGACGCCGAGGCCAGATCCGCCGCGATGACCGCATAGCCGTCCATGCCGGAGCGCGCAAACGCCGGTATCGGCGCATGCGTCCGCACCGGCTCCGCCAATCGGAGGCCGTTCGCTTTGAGCAGCGGCATCCCTTCGGCAACGGTCGGTACGGCCCAAGCTAAGATGCGCCGCTGCGCTTCATCAAGGGGGGATCGCGTCCCGACGTCCATTCATTTTTCTCTAGGCCCCTTAATTATTCAATATAAAATCAACGAATTCCAAATAATTACATCCGCAATATGAATATCGATTTTCTGATTGCATCCCATTATCCCATCGGCTCAGAACGGCCTCTCGCCACGGCACTCCATCGAACGGAAGCGAAAGCGTCTGCGAGGTACGACTGCTCCATCAACGACTGCTCCATCAACGAGTGCATTATCACCGACTGCTCCATCGACGTGACAATTCCATCGACATGACAATTCCATCGATGCGAAGGCTCCATCGGCGTGACGTCTCCATCGAGGCGATTGCTCTACCGACGTGACGGATAATCGCAACCGTCATGTTAACTATTTTATCATTTCTACCCGACTCGAAATAGTGCGCAGGACGTTCAGCGCTGATTCAATGGGATAATGGGATGCGTATCTAAAATAAAAACGCACCGTCGCCGGTTTCCCGACCGGACGATGCGTTCACTTGTTCAGCGCTGAAACTATACGCCCACGCCGACGTGCGCCAGCGCCTTGGACAGCCTGGCGATGCCTTCGCGCGCGCGCTCCTCGGCCGTGTACGAGAAGTTGAAGCGCGCTTTGTTAAGCTCCGGCTGCTCCGCGTAGAAAGAGACGCCGGGCACGAAGGCGACGCCGTGCTCGACGGCGGTCTTCAGCAGTTCGGCCGTGTTCACCGCGGACGGGAACTCGATCCAGATGAACATGCCGCCCTTCGGCACTTCCCATTTGACGCCCGGCCATGCTTCCTGCTCGAGCAGACCGACCATATTTTCCATCCGCTTCTCATACTCCGAGCGGACGAATTCGATGTGGCCGTCCAGATCGAAGTGCGTCAGCAACTGGTACAGCGTCTGCTGATCCAGCGTGCTGGACTGCAGGTCGGCCGCCTGCTTGGCGCGCGCCATGTTGCGAATGATATCCGCGTCGGCCATGACCCAGCCGGTACGAAGACCGGGCGCGACCGTCTTGGAAAAGGTGCTCGTATATACGACGCAAGAGCCCGCGACGGACGGCGCCAGCGAGAAAATCGACGGATACGTCAGCGACGCGTCGCCGAACTTCAACTCGCCGTACGGATCGTCCTCGAGGATAAGCGTGTCCGTGCGTTGGCAAAGCTCAAGCACGGCTTTGCGGCGCTCAAGATTCCAGGCCTTGCCCGTCGGATTCGAGAACGTCGGAATGACGTAGAGCATCTTGGGCTTGTGCTTCAGCAGCTTGGCTTCCAGGTCCGCAAGGTCGAGGCCGTCGCTGTCGCCTTCGACGGACACGGTCTCCGCGCCGTAGGAACGGAACACCTGCAGCGCGGACAAATAGGTCGGGCGCTCGACCAGGATCGTGTCGCCCGGATCGATGTAGATGCGCGTAAGCAAGTCGATCGCCTGCTGCGAACCCGTCGTGAGCAGCATGTCGTCGGGCGTGACGGCGCAGCCCTTGCGCGCCATGCGCGCGCAGAGCGCCTCGCGCAGCGGCAGATAGCCTTCGGTCAGGCCGTACTGGAGCGCCTTGTTGCCTTGGGCCATCACGCGCTGGAACGCTTCGGACACCGCGGCGACCGGGAAGTGCTCTTCGGCGGGCAGCCCGCCGGCGAAGGAGATGATCGAATCCCCTTGCGTCAGCTTCAAAATTTCCCGGACTGCCGAGGAGGAGAAGCTCCCGAGTCTGGAGGAGTATCGATAGTTCATACGGGGTTCCCCATTTCTCAAATGACGTCGGTCCGTAGCTTTGAAGCGGCGGGCCTCCGCCTTCATATTCGATAGCTTTAGATCAAAGTGACGTTGTCGCGGTCACGTTTGGTGCGAGGCGGCTCCTGCCGCTTCTCGACGAGACGGTTGAGCGCGTCCACGTAGGCCCGCGCGCTCGCCTCGAGAATGTCGGTGCTGACGCCGCGGCCTTGCGCGCTGTACTCGCCCTGCTTCAGCACGACGTGAACCTCGCCGAGCGCGTCCGTGCCGTCCGTCACCGACTTGATCGTATAGTCGTCCAGCTCGACGACCTCGCCCGTCTGGGCGTTGATCGCATGGTAGATCGCGTCGACGGAGCCGTTGCCTTCGGCAGTATGCGATACGATGCCGCTTGGCGTCTTCAGCCTGACCGTCGCGCTCGGACCCTTATGGCTGTCGAACGAGACGATAAGCTGTTCAAGCGCGAACACTTCGGGCGTCTCGATTATTTTCTCCTCGAGCAGCGCCAGAATGTCCTCGTTGGACACGTCCTTCTTGCGGTCGGCCAGGTCCTTGAACTTGCCGAAGGCCGCATTGACCTGCTCCTCGGACAAGCCTTCGAAGCCAAGATCCACGAGCTTCTCGCGGAAGGCGTGACGGCCGGAGTGCTTGCCGAGGACAAGCTTGCTGTCCTTCATGCCGATCGTCGCGGGAGAAATGATCTCGTACGTCGTCTTCTCCTTCAGCACGCCGTCCTGATGGATGCCCGACTCGTGCGCGAAAGCATTCGCGCCGACGATCGCCTTGTTGCCCGGCACGGGCATGCCGGTCAGCTTGCTGACGAGGCGGCTCGTCTTGGCGATCTCCTGCAGGTTCAGGCCGGTGGTCGCCTGGAAGAACTCTCCGCGCGTGTAAAGCGCGAGCGCCACTTCTTCAAGCGCGGTGTTGCCCGCGCGCTCGCCGATGCCGTTGATCGTGCCTTCGATCTGATCGGCGCCGTTCTGGATCGCCGCCAGCGCATTGGCCGTCGCAAGGCCCAGATCGTCATGGCAGTGCGCCGACAGCTGCACCTTCTCGATGCCGGGCACCTGCTCCTTCATCGTCTTGAAAATGTTGCCGTATTCGTAAGGCGACAAATAGCCGACCGTGTCCGGCAGATTCACGACGGATACGCCGAGCTTGACGGCAAGCGCTGTCACTTCGACGAGGAAGTCGATCTCCGTGCGGCCCGCATCCTCTGCCGAAAACTCCACTTGGGAAAAGTGCTTCTTCGCGTACTTGATCATCGCTTCCGCGGCTTCGAGCACCTCGTGCTTTTCCATGCGCAGCTTGTGCTTGCGGTGGATCGGCGAGGTGGCGAGGAAAATGTGGATGCGCGGATCCTGGGCGCCCTTCAGCGCTTCGACGACCGCGTCGATATCCTTCTCGCGGGAACGGGCCAGGCCGGTGACGGACGCGTTCTTGACGGCGCGAGCGACCGCATTGACCGCGGCGAGGTCGCCGGGCGAAGCGATCGGAAAGCCGGCTTCGATCCGGTCGATGCCGAGCTTTTCGAGCTGCAGGGCGATTTCGACTTTTTCCTGCGTATTCAGGTTGACCCCCGGGGATTGCTCACCGTCGCGGAGCGTCGTGTCGAACATATAAATTTTGCGCATGGCAGAGCCTGTCGGCCCGCACCTCCGATCGTCATGCATATGAGAGAAAGAGAAGGCCGAAATGCTCCGACCTTCTCCCGATTATAACATAGGGTTAGCTTGTTCTTACTTCTTGATCCAGTGCATCAGGCCGCGCAGCTGCGCGCCGACGACTTCGATCGGGTGCTCGGCTTCGATGCGGCGGGTCGCCGTCATGAACGCGTTGCCGGATTGATTCTCGAGGATGAAGTCGCGAGCGAACTTGCCCGTTTGAATGTCGGTCAGAACGGCCTTCATCGCCTTTTTCGTTTCGTCGGTCACGACGCGCGGGCCGGTGACGTAGTCGCCGTACTCGGCCGTGTTGGAGATCGAGCTGCGCATCGAAGCGAGTCCGCCTTCGTACATCATGTCGACGATCAGCTTCAGCTCGTGCAGGACTTCGAAGTATGCCATCTCAGGCGCGTAGCCGCCTTCGACCAGCGTTTCGAAGCCGGCTTTGACGAGCGCCGTAGCGCCGCCGCACAGGACGGCTTGCTCGCCGAACAGGTCGGTCTCGGTCTCTTCGCGGAACGACGTCTCGATGACGCCCGCGCGGGTACAGCCGATGCCCTTGGCATAAGCCATGCCGATCTCGAATGCCTTGCCCGTGCCGTTCTGGTGGATGGCGATCAGGCCGGGAACGCCGAAGCCTTCGACGTACGTGCGGCGAACCATGTGGCCCGGGGACTTCGGCGCGACGAGCAGAACGTCGGCGTCCTTCGGCGCGACGATCTGGCCGAAGTGAACGTTGAAGCCGTGGGAGAACATGAGGGCTGCGCCCTTCTTCAGGTTCGGCTCGATCTCTTCGCGGTAAACGCGAGCTTGCGTTTCGTCAGGCATCAGGATTTGAACGACATCCGCCTTGGATACCGCTTCCGCAACCGGGAAAACTTCGAAGCCGTCGTTGCGGGCCGCTTGGGCGGACTTGCCTTCGCGAAGGCCGATGATGACTTGCAGGCCGCTGTCGCGCAGGTTTTGCGCTTGGGCGTGGCCCTGGCTGCCGTAGCCGATGACCGCGATCGTTTTGTTTTGCAGGGCGCCGAGGTCGGCGTCTTTTTCGTGGAACAGTTTGACTGCCATTAGTAAGATCCTCCTTAGTATGTGAAGCTGGGATATATAGGCGACCCTCATGGAACGGGCGTCCCAAGGGAGAACCGAATTCGCGCGGCGCGAGCCTGCTCTTGGTACAAGCCTTGTCCGCGAAAGGGAGTTCTCCCCTCGAACACCCGCTCCAGGGATAGCGGATGAAGGAAATAATGCCGGGGGGCGGCTGCGCAATCGCGCCTGCGCTTAACGCGCGCTGCCCCGCGCCATCGCCGTCACGCCCGTCCGCGACAGCTCGCGGATGCCGTACGGCTTGAGCAGCTCGATCATGGCGTCGATCTTGTCGGTGTCGCCGACGACCTGAACGATCAGGCTGTTCGGGCTGATGTCCACGACGGCCGCCCGGAACGTATCGACGATGCCCAGAATCTCAGGCCGCGCAGAAGGATCGGCGCCGATCTTGATCAGACCGAGCTCGCGGGCGACCATCGGACTGCTTCCGATATCGACGACTTTGATGACGTCGATAATTTTGTAAAGCTGCTTTTCGATCTGCTCGAGCGTATGGTCGTCGCCCTTCGTGACGATAACCATGCGGGACAGGCCCGGCTCTTCGGACGATCCGACGGTGATGCTCTCGATATTGAAGCCCCGGCGTCCGAACAGGCCGGACACCCGCTGCAGCACGCCGGGCTGGTCGTTCACGAGAATGGCGATCGTATGTCTGGTGCTCATTCGTCATCCCCCATCAGCATTTGATCGATGGTGCTGCCCTGCGTAACCATCGGATAAACGTTCTCGCCCTTGCGGACGACGAACTCGACGACGGCCGGACCGTCGTGCGCGAGCGCCGCTTCCCAGGCGGTGCGGGCTTCGTCCTTGTTGGTCGCGCGGAAAGCCTTCACGCCGTACGCTTCGGCCAGCTTGACGAAATCCGGGCTGCCTGCCAGGTCGATGTGGCTGTAGCGATTGTCGTAGATAAGCTCCTGCCACTGCCGGACCATGCCGAGCACCTGGTTGTTCAGGATCGCGACCTTGACCGGAATGTTGTTGATCGCGCAGATCGCCAGCTCCTGCGAGCACATCTGCATGCCGCCGTCGCCGTTGATCGAGACGACCGTGCGGTCCGGGTTGCCCATCTGCGCGCCGATCGCCGACGGGAAGCCGAAGCCCATCGTGCCGAGGCCGCCTGAGGTGACCCAGGAGCGCGGCTGATTGAACGGATAGTACTGCGCGGCCCACATCTGGTGCTGGCCGACGTCGGTCGTGACGATCGCGTCGCCGTGCGTCGTCTCGTGAATCATCGATACGACCCATTGCGGCTTAAGCTCCTCGTCCGAATCCCTGTACGCGAACGGCTTCGCCGCCTTGCGCTCGGCGATCAGCGCCCGCCAGGCATCGGCCTTGGAGGCATACTTGGCGCCGGCGACCGCCTGCTGCAGCACGGCCTTGACGTCGCCGACGATCGGGATGTCGGTCGGCACGTTTTTGCCGATCTCCGCCGGGTCGATGTCGACGTGCACGATCTTCGCGTTCGGCGCGAAGCCGTTGAGCTTGCCCGTCACGCGGTCGTCGAAGCGCGCGCCGATGTTGACGAGCAGATCCGACTCCTGGATCGCCATGTTGGCCGTCCACGTGCCGTGCATGCCCGGGAAGCCCATGTGCAGCTCGTGTCCGCTCGGGAAAGCCCCGAGGCCCAGCAGCGTCGTCGTGACCGGGATGCCCGTCTTCTCGGCGAAGGCAAGCACTTCCTCGTGGGCGCCGGAGTAGACGGCGCCGCCGCCGACCAGCAGCACCGGACGCTCCGCCTGCTCGATCGCGCGCAGCATCTTGTCGACCTGCTGCTTGTTCGGCTGCACGGTCGGGTTGTAGCCGCGAAGCTTCACTTCGGTGTGCGGCTTGAACAGCGCCTTCTCGTTGGAGACGTCCTTCGGAATGTCGATCAGGACGGGGCCCTTGCGGCCCGAATTGGCGATATGGAACGCCTCGTGAATGATGCGCGGCAGATCCTCGGCCTTGCGCACCAGATAGCTGTGCTTCGTGATCGGCATCGTGATGCCTACGATGTCGGCTTCCTGAAAGGCGTCCGTGCCGATCAGCGACGTCGCGACGTTGCCGGTGATAACGACGAGCGGCACGGAGTCCATATAGGCCGTCGCGATGCCGGTGACGAGGTTGGTCGCGCCCGGGCCCGACGTCGCGATGCATACGCCGACCTTGCCCGTGCTCCGCGCATAGCCGTCGGCCGCGTGGATCGCGCCCTGTTCGTGACGGGTCAGCAGGTGATTGAAATCCTCGAAGCCGTACATCGCGTCGTAAATATACAGAACGGCGCCGCCCGGATAGCCGAATACGCAGTCGACACCTTCGAGCAGCAGGCTGCGCAGCAGCATCTCGGATCCCGAGATGACCTCTTGCTTGCCCCATTTCTCGATCAATTGTTCCTTGGACTTGAGCGTGGCACTGTTCGCGACCATCCTTCATCCTCCTTAAGTAGAATCTTCTATAAAGCCAGTATGCTGCAAATCAAAATAAAAAAGCCCTTCGTCCGAACGTCTGCTAGACGTTCAGGGACGAAAGGCTGTTCCTTCCGCGGTACCACCCGGATTCGCGCGCGATCTCGCGATCGGCGCCTCATCAAGTATGCCGCCGATCCGAGCGCTCGGAGGACGACCATACTTCAGGCGCGATAACGTGCGCCATCCCGAGACTCCTTAATAAGCCGCATGCAGCCGTTCGGGAGACCAGCTCCGAGGAGACCTTGCGTACAGGGTTATCGGCATCGGTCTCAGCAATCCCGACGCTCTCTGAGCGATAGTGCCCACCCGCATCTTCCTCTTCAACGCTGTTCAAGATGAATCAATGTAGTACCCATTATATGCTCCGGTGAAGCGTTAGTCAAGACAAGGATTAAAGGCTCCGGATAAATCCGTTTTCACCCAAGCGCGGAGAGCCTTCCGCCCCTCCCCTTCATATGATAGTGCAGGAAACGCGCTTCGGATGCGGACCGCTCTGGAGGTGATGGCTTATGTTGCGCTGGCTGAGGCGCGGCGATCTGCCCGCGATCGTCCGGATCGTCCGGCGGGAGCTGATCCCGATCTCTCCCCATCCGCAGCCGGGCGGCCGGCAGCTTCGCAAGGACATGAAGGCGCGCCTGGCGCAAGGATCGACGCTGATCGCATCGGAGAACGGCAGGGTTTGCGCGTTTCTCCATCTTATTATGCAGCACGGCACGCTCTTCGTCGATCTCCTCGCCGTGGACCGTTCCTGCCAGGGCAAGGGGTACGGCTCGAGGCTGATGAACCGCGCGGAACGCCATGCGAGGAACCTGGGCTGCCGTCGCGCGATGCTGTACGTCGACGAGGGGAACGAGAACGGCGCGCGGTTTTACGGGCGGCTCGGCTATTCGGTCGCGGCGCATCATGAAACGTTGAAGTGTTATGAAATGCATAAATGGCTCTAATGCGGACTATTCTCTCCGCTCCAGTCGGATCGGCATCGCCTGCAGCGGGATGCTTCCCTCTCTGACGCGGACGGTCTCGGCCTGGAATGCGCCTTTGTAAGCGAATATTTGGCCCATCAGCGAGTTGCGGACCGACACGGCGATGCGGTAGCAGTCGTCGTCGTCGTCGTACCATTCGCACACGTCCGCGCAGCCGGTGAGCGGCGCCGGAAAACGGAATCCGAGCGGGCCTTCGTAAAAGCGCTGCTCGCCCGAGCGGATCTGAATGCCGCCGTTCGGCGCCGTCCAAACGTCCAGATCGACCGCAAGATGCTGTTTATTTCCCAGGTAATCGACGATTCGTCCGCGACGGCCGCTGTATACCATCGTCGCGTCGAAGCGCCGAATCGACCGTTCGAAGCGAAACGTGCGGTTGATGGTCAGCGTCTCTCTGCCGAGCGCGTCGCGGTAGGCGTAATTTTCGATGGAAAACGGAACCTGGCGGCCGCCCTGGGGAAACATGATATGCCGGGCGGCGCCGACCGCGAGCGGCAGCGCCGCCCACTTCGCGTATCGGACCTCCTCCATCACGCCGCGCCCGATCGAAGCGATCCCTTCCCGGCTGGCGAATCCGAAGCGCTCGCGAATTTTCGGGTGCAGCTTTGCGAATTCCTTCTCCCCGAGCGCCCTTTCGAAGATCGACTTCATTTTTGCCCCTCCTCCGTCTTTTTATGATTCCGGCTTGCGGGCTGCCGTCGGCATCGCTTCGCGGACGGCAGCCCCTTGCGCGTCGAGACGGCAACGAACGTCGCCGCCAGCATAAGCATCGCGAGCGTAAGCGGGTTGAACGGCGCGTACAGCAGCGAAGGCGTACCTGCAGTCGCGCCGACAGTCAGCGCGCATAGCGCGATCGCCTGCGCCGCGAGCAATCCCCGCGATCTTCGAAGCGCGATGACGGCCGCGAGCAGCAGCTCGCCGATGCCCAGCGCCGCGTTGATCGCCGGCTCCGCACCGGGAAACCAGCCGAGCGCCCGCAGCAGCTCCAGCTCGCCCGACGCGGCCGGATACAGCAGCTTCGGCACCAGCCCCGCATACGCCCAGCAAAGCGACAGGACGGCGATGCCGAGCGCGTGCAGCTTGGCGCGCAGCAGGCTCTCCTCCGGCGGTATGCCGCGATCGAGCCACAGCCGCAGCGCGTCGAAGCTCCAGGCGGTCGCCCAGCCGAACAAGGGCCTGAACAGCAGACGGTCGAGCCATCGCCCCGCGCGGCCGAAGCGCGCGCGGTAGTCGAAGCGCGTGACGAACTTCACGCCGCCGCCCGGCAGCGGCGAATAGCGCCAGTAGCCGCCGCCGCTTCCGATGAGCGACATCGGATGGTCCGTGCCGAAGGCGAGAACCGAAGTTCGGACGCCGTCCGGCGCAACTTCCGGCGCCCTGGACTTCCCGGTGCCGCGGATCGAAAGGCCAAAGCCGATCCGGGTCAGATAGAGAAAGCGCTGATCGTCCTCCGGAGAAGCCTTGGGCAAATAGTCGATCTCGGAGAAGCGCAGATCCCATCGCTCATGAAGCTTCGGCTTGCTGCGTATGGCGCCAGAGCGCCTCCATGCCGGAAGCGATGTCGATCTCCACGTAGATCGGCCCGCCCGCGCCCGCTGCTCGTCCACGAACTCGCCGCCCGCTCATCGGCTGCCGCCCTGCGGTTCGTCCGCTTGCGTCGCCGCCGCCCTTGCTCCATCCTCGCCCGGCGGCGTGGCGCCTTGCCCGTCGCCTGCCGCTGCCGCGTCCCCGCGCTGCGCGCTCCAGCTCCCGCCGTCCAGCAGCCTGCGCCGCAGCCGTTCGTCCGGCACAGCCGGGCAGCGCCAGCCCATGCGTCCGGCCAGCCGGTGCCGCCGCGCGGCGACCGCGTCGTAGACGGCATCGCGCAGCCGCTCGGGCACGAGCCGCAGCGCCGCGGCCAAAGCGGGCCAAGGCGCGTCGAGCGCCGCGAGCGCGCGGATCGCGGCCGCCGAGCGCGTCCACGACGCCGCGCCGCGGACGAGCACGAAGCTGCCCGCGGCGGGCCGCGCGATGCCCAGCCGCGCCGTCAGCGCCCGTCCGGCCGCGGAATCCAGCGCCGCGAAGCGCAGCCGCGCCGCCCGGTCCCGCTTCGCCGCGAAGCGGGCGATGCCGTCGCACAACGCGCACTCGCCGTCCACCAGCAGCACGACCGCTTCCGACTCGTTACCCCGCATGCCGCTCGCCGGGCGCCGCAAGGCCGCAGGCTTGCGGAAGCCTCCGCCCTTTTTCCCCGTATCCCCGTATCGTCCCATTCCGCAACGCCTCCTTCATGTCCCCATTGTAGCGGCCGGCGTCGAATCGCGGCAGTTCCAACTTCCGTAGGACGGCAGGCGCGGGAGGGACTATAAAAAATAGGCCCCCGGCGAATCGCCGGAAGCCTATCGAACGCGAAAAGCTATAAAGCCATCGTCATGTACACGCTGTAAGGGTCCTCTTTATAGTCCGCGAACGGACCGCAATATTCGAAGCCGAACTTCTCGTACAGCTTGCGCGCGGGGATGAACGATTCAGGCGAACCGGTCTCCAGGCTTAGCCGCGTAAAGCCCCGGCTTCTCGCCTCCGCCACGATATGGGCGAGCAAGCCCGCCGCCACGCCCTTGCGCAGATGCGCCTCCGCCGTCCGCATGGACTTCAGCTCCCCGTGCCCGCCGCCGAGATCCTTCAGCGCGCCGCAGCCCATCAAATCCCGACCGTCCCACGCGCTCCAGAAGGTGATCTCCGGCCGCTTCAGTCCCGCGAGATCGAGCGCGTGAACGCTCTCCGGCGGGGTATCCGCCGCCATGCCGCGCAGGTGCGCCTCCAGCAGCGCCGCCACCTCGGGTCCTGACAGGTCGTCCACGATAATGTTCATTTCAACATCTCCTTTTCCTCCGGATAAAGCCCCGATGCGCGCGCCCTATTTGCCCTCTTCTTTTCTCTGTTCGGAGAGATGGTTGTCGAGACCGCCCTTCCGAACCTTGTCGACCGCCTCGCGCCCGCTGCGCGCGCCGAGTTTTTTTGAGAATTTTGTTCACCTGGTTTTTGAGCGTGCTCTCGGACTTGTACAGCTTGCGCTCGATCTGCGCATGCGTGCAGCCTTCCTCCAGCAGCTCGTACACCTCCCGCTCGGCGGCGGTCAGCGGCTGCAGCTGCTCCTCCCGCCGAAGCCGCCTCAGCTCCTTCAAAAGTGCCTCCATCGCCTCGGGATGATGGTAGACGCCGCGAATCGCCTGGGGGGAGCTCCTTGAACCGGGACTTGTCCAGGTAGTGCAGCGCGCCGGCCGCGAAGGCGTCCGTCATCGTGCGCTCGGACGCGTCCGACGTCAGCATGACGATGCGGACCGGACGAAGCTCCGCCAAAGCGAGCGCGGTAAAGATGCCGTCGCGGCCGGCCTCGGTCAGATGAACGTCCAGCAGCGCCACGTCGAATTCGATCGAAGCGGCCAAGCGCAGCGCCTCCTCCGGCGTCGACGCCGTGCCGACGACCAGCAAGTCTTCCTCCCGGTTCAAATAAACGCTCATCGACTTGACCCAATCCGGATCGTCCTCGACGAGCAGCAGACGAATCGGCTTCATGTCCCCGTTCCCTCCTTCATCCTCCGCGATCGCGGAATCCGCAGCCGCACGACCGTGCCGGCTCCGGGCTCGCTGTCGATCTCCGCGCGGCCGCCGCATTTGCGAAGCACCTGGTGGACGTAGGACAAGCCCAGCCCGTAATTGCGCTTGCCCTGCTTCGTGCTGTAAAACGGCTCCCACACCCGCTCGAGCAGCTCGGGCGGCATGCCCGCGCCGGTATCCCGGACGCTGAGCACGATATCCCGGCGTTCCTTCGCGATCTTCGCCTCCAGCGTACCGCCCGCCTCCATCGCGTCCGCGGCATTGGCAAGCACGTTGCCGATCGCTTCGCGCAAATGGACCGGGTCCGCGAACAGCGCCTCCGTCTCGCCGTACGCTTCCGCGACGGAGACGCCTTGTCTAGCGAAGCGCTCACGCAGCGGCTCCAGCGCCTCCTTCATGAGCGCGGCCGGATCGCAGCGCGCCGGATTCCAGGCGAAATCCCGCGTGCGGCTGTGGATCCGCCCTGCCATCTCCTGCAAATGCGCCGCCGCCCGTTCGATGACCGCGAGCTGCTCCTCCCTGACGGCGCCGTTTCCGCCTGGTGCGAGGAGGCGCAAGTTTTCCACGCTGATCGCGATCTTGCCGACCTCGTTTTTAATCGTATGGTTGAGCAGGCTCGTCCCCATGCCGGCCGCCTTCATGGCGCCGGCGAGCGAATCGCTCTCGACGCGCACCTTGACGCCGAGCACCCCGTAGACGAACACGCACAGCAGCGCGATCGCGAACGAATACACGAAAAAAGCCGAGATGTAACCGAAAAAGTCGAAATCGGGCCAAATCGCCTTGGCGACATGGATAAACGCGACGACGCCGAGCAGCGTCGGAACGGTGATGAGCACGGTAATCAGGCGGCCCCTGCGAATCCGCCGGTCGGTCTCACGGAGGTAGGACGCGACGAGCAGCGCGCACGCCGCCAAATAATAGGGCGCGGCCCATACCAGCATCAGCGGGTAGTCGGGCTCGAAGCTTCCGCGCAGCAGGCCGTAAACGAGCATAGCCGCGGGCGGCAGCAGCAGCCAAGCCTTCAGCCGCCGCCGCTTCGCCCAAGCCGCCGTCGTCCCGCCGGCGTAGACGAGACTGAAGACGAGGACGCCGTACGGCGTCACGATCTGGTTGAGCAGCTGCGCGACCTCGAACCAGACATGCGGCAGCGGCGACTGCAGCCACAGACGCGCCACGCCGCCGGTCGCGGCGCTCAGCAGGAAAAAGGCGGCCCAGCGGCCGCTCTCGCTGCGAACGTCGGAAGCGAGCAGCACGACCGCGGCCGCGGACAACATAAGAACGTAATAGAGCATGAAGTCTCCTCACTCGGCTTGACGCCCGGCGCGTTTCCTGGTTGGAAGCGCGCCGCTCGCCTGGGAAGCGTTCTTGCAACCGTCAGGCTATCTTACCTCCGATTATACGCGAAGCGCGCCCGTTCCTCTAGCGTCGAAATGTACCAGGACGATGCGACACGATGCGCCGGATCGAGGAACAGCGTCGATTCGCCGGCCTCCCTGCCGCCTTCTTAAAATCGCTCCGATACGACCTTCGCCTGCGTGAACAGCAGCAAGTAGTCCCGCCCCCCCCGCCTTGGAGTCCGTGCCCGACATGTTAAACCCGCCGAACGGATGCGTGCCGACGAGCGCCCCGGTGCATTTGCGGTTGAGATACAGGTTGCCTGCGAAAAACGAGCGGCGGGCCAACTCCAGATGCGCCCTGTCGTTCGAGATCACGGCGCCCGTCAGGCCGTAGTCGGTATCGTTCGCGATGCGCAGCGCCTCTTCGAACGATGCCGCCCGCGTGAACGATACGACCGGTCCGAAGATCTCCTCCTGCGAGATTCGCGCCTTCGGATCGACGTCGGCAAAAATCGTCGGCTCCACGAACCAACCTCCGGGATCGCCGGTGCCGCCCCCCAGGACGAGCCTACCCTCCTGTTTGCCGATCGCGATATAATCGAGAATTTTGCGAAACGCCTTCTCGTCGACGACCGGCCCGACGTCGGTCGCGCGGTCGGCAGGATCTCCGACGACGAGCTTTCGGGTTCGTTCCGCGACTTTATCCAGCACCGCTTCATATATATCTTGGTGTACGACCGCGCGCGAGCAGGCCGAGCACTTCTGACCGGAAAAGCCGAACGCCGAAGCGACGATCGCGTCGGCGGCCAGCTCGGCGTCGGCGTCCGCATCGACGACGATCGCGTCCTTGCCGCCCATCTCCAGGACGACGCGCTTGATCCATCGCTGCCCCGGCTGCGTCTTGGCCGCGCGTTCGTTAATGCGCAAGCCGACGTCGCGGGAACCCGTGAAGCTGACGAAGCGCGTCAGCGGATGGTCCACCAGCGCGTCGCCTACTTCGCCGCCCTGGCCGGGCAGGAAGTTCACGACGCCCGGAGGCAGCCCCGCCCGCTCGAGCAGCTCGACGAACTTGGCGGCGACGACGGGCGTCGGGCTTGCCGGCTTGAGCACGACCGCATTGCCGCACACGATCGCCGCGCTGGTCATCCCCGCGACGATCGCCAGCGGGAAGTTCCAGGGCGGGATGACGACGCCGACGCCTAGGGGCGCGTAATAGAGCTGGTTCTCCTCCTCCGCGGACGGCGTCAGGGGCTGCGGCAGGCTGATGCGCTGCATCTCCCGCGCGTAAAATTCCATGAAGTCGATCGCCTCCGCGGTGTCGGCGTCCGCCTCGGCGCGCGTCTTGCCGGCTTCGAGCGTCATCCAGGCCGAAAACTCGTGCTTGCGCCGCCGCAGCATCGCCGCCGCGCGGTACAAGTAGCGCGCCCGCGCATCGGGATCGACCTGCTTCCAGGTATCGAACGCGGCGGACGCGGCGGCAATCGCCCGCTCCGCCAGCCCGCGGTCCGCCTGCGCGACCATGCCGACGACCTGATCGCGCTTGGCCGGGTTGACGGATGCCGCCTTGCGTTCCGTATCGATGCGCGCGCCGCCGACGACAAGCGGGTAGCTTCGGCCGAGCTCGGCTTCGGCTTGCCGGAGCGCGGCGTCATAGGCAAGGTTGGCCTGCTCCGCCTTGAAGTTCGTGAAGGCTTCGTTTTTGAATTCCGTCCTCATCCCTTAAGACAGCCTCCTTCGGGTAACGAATGGTAACAGCCGTTCTTCCTCAATCTATGCACGACCGACATGCGAAAGGAGCGTCTCCCATGAATATCGGTTCGACGCTGTACCGCAAAGCGATGACGGCCGTCGCGGCCAACCGCGCGGTCAAGCGGCTGACGCTTCGGTACGGACGCAAGCTGGCCCGCCGCTTCGTCGCGAGCGACCATCTGCAAGGCGCGCTGCGCGAGGTGGCGGCGCTCAATCGCCAGGGCATATCGGCTACGATGGACGCGCTCGGCGAAGGCATCGGCAGTCTGGAAGAGGCGCGCGCCTACAGGGACGAATACTTGAAGCTGCTCGACGCGATCGCCGATTCCGGCGTCCGCGCCAACGTCTCGCTGAAGCCGACGCAGATGGGACTCGCCCTTGACGCCGAAGCCTGCATCGCACATATTCGCGAGATCGCCGTCCGGGCGAGGCAGTACGGCAATTTCGTGCGGATCGATATGGAAGATTCCCCCTATACGCAGGCGACGATCGACATGACCGTCCGGCTGCACCGGGCGGGACTGACCAACGTGGGCACCGTGCTGCAGGCGTATCTGAAGCGGACCGTGGGGGATGCGCGGGACTTGATCGAAGCCGGCGTGCCGTTAAGGCTCGTTAAAGGGGCTTACCGCGAGCCGGCCGCCATCGCTTTTGAGCGGAAGGCCGACGTTCTCGCAAGCTTCAGAAGCATCGTGAAGCTGCACTTGGACCGCGGCGCGTACACGGCGATCGCGTCGCACGACGACGCGATCGTCGGCTGGACCAAGCAGTATGCGCGGCAGAACGGAATCGCGAAGGATCGGTTCGAGTTTCAGATGCTGTACGGACTCCGGATGTCCGAACAGGCGCGCCTCGCCAAGGAGGGCTATCGCGTGCGCTGCTACGTGCCCTACGGCACGATGTGGTACCCTTACTACACGCGCCGTCTGGCGGAGAAGCCGGGCAATTTGTGGCTGGTCGCGAAGCATCTGCTGCGGTGAATGGGGACTGCTGCGGGCGGGGCGACGGCAATGGGCGTTCGGACGTTCGGGCGTTCGGACATTCAGGCGTTCGGACGTTCAGGCGTTCGGACGTCCGTTCGGGGGGGCGTTCGGGGCTTGCGAAACGCCCTCAGCCCTCTCTGTAAGCGGTCGGCGTGCGGCCGGTACGCTGCTTGAACATCGACGCGAAGTATTTCTGATTCGGCAGTCCGCACATGGACGCGACATCGCGGATTTTGAGCGTGGTCTTACGAAGCAGGAATTTGGCTCTCGCGATCCGCAGATCCGTGACATAGTCGGACAGATTCACGCCCGTCTCCCGCTTGAAAACGTCGGACAAATACTTCGGATGCAAATAAACTTCGCCGGCGAGATACCTCAGCGAGACGTCCCGTTCGAGCGACTGCGCGATCAGCGCCTTGACGTGCCGGATAAGCAGGCGCTCCCTGCCGGCGTCGTCTCCTTCGGCAGGCTCGCGCAGACTCGGGCGATCGCCGGGCTCGCCGTCCGCCGACAGCCGGATCAACTCGCCCCCCCTCCTCAGCCTCAGCTCGACGGCGGTCGGCCCTCCCGTCAGTCGGAGCCGCAGGAAGACCAGCTCGTCCAGAATGATTTTGGCTGCCGCGCCTTCCGAGCAGAATTCGACTTCGCATCCGCTCAGATCGTCCCAATAAGCGAGCCCGAACGGCATCGGCGGCGCATGGCCGATCTCGAAGGTCATGACGATGCGGTCTGCCGTCTTTTCATAGCCGCGTACGAACACCTGCGGTCCCCGGGCATCGAACGTATCGTCGTGCATGCCGGTCCTGCCCACGTAGCTGCGCAGGCGGCGAGGTGCGCATTCTCCGTCCGCGAATGCCAGCTGGCAGTCCTTGTCGTAGTATAGAAACGTTTTCGGCCACGGTCCCGCCGCCGTCCCGCCCAGCGTCACTGTATATTCGTTTGTCTGCGGCCGTCCGCCGGCATCTCTCGCGAGCATGTAAGAAGGCGCAGTCTCGGCGTTGGCTCCGCCGTACATCCCGATCGCGCGAGGCACGGTCGTCAGCGTGACGGAGCAGCTCGCGACGTAAGCGAAAAAGAGATCCAGCATGCCAGCGCACGCCTCGACATGCTCGGCAGGAAATACGGCGAACCGTTCGGTAAACTCCATTTCGTGCGCCTCCTGCTGCTGCAGGAAAAACACCTGATCGTTGTGCGCCGTATTTTCCAGATAGACGTCGAACAGGCGCTTCCAATATTCCACGTTCCCGCCGTCGCAGAGGCCCGCCCGCAGCACGTCGTTCGGATCCGTCGAATAAATAACCGGACAGCCCGAGTGGAAGGTTGCGTTCAGATCGCGGACCGTCCATTCGCAGGCGACGATCCTCCCCTTGCCGGGGTGCGGCGCCTTGTAGCGAGCGGGATCGACATACCATGAGCCCCACGGAATGCCGTTGTGCGTAATGCCGTCCCACCATACCTGCTCCCAGCAATAACCCCACATGCCGCTGAAATCCAGCTCCTCGAGCGCTTCAATCACTTCGTTATAAATCTTGCCGCGCGCCGCGACCTTGGTGCGGACCCAGGGGAACGCCTCGCGCACGATACGCCAGTCTTCCTCCAGCCGCCGCTTGAACGCTTCCTTGTCGGCCCCCGCATCCTCGATAAAAAACGGCGTTTGCAAAATGACATCGTCCCCGAATTCGGCGTGCCAGGCGGCGATCCGCTCCCGAAGGACCGGCACGGACCGGCCATTGACGATCCAGGTGACCGGGATGCCGTGCTTGTGCGCCAGCGCGGCCGTCCGGTCGATGCCATCTACGGCGACCCCATGACCCCAAGGCGTATCGTAGTGCGCGGCGTAGCTGACGAATGTGTAAATCAGGTTTTGCGGTTTCACATGCGTTTCCTCCTTGCGGCGAATGATGTTTTTTCCCTCAACGGACGGACAGAGCGTCCCGGGATTCGGGCGCTCTGCCGCTTCATGCCTTTCGCGTCTAAGCGGGACGCGGCTTACTTTTTTGTTTTCCGCACGCCAGGCGTCGATTTGCTTTTGCAGCTCGGCCTGGACCTTCTCGATGCCTGCGCTCTTCAGCTTGGCGTTGCGTTCGTCGAGCAGCTTTTCCGGATTTTTGACGGCGCCGGTAAAGATCGACTGATACTCGGTAACGACGGCGGTCATTTGCGTGATCTCGTTTTTCACGTTCGTCTCGTCGAAGACGAAACCCATGAGCGGGAAGCGCTTCGCTTCGTTGTTGAACTTCTCCCAGCTCGTATACAGATCGTCGGGCTGGCCGGGCTTCAGGTAGTTCAGCAGTTGGTTGCCGACGACCCACGACGTGCCGGGGTTGTAGCCGCTGTCGGCGATCGGCTCGATGCGGTTGTCGCCGACCTTTTTTATAGTGCTTGTCTTCGATGCCGTTGACGAACAGATTGATGACGTACGGATCGGTGTGCAGGTCGTTGAGCACCATCATCGCGCGGTCCGGATCCTTGGACGTGCGGGAGATCGCGAACATCGAGCCTGCGGCCAGATCCGTCGTGACGATCGGCTCTTCGACGACGTGGGACACGTAGTCGTACTTGCTGTCGGTGCCGAGCTTCATCTCGATGTCGGCGCCCGGCTTCCAGGTCGCGGCCTGCACCCAGATCTTGCCTTCCTTTTGCAGGTCGTTGACGGTCGTCGTGCTCGTCGCCGCGTCGGCGTTGATATAACCCTTTTCGTAAAAGCTGCGGAACAGGCCGACCTCCTGCTTGTTGATGTCCACGATCTCGGGATCGAGCACCGACTTGACCTTCATCTCGTCGGACGATTTGTAGTCGAGCAGGAACATCGGCGTCTTCGCCGGCGCCGGGCCGATCGGCCGGTAGTTGCCGCGCGTCTCGTACATCATGAAGCCGCCGCCGAAGTTGCCGGAGCCGCCGGATACATAATAAGGAATGATGCCGGGCTCGCCGGCCTTGACCTTCGCCATCCAGGGCTCGAGGTCCGCCATCGTATTGATGCTGTCGATCGGAATCTGGTACTTGTCGACGATGTCCTTACGGTAGGTGAGCGCCTTGCCCTGCGTGATCTCCTTGTTCGTCGGAATCGCGTACAGCTTGCCTTTAAGGCGCGGCGCCTCGAGATAGAGCGGGTTCAGCCGGTCCTTGATGCCCTGTCCGTACTTCGCGAGCAAATCGTCCAGCTCGATGAAGGCGCCCTTGGAAACGTTGCCGAAGAAATTCAGCCAGGAAGCCGTGAAGACGAGGTCCATCTTTTCCCCGGTATTCATCATCAGCTCGGTGCGGTTCTTGTAGTCGCTCGAGGCGATCGGCTGCAGCTTGACCGTCGCGTTGATCTTTTCCTTGAAATACGCGTTCAGCTTCGCCTCGACGAGCGCGTCGTCCGGCTGCGGCTTGCCGAAGTATACGATCGACACCTCGTAAGGCGCGAGCTCGCTCGGCGCTGCGCTCTCGGACGGAGACGCGCTCGCCGAAGCGGATGCGCTGCTCGTCGCGGCGGAGCTTGCCGGAGGCGAGGAAGCCTCTTTGTCGTTGCCGCTGCCGCCGGCGCAAGCCTGCAGCATCGAGGCGAAGGCGAAGACGAGCGCCAATGCCGGAACGTGCTTTTTCGTTTTTTTCATGCTCATTGCGCGTAACCCTCCTGATATTTAATACAGATTATATAGATCGGCCTGGATTCGGCATAGCGAGCTTGCCTGCGGCCGGGACTACCGATAGGGATGCTGCGGACATCGGATCAGCCTTTGACGGCGCCGATCGTAAGCCCTTTCACGAAGTATTTTTGAAAAAAGGGATACACGAGCAGGATCGGACCCATGCCGACGACCGCCATCGCCATTTGCAGCGACTCGTTCGGAAGATCTCGCATCAGCTCCGGATTTTGCGCCGCCAGCTGCACGTTTTCCCGCAAATACTGGATGTCGTTGAGCACGCGGATCATGAGGAACTGTACGGGGTACTTGTCTTCCGCCCGGATGAACAGCAGCGCGTTGAACCAGTCGTTCCAGAACAGGATCGTGCTGAACAGCGCCATCGTCGCCATGACCGGGAGCGAGAGCGGCAGAACGATCCGGATGAAGATCCGCAGCTCCCCCCGCGCCGTCGATTCTGGCCGACTCGATGAGGGCGGGATGAATCGTCGTCTGGAAAAAGGTTCGCATGATGATGACGTTAAACGGGACGATGAGCAGCGGAAGCATAAGCGACAGATAGTTGTCCAGCAGCCCGAGTCCCTGCGTGAACACGATGTACTTGCTCACGATGCCGCCGCTGAACAGCATCGTGAAAAACAAAAAAGAAGGTGAAAAACGGACGCAGCGGATAGTCCTGGCGGGAGATTGGGTAGGCGTACAGCGCCATCAGCAGCACGCTGAGCAAGGTGCCTGCGGCTGTGATGCCGACGCTGACGCCGTAAGCGCGCAAGATCGTGCCGTAATCCTTGAACAGGCTCTCATAGGCGATGAGCGACCACTTGGCGGGGAAAAAGCTGTAGCCCCGGCTCAGCAAGGAATCGTTGTGCGTGAACGAAACGACGATGACCAGGACGACGGGCAGCACGCAGGCCAGCGCCAAGACGATGAAGCCGCCGTTCAGTGCGAAGTTGGTGAGCGGCGAGATCGTATTCTCGCGGCGGCTCGCGGTTTTCAGCATAGCTAAAGTTCACCTCGGAATTTTTACTAGAAGAGGGCTTGATCCTTGTCGATCTTGCGTACCGACGCGTTGGTCAGCAGCACGAGCGCGAAGCCGAGCACGGATTGGACGAGCGCCGCCGCGGACGACATGCCGATGTCGTTAAGCTCCTTCAGCGCGCGATAGACGTAGGTATCGACCGTGTCGGTGACCGGGTAGAGCGGCCCCGAATTCATCGGCACCTGGTAGAAAAGGCCGAAGTCGGAGTTGAACACATGGCCCATGTTCAGGATCGTGATAATGATGATGACCGGCCGGATCGTGGGCAGCGTGATGTGGAAAATCTGCCGCCACTTCGACGCGCCGTCGATAACGGCGGCCTCGTAATACTCGGGATCGATGCCCGCGATGGCCGCGATGTAGATGACGGCGCCGATGCCGACGCCTTTCCAGGCGCTGACGATCGTCAGGATGTAGGGCCAGTACGCCGTCTCCGAGTACCAGAAGACGCGCTCCATGCCCAGCCATTCGACGACCGTGTGGTTGAGCAGGCCTTTCTCCGGATTGAGGAATCCGTATACGAGATAGCTCACGACGACCATAGAGAGGAAGTACGGCATGATCAGGAAGGTCTGATAGGTTTTCGCCAACAAGCGGCTGCGGATCTCGTTGATCGCGACGGCGATCGCCACGGACAGCAGCAGGTTAACGATCATGAAGACGAGGCTGTACGACACCGTATTGCGCGCGATCCGCCAGATCGAGCCCGAGGTGAACAGGAACTCGAAGTTGTCTATGCCGACCCACGGGCTTTTCCAGATGCCGTCGATATAGTTGATGTTCTTGAAGGCGATGAACACGCCGAACATCGGCAGGTAATTGTTCAGGACGAGCACCGCCAGGGCGGGCACCATCATCAAGGTCAGATACCTGTACTTCCAAAAGAGCTTCCATCGTGCGTGCAACGGCGTCACATCCTTTCTGTGACTTCAGTATAGAATGGGGGGGCCGCGGCGGGCGATGATGTATTCCTGTCAGAGTGTGATGTAAAATGAGGTGCCTGTCGGGGAGCGGATCAGCGAAAATACAGACTGGCGGTTGGGGGGCGGGCGCGCTGTGGGTGCGCGTTCGTTGTTTCTGGATGGGACTTGTTTAGCGAGGTTTGGGGCGGGCGCGCGCTCGTTGTTCCTGGATGGGACTTGTTGGTGAAGTTGGGGGGCGGGCGCGCGCTTGTTGTTCCTGGATGGGACTTGTTTGGTGAAGTCAGGTGTGGGCGCGCGCTCGTTGTTTCTGGATGGGACTTGTTTGGCGAGGTTGGGGGCGGGCGCGCGCTTGTTGTTCCTGGATGGGACTTGTTTAGCGAGGTTGGGGACGGGCGCGCGCTTGTTGTTCCCGGATGGGACTTGTTTAGCGAGGTTGGGGGCGGGCGCGCGCTCGTTGTTCCTGGATGGGACTTGTTTAGCGAAGTTGGGAGCGGGCGCGCGCTTGTTGTTCCCGGATGGGACTTGTTTGGCGAGGTTGGGGGGCGGGCGCGCGCTTGTTGTTCCTGGATGGGACTTGTTTGGTTGGTCCGGTAAAGGAGGACGCGCCACGATGAATAGGTCCGCTGTTGAACTTCTTTCTTTGGCGGAACGTCCGATGGCGTCCTCCGCTCCCGCTAATCGTTCCCGGCCCGCGCCGGAATCGTGACGACCGCACGCAGTCCGTTCCCCTCGGGACGCTCGTAGCTCAGTCCGTAGGCTTCGCCGAAGTGAAGCCGCACGCGCTCGTGCACATTCCGGATGCCGTAGCCCTTGTCACGCTCCTCGCCGCTCAGGATACGGTCCAGCCGCTCCATGTCCACCGGCAGGAAGCCGTTATCCTCCACCTCCAGCCGGATGTCGTCTCCGACCCTCCGCGCGCGGATGACGATCAGTCCCTCGCCGTCCATGCTGCTCACGCTGTGAAAGATCGCGTTTTCCACGAGCGGCTGAAGAATGACCTTGGGCGACATGAAGGACATCGCTCCTTCATCCACCTCCCAGCGCGCCTCGAACGTGTCCGGATACCGCTTCATCTGCAGCCGGCAGTAGGCCTGCGCATGCTCGAGCTCCTCGCCGATCGGGATCTCCGTCTTGCCCTTGCTGAGGCCGATCCGCAGCAGCTTGGACAAATCCTTGACCATGTCGCCGACGCCGGAATTGCCGCTGTCGAGCGCGTACCAGTAGATCGAGTCCAGCGTGTTGTACAGCAAATGGGGCGTAATTTGCGAATGAAGCGCGGCGAGCTCGTTTTCCCGCTGCTGAATCTTGATGACGTAGTTTTCCTCGATCGAGCGGTCCAGCCGGTCCGTCATCTTCAGGAAGGCGCCGTAAAGAATGCCGAACTCGTCGCCGCGCAGCAAGCCTTCGTCGGCCTCCAGCCGCTTGCCCGGCTCGTAGATCCGCGTGATCTTCGTCAGACGGACGAGCGGACGCACGACGATCCGCAGCAAATAAAGGACGAAGGCGAACACGCACAGCAGGTAAATCGCCGAGGCGGCCATGATGATCCATTGAAAGGCGGTCCGCCTGTCGGCGACGGCCCCCAGCGGGATCTGGTAGACCAACCGGGTGCCGAACGCGGAGCGTCTGGAAAAAGCGTAAAGCAGCTCCTCGCCGCCGCGCTTGTCATAAAAGTAGCCTTCCGTCTCGCCCCTCAGCCGATCGGGCATCCCTCTCATATCGAGCGGCTCTTCTCCGACCCGGATGAGCTGCTCGCCCGAATCGTTGAACAGATAGATGCCCGCATCGTCCGCCAGTCCGACCGAGACGAGATCGCGCTTAAGCAGCGCCTCCAGCTTCGACACGACCAGGAAACCGAGCGTGTCGTCGTACGCTTTCGGATTCAGTACGGCGCGGACGAGGCTGACGGTAGGCGCGCCGCCGTCCGTCGACAACGGGAGCAGCGTCGCCCCGCCCTTCTCCTTCAGCGCGCGTGCGGCCCAATCCGGCAGCGCGGCCGTATCCCAGGTTATATACTTGAAGCCGCGGGTTTTGTTGGACAGGTCGAACGGCGCGCTTTTCCCCTCCTTGTTCGTCATATAAAGGGAATATTCCGTGCCGTCGGACGACCATCGTTCCAGGACGGCGTCCGCTTCCCGCATTTGGCCCAGCGTCTCGATGTTGGTCCAGAACCGGTATTGCCCGTCGTCGCTGAAAAAGTGGGTATCCAGCAAGGTGACGGTTTTGTCGCTGACGGCGGACAGCGTCTTCTCCAGCGTGACGTGGTTTTGATTGACGAGCTGAAGCGTCGTAAGACCGACCTCGCCGCGCATCGAGTCGGACGCCTTGTAAGCGGAGATCCAGCCGACGACGAGGAAGGGACAGACGATGAACAGCGCAAAAGCGATCGCGACTTTATATTTGAGCTTCAGCCGTCGCTCCCCTGCCTTTCCTTGCGGTACTCCGCCGGACTTGATCCCGCGTACCGCTTGAACATCCGCCCGAAGTGCTCAGGCGATTCGTAGCCCACCGCATACGCGATCTCGTAGCGCTTTTTATCCGTCGTCTCGAGCATGCGCTTCGCTTCTTCGATTCGGAGCTCGGTGACGAAGTCCCACAGATTTTTCCCCGTCTCCCGCTTGAACAAGTAACTCAGATAAGCCGTGCTGAAATGGACCTCGCTCGCGATATCCTGAATCTTGAGCGCCGGATCGCGATAGCGTTCCCGGACGAAGCCGGCGATGCGCGCGAGAATGGAGCGGTCCCGTTCTTGCGTCAACTGCCCGAGCATCGCGGATATCTCTGGGATGTAGCCGGCGAGCGCCGTCAGCTTGCCTGCCGCGTCCAAGCCGCGGAAGTAAGCGTCCGGATCGAACCGCTGAAGCGAAATCCCGTTCGCCCGGCCTTGCTCGAGCAGCAAGCCGTAAAGCCGGTACGCCAGCATGCCGAAGTAGCTGTTGAACATCTCCGCTTCGTCCTGAAGTCCGACGAGCGCCTGCAGCAGCGCCGCCCCGGTTCCAGTCGGTCCGTTCTCTCCTCCGCCTGCCTTAAGCGACTGGGCAAAGGCATCCACCTGCGCGATCCAGGCGGCGATGCCGAGATTTTCCCGCGCCTTGCGGTCCTCGAAGTAGAACACGCGCTGTCCGGGATTCATATGCCGCCATTCCGCGGCGGCGTTCGCTTCGTCCATGAGCTTCGGCAGCATGAACACGTCCGCGTGAAGCGAGCTGATGCCTACCGTCGTCTCGACGTTCAAGTAGCTTTTCAGATTCATATGAATCATCTGTCCGATCAGGTGAAGCTGCGACGCGATGCCCGCGCCTCCCTCCTGCGGCTTCGGTTCGCCTATCCGAAGAATGGCGACGATCTCGTTGCCGTATCCGCTTAGCGAGAGTCCGCGCCATTCGCCCAGGCTTTCGTTCAATATATTGATGGAGGCATACTTGAGCAGCTTGCGACCTTGCAGCGCGATCTCTCTGTCGCTGAACCCCCCCGCGGCTGAGATCCGGCCGGATCGAGACGACGCCGAACAGGCCCGCCGCCTCCTGCCCGCCAAGCAGTGCGGCCAATGCTTCGCCGTCCTTTGCTGGCAAATCGCCTTCGGTGACGAGCGCCGCGAGCAGCTCGCTCAAACCCGGCTGGCCCGCCTTCCCTGCGCCACCGCGCTGCGTCTCGGTCATTGCCAGCGACCGGCGGCCGATTGCCTCGTTCTCGCGCAGCACGCTGCCGACGACCCGAAGCAGGTCGTCGCGCTCGACCGGCTTGACGAGATAGTCCCGCGCGCCGAGCCGCAGCGATTTTTTGGCGAAGTCGAACTTCTCGTGCGCCGAGATGACGATGACCGGCAGATGAGGCTGCTCCATGTAGATCGTCTCCATCAGCTCGATGCCGCTCATGCGGCTCATCTGAATATCCGTCAGGATCAGGTCGAACGTCTCCATCCGCAAGTAATCGATCGCTTCGAAGCCGTTCAGCGCCGTCTCCACATGCGCGATGTTCAGCTCCGAGCCGAGCAGGAAATTTTTGATGCCCGTGCTCACTCTCGGCTCGTCGTCGACGACCAGTATTTTGTGCATGTCCGCAGCCTCCTCGCTGTCCGCGCCGTCTCGTCCGCATCGGACGATACTCCCGTCAGGTCTAGCCTAAGCCAGGACGCGGCGGCTGTCGATGATCTTTTTCTCGAAAGTCGTGACGTAAAATCATGCGCGAATAAATCACAAGCGGGCGAGATTACATCCTCGTGCGCGTCGCGCGCCATGATTACGATAGCTTTGTAAGCGATTGCACAATAAGAATGGAGGCCTCGTTAATGATCAGCTTGAAGTGGAACAAAGGTAAGGGCAGAAAATCGTTTGCCGGCTTGCTGAGCCTGGCGCTCCTGCTCGGACTGCTCGCGCCCCTCGGCGCCGCCTCGGCAGCCATCGCGCCGCTGCCGGGTCCGGGCAATCCGCTGCTGTACGACGATTTCGGCGGTGGCGGGCTGTACAAGCAGAACTGGACGAACTGGTACAACCAGAGCGGCGGCACCGGCGCTTTTTCCAAGGTCACGGTCGATTCGCGGCAAGTCGGCAAGTTCGCGCAGACGCCGAGCACCGGCGCCTCCTGGGCGAAGTTCCAGCCGATGAACGAGTCCGTCGACCTGACGGGCTACCGCTATCTGAACGTCACGATGAAAAATCCGGGCTACGCCGACTCGCTCATCCGGGTGGCGGTCAACGACGGGACGGCCAACTACAATCTGACGGGCGGATGGGTCTCCGTCCCGACGGATTGGACGACGCGACGATACGATCTCGACACGCTCGCGCCCGCGCTCAAGAAAAAGACGGCCAAGCTGGAGATCTGGCTGCGCCAGTCGGGCGGCGCCTACGGCGAGACGCTCATCGACGAGATCTTCGCCTCTACGGACGAGAGCGGCGCCGCCCCGACGCTGACCGGCAGCATGAGCGCCAACTCGGCGACCTATACGCAAAACACCGCGTTCACCTTCCTCGCGACGTATACGGACGCCGATAATGAAAAGCCGTTCGCCATGCAGCTCGTCGTCGACGATACCGCCTACGACATGCTCGAGTCCGACAGCGGCGATACGACCTATACAGACGGCAAAGACTATTATTTCATCACGAAGCTTCCCGCAGGATCGCATTCGCACTTTTTCCGCGCAGGCGACCTGACCTCGGACGAGGTTCGCACGCCCGTGCAGGCGGCGCCGGTCGTCGCGGCATCGAGCGAAGCGCTTGACGTGGTCGTCAGCCAGGCCGGCTACAATGCCGGCGGGTTCAAAGACGCCCAGGTCGTGTCGACGAGCCCGCTGTCCGATCTGTCCTATCAGGTAAAGGACGGCGGCGGAACCGTGGCGGCCTCCGGCACGATGGCGTACAAGGGCTTTTACTGGAACCGGCACGTGTATGCGATCGACTTTTCCGCGGTTTCCGCCGCAGGCGAAGGCTATACGATCGTCACGAACGGCATCGCTTCCTATCCGTTCCCGATCAAAGCCAACGTCTGGGGCGACTACAAGGACGAGATGACGGCATTCTACCGGCTGCTGAGAGCGGGCGTAGCGACGGAGGACGCATATCCGGCGGGCTATAGCACCGTCGCGCCTTCGGCCAAGCTGTATCATGAAGCCGGTCATCTGGACGACGCCGCGTCGATCGACGGCTCGACGCATTACGATCTGACGGGCGGCTGGTACGACGCGGGCGACTACGGCAAGTACGCCGGCAACCAATGGGTTGCCGCCGAGATCGCGCTCGCGTACGTCCGCCATGCGGACGCCCTTGCCGTCAAATACGACAACGACGCGAACGGCATCCCCGATCTCGTCGACGAAGCGGTCTTCGGCAGCGAATACCTGATCAAATGGGCCGATCAATTCGGCGGCGAGCTGTACGACATCAAAAATAACGCCTCCTTCGTGCATCCCGAGAAATCGACGGACAACGTCGGCGGCAACGCCGACGACCGCCGGATCAGCGGGCTCGGCGTCGGCGGCTCCGCCAAAGCGGCAGGCGCGCTGGCGGCGACGGCGCGCGCGATCCAAACGGCGATCGCGCAAGGCGACGTCGACGCCGCGAAGATTGCGACGCTTGAAGATTTTGCCGACGATTGCCTGGCAGCCGCGATCGTATTCTACGACTATGTCGTCGCCCACCCGGACGGCGTCGTCGGCTCCTACTCGACGCGCGGCGGCATCCCGAATTCGAAGCTGCTCGCGGACGTGGAGCTCTACCTGCTGACCGGCGATGCCGACTACAAGGACGCGGCGACGGCCAACATCGGCACGCTGACGTTCGCCGATCTGTCGTCCACCAACTATTGGGATATGCGGCCGATGTCGCTTGCGGAGTTCTATCCCGTTGCCGATGCCGCAACGAAAACGCATATCCAGCAACTGCTGAAGCAGCAGGTCGACTTCTTTTTGTCATCGGCGGACGATACGCCGTACGGCGTGCTGAACCAGTTCAAAAACTTCGGCGTCAACGAACCGCATGCCTCCTACCTTGGCGACATGATGCGCTACTACGAGCTGTTCGGCGATCCTGCCGCGCTGCGCGCCGTAGAGAAAGGTCTTTACTGGATCTTCGGCGAAAACCCGTGGAACATCAGCTGGGTGTCCGGCATCGGCGCCGACTTCGTCACCTATCCGCATACCCGTTACGACGAAGGGGCGAACGGCAACGCGAACAATCCCGGCATCGTCTTCCCCGGCGCGATGGTGAGCGGTCCCAATATGAAAGACACGAAAGACAAAACCAGCGTCAGCCCGTGGTACGAGGATCGTTCGCTCTACGCGGACGATACGAACCAATGGCGCTACAACGAGTTCAGCATCAGCATCCAGGCGGGACTGCTGTACACGATCATGAGCCTCGGCTCGGACCCGGCGGCCAGCTCCGCCGGTGCCGCGTCGCCGCAGCGGCTGCCGACGCTATCGCCCGTCATCGGCGATTACGTGCGCG
Organism: Cohnella rhizosphaerae; assembly: GCF_029525575.1. Lineage (GTDB taxonomy): Bacteria > Bacillota > Bacilli > Paenibacillales > Paenibacillaceae > Cohnella > Cohnella rhizosphaerae. The sequence goes on from NZ_JAPDIA010000001.1 coordinate 393,654, forward strand.
GCAATGTCACCGTGCTCGCGGGTCCCGCGACCGGATTAAGCGACCTGTCCTTCTCGACGTCCGGCCAAAGCGGACCGTACGTCCCGATGTCCGTCTCGGGCGCCGTGTATGCGGCTTCGATCGACGAGAGCGCTTCGGCGCCCTACGCCAACAAGCGGGTCGACGTTAGAGGCAAGGACGCCGCGGGCAATTATACGTACAGCTCGACGCATTACACGGTCGCGGCGCCGCTGCCCGATCCTTCGCACCCGCTTCTGTACGACGATTTCGGGGGCGGGGGGGCTATGGGGCTCGACCGGCGGCAACAACGAGTGGGTGAATTGGTATACGCAGAACGGCGGCACGGCGACTTTCGCCAGGACGACCGCCGACGGGCGCACGGCCGGCCTGTTCACGCAGACGCCGACGGCGACCAACTCGTACGCCAAGTTCCAGCCGTGGCACGACTTCGTCGACCTGTCCGGTTATCGCTTTTTGAACTTCACGGTAAAAAATCCCGGCTACGCGAATCTGCGCATGAAAATAGAGCTGAACGACGGCACGCGCACTTATAACCTGACGGGCGGCTGGGCGGCTGTGCCGACGTCCTGGACCGACCTTCAGATCAATCTCGATGCCCTGTCTCCCGCCGTAAACAAGAAGAAAACGACGATGGCGATCTGGCTGAACCAGACGGCCGTCGGCTACGGCGAGCTGCTCGTGGACGAGATCAAGGCGACCAACGTCGCGAGCGGCTCCGCGCCGACGCTGACTGCGGGCGGCGTAAACCATGCATCCGGCGACACGGATACGGACTATACGTTCAGCGTGACTTATACGGACGCGGACAACGAGAAGCCGTTCGCGATGGAGCTCGTCCTGGACGGCGTCGTGCATGCGATGACGGCGGTCGATGCCGGCGATACGACGTATACGGACGGCAAAGCGTACGCGTATACGACCAAGCTTCCGCCCGGCGTTCATTCGTACTATTTTCATACGACGGATACGACGAGAGACGCGGTGAGCAGCGCGATCCAGTCTGGTCCCGCCGTCAGCGGCTCGCTGCTGGCCGACGACTTCGAAGACGGCAACGCGGACGGCTGGACGCCGACGAGCGGCGCCTGGTCGGTGCAAGCCGGCCGGTACGCCGGCCAGGCGGGCAGCGGCAACAGCTTCTCCGTGGCGGGCGATTCGGCCTGGACCGACTATACGCTCCAGGCCGACGTCAGCGTGACGAACAATACCGGCGGCAACAAGGACGCGGGACTCCTGTTCCGCTATGTCGACAGCGATAATTACTACATGCTGTACGTCAAAAACAACGATCGCACCGGTCGCAAACTGGAGCTTGTGAAGTCGGTCGGCGGCGTAAAAACGACGCTCGGGTACGCGAATCCGAGCGTGGCCGCGGATACGTTCTATATCTACAAGATCGTGGCGGACGGATCGAGCCTTTCGGTCTACCAGAACGGCGTGCCCCAGTTCGCGGTCGCGGACGGCGCGCTCTCGTCCGGCCGAATCGGAGCGCGGGTGTACGCGAACACCAAAGCCTATTTCGACAATGTCACCGTTACGCGATAACGAACTGAAGCAAGGAGCCGGCAGTTCGCCGGCTCCTGTTCTATTCTTTGACGCGCTCCGGGCCTAGCCGACGGCCACGAACTTGACCGCGTCGGCGACGACGTAACCGTCGGGAGACCCGAGCGCGTCGTTGCGGATCGTGACGCTGCCGCCCGATCCGGCCAAAAATTCGTATGTCCCGATCGAATGCCAGACCCCGCCGCCCGAACGCTGATCGACCGCCGTGCGCGTCGTCCCCGATGCATGGCCGACATCGACCTACACCGCATCCTCCCGATTAAAATGGGCCGGCCACATCAGATACACCTCATATGAGCCGGCGATCGGCAGATTCGGCGTAAAAGTCACGCTTTTCGTTCCTTTGCCGGCGTTGTCGTCATGCAAATAATTCGCGCCGTAACGGTCCGTCTGCGTGCTGGCAGTTTTCCACGTCCCCGTCCTGGTCACGCCCGCCGAATCGGCATTGTCCACGATGACGGACGGCAGTTCGGGCTCTCCCGGATCGACCGGTCCGCTCGTATCTTCGCCCAGCTGGAACGACGCGTGAAACGATTTGCCCTTCGCGCCGTTCACGTTAACGGTGAATTTGATCGTCGGAGCGAGCTGCGTGACCGTAATGCCCGGATCCGCGCTGTAGCCCTCGGCCGAGCGCGCCAGTTCGATCGCGATGGTGCCGTTGTTCGCTTGCGTCGGATCGGACACCGACGCCTCGAGGCGCTCGTCCGCGATCTCGCGGGTCATCACCGACGCCTTTTTGTTCGACGTGATCAGATCGGCCGTCTGCGTCGTATCCGTCCAGAAGTTCGCGCCGACCAGTCCGAGCGTTTTTTCCTTGACCGACTGTACGCCGCTCGTATTGGCGACGATCTCGATCGCGGGATCGGCGGCGTAGGCGCCGACCTGCGCGCTCGTCTTGTTCGGCAGCAGCACATACCCGTACGACGCACCCGAAGGATTCGTGCCGTGGTCGATCCACATCGTCTCGTAGTTGCGCGTGACGGCGGTAGAGGGCGTGGCCGGGCGATTGTTGATCTGCTTCCAGGTACCCGTGCGCGCTTCCCGCTTCGTCTGCAGCGTCGCGCCTCCAGGAAAGTAGTAGCCGATGTCCGAGCCGTCGGCGGTATTGCCCGCCAGGTGCACCCAATTGACGCCGGTCAGCGTCTGCGCGACGCCCAGACCGGTGGACAGCGCCGCTCCGTTCGCCGTCCAGGCATTGTCGCCGGCCCCGTTCAGCTTGCGATTGTCGACGACCGTCTCGATCGGGATGCCTGCCGTGCTGGATATGCCTGATCCGAGCGCGACGATCTCGTCGTCGAACATGAACCAGGATTTGCGCGCGGTCAGATTGTAAGCGCCGTAGGAGAGATCCATGCCACTGGCGCCGTACTGTCCCGCAAGCGATACGCCGCCCGTCCAGCTCGACGTGCCGGTCCCGCTCGCGATCGGCGTCCCAGAGGCGACCGTCGTCCCCGGGATCCGGTAGGCATCCACGGTCGGCCAATAGTCCTCGCTGTATTGCGCAAGGTCCTGATTGTACAGATAGGTCGCGCCCGCTCCCGTATACCAGCCCCGCCCGTTCTCGCTATTGATCGATTCGTAGCTGCTGATCCGCGTCGAATACAAGGCGAGTCCCAGAGCGAAACCGGGCCGCTGCAGGACGGCCCGGTCCATCGCAGCGTACTGCTTGTAAAGATTCGGCGCCGCGGCGGGCGCTATGGACGGATCGTCAACGATCGCCTTGGCAAGGCGGATCGTGTCGGTCGATACGTCGCCGTAGAAGCTGCTGAACGTATCTTCCTGAATCACGCGCTTCGCAATCTGTTTGAAGGCGGCTGCATGCGGCGCCGGCGCGAACTGGGCAAGCCGCACGATGCTCGCGACGATGCCGTGCCCGACCGCATGATCCTGCGCGTAGCTGCGGGAAATCTCCCGTCCGCGCACCATGTCCATCATCGCGCCCTTGTACAGCAGCGGCCGATAGGCTTCGTAGATCCACTGCCAAACGTTGCTCTGGTTCGGATCGGATACCGACCAGGTAGAGCCCGACAGCAAGTACATCAGGTTGGCCGTCGTTTCCAGCACGGAGCTGCCGTATCCGCCGGTATAGGCGAAAGTGGTATGCTGGACGAAGGAGCCGTCCGCATAGAAGCCATCTCCGCCCGTCGCGTACGGGAATATGCCTGTGCCGGACAAGCCGTTGCGCGCCGCGGCCAGCTTGACCGCGTCCTTGACGATGACCGCGCGCACGCCGACGACGATCGCCTGCCACGCCCGGTTCGCGCCCGTGAGTCCGATCGAAGGCGTAAAATAATCGATGGTGTCCATATAGGTCGCCATCCGCGCTGCGCTTATATCGTCGTACAGCAGCACCGCGATGTCGTTCAGGCTCATCGGGATGCCGAGCTGCCAATGCCACCAGTTGTAAGCGGAGCGGCTTCGCGTGCTGTTGTAGCTGTTGACGTACAGCCAGTCGAGCGCATCCAGAATGTCTTCCTTGAGGTCCGCGTTGCCGTAAAGGCTGGAGCCGACGGTCGTCGCCGCCAAAGCCATCGTCCGCAGACGCTCGTAAACCGCGTTTACATTGTCCGAAGTGCCGTTGCCGCGGAGCGCGTACCAGATGTACGTGCGCGAAGAGGACAAGTCCATGTCTTCCCAATAGTCGTTCGCATCTTGGGCAAGCTTGTCCGTCCGCGCTGCGATATCCGAATCCGCCGGATCCAGCGCCGGGCCTCCGGTCAGCAGCGTCGCCCACTTGATTCGAAGCGCGTCGAATTCATCCGATGCGTGCGCAATGTCCGGCTGCCAGCCTCCCCACAGCGTCATCAGCAGCGCAGCGATCAGGATGCCCGACAGCATGCCCTTCAACCTTTTTCTCCAGCTTCCGCTCATTAACATTCCTCGTTTCTTCATCATTTAAAAGCGCTTTCATTTATTATCATAACGAATATGTACATCGCGCAAAATGCCGGAGAATCCAGAAAAGGTTCGATCTATCCATGAAAAACGGGAAGAAGCGGATGCATCGCCGCTTCCTCCCGTTATGCTTCGCTATTGAACGTATGACGAGCTTGAACGGAACGGGTACTGCCGCGCTTAGCGTGGATGAAAGACCGGTCTTACCACCAGCCTCCCCAACCGCCGCCCCAGCCGCCCCCCCAGCCGCCCCCCCCCAATATGCGTAAGGGGCCGTGCCGATCGCGAGCAGATCGAACAAAACCAGCGGGATAATGGCTTTGGTCTGAACCTGTTTGCCTTTATTGCCCCGCTCTAGGATGAGCGAATCGCCTTTGATGCCGACCAGCTTGCCGTATACGACGGAGCGATCCTTGCGAACGGCATAGATATGGCGTCCGACGAGCTTTTGCGCCTGCGCTTTGGTCACGCGTACCATGCGAACTCCTCCCTTCACCGTTTGTCCGTTCAGTATATGACCGCGGCCTTGTTTAGGGCTGTACGCTTGTACAGGGCGAAGCGCGGAGTTGCGCGACGAGCCGGCCGGGAAGAGGAACGCGCGAACGCAAAAAGACGCCGCCCCATTGAAGGGAACGGCGTCTTGAACGCGAACGTTTACGCGTTGATTTTTTCTTTGGCGGTGCCGGCCAGCGAGTTGAACGCGGTGATGTCGTTCACGGCCAGGTCGGCGAGGATCTTGCGGTTCACTTCGATGCCGGCCAGCTTCAGGCCGTACATCAGCTTGCTGTAGGACAGGCCGTTCTGGCGAGCGGCAGCGTTGATCCGTACGATCCACAGCTTGCGGAAGTTGCGCTTCGTCTGGCGACGGTCGCGGTACGCGTACGTAAGGGACTTCAGAACTTGCTCGTTGGCTTTCTTGAAGAGGCGGTGCTTGGCGCCCCAGTAACCTTTAGCCAGCTTCAGGACTCTATTGCGACGGCGGCGCGTTACGAACCCGCCTTTGACTCTTGCCATTTGAGATTACCTCCCGGTGAATGTGTAAGTCCGCTGCGCGGCGCAGCGAATCGGATCGATTACTTCAGGTTGGCCAACTGCTGCTTCATGCGGCGAACGTCGCCGTCGGCCAGCAGGGGCTGCGTGCCCAGGACGCGCTTTTGGCGGCCGGACTTGTGGGACAGCAAGTGGTTCTTGTAAGCCTTGAAACGCTTGACCTTGCCGGTGCCGGTGATCTTGAAGCGGTCCTTCAGGCTGCTGTGGGTTTTCATCTTAGGCATCTGTATTTCCTCCTGTCGTCAGTTGGTGGCCTTGGGGGCCAGAATCATAATCATGCTGCGGCCTTCGAGCTTCGGCACGCGTTCGATGACGCACAGGTCTTCGCCCGTGGCTTCTTGCGCGACGCGCTCGAGAATCTTCTGGCCGATGTTGGCGTGGGCAATCTCACGACCGCGGAACCGCACGGAGCACTTGACCTTGTCGCCTTCCTTGAGAAACTTGATCACGTTGCGCATCTTGGTCTGATAGTCGTGCTCGTCGATGTTCGCACGGAACCAAACTTCCTTCAGATCGACGATCTTCTGATTCTTCCGGGCTTCCTTCTCTTTCTTCTGTTGCTCGTAGCGGAATTTGCCGTAGTCCATGATGCGGCATACGGGCGGCTTCGCTTGCGGAGCTACATTGACCAGATCGAGATTCGCGTCGATCGCCATCTGCATCGCTTCCCTGAACGGCTTGATGCCGATCTGTTCGCCTTCAGCGCCTACCAGACGAACTTCCTTCGCCCGGATTTCCTCATTGATTTGATGATCCTTGCTAATAACGTTCCACCTCCATTAATGGAAAAAGGTCGTCGTTGCAACCTGGGCAACCGAAATGTCAAGAAGACAATAAAAAATACGGGCATGATCGCCCGCATTCCGCTCGCTAACGTTAGGTGGCCGCCGGCGGCGAGCAAGCTCGCCCGGGGGACCGGGTACGTAGGCTACGCTGACCAGCCGGCGTCCGCCGAACAGGTGAGAAGCGGGAGAGCTTCTTCTTGATAGCACTGTTATTTAACAGTTACCGAACTACTATAGCACGCCCGGCCGGGCATGTCAAACGAATCGCAGATCCGGCAGGACGGAAGTCGGCCGCGCCTCAAAGGGCGCGACCGGCGCGGTGCGCGCAAGCTACATTTGCTTGCCCTGCACTTCTTCCAGCCGAAGCACGCGCGTGTGCTCCGTATGGCTCCACTGCTTGTTGTTCTGAGTGAAGAACGCCCAGAACGTCACCGGCCACCAGGAGAAGAAGAAGATCGGGAACGTGATGAGCCTGAAGTACAGCTTCCAGCTGACCTTCTCGAGCAGCATCGACAGCGGCAGCTGCGCGTAGATGTACAGCGAGATCGGCACCGCGATCCACACCGGCGCGACCGAGTAGATCGAGTCGAAGTGCGGCGCGCCGGGCAGCAGCAGATCAAACCAGAGCGTAAACGTGAGCAGGAAGCCCATCAAAAAAATTGTACGCGTTAAAAATATAAATGGCGGCGTCGATCTTCACCCAGCTCCGCTCGCGGATGCCTTGCCAGAGCGTGGGCAGCATGTAGCGGCGCGTGATGTCGAAGTGCCCCTGCATCCAGCGCAGGCGCTGACGTGAGGAAGCGCGGAACGTGATCGGCTTCTCGTCGTAGACGCGGGCGTCGAAGTTGAACTTCGGCTTGATGCCGCGCTGAATGCAGCGCACGGTGAACTCCAGGTCCTCGACGAGACTCGTCGCGCCCCAGCCCATTTCCTTGAGCAGCTTGGTCTCGAACGTCATGCCCGTGCCGCCCAGGAAATTCGACAGCCCCAGATTGTAGCGCGGCAGCTGCCACAGACGGTTGCAGAACCAGTAATTGATGCCGTTGGCCGCGCTGACCCAGCTGTCGTGCGGGTTTTTGGTATCCAGGTAGCCTTGGATGACGCGGTGCCCGTTGCACAGATCCTCGTTCATGTACTGCAGGAAGTCGGTGGCGACCAGGTTGTCGGCATCGAACATGACGACGGCGTCGTACTGGCGGGGCCGCTTCCACAGCTCCTTGAGCATCCATTCGATCGCGAAGCCCTTGCCCCGCTGCGCGGGATTGTTGCGCTCGCAGGCATAGACGCCTTCGTAGCCGCGGACGATCTTGGCCGTGCCGTCCGTGCAGTTGTCGCAGATGACGAATATGTCGAACAGTTCGCGCGGGTATTTCATTTTCAGCAAGTTCTCGATTAAAGCGCCGACGACGGCTTCTTCGTTGTGAGCGGCCACAAGAAGGGCGAACGACTTGGTCGGCTTGTGCGTGATGGTCTCCTTCTTGCGGTACCAGCCGAAGAAGGACAAGATCACTTGATAGGCTCCGATCAGGAAAAAGAACACCTGAACGATGAGCAGCAGGTTGTTTAACATATGCGGTATTACCCCCTGGACCCCTATTTTTCATCATTTCTCTTTTTTGTGCAATCAAGCTCGAAGAGTCCGAAAGCATACGCTTGATTGTCTTACCTTCGGTTCGCTTTGTCAAAACCGCCAGGCTGCCGTATCCGGCGCTATGGGACCGGATACGCGGATTAAACCGCGATCAACGTTGCCGCGTTCCCGAATTCTTCCTCATATCCTCCCCTTGCGCCCGGTTACTCCGTTTAAGCGACTGCAGTCTCATCCGGCTCCCGATTCGACGGCGTCCGCGCCATACGGGCCTGGTTGCATTTTCCGGCTGCGCGCAAATATCTCCATAGAAGTGTACCCATACGTCCGGTCATGTTAAACGGCCCGATCCTTCTCGATACGATGCGATTCTTTATTCGCCCTTCGGCATCCCTCCTTGAATCCGAATTCGCCGTTACGGCCGTTCATTGACGTTATTCGCAAAGCCGCGGGAGATCGTCCCTTTGTATAAGACGGCAGTCAAGCCGCCCGGGTTTCCGGTTAATCGGCACTATTTTTGCGGCCGCGCCCGACGGCACGACAGACCGTCTTACGCCGGTCAGTTGGAAAGGCTGTCCAAATTAGAATATAATGTCGATAGAAGAGGACAGAAGTCCTAGATTTATGGTCATTAGGGGGGAGAAAAAGGATGAAATTTGTTCTTTCGTGGCGGAAATCGATCCGTCTTAAGCTTATTCCTTTGTTTTTGCTGACACTGATTATTCCCGTATCCGCGCTCGGCGTCGTCAGCTATCGCATCTACGATGACGAGTCGGGCCGGCTGATCGAGAAAAACCTGAAAAACCTCGTGAACATGGCCGCGAGCATCACCGAAGGCTTCGAGAACGAGGCGGCCGGCGGCCGCATGGACGAAGCCGAGGCGCAAGAATACGTCAAGGAGCAGCTCATCGGCGCCAAATCGGGCGACACGCGCGCGATCACGAAGGCTTTCGATCTGGGCGAAAACGGCTACTTTTTTATTTTGAACGAAAAAGGCGACCTGCTCGGCCATCCGCTGCTAGAGGGACAGAACATCATCGACAAAAAAACGAGCTCCGGCTTCTATTACATCCAAGACATGATCGCCAAAAGCAAGCAGGGAGGCGGCTTTACCCTGTACGACTGGCCGCTGCCCAATTCGGAGAAGGAAGCCCAGAAAATTACATACGCCCTTCAGGTGCCCGGCGAATGGGGCTGGATCGTCGCGGCCGGCTCCTATATGAAAGATTACAACGCCGGCGAAGGCCATATTCTGAATGCCATCTGGATCACCGTCGCGGTTTGCTGGCTCTTGTTCGCTCCTTTCCTTTTCCTGCTGATCCGTTCGATCGTAACGCCCATCAAGCGGATCACTTCCGAAGCGGCACGCATGGCGGACGGCGATCTGAGCCGTCTCGACCTCGCCGTCCGCAACCGCGACGAGATCGGCGAACTGGCACGCTCCTTCGTTCGGATGCACGACAATCTTCGGGACATCGTCGGCGCGCTGCTCGCGAATGCCGACCGGCTGAACGCCGCGTCGAACAACATGAGCCTCGCCGTCTCCGAAACGACCCAGGCCGGCAAGCAGGTGGCGCTGGCTGCCCAGGAGATCGCCTCGGGCAACGAGACCCAGGCGCGCGCGGCCGCCGAGAGCTCGCAATCGATGGAGGAAATGACGCAGGGCATCCAGCGTATCGCGGATACGTCGTCCGAAGCGTTCGATTCGTCCGAGACGACCCTGTTCGAAGCGGCCGAAGGCAACCGGCTGCTGCGGTCGACCGACGGCAAGATGGGCACGATCAGCGAGACGACCGAACGGCTCTCCGGCATTCTGGCCCGTCTGACGGAGCGTTCCTCGCAGATCGGCGGCGTCGCCGAAGCGATCGCGGAGCTGGCGAGCCAGACGAACCTGCTCGCGCTTAACGCCTCGATCGAAGCGGCGCGCGCGGGCGAGGAAGGCAAAGGCTTCGCCGTCGTCGCCGCCGAAGTGAAGAAGCTGGCGCAGCGCTCCAGCGACTCCGCAGGCGAGGTCGCCGAGCTCATCCGGACGGTCCGATCGGATGTGACCGAGGCCGGAGCGACGATGGAATTGAATCAAACGGCGGTCGAGGCGGGCGTGCAGGCGCTCAAGCTGACGGGCGAATCGTTCGCCGCCATCGTCAAGGCCACGCAGAGCGTTGCGACCCAGATCCAGGAGTCTTCCTCCTCCGCGCAGCAAATGGCGGCAAGCTCCGAGGAGATGGCCGCGTCGATGCAGGAGATGGACCGCATTTCGAGTCACGCCAACGAGCTCGCGCAGACGATCTCGGCGGCCTCCGAAGAGCAGTTGGCGGAGATGGAGGCGCTGAGCGCTTCCGCCGATTCGCTGCGCGACCTGGCGTCGGATCTGCAGCGGATGGCGCACAAGTTTAAGCTATAAATGCAAGAAATTACGTCCCCTGTGTCCGAGAGCCCCCCTGTCTGGCTTAGCAAGGTTAGCAAGCGAAGCCGCGTTCTGATCCGTTCAAAAAAAGGGATGTCCCCTTGGTCCGTATACATGGACCGCCAGGGACATCCCTTTTTCGTCGACAGCTGCCTAGTACACGCATGCTTAAATCATCGATCTATTAAATAAGAAGTTTGGGTATGAAGCACCTGCTGGACCGGTTTGAGAAGCTGTAGAGTAACTTTTTGCCCCTACAGCGCCATTTAGACCGGTTCGCGAGGCCGAAGAGCCTGTTTGAGGTGAAAATTCTGCACTTTTAATCGATTGATGATTTACGCCGTGCTGTACTAGTCCGCCCGTTCTTCTTCCGCTTCCCGCTCCTCGTCCGCATCGCCGGCGACGGCGAGCCCGGCCTTGCGGCGCGCGAGCGCCTCTTCCGCGCGTCGCTCCTGGTCGGCATGCTCGGCGTCCAATCGCTCGCGGTGCTCGGCGAGCGCGCGCGCGCCGATGACGGCCTCGAGCCGATAGATCGGTTGGCCCAGGCCGACGAACTTCGTCTCGTACTCGGTCATGACGAGATCCTCGCGCAGCTCGTCCCGGTGCAGATGAAGCGAGACGTTCCGCAGTTGCAGGCCCGTGTCCGCGAAGCTGTTCAACGAGAATTCGAACAGGCTAAGCGAGTCGGTCTTGAAATGAATCTCGCCGATGTCCGACAGCAGCCGCTTGTACCTCATCAGGAACAGCGGGTGCGTGAGCCGGCGTTTGCCGTGTTTGCTCTTGGGCCACGGATCGCTGAAGTTCAGATAGATCCGCGTCAGCTCCCCCGGCTCGAACATGTCTTCGAGAAACTCCGCGTTACCGCGGACCAGCGCCAGATTGGGCACGCGCTCCTCGCCCTTTTCCCGCCATACGGCCCGCGCCTTCTCGCTGCCCCGCTGCAGCAGCTCGTCGAACATATCCATCCCGATATAGTTGATCTCCGGATTCCTCGCGCTCATCTGCGTGATGAACCGGCCTTTGCCCATGCCGATCTCGATCATGATCGGACGGTCGTTGCCGAAAAACGCGCGCCACCGCCCCTTGAGCTTCTGCGGCTCCAGCACCACCAGATCGGCCTGCGCCTCGAGTCCTTGCTTAAATTTCCTGCCGCGCAATCGCATGTAGATCCTCCCGTATCGCCGATAATAGAACCTTGCCGCATTCATTGTGCAGGCTTCGGCCTTCTTTGTAAAGCGGCGGCCGGACCGCTACTCCGCCGCATCCGCCAGCTCCCGCCTGATTTGATTCACGTTTTCTTCATGGCATTTGCGCTGGTTACGCGGAAAAGGCGCATCGGCGACCAGTCGGGCCAAGCCCTCCTCGTCTCCCGCGGCGACCAGTCGCCGGAGCTCCCGAATGTAGCGCAGATCCGCGTCGCGCCGCGCTCTCATATGCGCAAGACCGGTCGAAGGTGAGCCGTGCCCCGGCACGAACAGCTTGATGTCGTGGCGAAGCGCGATCGTATCGAATTTGCGCAGCGTCTGCTCGTAGCTGATGCTGTCTTCATAAATGAACGGGAACTCCGCATCGGACAAATAATCGCCCAAGATCAAAATGCCGTGCGGCTCCACGACCGTCATCATGCCGTCGGCGTTGTGTCCCGGCGCCTGGTAACAGACGAGCCTCGCGCCGCCGAGCTGCAGCGCCGCGCCGTCGCCGTCCATCGGGTGGTCCACGACGGGATACGCGATCCCGTAATTTCTTTTCAAATAATACTGGTCGTCGAAATCCCGGATCTGATCCAGGTTCCGCTCCCGCTCGGCATCGGGACTGCGGGCGAAGCTGCCGCTCGCGACGACGGCGGCGCCGGGGAATGCGCCCCAACCGATAATATGGTCGTAGTCCGAATGCGTGAACAGCAGCACGACCTGCCGATCGCCCCGTACCTGCTCGACGTGCGCGCGGATCTCCTCGACCTCCCGCGGCAGCCAGCAAGGATCCGCCACGACGACGTGCTTGTCCGTCACGACGACGGTCGAGGTCGTGCGGTACAGATCGCTCTCGAATACGGCTACCGCGCCGTCCGCTATCCTCAGCATCCTTCGTCCTCCTTAGACCTGCCTGCTTCAGTATAAGTCAAGCGGCGCCAATCGAAAAGAACGCGCAGCGGCCGGCCTCCGTTTAACGGGAGCGTTGAACGTAAATAAGACCGCCTCCCCGGATCGGGACAAGCGGCCTATAAAAGTCTGCTTCGGATTAATTCAGCGGACGGTTCTCTTCGATATGGTAATGAACTTCGATCGCTTCCTGCAGCTTCTTCTTCGCGGATGCGCCGACGAGATGGTTGTTGTTGAACTTGACGCCTGCCAGCGCCATCATTTCCTTGACCGTGAGTTCTACCTTCATCGTATCGTCGCCTTGGGGTATGCGTACGGAAGTGCTCATGAACTTCACTCGCTTTCTAAATTTATGATGGGGTAAAACCTAGCATATCCGCACCTTTACGACTGTATCCGACAGACGTCTAATTTGTATTGATGTCAGATTCGATCATTGATCTGACGCACTTTTAATATAACAGATCATGTTAGGTTTAGCAAGGAGACGATCGCCTTGAAGGCGCCTTTTTTCAAGAAAACTTCTTTATCGGAAATGCGCGGGGATGTAAAATGAATCGATGAAAATGGAATGGCGGGGCATTTTCAGCTACAATAGAAGAAGTTTAAGCACGCGACAGAAGAAGTTTAAGCACGCGACTAAAGACAAGCGCACAAGGAGCGGCGGACGAATATGCCGATCATTGAAAATACAGCAGGCGATGCCGTTCGGCCTGCGGAGTGGAGCGGCAAGCGATTCCATACGTGGAATCACGAAATGAGGCGCCAGTTCGGCGCCAAGGTGTTCAAGGTTATGCTGGACGCGGGCTTCACCTGCCCGAACCGGGACGGCTCGATCGCGGCCGGCGGCTGCACGTTCTGCAGCGCGCGCGGCTCCGGCGACTTCGCGGGCAGCCGCCGGCAGGATCTCGTCACCCAGTTCAATACGATCCGGGACCGTCAGCATCTCAAGTGGCCGGAGGCCAAGTACATCGGGTATTTCCAGGCCTATACGAATACGTACGCCCCGCTGGCTACGCTGAAGGAGTACTACGAAGTCATTCTGGAGCAGCCGGGTCTGGTCGGCCTCTCCATCGCCACTCGGCCGGACTGTCTTCCGGACGACGTCGTCGACTATCTGGCGGAGCTGAACGAACGCACATACCTTTGGATCGAGATGGGCTTGCAGACGGTGCACGAGAGCACCTCGACGCTGATCAACCGCGCGCACGACACCGCGTGTTACGTGGACGCCGTCGAACGCCTTCGGGCGCGCGGCATCCGGGTATGCACGCACATCATTTACGGCCTCCCGGGCGAGGACGAGGCGATGATGATGGAGACGCTGCGGCAGACGGCGGATATGAACGTGCAGGGCATCAAGATCCATCTCCTTCATCTCATGCGCAAGACGCCGATGGTGCGGCAGTGGCGCGACGGCTTGCTCCGGTTCCTCGACATGGACGAATACGTGAAGCTGATCGTCGATTCGCTGGAGCTGCTTCCGCCGGAGATGATCGTCCATCGCCTGACGGGCGACGCGCCGCGCGATCTGTTGATCGGGCCGATGTGGAGCCTGAACAAATGGGAAGTGCTGAACGCCATCGACGCGGAGCTGGTGCGGCGCGGCAGCTGGCAGGGTAAGCACTGGAAGGGAAGCTGATCGCATGGGCTTCCTATCGGTGCTGACGATGGCCCAGCGGCTGGCGGCCGAGCGCATCGCGCCGGGCGCGACGGTCGTCGACGCCACCGCCGGCGGCGGCGTGGACACGCTGTTCCTGGCCAGGACCGTCGGTCCCGGCGGACGCGTGTATGCCTTCGACGTGCAGGAGGCGGCGCTGGCGCGCACGAAGAAGCGGCTGCTTGAGGCGGCTGAAGCGGACGGCGGCGCGGCGCTGGCGCTCGGCGAGGTGACGCTGCTGCATGCCGGGCATGAGGAGATGGCGGCGCACGTGCCAGCCGAAGCGCACGGACGCGTCGGCGCGGTCATGTTCAACCTCGGCTACCTGCCGAGGGGAGCGGACGCGTCGGCCGTCGCGGGCCCGATCATCACGAAGCCGGACACGACGCTGACCGCCCTGGACGCCGCCATTCGCCTGCTTGCGCCGGGCGGCATCGCGACGATCGCGGTCTATCCAGGCCACGAGGGCGGACAGGACGAGGCGACGGCCGTCGGCGCCTGGATCGACGTTTTGCCCGACGAGGCCGTCCAGGCGCTGCTGTACCGCTTTCCGAAGCGGGCGGGATCGCCGTATTTGTACGCGCTGGAGAAAAAATAAAGGAGGATTGTTGCATGGCTGTCAGAAAAATCGAGCACGTCGGCATCATGACGAACGACCTGGAGCGATCGATCGCCTTTTACGCGCAGATCGTCGGACTCGTACATACGGACACGATACTTCACACGAACGGGATCATCCGGCTCGCGTTTCTGTCGTTTCCCGGCGCCGGCGAGACGGAACTAGAGCTCATCGAAGGGTACGACGGGACGCTCGCCCCCGAGGGTCGCGTGCACCACGTCGCCTTTAACGTCGACGACATCGAAGCCGAGTACTCGCGCGTCTCGCTGCTGGACGTCGACGGGCTCGACGCCGAGATTACGACGCTGCCGAACGGAAGCCGCTACTTCTTTTTCCGCGGTCCGGACGGCGAGTCGCTAGAATTTTTCCAATCGACCAGAGGAGGCAATCCAGCATGACCCAATCGACCAGACCTTACCCGCTTCACTTCAAGCCCGAGTTCAAGGAACGCGTTTGGGGCGGCCGCGCGCTCGAGCAGTTCGGCTTCGACGTCCCCCCCGGCCACATCGGCGAAGGCTGGATGATCGCCGACCATCCGAACGGCGTCTCGCACGTGCAGAACGGGGAACTGGCCGGACTCGGCCTCGACGAGATCCGCGAGCGCTTCGGCGCGCAGTGGTTCGGCGCGAAGGGGGGCCGTTGCGGGCCTCGGCCGTTTCCCGCTGCTCATCAAGCTGCTCGATTGCAACGACGACCTGTCCGTCCAGGTGCATCCGAACGATCACTACGCCGGCCTGCCCAAGGGCGAGCTCGGCAAGACCGAGATGTGGTACGTCATCGACGCCGCTCCGGACGCCAAGATCATCTACGGCCTAAAGCCGGGCACGACGCGCGAAAAGCTCGCGGCCGCGATTGAAGAAGGCAAGATCATGGATTCGCTGCAGGAAGTGTCCGTCAAGGCCGGCGACACGTTCTACATCCCCGCAGGCACGGTACATGCGCTCTGCGCGGGCGTCCTGGTCGCCGAGATCCAGCAAAATTCGGACACGACCTACCGCCTCTACGACTACGATCGTCCGGGTCTCGACGGCAAGCCGCGCGAGCTTCATATCGCGGATTCGCTGAACGTGACCGACTACGAGGGCGCCGGCGCGAGCCGCATGTCCACGGCGGGCACGCCGGCCGGAGAGTGGCTTCGCCTCGCCTCCTCGCCGTATTTCGAGACCGACAAAGGCGTCGTGAAGGGCGACTGGGAGCTGGCGACGCCATCGGACAGCTTCGTCATCCTGATCGCGGTGCAGGGACAAGGCTCGATCGGCTGGGACGGCGGCAGCCTGGACATCAAAGCCGGCGATTGCCTCCTTCTGCCGGCTAACCTGGGCGCTTATCGTCTCGGCGGCGACATGACCGTGCTGCGGAGCCAGCTGCCTTAACTTGGGACGATGCGCTTGCAGCTTCGGGCAATTGGGGCTGCGGCGGCGCTTTAGTTTCATTGCCCGACCATTCCCGCGTCCCTTCGGCGGACGCGAAAGGATAGATCCATGGCATGCTGAGACAAATGTTGATTTTGTCCGGGCTGGGTATCGCGATGTGGGCGCTCGGCACGCTGTTTTTTTATGCTGTTCGGCGATTGGGTGCTCGTCGCCGCCGAGGATCGCCAGTTCGGCGCTTCGCTGTTTCTGCTGGAGGCGCTGACCGCGCTCGTCATTCTGGGCGTGGCGCTCGTCGTGCGGCTCCGGCTGTTCAGGACGCCGGGCTCGGCTACCCGCTTCGGCTTCGTTGGCGCCTTGATCGGTCTTTTGCTCAATACCTTCGTCCTTCTCTACAGAGACAAGGTCCTATACGATCTCGATCAAGGGCAGTACCACACGTTTACGGTATGGATGACGCTCGCCTACGCCCTCTTTCTTTTGCTGCCGGCGATCGCGGACCGGCTTATCCGCACCGGGTCCGCCGGTACCGCGCATGACGTGCGCGCGGACGAGGGACAGTATGCGGAAGACGACTCGGCCGCGTCGTACCGACCGGAGTAACCGCATCGACTGCGCAAAGGTCGGTCGTCCATCTAGTGACAGCAAGAAGCGAACCCTGCATTTTCGAATCCGCCTCGCGGTCCGGAAATCGGGTTCGCCGTTTTTTTATCATTCAGCGCCTTGATAGGATTCACGACTTGATGTGACTCAACGCTTAGTATGGCTTAATGACTTAGTATGGCTCAACCACTTGATACGAATCAGCGACTCAAGGAGGCAGCTCCCATCGAATCCATCACTTCCGCCGAACAGCATAGGCGCGAGGCCCCATCCTCCGTCGCCTGCATGATCGTCACCGTATCGGACACACGCACGCCCGACACCGACAAGAGCGGTCGGCTCATCCGGGAGCTTCTCGAATCGTACGGACACGAGGTGCGGCGCGCGCTCATCGTGCCGGACGAGTACGAACGCATCCGGGAGCTGCTTCGAGAGGCCGAAGCCGATCCCGCGATCGAGGCCGTGCTGCTGAATGGCGGTACCGGAATCGCAGCGCGCGACACGACTTACGAAGCCGTGGCCGCCTTGCTCACCAAGGAAATGCCGGGCTTCGGCGAGATTTTCCGCATGCTGAGCTTCACCGAAGACATCGGCACGGCCGCCATTTTATCCCGCGCGATCGCCGGCACGATGGGCCGCACCGCCGTATTCTCCATGCCAGGCTCGACCGGCGCGGTGCGTCTCGCGATGACCCGACTCATCGTCCCCGAGCTCGGCCACGTCATGCGGGAGATTTACAAAGACGATCCGAAGTAACGGGCCTTTCATAAAGTTATAGCCGGCGAGGGAAACGGAGGTGACTTCCGCTGTCCTCGCCATTTTTCACCAGTACGCCAGCAAAAGCAAAAAAAATTTCCACTAAACACTACATTTCCGCCCACGAGCCACGCCATAACGGAAAAAACTTCCGCTATCCACGTCATTTCCTCCAGCCAGCCACGCCATAAAGGAAAAAACTTCCGCTATCCACGTCATTTCCTCCAGCCAGCCACACCATAACGGAAAAAACTTCCGCTATCCACGTCATTTCCTCCAGCCAGCCACGCCGTAACGGAAAAAACTTCCGCTATCCACGTCATTTCCTCCAGCCAGCCACGCCATAACGGAAAAACTTCCGCTATCCACGTCATTTCCTCCAGCCAGCCACACCATAACGGAAAAAACTTCCGCTATCCACGTCATTTCCTCCAGCCAGCCACACCATAACGGAAAAAACTTCCGCTATCCACGTCATTTCCTCCAGCCAGCAACACCATAACGGAAAAAACTTCCGCTATCCACGTCATTTCCTCCAGCCAGCCACGCCATAACGGAAAAAACTTCCGCTATCCACGTCATTTCCTCCAGCCAGCCACGCCATAACGGAAAAAACTTCCGCTATCCACGTCATTTTCTCCAGCCAGCCACGCCATAATAGAAAAAACTTCCGATACCATCTTTTCGCGTATCTGCCAGCATCCTGCATTTCGCTTAACCTCCCCCCCGAACGATGGCCATCGTCCGCTTCCACAACAAAAAAAGCACTGCCTGCCCGCCGACTAGCGACGAGCGGCAATACTTTCCTAAAAGGCAAGCCTTATGCGACCTGTTTGGTCTCCTGCTCCTCCGGCGCCTTCGTGCGGCGGATGAACAAGCCGACGACCAGCGCGACGAGCGCGACGATGAAGCCGATCCAGAACGCATCGTGCAAGCCCGCCATCAGACCGGCGACCTGCTCGGCCGGCGCGTCCGGATCTTCGGAGCCGGCCAGGTAGTTTTTGGAGCCCGTCGACATGATGCTAATGAACAGCGCCGTGCCGATCGCCCCGGACACCTGCTGCAGCGTGTTGAGGATGGCTGTGCCATGCGGATACAGATGGCGCGGCAGCTGGTTCAACCCCGTCGTCTGCGCAGGCATCATGACCATCGAGATGCCGACGAGCAAGACGATGTGGATAAAGATGACGTAGCCCTTGGAGACGTCCGTATCGATGCCGGTGAACATCCACACCGACAGCGCCATGAGCGCAAGTCCCGGAATCACGAGCACCCGCGGCCCGAACTTGTCGAACAATTTGCCCGATACGGGCGCCATGATCCCGTTGATGACGCTGCCTGGCAGCATGATTAGTCCCGACTTGAAGGCTGTCAGCAAAAGCGCGCTCTGCAGGAACATCGGCAGGATGGTCATTGTGGAGAACATCGTCATCATGACGACGAACAGCAGTACCGTCACCAGGCTGAACATCGGATACTTGAAGGCCCGAAGGTCAAGGATCGGCTCCTTCACGACCAACTGGCGCCAGATGAACAGCAGCAGGGAAACGCCGCCGGCCGCGAGGGACCATACGACCTCGGTGTCGCTCCAGCCGCTCTCGCCCGCCTTGCTGAAGCCGTACACGATGCCGCCAAAGCCGATCGTCGACAGCAGGATCGAGACGATATCGACCTTAGGCTTGGTGAGATCGGTGACGTTGCGGAGAAACACCGCGGCGAAAATAATGGAGAATGCCGCAAGCGGCAATACCAGATAGAACAGCCAGCGCCAATCGAGCGCATCGATGATCAGTCCCGACAGCGTCGGCCCGATCGCTGGCGCGAACATGATGACGAGGCCGATCAGCCCCATCGCCGCCCCCCGCTTTTCGATCGGGAAAATGACGAGGATCGTGTTCATGAGCACGGGCAGCATGAGCCCGGTCCCCATCGCCTGTACGACGCGGCCGGCGAGCAGCACGCCGAACTCTGGCGCGAAGGCCGAGATGGCCGTGCCGACGAGAAATAAGGTCATCGCGGACAAAAACATCTGCCGCGTCGTGAACCATTGCTGCAAAAGCGCCGTGATCGGCACCAGGACGCCGATGACGAGCATGTAGGCCGTGCTGAGCCACTGGATCGTCGTCGCGCCGACATTAAATTCCTTCATCAAGTCCGGCAGCGCGTTTCCGAGCAGCGTCTCGTTCAGGATGGCCACGAAGGCGCCGATAATGAGCGAAAAGACGATCGGACCCCTGCGTATCTTGCTTAAATCGATTGCCGTCCCTCCGGACGACGGTGATGCGGCGTTCATGGGTAAAGCCTCCTATCTCATCCTCTTTGTCTACACTTGTATATATATTTGTACGAGTGTTAGTCTTAACTATACAATGCGTTCGCCGTTCGCGGTCAAGAACCAATTCGCAATAAATGTAGTCTAATCTACATCGGAGGTCTTAATGTATATGAAAAACGACGGGTCTACCGACCTTCGAGTGCGGCGCACCCGCAAGCTGCTGTGGGACGCGCTGATGGAACTCCTGGGCGAATCCGGCCGGACGTTCGAATCGCTCACCGTCGCCGAGATTTGCGAACGGGCGATGGTTCACCGGACGACGTTCTACAAGCATTTCGAGGACAAGTACCATCTCCTCTGCGTGGGCTGTGAGGAATTGAACAAGGAGCTCGCGGCGATGGACTTCGAAGAAAGAATGCGGCGTCCGATGCAGTTGCTCGAACAATTCGGGCATCGGCGGCAGTTCCGTACCTTGATGAAGTCCGAACTGGAATCCGCGTCCATTAAAAGCCTCATGCAGCGCATCCGATCCGACTTCATGAAAAACGAACTGCTCGCGCTCGAACGTAAAGACGGGCCGTTCTCCGTCCCGGCCGAGATCATCGCCGAATTTTATGCCGGGGCGATCAACGGGATCGCCGCTTGGTGGGTGCAGCATGGCGGCGACATCCCTGCGGAGACGATGGACCGCTATATCGGACAACTGCTGAATCCGTCTATATTTAACCAGCAATCGCAATAAAAAGGACGGCTTCGCTTCTGAAGGCGAGTCCGTCCTTTCTTTTGCGCGCAGCTGCCGTGCGGGTTGATTTTCTCATACGGCTTCGATCCGTTCTTGACCGTCCAAGACGACCATTCGCGCGGATGCTTCCTCGCCGCCGTGAACGAAGACGAGCGTCGACTCCCGCGTACGATCGACGATCCCTTCCCGCTCCCAGCGCGCATAATCGAACGGCACGCGGTCGATCGACGCCTTTTTAGCCAGCTCACGCTCATCGACGTCAAGCTCCGCGGCCGCCCGCTTGAAGCGTGCGGTCCAATCTTCCTTGCCGAGCCGATCCTCCCACCAAAGCTTGCGCGGCTTGTACTTGTGCTGAAGATAGTAATCGATCTTGAGGAGCGCCAGGGTCACGTCCAGATCGAGCGCGGGATGCTTGTCCGCCTCGAGGAAGGACCACAGCCGGACGAACAGGTCCTCAAGCTGATGACCGATCCGCTGCCAGCCGCGCGCCTCCCAGTAATCGCCGAACCGCTGGAAAAAGTCGAACGGCGACGGATACGCCACGTGAACCAAATATTCGATCGTCCGGTTCATGCGGTGCGCGTTCCAGTATTTCTCCAGCACGTCTTCCACGCGCTTGATGCGGACGATGTCCGCGAACGGCATCAGATCGTTGCCGAGCATCTCGTACGGCGCCCTGTCCATGTAGATATAGCCGAACTTGTCCGCATCCTGCCGAAGGCCCGTGCCTCGCAGCATTTTCAGAAAACCGAGCTGCAGCTCCTCTGGACGAAGCGCGAATACATCGTTAAACGTTTTGCGAAACGTATCGTAATCCTCATGCGGCAGACCCGCGATCAAATCGAGATGCTGGTCGATCTTCCCGCTCTCCTTGACCTTCGTCACGGTTCGCACGAGCTTGCTCCAGTTCTGTCTGCGCTGCACCGCAAGGTTGGTGACGTCGTTGGTCGACTGGACGCCGATCTCGAAGCGGAAGATGCCGGGGGGGCGCATGCTCCGCCAAATAGTCGAGTACCTCGGGCCGCATGATGTCCGCCGTGATCTCGAACTGGAACACGCAGCCCCGGTGGTTCTCGATCAGAAAACGGAACATCTCGAGCGCGTAATCCCGCTTGATGTTAAACGTGCGGTCCACGAACTTGATCAGCTTCGCCCCGCTGTCGATCAGGTACAAAATGTCGGCTTTGACGCTGTCCATATCGAAGTACCGTACGCCGACCTCGATGCTCGACAGGCAGAACTGGCAGCTGAACGGACAGCCGCGGCTCGTTTCGAAGTAGACGACGCGATTGGCGAGGCTCGGCACGTCCTCCTCGAACCGGTACGGCGACGGCAATGTCGCCAGGTCCAGCTTCGGACGGCCGGGATTGACGACGATCTCGTCTCCCTTGCGGTAGGCAAGGCCGAAGACGAAGTGGAACTTGCGGCTGCCGGACAGCTCGCGAAGCAGATCGCGCAGCGTCTCTTCGCCTTCGCCCATGATGATATGGTCGACGGCCGGCAGGCGCCGCATCCACTGCTCCGTATCATAGGATACCTCCGGGCCGCCAAGGACGATCGTCGCTCTCGGCAGGATCTTGCGCAGCATATCGATGACCGTGATCGTCTCTTCGATGTTCCAGATATAGCAGGAAAACCCGACGACGTCAGGCTGTCTGGCGAACAGATCGGATACGATGGTCATCGGCGGGTCCTTGATCGTATACTCCGCGATGTCCATCGGAAACTCGTCCTGGCTGTAAGCCTTCAGGCAGCGCAGGGCGAGCGACGTATGAATGTATTTGGCGTTCAGCGTCGCGAGGACGACTCTCATGCTGGTCCCTCTCTTTGAAAACAGACTTTTGCTTATCCATTGTAAGGGATTGCGGGTGCCGTGTAAAAGCGGTGACGTACTGACAGGTCGCCGCCGCGGAAGATGTTGCCCGAACCGAGCTTCGCATGCTATGATCGTTGCAATACGTTACCGGCAGCAAAGCATGCGCCGCAAGCTTCTCTAAACGAGAGCTTGCGGCTTTTTGCGTTCGCAGGCCGAAAAGGAGGAAAAAGATGGCGCCGCACGACGAAGCCTTCAAGAAGCTGCTGCAAACCTTTTTTAAAGAATTTATTCAGCTGTTCTTTCCCGAGTTGGACGAATGGATCGACTATTCCCATACGCGCTTGCTTATGCAGGAGCTCCTGGTCGATATCGTAGGGGCGGAGGCCCGGCAGCTGGATTTGCTAATCGAGACC
The DNA here is from genome assembly GCF_029525575.1 of Cohnella rhizosphaerae. GTDB lineage: Bacteria > Bacillota > Bacilli > Paenibacillales > Paenibacillaceae > Cohnella > Cohnella rhizosphaerae. Next base: position 416,310 of record NZ_JAPDIA010000001.1, read on the forward strand.
AAGCTGAAAGGCCAAGACGCCTATATTCTCATTCATCTGGAACCGCAGTCCTACCGGGATCCGAAATTTGTGGAACGGATGTATATTTACTTCAGCCGGCTGTTCGAGAAGTACAGAGCGGATCACAAGCTGATCGTTCCGATCGCGGTTTTTACCGGAGACGGCATGAAAAACGAACCCGACACCCTGTCGATGGCGTTGCCTTGGCACGAAATCTTCCGATTCCGAATGCTCAAGCTCGAACTCGGCCAGCAAGATTGGCGGAGATTTATCGACTCCGACAACCCTGTAGCCGCTGCGCTATTAGCCAAGATGGGCTATAATAAAAAAGGACAGACGCAGCTTGAGGCTCGCTTATTTATCGATGCTGCTGCGCATGAAGGGCAAGCTGGACAGCGCCAGGCTGGCGCTCGTCCGCTCCATAGCGGATTTGTATTACGAGCCGGATCCTATAGAAGAGAAGTCGATTATGCGAGAATTCGTCAGCTTGCATCCCGAAGAGGAGGAACGGATTATGGAACTGATGCCGGCGTGGGAACGATGGGGTTACGAACGGGGAATAAAGGAAGGCATTGAGCAAGGGATTGAACAAGGCAAAAAAGCGCTTCAAGAGGCTACGATCGGTCGCATGCGGTCTAGAGGCTTCTCCGAATCGGAGATTGCGGACCTTCTCGGCTTGCTGCCCGAAGAAGTGGACCGAGCGAATTCAGACGCCATATAATACAAGCGGCAGACCGGACGAACCGGCTGCCGCTTTTCATTTGCTCAAGCCTCGAATCCGTCGTTCTCGATCACGCTTTGAATGAACCGATAGCTGTCCTTCGGATACCGCTTAAGCGTCTTGTAGTCGGTATAGACGATACCGAAGCGCTTGACGTACCCTTCCGCCCACTCGAAGTTGTCGAGCAGCGACCAGGCGAAGTAGCCCTTCAACGGCACGCCCGACTCGATCAGACGATGACACTGGATGAAGTGCTTTTTGAAATAGTCGGCGCGCTTCGCGTCGTGAACGCGGCCTTCCTGGGTGAGCTCGTCCTCGTAGCACGCGCCGTTCTCCGTGATGTAGATCGGCACGTCGCCGTATTCCTCGTGCACCCACGACAGCACCTTGTACAGACCTTCCGCGTATACGTTCCAGTCCATAAAAGTCTTGTCGAAGCCGACCTGCACCTCCTCGCAGTCGAACAGCCCTTCGCCTTCCTTGTAACGGCCGAAGCCGCCGCTGTAGAAGTTCACGCCGATGAAGTCGATCGGCTGCGCGATCGTCTCCATGTCGCCCGGCTGAATCGGCACTTCGACGCCCTTGCCCTTGAACCAGTCGACCATGAACTGCGGGTATTGACCCTTGAAGGTCGGGTCCATGAACCACTCGTTGTTGTAAGCGCGATTGCGGTGCGCGGCCGCGACGTCCTCCGGCTTGGTCGTATATGGCTCGAACCAGTACAAATTGTGCGTCGTGCCGATCTCGCCGGAGATGCCGAGCGCGCGGAACGCCTTCACCGCTTCGCCGTGCGCCACCATGCAGTTGTGCGCGACGTTGACGGCGAGCTGCAGATCGGTGTTGCCCGGCGCATGCGCCCCGATATAGTTGGAGAGGAACGACACGCACCAGGTCTCGTTAAACGTGATCCACTGCTTCACCTTGCCGCCGAACGCCTTGAACGCGGTCTCCGCGTATCGGACGAACGCGCGGATCGTATCCCGGTTGTCCCAACCGCCCTTGTCCTGAAGCGCTTGCGGCAGATCCCAGTGGTATAGCGTCACGCAAGGCTCGATGCCGGCGGCCAGCAAGCCGTCGATGACCTTGGCGTAATAATCGAGGCCCTTCTGGTTCAGTTCGCCGTCTCCGTCCGGATAGATACGGGGCCAAGCGATCGAGAAGCGGTATGCCTTGACGCCCAGGTTTTTGAGCAGCGCGATATCTTCTTCGTAGCGATGATAGCTGTCGCAAGCGATGTCGCCCGTGTCGCCGTTAACGACCTTGCCCGGCGTGCGGGAGAACGTATCCCAGATCGACATTCCCCGCCCGTCTTCGTTGTAGGCCCCTTCGATCTGATAGGAAGCGGTAGCCGTTCCCCAGACGAAATCTTTCGGAAATTGAATCGAAGCCATTCCTAACCCCTCCGCACAAAGTATTCGTATGGCGCACGCGTCATGTAAAACGTTTTCTAACTCTATTTTATACAAAAACACCGCATGCGCCCATACGTTATGCTGTGCGATATTGGCGCTTACTTATTCGGATTGGCCTCGTCGAGCAGCGTGCGGGCATGCGCCTCGAGCCCGTCGTAATACGCCTTGACCTCGGGAATGGCGATCTGCTCTCCGTTCTTGCCCTTTTTTGTAGACGGCGCCTCCCGTTTTGTCCAGGATGGCCAGATACTCCTGGGCAAGCTTCGCCGTGACCGTGCCTGGATAATCGGAAATGGCCTTTTCAATCGCCGCCTTGACCTGCGTATCGATCTTAAACGTATCGAAATCGAATACGGGCGTATTATCCAGTCCCATCAGCAAAAACGGAATGTAGCGCGTCGCAAACAAATCTTCGGCTTGCTTCCGCTCCGGCGCTTCGGGATGGGCCGCGACGTAAGCTTCCGCTTGCGCGCCGCGTGCGGCGACCTCCGAGCGTTCGATGACGAGCCCCCCGTCCGAGGCCGACTTTTGATCCGACTCGACGGCCAGCAGCGCGACATAATCCTTCGTGACGGCGGTCACCCGCGGGTCCGTTCGCTTCAGCTTGCCATAGTCTACGACGGGGAAATAAAAGCCCTCGGTCGTCTCGAGCTTGTAGCCGCCGTCGATAGCCTCCTGAACGAGCGAGCGCGCTTGTTCGTCTTTGATTTGACCGATCTGATCGGACGTCGGCGGCCATTCGAGCTTCTGCAGCGCCTGCTGGACGTTTTGCGCTTCCAGTTTTTTCTCCATGCCCGGCAAGCTTCGGTCGTAGTAGGCAAGCATCTCGCGAAGCAGCGCATCTCCGGTCTCCGGCGAGGCCTGCGCCAGCTTGTCGTCGAGCGCCTTGTTCAGCTCGGCGGCCGACAGGTCGGATTGGGCCTGCTCCTTGAACGCTTCGAGCAGCGCGGCGTCGTTGCCCGCTTCGGATGTCGGACTCGCGGCAGGAGAGGCGGACGGACCGGACGGACTCGCCGAAGACGTCTGAGGCGGCCCCGAAGAGGGCGCCGTAGCCGAGGCCGGGGCGCCGTCGTTCGAGCCTCCGGAGCAGGCGGCAAGACCGCCGGCCAACAGCAGCGCGAGACCGTATGCAGGCCATCTGAAAACCTTATTTCTTTTTGCCTCTTTTGTCGTCATGTTCATTTGGGATCGCTTCCTTTCCGGTTGTCTCTTGATCGCTATTTACCCATTTGGAATGGCCGCTCCTTTTTTTAGACGCCCCCGGCACGAAAATGGTTCCACCAAAAGGAAGCTTTATACATTTTCCTGCACGGTCAAATGCGTTACAATCGAGGAAACCTGTCCGCCTACATAAAAAGGAGAGAAAACCCTTCATGTCTTCCTATCGGCTCATCGCGATCGATCTCGACGACACGCTGCTGAACGACAAACTCGAAGTAACCGAAGCGACGCGAGAAGCGCTCGCCCGGGCAATGTCGCAAGGCGTCCATGTGACGCTGGCTACGGGCCGCATGTTCGCTTCGGCCAAGCAGACCGCCGCCCAGGTCGGCCTGAACGTGCCGCTCATTACGTATCAAGGCTCCCTGGTTCGCACGCTGCTCGACGAGCGCACGCTGTACGAGCGTTCTGTAGACCTTGAAGCGGTCCGCAGGCTGTACGCGTTTACGCGCGAGCGCAAGCTCCATTTGCAGACGTACATCGACGACAAGCTGTATGCCTTCGACGACGGAGACAGGCTGGCCGCCTACGCGAAGCAATCGAATATTCCTTATATCGTCGAACCGGAGCTGGACGCGCTGCCGGCGGGACATCATACGAAGCTCATTATCATCGACGAGCCGGCTCTGCTGGACGAGATCGCGCCGGAGCTCCACGCGCTCCTGGGTCCCGACGTCCACATTACGAAGTCCAAGCCGCATTATCTGGAATTCACGCACAGCGAAGGCACCAAAGGACACGCGCTGCGATTCCTGGCCGAGCACTACGGCTTGACGATGGATCAAACGATCGCGATCGGCGATTCCTGGAACGACCGCGAGATGATCGAGGCCGCCGGCCTGGGCGTCGCCATGGCGAACGCGGTGCCGGCGCTGCGCGAGATCGCGGACTATGTGACGGCGAGCAACAACGAGGACGGCGTGAAGCAAGTCGTCGACAAGTTTATTTTGAACGCTTGAGCCGATTCCGGCCGTTCGCTCCCCGGCGCCGAACGGCTGATTTTGGCCGCAAAAAAGGCTTCCGCAAGCTCTTTAAAAGGAGCAGGCCGGAAGCCTTTTACGTTTTTCGCCGAACGGCGTCCTTCTCTTTTTTCCGCTTTTCCTGCAATAGCCTGTACATCTCGAGCTGTTCCTGAAGATGGCCCGCCTCTTCCTCCGTCAGCGCTTCCTCGACGCCTTGCAACACAAAGCGATTCGGCTCGGCGGAAGGCGGTTCCTTGTCGACGCCCGTGAGCAGCCAATCGAGCGACACCTCGTAGATGCTCGCAAGCTCCCTTAAAATTTCGTTATCCGGCTGAGACCGGTTGTTCTCGTATTTGGATATCGTCGTGAAGTCTACGCCCAGCGCGCCCGCGACGTCGTTTTGCGTCATATGCTTTTCCTGCCTGGCCAGCTTCAAACGTTTGCCGAATGTCAACGGTTACACCTCGCGCTTTTTGCTTCAGTATAAAAGATCTGAATTCGGCTCCGAACACACTTGCATATAAATCAAGTTTTTACTTGAAATTTTTACAATTTTTATTTAATATAAAATAAATACATGAAGTTACTTCAATGGAGGGAATGTCATTTTTATCCACGATCAGCCTTACCCTTTGTATTATTGGATTATCAGTCTTTCCGTCATACTTGTTATGGTGGGCTTTCTTGTGCGCAGCGAGCGCCGGAAGCGGAGGTTGGAGAGAGAAGAAGACGAGAACGGATAAGAAACAACCGACCGGGCGGTTGCCGGACGGTTGAACGAAGCAAAAGCCGCCTTCAGCGTGCTTGTTTGCGCTTAGCGTGCAGCGGTCGGACCGAGGCGGCGTTATTCAGCATCGTATCGCTAGTTGCAGCTGCTCGGGGACAAAGACGCAATCGTTTTGCAAATAACGTGACATCATGGCCGGCGTTGACGCCCATTTGCGGAAATTTACAATTTTCCGTGTTACTCCGCTTCCATGCGGGGGTTCTGCGGGGTTTCTACGGAAGTTGCACGGTTTTTCCGCGTTACTCCGCTACCATGCGGCCAAGACGCCGCGATGGCGTGATTGAGGGCCTTTTTTTCCTTTTTTTAGCCTTCTCATTGTGCCACTCCTTTTCCCTTTCCCGCCTATCGTCGCCTTACGCCGACAGGCGCAAAAAGGACGAAGGCGTCAAACGCGCCTTCGTCCTTTTCGTCAGATCATTTGCCCGCCAGCACCTGGTACCAGACGCCGCGCTTCGCGTACAGCTCGCTGCGGACTTTTTCCCATCCGCCGAGATAGCCGATATCGAACAGACCGGAAGGTTGCTTGTAACGGCTCGCGTAGCGTTCCGCCGTCTCTTCGTTCACCGGTCTGAATCCGTGCTCCGCGAACACCGCTTGCGCTTGCGCGCCTTGCATATAGGCCACGAGCGCCTCGGCCGCTTCCCGCACGCCGTGCGCGTCCGCATTGACGTCGACGACGCCGGCCGGATTCTCGATCAGGATCGTATCGTCCGGCATCACGATGTCGTAGTGCACGCCCTGCGCCACGCGGGCCAGCAGCTCGTTCTCGTAGGTGACGATCACGTCGCCGACTCCGTATTCGAACGCCGCCATCGAGGCGCGGCCGCTCTTGTCCATCGATTCGACGTTCCGGTAGACCGCCTCCAAAAAAAGTTTTGGCCGCAGCCGGGTCCTTCTTCCCCGATTCGCGTTCCGCCTGCTTCAGTCCGGCGCCGTAGATCGCGTTGATATCCCACTGCGCGCCGCCCGACACCTTCGGATTGGGGAAGAGCACTTTGACGCCGGGCTTGGCAAGATCGGCAAATCCGGCGATGCCCAGCGGATTGCCTTCCCGCGTACCCAGTACGACGATCGAGCGCGTGATCATGCCGCCCGTCCGCGTCTTTTTCCAATCCTCGCTCATGAGTCCGGCTTTGACGATCTTGTCCATGTCTCCCTCGAGCGAGAGCACGGCGACGTCCGCCTTAAAGCCGCCTACGATCGATCTGGCCTGAGTGCCCGAAGCCTCGTAGGACTCCTGGAACTTGAGCTTTTGTCCCGTTTTCGCTTCCCATTCCCGGCCGAAGGCGGGCAGAATTTCCTGCAGCGCGTCCTTCGCGACCGAGTAGGCGCCGATGACGAGCGTCGCGGTTCCCGCATCTGAAGCGGCCGCCCCTTCGCCTCCGGCCGAGGCGCCGGTCGACGACGGCGCGCCGCCGCAGCCGGCCAGCGAGATGCCGATCGTCGCGGCCAACAACCAGCCGCTCAGCCGGCTCGCGCCGCGCCGCTTTGTCCATTTGTTGCTGTTCAAGATCGCCAACCTCCCCCGCGGTGCCTGCGCAGGCTCCCGCATATGCAGCCAAGCGAACGGCAGCCCTCGCGGACTGCCGGCGACTGGATCAAATGTACACGAACATCGGGTCGGCCTTCAGCTTGTTCTCCATGACCCAGCTCTGAATATCGTTGAATAAGTACGCGCGGTGAACGAGCACCTGCACTTCGTCGCCCGGATGGAGCACTTCTTTTTCGAGGGAGCGGTAGGTCACGAGCTTAATGCCGTTGACCTCCACCTCGACGAGCCATTCGCTGCCGCGGAAGTGGATATGGCTGACGCGCCCGGCCTCCGTCGCCGAGAGCAGCTGCGCAAACTCTTCCTTGCGTCCGATCTCGATGTACTCCGGCCGGATGAGGCCCTTCGTGCCGGACGTCGCGGCCGGGTCGGAGAAGCCGCGAAGCTCGGCGATATTGTCGACGATCCGGGACTCCCCGATGAAGCCCGCGACGAAAGGCGTCTTCGGATCCTTGTAAATCTCCCACGGAGAGCCCTTCTGCTCCAGGTTGCCTTTGTTGATGATCATAATCTCGTCGGCGACTTCGATCGCTTCGTCCTGGTCGTGCGTGACGAAGATCGAAGTAATGCCCAAGCGGTCGATCATTTCGCGCAGCCAGGAGCGCAGCTCGTGCCGGATCTTGGCGTCGATCGCCGCGAACGGCTCGTCGAGCAGCAGCAGTTGCGGCTCCGGCGCGAGCGCGCGCGCGAACGCCACGCGCTGGCGCTGTCCCCCGGACAGCTGATGGGGATAGCGGGACTCGAAGCCCTTGAGGCCCGTCAGCTCGGTCAGGCTGGCGACGCGTTCCTTGATCTTCGCTTTGTTCCACTTTTTGACCTCGAGACCGAAGGCGATGTTCTCGCTCACGGTCATATGCTTGAACAGCGCGTAGTTCTGAAAGACGAAGCCGATGCCTCGTTCCTGAGGCGGCAGGTCGTTGACCCGCTGGCCGTGGAAGACGATATCGCCAGAATCGGGCGTCTCAAGGCCGGCGAGCATGCGCAGGATCGACGTCTTGCCGCCGCCGCTCGGACCGAGCAGGCCGATAAGCTGACCCTTTGCGACGCTGAAGCCAACGTCCTTGACCGCTTGAAAGCTGCCGAACGCTTTATTTAATCCCCGTACTTCGACATGCATGTTCAATGCACTTCCTTTCGGGATTTGGACCATTCCATCACGAGCAGCAATAGAACCGAGGCGGCCGCCAATACCAGTGCGACGGCATTGGCAGCCGTCAGATCGAAATTCTCGACGTCCTGATACACCAACGTCGTGGCCGTCTGCGTCTTGTTGATAATGTTGCCCGAGACGACGAGCACGGCGCCGAACTCGCCCAGGCAGCGCGCGACCGTCAGGATGACGCCGTATACGACGCTCCAGCGGATGAGCGGCCACGTGACGCGCCAGAACGTCGTCCAGGCGTACGCCCCCATCATATGGGCGGCCTCCTCCTGCTGGCTGCCGACCTCCTGCAGCACCGGCATCACCTCGCGGATGACGATCGGGAACGTGACGAACAACGTCGCGAGGATCATGCCGGGGAGCGCGTACACGACATCCACGCCGGCGCGGCCGAGCATGGCGCCGACCGCGCTGTCGGGACCGAGCAGCAGGACGATCATGAGGCCCCCGATCACGGGCGATACCGCGAAGGGCAGATCGACGATGGCGTTCATTACGGCCTTAAACCGCTTGCCGAGCCAAGTCGCGCGAACCAGATAAAGAGAAAGCATGACGCCGAAAACCGTATTGACAAAGGTGACGCTCACGGCGATGATGCCCGTCATAATGAGCGCATGCAGCGCTTCGGGCCGGGTGATGCCCGCCGAAAACCCGCTCCAGCCGTCGTCGAACGCCCCCCTGTACGATTCGCAGCAGCGGAACGATCAGCAGCACGGCGAAAATGAGCGTCGTCAGTCCGATCCACAATCTTCTGACGGTCAACGCGCTCGCCTCCTTCGGACGAAACTAACCGTCCATAAAATGAGGAGGGAAAAGGTGAGCAGCAGGACCGAAACCGCCGCGGCGCCGGCCGGATTGTCGCTCTCGATCTCGCCGAAGATATAGACGGAGGCGACGAGCGTGCGGCCGGGAATGTTGCCCGCCACCAGCACGACCGCGCCGAACTCCGCCAGCGCCCGTGAGAAGGCGAGCATAGCGCCGCTCAAGATGCCGGGCATCATGCAGGGCAGGATCACCCGGAAAAAGGTGCGCGTCTTCGAAGCGCCCATCGTATACGCCGCCTCTTCCTCCGAAGCGTCCAGCTCCTCGAGCATCGGCTGAACCGCCCGTATGACGAACGGGAACGTAACGAACACCATCGCGACGACGATCGCCGGCTCGTGAAACAGTATCGTCGTGCCGAGCGCCTCGGCGCCGCTGCCGATCCAGCTGCGGGGTCCCAGCAGCAGCAAAATCATCAAGCCGATGACCGCGGTCGGCAGCGCGAACGGCAGATCGACCAGGCTGTTGAGCAGGCTCCGTCCCGGGAACCGGTAACGAACGAGGACCCAGGCCGACAAGGTGCCGACCGCCGCGTTGACGACCGTGGAGATCGCCGCAAGCTTGATCGTGAGCAGCACGGACTTCCAGGCGAGCGCCTCCGTAATATTGTCCGCGAAAGCCTGGAAGCCGCCTGACAGCGACTGCACGTAAATGCCGGCGATCGGACAAACAATCAAAATAAAAAAAGTAAAGCATGACGGTGCTGCGAAATCCCCAGCTCCACCATCGGCTCTGCAGCATGTTGGTCACGTATGCGAACCTCCAGGATGGGCTTCAATGCCACTCCATAATTCCTATTAAATTAGTTGGTATTGCTACTTTAGCAGATCGGCCCTTGATTCGTCAACGACATTTCGGTATTTTGTCAGATAGAGAGAGCGCCCCTTGCAGAGGCGCTCGCAAAGGAGGCTGACACGATGCTGTTCAAAGAAAAGCTCCGCACGTCATCCCGGGACGAGATCGTCGATATCACCAGGCAGACCGCCGCGCTCGTCGCGCGCTCCGGCATCCAGGAAGGACTGGCCGTCGTCTATTGTCCGCATACGACCGCGGGCATCGCGATCAACGAGAACGCCGACCCCGACGTCAAGCGGGACGTTCTCATGCGGCTGGACGAGGTATACCCGTGGACGCATCCCAAATACCGTCATGCCGAAGGCAACACGGCCTCGCACCTGAAGGCGATCACGACGGGCAATTCGCAGACGGTCATCGTCAGCGGCGGCAGACTGCTGCTCGGGCGCTGGCAGGGCATTTATTTTTGCGAGTTCGACGGGCCGCGGGACCGCGAATATTTCGTTAAGGTCGTCGAAGGCTGATGGGGCAAGCCCGGCGCGGCGGATCTCGGCGTCTCGGCGGGCTTGGCGGATCGCGGCGGACTTGGCGCGGCGGATCGCGGCGGATTTGGCGCTGCTTCGGATTTGGCGCTGCTTCTGGCTCGGCGCTGCGCCGGGCGTCGCGCACGCCGTTTTGCGGACTTCGCGAACTTAAGCGAGCTGTTCCGTATAATAACGCGCCTCGCCTCTGGTCACGACGCCCTGCCCTTGCGTCAGGTCGGTCATCCAGGCTTCGAAGCGATCGGCCTCGGCTTCCTCCGGCAGGCACAACACGCGTACGCGATCGGTAAACGCGACGTCGCCGACCTTCACGCCCTTGCCGCGCAGCTCGTTCTCGAGTTTGCCGTACCACGTATAATCGACGTCGACCGCGATCTCCCGGTGCAGCACGCGGACGATCGGCCCGGCCGCATCGGTCCCGGCCACGGCGCCGTCGGTGTAAGCGCGGACGAGTCCGCCCGCTCCCAGCATGATCCCCCCGAAATAGCGCGTCACCACGACGACCGTGTTTTTCAGCCCGCGGTTCTTGAGCACCTCCAGAATCGGACGCCCGGCGGTCCCGCTCGGCTCCCCGTCGTCCAGCGCCTTCTGCCACTGGTCGCGTTCTCCGATCGTATAGGCGGAGCAATTGTGCGTGGCGTTCCAATGGCGCTTCTTGATCTCCTCGATAAAGGCGACCGCTTCTTCCTCGGTTTGCGCAGGCCTCGCGTGACCGATAAAGCGCGACTTTTTTAATGACGATCTCTTGTTCGCCGTATCCGGCGACGGTGGCGTATCTCGCCAGCATGTTCCGACTTCCTTTCCCATGGTCTTGCTCAGATGCTTGTCCTCCCAGTTTACCATGATCCCCCCATAAGGAAAAACCGCCCCGGACGAAGGTCCGAAGCGGTTGGCGCATCACCGGCGCGAGATACGCGGTAGAGGCGTTACAGGCGTGCTTCCAGCTCTTTTTTCTTCTCTTCGAAGCCGGGTTTGCCGAGCAGCGCGAACATGTTGACCTTGTAGGCTTCGACGCCCGGCTGATCGAACGGATTGACGCCAAGCAGGTAGCCGCTGACGCCGCAGGCGATCTCGAAGAAGAAGACGAGCTGGCCGAAGCTGTGCGGCGTGAGGTCCGGCAGTTGAACGACCAGATTCGGCACGTTGCCGTCCGTATGCGCCAGGATCGTGCCCTCGAATGCCTTCTTGTTCACGAAGTCCAGCGTCTTGCCCGTCAGGAAGTTGAGGCCGTCGAGATTGTCCGCGTCGCTCTGGATCTCGATCTGCTCCGACACTTCGCCGACCTGGAGCACCGTCTCGAAAATGATGCGGTTGCCCTCCTGAATGAATTGGCCCATCGAGTGCAGATCCGTGGAAAAATCGACGGAGGCCGGATAAATGCCTTTATAGTCCTTGCCTTCGCTCTCGCCGTACAGCTGCTTCCACCACTCGGACACGAAGTGCAGGCTCGGCTCGTAGTTGACGAGAATCTCGACCGTCTTGCCCTTGCGGTACAGCGCGTTGCGGATGGCGGCGTACTGGTACGCGGGGTTCTCCGCGAGATTCGGATTGTTCAGCGCGGTGGCCGCGTCCTGCGCGCCTTTCATGATCGCTTCGATGTCGATGCCCGCGGTCGCGATCGGCAGCAAGCCGACGGCCGTCAGCACCGAATAGCGTCCGCCCACGTCGTCCGGGATGACGAACGATTCGTAGCCTTCGGCGTTCGCCAGCGTCTTCAACGCGCCGCGCGCCTTGTCCGTCGTCGCGTAGATGCGCTTCTTGGCCGCTTCCTTGCCGTACTTGCGCTCGAGCGCCTCGCGGAAGATGCGGAAGGCGATCGCGGGCTCGGTCGTCGTGCCCGACTTGGAGATGACGTTGATCGACCAGTCCTTGCCTTCGAGCGCCTGCAGCAGATGCGTCACGTAGGTCGAGCTGATGTTGTTGCCTGCAAAAAAAGATTTGCGGCGTCTTGCGCTGCTCCTTGGAGAGCGTGTTGTAAAAGGAGTGCGACAGCATCTCGATGGCCGCGCGGGCGCCGAGATAGGAGCCGCCGATGCCGATGACGACGAGCGCCTCGGAGTCGGATTGAATCTGCTTCGCCGCCGCCTGGATGCGGGCGAACTCTTCTTTGTCGTAGTCGAAAGGGAGATTGATCCAGCCCAGGTAGTCCGAGCCGGTGCCCGTGCCGCTATGGAGCTGCTCGTGCGCCAGCTTCACCGCCGGAGCCAGATAGTCGATCTCGTGCTGCCCGATGAACTGCAGCGCCTTGGAATAGTCGAGCGAAATGCTTTTGGTCATTATCGTATTGCCCCTTTCAGGTTCCATCGTTCGCGTCCGGTAGGCACGTAGCTTTAGAATAACCAAATTTCGCCTTCGGTACAAGCAACCGCGACCGAGCCTGTGAGGGGCGACACGGGCGCCTGGATTGCGCGGCCCAAGCGATTATTAGAACGAACGGTACGCAGGCCAGGAACCCTGCAGCTTGCGAAGCTGGACGATCAAACGGCAAATGATGCTCGTTCTGCCGGATCGAATTGACGGCGGCGCCTTCCGGCTTCCAATCGGCCTGCTGTTCGCTCTTGCCGCCGAGATGAGCGCGTCCAGCATGTATTGCGTGTCGCCGATGAGGCCGAACGCGTCGCAGGAAATGCGTCGGCTGTGCGCGCAGCCGCGGAGGAACAGCGGCGCGCACGGGAGTCCCGCTTTTCGCGGATCAATTGACCGGCTTGCCGATCTCCATCCCGGTGCTCTCGAGTCCGACCCGCACCTGGATGCGATAGTCGATTCGCGAGAAACGCCGCGGCCAATCGCCGGACCAGGCGGCCCATCTCGCGGGCGCGTGACGGCGAAGCCAGTCCCCCGTCCCCAGCAGATCCGCCTGCATGTCCTTCAGATGCTCGATCGTATCCGCCATTCGTTCCTCTACGTACGCGGCGAGCCTGGCGTTAAAGCGCTCGATCTCCCGCTCGGTTTCCATTTTCGTGCAGGTCAGCTCCCCGATCGCGCCGTTCAGCGTGGTCTTGATCTCCAGCCTGACGGTATCTCCCCTTATTACGGGGCGAATGTGCGTCTCGGCGGCTGTCGCGTGATAGGCGTCGATACCGGCGCCGCTGGCGGGACAGGGCAGCTCGAGCACGCCTCTGACGAACCGGTTGTTCAAGATGGATAAATAGATCGAATCCGACGACGGGAGCGTGCCGATCAGCCTGCCTTCCGGGAAACGAATCACGGCCAGCCCCGCGATGCCCGCGACAGGCGGATCGCCCCGCTGCAGCACGGCATAGGGCAACGCGACGGACTTCGACTGCATCATCGAGTGAATCGTCAGCTCCAATAAGGTGAAGTCCCTCGTTTTGGCCGTATACTTCGAAGCGTTCGCTTCGGTGCTTCTGAGCTGCTGCGCGATCGTCCTTTCGATCAACGGCCGCTGTGCCAGAAACGCGCCTGCCTCGCCTTTGGTGATCAGCATCGATACCGTGCCGCGCGGTCCCTCGCCCCGCGAAAAAAAGTCGGTGAACCGTCTGATGGTCATGGCGCGGGCCGCCTTTTCCCCGATCAGGAGCACCTGCATATGGCTCCACTGCGGACGGCGCCCCAGCTCGATCGCGATGTCCTCGGAGGCGCCGAACAGCGAGCTTGAGATCGTGTCCGTATTCACGTAAGTTTGGCCGCCCTTGGACGGTGTGCCGAGCTCGGCGCCGCCGGTCGGCTTGTAGATTTGCGTCGTCATCCGAATGGCGCCGTCTTCCGTCAAATCGATCGCCGCCGCCTGTACGAAGCCCCAATCGGTCAGCTCGTGACCGCTCCAGCAGCCGCCCGTCCATAACGGCAAACTAAGCACGGTTATCCAACGCAGCAGCCGCCTCATCGTTGCTCCCTTCTGTCCTGGGCGCCCGCATGCAGCTTCCGGTTGCGGGGCGAGCGCATCAACGCGATGAGCGGCGCGCGGACGAACACGTCCCGAAGGTCCCGAAGCTTCAGCGGCGCGAGGGAGGACAAGTATGGCTGGCCCAACGTTTCCAGGCAGCACAGATGCAGCAGGATAAAGATAAAGCCGAGCATGAGCCCGTATCCGCCCATGAAGCTGGCGGCGAGGATCAGCGGGAAACGCAGCAAGCCGGATCGCGATCGCCATCTCGTAGTGCGGAATGGCGAACGACGCGATGCCCGTCAGCGCGACGACGATGACCATGATCGGAGAAGCGATCTTCGCCATGATCGCCGCCTGGCCGATGACCAGCGCCCCGACGATGCTGACCGCGGAGCCGACGGGTCTCGGCAGCCGTATGCCGGCTTCGCGGAGTAGCTCGAAGGACGTCTCCATAATAAGCGCCTCGACGATCGCGGGAAACGGGATCCCCTCCCGCGCATCCAGAATGGCGAGCAGCAGGATGTTCGGGATCAGTTCCGGGTGAAAGGTGGACATGGCCACGTACGCGCTCGGCAGCGTAAGCGCGATCGCGAAGGCGAGAAGGCGGAGCTGACGGATCATCGTCGCGTACGCCGTGCGGACGTAATAATCCTCGCTCGTGGAGAAGAAGTCGACGAATAGCGCCGGACAGATGAGGATCATCGGCGAATTGTCGGTCAGCACGAGAATTTTCCCGTCCAGAAGCGATGCCGCCGCCGTGTCGGTACGCTCCGTATAGCGGTGCTGGGGAAACGGCGACCAGGCGGAGTCCTGGATCGCATCCTCGACGAACGACGTGTCCAGCACCTCGTAAGGCGCGATCCGGCCGATCCGCTCGCGGAATTCGGCCAGCATTTCCCCATTGACAGTGCCGTCCAAATAGGCAAAAGCGATGTCCGTCCGAAGCACCGGGCCCGCCGTGACATACTCGATTTTCAACCGGGAAGTGCCTACCCGCTGGCGCAGCATGCCCAGATTGATCGGCAGTGTCTCCACCGTGCCTTCTCGGGGCCCTTGGACCGAAGGCTCGCTTACCGGCTCCGTCACCTGCCGCTTCGTCAATCCGGCGCTCCTGAAGCCGGCCGCTTGCGTCCAGCCTTCGGCGATCACAAACAAATACCCCTGCCAAATCTTTTCCTCGATCGCGTTCCATTCGTCGAACAGCTCGGCCTGATGGCGCGCTCCCGCTTCGCGCAAGCGGAATTCGCAATCGGGCGCCGCCGAAGGGACGCCGGCAAATTCATTCAGCAGCGGTTCGGCCAGCAGCGTCCGGATCCGCCGGCTCTCCTGCTCGTCCATGAGCGACGAACAATAGACGATGAGCGCGACCGCTTCTTGCTCCGGTCCGTCGCCCAGCGGGATAATGGACACGTCCTGGCACCGGTCGAACAAGGCGCGGGCTTTCGCCCGATTCGCGCGCAGCTCCCTCGCCAGCGCCGTTTCGGATGCCTTTTTCGTCACCTTGGCGCGCCTCCTTTCCGTTATCCGGTTAAGCCCCTTTCCCCGCTCCCCGTATCGCGGTCATCCCGGCATGAAGCGTCAGAAACGCTCCGCCTACCAACAGCACCGCAAACGGCCAAATGACGTAAACCTGCGAGAAAAAGTCCGCAGGACTATCGAAAAGCGTCAAGGACAAGAAGAAGCACATCAGCGCTAACGGGTAGACGGCCGTCCGTTCGTCCTTGAACGGCAGCCAGCCTTTGACGATCAGATTCAACATGTACAGATAGACCGTCGCCTTCATGTACGACCCCAGAATCAGGGCGATGCCTACGATCGACTCGGTACGTTCCATCATATCGCCGATATGGATCTCGCTCGCCAGCTTGAACAGCGAATAAATAAAAACGTCCGAAGCGGGACCGAAAGCCATGCTCGAGCACAGAACGGCCAAAATCAGCAGCGCCGCGGCAAGCGCATAGCCCTTGTACAGCTTGGCCCGCCAAGGCGCGGCGCCAGGCGCCGCGGGCACGAGGTGAATGAGCAGGACGTAGAGAAAGATCTCCCCGAACGGGAAGCCCGCCGTCAACAATATGCCGTGTAACACCGGCCTGGCCATCTCGCGCGGCCATATCGGCAGCAGCATGCCGGAATGATACAGCGGGATCGCCAGGACGAGGACGGCCGAGATAAACGCGACCATGACCGTCAGCAGCAGCACGAACATGCGGGCGGTTACTTTGATGCCCGCCCGTACCGTCGCAGCGGCGGCGAACAGACTCGTGGCATTGAAGATATACGCAGGCGTCTCCTTCATCATCACGCCGCTGAAAAAGTCGCCGATCCCCGAAACGATCGCGGAGACGGCGAATAACAGCATCAGCAGCACGATCAAAAACATCAGGCCGGAGACGGGCTTGCCGAACAGCGCCACGCTGTACTCCAATATGCTGCGGCCCCGATGAGCGCGGTTCAGGTATATGACGGCGGCAAGCATGAGCGCGCCGAAGACGGCGGCGAGCGAGGCCGATATCCAGGCATACTGCCCCGCGAAATGGGCCAAGGGATGCGGAATGAAGACGATCGAGGAGCCCAGCGTCGTGGCGATGATCAGAACGGACATTTGACCGGGCGTGATTTGTTCCGTTCGCCCGGTCATCCGTGCCCGCCGCTCGACAGGAGCCGATCGAGCGCCGTCGCCGGCGTCTTCAGCAGCAGGCCCATCAACTCGGGAAGGCTCGGCCAATCGGCCTGTTTCACGTAGATCGCGTCTTGATACAAGACGGGGAGCATGAGCAGCGCGAAAGCCCACAGTTCCCTCCCCCGCATTTTTTTGATCGAGGCGCCTTGGGCGACGGCGAGCGCCGCGAACAGCACCACGCTAAATCCGAGCCGTACAGTCATCCGAAGGTCGCCTCCCCGGTTCCAGCTTGCTGGTTCTCTTTCCTAATGTTTGAACGACAGGTTCTTTTTATTCGCGGACAGCGTCAAAAAAAGCCTTCAAGCGCGCGCCGGTTAATGGTCGCTCGCTCGAAGGCTTATAGAGTTGGAAACAATCAAACGCGTTTGATGCGCCAGGTGGCGCTTTGGAAGTCGCCCTCAAGCCGCGGTACCGGAAGTCCGGCATACATCAACTGGTCGCCGCCGAACCGTTCGCCGGTGCCGGCGATCTCATAATCCGCGTTCGGGTCGAGTCCGGCGAGGCGCAGCCAATCGATCGGCGCATTCGGCTGGGCGAGCACGCGGAAAAACGCGACGAACGCTTCGGACTTGTCGGCGGAAACGACCGTCCATGCCGTGTCGTTGCCCTCGAACGGGCTCTTCAGGCGATACAGGTCTCCGAATTGTACGAGCTCGCGCAGCTCCTTGTATGCCGTTACCTGCGCCTTCACTTCTTCCTTTTCCTCCGGCGTGAACTTGGTCAGGTCCAGCTCGTAGCCGAAGTTGCCGGACATGGCCACGTCGCCGCGCATCTTGAGCGACGTCACGCGGTGCACCTGATGATTCGGGACGGCCGATACGTGGGCGCCCATCGAGCTGATCGGGTACACCAGGCTCGTCCCGTACTGGATCTTCAACCGGCAGACGGCATCCGAGTTGTCGCTCGTCCACGTCTGCGGCATGTAATGCAGCATCCCCGGGTCGAACCGGCCGCCGCCGCCGGAGCAGCTCTCGAACAGAATGTGCGGGAACCGCGACGTGATCGTCTCGAGCACGCGGTACAGGCCGAGCATGTAACGGTGCGCCGTCTCGCGCTGGCGCTCGGGCGGCAGCAGCGCGGACCCGATCTCCGTCATGTTGCGGTTCATGTCCCACTTGACGTAGGCGATCGGCGCGGAGGCCAGTACGCCGCCCACCGTATCGATGATATAGTCGCACACGTCCTCGCGCGACAGATCGAGGATCAGCTGGCGGCGGCCCTGCGTCCGTCTGCGGCCTTCAACGTGAAGGCACCAGTCCGGGTGCGCGCGGTACAGGTCGCTGTCCGGCGAGATCATCTCCGGCTCGAACCAGAGTCCGAACTGAAGGCCGTGCGCGTTTACCCGTTTCGCCAGATCGTCCAGCCCCTGCGGGAGCTTCTTCAGGTCGACCTTCCAGTCGCCCAGCGACGTCGTATCGTCGTTGCGATAGCCGAACCAGCCGTCGTCGAGCACGAACAGCTCGATGCCGAGTCTTGCGCCCTCCTCCGCGATCGCGGCGATCTTGTCCGCGTCGAAGTCGAAGTAGGTCGCCTCCCAGTTGTTGACGAGCACGGGACGCGTACGGTCGCGGAATTCGCCGCGGGAGAGACGGCTGCGATACAGCCGGTGATATGTCCTGCTCATGCCGCCGAGCCCTTCGTTCGAGTAGACGAGCACGGCTTCGGGCGCCTGGAACGATTGGCCCGGCTCGAGCAGCCATTCGAAGTCGAACGGATTGATGCCGATCGATACGCGCGTCGTGCGGAATTGGTCCACCTCGGCGGAGGCGGCGAAGCTGCCGCTGTAGACGAGGCTGAAGCCGTAGGCGTCGCCCTGCTCTTCGTCCGCGTTCGGCGATACCAGCGCGACGAACGGATTGTGCTGGTGGGAGCTGGAGCCGCGGCGGCTCTCGATGCCCTGCTGGCCCTGCACGAGCGCTCTGCGCGAGAGGTTTCGCTCGTTCGCCCAAGCGCCGTTCAGGTGCACCAGCTCGTATTCGTCGTTGTTAAAATCGACGCTGGCGCTCAGCGCGCGGCGAATGCGAACGGAGTCGGCGCTTTCGTTGACGTAACGGACCGAGCGGGCGATCGCGTCCGAATCGCGGAACGTCGTATAGCTCAGAACGGCGATCAAGCCGGAAAACGAATCATGCAGCGTCAGCTCCAGCGTTTCGGCCTCGCCGTCGGACTCCGCATAGGTGGCGGGAAGTCCTTCGAGCTTGGGCTTGCCGGCGAAAATGCGGTGTTCGCGGTAGACGAGCTCGGCGACGGTCGTGCCGTCGGAAAGGGCGAATTGATAAGCCGGACTGCGGAAATCGCCCGAGCCGTAGCCCGGATATTCCTGAAGCAGCGCGTCGAGCGACAGCGACGGCTTGTCCGGATTCGGCGTCGGGCTGAAGCTTGCGCGCTCGCGCAGCGTCAGACCGCCCGGCCACGAAGCGTTGCGAAGCCTGGGTCCCCAATACACGTGCGAGGGGTAAAGGCCTTCGACGATCGTAATGATGTAGCTCGAATGCGGCGTCTGCAGATGAAACGTCTGACGCTCCCGGTCGAATGAAATCGCCATTTCGGCCTCCTAAAGTGTGTTGGTCTATCCAGATAGCATACCGGAATCGAATATGCGGATACATGGAATAAAGACGCTTTAATATGTTTTTATGTGACGAACGTACGGTGGGAGGCTACAATTGCAGCTATGGCGTGGCGATCGCCCTTTTCGCGGACATCCTTTTCACGGGCATCCACTTCTCCTATAATGAAAGAATCGGATTCAACCCTGGGAGGGAAATCAATATGCCAACGATCGCATTTATCGGACTCGGCACGATGGGTCTGCCTATGGCCGCGAACCTGCTCCGCAAGTCCTATCAGGTCGTCGTCTACAACCGTACGCCCGGCAAGGCCGGGCAGCTGCTCGAGCTCGGCGCGGAAGAAGCCGCTACGCCGCTGGCGGCGGCACGCGGCGCCGACGTCGTCCTGACGATGATCAGCAACGATGCGGCCGTAGAGGAAGTTTATTACGGGACCGAAGGCGTGTTCGCCGGCATTAAACCGAACACCGTGCTTATCGATAGCAGCACGATATCCCCTGCGCTCGCCCGGCGGCTCGCGCAAGATGCCGCGGACGCGTTTTGCGATTTCCTCGACGCGCCGGTGACCGGGAGCAAGCCCGCGGCCATCGACGGCACGCTTCTGTTCATGGCCGGCGGCGACGCGCGGGTCGTCGAAGATCAGAAGCCGCTGCTGCTGTCCATGGGCCGCGAGGATTATATATGGGGCCTGGCGGCAGCGGAGCGGCGGCGAAGCTCGCCCACAATACGATCGTAGGCATCAACGCCGCCGGCCTCGTCGAAGGCATGGCCATCGCGGCCAAGGCGGGCATCGACGCTTCCTCCTTCCTGCGCGTCGTGCAGGGCGGCGGCGCGGCGAGCAAGCAGGCCGATCTCAAGGGCGCCAAGATCATCGACCACGACTTCAGCGTTCAGTTCTCGCTGGCTTTGATGCTCAAGGATCTGAAGCTATCCTCCGTCTTGACAGACGGCCTCGGCGTGCCGACGCCGATGCTCGAGGCGTCCAAAAGCCTGTTCCAGGCTGGTGCGGCGGCCGGCTATGGCGAAGAGGATCTCGCCGCGCTGGCCAAGCTGTACGAGCAGTGGATCGGCGGACGAATCGGCGGGCGTAACGGCGCGGATGAAGAAGTATCCGCTGCCGCATCGGTTCTGGAAGCGGAGGCGGATTCCGAATCGGATGCGGATTCGGACTCGGATCGCCGCAAGAAAAAGCGCGTGGCCTTGAACATTCCGCTCATGATCTCCATCTACCAATGGGAGCAAGCCGGATCGTTCGCAGGCCAGAACGCCGACGCCGTGCTGAACGACGTGTCCGAGGACGGCTTGCAGGTCGCGACCACCATCCCGCTCGAAAAGGACATGTTCGTCGTCATCCACTTCCAGCAGGATACCAGTCTGCCGCCGATGACGGCCCGCATCATTCGCATCGAGCGCAAGGAAGGGCTGTTCCACTACGGCTGCCTGTTGTCGGGACTGGCCCTGTATCAGCGCCTTCAGCTCAAGGAATATATCGAGTCGCACGCCTGATCCCGCGCGATCCGCGAAGAGAAGTAAAAACGGCCAGGCCGTCCTTTAATGATAGCCATACGTTGGATCGGAGACGATTCAGATGCTTTAAAGCGAAGCTTATGCTCTCTGATCCGGTCCAAAATCCGCCTTCGGCCTCCTGCTTGCACACTGAGCATTGGGATATCTCCACCTCCACATCGCTTAGCGAACGGACCGGGGGGGGCGTTATTTTTAATCCGAATGCGATTTGAGGTCCTTTCCCGGACCCAGGCGCCTCTATTGCGGGTTTGTCGGCGTTTTTCAGCCATGATCCGAATGAATAACGTCACTCCGGTCCGATCGATTGCAATTAGGACCGGGTTATTCAGAAATAACGTCTTTTGGGTCCGATGCTGGCGAGTGAAGCCGCGATTTGTTCAAAAAAAAGCCTTCGGCGCGATGATGCGCCGAAGGCTTTTTTTTGCTGACATGCTCCTGCGTTGAAGCTTGAGCTTAAGCGTCCAGGTACGAGCAGACATAGTCCGCGACTTGCGTGACCTTCAGCTTGAACTTGGCGTTCGCAGGCACGGTGAACTCGCCTGTGCCGGAGATCGAGATCCACTCCTCGCTGCCCGGCAGTTGAACGGTCAGCTCGCCGGCCAGAATTTCCATGACTTCCTTCTGGTCCGTGCCGAACTCGTACTCGCCCGGCAGCATGATGCCCAGCGTCTTGCGGGTGCCGTCGGCGAACTTGACCGTACGGCTCGTTACCTTGCCGTCGAAGTAGATGTTGGCTTGTTTGACGACGCTGACTTGATCGAATTGGGACATGGGTATGACAGCCTCCTGGTCGTGGTTTGAGATCGTTTTAACTTGCTTTTGAACTTGGATCTGCTACTCGAGATTAAAAGGTTGAGGTCCGAGGCGCGGGCGCGATTCTTTGCCCATGCCACGCGCTAACGCGCCTTCGCCGCAAAAAGCCGGCCGCCCGTAAAGGGGGGCCGGCTCCGCGCGCGGAGCGCGCTTCGGACCGGCGGATGGCGATCGCTGACCGCCGATTGCGCCTCGTCCGCGATCAGATCAACTTGCGGAATTGCTCCACGACGTTCTCGACCGTAAAGCCGTATTCCTTGATAACACGGTCGCCGGGCGCGGATGCGCCGAAGGTGGAGATGCCAAGCACGGCGCCGCCGTCGCCGACATAGCGCTCCCAGCCGAACGGCGAAGCCATCTCGATCGCAAGACGCGCCTTGGCGCCCTTCGGCAGCACGCTTTCGCGATATTCCGCGGACTGCGCCTCGAACAGATCCCAGCTCGGCAGGCTGACGACGCGGACGTGAATACCTTGCTCGGCCAGCGCCTTTTGGGATGCGACCGCCAGCTGCACTTCAGAACCGGTAGCGATCAGGATGCCCTGCGCTTCGCCGGCCGCTTCGGACAACACGTAGCCGCCCTTCTTGATGCTCTCGCGTGCAAGCTCGGCCGTGCCTTCGAGGATCGGCAGATTCTGGCGCGTCAGGACGAGCGCGACCGGATTGCCGGTGTTCTCGAGCGCATAAGCCCAAGCCGCGGAGGTCTCGTTGCCGTCCGCGGGACGCAGTACGGTCAGTCCCGGAATAACGCGAATGGAAGCAAGCTGCTCGATCGGCTCGTGCGTCGGTCCGTCTTCGCCGACAGCGATCGAATCGTGCGTCAGAACGTAGACGACAGGCTGGCCCATGATCGACGCCAGGCGCACGGCCGGGCGCAGATAGTCGGTGAAGACGAAGAACGTGCCGCCGTACACGCGAAGACCGCCATGCAGCGAGATGCCGTTCATCGCGGCCGCCATGCCGAACTCGCGGACCCCGAAGTAAATGTTGCGGCCGCTGTAGTCGTCCGCGGTATAAACCGGCAGACCCTTCAGATGCGTCATCGTGGAGCTTTCCAGGTCGGCGGAGCCGCCCACGAGGTTCGGCACGTTTTTCGCAAGGCCGTTCAGGGCGTTGCCCGAAGCGACGCGCGTCGAGAGCGGCTTGTCCTCCGTCGTGTACTTCGGCAGCTCGGCGTCCCAGCCTTGCGGCAGCTTGCGCGCGAGCGCATCCTCGAACTGCCGGGCCAGCTCGGGATGAGCGGACTTGTACTTGCCGAACAGCGCTTCCCAAGCCGCGTAAGCCTGTTCGCCGCGGCTCTTCACTTCCGCGAAGTGGCTGCGCACTTCATCCGGCACGAAAAATTCGGGATGATCCCATTCGTAGAACGTCTTCGTCAGCTTCGCTTCTTCCGTGCCCAGCGGCGAGCCGTGCGGACCTGCGTGGCCGCCTTTGCCGCCTTTGTTCGGAGAGCCGTAGCCGATGACGGTCTTCACTTCGATCAACGTCGGCTTGCTCGTCTCGGCTTGCGCTTCGGCGATCGCCTTGGCCAGCGCGGCCAGGTCGTTGCCGTCTTCTACGCGCAGCACTTGCCAGCCATAGCCGTCGAAGCGCTTGGCCACCGACTCGGAGAAGGACAGGGAGAGCTCGCCGTCCAGCGAAATGTCGTTCGAATCGTAAAGGACGACCAGTTTGCCGAGCTTCAGGTGGCCGGCGAGCGATGCGGATTCGGAGGAGATCCCTTCGGAAAGGTCGCCGTCGCCGCAGATCGAATACGTGAAGTGGTTGATCAAATCAAACCCTTCGCGGTTGTATGTAGCGGACAATTGCGCTTCCGCCATCGCCATGCCGACGGCCATCGCGATCCCTTGGCCCAGCGGACCGGTCGTCGCGTCTACGCCGGCCGTGTGGCCGAATTCCGGATGTCCGGGCGTCTTGGAGCCCCACTGGCGGAAGTTCTTAAGCTCTTCGATCGGCAGATCGTAGCCCGAGAGGTGCAGCAGCGAGTACAGCAGCATGGAGCCGTGGCCCGCGGACAGGACGAAGCGGTCGCGGTCGATCCAGCTCGGCTGGGAAGGATTGTGCTTCATCGCCTTGGCGAACAGCTGATAACCCATCGGCGCAGCGCCCATCGGCATGCCGGGATGTCCGGACTTCGCCTTTTCGATTGCGTCGATCGCAAGCGTGCGGATCGTCGTAACGGAAAGCTGCTCGATCGTATTTGCGTTTACTGTCATTATGGTAACGACCTCCTCTATCTGCAGTGCGTAGTTATTATGCGTTAATTCGTTAAATCGCCGTTGTTCAGCCTTGCCTATTGTAACACGGGGGGTTGCCTGTTTTCCACAGAACTTGTACGGACAAGTGAATATTTTCCGCGTCGCGCAAGTCCGCATTTCGCGCGGCGCGGACTTGCGATTATCGTTTTCATAGTCTTGAGGCATTAAATGAAAGCGACCGTCTTGTTCTGGTAGACGACCAGCCTGTCTTCGATATGCCATTTCACCGCTCGGGCGAGCACGATCCGCTCGATGTGGCGTCCCATGCGCTTCAGTTCGTCTACGTTGTTGCGGTGGCTGACGCGTTGTACGTCCTGCTCGATGATCGGACCCGCGTCGAGCTCGGCGGTCACGTAATGCGCCGTCGCGCCGATCAGCTTGACCCCGCGGTCGTAAGCCTGGTGATACGGCTTGCCGCCGACGAACGCAGGCAGGAAGGAATGATGGATATTGATGATCCGGTTCGTGAAGTGCTCGATGAACTTCGGCGTTATAATCTGCATGTATCTGGCTAGAATAACCAGATCGACCTTGCCTGCGGTCAGCTCCAGTTGGCGCCGCTCGGCTTCGGCTTTGGTCTCGGGCGTGACCGGAATATGGTGGAACGGAATGCCGAACGACTCGACGAGCCCCCGCATGTCGTCGTGGTTGCTGACGACCATGCTGATCTCGGCGTCGAGATCCCCGGCCTGCCATTGCCAGAGCAGCTCGAGCAGACAATGATCCTCGCGTGAGACGAAGATGGCGAGACGCTTGCGTCGCACCGCGCGATAGACGCTCCAGCGCATCTCGAACCGGTCGGCGATCCGGGTGAAGTCCTCCTGCAGCGCCGGCAGGTTCTGCTCGAGATCGGCAAGATCGAAGGCGATGCGCATGAAAAACATGCCGCTCGCCGGATCGGTCGTGTATTGATCCGACTGAAGAATGTTGGCGCCCTTCTCGTAAAGAAATTGCGAAACGGCGGCGACGATTCCCGGCCGGTCGGGACAGGAGATCAGCATGCGGGCGCGATTCGCGTTCTCTTCGCGTCCTTTGCTGTCCTGGTGTTGGTAGACGTTCTGGGTCATGACGGGTTCCTCTGCCTCTCTATGCGATTGCTTCATTCTTTACTGTATCTCGAAGACGGCGGCTTATACCTTGGCGAGCCATTCTCGTCCGGCGAGATAGGCCGTCAGGCGCTGATTCACGGCCTCTTCGCTATAATCGCCAGACAGCGCGCGATGCTCCATCGCGAGGTCGTACAGACGCTCCAGCGGCTCGCGCGGATCCGCCTTGCGCGCCTTCGCGTCGGACTTCAGCAGTTCCCAGGTGTTCAGCACGAAGGCGCGATGGTCGATGTCCTGCTTGCCGAAGAAATGATGCAGACGCTCCACGTCCTCGAGGAACTCGCCTCCGAAGCGAACGTCGACGTCGCCGCGCAGCAGCGCGATCTCGGCTTCGTACATCGGACGCTCCTTGCCGGCGTTTTTGCCGATCCAGGGCGTTTCGAGTATAAATGGCTTGCCGGCCAGCGCGGGATGGCTTACGACATTGTTGATCGCATCGTACCCGATCCAGCCGGAGCCGATCGGCGTATGGCGGTCCTTGCCCGCGCCGCGCGGGTTTTTGCTGTCGTTCAAGTGGACGACGGCGATGCGATCGAGACCGATGACGCTGTCGAACGACTTCAGTACGCCGTCCAGATCGTCGACGATATCGTATCCAGCGTCGTGCACGTGGCATGTGTCGAGACAGATCGTGATGCGGCCGTTGTCGTGCACGCGTTCGATGATGGCGGCGAGTTCCTCGAAGCTGCGGCCGATCTCGGTGCCTTTGCCGGCCATCGTCTCCAAGGCGATGTTCACGTTCGTATGTTTGGTTGCTTCCAGTACTTCGTTGAGCCCTTCCGCGATGCGGGCAATGCCGTACTCCGCGTCTTTATCCGTATACGCGCCCGGGTGAAGCACGATGTTGTTCACGCCGATCGCGTCGGTCCGGCGGACTTCCTCCTGCAGGAAGTTGACGGCGAGCTCGAACGTGTCTTCCTTATAAGAACCGAGGTTCACGATGTAAGGCGCATGGACGACGATCTCGCCGATTCCCGCGGCCGTCATCGCCTCTTTTCCCTCGGGAATGTACAGGCTCTCGATGGGCTTGCGCCTCGTATTCTGCGGCGCTCCCGTATAAATCATAAATGAGCTGGAGCCGTAGGACTTGGCTTCGTCCGTCGCCGTCAGCAATCCCTTGTCCGAAAAGGACACGTGGGAACCGATCTTCAGCATGGCTTTACTCCCCTCCGTATGCGGCGCCCGGCGCTGCCGGACCCGTCCCTTTAAATCAAAGTCTATTGTAGCGCGAACCTCGAAATAAATCTAGAAGACCGTAACCCGGGCAGCGAGCGTGCGCCCCTTGCAAAATGCCGCTCAAGAAGGCGAATCTCGGCCGGAAAGCTTGCGGTCGACGTCAGGGAGAACGTTGCGAAAATCCGATGACGGCTTTTCTCTTTTGCGGGACAGACTGGTAGAAATACGATATAATTTCGGGAGCGAGGTGAACGCAAAATGAAATCCAGTCCCGATTGGTTTATGTACTTTATCGCTTTTTGGGGCGTCGTGCTGGTCGTTTTCATGAGCATCGGCGGCTTTTTCATGTTTCGCAAATTCCTGAAGGTGCTCCCTAAGGCCGACGGCAAGTCCAAGCTCGACTGGCAGAACCATTGGGTCGAGCTCAGCCGGCCGCTTTGGAACGACGAGTCGAAGGCGATGCTGGACAAACTGGTTTCGCCTGTTCCGAACGCCTTCCGCGACATCGCCAAGCACTCGATCGCCGCGCAGATCGGGCAGCTCGCCGTCGAGAGCGGCGAAGGAAGCGTGACCGAGGAACACTGCATTAAAGGCTATATTATGGCGACGCCCAAGCGCGACCATGCCTTCTTAATCAACTTTTTTGGACAGCAACGGGATCGATTATTCGCCGTACGCCCATCTGCTCCATACGGAAAAACCGAAACCTTTGGCACCTCCCGTCGTCTAACTTAAGGAGCGGCTCGTCCGGACAGGGCGGCCGCACGATCGTTCGGAGGTGGTCTTGGTATGTTCAATCAACTGAATCGGTACGGTAAAAACTCGGCCTGGGCCGTCGCCGTTCTGGCCATGCTGCTCATGGGCACGGCCTGCAGCAACGACAAGGACGGGAGCGATGCTTCCCCTTCGCCTAGCGTATCCGCTTCTGCGTCACCCGCATCGTCGCCTGAAGCCTCTCCGTCCGCGCAGCCGGACGCCGGCGCTTCCGCCACTCCTGAATCGTCGCCTTCCGCGGCTCCTTCGGGCGCGGTCGAAGAGAAAGAATCGACTGGTACGTATAACGGTCAAATCGACAATCATTCGATCGAGATCGAAAGCGCCGATGGCGTGCGGGCGTATCAGATCGACGACGCGACTTCGGACAAGCTGTCCGGTTGGGACGACGGCGTGAAGGTCAAATTCAAGTACAAGATCAATGAGATCAAAGGCGAGAGCGAGACGATCGAGCAGTACGTCATCACCTCGATCGACAAGCAATAATCCATGTCATTCCAATGAGGTGAGCCCATGCGAGCAGTGCTGTGCGGCGGAACCGGATTTATCGGCACCCGCTTGGCCGAATCCCTTTCGGCACGCGGAGACGAAGTATGGATCATAACCCGGAGCAAGCCTGCGGCGCCAGCCGCAGGCTTGCTTTATGCAACCTGGGATTCGTGGCTGGCCGATCCCAGCTTGACGGGTCCTGTCGATGCCATCGTCAATTTGAGCGGCGCGACGATCGGCCGCAGATGGACGTCCGAATCCAAAGCGCTTATCCTTTCCTCGCGCATCAAGGCCGCCCAACGCATCGAAGATGCCGTCTCGCGCATGACAAGCCCGCCGTCCGTGCTCGTAAACGCCTCCGCGATCTCGCTGTACGGCCATTCGGAGTCGTCGGGCGGCCGTTATCCGATGCCCTTCGACGAGAGCTCGCCTCCGCGTCCCGAAGATTTTCTGAGCGAGACGATCGTAAAATGGGAGGCGGCCGTCGACCGCATTCCGATCGACCGCATCGTCAAGCTGCGGATCGGTCTTGCGCTGGGAAACGGCGGAGGCTCTTATCCGCTGCTCAGCCTGCCGACCAGACTGTTCGCCGGAGGAAGACTCGGCAGCGGCCGCCAGGGTATGCCCTGGATCCACATCGACGACATCGTGGGGCTTATTGCGCTCAGTCTGGACAACGAAGCGATCTCCGGTCCCCTCAACGCGGTCGCGCCGGAATCCGTCGACAACGAAGCCTTCGGCCGGACATTGGCAAAGGTGCTGGGGCGTCCCTATTGGCTTCACGCGCCGGCCTGGGCGATCCGGGCAGCGCTCGGCGAGATGTCCGCGCTGCTGCTGACCGGGCAATTCGCGATTCCCCGCAAGGCGCTGGCGAACGGATACGTCTTTCGGCATCCGAAACTCGAAGAGGCTCTTCGGGACTTGAAGGAGCGGCGTTAGCGCACTATGCCCGAAGCGGCGCGCTTGGCACGCGGAACCGGTAAATCGAACCGGCCATCTGGAGGCAGTCTCCCGCTTCGAGCGGATAAGCTTCGTAAGGCGCCATCGGACTTCCGTTGAGCCAGCTTCCGTTGCGGGAACCCAAATCTTTGGCGAGCCACTTTCCTTGCCGTCGCAGCATCTCCAAATGCGCTCTGGATATGCCCCCCCGAGTCGTCGACATGCTGAGCTGCATCCCGCGAACGACCGATGACCAAAGACTCGGCTTTTAGCGGGATTTTGCACGGCCGTTCCGCGGACTCCCATTCCAGATAGCATTCTGCGGAGACGGCCGCCTGCGGCGAAGCCAGCAGCTCCGTAGCTTCTCTCCTGGCGGACAGCCATTCCGTATGCGGACGATCGTTAATATCCGTTCCGAACGTCTCCCCGACGCTTTCGGACTTTTCCGTAAAAGATCCGAATCTTGCAAACGGCGCGGCATCCGGCGCGCGAGGCGCCTCGTCTGCTTCGGGTTCCGACCAAGACGGATTGAACATATGCCGTTCCGGCACCGGTCCGCCGGCAGCCGGGCGGGCCTCAAGCTCCCGATACGCCTCAGCCCGCTCCCTAAGCGGCCATCCGTTCCACAGATACAAGCATAACCCCGCGCAGGCCGTCGTTGCCCCCAAGAACAAGACGAGACCTCGCGTGCCCGGAGCTTCCGCATAAAGGGTTTTCCAGGCGATGCCCGCCGCGACGACGGACATCGCCACGAGCCATGTCCGCCATCTGGCGGCGCTCATGCCGCCGGGCATCGCGCCATTGCCGGCCGCCGCCTCTCCTTCCGCTACGGCAGCTGTCATGCCTTCTGCGCGCTCGGGATCAAGACGGTTCAGGTGATGCCGGGATGCATCATTCTCTCTCCAGCCGCGCAGGCGAATAAGACAACGGCAAGTCGGGCTTCTCCGGCAGCTGCGATGCACCGTTCGCCCGCGCGTCCGCCCTCCTTTCCTGTTGAACCGCACGAAACTCCAAGCCCGCCTCTATCCGTTCCAAAGCTCCTTCGTAACGATCGGCGGCCAGACTCATTCGTCCTGCGCGCTCTTCCGCGCGCTCGCACAAATAGCTGCGCGTGTATGTACGCAAAGACGAAGGCACGAATTCTTCAGAAGCGGTCATTTCAAGCAGTTGCTGCAAGGCCGCGCCATCCGGCTTTTCGGTGCGCATGACCCATCTGACGATCAGACGCTCAAGCCCCGTTTCGTCTTCAGCCTTCCCGTCGTCGGCAAGCGGCAAATAGGCGAACCGCAAATCATGCCAGCCGCTCCCGGCAAAAATAAATTCGTCTCTCAGCAGCAACCGCTTAAAATCCAGCATATGGTCATGGCATTGTTCCGCCGTTTCGGCCAGCTTGCATAGCGCTGCCATCGCGTCGGTCATCGTCCACCGTTCGGTACGCAGCATCTGGCTCAGCATTTTGCTGCTCCCCAGGCGATAACGCAATGCGATCCGGCCGTCCGTTTCTTCGACAGCCAGCGGCAGCAGTCCGGGCACTTCGCAAGCATGCAGCATCCCCGTCTGGGCGGCGTCCAGTTCTTCCCTCCGCCATGGCGCCGACGTCCGTTCGAGAATCATCCAAAGTCCGCGCCGCTGCTCGAATCTCGTATTCAGTCCGTTCATGGTTTCCCTCCCTATCTCCTTCGTTCGTCGTCCGATGCGGCGCGCCGCTATCCGACGTTTAGAGCCAGCAAGGCATATGCCGGCGCGACGGCCAACATAAATGGAAACTTCGCGCCTTTGCCAGCGCGAACCGGGTGCGCTCCCCACGGCCAATCGAGTCGAAGCGCCCAATTCCGAAGGACCGGCAGTTTTAACATGAGCAGGAGCGCAGCGATTCCTCCCGCGAACAGCAGCGAATAGACGGCCAGCTCCAGCGTCGCTGCCGCGCCCGCCCATACGCCGTAGGCGGCGAACCATTTGACGTCCCCTGCGCCGAGTCCCCGGACCGCATAAAGCAGAAAGAAGGGAATCGCCCCGGCCGCGAACCCGCCGATCGTCCACCAGATGCGTCCAGGACCGTACGCGGCCAATTGAAAAAGAAAGCCCCCGGCGGCGAATGCAGCGCACAATATATTGGATATTTCCATTCGCCTGATATCGCTCCAGCAAGCGAAGAGCAACAGCACCGCAGTCGCAACCTCCGCGATCGTATTCACGGTTAACCTCCTTTTCCGGCAGACTTGGCCTGCACCTCGAACGACCGTTGAAGGCTGCCGCCGCTATATTCAGCCTCCCATGCCCACTCGCCGGGCGTCGTGTTCCCCGAGACGAGCCAGGTCCAAGAAACGCGTCCCGACGCGTCGGCCGTCGCTGCGCCCAGATATCTGGCCTGGCTTAAGCCGCTCTTGTAAACGACCTTGAGATCGACCGCGGCGCCCGGGTCCGCTCGCAAAACCAAGGTCACCCTGCGGCCGCGCTGAACGGGCGAAGGCTCGAGCGAAACGAAGGCCAGCGATCCCGCTCCCCCGTTCGGCTCCGGAGCCGTGCTGCCTAGACGCTCTCCCCCCGTCCATACGCGTTCCCTGACGGAAGCCCGAAGGATGAGCGGCCGTCCGGACCACGGAAACGAAAAGGGCAGCCTGTACGCCGCTTCGAGCGTCAGGTAAGCTTTGGCGGGATCGCGCGAATCCGGCAATTCAACGCGCGTCAGCTTCATTCGCGAAGCAGGCAGCATCGACTTGCTTAATCTCGCTGCGACGCGCGGCTCCAACGCCTCCTTTGCCAGAAGCGCATCCGGATACCACCCACCTGCCGCGAAGCGTTCGGCCCAGTCGGAGAGCGGTTCCGGCAAATACGGCGCAAGCTTGCCGACGGTCTCCTGAGGCCCTGCCAGCTTATCCTTCCAATTCGAATAGACTTCCGCAGCCGAACCCGAAGCGTCTTCCGCTGCCGTCAAGCTTTCGGATAAAGGGTACCACACCGACGCCGTCTGCCTGGCCGTTTGCGACAAAGCGCCCTGCAACGCCATGGCGACGATCGAGGCATGAATCAAGTAAATGAAGAACAGAACGCAGATCATGACCGTCGGCATCGTCAGCGCCGCTTCGAGGGTCAAGCTCCCCTCGCTGCCCGCCCGTTTGTCACTGATAAGCGGTATCCGCCGAAAAAGCCGTCTCATAGCGATTCTCCTTCACCGTCCCCCGCCAGGACACGCTCTTCCCCACCAGCTTCGCGGCCCCCGGCAAAAACCATAACCTCACCGAGGCTGTTCCTCTGGCGCTTACATATGTAAAAGCCTCCTGGAGATCGACGTCGAGCCTGCTTTCGATCAGCGCGAGCCTGCGAGCCGTCTGTCCGTCCGAGCTTCCGTGCAGCAGCAAAAAAAAGCCGGATATAATCTTTATAAAATGTATCGACCTTCGCATATTTGGAAAGCGGGATAACGCCCCGTTCCAGCAAGCCCTGGATATCCTTGAGCGCTTCGGTAATGCCGTAAAGCGCGGCTGCCGCAAGGACGAGCAGCGGATGACCGTAAGAGCGGCATTCGATCAGCCCCTCCATCGTGCGAATCGCCAGACGCAGCGCGAACAATTCGCCATATGCCGCCGCGATGTTGGCCGCGGGATTGCGCAGCCCGTATAATACGTACTCGTTCTCCTGCTCGCCGGGCATCAGCAGGCCCTCGCCGCCTCCGTCAAGAAGCGAGCGTACTTCGGACGGGTCCGCCGTCGTGAAGCGAGAATAGGAATATTCGGCGAAATAGACGGCGTCGCGCAACCCCGTCACCCCGTCTCCCAGCGCATCCAGCCATCCGTCCGCGGCCGCGAACGCCGCCTTGCGTCCCTCGGCCGCATCCTTGGGCAGTCCCGTCGCGGCCGCTTCCTCCTGCCCTTCGTTCCAGGTTAAATTCCGTCGGTAGAGCCAATCCAGCCGTTCGAAGGCCTGCTTTTCCTCCGGAGACGATCGCATGCCGGCGAGCATGGCGAGGAAGGCGGAAGCGCCGGACCAGGCGGTACGCGATTGCTTCTCCAGCGAACGGCGCTCTTCCTCGCCTGCCCTTTCGGACTTCAGCGCTTCGCGGCGGCCGGCCGTCGCGCTGCCCGAATCTCCGTGCTCGTTCGCGAAGCCCGACAGCAGCGTTTGAAGGCGTCCCGCCCCTTCGCGCAGCGCGCCGTCCATACCGGACGAGCCTGGTGCGGCGTTCAAAGAGACCGACATGGACGCTGCCGCGTCACGCAACCCGAGACCATCGCTGCGGATGCCCTCCAGCTCGGCCCTGTATCGGCTCCAGTAATCGTTAGTAAGAATCAGATCCGAGGCCGTGCGTCGAAGCTCTTGCAATGACACCGCCTCGGCGCCATCGAAGCCGCCCTCCCCCCGCCTCCGCAGGCCATTCGGCCGGCGCATCGGCAGCGCGACCGGCGTCGGACGCGATTCGCTCCATTTCCTGATTCGCGCCCTCGGCTTCCTCCAACGCTTTCAATGCTTCATCCAGCGATTTTTCGAGCGTGGAAAACGCTTGTTCCGATTTGCTAGAAAGCTGTCCCGCAAGCTGGACCGTACCGCGCTCGTAAGCTGCAATCTGCGCTGCGTACCGTGGCCCTTCAGGGGGTGCGGGCGTCGGCGAAGGGGAGGGAGAAGAACGCGGCCCCGGCAACGGCGAATCTCCGTTTTGCTTTTGTTCAGCCTCCCGGCGCAATCTCTCCGCCTCGTATTGCCGCCAAGCTTCGGCCCGTGCAGCGTCTTCCGCCCGCTTCGCCGAATAATCCGCGTACATAAGCGCCGCATCCGCAACATCCTGAACGTCGCCGGCGGATCTGCCGCCCGCCATCGGCACGGGCGGCCGCGGAACGATTCCTTTGAAAGCTGCCGACATGGCTTCCCCCCGCTTCGATCTGGCTCGCCAGCGCGCGGTCCAGGGCAGCTTCGCGTCTTTCATAGGCTAGACGCATCTCTTCGAGCAAATCGGACGTTTTCCGGGCTTCCTTCATCAAGGTTGGCAGACCCTTGAACCGCGAAGCCAGATCCAGCGTCAGGTCGATCGGCGCCTTGTACTTCATTTCCTCCAGCACCTGCCGCTTGAACACGGCATGGGAGCCGAGCGGCCGGCTCTCGACGACCTCTCCGTCGCGCCAGGCCGTATCCAACAGCCGCAACGCTTCGGCATCTTCGGGATCGCGATGCCCTTCGAGCACTTCAGACAGCAGTGTTTCGGGAGCGCCGCCTCCGACCGCGAATAAGCCGTAGCGTTCGTACAACACCGGATCGTACGCGGACAACACGCCCCTTGCGCCGGCTTTGATCGACAGCTCCGCCTGTTGGCGGAAAGCCGCGATCCGGCCGAAATCGATCAGCGTCCCCGTGAGAAAAATCATGGCGGCCATGACCGCCGCCATATAGATCGATACGGCGCCAGAAGACGTCCGCCCGAACCGGCGCGGACGAATCGTTGCGTTTTCGCCCGCGTTACTGCGCATCGGCCTTCCTCCCCAATAGCGAGCCTGCTTTGTCGAGATACGCGTCGGCGCCGCTCCCCTCCCGCTTCGCTCTGGCTGCGTAGTAGCGTACAAGATCGAACGTTCGCATCCATTCCGCGGGCTCCGTCACCGGTGCGGACGCTTCGGATGCAGCAACCGCAGAGCCGCGCAGCAGCGCTAACGGTCTCAGCTCGCCCGGATCCGCCGCCGATACTTCGATCTCTCGCCGCAGCCCGCCTCGCGCGTACCCAACGCTGCCCCGCCAGTTGCCTGCGAGCGCCTCGGCTGCCGGAAGCAGCTTGCGAAGCGTCAGCCGTCCTCCGGGATCCGCCGCCCCGGGAAAAGCCAGCGCCTCCCTCGTCTCGCTCCCCGATTCGCCAGCCGCCCAGCCGAACAGCCCTTGCAGCAGCGCGTCATCGGTCAGACGCCAGTACAGCCCTTCGTACCGGCCCTCCTCGTAAGCGCCTGTCGCGAAGTCGCTATCCGCGTGACTCCAGTTATAAGCCGTCCGTTCCGCCGCAACGGCGGATTTGAAATGGACAATCGCCTTCTGCGCCGTAAACAGCGCGTAGAACGCAAGCAAAAACGTGACGATCAGCAGCGCCGGCATGAGCATGCTCGCCTCTAACGAATATGACCCCGATGACTCTCGCCAAAAGGAAACGCCAGCGGACAGCCGACGCCGACGAATCGAGCGAACGGCATGCGTAAGGTTGCGGCCTGCCGTCTTCATTAACTGAAAAACGAATCCGACTTGTCCTCGACCTTGCCGAACAGCCGATCCAGAAAATCCAATATCCAATCCCTGAACAGGACGGCGATCGCGATAATCACCGCCGCGATCAACACGATCTCGAGCGTGCCGAGCCCCTCCTCGCTTCTCCAGAATGCGTTCAGTTTGCCGCGCGCGTACGATCCGAGTTTGAAAGAAAGACGGCGAATGTTCATAAAATATCCCCCTGTTAAAAATCAAATTATTCGGTCGCCATCAGCAAGATCGAAGGCGTCCCTACCAGCACCAGAATGATGAGAAAAATGACGGCGAGCGGAAACGCCAGTCTGGAGGAGGCGCGTTCGCCGAGCGTTTTGGCTGCGGCCTTGCGCTTTTCCCACAACGTTCGGGACAGCTCCCGGAGCGCGGTCACGAACGTATCGCCGCCGCGTTTTGCGTTCATGAGCAGCGTCGTTGCGAACAACCTCGCCTCGGGCACGGCGCATCGGCGTCCGAATTCCTCCCAGACGAAAACGAATGACTCTCCGCGCCTCATCGCCGTCACCGCGGCTTCGAGCTCCGCGTAGAGCGGATGGCCCGTCTTGACCCGCGCGCTTGCCGGTCTTTCCAGGCATCGCTCGAGCGCACGGCGCACATTTTCGCCCGCGTTAACCATCAGCAGCAGCCGGTTCAGCATCTCCGGCAGCTCCATTACGATCTCTTGCCTGCGCTGCTCCAGCTTGCCGTTCAGTTCCTTTCGCTTCATCAGCGGCAGGAGCGCCGACATCAGCGCGCCAAGACCAAGCAGAACCGGCCGATCCGCAAGCCAGCTCAGCATGGCGCCTGCCAGCAGCGCCGTATATGCGTAGGCGGCGCATTCGGCCGCATGTCGCTGCAGCGGCGCAGTTACATCTTGTCCGCCCCATAAAACCGACAACGCGGCCTGTTCGCGATGCAGCTTCGGGGCGATGCGCCCCCAAAGCCGCTTGCGCGCGATCAGCGTAAGCATCGGATCGAACAAAAAGTGCCGGGGCTTGCTCCATCCGCGGCTTCGGCTTACCTGGACGAACTGCAATCCGTATCCGGCGAGCAGCACCAAGGCAATAAAGCCAAGCGCGAACCGCATCATAACCTGATATCCATAATTCGCATCATCCAAGCGCACACGCCGGCCAACGCCGCCAGGCACAAGGTAAGCACGAGCAAGCCTCCGCCGCGGTATAGCGGCTGCATATAGTCGCCGGCGAAAAAGCCGAGCAGACCGACGAAGCCGAACGGCATAACCATCATGAGCCTGGACTCGAATTTTTTCTGGGCGATCAGGACGCCGACCTCCAGCTCGACCTCGAGCTTCTCCGCGATCAAGCCCGAAGTGCGCCGCACGACCTCGACGAGATCGCCCCCCCGATCGCTTGCAGATGCGGAACGCCTCGGCGAAGTTCCCGATCTCCTCCACGCCGCTGCGGACGGCCAAATCGCTTAGCGACAGCTCCAGCGGTTCGCCGTTGCGCAGCCGGTTCGTCACCGCGCGTAACTCCAGAAGCAAAGGCGCTCCCGGGTCGCCGATCAGCATCGCCATGTCCGCTTCCAGCGCGCCGAACGCGGTCTCGACGGAGCTGCCGGCGGACAGCAGCGATGCCAGCGTCTGCAGCATGTCCTTAAAGTGAAGGCGCAGCCGCTCCTGCCTGCGCAGCCGCAAATGTCCCGCGACCAGCCTCGGTCCATACCAGCCGCACGGCGTCGCGAGCAGCGCGATCAAGGGCTGCCGATAGAGCAGCCATACGGCCGCGAAACCGACGAAAGCGGCGCCCGCCGTCGCGTACGCGCGTTGGGAACGGCTTAGCGCATATTCGCGGTAATCCGTCATGCTCATGCCGTCGCCTCCTCATTCGTTTCCTGCCGACCGCGGAGCTTGCGCACGTTCGCGAGCTCGCCCGAGCGCCGAAGCAAGTCCCTTCCCGTCCCGCCCTCCGCCTCAAGCAAGAAGAGCGGGTTCAGGTCCACCTCACCGTCCCGAAGTCCCGCGATCTCGCTGATCTCGACGACGCGCCGGCTGCCGTCCCTGAATCGGCTCAGGTGCACGATGATGTCCAGCGCCGAGGCAAGCTGCCGCCGTACGACGGATACCGGCAGCTCCGAGCCGCCGAGTACCATCGTCTCCAGCCTCGACAGCATGTCGCGGGCCGTATTGGCATGGCCGGTGGACAGGGAGCCCTCATGCCCGGTGTTCATCGCTTGCAGCATATCGAGCGCTTCCTCGCCGCGCACCTCGCCGACGATGATCCGGTCCGGCCGCATTCGCAGCGAGGCGCGGATGAGCTCGCGCATGCCGATCCGGCCTTTGCCCTCGGTATTGGCGTTCCGAGTCTCCAGCGACACAAGGTTCGCGATACCCGGAATCTGCAGTTCGGCTGCGTCCTCGATTGTAATGATGCGTTCATCCTGCGGTATCCAGCAGGCGAGCGCGTTCAGAAACGTCGTCTTGCCCGAGCCGGTGCCGCCGCTGATAAAAATGTTGTACTTGGCCTGCACGAGCTGTCGCAGCAGCGCAGCGGCATCCTGGCAGATCGCGCCAAGCTTCACCAAGTCGTCCATGCCGAGCGGACGCGCGGGAAAACGCCGGATCGTGACGATCGGCCCTTGCAGCGCGACCGGCGGCAGGACGACGTGCACCCGCGAGCCGTCGGGCAACCGCGCGTCCACGATCGGCGAAGCTTCGTTGACGATCCGGTTGACCTGACCGACGATCGACTGGATCAGATCCTCCAGCCGTTCTTGGCTCTCGAAGCTAAGCGACGCGCGCTGCAGCCGTCCGTTTTTCTCGAAAAAGATACGGTCGTGCCCGACAATCATAATCTCGGTGACGTCAGGGTCGGCAAGCAGCGGCTGGAGCGCGTCCAAGCCTCTGAAGGAATGGAAGAGCCGGCTGACGGCCGCCGCCCGCTCCGCGGACGTCAGCCGGCGTATGCGCGGCTCGGCGAACAGCTCGCCCTCGATGAGCGCCCGCAGCTCGGCATCGCTGACTGCCGCATCCCACGCCAACCTCGACCGCACACGTTCGCGCACGGATGCGATCTCTTCCGTCCTCAGTCCCGCGTCGATCATGCGTAGACGCCTCCGGCCGCCGCCCGTTCCCGAAGCTCGCCCCCGCCCGGACGATGCCCCTCGGGGCGCGGCGCATAGCCTGAGCGACCCGGCTTGGAGGTTCGTTCGCCCGGTCCGGCATATCCAAGCGCGTCGAGCAGACGATCGACGCCGCCGGCGTAAGCGGCGGATCCCAGAAGCGCGCCGATGTCGGAGACGCGCCTCCACTGCGCGATATCGGGCAGCGTCAGCCACTGCCCGCCGCCCGGCAGCCGAAGCGCATCTGCGGACGGTTCGCCCAGCGCTTTGTTCCAAATAAAAGTCGACTTGCCGAACAAATCGGGCAACCGCTCTCCCCACTCCCGCAGCATCGATTCGGTCTTGCGAAGCAGTTGGACGTCGTCCGACGCGATCCAGCAAATCCTGCCGCTCAGCTCGAGCAGACGCTGCTGCCAGCCGGCGAACCCCCCGTCCGGGTCGGCGACGATCAGATCGAAGCCGCCGTGCCGCCGCAGCGCCTCGATCAGCGCCTCCAGGCGCTCCGGCGTCATGGCGAGCAGCTCGGCAGGATGATCTGCCGGCTCGAGATGGCCCGCACCGACCATCGACCGCCTGGAACGAAGTCCGCGGATCCGCTCCTCCGCGGAGGACGGGTTCGAAGTCAGCTCATACAAAAGCAAGGACAACCCGTTCGTCTCCCCCCCGTCCCGTTCCTCGCCGCCCAGCAGCGGCCCGACGCCGCAAAGCGCCTCCAGATTCAAATACATGACGCTGTAACCTCGCTCCGAAGCCTGGCGCGCGATATGTAGCGCCAGCGTCGTCTTGCCCGCGCCGCCGCCGGCCGAATAGACGGTCCACAGCTCCGCCCCCCTCCGACGGCTTGCTCGCTCCCGCCCCGACCAATCTTCGAATCTCGGCCGCAAGCCGCGGGAGCGACTGGTACTGCGCGATGGCAGGCAAGCCTTCGTGCATCTCCGAATCGCCGCTCTCGGTGAGCACGACGACCTTCGCGCCGCCGGACGACGCCCGGACGACCGCAGGCAGCAGCGTCTGCTGAACGATCAACAGATCCGCCCCGCGTCCGCTCCGCAAATGCAGCTCCAGCGCGTCAGCCTGCGTGAAGGCCGCAATCTCCGCCAGCGGGTCCCGCTCCTTCAAATAAAGCGCCAGCCGGCTCGCGTACCCCGGCTGCGGCGCGGCTACGACCAGCCGAATCCCCATCTAATCCAGCTCCTCCCTATCGCCGGCAACGACAAAAAAGCACCGCCGATTCCGATGTCATCATCGAAATCAGCGGTGCTTCCGCATGCCGTACGTTTGAATATATTTCTAAATTATCACGGCCCGGCGCCCGGCGTCAATCCTTTTTCCTTGCCGTTGCCAAAGCCGTTGCCAAAGCCGTTGCCCCATCGTTGCCGCGCGCGACCGCCCGACCGACGGTCACATCTTCGTCAGCCGCACGTCGTCGATATGCAGCGTCGTGCCTCCGGGCGAATCCACGTAGAACCCGACGTCCACCTGCCCGTTCGTCACGAAAATATTGCTGATGCTGATATACTTCCACACGCCGTCGTTCGAGATATTGTAGTATTGCGCCGTGCCGCCGTAATTCGAGATCTCCGCGCGGGCCGTCGTCGGCGTCGTATTTTTGAGCCGGACCCGGGCTTCGAATTTGTAGTTGGCGTTGTTGACCGGCACGCTCACGACCTGGTGAATGCTCTGCTGATAGGCGCCCGCGAGCCAGAAAAACGCGCGCTTGTCCTGCGTCCAGGGCGACTCGGGCGGATTGGTGCCCGACCCGCTGTCGATGCCGAACGCGAGCGTCTGCCCGGTCGGATGCCACTCCGACCAGTTGCTGTTGTAGGCCGTGTCCCGGTCGAAATCCCCGTTATCCAGCAGGTTCAGCTCGGACTCGGGCGTGCCCGGCGTTGCAGAAGCGACCAGCAGCCGGTCGAGGTTCACGTTCCCGCTGTTGCCCGCATCATACTTGAAGGCGATCAGGTTAACGCCCGCGCTAAGCGTGACCGTCTTCGTGACGTCCTGCCACACGTTCCAGTTGGCGCCCGGACTCGCGAAGCTTATCGAGCCTGCGCTCGCGCCGTTCACGTACGAGGTCAGCGTCTTGGTAGAACCGGTGCCGTTCGCGTACCGCAGCGCCAGCGTATAGGTGCCGGCCGCAGGCGCGTTGACCCGGAATTCGGCCTGCCCGCCGACAGCGCTCAGGTTATCCGCGAACGCAGCGCCCGAATAAAACCAGTGGTCCTTGTTCACGCCTGCGCCGCCGGACAGCTTCGCGCTTTCCGCTTCGTATTTGGCAACGGCGGCCGCGTACGGAACTTTGACGTAGTCCAGGTTCGCATTGCCCGTGTCGCCCGCATCGCTGTCGTACTTGTACGACAAGCTGTTGCGGCCCGCCTCGAGCGGGATCGTCTCCGTCTGCGTCGCCCAGGTGTCCCAGTTCGCCTGGTTCGCAAGCGTCGTTTGCTTGACCCGCTTGCCGTTGACGTAAATGCTGAGCGTCTTCGCCGAACCGGTCGAATTGGCATAGCGGAGATCGACCGCATAATCGCCGCCCGTCGCCACGTTCGGATAGAAAGTGACGGCCGCGCCGACATTGCCGAGTCCGTCGACGAAGCCCGTTCCCGCATACCCGCTGTGGTTGTTGTTGACGGTCGCCTTGGTCGAGGTCGTATTGCCGGACAAAGAAGCGTCCTCGGCCTCGTACTGCGTCGCGGTGTCCGTCACCGTCGCGGATCCGCTGACGACGACGATTTTGGCCGATGCCGCGCCCGCCGCGAGCTTGACGTACGTGACGTCGCCGTAGACGTCCTTCGTCTTCGTCCAGCCCTCGCCTGAAGCCGCGCGCAGGGCGTTCAAGCTGGCATAGGAGGTCGCGCTCGAACCGCCGATCGTGACGCCCGTGCCCGCTTTGCCGTGAATGGCCGCGAGATAATAAGCGACCGGCGCCGCGTACGTGCCGCTCTTGGCGCCGACGCCGAACGAGATGCCGCTCGCGCCGTTGTCCTGCGCCGTCATCGTCTGCTTGAAGAACCCGGTGCCTTCATAGTTGTAGGTCGTGCCGTCGTCGTCGTAATACGTGAAGCTCGTCTGCGCTGTGTCCGGGAACACGTCGACGTTGATCGTGGACACCGACGTTTGTCCGGTGTAGTCCAGCACCTTTTGCGTCGGGATGATCGCCCCCCTTCTTGACGAACACGGGAATGTCGCTCCACGTGCTCGCGTTGACCGGATAGCTGATCGTCTGTCCGCCCGCGTACGCGGTGCCGCGGA
Source organism: Cohnella rhizosphaerae (assembly GCF_029525575.1). Taxonomy (GTDB): domain Bacteria; phylum Bacillota; class Bacilli; order Paenibacillales; family Paenibacillaceae; genus Cohnella; species Cohnella rhizosphaerae. The sequence continues at coordinate 457,004 of NZ_JAPDIA010000001.1, forward strand.
AGTAGTCGATCCAGTTGCCGGTCGGCAAATAGACGGACTTGGACGTCTGCTGCTTGTCGACGACGGGCGACGCCAGCAGCCAGTCGCCGAACATCCAGGCGTCCAGGTTGTTTTTGGCGTTCGTATCCGTCGGATAATCGTACAAGAGCGGACGGACCAATCCGACGCCCGTCTCGTACGCGCTCCGCTCATAGGCGTACATATACGGCATCAGCCCGTAACGGAGCTGGATCGCCGACTTGGACGCTTCCTCCGCGGTGCTGCCGTATACCCACGGCTGGCGCTGCTGATGATTGTTGCCGTGGACGCGGAACACGGGAGTGAAGGCGCTGAACTGGATCCAGCGCGCGTACAGCTCCGGCGACGGATTGCTCGTCGTGCCGTCCTGCTGGTTGAAGCCGCCGGTATCCATGCCCCACTTGGGCTGCCCCATATTGACGGAGGACAGCATGGTCGCCCGCTGCTCCTTCATGCCCGCGGCCCAGTTGATTTTTTCTCCTTTGTACCATTGAATCCCGATATCCCCGGACCACAGCGTCGTGGCATAGCGCTGCGCGCCGGGATAGAAGGTCCGCGCCGTCTGCCAGACGCGGTTCGTCGAGGAATAGGCACGCTGTCCTTCATAGATCGCCTGCGAAAAATGGGTCGTGGTGAAATTGCCGAACCAGAGCGTGGTGCCGCCGGAGGACACCTTGTCCGTCTCGTCGTTCCACCAGCCGACGATGCCTTTGTCGAACGCGCCTTTGGAGTGATCCCAGTACCAGGCGCGTTCCGCGGAATTGTACGGGTCGATGCTGCGCACGGTCACCGGAATAAAATAATCGGTGTACGCGCCGTGACCCGGATACCAATAGCCGCCCGTATTCGCGTCGATCGCCTGCTGGGTCGTATGGCTGGACAGGTCGGTCGTGACGATGCGCGGCTTGGTGATGCCGATCATTTTCACGCCCTTGCCGTCCATCGTCGTCTTGAACGCCGTCGTGGACGCGCTCGGGAAGTTCGTCGTATTCCACGTGAACTCCCCGTAGTTGTCCTGACCGTAATTTTTCCAGTCGTAATCAAGGCCAACGCTGTCGAGCGGAATATTTTTCGCCCGGTACGTGTCCACGTTCGCGAGCAGCTCCGTCTGATTCGTGTCCCACTCGAAGTTGGAGAAGCCGAGCGACCACTTGGGCATCATCGGCGATTTGCCCGCAATGTCCGAGTAAGAGCTCATAATCTGCTTGGGCGAGCCGAGCATGATGTAGTACTCTACGTCGTTCTTCGTGTACCGTCTGCCCTCCGTCGGCGTTCCGCCGTAGTAAAACTCCATCTTGCCCGTCGCCGACTCGGTGTACGGATAGCCGCCGTCGCTGTCGACCAGCACGCCGTAGCCCGCCGTCGACCAGATGAACGGACCGCCCGCGTCGCCCTGCTCGCCCGCATGGGCGCCGTGGCTGTTGTCGTTGCGCAGCAGGTCGCCGCCGTCCTCGAAGGCGTTGTAGCCGCGAATGCCGTACATATTGTCCGCCGTATTGTGCAGGAACCGCACGCCGTCGTAGAAGACGCCGCCGGACGACGGCTCCCAGAACAAAGTCGTGCCGTTCGACTTTTTTGACGGTGAGACGCGCCGGGCTCTTGGCGATCTCGATCTTCATATCGGCCGTCGTCACCGTAATCGGATCGCCGGCCGTATTGATCGTGGCGCCTGCCGCGCTCCAGGTTTTAGAGGCGTCGATCATCGGCGTGTCGGCGCTGGCGGCGACCGAATTCGGCCGGTAGTCCACCTTCGCGATGCCGGAGGCGAGCACTTTAATTTCGAGAATATCGTCGCTCGGCTCCGCGCCGTTGTCGATCGTCAGCGTAAGCGTATCGCCCGACACGCTGCTGGCGGTCACGTTGCCCAGCGCGCCGACATAGGCGTACGCCGGACTTGCGCCAATAGGCGCAAGCAATGCGGCGCCGAGCAGAACGGCGGTGAGCAGACTCGCGCTTTTCCGGGCCAAACTTCCATAGAAATGACGCACCATCGGCAGCCTCCCCAACCATAATAAAATAACCGTTGCTTACCAGCGGATCGCTACGTTGTCCAGGTTAATGCCCGATGCGTTGCCCGCGTCGTACTGCACGCGAATCGTGTTCAGACCCGCGTTCAGGGACGCCGTCGTCGTCGCGGTGCTCCACGTATCCCAGTTCGCCGTCGCCGGCAGGGAGAGATCGGTCACCTTCGTGCCGTTCTTGTAGATCGCTCTCGACGCCGCGCCGCCGCCCGCGCTGTACCGGACGTCGATCGAATAGGTGCCCGCCGTCGGCGCATACACCTTGAACTCGACGTAGTCGCCGGAGGTCGCGAAGCCGTCTACGAAGCCCGTGCCGAGATAGCCCGTATGGTCGGTGTTCGTGGATACGGCGTTCAGCGTGCCGAACTCGGCTTCGTATTCGTTCTTGTCGACGCCGCTCAGCACGACCGAACGCGCGGACGCGCCGGACGAGATTTTGACGTAGACGAGCTTCGCGACCGTGTCGTAATACCAGCCCTGCGAAGCCGAGGTCAGACCGCTCAGCGTCGTTTGCTGCGTCAGCGCGGAGCCGTCCTTCGTCACCGAGGAAGGCTTCTTCGTCAGCACCTGCAGCGTGCTCGTCGTCGTCAGCGCGGGCACGGACACGGTCACTTGGTCCGAGCCGTAATTTTCGGTCGACGTGATCGTCTTCGTCGTCGAACCGTCGTACCAGCTGTAAGAGGTCGTCCCCTGCGGGAAGACGCGGAACGTCAGGTTCGTGTAGTTGGTCAGGTCGTTGCCGATCGTGCCGCCGACCGTGTACGTGCCGTTCAGGTTCATCGGCAGGATCGCGCCAGCCTTGGCGAACACCGGCAGATCGTCGACCGACGCATAGTAGCCGATCGTCTGCGAGCCCGGACGCATCGCGCCCCACCAGAAGTCGACCCATTCGCCGGCCGGCAGATAGACGCTCTTGTTCGTCTCGCCCTGGTTCACGATCGGCGCGACGAGCAGATTGTCGCCCAGCATGTACTGCGCGGTCAGACCGTACGTATTCGTATCGCTTGGATAGTCGAGCACCATGGCGCGCATCAGCGGCACGCCCGTGTCGCTCGATTTTTTCCCTTCGCTGTACAAATACGGAATGAGGTTATAACGCGCGTTGATGAACTTCTGCGACGTCGTCAGCACGGTCGGGTCGCCCGTGCGCGAAGCCGCGTTCCATGGCGAACGTTCCTCGCTCGGCGACGGCGACGCCTTTTCCGAGTGGAACTGCATGACCGGCGAGAACGCGGCCATGGCGATCGAACGCTTGTACAGCTCCGCGGTCGGGTACGAATCTCCCGTAAAGCCCGCCAGATCCCAGCTCGTAAACGGAACGCCCGAGATGTTGGCCGTCAGCCCGGCGAGCACCGCCTGCTGGTAGGCGCCGAACGTCGACTCCTGGTCGCCCGCCCAGAAGATCTGGTTCTTCTGCGCCCCGCTCGTGCCCGAACGGCTGAACGACACGGAATTCGCGTTTTTGGACAGCGCATACGCGTTATACGCCCCGACGTACTCGTTCGGGTACTGATTGCGCATCTCGTCGCCCTTCTTGCCGTTGCTGAACGTAAGCGATCGGCCCCACACCATTTCGCCGCCGTCCGTCTTGAAGCCGTCGATGCCGATGCCGTCGAACAGGTAGGCGCGTTTGGACATCCACCAATTTTTCGCCGCCGCGTTCGTAAAGTCGAGCAGCAGGCTGTTCTCGAACCACGAGCCCGCGGGCAGCCGGTACTGGCCGCCGCTGCCGTCGCCGACCGCGTAGCCCTGCGACACCATATAGGACTCGTCGTTGTCCTTTTGCGTGTACGCGTAGCTCGTATACTTCTGGATCGGCACCTGCCAGAGCACCAGCTTCATCCCGGCGTTGTGGACGTCGGTCGCCATCTGGGCCGGGTTCGGCCATTTCGTGCCGAAGGTGAAGTCGCCGTACGAGAACGCCGCGCTGCCGGTCTTCGGCGTGTAGGTCGCGTCGTTAAAAATATAAAACGTGTTCTCGTCGCTCCACTGCTCCAGCACGACCGCCGAGGCGGGAATGTTGTTCGTGCTCGCGCTGCTGAGCGCGGCGGTCACCTCCGACTGCCGGTCCCACTCGTTCGCGGACATCCACAGGCCGAACGCCCACTTGGGCAGCATCGCCGGCTTGGAGGTGATATCCGTATAGTTGGAGACGACGTCCTTCAGGTCGCTGCCGTAAATAAAATAGTAGTCCAGCAGCGAATTCGAGCCTCCGCCGGTATTGACCGTGAAGTTGTACATATCCGTGCGCTCGGTCGCCATTTTGAACTTCGAATAATACGTGGAGTTGACGTAAATGCCATAGCCGTTCGTGTTGATGAAAAAGGGGATCGCCATGTACGTCCGGTCGTTCTGGTTTTTGTACTGGTTGTAGACGTAGGTGTCCACGTCGTAGCCGCGCTTCTGGAAGTTGTTGTAGTGCTCGCCGAAGCCGTAGAACTGCTCGCTCGTCGGCGAATACAGGTTGTCCTGCACTTTGTCGATGACGTTCGAGCCGTCGGTCAGCCACGCCATGTTCTTGTTGACCGAATTGTCGTATTCGCGCGCGATCAGCGTCGTGCCGTCCGGCTTGTACACGCTGAGTTTATACGGGTTTTTATCGATCCGTATTTTGAGCGCACTCGTGCTGATCAGATAATACGTCGTGTTGTCGGCAAACGTATAATTGCTCAGTCCCGTCGCGAGCGTGCCCGTCCCTTTGGGAGACAGCTGCACGCGGAACACGTCTGCCGCCTGAAACGAGATGCCGATCTTGGGCGACATCGTCCCCGTATTCGGCGTGGCGCTCAGCGTCACCTTGTTGCCGCCGTCCGTATAGCCGCTCACGCTGGCGACGGATTCCCAGCCCGTCACCGTGAACGTGAACGGACCGATCGTCTTCTCGTTCGCGCCGTCCTTGTTCGCATGGATCGTATACGTGACGACGTCGCCCTTGGCGAAAGTGCCCATGTTGATTTGCCAGTAGCTGTTGCTGCCGCTGTTGTACTGCCAGGTGCCGTTGATAACCGACTGCGCAGCGCCGTTTTTCGTCCAGGTGATCCAGGTCGCCTGTCCGCTCTCGATCGGCCAGGTGGTCAGCTTGAGATAGACCGTGTCGCCTGCGACCGGATCTCTTGGATAACGCTCGGTCGGCTGGACGTCGTACAGATCGTCCGTGCCGTATGGCGCGTGATAAACGCCGGAGATGGCGAACGCGCTCGCGGGAACCGCCAGCAGAACGACCAATCCGAGCAACAGCGCCGATGCCAGACGGGAATGCCATCTTGTTTTCATTACGTCAATGCCCCTTTCTCAAAATGAGTGTCGTATTGCGTCAGCAGTCTGCTTACCCGCCCCTCGACTTGCCGCGCTGACCGTTACATGACGCATCCCCCCCTCTCCAGGCGCGCCGGATGGACGCTTCAAGGCGTACCGGCCGCGTTCGCAGCCGCGCCGTCCGTGCTTGCAGCGCCTCCCGTACCCGCGCCGGGATTCGGATTCGGAATGCGCACCGTCACTTCGCCGCTCGCGGTGAAGCCCGCCAGCCACTGCGGCACGAGCTCGTTCAGCCGCTGCTGCCGGATCAGCTCCACGATCCGGTCCTTGGCCTGCTCGGCCGTCTCCGTCGATGCCGGCTTGCGATCCGTCAGCTTCAGCAAATGATAGCCGTACGCGGTTTTGACCGGCTTGCTATAGGCGCCTGTTTTCAGCTGCCCGGCCGCTTGCTCGAGCTCCGGCGCCGTCTGTCCCGCGGACAGATAGCCCAGGTCGCCGCCCGCTTCCCGCGTCGCGACGTCCGCCGAAAACTCGGCGGCCAGCTTGGCGAAATCGGCGCCCTTGGCGAGCTCGCCGTACAATTCCTTCGCCTGGTCCTCGGTCTTCACCAGGATGTGCGACAAGCGGACCTGCGCGGGGTGATGGAACGACGCCTCGTTCAGCGCGTAAAACTGCGCGACCTGCTCGTCCGTCACTTTCAGCTCGGACGCGAACAGCTTGCCGATCTGCAGCTGCATCTTGATCTGCGACGCGTAGCCCGCTTCGTCCAGCCCGACGGAGCTCAGATAGCTTTGAAAATCAGCCTCCGACGCGAACGAGCCGCGCATCTTGTCCATGCCGGCCTCAAGCTCCTCTCCGCCGACGGTCAACCCCTTTGCCGCAGCCTGCTCGTCCGCGAGCCGCCGGATGACCATCTCCTGCAGCGTCTGCGCGCCCACTTGCCGGAGCATCGCTTCGTACAGCTCGTCCTTCGTAATGTTCGTTTGGCCCACCGTCGCCACGATGCTTGCCGATTGGCCGGCGTCCGCCTGTGGGGCGGCACGAGCCTTGGGCTTCGCTTCGTTCGCTACGGCGTAAATCGCAAACGAAGCGACTGCGATCAGTACAGCTAATCCCCCGGCCGTCAGCCATTTTCTCATCATCGATCTCCCCCTGACTTATTCAGACTTAAAGAACGCAAAAAAAACCTCGAGCATGCGAACTTCCCGCTTCTGAGGAAACCGGATGCATTCTCGAGGTCAGATCTTGTATGAATTCGAAGCTTTTAAGCCTAAGCTTTTAAGGCGATCGTCTCCAGCGGCTGCGCGTTCCCGAACCTGGGCGCCTCGCCCCGCTCGTCCGCGGTCCAGCGGACGGCGTTCGCGATCACGCGAAGCACGTGCGCGTTGTAATAGGTCGGATACGTCTCGTGGCCGGGACGGAAATAAAAGATTTTGCCGTTCCCTCGGCTGTATGCGCACCCGCTGCGGAACACCTCGCCTCCCTCGAACCAGCTTACAAGCACCAGTTCGTCAGGATCCGGCACGTCGAAAAATTCGCCGTACATTTCTTCCTTTGCCAGTTCGAAATAAGGAGGCAGCCCCGCTGCGACCGGATGCGAGGGCTTGACGACCCACAGCCGCTCCTTCTCGTCGGCCTCCCGCCACAGCAGCGCGCAGGAGGTGCCCATGAGCCGTTTGAATATTTTGGAGTAATGTCCCGAGTGCAGCACGATCAGTCCCATGCCTTCCAGCACGCGCCGCTGCACCCGGTCTACGATCTCATCGTCGACCTCGTCGTGGGCCCGGTGTCCCCACCAGATCAGCACGTCCGTGCGCGCCAGCGCTTCCACAGGCAGGCCGTGCTCCGGCTCGTCCAGCGTCGCCGTGACCAGCTCGAACCCGTAAGGCGCGAGCCCTTCGCGCAGCGCCTCGTGAATACCCGCCGGATAAATGCGCTGCACGTCGGGACTCGAGCGCTCGTGCCGATATTCGTTCCAGATCGTAACGCGCGGCGTCGTTCGACTCATCTTGCTTCCCCCTCGTCCCGGTCATCCAGCTCTTCGATCCGAACGGTACGCCGCTCGCGGCTCGACCGAACGACCGCCTCCAGAATCCTCTGGTTCATGTAGCCGTCGTAAAGCATCGGCCGCTCCTCGCGTGCGTCGCCCCGTACCAGATCGACGAAGTCCTGCATTTGCGCCAGCTTGAAGCGTGCAGGCACGGCGATCCGCTCCCGGACCTCGCTCCCCTCGGCATTGCGGTGAATCCAGTCGAGATAGTCGCCTTCCTCCCAGTTCATCCGGAGCGTGCCCACGTCGCCGTATACGGCGATCTCGAACTGATTCTGAGAGCCGAAGGCGTTGCGCGACGTCTGAAAGACGGCGGGAATGCCCGGCGCGAGCACCGCGGTGAACGCGGCGAAGTCGTCGATATCGACGTCTACCATCGCGCCTGTCGCAGGATCTTCCCGCTGCCCGATCAAGTTGCTCATCAGCGACGCGACCTCGGCCGGTTCGCCGACCAGAAAGCGGGCTGCGTCGATCATATGCGAACCGAGATCGCCCAGCGTGCCGGTGCCCGTGATCGCGCGGTCCAGCCGCCAGTTCATCTTCGTGTCGAACGGCGTGCCGCCCCATTGCTGCAAATATTGAACGAACAGATGCCGCACCGGGCCGATCCGGCCCTCGCGGATCATCTCGCGGGCCATCCGGAACGCGGGCACGTAGCGATAGGAAAAACCGACCATGCACGGCGTCGGATTGCCCGCGGCGAGGCGCCTCAGGCTTGCCGCTTCTTCGAAAGTCCGCGTGAACGGCTTTTCCGTCATGAGCGGCTTCCCGTATGCGAGGCAAAGACGGATAATCTCATAATGCGCGTCGTTCGGCGTGATGGACAGCACCGCGTCCACCTCCGGATCGCGGACGAGCGACTCCGCGTCCGTATGGCGCGACGCTGCGTCGATGCCGTGACGTTCCGCCCACTCGGCGACTTTGGCGGCATCCTGGTCGCAGACGGCGGCCAGTCTTGCGCCGGCAATGCCGGCAAGCTGGCCCACATGGACGCCCGCCATGCCGCCGAGCCCGATCAGTCCCAATTTTACCGTTGTCATGCCACTGATCCCTCCTCTATAGCGCGGACCGATCACTTGATGCCGGTCATCGTAATGCCTTTAATGAAGTATCGCTGCGCGAACAGAAACACGATAAAGATCGGCACGAAGCTGACGACGTTGCCGGCCATGAGCAGGTTCCACTCCGTGGACCACTGCCCCTGCAGCTTGCTGAGACCCAGCGGCAGCGTCATCAATTCCTTGCTGTTCACCGCGATGAGCGGCCACAGGAAGTTGTTCCAGGAGCTCATGAACGCGAAGATCGACAGCGCGGACAGCGTCGGCTTGACGAGCGGGACGATCACGCTGAAAAACACCCGGTAGTACGATGCTCCGTCGATGAAGGCCGCCTCCATCAGCTCGTTCGGGATCGTCATGATGCTCTGGCGCAGCAGGAACGTCCCATAGGCGCTGAAGATGCCCGGCAAAATGAGTCCCGCGTACGTGTCGATCAGGTCGGTGCGCGAGAACAAAATGAACAAGGGCACGAGCGTCACCTGCGCCGGAATCATCATCGTCGTCAGAAACAGGACGAACAGGCCCTGCCGTCCCTTGAACGCGATCTTGGCGAACACGTAGGCCGCCATCGTGCAGATCGCCAGCTGCAGCAGCGTCGTCGCGACGGCCACGAGGGCGCTGTTCGCGAAAAAGCGGTAAAGCGGGAAGTAGCCTTCGATCTCCGCGAAATTATCGAAGTTCCAGCGCGAGGGCAGCAGCCGCGGCGGCATCGCCACCACCTCGAGATTGTCCTTGAAGGCGCCGAGCAGCATCCACAGGAACGGAAACGTCAGCGCGACCGCGAGCAGCGCCAGGAACAGATGCGCCGCCAGATTCGCCGCGCGCTTTTTGCTACCGGTCATAGACGACCCACCTCCGTTGAAGCTGCTGCAGCGCCATGGTCGTCGCGAGGATGATGAGCAGGAGCACCCAGGATTGCGCGGAGGCGAAGCCCATCTTGTTGAACTGGAAGGCGTTGCGGTACACCTGCTCGACGATCGTGCTCGTGGCGCCCGCCGGGCCGCCGTTGGTCATGATCAGCACCTGGTCGAACAGCTGGAACGAATTGATGAGCGAGATCGTCACGACAAAATACAACGTCGGGGACAGCATCGGAACCGTAATACGCCATAGCTTGCTCCAGGGAGACGCGCCGTCCAGCTCCGCCGCTTCGTAATAGTCCTCCGAGATGTCTTGCAGACCCGCCAAGAGGATGATAGATACGAAGCCGATGTCCTTCCAGAGCGTCACCAGGATGATCGCGACCATCGCCCAGAAGTCGTCCTGCAGCCAGATCGGCCCCTGGATGCCGACTTGCGCGAGCAGATAGTTGACGAGTCCGCTCTGACCGTTCAGCAGCCAGCGCCAGACGATCGATACGGCGACCCAGGACGTGATGACGGGCACGAACACGGCCGCCCGGTACAGCTTAACGCCGCGGATCGGCCTGTTCAGCAGCACCGCGAGCAGCGTGCCGAGCACGACGATCGACGGCAGGTAGCCGAGGAGGAATACGAAGACGTTGCGAATCGCGGTGTAGGACTTTTCCTCTCTGAACACCTGCGCGTAGTTGTCCCAGCCGATGAAGTTCATCTTCGTCCAGTGCGTCAGCAGGTCCCAATCGGTGAAGCTGATGACGACCGAGGACGCCATCGGCAGCAGCTGGAACGCCAGCAGGCACAGCAAGGCGGGCGTTAAAAAAACGATAGCAGCCGTCCGGCGGCTCCACTTGCGCTGTCCGACCATGCCACCCTTTCCTTTCTGTCAGGCGGGGAGGGAAGACCGCCGCGCGGGGGGGCGGCCTTCTCGTCTCCTGTATATTGGTTGAAGCCTATTTGACGAGCGCTTCGACTCTTTTTTTGCGCCGCGTCGAGCGCTTCCTGCGCGGTGGAGCGGCCGAGCTTCGCCTTGTCGAGCTCTTCGCCGACGGCGGCCGTGAACTCGCCCCACTTTTCCGGCTTCGGTCCGACGGGCGGCAGCACGAGCGAATCCAGCGCATCGGTCACGACCTGCTTCGACTCGGGCGGCTTCTGCTTGTAATATGCGTCCAGCACCGCCGGATCGGTGACCGCCGGGATGCTCCAGCCCGCCTCGATCCGCTTGGACACCGCCTCCGGCGCGCTCGTGAAAAACTTCAGGAATCGCCATGCGGCGTCGGCGTTTTTCGTCGTCTTCGCTGCCACGAGACCGTCAGCGAAGAAGTGATGCGCCTTCTGCGTCTTGCCCGGCTCCAGCGCGATGTCCCAGTTGAACTTCGCTTCGCTGAACTTGGCGAAGTTCCAGATGCCGAAGCGCGCCATCGCCAGCTTGCCGTTCACGAAGGCGTTCAGATCCGCGTCCGGCTGGTTAAACGTATCGTCGTTTAGCGGCGGCGACACTTTGTACTTGGACGCTTTGTCGAGCATCCACTGCAGCGCCTCCACGTTGGCCGGGCTGTTCAGCGTCGGCTTGCCGTCCGCGCTCCAGACGCCGCCGCCGTTCTGGGCGATCGTCTTGTAAAACTCGTAGAATTGGATCGGCGCGTACGTGCCCCAGATGCCCTTCTTGGCGTCGGTCAGCTTCTGTGCGGCTTCCAGCTCTTCCTTCCAGGTCCACGAAGCGTCCGGATAGGCTAGGCCTTTGGCGTCGAACAGGTCCTTGTTGTAAAAGAGCACGACGTCGGAGAAGCTCTCCGTCACGCCCATCTGCTTGCCGTTGTAGTTAAACGCGTCATAGGCAAGCTTCTTGTAGACGTCCGGCTTGAACGAGCTGTCCGCCGCGATGGATGGCGTGAGATCGAGCAGTTGGTCCTTGGAAGCGTAGGTCAAGAAGTTCTCGTAGCCGACCTCGAACAGATCCGGCGCGCTGCCGCTGGCCAGCAGCGTATTCAGCTTGGTCGTGTAATCCGCGTACGGAACGACCTCGTACTCTACCTTGACGTCGGCGTTCGCCGCCTGAAAGGCGTCGATCATCGCCTTGAGCGTCTGCTCCTGCCCGGAGGCGGTGTACGTCATCAGCTTGAGCGTGACCGGATTCTTGGCCGAAGGCGCCGGGGAGTCGGACGGCGCGGCCGTGGCCGAAGCCGACGACGAAGCTTGCGGCGAAGCCGCGGAAGGACTTGCCGTATTATTGTCTTTGTTTGCGCCGCAGGCGCCGAGCACGATCGTCGTGCCGAGCAGCAGCAGAGCCCCGCTTGTGATCCGCAATGATACCCTCTCCTTTTCAATATGGACGCTTAAAACTTACGACTACGACCCATCGATCGTGCAGATCCAGCTGTCGGCAGAAGCGCCGACGCGACCACCTCCAGGCATCGTTTAACGAATTGTAACCGCATTCATTTTCTCTGAGAGAACGCGAACGACCTTGCTCTCGTTCTCCGGCCCGGACGATCCGTCGGTCAGCTCGGCGCAAGCCGCTGCACCGTCTGCCGAATCGCGAGCTCCAGCCGCGCGACGCTCGGATCGTCCGCAAGCGACGCCTCGCCTTCTTCGATCGCTTTGAGCAGCCGATCCGCCGCCATCGCGCCCCGGGCGACGATGTTCTGCCGGACCGTGGTGAGCGGCGGATTGCACATCCGGGCGACGGGGATGTCGTCGAACCCGACGACCGAGACGTCCTCCGGCACCCGCTTGCCCGCGTCGGACAATCCGCGCAGCACGCCCATCGCGACCAGGTCGCTCGTCGCGAACACCGCCGTAATCTCGGGATGTCCGGCCGCGATCGCGGCAGCAGCCTCCTGCCCGTACTCGTAGCTGACCGAGTGCTCGAAGACGTGGTCCGGGTTGTAGAACAGACCGGCCTCCTTCAGCGCGCGCTTGTAGCCGAGGAACCGCTTTTCCACGACGCCGTCCTTGCGGATCAGTCCCGTCACCAGCGCGATGTTCGTATGCCCGTTGTCGATCAGCAGTTTGGTCGCCATGTAGCCCCCGGCTTCGTCGTCGATCGATACGGTCTGGAAGTAGCTGTCGTTCACGTAGCTGTCGATCAGCACGATCGGCACCTTGACCCGCTTCAAGTCGTCGTAGAAGCTCTCCTGGTAGATGCCCATGATGATCGCGCCGTCCAGATTGCGCTGCATGGACGTATCGAGATAGCCTTCGCCTTTGTCCACCCCCGAGAGGATCATGTGATAGCCGGACTGTCGAAGCCTGGCTTCGATGCCGCACACGAGCTCCGAGTAAAACGGATTTTGCAGCAGCAGCTGCTTCTGATCCTCCGTCTGGGGAATAACGACGCCGATCAGCTTCGATCGGGTACCCGCCAGGCTTCGCGCCGAGAAATCGGGAATGTAGTTCAGCTCTTCGACCGCCCGGCGCACCTTCGACGCGGTCTCCTGCGACACCTTGCCTTCCCGGCCGTTCAATACGTAGGACACGGCCGCCGTGGATACGCCTGCGCGCTCCGACACGTCACGAATCGTAATGCGTTTCAATGGGGTCACCTTCTGCGGGCTGTTGCCAATCCGTTTATTTATGTTACTTTAAGCGTTTAACCTTACAATGCGATTATAAAAAAGGTTTGGAGGCGATTTCAAGCGTTATTTTTACTGATTTATCGGTTATTTTTAGTTAAACGCTTTAACCTTTTCGTCATATCGGCCTAAAAGAAGGACAAGAATACCTTCACCTCGAAAAAGCGCTGGATGGAAACTCCCTGCGAGACGATGCATCCCTGCCACGCAAAGCGCTCCTGGACAGGACCTCCTCAAGCGCCACACTCCCCATTTATGCCGGAGAGGTCCTGGATAGGACCTCTAAGCGTGCCCACATCGCCAACCAAGCCCATGTGGTCCTGGACAGGACCTCCTCAAGCGCCACACTCCCCACTTATGCCGGAGAGGTCCTGGATAGGACCTCTAAGCGAGTGCGCATCGCCAACCAAGCCCATGTGGTCCTGGATAGGACTTCCTCAAGCGCCACACTCCCCCCTTATGCCGGGGTGTTCCTGAATAGGACCTCTAAGCGAGTGCGCATCGCCAACCAAGCCCATGTGGTCCTGGTTAGGACTTCCTCAAGCGCCACACTCCCCACTTATGCCGGAGAGGTCCTGGATAGGACCTCTAAGCGTGCCCACATCGCCAACCAAGCCCATGTGGTCCTGGTTAGACTTCCTCAAGCGCCATCCCCCCCCCCCCCCCCCCCCTTATGCCGGGGTGTTCCTGAATAGGACCTCTAAGCGAGTGCGCATCGCCAACCAAGCCCATGTGGTCCTGGATAGGACCTCCCCGCCACCGTTCTGCCATCCAGCGAAACGTTTCTAAATACAACGCTCAGCATGCTGTCACGCTCCTACCTCGCCAAAGTAACTTGTGTTACTGGAGAAAATGCGGCACTTTTGCGCGATAGGCGAAACGGCGAGCGGGGACGGAAGTCGCTTGTGTATTTTAATGCGCCAGATCGTCTTGTTGAGTGGACCGCGGGTAAAATAAAAACGGGATGAAGCTGATCTTACTCCCGCTTCATCCCGTTTTACGTTAACCTCTTTAAACCTTGCCGCCCCGAAGCGGCAGCCATGCGAGCACGCGCTGGATGTGCGCGTCCCAGTAGCCCCAACTGTGATCGCCGGGGCCTTCCTCATAGTCGAGGGCGATGCCGAGCGACCGGACATGGTCGCGGAATCGGATGTTTTGGTCATAGAGGAAGTCCTCCGTGCCGCAGCACTGATACAGCCTGGGCAGCGAGACGCCCCCGGCGGCGGCCCGTTCCGCGAGCGCGAACAGGTCGTCGTCGGAGCCGGCGGCCTCTTCCTTGCTGCCGAAGATCCATTTGTATTCCTTGTCGGCGAGCGGGCTCCCTTCATGATCGAAGGCCAGGATGTCCATGGCGCCCGACAGGCTCGCGACGGCCGCGAACTTCTCCGGCGCGCGGAGTCCGAGCTTCATCGCCCCGTAGCCGCCCATCGAGAGGCCCGCGGCGAAGCTGTCCTCGCGTTTCCCGGAGATCGGGAACAGGGATTGCGCGACATGCGGCAGCTCCTCGCTGACGAACGTCCAGTAATCGTGCCCGCTTTTCATGTTCGTATAGAAGCTTCTGTGAACCGCGGGCATGACGACGGCGATGCCGTATTCGGCCGCATAACGCTCGACGGACGTGCGCCGCAGCCAGATCGAATGGTCGTCGGACAGGCCGTGCAGCAGGTACAGCACCGGGAACTTGTCCCCTGTCTGCGCGCCGCCCGCTTCAACGCCGATGCCGTAGCTCCGTTCAGGAATGACGACGTTCATGCTCATGGACAAACCGAGCGTTTGCGCGAAAAAACCGCATTGAATGAGTGCCATCGAATCTCTCGCCTCCTGCGATATCAACCTCTACCCTCTACAATAGTAGAAGATCGCCGTCCGCGCCGCAAGGAGAGGCATCCCGCTTAGTAGTAGCCTCTCAGATTGACCTTCGCGCCAGAACGCGCGCTGTCGATGGCGCCGAGCACCATGGCCATGCTCTTGACGTTGTCCCGGCAATCCGTCTCCGCACGCCGTCCCTCCGCGAGGGAGGCAAACATCTCATCGAGACAGCCGTGGTGTCCGGACCGTCCTTCCCACTCGAACGCAGCTTCGACCCGCTCATAGCCGCGGATGAACTTGCCCTCCTGATCTCCGCCGGCGACAACCTCCGCATAGGGAGCGCCTGCGCCATCCCAGATCGCCGTGCCGCGCTCGCCCGTGACCCGCCATTGGGATTCCCACGATGTCTGGGCGCCTTCGGCGCACCAGGAGCCCCGGTAGCAGAATACCGAGCCGTCCGACATCTCGAACACGCAGATCGCCGACGCGTTGCCCGCGTACCAGGAGCCCGGCGGATTGAACTCGTGGCAATAGACCGAGACCGGATCCGCGCCGGTGATGAGCCGGGCCTGGTCGAACGTATGGATCGCCATATCTAAAATAAGCGGGCTGTCCATCGCGTCGCGGAAGCCGCCGAAGTGCGCGCCGATAAAGAAATCCGCGCCGACGTATCCCGCTTTGCCGATCGCGCCGCCCTGGACGAGCCCGCGAAGCGCGCGGATATTCGCGTCGTAGCGACGATTCTGCATGACCGCGTAAGAACCGCCCGTCCGATCCGCGATGCCGATCAGCTCGCGCGCGGCTTCCATCGTCTCGGCCATCGGTTTTTCGCCGAAGACGTTCGCGCCGGCGTTCAGCGCCGTGCTGCACACCGAGAAGTGGCTGGCCGGGATCGTCACGTCGAACACAAGGTTCGCGCCCGTCTCCGCCAACGCCTGCGCCAGATCCGTATAGATGCCGCAGGTCAATTCGTATTTGTCCGCCATTGCCTGCGCGAATTCCGCCTTGATGTCCACGAGCCCGACGATCTCCGCGTCGTCGCGCGCCAGCGCGTATTCCACCCAAGTTCTTGCCATGCCGCCGCAGCCCGCGACGACGATTCGATATGCGCTCATCCTCGTTCAACGCTCCCTTATACCGGATTCGGCACGAAGTCGCCGCCGCGGCTCCGTTTCAAATAATTTAACGCATGCACCTGCCCCGTCATCTCCAACGCGTCCTTGTACACCGGATCGTGCCAGCCTTCGATGTCGATCGTCCCCCCGGTAGCCGGACTGGCGCAGGATCGTGATGACGTCCGACCAGTTCGTATCGCCGAAGCCCGGCGTGCGGTGCCAGACGAACGGCTTCGGACCGTGAATCCCGTGCTCGCGCACGACGTCCCAGGCGACCGTCGCGTCTTTGCCATGGACGTGGAAAACGCGGTCCGCCCACTTCCGCAGCTGCGGGATCGGATCGATCAGGCTGACCATCTGATGCGTCGGCTCCCATTCGAGTCCGATGTTGTCTAGCGGAATGCTGTCGAACATCATCTCCCAGGCGGTTGGATTGTGCGCAATGTTCCAGTCGCCTGTCCGCCAGTCGCCGCCCATGTCGCAGTTCTCGAACGCGAGGCGCACGCCGCGGTCCGCGGCGCGGCGCGCCAGCTCGCCGAACACCTCGGCGAATCTCGGGATCGACGCGTCGATCGGCTCGCCCACGAGCCTGCCCGTGAAGCCCGACACGATGTCCGCGCCGAACAAATGCGCATGGTCGATGAGCCGCTCCCAGCTCGCCAGCGTGTCGGCGTTGTCGCCGTGCCCGGTCAGCGGATTCCCGAATACGCTTACAGCCGAGATGACGATGTCCCGTTCTCCGATCGCTTCGCGCACCCGCTTGGCCGTCTCCGCTAGATCGGCGTCCCCGGTCGTCTGCCAATACGTCAAGTTAAACGATTCAAAGCCGTGAGGCGCGATCTGCGGGATGATCCTCGCCGCATCGCCGCCGCCAACCAAGGTGCCGATGCGGATGCCCGTATGCTTGCCGATCGCCGCGTCGTCCTGTCGTCCGCTCATTGAATCCACTCCGATCCTAAGCTATATTGAATGAACTAGGTCGATTATAGCCTTATGCTTGCGCTCGTTCTCTATACAATCTTGCGATTATATAGCCCGATCTTGGGCATCTCGGAGGGAGGCGCGGCGCTTCATGCATCCGCCGGAATTAAGAGAGGATACGTACCTGAGCGACGGCGCCTATCCCGTCAACCTGTTCCGCAACATCTGCCCGCCTGGCGCCCTCGGCAGAAGCGCGCTTTATCTGCATTGGCACGACCACTTCGAGTGGATCTATACGGTGTCCGGACGCGCGATCTTCCATATCGACAGCCAGCCGTACGAGACGACGCCCGGCGATCTGCTGCTGGTGCCGTCGGGCGGCCTCCACGTCGGTTACGCGCTCACGGAAGAACCGTTCGAATACTGGTCGCTCGTCTTCAACCGCTCGCTACTTCAGGGACTTCCGGTCGATCCGCTGCATGACCGCTATTTGTCCGCGTACGCGGAAGGGAGCCAGCGGCTGCCGGTCAAGTTTGCGGCGGACGAAGCCGATTACGAACCGATACGCCGCGGCTTTCTGGAGATCGGAGAGGAGTTCGCGGGAAAAAGACGCGCCTACGAGCTGGTCGTCAAGGCGAAGCTGTATCAGCTGTTCGCGCTGACGGCGCGCCTGTGCATGCCCGAACGCGACGGCGAGCAGGCGGACCGGACCGGCCGGCGGATGGACCGCTTCAAGTCGCTTATTTTGCATATCGAGGCGCATTATGCGGACAAGCTCACGATCGAGGATGCCGCGCGGCTCGTCAGTCTCAATCCGTATCATTTTTGCAAAGTGTTCAAAAACGCGACCGGCCGCACCTTCGTGGAGTTCGTGAACCAGCACCGGATGAACGTGGCCGACCGGCTGCTGCGGGAAGGCGAGCTCACGGTGACCGAGATTGCCGAGCGGGTCGGCGTCGACAATCCGAACTATTTTACGAAGCTGTTCAAGCAGATCAAAGGCCTGACGCCCTCGGAGGCCAAAAAAAGAGGCGGCGGGTAGGCGGCCGCGCCTAGCTTCCCCCGTCCAGCAGACGCTTCAACGCCTCGATCCCCTGCTCCGCGCGCCGGTTCAAGGCCCGCTTGTCCTTCAGCCCGTGCGCCGCAAGGTCGTGCCCCGCGTCCAGGACGAGCGGCTTTTCGACGATGTCGTCCAATACGATTTTGACCGTTCGCAGCGATTCGTGCAACGTCGCAACGGGCAGGTTGCCCTGCAGCGCCTGAAGCATCGCGACGATCCGCTCGGCGTACATGAGCTTCACGAGACTGTCGGCGCTCATCAGATGCCTGGCCGCGAACTTGATCGCGCGATCTAATGGCCGGATGTCCTTGCGTTCCTTCGCGACCTCCTCCAGACGGGCGACGGCCTCCCATTCCCGGATCGAAAGTTCGCCCGCCAAACCTTCGATCAGCGCCTCGAGCCATTGCGCCTCCTCTTCGGGGGACGCGCTCAAGGCTTTGTACGCCTCGTATCGGCCCTCCCGGTACATCCGGATCATGCTGCCTCCGTACGTCATGAACATCCGCTTCGCATCCCGCTCTTCTTCCATCGCCAAATCCGCCTTTCTTCGCGCGCATATGCGATTTAGCATACCATATCGTCCGCCCAAGGATCGCAACAGGCGGTTCTTTCGACTTCTTCCCGACATATTGCGGACTTAAAATCGTTCATGCGGCGCACGTTGCCGCTCTCTTCAAACGCGCCCCGGTGTATAATTTGGAGCGAAGCTTAGCAGAGACGAAGACATGCCGAAGGTTGAACGGAGGAAGCCGCATGGGACAGATCTTAATCGTGGAGGACGAAAACGCCATTGCGCGCGTGCTGGCTGCGTATGTGCGCAAAGCCGGGTTCGAATGCTTGATTTGCAAAGACGGCTCTGAGGCGCTGGCCGCTTTCGCAGCGGCGCCGCCCGCCCTCGTATTGCTCGACATCATGCTGCCCGACAAGGATGGCTGGGAGGTGCTTCGCGGGATTCGAGAGAAAAGCGCCTGCCCGGTCATTATGCTTACCGCGCGAGGGGGAGGTCGGCGACCGTATACGCGGACTGAACGGAGGCGCGGACGACTACATCGCCAAGCCGTTCGAACCGGAGGAGGTCGTCGCCCGGATTCAAGCCGTGCTCCGGCGGCCCCGGCAATCGCTCGTCGATCCTGATCAGTTCGTCTTCGGCAGTCTGCGGATCGACAGGCGGTCGCGCAGCGTTTTTTTGAACGGCGCCGCTTTGTCCGTCACGCCCCGCGATCTGGCCCTGCTGCTTTTCCTCGCCGAACACCCCAACCGCATCTTCGAGCGGGAGCAGTTGATCGAAAGCGTATGGGGCATCGACTACGAAGGCAGCGACCGTGCCGTCGACCTGTCTGTCAAACGGCTTCGCAGCCTGCTCCTTCATTGGCCTGCGTATGAAGGCGAGATCCGTACGCTCAGAGGAACGGGGTATCAACTGTATGCGAACGCCGGCCGCTAGACGGCAAACGCTGCTCGGCAGGTGGACGTACCGTTATGCCTTCACGCTGCTCGTCGGCTTGCTCGCGATCGGCGCGGCCGCCGCATTCGCGATACGCGCGGATACGGTCCACGAACGCAAGCAAGCGCTCAAACGCTTCGCCCTCGCGGCGGCCGAGCAGGTGTCAGGAGACGATAAAGCCATCCGCATTCCTGATGGATTGTATGAATGGATCGACGGCACGCAGCGCGAATACCGCTTGCCCGGACAATTCGAGCTTGCCGTATACGAGGCGGATGGGACGCTCGCCTTCTACAAACCCGGTCCCGTCAAGCCGGGTTACGGGACGTCGCGCCCGCCCGCCGCGCCGGCGCATGTCGATCGGCTTCAAGCTTGAAGGCAAGGCGACGCTTACTTGCTTCGTCTGCCCCTCGGCGAAAAGAACGGCGCTGCCGGTACTTTGGTCCTCTCTTACAGTTACGCCGTGCTGGCCCGCGTCGAGCAGAACTACAGGCTGATGACCGCATTGCTGCTCGCCTCGGGCTTGCTTGGATGGACGATGATCTTCCTCCTGTCCCGCCATCTGCGCAAGCCGGTTTATCGTCTGCGCGATGCCTTGCGACAAATGGAAGCCGGCGATTACCGAATCGACGTGCCGGCCGACATCAAGGAAAAGGAGCTTCACGAGCTGCTCGCCTCCTTCCGGTCGATGGCTGCCCGGCTGGGACGCCTGGAGGCGCTGCGAACGGAATTGCTCGCCGGCGTCACGCACGAGCTCAAGACACCTGTCGCATCGATCCGCGGACTGGTCAGCGCCGTGAGAGACGAGATCGTGACCGGCGAGGAAGCCGCCGAATTCCTCGACATCTCGCTGGCGCAAACGCGCAAGCTTGAGATCATGGTCGCGGATCTGCTTGAATTCAACGCCTTCGCCTCCGGCAGTGTGGCCGTTCGGTTCGAGCCGATCGATCTCGGCAAGCTGCTCGCAGAAGTCGTATACCAGTGGGGGCTGCCGGAATGGAATGCGGGGCTGGATTTGACGACGGCGCTGCCGGACGAGCCCGCCCTGATCGACGGCGACGCGGGACGCATTCAGCAGATTGTCGTCAATCTGCTGAACAACGCCGGTCAAGCGATGGGCGGCCGCGGCAGCATCAAAGTGTCGCTCGCGGCGCACGCGGGGCGCATGTTCGAGGTAATTGTGGAGGATGGCGGTCCCGGTATTCCGCAAGAGGAGCAGGAACACATTTTCGAACGGTATTACAGAGGCGCCGGCAAAAAGCTGTCGGTCGGCGGACTGGGGCTTGGACTTACCTATAGCCGTATGCTGGCAGTCGCCATGGACGGCGGTCTCGCGCTGCTGCGAAGCTCGCCTAATGGCACCGCCTTCCAGCTCCTTTTGCCCGAGCGGCCGTGAGCAGGGAATTTTCAGGATCGCCTTTCGACTCATGTTGACATTCGCCTGACTTGTTAAGGGATTATATTTCCTTACAAGCCACATCAACCTGATTTGAAGGAGCGATCCCTATGAAAATGAAAACAAAAAAAGACGAAAAAAGCGGCTGCGGTCTTGATCGCCGCAGCGATCCTCAGTCTCGGCGCCGCACAAATCGCCATGGCCTGCGCAGATGCAAGCAGCGCCGCCAATCCGTCCGGCACCAAGTCGACTGCCGCCCGGCACGCCGCCGGCGGGGCACAAGCAAAGCCGGAACCGGGCAATAAGGCTTCGCCCGACGCCTTGCCGAAGAAGCAAGCGGCAGGAAGCTCCGCCGCCGAAGCGAACGCGCAGCCTTCTCCCGCGCCGGCGGCCGCCCCCGTCGATGCCAACGGCTATTCAGTAACCATCTCGGGCGGCTATGAGACCGATCCCGCCGATCACGGCCGGCCGGTCGCGCTCATCGCGGCGGCACTGGGGGTGCCGGCCGAAACGTTTCGCCAAGCCTTCAGCGGCGTGAAACCCGCAGGCGCGGACAGCGGAGGGCCGACGACGGAGGAAGCGCGGGCCAACAAGGCCGCTCTGATGAAGGTGCTGGCGCCTTACGGGATTACGAACGACAGACTGGACGAAGTATCCGACGGCTACCGCTACAACGGGAGCAAGGGCGAAACGTGGAAAAGAACGCCGGCTGCGGCGATCGCCATCGTCGAAAACGGCGTGCTGAAGGGCGTTAAAATAACGAACGCGGGAGCCGGGTATACTTCTGCGCCGACCGTCGTCGTGACGGGCCCCGGCGGAAAAGTCACGGCCAAGACGGAAATCGTTTTTTCAAAAGATCTCGGCATGAACGGCAGCCTTAAAGCGATCACGCTCCCGTAAACGCCAACGACTCGCAAGCAACGGGGTTGTTGAGCGGGGAGCTGGCGGGCGATAAGTGTTCAAAAGCAGTTAATCGGCGCGCTGAACCGGACTGGAAAGGAAATAAGTGTTCAAACGCAATTAATGAGTTCAAAGTCGTGCCAAAACGTTCGAAATCGACCATTTAACTGCGCTTCAACACTTATTCTCCCTGGGACGTTGCGATCAAGAGAAATAACGGCTTTTTAACAACTGTCGAGCGGGACGGCGGAAGCCGGCCCGCCTGTTCAGTGCGCCGATGCGCGTTCCTTGCCTTTGTCCGCTTCGCCCGCGTTTTTGTTGGCGGCTTCGCGGTCCTGCTTCATCTCCTCGACGGTCTTGACGTGCAGGCGCGCCGCGCCCCGGTAGCCTTCGCGCGTCGGCAGCAGGTCGCCCGCCGCCAGACGCGCCTTCGCCTCGGCGATGGATGCGCCGTACTGCGGCAGCCACCGCTCCTGGGCGACCAGCATCTCGTCGACCATCTGCCAGATCTCCTTCGGGTTGCAGACGGCGCCGACGAGCGGGTCCATCATGAACGCCTGGCGCAGCAGCTTGTCGTCGCCGCTCACCGCGGCTTCGACGGCAAGGCGCTGCACGGAGATGCTGACGTTGCAGACCGCGGCAGGTCCCAGCGGCAGGTCGCCGATGCGCGGCATCGAGATGCCGTTGCGGTCGACGTAGCCCGGCGCCTCGATGACCGCATCGGCGGGCAGATTGGCGATGACGCCGTCGTTGATCACGTTGAAGTGCCCGCGATAGACGCGCCCGGTCTCCAGGCCCTCGATGATGTAGGAGCCGTGCTCGTGGCTGCGCTCGCCTGTCTCGTATTTCAGCGCCGGGTCCTTCATCCAGTTCGGGAAGTCGGTCTCGAACCAGTTGCGGCCTTCGGTGCAGACGCGCAAATAGCCGCCCGTCTCCCCGTTGATCCAGCTGCCCAGATCGATCCAATCGTTGATCTCGTCCGGACGCTTGCGATACCAGGGCACGTATTCGCTCAAGTGGCCGTTCGACTCGGTGCTGTAGTAGCCGAAGCGGCGCAGCATGTCGATGCGGACCTTCTCCGTGCGGCTGAAGTCCTCATGCGCCTCGAACGCCGCGAGCAGCTTGCCCGTCAGATCTTCCCCGTTGTGCTTGATCTGGATATACCAGGTCTGATGGTTGATGCCCGCGCAGACGATATCGACCTCTTCCGTCTCGAGACCGAACGCCTGCGCGATTTGCCAGTGGCCGCCCTGCACGCCGTGGCACAGGCCGATCGTCCGAACGCCGCCGTACTTGTTGCACGCCCAGGTGAGCATCGCCATCGGATTGGCGTAGTTGAGCAGCATCGCGTCGGGCGCCGCAACTTCGCGGATGTCCTTGCATATGTCGAGCATCGCGGCGATGCCGCGCTGGCCGTACATGATGCCGCCCGCGCAGAGCGTATCGCCGACGCATTGGTCGACGCCGTATTTGAGCGGGATGTCCACGTCGGTCGCGAACGCCTCGAGCCCGCCGACCCGGATCGTGCAGATCACGTACTTCGCGCCCTTCAGCGCCTCCCTGCGATCGGTCGTCGCGGAGATTTTGATGGCGAGCCCGTTTTCCTCGATATCCCGCTGGCACAGCTGCGTGACCATCTCCAGGTTATGCGGATTGATGTCCGTAAACGCAACCTCGATGTTCGCGAACTCGGGCACGCTGAGCAGATCGCGGAGCAGCCCGCGCGTGAATCCGATGCTTCCCGCACCTATAAACGTAAGCTTGAACGACATGTAACGATCAGCCTCCTCTTGGATATTCGACTCCGATTGTTGCCAGGCATTCCTAAAGCCATTGTATCGACAGCACGCGAGGAAGCGTTATCAGAATCACAGCCGATTCGGGGTCCGCAATATCTAAAATTACAGCTTTTCGTTCATATTCCACAAATGCCGGTCTTGCGCAGAGCGATATTCGACGGGCGTCATTCCGGCATGCTTTTTGAATAGCGCGTGAAAGTAGGATCGGCTCGCCACGCCCACGTATTCGCAGATGTCGGCGATCGGAATGTCGGTATGCGACAGCAGCATCTTGGCCCGTTCCATCCGGTGAGCCGTCAGATAAGCCGTGATCGGCTGGCCGAGCTGCCGCTTGAACAAGCGCTGCAAATAACTCGGATGCAGGTTCGCCGCGTCGGCGATATCGCGGAGCCTGATGTCGCGGTCGTAGTTTTCCTGCATGTAGGCGACCGCCTGCCTCACGTACAGATCCGTCTGCGGCAGTCCCGTCCGGCTGCTCTCCGCAAGCAGCCTCGCGATACGGAATAGCACCTGGGCCATGAGGAGTTGCGCCAGCGCGCCGCCGTCCCCGCCCTGAAGATCGAGCTCCAGCACGAGACTTTTGAGCGCGTGGAGCACCTCGTCGGGATCGCTGAGCGTCGCGCTGGGTCCGGGCGAACGAAGGAGCGCGGCCAGCGCGGCATCTTCCTCGGCGAGCCTTCGCAGCGGCGGCACGACGCCGTCGGCCGCAGTCAGATCGAATTCGACGTTCAGCATCCGGCAGGCGCGATCGACCTGGAGACGGTGTGGGACGTTCGCGTTCAGAATGATAAAGTCTCCCTTGCGGAGCGGCCGAACGGATTCCCTGCCTTGTCCCCCCTCGATCCCGACCAGGCATTCGCCGGACATGACGTACATGATCTCCGTTGAATCGTGGGTGTGGGCGTCCATCCGGTAAGCCGTCCACTCCTTGAAGTAGTAGGCATGCACGCGCGGACGGCAATCGCCGCTATTCCACGTCTCATGAAACAATCCGTTATGCGCTTCCATCCCGGCGCCCTCCCGTCTCCATCCATCTTATCGCATCCGGCCCGCGAAGTGGAAGCCGCGCCCGGAATCGCGTATACTGGAATTAACGCATTCATCGACAGAAGGTGACTTTCTATTCATGGAAGAAAAGAATGACCTGATCAAGCTGAAGCAAGCTTACGCCGAGCTCGGATTGCCCGAGGACGCGCACCGGGAAGCGCTCGACAACCGCTACTACGTACTCATGCGACGGGCACGCACCCAGAAGATGCGCGAGCACGGCGAAGCGCCTGCCGGCGAGCGCGTCGACGAAGACAAAGTCAACGCGGCCTACCGGTTCATCAAGGACTTCGAGGAAGCGCAGGCCAAGGACGCTTACGCCCGCGAGACTTACGGCAGCGATCCGAAGAAGGCGGCCCGCGCGGTAAAACGCGCGCACTTTTTTCATTATTACAAGCTTCATATTTTAGGCGCTATCGTGCTCCTCATCGCGATCGGCTACGGCATCAAGAGCTACGTCGATCACCGACACGAGCAGGCGGAGCTCGCCAAGCTCCCTCCGGTCGACGTCTCTGTCATGTTTTTCGGCAATTATTTGTACGGAGACGGCATCAATCCCGACATGACGAACGTCGAAGCGGACATCCTGAAGCAGTTCCCCGACTGGAAGCGCGTCGTCGCGGGTCTCACGTACGTGCCCGCCGAGACCCGCAGCGAACAGGACATGGCGCTCCTTCAGAAGAGCATGCTCGTCCTGATGACGGACAAATCGGATCTTTATATCATGGACAAGATCAACTTCGAAAAGCTGGCGCCCCAGGAGGGACTTTTGCCGCTTGACGGAGACGGTTTTCCCGACGGCGTCCAGGTCAAGTCCAAGACGGACGAGGATACGGCCGAACGCGTCTACGGCGTGGATCTGAGCGGTTCGTCCCTCCTGAAGGCGCTCGGCATTCAAGGAACCTCCGAATTCATCGCCGGCATCCGCGGCAACGCCAAACATCCCGAACAAGCCAAAGCGATGATCCGGCATTATCTGGGCGGCTCCTGACCGCCCTTGCGAATACCGGTCCCGAAGCCCGTCCGCGCCGTCGCGCGGGCGGGCTTTTTCCATTCCCTGGTTTAACCTCGGATCGGCCCGGGTAAAAAAGACGTACATTCCACTACGGAAAACGGGAGGCGATCCATTTGTTCGTTCACGGCAAGTGCATCGGCCGGACGTTGTATGTGAAGACCCGCTCCGGTCGCTGGGTTCATCTCAAGACGCTAAGGCAGGTATAATCGGATGGACGAGATTCGACTAGGCGGCCGCTTCGGCATAGACGGAAGCGGCCTTTTTTGATTCGCTTTTTTGCGGAGCGGCGATTCGCGGCGCGCGCTTGAAGGGTATAAGCTATGTATCAAAGAATCCGGAGGTACGACATGTCTTCCACCTTTCTTTTTTATGCTGTGCCTTGTCGATGTGGTCGCCGCATCCGTCCTGCTGGCTACCGGCGTGAGTCCGGGCGTCGGCGTCACGATGCTGGTGGCGGGCTGCATCGTTTCGCTCGTCGGCGTATTCACGATCGTGCAGGCCGCGGCTCCGGCGCAGCGCGTCGACAGACGCAGGGTTTATAACGGAAAAAGCTTGACGCGCTGACGCTTGTCCGCTTTTTTTAACGCGCACCCGGACCCGGGTGCGTTTTTTTTTATTGGCCGTTACCGCTCTCCTTCTCGTATAATACGATTAAATCATGCGATAACGGAGGACCGCTATGGGAAAATGGCTGATGACCCTTATCTATTTGGCGGTATCCGTCTTCCTGACGCGGCTGATCCCGTTTTCTTCTTTTTCCGCAACCTGGACACGATGATGCACGAGTTCAGCCACGCGCTTGCCGCGCTGCTGCTCTCCGGCCGGGTGCTCGGCATCGAGCTTCACTCGGATCACAGCGGCGTCACCTATACCATGCTCGCTTCGTCCTGGTCTTCGCTCCCGGTATCCATGTCCGGCTACATCGGCGCTTCGCTCTTCTCCCTGCTCCTGTTCGCGCTCTATCGTCGGCGCGCGCAGCGGCTCGGACTCGCGCTGATCGTCGCTGTCGCCGCGACGATGCTCATCCTGTTCGTACACGGCGGATTCGGGATGGCTTGGCTTGCCTCCTTCATCGCTTTGACCGGGACGATGCTGTTCCTCGGGCCCAAGATCCGCAGCTTTTATTATTTGCTGCTTGCCTTCCTGACGCTCGAGGAGTCCGCGCTCGGACCGATCACGCTTGCGCTTACGGCGCTCGGCAGTCCATCCAGGGCCGGAGACGCGACGAATCTGGCGAACGCGACGGGCGTGCCCGCCATTTTTTTGGGCGTCGTTGTTCGTCCTCGTCTCTCTCGCGTGCGCGACGCGTTCGCTGCAGCTGTTCCTGCGCGGCAGAAAAGAAGACAAGGCATACGGACGCTAATCGCGTCCGATGCCTTGTCCGCCCTCACTTGATATAAACGCTGCCGAACGGCAGCACCTCGCGCAGCAAACGCTTGAACCATCCGTCCCCGTGCAGTTGCCCGGCCAGTCCCGGATCCGGCGAGCCGACCTGGATCAAGGCCGGTCCGCGCCCCGTCAGTTGCCACTGCACGTTCATATGCTGGCTGGCGAGCGTGTTGCCGTAAACGGACAGCCGGACGTCCGCACGCTCCGGATAAGCGACGAGCGCGCCGGATTCCGCATAGAGCGGCACCTCGGGGTTCAGCTCGACCGAGGCGAGATCGCCCGAGGCGAATACGCCGACGCGGCCCGGGCCCGCGAAGCGCATGCGCACCCACTCCCTCGTGATCCAGGCCGTCTTGATCTTCTGGATGCGGCTCTGCATCCGAAGCCCTTCCGTATAGAACAGCACATGCCGAAAATTGAACAACAGATCGCTGTCTGCCGGAATATCGATCACGGTCAGACTGCAGCCCGGGGGCAGGCCGAGAATGATCTCGGCCGGTCCGGCGAGGCGCGAACGGACCCATTTGCGCTTGCGATACGCGTTGGCCAGGTCCATGAAGCGGTCCTCCCGCTGCGCGGGCTTCCCCCTGGAAGGCGACGATGGCCTTGGGATGCAGGACATGCAGCGCCTCGTCCTGTCCCAACGCGACGCGAACTTGCCCGAGCGGCGCCGGCGTCGTGATCTCCATGGATCAGGTCCTCCAGCTGCCGCTGCGCTGCCTGCGCCAGACCGAGTAGCGCCACAGCCGGATCGTCAGCAAATAGAGAATGCCCGCGCCCAGCACGGCGGCGACGCTATAGACGGTTTTGCGGGTAAGCGCCGCGCGCGCCTTCTGTTTCTCGGTCATGTCGGCCAGCTGCTTGTTCAGCGCCGCGTTCTGCGCCGCCAGCGCTTCGTTGCGCGCGTTCAGCGCCTCGGTTTCCGCCTGATACTGTTCCGTCCGGTTTTGCATTTCTTCGGCGCGCCGGTTCAACTCGTCCGTCTGCTCCTGCAGCTTTTGCTGGCTTTCGATATACTGGTCTCTCAGCTCGTCCACTTTTTCGGGCGTCTGGTAGATATCCTTGAACCGGTCGTACATCGTGGCCGCCGCGGCCTCGGACGAAGCGTAAGCGAACAGGAAAACGGCGCAAGCCGCGGTCAACAGCGAGGACCGCAAAGCCCGCCGTCGACCTTTTGCCGGTACGCGCTTACGTAAAGTGGTCATGGATCCGCTCCTCTCCGCTGCCGCGCAGCCCTATGATTTTCTATTCTAGCACGATTCGCCAGCATTCGCCCGATTGCGAGCCTATAGCGCCTCGATAATATCGCCGGCGATCAGGGAAGCCGCCTGCGGGCGCAAAGCCGCCGCGCGGTCTCCCGCAAGACCGTGCCAGTACACGCCGCAAGCGGCGGCCTCGAGCGCGTCCAGGCCTTGTCCGAGCAAGCTGCCGATGATGCCCGCGAGCGCATCCCCCGCGCCGCCGGTCGCCATGCCCGGATTGCCGGTCGTATTGACGAACGCCCGTCCGTCCGGCGAAGCGACGACCGTGCGGGCGCCCTTCAGCACGACGGTCACAGCGTGCGTCGCGGCGTAGTCCCGCGCCAGTCCGATCCGGTCGCGCTGCGCTTCGGGCACGGTCATGCCGGCGAGCCGCGCCATCTCGCCCGGATGCGGCGTGATGACCGTCGGCGCCCCGCGTCGCGGCCATACGCCGTGGCGCGGGCCGGCGTCCGCGATCATGTTGAGCGCGTCCGCATCGACCAGAACCGGCGCTTGCACGCGCTCCAGCACGACGCGCAGCCAAGCGCCGTCGCCGTCCCAGCGGCCCATGCCGGGACCGACGACGAGCGCATCGGCGTTCGCTGTCGCCTCCGCGAGCCGCTCGGGATTGACCTGCCGCCATTCACCGGCTCCGTCGTCCGGCACGGCCCGCAGCATGATCTCCGGCGCGAAGCCTCGCAGGCCCGGCACGGCCGAAGCCGGCTGCGCCCAGCTGACCAGCCCGCTGCCGGCGCGCAAAGCGGCGCGGGCGCTCAGCAGTCCGGCGCCGCTCATGAGCGCGGAGCCCGCAGCGACCAGCACATGGCCATAGGTGCCCTTGTGCGAGTCTTCCTTACGAGGCAGGGGGGAACCGGAGCCCAAGCTTCGTCCGCAGCGACTCGGCGTTCAATAAATACGTGCGAACGCCGGCCCGTTCGGCCGCATCGGCGGGAATGCCGATCGGCCTCACGACGACCTCGCCTGCGTATTCGGCGCCCGGGTGCTGATGCAGTCCCCGCTTCGCATAGGCCAAAGCCACGGTTATCTTCGCGCGGATGCAAGCCTTCGCCGCCTCGCCGGTATCCGCATTTAATCCGCTCGGGATGTCGACCGCGACGACCGGCAGTCCGCTTTCGACGGCCGCGTCGATCAATGCCGCATAAGGCGCGCGCGGCTCGCCCGCGCTCCCGGTGCCGAGCAGCGCGTCGATCAAGCCGTCGAATCCCTCGAACCAGCCTTCGGCCGCGCACTGCCCGGGCGGCGCATAGACCCGAGCCGGAATGCCCAAGCGGCTTGCGATGTCCCGCTGCAGCGCCGCGGCGCCGCGCATTCGCTCCGGCGGCTCGGCGTACAGCACCGCGACGCGGTAGCCCATGTCGCGGAGATGCCGCGCGCATACAAGGCCGTCTCCCCCGTTGTTCCCTTTGCCCGCGAGGATCAGCCAGCCGAAGCCCGCGCCTTTGCCGGCCGCGTCGGCAAAGCGCTTGGCCTCCTCGGCGACGGCGCGCCCCGCGTTTTCCATGAGCGCCTCCTGCGGAATGCCGATCTCCTCGATCGCGCTCGCGTCGATCGCCCGCATTTCTCCCGAAGTTACGAGTTCCATCCGCACCGCTGCACGCCTCCTTATATAGAATTATTAAACAATTTTAACATTCCGAACGCTGTTAATTTTCTCCGTTGGTCGCTTTTAGCGGTATGAATTTGTTACTATTATAGAACAGGATGGGAGGGGATCGTCACCGATGTCCGATATTTTGACACAGCTTAAAGAACGTACCGCGCCCCAGCACCACCGCGCGGAGCAGAACAAATATACCTCGGCGATGTTGGATCATACGATCACGCTTGAGCAATATAGGGAATACCTGGCCTTATTTTACGGCTATATCCTCCCGCTCGAACGCGCATTCGAAGCAAGACCGGAGTGGGAAGCGCTTCGGTTCGATATTGGCGCCCGGACGAAGCATCGCTT
Source organism: Cohnella rhizosphaerae (assembly GCF_029525575.1). Classification (GTDB taxonomy): domain Bacteria; phylum Bacillota; class Bacilli; order Paenibacillales; family Paenibacillaceae; genus Cohnella; species Cohnella rhizosphaerae. Next base: position 486,946 of record NZ_JAPDIA010000001.1, read on the forward strand.
GCTCGAAGCGGACTTGCACGCGCTCGGCCTGGACGCACGCGCGGTCGATAACCTGCCGCACTGCCAATCGTTGCCCGACGTATCGTCGTTCCCCCCGCATTCTCGGATGCATGTACGTGCTCGAAGGATCCACGCTGGGCGGCCAGATGCTGACGAAGCTGCTCATGAAGGATCTGCCGGTCTCGCCGGATACGAACGCCAGCTACTTCAACAGCTACGGCGCGGATGTCCGCGAGCGCTGGACCGAGTTCCGCGAGATGCTCGCCTCTCAGGCGCGTACCGGAGAGGATGAACGCGAGATGCTGGCTTCGGCCGGCGAAACTTTCGACCGCTTGCGCGATTGGATCGAGGCGCCGAACGGGACGGTATCCCGTTAAATATTCAATAAAGGCTGGTGCATAATGACCGATGATTACGACAACGGCTTCGAGAACGAACTGAATCGCTCGTTGCTTACCGAAGGCGACTTTACGGACGAACCGATCGACCTTACGAACTGCGAGAAGGAACCGATCCATATTCCCGGCATGATCCAGCCTCACGGCGCGCTGCTCGCCGCGACGAACGACGACGCGCGCACGATCTTGCACTGCAGCCGCAATGTCGATGTGCTGCTTGGAGCGTCTGCGGAAACGCTGCTCGGGCAGCCGCTGTCCGCCGTGATCGGCGCGCAGGCCCTCGCGTTTATCGAAGAGTCGCTCGTCCGTCCTGCCGCGGGAGACAAGCAGCATTCTCTGGAGATGACGATCGATCTGCCGGGCGGACCGGCGGAATTTTTCGCGATCTTTCATGTCAGCGACGATATGCTGGTCGTCGAGCTGGAGCGCCCAGCGGACGACGATGCGCCCGCCGTGAACGACTTCGAATGGGTCCAGGCGTTTTTTACGCGGATCAAGCGCACGCATAGCCGGGCCGGCGCCAGTCAGGTGGCCGCCGAGCTCGTCAAGGACATCCTCGGCTACGATCGGGTGATGGTCTACGAATTCGACGCGGACTGGAACGGCAAAGTCATTGCCGAAGCCAAAAACAGCACCATGGAATCTTTCCTTGGCCATCACTACCCCGCTTCGGACATTCCGAAGCAGGCCCGGGCGCTGTACGTGCGCAATTGGGTGCGTACGATCGTCGATATGGATTACGAGCCCGTGCCTGTCGTCCCTACGCTTCAACCGTCGGGCAAACCGCTGAACTTGAGCTTGTCCGTCCTGCGCAGCGTATCCCCCATTCATATCGAATATATGAAAAATATGGGCGTTGGCGCCACCATGACGATCTCGCTCATTCACGGCGGCGAGCTCTGGGGCATGATCGCCTGCCACCACGAGTCGCCCAAGTACGTGCCGCACCGGCAGCGCAATCTTTGCAATTTTCTCGGTTCGTTTTTTTCCAGCGAGCTTCACCAGCGCCAGAAGCTGGACGACTACCAGGACGAGCTGCATCTCAAATCGCTGGCGCAGCGGCTGGCTCGCATCTTCGGCGCCCCGGGTACGCCTGAACAGCTCAAGGACAAGCTCGCCGCGGACGAAGACGCGCTGTTGTCCGTCATGAACGCTTCGGGCGCGGCCGTGCAGTACAAGGGACGTCTGCTGCTGTTCGGCAGCACGCCGACCGCAGCCGAGATCGTCAAGCTGTCGGTCTGGCTCAGCCAGCAGGCAGAGGATTACGCGTATCATACGAATCGGCTCTCCTCGGTTTATCCGCAGGCCGCCGAATATCCGGACAAGGCGGCAGGCGTCATCTTCCTGTCGCTGTCCTCGGACTATCGCGATCATATTTTGTGGTTCAGGCCGGAGGTCGTACAGACGGTCACCTGGGCGGGAGACCCTGCCAAAGCCGTCGTACGCGTCGGCGAAGGCTATCGGATCTCGCCGCGCAAGTCGTTCGAAGCGTGGCAGGAGGTCGTCACGAATACGTCGCTCCCCCTGGGAGTCGAAGGAGCTTCATACGCTGTCCGATCTGAAGTCGATCGCCCTCAAGCAGACCGAAGAAGATCTGAGACTCGCAGAGGAAAAGTCGATCTTGTACGCGCGCACGCTGAAAGAAAACGAGTCGCGGTATTTGCAGCTCATGGAATACTCGGCCGTCGCCTTCGTCACGTTGACCGAAGGCCGAATCGTGTTCGCCAACCTCGAGGCCGCCCGCCTGCTGCATGCCTCCGAAGCGTCGGATCTGATCGGCCGCGAACTCGCGGACTGGATAGACCCGTCTTCCGAGGCCGAACTGGCTCACATGCTGGGACGCATCGGAGCGGCCGCGACGCAGCTCCGGTCCTGTCGACTGCGGATGAAGGCCGCCTCGGACGCGCCGGTCGAGCTCGAAATGACGCTCGCCCATGTGTTTTACGGCGGCAAACCGTCGATCATGGCGATCGCCCGCGAAGCTTCGGGGGGATGCCGGCGAGGAAAATCTGTTCACGGAAGTGACGCGGGAGTTGTCCCGGTACATTCATACGGACAGCTTGACCGAGCTTCCGAACCGACGCTGCTTTGACGAAAATCTGGATAAAGATTGGCTGAAAAGCGCGGAAGTCGGCAAAGCGATGGCGATCATCATGCTGGACCTCGATAATTTCCGGTCGTACAACGCCATGTTCGGGTACCAAGGCGCAGACAATTGCCTCCGCTGGGTCGCCGAATCGCTTAGCGCGGTCGGGAATATGCGAAATGCGGTCGTCTCCCGTTACGGCGGCGCTTCGTTCGTGCTGACGCTGTCGGAGGATCGGACGCCGGAAGGCCGGGCTCGCGTCGACATGCTGGCCGATCAGCTCCGGCAGACGGTCATCTCGCTGCAGATTCCGCATCCGCAGCCGGGCATCGGCGAATATTTGACGGCAAGCGTAGGCGTCGCCGTCGAGGCCGACGTGCGCGAAGGGACGCCGTCGGACCTGGTTGCCCGTGCGGAGAAGGCGCTCGCGATCGCCAAAGCGGAAGGAAAAAACCGCGTCTCGGTCTTGTAAAATCGAGCGCCCTAAGCGGTGAACGCCGGAATGGCAAGCGTGTTTATCGTTCAAGGCGCAAAGCCCGACCTGCTGATCTTCAGCTCGTCTTCCCGATAATACGCGGCGAGCCGTTCGTACACGGTTCGCCACGCATCCGGCGAATGCCACTCGGTCGCGCCAAGCTTCGCGTACAGCGGTTCGAGACCCAATCTTTTCGTTCGGCGCCCGCCGCTGCCGTCCCCCATCTCGAAGTCGTCTATGACGATACGGTCCGCCACCGGCCGCAGCAAAGCCGGCAAGCGCTCGCTGCTTGGCAGCACGGGCGCGACCGCCGCCTGGACGGGCACGCCGGCTTCCTTAAGGCGGGCGAGCGCTTTGATCCTGGCGGCGATCGGCGGCGCTGCGGGAGCGAACGCCCGCCGCACCTCTTCAAGGTCGGTCTCGACCGTCATGCTCACCCGGACGCGACCGCCCAGCCGCCGCAGCAGGTCGATGTCTCGCGTTACGAGCGGACTGCGCGTCTGTACGAGCAGGAAGTCCGGCGGCGTTTCCGCCATCGCTTCGAGCAGCGAACGCGTGACGCGTTCGCGGTACTCCGCAGGCTGGTACGGATCCGTGCTGGAAGACATGAAGATGCGGACGGGTCCTTTGGTTGACGCTCGGGCCAGCTCCTTTTGCAGCAATTCGGCCGCGCCTTGTTTGACGTCCACCCACGCGCCCCACGCTTCCTCGCGGAACGCCGCGACGGGCATGCTCCGCACGTAGCAATAGGAGCAGCCAAAAGCGCAGCCGCCATACGGATTCAGCGTATGCGTATAATCTTCAAGAAAGCCCAACGCCCTGTTCAGCAGCGATTTGGGCTTTTTTGTTTTTGTATTGCACTTTTGGCCGATCGCCCATCGTTGTCGTCACCTCGCTGGAATGGATGTAAAGGCAGTGGTTCGGTCTGAACAGACGCATCGGGCATCGCCGGGCTTGCGATACGCGCATTTGGGCGCTATCTCGCCGCTTGCGGCCGGCATATCCACATTGTATAAGAGCAAGTTTACAAAATTCGTTCCCCCCCGAATTTAAGTTACAATGGCAACGGAGGATGATAACCATGCCATTCGAACCGACGGTAACCCTTGCCGTTCCGGAGGATTACAGCTTTTCGGCCAATCTCGGCTATCTGGCGCGCTCGCCAAAAGAGTGCCTTCATCGCATCCAGGGCGACCGCCTGTACAAGGCGCTTCCGCTGCCGGACGCGCCGGTCGTCGAGATCGGCGCCGCTCCCGGCGGCGGGCTGCTTGTCGCCTTTGCGGGCGATCGCGGCTTGCCGAGCGGCGACGTCCGTCAAGATGCGGCCGCCTATATCCGCGAGTGGCTCGATCTGGACACGGATCTCGCGCCATTCTACCGGCTTGCCGCCGAAGATCCGGTCTTGGCTGCCGCGGCTTCCACGCACAGAGGCTTGCGCCTGGTCGGCATTCCCGATCTGTTCGAAGCGATGGCCTGGGGCATCCTCGGACAGCAGATCAACCTGGCGTTCGCCTACACGTTGAAGGCACGCCTGGTGGAAGCGTATGGCGCTCAGGTCTCCGGCGCCGGCAATGTTTATTGGACGTTTCCCCAGCCCCAAGTCGTCGCCGGCCTGGAGGTCAAAGACCTGCTTCCGCTCAAGCTCACGGTCAAAAAGTGCGAGTATCTCATTCATGTCGCGGAGCTGATCGCGGCCGGCGCGGTGTCCAAAGGGATGCTCCAGGAAATGGGATGCCGCGAGGCGGAAAAAACGCTTGTCCGCATTCGCGGCATCGGGCCGTGGACCGCGAATTACGTCATGATGCGCTGCCTGCGGATGAAGGAAGCCTTTCCGATCGACGACGTCGGCCTGCATCATGCGCTGCGACATGTCATGCGCCGCGACGCCAAGCCGACCCGCGAGGAAATCTTGCGGCTGTCGACCGGCTGGGGCGGTTGGGAGTCGTACGCGACGTTTTATTTGTGGCGACTGCTCTATTGATGGAAACGCTGCAAGAGTCAATAAGCCGGCGGCGGCGCCAGGTCAGACCCGCACGCCTCGCTCGAGCTCAAGCAGCCGGGTCTTCATCTCAAGGCCGCCGCGATAGCCGGTCATGGCCCCGCTCTTGCCCACGACGCGATGGCAGGGTACGCATACGAGCACCGGATTGGCGCCGATCGCCGCCCCGACCGCGCGCATCGCGGAAGGCCTGTCTACCAAGGCCGCGATCTCGCTGTAGGAACGCGTTTCCCCGTAGGGGATACCGAGCAGCGCCTGCCATACGGCCTGCTGAAAGGCGGTGCCCTTCATATCGACGGGCGCTTCGAACGTACGCCGCGCTCCGTCCAGATATTCCGTTAATTCGCGCGCGTACGGCGCCAGCGCGGCGTCGTCCCGGACGAGCGCCGCTCCCGGCATCCGGGCGCTTACCCAGGCTTCAAGCTGCTCGAAGGGCATATCCGGCGAGCCGATGTAGCAGAGCCCCCGTTCCGTCGCCGCGACGTGAAGCCGCCACGTCCCGTGCTCGATTCGCGACCAGCGGACAACTTGTCCCTTTTGCGCAATCGTCATTCCGATACCTCCCCGTAAGCCGGCCTGCGTCCCAGCCTTCTGAACTCGCTGGGCGTCGTGCCGGTTCTCTGCTTGAATACGGTAATAAAATAGGGCATGCTGCCAAAACCCACCGCATCGGCGATCTCGGCCATCGGCATGCCCGTCGTCTCGAGCAGCTCGATCGCCCGCGCGATGCGCGTCCGCTGTACATATTCGACCGGCGTGACGCCCGCGATTCGCTTGAAAATACGATGCAGGTGATAAGGGCTTCCCCGATACAACTCGGCGAGGCGGTCCAGCGTGATCGGCTCGTAGTAACAGCGGTCGATGAAATCCGTCATCTGACCGACCCATTCCGCGTCCGGCAGCTTCCGGTCGGTCGGCCTGCACCGCTTGCAGGGACGGTAACCCGCCTCCAGCGCCGGCTCCGAATCCGCGAAAATCCGCACATTCTCGCGCTTCGGCGCCCGGGATTTGCACGAAGGACGGCAAAAGATGCCCGTCGTCATGACCGCGTACCGGAACGAATCGTTGTAAGCCGCATCGTTGCCGACAATCGCCGTCCATTGCTCCTCGTTGGGCGCGTCTCCCGCGTATGCCGTTCGATTGTTCGTTCTGACGCCCATCCGCATCACCTCCCCTCAAGTATACCCGCAATCCCGAACGTCCGTAAGGTTTTCGGATTACAAGCGCAAGATCCCGAAATCTTACCCGGACACTGGCACAGAAAGATCCGATTGACTCCGATGCCTGCCGGTGGCATAATGTACGCGTGTACATTGTTGAACCTCTGCATCGCTTCAGACAGTAGAATCGACGCGATCGCGCCGGGAAAGGAGTCGAAACGCATGGCTACGCGCAGGGAAGTCGCCGAATTGGCCGGCGTCTCCGAGGCGACGGTATCCCGCGTAATGAACGGCGTAGGACCGATCAAGGAAGAGACGCGGCGCAAGGTTGCCGCCGCCGCCGCCGAGCTCGGCTACCAATTGAACGCCCTCGCCTCCGGCTTCGCCAAAGGAAGAAGCGGCAACATCGGGGTCGTTCTGCCGCACGTGCCGAAGGTCAGGCTGTTTTCCACGTATTATTTTTCCGAGATTTTGAGCGGCATCGGGGACGCGCTGCATCTGGCCGGATACGGTCTGCTGCTGCTTTACCGCAATCCGCAAACGCAGTACGATTACGTGTCGCTTTATCGGACGCGCAGAGTAGACGCATGCCTGATTCTCGGCGCGAGCGCGCTGCCCGAGGAGCGGTCCTCCGTCTTCGCCCTCGCCGACGAAGGATTGCCCTGCTGCGTCGTGGACCAGCGCTATGCGCGGGCGGGACTGCCTTGCGTGGGCGCCGATCATCGGGCAGGCGCTTATGCGGCGACGCGGTACATGCTGAACGCCGGCCATCGCCGAATCGGCTTTTTTGAACGGCTCGCCGCATTACTCCAACAGCGCGGACCGCTTCGAAGGCTACCGGCAAGCGCTCGACGAGTCCGGCCTTTTCCCCGATCCTGCGCTGCTGTTCGAAGGCAACTACAGCCGCAAGAGCGGACACGAAGCCGCCGGCGCGATCTTCGAACGGCTTGCGTCGTTGGACGGCCTCCTTTGCGCGAACGACCGAATGGCGATCGGCGCGATCCAGGGGCTGCGCGAACGCGGGGTTGAGGTGCCGCAGCGGCTGCCCGTCATCGGCTACGACAATTCCGACGCCTCCAGCCTGACCGATCCGCCGCTGACGACGGTCGAGGTGCCTTTTTTACGAAATGGGTCGGTTAGCCGCCGAAACGGTGCTGGCCATGCTCGCCGGAGAGAATACGAGTACGGACGACGTGCTGCTGCCCACGCAACTTATCATAAGGCGCTCCTGCTGATGGCGCGCGAACGAAAAGGACGGGATATTCATGACGAAAAAAGCGCTGATCGTATGGGGCGGCTGGGACGGCCATCAACCCAAGGAGGTCGCCGAGCTGTTGCGCGGCATACTCGCTGCCGAAGGATTCGACGTGGAGGTATCCGATACGCTCGAAGCGTTCGCGGACAAAGAGAAGCTGACAGGCCTCGATCTGATCGTGCCGGCTTGGACGATGGGCAAGATCGAGCAGGAATGGGTGAACAACATCTCCGCCGCGGTACAAGCAGGAACCGGGCTCGCGGGCTGCCACGGCGGCATGTGCGACGCATTCCGCGAGAACACGGACTGGCAGTTCATGACCGGCGGTCAATGGGTGGCGCATCCGGGCAACGACGGCACCGAATACGTCGTTAACGTCAAGCACAGCTCGAGTCCGCTCGTCGCGGGCATATCCGACTTTACCGTGAGTACCGAGCAGTATTATCTGCATGTCGATCCGGCCAACGAAGTGCTGGCGACGACCCGCTTCCCCGTCGCCCCTGGACCGCATTCGCCCAACAAGGCCGTCGACATGCCGGTCGTATGGACGAAGCGTTGGGGACGGGGCCGCGTGTATTACAACTCGCTGGGCCATCAGGCGGACATCGTCGCGCTTCCGCAAGTGTCCGAGCTGATGCGCAGAGGCTTCCTGTGGTGCGCGGACGGCAAGGCGGCAGACGATGGCGATTATACCGCGGAAGGCGCCTATACGGGCATGCAGGACAACCAGCTTTAATTTTGTAAAAATGATCGGGAGGGGAACGGTACGGTGGGGAACAAAGTAAAGGTCGGCATTATCGGTACGGGCAACATTAGCGGCATCTACCTGCAGAACGGCGGTCGCTTCGGCGCGATGGAGATCGTCGCCTGCGCGGATCTTGACGTCGCCAGAGCCAAGGCCAAGGCGGAAGAGCACGGCATCCGCGGACTGTCCGTCGAGGAGCTGCTGGCAGACCCGGAGATTCAAATGGTCATCAACCTGACGATCCCGCAAGCGCATGCGGCCGTCTGCCTGCAGGCGCTTCAAGCCGGCAAGCATGTGTACGTGGAGAAGCCCTTCGCGGTCAAACGCGAGGAAGCCCGCGAAGTCATCCAGCTCGCCCGCGAAAAAGGACTGCTCGTCGGCAGCGCGCCGGATACGTTCCTGGGCGGCGGCATCCAGACTTGCGTCAAGCTGATCGAGGACGGCTGGATCGGCACGCCGATCGGCGCGACCGCGTTCATGGTCTGCGGCGGGCATGAGAGCTGGCATCCAGATCCCGCGTTTTACTACAAGACGGGCGGCGGGCCGATGTTCGACATGGGGCCGTACTACCTGACCGCGCTCGTGGCGCTGCTCGGACCGATCGCCGCCGTGACTGGCGCGGCGCGCATCTCGTATCCCGAGCGGACGATCACGAGCAAGCCGAAGAAAGGCCAGAAGATCGAAGTCGAGGTACCGACCCACGTCGCGGGCATCATGGAATTCGCGGCCGGTCCGATCGGCACCATCCTGACGAGCTTCGACGCCCCCGGCGGGGCGCTGCTGCCCTTCATCGAGATCTACGGCAGCGGCGGCACGCTGCAGGTCCCCGATCCGAACAACTTCGGCGGCCCGATCCGTATCCGCCGCGCCGGAGCCGGCGACTGGTCCGAGCTGCCGCTGACCCACGGCTATGCGGAGAATGCCCGCGGCCTCGGCGCAGCCGACATGGCGCAGGCGATTCTGACCGGCCGCCCGCACCGCGCGAACGGCGAGCTGGCCTATCACGTGCTCGAGGCGATGCACGGCTTCCATGACGCGGCGGAGCAAGGCGTACGCTACCGCATGCACAGCACGTGCGAGCGTCCGGAGCCGCTGCCGCTGGGCCTGCGCGAAGGCGAGCTCGACGCCTGACCAAGAACACGACCCCGATGCCTCCTTTGCGGAAGCTTCGGGGTCGTTTTTAGTTCGTAATCTGGATGAAGTCGACTTTGATCTTGCCGGCCGCCTTCATTTATCCTTCTCCGCTCTCGTGGGAAACAAGTAAAAACGTATCGGAGATTCAGAAAAGAAAAGCGCCGCCCGTTACTTCCCGTTCTTGTCGATCAGCGCCTGAACCTCGCCGAGCGCCTTGTCGATCGTTTTGTTGCCGAGCAGAATCTTGGGCAGCGCGTCCTGGAACAGCTTGATGCCCGCTTCGTCGCCCGGCGTATGCTCGACGATAAAGCCGTTCTCGGCCGCCTCCGCGTAGGCGCCCATAATCTTGTCGCCCTCGGGCGGCGTGTATCCCTTCGTGCTCGGCACGACGTCGCTGTCGGCCAGCTGCTGGAACGTCGTCTCCGATGTCAGGAACTTGGCCAGCTGGATCGCCGCTTCCTGATGCTTCGTCTTCGCCGATACCGCGACGATGTTCGAGGCGCCGCCGAGCGTGCGGCTCGGTTCGATGCCCTTCCAGGCCGGAAGCGCGTAAGCGCCGAGCTCGACGCCCTTCGGCATGTTTTCCTGCAAATATTGAACGAAATTTTCCGGCACGACCATGTACTGCGCCATCTTCTGCTGAACGAACAGCGCCTGCGTCTCGTCGATTCCGTTCGTCATGCCCGCCGGGTCGAAGGTGCCGTCGTCCCACAGCTGCTTCAGCTTCTGAACCGCTTCCACGAATCCCGGATCCGTCACCTTCGCCTTGCCCGTCAGGAAGTCGTCGGTCGTGACGTCTCTCGTCGACTGATCGAGCAGGAAGCGCAGCCACCAGTCTCCCCAACCGACTTTGTTGGCGTAGGACATTGGGATGAGGCCCGCTTCCTTGAGCTTTTTGTTGTTGGACTCGAACGCGTCCAATGTCTGCGGAGCCGTCAGTCCAAGCCCGTCGAACAGCGTCTTGTTGTAGACGACGACGACGCTGACCGCACCGAACGGAACGCCCCATACGTGATTCGCCGCATCGACTTCCGAGGTCAGACCTGAGTTCATATTGGTTACGAGCACGGGATTGATCGTATCCCCCCACTTGTCGGCCTTATCGTAGGCGGGCGTCTGGAACGCGTCCTTGAGGTCCAGTATGTCGTTCGTCTTGATCAGAGACTCGAACGTAACCCCTTGGGTGCCGAATACGTCCGGCAGCTCGTTGGACGCGGTCAGCGTCTTGATTTTGTTGTTGTAGGCATCGCCTGCGGCCACATATTCGTAATCGACCTTAATGCCGGGATTCTCGTCCTCGAATTTCTTGAGCAGCTCCGGCTTCAAGTAAGACCACCAGGAAATGAATTTTAACGTTACGTCCTCTTCGGCCGCCGCGCTCCCGCTTGCCTTCCCGCTCGGCGCGGCTCCGGACGCGGCGGCGTCCTCGCCGTTCTTGCCGCTTCCGCAGCCCGTCAGCGCGCCCGTCATTCCCAAGAGCAGCGAGAGCGCGAGCAGCGTTCCCCTCTTCTTCATGCAATCTCCTCCATAGGTCGTTTGAACACGAGCCTATCGTAGCATCGCCCCCGGCGGCTGAGAACTCGACAGCCTTCGGAATGATTGCTCTTTTTTCGGATAACTCGCCCGCTTCCCGACATCTTCCCGTCTCCGTCAAATCTTGCGTATCCCTCTCCAGCTCTCCCGGTATTCAAGCGGCGTGCAGCCGACCTTGCTCTTGAACACCTTCGTGAAATGCGCCGGCGTCGCGTATCCGACCTTCTCGCAGATTTCGAACGAAGGCTTGTTCGTCTCGCGCAGCAGCTTCTTCGCCCTGTCCATCCGCACCTGGATGACGTAATCGACGAACTTCACGCCCATATGCTGCTTGAACTGCTCGCTCAGATAAGTGGGGTACAGACCGACGACGTCCGCCACTTCGGCAAGCGTCAGATCGCTTTGATAGTGCTCGTGAATATAGTTGACGGCATCGGTAATAAAGGTCGGCTTGATCTGCCGGGCATGCTCCCGAACAAGGCTCGACAACGCCGCAAGCTTGTGCCGCACTTCGCGCTCGAGCATGCGCCATGTCGGACAACGCCGCAGTTCTTCCAGCAGCTTGCCCAGGTCGGCAGTTCCCGGTTCGCCCGTCCGTACGACGCCCTTGGCTTCCAGCATGCTTTCCACGCGAAGAAAAAGCCGGAGCACGATATCCAATAGAACCTCGGGATGAATGCCCGCTTCGTACAGATCGTCCATGAAGACGCCAAGCTCCTTCTCCAGTGTCTCGGCATCGCCCAGCATCGTGGCCGTTACGACCTTGTGGAAAGCGTCCGGCTGCACGTTCCACTGGCGCTGAAGGCGCTGCGAAGCTTCATAGTCGATCACCCGGCCCGTACCGATCGTCAGCCGCGCCCGCAGCGCGGCCTGAACCTCGAGCAGCAGCTTCGGCATGTCGGAAAACCTCTCCGCCCCCGAGCTGACGCCGATCGTGACCGGATATTGGACGTGCGAGGATAAAATCGCGAGCAATTGCTTAAGCGCATCCATCATCTCGCTCTCCCGCTCTCCTTCTCCCGTCGGCACGAAAAACAGCAGCACGACGAAGTCGTCTTGCCCTTGCCAGGCGGTACCTCGAACGAGTTCTTGCTGAAAGAGCGCTTCTTCCGCCATTTTGCGGACAAAATACTGGAACAGCATCCGATCCGCCTGCCGGAAGCGGCCGTCGGCCTTCTCGTCGATCGCCACGCCGGCTGCGAAAAAGCGGAACGCCCCTTCCGCAATGCCGAAGCCGTTCTCCAGGAATGCGCGAGCCTCGGGCGCGACGCCCGGATTGTGATGGAACAAGGCGTTCAGCAGATGATCCTGATGAATGGACGCAATCATCGGAGACTCCCGCTTGCCTTCATTCGCGATGGCCGCCAGCTTTTTCTGCTGCCGGATCCGCTCCAGCACTTCTTGCAGCTCATTCTTGATGAGCGGCTTAAGCAAATAATCGACCGCTCCCTCGCGCATCGACCGCCTGACATAATCGAACTCGCCGTAGCCGCTCATGACGACCGTCTGAATATGCGGACAAAGCCGGGCCAGCTCGGCGATCAGATCCAGACCGTCTTTGCCGGGCATGCAAACGTCCGTAATCAGCACGTCGACGTCGGCGCCCTCCCGAAGGCAGTATGACAAAGCCTCTTCTCCGTCCGAACAGGACGCGACGATCTCGTCAGACGCCTCCATCTGCCGGATGATATAAGCCAGACCTTGTCGAATGAGCTTCTCATCGTCCGCGATTACGATCTTCATGCGGACTCGTCCCTCCCCCTCTCCGGGAACGATCAGCCTTACGACCGTTCCGATATGCGGCTGGCTGGAGAGCTCGATCCCGTATGGCTGGCCCCATTGCAGCCGAATTCGATTGTGCACGTTGACGAGGCCGACCGAGTCTCCCTCGCTCGCCCCGATTTGCAGCAACCGGTTCAATTCGTGCAGCCGTTCGTTCCCGATCCCGGCCCCGTCGTCGACGATCTCGATCGACGCGCCCTGATCCGCGGCGCAGACCCGGACGCGGATCGTCGCGCTCCGCGGCGCCTTCAAAGGCGCGAAGCCGTGCTTGAAGCAATTCTCGACGATCGTCTGAAGGGACAGCTTGGGAACCTGCGCGCCCTCCGCTCCCGCGGCGATCTCCCAGTAGACCCGCAGCGTGCCGTCGAACCTGATCTCCTGCAGGAGCAAGTATTGCTTGAGCAGCATGATCTCCGTCCGGATCGGAACGAGCGTCTCGAATTCGGTGGCTGCCCGGAACAGCACGCCAAGCGCGCGCGCCATCTCGGCCGCTTCCGAGGACCGCTGCATCTCGGCGACCATGCTGATCGCCTCGAGCGTGTTGTACAGGAAGTGCGGATTAATCTGCGCGTGCAGCGCCCTCAGCTCCGCTTCCTTGTGGGCCAGATCGGACAAGTAGACATGATCGATCAACGTTTGCAGCTGTCCGGACATCGAATTGAAGCCTTGCGCCAGCTCCGCCGCCTCGTCCTTGCCCCGTACCTTGACTCTCGTATGAAAAAAGCCTTTCTCCATTTTGCGCATCGCGTTGCGAACGGACCGGATCGGCCTCACGATGCCGAGCGCAAGCATATAGGCGACCAGGATGGAGAAGAGCACGCATAGCGCCCCGGCCGCGAGCATCCAGAAGCGTACCGCGCGAATATTTTCCGTCAACGCGCGATAAGGCAAGTAAGCGGCGAGCGACCACTCCGACTGCTGCGGGGGAGGCGTAGGTGACCAGCGTGCCGCCGTCTTCGAACGGAAGGTTCAGCGACCGGATCCGCGCGGGCGACAGCTCGAAGGCGTCGTTCTTCCAGCGCCCCGACTTGTCGTAGACCGGAAGCCGGCGATCCCACAGCGCGACGATATCCTGCTGCGGCAGCTGAGCGCCGGCAATCATCCCCTCGAGACCTTCCGTTCCGATGCTCAGCACGATAGCGCCGAGAAAGCGGTGAGACGGATCGTTCACTTTCCGGATCAGATAGATCGGTTCCTTGTCCGCCTCCTTCTCCACGATCCATTCTCTCCCGGAGGCAAGAAGACGTTCCTCCATCCCCTCTAGCCGAGAAATGGCGATACGTTCGTCCGACCGATGGCTGGCGAACAGCTCCCCGGAAGCCGTGTAGAGATAGACGGATTCCAGATCGCGCTTCTGGTTGAGCAAGTCGTTCAGGTAATGGTCGATTCGCTGCGCCTGCATGTAGGCTTCCATGGAACCCGACACGGTCTCCCCTGCCGCTCTCCGCTTCAAAATGCGAAGCAGATTGCGATCGTCGTCCAACTGCGTATCCTCCGTCATGACCGAAGCGGCAAGACGGACCAGGTCGGTAAAGTAAGCGTCGACCTCCGAATTCAGGAGCCGCACCGTCCGCTCGATCGAGACGGAAACTTCCTTTTCCATGCTTTGTTTAAACAGGTAATAGGCCACGGAAGAAACCAGCAGCGTAGGGAGAACGATTAACAGGATGTACGTGCCCAGCAGCCTCTTGACCAACGCTCTCCCTCCGGTCTGTCGCCTTTATCCTTTTACGGCGCCTTCGGACAATGCTTGTACGAAATACTTTTGCAGAACGACATATACGAGAATAACGACGATCGACGTAATGACCATGCCGGCGAATACCGGACCGAAGCCGTACACGTACTTTTTGGATGCCATCTGGGCCATGCCCACCGCGATCGTATACATCTTCGGATTCGTATTGGAGATGAACGCCCACATGTACTCCGACCACACGCCGATGAATTGCAGGATGCAGAGCGTAGCGACCGTCGGCATCGTGAGCGGCAGCAGAATCCGGCAGAACGTCCGCCATTCCCCGCACCCGTCGATCTTCGCCGATTCGCTAAGCTCGTTCGGCAGTCCCGCGAAGGCGGATTGCATCAACAGAACGCCCATCGGCACGATGGATGCGATGTAGGGGCCGATCATCCCGGCATACGTATTGAGAAGGCCCAGGTCCCGGTTGATAAAGAACACGGGAAGCAGCAGAACGGGGGAAGGAACGAACAGCACGAGCGCGAAGAGAACCTGAAGCGATCGCCGCCCCCCTGAACCGGATCTTGCCGAACGCATAGCCCGCCACGATGCACACGGACACCCCGCCGACCAGGCTCGCCAGCGTTACGAGCACCGTATTCGCGTAATACGTGGCGAAGTTCGCCTGCTTCCAGGCCGTTCCGTAATTTTCCCATATATACCGTCCGGGCAGTCCCCATTGGTTCCCGAAAAAATCGGCGTCCGTCTTCAGCGACTGCAGCACGACCCATAGAAGCGGATAGAGCGACGTTGCGGCGAAAAGAGCGACGACGGCGGTCATCCATGTACGCTTGATCATCCCTCTTGCCCTCCCGTCCGCTCGTTCGTCCCGTTCCTGGACCTGAAAATCAAGCCGACCAAACCGACAATCGCGGTGACGATGACGAACACCATGAACGCGACGGCATTGGCATAGCCGTAATGATTCTCTTGAAATCCGAGCTTGTAGACAAGCGTGGAAGCGATCTCCGTAGAGCCGATCGGTCCTCCCTGCGTCATAATCCAGACGATGTCGAACGAACGGAAATCGTTGGCGATCGATATAATTGACAATAACATAATTGTCGGAAGCATAAGCGGCAGAATAATATGCCAAATGGACCTTATTCCGGTGCATCCGTCGATCTTCGACGCTTCAAGCAATTCCTTGGGAATTTTAAGCAGACTCCCGAGCAGAATGAGCATATCGAAGGGAATCGTTCTCCATACCCATACGAGGATTACGGATAGCAGCGATGTATCCTGACTGCCCAGCCAGACGCGCTGCCAGGAATCGAGGCCGACCGCCGCCAGCAATTGGTTCAGCATCCCGATCGTCGGTTCGAAGATCAGAGACCAGATTACGGCGGACACTGCCAGAGGAATGATATAGGGGGAGGAAAAGCACGACGTTGAACCATTTCCAGGCGAACACGCCGCGAAACAAGAAGTAGGCGAGCGCGAAAGCGACGCTCATCGAGACGACAAGCTCGACGGCCATAAGGATCAGATTGTGGCCCATTGCCTCATAGAACCGGGAATCCCGGAACCCCGCGGCGAAATTGCCAAAACCGATAAAGTCGCTGAGCGGCCCGACGCCGTCGTAATCGTAAAAACTCATTTGAAGCGATTTGATGAGCGGAAATACCAGGTACAGCACGAAAAAAAATAGTGCCGGAAAAATCATTGCGTACGCCAGCAATTGCTTCTTGTCAGCCCGTCCGGGAAGCATGGAAATCACCCTTCTCTCAAAGTGACTTCAGTATAAGCTCACCTCCCGGCGCCAACAACGATACAGCTTTCTGATCCCTTGCGTATTTTTCGGATTGGCCGGTTCGACGCTTCCGCGTTGCCGATGGACCGCGGGCGCATGGAGATGAAACGGGCGGCACCGCTGCTCCTACGGCTGCCGTCTTCCCCTCACGCCGCGCCTCATCCCGCGAATCCGCTGCTTGGCGTCCGCGCTCACCCGGTAAGACTCCACGATTTTCTGCAGCGACTTGTTAAACGTAAAATCGTCGAGCGCGCATCCGGCGAGATAGGACTCCGTCCGCTCCGGGAACTTCACGTAGCACATCGAGATCGCCCACGCGACCGCCATTTTGACGTAATAGCCTTCATGCGATACTTCGTCCATCGACTTCAGCACGTCATCTACGTAGACTTCGTCGATAAAGTGTTCGAGCAGCATGACGACGCCGAAGCGGATGTCGTACTCCCGCGCGGACTTCAAGTATGGTTGAAGAAACGCCCATACGGCCGCCTGATTGCGCCGCGCGAACTTGAGACCGAGGCAGAAGCGGTCGCATACCGACCAATTGTCGATTTTCGGCACGAAATCCGCGATGTACCGAAGCCGTTCCGCCGGCTCCATTTCGGCATAACCGATGATCATCGCCTGGAGCATGATTTCCTCAAAATAGTCGTTCCCCGCGGCTGCCAGCCACGCCCGCCAGTCGTCCCGCGCCGCCGCGATCGCGATACGCCGCAAGGCCGGCAGGCGGACGCCCATCAAGTTGTCGATGTTCGGAATAAGCGATGAAGCGAATTTTTGATAGCCCGGCTCGGCTAAAGCCTCCAGTTGTTCTCGAATGGATTGTCCGTTCATGTCAGGCTCCCCTTTACCTCGTGCTATATTCCAACGTCTCATCATAACGCAATGCCCGCGCCAAGAGATGCCGATCCGAATAGAACCGCAAGATTTTTAAAATGGTTCGCCAGCCAACCCGATCCCTGCTATACGCGTTCGGCGCCTCTCGGCGCCGCCGTAGACGCCCGAACGATAAGCCGCGTCGGGATGCGGACCATGCTTCGCTCCTGATTCGGATTCCCGAATAGCGACAGCAGGCGGCTTCCCGCTTCAAATCCGATCGTATCCCCTTGCTGCGCCACGCAAGTCGGAGGAATACGGGAAGCGTCGGCATGGTCGTAATCGTCGAAAAAGACGACCGACAAGTCGTCGGGCACGCGCATGCCGGCCGCTTCCGCGGCGCGGATGGCCATTTGGCCGATATGCTCGTTGACGGCGAACAGGGCCGTCACGCCCGGCGAAGACGCGAGAAAAGCCGCGATCGCGTCCGGCTCCGCGCGTTCCAGCACGAGACTGCGGTCGAGCGCGGCGCCGTAGTCGTTGAGCGCCTGGCGAAAGCCTTCCAGCCGCTCCTCCAGGCTAGTCGTGCCCTCGTATGGCGTCGTCACGAAGCCGATCCGCCGATGGCCGAGCCGCAGCAGATGCTCCGTCGCCTCGTACGCGCCGGCGATATGATCCGAGCAGACGCAGTGCGTCGGCACGCCGCGCACGTATCGGTCGATGACGACGATCGGGTAACGATCCAGCGTAAGCCGCAGCATCTCTTCGCTGTACGTTCGCCCCTCGGCGGGGTACACGATCACGCCGCGCGCGCCGGCCCGGAGCGCCTCCCGCAGCTTGATCTCCTCCTTCTCCTGGGAGTCGTCCGTCGTCAGCAGCAGCATTCTGAACCGCGACGGCTCGAGCGCCCGCTCCACGCCCGCGAGCAAGCTGTTCGTCAGCATGCCCCGCAGCCTTGGCAGAATTACCGCTACCGTCTGAAGCTCGCGATCGCCCGAAGCGCCTCTGCCGGAATCGTACTTCGCAGGCTCGCCTTTCCCCGCTTCCTCCGCCACGAAGCTGCCTCTGCCTTGTACGCGAAAAACGACGCCCTCCTCCGCCAGCTTGTCCATGGCGCCGCGAATCGTAATCCGGCTGACGTCGAACTGCTTGCAAAGCTGATTTTCCGATGGCAGCCGTTTGCCCGGCTTCCATTTTCCCGAACGAATCTGGTCGCGCACGTAGGATTCGATCTGGGCGTACAACGGCGTACGCTTGTCGCTCCGGCGTTCCCGGTCGCAGCTTAACCCAGCGCCTTCGCCGCGGTCTTCCGCCCTGTCCTTATCGTCCATCGGCAATCCTCCTTTCTCGAATATTACCTATATACAACTTTATGCTCAATCACTTCGAATAACCGTTTACATTCAATCCAAGCAAATATATGATCCATGTATAACAAGTCATCACAAACTTGTATATTTGTATTATAAGGAGAATCGGAGCCATGAACAAGCCTGTCGCGCATATTGTCTCTCACACGCATTGGGACCGCGAATGGTACATGCCGTACGAACGCCATCACGTCAGACTGATCGAGCTGATGGACGTGCTGATCGATACGCTCGAGCGCGATCCCGACTACCGGAGCTTCCACCTGGACGGACAAACGATCATCCTGGACGACTATCTCGAAGTGCGGCCCGACATGCGCGAGCGCCTGACCGGTCTCATCCGCGAAGGGCGGATCGCGGTCGGGCCCTGGTACGTGCTGCAGGACGAATTCCTCACCAGCGCCGAGGCCAACGTACGGAACCTGCTCGTCGGCCATCGCGATGCCGAACGCTATGGACCCGTGGCGAAGATCGGGTACTTTCCGGATTCCTTCGGCAATATGGGGCAGGCCCCCCAGCTCATGCGCCAGGCGGGCATCGCCAACGCGGTCTTCGGACGGGGCGTCAAGCCGACCGGGTTCAACAACGCCGTTTCCGATTCCGCGGCTTACGAGTCCCCCCTTCTCGGAGATGCGCTGGCGCTCCCCCGACGGCTCCGAGGTGCTCGGCATTCTGTTCGCCAACTGGTACAACAACGGCATGGAGATTCCCGTCGATCCCGAAGAGGCTCGCGCGTACTGGGACGCCAAGCTGAAGGATGCGGAACGCTTCGCCTCCACGCCGCAGCTGCTGTTCATGAACGGCTGCGACCACCAGCCCGTGCAGACCTACCTGCCCGCCGCGCTCCGCACGGCAAGAGACCTGTATCCCGGCTATGAATTCGTGCACAATGATCTGGCCTCCTACGTATCGGCCGTCGAACGCGCCTCCGACCGCGAGTTGACCGTCGTCGAGGGCGAGCTGCGCAGCCAGCGCACGGACGGCTGGTTCACGCTGGCCAATACCGCCTCCAGCCGCGTCTATATCAAGCAGGCGAACGCCAAAGGACAGCTTCTGCTCGAGCGGCTCGCGGAGCCCGCGTCCGCCTTCGCCGCATCGCTGGGCATGCCGCATCCGACGCCGCTGCTTGTCCATGCCTGGAAGACGCTCATGCAAAACCACCCGCACGACAGCATCTGCGGCTGCAGCGTGGACGAGGTTCATGCGGAGATGATGACCCGCTTCCTGAAAAGCCGGCATATGGCGGAGCCGATCGTCGAACGGAGCGTCGCCTATCTCGCATCGCATATCGATACGTCGAGGTTCGACGGCGATGCGCATGTGCCGTTCGTCGTGTTCAACTTCGCCGGCATCGCGCGGTCCGGCACCGTCTCCGTCGAGCTTGACGTCGCGCGCCGCGCGTTCGCGGATGCCGGGCCGGCAGCCGCCTACGCGGCCATGGAGCTCGTCCAAGTCGATGGCGGCGCCGTCGTCGACCATGAGGGCAGGCCTGTGGAAGCCGAAATCGAGGACTTGGGGGTCCGATTCGGCTACGAGCTGCCCGACGACAAGTTCAGGCAGCCGTACATGGCCAGGCGGATCCGCGTCACCTTCGGCGCGGACCGCATCCCCTCCAACGGCTGGCGCGCGTATGCTTGGCGAAGCGATGCGGATGAGGATCGCGCCGTCCAAACGACGGTCGCCGCCGCTGTCGCGCAGGACGATGCAGCCGATGCCGCTTTGGACGAACGCTTGCTGGAAAACGAATATATGGCCGTCGTCGTCGAGTCTAACGGGAGCTTGACGCTGACGGACAAAGAAACCGGGGAAACGTATCGCGGTCTCGGCGTCTTTGAAAATACGGGCGATATCGGCAATGAGTACGTATACGTTCAGGACGGCGCCCGCAAGACGCTTACGACCGACAGGCTGGAGGCCGAGGTCCGGCTCGTCTCGCGCAACGACTGGCGCACGACGGTCGAGATCGTCCATCGCTGGGAGATCCCCGCCGAAGCGGACGACCTGCTGGCGCGCGAGCGCGCGACGATGACGTTCCTCCCGGACCGCAAGGCCGGCAGAAGCTCGCGAACGGTGCCGCTTGTCCTGACGACGCTCGTCACCATCGAGCGCGGGGTCAAGGCGTTGAAGCTCAAGGTGAGCTACGAAAATCAGGCCAGGGACCACCGGCTGCGCATGCGATTCCCGACCGATGCGGCGGGATCCGGCGTCCACTACGCGGACTCGATCTTCGAGATTGCGCAGCGTCCGAACGAGCCTGCCGCGGAGTGGCGCAATCCGAGCAACGCGCAGCACCAGCAGGCGTTCGCCGCTCTGGACCATGGCGCCCGCGGGCTGGCCGTGGCCAATATCGGACTGAACGAGTACGAGGTGCTCCGCGACGGACGCGGCACCATCGCCGTGACGCTCCTGCGGGCGGTCGGCGAGCTCGGCGACTGGGGCGTGTTCCCCACGCCCGAGGCGCAGTGCCTCGGCGCGCAGGAAGCGGAGCTCGCGATCATCCCCTACGGCGGCGCCGGCGAACGCTATGCGGCCGCGCAGCAAGCGTACGCCTTCCAGGTGCCATGGCTCGCCGTTCAGACGGCTGCGCAGGCAGGCGCCTTGCCGTCCGAACACAGCCCGCTCTCCTGGACGGGCGAACGCCTGGCGCTCACCGCCGTCAAGCGCGGCATCGGGAGCATTGATCGCTTCTGCCGCTGGTTCAATATGAGCGGCGCCCCTGCCACGCTCACGCTGCAAGCGGATGCGGATGCGGAATGGTACTTGAGCAACGTGCTGGAGGAGCGGCTCGGCACGCTCGCGGCGGACGCGGACGGCGCGATACGCGTGGACGTTCGGCCGTACGAGATCGTCACCATCGGCCGCAAAGACGCCTAATCGCGTCCCCGCCTCCGGCTGCGGCCGCCCGGAAGATCTGGGCGGCCGCTTTTTTTTTGCGAACATACGGCCGCTCCCCCCGCTCGTACAATAGAGTATCCGCGAGCCTATCCAAAGAGACGGGGGACTGCACATGCGAATTCATTCCGGCGGCTTCGAGGTCGTCTACCACGGCAGGGTATTCGCCTACAAGATGAACCCGATCGAGATCACGCTGTCCGAGGAGAACGATCCGCTGACGTTTTTGTTTTGCGTGGAAACGGAGCCCGAGCGGGACGACTTCGAGACGGACATCCGGCTCGTGCAGCACAATAAGGTCCGAATCGCCTGCATCAACTTCCCGAGAGGCAAGCCGACCGGCAACGACGACATGATCCATCTCGGCGTATTGAACAATCGCAGGCTCTCCCTGAGCTACGAAGTGACGATTAATTACGAGGCGACCGCCTGGGTGCTGTCCTTTACGTTTTTCGCCGGCGAGGGGGTGCAGGGCCCGTGAACAAAATCGAGATTCAGGATCCGAAGGTGGCCAGCAAGATCATCGCGGCGAACGCCGAGAGCGAGAAGCGCAAAGCCGAGCTCGGCTTTCTCGGCCGTTTTTTCGGCGCGGGGGAAAACGTCCGGCTGTACATCGTCGGCACGATCGCGCTCGTCGTGCTGCTCATCGCACTCGTCTATACGCTCGTCCCCGAGCGGAACCGGTCGGCGGACTTTGGCTTGAAGGACCTGTGGACGCTCGTCGTGCTCCCCGTCGAATCGACGATCATCGGCTATCTGATCGGCTCCAGAACGGGCGAGACGGCCGAAAGGAAACCGAGTCCCTGACAGCGGTTGCCCGATTCATCAAGCCGTTTGGCGCAATGGCGGCAGCCGGTCTTAACGATTGTTGAGACGCGTGACCCCGAACGCCTGCCGATAGGCGGTAGGCGTCACGCCGGCGAGCCGCTTGAACCACTTGGCGAACTGCTTGTCGTCGCCGAATCCGACGCGTCCCGCGATCTCCTTGACCCCCAGCTTCCCGCCCGCCAACAGCTCCTTCGCGGCATCCAGCTTCAGGCTATGAATATAATCGAGCAGGCCCGAGCCGAACCGCCGCTTGAACATGCGGGACAAGTAGTCTTTGTTGTAACCGACGTGATCGGCGATTCGCCCGACCGTGATATCGGCATCCAGCGCATGAAGGCGCGTCCACGCCAGCAGCTCTTGGAGCTGGGCGTCCATGGCCGGCCTGCCGCCCGAGTCCTGAAGCTGGTCGGCGAGCTCGATCAGCAGGCACGTCAGAAAATAATCCCCGGCTCCGGTAATGCGATAACCGCCGTTCGCGGCATGGAGCAGCTGACGCGCCAAAATATGCACCCGGCTCGGCGAGGGACAGCTCGCGTAACGCGGCATCTGGCCTGTAGGCGCATTCTCCCCGGCCTCGGGGACGAGAAAGTGAAACCAATAAAACGAGACGCCCGGCGTGGACAGCCTGTAGCCGCGATGGCGTTCTCCGGGCATCAAAAACAAAATGTCCCCCGCCCGCACCTCGTACATAAGCCCGCCCGTCTCCATAAAAACGACGCCGGACACGCCGACGATCAACTCGTAGTCCGCGATCGTGCGGTCCATATGCGACCAGGTCTCGTCCGACAGGAATTGCCCGCCCATGCGCAATCGGTAAGGCTCTTGCAAGTATAAAGGCAGCAAGCCGCGCCTCCCTCGTTTCCCCATTCGTTTTGAGGTCAGTTTTTGACACCTATTATACTTCATCGCCTACCGACAGGGGAGCCGGGACTATTTTAAAATAAAAAAGCAGCGAACCGCGGGGCCCTTCGCGGCGCGTTCGGACCACCATTTCACGAACGGAGCGTGATTGCTTTGACTCTTCAAGATCGTACGGCTTTCCCCCGGCCCCTTGCGCTAAAAAATGTCAGTATAAAGGACGATTATTGGTCACCCTATGTCGGGCTCGTGCGCGGCACCGTCCTTCCCTATCAATGGGAAGCGCTTAACGACCGCGTCGCGGATGCGGAACCGAGCTTTGCGATCCGGAACTTCCGCATCGCGGCCGGCATGGAGCAAGGGGCGTTCGGCGGCTTCGTGTTCCAGGATACGGATCTGTACAAATGGCTCGAAGCCGTCGGCTACGCGCTGGCCGCGGCGCCCGACGCCGACCTGGAGCGCATCGCGGACGAGGCGATCGCGCTCGTCGCGGCGGCCCAGCAGAAGGACGGCTATCTGAACACCTACTTCACAGTCGCCGAGCCGGGCAAGCGGTGGACGAATCTGACGGATTGCCATGAGTTGTATACGGCCGGCCACCTTATCGAAGCCGCGGTCGCCTACGCCGACGCGACGGGCAAACGTACGCTGCTCGACGTCGCCTGCCGCTTCGCGGACCATATCGACGAGACGTTCGGGGAACATCCCGGTCAGATCCGCGGCTACGACGGCCACCAGGAGATCGAGCTGGCGCTGGTCAAGCTGTTCGAGGCGACCGGCGAAAAGCGGTATTTGGACCTGGCAAGCTTCTTCATCGACGAACGCGGCAGGCAGCCGAGCTTTTTCCATCAGGAATGGGAGGCGCGCGGCCGCACTTCCTTGTGGGCGCCCGGCATCGTCCAGAAGACGCCGCCTTCGCTGTCCTATCATCAGGCGGACAAGCCCGTCCGCGAGCAGGAGGTCGCGACGGGACATGCCGTACGCGCGATGTACATGTATGCGGCGATGGCCGATCTGGCCTTGCGGCGCGAAGACGAAGGCCTGCTCGCAGCCTGCAGGCGGCTGTGGGCCAATACGGTCGGCAAGCAGATGTACGTGGTCGGCAGCATCGGTTCGACGCACCACGGCGAGGCGTTCACGTTCGACTACGACTTGCCGAACGACACGAACTACTCGGAGACTTGCGCTTCGATCGGCCTTGCGATGTTCGCGCAGCGGATGCTGCAAAACGAGGTCAAGGGCGAATACGGCGACGTCATGGAGCGAGCGCTTTACAATACCGTCACGGCCGGCATGGCGACGGACGGCAAGCATTTTTTCTACGTCAATCCGATGGAGGTGTGGCCGGCCGCAAGCGCGGGCAATCCGGGCAAGCACCATGTGAAGGCCGTTCGGCAAAAATGGTACGGCTGCGCCTGCTGCCCGCCCAACGTCGCCCGCCTGCTCTCCTCCCTCGGCAGCTATGCCTTCGCGGCGGGCGAGGACACGCTTTATGCGCATCTGCATATCGGCGCCGAAGCGAAGCTGACACTGGCCGGGAGGCAAGTCGCCGTTTGCATGAACAGCCGGTTGCCGTGGGCGGGCGAGGTCGGCCTTACGATCGCCGAAGCTGCGGGTAACGGAGACTTTACGCTCGCCGTGCGGGTGCCATCTTGGTCCGAGCGCACCTCGTTCACCGTGAACGGAGAGGCGGCCGCACCCGAGATTAAAGACGGCTACGCATACTTGCGCCGGGATTGGCAGGCGGGCGACGTATTCGCCATGACGCTGGACATGCATCCTAGGCGGATCTATGCCGCCGCCGAGGTGCGCGCGAACGCAGGCCGCGTCGCGCTGCAGCGCGGGCCGCTCGTCTATTGCCTCGAGGAGGCGGACAACGGCGCGCCGCTGGCCGGATTGGCGATTCGCGCGGACGCCGAGCTTCGCGAAGTGCCCGGCGAGGGGCGCCTGGCCGGCGCCGTTCTGATCGAGACCGAAGGCGCGCGGCTCGAAACGCCGTCGAGCGCGGGCGGCGCCTTGTACCGCGCAGAGCCGCCGGTACGGACGCCGCAGCGGATCGTGGCCGTCCCTTACGCGCTATGGGGCAACCGCGAGCCCGGCGAGATGCAGGTTTGGGTTCGCGAAGAGCCGTAAACGGAAACCATCGTACGCGCTCGTCAGATCGATTATGCCCGCGTCTATCGCGCAAAAGTGCAAGATGGGTAGCCGCGCTCGTTCGGCCCCTCCACTATCGTGCAAAAGTGCACGATTTTGACACGAGACATCGGGATTCTCGCCGAAAGGGGCGATCTACCGCGCACTTTTGCGCGATAGATCGCCAAAACCCTCGATCCCCGCCTTGGATGATGCACTTTTGCACGATAGCGCTCGTCTTAATGCCCTGGGCTATACTTCCGCCAACCATCGCACAACCATAGCGCAAATTGCGCTATGGCGAATCATGGCGCTCGCTCTCGCACACCCTCGCCTCCTTTATCGAGCCGCTTTAGCCCATAATTGCGCTATACCTACGCACGACACCCACGCTTGCACACCCTCGTCTCCCCCACACCGCGCCGCCATAGCGCAAAATTGCGCTACTTTCCGCCATGCGACCTTGTACAGGACACGACTTGCCCCGCAATTGCCCGATCTGGCTATTTCCGCAAGATATGGACATACTAGCCGCACTATCGCTCGCTTGGACGGGCAAACGGCGGGGAGCGAACGCGCTTGATCACATTTGACGGCGTCACCAAGAAGTATCCGGACGGCACCAGCGCCTTGAAGGGCATCGATCTCGAGATCGCGGAAGGCGAGCTCGTCACGCTGATCGGCCCGAGCGGATGCGGCAAATCCACGACGATGAAGATGATCAACCGGCTCGTCGAGCCGACGAGCGGGCGGATCTCCATCGACGGCAAAGATATCTCCAAGATCAATCCCGTCCGGCTCAGGCGGGAGATCGGCTACGTCATCCAGCATATCGGGCTGTTCCCGCATATGACGATCAAGGACAACGTCGCGATCGTGCCGCGGCTGAAACGCATGGACAAAAAAAACGTACGAACGCCGGACCGACGAGCTGATGGACATGGTCGGCCTCGACCCCGAAAAATACCGCGACCGGTACCCGGCCGAGCTGAGCGGCGGCCAGCAGCAGCGGATCGGCGTCATCCGCGCAATGGCGGCGGAGCCTTCGATCATCCTGATGGACGAGCCGTTCAGCGCGCTCGACCCGATCAGCCGCGAGCAGCTGCAGGACGAGCTGATCCGGCTGCAGGAGACGGTGAAGAAGACGATCGTATTCGTCTCCCACGATATGGACGAAGCGCTCAAGATCGCCGACCGCATCGTCCTGATGAAGGGCGGAGAGATCGTCCAGGCCGACAAGCCCGAACGCATATTGCGGCGTCCCAAAAACGACTTCGTGCGCAGCTTCATCGGCGAAGGCCGGCTGAACGAAACCGCCGAGCAACTGTCGGTGGAGGACGTCATGCTGTGGAATCCCGTGACGGTGAACCAGTCCCGCGGCCTGGCGCACGGGGCGAAGTTAATGAAGCAGCATCGCGTAAACGGCCTGCTCGTGCTCGACAAAAATCGCGTGCTGCAGGGCGTCGTATCGAGAGAAGCGCTCGAGGAAAATTACCGGAACGAGGAGCTGACGTTGCAGGAGATCATGCGGACCGACATCCCGAACGTCGTCGTCGGCTCGAGCGTCGGGGATGCGGTGGACGTCATGAAGCAGCACGGCATGAGCTATTTGCCCGTCATCCATCCCAACGGCCAGATCGCGGGGCTCGTGACCAATTCCAGCCTGATCGACGCCCTGCTGAAGCAGATCTGAACGGAGGCCGCCATGAATCTTTGGGACGTATTCATCAACCGGCGCGACGACATCGTACGCGGCACGCTCGAGCATCTGCAAATCTCGTTCATCGCGCTGTTCATCGCCATCGTAATCTCGGTTCCCGCAGGACTCGCCTTGACGCGCTTCCGGCGGCTCGCCTCTCCAGTCATCGGGCTGACCTCGCTCTTCCAGACGATTCCGAGCCTCGCGCTGCTCGGCTTCATGATCCCCCCTCGTCGGCATCGGCCGGGTGCCGGCCATCATCGCGCTGACGGTGTACGCCCTGCTGCCGATTCTCCGCAATACGTATACGGGCATCATGAACGTGGAAAAACCCATCAAGGAAGCCGGCATCGGCATGGGGATGACGGGCATGCAGGTGATGTGGCGCATCGAGCTGCCGCTGGCGCTGAACGTCATCATGGCGGGCATCCGCACCGCGACGGTCATGGTCATCGGCGTCGCCACGCTGGCCTCGCTGGTCGGGGCCGGCGGTCTCGGCGATCTCATTTTCCGCGGCATCTCGACGGTCAATACCGAGCTGATCCTGGCGGGCACGATTCCCGCCGCCCTGCTCGCGCTGCTGCTCGACTTTTTGTTGGAGCGGATGGAACGGGCGGTCACGCCCCCCGGCCTCAGGCCGGTCGGCCGCAAGCGGACGAATCGCTTCGTGCGGGTCGTCGAGATCGCGCTCGGCGTCCTGCTCGTCGCGGCGATCGCGACGAGCCTGCTGGGACGCGGCGGTATTGGATTCGGCGGGAGCGGAGGCGGCAAGACGATCACCGTCGGCGGCAAAAATTTCACCGAGCAGGACATTCTCGTCCATATGCTTTCCTCGCTGATCGAGGCGAAAACCGATCTGAAGGTCGTGCGCAAGCCGTTTCTCGGCGGCTCGCAGGTGACCCACAGCGCGCTGACGAGCGGCAGCATCGACCTGTACCCGGAGTATACGGGGACGGGTTGGTCCTCGGTGCTGGGCGAAGCGCCCGTGGGAGGCGATCCGCAAGCCACCTACGACAAGGTGAAGGCGGCTTACGAAACGCGATTCAGCGTCACCTGGCTGCCGCCGTTCGGCTTCAACAATACGTACACGCTGTCCATGCGCGCCGACGCCGCCGATCGACTCGGCATCGACACGATGTCCCAGCTGGCGGCCCGTTCGTCCGGGCTGACGCTCGGCGCGACGCATGAATTTCTGGAGCGGGAGGACGGCTTCAAGGGGCTGCAGGCCGCCTACGGCATGCACTTCAAAAAAGTGACCGGCCTTGATCCCGGTCTGACGTACGGCGCGGTCAAGGAAGGCACGACCGACGTCAACGACGCCTTTTCGACGGACGGGCGCATCCAGGCGTTTAAGCTGAAGGCGCTCAAGGACGACAAGCAATTTTTCCCGCCGTACTATGCGGCCGTCGTCATTCGCGACGATACGCTGAAGGCGCACCCCGAGCTAGAAGAAACGCTTAACCTGCTGGCCGGCAAAATCGACGACAAAACGATGTCCGCGCTCAATGGAAAGGTGGACTTGGAGCGCAAGGAGCCGCGCGCCGTGGCGGAGCAATGGCTGAAGGATCAGGGGCTGATGTGACGCGAGCTTGTCGGCCTAATAGCGCCGAATCACGTTGAATCGCGCCGGCTGATGTCGTCCGGCAACCTCTTAGTCCATGACGATCCGGCGATGATGCGTGTACACGTTCAGCGAATCCGCGCGTATGAAGCCCACGCAAGTGATGCCGAGGTCATCCGCGAGCCGGAGGGCGAGATCCGTCGGCGCCGACTTGGAAAGCAGGATCGGGCAGCCGATCTTGGCGGCCTTCAAGACGACCTCAGAGGACAGGCGGCCGCTGAACACGATGACCCGGTCTCTCGCGGATAATCGATGGCGGATGCAGTGGCCGAACAGCTTGTCGAGCGCGTTGTGCCGGCCGATGTCCGACCTCGTCTCCGCAGCTCCCGATTCGTCGAGCAAGGCAGCGTTGTGCACGCCGCCCGTCGCCGCGAATTCGGCCGAAGCCGCCTGCAGCCGGGACATCCATTCGAAGCAGCGCTCGGCCGGAATCCGCAGTCCGCCGGTCAGCGTCTTAGCCGTTCGGGCGTCGTTCTGAAAATAAAACTGCCGGCTTTTGCCGCAGCATGAACCGATCAAACGCTTCGAATAGAAGTCCTTGGCGGTGGACTGCGGACGGACGAGCTCGATGCGGGCAAAGCCGCCTTGTACGTCGAGCGTAAGTGCCTTGATATCCTCGCGGACGCGAATGACGCCCTCGGAGCCGAGGAAGCCGACGACCAGATCGGTCAGGTCGCTTGGCGAGCAGACCAAGGTCGCGAACTCCTCACCGTCGACGATCAACGTCAGGGGATATTCGGCCGCCACGTCCTCTTCCCGCTCGGAGACGAGCCCGCCTTTCATTTTCGTCGCGGTCCATTTTACGATCGAAGGTCGTTCCATCCCCGCCCACTCCTTGCGCTTATTCCGGCGTGTCGAGGTCCAGTTCCTCGATTCGCTTTTCTACGTACCGCGTATCCTTCAAGGCATGGTAAGTCTCCGCCTTCTCCACGACGACCGCCGCATTATATTCGGGGATGCCCGCATGGGGCTCATAGACGCCTTTGGGAAACAGCATGTTGCCTTCCGGCCAATACAGCTCGAGGTTGCCTGCGGCCATCGCCGCCGTCTTGAGCCTGCCGTGAAAAACGCCGTGCCGATTGTAGACGACGACGGCTTCTCCCTCCCGAATGCCAAGCCCCTCCGCATCCGCCGCGTTCATCAGCACGTCGTAACGCCCTGCGCCGTTAAACGGATCGAGGTCGCCGTACACCATCGAATTGAACTGCTTGCCGCGGCGCGTCGTCGCGTAAAAGCGCCCTTCGGGCTTGCGAAGCTCCGGCAGCTCGATCGGCAGAAGCCTGCCCTTGCCGTCCGGCGTCGGGAACTCGCCGTCTTCGCACAGCCAGGCGCCGCCCCATTGAAAGACGTCGCCGCGCGCTCGCAAACGCTGAATGCCGTCGTAGTTCGGCGCGGCCTTGGCGATCTCCTCGCGGACGGCGGCCGCGTCGGCGAAGGCGATTGCATCGCGGCGCTCCGGCCTGATGCGGGCCGCCAGATCGGCATAGATCAGCCACTCGGGCCGGGCTTCCGCGATGCGCGGGCCTTCGATCTCCGGCGAGAAATACACCATTCGCTCCGTGGAGGTGGACGTACCGCCGCCTGGCTGCTCGTAACGGGTCATGGCGGGCAGCACCCACACCTCCTCTTTGGCGTCTGCGAGCGTGGAGGTATTGAGGACGATGTCCTGATGGACGCGAACGTCGACGTTTTCCAAGCAGCGCCGGACGAAGTCGGGGTCGGGCATCGTCTCGAGAAAATTGCCGCCCGACGTGTAGAACACCTTGAGCTTGCGCTCGTGATCGTCCGGCAGCATCGCGTTCTCCAGCGACACGCCGACGATGTCGCCCTGCCAGCGCGGCAGCTCGAATCCCCATAGCGCTTCGATTCGGCGGACGTGCTCCGGCTGGAAGTCCCCGCCCGGCAGGCTGAACGGATCAGCTCCCATTTCGCCGGAGCCCTGTACCCCGCTATGTCCGCGGATCGGCATGACGCCGCAATGCTCCCTGCCGATAAAGCCGCGGAGCAGCGCGAGATTGGCGACCTGCGAGATGTTGTCCGTGCCGAAGCGGTGCTGGGTGAGCCCCATGCTCCAGACGAAGACGCCGCTGCGCGCGCCAGCCAGCAAGTTCGCGAATTCGGCTATCCGCTCGCGCGACAAGCCCGACGACCGCTCGAGCGCCTCCCACTCCTGCTCGCGCACATGCGCCTTCAGCGCTTCGTAGCCGCTCGCGTGCGCCTGCACGAACGCATGGTCGATCGCCGAGCCGGGCCGGTCGTCCTCCATCTCGAACCAATGCTTCATCACGCCGTTCATGAACGCGATGTCGCCGCCGATGTTCACCTGGTAAAAGTCGTCGGCCAGCCTTGTGCCGAACAGCGCGGACTCGGGAATCGAAGGCACCCAGTAGCCCTCCATCGCCGGCTCCCGGTAGGGGTTGATCACGATAATCTTCGTGCCTTTGCGCTTGGCGGCGTACATATACTTGGTGGACACCGGCTGATTGTTCGAGGCTACACTCCCCCAGAACACGAGCACGTCCGTGCCGATCCAATCCCTGTAGCTGCAGCTCGAAGCACCGATGCCGAGCGACCGCTTCATTGCCGTCTTCGAAGGCGAGTGGCAGATGCGGGACGCATTGTCGATGTTGTTCGTGCCGATCAGCCGCGCAGCCTTGGCCGCTGCGTAATACGATTCGTTCGTAATGCCGCGCCCGGTCAGGTAGAACGCCAGCTGCTTCGGATCCACGCCTCGGATACGGCTTGCGATACGATCCAGCGCTTCGTCCCACGACACGCGCCTGAAGGCGGAATCGCCTTTTTCGCGTACGAGCGGATAAGGAATGCGCCCCAATTTTCGCAGCTGCGCGCTGTCCATCCGCCTGAGCTCATCGATATCGGCGTGCAAAACATCCGGCTTGATCGGTCCCATCGTGTTCAGCCGCAGCACGTTCAGCCGGGTCGTGCAAAGATGCGGCCCCGTTAGCGTCTGGTCGTAAAGACCGGACACGCCGAGCGCGCATCCGTCGCATACGCCCTGCGTCAAAATTCTGTACGCGTACGGCAGATTGTCGCGGTTGTCCCAGACGACCTTCATCGTATCGCGGATATGATGCGGCTTCTGCCTGCCCAGGCCGAACGGCACCTTGCTCACCCATAGCTTGGGATCCGGACGTCCCGGCAGCTTCGTTCGGCCCGAATGCTTCGTTTTGCCCATGATCGTCAACCTCCGCCCGTCGCGCTGGAAATGAAAAAGCCGCCGATCCGAAGCAGCCCGCTGCTCCATGATTTGCGGCTTGGAATACGTTTAGTTTATCAGGCGGAAAGATGGCATTGCAAGCGTTTACAGTTAGACGGCAAGTACCGGATGGTCTGCCCCGAATTATCGTTCCGCCGAAGCTGCTTCAACCCTTCCGCGACACGAACGGGTTGCCCGTCTCCCAAAACCGCCACGGGTAATCTCTCGCCTCGCCGCTGTTATCGATGCCGATTCTCGGGCCGGCGGATACGGACGACACGGGTCTTCCCTCCGCGATATACAGCGGCGGCTTGTCCAGCGGAAGTCCGTAATCCCCGATGCCGATGCCCAGCGCCTTCGTCAGCTTGCCCGGTCCGCTGGTCAGGTGATGGATTTTCTTTAACGGACCGCGCCGTTCGAGCATGAGCGCTTCTCCCTCCGCGGGCTCCACGGCCCTGATCAGTACGGCTTCGGGACAGCCGGGCTCGCCGCTCACCACGTTGAACAGACAGTGGGTATGCATGACATACGTATACGCGTACCCCGGCGGACCGAACATCACTTCCGTTCGCGGCGTCCTTCGTCCTCCGAAGCTGTGCGCGGCCCTGTCTCCCGGTCCGACGTACGCTTCCGTCTCCACGATCCAACCGGAGGCAATGCCGAGCTCCGTTTCCTTGACGAGCAGCATCCCGAGCAGCGATTGGGCCAATTCGAGCGTCGGCTTCTGGAAAAAAGAGAGGGATACGGGCTTGATCGTCATCGGATTCACCTCGTTTATGGTACATCTGTCTACTATACAATATAGCGTACAACGGCGCCCTTACGAAAACGGACCGAAAAGCCGTTATATGGCGAAAAATCAGCCATTCCGAGGGAGTTGCGGACTGGAGCGACGTTATCTTGCCGCTTAAGCGCCAAAGCGACCGGCTCTCCCCGCAATAGCGGCAGCTGGGTCCGCGCGCGGACCGGAATCGGCCGTCTAAGCGCAAATAGAGGCTCCTGGGTCCGCTGTCGCGCCTTTGAGGGGATGGAATGTTACTAGCGGTGGGGATGGCGGGATGGCGGGATGGCGGTTCGTGCGGGAAAGAGAGCGGGGAACGGGCCCGGAATACAACGCCAAGCCGCGCCAAGCCACTGGAAGCAGGGCATTCACGTAAAAAAACCTCCGTTCCGCCTAAGCGGATTGGAGGTCGAATGCCAAAAGATTCAAGCCGTCGCCGGAAAAAACAGACTGCACGCCAGCGCCAGCCGCACGCGTGCTGCCCCGGCTAGCTTCTCCGCAGCTCCAGCAGCACGACGCTGTGCCGCTCCGCATACACGGCGAGCGTTCCTTCCCCTTCGCCGCCAAGCGTATGCTCGGCCTGCAGCCGCAGATCGCTGTCCTTGTCCACCGTATACCGGCTGCAGACGTACGTCCCGCTCCCCGCCAAGGAGCTCAGATCCAGCCGATATTCCCGGCTCTCTGCCGCAAAATTGCTGATCAGCACCGCCGCTTCCCCCGCCGTCTTCGTTCGCGGCCGCGCAGACGTACAGCCCGGCCGTCTGCTCGACCTCCAGCTCGGCAGGCACCCGCCGGCCCAGCTCGACCAGCCGGGAGAACGCCTTGAACGCAAAATACGTCTTCTGCGGAACGCCGTAGACGTCGAACAGGCCGCAGTACATCGCCGACGGCTGGCCGTCGTAATAGTTGGCCACGTCGACGCGGCAATCCTGGAGTAGTGTCAGCGTCGCGGCGGCGAACGAAGCGCCCTCTACGCCCTTCTGCCGGTCGAAGGAATCGCGCCGGTAATATTCGGCTCCGCGCGTGAAGAAGCCGCGGTCGAGACTGGGATCGATGTTCATGTAATTCCATTCGTTGAAGTGGCTTTCCGCTTCGGAATAGCCGTACGCTTCCAGCCATTCCTCGACGAGCCCGGCGTTGGCCGCGACCTGCTCGGGATGGTCGGCATACGTGTGCCAGGAGAAAAAATCGAGCGGCAGGCTCCGTTCCCGGCAGTAGGCGAAAAAGCCGCGGGTGAAATCGTGGTTGACCATCGTCGCGGCAAATCCGCCGACCTTCAGCTGCGGGTCGAAGCGTTTGATCGCCACCGAAGCTACTTCATATAACGCATAGAACTGCTCGGGCGTACCGTCCCACATACAGCCGCGCGTCGGATTGTCGGGTTCGTTCCAAATCTCCCAGTAGCGGATATCCCATTCGTAGCCGTCCGCCCAGCCTTGATTGTAATGCTTGATAATACCGATGCAGATGCGCGCCCATTTGTCATAGTCGGCGGGCGGCGCCGTATAATATTTGATCGCCGTATGCTCAATGCTGACGCCAAGCCGGTAGATCACTTGCGCTCCGGTGTCCAGTACGGACCGGATGTAATCGTCCGTCCGGCGGAAATCGTAGCTGGCGGGATCTTCAGGGTCCCGGTCGAAGTCGGGAAAAATCGTGTTGATGTCCACCTCGCGCGGATGCGGCCAATTGGTATCGTGCAGCCGGGCATGGGGAATTCGGGCTTCCTTGAAATAGTCGCTCACGTCGATGAGCGTCCCGTAGCAGACCGGGCCGTTGTTGACTCCGTGCAGCGCCTTGACGCGTCCCGTCCCCGCCTTTTTAAAATCGAATCGGATATCCACCGCAACCACCATCGCTCGCTCCTCGCCGCTAAATCTGATATATGTTCGCTTTGCTCATCAATCCATAAGGAAGTACGGTGTACTGCGGCTCATCGCGCGTATGCTCCCGCGTGAAGAACGTCCAGTCCGTCCACGGATTGTGGCTGCCCCGCTGATGCAGGGGACCCAGCAGATTGCGGGCGCTTCCCGTCACTTCGATGTCGATGCGGTTCGTTCCCGCCCGCAAGTGCTCCGTCAAGTCGAGCCTGCCCGCCGCCTTCCACGGAATAAGCCCGGCCGACGTCCCGTTCACCCTCACTTCCACGGTCACTGCCCGGAAATCGTCCAGTTCGAGCACCCGGCGCCTGCCGGGCTCGATCGGCTCCAACGTACATTCGAAGTGATAGACGATGCCGCCGCAATAGTGATAGTAGCCTTGATGGCACCAGTCGCCGACATGAAGCAGCTCCGGCTCGGCTGCGATGCTGCGGCTGGCGTCCACGGCAAAATCGCCGATCAGATAAAAGTCCTCCAGCTCGAACGTCTGCCTGTACGCACAGCTGAGCAGCAGCTCGTTGCTTCCGGGCCGAACAACGGGCAGCCTGACCTTGACGAACGATTTGTCGAGATACCAGCCGTTCGGCTCGGCGGCCGCCGCTTCCCCGTTCAGACGGATGTCGAACGATTCCGCCTGCTCGAGGACGAGGAAAACGTCCGTTGCCGGAACTTCGTCGACCTGGAAAACGAATGCCAGCTCGACCGCCGCGCCGTCCCTTGGGTGGGGCTCGCCGATCCAGCGGTAGCGCTGGGGAATGCCGTTGTAGTGGACGGGCCGCATGCCGAGCGTCTCCCTGATCGCGCGCTGCGCCTCCCAGACGAGCATCGGCTCTGACCACCCGCCCCCGTCGAGCCGGTAGCGGCAGCGGTCCAGCACGAGCGCGTTGGGAGACGTCCGCGTGAACCGGCAGGCCGGGCCGAGCGTCGCTTCCGCCACCCGGTTGCGTTCATGGACGGGCACATAGGAGAAATCGCTCTCCGCTTCCAGCGGCGGCTCGCCCGTCCGGACGACGAACATCCGCGAGCCCGCCGGGCCGAAATCGGCCGTAAAGCGCATGCCGCCCCCGCTGCCGCTCCTGCCCGACAGAGACGCCCCCCGAACCGCAATGCCGCCCCCGAGCAGGTCCCATTCCTCCAGCTTGCCCGGCCGCTCCAGCGCGATCTCGACCTCGTGGCCGCTGTTGCGGTCGTTGTTGACGATAAACACGCCGTATCCGTCCTCCAGCTCCGTCATCAAATAGAGAAACGACGAAGCCTCGCTGCCGGCGCGGTCGCAAATGCTTATCCGGCGCGGCAGAGCCGCTTCCAGCGCGCGCACCGCGTCCCGGGGCCGGTCGACCGTCTCCGCGTTCGGATGGCTCAGCAGCGCCGACAATTCGCCGGAGCGCTCTCCTTCGATCATCGTCGGGACCGGCTCGACGACGATCACACGCCCGCCGCCGTCCAGGAAGGCAAGCAGCAGCTCGACCGTGCTTCGCCAGATGGAGGCGACGCCGGGCAGCACGACGACCTTGTAGGAAGCCAGGCCGACGGCGAGCGTCCCTTCCGCCGCCGAAGCAGTCTCGGCCATAATCGTCTCGTCGCCGAAGTCGAAGTCGTAATGCGACCCGAGCAGCGCGCGGACGACGCCGTCGCAATGCCGCTCCAGCCGGTTGGCCGCCAGCAGGCTCGGGTCGTCCCAGCCGAGATAGCGGTAAGGATCGCAGCCGACCATCGTCCATACTGTCGACGAGGGATGCAGCACAAGCACGTCGCGAACGGCCGGCCCCTGCGTCGTTACGGCGGCGATTCTCGCAAAATAGTCCTCTACCGCATGATTGTATTTCCACCAGGGCGTATTGTAGCCGAAAGCCGGCGGGAAATCGCGCTTCCGGCAACCCTTGAGCGAATATAGCGCGAGATGCTGGCAGCGGGCGTTCACGCCCATGACGTATTGCCAGTCGCCCACCCACTTCTGCCCTTCGAACGTGAATTCCCAGCCTGCGCATCCGTACATCTCGGACAGCACCCGCCGCTTCCCGTACTGATTGGCGACGCTCGTGCACTGCTTGACGGTCCAGTACTCCTCCGTCCGCTCCTCCAATATATCGATGCCGGGCACCTGCTGGTACCGGTACTGGGGCATGACCGCCCCGTTCAGCCGCGTTCCGATGCCCAGGTTATGTTCGACGAGATAATGGCCGGTCAAGGCGATGCCATTCGCCTCGCACCATGCGCCCAGCTGCCGCGAATAGGCGTCCCCGAACCGCTCCGTGATCGTTCGCCAGTAGTCGTGGCGGATTTTCGGCGCGCGCTCCCCCTTGAAAAAACAGCAGCGGAATCTCGTCCAGCAGGTCGTAGCCCCGACGTTCGCGGAAAAAAGCGGCGAATCCGTCCGTCCACGGCAGCCACGCCCTGTCCGTGCCGTGCGGCGAGCGGAAATCGGCGATATTGGGCTCGTCCGTGAAAATGCCCGGTACGGCTTGGCCGAACTCGTCGCCGACCGTACGCCGGTAAGGCTCGTACGTCGATTCGATAAAAGCGGCGACCGAAGCCGGATTCAGGTTGTCGGCCGGCGCTTCGCCGTTGAACCATTCGTCCGGTTCGGATATCTCCCTGCGAAAGAGAAGCAACAGCTCGCCTTCGCCGAGCGCGACCGTCCGGCCGTCGGCCGCGATCCGCTCGCAGCGCAGCAGCTCCGTGCCGTCCGCCTTCGCCAAAAAGACGGCGATGGCGCTCTTGTCGGCAACGACGCCCGCATCCGCCTTGCCGATCGCCTCCAGCGTGACCGCCTTCGCCCGGTACGCGTCGCCCTTCGCGGCGACCGTACCGCCGGCGCCGCCCGACGGGAACCGGTCTTCGTCGTACAGCCAGGCCTGCAGGCCGAGCCGATTTGCTTCGCGCACGCACGCTTCGATGCAGGCGAGCCATTCCTCGCCCATATATGCCGTCTCCAGCCCTTCGCGGGAATGCATGAAGAAGCCGCCCATGCCCTGCGCCTTCATTTCCCCGATCTGGCGGACCAGCTCATCGATCTCCAGCTTGTCGTTCCAGGACCAGAAGGGAACCGAACGAAGCGACGGGGAAGGGGTGGCAAACCCTTCCCGCATGTCGTCGATTTTCATTGTATTCACATCCTCGGCGTTCCCTTGTCCGGCAGCCCGGGCAAGGGACGGAGTCTCCCGTTCGGCAGGACCGACGGAGAGACTCCTTCAAATTTTTGAGCATAAAAATGAGGGGGGGCCCGTTCCGTCAGTCGGCGACGAACACGATATCGCGGAACAGATTGCTGTTCAGGTACGTGCTCGTCGGCATCGTGCCGAGCGCGGTCGTACCGACGCCGCTCGCCGCGTAGGTGACGAGGCTGCCGTTGTTGATCGGGCTGTCGAAGCCGTGCTGCGTATCGGCGTACAGCTTGTCCGTGCCGGTGGAGACGGCCACGATATAGTCCGTGTTGGCCGAGATCGCTTGCGGCGTCGGAAGCGTGAACTCCTTCCAGCCCGCCGCTCCCGTCGGCACGCTCCAGCTATAGGTCGTCGGCAGGATCATCGTGCCGGTGGCGACGTTCCAGATGCGAACCATATGGGTGCCTGTCTCCACGCCGTTGGTATAGATGCGCACCTTCGTGATTTTGCCCGCCACGCTCGTCTTGAACTTCGTGCCCAGCTCATACTGCGCGTCGTAGAAGTAATAGTCCGGCGTCTGCGTCGTGAAGATCGTCTGCGACGGCGTCGGAACGAAGACGATATCGCGGAAAAAGCTGCTGTTCAGGTAGGTGATGCTAGGCATCGTGCCGAGCGTCGTGCTGCCCACCCCGCTGGCCGCGTAGGTGATCAGATTGCCGTTGTTGATCGGACTGTCGAAGCCGTGCTGCGTGTCGGCGTAATACAGATCCGTGCTGTTCGTGACCGACACGATGTAGTCGGTATCGGCCGAGATGGCAAGCGGCACGGGAAGCGTGAATTCCTTCCAGCCGGCCGTGCCGCCCGGAATATCCCAATCGTACGCCTTCGGCAGCAGCATGGCGCCCGTCGCCGCGTTCCAGATGCGCACCGTGTGAATGCCGCTCTCCGCATCCTTCGTGTAAATGCGCACCTTCGTGATCGTGCCGGACACGTTCGCCTTGAATTTCGTGCCCAGGTCGTAGCGCGCGTCGGCGAAGAAGTTATTCGGCACTTGCGACGTATAAATCGACTGTCCCGGCTCCTGTACTTCCTCGATAACCGGATTCCATTCCGTCTTGTCGCCCGTAGCGCTCGATTTGGCGCTCGCGATAAAGGAAATTTTGTCGCCCGACTTGACCATCAGCGTGATGTCGTGGCTGAGACCGGTGGCATCGTTGTAAGCGAGCGTGCCGGACCAGAGCGGTGTCGCGTCGTTGTTTTTGACGATTTTGACGTCCACGCCGTCGCCGCCTGTGACGTCCGCTTTTTTTGGCCGTGCCGGTAATGCGGATTTTCTTGATGCCGTCGGACGTCCAGACGCGGTGAGCCGCTTGCCCGACATCCGGCAAGAGCCAGTTGTCGCCGATCTGCATGCCCCCCGTGGACGACTTCCAATAGCCTTGCCCGTACTGCCAGTTCGCGTTGGGCGCGTAATCGTACGGAATGCCGTAGCTCTGCGTCGTGCCGGCATCGTCGTAATCGTTCGGCGCAGGCGCCTCCTGCCAGACCGCGTTCGTCGAGCCGTTCACCAGATAGCTCCAGCCCGCCGCTCCCTGCGTCTTGTAAAATCCAGTGCGGCATAATGGATGATATTGCCCCCGGGCAGCTTGACGATGTTGTTCGCGTACACATGGTCGCGCGGCATCGATTCCGTGAGCCTCGGCGTCCGCTCGAAAATATGGTTGAGTGCTTGCGAGGCCGACGCTTTCACGATCGTATTGCCCGAAATCGTGCCTCCGTTGCCAAGATTCCAGCCGTGTACCATGAAGGCGGCATGCGGCTGGTTCGGGTCGATCTTGAGCCCGTTGTTGACGATGTAGTTGCCGATAATGCTCGTGTTGGAATTCTCGATCGGCATGCCGGTCACTTCGTTGCGGCCCCAGAACCCGTTGCGCGTCAGCATGAAGGCGTCGCCGTCGTTGTCGTGAATGTAGCTGTTCTGCACGGTAACGTCGGTGTTCAACCCCTCGAAGTCGACGCCGACGCCATCCGGTCCGTCCGGCGCCTTCGTCGAGCCGATCTCCACGTTGTCGACGGTGAAGTGATGCACGGCGTTGAACTGCAGGCCCGCCGATCCCCAGGCGAAGCCGTACAGATAGCCGGACCGCAAAATTCGGCTGTTCGTAAAGCTGCCGACGAACGGACCGGCGCCGTCGTAGTTGACGTGGCCGAACTGGACGCCCTCCCGATAGGAATCCTTGGCGGTGATGGAATCGATCGTAATGTTGTCGGCCCAGCCGACGTCAAGCGGCGCGTCGGTGTTGTTGATGGTCGTATTTTTGATCGTGATGTTCTGCAGGTGGCCGTACAGACCGCTGTCGAGATGCCTGCCGTGCGCATAGATGCCGATGGAATAGGCCGCGTATTGCAACTCGGCGGCGCGGGTGTCCGCGGACGGATACGGATGGATCGGCCATTTCGCGATGTTGTGCACGTAGCAGTCCTCGATCCACAGGCCGTCCTTGTTGGCGGTGTTGTCGTTCGTGTAGACGATGCCCATTTTGGTATAGGCGATCTCGATGCCGACGATTTTCCAGCCGGCGTTGTTCTGCAGGCGGATGCCGTACATGATGCCGTTGTTCGCGACATTCGTCGGGTCGGCGGCCGGTATGGCCGCTTCCGACGTATACGGCGTGATGCGGGGCCGCGCGCCGGTGCCGTACGAGGAAAGGGTGATCCAGTTGCTCGAGGTGCCGCTGCCCTTCAGGAACAGCGTCTCGCCCGTCCACGTATCGCCTTTTTTCAGCAAAATGGTATCTCCGGCGTTAAACGTCACCGAGGACACTTTCGTCAAGGTCGCCCAGGGAGCGGAGGCGCTCGTCCCGGGCCCGCTGTCGCTGCGGCCGGGGTCGGAGGAGCTGACGTAATAGGTCTGTGCGTGGGCTTCTCCTGCTGCGGCGAAGCCCGCGATCAGGAAGATCGACGCGAAAGCGAAGGCATAAATCCATTTTCTCGGAACGGATAGAAGAAAGGCCGCTTGAACCTTCATCATCAATAACCTCTTTTCCTTATCGAATGTGGATGCCGTTGATTCGCTTGCCTTAGTTCCCCGGCTTCGCGCCGGATGTGCGGGCGGGCGCGCCTGCCTGGCGCTCCGCTTCAGTGCATGATCCAGCCGCCGTCGACGTTCAGCGTCTGCCCTGTAACGAAGTCGCTGTCGGGGGGAAGCGAGAAAGACGAACGCCCCCTCTAGGTCGGCCGGCGTCTCGCGCCGGGCGAAGCTTTGCCGTTCCGCGAGCTTGCGCTCGGCCTCCTTCAGCGCTTCGGCACCGACCTTCGCCAGCTCCGTCTCCGTCAGCACGGCGCCGGGCGTCAGACAATTGACCGTAATGCCGTCGCCCGCCACCTCCCGGGCCAACGCGCGGGTGAAGCCGACGACCGCTCCCTTGGAAGCGACGTAGTGGACGAAGTTCGCCTGTCCGGTGAAGAAGGTGACCGACGAGACGTTGACGATCTTGCCGTAGCGCTGCGCCTGCATGTAAGGATGTACCGCCTTGGCGCACAGAAACTGGGAGCGGACGTTGACGCCCATCACATAATCCCAGTCGTCCGCCGTAATCTCGGTCCACCGCTTGCGGGGATCGATGCCCGCGTTGTTCACGAGAATGTGGACCGTTCCGCACCGGTCCGCAACCTCGCGCACCATTCGGCGCACCTCGTCCTCCCTGGACACGTCGGCTTGAACGAAAAACGCTTCGCCGCCGCTGCCGTTAATCTCGTCGACGACCGCTTCGGCCAGCTCCGGACGGGCGCGGTCGACGATCGCGACGACGGCCCCCTCCGCGGCGTAGCGTCTGGCGACGGCTGCGCCGATCGATTGGGCCGCGCCGGTGACGATGGCCGTTTTGCCGATCAACCGCATCTGGGCGTCCCTCCTTCGGAAGACGATCCGCCCTCCAGCGCGGGCCGCGCCAGCGCCGTATATTGGCGCAGGACGCCCTTGTGGGCGAAGGCCGGGCGGCTGCCATTGCGCCAGTCTGTCCCGCATCACCTCCTTCATGATGTCGGCTCCGCGCTCGATCCCATCCTCGCCCACAACATCGATGCGCCTGTTCGGAATATCGATGAGGA
Source organism: Cohnella rhizosphaerae (assembly GCF_029525575.1). Lineage (GTDB taxonomy): Bacteria > Bacillota > Bacilli > Paenibacillales > Paenibacillaceae > Cohnella > Cohnella rhizosphaerae. The sequence goes on from NZ_JAPDIA010000001.1 coordinate 528,316, forward strand.
TCAGGTCGCCGTTCCTCACGGCGGCGATGGGGCCGCCGTCCAGCGCCTCCGGGCCCAGATAGCCGACGCACGGTCCGCGGGTCGCACCCGAGAACCGCCCGTCGGTCACAAGCGACGTCGTGCGCGACAGGACGGGATCGGATGCAATCAGCTCGGAGATGAAGAACATCTCCGGCATGCCGACCGCCTTCGGCCCTTGGTAGCGGATGATAATGACGTCTCCGGGCCGGATCGTCTTGGCCACCAGGGCGTCCACCGCCTCCCGCTCGTTGTCGAACACGACGGCCGGACCTTGATGCCGCTGCATGTCCGCGGCGACGGCGAACTTCTTGATCGTCGCGCCCGCCGGAGCGAGGTTGCCCTTCAGTACGGCGAGAGAGCCTTCGCTCTTGAGCGGCTTTTTCAGCGGATAGATGACGTCCCGGCGGTTCAGCTTGTAATTGGCCAGGAACATCTCCGCGTAACGGGGCATCTCGCTCTTGCGGAATTCGTCCAGGTTCTCCCCGACGGTGCGGCCGGTCACGGTCAACGCGTCCGTATGGAGCAGTTCCCTGATTTCCTCCATGACAAAAGGGACGCCGCCCGCATACCAGAACAGCTCCGTCGGATAATGGCCGGCGGTTTTCGTATCGACCAGGACGGGCACCCGGCCGTGAATCTCGTCGAACCGGTCCGCCGACAGCTCGATGCCCGTCTCTCGCGCAATCGCGATCAGATGCATGACCGCGTTAAGCGAGCCGCCGATGGCGGAATGCACCATGATGGCGTTCTCGAACGACTGGCGGGTCAAAATGTCCGAAGGCTTGATGCCGGCGCGGGCGAGCCGCATCACCTGCTGGCCCGCCTCGCGGGCGGACCGGCGAATCTCGGCGTTCGTCGCCGGAATAAGCGCCGACCAGGGCAGCGCCAGGCCCAGCGCTTCGGCCATCGCCTGCATCGTCGCCGCCGTCCCCATATACTGGCAGGCGCCGCAGGTCGGACAGCAGGCGCGCTGGAAGGCGAGGAATTCCTCCTTCGTCATTTTGCCGCTCTCCGTCTCGACGCTCATATGCCACAGCTCTTCGTTGGAACGCATACAGGGCCCCGCGCCCATCGCTCCCCCCCGGAATATGGATCGCCGGTATATCCAGCCGGGCGATCGCCATCAGATGCGCCGGCACCGCCTTGTCGCCGGCCGACGAGAGCACCATCGCGTCGAACGGCGTCGCCATGGCGTGGATCTCCACCATCGAAGCGATCATATCCCGCGACGGCAGCGAATAATGCATGCCGTTATGGGCCTGCGCCACGCCGTCGCATATGTCCGTCGTCGTATACACGGCCGGCTTGCCTCCAAGCTGGTAGACGCCCTTCTCCGCCTCGGCGACGAGCTCGCCGAGATGATAGGAGCTCGGATGGCTCGAGCCCATCGTGCTCTCCACGAGCACCTGGATTTTATCCAGATCCTCTACGCTCCAATCCATCGACATGCGCAGCGCGTCGCCCTCGAAGCTGATCTTGCGCACTTTCTGGCTGGCGTACAGCGTCTCTTCGTTCGTCATCGCGCCCATCCTCCATTCGTCCGGCGCGGCGCTCGCATCCTGCGCGCCGCCGCTCGTTCGCTTTCGTTCATCATGATTGCCTCCAGTCGAAATGGTCGTCGAACGGGTACATCGGCCGGTCGATGTTGACGAAGTTCAGCGACTTGATGTTGGCCGTGCTCGCTCCCGGCGTATCCAGGATGTAGATGCGGGACGACAGCTTCTCGTATTCGGAGCGGAACTGGTTGGCGGACTTCACCAGCACGATATCCGCCTCCGCCGGCTCCAGACCGACGCTGCGGTACATGGCGGGATCGCCGGTGAAGACGGCGTTCTCCATCACGAGCAGCGACAGACCGCCGATCGCCAGCACGGCGCAGCGTCCCATATCCGCCTCCAAATTTTTGATGAAGCCGCCGCCGAAGCGGAACTTGCCGCTGCCGACGGCCGCGACCTCTGCTTCGATCTCCAGCGGCCGTCCCACCTCGGTCGATATCGAGTGGCCGACGGCCAGCTTGACCCGGCTGCCGCTTCCCGCCGCCGACGCCTTGCGCGCCGCCTCGGCGTCGACGACGGACAGCAGCGCCGTCCGGCGATGCTGCACGTTCAGCCGCAGCAGCTCGCGCAGCACGTAATTGCTGTCGCCCGGCGAGCCCGCTCCGGGGCTGTCCGCCGAATCGGAAAGGATGAACGGCCTCCCGGCGTCCCCGCCGTCCAGCAGACCGACGACCGCCTCCACCGTATGCAGCTCCACGTCGAACGCCGCCCTGCGCGCCCACATCATCGCCGCCAGTCGGTCCGCCTCGGCTTCCGCCCCGGCCCGGTCCGCCCCGACGACAACGACGGAGCAGCCCATCTCCTTCACGTCCAGCCAGGGCTGCACCGCGAACAGCGACGTGGCGATCGAAGCGCCGGCCCTCTCCCCGGCTTCCGCCTCCAGCCACAATTCCCGCATGGGCCCCCGGTACGTCTGCTGGTTTTCCGCAGGCACGATCATCGGCACTTTGCGGAAGGCGACCGCCGGGCTGCGGGAATTCCCGATGATATCGAACAGCAGGCAGGCCGCCCGATGGCCCGTTTCCATATAATCCACATGGGGGAACGTCCGGTAGCCGACGATTCCGTCCGCGAGAGCGGCGATCCGCCGAGTCACGTTCGCATGCGAATCCAGCGTGACGACGATCGGCATGTCGGGTCCGACTATCCCGCGGACATCCTCCAGCACCTCACCCGCGGCGTCGTCTTCGTCGTCGGCGCACCAGGCGCCGTGCAGCGCCAGCAGCACGCCGTCCGCCTGAGGCAGCCGGCCGATGCGGCTCAGCAGCATCCGCTTCAGCTCGTCGAACGGCGTCCGACCGATTCTTCCGGCGGAGACCGCGCCCGCATACAGCGTCGGCAGCAGCTCCACTCCCCGTTCCTGGGCCGCCAGATAGAAGCCGCTCAGCTCGTTGCGCGCCGTCCCTCCGTTCGCCAGCTCCTCGTCCACCGCCATATAATAGCGCCGGAAATCGTCCACGGTGACGGGCGCCGTACTGAACGTGTTGCTCTCCTGCACCAATCCGCCGACAATGACTCTCATGCCCGCAGCAGCTCCCTTCTTTTCTGTGTTCCGTCGATCGGCTGCGGCTTGTCCCGGACCGAAGTTCCGCCGGTATAACTCCGCCTGCTTGCAGGTTGCAATCGCGCGCAGCCACCCTCGTTTTCGTTTGCTCCTCAACGTCCGTTTACGTATGCTCCTCCGCGTCCGATCCGGCCGCTACGAAGTCGAACGAATCGCAGACCATCGCCCCGCCGCCTGCGAGCTCGACGGTGACGGCGCGATAGCCGCTAGTCAGCTCGCCGCTGTCGAAGACGACGCGGGAAGGCCCGGCGATCCCTGCAGCCAGATCGATCGTCGCGAGCAGCGTTCCGTCCAGGTTTACGCGGATTTGCCCGAGCGAGCGGTCTGTCGGACTCCACAGCCTGAACCGTCCGCCGTTATAATTCCATTTGACCCGGCTGCCGGCGCGGTCGGTCCAATACCCGAAGCCGAAGCGCAGCCGCTCGTCCGTCACCAGCGTCCAGCCTTCCGGCTCTGCGGCGCCGCCGTCTCTGGCGGGCGCATGGCCTGCGCCGATCATTCCTTCCGTCGCCAGACATGCCACCGTCAAGGGGGGCGCCCGCGCGGTCGAGCGCAAAGCGGTCGACCCGCATCGCGCTTCCCGCCCCCGCCAGCAGCCCGACCGCGCCGCGGCGAATCGCGATGCGCCCGGACCAGACGTTAACGCCGTTTATCGTCAGGCTCGTGCCTTCGGCCGCATAATGGAGCCGAATTTCGTCCGGCGCAGCCTCTGCCTCCGCCTTAGCCGATAGCGGCGCGTTCGCCCCCGCCGGCGCCGGCGGATAAACGCCCGCGGCCAGCGGCGCGACGCCTCCCGAATCGTCGTGGTCGGTCAGGCTCCAGCGGCCGTCCGACCATTGCAGCCGCAGCATGTCGCGATACATCAGCGGATGCAGCGCCGCTCCCGCCGTCGTGCTGTCGGGGCCGATCGGCGCCCGGCACGCCCAGCAGACGCTTTTTTCCCCGCCGGATCCGACCCTCGCCTCAAGCGCGAATTCGCCGAATTCAGCCGTCAGGAAGCCGAAGGCGTCGCCGTTCGGCGCGGACAGCCGGAACGTATCGCCCCTATCGATGTCCGCCCAAACGCATTCGGCGAAGTTGATTGTCCCGACATCCTCCTCCGGCGCCGTCTTGGCGGGGTAGATAACCCGGAAGCGCCCGTCCGCCTCCGGCAGACCGGCCAACGTCTGGCCCCATATGCCCTGCTTCTCGTGCGCCAGGTCCTCCGCATGCCACAGCGAGCCGTGCTTCATCATCCGCCAGGCCTCGGGCATATGAGCCCGCTCCCGCTCCGCCCGGTACAGCGCCTGAAAGCCGCGGTTCAGCGCCAGCGAAGTGAAAGGCGCGTACACATGCCGCTCGTCCTCGAAGGCGGGGAAGAACTCCACAATCGGCGGGTGGAATACTTGACTTTGCGGATGCAAAAGGAGCGCCGGCGCCGAGTAAGGCCCCTCCGGCCGTTCCGCCGTCATCGCCGCGAGCGCCCAGGTGCCGCCCCAGTTCTGCGGCGTGCTGGCCATCGCCACGATCAGCCAATCCCGCTCCCGCCGGATGAGCGACGAGGCGTACAATCGTTTGTATCGGCCGAGCAGCGGCGGCTGGTCCGACTCCCGGTGAACCGGCGCCGCCGCGATAGCGAACGGCCCCTCGGGCGTCGGGGCGACGGCGTAGCCGATCCCGCCGTCGGCATTGCCGGGCGACGCCCAGCCGAACACGGCATGGTAGCGCCGGCCGTCCCAGACGACGCACAGGTCGGCCGCGCCGCCGCGCCGGCCGTCCAGCGAGTCGTAGCCGTCCGGCGTTCCCTCCAGCACAGGGCCGACCGGCTGCCAGGATGCGCCGTCGTCCGACGAGCGCATGGCGACGACATGCAGGCTGTCGCCGGAAGTCTCCGGCGGCCAGTAGCCTTTGTAATAAAGCGATATATACACATAAAGCAGACCGGACACGGGGTCCCGGAACAACGTCCCGTTCACCGGCCACTCGAACGGAGCCGTACCCTTGTAGACCGGGTTCGCCGGAGACCGCACGAACGTGTCGAAGGACGGATCGCCGATGACGGGGTGCCGGAACCAGTCGTCCTTGCGGATATGGCGCGCATAATCGATCATGCTATGCCTTCACCGAGCCGGCCGTCAGGCCGGACACCATATACCGCTGGCCGAAGACGAAGAAGAGCAGGCTCGGCAGCGTGGCGATCAGAATGTCCGCGAACAGCAGGTCCCACTGCTGCTTGTATTTGCCGAAGAAGATGAAGACGGTCATCGGCAGGGGCCATTTGTCTCCTCCCGAGAAGTACAGGTACGTCGACACGTCGTTCCAGACGCCGATGAAGTTGAGGACGACGACCGTCACGGACACCGGGGCGAGCAGCGGCAAAATGATCGAGACGAACATCTGGTAAGGCTTGCTGCCGTCTATGATAGCGGCTTCGTCGATTTCTCTCGGTATGGTTTTCAGAAAACCGATATACAAAAAGACGCTCAAGGGCAGCGTATAGGTCGTAAAAATGGCGATCAGACCGAGATACGTGTTGTTGAGATCGAGAATGAGCATGGCGAAATAGGTCGGTATGATCGCGGTCGGAATTATGATGCCGGACAAAAAATACAGGCTGGCGAACCGGGCGAACCGCGTTCCTTTTCTCGCGATATAATAGGCGGCGGCTGCCGAGAACAGCCCGCCGATGAGCACGACCGTGATGCCGATGAACAGCCCGTTGTAGATGCCCGACAGCGCGTTGGACTTCTCGAACACCTTCGCATAGTTGTCGAGATGCAGCTGCTTCGGCCAGTTGTAGCCGAGCCGGTTGGCGTGGATCGTATCCTTCAGCGAGTTGACGACGACAATCCAGACGGGCAGCAGATAGACCGCCACGACGCCCAGCATGATCAGCTCCGCGAAAAGCTTCCACAGTTTTGCGAGTCTCGAAATCTGCATTAATATTCGACCTCCAGCTTGCGGAACAAGCCAAGCGTGATGAAGCTGACGAGGCTGATGACGACCGTGAACAGCAGTCCGGCCGCGGCGGAATAGCCGTACAAGCCCGTCGAGAACGATTTGAAGATGAAGGTGCCGTACACCTGCGTCGCATCGTTGGGCCCCCCGTTCGTCAGCCCGAACACCTGGCCGAACACTTTGGCGCCCCCGATCAGGCACAGAATGAAGTTGATTGTGATAGCAGGCATCGTCAAGGGCAACGTAATATTGAAAAATCTTCGAAAGCTGCCCGCCCCGTCGACTGTCGCGGCCTCGTAATATTCTTGCGGTACCGACTGCAGCCCCGTCAGGAAAATGACGACCGTAATGCCGATGCTGGCCCAGACGTCCATGGCGCAGATCGACAGCATGGCAAAACGCAGATCCGTCAGCCATTCCTGGGCGAGGAAACCGAGGCCGACGCTGCGCAGGAAGACGTTGATCGGCCCGAACTCCGGCTGGTACAGCGCGCTGAACACGAAGGCGATGACCAGCGGGTTGAATACGATCGGCGAGAAGATGATCGTCCTGTACAGATGCTTGAGCTTGATCTGATTGTTGAGAAGGATGGCCAGCAGGAAGCCGGCGACGATCTTGACGCTGGTGGTCAATACGGTGAAAATCAGCGTATTCTTGATCGAAATGGAGAAGATCGACGATTGGAACAGATCGACGAAGTTGGTCCAGCCGTTAAAGGCCGGCTTCAGCGGGTAATAGGAGGACCAGTCGGTAAACGCCATCGCGAACCCGGACAGGTTGGGGATGATGAAAAACAGGCTGAACAAGAGAAACGCCGGCAGGACGAACAATATCGTATACTGCTTCGATACGCCTTTTGAAAGCATGGCCTTACCGCCTTCCGTAATCGGCGAAGGCGCGCGCCGTTCGCGCGCGCCCGCGCAATCGCAAATTTTGTAGAGGCGCTCCGGCCGTTACCAGCCCGGCGTCTTGATCGTGCGGTTCAACTGGGCGTAATCCTTGTACCAGTCGTCGAACGCCTTGTCGATCGGCTTGTCGGCGAAGATGTCCCGGAACGGCTTGCCGCTGTCCGAGAAATTGAAGGTCGGGAAATGCTGTCGGAACACGTCGAGCGTGATCGGAATCTGGTTTGCGGTCGTCAGCTTGCTGCATTTCCTGCTGGAACGGATTCTGGTCGGTCGCATAGCCTTCGTACGGGCTCGCGCCTTGGTCGGGAGCGACCATGATCTTGAAGTTGTCCGGCTCCATGAGGAAGTTGATCAGCTCTTTGGCCTCTTCCTTATGCTTGCTGTTGCTGGGTACGCCGAAGGCGCGGCCCGACAGGTTGACGACGCCGCTGATATAATCGTCGCCGAGCGTGATCGGCATCATGCCGAGATCCTTGACCTTCTCGGGATCGGTCTTGGCGAGATCGGCGTACAGCCAGTCGCCCAGCACCGTCATGCCGTATTTGCCGTCCAGCAGCCCTTGATAGCCGTCGGGAATCTGCACGGTCATATGATTGTCGTTAATGTACGGCTTGAGCGCCAGCATTCGGTTGGCGAATTCGACCAGCGTTTTGACGTCGTTCGGCTTCTCCTCGTTTTTGACGATCTTCTCCACGTCTTCGTCGGGGAACGTATAGACGCCGCCGATGGCTTGCAGCATCTGGTACGTCCATCCCTCCTTGCCTGGAATGAACAGCGGCGTGGCGCCCGTCTGCTTGATTTTCTCCAGGCCCGCCGTCAGTTCCGCGTAGTTCATCATCGGCACTTTGACGCCGGCTTGCTCGAACACCTTTTTTGTTGTAAATGGCGCCGAAGTAGCCGAGCGGCGTGGCGTACGCTTCGTACACCTGACCGTCCTTGGCGGCGAACTGCCTGACGCTGTCGATCATCTTGTCCGCCCACGGACCGGAAAGCGGTTCCAGGAAAGTAAAAGGAACGTAGCCGTCGCCCACGTTGGCCTGGAACAGATCGGGCGCGTCGTCCGTCGACATTTTCGTCTTGAGGATGTTGATGAATTGATCGTCCGGATAGACGTCGAGCCTGACCTTGTTGCCCGTCGCCTTCTCGTAGGCGGCCAGCGCGTTCTTCAGGCCGACCGATTCGCCCCAGCTGTTGAAGGTGGAGAGCACCAGCTCGACCGGCTTCTTGGCTGGCGCCGGGCTGGCCGACGCGCCGGCATTGGACGCCTGCGAACCGGCGTCGCCGCCGTTGTTGTTCGCTTTATTGCCGTTTCCGCAGGCCGCCAGGATACCCATCAGGATGACGAACGCCAAGATGGCCGCCGTCGATTTGAGTCTGGAATGTCGCATGCTTCGAACGCCTCCGATAATCGTAATGTGTGCCGCCAGCTCGTTGCCCCCTTATGATAGCAAACGGCCAGAGCCGTCCGATATGGAAGATCGTTCGGGCGGTCTGGATTTTTGGACAGACATCCGGGGGAGCGGATTCGTTTGTGCTATACTGTGGGCAAGGCGGTGATCGGCATTGAAATTGAGGAATTCTTTGCAGGCAAAAGTCTTCTTCTTCTATTCCTTGGTATTCGTTGCGATTACGATCATGGCAAGCGTTCCCGCCTATCTCTATCTGAAAAAAGGCATCGAGAAAAACGCGCTGAACAATATCGACCAGACGGTGGCGACGATCAGCGGCAAGCTGGATACGAGCTGGGGCGAGTTCAACAGCATCAGCAAGCAGGCTTATCTCAGCACCGGAATCAACGGACGGACGGTCATTCAATATTTGGAGCTGCTGGCCGCCGACGGCAAATCGTACGATACGTACGAATCGGGCAAGGCGGTGGACGATTTTCTCGGCCTCATCGCGGCGATCTACAACGATATTCACCGGATCAGCATCGTCACCGCCCAGAACGCGGTCTATCTCCGCCCTTCCGTTCGCCAGCTGGCCAACCGGCCGCCGGACGATCCCGCCGAGCTTGACGCCGTGCGCCGATCGAGCGGCGAGACGCTGCTCCGTTACCGGGACAAGGACTATGCCGCCAATCCCGACGACGTGCCCGTCTTCGTGTTCAGCCGCCTGCTCAATCCGAAGCAAAACAAAATCGGCGTTATCGAGATGCAAATTGAAGTCGCCAAGCTCATCCCGCTCGAGCAGCTCGCGGCGATGCCGGGATCCCGGCTGCTCGTTACTGCGGGCGACCGCGTCGTCTACGCGCGCGCGGACGACCGGGACGGCGAGGCAACGGACGGCGAGGCCCCCGACGCTGCGGACGCCGCAGGGCAAAATGAATACGCCTTCAGGCAGACGGCGCCGAAGTCCGGCCTGTCCGTCGTGCTGACGGTGCCGCGCGCGGTCGTATTCGCGAAGCTCGACCTGTTCCGCAATGTGGCGGTCGCCACGGTCGTCGTCCTTATCCTCTTTTCGGTCGCCGTCTTTTATTACTTGTCCCGCGTGCTCACCCAACCGCTGGTGAAGCTGAAGAATGCGATCGATTCGATCGACCTGCAGGACGCGCAGCCAAAAATCGACAACAAATTCAGAATGAACGAAATTCAGAAAATCAACTTCTCGTTTCGCAACATGAACGACCGGCTGCAGCATTCGCTGGAAAAAATCGTCCGCTTCCGCACGCTTCAGCTGCAATCCCAGTTCGACACCCTGCAGGCGCAGATCAATCCGCATTTCCTGTTCAATATGCTGGGCATCATTCAAGCCTCGGCCGAGAGCGGCCAGCTCGAGCAGGTCAACATGCTGAGCCGCAATTTGTCTGAATTCATGCGATATTCCATCTCGATGGATTCCCCGACCACGACGCTCGACAAGGAAGCCTCCTTCACCGCGCAATACCTGGAATTGATGAAGACGCGCTACATGCACCTGCTGGAATACGAATTCGACCTCGATCCCGACATGCTGTTTATTTTCGTTCCGAAGCTCATCCTCCAGCCGCTTGTGGAAAATGCCATCAAGCACGGGTTCGGCGGCAACGCCCGCCCGCTGCGCATCTCCGTCGTCGGTCGGCTGGAGGGCGAATGGTGGGAGCTGCGAGTGCTCGACAACGGCGCCGGCTTCTCGGACGAGGGACTGGCCGCCGTCAACGGCAAGATCGAGTCGTCGCTGGCAAGGCTGGACGCGGACTTCGAGCAGATCCGCCTCGACCTGGGCGGCATGGGCATGGTCAGCACGATCGTGCGGATGAAGCTGCAGTTCCGGCATCAGTTCCGGTATGCGATCGGCAATCGGCCGGGCGGCGGGGCGCAAATCATGCTGCGCGGCACATTTAACGGATAGGGTGATGAAGCATGAACATCATGATCGTGGACGACGAGCCGTTCTTCATCGAACAATTCAAACGCAGAATCGAGGAACTGGGCAAGGAGCTGCAGGTCGAGCTTAACGTTGCGGCGGAATGCTACGATGGACGGGAGGCGCTGCGGCGCATCGCCGAGCGGAAGCCGGACGTCGTCTTCACCGACATTCAGATGACGGCGCTGAGCGGCATCGATCTGGCCCGGGCGATCCGCGAATTCGACGCGGAGCTGCCCGTCGTTGTCGTCAGCGCCTATCCTTCGTTCGACTATGTGCGGGAGGCGATCCGCTTCGATGTCGTCGACTATTTGCTGAAGCCGGTCGATCTGCACGCACTGCGCAGCCTGATCGAGAAGCTGCTGCTGCGCACGCGCAACAAGTCGTATCGGGCGCAGCGCGCCTCCCTGCTCGCGCTGCTCGGATCTCCCCATGCTTCCGAGGACGCAGACTCCGCCGTCCGTCCGTTGTTCGCCTTTCCGCTGTACCGCGCTTTTCTGGTGCAAAATATGGCCATCATTCAGGAGCATCCCGTGCTGGTGCCGGACGACGACGAGGAGGAGGAACGGCTGCGGGCGCTGCTCGCGGCGGAGCTGGGCGAGGACGATCGGCTATGGAGCATTCCGCTCGACGACGGCCGCTCCCAGCTGCTCGTGGCCGGCTTGCGCGAAGACGACCGGTCGAAGCTGGACCGTTTTCGCCGAGCCGTCTCCCTGCATTTCTCGAGAAACGGCGTCGCGCCTTCTGTCGGCTGCAGCGAAGCGTTCGGCGATATCCGCCGATTGGGGCAGCTGGTACCCGCGCTGCGCAACGTGCTGACCGAGCGGACCGTCATCGGCAAGCCGCAATGGCTCGACGCCTCCGCGCCGGAGCGGCCGCTCGCGCCGCAATTCACCAAGGTCGAAAAGAAGCAGCTCGAGCGGCTGCTCATTCGCGGCGATCATGCCGGAATCGCCAGTCTGATCCGCCATACGGTGCAGCTGTGGGAGACGGACGGCAGTCCGATGATCATCGTGCGGCTTCAGATCAAAGAAATCGTCGGCATTCTCGAAAACGACGAGCGCGAGACGAAAGGGTTCAAGCTCCGGAATTGGGATGCCCGGATCGAGGAGCTGCTGCAGATGGCCCGGTCGTTCGCGGAGCTGGCGGACGGCCTGATCGCCATGCTGGCCCGCAGCTTCGAATGGGAGCTCGACGAGCTGAACAGCGGAGATCTGGTTCGCTTATTTGCCAAGATCGAGCTGTACATCGCCGCCCATATCGGGCAGCCGCTGTCGCTGACGCAGTTGATGAACAAGTTCCACATTTCCAAAACGCTGCTCTGCGGCTTGTTCCGGGAAAACAGCGGCAAGTCGTTCGTGGAATACGTTACCGCCATGCGCATGCGCAAAGCCCAGGAGCTGATGGTCCATTTCCCGTCCATGCGCAACAAGGAAATCGCCGAAATGGTCGGCTATGCCGACCAAAACTATTTCAGCCGCGTATTTGCCGCCACGGCGGGCATGAGCCCGAGCGAATACCGGGCCCGTCATGCCGAATCCGGATGACGAAGTCTAATCTCTGGGGTGTTCAATACGCATGATATCCAGGAAGGGCAGCTTGGCGAGCTTCTCGAGCGTCTGAACATGAACCAATCTCGTGCGCGCGTCCAGCTTCACGATCCGGCCGCGTACCGGCTCCGGCTCGTCCCAGATCGTCAGCACGACCGTGCTTTCTTCCTGCATGGCTTCCACAAGACGCTCTCCCAATTCCTCGAGCTCGAATTCGTCGCGCGTCGGACGTTTGGCTTTATATTTTTTTACCCGGCTTTTTTTACTTCTGGCATGATGTACCTCCTTCAAAGTCAGTTCTCCTATTCTATCAAATATCGACGGCGTTATGGGAAAAAGGCGCTTGTGATATAATAAACCGAGTTTACTTAGAGAAACCTGGTGAGCGAATGGAAAGTACGGAACGAAAATATTGGGTGCCGGCGTTGGAGAGAGCGCATGAGGTGCTTCATTGCCTCGCGGCACGCCCTTCCCGGCTGCGGATGATGGACCTGGTGTCCGAGACGGGAATCAACAAAAGCACGATGTTCTCGCTTTTGCAGACGATGGAGACGCTGCATTGGGTAACGCGGGAAAAAGGCGAAACTTATGCGCTTGGCCCCGTATTCGCCACGCTGGGCCGCGCTTATTTCTCCGGCATCGATCTCGTCGCGCAGTTTCAGCGCCTGGCGGCAAGCGCGGCCGAACGGGTCGGCGAGACCTCGCAGCTTGCCCGCTTGGAAGGGACCCATATCCTGTACCTGGCGAAAAAGGAAGCCCCGGCGCCCGTACGGCTCGTCTCCGAGCCGGGCATGCGCATTCCCGCTTACGCGACGGCGATGGGAAAAGCGCTCCTGTCGCAGATGCCCGACGATCGGGTGCGCGCGTTGTTCGCGAACGCTCCGTTCGAACGGTTTACCGACAAAACCGTCCCGAACGTGGACGCGTTGATCGGGCAGCTCGCGCCGGTCCGCGAGCGCGGGTATGCCGTAGACGAGGAAGAGGTCGTGAACGGGATCGCGTGCATCGCGGCCGCCGTCAAAGGACCGGACGGCGTTCCCGTAGCGGCCGTCAGCTTCACGATGCCGCTCACCCGCTGGGAAGCGAAGGAGCCGGAAGCCCGGATGGAGGTGCTGCGGCTGGCGCAGCAATTGTCGTCGTTGCAATAAACGCAGATCCGCATTCGGTTAAGAACTCGTTTTAGGCGCCTCCGGCGCGTGAAAGCGGGTTCTTTTTCGTTGACCGGCGACGAGGCCCAATGCTATTATAGTTTTATATATTAAATTAAGTTTATTATATAAAACCAAAGGCGGGATATCTGCTATGCGGCTAAACGACAAAGTGTGTTTGATTACGGGCTCGGGCTCCGGCATCGGTAAAAGCTCCGCCCTGCGCTTCGCGCAAGAAGGCGCGACCGTCATCATCAACGATCTCGATCCGGCGAAGGGCCGGGAGACGGTCGACGAGATCAACGAGAATGGCGGCAAGGCTACGTTTCTCCCCGGCGACGTCACGTCCCCGACCGATATGGAGCGCATGGCGCAAGCCGCCCTTCAAGCGTTCGGCCGCGTCGACGTGCTCTTTAACAACGCCGGCATCAGCGGCGTCGGCGCGCTGCACGAGCTTGAGCTCGAGCAGTGGGACAGGGTGATGCGCGTCAATATCGCAGGCGTGTTTCTGCCGAGCAAATATGTGCTGCCGAGCATGATGGCGCGCAAATCCGGCTGCATCATCAACATGTCGTCCTGCATCGCCGAGATCGGGCTTGCCCGCCGCGCCTCCTACGCCGCCTCCAAGGGCGCCGTCCTCGCCTTGACCAAGTCGATGCAGGTGGACTACGCGCCTTACGGCATCCGCGTGAACGCGCTGCTCCCCGGCACCATCTTCACGCCGTTCGTCGAGAATTACTTGAAGACCTCCTACGACGATCCGGAAAAAGCGATCGAAGCCATCAAGAGCCGCCAGCTCAGCGGCGAGCTCGGCAAGCCCGAGGACGTGGCGAACGCCGCGCTGTTCCTCGCTTCGGACGAAGCCGGATTCATGATGGGTTCGCCGCTTTATATCGACGGTGGCGTCACGTTCGGCAAAAATGCATAATAGCTTTAGAGACTGCGAGAAGGAGACTTGAGCGATGAAATTCGTAACGATCAGAGAAGACCAGGAACTGGCGCTAGGCGTCGTCAAAGGGGAAGAAATCGTACATCTGCGCAAAGCGCTGGAAGCCGTGCCGGCGCAAGACGTGCCGACCGACGCGATGGCGTTGATCCGCGGCGGAAAAGAAGCGGTCGCTGCGGTCGAACGTTATATCGGCGTGCTGCCCGCAGGTCCGCAAGCCTACCTCCTGCAGGAGAGCGACGCCCGCTTCGGCCCATGCGTGACGAATCCGGGCAAAATCATCTGCATCGGCCTGAATTATCGCAAGCACGCCGAAGAGTCGAACGCGCCGATCCCGGCATATCCGATCCTTTTCAACAAGTTCAGCAACACGCTCGCCGCCCATGGCGACGATATCCCGCTGCCGAACCGGGTGACGAGCGAGGTCGATTACGAAGCGGAGCTCGCCATCGTCATCGGGCGGGACGCCAAGTACGTGAGCAAGGACGATGCGCTGGACTATGTGTTCGGCTACTGCTGCGTCAACGATCTGTCGGCCAGAGACCTGCAGATGCGCACGCAGCAATGGCTGCTCGGCAAATCGCTCGACAAGTTCAGCCCCCTCGGACCGTATCTGGTCACGGCCGAAGAAGTCGGCGATCCGAACGCGCTTGCCATGCGATCGATCGTCAACGGCGAAGTGCGGCAGGACTCCAACACCTCGGACATGATCTTCCCGTGCGACGAGATCGTCAGCTACGTGTCGCAGCATATGACGCTGTATCCCGGAGACGTCATTCTGACGGGCACCCCGGAGGGCGTCGTCCTTGGCCTTCCGCCCGCGGAGCGCGTGTACCTGAAGCATGGCGATATCGTCACGATCGAGATCGAAAAGCTGGGGTCGCTCACGAACCGGATGGTGGACGAGTAAAAAACGGCGCACGCTAAAACGCAAACGGGATGGAGCAGAGACATTTCCTGCTTCATCCCGTTTGCTAGTCGATTTGTATGCGCATGGGCTTCACTCGCTCGTCTACCGCTCACGCGTCACCCACTATAGCGCAAAATTGTACGCCTGTTGATTTACCAGTATCTAGGTCATGGTAGTGATAAATGGTGAGCCAAATAAACCACCCATTCGGGAGGCAAGGCAGCCAAGCTGATTAGTCGGTCAAACGCCGCAAAAGACAACCGTGCGCTGGGGTGAACCTGGCTATTTCCCTGCACATACACGTACTGAAGCAGTACGTATACGATCAAGGCGGTATATAATTGTCCGTAAACGGCATTCGGTGTCCTTCCAAATAGTTTGGGCACATTCAAATGCTGTTTAATCCATCGAAAAAACACTTCGATTTGCCACCGTTGTCGGTAGATTTCTGCAATTTTCTCCGCCGAGGGACGGTGCAAGTTGGTCACGAGAACAACCGAGTTGCCTTGGGGATCCTTTAGCTTCACGACCCGAAATCGATGGCGGGTCAAGCGCGCCTTTGTTCCGAGTTGGCAGGTCAAATCTTGCTCAATCGTATGTTTGTAGGGACGTTTTCGATCGCGATAAACAGGCTCATGCAGGAACGTGTTGTATCTCACCCGGATGACAAAATACTGCCGTTGCTCCTGCTCCATGTAGGTATCAAATTGCTTATGCTTTCCGTATGCACGATCCGCAACCAGAATGAAATTTGGGTCTGTTACCCTACTGCATAAGGTCGAATCATGCTGTTTTCCCGTCGATTCCGTTACACGATGGAGTTCGCCGGTCTCTGTCAACAAAGATACGTGCAGCTTAATGCCGCTCTTCTCTCCTTTGGCCGATGGCGCCCAAGGCAGTCGATTGTGACCGGCGGAAATGGTCGTTGAATCGACCGCCAGCGGCTCTTTCGGAAGCCGAAGACGCCGGCGCGTGGAATCAGGGATTGAAGAATGGGAGCTAACATTGTACGATGTTTCATAAGACCGTCTCACCTTCCGTAGGGTTTGTAGGGGTACAAACACTTTACAGGAGTGAGCGGTCTTTTTTGCTACCATTTTTTTGATAATCAACAGGCGTACAAAATTGCGCTATTCCAGCTTGCACGCTCGCCACTCGCTCGCCCGCCGCTCACGCGCCGCCCACTATAGCGCAAAATTGCGCTATTCTCGTACCAAGGTCCCCAGCCGAGGCGACACAGCCTCTCCGTTACAAGTCCTTTTGGTTCACGACGTTCGGAATCTCCCGTCCCTCGAGAAAGTCGACGATGCGCGTCGAAGTCAGATTGCGCAGCCGCGCTTCGGATTGCTCGGAGTACCAGGCGATATGGTTGGTGACGATCGTTTGCGGATGCGTCAGCAGCGGATGGTCGTCGGCCGGCGGCTCTTCCGTCAGAACGTCCAGGCCCGCAAAGGATATATCCCCGCGGTTCAGGGCATCGAGCAGGTCGCCTTCATGCACAAGCGGGCCGCGCGACACGTTAATCAGCACGGGGCTTTTCTTCATCTTGGCGATGGTCTCACGATTGATAATATGCTTCGTCTCTTCCACGTACGGGCAGTGCAGCGAGATCAGATCGGACTGCGCGAGCAGCTCGTCCAGCGATACGAGCTCGACGCCTTCGGGGACGCCCGCCTTGCTCAAGTAAGGATCGCTCACGACGATGCGGGCAGCCGAAGCCTCGCATGCGGGCGATCACCTGCGCCCCGATCCGTCCCATCCCGATCAGGCCGAGCGTCAGCTCCGACAAGGCGTAGATCGGCTTAAGATCGGGCATGCGCGTCCATTGTCCTCCGCGAACGAGCGTCGATGCCGGAAACAGCTTGCGGTGCGCCGCGAGCAGCAGACTGACGGCGTGAACGGCCACTTCCTCGAGGCAATAGTCCGGCACGTTCATGACGGTGATCCCGCGCTTGCTCGCCGCCTGGATCGGGATGCTGTCCAGGCCGATGCCTTCCCGGGCGATCAGCTTCAAGCTGGGCATCCGGTCGAGCAGCGCTTCCGTCACTTGCTGCAGTTGGACGACCAGCACCTCCGCGTCTTTGACCGTGTCGGGCAGATTCGCCGTCGCAACGCCGTCGTACACGTCCACCTCGCAGCCGGCTTGACGCAGGATACGCTCCTCGATCGTATAATCGACGGTCGAAAAATTGACCAAAGCAATTCTATTCATCTTGTGTTTGCCGGTCCTTTCCTTATAAGGAGTCCCTTCCGCGCCGAGGCCGTTAAAGCTGCGACAAAGCCCGCTCCACGTCCTCCAGCAAATCCTCCGCGTCCTCCAAGCCGATGGATAACCGCACCAGCTTGTCCACCCGGCTCTCGTATTCGGTGCCGACGACCTGCTCCCGCTGCCAGCCGATCGCCGTGGCATAAACGAGGCTCTCGAAGCCTCCCCAGCTGACGCCGATCTTGAACCACTGCAAGCGATCTACGAACGTGCGCACCGCCGGCTCGCCCCCGTGCAGCTCGAAGCTGAGCAACCCCGTCGGCCCGCTCATCTGGGACACGGCCAGCTCGTGCTGGGGATGGCCGGGCAGCAGCGGATAATTGACCCGCTCCACCTGCGGATGTCCGTCCAGCAGCGCCGCTACGCGCATGGCGGATTCGCCGTGCTGCTTCATTCGCAGTCCGAACGTGCGGAGCCCCCCGGTTGGCGAGCCAGGCGTCGAAGGGGGGCAGCGCGCCGCCGATCATGCCGATCTCGATGTCGGTCAGCTTCTGGATCGTATCCCGGCTGGAGATGACGACGCCGCCCGTCAAGTCGCTGTGACCCGACAAATACTTGGATAACGAATGCACGACGACGTCGAAGCCCCAATCGAGCGGCTTCAGCGTCGCCGGCGTAGCGCAGGTATTGTCGATGACGGACACCAGACCGTGCGCCTTGGCGATGTCGGTCGCGCCCCGAAGATCGATCACGTCCATGAACATCGTGGAGTACCCTTCGGTGAACAGCATGCGGGTGTTCGGCTTCAAGGCGCCGCGAACGTTGTCCAGATCGCGGAAATCCACGAAATCGCAGGTCACGCCGTACCTCGCCATCCAGCCGGACAGCATGGCGTAGGTCCCTCCGTAGATCGGGTAACTGCAAACGACATGATCCCCCTGCTTCAAAAAATGAAGCAGCGCGGCGGAAACCGCCGCCATGCCCGACGCGAACACTTTGGCGGCTTCCCCCGTTATCGAGCGCCGCCAGCTTCTTTTCCAGCATGTCCGTCGTCGGATTGCCCAAGCGGGAATATCGATACGGCGAGGATGTGTGCTTCATCTCGTCGTACGAATTCGCCGTAAACAAAGAATTCAGGAACAAAGGAGGCACGACCGCCCCATGAAAGGTTTCCTCGCCGTAATGGGCAAGCATCGTCTGCATGCGCATGGTACTTCACTCCGATTGATGTAATGGTAGGCCTTCGGATCTCCGGCTCGACGCTTCTTTGCGGCGTTACCCGCCGAAGGACACCGTCGCAAAACCTTGCGTGGCGGTCTTGAAGCGGAACACGCCCCCGGCGGCCGGCTCATCGAGCAATTGCCGTTCGCCGAGGCCTTGCCTGGCCGTCGTGATGTACAGCTCGTCCAACCGTTCGCCGCCGAACGCGCAGGAGGTGACGTGCGAAGCGTCGACGAGAACGGTCTGCAATCGCTCGCCGGTCGCGGGATTGCAGCGGACGACCTTGCCGCCCCCCCCAGATCGCGATCCAGAGCATGCCCTCCCGGTCGATGGCCATGCCGTCCGGGAGTCCCTCGTCGGTCCCGATGCGGACGGCCGTCCTTGGCGACGACAAGCTGCCCGTCCCCAGATCGTAATCGAACGCGACGACTTCGCGGGTCGTCGAATCGATGTAGTACATCGTCCGGTTGTCGGCGCTCCAGGCAAGGCCGTTGGAGATCGTGACGTCCGTCAGCACACGGCGGCAGCCCAGATCCGCTTCCAGGCAATAGAGCGCGCCGGACGGACCCTCTTCTTTTTCGTCCATCGTGCCGGCCCAGAACCGACCGGCCGCGTCGCACTTGCCGTCGTTGAACCGGTTGCCGGGCAGATGCGTCTCCAGCAAGACGACAGGTTCGGCCGAATTCGAGATCGGGTCGTATCGGTAGAAGCCTTCCCGCATCGCACACATAAAGCCGCCTGTCCGCGCGGGAACGAACGCGCCCACTTCCTGCGTCATCGCGACGCTGCGATGCTCCCCCCGAGCTCGGCGCCAGCCGGTGGATCTTCTTGTCCGTAATGTCGGTCCAATAGAGCCAACCGTTGTCCGAATCCCACCACGGCCCTTCGCTTAGCGTATTCCGAGCATCGTACAATAGCTCCGCCCGATCTGTCATCGCCGCCGCCCTCCCGTTTGTACGGATATGTTACGGTTTAATCGCCCTGCAAGATCCCGCGAAGCAGCGGCGTCAAGCCGTCCGCGATGCGCATATGGCCCAGATCGGTCGGATGAACGCCGTCAACGGTGCATTCGTTCCAGATCTCGCCCAGCAGGTCGGCCCCGTCGTGGAAATGAATGAAGCGATCGCCCTGACGCCGCAAGGATGCCACCAGCTCGCTCTGATAATCCCTTCTGACGACCCGGTCCTCATAGGAAGCCGTATTCGTATGCTCATAGCCGTAGGGAATCCGCGAGATCACGAGAATCGGCACTTCGGCGTGCTTGCCGCGCAGGATGCGCAGAAACTCGGGCATCGTGCGGATGAGGTCGTCCGCATGCACGTTGTTGGCGTCGTAATCCACGACGATTAAAGCCGGGTCTTCAATGTCGCCGATCATGCGCGCGATCTCGGGATCGCCTTTGCCGTTGCCGGAAAAGCCCAGGTTGATGAATTCCATATCGAAGCGGCGGCTCAGGATGTTCGTAAACGACATGCCCGGACGCGAAGCGCAGCCGCCCTGCGTAATCGACGTTCCGTACAGGACGACCTTGCGCTGCGTCGGATAAGCCGGAAATTCGAAAATGCCGGCCTCCGCGTTCAT
This sequence comes from Cohnella rhizosphaerae, assembly GCF_029525575.1. Lineage (GTDB taxonomy): Bacteria > Bacillota > Bacilli > Paenibacillales > Paenibacillaceae > Cohnella > Cohnella rhizosphaerae. The sequence goes on from NZ_JAPDIA010000001.1 coordinate 548,209, forward strand.
GCCGATCTGCACGTCGCGCACGCCCTGGAACAACGGGAAATTCAGCGTTACATAACGCATTTCAGGCTGCAGGTTGTCGAAAAAAACGTATTCGTATTCGGCTGCGTCATGCGCGAACCGGGTCGTCCCGTAATAAAGCTGAGCGCCCGGCTTGCCCAAATAACAGTCAAAGCCGTTGACCGCCGTCGCGGTCACATGCTCGGCGGTGTTCGGCGCGAACAGCTTGGCCTTGATGACCAGCCGGGTGGCGTCGGTCGCAAAACGAAGCTGTCCGCCCGACGTGTTGTCCGCCAATTCGTCCAATATATCGCGAATGACGCCGGTCTCGACGGTCGGCAGGCGGCGATACTTGCGCTCCGCGCCCCACCACGCGAACCCGGAGATTTGAAAAGGAGCGCCGGCCGGCGAGTGCCAGCGCAGCGCCTCCGCAGCGCTATTCGATCCGTTCATCTTCACTGCCTCCTTATCCTCCTGTAGCGGTACCGGCCGGGATCGTCCCGTGCGCGAGCTTTTTGTTCGATACGGCAACGCCGATGACGATCAGCGCGCCGCCCGCGATCTGCGTCAGCCGGATCGGGTCGCCGAGCGCGACATAGGCGACCAGAATCGCCACGAACGGCGGGATGTTCATGAACATCGCGCTCGTCGAGGCGCCGACCACGGCGATGCCCTGATTCCACCACAAGCCGGCCAGGCCCTGCGCGATCAGCGCGACGACGATCAGCATCGCCCACGAATACGCGCTGGAGCTGACGGTCGCATGGCCTTGCGCCCACTCGGCCCCCGCGGCCGGGAACAGCAGCGCCGTTCCGATGAGCGTCGAATAAATCGTGACGTCGATCGACTTCATCGTCTCCGCCGCCTTGCGGATCAGCAGCACGCTGACGGCCAGCGTGAGCATCGCGAGCAGGATCAGGAAGTCGCCGTTCGAGACGCTCGTGACCTTGCCGCCGTTCAGCACGATGATCGCGACGCCGACCAGCGCGGTCAAGGCGCCGGCCATTTTAAAGCCCGATACTTTTTCCTTCAGAAAGACCCATGCCAGCAGCGTCGTCGCGATCGGCGACAAGGCGATGATCAAGGCCGCATTCCCGGCGCTCGTATTCGTCAGTCCGACAAAGTAAAACAGCTGGTACATCAGGGAGCTGGTCAATCCGACCAATGCGAGCCACAGCCATTCGCGCCTGGTCGGCTTTTTCATTGCCCCGCTCGACAAGCCGACGCTCAGCAGGAACAGGGAAGTGACCACGAGCCGGGACAGCGCCAGCAGGATGGGCGAGAACTCCCGCAGCAGGTAGGCGCTCGCCACATAGTTGCTGCCCCATAGAATCGAGACGACCAGCAGCCGAAAAATGACCGTGCGCTGCACTTACAGCAGTTGGCCGATGCGCGGCTGGAATTGCGGATCCTGCGGATCGTAGAACACCATTTCCCGTTCGAAATTCTCGCCGAAGCGATCGAGCTTCGTGATGTCCAGGTCGATGCCGAAGCCCGGACGGTCGGGCACGGCGATGCTGCCGTTGTTGAAGACGAGTTCTTCGCGGAGCAGGTCGCCCTTCATGAACTTCAGGTGCGTATCGTTGGCGAACGGGAAGTTGCGCGAAGAAGCGACCATGTGCACGTTGCCGAGCGTGCCGATGCCCGTCTCGGCCCAACTGCCCGTCACGCACCAGATGCCCGCGTGGTTGGCCAGATCGACGATCTGCTTCGCCTTGAGGATGCCGCCCGCTTCGGACGGATACACCAGGAAGCACGCGCAAGCGCGCTTGTCGATGAGCCGCAGCGCGTCCTCGTACGTGGCGCAGCCTTCGTCCGCGATGATCGGCACGTCGACGGCGCGGGCGACGGCGGCCATGCCGTCCACGTCGTCATAGCGCGTCGGCTGCTCGACCATTTGCAGATCGTACTTCTCCATTTTGCGGATCGCCTTGATGGCGGTCGGCACGCTCCAGTTCTGATTGGCGTCGATGCGGATCTTCATCTTGGGCCCGACCGCTTCGCGCACGGCCTTGACGCGCTGCGTATCGAGGTCGATGTCCCGACCGACCTTCAGCTTCAGTTCGGAATAGCCCGCGGCGGCGAACTTGCGCGCCTCCTCGGCGTTGTTCTCCGGCTTGTCGATAAAAATGTAGCCCGAGAAGGCGACCTCCTGCTTCACCTTGCCGCCCAGCAGATTGTAGACCGGCGTGTTCAGAATCTTGCCGCGCAGGTCGAGCAGCGCCATCTCCACGCCTGCCATGCCGTAGTAGCCGATCTGCTTCCAATTGACGCAGTACTCCTCCAGCCGGTGAAGAATCGACTCCAGCTCCATCGGATCGCGGCCGATCAGGAACGGGGCGAACTCCTTGTCCACGACAGTCTGGATGACAGGTATCGTCGGTCCGACCGATTCGCCGATGCCGATCAGGCCCTCGTCCGTTTCGATCTGCACGATAAGCGAAGGTGCGCTGTACCGGGTGCCGCCCGACCATTTCTCGCCTTTGTGAAACGGAATCTTGATCATCTTGGTATGAATCGCCGTTATTTTCATGGCAGCTCGCTTCCTCCTAAAAACTTATGGTTGACTGACGATGATCTTGACCGCTTCATCCGGCTCGCTCCGGGCGAATGCGATCGCCTTGTCCAATTCCTCGAACGGATAGCGCTGGGTGATAAGCGGCTTCACCCGTACGCCGCCCGAAGCCATCAATTCGAGCACGCGCGGCCACACCTGCGGCGCGTTGGTCGAGCCGGCCAGCGTCAGCTCCTTCAGCACGACCGCTTGAATGTCCGCCTGAATCGGATGGCCGGGCAGCCCGAACAGCAGCAGCCGGCCGCCCCACTTCAGCAGCTCGATGCCGAGCTTGAGGGACGCTTCGTTGCCCGCGGCATCGATCGCGATATCCTGCGACTCCGCCGCCATCGCTTCCGAGGCCGTATCTGCCGACCGCAAATTGACGGTGACGTCCGCTCCGAGCCGGCGCCCGAGTTCAAGCCTTCCTTCCCGCATGCCGAACAAGCTGACTTTGCTCGCGCCGGCTGCTTTTAACAGCTGCACGTAATATAAGCCCGTCGGACCGTCTCCGATGACGGCGGCATGGCATCCCAGGCGAATATCGAGTTTATCGATGCCGCCCAGGCAGCAGTGCAGCGTCTCCGCCTGCGTGGCCTCCTCGAAGCTGACGGCATCCGGCAGGCGGTACAAATTCGCCGCCGGCACGACGAGATATTCCTGCCAGCCTCCGGGGAAGTGCAGCCCGATCTCGCCGGACCGCGCGCAGCGATGCTTGTTGCCGTTCAGGCATTCGCGACAGACGCCGCAGCCGATCAGCGGATCGATGCAGACGCGGTCTCCCGGCAGCCACCCGTCTACGCCGGGACCGATCCGCTCGACGACGCCGGCCAGCTCGTGGCCGAGCGGGAGCGGCGGTTCGCCGAAGCCGGCATGGCCGCTCATGATGTGCAGGTCGGTACCGCAAATGCCGATCGACGCGATGCGGATCTCCGCCTCGCCCGGACCCGGCTGCTCGCGTTCCGCTGCGCCGGACGTCACTTCGTTCAAGCCCGTCCATTGCCATATTCGCTTTTGCATGGTCAACCTCCGAGTTCGACTTGGGAATCGTATTCGGTCCACTTGCCCTCGGCGTCGATCGTCGCGAAGGACAATGGCTTCAGGCAAACGGGAAACGCATTGCCCGCCAGCGTCACCGTGCCGCGGTTTTCGGTCTCCAGCAGATTGTATAAAAGGACTGTCCCGATCGCTTCGAGCCAGATCAAGCCGATCCCGCTTCCCTCGACGAACCGGGGGAAACAGCCAGCCGTCCGCGCTTACGCGCCGTTGAAGCAAAAAGACATCGTCGTCGGTCGGCCGCGTCGTCGCTTTATGCGCCCAAAGCGTCAGATTGGCCGCTTGCGGCATCAACCGCTCCAGCGCCGCCTTGTTTTTTTCCGCGGCCGTCCGGTCGAACAGCACCTGCCGATAAGCAGGCAGCCTTTGTTCCCATTCCGCCGTCAGCTCGTAGTCGCCGAAAAACAGGAGCAGCTGTCCGCCTTCGCCGTCCTGATCCGCGCGGACCGGCTTGACCGGCAGCCCGGCCAGCACCGGCAGGCCGTTCGGGACGATCGGCTCCGCGCAGGCGCCGTGCGTGCCGTAGGCCAGGTGCACGGGGTAGCTCCTCTCCGCGCCCGCGATCGCCCGGTCCAGCGCGCGCAGCGCCGGAAGCGCTTCCGCGATCGCGTCCCAATAGCTTTTCTCCAGCACCCAGGTGCCGCTCATGAAGAGGACGTTCTCCAGCCCGGATGCGATCGCCATTTTCGCCTTGTACACCAGGTTATGCTCCTTGAGCGAGCGCGGCGGGAAAATGGTCGATTCGCTGTAGGCGAGCCGTTTGTCGAGAAAATTGAGATGGTAGGCGATGCCCAGCATTTCTTCCGCTTTGGCGTACGGCTTCGTAAAGCTTCCGTCGTTGAATTGGAGCTCGCCGACCCGGAACAGGGCGTCCGGAATCCGCTTGCGAATGGCGGGAATGTCGATCCCGTGCCGCTCGTCGCCGAAATGCATGACCATGATGCCGGCCTGGACGCCTTGTTCGTCCGTCGCTTCCATGACCGCCGTGACCTTGCTGCACTGGAAGGCTACCCAGTCCTTCGCCAGCTCCGCGTTCGTCTTTTTCGTCAGCTGCGCCATGAGCGATTCTCTCGTCTCCGAGCGATTATATTTCTCGTTAAATTCCAGCAGGCACGCATCGCAATAGCAGCCTTCGATGAACGCATTGAAGTTGCCGACGCGCAGATCGTCGTCCAGAAACACTTCCTTGAAGCCCGCCTCGCGCAGCAGTCTGGCGGCCTTGCCGTTGTCCTCGATCAGGCAGCGGTCGATCGCCCCGCAGAAGTACACCGTCTCTCCCAGATTGTCCACCCGGTAATGCCAGGTTTTCGGAATTTCCAGATCGAGATCGGGGTCGTCCGGATTCAAGGCATTGCCCGGGTGTCCGATCGGGACCGTGACCGCGCCCGTCTCGAAGCCGTGCGATTCCGCGAACGCCTTCGCTTCCTTCAGCTCTTCGAGATCGACCATTTTACCCGAGAAAAATCCGGCGATCCAAATTTTTTGAATGCCGGCTTTTTTTCATCTGCTCCGCCAACGCATCCCGCGTGGACCGGTCGATCAGCGGTTCATGGGCCATGCTGTATTGCAGCTTCATATTCTGCAGCCCCTATCGTTACGGAAGTAATTTGAAGTTCGGCATATAGCCGTGGATCCGGAAAGCTCTGAAGCCTTCGGCGTAGACGAACCCGGCTTGAAGTCCTCTGAATTTGTCGGTGATCTCCAGAATATCGAGCAGGCCGTGGGTCTGGTAAACGTCCATCCAGGCATATTGGCTCTTGTGCATCGTCAGCGCTTCTTTTTTTATTTCGTATACGTCGGTGATGTCCACGTACACCTCCGGCTCGAAGCCGATGCCGACCGCCGAGGCATAGTAGAAAAGAGACGGATTTTTGGCGATCGGCGGTTCGTCCGCGGGAATCAGCTTGCCTGGAATCGACAGCATGACCTCGCTCACGATTTTCCCGGTCACGGCATGATCGGTGCTCGGGTCCTGCGGATAATTGACCAGGATCACGTCCGGATTCGCCCAGCGAATCGCGTTGATGACCGCGCGCCTCGTCTCGGGCGTATCCTGCAGGCCCTGGTCGTCGAACCTCAGGAACTTCACCTCGGCGCCGAACAGCTTCGCGGCCTCCAGCTGCTCCTGCTCCCTCACCTGCGCGATTTCCTCCCGGCTGTCGTACTCGTTGGAGCCGATGTTCCCGCTTGTCGTAAGCGCGATAAAAATGTCGTGTCCCTGCTGCTTGTATTTCAGCAGCGTCCCTCCGCAAAACACCTCGATGTCGTCCGGATGCGCGCCGATCGCCAAAATGTTCATCCCAATCTCTCCTCGATTATCGAATGTTCCTTGCTCTCTAGCCTTTGACGGCGCCGGCGGTAATGCCCGACACCATGTACTTCTGCGCGAACATGAACAGGATCAAGCAAGGAACGATGCCTACGAGAATGTCCGCGAACACCAGGTTCCAGCTCTGGCTGTACTTCCCGAAAAACGAGTAGATGCTGAGCGGCAGCGGGTACTGCGTCGACTTGGAAAAGTACAAATAATAAGCGACGTTGTTCCAGACGGCGATAAAGACGAATATCGATACCGTAATGGTTACGGGCTTTAACAGGGGGAAGACAATTCGGAAATACAGCTGGTAGGGGTTGCTGCCGTCGATGATCGCGGCTTCGTCGATCTCGCGGGGAATCGTCTTGATGAACCCCGTGAAGAGGAAAATGCCGAAGGGGAGCGTGGCGGTCACGAAGAGAATGACCAGGCCGAGATACGTATTGTTCAAGTGGAGAATGCGCATTTCCAGGTAGATCGGAATGATCGAGCCCGGCACGATCAGGCCGGCGATAAAGTAGTTGTAAAAAAAAGGTTGCCAGCTTGCGCTTGATTCTGGCCAGATAGAAGGAGCACATCGAGGCGACGACCACGTTGGATACGACGGTGATCAGGCCAAGCAGCAAGCCGTTATACAAGCCTCTTAAAATGTTGGACTCTCTGAATACGACCGCGTAGTTTTCCCACACCGGCTTGGACGGCAGCGTAAGCCCCATGAGTCCCGCGCCCGTAGAATCCTTAAGCGAATTGGAAAACACCATCCAGATCGGAATCAAATAACAAAGGGCGACGGCGATCATCAAAATTTCCAGTATCGCCCGGGTCGGCGTCAACCTCCATCTCTTGAGCAGCTGCATTAGTATTCGACCTCCAATTTCTTAAACAAGCCAAGAAGCGTAAAGCTGGAGATACTAACCACAACCGTGAAGACAAGTCCCGCCGCCGCGGCGTATCCGTACATGCCCTGCGAGAAGTTGGCGAAAATGAAGGTGCCGAACACCTCGGTCGCTCCGTTCGGACCGCCGTTGGTCAGGCCGTATACTTCGCCGAACACGTTCAAGCCGGAGATCAGCACGAGCAGGGTATTGATGGTGAGCGCGTGCATCGTCAGCGGCAGCGTGATGTAACGGAATTTTTTGAGTCCGCCCGCGCCGTCGATCGTCGCCGATTCGTAGAAGTCCGCGGATACGGATTGGAGACCTGCGAGGAAGATGACGACCGTCGAGCCCAGGCCGACCCATACGCCCATGATGATGACGGAGTAAAGCGCGATTTTCGGTTCCGTCAGCCAGTTCTGGGCGAGCGACCCGAGTCCGACGCTTCTGAGGAAGGTGTTGATGGGGCCGTTGGTTGGATTATAGAGAGCACTGAACACCAGGGAGATGACGAGCGGGTTGATCACGACCGGCGAGAAAATGATGACCCGGTACGCGTTTTTGAACTTCACCTGATTGTTCAGAATGATGGCGAGTCCATAACCGAGCGCGATAACGAAGACGGTATGCAGCGCGGTGTACACAAGCGTATGTCTGATCGCGCCGAGAAACCCGGTCGACTCGAACAAATCCTTGAAGTTTTGCAGTCCGACGTACGTCGGCTTTAAGAGATAGAACGTCGACCAATCCGTAAACGCGGCTGCCAGCCCGACAAAGCTCGGCACGACCGAGAACACGGTGTAGAGGACAACGGCGGGAACGATAAAGAGGATGGGGTAATTTTTCAAAATCATCTTGGGAACCATGGCAACCACCTTTCTTAAAAAGGGATAATCCCCTGAAAGTCTCATAGGATTATCCCTTTTACGATTAATTAGAAACCTTCTGTTTTGGCGGCTTTGTTCACCTTGGCGTAATCCTTGTACCAATCGTCAAGCGCTTGCTCGGGCGCCTTGCCCGCCATCATGTCGTTCACGTGCTTGTTGAAGTCGCCCAGCTGGAAGTTCGGATCCAGGTAGCCGAGCAGGAACGGCGCCGCCGGAATGTTGTTCGCGGCGATCATGTCCGCCATCGACTGCTGGAAGTGATTCAGGCCGACCGTGAAATCCTTGTACGGAGAGATGCCCGAACCCTGCGTGCCGTCTTTGGAGTTCAGCAAAATGAAGTTGTCCTTTTGCGTCGCGTAGTTGATGAAATCGTTGGCCGCTTCCTTGTGCTTGGCGTTGACCGGAATCGAGAGCGCGGCCTCGTCCGTCGGCGGGAACGTCGCTGCGATGTAATCGTCGCCGAGCGTAAACGGCATGTAGCCGAGTTTTGCCGCTTTTGCCGCGTCTTCCTTTTCAAAATCGCCGTACGTCACGTCCGGATAGAACTCCATGGCGATCGTGCCGTCGAGCAGTCCTTTTTTGAATGATCGGCTGATCGGAGGACAGGTAATCCTTGGCGATGTACTTTTTTCAGGCTCACGTACCGTTTAATCATCTCGAGATATTCCGGCGAATCGGCCGGCTTGATCTTGTTCGTCGAGATTTGCTTCGCAAGCTCCGGATTTTTCGCGAATACGTAGGCGCCGCCGATCAGGTACGGCTGGTTCGCCGTCCAGGTCGATTTGCCCGCGAGACCGAGCGGCGTGACGCCCATCTCGAGCAGCTTGTCGGCGGCCGCGGTGAATTCCTGGAACGTCTTCAGCGGAACCTTGATGCCGGCCTTCTCGAAAACTTCCGTGTTGTAGATCAAGCCGTAGAAGCTGTGCGGCGCCGCCGGCGCTTGATACAGCTTGCCGTCGATCGTCGTGACGGCCGCGACCGTGGGGTCGATGCGGTCGAGGATCGGGCCGGTGATCGGCGCCAGGAAGTTGGCCGGAATGTAGTTGAAGCCTTTGTTGTGGAACAGCAGGTCCGGCGCGTCGTTCGTCGACATCTTCGTCTTCATGACGTTGAGGTACTGATCGTCCGGCACGACCTCCTGCTTGATCTTGTTGCCTGTCGCGGCTTCATAGGCTTTGAGCATGTCTTGAACGCCCGAGCCGGCCATCCAGGATGTCGGACCCATGAACGTCAGTTCGACGGGATCCTTGGCAGGTGCCGCCGATTCCGATGCCGCAGCCGAGCTGGCCGGCGCGGAGCCGCTTGGAGAAGCGCTTCCCGTCGCCGAATTGTTGCCGTTGTTGCCTCCGCATGCCGCCAGCGTCGTAGACAACGCTAGAACGAGACCGAGCGAGACCGATAACTTTCTCTTGTTTGCCATCGTCTGTAACCCCCCATCTGTTTAAAATGAATGCGTTAGTACCAGGCTGCCCCCCTCATTTTACTGTGATAACATTCCCTTGATATATAGAAAAACGTACAGGCTCTTCTTGAATATTGAACGCAGTTCGACAAGCTTGGACGTTATTCGCACGCAAAACGGTAAGCGCCCGATCCGACCTCCAGCTGCCAATAGCGATCGTCTTCTCCGACGATCCGCACGCCTTCCGCCGACGCCGCTTCGAGGCCGCCTTCCGTCAAACGGCCGCTTCCCGCCTTGGGTACGTAGACGAGCGCCGTCGTATTGACGGGCACCGTCACTTCGTGGACGAGCCCTTCGGCCGTCGTTCGCCACGCCGAGCCGATCCGTCCCCGCACCGTCTCGATCTCGCCGCCGGCGAACGTCATGTCGCCCAGGAGATACGGCTTGATGACGCTCGTCTTGTAGCCGTCCGACGTCGTCTTGACGCCGGCCAGATGCTTGAAGAACCAGTCGTCGATCGTGCCGAGGAAATAATGGTCGTAGGATCTTGTCTTGGCCTCCCACGCTTCCCAGAAGGAGGTGCCGCCTTCCGCCAGGCAGTAGCCCCAGCTCGGGAACGTCTCCTTCGTCGCGAGCGTATACGCGACATCGCCTCGCCCGTGCTCGGTCAGCACCGGCGCGAGATACTTCGTGCCGAAGCAGCCCGTATCCAGATGTCCGCCCTTGTCTTCCACGATATCGCGGGCCAGGCGGTCGACGACCCGGTCGATCTCGTCCGACGGCGCGATGCCGAACGCCACCGGGAGCACGTTGGACGTCTGCCGGTAGCCCGCTTCGATCTCGGTGTGGTATTCGGCGTCTTCGCGCGCATAGAACTTCTCGTTCACGACGCTCGCCAGACGCGCCTGCGCCTCGGCATAATAAGCCGCGTCCGCCGTCTTGCCCAGCACGCCCGCGATTTGCGACATCAAGGAGCAGCTGTAGCAGACGTAAGCCGTCGCCAGCAGCGTACCGCCCTCCGGCCCGATAAACGGCCCCGGCACCGCCCAATCCGCGTAGCTCTCGTCCGAGCTCACGCCGTCCTTGAGCCGGTCGAGCTCGTACTGCATGTAACGCTTCAAGCCGTCGTAATGCTTGCGCAGCGTCTCTTTGTCGCCGTAATACTCGTACAGCGTCCACGGCACGATGACGAAGGCGCTCATCCAGGCGGGCGTCGGCGTCAGATACAGGAACGGTCCCGGGCATGTATGCGCGACCTCGCCCGCCGGCTGCTGCGAGTCGGCGATGTCCTGCGTCCACTTGGCGAAAAACGCGGACATGTCGAAGTTCATCGAAGCGCACTCGGCAACCGCTTGCCCGTCGCCCGTCCAGCCTCTTTTCTCGTGGAACGGGGTGTCCGTCGGTATGCTGTGGAAGTTGTTCAGCAGCGTATTCTTCATCGCCGCGTGAATCCGGTTCAGCAGCTCGTTCGAGCTGTCGAAGGCGCCGATCGCCGCCAGATCGTTGTGGAAAACGCGGGCTTCGACGGACACCGGCTTGACGGCGCTCTCGATCTGGATGTAGCGGAAGCCCTTGTAGCTGAACTTAGGCTCCCAGATCTCGACGCCTTCGCCCTTGGCGATGTACACGTCCTCCTGCGGATTTTCCCAGAACTGATGGTCGTAGCCTTCCTTCCATATATCGAGCGAGCCGTCCTCGCGTTGAATCTCCCCGTAGATGAGCTTCACGCTCGTGCCTCTGGGCGCCTCCACCGCGAGCTTCGCCCAGCCTGCCGTGATGAGGCCGGCATCGTAGACGTACACGTTCGGCGCGGGACTGAGGGCATACGCGCACGGGATCGTCTCCACGATACGGATCGGCGGGACGAAGGCGGATTCGACGCTTCCTTCGTACGGCGCCATCGTGTTGACCTGCGTCCAATCGTCGTCCGCATAGTCCGCAAGCTGCCAGCCGTCGCGTTCGAGCCGGGCATCGTACTTGTCGCCGTACCAGATATTGTCGTCGACCGTCGGGCCGTCCGCCGTCCGCCAGGAGCCGTCGGTGGCGATCGTATCGGCCGTACCGTCGGCGTATTCGATCCGCAGCTGCGCCAGCACCTTCGGCTCGATCGTGCCCGTGGCCGGATCCGGCCGGCTGAAGTTGTCGCCGATCCAGTCCTTGCCGTAGGCGTAATGGCCGCGTCCGAGCTCGATCGCGAGGCAATTCGCCCCTTCGTTCAGCAGCTCCGTGCCGTCGAACGTAATCGCATACGTACGCTTGGGGAATTGCGTATAGTCCGGCTGCAGCAGTCCGTCCCCGAGCCGGCGCCCGTTCAGATGCGCTTCGAAGTAGCCCAGGCAGGCGATATGCAGCCGGGCGGACTTTATCGCTTTTAACGCGTGGAACGTCTTGCGGAGCAATGGCGCGGAGCCGCGCCGGCGAATGTCGCCCCACGGCGCGTCGCCGTAAGCCGCGATCGTCCGCGCATGCGCCCAGGCGGCATCGTCGTGATCGGCCCGCTTCCACGCCGGCGCCGCCGCGTCCGTCGCCGCCGCCTCGGCCGATACGCGCCACGTGTCGTCCGTCAGGATCGTCTCGGCCGAGCCGTCGTCGTAGCCGATCTCGAACTTGCCGATGATCCCCGCCTCGTTCGAATCGGCATGCTCCACGAGCCAGGACAAGACGTTGTCTCCGTCCCTCAGCTTGGCGGTAAAGTCGATATGGACGAACGGGGACGTCCAATCTTGCTTCCAGCGCGCGTTGAGCTTCGCGATCGTGCTCCCGTTCGCGAAGACGGTGAACCGCGATCCGGCCGTGCCGTGGAACGTCGCGCTGCGAATCGTCCGGCCCGCCGCCGCCTTGAACGACCTGCGGAAATGGACGAGCCGCGGCGAAGGGCTCGCGGCGCTAGGGGCCGGACTTTCGGCGGCATCGCCTGCAACATCACTGGCGGTATCGTTGGCGGTATCGTTGGCGGCCGGGCTATCGCCAGGACTAACGGCAGCGCTGTCCGCGGGCAGGTCAAGGGAATGCCACGCCCACTTGGCGCCCGTCAGCGGATTGCGTGCCGCAGCGCCGCCGATCCATTCGCCGATCCACGCTTCGGGCCGCAGCAGACCCGTCTCGAACCAGACGGGCGCGCTCCATTCGGAAGCCGCTCCGTCTTTGTCCCACGCCATCGCCTTCCAATAGTACCGGCTTCCCGATTCCAGCGGCTCGCCCGCGTACCGAATCTGCAGCGTCTCGTCCGATTCGACCTTGCCGCTGTCCCAGCATTCGCCCGCTTCGCGGCCGAGCCGCGCCTCGTCGCGATCGACGACGATCCGGTACGCCGTCTGCCGCTCGGCGCGCCGGTCCGATGCCAGCTTCCAGCTGAACAAAGGCTGCGCGCTGCCGATGCCGAGCGGGTTGACGGTATTTTCCGTCTTCAATTCGTAAAGCGCCAGTTTGCCGCTCATTCGATTCACCTCTCCCCAGGTCTCATTGCGTATAGAAAATCCGGCTTTGCCAGACGCCCACATTGTCGACCGACAGCGAAGACCGCCCATCGCCGGGCAGCGCCGTGCCTTGCAGGTGCTTGACGCTCGTGCCGTCGGGCAGCAGCTCGTAGATGTCCTTGCCTGCCGCCTGCGGATAGCCGAGCTTGACCTCGAACGGTCCGGTCTCGTCGTACGAAGCGTTCAGCAGCAGGATCAGCCAGCCGCGCTCGTCGGCCGCATATTTAACGAACGGAACGACACGCAGCGTGCGGTCTACCATAGCCGGAAGCGCGCCGTCGCACAGCCAATCGCCGATGCGGAGCAGCTGCTTGCGCTTGAAGCCGGAATGGATCATCTGCCATGGCGCATACCCCTGAACGGCGACCTTGCCGCCCAACTCGTTTTCGTATACCGTCGACACGGGACCGAGTTCGTCCTTCGTATAGCTGACGAGCCTGCTGAGCACCCTCGTATTGCCGCTTGTCGGCTTCAGCACGTAAGCGAGACCTTTTTTCATCGAAAACCGGACGTCGCGCTGCTCGCCCGCGTCGTCTCCGTTCAGCGGATCGTCGGTCAAGATCTCCGTCACGCCGTTGTCGTACGTCCGCGCGATCGCCGCGCCGCAATATTCGCCGAGTCCCCTCGCCGTGAGAATCTCCAGCGACTTGCCGTCCATCAGTACGCCGCCGCGGAGCATCTCCCGGAGTTCTTCGGTCGTATAGCCTTCCGCAGCCTTCTCGCTCAGAATGGTGCCCCTGGCCTCCGCCGCATTCATCGACAGCGGGAACCCGATCTCGCTGAGCGCGTAAAAATCCAGGCTGTTGTCGACGGACAGGCTGTCGAACCAGTTGCCGTTGTCCACCGTTCTTCTCGCCTCGTGAAGCGGGGACAGCGCCGGGTACATGCCGCCCGTTCCGTACGCGCCCGCGATCCGCTCGATCTCCGCCCAGCGCGGGCGAATCGCTTCGATCGCGTCCATCAGCTCGTGATACTCCTCCAGCGAGCCAAGCTCTCCCCTCAGCGCGTCGAAGGCGACGCCGTTGCAGCCCGACACGATGGCGGCCGTGCATTCCTCGATGGTGATGCGAATCGACTTGGACAAGCGATGGAACGGGAAGTTTTCCAGCTCGTACTGGATGTCGTTTACGAATTCGGGATAATGGGCGATCTGCCGGTTGATCTCATGCGCCTTGCGCACGAGCCCGAACGGCTTGGCGTCGTCGAAGAACCCGCCGCCGGGCCTGGCTCTGCGCGCCTTCAGCGCGGAGAACCAGCCCGGATAGTCGACGCCCGTATAGGTGGAAATGCCGAGACTGACGGTCATGAGGCCGAGCTCGATCCCGCCGTCTACGCGATGCACCGCCGCTTCGATATGGGCGAGCAAGCGTTCGATCGATTCGGCGTTCTGACGCACCCACCGCTCCCTCGCCTCGCCGCCTTCGGGAGCGTTCAAGACGTCGACCAGCTGCTCGCGCGAGTACGACGTGCCGTACTTTCCGTTATAGATGTCGACGCATGTCGGGCAGAAGCAGGCATAATCGGTCGAGCCGAGACCGAACATGCGAATGTCGTCGTCGACCCAGACGAACGACGGTCCGGCTTCCGCGACGAGCGTGTATTTGCGATCGATGTATTCGCGGAACGCTTCCGAATTCGGGCAGAAGGTGCTTCGGGACACCGCGCCGTCCCGGCCTACGGTCGGCTGGAACGGGATCGCGGGCAGCCAGTCCCACGCTTCGTCGAAGTGACCGAGCGTCGCCAGCATGTTGATGCCTACGTTATGGAAGCCATTTTCGCGCAGCCGCGTCAGGCGGTCCTTCATGATGCGGCACAGCTCGCCGAACCGGTCGAGCGGGTTGTAGCCTTGATGCCAATATTCGGTGAACAGCATGATCTCGTCGACGGCGTTGCGATGCTGGATTAAAAAGTCGAGCAATTCCCTGAACCGTTCCTCCGATTCGTATCGGGGAACGAGAATGCGGAAGCTTAGCTTCATCGGGATACCGCCTTTTGGATTGGATTTACGGCTGGACGCCTATCGCGCTTCATTCGTTGCGCGCCCATTCCGCGCCCATTCATTGTAGAACCGCTTTCAATCGCCAGGAATAGAAAATCGTCCTGCGCCGTCTTCAAATATGTACGCTTTTGACGCAAGCCCATGCGGCCCCGGCAGCTAGAAATCGCTCAATCGGAGCCGTTCACAAAAGCGGGGCCGAAAGCTATTCGCCGGGCCGGTTCAGGCTTTCGCGGTACCGGGTGGGACTCATCTCGGTAACGGTCTTGAACACGTGGCTGAAATAGTTCTGATCCGTATAGCCGACGATCTCCGCGATTTCCTTGTTCAGCATTTTCGGATAATCGCGCATCAGGTCCTGCGCGACCTTCATGCGAAGCGTGGTTAAGTATTCGACATAGGATTTTTGGCTGTAATCGCGGAAAAGATTGCAAATGACCGTACGGGAAACGTGGAAATGGTCGGTAAGCGTCTGCAGCGAGAGCGGTTGACCGATATTGGAGGAAATGTACATCTCGATCTGGTCGAACAATTGCCTGGCGTCCCCGTCGCCTGCGCGCGCGCCCGCCAACCCGAACGCGCTGGCCAGCATCGTGAAGAACGCTTCCTTCAGCTCGCCGAACGTGCGGCACGTATCGACGAGCTCCTCGATGCGCGTCTCGAGCGTCTTGTACTGCGACACGGACGAGGTGCGGTATTGCTGCTCGAACAAGTGAACGATCCGCTTGAGATGGATCTCGGCGATCATGCTCGTGCAATCGTTCCGCTCCCAGTTGTCGAACAGGTCCGCGATGAGGCGCTTCAAGCCGGGTTCGTCCCGCTTTTGCAGCAGCAGCACGAACCGCTTCTCGTCGGTCGCGGAGAACTGCGCGGCAGGCTCCGCGAAGGCGGCTTCCAAGGCGATCGCGCGGGGCTTGCCGATGACGATCCGTTCGGACAGCGCGACGAACAGCCGCTTGTGCAGGCCGCGGATCTCCTCGAGCCGTTCGAACGGGCCGCTGTAGACGATCGTGGGAAGGACGCCCTCGCGCGCGCAAAGCTGCTGGGTCGCCTCGAGCAGCCGCGGGAATCGGCCTGGATTCAGATCGAACAATCCGAGGATCAGCAGGATCGACTTGCGATCGTCGGACGGCAGGAACCAGCACCGCTCCCGCTTGTCCAGACGCTCGCCCAGCTCGCGGCGCATCGGCTCGAAGTCGACGTCGTCCTTGGGCATCAGCAGTCGGACGTCGTACAGCGCCTCGACGTTTTGAATGAGGAGCATCCGATATCCGTCGAAAGGAAAGAGCGCCTGCACGGCGGCGTTCTCGAGCGCCCCTTCCAGCGTCCCGCTCAGGATCCCGTGGATAACTTCCTTCGATCTGTTGTAGCTGTGATTCTTGTTCATATCCAGCAGCTTGAGCAGCACCTCGCGCAGCGCCGCCGTATCGACCGGCTTGAGCAAGTATTCCACCACGTTCGCCTTCATCGCTTCGCGCGCGTATTCGAACGTCGGATAGGCGCTGATGACGACGACGTGAACGGACGGAGAGCGGATTTGAATCTCCTTGGCCAGCTCGATGCCGTTCACGGCGGACATCTGGATATCGGTGAATACCGTGTCCGGATTCGTCAGCGGCATCTGCTCCAGCGCCGATTGTCCGCTGTAGCATTCGGAGACGATCTCGAAGACGGCGCCGAGCTGCTCGCTAAGCTGCAGGATGCGCGCCCTGAGCTTCTCGATGGAGAACGGATCGTCGTCGACAAGCATGATGCGCATGCGCTTCCCTCCTTGATGTTGCGTGCGAAGCCGCGGGAGCGGGCTTACCGTCTGATTGGCCCCTCCAAGCGAATGCGGACGCCCGGGGCATCCTCCAGGTTGGCGATCTCGTACGCGAAGTTGTCCTTGAACATGAACTTCAGCCGGCCCATCGAATTGGCGACGCCCATGCCGCCTTGGGACATCCCTTCCCCTTCGGCGCTGGACAGCATTTGCTTGAGATAGTCCTCGACCTTCGCGATGACCTCGGCCAGCCGCCGCTCGCCGATGCCGACACCGTTGTCCTCGATCTGGATGATCCAACGGGCGGATTCGATAGAGGCGGCGACGACGATCTCCAGGCTGCCCGTAGATTCGTTGAAGCCGTGCTGGATGCTGTTCTCGACGAGGGGCTGCAGGATCAGCTTGGGCACGACGAGATTGTTCAGCATCGGGATCCACCTCGATCCGGTAATGAAGCTTGTCCACGAAGCGGATTTTCATCAGCTCCAGATATTGAATCGTGAACGCGATCTCCTTCTCCAGCGTGATGATCGGGGACTGCGTGGAGATCGAGTACCGGAAAAAGCCGAGCAGATTTTGACTGAGCGCGCTCACCTGATCCAGATTGCGATCCTCCGCGCTGGACTGGATGAACCCGAGCATGTTGAACAGAAAATGCGGATTGATCTGCGCCTGCAGCATGTCGAAGTGCGCCTGCAGCTGCAGCGTGCGGAACCGGACGGTGTCCTCCAGCGAATTTTTAAGCCGCTCGCTCATGTTCCGGAAGGAACGGTTGATGAGATGAATCTCGTCCATCGCGTATTTGTTGTCCATCCCCGGCTGTTCGTCGCTCTCGTCCAGGCTGATCCGGTCGATCGACTGCTTCAACTGCTTGAGCGGCCGGGTCAGGATTCTCGACAAAATGTAGAAGAGCGCGACGGAGATCAGAATAAGCAGGAGCATGGCGGCGATCGCGACGTTGCGGAAATGGACCAGGGAAGCGAAAACGACCTTCTTGGGAACGGTCAGCATGACGGAAAAACCGGATGGATCGTTCGGTTTGTAGAACACGTACTGTTGCTCGCCGGACGACTTCGCCATGAACGGATACTTTTTCGCCGCGGACTCCTGCTTCAACCGGCCGTATTCCTGCCGCTTCTCCTCCGCCAGTCCGCTTCGGCCGCTCTCGGTCGAATAAATGATCGAATCTCCGAAAAACACGTTCAGCTGCGCGCCTTTGATCTGGCGAAGCGTCTCCATGTCCACAAGCTCGTTCGCCTTGACCATGACCTCGAGCATCCCGGCTCTCGTCTCCCACGGCAGCAGCATGCGGCTGAAGACGAATACGGGGTAGCCGTTCGCCGCATTCCAGGGATCGCGCTTCTCGTAGCTCAGGAGCGTCTCTCCGTTGGTGGCGGCGATCCGCTTCAGCTCCTCGTATTGCTCGTACGGGCCGACGGAAGTGGGATCGTCCTCGCTGTCGGATATGAGATCGCCCTCCATCGTGAACAAACGGATATTGACGGCGTCGGGGTATACGGTCGACAGCATCGTGACGAAGCTTTTGAGCGCGCCCCGCAGCTGGTAGCGCTCGTAAAAGTCCTGGGAGCCCGCGAGCCCGTTCAAGTAATTGACGGCCGGGCTGTCGTTCGCGATCGACGACCAATAGAGCAGCTTGCTGAGCACGTCGAACTGATTGATGCGCTCGTCGAGCCGATCCTTGATTTTGGAGACTGTCTCGTCGAATCTGGAGATCGTATTTTTCTCGATATTGCTGTGCAAGTATACGTACATCGGCATGCAGACCAGCAGAATGATCGCGACCACGATGAGCGAATACGTCAGGAAAAACTTCGTATGCAGACTGTTCCAAAACCGCATGTCGCCGCATCTCCTCCCCAGCTCGCTTCATGGGCGTTCGTATGGAATTGCGCCCATTCTATCACGTCGAAGCCGGGTTGCGCAGCTGCGGCGATCGTACGGCTCAGGGCTTTAAAAAAATTTTGGAAAATCGGCTAATGCCTTCCGCCAGCTCGCGAAATGCGGCCGGGCCTTCGTTCAAAGGACGCGTCTCGGTCCATCCCTCGATCGCGATGTCGCCCCGGATCAACAGGTCGACCGCTTGCCGGAAATCTTCGGGGGAATACGTATAGGAGCCGATCAGCGAGATTTCCTGCCTCACCAGATGGTTCATGGGCAGCTCCGACCTGCCCTGGCCCAAGCCCACCATGATGACCGAACCGCCCGGATCCACCAGATTCATCGCCTGCTCTCTCGTCGCCTGCACGCCGACGCAATCGACGGCGACCGGGATGCCCCGCGGGAAGAGCGCCTCGCGCCGCTCCTCGATTGACCGCGGAGAGAGACCGATCGCGCCCATGTTTTCGGCGTGCGCCAGCCTTGCCGGCTGGAGGTCGAGCACGACGATGCGGCCGATGCCCATCTGCCTTGCAGCCGCCGCGCACAGTAGTCCGATCGGACCGGCGCCGAAAATGAGCAGATCGTCGAGCGGCCTGCACTTCAGCTTGACCGCATGGATCGCGACGGCTAGGGGCTCGGCCAGCGAGGCCAGCGAAGCATCCATCTCCTGCGGCACCCGAATCGCGCTATCGACCGGTACGGCGACATAATCCGCGAAGGCGCCCGGCCGATGTATGCCGACGATTTGGCGGTTGCGGCAGATGTTGTAATCTCCCCTCAGGCAGCTCGCGCAGGCACGGCACGCGATCAGCGGGTTGACGACGACTTTGTCTCCGATCGACAGCCCGCTCGCCTGATCGCCCAGCGCGGCGATTCGCCCGCAAAACTCGTGCCCCATGACCAGCGGCGGCACGCGAACGCTGCTGTGGCCCAGATACCCTTCCAATTCGCTGCCGCAGATGCCCACGCTCTCTACCTTGACGAGCGCTTCGCGGGGGGCCGATGCCCGGCGCATCGATTGCTTCCAATGTCAGCTTTTCCGCTCCCTGATAAATCAATGCCTGCATGCTTCCACTTCTCCCGTCCGCCGCGGCTATTTAGCCAGATATCCGCCGTCGACCATCAGGTCTTCGCCGGTGATGAAGGAAGCGTCGTCCGACGCGACAAAAGCGACGACGCCCGACACCTCCTCGGCCGTTCCCTGCCGGCCCAGAATATGAAGCTGCGAGATGCGCGCATCTTCCGCTTCCGGATCGATGCCGAGCTGGACGCAGCTGTTCTCGAACGCCTCGGTTCGGATATAGCCCGGGCAGACGCTGTTGACGCGGATGTTGAACGGGCTCAGATCGATCGCCCAGCACTTCGTTAAGCCGCGAATCGCGAACTTGGTCGCATTGTACGTCGCGAAGCTGCTCTGCCCGACGAAGCCGCTGACGGAAGACAAATTGACGATGGCCCCGCCGCCCGCCTTCTTCAGGAGCGGCAAGCCATGCTGGGTGACGAGCGAAGTCCCGATGACGTTGACGTCCAGAATCGCTTTCCAATCCTGCGACGTCGCTTCTATGCCTTTTAGGATGAAGCGGGCCGCGTTATTGACCAGAATGTCCAGGCGATCCGACACTTCCGCCACGCGGCGGAAGGCCGCCTCGATCTGCCGCTCGTCGGCGATATCCGTCTGCGCGAAGTACACGGGATTGCCCGTCTCTTGCTCGATGCGCCGTGCCGTGTCTTCGCCGTCCGGCTTCAGATCGAAGCTCCATACGATGCAGCCCTCCTCGCTCAGGCGCCGGGCGATCGCTTTGCCAAGTCCCTGCGCCCCGCCGGTCACGACGGCCGTCTTCCCTTTTAGTCCTCGCACGTCGCCTCTCCCTCTCCAAGCCGCGTCGGCTCCGGCGTTACGATGCGCAGCGTCGCTTTTCCCGCAAGGCCTGCGGGCAGCGGCGCTTGAACCTGCTGTCTTTCTTTATGGCCGTACAGGCGTCTGTCGCGAATTTGTTTGATCTTTTCCGTAAAATAAGGCCAGCTTTCCGACAGCGGCCCGTCCGGCTTCGGCTCCTGCAGCGCCGGATCGAGCATATGATTGATCCATACGTTCGTGACTTTGATGCACAGCGCATTGTCGCCTTCCGCGAGCCAATCCGTCACGTCAAGCCGTCTCGGCGCTTTCCACAGCACGCCGGCGCTGCGGCCGTTCACGTATACCTCCGCTACCTCGCGGACCTCCTCCAGATGCAGCCATACCCGCTGGTCCGGCCGAAGCGCCGGGATCGCGATCGTTTTCTCGTAAAGCGCGCTGCCGCAGTAATATTGCACGTCCGCGAACCGCTCCCAGGTTTGCAGCCGCTCCAGCGCTTGCTCGAAGCCCGCTTCGGGAATGCGCAGCGTCCAGCGGTCCGAGATGTCCAACGTCTCGGCAGCTTGCCGCGCTTCCGGCAGTTCGCCGTTATCCCCGGCGCCGGCCGCGTCCGCAAGCGTATCGTCGAACACCACCAGCAGCGACTGGTACGGTTCGAACGCGAGCTCGAGCGCTGCCGTCCCGGACGCCTCCGGAAGCCGGATGGATCGCAGCGTCCGGCGCGTCATCGGATCGAGCACGGCGGCCGATCGGCCGCCGTATTTAAAGCGGAAACGCGCCTGCCGTTCTTCGCCGCTCACGTTCGCCACGAAGTACACGTGTCCGCCACGATGAATCCGGTGCACGTACCCGATCGTCTGCGCAGCCGGGGCCAAGCCGTCCGTCTCGCCCGCCAATTCGATCTCGACGTCCGGCGTCTCGGCTTCCTTCAGCCGCGCTACGAGTTCGTCTTCGCTTTCGACGACGATCGTTTTTCCCTTTCCGACCGTCCTCCACGCCCCGTCTTCCCGATCGAACAATTCGTTCATCAGCACGTCGAGACGCCGATTGTTCGCCTCCCTGTCCTTATAGCCCGGCGCCGTGCGCGGACGCGCCTTGACGGCGATCAGCGTGCCGCCTTCGGACACGTACTCGAGCAGCCTGGCGGCCGTATCGAGCGGCAGACGGGTGACGTTAGGCAGGATCATCGCTTTGTAGCGGCTTGCGCCCAGCGCAAAGCTTGCGTCGGTTATGCTGGACAGCCGGGTAACGGCTTCGTCGTTGAGAAAGTCGAAGTAGTAGCCCGATTTTTGCACGCGGTCGACGAGGCTTTTGCCGATATGTTCCTCCAGCTTCATCGCCAGATGCAGTTCGGCCAGCGGCATGGCGGACCAGATGTCGGCCTGCGGCAAGTAGATCCCGACCTCCGCGTAGCTCTCCCCGGCTTGCAGGAACGCGGACACCGTATGAATGTAAGCGGACAGAATCGGGTAATATTCCCACCACGTATTGTTATGCGAAATAAAGGACGAAGCGTAAAAAGCCCAGCCCGGCTTCCCTGCCGACTCCGGCGAATAGGAGTAGCCGTGATTGACGATCTGGTTGATGCCGTCGAGAAAAACCGCGTCGACCGCCGCTTTCATCATCTCCAGCGTTTCCATGAACCGCGGCGAGCGGAGCCAGGTGAACGTCTCGTTCGTGATGACGGGCCGGCCGTATACGTGACCGGCGGAAGAGGCCAGCCTGCGATGCACGGTGTTCACTTCGTATTTGTCGTTCGCGCCGAACGTCTCGCCCTCCGGATAATCCGCGGCCGCGTAGGCCTGCAAAATATCGCCCCAGGTGCCGTGCGCCTGAATTCTCGTTTTGACGCCCTTCGCGTGGCTCCACGCGGTAAAGTTGCGGAAGAAATTGTCGATCGTAAGCTCCGAAAACGTCTTGTAGTAGTCATAGCGGATGTCCGCCGTCAGCTCGCCGATATTCCCCCACAAAGCCGGCATGAACGGCGTCAGCTCGTAGCCTCTGCGCGCCGCGAATTCCTCGGGCAGGATCGACGTCCAATTGTTGCCGCCGAGCTCGATCGAGTCGCAGAAAAAAGCCCGAATGCGCCCTTTTCCCAGCCTCTCCAGCAACGGATCGCCGAGCTGCGCGAAGTAGAAGTCGGATACGTCCTTGCGGCAGTGGTCGATCGCGTAGCCTTCCATCCCCGGCGCCGGTATGCCGACCTGCTGCTTGTACATGTTCGTGATAAAGACGTAGATCTTCCAATGCCCCTCCGGGACGCTGACCTTGTTCAGGCAATGGCCCCATTGCCAGCCGTGCAGCCAGGTCGTGCCCAGCCGATCGGTAATATCCTGAAGCGTATCCGGGCGCAGCTCGCCGTTTACGAACTTGCCCATGACGGCCCGGATCGGCTCGCCGGGAAGGATCGTCGTGAAGTCCTGCTCGTATTCGGCCGGTCCGACGACATCGATCTGGTAGGGAATCAGAATCTCGGGCGCCATGTCGTACGGGACGAACGGACCGCCGAACGGCCAGCCGGAGCACAGCGTGATATCGACGAAAAGTCCCAATTCCGCCGCGGTCGCAAGCGTATAGTCGAGAATGTCCATAAATTCAGGCGAATAATAGACGCGATTTTTAATGCCCTGCGCTTCCGCATCCTCCTGGAGCGGATAAGTAATCTGAATCTCGACGCCGCCCAGCCCGGCTTCCTGCATAAAAGACAGCTCGCGGCGAATTTCTTCCTTGGATACGGACGCGCCGTACCACCACCAACGCGTGAAGCCCTTCGCTTCGGTCGGCGGACGATGCAGCAATTCGAGGCAATCGTCTAAATGTGAGATGATAGGACACCTGCCAGTCGTATAGTTTGAAGAGCATGCAAGATCATTTGAACAGTTTTTCGTCCAGCCGGTCCAAATCCGCGCGAAGAATCTCGAAATGCTTGCGCATGAACCGCTTCGCGGATTTAACGTCTCCGATCTTCATGGCCTCGAGAATCTGCCGATGCAGCGGCTCTGTATCGCGGCCGAAGACCGGGGCGTCGACGGCGTCGATGACTTGAACGGACCATAGATTTTCCAGATCCTCGATCGATTGGAACAGCTTCAGCAACAGCCGATTGTTAGCGCCTTCATATAAGGTTTTATGGAACAAATAGTCCTCCTGCCGGGGAATCTCCCCCTGCTCGCGCTTTCGGTCGTACTCGGCGATGATCGCTTCCAGCTGTTCGAGGCAGGCCCGCTGGCCTTGGCTCACGATCTGCTCGATGGCGTACTGCTCCATCATTTCCCGCAGGTCCAAAATTTCCAGCAGCGATCTTTTCTCGTTCGAGACGCGCAGCTTCAGATCGGCGATCTCCCCCGAGAATCGTCTTCTCGGCGCGCAGATACATCCCGCTGCCCGGCCTGATCTCGATCATGCCGTAGCCCTCGAGCTTCTTCATCGCCTCACGGAACGAAGCCCGGCTGATCTGCAGCTGCTCGCAGAAAAACCGCTCGGGCGGCAGCCGGTCGCCTTGGCTGAGACCGTGGTCCGCAATGTACTTCAACACTTCCTCCGATATCGACTCGTGCAGCTTTTGCCGCTTTAAAGGTTTGAGCAAGAACCGTTTCTCCAATCTCCGTGAATTAGTAAGTTGTCTGACCAATTTATTGTTAACATATTTGATTTTGAAGGAAGTGTCAATCGTTTTATGGGCGTTGACGCAAAAAAAGGGACTTCCGCATTGGAAATCCCTTTTTTCCCGTCACCGGAACGGCGCCGAAACCGTACGTCCGATATCGCGCAGCAGCGTCGCTACGTCTTCGGAAAAGTTGCGAACCGGATGCCCGTCCAACGGCTTCATTTGCGATTGAAGCGTCTGGATGCGCGCATGATAGCGTTGGTCGGACGTGACGTGAACGGTATAGCCCGGTTCCGACCGCGCCACGGTTTCGCGCACCTTGTTTTCAACGTCTTTCGCATTTTCTCCTTGCTTCACGTCAATGCCGACGATCGCATCGCGGTTGTGCACGATGACGGTGGCTTTGCTTACGCCTTTGACCTTGTAGACATGCTTGGCGATTTTATCCGAAGCCGCCTTCTCGGTAGAAGCGCCCGCGCTTTCTTTGAGCATGTGATCGTCGGCCGATCCGACATTGTGTTCGTACGGCTTCACCGACTTCGTTTTCATTTGGCCGCAGCCCGTCATCGACAAGACCAGCATGGCCGACAATACCGCAATTCCGTATATTTTGAACAAGCTTTCCCACCTCCTGGCCGTTAATATGCGCCGGGAGGTTAGCGTTCATGCGTTCATGCGGTAAAGGTGGCAATATTTATCGCTTATCTCTCCGGCTGTCCTGGACATTTTAATTGCGGGGTGCTATATCCCCATCAAACATTCGGGAGGTTCGACATGAAAAAAAGCAGTTGCCGCGGTTTTGACCGCATGTATGGTGTTGACTGCAGGTTCGGCCGCCTATGCCGCAGCGCCTGTCGCCGAGAAGAAACATGAACAAAAGATGCATGCGAAGTCGCTCCATCAACAAAAGATGCATCACAAAAAAATGCAAGAGCACAAGCTGAAGGCCAAGTCCCAAAAAGGCCATATGATCATGCCGAAAGCAACCGGCAAATCCAAGGGCCTTCATTCTAAAAGCTTGCGGGCCAAGGAAATTTCAAAGATGCCTAAAACCGGCTTCGGCGGCGCCAGCGAGCAAACGGAATAGAAAAGAAGGAGGGGGGGGCGCCGCCCCTCCTTTACCCTTTATGAAAAAAATCCACAAACATGCGGTCGCTCTCGTATTCGTCGCCGTTCTCGCCGGCTGTTCGGCCGTTAAAGAAAGCCAGCCTTACCCTCCGCACGATTTTCGGCCGCCGGAAATGAATAACAGAACGTTCGATTCAACAGACGCGGCCGACATCGATATCATTCATCAACCGTTAGCCGTTCGGGCGCCGAAGAAAACAACCGATCCCAAAGGCATCGTTCCTGCCCGCATTTATATTCCCGCCATCGACCTCCATGCGGACGTCCATACCGTGAGCGTCACGGAGAACGGGCAAATGGACGTTCCCAAGGACGACAAAACCGTAGGATACCTGCTAAACGGCGTGTACCCCGGCGCGATCGGAAACGCGGTGATGGACGGACACTATGATAATTATAAAGGGGCAGCCGTATTTTTTGACTTAAAGCGGCTTCGCCAAGGCGATCGGGTGATCGTAAAAAATAAAAACGGGGCGACGATTGAATTCGCCGTTGAATCGGTACGTTCCTATAGAACCGCCGATGCTCCGATTGCCGCCATCTTCGGAAAAACGGACGAAGCCCGCCTGAACTTGATCACCTGCTCCGGCAAGTACAGCCGCTCGAAGCAGGAGCATCAGGAGAGATTGGTCGTCTACGCCAAGAGGCTCGCTTAACCGCTGGATTATGCAGGATTACGAAGGACTACGCAGGACTATGATGCAGGAATTCAAGAAGCGCTATATGTTTATTCCCGAAGCCGACGGCTTCGGGTGATTGGTGCGCTTTCTCCCGCGCTCCCCACGCTTTTTAATTTTTAGCCTTGGGATCGCTTCGCAGTAAAGTCTTGATTCTGGATATGTAGCCCCCGAAGCGCGTGCTGATCTCCGCACGGAGCACCTCGCGGACGATGCCGAAGCGCTCTTCGTATCCCCGGCACACATATCGGTGGTAGATGACCAGGTCGACTTGCTCGTCGGACAGGATCCGAATGCGGCGTTGGCCGAGCTCGCGACGGAGGGCGTACAGGTCTTTGCTGATCATGTCCATGATGGCCTGAGTCGCGGCGATATGCAGCTGACTCATAAAATTGCCGGACCGTTTGCTGTCGTCGATGCTCCGCTGGGCCATCGTCAGCATATGCGGAAGCAGGATGACGTCCCGAATCATGACCATCTCCTCCGTGGTCGGATGCCCGGCCGCCCGGGCCGGCTCGCTTACGGCCGCCCCCGACCGCTCGGCGTCGTATTGTTCCTGGTGCTCGGTGAGCAGCATCTTGGAGCCCCAGCGCTCGTTGCCGTCGAGTTTGCTCATTTGTAGTGCCCTCCGATCTGCTCGGCCCGCTCGCGGGCGACGCCGCTCTCAAGCATAGAAGACGCGCGCATCACGGCTGCAGGGCCGTACCGGTCCTTAAGGCGATCGGTCGCGCGTTCGATGCTCGTCGTCTTCGTGCGATCCTCGAATAACGTCAGCTGATCCACCGAGTCGTCGGCAAGACCGCCAAGCGTGATGGATAGTCTGGCGACCGGCATGCCGGACCAATGCTCGCGGAGCAGCCGCAGCGCGGCGGCGGCCACTTCGTGCGTCAGCGCCGTCGGCTGCTGCAGCTTGACCTGCCGGCCGAAATACGATGATCGCGTACCGTCCGTCTCCGCGGCGCCGACATGAACCGTATCGCCCATCACGCCGTGACGCCGGGCGCGCCGGCATACCTCGATCACAAGCTCGAGCAGCACCACCTCGAGATCCTCCAGCTTGCGGTAGAGGTGCGCGCGGAGCGCCTTGCCATGCCCGATCGACTTCAGCTTCTTCCGGATGCCCGCCACGACGGGACTCGGATCGATCCCCCGCGCCGTCTGCCAGTAATACTCAGCCTGAATGTCGCTCTGCTTGCCCATCTCCCGCCGCATCTTCCGCTTGAAGTCGCCGAGCTCGAGGCGCGCGACGTCGCCGATCGTATGGAGCCCCATGCGGACGAAGTGTCTGGTCATTCTGGAGCCGACCATAAACATCTGATGAACGGGCAGCGGCCAGAGCTCCCGCTCCATGTTTTCTTGATTAAGCACGAAGACCCCTTCCGGGCGCTTCTTCGCAAAGTTGTCCGTAGCCGTCTTGGCCAGAATCTTGGTCGGCCCGATGCCTACCCGCGACCAAACGCCGGTCGAAAGCTGGATCCGCTGCTGGATGCTGCGCGCCACTTCGGCGGGTTCGCCGAAGTTGGAGAGCGAGCCGGTGACGTCCAGGAATTGCTCGTCGATGCTGTACGGCTCGACCTGGTCCGTGTACATCTCGTAGATCCGCGTCATGAGCAGCGAGATCTGGATGTACGTCCCCATTCGCGGCCGAACGACGACGAGGTCCGGACACTTGGCCAGCGCCTCGCCGACCCGCTCGGCCGTCGTGACGCCCCGTCCTTTAGCGATCGGGCAGGCTGCGAGGATGATGCCGTTGCGGCGGGCCGGGTCGCCCACTGCCACGGGCTTATCGCGGAGCTCCGGCCGCGCCGCCTTCTCGATCGATGCGTAGAACGACTGTCCGTCAATAAGAAAAATGGTCCGCTCAGACATGGCGACGCACCGGCTCGGCAGCCAGAACGCGGTCGGCTTTGAACGACCGCGGCTCCCCGCTGCCGTGATCGAACACGATGACCCGGTCTCCCCGAAGCGAGCGGATCGTAACTTGTCGTTGAGTGATCTTATGGTTACGGTCCTCGTAGATCATCTCTACGGCCCGGCCGATGTGCTTATCGAGGTTCATGGCGATCACCACGCTTGACGAGATGGATGGTACGCGACCGATTCGGCGACCAGCTGACGATTCCGCGCTTCCGAAGCCGATCCAAGTGACCGTGCGCTACGCTGAGCGAGATAAAGGATGCATCTGCAATCTCTCGCACCGTAGGCGGATACCCCAACTTGTCTGTTAATGCCTTAATCGCCCATACCACGTTCTCTTTTGTCTCCACGATGATCGCCTCCGTAACGAACGTTTGTTCGCAATAATCATAATACGAACTAGCGTTCGCAATCAAGGACAAAAATATACACGGGATGGAACGGATTGGACAAAAATTAAAAACCGCCCAGCGGGAGCTGAGCGGATGAACGTATCACTTTTTATCGTTTCGACCTAGCATTAAGGCAATGATAAAAGATAGCTGGAGAATAACGATAGCCATGAGGAGGACAACTAAATCTTGTATATTGTGAGCCAACTGGCTCCCTAAAATGGCAACAAGAAACGAGACTCCAAGGACTGCAAGAAAGTAAAAGAAAGTTTTAACGAGATCTCCCCCCTTTAATATAAAGGGATTTGCAGAGTTACCAACGCGATAACCTACATAGAACATAATAAACCAAAAGAAACAGTCCTAGAAGATAATAAACTGTTTTTCTGAGAAGTTCGGGTAACAAAGCCGCAGTCCAGTATAACGTCTTATTATTTGTTTTTGCCGTATACCAGAAATAAAGAATTAACGATAAATAAAGGATAAATTCAGATATTAATTCAAATTTGCTCATTAGTTCTCCAATCGTTAATGTTCTAAGTGGGGCGCGTTGACAGCTGTAAAGTCAACCAATTAGTAGAAAAGGCTAGCTTCAAGAAAACAACGAAGGTACAGGATAATTTATCGTACTGGGTCGCCAGTCGCCTGTGTGCTCGAGCTCAAAAAAAGAGGCGTTGGACCTTAAACAGCCACCAATCGGTTTTTCATTGAACGGTCCGATGTTTGCGGCTGGGAAACCGTGCCCCTCCCGCAGCAATCGCCGCTTGAGAGCAGAGTAATACGGAGAAGCGAGGCCAGTTGGCGGGATAAAAGCAACATCTCGTCTTATGCAACAAAGATACGAATGATGATATAATAGCAATGATAATAATTGGAGTTGATTCGGATGCACGACCTGCTCGACCCTAAAAATGATTTCGTCTTTAAACGCATCTTCGGCAGCGAAGAGAATAAGGATATTCTGCTTGCCTTCCTCAACAGAACCTTCATGGAGGCTGGCGCCGTCGACGGAGATCGTCCTGTTGAACCCCTATACGGATAAGGATTCACCGCGCGATAAACAATCGATCTTCGACATCCAGGCCAAGACGACCGAAGGTCAGCTTATTAACGTCGAGATGCAACTGTTCAACAAATACGACAATGAAAAGCGTACGCTTTATTATTGAAGCAAACAATACGCAGGGCAGCTTGAAGAAGGGCAATCCTACAAGCAGCTCCGAAAGTGTGTCACGATCAACATCCTCAACTTTTCCATTTTGCCGAATGATCGTTATCACAGCGTTTTTCATCTACGGGAAGACCATAGCGGCATTGCGCTAATCGATGACATTGAAATCCATATCATGGAGCTATCAAAACTGAGTACGCAAAACATTCCGAACGAAGGCGGTCTGCTCAACTGGCTGCTGTTCCTGAAAAGCGAAGATACGACGAATTGGGAGGTGCTGAAGGTGAACGAACCCACGCTGGGCAAAGCGATGACTGCGCTTGAATTTTTAAGCCAAGATGCTGAAGCACGCAGACAGTACGAAATGAGACAAAAGGCGCTTCATGATGAAGCATCAATGATTGAAGGTGCGCGCGCGGAGGGAATCATACAAGTCGCAAAAAATATGTTGCTGCTGGGCATCGATCTGGAAACCATTTCGCAAGCAACCGGGTTGCCCTCCCAAGAGTTAAAGAAACTGCAACAAACACATTAGGCTATACAGACGAAGCCAACAACGTAGGGTGAGCAAGAGCATTTCCTAAAGCGATCAGATCGCTTGGGAAATGCTCTTTTTTCAGCTTGCTGTCACGAAAGCATGTTAAGCCCTTCTTTCGTTCCTCTCTCCTGTCCCTCAAAAACACAAATAAAAAAAATCCCTTATGCATCAAGGGATTTCATCATTTAAGTTATGGTGCGGTCGAGAGGACTCGAACCTCCACGGTATTGCTACCGCCAGCCCCTCAAGCTGGTAAATTGTATATCTTGTAATTATCAATAATGTCCTACACTTACCATTACACATAATTTTATAATAGCGGTTAACGAGGTTGGTATCGCTAGTGTCGGCATATAGCCTGCCATTTCTTTATTAATGTGACCATATATGTGACCAAGCAGTATCAATCTAATGAGCCAAACAGTGAATCGATATCAGTGGAAGTATGACCATCCCCGCGAAAATCTCTCCAGTCATCATCAGGAGAATCAGGTTCGGTAATATCTTCTTCCAATTTTTTTTATTCGCTCTTGTAATGAATCAATCTCTTCTGTCATGTCTACATCAAAGAAAGAGGCTAACCTTTCAAGACTATCATAATAGCCATTAATATTATCTATATCGCTCTCTTCTTCTAAATAATGTTCCTGCTCTGATTCAATAATTTGTATGAAATTTTGTTGTATATATCTTTTTTCTTCAGAGCTTATGAAGTTTGGAATTAATTCATCCAACTCCATAAAAATTCCGAATGTTTCGAAATCCTCAAGATACTCCATCAAGTTATCTTTAATGGAACTAAGCCATTCTTCTTTCGTTATTCCGAAACGAAATCCATGTCTCATCAATAACTTAATTATCTCAGGATAACCTTCCCTCCAGCGAACTTTAAAAGTTAACACTCTGGAATAAATTAACTTTTCAACTCTAGCAATCTCCTCTATAGACGAGACGTAATTGATTTCAGTTAGAATATCGAGAATACTAATAAAACGTTGTTCAACAGAGAAAATAACTTTCGAAACTACGGAGAAAGGGTTTAGGTTTGCATAATTATGTAATGTGTACGTTGAAGCCTCAAATAACTCAACTAAAGAATGAATAAATTGTTTAGACAATTGTCTTTTTTATTACCGTAGTACAAGCAGTATTATTCCAGAGAGTAATACATTGGTCGAAGAAATATAAAGATTCGCACAATGGTCTTAATTCATGTAAATTTTCAGCTAAGTAATTTTCTATAAAGTCTCTAATTGATGGGTTACTATAAGCTATGATAGTTTCTTCTTTAACTTTAATAACTCTAATGAAGTTCCCCTCTAACTGATGCAAAGCCTTTCTAAAGTCGGATGGACTACTTACCAGGTGCCTAGATGAATCGTATGTCTGTAAAGCAAATTGTAGGTCCTCTAAGAGAACATTGGGAGATAAAGTACTTAAAACAATCAAAATTCTTTGGGCAACCTCGGAAATTTGATACTCAAAAGCATGTTGCCACAGACGATGAGGATTATCCAAATGATGAATAAATGTTTTAAAGTAGTCTTTGTCTTCCTTATTATTTACTACTGTCATCCACTCAATAATACGAGGGCTATAATTTTGATGATTAATTATCTTTAAGTAGTTTTTATTCTCTAATATTTTTTGTTTATTCAAAGCCGGTGTTTCTGAAAAATACAGATGGTTATATAAAATCTCAGCCTTATTAAACGATGTATAGTTAGAAAGTTGAATTATACATTTCATTTCGTCAAAATTAGAGGTAGCTAGCTTTTCATATATTATTTTTGCTTGATTTAGTATGTATTCCCTGGTAGTCAAAATAAATTTTGTATGTTGCGCTTTCCTGACACTTTTGATAAATTTGATTATTCCTTCATCTTCATTATTATTTAGTTTGCGGTCAAGACTTGTTTGACCTAAAAAATCATCATAATAAAAAGCCTGCTTTTTTTCCGGATTATACAATCTGTAAGCTTCTTCAATGTTGGAGACTTTAAAAATCTCGTATTCGTGAGCTAAATAATCTACTAATAACATTTCAGCCAGTGTTGTTTTACCTATACCTGGGGCTCCCGCGATAATACAATAGTTGGCCTCGGTCAATATTTTTTTTGCTTGAAGATAACTATTATTTTGCACATAAAATTTTATTTTTTGTATTATTAAGTCTAACTCAATGTCAGATTTATTATAAACATCACTGTGAATAATTCTTTCCATTACAGTGGCACTTGTTAGCCATAATTTGAAATTGCTTCGTTCCACTTCAGGGAACTTACCTAATAAATTATTTATATCATCCTTGCCATAGATATCACCAGTAGTAAGGATGTATGGATCTAAAAGCTTTAAAATAGAATCCTTATTAGCAGGTGTTAATCCAAGCGAAGTTACTAGAACATACCTCTTAACATTCATCTTCTCAATTTTTGGCAATTCTTTCTTTAATTCTGTTGTTAAATTTGTGAATGTTGATTTCGCATAGTGTTTGCATTGTACAATGATGGTGCTTGCTCTATTAGCACTATATCTTAGATCGATTCCTCCATCTCTTCCACTTTTAAAACTCTCAAAAGTTTTATCTTTAAGCTCCTTTTGTAGTAGATCTCTAGTTAAAAGTTCAAAATCGTAGCTTGATAACGATGTAAAATCATAATCTGGCACCATATTCACCTGTCTTCTTTTGGACTTTATTTAGTTTGATCATTTACTTTGACGATCGTCATTCTATAACTCGCTTTATTTATAAGTATGTTGCCATTTCTAAGGAGATAGAGTGCTGCTAGAAGTCTAAACAAAACATTGATAACTTTTTTTAGAAGATACCCTAAGGTTAAGTTATTCCCATCCTTAGTGGGACTCGATTTCGTCATTTAATGTCAAAGATAATGATATAGTGACAAACTTATATATGTAAATATGAGACATGTAAAAAAAGCCCTGCATTTAACAGGGACTTATCAAATCATATAGAGCGAGGGGGGCCTTACTCTAGGGATACTTTTATTAGTTCGTAAATCTTTTTCCTCTTCTTTCCAGACAGCTTTTTATCATTGAAATAAAGCTCAACTTGATTATCTTGTAGTAATTCATCCAAGCTAATTTTTCCGACATAAAATCGCTCTAATTGAGTTACAACATCATTAATATCATAGCCAAGCAACAAATAATTCGCTGACACTTCTAATGCTTCCGCTAACTTAGTCATATCTGTATTTGTTACTTCTGTGTATTCCCGTTCCCAATTTGAAATCACCTGCGTTGAGACACCAATTTTATTTGCAAGCTGGTTTTGAGTCCATTTTCTCTCTTTCCTGGCTTTCTTAATCCTGATACCCAATCCAGCTCCGATTTTAGGTAATTCCATCTGATCCCTCCGAACAGGTTCTTCTGTCTAATATCATAGCACTTAATAAAAACTAACGGAATGTTAATAGAAAATATTGAAAATAACGATATTCGTTATTATAATGTATATAACGGATTCCGTTAGTATATTTGCAGGAGGTGTATGGCAATAAGTGTACAGGCAGAATTAGAAAAGTGTTATACAGCTTTGATCAAAACACGAGCAATACAAACTGTCCAAGAAAAAAAAGCTTTTAAGACTAATTAATTCTCTTCGGCGAAGCCTGCAGAGCGAAGCCGATACCGGCTCGGCGCGTAGCGACGACCGGCTTGGCCTTGACATGGAGAGGCAAGACATGCCAGGCTGATCTGCCGGTCAGGCCACTCCGTGGCATGGCCGCAAGCCTGACAAGCATGTCTTGTAGAGGCTCCATGTCGAGGCTGAGGCGTCTCTAGGACGCCGCCCAGCAACCATATAACATGCTGGGCGTAAATTACAACTTAAGGAGTCGGGAGCCCTTGTTATTAAAGGCAATTGATACTTTAGAGTTTGGTTTAGAAATTTTAAATTATACCTCTTCTATGAATGAATATCTAAAAAAAATTTAAAGAACTTAAAGACAAGGCACAAAAAGAAGGTAAAGAACACAGTTTAAACATCGGCGGAATTGAATTGACAGTACATGCATCAGGCGTAAAGTTTTATGCTTTTCGTCTTTCATGTAATGACTTTCTAATTTGCTTTATGGATAAAGAAACAAAAACAAATTCACCAATTACAGTTCGATTCTTGTCTTCTTATTTATGGTCATTTGGCGTTATTCAAGCCTATCTGAACTTCCTAAAATGGTTCAACAACTTTTCAGTAGACGTTCAAAGCACCAAATTATCTCGCGTCGATCCCTCGCTAGATGCGGATGAAATTAGTTTTAAACAAAAAGATGCAATGGGAATTGTGACACGAGCGAAA
This sequence comes from Cohnella rhizosphaerae, assembly GCF_029525575.1. Lineage (GTDB taxonomy): Bacteria > Bacillota > Bacilli > Paenibacillales > Paenibacillaceae > Cohnella > Cohnella rhizosphaerae. Next base: position 582,036 of record NZ_JAPDIA010000001.1, read on the forward strand.
GGAAAGACACAGCACTTTGTAGATGAGATATATACGAGCGGCAGAACATTTAGCGGATTCACAGTAGGTCGAGGTAATCCAATATTGGCGAGAATTTATAATAAGACGTTTGAAATAAACAACTCAGGAAAACTGTGGTTTCGAGACATCTGGAGGAATAACGGTTGGGATGAGAATAAGCCGGTATGGCGAGTTGAATTTCAAGTAAGAAGACAAGCTCTTATCGAATTCGGAATTCCTACTTTCGATCTCTTTGCTGATAAGCAAGATGAGTTATGGGCTTATCTGACTCAGGAGTGGTTAAGTTTGCGAAAACCATGCTCTGATAACATCTCTAGATGGAAACTCACAACAAAGTGGATGAAGGTGCAGAGAGCAATAACCAATTACTCTGCTGAGCCATTGATTCGTGAAACGATCAAGCAAAGCAACTTGATTCAGCTACTTGATCAAGCATCGGGATTATTCATGTCTGTGGCAGCACTAAGTAATCACGATTCCCCCGAGCGATACATCAAAATTATTAGAGTCGTGGTGCGAAATAAAGCTATTAAAAAAAAGATAAATCATTTGATAGCGAAAAGAAATTGAGACAGAGCAAATTTATGAATGCAAATGAGGTGTAAAAATGTCAACAACTTATGACGGTTTTCCTCCGGTACTTGACGTTCACCATATACAAGAGATCTTAGGGATTGGTAGAAGACAAGCCTATGAGTTAGTTAACTCCGGTCAATTCCATGTTGTTCGTGCCGGTAAAAGGATAAAGATTGCAAAGGACGTCTTCGTTTCATGGTTAATCGGTCCAAAACAATTACCAATAAATTAGGGGGCATTGCATTGGAAAAATACACGATAAAAACTAACACAAGCGTATTGATAGGTTACATAGTTGAACCAAACTTGGCAACTCCGCATCCTTTAATTAATGCTATGACTAATGGTATTTGGATTAGGCGAGAGAAGCATATAACTTTCCTGGCAAAATCAGAAATTATCGAAATGAGACCGACTTTGCCAACAGATAAAGAATCGGATCATATTTAAGGAGAATATCATGGCGGGATCAGTTCGGAAAGATGGCGCATCGTGGTATTACGTCCTAGAGCATTATGAGAACGGCAAAAGGAAGCAGATTAAGAAAAAAGAGGCTTCACAACGAAAAAAGACGCTCAGAAAGCCCTTGTAGAGGCTGAGAACGCCTTGAATACAGGGACATATCTAAAGCCCTCTACCCTGCTGCTAAAGGACTATTTGCTTGAGTGGATGCGCGATAAACAGCACACAATCGGTCGGCAAACCGCCGAGAACCATTGGACATGCATTCATAAGCACATAAACCCGATTATCGGCAATATACCCCTTACGAAGTTGACCACCTTTGACGTTCAAAAGTTTACTACCCGACTAGTCGAAAAGGGGTTAGCACCCGCAACAGTAAAACGGATATTTAACATTGTGCATACGGCTTTGAATAAAGCGGAGAAAATGCAGCTGGTGAATAAGAATGTAGCTTCCTTGATCGACAAACCTAAGGTGACACGGAAAGAATTAGATGTTTGGGATACAGACGAGGTAAATGCGTTTCTTGAACTTGCTAAAACCACTCGATACTACATCGCTTATCATTTGGCTGTAATGACCGGAATGCGTCAAGGCGAAATACTAGGCCTAAGATGGCTAGACGTCGATTTTGAAAGGCGCAAACTGTTCATACGACAAACCCTAAGTCACGATGGCAAAACATTTAATGTCGGTGCCAAGACTGCATCCAGCGTGCGTTCAGTCACGTTAGATGAATTAACCGTTAAGCGTCTTCAAGAACACCAACGCAAGCAAGAGAACGAGAAGAGATTAGCTCAAGGCGTTTTCATTGATAAAGGGTTAGTAATTTCAACATCGACAGGAAACCAGCTTAATCCTCGTGACCTAAAGAAAATTTTCGACCGAATTATTAATGATGGTGGATTAAGAAAGATAACCTTTCATGATTTACGTCATACTCATGCATCTCTTTTGTTAAAGCAAAACATCCATCCTAAAATAGTGTCTGAACGGCTGGGGCATTCATCTATTCAAATGACTTTGGATACCTCTCACATCTGATGCCTAATATGCAGCAAAAGGCAACCGATGACCTAGCAGATTTACTTTTTTAGACATTAAAGTTTTAACCGCCCTTGGGCGGTTACTTTGTTATGTGAAGGTTTGGATATTCTTACAAATCGGATAGTTAGAACATGCAAGGACAATTCCCTTTGAACTCTTACGCTGAATCATCGTTTCGCCACATAAAGAACAGTTTGATTGCTTATCATGACTTTGAGATGGTGAAGACTTTGATGTATTTGCTGCTACTGCTGTCTTTTCTGGAGAATTCACTTTTAACATCATTTCAATGAGCTCATCACGATTAATTAAGCGAACATTATTGGACTTTGCCAAAGTTACCGCCTGATCCGTAAAATAGCTGTTTGTTACGACCCATGCCTCTGATGCCCCGTACTTAGCCTTTCCAGTATGAACTTCTTGTACTGCTTTAAGACCTACATTATCTTTGTATCGCTTCGCTTGTACAGCGATCTTCCTCCCCTGTGTCCGAAGGACGAGGTCAACTCCGTAATCTCCAGTTGCTTAAGTGACCTCTGTTTGATAGCCAAATGAGCGGAACATTTGACCAAGGTATTTCTCAAAGTTATATCCGTCCATCTTGTCAATGTCGGCTATTCCGGAACGCTTGAGCTTCTCCAACCGAACGCTTTTTAACATTTGACCAATGACGACGAGGATTAACCCTCCCATTAGAAATGCGATACCGCCGGCAACCAATGATTTTGTAGCTGAGAAGACCAGAAAGAATGCTCCAAGCATAACTGGAGCTACAAGAAGTTCAAGAAGCGAGGATTGTTTCTTTTTTCTCCGTGCCAAAACGAGCGCCTCCAATTTGTTAGTTCGGAGACTTTCGACAAGAATGGCACATTTTCCTGCAAGATTGTTAATCGCATTAAAATGTCCTATGTGACCAATCCGTGACCATCAATTGAAATTTGAGTTTTCAAGGACATTTAAAATTGTCTTTAAAGTTAAGTGCACAATAAAAAAATCCCTTGCTGCGCAAGGGATCTCATCGTTTAAGTTATGGTGCGGTCGAGAGGACTCGAACCTCCACGGTATTGCTACCGCCAGCCCCTCAAGCTGGTGCGTCTGCCATTCCGCCACGACCGCATATTAAAAGTGTTGCTGTTCTCCAAGCGGCAGTGCCGGGGGAACTTGTTAAAGACTTTTCTTTGCGTAAAGCGACGATTCTGCCGATCGAAGGTGGTGAGCCATGAAGGACTCGAACCTTCGACACCCTGATTAAAAGTCAGGTGCTCTACCAACTGAGCTAATGGCTCGTACTGAAGTTGGTGACCCGTGGGGGGAATCGAACCCCCCGTTACCTCCGTGAAAGGGAGGTGTCTTAACCGCTTGACCAACGGGCCGCATTAGCATCAATTCGCTTTGTTTATCTCGTTCCCTCTCGGGCGACAAAAATGATTATATAACACCGTTTTAGGATTCGCAAGTACCTTTTCGCAATTTTTTTAAAAGTTTTTTTGTGGTGTATGCTAAGACCAAGAAAGGGGCATCCATCATGACTCAAATGCTTCTATATAACGAATCGACGCAGCGCGTCGAGGAGACCGCCGTGCGGGTGCCGCGCGATGGGGAAGTCGCCTGGGTGTCGCTGATCGCGGCCACGCAGGAGGAGATCGAGCGGGTGCTGCGCGACGTGTTCTGCTGCCATCCGCTCATCGTAGAGGATTGCGTCAAGCTGAACCAGCGTCCCAAGCTCGACCGCTACGACAAGCATCTGCTCCTTACCTTCTTCGAGGTCGGACAGGATCTGACGACGATCGAGACGGAGCATGTCATCGGTCCCAACTACGTCATCACGGTGGCGCCTCAGTCGGCGAGCTCTGTCGAAGCGGCCGAGCGGGACTTCCGCGCCGCGCCCGAACGCTTCATGACCTTTTCCGGCGTCATCCTCTACCGCCTGCTCGACCGCTGCGTCGACGACTACGCGGATCTGACCGACAAGGTGGAAAACGTGCTCGACAAGCACGAACGGGCCGTCTTCCGCAATCCGCACGTCAAGATCGCCGGAGACGTCTTTCGCCTCAAAAGGAAGCTGCACACGATCAGGCGCATCATGGCGGACGAAAAAGCGGCGCTCGCGCAGTTGACCCATCATCAGTTTCCTTATACCAGAGCGGAAGCGGATGTGTACTTCATCGATATCTACGATCACGTATCGCGCGTGCTCGATTCGATCGACGGCTTCCGCGAGTCGCTGTCCGGGCTTCTCGAGCTGCAGATCAATATGAAGTCGGATCGCATGAACGAGATTATGAAGACGCTCACGATCGTCAGCTCCATTTTCCTACCCCTGACCTTCGTCGTCGGCTTGTACGGCATGAACTTCCACGATATGCCCGAGCTGCGCTGGAGATACGGCTACCCCGCCGTCCTGATCGTCATGGCCGTGATCGCAGGATCGCTCTGGTGGTTCTACAAGCGAAAAAAATGGCTGTAGTCGTCCGCCGCCCCCCTCGTTTCAACGATCGTCAAATCCGGTTAAGCAAGAAGTAATATACGGATTCGACAAAGGGGCTACTCGCCATGAATGAATTCAAGCTGCACGACGGTTCCCTGTACTGGCCGAAAACAATGTCCTTCTTCCCTACATATCCCTCCCTTCGCGAAAGCTTGATGACGCAGGTCGCGATCGTGGGCGGCGGAATGACGGGCGCGATCTGCGCGGCGACGCTCGCGGAAGCCGGCATCCCCGCCGTGCTGGTCGAGGAGAAACGGGTCGTTTCCGCCAGTACGGCGGCCAACACAGGCCTCATCCAGTTTTCAAGCGATATTATGTTGAGCGAGCTATCGGATCGAGTCGGCGAAAAGGACGCTGCCGCGTTTTACGCGCATTGCCGCAAGGCCGTGAACGACCTTGGCCTGCTGTCCGCGGCACTCCCGCAAGACGGCGGCTATCGCGCACGCAGCAGCCTCTACTGCGCCTCTAAGCACGACGACGCGCCGAAGCTTCGCCGGGAATACGAGATGCTCCGCCGGCATGGCTTCGCGGCGGATTGGGGCTTCCCTGCGGGAGTCGGCGCCAGCTTCAAGGAACAATACCCCGCTGCGTTGGTGACCCGCGGCGACGCCGAGATCAATCCCGTCCGCCTCGCCCACGGCTTGATCGCGCAGGCGGCGCGAAGCGGCGTTCGCGTGTTCGAGAACACGGGCGTCACGAGCATCCGCAGAAGAGGCGACTGGTTCGTCCTGTCCTGCGACGGCGGCGAGATTCTGGCGCGAACCGTCGTACGCGCGACAGGCTATCTCCCGGGTCTTGAAGACGCCGCCCGAATCGAACCCATTCTGCGAAGGACGTTCGCGCTAACGACGACGCCGAACGCGATTCCCGCAGAATGGAGCCAGGAACTGATGATGTGGGAAACGGCGCGGCCCTATTTTTACTTCCGGCCGGCGCCGGACGGCCGGCTCGTCGTCGGCGGGCTGGACGAAGAAGCGGAGGATGCCACGGCCGGCGAGCGGACGCTGCAAGCGCGTACCGACAAGCTGCTCGCCGAGCTCGGAGCGTTGTTCCCGGGCCGCAGCTTCGAAGCCGAGTACGCCTGGAGCGGCGCGTTCGGCGAATCTCCGGACGACCTCCCCCTTCATCGGCGAGCATCCGGAGATGCCCGGTCTCTTCCACGCGCTGGGCTACGGAGGCAACGGCACCGTTTACGCGATGCTGGCCGCCAGCATGTTGGTTGCGCGCCAACGCGGGGAGACGCATCCGCTGGCCGGACTGCTACAACCGAGGCAGGTCACTAACCGGACCGTGAAGGGCAACCCGGCAGTCAGAAAAGTTTGAGCAGTTTAACTGCTGCTTGTGCGGAATAAAAGGAGCGGGGGGCGCCCGGCGCCTGCGATATGTTGGCAAGATCCCGGGAGAGCAATCTGAACGCGTGTGTTGTTCTAAACGAGACTTGTTCGGCCTTTGCGCAACTCCGAGGAGGGTGTTCGTTCCCGACCAGGAACGCCCCGCGCTTCGTGGCGCCGTGAGCGTGGTGGTTTGTTTCTAACCCAGACTATTCCGCGCTGCTTGACGTCGTGAACGGGGCGCTTGTTCCTGACCAGGACTAATCCGCTCTGCGTGCCGTCGTGGCCGGAGCAATTGTTCCCGATCAGGACTAATCCGCTCTGCGTGCCGTCGTGGGCGAAGCATTTGTTCCTGACCAAGACTAAACCGCTCTGCGTGCCGTCGTGGGCGAAGCATTTGTTCCCGATCAGGACTAAACCGCTCCGCTTGACGCCGTGATCGGTGATTTCGTTCCTAACCAAGACCACTTCGCTCTGCACGCCGCCGTGAGCGCGTTTTTGTTCCTAACCCGGACCTCCGAGTATATAAAAAAGGATTGCCTATAAGGCAATCCTTTGTCATGTCGCTGTGGTGGCGGAGAGAGAGGGATTCGAACCCTCGCACCACTTGCGCAGTCTAACCCCTTAGCAGAGGGTCCCCTTGAGCCACTTGGGTATCTCTCCATGTTGGCTCCCCGAACAGGACTCGAACCTGTGACAACTCGATTAACAGTCGAGTGCTCTACCAACTGAGCTATCAGGGAACGTTTTTCTCAAAAGCGACATTGATTAATTTATCATATGTCCTTAAATGAGTCAAGCACTGTCGGAAATTTTTTTTAAAACTAATTTTGCATCGCCTGCCCCGCGAAGGCAACCGCCTTCTCCGGCGCGGCTTCTTCGAGTCGCAGCTTGCCTTTGCACCGGCCGCATACGTACTTGCGCGGGTCGGTCTTGCGCTTGCGCGGGTAGGACATGCCGCAGGCGCGGCACACCAGGTGATAGCGGACCGGCAGGCTGCGGCGCGCGCCCGGCAACGCCTGACAATAAAGCGTGGCGCCGACTTGCGCGAGCAGCGTCTTGAACTCCGCGTCGCGATGACGGTAGCCCCGGCCGAGCAGGTGCAGATGATAGTGGCACAGCTCGTGCTTGATGATGCGTTCCGTCTCTTCCGCTCCGTTGATCGCGAGCTGGTGGGGACTGATCTCGATATGATGGCTTTTGGTGAAATAGCGGCCGCCTGTCGTCCTCAGCCTGCTATTGAACGCGGCCTTGTGCAGGAAAGGCCTGCCGAACCATTGCAGAGACAACGCCTCCACCCACTGCTGCAATTCACGGTTGTCCATTTACGGAGCCTGCCTTCCTGCCTGCGCCTTGTTTTACTTGAATTGTAGCCACGGGTTGGGCTACACTGTCAAGTAGAATTTGCCGAGGGGAGACCATCTGACTCATGCCCGACATGACCCACGTATTGCTGCAACGCGCCGACGGCAGCCTCCTGTTCGTCGAGATGCCCGCATCTCACGCTTATCAGCTTAGCGCGCTGAACCTTAGGCTGCACAAGGAGCTGTCCAAACTGACGGCGGACAACGTCCCGGCGCTGCCGAGAGCGGTTGCGGAGGTAGGCAGCCTGGATTTGGTGGAGGGTGCGGCCGAACGAATCGGCGGCATGGACTACGTCAACGAGCTCGAAGCGACGTTCGCCGCCGTACGGGAAGGCGAGTACCCGCTCGTCTCGCTGCTGACAGAGATTCGCGCCCTGCAGGCGCAGCTTGAGCAGTGGTACGAGGAAGAAGGCCTTCTCTAGTCCCCATCGTTCGACGCGCGGCCCGATTTTTTTGCCTTCGTTCGATCAGTCGGACCTGCACGGTTCGCCTTTCCGCTCCATAAGGTATTAGTACAGCATGACAGTGGAGGAGGACGACGGCTATGCCGCAATGGCTGTGCAATCAGATGATGAGGGCTTACCAGAAAAAGGACCGCCGCCAGATCAAGATGCTGAACGACTGCTGGTTTTTCTATTATCGCCAGCCCGCGAAGGATGCGGCCGCGATTCCACGTCCCTAACCGACCGTTCGACCGTTAAGGATTGACTCATCCCTATCGCTATCATAATCACAGCCGCCCCGAATGCGGACGCAGCATGCTGCGCCGCATTCGGGGCGGCTGTATGTCGGGCGGGATCATCTCGGCGTCAAGCCTCCGCAGGCCCCTTCATCGTCAGACTGACGCGACCCTTCTTCAGATCCGTGCCCATGACCCACACTTTGACCGTGTCGCCGACGGCCACCACTTCCGTCGGATGCTTCACGAACCGGTTGCTGATCTGCGAAATATGCACGAGACCGTCGTTCTTGATGCCGATGTCGACGAAGGCCCCGAAGTCGACGACGTTGCGGACCGTGCCGGTCAGCTCCATCCCCGGCTTCAGGTCCTCGATATCCAGGACGTCCGTGTGAAAAATCGGCGCCGGCAGCTCGTCGCGGGGATCGCGTCCCGGCCGCTGGAGGCTGTCGAGAATGTCGCGCAGCGTCGGCACGCCGACGCCCAGACCCGCGGCCGTCTCCGCGACGTTCACGCCGCGCAGGCGCTCCTTCACCTCGTCGGTGCCGATCCCTTCCAGCTGCAGTCCGAGCGCCTTGAACAGCTTGTCCACGACCCCGTAGGACTCTGGATGGATCGGCGTGCGGTCGAGCGGATGCGCGCCGTCCGAGATGCGCAGGAAGCCCGCGCACTGCTCGAATGCTTTTGCGCCGAGCCGGGGGACCTTTTGCAGCTGCTTGCGGTCGGTGAATTTGCCGTTTTCTTCGCGCGCCTTGACGATGTTCTTCGCCAGCGTGGCGTTGATGCCCGACACATACGAGAGCAGCGACGGCGACGCCGTATTGACGTCTACGCCGACATGGTTGACCGCCGACTCCACGACGCCGCCAAGGCTCTCGTCCAGCCGCTTCTGGGATACGTCGTGCTGGTACTGCCCGACGCCGATCGCCTTGGGCTCGATCTTCACGAGCTCGGCGAGCGGATCCTGGAGCCGGCGCGCGATCGACACCGCGCTGCGTTCGGCGACGTCGAGATCGGGGAACTCTTCCTGCGCGAGCTTGGACGCCGAATAAACGCTCGCTCCGGCCTCGTTTACGATGAGGTACTGCAGACCGCGCTCGGGCATGCCCTTGATGACCGACACGACGAACTGCTCGGTCTCGCGCGAAGCCGTACCGTTGCCGACGACGATCAGCGTGACGCCGTACTGGCCGATCAGCCTGCGGAACAGCGCCTCTGCCTCCGCCTTCTTGTTGTGCGGCGGCGTCGGATAGGAGACGGCTACCTCCAGCAGCTTGCCCGTATCGTCGACGACGGCCAGCTTGCATCCCGTGCGGTAGGCAGGGTCTACGCCGAGCACGACCTGCCCTTTGACGGGCGGCTGGAGCAGCAGGTTGCGCAGGTTTTCGGAAAAGATGGAGATCGCGTGCTCTTCCGCCTTCTCCGTCAGCTCGCCGCGCAGTTCGCGCTCGATCGAAGGCGCGATCAGCCGCTTGTAGGCGTCCTCCGCGGCCGCCGCGAGCGCATCCCGCGCCGGGGACGGCCCGCGCAGCGTACGCCTGTGCAGCTCGGCGACGACGCGCTCCGCCGGCACCTCGAGGCCGACGCCAAGCACGTCCTCCCGCTCGCCGCGGTTGATCGCGAGCACCCGGTGCGGCGGCAAGCCGCTTGACCGGCTCGCTGTATTTGTAGTACATCTCGTACACCGATTCGGCTTCGGCATTTTTAGCCTTGCATTGCAGCACGCCCTGGTCCCACGTGAAGCGGCGCACCCACTTGCGGATGTCCGCGTCGTCCGCGATGCCCTCGGCCACGATGTCCATCGCGCCCTGGATCGCCTCCTCCGCGCTGCCGACGCCCTTGTCGGCGTCGATATACCGGGCCGCCTCGCGCTGCAAATCGCCCTGCCTGGGCTGCGACAGCAGCCAGTTCGCGAGCGGCTCGAGCCCCCGCTCCTTGGCCACGCTCGCCCGCGTCTTGCGCTTTTGCCGGTACGGCCTGTACAGATCCTCGAGCTCCTGCAGCTTGACCGCGGCGCCGATCGCCTTCGCCAGCTCGGGCGTCAGCTTGCCCTGCTCGTCGATCAGGCGGAGCACCTCGCCCTTGCGGTCCTCCAGCTGCTTCAAATAGCCGCGGCGCTCCTCGATGGCCCGAAGGACGTTCTCGTCGAGTTCACCGGTCATCTCCTTGCGATAGCGAGCAATGAACGGAATCGTGTTGCCCTCGTCGAGCAGTCCCGCCACCGTGCGCACCTGCGCAGGCTTCAGGTTCAGCTCGGACGCAATCTGCGCGATCATGCGCTCCGCCGCCAGCTTCGCGTCCGGCAATGTCGCTTCATTCATCGTACTTCGGCTCCCTTTGGTCAAGTCTTTTCCCATCATAACAAAAGACGCTTCCGTCAGGAAGCGTCCGCAGGGTCCGCGTCAAACGCGAGTTCGGGCCGGTCGTTGTCGGGGCAGCGCAGCGCGGCAAGGGCGAACCCGACCATATCCTCGATCAGCCGCTCCGCGTCGGGCACGGGCTCCGACAGCACGGGATCGAAAAAGCTGAACTCGCGCCTGTACGTGATCCCTCCCCATAGGTAAAGAAAGGCGCTGTCGAGCGAGCGGTAATGAAAAACGCCGCGCAGCTTCCCCTCGGCAAGCAGCGACCGGATTTTCTCCCAGATCGGCGTCAGATACTCTCGAATGTAGTCGCGTCTGCAAGTCTCGTTGCCGATCTCGTTCTGGATCACGCGGACGAGATCGGGGTCCTCGAGCTGGAACTTCACGATCTCCCGGATGACCACCTTGAGTCCCGCGATCGGCTCCAGCGGCGCCGCGATCGTCTCCCTAACGAGCTCGATCGGAAAAAATTCGTCCAGCAGCGCTTCGAAAAGCTTGTCCTTGCCTTGAAAATAATAGGACACGAGCGCGGGATTCGTATCCGATTCGACGCCAAGCGCCCGAACCGTCGTCCCGTCAAAGCCCTGTCGCGCGAAAAGCCGCTTGGCGGCCAGCAGAATGCGCATCCTTGCATCTAGCTCGTAGGTACTCATAATTCCTCCCACTGCCGGATAATACTTTAGTGCTTCACCGCATTATCTCTATTATGAAGCAAAGGACCAGTGCGAAGCAAGCATGCGTTTGTCGAATTTGTGGTATATTTTGTGCAAAAAGAGCTGCCTGCGGCTTTTGCGTTTGCGCATTGGCGCGTAGCGGACGGATCGTGCGGGATAGAGTTGGACAGAGCAGCCGTTATTCCTGTTTGTATCGCTGTTCGTAGGCCGATCGCGGACTCAGGGGGCGCTATTGCGGGATTGACGGCCTTGTTTAGCCTTGATCCGAATAAATAACGCCCTTCCAGTCCGCAACGATCGCCATTTGGACCGGTTTTTACGAAATAGCGCCCCCCTGAGTCCGGTGCCTGGTGTGACGTACCACGTGCCTTGTGCCTTTGCCTGTCTTGCAATCAGCGGCTGCCGCGACTGCCCGGATGCAAAAAAAGAACGATCCCTTCCCTCGAGAAGGAACCGCTCTTAAAAATCGATCAGACCGACGCTGATGAGCAGCGCCTCGTCTACCTTTCTCATCATTTCCTCGTCCAAGTGCGTGATCTTGTCCGTAAGCCGCTGCTTGTCGATCGTGCGAATCTGCTCGAGCAGCACGACCGAGTCGCGCTCCATCCCGTGCTCCTTGGCCTCGATCTCCACATGCGTGGGAAGCTTTGCCTTTTGGATTTGGGCCGTGATCGCCGCTACGATGACGGTCGGACTGAACCGGTTGCCGATATCGTTCTGTATGACGAGCACAGGGCGTACGCCCCCCTGCTCGGACCCGACGACAGGCGACAGGTCCGCGTAGAACACATCCCCGCGTTTGACGATCAATCGCTACACCCCGCTCACGAGCCGTCCGAGCGTGCTCTCGGCGTCTTCCTCGGCATGAAAAGCCTCGGATGCCATGTTCAGGTTGATCTTGGCCATCTCCAGGTATCCCCGCTGCATCGCGTCGCGGATCAGGCGTTTCTTTCTGTCGACCAGGTACTGCTTCATCGCCTGGCGGACGACTTCGCTGCGATTGGAATTCTCGTTCGCCGCGACATAGTCCACCTCGCGCAGCAGATGATCGGGCAGACTGATCATAATCCGCTTCGTATTGTGCAAATTGGCCACCGAACACGCACCCCCAAAAAATGTCCATGCTGCAATAATTCCCAGTATCTCGTTCGCTGAAAGGAAATATACGAATATCATACCATTCGCGCCGTCCGCGCGTCATTCCTGCTTGACGGCATTAAAAATGTCGACGCATCGAAAGCCGCTACCGCTGCAATATCGGGTTGGCCACGCCGACGACCTTGCCGCCGCTGACGTACACTCTGGGCACGCGGGCCGCAATCATGCAGGTCACTTCATAATTAATCGTGCCGAGCTTGTCGGCCAGCTCCTCGACCGGCAGCACCGCATCGCCCTGACGGCCGAACAAGACGACTTCCTCGTCGGGCGCCCAAGGGGGCTCCGCGGCGCCGGAAGGTCCTTCGTCCAGTCGTACCATGCACTGATCCATGCAGATCGAGCCCACGACGGGATGGCGCCGGCCTCTGACGAGCGCCTCGGCCTTGCCGGACAGCATCCGGCTGAAGCCGTCGGCGTAGCCGATCGGCAACGTGCCGATCGATTCGCGCTTCTCCGTGAAATATCTCGTGCCGTAGCTGATGCCTTCGCCGGCCTCCAGCGTCTTGACGTGCGCGAGCCGCGTGCGCAGCGACATGACCGGCGCGAGCGCAATCTCGTCGCGCCGGACTTCGTCGCTCGGATAAAGGCCGTACATGCCGATGCCGAGGCGCAGCATGCCGCCGACCTGCGGCGGCAGATCGATGCCCGCGGCGGTGTTGCCCGCATGCACGATCGCGATGGGCAGATCCGCCCGCCGGACATAATCGACGACCGAAGCGAAACGCTCGGCCTGCATCTCCGTGTAGCGCTTGTCGCTCTCGTCCGCTCGCGCGTAGTGCGTGTACATGCCTTCGACAGCCAGTTGCGGCAGCTTGAAGGCCCTCTCCAGAAAACGCTCGGCAGCCGGCCCCGGCAAAATCCCGAGCCTGCCCATGCCCGAATCGACTTTGACATGCGCTTTGAGCTTCGCCCCGTTTACGGGCATTCGTTCGATCGCGTCGAGTTGATCCTCGCGGTACAGCGTCACGGCGACGCCGCGCTCGCGAGCGATCGGAAAAGCGTCGGACGGCGTGAGTCCCAGCACGAGCACGGGCGTATCGATGCCCGCGTCGCGCAGTTGCAGCGCTTCGTCCAGGAAGGCGACGCCGAGATGGTCCGCGCCGGCCTCCGCGGCCGTTCGTGCGGCCCAAACCGCGCCGTGTCCGTATGCGTTGGCCTTCACCGAGGCAAGCAGCCTCGTGCCCGGCGCGAGGCGCGACTTGAACGCGGTCACGTTGGCGCGCAGCGCGTCCAGCGAGATCGCGGCCACCGTCGGCCTGTAATATCCTTCCACGTACGTCACCTACTTCTGCCTGAAAACAGATTGCTGCCTAATACCGTAATGTTACCGGGCGCGGGCCTTACTGTCAACGCAAGAGCGACAGCCAAAGCTTGGCTATCCGTCTCTCTGATGCCAAAAAACCGGTCGTAGGACCGGCTTTTGGCAGTAAATGAAAACGACTTAATGTTGGCGAAGGTTATTTGCCGGATTGATCCACGAGCGCCTGGGCGACGCGAACCATCTCCTCGTGCGGCAGGTCGACCGTCGTCAGACGATAATCGACGCCGTCGTACGTCCAGGACAGCGACTGCGTGTCGTCTTCGGTCAGGAAGCCGACGGTGAAGCCGAGGTCGAGCGCCTTGGTCTGCGCCAGCGTCGAGACCGCGCGGTCCTTGGACTGCGACTCGACGATCGAGAAATCGTAGGTGCCGCTGTAGCGCAGCATGACCCCTTGCTGCCCGTCGCCGAGTTGCACGTCGAACGGCGCTTCCACTTGCGTCACGCCTTGCGGGAGCATAAGCGGGTCGGGCTCGATCGCGGCCATCTCGGCGACGGGTTCGGCGGCTTTGCCGTCGCTGCCGTCCGCCGGGTCTGCGGTCGCGGGATCTGCGGTCGCTGGATCTTCGGTCGCCGGGTTTGCAGTCGCCGGATCGGCGGACGCGCCCGTGCCGTCGTCCGGCAGCGCGCCGGTCGTGCTGGCGTCGCTCTTCGGCGTCGCGAGGTTCTGCTGCATGTCGAACGCGGACTTATCGAACTTTTTGCCGAATTCGAAGCTGTCGAACTTCACGTCCACCAGCACGTTCGAGTTCGTATCCGTCACTTCGACGAGCTGCGGCGAGTAGTCGCTCTTGTCCAGCCAGATCTTCTGGCGGGCGAACGAGCCGTTCTGGTAGTTGCCGGCCATGACGTTAAAGACGTAGGAGTCCTTCTCCGCCGCGAACTGGCGCGAATTGTCGACCGTGATGCTGTGCAGCAGCGTCTGCAGCAGGTACACTTGGCCCTGGTTGTCCGGCCAGTCGCTCTGGAAGCGGTAGCTCTTATTGAGGCTCGGCGTCAGGACGAACACGCCGTCGTCGTTGCGGAGCACGATCTGCGTCACGTCGCGGCTCGCGCTCGTCAGCGCGACGCGGTAATAGTTGGGCTTCTGGTACCAGACTTCGACCTTGTAAGCCTGCGGCTGCTGCCCGGTATGCAGCGTCATGACGCCGCTCCCCCTGGTAGCTGTCCATCTTGTCCGACAACTTGGTCAGATCCTTCACGACCGAATCGGCGTTCTTGCCCGCGCCGCATCCCGACAGCAACGTCGCGACGAGCACCAGGGCAGCCGCGATCCACGGCAGCTTGCGAAGCATCACATCAACCCCTCTTCGAATGGTTAGTCCATGCTTCATTCCTATGAGGGGACTTGACCGAATATGCGGACGAGATTGACGAGCCTGGATCGAAAAACGGTGAAGCAAGGCCTTGCACCTAAATGAAAACGGCCCTCGTCTTCGTGAACGAGGGCCGCTACGACTTGCCGAGCTTATTCGTTAATCAACTGCAGCTTCTCCAGCAGACGCTTCAGGGCGATCGTCGCCGTCGACCGACTCGCGGCCTTCGCAGGCTCGAAGCTGCCGGCGGACGACCGCTCCAGGATGCCCGCTTCAAGCAGCGAGCGAACGTCGGCTTCCGCCCATGCCGCGATAGGATCGCCGATAATGGTCGGCGCAGACTGGGCGGCATCGCTCGCCGGCAAGCCGCCGGCAAAGGTTGCGGCACGCTTCAGCATGACCGCCATTTCCTGCCGGCTGATCACGCCGGAGGGGATAAACTTGCCGTTGCCGTAACCGGTGACAAGGCCGGCATTAACCGCCGCCGTAACCGACGGCTCGTACCAGGAACCACGTACGACGTCCGCGAATGCCGATCCGCCGGTTTGAGGCGCGAGACCCAACGCCCGGACAAGGAGGGCCGCGAACTCGGCGCGCGTCACCGCGCGATCGGGTTCGAAGCGCTGGCCAGTTCCGAGCACGAGCTTGCGCGCCGCCATCGCCTCGATGTCGCTTCTGTCCGGTCGATTCGCCAGATCGGCGAACGACTTGGAGGCGCGAACGATCGTGTACACGCTGTTGTGCGGCGTCTTGATCTCGACCGTCAGTTTGCCGTCCTGAATCCGCGCGAGCGAAGGAACAAACGTCATCGAACCGGCCGCAGCGTCGTAAGTCAGCGCCGATACGCCGTTCAGGTCAGCCGTGTCGCCGACGATAAAGCGCTTGGTCACATACGTACCGCCAAAATTCGAAACCGTCTTGCTTACGTCGCCCGATTCCAGAACGATGTCAAAGTCGAGCGCGTCGCTTAGCGACGTCAGCCCCTCACTTTTTAACAAATCTCCGACTTTACCCGCGACGGCAAGGTCGCTCTTCTGCAACTTGATTACGATCCGCAGATCGGACGGTATCGTCTGCGAACCCCAAGCCTGCTTCAAAGAGTTGCCTGTCAACAGGCTGACGGGAAGCTCGTACTCCGCTTTGTCCGACTGAAGCACGACGACTGCTTTCGACGCTGCCGCGGTCCCCGCTATAAGGGAGGAAGCGTCCAATCGAACCGTCATCCCGTCTGCCAAGCTGGCGACCGGCAGGACAACCCTGGGAGGCGCGACCGACGAATGCTGTTTGGCGTAATCGTCGGCTTCCTTTTGAGCGGCTTTGAATGCCGCTTCCAGCTTGGCTCCTTCAGGCTGTAGCACAAGGATCGAGCGGCCCTGGCTGTCGACCTGCTTTTCGGCGTGGAGATCGCTCTCGCCAAGTCTGCCGCTCGCTGTCTTGCCGTCGTCTGCGCCAGCGGTTCCTGCAGGCGGAGCTCCGCCTCCGCCGCTACCGCCTCCTCCAACGCTACCGCTGCCACCGCTATTGCTACCGCCATCTCCACCACCGGAGCCGCTCGCCGGGAGTGGACAAGGATGAATAGCGCTATAAACATCGCTCGCTAATATCGATGGCTGCTCTCCTGCCGTCGGGGACGCTTTTCCCGGACTTCTGGTCAGCGTCGCGCCCATTTCGTCCGTTCGCACGTACACCATGCGACCGCCGTAACCCGGCAGTATGCCTGTTACGCTCCACCCGACCGGGTAACTCTCCGTCACCGCACGATGGTCCGTATCGTCGTATTTATTGACCGTGTGACCATTTAGCGTATAGAAACCCGTCCCGCCCGGTTCGAATGCGATATCGTCAAAGGCATCGATGGCACCTTCGTACAGCATGTCGTCCTGTTTGTTCGACGCTGCGCTGAATACCGTTCCCGCTCTGTTGAACAAGTGCTTGCCGTCCGGAGTCGCCCAAAGCGGATAGAACATCGGATAGTCTCCGTGATAAGGCGAACTGTAACCATGCCTGTCTGCCGTCAGGAACGTACCGGCTGCATTTATTTCAAAGGCTTCAATATCTCTTGGCGATGAATCTGTATCGATGGCGTAGACTTTATTCAACTGAGGTACATAAGCCAGGTATGACGCCTGGCTGATCGTCCTCGAGTCAATCCGATCGCCCGTCGCTCCGTTATAAGAGGTCAAGTTTGTCCATTGGCCGGAACCGGAAGCAATAAATACGCTATTTTGCGGGGTGACGATCAAGTCGAACGGGTCGGTATCGACCGTGAACTGCTTGTCCACCGCCAGCGATTGCTCATTCAGTACGGCAAGCGCGCCCGTTTGGTCCTCTACCCACCAATAACTGCTATGCGGCCGGTCCACAAGCGCTACATACAGTTTCCCGTTCGCCGCGTACAACCGTTCCGGCTGACGGTCCATCGTCGCCTCCGCCGTTTCTCCCGTAGACAGGTTCACGGCCGCAACCTGGTTGCTATCCTTGAAAATCGCGTAGACGATCGGCAAGGTCGGGTGCTGGATCATCTGCTTCACTTCGCCCGAGAAGCGCGCCCAATCCTGGGCACCCGACACTGCATTCATCGCCGTCCGGTTCAATGCCGTCGTGCCGGACACGGCGGCGGCCGGGTTGCCGGCCATATCGACGAGCGCGCCGGACGAAGATGCAGGCTTATAACTGAACTTGGCCACATCGCCGGCCTTGACGGGATTCGTCAGCGTCAAGACGAGATGCCTGCCTTCTACCGTCCATTGCGCGATCGGATCGTCGGACCCGTTCAGCTCCACGCGCATGAACGACATAACGGCCGTATAGGAGGCTACGACAGGCTCGTCGTACGTCAGCGTCAGCTTGTTCCCTGCCGCGCGCGCCGTACCGAGCACCGGTCCTTCCGTATCGTCCATCTGCACGTAAATGTCTGCGGCATCCGGGCGCAAGGCCATGCCTTTTGCCGAGCGGGCGTTCGCAACGATTATTTGATAGGCTTCATTGGAAGCAAGCGGCCGGTCCAGCGTCAAATAAACGATGGATGACGATGCGCACTCCTTTTCCACCTTAAGCACTTTTGGCGAACTCAGGCTCGAATTCAACGGCTTAACCGTATAGCTTGCCGCATTGCCCAGCGTAGAAGTGTCCATCGCTTCATCGAAGCCAAGCACGATCATCGTCGATGAACGCGTATAGCCGCCGATCGCCTTCGGACTGGACGAATCCTTGATCGCCCGCACGGTCCAGCGCTGCTTCGATCCGTTCTGCGCGGAGACCGTGTATACCTGCTCCGAATTGAGATTTACCTGGGCTCCGCTGGCAGGCGTTACGGTCGCGCCTTCGGATACGGTCACGCGGGGCGTCAGCGCCGACAGATCGTCGTCCGACTCCGCGTAGACGGTCACGGTGTGGCTGGCGGCATCGATAATAGCCCGCCCCCACAGCATCTCCAGGTTAAACGCCGTAATATCGTTGGCTCCCAGCGGGTCGGCGACAGCGCCGGAGACCGTCCAATCGCGGGCGGTACCGTCCTTGGCAGTCACACGAAAAACGACGGGACTCGCGTAGCTTCTCATCATTTTCGGATCCGGGCTGATCGATGCGCCAGGCGAGATGCCGATCGCAGCGGAAAGCTTCGACAGATCCGTACCGTAGGCAGCCTTAAAGATTACGGTGCCCGCTGCGGCGTCGATCGCGGCCGGGCCGAGCAAGCCCGGCACATCCAGCGATACGATCGCGTTCTCGGCGCCCGTATAGCCAAGCCCTACCGCTTCCCAAGCCGACTTCACCTTGTCGATGACGGCGGAGCGCAGCGTGTCGGACAAATCCAGATCGCCGGCAGCCAATACAAAAGCGTCGCGCGCGTCGGCGAATTGGGCCGTCGGCGTCAAATAAGAGGTCAGCGCCCCGTAAGCGATATCGCCCAGCAGCCTCCGGCCTTGGTCCTCCAGTCCCGGAATGCCGTCAATCCCTTCCGAGATCAGATAGGCCGCGCGATTCGGAATGCCGCTATTGGTATGAACGCCCCCATTATCGTGACCGTCATCCTCCGGCAGCTTCGCATAACCGGACATGTTCGAAGGCTGGGGCGAGAGACCATCCTCAGGATGCTGAAGACTGCGCAGGAACCCGTGTCCGCCCACGATGCCGGCATCTTCGCCGATCAGCCAATCGTCGTCGTCGAACACCGCCGCAAAAATATCCGAAAAAGATTCGTTCAGCGCGCCCGACTGCCCGCTGTATTCGAGACTTGCCGTATGCTCCGTTACGGCATGCGTCAATTCGTGCGCCACGACATCGCTCGCGCAGCTCAGACAAGCCATCGATTCGTTGCCGTCGCCGTACCAGATGACGCTGCCGTCCCAGAAGGCATTATCGATCGGCCCGGCGTTCACGACCGACAGAATCGACATTCCGTTGTCGTCGAGGCTGTTTCTGCCAAATCGATTCCGATAAAAATCGTAAACCTGTCCGGCATAATAATGCGCGTCGATCGCTTCGGGATTCGCATTCCCGAAGTTTTGCGACAAGGCACTCACCGGCTCGTACAGATTGCTCGCATCGTACGTCTCGATCGTGCCCCATTCGATGCCCTGTTCGCTGCCGTACATCGGCTTGGTCGTGTCGACCAGATAATAGCGTTGGAACCGGTAAATTCCTTCAAGCCCTTTCAAGTCTTTCAAATACCCGTTGCCCGTTATCGCTATGCCTTCGGCAGCCGCTTCCGCGGATCGGCTCAGCTTCTTCAGCACTTCGCCGCTCCGCGCATCGATAAAGCCGTACCATCGGCCGAGGGCCGGCTGCGACGCGCTCAATTCCACTTTGTATGCCAGCATATACGTATTTTCATCGACCGGGTAGAACAACAGCTGCGCAGTCGGCTTCGCGGCCGCGCCGATAACGGAGTCGGCCTCGGGAGCGTCTGACCGAGCGGTATCTTGCGCCGCTTGACCGATAGCCGTCCGCAGCGCGGCGATGGCGTCTTCCTCGCTCAAGACAGCGACGCTGTCAAGCGCAAGGCCCGCAAGACCGGCATCCGTCTCGTTTGTCGCAGCGTACAAATTGCGGCCGCCGTCCAAATGGGCCGTTATGTAACTCCCGTAGACCGGGATTCCTTTGTAATACTGCTGGATGCGATAGTGCGTCTTGCCTCGCATATCGACGCTTTTCCCAACGATCTGCAGGCTGTCCGCGGCGCTCGCGATTCGTTGGCGACCCGCGCCGAAATAGGCGAGGACATCCGCATCGCTCTGCAAGCCGGTCGCGCCGGCGTTCTGCAAGCCTGATGAAGGAATAGCCGCATCGGCCTGGCGAGGTCCCATGCCCGAGATTACGAATGAAAGAAATAGAATCAAACTCAGAAAAGCAGCATTGCCCGTCGCCAAATTTTTTTTCAAGCAGGCGTTCCCCTCTCCGCAATTGAAAGCCCTTGTCTTCGATACGCTAAACGAAAAAAAGTAAGCAATTCTATCTATCTCTCTAGAACTATAGGATAGGAATAAATGGATTACAACGAAAAAATTTCATTCCGTATATAAGAGAAAAAGCCCCGCCGTTGCGCGCGGCGGGACTCCAATACTAATCGATTAAATTTTTGGCCCTGATCTCTCTCGCAAGCCTTGCCGCCAGCGCTTCGACCGTCATCTCCTCCGCATCCCCGCTGCCCCGTTGCCTAACCGACACCGTGCCGCGTTCGCGCTCTTTTTCGCCGACGACGAGCATGTACGGCACCTTCGCGAGCTGCGCCTCGCGGATCTTGTAGCCGAGCTTCTCGCCACGCAGATCGGCCTCGACGCGGATGCCGGCCTCGGCCAGCTCGCGCTTGATCCGCAACGCATCGTCGGCGAACGGGTCCGAGACCGGCAGCAGCTTCGCCTGCACGGGCGCCAGCCAGAGCGGGAACGCGCCGCCGTAGTGCTCGGTCAGCATCCCGATGAACCGGTCGATCGAGCCGTAGATCGCCCTGTGAATGACGACCGGCCGATGCTTCAGGCCATCCTCGCCGACGTACGACAGATCGAACTTGTCCGGCATCTGGTAGTCGAGCTGAATCGTGCCGCATTGCCAGCTCCGCTTCAGCGCGTCGAGGATGTGGAAGTCGATCTTCGGGCCATAGAAGGCGCCGTCGCCCTCGTTCACCTGGTACGGCAGCCTCAGGCTGTCCAGCGCGTTCTGCAATCCCCGTTCGGCCTCGTCCCACGTCTCCGCCGTCCCGAGATAGTCGTCCGGGCGCGTCGACAGCTCGATCCTGTAGTCGAAGCCGAACACGCGGTAGATCTCGTCGATCAGCGCGATCGTCCGCTTGATCTCCGCCTCGATCTGGTCCTGGCGCAAGAAAATATGGGCGTCGTCCTGGCAAAACGTGCGCACCCGCATCATCCCGTTCAAGGCGCCGGAAAACTCGTGCCGGTGCACCTGGCCGAACTCGGACAGCCGGATCGGCAGCTCGCGGTAGGAGCGCAGCTCGTTTTTGTAGATCAGCATATGACCCGGGCAGTTCATCGGCTTCAGCGCGAATTTCGTGTCGTCCACCTGCGTGAAGTACATATTGTCTTTGTAATGATCCCAATGTCCCGATTGCTCCCAGATGCGGTTGTTCATCATGAACGGCGTGCGAACTTCGTCGTAGTCCCGCTTGCCCTGGATCTCGCGCGAGAAGTTCTCGAGCTCGGTCCGGATCGTCATCCCCTTCGGCAGGTAGAACGGCATGCCCGGCGCTTCCTCGGAGAACATGAACAGCTCGAGCTCCTTGCCGAGCTTGCGGTGATCCCGCTTCTTGGCTTCCTCCAGCATGCGCAGATGCTCGTTCAGATCGGCTTCCTTGGGAAAAGCAGTGCCGTAAATGCGCTGCAGCATTTTGTTTTTCGCGTCGCCCCGCCAATAAGCGCCGGCCACGCTCATCAGCTTGAACGCCCTGATGCGCCCCGTCGACGGCAGATGCGGTCCCCGGCACAGGTCGGCGAATTCACCTTGCTCGTAGACCGTAATGACGGCTTCCGCCGGCAGATCCCGGATCAGCTCCAGCTTCAGCGGGTCCGCGGCAAACCGCGCCGCAGCCTCTTCCCGGCTCACCTCGTGGCGGACGATCGGCAGGTCCTCCGCGGCGATCCGCGCCATCTCGCGTTCGATGTCGGCCAGGTCGCTCTCCGTCAACGATCGTTCCAGATCGATGTCATAATAGAAGCCGTCCCGAATAACGGGCCCGATTCCCAGCTTGACCGCGTCCGCGCCGCCGTATAAGCGACGAATCGCCTGAGCCATCAAATGCGCCGCGCTATGGCGGTAAACGACGATTCCATCGGGGTCGTCAAGCGTCAAAATCTCGACCTGCGCATCGCCTTCGATCGGCGTGCCGAGGTCGACCGGCTTGCCGTCGATCTTGCCTGCGATCGCCCGTTTGCGGAGGCTCGGCCCGATAATCCCGGCCAGCTCGCCGACGGTCGTGCCGCCGACCACCTCTCGTTTTTTTCCGTCAGCCAACGTTACCTTTACCATTGCACAAGCCTCCTTAAGATGTATTTGAACGCAAAAAAAACGCACATCCCCCCCAAGGGACGAGTGCGTTCAGCTCGTGGTTCCACCCTAATTCGACCTGCGCCGCACACGCGTCGGCAGCATGCCGACCCATGACGGGCAAAGTCCTCATCGGTATCCGGTAACGGGGATAAGACGGTATCGCCTACTGACGCGGCGCCGGGCGGCGGCACGCGATTTCGACGCTACGGCTGCAAAGGGGTAATCCGCTTCCGGTATCCGCAGAGGCTCGCACCTTGCACCTCTTTCTCTGGCCGGTCCTTGAAGGGGATCTTGTCTTTGGTCGTCGCCTGAATAGCTGGGATTGCTTGGCGTTAATTATAGGCCTCAAAGCGCTCCGGGTCAACCGTCCGTCTGCGGCCATTTCTGTCTGCCCCTCGACAAAGTTTAAGCATGTCTTAAGAATTGCCGCATCGGCCCGTATGCTATATTGGGAATATCGGATTCAGGGAAAAGCTTGCCGCGCAGGAGGAAAAGATGGCTGTCAGAGGAACGATATTGCTGGTCGACGACGAAAAAGAAATCATCAAGCTAATGGAAATTTACTTTGTGAACGAAGGCTACACGCTGCTTAAAGCGTCGGACGGAATTGAAGCGCTGGACCTGCTCGAGCGGCATCCGGTCGATCTCATCATCATGGACGTCATGATGCCACGCATGGACGGCATCGAAGCCTGCATGCGCATCCGCGAGACGCGCGAGCTCCCGATCATCCTGCTGTCTGCCAAGAGCCAGGACATCGACAAGATCGCGGGCCTCAGCATCGGCGCGGACGACTACGTGACGAAGCCGTTCAACCCGCTGGAGCTGGTGGCTCGGGTGAAGTCGCAGCTGCGCCGGTACAAGCAGTTCGGACGGTCCGACGCCCGCGACGAAGCACAGATCGAGATCGACGATCTCGTCATCAATACCGCCACGCACAAGGTCACGGCCGACGGCGAGGAAGTCAAGCTGACGCCCCGCGAATTCGCCATCCTGCGGCTGCTCGCCGTCAATCGCGGCATCGTGCTCAGCATGGACAAGATTTATCAGGAGGTATGGAACGAACCGTTCATGGAGTCCAAAAACACGGTCATGGTCCATATCCGCAAGCTGCGGGAGAAAATCGAAAAGGACCCGCAGGCTCCCCGTTATATCAAGACGGTGTGGGGCATCGGATACAAGATCGATCCGGATTAAGTGGGGGGGCGGCACGGACGCAGCAGCCCCGTCCTATTTTCGAATAGAAGGAAGCGTGTCTCGACTTATGCCCTTTAAGCTCGACTTCAAATGGCTGCGCACGGTCCGCTGGAAATTTCTTGCCGCCGCGCTGGCCGCCGCCGCGCTGAACGCAGCGACGCTGTACGGCTTGTATTTGCTCGCCGAATATTTGATCAAGCTCCCCTTCTTTCATCCGCCGATGGCGCTCGTCATCAACCGCATCGGCTCTACGCCCGTGCTGGTCGCGCTCGGAACGATCCTCTTTTTTCGTCTATTATTTTCTGTTCAGCCGCAGCACGATCCGCCGACTGGAGGAGCTGGACGCCGCGCTGCGCGGCATGGAAAACGGCGAGCTCGAACAGGCATCGCTCACGCCCGCGAACGACGAGCTCGGACAGGCAGCAGGCAGCATCGACAGGCTCGCCAGGAAGCTGGCCGACTATCTGGAGCGCATCACGGAGGGTTTGCAGGCGGTAGCCGGCGGCCAATTCGAATATCGCATCGAGATCGATCGTTCGTACGGCGACTTCGCCCGTATCGCCGAGAGCATCAATGCGATGGCGGAGCAGCTGGATCGCTCGATTCGCGACGAGCGGCACGCCGAGAAGACGAAAAACGATCTCATCACCGGCGTGTCGCACGACCTTCGAACGCCGCTCACGTCCATCCTGGGCTTCCTGGAGGTCATCGAGCAGGATCGATACAAAGACGAGGTCGAGCTGCGCCATTACGTCAATATCGCCTATGAAAAAGCGCGTTCGCTGAAAAAGCTCATCGACGATCTGTTCGAGTATACGCGTATCGGAGGCGGCATGCCGCTCGCCTGGACGAAGCTGGACCTGACGGACCTGCTGCGTCAGCTCGCGGAAGAATTCGTGCCGATCCTCGAGAAGGCTTCGATGACCTGCCGTCTGGCCGCGCCGGAAGCGCCGCTCGTCATCGAAGGCGACGGCAACCTGCTGGTGAGAGCCTTCGAAAATCTGGTCTCCAATGCAATCGCACACGGCAGCGGAAGTCCTTATGTGGACATTCAGATCGAACGCCGGGAGGATATCGCGCTGATCCGCGTCATCAACTACGGCGAGCCGATTCCCGCGATGGATCTTCCGTTTATATTCGACCGCTTTTACCGCGGGGACCGCTCGCGCGCTTCCGGCGGGACGGGTCTTGGGCTCGCTATCGTCAAGAGCATCGCCGAGGTGCACGGCGGACGCGTCCAGGCCCGCAGCGACAGGAGCCGGACCGCGTTCGAGATCGCATTGCCCGTCGCGCGCAGCTTATAACGCTCATAACATCGTCAGCTTTTGTTAAGGATTTGATAAGCTTTCGTGCAGGCGTCCGTTAAGATTCCTCTACTATACTTGCTTTCGATAGCAAGGATACGAAGAGGAAGGGGATACATAGGCATGGAAAGGTTAGCGCCATCCCGAACGCCGGCATTCAAGCCGGCGCTTGCCATCGCGTTTGCGTTCGTTTTCGCGTTAGCCGCTTTTTTTAAGATTCGATTTTTTTAACCTCCGTCACACATCACGTTACCCACGACACCGTCTATTACGACAAGATGATCCGCCAATTGATCGAGAACGGCGTTTACGGCTACAAAAGCGAGACGCCAAACGCGCAGGTGCCGCCCGGCTATCCGCTGTTCATGGCCGCAGTATACAAGCTGGCCGGCTATACCGAGCACGATCCGTACCCTTCTATTCGTTATGCACAGGCGGTCATGAGCCTGGCGACGATCGCGATCGCTGCGTACATCGCGAACCGGCTCGGCGGCCCGATCGCCGCGCTCGCGACATCGGCCGCTATGGCCGTCTACCCGCCGTTCATCTGGGCCAACGGGGCCATCCTGACGGAGACGCTGGCCGCCTTCCTGCTGCTCGCTTACCTCGCGCTGCAGCTCGGCGCGCTGAACAAGCTGACGCCAGGCGCTTCCATGCTGGCGGGAGCCGCGCTCGGGCTCGCGATGTTGGCGCGATCCGAGTTCGCAGTCCTTCTGCCCTGCTCCTACTTTCTGCTCTGGCTCATCATCAAGGACACGCGCAGTACCGCCAAGCTTCTGCTCTGCGCCGGGCTTGGCACGGCGCTCGCGCTGTCTCCCTGGGTTCTGCGCAACGTCGTCACCCTCCACAAGCCGATCATCGCGTCGACGCAGGTCAATCCTTTCGCGGCCGGCACTTATCCGAACAAAAACTACGATGACGGACTCGTCGACCGCCACGGCAAGACGCAGATGGAGGTCGCCAAAGAGCGCCTTCGCATCGGGTTCACCCAACATACGGGGACCTACGTCAAATGGTATACCGTCGGCAAGCTGCGCGCCATTTATGGCCGCATGTTTTTCGGCTCCGGGCACTCGCCGATGTACCTGGACTTTCCGTTCAGGCAGCCTTTTCACGTCGCCATCGTACTCGGGGGGCTTGCTCTCCGGCGCGCTGCTGCTTCGCAAACGTCGCAGCTCCGCATGGCTTCCCGCCGCCTTTCTGGCCACGATCTCGGTGACGCGCCTGGCTTTCGTGCCCGAGTACAGATACAACTTTACGGCGATGCCGATCCTCATCGTGCTGGACGGGCTGCTGGTCGCCGCGCTGGCCGGCTGGGCGCTGAAGCGCGTTCGCGGCGCCAAAGACGCGGGCCCCGGGAAGGAGGCCGCCGCGTATGAAGCAGGCTGAAACGCAGGCCGAACTGCTCATCATCGTCCCCGCCTTTAACGAGGCGGAGGGCATTCGCGGCGTTCTCGCCGATATTCGAAGCTATATTCCGGATGCCGACATCGTCGTCGTAAACGACGGGTCGTCGGACGCGACCGCCGCGGAAGCCGCCGCCGCCGGAGCCGCCGTGATTACGTTAAGCTGCAACCTGGGCATCGGCGGCGCCGTGCAGACCGGCTACCGCTACGCCGCGGAGCGCGGCTACCGCTTGGCCGCGCAGATGGACGGCGACGGGCAGCATTTGCCCGAGGAGATGGGCCGCATGCGCCTCGCCCTCGCCGGCAGCGGCGCGGACATGGTCGTCGGCTCGCGCTTCGTCGAACGGCGGGGCTTCCAGTCGAGCCGCGTCCGCAGGATGGGCATCGCGTTGCTCGCCGGTCTGCTGACCCGGCTGCTTGGACGCGAGGTTACCGACCCGACGTCCGGCTTCAGATTGTGCGGACCGAGGGCGATCGCGCTGTTCGCCGCCGATTATCCGACGGACTACCCCGAGGTCGAAGCGCTCGTCGAGATGGACAACGCGGGCTTGCGCTGCGTCGAGGTGCCCGTCGTCATGCGGGAGCGGCGGACCGGCACGTCCAGCATTTCCCCGTTCAAATCCGTTTATTACATGTGCAAGGTGACGGTCGCCGTGCTGATCGCGAAGACGCGCAAAAAGAAATGGAGCGTCCGCTATGAAACTTAATCTGTACCTGCTCAGCTTCCTGCTCAGCGCATCCTTCTTCATCGTCCTCATCTATATGATTCGCGGCCGCAAGCTCAGGGAGCAGTATGCGCTGCTCTGGCTGGCGCTCAGCGCCATCATGATGACGCTGTCGCTATTCCCTTCGGTCGTCGACCGCATGGCTCGCCTGATCGGCGTGGCTTATGCGCCGTCGCTCCTGTACCTGCTGGGACTCGTGTTCGTCCTGTTTCTGCTGCTGCATCTGACGATCGCGGTATCCGCGCTGACGCGCCGCGTCATAACGCTGACGCAGACGCTGGCGCTGCTGGAGCAGATCGACAGGCCCTTCGAAGCCCGGTACGTCCGGCAATCGCCGGACGAAGGCGGGCTCTTATGAGCGGTTTATTGCTCGCGGTCAACATCGTCCTGCTGGCAGCAGGTCAGCTTTTCTGGAAAAAAGCGATTTGGGTCGCCGGTGGCATCAGCCTGCGAAGCTTGCCGGGGCTGTTCATGTCTCCCCTGTTCCTGATGGGGGCGATCTGCTACGGCGCCGCGACGCTGTCCTGGATCGCCGTGCTGTCCCGGATGCCGCTCAGTCTCGCCTACCCGCTTCAAAGTCTGACCTACGCCATCGTCATGCTGGCTGCCTGGCAGCTGTTCGGAGAGGCCGTGCCCCTGAGCCGCTGGATCGGGGCCGGCATCATCCTGGTCGGCGCCTTCGTCGTCGGCCTGAAGTAAAGAGAGGAGAAATACATCGCATGAGATTGGCAAAATGGAGTTTGGCCGCACTGCTCTCCGCCGGTCAGACGGAGGTCTTGGCACCGTCGTCCGCCCGGACGGAGAGCCCGGCATTGGAGAGCGGCGCGGCATTCGATACCAGTAACGCGTCAGGCAAGCTTTTCTTGACCGTCGGCAGCGCGAATGCCGCGTTTGAAGGACGGAATTATGAGGCTGCACGTCCGGTCGTCGTCAAAAAAGGGCGTGACCTACGTCGCGCTCCGCTTCATGGCGGAGCGTCTGCAGGGGTCGCTGTCGGCGGATCCCGCGACGGGCGAGACCGTGCTGTCCGCCAGAGGCATATCGCTGAAGTACAAGCCGGGGAGCAAGCAATTTAAAGTCGATGGCGCTGCGCGCGCGATGAACGGCGCGCCGTATGCGGACCGTTACGTCTTGATGGTGCCTTTGACCTCGATCGCGCAAGGCTTGAATCTGCCGCTGTCCGCGTCCGGATCGTCGCTTGTCCTGCAGCTCGGCGCTCCCCATGCGCTGCCCCAAGCTTACTTCGAGATGGACAAACCATCGTACAAGATCGGCGAGCCTGTCCAATTTTTCGACCTGAGCACGGACGCGGAAGGCGCGATCGTGACGCGCAGCTGGACAGGGAAGCAGGCCGCTTATTTTGAGCCAGGCGACTTGACGGTCACGCTCACGGTCAAAGACCGCTACGGCTCGATGTCCGCCTACAGCCGCACGATCCATATCGAAGACAAGGCGCTGTACACAAAGGAGACTTTCGATTTGCTGTATGCGCCGGTCGGACAGAACATCGCGGTGGACGGCGTCGGCGTGAAAACGATGGAAGCACTCCCTTACTCCTATCGTACGGAAGGCCCAATCCTGCTCCGGAGCAGCGGTCCGGAGACCGTTTACGAGGAGGGCATTCTATACGGAGACGTCGCTACGGGGCCGGTTCGCTTTCTGCTGCATCATAAAAACGGCTCCGGCCGTAAAATGAA
This sequence comes from Cohnella rhizosphaerae, assembly GCF_029525575.1. GTDB lineage: Bacteria > Bacillota > Bacilli > Paenibacillales > Paenibacillaceae > Cohnella > Cohnella rhizosphaerae. Next base: position 610,665 of record NZ_JAPDIA010000001.1, read on the forward strand.
GCTTCATATTCTGGCGACGAACGCCGGCGCGGCGGCGGCCACGCTCACGCCGGGACCCGCGGGCGCTGCGGGCCCGACCATCGCTCCCGGTCAAGCTGGAAAGATGTCGCTGGCGAGGTATTTGAGCGCGCTCGAAGCAGGCGACGCTGATCCGGCCATCCTGCTCGAACCGGGCCAAAGCGCGCTGCTGTTCGATAACTTGGAGTCCCTTCCGGCCATGCCGGACGGCGATGTCGTGACCTTCACGGGCGAAGTCGGCAGCGACGCGGAGATTCGCTATACCGTCCTGATAACGACGGAGGGCCGCGATCCGCTCCTCTCGCTGCCGAATCTGCCAGCGCTCGACCCCAGGGAGTGGATCGTGCGAGGCACATTCGAAGGCGCGACGAGAACGTTCGACTATGCGGAGCCCGTCGGCGGCCGCATGGTCAAGCTCTCGCTGACGGACAACGCGGCGGACCCGTTCCAGGAAGGAACGGACGGCATTCTGAATACGGCCGCCGTCAACTCGGGAAACTACGGCTTGCTGTACAGGGTCAAGCTGCGCAAAGTCGCGCCGCGAACGCTGATCGTCTTCAATCCCCGCGGCGGCATGTATGCGGGCGCGGCGCTCGTCAACGGCCGGACCGTGACCTTCTCCCACCTGGGCGCCGCCGGCATCCAGAACGAAGCAAGCGTGCTGTACCGGACGGGAGACGCCGAAGAGGAAGTCGACATCGCGATCAGCCCGGCAGCCGGCAGCAACCTGCCGTTCTGCCTGTTGTTCGTGCCGATGCCGGATGCGTCGGGCGGTTAGGGCCCTTTCGAGCGGTTCGCGGATCGGGACTGCGGACTGCGGGCTGCGGGCTACGGGCTGCGGGCTACGGGCTACGTGCTGAGGGCTGCGGGCTGCGGGCTACGGGCTACGGGCTACGGGCTGCGGGTTGCGGGTTGCGGGTTGCGGGTTGCGGGTTGCGGGTTGCGGGTTGCGGGTTGCGGGTTGCGGGTTGCGGGTTGCGGTCGGGACAGCGGTTCGTTTACCGCCTTCAGCCCTTCTGCTCCTCTCCCATCGCCACGGCATGCAGCCCGATTCGCTTGAGCAGCTCGGCGAGTACGCGCTTCTCCTCCGCCGAGACGACGGACAGATTGCGCGAGATCATGGCCGCGTGCTTCGGGAAAATATCGTCGAACAAGTCGCGGCCTTCGTCCGTCAGCACCGCGTTCGAAGTCCTGCGGTCCTCCTGGCTTTGCCTCCGCTCGACGTAGCCCTTTTTCTCCAGCTTGTCGATGACATACGTGATGCTGCCGCTCGGGATCTCCAGCCGCTCGCTGATCTTCTGGATCGGCTGCGGCCCCTTGTTGTACAGCAGCTCAAGAATCATGAAGTTGTCCGGGCTGAGTCCATGGCTCTCGATATCCCGGCCGACATTGCTGAAGATCGCGCGCGACGCGCGCGACCAGATGCGGAACAACCGAAGATCGTCCGCCGTACCGTCGTCCATCGTCTCCATATGCAGCTGCCTCCCGTTTGCTAAACGTTCGTTTGTCATAGGGAAATCCTATTCTTAGGATAATCAAAAGTCAAGCCGCGAACCAAGCAAACAACGCAAAAAGAGCAGTGACGATAATCGTCGCTGCTCTTGAACTTTAGAGGTGGTAGGCCCTGTGGGGATCGAACCCACGACCCGTTGATTAAGAGTCAACTGCTCTGCCAGCTGAGCTAAGGACCTGTAAAGAACTTTTATAATATAACACAGCTGGGACAGGAATGCCAAGCTTTTTCGAAAAAAAATTTTGAGGGACGAATCCGCCAGCGGATCGCAGCGCGCATGGGTACATTAGCGATGCGCCGCATCCTTATCCGCCGCTCAGCCAGCTTCCGGGCAACTTAACGATGTGCGACATCTCTATCTGGAGGCAAACCGTCTTTGCGGGCACGATAGCGATATGCCGTATTCTTAAATCGCACGCAAAGTTCCTCATCGGCTAAATAACGATACGCGAACGTCTTATTTCGATCCGTACGCCGCTCAGGCAAAATAAAAAAGAGAACGGAGCGAAATCGCCGCCGTTCTCGTCGTTTACGGGATGGTAGGCCCTGTGGGGATCGAACCCACGACCCGTTGATTAAGAGTCAACTGCTCTGCCAGCTGAGCTAAGGACCTGTAAAGAACTCTTATAATATAGCACGCCACTTCCCCGCATGGCAAGTCCAATCCCAAAAAAAATTTTCGACTGCCGGACAAAGGCCCTTTAAGTCGATGCGCACGGCCCGTAAGCGGTCGTTGACGGGAATATGGTATGATACGTTTAATTCCTGTCATCTCCTATATAAATATAAAGCGAGTGGTAACGTTCATGGCTACGATCCTTACGGTCGAACATTTGACGAAAAGCTACGGGGACAAGGTCCTCTTTGAAGACATCTCCTTCGGCATCGAGGAAGGCGACAAAATCGGCATCATCGGCGTGAACGGCACCGGCAAGTCGAGCCTGTTGAAGGCAGTCGCCGGCCTTGAGCCTGCCGACGCGGGCCGGATCAGCGCGGCGGGGCGCACGCGCATCCGCATGCTCGCGCAGGATCCTGCTTTCGCGCCCGGAGAGACGGCGCTCTCGCATGTGCTCGGCGGCGATTCGCCGCAGCTCGCCGCGCTGCGCGCTTACGCAGCCGCGCTCGAAGCGCTGGAGCGCGAGCCCGAGCGGGCCGGCCTGCAGGAGAAGCTGATCGCGGCCAGCCAGCGGATGGACGAGCTCGACGCCTGGACAATGGAGACCGACGCCAAGACCGCACTGGCCAGGCTCGGCATCACGAGCTTCGAGATGCCCGTCGACACGATGTCCGGCGGCCAGCGCAAGCGCGTCGCGATGGCGGCCGCGCTCCTCCAGCCGTCCGATCTGCTCATCCTGGACGAGCCGACCAACCATATCGACAACGAGTCGGTCGCCTGGCTCGAGAGCATGCTCCAAAAGCGCCGCGGCGCCCTGCTCATGGTTACGCACGACCGTTACTTCCTGGATCGGGTGAGCAATCGAATCCTGGAGCTGGACCGCGGTCGCGCCTTCTCCTATGAAGCGAACTACAGCCGCTTTCTGGAGCTGAAGCTCGAACGCGAGGAGCGCGAGGCGGCTTCCGAGGCGAAACGCAAAAACCTGCTGCGCAATGAGCTGGCCTGGATCCGCCGCGGCGCGCAGGCCCGCTCCACGAAGCAGAAGGCGCGCATCGACCGGTACGAGGCGCTGAAGGCGAACGCGCCCAAAGCATCGGCCGGCAAGCTCGACATTTCGATCGCCTCCTCCCGGCTCGGCCGCAAGATCGTGGAGCTTGAAGATGTGTCCAAGCGTTACGGCGATCGCACGCTGATCGACGGCTTCAGCTATACGGCCGTGCCGGAGGACCGCGTCGGCATCGTCGGCCGCAACGGTACCGGCAAGTCGACGCTGCTCAAGCTGATCGCCGGCCGACTGCAGCCGGATGGCGGCTTGGTGGAGCTCGGCGACACCGTCCGGATCGGCTGGTTTTCCCAGGAGCACGAGGAAATGGACGAGAGCCTGCGAGTCATCGAATATATCCGCGAAGGCGCGGAGCAGATCACGACGGCGGAGGGCGAACAAATCTCGGCCGCGCAAATGCTGGAACGCTTCCTGTTCCCGCCTTCGGCGCAGTGGACCCCAATCTCCAGACTGTCCGGCGGGGAAAAGCGCCGGCTGCAGCTGCTGCGCGTACTGACCGAAGCGCCGAACGTACTGCTGCTCGACGAGCCGACCAACGATCTGGACATCGCGACGCTGTCGGTGCTCGAGGACTATCTGGATGACTTCCCCGGCGTCGTGTTCGTCGTCTCGCACGATCGCTACTTCCTCGACCGGACGGTCGATCGCATCTTCGGGTTCGAAGGCGGCGGCGTCATCCGGCAGCATACGGGCAACTATTCGGATTATCAGGCGTATGCGGAAAAGCAACAATCGCTCGAAGCTGCGGCACAAAATACTGCGACGGCGAAAAAAACGGCTGCGCCAGCTCCGGCTGACTCGGCTTCCGGCGGTGCCGCCGACGCGCGCGCAACCGGCAAAGCGCTGAAAATGTCTTACAAGGACCAAAAGGACTACGAGCAAATCGACGGCTGGATCGCCGAGGCCGAGGCGCGAATGGCCGATCTGGGCAGGCAGATGGAGGACGCGGCAAGCGACTCCTACCGGCTGCAGCAGCTCACGACGGAGCTGTCCGAGCAGGAGGCCAAGCTGGATGGCCTGCTCGAGCGCTGGACGGAGCTGAACGAGCTCGCCGAGGCGATCGCCGCGCAGAAGAAAAACTGAAGGCGGAATCGACGAAGGACCGGATCGATCGCGAGATCGCCGGTCCTTTTGTAGGGTGAAGGATATATCCGATAATCTAATCCAACTCAACTTTGACTGCCGTATAAGACGATGTCCACATGCCCGCTATCCAGGCCTTTATATTTTTCCCGACCGTCCCTTGACTGAACACGGGCTCTGATTCTGCTCCGTCCACGAGCAGCTTTGCGTCCTCAAAAAGCGAGACGACAAGGGGGGTATTCTCTCGCTACGCCGCGAAACTCCCCCCGACACTTCGATCGTTTTGCGATCCTGGTCGACTTTCGTTACGACGCCTCGAATGTCCGGGTCGCGAGTGCAGCATTCGACGACATCCAGCTGTAATGGAAATTCCTCGCCCGCGATCCGGTACATCGCAGCCCTGACGGCGGCGAGCTCCGTATCGCCGAGCTTCCTCTCCACATCCCCGTAACTCCGGATTTGTATCGCCACCCGCCCGTTTACAACGTCGCCGCTCAGCGGCATCACGCCCATACCGTCCATGAGCTCTTCATGGCGCTCGAAGACGGCTTCCATCCAATGCGCCAGACGCTCGTCGGGCGATTGCTCTTCCTTTTCGGCTCTTTCATAATGTACGCGCACGGTCAAAGCGGGTTTGCTTACCGCAATGCTGGCGCCGAGCGGCAGACTCACCGGTCTGAGCGGGACATACAGCGTACCGGCGCTCATCGAAGCAGGCTGGCTTAACAAATAATTCTCGCCGTTAAAGACGAATTGGGAGGCGCCCGTCGTGATCGTGGCGGTTGAGCCGTCTAACGTCGCAGTCGCGGTACGCGTGCTGTCGTCCCAACTCACCTGCCCGCCAAGCGCGGCAAAAAAAGCACGAAAAGGCACGACCGTCTGTCCTTTCCAAAGCTTCGCAGGGATCCGGACGCCCGCCTCCTCGCCGACGGTCACGATCACCTGGACCGGCGTTTGAGCTGCGGCGCTCGTGGCAAGCGCGGGAACGGCAGCGGCCGAAGCGATCCCGGGCAATGACAGGAGCAAAGCGGCGATCGCCATCCACAACAACCTATGTTTCATCCTCCTCGTCCCCCCGCCGTTTCTGGTAGTGACTCCAGCATAGATGGAATTTTTAAACATAACAAGATGTCGATTTCCGTTTTTTTCATCGATAAATAGATAAATCGACTCAGATACGTCGTGCTCGCCATGCGTCCGACGGTTCACAAAACCGCGGCCGGACGGTAAAATAAAGCTATATTTGGAAGGAGCGGAGAACGCGAATGACGATTCGAACGATACTGCCGTTCGGCGATGAGCTGCTGCGGAAAAAGTCGAAGCCTGCCGACGGCATCACGCCGCGCATCGAGAAGCTGCTGGACGACATGGCGGAAACGCTGTACGCGACGGACGGACGAGCCGGACTGGCGGCGCCGCAGATCGGCATTTTAAGGCGGGTGATCGTCATGGACTGCGGCGACGGGCTGATTGAGCTGGTAAATCCGGAGATATTGGAAATGAAGGGCGAGCAGGTCGGCGCCGAAGCGTGTCTGTCCTTTCCCGGCTATGCGGGCATCGTCAAGCGGGCCAACGAGATCACGATCACGACGCTGAGCCGGCAAGGCGAGACGGAGACGATCCATGCGGACGGCTTTTTGGCCCGCTGCATCCAGCATGAGATCGACCACCTCGACGGCATCCTCTTTATCGACCGCGTTCACGGCGCCACCCTGTACCACGAGGAAAACGGGGACAAAATCTCGATCCATCAAGTGAGGAAAATCGCGGGTCCGCCGCCTGAAGGCCGCTAGCCCTTTAATGACTTCCATTCCAAGCCTCCAAAGGGGAATACCCGTCTGATTGCCAACAAATTCAGTTCCATGCTCGGCCGGTTCGCCGGCCAGGGAGCGGGGAACGGCGGCGAGTACGCGAAGGTTGCGCTGCTGTTCCTCTATTTTTTCTGCACGGTCGCCGCCTCCATTCTGGGCAGAACGGCCGCCGACGCGCTGTTCCTAAGCCGTTTCGACAACGCCGCGTTGTCCGGCATGTATTTGCCGCAGGCGGCGACGATGATCCTGACCAGTCTCGTCTTCCAGCGGTACGCCCACCGCGTCCGGATCGAGCGCCTGCTCTTCGGACTGCTCCCGACCGTCGCCGTCCTCATCCTCGTCTCCCGTATCGGCGTCGGCCTCGAGCTGGGCTGGGTTTTCCGCACGATTTATGTCGGCTATGACGTGTTTAACTTTCTGATGATCGTCTGCTTCTGGCAGTTCGCGACCTCGGTGCTCGACCAGCGCAAGGCAAAAAAAATGATCGGCCTGGTCGCCAGCGGCGGCACGCTCGGCACGGTGGCGAGCGGATTCGGCATCCGCGGCATTGTCCCCGTCATCGGCACCTCCAATCTCTTGTACGTATTCGCCGCGCTCGTCGCGGCCGGCCTGGCGTTCGTGATCGCGATCGACGCGCTGCGCGTCCGCGGCGTCGACAGGACGGCGAACGCGCCAGTATCCCCACCCCCGCCTTCCAAGGCGTCCGGGACTGCCGCGGGAAGGAATGACGGTCTGTTCAAAAATGTCCCCCACCTGAAATACATGATCCTGCTGGCGGCATCGGTCACGCTGTCGCTGACGCTGATCGACTATCAATTCAAGGTGCTGCTCAGGGAGACGCTGCAAAACGAAGCGCTCGCGGGCTTCATGGGCAGCTTCCAGGGCATATCCGGCATCGTCGGCCTGCTCGTCCAGGTCACCTTGTCCGGCTGGGTGCTCACGCGCTTCGGCGTTACGACGGCGCTGCTCGTCTTCCCCGTCACGCTCGCGGCCGCCAGCCTCGGACTCATTTTCCTGCCGGTGCTCGCGATGTCGGTCGTCGCCAAGGGCAGCGACAAGGTGCTCGGCGATACGCTCTACGCCTCCGCCAACCAGCTGATTATGTTCCCGGTCCCCCCGGCTTGGCGTTCCAAGGCCAAAAACTTCATGGACGGCATCGTGCGCAACGGCTCCAAGGGCCTCGCCGCGCTGCTGCTGCTCGTGCTCAGCCATTGGCTGGCGCCTTCGCAGTTCAGCTACATCGTCGCGGTTCTGCTCGGGATCGGGATCGTGTCCGGCCTCAAAATCAAGAAGGCCTACTTGCAGACGCTCATGTCGACCTTAAAAACCGGGCAGGACGATCCGCAGCGGGCCGAGCTCGACTTCATGGACCCGGCGAGCCGCGCGCTGCTCGCGGAAGCGCTGCGGCAACCCGACAAGCAGCAGGCGCTTTACGCGCTCCGCTTGCTCAAGGACATCGACGCGTTCGATCTTAAGCCGTACCTCCCCGGGCTGCTGGCCCATCCGCATCCGCAGGTCGTAGCGGAGACGCTGGAATATATCGAACGGCTGCGGCCCGCCGGCCTGGAAGCGCGGCTGCTCGAGCTGCTCGGCGCGGACAACGGGCCTGTCCGGGCCAAGGCCATCCTGGCGCTGGCATCCTACATGGACGAAGCGCACCTGGATGAGATTACCGAACGGCTTGAGGACGAATCGGCTGACGTTCGGGCGGCGGCCATTGCCGCGCTGGTGAAGTATTTCGGCATCGAAGGCATGTATCGGTCTGTCGGCGTGCTCAAGCGGCTGACCGAGAGCGAGGTCGAAGCCGAACGGATGGCCGTCGCCTCCCTGTTCGGACAGATCGGCGTCCCCAGCTTCTACAAGCCGCTGCTCGGTCTGCTGCGGGACCAATCGAGCCAGGTCGCCGTTCGCGCGCTCGACTCCGCGGCGAAGCTGCGCGTGACCGCGTGCATCCCGCCGATCGCGGACCGGCTGGCTGACGGCGGCGCGCGGCGGCACGCCATTAAGGCGCTCGCGGCCTACGAGGAGTCGGTCATCGTCCCCGAGCTGCGCGCTTACCTCGGCCGGGAGGATATCGCCGTCCACCTCCCAGCCGTCTTCGAGCGCATCGGCACCCAGCCGGCAAGGGATACGCTGCTAGACTTCTACGAATCGGCCGGCTACGCGCTGCGGGACCGCATACTCGAATCGCTGCTGCGCATGCAAAAGGAGCTGCCCGCCGTGCCGGTCGCCCTGGCCGAGCGGTACGCCCGGCTCGAGCTCGCGCTAGACGAGCAATACGGCGAGCATGGCGGCGCCCTCGCCGGCGATGCTGCCGGCTCCGAGCTGTCGGGCAGCATCGCCGAGATCCGCGCGGGCATCGTCCGACGGATCTTCCAGCTGCTCTCCCTTCTCTACGACGAGCGCGCGATGCAGGCCGTCTACGCGAATTGGACCGAGGGCGACGGCCAGCGTCAGGCCAATGCCATCGAGGTCATCGACCAGACGGTCCAAGGTTCGCTGCGAGGTCCGCTGCTCAAGCTCATGTCGGCGTCACGGGAATTGGCCCCCCTCGAAGACGGCGAATGCGGCGCCGCACTGGGCATGGCTCGCCGCGCAAGGCGACGCTTGGCTCTCGCAGCTCGCCGCGTACGAACGCGCCAGGCGCGAAGGCATCCCCGCGGATCCCGGAGCCGCGCGGCAAGTCGAGCAGGTTCGGCTGCTCAAGAAAATCAGCCTGTTCCAGGGCGTGCCGCGCGCCGAGCTGGCCGCGCTTGCGGATACGCTGCAGCCGGTGACGGCGGCGGCGGGCGACGCGATTATCCGGGAAGGCGAGCCGGGCGATTGCCTGTACATGATCGAGAGCGGCAAGGTCGGCGTCTTCAAAGGCGGCGCGCGCGTGCACGAGCTCCGGAGCGAGGAATATTTCGGCGAGATGGCCGTACTGACCCACGGCGCGAGGACGGCCACGATCGCGGCCGAGGAGGACGTTCGGCTGTGGAAACTGGACTCCGACGTCTTCTACGAGCGGATGATCGACCGGCCGAGCATGGCGGTCGAGATGATGAAGCTGCTATCCCGTCGGATCAGGGATGCGCTTGGCGCTGCGGGAGCGGGCGTAGGTGCGATTGGAGCAGGCGCGGTTGGAGCAGGCGCGGTTGGAGCAGGCGCGGTTGGAGCAGGCGCGGTTGGAGCAGGCGCGGTTGGAGCAGGCGCGGTTGGAGCAGGCGCGGTTGGAGCAGGCGCGGTTGGAGCAGGCGCGGTTAGAGCAGGCGCGGTTGGAGCAGGCACAGCGACGGCAGGCGCAGTTGGGACATCTGCGGCCGCAACCGTTGGTGCCGCGGATGCCGTCGCCTCCAGCGCGGACGAGGCGGAACGCGAAGCGGCGGCTGCCGGTACGGGACGCGCCGGCGATTTCGATGCTGCCGGTACCGAAGCGACGTCCGGCAACGCGACGCTTGTCAGGCGCGTGCTGGTGCTTCAGCAAGTGCCGCTGTTTCAGCACCTGAGCACGGAAGGCTTCCTTGATCTCGCGCAGCTCGTGCAGGAGGAAGAATACGGACCCGGCAAGACGATCTGCAAAACGGGCGAGTACGGGGATACGCTGTACGCCGTCGTCGAAGGCGCCGTCGGCGTCCGCAGGGATGGCCGCGAGATCGCGAACCTGGGAAAAGGCGAGTATTTCGGGGAGATGGCGATTATCGACAGCGGCCCTCGCTCCGCGGATTGCGTCGCCATCACCCGCGCTTCCCTGCTAGCGCTGCGGAAGGAGCAGCTGCAGGCCTTCTGTTTCCGCGACGCGCAGGTGCTTCGCGGCATGATGCGGGTGCTCTCTGAACGCCTGCAAGGCATCGCATAAACAAAAGAAACGGGATGAAGCGGCGTTATGCGCCTGCCTCATCCCGTTTTCGTTTACGTTTTTGAAGGTACTTGTTTCTACTTAGTAACTCTTTCTCCAACCTATCCCGCTCGCTACCGAAGCTGGTCCCACTCAGGAACTCTTTCGCCAACCTCTCCCGCTCGCTACCGAAGCTGATCCCACTCAGGCACTCTTTCGCCAACCTCTCCCACTCGCTACCGAAGCTGGTCCCACTCAGGAACTCTTTCGCCAACCTCTCCCGCTCGCTACCGAAGCTGGTCCCACCCAGGAACTCTTTCGCCAACCTATCCCGCTCGCTACCGAAGCTGATCCCACCCAGGAACTCTTTCGCCAACCTATCCCGCTCGCTACCGAAGCTGATACCACTCAGGAACTCTTTCGCCAACCAACCCCGCTCGCTACCGAAGCTGGTCCCACCCAGGAACTCTTTCGCCAACCTATCCCGCTCGCTACCGAAGCTGATACCACTCAGGAACTCTTTCGCCAACCAACCCCGCTCGCTACCGAAGCTGGTCCCACTCAGGAACTCTTTCGCCAACCTATCCCGCTCGCTACCGAAGCTGATCCCACCCAGGAACTCTTTCGCCAACCTCTCCCGCTCGCTACCGAAGCTGTCCCACTCAGTAACTCTTTCGCCAACCAATCCCGCCCTGCATGGAAGTTGTTTCTACCTGGAAACGCTTGTCGCACCTACGCTTGCCGGAACAAAGCTCCCCTGTCCGAAGCTGCCCGCGCGCTATTCGGCCACGGGGTCGCCTGCGCTCGGCGCCCGCTTCCCGAGCCATGCGCCTTGCTCGACCAGACGCGCTTGAAGCCAACTGACGTCGACTCCGCGGGAGGACGCGCCCGTTCGGCCCGCGATCGCGGCGGCCGTGCCTGCGGCCTGGCCCATCGCGAAGCAGTTTGGCATGACGCGAAGCGAGCCTTGGACGACGCGGTCGGCCGAAGCCGCGCGGCCGGGCACCCAGACGTTGTCCAGCCCTTGCGGGAGCAAGCAGCGATACGGCACGCCGTGGGACCGGCCCGGCGGCAGGTGCCGGATATCGATGCGGTCCTTGCTCGTCGCCATATGCACGTCGATGAAGTAGGCGTTTCGCGCGATATCGTCCGAGAAGCTCCGCATTTCCAGGAAGTCCTCGGCCACCAGCATATAATCTCCGACGATGCGCCGCGTCTCGCGAATGCCCACCTGCTCCGCCGTAGCGACGAGATGCGCGTCCTCGAACCCCGGCACGTATTTCCTTAGAAAACGCAGCTGCGTCTGCACGATCTTCCTCCCCCTCGATCGCGCCTCGCGTGAGGTCCTCGGCTTTGGTGCCGTCGATACCGAACACATGCCCGAAGTTGACGCCCACGAGCTCGTTCGACGCCCAAGCGAAGCCCGACACCTCCTTGCGGCCTTCCGGCAGATCGCCGTTCTGTTGCGCGAGCGTCACCAGCTTGCCGACTTGACCGCTATCTCCGCTCTCCTCGAGGTAAACGTCGAATCGGCGCTTGTCTACGCCGCTGAGCAGATAACACATCGTACCCGGCTGCAGCTCCCCCCTGCTCGCCCCCCTTCTGGAACGGCGCGCCGGCTCTCGCCGCAATGTCCGCATCCCCGGTGGCGTCGATCACGTAACGGCAAGCGATGGCGGACAGGCCCGTCTTGTTGGCCACCGCCACGCCTCGGACGGACTGACCGACCTCCCCTAGCAGCGCGTCGACGACGAAGGAATGGAACAGCACGTCGGCCCCGCTCCCCAGCACGGCTTCGTCGTACACGACTTTAAGCGTTTCCGCGTCGATAGGCACCCAATCGAGCCGGTCCCGATGCATCGCCAGGTAAGACTCGGAGCATCTTCGCTTCATCTCTTCCATCAAAGCCAGCCCGATCCCGCGCACGACCGGCTTTTCCTTGTCGGTAAAAGGGCAAAACGCGGGCACGAGCGACACGGTCGCCATGCCGCCCAGATAGCCGCGCTGCTCGAGCAAAAGCGTCCGAGCGCCGTTGCTCGCCGCCGCGATCGCCGCCGCGACGCCTGCCGGACCACCCCCTACCACCAGTACGTCCGTCTCATGCGCAATGTCGAGCGTTCCGTTTTTCCACGGCATCGTCTTTGCCATTTCGTCTCTCTCCTATCTCGCTTCGAATGTTTGCCTTTATTTTATGTTATTTGTATGCTTACTTTTAGCTTACGTTTATAATAAATGTAAACTCACTTCAAGGAGCAGACGCCGTTGGCCAAGCGCAACAAAGTAACGATGGAACAGCTCGCCGCGCAGCTCGGCCTGAGCCGGCTGACCGTCTCCAAAGCATTGAAGGGGCAAGCCGGGATGTCCGAGGAGACCCGCAGAACGGTGCTGGAGTTGGCCGAGAAAAGCGGCTACCGGACGAAGGCGCAGACGGAAGCGGACGCAGTGGAAAACACCGGTCCATCTTCGCCCGCCCGCCGCTTCGCGTTCGTCATGGCCGGCGAGCAAGCCGAGTTGTCGGAGATTCATATGAAGCTGCTAAGAGGGCTCCACGACAGATACCAGCCTTTGCGTCATCAGGTCGTGCCGCTATTCATGCCTGAATCCTTCGAGGGCAAAGATAGCTGGACCGACTGGCAAGAGGATAGCGGACTCGCGCACTACGACGGTCTGTTTATTCCGCCCATGCTGAAGCCCGTACAGGAGCGAATGCTCCTTGCGCTCGGGCTGCCGCGGATCTTGCTTAACTATCCCCGCCCGGGGACGAAGGCGGACAGCGTCATCTGGGACAGCTACGACCTGGTGCGCCAAGCCGTGCATCGCTTGCTGTCGGAAGGGCGCAGGAACATTCTGTTCGTCGGCAACATGCGGCTCGAAGGGCTTCGCTTGCGCTGGGCCGCCTTCCGCGACGAAATGGAGGAAGCGGGATTGCCCGCGCGCGAAGAAAATCATGTGACGACGCCGATCCACGATAGGGATCGCTGGCAAGCAGTGGTGTCTGAGCGAATCCGGTCGATCAAGCCGGACGCCATCGTCAGCGCCATCGAGCACGAGCTGCCCTGGATCGTCTATTTGTGCGGCCGCGAAGGCATCCGACTGCCCGAGGATTGCGTCGTCGCCGGCCTTGATCACGCCGAAGACGGTCCCGGACGGGACGGCGTCGCCCTCTACTATTTGCCGGTTCTCGAGACGGGCAGGCGCGCGGCCGAATTGATGCTCTGGCGCATCGCCCATCCCGCCGTGCCTTACGAGCATATACGAATTCAAGGCAGGTCCTTGCCGGATAAACCAGGAAAAAAGGGAAAGCCGGAAAAGCCCGCTAAGTCGCTCGCGGACTAGCCGGGAACGAAGCCGTCGTATTCGGCGCGGACGATGGAACGGGCCTGTCTGATGCTGAGCGGACCCAAACGCAAAAAGCCGCATCTCCGTCATACGAATGACGGAAATGCGGCCTTTCTCGTTTGTCGCGCCTAACCGATTAGTACGGCAGCTTGACCTCGACCTCGCGGCGCTGATCCGCGGAACGCAGCACGCCGTCGATGATCGCCTGCTGGATCAGGATCTGCTCGGCCGGGATCGGAGCCGGACGGCCGTCGCGCACGGCTTCGGCGAAGTCGCGGACCTTTTCGAAGAACAGGTCGAGCGAATGACCGATCAGCGGCACGGCCGTCGAGGTGTGGCCGCCGAAGTCGTCGTGATAAAGCGTCATGCTGCCGATCGCGCCGTCCCACACGCCCGACCACGGACCGGAGCCGGCCGGCGTCACCTTGAGGCCGGCATCGGTGCCGAGGAACATCGTCGCGCCAAGCGTATCCATGTGCATCGCCCAGGATATCTTGAACTGGAGTACGAGGTCGTTGTCGAAGCGGACCATCGCGACGCCGAAATCTTCGACCTCGAACTTCGAGGCTTCCTGATGGTAGAGCGGGTTCGTGCCGAAGTGGTTCGACGTGAACGCGGATACCGATACCGGACGCGGATAGCCAAGCGTGTTCAGCGCCATATCGAGCGAATAGCAGCCGATGTCAGCCATCGCGCCGGCGCCGGCGAGCGCTTTGCTGATGAACGTGCCGCCAGGCATGCCGCGGCGGCGTCCGCCGCCCGTTTCCGCATAGTAGACGTTGCCGAGGCGACCGGACTGGATGATGTCCTGCAGCAGCTTCATGTTCGGATCGTAGCGCGGCTGAAACCCGATCGACAGCATGCCGTCGTGGGTCTTCACCGTCTGCACCATGTCCAGCGCTTCTTCAAGCGTGACCGACATCGGTTTTTCCAGCAGCACCTTCTTGCCTGCGCGCACCGCGTCGACGCTCGTACGGTGATGCGATGCGTTCGGGGTGCAGATGCTGACCGCGTCGAGGTCTTGCGCGAGCAGCTCGGTATGGCTGTCGTAAGCGCCCGCGCCGACGAGCCCTTCCTTTTCGGCGAACTCGCGCGCTCTGCCGGGGATCACGTCCGCGACCGCGACGATGTCGACGAAGGGAAGCTTGCGATAGGACATCACATGATAGCGGGCGATGCCGCCCGTTCCGATAATGCCGACTTTAATTCTTCTTTCGCTCATGATGATCCGTCTCCTCTTCCGGCGCGCCTGGCGGTCTGATGCCGTGCAAGCGGCGATAAGCCGATGGCGTCATGCCGAATTTATGTTTGAATACCGGGTATAAATAATTCGGATTGCCGTAGCCGTGACCGGCCGCGATCGTCTCGACCGGACTGGACGAGCTGAGCAGCTCCTCCGCGATCCGCTGCAGGCGGACATGCTCCACCCAGTCGCGGAATGCGGTCCCGCCCTCGCTTCGGAAAATCCGCTGGAGCTGGCGCGGACTGACCTGCACCCGCTCGGCGACCTCGTCGAGCGAGATCGGCCGGGCGGCGTTGTCCTCGATGTACTGCACAGCGAGCCTGAACCGGTGGTCGTTCATGTCGCGCGCGGGAATGCTGCCGGCGGCCTCCGGCGCTGCGTGCGCGCGGGCCGCTCGCAGCAAAATCTGCACGATGTGCTGCTTGAGCGTCGTATAGAAACCGACCGGCTGGTCCTCCCACGCCCGGTAGGCGTCCAAAAACGCGTTCATCCCGTGATAGCGGTCGAGCGCAGGCACGGCGGGCATCGTCTGCAAAATCGCCAGACATTCGTCCGCCTCTCTCCGCTCAAGGGGGTCTCCCCACGCCGCATCCGCGCCGGCATCGTCCAGCCTCGTTATTTCGCAGTGGAGGCACAGTTCGTACATCGGCTCTTCCGGACCCGAACGCTGCTCATGCACGACGTCGGGCCCGGTGAGATAGAACAAGCCTTCCTGGAGCGGATAAGTCGCGTCTCCGACGATCAACGCGCCCTTGCCCTTCGGAATAAAATGAAACTCGTACTCCGAATGCTTGTGCGCCGCGATGATTTGCCCCGGCGCGAAGCTGGTCAGATGGCAGCGCAGCACCCGAATGCCGAGGCCGCCCCACCGGAACCGAAGGTCCAGCCGGTCCAGCGCGTCCCAGCGGCGCTTCATGCGGGCAAAGGCGAACGGCGGCTCGCCTGTCCGGCGCTCGGCCTGCTGCGCTTCGTTCCGGTTCGAGGTTTGGCCATTCATCGGCAATTAGCCCTGCAGATCGGACAAGCGCACGGATTTGCCTTCGGCGGCGGAGCGGTTCGCCGCTTCCATGATCGTCGTGAGGTCGAGCGCGAACGCGATGTTTTCGGTCGCTTCGGTGCCAGCTTCGATGTGGCCGACCCACTGCTCGAACGCGAACGGCAGACGGTCGCCTACCGGCACTTCCGTCCAAGCCTGTTCCGTATCCCGGTTGCTGCGAACCAGAATTTTCTCCTCGGGGGAATCCGTACAGCAGCGTGCCGTCGGTACCGTGGAGCTCGATGGAAAACGGCGAGTGGCTGTTCACGAAGCCGGCTTCCGCGATGCCGACCGCGCCGTTCGGATAAGCGAACACGGCAACGGCGTTATCCTCCACCTCGCGGCCGCTGACGAAGCCGAAGGTAGCGCTTACGGACTCGGGCAGGCCGAGGAATTTGCGTACCAGATATACCGGGTGGCAGCCCAGGTCGATAAGCGCGCCTCCGCCGCATTGTTCCTTCGAGTAGAAATGCGCGGGCAGCCAGTTCGCGGTCGAGCCGTTGTGCGACAGCCTTACGCGGGCCAGCGTCAGTTGGCCCAGCTTGCCGGAGGCGATCACTTCCAGAATCGATTGCGTATAATCGTCATAGAGACGGGGCAGGGATACCGCCAATTTAACGCCGGCATCGCGGACGGCGGCTGCGATCTCGCTTGCTTCGGACACGGTCGGGGCCACGACTTTTTCGGTGAAAATATGCTTGCCGGCGCGCGCGGCCTTCACCATGACGTCCCTGTGCATATTCGTAGGCGCGTCGACGACGACGGCGTCGATATCGTCACGCGCGAGCAGTTCATCCAGATTCGCGATAAATGGAACGCCGTACTTGGCGGCCTTCTCCGCGCCCCGATCGGGCAGTTCGTCCCAAATCGCGGCAATTTCCGTATTCGGATGGCTCAGCACCTGCTTCGTGTAATCCTCTGCGTGTACGTGCCAGTAGCTTAACATGCCGATTCGAATCATTTTGACTGCTCTCTCCCTTCAAATATACGACACTACCACAAGATAGCATGGACCAACATCCGATTTAAATGCAATTTCGTGTCATGAAGACTATAATTATGCGACATCTCCCCCTCTTCATTTTAACTGAAGTCGCGAATATGTTACACTTCGCGTTAGACGCTTTTATATGGGAAAAAGGAAAGAGGGAACCGGTATGAACGCGCAGCTGGCGCACGATAAATCGCGAATTCGCGATGCCATAGACGCTTACGCCCCGAAGCTTCGCGAGCTTGCCGCCTGCATCGCGGCGAATCCGGAGCTCGGGCACGAGGAAAAGCTGGCTTCCGCCCGCTTGGCGGAAGCGCTGGAGGCGCTCGGCTTCAACGTGGAGCGGGGGACGCTAGGGCTCGAGACGGCGTTCATCGCGGAGTACCGGTCCGCCAAGCCGGGTCCGACGGTTGCCTTGCTCGCCGAGTATGACGCGCTCCCGGAGATCGGCCACGCCTGCGGGCATCACTTGATCTGCACGATGGCGCTCGGCGCGGCTGCGGGACTGCTGCCGCTGCTGGCGGAGACAGGCGGCACCCTCCGCGTATACGGTACGCCCGCCGAAGAGACCAAGGGCGCCAAGGTGGACATGGCGGCCGCCGGTCTGTTCGACGACGTGGACGCGGCGCTTATGGCGCACCCGTACCACAGCTTCGAACGCTCCGGCTCCTCGCTCGCCATGGACGCGCTGCAATACGAATTTTTCGGCAAAGCCGCGCATGCGGCTGCCAACCCCGAAGACGGGATCAACGCGCTGGACGCGGTCATCCAGCTGTTTAACGGCGTCGGCGCCTTGCGGCAGCAGACGCGCAGCGACGCCCGCATTCACGGCATCGTGTCGCACGGCGGCACGGCGCCCAACGTCATCCCCGATTACGCCGCCGCCAAGTTCTACGTCCGTGCCAAGAGCCGTGCCTACACGGACGAGCTCGTTCGCAAGGTGAACGCCTGCGCCGAGGCCGCCGCGATCGCCACCGGCAGCAGACTGGCCGTCAGCAACTATGAATATTCGTACGACGAGCTGCGCACGAACGAAGCGCTCTCCGACGCGTTCACCGCCAACCTGATCGAAGGCGGCGTCCGGGCGGAGGAGATCGCCGGCGGCCACGACAACGGCTCTCTCGATCTGGGCAACGTCTCCCTGCGATGCCCCGCGGTGCACGGCTACGTCAAGGTCGCCGACGCTCCTTACGCGCTGCATTCGCTTGAATTCAGGGACGCTGCGCAGCTCCCCCGGGCTTACGACGGCATGGTGTTCGGCGCCAAGACGCTGGCGCTTACCGCCTACGACGTGCTGACCGACGGCGAGCTGCTCTCGCGCATTCGCGCCGAGTTCGCGTCCGCGAGCGGGAGCCGGAGCGCCGACCGCCCTTAAGCCACGCTTCTGTTGCACAATGAAGCGTCCGAAGTTCCTCTCGCCAATCCCGGCGCGGGATGCCTCGGGCGCTGTTTTGCTTTTCGACGGCGTAGTATCACACCTCTCCAGCCAACTAACAATGTGCCGCATCCTTATTCGCGCTCAGCCTCGCCCGCCCCGTCGAATAACGATGTGCAACATCACTATTGCCCCTGGATCACGCCTCTCCAGCCAACTAACAATGTGCCGCATCCTTCTTTGCGCTCAACCTCGCACGCCCTTCATTTTGTTCTCCATGGTTCGGCTTTTTCGCCGAGTTTATAAGTTCGAATACGCGTTGAACCCGACGCGACCGCCAACCAGGCATCGTCAATCAACTCATGGAGCATCTTGCGCGCATACTGCAAACTGATACTAACGGCAAACTGATTTCTTCAGGAGTAAACGACCTCTTATAGCCTACGGCAAGACGAACGATCTCACGTTTGAGCAATGAAAGCTCGGATCGATCGCTCGTTTTGAAATCGCCATACAGCTTGCCCATCACTTGCCATACAAACTGCTGGCATTTCCGCGGGTGCTCCCTGATCATATCCAGCGGTATTCGAAAAACTTTCCATCCGTCCAACGTCAGCTGATTCTGCCGATCCCGTTCGTACTCGAAGGTGCGCCGATTGACATGTTTGCCGTGCGTCGCAAAATCGTCGATCTCCCAATCGATAAGATGCGGCGGCCGTACATAGGCAAAATCAAGGTAGAAGGAGCCGTCCCGGTGGCTCGGAACTTCAAATTCGGCATGCAGAAAATCAAAGTTGCCACTTAGCGGCCACCAGATATTTTTGGCGAACAGCTTCTCGGATTCTCCATGCCCTTCCAGAAGACGGCGACGCGATTCCCCGGCCCGGCCTTTCGCCTGATCCGCCATCCAAAACGCATGTCGATTTTCGAACATATCCATATCCCTGGCCTCCCTTTATGTACGAAGAACGCAAAAAAACCGCCAACTCCATTCGGAGAGGCGGTGTGCTTCACTCGCGTTCAATACTTCCAATACTTTTATAATACTCGGTCCGGCCGGCTTGTTCAACCCTTCGCTACCTCATCCGCATACGCCCGCACGAGCTTCGCCAGCGCCTTGAAATCGCCGTCCGCGACGAGCTTCTTGTCCACCAGGTTGCCGCCCAGGCCGACGGCTACGGCGCCGGCGTCCAGCACGGACCGGATGTTCTGCAGGTTCACGCCTCCGGTCGCCACCATCGGGATGTGGTTCAGCGGCGCGCGGATCTCTTTGAGGTAACCGATGCCGAGGCTGCCGAGCGGGAATACTTTGACCGCCGTCGCGCCTGCCTTGTAGGCTGCCACGATCTCGGTCGGCGTCATCGTGCCCGGCCACACCTCGATGCCCTGCTCGACGCCGAAGCGGACGACCTCAAGATCGAGGTTCGGCGAGATGATATACTCCGCCCCCGCCGCCGCAGCTTCCTTGGCTTGCCCCAGATCGAGCACCGTGCCCGCGCCGATCCGCATGCGGCCCTCGTAGCGCTCGCGGAACCGCGAGATCATGCCGAGCGCGCCGTCGGTGTTAAGCGTCACTTCGAGGAAGACGACGCCTCCCTCCGCCAGCGCTTCCGCCGTCGCATCTCCTTTATCCTCCGCGATGCCCCGGATAATGGCGACGATCTTGCTCGCCGCCAGCGACTTCATCAGCTCGCTCTGCTCTCTGCCCGTCGTCATCGCGCCAGCCAACCTCCGTCCACGCACAGCACATGGCCGTTGAGATAGTCGGACGCGGCGGAGGCGAGGAACACGACCGGCCCCTTCATGTCTTCGGGCTGACCCCAGCGTCCTGCCGGGATGCGGTCGGTGATCGACTGATAGCGGGCCTGGTCCGCCACGATCGGCGCCGTATTGTTCGTCGTCATGTAGCCCGGCGCGATCGCGTTGACCTGGATGCCCTTGCTCGCCCATTCGTTGGCGAGCGCCTTCGTGATGCCCGCGACGCCATGCTTGCTCGCCGTGTAGCCGGGCACGTTGATGCCGCCCTGGAACGTCAGCATCGAGGCGATGTTGATGATCTTGCCGCTGCCGCGCGCGATCATATGGCGGCCGGCTAGCTGGCTAAGGAAAAAGACCGCGTTCAGGTTCAGGTCGATGACGTCGAACCAGTCCTGCGCCGCATGGTCCGCGGCCGGCGTGCGCCGGATCGTCCCCGCGTTGTTCACGAGAATATCGATGCTGCCGTAAAACGAGAGCGCCTTCTCGAACACGCCCTCCAGCCCATCCAGCTCGCTCAGGTTCGCGGAGATCTGCTCGATCGTCCCGCCCGCTTCGCGTACGGCCGCTACCGTCGCGTCGCAATTGGAGGAGGCGACCGCCACGATCTTGGCGCCGGCCTCGGCGAGCCCCATCGCCATCGCCTGACCCAGTCCGCCGGATGCGCCGGTGACCAGCGCCGTCTTGCCGGTTAAGTCGAACAACATTGGCTCTATCCTTCTTTCTCTTCGTTGATAAGCAATCGGACGCCCGCTTGCCGGTACTGCGCCGCCACCTCGGGAGAGAGTCCTGCATCGGTGACGATCGCCTCGACCTCGGTCAACTGCGCAAACGTGAACAGCGCTCCCTGCCCAAACTTGTGATGGTCCGCCGTCACGTAGGACAGCTGGGCCGTCTCGATGAGGGCGCGCTTCATCTCGCTGAATTCCCCCCGTGTATATCGTGAAGCCGGAGTCCGGCTGAACCCCCGTCGCCGCGAGAAATGCCTTGCGGATGTTGAGCTTCCGCACGTAAGCGACCGCATCGGCGCCGACCAGCATGTTGCGCACCCGGTAGCCGCCGGGTACGACGAGCCGAATCGCGTCCTTGCGCACGAGCTCGCTGATGATGACGATGTCGTTGGTCACGACGGTCATCGGCTGGTTCGGCAGCTGCCGGGCCATCTCCTGCGTCGTCGTGCCGCCGTCGAGCGCGACGATGTCGTTCGGCTCGATCAGGGACACCGCCAGCCTTGCGACCTCCGCCTTCTCGGCGGCATGGCGCGCGACCGGATTTTTGAGCGACAGGATGCCGAGCTGGTCCGCCTGCGCGAGCACCGCGCCGCCGTGCATCCGCTGCAGCAGCCCCTTTTCCTCGAGCTTCGCCAGATCCTCGCGGATCGTTTTTCCCGTCACCTCAAGCCGTTCGCTGAGCTCTGCCACCGTCACCTCGTTCGCGGCCAGCAGCATCTCCATGATCATCTCGTGTCTGCGCAGAGGGTTCATTGCCGAATCTCCAATCCTAGCGATTTCCTTCTATTTTATATCTTTCATCGCGACGGCATCCATATCCTCGAAAATTTGATTTTCGCCGGCCATGCCCCAGATGAACGTATAGCTGCTCGTGCCGACGCCGCTGTGGATCGACCAGCTCGGCGAGATGACGCTCTGCTCGTTGCGCACGGCCAGGTGGCGCGTCTCCTGCGGCTCGCCCATCAGGTGGAAGACGACGCCGTCCTCCGGCATGTCGAAGTAGAAATAAACCTCGGAGCGGCGGTTGTGCGTATGGCAGGGCATCGTGTTCCACATGCTGCCGTCCTTGAGCAGCGTCATGCCCATGACCAGCTGGCAGCTCTGGATGCCGCCGGTGTGAATGTAGCGATAAATCGTGCGTTCGTTCGAATTGGTCAGGCTGCCGAGGTGGTTCGGCGAAGCTTCGCTGATCGCGGCCTTCACCGTCGGGTACGTCTTGTGGGCGGGCGTCGAGTTCAAATAGAACTTGGCCGGCTGCGCGCCGTCGTCGCTCGCGAACAGCACTTCCTTGGCTCCGAGGCCGATGTAAAGGCAATCCTTGCTCGCCATCGCGTACGTTTCGCCGTCGACCGTTACCGTGCCCGCGCCGCCGACATTGATGATCCCGATCTCGCGGCGTTCCAGGAAGGTAGCGGCGCCGATCGACTTGGCATCTGCTTCAAGCTTGACTGAGCCCTTCACCGGCAACGCGCCGCCGACGATAAAGCGGTCGACATGCGTGTAGGTGAGCGTCAACTGGTCCGGCTTGAACATCTCCTCGATCAGGAATTCCTCGCGCAGGCGTGTCGTGTCAAATGCTTTAACTTCACGGGGATGGGATGCATAGCGGTTTTCCATAAATTAAATCCTCCAATTGTTTATTTTGGTTCATAAAAGTTCGGATAGGTTTATTTTAATGCAACTTAGGTTCATTTACAACCTAAAAAAGAAAAAGCGCTTTGTTGCACGCGTAAAATGCAGCCTGCGACCTTTGTTTGCGCATTAGCGTGCAGCGAACGGACCGAGGAGCCCTTATTTTTATTCCGATCACGATTTATGGCTTGCCCGCGGACCCAGGCGCCGCTATCGCGGGCTTGACGGCGCTTTTTTAGCCTTCATCCAGGCTCATAAGGTCTCCCCGGTCCGAAACGCTCGCAAAAATACGGTTTTTACGAAAATAGCGCTTCCTGAGTCCGATACTCGCTGATGAACAAACACTCGACACATGCGCCGCTTCGTCACATTAGTCCTATGTAGGAACAAATCCACTCGATCCAATCGCCCCTGCGTCACATAGTCCTATGTAGGAACAAATCCACTCGATCCAAGCGCCACTGCGTCACATAGTCCTATGTAGGAACAAATCCACTCGATCCAAGCGCCCCTGCGTCACATAGTCCTATGTAGGAACAAATCCACTCGATCCAAGCGCCCCTGCGTCACATAGTCCTATGTAGGAACAAATCCACTCGATCCAAGCGCCCCTGCGTCACATAGTCCTTTGTAGGAACAAACCCACTCGATCCAAGCGCCCCTGCGTCACATAGTCCTATGTAGGAACAAATCCGCTCGCTCTACACGTCTCTGCTTCACATTAGTCCTATGTAGGAACAAATCCACTCGATCCAAGCGCCCCTGCGTCACATAGTCCTATGTAGGAACAAATCCGCTCGCTCTACACGTCTCTGCTTCGTATTAGTCCTATGTACGAACAACCCACTCGATCCAAGCGCCGCTTCGTAGAGTAGAGAACTGAAATTTCATCGGAGGGCGCAAGCCCTCCTTTTACTTTTCCAGCTCCCCCTGCATCAAACCGGACGTGAGGTTTTCCCTCATCCGGCTTTCCGATGTTCTTCGTCCTTCAGCGTTACGGTACTCTCTTTAGCTGGCGAGTTTCTTTAGTCCTGCAAGCTGTGCCGCCATGGCGGCTTGCCTGGACTTGCTGTGTTTCTTACGACGGTTGCGCTTCTTGTTCCAGAACAGCATGAGGCGTTTTCGGATGTACCAGTCGATCTTGTTCAGGAATGGGTCGGCAAAGGAATCAAGCGCGTAGTAGTTCTTCCACCCCTGTATCTTGGGGTTCAGTTCCGCCACCATCTGGTTCATCGTCCAGTACAGGCGATTTCTCGGCTCGGTCGCTTCCTTCACCTTCTGTCTCATGCTCTTCATCGCCTTCTTGGACGGGTAGCTGCGGAGGATAGACACCGTTTTGTTTCCTTTCAGCTTCTTCGGTATTTTCCGGTGATGCATCCCCAGAAAATCGAATCCCTGTTTGTCGTCCCACAGGTTGATGAGCTTCGACTTTTCCCTGTTCATCTCGACTTCTAGCTTTCCGAATACCGCCTTGAGCACGTCAATCGCTCTTAGCGCTTGTTCCTTGTTTCTGCACAGGATCACAAGATCATCGGCGTATCTCACCATCGTTCCCGTCTCTGCGAACTTCTTCTCCCAGATGGTATCCAGGTAGTTCAGATACAGATTTGAAAGTAACGGGGAGATGACGCCGCCCTGCGGACTTCCCAGGTTGGTTTCGTGAAACTGATCATCCTTCACGAATCCTGCTTTCAGCCACTGTCGGATCAGCTTCAGTACCCTTCGGTCACTGATCCGCTGCTCCACCAGTTGCATCAGTTTGTCATGGGCAATGTTGTCAAAGTAGCCGCGAATGTCGATGTCGACCACCCAGTAGACGCCCTTCTTCACCGCTCGGCGGATATGCCGAATCGCCCCATGCTGGCTGCGCTTGGGTCTGAATCCGTATGAGCAGTCTTTGAAGTCCGCTTCGGAGATCGGTTCCACCACGATTTTCGTCGCCATTTGCACGACTCTGTCCCGGATCGCCGGAATGCCCAGCGGCCGCATCTTGCCGTCCGCTTTCGGAATCTCCTTGCGCCTTGCCGGTAGTGGGCGATATTCTCCGTTCCTGAGTGTCGTCTGGATTTCGTCCACAAATCGTTCTTCGCCGATGACTTTCACGATGTGGTCGATGGTCATTCCATCCACCCCACCGCTTCCGCCGTTTCCCTTGACTCTCTTCCATGCTTCCCATAGGATGTCGCTGCGGTGTATCTTGTCGTATAACGCATGAAATCGCCGCCGCGGATTTTCCTTGGCTGCAAGGCTTAGTGCTTGTTGGAGTTTTTGAGCTTTAGCTTTGGCGTCGTTAGCAGGTTGACCTGCATTCACTGACTCTTACCTCCTCCAAGTACATGAACAAAGCAGGGGCCCTTCCCTCCATGAGGTTTTGTTGTCCTCACTTCATCGGTACTATGGCCCCCCTCCGACTCCCTTCCCGCAGCTCGCCACTTCACCTTTTGGACTTATAGGTCTGCTCCTTACGAAAAAAGAAAATTTCGTGCGGGGGGGGAGGGTCTCCCTAGTTCCAGACACAACTTTCTCGGCATGCCGTTCCCCGTACACCGGAGAGTTCTTCCGCGCTGCGCTTCCAAGGGCTTCACGCGTTCCATGGCCTTCGCCCATGTGACCGGGGCTCGACTCTCTCTTGTCCCTTTCGGGTCTTTTTTTTGACGATGCGGCAGGATTCACTTCATGTTACGGCCTGTCGATTTGCTCGCACTCCGCAGAGTTACTTTGTCACGGGGCTTCAACCTTAGGATCTCTCCACCAGTTGCCCGTCAGCTACGAGGCGACTTGGCTCTTACCTCGACCGGACTTCCACCGGCTAGTTGTGCCTAGCTTGGCTAGGCGCGCTTCGCATAAAAAAAGCCACGCGTCCTTTTGGACGCATGACTTTTCAACGTTCTATGCCTTTCGTTGACACTTTTCTCGTTGACGCTTTTCGCTCGGTACCGTTCCCTCTCCCGCTTCTTACTTACATTTCCCCGGCCCTTGCCGCCGCATACTCGCGACCGAACCTACTTACCCGCATGACCAGCCAAATCCCCGCCACGAACTGGCCGAGGCCCGCCAGCACTGCAATTCCGGTCACCAATCCGTGCCATCCGTTCAAGCTGAAGGGCAGCACGAACAGCATGACGGCGCCCATGGCGAGACTTGTATTCCACACGGCGCGGAACGCTCGGGCCGAATCGAAGAGACCAATCGAGGCAGCCGTGCGCTCGAATCCCTCGCAAATGCCGTATAGCAGCGCAAGCAAACCAAGCAGCGAAAGCCCGATCGGAAGCAAAGCGGGCAGCGAGTAATATCGATTCACCTGTGCGATCGTCGCGGCTACCGGCATAACGCCCGCAAGCTCGGCGATCGCCCCGATGAGCAGAATGACTGCCGCGATTTTCGCGATCCCGAACGCCGGCTGACGAACCGGCTGATTGGCGAGGCCAATCAGAATTAATATAAAGCCAAGCGCGTCCGGCAGCAGGTCGAAATTATTCAACCGAAAGTCGAACAGCATCAGTCCCAGTCCCCAAGCGATCTGCGAGCAAGCGGTCCTCATTCCGTCGCTCCCCTCTGTGCTTTGACGTACGCACGAATGGCCGCCTCCGACGGATAGGGCTGCCGCTCCAGCGGAATCATTTGAACGCGCTCGGTGCCATCCGCATCCGAATATTCAAGCCGGAGCCGCATCGAGACGGGCTGCAGGTAAAGCTGCGAATCCGCCGGAACGTGAAAATTTGAGATGAACGATATCGACTCGTCAGCCTCGACCGCTTGCGGAAAGACGACGGCCTCTTTTCCCGCATGCAGTTCATACGTAAAGGTGGAGCCCAGCTCGTTCAAAAAAGCGGAGCTGAAGCCGTTGAGAGTGACAGGTTTATCCACCTGAAAGGCGGCCGTCTGCGTCCCGTTCGAAGATGAAGAACTGTTCGTCTGGCTGATCGAACCGCCGCTCGCCCAATCCCCCCGGTACACGATCATCTCGCCGATATCCGCTTTTCCCCGCGTGCCATCGCTGTAGTATACGTCGACCGAATGGATCGTAAGCGGCGGCGCCTTCCCGAA
This sequence comes from Cohnella rhizosphaerae, assembly GCF_029525575.1. GTDB lineage: Bacteria > Bacillota > Bacilli > Paenibacillales > Paenibacillaceae > Cohnella > Cohnella rhizosphaerae. Next base: position 636,735 of record NZ_JAPDIA010000001.1, read on the forward strand.
CGGCGTATCGTCCGAATCCCCGTTGAAATGCCCGATCAACCGATATATCCTCTGATTCCGGAACGTCATATATTCCGAGACCGGATAAAACTGCAGCGCCGACAGCCCCTCGATCGAGACCGACAGGGGCAGCCGCTTGTCGTCATTGTTCGTGATGTAATACAGCCAGAAAGCGTCCCCGGGCGAAGCGGTCGCCTCGATGCGATGCGATAAGAAGCGACCTTCCGGCAGCCGGTTCGTTTGATGCGAATAAAGGTTGTAGCCCCAGCTTGCGACAATAAGGACGACGACGATCCATACAACGTACGACTTCCGCAAACGATCTCCCCTTTCCCATTCACCGTTCCCCTTGCCTATTATCCGACGCGCTCAACCGTCCAGCCGCGTCCAGGTTGTCCGCACGTATCCAAGCTTCATCCCGGCCCGCTCCATATTCCGATGGCTCTGGGACAAGTACGCGCATTGGCTCGCTGCGATCCCGCACCCTCTCCGGTGCGCCTCGTCGATTCTGGCGTCCAGCAACCGCCGGTGAAGCCCTCTGTTCCTGTATTCCGGCAGAACGGCCGCGAAGGTGAACGAGGCTTTGTCGCCTTGGGTAAAAAGAACGCCGGCGGCGGCAGCGACGCCATCCGCATAGGCAAGATAAAACTGCCAGCCCGGGCGCCCGTACAGCACGCGATTATTCGCCGCGACAGGCGGAATTCCCGCCTCCGGCAGGCCGGTCGCCCTGCAGTGAATGGCCGCGTACAGCTCCATTTGACCTTCCCGGAGCGCTTCGATCGAGATCGTGCCCGAACCCGCGTCCGAATCCTGAGCCGAGCCCGCCCCCGCCCGTCTCTCTTCTCTTCGCTCGGGCCGCATATACATAGAAGTATGAGTGCCGGAGGGATAAAATCCCGCTTCGGTCAGCTTCCTGAGCAGATTCGGGCTCGCCAGGGCAGGCACCGCTTCGAATTGAACGGCGCGCTCCCTTTCTTCATAGAACGCAACGATCGATTCAATCTCGTCCGCATCCGCCTCGGAGAGTCCTTTTACCGTGTTAAAGGCAGGCCAAGGCATCGTCTTGCTGTAAAAGCCTACGGCATTTCCGAATCGCGCGATCTCCACGCCTTCGGGGTTGCCCGGCCTGCCTTGAATCGCCCGCATGCGATCCGTCATAAATTCGATCTCCGACGCTTCGATATCGCGGACGAGCGCGAGCGACGGCAGTAATCCGTTCATAGAGAATGCCTCCAGGAATAAGATTCATCCCCTGATTTTACCACTCTCTGTTCGCGAATGACTACAGGATCTCGCTCTTGAATGAAATGTCTGCTGAATTTGCGCGGAACTAAAATTGTTTAAACAACGGGAGACGTACCACAAGTAACGGCAAGTTTTTAGGGAAAAATCTCGAAGGAGCCTTCAATAACACGTTGACCGGCATGGGGTGGGCAAGGGCTGCGCTCAACGGAAATTCGGCGCAAACGGGCTTGTGCGAGGTTTTTGGGCTTGCGCTTTTCTAGACATGCCTCATAAAACGGACTAGCGTAATGCCGCGCTAGTGCGTTTCTGTTTGTTCATTATTCTCCTCTTTGAGCCGCTTTCGCTCCACATGGGACGCTCCCCATTGATGTAAGACTTCCAGAATTGGAGACAGGCTCATGCCGTATTCCGTGATGGAGTATTCCACTTTCGGCGGGATCTGCGGATAAATGACTCGTTTAACGAGCTCTTCCTCCTCCAATTCGCGCAGATGGAGCGTAAGCATCCTTTGCGTGATATCAGGCAGTAATCTTCTTAGCTCATTGAACCGCAGCGGTTTGCCTTGAAGCAAATGGTAAAGAATCATCGGTTTCCACTTGCCGACGATCGAATCCAGCGCCGCAACGAATTGACATGGGACAGGGTTCCTTTGCATGTGTTGGCCTCCGTTACAGTACTCTTTTTCATACTATACCACATTATTGTGCCTACTATAAATAAGTAAGTACATAATATATGATCAGTCTTGAAAGTGTACTTGATTTTATTACAGAAAGGAAGTTTTGATTCATGGCAACTGTATTGTACATCACCGCACATCCCCTCGATCCTCAGGAATCTTTTAGCCTCGCGGTAGGTAAAGAATTTATTGAAGCGTACCGCGAAGCTAATCCAACAGATGAAGTCGTTCATTTGGATCTGTACAAAGAGAATATTCCGCAAATCGATGCAGATGTTTTGCATGGTTGGGAAAAGCTTCGGTCGGGTTCGTCTCTCGATCAACTGTCCGAAGCCGAGCAATCAAAAGTAGTTCGGCTTGACGCGATTGTCGATCAATACGTGGCTGCCGATAAGTACGTGTACGTTTCTCCAATGTGGAATTTCTCGATCCCGCCGGTTTTGAAAGCATACACGGATACGACTTCAATTCCGGGCAAGACATTCAAATATACCAAGAATGGTCCTGTAGGTCTGTTGTCCGGCAAGAAAGCCTTGCACATTCAAGCTAGCGGTTCCGTTTATTCGGAAGGTCCTCTTGCTGAAGTTGAAATGGGATACAGCTATCTGAAAAAGATTTTGCAGTTCTATGGGATTCAATCTTTAGAGGCCATTTTTGCTGAAGGAACGGCATCGTCAGAGCGGGCTCCAGTGATTAAAGAAGAAGCAATTGCGCATGCTAAGGAGGTTGCCAAACGTTTCTAATAACTCCTGAGTCCGGTACTCGCCGATCAATAAAGCCACGCAGCTTTCCGGCTGCGTGGCTTCGTTCGATAACGCGATTTCTAACGATCACGTGACTTCGTTCAATATTTTACCACTCCCTGCTCACGAATGACGATATGCGCCGTTCAACCCGGCTTCGCCGAAAAACGCGAGATGACGAAGACGAGCGTGATGTACGCGAACACCAGAAACTCGCCTGTCTTCGCATACATGTCGATCAGTTTCCTCGTAACTCCGGGATCTTTGTCCAAAAAAAAATAAAATCAAGAATAACGCCAGCGCGCCGGCCAGCGCATATCTCGGTCTCACCCGCAGTTGCTGCTTTAGGCTATGGCAGGCGGCCCAGAGGCCGAGCGAGATGTTCGACACCATTTTGAGCAGCCATAAATTGAGAACGACGTATTCGAGACGCTGCATGAGCGGCACGTGAATGATAGAGACGATGCTTAGCGTCGGCCAGACGGTCTCCTTCAACTGCTGCGGGCTGAAAAACATGATCGCGATCAGCAGCATGACGATATAGATGAAGGCGGCCGCGCCTGCGGACAGGTAAGCCCATTTGGCGGAGCGGGCGCCGTCCTTCATGTACGGATACACGGCCATAAGCGCCACGCAGCCCAAAAATTGCTGGGCCATCAGCCTGGTCGAGCCGAAGATCGCGGCTGCGCCGTGATCGATCGCCGGCATCAGATTTTGCGGATGCAAAAATGGAAAGACGAGCACCGTCTGCGGCAGCACGAACAAAAAGATGCTGAGCGTCCCCCAGAAGCATATGCCGGCAACCGTCTGAATCCCGCCAGACACCGTATAGTACAGCAAAATGAAGATGCAGAGCACGAGCGGCCACTGATTCATTTCCGGAAATATCCACACCTCGATCACCTGCAAATAAAAGCGAAGCGTCAAAAACGCGCCCCACAAAAAATACAAGACGAAGCACAGATTCAAAGCCGCGCCGACTACAGGTCCGAAATACCGCTTGTTGACGGCCACAAGATTGGCCCCGGCGGCTTCCTGACGCGCGAGGATGCCGTACATCATCCAGATCATAAAGACAATGAACAGCGACGCCGCCAACACGGCGATCCACGTATCCTGCTCCGACAGCGCCGCGACATGCCGCTGAAAATCCATAAGTCCCGCTCCGACAAGGCTGACGTAAAGCAAGAAAAACAGATGGATGGCCGACAGCGTATACTTGTCGCTTTTCGTCGTGTCCAAGAACGCCCCTCCTCGCTGCTTTAATCGATCGTCCCGCTCTGCATCAGCTTCGCGCGCACGCGCACTTCGGTTTTCATCGACGGATAGGACGCATAGAACGCCTCTCTGTCCCAATGCCGCCGATGCGTCCGGGCGTAATCGCCGAAGCCGGCCGGATCGATGCGCAGCTTTTGACACTTTGCAATAAAATCGGATAAGCCTGTCTGGATGAACCGTTCGATCGTACGCTCCATCTGCTCGGCTTGCGATGCATCCTCGATGCTCACCGATTCCGAGATGCTCTTGATGCCGACGGTCATCTGCAGCGCGATCTTGAAGGAAGGCGCCGGGCCGTTCGTGCGGAGCGTCCAGGAGGGACGGGAATTCAAAATGCGCAGCAGCAAAAACTGATCCTCGCCCTCCTTCTCCCCGAGCGAAACGAGCAGCATGCCGGCGCGCGTCCTCTCGGATAGCAGCTTCAAATACAGCATTTCCGCACCTTTGGCGACGGCGATCATCCGATCCTCCTTGAACAGGGCGACCCCTCCCGCCTGCGGCCGATGGCGGCTGTCCATCGTGATATAGGGCAAGAAAAATCGCGGCCTTCGCCGTAATAGCTGTACATCACCTCCTGCAGATTTTTCCCCGGCAGCTCGGCCGTTCTCGAATTCTGCTCGATCATGCTCGTAAGAAACAGCGTATCGTCGGAGTCGGCGGTCGCCGCCATCGTCTCTCTCGCGGACGTATCCGCGACGGCCAGCAAACAGCGGTTCTGAACCTTCACGTCGCGGGACAGCATCTTCAGCACATGCGCGATGCCATGCTCGGCATACGCTTTGCCGAAGAGCATGAGCTTCATCTGGCCGTATTCGATCGGCTTGTTGGTCTGACGATTCAGCAGCGGCACCATATCGAAGCTGTTGTACGACGCCGTCTCGAGCAGCTTGAGCTTGGTCTTGTCCTGCTCGGTATACTCCCCGACCAGCATGCTCGTCACGATCTTTCCGTCCTGCCTGTCGTAGCCCGCCGTCTGGACGAGCGAGATCCGGTCCACGATCTGCGAGCTGCCGCAGCCGCACAGGGCGAGCGTCAGCAACGACAGCGCAGCAGCCCGACGGACCTTTTTCCATGTTGCCCGCATCCATGCTCACTCCTCGTCAAAGTCGTTGGATCTCCGCTCGGGCTTCGGCTTGTAACGCAGCTTCGAAGACGGCTTCAGGTAGGAAGGCCGCGAGCCAGTAACGGAATAAGAGGATCGCACCAGGCTGTCCTTCAAATCTTTGGCCCGGACGGGGAAAAACGGGACGGTATACGGATACCCGAGCGATCGGAGCCTGGACAGATGCACGAGCAGGAAGCAGACGCCCATCGCGATGCCCAGACTGCCCCACGCCGCTGCGAGCAGGATGATGGGAAAACGCAAAAAGCGGATCGCGTTGGACATTTTGTAGATCGGCGTGACAAAGGATGTGAGCGCGGACAGCGACACGATGATGATCAAAATGTTGCTGGTGAGCGAAGCCTCGACCGCCGCCTGGCCGAGAATGACGCCGCCGACGATGCCGAGCGACTGCCCGATGCGGCTTGGCAGGCGCGCGCCGGCTTCGCGGAGGAACTCGACGGTGATCTCCAGGAAGAGCACCTCGAGAAACGGCGCGAACGGCACGTTTTCCCGGGAGTAGATCAGCCGGCCGAGCAGCTCCTTCGGAATGACTTCGTAATGGTACGTCATCAGCGCCACATAGAAGGAGGAGGCGAACAACGAAAAAATAACGCCGAAAATGCGAATCATCCGGAAAAAAAGAACCTAAAACCCAAGGCAGAAAATAGTCTTCCGGCGAAAGGAAAAAATCGAACAGCGTGGACGGACCGGTGATGAAGTACGGCGAGCCTTCGCTGATCACGGCCACCTGTCCCGTGATCAGCGCGTAGACGACCCGGTCCCGGCGCTCGGTCGTCGTGAACAGCGGGAACGGCGTCCTTGAATTGTCCGCGATGATCTGGTCGAGCTGCGAGGTGTCGAAAACGACGTCGAAGTCGATGTCGCGCAGACGCTTCTCCATCTTCGCGACATTCTCGTCGTTCGCGATGCCGTCGATATACAGCATGGCGACTCTCGAGCGGGAGACGCTGCCCACGACGATCTCCTTGAGCAGCAGATCCGGCGTGTTCAACTGCGCGCGCAGCAGATGGATGTTTGTATCGAGGTCCTCGATGAAGCCGATCTTCGGACCGACGACGCTGAACTCCATGTCGGTCTCGTTGCTCGCACGCAGCCCTTTCTTGGCCGGCAGCGGGACGAGGGCGCATTCGCCCTCCGGATCGTTGCCGGGATAGGCGAGCAGATAGCCCTTGAAAATAAGCTTGCGTAACCGCTCCGGGTCGGGATCGGTCTCGACGCCGTCCATCGGGACATGCGCGAGCAGCGACTTCAGATCGCTGCTCTCCTTCGCCTGCGTCGAGGCTTGCAGCGCATGCAGAAGATGGCCGAGCGCCTCCTCGTCGATCAGCGTTTTATAGTAAGAGAAGCTGAAGCTGATTTTCCCGGTCGTTAAAGGCGTCGTCACAAAATCTACGGAGCGCTTGCAGCTGTCGAGGACGGCCGTCCTGGTGTCCCATTGTTGTTCCGGCATAAGCATCCCTCCGTTGGCCGGCTGCTCCCGCCTTTTCCAGTAGTATCCGGTTATCGGGGGGGCTTTATGCACGGGGCCGATCCGCAAAAAGCTCCGCCGGCAGGCTGGGCCTGAGGGCGGAGCTTTTTTGGATGAACCTTGTTTTATTCGACCAGCCGGACCGCGAGCTGCACGTTGGCGCCAGGATCGGGAAACATCAACGTTCGATCGCCGATGTCGCCGCGCCATGCCGGGGCGCGTACCGCCGTCGTTTACGTTTTTGGTACCGGTTCCGCCCTTCTGGGCGTTGTATCTCCGGGAGATGCCGCCTACGGACAGATTCGAGATCTGCCCCATATTGGCGACGTTAAATTTTGAAATTCTCGCAGCATAGTTGCGCTGCACGAACCGAATGTCTACCGACAGCACGTTGATGAGGCGATCGTCGTCATGCAGATCCAGCATGACCGGCATATTGATCGCCGCCTGGAAGCCTGCAGCGCAACGGCATCGATCATGCCCGATTTATAAAGGTTGGAGCGAAGGTTGGCTTCGCGGTCTTCCATCGAAGTTGAAGCATTATTGGGACTTTGCCCATTGGCTTGCGGACTGTTGTCGCTCGCATATCGTCGCTCGCATATCGTCGCCCACGCCCGCCCACGCCGCCTATTTGCAGAAATGCCTGCAAATTTACATCTTTATTTGCCGATGTCAGCTCTTTTAGACTGAAAAGATGCAAATTTACATTTATTTTTCTTCAGCTGCCGCATTTCCGGCTTGTGCTTTGAATTTACCTGCACATTTGCATCTTTTTCATCGCGCGTTGTTGATCCGAAAAAAAATACCTGTATGAATGCAGTTTTATCGACCTGCAACACGACCGAGAAGAGCCGGCACCCCAAATGCGCGCTTACCTGCCCGCAAACCGCCGCCGAATTTTTGAGGAGCCGGCCAAATTGCTCGATGATGGGGAACGGCCGCCGAACGCAAAGAGAGCGGATCGCTCCGCTCTCGCTTGTTGTATAACGTATTTTTACAGCCGCTCGATCATTCTCATGATCAGCACGGCCGCTTCCGCCCGCGTGACAGAAGCGAGGGGCGAAAATTGGTTCCCCTCTTGCCCCTTCATTAGCCCGGCTTGCTGCGCGGATGCCACCGCCGCCTTCGCCCACGCCGGAATGGCGTTCGCATCCGCGAACGAGAGCGCCGTCTCCGACGTTTCCGGCAATTGCAGCGCACGCGCCGCGATCGCCGCAAGCTCCGCCCGGCTCATAAGCGCTCCCGGCCGGAACGTACCGTCCACGAAGCCCTGAATCAGCCCTTTCGCCGTCGCTTCCGCAACGGACGAACGCGCCCATGCCGGAATGCCTGCCGCATCCGTGAATGTCGTCGGCTCCGCGCTAACAGCTGCGCCGCCGCTCAGCTTCAGTGCGCGGCTGAGCATGACCGTGAATTCCACGCGCGACACCTGCTGGTTCGGACGGAAGGTGCCGTCTTGATACCCTGTCAGGATGCCTTTACCGACCGCCGCTTCGATCTCCGTCTTCGCCCAATGACCGGTTACGTCGCTAAGCTGGATAGCAGGCTTTTCCGGCGGCGTAGTCTGTTCGACAACAGAGAGGACGGCGAACGCAGCAAATCGGCTGGTTTGAGCGCTAAAGACATCTCCATTCAGGCTTCCGTCCATTTCTGTCCACTGATCTGCTGCTTCGTCGTACGCGAACAGGGCGACTCTGCGGTCTTCGCCGATCGTTGCGGAATCGAGTCTGATTTGCAGCGACATCTGCAGTTGGAGCGTATCCTCGATATTTTTGCTTAAACGGAAAACCATGCTCAGCGCCCGTGCATCGCCGGGCAGGCGCAGTTCGTTCGCATCAAGCCTTTCTAACGTCAGTGAAAAGGAGCGGCTCGCCGCTTGGACCAATACAGAAACGTTGCCCTTGTCTCCTATACTTGCCGCGCACACGCCGATTCCGCAGTTGACTACGATGCGTGAGGGATCCGATGGTGTCGGAATCGGAGCGTAATCTACATGAACATTCACGCTCGCCGTCTTGTTATTCGGGTTCGTCGAACCCGTCGGCGCCGTCAGCGTACCGACGAACGCATACGTGCCCGGCTTCGACCCGTCGTACGCTGGCGTGCCGCCGTTCCACGTCACCGTCGCCGACTTCGTTTCCCCGCTGCTCAACGTCACACTCACCACGGACGACAGACCCGCAGCACCTAACGTCGTGCCATACGGCACATGAATATCCGACAGCGTCCCTACCGTCGACACCGTCGGCAGTTCCACCACCACATTCACGCTCGCCGTCCTGCCATCCGGATTCGTCGATCCCGTCGGCGCTGTCAGCGTACCGACAAACGCATACGTGCCCGGCTTCGTTCCGTCGTACGCCGGCGTGCCGTCGTTCCATGTCACCGCCGCCGATTTGGTATCCCCGCTGCTCAGGGTTACGTCTACCGCAGCTGGCAGTACCACGTCTTCCAGTTTCGTGCCATAGGGCACGCGGATGTCGGTTAGCGTGCCCACCGACAATACGGTCGGCAGTTCCACGATAACGTTGATGCTCGCCGTCTTGGCGTCCGGGTTCGTCGAGCCTGCTGGTGTCGTCAGCGTACCGACGAACGCATACGTGCCCGGCTTCGTCTTGTCATACGCCGGTGTACCAGCGTTCCAACTCACCGTCGCAGACTTGGTATCCCCGCTGCTCAGGGTTACGCCTACCGCAGCAGGTAGTCCCGCGTCTTCCAGTTTCGTGCCATAGGGCACTCGGATGTCGGCTCAGGGCGCCCACCGACGATACGGTCGGCAGTTCCACGATAACGTTGATGCTCGCCGTCTTGTTATCCGGGTTCGTCGAAGCCGTCGGCACCATCAGCGTACCGACGAACGCATACGTACCGGGCTTCGTTCCGTCGTACGCCGGCGTGCCGTCGTTCCATGTCACAGCCGCCGACTTGGTATCCCCGCTGCTCAGGGTTACGTCTATCGCAGCAGGTAGTCCCGCGTCTTCCAACTTCGTGCCGTATGGCACATGAAGATCGGTAATCGTGCCTACCGACGATACCGTTGGCAGCTCCACCACTACATTCACGCTCGCCGTCCTGCCATCCGGGTTCGTCGATCCCGTCGGCGCTGTCAGCGTACCGACAAACGCATACGTACCCGGCTTCGTTCCGTCGTACGCCGGCGTGCCGTCGTTCCATGTCACAGCCGCCGACTTGGTATCCCCGCTGCTCAGGGTTACGTCTATCGCAGCAGGTAGTCCCGCGTCTACCAGTTTCGTGCCGTATGGCACATGGATGTCGGCTAGCGTATCTACCGACGATACGGTCGGCAACGCGACGATAACGTTGATGCTCGCCGTCTTGTCATCCAGGTTGGTCGAACCTGCTGGTGCAGTCAGCGTACCGACGAACGCATACGTGCCCGGTTTCGTCTTGTCATACGCCGGTGTACCAGCGTTCCAACTCACCATCGCAGACTTGGTGTCCCCGCTACTCAGGGTTACGTCTACCGCAGTAGGCAGTCCCGCGTCTTCCAACTTCGTGCCGTATGGCACATGAAGATCGGTAATCGTGCCTACCGACGATACCGTTGGCAGCTCCACCACTACATTCACGCTCGCCGTCCTGCCATCCGGGTTGGTCGAACCAGTCGGCGCTGTCAGCGTACCGACAAACGCATACGTACCCGGCTTCGTTCCGTCGTACGCCGGCGTGCCGTCGTTCCATGTCACCGCCGCCGACTTGGTATCCCCGCTGCTCAGGGTTACGTCTATCGCAGCAGGCAGTCCCGCGTCTTCCAATTTCGTGCCATAAGGCACGCGGATGTCGGCTAGGGTGCCCACCGACGATACGGTCGGCAGTTCCACGATAACGTTAATACTCGCCGTCTTGTCATCCAGATTGGTCGAACCTGCTGGTGCAGTCAGCGTACCGACGAACGCATACGTGCCCGGCTTCGTCTTGTCATACGCCGGTGTACCAGCGTTCCAACTCACCATCGCAGACTTGGTGTCCCCGCTGCTCAGGGTTACGTCTATCGCAGCAGGCAGTCCGGCATCTTCCAGCTTCGTGCCGTATGGCACATGAAGATCCGTCAGCGTACCTACCGACGATACGATCGGCAACGCGACGATAACGTTGACACTCGCCGTCTTGCCATCAGGATTCGTTGAACCAATCGGCGCCGTCAGCGTACCGACAAACGCATACGTGCCCGGCTTCGTCCCGTCGTACGTCGGCGTGCCGTCGTTCCACGTCACCGCCGCCGACTTCGTTTCCCCGCTGCTCAGGGTTACGCCTACCGCAGCAGGCAGTCCCGCGTCTTCCAGCTTGGTGCCGTATGGCACATGAAGATCGGTAATCGTGCCTACCGACGATACCGTTGGCAGCTCCACCACCACATTCACGCTCGCCGTCTTGCTGTCCGGGTTGGTCGAACCCGTCGGTGCCGTCAGCGTACCGACGAACGCATACGTGCCCGGCTTCGTCCCGTCGTACGCAGGCGTGCCGCCGTTCCACGTCACCGCCGCAGACTTGGTATCCCCGCTGCTCAGGGTTACGCCTACCGCAGCAGGTAGACCCGCGTCTTCCAGTCTCGTGCCGTATGGCACATGGATGTCGGCTAGGGCGCTCACCGACGATACGGTCGGCAGTTCCACGATAAGGTTGATGCTCGCCGTCTTGTCATCCAGGTTGGTCGAGCCTGCTGGTGCAGTCAGCGTACCGACAAACGCATACGTGCCCGGCTTCGTCCCGTCGTACGCCGGCGTGCCGTCGTTCCACGTCACCGCCGCCGACTTCGTTTCCCCACTGCTCAGGGTTACGCCTACCGCAGCAGGCAGTCCCGCGTCTTCCAGCTTGGTGCCGTATGGCACATGAAGATCGGTAATCGTGCCTACCGACGATACCGTTGGCAGCTCCACCACCACATTCACGCTCGCCGTCTTGCTGTCCGGGTTGGTCGAACCCGTCGGTGCCGTCAGCGTACCGACAAACGCATACGTGCCCGGCTTCGTCCCGTCATAAGACGGCGTGCCGCCGTTCCAACTCACCATCGCCGACTTCGTTTCCCCGCTGCTCAGCGTTACACTCACCGTAGCAGGCAGTCCCGCGGCACCTAACGTCGTACCGTACGGCACATGAATATCCGTCAGCGTGCCGACCGTCGACACCGTCGGCAGCTCTACGACAACATTGACGCTCGCCGTCATGCCGTCCGGATTGACCGTGCCTGATGGCGCCGTCAGCGTCCCGGTAAAAACATAGGTGCCCGGCTGCGTGCGGTCGTATGCCGGAGCGCCTCCATCCCATGTTATAGCCGCCGACTTCGACGTTCCGTTGCTAAGCGACATGTTGACGTTGCTCGGCAGTCCGAGCCCGCTCGGCATCGTACCATAGGGCACGCGAATATCCGTCAACGAGGCGACGGATAAAATATTGATCACCTTCCAGTGGGCATAAAGCGTCGCGCTGCTCGTGTTCGTAATCGAGTTAATCGGCGTCGTATCCGTAAACGGTACGCCGTCAAGCGTATACCATCCGTCAAACTCGTAGCCCGCAGGACTGGGGCTCGTCAAGCTCGACCCTGCGGCCTGCACCGTCGAGGACAATACGTGCAGCGAGGCCGGCGGCGTGCCCGGCGCGCCATTCAGGTTAAACGATAGATCGTAGGCATTGCCGCTGACCGTCACGCCAGTAACCGGGCTGCTGATCGTTCCGGTATTCTGGATGGTGCCGTCGCCGCTAAGCGAACCGGCGCCCTCAATCGTTCCCGAATTCTCGAACGTAATTCCTGCGGGGATAACCAGCTTTTGACCGTTCGGTATCACGATCTTGCCGCTGTTGCTCAAAGAACCGAAAGTGGAGTTGGTCGAGCCGGGACCAATCGCAGAGAAACCAGAGACATTGCCGGTTGAAGGCTTAACGATGCCCCCCGGTAATCGTCACCGCCGCGCCGGACGCACCGTATCCGCCGCCGATTCCAGATCCGCCATTATTGCCGGTCGCATTGACGGTCCCGCCGTTGATCGTCACCGTACCGCCTGCGCCTTGCAATCCGCCGCCGATGCCTGAACCGCCGTTTCTGCCGGTCGCATAGACGGTCCCGCCGCTGATCGTCACCGTACCGCCTGCGCCTTGCAATCCGCCGCCGATGCCGGCCGAGCCGTTGGCAGCTCCCATTGCATTAATGGTGCCGCCATTGATAATGATGGTTCCGGCAGCTTCCAGATAAGCCGATCCGATGCCGGCACCGTAGCCGCCCGAGCCTCCCGTCGCATTCAACGTTCCGCTGCCAAGCGTATCAGTAATCGTGAGCGTCGTACCGGCAATAACCCCGAGCGCAGCCTGATCGCTTGATACGGGTGCCGTAATCGACAGCGTATTTCCTTTCAGATCCAACGTTAGACTTTTCCCCGATGGCAAAGCGATCGTACCCGACGTTTGTATAATATTGTCGCCTAACACGATCGTATCGCCGCTCGGTGCATTTGCAAATGCATCGGACAGTTCGCTCCACGAGGCTACCGTCCTGTCGGCTGCGTATGTTGGCCCGGGACCGATTGCAAGGACGCCGCCGAACAACAGCATGAGGCACAGACTGCCGAGGAGCCATCTCCTTGAGATCCTGGAAAATGTCGACCGTCTTCCCGTTCGATTCATCATCTTCTTCCTTTCATTGCAAAAAATAATAGAGAATATGCTGATAGATGGGTGTAATTTCAAAGCGCCCCGGGCGAAACTACCGGAACCCTGTCCATTCTCGTTTTTGTCAGACACTCGCAGTATATTCTACCATTCATTTAAGAGCTGCGTTATAATATGAACGATAAGTTTCAAAACTGGACTTCTTTCCATATAAAAGAACCCTTTCGAGACACTTCATGTGCCTCTGAAAGGGTCCATCCGAACCGCTGCAAGCCCGGAACCGATTCTCCGATCCTCTCCCGCTCTTTAATTAGAAGGCGCGAGCTTCTGCGTCCCTAGAATGACGAGTTCCATCTCATTAAATGTATTCGGCACTTGCAAGCTGAGCGCCCTCAGCGCTTCGTCATAAGACCAGCTCCCGCCGGATTCCTCTAAACTCATTTTCCCAATAAAAATGGCTTTTGGTGCGAAATTCATCGCTTTGACTTGAAGCTGAAGAAGCCGGCGCTCGTTGTTCATCCCTTTGGACAGATAAGCAAGCTTCAACATCAGCGTATCTTCATTAAATACGGCCGTTGACTGTAATAGGTTGTAAACGCCGCTTTCATAAGCGTAAGTACGCGCATCATCCTCATACCACTGATCGATAGACGTCGAACCCGGCGCTCCGGCATAGATGCTCAGCGTTACGTCCGCCGACTCGTTCATGGCCGGCTTCCATTCATCGTCCGCAAGCTCCGGCAGCAAACTTCCCGCCTTCACATACAGCGGCAGCACGTCCATCGGGGCATGCGCCAGAATGGTGCGGCCGCCTTCATGGCGTTCGCCTGTCCAATAATCGATCCATTCACCTGCCGGCAAATAAACCGGACGATACTCCGTGCTTGGACGCAGGATCGGCGCAACAAGCAAGCTCGTCCCGACCAGGAACTGATCGCATAGATTATACACGCTTCGGTCGTCCGGATACTCCAGAATGAGCGGACGCATGATCGGCAGACCGGTCTTATGCGCTTCATAAAATTGCGTATACAGATAAGGAAGCAGCTTATAGCGCAAACGAATATACTTGCGACAGATGTCCTCGATCTCCGGGCCGAACGACCACGGCTCCTGGCGGATCGACTCCAGCACGCTGTGGTTGCGGCAATACGGGAAGAAAACGCCCGCCTGCGTCCAACGCGCCAGCAGCTCCGGCGTGGTATTGTGGGCAAAGCCGCCGATATCCGGTCCGGAGAAAGGCTGACCGGACAAGCCGAGGTTGAGCACCATCGGGATCGCCATGGCCAAATGCTCCCAAAAGCTGCGATTGTCGCCGGTCCAGGTGGCCGCGTATTTTTGGACGCCAGCATAACCTGCGCGCGTCAGCACGAACGGCCGCTCACCGTCCAGCTGCTTCTTCAAGCCTTGCTGGGTCGCCATGGACATCAGCATGCCGTACAGGTTATGAAGCTCGCGATGCGTTTTCATATCGCCGTCGTTGCCGTGAACGACATCCAGATCCATCGTTTTCGAAGCGTTGAACACGGCCGGCTCGTTCATGTCGTTCCAAATGCCGTGAATGCCGAGCTCCGTATAATATCGGTGCTGCTCGCCCCACCACGAACGCACTTGCTCTTCCGTAAAATCGGGGAACGCGCTCTCTCCCGGCCACACTTTGCCGATAAACACTTCGCCTTCCAGCTTGCGGCAGAAATAATCCTTCTTGGTTCCTTCTATATAAGGCGCGTATTCTGGGTCCTTCTTGACGCCCGGGTCTACGATCGGAACGATCTTGATGCCCATCTCGCCCAGCTCGTCGATCATCTTTTTCGGATTGGGGAACCGCACCGGGTCGAACGTGAACACGCGGTACTCGTCCATGTAGTGAATGTCCAGGTAAATGACGTCGCAAGGAATGTTCTTGCTGCGGAAGTTTCGCGCGAGCATCATGACCTCTTCCTGGTCCATATAGCTGTAGCGGGATTGGTGATACCCGATGGCCCATGCGGGCGGAAGCTCCATTCGCCCCGTTAAGCCGCTGTAACGCCGTACGACATCCTTCAATTCCGGCCCGTACACAAAGTAATAATCGATCGTTCCCGCATGAACCTGGACCGTGTAGGCAATCTCGCTTGTGTGCATATCGAACGTGGAACGCCCCGGATTGTCGAGAAAAATACCGTAAGCCGGCCGATCGTAGCGGAAATGGACGAAAAACGGGATCGACACATACAAGCATTGGATCTCCGGCACATGGGGATCGAACACGTCAGAATTCCACATGTCGTACTTCTCGCCTTTTTTTGTCCAGAAAGCTCGTCTTCTCCCCAGACCGTAAATGTGGGAGTCCTTCTCCATCGCTTTACGGAAGCCGTATTCGCCTCTTCCCGCCCTGTACAGCTCTTGTTCTCTGGAGATTAATTCGCCGTCCGCATCGTAAAAATCGATTCGGGCATTCGCTTTGTGCACGACGACCGCAAGCGCGGGCAGCACCAGCTTGTACTGCTCCGGCTCCTCTTCCAATCGCGCGTCAACCTTGACGTAAGCCTCCCGTTGAACCGCGATCGTCGACTTCAAATCGAGCGCATGGTCGAGCAGCAGCTTCACGCGAACAATGTGATCGTTGACCGGCTGCAGCATAAGCGACGCGTGCGCGCCGCGGAATACATAGACGCCTTGCTCTTTTTTGAACCGACTGAATCGCGCCGATATGCCAATCAGCCTTGGGAGCTTCCTCATGTTCGATTTTATCGGGGTGGATCGTTTCGCTAGTTTGCACGACGATATCTCCTATCCTGTCTAATCATTCTGGTCTGAATTTCCCTTAGCCTTTAACCGAACCGAGCGTGATGCCTTTGACGAAATACTTTTGGAAGAAAGGATAAATGAGCAGCAGCGGCAGCATGGAAATGAAGATTTTCGCCGCATTTAACGTCTGGTTCGACATGGTCGCAAGCCGCTTGGCCGACTCCGCATCGATCTTGGCAGGATTAAGCACGATCGTCACTTGGCGGATATACGATTGCAGCGGATAATTTTCGTTTTTCGTCATTAACACGAGCGCCTGGAAAAACTCGTTCCAATGTCCGACGATCGTAAATACGAGAATGGTCGCCATAACCGGCGTCGATAGCGGCAGGAAAATCCCGAACAGGATGCGCCACGGGCCCGCACCGTCGATCAAAGCGGATTCTTCCATTTCCTTCGGCAGATTTCGGAAGAAATTCATGACGAGAATGACGTTGAAGACAGGCAGCCCGCCGCCCAGCACCAGTCCCCAAATGTTATTGATCATGCCCAGCGACTTCATCGTCATGTACCAGGGCACGAGTCCTCCGCTGAACAGCATGCAAAAGATCAACAGCCACATGAGGATATTTCTAGGCTTGAATTCCTTGGCGGTCTTCGATAGCGGATAGGCCATGAGCAGCACGACGAAGAACGCGATGATCGCCCCGAGGACGACCCGCTCGACCGAGATGAAGAACGACCTGAAAAACTGTCCGTCCTCGACGATGGTTGCGTACGAATTGAACGTTAAGCCTTGAGGCCAGAAAAACACGTCTCCGCCCGCTACGGCCGCCCTGTCGCTCAGGGATACGACGAGCGTATACCAGACCGGCAGGATACATAGAAGCGTGATTAAGATCAGCAGAACTTTATTGACTCCGTTAAAGAGCCTGGCGACAGCGGAACGATCCTCTACCATAGTGATCACGTCTTTCTGTTAGAAAATTCTGTAGTTTGCAAAACGGTAGGCCAGCGTATACGAAACCGAGATGAGAACCAAACCCACAACCGATTTAAGCAAGCCGACCGCCGTCGCAAGTCCGTATTGCATATCGATGAGACCCGCCCGGTAAACCCAGGTGTCGATAATGTCGCCGGTAGAATAAACCGTTGGATTATACAGATTGAATATTTGATCGAAGCCGGCATTTAAAATATTTCCTAGACTTAACGTACCAAGCAAAACGGCGACCGGTAAAATACTCGGAAGCGTAATACGCGTCAACCGTTTAAACTGGGAGGCGCCGTCAATGGCAGCCGCTTCGTACATTTCAGGGTTGATGGAAGTTAAAGCAGCAAAGAAAATGATAGCCGCGAATCCGAATTCCTTCCAGATGTCGCTGAAAACAACCATCCAGGGGAATAGATTAGGATTTGCGAAAAATAGCATCGGCTCGGCGCCGAACATGGAGAGAACCTGATTAATCGGGCCGGCGTAGGAAAAGATATCCAGCATGATGCCCGCGATAATAACCCAGGACAAAAAGTGCGGCAGGTACACGATCGTTTGAACCGACCGGGTAAACAGTCTGTTCTTCACTTCGTTTAACATAAGCGCGAAAACTAAAGGCACGATCAGGTTGCCGAGCATTTTAAACAGCGCGATCACGATCGTATTTTTGAATATGACTTTGCTGTCGTCGAGCTGGAACATGTACTCGAAGTTGTCCAGACCGATCCACTCCGATTTGAATATGCCGAGTCCCGGATTAAAGTCCTTAAAGGCCATCAGCACGCCATACATAGGAAGCACGTTATAAAGCGCGAGCCATATCAAACCGGGGGAGGAGCATCAAAAAATAATGTTTAGAAACGCCTCGGTTAAGCATATCCATTCTCCTTAACAGGATCATCAAGGCGAGTGCAGCTTCCACTCGCCTTGACCCGATCCTTTATTTCAGTTCGTTGACTTCTGCGGTGATCTCGTCTCCGCCTTGCTGCTTCCATTTCGTGACGAAGGTATCGAATTCGTCGACCGGCGCGATTCCCATAATGATTTTCAGGAAGGTCTCGTCTTCGAGCTTCTTCAGGTTGGTCCACTTCGTTTGCATCGTTTTCGTTTGAGCCGTGGCGATGCTCTTCACATAGTTGACGTTTGCATCTACGAACGTAGATCCGCCGTTCAGATGCGCGTAGACGTGGGCGAAGAAGTCCGGATCCGTCTTTTGATCCCAATATTGGATATCATAGTTGTCGAACGGCTCTTTTTTTGATGTTCTTCACGTGCGAGGCAAGCTCATACGTAAAGCCATAGTTCGCTTTGTCGACTTCTTCAAGCTTCATTTCGCCCGTAAGCACCTTTTGCGTCGTCTTTACGGCGTACTGCAGTTGATCGCCGAAGCCCATGATCAGGAATAACGGAATTTCCTGGGAGGTCATTTCTTTTCCAACGGCCGTCTTGTAGCTTTCCGGCTTTTCGGATACGTGCAGATTCAGCATTTTAATGATGGCTTCCGGATGCTCGTATTTCTTGTTCACGACGATGAAGTTGCTTCCCGTCGCCTGGTTGGAGTTGAATACGCCCGCATCGTCAAGTGGCGCGGCATAAGGTCTCCAGTTGGCTTCCGGATTGCTCTTGATCGAATCCTGCAGATCGTACGGCGACCACCAAGGTCCGAAGAAGATGCCCGCTTGCCCGCTCGTCAGCGCTTCTTTCGTGCTCTTTCTCAGGCCGATTTCTTTGTCGAGGATCCCTTTGGCGTACCAGTCGCGCATCAGTGCCAACGATTTCTTGGTCTCGGCCGTCGTCGAGCCATACACGGCATTGCCGCTGTCATCCTTCACCCAAATGCCTGGGTAGGCGTCGTTCGCGAAGAACAACGGAGAGAAATTCATGAAGTGGTCGCCGGACGACAGGAACGTGGAGTATAACGAACCGCCCTGCTGCGTACCTACGATACCGAGCGTATTTTCTCCGCCCATCTTGTTATCCTTGAAGGCTTTGGCAATATTCTCGAGGTCCTGCAGCGTCTTCGGCGCTTCGAGTCCGAGCTTGTCGAGCCAGTCTTTGCGGATCCAGGTCATCGGCGCCGAAGGCAGCGTCGTCTCAGGCAGCGCGTACAGCTTGCCGTCGAACGTGACGCCTTCAAGCAGGCCCGGGTTTGTCTTGTAAATCTGCTTCAACCGTTCAGCGCCGTACTTGTCGTATACTTCCGTCAAGTCGGCCAGCTGTCCGGCCTTCACCATTTGTCTCAGCTGCGTTTCGTTAACGAGCATCGCATCCGGCAGGTTGTTGCTCGCGATCGCCAAGCTTACCTTTTGGCCGTAATCGGCAGGAGCGGCTTCCCATTCGTGCTTCACGACGATGTTGTAGGAATCCTTCAGCCAGCGGGTATAGATGTTGTCCTCCGCCGTGTCATTGCCTTCGTATTTGTAGGTAGGATCGACACCTCTGCCGAGCGTTACTTCGACAGGCTCCGCGAACTTGCCCATCGGATCGACGGCCGCCTCCGACGGTGCGGCGCTGCTCGAGCTGCTGCTTGCCGCTGGGCTCGCGCTGCCGGCTGCGTTGTTGTCCGCGTTGTTGTTGCTAGCGCATGCGCCCAAGCTGAACGCAACGGTCAGACCGACTGCCAAGGTTTTGAAACTCTTATTCATTTTCTTTCCCCCAGATGGTTTAAGATGGTTTATTCACTTCGCATCCTTGCAGATTTATTATAGTTTGTCAGGCCCATGGGCCGCGTTAGAAGATCCTTGCCAATGAGGATGACAATCCGATGAAGATCATAAAAATAAAAAATCCGTCCGAAAACTGTCTAACCTGTTTTCGGACGAATTTCTACTTCGCTTGCGCCTGCTTCAACTGTGCTTGTCGTGCATGCTCGCTTGCCGATAGTCGCTTGGCAGCACGCCGACATGCTCCCTGAACAGACGGCTAAAATATTTATCGTCGTTATAGCCGACTTGTTCCGCGATCCATTGGATGGTTCTGGCCGTGTTCTTTAAATAATGCTTGGCCCGCTCCATGCGAACGTCCCTTAAATAATCGGTGTACGTTTTCCCTACGATTTGCTTGAAGCATTGGCTGAAGTAGCTGCTGCTCATATTGACCATTTGCGCCATTTCGCCTGCCGTCAAAGACTGGTTCATCATCGTTTGGGCCAGATTCGTCGCCTTCGCGATGCTGTTCTGAATCTCGAGCGAAAACTGCGGCTTGATATTCGCCTGCCGGATCGCGTCCCTTGCGCCGCTTAACCACGCTCCGAATTGCAGGAAGTAATGAAACGAATCCTCCATAACGACAGGGCTTCCCATAGCCTGCCCGTACAGCCGGTTCCACTCGTCCGTCAGCGAGAAGAACAATCGGGTCAATCGGATCGGCGGCAGCTTGATGGCCTTGAGTTCCTGCAGCATCTGCCCGAAAATACGGTCGTCGTAGAGCCAATCCGGGGACAGCCACTTGCTTTTCAATTCATTCAGATCATGACCGCTGTCCTTGCCCATGTTCACGATCTCGTCCCGACGGATATCGAGAAGCGTGCGTGCAGGATCATAATCGTAAAAAAAAGCCGTTTCTGCGGTAAGTCCGAATGAGCTGCACGATCGCCTTGCGGTCCAGCTCCTTCAGGTCGCTAAAGCATACAAGTGCATGGCCGGCGCTCGAAGTCCAAGCGCCCGGGGGCATATCGTGCCAGTACCATACGCCCATTTCGACCTCAACGGCGTCCTGGGGCACGGAGGCATCCCATTTCGGATCGTCGCTATGCTGATTTAACCGGTAGACGACATACACCCGATCGACTTGACTTCTTTCCGTTTGTTGAACGCCAAGCTTTTTCTTATCCAACAAAGAGGCGATTCTCCCCAGCACATCCTCGAATTGTTCCTTCTCGAGCTGCGTTTTGGCAATATAATCGATGGCGCCAAGCCGCAGCGCCTCCTGCACGTATTCGAAATCGGTATGCAGCGTCAACACGACGACCTGGATATGCGGGTGATGCTTGCTGACCTCCTTCATAAGTTCAATGCCGGACATGACCGGCATCGAAAGGTCCGTCAGCAGCAAATCTACCTTGTTATTCTCGATAAACTTCAGCGCATTCTCGCCATTATTGGCTTCTCCCACGACTTCCATTCCGAATTCTTTCCAAGGCATGAAGTTGACCAGACCGATTCGAACCATTTTTTCGTCGTCGACGACCAGGACGCGAATCATGATGAGTGTTCACCTCTATACACAGGCAAGCTTAAGGAAACGATCGTTCCGCTGCCAATCTCGCTTTTAATCGTAAACATCGCCCGATCGCCATAGTTTGATTCCAATATTCGGATCACGTACTTCATGCCGATTCCCATTCCTACCTTCTGTCCGTCCGGCGGATCGTCGTTCAACAGCTGCTGGATTTTCTCCGGCGTCATCCCGATCCCGTTATCCTGGACCTTGATTTCCAGCTCTTCATTTAACCGAATGTCGACATGAACGTAACCGTCGTCGCTAACGCCATGATAGAGCGCGTTTTCCACGAGCGGCTGAAGAATGAACCGCGGAATCTCCAGCTGCATCGCTTCCTCGTCCACGTCGATATCGACGTCGAACTGGAAGTCGTATCTGATTTTTTGAAGCTGCAAATATTCCTTCAGCGCTTCGATCTCGCCTTGGATCGTCGTGCCTCCGCCCATTTTTCCCAAATTGTATTGCAGCAGTTTATTGAGGGAGAGCGTCAGCTTGTCGATTTCCTCCTGCCCGTTCATCATCGCGAGCCAATGCACGGTATCGAGCGTATTCATCAGAAAATGCGGATTGATCTGGTACAGCAGTTTCTCTACCTCTAAATCCGCTCTTCTTTTTTCTTTCTGTTCGATTTCTCCGTACAGCTCCCATACCTTTTTCTTCATCACGCGAATCTTGAACAGAAGATAATCGAATTCGGGAATATTCGTTAATTCGGTATTGTCCTTGGCATTGGATTGCACCAAATTTTTAATTTCCATGTTAAAGCGTTCGAGCGGCTTATAGACCATTCTTGACAAGAAGAGGGCGAGTCCGATCGCGGCCAATTCGAATAATAAGAAATATAGCGCGATTTGCAAAAACCACTGGTTTTTCTCCCGGTTCAATTCCTTCTCGGGCACGACCGACACGAGACTCCAACCCTGGTTGCTCGTTTCTTTATGCCATACGGAATGTCCGTGTACGCCCGACGCTACTTTTTTTGTCGCTTGCAGGAAAGAGACTGTTCAGCGGGAAATGCGCTTCATCCTGGGTGTACGTAATTCTGCCTTCATTGTTGAGAATGAGGAGATTGCGCGATCTGCTGTCCGAGGATTTGGATTCCAATAGCTTCTGAGCCGTATTAAAGCCTGTCTCTACGTACAATTGTATGTCCTGATTGGCCACGTTTACCTTGCGCATGATGCTGAAAACCAATTGGTTCGACGACCTATTATAGCTTTTATGCGGACCGAAATAAGTAATTTCCGGATAGCTTTCCATAATTGGAAGTGACTTTGGACTAAAGGATTCTCTGACCATGAAATTTTCAAAATCGTATTCGCCCGTCTCTTGATTGTAATACAGCGTCAAGCCGACATTCGGGTTTGAAAAGGTAACGACGTTCAGCTCGTATTTCATCTCGTTCCGAAGTCTTATAATTTCGAATCGGCTCGTCTCCTCCTGCAGCTGCTCCAGGATCCTGTTCGTCCCTCCGCCGAAAGCGAGCTGCTGGGATACGTGATTCAAGTTGTTTAACGTATTGTCCAAAATGAGCAAATCTTGCTTGAGGTTGCTCTGA
The DNA here is from genome assembly GCF_029525575.1 of Cohnella rhizosphaerae. Taxonomy (GTDB): domain Bacteria; phylum Bacillota; class Bacilli; order Paenibacillales; family Paenibacillaceae; genus Cohnella; species Cohnella rhizosphaerae. The sequence continues at coordinate 659,398 of NZ_JAPDIA010000001.1, forward strand.
AGAGAGGTCCCGACCTTATTGGCGAGGATGGAGTTGATGGTAAAAAGAGAAGCCAATCCCAGACATACAAAGGGGATCAGAACGATCAGGAAAAAGATTGAAATAATCCGGTGTTTAAACGTGAATTGCCGAAAGCGCCTGGATATAAAACCTAATTTCACGATCTCCCCCTCCCGATCTCCCCTTATATTATCACGGATAGCGCTTTTTGCTTGCATCATGATAAGCAAGCCATAAACCCCGTACCTTTCGGCATTGGGGCTTATGGCTGCGATCATTAGCTATTCATAAGGGTGTAGACGATCTGCGCGGCTTCTGCCCGCGTCAGGGAAGCTTGCGGCATGAAGACGTTTGCGCCCTTGCCTTTCAAGAGACCCAGCGCGTTCGCCTGCGACACGGCATCCTGCGCCCATGCGCTGATCTTCGCCTGATCCGAGAATGCGGCGCCTGCCGCCGGAACGTCGCGGTTCCCGCTTTGGAACGCATAGGCGCGCATCAGCATCACGGCAGCTTCTTGCCTGGTAATCGTCTTGGCCGGTTCAAACGTCTGCGGGTCGCGGCCGGTTACGATTCCCGCTTCGTATACGGCCGCCACTGCATCCGCATACCACGCGTCTTTTTTAACATCGTTGAACGGATTCGAGCCCGTCGATCGGAGACCGAGCGCTCTCGTCAGCAGCGCCGCGAATTCCGCTCTCGACACGGAGCGATTCGGCGTGAATTCCGTCTCGGTCGTTCCGTTTACGATTTGCTTCGCGGCAAGCGACTTGATGGCCGGAGAAGCCCAGTTCGATTCGCTTACGTCGCTGAAGCGCTTGTCGATTTCCAATACGGCGTAGGTGCTGAAATGACGAACCTGCGCGGCAATAACGTTGTTTTCGAGCTTGCCGCCCGCGTATTGCAGCTCATTTTGGCCGCCGATGAAGTAGACGCCCGTCAGATCCGGATTGACGGCTCCCTCCACCGCAAACCGAAGCGTAAGCGGCTTTGCGAATTCGCCGATCTTCGTCGCTTCGTTGCCATCGGTCGTGACGGACAGCGAGAATTCGTACATTTGTCCGACGACCTTGACGGCAGCGCGGTTGATAAGACCGGCATTTTGGATTTGCTCCGCTCTCGCTTGCGAGACCGGCGCAACCTCCAGCGCGATCTTCGTCTTGTCTGCCGGCCGACCTGCTGCGCTCGATTGCGCTGCGCTGAGCACTTCTGCAGGGAGCTCGACGGAGACGGCGTTAAACTGGATCCGGATCGGCTTGTTGCCTGTCAGGTCGGCTGCCTGGATCGGAAGCAGAACCTGCGTCGCGTCCTTCGCTGCGCTTAGAACCTGATCGCCGCTTAACCGCTTCAGATCTTCGTCGTTAAAGGTCGTAACGACCTTTTTGTCGCCGGCAGGCGTCGGCGTTGGGGTTGGCGTCGACGTTGGCGTAGGTGTCGGCGTTGCCGGATCAGGTGTGATGACCGGACCTTGCGTAATGACGGCCTTCTTGAACGTATCAGCCGCCGATGCCACAGCTGTCAGCGCATCGTCCAATTGCTGCGCAGTTGCGGCCTTATTGCCGTATACCGTCTCTGCTGCTGCGATGGCTGCTTGCAGCACGGCCTTGGAGCCTGCCGGATATTGTCCCGGGTTTACGCCCTCGACCGCTCCGTCTTGCAAGGCTTGCGCCGCATCGATCGCTTGTCGGAGCGTCGTCCGGTCTTCGATCGTCAGCGACTTGACGACGACCGTGAAGGTTTTCTTGTCGGTCGCTTCGCCCTTCGTCAACGTCGCGGTCAGAACCACGGCAGCATCCGGCTCGCCTGCCGCAGGACGCACGACTGCGCCAGCCGCGCTGATGACCTCCGGCTTGTCGCTCGACCAGGTGACGGAGACATCGCCCGCCGCCGCCGTCGGCAGCGTCACGTTGCCCGTGACGAGCGCCGCATCGTTGCCTTCGGCGTAGCCCACTTCAAGAGCCGCGACAGCAGCCTTTACCGTTTCGGCGTCCAGATCCCCCTGGAGAACCCAGTGTGCGTTAAAGCTGGTGACCGATTCGGTCGACCATGTGCCCTCGAACACGCGGACGCCGTTGCTGTTGTAGTACTGCTGGCCTTTTCCGTCCGTGTTTTCATAGTAGCCTCTGAACACGTAGCCGGCTCTTTCCGGCGCGGCGATGCCGATCGGCAGCTTGCCGCCATGGGAGACCGATACGCTCGCCGTACCGCCCGACCCGCTCTGCGGATCCAGCGCGACATTGTAGCGGTTCGCATCGAAGCGGGCGTACAGCGTCAGATCGCCTACGGAGCCCTCCGCGATGCCGGTAAGCTTGGAGCTCGGCTTAAACTGCGGATCGGTGAACCAGCCGACGAAGGTATAGCCTTCCTTCGGGCTCGGCGCGATCAGGTCGAGCGCCGGCGTTACGATCGAATAGGCGGCCGGTTCGGTGCCCGGCATGACGGCAGAGCCTGCGCCATCCTTATAAGCGATCGCATAGGATACCAGGTTCCACTTGGCGAACAGCGTCGTCGACGCCGCTACCGTATCCGCGCCGAAGTTCCATTCGTTCTTGAACTCCGCATCCTTGTACCAGCCGCCGAACGTATATCCGTTTCGGATCGGCGGCTGCGGCGCCGCGATCTTGGTGCCGTATACGACGTTGGCAACGGACATGACCGGACTGCCGCCCTGGGTGTTGAAATCGACCAAGGCTTTGTCCGCATCCAGCTTGATCCATCCGGCATAAAGCGTCATGGCGTAAATTTGATCTTCGCCGAGGGCGTTGACCACCGGCTTGTCGAAATCGTAGACCTGCGTCATCGCCGCATCGGCGTACCATTTTCCGTCGAACAGATAACCGCCGCGCGTAGGATCCGTCGCCGGCCGGGTCGCTTTTGCGCCGTCCCGGACGTATTGATTGGCGACCGCGCTGCCGCCCGACGTATTGAACATCACGCCGTTGCGTCCCGGCGGGAATACGCCGCTGGCTGCGTAGCCGATGTTGTTGCCCGCGGCAAACGCCGTGTCCCAGTTGGCGCGTGCGTTGTTGCCCGTATCGGACGAGCCGTTGATGTTATAGTTCGTCAGCGTATTGCTGGTACCGTAGAAATACAGCTGCTCATTGTTAAGCATGGAGGCGGTGATCGCCGGTTGATTGGATTGCTGTTGAACGTCCGCGTTGGTGCGGGTGTTGAAGATAATCCCGCCGACGGCAGCCCGCGGCATCTTAATCATGTACCAGTGGGTGTCGGCGCCGTTGTATTTCATTCTCGTCATCGTGCCGCCCGGCCATCCGCCGAACAGCTCGGGGTTAAAGGTATAAGCCCTTACGCCGTAGGTGTAGGTGCCCCAAGCCTGGTAGTTCGCATGGCGGTTGATGGAGAAGTAAACGTTGACGTGCGTCGGCTCCGCGACCGGCGGCGCGGTCGCTTTTTCGGGTTCAACCCGCGTGTAGGTAAATTCCCGGGTCATCCAATTGCCGCCGGATGCCCGGCCCATCAACGTGACGGTGAGCGGGTCGTTGTAGTTGGCGCTCACGGTGATGATGTCGTCGTTGGCAAAGCTCGCGGCGACGCCGTTGTTGACGGCATACATCGCTTCGGTCACATGGACCGCCGACAGTCTGAGCTTCAGCTCATTGCCGGTGAAGCTATTGCCCGCGATGACGTCGTCGTCGCTCGGCATGGCCGCCAGAATGGCTGGCGTTGCGCTCTCGCGGTCCATCAGCACCACGAGGCCCGGATTCGGATTGGTGTCGGTATTCGATACTTTGGCAGGGTTGCCGGGAAGGGTCCCGCTGATTCTGCCGTTCGCTACGGTGAACACGTCGCTCGGGTTCAGCGCGTTGACATAGAAGCCGTCCTTCAGGAACTTCACCGGCACGCTGCCCAGCACGCGGTCGGTCTTGCTCGTGTTGACCAGCACCGCGCCGCCGCCGGCTTCATTCGTGCCGCGCTCGATCATGACGGCATTGTTGCCGAGGCTGACCAGGTTCTCGTCGCGTCCCGCCATCGCGTTGTGGAACTTGTTGACGGCCACGACTTCGGGATGCGTCCATTGCGGACGGCTGTTGGCGACGTTGTCCGAGGTGCGCACGTTGGCTCTCTGCGTGCCGTCGGCATTAATGTTGCGGGCAAAGAACAGGGGCGATGCGTCCTTGCGGGCCGCGATCATCGCCCAGCCCTGTCTGATCTGCTTCGGGCTGAAGCTCAGGGACTCGCCTTCGTTGTTGTAGGTGTCATGGGATTCGACCCAAGGCACCAGCCGGTCGGGCGTCAGGCCTTCGGCGCCGTAATCCGCCCATTTGTCGAGACGACCGATATCCCCGACTTCGAGGACACTCCGCACATCATGCCCGTACTTGGAAGCGGTCAGGTCGACATACTTGGAATAGCCTTGCATTCTGTCCATGTCGGGGTTACCCCCTTGGAGCACCTCGCCGTACTGGAAGTTGACTCTGCCCTTCTCTTCCAGGTACGCCTTGGCGGCGCCGGTGACGTTTTTAATGTAATCGCTGGCGAACTGCCCGTCCGCATATTTCGGATTCGTGGCGCCCGCGGCGATACTCGCCGGGGAGGGCACGTCGTCGTCCAGCTCGATATGCTTGATGGCGTCGTAGCGGAACCCGCTCGCGCCGGCATCGATGATGTCCTTCAGATAAGCGATGTAGGAATCCTGAACGAACTTGGCGTGCGTGTCCAGATCCCGCAGCCCGCTGATCATCTCCGGCTGGGTCAGAAGGAAACGGTCATTGTAGCCTACGTTGCCGGTCACATTGTGGAAATACGTGCTGTCGTTCCACGGGGCATCCGAGTTGGCGGCGGCGCCCATGTGGTTCGCGATCACGTCGACGATGACCTTGATGCCGAGCGCGTTGGCCGCGGTGGTCAGGCTCACGAACGCGTCCCTGTCGCCGAATTTGTTGCCGTTGCCGCCGGCGACCATGTTGCGGGGCGTATAGGAAGAAGCCCAGCCGGTCCCCCCGGAGGAGCTGCCCATGATCGGCGACGTCTGGATCGCCGTGAAGCCTGCGTCGGCGATCGCCTGCAGGTTCTCCTGGATGACGCTTAAATTCCAATCAAAGGCGTGTAAAATAACGCCGTCCCGAATGCGATCCGGCGTGCCGCTGCCCGCAGCGGCTGCCGTCGCCGTCGCCGGCGCTTCGATCGGCTCTTCTGCGAACGCCGGATTTGATGTCGTGACAAACGGGAACGAAACGACTGCCATGCACCATACGAGCGCATGAGCCAAAACCTTATTCCATTTCCTGCTCAAATCCATTCCCCTTCCAATCTTTTTATATTGCCCCGTAAATATATCACCTCCTCTTTTTTTGCGAGGTAGAGATCGATTGCGAATGTAGACGATTATTAAGCGATTACAAAAAAAGCGCCGCGAAATCTTTCTATCCTGTTTTCGTCGAATTGCCTAACCATAGACTTTAGCGAACGGACCGAGGAGCCCTTATTTTTGTTCCTGTCGCGATAAGCGGCCCGCTCGCGGACCCGGGCGCCGCTATTGCCGGTTGGTTGGCGTTTTTTTAGCCTTGATCCGGAAGAATAACGCCTCTCCAGTCCGGTACGATCCTCATTGGACCGTTTTTTAAGGAATTAGCGTCTCCTGAGTCCGTTGCGCTCTGCCTGGCGGCTTGCCGTTCGACTAATCCCGCAAACGAGCAAGAAGAGGCCCCGCCGCTTCAACGCGGACGAGGCCTCTCCTTGCTCGTAATCTTGCTATTTGCCGTTAGTTATAAAAATAGTTGTACAGGCGCTGCATCAGCACGGCCGTTTCCGCCCGCGTCGTCCACGCCTTCGGATGGATCTGCTGATTCGACCCGTTCACCAGGCCCGCATCAATCAGTCCGGCGACGCTGTCGCGCGCGTACGCTGCCACGCTGCCGGCATCGGTGAATCCGCTCAGCGGTTCGGCAGGCGCAGGCACGGCTTTGTCGGCGTACGCCAACGCCTTCGCGATCAGCACCATCATGTCCTGTCTCGCGATGGCATCGCCCGGGCGGAACTTATTGTCGCCGGAGCCCGTGGCGATGCCCATGCCGCGCAGCACGGCCACCGCGTCGGCATAATACGCGTCCGCCGCCACATCGGAAAACGCCTCGCCCGCCTCGCCCTGAAGGTCCATCGTTCGGACGAGCAGCAGCGCAAAATCCGCCCGGCTCACGGAAGCCCCCGGCCTGAATTCGGTCGCGGTGACGCCGTTGACGATGCCTTTGGAAGCCATCGCTTCAATCGCCGATTTCGCCCAAGCGACTTTGCCGAGGTCATTGAACGTTTTTTGCACGAAGGCGACGGCGTATTGGCTTAAATGCGTCACCTGGAACTGAACGGTCTCCGATGCCGAATCGTACCGGCCGCTCGGTACCGCGGTCGCCTTGCCTTGTCCGTCAATATACCAGACCGTAATATGATCCGGCGCTGCCAGCTCCTCCGCCGTCGGACGGTAAGGCACGCTGATCGTCACCGGCGCCTTCGGATTGCTCCAGGAAATCTTCTGTCCGCCGCTGAACACGCTCACGTCGATAACGGGACGATCCCCGATTTGCGCGCGCTGTTGTTCGTTCAATCCGCCGATATCGGCTTGCTCGATGCGGAATTCGATATCGCCCGCCGGCACCCCGCCGTCCCGGAACATATGGCTTTGCACCGTGACCGTGGCCAGCGGCGTGGAAATTTCGACAAGCAACGCCTCTGCGGAAGCGCGAAACGCCAAAGCCGGCAGCTCGAGCGCGTAAGATTTGGCGCCGGGCGCTTCGGACAATGCCAATCGAATCTTTTTGAGTTCGCCGCCGCCTGCCACCGTCTTGGCGACGGCCTTCAGCCAGGTCGGCTCGTCGATTTTCGATACGGCCCGGCCCGTGGCGGCATCGACCTTCGGCGTCGGCGTGATCACGACTTTGCCGCCTTCGCCGTCCACGACGACAGGCGTATCTCCGCCGGAGCCGTTCCCGCTTCCCGTGTCGGTGCCCGGGCCCGGATCGTTCGGCGCCGTGACCACCGTCACGCTCGCGGTCGTGTTCGCGTCGATATCGGCGACTTTCATCGCGCTGTCCACCGTTTTTACTTTTTTCAGCTCGATCGTGCCGCTGCCGAGCGCCTTCGCTTCAAATACCAATTCCGCCAACACGGCCGTCCCGGATTCACCGGGGATCGGTCCGACTTTCGTAAACGCCAGTACGATTTGGCCGCCGTTCACGGAAGGCGTCACGGCATATCCGAATCGGGCGCTGGTTGCGCTTTTGAAACGCAAATGATCGGCGTCGAACGTCGCTTGCAGCTCTGCCGCATACACGTCGTTCAGCTCCTGGCCAACCACCTGGACGCTCACTTCGCGGCCGACGATCGGCTGACTGTCCGAGACGGACAACGTGAACCCCGAGGCGGCGTACGCGACCGAAGTCGCCGACGCAAGAAGGCTTAACAGAAAAGCGCTGGCCAGCAAATGACTCAAGCAGAAGATTTGGAGCTTTCTCAGCATGGAGGAATAGCCGACTCTCTTGGTTTGCCTCATTCGCCAACTTCCTTTCCAAATGGATGGGGGGAGGAAGGCGCCAAAGCGCCTCCTCCCGACCAATTCGCCTAAGTTTAATTTTAGATGCGATTCGATTACTGCGAATTTCCCCTGATGCGTTAGTTGCCCATGATAAGTTAGTTGCCCATGATGCGTTGCGCGACCGCGGCCAGATCCTGAATCCCGATCGGACGCGGCGTCGCAATGCCGAGCGCCTTGTACAGCGTCCAATTGGCATCCGCGCCGCTTTGCCCGTAATGTTTGGCGACGACCGCCAAATCCCCGATGGTCAGCGCGCTCGATCCTGCCAGCGTTTTTAATGCGCCGCCGAAAGCGGACGTCGCGTCCGTCAACTTCGTGGCCGCTTCTTGAATGCCGGCTTGGGACAGATCAGGATCGGCCAGTGCGTCTCTGGCGGCCGTCAGCTCCGCTTGCAGCAGCGCTTTGGAGCCTGGCGCGTATTGGCCGAGGAACGAGCCTTCCATGGCGCCGGTCAAGAGGTTGTCGGCAGCGGCAATAGCCGCGTTAAGCCCCGATTTATCGTTCAGCGCGATCGCCACATTATGGCTGGCGGCGCTTACCGGCGTCTCCGTGACGCCGTCGGAGATGACGACGTTTTCGGCCGTGATGGCATTGGTCTCGACAGCCGCGCCGACGGTTTTGGCCTTGAAGCTCAGCTCCAGCAGTTTATCCGTATTGGAGATGGCCTGGCCCGTGCCTGCCCCAAGGAATCGGATGTTCGCCTCGCCGCCCGAAGTCCCCGCCTGATCCAGCACGATCGAGAAGCCTTCTACCAGCGATACGCCCGACACGTATTCCACCTTAGAAGCGTCGTAACGCACTTTCAGGTCGATCGCATACACATCCGACGTCAGGTTGTTCAAGCCGAAGTTCAACTTGAAGGCTTCGCCCGCCAAGACGGAAGTCGGTCCGCTCAGCAACGCGCCTTCTTGACCGCTGATCGCGATCAGCACGCTGCCGGTCAAGCTGGACCCGCTGGCTTTCGCCGTTACCTTGACGACGCCGTTCATTTTAGCCGTCAGCAAGCCCGTCTCGCCGATGATCGCCGCTTGCGTCTCCGAACCGTCCTCTGCGGTTACGGACCATACGGCGGGCACGCCTGCCGACATTTGCAGCGTACCGTTTTTCGTCGTGATGGAGGTCGCTCCGCCCTCGCCGGTGACGACCAGCTCCGTGTACGGCTGAAGCGCTTTGATCGCGCCGCGCAGCGCGTAGTATGCATCGTCCGCCGCATCCTGCCCGATCGCGCCGTTCGAGACGGCCGCTTGGGCTGTCGTTAAAGCGTTTGCGAATACATTCCAAGAGTCGGCCGTGTACTTCGTTTGGTCCAGGTTGTCTACGGTCCCGATCAAGCCGTTCAGAAGCGTTTTGTCAACCGCCGCCGGTACGCTTGGGTTCGCGGCGCCGCCGCGGCCCGCTTTGACTTCGCTAAAGTAGGTTTCGATTTTCGCAACTTCGTCGGCCGTCAACACCCGGTCGTAGATGAGAACCTGCAGCACTCTGCCCATGAAACGGTAAGGCGTCGCAGCCGCCATCGTGTAACCGATGCCGAGATCCGATCTGTTCCCTGTCAGAGCCTTGGCGTTGGTACCCGTGCCGATGGAAGCGTTGTTCACAAACACGGCTCTATTGGTTCCGTCCAACTGCGCCCGGACGCTGACCAGGTCGTTCGTGGCCGAGGTGGCGATCGACTGCCCGCCGCCGGATACGCTGCCGTCCGCGTTGCCGAAGCGAACGTTGACTCTGTTCGTTCCTACGCCGAGATTAATGCCGCTCCACCCGTCGTTGGCCGCCCAGGTTTGGTAAGCTTCGTTTAATCCGAAATAAACGAGACCGCTTTGATCGCTGGAGTTGTTGGCCGTGGCGGTCGGTTTAACAAGCGTGTAGATCGTCATCTTCGTGCTGCCGTTGTAGTTTTTGAATCCGGCAGCTTTAAGCGGCCTTGAATTCGCCGCGAAATCCACATAATCGTATACGTCTTTCTTAATCGTGGGATTGCCGGTCGGCGTCCCCAGACCATCGCCGCCGCTGCCGGGGACGTTCGCCGGCACGAGCTTCGCCGGTACGCTGCCCATATTCGTCCACCCGGTCACGTTGCCGCTGCCGTCTCTTTCCACGCCCTCGTCGGCCTTAAGCCATAAGTCGAGACCCTCCCGAGGAATGTCGGCCAGCGTCGTATCCGTCACCACGACGCGAGCGTGCGACTGGCTGAGCACTTCGCCGTCTGCCGCCAGTACATAAATGATGTACGGCCCGGGCAGCGCAGGCGCCGTCATCCCGACCTTGTCGCCGGTGGTCACCGTCTCGTCGTCGCCGCCGTCGAAGTGTCCGCCGCTCGACGAGGAGATCCATATCTTTTTCGTCGGGTCGTTCAAGTCGAGCGCAAATCTGACTTGGCCGCCGGGAGCGACCGACACGTCGGCCGGAAGCAGTCTGTTGGCCACCGATACCGTGGTGGTGAACGTGATGTTGATCGCATTCGGCTCTGTCTGCGTGCTGCCGATCAAATTCCACGTTCCTTCGGTAGCGATCTTGTATCCGCTCGACACGGGACTGCCGTTGAGCTTAAAGGTGTAGCCTGTGCCCAACGTCAGTTCAAGCGGACGCACCGCCGATACTTCATATTGATCTCCGTCGTTTACATTCATCGCGGCCGCGCTCTGATCGACGTATACCGTATATTTGGAAGTGGCCGTCGCTCTGCCGTCTCCGTATTGGATATACAGCTTGTATTCTCCTGCGGCATTCGGCGCTTTAATTGAATTGACGTTGCCGGCAGCCTTTGTCATCGTATTGCCTTCATTAAACGTCGTCGTGTTCGCAGGCGCGAGCCAGACGGTGTCTTGCGCTGTGAGCAGACCTCTGCGGTTCAGCTTCTCGCCTTTGCCCATGATGACGTTGGAAGCCAGCTCGAACTCGGTATCGGCAATGAGGCTTCTCGGGATCATGTGCGTATATTCGTTGGCAAGGCCCGCGTTCAACACGATCTCGTTGCCCTTGACCGGCCAGATGCGGGCTTCACTCTTGAAATTGTTGTTCACGATCCGGGGAGCGCCGTTCTGATTGTTGTTCCCGTCCACGTAACCGTCGACGGCAATCATATCGCTCTTGCGCTTCCAGTTGTTGAACTCGAACAGTCGGCTCTGTCCGGGGGCATGGGAGAGCTTCGACTGCACGACGTTGCCGATCATCTTAATGAACGTGCTGCCTTCGTCGGGATGGAATCCGTTTGTCCAGTTGTTGGAGGTCGTCGGTTTGTCGGTCGGATTCGGGTTCAGGAAGTTGTAGTTCATCTCGGTAAAATTCGTCCAGTTGTCGGGATTCCAGTTGCTGTTTTTATCGGTGACGGGGTCGTTGGTCAAATTGTTGACGGTGTCCCACGTCCCGCCTCCCGGCAGATTGCCCGGATCGCCCTGCCTGCCCAGGGAGTAAATGGCGCCGGAATCGTTAACGACCGTACAAATTTCTTCGATCCGGTTATAGTTGATTTTGTTATTCCGCGAGGTTGTCGTAATGTCCGGAGACCTGGCGATGCTCGTTTCGTTCGTACCATGGTAAGGCCCGCCGGTCTTGTTGGTGCCTTGGGCGGTGAAGCCGAAGCCGTCGTATTCGTCCCAGCCCCAGCCGATGCTCATGGCGCCGTAAGTCGTATCGTAAATATAGTTGTGCAGCACCTGCATGTTCGTCGTGTAGAACGAGGCCAGCGCGTTGGCGCCGGGGAACCCATAGCAGGTTCTGTACAGGAAGTTGTTCGTAATATAAATGTTTTCCGGCACGGCTTCCGTACCCGCCTTAAACTTCTCCTTATCGACGCCGGCCCAGTTCCGGATCGGCGTGCCGGAGACCGAGACGCTCGATTCATGCTTGATCGCCTGATCGTTTTCGTAGATATGCTGCGGATGTCCGACGACAATGCCGGAAGCGAGCGTATCGACGATATAGTTGCCCGTCACTTCGATATCCTTGACATCGTTTTCAATATGGATGCCGTTAAATCCGGCAAGCCCGATCTCGCCGTTCAGTACTTTGATGTTTCTTGCTGCGTTGATCATGACCACCGCAGGCGGTATGTCGTACCCGCGATAAAAAAGTTTCATGCCAGTTGATGCTGCTCGGGAAGTAAACTTTATTTACGATGGAGCCCTGAACGGACGCATAGCCGCGCGAAGTGGTCGTGACCGGACCCGTTCCGTCGCTGTATGTATAAGTGCCCGTCAGTTCGAACAGTTTGTAATCGGTATGGGCAAACTTCAGCCCGTTGAAGGTGATGTTTTTGACGCGTCCGTCATCCGAGCCCGCAATCGGGTTCAGCCGGTCTCCCACAGGGATGCCCCGGATGTCGACGACCGTCTCCAGCCTTGGAATGACCACCTCGGCGGTATTAATATCCTCGCCTTCGAGCGGGATGTAATAGAGCGTGCTCGCCGCCTGGTCGAAGTAGAAGTCGCCGCGCTTGTTGAGAAACTCGAAGGCGTTGCGGATGACTTGATTGTTGCCCGGATTGTATTGCGTATTGTTGCCCAAAGACTGGGAGATCGCGCCATACGGCATCTGGAAGCGGAGCATGACGCCGCCGGTCTTGCCGCTGGCTGCCGGCGCCTGTTCGATCGACGCGAAGGTGACGAAAGGTCTCGCCCATCTGGCGGTCGAGCCGCCCATGCTTTCGGCTTCGATGTTCTGCGGGTTTTTCGTGTCCGTCGTCAGCCCTACGCTGGCATCGAATACGATGCCGCCCCGGATGTTGCTGCCGTTCTGCCATGCCCAAGGATTGTCGGCCGAAGTGAAGCTGACCGTAGGCGTGCCGGTGACCGTTCTGTTGCCCGATGCGATTTGCGGACTCGTCGTCATGTTGGCCCGCTTGTCGTTAACGTAGATCGCGCGCAGCTTGTCGCTTCGGTTCAAGGTCGTTTTGTACGCCTTGAGGCCGTTCGTCTGCGTCAGTCCGACCGCTTCCGTCCATACGCCTTTCTCCAGCATCTGACCGGCGCTGACGACCGGCTGCGCGCCCGGCGCCGCCTCGTAGCGAATCGTGCTGGTAGCGCTTCCGGAATCCTCCTTCGTGAATACGAGGGTTTCATCCAGCGAATAAAATCCGTCCGCGATTTGAACGACGATATCGCCGCCCGTCTTGGGCAATGTCCTGACGACCGCCTTGGCCTTGCCAATCGTTTTGTACGGCTTCGCTTGCGTGCCGTTGCCCGTATCGTCGTTGCCGGTTGGAGCGACATAGATCGTAATGCTCGGCGTGCCGCCGTCGGCCGCGGCTTGCCGCCCCTGCAAACGGCAGCATGGAAAATGCCATAACCAGAGTCATCATCCAAACGAATGCTCTTTTTCTCACTTTCCTGAAACCTCCTTGAAAAAATGTATACACATTACCGCCGTAAGCGGTATTAGTGCCGATGTTCGGCGATGCAGGAACGCGTATGCGGCCAAAGATAAAAGCGCTTTCAATTCCTTGCTGTGAACGAACCGGATGGAGAGGATTCAGGAAGTCTGTGAATTTACAATCCTTATACTAGATCGGCGTCCCCTTTTATTGAAGGGAATATTGTTAGGGGACAAGTAAAATCATCGGTGATATGGTGTCGACGGAGCGATTTGTTGTAAGCGCATTCAACTCGCCGCGTTTTTATTATAGATGAGCCCTGTTTAGGCCTCCATGCATATCCTTGTGCGTTTGTTTGCATTAATTTTCCGCGGACCGGGGGAGCCCTTATTGTTGTTCCGATCCCTGTCCACGGCCCGCTCGCGGACTCAGTGGCCGTTATTACGGGATTATCGGCCTTTTTTGGGCCTCGATCCGGATCCATAACGTCCTTCCAGTCCGATAAGATCGCCATTTCGACCGATTATTAAGAAATAGCGACTCCTGAGTCCGATGCCCAAGCCCGTCTCGAATGTCACTGCTGCACGCAGCTCTCGTTTGCCGCCAATAAAAAAGACTGGAGACCGCCCGGGATGATATCCCGTGCAATCTCCAGTCCTGTCGGTTCGACTAACCAACTAACTTTCCAATTGATAGATGTGAACCATATAAGGCGAGAAGGTGTCCGTGTAGGCGCCGCCGCTTACGGCCACGCTCCTGCTTTCGTAAACAGGCGAAGCGGACGCGATGCCCGTCAGACCCGCGCCAGAAAACGTGGATGTAACGGGGTGACCCGTCGTATTGACCGCAAACAAGTAACGGACGCCATCGTATTCCCGCACCTTGATATCGAGCTCCGAAGCGGAGGACGCGATATTTTGCGCGACGTCCGGTGCCGCGATCACATCCTTCAGCGTTTCAAGCTCCTGATTCATGATTTTATACATGGCCCACAGCGAAGGACTATCGGTTTTCAGGAACCACTGAGGCGATACGTCGTAGGCATAAAATCCGGTAGATTTGGCGCCATGATTGATCGCCAGATAAGTCATGGCACGCGTCTCCTCCGGAAGCGGCGCCCGGTTGGTCAAGCCGTACGATTGCATGACCATATTCACCGGCTTGCCGGTCGCCGCTACGGCATCGGTCATATCGCGTACATCCGTAATATCGAAGTCGGGAACCGGGTACGAGTCGGCGGACAGGATGTCCGTTGCGTTCGTATAGGTCCCCGCCTGGACGACGTTTTTGGTGGACATGTTGACGTATACGGGGTGATTGGGATCGATGCTTTTAATCGTGTCGTACGCTTGCTGCATGGCTGCCGCGGATATCCCATGACCGTCTGGCTCGTCGTTCAGCACCCAGTAGAGCAGCGCCGGATCGTCTTTGTACGTATTTACCCTGCTCGAGATGTACGTAAGGTCGACCACGTTATTGTTGAGATATAAAGCGGCCGCGGCTTTTAAACCGAAGGATTTAATGTCGGCGAAAGCCGTAGCGAAAGTAATGCCGCCTCTTTCTCCAATGAGCACCGTATTGAAGCCTTGCGCTTTAAGATCCGCATACTCCGTCGTATTGGAGGTTACGACCGAATACATAATCCGCGGCATAAACGTGTCTCCGTTCAGCAGCACTGCCTTGTAGACGTCGGTCGTGACGCTGACGGTGTCGGGCATCGCCGGGTACGTCAGCTTGTCCGCCTTCAAAACTTCCTGAACCTCTGTATCCTTGACGAATCCGTCGCTCTTCCTTATCAAATGCGCTTTGTAAATCGAATACCCCATCGGAAGCGTAGATACGTTAAACGTGTCCGCAAAGTTCGGCGAGAGGGTCGTATACTCTTTGGTGAAGACAGGGGTCGTCCCGCCAAAATCATACCTTTCGAGCTTCACTTTATAATCCGATAAATTTTCGTCGGTCAAGCTTAATGCGAAACGGGTCGTTACGGTGGATTCCGTGCCCCATACATGCTTTTCCGTCATGCTAAAAATAAACGGGGTGGGCGCGCTGCTTAGTACGACATTGTCGATCCACACGGACCCCGCCGCATCCGGGCTCAGCGCATAATAAACCTGCATAAACGCCGCGTCCGCGGGGGCAGTGAACACATCGCCCGCCTTGCTCCAAGCGCTCGTTAACGGAGCGTCGATGAGCGCATCCGACAGTACGGTAGTCCCGTCCTTTTGAAAAAAGCGCAGCCCCGCTTTTAATCCGCCTGCCGTGAGACTGCTCTTCACGTAGGATTGAACCTTATAGCTCTCTCCCGGGCTTACCGACACCAAATGTCCGCCAAGCGTATTCGCCCCTGCCGAGCCGCTGCCGGTTAACTTGAAGGAATTCGTTCCCTGATACGCATTGCTCGTATCTACGACGCCGGTCGTCGTGTTCCAATCGGTCATGCCGCTTTCAAAACCCGGATTCAGTTCAAGATTTTGCGATTCAAGGACAACATCGTCCACCCACACGGACCCGACCGCGTTTTGCGACAGCCACAGGTAGATCTGGACGTACTTCGTTCCGGCGGGCGTCTTCATCGCGGGCGTGACGGTCTGGTGCCAATTCGCGCCGTTGGCCGCCGTCGTAAAGCTGTAGGCGCCCACTGAATTTCCAGCGTCATCGATATACCTCAATCCGATACGGAAGGTACCTGACGTCAGCGTGTCTTTGGAAAACAGCTTCAAAACGTAATCCTGGCTTTCGTTGCTGGCAATGTGTACGGCCGGATCTGTAGCGATGACGTTCCAGGCGCTTGCAGAACCGGTGATTTTGCCCGACTTGGCGCCCGTTCGGAAGGTCGTCGAATCGTAGCTGAATTCGGGGCCGCTGCCTCTCCAGCTTCCGTTATTCAGTTCAAAGCCGGCATCCAGCGCCAGATTGTCCGAAGTGAGCGTGAGATCGTCCAACCAGACGGTGCCTATGGAATATTGAGGCATGACTACGTAGACTTGAACCTTTGCCGTATTGGCAGGAGCTACGAACGTGCCGCCCGATCTGGTCCAGCTGCTTGAATTTTTAATCGTATAAAATTGGTAACCGATGGTGCTCCCGGCCGTACTGATCCACCTTACGCCGATTTGGTATCTGCCTTGCGTCAGGCTCGTCTTGGCATAGGCGTCCAGACGAAAGCTTTGGCCGTCGACGGCATTCCAAGTGCTGCTCGTGGCGACGGCATTCCACTTGTTCGTGGCATCGGATACATGCTTAAGACTCTTCGATCCGCTGTGGGAGGTCGTGGAATCGACGCTTTTCGTCGTACTGCTTCCTCCCCACCCCGACAGATTGGTTTCAAATCCGCTGTTCACGATCAAGTTGTTGTACGATTGCGCCGACGCGGACTGCTGCAGGGCAGGGATCATGTACAAAGACATTAAAGCCAGGGATGCGATCAAACCGCACAACATCAACTTTCTTAAACTTTTTATCATCGCAGACTCCTCCTCATGATTCGGAAAATTGGAAGCGCTAACATAAAGAAGTTCCGGAAAGCGGCATTGAAGCCTACCCTATTCTATTTTTATCCATCATATCCCTCCCGACCGAAACTCGTAATCGCTGACAGTAATCGATTTCTGAAATTAACATATCACGACTTTATTTTTCACGTCAATGAATTTATTCTTATATATAAATATAATCATGTTAAATTGAAGTTTATTTTTAATTTATGAAGTTATTATTCAAAATTCTATTTTTTCATGAATGTAAAACTTATATAAAAATGATTGACACCCCTCCGTTTCACCCTATAAGATTTATGATTGAAAACAAAAGTACGAACGCCTGTTTTAGATGGATTTTCCAGCGGAATGGAGTGTCCAAGATGCTACAAAAATGTTTTCAAAATCCTCCGGCGAGCTATCGGATTGTCCCCTTCTGGTTTTGGAACGGGGACATGAGCGAAGCCGCGATCGAGCTGCAAATTGGGGAGATGGCGGATAAAGGCGTCGGCGGCTTCTTCATTTGCGCCCGTCAAGGGCTGACGGTGCCTTACTTGTCGCAAGTCTGGTTCGATCGCGTTCGCTTCGCCGTAGAAACGGCCAAAACCTTCGGCCTGGAAGTATGGATCTATGACGAATATCCCTATCCCAGCGGAATGGCCGGCGGCGAGGTGACCCTTGAGCACCCCGACGCCAAGCATCATACGTTATGGAGCTTGCGGGAAACGCGGGAAGGAAATCGGCCAATCCATCTGGAGCTCCCCCTGGGCCAAGGTGCTAATGGCCGCCGCAGTGCCCTACGATGAGGCCGGGCACACTTTGCTATGGAATCGGTCCATCGACATTTCCTCTCATATCGGGAGCCTGCAGAACGAGCATATCTACCAACAAAGCGGGTTAACCGCCTACAATGCCAGTCGATACTTCACGGCGCATCCCCGGAAGCATTTGCGCTGGACGCCTCCTTCGGGCAAGTGGGAATTGACGATCGCGATGCAGACCGAAGTGCAGGACTTTAAATACTTCGGGCACTATATGGACCCGTGTCATACCAAAGCGGTCCGGACGTTTATTCAATTGACCCACGAACGCTACAAGCGAGAAATAGGCGCCTATTTCGGCGATGTGGTGAAGGGCGTTTTTTCGGACGAGGTAGGCTTGCTGGGCAACTTTCCCTGGTCCGCCGCGTTGCCGCCTTTTTTCGCGGAATCGCAAGGCTACGACTTGCTCCGGCGCGACAACCTTTTGGCGCTGCTTCATGAAACTTCGGAAAACACCCCGCGGATTCGATACGGCTATTTCCAGTCGCTGCACCTTTTACTCCGGGAATCATACCATGCGCAGCTGCAGCGATGGGCGCAGCGCAACAAGCTGAGCTATGTGACGGAAGTCAATAGCATCCGCGCGGCCACGCAGCGCCTCAGCACGATCCCCGGCGGAGACAGCGGGCATGAGAAGCTGGGCAGGCCGCTCGCGTGGATCCTTTCCAAAAACGCCTTCAGCTTTCGCTACAACCCCAAAATGATCTCCTCCATCGCGCGGCAAACGGGCAAGGGGCGGGCGCTGATCGAATGCTTCCATAGCGTGGGGTGGTCGATGACGCTGCAGGATGCCAAGTGGATGCTGGACCGGTTCGCCGCGATGGGCATCAACATGTTCAACTTTCATGCCTTCTTCTTTTCCATTGACGGGTTAAAAAAGCACGATGCGCCACCCTCTCAGTTTTTGCAAAATCCATATTGGCGTCATTTCCGTCAGCTTGCGGATTATGCCGCGCGGCTTAGTTATTTAATGAGCGAAGGCACAGCGGCGATCTCGGTTGCCGTGCTCGATCCTACCACAACCTTGTGGACGCACCTGGGCAATCCGATTCATGAGTTCGAATACATGGGCGACGATGCCTACGAGAAGGCGCGGCTCGAAGCGCTCAAAGCCGATTGGGCCGCCATTTGCCGGGAATTGCTGCTTCATCAGATCGATTTTGATCATCTGGATCCCGAGCTGCTAACGGAGGCAACGGTGGAATCAGGGAAGCTTCGTATCGGTCATGCCGCCTATTCCATCCTCGTCATTCCGCCGATCGCGAATCTCGAGACAGGGGCTTGGCGCCAGATTGAAGCTTTCTTTGCAAACGGGGGGGACGGTCCTCGCGCTCGGTTTGCTTCCCTATCAGTCAATTGAAGCCGGCATCGACGTAGGTATGGAGATGAGAAAGCGTTTTGGCCTCGAGCGCGATCCGCAGCACGATTATTGGTCAACGCCGTCATCCTCGTCAAGCCCGGGAACCAGCTGGTTCACGCATGGCGGCGGTCACTTTTTTATCGACCCAAGGCACCTTGGTTGCCGCCGACGGAATCCAACCCTTGTTGGAACGATTGGCATCGCTGCAGCCGCCTTCTATCCGTCTACGCTGCGCGACCGGGGACACGTCTTCATTTTTAATGCAGCATCGCAGCATGGAGGACCACTCGCATCTGATCTTTATCGCCCATCAGCAATCCGGCGAACGACGCGTCGAGCTGCATTCGGCCCTCCCCATACAGTCGCATGCGGTAGAGCGTCTGCACCTGGATACCGGCGAGGTCGCGTCATTGGAAGTGTCGCAGCATGCCGACGGCTGGCACCTTCCATTAAAGTTCGCCGCCTACGAGTCTTGTTGCTTGCGCATCCGCCAAGTTTCAACCGAGGCGCTCTCGGTAAAAGCACAAGCTTCAGCGGAAGAAGCCTGGACGCTGAACGTCGATGCCGAATCCGCATGGGAGGTCGAAGCGCTGCAGAGCAACGTCCTAAGACTCGGCAGCTTCGGCTTTGCGCCGGCCCCGGGCGACATGGGGCGGGAACAGGGCTGGACGACAGGCGAGGCTGCCGGAGAATGGCCGCAGGTTGAGGTCAAAACGGTCATCGATCAATGCGCGGAACTGGCCGATCGGAAGCAGCTTCCCTTAGCCTTCCGGCAAGCCTTCGGAACGCCGGTTAAGTTAACCGTGCAGTATCCGCTTGTCTGCTGGTATCGTACAGCGTTCGCGATCAACAAGCTATCCGACGAGATCTCGCTCTTCATGGAGCCCGGCGCCATATCGGGACCTTTTACGATCTATGTCAACGGCCAACCGCTCGCTCGCGACGATTTTCATGCGGAGGTTTACAACAACCAGGATTATTTGAGCTGCAAGGTGGATCGCTTGTTAACGGAGGGTCGCAATGAGCTCGTTATTCGCGTAGAAGCGCAAAACGATTGGGACGGGATCGTGAGCCCGCTTTATGTGGCCGGCCCTTTCGGCGTTTATTTTTCAGCGGATGGCGAAGCCGTTATCGACGCCCTGCCCAAATCCGCTCCCATTCGTTCCGGCCCCTTGGAAGGGTTCCCTTATTATGCGGGCACATGGCGTCTAACAAAAAAAGATCAGCCTGGACGAGCTGCCGGAAGACGAAAAAGGAACCTTTGAAGTGAACTTTCAAGGGTGGGACGCGCAGCTGCATGATAGCGTAGAAGTCGAAGTGAACGGATTTCCTTTTGGGCGTGCGCTGCTGGAGCCCTTATCGTTGGTCGGGCAAGCGGGAGCAGCTGCGAGCCGGAGCGAATGAGATTGTCGTTCGGCTGACGAATACGCTTTCCGGCATGCTGGACGGCACTTATTTCGACGACGGCAGTCATACTTTAAAAAAAGGTACGGGACGCGTTACGAAAATAAAAAAAGGGTTGTCTTTCCGGTCCGTGTTAACGACCTTTCGAGACAACCCTTTTGTGCATCATTTCCGCATCTTGGAGACGATTAACGAAATAAAGCCCAACAGCGGCCGGGAAATTCGGATCGGAACGACTCGATGTTGCCCCGATCGGCCATCGTCACGTAACAGGTGCGGCCGTCGGCACCGCCGAAGGTCAGGTTGGTGCAGTTTTTCCCGTGCAACGGAATTTCCCGCATCACCTCGCCCCGGGGATTAATCTGGGCCACGCACCCTTTCCCGATGCGGGTCACGTACAGATTGCCGGCCATATCGCATCGCATGCCGTCCATGCCGAAGTCGGGAAATGCAATGAACAGACGTTTGTTCCCGATCTCTTTGGACGCGGACAGATCGTACGCCCAAATTTTCCGCTGCACCGTTTCGTTGACATAAAGCGTCTTCTCGTCCGGACTTATTTCGATGCCGTTGGTCGTTCCCATATCGGCTTCCAGCAGCGAGACTTTACCGTCGGTATGAATTTTCCACAGCTGACCGGTGGACGTTTTCCAATCCGGATCGCTGGCGAATAGAATGCCGTCCGCCGCGATCGCCAGATCGTTGGGCTGGTTCATCAAGGGCTCGTGCGCGTATATGGCTGTTTCCTTCGTGCGCATATCGACTTTAAGGATATGGTGACCCGTATGATCCGCGATCAGCAGATCCCCGTCGCGGTTAAACCGCATCCCGCATCCGGTGCTGCCCCCGTCCAATTCGAGAAACAAGCTGCCGGCCCCATCGGGCGTTATTTTCCCAACCGTGTGTCGACGCTCATAATTGACGGCATACAGGTTGCCCGCTTTATCGCAAGCCGGTCCTTCGATCGCCGACGTAAAACGATGCGGCTCCGTGAAAGGCCGGCTGACATAACATTTTTCCGTCATCAGCTATCCAATACTTGCCGGTCCTCGATCAGACGCTCGCGCAATTCGGCATAATCGACATCCTGAACCGATGTGCCGCGCCGGATCGCCAGCGCCGCCGCGGTGGCGGCCGATTGTCCGAGGCACATGAACACCGGCTCCATCCGGATCGAGCCGTACGCGATATGCGAGGAGGAGAGACAGACGGGTACCAGCAGATTGAGGCATTGTTCGCCCTTCGGAATGATCGCCCGGTACGAGATCGGATAGGGACCGCTCGGCGCAACCTCCACGTTGCCTTCGTTGATGCAGCGGCCGTCGATGACGATGCGCCGGCTGTTGTGCGCGTCCATCCGATAGGCGGCCAGCCCCACCGGATCGGACACTTTGCGATAGCCGCGGCAATCGTGCTCGGTCATCACTACATCAGAGATCATTCTGCGCGCTTCGCGGATATAGAGCTGCGGCGTCCAGCCTCCGAATTCGACGTATTCGTCGGCCGGCAAGCCCCATTGCCGCGCCTCCTGACGAACGGCCTCGGGCACGCGCCCGTCGTTGCACAGGAAATAGAGCATGCCCAAGTTATAAGTTAGGTGGTTTTGAAAAATTTGCTCTCGTCTTGCATAGCTTCCTTCGGCCCATTCATCGTTCATGCCGATATAATCGGTCGATACGCCGCCGAAATTGTTCAGGTCCGTCTTGCCGTTCGGCATCGACGAGTGAAGCCGGAGGGCGTCCCATACGCCCGCTTCGATATAACGGGCCAGCAGGGTGAACAGCTCGGGATCGTAATTCGGCGGCTCCGGAAAGGGCATGCGGTTCGCGGGATCGTTGGTCAGACAGATGCGGAAATTGTAGGCCTGCACGCTGCGATCCCCTTGACCCTGGTAGCCCGGCGCCGCGTCGGATACGCCGTGCAGCAGGCCGCTGTCCGGTTTGCCCGGAATGACGTACGGATCGATCCATGCTTTGAAATTATGATGCGGATCGCCGAAATGAACGCCGTTTAACGTTTCCTTGTAGACCGAATTCGCCTCGCGGCCCACATGATAGGTGACGCCGGCCGCGGCCAGCAGGTCTCCCTCGTAGGTGGCGTCGATAAACATGTCCGCTTCAATCCGAACGCCGCTCTCCATCGCAATGCTTGCGATCTTGCCTTGCGACTTATGTACGGTCGACAAACGCTGGCCGTACAGCACGGTGATCCCCTCTTGCCCGGCCCACTCCTGGAAAATGCGATCCGCTACGCGAGGCTCGAAGACCCACTGCGAGCCGTCTCCTTCGGTGCAGCCGTAATGGCGCCCCACCGCTTGATAGAACTCGCGCGAGATGCCTCCGATCGCAGCTTTGTTGCCGATATCGGTGGCGCCAAGTCCGCCGGAGGACAAGCCGCCGAGCTTGCGGCCGAATTCCGCGAGCACGACCGTCAGCCCCATGCGTTTGGCTTGTACTGCCGCAGCTACGCCCGCGGAGCTGCCGCCGTATATGCACAGATCGGCCTTGTAGGCCGCGTCGGACGACGGCGCCTCTGGTTCGTAATATTTGATTTTGCTGAAATCCAGCATCTCGAATCACCTCGTCGCAAGGGTGGAATTGCCGTTTCTTCGAACCGCGATCACATCGATCTCGACAAGAAGTCCGTAGTTCAGATCGCAATAGATGGCCGTACGGCTCGGGTAAGGCGGGGAAAAGTATCTTCGATAAATCTCGTTGAATTCGTCGTACAGCTTGCGGTCGCTTAAATAAATGTTCGCTTTGACCACGTCATTAAACGTCAATCCCGTCGCTTTTAGCACTTCTTCAATGTTGGCCATCGTCTGAACCGTTTGCGATTCCAGATCGTCGCCCACGATCTTCCCTGTCTCGAGGTTCAGTCCGCCCGATCCGGATACGAACACCATCGATTCGGTCTGGATACCTGCGGAAAAAGGCCTGTTGCTGCTTGGGCCGACTTTAATTTCCGTGCGCATGGCGATTCCTCCCTATCAAATTTATATGAACGAGAGCGTGTTGGCGTTTGCATTACGGTTCGTAGGAAAGCAGCAAGCCGCGGTGCCGGCACGGCCGATCGCAAGAAAAGAGACGCCATCGCATAATCGATCATGCAGGTGGTAAACAGCGTCCGTTCGATGCGGCAGGGCGCTTGCCCGGTTAAAATGAGATGTTCGATATGCCTGGTTAACGTACCGAAATGCGAGAAAGGTCGATCCGTATCGAGCTCGCATGCGGCCGCGATGCGTTGACCGGAATTCAGACGAACCGCATAGGACCAAGTCGATACGTAATCTTGCAATTGTGCGACATAGCCCTTCGTGCCGTCCCGGTAGGTGACGATAAACAACACAGGCGCAGCGCATGCGTCGCGCGGATGCACACGATTGGGCTGGGGCTGGGCTTGCAAAGCCATCGCAAGCAAATCCTCGGGCCATTCCCCCCCGATCTGCCGCCGCCCACATCTCGGGACCCGACAGCGCTTGGACCGAATCAACCCCGGTCTCCCCGCCCGATCTTCTCTCTGCCAGACTTTGCAGCACCTCCATCGCATGAAACCCGTACGACTCGTTGCCGCCCCAACTGACGACGAACGCTTCCTTCAAGTCTCCGAGCAGCGCTCGGTCATACGCCGGCCTGGCAGCTGTATAGGGAACGGACGATCCCGCAAGGAAGGGAATGTCCCTCCGCTTGATCTGCTTATATATCCAGAACGCGTCATCGATATCGTAGGACAGCTGCTTATCCAGGAAAATCGGCACGCGAACGTTGCGGCGATCCATCGCATGCAGCGCTTCCTCGATGAACCGACGCCGCGGGTACTCCTTCTGTCCCTCCGCGTTAATCGGATAATCGCCGTGCTCGCCGATCAGGACCAGGCCGTCCGCATGGTCGACCGAGCCGCCGAAGGTGAACGCTTCTTCGATCGTATCGAAAATCGGAACGCCGTGCTTGGCGGCCATCTCGCGGCTCATATCGTTCGGCGGCACCTGGTCGGTATACATCGCGGCCACCTGCACTTGCGGCTCGTACCCGAGCTCGCCCAGCAGCCTGCCCACGATCAGCTCGGCATGGGAATTGCGGCGATATTCGGTGATGACGGCCGCAATCCTCGGCTTGTCTCCGGCCGGCATCAGACGCCTCCATCCATCGTCTCGCATACGCGCGCGAGCCATTCCGACACCGATTGAACGATCGTATCCAAATAAAGCTTTCCTTTATCGCGATCCGCAAGCGCCGCCGAATCGGTATAGCCGTCGAATCCGGTAAGCAGGTGATGGCGTCCAAGGAACGTTCCCGCCGGACCTGCGGCTACCCAGGGAAGCGTCGGGTGATCGGACTCGATTCGCTCCCGGTTCACCAGGTCGGCGTCAAGCGACAGGACGAGCGAGGTTTCGAAGCCGCCCGCATGGCCCGGCACTTTGCCGGTTTCCGAGGCTTTGACCGCAGCGAGCGCATCGCGGGCGATGCTCCAATAGGAGGCCGATGCGGTCCACACCGGGTGCTCGACGGCAAGATCCTGCGCGGCTTGATGCATGGCCAGCTCGTTGCCGCCATGTCCGTTCAGGAAGATGATCTTCCGGAAGCCGCTTGCAATCGCGCTCTTCCCGATTTCCTTCAGCATCAGCGCATAGGTGGCGGAGGAGAACGACAGCGTCCCGCCAAAAGCCGTATGATGGTCGGAGCAGCCGATCGGCAGCATCGGAGCCAGCAGAAGCTTGGCATAGGCGGACGCCTGTTCCACCGCATGATAGCTGATATGCTCGCAGACGAGACTATCCGTATACACGGTCAGATGCGGACCGTGCTGTTCGGTCGCCGCAAGGGGCACCACGACGGCATATCCGTCGTATGCGAGCTGCGACAGTTCGTCGCGCGTATGATGATGGAATAAAAACGTTTTTTTCATAGTCGAAACCCTCCGTCGATGACATAGGAAGCTCCGGTAACATAGGCAGCGGAATCGGACAAAAGATAGGCGGCCAGCTGCGCAACCTCGTCCGGCGTCCCGCTTCGCCCGATCAAGGTGATCTCCTTCATCTTCTCGACGTACGCGGCGGAAACGTTCGGGTCGGGCTCTTTAATGTCGCCCGGCAGCAGGCAATTGGCGCGAATGTTGGAGGCGCCGTATTCGAGCGCCAGCACCTTGGTCATCTGGTTGATCGCCGCCTTGGAAGCGCTGTAGGCTGCGCTATGGGCTTGCGGCCGTTCCGATATAATGGATGACGTATTCAGAATGGCGCCGCCGCCCGAAGCCAGCATCATCTTCACCGCATGTTTGCTGACGAGAAAAGCGGACGTCAGCGTGCCGCGCACGACGCGCTCCCATTCTTCGAGCGTATAATCCGCAAATGGCCTGTGCAGCTGAGCGAAGGCATTATGAAAGCAACCGTCAAGCCTTCCAAACCGATCGTTGATCTCGTTCATCAGGGCCATGACCTGCGATTCGTCGCACGCATCCGATTGCACGGTCAGCAGGCGCCGCTCCCCGAACCGCTCGGTCAGCTCCCCGAAAAGCGGCTGCGAAGCTGCCGGGATCAGATCCGAAGCTACGACGGTAGCGCCATTTTCTAAAAACAAACGGACGGAAGCCTTGCCGATCCTGCCGCAAGCGCCGGTAATCAGAATCACTTTATCGTGCAGAGAAAACGCCATCTCCCGAATTCCTCCCTGTTTCCCGCGCTAGCCCTTCAAGCCCGTCGAAGCGATCCCTTCGACGAATTGCTTCTGCGCGAATAAAAACACGACGACGACCGGCACGGTGACAATGACGGCGGCAGCCATCAGAATCTGCTGCTCCATGCCGACATCGCTTCGCAGGAAGAGCAGACCGAGCGGCAGCGTGAACAGCTCCTTGTCCTGCAAATACAGCAGCGGTCCGATCGTATTGCTCCACGCGCCCATGAACGTAAAGACGGCAAGCGCCGACAATACCGCGCGCGATAGCGGAAAATATATTTTCCAAAGGACGGTCCAAGGCCCGCAGCCATCGATCGTAGCAGCCTCGTACAATTCCTTCGTGGTGCTCTTATAAAATTGATGCAGAAGAAAGATGCCGAAAGAGCCGCCCAGGAAGCTTGGAACGATGAGGGGATAATAAGTGTTGAGCGCTCCGAAAGACGTCCATATGAAATACCCGGGGATCATCGTCACCTGAAATGGCAGCATAAGCGTGGCCAGCATGCCGAAGTATAAAAACTTCTTCAACTTAAAGTTGAACATCGCCATCCCGAAGGCAACCATGGAGCAGGAGAGCAGCATGCCGACAATGTCGCCGGCGACGATCAGAAAACTATTCAGCGTATATCTCGCAAAGTCGACCTTTAACCATACCTCCGAAAAATTGCTCCATACGAACGGAGAGGGAATCCATTGCGGCGGCAGCTTCGCCACATTGGCGCCGGTCTTCAGAGAGGTCGAGACCATCCAATAAAAAAGGAAGGAGCATAGCCGTACTGCCGGCGATCAGCAGGACATGAATAATCAAATTCTTAAATAAGAATTTACTACCCATAGTGAACCCACCTTTTCTCGAAGCGTTTCTGCACCAGCGTCACCGCCATGATCACGATAAACAGCGCCCAGGACATCGCGGAAGCGTAGCCCATCTTGGTCGTGAGGAAGGCGTCCTTGTAAATTAAGATGTTCGGGGTCACCTTCGAATCCGGCACGATATTCGGCGCATTGAACATCACGAGGAATACATCGAAAGCCTGGAACGCCGATATCGTCGACAAAATGAGAACGAGGAATATCATCGGGGACACGATCGGAAATACGATATGCCAGAACATCGACCAGCGACTCGCGCCTTCAAGCGAAGAGGCCTCGTACAAATCTTTGGGCACGCCCTGAATGGCGGCCAGCAAGATAATCATGGAGGAGCCGACGCCCTTCCACACATTAACCAGCGCCACGCTCGTGATCGGGAGCACCCAATGCTTGCTGTCCAGCCAATCTACGGGCGGCAGAGACATGAGTCCGAGCATGTAATTGGCCAAGCCGTACGTCTTATTCATCATCCATCCCCACATCGTGCCGCCGGCAAGCCAAGGCGTAACGACCGGCAGGAAGTAGATGACCCGGTAGAACGATTTGGCGCGAATGGACTGATTGAGAAAAAAGGCGAGCACGAGGGCGAGAATCGTCTGCAGCGGCACAAAGATGAGGGCGAAAAGCAGGATATTCCTCAAGGAGCTCCAGAACGAGCGATCGTCGAGCAGTCTGACCCAGTTTTTGCCGCCGATCCAGGCCGGCGCATTAAACATGTCCCACTGCGTAAAGGTTAAATAGAGGGAAAAGAAAAACGGAAAGGCAAAAAAAAACGAGTAAATGCACGGTAAAAGGCAACGTTAGTATGTAGCCCCAGCGAGCTTCCCTACGCAATTCGATTCCTCCTTCGTCCCCGCCAAAACGGCGGATGGCGGGGTCCGCTCGGGTCCGCCCGCCATCTCGTTTCCCCATTTATCGATTTTGATCCAGGATGTCTTGAACCTTCTGCTGAATCTGCTTCGCACCCGCTTCAGGCGAGAGCTTTTGTCCGTAAATATCCGCAAAGATCGGCTGCGCCGCCAAACGCCATTCTTGCCAGGACGGATTTTCGTCCGTCGTGACGCCGCCCTCGGCGATCCCGTCGCTGAACGCCTTTTTTATTTTTCGGATTCGTATTCACGTCAAGCTCCGTAATCGCATTTTTCTGCACAGGGATGGCGGTGCCGCTCTTCGCGAGTACCATCTGCGACTCCGCGGATAGGTAGTACTTGAGGAATTCCCAAGCTGCGTCTTTAGAATCTTGCTTGGCCTTGGAGAAAATAACCCAGCTATTCGTAACGATCGGCACGATACGTTTGCCGTCCATGCTTTTCGGCATCATGACCGTATCGTAGTCCAGATCCGCAAATTCCTTGTTGATGATCGTCTGGTTGCTGTACTGCATGAAGTACATCGCGACCTTGCCCGCCCCGAACGCCTTCCAATCGCCGCCTGCGACCTTGAGGAAATCGGCATCCGGACTGATGCCGTCCTTCACCAGATTCGCCCACGCCTGGATGCCTTCGATCGATTTAGGATCGGTAAACATCGCTTTCGTTTTCGTCTCATCGAGTACTTGTCCGCCATAGGAACGGGTCCAGGGGTACCAGCCTTGCGTGATGCCTTGCGAAATAGCGAAGCCGTATTGATCCGGCTTGCCGTCGCCGTTCGTGTCCTTCGTGAGCTTCTTGGCGGCTTCGATCATATCCGCATAAGTCCAGTCGTCGGTCGGAAGCGCGACGCCGGCGTCCGCGAACATTTTCTTGTTGTAGGCGAGCGCTACCGGATTGATCCCGTGCGGAATGCCGTAAACTTTGCCGTCCGGTGTCTTCGAGGCATACAGCCCCGATATGTAATCGGCATCGTTCAAATCTCTCTTGATATAAGGGGCCAGGTCTTCCGCAACGCCGCGGTTCCCGTATCCGAGGACGATCGCGTTCTCTTGAACCCACACGTCGGGCGCCGTGCCCCCCTGCGATCTCGGCAGTGATCTTCGTGGCGAAGTCCGCCCACGGCACTTCGACGATCTCCGTTTTGATGTTCGGAAACTTGGCGATGAAGCCGTCGACAATTTCTTTTTTGGTGACATCGTACGCGCCGGGAAGACCGATGGTCAGCTTCATTTCTTTAGGCGCTGCCGAAGATGCCGGCGGCTGGTCAGCGCTTGAAGGCGAGCTGCTGTTGCCGTTGCCTTCATCTCCATTATTTCCGCAAGCCGCTAATGAGATCGCCAGCAAAGAAACCAGGGAAAGCTTGAATCCGCTTTTCAATTGAACCCCTCCTGTTTTTGTTTTTGCTCACCTCGATTGTATTATGGCATCTTTTTCATGTCAATGAATAAATTCATATATATAAATTATTATGCTGAAGGCCTTGGGTTTTTACCCAAAGGCCTTGATGCTGATTTCCTCGCTCGCTCTTTTGACGCAATCGTGAACTTTGCCCCACACCTCGCCCGTAATTCGCACGACCGGGATCGAAATGCTGATGGCGGCCACGACTCTTTTCTCCGCGTCGTAGATCGCCCTGGACACGCAATGAACGCCTTCCACCGTTTCCCCCATGTTGTAGCCGAACTTTTCCTTTCTCACTTTGGCAAGCTCCTTGAGCAAATCCGAATACGACGATATCGTTTTTTCCGTCACTTTCTCCAGCGCGTCGTTCGGGTATATTTTGCGCAGCTCCTCTTCCGCCAGCTCCGCGAGCAATACTTTGCCTGAAGCCGTCGCATGCAGGTGAGCCGTCTGGCCCGTGATCGAATTAAAGCGCAACAGGTGCGTACTGGACTTTTCGCCCACGTAGAGCAGCATGTTTTCCATGCGTACGGCAAGATGAACGGTCTCGTTCAAATCGTTAAAAATTTTGTCCGCGACGTTAATGAAGGCTTCGGACAAATTTCCGGATTTCATCCGTTTGTTGCGAATGGAGAACAGCTTGTAACCGAGCTGATACTGCTTGCCGGTTTTATCAGTTTCCAGATACCCTCGTTCCAGCATGTTCTGCAGCAAGTTATAGGTGCTGCTCGGCGGCATATTTAATATTTTGGAGATTTCCGACAAGCTGTACGACTCTGTCTCCCCTTCGTACAGCTCGAATATATCCAATACGCGATCGGCGGATTTTACCTTGTTTTTTTGCAGCTCCATTTGATCAGCTCTCCCTTTTTTTATCATTCTTTCACAAATGTGAAATATACAATCATATTATCGCATTGTTCCGAAGCTGTCGATACCAATCGAGGGACAATCGCGAACGGACATATGGCCGACCCGCTTAAACGCAAAAAAAACCGCCCGCTCCTAAAGGAGCGGCGGTCGGCTTCAAGCACTTGCGCTGTCGTTTCATTCGTTAACGATTGCAGGACCGGACGCTTCGCGCTCACGCGCCGATGAGCTTCCGAATGACCGGCGCCAAGGATTTGGCCATGCGCAGGAAGCCCAGATCGGTCGGATGGACGCCGTCGACCGTGCATTCCTCGGCATCCTCATCGCCCAGAAGCGTGCCGCCGTCGAGGAAATGGACGTTCGCATCGCCTTCGCTTCGCAGCCTTTCGACGGTCGATCGCTGGACGTGCTTGCGGTCGTGCAGCAGCTGCCGCATTTCCTCATAGAATCGTTCGCCTGCGCTGCGGATCTTGGATACGACCAGAATCGGCACCTCGGGGTGACGTTCGCGCAAAATGCGGATAAACGCGGGCAACGTCTCCGCCATCCGCTCCGCCGTTCCCACATTCGCTTCGTAATCGAGGACAAACATGGCCGGGTCCGCGATGCCCGCGATCGTTCGGGCGACTTCCGGTTCCCCTTTGCCGTTGCCGGAGAAGCCGAGATTGATGAACTCGTAGGGAAGATATCGGCTTAACAGATTCGGATACGCCATGCCGGGACGCGTGGCGCAGCCCCCCTTGCGTAATCGACGTGCCGTACAGGACGACCGGTTTGCCGCTGGCGTATGGGGCAGGCGCACTGATCGTCGCGTCTTCGTCGACGCCGATCCATACTTCCTCGACGCCCTGGTACAGCGGGAAATTCAAAGTCACATGCAGCGGTCGCTTCACCTTCCAATCGTAGAAGGAAACCTCGTACGCCGTTTCTGTTCGGTCAAAGCGGGTCGTGCTCAAATAGCGCTGCTCCCCCGGCTCGCCCAAGTAGCAGTCGAACCCGCATTGTCCGGTCGCAGGCATATGGTACATGTTGGCCGGGCCGGTCAGCTTGACGCGGATGGACAGCTGCGAGGCGTCGGTACGGAAGCGAATTTGGCCGCCCGCCGTGCAATTCGCGAGTACGTCGACCGCCTGCGGCAGCGCGTCGGCGGGGGCGGACGGCAACCGGCGGTAGCGGCGTTCCTGCGCGAACCACGCGAAGCCGGCGATATGGAACGGCGGCTCAAGCGGCGACAGCCATTTCAACGAATCGCCGCGTACCGTTTCGACGGTCATGTTGCGGTCCAGCTTGACGACGTCGATCGGTGTGGATGGGGACTGTTCGGACAAGAAGACTCACTCCCGGTGTTTTGAAAGTGTTAAACGAGCTTTGGATTACAAAAAAAATTGCTGTCTCTAAAACCTGGGGAAAGAGCTCAAGTATCCCTTAGCCCCTTGAACAACTTGGTTTTTTGCTTGAATAATAATGTAGTCCCTTTGCGTAATGAGTTAGTTAATCTTCTCTCTCATCATTTTCCAAGCTTCTCCCCTATTCCTTTGCCCTTTAATGATTTGGGAAATAGGCTGGGGAATCATTGGGGAGATACGAGTTTATTTTCCGTGTAATGAGTTTATTTACTTTGTGATGTGTTTATTTTCGGTGAATATAGTAGGGCTTATATAAATATTTGTGCGGTTACTTTACTTTTTTTAAACTCATACCCATTGAATTCTTCGTTCTCAAACTCGTCTATTACTTCATATACACGATCTGCGAACCACAATTCAACTTCTTCAATCATTTCTATTTTCATTAATTTATCAAAGATATAACTACCTATATAGTTACTTTCATTCACAATTAGTAGGGCTTTCCGATATTTGAGATCACTATAGGATTTGAACTTTTTCTTTGTTTGAAGAAGAACTTTTGAGATATACTCGTCAAACAATACTTTTGATGGCTTTAAATCAGATGTTGAACCTAATCTTATCTTACCGCCAATATAAATACTTCCAGTTCTCACGTTATACTCTCTAGCACTTTCTGCATCCAATATTAGAAAGCGGAATCCAACACCATCTACTTCAAAGTCCTCCCAGCACTCGGGGGGAATTTACGAACCCATTATTAACAATCCTTTGTATATGTTCAACCACTTTGTGAATATTTCTTCTTTTCTGATTCCCATGCTTCCCCCCACCTAATATCACTGTCCATAAGCAACCCATACGGATATTGTTGAAGTTGAGTAATATTCTGATTTATATAATAAGACATGTACATAGCAAATTCATTAAACGATTTGTCATCTTTATTTCTCTGGTTATCCAATTCATGAATTGATTTAACTTCAATAACAAATTCTTCATTAGGACCATCATCATTTACAAGTCTTGCATCCGGCTCTGAATCGTTTTGCCCGTTAGGTTCTTTATCTGGACACAATACTAATTTATATTTTTTTGATTCATTTTTATTAATGTAAGCAATATGTTGCTCTACAATTAAGATCCATTCGCATTTATGTACAGATGAGCAAGTTTTGTATACCGTTTTCCCTGAGAACCAATCATGATCTTTATGACCGCTACAACAAGGGAAAATATATGTTTCTAAACCTTGCTCTTCAATTATTCTCCTAGCAATTTCGCTTTCCACAACATATCCTCCACCAATCATTCTGGGTATTCTTAATTTTTCAAATTTCAATTATATAATCTCTAATAACGGAAAGCATATAATCAGCGCTCGCCGGAGTATATCCTGGAGACTGACAAAACACAACATAATCATATGGTGCACTGTTCTGAAAGACACCTCCATCTATTAAAGTGTACGGTACTCTGGATCTAATTTAACTGGTTTAATTTTTGCAAGCCTATCCATTTGCATCACAATGTCGAGCTCTTTACTATATGCTTTGAATTGAAATGCACCGCTAGAATCCGATAGATCCTTTAGATGTAAATGCATAAAATCATTTTCCCATTTAGGATGAAGAACGAATTCTACTTGGCTTACCCAGCCTAAAGCCATTGCAAACGCTAGAAAATTAGCATAATTCACTTTTTTTGATATTCAAATTACTTAATCGTTCATTTATTGGATAGTGCAATAGATCTTTCATAATATATACGTAATTTGCATCACCTAATCCTGTATCTGAGTGAGCATCAATGTGGGTAAGTTCAAATGGGACTTGTAACTGACAACGTTGAATTAGTTCTTTCCAAAAGTGAAATGCTTCGTCATGATGCACCACTACTCTTCCAGGTATAGGATTATGTCTGGATAAACCACAGTTTTGTTCCAAGAATCTTCTAAATTCCAATTCCCTCCATGCTTTGAAATACTCATCATCTAATCGTTGATTGTCTGTTACCCAATGAGCAATATCACTTAGGAAGAAGTCCATATCAACATCAAGTATCCGCTGCAACATTTCATTCACGACCTTTATCAAATATATTCAATCATTTTCGTTTTCATTTTTTTGAAAAGATATTCCTAATATTATAAAATTAATAATCTGCTTTAAGAATCACTGTAATTCTCTCCAAAAAAAAGCTTAGAGAGTTATCGAAATGTTCGATTATCCCCAAGCTTTCAGTTAATAGCGGTCAGCTATACTTAATTTGATTCATACATAACAATCACAATAACCTTCTAAGTCTTTGTATTCTGATGATATGTACCAATTCGATGGAAATGCACAAGTGCGATATCAAGACTATCGATTAGTTCATAAATCATCTTACAATTATCAATAATGGCAATCATAAGTTCAGTGTCAAGAACTTCCTTATATCGAGGGTTCATAAAGTCCTGCATAACCAACAGGTGGAAAAAGTCTTGCCTAGAATCATACAACTTTTTATATGAAGCTGTGCTTAAAATACGGTTGCATATCTTCAAGGGAGGCAATGAATTAAGATAACGATCCTCCCCATCTGTAACTCGTAGATGTTCAATAACAGCTTCAAAAGTGACATCGCCTAGCTCAACTTCAAATATATCTTGTATAACCATCCCTAGCTTATCATAGACTCCATAAATTCTTAATAACGCACTATGAATAAAGTAACGATAGTTCATACCATCGAATTTCACCCAATGTTTATCCAAATCAACATAATTAAAATTCACTGCCTCTGCAAAAAGTTCAGCAGAATACCCCAGACTTCTAGCACTCTCGTGTAGCCTTGAAGCAACGTCTATCAGCCTGTAATAAATTGATGCCATAGGAGGATGTGAATACCTTACTTTCCAACTAACCACTTCATCCATCCTATTGTTTGCCCACCCTATATATCGCACTGAAAGTTGATTTATTTTCTGTATGTCCTGGTGACTAAACTTAGATTTTATTTTCAAAGCTTTCTTCTTAAATACTTTTTCATTCTCTTCAATTTTATTAATCAGGCCAAAGTCCGCATTAAATTTTTTTGTAGTCAATCGCGTTCGATTTGGCAACAGTTCTAGAGCTTCTTCTATTCCATTATAGAGAGCATTCGTATTGTCTAATATCATTTTTGCCAACTCTGCGAGTTCTAAATATTTTTTTCCACCCAAATGATGGGATACGTTATGGTCATTATTCTTTCTTGCATTATCTATTTCTCCGAAACTATTAATACTCTTCAAATTAATAAATTCACTGTATAACTTTGTTTTTTTTAAACTCTGTTTTGTTCATTTTCTTTTGCAGCCGACTTAAAGAGTTGTTTTTGGGTTCCCGATCCAATTGAACTTCAAAATATAAACAATGAAACCTCAACAGTTTCTCCCAAGCACCAATCGTTTTAATAACACTATTAGTTAGAAAGTATCGATCGGAGAAGAACATATGATCAGCACTTTCAAACATGTCACAAAACAAATGACATTCAAATGTTGCATGATAAGCAAAGCGATGAACTTCTTCAAGCAAAGAAAACATATACTCTCTTGCTTGATGTGAACCACTTAAATAAAACGAATGATTATCCATATGTTTGAGAATCTCTTCATTTTCAACAAAATAATCAAACTTATCATTTAGTAATTTGTTCCGAATAATGATTTCAAGAGAACTATGCCTGATTTCAGAAAATCTCTTTTTTTAATGTTTTGGTACAATCAATACAAACATATTGGCCTGGTGTATTTGTGAATATTTCAAATGGAATGGAAGTATCTAATTTCTTCCCACATCCAATGCAAAATCCAATATCATTATCCAAGCAGTATCCACCTTTTTCGATAAAATGAAAACGAATTGTACACCGCACAACACGTTGTCAGAAATGAATTAACGTCCGTTGCTTTCATTCTCAAACTCTTTAAAATGCAAAAGTGACTCCATGCTCACCTTCTCCGACTTCTCATTGAGCATGCCCTTCTTTAAATTGAGCAAATACTCAACCATGTCTTGCGAGAGCTTAAATCCGTTTGCTTCAATTATGTCTCTTGGTTTTAATATATTGTTATCCAACAACATTTCAACAGCCTTGCTTATAAGTATCGGCTGAGGTACCGCAAGAATATCATCTAATGGCTCTTTCTTTCTAAGCCCCTTTTGATTCATTTGCTTCATAAGATATGTGTACTGATTGTAGTTGATGATCTCAAGATGAAACGCCCTTACTATCATCGCCTGAATGGACACTTTCCACTTTTTCTTAAGCTCAATATAGAAGCTTAAGTTATTGGGATAATGGAGGTCTTTCTTAAAAGCATCTCTCGGTAATAAAAATGCTCCTGCAAAAGCATCTGCTTGTTGCTCAATAAGTCGATGCTCTTCAAGGTATATATCATTAAAATCTGTATTCCAATTATGAAGTACCATGTGACCTAACTCATGAGCAGTGTCGAACTGCCTTCTGCTTGCGGATTGTTTGCCATCCCCAAGTACAATTATATATCTCTCTTTATTGCGAACCATTTGTCTTTGGCTAAAGGCATCTATTTTTTCTGTATCAGTAGCTAACGATGTCATAATAAAACCGTTTTTCTCCAACAAAAATACAATATTGGTGATAGGTTCTTCCCCTAACCCCCAAAAATTACGTAAAGATAGTGCAATCTGTTCGATATGATCACGTTCAAGTAGCTTAGGATTATCAAGATAAGGCTCCGGTAATTCAATTAAATCTTTTACACTCGGCAAATTCATTTGAGGAAAATCTATATAATTCTCGAGAAAATCACAAATTTTTGAAAAGTATTTTGTTTTCTCAACTTGCGACAATCGTTCTTTTTTTTGATGTACTAACTAAAGATCTAAAAAAAGTATTACCAACTTGAACTTCTTCAATATTATCCTTCTCGTAAAAATATTCTCTAGGAAATTTCAAAACAAACATTAGTCTCATAAGAGTTTCTAATGTCGGCTTTGTTTTCCCATTCTCAAATTGAGAAATTGCTTGCTTGGACACTCCTGATGCATCGGCGAGTTCAGATATCGTAAGCCCCATGAAAATTCTTGCTGACTTTAATCTATTTTGGTTAAAGGCATTTACGACAGCCATAATTTATCCCTCTCAAAATCTTTATTTTTCACTGTTGTCTTTTTCTTGACCCTTCAGCTTCAGCAGCCCTGTAATAATTTGTTTTTGCATTTCATCCGTAAGGTCAGTATGCTCAACCTTAACAGTAGAGCCGACTGTTTCATCTTGATTATCATATGTTACGATAAATTCACTCATATCTTCTTCATTAATTGGCTTTTGTTTTAGATTGGAACTTGGAATTCTTGACTTAACAAAGAGCAAATTACCTCGAACCACATCATAAGTAATGATGTGAACAAGTTCAACATCAATATTTCTGATTACATCTTTGACCTTCTGCTCAACTAAGTATTCCTTCTGAGTTCCAACTTTATTGTTATCTTCTCCAAAAAAGGACAAGCTGTCCAGTCAGCTCAACTGGTGTTTTGGATAAGTGTCTATTTATATAGGCATAAGCCTTTAAATAATGAACGGCAAGCGATTCATCTTCCTTGGATTCGACTTGTTCTTTGTATGTGCCTTCTCTAATAAGTACATATAAATGTTTATCTTCTTTGTTATACATACGGATATGTTCAAATCCATTTTCTGCGTAAACATCGATCATATAGCTATCCTTAAAATTATCGCAAACAACTTGATTAACTTCATCAGAGGTTCCATTTCTATATTTGTTTTTGGTTATCCCGTTATCCGCATTCTTTTTTTCATAATTCAGCATTGCACCAATAGACAATGATTCAACAAACTTCCTTTTTTCTTCTAAACTACGAAAAGTATTCAACGTCAACGGGATCATCCTCTCCAACTCATCTTGTACATAATTTTACTATTTGCTTATGTTTTTGTCTAGTGAATTGTTAAATTATAGATCTTTCATACATACTAACGACCGAACGCCTCATCTTTATCTACTAAATATTAATGTAAAGATCTATCTCTT
Organism: Cohnella rhizosphaerae; assembly: GCF_029525575.1. Taxonomy (GTDB): domain Bacteria; phylum Bacillota; class Bacilli; order Paenibacillales; family Paenibacillaceae; genus Cohnella; species Cohnella rhizosphaerae. The sequence continues at coordinate 696,420 of NZ_JAPDIA010000001.1, forward strand.
CTCTTCATTTTTTTTAGATAAAAGGCTTCACTCTTTATTAAAATTGGATCAGATAAACATTAAGCTAAACTGGCTGATCTCATAAGCATGGTTAGTTATTAACGAGGAACCACCAGAAATTTCTTATCCAAAGTAAAGTTTCAATGAAGGAGATCAATATAAATGTCTGAGAATAGATTAAAAACCATCATTGGCAAGGAGTATACCGACAACCCTATCGTCAATTTTTTAAAATACTTGATGCATGATCCTAAGCGACCAGGTTATGGTGGTGAAGAATGGCGTAAAAAAGAATGATTTGGATGTTGTGTGGTTAGATGGGGACTTGCATGCCGATACGATATTTTCTGTATGGTTTCCCTTGAAGATGAGTTTACAGTGCGTTGCAGGGGATACCTTTAGCTATCAAGGGATGAGAGGAACACCTCATAAGGGCATTGATTGCTATAACGGTATCATAGAGAACATTGATCGCTATTTGCCTTTTGAAAATGTTTTAGTTAAAGAGTTGTATCAATTTGCTGAATTATCTTCAACAAGAGCAAATGTAATGCGATTGCCTGAAAGACAAATGCAAAGACGTGGCATTTTCTATCGCGATCAAATGCCGAAAACCCTTTATGAATGCTTTGGGAGAGGAAGGTTTAATAAATATTTCGGAAGCGATGAATCGGTAACAAGGTGGATCGAAGAAGAGGATTTGGAAATGTTCTTTGAAGACAACTCGATTTCAAGGGATAACATTAAGCCTTTAATCCCTCGAATGCAAGCTTCTGAAACCGAGTGGCTAAAAGAGAGTAAAGACATCTTAGAGATGCTTGTCCAATATAATAAGATTCTACTTCAAAGAAGCGAAGCCTTACAGGCTAAGGGTGTAGGAGAGTTTTATGGCGTTTATTTATTCGATGAGTGACATACATGGTGAAATCGACATTTTCTTCGAATGCCTAACATTTTAACTTAAACGCCTTCCCTATCTCCTTCTCCTTTTATTCCTGCTACTTTGTAATCTGCAAAAAATAAGTGTCCCGAAACTTGCCCTAATCCAACACGCCAAATCCCTTACTCCCCCCAAGCCCTCTCCCCCTATTTTTGGGAAAAAGATTCGTGTCCCATCATGACAGCTAATTAAGGTGAGAATTTGGAAGATAACTAGTTCAAATGTGAACGAAACCGAATAAAAATTGATGTCCAAAATGCAGTAAACGACAGGAGAAAGACAGAAAAAATAGACAGAGAAAAGCGAAGTCAGGATTAAACACCTGGGAAAAGGCTTGGGGGAAAACCGAGAAAAGCCTTGATAGGCTTGGGTTCTTGCTTGAGAAAACACCAGAAAAGGCTTGAGAAAAATCTTAATAAATAGAGAAAAAGACTGGGGAGTTGGTTGGGTGAAGCTCTACCAGCATCCAGTCTTTAGTGATTTAGAGACAGTTGTTTTTATTCAGGGACAGTTATTTGGGGATTGGACAGGAATTGTTTGTTGGTCACATAAGCCGCTGGCGCTGCGCCTCGAACAGCAGCACCGTCGCCGCCATCGCAACGTTCAGCGACTCGGCGTAGCCGGTCATCGGAATGATGACCGGGCGGTCGATCATCGCCTGGACGGCCGGCGACAAGCCGGCGCCTTCGTTGCCGAACAGCAGCCAGACGCCGCTGCCGGTCAGATCGAGGTCATAGCAGGAGAATTCCGCCTGCAAGCTCGTGCCGTACAGCACGGCGCCGCGCGCCTTGGCTTCGGGCAACAGCTCGGTCAAATCGGCCTCGATCGTCGGCACGCGGAAGAGCGAGCCCATCGTGGCGCGCAGCGTCTTGGCGTTGTACAAGTCGGCCGTGCCCTTGCCGAGCACGACGGCCGACGCGCCGCTCGCCGCGGCGCAGCGCACGATCGTGCCGACGTTGCCGGGATCCTGCACGCCGTCCAGCACGACGATGGGCCCGCGCGCGCGCGAAGGGGCCGCGCCGCCCGGTCCGACGCCTTCGGCTTGAGCCGCTTCCCCCGCGGGCTGAAGGTCGGGCGCGATGTGCGTCGGCACCTGCTTCTGCATAAAGCGCCGCCGGATCGAAGCCCTTTTTTAAGCGCGACCGCGAACACCGGCTGCGGCGCCTCGGTCTCGCTGCACTTCGCGATAATGTCCGGCGATGCGGGAATCCACTCGGGACCCGCGCTGCGCCGGTCGCCCGCAGAAGCCCGCTCCGCATACGGCAGCAGCTCCTGCGGCAGTCCGAAGCTCTCGTCGAAGACGACGGCCTCGAGCGGCCAGCCCGCAGCTAGCGCCTCTACGACCAGATGGACGCCCTCCAGCTTGAAGCGCCCGCTCTGCTGCCGGTATTTGCGCTCCGACAGCTTGGCCCATCCCTTCACGCGCGGATTGGCGAGCGAGGTGAGCGCGGGTTCAAAGATTGGCATAGGCTTGCTCCAATTGCAGCAGTTGGCCGTTGTTGCCCACAATAACGAGCACGTCTGCGCGCTGCAGCGGCTTGTCCGCTCGCGGCGTGACGTCCATTTTTTCCCCGCCGTGCTTGATCGCCATCACGTTGCATCCGAACCTCACGCGAAAATCGAGCTCCCGCAGCGTCTTGCCCGCCATGTTCGAAGGCACCTGCAGCTCGACGATGCTGTAGTCCGGAGAAAGCTCGATATGCTCGATAATGTTCGGGGAGATCAGGTGATGCGCGACCCGCAGTCCCATATCCCGTTCGGGGAATACGACCTTGTCTGCGCCGATCTTGCTGAGCACCTTGCCGTGAAGCTCGTTCTGCGCCTTGACGATAATTTTCGGTACGCCAAGGTCCTTCAGGATCAGCGTCGTCAGAATACTCGCCTGGATATCCTGACCGATCGCGACGACCACGACGTCCAGATTGCGGATGCCGAGCGCCTTCAGCGCTTCCTCGTCGGTCGAATCCGCGGAGACGGCGTGCGTGACGACGTTCGCCATATCCTGCACGCGCTCCTGACTCTCGTCGACCGCGAGCACCTCGTAGCCCATTTTCGCCAAATATTGCGCGACGCTCGAGCCGAACCGCCCGAGTCCGATGACGGCGAACTGCTTTTTGCCCTTGGCCATGCCGAAGGTTCCTCCTCGTTGTTGCCTTGCCGGCTTCGCTTTTCGTGTTTTCCATTATAACACGGACCCGGGCGCCGGATAACCGCCATTGCGGACGGAGACGCTATATTCGCGGCAGGCCCGGTCATGCCGGCGCCTGCGGACGACCGCTTCGAGGAGGATCCGAACCGTGAACATCACCCTGCGAGAAGCCATCTTCAAACGCGTCGAAGGCAAAAGCAAAGCAGAGCTGCGCGCGACGATCGACGAGTCGATCGGCAATGCCGAGGCGACGCTCCCCCGGTATCGGCGTGCTCTTCGAGACAATCTGGGCGCACAGCGCCGAAGCGACGCGCGAGCAGCTCGTCGACACCCTGCATGCCCAGCTTGCGGCGCGAACCCAGGAGACGGACGACGTACCCTCGCCCTCCTGATCGCCCTTACATCCGGTAATCCCGCGTCTGCGACACGACCGCGCCTTCGACGATCGTATCGGTGACGACCGGCACGCCGCCGATCGTTCGGACAACGAGCAAATCCGCCAGCTTGCCCGGCTCGATCGAACCGATCCGCGCCGCTTGTCCGAGCGCCGAAGCCGGTTCGAGCGTGGCCATCCGCACGGCCTCATGGAGCGGAATACCGTCCGCATGCATGCCGAACAACGATTGAAGCAGCGACGCCGGATGATAATCGGAGCAAACGATGTCGGCGGCGCCGACCCTGACGGCATCCATCGCCGTCAGGTTTTTGTCGTGGGAGCCGCCGCGCACGATGTTCGGCGCGCCGAGGCATATTTTCATTCCGCGTCCCGTTGCGTATGCGGCCGTCTCCAGATTCAGCGGAAATTCGCTGATCGACGCGCCGAACGCCATCGACCGGTCGGCCTGCTCCGGCGTATCGTCGTCATGCGACGCGACGGCGATGCCGTGCTGCCTGGCAAGGCCGGTGAGCCGGCGCAGCTTGTCCCAATCGATCAACGCCCGGCGCGCCTGCAGCTCCTCGACGATCCGCTCGCATTCCTCCGCGTCGACGCCCTGATTTTTCATCACATAACGCTGAAAGGCGCCCGGCCGACGGTACTGGCCCTGCCCCGGCGCATGGTCCATCAACGACAAATACTCGATCTGACCCTCGCGAATGAGACGTTCGGCAAGCGGAAAGCCCGTCAGATGCGACACCTCGTAGCGCAGATGGACGCGATGGCGAATCATCGACCTCGCTGCGGCGAGCCGCCGAATCGTACCGATCATCTCCGACACGAGATGCTCGCCCCGAAGGCTGAGGCCCACGCCGAGCGACAGCGAATGATACATCGTCGTAATCCCGTGCCCCGCAAGCTTGCGCTCGAACTGCAGGAACGCCATTTCCATCGGAAAAAGCGTGTTCGGCCGCGGCTCGACCTCCTTCTCGATCGCGTCGCAATGAATGTCGACGAGCCCCGGCAGCACATAGGCGCCCTCCGCGTCGATCGACCGCACGTTCCCGCTCGGGGCAGCGCCGCCGCCTATACCGGCGATCCGTCCGTTTTCGACGAAAATATCGGCCTGCTCCACTCCATCTGGCAGCACCACGCTGCCGTTTCGAATCCATAGCCTGCTTTCCATCGTTCCGCTCTCCCCCGGCCAAGCCTTTTCGATAAACCTAGTATTCCACAAACGCCCTTGGGGGAGCAACCGGACTTTGGGGCGGGGGGGAGTTGTACGTTTTTTCCGTGTTAATTTGCTACCTGAAGGCGGTTCCTGCACGAGTTGCGCGGTTTTTCCGCGCTACGCCTCCACCAACGGCGATTTCTACGCGAGTTGCACGGTTTTTCCGTGCTGCTCCGATGCGTCAGTCAAGCTCGGCCCGGGAAAACAAGTCCTGGATCAACGCGTCGTCCTCGCAGGCCGCCTTAAAAGCGCGGGCGAAGCGGACGATCGCCTCACGGTCGTCGGCGTAGGCGCAGAACATGCTGCCTTCGGGATCCAACTTTACGACGCCGGACAGCTCCGGCATCCGCTCCTTGAGGAATACGGCAGCAAGCGACGCCCAATCGTAGCCGCTGCCTTCAAAGCCCTCGTCCTCCCGCGACCGGAACAGCGCTTCCTTATATTCGCCGACATTCAAAATGACAGACGCGCCGTTGTCGTGCACAATGAGCTTGAACGGCGCCAGCGCTTCTTCTGGCGCGCTGTCGTCGCCGCCTCGCCCATCCGCCGCGGCCTCCGATTGAAGCTGTGCGATCACTTCTGCCGCCGCTTCATCGGTGAACCGCAAACCGCCGTTTTCCGATACGATCAGCCCCTGTTCCAGCCGTTCGTCCAGCCAATCCGACACGAAATCCGGCGCATAGCCGTTCGTGGCGAACCCCCGCGCCGAACACGAGCATCTCCGGATAGCGCGCCAGGTAGGCCCCACGGTCCGTCCGCGGATACGTCTTCGTATATAGCCAGAACTGCACGTCGTACATCAGCTTCGACAACTTGTCGGCATGGAGAGAAAAGTATCCTTTCTCCTCCACGACTTTTTTGCACACGGCGCGGATGAGTCGCCCGACCGTCTCGACTTCCGTCGCATTGCCGCACAGCTCCGCCAGCAACGGCGTGAACTGGCCGTCGGTCACCCGCAGCAGATCCTGTTCCGCATCCGACGCCGACGTGTCGAACGCCTCTTCGTCCACCAGTCCGCGAACAAAGTCCTCGAAGCTAGAGGCCAGGAAGGTGATTCGATAATCCTGCTCCTGATCGACATGGACGACCTGAGGCTCGCCCTGCGGACCGCAAGCGCGGTAATCGAGCATGACGACGTCATGGCCGGCGGAAGGGCAATCGCAAAATACGACGCCGATGTCGGGATAGCCCCACTCCTCGATCATGAACCGGCTCCCGAGCGACCCGCACAGCGAATAGTCTTTGTCCTTGCCGATGCCCATGATGCCTTCAATCGCGATATGGTCGTCCGCCCAGGAAGTCGGCACCTCCGTCGGAAAACAAGTATTGCGCGGAATACCGCCGTTTTGAAGCTTCATCAAGCGAATGTATGCGGCAGGAAGCTTGTAGCCGAGCGCCTCCTCGACTTCGGCGATCAGCGCGTCCGACGGCGGATCGGACACGTAGGCGTCGCGCGCATAATCGCTGTCTGCCCAAAAATCCGAAAAGTCCGATTGCCCCAACGGAACCTCGGAGGGGGAAGCGGGACGGCGCCGGCTTGGCGACAATCCGTCCGGCTTCCTTGCGGCTCGCGCTCAGCAGCGTCAACGTCAGCTCGTCCGAGGGATCGAGACGGTCAGCCAGATCGAATGCCGCGATCGCTTCCTCATACCGATTCAGATAATAGTAGGCGTACCCGGTCCGAAAATGCCAGAGCGGGTCCTCGGCGCCCTGCTCAGCGACCGACTGCAGCAGTACCAGCGCCTCCTCGTATCGGTTAAGGTTGTTGTAGGCTCTGGCCAGGTGGCTGGTAAGCGTATAATCCCGCTCGCCCGCGGGAATCCCCTCGACCTTCTCGACGATCTTGCCGTAGCTGCTCTTGCGATGCCAGTCGGTCAATTGCCCGATCAAGTCTTTAGCCATGGTCCGCCTCCGATGATGTATAAATTGGGGATTTCAAAAATAATCCAATTAAATTTACCCCATATTCACGCATCGTTCAACAGCGTCGACCGACGCGGCGGCGGGCAATCTGCGCAAGGCAATCGCGACAAAGCCCGGACGGCCTCCGGCCGTCCGGGCTTGCGCAAAAACTGGGTAAAACCGGGCCTGCCTTACTCGAAGCCGCCCTCCGGCATGATCGCCGGGCGCTCCGCCAGCGCTTCGAGCGGGATATGACGGTCCTCGGCAGAGGCCTGGAGCAGTCCGTTCATCGTCTCGAGCACGTGCAGCGCCAGCTGTCCGGACGCCCGGTGCGGGCGGCCTTCGGCGATCGCGCGCGCCATGTCGATGACGCCGATGCCGCGCATATTGTCGTCGTAGCCGAACGAGAGCGGCACATCCTCATAGTCGCCGCCCGGCTTGCGGAGCTTGACCGGACCGCCGAACGTATTCGGATCCGGTACGCGCAGCGTGCCTTCGGTGCCGTGAATCTCGATCATGTTGGTCAGATTCGTGCCGGCCGCGACGTCGAAGCTCGTGATCAGCGTGCCGACGGCGCCGGATGCGAAGTCCAGTACGCCCGCGATATGCGTCGGCGTCTCGACCGGAATGCGCTCGCCCTTCTTGGCGCCGCTGCCGACGACGCGCTCCGGCAGCGAGATCGCGGCGGAAGCGGTGACGCGGCGGATGCCGCCGAGCAGGAAGATGAACGCGGTCAGATAATACGGGCCCATATCGAACAGCGGGCCGCCGCCCTTTTGGTAGAAGAAAATCGGATCCGGATGCCAGGCTTCGGGGCCGCTGCCCATCATGAAGCCCGTCGCCGCGACCGGCCGGCCGATCGCGCCTTCGTCGATCAGCTTGCGGCAGGTCTGGATGCCGCCGCCCAGGAACGTCTCCGGCGCGCAGGCGATGCGCAAGCCCTTGGACTCGGCCAGCGCGACGACGTCGCGGCCATCCTGGAGTTCGACCGCAAGCGGCTTTTCCAGATAGACGTGCTTGCCCGCTTCGAGCGCGCGGCGGCTGATCTCGGCATGCGAAGCCGGGATCGTCAAGTTGACGACGATGTCGATCTCCGGATCCGCGAGCAGCTCCTCGACGGTGCATGCCTTCGGCACGCCGAACTCCTGCGCCCGCGAACGCGCGCGCTCGACGTCGATGTCCGCGCATGCGACGACCCGCACGTCGGATGAAGCCGTCAGGTTTTTCAAATAAATGGCGCTGATATTGCCGCAGCCGATCAAACCGATCCGGTTGTTGCTCACGTTTATCATCATACTCCTTCGCTTTTGGGTTAATCGCTTTCATTATAACGCTTGCCGTCCACGCATTGTTGTCCGTTTCTTGTTCGATTTTGGGTACGCGCGCGAAAACCGATTGCATAACGCGAAGCCTATCCGCTATAATCGTGGATATAAAGAATCTATAATATCACTAAAAGGAGCGAGTACATGGAACAGTTATTGGATGCGGCGATCATCGGAGGCGGGCCGGCGGGACTGAATGCGGCGCTCGTGCTGGGGGAGAGCCAGAAAAAACGTAATCGTAATCGACGAGGGGCTTCCCCGCAATCGCGTCACGCACGAGTCGCACGGCTTTCTGACGAGAGACGGGATCAAGCCCGACGAATTCAGACGCATCGCCGTCGAGCAGATCCGCGCATACCCTTCCGTCCGGTTCGCAGCGGATATCGCCATCGAGATCGGCGGAGCGGACGGCGACTTCAAGATCGCGACCAAGAAGGGCGATACCTACCTCGCTAAAAAGCTGCTGTTCGCCGTCGGCAAAAAGGATCGGCTGCCCGAAATCGAAGGCTTGACCGACGTATACGGAAAAAGCGCGTTCGTCTGCCCTTATTGCGACGGCTGGGAGCTGCGCGATCGGCAGCTTGCCGTCATCGCCAAAGGAGAACGCGCGTTTCATTTCGCCAAGACGATCCTTGGCTGGTCGGAACGTATCGCCTTGTTCACCAACGGTCCGGACGAGCTGTCGGACGCGCAGCGCGAAGAGCTGCGCGTACGGAACATTCCGCTGCATGACGCGCCGATCCGCCGGATCGTCTCCGAGGACGGCATGGTTAACCAGGTCGAGCTCGAAGACGGTTCCTCCATTCCCTGCACCGGAATCTTTTTCGCGCCGACGCTGGCGGCCGGCTCCGACCTGCCCCAGGCGCTCGGCTGCGAGCTGACCCCGACCGGCAGCGTGACGGCGACCGATGCGCTGGGCAAGTCGAGCATACCCGGCGTATACGTCGCCGGCGACATCGCGACCGAGATGAACCAGCTCATTCAGGCCGCGGCGATGGGCGCGATGGCCGGCGCCGGCATCAATTCGGAGCTGCTGGCGGAAGCCTGGGAGGCGCGGGGACAAGGGACGCAAAGCTGATCAATGCAGTTGTTTGAGATAGCGGCTGGGGGTAAAAATCCTGCACTTTTGCGCGGTAGACAAGCCGATCGAAGGTGAGCCCGCCTCGATCGAGTGCTTTTACACGATAGTCGGTCCGCCTTTTTCGCAAAAATAAAAGAGCCGTACCGCGGAGGTACGGCTCTTCGGCTTACGCTTTTAAATCGACAGCCACCGCGCGAGCATGGCGGCCGCCTGCGCCCGGCTGACGATGCCCGCCGGCGCGAGTCCGACGCCCGGCAGCCCGTTCAACAGGCCGCGGTCGATCGCGAACAAGGCCGCCTGCTCCGCCCAAGGCGCAATCTGTCCGGCTTCAACGAACGCGGACCCGTCCAGGGTTGACGCCGGGACCGCCTCGCCGGGATGCGCCGCTTCGTAGGCGCGAAGCAGCATGACCGCCGCTTCCTGGCGGGTGATCGGATCGGAAGGCCCGAAGCGGCCGTCGTCTCTGCCCCGGAGGATGCCGAGCGCGGCAGCCGCGCGGACCGCGAACGCATAGTAGGCTTCTGCCGGAATGTCCGGGAAGGCCGGCGCGTCCGCCGTTGCCGCAAGGCCCGCCGCTTGGACGAGCATCGTCGCGAACTCGGCCCGCGTCACCGCGCGGAGCGGCTCGAACCGGTTGTTGCCGACACCTTGGACGATATGCTTCGCCGACAGCGACTTGATGCCGCCCGCGGCCCAATGTCCGGCGGGCACGTCGTCGTAAATGCGGTCGAAAACCAGCACGGCGTACACGCTAAAATGGTTGACCGTCGCCGTGACGACATCGCCTTTGGCCTCGCCGCCAACGTAATCAGGCACTCCGACGCCAGGCATCGCGTAGATGCCCGCCAGCGCCCGATCCGCCCCTTCGGCCAGCTTCAGGGTCAGCTTCAGCCCTTCGTCGAATTGGTGAAGCGGCTTCTTGACGCCGGCAGCGCTCCTTACGCCGAGCTCCAGCTCGTACGCGTCTCCGGCCTGGCGATAGACCGCGGTCGCCGTCGAAGCGGCCGACAGCGTCTTCGCCGCCGCTTCGACCCCCGGCCGCCTGACGACATAAAGCTCGCCGCCCTGCCAGCCGCCGGCCGCGCGAAGCGCGGCAAGCTGCTTCAATACGCCCGGGTGCAGCTCGAGCGAAAAGCCGCCGTCCGCGAAAACGAGCGATTCGCCGAGCCCGAACGCCGCATCCGCCGGCACCCGCACCTCGGTCTTGCCGGCTGCGATCGCGACCGTCGACTTGCCGCCGGCCGGCGCAGGCAGCGAAGCGACCTGCTGCACCTCATCCGCAGCCGGCGTCGGCTGCGGCGATCCGGGCGGCGACGTCGGCACCGCCGTTCCCGCGATCCGGATCGTATCCAGCGCCGACCAGTCGTCGCCCCGGTCGCCCTCGATCGCGAGCTTGATGCCCGGCTTCCCGGTATCCGGGTCGAGGATGCCGACCAGCACCCGGTATTCGCCGCTCGCGAGCCCCGTCGGGATATCCAGCGGCAGCGTCGCTTCATAGTCGCCGGGCAGCCAGCCGCGAATATCGACGCCGCTCGCCTTCGTGACGCTCGACGCGACGACCCGTCCGTCCGCATCCGCCAGCGCGACGGCGACCGGCCAGTCGTAATAGAAAGGCGCGACGCCTTTGTTCGTCCACTGCGTCTTCACTTCGATCTGGTCGCCCGCGGCCGCCTCGCCGTCGTGCTTCACGGCATTCAATACGTACCGGTAGCCGATCGTCTTGCGGAACGTGTCCATGTTCTCTTGAATGTCCTGCGTGATCCCGCCCTTGCCCACCTCATAGTCCGCCGGCGCGGACGGTCCCAGCCAGGACGTATGGGACAGCCGCGCTTCCCGCAGCGACTCGACGATGCTGCCGTCGGCGAGCGAGAGCAGCGGATTGCCGCTCGTGAATTCGCCGCCGGAGAAGCTCGTTTTCCAGAAATCCGGCATCTTGGACGCCGCCTGCGCTTCGGCCGCGCTCTCGCCCGGTTCGATATACAGGCCGATGTCCGACCAGCCGTCGCGAATCCAGCTTAGCCAGGATTCCGTCGAGCCCTTATCGCCGAACACGTCGTTGAACAGCCCGAGGCCGCTTGCCGCCGCGATCGGGAACGGCTTGCGCATGCCGAGCAGCTTGTGCTTGAAGCCGTCCAGATAGTGCTGCACGTACCGGTCGGATACGGCGACGTTCGGGAACTTGCCCGACAGCGGCTCCGGGTAGTTGTGGAATTCGCCCCAGTGGCCGAGCGAACCGATCTGGACGTAGGCGATGCGCGGGTCCTCGTCGTAGCGGGCGGCGAGCGCCCCGATCATCCGCTCGTGCGCCTCGAGCAGCACGGGGAGATTGTAGTTCGGCGCGAAGCCCGCGCCGATCTCGGACGAGTCGTACCATTTGCCCGCGCCGTCCGCGGAGCCCGCCGCCTCGACCAGCTCGTCGTACAGCCAGTCGGGAATGTCTTTGTGCGCCGGGTCCGACGTCGGCGTATCCATCACGATACGAAGATTGATTTTTTTGCCGAGACTCGCCCAGTAAGCGAACTGGTACTTTTCCTCGATGCCCGCCCAATCGAACTCGCCCTTGACCGGTTCGAGCTCGCGCCAGCTGATGCCGGCATATACCATGCTGTGCGACTGCGCATAAGGCTCGCCGAGCGCCTTCTTCGGCACGTCCCGGGCCCAGGCGACCCAGCCGGTGTACGGGTTGTTCAGCACGTCGAACGATTCGCGCGGGTAGTAGACGCCCGCCTCGAACGGCTGCTCGACCAGCGCCTGCACCGTCAGCATCGGCCGGCCGAAGCCGGGCAGCGTCAGAACGTTTTTCGCCGCATAAGCGACCTTAAGCCCGCTATCCGTCGTTGCCCCGATCTGATCCAGATAAAGGTAGACGAGGTCGCTCGCCGCATCCGACACGTTCTGCACCTTGCCCGATGCCGTCCAGCCGGCGCCGGCGCCGTCATATCGATAAAGCGTGTTGCGCGACACTTTGTAATCGATGCCGCCGCCCGGCCAGCGCGCATCCTGCAGCCCGGTCGCGCCGTCCCCGTCTGCATCGATGAAGTATTCGTTCTGCGTATTCAGACCGCTGCCCTGCGCCAGCAAATACAGCTTCTCCCGGTCGCGAAGCGCGCGCAGCCGAATCGAGCCGCCGCTCGACGCCGCCTTGTTGTCGACGTCCGACCAGTCGCCGTCACGGCCGTCGACCGCGATCTGCGCGCCCCGTTCGGACAGGGCGGCCGGATAGCGCGCTGCACCGGATGCCGCCGGCGCATAGTCGGCGCCGACGCCCAGCGCGACCCGCACCGTCGAACTCGCCTCCCAGCCGCTCATGCCGACGACCGTCTCCAGCACGCTTTCGCCGGACGGCGCATACACGCTCGACACGACGCTCTCCGCCGCGCCAAGCGCTGCCCAGCTCCAGCCGCTGCCCGTGCTCTTGTATACCGTGCCGTTCTGCACCAGATAGTCGGCGCCGGTAGAGGCATATTGCCAGCCCTGATGGCCGGTCTCCGGATCGTTGTCCGCGTCGATGAACAGGTTTTTCTCGCCCGACAGGTCGTAGCCGTGCGCGAGCACGTACAGCCTGTCGTTTTTCACGAACGCCGACAGGTCCCGGATATTGCCGGTGCCCGTCGCGATCGGACGGATGCTTGACCACTCGGCGTCGTTGCCGTCCACCGTCACGCGAGGCAGCGAAGGCACGATCTTCGCCGCCTGGGCGGCCGGCGCCGGCGCGTACACCTCGCCGACGTTGAAGCCGATATATAGCGGCGCGGGGGGCTGTCATTCCGAGCTCCCCGAGCGGGGCGGACATCTCGATGACTTTGTCGTTGCCCGAACCGGACTCCGCGTACTGGATATCTTCCGCGGCGAGCTGACTCCAGCCCCAGCCGCTGCCGGTGCTGGCATACAGCGCGCCGTTTTCCATCATATAGTCGAAGCCGTAATCCGGCCACAGCCAGTTCGTCGTGAAGCCGGTGTCCTTGCTATGGTCCGTGTCGATAAAGACGTCGTTCCAGTCGCCCATTTTGCCGCTTACCATGACGCTCAGCGTGTCGCCGTTCGCCGCGGCGTACAGCTTCGTGAGTCCGTCCGCGGACACGGCGACCGGCTCGGAGCCGGACCAATCCGCCGGATCGCCGTCGACCGCGATGTCCGGGTCGGGTCCGAAGGCGGCCGCTTCGGCCTCGACGGCCAACATCGGCTTGCCCGCATCCGGCAGGAACGCGTTGGCCGCCGGCTCGGCATACGCCGCCTTCAACGGTGCCGACGCGGTCAAGCCAAGCAACCCGATATCGACCGCCGCCTCGGCGATCGTGCCCGAATTGGCGTACGCAGCCGTGCCGGCCGGCGTCCAAGCTCCGTCCGCATAGCGCTGCACCTGCGTGCCGACGATCCGGTAATCGATGCCGGTCGCATCGCTCCACGCCGGTTCCTGCGCGCCGGTCGCCGGATCGCCGTCCGCGTCGATCAAGAAGACGCCGCCCGGATCGACGGCAGTCCCCTCGGCCAGCAAGTACAGCATGCCCCCTCGCTGCACGGCCTTCAGCAGGCTGAGCGAGCCTCCGCCCACCGCCTCGTCCGCCGCGACCGCATCCCATTCGGACGGCGCGCCCGTGAATCGGGCCGGCGCTGCCAACGCCGACGCCTCCCCCCTTCCCCGCTTCCGCCGCCGTCGCCTCTCCGACCGTCGGCGCCAGGCCGGCGGCCAACGTCAGAGCCAGCCCCGCCGACAGCCACCTCTTCAGATGAGAGCGCTTACCTTTATTGCCTTTGCTCACCTTCAATCCATCGCTCACCTTCATTCCACCATCCAATTTCATTATTTCATCCACTTTCATTCCCCCATCCTCCTTCATCCCTTCGGCCAATCGCTTTAAAAGGCAAAAGAAAAGACAATGGGTTCTGCAGGCTTTGACGGACTGAATCAAAGTTAAATGCGGTTCCCATTGTCTTCTGCGCTATTCTTGTTGTTCGATCGATGCCGTTCGCGCCGGCGGACTTCGCGTCAAACGCCCGCCGGCGCTTCTTCGCTTATTTGCCGTAAAGCGACCCGATCTCCTTAACTACACCGTCAAGCTCGCCTTTGCCCGACAGCGCCGGCGCGAGCTTCTGCGGAATGATTTCCCACAGCAGCTTTTCCTTGCCGTCGAAGAACGGCGCGGAGATCGCGTATTTTTGCGCATCGATGAACGTCTGCTTGTTGTAGCCCTCGTCCTTGGCGAGGTAAGTCTCCGCGGCAGCCTTGTTGGCCGGGATCGACTGGCCCTGCTGCGCGAGCGCGATCTGTCCGTCCGGACCGCCCAGCCAGCTCAGCAGCGCCCAAGCCGCCTGCTCGTTTTTGCTGTATGGGCTCATTGCGTTGCCCGCCACCTGCACGACCGTCTTCGTTTCCTTGAACTTCGGCGGCAGCACCGTGTCGAACTTGATGTTCGCCTTGATGAATTCGCTGGCGGACCAGGAGCCCGCGAAGCTCATCGCGACCTTGCCCGTCGTCATCGTCAGGAACGGCTCCTTGGCGAGCGACTGGCTCTGGCTGAAGGTCGGCGTCACGTGATGCTTGGTGATCAGATCCCGGTAGAACTCCAGCACTTGCTTGGCTTCCGGCGATTCGAGACCGAGCGACTTGTCGTCGTTCACGAGCTTGCCGCCGTTGGACTCGATCTGAGGCTCGAGCACGGAGTCGGCGGAGCCGGCGGCATCTACGGTCAGACCCCATTGCACGATGTTTTTGGCGTCGAAGTCCGCATCCGCGGCCGTCTTGCCTTTACGATCGAGCGTCATCTTCTTGGCGATGTCAAGCGCCTGGTCCCAGGTCAGCTCGCCGGCAGGATAAGCGGCGCCGGCCGGATTCGTCTTGGGGTCGTCGAACAGCCCTTTATTATAGTAGAGGACGATCGTGTTGGCGTCGCGCGGCAGCGATACTTGCTTGCCGTCGACCTGGTGGGCGGCCAGCACCCCGGGCTCGAAGTTGCTCGTATCGAAGCCCGTCGAGGCGATCAGATCGGTCAAGTCCTTCATCGCGCCGATCTTGGCGTATTTATCCACATAGGCGTAACTGATCTTGTAAACGTCGGGCAGATCCTTGGCCGCGGCCTGCGCCGTCAGCGCCGTCCAGTAAGTGCCCCAGTCCTTGCTGACGACTTCGACCTCGACGTTCGGATACTTCTCGCTGAAGCCCTTGAGCAATTCCTTCGTCTGCTCGGTCTCCACGTTCGTTCCCCATTGCGCATACGTTACCTTGCCGGAGATATCGGCAGCGCTGGCCGGAGCCGATGCCGATCCGGACGCCGGCGCCGATGCGCTCGCCGAAGCGCCTGCCGAACCGCTGGATGCGGGAGACGAAGACGCGCCTTCATTGTTGTTGCTGCCGCATGCCGCCAGACTCATCGTTCCGATCAGACTCAGTACCGCGAGCTGCGCGATCCGTTTCTTTGTTTGCATGTTGAGCCCTCCTTGTACGTGGATGAATGATTGACCTGCCCCTCGATGCGCTCTCACGGGTGTCCCCGGGATTACTTGATCCCGGTCATGACCACCCCCTCGATGAAGTAGCGCTGGGCGAAGAAATAGATGACGCCGATCGGCAGCAGCGCGAGGAACGAACCGGCCGCGAGCACCGGGAAGTCGTGCGAAGTCTGGCCCATGATCATCTGGAGGCCGACGCTGAGCGTCTGCAGCTTTTCCGATTGAATGAAGATGAGCGGGGAAAAGAAGTCCGTCCACGAAAAGACGAAGGAGAAGATGAAGCCGCTCACGAGAATCGGGCTGGACAGCGGCAGGATAACCCTGGAGTAGATCGTCCAGTACCCGCCTCCGTCGACGTAGGTCGCTTCGTCCAGCTCCCGCGGGATCGTGAGGAAAAACTGCCTGAACAAAAAGATGAAGTACGGATTGCCGAGTACGTGCGGAACGATGAGCGGCAGCCACGTATCGTACCAGCCGATGTTCCGGTACAGCAGATACAGCGGGATCAGCGTCACCTGCGCCGGAATCATGAGCGTGGCCAGCACGATGGCGAACAGGAACTTGCGCGAACGCGCCTTCGTGCGGGCGAACCCGAACGCGATCAGCGAGGAGAACAGAATCGTGCCGAGACCGACGGAGCCCGCGATCGCGAACGAGTTGCCCATCCAGCGGCCCATGAGCGGCATCGATTCGAAGAGCCGCCCGAACGCGCTTAGCGTAAGCGGGTGCGGGAGAAACTCCGGCGGATATCTGAACGTCTGCTCCTGCGTCTTGAGCATCGTGGACAGCAGCCAGAACAGCGGGCCGGCGAAGATGAACAGGCCGACGAGCAGCGCGACGTATTGCAGCGGCGTTTTGAATCGGTAAGTCATGCCTATGCGTCGCCCCCCTTTATCGCTCTCGTAGTAGACCCATCGGTTCGACGTTTTCATCACGATCCAGGTCAGGATCAGGATGATGACGAACAGAATCCAGGACTGCGCCATCGCATAGCCGAACTTCATGTCGCGGAATGCGGTATTGTAGGTATTCAGCATGTAGGTCGACGAGGAGTAGTCCGGCCCCCCGTTGTTCAGCAGGCGGGATTCGGTGAACATCTGGAAATAATAAATCATCTGCAGCACCAGCGAGAAAAGAATCGTCGGCGAGATCATCGGCAGCGTGATGGTGAAAAATTGGCGGACCCGGCTGGCGCCGTCGATGCGTGCCGCCTCGTAGAGCTGGGCGGGCACGCCCTTGAGCGCGGCGAGGAAGATCAAGACCGGTCCGCCCGAGCTCCAGATGCCGATCGTCACGATCAGCGGCTTGCTCCATCCCTCGGAGCCGAACCAGTCTACCTTCGGGATGCCGACGGCCTCGAGGAGCTGATTGACGAAGCCGCCGTCCGTGCCGAACAGCAGCAGCCAGATGATGACCGTCGCGACGGGCGGCACCAGGTAGGGCAAGTAATAGATCGTGCGGAAAAAGCGAATGCCCTTGATCTCGACGTTCAGCACGACGGAGATCAGAATTTGGAACATGACCGTGATCGGCACGGCGATAAAAACGAAATACAGCGTGTTGCCGAAGCTTTTCAAATAAATCTGATCTTTGAACAAGTCCCGGTAGTTGTCGAACCCGATCCACTGCGGCGGCGTCACCGAGTTGTAATCCGCGAAGCTGTAGATCATGCTCAGCGCGGCCGGTCCGACGAAAAACACGAGAAAACCTACGATCCAAGGAAGGATGAACAACAAAAACGCGCCTTCCTCTTTCCACCTCGAGGTCATGCGGACTCCCCCCTGTCTGTCGGCCTTAGCTCAGCTCGCTGATGTAGACGTATCGTTCTTCCTTGATGGAACGTTCGGCGGCAAGCGCGACGAGCAGCGCATCCCGGCCGATCCGGCCGTTGGCATAGGGCGCTTCGCCCGTGGCGACGGAATTCAGGAAGGCATGCCGCTGCCGCTGGCTGCCGGTATGTCCGCCGTTCACCGAATCGGATTCGTGGTCCAGATCGATGTGGTCGCGGCTCCTGTCCTCGGGACCGAAGATGTCGATCGTCTTGTCCTTTTTTGGCGATCATCTGGCCGCCGTTGCTGCCGAGCAGGCCGATCTCGAGCCCTTCGTCCATCAGGTTCCTCGGCTTCAGATACATGCAGAGGCCGAGATTCGCCTTGCTGCCGTTCTCGTATTCGACGATGACCCAGGCATGGTCGACGATCGAAGTGCTCGTGAGCGTACGGGTCTCGTAATGCGTATAGGAGTTGGTGATGACGTTTGGCTGACCGTCCTTCAGCACGTGCTGACCGCCGGACGCGAACACGCGGCGCGGCTTCGAATCGATCATCCAGTTGAAAATATCGAAGTGGTGGCAATCCTTCTCGATGAGCGCGCCGCCCGACTTGGAAGCGTCATAAAACCAGTCCACCGGCGGGAACGGATCGCGGAATTCCTTGCACCACATCATGGCGACGTCTCCCAGCCGCCCGGCATCCAGCTCCCTGCGCATCCGGCGATAGATGTTCGAGTAACGGTAAGTGAGGCCGATCTGCAGGATCACGCCGGCAGCTTCCGCCTTGGCGATGATCTCGTCGCATTCGCCGAGCGTCGGCGCGACCGGTTTTTCCAGAAACACATGCTTGCCGCGTTCGATAAACGGTACCGCCGCATCGCGATGCATATAGTTGGGCAGCGAGATGACGACGGCGTCGAAGCTGTCGATGTGCTCCAACAATTCCATGTA
The DNA here is from genome assembly GCF_029525575.1 of Cohnella rhizosphaerae. GTDB lineage: Bacteria > Bacillota > Bacilli > Paenibacillales > Paenibacillaceae > Cohnella > Cohnella rhizosphaerae. The sequence continues at coordinate 714,593 of NZ_JAPDIA010000001.1, forward strand.
ACTCGCAACGATGCCGGGTTTGTTTCTTCTTATGTAAGGCATCGCCCTCGCCAAGTTGAATTCGCTCGGATCCGCGATCCAGACGATTTCGCAGTTTTCGATTTGATCGAACCCCATCGCATGGCCGGTGCCCATATCGCCTACGCCGATCAATGCCAGCCGGATTTTGCTCATCGTATGTTGTATCCCCCAACCCTGATGTTTTTTTTGCGCCAAACTTTGTTTTTTTTGGATTACAAACTAAATATTATTCGAATATCAGAGAACCGTCAAGGATTTTTAATGAAATTTGGATAGTTTTTCCCCCATGTTTTTGGGTTATATTTGGCGTAAATATTCGTAAAACACGACAGATTAGGATGGCGGCACAATTAAACATTCGGAAATTAACGATCTAAGCGCTTGCAATGCGCTTCAATTGTTAAAAGTAAACAAACATTTTTTCACGCAAAAACTTCGATAATTTTGCCGCAAATAACCCAATTACCTTTGGAAAACAAAAATACCCTGCACCGCATAAACGGGCAGGGCATACGAATCGTGCCGTATCATGTCGATTGTCTGGCCATTAACTCGAACGGCAGCGTAATCTTGACGGGCAGCGGGTATTTGTTCTGTCTGACATCGACGAGCGTCTTGGCGGCCACCCAGCCGATCTCGAACTTCGGAATATGTACGGAGGTCAGCGGCGGCGTCGCATACTCGGCGAAGTCGATATTGTCGATGGAGGCGATGGCGACGTCCTGCGGAATGCGCAGGCCGCTCTCGAATACGGCGCGCATGGCGGAGATCGCCATCATGTCGCTGGCGGCCAAAAATGCGGACGGCAGCTTGGTCGTCTTCTCGAGCGTCCGCTTCATCAACGTATAGCTTTTTTCCGCGTTCCATTCCGTATCGAGGATCCAGTCCTTATGCAGCGCGAGTCCGGCTTCGTCCATCGCCTCTTTGTAGCCGCGGTACCTTTTTTCCTTGGTGATGTCGAGCGACCTGCCGGAGCCGCCGAGGAAGCCGATATGCCGATGCCCCCGCGAGATCAGGTGCTGCACCGCATGCTTCGCCGCCATCAATCGGTCGTAGCCGACGCTCGGGATCGACGGATCGGATACGTCGATGCCGACAACGCAAGGGATATGGCGCTTGATCGCGTCATAGACGACCGGATCGATGCTCTCGACGACGATGATGCCGTCCACCCCGCCATCCTGGATCACCTTTTGCAGCATCTCGGGAGATTTGAGATCTTCGCCGTTGTGGATATACGCCAACTCTCCGCCGTGTTCCTGAATGCCCCGCTCGATGCCCTCGAGGATCGGGGAGAAGTACGGATGGTTGTACTTGTTCTGATTGACCGCCACGATGCAGCCGATCTTGCCGATATCGGACTGGCGCGCGGCCGTCCCGCGCTTCGAGCCCGCGCCGTCCCTGGCCGTCTTGCCGGGGTTGTAGCCGAGCTGCGCGACCGCGTCCCAGATGCGCTGCCGTGTGTCGGCATTGACGGAACGGCTCGTATCGTTGTTGACGACTCTGGACACCGTGGAGATCGATACGCCCACTTGATCCGCGATATCCTTTAAAGTAGCCAATTCGGTCCGCTCCTTTGCCTTGATTTGCCCCAAACTTGTATATGATTTTCATTATAGCGAAAAGGCACCGCGCGAACAATAAACAAAGTAGCGGCTGCTGCGCCGCGTACGCCCGCCTGTACCCGCCTCTCCCGCCGCGAGTACCCGGATCATGCACATGATTTGTGCATGTCCCCTCCCCCCGCGCCGCCTTCGCCCGCGAGTACCCGGATCATGCACATGATTTGTGCATGATTCCCTCCCCCCGCGCCGCCTTCGTTCGCGAGTACCCGGATCATGCACATGATTTGTGCATGGTTCCCTCCCCCCGCACCGCCTTCGCTCGCGAGTACCCGGATCATGCACATGATTTGTGCATGATTCCCTCCCCCGCGCCGCCTTCGCTCGCGAGTACCCGGATCATGCACATGATTTGTGCATGATTCCCTCCCCCGCGCCGCCTTCGCTCGCGAGTACCCGGATCATGCACATGATTCGTGCATGATTCCCTCCCCCCGCGCCGCCTTCGCCCGCGAGTACCCGGATCATGCACATGATTTGTGCATGCACGTCCGCGCGCGCAGCAAAGCCCCGGCCGCAGGCGGCCGGGGCTTCCTTTACGCACGCATTCGCTGCCTTCAGGGCGCCGTCTCCAGAAACTGTACGTCGGGCATGCGCTCCACGGCGGTACGCATCGCGTACTCGTTTTCGAACAGCGCGACGTTATTGTCGTTCTTGTCCTTGACGAGCGTCGAGTTGATGCGGAACTTCGAAGCGTCGAGCTTGTCGGCGACGATCCAGCGGGCGAACTGGAACTGCGTGCGCGCGAGCTGGATATCGACGCCGTACTCGTTTTTCATGCGGTACTCGAAGACATCGAATTGAAGCTGACCGACGACGCCGAGATACGTATCCTCGAACGGGCCGATCGACCGGAACACCTGCACCATGCCCTCTTCGGTCAGTTGATCGAGGCCTTTGAGATACTGCTTCTGCTTGAGCGCGTTTTTGACCGACACCTTGGCGAAGATCTCGGGCGAGAACGTCGGCAGCTCGTCGAACGTAATGTTCGCGCCCTGGGCGAGGCTGTCGCCGATGCGGAAAATGCCCGGATCGAACAAACCGATAATATCGCCCGGATAGGCGGTATCGACGATGTCGCGATCCTGCGCCAGGAACTGCTGCGGCTGGGACAGCTTAATGTCCTTGCCCGCGCGCACATGCTTGACGGACATCCCACGTTCGAACTTGCCGGAGCAGATGCGCAGGAAAGCGATGCGGTCGCGGTGAGCGGGGTTCATGTTGGCTTGGATCTTGAAAATGTAACCGGAGAACTTCTCGTCGTCCGGTTCGACTTCTCCCTCCGTCGTACGGCGCGAAGTCGGCGCCGGAGCCAGCTGAAGGAAGTTCTCGAGGAACGTCTGCACCCCGAAGTTGTTGACGGCGCTGCCGAAGAAGACCGGCGTCAGCTCGCCCGCGCGCACCTTCTCGTAGTCGAACGGGTCGCCCGCGACGTCGAGCAGCTCGAGATCCTGGGCCAATTGGTCGGCGAGATAATCGCCCGCCATCTCGCGGATCGCCGGATCGTTGTAGTCGGCGGCCGGGCGGACCTCGATCGTGGAGTGGTCGTTGCCCTGGAACAGCTCGACCTGCTTCTTCATGCGGTCGTAAACGCCGCACAGCTCGCGGCCCATGCCGATCGGCCAGTTCATCGGCACCGAGCGGATGCCGAGCACGCGCTCGATCTCCTCGAGCAGCTCGAACGGATTCTGTCCCTCGCGGTCGAGCTTGTTAATGAAGGTGAAAATCGGAATGCCCCGCTTGCGGCATACCTGGAACAGCTTGATCGTCTGCGCCTCGACGCCTTTGGCGACGTCGATGAGCATGACCGCGCTGTCGGCGGCGGTCAGCGTGCGGTACGTGTCTTCGCTGAAGTCCTGGTGACCCGGGGTGTCCAGGATGTTCACGTTTTTGCCGGCATACTGGAACTGCATGACCGACGAAGTGACGGAGATCCCCCGCTGCTTCTCGATCTCCATCCAGTCGCTGGTCGCGTGGCGGGCGGCTTTGCGCGCCTTGACCGAGCCGGCGATATGAATCGCGCCCCCGTACAGCAGCAGCTTTTCGGTCAGCGTCGTTTTGCCCGCATCGGGGTGGGATATGATCGCGAAGGTGCGGCGCTTCGCCACTTCCTGCTTAAGTTCGTCGCGGATCGCTTTGCTCATGAATCACGGATTCCTCTCTTGGACAATATGGCAAACTACATTATAGCATATTGTGCCCGTTCCAGGACGTGAACTGCTGCGATCCAAGGGCATTCGGCGAGGATAGCGCATTTTTGCGCGATGGCGGCGGCGAGTGTGGCGCGAGCAAAGAGCACGCGGCGAGAATAGCGCATTTTTGCGCGATGGCGGCGGTGAGCGTGGCGCGAGCAACAAGCACGCGGCAAGGATAGCGCATTTTTGCGCTATGGCGGCGGCGAGCGTGCGTACAAGAGCGACACCTCCGGCAAGTCGCGCGGCCAGCACGTGTAAAAAAGCCGCATTGCACCCTGAAGTGCAACACGGCTCCCTGTCCTTAGTCTTTGACGAAAGCTCAATGCGCCAGCGGCGCGTCTCCGTCCTCCCGCTTTTGCAGCACTTCCTTCTTCAGGAACCAGCACAGCACGAAGGCGATGCAGACGAACACGATCGAGATGACGTAAAGATTGTGATACGCGCCGGAGAACGCGGTCTTGACGTGTTCGAGCAGGTCCGGCGCGAGTCCCTTCGGGATGCCGCCCGTCTGAATCTCGCCCGCGGTGCCCGCCGGCAATCGATCCGCGATTCCCTCGATGCCCTTCTTGATGTCCCCGGCCAGCAGCGAGCCGAACACGCTGAGACCGATCGACGCCCCGATCGACTGGAAGAGCTGCACGGTCGACAGCGCGATCCCGCTCTCCTCCTTGCTGACCGACTCCTGGACGATCAGATTGTCCCCGCCGAACAGCGCGCCGAGGCCGACGCCCATGATGACGAAGGCGACGACGACGAAGATGACGCTGACGTCGATGTCAAACTGCAGCATCAGCGCCAAAGCGACGATCGGCAGCGTAAACGAAAGAATAAAAATCGTGCGGTACGCGACTCGCGTGATCAAAAATCCGACCAGGATGCTGAACGGGATCGCCCCGCCCATGAACGCCAGGTTCAAATATCCCGAAGCTCTCGGCGACAGGCCCATGACGTTTTGCGCGAAAAAAGGGAAGTTGGCGAACGTGCCCATCACGCCGAGCATGAGGATAAACACGATGCTGGACAATACGACGACGTTGCGGTTGCGGAACAGGTGAAGCGGGATGATCGGCTCCTCCACGCGTCGTTCGATCCAGATCAGCAGCGCCGTCAGCACGACGAACAGGATGAGCATGCCGATAATTAGCGGCGAGCTCCACGACAGCCCCTGCGTCTCGATGAGCACCGGCGCGAGCAGCAGGGACAGCAGCGCGAGCATGAGCGTCGCGGCGCCGAGCCAGTCGATCCGCTTCTTTTCTTCGCCCCTCTTTTCGACCATCCCGAACCACATGACGGCCGCGGTCAGGATGCCGAACGGAAGGTTGATCAGGAAAATCCAATGCCAGTTCACGTGCGAGATGAGCTCGCCGCTGATTGTCGGTCCGAGCAGCTGCGGGAGGATCATCAGCGGTCCGAACAGCGCTTGCAGCTTGGCGCGTTGCTCGAGCTCGTACGTATCGCCCAGAATGACCATGGCGAGCGGCATCAGACCGCCTGCGCCGATCCCTTGAATGCCCCGGCCGACGAGCAGCATCGGCATCGAATGCGCAAGCCCGCAGACGAACGAGCCCGCGATGAACAGGCCGATGCAAGCGAGATAGACGCGTTTGCGGCCGTACAGATCGGCCAACTTGCCGAGGATCGGCATGAACAGCGTCATGGCCAGCATATAGATGCCGGCTACCCAGCCCATCAGCGGCAGTCCGTGCAGATCCCGGATGATCGTCGGCATCGCGGTGGAGACGATCGTCTCGTCGAGCTCCGCGAAAATCAGGCCGAGCATCAGGCCCGTCAGGACGAGCGCTTTGTTGTTTTTGCGTCCGATCGCGGCTTGCGCGAGTGGAGCCATTGCCATTTGCGTTTGCACCCCTTTAAATCGGCGGAACCGCCGCCCTCCCGGACGGCATCCGCGTTTTGAACTGTCGCCATCTTACGACCGGTTTGTGAACTCAATATGAAATGGCGAGGCCGGCGTCATGCCCACGATGCCATGTCCCCGAACTGCCGTTCAATGCCCGCCCGCGGCCATTTCCGGCTTTTCCCCTTTCGCGGGAATCTCCAGCTTCGACCGGCCCATGAAAAAGACGGCGGCAAGCGCGAGGCCCGCGGGCACGAGCGACCACAGGAACATATGCGAGATCGAGGACGACAGCGCCTCGACGATCTTGTGCAGCGTTTGCTCGGGTATATTTGCGCGGTTTTCCGGCGTCAACGATTGCCGGATGTCGCCGAGCGCAGCGCCCTGCGCGTCGTTCGCGCCTGCGAACGCGTCCTTCATCTTATCCGCGAGCGAATTGCGCTGCATGATGCCAAAGACGGTCAGACCGACGGTCATGCCGAGCGAACGTACGAACGACATCGTCGAGCTCGCCGAGCCGCGCCGGTTGGCGCCGAAGCCGTGCATGCTCGCCATCCCGAGCACGGAGAACGAGAAGCCGACGCCGACGCCCGTGACGATCATGTACCAGACCAGCGTCGCCCGCGACGTGTCCGGCGTGATCGTCGACAGCAGCGCCGCCCCGATCACGAGGATGACGGCGGACAAGATCATGACGTTTCGATAAGACGTCTTCATCGCCAGAAACGCGCCGATCTGCGAAGATACGACCGAGCCGAGCGTCAGCGGGAGCAGGATGAGGCCCGAGTTCGTAGCGGAGCCGCCGTTCACGCCTTGTACGAAGATCGGAATGTACATCGCGAACGTGATGAACGCCGCGCCGTAGAACAAGCCCGCCACCGTGCTCGAGGCGAACAGCCGCTGCCGGAACATATCGTAAGAGATGATCGGATCCGCCGCATTCGTCTCCGCGTACAGGAACACCGCGAACAGCGCGAACGCCGCGGCGAACAGCGAGACGATCTGCGCGGAATCCCACGCGTACGTCCCCCCCGCCCAGCTCCAGCGCGAACATGAGGCTGACGACCGCGCCGACGAGCGTGGAAGCGCCCCACCAGTCGATCCGTTGTTTCATATGAACGCGGGACTCCTTGTAGCCGAAGACGATCAGCGCCAGCGCGACCAGACCGAGCGGAAGATTGATGTAAAAAATCCAGCGCCAGTGGACATGGTCGGTAATGTACGCGCCCAGCAGCGGTCCCGCAAGGCTCGAAGTGCCGAAGACGGCGCCGAAGATGCCGGACATGCCGCCGCGCTTCTCCACCGGAATGACGTCGAACAATATCGTGAAAGCGATCGGCACGAGCGCGCCGCCCCCGATGCCCTGGATGGCCCGGTAGACCGACAGCTCGGCGATGCTCGTCGCGGTTCCGCACAATACCGAGCCGAGCAGGAACATGATCATGCCGAAGATGAAAAACCGCTTGCGTCCGTACATGTCGGACAGCTTGCCGAAGATCGGCATGCCGGCCATCTCCGTAACGAGGTATGCCGACGTCACCCAGACGATCTTGTCGTAGTCGCCGAGCTCGGAGACGATCGTCGCCATGGCGGTGCCGACGATCGTATTGTCGATGGCCGCCACGAAGATGCCGAGCATCAGTCCGGCGAGGACGATGCCCAGCTTGTTGCCTTGCGAAGCGCTCATGATTAAACCTCCCTAAATAAACGATATTGGATTAAATGCGCACGCGCTGACCGACCTGGGCGCGCGAGTCCACGCGCAGCTCGCGGCTGTACTCGACGCGTCCGATCTTGCATCCGGGACCGATGACGACATTGCCGCCTTTTACGACGTCGGCTTCCGTATACTGCAGCTCGACCTGGTCGCCTTCGATCGTGCCGGCCTTCAGCGAAGCGGCTCCCCCGGACGACACCAGATTTTTCAGAGCACCCATTCGGCTACGCCGCACGCGCAGCCGGCCTCCCCCGAGCTCGCCTACGCTGCTGGGGCCGAACAGACCGAGCTCCAGCCGATCGGCGCTGAGCAGACCGCCGCACACGATCGCCCCGCGCAGCATGGCGTCGCCGAGCTCCGCGTCTTTGTCCACGGCAAGCTGGCCGTTGAGCCTCACTTTTTCGCTGCGCAAGCCGCCCTTTACCTTCAATTCGCCCGTTCCCCCCGATCTCCCCGCTCACAAGATCGGTCTCGACGCCGCAAGTGCCGGTGAGCTTGACCGCAGCCGCCGTCAGTCCCCCGCGCACGGCGACGCTGCCGGTGCAAGCCAGCCTGCCGCAATCCAGATCCCCGCGAAACTCGCACTCGCCCGTGATTTTCACTTGGCCGAAGACGCCTCCGTTCGAAGCGCTCGTTCCGACCAGTTTAAGCGCGGGCCGGCTTTGGTTATGCATTGGTTCTCGCCTCCTCGCCGATGCGGGCCGACGGATGCTTGCGAAGCTCGGTCCGATACTCTACGCGATCGATGACGCAGCCTTCGCCGATCGTCACCCGATCCCCTCGCACGACTTTGACCGTCGCATGATCCAGCTCGATCACATCGCCTTCGATCGTATCGGCGACGAGCTCCTGCGCGAAGCTCGGCATGATGTGCTGCCACAGCGATTGCCAGGCGCCGGTCCGTCCCTTGCCGATGCGGATCGCTTCGCCTCCGATCTCCCTGGCGGCGCCTCTGCCCTGCAGCTTCAGATCGATCGTGCCCGCATTCAGCAGCCCGCCGATCCTGAAGGCGCCTTCCCCCCTCGATGACGTCCATCTCGCAATCTTCGCCGACGGTCAGCATGCCGTTCAAGCGCAGCCGCCGCCCCGCATAGGTCCCCTTCACGGTAATCACGCCGTCGATCGCGGCCTCGCCGATGCTTGCGCCTCCCGCGATATCGAGCGTGCCGTCGAGGTCGAGCAAGGCAACCGTCAATCGTCCGTCCACGCGCACTCGGCCGTCCGCGTCGAACCTCTGCGCTTCCACTTCTCCGGCCACCTTGCAGACGCCGTTAAGCGCCACCATCTTGTAGACGCCGCCTGCCGCCGTGCCGATGCCGTCCATTTTCAGGTCGCCGATCATCTCGTTCGTCATCGCCGAATATCCTCCTTTTTTAATTCAGCTTGCTCCTCAACTGCTCCGCGAGCTCCGCCAGTTGGAGCCTGGCCACGATCTTGACGCCGGCATCGAAGTGCAGCGCGGACGGGACCGCCGCGAGCGCGAACATCGACACGCCCATCTTCCGCATGAACAGCAGCTCGCACGGCTTGCCCTCGTAGGAGGGAAAGTGATTCCGCAGCGTTTCCATCAACAAATCGCTCTCGATAAGGCTAATCTCGCCCGCGGACAGCAGCTGGTCCGTCGCGAAAAAATACAGCAGCAGCTCGAACGAATATGTCTCCTGACCGTTCAGTTGCGCAGGCGCGCTGTGCCGATTGATTGAAATCTCCGAAACAATGTTACGATCCATCAACTCGCGCTTGGACAATGACAGGTCGGTTTGATAAGGAGACAGCTTGCCGGCCAGTTCATCCAGGGACAAATCTTCCTTCATGTTCATGATCCGATCGATCCTTGCCAATATCATATCCTTCGGGAAAAACGTCTCCTGCCCGGTAAAAGTCGACTTGCGGATAAACCATTCCTCGGGAATGAGCTGCTTGCGCTTCCAGCGATACAATTGACCGTAAGAAATGCCCATCTGCTCCAACAGGTCTCTTTTGGATATCAATTCGCGCTCCATCGAACTCACCTCTGGCTTGAATGTAACATAACACTGTTACGTTGTAAATGGGCGAGATCGAGCATGCTGCGATTTTTATTGTAAACGCGTGGAAGGAAAATCGCTTCCGTCTGCGGTTGCCTTGCAGCCTCGGTCTTGAGACGGAGCGCAAAGCGATATTGAAGCAAGGAATCCAGGGCATGGCGTTGCGGTAAAAAAAAAATCGGGACGCTTGGCGTCCCGATTAAACCTCTAAACCTCGTTCATTCCAACACTCGCTCCATTAGTCCCCGATCAACAATGCTCTGGCCGGCGCGGCGTCGATGCCGGTCATCTTGAGCGGCGCGACGACCAGCCAGTAGGAGCCCGGCGCGACGTCCTTCAGGCGCACGCCTTCGACGATGACGACGCCTGCGCGCATCAGCGTGCGATGCGTCGGGTACTCCTCCTGCGCCCGCTCGATGCCTAGCGCGTCCGTGGCGGCGACCGCGATGCCGATCTCGGCCAGATAACGCGCTCCGTCTTCGCGCAGGAAGACGAAGTCCATCAGAAATTGTTCGCTGAACGAGCTGCTCGTCTTGAATAACAGGCGCTCGCCCTTCTGGATATTAAACGGTACGAGGTCATCCTTCGTGATCGAATCCTTAACGTGCGTCAAATCGAGCACGCGCGCCGGGCCGACCAGCTGCTCCAGGGAGATCGTCTCGATCGTAGCGCCGCCGGCCAGCATGTGCAGCGGCGCATCCACGTGCGTGCCCGTATGGACGTTCATCGTCAGCAAGCTTTCGTGCGGCTTGCCTTGATCGTGATTTTGAACGTTTTGAATGCTCGGCTTTTTTTGCTTCGTAATTTTTCCAGACTTGCATGCCTTCTTCGATCGTCATGCTGATGTCGTAAATCCGCGGCATCCGATATTCCTCCTCCGATTAAAGGCTGCCCGCGCAGGCGGGCAGCCTTCTACTTTACTTGCCGGTGTTCGTCACCCAAATGACGTTGTCCTCGTCCTGCCCGTTCACCGGCCACCAATGGAAGCCGTCCTGATGAAGCAGCTTGTGCGCCTGCTGCGGTCCCCATGCGCCGGCGGAGTAGTAAGCCAGGTCCGCGGCATGCTCCTGCCAGGCGGCCGCGATCGGATCGACCAGCTGCCAGGCGGCCGCCAGCTCGTCCCAGCGCGTGAAATACGTCGAATCGCCGCGCGCCGCGTCGAAGATCAAGCGCTCGTAGGCCTCGGGCGTGTTGATGCCGACCTGGCAGCTCTGGCAAAATTCCATCGCCACGGGCTGCACCGTCATCTCGTTGCCCGGCTTTTTTGGCGTTGATCCTAATATAGATGCCCTCCATCGGGTTAACCCGGATGACGAGCAGGTTCGGTTGGAGCTGCTGACGGCTTGCGAACAGCAGGTTGCCCGGCACGTTCTTGAACTCGACGACGATCTCGGTCGACTTGACCGGGAGCCGCTTGCCCGTGCGGACGTAGAACGGGACGCCGGCCCAGCGGAAGTTGTCCACGAACAGACGCGCAGCGAAAAAAGTCTCGGTCGTCGAATCCTGCGGCACCGAATCCTCCTCGCGGTAGCCCTTCAGCGCCTGGCCTCTCAGCTCGCCCGCTGTATATTGGCCGCGAATGACGCGCTCGCGCACCTCGTCGCCGGATTTGAAGTTGCGCAGGGAGCGAAGCACCTTGACCTTCTCGTCGCGGATCGCTTCGGGATCGAGATGGCTCGGGGGCTCCATCGCGATCATCGTCAGCATCTGCAGCATATGGTTCTGCACCATGTCGCGAAGCGCGCCGGACTTGTTGTAGTAGGCGCCGCGCTCCTCGACGCCGACCGTCTCGGACAGCGTGATCTGGACGTTCGCGATATGCTGCTTGTTCCAGAGCGGCTCGAAGAAGGCGTTCGCGAAGCGAATGACCTCAATGTTCTGCACCATTTCCTTGCCCAGGTAATGGTCGATCCGGAACACTTCTTCCTCCCGGAATACGTGCCGGATCTCCTCGTTCAGCTTGGACGCGGACGGATAGTCGTAGCCGAACGGCTTTTCGATGACCAGTCTGTGCCAGCCTGCGCTCTCCAGCATGCCGCCGTCGCGCAGGTTCCGGGAGACGGTGCCGAAAAGCTCCGGCGCGAGCGCCAGGTAAAACAGGCGATTGCCGGGAATGGAATAGCGCGCTTCAAGCGCCTCCGTCGACGCCTGGAGCTCGCGGAAGCCGTCCACGTTGCCGATGTCGAGCGAATGATACGTAAACCGCTCCGCGAAGCCCTGCCAGTCCTGGCCGTCTCCGATCTTGTATCGGCAAAATTCCTTGATCGATTCGAGGACGTCCTCGCGGAACTGCTCGTCCGTTCGCGGGCGCCGCGCGAGCCCCACGATCGCGAACTTGTCGCCGAGCTTGCCTTCCCGATAGAGGCTGTACAAAGCCGGGTACAGCTTGCGCCGCGCGAGATCGCCCGTCGCGCCGAAAATAAAGTAAACCGCGCCTTCGGCGGCTACGTTGTCGTTCTGTTGATCCGTCATGTGTTCGTCATCCCTCAATGCGGTAGGATAGCGCTCGCCCGAGGTACGGTCGGATCGCCGTAAACGCTCTCGGACTGCATCGCTTTAAAGCCCAATTTTTACCCGTACTCATGCACAGTAGTTTATCATAATTGACTTCCCTAAGCTATTATTTTGGAGGTTTTTTACAGCCCTCCCGCCCGTGTTTCAAGGGCATGCGCATCGGGTAATTCAGCATAACTTTGTAATAGGAAAAAACGGCCGAACGCCGAGGAGGTCAGCGATCCATGGCCATACGTTTCAACAGTCTGAACGGCTCCGCCCGTCTCACGTCCCGGGTATCCCCGATCAATCGCGTAACGCCGCTGTTGCCGTTTCAAGAGGTGCTCGACGAGGAATCGTACCGGTACGTGCGGGACGAAGACGATTCGAGACGTTCGCCTAAGCCCGCCCCGCTGCCTCCTCACGTCAAGCGCGCAGCCGAAGCCGCCTCGTCCGTCGTGCGGCAGGCGATCGAAGTGAATTACGCAGTGGACAGGGTGTACGCGAGTCCGTCCGAAGCCGCGATGACCGAGCTGCGGGACAAAGCCGAAAGCCTGAGCCGAAGACTCCAATCCGAGCAAGAGCTTCAGCTTGATCCGGGGATCGAAGAACGCCTCTCCGCCGCCTATTCGCCGATGGGCTGGCGCAGGGTCGCGGAGCCGCTGGCCGAGCAAGCCCCTTGGCGGATGATTCCCATCCGCGAAGCGATCTATACCGATCAGATGCAGCTGCAGTCGCTGTATCCGGATACCGGACTGCTGCTCAGCGCGGAAGTTTAAACGACATCATTGCAAGTCAACGGCCTGCGTCCCGTGGTTTATGGGATGCAGGCCGTTAGACGTTGGAGGGCTTTCGATATTTGAACAGTATCCCCTTCGTTCAGGAATGGCCCTTATGCGCAATGTTACGACATCGCCCTCGTTAGGGAAGCAAGCACTGCTTGAATTGTTCTCGAGAGCGGCGCTGTCTCTAGCTCAGACTCGTACGCCTCCTGTTCGAAGGGGATACCGTTCAAACGCATCGCCATACGGTTTAGGTCCCGCTCCTGACGCTATGGGATACTGTTCAAACGGCCGAGGGTACGCCGATTCTGCTTGCACGTTCACGAGCGGCACGCCATTAGCGCCGGCCGCCCTCCATCGGTCCCGGCCGTCCGAGCAAGTAGCCCTGGGCATAAGGCACGCCCATCGCAATGAGCTTGTCGAGCTCCAGCTGCGTCTCCACGCCCTCGGCGATCAGCCCGATGCCCATCCGGTCCGCGGCTTCGACGAGCGTGCCCAGCAGATGCTCTTTGAACGTATCCGCATGCAAGCCGCTGACGATCGAGCGGTCCACTTTGATATAATCCGGTCTCAGCTCGACGATCGACAGCAACGAGGAGTAGCCCGCGCCGACATCGTCGATGGCGATCTTGTAGCCCTGGCTTCGATAGTGGGCCAACACCCGCTGCACCGAACCGAAGTCGCTGATGCTCGAGCGCTCCGTGATCTCGAAGACGACCTGATCGGGCGTCAGACCGTGCGCCTTCAACAGCGCCAGCGTCTTCCAGGGCGCGAACTGCGGCGCGTCGATAATGCGCGGGGATAGATTCAGGAACAGCTTCTGTTCCTTCGCGAGGCCGGCGCTTCCCGAGATGGCCCGTTCCCTGGCAAGGCGGTCGAGCGCATAATCCTTGCCCGCGCGTTCCGCGAATTCGAACAACGGCAGGGGGCCGCTGAAAACGTCCGTATCCACCGGTCTCGACAATGCCTCGAAGCCCAGCGGACGATGCGCACGAATGTCGATGATCGGCTGATAGACGGAGCGCAGCGCCTGCTTTTCCAGCAACCGCTCCAATTCGCCGAGCCGGAGCGCGTCGTCCAGCGCATCCTCGCGCTGGCCGCTTTGCATCGCCTCCCGCGCCATCTCGTGCAGCTTGCGGCCGGTCGCCTCGCCTCGCTTAAACTCGCCGAACGCGCAGCCCGCGCGAAGCAACGGCTCGCCGGGCAGTTCCTCCCGCAGCGCAGGCTCGAGCAGCCGCTGCTTGTACGCCCTCGCGGATCGCATCAGCTCGCGTCTAAAGCGGCCAGGTTCCTCCTGCTTGGCCGTACAGAAAAAGAGCATCAGGTCGTTGTGCACCCATTTAGCAGCATACGGCCTGGCCGGTTCGGAAAAGCTTTCTTCAAGAAGCTCCTCCGCTCTCTTTTTCCACCTGGCTTCGATCAGGGAAGCCGCGCTTCCCCCCTGCGCCGCTCCAATAGAAATAAAGCAGGGCCGCCTCTCTATCCGCTACCCTGGATATGCCCGGCCCCGGATAAGTTCCCAACGCCATCGTGTCTCCTCCTCCAGCCGTCTTATGCCCGTTCCTCGACTGATGCAGCGAATGCCTCGGCGATGGCATAAGCGCTTCCCGGCAGTTCTTTGGCTTTTTTCTTGCATGCCGCCGCCAATCTCGACAATTCCTCGTGGCTGATGATCCCCGAGCCGTCCCAGCGGATGACCGCGATCGACAGCGTCACGCCGGGCTGCTCGATTGCGACGCCGTGTCTGTCCACGACCTTCGTCGGCCGGGCAGTACCGTACATCGGATCGACGCCGGCATGGAACCGGTCGATGAAGGTGCGGCAGCGAGCCTCGGGATCGGGGGAGGTCGCTGATCGAGATAAAGTCGTCTCCCCCCGATATGTCCAAGGAAATGATCGGCCCCGTCTTCCTGGCTCAGAACGTTGCCTAGCACCGATGCCGTATATCGGATCATGTCGTCTCCGGCGCTATAGCCGTAGCTGTCGTTAAACCATTTAAAATAATCCAGGTCCGCGTAATATACGCTGAACGGCTTTCGCATTTTAATGCGGGCTTCGATCTCCCGGCGAATGATATCCCCGCCGGGCAATCCCGTCAGCGGGTTGACGCGGCGAGCCGCTTCGGCTTGCAGCGACGCGAACGATTCAAGCAGCGCCTTCACGGTGACGCCGCCGACATACTTGCCCTGTTCGGTCACGATGACCGTGTCGTACAGCTGCGAATCCGGCCGGTCCATGGCCAGCCTGGCGACGGCTTCCACCTGCATGTCCGCATCCGCGACGAGCGGCGCGTTCTCCATGATCTTGTCGATGGTCCGGTTCCAATAGAGGGGCATGCCGAACTTGGACGCCAGCATCCGGTTCAGCCTGTCCCGCGTGATCAGGCCGCGCGGCTCGCCGGCGATCTCCACGACGATGCTGTGCGTATCGGGCTGCTGCTCGAACCACTCGGCGGCGGCCGAGACCGGGGTCTCCGGCGGCATCGCCGCCATGGCCGTCGCCAGGCGGCCGACCGTCAGTCCCGGTTCGCCCTCCGACCAGGGCCCCGTCGATTTGGCATCCGCGGTCTTTTTGATCGGCTTCGCAGCCGTTTCGGGAACGCTGACGTTGGCTTTGTCCAGCGCCTGGCAAGCGAGCGCGCCAGCTTCAAGCATGCCCTCCATCAGCAGCTGCTCGGCGTTTTGCCCCTGCGGCCTCGAACGCAGAAGAAACAATCCGAAGCCGATCGCGGCCGCGGCGGCCGCGGCGGCAGCGCCTTCTTCGACGATGCCGCGTAGCTGCGCCTCAAGCTCGGTTCGGACCGTCTGCCGGCGTCGTTCGTCCTCCGGCAGACGTAAGGCGAGCAGAAGCAGACGCTCGCCCTGCCAGCCCCACAGGATCTGAGAGCGGCTGTCCATCCATTGCTTCAGTTTTTTTCTCGGCCAAGCCGCACTGCCGGGCCCAAGCCGCGCTGCCAGCATGCCGACGCGCGCTTCACGGGAACCACCGGCGATCGTCCTGATGCATGCCGGATTCAGCAGACTTTTTACCCATTTACTCATGGTAGCCGCCTCCACTGACAACCTGCTTCTTACCTATTGTAATCTCGATTCGTTAACGGAAGGTAATATTTACCGTCAGAAAATAAAAAATTGTCGATAACGGTCGAACAACCGGGCGTAAACTCGCATTCGGGCATAAAAAAACCGCATGCGGCGCGGCGAAGCGCTCATGCGGCTGCTTTTTCGTTCAAAGCGCCGGGTTATTCGGCCAACCCGTTGCGGTGCGCGTAGATCGCCGCTTGGGTACGGTCTTCAACGCCGAGCTTGCTGAACATGTTGGTCAGATGGTACTTGACCGTCTTGATCCCGATGAACAGCTCGTCCGCGATCTCTTGATTGGACTTGCCCTGCGCGATCAGCTGCAGCACTTCCATCTCCCGCTCCGTCAGCTCCTCGTGCGGCTGCGCCTCGGTCTGCGCCGGGCGCCTGAACCGGTTCATCATCTTGGAGGCGACCTGCGACTCGAGTACCGATTGGCCGCGCGCGGCGGCCCGGATCGCGTCCGCGATCTCGCTCGCCCTCGATGTCTTGAGCAAATAGCTGAACGCGCCCGCTTCGATGACCGGGTACATCTTCTCGTCGTCGAGAAAACTCGTCAGCACGATGACGCGGCATTCCGGCTGCTGCTCGAGCAGACGGCGCGTGGTCTCGATGCCGTCCATGCCTTCCATGACCAGGTCCATCAGCACGACGTCCGGATCGTACGCTTTTGCGAGCCGCAGTCCGTCTTGACCGTTGCCCGCTTCCCCTACGACTTCGATGCCTTCCTCGGTCCCCAGCACGGCGGCCAGTCCGATTCTCACCATCTCGTGATCATCGACCAGCAGCACTTTGATCGGCTGTTGCTCCGTCATCTTCCCACCCTCTCTCTTCCGTCATGATCGGCACCCGGATCTCGATGCGCGTGCCCTTGCCCGGCGCGCTGGCAATATTCAGGGAACCGCCCAGCTCGTTCACCCGTTCTTCCATGCTGACGATCCCGTACGAAGCGTGCTTCTTCTCCTGCAGATCGAAGCCGACGCCGTCGTCCCGGATCGCCAGCCTGACGGTGTCTCCCCGTCTATGTAAGGCGATATCCATCTTGTTCGCCCGGGCATGCCGCAGCGTGTTGGACAATGCTTCCTGCACCATGCGGAACAGATGGTTCTCGATGCCTTTGTTCAACGGCAGGTCCTCGTCCATATCCAGCGAGATATCGATATCGACTTTGGCCTGCATCTCCTTCACCAGCTCCGGCACCGCCTGCGACAGCCGCTTGCCTTCCAGATGGACGGGACGCAGGTGAAGCAGCAGCGCGCGCATCTCGGACTGCGCGACCGACGACATCTCCTCGATGAGGGCGATCTGCCGCCTCGCCCGCTCGAAGTCCTGATCCATCGTCCGCCCGACGGCGGTTGCCGTCATGGAGATGGCGAACAGCTGCTGGCTGACAGCGTCGTGCAGCTCGCGGGCGAGCCGCTGCCGCTCCTCGACGACCGCGCTCATGCGCGCCTTGGCCGCAAGCTCGGTATTGTTGGTCGACAGCCGCTGAAGCGAGGCGACTTGCTCTTCCCACTTCCGGCTGAAACGGACGAGCTGTTCGGCGAGCAGCCCGATCTCGTCCTTGCCCATGTTCGGCTGCGGCTGCACCGGGCTCCCCCCGCTCCATCAGCAGCAGCGTATGGCGCATCTGCTCGATGCGGCTGCGCGTGGGCAGGCTTCTGAACAGACCGAAGCCGACGCCCGCCACGATGAGGACGCCGACTGCGGTAAGGCCGAAGGTGATGACGGTCGACCACGACTCGAACGGAGCCGCGAGTCCCTGGCTTTCCAACAGGTAAATGACGACGAAGCCGACCCCGAGGGAGAACAGAACAGCTTCGCCGATATGACGCCAGACCATTGTGCGCTCCTCCTCAGATCGGCCTGATGCGAATGTTGCCGACGATATAGTTGAATTGCAATCTGATCTGCTGATCCTGCCGCGCGAGGCCGGGCGAGCTCCACGACATGCGCCGCATCATGCCGCCGTCGCCTTGACCGTCGACCGTCACTTGGCCGAGCAGCACGTTCGCCTCGACCAGAACCCCGTAGTCCTCGGGGACGACGATCTCGATATCGCCGACGATGCCTTGCAAGACGACGTTCGTCGCGTTGTCCTCGGGCACCGCGCCGGTCAGGTCCAGCCTGACCTCGCCGTACAGATGCCAACAGCCCATCGAACGAAGCACCCAACCGGGCCGATCCTGCCTCATGTTAAGTATCAGCTTTGGCCTGCTGACGTACCCGACGCCCGGGGAAGGCCTCACCCGCAAATAATAGATCGCCGCGAGGATCAGACCGATCGCGAGCACGAGGCCGATCTGGTTGACGACCAGCACGATGGCGCTGACGGCGATGACAGCGACCGACAATCTGCTGCGGTCCTGCCTGTAGCGCTCGATGCCAAGCCACAGCAGGATGGCCGCGTTGATCGTGGCGAAGCCCGCTGCGGCGCCGACGGCCAGATAGAGTCCGGCGGCGATGAATACCAGCGACTTTTTGGACAAGTTCAGGTTTCTCATATCGGCCGCCTCCTCTCCGTACGATCGTCTGCGCTGCGGCCTATTGCCTTATTATCGCGGATAAAGCCATAACGGACGGGGATCGTCCGTTATGGCCTTCGGCGAGCATCCTTGCTAGCATACCACATGTTCCCTATGGCGTGAATGCCGCCAGTCGACTTCCTTATTCGGCGGACGCGGACGGAGGCGCGATGCGGCTCTTAAGCGCGGCCAGCTCCTGGTCGACCTTCATGGCTTTGGCCGGATCGACGGAGGACGGCGCGACGGATACGCCGCCGAAAGGCGCGCCGGGCAGGCGGGCGACATCGGCCTCGGCTTCCATCTGAAGGATCTTTTCCTCCATCCGGTAGAAGCCGCGGGAAGCGTTGCCGCTCTCGATCGTGTGCGTCTGGCTCGTTTGCGCCAGCTGCTTGCGCGCCTTGGCCATTTGGGCGCGGGCGGCCAGCTCGTTGCGCTTGTTGCGCAGCTTGTAGAACTCTTCCTTCATCTCGTGCAGCTGTCCGGTCAGCTCCGCGACCTGCGCGCTAGCTTGGCTGTGCAGCTCTTGCAGGCTGTTCGCCTGGCCTTCGTAGTAGACCTTCTCCTCGAGCAGCTTGCGGGCGATGCCTTCGTTGCCCGAGAGCAGCGCCTGTTCGGCCTGGCCGATGCGTTCCGCGGAGATGCGAACCGCCTCGTCGAGGCGCTGCTTCAGCCGGCGCTCGGCCGCCATCTGGCGCGCTACCGTCACTTCGGCGTCGCGAATCTCCACTTCCATGTCCCGAATATACTGGTTAAGCATTACGACCGGATCTTCCAGTTTGTCCAGCAGCTCGTGCACCGATGCCTTCGTCATGTCCTTCATTCGTTGAAATACGCCCATTGTATTATTCTCCCTTCGATTGTTGTTCAAATTTGGTGATGCGGGCTTTCAGTTCTTCGATTTCCTTCTTGAGCGCCTTCTTTTCGATATCCTCCATCATCGCGTCGAGCGTCGACGATGCCTGCGAGGAAGGTGCGGCCGTTTGCGGAGCGGGCCTGGCTGCCGGGGCGGCGGGTCCGGGACCGGGCCATGCGCCGCCGGTGCCGGCGTTCCAGGAGGAAGCGGGCGGTGCCGGCGGACGTTGTTGCGGAGGCGTCCAGCCGCCGTGCTGGGGAGGGGGGCGCCCAGCCGCCATGGCCGGCATGCGGACCGCCGAAGGCGCTGCCGCCGCCGAAGTCCGAATCGCGGGGAATGATGAACCCGGCGATGATGTAGACGAACAGCACGGTGCCGCCGGAGAAGACGGTCACGATGACCAGCAGGATTCGAAGCAGCGTCGCGTCCACGCCGAGATAATCGGCGAGTCCCGCGCACACCCCGAACAGCTTGCGGTCGCGGGTCGATCTATACAGCTTGCGCATCGTTTACCCTCCTCCTTGTTCCAGCTTGCGCTTCAAATTTTGCAGCTCGCGGTCCACGGCTTGAGAGACCACCGTGCCGGCCTGGTAGACGAGCTCCTGGCCCATGCGCCGCAAATCTCTGAGGCTCTTGGTCTCCAGCTCCATGTCCGTCAGCCGGTCGTCCACCTTGCGCAGCATCTGCGAAGGATCGGCGCTTCCCGGCGCGAAGCGGGCGTTCAGCCTTTGCTGCAGCTTCAGCGACTCCATGCGGGCGATGTAAAACTGTCTGCGGTCGTACACGCTGCGATATTCGTCCCGCAGCTCCTGAAGCAGTTGCTCCAGCTCCAGCAGCTCGCCGCGGCTTTGCTCGTACAAGCCTTGATAGCGCTCCGCCCGCTCTTCGTGGGCGACCTTGTCGGCGAGCGCCAGCTTCGCGGCGTTCTCCTCGCCCGCCTTCAACGCGGTGAGCGCCTGTTCTTCGCGGCGCTGCGCCCATAGCTGCGCGTCCTTCAACTGCTTGTGCATCTGATCGGTGTGAGCGGCGTATTGCCGCTGCAGCACCTCGCACTGACAAATCTCCTGATGCGTCGACCAGAGAAACTGATCGATCAATTTTACCGGGTCTTCCGCGTTGTCCAATCTTTCGTTCAGCGTTGCGATCGTGATATCCCGCACTCGTTTGACTACGCTCATTGTTATGGATAACCTCCTTTGCTTACCATCTGCGGGCGCGGCCCGTTTTGCCGCTTAGCATCGATATTCCCAGCACGATCAGCCCGATCGCCGCGACCCAGAAGATCACGACCGACAGCTTGCCCAGCAGCATGAAGCCGCCGATGATGCCGATGACGATGCCGATCAGCCTGTACCCGTTGCGCCATGCCATCACGCCCAGACCGATGATCGCGATCGGAATGAGCAGACCGATGATCCACCCGACCAAATGACCCAGCTTACCGAAGAGAAGAAGTACGCCAAGCGCGATCAGCACCACTGCCCAACCACTGTTCTTTTTCAACTCGTCTCACCCCTTTGCGTCGTTTCCTGTTTGCTTTACCTCACAAACTCATTGTAAACGTTCGGACGCCTTCGGATAACGGACCCGCGCACGGAATTGGCCCTGGACTGCAGTCGGGGGCCGGCACGGTCTCAAGGTGCCAACATTTGCGGGTACCTTTGGCCGACCGTCTATGTTAGCGTTATTTGTACCATGAACGGGAGGTGTTTGGATGTTGCGCAAACGCTTGATGGCGACGTCGGCCGGTCTGCTCGCGGCTTCTGCGATATGGACGTCTATGCCGGCTGCTTTCGCTTCCGCAGCCGACGCGACGGACATCGGCTCCGCCTGGACTTTCGAAGGCGAGAACCCGACGTCCGCAGCGTCCGCCGGCAGCTCGGCCGCTTCCTCATCCGACGTAGAAAAGATCATCGCGGAAGGCATGCGTTATATAGGAACGCCTTACGAATACGGTTCCGACCGGAGCACGGACGCGACGTTCGATTGCGCGGACTTCGTCAGATGGATTTTTTCCCGCGCGGCGGGAATCGAGCTGCCCTCGGATTCGCGGGGACAGGGAGATTACGTCAAAAATAAAGGCTCCGTTTCCGGCGATTGGCGGACGTTGAAGCGGGGGAGATTTGATGTTCTTCATGTCCTACCGCGGCGCTTCTTCTTCGGCATACGGCGACGCGGCCAAGTCGCATGCGGCAATCACGCATGTCGCGATTTACTTGGGGGACGGCAAGCTGCTGCAGACGTACTCCAAAGATAGCGGCGGCGTTCGGATCGATACGATCGAAGGGACGACTTGGGAAAAGCGCTTTTTGTTCGGCGGCAGCGCCCTCTGACGCTTCATGATTAAAGTTAAAGGCTCCGCTCCTCAACTGGGGCAGAGCCTTTTTTTCACAGCCAGGTCCAGCTCGGAAACATCGCCGCCTGGCCGCGATAAGCGCCTTTTTCGTCGATCAGGTTCCACACGACGGCTCGTTCGATTCGGAATCTGCCGCCGCCGCCCGATACCCTCACGCCTTCGTAGCCGTCCGAATATCCTTTTTGTCTGACGTCCTCCATAAAAGCCTCCCGAACCTCGCGCTGCATCGGCTCCGCCGTCAATCTGGAGGGCATTCGGGTAAACGTCTGCCAATCCATTTCCCATAACGTTTGCGCGGTCCGATTGCCGTAATTGAGCACCGGATCTTCCTCGGTCCCATGGGACAGCAGCGCGAACGGCGCTTCGTACAAAACGTCCGACGCGCGTCCCTCCGCTGCCGTTTCGATCAACGATTTTCCCGTTAATTTCCGGTAGCTGTCCATGAGCAACCGGCTGTGCCGCTCCAGCCATTCGGCATCCGCTACGTTCATCCGTTCCTCGCTCCTTTCCCATTTCCCCATTGTACTTCCGTTTCACCGGCGGTCAAGATGGACAATAGGAAGTAGTCCGGGCAGACGCCCTGGAGAGGGCTTTGGGTCGTCGGCATGGATAGAAAGTCCAATCGATGGCGCACAATGACATTAACTTTTAAAGGAGGAATTCAGAATGAGCGAGACCCCGCATATTATCGATAAAGAAGAGCGAATCGACACGTCCAAGGTGGGCGATACGATCTCTAGAATGGACGCTCCGAAAAAGGACGAGATCCTCAGCAACTTCGAATCGTTTAAAAGCTATTTGAACAAGCGTATCGCGCTTGGCGAATCGCTCGGGTTGTCCGAAGAGCAGCTCGCGCAGGTCGCGGAGAAGGTCGCGGACTATCTGGCCCAGCATGAAGATCCCCCGCAACGCGGAGGAAAACCTGCTGCAGGAGTTGTGGAAGGTCGGCGATCAGGAAGAACGCCACAAACTGGCGCATATGCTCGTGAAGCTGGCACAGAATTCCTGATCAGTTGCCGGCTGCGAAGCTGCGTTCGATCGCCGCGCGAGCGGCGGTCGATCTTTTACCGAGGCAAGGAGGAAAGGAAGATGGACAAAAAAAGCGAAAAAAAAGACGCTGCGCTTTGCCGAAAATTTATACTGCCGTTTTCAGGACGACGAAGTGCCCGCGATGGGCGCCCAGTTGACCTATTACTTAATTCTGGCGATATTCCCTTTTATGATCTTCCTCGTCGCCTTGATCGGCTTCACGCCGTTCACGACCTGGGACATGCTCGATGCCCTGCACAAGGTGCTGCCGCAGTCCAACAGCCAGGTGCTCGTAGATTGGATACAAAACGTACAAAACAATCGCAGCGGCGCGCTGCTGTCGTTCGGGATCATCGGTTCGCTTTGGTCGGCCTCGAATGGCATCAATGCGATCATCAGGGCGCTGAACAAAGCCTACGACGAGCCGGAGACCCGTCCCTTCTGGAAGGTCAAGGGCTTGTCGCTTGTCGTGACGATCGTCCTCACGCTCGTCATCGTCAGCAGCCTGGCCTTGCTCGTATTCGGACGTTGGCTCGGCGAGTGGATTTTCAAGACGTTCGCGCTGCCCGACTTCTTCGACGAAGTATGGTCCGTGGCTCAGTTCCTCATCCCGATCGTCATTATCGCGCTTGTGTTCACGGCCATGTACAAGTACGTACCCAACCGGCATTTGAAATTCAAAGAGGTGCTCCCGGGCGCCCTCGTGGCTACGATCGGCTGGATCGTCGCGTCGGGCCTGTTCGCTTTCTATGTCAGCAACTTCGCCAACTATACGAAAACGTACGGCAGTCTGGGCGGCGTCATCGTACTGCTCACCTGGCTGTACATCAGCAGCATCATCGTCGTGCTTGGCGGAGAGATTAACGCGACGCTCGCCTTCGACCGGGAAGGCAAGAGCAAACCGGAATGCAAAAAGTATACCCATTCCATCACGAACGCATGGCATAAAGTTAAAAATTGGCGTTCTCCCAAGCGCGGCGAAAAAGGGAAAAAGGTGCCGCCCCACGTGCATACGTAAAGTTTGAATTGTCCCGATTCAAATGCCTTAAGATTACGGAAAGCCGCCTTGCGACCGAACTCGGCTTAAGCCAGCCGCATCATAATGATGCTGATGCGGGCCAGCTTTCAAAGTTCCGAAGCAGGTTCCATATAAAAGGGCCGGAATTTGGATTCCGGCCCTTGTTCCGTATTCGGACGTCATGCGATATCGTTGTTCCTCATCTTCGCACGATCGCCGCCACACCCCTCATCAGCCGGCGATCGCAGCCTTCTGCCGATGAGCCAGATAGAACAGCAGCCCCGTAAATATCGCACCGCCCGCGAAGTTGCCCAGCAGGACGGGAACCCAATTCCACAGAAGCATGTCCGCGAACGAGTAATTCGCCCCGAGCATGAGTCCTGCTGGCAGAAGGAACATGTTGACGATCAAGTGCTCGAAGCCTTGTCCGAAAAACAGCAGCACCGGCATCCACATCGCCGCGATCTTGCCGATCGTCGAAGTGGAGGACAGGCTCATGACGGCGCCGAGCGCGACCATCCAGTTGCAGAGCGCCGCCTTGACGAAGGCCAGCATCCAGCCCTCGGCGCCGATATGCACATAGGCGATCGTCTTGCCCTCCGCCGCAGCGATGACCGCCTGCACGAGCGGGTTGCTCATATCGTGGCCCATTTTCGTAATGGTCATCGTATAGAATGCCGCGTACAGGCCTGCTCCGATCAAGTGACCGAGAAGCGCCCATCCGAAGCTGGAGACCATTTTTCCCGGACGCGTTCGTCTCTTAAGTACGGCCAGGGGGAAGCGCCGCGAAGCTGCCGGTTACGAGCTCCAGGCCCAACAGCAAAATCAGCACGAATCCGATCGGAAACAGAATGGCGCCTGCGATCGGCATATTCGTCTGTACGGACGCGGTATATGCTAGCGTCGTCGCGCATCCGAGTATCGCGCCGGCCATTCCGCTCCTCACGAGCTTTTGCGATACGGGTAACTGCGCCTTCGCTTCTCCCATCGCAATCAGGCTTTCCAGCATTTGTCCCGGCTTCACATAATCCATGCAACCGCCCCCTAAGCTGCTGCCGAACGACGGCGATCCCGCCCTTGCGCCGGCTTCTTCGCTTCATTATAGACGGGGGCATCCTGCCGTGCTGTGACTAACTTAACAGCGTAGGGACTTATCTGCTTACTTCCGTGACTGCCTTGCCTTCGAGCGTTAATTGCTTGGGGCCGAACAAGTCATACTCGGAATTATAATTGATGATGAGTGTGTCTCCTTCGAATCGGCAACGATACGTCTGCACGAAGGCGGTCTCGATCGGCCGAACGGCGAGCAAAAAGTTTTTTTCATCCGTCCAGCCGCCGCTGGCGGATATTTTTATGACGCCGTCCGGCGTCTTCCATTCATTTAACGTCCATGTCGTGCAGCTATAGTTCAAGATTCGCTCCTGCCCGATTTGCGTCCAAACGACGCATCCACCCTGCTCGTCTTCGCGCAGCTCCACTTCAGTCAGACCCAAAGGATTGTCTTCCAAGCGATAACGGACGCCCGAAGAATCGTCCCGTCGCCTGCCGGTGGAGACATCGGAAGGTACGGCGATATGAAGCGACGCCAGCCTGTCTGCAAGCGCTTGACTCGTCCCGGCACTAAGGTCGATCGCTTCTTTTTCTTGATTCAGCGCCGGCAGCAAACCCTCCCATATCGCACGCATGACGGACTGCATATCGTTGACGCCGCTCGTTATCGCAAGTACCGTATCTTGTTCGGGGAGTACGATGATGAATTGACCGAAAGCGCCATCCCCCCGATACGCTCCATACCGGCACTGCCAGAACTGATAGCCATAGCCTTGGTGCCAATCGCTATCCGGATCGCTGCCGTTCTCTATGCGTTTGCCGGTAGAGGCTTCGATCCACTGCTCGGATAGGATACGGCGGCCTTGCCAGGTTCCCTTATTAAGATACAGCTGCCCCAGTTTTGCAAAATGCTCCGTGTTCGCGCTTAGTCCCCATCCACCAACCGTTATCCCCTTCGGACAGGTCTCCCATGTGACGCCGTGAATGCCAAGGGGCTCGAACAATCGCGTCCTTGCGTATTCGAGCAAAGGCTGCCCCGTTAAACGCTGGACGATAGCGGATAGCATATACGTGGCGCCGCTGTTGTAGACGAAGACCGAGCCGGGCGTATGCTCGACCGGCAGCGACAGAAAGGCGCGTACCCAATCCTCCTCTGCCATCATGGCGGGCGACGTGTCCGTCTGGTGTCCGCTCGACATCGTGAGCAGGTGCTCTACCGTCATGGCTGCGAGGCGCTCGTCCGGTCGCTCCGGCGCATACTCGGGGAAAAACGAGAGCACTTTGTCCCGGACAGTCAGAAGTCCCTCGTCCGCTGCGATGCCTACGCAAGCCGACGTAAAACTTTTGCTGACCGAGTTGGCCAGCCTAAGGCGTTGGGGCGAATACGGCTTCCACCCGCCCTCTGCAATGACCGTTCCGCGACGTAGCAGCATGAACGTATGAATTTCGCCGCTGTCTTCCAAGCGATCCAGGAACGCAAGGAGATCGGCAGATCGGATTCCTTGCGCTTCCGGTGCGCTGCGCGGTAATGCGACATTGTCCATATTAAATCGTACTCCTTTCTGCTCCTTCGATTATTTCACAGTGATAAAGCTTCTACAGATCGAATCGATTCCCTGCTTAGCTTTGAACGAGCATGAAAAAGAGGCAGCCGCCGGCTGCCTCCAACACTTTTGTTTCGTTTATGTAACTGCCTGGGTGCGCTCCGATCCGATCAATAAGACAGAATTCCGCAAATGCGATCGCCTCTCCAGCTCTAAGGGTTTCTATGAAAATAAAAAAAACAAGAAATTAATAAAATTTCTTGAATTCGTAGTTATGGTGCCGGTGAAGGGACTCGAACCCCCCACTCCCTCTCGAGAAGCGGATTTTGAGTCCGCCGCGTCTGCCATTCCGCCACACCGGCATATTAAATTTTCTATAAATAAAAAATGGCGCGCCCTAAGAGATTCGAACTCCTGGCCTTTAGATTCGTAGTCTAACGCTCTATCCAGCTGAGCTAAGGGCGCGAGTATGAAGTTGGAGGCGCCACCCAGACTCGAACTGGGGGTAGAGCTTTTGCAGAGCTCTGCCTTACCACTTGGCTATGGCGCCAAGAAACTTAGATGGAGCGGAAAACGGGATTCGAACCCGCGACCTTCTCGTTGGCAACGAGATGCTCTACCACTGAGCTATTTCCGCACATACAATGGCTGGGGATCTAGGATTCGAACCTAGGAGTGACGGAGTCAAAGTCCGTTGCCTTACCGCTTGGCTAATCCCCAAAGGTAAAGATGGGGCGATCGAGGGGAATTGAACCCCCGAATGTCGGATCCACAAACCGATGCGTTAACCACTTCGCCACGATCGCCATATTACCAAGTTTCATTGGCAGGGGCAGCAGGAATTGAACCCACACTAACGGTTTTGGAGACCGCTGTTCTACCTTTAAACTATGCCCCTATAATGTTAAGGTAAAACTGGTGGAGGATGATGGATTTGAACCACCGAACCCGAAGGAACAGATTTACAGTCTGCCGCGTTTGGCCACTTCGCTAATCCTCCATGACTGTAAAACAATGGTGCCGTCGAGAGGACTTGAACCCCCCAACCTACTGATTACAAGTCAGTTGCTCTACCAATTGAGCTACAACGGCATATCCATAAGGCATTACTCAGATGGTGGCTCGGGACGGAATCGAACCGCCGACACGAGGATTTTCAGTCCTCTGCTCTACCAACTGAGCTACCGAGCCATTTTGCAATCTGTTGAGAAAGAAAATGGCGGAGCTGACGGGATTCGAACCCGCGGTCTCCTGCGTGACAGGCAGGCATGTTAGGCCTCTACACCACAGCTCCATGTGGGATCTCGGATCAAATCCGGGATAAAGTTGGTTGCGGGGGCAGGATTTGAACCTGCGGCCTTCGGGTTATGAGCCCGACGAGCTACCGGGCTGCTCCACCCCGCGTCGTTAGCAAGTCTTACTATTTTGGCGACGTTTCATATCATAACCGATATCGCCTTGTTCATGCAAGCCCTTTATCAAAATATTTTTGAATCGGACTTTATAAAGATGGTGACCCGTGGGGGGAATCGAACCCCCCGTTACCTCCGTGAAAGGGAGGTGTCTTAACCGCTTGACCAACGGGCCGCATACGTAAGTAAGTAACTGGCGGAGAGAGAGGGATTCGAACCCTCGAGACGCTTGTGACGCCTACACGATTTCCAATCGTGCTCCTTCGACCAAACTCGGACATCTCTCCATGATGGCTCCCCGAACAGGACTCGAACCTGTGACAACTCGATTAACAGTCGAGTGCTCTACCAACTGAGCTATCAGGGAATATATGAAATTGTGCTGCATCCCGGCCTGGCGACGTCCGACTCTCCCAGGACCCTGCGGTCCAAGTACCATTGGCGCTGGAGGGCTTAACGGTCGTGTTCGAGATGGGTACGCGTGGGACCCCTCCGCCATAATCACCAGACCTGTTGCGCAGCGAAGCGCGCAAAACGGTGTAGCCGGTTCAGGCTTAACCTCATGTTTGGCATAAGCCAACCAGCTTTGCAGCTTCACAGAGCTTGCGCCCTGAAAACCGGATGCGAAACGAAGATGCGCTAGAAATGCTCTTGCCTGTGCGGCTTGCCGTTTGTTCCTCGGAAGGAACGGTAGGATAAGCCCTCGACCGATTAGTACTCGTCAGCTACACATGTTGCCATGCTTACACCCCGAGCCTATCAACCTGGTGTTCTTCCAGGGGTCTTACATACTGGGAAATCTCATCTTGAGGCGGGCTTCGCGCTTAGATGCTTTCAGCGCTTATCCCTCCCGCACTTGGCTACCCAGCGATGCTCCTGGCGGAACAACTGGTACACCAGCGGTGCGTCCATCCCGGTCCTCTCGTACTAAGGACAGCCCCTCTCAAATTTCCTACGCCCGCGACAGATAGGGACCGAACTGTCTCACGACGTTCTGAACCCAGCTCGCGTACCGCTTTAATGGGCGAACAGCCCAACCCTTGGGACCTACTTCAGCCCCAGGATGCGATGAGCCGACATCGAGGTGCCAAACCTCCCCGTCGATGTGGACTCTTGGGGGAGATAAGCCTGTTATCCCCAGGGTAGCTTTTATCCGTTGAGCGATGGCCCTTCCATTCGGTACCACCGGATCACTAAGCCCGACTTTCGTCCCTGCTCGACTTGTAGGTCTCGCAGTCAAGCTCCCTTATGCCTTTGCACTCTTCGAATGATTTCCAACCATTCTGAGGGAACCTTGGGGCGCCTCCGTTACGCTTTAGGAGGCGACCGCCCCAGTCAAACTGTCCGCCTGACACGGTCCCTTCACCGGATTCACGGTGACAGGTTAGAACCTAGATACGATCAGGGTGGTATCCCAACGGCGCCTCCATTGAAGCTTGCGCTCCAACTTCTTAGGCTCCCACCTATCCTGTACAGACCGTACCCAAGTTCAATATCAAGCTACAGTAAAGCTCCATGGGGTCTTTCCGTCACGTCGCGGGTAACCTGCATCTTCACAGGTACTAAAATTTCACCGGATCTCTCGTTGAGACAGCGCCCAAGTCGTTACGCCATTCGTGCGGGTCAGAATTTACCTGACAAGGAATTTCGCTACCTTAGGACCGTTATAGTTACGGCCGCCGTTTACTGGGGCTTCGGTTCACAGCTTCGGGTTGCCCCTAACCGCTCCCCTTAACCTTCCAGCACCGGGCAGGCGTCAGCCCGTATACTTCGCCTTACGGCTTCGCACAGACCTGTGTTTTTGCTAAACAGTCGCTTGGGCCTATTCACTGCGGCCCCCTCGGGCTATTCACCCTACCGAGGCACCCCTTCTCCCGAAGTTACGGGGTCATTTTGCCGAGTTCCTTAACGAGAGTTCTTCCGCGCGCCTTAGAATTCTCTTCTCGCCTACCTGTGTCGGTTTGCGGTACGGGCACCTTCTCCTGGCTAGAGGCTTTTCTCGGCAGCGTGAGCACGGAACCTTCGGTACTGTAATTTTCCCTCCCCATCACAGCTCAAGGTTAAAGCATGCGGATTTGCCTACATGCACCCCTTACTGCTTGGACGAGCTATTCCATCAGCTCGCGTTCTTGCCCTCCTGCGTCCCCCCATCGCTCGTAACGGATTACGGTGGTACAGGAATTTCAACCTGTTGTCCTTCGACTACGCCTTTCGGCCTCGCCTTAGGTCCCGACTTACCCTGAGCGGACGAACCTTCCTCAGGAACCCTTAGGCTTTCGGCGGACAGGATTCTCACCTGTCTTTTCGTTACTCATACCGGCATTCTCACTTGAATGCAGTCCACCGGTCCTCTCGGTCCGACTTCTACCCGCATTCAACGCTCCCCTACCCAAGCGTTTCTCAAAAAAAAAAAAACCCAAAAAAAAAGAAACGCGAGCCATAGCTTCGGTGGTGTGTTTAGCCCCGTTACATTTTCGGCGCAGAGTCACTCGACCAGTGAGCTATTACGCACTCTTTAAATGGTGGCTGCTTCTAAGCCAACATCCTGGTTGTCTTCGCAACTCCACATCCTTTCCCACTTAACACACACTTGGGGACCTTAGCTGATGATCTGGGCTCTTTCCCTCTTGACGACGGATCTTAGCACTCGCCGTCTGACTCCCGAGCATACATCCATGGCATTCGGAGTTTGACTGGACTTGGTAACCCTTGGCGGGCCCCGCACCCAATCAGTGCTCTACCTCCATGATGCTAAATCTCGAGGCTAGCCCTAAAGCTATTTCGGGGGAGAACCAGCTATCTCCGAGTTCGATTGGAATTTCTCCCCTACCCCCACGTCATCCCAGAGCTTTTCAACGCTCACGAGTTCGGGCCTCCAGTAAGTGTTACCTCACCTTCACCCTGCACAGGGGTAGATCACCCGGTTTCGGGTCTACGACTACGTACTCAAGCGCCCTATTCAGACTCGCTTTCGCTGCGGCTCCGCTCTCCGCTTAACCTCGCACGTAAACGTAACTCGCCGGTTCATTCTACAAAAGGCACGCCATCACCCCTAGATCGGGCTCTGACTTCTTGTAAGCGCACGGTTTCAGGTTCTTTTTTCACTCCGCTCCCGCGGTGCTTTTCACCTTTCCCTCACGGTACTGCTTCACTATCGGTCGCCAGGGAGTATTTAGCCTTGGCAGATGGTCCTGCCGGATTCCCACGGGGTTTCTCGTGTCCCGCGGTACTCGGGATCCGTCTCGGAGGGAGCAGACTTTCGGCTACGGGGCTTTTACCCTCTATGCCGGGCCTTTCCAGACCTCTTCGCCTAACCTGCTCCTTTGTAACTCCATGTGAGACGTCCCACAACCCCTGAGAGCAAGCTCTCAGGTTTGGGCTAATCCGCTTTCGCTCGCCGCTACTGACGGAATCACTCTTGTTTTCTTCTCCTCCAGGTACTTAGATGTTTCAGTTCCCTGGGTGTGCCTTCTCATGAGCTATGTATTCACTCATGGATGACTGGGCATGACCCCAGCCGGGTTTCCCCATTCGGACATCCCCGGATCAAAGCCTGCTTACGGCTCCCCGAGGCAATTTCGCTGTTCGCCGCGTCCTTCTTAGGCTCCTGGCGCCTAGGCATCCTCCGTGCGCCCTTAATAGCTTAACCTAACGCTCCGAGTTGTCGATGTCACTGCGTTCTCCGATCAACCCGCCAACCTGCTTGCGCAGTCCGGCCGATCCTCGAAAGGCTGTTCCATTCGACATCTCTTCGCTCTCAGCAAAGTCTACACAAGGCATTGTAGAGAATTTCTAATTTGCGCATTTTCGTTTCGCTATCCGGTTTTCAAGGTGCAAGCAAGTGATCGTAAGACCAGCTTGCTGAAGGATTTCTCCTTCAAAACTGAACTCGAGCGTTAAAGCCACGGACTTTCGTATTGCCCCGAAGGGCTCCTTAGAAAGGAGGTGATCCAGCCGCACCTTCCGATACGGCTACCTTGTTACGACTTCACCCCAATCATCTACCCCACCTTCGACGGCTGGCTCCCTTGCGGGTTACCCCACCGGCTTCGGGTGTTGTAAACTCTCGTGGTGTGACGGGCGGTGTGTACAAGACCCGGGAACGTATTCACCGCGGCATGCTGATCCGCGATTACTAGCAATTCCGACTTCATGCAGGCGAGTTGCAGCCTGCAATCCGAACTGAGACCGGCTTTGGTAGGATTGGCTCCGTCTCGCGACTTCGCTGCCCGTTGTACCGGCCATTGTAGTACGTGTGTAGCCCAGGTCATAAGGGGCATGATGATTTGACGTCATCCCCGCCTTCCTCCGGTTTGTCACCGGCAGTCGATCTAGAGTGCCCACCCGAAGTGCTGGCAACTAAATCCAAGGGTTGCGCTCGTTGCGGGACTTAACCCAACATCTCACGACACGAGCTGACGACAACCATGCACCACCTGTCTCCTCTGTCCCGAAGGAAAGGCCTATCTCTAGACCGGTCAGAGGGATGTCAAGACCTGGTAAGGTTCTTCGCGTTGCTTCGAATTAAACCACATACTCCACTGCTTGTGCGGGTCCCCGTCAATTCCTTTGAGTTTCAGTCTTGCGACCGTACTCCCCAGGCGGAGTGCTTAATGTGTTAACTTCGGCACCGAGGGGTGGACCCCCCCCAACACCTAGCACTCATCGTTTACGGCGTGGACTACCAGGGTATCTAATCCTGTTTGCTCCCCACGCTTTCGCGCCTCAGCGTCAGTTACAGTCCAGAGAGCCGCCTTCGCCACTGGTGTTCCTCCACATCTCTACGCATTTCACCGCTACACGTGGAATTCCGCTCTCCTCTTCTGCACTCAAGTCTCCCAGTTTCCAGTGCATCACGGGGTTGAGCCCCGCACTTAGACACCAGACTTAAAAGACCGCCTGCGCGCGCTTTACGCCCAATAATTCCGGACAACGCTTGCCCCCTACGTATTACCGCGGCTGCTGGCACGTAGTTAGCCGGGGCTTTCTTCTCAGGTACCGTCATCGAACCAGCAGTTAACTGGCCCTTATTCTTCCCTGGCAACAGAGCTTTACGACCCGAAAGCCTTCCTCACTCACGCGGCGTTGCTCCATCAGGCTTGCGCCCATTGTGGAAGATTCCCTACTGCTGCCTCCCGTAGGAGTCTGGGCCGTGTCTCAGTCCCAGTGTGGCCGTTCACCCTCTCAGGTCGGCTACGCATCGTCGCCTTGGTGAGCCGTTACCCCACCAACTAGCTAATGCGCCGCAGGCCCATCCCAAAGCCACAGCTTGCACCGTGTTTCTCAGCAAGGCGATGCCGCCTCGCTGCCTATCCGGTCTTAGCATTCGTTTCCGAATGTTATCCCGGTCTTCAGGGCAGGTTGCCTACGTGTTACTCACCCGTCCGCCGCTAACCTCTTCAGGAGCAAGCTCCATCAGAGATCCGCTCGACTTGCATGTATTAGGCACGCCGCCAGCGTTCGTCCTGAGCCAGGATCAAACTCTCCATAAAGGGTAGTTCGACTTGCTCATGATAAAGCTGGTATAACTTTTGCCTCAGCCCCGAAAGGCTTCAGCGTCCGTTTGTTTTAACGCTCGATGTTCAGTTTTCAAGGAGCAATCTCGTCTTCGCTCATCGGCCTCTTGCTCGGCGGCCTCTCAGCGGCGACTTGAATAATATATCA
>NZ_JAPDIA010000003.1 GCF_029525575.1 Cohnella rhizosphaerae
CTTTAGCTCAGCTGGTTAGAGCGCACCCCTGATAAGGGTGAGGTCGGTGGTTCGAGTCCACTAAGGCCCACCACCAAGTTTTAATTGAATACTTCCCATGGGGACTTAGCTCAGCTGGGAGAGCACCTGCCTTGCACGCAGGGGGTCAACGGTTCGATCCCGTTAGTCTCCACCATTTTTATTCTCCGCGCAGCCTGCTGGTCAGATGGGCGGAGGGCAGAACTTGTTCTTTGAAAACCGGATAGCGAAACGAAAATGCGCAAATTAGAAATTCTCTACAATGCCTTGTTGGCTAGACCCGAAAGGTTAAGCTATTAAGGGCGCACGGAGGATGCCTAGGCGCCAGGAGCCTAAGAAGGACGCGGCGAACAGCGAAATTGCCTCGGGGAGCCGTAAGCAGGCTTTGATCCGGGGATGTCCGAATGGGGAAACCCGGCTGGGGTCATGCCCAGTCATCCATGAGTGAATCCATAGCTCATGAGAAGGCACACCCAGGGAACTGAAACATCTAAGTACCTGGAGGAGAAGAAAACAAGAGTGATTCCGTCAGTAGCGGCGAGCGAAAGCGGATTAGCCCAAACCTGAGAGCTTGCTCTCAGGGGTTGTGGGACGTCTCACATGGAGTTACAAAGGAGCAGGTTAGGCGAAGAGGTCTGGAAAGGCCCGGCATAGAGGGTAAAAGCCCCGTAGCCGAAAGTCTGCTCCCTCCGAGACGGATCCCGAGTACCGCGGGACACGAGAAACCCCGTGGGAATCCGGCAGGACCATCTGCCAAGGCTAAATACTCCCTGGCGACCGATAGTGAAGCAGTACCGTGAGGGAAAGGTGAAAAGCACCGCGGGAGCGGAGTGAAAAAGAACCTGAAACCGTGCGCTTACAAGAAGTCAGAGCCCGATCTAGGGGTGATGGCGTGCCTTTTGTAGAATGAACCGGCGAGTTACGTTTACGTGCGAGGTTAAGTCGGAGAGACGGAGCCGCAGCGAAAGCGAGTCTGAATAGGGCGCTTGAGTACGTAGTCGTAGACCCGAAACCGGGTGATCTACCCCTGTGCAGGGTGAAGGTGAGGTAACACTTACTGGAGGCCCGAACTCGTGAGCGTTGAAAAGCTCTGGGATGACGTGGGGGTAGGGGAGAAATTCCAATCGAACTCGGAGATAGCTGGTTCTCCCCCGAAATAGCTTTAGGGCTAGCCTCGAGATTTAGCATCATGGAGGTAGAGCACTGATTGGGTGCGGGGCCCGCCAAGGGTTACCAAGTCCAGTCAAACTCCGAATGCCATGGATGTATGCTCGGGAGTCAGACGGCGAGTGCTAAGATCCGTCGTCAAGAGGGAAAGAGCCCAGATCATCAGCTAAGGTCCCCAAGTGTGTGTTAAGTGGGAAAGGATGTGGAGTTGCGAAGACAACCAGGATGTTGGCTTAGAAGCAGCCACCATTTAAAGAGTGCGTAATAGCTCACTGGTCGAGTGACTCTGCGCCGAAAATGTAACGGGGCTAAACACACCACCGAAGCTATGGCTCGCGTTTCTTTTAGAAACGCTTGGGTAGGGGAGCGTTGAATGCGGGTAGAAGTCGGACCGAGAGGACCGGTGGACTGCATTCAAGTGAGAATGCCGGTATGAGTAACGAAAAGACAGGTGAGAATCCTGTCCGCCGAAAGCCTAAGGGTTCCTGAGGAAGGTTCGTCCGCTCAGGGTAAGTCGGGACCTAAGGCGAGGCCGAAAGGCGTAGTCGAAGGACAACAGGTTGAAATTCCTGTACCACCGTAATCCGTTACGAGCGATGGGGGGGACGCAGGAGGGCAAGAACGCGAGCTGATGGAATAGCTCGTCCAAGCAGTGAGGGGTGCATGTAGGCAAATCCGCATGCTTTAACCTTGAGCTGTGATGGGGAGGGAAAATTACAGTACCGAAGGTTCCGTGCTCACGCTGCCGAGAAAAGCCTCTAGCCAGGAGAAGGTGCCCGTACCGCAAACCGACACAGGTAGGCGAGAAGAGAATTCTAAGGCGCGCGGAAGAACTCTCGTTAAGGAACTCGGCAAAATGACCCCGTAACTTCGGGAGAAGGGGTGCCTCGGTAGGGTGAATAGCCCGAGGGGGGCCGCAGTGAATAGGCCCAAGCGACTGTTTAGCAAAAACACAGGTCTGTGCGAAGCCGTAAGGCGAAGTATACGGGCTGACGCCTGCCCGGTGCTGGAAGGTTAAGGGGAGCGGTTAGGGGCAACCCGAAGCTGTGAACCGAAGCCCCAGTAAACGGCGGCCGTAACTATAACGGTCCTAAGGTAGCGAAATTCCTTGTCAGGTAAATTCTGACCCGCACGAATGGCGTAACGACTTGGGCGCTGTCTCAACGAGAGATCCGGTGAAATTTTAGTACCTGTGAAGATGCAGGTTACCCGCGACGTGACGGAAAGACCCCATGGAGCTTTACTGTAGCTTGATATTGAACTTGGGTACGGTCTGTACAGGATAGGTGGGAGCCTAAGAAGTTGGAGCGCAAGCTTCAATGGAGGCGCCGTTGGGATACCACCCTGATCGTATCTAGGTTCTAACCTGTCACCGTGAATCCGGTGAAGGGACCGTGTCAGGCGGACAGTTTGACTGGGGCGGTCGCCTCCTAAAGCGTAACGGAGGCGCCCCAAGGTTCCCTCAGAATGGTTGGAAATCATTCGAAGAGTGCAAAGGCATAAGGGAGCTTGACTGCGAGACCTACAAGTCGAGCAGGGACGAAAGTCGGGCTTAGTGATCCGGTGGTACCGAATGGAAGGGCCATCGCTCAACGGATAAAAGCTACCCTGGGGATAACAGGCTTATCTCCCCCAAGAGTCCACATCGACGGGGGAGGTTTGGCACCTCGATGTCGGCTCATCGCATCCTGGGGCTGAAGTAGGTCCCAAGGGTTGGGCTGTTCGCCCATTAAAGCGGTACGCGAGCTGGGTTCAGAACGTCGTGAGACAGTTCGGTCCCTATCTGTCGCGGGCGTAGGAAATTTGAGAGGGGCTGTCCTTAGTACGAGAGGACCGGGATGGACGCACCGCTGGTGTACCAGTTGTTCCGCCAGGAGCATCGCTGGGTAGCCAAGTGCGGGAGGGATAAGCGCTGAAAGCATCTAAGCGCGAAGCCCGCCTCAAGATGAGATTTCCCAGTATGTAAGACCCCTGGAAGAACACCAGGTTGATAGGCTCGGGGTGTAAGCATGGCAACATGTGTAGCTGACGAGTACTAATCGGTCGAGGGCTTATCCTACCGTTCCTTCCGAGGAACAAACGGCAAGCCGCACAGGTAAGAGCATTTCTAGCGCATCTTCGTTTCGCATCCGGTTTTCAGGGCGCAAGCTCTGTGAAGCTGCAAAGCTGTATGGCTTATGCCAAACAGGAGGTTAAGCCTGAACAGGCTACACCGTTTGCGCGCTTCGCTGCACAACAGGTCTGGTGATTATGGCGGAGGGGTCCCACGCGTACCCATCTCGAACACGACCGTTAAGCCCTCCAGCGCCAATGGTACTTGGACCGCAGGGTCCTGGGAGAGTCGGACGTCGCCAGGCCAATAGCAGGACAAAGCGAACCACCTTCTTCGGAGGGTGGTTTTCTTTTGCGTTTTGCGAACAGTATGGGCGGGACGCGCGGCATCGGATGGGTTAGCGGACTCAGTGGCCGTTATTTTGCGGATATCCATCGTTTTGCGTAAGTTGCGGACCGGAAAGTCGTTATTTGTACCGAAGTCGCTTGAAATCGCCCGCGACCGTGCGAATAGCGGCAACTGGGTCCGCAGACTCGCCTAAATGGGCGCAACGCAATGGCTGCGGTGGGAAGAAACACTGGCGAGAAATGCACATAAGTAAGGACGACCTCAACCATGGCAATTCCGCAACGTCTCTAAATATGATAGTAGGAAACTTCCGTATCGGACAGGCGGATGACGCCATTGCCACGTTCTTTGCGCATGCGCATCAGCAGCGAGAGTCGCGGCGAGAGCAGCCAGAAATGCCAGTATACC
Organism: Cohnella rhizosphaerae; assembly: GCF_029525575.1. Classification (GTDB taxonomy): domain Bacteria; phylum Bacillota; class Bacilli; order Paenibacillales; family Paenibacillaceae; genus Cohnella; species Cohnella rhizosphaerae. The sequence goes on from NZ_JAPDIA010000003.1 coordinate 3,995, forward strand.
AGAGAAATGACAAGAGCGGGATGCGCCCACGGGTACAGCAGTGCGGAGGCGCAGCAGCCGACCAACGTCAAATGGAAGTGTAGCCGGCGGAAGAGGCCGAGACTCGTGTCCATGACAGGCAGGGGGCCGATCCACGGCCAGTCGATGCGGAAGCTCCAGCGTTTGCCGGCTGCGGCATCTACGCGGCGCAGGGTGATGCGGAGAACGACCGCGTGAATGAGCACCATGACGATCAGGCCGACTGCCATGCATTCGAGTCCTTTCCAGGCATAGAAACCCGTAACGAACCCTGCGCCTAACAGTGCGGTTGTCATGTAGCTGTATTTAGTTTCCGGGCGCAAAGGAATTTTGCGTATGAGCTTGTAATGATAGACGGTGGCCTCGCGCGCAGGCTCGGGCATTTTCATAGAGGATCTCCTTGTACGGCTCTAAGGCTTCTGTACTTACTATCGGCTCGAAGTGCGATTATGATTAAATTGGCGACTGCAACGCGCTAGAAAGAGGTATATTTTCATAGAGTATGAGGCATACTATTCGTAATAAGCCAACAAAGGCGGGAATGCCATGCGTGAAGAGGATAGCAAAATCTGCATCGTATGCGGACAAGGCGATCGGGAAGGCATTCGGATCATGCGTTCATTTATTTGTCATTCGTGCGAGTCGGAAATGGTGAATACGCCGGTCGAGGATCAACGATATCCGTACTTTGTTCAGCAGTTGAAGCAATTGTGGGTGCATACGGAAGGCTGACGGCCGGCCGCATAGGTTGAAGCGCCCATTACGAAGAAGTGCCGGAGGATGACGGCGCTTTTTTGTGTTTTTGGGAAGGGACTTCGGGTCTGATATAATGGTGATTATGTAAAATTTTATGAAACCAAGCGAGGAATGAATGACCATGCGATCGGCAAAACCCGAGCAAGCGCCTTTATTCGAAATGCTTGTCAGCCATGCGCAAAAAGGGTTAACTCCTTTCCATGTCCCGGGGCATAAGCAGCGTACCGTCGGCGATCAACATGAGGGAGCAAGGGCAGACTTCGGCATGCTGATGGACATCGATGTCACCGAGCTGTCGGATACGGATGATCTCCACGATCCGAGCGGAGCGATCGCCTTGGCGCAAGATCTGGCGGCGGCCTGCTTCGGAGCGGAAGAGACGCGTTTTCTTGTCGGCGGCAGCACCGCGGGCAATTTGGCCATGATCCTTGGGATTTGCGATGCGGGCGATCTCGTGCTGGTACAGCGCAACGTCCACAAATCCATTATTAACGGTCTGGCGCTAGCGGGAGCCCAATGCGTTTTTTTGACGCCGGAATCGGATGATCAATCGGGCATCGCTATAGCGCCCAGTCTAGAGACTGTCAAACGAGCGATCGAGAAATACCGGGAGGCGAAAGCCCTTATCTTAAGCAGTCCCAACTATTATGGAATGACCGCAGATCTGATGCCTTTGGTTGAAGCTGCCCATGGAAGGCGAATGCCGGTTCTGGTCGATGAAGCGCATGGCGCCCACTTCGGGCTGCATCCGGCATTTCCCGGAAGCGCACTTCAAGCGGGGGCCGACGTCGTCGTTCAATCGACGCATAAGATGTTGAGCTCGCTCACGATGAGCGCCATGCTTCATATGCAAGGCGATCTTGTGTACCGACCTGCCATACGGCAGGCGCTTGGCATGATTCTGAGCTCGAGTCCGTCTTACCCGCTCATGGCTTCGCTCGACCTGACCCGGAGAGCCATTCAAATGCAAGGGCCCGCCTTATTCGAGCCGGCGCTTGCGGCAGCGCAAGCTATACGAGAAGCGTTAGCCGGGTTGCCTTTCGAGGCGCTCGACGCCAATGATCCTCTGAAGTTATCCATTAGGGACCAAATGGAACGGCTGTCCGGATTCGAGCTCCAAACGAGGCTGGAAGCGCATGGCTGCGTCGCCGAGATGGCGGATGCGAAATATGCGGTATTGGCGCTCGGACCCGGTACGAGGGAAGAAGACGCGGCTGTCTTGCTGCAAGCTTTGAACAAAATCGCCGGAGAGCTGGATGCTGATGCTGAGAGGATGGAGAGCTCTCGAACGGAGGAAGTCGCGATGAAAAGCTCCCCGGGAAACTCGTCAATGTCCATTGCGTACGGTCAGCTCCCGGAGCCAGTTACGATTCGGAGACGAATCCCATATACGTCGAGCGTGTCGCTGGAGGCGGCATCGGGACGCGTTTGCGGCGAATGGATCATTCCCTATCCGCCGGGCATTCCCCTCTTGTACCCGGGAGAATCCATATCGAAAGCCGTTGTCGAGGAGCTGACACGCCTGGCGGCTGCCGGGGCGCGATTCCAGGGAGCGGCGGACGAATCGTTGTCGACCATTCGAGTCCTGACGGAAGGGGATAGCGCATGAACGACGAAGCATCCCGCAAAAGAGTGGATTCGCGTGTCATCGCGGCTTGGATTGCCTTGGGCGCAAGCCGCGTTCATTATGGCGTATCTGCTATTCGTGCCGCCCGTCATCGGCGTAGCGGACAACGGCGACTTCAATCGCGTTATGGGAGCTGCTGGAATCGCTTATGCAGATCCGCAGGAGGCTTATTCGGATCGTTATTTTGGCTATGCCCATCAACTTTATCATTATGGCGGCTTTACTTCCGGCGGGTACGTATCCACGCATGTGCTGCTTGTGGCCCTCGCGGGCGGGATCGGAAGGCTCATCGATCCGCAAACGTTCGATATTCGCGTGCTCGGTTTCTGCTATATGGCGCTCATGCTGGCTGCCTTATGGCTTCTCGTTCGTTATGCGCCGAAGATGCGCGGCAAATACGCTACCGGCGCAGCGGCCGCTCTTGTAGCGGTCATCGGCATCGTTTTCTTTTGCGACGTCGGTTATACCGCTTATTATCAATCCTTCTTCGGGGAACCTTACGCCCTGGTCGCTACCATGCTTGCATTAGGCGCGGCGGTCGCGATCGCATCGCAGGTCGATCCGAATCTCCGAAGCGCCAAGGTGCCAAACGACGAGCCGCAGCAGACGGTTCGCCCGCCTTCGGCATGGCTGCTGGCATTGTTCGTAGGCGCCGGGGTCGCCTTGGCGACGTCCAAAATCCAGAACGCGCCTATCGGCTTCCTATTAGCCCTTCTGGCTTGGCGCATGGCCGCGCTCCGTCCCGACCAAGGCTGGCGTTTACGCGCAAGGGTCGGCGCGGGCATCCTCGCGCTATCGGCCGTTCTCATGATGGCGCTGGCGCCGGATCAGCTCAGGCATATCAACCTGTACCAATCGATCTTTTTCGGCGCGCTCAAGGATACGCCCGACCTCAAGCGGGATATGCGCGAGCTGGGCATTCCGGACAAGTACGCAGGATTGGCGGGCACGAATTATTTTCAGAATGACACGATCGTCCCCCAGAGCGATCCTACGCTTCGAAAAGAGGTGTTGGACAAGCTGTCGCACCGCGACATTGCCTTATACTACGCACGCCATCCCGAGCGGTTCGTGAGCAAGCTGGAGAAGGCGGCGGAGAACGGGACGGCCGTCAGGCCCTATTACCTGGGAAATTACAGTCAGTCCGCGGGGCGGGAGCGCAGCGAGCTCTCTTACGCGTTCAGTGCCTGGAGCGAATGGAAGCATCGGCACATGCCGAATACGCTGGCATGGTTTGCCGCGTGCTACGTCGTCTATTATGCGCTGCTCGCCGCGTGGTGGGCCAGAAGCAGAAGCGCCGGTCGCCTAGGCGGAAGGCTGCTGGCGGAGACGCTGGCCGTCATAGGGGCTTCTGGCGCGATGGCCGTGACCGTGTCGCTCATGGGAGACGGAGAAGCGGATCTCGGCAAGCACCTCTTTATGTTTAACGTATGCTTCGATATTATGGCAGCCAGCGCGCTTGCCGCCGCGGTTTACGGATTGCTGTGGGGCATGGGGGCGCTGGCCGCGAAGAGCGGGAATCGCAGACTTTCGACGATAATCGTTCAACCAGGGAAGGTTTCAGGCTATAATAGAGAAGAGTAGACGTTTTGGAAGTCTGCCAGTACACAGAATCGGAGCATTCGCAGGATGAAGAGAGGCCATTTCATTACCATAGAAGGCAACGAAGGCGCAGGAAAGTCGACCATCGCCCTCATGATGCTCGATTACATGCGCGATAAGGGCCTAACGGTCGTGGCGACGCGCGAGCCCGGCGGCATCGCCATCGCGGAGCAGATCCGCGCGATCGTGCTGGACAACGGCAATACCGCCATGGACGGCCGCACGGAGGCGCTGCTCTACGCGGCGGCCCGCAGGCAGCATTTCGTCGAGAAGATTGTTCCTACCCTCGAGCAGGGTAAGACGATCTTATGCGATCGTTTTGTCGACAGTAGCCTGGCTTACCAGGGATTCGCCCGAGGACTTGGCATCGATGAGGTGATGTCGATCAACGCGTTCGCGATCGAGGGCGTCTTCCCGGATCTGACGATCTATCTGGATGTCGACCCCCAAGTCGGCATCGAACGCATCCATGCGCATGGAGAACGGGAAATCAATCGTCTGGACCTGGAATCCTCGGCCTTTCACCAACGCGTGCGCGAGGGCTACCAGGAGGCGCTGGCGCGCTACCCGGACCGTATCGTGCGCATCGATGCCAATCCGGATATCGGGGACGTGTTCGCGGCGGTTGCCGGCGTTCTGGATCGCTTTTTAGATCGAAGTGAATAGGATAGCGGCGGCAAAGCGCGGGATAGCGCTTGCAAAATGCGGCGCGAGGCAGGATTTGAAGCGGCGGCGTCAAATTTTATAAAGAGAAGATCATCATATTACATTGAATTGGGAGGAATGATGGATGAAGCTGGTCATCGCCGTAGCACAAGACAAGGATAGCAACAGGCTCTCCAATGCGCTCATCAAGGAAGGATTCCGCGCGACGAAGCTCGCTAGTACCGGAGGATTCCTCAAAGCCGGGAATACGACGTTCCTGATCGGGATCGAGGATGAACGGGTACAGCAGGTGCTCGACGTCATCCGTGCCAACTGCAAAGTGCGCGACCAATTGGTTACCCCTGTCTCTCCGGTCAGCGGCGCAGCCGACTCCTATATTCCGTTTCCGGTCGAAGTGCAGGTGGGCGGCGCAGCCGTCTTCGTCGTCCCGGTCGAACGATTCGAACACTTCTAACTATCAGGCGGGATGTGAAGCGGGATGAAGATCCAGCCGGGTTATTTTCCCCCGAACAATAAGATTCAGCGTGCGGATACGAATGCTCGTCCGCGCGAGATGCCGAACTTCGGCGATCTGATGCAGCAGAACGAAGAGGGACGCTCCCAGGAGGAGCTGCAGCGCAAGCTGGAGGACATTCGCCTGCAGGGCGACCGTCTCATGCGTTCGATGACCGTCCGGGAGCTTAAGCTGTACCGGATGATGGTCAAGGGCTTTCTTGAAGATACGCTGAAGCGCGGCATCGCCCTGAAGGAGACGAAGGGCTGGGATCGTCGCGGACGCGGCAAACGATACAAAATATTGGAGGAAGTCGATTCGATGCTCGTGGCCATGGGCGAGGAACTCCTAGGCAGCGAAGAAGGCCGGCTGGAGCTTCTGCAAAAGGTCGGCGAGATTCGGGGACTTCTGATCAACCTGGTATTCTAACGGCGCTCAAGCCGTTGCAATAAATTTTAGTTCATCAACGAGAGAAGGTTCAGCGCAATGGCGATCGCATCGGTACCGGGCCAGGATCGGGCTAAAAGGCTCCTTCAAGGCATGCTCCGCAGCGGCAAGATCGCTCACGCTTATTTGTTCGCGGGTCCGCAAGGATCGGGAAGAAGCGCGCTGGCGCAGGCGTTCGCGATGACGCTGCTGTGCGAGCGCGGCGGCGACGATGCCTGCGGCGAATGTCTGACGTGCCGCAAGGTCGAACACGGCAACCATCCCGATCTGCACCGGATCGTCCCGGACGGACAGACGGTGAAGATCGATCAGATCCGCGAGCTCCAGCGGGAGCTGTCGTATCGCAGCGCAGGCTCGCAGCGCAAGATCTACGTGATCGAGGCGGCGGAGACGATGACGACCCAGGCGGCCAACAGCCTGCTGAAGTTCCTGGAGGAACCGCCGTCGCCCGTCGTGGCCATCCTGATCGCGCCGAGCGAGCAGGCGATGCTGCCGACGATCGTATCGCGGACGCAGCTCGTGCCGTTCACGCCGGGCGATCCGAAGGCGATGGAGGCCTTGCTCGTGCAGGAAGGCACGCCGCCGCTGATCGCCAAATCGGTCGTGCATTTGTCCGCGGGGTTCGAAGCCGCGCGGGCGCTGGCAGCCGAGAATTGGTTTGCAGAAATCCGAAACGTAGTGATACAATTAGGCAGGGAGATCCCGTCCCGGTTCCCTGGCGTGCTGCTAACCGCGCAGACCCAGGTGTTTAAGACGGATCTATCCGAGCATACCGACATTTTGCTGCAACTGTTTGCTTTATGGTATAGAGATATGATTTACGTCATGACCGGCCGCGAGGAGAGGCTCGTCTTTCCCGACCAAGCGGAATGGCTCTCCAAGCAGGCCTGGACCCGAAGCGTCCATGCCTGGACCCGGTCGATGGAAGCGGCGCTGTCCGCCGTCCGCCGCATCAAGGCGAACGTGCAGCCGCAGCTCGCTTTCGAGCAATTTCTAGTGACGTCCGCGCAGACGGCGGGTTAGACCGCATCGGAGCGTCTGCGCCGGCGTACGGGAGGGGTAGTTTTGTACGAGGTTGTCGGCGTCCGCTTCAAGAAGGCGGGCAAGGTCTATTATTTCGACCCAGCCGAACATCCGGTAGCCAAGGACCAGCATGTCATCGTCGAGACTGCGCGGGGCGTCGAATACGGCACGGTCGTCATCGGACCGAAGACCGTCGGCGAAGCCGACGTCGTCCTTCCGCTCAAGAGGGTTATACGCGTCGCTGCGGACAGCGATGCGCATGCAGTCGAGGAAAACCGGAATGCGGCGAAAAACGCTTTTGCCATCGGATTGCAGAAAATCAAGGACCATCAGCTCCGCATGAAGCTGGTGGACGTCGAATACACGTTTGACCGCAACAAGATCATTTTCTACTTCACGGCCGAAGGACGCGTCGACTTCAGGGAGCTGGTCAAGGATCTGGCAGGCGTATTCCGGACCCGTATCGAGCTCCGTCAGATCGGGGTTCGCGACGAAGCCAAGATGCTGGGCGGCATCGGCCCCTGCGGCCGCGTGCTCTGCTGCTCTTCCTGGCTGGGGGGACTTCGAGCCGGTCTCGATCAAGATGGCGAAGGACCAGAACTTGTCGCTTAATCCGACCAAGATCTCCGGCTTGTGCGGCCGCCTCATGTGCTGCCTCAAGTTCGAACACGACAACTACGAGAGCGCCAAGGAAGAGATGCCGGCCGTCGGCAAGATCGTCGTCACCTCGTTCGGAGACGGCAAGGTCGTCGGTCTCAATGCGGGCAGCCGAAGCGTTCACGTTCAGCTGTTCGAGGTCGGCAAGGTCAAAGAGCTTCCTTTCGAAGAAGTCGTCGTAAAGTAATTCCAGCAGCACCTATCGTCACCGACACAACCTGGCTTTAAGGTGGAGCTTGCCCATGAAGGATATATACTTAGGCGTGGATGAACTCGAGGCGAAGCTAGGCGGCCTCCATACGGAATTCGGCGCGCTGAAGCTCAAGATGAAGGAATTGGTCGAGGAAAACCAGCGGCTGCGCATCGAGAACCAACAGCTGCGCAAGATCTTCAAGCGAGAGAACATTGAATTCGCGGCAGAACCTGCGGTCGACGTATCGGAGGAACCGGCCGATACCCGTCAGCAGGAGCAAGCCGAGACTGCGGCCGGGTCGTCCATTGGCGAAGGCTACGACAACCTGGCCCGGCTCTACCACGAAGGGTTCCATATCTGCAACGTCTATTACGGGCATTTGCGGATGGAAGGCGATTGCTTGTTTTGCCTCTCGTTTCTCAGCAAGCCTTAGTCGATCTTAACCATGTACGGCCGACTCTCCAATCCGGGGGGAGCCGGCTTTTTTTTTGCGGTCGCCCGTTCCGTCACCTCTCCGGCCTTCCGAAGGTGGCATTGAATCCGCAAATCGAGTAAGCTTAGAGACGTGCTCCGGTGTTAAAAACCGGTATACAAAAGTGGTACGAAATGACGCATATATAATAGAAGAAAAAATTCGGGACGGTGCGTTGAACGTTGAATGAAAACGATAACATCGCGCTCGGGAAGCCGCCGTTGCTGGAAGGCGAACGGCTGGACGATCTGCTGACGCACGCGTACAAAATCATACAGAGCAAAGAGGTTTTCAGCTTCTCGTTGGACGCCGTTCTCCTCGCCAGATTCGCGGGAATTCCGAAGAAGGGTCGCATTCTCGATCTGTGCACGGGGAACGGCGTGATCCCGCTGCTGCTCGCGACGCGAACCGACGCGGCGATCGAGGGCGTCGAGCTGCAGCCGCGGCTCGCGGACATGGCGAGGCGGAGCGTCGCCTACAACGAATTGCAGTCGCGGATCGCCATTCGGGAGGCGGATCTCAAGACGCTGCCCGCCCTGCAAGGCGGCGAAGCCTACGATGCGGTCACGGTGAACCCGCCGTACAAACCCGTCGGCTCCGGAGAGCATAAGGGCAACCTGCATCAGGCGCTCGCCCGCCATGAGATCGGATGCACGCTGGAGGATGTCGTATCGGCTTCTGCGCGCAGCGTCCGCGAGGGCGGGCGCGTCTCCATGGTCCATCGTCCGTCTCGGCTAGCGGAGATCATGGCCGCCATGCAGCGGTACCGGCTCGAGCCGAAGCGGATGCGCTTCGTGCACTCGCGCGCAGGCGCGGAAGCGAACATGGTGCTGATCGAGGCTAGCCTGGGCGGTCGTCCGGAACTCCGGCTCCTCCCGCCGCTGATCGTGTACGAGGGCGAAGGCCGTACGTATACTGAGGAGCTGCTGGACGTATTTTACGGGCGCAAGAAGGAATTAAACGGCACTGAAGCGAACGAAGGGGCGGAGATTTGAAGCGATGAAGGAGAAACGCGAACGGCATAAACACAAATCGAAGCAGACAGCCGATCCTTCCGGAAGGGAGCAAGCCCGCGAAGAAAAAACGCATCCGCAGCAGGAGCAGTCCGGCGGCAGCTTGGAGGCGCAAGTTCAGAAAAGCTTCGGCGCCCGCGCGCCTGGCGGACCGGGCACGCTCTATCTGGTCGCGACGCCGATCGGCAACCTTGAAGATATGACCTTCCGCGCCGTGCGCATGCTGAAGGAAGCGGACCTCATCGCCGCCGAAGATACGCGTCAGACGCGCAAGCTGCTCACGCACTTCGAGATCTCGACGCGCCTGGTCAGCTACCACGAGCACAACAAGCGTGCGAGCGGGCCGGAGCTGGTCAGGCTGCTGGCCGAAGGCAGCACGATCGCTCTCGTCAGCGACGCGGGCATGCCCGCCATCTCGGATCCCGGCGCCGATCTCGCCGCCGCGGCAGCCGCCCAAGGCATCCCGGTCGTTCCCGTGCCGGGCGCCAACGCCGCGCTATCCTCGCTCATCGTGTCCGGCCTGCCGACGGACCGGTTCCTGTTCGCGGGATTCCCGCCGCGCGACCGCAAAGGGATCGAGACGTTCCTCGCTCGCTTGGATCGGGAAGAGGCGACGCTCCTGCTGTACGAATCGCCGCATCGGCTCAAAAAAACCGTGGAGGCGGTTGCCGAGCGTTGGGGGGGGCAGACGGATGGCGGTCGTGCGGGAGCTGACGAAAAAGCACGAGGAAATCGTGCGAGGCACGGCCGAGGCTTGCCTGCAATATATCGAAGCGAATCCGCCGCTAGGCGAATGCTGCCTGGTCATTGAAGGCGCGGACGCATCCGCCGCTTCGGCTGCAGATTCGGGCGATGCATGGTGGTCCGAGTTGACGACGTCCCAGCATGTTGCCCGGTACGAAGCGCAGAACGGCGACAACCGCAAGGAAGCGATGCGGCTCGCGGCGCGGGACCTGGGTGTATCCCGCAGGGAAGTCTACCAGATGCTGCTTGACGAAGAAAAAGACCCCTCCGCGGACTAGGTCCGGGAGGGGTGCAAGGAGATATAAAAAAGGTTAGAAATAACGATGTTGGTAAGTGCTTCTTCCATTATAAACGAAATTCTCTAATTTGTCACACAGTTGCAGGCAAATCCTTCAAGCATTCTCTGCAAACGATTTTTCCTTTAAAATAAATCACGTTGTCCGCATTGCCGCAGAAGATACAAGCCGGCTCGTACTTCTTCAGCATGATGCGCTCGCCGTCCACATAGATTTCCAGCGCATCCTTCTCGCCGATCCCCAGCGTTCTGCGCAGCTCGATCGGAATGACCACGCGACCCAGCTCATCTACTTTCCGTACAATGCCCGTCGACTTCAACATTTGGAAATCCTCCCTCATTCGCGTAAAATAAGATTAAACGAACTGCCGGAGAACCTCCGCATATTCGCCATCATTCGACAAAATTCTTTGTTTTCCGTAATCTATCGTACCAACGATTCCCAAATAAGTCAACCAGAAATAGCGGCAATTTTAGCTGAAATTTAGCTGAAAACCCGCTAACTTCCACAGATTACCCCCATTTGATTGATATAAGAGGTAAAAAACGGGATTTGTTCTTAAAATTAGCGGATGACACCATTCGACAAAAATCACAAGCGTTTGTCGAATGCGAAGCCCAAACCAACGAGGTGATCGAGCATGTACCGTCTTCGGGAGGAAAAAGTATTCAAGGACCCCGTTCACCAGTCCATCTACGTGCAGGAAGCGACGATCTGGAAACTCATCAATACCGCCGAATTCCAACGATTGAGGCGCATACGCCAGTTGGGGACTTCGTACCTGACCTTCCATGGGGCAGAGCACAGCCGGTTCTCCCATTCGCTGGGCGTATACGATATCACGCGAAGAATTATCAGTCAATTTGAGCGTAACGGATACCAGGACTGGCCGCAAGAGGAAAAAATGGTCAGTTTATGCGCTTCTTTGCTGCATGATGTCGGACACGGTCCATTTTCCCACGCCATCGAACAAGTGTTCGATACGGATCACGAAGAATGGTCCTGCGCGATCATACTGGGAGATACCGAGATCAATCAGGTATTAAAGGAAGTTAGCGAGGACTTCCCGCAACAGGTCGCGGCCGTCATCTGCAAGAACTACGACAAACCGATCGTCGTGAGTCTGGTGTCCAGTCAGATGGATGCGGACCGGATGGATTATTTGCTCAGGGATGCTTATTTTACCGGCGTGAACTACGGTACGTTCGATCTGGATCGGATTCTGCGCGTACTGCGTCCTTATCGGGGACGGATCGTCGTGAAGGAGAGCGGGATGCATGCCGTCGAGGATTATTTGATGTCGCGATATCAAATGTATTGGCAGATTTACTTCCATCCCGTTACGCGCAGTTCGGATATCGTATTGAGGCAAATTTTCATGAGGGCGCGCGAATTGTACCGGGAAGGCTATGCGTTCAAGTTCCTGCTGCCGCCGCTGGCGCAGTTATTGAACGGCACGATCGGGCTCCGGGATTATCTTGCGCTAGACGAAGCGATGGTGCAAACCGCGTTCGGCCAATGGTCGGATGAAGAAGACGATATATTGGCAGACTTATGTAAACGGTTTTTAAACCGCCGGTTGTACAAGTATGTACCCCTCGAAGGATACCACGAAACACTGGAAGCGAAGCTCCGGCAGGCGTGGGAGGAGATCGGCCTTCATCCCGATTACCACCTGCAAATGGACACGCCGACGAACCTGCCGTACGACGTATACAAACCGGGCTCGCCGGATCCGGAACCCAAAGAAAAGACGCCCGTCCTCGTGCTGGACGACAAAGACCGCTTGACGGAGATTTCCCTCAAAAGCGATATCGTCCGTTCGATCGCGGGCCTTCATACCGGCAAATATTATATCTATTATCCCGAAGACCTGGTGCTCCCTCATATCGATAGGCTGAAGCCGGAGATTCGAGAGCTGCTGGGTTTATAGAAGGTCTTATCTCGCCATTCGTCCGCAAGTCCAAGCCATTCGACCAAAGGAGCATTGACGCGACATGCTATTCGATACGCACGCTCATCTGGATTCAACGAAGTTCGACAACGACAGGGAAGAAGTGATCGCGCGCGCCAGGGAGGCGGGCGTGGGCGCGATCGTGAACATCGGCTTTAACCGGGAGACGATTCCGACGACGATCGCGTTGGCCGAAAAATACGATTTTATCTACGCGGCCGTAGGCTGGCATCCGACGGATGCCGTCGATATGCGATTGGAGGAGGACCTCGCCTGGATCGAATCGCTGTGCAGCCATCCGAAGGTCGTGGCGATCGGAGAGATCGGTCTCGACTATTATTGGGATACTTCGCCCAAGGACGTCCAGCACGTCGTGTTCCGCGAACAGATCCGACTGGCGAAAAGGCTCGGCAAGCCGATCGTCATCCATAATCGGGACGCGCATGAAGATGTCGTCCGCATTCTCCGCGAAGAAGGCGCGGCCGAGGTCGGGGGGTATCATGCACTGCTACTCCGGCAGTTGGGAGACGGCCAAGCAATGCCTGGACATGAACTTTTATATCTCCTTCGGAGGACCGGTCACTTTCAAAAACGCGCGCGTTCCCAAAGAGGTGCTGGCGCGTGTCCCTTTAGACCGATTGTTGATCGAAACGGACGCTCCTTACCTTACCCCCCACCCCTATCGTGGCAAGCGAAACGAGTCGTCTTACGTGCAATTCGTAGCCGATTCTACGGCGGAAATCACAGGCCTTTCTAGGGAAAAAATAGAAGAAATTACGGAGCGAAATGCGCGCGTCTGTTTCCGACTCGAAGAAAAAGCGCCAACAATCGAAGAAAAATAAATATTTTCTAAGATAAAACTAGCTTTTGCTCTTGAAATCCTGAAAAAATGGCTTCTATTTGCCTTAAAACGCTGAAATTCGCTCTTTGCACGTTCTTTACACCTTCGGGGCATGCGGGTTATTATCTAATCCAGAAGTCCGAATATGACATTCCTTTTCCAGTGCGCTTAATCTCCCAAGCAGGGAGAGCGGGGGACCCGACGCGGACGATATCGGCGCATGCCGATGTCCGAGCGGCCGAGCAATCTTGGGGTGAATGGCGAACGACGGGCACCGTCCGGCTGACGGTCGACCGCTTGATCGCTTAGGGCAGACTCTCGACGCCCGAACCCGACAGCTAACCTCGCAAGCGTAGTAGAGAGAGGCAAACTCGTGCCGCCCCATCGTCCCTCGTCCAGTTGAGCGGAAGCCACGACCAGGCCCTCTGTCGCAGGCTTTTTTTTATGCCCGAATTCGCCCATTCGGCGCAAAGCGCAGGCAAAGACCGCTCGTTGGAAGCACGCAAGGGATGGATCGGCAGGCGCATGACAGGCCTATACAGCTGGGCAAGGCGGCGCAAATTCGCTCGTGTGCAAGCCGCTCCACACGAAGCTTCCAGCGCCGTTATCACAAATGGATAGTCGCGTCAGACGAATATCATGTAAAACAGTCGACGGCGAGGCTATGAAGGAGGAACGAGAAAATGGGTGCAATTCCCCTCCAAGGGACCCATGATCCACGACCGACCGGCAAGCTTACCGCAGCGCGATGGTTGCATGAGCATCTGCGTTTGATTCTCTTGAGCGCAATCTTGTCCTTTGCTCTTACCATCTGTCTCATCATGCTGCTGCACGGCGCGTCCGCCAAGAGCGTGACCGTCGTGGACGGCGGGAAATCTACCGTCATCCAAACCCGTACTTCCGATGTCTCCGCTTTGTTTAAGGAGGCGGGCATCACGGTCGGTCCAAACGATCGGTTGTCGGCATCGCTCACGTCCTCGGTAGAGGACGGCACGCGGGTCGTCATTGATCGAGCCATGAGCGTTCAGCTCGTCGCAGACGGGAAGAAAGAGACCAAATATACAACTGTCCGGACGGTCGGCGACTTGCTTAGAGACGAAGGCATCGCGCTTTCCGCGGAAGACAAAGTGACGCCGGCCCTCACGGCGAAGATCGACGAGGGTCTGCAGGTGAAGGTCGTTCGCGTCAAGCGCGAGGTCGTCACGACCGAGCACCCGATGGCTTACAAAGTCATCAAGACCGCGGACCAGAGCCTGCTCGTAGGCAAGACGAAGGTCGTGCAGACGGGCAAACAGGGCCTGCTGGTCAAAAAAGTTCGAACGCGTCTACGAAGACGGCAAGCTCGTCGACGAGCAACTGATCTACAAATCGCTCGATCAGCCGATCGTGCAGCAAGTCGTAGCCGTCGGCGCGAAGAAAAAGGCGGCCGTCGTATCGCTTGCTTTCAACAAATCGGATAACGCCGCGAAGACGCTCCAGCTGAACGGCAAAGCCGTGAAGGTAAAAAACGTCCTGTCCGGCGTCACGTTGACCGCGTATTCCGCCGGTCCGGCTTCGACGGGCAAGGATGTCGGCGACGCCGGCTACGGCATCACCGCTTCCGGCACCAAGGTATCCGAGGGCCGCACGATCGCCGTCGATCCCGACATCATCCCCTTGGGCTGGTGGGTCTACATTGAGGGCATCGGATTCCGCCGCGCGGAAGATACCGGCAGCGCAATCAACGGCAAAAAAATCGACGTTTACTTCGACAGCGAGAGGTATGCGAATAAGTTCGGCAAGAAACGTGGATTTACCGTATACGTGATCGGTCCGGTTAAGCCGTCGGCCGACTGACAAGCGACTTGGTTATTATTACCCGCTATTAGCGGATTTCGTATCTGTTTTAATGTCGGAGCGGCAAGTTTTTTTGGCGGCGGCCTGGTCGGGTCGCCGCATTCCGGGAAGGGGCGCACACCCCTTCCCTTTGTCATTTCCGGGATGTGGGCTATAATAAAGCATACAGAACGACGTGAACGGAATGCGCGCAACGGCAATGAACGGACGGCAATGAACGGACGGCAATGAACGGACGGCAATGAACAAACGGCATGACGCGAACGATGGAGCGTTGAATCGGCGAAGAGCCGAACGAACTTGGAAACGAACGGAGCGAGCGGGGTGAACGGCATCGGCCTGGCAAGAATCGCGCAGATGATCGTCGTGGAAGGCAAGGAGGATACCGTGGCGATCCGCAGGGCGGTCGACGCGGATACGATCGAGACGGGCGGCTCGGCGATCGACGACAAGGTGCTGCGCCGCATCGAGCTGGCCCGCGAGCGTCGGGGCGTCATTATTTTCACGGATCCCGACGTGCCGGGAGAGAAGATTCGCAAGATCATCGAGGCGAGAGTGCCGGGCTGCAGCCATGCGTTTCTGGCGAAGGCCGATGCGCGCGGCAAGGACGGGATCGGCGTCGAGCACGCGAGCCCGGAGGCGATACGCGCAGCGCTGGCTCGCGTGCGGGTATCGGCGGGCGGCGGCGCTGCGGCCGGTGCCGAAGGGGCGATTGCGCAGCCGGCCGAGCGGCCAGCTTCGGGTGCGGACGCGTCCAAAGCGAGACAGGCGGACAAGACGGGCGCCACGGGAGCGGGCGTAGCTGCTGCGGCGGTTGGCGAAGCGAACGATGCGGGAGAGCCAGAGATCGCCTGGGCGGATCTGATCGACGCGGGGCTGATCGTGCACCCGGCAGCCGCGAGCCGCAGGGAGCGCATGGGCGAGCTGCTGGGCATCGGCTATGCCAACGGCAAGCAGTTCTACAAGCGGCTGGGGATGTTCCGCATTACGCGGGCGGAGTTCGCCGAGGCGCTGAGGCAGCTGACGAGAGAGGGAGTAGGCGAATGACGAAGCAAGCCGGCGGAACGGCTATGGGCGCCATGGACATCGCGACGCCGACGCGGACGAAGGACATTATCCGCAAGCACGGGTTTACGTTTAAGAAAAGCCTGGGTCAGAACTTTCTGATCGACAAGAATATATTGGACAAAATCGTGGACGCGGCGGCGCTGACCAAGGAAAAAGGAGCGCTGGAGATCGGGCCGGGCATCGGCGCGCTCACGGAGCGGCTCGCGCAGGAAGCGGGCAAGGTCGCCGCGGTCGAGATCGACAACCGGCTCATCCCGATACTCGAAGAGGTGCTCTCGCCCTATCCGCACGTATCCGTCGTGCACGGGGACGTGTTGAAGACCGACCTGGCGAAGCTGTGGGCGGACCGGTTCGCAGGCTGCAGCGAGGTCAGCGTCGTCGCGAACCTGCCGTATTACGTGACGACCCCGATCGTGATGACGCTGCTGGAGCACAAGCTGCCGCTCGACCGGATCGTCGTCATGGTCCAGAAGGAAGTCGCCGAGCGGATGGCGGCGAGGCCCGGAGGCAAGGACTACGGCACGCTCAGCATCGCCGTCCAGTACTACTGCGTGCCGGACATCGTCTGCGTCGTGCCGTCCGGCGCTTTTATCCCCGCGCCGAACGTCGACTCCGCCGTCATTCGGCTGACCAAGCGACCTGCGCCGCCGGTCGAAGTGTCCGACGAGGCGCGTTTCTTCCGCGTCGTGCACGCGGCCTTCGCGCAGCGGCGCAAGACGCTGCACAACAACCTGGCCACGCTGGTCGGCAAGGCGCGCAAGAGCGAGCTCGCCGGCCAGCTCGAGGCGTGCGGCGTGAAGCCCGAGCGCCGCGGCGAGACGCTGTCGCTTCAGGAGTTCGCGACGCTGTCCGAGGCATTGGCCGCCGCCGGCATGATCGAATAAAATTCGAGGGTTTCTGCCATAGCGGCGGGAACCCTCGCTTGCGTTCATGCGTGCACCTTCGGGCTTGCCTCTCCATACGATAGACGAAGAGGTGATTCGCCCATGAAGCTAGGGGACTTGGTCGTCCGCAAATCGTACGGCGGCGATGTATTGTTCCGGATCGCGGCCTTGCTGCAGCATACGGCGGTGCTGCGGGGAACGGATTATCGGCTGCTCGCGGACGCGCCTGTCGGAGACCTCGAGCAGGTACGGAACCCGGACGAGCTGCGCGGCCCCCGGACGGCCCGCGTGCAGGCCGGCGAATCGGTGAGACGGATGCAAGCGGAGCGCGCCCACGCCCGCGAGGGCATGGAGGAAGAGGCTTCGAGCGGTAAGCGCAAACCGTACTTCGAGATGCCGGGCAAGGTACTCCATCTGGACGGCGACGTCAATTATTTGAAAAAGAGCATGGCCGTCTATCGGCAGCTGCGAATGCCCGCCGAAGGCGTGCACTGCCACGAATCGCAGATGGCCGCCGCGGTAGCGGACCTGCTGCCGAAGGTGATGCCGGATATCGTCGTGATCACGGGCCACGACGGCGTCTACAAGAACAGGACCGACTACGAGCAGCTGTCGAGCTACAAAAACACGGGCAACTTCCTTCAGGCAGTCCGGACCGCGCGGAGCTACGACAAGAGCAAGGACTCCCTTATCGTCGTCGCAGGCGCCTGTCAGTCGCACTTTGAGGCGTTGATGTCCGCGGGCGCGAACTTCGCCAGCTCGCCGGCGCGCATCATGATCCACGCGCTCGATCCGGTCTACGTCGCCGTCCGCGCGGCCTTTACGCCGTTCAGGGAGACGATCGACCTGCCGGACGTCATCTCCCATACGATCAGCGGCATGCGGGGCGTCGGCGGCGTGGAATCTTTGGGCAAATACCGGATCGGACTTCCGAACATCAAGCCGACGAACATCGTCCCGACCCTACCGGCCGCGGAATTTGGCTGAATCCTGTTTCCTCAGACTCATTTTGCTTAAAAATAAAATGATATTGGAAAAACATTATTGACAATAATTCTTGTCCGCTGATATAATATTTAACCCCTTGACACCTCCCCTGTATTTAGGTATAATTTACAGGGAAAGAGGTGGTAGTGGACATGTCCAAGAACGCGCTTCTGGATATCAAACGAAGCTTGGAGCCGCATATCGGATCCAAGATCATGCTCCGCGCCAACGGTGGCCGCCGTAAAACCATCGAACGCACGGGAGTTCTCGAAGAAATTTACCCGTCGGTGTTCATCGTCAAGTTGGACCAGGAGCAGAATGCGTTCAAGCGTGTCTCGTACAGCTATGCCGACATTCTAACCGAGTCCGTCGAGGTCATGCTGTGCAATGAACAAGGTCAGGTCCGCATCGATTTGCAGCACTGAGCTTTTGGGATCTTTAAGGCAGTCGCGCCGTTACAGGCTCGGCTGCCTGTTTTGCATTTGCGGGACGGCTTGGGGACACCCTAACCGGTGACGGCGGCGCAGCTCGCCGCGCAGCGTCGTCATAGTCAACACGGGGGAGGGATCGGCATGAGCCGCAGGCGCAGAGGACGGACGATGACCGAATCGTTCAAGACGGAGCTCGCCAAGGATCTGGGTTTTTACGGGAAGGTCGAGCGCGAAGGCTGGGGCGCCATCAGCACCAAAGACGCCGGCAACATGGTCAAGCGGGCGATCCAGCTCGCCGAACAGTCGCTGGCGCGCAAGCCGGACTGATCGGGCGCCGGCGATCGTCGCCGGCCCGGCAAATAGAGGAAAGAAGAAGCCGCCGGGGATATCCCCCGGCTTTTGCGTGTTTAAGCCGCCGTATCCCAAATCGCAATTCGGGCAGGGGTTTGTTATAATATGTTAAGCTTTGGAGCGACAGGAATCAGGCGAAGCAGAAGGTCTGGCAGGTGGGCATATGACGAAAATATACGAGAAGGCGCCGGCGAAGATCAATCTGGTGCTCGACGTGCTGCGCAAGCGGGAAGACGGCTATCACGAAGTGGAAATGGTCATGACGATGGTGGATCTCGCCGATCGTCTGACGCTCGAGGAGCTGCAGCGCGATCAGATCGTGCTGGCCAGCCAAGCCGGCTTTATCCCGCTTGACGAGAAAAATTTGGCCTTTCAGGCGGCTAAGCTGCTGAAGCAGCGATACGGCGTCAAGAAAGGCGTATATATTTATTTGGACAAGCAGATCCCCGTAGCGGCCGGGCTGGCGGGCGGAAGCAGCGATGCCGCCGCCGCGCTGCGCGGTCTCAATCGGCTCTGGGATCTGAACCTTGGCGTGCCGGAGATGGAGACGCTCGGCGCCGAGCTGGGCTCGGACGTGCCCTTCTGCGTGCGGGGGAGGCACGGCGCTCGCCACCGGGCGCGGCGAACGGCTCGAGAGCGTGGACAGTCCGCCGCAGTGTTGGGTCGTGCTGGCCAAGCCGCCGATCAACGTCTCGACGGCAGACGTCTACGGTCGGTTCCGGGCGAACGAGATCGGGATTCATCCCTCCGTGCCGGATATGCTGGCGGCGCTGCGCGAAGGCTCCTTCGAGCGAATGTGCGGCGCGCTCGGCAACGTGCTGGAGAAGGTGACGTTGTCCCACTATCCGGAAGTGAGGCAGATCAAGGAAGTGATGACGCGTCTCGGCGCGGACGGCGTGCTCATGTCCGGCAGCGGACCGACCGTCTTCGGGCTCGTGTCCAAGGCGTCGAAGCTGGCCCGCATATACAACGGACTGCGCGGGTTTTGCAAAGAAGTCTACGTTGTCCGCATGCTCACATAGGCATAAGGACACTGTTTCAACAGGTGTGAGGAAGCTTGCCATCGACCTTTTGTCGCCTTGCCCAAAACCGGATAAAAGTGTTATGATAACGTTAAAATATTCGGTTTTGGACGGGGTGGGTCAAGTGAAAAAGTTAAAGCGCAGTGCGCGGCTCGTAGAAATGACGCAATATCTGCTGGATCGCCCCCACACGTTAATATCGTTGACAGCGTTCGCAGAGCGCTACCAGTCCGCGAAGTCCTCGATCAGCGAGGATCTCGCGATCATCAAGGAAGTGTTCGAGGACGAAGGGATCGGCGAGCTTCATACGCTTGCTGGCGCGGCGGGCGGCGTGCGCTTTATCCCGAAGTGCCGCAAGGACCAGGCGCTCCGCAAGGTCGAAGAAGTATGCAGCATGCTGGAGCAGCCGGACCGTCTGCTGCCCGGCGGATATTTATATATGACCGACCTGCTGGGACAGCCCGGACTGCTGCAGGATCTCGGCCGCATGTTCGCCACCGCGTTCGCGGACCGCGACATCGACGTTATCATGACGGTGGAGACGAAGGGCATCCCGTTGGCGCACGCCGCGTCCCAGTACCTGAACGTTCCCGTCGTCATCGTCAGACGCGATCACAAGGTGACGGAAGGCTCCGTCGTCAGCATCAACTACGTCTCCGGCTCGAACAAGCGCATCCAGACGATGTCGCTTGCCCGCCGCGCGCTCAAGGAGCAGTCGCGCGTCCTCATCATCGACGACTTCATGAAGGCGGGGGGGAACGATTCAGGGGATGGTCGACCTGCTCAGCGAATTCCGGGCGATCGTCGCCGGCGTCGGCGTGCTGGTCGAATCGGGCGAGGTGGACAACGAGGAGCGTCTGCTGCACGATTATATTTCCCTGGCGCGGCTCACCGAAGTCGATCTGAAGACGAGACATATCGCGGTTCAGCCGGGCAATTTCTTTCAGCCGTGATTAGAGCAGGGATGGGGGGAATTCATTACGTAACTTTTGACCGTCGGCTTCGCGTTCGAATCCGGCGGTTTTTGCCGTTCTGCGCGCCGGGCTGCCAAAGTGCATTAGGACCATCCGCTTATTTGAGGGACAAAGCATCGCCTGAATGAAAAATCCGCCGTATAATGAGGGGACCATACGTTCCCTTGGCGGTGATAAAAGTGAAGCTGGAAAGACTCCTTTCGATTACATACGCGCTGCTGAATCAGGAGATCGTGTCGGCGGCGGAGCTCGCCGCACGGCATCAAGTATCCCAGAGGACGATATACCGAGATATCGAGGCGCTCTGCGCGGCAGGCATTCCGGTCGTTTCCTACCAGGGTTCGAACGGCGGATTCGGCATTATCGACGCGTACAAAATGGACAGGAGTCTTCTCGGACCCGACGATGTGAACAGCCTCATTACGCTGCTCAGCTGCACGACGACCGTGTTCGGAGATCCTCGCGCGGAGCGGACGCTCGATCGGCTGCGTACGGTCCAGTCCTCCGATCGGGTGCCGAGCCTTACGCTGGATTTAGGCAGCTGGCGGATGAACAACGAACTGCTGCATGAGCTGCGCAAGGCGATCACTTCGCGTCGCGTCGTCCGCTTCCGCTATGTCAATGCGAAGAACGACCGCATCGAACGTTCAGTGGAGCCCGTGACGCTGCATTTCAAGTATTACGCCTGGTACTTGCACGGCTACTGCCGGACGCGCGCGGATTATCGGGTTTTTAAGCTGTCGCGGATGACGGATTTGAGCTTGACGCAGGAGCCGGTGCTTCGCGAGCATGCGCCGACGGCGCTCTGCGTCGGAGAGGGAATGTCCCGCGACCGGGATATGACGGGGGGCGGTCATCCGGTTCTCGTCCGATGCCGTGGCTTCGGCGCTCGACTGCTTCTATGCGGAGGAAAAAAGCTTCGAACCGGACGGAGAGCTGATCGTGCGGATCGTGAATCCGACGGATGCGGACTGGCTGTTATCGCAGGTGCTCGGCTATGGAGGCAGCGCGTACATTGAGGAGCCGGTCTGGCTCAGGGAAGAACTGCGCGCCAAGCTTGCGAATTTGCGCGCGCGGTACGGAGAAGTATGACAGGCAGCTGTCATATTTCTTTTTTTTATAATAGGCACATACGTTCCTGTGGGAGGAGTATGGCCATGACGATGATCTACCATCACCATATGCTGGAGGAGCAGGTTCGCGAGCGTCGGCGCGAGATCGAGGCGGTGAATCGGGAAGCCTGGAAATGGGCCGCCGGTCCACATTCAAGGCGTGCGGCGAAGTCGGCTTCGAGAAGCGGATTGCACCAGTTGATCGCCGCGCTGGGGAGACTGCTATAAGCGTTTGGAACTCCGTTTTCCGATGGCCTTGCGCCGCGCGAAAACGGAGTTTTTGTCGAAAAAAAGCCAATGGCGGCGTACGATGTCGACAATATCCGGTATTGAAAAAATATTTAAAATAAAGGACTAGTTTTACCAGATTTAAGAAGGAATCCGCGCGATTTTGTGGAATATTACACCAAGTCTTCTGATGGGGCAAAGGTGGTGAACACAAGTGCAAATTACAGATGTCAGACTCCGCCGCGTTAATTCCGAGGGGCGAATGAAGGCTATCGCGTCTATCACGATCGACAACGAGTTCGTCGTCCATGATATTCGCGTGATCGACGGCAACAACGGCATGTTCGTTGCGATGCCGAGCAAACGTACGCCCGACGGAGAATTCCGAGATATCGCTCATCCCATCTCTTCGGGCACGCGGGAGAAGATCCAGTCCGCCGTACTCGCCGAGTACGAGCGCGCCGCCGTGGAGGAAGAAGAGGTGCTGGTCGAAGGTGCGTAGTGCTTGTGTTCGCGCTTAAGCGACGATAGACGCCGAGAATACGAAGTAGCATCGCGAGAGCCGGAGACGGCTCTCTTTTCATTTGCACGGTAATAAGCTATGATCACAAGTGAAAAAAGACCGTGCGCGCGGGAAAGCGGGAAAAGGAGGCATTCGCCCGATATGACGAGAATGGCTGTGATTCTGGCTGCCGGACAAGGCAAACGGATGAAATCCAAATTATATAAAGTGCTGCATCCCGTATGCGGCAAGCCCATGGTAGGACATGTGCTCGACGCGGTGCGCGGCATCGGCTGCGAGCGCGCCGTCGTCGTCGTCGGCCACGGCGCCGAGGCGGTCCAGCGGACGCTCGGCGATTCGGTCGAATACGCGCTGCAGCAGCAGCAGCTCGGCACCGGCCATGCGGTGCTGCAGGCAGCGCCCGCGATCGGCGGCGCGGACGGCGTGACGATCGTCGTCTGCGGCGATACGCCGCTCGTCAGCTCGGAGACGCTGGAGGCGCTCATCGCGCTGCATGCGGCCGAAGGCGCCGCGGCCACGATCCTGACCGCCGAGCTTGCGCAGCCTGCCGGCTACGGACGTATCGTCCGCGGCGAAGACGGCAGCGTGCACCGCATCGTGGAGCAAAAGGACTGCACGCCGGAGCAGGCGGCGATCCGGGAGATCAACACCGGCACCTACTGCTTCGACAACTTGAAGCTGTTCGAGGCGCTGGCCGCCGTCACGAACGACAATGCCCAGGGCGAATATTACCTCACCGACGTGATCGGCATTCTCCAGGCGCGCGGCGAGCGCATCTCCGCTTCGGTCGCGGCGGACCCGGCCGAGTCGATCGGCGTCAACGACCGCATCGCCCTGTCCGAGGCGGAACGGCTCATGCGGGAGCGCATCGCGCGCCGTCACCAGACGAACGGCGTGACGATCGTGGATCCGGCAGGCACCTATATCGAAGCGGGCGTGACGATCGGCTCGGACACCGTCCTGTACCCGGGCACGTTCCTGCGGGGCGGCACGGTCATCGGCGAGGACTGCGTCATCGGGCCTTCCGCGGATCTGACCGATACGACGATCGGAGACGGCACGACGATCCGCCAGTCGGTGGCGGAGTCGGCGCAGCTCGGCGCCGGATGCGCCGTAGGTCCGTTCGCTTATCTAAGGCCTGGCACGAAGCTCGCGGACAACGTCAAGATCGGCGACTTCGTCGAGATCAAGAACGCCGAGATCGGCGCAGGCAGCAAAGTGCCGCACTTGAGCTACGTGGGCGACGCGGTGGTCGGCAGCGGCACGAACATCGGTTGCGGGACGATTACCGCCAACTACGACGGGTATAATAAATCGAAGACCGTCATCGGCGACGATGCCTTCATCGGCAGCAACGCCAACCTGATCGCCCCGGTGACCATCGGCAACGGCGCCTATGTCGTCGCCGGCTCTACCGTTACGCATGACGTGCCGGAAGGCAGCGTCGCGATCGCGCGCGCCCGACAGGAGAACAAGGAAGGCTACGCGGATAAGCTTCGCGCGAGGGCCAAGTCGAAGAAGGAAGCCGCCGCGACGCGCAAGGACGGCCAATAGAACCGCGAATAGCGGGGACAGATTCAAACGGACGGCGACGCGCCGTCGCCCCGGCGCGGGCGGGGCGCGCGTCGACCTCACCGAAAGCGAGGCGCTTATGAGCTACCCTGACAATACCCTGAAGCTATTTTCCTGCAGCTCGAATCCTCGCCTGGCGGAAGCGATCGCCAGGCATATCAGCGTGCCGCTCGGCGACGTGAAGGTCACCCGGTTCAGCGACGGAGAGATCCACATCCGGTTGAACGAGAGCGTGCGCGGCGCGGACGTCTTCGTCGTCCAATCGACCTCCTGGCCGGTCAACGAGCATCTGATGGAGCTGCTCGTCATGGTCGACGCGCTTAAGCGCGCCTCCGCGAAGACGATCAACGTCGTCATTCCCTACTACGGCTACGGACGCCAGGACCGCAAGGCGCGGTCGCGCGACCCGATCACCGCCAAGCTGGTCGCCAATCTGATCGAGACGGCTGGCGCGCATCGCGTCATCGCCATGGATCTGCACGCCATGCAGATTCAGGGCTTCTTCGACATCCCGGTCGATCATCTGCTCGGCGTGCCGATCCTCGGCGACTACTTCCAGAGCAAGGGACTGATCGCGCCCGTCGTCGTCTCCCCCGACCACGGGGGCGTCGTAAGGGCGCGCCGCCTGGCGGACGAGCTCCAGGCGCCGCTCGCCATCATCGACAAGCGTCGTCCGGAGCCCAACGTCGTCGAGGTCATGAACATCATCGGCGACGTCTCCGGACGTACGGCGATCCTGATCGACGACATCATCGACACGGCCGGCACGATCTGTCTGGCGGCGCAGGCGCTCAAGGAGGCGGGGGCGCGAGAGATCTACGCCTGCTGTACCCATGCCGTGCTGTCCGGACAGGCTATGGAGCGGCTCGAATCGTCCCCGATCACTGAAGTGACGGTGACCGACACGATCCCGCTCCGCACGCCAGGCGCTTCCACCAAGATGCGCGTGCTGTCGGTCGCCGCGCTGCTCGGCGAAGCGATCGTGCGCATCCACGAGCAGCAGTCCATCAGCAAGCTTTTCGAACCGCACGCCTGATTCGATCGAGGGCCGCGCCGTCTCCATGGAGACGGCGCGGCCTTCTCTACGTATGTTGCCGCCCCGACCTTTTGTTTAGAGCCTCCTCCCGAGGGGTAAAATAAATGCATGTCTTCAAATCTTGAGCAATCGGGAGGAATCGGTATGACGACGACATTGCGTGCGGAATCGCGCCAGCGCTCCACGAAAGGTGCGCTCAGGCAGCTTCGGATACAGGGCCGGGTACCCGGCGTCGTGTACGGCAAGGGCTTGAAGGAGCCGAGTCCCATCGCGCTCGACAGCAAGGAGCTCTCGGCGTTGATGCGCGGTCATGCGCATGCTGTGCTTCAGCTCGAGGTGCCGGGCAACGGCAGCCAATCCGTCCTGCTGACGGACGTGCAGCGGGATAAGCTCAGCGGCCAAGTGCTGCATGTCGACTTTCATCAGATCAACCTCAACGAAAAGATCAAGGCGCCGATCCGCGTCGAAGTCTCGGGTACGAGCCCGGGCGAAAAAGAAGGCGGCCTGCTGACCGTCGTGCTTCACGAGATCGAAGTGGAGTGCGTGGCCCGCGATCTGCCGGAGTCCGTCACGGCGGATATCTCGTCCCTCGGCTTTGGCGAGAACCTCACGATCGGCCAGCTTTCGTTCCCGGCGGGCGTCAAGCCGCTGCAGGACGAAGAGACCGTCGTCATCGCCGTGCTCGCGCCGCAGAAGGACGTCTCCGCGGAAGAGGCGGACGCTTCGGCCGATGCCGCGACGGAGAATGCGAAGCAGCATGATGCCGCGCAAGCCGTGGAGACGGACGCATAAGGTTGTCCCAGGGAATGCACACACTTATCCACATATGTGAACAAGAAGCGCCAGGCTGTGGATAGCCTCGGCGTTTCTTATTTTATAAGGGATTTCAAGCGCAGAACCCGACATGTTTTTACACAGGATTGTGGATTGGTTGTGGATAAATAAAAAGCAAAGAGCCGCCTGTCCCTTCGGACGGACGGCTCTCTGCTTGTGGATCGTCTAATATCCGGGTCTGGAAATGAACGTAAACGACTTGCGGCAATACACGTTGTTGTTGACCTTCACGAATTCTTTGCCATAATATTCGATGAACCCGATGTCGCTGTGCTCCTTGTCTCTGTAGATCTGCACAGGCACCTCCGCTACGATATGGTCCGCGAAGTGCCTGTCATGGGACAAGGTCTGGCCGTTGATGTACATCATTTGTCATCACCACCCTGGCGTTTGTGCTATGTAATCTAGATGACACCGCGGCAGGCGATTTCGTTGCAGCTTGCCCTTAAATTTATGTTGAAACGGAGTTGGACTACCGATGAGATGGATCGTAGGTCTCGGCAATCCGGGACCGGAATACGCCGCGACCCGGCACAATGCGGGCTTCATGGTCGTCGACGAGCTGGCGAACCGCTGGGGCGTGCGGCTGGAGCACCAGAAGAAGCTCAAGGGCATGTACGGAGAAGCGCGCGTTCAAGGCCGCAAGGTCGCGCTGCTGAAGCCGATGACTTATATGAACCTGTCGGGGGAATCGGTGCGGGCGCTGATGGATTTCTATAAGATCCCGCTCGAGGACGGCATCGTCGTCTACGACGATCTGGACACGGAGACGGGCAAGATCCGGCTTCGCTATCAGGGCAGCGCTGGCGGCCACAACGGCATCAAATCGATCATCGCGCATACGGGGACACAGTCGTTCAACCGCGTGCGCATGGGCATCTCGCGTCCCGTCGGCGGCATGAAGGTGGTCGACTACGTGCTCGGCGCATTCCCCAAGAGCGAGCAGGAGGCGCTGCGGACGATGATCGCGGACGCATGCGACGCCATCGAATACGCGCTCGGTCACCCGTTCGAGGAGACGATGGCGAAGTTCAACGGCAAGTAACAACCGGTGCGATAAGGGTCAGCGTAGCAACGCATCAACAAAAAAGCAGTACCAAAATTACTGAGGTAGTAGATTCTATAAAAAAGGTGGCATTTCCGCTTAAAATCGCCGGCGTGCGGGCATACTGAAGGGAACGCGGAACCATGGCTTGTGCATGGCCGCATAATCCGCCTTCAGGAGGCATACCCATATGGCTGTGAACTACGTTTGCCGGCACTGCCGCGCGCCGCTTGGCCGATTCGAGGGGGGCCGACGTATCCGAATATAGGCTGGGCTTGCATTTCTTGACCCCCGAAGAGCGAAAGCGTATAATAGCGTATAATTCTAACGGAGATGTGACGGTGCAGGTGGTCTGCGATTATTGCAGCCAGGCGCTCGACCATCACCCCGAACTGGCGCTGCTGAGCAATCCGCTTCAATAGGCGCCGCCGTCCGCTGCGACAAACGACCGATGATAAGAGGCCTCGGCTTTACGCCCAGGCTTCTTTTTTGAATGAACGTGAACGTAGATTGTACGTATAAGGGGAAAAGCGATGAAGCCGCTAATGAATACGTTAGCTACCGACCCCGACTTCCAGTCCGTCCTTGCGGGCCTTCGCGGAAGCATGCGGGAGCAACTGGTGGCGGGGCTGTCCGGGTCGGCCAGGCAGGTCATGATCGCCGCGACCGTCCGCGAGCTGGGGAGACCCGTGCTTGTCGTCACGCACAATATGTTCGCCGCGCAGAAGATGGCGGAGGACCTGCAGGAATGCCTGACCGCGGAGGAAGTGCTCCTCTATCCGGCCAACGAGCTGATCGCCGCGGAGACCGCGATCTCGAGTCCGGAGACGTCGGCCAGGCGCATGGATGCGCTGCTTCAACTCGCGGAAGGCTTCCGCGGGGTTATTGTCGTGCCCTTTTCCGGCGTGCGCCGCTTCCAGCCGAGCAAGGATACGATGGCAAGCGCCTTCGTCACCTTGCGCGCGGGCGATACGCTGCCGATGGACGAATTCCTGCGGCGCATGATCGGGCTTGGCTACGAACGCGTGGATCGCGTGGAACAGAAGGGGCATTTGAGCGTGCGCGGCGGCATCGCGGATTTTTTCCCGCTGACGAGCGCGAGCGCCGTTCGCGTCGAATGGTTCGACGACGAGATCGACTCGATCCGCACGTTCGATCCGGCGGATCAGCGCTCGATCGAAAAGCTGGACAGCTATACCGTGCGACCGTGCCGCGAGATCATCGCCGACGAGCGGCGCTTCGCGAACGCGGCGCAGCATGCCTTCGAGCTGCTCGAGCGCCAGCTGGAGAAGATGGCGGACCGTCAGGCCAAAGAGCGCCTGAAGACCGAGATTACCCGGGAAATCGACGATCTGCGCCAAAATATGTATTTTTCCGAAATCTATAAATATATATCGCTGCTGTACCCCGAGAGACAAACCCTGTTCGACTACGTGCCCAAGGATACGCTGCTCATCATGGACGAGCCGAACCGGCTCGCCGAGACCGCGCGCCAGCTTGAGCGGGACGAGACCGAATGGTCGACGCATCTGCTGTCGCAGGGCAAGTCGCTCCCGGGCTTCACGCTGGCCGTACCGGCGGAGCAGGCGCTGTACCCGCGAACGTTCCAGACGGTGTACCTGTCGCTGTTCGTGCGCCAGATTCCGCATACGCAGCCGCAGAACATCGTCAACTTCGTCTGCCGCTCGATGCAGAGCTTTCATGGGCAGATGAACCTGCTCAAGGCGGAGATGGAGCGCTGGCGCAAGGGCGGCGCGCATATCGTCATGCTGGCCGGCAGCGCGGAGCGGGCCGAGCGGATGCGCCGCGTGCTCGACGACTATCAGATCGAGACGCCGGAGATCGTCGAGGGCAACCTGCAAAGCGGGTTCGAGATGCCGTCCGTCAAGCTCGTCGTCATCACCGAAGGCGAGATGTTCACGCAGAAGCAGCGCAAGGCGCGCCGCGTCGACCGCCGCATGGACAACGCCGAGCGCATCAAGAGCTATACGGAGCTGAAAGTCGGCGACTACGTCGTCCACCAGAACCACGGCATCGGCAAGTATATGGGCATCGGCACGCTCGAGGTAGGCGGCATTCACAAGGATTATCTGCATGTCATCTACGCAGGCGGCGACAAGCTGTCCATCCCGGTCGAACAATTCGACCTGATCCAGAAGTACGTCGGCTCCGACGAAAAGGAACCGAAGGTGAGCAAGCTCGGCGGCGCGGAGTGGAACCGGGTCAAGTCCAAGGTGCGTTCCTCGGTCAAGGATATCGCCGACGACCTGATCAAGCTGTATGCGGATCGCCAAGCGACGCCGGGTTACGGCTTCAGCGAGGACACGCCCTACCAGCAAGAGTTCGAGGCGATGTTCCCCTACGACGAGACGACGGACCAGCTGCGCGCGATCGAGGAGATCAAGGCCGACATGCGCAAGCCGCGGCCGATGGACCGGCTGCTCTGCGGCGACGTCGGCTACGGCAAGACGGAGGTTGCGATCCGGGCGGCGTTCAAGGCGGCCATCGAGGGCAAGCAGGTCGCGGTGCTCGTGCCGACGACGATTCTGGCGCAGCAGCATTACGAGACGTTCCGCGAGCGCTTCTCCGGCTATCCGTTCAACATCAAGGTGCTGAGCCGCTTCCGTACGCGCAAGGAGCAGACGGAGACGATCAAGGGCGTCAAGGCGGGCACGGTCGACGTGCTGATCGGCACGCACCGGCTGCTGTCGCAGGACGTCGTATTCAAGGACTTGGGCCTTCTGATCGTGGACGAAGAGCAGCGGTTCGGCGTCTCGCACAAGGAAAAGCTCAAGCGGCTCAAGACGAGCGTCGACGTGCTGACGCTGACCGCGACCCCGATCCCGCGGACGCTGCACATGTCGATGCTCGGCGTGCGCGACCTGTCCGTCATCGAGACGCCGCCGGAGAACCGTTTCCCCGTGCAGACGTACGTGGTCGAATACAGCCCGACGCTCGTCCGCGAGGCGATCGAACGGGAGATGGCGCGGGACGGACAAGTGTACTTCCTGTTCAACCGCGTGCAGGGCATCTACCAGATGGCCGAGCAGATCTCGGCGCTCGTGCCGGACGCCAAGGTCGCGGTCGCGCACGGCCAGATGTCCGAGCAGGAGCTGGAGCGGACGATTCTGGATTTCCTCGACGGCGAATACGACGTGCTCGTCAGCACGAGCATCATCGAGACGGGCGTGGACATCCCGAACGTCAACACGCTGATCGTGCACGATGCGGACAAGATGGGCTTGTCCCAGCTGTACCAGTTGCGCGGACGCGTCGGACGGTCCAACCGGATCGCTTACGCCTACTTCGCCTACCAGCGGGACAAGGTGCTCAACGAGGTGGCGGAAAAACGCCTGCAGTCGATCAAGGAATTCACCGAGCTCGGCTCGGGCTTCAAGATCGCGATGCGCGACCTGTCGATCCGCGGCGCGGGCAATCTGCTCGGCGCGGAGCAGCACGGATTTATCGCTTCCGTCGGCTTCGACTTGTACTCGCAGATGCTCGCGGAGGAGGTCAACGCGCGCAAGGCCGAATGGCACGGCGAGCAGGCGCCTCCGCCGCCGCCGGTCAACACGCAGCTCGACCTTGGCGTGGACGCGTACGTGCCGCCGGAGTACATTTACGACAGCATTCAGAAGATCGAGATCTACAAAAAAGGTGGCCGCCGCGGCTTCGGGAGACGATGTCAGCGACCTGCTCGACGAGCTGGTCGACCGGTTCGGCGAACCGCCGAAGCCTGTGCTGAGCCTCTTGAGCGTGGCCCGGATCAAAGCGCTGGCGCGCGTCTACGGCATCGAATCCATCGTCAACCGGAGCGACGATCTGACGCTCAAGTTCGAGGAGCGGCGCGCATCCGAGCTCGACGCCAAGAAGTTCAAGGCCATCGAGAGCCGGTACCAGGGCCGGGTGCAGCTCGTCCAGCAGACGCCGCATCCGCTCGTGCGCATCCGGGTCAAAGGCCTCGACGACGATTCAATGTTGGCGCTTGTCGAAGAGTTTCTGTTACAATATAAAGAAGCGACAAAATCCAAGGAGGAATTGCAAAATGCTGTACAATAAACGCGGAACGTACCGTCGGTTCGCTTTTCTGCTGGCGGCCCTCGTTCTGCTGACCGCGACGGCAACCGCTTGCGGCAAAAGCAAAAGTGAAAATTCCGGCGCGTCGGCGTCCGCTTCGGCTTCATCCTCGGCCTCGGCCAGCCCGACCGCTAGCATAGATCCGGACACCGTGCTCGCCACCTGGGACGGCGGAGAGCTGAAGCAAGCCGAATTCGGCAAGTACGAAGCGTTCATGAACGTGACCAACCCGCAGATGGCGATGTACCTGTCGATCCCGCAGTACAAGGAAGAGATCGTCAAGCAGTACATCCTGCAGAAGGCGTTCGCGGATCGCGCGACGGACGAGCAGAAGAAAGCGGGCAAGGCGCAGGCCGACGAGTTCAAGAAGCAGCTCGACACGGCCCTGAAGGACGAGACGAACGGCGCGTCCCTCAAGGACGCGATGAAGACCAACAACATCACCGAGGACGAGATGGTCGACCTCGTGGTGACGCTGGCGACGGGCGGCGAGATCAGCACCGCCAAGGAGAACGAAGTCAAGGCGACCATCAAGGACGCCGACGTCAAAGCCGAGTTCGACAAGGCGCCGGCCGATTACAACGTCGACACGGTCCGCCACATCCTCGTCTCCTTCACGGATCCGGCCACGAGCAAGGAGCGCTCCGACGCTGACGCGCTGAAGCGCGCGCAGGAAGTGAAGAAGAAGCTTGAGGACGGCGGGGACTGGACCGCGCTGGCGAAGGAATACTCCGACGACACCGGCTCCAAGGACAACGGCGGACTGTACGAAAAGCAACAGGCCAAGGGCTGGGTCGAAGAGTTCAAGAACGCGGCCAACACGCAGGCGATCGGCGTCATCGGCGATCCGGTGAAGACCGAGTACGGCTATCACGTGATGAAGGTCGAAGCGCGCGAAGTCGCGACCTACGACAAGCTGTCCCAGACGGACAAGGACGCGATCGTCTCCACGCTCGTCGATCCGAAGATGCAGACGTACATTCAGGAAGAAACGGACAAGCTGAACATCAAAGTGACGCTGCCCGCCGAGCCTTCCCCGTCGCCTTCGGCTAGCGCGTCGGCATCCGCATCGGCTTCGTCCAGCGCGCCGGCGTCCCCTTCGGCCAGCGCTTCCGCGTCGGCCAGCGCATCCAGCAAATAAAAGAAGAACGTATAGAAGCACCCGGCTGCGGTCAGCCGGGTGCTTCTATGCTTATCCAAAAACGCGGTTGTTGGAGGTCCGAAAAGACGCCTCTAGAAAGCGACATCAAGTCCAGAAAGTTAATTCATGGTCTCGTGATACGATATAAGGGGTGCTTGTAAGGGCAAAAAGTTACTCTACAGTCTCCTTGCATGGTCTAGATGGTGCTATAAGGGCAAAAAGTTACTCTACAGTCTCCCGGCATGGTCTAAATGGTGCTATAAGGGTAAAAAGTTACTCTACAGTCTCCAGGCATGGTCTAAATGGTGCTATAAGGGTAAAAAGTTACTCTACAGTGTCCCGGCATGGTCTAGATGGTGCTATAAGGGTAAAAATGGACCTCTGTCAATAAAGTAGACACCTTCTAAGCTCACTTGTCCTTTTTTCTATCGAACTGAACTTTAAATTGCTGCGGGGATAAGTAACCCAGAGAACCGTGGATCCGTTTTCGGTTGTAAAACAGTTCAATGTATTCAAACATCTCTTGCTGCGCCTGCTCCTTGGTTTTGAATTTCGTACAGTAAATAAACTCCTTCTTGAGCACGCTGTGGAAGGACTCGATGCAGGCATTGTCGTAACAGTTTTCCTTGCGGCTCATGCTCGTCTTCATGTCGTATTGCTCGAGGCGTTCCCGATAGGTATCCGAGGCATATTGCGAACCGCGGTCCGAGTGATGTAGCAGGCCTGCTGAAGGCTTCTCCGACGCGTAGGCTTGATCCAAGGCGGCCAGCACCAAATCCGTCGTCATGCGGTCTGCGAGCTTCCAGCCTACGATGCGGCGGGTGTACAGGTCCATGATGCTCGCTAGGTACAGGCGACCTTGCCGGCAAGGAATGTAGGTGATGTCAGCCATCCAAACTTCGTTGGGAGCCGCCGCCTTGAACTGTTGGCCCAGCACGTTAGGCGCAATGGCGAGATCGTGATTGGAATCCGTGGTGTTCACGCGAAATTTACGGGAGACACAGGATCTGAGACCGTATTCGCCCATGATCTGCCCTACCAGGCGCTCGGAGACGATCCATCCCTCATTGCGCAGAATCTTCGTGATCTTCGGGCTGCCATACCGACACTTCGAGTCGGTAAACAACCAGGTAATGCGGAGCAGCAGGGCCCGTCGGCGTTTCTGGTAGTTGGTTTCCTTTAGCTTCTCTTTCAACCATTTGTAAAAGCCGCTCCGGGAGACATTCAGTACGAAGCACATCTTCTCCAGTCGAAACTCGGAGCGGTGATCTTCGACAAACTGGAACCTTAGTTCCTTTCTTTGTTGAAGATGTGCATGGCTTTTTTTAGGATTGCGATCTCTTCCTTGAGGTCCTCGATCTCACGTTCCTGGGAGGCAATCTGCTTCTCCTTCTGACGAATCGTTTCCCGATCCAAGAGGGGTTCGTTTTCAAACTTACGGTGTTTGCTCATCCACTTCCTCAGCGTACCGGCCGGTATGTCGAGCTCCTGTGCAAGCTGCGGGATGGACTTCGTTTGTTCTTGAATGAACTTCACCGTCTGTTCAATGAATGCCTCGTTGTAGTGTTTCCGTACATCGCCCATTCTGGACACCTCACGTCGTTTTCTTTATTATCTCATGCGCTTAGGAGGTGTCCACTTTATATGCTACCACCAAAAGTTACTCTACAGTGTCCCGGCATGGCCTAGATGGTGCTATAAGGGCAAAAAGTTACTCTACAGTGTCCCGGCATGGTCTAGATGGTGCTATAAGGGCAAAAAGTTACTCTACAGTCTCGAGGCATAGTCTAAATGGTGCTATAAGGGCAAAAAGTTACTCTACAGTCTCCTTGCATGGTCTAGATGGTGCTATAAGGGTAAAAGGTTACTCTACAGCCTGTTGGAAGGCAGTTGCAGCCATCTTGCCTCCCTGGTGCGCAGCGCAGAGGCTTGATAATGATTAGTGACCGGGACGTCGGTGTTGCAGCGCTCTAAGAATAAGAAGGACCGTCAGGGCGATTCTCCCGGACGGTCCTGATAGGCGTTGATTGCGGTGCCCGTCAGACGGAGCCGAACATCTTCGCCCCGCGCGGTTGGTCGCCGCGGTCGTCGGGCTCGAGCGTGATGCCGATCTTGTCGAAGTCCAGGTTGGCCGCTTCGATCGGCATGGCCAGCACGCCGAGCCCCTGATCGTCGTCGGTCACGCGGAAGGTGCCCGCGCTCTTGCGCACGCCGTCCTTAAGCAGCCAGACCTGGTAGGCTTCCTCGCCGCTGGTCGGCGATGCGCCGTAGACGTAGACGACGAATTGGCGGCTTTTCCCGTTGTCGACGATACAGGCGATGCCGAACGCCTTGGAAGCTTCCGGCGCCTGCGATTGGAGCGGCACGGCAAGCTTCACTTGGGAGGCGGGTACCGACAGCGCGCGTTCGATCGGCGGCGGGGCCGCGCCGTTGTCCCGGGCGAGTTTGTAATTCCAGGCGGAGCTAGCCGCCAGCAGAACAAGCAGGACGGAGGCAGAGACCGCAAGCCACCGGCTCCTTCCCTTCCGCCGGTTGTTCCGCCGACGCTGGACCGAATCCGCTTCTCTTCTCCTGTCTTCTTCGGCAAGCGCCAGGTCCGCCTCCAGCGCGGCATTCATCACTTGGCGCTTCAGATCCTCGGGCGGTTCGATCTTGTCCATATCCGCGTACAGCGCCCCCCATGCGAGCTGCAGATCGTTCCATTCGGCCCGGCAGGCTTCGCAGCGCGGAAGATGACGCTCAAAGGCGAGCCGCTCTTCTTCGCTGCATTCGCCGGTCATGACGGACAGGCACAGATCGCATAGCGGCTTTTGCTTGTCGTGCATCGTCATCGCTCTCCTTCCAGGGCCAAATGTCTGCGCAATATTTTCAAAGCCTGATGCAGCCTGTTCTTCACGGTGCCGAGCGGTTCGCCGTACCGGGCGGCCAGTTCCCTGAGCGTGAAGCCCTGCCAGTAAAAGTGCTCCAGCAGTTCGATCTGAGGGCCGGTTAAGTAGCGGTAGGCGAGACGAATTTGACCTTTGAGCGATTCGCGCAGGGCGCTCGCTTCCGGCGAATCGTCCACGTCGTCCGGAATGCGCGCCATTTGCTCGGAAGAGTAGGAAACGATGCCTGCCGATTCCCTGCGCTGCTTGCGCAGCCAGTCGATCGTGATGTTGCGGGTAATCGTAATGAGCCAGTTCGCGTATTTGCCTTTTTCTTCGCTGTAATCGGAGTCGGTCGTCCATAGCCGCACGAAAACTGACTGAACGATATCCCGCGCGGCTTGTTCCTCCCGTACGGCTCTGAACGCATACGAATAGACGAGGCTCGCGAAGCGGTCGTACAGGACGGACAGCGCTTCTTGCCGCTTGAGCTTGACGAGGAGCATTAATTCATAATCGGTTAAATGTTGCATTTGCATAGGAACGCAGCCTCCAAGGTCGGCTTGAGGAACGCCTTCGCGCGTGCGGCGCTCCAACCGGTCGATCGCGGCGGGCGGTACGGCAAAAGCAGGGGGACCGCCTGGGCGGTCTCCCTGCTCGGATATGGGCGCGCGGGCGCTCAATCGGCCTTGACGACGATCGTCGCCCTCATGCCCGGGTGGGGCGTGCAGTAATAGCCGAATTCG
Organism: Cohnella rhizosphaerae; assembly: GCF_029525575.1. Taxonomy (GTDB): domain Bacteria; phylum Bacillota; class Bacilli; order Paenibacillales; family Paenibacillaceae; genus Cohnella; species Cohnella rhizosphaerae. The sequence goes on from NZ_JAPDIA010000003.1 coordinate 39,528, forward strand.
CCTGCTTTCTTGAAAACCACCGTTTTCGACTCGTCCTGGCCGAGCAGGCCCGTGTCGAAGGAGCCGTCGTCCGCGGTGGCCGTATGCTTGATCTTATCGCGATTTACGAACGTGACCGAGTCTCCGGGATGAATCTCCAGCTTATCCACGGTGAAGCTGAAGTCTGCGATCTCGACTACATAAGTCTTGGCGTCCTGCTTGTCGTCTTCGCTTCCGCCTTTGCCGCCATGCTTGTCATCCTGCGCCGAGGCGGAGGAAGACGGCTTGGACGTCGGCGACGGGGTTGTCTTCGTGCCGGACGTCGGCCGCGGACTGGCGGTCTTGGCCGGGATCGTCGACGGAGACGGTTGGTGGGAAGCGGCGGCATGACTGCCGTTGTCGTCCATGCCTCCGCCATGTCCGTTGCCGTCATCGCCGCTGCCATGTCCGTCGTTGTCGTCGTCGCCTTCATGCTGCGCTTGCGTCGTCGCAGTCGGCTTCGCAGTTGATTTTGGCGTTGCTGTAGACTTGGGCATTACAGTTGCGGATTCCGCCGTCGCATTCGGCATGTTGTCGTCCGGCTGCGGTTGTGCCTGTCCCGTAGCCGAGGCTTGCGCGCTTGCCGTCGGCTCCGATTCATCCGCTGAAGCGGAGGCCGTGGCTGTCTGCGTTTGCGCCGCTGCGCTTGCCGAATGTTCGGCATGCCCGCTATCCGCCCCTGCCGCGTTATCGAAGGAAGCGCCGCAAGCGGACAGCGCCAGCATGGCTGCGACCAGAAGCGTCGCGAGGAAGCTTCTCATTCGCCTGCACCTCTCATTTTACGATAATTTGGCCGGTCATGAACGCTTTGTGCGGCTGGCAGTAATAATCGTACGTACCGGGCTTATCCAGCTTGATCGTATACGACTCGCCTTTGGCGAGCAGCGGACCTGCGAAGCTGCCGTCCACCGCCACCGCGTTGTGCTTCATATCGTCGAAGTTCGTGAAAATGATCGTCGATCCGGCTTCGACCGTAAGCGGACCGGAACCGAACGAATAGTCCTTGATGTCGATACGGTACGTCTTGCCGGTCTGCTCGGCAGGCGTCGCAGGCGCCGTTTGCCCTGCGGTCGTGCCCGAGAACTTGGCGGGATCCACCGTGAACCAGACTTGGTTGATATTCTGGCCGGCTGCATCTCCATGCTTCGTGTCCTTCACGAAATAATAAAGCGCGTAGCCTTTGAAAGCCGCCTGCTTGCTGCCGTCCGGACGGGTGATCGTGCCGAAGTCCGCCGCGTTCAAGGTCGACGGCACGTTGCCGGCAGTCGCATCGTAAGCCGGCCAGTTCGCCAGGCAGCTCTCCGTGCAGGCGCTGGACTGCGGGATATCTTTGTCGAAATAGTAGAGCGTGCGTCCCTCGCTGTCGGTCAGGTAGCCGCCCAGTTCCGCGCTCTTGCCGATCATGACGCGATAGTCCGGCTTCGCCTCGAACCAAACGCCCCCGACGCCCTCGCCCAGCGTGTCCCCCGCTTTGACGTCCTTGACGAACCGATAAAGCGGCCAGCCTTTGTACATCCACTGTTTAACGCCGTTCGCATGCGTGACGACCGTGAAGTCCGCCGGGTCCAGGCCGGCCGGAATCCGCAGCTCGTCTGCGGTTAATATCGGCCAGTTGGCAAGGCACTGACCCTGGCAAGCGTCCAGGTTCGCCGCGTCATTCGAAAAATAGTACAGCGTAAAGCCTTTGGCGTCCGCCAGATAAGCGTCGCCGGCGACATCGCGCCGCAGCGAGATACGCTCGCCGGCAGGCAGCGTCGCCGTTGCGGGAAGAACGCCTTCCGTCCGAAGCATGTCGAAGAGCGAGTGCCCCATCGCGGTCGACGCCGACAGCGATTCGACCAGCGCGGCAGCCATATGCGCATTCGTAAGGGCCGGCGTGCCCGCGATCGAGGTCAATCCCTTGCCGGACGCGAACGCTTCCGTATCTTTGTAGGCGAAATCCGCGTTCGAACGGTAGCCCAGCGTCTCGAGCAGCACCTTGTACAGCTGCTGCGAGCTAACGGACGCGAGCGGGTTGAAGCGGTTCGCGCCTTCGCCCGTCCAGCCGTATTCGGGATGGTCGTGCAGGAAGGCGAGGATCGGCCGGTTGCTCGCGCCGGCGAGATTGGCGTCGGCAAAGCTGCCGGCGCCTTCGTAAGCTTTGGCCGCTTCAAGCTTCCCTTGCAGTCTCAGCGAGATGATGGCCGCTTGAATGCGCGTCGTGCCTTTGGCCAGGTATTCGGCCGAGACGCCGCCGCCGTCGCCGATCAGCAAGCCGAGCCCCGCTGCCGTCTGTCCGTCCGTCTTGACCGCCGCGCCGCCGGGCTGGACCGTCGGGACCGAAGGCTCGTCCGCCGATGCCAGCGAGGGAATCAGCAGGGACGCGCACATGGCGAGCGTTGCAACGGTTTTTACGAATCCGTTCATTTTAACCATCTCCTTCTCCATCGTTCCGGTTATGTATGAGGTAACGAACGGAAGGCGGAGGCGGTTCGAACGAAATGTAAAACAAGCGAAAGTCTTTTGACCGACGCTAATCATATTTTCACAGAGAAAATAAAATGCGAACATTCGCCAAAAATCGACATCATCATTCAATTTCCCGTTTTGTCTTCATTAAGGCCCCAATTAAGTATTAGAGCAATCAAAATGTCATATAATATTCCATTAATCATAGCGAATTTCATTAAATATATTACATATGAATCACATTTACCAGAAAATTTTATTTTATGTAAATTATATTGACACCAAATTTAATACGACTCTATAATATGAATCGCGAACGGTAATTAAAAAAAAATTACCGAACGTTCGTTTTTTAAACATATACATGAAAAGGGAGTGGGTTCATGAAAAAAAACGAAATGGTTTAAAAGCGCGGGTATCGCGGTATCCTTAAGCCTTGCGCTGGCCGGGTGCGGAAATAACGACAAGGAGAGTGCATCGTCGGCGCCGGCCTCGTCGAGCGCGGCCTCTTCGTCCGCCGCCAGCGGCGGAGATACCGTCAAAGTCGGCATTCTGCACTCGCTCAGCGGCACGATGTCGATCAGCGAGGTGACGGTCAAAAACTCGGAGTCGATGGCGATCGACGAGATTAACGCCAAAGGGGGGCGTATTAGGGAAAAAAATCGAGCCGATCGTGGAAGACGGCGCGTCGGATTGGCCGACCTTCGCCGAAAAGGCGCGCAAGCTGCTGTCCGAGGACAAGGTCGCGACCGTCTTCGGCGGGTGGACGTCGGCAAGCCGCAAGGCGATGCTGCCCGTATTCGAAGAGCTGAACGGCCTGTTGTGGTACCCCGTTCAGTACGAAGGACTTGAATCTTCGCCCAACATCTTTTACACGGGCGCCACGACGAACCAGCAGATCGTGCCTTCGGTCGATTATTTGCTGGAGCAGGGCAAGAAGAAATTTTTCCTCCTCGGTTCGGACTACGTTTTCCCCCGCACGGCCAACAAGATCATCAAAGCGCAGCTCGCCGCCAAAGGCGGAGAGACCGTCGCGGAAGAATACACGCCTCTCGGACATACGGACTATACGACGATCATCGCGAAGATTAAGGAAGCCAAGCCGGACGTCGTGTACAACACGCTGAACGGAGACAGCAACGTCGCCTTCTTCAAGCAGCTGAAGGATGCCAACATCGCCGCATCGGATCTGACGACGCTGTCCGTCAGCATCGCGGAAGAAGAAGTCAAAGGCATCGGTCCCGACTTCCTGGCCGGCCATCTCGTCGCCTGGAACTACTATCAGACGACCGACACGCCGGAGAACAAGACGTTCGTCGAGAACTTCAAGGCGAAGTACGGCGCGGACAGCGTGACGAGCGATCCGATGGAGGCGGGCTATACGGCCGTCTACCTGTGGGCGGCGGCGGTCGAGAAGGCAGGCTCCTTCGACGTCGACAAGGTCAAGGAAGCCGCGAAGGGCATCGAATGGAACGCGCCCGAGGGCAAGGTGACCATCGACGGCGACAATCAGCATATCTACAAGACGGTTCGCATCGGCGAGATTCAGCCGGACGGCATGATCAAGGAGCTGTGGAACTCCGGCAGTCCGGTGAAGCCCGATCCGTATCTCAAGGGCTATGATTGGGCCAAAGATCTAAGCGCCGGTTCGTAACGGCATCTCCCGCATCGGAGGCGCCTAACGCGACGGAGCGGCGCCCGGAGACGAATGGATGTCCCGGGCGACCGCCCCGCTGCCTTCAATACAAGGAGGGAGCGATTTTTCTTGGCGATGTGGATCACCCAGTTGTTCAACGGGTTAAGCGTGAGCTCCATTCTCTTGCTGATCGCGCTCGGACTCTCCGTCACCTTCGGATTGATGGGCGTCATCAATATGGCGCACGGCGAGTTCATCATGATCGGCAGCTACGCGGCGTATTTGACGCAGAACGCCTTCAAGGAACTGCTGCCCGGGCGCATGTTCGACGCGTACTTCCCCGTCGCGCTCGCCGCCAGCTTCCTCGTCGCCTTCGCGATCGGTTATCTGCTCGAGCTGCTGCTGATCCGTCATCTGTACGGCCGCCCGCTGGACAGTCTGCTGGCGACATGGGGCGTCGGACTCGTCCTGCAGCAGATCGCCCGCTCTATCTTCGGGGCGCCTAACGTCGCCGTGAACAGCCCTTCCTGGCTGAACGGCGGACTGCATGTGATGGACGGCATAGACCTGCCCTACAAGCGGCTGTTCATCCTCGCGCTGGTGGCGGTCTGTCTGGCGGCGATGTATCTGTATATCAATCGCAGCCATTCGGGCAGGCGCATGCGGGCGGTGATGCAAAATCGGGAGATGGCCGCTTGCCTCGGCATCTCGACGCGCCGGGTCGACGGGATGACGTTCGCGATCGGCTCGGGCATCGCCGGCATCGCCGGCTGCGCGCTGACGCTGATCGGACCGATCGGGCCGAATATCGGCACGTACTATATCGTCGACGCCTTCATGGTCGTCGTGCTCGGCGGCGTGGGCAAGCTGATCGGCACGGTGCTTGGCGCGCTTGGCATCGGCGTCTTTAACACGATGTTCGAATGGTGGTCGACCGCGTCGCTCGGCAAGGTATTCGTCTTCCTGTGCATCGTCGCCTTCCTGCAGTGGAAGCCGAAGGGACTGTTCGCCGTTCGCACGCGGCAGCTGGATTGACAGGAGGAGGAACGCGACATCCACTTTCCACGCAAAGAAGGTGAGGCCGTTATGAATGGATTATGGTCGGATCGCAAACGTCTATGGCTGCTGCTCGCCTATGCCGGCGCATCGGCTGCGTTGTTTGCCGCACCGCTCTATTTAAGCGATTTTCGCTTGAATTTGCTCGCCAAGTTTTTGGCCTTCGCGATCGTGGCGCTCGGCCTGGACCTGCTGTGGGGCTATACGGGCGTACTGAGCCTCGGGCACGGCGTCTTCTTCGGACTCGGCGCCTATGCGATGGGCATGCATCTGAAGCTCAATGCGAGCGGCGGCAAGCTGCCGGACTTCATGGATTGGAGCGGGCTGACGCGTCTGCCATGGTTCTGGCAGCCGTTCAAGTCTTTCCCCGCGGCGGTGCTGCTCGGCATTCTCATCCCGGCGCTGCTTGCGCTGTTCCTCGGCTTCTTCACGTTTCGCAACCGGATCAAGGGCGTCTACTTCACGATTCTGACGCAGGCGCTGGTTATCATCGTGACGACGCTGTTCGTCGGCCAACAGGCCTATACCGGCGGGACGAACGGGCTGACCGGGTTCACGAAGCTGCTGGGCAGCCCGCTGCGGTCGGACGGCATGAAAAGCGCGCTGTACCTCGCCACGGTCATCGCGCTCATCGCAGCTTATGCGCTCTGCCGCTATCTGACGACGAGCCGGATGGGCAAGGTGCTGCGCGCGATCCGGGACGGAGAGAACCGCGTGCGCTTCCTCGGCTACGATCCGGCGACGTACCAGATGGCGACGTTCGCCGTGTCCGGCGCGTTGGCTGGGCTTGCGGGCATGCTGTTCGTGCTCCACGTCGGCATCATCTCGCCGTCGATGATGGGGATCGTGCCGTCCATCGAGATGATCCTGTGGGTCGCGATCGGGGGGACGCGGCACGCTGATCGGCGCCTTGATCGGCGCGCTCGCCCTGAACTATGCGAAGAGCGGGTTGTCGGAGGCGTACCCGGAGATCTGGACGATTTTCCTGGGCGCGCTCTTCATCGTCGTGACGGTCTTCCTGCCCGGAGGCATCGTCGGTTTGATCCGCAAGGGAGCCGGAAGCGTTCGTAAAAAAACGGGGGAGGGGGAATGCGCATCATGAGCCGGACGTCCATCCTGTCCTGCGAGGAAGTAACCGTAGCGTTTGACGGCTTCAAGGCGGTGCAAGGGATGAGCTTGTCGCTCGACCCGGGTGAGCTGCGGTTTTTGATCGGCCCCAACGGCGCGGGCAAGACGACGATGCTCGACGTCATCTGCGGCAAGGTGAAGCCGGTGTCGGGCTCCGTCTCGTTTCACAGCCGTGCGGGCGTGGTCGATATTACGAAGCGCAAAGAGCATAAGATCGCGGAGCTTGGCATCGGGCGCAAGTTCCAGACGCCGTCGATTTTCGCCGGTCTCTCGGTCATGGAAAATCTGGAGATCGCGATGTCGCAGAACCGAAGCGTATGGGCGACGCTGCGCGCTTCCCTTACGGCGCGGGAGCGGGAGCGCATCGACGAGGAGCTGGCGCTGATCGGTCTTGGGGACCACCGCCATACGCGGGCGGGGCTGCTGTCTCACGGCCAGAAGCAGTGGCTCGAGATCGGCATGATGCTGATGCAGGAGCCCGAGATTCTGCTGCTCGACGAGCCGGTGGCCGGCATGACCGACCGGGAGACCGATAAGACGGGCGAGCTGCTGCAGGAGATCGTCAAGCGGCGGACGGTCGTCGTCGTGGAGCACGACATGGAGTTCGTGCGGAACTTCGCGAGCAAGGTGACGGTGATGCATGAGGGCAGGCTGCTAAAAGACGGCACGATGGACGAGATCCAGCGCGACGACCGGGTGGCCGAAGTTTATCTGGGCAAAAGGCGGGATGCGCATGCTGTCGGTTGAGGCGCTTGAGGCGGGCTATGGAGAGAGCGTCATCCTGCGCGACGTCAGCCTGAAGGTGGAGCCCGGCCAGGTGGTTTGCCTGATGGGCCGCAACGGCGTGGGCAAGTCGACGCTTGCCAAGAGCATTATGGGCGTTCTGAAGGCAAGAAGGGGCAGTATTTCCTTCAAGGGGAGGAACATTACGCGCGTCGCTTCGGGGGGAGCGGGCCAGATCGGGCATCGGCTACGTCCCGCAGGGCCGCGAGATATTCGGCCAACTGAGCGTGCTGGACAATCTGCGGATCGGGCTGGAAGCGAGCCGCGATCCGAAGCGGCGAAGAGCGAAGGAGATTCCGCCGGCGGCGATCGCGAAGTTCCCCGTGCTGCCGTCGATGTACGGACGTCGCGGCGGCGACCTGAGCGGCGGCCAACAGCAGCAGCTCGCTTTTGCCCGCGCGCTCGCAGCGGAGCCCGAGCTGCTCGTGCTCGACGAGCCGGCGGAGGGCATCCAGCCCTCTATCGTTCAGGCGATCCAGGAGGTCATCCGCGGCATTGCGGACGAAGGCAAGACGTCGATCCTGCTCATCGAGCAGAGCCTGGACTTCGTGCGCAGCGTCGGCGACGTTTTTTACATTATGGAAAAAGGAACGATCGTCTGGTCCGGCGGCAGGGAGGAGCTGGACGATCCGGCCGTCATGCGGTACCTGACGATCTAGAGAGAGGAGGCGGACGAATGGCGCCGCGCGGCCCCGTCTATTGGCGGATCGTAATTCTGCTTCACGTGCTTGGCATTTTCGGACTGATCTATGCATCGCTTCGGGAATCCGCCTTCTGGGGGCTTGGCCTGTTGGCTTATTCCTTCGGCCTTCGGCACGCGTTCGACGCGGATCATATCGCCGCCATCGACAACGCCGTCCGCAAGCTCGTATCGGCGCGCTCGGATTCGAACGGCGTCGGCTTGTACTTTTCGCTCGGACATTCCTCCGTCGTCCTGCTGATGGTGCTCGCCATCGGTCTCGCGGCGGATACTTACATTTTTGAAAATGCCGCGCTGCGCGAGTTGGGCGCATTGATCGGGACGTCGGTCTCGGGCGTGTTTCTGGTTGCCATCGGAATCATTAATCTTGTCGTCTTGTTCAAGGCGCTATCTGCCGCGCGTCGGTCCGGATGGCGCGCCGCCGACCCTGCGCCGCGTCCGTCGGGACCGCTCGCCGCGCTGCTGCGCCCGGTGCTGCGGCTCGTCAGCCGCAGCTGGCATATGTACCCGCTGGGCTTCCTGTTCGGGCTCGGGTTCGACACCGCCACCGAGATCGGCCTGCTGGCGCTGTCGGCGGGCGCCGCCGGACAATCGGCTTCGCTGATCGGCATTTTGTCGCTGCCCCTTCTTTTTGCCTCGGGCATGACGCTGCTGGACACGCTCGACGGCGTGCTGATGAGCCGCGCCTATCGCTGGTCGTCCGTCACGCCGGGCAAGCGGTTCGCCTACAACCTTGTCGTGACGGGCATCTCGGTCGTGTCCGCCTTGTTCGTCGGCTGCCTGCAGCTGTCGCATTTGCTTGAAGGCCGACTCCCGCAGGCGTGGCTGTCCTGGACCGACCGGATCGACTTCGTTTATCTCGGATACGGCTTGGTGGGCCTTTTCGCAGCGACATGGATCGGCTTCGCAATCGCCAGGAGAGGAATGAGAAGCAAGCCATGCAGTGGACGGAGCGTGAAAAAGAAAAGCTGTTGATCACGGTGGCCGCCAATCTGGCGAGAGACCGGATGAAACGGGGCGTGAAGCTCAACTACCCGGAGAGCGTCGCCCTGATCACTTCGGAGATCATGGAGGGTGCGCGCGACGGGCGGAGCGTGGCCGAGCTCATGGCCTACGGGCGGCAGATTCTGACTGCCGGGCAGGTCATGGAGGGCATTCCGCAGATGATCCACGAGGTTCAGGTCGAGGCGACCTTTCCTGACGGGACGAAGCTGGTGACCGTGCATCAGCCGATTGGCTGACGGCTTGGGGGGATCGGCTGATCGGCTGATCGGCTGATCGGCTGATTGGCGGATTGGCGGTTGACGGATTGACGGGTCGGCGGGTTGGCGGGTTGGCCGATCGGATGGCGGTCAATCGGATTCTGGCATTTCAAATGAGGTGAAGACGGGATGATACCGGGCGAATATCGCATACGCGCAGGAGACATCGAGCTGAACGAAGGGCGCAGACAGGTCGAGCTGCTGGTAGCCAACCTGGGCGACCGTCCCGTTCAGATCGGCTCGCACTATCCCTTTTTTGAGGTCAACAGGGAGCTTCGCTTCGATCGGGCGCAGGCGTTCGGCATGCGACTGGATATTCCCGCGGGCACCGCGGCGCGCTTCGAGCCGGGCGAGGAGAAGCCGGTCAGGCTGGTCGCGCTTGGCGGCGCAAGGCTGGTCTACGGGCTGAACGGCTTGACCGAGGGCCTCGCGGCGGATGGACCGCTGCCCGAGGAGACGGTCCGGCGGCTTGCGGAGTGGGGGAAGGCGAATGGCTAGAATGACGCGCGAGGCGTATGCCGGCATGTTCGGGCCGACGACCGGCGATGCGGTTCGGCTCGCGGATACGGAGCTGTGGGCGGAGATCGAGCGGGACTACACCGTCTACGGAGACGAATGCAAGTTCGGCGGCGGCAAGGTGATCCGGGACGGGATGGGGCAGTCTGCCCATGCCGTACGGGCTGACGGCGTACTGGACACGATCATCACGAATGCCGTCGTCATCGATCACTGGGGCATCGTGAAGGCGGACATCGGCATCAAGGACGGGATGATCGTCGGCATCGGCAAGGGCGGCAATCCCGACATCATGGACGGCGTCCGGCCGGATATGATCGTCGGCGCGAGCACCGAGGTCATCGCCGGCGAGGGCAGGATCGTGACGGCGGGCGGCATCGACGCGCACATCCACTTTATTTGCCCGCAGCAGATCGAGACGGCGCTGTCGTCGGGCGTGACGACGATGATCGGCGGCGGCACGGGACCGGCGACCGGGACCAACGCCACGACATGCACGCCCGGCGCCTGGCATCTGCGACGGATGCTGGAGGCCGCGGAGGCTTTTTCGATGAATCTGGGGTTCACGGGAAAAGGAAACGCGTCGTTCGAAGCGCCGCTCGTCGAGCAGATCGAAGCGGGCGCGATCGGCCTCAAGCTGCACGAAGACTGGGGCACGACGCCGCGCGCGATCGATACGTGCCTGCGCGTGGCCGACGCGTACGACGTGCAGGTAGCGATCCATACCGATACGCTGAACGAGGCGGGCTTCCTGGAGGATACGCTGGCCGCCATCGGCGGCAGAACGATCCACACCTACCATACGGAAGGCGCGGGCGGCGGACATGCGCCGGATATCATCCGCGCTGCCTCACATCCCAACGTGCTGCCCTCGTCCACCAACCCGACGCGCCCGTTCACGGTCAACACGATCGAGGAGCATCTGGACATGCTGATGGTCTGTCACCACCTCGATAGCCGCATCCCCGAAGACGTCGCGTTCGCCGACTCCCGAATCCGGCCCGAGACGATCGCCGCGGAGGATATATTGCACGATATGGGCGTATTCAGCATGATCAGCTCCGATTCGCAGGCGATGGGGCGCGTAGGCGAGGTCATCCTGCGCACGTGGCAGACCGCGGACAAGATGAAGCGGCAGCGGGGCCCGCTCGGGGCGGATACGGACAGCGACAATTTTCGGATCAGGCGTTATATCGCCAAGTACACGATCAACCCTGCGATCACGCACGGCATCTCGCATCTCGTCGGCTCGGTCGAACCGGGCAAGCTCGCCGACCTCGCGGTCTGGTCGCCTGCCTTTTTCGGCGTCAAACCGGACCTCGTCCTGAAGGGCGGGAGCATCGCATACGCGCAGATGGGCGATCCCGGGGCGTCGATCCCGACGCCGCAGCCGGTCATGGGCAGGCCGATGTTCGCCGCCTACGGCCGGGCCGTCGAGCAGTGCGCGGTTACGTTCGTCTCGCAGGCGGCTTACGATAGCGGCTTGGCTGAGAGATTGGGGCTGCGCAAGCGGATCGAGCCTGTGCGCAACTGCCGCAGCGTCTCTAAAGCGGACATGATTCTGAACGACGCGACGCCCGATATTCGGGTGGATCCGGAGACGTACACGGTGACGGTGGACGGCGTGCCCGCCGTCTGCGAGCCGGCAGAGCGGCTGCCGATGGCGCAACGTTACTTTTTATTCTAGGGCGGGAGGAGTCTGGCGCCTATGATTCGATGGCTCGCGGCCCAGCAACTGCTCGACTCCGCGCTGCCCATCGGCGGCTTCGCGCATTCGTTCGGCCTCGAGGCAGCGGTGCAGGACGGCCTCGTCGCCGACCTGCGGGAGCTTGAGCAGTATATTCGCACGATGCTCCTGCAGAGCTGGTCGACGGCGGACGCCATGGCCGTCAAGGCGGTGTACGAGGCGGCGGACGGGGATTGGGCGCGTGCGTGGCGCGTAGAACGGCTCGTCCATCTGCAGCGGGCAGGCAGCGAATCGCGTGCGGGCGCGGAGAAGATGGGGCGGCGCCTGCTTCAGCTGGCCGTCTCGATCCATCCCGCGCTTGACTGGTCGGTCTTGCTCGCGGCATGCGAAACCGGAGATTGCCTTGCCACGCATCCGCTCGTGCACGGCTTCGTCTGCCGGCAGCTCGGGCTGCCGCTCGAGCAAGCGGTGCAGGGTTATCTGTACGCCTGCGTCGTCACGGCGACGAGCAGCGCGCTGCGGCTGCTGCCGATCGGGCAGACCGAATGCCAGGCGCTCATCGCCCGGCTCGGTCCCGCGATCGACGAGGGCTGGCGCATCGCGCGGGAACTGGCGCCGGAGGAAGCCTATACGAACGCGCCGTTGAGCGAGATCGGCGCGATCCGGCACGAGACGCTGTATTCGCGCCTGTTCATGTCCTGAGCGTCACGAGAGTGTTATGAGGAGACGACACAAGCCTATTTAACGCAACGCTATTTAATAGGAGGAATGCGAAATGTGCCAAGGAAAAGGACCGGGACACCATCACCCCGAGTGGTCGCAGCCGGCGTTCGAGGGCTCGCGCCCCATGCGCATCGGCATCGGAGGCCCCGTCGGATCGGGGAAGACCGCGCTGCTCGAGAATATCGCGCGCGAGCTCCAGTCGCGGTTCAGTCTCGGCGTGATCACGAACGATATTTATACGAAGGAGGACGCGCGCATCCTGCTGGCCACGGGCGTGCTGCCGGAAGAGCGCGTCATCGGCGTGGAGACGGGCGGCTGTCCGCATACGGCCGTTCGGGAGGATGCCTCCATGAACTTCGAGGCCGTGAACGAGCTTGAAGAGCGATTCCCCGGCCTGCAGCTCATTCTGATCGAGAGCGGCGGCGACAACCTGGCCGCGGCATTCAGCCCGGAGCTGGCCGATCGCTTCATCTATATCATCGACGTCGCGCAGGGAGAGAAGATTCCGCGCAAGGGCGGTCCGGGCATTATGCGATCCGACCTGCTGATCATCAACAAGACCGATCTCGCTCCGCATGTCGGCGCCAGCCTGGCGGTCATGGAGGCGGACACCAAGCGAATGCGCGGGGATCGGCCTTACGTATTCTCCAATTTGCGCGGAGGAGAAGGCGTGGCGGAGATCGTCTCCTGGCTCGCGCATGAATACGAGCATGCTCATGGCATCGAGCACAGCCACCGCTGACGGAGGTGCCGGCCGCCCTTCGGTGCTGGAAGCCGCGGCCGAGCTGCGGGGCGGCGCGACCGTCCTGGCTCGCCGCTACTGCACGTCGCCGATCAAGATCGCCAAGACATTTCCCGAAGGAGGCGCGCTTGGCGTCATGCTGATGGACGCTTCGCCGGGCATGCTGGCGGGCGACCGCTATGGACTGAGCTGGGAGGCGGAGGCCGGCACGCATCTTGTGCTGACGAACCAAGGCTTCACCAAAGTTCATCCGTGCGGGCTCGGTCAGGCTGCGTCGATGGAGAGCTGTTATCGAATCGGTGCCGGCGCCGTCGTGGAGACGATGATGAAGCCCGTCATGCTCTATCGGGACGCCGTCTTCGACAACCGAACGGTCGTCGAGCTGGCCCCCGGCGCCGTCTGGATGCAGGGCGAGGTGCTGTGCCCGGGGGAGGATGCTGCGGGGAGAGGCTTTTCAATACGAGTCGTTGGACAATCGTTTGTCCGTTTATTACGAGGGTGAGTTGATCCATCATCAGCGGCAGCTGATCCGGCCGGCCTTGCAGCGGATGGCGACGCAAGGGGCTTGGGGAGATTACAGTCACCTAGGATCGTTTGTTGTTTTTTCGGACCGGGTGACGCCGGGGCTGCTGGAGATCGTAAGGAAGGCGCTCGAGGAGCTCCCCTTTGCGCAGGAGCAGCTGATCGCGGGCGCGGCGCTGACCTGGCGGCACGGTTTGTCCGTCTCGGCGTCGGCGTCGGCCGCATGGGTGCTGCAGCAGACGCTTTGGGATGTCTGGGCAGCGGTGCGGCAGACGTTACTGGGGCTTAGGCCTAGTCAGGCGAGTCGGATCGGATAAATTTTATATCTATAAAAAAGGAAATTAAACAGAGCTCGTCCTTAAGGTCTATGGAGACCGGGCGGGCTTTATTTTTTTTAGCTGCTATTTGTTCAGTAGTTGTTCAGAACGATCATTGATAATGGTTAAAAAGGCCTGAAAATGAAAGAAAGCAATAGTACAAGGGAGGATGTTGGTAAATTTTTCTTTGTATTTTCGACATTTTATTTTAAGAAAGAAGGGATTCGTTCTCCATGTTAGCGAACCACGTCAGTAAATCGAAATGGATGAAGAGGCTTTTCTTAAATTTGTTAATCGTCGCGCTGATCGGGTCTTCGATTTCCTTGTCGCCGCCCGCGGCAAGCGCGGCTTCCGAGCCGCTGCTGGTGCCTTTAACGAATAGCGATTATCTTGATTTTACGTCGAATTCGTCGACCAACAATCCCTCAAGGGAATCCGGGACCTCGGGCAATGCGGTAGGCAACGTGTATCGTTATAAAAATGTACTGACCAAAAACAACATTACGGTCGATGCGCTGGTCAAGATCGTCAGCAAGGATACGACGGCCACCCTGAATTTGTTGGACGACGACCCGTCCGGAAAATCCGCTGATATCCTCCGACGGTTTAATCCGACGATATCTACAAGCGGGGGGAGCGGGCGGGATCCTGTTTCAGATCAGCTTTGTACAAAGCGGGACGAGCGATCCTGTTTATCTGAAAGGCTTTAATCTGACGGCGATCGACCTGGACGGCAACAGTTCCTACCAGGAATATGCCGAAGTCGGGGGGATTCTCGAGCTATGAAGTTGGCGATATAAATTCGAGTAATACAGGCTACAGAACAAGTTTGACCATCTATGATGCAAACTCGCCTGTCAGCGATCGTCCGAGTGGCGGCCGCACACGATTTAAAGGAGTCCTCAATTCGCTCCCGGACGTGAGCTTTGACAATACGGCTTCGTTTATTGCCCACTACGATGCGCCCGTTCAGACGATTAGCGTGTTGATCGGCAATACGGGCCCTCTTAATAATGGCAGTGGAGTAGGGAGACAATTCTCGCTTAATTTTGGTGCGCCCGGCGGTATATTCGGTGACCCCGCAACCTATAGTAACGCAGATTCTCCTACAATTAACGTGGAGGTCCAGGACGGTACCGATGGAAAGCTGTCTGCTGCAGAGCTCCCTAATGTCGTTCTCTCGGGTACGACGACGAAGGCTTCAACCGGTGATGTGGTCACGATTACGGTCGAAGATTTCGCAGGAAAGATTCTTACTTTTACCACAAGTGTTGCGAGCGGAGGCGGCTACACCAAGACGGTCGATTTGTCTTCATTGACGATGGGCGTCGTTAAGGTGACGGCCAGCGTGGTTAACGCAAATGGTAATCCTTCCACGCCGGCAACGGATTCTTCAGAGATTACAAACGTGGCGCCGGTGGCGACGAACGTGGAGATCGACGGCATCGACGTAGTCGGCCAGCAACTGACGGGCAGTTATGATTACTCGGATGCCGACAGCAATTCTCAAGGCACCTCGACGTTCAAATGGTACGTCGGCAGCAATCAGGACGGAACGGGCAAGGTCGAAATTACTAACGAAACGGGATTAACCTACACGCCGGTGGCAGGCGACACGAATAAGTACCTCTTCTTCGAAGTGACGCCGGTCGCGGTAGCAGGCGTATTGACGGGCACACCGGTCGTGAGTACGGGCTTTGGTCCGATCAAGCCGGCAAACGTGGCGCCGGTGGCGACGAACGTGGAGATCGACGGCATCGACGAAGTCGGCCAGCAACTGACGGGCAGTTATGATTACTCGGATGCCGACAGCAATTCTCAAGGCACCTCGACGTTCAAATGGTACGTCGGCAGCAATCAGGACGGAACGGGCAAGGTCGAAATTACTAACGAAACGGGATTAACCTACACGCCGGTGGCAGGCGACACGAATAAGTACCTCTTCTTCGAAGTGACACCGGTCGCGGTAGCAGGCGTATTGACGGGCACACCGGTCGTGAGTACGGGCTTTGGTCCGATCAAGCCGGCGAACGTGGCGCCGGTGGCGACGAACGTGGAGATCGACGGCATCGACGAAGTCGGCCAGCAACTGACGGGCAGTTATGATTACTCGGATGCCGACAGCAATTCTCAAGGCACCTCGACGTTCAAATGGTACGTCGGCAGCAATCAGGACGGAACGGGCAAGGTCGAAATTACTAACGAAACGGGATTAACCTACACGCCGGTGGCAGGCGACACGAATAAGTACCTCTTCTTCGAAGTGACGCCGGTCGCGGTAGCAGGCGTATTGACGGGCACACCGGTCGTGAGTACGGGCTTTGGTCCGATCAAGCCTGCAAACGTGGCGCCGGTGGCGACCAACGGTTCCAAATCTACGCATCTGAATACGCCGGTAAGCGGTACGTTGTCCGCCACGGATGCAGATACGAATGACACCTTGACATATGCCCTGGTTACGAATGGGGTGCATGGATCGGTCACGGTGAATCCGGACGGCAGCTATACGTACACGCCGGACGACAATTACGTAGGCACCGACAGCTTCACCTTCAAGGCAACTGACGGCAAGGCAGACTCCAACGAGGCGACAGTGTCAATCACCGTCACGAACCAGAAGCCGACCGCCATTCCGCAAGACGTTGTCATTAGCGTGAACGGCGCTGTATATAACGGCCAGCTGCACGGCAGCGACCTTGATTCTGGCGACACGCTCACCTTTGCCAAGGCAAGCGGTCCTGAGCACGGCACGGTTACGATAGATGCCGATACTGGCACCTATACGTACCAACCGACTCCGGGCTACAGCGGCCAGGATAGCTTTACTTTCACGGTCACCGACAACCACGGCGCAACGTCGGCACCTGCACAGGTGACGATCGTGATTGCGGAGCCGGGCACGTACGTCATCCGTTTGGTAGCCGATCCGGACACGCTCATCGGTGACGGCAAATCCACGACGCAGCTGACGGCGACCTTGCTGGACAGTGAAAATAATCCTGTTCCAGGCGTTACGGTCAAGTTCGGCGCGACGTCCGGCACATTCCCGGACGGTGACGAAGCCGTGACGGATGCGTCCGGGAAAGCGGTCATTCCGTATAAGACGTCCAAAATTTCGAGCACGGTCTCTCAGGTCATTCCCGTAACTGCGGACGTGCACGACACGGCAAAGGGTATTTATAGCCACCAGCAGATCAACGTCACGTTCCAACCCGCTGCGATCCGCGGCGTCGTGGCTTCGACGGTTAACGGCCACCGCGTCGTTGAAAAAGGCGTTACGGTCCGCATTTCGAACGCGACGACCGGCTTCTCCGCCGAGACGACGACGGACGAACTGGGGCAATACGCCATACCGGTTCCCGAAGGAGATCTCGTCTACAGCATCGAGATTATCAAGCCGGTCACGGTAGGCGGCGAGACGAAGCAAGTGTCGTTCAAGCAGACCGCCAAGGTCGGCGAGATTATGGGCGGCGGCGAAGAATATTTCGACTCGGAAAAGGTCGCCACGGGCATCATCGTGCTCGCGAAGCCCGACGGCTCGCAGAAGCTGCTGGACGACCAGGATTCGGACGATCGCGATATGGCGGCACAGATCAAGATCAAGATTCAGGATCCCGACACCGGCGCGTTCGTAACGGTAAACGGACAGGACGCGTTCGCGCTCGATCCGAGCGGCGTGTTCAGCATTCCGGGCCTGGTCAAAGGCAAGAAGTACGGCCTGGCGATCGTGTACAGTCTGCCTGACGCCCAAGGCGGCGGCGCGGCGAAGGAAATCATCATGAACGCGGTCGACAACGACGGCACGCTGCCGAAGTTCGAGCTGTCCGCGGACGGCGAGCTCAACATTCTGGACGAGCTGATCGACCCGTACGGCGACATTACGGATAAAGTAACAAACGCGGCAGTCGACGGCGCGCACGTCGTCCTCTACTATGCCGATACGCCGCGCAACAGAGCCGCGGGCATCACGCCGGGCACCGAAGTCGTATTACCGGCAATCCCAGGTTTCGCGCCGAACGACAATGCCAATCCGCAGACGAGCAAGGGCGGCGGCAAATACGCCTACATGGTGTACCCGACGACCGACTACTATCTGGTCGTGACGGCTGCCGGTTACGATACGTACGTCAGTCCGACGATTCCGGTCGAGTACGCGATCGTACGTCATGACGTGCCGCTGACGCCTCAGACGAGCACGCCGTCGCCGGGCGGCCCGACGGGTCCGTCGACGCCGGCAGAGCCCGAGCAGACAGGCAAGCCCGATCTGATCGTCAATGTCACGATCGATCGCAGCACCTATGAAGAGAGCAGCACGGCGGCCGTGACCGTCCAATATAAAAACGACGGCGACGCCGCTGCCAAGGATGCGCAAATCACGCTCGCGATTCCCGATGGCGCGGAAGTGGTGGACGCTGCCGGCGGTACGGTATCGGACGGCAAGATTGTCTGGAAACCGGGCACGGTAGACGTGTCGGCAGGCGGAAAATATGTCGTCAAGCTGAAGTGGCCGCAGATCGATGCCGCCGAGCGGATGGCCGAGTTGGTTGCCCAGGCGTCGGCAGCGAACCTTGCAGCCGAGGACGCAGCCAACGCGGAAGCATCGGCCAAGCTGCTTATTTTCTCCAACCGCTATGGCAACGTTTCGCATATTCGTTACATTCTTGGCTATCCGGACAAGAAGTTCCTTCCGAACCGGACGCTGACGCGCGCGGAACTGGCGGCGATCATCGCGCGCCTGATCGACGGCGGCGGCACGACGCTTAAGGCGCAATACAGCGATGTGCGCACAGGACACTGGGCGAGCGGATACATCCGCATCGCCTCGGATAACGGCATTTTCACGGGCTATACGGATGGCAGCTTCCACCCGGACAGCCCGGTCACCCGCGAGGAACTGGCGGCGGTCATGGTCCGCTACCTGAAGCTGAAGGTCGCGAAGCCGCTCGATTCGAAGTTCGCGGACGCCGAGGGCCGCTGGTCGTCGGCAGCGATCGAAGCGCTGTTCCGCAACGCGCTGACGACCGGCTACGAAGACGGCACCTTCAAGCCATCCGCGCCGATCGTCCGCCAAGAAGCGGTGACCATGATCAACAGGCTGCTGTACCGCGGACCGCTCGGCGGCGTGGAGGCTTCCTTCCCTGACGTACCTGCGTCGAGCTGGTCGTTCGGTCAGATCGAAGAAGCCACGAGATCGCACGAATCCACGCGCGCCGCAGACGGCAGCGAGATTTTCGCGAAGAGCATCGCAGACAACATTCAATAGGCAAATCGTAAAAAGGCTCGTCCGGCAGGTCTCCTTCTTCATGGGGACCGGGACGGCCTTTTCTTTTCGCCGACCTATTCTTTGATTCATGCCCGGACGGCGGAGGGTAATAACTGGAAAACGAGGGCTGGTCGCGCGCCTGCCGGTGGGCGAGCGCATAAGAATTTGGGAGGGGTTAAATACTACTCCCATGGTAAAAGATCAATCCTTATCCCTGAGCTACCGCGTTCGTCATACATGCCGTATGCCGTACCTGATGCGGCTTCGGGCCATGGTCCAAAACATCCAAGGAAAGTGGGGCATCTCGAAACCATGAAAGCAACCGGAATAGTACGCCGCATCGACGATCTGGGCCGGGTAGTCATCCCGAAGGAAATCCGCAGGACGCTCCGCATCCGCGAAGGCGATCCGCTTGAGATCTTCGTGGACCGCGACGGGGAAGTCATTCTTAAGAAGTATTCGCCGATCGGCGAGCTGGGCGACTTCGCCAAGGAGTATGCCGAATCGCTTGCCGAGAGCACGAACCACATCTGCCTGATCTCGGACCGGGATGCCGTCATCGCCGTAGCGGGCGCATCCAAGAAGGAATATCTGGACAAGGCCATCGGCCAGACGCTCGAGAACTGCATGGAGAGCCGCAAGATCACGCTCGAAGCCAGCGCCGGTCAATTCGAGCTGCTGCGCGACACCAGCGAAAGTCTGAGCTCCTTCGTAGCCGCGCCAATCGTAGCCGGGGGCGATCCGATCGGGACGGTCGTGCTGCTTAGCCGCGAAGAAGGCATGAAAATGGGCGAGATGGAGAGCAAGATGGTCGAGACGGCAGCCGGCTTCCTGGCCAAACAAATGGAGCAATAAAGGCGCACGCCGCGGATATATTCGCGAACCTCGCGCCGCATACAAATCAAGCTTCGCGAACGGAGAGATCCGGAACCGGAAGCTTTTTTTGTTGTCTTCTTTCTTAACACGTTTTTAATTTTTACTCTTGCAAAGGCTTACATCCGGATTTATAATGACTACACGAGCTTCCGAAACGTTTTGGTAAAGGGGTGGATACGTTGACGACAATCAAAGACCTGGCCAAGGCCGCCGGCGTGTCCATTACGACCATCTCCCGGGCGCTCAACGGTTACAGCGACGTGAACGAGAAGACGCGCAAACGCATACAGACGATCGCCGACGAGATGGGCTACCGGCCGAACGCCGTAGCGAGGAGCCTGGTTACGAAGAAGACGCGCACGATCGGCGTGATCCTGTCCGAGATCAACCGCGAAGGCGCCAAGGACTCGCTCGCCTTCGAGACGCTCTGCGGCATCAACGACCGCGCGGTGGAGCTGGATTACGACATTTTGCTTTTCAGCACCAATCCGAAGAAGCAGCTGTCCAAGTCGTACGCCGATTTGTGCAAGGAACGCAATGTCGACGGCGCCATTCTGTCGGGCCTTCGGCTGCACGATCCGTACCTCGAGGAGGTCGTGCACAAGACCAACTTTCCATGCGTGCTCATCGATATTCCGGCGGAGAGCCGCAACGTGGGGCATGTCACGACGGATAACGTACGCGGCGCCGCCGCGGCCGTGAATCACCTGATCGGGCTCGGCCACCGCCGGATCGCCATGATCAACGGCCATGACGAAGCGGCCGTCAGCCGGGACCGGCTGGAAGGTTATCGGCAGGCGCTTGCGGGTGCAGGCATCCCCTTCGACCCCAAGCTCGTATATAACGGGGGCTTCAAGGAAGAAGGCGGCTTCGAGGCCATGTACGGCATCTTGTACCAGCATCCCGACACGACCGCCGTTTTCTCGGCGAGCGACCTGATGGTCCTTGGCGCGCTGCGGGCGCTTGAACGGCACGGCCACCGGGCGCCGGAGCGCATGTCGATCGTCGGCTACGACGATATCGCCATCGCCTCGCACTGTTCGCCGCCGCTGACCACGATTCGCCAGGACCGCTACGCGATGGGCTACCAGGCCGCGCAGCTCTTGGTGGATATGCTGGAGAACCGGGACATCGGCCGCAAGATCACGCTTCAATCTGAATTGATCGTCCGTCAGAGCACAGCGCCTTTTTCCGGGTAATCGCCTGGCTTCAAGCCATGATGACTGAGAGGCGTTTTTATTTCCACAAAAACCGAAACGTTTTGGAAAACCTTGAAGATAAATTGAAAGCGGTTCATTCGACAACGCGCGCCGCCGACCAACTGCAAGAAGGAGAAATGCCGCATGGATTACCGGGTGATTAAAGACAACGACCTTTTCCTTCTGACCGATCTTTCCGGCGATGTCGTTCCGCCTCCCGCCGACGCGGGCGAAGGGCAGCAGGCGGGATATGGCCTGTATCGCAGCGATACCCGGTTTTTGAGCCGTATGGAACTTCGGATCAATGGCCGCAAGCCGATTGTCCTTTCTTCCGAAGCGGATCAGAACTATCTGTCCGAGACCGTGCTGACCAACCCTCATATGGAGGAGGACGGCAAGCTGATCCTTTGGCGAGAATCCGTGGAACTGCGCAGAACGCGATTTATCTACGGCGACGTGCTCTACGACAAGCTGACGATGACCAACTTCAGCCCGGCGCAGCTGTCCTTCGACCTGTCGCTTCGGTTCGAGGCCGATTTCACGGACATGTTTGTCGTAAGAGGGTTCATGGGGGGCAAACTAGGCACGACTGAATCGCCGGAAGCATCGGCGGGCGCGCTGCGCTTCGGCTATACCGGGGCGGACGGCATCCGGCGCGCGCTGCGGATTCGCTGGGACGATCCGGAGGCCGAAGCAGGCGGCGACGGAACGGTTCGCTTGGCGGTCACCCTGCCGCCTGGCGCCTCGCGGTCGCTCGAGCTGCTGCTGATTCCGTCGCTCGGAGAGGTCGAGCCGGATGCCGCGCCAAGGGCGGAGGCGCTGGCGCGGCTGGAGGCCGATTATGCCGAGTGGACGGCAACGTCCGCGACGCTTGAGACGGACGACCCGAAGCTCGACGCCTTGTATGCGAGAGGCTTGATGGATCTGCGCGTACTGCTGAACGACGAAGGACACGGCCGCTTTCCCGTCGCCGGACTTCCATGGTACGCGGTGCTCTTCGGACGCGACAGCCTCATCACCGCGCTGCAGATGCTGCCCGTCAGGCCGGAGGTTGCGCTCGCCACGCTCCGCACCATGGCGCGCTATCAAGGCGAGCGCGACGACGCCTGGCGCGACGAGCAGCCGGGCAAGATCATGCACGAGATGCGCCGCGGGGAGCTGGCGAACACGAACCAGGTGCCGTTTACGCCCTACTACGGCACGGTCGACGCGACGCCGCTTTTCCTCGTGCTGTTGGCCGAGTACGTCAAGTGGACCGGCGACCTGCCCGCGCTGCGCGAGCTGCTGCCGAACGCCGAAGCCGCGCTCGGCTGGATCGACCGCAATGCCGCGAACGCGGGCGGCTTCGTCACCTATCACAGCGAGTCGGCCAAAGGCATCGCGAACCAGGGCTGGAAGGACTCGGCCGATTCGATCGTCCACAAGGACGGCGCTTACGCGAGGACGCCGATCGCGTTGATCGAAGTACAAGGTTACGTGTATCAGGCGAAGCGGCTGCTGGCCGAGCAGCTTCCCCGTTTGCCGGAGGAGCCGGGCCGCGACTGGCGCGGATGGGCCGCGCGGCTCGCCGAGGAGGCGGAGACGCTGCGGGAACGCTTCGAAGCGGCGTTCTGGATGGCGGACGAAGGCTACTACGCCATCGCGCTGGATCGCGACGGCCGACAGGTCCGCTCGGTCACCTCCAATCCGGGACACGCGCTGGCTTCCGGCATGTTCGCGCCGGAACGGGCGGCCGCCGTGGCGAAGCGGCTGACGGCGCCGGATTTGTTCGGCGGCTACGGCATCCGCACGATGGCGGAGGGTCAGACGGGCTACAACCCGATGAGCTATCACGACGGCAGCGTCTGGCCCCACGATAATTCGATGTGCCTGATGGGACTCGCGGCCGGCGGCTTCCCGGAACAAAGCGGCACCGTCATCGAAGGCTTGCTGGCGGCAGCGGCTCACTTCGAGAATGCCAGGCTGCCCGAGCTGTTCTGCGGCTATGCGAAGGAGCGCGGCCGACCGGTCCGCTATCCGGTCGCCTGCTCGCCGCAGGCCTGGGCGGCCGGCACGCCGCTCGTCATGCTGACGGCGATGCTCGGCCTCGCGATCGACGGCGCAAGCGGCGCCGTCCGGCTCGCGCCCGCGCTGCCGCCGGGCGTGAACCGGCTCCGGGCGCGGCGCATCAAGCTTGGCGCCGGTACGCTGGACGTCGACGTTCGGCGCGATCCGCAAGGCGGCTATGAGGTCGACGTCGTCGGCAATACGAGCGGGTTCGCCGTTCAGGTCGACGAGCGGCGGCCGACCGGCGCCGGCGTTTAGCCGGCGCAGGCGCCGACAACGGTTTTAGAGGCTCCGCCGCGCGCCTTCGCGGCGGCGGATTCCCTTTAACATATTTTCACACCTAACCAAAGGAGTGTTCGTCCATGAGACAAAGGGGAACGGCATTACTTGCACTCGGTTTGGCTTCTGCAATGGCGGTGACGGCATGCGGAGGGAACAACAACAATAACGCGGCCTCTTCCTCGGCTGCGGCGACGAACGGCGCGACCCAATCCGCAAGCGCTTCCACCTCGGCCAGTCCATCCGCTTCCGCCGAAGCGAAAAACGTCACGCTTCGCGTCGGCACATGGGACGGCGGAGACGGCCTGAAGCAGCAGCAGCAGATCGCGGACAACTACACCAAGGAGCACCCGAACGTCAAGATCAACATCGAGTCGGTGCCCGACCAGTACGGGACAAAGCTGCTGACGCAAGTGGCGGCGGGCCAGGCCCCCGATATTTTCCAGATCGGCGACGGCGACGTGAAGATGTTCATGCAAAAGGGCGCGCTCGAGGATCTGACGCCTTACATCCAGGGCGCCTCCGGCATCGACCTGAACGATTATTACACGAGCGTGCTGGACGTCGGCAAGCTGGGCGATAAATACTACACGCTGCCGAAGGACTACTCGGACATCGGGATCTATTACAACAAAAAGCTGTTCGACGCTGCGGGCGTCGCATATCCGCAGACGGGCTGGACGTGGGATCAATTCTACGAGACGGCCAAGAAGCTGACGGTGCAAAAAGGCGGCAAGACGACGCAATGGGGCGTAGAACTGCCGGGCGGCTGGCTGCGCGCGATTTTGCCGCTTATCAATAGCTACGGCGGCAGCGTCATCAGCCCGGACGGCCAATCGTTCGAAGGCTACATGAACAGCGACGGCACGGTTAAAGCGCTCGAGCTGTACCAGGATATGTATCTGAAAGACAAGATCAGCCCGTCCAGCTCCGACTCCGCGGCGCTTCAAGGCGTCGACCTGTTCGCGGCGGGCAAGGTCGCGATGTCGATGACGGGCCGCTGGCCGGTCGCCGAATACAAGAAAAATCCGGATCTCAGCTTCGGCGTCGCGCAAATGCCGGTCGGTCCGAGCGGTGCGGCCAACACGATTTGTTACGCGGGCTACGGCCTTTACTCCAAGTCGGCCAACAAGGATGCGGCTTGGGATTATCTGAAGTATCTGACCGGTCCGCAAGGACAGGAAGTGATGGCCGAATTCGCCTTCACGGCGGTCAAATCCACGACGGAGAAGCTCGGCCAGGCAACGGATGAGCACCTGAAGCCGTTCCTCGACGACATCCCGAACATCAAGGAATTCCCGGAAAAAACGAGCGAGTTCTTCGGCGCTTCCGGCGCAAAGGCGATGCAGACCGTGCTCGACAAGATGATGCTGGGCAAGCCGATCGACGTGAAAAAGGAGCTCGACGCCGCGGCCAAGCAAGCGACGACCGACCTCGCGTCGGCCAAGAACCAGTAAAGACCGGCCTCGGCATCGTACGTGCGAGACAGTCGGAACGACGGCGGGAGGCTCGCTCCCGCCGGCTTCTCCGGCGCCGGCATTCGAAGGCGATAGCCGTAAAAATGCACTTAGTTCGCCAAGCGGCACGTCATCGGCTCAAATCAACGAGACCTCGACGGATGACCGGAGTTAATTGCATTTTTGCAGCTATCGGCCGCTTCTGCGGCATTTTCAAAAAGGAAGAGGTGCGGTGACCATGGAAAAGGCAGCGACAGCATCCGAATACAAGCCCGTTCAAAAGAAACGCCGCCTGTCCAAAGCGGAGCGCAAGGAGGAGCGTACCTTCTACCTGCTGACCTCGCCCTGGCTGATCGGCCTGCTTATCTTTTTCGCGGTGCCGATGGTCGCGTCGCTTTGGATCAGCCTGAACCAGTGGGATATGCTGACCCCCGCCAAGTTCGTCGGCTTCAAAAACTACAGCACCGCATTCAATCGCGATCCGCTGTTCTGGCAGTCGCTCAAGGTGACGGCGCTGTACGCTGTTTTCTCCGTGCCGCTGGGCCTTGTCGCCTCGCTGCTCCTGTCCCTGCTGCTCAACCAGGCGGTGCGCGGCATGCGGCTGTTCCGCACCATCTTCTACCTGCCGGCGGTCGTCAGCGGCGTATCCGTCATGGTGCTGTGGATGTGGATCTTCAACCCGCAGATCGGCCTGCTGAACACGATCCTCGGCTACTTCGGCATCGCCGGACCGGGCTGGATCTTCGATCCGCGCTGGGCGCTGCCCTCCATGGTTATCATGAGCCTCTGGTCGACGGTCGGCGGCAGCGTCATCAT
The DNA here is from genome assembly GCF_029525575.1 of Cohnella rhizosphaerae. Taxonomy (GTDB): domain Bacteria; phylum Bacillota; class Bacilli; order Paenibacillales; family Paenibacillaceae; genus Cohnella; species Cohnella rhizosphaerae. The sequence continues at coordinate 65,002 of NZ_JAPDIA010000003.1, forward strand.
CTGGCTGGCCGGGCTCAAGGGCATTCCGCCTTCGCTCTACGAAGCTGCGGAGCTGGACGGCGCCGGCGGCTGGCAGAAATTCAGGAACGTCACGATCCCGATGCTGACGCCGACGATCTTTTTTAACCTCGTCATGGGCGTGATCGGCGCGATGCAAACGTTCGGCGAAGCCTACGTCATGACCAAGGGCGGCCCGATGAACTCCACCTTGTTTTTCAACTTCTACCTGTTCGACCATGCGTTCCAGAACTTCAGGATGGGCTACGCCTCCGCGCTGGCCTGGGTGCTCTTCGTCCTGATCCTGGCGCTTACGGCGCTCGTCGTGAAGTCCTCGTCGGCTTGGGTCTATTACGAAGGGGAAAGGAACTGACGCCACATGACCACTACGAACCGGGGCAGACTGCTGCTCAAAAATTCGCTGATTTACGTCCTGCTGGCGATCGGCTCCCTCGTCATGCTCGTGCCTTTCGCCTGGATGCTCTCGACCTCGCTCAAGGAGTCGTACCAGGTGTTCACCTGGCCGCCCAAGTGGATTCCCGATCCGGTCAAATGGGTCAACTACAAGACGGCCTTCACCAGCCTGCCGTTCGGGCAATGGTTCAACAACACGGTCGTCATCACCGTACTCTCCATCGTCGGCGCGGTCGTATCCTGCGTCATCGTGTCCTACGGCTTCGCCCGATTCAAGGCGAGAGGACGCTCGTTCCTGTTCATCCTGACGCTCGCGACCATGATGCTGCCCGACACCGTGACGATGATCCCGAAGTTCTACATGTTCACCCAGTTCGGCTGGATCAACACCTTCTATCCGCTCATCGTGCCGCTGTTTTTCGGTAAGGCCTACTTCGTCTTCCTGCTCAGACAGTTTTTCATGTCCATCCCGGCCGATCTCGAGGAAGCGGCCAAGATCGACGGCGCGTCCACCTTCGGCATCCTGTGGCGGGTCATCCTCCCGCTGACCGTGCCGGCGATCGTGACGATCACGATCTTCCAGTTCAACGACAGCTGGAAGGACTTCATGCAGCCGATCCTGTATCTGAGCAAGCCGGAGCTGTACACGCTGACGCTCGGGATCAACTTCTTCAAGAGCCAGAACAACGTGCAATGGAATTACCTGATGGCCGCCTCGATGGTGACGATGCTGCCTTCGCTGCTGTTTTACTTTATCGGTCAAAAATACTTCGTCGAGAGCATCACGCTGACCGGGATGAAGGGGTGACGGACGGATGACTGAAGCGGGCGATGGTGGAAAAGGCGGAACGTTTCGATGGATGCTGGGCCTGGGCGGCTTGTCGGCTTCGGCGCTCGGTCTCGAGATGGCGCTGACCAACGTATTCGGCGTGCTGCTGCAGTACCACTACGTGTCGCTCGTCGTCTCGCTGGCCGTCTTCGGCATCGGCGCGGGCAGCTATGCGGCGCGCAGGCAGGCGGCGTCCGGCGGACGCGCGGGGGGCGGTCCCGGCCGCCGGAGGCGGCCCGGGTTCCCCGGGATCCCCGGATGTCTCCGCCAGCCGCTCCGCGGGTGTCGCGGCGCTGGGACTCGGTTTGTTTATCGCCCTGCTCAGTCTCTTTCTGGCAAAGTTCCCCTATGTTAACCAGCTCGCGCTGTACGCGCTGCTCGGCGCCATGCCGTTCGTCCTGTTCGGCTGGTGCATGGGACGCGCGCTGGCGAGCGGCGTCCGCACGCGCTCGCTGTATGCCGCCGATCTGCTCGGCGCAGGAGCGGGCGTTGCCGCCGCCTACGGCTTGATCCAGCTCTGGGGCGGCCTGCAGGCGATGTTCGCGCTGTCCGTGCCGGCGTTCGTCGCGGCCGTGCTGCTGCTGGCGCCGTCACCATCCGGGGTCGGGGCCGGTATCGCATCGGGGCGCCCCGGCTGGCTGCGCTTCGCGCCGCTGCTGCCGCTCGCGGCCGTCGTCGCCGGGCTGCTCGCCGGCGCCGGCTGGTGGCGCATCGACTACGCCGGCATGCGCGGCGCGGCGCCGGACAAGACGATCGTCGGCGCGCTGCGCCAGCCCGGCGCCCAGCTGGAGCGGACCGAATGGGACGCGTTCGCGCGGGCGGACGTCGTCTCGGGAAGCGACCCTGCGCGCAAGACCGTGTTCATCGACGGCGGCGCGGGCAGCTACATGTACAAGTTCGACGGCGATCTCGCCTCGGTGGCGGGGCTGGCGAAGGATATCGAATTTTTGCCGTTCGCGGCGGGCCCGGCGGACAAGACGGCGATCGTCGGCGCAGGCGGCGGCCGGGACATTCTGTACGCGCTGCTTGCCGGCGCGAAGCGGGTGACCGCCGTCGAGCTGAGCGACGGCATCGTGCGCGCCATGCGCGAGGACGCCGCCTATAACGGCGGGCTGCTCGATCGCCCGGGCGTCACTGCGGTCGTCGGGGACGGCCGCACCGTTCTGGCGCGCAGCGGCGAGCGCTACGACCTGATCGCGCTCGACCTCGTGTACTCGCAGGTCGGCGGCGTGAACGGGCATGCGCTGACGGAAAACTATGCGTTCACGCGGGAGGCGTTCCGCGCGTATCTGGAACGGTTGAACGAAGGCGGCCGCCTCATCGTCATCTCGCACCAGGGCGTCGAGGGCGTCCGCGCCTTCTACACCGGCCTTGGCGCGCTGATGGACGCGACCGGAGCGGCGCCGGCGACGGCAGTGAAGCATGCCGCGCTCCTCATGGCCTCCGAGGAGTCTACCGGGCCCGGCCTGACCTTGACGGTCATCCAGCGCGCCCCGCTCGCCGCGTCCCAGCTCGACACGCTGCGCGCCGGCGCGAATGCCCTTGCCTTGCAGCCGCTGTTCCTGCCCGGGACCCATGAGCAATTCCTGCAGCCGCTGATCGAGGGCAAGCAGTCGTTCGACGCGTTCGTGCGGGACAGCGACTTCAGCGTCTATCCCACGACCGACGACAAGCCGTTTTTCTACAAGCTCGCGCCCGGCATGCCTGGCTCGCTCAAGACGTGGCTGGGCGTCATCGCCGGCCTGACCGCGCTGTTCGCGGTCTGGGTGTGGTGGCGCGAGGTGGCGCCGCCGAAGCGCGCGTTGGCCGCGCACCCCGCCCGCTTCCGCATCGGCGGCAAGCCCATGCTGGTCAGCCTGCTCGTCGGCGTCGGCTATATGTGCCTGCAGGCGGCCTTCATCCAGAAGGCGATGAAATACGCCGGCAGCCCTGCCGCCGCGACCGCGGTCGTGCTGCTGGCCATGCTGGTCGGCGGCAGTCTGGGCAGCCGTCTCGCCGGACGCCGCCGGCTGTCCGAAGCCGCGGGCGCGGGCGGCGCCGCGCTGCTGATCGCGCTGCTGGCCGCAGCCGAAGCGCTGTGGGGCGGCGGCCTGTACGAGCTGGCGGCGGGCGCGAGGCTCGCTTTGCTCGGTGTTGCAGCCGCCGCGCTGGGGCTGCTCATGGGCGTTCCGCTGCCGCTGCGCATGGAAGCCGCTGAACGCGGCCAGCGCGGCAGCTCGCCCTTGCTGTTCGCGGTGAACGGCATCGCGGGCGTGTGGGGCTCCTGGCTCGGCGCTGCGCTGGCGCTCGCGGCCGGGTTGCGCTGGGCGTTTGCGGCGGCCATCGCCTGCTACGCGCTGGTCGCGCTGCTGTCTACGCTCCGGCGGGAAGGCGCGAGCGCCGCCGCAGCGCAGGATGCGGGCCGCGCATAGCGCGTGACGCGTGAAGAGATAGCGCGTGCAGCCGACATCGCGAGACTCGTTTGCCTGTACTTTCATCGTACTGCGCCTCCGGATCTCCGCTGCTCGCCGCCCCGCCGCCCGGTAGCGGAGCAGCACGGAAAAACCGTGCAACTCCCGTAGAACCGCCGCCGGAGAGACTTATTTGCCACGAAAATTCCGAATTTGGCCAACTTCGCACACATCGGAAGGAGCGAATCGCTTCATGACGCATCGTTTGGAAGACAACCAGCCGCAAGTGGAAGCGGCTCTTCGCCTCGCCAGACTGACAGCAGGACGGGACACCAAAGTCACCGACGACATGGATCTGTTCGTCTGCGCCGGTCGCCGCAGCACGATGATCGGGGGCCAGGACGGGGGGATTTCCGGACTTCGGCCATCACATACCGGACGAGATGGGCGGCCTCTGGGCGCATCCGATCAAGCTGATGGACGGCTTTTGGCTGCATCTGGCCGAGTCAGCGGATCCGTCCGGCGGCGTCTGGCTGGAGAAGGCGGACGCGTTTCGCAACTTCGCATACTTCAACGAGCACGATTACGCGATGCCGGACCTCGGTCTGGAAGTCCTTCGCAACCAGTTTTGTCCGGACGAACATCCGGGCTTCGTGGTGGAATACCGCTTGCGGGACACGAGCGGCCGGAGCCGCGAGCTGAGCGCGGTTTTCCTGGGGCGGACGGAGCTGCGTCCAGTGTGGTTCTCCGAGGAGGCCGGCATTCAGGACGCGCCGGACGAAGCGCGGGCGGATGCGGAGCTGGGCGCCGTCGTCGCCAAGGACCGCGACCACCCCTGGTTTGTCGTATTCGGCAGCGACTCGCCCGGATGCGAGCCGAGTGCCGGCGCGTCTTCTGCCCCGTCGCGCGAGCCGACCGCGGGCAACGGCGCCGCCGGCAGCTTGCGCATACAGCTATCGCTGCCGGCCAACGGCACGGCCGAGCTGCGGTTTTTCATTGCCGGCTCCGTTCGATCGGAGACGGAAGCGGCCGACGCGTACCGGCGCATCCGCGACGGCCACGCCGACATGCGCAGAGCGAAACGTCTGCGCTATGAATCGCTGCTGGCCCGAACGGAGCTGGAGATTCCGGACGAAGGTCTCGCCCGCGTGTTCGACTGGGTGAAGATTCATAGCGAATGGCTCGTCCTGGACGTACCCGGCGTCGGTCGAGGCCTGACCGCCGGCATTCCCGAGTACCCCTGGTGGTTCGGCTGCGACAACAGCTACGCCTTGCTCGGGCTGCTCGCCGTCGGCCGGCAGGCGCTCGCTGTCGAGACGTCGGATCTCATTCGCGAGACGTCCGAGCGGACCAACGGCAATGGCCGCATCATTCACGAACTGACGACCTGGGGCCTCGTGGCCAACCCGGGCAATACGCAGGAAACGCCGCATTACATCCAGAGCGTGCGCGAGATTTTCGACTGGACGGGCGATCTGGACTATCTGAAGCGGGCTTACCCGACCGTTCGTCAAGGCATCGCGTGGCTGCTCGGCGAGATGGACCCGGACGGCGACCTGCTCCCCGAAGGCTACGGTATTACGGAGATCGAAGGACTGAACGTCGAACTGATCGACACGGCGGTCTATACTTGGTCGGCGCTGCTCGCGGGAGCGGAGATGGCGGATCTGCTCGGGGACGGGGAGATTGCCGCGGGCTGGCGCGATACGGCCGCGCGGCTGGCGGACAAGATCAACACGGATCTGTGGCTGGAAAAAGAGGGCTTGTACGCGGACGCCATGGCACGTGTCGATGCCGTTCGCCGGCGGATGCCGGTATATATCGCGAGGGCCGAGAGCATGGGCGCGGATCGCGCGGTGCAGGAGATGAAGGCGATGCAGGCGGAGATGAAGGACCTGCCGCCCGATGAGGAGCGTCCCTGGCTGTTCAAGAACTGGGTCATCAATACGCCGATGGAGACGGGGCTGGCGCCGCGCGACAAGGCGGTCCGGGCGCTCGCGCGCATGGGCACGGACGAGTTCACGGGCGACGCCGGCACGTATCTGTCGGGCATGTACCGAACGCAGATGATGACGATCTCGACGGGTGTTCAAGCGGTGGCCGAGGCGCGCTACGACCGGATGGACGAGTCGCTGCGCCTGGTGAAGCTGATCGCCTCCACCATCGGACGGCGGCTGCCCGGCTCGATCAGCGAGATGTCGCCCGATTACGGCTGTTTTGTCCAGGCTTGGACCAATTACGGAGTCCATTGGCCGATCGTGCGGTTTATGTTCGGCGTCGCGCCCAAGGCTTATCGCAGGGAACTGACGCTGCGGCCGCGGCTGCCTTCCGAGTGGCGCGAAGCCGCGATCCGGCGGGTCGCGATCGGCGAAGGCGCCTGCGCCGCCTCGCTCGATCTGGAGATTTCGCTGGGCGACGACGCCGATCTGTACGGATTGAGCCTAAGCGGCGAAGGCTGGACCGTGCGCATGAACCTGCCGCGAGCCGCAGGCGCCCGTATTCTGGTGGGGGGCCGCCTTGCCGAGCATCGGGAGGAGGGCCCGGAGGGCGAGGCTGTTATCGCGATCGGGGGGGGACGGCACGTTCGAAGTGCGCGTGGAACGGGATAGGCAAACCAATTTCAACTGACACCGAACAGGATCGGCATGAACCTGCGACGTCGGCCGGTCCGGAAAATGTGAACTAAAACGGGGCGTCATCCAGGGATGCCGCATCGGATCGCGAGGGAGGGCCGGGGATGGCTGGCGAAGAGCTGCAGAACGACGGTTTGAACGCAAGGAGAGGACTCCATCGGAACGAAGGCGAGATCGCCGCCGCCGGTGCGGACTGGTCGACCGAAGCCCTTGAATATGCGCACGCGGATGCCGCAGGCGCCGGGCTATGCCGCCTTGGGCTCCAAGGACGGCGGGCGCTCAGCCACAGCTCCAGAGCCGGCAGCGAGTTTGCGCTGCAATGCGGCGGCGAGCTTTTCGGAAGCCGTTCCCCCCCGCATCAGAGCGCTGGATTCGCGCGTATTCGCGGATGAAGCCGGGGCCCGGCATTATATGGTCCGTCTGCGCTGCGACAAGCCGGGCTTCGAGATCGAGAGCCATACGACCGTTTACGAGGATGAGCCCGTCTTCGAGCGCTGGCTGGTCATCACGAACGTGAGCGAGACCTCGCTCCAAGTGGAACGCGTCGATCCGCTCCGGCTGGAGCTGTCCGAAGGCGAGTGGCGGGTGCTGTCCTACCGCAGCGATTGGGGCGCCGAATTCGAGCCGGAGGAGGCGCCGCTTCGCGAGTCCTTCGTTGCAGAGACGCGTTGGGGCCGTTCCTCCAAGGGGATGCATCCCTGGGTCGCGCTCGCGCGGGAGGACGGGGCGCTGCTCCATATCAATCCGATGTGGTCCGGCAACTGGAAGGTTCGCTGCGACCGCCGCGAGGACGGCGGCGTCTCGGTCTCGGCGGGACTGAACGACTGGGAATTCGCCAAAGCGCTGGCGCCGGGCGAGACGATGGAAAGCCCTCGCGTCGCGGCGGCGCTGGGCAGCGGCGGAGACCTCCATACGGTGTCGATTCCGCTGGCGCGCGTCGGCAGGCGGCACTGGTATCCGCGGAGCGCGGTGTCCGACGAGCTGCCGGCCGAATGGAACCATTGGTTCAGCTACGAGGATCAGCTCATCGACGCGATTACGTTCAAGGACAACGCGGCCAAGGCGGCAACGCTCGGTTTCGAAGCCTGTACGCTCGACGCGGGTTGGTTCGGGGACGCCGAAGGCAGCTTGCACTGGCACGATATACGGGGAGATTGGGACAAGGTCAACGTCGACCGCTTTCCGAACGGCATCGGTGAGATATCGGAATTCGTGCGCGGCCTCGGCATGCGTTTCGGTCTATGGTGCGAGATCGAGGGACTCGGCCCGCATGCGTCGCTGGCCAAGCGCCGGCCGTCGTTTCCCGCGCTTCGCGGGGGGCGAGCCGCTCGGCTACGTGTGCCTGGGCAATCCGGAGGCGCGGGAATGGGCTTGGGCGGAGATGGACCGTCTGATCCGGACCTATCGCTGCGATTGGATCAAGCTGGACTTCAACGTGGATCCCAAGGCCGGCTGCGATCGCTGCGATCACGGACACGGCGCGGGGGGACGGTCTCTACGAGCATATCCGCGGCCTGTACGACGTGCTGGACCGGCTGCGGCGGGCGCATCCGGACGTGCTGCTCGAGAACTGTTCCTCAGGCGGCCTGCGGCTCGATCTGGGCATGGCGCGCCATACCCACGCCTCCTTTCTCAGCGATCCCGACTGGCCCGAGCACAGTCTGCAAATTTTCTGGGGCGCATCTACGTTCCTCGCGGCCGAACGGGCGCTGCACTGGAGCTATTCCGACTGGATCTGCGAGCACCCGCGCCAGCGCTTCGACCCGCACGATCCCGCGCTCACGCTCGCCCAGTTCGATTACTACACGCGAATCGGCATGCTTGGCGCGTTCGGCGTATCCCAACGGTTGCCGAACCTGCCGGCGCGTCTAAGCGATCGTCTGGCCGTGCATACGGCGCAATACCGGACCGTCGTCCGCCGCTTCGTGCGCGAAGGCGACCTGTATCGGCTAACGGCGCAGCCGCTGCGCGAGGGAAGGGGCTCGCGCTGGGCCGCGTTTCAATACGCGTTGGCGGAGCGCGGCGAACATCTGCTGGTCGTGTTCCGGCTGGACGGCGGCGAGGAGCGGCGGCGCATCGCGCTGCGAGCGCTGGACGCGGACGCGGCGTACGAGTTGGAAGATCTGGACGGCGGGCCGGCCAGACGGGCGAGCGGCGCGGAATGGATGGATGCGGGACTATGGTTTGAAGGGTACGCGGAGGAGCAGTCGGGACTGTTCGTTTTGCGAAAATTGGAAGGCGGAGCGTAACGAGTTTGCGAGCGTTGTCGTGAGAAATGCGTGCGAAGTTAAATGCCTAAAGAGTGTCGCGCTGTCCGCGAGGCGGACGGAGCGGCGCTCTTTTTTGCTTTGGTCGCCGGGTTGGCGGCGAGAGAGGCGGACCATCCGCTACGATGTGCGGCCCGGTTAAAAATTGTCGGGGAGCGGGGAGTTAGCCGGTTTTTCCGTGCAATTCGAGCCCTGGCGCACTGTGCTATAATGGTCTCACTTTATCGCATGAACGGAGGAGCGCCGCTCGCGGCATGCCGCGCCGGCCAAGCGTCTTGAAAAGTCAATCCTCGCAACTTATGCGCGGCGCGGCGCTGCTCGGCGGCGCCGCTCTGCTGTCCAAGCTCATCGGCACGCTGCAGAAGATACCGCTTCAAAATCTGGCGGGCGACCGCGTCTTCGGCCTTTACAGCGCGGTCTATGCGCTGGCGGTCATGTGGATGACGCTGGCGGCGGCCGGCATCCCGGTCGCCGTGTCCGCCCTCGTCGCCGAACGCGTCGCCGCCGGCGATGAACGCGGCGCGCGGCGGCTGCTTCGCTATGCCGCCGTCCTGCTGTCGGCGAGCGGGCTGCTCGCGTTCGCCGTCTTGTGGGCGGCGGCCGGTCCGCTGGCCGCCTGGATGGGCGCGCCCGAGGCGGCGGCCGCGATCCGCGCCTCCTCGCTGGCGCTGCTCGCCGCGCCGCTGACGGCCGCGCTGCGCGGCTATTCGCAGGGACGGCTGGAGATGGGCCGTCCGGCGCTGTCCCAGCTCGCGGAGCAGTGCGCGCGCGTCGCTTTTATGCTGTGCGCCCTCGGTTGGGCGCTGCAGCGGGATTGGTCGGCGGCCTCGACGGCCGCCGCCGTGCACGGCGGCCTGGCGGCCGGCGCAGCGGCCGGTCTGGCCGCGATGCTGATCCTGGGCCGGCGCAGCCGGGCCAGAGATCGCGACCGGCGCCGGGCCTCCGCGAGCTCCGCGGTAGCCGACGCGCCGACAGAGCCGGGCCGCGTCCTGCTCCGACGGATCGTACGCGTGGCGCTGCCCGTCGCGGCGGGCTCGGTCGTGGCGCCGCTATTCGGCCTGATCGACGCGTTTACGCTTCCGCGGTTCCTGCAGGGCGCGGGCGACACGGCGGCCGCGGCGATGTCCGCCTTCGGCGAATACAATCGCGGCGTCGCGCTGCTGCAGCTGGTATCCATGGCCGCAGGCGGCGCGGCGGCGGCGTTGGTCCCCAGTCTCACGATGCGCCGCGGCTACGCACCCGGCATCGACGCCGAGAGCGCGGCCCGCGCCGCGTTCGCGATGAGGCTGGCGTGGTGGTTCGGCGGCGCGGCCGCCGTGGGCCTCGCGATCCTCGCGCGTCCGATCAACGTCGCGCTGTTCGCCGACGCGCGCGGCACCGCCGCGATGGCCGTGCTCGGCGCGGCAGCGCTCGGCGCCGCGCTGCAGGCGGTCAGCGCCGCCGTGCTCCAGGGGCTCGGCGACCTGCGCGCGCCGGCCGTCCACCTGGCGCTGGCCGCGCTGGCCAAGGCCGCGCTCAACGTCGCGCTCGTGCCGGCCTTCGGCATCGCCGGCGCCGCGGCAGCCGCCGCCTGCGCTTATGGCGCCGCGGCGGCGCTCAACCTTCGCGCGCTGCGCCGCCTGGGCGCGCTGCCGGCCTTGCGCGTCGCCGCGGCCGTCCGCCCCGCGCTCGCGCTGGCGGCGCTCGCCGCGACCGCGGGCGGCTGCGCGCTCGCGCTGTCCGCGCTCACGCGCGGGCTTGCTCCGCGCGCCGCCGCGCTGCTCACGGCGCTGCCTTGCATCGCGCTAGGCGCGCTCGCCTTCGCGGCGGCGCTGGTCGCCGTCGGCGCGCTAGGCCCGCGCGAGTGGCGGGCGCTCCCGAGCCTCGCCGGCTCGCGCGCCGAGCGTTGGCTGCTCCGCCTGCAGCCGGCTTCCCGCCGGACGGTCGAGTCCGCGCCGGACTCCGGCGGCCCGCCGTCCGCGCATTAGGAACCCGCGCCCGCTGTCGCCGGCTTCTGCGCGGCATTTGAACGCTATCCCTTTCGATCAGGTGAAGCTTCGGATCGGGCTTCCTGATCCAAGGGCTTCCTGATCCAAGGACTTCCTAATCCAAGGGTTTCCTGATCCAAAGGGATACGGTTAAAACGGAAAAAAGCAACTTCGCGCAAACGGCGGACTTGAAACCGGATAACGGTGCCTATCGAGCCCGCATTTTGACTTCGTCCCCATTTTAAACCTATACTGGCTTATCGACCTTCGAGCACCGGAAAGGATGAGTATCGCATGCCCCCATCCATCATCGTCGTCGGGCTGGGCTCCGGCGGAGAGGACCAATTGACGCTCGGCATCCTGAAGTCGCTGGAGTCCGCCGGCATCCGCTACTGCCGCACCGCGGACCACCCTGCCGTGGCGGATCTCGCGGAGCGCGGCGTCGCGATGGAGCCGTTCGACGCGTCGTACGAGCGCAGCGACAGCTTCGAGCGGGTGTACGAGGACATCGCCGAGACGCTGCTCGGCCAGGCGGCCGCCAATCCCGAGCAGACCGTCGCGTACGCCGTGCCGGGCCATCCGATGGTCGCGGAGCGCACCGTGCAGCTGCTGCGCGAGCGATCCGAAGCGCGCGGCGTCTCGCTGACCATCCTGGGCGGGGAGAGCTTCCTCGACCAGGCGTTCGTGCGGCTGGGCTTCGATCCGATCGAGGGCTTCCAGCTGCTAGACGCCGCCGGCTTGAAGCGCGAGCACCTCCGTCCGTCGATGCATACCGTCGTCGGCCAGGTGTACGACGCTTATACCGCCTCGGACGTCAAGCTCACGCTGATGAGCGTCTATCCGGACGATCACGAGATCGTACTCGGGCAGTCGCTCGGCATCGCGGGGGAAGAGCGGATTGCGCGCATTCCGCTCCACGAGCTTGACCGTCAAGGAAGCTACGGCAACTTGACCCTGGTCTACGTGCCGGCCAGCGAAGATCTCCGGCTTCAGCGGCGTTCGTTCGAGCGGCTGCACGAGATCGTGTCGATCCTGCGCAGTCCCGAGGGCTGTCCCTGGGATCGCGAGCAGACGCACCAGTCGATCCGCCGCAACTTCATCGAAGAGACGTACGAGGCGATCGAAGCGCTCGATCTCGACGATCCGGACGGGATGAAGGAAGAGTTCGGAGACGTGCTGCTGCAGATCCTGCTGCACAGCCAGATGGAGGAGGAGACCGGGGCGTTCGACGTGTTCGACGTGCTCGCCGAGCTGAACGACAAGCTCATTTTCCGCCATCCGCATGTCTTCGGCACCGAGAATGCGGGCGACGCCGAAGAAGCGCTGCGCAACTGGGAGGCCATGAAGGCGGAGGAGAAGCGGCTAAAGGGACGCCCGGAGCGCTTGTCGCTGCTCGACGGCATACCCAAGGACCTGCCGGCGCTGCCGCGTGCGCACAAGATTCAGAAGAAGGCGTCCGGCGTCGGCTTCGACTGGCCGGATCTCGAAGGCGTATGGGACAAGATTGCCGAAGAGCTGGAAGAGCTCAAAGCGGCAGTGAAAGATGAATCGCGCGAGCGCCAGCAGGAAGAGTTCGGAGATCTGCTGTTCGCGGTCGTGAACGCGTCCCGGTTCATCCATGCGGACCCCGAGGAGGCGCTCGCGGGCACGAACCGCAAGTTTGCCGCCCGTTTTCGCTATATCGAAGAGCAGTTAAGTATAAGCGGCCGCAAGTTTGACGACACTGATTTACTAGAGATGGAAGGTTGGTGGCAAGAGGCTAAAAGAGCCGCCGACTAGTTCGAAGGCGCTATTTTTCGCTTAAGACCGCGCTTTTCCGCTTTTTTTCGAATTATTTTTCGCGGAATTTGCAGGATTTTATCGGCAGGCGAAGAATAGTAACCTTCGTGCTTTTGCGTCAACAACAAGATTCTATGGCGAACGGCGCCAACCCAATTTAAGATTTCCAATTACGGGAGGAATATTAACCATGAACAAGACCGACCTGATCAACAACATCTCCGAAAAAAGCGGCCTGACGAAAAAAGACGTAGAAAACGTCCTGAACAGCTTTCTGGGCGAAGTATCCGACGCGCTCGCGTCCGGCGACAAGGTTCAGCTGATCGGCTTCGGCACGTTCGAGACGCGCAGCCGCTCCGGCCGCGTGGGCCGCAACCCGCAAACGGGCAAGACGATCGAGATCGCCGCTTCCAAGGTTCCTGCCTTTAAAGCCGGCAACAAGCTGAAGGACGCAGTCAAGTAATCGATGCGCCTCGATAAATTCCTGAAGGTGTCGCGGCTGATCAAGCGGCGCACCGTCGCGAAGGACGTGTCCGATCAGGGACGCGTCCTTCTCAATGGGCGCGAAGCCAAGCCGAGCGCCGACGTGAAGATCGGCGACGAGCTCGAGATCCAGTACGGCCAGCGCATCCTGACGGTCCGCGTGGAGAAGCTGCTCGAATCGACCAAGAAGGAAGACGCCGAAGGCCTCTACGCGATCGTCAAGGAAGAAGTGCGCAAGCGCGAGAGCGATGACTTGTTCCTCTGAGCATCCTTTATCTCCCGTCCGGGGATAAAGGATTTTTTTATGCCCGCCGGCATTCTCCCGGCATGTCCGTTCTAATTCCAGATACGGGCCCATATGCTAGTCTCATCTAAAGGAGGGACGCGCCATGGACCAGGGAAAGAGCGGCAAGGTGCAGGATGTTCGTCTGCAGAACCGCAAACTAATGGATATCACGGGCGTGAGCCAGGTCGAGAGCTTCGACAGCGAGGAGTTTCTGCTGGACACGTCCTGCGGGCCGCTCGCGGTTCGCGGGCATAACCTTCATATGAAAAACTTGAGTCTGGAGCATGGGCTCGTGACGATCGAGGGCATGATCGACTCGTTCGTCTATCTGGACGGCAAAGCCGCCGCCAAATCGAAGGGCCTGCTCGGAAAGCTCTTCCGGTGAACGCGGCCGTTCACTGGTCGACGATCGGCGCGATGATCTTGTGCGGGCTCGGCATGGGGACCGTATTCGATATTTACCGGGCCGCCGCCGTTCGCCTTCGTTTCCGCCGATGGCTGCTCCCCGCGATCGATCTTCTCTACTGGGTTGCCGCTACGCTAATCGTGTTCCGTATACTGCTCGGCGTCAACTACGGGGGAAGTGCGTCTTTACGTGTTCCTTGGCATCGGTATCGGGGTGTGCGCCTACTTCGGCCTGTTCAGCTCGCATGTGCTGCGGGCGGCCGGCTGGATCTTCGAGACGCTGCGCAGGCTCGGGCTGCTCCTCTGGCGCATCGTGCGGATCTTGTTTGTCGTCCCGCTGACGTGGATCGTGCGCACGCTCGCGAGCCTGCTTGACGCCGTCTTCGTCGTGACCGCGGCGCTGCTGCTGTGGCTGGCCAAATTGCTCCTGCGTCCGCTGCGACCGCCGGGCCGTTGGCTGTGGGACAGGCTGCTGCCGGTCCGCAGGCAATTCAACCGCGCAAATCAGCTGTTTCAGCGGATCGGGTTACGGGTAAAGGAAGTATGGCGCGTTTTACGAGGACCCGACGATCCTCCCGACAAGCCCGGTCCCGACGAATAATCGACATGATCCGTCCGCAAAGCATGACGCAAGAAGGATATTTCGGCAGATCGGGATTGTGCTATAATTGGTACACTTAAATTGCGCGCGTGCAAGAGATTGCTGGGAGGAAGGACCGAATGCCAACCCATACGACAGCGAATACCCCGGCTTCGGTCGGACTGAAAAGACGTCTCAAGCTCCTCCTTCTTTTCGTAAGTTTGTTCATGAGTTGGGCAGCCTACACTTTGGTTGTACAGCAGCAGCACACGAACGAACGCTCCACGCAGCTGCGCGACGTGAAGACCAAGCTGTCCGCGGTCCAGCAGAAGAACGAGACGCTGAAAAAGGAGATCGTCAGATTGCATGACGATGAGTATATCGGACAGATTGCAAGGCAGCAGGGGATGATCCGCCCCGGCGAGCAATCCATCCTGGTGGAGCCGAAGAGCCCTTGAGAAATCTGCGAGGCCAAGCCCTGCAAGGGCGGACGTCGGTTGACCTTGCTTTTCTAGATCGGTTATAATCAGCACAGCCGGACTTATCGTTTTGAAGCCGCTAGGATCTCGGCACACTTTCTTCAGGGAGGAAATTCGGTTTTTATGGCCATCGAAGTGGGCTCCAAATTAGAGGGTAAAGTAACCGGCATCACGCATTTCGGAGCGTTCGTGGACTTGTCCGGCGGCGTTACGGGCCTTGTGCACATCTCCGAGATCGCAGACAGCTACGTCAAGGACGTCAAGGACCACCTTAAGGTGGGCGATGCCGTCACCGTCAAAGTCATCAACGTGGACAAAGACGGGAAGATCGGGCTGTCGATCCGGCAAGCGGTCGACAAACCGCCAGAACAGCAACAGCAGCAGCAGCAGCAATACCCCCCCGCGCGGACCACGCGGCGGCGGAGGCGATCGCGGAGGCAGGAACTTCAGACCCGGAGGACCGGTCCGCGCCACTTTCGAGGACAAAGTATCCCGCTTCCTGAAGGATAGCGAAGAACGCATCTCCAACCTGAAGAAGAGCACAGAATCCAAGCGTGGCGGACGAGGCGGCCGCCGTTCTTGATCGGAGCCCCTCCCGGAATTGGACCGTGTCGTGCGATATAGATATGCAGCCGGACTCGCGAGTCCGGCTTATTTGTTTCCTGCAGACGGCTTCGGCGGCGTTGGCATGCGAAGGGCATCCTATTCGAAAAGCGAATACGGAGGGATACCGATGAGCAAGGATCGAATGCATGAGACGCATGGGGAGGCCGCAAGGGAAGAAGCCGAGGAAAACCTCGTCTTCAACGACGTGACCGATCATATGAATCGAATCGTCGGCGTCCCTTCGCGCCGGGCGGATCTTGGCGCCATGCCGGCGGCGTTGAGATGGTTCTTCTACTTCGTCATGACGATCATCGCGTTATTTGCCGTCTTGCTCATCGTCAGTATCGTCAAATAGCGTTAACCCGAACAAACAAGCCAAGGATGCGCGAGCGCATCCTTGGCTTGTTTTTGCATGTTCGCGCCGCCAAGGCCGCAACTGCGAGCTGCGGCGAAGCAGGGCCTGGCGCTTGCGTCGGGCGTCCGTCCCGACGGTTTTTTATCAACGCTCAGGCTTCCTTGCTAACCGGACTCAGTGGACGTTATTTTCGTAAAAACCGGTCCAATGGCGATCGTTACGGACCGGAGGGACGTTATACACCCGGATCAAGGCCAAAATGACCGCCAGATCACGCAATAACGTCCGCTGAGTCCGCCAACGGGCCGCGAATAACGATAGAGACAAAAATAACGGCTCCTCGGTCCGTCCGCCTCGCGCGAATGGGCACCTAACAAGACCGCAGACGGCCTTCTTATCGCTCCATACATACGCGACATGCGCGTCGTTACTCGGCCAACTTTTCCGGCTCGGGATAATCCACGCCCTTCGTGTCGACGGTGACCTTCTTCATAATGGGGGGGCTGCTTGGGACGATCCGGATCCACGGTCGGCAGCGCGACGATCGCGTCCACCGTCTCCATGCCGGACACGACCTTGCCGAAGGACGCATAGAGCCCGTCCAGAGACGGATAGGTCTCGGCCACCATAATAAAGAATTGCGAGCCCGCGGTGTCATTGCCCTGGCCTCGCGCCATCGACAGGACGCCGCGGGTGTGCAGCAGCTGGTTGTCCACGTTGTTCGCCGCGAACTCGCCTTTAATCGTGTAGCCGGGTCCGCCAGAGCCGGTACCTTCCGGATCGCCGCCCTGAATCATGAAGCCGGGGATGACGCGGTGGAAGACGGTACCGTCGTAGAAGCCTTTTTTTAACTAAGGAGATGAAGTTGTTGACGGTATTCGGCGCGACTTTGGGATAAAGCTCGATGACGATCTTGTCGCCGCTGTCCATTTCGATCGTGACGACCGGGTCGTTGTCCGAGGCTGGATCGAATGAAGGCGCCGCCGATTCGGAAGCGGATGCCGTCGCGGCTGCGGACGAGGCGCCGCCCGTTTCGTTTTGATCGTTGCGTTTGCCGCAGCCTGCCACGAGCAGGAAGACGGCAGCGAGCAGGAGCAGTACGCCGACGGCTCGCGTCTTTTTTACGATTCATGATTCATAAGCCCCCCTTGTCCTGTTTTCACCCCCGTATCATAGCATATCGCCCGAAAGTAATTCCATGTCGCCGCAGGTCGTCCGCGATTCGCGTCCGTACGCCAAAGCATTCGCGAATGCCGTCAGCATAGCGGCTCCGATATGCCGTCGGATAGCGGCGCTTTTGAACGTTTTGCAGAGGGCGCGGAGGGGCGAACAGCCGGATAAACCGCGTTGCGACGCGATAAATCGGAACCGCGCCAAACGCCTTTTCCGGACGTGGGATCTGTCGGAAAAAACTTTTCGTTCGCCAACGCGGTCTGACAAACTTCCTCGATGCGCCCTTCTATAATTAAAAACATTCACGCGATCGAACAAAGGAAAGCAGGTGCCAAAGCATGGACAAGCCATCCGTCATACCGTTCGTTCCCAGGTCCGGACAAGACGCGGGCGCGGCAGGAGGGGACAAGCGCAAAGCAAGCGGGAAAAGCAGAAGCAAGCAGTGGTTCGGCAGGAAGGAGGGTCCGGTCATGTCGGGAGGGGGGCGCATTGGCTGCGGTCGACCATTCGGGCGCCGCGAAGGAGCGGAGCATATGGGGAACGTCGCTGGAAAGGAAAAAGGGGTTATGGCTGCTGGCGGCGGCGCTGCTCGGATTTTTGCTCGGCCGCGCCTCCATGCTGGAGGGGATTGCGCCTTTTGCGGCGGCTTACTACGGCGTCACGCTCTATATGCGCAGGGAGCATGCCTGGTGGGCGGCGATTGGGCTGATCGCGGGGGAGCTTCTGGGCGCAGGCCCCGGAGCCGGCTGCGATCGCTGCGCAGATCGGCGTCATCTATCTATTGTATCGCGGCTTGGAAGCGTATGAACGCGCGGACCTGTCCCACGCGCCGATCGTCGTCCTCGCCTCGAGTCTCCTGGTCGGCTTGTTCGGCACCGTCATGCAGGAAGACAGAGGCTGGCTGCCGTATCTGCTGACTGGCGTGGAGTCGGGATTGTCCCTCGTGCTTACGCTGCTCTTCGTTCACGCGATGCCGCTGCTGACCAAAGCCTCGAAGGCGGCGAAGCTGCGGCACGAAGAGTGGATCGGCCTTATGATCCTGCTTGCCTCGGTCATGACGGGGCTTACCGGCTGGACGATCTACGGCGTCGCCTTGTGCGCCGTGTTCACGCGCTATATCGTCCTGCTGTTCGCGCTATCGGCGGGACCGGCGCTCGGGACGTCGGCGGGCGTCGTCGCGGGCATCATCCTCAGCCTGTCGGATCTCGCTTCCGTGCCGCAGATCAGCCTGCTCGCCTTCGGCGGCTTGCTGGCAGGTCTGCTCCGCGAAGGCGGCAAGGCGGCCGCCGTGTTCGGCCTCCTGCTGGGCACGACGGTGCTCGCGCTGTACACGGGCAGCTCGGCCGATACGATGGCGTCGATCTGGGCTTCGCTCGCCGCGTCCGTCTTGATCGCCTTCACGCCGAAGTCTTGGACGGACTCTATAGCACAATATGTGCCGGGTACCTCCAATTATGCACGCAATCAGCAGGAATACGCGCAAAAAAGTTCGGGACCTCACGGCCGCGCGCGTCGAACGCTTCTCGGAGGTGTTCCGCCAGCTGTCCCGCAGCTTCACGCAGATGACGCAGGCGGGAGAGACGGCGAGGCAGAATCAGGACTTCGAGCACTTCATCAACGCCGTCCACGAACGCAACTGCGCGACTTGTCACAAGCGCGGCGCCTGCTGGGACGAGCAGTTTTTTCAAACCTACAAGCTGATGACCGATCTCATGTCCGCCGTAGAGGAACGGCCGGCGCTCTCCCCGGCCGACATCCCGAAGCCGCTGCACAAGCAGTGCGTCAGAGTCCCCCCAAGTCCTCGACGTGCTCAAGCGCCAATACGAGCTGTACCGCCACGACCTGCATTGGCGGACGCAGCTGCAGGACAGCCGCATGCTCGTCGCCGAGCAGCTGTCCGGCGTCTCCCAGGTCATGGACGACCTGGTGAGGGAGATCCGGCGGGAGGCGCGGGAGCAGAGCCATCAGGAGGAGCAGATTCGCGAGGAGCTGGACAAGCTTGGCCTTGCCATTCAGCACATCGATATCGTGAGCCTCGAGGAGGGCCAGATCGAGATCGAGATCGTGCATGCGTTCAAGCCCGGCTTCGACGAGTGCCGGAAGGTGATCGCGCCGCTCCTGTCGGACATTCTCGGCGAGACCGTGTCCGTTCGCCACGAGCGAACCTCCGACCGTCCGGACCGGATCACGACGGTGTCCTTCGGCTCGGCGAAGGCCTTCGAGGTGGAGACCGCCATGGCGGGCGCGGCCAAGGACGGCGACGTGCTCTCGGGCGACAGCTTCAGCGCGATCGAGCTCGGCAGCGGCAAGTACGCCGTGGCGCTCAGCGACGGCATGGGCAACGGCGCGCGGGCCCGCATGGAGAGTAGCGCGGCGCTCTCGATGCTCGAGCAGCTGCTCCAGTCGGGCATCGACGAGCGGCTCGCGATCAAGTCCGTCAACTCGGTGCTCATGCTGCGCTCGCCCGAGGAGTCGTTCGCGACGGTCGACCTGGCGCTCATCGATCTGTACAGCGCAGGTGCGACGATGCTCAAGATCGGCTCCACGCCGAGCTTCATCAAGCGCGGACGGGAGGTGATCCCGATCGCCGCCGGCAATTTGCCGATCGGCATTCTGCAGGACATCGAGATCGACGTGCTGCGCGTTCAGCTGCAGCCGGGCGATACGCTGGTCATGATGACGGACGGCATCCTCGATTCGCCGGGGCACGCCGTGCACGCGATGAACAAGGAGCTGTGGATGAAGCGCGTGCTGCAGGAGATCGAGACCGAGGATCCGCAGGAGATCGCCGACGAGCTGCTCGACATCGCGCTCCGGCAGCATCCCGGCAGCGTCAAGGACGATATGACGGTCGTCGTCACCCGCATCAGCAGGCATCAGCCTGAATGGGCGTCCTTCCGATGGACGGGCGCAACCCGGTTCGAGCGGCCAAGGACGGTGAGCTGAAGCGATGCGATTTTCAAAAATAAAAGAGGGAGCGATTCGAATGGCGCTGCGGATTCAGAGCAAGCTTGGCGGGGGGTAATAAGGTGAGGCTCAAGGCCCGGACGATGCCCGGCAGAGATACGCGCACGCTGACCGACGAGCGCATCGAGGCGATCGCGGAGCAAGTCTATCTGGCCGTACGGCGGCTGGAGGCATCGGCAGTGCGACCGTCGCCGGATCTGTCGTCGAACGCCCGAACGGCGCTGCCGATGCAGCCCAAACGAAGCTTATTGGATCGTCAGCGTTCGTCCGGCCTGCTGCACCTGGTCCAGCCGATTCAGGCGGCGACCGAACAGGCGGCCGCCCTGGCATTGGAGATGCCGGCCAAGCCGGACGCCGCGGGAGATGCGCAGACACGGATGCAGACGCGGATCGCGCCAAGGAAGGCGCGACGAGATCTCTCTATACCGATGAACGTTCACCGCATGAAAGGCATGGGCGAACGAACGATGCCGGATCTTCGCCGGCTTGCGCGCCCGAAGACGGCTTCCATGCAAGGAGAGCCGCCGAGGGGGCGCCGCCCCCGGGGCGTGGACCGGCAGCAAGCGGAAGTGAGCACGACCGGGCCGCCGCAGGCAGGGAACGCTGAGACGGCACGCAATTCCATCCGGTCATGAGGCAGTCCGTTCGTCCTCGTTCAGCGCGGGTGTAGAATCTCCCGCCATCGCCTTTTACCTTGTCCCCTGAAGGGGTTCCTATAAATATACGAATCAGCGCATGCCACGCCGGCGTTCGCGCACGGAGGTGAGTAACGTTTTCTGGCTCTACGACAACAAGCAATCGGTCATGATGAACAGCAGCGGTCTTGCGCCGCGAAGAATGACTTATATTTGGCCCTGGTCCTGGGGAGCCGAATCCGGCCCCTCGTACAGCGCCAGAAGGGCTTTTGCCTCGGAGAAGACCGAGCGGGCGAGCGCTCGGGGCGACAGCACCCGGATCGAAGCGCCGTATCCGAGGAGAATGCCGAGCGCGGAGTCGGGCGTGTGAAAATCGGCATCGGTCGCTTTCCACCCGTCCGCGGCGTCGGCGCAAGATCGAACGCGCACGTACATTTCCCGCGAGAATCGGGCCCATGCCTCCTCGCGAACGAGCAGCCGCACCGGATAGACGGGCAGCTCGCGGCGGAAACGCGCGACCGAGCGCTCCCACCACGAGGCGAGATCGAAGTCGTCCGGCACCTCGAACCGTTCCTCCAGCAGCTCGACTGCAGCGAGCCTGGAGACGCGGTAGGTGCGGGGTTCGGGCAGCGCGGACGCTGCGCGACCTTCAGGGTCGCGATTCGCGGCGTCGCTCGCAGCGTCCTTTCCCTTCGCGTCGCTATCGGCGCCCGCGGCTGCCGCATTGCCGCTTCCAACAACATCGCCTCTGACAACATCGCTTCCAACAACATCGCTTCCAACAACATCGCCTCTGACAACATCGCCTCTGACAACATCGCTTCCAACAACGTCGCCTCTGACTGCACCGCATTGATCGGCATGGTCCCGCGCAGCAGCGCTCCCCGCAGCCGGCATCCCGCCCGGCTCACGATGATCCTTGACCGCCGCGAAGTACCAGGTATGCCGCTTGGCGACGAGCCCCCACGGCATCACCACGCTTACGGCGCCGTCCGCCATTTCCCCGGACGGGTAACGAATGCGCATTTTGCGTTGTTCCCATACCGCTTGCTGCACAAGTCCAAGATAGGGCGCGGGTTCTCTGGCGTCATGCCAGCCCGCGCCGTCGATGTGCAGATGCTTGCGCACATAAGCCGCTTCGTCGCGCGCCGGCCCGGCCAGCGCCGCGGCCAGCTTGGCGATCGCGTTGCCCGTCGGCCCTGACAGGTTCAGGTCGCTGACCGCGCTGGACGATTGGAGCACCGTCAGTCCGGCGATCTCGTCCGAGGTCAGGCCCGTCAATCGCGTCCGGTAGCCCTCCGGCAGCATCCACCCCCCGCGCGGCCCGCGCTCCGCGTAGACGGGGAAGCCCGCCCTGGCGAGCGCCTCCATATCCCGATGAACGGTACGCTCGGAGATCTCGAGCTTCGCCGCCAGTTCCCGCGCGTTCACGAGACGCTGCGTTTGAAGGCATTGCAGAATATCGAGCAGCCGATCGGCTCTCATCGTCATCTTCTCCTTCGCGAGCGGGTTCTTTGTCATGTTAACCATTATATATGACAAAGGATGTCTTGAATTATCCGTTACAATGATTCTGACATGAGCGAACAGGAGGCTGGCGAGGATGAACGAGAAGAAGCTGGAAGGACGGATCGCGGTCGTGGCGGGCGCGACGCGGGGATTGGGAAGAGCGATCGCGGCGACGCTCGGCGCCGCAGGCGCGACCGTCTATTGCACGGGGCGAAGCGTACGCGGCAGCTTGTCCGACATCGGACGGGGGGAGACCATTGACGAGACGGCGGATATGATCACCCGCGCGGGCGGCCGCGGCATCGCGGTGCGAACGGATCATACGGAAGAAGCGCAGGTTCGCGCGCTCTTCGAGCGGATCGCGGACGAGCAGGGCGGCAGGCTCGATATCGCGGTCAACGACATTTGGGGCGGAGAGTCGCTCACGCAGTGGGGCGTGCCGTTCTGGGAGCACGATCTGGAGAAGGGGCTGACCATGCAAAAAAAGAGCGGTCTGGTCGCATCTGATCACCGCGCGTTACGCCGCGCCGCTGCTGGTCGCAGGGAAGCGGGGAGTCATGCTGGAAATTACCGATGGCTGGGATTACCGGTATCGCGGCAGTCTCTACTACAGCCTGACCAAGATCTCGGCCATCCATCTGGCGCAGGGCATGGCCGCAGACCTCAAGCCGCACGGCGTTGCGGCGCTGGCGGTCACGCCCGGTTTTCTGCGCTCGGAGGAGATGCTCGACCACTTCGGCGTCACGGAGGCCAACTGGCGCGACGGCGCGGCGCAAGACCCGCACTTCCTGCAGTCCGAGACGCCTTACTACGCGGCGAGGGGCATTGCGGCGCTGGCCGCGGACACGAAGCTCATGGACAAGACCGGCGGCGTTTGCACGTCTTGGGGCTTGTCCGACGAATACGGCATCGTCGACGTGGACGGACGCCGCCCGCACTGGGGCAAGTACGCGGCGGAGCAAGGCTTTTAAGTTAGGAGGCGAGACCCTTGCGATTCGGCATGGCGAGCGATCGGCGGCCGGCGCGCGGGGGGTTTTTCGTTTCCGCGACAAACTCGGCTTCCCTTCGACAGGTTCCGGCGGAGCGGCCCGGGTCCGGGCGAGACTCT
The DNA here is from genome assembly GCF_029525575.1 of Cohnella rhizosphaerae. GTDB lineage: Bacteria > Bacillota > Bacilli > Paenibacillales > Paenibacillaceae > Cohnella > Cohnella rhizosphaerae. The sequence goes on from NZ_JAPDIA010000003.1 coordinate 87,864, forward strand.
TGTCTCATGACGGTCACATGACCGGCGACACTAGCTTGTTACCATTCGAATTGACAAAATTAGGATGGATGACGGACGGTGCTTCCGCCGTTTTACCTTTAACAGCGAAACGGAGATGAATGATGGAATGGCAAACGAAAATCCCTCGAAGGCCGGCCAGGAACCGATGATCAAGCTTCAACCGAACGGGGTCGCGCCGGTGCTCAGCTACAACGTGCCGGAACCGACGGCGTACAGCGGGCGCAACTTCATCGACCTGCAGCTGCACGACGGCTACTTCCTGCCGACGGCGGCGCGCAGCGGCTTGCAGCGGGAAGGGCTGCTCGCCGCAGCGACGGCTTGCGTCCGCGGCGCCGGAGCTTTCCTCCGCGGAGCTGCTTCTGGCGAAGCAGCGTTCGGGCGAGCGGATGACGACGCGCTTCGCCAATCTGACGCCGGAGGAGGTCGAGCGCCAGGAAGCGGAGGGCCGCAAGTTTAACGTCACGAAGACGATGACCGGAGCGCTTTCTTATGTATTCACGCAGGCGGCCCCGGTGATCGAACCGGCTTTGGACGCGGGGCCGTCCGCCCGCGCCGGCATGCTGAGATCGGCCGAAGGCGGCGTCGCCGCGGAGACGGACGGCTATGTCCCTTCGATGCTGCCGCGCGAGCCGCTGCCGGGAGATCCCGATCCGTATCCGGAACCGGATCCGGTCGAGCTGTCGGTCAGCATCGCGTCTCCGGCAGCGAACGGAACGGTCACCGGGCCGTATACGGGTGCGACGTTGGAGATTCGCGGCACGGCATCGGTCGTAAGCGGCGCAGGGAGCATCGCCTACGTGCAGGTGCAAGTCGGCAACGGCGCGTTCCAGGCGGCCACGCTGTCCGGCAGCCAGTGGTCCTATACGACCACGGTGACGACGCCGGGACCGGTCTCGATCACGGCCAAGGCGAAGCACTCGGCCTCGCTGCTCACGACGTCGAGCAAGATCAACGTCACGGTTCAGCTCGCCGCCGAACCGGACACGGCCGTGCCGACCGTGAAGATCGTCACGCCGTCCGCCGGCGCGCTGCTCAGCAGCAAGGGCGGGGCCGCGGTGAACGTCACGGTGGAAGGGACCGCGGGGGACAATCGTGGCGTCGCCCGCGTCGAGCTGTCGGTCGACGGCACGGCCGCGCAGCTGGCGGAGAGCGCGAACGGCTACGCGAACTGGAAGAAGACGGTCACGCTCACCGGCGGCAGCCATACGATCGTCGCCAAAGCGTTCGACGCGGCGGGCAATACGGGCACGCACAGCATCACGCTGCTGGTCGACGCCTCGCCCCCCACGGTGAGCATCGCCACGCCGGCTAACAACGCGCAGGTATCGGGTCCGTATTCGCAAGGGGCGATCATCCAGGTGACGGGCTCTGCGGCGGATGCGGGCGGGATCGCCTACGTCGAGCTGGCGCTCGACCTGAGTCCGGTCGGCGTCCGCGCCGCGGAGAAGTCGCCGGGCGACTGGTCGGCCTGGAAGGGCACGCTCACGCTGAATGAACCGGGCAAGCATACGGTTACGGCGCGGGCCTACGACAACGCGGGCAACCTGGTCGAGACGACGATCGCCGTGAACGTCACGATCACGCCCGAGGTCAACTCGCGGCTCAAGCGCATCATCCTCGTCGAGTCGTACCGGCTGTCTTCGTATTTAGCCAATTATGGCGCGGGGCGTACGATCAAGACGTTTTCCCTGCTGCCCGGCGAGAAGAGCAAGATCAGCATCCGCTCCTACGCGCAGAGCGAGTCGACGATGAAGAGCGCCGCGACGATCCTCGATTCCGTGACGGACGATATCTCCGAGGAGTTCGAACAGTCGATCGCCAAGGAGCAGGCGGATCAGAAGAACTACGAGGAGAGCAACGAGTATAAGGTAGGCGCCGAAGTGGGCGCCAGCTGGGGCTGGGGCAGCGCCAAGGTAAGCGCCAGCATGAGCGGCGGCACCAACGCGGCGCGGGAGCAGTTCGCCAAGAACGTCTCCAACAACACGCAAAAGCACGTCGCCAAAGCATCCGCGCGGCGCGACGTGCAGATCAACACGACCTACGAGGACAAGAGCACGACCGGCGAAGAGTCGACGATCGTTCGCGAGATCGAGAACATCAACGTCAGCCGTACGCTCAACTTCGTTTTCCGCCAGATGAACCAGGAGTTCATCACGCTGCTCCATCTCGTTGACGTGCGCATCGGCTACTTCACGATCGACACGGTCAACGGCAAAGAGGAGAAGGTGTACCGCGAAGTCACGCTGCCGCAGCTCGACGCGCTGCTCGAAGAGATGATCGTGCCGGACAAACGCACGGAAGTTCGCAACGCCATCATTTATCAGCTTGCCAACATTTTCGACTATCAGGATAAGCACCATCGGTTCGTGGAGGAGCAACCGTTCAAGGACGAGGACGGCAACGTCATCCCGTCGTCGAACTACCTGCGCGTCAAAAAAGGACTATACGTCCGTCTACCACGACGAGTCGACGGGAACTTCGATCTCGGTGCCGGGCATCATCTTGGCTGTCAACCGCCATGTGCTGCGGACGGACGGCATCGTCGTCGAAGCGCTGCTCGGCCAGGGCGAGGCGCTCGACAGCTACTCCCGCAACCTGCAGACCGAATCGGTCCGCGAGAAGGAGCTCCGCAACTCGCTGCTCGAAGCCGAAGTCGAGATGAAGCGGCTGGCGGTCCAGATTCTCACCGACAAGGACGAGGCGGCGGCGCAGATCTATGCCCTGCTCAACCCGGCCCCGGTCGTTCAAGAGGATCAGGATGACGCCGGCGCGGGCAGCTCTTCGCTCGTGGCCGCCGGCACCAGGTAAGGGCGGGTCCGCGATGGGAGACCCGCTCAAGTTAAAGCGCAATGAGGAAAAGGTGCTGGAGGAAAAGTCGCTTCTGCGCTCGGCGAAGGCCGTTTACGACGAATACAAGCTGTTCGCGGCGCGCGAGGGCGGCAACTTCCTGCTCAAGCAGCTGGTGAACCTGATCGCCGAGAGTCCGAACGCCAATCACTTTTTCGATTATCACAAAGTCCATGCGCAGTATCTGGCCCAGATCTTGTACGCGGTCGGCAAGATGGCGCCGATCGAGCAGGAGATCGAGAGCGTGCGCATGAACGTCGACGCCTATCTGAGGGAGACCGGGCAGCTGCTCGACGCCGTCGCGCAGTTCTCTGCCGATCCGCTTGCCGGCATCCGCAATCCCGTAGTCATCCTGGAGATCGCGAGAGACCCGAAGGCTGCCGCGGCGTACGACGATATTCTGGATACCTACCAGAAGGCGGCGCAGCTCGCGCTCTCCGGGCTTTCCAACGCCGCTTCGCAGGGCAGGGCGATGGAGCAGGAGACGCGGCAGCAGGCGCAGGCGATTCTGGACAAACTGAATGCCATGACGCCGACGATCCCGGCCGATCAAGTGTTCATCGGCGCCGCCAAGAAGAGGGTCCAGTTCATCCAGCTCGACCTGATGACCAAAGTGCAGGATACGCGCGCACGCGCGGAGGCCGCCGCGAAGCGGATCGAGCCGCTGCTCGCGGACGTGCGCCAGATCGACCGGATCGGCAGGCGGTAGAGCCGACTTCCGCGCATCCGTTCTGAAAAGGGGCTGTCCCGAAAGGTTCATTAACCGACCTTGGAGACGGCCCCTTTTTTTGACGTTTCAGAAAGTATAAGTTTTACCTATCCATTTCTGAACGCTCCGATAAAAACGTATCGCCGTCTTTAAGGACGACGAATCTGAAAGGATAAAATCACGGAGAAATCACGGCTTCACTCGTTAAGCGTCAGGGGGGCAGTCGGAAAGGTAAGCGGGGTGGTTCAAATCGGAAACGGCGTGCAGCCGCGGAAGGCAAGTCAGGCAAGGGGTATCGGACCCAGGAGCCTTAATTTCTTAAAAACCGGTCCAAATGGCGATGGTTCCGGACCGGAAGGGCGTTATTCATCCGGATCACGGTTAAAAAAAGGCCGGCAACCCCGAAATAGCGGCGCCTGGGTCCGCGAGCAGGCCGCCAATGGCGATTTGAACAATAATAAGGGCGCCTCAGTCCGTCAGCCACGCGAATGCACAAACCCAAAGCCCGTTGGGGGCTTTTTTATTTGCATTGCAACACAAATAGAGACCGTTCAGGTATAGCCCTAGCATTCACTCGAGCATTCACTGGAGCATTCAATTGGAGGGGAAGATCCTGCGCGATTACGCTGATCCTGACACAGTTGAGCGGGAAACTTGGGGATATAAGACGGGGCGCAAGCGCAAGCTGCGTGCGTTGACGGGCGGTCGGCTGCGACAAGCCTGAATTTTCATAAACGAATAGCCGACAGCCATTTTTCCCATAATAAACGAGCGACTAGGCGGGCGAACGCGCCGAAGAACGGTTCAAGGCGGTGGAATCATGGAGACCAGGCGAATGCCCGTTCAAGCGTCCGCCGCAAGCAACGTGCGTTCCATACGCGAGTTATTCCAGCAAAACGAATACCTGGTCGTCCGCGACATAAGCGCCGCGGCGAGCGGGCGCGCGATTCTTGTCTATATCAACGTGCTGATCGACGAAAAAGCGTTGAACGAATTCGTGATCCGCAAAATCAGCGAAGATCAAAGCCGGCCGGGCCGGATATCGAGCGGCTCCGTTCTGGACTCCCTGCATACGGTAAGCAGCGTCGTATCGATCCCGCGGATCGACGCGGCGGCGGCGTTCATCGCCGATGCCGGCATCGTCCTGTTCGCGGACGATCATCCGTCTGCTTACGGAATCAAGCTTCCCGGCTACGAGACCCGCGCGATCGAAGAGCCGAAGATCGAGGTTAACGTCAGAGGTCCGCGCGAGAGCTTTATCGAAGATCTGCACACGAATCTCAGCCTGATTTTCCGAAAGCTGAAGACGCCGGACCTGAAGACGATCACTTATATTATCGGATCCGAAAGCCGTACGAAAGTCACGCTGCTCTACCTGGAAAGCAAGATCGACCCGAACGTTTTGAACGAGCTCAAGCGCAGAATCGGCCAAATTCAGCTCGATATTTTAACCGTGAACACGCAGATCGAAGAACGAATTCAGGACAGCACGTGGTCGCCCTTCCCGCAAATCTTCAACACGGAGCGTCCCGATCGCGTCGTTACCGCTTTAAACCGGGGCAAGGCGGCCATCATCGCGGACGGAACGCCGATCGCGCTGATCGCGCCGACCACCTTCTTCGAGATGATGCATCCCAGCGAAGATCTTTACGAACGTTTTTACTTCGCCAACTTCCTTCGCGCCCTCCGGTTGATCACTTTATTCATTTCGTTATTCGGCCCTGCCCTGTATATTGCAGTCACGACTTTTCATTTGGAAATGATCCCGACGCCGCTGATGATGGCTTTCCTTTCCTCCAAGGCCGGCGTTCCTTTTCCGACCTTCGTCGAAGCGATCCTGATGGAAGTCGCGTTTGAAATTCTCCGGGAGGCCAGCCTGCGGCTGCCGAGAGCCGTAGGACAGTCGGTCAGCATCGTCGGCGCCCTGGTTATCGGGGAGGCGGCCGTTCAATCCGGGATCGTCTCGCGCCCGATGGTCATCGTCGTCGCGATGACGGGCATTGCCTCATTTACGATTCCCGCCTTCAGCACCGCGATCTCGTTTCGAATGCTGCGGTTTCCTTTCATGCTGCTGGCGGCCTACGACGGCGTGCTGGGCATCTCCCTGGGGTTCCTCGCGCTGCTTTGTCATCTGTGCTCGCTTCAGTCGTGCGGCGTACCTTTCCTGAATCCCGTCAGCGACAAAGGATGGAGAGAGACGCTCCAAAAATTCATTCTCCCCCCCGTTAAATACAGAGCCCGGAACAAGGGAGGCTCCTAGCGTGGAATTCCGCAGAAAAAATCAAGCCGGCCTCAAGGGCGTGCTGCTGCTGGCCATGCTTTTCCCGCTTGCCGCCGGTTGTTCGCCCGACGTGACGGAGATTAGCGATCTGACGCTCATCATGGCCGTCGCCATCGATTACGATCCGAAGACGGATCGGTATACGATATCGACCTACAACGTCATGCCGACTTCGCTAAGCACCGAAAAATCCGCCAAGCTTACGGGTTGGGTGGTCAGCACAAGCGGGGCCTCCATTTTGGAGACCGCCAGAAATCTCAGAGGACTCGTCGGCAACCGGATGATCTGGCAGCACAATAAATTCGCGTTGATCGGGGAAGAAGCCGCCCGGCATTCCTTTTACGGCATTATGGATTTTCTGATGCGCAATCGCCAGGTCCGCTTGTCGAGCTACTTGATCGTGAGCGAGGGCAAGGCCGCCGACAAGCTGAACGTCAAAGTCGCCAGCGGAGACCTGCTGTCCAACGATTTGCTGGGCAAAGTCCGAAATGAAAAAGAATGGGGAAAAAGCATCATGCTGAGCGTTCATGAAATCGCGAACTGGTATCCCAGTCCCTACAGAGGATTCGCAACCGGCAAAATAAGCGTCGAAAGTCAGCCCGCCAACAGGGAGCAAGCGCTGAGCCTGCGGGGGAGGGGCGGTGATCGACAAGGGCAAGTTCAAGCAATGGATCGGCGGCGACGACGTGCTCGCCGTTCAACTGCTGTCCGCCCAAAAGAAATGGAAGGACATGGAGTTCGTGATTTCCGTTGCGCAGAAGGCGAATCAGCGCGCCACTTTATTTGTTAAGGAGACCTGGCAATCCGTCCATACCGGCTTTAGGAACGGCAGGCCATGGGTCGATATCGCATTGAGCTTTTCTGCGACGCTGGGGGGAGATCGACCAGCCTTTGCCGCTCGACGACCCGGCGGAGATCCGCGCGCTCGAACAGGCCGCATCGCGCGCGCTCGAACGCAGGATCGGCGGCAGCGTCGCTTATTTTCAGCGCGACCTTCGTACGGACGTCATCGGCTTCTCGGATCGGTTCGCGCAGCGGCATCCGAAGGGATGGGCGGCCGCGAAGGCCGATTGGTCCGAGCTATACCCATCCATGCCGATCCGCGTTCGGGCGGACGTGAGGATCGACAGGCTGGGCATGATTCAATATTCTAAGGCGCGCGCCAATGCTGACTAACGCGGTATGCCTGGTCGCGATCGGGTACGGGATCGGAGCCTGCCTCTCCTGCTGGAGACGTCTTCGATTCCGCGAAGGCGCCGTCATCCTTGCATTGTGCGCCGTCGTCGCGGCCTATTGCGCGCCGGTCGTCGGCAAAGAGATGCCGACGGTGGAGTCCGTAAACAAATGGATCTATGGCCCGGTATCCGGCTACGCGCTTAAGAAACTGGGAATCGGCTAGGAGGACTGAAGCGAGCGGATGCTGGATCGTATATCCCCCGGCGCATGGATTTGCCTGATTTTCAGCTTTATTTCGGGTTTTTCGACGCTGTTTCTTCAGGAAGCGAAATTGCTCGGGCCGGACGTGTGGATGTCGTACATATGCGGCATCGCGATATCGTTCGGCGTTTTGTGCGTGTTTTATGCCATACAGCGGTCCTATCCGGACTTGCCTATGCCCGCGGTATTCGACCGGCTGCTGGGCAAAAATACCGCGAAAATCGTTCTTGGACTCTATTTGGCGTATATCCTGGAAATTCAGGGCGCGGCTTTTCAGGCCTTGACCTCGTTCTACCGAACGGTCGTGCTTCCGAACGCCTCTTCCGGCCACATCATCCTGCTCCTTGCCTTGACGACCGCCTATGCGTCGAGTCTCGGTCTCGGCACGATCGTCCGGACGGTGCAGGTGCTGCTGTCGTTCTTCTTGTTTTTTTATGCTCCTCATCATTGTGTTTATTTATAAAAACGTCACGATCGATCCGTTTTTGCCGATTTTTCAGCATCGGGCGCCCGAGATCGTTTACGGCAGCTTTCTCACTTTTTACTTTCCTTTCGGCAAATCGATCGTCTTTTGTTTTTTTGTTCTCCCGCGTGGACAACGGCCGCAAGCTGCTGCCGTACACGCTGATCGCGCTGCTGCTCGCAGGCCTCTATTTGTTCGCGGCGACGTACCTGTCGTTCGGTTCGCTGGGGATGAACTTTTTTTAAGAGCGCCACCTTCCCCTTTTTCTCGGCGATACAGCTTGTTAAGTTCGGCGAGTATCTCGAACGAATCGAGATCGTGATCATCGGCATTTGGACCGTTTTCACGTTGTTCGAAATTATCGTTCTTCAATTTGTTTTTATGCAGCTGTTCGTCCATCTTTTCGGCATCAAGCGCGACCGCGTCTTTTGGCTGCCGGTGGGGCTGCTGTTTTTCGCGCTGGCGGACAGAAGCTTTATACACCAGGACGACCTCTCCTTTTATAACTTTCGAATCGCTCCTTTTTCAACGTTTCTTCCTACGGTGGTCGTTCCTCTGCTGCTGTTGCTCGTCTCGCTGCTGAAAAAGACGGACGGTCGGGCGGAAGGTCCGCCACTCCTTGCGGGTCCGGACGATTTACGGTCACCTCGCGACTGAATGGCTGTCTTGCGCGCATCCCGTTCCTGACGGTTCCTGCGATGAGACGGTTAAATCTTCCTTCTTCTGGCGACACTGGAGCTAGAATGATAGCGATAGAAGGAGTGAGGCGCATGAGACAAATCCTGCTGATCACGGACGGCTGCTCGAACGTCGGGGATAGCCCGGCCATCGCGGCGTCCATCGCGCAAGCGGAGGGCATATCCGTCAATGTCGTCGGCATCGTGGACGATGGAGGCATCGGCGAGCAGGGGGGCGCTGGAGATCGCGGAGATCGCGCGGGCGGGCGGCGGCATGAGCCGGATCGTATCGCCGGCGCTGCTGTCCCGGACGGTGCAGATGATGACGCGGCAGACGGTGCAAGGAACGATTCGCGGCGAGGTCAACAGGGAGCTTCGGCAAATCTTCGGCGTGGATTCCGCGGCGGAGCTGCCGCCGGACAAGCGGGCGGAGATCGTGCGCGTCATGGAGGATCTGGGCGAAACGGCGGAGCTGCGCGTGGCGCTGTTGATCGACGCCAGCGCGAGCATGAAGCCGAAGATGAGAGCCGTCGAGGAAGCGGTGCGGGACTTGGCGCTGAGCCTGCAGGCGAGACGCGGCGAGAGCGCGGTCTCGGTGTTTCACTTTCCCGGCGAGCGTTCGCACGAGGCCTGTCTGCTTGATCTGGACTGGACGGACCGCGCCGATCGCATCGGTCAGATTTTCGGGCGCATCAGCATGAAAGGGACGACGCCGACGGGCCCCGCGCTTTTGCGCGTGGTGGAGTTTTTCCGGGAAACTTGTGGTAAACTGGAAACAGAACCGCAGCACACCGCGCCTGCGAGGCGCGACGATACGGACGGGATGCGGAGTGACTACGTCGTCTGACGCGCGCGTGCCGGCCGGAACGGTACTGCGCGGCAAGTGGAACGGACGTTCATACCGGCTGGAGCGCATGCTCGGGATCGGGGCGAACGGGCAAGTCTATATGGCGGTCAGCGGACTGCGTACCTATGCGCTGAAGATCGGCATGCAGCTCGAAGACCTTCAAGCGGAAGCGAACGTGCTCGCCTCGCTGGACCGGCGGGAGCGGAAGCGTCCGCCTTTTCTGCTGGACGTGGACGATGCGGAGTGGCAGGGCCGGGTCTTGCCTTTTTACGTCATGCAATATGTGCCGGGCGTACCGGTGAAGACCTATCTGGCCGAGCATGGAGGCGCCTGGTACGGCGTCGTCGGGTATCGCCTGCTGAACCGGCTCGCGGAGCTGCATGCGGCGGGCTGGGCATTCGGGGACGTCAAGAGCGACAATATTCTCGTCACCGATTACGGCCGGGTGTCGCTCGTCGACTACGGCGGCATGACGGCGATGGGGCGTTCGGTGCGGCAGTTCACGGAAGTGTACGACCGCGGCTACTGGTCGGCGGGCAGCCGGACGGCGGATCCGTCGTACGACGTATTTTCCGTGGCCGTGCTATGGATCCACGCGCTCGACGGCAAGCGGCTTGCTGCACATGACCAAGATGCTGCTGCCGCAGAACCGGCACCCGCGCGAGCTGATGGCGCTGGTCCGCAGCCATGCCGAGCTGAAGAAGATGGAAGGCTGGATGGAGCTGGCGCTTTACGGCAAGTTCAAGGACGCCCGCGAGGCGTCCGCGCACTGGCGCGATCGCATGCGGGCGGCGGCCGAAGAGGCCGTTCACGTGAGCCGCGGCAAGGTGCCGGGGTGGATGGCGGGACTGTTCGCCGCTTCGCTCCTGTTGTGCGTGTCCGCCGCCGCGTTCTGGCTGCTTCAATAGAAGGGGAATTGGGGGAAGTACGAGTGGAGGCGCAAGACGATTTGGCCGTCCGGGTCGCGGGATCGCTGAAGGATACGTTCGGCATCGGTCCGGGCGCGCGCATCGTCGCAGGCGTCTCCGGCGGACCGGACTCGATGGCGATGCTCCATCTGCTGCAGGCGGCGGCCGTCCGGGACGGCTCGCTCGTCATCGCCGCGCACGTCAACCATGGATTCCGCGGGACGGAGTCGGACGCCGAAGCGGCGCTCGTGCGCGAGACCGCGGCCGCCTGGGGGATTCCGTTCGAACTGGCGGAGATCGATATGCCCGCGTATATCGAAGCGACGGGCATGAATGCGCAGGCCGCCTCCCGGGAGCGGAGGTATGCGTTCCTGCGCGACGTCGCGCGGCGCCGCGGCGCCAAGACGATCGCGGTCGCCCATCATGCGGACGATCAGGCGGAGACGGTGCTCATGCGAATGCTGCGCGGGAGCGGCGTGACCGGACTGGCGGGCATTCCCATCCGGCGCGCCGAGGAAGAGTTGGAACTCATCCGCCCCCTGCTGCGTATAACCAAAGGCGAGCTGCTCGCATACAACGAGCGTAACGGCGTGCCGTACGCGACGGACAGCAGCAATGTCAAGACGCGTTACGTCCGGAACGCGATTCGGCTCGAAGCGCTTCCCTATCTCGAACGGTACAATCCGGATCTGCGCGCCGGGTTGGCCCGCCTGGCCGAGCTTGCATCGGCCGACGACGAATATATGGAGGCCGAAGCCCGTCGCGCGCTGGCCGCGGGGGCCAGACGCTCGGGCGAAGGATGGCGGCTCGACGCGCGTTTCGTCCGGGGGGCTTCACCTTGCTTTACAACGCAGAATGATTAAACTAATATTAAATGGTCTTGCAGGACCGCATGCCCAGGCTCGATTCGAGCAGGTGGAAGAGATCGTGGCGATACTGACCGCAGAACGGCCGGACGTCGCCCGCATCGACATCGGGGGCGGGCTTGCGCTGCTTCGGGAGTATAGCCATGCGTACATAGGACCCGTGCCGGACGCGCAAGCCGGCTATGCCTACGTCGCGGAGCTGCCCGCGCGTTCCGATCGGCTCGTGGTGGCGGTGCCGGAGTGCGGCCTTGTGTTCCGGTTCAGCCGGGAGGCCGGGATTTGCGACCCTTCGCCGGGCTCCCGCTGGGAGGCCTTTTTTGACGAGGCGGAGCTTGCGATGCCGCTCGCGGTGCGCAGCCGGAAGCCGGGAGACCGGATGGAGCCTTTGGGACTAAACGGCTCCAAGAAGGTGCAAGATATACTCGTCGACGCGAAGGTTCCCCGCAGCCTGCGTCATCTGAAGCCGCTGCTCGTCGACGGCGAAGGCCGCATCCTCTGGATACCCGGTCTCAGGCGCTCGCGCCACGCCGTGCCTAAGCCGGACTCGGGAGCGGGAGCGACCATCCGCGTGACATGTTCGGAGTCAAGCCATCATACCGTTTAATATCGGCCCGGGAGGTCCCAGCATTGCAGAATGACATTCAAGAAGTACTCTACTCGGAAGAGCAGATCCAATCGAAGGTACGGGAATTGGGAGCCGCCGTCAGCCGCGATTACGAGGGGCGCAACCCGCTGGTAATCTGCGTGTTGAAGGGCGCCTTTATTTTTATGGCCGACCTGTCCAAGAATATCGCGATCCCGATCGAGCTGGACTTCATGGCCGTATCGAGCTACGGCAATTCGACCCGCTCAAGCGGGGAAGTCCGCATCGTCAAGGATCTGGACACTTCGGTCGAGGGCCGCGACATTCTGATCGTCGAGGACATTATCGACAGCGGCCTCACGCTCAGTTATCTGATCGACGTGCTCGAGCGACGCAACGCGAAGTCCGTCCGGGTCGTCGCGCTCTTCGACAAGCCGGGCCGCCGCACCGTCGATCTGAACGCCGACTATACCGGCTTCAGCATTCCCGACGCGTTCGTCGTCGGTTACGGTCTCGACTATGCCGAGCATTACCGCAACCTGCCGTATGTCGGCATTTTAAAAGAAGAAATTTACTCGAACCGCTGAGTACTGCAGCCTTCCGATGGTTTTTCCGCGCAGCCGCGCGTTTTATTGAGATACCAAGACAGGCTATGGTAAAATGATGAAAGCGTGTCGGGAGGAGGTCAGGGATGAATCGGTTTATCCGGAATACGGGATTTTATTTGCTTATATTTTTGGTGACCGTCGGCATCGTCCAGTTCTTCATCGGCAAGAATACGACGACCGAGCCGCTCACCTACAATCAGCTCATGACTGCGATCCAGTCGAAGACCATTCAGGACCTCGAGATGCAGGTCAACCGCGGGACCTATCTGCTGACCGGCCACTTCAAGGAGGGGCAGGCGCCGGAGGGTCACAAGGGCGAGGCCTTCTCGACTCGGATTCAGACCGAGCGCGACGCCGAGACGATCAACGCCGCGGCGGTGGAGCAAGGCTTCGAGCTTAAGAACAAAGCGATGCAGGGCGAGAGCTTCTGGCTGACGTTCCTCACCTCCATCATACCGTTCGTCATTATGTTCATCCTGTTCTTCTTCCTGATCAATCAGGCGCAGGGCGGCGGCGGCAAGGTGATGAATTTCGGCAAGAGCAAGGCCCGTCTCTATAATGAAGAGAAAAAGCGCGTGACGTTCGAGGACGTGGCGGGCGCGGACGAAGAGAAGCAGGAGCTCGTCGAGGTCGTCGAGTTCCTGAAGGATCCCCGCAAGTTCGCCGCGCTCGGCGCCCGCATTCCGAAGGGCGTCCTGCTGGTGGGCCCTCCGGGTACCGGTAAGACGCTGCTGGCTCGCGCCGTAGCGGGCGAAGCCGGCGTGCCGTTCTTCAGCATCTCGGGTTCGGACTTCGTCGAGATGTTCGTCGGCGTCGGCGCATCCCGCGTCCGCGACCTGTTCGAGAACGCGAAGAAGAACGCGCCTTGTATCATCTTCATCGACGAGATCGACGCCGTCGGCCGTCAACGGGGCGCAGGCCTCGGCGGCGGACACGACGAGCGCGAGCAGACCCTGAACCAGTTGCTCGTCGAGATGGACGGCTTCGGCGCGAACGAAGGCATCATCATCGTCGCCGCGACCAACCGTCCGGACATTCTCGACCCCGCGCTGCTTCGCCCGGGCCGCTTCGACCGTCAGATCACGGTCGATCGTCCGGACGTCAAGGGCCGCGAGGCGGTACTCAAGGTTCACGCGCGCAACAAGCCGCTGAACAAGGACGTCAGGCTGGGCACGATCGCCAAGCGGACGACCGGCTTCACCGGCGCCGACCTGGAGAACCTGCTCAACGAAGCGGCGCTCCTCGCGGCGCGCAAGAACAAGAAGGACATCGCGATGCAAGAGGTCGACGAAGCGATCGACCGCGTCATCGTCGGCACGGAGAAGAAGAGCCGCGTCATCAGCGAGCGCGAGAAGCGCATCGTCGCTTATCACGAGTCCGGCCATACGATCGTGGGCTTCTTCCTGGAGCATGCCGACATGGTTCACAAGGTGACGATCATTCCGCGCGGACGCGCGGGCGGCTACGTCATCATGCTGCCGAAGGAAGACCGCATGCTGGTCACGAAGCAGGAGCTGCTCGACAAAGTCACGGGCTTGCTCGCGGGCCGCGTCGCCGAAGAGCTGTTCATCGGCGAGATCGGCACCGGCGCCTATAGCGACTTTAAGCAAGCGACGGGCATCGTGCGCAGCATGATCATGGAATACGGCATGAGCGACAAGCTCGGGCCGATGCAGTTCGGCGCCACGCAGGGCCAAGTGTTCCTCGGCCGCGATATCGGCCACGAGCAGAACTACTCGGACGCGATCGCGTACGAGATCGACCAAGAGATGCAGACGATCATCCAGACCTGCTACGATCGGGCGAAGAAGCTGCTCACCGAGAAGAGCGCCGAAGTTCATCTGCTTGCCAATACGCTACTCTCGCAAGAGACGCTCGAATTGGAGCAGATCAAAGCACTCATCGAGAAGGGCGATATCAACGCCGCATCCGATGGCGACGGCGGCGATTCGGGCGGCGAGCCGACCGGCGTCGACCCGACCATCGACACGCTCGGCGGCAACGTCCGTGTCCGCATCACGCCGCGCGACGAAGAGACGAACGCCAATCAGACCCCTCCGAATCCGGATCAACGGAACGACGAGGGCAACGAGCCGAAGTAACGCGTTATACGAACAAACCCGCGATCCGCTGCATTTTGCAGCGGCATCGCGGTTTTTTGCGCGTTGCGCTTAATTAAGCAGGATCGTTCTATTCCGGCTCGGTCAGCGAGACGAAGCGCACTTTGCCGTCCTTGAACAGCAGATGGAAAGAAAGGGAATCGCCGATTCGATAACTCCATTTCGTCTCCGTGCGAGCGTCGGGCGAACCCAGCCTGGCGACGACCTCGTCCTGCGACAAACCCACCTTGACGCCGTCCGATGTCGCGTAGTCGGATATTCCGATCGAAAAAACGACGGTGCCCGGCAGCTTCATGACTTCCGGGTACAAGGAATTGCGTTCCGGTCGCTCCGCGAACTGGATCAATCCGCGGCCGCCGGCGAGATCGTCGTAGCTGGGGATGCCGGAGGACTTAAGCAAAAATTTTTTCTCCCAGCCGAGGTAATCGAGACCGCCTATCGCTAGACGGGACCGGTCGTACGATTGTGCGCTACGTTGGGCAGTGCTGTCTATTAACGGTTCATTCCGCGCTTGCTCGTAAAGCTGGCCGTACGCAGACCATTCACTGTTATTGAAGAGCGTCTCCTTCAGCAACCATACCCGGGCGCTTGCCAGAAATATCCGTTTTGTATCGGGCAAGCCATAAACGTTGTTGGATGGGTCGTAATCGATCGCATAGCTTCCCCCATCCTTCGTCGTGAAGGTCATCAGGCTAGCCGTCGTGGCGATCGTATCGTCATTTCCTTGTACGATCGCTTCCGCCAGATTTAACTGGTACAGATTTTGCAGGATGACGTCGTATCGTTCCTTAGGGACTTCAACCGAGCGATTGAGATGCCGGTCCAGCCAGCGAATGCCGACGATGTCTTCGGCCTTGAACGGCAGTTGCTCGCCCAGCAGGCCGGAAAAGCGCGCAATCTTGATCGGTCTGGCGCCGGCGATGTTCGATGGGGACGCGGCAACCGTCGGGGTCGGGCTGTTCAACCGGGAGGAGCCTCCTCTTTCGTGACGCAGAGACCCCAAGTATACGGTTCCTGCGATCAAGATAGCCGCGATGCCAAAAAAGCGCCGTCGTACGAAGGCGAGACTGTCCTCCGCGTCGTGAGGATTCGCGACTCGTCTTATCGCCGCGCCGCGCCATTTTCTCGATATGCGCCATGCGAGCTTCCGTAAATCCCGGCGTCCGCGCCGCGTCCACCTTTAACTTGTCGTACCAAGACGGCCGATGGTCAATCATGCGCGTTCGCTTCCTTTCGCAGTCTGATCATGCGTTGTCTGGCGCGCGACAGCCTGGACTTGACGGTGCCCTCCGACAGCTCCAGCAATTGAGCGATCTCTCGCACGGTCAATTCATACCTCGCATGCAGCACGAGCGCTTCGCGCAGCTTGAGCGGAAGCCGCAGGACGTCTTCCCATATGTCATTGGACAGTGAACGGCGCAGCATCTCGGATTCGGCGGACGGACCGAATTCATGCGACCGCTCGTGCAGACGATCCGTCAGCGTCACG
This sequence comes from Cohnella rhizosphaerae, assembly GCF_029525575.1. Lineage (GTDB taxonomy): Bacteria > Bacillota > Bacilli > Paenibacillales > Paenibacillaceae > Cohnella > Cohnella rhizosphaerae. The sequence goes on from NZ_JAPDIA010000003.1 coordinate 103,720, forward strand.
CGCCTTATGAAGGCTGCTCTCATGGCGTTGATCGCCGTATTCCGCGTGATCGACAGCAGCCAAGTGCGGAGGGAGGAGGCGCCTCGAAAGGTATCGATCTTTCGGTAGGCGATGAGGAACACGTCCTGGGAAACATCGTCCGCCAGGTCCCGCCGTCTCGTGAGCACGAACGCCAGATTCCACACCTCGGACCCGTGCTGCAGCATCAGCTCGCGAAGACCGCCCTCATCCATAGTTCCGGTAAAGGACCAGTACATTTCCTCCAAGCTGGCAACACCTCCAAGGATTAGACACCGCAGCGCGCAAAGAGGTTCCGTCCCGAACCAAAAATTAATCGTAATGGCACCTGATAACTAAAGAAGAAGTCATTCTCGAAAGCTTGCCTTATTGGGAAAAGTTCGAAGCGGCAAACTTCTTCCAAAAATCTGTGAACATTCATTGACACTGCCCCCCCGGCAAGTGTAAATTTATTGTTGACTCACTGACGTCGGTTGCGATTTTGGCAACCCGTTTTTGTTAAGCGGCCTAATTTGTGCTTATTTTCACAATTAACCATACCCAGGCGTCAACGCCGCAGGAGGAGACTCACCATGGAAGCTTTAGCCCTTGAACGCAAAGCGGAGCAGAACCGCGAGCTGCGCGAGCGCCTGGCACAGCTGAAGAAGGAACGCAACGCCATCATTCTGGCTCACTATTACCAGCGCGACGAGATTCAAGAGGTAGCCGACTTCCGCGGAGACTCGTTCCTGCTCGCCCAGAAGGCCGCGCAGACCGAAGCGGACGTCATCGTCTTTTGCGGGGTACACTTCATGGGCGAGAGCGCCAAGATCCTCGCGCCGCACAAGACCGTGCTCGTCCCCGACGAGCGGGCCGGCTGTCCGATGGCGGACATGGTCAATCCGATCGGCCTGCGGGAGCTGAAGGCGAAGCACCCGAACGCCAAGGTCGTGACGTATATCAATTCGTCCGCGGACGTGAAGGCCGAGACCGACATTTGCTGCACGTCGGCGAACGCGGTCAAGGTCGTCAATTCGGTCGAAGGCGATGAGGTCATCTGGTGCCCGGACAAGAACCTCGGTCACTACGTGCAGCAGCATACGGACAAGAAGATGATCATCTGGGAAGGCTACTGCAACACGCACGACATGCTGACCGTCAAAGACGTGTACGAGATGCGGGCGAAGTATCCGAACGCGCAGTTCGTCGTGCATCCGGAATGCCGCCCCGAGGTCGTCGAGCTGGCCGACTTCGTCGGCAGCACGACAGGCATCCTGAAGTATTGCCGCGAATCGAGCCACAAGGAATTCATCGTCGGCACCGAGGACGGCACGGGTTACCAGCTGCGGGTGGACAGCCCGGACAAGACGTTCCATTTCGCGAGCAAGTTCCTCGTCTGCCCGAACATGAAGGTCAACAACCTGAAGAAGGTCGTCAAGGCGCTTGAAACGATGCAGCCTCAGATTCACGTGCCGCAAGACGTCGCCGACAAGGCGCGCCTGTCGCTCGAGCGCATGCTGCTCGTCAAGTAACCGGTCAGGTAACCGGAAGACCAATAACTTCAGGCGGGGAGTCGCAGAGGGCCATGATACCACGTTATATCGTCGATTTCGATCCGGCGGCGCTAGAGACCGTACAGACGGATATGATCATTATCGGAGCCGGGATCGCGGGCCTGTTCACGGCGCTTCAAGCGGCCAAGGACCGCCGCGTCCTCATGATTACGAAGAAGTCGCTGTTCGACAGCAATACGCGCTACGCGCAGGGCGGCATCGCGGCCGTCATCTCGGAGGACGATTCGCCCGAGTTCCATCGCCAGGATACGTTGATCGCGGGCGCGGGGCTGTGCGATCCCGAAGCCGTAGACGTGCTCGTGCACGAAGGACCGGACTGCGTCCAGGCGCTGATCCAGTACGGCACGCACTTCGACGAGGAGGACGGGCACCTCGCCCTCACCAAGGAAGGCGCGCACAGCCAGCGCCGCATTCTTCACGCCAACGGCGACGCCACCGGCTACGAGATCGTGCGCGCGCTGGCGGACAAGGTTCAGAGCGTGCCGAACATCGAGGTGTGGGACGACCACTTCGTGCTGGACCTGCTGACCGAGGAGGGCGAGTGCGTCGGCGCGCTCGTGCAGAAGCCGGACGGCTCGCGCGTCATCGTGCGGGGCGCCGCGACCGTCCTCTGCTCGGGCGGCACCGGACAGCTGTACCGGTATACGACGAATCCCGAGGTCGCGACGGGCGACGGCATCGCGATGGCGTACCGTGCAGGCGCTGTCATTCGCGACATGGAGTTCAATCAATTCCATCCGACCTCGCTGTGTTATCCTGGCGCGCCGCGCTTCCTGATCTCGGAGGCGGTGCGCGGCGAGGGCGCCGTTCTTCGCAATATTCGGGGCGAGCGCTTCATGGACAAGTACCATCCGCAGCTCGAGCTGGCGCCGCGCGACATCGTGGCGCGGGCGATCGTGAGCGAGATGGAGCTGACCAAGTCGACTTACGTTTATATCGATATTACGCACGAGACGCCGGATCTCATCAAGCACCGGTTTCCGAACATTTACGAATTTTGTCTCAATTATGGTCTCGATATGACGACGGACTGGATTCCCGTGGCGCCGGCTGCCCATTATATGATGGGAGGCGTCCGCACGGACATGAACGGCGAATCGAGCATCCCTCGTTTGTTCGCCTGCGGCGAAGTATCGTCGACGGGCGTGCACGGCGCGAACCGGCTGGCGAGCAACTCGCTGTCCGAAGCGATCGTGTTCGGCCGCCGGATCGTCGAGCGGACTCGCGCGCTGCCGCCGCTCGAACTCGAGGCGCGAACCGGCTATACTTCCGAGCGGATCGGCGCGCCTGCGGGCAAGATGGCGGAGCGTCGCCTCAAGCTGCAGAAGCTCATGGTGCGCTTCGCCGGCCTCAGGCGGGAGGCCCACGGCCTTACCAAAGGTCTTGAGGAGCTGCGCCGGCAGGCGCCGCTGTATCAGACGGAGATGACGACGCGCGAGGCGTTCGAGTACGCGAACCTGCTCACCTGCGCCACGTTGATGATGGAGGCGGCCCTCATGCGCGAAGAGAGCCGCGGGGCGCATTACCGGGAGGACTTCCCGGACAAGGACGATCTGTTCTGGCGCAAGCATACGCTGATGCACAGGGAACGGGGCATCGGAGAGGAGTTCATAGGCGATGTTTGAATCGGAAAAGGACTGGGAGATCGCGGGACCCGCGGTCGACGCGGTAAAGGCGCAGCTTAGCGCGTGGTTGGCCGAGGACATCGGCAGCGGGGACGTGAGCACGATGTCGACGGTTCCGGCCGGCCACCGGTCGAGGGGCATTATCCATGCCAAGGAAGCGGGCGTGCTCGCGGGCATGCCGCTCATGCGCCTCGTCTTCGGCGTGATCGACCCTTCGCTCGCGGTCGAATCGCGGGCGCAGGACGGCGACCGCGTCGAGCGCGGCACCGTGCTCGCGGTCGTCGAAGGCGCTACGCACAGCATCCTGACCGGCGAGCGTCTTGCGCTGAATCTGCTGCAGCGGCTGTCCGGCATCGCGACCAAGACCCGCGTCTACGTGGACGCGGCCGAAGGCTATCCGGCGCGGATCGCCGATACGCGCAAGACGACGCCGGGCCACCGCACGCTGGAGAAGTACGCCGTCCGCATCGGCGGCGCGTACAATCACCGCTTCGGCTTGTACGACGCGGTCATGATCAAGGACAATCATATCAAGGCGGCCGGCGGGATCTCCGCTGCCGTCGCTTCGGCGAAGTCGCGCATCCCGCACACGATGATGATCGAGGTGGAGGCCGAATCGCTGGAGCAGGCGCTCGAAGCCGCTCGGGCGGGCGCGAACGTCGTCATGTTCGACAACATGTCGCCCGAACAGATGAAGGCCGCTGCGGCCGAGGTGCGCGGCATTGCGCCGCATATCGTCCTGGAAGCGTCGGGCGGCATCCGTCCGGAGCGGGTTCGCGAGGTGGCGGCGTCGGGCGTGGACGTGATCAGCGCGGGCGCGCTGACGCATTCTTTTAACGCGCTGGACATCAGCCTGGACCTGAACGAAGTCAAGAAGGGGGAAGTCTCTTGATTCTGGTCGTCGACGTCGGCAACACCAATATCGTGCTCGGCCTGTACGAGGGCCCGGAGCTTCTCCATCATTGGCGGCTTAGCACGAACCGCTCGGCCACGGTCGACGAGTACGGGATCATGCTGACCAACCTGTTCACCATCGCGGGCATCGAGGCCGCCGAGATCGACGGCGTCATCGTCTCTTGCGTCGTGCCTCCGCTCATGCCCACGCTCGAGCGGCTGTTCGTCAAGTATGTCGGCCGCGAAGCGCTGGTCGTCGGACCCGGCATCAAGACGGGCCTCAACATCCGGTACGAAAATCCGAAGGAGGTCGGCGCCGACCGGATCGTCAACGCGGTCGCCGGCATCGAGCACTACGGCGCGCCGCTGGTCGTCGTAGACTTCGGCACGGCGACGACCTTCGATTATATCGACCCGTCGGGCGCCTATATTGGCGGCGTCATCGTGCCTGGCATCGGCATCTCGGCCGAGGCGCTCTACCAACGCGCCGCCAGGCTTCCGCGCGTCGAGCTGGCCAAGCCGAAGGCGGTCGTCGGCCGCAACACGGTGGCGGCGATTCAATCCGGCGCGATCTACGGCTATGCCGGCCAGGTGGACGGCATCGTGAAGCGGATCCGCGCCGAGCAGCGCTGCGCGCCGCGCGTCATCGCGACGGGCGGACTCGCGGAGCTGATCGCGGGCGAGTCGGAGACGATCGAGTCGGTCGATTCGATGCTGACGCTGGAAGGATTAAGAATCATTTACGAACGCAATCTATAAGCATACTGGTCGCCGTGCGTCCGCTCTCGCGGGCGCGCGGCGAGCCGCGACAACAGAGGCAAAGGAGCGGATGAAGTGACGGACGAACTGATCAGAGGCACCGCCTGGGGCGGCGCCGTGCGCGTTTTCGGCGCGAAGACGACGGAGCTCGTGCGCGAGCTCCAACGCAGGCACGACACGTTTCCGACGGCATCGGCCGCGCTCGGCCGGACCGCGACGGCGGCGGCCATGATGGGCTTCATGCTCAAGGGAGACGAGAAGCTCACCGTGCAGGTGAAGGGCGACGGGCCGATCGGCCAGATCGTCGTCGACGCCAACGCCGCCGGCGAAGTCAAAGGCTACGTCGATTATCCGCATACGCATCTGCCCAGCAACAGCCTGGGCAAGCTGGACGTATCGGGCGCCGTGGGCAAGACCGGTTTTCTCAACGTGACCAAGGATCTCGGCATGAAGGAGCCTTACCGCGGCAGCGTGCCGCTCATCTCGGGCGAGCTGGCCGAGGACTTTACTTATTACTTCGCTGCATCCGAGCAGACGCCTTCCGCCGTCGGACTGGGCGTGCTCGTCGATACCGACAATACCGTGCTGCATGCGGGCGGCTTCGTCATCCAGGTGCTGCCGAACATTACCGACGAGCAGCTGGCGCGTCTCGAGCAGGCCGTCGCGTCGATGCCCCACGTCACCGCGCTGCTCGACCAAGGCGAGACCGCCGAAGGCATCGTACGGTTCCTCGTGGGCGACGACCTGACGATTCACGATACGATCGAGCCCAGGTTCGTCTGCCAATGCTCGCGGGAACGCGTCGAGCGTACGCTGATCAGCATGGGCGAGACTGAGCTTCGCAAGCTGATCGACGAGGACGGACAGGCCGAAGTGAATTGCCATTTTTGCAATGAAGCTTATCAGTTCGACAGCGAGCAGCTCCGCGAGATTCTGGAACGCGCGACTTCTTAATAGAGCGGAAGGAGGGATACGGCCATGTGGCAGACGAAGCGGCTGGGGAAGCCGATCGTTCTGCTTGCCCTGTCTTGGGCGCTGGCTGCCCGAAGCGGGATGTACGGCCAAGCCGGCGCATACGGCGGAGCCGCCCGGCACCGAGCCGATCCCATCGGGTTCGATGACGGGAGCTCCGGGAGGAGCGGGCGACACCGTGGCGATCGTAGGGGAGACGCGCATCACGCGCAGACAGCTGCTGGACGCCCTGCTGGGTTCGTACGGAGAGCAGACGTTGCGGACGATGATGCTTCGGGTGGCCGTCCAGAAGGAAGCGCAAGCCGCGGGCATCTCGATAACGGAGGATGCGGTGGACCGGGAGCTTCGCAAGGCGAGCGAAGGCTACGAGAGTCTGGAAGCCTTCTATGATGCCCGACTGCAGCAGCTCGGCATGTCGCGAGAGGACGTGCGGGAAGATATTCTTTATAAATTGCAGCTTGAAGCGCTCGCGATCCGCGGCGTAGCGGCGACGGAAGCGGACGCGGACCAGTATATGAACGATCATCCCGAAGAATTCGCGCCGAAGGAGGAGCTGAAGCTCTCCCATATCGTCGTGGAGCGGCAGAAGGACGCCGAGCATCTGCTGGACCTGCTTCGGCAAGGCGAGGACTTCGCGGAGCTGGCGGCCGCGAACTCGTTGGACGCGGATACGGCCGCGGAGGGCGGCAATCTGGGCTGGGTCGAGTCCGAAGATCCGTTCGTCGCGCCCGAGCTGCTGGCAGCGGCGGCGAAGCTGGAGATTGGAGAGGCGGCGGGACCGATCCGCACGGACGCAGGCTACGAGGTCGTGCTCATGGCGGGCCGGCGAGGAACTGGCGAGCGGGACGCGCAGGCGGAGCGGGAAGAGGCGAAGCGCCAATACGCGCTGTCGGTGGCGCCGCCGCTGTCGGAGGTCGAGCAGTCGCTGCTGGACAAGTACGGAGCCAAGGCACTGGATGGAGCGCTTCAATATTAGCCATTAGCCATACGATTAGCACTAGCCATACGATTAGCCATGCGGATTTATCCTTCTATTGACATTGCCACCTAACGTTGATAAGATGGGAAAAGATAAAAGCCGACTGAAATTGTCGGAAATACGGGAATGGACGAGGCCGTCCGCCATTATCCAAGGAGGAATCATTCGCCATGGCAAAAATCGTGCAGAATATCACGGACCTGATCGGGGATACGCCGCTCGTCCGTCTGAACCGCATCGTACCCGAAGGCAGCGCGGAGGTTTACGTCAAGGTCGAATATCAGAACCCGGGCGCCAGCGTCAAGGATCGGATCGCCATCAGCATCGTCGAAGAAGCCGAAAAAGAAGGCAAGCTGAAGCCGGGCGGCACGATCGTCGAAGCGACCAGCGGCAACACCGGCATCGGCCTGGCGCTCGTCGCTGCGGCTAAGGGCTACCGCGCGGTCATCGTCATGCCCGAGACGATGAGCCTCGAGCGCCGCAACCTGCTTCGCGCCTATGGCGCCGAGCTGGTGCTGACCCCCGGATCCGAAGGCATGAACGGCGCCGTCAAGAAGGCGGAAGAGCTTCTCAAGGAGAACCCGGACTACTTCCTCGCCGATCAGTTCAAGAACAAGGCGAACCTGAAGATCCACCTCGAGACGACGGGTCCCGAGATCGTCGAAGCGATCAACTCGCTCGACGGCAAGCTGGACGCGTTCGTGGCGGGCATCGGCACGGGCGGCACGATCTCCGGCGCCGGCAAGGTGCTGAAGGACAACTTCCCGGGCATCAAGGTCGTCGCCGTCGAGCCTGCGGCGTCTCCGCTGCTGTCGAGCGGCAAGGCCGGCCCGCACAAGATCCAGGGCATCGGCGCGAACTTCGTGCCGGAGATTCTGGACCGCGAGATCTACGACCAGATCATCGCCGTCGAGAACGAAGACGCGTTCGAATGGGCGCGCACCGCCGCCAAGAAGGAAGGCATCCTGTGCGGCATCTCCTCCGGCGCGGCGATCTTCGCGGCGCTGCAAGTGGCGAAGGAGCTGGGCGCCGGCAAGCGCGTCGTCGCGGTCGTTCCGTCCAACGGCGAACGCTACCTGAGCACGCCGCTGTTCAACTTCGACAACTAATAGAGTTGGCCGACGATCCGGCCGTCCTTTTGGGGCGGCCGGATTTTGGCGTTTTCAGGTCGGCGGCGGGAACGGGATATGAATGTAGGCGGCGGATAGCGATGTGCGACGGAATAGCGATGTGAGACATCGTTATTTGGCCGGAGATGCGTGAATGCGACGGGATAGCGATGTGCGACATTGTTATTTGGCCGGAGATGCGTGAATGCGACGGGATAGCGATGTGCGACATCGTTATTTGGCCGGGGATGCGTGAAGTGCGACGGGATAGCGATGTCGGACATCGTTATTTGCCCGATGCGTGAATGCGACGGAATAGCGATGTCGGACATCGTTATTTGCCCGATGCTTATATGGCTCCCGCATCCTGGCAAATGGCGACCGCCCGGTCGTAGTCGTCTTCTTCGACGATGGCCGTCAGCAGATATCGCGTCCCGTCACCCGGTTGTCGGGCCCACCCGAGCTCATCCCGCTGGCGCTGACGCTGGCTGCGGCCGGCACGGCGGCATCGGGATTGTCAAAGTCTCCGCCAAGCGTGATGAATCCGAGTCCGCGGAACGTCTCGGCGATCGTGTTGCCCAGCTGGTCGAGATGCTCCATGCCGGCGCCCGGATACCCGTCGAACCGGTCGATTGCATGCTCGATCAGGCGAAAGGACTTCAGCCCCTCCGGCGCCTGTCTGGCTTGGTCCGGGGTGTTGAAGTAGGCGAGCACCGCCCGTTCTGCCATGGCGTCGTCCCCCTTTGGCCGGCACCGTCTGCACCGGCGTTGATTCACCGTAGTATAGGCGCGAACGACGGCATTCGCATTCTCATTCGGTAGCCAAAGCGAACCGGAGCGGAGCGCCTACCGAATTCGTTTCCTCAAATAACGCCTGAACGCATGCATGACCCACAAATGAATCTTGGCCTGCGTGTACTTGTAGAGAAACCAGGGCAGCGCCGGCAAGTAGTCGTGAATGGCGATGATGCACTCGTCGGAGTCCGGCACTTGCAGAAACTCGAGTCGACCGCGATGCGTCTCTTTTCGGCTTGAAAAGGAGCCGCCTGTAATATAATACAACGCCCGGGTCGGCGAGCTGCGCTCTTCGGAGTACGTGAGCTCGAGCAGAGGCGCTTTGCGACCGGCGACACGAATCCGATAAATATCCTTCTTATCGTGCGCTACCCGGATCAGCGGACCGGCCGCGCGATTCAACCAGTGGAGATAAGACTTCGAGGCTGCATGCGCATCCATCCCCGCGGGCAGCCTGACGCGCTGCACGGAGCGGACGTCCGACACGGCGTCGCGCGCGTTTTTTTCCGATTTTCGCTTTTGCGCGCTTCCAGCCCCGTTTCGGCTACGCTTTCGTTCGCCCTCTTCTCGTATCGCGTCTTCCGCCGCTTGACGGAACGTGATCGCGCCTTCGCCGATTCCGCTCGCGCTCCCTTCTTTTCTTGCCACCATCGGGTGAATCAGGCTCTCGATCAAGGGGTAGGCCATTTCTTTTGGCGTTCCCGTGACGAGCGCCAGCCACAGGCGGGATAAATAAACGGAGAAGGCGGGGAACGGGATAAATAGTCGTTTTTTCCCCAGCGCCTCCGCCGTCTGGCGGAGCATCTGCTTGTAGGTCAACACGTCGGGCCCGCCGATATCGATCGCGCGTCGGTACAGGTCGGTCCGTCCGATCGCGGCCGTCAGGGCGTCCAGCACTTCGGGCAAGGCGATCGCATGCGTGCGGGTTCGCGTCCACCGCGGCAGGATCATGAAGGGCAGGCGTCGCACCAGCTTCAGGAGGATGGGAAAAGAAGATCCTTCCGGACCGACGATCAGGCCGGCCCTCAGCGTCGTCACCGGCACGCCGTACGAAGCGAGCACCTTTTCCACCTCCAACCGGCTGCGAAGATGGCGGGACAGCTCGCGGGGCGGCACATCAGGAGGGATGATGCCGCTCAGGTAGACGATCTGGCGCACGCCGTTTTTGCTGGCGGCTCTGGCGAAGTGGTCGGCGAGCAGCACGTCCATGTCCTCGAACCGTGCTTGCGTCAGCTTGGCCGACGGCAGCATGGAGTGGACCAAGTATATCGCGAAGTCCGCGCCTGCCAATCCCTTCTCCGCATCGATCAAAGAAAACAAATCGCAAGCCCGCCAGCTCGTATGCGGTTCGGGCTCCCGCCCTTTCCCGCCTCCACGGGACAGCGCGATCACGTCCGCGAAAGGCGCCAACCGTTGAAGCAGATTGCGGCCGATGTAGCCGCTTGCGCCCGTCAAGGCGACGACGGGCCTTTTTTGCCGGACTGTCTTCCCGCTCGTTCATGAGGCCTGCGCTCCTTCGAATCCTTCTGCCGACACATACCCGTTATCGTTTGAAAAGTAACAAGCCCCGCCGGGGCGGGGCATTCGAGCGTAACTGGCAACCGGTGTACGGCTTTTTTTATAGCCAGTCTTTAATTTTAACCGCAAGGGTCTGCTGTTTGCCATCCTTAACGCTGGTGTAGATGAGGTCGATGACGCCGTCGTGCTCGCCGCCAACAATGAACGTGTCGCCATGATAAGGAACGTCGTTGAGCTTGGCGTATTCCTGATCCGCGGGGTCGAGCAGCTCGTATAGCGCTTTCTTTTTCCCCGTCTCGGGGTCGACCAGCATCAGCAAGCCGGTCGTGTTGGGCCGGATGAGCAGATAGTTCGCGCCGATGCCCTCCACGCCGTAGATCTCGTCCAGTCCGCCCAGCTTCTGCAGATCGTATTCCTTATTCGCAGTGCCGTCCGCTTTAAGGATGCGCAGCTTTTTTCCGTCCGTCAGTACCGCTTGGTTGCCCAAGCTGGTGACGTTCGCCGTCATGCGCTGCCAGTAATGGACCGCGGCCTGGTCGACGAGCTTCTTGTTCTTCACGTAGGCGGTCGTGTAGTTGACGTTGATGTGGGGTTCGCCGTAAATATCGGACGCCGTCACCACATAGCCGCCTGTACCGAGCTTGTCCACGGATAGGCGCAAGAACTCCTGTTGCTTAAAATCGAGCTTGCCGGTCTTCACGGCCGGACTGTTGGACGGATCGGACTGGTACAGGTCGCCTGTCTTCCTGTCGAGCCAGAACATGGACGGTGTCAACGTAATCGCATAGCCGACGGCATACGGATCGCCGTCGTCGATCGTTACCGTGTAGCCTTGCCACTTCACGTTTGCGCCGAGCGACTGCGCGACGAAGCGGACGGGCACGTACACGGTATTGTTCTTCATAACGGCCGCTGCGTTGAGTGCGACGGACTTGTCGTTCACCTGCGCCGTCTTGCTGCCGAGCGTCAGCTTCACGGTACGGTTGGGCGCATAGACGGAGACGAGCTTCTTGGCGCCGTCCCAGTCGACGTAAGACTTGAGCAGCTGCGAGACCATGCGCAGCGGGATATAGACGCTGCCGCTCGCGTCGAGGTAGGGCGCCGCGGCGCCGGCCGCGATCTCGTTGCCGTTGACGACCAGTTTGATGGGCTTGGGGGCTGCCGCCGCCTGCGCCGGGGAACCGCCGGGAGCCGCGACGGTACCCGCCGCCAGCAGCAGGGCGAGCGCGGACATCCGGACTTTATTTTTCATGATCATGCCATCCTCATCTCCTTATTCATGCTGCATCCTTCAATACCCATATTTAGAGACGATTCGGAGGTTGTTAAAGTTTCTCGCTCGCAAGCGCGGCCGGTCTATCCTCGACATGCGATTGTTTGTATACTTTAGGGAAGATAATAGGAAGCGGCGCGGTTCGGCTGCCGGCGAGAAAGCTTCCGAGGGGGGATATGCGGAGTTGGAAGCGCGGATATCGTTGGAGCAATGGCGGAAGTGGTTGGGCGAACGGACGGATGCAGGCGAGGGTGGCGAAGGATACAACCGTCTGCCTTATATAGAACAGCATGCTTTGGCCCCGGGCGAAGATCGCGTCCCGCTCTGGCGCGGCGCGTGGGAGGCGGCGGGCGAGGAAGCCTTCGTGCTGGAAAGCGGCAAAGGCGGCCGCTATACGTTCCTCGGCCTCCGGCCAAGCGCGGTGCTGGTCGGAAGCGGCGAGGAAGCCGAGCTTAGGCGCTGCGGCGGCGCGGGTGCGGGCGGGGACGCGGAGCGGCTGCGCGGCGCTCCGATCTCGGTCGTGCGCGGGGCGATGGACGGCTTCCGCGCGCCTTCGGACACGGGCCTGCCGATGTTCGCGGGCGGCGCCGTCGGCTATTGGAGCTACGACGTCGCCCGCTCGCTGGAGCGGCTGCCGGAGACGGCGGCGGACGAGCTGGGCCTGCCGGATTACGCGTTTCTGCTGATCGACGAGCTGTGGATCGTCGATCACGAGGCGGGCGAATTGTACCTCGCCGTTCATATGGACCCGGGCGATGCGAGGAGCGAGGCGGCGATCGCGTCCGCTTACGACGCGGCCCGCGCGCATGCGGCGCGGATGAAGGCGGATTGGGACCGGATCGTGGCGAGGGCCGCGGCGCCCGAGGCCGCATCGGCGCTGGCGGCTGCGCGCGCGCTGCTGGCCGAGGAGGGGCTGGCGCTTGACGTCGAAGCGTTCGCGCGAGGGCTGCGCACCTCCTTTTCCAAAGAAGCGTTCGAGGACGCGGTTCGCCGCATCCAGCAGTATATCGGTCAGGGCGACGTTTTCCAGGTGAACCTGTCCCTCCGGCAGACGATGCCCGTGATGGCGACTCCCGAAGCGCTCTACGAGTGGCTTCGTTTGATCAATCCTTCGCCTTATATGGGCTTGCTGCGGCTGCCCGGCTTCAGCCTCGTGTCGGCGTCGCCGGAGCTGCTGGTGAAGCGTCAGGGCGAACGCGTCGGCATGCGGCCCATCGCCGGCACGCGCAGGCGCGGGCGCACGCCGGAGGAGGATGCCGCGATGGCGGACGAGCTGCTCTCGAGCGTGAAGGAGCGCGCGGAGCACATTATGCTCGTCGATCTGGCGCGCAACGATCTGGGACGCGTCTCCGCCTACGGCTCCGTGCACGTGCCGGAGCTGCTCACGATCGAGCGTTATTCGCACGTGATGCACCTCGTGTCGCAGGTCGAAGGGCGGATCGCGCCGGGCAAGGACAGCCTCGACGTGCTGGCGGCTTCGTTTCCCGGCGGCACGATCACCGGCGCGCCCAAGATCCGCACGATGGAGATCATCGAGGAGCTCGAACCCGTGCGCAGAGGCGCTTATACCGGCTCGATCGGATGGATTGACTACGCGGGAAATATGGAATTTAATATAGTTATCCGTACGATGGTGGCGAAGGACGGCCTCTGCCATATTCAGGCCGGCGCCGGCATCGTCATCGATTCCGATCCCGAGCGGGAGTTCTACGAATGCCTGAACAAGGCCAAGGCGCTCTGGAAGGCCGTACAGTACGGGGAGCGGCTCAGTCCGGACGGGACGGCAGCCGATGCGAAGGGGGGACTGGGCATAACATGATTCTGGTCATCGACAATTACGATTCGTTTACTTATAACCTGGTGCAGTACTTAGGCGAGCTCGGTCAGGACATCGTCGTGAAGCGCAACGACGAGATCGATCTGGACGGCATCGCGGCGCTTAAGCCCGACCACATCCTGATCTCGCCGGGACCGTGCACGCCGAACGAGGCGGGCATCAGCCTGTCGCTGATCGATCGCTTCAAGGGGGGAGATTCCGATCTTCGGCGTCTGCCTCGGGCATCAGTCGATCGGACAAGCCTTCGGGGGGCGACGTCGTGCGCGCGCCGCAGCTCATGCACGGCAAGACGAGCGAGATGTCGCACGACGGCCGCACGATTTTCGAGGGCGTGCCTTCGCCGTTCACGGCGACGCGCTACCACTCGCTCATCGTGAAGCGCGATACGCTGCCCGACTGTCTGGAGATCAGCGCGGAGACGGACGGCGAGATTATGGCGCTGCGCCACAAGGAATACGTCGTCGAGGGCGTGCAGTTCCACCCCGAGTCGATCATGACGGACCATGGACGCACGCTGCTGCAGAATTTTCTGAATTACAAGTCGGGCTTGCGGCAATGAAGCTGCTGCTCGACGGACAATTGACGGATAGCCGGGAAGCCGTGATCTCAGTCTACGATCACGGCTTCCTGTATGGGATGGGCCTGTTCGAGACGTTCCGCACGTACGGCGGTCGGCCATGGCTGCCTGCGCAGGCATGCGGAGCGGTTAGCCGAGGGCTGCGCGGCGCTGGGCATCGCTTATCGGCCCGATCCGGAAGCGATGGCGGACGGCGTGGCGCGGCTCCTCGAGGCGAACGGCCTTGGCGACGCTTATATCCGCTGGTCGGTGTCCGCAGGCAGCGGCGAAGTCGGCCTTCCCCCCGGGCGAATACGAAGCGCCGCGCGAGATCGTCTACGCCAAGCCGCTCACGGCGGACGATCCGGCGACGCGGCCGGGCAAGACGCTGCGGCTGCTGCGACTGCGGCGGACGCGTCCGGAGGGAGGCGAGCTGCGGCTCAAGTCGTTCCACTATATGAACAATATCGCGGCAAAGCGGGAGCTTCAGGCCGGCGGCGCTTCGGCGAGCGTCGAAGGGCTGTTCCTGAACGAGCGGGACGAGATCGTGGAAGGCCTGGTCAGCAACGTGTTCTGGGTGCGTGACGGAGTGCTGCACACGCCGTCTCTCGACACGGGGCCTTTGGCCGGCGTGACCCGGGCCTACGTGCTGGAGCAGGCGCGCCGAGCGGGGCTCGCTTGTCAGGAGAGCAGGTATGCCTGGGACGACTTGCTGGGTGCGGACGAATGCTTCGTAACCAATTCGATCCAGGAGATCGTCCCGGTCCTCGCGCTGCAGGAGCCGGACGGGCAGCTTGCACGCGGCACGGGCGGCCTCGCCTCGAATCGCGCCGCGGCGGATGCGGCGCGCGTCCCGGGTCCGTGGACCCGCAGGCTGATGGACGCTTACAGGGCAGCCGCGGAGAAAGGCGATGAAGCATGAATCCTGTCGTTTACCATAGACGCTACCGGTTCGCGGACGGTCTTGAACTCTCGCTCGGCGAACGGACGCTCATCATGGGCATTCTGAACGTGACGCCCGATTCGTTCTCCGACGGCGGCCGGTTCGATTCGGTCGAGACGGCGGTTCGGCGCGCGGTCGAGATGGCGGAAGAGGGCGCCGACCTGATCGACATCGGCGGCGAGTCCACGCGTCCCGGGCACGAGCCCGTGACGGCCGAAGAGGAGCAGCGCCGCGTACTGCCGGTTATCGAGGCGGTCCGCAGGGCAGTTCCGCTGCCGATCAGCGTCGACACGTACAGGCCGGAGACGGCCGAGCTCGCGCTTCGGGCCGGCGCGCACCTTTTAAACGATATCTGGGGGCTCAAGCACGATCCTCGCATGGGGCAGGTGGCGGCCCGCGCCGGCGCGCCGATTATCCTCATGCATAACCGCAAGCAGCGGGATTACCGCGAATTCGTGCCCGACGTGCTGGCAGACCTGCGAGAGAGCGTGGCGCTGGCGCGGGCGGCCGGCATTGCGGACGATCGCATCTGGCTGGATCCGGGCATCGGCTTCGCCAAGGATTACGAGGAGAACCTGGCGCTAATGGGATGCCTCGGCGAGCTGAACGCGCTTGGTTACCCGGTGTTGCTGGCGACGTCGCGCAAGACGTTCATCCGGCGCACCCTCGATCTTCCGGCCGACGACGTGGTCGAGGGAACGGGCGCGACGACGGCGCTCGGCATCGCGCAGGGCTGCCAGATCGTTCGCGTCCATGACGTTCGCGCCATGAAGCGGGTAGCGGCGATGACTGACGCGATCGTGTATCGCCAAGCCAGGCACGAAGACGTACGATCCTGAAGGAGCGACGAACGAATGGATACGATGAAGCTGAAACGCATGGTTTTTTTTCGGATATCACGGCGTGTACCCCGAGGAGAACAAGCTCGGCCAGAAGTACTACGTGGATCTGGACATAAAGCTCGATTTGAGCCGCGCGGCAGAGAGCGACGACGTCGCCGATACGGTGAATTACGCGGAGGTCCACGCCCTCGTCAAGCAGATCGTGGAAGGCCCGCCCGTAAAGCTCATCGAGAAGCTGGCCGCGAGCATTGCAACGGCGGTACTCGGTACGTATACTATAATCCATGAAGTCACGGTAGGCGTGACGAAGCCGAATCCGCCCTTCGACATTACGTTCGACGGCGTCACGGTGGAGCTTACGCGCGCCAGATGACCGAAGCGGGGGGGAATGCCGCCCGCAGGGACAAGAAGGACTGAGCGAGGATGAAGCTGGCTTATGTGGCGCTCGGCGCCAATCTGGGCGATCGGGAGCGGTCTCTGGCGGAGGCGCTGCGCCGATTGGACGAGACGCCCGGCATGCGGGTGGCGCGCGTATCCGGCGTGTACGAGACCGATCCGGTCGGCTATACGGACCAGCCGAACTTTTTGAATATGGCGGCGGCGCTGCTTACGAGCTTGCCGCCGCTCGAACTGCTCCGCGCGCTTCTGGCGCTGGAGCTTGAGATGGGCCGGGTCCGCGAGTTCCGCTGGGGACCGCGCGTCATCGATCTGGACCTGCTGTCGTACGAGGACGAGACGTTCGAGACGGACGAGCTGACGCTCCCGCACCCCCGCATGGGGGGAGCGGGCGTTCGTGCTTGCGCCGCTGCGGGACGTGTGGGCGCCCGGCGAGGCTTTCCCTTGGGAAGCGCAGCTCGGGCCGGATACGCTTGAGGGGGGAAGGCATTCGCCGTCTGGCTTCGGGATTGGAGCCGCGCGGCCTCTAGGAGGGACATCACATGCTGAAGATCGGCAATGTGGAGATGAATAACAACGTAGTGCTGGCGCCGATGGCGGGGGGTTTGCAACCCGGCATTTCGGCTGATCGCGAAGGAGTTCGGCTGCGGCCTCGTGTGCGCGGAGATGGTCAGCGACAAGGCGATCCTGCACGGCAACCAGCGGACGCTCGAGATGCTGTTCGTCGACGAGCGGGAGAAGCCGCTCAGCCTGCAGATTTTCGGCGGCGACCGGGAGTCGCTCGTCGAGGCGGTCAAGTTCGTCGACAAGAACACGAACGCCGACATTATCGACATCAATATGGGCTGCCCCGTGCCAAAAGTCACGAAGTGCGACGCGGGCGCCAGATGGCTGCTCGATCCGGCCAAGATTTACGAGATGGTCTCGTATGCGGTCGACGCCGCGGAGAAGCCGGTGACCGTCAAGATGCGGATCGGCTGGGACGACGAACATATTTACGCGGTCGAAAACGCCCGGGCCGTCGAGCGCGCCGGGGGCGCGGCCGTCAGCGTGCACGGACGCACCAGGGAACAATTGTATACCGGTGTAGCGAACTGGGATATCATAAAGGACGTCAAAGAGGCCGTTTCCATTCCGGTCATCGGGAACGGTGACGTGTTCTCACCTGAAGACGCGGAGCGCATGCTCGCGCATACTGGCGTGGACGGGGTCATGATCGGCCGCGGCGCGCTGGGCAATCCGTGGATGCTGTACCGGACGGTCCATTATCTGACCACGGGAGAGAAGCTCCCGGACCCGGATCCTGCAGAGAAGATGCGCATCGCCATGCTTCACATGGACCGCCTGATCAACCTCAAGGGCGAGGGGCAAGCGGTACGCGAGATGCGCAAGCATCTGGCCTGGTACCTCAAGGGACTGCCGGACGCCGCGCAAGTGAAAAACGAGATCATGGAAATGACGCGCCGCGCCGACGTCGCGCGCAGGCTCGACGAATACGTGGAGTCGCTGGCCGACCTCGAAGCCGCCGCGCAAACTGAGGACGGGCCCGCCGTGGTGCATTGATTTCACGTCCGATTCCTGTTAATTGACATTTAATAGGGGTTGAAATATAATTCTAAGCAATATTCGCAAGACGGTCGAGATTGCCGCGGCTGGCCGGGACATTCCCAGTCATGTCGGCGGCAATTCGCCATATAACTGTATTCAAGGTGCGCGTCCGCCGCGCGGTTCGCGGCGCAGCCTCCGCAAGCAAGCCTTCATGCCCGGCATGGATATCATATCTTCGACAGGAGATCGGTGAGATGAGCGAAAAGGAAGTGCTTCTGACCCCGGATGGGCTCAAGAAGCTCGAAGAGGAACTGGAGAACCTGAAGTCCGTCAAGCGCCGCGAGGTCGCCGAACGGATCAAGGTTGCAATCGGTTACGGCGACATCAGCGAAAACTCGGAATACGAAGATGCCAAGAACGAACAGGCATTCATTGAAGGCCGCATCATCACGCTCGAGAAGATGCTGCGCAACGCCCGCATCATCAACAACGACGAGATCGATCTGAACACCGTGAGCATCGGCTCCACCGTCGTCGTCGAAGACCTCGAATTCAACGAGACGCTTGAATATACGATCGTCGGCACGGCCGAATCCGATCCGCTGAAGAACAAGATTTCCAACGAGAGCCCGGTCGGACGCGCGATCATCGGCAAGGCGAAGGGCACGACCGTCGAAGTCAGCGTACCCGCGGGCATTATTCAATACAAGATCGTCGATATCAAACGGTAATCTGCTGCGAGGCCTCGTGCCAGCCAGCTAAAAAAAGGCCATCTGTGAGCGCAAAAAAAGCTTCCGGCAGCGGAAGCTTTTTTGAACGAAAGCGGGGTGGCCGCGTTCTGACGGATAACAGTTGGGAAAGGGTGTACATCATGAGTCAAGATTTGGAGCAACAAGCAAGTACCGAACCTACCGCCGCCGAACTCAGCGAGATGCTGCAGATCCGCCGAGGCAAGCTGGACGAGCTTCGCAAGCTGGGCATCGATCCGTTCGGCGCGAAGTTCGATCGGACGGCTGCCGCGGGGGGATATCCTCGCGCGTCTGGACGCCAAGACGACCGAAGAGCTGGACGAGCTCGCCGAAGAAGTCAGCTTGGCGGGACGCATCATGCAGAAGCGTTCGATGGGCAAGGCCTCTTTTGCGCATATTCAGGATCTGACCGGCAAGATTCAGATCTACGTGCGTCAGGATTCCGTTGCCGAGGATCAATACAAAGCGTTCGGTATTCTCGATATCGGCGACGTCATCGGCGTCAAGGGTACGGTATTCAAGACGCGTACCGGCGAGACCTCGATCAAGGTGTCGGAGCTGACCGTGCTCACCAAGTCGCTGCTGCCGCTGCCGGACAAGTTCCATGGCCTCAAGGATGTAGAGACGCGTTATCGCCAGCGTTACGTAGACCTGATCGTCAGTCCGGACGTGCAAAAGACGTTCATCACGCGCTCGCGCATCATCCAGTCGATGCGGCGTTATCTGGACGGACGCGGCTACCTCGAGGTCGAGACGCCGACGCTGCACGCCATCGCCGGCGGGGCCGCGGCCAAGCCTTTTATCACGCACCACAATGCGCTCGACATGCAGCTGTACATGCGGATCGCGATCGAGCTTCACCTGAAGCGGCTCATCGTCGGCGGTTTGGAGAAGGTATACGAGATCGGACGCGTCTATCGCAACGAAGGGATGTCGACGCGTCACAATCCGGAATTCACGATGCTCGAGCTGTATGAGGCTTATGCGGATTACAAGGACATCATGAAGCTGACGGAAGACCTGGTCGTCCATCTGGCTGAAGAAGTTCTCGGTACGACGCAGATCGTCTATCAAGGGCAGGAGGTCAATCTGTCCGCGCCTTGGCGCAGGGAGTCCATGACCTCGCTGATCCAGAAGGCCGTAGGCATCGACTTCACGGTCGACATGAGCGACGAGGAAGCGCATCGCCTGGCGAAGGAGCACAAGGTGCCGGTCGAGCCGCACATGACGTTCGGCCATATCGTGAACGCCTTCTTCGAGACGTTTGTCGAGCACACGCTCATTCAGCCTACCTTCGTGACCGGGCACCCGGTGGCAATCTCGCCGCTGGCGAAGAAGAACGCCGAAGATCCGCGTTTCACGGACCGCTTCGAGCTGTTCATCGTGGCCCGCGAACACGCGAACGCTTTTACCGAGCTGAACGATCCGATCGACCAGCGCCAGCGCTTCGAAGCGCAGCTGGTGGAGAAGGAGGCGGGCAACGACGAGGCGCAGGATCTCGACGAGGACTTCATCCGCGCGCTCGAGTACGGCTTGCCGCCTACCGGCGGTCTGGGCATCGGCATCGATCGTCTGATCATGCTGCTGACCGACGCGCCGTCTATACGCGACGTGCTGCTGTTCCCACATATGCGCGGGGAATAATCGAATAAAAGGAGAGCCGAACGCCGGGAGGCGGTCGGCTCTCCTTTTTATTCGTTGCGCTTGTGAGTGTAGCGAGACAGGCGCAGAACGGAGCGATGATCCAATGCAACTGCGTGCGTGCTCCGTTTGAACGGTATCCCCTTTGCACAGGAAGAAGGGGGACTGGGGGCGGCAGACTGGGGCGTTGTTTATGGGAAAGCTTCTATATAGAGAGCGTCTGTTTGGCGGGGATAGCGGCGCATGGCAAGACGCCTCCGATATGCGGTGCAGACCGATTTTCATGTTTTTAAATTCTTTTTAAAAAAAGGTGTTGCAATCGTCTGGGCGCCTGTGATATATTATTCAAGTCGCCGCTGAGAGGCCGCCGAGCAAGAGGCCGAGAGCGAAGACGAGATTGCTCCTTGAAAACTGAACATCGAGCGTTAAAACAAACGGACGCTGAAGCCTTTCGAGGCTGAGGCAAAAGTTATACCAGCTTTATCATGAGCAAGTCGAACTACCCTTTATGGAGAGTTTGATCCTGGCTCAGGACGAACGCTGGCGGCGTGCCTAATACATGCAAGTCGAGCGGATCTCAGATGGAGCTTGCTCCTGACGAGGTTAGCGGCGGACGGGTGAGTAACACGTAGGCAACCTGCCCTGAAGACCGGGATAACATTCGGAAACGAATGCTAAGACCGGATAGGCAGCGAGATGGCATCATCTTGCTGAGAAACACGGTGCAAGCTGTGGCTTTGGGATGGGCCTGCGGCGCATTAGCTAGTTGGTGGGGTAACGGCTCACCAAGGCGACGATGCGTAGCCGACCTGAGAGGGTGAACGGCCACACTGGGACTGAGACACGGCCCAGACTCCTACGGGAGGCAGCAGTAGGGAATCTTCCACAATGGGCGCAAGCCTGATGGAGCAACGCCGCGTGAGTGAGGAAGGCTTTCGGGTCGTAAAGCTCTGTTGCCAGGGAAGAATAAGGGCCAGTTAACTGCTGGTTCGATGACGGTACCTGAGAAGAAAGCCCCGGCTAACTACGTGCCAGCAGCCGCGGTAATACGTAGGGGGCAAGCGTTGTCCGGAATTATTGGGCGTAAAGCGCGCGCAGGCGGTCTTTTAAGTCTGGTGTCTAAGTGCGGGGCTCAACCCCGTGATGCACTGGAAACTGGGAGACTTGAGTGCAGAAGAGGAGAGCGGAATTCCACGTGTAGCGGTGAAATGCGTAGAGATGTGGAGGAACACCAGTGGCGAAGGCGGCTCTCTGGACTGTAACTGACGCTGAGGCGCGAAAGCGTGGGGAGCAAACAGGATTAGATACCCTGGTAGTCCACGCCGTAAACGATGAGTGCTAGGTGTTGGGGGGGTCCACCCCTCGGTGCCGAAGTTAACACATTAAGCACTCCGCCTGGGGAGTACGGTCGCAAGACTGAAACTCAAAGGAATTGACGGGGACCCGCACAAGCAGTGGAGTATGTGGTTTAATTCGAAGCAACGCGAAGAACCTTACCAGGTCTTGACATCCCTCTGACCGGTCTAGAGATAGACCTTTCCTTCGGGACAGAGGAGACAGGTGGTGCATGGTTGTCGTCAGCTCGTGTCGTGAGATGTTGGGTTAAGTCCCGCAACGAGCGCAACCCTTGGATTTAGTTGCCAGCACTTCGGGTGGGCACTCTAGATCGACTGCCGGTGACAAACCGGAGGAAGGCGGGGATGACGTCAAATCATCATGCCCCTTATGACCTGGGCTACACACGTACTACAATGGCCGGTACAACGGGCAGCGAAGTCGCGAGACGGAGCCAATCCTACCAAAGCCGGTCTCAGTTCGGATTGCAGGCTGCAACTCGCCTGCATGAAGTCGGAATTGCTAGTAATCGCGGATCAGCATGCCGCGGTGAATACGTTCCCGGGTCTTGTACACACCGCCCGTCACACCACGAGAGTTTACAACACCCGAAGCCGGTGGGGTAACCCGCAAGGGAGCCAGCCGTCGAAGGTGGGGTAGATGATTGGGGTGAAGTCGTAACAAGGTAGCCGTATCGGAAGGTGCGGCTGGATCACCTCCTTTCTAAGGAGCCCTTCGGGGCAATACGAAGTCCGTGGTTTTAACGCTCGAGTTCAGTTTTGAAGGAGAAATCCTTCAGCAAGCTGATCTTACGATCACTTGCTTGCACCTTGAAAACCGGATAGCGAAACGAAAATGCGCAAATTAGAAATTCTCTACAATGCCTTGTGTAGACTTTGCTGAGAGCGAAGAGATGTCGAATGGAACAGCCTTTCGAGGATCGGCCGGACTGCGCAAGCAGAACGGCGGGTTGATCGGAGAACGTAGTGACATCGACAACTCGGAGCGTTAGGTTAAGCTATTAAGGGCGCACGGAGGATGCCTAGGCGCCAGGAGCCTAAGAAGGACGCGGCGAACAGCGAAATTGCCTCGGGGGAGCCGTAAGCAGGCTTTGATCCGGGGATGTCCGAATGGGGAAACCCGGCTGGGGTCATGCCCAGTCATCCATGAGTGAATACATAGCTCATGAGAAGGCACACCCAGGGAACTGAAACATCTAAGTACCTGGAGGAGAAGAAAACAAGAGTGATTCCGTCAGTAGCGGCGAGCGAAAGCGGATTAGCCCAAACCTGAGAGCTTGCTCTCAGGGGTTGTGGGACGTCTCACATGGAGTTACAAAGGAGCAGGTTAGGCGAAGAGGTCTGGAAAGGCCCGGCATAGAGGGTAAAAGCCCCGTAGCCGAAAGTCTGCTCCCTCCGAGACGGATCCCGAGTACCGCGGGACACGAGAAACCCCGTGGGAATCCGGCAGGACCATCTGCCAAGGCTAAATACTCCCTGGCGACCGATAGTGAAGCAGTACCGTGAGGGAAAGGTGAAAAGCACCGCGGGAGCGGAGTGAAAAAGAACCTGAAACCGTGCGCTTACAAGAAGTCAGAGCCCGATCTAGGGGTGATGGCGTGCCTTTTGTAGAATGAACCGGCGAGTTACGTTTACGTGCGAGGTTAAGCAGGAGATGCGGAGCCGCAGCGAAAGCGAGTCTGAATAGGGCGCTTGAGTACGTAGTCGTAGACCCGAAACCGGGTGATCTACCCCTGTGCAGGGTGAAGGTGAGGTAACACTTACTGGAGGCCCGAACTCGTGAGCGTTGAAAAGCTCTGGGATGACGTGGGGGTAGGGGAGAAATTCCAATCGAACTCGGAGATAGCTGGTTCTCCCCGAAATAGCTTTAGGGCTAGCCTCGAGATTTAGCATCATGGAGGTAGAGCACTGATTGGGTGCGGGGCCCGCCAAGGGTTACCAAGTCCAGTCAAACTCCGAATGCCATGGATGTATGCTCGGGAGTCAGACGGCGAGTGCTAAGATCCGTCGTCAAGAGGGAAAGAGCCCAGATCATCAGCTAAGGTCCCCAAGTGTGTGTTAAGTGGGAAAGGATGTGGAGTTGCGAAGACAACCAGGATGTTGGCTTAGAAGCAGCCACCATTTAAAGAGTGCGTAATAGCTCACTGGTCGAGTGACTCTGCGCCGAAAATGTAACGGGGCTAAACACACCACCGAAGCTATGGCTCGCGTTTCTTTTAGAAACGCTTGGGTAGGGGAGCGTTGAATGCGGGTAGAAGTCGGACCGAGAGGACCGGTGGACTGCATTCAAGTGAGAATGCCGGTATGAGTAACGAAAAGACAGGTGAGAATCCTGTCCGCCGAAAGCCTAAGGGTTCCTGAGGAAGGTTCGTCCGCTCAGGGTAAGTCGGGACCTAAGGCGAGGCCGAAAGGCGTAGTCGAAGGACAACAGGTTGAAATTCCTGTACCACCGTAATCCGTTATGAGCGATGGGGGGACGCAGGAGGGCAAGAACGCGAGCTGATGGAATAGCTCGTCCAAGCAGTGAGGGGTGCATGTAGGCAAATCCGCATGCTTTAACCTTGAGCTGTGATGGGGGAGGGAAAATTACAGTACCGAAGGTTCCGTGCTCACGCTGCCGAGAAAAGCCTCTAGCCAGGAGAAGGTGCCCGTACCGCAAACCGACACAGGTAGGCGAGAAGAGAATTCTAAGGCGCGCGGAAGAACTCTCGTTAAGGAACTCGGCAAAATGACCCCGTAACTTCGGGAGAAGGGGTGCCTCGGTAGGGTGAATAGCCCGAGGGGGGCCGCAGTGAATAGGCCCAAGCGACTGTTTAGCAAAAACACAGGTCTGTGCGAAGCCGTAAGGCGAAGTATACGGGCTGACGCCTGCCCGGTGCTGGAAGGTTAAGGGGAGCGGTTAGGGGCAACCCGAAGCTGTGAACCGAAGCCCCAGTAAACGGCGGCCGTAACTATAACGGTCCTAAGGTAGCGAAATTCCTTGTCAGGTAAATTCTGACCCGCACGAATGGCGTAACGACTTGGGCGCTGTCTCAACGAGAGATCCGGTGAAATTTTAGTACCTGTGAAGATGCAGGTTACCCGCGACGTGACGGAAAGACCCCATGGAGCTTTACTGTAGCTTGATATTGAACTTGGGTACGGTCTGTACAGGATAGGTGGGAGCCTAAGAAGTTGGAGCGCAAGCTTCAATGGAGGCGCCGTTGGGATACCACCCTGATCGTATCTAGGTTCTAACCTGTCACCGTGAATCCGGTGAAGGGACCGTGTCAGGCGGACAGTTTGACTGGGGCGGTCGCCTCCTAAAGCGTAACGGAGGCGCCCCAAGGTTCCCTCAGAATGGTTGGAAATCATTCGAAGAGTGCAAAGGCATAAGGGAGCTTGACTGCGAGACCTACAAGTCGAGCAGGGACGAAAGTCGGGCTTAGTGATCCGGTGGTACCGAATGGAAGGGCCATCGCTCAACGGATAAAAGCTACCCTGGGGATAACAGGCTTATCTCCCCCCAAGAGTCCACATCGACGGGGAGGTTTGGCACCTCGATGTCGGCTCATCGCATCCTGGGGCTGAAGTAGGTCCCAAGGGTTGGGCTGTTCGCCCATTAAAGCGGTACGCGAGCTGGGTTCAGAACGTCGTGAGACAGTTCGGTCCCTATCTGTCGCGGGCGTAGGAAATTTGAGAGGGGCTGTCCTTAGTACGAGAGGACCGGGATGGACGCACCGCTGGTGTACCAGTTGTTCCGCCAGGAGCATCGCTGGGTAGCCAAGTGCGGGAGGGATAAGCGCTGAAAGCATCTAAGCGCGAAGCCCGCCTCAAGATGAGATTTCCCAGTATGTAAGACCCCTGGAAGAACACCAGGTTGATAGGCTCGGGGTGTAAGCATGGCAACATGTGTAGCTGACGAGTACTAATCGGTCGAGGGCTTATCCTACCGTTCCTTCCGAGGAACAAACGGCAAGCCGCACAGGTAAGAGCATTTCTAGCGCATCTTCGTTTCGCATCCGGTTTTCAGGGCGCAAGCTCTGTGAAGCTGCAAAGCTGGTTGGCTTATGCCAAACAGGAGGTTAAGCCTGAACAGGCTACACCGTTTTGCGCGCTTCGCTGCGCAACAGGTCTGGTGATTATGGCGGAGGGGTCCCACGCGTACCCATCTCGAACACGACCGTTAAGCCCTCCAGCGCCAATGGTACTTGGACCGCAGGGTCCTGGGAGAGTCGGACGTCGCCAGGCTAAAAGAGAACCACCTTCTTCGGAGGGTGGTTCTCTTTTGTGTTTTGCGAACAGTATGGGCGGGATGCGCGGCTTCGGATGGGTTAGCGGACACAGTGGCCGTTATTTTGCGGATATCCATCGTTTTGCGTAAGTTGCGGACCGGAAAGTCGTTATTGGCGCCGAAGTCGCTTAAAATCGCCGCGACCGTGCGAATAGCGGCAACTGGGTCCGCAGACTCGCCTAAATGGGCGGAAAGAATGGAAATAACGTATGCTGGGTCCGCGTACAGAGGGCTTAGCGACGGGGGGGCCGGAATCAACCAAGTATGTGCGAAAACGCAAGAAATAACGGATCTGGAATCCGCCCAAAACGTTGTACTTTCTTGTTCGAGCGGGTAAAGAATAGTAAACAGCTTTAAATCAAGTCCAATCTTAAGTAACTCTTAAGGCGCATTTCATATTCAGTTCAAAAACAGAGGTTAAGATACAATCATACCACTTAATAAAGAGAAATATCGGAAGGCGGATATCTCATGTCAAAGATCATAGCGGCAAGTACGCTGGCGCTTGCGATTAGTATTGGCGGTTCGTTCTGGGGCAACGGCGCACAAGCTTCGACGTCTAGCGCAAAGCTGCAAACGGAGCAATGGATGTGGAGCATGGCGGCGTTGGTCAACAGCGGCGGATCGAACGACCAGCCGGAAGATCAGAGCGAGGACGGAACGGTCGGAGCTTCGGCGGAAGTGCAAAGTTAGCGTATAGGAATGAATTCAAGCTTAGGCGTTCGCGTACCTCGCGGATCGCTTAAACCGCAAGGATGTCGTTAACAAGTTTCTTAGTCATGCTGTTCTCATGGGAGAGCTTCATCGCACATTTCCGCCGGGACAAGCTTTAAAGTTGATTCCCGCAGCCGTTGATCCTGCAGATTCCTCCGACGCGAACGGAAGCGTACCTATCTTTGTGTTCCAGCATGTACAGTACATATATTCCCTCCTAAATCCTTCAGGATAACTTGCCTTTAAACGAAAAGGTTTGTTAGTGTTGCCTCCCTTCTATTTAAATTTCCTGCACTTCTGGCTATTGTTTAAATTCCCTGGAAGCGGTTGAATCATCGGCTCGAGCAGATGGTGTGTTCTAGAGCCGCTTTCGTTTGCCCCCTTAGATACTGCGAACCTGGAATAGCGTTATATCCGAGTCTGGTACGGATCGCCCGATAAACGACTGCCACGGATGGGTCGCGCGTTTAGTTGAGATTCCAGTTTCCCTTCGGACGGTCTCGAAGGACGTTTTCGCCAGCAAAAGGAAGGATCGGAATCGTGCGCGGATCGTTGAATGGTCCTATAAACAAAACCGCCCGATAAGGCCTGCCATGCGCCTTGACAGCCCCAAGAGCCTCTGCTAAGATTGCCTATAATTCAATTTCGGTAACGATAAATTATCGCATTTCCAAAGGAGGAAAAAGTTCGTGTGGCAAAATAAATTCGCCAAGGAAGGCTTGACGTTCGACGACGTTCTGCTCATCCCGCGCAAGTCGTCGATCCTGCCGAGGGACGTCAGCGTCCAGACGGCGCTCAGCCCTTCCGTGAAGCTGAATATTCCGCTGATCAGCGCCGGGATGGATACGGTCACGGAATCGGCTCTGGCGATCGCCATCGCCCGCGAAGGCGGCATCGGCATCATTCATAAGAACATGTCCGTCGCTCAGCAGGCCGAAGAAGTCGATCGCGTCAAGCGGTCGGAGAGCGGGGTCATCACGAATCCGTTCTCGCTGACGCCCGAACATCATGTCTATGACGCAGAAGAATTGATGGGCAAGTACCGGATCTCCGGCGTGCCGATCACGGACGACGGCGGCAAGCTGGTCGGTATCCTGACGAACCGCGACCTGCGTTTCGTGCACGATTACTCCATTAAGATCAAAGAAGTGATGACCAGCGAAAATCTGGTGACGGCGCCGGTGGGCACGACGCTTCAAGAGGCGGAAGCTGCTGCTTCAGAAGCACAAGATCGAGAAGCTTCCGCTCGTGGACGATTCCAATACGCTGAAGGGCCTTATTACGATCAAGGATATCGAGAAGGCGATCCAGTTCCCGAACGCTGCGAAAGACAAGCAAGGCCGCCTGCTCGCAGGCGCGGCCGTCGGTGTGTCGAAGGATACGTTCGAACGCGCGGACGCGCTGGTGAAGTCCGGCGTCGACGTGCTCGTCGTCGATTCGGCGCATGGCCACCACATCGATATCGTCACGATGGTCCGCAAGCTGCGCGAGCGGTTCCCGGAACTGACGATCGTGGCAGGCAACGTGGCGACCGGCGAAGCGACGCGCGACTTGATCGAAGCCGGCGCTTCGGTCGTCAAGGTCGGCATCGGGCCGGGTTCGATCTGCACGACGCGCGTCATCGCGGGCATCGGGGTGCCGCAGATCACGGCGATCTACGACTGCGCGACGGTCGCGCGTGAGTACAACGTCCCGATCATCGCGGACGGCGGCATCAAGTATTCGGGCGAGATCACGAAGGCGATCGCGGCAGGAGCGAGCGCGGTCATGCTCGGGAGTCTGTTCGCCGGCACCGAAGAGAGCCCGGGCGAGTCCGAGATCTATCAGGGCCGCCGCTACAAGTCCTATCGGGGCATGGGCTCGATCGGCGCGATGAAGGAAGGGTCGAAGGACCGTTATTTCCAGGAGGACGACTCCAAGCTGGTGCCGGAAGGCATCGAAGGGCGCTTGCCATACAAGGGGCCGCTGCGCGACACGCTGCACCAGTTGCTCGGCGGCCTGCGCTCCGGCATGGGCTACTGCGGCACGGCGACGCTCGATGAGCTGAAGAACGATACCGAGTTCGTTCGCATTACCGGCGCAGGCCTGCGCGAGAGTCATCCGCATGACGTTCAGATCACGAAGGAAGCGCCGAACTATTCGATGTAATCGGCATGTTGCACCCGATCGATACGAAAAGCCGCAGGGCGAGCTAACGTCGCCTTGCGGCTTTTGCCTTTGGGTGCGGTATGTTACAATAACAGACGGAGTTCACGGCCTCGTCCGACTCATAAATAAGTTAGGCAAAAGGAGAGTCGCGTGTTGAATCAAGCTTATGTTCGCTATGCGAAGCAATCCCGCGCTGTCATGTTCAAGCTTCTAGCCATCCTACTTCTAGCCGCCTTGCTGCAAGCGATGCTGCTGCCGCGCTCTTCGGCCGCCACGAACGATATCAGCGGTCTTCAACTAAATGTTAAGTCCGCCTATCTGATGGATGCGGATACCGGCCAGGTGCTGTATCAGAACAACGCGGATACTGCGCTGCCGCCTGCAAGCATGACCAAGATGATGACGGAATATCTCGTATTCAAGGCGATTCAAGAAGGCAAGATCAGCTGGGACCAGGAGATCACCGTACAAGAGAACGCAGCCAAGCAGATTGGCAGCCGGGTATTCCTGGCCGTTGGCGACAAGCATACGGTGCGGGAGCTCTACATCGCGATGGCGGTCGGCTCAGCCAACGACGCGACG
Organism: Cohnella rhizosphaerae; assembly: GCF_029525575.1. Classification (GTDB taxonomy): domain Bacteria; phylum Bacillota; class Bacilli; order Paenibacillales; family Paenibacillaceae; genus Cohnella; species Cohnella rhizosphaerae. Next base: position 132,799 of record NZ_JAPDIA010000003.1, read on the forward strand.
ACGCAGCTCGCGGAGACGGTCGGCGGGTCCGAAGAGGCCTTTGCCAAACTCATGAACGAGACGGCCAAGCAGCTCGGCATGAACGACTCCCATTTTATCAACTCGACCGGTCTTGATCGCGCGGATATGCCGGAGGCTTATCGCCCCACTTCGATCGAAGGCGAGACGGTGATGTCGGCTCACGATTCGGCGCTGCTGGCCTACCATATATTGAAGGACTACCCGGAGTTTCTGGAGTACTCCAAGATGCAGACGTATCAGTTCCGCGAACGCGACAAACAGCCGCTGATCAACTGGGACTGGATGCTCGAGTCGAACAAGAACGTGCAAAATTTCAAGAAATTCGCCTATCCCGGCGTTGACGGCCTGAAAACGGGTCATACTTCCAATGCGGGCAATTGCTTCACCGGGACGGCGCTCCAGAACGGCACGCGGCTCATCGCGGTCGTCATGGGCGTGCCGGGCAACTCGAACGACGGCAAGCGGTTCCTCGAGACGGCCAAGCTGTTCGACTACGGCTTCGGCAGCTTCGAGAAGAAGACGCTTGTGCAGCCCAAGACGGCGATTGCCGAACACGAGACGCTAAAGGTGAAAAAAGGCGGCAAAAAGTCGGTGCAAGTCGTCACCGGACAGGATGTCACCGTGATGCTGCCGAAGACAAGCAAGGTCGAAGCGCAGCTTAAGGAAGTCGTCCCGACGAGCGATCCGCTGGTCGCGCCGCTGAAGCAAGGGGATAAGGTGGGCAAGGCCACCTACACATACAAGGATCCCGTCACGCAGGAGGACAAGTCGGTCACCGTCGATCTGGTCGCGACCGAGGACGTGAACAAGGCCGGCTGGTTCAAGCTTATGCTGCGGGCGATCGGCGCATTTTTCAGCGGTCTTTTCAAGGGGATCGTCAATCTGTTTTGATCGGTACAATCCCGACCGTACGGGTTGTCTATCTTTGGCCCTTCCTGTAAAATAAATGCTTAGAATGTATTGGAGGCGTAGGTAAAATGGAGACAGGCACATCGAGAGTTAAGCGCGGCATGGCAGAGATGCAAAAGGGCGGCGTCATCATGGACGTCATGAACGCCGAGCAAGCGAAAGTCGCCGAAGCGGCAGGCGCTACGGCGGTCATGGCGCTCGAGCGCGTACCGTCCGATATCCGGGCGGCCGGCGGCGTCGCCCGCATGGCGGACCCGACGATCGTAGAGGAAGTCATGAAGGTCGTCAGCATCCCGGTCATGGCGAAGGCGCGGATCGGTCACTACGTCGAAGCGAAGGTGCTCGAGTCCCTCGGCGTCGACTACATCGACGAGAGCGAAGTGCTGACGCCGGCCGACGACGTATTCCATATCAGCAAGGGCGACTTCACGGTGCCGTTCGTCTGCGGCGCCAAGGACCTTGGCGAAGCGCTGCGCCGCATTCAAGAGGGCGCTTCCATGCTTCGTACGAAGGGCGAGCCGGGCACGGGCAACATCGTCGAGGCCGTTCGCCATATGCGCCTCATCTCGGGCCAGATCCGCAAGGTTCAGAACCTGGCGAAGGACGAGCTGTACCACGAGGCCAAGACGCTGGGCGTGCCGTACGAGCTGCTGCTTGGCGTTCATGAGACGGGCCGCCTCCCGGTCGTCAACTTCGCGGCCGGCGGCATCGCGACGCCTTCGGACGCCGCGCTGATGATGCACCTGGGCTCCGACGGCGTATTCGTCGGTTCCGGCATCTTCAAGTCCGACAGCCCCGAGAAGTTCGCGCGCGCGATCGTCGAAGCGACGACGCACTATGAGGACTACGAGCTGATCGCCCGCGTCTCCAAGAACCTTGGCACGCCGATGAAGGGCATCGAGATCTCCAAGCTGGACCTGTCCCAGCGCATGCAAGACCGCGGCATCTAATCGCGGCTTGCCGCCTACGGGCGGCCCATCGCTTGAACGGGCGCACGCGAGTCGCCGCGGCCAAGCCACAGATTCGGGCGGTCTCGCCCCGGCACATCGCCGGTCGCGAGACCGCCCCGATTGGTTTAGAAGGCTGAACACGAAGGAAGGTCGTACATCCATGAAAATCGGAGTTCTGGCGCTGCAAGGCGCGGTAGCGGAGCATATCCGAAGCATTGAGCTCGCCGGCGGCGAAGGCGTGGCGGTCAAGCGCACGGAGCAGCTGGAGGAGATCGACGGTCTCATCATTCCCGGCGGGGAGAGCACGACGATCGGTAAGCTGATGCGCAAGTACGGGTTCATTGAAGCGGTGCGCGGTTACGCTGCCGCCGGCAAGCCGGTATTCGGCACATGCGCCGGTCTCATCGTGCTGGCGGAGCGCCTGACGGGCGACGAGGAGCCGCATCTGCAACTGATGGACATGACGGTCGCGCGCAATGCGTTCGGCCGCCAGCGCGAGAGCTTCGAGACCGATCTGCCCGTCAAGGGCATCGAGTCTCCGCTTCGCGCGGTGTTCATCCGCGCCCCGCTCATCACCGAGGTCGGGCCGGATGTCGAGGTGCTGTCCGTCTACAAGGACGAGATCGTCACCGCAAGGCAGGGTCATTTGCTCGCCGCTTCGTACCACCCGGAGCTGACGGACGACTACCGCTTGCACGGCCTGTTCATCGACATGGCGCGCGAGGCGGCCGGTCAAGGCCAGCGCTAAGCATGCTTGTTCGCGCATAGGCAAGGGCACGCGCCTGCGCCGACGTATATTTCCCTTCGCAGGGTCAGGAGGATCACCTACCGATGATCGATATCAAGTTGCTGCGCGCCGACTACGGCAAGGTAGCGGACGCGCTAAAGAAGCGGGGCGCCTCGGAAGAGCTCATCGCCGCGTTTCCGGCGATCGACGCCAGACGCCGCGAGCTGCAGACCGAGAGCGACAATCTGAAAAACCGGCGCAACGTCGTTTCCCAAGAAGTCGCGAAGCTTAAAAAAAGCGGCGGCGACGCCGACGGGCTGATCGCCGAGATGAAGGAAGTCGGCGATCGCATCAAGCAGATCGATGAGGAGCTTCGCGGGCTTGAAGCCGAGTCCGACGCAATGCTGCTCGCGGTGCCGAACATTCCGAACGAGAGCGTGCCGGTCGGCGCGAGCGAAGCCGACAATGTCGAGGTTCGTCGCGTCGGCGAGCCGGTCAGCCTCGGTTTCGAGCCGAAGGCGCACTGGGAGATTGCCGAGGGACTCGGCATTCTCGACTTTGAGGCGGCGGCTAAGGTTACGGGTTCGCGTTTCGTATTTTATAAAGGTCTGGGCGCCCGCCTCGAACGTGCGTTGATTAACCTGATGATGGACCTGCATGCGGATCAGCACGGTTATGAAGAGATCCTGCCTCCGTACATCGTTAATCGTGACAGCCTCGTCGGCACGGGCCAGCTGCCCAAGTTCGAAGAAGACCTGTTCAAGCTCGCGGACACGGAGTATTACCTGATTCCGACGGCTGAAGTGCCGGTCACGAATCTGCATCGCGACGAGATTCTGGCCAAGGACCAACTGCCGCGCAAGCTCGTGGCGTTCAGCGCATGCTTTCGTTCCGAAGCCGGCGCGGCCGGACGGGATACCCGCGGGCTTATCCGGCAGCACCAGTTCAACAAGGTCGAGCTTGTCCAGCTCGTCGATCCGGAGACATCGTACGAGGCGCTCGAGTCGCTGACCGGCGAAGCCGAGCGCGTGCTGCGGCAGCTGGGCCTCCCCTACCGCGTACTCGCGCTGTGCACGGGCGACATGGGCTTCGCCTCCGCCAAGACGTATGACCTCGAGGTGTGGCTGCCCAGCATGTCGACGTATCGCGAGATCTCGTCCTGCACGAACTTCGAGGACTTCCAGGCGCGTCGCGCGGGCATTCGCTTCCGTCGCGAGACGGGCGCGAAGCCGGAGTACGTGCACACGCTGAATGGCTCCGGTCTTGCGCTGGGCCGCACGGTCGCCGCGATCCTCGAGAACTACCAGCAGGCGGACGGCACGGTCGTCGTGCCCGAGGCGCTGCGTCCTTACATGGGCGGACTTGAGATTATCGCGCCTCGCAGGGGTTGATTGGGCTCTCGGGCCTATGATATGATTACGGAGCGGGTTGGCCGACCTCACGCGAGGAGTCCAATGCGCTCTATTCTTGGAGAGATACCGAAGCGGTCATAACGGGGCGGTCTTGAAAACCGTTAGGGTGCAAGCCCACGTGGGTTCGAATCCCACTCTCTCCGCCATACGCAAAAAACAAGCCGATTCCCTCAAGGGAATCGTTTTTTGCGTATGGCGGGTGGGATTCGAACGGGCCGTAAAGCGAACATGCCTCAAGGCATGTTCGTAGGCCCCGGCGTGATCGTCGCTTTGGCCATGGCGGCACCGACAGGTGTGCCATGGCTGCGACGGAGCGAATCCCACTCTCTCCGCCATACGCAAAAAAACAAGCCGATTCCCTCAAGGGAATCGTTTTTTGCGTATGGCGGGTGGGATTCGAACGGGCCGTAAAGCGAACATGCCCCAAGGCATGTTCGTAGGCCCCGGCGTGATCGTCGCTTTGGCCGTGGCAGCACCGACAGGTGCGGCAAGGCTGCGACTTACGCGCCTAGAAGAAACTGCGGCTTTTTTGGAAAAATTAACAAAGCCGTTCAGCATTTCCCGGCAAGTATTCGCGACCGAGTATGCTCTCCATACGCGTCCCGGCTTTTCTGCATGAACTGCGCCGTCCCGGGCCAATCTAACGGAGCGGAGGTGCATGATCCATGTCAACCGAAGATAAACTTACGATTCCCCAATCCGAGCTTGTGCAAAGATGGCAGAGCGAGCTTCAGCAGCATCTGCACGGCGGCGACCAGGCCGAAGTACGCGCGGACGAAGCGAACCCGGACGGTTTGCTCGTTCAGATTCGCAGCGCCGGACGTCAGAACCTCGAATTCGACTTCTCCGTCCGCTACGTGGACAGCCGCGAGATCGAGATCGGTCTCTCCGACGTCGAACGAGACGGTCAAGCGGTGGATGAGCGCAGCGACGTGCTGCAGGAGCTTATCGTCGACTATCGCAGACATCTGCACGAATGCGCGCAGACGCTGCAGCCTTACACGCATGCTTAGGGGTGAACGAATTGGCCAATGATAACGGAATGGCGGATAAGAACTTGAGCAACGTCGTGGAGGATCTCGCGGAGGAAAAAGTTAACGCGCATCACGCCCAGCAGCTTAATCAGCAGCACAACGATCGACGTCACCAGGATTCGATGAACCATGATCAGCCGGTTAACGACAAGACGCTGAAGCACCACGACTAACGAGCGAAGGGAGCTTTTCCGATGAGCAAGCCCAAATCGCAGCCGGTGCCGGAGGCGAATCCGCAGGAAGAGCGGGAGGAGCGGAGTCCGGGACGCCGCGGCGGACAGGCGCCGTTGTCCGGCTCCAAAAAAGTCAAAAATCGCAATCATGTGAGCCACAATAATCCGCAGGGTTAACGGAGTCCGTAGCGGCCGCGCGAGGGTCTAAAGGCGACGAACGGCAACCCAGCGCGAGGCCGCAACGTCATCTCCTGCGAACATTAAGCGATTTAAGCCGCTACTGAGCGGCCTGAATCGCTTATTTGCGTCGAAAATGGCCAAATTCGCTGAAAAATGCTCATTTTTTTAATACTGTGTCTTTTCTCCGCATACTTTAAACTGTTATAATAGAATCAGAAATTGTTTAGCAGGAGGTGCCTATGACCAGTTCGAAGAAATCCAAGCTCAAGTCTCCCCCGGCTCAAAGCCAAGCGGCGGTCCAAGCGCCGGCCAAGAAAGCGCAGCATACAGGCCTTCCGGTCTTTGAAATCGCGAAGCGCGTCATCGCCATCATCGTCGGCGCCGTACTCGTCGGCGCGGCGCTTGAAGTATTTCTGGTTCCGAACTCCATCATCGACGGCGGCATCACCGGCATTTCCATCATGGTCGCCTATCTTACGCATTGGCCTATCGGTATCTTCCTGTTCCTTTTTAACCTGCCTTTCCTCATTATCGGCTACAAGCAAATCGGCAAAACCTTCGCGCTGTCTACCTTGCTAGGCGTCGTTACGCTTGCGATCACGACGCAGGCGCTGCACCACGTAGAACCCTTTACAGATCAAACGCTGCTGGCCGCTATCTTCGGAGGGATCTTCCTCGGCGTGGGCGTCGGCATCGTCATCCGCTTCGGCGGCACGACGGACGGGACGGAGATCGTCGCAATCCTGTTCAGCAAGCGCAGCCCTTTTTCCGTCGGCCAAATGGTCATGTTCATCAACGTATTCATCCTGAGGAAGCGCAGGCTTGGTATTCGGGTGGGACAACGCCATGTTCTCCCTGATCGCCTATTATATAGCGTTCAAGGTCATCGATCTGACGATCGAAGGCTTCGACGAGTCCAAATCCGTCTGGATCATCAGCGACAACTATCGCGATATCGGCGATGCCATCGTGAGCCGTCTCGGCCGGGGCGTGACTTATCTGAACGGAGAAGGCGGCTATTCGGGCAATGCCAAGCAAGTCATCTTCTGCGTCATTTCCCGTCTGGAGGAGGCCAAGCTCAAGCTGATCGTCAACGAGCTCGACCCCGTCGCCTTCCTCGCCGTCGGCAACATTCATGATGTCAAGGGCGGTCGCTTCCGTAAAAAAGGACATTCATTAGCGAGCAACCGTTTACAATCCGGATTAATCAACTCTTTAACAAAAATAGCTTCCATCTTGGTCCTTAATGGACTAAAATGGAGGCTGCTTCTATTTCTAGAAGCAATCATCCAGAATTTGAAGGGGGGATTTTGTTACTTTGCTTAACCATAAGAGAGTACTGGCCGCCATAGCAGCGCTCCTCGTGCTCATCCTGCTGGCTGGTTGCACAGGTTCCAAGTCGGCATCGGAGACACTTCAAGACGCCCTGAAGAAATCGTCTCAAATCGATTCCTATAGCATGAAAGGAAGCCTCCAGGTCTCCGATCTGAAGCTGCCCGAAACCGCGGACGACGAAGGGTATGCAAGTATGGCCAGCGGCTTCCTGAGCAACGCGGAGCTGTCATGGACAGGCGGCTACCGCAAGGATCCGATGCTCGCCGAGATCAACCTGCAGATCAATATTAAAGGCGATCTCGCGATGACCTTCACTGTGCCGATCGTCATGAACAAGGAAAAGCTTTGGGTCAAGGTGCCGAATATCCCGATGCTGGGCCTGCCCGCAGAGATCGTCGGCAAGTATATCGAAGTCGACCTGAAGAAGCTGGCCGAGCAGGAGGGCCAAGATATCCAGTCGCTCGACATCGGCACGACGCAGAAGCTCTTGAACGACGTGTCCGCAATCGTATTCAAGCATATCGACGAGGACACTTACCTGAAGGATGTCTCCGCCAAGGATGCGGGCATTACGACGGACGGCATCGATAAGGTCGTGCAGACGCACGTGACGAAGGATCAGGTCGAACCGCTCATCCAGACGATCACGAACGATATCGGACCGGAAGTCATCGATCTGCTCTCCAAGAACGAAGCGTATCGCAAGATGCTGAAGCTCGAGCAGTCCGACCTGGACGAAGCCAAGAAGAGCCTGGCCGAATCCAAAGACAACGATATTTCGAAGGATCTTGAGGAATTCAAAAAGAGCGTGCAGACGCTCGATATCCTCTCCAACATCGGCATCGACGGCAAGGGTTATGCCAGCTACACCGACGCCAAGATCGCGTTCGCGGGCACAGAGGATGGTCAGACTACCAGCGGCACGCTCAAGATCGTCCAGGAGCTGACCGACATCAACGGCGACGTGAAGCTGTCGGGCGAGCCGAAGGCGGAAGACGTGCTGACCGAGGATCAGCTGAGCCAGCTGGGTCTGCCAGGACTTGGCGGCGGCAGTCTCTAACATTATACGGATACCCAATTATGCAGGCGGCCTTCGGGCCGCCTTTTTTAACGATTCAGAAAGTATAAGTTCTACCTATACTTTTCTGAATCTTTCCGATAAAAACGTATCGCCGTCTTAAGGGCGGCGAAAGTAAAATCCGTCAGGTAACGCTGCGAAGCGTCATTCGCCCCTCGACCATGGTCTCGCGATGCGACAATCGGGATCTTGCTGCAAAACGCAGAAACACTTTTAGATCATACATCCGTTGTGGATCGAAAAGCCTGCATTTGTGCAGGCTTTTTCTGTCGGCCCCAGACAGTTGATAAAAAACCTGCAAATGTGCAGGTAATTCCAGATCGCAAGCCGGCAATCGGCCCAACGAAGGAAAATAAATGCGCATTTGCAGGTATTTTGTTCAATAGGGCCGACTTCGGCAGAAATAGATGTAAATCTGCAGGCTTTGCGGCGAAAGCAAGATGCGGCGACGATCGCGGTCGGCGGGGCCTGTCGGAACGGCCGCGGATGAGCCGTCTAGAGGCATTCCGCGCCAATGAAGCTGCGGATATCCGTCAACGGACGTTCCAGACCTGGCGATATCTCTTTCCGGCCCACCCGGCAATTCCACGATGACGACCGACTTGCCGTCGGATTTCTTAATGCGCAGTTGGCATTTTACGAAAAACCGGGCAGCCATAATTGGCGCTATCCTGCATCATGATTTACGCTGTGGTGTGCTCTCGGATGAAATGTAAGCGGGAAAGGGATGGCTTTTAAAGCATAGCGAAGCGTCGTTTTCCATTTTGGTTAAAGGTCTTTTGACGGGACTGCTCCCTTTTTTTCATAAACATTATAACGATATATTGTATTTGTCGTGTTATATGCTATCTTTAAAGAGCAGAGGTTAGAAAAAAATCGTAATTCCACGACAAGCGGGTGAAAGTATGGACAATCGCTTCTTGCTGCGCAATCTGAAGCAGCTCGACGGACGGCAAGTGAACATCGAGATCGCGTCGGGCCGAATCGTTCGCGTGGTCGAGGGGGAAGACGGTGCGGCGCAGAGCGCATCGGACGGCGTCGCGGGTTTCTCTGCTGACATTGGCACGATCGATTGCGGCGGCGCTTATGTATCGAGCGGCTGGATCGACATGCACGTGCATGCCTTTCCGGCCTTCGACCCCTACGGGGACGAGATCGACGAGATCGGCGTGAAGCAGGGCGTGGCGACGATCGTCGACGCGGGCAGCTGCGGGGCGGACCGGATCGGGGAGCTGGCGGCAAGCGGGGGGAGCGCGAAAACGAATCTGCTGGCGTTTCTGAACATCTCGCGCATAGGTCTGAGCCGAATCGACGAACTGTCGCAGCTGGAATGGCTCGACGGGGAGCGGGTCCGCGAGGCGATCTCCCGTTACCCCGACTTCATCGTCGGACTGAAGGCCCGCATCAGCCGCAGCGTCGTCGGCGACAGCGGCATCGCGCCGCTGCGCGTCGCCCGGGAGCTATCGGCATCGACGGGATTGTCGCTCATGGTCCATATCGGCTCCGCGCCGCCGGCCATCGAGGAGGTGCTCTCCTACCTGAGGGAAGGGGATATCGTCACGCACTACCTCAACGGCAAGCCCAACAATCTGTTCGACGCCGAGGGCCGGCCGATTCCGGCGCTGCTGGACGCGCTGGGGCGCGGCGTGCGTCTGGACGTTGGGCACGGAACGGCGAGCTTTTCGTTCCGTGTCGCCGAGGCGGCGAAGCGGCACGGCATCGGGCTGCATACGATCAGCTCCGACATTTACCGGGGCAATCGCCTGAACGGTCCGGTGTACAGCCTGGCGAACGTGATGAGCAAGTTCCTTTATCTAGGCTATTCCTTGCAGGAAGTCGTCGCGGCGGTCACGTCCGGCGCGGCGCAGTGGCTCGGGCGACCCGAGCTCGGACGGATACAGGCGGGGGGATCCCGCGCATCTGACGGTATTTGAGGTCCGGGAAGAGCCGGCGTCGCTCTTGGATTCAGAAGGCATCGAACGAAAGGCCAATCAACGGATCGTACCGAGAGGAGTCGTGACGAATGGCGAATTCATGGCATGCGAAGTACGGACTTAAGCGCGTCATCAATGCAAGCGGGAGAATGAGCATCCTTGGCGTGTCCGCGCCGACGGACACCGTCATGGAAGCGATGAAGCAGGGTGGGCAGCAATATGTGGAGATCGCGGATCTGGTCGACAAGGCGGGCGATCGGATCGCGGGCATTCTCGGCTCGGAGGCGGCGGTCGTCGTCAACTCCGCGTCGAGCGGCATCGCGCTGTCGGTGGCGGCGATCGTCACGCAGGGCAGCCGGCGTCTCAGCGAGCGTCTGCATCAGGAGCCGATCGCACGAAACGAGATTGTGATGCTGAAGGGGCACAATGTACAGTACGGCGCGCCTGTGGAGACGATGGTATACCTGGGGGGCGGCAAGGTCGTCGAGGCAGGCTACGCCAACGAAGGCAAAGCCGAGCATATCGAGGACGCGATCGGCGAGCGGACGGCAGCTATTTTATACGTGAAGTCGCATCATGCGGTTCAAAAGAACATGATCTCCGTCGAGGAAGCGTGGGAAATTGCGCAGCGGCGCGGAGTGCCGCTCATCGTGGACGCCGCGGCGGAGGAGGATGTGCGAAAGTACGTGAAGTGCGCGGACCTGGCGATCTACAGCGGCTCCAAGGCGATCGAAGGCCCCACCTCGGGCATCGTCGGCGGCAAACGCCAGTATGTCGAATGGCTGAAGGTACAGCTGCACGGCATCGGGCGCAGCATGAAGGTGGGCAAGGAGACGACGTTCGGCTTGCTTCAGGCGCTGGACGAGTATATGGTCAAGGAAGATACGAGCGAGCGGGAAAAGAAATCGCTGCAGGCGCTGGCGCCCCTGAACGATCTGAACGGCGTGCAGGTGTCGATCGTGCAGGACGAAGCGGGACGCGCGATCTACCGCGCACGCGTCCGGATCGATCCCGCGCTCTCGGGAACGACCGCCGTGCGCCTGGCGAAGGCGCTGCAGGAGGGCGACATCGCCATCTACACCCGCGATTACGGCGTCCGCCAAGGCTACTTCGATATCGACCCGCGCCCGCTTCAGGGCGACGACATTCACATTATCGCGTCGCGCATTCGCGAGCTGGCAGGAGGACAATAAGATGACGAGCGGTTTGACGAAGAGACTGTACAAAGAGCGGGCGGCGTTAAACGTCCTGGCGAACAGCGTGGACAACGCGAAGGAAGTATTCGACGCGGCCGAAGGGCATGTGCTGGTGGGCGTGCTGTCCAAGGATTATCCGACTGTGGAGGCCGCGGTGGCGGCCATGAAGGAATACGGCCGCGCGATCGACGATGCGGTATCGATCGGCCTCGGCGCCGGCGACAATCGGCAGGCCGCCGTCGTGGCGGAGATCGTCAAGCGTTATCCCGGCAGCCACATCAATCAGGTGTTCCCGGCAGTCGGCGCGACGCGGGCGAACTTGGATGGCGAGGATAGCTGGATCAACAGCCTCGTCTCCCCGACAGGCCGGGTCGGCTATGTCAACGTGTCGACGGGACCGGTCAGCGCGGCTGCGGCCGAGCAAGCGATTCTGCCCGTCCGCGCGGCCATCGCGCTTGTGCGCGACATGGGCGGCAACGCGTTGAAGTATTTTCCGATGAACGGGCTGAGCCGCGAAGACGAGTACAAGGCCGTGGTGGAGGCCTGCGCCGCGGAAGGCTTCGCGCTTGAGCCGACGGGCGGCATCGACCTGGACAACTTCGAGCCGATCCTTCGCATGGCGCTTGAGGCCGGCGTGCCGCAGGTAATCCCGCACGTTTACTCCTCGATCGTCGACAAGGCGACGGGCAAGACGAAGACCGACGATGTGCGCCGCCTGCTGGCGACGATGAAGGAGCTGGTCGACCGGTATGCCTAAAAAAGTCGCCGCCTTCGGCGAGGTGATGATGCGCCTGCAGGTGCCGGGCTACGAGCTGCTCACCCAGGCGGATACGCTGAAGTACTCTTTCTCCGGCACCGGGGTCAACATCGTCTCGGCGCTCGCGCGGTTCGGGCATAACGGTTATCTGGTCACGACGCTGCCCGCGAATCCGCTGGGCGACGCCGCTGTCGCGTATTTGCGCAAGCTGGGCGTAGCGCAGGACTTCATTCGGCGGGACGGGAAATACGTCGGCCTCTACTTCCTCGAGAACGGCTTCGGCGCCAGGCCGAGCCGTGTCACCTACACGAACCGGCTGGAGAGCAGCTTCAACACGGCGCCCGCCGGTGCCTACGACTGGGAAGCGATCGCGGAGGGACTGGACGCCGTGCATTTCTGCGGCATCACGCTCGCGATGAACGATACGGTGCGCGGACACATGGTAGAGCTGGCGCGCGCGGTCAAGCGCAAGGGCGGTCTTGTCGTCTTCGACTGCAACTACCGTCCGACGCTATGGGGAGAAGACGGCTATGCGAAGGCGAAGCCGCATTATATCGAGATGCTGAGGCTTGCGGACCTCGCGATGATGAACGAGAAGGACGCGATTCATATCCTCGGCATGGAGACGAGCCGGACGGTCCGCAGGGATCAGCTCGAGGAGCTCATCCCGGCCGTTGCCGATACCTACGGCATCGCCGCGATCGCGGGCACCCATCGTGCCATCCTCGGAGACGGGACGCATGCCCTGCAAGGTTTTTTGTACGAAAACCGGCAATTCGCTTTTTCTGGAACGCTGACGTTCGCGGTCTATGATAGAATTGGGGCAGGAGACGCCTATGCGAGCGGCATCCTGCACGGCGCGCTGACGGGGATGCCGTCCGGGCGGACCGTCGAATTCGCGGCTGCCGCGGCGATGCTGGCCCATACGGTGCAGGGCGACACGCCGATGTCGTCGGAGGCGGAGATCGTCCGCGCCATGACGGAGACGGCAGGCGACATAGAAAGGTAGAGATCGAGACCGTGAATCTGTCCCGCAACAAGCGGCCGTTGTACATGCAGATCAAAAATATATTGAAGGACCGGATTCTGCACGGGCAGTATCCGCTCGACACCAACATTCCTCCCGAGCCGCGGCTCGAGGAGGAGTTCGGCGTGAGCAAGATCACGATTCGGGGCGCGATCAAGGAGCTCGTGCAGGAAGGCTACCTGGAGCCGAGTAGCGGCCGGGGAACGCGGGTCATCCGCAATACGCGGGCGGCCAAGCGCTCGACGTGGAAGAGCTTCACCGAGCTGCTCGTCGAGGAAGGCCATGCGATGCAGAAAAAGCTGCTTGGCGCGGAGGCCGTCCGTTACGCGCCGGACACCGAGCCGCATCGGCTGCTGGGGGACGAGGGCCTGCGGGTCGAGCGGCTGTATCTGCTGGACGGGGCGCCGTATATTCACTATGCGCATTACCTGCCGGCGCGGCTGGAGAAGGCGGATTTGACGGGACTGGCGGAGCAGTCGCTGTACGGATTTCTGGAGGAGAGCGGCATCGTGCTGGCGCGGTTCCGGGATGCGTTCGCGGTGTCGGCCGTGCCTGCCGGCGTTGCCGAGCAGTTGAACCTCGCGGCAGGCACGCCGCTGCTCAAGCGGCTGCGCTACGCCTACGACGAGGCGGGCGGCGTGGTCGAGTACAGCGAGGGGTATTATAATACGGCGCTGCAGCATTATGTGGTGAATTACGACGGGTGAGCGAGGGTCGCCGGACGATGGCTTGAAGCGCGGCAACAGGATAAAACAGAAGAAAGCTGCCGCTGCAGGCGAACAGCGTTCTGCCGATCAAAAAAACCTGCATCCGTACATGTATTTTCTGTCGACGAACGGCACTTAATAAAATGCCTGCAAATATGCATGTAAATTCAAAGCACGAGTCGGAATCGGGATAGATGGAGGAAAATAAATGCATTTTCGCATCAATCCTGTTTAAAAGGGCCGATATCGGCGGAAATAGATGTATATTTGCAGGCATTACGACGAAAGAACGACGCAAGGCGATACTCGTATTACGATTGCCCAACCTGTCGGAATGGCTGCCCGATGAAACATCGACAGGCGTTCCTCGCCAATCCACTTTCGGATATCCGCCTACCTATAAAAGAGACCGTCAGGACGTTCTCCCCTGACGGTTTATTACGTATAGGCGCCGCTCACGCTTTTGTGACGAGTAGGGTTCAAACGCCGCTTTTAGCAAAGAAAAGGCAGAAAACTTTGTTATAATGGGACTATCAAACCGAGTTGGAGTGGGTCGGAATGGAATTGCTTGATCCAAGGGTGGATTTTGTATTCAAGCGTATTTTCGGCAGCGAGAATAACAAGGATGTGCTGTTGGCGTTTCTCAACCAGATACTCAACAAAACCGGGGAGCCGCCATTGACCGAGATTATCCTGATGAATCCTTACACCGACAAGGACGATCCGCTTGACAAGCAATCCATCTTCGACGTTTATGCCAAGACGGCGGAGGGCAAGCTGATTGACATTGAAATGCAGCTTTTTTAACAAATACGATATTGAGAAGCGGACGTTGTTCTATTGGAGCAAGCGTTATGCCGGCCAGCTTCAGGAAGGCGAGCGATATCAAGCGCTGAAGAAGTGCGTCACCATCAATATTTTGAACTATGCCTTTTTGCCGAACGGCGAGTATCATAATGTGTTCCATCTTCGCGAAGACCGGACATTGATCACGCTATGCGACGACATCGAAGTGCATTTTCTCGAATTGACGAAGCTGGAAGACGTGATCCCGACGCAAGGCGGCTTGGAAAACTGGCTGCTTTTTCTGAAAGGCGTGGATACGACCTACTGGGAGGTGCTGAAGATGAATGAACCGGGACTAGAAAAAGCAATGGATACGCTGCAATACTTGAGTCAAGACTCGGAGGCCCGCCGTCTATACGAAGCTCGCCAGAAGTATCTGCATGATGAGGCGTCGATGCTTGAAGGAGCGAAGCAGGCGGGCATGCAGGCAGGCATGAAGGCGGGCAGGGAGGAAGGCAGAGAGGAAGGCATCAAGGAAGGCTTGAAAGCAGGCAGGGAGGAAGGCATGAAGGAAGCCGCCAGGAATATGCTGCGGTTGAACGTGGATATCCCCACCATTGCGCAAGCGACTGGATTGTCTGAGCAGGAGATTCTTGCGTTGAAATATAGTAAATAGATATACAGTATTGCTGGTAGAGGTGCTGAAGATGAATAAACCAGACTCGGAGGCCCGCCTTTTATACGAAGCTCGCCAGAAGTATCTGCATGATGAGGCGTCGATGCTTGAAGGAGCGAAGCAGGCGGGCATGCAGGCAGGCATGAAGGCAGGCAGGGAGGAAGGCATCAAGGAAGCCGCCAAGAACATGCTGCGATTGAACGTGGATATCTCGATCATTACCCAAGCAACCGGGTTGTCTGAGCAAGAGATCCTTGCGTTGAAAAATATGGAGTAGCATATAACCTCTATCGTATATAAAAGACTGCCGTAACTTACCGGCAGTCTTTATCTTAACCTATCGTTATCTTAGAAATCCTCTACCTCGCGCACTTTCCGCTTCTTCCAAGCCAGCTCGTAAATGACCGGAACGACGACAAGCGTGAGCAGGGTGGACGTGAACAGCCCGCCGATGACGGTCACGGCAAGGCCGCCCGAGATGAGACTGGTCGAGGAGCCGGACAAGGCGAGCGGCAACAGTGCCAGCATCGTCGCGAGTGCGGTCATCAGAATCGGTCTAAGACGCGTCTTGCAAGCCTCGACGATGGCTTCCGTGACGGCCATGCCCGCTTTGCGATTTTTCTCGACGCGATCGAGAAGCACGACGGCGTTCGTCACGACGATGCCGACGAGCATAAGCATCCCGATCATCGAACTCATGGATAAGGCCTGGCCGGTAAGCAGCAGAGCGCCGAGCGATCCGACCGGTATGAAGATCAGCGAAGACAGGATGATCAGCGGCGTGACGATGCCGCCGAACGTCACGCTCATGACGAGGAAGACGAGTCCTACCGCGGCGATCATCGCAATGCCGATGCTGGCGAAGCCTTCGTTGATCATGGCGAGTCCGCCTCCGAAACTGAGCTCTACGTCGGAAGGGAGGGCCAGGCTGCGGATGTCCGCCTCCACCTGCTTGGTGACGGCCGCGGTGTCGCCGCCTGCCTTGATATTCGCGGTGACGGCCGCATACGTCCTGCCGTCGTCGTGATTGATCGTGGCCAGCGCACTTTGAACGTCGACATTGGCGATCTCCTGCAGCTTCTTCGTGCCGAGCGCGGTCGGAACCGCGATCTGTTCAAGCTGCGCGCGCGAGCCGATCTGCTGGTCGTACGAGAGGACGACGTCCTGGCTCTGACCGTCGAGCAGATAGGTGCCGGCGTCGATCGGCTTCAGCTGTTCATTCACGGCCTGCATCACGGCCATGGCGCTGACGCCCGCATCGATGCCTTTTTGATTTAACGTGAGCACCCACTTCGGCGAGACGCCGCTCATGTTGTTGCCGATATCCTTCAGCTCCGGATTCGCGAGCATCAATTGAGCGACTTGCTTGGCCGCCTGGGACAGATGATCGACATTGTCGGCGTAGAGCGTGACATTGACGCCGCTGCCGTCCGGCAAGCCTTGCTGCTCGCCTTCCTGAATCTTGATCGATGCGCCGTCAACCTCTGCGGCTACCAAGGCGGGCAGGTCGATATTGGCTTGCTCGACCATCTTCTCTACGTTTGCGCTTTTAGCGAATTGAACGGTTACCTTTGCTTGATTGTGCTGCACGGGTCCGCCGCCGAACGGACCTCCGGAGCCGCCGATGGTGACCTGGTAGTTCTCCACGCCCTTGAGCGCTTTAACATAGGCTTCGATGTTCTCCGTTGCCTTGTTCGTCTGCGCCAGCGAGCTCTTCGCCGGCAGCGACACATCGATCGTTGCGGTAGGCACCGAGTCGGCCGGCAGGAAGGCGACGCCGAGGATCGGGATCGTGCCGAGCGAGCCGGCGAGCAGCAGCACGGATGCGCTCAGGACGAGCGCCTTGCGTTTTAAAGCGCCTTGAATGAGCTTTTCGTAGCCGCGGGCGAGCGCGCCGGTGCCTTCCTTGTGCGGCTTGACGTTCTTGAAGAACTTCGCGCCGAGCACGGGGATCAGCATGATCGCCACGAGCAAGGACGACAGGATCGAGACGACGACCGCCACGGAGAACGGACGGAAAAACTCGCCGATGATCCCGCTCACGAACGCGAGCGGCGCAAAGACGACGACGGTCGCGATCGTCGAAGAACCGACGGCGCCGATGACTTCCTTGGTGGCTTTAAAAGCGAGCTCCTTGCCCTTCAGTTCGCTTCCTTTTTCCTGTCGCCACCTGAAGATGTTCTCGATGACGACGATGCTGTCGTCCACGATGCGTCCGATGGAGACGGCGATGCCGCCCAGCGTCATGATGTTCAGCGTATAATCCATCTGGTTCAGAACCGAGATCGTGGCAAAAATCGATAACGGCAGAGAGACGATGGAGATTAGCGTCGCCCTGATATTGCGCAGGAACAGGAAGATGATGATGACGCAGAACAGTGCGCCGAAGGCGCCTTCGCGGACCAGCGCCGACACGGACTCCTCGATCTCCTTGCCCTGGTCCTCGATGATATGGACGTCCAGTTCGCCCTTGTCTTGATAGGCGTTCAAAACGTCCTTCACTTCGTTCGCGACGTCAGCCGTGTTGGCGTCCTGTTCTTTAACGACGCCGATCACGAAGCTCGGCTTGCCGTTATACCTGGCGATCGTATCCTGGGACGCGACCGTAGAGATCGTCGCGATATCCGACAGCTTGACCTTGGCGGACGCACCGGCGCCGCCCGGTCCGGCTTGTCCTGCGGATGCATCGAGGCCTCCCGGCCCGGCTTGTCCTGCAGACGCGCCACCGATCTCCAATGCGCGGATCTGCTCGATCGAATCGACGCCGCCGACGAGACGGATCGGGATCGTCTGTTCATCCTGGCTGACGTTCCCGAGAGGCAGTGCGTACTGAAGCGACTGCAGCGCGCTGCGGATGGAGCCGAGCGTGATGCCGCGCTGGCTCGCCTTGTCTTTGTCGACGACGATATTGAGCTTCTCCGTCTCGGTCCCGGTCAGCGTGACCGAGTTGACGCCGTCCAGCTTCTGCAGCTTCGGTACGACCTCGGCTGCCAGCTTGGCCGCCAGCGCGTCGGCGTCGGCGTCACCCCCGTCCGCGAACACAGCTGCCTGATAGATCGGCGCGGCGCCGGCTGACAGCCGCTGGACCGTCACGTTGGCGCCGCTCGGCAGCGGCAGCTTCGCCAGCGCCGCCTCTACGTCGGCGGACATCTTGTCCATATCCGTCCCGAACGGGAATTGAATGAACAGACTGGTTGCATTGTCCAACGTCGTGCTTGTGAGGGAATCGTATCCTTTGAAGCTTTTTAGCGCATCCTCAATCGGCTTGGTGATCTCCGACGCGATCTCCTCTGCGGAAGCGCCGGGATTGACGGCCTGGATAGATACGGCGGGCAGCTCGATGTCCGGGAACGTCTGCTGCTTGATCTGTGTGGTCGAATAGAAGCCGTAACCCAGCACGAGTACGCATAGGATAATAACGGCCGCCCCGTTTTTAAGACTGATGCGGCTTAGCATATTCATCTTTCTTTCTCTCCTCTCCTTGTCTGAGAGGAGTATACCGGGCTATTTTGTCGCCAATGTGAAGTGTCGGTTACATATTGCGGGGAGGCGGGACCAGGGGGGAGCAGAATATGGAACGTCGTTCCCTTCCCCGGCACGCTCGTCACTTGGATGTCTCCATGGTGAAGACCGACGATTCGCTTGACGATCGACAGGCCGATGCCGTTGCCGGAGACGGCGCTTGTGCGAGATGGATCGACCTTGTAGAAAGGTTGAAAGATCGCGTCAAGCTGTCCTTCGGGAATGCCGGACCCGGTATCGTGAACCGATACGACCGCCGTCTCGCCTTGCTGCCCCGCGACGAGCCGGATCTCTCCGCCCGGGTCCGTGAATTTAATCGCATTGCCGAGCAGGTTGATCCACAGCTGATAAATGCGATCTTCGTCGGCGACGATATCCAGCGAGGCCAGATCCAGCTCCAGGCGAAGCCCCTTTTGCGTCCATTGGGGTTCCAGGGCGATGACGGCTTTGCGCAATTGCTCGTCCAGCCGGTATGCGCGAAGATTAAGCTCCAAGTGCTCGTATTCCAGGGAGGACAGCTGAAGCAGATCGTCGCCTAGACGGGACAGGCGCTCGGTCTCCTCTTCGATGATGGACAGCAGCTGCAGCCGCTTTTCCTCGTCCATCTTCTTGTGCTTGAGCGCCTTCGTGAAGCCCTTGATCGAGGTGAGGGGAGATTGAATCTCATGCGAAACGTTGGATACGAACTGCTGGCGGATCTTCTCCAGCGCCCCGAGCTCCTGCGCCATCAGGTTGAAGCTGCGCGTCAGCTGGCCGATCTCGTCCTTTCGCTTCGTCCGGAGCACGACGCCGAAGTCGCCTTTGCTCATCCTGCGGGTCGCATCGGTCAAGCGCCTGAGCGGTCGGACGATGAATCGCGCCGCGATCAGGATCAACACGCTGCCGATGAGGAGAACGAACAGCAGCTCGAACTGGAAAAAGTTGACGATCAAGCGCATGAACGGACCGATGGCCGGCGCCATGAATAAGGCAAAGCGCTCGCTGCCGATCTGAAAGGGGAGTCCTACGACAAATGCTTCCGGACCGCGGGATTTGCCGCGGTAGACGCCTCCGTCCAGCACGAAGCCGATCCTGTCGGCGTCGACCGCGATCCGTTTGTCCGTCGGCAATACGTCGTCATGGAGCAGTTGGCCGCCGGCACCGTAAAAATTGACGGCAGACGTGACGGCGAGTCCTTTGGCCAGAATCTCGGCATGCGCGGGATAGGATTCGACATACGATTCGATGATGTCCTTGCCGTTTGCGATCAACTCGTCCTGGACGTAGCTGGTGATCCGGGACTCTGACAGCCGGACGATTAACCATAACGACAGGAACAGACTAACGATGACGGCGGCCAAAAAAGGTGAGAACGATCCGGACGTAAAGCGACTTAATCATGGTAAGCCTCTAACCGATAACCGAGCCCGCGCAGCGTCGCGATCTTGAAATCGGCAGCGTAATCGGCGAACCGCTCCCGGAGCCGCTTGATATGCGTGTCCACCGTACGCTCGTCCCCGTCGTAATCCATGCCCCATATTTTCTGAATCAGCATGTCTCTGGTGAACAGCTGTCCCGGGTAGCTGGCCAGCATATACAGAAGCTCGAATTCCTTCATGGGCAGGGTAGCGGTTTGCCCGGTGTTTTCGAACGCCACCAGATAACTTTTTTTTGTCGAGCAGGACGTTCCCGAGACGAATGGTCTGCGAGGTCGAGATCCGGTAGCGCTTCAGCAGCGCCTTTACCCGCATCACCATCTCCATCGGATCGAACGGTTTGACCAGATAATCGTCCGTTCCCAGCCGGAAGCCCTTGATCCGCTCGGCAGGCTCGCCTTTGGCCGTCACCATCAGAATCGGCGTATCGCCTTCCTCCCTGATCAAGCGGCACAGATCCCAACCGTCCATCTTCGGCATCATAACGTCGAGCACGACGAGGTCGACCGATTGCTTCAGCATATACGCCCATGCGGCCGCGCCGTCCGATTGCTCCACGACCTCCATGCCTTCGTCCTCGAGGTACAGCCGGACCAGCTCGCGGATATGCGCTTCGTCGTCCACGACCATCACGGTTGTCATAATGGCGCTCCTTTCCGTCTGCGGCTGTCTGCGTTCTTCCTTTTATCGTATCGTTTCCATTTGTACCGTATATGTACGGGGGGATTACAAGTTGTGGGGGAAAATAAAAAGAAGCCTTGAAATGCAAGGCTTCCGTCGTTGTATTGGATGGTCGAGACGACAGGATTTGAACCTGCGACCTCTTGCTCCCGAAGCAAGCGCTCTACCAAGCTGAGCCACGTCTCGAAGATGCCGAATTTTAGCGGCAAGAGAAATTATAGCACAGCCCGGCGCAAAAGCAAAGAACGGATTTAGGCTATTTTAAGCATATGGTCTGTTATCGTACAATTATTTGTTATATAATAAATATAACAGAAAAGTAGAGGATGGCGTGCCATGTGGATGGAGATCGATCTGCAATCGGAAGTGCCTATATATACGCAACTGGTCGATCAACTGATCGAGGGCATCGCTTCCAAGCAGCTGAAGCCCGGGGACCCGCTGCCGTCCGTTCGAAGCCTCGCCGCGGATCTGGGCATTAATTTGCATACCGTGAACAAGGCTTATCAGGTACTCAAGCAGGACGGGTTCCTCCAGGTGCACCGCAAACAGGGGGGTCGTCGTACAGCCGGGCGGGATGCCCGGTACGGACGCGGCGTTTCGCGCCAAGTTGGCGAGGGGCATTCGGTCGCTCGCTGCGGAGGCGGCGGTCCGCGGCATGACGGAAGCGGAGTTTGCCGAGCAGAGCGCAGCGGTCTACAGGCAACTGACGAAGAAGGGAGAGGATGCGAAATGAACGCAACGCAGATGGAATGGCTGGTCATCGGAATTTTGGATATCGTAATTTCGCTGATGATGATCGTAGTCGTATATC
The DNA here is from genome assembly GCF_029525575.1 of Cohnella rhizosphaerae. Classification (GTDB taxonomy): domain Bacteria; phylum Bacillota; class Bacilli; order Paenibacillales; family Paenibacillaceae; genus Cohnella; species Cohnella rhizosphaerae. The sequence continues at coordinate 154,133 of NZ_JAPDIA010000003.1, forward strand.
TTGCGCCGAAGCATCTATTGTTCGGATTGTACGTGCCGGAGGCGGATCGCGGCAGCGAAGAGGTCCGGCGAATTCGCGGCAGGCATGTCGGCGCGACGGTCGTCTTGTGGGTACTGGGACTGGCGGCAGGCGCGGCCGTCGGTCTCTCGGTCGGCGGCGAGGCGGGCGGCCGTCCGGAGACGGCGCTCGTCACGGCGCTGATCATCCAGATCGGCGGCCTGATCCCGGTCTGGCGCTCGGGACGATCGCAGGCGCTGCGCTTGAAGCACGCGAGGGACTGGAGCGCCGAAAAGCCGTCCAAGATCGTCATCGATCTGCTGTTCCGACAGCGCCAGCGGCTCGTGGGCAACTGGTGGTTTTTGATTCATGCGGCGATCGTTATGGTATGCGCCGCTTCGGCCGCGCTGCATTGGGACGTTATCCCGAATCCGGTACCGACCCACTTCGGCATTACCGGAGAGCCCGACGAATATTCGCCCAAGGCATTCGGATCCGTCTTTATGCTGAATATCGTGCAGCTCGTGCTGATCATCGTGTTCCTGCTGGTCAACATGAGCATTCGACAGGCGCGGCAGCAGCTCGATCCAGAACGCCCGGAGGCTTCCAGAGCGCAGCAACTGCGGTTCAGAAAGGCGAACTCGGTGTTCATCTACGCACTCTCGCTGTTCGTCGTCGTGATGCTGGGTTTGGGCCAATCCGTGACGCTGTACGGCTGGCCGACAGGACGTCTAAGTCCCGCGATGCTTGGTCTGCCCGCGCTGCTCATCCTCGCCGTTTTCGGCTTCGTCTGGTACGTGGCGCGGCAAGGCCTGGACGAGGCGTCCGGTGCGGCTCGCACGCAAGAAGACGAAGCATGGCGCGGCGGCGTTTTCTACTACAACAAAGCGGATCCGGCGTTAATGGCGGAGAAAAGATACGGCGTCGGCTGGACGATCAACTTCGCGCATCCGCTTGGTATCCTCGTTTTCGCCGCGATGCTGCTCGTGCCGATCGCGGTGATCGCGCTGGTGGCGATTTTCGCCTGACTGCCGACAAGTGTCTGTGCCGTTCGCTCCGCTCGGCGGTGCCGGGTCGCCGTTAACCGGCCAGTCCGATCGCAATCGCCGGCGATCTGGCCGGATCGAGCGCGGCCATCAGCTTGAGCAGGTTCGGCTCGGACATGGCGATGCAGCCGGCCGTCGGCTTGTCCGCCCCGCGCCACAGATGAAGGAAGATGGCGCTGCCGCGGCCGGGCATGATCGGATCGTCGTTATAGCGCACGACGATCGCATATTTGTAGAGCGGCTGATCGAGGCGCTCGTAGGAATGCCATTTGCGGTCCGGATCGCCGCTGTAAGCGACCCATCGATTGTAATCGGCGGAAGTCGTGTCGTCGACCCAATAATCTTGCTTGGTCGTTTGCTTGTAAGCGAGCTTCAGCGCCTTTGGCTTGCTCGCGGTGCCGAATGCATCGCCCAGCGGGTACACGCCGGAGGGCGTACGGCCGTCGCCTTCCTTCGTCTTGGCGATGCCGTTCTTGCCCAGCGCGACAGGAATGCCCGACAGGACGACGGTCCAGCCGCCGTCCGGCCGCTTCTCGCGCAGCGATAGAATACCCGTCCTCGACCGGAGGGACTTGGTCTCGACGACGACGACCTGCTCCGCGCCGAGCAAGTCGGCCTTGTAGGGCCAAGAGGCCGTGAAGCCGGCCGCGGCAGCATGAGCGGGTGCCCGGGATAGCGCCGGCAGCATGGCGAGGACGATCCCTGCTGCGATGAGAGCCAGGACGATCGGATATGTAGGTTGGCCTTTCGGTCGACGCCATCTCATGAAGCGTTCCCCCCTTTCTATAAGCGTACCTCTTGATGCGAATTGCGAATCGCGTGGCGCCTTTGTAGTATGCCGCGTGAGGGTGCTTTGAAGACATGGGGTGTTTGCGCTGTCGGATTCTCGCGGCGGTTTCGCGCATGAGCTTTCCTACGGCAGCACTTTCGCACCTGCGATTCGTGCCCTCGACCAAGCGCTGTCCCCGGACAGCACATTCGACGCCTTCACCAGTAATCCGCGGATGTGCTTTCCTGGGGCAGCACTTTCGCGCCTGCGACTCGTGCCCTCGACCAAGCGCTGTCCCTGGACAGCACATTCGACGCCTTCACCAGTAATCCGCGGATGTGCTTTCCTACGGCAGCACTTTCGCGTCTGCGACTCGTGCCCTCGACCAAGCGCTTTCCCAGGACAGCACATTCGACGCCTTCACCAGTAATCCGCGCATGAGCTTTCCTACGGCAGCACTTTCGCGCCTCCGACTCGTACGCTCGACCATGTGCTTTCCCAGGACAGCACATTCGACGCCTTCACCAGTAATCTGCGGATGTGCTTTCCTACGGCAGCACTTTCGCGCCTGCGACTCGTACGCTCGACCATGTGCTTTCCCAGGACAGCACATTCGACGCCTCCACCAGTAATCCGCGCATGTGCTTTCCCACGGCAGCACTTTCGCGCCTGCGACTCGTACCCCCGACCAAGCGCTGTCCCAGGACAGCACACTCGACGCCTTCACCAGTAATCCGCGCATGAGCTTTCCTGGGGCAGCACTTTCGCGCCTGCGACTCGTGCCCTCGACCAAGCGCTTTCCCAGGACAGCACATTCGACGCCTTCACCAGTAATCCGCGCATGTGCTTTCCCACGGCAGCACTTTCGCGCCTGCGACTCGTGCCCTCGACCATGTGCTTTCCCTGGACAGTACATTCGAAGCCTTCACCTGTCATTTTCACGCAAACATATAAAAAGCCTGCGGCACCCGCCGCAGGCTTCGAGCTGTTGCTATGGTGGGTTCCCTACCGATTCGCCAAAGCCAAACGCTATCTCCACCCTGACCCAGGGGGATAAGGCGCCGCCGCCACTCCCTGCTGCGGCATGACGCTTTGCGGCATCACGCCCGGCATCGTGCCGGGATACATCGGGCCGGGCGAAGCCGCGCTTTGCGCGGCCGCATGCGGATAGCCGGCCTGCGCGGACGCGCCCTGCACGGCGCCGGTTGCGGGAGCGCAGCCGGGAGGCGGGCCAAGGATGACCGGCTTTTGCATCGGGGCCACCGTTTGCGCATAGGAAGTCGGATTGATACAGTAGGCGCGCGCGGCGACTTCGGGCGGCAGCGTCCGCAGGAAATCGCCCGCGTACACGATGTCGGGCGTCGGGACGTCGAAGATCGTCAGCAGGTGCGTGTGGTCGGTCAGCGCCACCAGCCAGTGGAACCAGCCGAGCGGGAACTGGGAGACTTGGCCGGGCTTGAGCCGATACGTCATGAGCTGCTGGGTGAACGGATTGAAGACGGACGTCTGAAGCTCGCCGCTAATCAAGAAGACCAGCTCGGCAGCGTTGGTGTGCCAGTGCGGCGAGACCACGACGCCCTGACTCATATAGATGTTGAAAAAACCGGTTCTGACGGCGGGCAGTTGCTCGGCGAACAGCTGTGTGATGACGTTTTGATCGTTTTTGGCATAATTGACCTTCTGGGTCGAGTCGGCCGACAAATTCAGAGCCGGCGATTGAAGCACCGGTGTCTGAGGCGCCGACGTCTGGAGCACGGTCGCTTCGGAATAAGACATCCTCCATACCTCCCGCATAGGCGATTCGAATCGCATCGCAGAAGTATATGAGGCAGGCGCGCGCGGCATTCCGACATTTTCTTCATTAAACTCGTCCTGCTCGCTAAGATTCGAAGTTGTCCGGTTCATTCTCCCGGCTTCACGTCGAATCTCTCCAGCGCGATGGCGCCTGCTTGTCAGACGAGTTGCTCTGCCGATGTTATCGCCTGTCGAATGACGCTTTGATCCATGAGACACCCCGATTAGAATGGATATAGTAGAATAGAGTCGTTGATAGGTAAGAGACGTGACGTTGATAGACAGCTGAGTCTGATTAAACCAGCAGGAGGTACGCGATGCAACCTTTTTTTCGATACAACTGGATCGTCCGCGAGCAATGGTACGCATGGTGCGAAGAGGTACCCGAAGAAGAGCTGCTTAAAGCCCGTACGGGCGGCGTTGGGAGCATCCTGAAGACGCTGTTCCATATCGTGGACGTGGAATACAGCTGGATCATGTTCATGCAAGACCAACCGGACTTTGAGGATCCGTTCGACATGTACGCCTCGCTCGAACAAATCCGGGCGCTGGACCGCAGGTTTCGGCCCGATGTCGAGGCGTTCGTGACGGCCTGGGAGCCGTCCATGGAGACGCGGCCGCTGCCGAGCGAGCGTCCGGACGGCACGTCCGAAGTGCATGCCTGGGGTGAAGTGATGCGCCACGTCATCGCGCACGAGATTCACCATGTCGGGCAGCTGTCCGTATGGGCGCGGGAGATCGGCCGCGCGCCGGTGTCTGCCAATGTGATCCGAAAGGGATTAATTGTACCGTCGACGTAACGAAGATCGAGCTATTCTTTGTTCGCTTTCGTTAGATCTTTGATCAAGTAAAGCAGCAGGTCATCGTCAACGGCGACAGTCTGTCCCGGGGCGACCGCCCGGTTTTTATACATGATGCCTTGTCCGTCCAAGACATAACCGCGTTTGGCATACAAAATCTGCGCCGCCCCATAATCCCGATACAGCCCGACGCCTAATCCTATGTACGAGGAGCCGCGCGAGGCGATGTCCTCCAACGCCTGCAGCATGCGGCTCGCTATGCCTGATCTTCGGTAAGCAGGGAGCACGTCCAGAGCGTTAACCTCTGGTATGCCCGCTTCGGCGAATCCCGGATAATCCGAGCGATACAGCAGATGGCAGCACCCGGCGACGTTGCCGTCTACCTTGGCGATCAGCGTAATTCTCAAACCTTGGCGGTTCTCCTCAAGGTACCGATTATCGTAATGGCCGGGATGATACCAGGGATACGTACGGGAAAATACAGTATCCAACTCGCGTACTTCGGCTTCTTCGGCCAGTTGTTTGATGACGATCTTCTGAGTCATGGGCTGCCTCCTGTTTCACTGTCACGAGATCTCGATATATTCCGATACGCCCGACCGAAGCGTCTCGATCAATTCCTCGTCCATATATCCGTATTCGTCGGGAATGCCGAGGCAGACGATTCGCTTCCCCTGCAGCATGTGCGGAAACTTTTCTTGCAGCCGCCGCACATGCTTCTTTTCCATCGCGAAGATCAGATCCGCCCAACCGATATGGCCCTCGTTCACCTTAATCCGTGCGGCGTCCTCCGTCCCTGCGGATCGAACCTGATAACCCTCGAGCGCATTAAAAATATGCTCGGCCGTAAGGCTTCTCCACTTGTTGCGGCTGCACACGAACAGGAGCTTCATCATCTCCTCCCCGCCCTCATTTCTTTGGTATGATTTTCGTAACGCGCCCGATAACCTGATCACTTCGGATCGGTCCGTACATCCTGCTGTCCAGACTGTTGTCGATATTGTCGCCGAGCATATAATACTCGTCCTCGCCAAGGACGATCGCGGGCTTTATGGCATTTTCAGGCATAAAATCGGTTTTGTACAGCAGCCGGTCGTTAACGTACACCCCCGCTTCCTTAGCTTCGATTCGGTCGCCTGCCACGCCGATTACGCGCTTGCAATATTCTTTACCGCTCACTTTAATGATAAGGAGATCGTCCGCCTTGATTTTTTCCGATAGATCCGTGCTGACTAGCATTCGGTCTCCATCGTTCAAGGTCGGGGACATGGAGTTGCCGTCCGCCACGTAGGACTTCAAGGATAGCGGCGAAGTGCACTCGGCGAGCGTCGCCGCAAGCATCAGCAAGAGAACGCACATCCACTTCTTCACGGTCTCGCTTCCTCTCTTCATCGAGAATGAGTACTCCAGCACAAATTTACCTGTTTTATACAAATATAAAACCAGCATAGCGCAAATCGGCGCTCATGGGAACGAATCGCATTCGAAGATGGCGGTCGGCGTCGGACCTAAAAAGGTTTACAAGCGCGGCGTTTTCGTTTAATATAGACAGTAACTGCATATCGGGAAATACCGGAGGAGCCTGCCATTTTGGGGGCTTCTCTTTGCTTTTTTTGGCCTCTCCAAAATGGGATTGAACGGCATACGCGGTACGATAGCGGACATTCTATTCCATGGAAGACAGAAGGAGGGGGCATATGGAGCAGCAAGCCATTTGGGCAATCGGCATTTTTTTTGGTCATTTACGCGCTCATTATCTCGGAGAAGATTCACCGGACGATCGTGGCCATGATCGGGGGACTGCTCATGGTCGTCCTCGGCATCGTCGATCAGGAGACGGCGATCCATCACATCGACTTCAATACGCTTGGGCTGCTGATCGGCATGATGATCATCGTGAGCACGACGGCCGAGACGGGGGTATTCAAGTATATTGCGGTGCTGGCAGCGAAAAAGGCGAAAGGAGAGCCGGTCCGCATCCTGATCCTGCTGTCGCTCATCACCGCGGTCGGATCCGCCTTTCTGGACAACGTGACGACGGTGCTGCTCATGGTGCCCGTGACGTTCAGCATCACGCGGCAGCTGCGCGTCAACCCGGTGCCGTTCCTCGTGACGCAGATTATCGCATCCAACGTCGGAGGCACGGCGACCCTGATCGGCGATCCGCCGAACATCATGATCGGCAGCGCCGTCAAGGAACTGACGTTCATGGCGTTCATCAACAACCTGGCGCCCGTCGCCGTCGTCGTTATGGCGCTTTATGTACCGCTGTTCATCTGGATGTTCCGCAAAAAGATCCAGACGACGGACGAGCTGAAGCTCAGTGTCATGGAGATGGACGAAAAGGAGCTGATCTCCGATCCGAAGCTGCTGCGCAAGTGTCTGACGGTGCTAGGACTGACGCTGATCGGGTTTTTCACCCATCAAATGTTCCACCTCGAATCCGCCACCGTCGCGCTTGCGGGCGCCTTCCTGCTGCTGCTGCTCACAGGCGAGCATATGATGGAGCAGGCGTTCACGAAGGTCGAGTGGATGACGATCTTCTTCTTCGTCGGCCTGTTCGCGCTCGTGTCCGGCCTGATCGAGACGGGCGTCATCGCCGAGCTCGCGAAGCGGGCGATCGATCTGACGGGCGGCGACCTGGTCGCGACGTCGCTGCTGATCCTGTGGCTGAGCGCGATCGCCTCCGCGTTCCTCGACAACATCCCGTTCGTCGCGACCATGATCCCGATGATTCAGGAGATGGGCAACATGGGCGTGAGCGATCTCGAGCCGCTCTGGTGGAGTCTGGCGCTGGGCGCTTGTCTCGGCGGCAACGGATCGCTCATCGGCGCGAGCGCCAACCTGATCGTCGCGGGCATGGCCGGCAAAGAAGGCCATCCGATCCGGTTCGTTCAGTTTTTGAAAATCGGATTTCCGCTTATGCTGCTGTCCATCGTCATCGCAAGCGCGTACGTCTATCTTCGCTATCTAATCTAACCTCCGGGAGGTCATACGATGTTAAATTACAGCTATGACGAAGCTGTGCTGCGTATAAGCGAGTCCGTCAACGAGAACGATGTGGAGTTCAATATCGTTCTCCTGACCGACGAGCCGTCGCTGCTGGAGGGGCTCAAGCGAGTGCAGCAGGAATTCGACCAGGATCGTGTCTATACGGACGTATTGTTCTACCATTATCCGAATCACGAATATAAAGTGATCGTGCGCAAAGACTATTACGTGGACTTCGTGCTCGAGCTGATGAAGCAGCGCCTGCTGCAGCGCGTAGGGTGGGCCGAGGCCTGACTATAGCGGGATGACGCGGCCGGTCAAGGCATGGATCGTGAGGTGCAGCGGCGGCTGGCCGGAGCGTTGAAAAGTTACGGCGTATACGAGCGGGATGCCGGCGCGGTCGGGGAGGTAATAAGGACGAACCTCGGCACGGCCGGCATCCGCGCGTCCAATGCCGGTCGCGGCCGCGGCGATGCGCACGGCTTCCGCTCGGCTGACGGCGGCATGACGCGGCCTGTTGAGGGTCGCTTTCGCCAGATTCGGGTGTATTCGCCCTTCTACGCGCCGGATGATCCCGTCGCGATCGATATCGATTCGCAGCTCGTCTCCCCAAACGGGCGTCTTGTAGAGCAGATGGACCAGCCGCACGCGGACAATCGAGGCCGAGTGGCCGCTGATCTCCGCCACCCGCATCGTGGAGTGGGGACTTTGAATGCCGTATATTCGCTTGGTTTTGTTCGCGAATTCAAGCGCGATCCAAGCCGGCGAATGCTTGGAGGGCTTGGACAAGGCGCCGGCCAGCAGGGCCGGCGTCTGCGTGCGATCGTCCATTCGGATCTTCAGGGAAGTACCGCCGCCGGCGGACAGACGCTTGAGCGCGGCATAAGGATCCGCGTCCGCGACGGCAATCGGAGTAAGGGAATAGCCAAACCACACCATACAGGCGGCCAACGCCGCGAGGATTCGATACATGTTGATCCTCCTATCCATATTAATTCCCATTGTCGGTTAAAATGGATGAAGGTATTCAATTGATTGGGAGGATCGGAATGGAACAGCAAGCGATTTGGGCCATCGGCATATTTTTGGTGATCTACGCACTTATTATCTCGGAGAAAATTCACCGGACGATCGTCGCCATGATCGGCGGCCTGCTCATGGTCGTCTTCGGCATCGTCGATCAGGAGACGGCGATCCATCACATCGACTTCAATACGCTTGGGCTGCTGATCGGCATGATGATCATCGTGAGCACGACGGCCGAGACGGGCATGTTCAAATATATCGCCGTTCTGGCAGCCAAGAAGGCGAAAGGCGAGCCGATCCGCATTCTGATTCTTTTGTCGCTCATCACGGCCGTCTGCTCCGCCTTTTTTGGACAACGTGACGACAGTGCTGCTCATCGTACCCGTCACCTTCAGCATTACGCGGCAGCTGCGCGTCCATCCGGCGCCGTTCCTGCTCACGCAGATTATCGCATCCAACGTCGGGGGGCACGGCGACGCTGATCGGCGACCCGCCGAATATTATGATCGGGAGCGCCGTCCCGGAGCTCACTTTTATGGCCTTTATCGAGAACCTGGCCCCCGTCGCCATTCTGGTCATGGCCGTTTACGTGCCGCTCTTCATCTGGATGTACCGCAAAAAAAATCCGGACGACCGACGAGCTGAAGCGCGGCATCATGGAGATGAGCGAGAAGGAACTGCTCACCGATCCGAAACTGCTGCGCAAGTGCTTGATCGTGCTGGGATTGACGCTGATCGGCTTTTTCACCCATCAGACGCTTCATCTCGAATCCGCTACCGTTGCGCTTGCCGGCGCTTTCCTCCTGCTGCTTCTCACCGGCGAGCATAAGCTGGAGCATGCGCTCACCAAGGTCGAGTGGATGACCATCTTCTTCTTCGTCGGCCTGTTCGTGCTCGTATCGGGTCTCGTCGAGACCGGCGTCATCGCCGAGCTCGCGAAGCGGGCGGTCGATCTCACCGGCGGCGACCTGGTCGCGACTTCGATGCTCATCCTGTGGCTGAGCGCGATCGCCTCCGCCTTTATCGACAACATTCCGTTCGTGGCGACGATGATTCCGATGATTCAGGAGATGGGCACGATGGGCGTGAGCAACCTCGAGCCGCTCTGGTGGAGTCTGGCGCTGGGGGGCGTGTCTTGGCGGCAACGGCACGCTCATCGGCGCGAGCGCCAACCTGATCGTCGCAGGTATGGCCGCCAAGGAAGGCTATCCGATCCGGTTCGTTCAATATCTTAAGGTGGGCCTTCCGCTGATGCTGCTGTCCGTGGCGATCGCGAGCGTGTATGTGTATCTTCGATACCTGATCTAGAATCGGGGGGAGGCTGCCCTGTGAAGCGCATCGACAAATACGTCCTATATCTGCTCTATCTCGTTCTGTTTGGCGTCCCGATGGTCGCGACGTTTTACGCGGCGGACGGCGCGGATCATCTGTACGTGTCCATGCTCGTGATCTTGACGAGCATCGGATTCCGGTATCGGCAGGATATCAGGCGAGAAGACTACACGGTGCATAAAACCTCCGGTCGAATGTGGAGTAGAAGCTTTATCTGGGAGCTGATCCTGATTCCCGTCGTCTTAGGGCTGCTGTTAGGCGTGCTGGAAGGGGGGAGCGATGGCGCAGCGAGGTATGGTTCTTGGCTTATCCATATCGGCGGGACGTCTGCTGTTTGAAACGGGTGAGCGGCTCTATCTCCGCAGGATCGTGAAGCGTACGGCACAAGTCGGCTGAGCCGCTAGGATAGCTTTTGCAGCGGGTTTGGTTTCGTTATTTCTTGGGCCGTAAGCGCACAAACATCAGCGTGTACAGGATAAACGCAACAAGGCCTAAGGCGATGCTTCCTGCCCATCCAATATGGTAAACGACGAACGTCGTATCGTGATAAGCAAAGTCGCCAGTATCGTTCGTGCTTAACATTCGCGATGCGGCAGCGAGCAGCAGATGAACCAGCGCCGGGAACGCGACCGCGATTCCCGCGCCAAGAAGCCACGCGCGCGCGGTCATCCAGGTTCATACCCTTCCAGAGCTTGCAGAACAAATGTAGCCAGCGCTTCTTTTTCCGCCTCGGGAATTCCCTCGCACAGGCGGGCTGCGGCGACGGGCGGCATCCAGCGTTCGATCTGCTCGCGCGTCGTTCCGGTCTGCTTCGCATATGAGCGCAGGTACCCGTCGAGCAGCTCGGCACGCATGTCGGCCAGCCATTCGGCGACTTCGGCCGGCGCGTCGTCCGGCAAGCTCCCGTATCGGAGCAGCAGCGCGGTTCGGGCCGCATCGCCCGCCGGGTGTCCGCTCATCCCCGTCATCCAGTCGATGATCCAATCCTGATTGCCCCACATAATATTGTCGGGATGAAAATCGCCATGGCAGAGGCGGTCGTCATCGGGCAGATCTCGCAGCATCCGCGCCAAGCGCTTTTTTTACCTCGTCGCTCAACAGAGGGGCGTGCGCAATCCGATCCTGGAGACTGCTTTTCTGGTCGGGCAGTCCCGGTACGGCTATGCGGTGAATCTCACCGTGAAGCTGCGCCATTCGCGCGGACTCCAGCTCTACGTCACCGTCGCGGCGCGCGAGCGCTGCGAGCATCGTGCCGCCGGCGATCTTCTCGAATACGATTCCGTGCCTGTCGTCATGCCGTACGCGGGCCAGCGCCATTGGCGTCCGGACGCCTGCGCGACAGGCTGCCTGGCTGATCCGGTACTCTGCCTCCACCTGCGCCTCGGGCATGCCCGGCAGGTACAGCTTAAGGACGCGCTGCTCGCCATACTCGTAAATCTCGGCCGTTCTTCCGGCGCCGATGCGCGTACCGTACATGCCAAGTCTCCTTTACGTTCATCTATACGGATCATATTTTGAATTAGGAGGTTCGTCAATACCGCGCTATACCTGCACCTGGGCAGCGCGGGATCACGATGAGGCCCGGTCGGACGGCGAAGTGCTGTCGGCCTGAGATCGCCTGACCGATCGCCGTCAGCATGGCCAAATTCATAAAAAACCGTCAGGGTGAATTTGATTTCCCCTGACGGCTTCTCTTCCCTATGAAATAGAAAAATTAATTTTGATCCTCGATCAAACCTGCCCCATCCAAAAAGCGGTACAGGATGACGGCGGCTTCGCCGCGCGTGATATTTGCCTTTGGCACGAGCGTGGTTGCGGTGCGCCCCTTCAGCCAGCCATCCGTGACCGCCGCCCGAATACCTGGAATCGCCCACGCTGCTACGGAATCGGCGTCCTCGTATCCCGACATCCAGGCATCGTCGTTCGCGGATTGTTCCTCGGAGCGCCAGATCGCGGTTCTATACACGATAGCGGCAAGCTCTTCTCTGGTCATCGGATCGTTCGGCCGGAATCGCCCCCCCCGCTCCTTGAACGAGGCCGAGGCGGCTGGCCAGGCTGACGTCGGCCGCATACCACGATTCGTTCCGTACGTCCGTGAATTCGACGCCGTCGGCGCCTGCTTGCGGTTCCGGAAGCTTGCCGGAAGCTCGCAGCAGCGAGAGCAGCAGCTTCACCGCCTCCGCGCGCGTCAACTGCCGGTTCGGCTCGAACCGACCCGGGGCGACGCCCGACAGCAGGCCGCGGCTCGCCAGCACCTCCACCTCCGGACGGCTCCAGTGACCTTGCGCATCCGCGAACGAGATGTCGCGCAGGAAGACGGCATACGCGCCCCACGCGGACACCTCCGCCCGAACCGTCGAGGCGCCGACGTCCACGACGCCGCCGACATAGATCCAGTTCGCGGGATTGGCCGAATCCTGCCGATACACGCCCAATTTGCGCGCATCTTGGCCTTTCAGAAGCGCGGGATCGTACTTGATCTGCAGCACGGTCGGCTTCGCAGGCGCAGCAGCGGATTGATCCAAGGTCAGCGAGAACGCCGGACTGAGCGGGATCAAGCCCGATGCGTGCGGGTACGAGCCGATCGGCAGTTGCTCGATTTTCAGCTTGCGCGGCTCCTTGTAGACGCCGGCCGGATAGGTGAGCCGCAGTGCGCCCTCGAACAGCGAATGCTCGCCCTTCGAAGCGTCCAGGTCGATCTCGGTCTGCAGCGGATCCGCCGGGTCGCCGCCCGGATTGCCGCCAGGGTTGCCCCCCGGCTCCGAAGTTTGGCCGTCAATAACGACGCCGGTCGAACCATTCAGCCGCTGATCGAACGAACGCAGCATAATTTCATACGTTTTGCCGGCTTCGAGCCCCGCCAAGCGGATCTGCTGCTCGCCCTTGGCCGCATACGACGTATTGCCAAACTCCGCCGTGCCCTTGACTTTGTAAGATACTTCCACGTGGTGAAGGTCCGCATCGGCGGGGTCCGTCCAGGTTACAATCAACGGGCCGTTATCCCATTGAGCCGAGGCGTTCGCAGGCTCGCCCGGCGGCGTCGTATCGGCCCGCAGCTCCGTTACTGCCTTCGTAATCGCGGTCGCGCCGATTCCGGCCGATTCCGCGCCGTTGAAATCTACCGAGGTCAATCGCAGCACGTATTCCGTTCCCGGGCACAGTCCGGTGAACGAGGCGCTGCTGCGGTCCAGGCCGATCTCCGCCGCAACCGGCTCGCAGCCAGAGCGGCCTTGCGGCGTGGCGGTCAGCCGATACAGCTTGGCATCGGCGCTGCCTTGCCTGTTCCATTCCGCCAGCAGCTCGCGCTGACCGGCGATCGCCTTCAAACCGCTTGCCGCTTCCTGTACGGGAGTATCGGCGGGCAGGACGGTCAGATCAAATGCTCGTTCCATATCCATCCCGACATGCGCGTAGGTTTGAACGTGCGCCAGTACGCGCATCCGGTAGGTTTCCCCCTGGGCCGCAGGCTCTTCAGGCACGAAGCGGAAGCTGCGGGCTAGCGTCTGGCCGGCCTCGTCCGTCTGCGGATCGACGGCTTCGATATGGCCGCTCACCTGATCCCCCGCGGCATTCTCCACGATAACGCCGCCGGATACGACCGTATCTGCGACCATATACTTGCTGAACGCGAGGCCGATCGGTTTACCGGCAACAGCTTGGCCTGCAGTCGGAACCGGAGCCTCAAGCGACACCATCGCGACATTGACGTCAAAGTGGGGCGGGAGCACGGTCAGATCCTCGCTTTGCGCAGGCAGATACCCCTCCTTGGAGAACATGACCCGCCATCTTCCCTCCGGCACGTCCCAGCCGTACTTGCCCAGCTCGTCGCTGATCAGCGGGTTGGTCTGGCCGTACCAGTCGGCATCCCATTGTCTCCATTCGCCCGGATGCGCCGGATCCTCCTGCAGCAGCGTCGCAGTCACGCCTTCGATCCGGTTGCCGGTCACGGCTTCATAGACGTAACCGCTCGGGTCCCAGATCCATACCGGATCGGCCACCTTTTTCTGCGGCTCCTCCTCATCCTTCGGCCTTTCGTTGCAGCGCTCGATGGCGCCGGCTGCAGCCATTTTGTCGCGCCATTCCTTGTTTTCCTCGAATTCTTCTTTCAATTCTTTCAAACCTTTGGTCCAACTGCTCCCTATGGCGTCGTTGACCATCGTCATATACAAGGAAGCGGAGCCTGTCGCCCATGACGGCAGCTTGTCCGTGACAAACCCCGCAACGAGCCCGACGCCGGTGAGGGTGTTCTTGAGGAGCAGACCGGTGCTTGCCAAATCGAACATCGCATTGGTCCGGTTTATGAAATAATTGACGCTCGGCGTGTTGCATTCGTTCTGAATGACATAGTCCTGGAATTGCAGCAGCTGGTCGGCGTAATCCATAAAGTCCATCGTGTCGCTGACATAGCTTTTCAGACTGTTCAATACGCCGAACGTCTTATTGAATTTATCCGCGAATTCCGCCGTTGCCTTGGGGGAAGGAGACGGAGATGGCGATCCCGAGATAATCGGTCGACAACGGGTCCCCGGGGTCTGCGAGCGCCTTCAGCTTGGGCGAAAATGCAGCCAGCTCGCGCAGTTGATCCTGACTCAAGGCGGCGCGGGAAATGCTGCCTTTCACCGTCAGCACGCCCGTCGAGTCCAGGTAAGGCGTGAAGCCGCGGTACGGGACGGGAGCGCCGCCGAGCTTTTCGGCTTTAAGGCTCATTCGGACTTCCGCTTCCGTACGGTTTTTGTCAGGAAACACGACCTTGTACGTCGGCGTATACGTCGCATCGGGATCCGGCCCGTCCGTGCTCGATACGACGCTGCCCTCGACCGGACCCCAATCGGCGGCCAGTGCGGCTTGCTGCGCCTCCCATTGTTCCTCGGTCGGTTCCTCGACTCTTGCCTGGAATTCCGCCGGCGCCGTGTCGTAGCTGACAAATACGCCGGCTCCCATATTATAATCGGGAGCGAGGACCGCCTCGAATTGACCGGGGCTGCTCTCCGTCAGCTCAACCGTTTGTCTGCCGATCGAGACGGTCGGCTTGCTGATTCGCTCGGCATTCGAAATGTGTACGTTGAAGAACATCGACTGACCGGGAACGATAACGAACGGAAAACGGGCGACGCCGTCTGCCGGACTGAATACGGCCTTGCGTCCGCCGTCCTGGTACATCGTCACTTCTACAACGGCAGGCGCATCGGGGTCGAATTCGACGAGCGAAGGACGGGATTCCACATATCCGTTCTCCTCCTCGACCTTGGCGGTCAGACGATATACGGCTTGCTTCCGCCAGACCAGATCGGACGCCCTGTCCGGCAGGTCGATTTTGGCGAGCCATAGCCCCCCCGGCAGTCGACTGCGCGGTGCCGACAAGGGCGCGATCGGCGTAGACAAGCACCTGTTTGCCGGCCGGGGCGCGTCCGTTGACCGTGAATGAGAGCTGGCTTGATGTCTCCGGCGCTTCCAAAGTGACCTCGGCCGTGCGGATATAGGCCGATCCGATGGTTTCACGGTTCGTGCCGCCGTCCTGCGGCTTGTTGTAGCGCATGAAGATCTGGTGCAGCATTTCAAAGGGGACTATCTCGTCGAGCGCGACGCGATAAGACAATGAGCCTTGCGCTCCCGACGCCAGACGGCCGAGCTTAATCGCAAACGCTCCGCTGCCCTCGTCGGTAACCGCGACCGGCATCCGGTTCAACATGACGCTGTCCGGGAGCAAGGTGGCGCCGGCCGGAACGGAGATGATCAATACGGCATCGTCGACCGCCGCAGCACCGTCAAGCCGATAAGCAGCCTGCAAGGTTACCGTACCGCCAGCCGTTGCCCGGAGATCGCTCTGCGCATAGCCGTTGCCCCGTTTTTCCGCAAACCGCGGCAGGTAAGAAGTCATTGTGGCCGGGGGGAGTCTCGCCCACTGATCTTGGGCGATTTCTCCATTCGACTGATAAGACAATCCTCCTTTATTGTCGTAAAAATAGAGCCGATACTGACCGGGCTTAGGCATGGACAGACTGTACTCGCCTTTGTCGCTAAAGGACAAGCTCTGCCCGGGGATCCAGTAGTCGTCTTCCTTCTCCCGCCACTGGAAGGTGCCTTGGGTATTTAAGGTGTAATTGGCGACAATGCCGGTAAGCCGCGCTGCTTCCTTCATCTCAAGAGACGCAGCGGCTTCCCGGGCGTCATTCAGCGTGACTTGCGCGCAAGCGCTGCTAAAGCCGGCCCATATGCCGGTGGCGCATACCCGGTATACATCGCCCGGCGTCCCGTACACAGCTATGCCGCGTTCGTCAACGGTACCTGAACGGTAGCCTTGCGCGGCATTGACGGCGCTAACCTCCAGCCGGTAGTCGAGGGCCGTCCTCCAGTCGGTAATCGCGACTGGCTTCAGGCTTCCGTCCACAAGCCGCACCTTGACGTCCAGCTTGATCCGGCCGAAGCCCTGATTGCTCAGCGGGAGGTCAAGCGTTTCCGTCTTTCCTTCTCCAAGCGTTACTTGCAGATTATTGCTCGTATACAAAGGCGCTTCCGTTCGTTCGCCCACCACCGTATATTTACGTGCGATCGCCCGCAGCCGATATCGACCCTGCGCGTCGGTTACGGTTTTGCCGACGATGCCGCCATACTCCGCCAGCAGCTTGACGGTCACGCCGGCAATCGGCTTGCCGTCGCTGATCGCGGTTCCTTCCAGCGTGCCGAAATTAAGGTTGATCAGATTGAACTCGCGGTCCTGACTGCCTGCCTTCAGGGTAACCCCCCTGCGGAGCCGGCGATTGATAAGGAGCGGGAGCGGATAATCGGATCTCGACCTGCTGTCCGGCGAAAAAGCTGCCCGTAATCTTGAGCCGTCCGTCTCCGGCCGTTTTTCCGCCAAAGAGCAATTCCCCGCCGGCCGAACTGCGGATTTCCACCCGCACATCCGCAACCGGCGTTCCCCTTTCGTCAACCGTCGTAACGGCAAGTTGCGCTGCTGGCACGACATCAACGGACAATTCGCTTTGTTCCCCCGCTTTCACTTGAACGCCCGTCATTTCCTTCAGCAGTTGGCCGCTTGCGTCGACCACGCGCAGCGTATAATCGGACGCCGCTCTCGCCGCGAGCACGGTATCCAGCGTGTCCGGAAAAGCCGACGATCCGCCAAGCTTGGCAGCCGGGCTCCACAGACTCACGCGAGCGCCCTTCAGCTGGGCGGCGTCCGCCGTGGTCAGCTTCACCTTGAGCGCGCCCGCGACTTCCACCGGTACGCCGTCGGCTGTCTTCCCATTCTCGGGTTTGTCCTTCGGTTGCACGCGCACGGACACGATCTCTCGCGCGCCGGCCGGCACCGTCCAGTCCGCCCGGTACGCGCGCGGCTCATCGGCGGCGGCCGCAAGCGTCACGGTGGCGGTCAGGCTGTCGTCCTGCCCCGCCAACTTGTAGGCAACGCTCGCTTGCAGTTGCAAATTCGGCTGCGCCAGGGCGCGAATGACCATCTTGCCGTTCATCGGAACGGCCCCGTTCACCTGCTGCGGCAGCTCGATGCTCGCTTTCGTCACAGCGTCCTGAGGCAGCGTGTCCGTGCAAGATGAGGCAAGGCATACGTATCGGAGGTAAATGCCTTGGGGTTCGCTCGAATTTTCATAATCGTCCGGATTGTCATAGCGCTCATAGGCAAAAACGCCTCTCGTTCCGTCCTCGCTCAGACTGAGCGAGCTGTCGGTCAACGGCCTGCCGACGTAGCTGTACGTATTTTCCTCGCGGATATCGTAGCGCACGTAAGCGCGCGATCGATAAGGCTCCGCCGGGGAATAGATGTCGGCGTTGTGCAGCTTGACATAGACATAATTCCCGTCGCCCGTCAGCTTCGGGACATCCATTGAAATGTTGTTGATGGTGCCCAAATGCCAGATCTCCGCGGACTGGATCCGGTCGTACACGCCGACGCGGACTTTGCGTCGGTTATATTCGTTCAGATAGCTGATTTTACTGCCGTCCGCGGACAAAGAAGGCCACAAGAAGGTGCCGGAATCGGTCTCTTCGTCCACGATCTCGAGGTGCGTCACGGCGTGCATGTCATAGAGATAAAGCCGGCTGCGGTCTTCGCCATTGTCGTCCTTCTCCGGCACGTATTCCCACGCTTCGGATACGAACGCGACATAACGTCCGTCCGCGCTGATCGCCGGCTGTATGCTGTCATCCTGCGCCTGCCCGCCGTCCGCGGTCAGGCTGATCCGGCGCAGCCGGTCGGCTTCGGGCAGCGCAAAGTCGCAGAGGAATACGTCCATCACTTCGTTCGTATCTCCTTGCACCAGATCGGCGGAGGAGGAGTCGAATACCAGCTTGCTCCCATCTCCGCTCATGCCGACGGTATCGAAGCCGGCCGGGCCTAGCGGAGCGACCAGTTGACTGGTGCCGTCGGCCGTGTCGTAGCGGTATAGTCCATATCCCGTATCGTACGCTCCCTTGGGATAAGCGACATATCTGCCGTCGCTGCTGATTGCCAGCATCGGGCCCGCTCCCCCCCATATGGGGTGCGGCGTCGTCCAACCTGACGATGCTTCCGTTGCCCCCCTGCGCGATACAGATAAAGCCCGCTCTGGCCGTCAGCCGAGCCGGGGAGTGCAGGATCCTGGCCGTTCGCCATAAAGACAACCGACTGGCCGTCCGCGCTGATGGTCTCATCGTACAGTCCGAGTTCGACGCCGGAGAGGATCGGCCGTTCGCTCTTATGATTCGTCGCTCCGCCGAACAAGAAATCTACGCTGCCGCCCGTTTCGTCGTAGACATAAAGTCTGTAGTCCGCGAAGCTCGCCTCGGGCAGCCCGGTATGGAGGAAATAGAAATCATCCTCCGTTACCTTTAAGGTCTCCCACGTTCCTCCCACCTTCCATTTCAGCTCATAATGGTCGACCCCCCTCCGCAGGGATCCGCTGATTGGGATCATTGGGGTCGGGGATCGTCAATGCGTCCCAACGAATCTCGATTTCGTCGTAAGCTGCCAATTCCCACCTCATTTGGACTTCGCCTTGACTCCAGTCCGCCGCGGCAGCGACGCCGAGCGACGGATTCGGGTCAACAGGCGGAAGGCTGTCGTCGCTTGCGGGCGTCTCGATCTCGGCGACCTTCACCGTTTGGGTGACCGATTGTTCCGCCAAGCTTGCTGATCGCAAAAAATCTAACGGATCGTACGCCGAACTTTCCGACTCCGGCGCCTCCGGCGCGGCCGACAATGGATTCAAGTTGCCGTTGAGCAGAAGCGACAGCGCAAAGACAACGACCGCAAGGGTCCGCATCTTCCTCCATGCCCGTCCCATTGCATATTCCTCCTCCTCGGATACCGACACGTATCGCAGTATTCCTGCCATCATCTCATGGGCGGCTCCGCGTACGTCAGGAACGACGTACCTAAACTCGGCATGACTCCGTCATGATTTGTTGTCATGAAAGTCATAAGAACGGCACGCGACGGGCCGGGCGGGCGCCCGAAGACGGGTTCGCGGGATCGCCCTGCGGGCAAGCCGGACCGCGATCGGTTAAAATAAGAAAAAACGGACGGCGAGGGCGCGGGCATGAACGGGACTAAAATTTTGATTGTCGAAGACGAAGCGGCGATCGCCGATCTGCTGGCATACGGGCTGGGAAGGGAAGGCTTCCGCACGCAGACGGCAAGCACCGGCGCGGAGGCGCTGCGAGAGGCGGAGCGGTTCGAACCGGACTTGCTCCTGCTCGACTGGATGCTGCCCGACATGAGCGGGCTCGATCTCTGCCGGCGCATGACGGCGGAGCGCAATATTCCGATTCTGATGCTGACGGCGAGGTCCGACATTACGGACAAAGTGCTGGGTCTCGAGTTCGGGGCGGACGACTATATGACGAAGCCGTTCGACATGCGGGAGGTCGTGGCCCGCATCCGGACGATTCTGCGCCGGATGGCGCAGTCAAGCCGTGCGACGGAGGAGTCCGGGGAGGCTGCGGCGGTCCGCTTCGGCGGCGTGGAGATCGCCGTCGGCGAGCGGCTCGTGCGCAAAGGCGGGGAGACGGTGGAGCTGACGCCCAAGGAGTTCGACCTGCTGATGACGCTGCACGGCCGCCGCGGCAAAATTTTCACGCGCGCGGAGCTGCTGGATCTGGTGTGGGGCTACGACTTTGCCGGCGATACGCGCACCGTCGACACGCATGTGCTGCGGCTCCGCAAGAAGCTGGACGCAGGCGACTGGATCACGACCGTGTTCGGCATCGGCTACAAGTTCGAGAAGCGGGAGGACTAGCGCATGTTCCGGACGATCCGCACCAAGTTCGCCGTCGGCTTCTTCGTTATTTTCTGCGTCTCGTTCCTGCTGCTGAACCAGATTATCGCCGGCATCATCGCATCGGGCAACCGCCAGATTATAACGGACGATCTGATCGGACTCAAAAACAACAGCGGCGTCTACGTCCGGCAGGCGTTTCTCATCAATCATTTCGCAAACGACGAGATCTACTTCGCCCAGATGGCCGAGGAGATGGTCGGCGATCTGCGCCACGCCACCTCGGACGCCGTCGGCGCCTATTCGCCGGCGGGCGAGCTGCTGTACGCATCCGACAAGACGGCGTTCTCCGGCGGGAAGGCCGACGATCTGCGGCACGCCATCGGCGGCGAGACGGCGTATTCGGTATCCTACGCGAGCGGCACGGCATCGGTGCTGTATGCCTATCCGGTCGTCGTGGACGGCAAAAAGGTGGGCATCCTGCGCTTCGCCAAGGATTACTCCCCGCTGTACGAGCAGAGCCGCCGGATTCTCGATTCGCTCTATTACATCGCGCTGGCCGTCTTCGCCGCCGCCTTTCTGTTCGCCTACCTGCTGTCGAGCCATATCACCGTGCCGATCGTCAAGCTGACGAAGGCTTCGTCCCAGGTGACGGACGGCGACCTCGACGTCAATCTCGCGATTCGCCGGCGGGACGAAGTCGGCAGGCTGGCCGACAACTTCAACGCGATGATAGGGAAAATCCGCGGACAGATCGCGACGATCGAGTCGGACCGCGACCGGCTGAAGGGGCTTCATGCGCAGCGCAAACAGTTTTTCGACAATGTCACGCACGAGCTGAAAACGCCGCTGACGTCGATCATCGGCTATGCCGAGATGATCCGGTCGAACGGGGCGGACGATCCGGCCTTTTTCGCCAAGGGCATGGACCATATCGTTCAGGAGAGCCGCCGCCTGCACGAGCTGGTCGTGCACCTGCTGGAGCAGTCCAATCCGCGGACCGAGCTGCGGTCGGACGAGCTTGAACGGCTCGACGCGGCCCGGCTGCTGCGGGACGTGTGCGATTCGATGGCCTTCAAGGCGGAGCGCTACGGGAAGGCGATCGCGTGCGCGGCGAACGACGGACTGTTCGTCGAAGGCGATGCGGATCAGCTAAGACAGCTGTTCATCAATTTAATCGACAATGCGATCAAGTACGGCGACGCGGGAACGGAGATCGAGGTCCGGGCAGAGCGGGAGGCGGGGACGGTTCGCTGCCGGATCGACAGCATCGGCGAGCCGATCGGGCAGACGCATCTGGCGCGGATATTCGAGCCCTTCTACCGGGGCGAAGCCGGCTCGGGGGAGAGCGGCAGCGTCGGGCTGGGCCTCAGCATCAGCCATGCGATCGTCGGGCGGCACGGCGGCACGATTCAGATCGACAGCGAAGGCAGGCGGACGTCGGTGCGCGTCGCGCTGCCTTATGCCGAGGAGAGGGGGTTGTTCGGACGATGAGATCTGCAACATGGCGCAAGGCGGGAAAAGCGCTGCGCGGCGGGACGCTCGCGCTTGCGCTGGCGGCGGCGTTCGCCCTGCAGGCGGGCTGCGCGAGCCGTCTCCGCTCGGAGACGGTCGTCATCCCCGACGCGGCGGCGCCGGCTTGCGTCGACGAACGGCGCCGACGCGGCGTTCGAGGTGCGGTCGATCTTCAAGGTCTCGTTCGGAGTGCGGACACTCGGCTATCCGCTAGGGTGGGCGGCCGGCGGCCGGCTGATCGGGTATGCCGACGATACCGAGCGCGGCTTCGTATCCCTCGCGGCTCCGTATCGCGAACCGGCCGTGCTGAGCGACCCCTACATTATCCCGCTGGGCGTCTCGCCGGACGGGCTTCTGCTGCTCGGCATCGCCAAAGACGGAGACGCTAAAGGGGACGCTTATACGTTGAAGCTGCTCGCGTCCGACGACGGACGCGAAGTCGCGGCGATTCCGTACGCGGCGCTCAAGTGGCGCAAGTATCCGTTCGCCTGGTCGGACAATAGCCGATACGTGGCTTACGGCGTTCGGGAACCCGGCGCGAGCGCCGACCGCATCGAGGTTTACGACGCGAAGACCGGCGGCACGGCGAGCTACGAATGGACGGCCGACACGTCTTCGTCGGCTACGATCGTATCGGTCAAGCTGTCGAACGACAGCGCGAAAGCGCTGATCGTCTATAAAGACGACGAGAAGAGCCAGGACGGACAGCTGCGGGAGGGCCGCAGCTATGTCATGCTCGCGGAGCGAGCCGGCGGCGCCTTCGAGAGCCGATATGCGCATCCGCTCGCCGACGCGGGCTCGGCCGACTGGGTCAACGACAGCCAGATCGTCTTCGCGGGCGCCGACGATACGTTGTTCGGCTACGACGCGCGCAATGGCGCGCTGACCGTGCTCGCGGAAGGGACGGGCCTGTTCAGTCTGTCGGCGGACAAGCAGACGATCGCCTTTTCGCGCGGCGACGATACGGTCGTGGCCGGCAGGCTGCAGGGCAACAACGTGCTGAACGAAGCCGTCGTCTATCAAGGGATCAGCCCCTTGCTGCTGGCCTGGAGTCCGGACGGGGACAGGCTGCTCCTCGAAGGGACGAAGCCGCCGTATGCGCAGGAGCGCGCGGTCCCGGCGCCGGCGGAAGATACCGACGGCCGGTATGCCTCGTTCGTGCTGCAATTCCGCTAGACGCTCCTTCTGCCTCCCCATCCGTGAAGCGGATGCCGTATCCGGCGCCGTTCGCGGATTTTTTCAATATGAAAGAAAGTATAAGATTGAAAAATCGACAGGTAACGCCCTTCAGCGCCTCTTGGCCCGAAATGCACCGCAGTCCCGACAAGCAACGCTGTACAGCGTCTCTTCGCCCCGGAATATACGCCACAGTCCCGATCAGGTAACGCTGTACAGCGCCTTACACCCCCTCTCGCATCGTCGCATGAGGCGAGAACGGGAATAACGTTGGATAACGCAGGCTTTTCAGCTAATTGGACAAGCTGAGGCGGAAATGCCTGCCACTCCTTTGCTGGCATTCGTCGGTCATCCCTCGCGCAGGCAGATTGCGAACAGGAGCGCGCGTCCAATCGCCCCGCTGGCTTCACTTGCTAACCTTACGATGACGTTAGGGGGGCAAAGTAAGCGTGAGAATGCAAATGAGAACTGAGGGAGTAACCCAAGGCAAGCCGAGCGAAGACTCCGGACTCAGAGGACGCTATTTCGTAAAAAACGGTGCAATTGCGATCCTTTCGGACTGGAGAGTCGCTATTCACCCAAATCCTGGCTAAAAACGTTCTCCAATCCCGCGATAGAGGCTCCTGGGTCCGCGGACAGGCTGCAAATCGCGATAGGAACAAAATAAGGGCTTCTCAGTCCGTAAGCTGCGCGCCATTGCGCATTTAAAGGCCGCAGGCGGCTTTTCTAATTTGGAGACAATTTGTTCACAAGTCGGCGAAGAGATGGCCACATCCGTGTATTACATTGGACGGGCGGCCGGGAATACGGAGCGATTCGGCCGCAGGCTCAATATCGGAAGGTGGATGGCGATGAAAAGAATCGGGTTGATGACGGCACTCGGCGTGCTGCTTCTTAGTGTCTCCGCGTGCAGCGGAAACGGCGGGAATGCCGGCGGTTCGCCAAGCGCTGCGAACGGACAGAGCGGATCTTCCGCAGGCGCGCAGCAGACGAACGCGCAGACGGACGGCAAGGGCGCGGGCGCCGGGACGAAGGCGCCTGTGCCCGCGCGGGAAGAGATCAAGCTGCCGACCGGGCCGGTCAAGCTCGTCGTGGCCTCGTTCGAGCCGAGCGAGCAGTTGAAGCAGGCGGTCAAGAAGTACGAGCAGGCGCATCCGAACGTGACGGTCGAGCTGCAGGCCGCCCAGTCGGAATTCAAAAGCCTGGATTCGCAGATCGCGAATATCGAGAAGTATGTCGCGACGACGAACACGGCGCTGCTGTCCGGCAAAGGTCCGGACGTCATGGAGCTGGACCTGCTGCCGCGAGAGAAATTGGTAGGCCGGGGGTTGTTGGCCGATCTCGGCGACTGGATGAACCGCGATGCGGATTTTAACAAGCCGGACTACTTCGTCAATCTGCTCGATAACCTGCAGATCGCGGGCGGGCTATACGCGATGCCGCTGTCCTTCTACCCTGTCGCGCTCCTCGGCGACGAGGCGGCCATCGAAAAGGACGGCGGCGTTCAGGACGGCGACTGGACCTGGGACGAATTTGCGGAGTCCGCGAAGCGGCTGATCCAGAAGGGCACCCATCCGCATGCGCTGGCCAACACGCCGGACTATATGCTGTCGGAGCTCGTAGGCGAGCGGTACGCGCAATTCGTCGACGAAGCGGGCCGCCGCGCAAACTTCGATTCGCCGGACTTCGCCGGGCTGATGACGCAGGTCAAGCAACTGTTCGACGATGGCGTCGTGATCGATCTCATGAAGGCGAATTTCCGGAGCGAGTCGATGGCGGATAACCCCAAGATCAATACTTATTTCCAAAGCACGCAAATCCCCTCGCCCATGGAATTTTTAATGTTGATGGATCAATATGGCGGCAATACCCGTGTCTACACGAAGCCGCATGCGAAGGAGATGGGACCGGGCGGCTACTTCATCGCGAACCAGACGATGGGGATCAACGCCGCTTCGCCCGTCAAGGAGCAGGCGTGGGATTTTCTCAAGTTTCTGCTGTCCGAGCAGGGCGCGGCCGATCCCGATATCTCGCTGGGGCATACGGGATTCCCGATCAGCAAGATCGCCTACGACAAGGAGATCAAGAAGCTGCGCGACGAAGGGGAGGTGCCCGGCTACAAGAACGGCCCCGCGGAATCCGATCCCTTCAAGGTGAATGAAGCCCATCTGGATCTGCTCGACGGCATCGTGACGGCGGCGGTGCATCCGGTCGGCCAGTCGACCAAGATCGGCGATATCATCAGCGAAGAGAGCAAAGCTTTTTTTACCGGACAGAAGTCCGCAGCAACCGTCGCGAAGCTGATTCAGAACAAAGTGACGACTTATCTGAATGAGTAGGCGGCTGCGGGGCCGATGGCGCGGCGGCGACGGGGCGGCGGCACTGCTGTTCCTGGCGCCGGGCGCGGCGGGCTTCGCGCTGTTCTATCTGTTCCCGTTCGCGATGGGACTGTGGTACTCGCTGACGGACAGGACGATCGGCGGCCGCTTCGTCGGACTGGCCAACTACGAAGCGCTGCTCGCGAGCGGCTCGTTCCGCAAGGCGGCGGCCAACACGCTGCTGTTCACGGGCGTCAGCGTGCCGATCCTGATCGCGCTGTCGCTTGGGCTAGCGCTCCTGCTCAGCCGGCCGCTGTTTTTGCGCAGATGGCTGCAGACCGCCTTCGTGCTGCCGCTCGTCGTGCCTGTCGCCTCCGTCGTCGCCATCTGGCAGATCTTCCTCGACTGGAACGGCAGTCTCAACGCCTGGCTGCACGGCTTGGGCTACGGGCGCATCGACTGGCTTCAATCCGATTGGGCGATGCCGACGCTCGTGGCGATGTACGTTTGGAAAAACGTCGGCTACGACATGATCCTGTTTCTAGCCGGCTTGCTGTCGATTCCGCAGTCTTATTACGAGACGGCGCGAATCGAGGGCGCGGGCCGCCTGCGGCAGCTGACGCATATCACGCTCGTCTATCTGACGCCGACGACGGTGTTCGTCATTCTCATTTCCATCATCAATTCGTTCAAGGTGTTCCGCGAGACGTACTTGCTCGCAGGCGATTACCCCTACGACCGCATCTACATGCTGCAGCATTATATGAACAACATGTTTTTCTCGCTCGACATTCAGAAGCTGACCTCCGCGGCGGCGCTGATGGTCGGCTGCATCGTCATCCTCGCCGGCTCGCTGCTGGCGGCGGAGAAGCGGTTCCGATCGTGGATGGAATGATCGGAGGAGAGGAGGCAGGCTGCCGTTGGAGAAAAACAAGCTGATCGCCAGGCTGTGCCTGAGCGCGCTCCTCGTCGTATTGGCGGCGGTCGCGCTGGTGCCGATCGCGCTGACCTTCACCAATTCGCTGATGACCGAGCGCGAGATCGGGGCCAACTACGGCTTGCTCGGCGAGATGACCGATGTCGCGGCAGGCGGGCGGGATCTGTTCATTAATTTGAAGCTGCTGCCCGACTGGCTGACATTGTCGCAGTACGGGCAGGTGCTGATTTTTAACCCGGCGTTCCTGCGCATGTTCTGGAATTCGGCCGGCATGGTGCTGCCCATCGTGGCGGGTCAGACGGCCGTAGCTTCGCTGTCCGCCTATGCGTTCGCCAGGCTGCGCTTCCGCGGGCGGGACAAGCTGTTCCTCGTCTATCTCATGACGATGCTGATGCCGTTCCAGGTGACGCTGGTGCCCAACTATATCATGATCGCCAGGCTCGGGCTGCTGAACAAGGAGGCGTCCATCATATTGCCGGGCATCTTCGGCGCCTTCGGCGTGTTCATGCTGCGCCAGTTCATGCTCCATATCCCAGGCACCTACACGGAGGCGGCGAAAATCGACGGAGCGGGGCATGGGACGATTTTCGCCCGGATCATTCTGCCGCTCGTGATGCCGGGCGTCGCGTCGTTGACGGTGCTGCTGTTCGTCGATTACTGGAATATGGTGGAGCAGCCGCTCATCTTTTTGCAGGACGCGTTCAAGCAGCCGTTGTCGCTTTATCTGGCGCATATCAACCGGACGGCGCGCGGCATCGGCTTCGCCGCGTCGGTGCTGTATATGACGCCGATGATCCTGCTGTATTTGTATGCGGAGTCCTACTTCGTACAAGGGATTCAGCTGTCGGGGATCAAAGGGTAGCGGACGGTTTGCAAAGGTTGTTATGCGAAGGGAGGGATACGATGGACACCGAAGCGGCGGGTGCAGGGCAGAAGCTGCGCCAGCGTCGCATCCGTATGGCTGCTGGCGTATTCGCCGGGCTGCTCGTCGCGCTGACGCTGCTCGGCAATACGCTGCTGGCGCTGACGCTGCCGAAGGTCGCCGTCCAGCCGGTTCAGAGCGGCCGGGTGAAGACCCAATACGACGGCACGGGGGTCGTCCAGCCGGTCGAGACGCTCAGTCTGCCGAATCCCGCGGGATGGAAGGTCAAACAGGTGCTGGCGAAGGAGGGCGACCGGGTCCACCAGGGGCAGGCGCTCGTTACCTACGACGATCGCGATGCCCGGGACCAGATCGAGGCGCAGCAGGCTTCGCTGCAGAAGCTAAAACTGCAAATTCCGCTGCTCCAGCAGCAGTATATACAGGCGGCGAAGGATGGAGGCGCGGCGGACGTAGCCGGCGCGAAGTCCGCCCTGGAGAGCGCGGAAATCGACATTGCCGCGCAGCAGCAGCTGATCGCGGGACTGCAGGCGGATATGGCGGAGAAGGGCAAACTCGTCGCGCCCGTGGACGGGATCGTGAAGGAGGTGCATGCGCTCGCTGGAACGGCCGGCGTATCGGCGGGACCGGACGTGCTGCTGGTGAGCAGCGGTCGCGGGTACCGGTTCGAGCTGCGTCCGCCGGCATCGCTCGCGGAGACGCTGAGGGTGGGCGACAAGCTGGAGGCGCAGGTGCAGGCGCAGGGTGGAGGGCAAGAAGATGAAGGGCAAGGCGAAGTGCAAGGTGAGGGCGAAGGGCAAGATGAGGTAAAAGGCAAGGCGCAAGGCGAGGAACAAGGACAGGAACAGGAACAAGGACAGATGAAAGGCGATATGCAAGACGGCGACCCTCATACGATACATGGCGTCGTGACGGAGATTCTGCAGGATCTGCCCGGCTCGGACGGGAGCGGAGGCGGGGAAGAGGAGGACGGAGCCGTTTCTTCCGTGCCCGGCTATCGGATCGTCGTCAAGCTGACGGACGCCTCGATTCGCGGCGGCGAGACGGTCAAGGTCCATCTCGAGAAGGACGCCTCGGATACGGATACGATGCTCGTGCCGAGCGCGGCGGTCCGCCGGGACGGCGCCGGCGCCTACGTGCTTGTAATCGAAGAGCGTCAGGGACCGCTTGGCAACGCCTATTACGCCTCGCGCAGATCGGTCTCCGTCAAAGAGACGGGCGACGGTATGTCCGCCGTCTCCGGCAGCTTGTTCGAAGGTGATCGGATGATCGTCGAGAGCGAGGAGCCGCTGAGCGAGGGCGAGCGGGTGCGCATATAAACAGGCTGCCCGGAACGATCCGGCAGCCTGTAGGCATTTGCGAGAGAAGAAACTGGCGGCCCCGAGATGAATCGAACATCCGACACCACGTTTAGGAAACGTGTGCTCTATCCGCTGAGCTACGGGGCCACAGTAAATCTCATTATAGCACAATCCCGTCGGAGAGCCAAAACGAAATTCGACCTTGAAGCGGGCGAAAACGAACCGTATTCCGATTGCCAAAAGCGCCGCTTCGCGTTATGGTAGGGACAACGATTCAGCCCGGTTGGGCGCGCAGCAAGGCGGGGGGCTTACGATGACAGCTACAATACGCGATATCGCGAAGGCGGCCGGCGTGTCGGTCGCGACCGTATCCAAGGTGCTCAACGATTACTCGACGGTTAGCCGGGCCACGCGGGAGAAGGTGCTCGCGCTCGTCTCCGAGATGCAGTTCCGCCCGAACGAGGCGGCGCGCTCGCTCGTCGGCAGGCGCTCGATGACGATCGGCATTTTGCTGACTTCCGGCCTGGCCAACCCTTTCTTCGTGCATCTGCTCGGCGGCATCGACGAGGCGCTGAAGGAGCGGGGCTACGACCTCATCTACCTCGCGCAGCTGTCCGCCCATCCGGAGTACAACTTCGTGCATCACTGCCGCAGCCGCAATGTCGAGGGCGTGCTCGCCTTTGGCTTCCAGCTGGGCGAACTGGACGCGGACAAGCTGGTCGCATCGGGCATCCCGACCTTGTTCATCGACCTGAATCTGACAGGCAAGCGGGCAGGCTACATCTCTTCGGATAACAAAGAGGCGGTGCAGGGCACCGTGCGTTACCTGCATGAGCTTGGGCATCGGCGGATCGCATGCATCGCAGGCTTGCCCGGCTCGTACGTCGGCGAGCGGCGGCTCGCGGGCTATCATGAGGCGATGGCCGAGCTTGGCCTGTCGCCGGACCCGGACTGCATCGTCATCGGCGACTTCACGCAGGAGACCGGCTACCGCGGAATGCAGCGGCTGCTGGCGCTGCCCGAACGGCCGACCGCCGTCGTCTGCGGCTCGGACAAGGCGGCGATCGGCGCCCTGCAGGCGGCCCGCGAGGCGGGCGTCGCGGTGCCGGCCGAGCTGTCGATCGTCGGTTTCGACGACATCGACGAGGCGCGGGTCGTGTACCCGCCGCTGACGACGGTGCGGCAGGACATGTCGACGCTCGGCCGTCGCGCGGTCGAACTGCTCGACGGACTCATCGTCGAGCCGGACAGCCCGGCTCCGGCGGTCATCGTGCCGACGGCCTTGGCCGTGCGCGGCACGACGGGCCCGCCGCCGCGTGACGGCTAGCGCTGGCGTTGCTGCGGCGCGGACCGGACCGGACCGACGGCCTGCCGGGTGGCGGCGCTACTGCTGCTTCGGGCGCTCAGTCGCTGGATGACTGCCCCACACTTGCTTTGCTGCGCCCCAACGGTCTGCCGGATTGCTGCTCAGACGCTGCTGCACTGTGTTTCGTCGGCTTGCCGGATGCTTGCTCCGCCTCTGCTTCGCCGCACTCCGACGACTTGCCGGATTGCTGTTCGCCGGACCAGTCATCGCGCCCCCCTCTGCTGCCGTCTGGCCCGAATCTTCCGTGTCCGGAATCCTCCGTGTCCGGAATCCAACGTGTCCGGAATCCACCGTTGTCCGGAATCCACCGTTGTCCGGAATCCACCGTTGTCCGGAATCCACCGTGCCTCAACTCTTCTTGCCCGCCCCCTGGCCGACATCTCCATTTGCCGCGCGCCCCCCTCCCTCCCCCGACACTTTTGCGAAATAACGGTTAAAAAGCAACTATTTTTCGGGCCGACCGACCGAGCTATGGAATAAGTGTTAAAAGGCATCTAATCGTGCGTAATCGAGCGGAATGAAGAGGAATAAAGCGAATTAATTGCTTTATAACAACTATTTTCTGGAATTCGGTCAATTTTGGACAAATAAATGCTTTTTAACACTTATTTTTGTCGGGTCGCCGCAGAAACACAAATTTTCCGGCCAACCCGTTGTCCAAACGCTGCGCCCCGGGTCTTAGCCCGGGGGATTGTTCTCGCTCACACCCGGTTAGCCCTCCTGAACAAGGAAGGGCTTATATTCATTTGCTTGGAGAAGACGCGGCTGAAGTAGAATGCGTTCTGATAGCCGCAGCGCTCGGCGACGTCGTCCAGCGTCAAGTCGGTCTCGACGAGCAGTTTGGCGGCCTTCGCCAGGCGGACGGAGGTCGCGTAGCGGATCGGCGACAGGCCGTAGGCGGCCTGGAACCGCGTGCTGAGCTGCGATGCGCGCAGTCCGCATTGCACCGCGATACGCTGCAGGGAAAAGTCGGGCTCGCAAGCCCCGCGCTCCATCAGCGCGGCGGCATGATGCATGAGCGGCTCGGTCGTCGCACGCCGAGAGGCTGCTGCGGAGGCCTGCTCCAGCCGAACGAGGTAGAGCAGATCTCGAATTAAATGGGCGATCTCTTCCTGGTAGTCGCAGGACTGCTCCGCGCGCAGCCGGGCCAGGTACGAGCAGGTCGAGCCAAGCCTCTGCACGTCGCGAATGCGCACTTTGCCCGGGGGCAACGCAAATTCGTCCGAGACCGCCAGTTCGATAAAGTGGAAGGAGGTCGGCTCCAGCATCGATCGCTTCAGCACGAAGCCGGGCGGGCAAAGCACAAGCTCGCCGAACGCCGCCTCACCGTTGTATGGCGCAGCCCGGGTCTCGTCGGTAACTGCCTTAACGGCTCCAGCCCTGCCGGCAAACTCGCTCCTAACCTCCGCCACGTCCGCTTCAATACGTTCGGTCCCTCCTCCAGTCCCGCTATTCTCGGGTCCGCCGGACGCAGTCGGCTCGCTGTTAACCTCCGCCGCGCTAACGCCAAATCGTACGGTCCCGTCTCCGCCAACGCCGGACGCAGTCGGCTCGCTGTTAACCTCCGCCGCGCTAACGCCAAATCGTACGGTCCCGTCTCCGCCAACGCCGGCCCGTGCGGTCTCGCTTCCGCCTGCCCCCGCTCGCCAGCTCCCCGACGCCGTCCCGTCAACCTTCGCGCCTTCATGGATGGCGAACGAAAACCGGCCGGACTGCGGGACCAAAATGGCCCACCCGGCATACGTATCTTCCGGATAACGGAACTGCGTCATCCCGCCGGCATTGTAATAATAGGTTTTGACCTCCATCGCGTGTCTCCTCTCGCGAAAATAAAAAAAAGTATATGAAATAGATAAAGTGAATGCATGGAGAAGCGTCGATTCAAGGCATATCATAGCATTGTAGACAGCGATCAGAAAATAAAATCGAGAAAAAAATGGAGGCCGATTTTTGTGAGACAAAAGCTGAACTTCCTGAGCGGCACGGAGCTGGAAGATTACAATCGCCAAGGCTACCTGGTTTTGCGAAACGTATTTTCCGAAGCCGAGGCCAAGGTGCTGCAGATCGAATGCGATAAACTGCTCACGCTCTCCGAGTACACGGACCCGAAAAATATTCGCGCCGGCTACAAGAGCTACGCGAACGGGGAGACGAAGATCGAACGGTTCGATCCGGTTCACGATATTTCCCCGGTGTTCGCCAGCCTCGTGCAGGACGATCGGCTGCTGGCGCCGCTGCGGGACATTTATCTGGACGAGCCGAAGCTCTTCAAGGATAAGCTGATCTTCAAGCTGCCGGGCGCAAACGGCTACTCCATGCACCAGGACGCGTCCTGGTGGCAGGGCTTCCCGATCGAGGGACTCATCTCCGTCATGGTCGCGATCGACGGCGCCACCGCGGAGAACGGGGGGGCTGGAGCTGTTCTCCGGCTACCACGACAGACTGCGCTCGACGCCGGGCGAGCTGCGCAACATGAACGCGGCGGAGATCGCCGAGATCGATCCCGCCACCGGCCATATCGTCGCGACGAACCCGGGCGACGTCATCATTTTCCACTCCTTCACGCCGCATCAGAGCGGACCGAATCTGTCGGAATACAGCCGCAAGCAGCTTTTCCCTGACCTACTCCCCCCGCGAAGGACGGAGAGCTGTACAAGGCGCACTACCAGCATTATCAGCGGTACTCGCTGGCCGGCAAGGATACGGGCGAATACTACCTGCTGTAAAGACGAGCGGCCTTCTCCGGGCGGAGAAGGTCTTGCGCCGTTTGCGCGGCTATAGGGACGCGGCTGTAGGAACGGCATGACAAGCGGACCGGACAGACGGTATATTTAATGGAGAACGCAGCGCGAAGGGGGGGAGCGTCCATGTACACCTGCATGATCGTCGAAGACGAGGAGGTCATCCGCGAGGGGATGAGGTTCGGCATCGACTGGGCGTCCTACCGGCTGAATCTGGCGGCGGCCGCTTCGAACGGCAAGGAAGCGCTGGAGCTGGCAGGTCGGCTGCGTCCGGACATCGTGATTACGGATGTCGTCATGAAGGAGATGGACGGCATCGAGCTCGCGCGCCGGCTGCAGGCCGATACCCAGGGCAAATCGATCAAGGTCATCATGATCAGCGGCCACGAGAACGTCGATTATATCCGCTCTGCGCTGAAGCTGCAGGTCGTGGACTATTTGCTCAAGCCCTTCCACGAGGAGGAGTTCGCGGAGGTCGTCCGCAAAGTCGTGGCCGATCTCGACGAAGAGCGGAGCCGGCAGGAGCGTCTGCGGAGCCTGGAACGCAGGAACGAGCTGTCGCAAGCGTGGGTTCGGGACCGGCTGGTGGAAAACTTGAGCGCAGAATCCGCAAAACCGACGCAATCGCGCCTTGCCGCTTATGCCGAGCTGGACGACCTGCTCGCGGGAGCCGAGACCGATTCGCTGAGCGGCTCCGACCAGCGCAAGGTTGTGCGGACCGTGAAGGATTATATCCAATCCGCGTTTCGGGAAGAACTGACGCTGGCGCAGGTGGCCGATGCGGTGCATTTGTCTCCCAACTATCTAGCCAACCTTTTTTAAGAAAAACGCGGGCATAACTGTAAACGATTACATTACGCAAATCCGTCTGTCCGAGGCCAAGAGGCTGCTCCGGGAAGAACCGGGCCTGCTCGTGCAGCACGTGGCGGAGCGGATCGGGTACAAGGACGGCAAATACTTCACCAAGCTGTTCAAGCGCGAGATCGGCATGAATCCGAGCGAATTCAGGGATCGGGCGTGAAGCGGATGTGGCGATGGTTCGGCCGGTTCGATTCCCGTACGAGTCTCCGCAGCAAGCTGCTCGCGGCGTTCGCATTGCTCGTGCTCGTGCCGTCGATCGCGATCGGTTTTTTTTCCTACCGCAAATCGTCTTCGATCATTCAAGAGCAAACGAGCCGAGCCTATCTGGAAGCGCTTCGCCAGACGTCGATCAACCTGTCGTACCGGATGACCGAGGTGGAGAACATCTCGTATATCGTGTACACGAACGACAATCTGCAGCAAATGCTAAGAAGGGCGCACGCATCCGAGCTGACGACGGGGCAGGTCATGGACGACTACAAGGACATCAAGGAGATCCTGCATAACCTCGAGACGAGCCGCAACATCTTCCGCATCCGGCTGCTCGTGCCCAGCACGGCGCTGTATACGACCGAGAATATCAGCTTGTTCGGCCTGAGCGACGGCGAATTCGACGATTACCGCCGGGAGCTGGGCGAGGCGAAGAACATGATGGCCTGGAAATACCTCGGTCCGACGTCGTACCTGGATGCCGGGACGAAAAGCATTATTTCGCTGCAGCGGCTGATGAAGGACTTCAACAACGTCACCACCTCCCTCGGCGTCATCGCGATCGACGTGGAGGAGCGAACGTTCACCGACGTGCTGGAGAACATGAATCTCGCGCTTCCTTACAAGGCGATGCTGATCAAGGACCAGTCCGTCATCGCCTCTTATGCGCACGAGCCGGAGCGGCTCGGCATCGACAAGGCGCCGCTCTCGGACATTCTGCGTCTCGGCGGAGGAACGGAACGGGAAGCGAGGACGATCCGCTACGACGGCACGACCTATCTGTACCTGGTCCAGCGGTTGGACAACGTCGACTGGAAGATCGTCGCGCTCATTCCGACGGTGAACATCGCCGACCAGAGCGACATGCTCGGCGTGTACATCCTGCTGCTGTCGGCCGGCTTGATCGCGTTCGCCACAGCGCTCGCCTTTCTGCTGTCGGGCCGGATCACGCGTCGCTTGTCCGTCCTGGCCGACAAGATGAAGGGCATCGAACACGGGCACTTCGGAGAGACGGTTAAAATCCAGGGCCGCGACGAGATTTCCTTGCTGCAGCGGCGGTTCAACAAAATGTCCGGGCAGATCGAGCATCTGATCGGCGAAGTGTACCGCGTCACGCAGCACAAGCAGCAGGAAGAGATGAAGGTGCTGGAGGGACGGATCAACTCCCACTTCCTCTACAATACGCTCGACTCGGTCAAGTGGATGGCGCTCAAGTCGAGCGCGCCGGACATTGCCAGGGTCGTGACGGACTTGTCCAAGTTTTTTCGCATCGGCCTTAATCGCGGCAAGGACAAGATTCCGTTCGAAAAGGAGATCGAGCATGTGCGCGCTTACGTCGACATCCAGAACGTCCGGTTCGGCGGCGCTCTCCGTACGGCATTCTCGTTCGATCCCGGCTTGCCGCATATCGAGATCATCAAGCTGATCCTGCAGCCGATCGTCGAGAACGCGATCATCCACGGCATCAACAAGGCGGGCGGCCGAGACGGCCTGATCCTGCTGCGCGGCCGGCTGGTCGGCGACGAGATCGTCCTCTTGATCGCGGACAACGGGGCAGGCATGGACCGGGAGACGGCGGCGGGCGTGCTGGACGGCACGGTCGGCGGGTACGGAATCAGCAACGTACATCGGCGGCTCCAGCTGTATTACGGCCCGGAATGCGGGGTGTCCATCCGCAGCAAGCCGGGAAGCGGCACGGTCGTGCGCCTGAAGCTGAAGACCGCCCCCGTCGACCCGCTGCGCAACGGCGTAAGATCCGCCACCTAATCGTAGAGCTGTCCCGTTTAAGGGGCGGCTCTCTTTTTTTATACTAAATTCACGGAGTTGAAAGCGATTCCATCAAGGAGAAGGATGTGTGTAAATGAGCAAGCGAAGCCGACTGCGCGCCGCGCTTCGGGATTACGACCTGTACTTGCTGCTCTTGCCCGGTCTGGCGGCCTTGCTGATCTTCAAGTACGTCCCGATGTTCGGCGCGATTATCGCGTTCAAGGATTACAGGCTCGGCGACGGAATCTGGGGCAGTCCGTGGGTTGGCTGGCAAAACTTCGAGGCGCTGCTGCGCGACGAAAAATTTTACCAGGTGCTGCGCAATACGGTGCTGATCAACCTGTACAAGCTCATCTTCCAGTTTCCGCTGCCGATCCTGCTGGCGCTGATGATCAGCGAGGTGCGCAACGTCGCGTTCAAGCGGGCCGCGCAGACGATCACCTACCTGCCGCATTTCCTGTCCTGGGTCATCATCAGCACGATCTTCATCAACCTCTTGTCCCCGCATACGGGCATTCTGAAGGATCTCTTCCAGCTGCTCGGGATGCAGGACACGATGATGATCGCCGACGAGCGATTTTTCCGCAGCGTGCTCGTCATGTCGGCGGCCTGGAAGGAGACGGGGTGGTCCTCGATCATCTATCTGTCCGCCATTCTCTCCATCGACACGCAGCAGTACGAAGCCGCCCGCATGGACGGCGCCGGTCGCTTCCGGCAGATCTGGCACGTCACGCTGCCGGGCATCCGATCGGTTATCTTTTTTTGTCGTCATCCTGCGAGTCGGCAGCGCGCTCGGCAACGACGTCGAGCAGGTGCTCATGTTCTACAATCCGCTCGTCGCGAATGTGGGCGAGGTGATCGGCACGTTCGTCTACCGGATGGGCCTCGGCAACCTGCAATACAGCTATACGACGGCGATCGGGCTGTTCCAGTCGGTCGTCGGCATGGGGCTGATCTTCACGGCGAACTACTTCAGCAAAAAGTACGGGGAGCGAAGCCTCTGGTAGGCAGAAAGGAAGTGGCCGCATGAGGCTTAGAACCAAAGGGGGAAGTCGTCTACGAAATTTGCGTCTATGCCGGTCTTGTCCTGGGCATTCTCGTCTGTCTCATTCCCGTGCTCAATATCGTCGCCAAGTCGCTCAGCGGCGAGAGCTACGTCGTGGCGGGCGACGTCGGCATCTGGCCGGTCCACTTTACGACGGATGCGTACAACATCGTGCTGGGCAGTCCGAAGTTCCTGAGCTCGTTCCGCAATTCGGTCCTGATCACGGTCGTCGGCACGTTGATCAACGTCACGCTGACCGTCTTCACCGGCTACGCCTTATCCCGCAGCCGCTTGGCGGGGCAGAAGTTCATCATGATGCTGTTCGTCTTCACGATGTTGTTCCAGGCCGGCATCATGCCCACTTATCTGGTCATCAAGAATCTGGGGCTCATCAATTCGCTCTGGGCGCTTATGCTGCCGGGGCTGGTCAGTCCGTTTAATATGATCATCGTGCGTCTGTACTTCTTTAACATTCCGGACAGTCTTGAGGAGTCGGGGAAAATGGACGGCGCGAGCAATATTCGCATCCTCTTCAGCATCATGATGCCGATGGCCGCGCCCGTCATCGCGACGACCGCCCTCTTCTGCGCGGTCGAGTATTGGAACAGCTACTTCGACGCACTCATGTACATCAGCGACGCGAAGAAGCTGCCGCTGCAAGTGTTCCTGCGGGAAGTCATCATGAGCGTGTCGGACGCCAGCAGCAACATCGAGATGATGGCCCAGACGCAGGTGGCGCAGGAGTCGATCCGCGGCGCCGTCGTCGTGGCGGCTACCCTCCCGATCGTGCTCGTGTATCCGTTCCTCCAGCGTTTTTTTGTCAAAGGGATCGTGCTTGGCGCCGTAAAAGGCTAATATAGCAACTATAAGCAAAGGGGAGACAGGAATATGAAATTCAACCGTGTCATGCGTTCGGCAGTAGGGCTTGCGGCAATTCCGTTAATGGCTTCGGCGCTTGCCGCCTGCGGAGGGAACAACGCCAATACAGATTCGTCTGCCAGCGAGGCTGCCTCGTCCTCGGCGGCTTCCTCCTCGGGCGCTGCGTCCTCGGCTTCCTCCGGCAGCCCGGCGGCAAGCGGGCAGAAGGTCACGCTCAAGATTCTGGTGCCGAACAATATCGCCGAGTTCCCGAGCGGGAAGGACGTCAATCACAACGAGATCGCGGACGGCATCCGCGAGCGGACCGGCTTCGACGTTCAGTGGGAGCTCATGCCGAAGGATGCGGAAGCGCTTCACCAGAAGCTGAACGTGCTCATGGCCTCCGGCGATACGCCGGATCTGATCATCATGGGCAACTCCGAGAAGGCGCAGTTCGGCAACTTCGCGCAGCAAGGGCTCCTCACGCCGCTGGACGCGCTGCTCGACGAGGACGGACAAAATATCAAGTCGCTGCTCACGCCGGAGCAGTGGAAATCGGCCATGTGGGACGGCCAGATCTACGCCATCCGCACGTTCAGCTACAGCAACGCTTCCTATGGCCTGACGGCGCGCAAAGACGTGCTGACGGAGCTGGGACTCGGTCTGCCGAAGACGCAGGATGAATTTTACGATGCATTGAAGACGATCAAAGAGAAGAAGCCGGGCATGGCGCCGTATACGGCCAATCTGTCGGAAGGTCTGACCGGACTCGAAGCGATCGCCAGCATGTTCTATCCGCCCGTCGACTACGTGCAAAAAAAAGGCAAGGTCGTCTACACGGCCGCGCAGCCGGAAGCGAAGGATTTCCTGGCCTTTGCCTCCAAGCTGTTCGCGGAAGGCTTGATCGACAAGGAGTCCGTCGTCAACAAGACGGATAACGTGAAGGAGAAGCTGTCGAACGGCAAGGCGGCGCTGGCCACGCTCGGCTGGTGGGAAGGTCCGGCGATCGTCGCGGCGTCCAAGGAGAAGAACGCGAACAGCGATCTGGCGTATATCGATCCGCCGACGGGCAGCAACGGTTCGTTCGGCATGGGCGCGTCGTCCACCATCTCCAAGTACTTCATCATCCCCAAGGCGAGCAAGCACGCGAAGGAAGTCGTTCAGTTCCTGAACAAGGCTTCGGATCCGGCCGTTATCGACTTTATCTCTTTCGGAATCGAAGGCACGCACTTTAAAAAAGGAAAACGGAAAGAACGTAGCGCTTCCGGAGATGAGCAACATCGCCTACAAGGTGTATTACAACATGTTCGACACCGTCGACCTGGGCTTGCAGCGCATGGAAAACGCCGGCCTCAGCCCGTACTTCACCCCGGTCTCCAAAGTCGCCAAGTACGTGAACGTCGTCGACCTCGTCGCGCCGATCCCGCTGGTCGATCAGAAGAGCACGGAGCTGAAGGACCTGCGCGACCAGTATTTCCTGAAGATCATCACCGGCGCGCTGCCGCTGACCGCCTACGACCAATTTATCGAAAAGTGGAAGCAAGCGGGCGGGGAGGACGTCGAGAAGGCGTTGAACGACGCCTATAACGGGGCGAAATAAAGACTGCGATCCCGACTGCCCTCCGAGCGAGGGGGCCGGGATTTTTCGGAAGGACAGCTGGGGCGCCGGGAGAGGCGAGTTAGCCGGAAAAACCGGTAACTGTGGCGGTTGGTGCGCCGGGAGTGGCGAATTAGCCGGAAAAAGCGCACAAGGTCGATAAGTTTCGCCACCTAATCGTAGCTTTGTCCCGTTTTCGCAGGTTCCGCCGTTGCTTATAGTGGGAGTGTCCAAATGGAAGCGATTACATCCATGAGGGCCACACATCCGACCGAAACGGAGGAAAATGAAGATGGAGAAAAAAGCTCTGCGATCGGCGCCGGTCAAGGGGAAAATCGCACGGCTGGCGATTTGCCTGCTCCTGCTGCTGACGATCGTCTCGCCGGCGACGGGGGGCCCGGAAGGAAGCTTCGGCAACGGTGTCCGAGATCGCCGCCGGCGTCCCGGACCCATCGGGCTACTTTGTCCCCAACGAGACCTGGTACCGCGATTTTGCGCCGGGCATCATCAGCCCGAACGAAGGCACGGTCGAGATGACGGTGCGGTTCGACAAACCGTATGAGGAATTCGGCAACTGGTACGACTTTTTGTTCCGCGTCATCCCTGCGCAGGAGGGGCCGGGCAATACGCTGATCAGCGCCCACGTTCCGCCGCCGACCGCCAAGCCGACAGGCTCGACCTACGAGCAGCCGCTGACGTTTTTCGTTCGCAACGGTTTGGGCACGACGGGCGCCTACGCTTACGCGCAGCCGAGCGATCTGACCTATACGGCCGGGCAGCCGTTTAATCTCGCGCTTGCATGGAAGACGGGGCCGAGCGGTTATGTAGCGATCTATAAAGACGGCGTTCAGCTTGCCAGGCAGCCGTACGCCATCGATCCGGTGCAGGAGAAGTTCATGCCCTACGAGTTCACCGTGGAGCGTGGCGCGCCCTACAACGTCAGCAACTTGAAAATCTCGACGCGGGCGCTGGCGGCCAGCGAGCTCGAGACGAGCACCGCCTCGTTCAGCCAAGGCCCGGACACGTCTCTGCTCGGCGATATTACGCTAGGCCAGCCCGCGCAAACGGAGAAATTCGAGACGCCTTGGCAGGCTTCCTCCGGGTATAGCGTCGTCAAGCCGGCCTTCCGCAACGACAAGCAAGTGTTCGCGAGGCAGGATGACGCGGTGTATCCCGTCATGACGGTTAATTACGGTGCCGCTGCGCGTACGTACAATGTCGCCGTCAAGGCGACCGACCCGGAAGGCGTCGTGGCATTTACGCATAACGAATCCGTGACCGTGCCGGCGGATGGCCAATATCGAATCGAGGAGCTGCCCCTCCCCGAGCTGGCCGCCGAGGTCGGCTTCTGGTACCTGGAGACGACCGTCAGCTCCGGCGCAGGCGACGTTATCGTTTACAAGAGCGCGATCTCCAAGCTGCCGGACAACGACGTTTCCGTTGCCGACGGCGTGTATGCGGACTACTACGGCACGCATTCCGACTACAAGGACAGCATGTCGCCTTGGGCGAAGATCAATACAAGCGCGACCCGATCTTGGGAGGATTCGCGGGTATTCTTATGGCAAGCTATCGAGCCCGAGCAAGGGCAGTACACTTGGGAGCATGCGGATCAATACGCGAATGCGGCAAACGAGGCCGGGCTGGACGTCCTGGCCGTGCTCGGCAACCCGCCGAATTGGGCTTCGACGCGGCCGCCTGTCAGCGCGATCCCGGCCGAAGGGTACCCGTCCTCCTACCAATATATCGCCGATCGCTACGTTTCCCAGGACATTCTGTCCCAGAACGGCATTCCCGGCGCGGGCGACGATTGGGCGGATTATGTGTACCGGACGATGAAGCGCTATGCGGGCAAGGTCAAGTACTACGAGATCGGCAACGAAGCCAATTTCCATCCTCCCTATCTCGCCGCAAGCTTCTCGGGCACGGAGGCCGAGTATTTCCGGATGCTTCAGATCGCCCACGAGCAGGCGGAGCGAGTGAAGTCCGAGTACGAGGCGGATACGGGCGAGGCGCTCGAGCTGTACGTCTCGACCAGCGGCTTCACGCCCGTCGCAGGTACGTCCGCCGATCGTCAGATGACGATCGACGCCTTGCAGGAGCCGTACGTCGGCTACTACGACATTTTCAACATTCACGGTTATAACGGCACGAGCGCCATCAAGAACGACGTACTCGCGGCTTACCAGGCCGCCAAGGTCGACCATCCCGGACTGACGCTGTGGCAAGGGGGAGTTTTTCCCGCTGAACGAAACATACGCTTCCGTGCCTGCGAAGCTGTTCGGGACCGTCGACAAATATATGGACTTTCTCGCGAGCGGCTTCGATAAATACTTTACCATGGGCGATCCCGGCGAGAATACGTACGTCAATCGCTTCAGCCTGTCTCCGTCGGAAGTGTTCCAGACGACCGCGGTGCTCAACAACGAGGTTCGCAAGGTCGACGCGTACGTCGGCTCTTATGCCGGCTTCGCGAACGAATCGCTGCTGCCCGTCAAGCGCTACATGCACCGGACGGACGGCAATTACCTGAGCGTGCTGTCTGCGGATCGCCAGCCGATGAGCGTCGCGATCGGCAATGCGGACCAAATCATCCGGGCGATAGATAACTACGGGAACGACGTGCCCGTGGAGGCCGACGGTTCGGTGTACAAGAAGGATACGCTGTTCATCGTCAGCAGCGAGCCGCTTGAGATCGAGGGCGTCGACAGCGACGGTACGCCGGCGACGATTCGCAACGGCGGATTCGAACAGCTGTCGGGCGATCCGATGGGCGGGCCTGCCGCCGTCACGGCCGACAACTGGCATATGGTCGCGGGCGTCTATGGAACGAACGCCTACGTGAACAAGATCGCTCCGTTCGCGGGCGCGAATACGATGGTTTTCGACAGCTCTGGCGTGCCGTCGGGCCGCGTCTTCATGAATCAATCGTTCGCCGTCGCGGAGCCCGGCACCTATGTGCTGTCCGCGCAGATTCGGAAGACGGCGGGCGGGGCGGACGTGCAGCCCGAGCTCAACGTATGGGACGGGACGAACGATCATCAGTTGGCGCCGGTCGAGCTGACGGGCCAGTATGCTTACTACGCCAACCCTTTCGTGGTCGATGAACCGATGAGTCTGACGGTCAACATCGGCATCCTGTCCGGCAGCGGGGCCGTGTCGTTCGACAATGTCGCCTTCGCGCGCGTGCCGGACGACGTGGAGATCGCGATGGACAATTCGGATTCGTCGGGGGGTAGCGTTCACGAGCAGCGTGCCCGGCAGCGCGTGGGATAACACGAAGACGAATGCCGGCGCGAACAAGGGCAACTTCGCGCTCAACACCGGTCACGACGGCAGCGCCAGCGCGACGTATACCCCGAATATTCCGCGCGCGGGCATGTACGACGTATACGAATGGCACCACGTGACGAACGGCTCGACCGCAGCTCCCTTTACGATCCGCCATGCCGACGGCACCGCGCAGACGACCGTGAACCAAACCGGAACGACCGGCGGAAAATGGAATCTCGTCGGCAGTTATCCTTTCGAAGCAGGCGCGACGGGCAGCATCGTCATTACGAATAACTTCGCCGTCTCGACCGGGAACTTCATCCTGGCCGACGGCATCAAGCTGGTCCGCGCGGGCGACGTGCAGCCTCGATTCGCCAACGGAGACTTCGAGTCTCTGTCGGGCGACCCGGCGGGGAACCCCGCAGCCGTTCTCCCGAGTCGTTGGCAGATGGGCGAGGGCGCTTACGGCACCAACGCGTTCGTGAATGCGGCAAGTCCGTTCCAAGGTGCGTATGCGCTAACGTTCGACTCGGCGGGAGCGCCGGGCGGACGGGCCGACATGACGCAGGCGTTTACCGTGCTCGAACCGGGCACGTACGCGCTGTCGGCCTACGTCAAACAGCTCGACGGCGGCGCGGGCGTTCGTCCCGCGCTTGACGTGACGGACGGGAACGGCTTGCACCTGATGCCTTCGGTGACGCTGACCGGCCAATACGCCTATTACGCGCAGACGGTCGTCGTGCCGGCGAATACGGACATCGCCGTCCGCATCGGGATTCGGGCCGGCAGCGGCAAAGTATCGTTCGACAACGTTTCCTTTTCGCGCATCCCGGATAATCTAACGATCGAGATGGACAACAATGACGCCTCCGGCGTCGTCTTCTCCGATGCCTCCTGGCGGAACACCGGCGTCAACGC
This sequence comes from Cohnella rhizosphaerae, assembly GCF_029525575.1. GTDB lineage: Bacteria > Bacillota > Bacilli > Paenibacillales > Paenibacillaceae > Cohnella > Cohnella rhizosphaerae. Next base: position 196,862 of record NZ_JAPDIA010000003.1, read on the forward strand.
CGGTGCGTTCAAGGGCGACTTCGCGGTGAATACGACAAGAGGCGGAGGCGCAACGGTTACTTATACGCCGCCGATTCCGGCAGCGGGCATGTACGACGTATACGAATGGCATCATACGACCGCCGGTCCGACGGACGCGCCGTTCACGATTCGCGACGCAGAGGGGACGACCGATCTCCTCGTCGATCAATCGAAGAACGGGGCGAAGTGGAACAAGATCGGCAACTTCGCGTTCCTGCCGGGCGCCGCGGGGGAGCGTGTCCATCGCGAACGGTCATCTGACCGGCAACTTCGTGCTGGCAGACGGCATCAAGTTCGTCCGCACCGGGCCGTATACGCCGGCCGTGCGGGCAAGCGGGAAGCCGGGCAAGCCGGTATTGTCCGATACGAACGGCTATGGCGGATTGCGCGACGGGAACTATGCCGTCAACATGAACATGTGGTGGGGCGCCAACGGCACGCAGTATGAGCTGTACGAAAACGGCGTCCCGATCGACGTCACGACGCTTAAGGACGCATCGCCCGCCGCCCAGCAGGCGACGATCGAGCTGACGGGCAAGCCGAACGGCACCTATGTCTACACCTGCGAGCTGACCAATGCGTTCGGCTCTGCCGCCTGCGACCCGCATACGGTCGTCGTCAGCGACGCCAATCCGGGCAAGCCGGCGCTGGCGAACGACAATTGGGACCGCGACGGAACGTACAAGGTCACGATGAATATGTGGTGGGGAACCAACGGCACCACGTACAAGCTTTACGAGAACGGGCAGTTGATCGACGAGCTGGCGCTAAGCGGCCATACGCCGGACGCCCAGACGGCATCGACCGACGTGTCGGGAAGGGCGCCGGGCGTCTATCAATACCGCGCGGAGCTGATCAATGCGGCAGGCAAGACCGACAGCCCGGTGATGGACGTTACGGTCGAATAGGCCGGAGACGGCCCGAAGAGGTACATGGATAGGAAAATCCAAAGAAAATAAAGGGCGTGCAACCGTGATCAATCAAAGCATCATCTTCGAAAAGCCATGGCAGGTCGAGGTAAAAGAGGGAACGTTCGTCGCGCCAGCCTTGGCGGCCGATGAGGTCGTCGTCAAGAAGCTGTATACGCTCATCAGCCCCGGCACGGAGCTGGCCTGCCTGTCCGGCGGCGAGAGCTGGTTCGGGCTGCCGGGAACGCCGGGCTATGCTTCCGTCAGCGAGATTGTAGAGACCGGCGCGAACGAGCGGCGGTGGCGCCAAGGGGGATATCGTCTTCCACTACGGCGACCATTCCCGCTATCAGGCGGTCTCGACGCGCGGCACGTTTCTGGAGGTTCCCGCCGGCTTGGACCTGCGGTGGGCGCCGTTCGCGCGCATGGCGACGGTAGCCTTCACCGCGATCCGCGTCTCTAATATAGAGCTCGGCGACGCGGTCAGCGTCACCGGGCTCGGACTGATCGGCAATATGGCGGCGCAGCTGGCCCAGCTGCAAGGCGCGGATGTCCTGGGGATGGACTTGTCCGCCGAGCGTCGCCGCATCGCGGAGATCTGCGGCGTGCTCGGGACTTATGACAGCAGCTTGGGCGACGGCAAGGGGCGGGTGGCCGAATGGACGGGCGGCGCCGGCGTATCGACGCATATCGAGGCGACGGGACTGTCCAAGGTCGCGGCCGACAGTCTGGGCTGGATCGCCAAATCGGGAGAGCTCGTTCTACTCGGGAGCCCGCGAGGCGAGTACAATGCGGATCTGACGGAAGTGCTCAATTATTGCCACCTGAACGAGCGCGGCTGCATCACGTTCAAGGGCGCGCACGAATGGCGTTTCCCGGTCGAGCCGGACCCGTTCGTCAAGCATTCCATGGTGCGCAATTCCCGCATCGTGTTCGGTCTCATGCAGCGCGGCAAGCTGAAGATCGAGCCGTTGATCAGCCACGTGCTGAAGCCGGAGGAAGCGCCGTCCGCCTATGAGGGGCTGCGGATCGACAAGGAGCGTTATCACGGCGTCCTGTTCGATTGGCGCGAATAGCGTTCGGGACAGGATGCGCCGTGCAATGCGCGGCCTGCCCATCGTAAAGCCAGGCAATGCGCGACATGATCCATGCGCGAACGGCTTATTCATCGTAAAGCAAGGCGAAGCGCGACACGATCCATGCGTGAAATCGTCAAAAGGCAGCGCCGGTGGGGCGCTGCCTTATTTTTGCCTGCGGCGTGCCCAGCCCAATACGCATCTGCTACCGGTGAAAATCCGGTCCCGGAAGGGCCTATCCCCTATTGTAGCTTGGGTGCCTCCGTACGGGCGAAATCTGTGCGCAGAAGATGCATCGGCGAAAGTAACCGTCAGATACGGTGCGGGGCGGCGGTTGAATGCGAGTCGGGCAGAGAGATCGGACACAGGGGACGCTATTTCGTAAAAAAACGGCCCCAGTTGCGATGGTTTCGGACCGGAGGGACGTTATTGAACACGATCAAGGCTAAAAAAAGGCCAGCGATCCCGCAATAACGTCCACTGTGTCCGCATATGGACCGCATGTAGCGATCGGAACAAAAATAACGGCTCCTCGGTCCGTCCGCTGCGCGCTAATGCACAACCTAGCTAGCGACCGCATGCGCTCTTTTTTTTGCGCTCACGATAGCACGGCCACCGGTAGCAGAGTTACACGGAAAAACCGTGCAACTCCCGTAAACCCGGCCACCGGAAGCAGAGTTACACGGAAAAACAGTATAATTCTATGCCTTTGAGCGCAAATGGTCACTAACGCCACCTCGGGGACGCTCGGAATGGTGCGGATAAGCGCAAATGGTCACTAACGCCACCTCGGGGACGCTCAGAATGGTGCGGATAAGCGCAAATGGTCACTAACGCCACCTCGGGGACGCTCAGAATGGTGCAGATAAGCGCAAATGGTCACTAACGCCACCTCAGGGACGCTCGGAATGGTGCAGATAAGCGCAAATGGTCACTAACGCCGCCCAAGATATCACGTTCTTTGCAGGGGTATTGGTGCTCATACGCTCATGCGGCCATTCACGCAGGCTCATGCCGTCATGCCTCTTCCCGCAGCTCCTCCACCACGCTCGCCTTCGCGATCTTGCGGAGCGGGCCCTGCACGGACAGCAATCCGACGCCGAGCGCGAAGACGCAGGAGATGACCGCGCCCGTCACCGGGAACGTGAAGGGAATCCCCTCGACGTTGTTCATCTGGCGGTACAGCAGGAAGCTGATGCCGACGCCCAGCAGCAGGCCCCAGAAGGCGCCGATGACGCCGAACCAGACGCCCTCGAGCGTCGCCATGCGCCGCAGCTGGCTCAGCGTCATGCCGACCGCCTGCAGCAGGCCGAACTCGCGCCGGCGCAGCATGAGGTTCGTCTGCACCGTGTTGACGATGTTCAAGCTGCCGATCAGGCCGATGACGCCCAGGAAGCCGTAGATGAAAATTTTCATCTGCAGATTGAACTGGCGCGTCTGCCGCTGCTCCTCCACGAAGTCGACGAGACGTATCGACGGGTCCTGGTCGGCCATCCGCTGCAGCGCCTGCTTGACCGGCGCGCCGTCCGCGCCGTCGGCCAGGGCGATGTCGAGCCCCCGCAGCGCCGTATCGTTCGGCGCCGTCTCGATCGGTACGTCCTTCAGCAGCGCCGCGTAGGTCGCCTTCGTCCCGATCACGTACAGCTGGGTGTCGAGAACGGTCGGGTTGAACGGTGCCTGACTCAGGATGCCGCCGACGCGCACCTCGCGCATCAAAGGCTTCTCCTGGGTGCCGAAGTTGAGGGTGAGCGCGTCTCCTACCTTTAGATCCGAGAGGTCCAGGTTGATTTTCTTGTTTTCGGCGATGACCAGCGGCTTCACCTGCTGCACGATGAGCACGCCGTTCGTCGCGGACAGCTTGGCCGGATCGGCCGTCCCGGCGATCAGGTAAGGCTCGGCCTGCTTCATGCGCTCGTCGTCGTACAGCGTAGTATAGGCGGGCACGATGCGAATTTCTTTACCGTCCAGCGTCGACTTGGCGAACACGTCATCGCCCATTTTCGACAGGTACTCGCCGTTGAGCTTGGCGCTTGGCAGATAGATCTGCGCGTCAGGCATATTGTAGCGCCCATAGACATGCTCGACGCCCGGGAGCGCCTTGATGTCCGCGATCGTCTGCGCGTCGAACGCATCGACCGCGGCAGGCGAGGTGCCGGCCTGATTGCCGTTCGCCGTCTGCGTGAACGAGGACAGCATCTGAAAGGCGACCTGATCGTCACGCGAGTCGTTCACGGCCACCTTGAACGCTTCCTGCGCGAAGTAGTGGAAGACGATGAACAGCGTGATGCTGACGACGATCGAGAAAGCGGTGATCCGGAATTTGGACCGGTTGCGCCGGATGTTTTTGGACGCCATGTCGCCCTCGATGCCGAGCAGGCGGAGCACGGAGGGCAGCCTGACGCGTCTGTACGACTCGCGCACGATGTTGCCCGTACCCCGTACGGCGTCGACCGGCGAGACGCGGCTCGCCTTGCGGGCGGGCAGCCAAGCCGCGAGCAGGACGGCCAGCAGGCCGACGATCGCGCTGCCGACGATGATCCAGGCGTGCAGCGTAAGCCGGAAGCCGTCGAAGGTAAGGATGCTGAAGCCCGCGGCGGACATCGCCTTGAGCACGAGCCACAGCCCGCCGTACCCGACGAGCAGTCCGGCCGGGATGCCGTACAGCGCGAGCAGCCCCGCCTCGCGGAACACGATGCCGCGCAGCTGCGAAGGCGTCGCGCCGATCGTGCGCAGCAGGCCGAAGTGACGCATGCGCTCGAGCACGGCGATGTTGAAGGCGTTGTAGATGACCGCGATCGTCGACAGGACGACCAGGCCGATGAGCACGCTGAAAATGACGATGAGCGACAGGTTCAGCCTGCTGTCGGCGGTCTCGCCCTTCAGGGCGAGCAGCTGCGTGTTCGTGCCGAACGACTTCGGGCTCAGCTTCTCGAACTCGGCCAGATGCGCGCTGATATCGACGCCACGCTTGAAGATCGCGGCGGCGGACAAGCGCGTGCCGGGAACGTCGGCCATCGCGGCGGCATCGTCCATCCAGGCATAGGCGGCTCCCGTGCCATAGGTCATGTTCAGGCGCTGGTTGTTCAAGATGCCGACGATCGTATAAGCCTGCTTCGTGCCGTCCGGCTTCACGAGCTCGGTCTTGCCGCCCAGTCCAGGCGCGCCCGGAAGCTGGGCTAGCGCCCATTCCTCGACGACGGCTTCCCCCGCCGCCGAAGGGAACCGGCCCTTCAACAGATGGATCGGCGCAAGCTCGAAGCCGGCGGTCGTCGCCTCGGCCAGCTCGAGCTTATAGCCTTTCGCGAGCTCCGTGAGCGCCCCTTTTCGAATCGCGCCGGCTTCCTTGATGAGCGCATGATGCCGCAGCGTCTCCAGCAGCTCCGGCGTGGCTTCGCCATAGCCGATATGATAGGCGCCGTAGTCGTAGATCGTCTGATCGACCATATTGTCCTTCATGCTCTGCCCCATCGTGCCGAGCGCGCTGATGAGCGCGACGGAGAGCAGGATGCCGACGACGGTCAGAAGCGTTCGCCGTTTCTGCTGCTTCAGATACTTGCCTGCAAGCGCGCCGTAGCCGTTCATTGGACCACGCCCCCGCGGCTGTCGCTGACGAGGCGTCCGTCCTGCATGCGCAGCACGCGGTCGGCCTCGGCGGCGACGTTCATGTCGTGCGAGATGATCACGACCGTCTGGTGGAACTGGCGCACGGCGAGCTTCAGCAGCTCGAGCACCTCGCGCCCGTTGGCGCTGTCGAGGTTGCCGGTCGGCTCGTCCGCGAGCACGATGGCGGGACGATAGGCGAGCGCGCGTCCGATCGCGACGCGCTGCTGCTGGCCGCCGGACAGCTCGGACGGCAGATGCTTGCGGCGTTCGCCGAGTCCGAGCGTGTCGATCAGCTCGCGGACGTAGGCCTTGTCCGGCTGCCTGTGGTCGAGCAGCAGCGGGAGCGTGATGTTCTCCTCGACGTTCAGGACGGGGATGAGGTTGTACGATTGGAAAATGAAGCCGATCTTGCGCCGGCGGAATACCGCGCGCTGCGACTCCTTCAAGGCGTAGAGGTCTTCGCCGTCGATGCGGACGGCGCCGCCGGTCGGCCGGTCGAGGCCGCCGAGCAGGTGCAGCAGCGTGCTTTTGCCGGAGCCGCTGGCGCCGACGATGGCGACGAACTCGCCTTGGGGGATGGAGAACGTTACGTTTTTGAGCGCTTCGACGAGCGTGCTGTCTTTGCCGTAGGACTTGGACAGTCCGGCAGCTTCGATGACGTTCATGAGGTGAATCATCCTTTCCTCGCGATTGCGGTATATCCATTCACGAGGTTCAGTATAGAGGTTCAACCTTACAGGGCAAGGCGCGCCCGCTTACAGATTTGTAAGAAAGCTAGGAGACGGGCAGCTGCGCAAGCGGCAGCGTCAGGGTGAACGCGGTGCCGCCTGCTTCGGCCCTGCCGGTCGACAGCATCCCGCCGTGGCGCTCCGCGATCGTCTTGGCGAGCGGGAGGCCGAGTCCGACGCCGCTGCCGGCGACGCCTGACGTGCCGGACGGAGCGCGGTAAAATTTTTTGAAAATATGCGGCTCGTCCCGCGCGTCGATGCCCGCGCCTTGATCCGTCACCCGCAGCCGGACGAAGATCGGCGTCTTCTCCCATGCGACGTTGACGACGCCGCGCGGGGGGACTGTGCTCGACCGCGTTTTTGACGAGATTGGCGATCGCCTCCGCCAGCCATCTCGAATCGTGCGGCAGGCTGACCGCTTCGGCGGGCTCCTGGAGGCAGATCTCTACCCGCCGTTCCTCGGCAAGGCGCCCGACGGCATGGACCGCCGTCCGAACCGTCTGGCCGATCGGCGCCCGCTCGAGCTGCATCGGCAGGCTGCCCGCCTCCAGCCTCGCGAGCTTCAGCAGCGTCTGGATGAGCCACTCCATGCGTTCCAGCTCGCGCCCGCACGTCCGCAGGAACTCCTCCTGCTCCGCCGGCCCGACCCCGCCGCCCTGCAGCAGCTCGACATAGACGGTAAGCGAGGCGAGCGGCGTCTTGAGCTGATGGGAGATGTCCGCAATCGTGTCGCGGAGAAAGTCCTTGTCCCGATTCAATTGCGCGATCGTCTCCTGCAGACGCATCGACAGCTCCTGGACCTGATGCGCCAGAAGCCCCAGCTCGCCTTCGGCGTAAATGCGGAACTTCATCGGCCGGTTCTCCTTGACGGCCGCCTCGAGCGAGCCGGCAAGGCCGCGCACTTCCGCCAGCTGCCGCCGCGATTCGCGCAGCAGGACGAGCAGCAGAGCGGCGAGCAGTCCGAAGACCCCGGCCGCGAGCAGCGGCCACTCGCGCGAGCGCCGCCGTTCGGCCAGCGGGACGAGCGCGGCGTCCAGCTTGGCGTCGATGCCGTAGCGTGCGGCCAGCTCGCGACCGAGCGCGGCCTCCGCCGGCGTCGCGTCGCCGGCGCCGAGCTGCCGGGCCCACGCCTCGGCCAGCGCCGGGTCGCGCGCCGCGAGCGCGCCGAGGGCCGCCGTTTCCCGGGCGATCCAATCCTTGCCCAGCCGGTCGGCGCTGTATGACGAATAAGCCCACAGCAGGATCGCGGCCGTCCCGAACGCCAGCAGGAAAATGACGGCCAGCCGCCGAACGCTCGAGCTGCGCCACATGCGCCGCCAACCGGGCTTGAACGAGCGGGCGGGCTTGGCCTGCATCGGCATGGCGGTTGCGACAGGTTCGCGTCCGTCGGCCGTGCGATAGCCGTCTCCACGCCCCTCAGCCTTCTGATCGTCGCCCCTGCGACCGTCAGCTGCATGCTGCCCCGTCAGCCGTTCCATTTGTACCCCGCGCCGCGCACGGTCACGATTTTTTGCGGCTGCTGGGGATCGTCCTCGATCTTCTCCCTTAGCCTGCGGACGTTGACGGCGACCGTGTTGTCGTCGATGAACGCCCCGTCGTGCTGCCAGAGCTGCCGCAAGATCTGCTCCTTGGACAGAACGGCGCGCGGATGAGCCATGAGCAGCGACAGCAATCTGAACTCCGTCACGCTGAGCGCCACTTCGCTGCCGTCCTTGAGCAGCCGCATCTCCGCGGCGTGCAGCCGCAAGTTGCCGGAAGCAAGCGCCGGCTCGTCAGACGTCATCGGACTCGGGCTTGGGTTCGGGTTCGGCCCCCCTTCTTCTGAGCACCGCATGAATCCGCGACAGAAACTCGCGCAGCCTGAACGGCTTCGTAATATAGTCGTCTCCGCCCAGATCCAGTCCCCGCACGACGTCCAGCTCCGTATCGCTCGCGGTCAGGAAAACGATCGGCGTCGCGTCCCTCGCCGCCCGGAGCTCCGCGCAGAAGTCGAAGCCATTTCCGTCCGGTAGCTGGACGTCCAGCACGATCAGATCGAACGCCAGTGCGCGGCTCGCGATCGCGTCCCTCGCATCCGCCACGTTATAAACGCCGGTCACGTCGAAGCCCTCCTGCCGCAGCGTGAACGCGATGCCGCGATGCAGGGAGGCGTCGTCCTCGACCAGCAGAAGTTGTCGATTCACGCGAACAGCTCCTTTCCCCTCGTGTGCAACCGATGTAATAACGTGTAAAAATATGAATGTCAAAAAATGAGAGAAATTAACTCATTTTGATCGACATTATTCAACATTAATCGAAAACTTCTTCCTTTATAATAAGTATACTCATTCGCACGGCTGCAAGGCTGCTAAGCATCTTAGCGATTACCACAGAAAGGGGCGGAGCCGCATTGGATCCCCACCCATTAATCCACCGTCTCGAGCAGCTTCAGCGCAGGCTGTGCGAGATGGCCGCCCAGTTGGACAAGCTGACCGACCCGGAGATCGTCGCCGTTAGCGAAGAGGCGGACCGTCTCATCGTCCAGCTGCAGCGCATGCATATGGAAGAACAGAGCTTGAAGAAGATCGAAGCCAAGTCCGCTGCGGAGCCGCCGTCACTTTCTTGACCGGAGCCGCCTGAAAAAATGCCTGAGCAAATCCGCGCATTCCTCTTGAAGGACGCCGGAGGTCCATTCGGCCCGATGATTGAAGCGCGCGTCCTGCAGCAGATCCATCAACGTGCCCACGCAGCCCGCCTTCGGATCGGGGGCGCCGTATACGACCCGCTCGACACGCGATTGAAGGATCGCGCCGGCGCACATCGGGCAGGGCTCGAGCGTCACGTACAGCGTGCAGCCCAGCAGGCGCCAGGCCTCCAGCGAGTCGCTGGCTTGCCGAATGGCGACCATCTCCGCATGGGATGTCGGATCCAGGCTCGTCTCCCGCAGGTTGTACCCGGCTCCTACGATGCGTCCCTCCTTGACGACGACCGCGCCGATCGGCACCTCGCCCAGCTTTTCCGCCATCTCCGCCTGCTTGATCGCTTCCAGCATCCATCTCTCGTCTTCCGTCACGTACCGTGCGCTCCTCTCGCTCATCCCGCGAACATGCATTCGTTGTTAACATGGTGTGTATAGAAATGTGGATAACTAAGCGCTTTTCCACAGAGTTATTCACATGTTGTGCAAGGGTGTGGGTATAACTGATTTTTATTGTAACAGAGTGCAAAAGAAGTTCAAATTCGCCCCGAAACGCGAATATATATAGCCTGTAGACGAGCCGCCAAGGCGCGGAGCGGAAGAGGAGGCATGCGAATTGGGAAAAAGGGGATGGACGGAACGGTTCCGGCAGGCGACCGATCTGACGCCGGCAGGCAAGACGCCGCTGCTTGGCGCAGCGCGCTGCACGGCCGACGAGATGCGCGGCTACGTCGCGCGGCGCAATCCCGAGGCGCCCGATCTGGCCGGGCGCTATCTGGCGGCGGGCGAGCGGTACGGCTTGCGCGGAGATCTGGCGTTCTGCCACGCGGTGCACGAGACGAACGCTTGGCGCGGCAGGGGCGAGGAAGGCTTGGGCTGGACCGCGGCAGCGGCAGGACTGGCGGCGATGGGATGGGGCCGCGCCGGTCTTCAGGGGGACGAGATCGAGCAAGCGGTCGAGGCGCATATGATGAGGCTCGCGCGGTACGCTTTTCCCGAGCGGTTCGCTCAGGCGAAGGAGGCGGCGGACAGCGCTGCGGGGCGGCCGGCAGTCTATCGGAAATGGACCTATTGGGAGGACCTGGACGGCGTCATCCACCCGGCGCGCAGGGACGGGAGCGGTACGGTCGCGATCTGGCGGCGGATGCTGGAGTGGGCAGGCAAAGGAGGAGAGAGCCGAATGAACAGCAATGTCCATGGCATCGGCGATGCGGAAAAAAGAGCCGGAGGCGGCGCGCAGGATGAGCTTCGTACGGGCGGCAGCGCGGGGGACGGTACGGAGCTGCAATGGCTGCTCGCGCGCGGGTTGGTAAGCGAGCCCGCGCCGGCGGCAGGCCGGGCGGTGACCTGGGCGGAGCTCGCGGGCCTGCTGCGCAGATGGGAAGAGGGCGCGGGGCCGAAGCGATCGGAGCCCGGGGCGCCGGAGGCAGCGATTTTCAAGACGGAAGCGAAGTCGGACTGAGCGCTTGGAGGCGCCTTCGACCGGGGAGGACGCCATCGCCCGCTCAACAAGCGGCGGATGGCGCTCTCCGCATACATAAAAATCCCCTTCCGTCCGAAGACTGAAGGGGATTCGCGCATTTAATTGACGTTGATGGCGGAGGCTTCGTGGGCGATCGCGTCCAGCTGCATGCTCTCCGTCGTATTGTCGGTGTACTTGCGGAGAATCGAGACTTCGACGCGGCGATTTTTGGATCGGCCGGCATCGGTGTCGTTCGAGTCGAGCGGCCGGTATTCGCCGTAGCCGATCGCGCTGAATTTGCGCGGGTCGAACGCTTGATTCTCCAGCAGAATCTTCATGAAGTTGATCGCGCGCTTGGAGCTCAGCTCCCAGTTGGAGGCGAACTCGTACGTGTTGATCGGCTGGTTGTCCGTATGGCCCGAGACGATGATCTCGTAGTCGGGATAGGTCTTGAGCATGTTGCCGATCGCGACGGCCAGCTTGCGGGCTTCGGGCTTCACGTCGGCGGTGCCGGACGGGAAGAGGGCGTTGTCCCGGATCGTGATCATGAGCTGGGACTGGTTCAGGTTCGTCTCGAGCTGGCTCGACAGGCCGCCCTTCTTGATGTACTGGTCGAGCTGCTTTTTCAGCTTCTCCAGATTCTCCTGCTCCTGCTTGGCGAGCGTCTGGCGGCTGCTCTGCTCGGTGCGGGTGAGCGCCTCTTGATTCTTGTTCGTATCGGCGCGCGCCTCGCGCTGCCGCTTGCCCAGATCGTCCGTCTCGCTCTCGATGGCGGCGGACTTGTCCAGGATGCTGATGCCGGAGGAGAAGGCGGACTTGAACGCCTCGCTAAGCTCCTCGAGCTTCGATACGTTGACCGAGCTCGCCGCGTACAGCACGATGAACAGGGCGAGCAGCAGCGTCATGAGGTCGGAGTAGGGAAGGAGCCAGGATTCGTCCGCGTGCTCCTCGTGTTCTTCATGCCGATGCTTTTTGCTCACGGTCTGAATCCTCCTTCTCGGCCATCTCCTTGCGCTCGGTCGGCGTCAGGAAGACGGACAGCTTCTGCTGGATCGCCGTCGTCGATACGCCGGACTGGATGGAGAGCAGGCCTTCGACCATCATCAGCTTCAGCTGCACTTCGCGTTTGGACATGCGCTTGAGCTTGTTGGCGATCGGATGCCAGAGGACGTAACCGGTGAAAATACCGAGCACGGTCGCGACGAACGCGCCGGCGACGGCATGGGCGAGCTCGCCCATGTCTTCAAGGTGGCCGAGCGCGGCGATCAGGCCGACGACGGCGCCGAGTACGCCGAGCGTCGGCGCGTACATGCCCGCCTGGGAGAAGATCAGGGCGCCGGATTTGTGCCGATCCTCGGTCGCGGAGATGTCCTCGAGCAGCACGTCATGCACGAAGTCCTGATCGTTGCCGTCGATGATCATGCGCATGCCGCTTTTCAGAAAGGGATCTTCGATCTCTTCGACGCGGGCTTCCAGCGCAAGGAGGCCTTCGCGGCGGGTGATCGAAGCCCATTCGACGAACATGCCGACGACTTCCTGGCGGGAGAGCAGCTTCGGCTCGTTGAAGATGAGCTTGAACAGCTTAGGGACCTTCGCGAGGTCGCGCATCGGGAAAGCCATGCAGACGGAAGCGATCGTGCCTGCGACGATAATGACGTACGCGGCCGGATTGCTGATCAGCGAGCCCAGCGGCGCGCCTTTCAGGATCATGCCGATGATCAATGAGGCGAAGCCAAGCAAGAGTCCGATTACTGTTGAGTTTTTCATTATGGTTCGCACCCCGAATGTTCTATAAGATTCTAGTCAAAGCGGAAGAGGGCCCTTCCAGCGACACGGTAATAGGTTTATCGACATTTTCCAGTTAAACTGTTAGAGGATACGAAATGTTTTTGTGAAGAAAAAGTGCGCCGGCGAGACGGCTTGCAACCGGTAGCGCCTTCATCCGTAGTAGAGGAAAACAGGCAAAGGAGGCAGATCAAGTTGAATTGTCCGATTTGCGAGGGTTCGCGCATGCGCGAGGTGGAGAAAAACGGGATTCTGATCGACGTGTGTCCGAGCTGCAAGGGCGTCTGGCTGGACCGCGGAGAGCTGGACAAGCTGATGAACGACGTGCGCGAGGTGCGCGCGGAGTACAACGAATGGCATTACCGGGACGACGATGACGACCGCAGGCGTTATGCGCAGCAAGCCGAATTACCCGCCGCAGCAGTCCTACGATTCGCACCAGCAGCCCTACGGCAAGCACAATAGCGATTATTATAAGAAGAAAAAGAAAAAGAGCGTGTTGGACGTTTTCGGCGATTTGTTCGACTAGCTCGACAGGGATACAGACAAGAACCCGCTGCATTGTGGATGCAACGGGTCTTTTTTGTGGATGGATTGTGGATAAGATCGGGATAAACAGCGGTTATCCACCGAAAACCATGCAATAGACTTCGACTTCGCCGTGCGCCGCCTGACGCGAATAGCGGTCGGCGACCTTGAAGCCCGCCTTTTCGTAAGCACGGATCGCCCGCGCGTTCCAGGTCTCGACTTCCAGGTCGATCTGCGCGCCGGGATACCGCGAGCCGGCCTCCAGGGCGATCGCGCGGGCAAAGGCGGCGCCGCTGCCGCGTCCGCACCGGTCCGGACGCATGCCCATCCCGAGGCGCACGACGCCCTCCATCGGAAAAAATTGCGCGTAACCCACGAGCGCGCTGTGCTCGTCGCATACCGACACGTACTGCCGCCTGCGGATCTCCGCATCTCCGAATTCCTTGCCGTCGCGCGTCATCGCCCGCCAGGACGGCCAGCGGAACTGCTCGTAAGGCGCCGGGTAGCGCCATTCGCACACGGCTGCGGCGTCCGACTCGGACATCGGCCAGATATGGAATTGTGGCTTGCTCATCGGGCGGGCCCCCTAGCTGTCTGAACGTTGTCCGTGATGCTCTCCGGTATCTATTATATAGTGAGATATCCCGCCGGGACAGGGTTGGAAGACGCATCGGGGCCTGAATCGGCGACAGGAACAGCCAAATGCGCCATGACCTTCGCGCTGCGCCCGTGCTATGATGAAGGAACTTGACGGAAAGCTCCCGCCGGACGGCGGGGCGGAAGGAGTTCGCTTTACATGGTTCGGCTTATTTGGTTGGGATGTCTGGCCTATCTGACGGTCGGTCTCGGACAGCTCGTGGTCGGCGCGGTGATGGAGCCGATGGTCGGCGCCTACGGCGTGCAGTACGGGGACGGCGGACAGCTTATTATGAATCAATTTCTCGGGGGGCCTCGGCGGGACGCTTCTGGCGCCCTGGCTGATGCGGCTGCTGGGCAGGCGCGCGCTGCTGCTCGGCGCGATGTCGCTGATGGCCGCCGCCGAGATCGTATATACGCAGGCGCCGCCCTGGGGCGCGATGCTCGTCCTGGGTCCGGTCGCCGGCTTCGGGTTCGGCATCACGGAGACGGTCGTCGGCTCGTTCATCATCGGCTCCGCGGGCGAGAAGGGCAACGTGGCGATGAGCCGCGTGGAGATGTCCTTCGGCTTGGGCGCGCTGTTGATGCCGCTCGTCGGGGCGCTGCTCATCGACATCGACCGATGGCGCCTGGCGTTCGGCGTCGTCGGCGTTCTGGCCGCGATCACCGTCGCGTTGTGGGCGGCGTTCTGGCCGACGGTTCTGAACGTCGCGCCGGCGGTTGCCGCGCAGGTCGATGCGCATGGGAAAAAGGGGCAGGCATCCGTGCGCCTGCCGCTGCTCGGCACGGGACCTGCGCGCCCGGTGCTGATCGCATGCACCGCGTTCTTTTTCCTCTACGTCGGCTTCGAGATGAGCTACGCGCACTACCTGCCGACGCTGCTCGTACAGGAAGGCGGCATCACGGAAGCGACGGCGGCGCTGTCGCTTGGCGTGTATTGGGGCGCCATGACGCTCGGGCGGCTGTTCGCGGGGCAGCTGGCCGACCGGATCGGCAGCACGTCGTATCTGCTGTCGATGTGCGGAATCACGGCTTTTGCTTTTGCGCTGATGGGCCTCTTCGGCGGCCCGGCCCCGATGTTCGTGCTGGCGGCCGTCGCGGGTCTGGCGATGAGCGGCATGTTCGCGATCGCGCTCGTCTTCGCGAACCGCTTCGCCCCGGGCATGACCGAACGCACGACGAGCCTCCTGCTGGCGTGCGGCCTGTTCGGCGGCGCCGTGCTGCCGAAGCTCGTCGGCTGGAGCCTGGACGCGCTGGGCGACGACGAGACGCGGTGGCTGCTGGCCGGCTTCGCGGTGCTGCTGCTCGCGGTCGCCGCCGTCGCTTCGGCGGCGAGCCGTAAGGCGGCGCGCGCGGCGGCGAAGCTGGCGGCGTAGACCGCGGCGTTGCGCTATCGTGCAAAAGTGCGTCATCCAAGGCTGGTATGGCGGATGGGGGGGCTAGCTATCGCGCAAAAGTGCGCTGTAGCGTGTCCTTTTACCCGAGAAGCCGGGTGTTTTGGGTAATAATCGTGCACTTTTGCGCGGTAGGCAGAAGCGACGGACGGACGCGGCGCTCGATCGTGCACTTTTGCGCGATAGCCTGATGCAGGCCCGCCCTTCCGGCGGTGCAGCCCGATCCGGTATAATGCCTGTATAACCTTATCTGAAAGAAGGCGTTGTTCCTTGAATCATATCGTATCGCTCAAGTGGCTGCTGGCCCGTCTCTACGAATCGGATCTCGTCATCGTCGACTGCCGCTTCCAGATGGGCAAAGGCCAGGAGAACGCGGGCCGAGAGGCTTACGAAGCAGCCCACATCCCGGGCGCCGTCTATCTCGATCTTGAAAAGGATCTGTCCGCCCCGGTCGAGCCTGACGGTCACGGCGGACGCCACCCGCTGCCGGACGCCGCGCAGCTCACCGGCACGTTCAGCCGCGCCGGCATCGGCAACGCATCGCGTGTCGTCGCCTACGACGACCAAGGCGGCGCCATGGCTTCGCGGCTGTGGTGGCTGCTGAAGTATCTCGGGCACGACCAGGTGTACGTGCTGGACCAAGGCTTCACCGCCTGGCGCGAGGCCGGGTATCCGGTAAACGCGGAGCAGCAGGTGCGCATCCCGGCGCCGTTCCTGGCCGAAGTCCGGCACAGCATGCTCGCCGAAGTCGACGACGTGCGCGAGCTGCTCGGCACCGACAAGGCAACCCTCATCGACTCGCGTGAGCCCGCGCGCTACCGCGGCGAAGTCGAGCCGCTCGACAAGGCCGCCGGGCATATCCCGGGCGCGATCAACCGCTTCTGGAAGGACGCGCTGAACGAGCAGGGCGGCTGGCGCGACGAGACCGCGCAGGCCGCGCGCTTCGAGGGACTGGCCAAGGACGCGCCGCTCATCGTGTATTGCGGCTCGGGCGTTACGGCTACGCCGAACGTGCTCGCGCTGCAGGAGGCCGGGTATACGAATGTGAGGTTGTATGCTGGGAGCTGGAGCGATTGGATTTCGTATGAGGAAAATCTGGTTGCGGTGGGGGACGAGGAAGGACAGAAAGACGAGTAGCAGTTTTGAGGTTGAGTACATCGCCAGGTGGCTTGCATGCCCAGGCGGTGTATTTTTTTATGGCTAGAAGTCTACACGGAGTCAACACGCGACGGCTCGAGTTTACGTTCGTATGCCCAAGAAGCACCTCTGTCGGCAACTTCTTAACTTTATTTGAGTCAACAATTTAAAAAAATGACAGTTAGTATCAACGAAAATTCAACATAGTAACCCACAACTTTCTCCCTATGATGAGTTAGCCGCAACCGAGTGCTGACGTTAAAACATACAACTTTTGTTATATAGAGCTGGAGGATAATTATTACAATAGTCCTAAATTCATGTTACTATTAAGAACAAGCTGAAAAACAATGTTTGGAGGGTTATATCAATGAATCAAATAATTAAAAGTTTTTTAGATACTCACATAAAAGAGTACGGGATTGAATCTCTACACCCGAATATAGCCTTTGAGCATTTCTGTAATAGGCTAATTGTGAATAAGTATGTTGTGGAAAGATTCTCACCAGATGATATCATGACGGTTGAAGGGGGAGGTTGGGTTAGATGGAATTGCGATAATTGTTAATGATATGTTAGTTATTAATGAGGATACGTTAAATGAAGCGTTAAATATCTCTGCAAAGGTAGAAGTTAAGTTTGTTTTTCTTCAAGCAAAAACTAGCGATAGATTTGATGGCGATGAAATGGGAACTTTCTTTTATGGAGTTAAGAGTTTCTTTTTTACCAACGGAACAGAGGCCAAAAACAAACGTTAAAATTGAAGAACTAATAAAACTTAAAGACTTGGTATATACAAGAAGTATCGATTTTTCGTCAAAACCAGAACTGCATCTATTCTATATAAGTTGTGGAAAGTGGAGTAATGAAACAAACCTAAATGATAGGGTAAAGGTAGAGTGTGATTACTTCAGGTCAACGCAAGATTTTGAAAGAGTTAATTTTTTTCCCTATGATAATGACAACATTATAATTACATATAAGGAATTAAAGAAGAAAATAAGCAAGAAAATTATTATGGAAAAGAAATTTACCTTTCCTCCTATGGTTAACATAAAGCAAGCTTACGGAGGCCTTGTAAAATGCAAGGACTTTGTTAATATACTGCAAGATAACGAGGGGAATATGTTACGGAACATTTTTGAGGATAACGTGAGAGACTTTCAAGGCTATAATCCAGTAAACACTGAGATTCAAAAGACAATAAACAATTCAAATGAGCAAAAATGGTTTTCCGTACTGAATAACGGGTTAACAATTATCGCAAAAAGGATTGATCCAACAGGAGATGAAGTCGAAATATTCGACTATCAAATAGTTAACGGTTGTCAAACAAGTTATGTATTGTATGAGAATAAAGATAAGCTAAATGAAGACATGTATCTATTTATAAAATTAATTGAAGTTGAGAATCAAGAAGTGCTAGATAGAATTGTATATACAACAAATAGACAAACAGAAGTTAAATCAGAGGCATTTGCTTCAACGAAACCATTCCATAAGAATTTGGAGGACTATTATAACTCTATAGAACCAGAGTTTCGACTTTATTATGAAAGAAGATCGAAACAATATGATTTGGTGGACAGTGTTAATAAAAACAATGTAGTTACACTTTCTTCACAGATAAATTCTTATATTTCTATGTTCCTAAATTCCCCGCATAGCACACATAGATATTACGGAGAATTACTACGGAATTACGACAGACAGTTATTTGTTGAGGGTAGTTTGTATGAGCCTTACTACGTGTCCGCATATATGCATTATTTCGTAAACAACTCTATTAAAACTGGAAAGATTCAAAAATCTAAGTATCATCAGTTTAAATATCATTTAGTCTGTGCTATAAAAGCACTATTAGTTGGGAAAGAGATATTACCACCGAACAGTCGCGCTTTAAAGAAGCAGTGCGAGGTTATTTTTAAAGAAATTAGAAATAATAAATTCGATACCGTACTCTCTGTTGCAACTTCTTGTTTAGACGAGGCTATAAATCGAAGTACTAATGTATCTAAAGAGAATTTGCATCGTAGTAAAGATCTTACACAAACATTGCTAGATGTAGTGTCAGAGTACTCACATGCTATGAACAATACTTCTTATCTTAAAAGTGGGGATATAGTTTCTTGTGTAGTTAAAAATATTGAAGATTACTATTTTCTGGTTGATATTAAAACTGACGATGTAAGGAATAGTGGTTCAGTCCATATATCTAGAATCGCGGATCGGTACATAAGGGAGATTCGTGATGAGGTAGGTGTCGCGCAAATCATTCAAGCAAAAATAATAAATGATGATTATTATGAGAACTGGTATGGATGGAAATTATCAATGGTCTTGGGTAAAGAGTGACTCTACAAAAGTTAAGAGTCAGCAAGCTTACCTTTTAGAGCTATAACTGGATTGGGTATCTGCTATAGTCCCATCAGCTGCGAGGAGGACTCGGCTTTGAGACGCTAGGCTCACGAGGTCGGAGAGAAAGGAAATTGGCGTTGCGGAGACATGGGCGGCTGTACACGGACACTAAGCTTCAGAACAGGCGGTTGTCCACGGGCTGTGGGCAGATCAGTCATAAGCCAGCTACAGCAGAGTGCCTTACGGACGAGGGGCTACGCTTATCGTGCCCGGGCCTGCCCAAAGGGCATGGGCAACCTACACGCCCTCGTCGGCAAGAGGAAGAAGGGTACTTGTCCAGCGGCCCGGAGATAAAACAAAGTTTCCAGAAATCGGATAGAGAGATAATACAGAGTACAGTGTCAGTAGGTTCTTTTTTTTGTTGTTTTTGTTTTTGGGCTTTTGGGCAATGTAGGTTTGTTCCTTCGCCAGCAAGGGGGGGCCAAGGCTGCCCAGAGGTCTTGGGCAGACGTGGGCAGACGTGGGCAGGCTGGGCAGGCCTGCTCGTGTGGTCGGGGCGCTGTACTTTCAGTTCGGTCTCCTTCTCTGCCGACCGCTGTCGCCGCCCTGCTCCCCCCGGTCATGCCTGTACGGTTCCGTCGTGTTTTTTGCTCTGCGGTACAATGGCGTTGACGGGTCGCCATGCCGATCTTTATCGCTCACGACCGAGAGTGAGGGCACGGCTTGCATGGTTCTTGGAGCAATGGCGCTAACGGGACAACGTACCCCTGCTTGGCGTTCCCCGACTTGGTCTGATGTATGCAGCAAGATATCGAATATACACTTCTCCGATTGGAGTGATTGGATTACATACGCTGACAATCCGATCACGACGGGAGAAGAAGAATAGGGGTAAGGACGCGGCGGACGCGGGTTTGGGGGGCTGTGACAGGTTGGGAGCAAATTACCTGTTGCAGCCTTTTTTGGGCTTTTCTGTCAACAGCTTGCAAACAAGAAGTAAAGGAAAGTGTTAGCAGGAAGCCAGGAGCCAGCCACAGTCCGGCGATGGGAACAGGTGGTTGTCGAATGTTCGTGACCCTTGCGTGCGGAGCAAGAGTCCAGCCGCGATTCAGAAAGCATGGATAAACCAATACTCCAACCATTACGAACGAAGCAGGACATTATTATCATTCCAAGAATACTTCAAGTACGGCGAATTTACGAAGTTCAAATTTAATTCAGTAATTAAAATACCACGTGAGCCATGAGGGATAGAGATAGGACTGATTATATATTGGGAGGTTGGATATGGACTATATTTACGAAGATGAAACGCTGGCAGTAACCATTATCAAAGCGATCCACACTGGCTATATTCCATCTTTGAAGCGACTGCTCGTCGAGAATCCAGGGTTGGCAAGGGCAAGAATTATCGGAAGAGACAATAGTAACGAAGGCGACAGCTATAGGATGTCTCGAACACTGTTGCATGTGGTGACCGACTGGCCCGGTCACTTTCCAAACGGATCGGCTACCGTGGGAGTGTTAGTCGAGTTCGGTGCGGAGGTGAACGCTCGTTTCGCGGGTTCGAACACCGAGACACCGCTGCATTGGGCTGCGAGTTCCGATGACATTGAAGTTCTTGACGCGCTTCTTGATGCTGGCGCCGACATCGAGGCGCCAGGTGCAGTGATTGCCGGCGGTACGCCACTGGACGATGCAGTAGCGTTTGCACAATGGCATGCAGCCCGTAGATTGGTTGAACGCGGAGCGGAGATTGCACTCTGGCATGCGGCTGCGCTTGGACAGATGGACGTAATAAAAGCTTATTTCGCCGGGAACACGCTTTCTGAGAGATATCCTTGGGGAGCAAATCGCGCTTCTCCTCCGAGCAAGGTTACCGTTGCCTTCTGGTGCGCTTGCCACGGAGGTCAGTTGCAGTCTGCAGAATACCTCCTCGAACAAGGTGCCGAACTGAACTGGATATCCGTCTGGGATGGATTAACTCCACTGGACGCAGCGCAACGTAGTTCTGCTACCGATCTTGTTCATTGGCTGCAGAGTCAAGGCGCCAAATCTGCCGGCGAATTGTGAAGGAAATTTCCTTACTCGTTGGAGGCTGACCTATGCATGCCGGTAACGTTACATTATCGTCTCGCCGTCCGCGCAAGCAGTGCGCCGAGCGTCGCGCCGTACAGGGCATGAGCGGCCATCCAGTACAGGAACGCGGACCCGTCGGTCAGAATCGGCGTGCGGTCGGACAGGGCGGAAGTCGGGTACAGGCAGAGTCCGACGGCGAGCCCGACGAAGGTCGCATAACGCGTCATGCGACCAGGCGCTACGCCCGTGCGGTTCATCCACCAAGACAGGCAGAGACCGAGCGCGACGGAGATCGCCAGATGTATTGCGAATTCTACCCGCTCGGGCATGGAGATTCGGTTGAGGACAGGCACGTAGTCCACGTTCAGCAGCAGCGTATAGACGGGCTTCGCGGTCGACCGCTCGACGAGCTTTAAGACGAGACCGAGCACGATGCCGGATACAGCGCCCGCATATACCGTTTTCGCGATTGATCTGGTTATGACGGATCACCTCGGGTATGGCATGAACGGTGAAGCGCTTGCGGCACTGCTCCGATCGCCAGCATAAGCATCCTTGCCTACACTAAGCTTAGCATAGCAACTTAAAAAATGTTAAAGGCATTTAACTGACGGAAAGAGGGATTCGCAAACCGGGTTTAACGAGGTTTATCCGAGTCTATCGCGGCTTAACGACAGGAACTTATGTGTTGTGGTAGTCGTTCCTTTCGCGAAGGTTCCCATGTCCAAGCAGAGCGATCGATCCGAAATGGTTGACGCGTCAACCGAATGGTGTTATTTTGACATTATGGTTGATATATCAACCGAAGGGGGGTCATTCCATGAGCAAGCCGTTTACTGAAGCTGCCGCTATTCCGATTGGCGATTCCACGCCCGTCATGACTTTTAGCCCCGTGGTGCTGTCGGTTCCGGGCCGTGTCGTAGATCTGGAGATCAAGGTCTCTGCGCCCGCGACTGGGAGCGGCCTGCCCGTGATTCTATTGTCGCACGGCCACGGGCCTTCGAACTTCGTGTCCTCGCTGCATGGCTACGCGCCTCTTGCAAACTTCTGGGCTGCTCACGGTTTTGTCGTGATCCAGCCAACGCACTTGGACGCGAAAATGTTGGGCCTGCGCGAAGCGGAAACCCCGGAGGCCCCGTTGTATTGGCGGTCCCGAGCGGAGGACATGCGCTTCATCCTTGATCGCCTCGACCAGATCGAGGCTGCCGTACCGGGGCTCGGTGGACGCATGGACAGGAGCCGGATCGCCGCGGTCGGACATTCGTTAGGCGGGCATACGGTAGGCATGCTGTGCGGTCAGGACGTAACGGATCCGGTCGACGGGAAAGCAGTGAACCTGCTCGACCCGCGTATCAAGGCCGGTGTCCTGTTGGCCGCCCCGGGCAGAGGCGAAGACCTCGCCGCGTTCGCATCGAAGCATTACCCGGTACTGGGATCAACTAGCTTTGCAAATATGACGACGCCGGCGTTAATCGTCGTAGGCGAGAACGACTGGAACCCCAGATTCTCGGATCGCAAGGATTGGCGTTCGGATGCGTATGATCTGAGCCCCGGTCCGAAATGCAAGTTGACGCTGTTCGGTGCGGAGCACGGGCTTGGCGGGGTTGCCGCGTACGACGCGGCGGAGACAACCGACGAGAACCCCGAGCGTGTGGCTGCGCTGCGAGCCCTCGTCTGGTCCTATCTCCGCACGGCGCTCTACCCGGAGGACGCTGCCTGGTCCCAAGCATGTGCCGCGCTGAAGAACGCACCGAATCCGCCAGGCATTATCGAATGCAAATGAAGATGTGAAGCCAAAGAAAAGCCGGGACAGCCGCCATTCCGGCAGCCATCTCGGCTTTATTTAATTCAAAGAGCGATCCCCCCCGTCATTAATCGACTAAAGCCTGCAACAGCGGTCGATCCTGCAAATACAGCGCCAGGTCGGGACTGTGCCCTTCGACGATGTCCTGGACGATAAGCTTGGCCAGCAGTTGACTGTATACGGTCCCGTTGTCGCCGTAGGCGAGCAAGAAGTAGCTGTTCGGATATTCCTCGTACTTCCCGATGATGGGCAGACCGTCCGTCATGCCGCCGTAAAAAAGCCGCAGAATAGAAGGCCGGCTCTACCCGAATGTCGGGGAACAGGCGGTTGAACGCGGCAAGCAGCATATCCTTCTTATGGAGCAGCTTGCTGTCCCGACGCTCGGGATAAGCTGTATTTTCGTCCAGGCCGCCGACGATGATTCGGTTGTCGACCGTCGTTCGCACATATAAATACGGGCGTGCGGTCTCCCACAGCAGCGTTCTGTTGTACCAGGATGACAGGTCTGCCACAGGTTGGGTCGTCACGGTGTAGGTGCTCACGAAAGAGGCTTGCTTCTCTTTGCGGATCTCCATATTCTCATAGCCGGCCGCAAAGATGACATGGCGTGCGTTGATTTCGCTCCCCGTCTTCGTCGTGACGATCATGCGCTGCCGCTGCCGGTCGTAATGATGGCCGTTCATCCCGCTATGTTCATAGACGCGTACCCCTCGTTTCGTCGCATATTGAAATAACGCATGGGTGAATTTGTACGGATTCAGCTCGCCATCGTCATAGGAGTAGATCGCTGCGTCTCGGCCGAACGGATACTTTTCTTGGATTTGCGCGCGATTCCAGAAGTCGATCTGGATGCCATGGCGCTTGATGAATTCGTATTCGTTTCGCAATCGGTCGATGTCCTCGGGGCAGCTCGCGGCATAAAGCGTGTCTCTGCGCCGGAATTCGCAATCGATATCCACGCTTCGGGAGGCAGCCTCGATCTCGTCGATGGCTTCTTTGAGCAGCTTCAGGTGCCGTCCGACGTATGTCTCCCCGAAGGTGTGGACCAGAGCGGTGAACATCTTCTCCCCCGAATATTGAATGATCGCGGTGTTCGTGCTCGTGCTGCCTCCGCCGATGCGCCCTTTTTCCAACACAACGACATCCAGTCCGCTGCCGGCCAGATAATACGCGCACTGCGCGGCAGAACTTCCGCCCCCGATGACGACCACATCGCAAGAGAGATCCTCCTCCAGGGAGGGAAAGGATGGGGCTTCGGGGGAAGGTGGTCGGCCAATAATAGGTTCCCGTTTGCAAGTTCATGGCGTACCTCCCGGCAGTAAGAATTCTATGTATACGATATCCAGAATTGTCCTGCGCATACATCGGCAACGAATCGCAGCGACGGCACACGCCTACGTCCATTCGCGCATAGGATTCAGTAAACATGGAATGGATGGGAGCGGGTAAGATGCGCGAATTCGACCCGGATAAGGTATTCGTACAGTACAGAAGCGGTATATGCCCTGCGACTCCTGTCGTCCCCAGAAGGTATACGCTCACCCACTCGGATGCGACGGGCGATTTATTTTTAACCATTGGCGCCTTTTATGCCCGGGATCGGATCAATGCCATGCGGGACGAGGTGTTGAGCGAATGGAAGCCGGCGGGAGCCTGCGTGCGTAACGTCTCGTGCGTCTACCTGGATAACGGCGAAATCGGGGAAGAGGCGGCGGCACGACGCAACGAAGTATTTAGACGCGAACTGCCCCTGGCCCTGACCGCCATCCGATATGGCGACCGGTTTTTATTCGACCGATGCCCCCGGCTCGATGCAGCGCCGATCATCGTCCGATTCGAGTCTGCCTATCCCCGGTATGCCGGACAGGAATATTGGGGCACGTTCAACGATTATAGGACGGACGATATCGGGGGAGGTCGTGTGCCGGAGCGATTGAACCTCTTTACGTCTTGCCGTCTCGTTTCTGTTCGTTCCTCCGGCGGGTAATAGAGCCAAAAGGAGGAGCTGCCGTGCCGCATGCGAAGTTTTTTCGAATCATTCTCAGCGTTATTTTTGTGCTGCTGGCGATCTTTCTTCTCTTCCTGGATCGCTTCATGTTCGCGCCGATCGTTCGGATGTTCGAAATTTTGATTTTGCCGATCTCGCTGTCCGGATTTCTCTATTACCTCCTCCGCCCGATCGTCGGCTTTTTTACATAACCGGGGGGATGAAGCGTTGGCTTGCCGTCACGCTGCTGTATCTGGTGTTCGCAGGGTTAATTGCCCTGTTCATCTGGCTGGTGTGGCCGACGCTGCGCGATCAGACGAATAACTTTATCAACAGCGCGCCCGAAGTCGTGGAGGACCTGAGCGATCAGGTTCAAGATAAGACTGAAGACGGGGGCGTAGTCTCCTCGGTCCTGCCGAAGTCTATCGATTTGGAAACCCGGATGTCGGAGTATGCCCAGAAGGCCGCCGCCTGGGCTTCTACGTACCTGACGAACATCATTTCCGTCATTTCCCGTGCCGTCGTGCTGATCGGAGTCGTGCCGGTCATCCTATTCTTTATGCTGAAGGACGGACGCAAGCTGGAGGATTCCCTCTTATATCTGGTGCCGCGCAAGTACAAGGCCGAAGGGCGTGCGGCCCTGTCGGAGATCGACGAAGCGCTCGGTTCGTTCATCGTCAGCCGGGTCGTGCTGAACATCATTCTCGGCGCGCTCATGTATGTCGGCTTCCTGTTCATCGGGCTTCCGTACGCGCTGCTTCTGGTGCTGATCTCCGTCGTGCTGAACTTTATTCCGTACATCGGCGCGATTATATCGGCGATCCCGATCCTCGTGGTCGCTTTTATGGAATCCCCCATGATGGCGCTCTGGTCGCTGCTCATTATTCTGGCCGCGCAGCAGATCCAGGACCATATCCTGACGCCGATCATCTTCGGGAAAACGATGGCGATTCATCCGGTTACCATCATTGTGCTCCTGCTGCTTGGCGGCGATCTCGCGGGCGTGCTGGGTATGCTGCTCATTATTCCGGCCTATATCGTCGTTAAAATTTTGCTGACGCACATTTACAAGCTTTTCTTTCAGGAGAAAGTGGAAGAGATCGTGGAATAGCGGAGCCGTCCCCTGCCCTTTGCAACAAGGGAGTGGACGATCCGCTTTTATGCGTATATACTTAGGTAAGTTATTTAATTAGTTACCAAAGTATTTGGTGACTTATGTACCTCGCGAGGAGTGAACGGATTGTCCAATGAGCAAAAGGCGATCGCAAAGCAGTTAATGGAATCGTACTTTCAATCGCAAGTGAGCGGCAACATGATGCAGAACCGCGCGGTATACAATCAGAAGCCGGGCGAGATCATGGTTCTCTACTTCATCAGTATGAATGTCCGGGATGGGGATGCGGGACTGATGGTGTCGGAGATCAGCGGAAAACTGAATGTGACATCGCCGACGATCACGCAGCATATCAACAGTCTGGAAGCGCAGGAGCTGGTCAGCCGTCATGCCGATCCCGCCGATCGGCGGGTCGTCAGAATCCGGCTTACGGAGCAAGGAAAAGCGTATATCCAGCGCATTAACGAAGCCCGCCTTAACATGTTCGTCGATCTGGTCAACCATCTTGGCGAGGAAGAGAGCAAGCAATTCGCCGATCTGATGAAAAAAGCCTCGGAATATATGCTCAAGCAACAGGCGTTATACATTCGAAGCTTCTCTGCGGAGTAATGGAATGGAAGGAAGGGGAAACGGTTATGAAATATACGGTAATTACGGGAGCCAGCTCGGGAATCGGGTATGAAGCGGCGCTTGCTTTTGCGGCTCGCGGAAAGAACTTGATCCTGGCAGCCCGCAGGACGAAGGAACTGGAAAGCTTAAAGTTAAAGGTGGCCGACCTGAACCCGGACCTGGACGTCGTCCTTCGGACGGTCGACTTGTCCGTTGCCGCCGAGGTTTATGAATTTTACGATAGCCTTGCGGATTATCCGATCGAGACCTGGATCAACAATGCAGGAGCCGGAAGCTTTGCGCCCGCCGGGCAGCAAAGTTTAACGAAAGTGACGGCGATGCTTCGCCTGAACGTCGAAGCTTTAACCGTTCTTACGACGCTTTATGTCCGCGATTACGCCGATGTCGAAGGGACGCAGATCATCAATGTTTCTTCGGGAGGGGGGCTACCAGATCGTCGGCAATTCCGTGGCCTACTGCGCCTCGAAGTTCTATGCAAGCGCCTTTACGGAAGGCGTCGCGCAGGAATTGAAGGAACGCGGCGCAGCGCTGCGGGCCAAAGTGTTGGCCCCCGCGGCGACGGCGACTGAATTCATCAAGAGCGCTTTGGATTTAGAAGCTTTTCATTATGAAGGCGTCGTTCCGAAGTTCCATACCGCCAAAGAAATGGCCGGGTTGATGTTGGATCTTTACGACAGCGAGAAAGTCGTTGGCATCGTGAACGGAAGTACGTACGACTTCGAGTTGAGAGATCCGATCTATCCGTATGTCGGGAGGGCGACAGGGTAGCATAAAAATAATAAAACGCCTCCTACCCACTTCACCGTGGAATAGGAGGCGTTTTTGTTAATGCTTCTGCTGTAATCGAAATCCCTTTAAATCAAGCCCGCCTGCTTGAGCAGCCGTTCTACGATAACCGCAACCTCGGCTCTCGTGATATTGGCTTTTGGCGCGAGCGAAGATGCGCTTCTGCCGAGGATTACGCCCGCTTGAATGCTGCTGGCGATGCCCCTGCGCGCCCAGGGGGCTGCTTCGTCCGCGTCCTTGTAGGAATTCAGCGTTCCTTCTGCCGCGGCTTCCGTCACCGCTGTCGCAGCCGACCCGTTCGTGATCGTCATGGCTTTGGCGAGGATCGCGATCGCCTGCTCGCGCGTGAGCTTGTCGTTCGGCCGGAATGTCCCGTCCTCGAAGCCGTTGATCAACTGATACGCATAAGCCGTTTGAACGGCTGCGCTGTACCAGTCGGCCGATTGAACGTCGGAGAATGCGCCTTGATCCTGGTTAAGGCCGATGCCCAGGCCGCGAACGATGATGGCTGCGAATTCCGCGCGCGTAATCTCGGTGTCGGGACTAAAGCGATCGTTGTCGATACCGTTGATGACCATACGCGAGCCCATGTTGTCGACGGACTTTTTGGCCCAATGACCGTTCATATCGGCAAATTCGAGCGGATGCCAGACGATCGCATACGTGCTGTTCGTCAAGCTGCTGATATGCGCGGTGTAGCTTCCGTCGACGACTTCGACTCGGGTCGGCACATGGCGCAACGTACCGTCCGGCTCGATGACGACGCCTGTCGTCACTTTGTCCGGATCCGTGCCGGCCGGCAGCGCGATCGTCCGTTCGACGTAAGCGCTGAACGTGGTGATCTCCGTGCTCGTCCCCGCGTACACCGCGCTTACCGTGAAGCTGACCGGGGATGCGACGACGGTAAACGATCCTTGGTCCGCGGCATGCGTCAGCAGCTTCGTCATCTCTGCGGATGGCGCTGCGATCTCGATCAGAATGGCGATGTCCCGCAGGTTGACCGAGCTGCCAAACTTGTTGGACAACGCTTCAACGTTGAATTGCTTCGCAGACAACGTATACGTCGCTTGTTTGGTTTTAAGCGCCACGACGGCGTTCATCTGCTCGAGGCTTTTAATCATTTGAGCGTTCAGTTGTCCGATCAGAATATCGGAGTTCGCAGTGAACGGCAAGGTGAGTACTGCGCCGGGTCCTGCTTCCGCCAGCAGCTTCTCCAGCTCGCGCTCATCGACCGCCAGCGTCGTCGCGGATCGGCCGTCTTTCTGACCGCCGGTCAGCTTGCCGATCTTGCTCGGACTTCCGTTGATCAACAAGTCCACGGTATTGTCGGACGCAGAGACCTGCTCCGTGTATATCGTGATGGAGCGTTCGGCCTGAACCTCGCTGTGGTTGCCGGCCGGGTCGATCGCATCGACCGTGATGGTGTACGCACCGTCGATCAGCGCGGCTGCCGGCTTGAACGCCCATTTGCCGTCGCTGTCCGCCTGCGCTTCGCTCGCTTCGCCGTTAATGGCGATCTTCACCGTACTGCCGGGCTCGACTGTTCCTTCGATCGTCGGCTGCTTGTCGGTCAATCGCGCATCGTCGATCGGGCTTGCGATGACAGGAACAGGAGGCGTCTTGTCAAAAACAACCGCGCTCGCATCCGTCGTCTGTACGACCGTCACGCCGGCATTCCCCGCCGGATCGCTAAATGCGATTTGCAGCGGGACAGCGCCCTCGGCATCGCTATCGGTCATCGTGTAGACTGCCGTGTAGGTGCCGCCAGCTTCGGTGGTCGCTGAAGCGTGTCCCGCGATGGTCACGGCAGGCGAAGCGGCCAGCCGTTCGCTGGCGCTGAAGGTTACCGTCACGGTATCCCCGACTTTGGCAAGGGACGGCGTCGCATTATCGCTGACGATGCGCACTTCGGTCAGTTCGGGCGCCATCGTGTCATAAACCGTGCTGTAAGGGGTAGACGCCACATTGCCGTTGCCCGCCGCATCGGCTGCCGAGCCGGAGGGAAGCGTCACGACAACGGAGCCGTCCGCCGCCGGCGTAATGACTGCGGTATACACGATATTGTCGGAAGTGCTCAGGTTGCTCGCGGTCCCGTTCGTGACCGCGAGATCGCCGACTGCGAATCCGGTGACGGCTTCGCTGAACGTGATCGTGACGTCGAACGCCGACTGATTCGTCGGATTCGCTGCAGTCGAGGCGATGCTCGCCGTCGGCGGCGTGCCGTCGTAGACGGTGCTGACCGAAGTCGGCGCCGCAGTGTTCGCATTGCCCGCAGCGTCGGTCACGACGTTCGCGTCCAGGCCAACCGTCACCGGCCCGTCCGCTGCCGGTCTGATGACGGCGGTATAGGTCGTGCCGTCCGCGGATTGCAGTTGGCTCGCGGACCCGTTCGTCACCGTAATATCCGTCGTCGAAAAGTCGAACGGAGGCTCGTTAAACGCCAACGTGACGACGAACGAAGACTGATTCGTCGGATTCGCGACCGATGAAGATAGACTCACCGTCGGTCCGGTCGTATCGTAGGTTACGACATGCGGCGTCGCGGCCGCATTAAAATTGCCATAATTGTCCATCGCTACGCCGCCAGCCACTTCGATGGTCACGGGACCTTCGGCTGTCGCGGTAATATCCGCGGTGTATACAAGACTGCTGACCTCCTCGAAATGATCGAGACTGCCGTTAGCGACGGTGACGTCCGCATCCGTGAATCCTAATACAGGCTCGCTGAAGGTAATCGTAATGCCAAAAGCAGCCTGAGCCGTCGGTCGGTTGATGCCCGACGAGATCGAGACGGTCGGCGAAGTGACATCCTGGACGACGACGCGAGCGGTGTTGCTGCGCACGCTGGCCGGATGCTGGCCCGGGACCGTGTTCGTGACGACGACATAGTAATACGAATCATGGGCTCCGCCTGTCGGCGCCAAGTAGGTGTCTTGCGTCTGACCCGTCAGCATAAAGCCGCCCGCATTGCTGTCCGTCGTATTGCGATACCATTGGTAGCTGAGCGTTCCGCCGCCCGTCACGCTCGCCTCGACGCTTAGCGTCGGGCTGTCGTCGCCCTCGCTAAGATCCGTGTGCGATAAGGGCTGCGTGTCGATGGTCGGCGCAGGCGCGCTCGGCAGCGCGTTCACTTTGACATGAGCGGTAGCGCTCGAGATGCTTGTCGGCTGATTGCCGTCGACCGTGTTGGTGACGATGACATAGTAGTACGAATCTTGCGCACTGCCTGTCGGCACCGAATAGGTGTCTTGCGTCTGGCCCGTCAGCATAAAGCCGCCCGCATTGCTGTCCGACGTATTGCGATACCATTGGTAGCTGAGCGTTCCGCCGCCCGTCACGCTCGCCGCGACGCTTAGCGTCGGGCTGTCGTCGCCCTCGCTAAGATCCGTGTACGATAAGGGCTGCGTGTCGATCGACGGCGCCGGCGCGTCCGGCAGCGCGTTCACTTTGACATGGGCGGTAGCGCTTCTGATGCTGGCTGTCTGCTTACCGACTGCGAAGCTGCTATCGGTATTCGTAACAACGACATAATAATAGGAATCCATCTCGGCGCCTGTCGACACCGTAATGGAGGCCCCTGTCTGGCCGTTCAGCATAAAGCCGCTTGTGTTGTCGTCCGTCGTATTGCGATACCATTGATAACTGAGCGTCCCGCTACCCGTCGCAGCTACGCTAAGCGTCGGGGCGGCATCTCCCACAGTCAGTCCCGTAGCTGACGCCGGCTGGGTCGCGATCGATGGCTCCGGCGCGTTTGGCAGCGCATTCACCGTCAGGTGCGCCAAGCGGCTCATCACCGTGTCCGTACCGTCGGATACATTAACGTAGTAGTCGGATTCGAACGGCGACCACGTGGGGACGTCCAAAGAAGGATCCGTTTTTCCCGAGAGCAGGTACGTACTCCCGCCGGAAGTGCGATACCATTGATAGCTAAACGGGCCGCCGCCGCCTCCCGCTTCGACAGTGAACGTTTGGGTCGCGGCCACTCCTTCGTTGATTACGATATCGAGCGGCTCCGCGGTAATTTCTAAGGGTGAAGCCGCATACGCGCTTCCCATGGCGGATAGAGCGCCACCGGCGATCATGGCGAGAATTAATAGGGCAGCGAACACGCGCTGCGACAATCCTCGTTTGTCGCTAAATCCTGATCCATCCACTTTTCTTCCTCTCAATGACATACCCCCCCGACAAAATTCCAAGCAAATTTTGACATCATTTTTATGTTAGCATGTTACTTTCGCAATAGATAGAAAATATTCGTTATGTAAGACTATTGGACTATGTACGTTTGATGAGCCGGGCTTCAAACCTGTGGTATCATGGTGTCGAGATGCGAACTGAGCAAGGCAATAATAAATATTTGTTTGAGATAGAAGGAAGAGAAGTATACGAGATCGAGGTAAAGATCGACGAAATTGGAAGAATCGAGAACGCTGTATGCGACCGTCCTTATGCCATCGGCCCGGTCTGCAAACATAAGGACATGGCAGGACGTATCGTAAACTGCTGCAGAAACGAAAGGGGCGAAGCTTCATGGCCAATCCGGACAAAAAAGCCGAGCAGTGGAAAGAAGCGAAACAAAGATGCCGCTTGAATGACGATGATATTCGAATGGCGAAAGAAATGGGACTTAATCCACTAAGCTTAATCAAAAATATTCCCGCGAAAAATCAGATGTGGAAGATACCTGTAAAGGCCTGGATCCATGAGATGTACGAAGAGCGCGAAAGGAAAAAGGAGATGCGCCGTAAGATGAAAGAGCAGGAACCAACGCCGTAGTAATGCGCTATACCGCTTCTTCGTTCCATCCCGCCGGTCGAATCCGAGCGCTTCATCTCTTTGCCGTTCCGACCGATAACTCTCTCTAGCGTTATATAAACCGAGTATGAGGGGCGGTCTTTTGTGGGAACGAAGCACTATCGCAGGATTTGGGTCGTCATGCTGGCGATTCTCGTCGTCGCGACCGTAGGCGGCGCTTGGGGGCCGACGGCCGGCGCGGCAGCCGGCAAGCCGGTTGCAACTTTTATGTCGCCGGAGCGAATCCAGTTCGTCAGCTACAGCAAGAGCTGGAATCAGGCCAAGCTCAAGGCGTTGTACGGCGAGTTGATGCGCAATCTGCACGGCCAGGAGCTGGCCTATCTGGGCAAGGTCGTTCTGTCCCCGGAGAGCAAGGAAGGCGAAGCGGGCTACGCGGACCTGTCCTATTCCTGGACGGAGGACGACCGGTCCGACATCGTCATGGACAAGGGGACCGAGATTGTCCTTTACGATGCCAACCGCCTGAACACGGTCGAGAGCTTGTCTGCGACGCTGAGCCACGAATACGGACATCTTTTTTACCCACTATTGGCTGATCAAAAAGGAGCGCAAGCTCCCGAGCAGTCCGGACACCAAGTGGGCGTCGCTGCGGGGGATCAAGAACGACCCGGTCCTCTTCAGCGAAGACGGGTCCGAGCCCGGCTATACGCATATGTGGGACGCGATCGAAATTATGGCGGACGATTACCTGGCGTTATTCGGCTCGAGTACGGCCAAGCAGACGATGGCGAATTCGCTCAAGCGAGACGACGGACTCGGGTTCTACGGGGAGATCGAGAATACATTCGTGACCCCAGTCACGTCGCTGCAGGCGGTAAGGTCCTATTGGCTGAAGCTGAGCGGACTCAAGGATCCGCAGCCGCTTGTCTTTAAAGAGCCGAAGCTGACGGGGGTGCAGGCGGTTCCAGACGGCAGCGGGGAGTATCAGTACAAGCTGACCTACGCCGCAGCCTCGACGACGCCGGATGTGGCGCGCCGCTTGCAGTACATCGTGTACTGGAGCGAAGAGGGAGACGACGGCTGGATCGACTTTTCGCCGCTGAAGACAGGCGCGACTTCAATGACGATCTCCGGCGATCTGCCTGCTGCGGAGCTGACGTTAACCGTGTATGCCTTCGATCCCAAGACGAAGCAATATGTGTACGCCAGACCGGTGAAGTACGATTTTTCCAATGCCGCCAGACCGCTCAAAGCGGCGTAGAGCATGAATCAAAGCGGCTGACATCTGGGGCCGAGACAGACAAGCGTAGACAGACAAGCGCAGGACAGACAAGCGCAGGACAGACAAGCGCAGGACAGACAAGCGCAGGACAGACAAGCGCAGGACAGACAAGCGCAGGACAGACAAGCGTATACAGACAAGCGCGAGACAAACATGCGAGACAGGCCGGGCGTCCCTCTGGGGACTTCCCGGCCTTTTGTATGCCCGGCAGCGCAGGCGACCAATGAGCGGAGGGCTCCGCTATGCTGCCAAACGGCTTTGACGTTCAGCGCGCACGTTCCAATTGTTGTACGAAAGCGCTCGGTTCGTCGACAGCCAGATAGATCCATTTAACGGTTCGAGGCTGGAAAAGCAGGCCCTGGATTTGTATCGGCCGCGAGAGTTCGATCCGCACATTGGGCGTAGATAGAAGTGGAGTGGCCGCATCTCGCTGTTCGGTGCGATCCGGATGGAACTCGGGCGAGCAAGCTGCATTCGCGATGGCCGACAGCGGCAGATCGGCCTGAATTCGCAGGCCGTATCGAAGCTTAAGTTTGTCTGCCTCGAGCGTGACGGGCCGCAGGAACGAGGCGCGGCTATCCGCCCAAATCAGCGCGAGGAGCCATAGATCGGCCAAGGTCATGATCCAAGCCGCCCAGTGGGACCATTGCTGAAGCAGCAGATGCATAGCCAAGCCTTCCGCCACGATAATCTTGGTGAGGATCGCCGCGTATAGCGTCTGGCTTGAATTCCGATGGTAAGTAAAACGGGCTTCCGAAGCATCGTCCTTCGAGGGGCGTTTTCTTTTCCATGAAAATAACAGGTAATAAAACATGCTGAGATCATGAAGGAGGAAGTTGGCTAACTTCCCTCGGCCGATTCCTTCGTGCACCGCCATTCGCAGCGCTTCTCCGGTATCGGGCTCTTGCCTGGCGACCAGCCGAAAACGCCGGACGAACCGGTACAAGATCCGCAGCTCGAATCCGATAATGGCGATCTCGGCTGCCGCCAGCGCTGCCTCGATCGGCCATATCGTATGCCAGACCATGCCGCGAAGCGACTCGGGAAGCGCAACCCATGCCGCTGCGGCACCTACGATCGGCAACGGTGCGACTTTGGCGATCGACGCTCCTTTGGGTCTTAAAACGATAGCCCAATATAAGAAGGGGACAACCAGCATAAAATCGAACAGTACCGCATACACAAGGATCGGATCTTCCGCGGACAGCGATGTCGTACGAATGAGAGCCGTATCGATGATGAAGATCAGTGATACGAGAGCGAACAGAAAGGAACCCGAGCGTTTCAGTTTGACGGCCGCCATGTCATCCCATCCTCGCTTGAAAAGTAACATTCCATTTCATTTTAAGGCAGGATATCCATATTTGGTAGCGCGTCGGCATTCAAAATCTTGTCGATATGGTGGAAGTTATCGTTGCGGGTAGCCGATCCCGTTCAGCTCCGCATCAGCCGCCCGCCCGTCAGGGCAGGTGAATGAGAATATGCCGAAATTGGGAGACGGCCTCCCGCAGATGGCGGAAGTAGGTGGACCGGCTCATGCAGCAGCGCTCGGCGGCCGCTACCGTATTGTGGGGATGCGCGACGTAGGCGGCAGCGAGTACCGCCCGATCGTCCGGACCGAGTCCCGAGCCCGCATCGTTCAAGATCCACTGCAGCTTCGCCTTCAGCTCCATGCCGGTCCGGACGCCCGTCGCGAACCTGACGTAGTCGTCCAGCCTGGCCGGCGATTGAAGGTTGGCGAGCATCTTGCGCACCTGCGCTTCCGTGGGATGCGCTCTCCCCGTAGGGGCCGCGGGGGCCAGCGTCTCCGAACGGGGGGCCGTCCGCCTTGGCGATGAACGACAGCACCCAATCCGCGAACTGGCCGGCGCGCAGGTCGACCGTGAGCACATGCGCTTCGCCCTGCGAGAAGTCGAACTGCCGGGTCCTCGCCCTGCGCATATGGAAGCCCAGGTTGGTCAAAAAGTGCTTCAGATGCTCGTTGGTCACGATCAGCACCGCCCGCATCCCTTCGCCGAGCATGGAGAGACCTCGGAGCGCCAGATGGCCGACCAGTTCTTCACGCGTGCAATCGGCCCTTCGGTCCGTCGCGGCCGCCAATATCGGGAAATAGGTGTCCGCCCGGTCGGGCTCTACGTTCAGCTCCGGCCTTGTGAAGCATTCGCCGAGCTCGTCCGCGAAATAGGGCTCCAGCATGCGCGCATTGTCCCGGTGAAGCAGGACGTTGATAAACAGACCGACAGGGATCCCTTCCGCGTCCCGCTGCAAGATCATGCTCTCGGGCGATTGAACGGCCAGGTCGTCCAGGAAGCGATGATACATCTCCTCCTGCTCCGGTTCGACGCTGTATACGCACCATTGGGCGATCAGATCGTGCAGGACGGGCAAGTCGTCGGGACGATAATAATCGATGCCCGGGGCGTAGAAGTCGGTCGTAATATCCGCATACGAGCGGTCCAAGGCAGGCAGCGCGTCCTTGCATAGCAGCAGAATCTGAGCGGCGATCCGGCGGCTGGACGCCTTGTCCGCGGTCCGGAGATTGCCGAGCAGCAGCGTCAGAATATCTCCCCGCAGCCTCTGATAGCGCTGAGGCTCGCGCAGCTTGAAGTCGCGCAGCAGATGAACGCGGGCCACATCGTGCAGCGATACCCCCCTCCGGCGTCACCCGTACGAACGACAGCTCGCGGAGCGCCTGATAGTCGCCAAGCGGAACCGGAGCGCCCGCGATGAGCGACAGCAGCTCCTGATTGGCCGTCTCCAGCACCGTCAAAATATCAATAAGAGACAACAAATCGGGTCTCGTCAGCTCGCGTAGCAGACCGGCGCTCACGCGCTGGGAGACGATGGACGACTCGTCGCCCTTCAGCAGTCCCTGCTTCGCGGCCATCTCCAGCGTCAGCGCGAGGGCCAGCGGATGTCCCTCGGTCATGCGGTGAAGCGATCCGGCCGCGGCAGGCGCTTCGACCCGCGCGCGAACGAACGACAGCGTCTCCTCCATCGTAAAGTTCGATAGCCGGATGGCGAATGCCGTCATGTCCGTCAAGGCGTTCGTATGCCAGATGGCGGAAAAGTCGGGGCGAGAAGCGAGCGCGACGAAGATGCCGGAGCGGGGCAGCTTCGGCAGGAAGGCTTCGGCAAACCATCCCTCCAGCAAGCGAAGCTCTTCGAAGTTGTCGATGCAGAGCAGCATCCGCCGGGACGGGGAAGCTTCGAACAGCGGCTGAAGCGGGTACGACCTTGAACCGGGCGGCGTGTCTAGCGACAGGGAGGAGCTCACGTATTCAATAAACGAAGAAGGCGTAGATACGCAGGCTCGCCCGTCCAGCCAGATGCCGGCAGTTCCGCGCTCAGCGCCCATCCGCATGAACTCGGACAGCAGCGTCGACTTGCCTACTCCGCCTATTCCCGTCAGTGTCGCGATAGAGAGCGGCGCATCCGGGTCGTCGAGCCACCGGGCGAATAGGGACCGCTCCTTGGCTCTCCCTACAAATCCATTGCGGGGACTGCTGTAACCTAGCATATGAGGCCGCTGCCTCCGTTTCGCAAAGTTGAGATTGAAAAGTTGAGATTGAATTGAGACTTTGGCCTGGCAATCCAATGGTATAGTATACAACAATATTAGACAAGCGAGAGGGTACGATAGGATGAATGCAAGGAGAATCAGTCGTTTATTGGCAGCCGTCTTGACACTGTTGCCGCTGTTTGGCGCGCTCCAGGCCGCCTTGCCGATGCGGTCGGCCAGCGCGGCCGGTTATCAAGGTCAACTGCTCACTTCGTATGTATTGGTCTACAACACTTCCTATTCGGGGGGCAGCGAACCAATTCGTATATAGCTCGGGCGGTACGGTCAGCGCCTCCAGCTCGGCTCCGGCCGATGCGGACTGGGCCGTTGTCTCCAACTTCTATGACAGCGCCTGGAGCAGGAACAGCTCCGCCAAGCTGTTCACTTACAGCTACAATGGCAGCATCCTGCAAGCCTCCGATCCCATGAGCATCCCGCCCGATGCCGCCTGGGCGACGATCTCCAGCTTCAAGATCGAAGGTACGGGCGGGAATTATCCCATTAAGGATACGCTCTTCAAGTATTCGGTCAACGGCACCGACATCCTGACCGCATCCGATCCGAACAGCATACCGGCGAATGCCCAGTGGGCGACCCTGGTGTCCTTTAATGACGCATGGAAGCAAACATCGAGCGAGACGTATAGCGCCTATACGCTCAACCGCATATCGCCGCAAGCGGTCTCGCTGACCGTCGCTTCGGACAACGGCAATCCGTCCCTGGCCAAGCCGGGCAGCCTGGTGAGCGTCAGCCTGCAGACCGACTTGGCGATCAAGCAGCCTGCCATCGTCATCGGCGGCAGCGGCGCGACGGTGTCGGGGGAGCGGGACGAGCTGGACCGGCACGCTGACGCTGGACGGCACGATCGCCGAGGGGCCGCTCGCGGTATCCGCGGTATTCTACGGGACCGACGGCGCGCCCGCCCCGGCCGTCGCCGCAACGACGGACGGTTCGACGGTGACCGTGGACAAGACCGCGCCGACGATAACCTATACGCTGACGCCGACCGCTCCGACGAAGTCGGACGTCGTCGTCGACGTCACGGCGACGGACGCATCGTCCGGCGTAGCCGCGAAGAAATGGGCGAGCGGCACGCGAGACGCGAGCTACTTCGGCAGTCAAGGGACGGCGCTGACGAACAGCTTCGACGCGACCGCGAACGGCACCTACACGATCTATGCCAGCGATGGGGTCGGGAACGAGCGTGTAAGCGTGCTGACGGTCGGCAATATCGACCGCGAGCCGCCGACCGCCACGGCGACGCCAAGCACGACGGCACCGACGAACGGGGCTGTCGTCTACGCCGTGACGGTCGCGGATAATGTCGGCATCGATAAAAAGCTCATGGACGCCGGTACACGGGCTGCCGCGTACTTTCAGGGCGGCGGCGGCACTGCATTCTCTTCGACGATCTCGATCCCCGACAACGGAACTTATACCTACTATGTCTCGGACACTGCCGGCAACGAGCTGCTGGAGACGTTGACGGTGTCGAACATCTTCAAGACCGCGCCGACTGTCACGCTCGTGCCGTCGTCGACGGCGCCGACCAGCGACGCGGTGACGGTCGATGTCTCAGCCGTCGCCGACGGCGAAGCGGCGGGCAATTCGCTCGCCGCGCTCCGCTGGGCGGCCGGCGCGCGGGACGCCGCCTACTTCGCGGGCGGCAGCGGCGGCACGGATCTGCTGGCGGATCGGGAGTTCGAAGCCGAGGCCAACGGCACGTACAGCGTCTACGCCCGAGATGCGGCGGGCAACGTCGCCGTACAGACGATCGTCGTCGGCAACATCGACAGCGTCCCGCCGACGCTCGCGCTGACAGCCGATACGACCGACCCGACGAATGGCTCAGTGACGATCGACGTCGACGCGAGCGATGCGGACAGCGGCATCGATATCGTCCGTTGGGCCGCCGGCGCGCCGGGCTCGGTCGACGCCGAACAGGACGGGGTCGACGTGACCGACGGCAGCTTCGTCGCGGAAGCGAACGGCACTTATACCGTTTATGTCCGCGACAAGGCGGGCAATGCGATCACGAAAGCCGTCGCCGTCGCCAACATCTTCAAGGCTGCGCCGGTTGTGACGCTCGCGCCGGATACGACCGCGCCGACGAACGGCAGCGTGTACGTTGCGGTAGAAGCGTCTGTAGATGGCGAAGCGGCGGGCAATTCGCTCGCCGCGCTCCGCTGGGCGGCCGGCGCGCGGGACGCCGCCTACTTCGCTGGCGGCAGCGGCGGCACGGATCTGCTGGCGGATCGGGAGTTCGAAGCCGAAGCCAACGGCACGTACACCGTCTACGCCCGCGATGCGGCAGGGAATGACGCCGTGCAGACGGTCGTCGTCGGCAACATCGACACCGTGAAGCCGACGCTCGGGCTGACGGCCGATACGACCGAACCGACGAACGGCGACGTGACGATCGGCGTCGACGCGAGCGATGCGGACAGCGGCATCGACAGGGTCCGGTGGGCGGCGGGCGAGCCGGAGGCCGACATCCCGCTGTCATGGGCCGACGTGATCGACGGCAGCTTCGTCGTCGAGGCCAACGGCACGTATGTCGTTTCCGCCCGTGACAGGGCAGGCAACAGGAACACGCAATCAATCGCCGTTCACAACATCTTCAAGACCGCGCCTGTTGTCACGCTCGCGCCGGATACGACCGCACCGACGGGCGGCAAGGTGTCCGTCGCGGTCGAAGCGGCTGTCGACGGCGAGGGGGGCGGGCAATTCGCTCGCCGCGCTCCGCTGGGCGGCCGGCGCGCGGGACGCCGCCTACTTCGCGGGCGGCAGCGACGGCACGGATCTGCGGGCGGATCGCGCGTTCGAAGCCGAGACCAACGGCACGTACACCGTCTACGCCCGCGATGCGGCGGGCAACGTCGCCGTGCAGACGATTGAAGTGAACAACATTCGGCGGACGGACGCCTCGCTCGCTTCGTTGAGACTGCGAAGCGGCGAGACGGAGCTGGCGCTCACGCCTGCTTTCGACCCCGAGAAGCTGCAGTATTCGCTTGAGGTGGACAGCACCGTAGACGCGATCACCGTGAAGCCGATGGCATCGGACGAAGTCGCATCGGTGACGGTAAACGGCACTGCGCAGGTCGGCGGGGCGGCATTGGCGCCGATTGCCTTGACGACCGGCGCCAATACGATCCGGATCGTCGTCGCCGCGCAGCTGTCGTCCGTGCAGCGGGAGTATACGATCGAGATTACGAAGAAGAACGCCGCAACGCCAACACCGATACCAACGTCAACACCAACGTCAACGCCAACGTCAACACCAACACCGACGCCAACACCGGCGTCGGAGCCGAGCCCGGAGGCATCATCCGGCGTGAGCCTTATGCTGGGCGGCAAGCGGATCGACGTGAACGTGCCGCTGACCGCCGTGCGCAATGCCGACGGCACGACCTACTACGAGCTCCGCCTGAACGAGACGGTGGCGACACTTGTCGTCCAGTCCGCAGCGCAGAGCGGAGACACCGAACTGCGCGTGCTGGCGAACCGACAGATGATTCCGAGCATCGACGATATGCGGATCGTGCTGGACAACGCAGGACTCGCCAAGCTGGAGGCGCAAAACATCCGCGTGACGCTGGCCATCGACGCAGTCGCGTACCAGGTTCCAGCGGGGGCCGCCGCAGCGGGCGGCAAGAGCGCGACGGTCATCCGGCTCAGGTCGTTCGGCAGTCCGTCCGTCGCGGATGAAATGAAGTCCGCCGCGTCCTCGTCCGCCGGCGGCAAGTGGGAGTTACAAGTGGCGGGAGTTCCCGTCGATGTCGATTCAAGTTATACCGGCGCTCCGGTGTGGCTGGTCTTGCCGCTGCCGACATCGCTAATCGGGGCGGATCCCCGCACCCTCGCCGCGTTCGTCGAATACGACGACGGGACGAAGGCGATCGAGCCCGGCACGGTTCAGTTCGATTCCCAGGGCCGTGCGACGGGGATCGCGATCAAGATCGGCAGCTTTGCGCGTCTCGCTGTCATTCAGGCGGACCCGATCTCGTCCGCGTACGACCGCTACGTGAGCGGCTACGCCGACGGCACGTTCCAGCCTGCGCGTCTCGTGACAAGGGCGGAGGTTGCCGTCCTGCTCGCGAAGCAGCTGGACGGCAGTCAGGAAACGATCGCGGCAGGCTTCCGCGACGTGCCCGGCTCGCACTGGGCCGCCTCGGCCATCGGCAAACTCGCCGCGGCAGGCATCATGAAGGGCGGTGCGGACGGACAATTCCGTCCAAACGAGCTCATCACCCGTGCCGAGCTCGCAGTGACGCTGACCCGGTGGAAGCAGCTGCAGCCGGACGGCGCGCCGCGCTTCGCAGACGCCGTCTCCCACTGGGCGGCCGGATCGATCGCGGCTGCGGAGCGGGCGGGCTGGATCGCAGGCTACGCGGACGGCACCTATCGCCCGGATCGGGGCGTGACGCGAGCCGAAGCCGTCGTCATTCTGAATCGCGTCTTCGGACGTCCCGCGCTGCCGAACGACGGTTCGTCATGGACCGACGTGCCGGCCGTCTACTGGGCGTCGGGCCAGATCATCTCCGCTTCTCGATCGTTTGAAGCGCATCGCTATCTGAATGGCGAAGTAGAGCTGGCCGACCGGTAGCTCGCGCTTCCGCGGCGCTTCCATCGGTCTCCCGTTGTCGTGTGCTGCAGCGGGAGACCGGTATGTTTGGATGTTTTCGAATCGGGAAAGGGCCAAATAATCGAAATCGAGGAGAGATTATGCAATGCGCGTTCGTTTAAGAAATGAAGCCGGCGGAATAAAAGAAGCAAAAGTGGGATTTAGCTGGACGACGTTTTTCTTTGGATTTTTCCCCGCTTTGTTCAGAGGCGATTTGAAATGGGCCGCGATCATGTTTGTAGCCTCGGCGGCCGTAGGCGCATTTACATTAGGCTTCGGCGCGTGGGTGCCCGGCATTATTTTCTCATTCATTTATAACAAGATGTATATCAAGGAATTGCTGGAAAAAGGCTATCGCCCGGCCGACGAGCATGCCCAGTCCGTACTCCGGACCAGTGGCGTCATTGCCGCATAGTCGATCCGCCTCGACCCTCGGCGATCGCTTCGGAGTCGAAGCCCCGCATACATCGTCTTGGCCGTTTACGGTCGCGGCGATGTATTTTTTATGCTTTTCGACTGCCGCGGTTCGTGCTTCGTGGCGCTTATGCGGACCTCATCGTCCGGTTGCGCCCGGCCCGCTTCGCTTCGTACAGCGCTTCGTCCGCCCGCCGGAATGCAGCTTCGAAGTCTTCGCCCTGGTCCGGGAAGCTGGCGATGCCGATCGACACCGTAATCGGCCGGCCGGTCGGACTGACGGCATTTCCCACGCTTTCCCTGATTCGTTCGGCCAATAGATAACCGCCCTCAAGCTTCTCTCCGGGCAGCACCGCCACGAACTCTTCCCCGCCGAACCGGCACACGAGATCCGTCTCCCTGCACGCCTTCTTCAGCATGCGCGCCAGATGAACAAGCGTGTCGTCGCCCGTCTGGTGGCCGTATTTGTCGTTAATGCGCTTGAAGTGGTCGATATCGATCACCATAAGCGAGTATCCCGCGCCCGGATCCTCTGTTTCGCGCGCCTTCAGCCAATCGTCCAGCCCCTTGCGGTTCAGCAGCCCGGTCAGATGATCGGTTCGCGCGCGCAGTCCCCACTCGTCGGCCTGGCGCTGGAG
The DNA here is from genome assembly GCF_029525575.1 of Cohnella rhizosphaerae. Taxonomy (GTDB): domain Bacteria; phylum Bacillota; class Bacilli; order Paenibacillales; family Paenibacillaceae; genus Cohnella; species Cohnella rhizosphaerae. Next base: position 238,850 of record NZ_JAPDIA010000003.1, read on the forward strand.
CCCGTTCATGGCGGTGATCATCGCTTGCGCGAGATGATGCGCCTCGTAGTTCCAGTGGCGTTCGAACGGAGGATGACCGAGCCGTTTGCCCGCCGCGATGTTTCGAGCGACGGCGGTCAGCTTCGAGAACGGCGCGGACAGCATGCGCGACATCCACAGGCTGAGCAGCAGAAACGCGGCGATGAGCGGTACGCTCCATTTCAACTGCGTCGTCAGAAGCTCGCGCTTCGCCCGATCCACGACGGCGACCGGGGACTGGACGATCATCCCCCAGCCGAGCTCGCCGACGCGCAAGTAGCCGACGAGGCTCGGCAAGCCGCGTCCGTCGGCCAGAATGGCCGCTCGCGGCACGGGTCTGTCATCCCCGACGCTCTGTGCCGGCGCCTTCCGTGCGTCGGGAGCGCCCTGCATCCCCGTCTCCGGGCCGTCCCGTCCCGGCGGCGGAGGCGGCGCCCCTAACCGATCGGGAGCGTCGGTCCCTTCGCCCCGGAAGGCCGCGAGCAGCGTCTTGGCCGGCACGGCCTCGACTGCGCGGCTTGCTTGCGCATTCATCATCATCTCGCCGGAGCCGTCGACCAAATACGCGTACGTGCCCGGATCGCTCTTGATCGTATGCGCGAACATGTCGGAGAACACATTGCTGCGCTGCAGATCGATGAGCCCTGCGATGTATACGTCCGTTCGCGAATAGCCGGATGTCACCGGATATACGGCAAGTACGACCCGGTGCCCGTCCGGCGCGGCGAACGGCTCGGACATCTCCGGCTCCGCATTGCGCGCGTTCAATGCCAGCGCCGCGGCATCCAGGCGCTCGCCGGCCGCGAATCCGGATCCACTCGTCGAGACGAGCACTTCGCCATCGCCGGCCACCATCATGGCGCCGTTGAAGAGGCCGCTCCCGAGCAGCAGCACGTCGAGCATTCGCGCGCTGTCCGCCCCGGCCGACAGTCGTTCCTCGTTAAAGTACTGCGCAGCGTTCTCAAGCGATTTGAACATGAGGCTTTTGATCGTATTGGCGGAGATGGCGAGGTTGCGCGCCGCTTCGAAGTTTTTCTGCAACGTCGTTCTGGTCAGCGTCTCGTTCTGGCGATGAACCGATACCCATGTCAGCGTCACTGTCGATCCGATCAGCGTGAATGCGAGCAGACCGAGCAGCAGGCTCTGTATCTTAAACCTTCCATGGCGCACATCGTACTCCGGTTGGCGGCTCATTCGGCACTTCCTTTTATTGCGTTCGACGAACACGCAAATGTGAATGAATAGGACACCATTCGACGAAAAGCTTCAAAAGTCCTGCCCGTGTCGGCGGCCGGCAGGGAACAATTTGCGCCGCAAGCATAAAAGTCGTTGACAGCCGTCGCTACTGCGTGTTACTTTATAGCAGTAGTAAGTAATACTGCATACCAGTCGTACAGAATAGTGAAGGGTGATTGCCTTGGAAAACTTAACGGAAATGCTCAAAGGCGTGCTCGAGGGCTGCGTCCTTGAAATTATTAGCCGCAAGGAAACGTACGGCTACGAGATCACGCGGCAGTTGAACGCTCTCGGCTTCGCGGACGTCGTGGAAGGGACGGTGTACACGATCCTGATCCGGCTGGAGAAAAACAAGCTGGTGGAGATCACCAAGAAGCCTTCGGAATTGGGGCCGCCGCGCAAGTTTTTCGCGATTAACGACGCGGGACGCGCAGAGCTTCGGAAGTTCTGGGAAAAGTGGGAGTTCGTATCGTCCAAAATGAACGAGTTAAAGGAGAAATCGCAATGAACCTTTGGGAAAAGATCACCGGAAGCGACATGACGAAGGAAATGAAGGCTTTTGAAGCGCGAGCCAAAAAGCTGCCGGCCGAATATCAGGCGGCATGGGGAGAAGTGACCGCCAATCTTTGGTCGTACTCCAGCTTCAGCGGTCGCAACCTGATGCCGATCCTCGACGGCGTGCTCGGTCTGCTCGAAGAATCGGCGGCGGAGGGACAGCGCGTCCAAGAGGTGCTGGGCGACGACATCAAAGGCTTCTGCGCGGCGCTGGCCGGCGAAGAAGGGGCAAAGACCTACCGCGACAAGTGGCGCCAGCAGCTCAATCAGAACGTGGCCAAAAAGTTAGGCAAATAAAGTTAGGCAAATAATGAGGCGATTAGGGAGGAAATCAAAATGAACATTCGCGATATGATCGAGGGCAAAAAAAGAATGGCGCGCGCATGTAGCGCGGGTCAAGGCGCTTCCGCAGGATTATCAGATCGTTTACAAAGAGATTCAAAAATATCTATTCAAGGTCGGACCGGTCGAACTGACCGAGGGAAACGGGCTGCTGTCGGGGATCGTCGATCTGTTCGAGGAAGGCGCGGCGTCGGGCAAGGGCGTGCTCGAGGTGACGGGCAGCGACGTGGCGGCCTTCTGCGACGAGCTGATCAAAGATTCGAAAACGTACGCCGACATCGCGCAGGAATCCGCGAATCAGGCCGTTAACAAGGCCATGAAAAAAGTGACGGACAACAAAAAATAAAGGAGGAGAGCGGCGATGGAAAAAGCGATCGAAGTGAAAGGTCTTCAAAAGGCCTTCAAAGGCAAGGAAGTGCTGAAGGGCGTCGATCTGGAGGTGAAGCGGGGCGAGATCTTCGCCCTGCTCGGCGCAAACGGCGCAGGCAAGACGACGATGGTCCGAATCCTCGCCACGCTGCTCAAGCCGGACGGAGGCAACGCCTTCGTGAACGGGGTCGAGGTCGCGTCCCAGCCGGAGAAGGTGCGGCATGCGATCAGCCTGACCGGGCAGTTCGCGGCGGTCGACGAGGTGCTCACCGGGCGGGAGAACCTGATCATGATCGCCAAGCTGCGGCATCTCGAGCAGCCGCGCCAGGCGGCGGACGATCTGCTGAAGCGCTTCGGCCTGACGGACGCCGCCGACCGCAAGCCTTCCACGTATTCTGGCGGCATGCGCCGCCGTCTCGACATCGCCTTGAGTCTGGTCGGCAAGCCGAAGATTATTTTCCTCGACGAACCGACCACGGGGCTTGATCCGGAGGCACGCATTGAGGTATGGAAGATCGTCAAGGAGCTCGCAGACGGCGGCACGACGATATTTCTTACCACGCAGTATCTGGAGGAAGCGGAGCAGTTGGCCGACCGAATCGCCATTCTGCACGAGGGCCGGATCATTGCCGGCGGTACGCTGGCGGAGCTGAAGAAGAGGTTCCCCCCAAGCGAAGGTCGAGTATGTGGAAAAACAGCCGACGTTAGAGGAAATCTTCCTCGCCATCATCGGCAAAAAGGAGGCCATCTAAATGGAAACGGCAAAAAACCACTTTTTCAGCGATATGGGCGTCATGCTCGGACGTTCCATGCGCCATATTTTCCGCAGCGTGGACACGATCTTCACGGTCTGCGTCACGCCGATCGCGATGATGCTGCTGTTCGTGTACGTCTTCGGCGGCGCGATCGAGACCGGTACGGATAACTACGTGAATTACCTGCTGCCAGGCATCCTGCTCATGGCGATCGCCAGCGGCGTCGCCTATGTCGCTTACCGCCTGTTTCTGGATAAGCAGCGGGGCATCATCGAGCGGTTCAACTCCATGCCGATCGCGCGCTCTACGATGCTGTGGGGGCATGTGCTGACATCGGTCGTATCCAACGTCATTTCGATCGCCGTCATCATACTCGTCGCGCTCGCGATGGGCTTTCGTTCGTCGGCCGGAATCTTGCCCTGGCTCGCCGTAGCAGGCATCCTCGTCCTATTCACGCTGGCGCTCACCTGGATCGCGGCCATCGCCGGACTGTCCGCCAAGACGGTCGAAGGCGCAAGCGCCTTCTCCTACCCGCTGATCTTCCTGCCGTTCATCAGCTCGGCGTTCGTGCCGACCGAGTCGATGCCCGCCGTCGTTCGCGCCTTCGCCGAGAACCAGCCGGTGACCTCCATCGTCGAAACGATCCGCGCGCTGCTGTCGAACCAACCGGTAGGTAACGATATCTGGGTTGCGCTGGCTTGGTGCTTGGGCATATTGATCGTCGCCTACGCATTCGCGGTGCGGGCTTACAATCGTCATTCCGCGCAATAAGGCGATGGCTGCTTGAAGCCCGCCGCAATAGCCACGCTAATCGACCTTTGACAGCGCCAGGACGAACGCCTCCATGGCCGCATGCTCCGACTTCGCCCTCCATTTCGCCACGCGCGCCTGATCTCCGCTGAACCCGATCCGCAACGCATCTCTCAGCTGCGACAAGTAGGTTTCCCTATTCGCATTCCGGCTTTCTCCAGCTAAATCTTGCACGAGCTTGCTCCAGTCCGGATTGGCTTGATCGTAATAGGAGCGTTCAGGGTACTGGCGCGCGAGCGCTTCGGCCTTAACCAAGTCGCCTGACAAATAAATAACGCTCGCGAGATAACTGCCGATAAACCGGTTGGAAGGATCATTTTCTTGCGCGTGTCGGAGCTGCGCCTCGCCTTCCCGGAACCTTTCTTGCTTGAGCAGCAGCGTACCATAGAGAGCCTGCGTGTAGCTTTCCACCTTTCCTTGCCGGGTTTCCTCGAGCATGCCGTAATACCGGTCCACCAAAGGCCAGTTCCCGACGCTTCCGTAATGCTCGATCAAGGTGGCCAGCGCACTTCCGCTATCGTCGACACTTGCCAGCTTCTCCAGGTACGTTAATGAAGCCGCGTCAAATATCTGTTTTTGACCCGGCGCAGGGATCCCGAGAAGCTTAACGATCATCCGCAGACTATGATGATCCTGCTCATCCTGCGCGTAGTCCGCTTTGTACGCGGACAACGCTTCGTCCATGCGGCCCTCGAGCAGCAGACGGTCGGCTTCGGTGAGCGTGCGTGCCTTCAGGTAGAAAAACGGAAGATGACCCATCGTCTGCTCGTTCAACCGGTAGCCGTTGCTTCGCGTCAACAGTTGCCCGCCGACATCGTAGGCCTCTACGTTCCAGGAAAACCGGCTGGACGGATCGGCGAATCCGAGCAGATTGGAGGGATCAGGCAACTCCTTGTCGTCGAACTTTTTGTAGGAATAGCCTGTTGCGACGCCGTAAAGCGTTTCGAGCGGCAATTCGATGGCGTTGCGTTCGATATGATTTTTGATTGGGAAGACTACCAAGCCGTTATCGACGGGTAAGGCCCCGTTCAGGTTGTAGTACGCGGCGCCTTCGACGGGCTCCCATTCGAACTGGACCGTATCGCCTGTAATGACCTGCTGATCCACGGGCGTATGCAGCTGAATTAATCTTTGCAACGTAATGTTGCGGGTCAACCGCTCGCCGCCCTGGAGGTCGATCCACTCCTCGTTATAGCCGGCCGGTCGCGTCCAGCCGTCGAGCTGCTCGAAGTTGAGGCCGATGTAAATGACGTAACTCCCGGGGGCAATGCCTTTGAACGTAAAGCGGCCTTCGGCGTCGGTCATCGTCTGGTAAGGCTCGTTATCAATCAGGCTGTGGTAGATATCCCTGCTGCTCCGCAAGTACACGCCGATGCCTGACATGCGCGTGCCGTCGCTTTTTTTTAATCGTACCGGATACGCTTGAAGCTGTAGGATCTCGCTGCTTTGAAATCCAGGTCTTGAGCTTCGCGACATTGTCGTTGAGATACGGATCCTGCCGGCTGGGGAGCTCGCCGAGTTCGTTCAACAAGCGCTCCGACGTGTCGGATTGCTCGGTATCCGCATATATCTTGGCGCGGGCAAACTTAAGCTCGTTTTTATGATTATCGTCAAGACTGGGGAGCTTTTTCTCCGTCCGCTCTAACGCGCGGATCGCATCTTCAATCCTGCCAAGCTTTAAATATTCGAAGGCCAACTGCTTCGCCGCCCGAACCATATAGCCATCGACCGGGCCGCCTTCTGTGTAGGCTTCCAGGTACTTGAGCTTCTCTTCCCCCGTCCAGCGCGGCGCGTCCGGCAACGAGGTCACTGTCGACGAATCGAAGGTTCCGTCTCCCGCGATGACGTCGAATCTCGTCGCGCCCAAATCCGAGCCGTTCTCAATCATATAGCGCCGGATCAGCGCCCACTTGTCGTCTCCGGACGCGGCATCGAACGCGCGAAGCATTTCATTTTTTCCATTCGGTACCCCTTGCTCGAAGTGCTTTTTCGCGAGCGCGACCTGGACGCTCGGCATTATGAAGACTTGAAGCAAGACGAGCGAAGCGCACAGGACGGCGACAAGCGTGAAGAGATGCTTAACTTTGATCCTTACCTTCAACGCGCCTCACCGCCTTTTCAAAGTCCTCTTTCCAGTACGTATTGCCTCCCGCTTCGACGAGCTGCCGATCAGCGCGCGGCATGTCTCCCGCCAAGTCCCCCGGATCCGAATGCTCTTCAAACTGCGTCGCGAGCAAGATCACCAGCAGCACGGCGAAGCCGGCGCCGAGCGGGATCAAAGGCAGTTCGATCTCGTAATTCCACCAAGCGCGCAGCTTGGCCGGCAAGGAACGGGGATGGGTACGATTCAACACTTCCGTGCTTCTCGAAAAGTGCATTTCCTTAAGCTCTTCCTCCAGCTTCGCTCTCATGGACGCTTGCGCCTGCTCCGGTTTCATTCCCATCCTCCTGTTCCTCCAGCATGAGCTTCAGCTTCGCCCGGCCTCTCGCCAGCCTGGCCTTTACCGTATTCTCGTTGCCGCTCGTCTGTTCCGCGATCGGCCACGCTTAGTCCGGTGTAATAAAACAAAACGATCGCTTCGCGATATTTGTAATCCAGCTTCAGCAGCGCCTCGCTTAGCATCTCGTTGCGCCATGCATCCATCAGGAGCGTCTCCGGGCCAGGCTCTTCTTCAGCCACCAATGTCTCTACCTGGGATAGAGGAAAGATTCGGCTCCAGCTCCACGTGCGCATCTTCATCCGGCACCGGTTCACCGCGATGCGCAGAAGCCAGCTTTGCAGACGGTCGGGATTCTGGAGCTGGCCGATCTTGCGGTAGGCCTGGATGAACGTGTCCATGACGGCTTCTTCCGCGGCTTGCTTATCTTTGACCAGCAGGAATGCCGTTCGCATCAATTCATCGCCGTACCGCGTCATTAACGCCCGAAGCGCGGCTTCGTCTTTCTCCTTCAAGCCTTGAACGATATCCAGACCGCTTCCTCCTCCCCCGTAAGTAAGATGCGCGCTGCATGGATTCGGTTGCGCAAATATCGCCGGATCTTTTCAAGACATAGAAAATTTTAAAAATTCCTTTACGAGAATATTCCCTATGTAGTATATTCTGGGCATGGATAAAACTTGAAGAAAAGGAGTTGGACTGAAGTGGAGAATGAAGAAGTAATTGCTTTTATCGACAACCTGGGTGCGGACTGGCAGGTTCAGCTTGCCAAGCAGCTTAGGGAGATGGTGCATCGGACGATTCCGTCGGTCGAGGAACGAATTCAGTACAAGAAGCCCCATTTTCTGAAAAACGGTCATTATGCCGCGGTCATCTCGCCTTCGAAGGATGCCATCGCCTTTATGATCATGAACGCATCGGGGGATTGATTTCCCGAAGGGCTTCGAAGGACCGCCGGAGCGCAAGTGGATCAAGATCAAGCAAGGCGTCGCGCCTGACTACGAGACGCTGTCCGCGCTGCTCGCCAAGGCCGCTGAATCGCTCTGATCCGGAGCGGGCGGGGGGGCGGATGATGCGGGATGGAGCCGGATACGCTAGGCGCCTTGGCCGAGCCCACGCGACTGCGGATCGTGGAGCTGCTGCGGGGCGGTCAGCTTACGGTAGGGGAGATCGCGAATGAACTGCACATTCGCCAGCCGCAGGCCTCGAAGCATCTAAAGGTACTGAGCGAAGCGAAGATCGTGGACGTGTACCCGGTCGCTAACCGGCGGATTTACAGGCTTCGCGCCCAGCCTTTTCAGGAGATGAACGAATGGCTCGGTACGTTTCGCAAGTTCTGGGAGGACCAATTCGGTCAGCTGGACGCGTATCTTTCTTATATTCAAAAGGAAAATAACGAGGAGGAATAAAAGTGGCAGACCAGGAAGTATTGTTGACGCGCGAGTTCAACGCGCCTCGCGAGCTAGTATTCAAGGTATGGACGGAGGCGGAGCACTTCGGCAAATGGTGGGGCCCGAAGGGGTTCACGCTCGAGGTGAGCAAGATGGACGCCCGTCCGGGCGGCATGTTTCTCGGGTGCCAGAAGTCGCCTGACGGGATGAGCATGTGGGGGAAGTTCGTCTATAGGGAAGTCATTAAGCCGGAAAAGCTCGTCTTCGTCCAATCGTTCAGCGACGAACAGGGCAACACGATCCGGGCGCCCTTCAACCCGAACTGGCCGCTCGAGATCATCAATATCCTGACCTTCGAGGAAGCGGACGGCAAGACCACGGTCACCTTCAGCGGCGGTCCGATCAACGCCTCGGAAGAGGAGATGGCGGCGTTCAACGCGATGAAGCCGATGGTCAAGCAAGGCTTCGCCGGCACGTTCGAGCAGCTCGATCAATACCTGGCCAGCCAGCAATAAAGAGGAGAGCGGCGTTCCCGATGCGGGAGCGCTGCTTTTCTGTTTTTAGCGGATTTTACAAGACGACTTGAAGCGGGGGCGCGCGATAACGCCCCATTAACACGGATGTGATAAGATGGGGGACGGAGGTGGTATTCTGGTGAAGTTTATACGCTTGAAAGGGAATCTCGAGCAGCGCAACTTGGACAATCGCCTTTCTTACGAGCCGGATATTATCGAGTTCTACCTCAGCGAGCGCGATCTGGGCGATCAGGAACTTATCCGTGACCGTATCCGCCAGCTTCACGATCGTGGAGTCAAGCCGTATCTGCATCATCCGCCGACGTACCGCGGGACGTATCTGGACATCTTGAGCGAAAATCCGGATGCGCGCCGATTTTACCATGAATCTTGCGAAACGCTCGCCCGCATCTGCGAGGAGGAGCGGGCCAAATGCGTCGTGCACGCCCACTACGTCCATACGGCCAGCTGCGGCAATGTTACCCGGGAGCGAACCGCGCTGCTGCGCGAAGAGATTCGCAAGATCATGGCGTATTCGCGGGACGCGTTCGTCTGGGAGGATTCGACGGAAGGGTTGTTCTCTTACGGCTGCAATCCGTATCTCATCGAAGATCTGATCGAGCCGCTGGCGCTTCCGCTGACGGTCGACGTGAGTCATACGTTTATCGGCTATCGCGGGGACAACGAGCGGCTGCGGGACATCCTCGAACGCACCGCGCCTTACGCGCAATATTACCATCTCGTCGACAGCATGGGACTTGTGCACGATTCGCTGCAGCTGGGCCTGGGGAAGATCGATTGGCGCATGGTGAAGCCGCTCGTGCTGGGCAAGGACTTTATTTTCGAGATCACGCTGAGCGGGGATCACTCCGACTGTACGCCGATGGTGGAGAGCGCGCGTTATTTTGCGGACATCGAAGCGGAGGAACGCGTCGCGGCTAAATAGAATAAAGCACATGCATCGCCGGGCATACGCTTGCTCTGGCGGTGTATTTTTTTTGTGCTCAGAAAAACATTCGTCGTCCAATGAGGTTCTGGACCGTCACCGCACGCTGATGCCGTCGAGGAACAAGCTGACCAAATGAGCAATGCGAGATTTCGGCGAGTCATCGCCTTCAGCAGCCAGGGAGATCGCGGTTACGACGTACACCAGATCATCGAGGGTGATATCAGGACGAATAGCCCCCGCCTTCTGCGCATGGTCCAGTAATCGCAACCCCTCCTCGGTTGTCGCGTGGCAACCTGGCGTGCCGACTTGAAGAACAGTGCCTAGCGAAGCGGCAAGGCCACGATAAACGCTCGTATGCAGGGCGAGTTCTTCAAGATAGGCACGTACCCCGCTTGCCGGATCAAGTCCGGCAGATCTTTCCCGACTGGCTTGCGCGAATGACAAGAAACGGTCGCTGTAGGTTGCAGCCAAGAGCGCGTCGCGCGTAGGAAAGCGCCGATAGAGCGTCCCGATTCCAACGCCGGCACGCTTTGCGACGTCTTCCAGCGAAGCGCCGGCACCCCGCGCTACGAAGACCTCTTCAGCTGCGGCGAGGATACGTTCGCGGTTCCGTTGGGCGTCTGCCCGCAGTGGATGGATGTCAGTCAATGCGGTTCCCCCCTACGTCTTTTCACCGTTATTTTCTTTGCTTTCTTTAGTGTAGTGAACGTCGGAGAAAGTGTCAAAAGGGATACAGAGGCTAAAAAAGCAGTCGTGTTTTTCATGCGACTTGAAAAGTGGAGGATGCCTCCGTATAATAAGTGGAGTAAACCTCCACTTAAAAGGAAAGAGGGCAGAGGAAATGTCGAATCGATTTGAGAACAAGGTCGTCGTGATCACGGGCGGCAGCGATGGCATCGGCTTGATGACGGCCAAACTTTTTGCGACGGAAGGGGCGCATGTGTACATCACGGGGCGTCGGCAAGAACGATTGGATGAGGCCCTGAAGGAGATCGTCCGCGGGGCCGTCGGCGTCCAGGGAGATGTCGGCAACTTCGCCGACCTCGATCGGCTCTACGAGCGGATTCAACGAGATCACGGCAAGATCGACGTCGTGTTTGCCAACGCAGGGATATCCGAGTCCGCGCCGCTCGGCGGCATCGAGGAAGCGCACTTCGATCGCGTGTTCGACACGAACGTGAAGGGTATGGTCTTCACCGTTCAGAAGGCGTTGCCGCTCATGAAGGATGGAGGCGCGGTGATCCTAACCGGATCGGGGTCGGGCAGCAAAGGGTTTCCCAGTTTGTCGATCTATAGCGCCACGAAGGCCGCGATCCGCTCGTTCGCGCGCACATGGACGACCGACCTTAAGAGCCGTGGCATCCGCGTAAACGTGGTTTCCCCCGGCGTGATCCTCACGCCGGCAATCGAGACGTATCTCCGAGACAACGAAGGGGCCGAGGAAGCGATGAAGCAGATGACGCCATTCGGAAGATTCGGCCAGCCGGACGAGGTCGCCAAAGCGGTGCTGTTCCTGGCATCGGACGAGAGCAGCTTCATCGCAGGCGAGGAACTGTTCGTGGACGGCGGATTTATGGCGGTCTGACGGTCTGTCTGCCCTATCGAATGTGGCACGAAGCTGGCCGGGAATAACAAATCCTGTCTGATTTGCAATAACGCCGCGGCGCGCTCACGCAGCGGCTTTTTTTTTGCTATCCTGCATTCCGGCCCGAAACATGGTAGACTTTTCGTGTGATGCAAGCGGCGGATTCGGCCGTAGTGCGAAGGGACGCGTATAAGACTGCTTCGGGGGGTTGGATCATGATCAGCGTGCTGATAGTCGATGACGAACATTTGGTGCGAAAGGGACTTCGCATGACGATCGATTGGAGAAGCCTGGGCTATGAAGTCGCAGGCGAAGCCTCCAATGGTTTGGAAGCGCTTCAATTGGTTGGGGTTCTGAAGCCGGGCGTCGTTATTACGGATGTCAGAATGCCCTTGATGGACGGAATCGAATTCATGCGCGAAGTCCGAAGACAAGCGCTTCAAACCAGACTTGTCGTCATTAGCGGTTACGAGGATTTTGCATATGCCAAGGGCGCGGTCGATTACGGCGCGGACGGGTACATCCTTAAGCCGGTGGACAACAGCCAGCTTGTGGCGCTGCTGGACAAACTGGCAAAGGAGATCCGGCAAGATTCGCTGCTGCAGCAGCTGTATCGGGAGCGGCTGATCGGGAGGCTTGCTTCCTTGCTGAACGAGATTCGGATCCGGAAGGTGGGTCAGACGCACGCCCTCGTAGAGGAGGTGCTCCGCGTCATCGAGACTTGCTATATGGAGGACTTGAGCGTGAAGCTGCTGGCCGATCGGCTGCACATCAGCCCGTACTATATGATGCGGGTCTTCAAGGAGCGCCAGAACAAAACGATTAATACCTATTTGACGGAATATCGGGTGGAGAGAGCGAAGCGGCTGCTGGCCGACCGGCGTACGAAGGTTTACGAGGTCGGCGCCATGGTGGGCTTCCCCGATCCGAAGTATTTCAGCCAAGTGTTCAAAAAGATCGTGGCCATGACGCCAAAAGAATACCAGCAAATGGCTTCCGTGCTTCAGGGAGGCGCAGAGCCGTGAGCTTTGGGCGAATGCGTCTGCGAACCAAGCTGTTTCTTATCCTGGTGCCCACGCTGCTCGTCTTTTCGACGATAACGCTAAGAGGCACGGAGAGCTACTTGCAGCGTCAAATGAAAAACACGATCGACGATCAGATCGCGATCAACTACGAGAAGATCGGCAACAGTATCGAGCTGCTCGTTCAAGGCGTCAATATGTTGTCCATCCGTCTGCTCACCGATCAAAAAAATATATAACCTGCTGAACGGCCCGGAAGGGGACCAAGCGGACAAGCAGTCCAAGCTTAACGAGTTGCTGGCGAATACGATGATAGACGGGCGCGTGGTCGGGAAACTGTTCATCCGAACGAACGACTCCGACTATTACGGCTATCCCGCAGCCATCGCGATCGAGGAGCCGGATCAAGCCTTTGTCGACAGGATCCTCGCTTCGTCAACGCCGGTATGGGGAGATATCCGCAAGGATGCGGAAGGCAAGGCCTACTTGCAGCTGGGCCGCAAATTCCAGAACTTCTATACGGGCCAGCAGCTTGGCGTGCTGATCGTGGAGATTAAAGAAGAATCGCTTTACGAGTTGATTCAAAATACGATTCATCCGTGGGGCTACTCGATGCTGGTAGACGGCGACCGCATTATATCGGCCGGCGACAAGAGCAAGCTCGGCGCCGTGATGTTCGACTGGGTGCTGGGACAGCGGAGCGAGGAAGGAGCGGACCGCGGACACCCGACGATCAAGGTCGCGCTGCCCGAAGGAGAGACCTATGCCGTGTCGTCCTATCCGCTCACCGGCAATCTCGAGCGGATCGGCTTGAAATGGAGCATCGTAAACCTTGCTTCCGAGGACAAGCTGTACGCAAGCATTCGTCGGATGGAACGCTTGTCCGCGTGGATTCAAGGACTCGTTTTTGTCGTGGCCTTAGGATTTGCCCTGTACCTGGCGGCAACGACGCTTAAACCGGTCAATGGGCTGATCGGTAAAATAAAAGGATTCGGGAAAACGGCGACGGAGGCGCCCGAACAAAAGCACGCCGAAGAGGCGTCCGGAGACGAGCTGCAGGTGCTGTCCCGAAGCTTCGACGATATGGTCGTACGGATCGACGAGCTGATCGCCAACAACAACGAGTCCAAGGACAAGCAGAGAGAATCCGAGCTGGTCGCCCTTCAGGCACAGATCAATCCGCACTTCCTGTACAATACGCTGGACGCGATCGGCTGGATCGCCAAGATCAACGCGCAGCCGGATATTGAAAGGCTTGTGCTCGAGCTCGCCAGCTTCTACCGGTTGAGCCTGCATAAAGGCGACAAGTTCATTCGGGTCGAGGAAGAGCTGGGCATCGTGAAAAGCTATGTGGCCATCGAGGAATTCCGCTATCCCGACAAATTCGAAGTGCACTACGATATAGAAGCGGAGATTCTGCCGTTTCCTATGCTGAAGATCCTCCTGCAGCCATTGATCGAGAACGCCATCGTTCACGGCATAGGGCCTAAGGCGAGTAAAGGCACCATTACGGTCAAGGGGACCATGGAGCGCCATGCGCTGCGGTTCGACATTACCGACGACGGTATCGGATTCGATTCGGACCAGTTGCTGTACGCCGCGCCCAAGACATATAGCGGGAGAGGGTACGGCATTGCGAACGTGGACGAGAGAATTCGCATGGAATACGGCGATCAATACGGCATTACCATTCGCAGCGTGCCGGGGAGCGGAACGACGGCGACGGTGGTCATCGGCCTTGAACGGGGCGATTCTTGAATTTTTTCATCTTCAGATAAAGACGGCTTAACGGCGCGACGATCAAATGTCTGAGGTACAGGCTGACGGCCAACGAGATGAGCAGGAAGACCGACGAAGATACGGCCAGAAAAGTACGCAGCGCATGCAGGGGCTCCCGTACCGCGGCTTCGGGAACGACCGCGACCAATACGGCCCCCGCGGTCTGAATCGGATGCCGGACGGCAAAGGCGGCGCGAACGCCCTCGGCCGGGGAAGAGCGGTTGCTGGCCAGCCATTGACCGCGTTCATCCGCAATACCGACGCCTACTCCCTTCAGAGAGGCGTTTTTGGTCTGGAAAAACTGGAACAGATAATCCGGGTTAAAGTCGATTACCGCATAACCGGCTTGCCGGGAGGCGGTGGAAGAGAGCTTGATGGCCAGCGTCAGCACGCCGTCGCTGCCGTATTTCCCATTGTAGAAGTCGCGCACTTCGTCCGGCCTGCGCCATGTCCAGAGCGGGTCGTCGCCGGAACCGCTCATCCAGGCGGACAGCCTGGGCAAGGCCGCCAGCTGGGCCAGCGCAGGCGGATTCGATGTCAGGCTCGTCGCGTAAACGAGTCCCTGGGACGTATAAAGCGTCATGCCCTGAATGCGCAACGTAGAGTTAAGAATAAGCGCGTCCAACTGATGCGGCAGCGTGGAATCGTATTCGGGGCTGTCCAGCGCCTTGCGCACTTGCGAGTTCGCGCCGATCATGCGGAGCATCTCCACCGTATAATTCAGATCGTGCGTCAGGTTGTCCGCGCTGCTCTTGAAGTAGCTGTCGAATACGCTATGAAATTGCTGACTCATCGTATTCCTGGCATAGAGATAGGCAAACGCCCCGATCGTCAGCGAAGTCAGCCACAGCGAGAGACAGACGAGGAATACGATTCTGACATTCAGCTTCCGGAACATGAGAACGGCCTCCCTTTCGAAGCCATGAGATTGGGCACGAATTTAGAATAAAAGGCAGGTTTGCCGCCTAGGAGCGCATCCGATTAAAGCGCTATCATAAAGCTATTCTACCAGAGGGGGATAACGGATTTGAACAAGTTTATGAAGGGTTTGGTCGCCGGCTCGATTGTTGCAGTCATGGTGACCGGATGTACGACCAAAGGCAACAGCCAGCCCAATGCTTCGGAAGCTTCCGGCGGCGAGGCGTCCGCGACTGCTTCTTCCTCGCCGGCGAGCGGAAAGAAAATCACGTTCGTGAACGGGGACTGGCCGCAGACGAACGACCAGTCTCTCCCGCAATTCGAAAAGTGGAAGCAGGCGTTCGAGGCAGCCAACGCCAACATCGTGATGGAAACCGAGCCTTATCCGTACGATGCCAGCACGTTCCTGCCCAAAGCGGAGAGCGGACAGCTCCCCAACCTCTTCGGCACGTTTTTCACAGAGCCGCAGAAGATCATCAACGCAGGTTATGCAGCCGATCTGACGGAATCGATGAAGGCGTACGGCTACGATCAGTCGCTGAACCCGAGCATGCTCGACCTGGTCAAGAAGGACGGCAAGATCTATGGTTTTCCGACCAGCGGCTACTACATGGGACTGTGGCTGAACGTCAATCTGTTCAAGCAGGCCGGTCTCGTCGACGACAAGGGCGTGCCCAAGTACCCCCAAACCTACGACGAGCTGGCTCAAACCGCGCAAGTCATTAAGGAGAAGACAGGAAAAGCCGGCTTCTTCCTCCCGACCAAGAACGGACAAGGCGGCTGGCAGTTCATGAACATCGCCTGGTCGTTCGGCGCGGAGTTCGAGAAGCAGGTAGACGGCAAGTGGACGGCGGTATTCAATAGCCCGGAGGCCGTCGCGGCGCTGCAATACGTGAAGGACCTGAAATGGAAATACAAGGTGCTGACCGACAACAATCTGGTCGACGTCAGCGACCTGTTCCGAATGATCGGGACAGATCAGGTGGGTATGGGCTTCGGCACGGCGGACTGGGCGAATCAGCCGATCAACGACTACAAGATGAGCAAGGACGACGAGGCGATGGCGGCGGTGCCGGCCGGACCGAAGGGGAAATATTCGCTGATGGGCGGTTCGCTGTACATGTTCTCCAACAACAGCTCTCCCGAGCAGATCGACGCAGGCTTCAAATGGCTTAAATATCGCGGCTACTCGCCCGATACGTCCGCGGATTCCCTTAAAGTATTCGAGGAGTCGCTGGCGAACGACCAGAAGCTGAACCGCGTCGTAGGCCCGCACAGCATGTCGCTGTGGGCCGACCCGCAAGTGGTGAAGACGCAGGACGAGATTCGTGCCAAGTATACGAACGTCAACATGGACCTGTGGAACAGCTATATGAACAATGAAGGCGTCACGATCCGACCGGAAGAGCCGATCAATTCGCAAGAGCTGTACAAGGCGCTCGACGTCGTGATTCAGGCCGTATTGACCAAGGAAAGCGCCGACCCGAAGGCGCTGCTCGACCAAGCGGTAGCGGACTTCCAACGGGATTACCTGGATAAGGCGTAATCGGTGGCCCGGCAATGAGAATCGCCAGAAGAATTTGGAGAGAGATCCCCGTATGGGGCCTTGTGCTGCCCAGCTTGTTCCTGTTCATCGTTTTTTCCTGGCAGCCGCTGATTTCGGGACTCTACCTGTCATTTTTCAAAACGAAGGGATATCGGGCGGAGCAGTACGTCGGGATCAGAAACTACGTCGAAGTGATCCAGAACTCGGAGTTTCAACAGACGCTGATCAATACGTTCTCTTATGTCGTATGGTCGCTGACGATCGGATTCGCGCTTCCGATCGTCATCGCGATCATCGTGAACGAACTGGTTCATTTCAAGTCATTTTTCAAGTTTTCGATTTATTTTCCCGTGATCGTCCCGGGAATCGCGGCCGCGATGATGTGGATGTTCATGTTCGAGCCCGGCGATGGCGGACTGCTGAATATGCTGTTCGGCAAAATCGGACTTGGTCCGTATCCTTGGCTGCAGGATCCCGGATGGAGCATCCCGCTGATCGTCGTGACCATGACCTGGAAGTCGTTCGGCGGCTCGGTCATCTTGTATCTGGCCAGCCTGCAGGGCGTCAACCGCGAGCTGTACGAGGCCGCCGCGCTGGACGGCGCCGGAGTCGCGCAGCGCGTAAGAAATGTTACGATTCCGCAGATTTCCAGTATTATCGGCATCATGTTTATCCTGCAGATCATCGGCGTGTTTCAAGTGATGTACGAACCATTGACGATGACGGAGGGCGGACCGAGCAACTCATCGATGTCCCTCATGCTGCAAAGCTATTTCTATGCCTTCCGCTATTTCGATGCTGGCAAGTCGATGGCGATCGGCAGCATGACCTTCATGATCTTGCTTGTACTGACCTTCGTGTACTTCAGGGTCAATCGGCGGTCGGATTAATTCGCGAGGAGTGAAGAACCAGCAGTATGAACGCTAACTACAACGGCATCATCGGCATGCATGACATCAAGCTGCCGCATATCAAGCTGCTCTACTGGACGATGTTCTTCGCGATGCTGGCGGTAGCGGCAGTCTGTTTGTTCCCGCCCGTCTGGCTGCTGCTGTCCAGCCTGAAGGACGTGAAGGAGTTTTTCGCCATCCCGCCGACGATCGTGCCGAGATCCTTCGAGGTCGACAAAATCGTCTCCACCTGGCGCGATTACCGATTTCTCACGATATACGGCAATACGCTTGCGGTTACGGGCGGCACCCTGGTATCGACAATCCTGTTCAACGGCGTTACGGGGTTCGTCCTGTCCAGGCTCAAGCCGCTTGGCAGCGGCGTGCTGATGACGCTTGTGCTCTGGACGATGCTGCTGCCGAACACGGTAGGCATGGTGGGCGTATTCAAAAATCTCGTCCATTTCCCGATCCTCGGGCTGAATCTGACGAATTCGTTCTGGCCGATGTGGCTGATGGCGGGGGGCTAACGCTTATTTTATCATTATTTTCAAAGGCTTCTTCGACGGCATTCCGCAGGCGCTGATCGAAGCGGCCAGAATCGACGGCTGCACTTCCATGGGCTTGTTCGCGCGGATCGCGCTGCCGCTTAGCAAGCCGGTGCTCTGGGCGGTGTCCATCCTTACCGTCAACAATGCCTGGTCGGATTTTTTCTGGCCCTATATGGTGCTGAAGGATCAAGAGCTGTGGACGGTGATGGTCGCGATATTTAACCTGAAAAGCTCGGCGCCCATGGACATCATGTTCGTCGCGTTGACCCTCTCCATTGTCCCGCCGGCCGTTCTGTTCCTGTTCTTCCAACGCTATATCATCGCGGGCTTCAACTTCAGCGGCATTAAAGGCTAGACGCGTCGTTCACTACCTACATGAAGGGGATGCTGCCAATGTTGCGTGCGGGATTGCAGGCTAACGGTATGGCAACACGGATCATGCTTGCTGCGTTATTGCTTCTGTCGGGCTTGTCGCTTCCGGTGTCGCCGGTTCTCGCGAGCAGTACGACCTATTATGTCGATCCGGCCGGAGACGATGCGGGCAGCGGGACGACCCCGGCGACCGCCTGGCGGACGCTGGGGAAGATCAACGGTACGACGTTCGGACCGGGCGACCGCATTCTGTTCAAGTCCGGCGGCGTATGGACAGGACAGCTATGGCCGAAGGGCTCGGGCGCTGCCGGCAATCCCGTTGTCATTGATCGCTACGGGAGCGGCGCCGCTCCCGTCATTGCCGGGGACAGGTCGACAGATGCAAGCCTGTCGGCGGCCGTCAAGCTGGAGAACCAAAGCTATTGGACGGTGCAAAACTTAAAAATTACGTTTCCGGCTGCCGGCAACGATAATTGGAAGCGCAGCGGCGTCTACGTTCATGCCAGCCAGAACGGGACGTACGGCGGCATTCATTTGCTTAACCTTGAAGTCGCCGACGTCAAATCCATTTCCTGCTGGGAATGCACGGACGGCAACGGTCAGACGGTCGGCGCATTTAATAATGCGGCGATCTACGTGATGACCGAGGAGGACCCGAACAACTTTCATCAATCCCCGTCTCCGGTAACGAACGCCAGGTTCGACGACCTGCTCATTCAGAACAATACCATCCGCGATTCTACGGGGATCGGCATTTTGATGATGAACCGGTTCGGCCCGATAACGGCCAATCCGGAAGCGAACTTCCACTACAGCACGAACGTGCGCGTGGCCGGCAATACGATCCGGAACATCGGCAGGGACGCGATCGTCATCGGCGGCGCGGACGCCCCCTTGATCGAGCGCAATAGCGCGTACGATCTGGGGCATATCAGCCGCAACGGCGTCAGCGACCAGCGGCTGATCGCCGGCATGTTCGCCTTCGTGAGCCGCAATCCGCTTTTTCAATACAACGAGGTGGCGCGGATCGCGGATATGGGACCGGGCCAGGATGGAGAGGCTTGGGACAATGACTGGGGCAATACGGGCACGGTAACCTATCAATACAATTACAGCCATGACAATGCCGGCGGCATCATTTTGCAGCAAGAAAATACGCGGTCCGACTGGCTTGTCTTTCGCTACAATGTCAGCGTAAACGATGGGGCCGGGACCGATCTCGGCGCCAGATTCCTGATCGACAAGCCGGGCGTGCAGGCCTACAACAATACGATTTATACGACGGGCCGCATCCAGGCTTACTGCCAGCTCGGAGACCCGAGCGTCGTATGCGGAAGCGCGCTGAAGCAAAACGTGTACTTCTGGAACAACCTTTTCGTCGGCAGCCAGGGCAATTTTGACAGCGGTTACAGTTACGATTACAACTTGTTCCACGGCTTCTCGGGCCCGGCCGACGCTCACAAGCTGAATGCCAATCCTCAATTCCAGGCGCCCTTTCCGGGGATGGACGGCATGGATGCGGCGTCGGGCTTCAAGCTTGTCGCAGGGTCGCCGGCGCTGGCGAGCGGAACGCCGGTCTCGTACAACGGCGGACAAGATTACTGGGGGAATCCGGTATCTGCGACCGCGCAGCCGAACAGAGGCGCGTATAACGGAGCGGCTGTAGCGGGAGTCGTCTCTTCCGCCGTCAACGATTCGGGGCTATCCTACACGGGCTCGTCCTGGGCTGTCTCGAGCAATCGCCAGGTCGGCGATTATATGGACGATGTCCACTATGCCACGCAGAACGGCGACAGCGTCAGCTACGCCTTTACGGGAGACGGCATCGATCTGATCGGCGAGATGAACGTCGATCAAGGTCTTGTGGACGTGTACATCGACAACGTATGGGTCCAGACGATCGATACGTACGCTGCTGCAAGGCAGGCCCAGCAGCATGTATTCGTCAAGAGAGGCCTGTCTCCGGGAACGCATACGCTGAAGGCCGTCAAGAAAAGCGGCACCTATATGACGGTTGACGCTGTCGCGGTGCCGAAGTATGTCAACGATACGGATGCGACGATGGCGGCGGGATATATCGGCGCCTGGGGATATTCGAATGCGCGGGGCATCGGGGATTACGGGGACGATGTCCACTATGCGTCTCAGAACGGAGACAGCTTCGATTACGCGTTCTACGGCAGCGGGATCGAACTGCTGTCCGAGCGATCCGGCGATCAAGGTCTGGCCGACGTCTATGTGGACGGCGTATTCGTTCAACGGATCGACGCCTATACATCCGGTCCGCGACAGGCGATGCAGAGCGTGTTCAGTCAGAGCGGACTTGCGATCGGGTACCACCGACTGAAGGTCGTGAAGGCAAGCGGCACTTATATGATCGTGGACGGTACGATCGTCCATTAAGGCAGCCCTTCGCGGTTCACACAAGATGAGGAGGAGGCGCTTCCTTGTTTACGAAGCGATTAAATGCCGTGACATCGAGATGGATTAGAATTGCGGTCGTCCTGTCGCTGCTCTGCTCGTGGGCTGCCGGCATGAACCCGGCCTGGGCGGATGAACGCGCGGACCCCGGCGCATACGAGATTGCCGTCGAGGGAGAGGATGCGGCAGCTCACAACTTCACCGACGTTCTCGAGGGGAGCTTGTTCAGCGGCGGCAAGCTGCTGCGGCTGGAGACGTCCCAAGAGGCGCCGGCCGGCGGATACGAGGCTGTTTATTCTCTGCATGCGGAGGAAGCGGGGGGCTTATGAAGCGATCGTCGCATCGACGCCGCCCGAGGAAGTATGGACCTCGCCTTATTCGATTCAGGTCAACGACGGGGAAGAAACGCCCGTAAGAAACGCCCTGCAGGTCGGCAACGTGAACGATACCGTGCGCAAATACGATATCGGCGTCTTCTTCCTGAAGCAAGGCGACAATACGGTTACCTTCAGGGTGAAGGACCGCAGAAGCTACGGCGATTATGTGTTATATCTGGACCGGCTGTCGTTCCGCAAGCTTCCGGCAGGCGTTCGGTCCGTGGAGACGGCAGCGCCGCTTAACGTATTCGAAGCGGGGGGAGCCGGTTCGACTGTCCGTGAATCTGCTGGGGCCGGCTGGCCCTTCGGCGTCCGTAAGCGTTACCGTAACCGACTATTGGCAGGAGACCGTATCCGCTGAGGCCTATCCGATCGACGAAGGCGATCAGCGCGTCGAGGTCGATCTGGGGATATTGGACAAGGGGCATTACACCGTCTCGGCGCAGCTGTCAGGGACCGACGTGGTCAAGGAAACCTACTTGTCCGTCGTGACGCCCTATGCGTCCCGCCAGCAGCTGTCGGACTCGCCGTTTGCCGTCGATGCCGCGGCCTCGCTGCTGGTCAAGCCGTCGCAGACGGAGGATTTTGCCAAGGCGCTGCAGCTATCCGGCGTCAAGTGGATGCGCGACCGGCTTCACTGGGCAAGCGCCAACAGCGCGCCCGGCGTATACGATTTTTCCCCCTTTGACCCGGTCAACCGGGCGGTGACGTCCAAAGGCATCCGCACGCTGGACGTATACGGGGATGCGCCGGATTGGACGCACGGGCCGCAGGATCGCCTGCCGGACGATCTGACCGCGGCCTATCGATTCGCGCGCGATTCCGCGGATCACTTCGGCAGCGGCGTGTCCGCCTGGGAGATATGGAACGAGCCTGACGGCGGGTTCACCGGCGTGAACGAGACGGGGGACCAGTATGCCGCGTTCATGAAAGCGATGGCGATCGGCTACCGGGACAGCGCGGCCAAGCCGGCCGTAACGGTGGCGGGAATGGCGGGCGTGCCCGACGATTATGTGCAGACCGTGGCGGATAACGAGGTTTTTCCTTATGCGGATACGTACAGCTTCCATGCCTACCCTTTGCCTTACGGCACGTACGATACCGAGGTCATCCCGTTTCCGGACAATGCGAGCAAGCATCTGCAATTTATGGACAGCAATGCCGCGGGCAACCGGAACGCATGGCTGACAGAAGCGGGGATCACCATTCCGACCGGCTCGCTGCGCGAATTGACGGCGGCCGAGCAGCAGGCGCAAGCGCGGTATATGGCGACCTCCGCCGTACAATCGCTTGCGGCCGGGGTGGACAAGCATTTCTGGTTTGTGATGCCCTACTACCTGGAGCAAGGCAACCAGTACGGCATGTTCAGCCAAAATAACGCGCCCTATGCGGCTTATCAGGCGATTGCGAATGTAACGGATATGCTCGGCCAAGGCCTCTATGCCGGCCAGGTTCAGGGGCTGCCGGAAGGCGCGGAAGGTCATCTGTTCGACAGCGGCCATGGCCAGGTGCTGGTCCTTTGGTCGGAGCGGCCGGCGACCGTCGAGTGGGCTTCGACCGGCGCGGCGGCGCAGTGGTTCGATCTGATGGGACACGGCCGCACGGCGGAAACGCATGAAGGCAAGATCGCTTTCGAGATCGGGCCGGATCCGATTTTTATCCGGAAGGACGAGCGGCTGTCGGTGCCGGTGGCATCGTTCTCGCGTGTTGCGAAGCCTGTATACGAAGCGCCTGAATTAACGCCTGCCCAGCGGATCGTGCTGGCGCAGAATTACGAGGACGAAGCCCGCTCCAATGCTAAGCTGTTCGGCGCCTACGCCTTGAAGGAGACGGGCGGCAACACGATCGGGCTGGAGATCTACAACTTCAACGATACTGCCATGGAAGGAGAAATTCGCGGAGAAGCGTCGGGCGGCTGGGTGCTGGATCGCGAGGTGGAGACGGTCGCGCTCGCGCCGGGCGAGAAGAAGACGGTCGCCTTCAGCCTGCAAGCCGGGGCGCAGGTTCGGCCGATGGAGAAAGGTAAAGTTAGCTTCAGAGGCTCGTTCGGCGGCGATTCCACAACCGTTTCCGCGGCCTACGTATTCACCGGCATTTCTCGGATTCAGATCGATCCGCTTCCCGGCGGCGGCGACCCGGAGCAATGGGACCTGCAGAGGACGGACGCGATCGCAGCTTCCGGCACAGGCGTTATTGAAGCGGGCTCCGCAACCGGTGCGGTTCGCTACAAGTACAGCTTCGGCGAGACCAATCAGTGGGCGTATCCGTTCCTTCAGGTGAACGGGAGCACGGTCTTCGCGGGCAAGAGCGGGATTGCCTTCAAAGTATACGCCGAGGCGGACATCCCGCAGACGGATCTGAAGCTGATCGTAAACGAAGACAACGGGAGCCGCTACTATACGCTGAACGGCTTTTCGATCAAGGCGGGCTGGCACACGTATATCGTGCCGTTCAGGCAGCTCGTGCTGGCCACCTTCGGTCCGCCGGATCCGAACAATCGGCTCGATCTGGATCGGCTGACGAGCGTGCAGCTCGGCATCAATACGCAGCTGACGGATGTGCCCGCCTTTGAATTGGCCGACGTGGGGACTTATACGATCGCGACGGAGCCCGGAGAGCCGGAGGAGCCGGGGGGACCGGTCGATCCGGGACCGCCTGGCGACCCCGGCATTCCGACCGGGTCCGGCACGGTGCCGCAGCAGACTGTCGCGATCGAGCGGGGAACAGCCGTCATCGGCATCGCGACGGATAGCCGGGGGATCGCCGCAGGCAAGCTCGACGCACAGCAATTGACGGCGGCCATCGGCGACGGCAGCGCCGGGACCGTTCGCATTGAAGCGAAGCCGGACCGGCAAGCGAAGGAGATTCGGCTGGAGCTGCCCGTCGGGCCGATGCAAACGGCGAAGCTGGCAAACGTAGAGACTTTTGTCGTCGATACCGGGTTCGCTTCTGTCTCGATTCGGCCGGACCTGCTGCAGGGTCAGCCCGCGTCCGGAAAGCTGGAACTCCGCGTCTCTCAAGTGGACACGGCGAGTTTGCCGGAGTCCTCCAGACGGAAGCTGGGGGACAGTGCCGCTTACGAGTTCCATTTACTCGTGAACGGGACAGCGCTGAATTCGTTCGGAGGCCAAGTGGAGGTTCGCATGCCATACAGGCTTCAAGCGGATCAGAAGCCAGGCAACGTCGTGGTTTACTTGATCGATGAAGCGGGCGGCTTGCGTGCCGTCGTCAACGGCAAATATCAGGCGCAGACAGGCAGCGCCGTCTTTACCCCGGAGCATTTCAGCAGTTACGCCGCAGCCTACGCCGATATTTCCTTCGCGGATCTGGCGCAGTCGGCTTGGGCTCGGGACAGCATCGAGGCATTGGCGGCGAGAGGCATCGTGCAGGGAACGGGCGGCGATCGCTTCGAGCCAAGCCGCGAGGTCACCCGGGCGGAGTTCGTCGAGATGCTCGTGAATGCGTTTGAGTGGGAGAATGCGGATGCGAACGCGGCCTTCCAGGACGTGCGGGAGGAAGACTGGCATTACCGCTCGATTGCCTCCGCGCACAAGCTTGGCATCGTCTCGGGCAAGTCGGACGGCACTTTCGGGGCGAACGAGCCGATCACCCGCCTGGATATGGCGGTTGTGCTGGATCGGGTATATCGCCTGCTGGAGATCGAGCCCGGCGACGGGGCAGGAGGGGCATCGGAGACGTTCAACGACCTGGGACAGGCGCCCGGCTATGCGCGGGAGGCGATAGAACGCATGCGCGCTGCCGGATTGCTCGACGGGGTCGGCCCGGAACGCTTTGCGCCGAAGCTGAACGCGAATCGCGCGCAGGCGGCGGCCGTTATCTACAGATTGTTCAGTCGAAACTGAACGAAGCCGGAAGGCGCGTCAGGCGTAACAGGGTTCTGCATAGATCCATAGATTCATAGATCCGCAGAATGCGAAAGCGGCGGAGCAGGCATTCCCTGTTCCGCCGCTTTCTGCTCTCCGTCCGCTTCGTCCGACGCAGCCGGTCATCCGCCACTCAGCAGGACAGCTGTCAAAGCCTCTCCCAACTCGATGTGAAAAGCGGCGTCGGGGTGATTGATACCGTTCGATAAACGGGCATGAATATCGGCGCCGTTCTCCTCCATCCGCTCCCACATCGCATAAGCGTCTACCAGCAACAGACCGTTTTTGGCCGCGTAGCCGCGTATGCACGCGACATATTGCGCCAATGCTTTTTCTTCAGCAAGGCGTAAAAATGCGGGCACATGCTGTCGGTTTTCGGCGGCGATGTTCGCGTTATCGTGTCGCATCATCATGCAGGGCGTGATCAGGACGATAACGGCTTCCGTCTCTGCCCGCAATCGGCTTACGAGCTCATCCAGCGCCGCCGCAAAGCCTTTAAGTCCGGCTTCTCCGCCATGCGCGTCGTTATGGCCGAACAGGATCGTCACCAGATCGGGCTTGTACGGGAAAACGTCGCGATCCCAGCGGATGCGGGAAGCGGCGATCGTATCGCCGCTTGCTCCGGAATTGATTACATTGATAATAGCGCCGTCGCAGCGGCGTTCGAGCTCCCGCTTGCAGACCGCATGATAGACGCGGTCATACTCGGTAGCGCCGAATTGCATGCATCCCTGCGTGACGCTGTCGCCCAACGCGACGTACAACACCGCTCTGGCGCCGGGATCCGTTCTTTTTTCCTGGAGTCGCTCGATCAAGGTTGGCGCCATTCCAACACCACCCCCAGGTAAGGCTCGTGTCTGCCGACGATCAATTCCCACGCTTCCGCAGCCCGATCGACCGGGAACCGATGCGTGACCAGCTTGCCGGTCTGCAGCCAGCCTTGACGGATGCCTTCAAGAGCGGCGTCCATGCGCCGTTTGTTCCATCCAGCGGGCGCATGCAGCGTGATTTCCTTGTCGCGCAGCGCCTGAATGTCCACCAAGCCGCGGTTCCCGTAGAATCCGGCGGACACGAAGTGGCTGTCGTGTGCCAGCAAAGGCAGGTTGGCAGTGACTGCATCCATATCTCCGACCGTATCTACGAGGATATCGAGGCCTTGCGCTTCGGCGAGTCGGCGCAGCTCGGTTCCCGTATCCTGCTGTCCGCTTCGTAGATGTCCGATCGTCTCGGGAAGCAGTCGCATGCGGTCTTCGTGCCGACCGAGCACCGTCACCCGCGACCCGCGATGGTGAAGAGTCTGCGCCGCCCAATGCCCGACAAGGCCGTCGCCGATGACGAGCGCCCGGCTGCCTTCGCGAATCGGAGGCCGCTCCCCGCAGTTATAGCCGACCTGTGCGAGTACCAGCCCGCTGTAATCAAGGGGGTCTGCATCCTGCGGCAGCTTCCAGACCTGATCTGCGGCCGTAACGGCTGGAGATACATGGCCGCCGTAAGGCTCGTACATGCCTTCTACCTTGCTGATCGTGGCGAAGACGCGATCGCCGGGCTTGAAGGCCGATACGGCCGAGCCGACTTGCAGGACAGTGCCGACCTTCTGGTATCCGGCTACGATGGGGAACGGCCATGGATGGCCTTCCGCATAGGGAGTGTCGCCCGCCGTGCGTTCGCCCCGCAGGAACGAGGACTCCGTTCCGTTGCTGATCCAGGAGATCTCGACATCGATGACCACATCGTCTGCAGACGGCGCGGGCAGCCGAACTTCGTGCACCTCGACCCGCTGCCGATCGGTGAATACGACGGCTTTTCCCTGCAGACTCATGCTTCGCCCCCCTGTCCCAGATCGGAGCCGGGATGGAAGTAGACTTTGACGGCTTGCTGGGTCTGCAACAGCTTGACGGCATCTTCATAACGCGTAAAGGGAATGTGATGCGTCAAGAGGCAGCTGCAGTTCAGGCCTTTGTTGCCGACGGCGTCCAGCAGCAATTCGCGGTCGCGTTCGCCAAAGCTCCGGTAGCGGTACGCCTCCAGCTTTGTTCCGCGAAGCCACAGCCGCTCGTCGAACTGCACCGAGCCCTTCAGAACGCCGAAAATGACGACGTGAGAACGCACGTTATCCAGCAAATACTGGACCGAAGCCGCCGCGCCTACGCAATCGTAGCCCAAATCGAACGTATCGGGAGCGACTTGGTCCGCATGCATGGCAGTGCCGAGCCCGAGCCTGTTCACCTCGTCGATACGGGCCTGGTTGAGGTCGATGCCGACGACGCGGGAGGCGCCCCAGATGGCGGCTGCCTGGATCGCCAGCATGCCTGCCGGACCGAGGCCCGAGACCAGCACCGATTTGCCGCGCAGATCGCCGAATTGGGACAAACCGATCATGACGCACTTCAACAGTTCGAAGGAAGCCGCTTGCTTGAACGAGATATGATCCGGCAGCTTAAGCGCCTCGTGCTCCCGATAGCAGATATATTCCGCATAAGCGCCATTGCCTTCGATGTGCTCCAGAGCGGCGACCCTGTCGCCGACCTGATAGCGGGTAACCCCTTTTCCTACCGCGCGTACGACACCTGCGGCTTCGTGCCCGGGAAATCCGGGAGCGAGGGGATATTGAGGCGAACGACTGTAGTCGAACATGTCTCTGCCGCCGTACATGTTCATATCCCAGCGGGGACATGTCGCGACGATCTCGATCTGAACCAATATCTCATGGTCCTGTGGAACGGGAATCGGAACTTCCGCGATGGCGTAGCTTTCCTTGCCTGTGATTTGCAATGCCTTCATCGTTTTCGGCTGTGTGACCATGCTGAACCGCTCCTTTTCGGGTAAGATGGAAGATGGCTACAGCTTAACGAATGCGGCCCGTTTTGTCTTTGCACGCTACGGCCTTTCTGGAAGATATCGACGAGCAAATGGTGCAGACAGCACGGCGTTTTTTTTGAATCGCGTTTGTACAAAATCGACTGCCGTGCTCCGCATGGGGCAATTGCGTGTGGCATTGTTCAGAAAGGGGGAGAGCCAAGTGAAGATACGCAAAATCGAGTTGGTGGAAATGAACTGCTCGTCTCCTCTGCAAAACGGCAGCGGGGGCATTCATCCTTACCACGAGATCCTGTCAGTCTTGGAAGGAGAGGTGCGTTTGCACTGGATGGGAGAGCGGTTCGAGGCAGCCGCGCCGGCACTGTTTCTGATTCCGGCCAACACGCCCCATCTGCTGCTGCCACTGTCGGAATCTTGCCGTTTCGGATTCGTCGAGTTGGAGGTTGAAGGCGAACTCGAATTTCCGAGCATCTCGGCATCGACGGACTGGAATCAGACCGGGGGTCTGAACGATGCGCGCCCTGAATGCGCTCCGATCCGGACGGCCAACGGCCAGCTTTGGGATAGCTCGCAGATCGCCCCGCCATATTCCGCTATCCGATCCGAGCTGGCCGAGTACGATATCAACAAGTTGTTGCTGCTGATTCGACACTATTCGCGGGTATGCAGGGGAGAAAACCGAGACCGGCCGCAGACCGCGTATGTACGGACCGAGACGCGAGAGCGGCTGCAAGAGGCGATGCGGAGAATGGAGGCTTGTTACCATCAACCCTTGTCGATACGGGACCTGGCCATTGCGGCGAATATGGAAAACAACTATTTTATCCGTGCCTTCCGCAGCCTCTGCGGCAAGACCCCTTTGCAATATCTGCACGAACTCAGATTTAGCGCCGCCCTTTGTTACTTATCGACGACCGCGATGAGCGTCCAGCGCATTGCCGAAGCTTCGGGTTTCCAGAGCATTCATTATTTCAGCCGTTTTTTTAAGCAGCGATACGGGGTCAGCCCCGCGGTTTGGAGAAAAGAAAACCGATTTACTGCCTAATGCCGGCGGTTGACGGATCGCCCGGCTTCCGGTAACATCGGACAAAAAGCTCCCTGACGCACGGGCAATCGCGTCAGGCGGGCCTTTCTTTATTTCGGGGAGGAAGGTATGAATTCAATTGAAAAGCTGCTCGCCGACCTGGGCGTCGCGTCCGGCACGTCCGTCTACCTGGCGAATGCCATCCTGATCGTCGGCATCGCGGCAGTCAGCTTGCTGGCGTACTATGTGACCAAGAAGATCGTGCTTCGCATTGCCGGCCATTACATCCGGCGCAACCGGTTCAAGTGGGACGACTACATCCTGAAGCGCAAGGTATTCCAGCGACTGTGCCACATCGTGCCCGCCGTCATCATCTATTCCTTCTCGTACAGCTTCCCCGGCTATCATGGGCTCATCGCGCAGGGGGTGGCCGTCTATCTGACGATCGTGGCGATCGTCGTGCTCGACGCGCTGTTGAACGCGCTGAACGACATTTATACGACCTACGAGGTGTCCAAGGTCCGTCCGATCAAGGGCTACATTCAGGTGTTCAAAATATTCATGTTCATCATCGGGGGCATTCTGGTCGTCTCCAGCCTGATCGGACAGAGCCCGCTCATTCTGCTCAGCGGGATCGGCGCGCTGTCGGCCGTCATGCTGCTGATCTTCAAGGATTCGCTGCTCGGCCTCGTCGCGGGCGTCCAGCTGACGTCCAACGATATGGTGCGGGTCGGCGACTGGATCGAGATGCCCAAGTACGGCGCGGACGGCGACGTGATCGACATCTCGCTGAACACCGTCAAGGTGCAGAACTGGGATAAGACGATCACGACGATTCCTTCTTACGCGCTCATCTCCGATTCGTTCAAGAACTGGCGGGGCATGCAGCACGCAGGCGGCCGCCGCATCAAGCGGTCGCTCTGCATCGACATGAACAGCGTCGGCTTCTGCACGCCCGACATGATCGAGCGGTTCGAGCGCATTCAATATCTGGGCGAATACATCCGGGAGAAAAAAGCGGACATCGAGCTGTATAACCGGGAGCGGGAAATCGACCGCACCATGCCGGTAAACGGCAGGGCGATGACGAACATCGGCGTCTTCCGCGCTTATATCGACCGGTATCTGGAGCGCCATCCACGGATTCATCAAGGCATGACGCGTCTTGTCCGCCAGCTCGATCCCGGCGCCAACGGCCTGCCGCTGGAGATCTATGCATTCACGGATACAACAGCATGGAGCGAATACGAAGGTATCCAATCCGACATCTTCGATCATCTGCTCGCGGTTGCGCCGGAGTTCGGGCTGGTCGTCTTCCAGAACCCCTCCGGCCACGATATGCGAAGCATGCTGAAGCCGGAGGCGGATCGCGAGAAGATTGCCTTGCGGGGGTATTGATCTAATCTTCCTGCGGTCCCGTTGCGGCAAAAAACCTCCGACACCGCGATCGATGCGGTGTTGGAGGTTTTTTTTCAATAATTTTCCCCGCGATAGTACCGCTCCAGCTTCTCCTCCAGCCGAACGAGCTGCGCCTGCTTCTCCTCGATATCGTGCAGCAGCTTCGCCTTCTGCGCTTGAATCATATCGATGCGCTCCGGCAGGGTGGAGGTGCCTTCCTTCACCTTGTCATAGTACGTCTTGATGTCCTCCACGCTCATCCCGGTCTCGCGAAGACACTTGATGAACAGCAGCCAGTTCCGGTCATGCTCCGTGTACAGACGGTTGTTCTGCTCGCTGCGGGCGGCCGGCTCCAATAGTCCTTTCCGCTCGTAAAAACGGATCGCTCCGATGTTGATCCCGACGCCCTTCGCGACTTCCCCGATCGTCAGCATATGTGCCCTCGCTTTTTTTAAAATGGTGGTTGACCTACACTAAGTGTAGCATAGTAACTTATCAATCATGAAAGGCAATCAACCTTAAGGAAAGAGGGATTTGCATGAAAAAGACCGCATTCGTCACGGGGGGCTAACAAAGGAATCGGATTCGAGATCGCGAAGCAGCTGGGGGGAGGCTGGTTGGAAAGTTCTTCTTGGCGCGCGCAACACCCAACTGGGCGAAGCCGCAGTCGCACAGCTGGCGTCCAAGGGGCTGGACGTTAAATTCGTGGCGATCGACATAACTGACTTGAAGTCCATCGAACAGGCCGCCGACACGATCAACAAGAACCATCGGGAGCTCACGCTGCTGATCAATAATGCAGGCATGCCGGGCGCGTTCTCCCGCTCGTTTACCGATACCAACGAGGAAGACCTGCGCAACGCTTTCGAGGTCAACTTCTTCGGCACCTTCCGCCTGAACCAGCGCCTGTTCCCTTTGATCAAGGCAAACGAAGGCACCGTCGTCAACGTCTCGACCGACATGGCGTCCCTCGACCATATGCAAAATGCCGCATTCACTTTGAACGCGTTCGACTACAACGCCTCCAAAACGGCCAACAACGCCATGACGCTGTCGATGGCTTATGAGGTTCGTGACAGTGGCGCGCAGGTATTCGCGGTGACGCCTGGATTCACGACCACGGATCTCAACGGCAATGCCGCGGGCGGGAAATCGAAGGAAGCCGCGGCTGCGATTATTGTCGGGTATGCGACGGACGGGCAGCGTCATAACGGCGAGTTTTTGGATGAGAAGGGCGTATTTGCTTGGTGATCGTATGAAAGCATGAACAAAACGCTTGTCCTGCACGCAGGCAAGCGTTTTTGCGTTAAACAAACAACACCATGTTTCTGCGAGTCATGATGTCGGCCATTTATTTATATGCTCCGTTGCTTCCGAATGGGCTGGTCGTCCTCGGACGATGGATCTTTGAGCTCGCTTTTTAATTTATGCAGGGAGGAGAAAATGGTATACTGATCCAGTACGACTCGCCTAGTCGGGGTAGTCCGCCTCCAGATCGGAGGTGAGGCTATGACATTTTCTTTTCAGGAAGTAATGATGCTTGGTATGTTCATCCTGGCGTTGCTTACTTACCTGAACAAAAGAAAATGACCCGCCCTAGGTTGCTGCCACGGGGTAACGGGTCATTTCTTCGGTCGATCGACTGGAGGCACCCCGCCGAAGCAGTTGTGCAGGAAGTCAGTGCAGGCGGCACGGGCTTCTTATTTTTATCTTATACTTATTATACACGTATTATACGGTTATGCCACCTGTAATTGGCAGTGATGTTGTAATCACGCGCAATGCAACCTTCTGCAGTTTATAATTGGAGGGAAGGAAATTGAAAAGATTTAAAAGGAGTTTTTTTTATCTTTGCCGTAGTAGTCGCATTGATGTCGTTGTCGTCCGTTTCAGCCGTTGCTGATTCTCCATACACTGACATCTTAACTGTTAATAAAGCGAATCTGAATAACGGTGGAACTTCTTGGTCCCAGCCATCTGGATACGATTATGCCCAAGTATATATTTCCAATTCGCAATCCCAAACGCTAAAAGTCTACCTATCATACGATTTAAATGGCAGCAAACAACAGATCTATAATGGAACCGTTCGATCAAATAGCACTTTGACTATTAATGTTACTCACGCAAGTGGACACGTTTTTTATGTAGATTATAATACAGCTAATGGTAACGTGAGTGGGGAAATTAGCGTTCGAGCATCTGACGAAACGCTTTAATTCAGTTTCCAAAAGCAACTCAACGCTCGTTATAAGTAATAGTTTGAACGAGGCCTGTGGATTTGCACTTTCCATCATGGAGTGTGCGTATCCACAGGCCGTTACTGTTTTTGGTACGCTGAGCTAGAATTCAATTCTTTCAGGAACCTTTTAGGCTCATTTAAGCTCAGATTTAGGTTGGAGGTCCATGATAGAGTCATAGGAAGCAAGCATGGGAGGATGACTCGAATGAATGAGCATAATGAGCACAATGAGCAAAACGAGCAAAGCCATGAAATAAATAACCATCGCGAGCCTGTGTCGGTCTATCGTTACGAATCCGCTAACCGAGTCGAATCGCTGCGTACGCGCTACGAGGAAGAGCTGAATGCGGCCGAGCAAACGACTGCGTCGGACAATGGGAGCGGCGGAAACGGTCGCGGCGATCGCGGTCACGGGCGCGAGAATCGCCAAAAGGGCGGCTCGCCCAAGTCGCTCCTCGCTTCGTTCCTGATCGGCGCCCTGTTCGTGGGCGGCATGAGCGTCATGTCGGACCGGATGAACCTGTTCAGCGGTGGAACGCCCGCCGCGGTCGAGTCGGCAGCGGCCGGCAACGCGTATTCGGACGCGGCGGGACTTACGACGGCGTCGGTGTCCGCTTCCTCGAACGTAGACGAGAAGATCTCCGCCGTGTTCGCCCAAGCGAACCCTGCCGTCGTGGAGATTGCGAACTACGGCGTCGAAAGCCAATCGTCGGCGAATAGCCTGTTCGGGGGGCGCGGCGGATGGGCGAACCCGCGCGGACAGTCGATGCCGTCGCAGCAGAGCGGCGAGCCGGAGCTGATGGGTACGGGCACCGGCTTCTTTTTTTAACGAAGACGGCTACATCTTGACCAATGAACACGTCATTGCGGACGCGACCGCGCTAAAGGTGACCGTCCCCGGCTACGACGAGCCTCTCACGGCAACGGTCGTCAATTCGAACGCGCAGCTCGATCTGGCCGTGCTTAAAGTCGAGAGCCCGGACGGCAAGAAGTTCCCGGCGCTGAAGATCGGCGATTCGGACCAGGCCAGCATCGGAGACTGGGTGATCGCGATCGGCAACCCTTACGGTCTGGACCACACGATGACCGTCGGCGTGCTCAGCGCCAAGGAACGCCCGATTACGATCGCCGAAGAAGACGGTACCGCGCATCAATACGAGCATCTGCTGCAGACGGACGCTTCGATCAATCCCGGCAACTCCGGCGGACCGCTGCTCAACGATAAGGGGGAAGTGATCGGCGTGAATACGGCCGTGAACGCAGAGGCGCAAGGCATCGGCTTTGCCATTCCGGCCTCGGTTATCCAGAGTGCGTTGACCGAACTGATGGCGGGAACGTCGGTGACGAGCCTCTAACGGGGGATGGGTAAGGTGTGCAGTATAAATAAGGGGCGGGGTCCGTTCACGATAAGTGAGCGCCCGCCCTTAGTTTTTTAAAATACAGTTTCGGCCATCGCTTATATCGCCCGTCTTAAGAAGGCATCTTTCCGCCCACCGCCTCATAAGCATCCAGCACATGTCTGAGGGCGGTTTTTTTCATTAGCCGTAACGACACGGTCTATATAAGTTCGTTTCCCTTCATGACGTACAATGGTTTTGGAGGAGGAGATGATATCTTCAATCATTGCAAATTCGTCCGGCATTAAAAGATTATCGTAATACTCCCAAGTAACGGTGCCTTTATAATCTTGAACGACAGCTTTATCTCCAAATGTTATCTTGTACGTGTTCTTGTCAGTCTTTATAATAAATCTCTTAATAAATATCCATTTATCCCCCCGTATATTGAATTCGGATATGCGGATAAGGAATATATCCGTCAGCAGACTTCGAGAAATAAATATAGAATGCATTTTGATTGACGTACTTTACGGTAGTTTTGTCATAAAAAAAAGGAAACCTCGCCGACCTCATCGTACTCTTTCCTCATTTTGGACGTCGCT
Organism: Cohnella rhizosphaerae; assembly: GCF_029525575.1. Taxonomy (GTDB): domain Bacteria; phylum Bacillota; class Bacilli; order Paenibacillales; family Paenibacillaceae; genus Cohnella; species Cohnella rhizosphaerae. The sequence continues at coordinate 272,996 of NZ_JAPDIA010000003.1, forward strand.
TCTGCCAATCGCTTGTTATTTGCTTTGGCTTTGGCGAGTTCTTGTTGCTTGGCTTTCTCTTCGGTTGCTTGTAACGCCGCGGATAACTTGGCCACGAGTCCGACCAACTCTGTGTACTCCGCTGACTCCGGCGCTTTTGTTTTTAACGTCTCCGTCGTTTTTTTCAACGAAGCGAGATCCTTTTTTTTTGAAAAAATGCCTTGCCCTCGGCCAGCAGCTTCGCAGGGCTATTCTTTTTGATCGTCTAACTCAGCCTTGAGCGCTGCATTTTCCTTTTTTAAGTTTGGATACCTCGCTGGTTAACGCTTCGACCGCCCCTGCGTTTGAGGAGGAATTTTGCCCGCTGTTCGAACAGGCGCTCAGAATGAGGGTGGATGCTATGACAGAAATAAGAATGCGTTTTTTCAATTGGTCTCCCCCCGATGTCTTGATAACCACGCTGCCTGCGATATAATCATGCAACGCTTTCTTCCTGCGATTAAACAAAACAACCAAGTCCGATGCTATCGTTACGACTCCTATGAGGTCGGCGATGACGTCAAATGGCGCATTTATAGGTTTGAAGTTCGAGCTGCTAAATGCAAAAATCATGATTACCGCATATAAAATATAAAATATGCTCCTGAGTAGCGATTTATAAAACGATAGTTTATTCCCTGAATGATCTACGACCTTGGCCTTCAAGATTAACTTTCCGGGGGTTCCCCCAAAGATTGAAATTGTCAGGACGTAATATGCGGATGTAACGATCCACATCAGGATAAACGGTAGGATAGAGTTCATTTGAAGGGATTCATGAACCGCAAAACGGTACAAGAGACCAATCGGAATGAAGATGATTGCAAAATCGATTATTCTCATTAATACGCGTTTCCAAAAGCCGAAGTAAATAAAATCAACTTCCTGGCTTCTTTCCATAAGTCGTTCCTCGCTTAACGTCGGCATCTTGTTCTTTTGAATTGCTTTTATTTTTTGTCCATTCAAGTAAATGTCTAGGAATGTCCAGTAAACAGACAATTGATTGGAGCCAGGATCGAACTCAAAATCCATCCAACCGTCTGCAACGAACTCATTGTTTTCATCATAAATACTGATTCCTGAATATCTATCTAAAGAACCGTCTAGAAAATGTAACGACTTTCCTTCTATACAACTGTCGGACCAGTCAAAATACAATTTATTCTCAAACTTATGGTGAAAAAGCAATTCCTTCAACAGCTGACGCTCTACTTCACTTCGAAGTTGTGGGCCCATTGTAATAGACAGGCCAAGATCATTATAATTAGGTTTGATTGATTCCCCCCCCCCCCCTCCCTTTGAGATTATCCTACGTGGATCAAACCTCTCTCTTCCAACTCATCGTCACTGCTTAAATAGTCTGCCGATAGCCATTCATAGTGAACCAATCCGATTTTTTCAGCTAATTGATAGGCCGGCGAATGTTCATAATCGAACGCATCCATTTCAAAAATCTCTTCTAAATCACTCGCTTCATGGCCGCGAGACGAGATCATTTCTATAATCACATCTAAGTTGTAAACATTTTTTTCGATATGGAGCTCATCCGTCCAATCGCAGGTATATTCAAAAACGACGCGATCCTTTTCAAACACTCTAAACTCCCATCCATGATCCTCTGCGTAAACATAATGAACGAGCAGTCCGGGATTACATTGAAGGACGGATTCGCTGATATCAAAAACCTGTCCTTTTATGAGGAAAGTAACCCATCCATTCGTTTCGTTAAATACAAATCCCTGATGGCCAGCGTCCTTAATGAGCTTTATCGCTTGTTCCCTGTCCTTAGCTTTTAAATGATAGCTTGCACTAAACTCACTCATCTGGAGCACCTCATCATATTATATGTACTGGATTTCATGTAAAGCAGCAGGAAGTCCTTCATCTTGGTCATTGTGATCCGATTTCCAACCAAGTAGATGGATAATATAAAATGAATAAATGAGAAAAAATGAAATCATGCCCTCACACTGGTTTAGAAATAATCATTCGCATCGCTTTCTTGAAATCCATCTGGCGGACAAAGGCGCCGTAGGATCCGATGCGTGAATAAATTGTTCTCAGAACGTTAGTTGCCTTTTCTGAAAAACCCCTATGGTAACTGTACTTTTAAATATTTTCTCCACTGAATGGCATTCTTACCATCTGGTAAGATTCCCATTGAAGAATCATTCATGAAAGGCATCAGTTGCCAATCCTCACAACCTACACAACCTATTCTTGTCCATCTATTCATAAAATCTATAAAATTATTTCCCAAAATATAACCATGGCCTTCTCCTCCATCATGGGATAAATAAATGACTGGCGGATCAATTGGAATAGATAAATCGAAAGCTAGATAATCGCCATTACCTACTTCCATTAACCCTAATTTATTGTGCCAAATACGATCATAGTCATCTTCAAAATTCGAAAAGACTTCTAATTCCCAGCCTTTTCTGTCCTGTTCAATATTAATGATATCCTTCAAACTCCAGCTAAAGTTGCCCGCAAATATTCCCTTTAGCTCTGTTGGAAGAGGTACCTCTAGATCTTCATCATCTGGTAATGACCAATTCATCTCAAAACCACTTGAAAACTCAAGCACAGTTTTAGTAAAAGATATAGGCAGTTTTATACCCAGTGTCTCCTCAACTTCTTGGATCGACTCGATTTTTGAAGGTGCTTTGATGTGGTAACCATCGACTTCTCCACCAATTTGTTGAATTGATTGGAGAAATGTTTTTATATTGTCTTCCCATGATTTCCACGAACTCATAATAATCTTCCTTTCAACGATTTCTGATAACGTTATTGTATTTACGACGCAAAGAGGCTTAAGGCAACTAAGCTGCTGAGTCCGACTGGACTCAGCCTCGCAGGTGTGTCCGCCTGAGCCCGCTTTCCCGAATTGCATCTGGCGGACCGAGGATCCGTAGGCTCCAAAGCGTGAATACATTGTTAGGCGAAGTTAGTTGACAAACTTGAATAACAATCAAAAATCTTAATCTGAATGGATTCTAAATTGTTCTAAATTTATCTAGTCTGAATAATAGTCCTCTTAAATCTTCTGGAATATCTGTTGGTGTAAATTCTTCAATAATTTTAAAGTCAGTTAAATTGACCGAGTAAATCTTTTGAATTTCAGATCGTAAACTACTGAGAACGTCTTTTCCTGGAACAATATTCATCCTGCTCCCGAGCTCTTTCCACTTCTCCTCAAACAACTCTATTGTTTCTTCACTTATTGTCGCACCATCATATTTGGTATTATTCAGATACTCCGATCTTCTAGTCACGTACTGGGCTTGTATTTTATATTTCAATGAAGAAGTAACTCGATCCAAAATGTGAAATACTGATTCTCCTTCAGGAATTTCTTCGCCTGTTCTGCGCTCTCTTTCCCTAAGTGCTTTTCTCAAGGCTTTTTCTAATATCTCCGGAGCTAATAAATAGTTTTCCATCTCCTTTTTTTAAATGTATATGTGCAAAATCCAGATGCTCATTTAGTTCCTCGTTTATTTTTCGAAGTTCTTCATCAGATCTATAATCACGATCAAAAACAGCACCAATATGAAGCGATTTATTGATGGTAGATTTAAAACCCCAGGCAAATGATTTAATTTTCTCCCAGGAAGAAAATCCTCCTGATTCAAATGCAGTGATGTCATTTCCCGATGCCAACTCGATCAAACCTAGTTGTCTTGCAAATCTTCTAAGAATTTTGTAATCATAATCACCTTCGACAAAAAGAATCCTTCCATTTCTTGCTAATTGAGTTAAGGTTATATTCTGAATTGAACCAACTGTATCTAATGCTTTTTTGAACTCCTTCAATATCTTTTATTCTTTCAGCACTTCGTAGCTTCTTATTAATTAACAAGATTTCTGAAGCATCAGCCTCTCCCATAATTTCTGGTGAATGCGAAGCTAAAATAATATCCGGTCCACAATATCTTAATATCCCCACTAATTGTCTTTGTACATCTGGGTGTAAATATACTTCAGGTTCATCAACAATCAGCAAAGTTGCATCTTTACATCTTGAAATATGAGTAAGCAATTGACACCATATTTGAAATCCAAAACCTGACCAATAAAGTTCTCTAGGAATTCGCTCCTCATAGCAAAACATAACTAACTCAGGTCTCATCAGATTTGGCCATTTTGGAGCTTCAATCTCCATCCCAGGCCAGGTTTTTTTTACTAATTCAGCAAATTCGTCAAAACCATTCGGATAATATCTCCAATAATTTCTGAAATGTCTTGAAGCTCGATGAGAAGTTAGTCCCTTTCGAACTGTTTCCTCCGTTACTATCGATTCATTTTGTTCTATTGGCCCTAAAACTGGAACTATCTCAAGATCGATCGGAAACTCTTTAATGAATTGCTTTGGACTTGTAATTTGTTTTCCATTGGCATCAATTATTAAAAAAACAGCCTCCGCTTCTAGGAAAAAATAATAAAAGAATATTGTTGTTTGATAATTTAAAAGTTACAGTTGTATCTGTTTCAACGTAGTCAGTATGTACATTTTCAATTGACATAGGCAATGCTTCTTCATTGAGTTGATATCCGAACTTATCAGTCCCATCCGGCCCCTTAACTATTATTGGTTTTTTTTGAGGTTGCTTGTCTTAGACCTACCCCAAGGGCTCTAAAGGCGCTAAGAATAGTTGATTTACCACTGTTGTTAGGCCCAACAAGAATATTCATGTGTTGAAATCTAAGAGTGTAGCTTTTAAAAGCCTTATAGTTTTTAAATTCGACTGAATAAAATGTAATTTTAGAATTCATATGTATTTCCACGCTCTTTCCAATTAATTTCGCCTAACGTTCCCGTAATCACGACGTCGAGAGGCTTAAGGTCACGCAGTGACCGGATCCGACAGGACTTAGCCTCGCAGGTGTGTCCGCCTGATTCCACTTCCTCGAGATCCATCTGGCGGACCGAGGGGCCGTAGGCCCCGACGCGTGAATACATTGTTAGATGAGGTTGACCACTACTTCGAATTCCAATCAATGAATTTATATGTTTAATTCATCCCAGCTATGGATTACAAATCCAAGTTGACATAAGGTAATAAATAAATATCCAATGTTTATTGATAAGCTGGTTTTTAATCTGGATGAAATTCTCCTATATTCATCTTTATTAATTCTTCCCGAATTTACGTTTTCTGTGATTCTTCTGTATGATTTTATTAGAAATCGCATTTCAATCATCCCCAATACACTCCATACCAAAGTGAGTATTAACATAAGGGCGTTGGCAAGTGACAACATCATTCCTATTCCGACATCTGAAGTTCTCGAAAATCTAAAACATAGATGGATAACTAATGTAATTGAAAATAAAACTATTCCTATCAAGCTAAAAATCGGTTTAGTATTGATCTTTATGATTTTCCCGTCCTTTGGTCAATTTCATCTAACGTCTTATTGGCGAACTCCAGAAATTATAAATATTTTACATGTTCGTGAAATTCCCATACAATCCTGCATGGGATGGCATGATTCCCTGTGGAATTCTGAAACGCTATGTTTATCTGTAAGAAACAAAGCTCTTTGTCCTGACTGTTCTCATTCTTCTAAAATAAAAAATCCCTCAAGAAGGGGATCATGGTTTGGGTCAAAATATTATCGGAGCATCACTTGTTTCTATTATAAGGAATTCCCCCTTCAACCAATCCTCCCATCCCGCCACCGATTCTACTATTAAAGAGACGCCAAGCTGAAACCCATATTCAAACGAAGCGAGCATGTCCAGCGTCTCAAGTCGAGAGCGTAGGTCGAGCAATTGTTCAAGTTCCTCATAATCCTCTTCGGCAAGCCGTCCTTGCCACATATTCATGGCTTCCGTGATTTGTCGATTGATCGTATGGTAAGCCGGGTCTTTGGAGACAATTTGTTCAAGTGGATTGAGTTGTCCGTTGTATAGCTGCTCAAGCAATTTTCGCATGGCTTTCCCTCCCCGGCTTCTACATCATTACGAGGTGTACAGCAGAGTTCCGGTATTCTTTCATCTTCATATTAGCGATATTATCGCTAAAAGTACATAGCGAATTTTCCGCTAAAATATACTTCTTCTGAGGTGTAGCGGAGATGTATGCACGTATTCGGAATTTGCGCGAGGATAAGGATATGACGCAAACGCAAGTGGCGGCCTATTTGAGCTGCAGTCAGCGGATTTACAGCAATTATGAGCGGGGCGAGGTTGATATTCCGACAGCTATTCTGATCAAGCTGGCCCGCCTGCATGAGACCAGTACGGACTATCTCTTGGGCCTTACTGATGTTAAAAAGCCATATCCATCGAACCGATCCGTATAGGCTAACGACCTTTTTTAATCCTTAAAATCAACACAACAAAACCCGCCGCAGCTCTCCGGCCCCGGCGGGTTTTCCACCCTCTACAACCCTCGCCGATAAGCGCTCGGCGCCACTCCATACCTTCTCTTGAACAGCCGCGAAAAATGAAACTCGTCATAAAACCGCAGCGATGCGGCAATCTCCTTGACCGTAGCATTCGTAGTCTCGAGCGTCGCCTTGGCGGAGGCGAGCTTCAGCTCCTGCACATATTGGGTGGGGGACATGCCGGTCCGCTCGCGAAACCTAACATAAAAGGCTGTACGCGACAGTCCGCTCAGCCGGACGTACTCGTCCACCGGCACCGATGCGCCGATCTGCTTGTGCATCCGGTACAGGATGTTGTCGAGCTCGGGATGGCGGCTGCGGCCGTAGGCGGCGCGTTCCTGCGCGAACAGGTGCAGCAGCTCCTGCGCGGTGAGATGCACGGCCATGCCGTAGCCGGCAGGCTGGAGAATGAGGCTGTCTATCAGGCGCTCGCACAATCGAACGGCACCGGACATGCGCCCGGTCGATATCGGCCTCCAGGCGGCAAGGCCTAGCTGGTCGGCGACGTCCAGCGGATCGAAGTGAAGGAAGTAGAACTTCCAGTCGTCGTCCAAGCAGCGGTACGAGCAGGGCACGTCGCCGGAGACGAGGAGCCAGGTGCCTGCCTCCATGAATTCGCTTGTATCTCCGTACATGATGCTCCCCCTTGCCTTCGTAGGTGACGAAGAGGCCTGCGCTCAGGAAGCCATGCAGCTTAGACACATGGTAGGCGTCGTTCGCGGCCACCTTCCAGATAGACTGGAAGCGGAAGAGCGGAGCGACAAAGCCTTCGTCCAACTCGTAGGGAATATCCGTCGTAACCATCGCCCTGCCGCCTCTTTTCCGCATCAATATTTTGTACGATTATACATGGATTCGCAACGGTCTTCAATGGAAGTCCCCGCAGTCTCTCCCTATACTGAAGCTACAATCGACGACAGGAGTGAGACGCGCATGATGGTCAAGGTAGGGAGCCGGGAGCTGGAGCTCGGCGGGGAGCATCTGACGGAGCTGAGGGATTCGAACGATATCAGGCATGACTTCGACGCCCTGCGCGCCAGAATGGCGGAGGACGGCTATTTGCTGCTGCGCGATTTCCACGACCGGGAGGAGGTGCTGAACGCCAGACGCGCGGTGCTGCGCAAGATGGAGAAGATGGGCAAGCTCGACAGGGATACCCTGCTCGAGGACGGCGTCATGGCGGACGGCAGCAGAACGTTGTTTTTCGGCGGGACGAACGAGGATCTGCCGGAGCTGCTGGACGTGCTGAACGGGCCGCGGATCATGGGTTTCTTCGATGAGCTGTTCGGCGAGAAGTCGCTGACCTATAATTACAAATGGCTGCGCGCGGTCGGCAAGGGCGACTATACGGGCGCGCATTATGATATCGTGTATATGGGCCGCGGCACGCACAATCTGTACACCGTCTGGTCCCCGATCGGCGACATCAGCTACGCGATGGGCGGTCTGGCGATGTGTCTGGGCTCGCACCGGTTCGAGGAGCTGAAGCGCACCTACGGCACCAAGGATTCGGACTGGGACAAAGTGAACAACTACACGGACGATCCGCTCGTCATTACGGGCAAATATGGCGGCAAGTGGGCGACGACCGAGTACCGGGCGGGCGACGTGATGATTTTCGGGATGTTCCTTATGCACTGCTCGCTGGAGAATACGACGAACCAATATCGGCTGAGCGTGGACACCCGGTATCAATCCTCCCTGGAGCAGGTCGACGAACGCTGGGCCGGGAAAAAACCGCGCGGGCATTTCTAGGCCCAAGCTGGCAAGGAGCGTGTCGGATGAAGGTTAGGCTGAGCGACTACAGCAATGAGTGGGTGCGGCTATATGAGGACGAAGCCGCGTTTCTAGGCGCGATATTCGGGGATGAGATCGTGCGCTTCGAGCACTTCGGCAGCACGTCGGTGCCGGGCATGAAGGCGAAGCCCGTCATCGATATGATGGGCGTGGTGCGGGACATCGATCGGATCGATGCATATAACGACCGAATGCGCCAGCTCGGATACGACGTCGCCGGAGAGTGGGGCATTCCCGGCCGGCGGGCTTGCTGCGCAAAGGCGGCGAGGAACGGACGCATCACATTCATTTTTATGAGACGGATAACCCGCAGATTGAACGGCATCTCGTCTTCAGAGATTATTTGCGGTGTCATCCGGATGAAGCTGCGAGGTACAGCAGGTTCAAGGAGGAGCTCGCCGAGCGCTACGCGCGCACGAACGAATACAGCCCGGCCAAGAAGGCATTCGTTAGCGACATGGAGCGGCTTGCGCTGGCGTGGTATGCCGAGAGGCAAGGGCGTTAGTGCTATCGTGCAAAAGTGCATCATTTTAGGTCCCATATGACGGGTTTGGGTGATCTATCGTGCAAAAGTGCACGTTAGCCCGCTTCTCTGAACAGGATTGATACTTATTGGGGCTAAAATCCTGCACTTTTGCGCGATAGGCGAAGCGACGAGCGAGAGCTGGTCTCGATCGTGCACTTTTGCACGATAGACGGTCGGGGGTGCGAACGGATCAAGCTCAGCCTTCCGATGCATCCAACAATCGCTGCAATCGCGTCGCCGTATCCGCCGAAGCGGTAAAGATCATGACCTTCAGATCCGGATGGGTCGGCGGCTGCAAGGTCACATGCTCGAAAGCCATCTCTCCGATCTGCGGATCGAACTTCTGCTTGCGGTGATCGGTCGCCGCCTCGACATCGTGCATCGGCCAGAGCTCGCGGAATAGCGGGCTGATACGCATGAACTCCTCGATCAGCGTCTTAAACCGCTCATCATTCGGAAATCGTGCGTAATCCGCGCGAAATCGTGCGATCAATACGCGCGTCCGGGATACTTCGTCCATCCGCTCGGGTTCCAGCGTGGCATCTGTCAGCAGATGCCGCATCCAATTGAACATCGTGTCGTCGGGTTGGGCAGGGATATGAAAAACAAGCTCTGCCGCCTTGTTCCACAGCAGCAGGTCCCAATATCTGCCGAGCACGAACGCCGGGTGCGGGTCCAGCGCCTGGATCATTCGTTGCAAGCCCGTGGCGATATCGCGGTCTTCTTCCTCCGGCTCCTGTTGATCCGATCTGGCCAGAAGGTGAAGATGGCGACGCTCGTCCTCGGTCAATCGCAGCGCCTTGGCGATATTGTTCAGCACATCCTCGGACGGGTTAACGCTGCGCCCCTGCTCCAGGGAGGTATACCAGGACGTGCCGATATGGGCGAGCTGGGCGACCTCTTCCCGCCGAAGACCCGAGGTCCGCCGCCGTCCATACGAGACTAGCCCAACCTCTTCCGGCGTCAACCGCTCCCGCCGTATGCGCAGAAATTCGCCCAACGACCTTCTGGAAGATACCACTTCCATCTCCATGCCCCCCCGTATCCTGACACTCCCAAACCTACGATAAACGCAGGAGGGAAGCCCGCTTCTCCTTCTATTATACTGCCCGTATAGCAACTAAAAAACGTAGGAGGGCTTTAAAATGAACGCTTTTATAACGGGAGCTACAGGTAAAGTGGGGAGCCGGTTTGCGCAGCGTATGCTGCAGCGCGGCCATCGCGTGACCTTGCTGGCGAGAAACGCCGAAAAGGCGGACGGGCTTCTCCGGCAGGGGGCGGAGATCGTGGAAGGCGATCTGCTGCGGCCGGACGACTATATCGGCGCGCTGCGGGGGGAAGGATGCGGTGATTCACTTGGCGGCGCAGTTCCGCGGCGTGGACGAGGAGACGACGAGAACGGCCAACCTCGACGGCACGATCGCGCTGGCTCATGCGGCCTTGCAGGCGGAAGTGCCCAGGTTGATTTTTGCCAGCACGAGCACCGTCTATGGTTCGGTGGTCCGTACGCGGCCCAGCCGCGAAGACGACGAGCTGAGCCCGACCCAGGCTTATCCGCAAAGCAAAGTGGAGGCCGAAGCGGTGCTGCTGCGGCTTCATCGCGAGCAGGGCTTGGGCGTTCGGATCGTTCGGCTGCCGTTCGTCTATGGCGACGGGGATCCGCATATCGTGGAAATACTGCCGCACTTGCGCAGCTGGCATCCGGCCAAACGCATGCATATGGGGCATCACGCGGATGTCGCTCAAGCCCTGCTGCTCGCAGCGACCACGCCGGGCATCGATGGCCGGATCTACAATGTGGGCGACGATGCGCCGATCACGGTCGAGGAGCTTCGGCGGCTTCATGGCGGCGAGGGCACACCTGAGGCGGAGCAGCAACCTTTCGATCCGTGGGACATGATCGTCGATACGGCGCGGATTCGGGAAGAGCTGAACTTCCGTCCGATCTATCCGTCCTTCTATACGGCAAGAGATGCAGGGGCGATTTAAGCGGCGAAAAAAATGGACGAAAGAGGCGGCCTCTCGCGAGGCCGCTTTTCTCTTTTGCGCATTTCCGGTCGTCCCGCCCGAACCTTACGCGCGTGCCTGCGTCCTGGCCGCCTCCGCCGTATACAGGCTTTGCTCGCGCGGCTTCAGTCGCCCGGTCCAGCTGCACCAGCCGGCGCCGACGTAGGCGAGCCCCCAGAAGAAGGCGAAGTACTTGTTGTCCGCGACGGGCCGAAAATCGGCGGGGAGGTATGCGGGTGGCGAAAACGAGAGCTGCGGGCAGTGGTTGAATGCAAGCCAGGCAGAAAACGTCGGACCCAGGAGCCGCTATTTTCGTCAAAACCGTTCCTTTGCGATCTTATCGGACTGGAGGGACGTTATGGGCCCGGATCAAGGCTAAAAAAAGGCCTGCGGTCCCGCAATAACGGCAGCTGGGTCCGCAATCGGGCTGCGAATCGCGATTTGAGCAAGAATAAGGGCTCCTCAGTCCGTAGGCTGCGCGCGAATGGAAAAATAAAAGAAGCCAGCCGGCTTTTCTCGCGGAATCACTCCGCGGACCGTTCCTCCCCGTACAGCTCGGTCAAATGCGCGAGATGTCCGACGCCCCAGTCGTTCATGGCTTGCAGGATCGGCGTTAAGCGCTGCCCGTATTCCGAGATGGAGTACGCCACCTTGGGCGGAATCGACGGATACACCTCTCTGCGCACGATATCGTGATATTCGAGCTCCTTCAACTGCTGCGAGAGCATCTTTTTTGGTGATGTCGGGGATCGACCTTTGCAGCTCGCTGAACCGCATCGTGCCGTTCGCGAGCAGGCGCAGCAGGATCACGGGCTTCCACTTGCCGATGAGAATCTCGAGCGTCGTCTCGAATTTGCAATAAGCCGTCATGCCTCAGCCTCCAGTCGTGGTCTAAGGTTTTCTTTTCTATACCTTGTATGGTTGAAGTGCCTTCTTCCGGAGCGGCGTTCTACCTCCTATTATAGGCTATAGACGAAGGTTGACGACACACGGGATAAGGGGGAATCGGACGATGAATATCGCATTATGGATCGCGCAGGGCTTGCTGTCCCTGGGGATTCTGTACGCGGGATGGATGAAGGCGGTCCAGTATGAAAAAGGAGCGGCCGCATGGGGCTGGGTCAAGGAGGTGCCGAGAAGCTTCGTCGTCTCGGTCGGCATTCTGGAGCTGCTCGGCGCGCTGGGTTTGATCCTGCCCGAGGCAACGGGAATCGCGCGTGTATTGACGCCGATCGCCGCGATCGCGCTGGCCGCCGTCGTTCTGCTCGGCGCGCTCTTCCATATCTCCCGCAGAGAATATCGGGAGATCGGCATCAACGTCGTGTTTCTGGCGCTCGCCGTACTGGTGGCCGTCGGTCGGCTCTAAGGGCTGACCGGCTTTTTTTTTGTCCACAAATGTCTTTCGTTGAATATTCAGTTGAAATGTATAGTTGAACTGTATATACTCTTACTAAGTTCAACTGAACAGTCAGATTGTATATAGAGAGGAGGGCTTCGCATGAAGCATCCGCTGCTGCCGTTGTCGGAGACGATGCATTATATTTTACTGGCCCTCAAGGAGCCGCTTCACGGGTACGCGATCATGCAGACCGTCGAGCGGATGAGCGAAGGGACGGTCATCCTGGCGGCCGGCACGCTGTACGGCGCCGTCGAGAACTTGAGCAAGCACGGCTGGATCGCGCCGGTGCAGGGGGGAGACGGGACGGAGGAAGGTATACGGGATCACGACGGAAGGCGAACGCATCCTGGCCATCGAGCGGGGAAGACTGGCGCATTTGCTGGCACTCTATGAAACGAGGGATTAACATGAAAAAACGCAAATGGTTCATCAACCTCCTTAAAGAGGAGAAGTGGCTGAACGACAGGTTGGCCGAAGGCTACGCTTGCCGCAGGGTCAGTTCGCTCGGCGGGTACTTGTTCGAACCGACCGATCGCAAGATGGTCATCCGGCTCGACTATCAGCGCCAGATGAGCGCCGAGAAATACGAGGAATACAAGGGGACCTACGCGGACTTCGGATGGACCCATTTGAAGGGCAGCCGCTGGGGCAGCGTCCAATACTGGCAAAAGCCCGCGGACGGACGCGACGAGATTTTCTCCGACGCCGGCTCGCAGATCGCGTTCTATCAGCGCCTGACGCATTACGCGCTCACGACCGCTTGTCTCTTTTTCATCTACATTTGCGTCTTGTTCGACGGTCATATTTTTACCGCCATGTTCGACGTCAAAGCGAGCTATTTAACCGAAGGCTTGTGGGAGATGGAAGGAGCGATGTTCTGGCGCGCCTTTCTATTCGAGACCCCGTTTGCGATGCTTCGCTTCCTGCCGGCCTGGATTTTCGGGATCGCCATCGTCGTGTCCCTCTACAGCTACTTCCTATATGTGAAGCGGAAAAAGGAGTATGCTTGACCGCGCGGCGCCGGCATTCACGTTCCTGCCCATGAACGCAATTGCCCCGTTTCAAATCTGCAACCGGATGCTTATAATAGCTGTAGGCGCATGCGATCGCCGCAGCTGACACGAACAAGGAACCGAGGAACCTTTATGGAAAATAAGCATCCGTCCGAGCAACTGGCCGTTATCTTCTACCGTGTCAACCGCGCGTTCCAGTATTTGATGTCTTTAAACCTGAGATCATACGACATTACGCCGGAGCAGTGGAATGTACTGAAGCATCTGCAGGAGAAAGACGGAATCTCCCAGAAGGATCTGTCCTATATGGCGGATAAGGACAAGACGACCATCACGCGGATCATCGACAGTCTGGAGGAGCGCGGAGCGCTGCACAGACATAACAATCCGAACGACAGGCGTTCCTTCTTGATTTACTTGACGGAAGAGGGCCGATCGTTGATTCGGGAGCTGCAGCCGATCCCCGACAAGGTGAACCGGCTGGCCAGCGGGCAGTTGTCGGAGCAGGATCTGCTGAATTTGAAGGACATGCTGGCGAGTTTGCAGGACCAGATTTTGACCGAGATCGAGCGTTATTCCTTCGAGCACCGGCATCAAGCATTTTAATTGACAAGCTCGCGCATGCGGCGGCGGAATCTTTCCGTCGTCTTTTTTTACATATCAGAATGGATAACTTCGGGGTGAAGCTTAGACTTCACCCTTTTCTTCATTTCATAGGACCACCGAGACGCAGCGAAGCCCGGATCGAGCGGATTTGTTCCTGCATGGGACCACCGAGACGCAGCGAAGCCGGAGCGAGCGGATTTGTTCCTGCATGGGACCACCGAGACGCAGCGACGCCAGTTCCGAGCGGATTTGTTCCTACATGGGACCACCGTGAAGCAGCGACGCTTGGAGTGAGCGGATTAGTTCCTACTTAGGACTACCGCGATGCAGCGACGCTTGGAGCGAGCGGATTTGTTCCTACATAGGACTACCGAGACGCAGCGACGCCCGGAGCGATCGGATTTGTTCCTAGATGGGACCACCGAGACGCAGCGAAGCCCGGAGCGAGCGGATTTATTCTGCCGGCACCTCCCTCGGAATAACATAAGTCCCCTTGCGGCGTAAACCGCCGAATCCGACCCGATCCCGAACCATCAGAGAGCATAACAGCGTTTGCGGCCAGTCGGGTTCCGTCATCCCATGGGAGCAAAGATTTTCCCCGAATGGGCTTCGAGAGCCCGAATGACTTTCCAGCGAATGGTATGCTAGCATACTATACAGTTCCAAAAAAGCGGAAAGGTTGTGAGTCGTGTTGCGCAAGAAATGGTCGATGCTGGTTCTTCTGCTGGCAGCCGTCGTGTCGGCGGGCTGCGGAAAGAACGGCGATGGAAATGCCGCACCCGGGAATGCATCGGGGAGCGCCGCAAATGAAGGAACCGCGGAACAGACGGCCGTCGTCGATTCGAAGACGTTAAAGGCCGCGCAGGAGAAAGGCTACATCACGATCGGCTTCGCCAACGAGAAGCCCTACGCATACAAGGAAGCGGACGGAACCCTGACCGGAGAAGCCGTCGAGATTACGAAGGTGATCCTGAAGCGTCTTGGCGTCGACGAGGTTCGCGGCGAGCTCACCGAATTCGGATCGCTGATCGGCGGGCTTCAGGCGAAGCGGTTCGACATGATCACCGCGGGCATGTTCATCAATCCGGAGCGCTGCCAGGCCGTCCTGTTCGCGAACCCCGAGTACAGCATCGGGGGAAGGGATCGCCGTCAAGAAAGGGAATCCGCTCAATCTCAAGAGCTATGAGGAAATCGCGGCCAACAAGAAGGCGAAGGTCGCCGTGATGGCCGGCGCGGTCGAGCTCGGTTATCTGGAAAAGTCGGGCGTGGCCAAGGATCAGCTCGTCATCGTACCGGATCAGGATGCCGCGATCAATGCGCTGCAGGCAGGCCGCGCCGACGCGATGACGATGACGGGGCCGGCGCTTCAATCCAGGCTCGATGCGGCAAACGACGCGAATCTCGAGCGCGTGTCGGACTTCGTACAGCCGGTCATCGACGGCAAGGACGTGCGGGGCTACGGAGCGTCCGCTTTCCGAATGGACGATCAGGCGTTCCGCGAAGCCTTTAATGCGGAGCTTGAGAAAATGAAGGCGTCCGGCGAACTGCTCGATATTTTGAAGACATTCGGATTTACGGAGGCGGAGCTGCCGGGAGACATCACGGCCGAGGTGCTCTGCAAAGCGTAACATGAATGCGCCGTGGATGGAATTTGTCCCGCTGCTGTGGGAGGGACTGAAGGTCACCGCCGAAGTCGCGTTCCTCGCCGCGATCGCGGCGCTGGCGCTTTCCGGAGCGAGCGGGCTATGCCGAGTGTCCAAATACCGGACCGTCCAATGGGCGGCGAAGACGTATACCGAGCTGTTCCGCGGCATCCCGCTGCTCGTGCTGCTCATCTGGGTCTACTTCGCGCTCCCGTTCGCCGGCCTCGAGCTGCCGAAGCTGGCGGCTGCCGTATTGGCCATCGGCCTCAATTACGGGGCGTTCGGCTCGGAGATCGTACGCAGCTCGATCGAAGCCGTGCCGGCCGGGCAGCGCGAGGCGGGGATCGCCCTTAATTTTACGCCCGCCCAACGGATGCTGTACCTGATCTTGCCGCAGGCGCTGCCTCGCATGCTGCCGCCGTTCGGCAACCTGCTCATCGAGCTGGTGAAGGCCACCTCGCTGATCTATTTCATTACCTTGTCGGACTTGACCTATCAAGCCATGATTCTGCGCAATAACTTCCTGCCCTGGACGCCGCATATTTTCGGACTGCTGCTGATCTTGTACTTTTTGCTGTCCGTCGTCATTACGGTCGTCGTCAAGTGGCTGGAGCGCAGGCTGACGGAAGGGAGGGTCTAGCCGATGTGGGATTGGGACTATGCCTGGTCGATTCTGCCCGAGCTTGCGGCTTCGTTCGGCACGGCGTTTTCGGCGATGGCCTGGGGTTTTGCGATGGCTTGCATGGGCGGCCTGATCCTTGTGGCGGCCGGACGATCCCGCCTGGCCGTCCTCCGGCTGCCTGCGCGCGGCCTCGTCCAGTTCATCAGGAACACGCCGCTGCTCGTACAGCTGTTTTTCCTGTACTACAGCCTGCCGATGGCGATCGGCATCGCGCCTTCCGCCTTCGTGACAGGCGTCGTGGGGCTGGGTCTTCACTACAGCACCTACATGTCGGAGGTATACAGGGCCGGTATCGAGGGCGTGCCGAAGGGACAATGGGAGGCGGCCAAGGCGCTCAATTATAACGGCAGGCAAACTTGGTTCACCATTATTTTGCCGCAGGCGCTGCCGCCGATGATCCCGGTCATGGGCAACTATTTGATCGTGATTTTCAAGGATACCCCCATCCTGTCGGCCATCACGCTGGTAGAGACGCTGCTCACCGCCAAGAACCTGACGTCCGTCTCGTTTCGGTTCTTCGAGCCCTATACGCTGGTCGGCGTCCTGTTTCTGATCATCTGCGTGATCTTTTCATTTCTGCTTCGACGAATCGAGGTCCGGTTCAATCGCCATCATCTCGGTTCGAAGCAAGGGGCATCCCGTTCGTTCGGAAGGAGGAAGCATGAACGCACTCAGCCAAACGTCGACAATCGTGAAGTATTCCCAGGTTAAAAAATCGTACGGCGACCTGGAGGTCATCAAGGGGATCGACCTGTCCATCGCGCCGGGCGAGAAGGTGGCTTTGATCGGGCCGAGCGGCTCCGGCAAGACGACGCTGGGCCGCATGCTGATGACGCTGGAGGAGCCGACCGGCGGCACCATTCAGGTCGACGGCCAGCTTCTGTGGCACGAGGAAAAGAACGGCAGGTTCGTGCGCGCCGGCGAGAAGCATCTGCACCGGATGCGCGAGCGAATCGGCATGGTGTTCCAGCACTTCAATCTGTTCCCGCACATGAACGTGCTGGACAATGTCGCCTCGGCGCCGCGCAAGGTGCTTAAGCTCCACAAGCGGGAGGCGAAGGAACGCGCCGAGGCCATGCTGGCCAAAGTCGGGCTCGCGGACAAGATCGACGTCTATCCGTCCCAGCTGTCCGGCGGCCAGAAGCAGCGCGTGGCGATCGCGCGGGCGCTCGTCATGAACCCGAAGGTGATGGTGTTCGACGAGGTCACGTCCGCGCTCGACCCCGAGCTGGTCGGCGAGGTGCTTGAAGTCATCAAGGACATCGCCCGGCAGGGCGACATGGCGATGATGCTTATCACGCACGAGATGGATTTCGCCCGGGACGTGGCGGATCGCGTCGTCTTCGGCGCGGACGGACGGATCGTCGAGGAAGGGCCTCCCAAGGAGATTTTCGAGAATCCGAAAAGCGACCGGCTGCAGTCCTTCCTTGGTCGCTTCCGGTAATCGTCGGTATCAATATGAGGAAACTGCGACAGTCAGGAGGTGAAGCTATGCAAGAGACGATCGTCCTGCGTCAGCCGCAGGCTTCCGACGGAGCGGGGGCGTGGCGGCTCGTTCGCCGAGCCGGCAGGCTGGACGTGAACTCCGCGTACGGTTATCTCATGCTCTGCGATATGTTCCGCGCCACTTGCGTCATCGCGGAATCGGAGGGGACGCCTATCGGCTTCGTATCCGCCTTCGTGAAGCCGGAGAATCGGGATACGTTGTTCGTCTGGCAGGTCGCCGTCGATCCGGAGCATCGCGGCAAGGGGCTCGGAGCGGCGATGCTCTCGGAATTGATTCAACGCGCCTATTCCGAGCCGATCCGCTATATGGAGGCGACGGTAAGCGAATCGAACGCCGCCTCCCGGCGCATGTTCGAGCGCTTCGCCGCGTCGATGGGATCGCCGTGCGGATATGCGGAGGGCGGCTATCCCGCCGAGCTGTTCCCCGGCAGCGGTCATGACGGAGAGCCGCTTTTGCGCATCGGGCCTCTCAGGGGCCGCGAGACTTGACCGCAAGATCCTGACACCCTAGCAAGCCATGAAAGAAAAAACGTCAAGGAGGAATTCGAACATGCACTTGCACGAGAAACGGACGACCAGCGTCATCGAGGAAATGGAATCGGAGGTGCGCAGCTACTGCCGCAGCTTCGACGCCGTCTTCTCCAGGGCATCCAACGCGCAGATCTGGGACACGGAAGGCAAGATGTACATCGATTTCTTCGCGGGCGCCGGCGCCTTGAATTACGGGCACAACAATCCGCAAATCCGGAACAAGGTCGTGGAATACATGCTTGGCGACGGCGTGACGCACAGCCTGGACATGGCGACCGAAGCGAAGGAAACGTTCCTTGAAAAGTTTAACCGAATCATTCTGGCGCCGAGGGAGCTGTCGTACAAGGTGATGTTCCCGGGGCCGACGGGGACGAACGCCGTGGAGGCGGCCTTGAAGCTGGCGAGAAAGGTGACGGGGCGCACGGACATTGTCTGCTTTACGAATGCCTTCCACGGCATGACGCTAGGCTCGCTCGCGACGACGGGCAACAAGTTCAAGCGGGCGGGCGCCGGCGTACCGCTGTCTCACACTTCATTCATGCCTTACGACGGTTTTTTCGGCGACAAGCTGGATACGGTCGATTTCTTCGAGAAAATGCTGGAGGACGGAGGAAGCGGCCTGGAGACGCCGGCAGCGGTGCTGCTGGAGACGCTGCAGGGCGAAGGCGGTCTGAACGTCGCATCCTCTGATTGGCTCCGCCGGATGGAGCGAGTCTGCCGCAAGCACGGCATTTTGCTGATCGTGGACGACGTACAGATGGGCTGCGGACGAACCGGCACGTTTTTCAGCTTCGAGGAAGCGGGCATCTCGCCGGACTTCGTCTGTCTCTCCAAGTCGATCGGCGGCTTCGGACTGCCGATGGCGCTGACGCTGATCAAGCCCGAATACGACGCCTGGATGCCCGGAGAGCACAACGGCACCTTCCGCGGCAACAACCTGGCATTCGTAGCCGCTTCGGAGGCGCTCGACTACTGGAAGGACGGTCAGTTCGAGGCGGAGCTTGCAGCCAAATCGCAGACGATCCGCTCCTCTCTCCTCCGGATGGCCGCCGGACTGCCGGCCGGGGAGGCGAAGCCCAAAGGCAAAGGAATGATTCAGGGCCTGGCGTTTCGCGATGCTTCGAGAGCCGCAGCCATCTGCCAGGCGGCCTTCCAGTCGGGTCTCATTCTGGAAACCTCGGGACCTTCCGATGAAGTCGTCAAGGTCATGCCGCCGCTCACGATCGGCGAGGAGCAGTTGAGGCGGGGACTGGATATGCTCGAGGGCTGCATCCAGGAGCTTGCCGTGCCGCAGCCTGCAGCCGAAGCGATCGCCACCGTCTGACTATTGAAAGGGGAATAAAGACTATGATCGTCAAACATGTCTCCGATATCGTCGGAACGAAGAACGAAGTGGATACGCCAACCTGGGATTCGCGGAGATTGATCGTCCGCAGCGACGGCATCGGCTTTTCGCTCAACCATACGGTGATCAAGCCAGGAACAGAGACGCAGATCTGGTACAAAAATCACGTCGAAGCGGTCTATTGCATGGACGGCGAAGGGGAGATCGAGGTGATCGGCGGCGAGACGTATCCGATCCGTCCCGGTACGCTTTACGTGCTGAACGGGCACGAGAAGCATCTGCTCCGCGCGAAGAGCGCCATGACGATGCTGTGCGTGTTCGATCCGCCGCTGTCCGGCACGGAAGTCCACGACGCCGATGGCGTTTATCCGATAGCCCAAGATTAAACCTACTTTTGGAGGGAGCGATTGTATATGACAACGATTACGCATCTCGAACCGGTATTCCGCAACGATAAGTATCCGTCCCGCGTGTACGACCTTCCGACGCTGCTCGAACGGAAGGATCCGGTCGTCTATTCCGAATGGCGGGAGGACGCCGGGTTGACGAAGGCGCAATCCGAGTTCTACGAGAAGAACGGGTATTTGCATCTGGAAGGCTTCTTCTCGCCGGAGGAGGTCGTCCGGTTAAAAGCGGAGATGGAACGGTTCAAAGCGTTGAACGAGACACGCAATGCAGACGAGATCGTAAGGGAGCCGGGAGGCACGGATATCCGGTCGATCTTCGCGGTGCACGCGAATAACGAGACGTTCCGGGACTTGTCGCTGCACCGCAAGCTGCAGCAGATCGTAACCTACCTGCTCGGCGGCGAAGTGTACGTTCACCAGTCCCGCGTCAACTTCAAGCCCGGCTTCAAGGGCAAGGAGTTCTACTGGCATTCCGACTTCGAGACCTGGCACGTGGAGGACGGGATGCCCGCCATGCGCGCGCTCAGCTGCTCCATCGCGCTGGATGACAATTACCATTTCAACGGGCCGCTCATGGTCGTTCCCGGCTCGCACAACACGTTCGTATCTTGCGTCGGCCGCACGCCGGACGATCATTACAAGCAGTCGCTGCGCAAGCAGGAGTACGGAGTGCCGGACAATGACAGCCTGACGAAGCTCGTCAAGGACGGCGGCATCGATACGCCGGTCGGCAAGGCCGGGTCGATCGTGCTGTTCGACTGCAACATCATGCACGGCTCCAACAGCAACATTACGCCGTATTCTCGCAACAATATTTTCATGGTGTTCAACAGCGTCGAAAATCGCATCGGGAAGCCGTTCGGCAGCCAGGCCCCCCGTCCGGACTACATCGCCGCGCGCAGCTAGCCGCCATGATCGACTGGAAGGTCGTTCTGACTATCGTCGCCGTTAACGTGGCTTACGTATCCGCCTTTACGCTGAGGCTGATCCTGCTCATTAAAGGACGGCGGCGGGCTGCGGCTCTGCTGGCCATGCTCGAAGTGTTTATCTACTTGATCGGGCTCAATCTCGTGCTGAAGAACGTCTCCGATCCGTTTAACATGGCGGCGTATTGCCTCGGCTTCGGGATCGGCGTCTATACGGGCAGCCGGATCGAAGAGATGCTGGCGCTGGGCTATTTGGTCGTCCAGGTCATCGTCGACGCGCTGGATCCGGCGCTTCCGGGGGAGGCTGCGAGGGGCGGGCTACGGCGTCACGGCGTGGGCGGCCGAAGGGCGGGACGGCCAGCGGCTCGTCATGCAGGTGCTCGTCAAGCGGAGCAACGAACGCCGGCTGATGGATACGCTGGCGAAGCTGGCGCCGAAGGCGTTCGTGCTGTCGCATGAGCCCAAGTCGTTCCGCGGCGGCTTCTGGGTCCGGATCACGGATAAATAAGATCGTTGCCCGGTTTGACATTTCTCATCATTCTCATTATCATATAGGCACGCTTAATTTCCGGTTGCAATGTCCGGAAAGCGGGGGGAACCCAGTCAAGTGGGGCGAATCGCTTCGTATGAAGTGTAGGGTACCATCTTACCCGAGTCCGTCAGCTAACCTCGTCAGCAGTAGATGGGTCTATATTTTGCTTTTCTTTAAAGGTGAATCCAAGACCCTGTTTCCTCAGGGTCTTTTTGCGTTTTTCGGACCCTGCTGGCACTCATCATCGGACTGGTTCAATACAGGAGAGAGGAGGCTTCCTACATTGCCGTTTCACACGAATCCCCAGTAGAACGCGAAAAGGAGAGTGCTCAAATGGCGAAGGCAAAATACATAACGGACATTCGCAAAATCGAAGCGATTCCCGAATGGGAAAGGGAGCAATTGAAGCCCATCACGGACAAGTACGTGTTTCGCGTGAACGATTATTACCTGAACCTGATCGACTGGAACGACCCGGAGGACCCGCTCCGCAAGCTCGTCATTCCGAATACGGGCGAATTGAAGGAGTACGGCCGTTGGGACGCATCGGACGAAGAAGCGAACTACGTCGTGCCGGGCTGCCAGCATAAATACGGCACGACGGCGCTGCTTATCGTCTCTGAGGTGTGCGGCGCTTATTGCCGGTATTGCTTCCGCAAACGATTGTTCCGCAACGACGTCAAGGAGGCCGTGTCGGATGTGTCGCAGGGCATCGAATATATCGCGAGCCATCCGGAGATCAACAATGTGCTGCTGACCGGCGGGGACAGTCTGATTCTGGCGACGGCCAAGCTGAGGCTCATCGTCGAACGTTTGCGGGAAATCGAGCATGTGAAGATCATCCGGTTCGGGTCGAAGATTCCGGTCTTCAATCCGATGCGAATCTACGAGGACCCGGAGCTGCTGGCGCTCATCCGCATGTATTCCACGGCAGAACGCCGAATCTACGTGATGGCTCATATCAACCATCCGCGCGAGATCACGGCCGAAGCCAAGCGGGGATTTGAGGCGCTTCATCAAGCCGGCGCCATCGTCGTGAACCAGACGCCCGTGCTGCGCGGCATTAACGACGACCCCGGCGTGCTCGGCGAGCTGCTCGACAAGCTCTCCTGGGCGGGCGTCACCCCGTACTACTTTTTCGTCAACCGTCCGGTCGCCGGCAATCGGGACTTTGTCCTTCCGCTGCAGCGCGTCTATGAACTGGTGGAGCAAGCCAAAGCCAGAACGTCCGGGCTTGGCAAGAGAGTGCGGCTGTCCATGAGCCACTCCTCCGGGAAAATCGAAGTGCTTGCGATCCAGGATGGCAAAGCTTATCTGAAATACCACCAATCCCGGGAAGGGCGTTACGGTACGTTCATGGTACTGGATTGTCCGCCCGACGCCGCGTGGTTCGACGACTTGCCAGGCAGCGAGTCGCATTGGAGCAAGACGGGCGTGGCCGGGAATGCGTGACGGCCGGCATGTCCGATTCCTCGTATCCGCGCCGAATCAGGACGGCCGATCGTTCGTCAAACAGTTGATTCGGCGAGAGTTGCCCTATGCCCTGCTCACGAACAACAAGAAGGAGAAAAGCAGGCTCCAGCGGTTCAAGCAAGCGCAGCTGGTGCAGGTGAAGACGGCCGAGCCCGACACCTGGCGACCGCCGGATCTCGATGCCGATCTGATCGTCATCTTCGAGAGAAGTCCGGCGCTTACTTGGCGGTACGTTCAGTATTGCCGGGCATGGACCGAGAGTCCGATCCATATTTTTACCCGCCGGGACAGCTTCATTTCCAAGCGGAGAGGGATGGATATCCGGGTTCATCAACACGTCGCGGAGCTCGATGCCGCCTACCTGGATACGAGGATCGATTTTTTTTATGGGCGATCTGCTTGGAACTTGACGAGCTGTCCGGCATGACCTCGCGAAGGCGCCTGCCCGCAGCCCGCTTTGGGCTGCGGGCAGGCGTTCTCGGGTTTGCGGGCGTATTTTCATGTCGTCGCCTGATCGATCGTACATTCGGTCGGGACCATCGTTTCCATCATGCTCTGGATGCTCGAATGGCGCATCGTTTTTCCCGGCGTCCACTCCAGGAATTGAACTTTGACGACGAACTGCGGTCGGACCCAAGTCGCCTCTTCGTGCCGTTCCGGGATATTCGCAAAGGGCGAGCGCGGGACGATGAAGGGCTGGACTTTCCGCGTGAGTTCCTGCCATTGGGCGCCGGTCAGCTTTCCCGTTCCCGAATGACCGATATAAATGAACGAATCTTGCGCGTAAACCCCCAGCAAAAGCGCATTGACCGTATCCCCTCGATACGTCACGCCGCCGATGGCGGCATATAAATCTTGGTTTAACTTTCGCTTTAGCCATCGCGCGTCCTTGCCGTTCACCGCATAGCTGCTGTCCAGGTTTTTAGCGACGATGCCCTCCATGCCGTGCGCCTTCATGAGCTCGAACAACGCATCGCCGCCGGGAAAGTTTTCGACGGGCTGCACCTTATCGTTGGGCTTGATGACTTGATTCAACAACGCCTGTCTTCGCCTTAGACTTTCCGAAGTCACCCAGCTGCCGTTTAGATATAGAAGGTCGAAGACCATGTAGGTCACGGGCACTTCAGCGATCGCTGCCGCGATGCTTTGCTGTTTTCGAAGACGATCGCGCTTCATGATTTCATGGAAGGACGGTTTCTTCTCGTCGAATGCGATGAGTTCCCCGTCTAAAATGAAAGACGAAGCCGAGCAATATTGAGCAAGCGATAGAAACTCGGGATACTGCAGCGTTCGGTCGTTCAGCCGGCGATTGACCAGGCGCGTGTTCGTGCCGTCGTAATAGGCGAGCATTCGAACGCCGTCCCATTTGATCTGCGATATCCAATGGTCCCCTTGCGGCGTTTTGTCTGTTAATATAGGCTCAAAGGGGATAACCGGGTCTAGCTTCATGGTTCTTGTCCCTTTCTGCGGGTCGTTAGCGCGTAGTATGGCCATTTGTAAAAGTCGGAATACGAGGTGAGCATTTGAAACGCGGGTATAAGTCTTTCGTTTTGATGTTGGTTATTTTATTGTTCGCCAGTGCCTGCGCTTCGAAAAAAGAAAATGCTCACGCGCACGAGCATACGGACAACGATCTGCTGGAGACCACTTCGTCGTCGCAAGTACAGCCTGCTTTCTTGTCCGGTCAGCCGGATGAAGTCCGTACCGTGTACCGAATCGCGGCGGCCGCGAAGGATATTCTTCAATGGATCCCTTGCTATTGCGGCTGCGGTGAAAGCGCCGGTCACAGGAGCAACTACAATTGCTTTATTCAGCAAACGAAGGACGACGGCTCGGTCGTATGGACCGATCATGGAACGCGCTGCGGGGTATGCTTGCAGATCGCCGTCCAATCCGCGCAGATGAAGCAAAAGGGCGCTTCGAACAAAGAGATCCGCGCCTTTATCGACGAGACGTATAAAACGGGATTCGGCAAACCTACGGATACGCCCATGCCGCCTGTATAAGGAAATCGCGCGAAGCCAAAATGAGGGCTTTTTTAATGTTTCTGCGAGAGGAGTGTGCGTTCGTTTGAAGAATTATACTACACAACGTAATACAAAAATCTGTCGAACAAGGCGTGGAAGGGAGAAGCAAGTCCAATTGGAGTTGCCGCGCACATCCAGCTCGCAGGCGCTTGAAGGGACGAAGGTCGAGAAGGACGAGCTGCTCCCGGGCGATCTCGTCTTCTTTAATACGAGCGGCGCCGGGATTTCTCACGCCGGTATCTACGTGGGAGAGGGGGGCGTTCGCCCATTCCTCGAGCAGCAAAGGCGTGACGATCAGCAAGCTGTCCGAAACCTATTATGCCAAACGCTATGTAACGGCCAGAAGGGTATCGACGGAGAAGTTCCTTTAATTTAATATTATGGCTCCAGACGCAAAAATGGCGCAAAATTGCGCTATTCTCGCATGCGTGCACTTCAGTCGTCCGCCGACGTGAGATAAATCAGATTGAGGTGATAGATCGTGAAGGTCAAAACCTTGCACTTGAACGAAGAAGGTTTGCTTCGGTTCCTGGGCTCCCTGGAAGCCAAGATCATGAGCTTGCTGTGGGAAAAGGGGCGGCTGACGATCAAACAAGCCCACGAGATCTTGAACCGGGCGGATCCGCTCTCTCTTACGACGGTCTTGACGGTCATGGTGCGACTGGCCGATAAAGGGCTTCTTCATAAGGAATCGACCGGGGGCGGACGCAATCGGCTGACGTTTTTTACGCCTGTCCAGACGCGGGAGCAATTCATTACGGAACAGACCAAGTCCGTAACCGACGGGTTAGTGGAAGACTTCGGATCTTTAATGGTCAGCCACCTCGTCGATAACCTGGATAAGGCGGATCCCGAGCTCATCGCGCGGCTGGAGAAGAAGCTGAGCGAGTTGAAGCAAAAGCCATGAATTCATCGTCGACGAAGCTGCCGCGGACGCCTAAGATCGTGCTGGCCGTCTTCGGCGCGCTCGGCCTGTGGATGTTTGCCCAACTTAGCTACCTCCTCGTGCATCAAATGGCGGATGTGCCTGCAAGCCCCAATCTCGTACGTTTCTTGGTCGCCGCCTTCACGGACGTGCTCGTCAATCATCATTTCTTCGAGATCGGCCTGAACGCGCTCATCGCTTATATGGGATGGACCCTCCTGGTCGAATCGATCCGATACGGCCGGGAACGACGACAGTGGTTGAGTTACATCGAGAAGCATTCGGTCCCGGCTTTGGAGAAGCGGCTGAATGAGCGGTTCGCCTTGGGGGCCGTCCGCATTCAAGTGATCTCGCATCCGTCCGACGTCGCGGTCGCCTTCGGCGGATGGCGTCCCCGGATCGTTTTATCGGACGCGCTGATCGCGCGCTTTCAAGCGAGCGAGTTGGAAGCCATCGTCTTGCACGAGTTTTTTCATTGTAAATTTCGGCATCCCCTGCAGCTGTTTGTGCTGCGTCTTGCGTCGAACATGCTGGCGTTCCTGCCGGTATTGAAGCAGCTCGTCCGTTATTACGGGATCTGGCTGGAGCTGCTGGCCGACCGATTCGTGATCTGCCGCACGGGAACCGAGTGGACGTTGGGGGCGGTGCTGCTGGACTTCGTAAAAAAGAGCCAGTCCCGGCATGCGGGGGAGACGCGGTTCCCTTCGCCAACGAGGCGATTAATTACCGCCTGCAGCAGCTGATCGAGCCTGATTCGCCGCTTCGTATTCCGATCGCGACGAAGCGGTCGGTCGTGCTGTCGGCGATCGTCGTCCTCTTTACGTTCATGATTCTGATCTCCGTCTGAAAAGCGTAAGCCAAAGAGCCCTGACGCTGCGAATCGCAGTGCCGGGGCTCTTTGCTTTGGCTAGGAACGCTTCTGAATCAAGATCGTCAAGCTGACGAGGGTGACGAAGATCGTAGCGCCCATGTCGGACAGGATCGCGATCCACAGCGTCAGCCATCCGGGGATGGTGAGCAGCAAGGCGATCAGCTTCAGTCCGAGCGCCACGCTGATATTGAACCGGATGACCCGGTTCACCCTGCGCGCGATCCGGACCGCGGCCGGCAGCTTCCCGAGGTGATCCTGCATCAGGACGATATCCGCCGTCTCGATGGCGCTGTCCGTTCCTTTGCCCATCGCGATGCCGAGTTGGGCGGAGGCCAGCGCAGGCGCGTCGTTGATGCCGTCTCCGATCATGCCGACCGTGCCCGTCGCGGCCAGTTCCTTCACCTTCGCGACTTTGTCCTCCGGCAGCAGGCCGCCGTAGTATTCGCTGACGCCGACCGCCTTCGCGACCTTTTCCGCCGTCTTCTGGTGATCGCCGGTCAGCATCACGGTGCGGCGGATGCCACTGCGGTGCAGCTCCCGGATCACGCCGGCGCTCTCCTCGCGAATCTCGTCGGCGATGCCGAACATGCCCAGCACGCTGCGCTCGTCGGCCAGCAGCACGAGCGTCAGACCGTCTTCCTTCAGGCTTTGGACGGCGTCGCGCACCTCTCCCGGGAAGGAGAGATGGGAGATGCTTTTCTCGTTGCCCAGCCAGTACTTGCGCCCTTCATAGTTGGCCGTGATCCCTTGGCCGGACACCGTCTGGATGTCGTCGGCTTCTCCGGCCGCGATGCCGAGCCGATCGATCTCCTTCATCACCGCTTTGGCCAGCGGGTGAATGGAAGCTTTCTCGATCGCGCCCGCGACCACAAAGAACTTCTCTTTATCGTATACGACGGTCTTTTCCACATGCGGTTCGCCTTTGGTCAACGTACCGGTCTTGTCGAAGGCGAGCGTGTCCAGCTTGCCCAGCTGTTCGAGGAAAACCCCGCCCTTCACCAGGATGCCGTTGCGCGCATTGCGCGTAATGCCGGATACGATCGCGATGGGGGGAGGAAAGGATCAGCGCGCACGGGCAGCCGACGATCAGAACCGCCAGGCCTTGGTACAGCCACTTCTGCCAATCGCCTCCGAACAGCAGGGGCGGAACGAGAAGGACCAGCAGCGCAACAATAATGATCAGCGGCGTATAATACTTCGAAAACTTGTTGATGAACAATTCCGTAGGCGTCTTGGTCTCCTGCGCCTCCTGGACCAGATGCAAAATTTTGGCCAGCGAGGAATCCTGGTAGGCTTTGTCGATGCGGACCTGGAGGACGCCCTCGTTATTGATGCTGCCGCCGAAAACCGGCTGTCCGTTCGATTTCTCCACCGGGAGAGACTCGCCGGTTATCGCAGCTTCATTCACGGAGCTCTTGCCGCTGGTCACAGTGCCGTCGGAAGGGATCTTCTCGCCGGGTCTGACGATGACGATGTCGCCGACCATCAGGCTGGCGATGGGGACGACGGTCTCGGTGCCGTTTTCCAGCCTGACGGCTTCTTTGGGCGCCACTTGAAGCAGCGTCTCCATCGACTTGCGCGCCTTCTCCATGCCCATGCCCTCGAGCAGCTCGTTGAGCCCGAACAAGATGGCGACGAGCGTCGCTTCCTTCCAGTCTCCGATCGCCGCCGCCCCGATAAGGGCGATCGTCATGAGCGTATCGATGTTGAACTTGAGCTTCGCGAGATTTTTTAAGCCGCGCCAGAAGGTAGAGTACCCGCTGAGGAGCGAAGCGACGATATACAGCGCGATGGAAACGGCGGACGGCAGCATGTCCTGCGTCGACATGGTGCCGATGTACAGGACGGTCGAGATGCCCAGCAGCCAGACGATTCGTTTGGTGCCGCCGGCACCGTGGTCATGGTCGTGATCGTGTCCATGGTCGTGGCCGTGATCTTGCCCGTGGTCGTGATCGTGTCCGTGGCCGTGATCGTGTCCATGGCCGTCATGCCCCTTTTTCGCCTGCTGTCCTTGACCCTTCGGAGTGAGTTCCAAAGAAGCGCCGTCCGATTTGAGGATTCGTCTAACCTGTTCAAGGTCGATCTGCTCATCCACCGTCAGTTTGCCGGAGTTATAGCTTAGCTTTGCCGTTTGCCCGTGCGTCAGCCGCTTGATTTCTTGTTCGAGCTCATTCGTACAATTCGGACAGGACAATCCGTTTACCCGAAGCTCCATCGCTATGCAACTCCATTCTCAGCGCAAACATATGAGTATATGCTCATATGATATGCCGAATTAGGAAGAGTGTCAATCATTTCAAGCTAAATATGAACAATCGATCATGTATACCGTAAATATACTACATATCATAGTATTATTAAACAGCGGTGCTCGCCATAAACCTGCGCCCATGCCAAAAACAAGAGGACCGCCATGTCCTCTTGTTCGCTCGTACGCCTACAGTACTCTTCGCGCGGTCACGTACTTGGATTTCCAATACGATGTATTGATGCTGGAGAGGGCCACGCCCTTGCTTGAGCTGTGCAGCATTTTTCCGTTGCCTGCATAGATGCCGACATGGCTGATCCCTTTGCCGCTCGTGTTATAAAAGATCAGATCGCCGGTGCTGAGATAACCTTTCGTTACCTTCTTGCCTATCTTGGCTTGCGTGATCGAGGTGCGGGGAAGCTTGACGCCATTCGATTTGAATATGTATTGGGTGAAGGAGGAGCAATCAAAAGCATAGGTGATGTTGGTCGGGGCGCCGAAGCGATAGGGCACGCCCAAGTATTTCGTTCCCGAGGCGATGACCTCTTTGGATGCGGGAGTCGCGGCCGCGGCGGTCGAGGTACGGGCGGAAAGGCCTGCCGTTGCGCCGATGGCGGCGCTCAGTGTGATGATGACGACTGCTTTTATTCTGGACCATTGCATAATCTGGGTGTTCCTCCTTGTCGTTTAATAAGGTTCACTCACCATATCACAAAATAAATGGAACCCCTTTTCCAATGAGAAGTCAGATTCGGACGTTGCCGGTTCGTTTGGCGATTTATGAAGCTTTGCTGATAATTCTTTAATGGGCGTTTCAAGCGAATCGGACAGGAAACATTTAATTTTTCCGACTTTTTTTATCCTTGTTGCGTAAGTATTTGTATTATGATGAAAACAATACGAGGTTGGAGGTCGTCAAGATGGGACTGTTCAGTTGGATTCGGGAAAGCGTGACGGGCGAAAAAGTGTGTCCGATCGAGCATCTGGAAAGCTATAGAAGGCTTGGCGAGCAGGTGTACGATCTTCATGTGGAGATGGCCGGCTGCGATCGGGGCCGGGCGCTCGCGTTTATGCAGGCCGCGCGCGCTTTGCAGACGATGGCCGATGCGCTTCTCGGCGATGCGCTCTCCAGCTTCGGCGGTCAGGCGAAGCCGGTCCCCGTCATCACCCACGACCAGGCGGATATATGGTACGGCAAAATACCCGATCTGATGATCGCGGCCCGGCAGGAGGCCGCTTTCGAGCGATCGGCCCGCATCGAGCTTCCGATCCGGTTGGGCCCGCAGCTGGAAGGCCCGCGCCCATGCCCGGTTGCGCATCTCGCCGGCCTGCGCCGCGCTGCCGAGCGGATGGATGAGATGACCAAAGAGGCGGTCGATGCGGCACGATCCCAAGGGGATCGCTTCAAGGCCGTGATCCTGTCCTATGAAGCGGCTCGAACGCGCAAGCAAGCGGGGGGACGCGATCGTAGGGAGCATATCGAGCGGCCGACGGGTGTCCGAGGAGACGCATGAGGATGCGGAGAAGCAATACTGGCTGGCGCTCACCGATTATTTGCTCGTCGCGCAAGGCTTAAAGGCACCGGAAGCCATCCAGTTCGACCTGCTGCCGGCTCCGGGCGACCGGTCCGGATTGCTGCGACGCCTGTGCAAGCTGGACTCCGACGATATTTGGAAAGTAACCTCGAGCAGCGCCAAAAGAGAAATTCAAAGGGCGG
The DNA here is from genome assembly GCF_029525575.1 of Cohnella rhizosphaerae. Lineage (GTDB taxonomy): Bacteria > Bacillota > Bacilli > Paenibacillales > Paenibacillaceae > Cohnella > Cohnella rhizosphaerae. The sequence continues at coordinate 303,594 of NZ_JAPDIA010000003.1, forward strand.
GCGAGTGGCAGCAGGCCGTCGATGATCTTCAAGAGCATTGGTCGGCTTGTCTCATCACGGAAGTGGAGCGAGAATACGAGATCACCGTTGAAGAGCTGCTCGAGCGCAATCTCATCGAGGAAAAAGGTTATTGGTACTGCTGTCCCTTTCCGTCCGTCTACCGCGTCCGCAACTCGACCCCTTCCGTTCAAATATTGGGAAGGACCGTTCCGCGAGGGCATGAGTTCGTACTGGAATACGGAGACGACGGCGCCCCCAGCAATTTTATATCGGCCGCTTCGTTTCACAAGGGCGCCGACCGCAAGTATTGCGAGGATGAATGAAGGTAAAGAAGGGGGCGACCCGCTTTGGGGCTGACTCGACATTTGCGCCGATTGTTCGCAGCCAAGCGTCAATCCGAGGAAGATCCGGAGCGCCTGTTAAATGCCTACATTGAAGCGAGCTCCGAAGCCTTGCGCGAGTTGTCCGTGACGACGAAGCGCGTGCAATCGGAGGGCCTGGTCATTCTGGAGAAGATGAACGCCGTTCAATCGGAAATCAAAACGAAGCGCGACATAGCGGAAGATGCGGCCCGGGCATCGGATGCGGAGCTGGCGCGCCGGTGGCTGGAGGAAGTCCACGACCGGAATCAGCTATATGAAAAGCTGCAAGCGGATGCCGAACGCAACCGGGTGTTTGCGGAGGAATTGTTGGAGAAGCAGGATGCGCTGTCCGGCAAAATTCAAACCGCAAAAGCGGTCATCGAACAGTACAAGGCGAGAAGCCGCCGTGCCGTCTCCCTGATCGCGGCTGAACAAGCCCTATCCGACGGCGATTCCAAGGATGTTCTGGACCAGCTTCAAGCCGATTTATTTCTGGCCGAAGCCAAAGCGGAGCTGGAGCGCAGCCGGCCTTACTAGTCCTGCTCGGCATAAATCGTAGATCGATTAGCACTCGAAAAATATCGGCGAGTACAGGTGGAGCTATCGAGCTCCATCTTTTTTTGTATTGTGTAACTTTATATTACGCATTTTCGGGATATTTTGCGCGAAGGTTGTCGATTATTCGGATTAATGATAGTATTATGTAAAATAATATAACGCAAATACATCATCGAGGTGAACCGGATGAACGTAGCATTTGTCGCGCATGACCACAAGAAGGAAGAGATGATCGCGTTCACGATCGCTTATCAGTCGTTATTCAAGCCGCATACGCTGTTCGCTACGGGCACGACGGGACGGCTTATCATGGAAAATACGGACCTGGACATCATGACCTTCAAGTCGGGACCGCTGGGCGGCGACCAACAGATCGGCGCCATGGTGTCGCAGAACGAACTGGATCTGCTGGTCTTCTTCCGCGATCCGCTCGTGGCGCAGCCCCACGAACCGGACATCACCGCCTTGCTCCGGCTGTGCGACGTATACGGCATTCCCGTAGCGACGAATATGGCGACCGCCGAGCTGCTCGTTCATTCGCTGGAGCGGGGGGGACTTCCACTGGCGCGATATCATTCATCAACGCCGCCCTGCCAACGTCGCCCACCTCAAACGTTCGTCCGCCGCGCCGGCCCAACTCGGAAAGTCGGCCGACGAGGAGCGCAGCCTTCCCCGCGCCGAGTCGATCTGACGGGGTGCGGGCGCTGACTGCCGATCATACGCGTGGTTGCCGTAAGAACCATTAGGGCGAACGCCTGGTACACTTTTAGAACATACATCCGATGACGATCGAAAAGCCTGCATTTGTGCAGGCTTTTTCTGTCGGCCCGAGACTGTAGATGAAAAACCTGCAAATGTGCAGGTAATTTCATCTCGCAAGCCGGCAATCGGGCCAACGAAGGGAAATAAATGCGTATTTGCAGGTATTTTGTTCAATAGGCCCGACTTCGGCAGAAATTGATGTAAATCTGCAGGCTTTGCGGCGAAAGCAAGGTGCGACGAGGCTTATTCTGGCGCCTTTCGATTTACTTTGGCTTCTTTTCGCGCAGCCGGGCGCCTCCGCCCCACTGCTCTTGCCGGTATAGGGTTGGCGACTGACCGGTATGCTTCTTGAACGTTCTGCTGAACACAGCGATATCGGGGTAGCCGGTCTCGCGGCTGATCTGTTGGATGGCATCGTTCGTATGGACCAGCAGATGCTTCGCTTTGTTCATGCGATACTGAGCGATGAGCACGGAAGGCGCCAGGCCTGTCGTCTGCTTCATCAGCCTCGTTAAGTAGTCCGGGGAGAAGTGGAATCGGCTGGCTAACGCCGACACAGTAAGCGATTCTGCATAATGCTGCTGGATATAAGCAATGACTTTTTTGGATCGGCAGCGCGGTTAACGTGCCGTCCGTGTCCTGCCATACCATTTTTTCAAGAAGCTCGAGGAAAGTGGCTTGTTGGCCGATCGATCCCATCCCTTGTGCGCGATTTTGATGAAGCTTGATGAACAGCGCCTGCCAATCCGTAAGCGCAAAGCTCCCGCGCATCGGCAGTCTAATCTCGAACTGCGGAAGACGGATACCCTCGCCATGATCGAGCTGCCATACGGGAAGCGCGGCTTGCTCCCGACGCCAGGCATGCGTCTCGATCCGCCATTCCCCTTGGGGCAAGAAATGAACGAAATGGAAAATCGTCTTGACGCCCCCCCGCTTGATGCCCGTAATGCCGAATGCCGGGCGTCTGAATGAACCATTCGCCGGCTTTGAGCGTGTATGCGGCATCGCCTTCCGTGAAGTAGAGCGTTCCTTCCTCGATAAACATCGCCACAAAGGTCGAAAAGATTCGCTCCGGGTGCTTATCGTCCGTCCCATATACGACTTTGCCGGATGAAATGTAACCGGGGAAGGGATGGCCTTTGAAGCATAGCGAAGCGTCGGTTTCCATTTTTATAACCTCTCGTGAAGTCGGATTTAGTCAAAATTATATCTGATTCAACCATGTAACGAAAGCTTTTTCCATGCTACGCTCGTTATGAAATGGTCAAACGAAGCGGAGGGTGCGCCGGGGATGGATATAACCGATTTTTTAACGTCTTACAAGCTGGACAGACCGGTTCTTACCGGGTCGGGGGTGCCGGGCGCATTCGACGAGCAAGCGGTCGACTGTCCCTTTGTGTTCCGGCATCGGGACCAGTATTACATGATGTACGTGGGATTTGACGGTGTCGGATATCAGACGGGGCTTGCGATAAGCGATAACTTGCTGGATTGGCGTCCGGCGGGCCTCATCCTGCGCCGCGGCGAAGGAAACGGATGGGATTCGTTGAACGTGGCCGGCGCCTGGATCTTGCGGGAGAACGACATGGACGGGCAGCCCGTGCTTAAAAAGTGGAACGATAAGTATTGGCTCGTCTATCATGCGTACCCCGGAGAGGGATACGAGACTGGCCCCGCGCGGATCGGACTTGCTTGGACGGAGGACTCCGATCTGTTGACCTGGCATCGCTTGCCGGAACCGATCCTCGTACCGGAAGACGGGGCGCCTTGGGAGCAAGGCGGCCTGTATAAGGAATGTCTCGTTGAGCATGAAGGATTGTTTTATATGTTTTACAATGCCAAGAACCGGAGCGGGGCGGATGAAGCTTGGATGGAACAGACCGGATTGGCTACGTCTACCGATCTCGTCCATTGGACGAGAGCCGCCGACAACCCGCTGCTGCGCGTCTCGCCCGATTCGTGGGAAAGCCGGTTTGTCAGCGATCCCTGCGTATTGCGGCATAAGGATCGGTGGGCGCTGTTTTATTTCGGCTTCGACGGACGTCACGCGCAGGAGGGAATTGCGTTATCGGACGACCTGCTTCATTGGCAAAAGCATGCGGAGCCGATCATCCGGCATGGTCCGGAAGGCAGCCTGGACAGTCTCTACGCGCATAAACCATCCGTCATTCGTCACGAAGGAACGCTCTACCACTTCTATTGCGCATGCAGGCCCAGCCGGCCGGGAGATCGCGCCGTTCACCACGGCACGTTCAGAACGATCGCCGTCGCGACTTCGAGGCCGTTGGGGGATAGGCAAGATTAATAGCAGGAAGCTTTTTGAAAGTCGGAGAGGGCAGGGGGGAAATGAAAAACCGCCAGGGTGGATTCCCTGACGGTTTTTTCTGACGAACCGCTAGACACTCGAGATTAAGGATAGAATGGCGGGTTATACGGGCCGTTCGGATCAGTTGGACCACCCGGGCCATTTGAACCGTTTGAATCCTCTGGGGGGATCCTTGTAGGCGAGAGGCTTATATCGAATGATACGTCCATCGTCGTCTGTAGCGGCTAACACAATATGGGTATATGCGTTAGCAAAATATTCGATATCCGCCCAGGTGTTCGTCGTTTCGTCCTTTGTATACGCTTGTCCGTCGAAGATCGATCCCGCTGCCGGCATATCGAGAGGGGCGGAGCCGGACAAAATCATCCATTTAGTGGCGCCACTCGGCAAAAGGAGGCCGGTAAATCGGATGGTGCCCGCTTGAGAGCCGAGCTCGAAATCTCCGATATCCCCTACAGTAAGATATGGAGGCTCCACTGCGATCTTCGTACCGTTCAGTTCAATATCGCTGAACCGAACCACAGCGCCAGTTACCGCATTAACTTCATAAAGCCCGATATGATCGCCAACTTCGACATTCGCGATGTTGGAACCGGATTGGTAAGCCTCGCTGAGGCCGCTCGCATCATCGCCTACGTTCGGAACCGAAAAGGCGTCTGCCTGCGTTTTGATCCGAAGCACGTTGCCTGCGTCAGGCGTGTAGAAGATGCGAGTCGTGTAAGCAACGGTGCCCGCTTCGGCATCGACGTTCTCGATCGCAGGAGCCGGCGTCGACGTAGGTGCGTCGGAAGGCGTCGGTGTCGGAGTTGACGACGGCGTCGGCGTCGCAGTCGACGTCGGAGTCGGTGTGGGCGTTGGCGTCGACACGGGCGGCTGATAGATCGGCGTCGGCGTTGGTGTAGGCGTCGGTGTTGGCGTCGGAGTAGGCGTCGGTGTCGATCCCGGCGCTACATACTGCGCTTTAGCCTCGTAAGCTCCGGTGACCAGCAGGTCGCGCGTCGCGTTTGCTTGGCCGCCGAATGTTCCGTCCGTGCCGTTGGACAGGAGTTTCAGATCCAGCGCCAGCGCGACGTATCCCTTGGCCCAATCCGACACGGTATCATCTTTAACGCCCGGCGTTTGTTGCGCCTCTTCCTTTTGGCCCAAGCCCTTGATCAGAAACGCAGCCAGCTGCTCCTTCGTGACCTCTCCCGCAGGGTCGTATACGCCCGAACCGTAGCCATCCGTGATGCCGGCTTTTTTTGATCGCTTCGATGTACGGCAGCGCATAACCGTTGGCCTGATCGTCCGCCTTTACGTCTGTGAAGCTGGAGGTCTTCAGATCCTTGTCGACTTCCAAACCGTAGATCAAGGCGGCGACCTTGGCGAATTGGGCGCGGTTCATCTCGTCCTTTAAGCCGAAGCTGGTGTCGGATACGCCGTCGAAGATGCCCGCGGAGATCATCGCGTCGAACTTGGCCTTCGTCGCCGCGTCCAGGTCTTTCAAGTCGGTAAAGTCGGCGGACGTCTTTGCGAACGCTGCCGCGCTCGGCAAAGAAAGGGACAAAGCAAGAAACAAGCCAATCGTTCTTTTTTTTCATCGTAAATCGATACGCCTCCTCTGCATGTTCGTTCAGGCTGAGCCTATAGTAGCAAAAAAGGACTGAACAAAAAAATCATACGCGAATGGAGAGAGGCATCAGCAAAAGCCTTGTCCGACAAGGAATCATGTCGCCGATTCGCGCATTTTCCGTTATTTTACAAGCGCTCCGTTTTTGTATTTCTGGCGGTATATGTCGACGGTCAACGCAGGTTCAACAGTTCCTTTGCCTCATCTCCCGGCTCCAGCCGATACTCGGTGCGCAGCATTCGCTTGAGCGTATCGTATTGCTTGAGGGCGGCGATCCGGTCTTTGTTTCCCAGATACGCCCGGATTAGCCGTACGTGCACGTCTTCCCGCCAAGATGCGTGCTTGAGCGCTCTTTTCATCGCGCCGATGGCGGCAGGATAATTCCCGTCGTCCATATAATAATCGCAGATCTGGAGCAGGAGGGCTAAAAATTCGTTCTCGAGACTTTTCCCGGCCGGCTCTGACCAGGGATAGCCGTTGTCCGACAGATAAGGGCCCGCGTAGAGCTTGGCGATCGCCAAGCAGCGGTCGATATTGTCGTCGGTTAGAGCCGTACCGGCGGATACCCAGGCCTCGAACGACAGATAGTCGCAATCCAAAATGTCGGTATCGACGCGGTAAAAGCCGCGGTTGTGCTGAATGATGCCTTCGATGCCGAGAAGTCCGAGCGTCTTGCGAAGGAGGTGCACCGTCGTGTGCAGGTTGGCTGACGTCTTGGCGGAGTCGTCGTCCCACAGCGCGTCCATGATGCGATATCGGTCCACCGCTTCTCCCCGATGATGCACCAGGTAGGCCAGCAGCTCCTCTGTTTTGGACGTTCGCCAGCGGACTTCCCGGCCGTCCGGGCCGCAGACTTTGAATCTGCCGAAGCAGCTCACCAGCAGCCGTTGGACGGCAGGCGCGGAACGATCTGCCGCTTCTCCGAGCGCCGCAGCCTTGCGCAAGGCCGTCCTGCCGACGCCAGTCTCCTCGCGACCCGGTGTCGCGCCCGTCTCCGTCGCTACGGACCCTGCCGCCATGCCTGCGTCTGCTGTCTCGCGCCCCGGCATTACGTCGGCCTCCGCCGATGCATTCTTGGTCGTCGGGCCAGCTTCGGCCGATCCATGCTCGGCCGAAGTGCCCGCCTCCGACCTCGCCGCCTCCCGCGCCGCCCTTCTGCCCGCCGCCTCGTCCGACAGCGCCTGCAGCAGCCTTCGCGCATAGGCGAAGGCGCCTGCGGCCCCGCGCGTCTCCGCCTCGACATAGGCGGCGAGGAGCGCCGCCATGACTTCGCCTTCGTCGACGAAGCTGCGGACGAAGCCCTGCGGTTCCGCCAGACGCAGCGCCGTATCCAGCCTGTCCAGCGCCTCGTCCTTCCGCTCGAGCCCGTGCAGCGCCATGCTTTGCACGATCAGCGCCTGGATCCGGTCCCGCAGGCGGTCCTCCCTGCAGAGCAGCGCGTACAGCCGCTCAGCCAGATCCAGCGCCTCCGCGCCGCGTCCGCAGGCGGCCAGCACCCGGGCCAGCGCGAGCTGCTCTATCACGCTGCCGACGGACACTTCGTCCGCATGCGACATCCCGCAGCGGACCAGCCACTGCGCCGCTCCGCGCAGGTCGCCTTGCCGCACGCGCAGGCAGGCTTCCTCCGCCTCGATTCTGCGCATATACAGGTCGTAGTCCGGCGAATCGACGCGCGCCCGCAGCTGGACCAGCAGGTCCGCCGCCTCCGCCGCATAGCCCCGGGCCTGCATGATTCGCGACGCGCTACCGTAAAGGTGCAGTAGAGTTCGAGCGACGGAGGGCGTATCGCTGCGGCCGAGCAACCGGCGCACGCACGCCTCCGCCTCTTCGAGCCGATTCCACTCGTACAGTAGTCTGCTGTGCGAAGCGTTGAGCGACAGGACGAACGGGTGGGCCAGGTTCTCTCCCCAGACGCTCAGCCATTTGTCCATGAACGCGCTTGCGGCACGGTAATCGTTCAGATAACCCAGATGATCGTCGAACTCGTCGAGCACGTGGTTGTTGTTGAACGAGACCGAACGCAGCAGCCGCGCTTCGGGAAAGAGGCGCTCCGCCAGCTCGAAGTAGGCGCTTACGCCATCCAGGTCTTTGAGCAGATAGCAGACAACGCCGCTCAAGAAATAAAGATTGCCCATGACCGAGCGCCACGCGGTCTCGTCCATCGCGCCTTCCAGCCGCTCGTACCGCGCCCGCGCCTCCCCGATCTTGCGCGCGGCAAGCTCCTTCTGCCCGCTGCCGGTCAGCAGGAGCAGATAGAACATCTCCGCCATCGGCTTGCCTTCGAGACTGCCTTCCGGCAGCCGCAGCACCCAGCGGCTCAGCGTAGCGCCACTGCTCTGGATCAGCTCGGGCAGATGCCGCTCGATCAGTCGTACGGCCTCGGCGTACTGCCGCCCCTCCAGGTAGTGCTCGCCGGCCTCTTCGATGGCGCCCTGCTCCTCCAGCCACCGCGCGGCTCTCGCGTGCGCGGCCGCCCAACCTTCGGGATCGCCGCCGGCGAACTGACCGCGCAGAAAGTCTGATAGCAGATGGTGATACCTGTACCACTGCCGCTCCTCGTCCAGCGGGATCAGGAACAGATTGAGCTGCTCCAGCCTCGCAAGCAGCGCGCGGCAGTCGTTCCGGCCCGTCACGGCTTCGCACAGAGACGGGTTCATCCGCGCCAAGACGGACGTATCGCGAAGGAACGCCTGCAGCGGCGCCTCGAGATCCCGGAACACTTCCTCAAGCAAGTAATCCGCGATATGATGCTGCCTGCCGCTGAACTGACTGATGAACGCGGCGGGGTCGGCGCTTCGCCCAAGCGAGATCGCCGCGAGCTGCAGCCCGCTGATCCACCCTTCCGTCTGGCGCACGAGCGCGGACATCTGCTCGCCCGTGAGCGCCAGCCCCGCCTTAAGCTCGAAGAAGGCGCGCCCCTCGTCCGCATCGAACCGCAAATCGTCCGCCGTGACGAGGTGCAGCTCTTGTCTCGCGAGCAGTCTCGCGGTCGGCATCGTCGGATCGACGCGGCTCGCGACATAAAGATGCACATTATCCGGCAAGCGCTCGACGAAGTATACCCAGGAGCGGTGAATCGCGGAGAGTTCGATGAATTGATAGTCGTCCAGCACGATCGCAAGCTCGCCCGCATAGTCGTGCAGCGCGTTCAGCAGCGCCTTGATCGCGGGCTCCGACGACCACGCTGGCGCGGACAGAGAAGGCGATGCCGGAAAGGACGAAGGGCCTTCCTTGACCAGCGGCAGGACCGATTCGCCGAAGCCCGGCGCGACGGTCTCGACGGCCGCCGTCAGGCCGCTCCATAACGCGATCCAATCGTTGTCCTGCCGATCCAGCGATATCCATGCCACGGGCAGATTCGCCTCGCTCGCCCATTGGCTCAGCGCCGTCGTCTTGCCGTAGCCGGATTGGCCGGAGACCAGCGTCAGCTTGGCGTTCAGCCCCTCGTTCAATTTTCGCATCAGTCTGGGCCTGGGTACGGGAGCGCTCCGGAGTCGCGGGATAGCAAGCTTGGTGCGTACGATCAATGGGGATCCTCCAGTCTCTCAGACTCGTCGAGCCATCTTAGATTCCTTATTAATTCGATGGACGGCGCCCTGATTCCTTCGACAAAATCCGCGATTTCCGCACAATTTCTGGTCTTATAGCTCCACGACCTTCGTCGCGATCCGTCTGCAGAACGCACTGTCGTGCTCCACGAACAGGATCGTGGGCGCGTGCGCGAGCAGCAAGCTCCTCGATCTGCATGCGGGACAGGACGTCGATGAAGTTGAGCGGTTCGTCCCAGACGTACAGATGCGCCCCCTCGCACAGGCTTCGGGCGATCAGCACCTTCTTTTTCTGGCCGCCGCTGTAGGACGAGATATCCTTCTCGAACTGCACCCGGGCGAAGTCGAGCTTGCGCAGGATCGCTTTGAACAAACTCTCGTCGATGCCGTGCGCCGCGGCATAATCCGACAAGTCGCCCCGCAGATGCGCGGTGTCCTGCGACACGTACGAGATCTTGAGTTGGCTCCCCTTCCGCAGCGTGCCTGTATACGTCAGGTTCTCCCCGCAGATCAGCTTGAGGATGCTCGACTTGCCCGAGCCGTTCGGTCCCGACAGCGCGATGCGTTCTCCCCGTTCGACGGCGAATCCGACATTTTCGCAGACGGTCTTGTCTCCGTAAAAAATCGATACGCCGGCCAGCTCCACGAGTCTCTCCTGGTGGTAAGCCAGCTGCGGAATCTTCAAGCTCTCCGCGCTCTCGACGTTCTTCAGCAGCCCCGCCCGTTCGTCGATCGCGGCCTGCTGCCGGTGCTCCGCGGCTTTGGAACGCTTCATCATCTTGGCGGCTTTGTGGCCGATGTACCCTTTGTCCGGTCGCAGGCCGCCGACGCGCGTACCGTTTTTCGTCTTCTCGACGGCGTCTGACCAGTCGCTCGTGCGCTTGGCGGCTTCGGACAGGCGCTTGATGTCCTTTTTCAGCTTCTCGTTCTCCGCGAGCTCGAAGTCGTCCTCCCGCCGCTTGTTCTCCTGCCAGTCGGAGAAGTTGCCCTTCTGAATGTCGATATCGGCCTTGTTGATGGACAGCACGTGATCGATGCAATTGTCCAGGAAGGCCCGGTCGTGGGACACGAGGATAAAGCCGCGCTTCGTGCGCAGGTAGTCGCTGACGAGCTTGCGGGCATGCGCGTCGAGGTGGTTGGTCGGCTCGTCGATGAGCAGGAAGCTGTTTTCCTTGAGAAACAACGCGGCCAGCAGCGCCTTCGTCTGCTCCCCGTTGGACAGCGATTCGAAGGGGCGGTACAGCGCGTCCTCCGACATCTGGAGCAGCGACAGCTCGCGTTTGATCTCCCACTCCGCGGCTTCCGGCACGATGCTCTCCATGACGAAGAGAGTCAGGTCCTCGGGATTCGCGACGGGAAAAGGGAAATACTCGAAGCCGACGGAGGCGGAGATTTGCCCGCGGTACTCGTATTTGCCGAGCAGCAGGTTCAGGAACGTCGTCTTGCCCCGTCCGTTGCGCCCCGTGAAGCCTAATTTCCAATCGGTATCGATCTGGAAGCTCACGTCTTCGAAGATGTTATCGTAGCTGCCGTCGTAGGCGAACGTCAGGTTTTTCACTTGAATCAATGACATATGGCGGATTCCTCCCTTGGGAAAAATAAAAGAGCCGCAAGAAAGTTACTTCTCGCAGCTCCGATGGGTATGGGAAAATCCGCCGATCCAGAATGGATCAGGGCCCGCCGATCGAGCGAAGAAGAACGTAACTTTCTTGCACGGCAAAGAATAGGGGCGAACGATCGCCGTCTTCCTTCGCATGGGCAAGAAAAATCACATTCAACTTCAACTCCAATCCGTTCAGTTAACCGTATTGTAAATCATGCGCGGGGGCGGAGGCAACCTCGGATTCCCGTCGGCTTGCGCGCAGGCGTGGCGAACCGATTTCTTCGATACACGACTCAACCACGCAAGAAATCCCGGATTCCCCCCGCCACGACTCCATACGAACATGAACACCGACCCGAGCCTTAATCCACAATTTGTAATTAATGGAGGGTGCCCATGAAGCCAGCAGTCAATGATATCGTGCTCGTGTACGATGTAGAGAAGTATCTGCCCCGCTGCCTCGGCGGAAGTGCTGTCGACGGGCAGCACTTTGGCAGTCACGCGTGTCCGAGCGGCGGAAGTGCTGTCGACGGGCAGCACCTTGGCAGTCGCGCGCGTTCGAGCGGCGGAAGTGCTGTCGACGGGCAGCACTTTGGCAGTCGCGCGCTCCGAGAGGCGGAAGTGCTGTCGACGGGCAGCACTTTGGCAGTCGCGCGCGTCCGGGCAGCGGAAGTGCTGTCGACGGGCAGCACCTTGGCAGTCGCGCGCGTCTGAGCGGCGGAAGTGCTGTCGACGGGCAGCACCTTGGCAGTCGCGCGCGTCCGAGCGGCGGAAGTGCTATCGACGGGCAGCACTTTGGCAGTCGCGCGCTCCGAGCGGCGGAAGTGCTGTCGACGGGCAGCACTTTGGCAGTCGCGCGCGTCCGAGCGGCGGAAGTGCTGTCGACGGGCAGCGCTTTGGCAGTCGCGCGCGTCCGAGCGGCGGAAGTGCTGTCGACGGGCAGCACCTTGGCAGTCGCGCGCGTCCGGGCAGCGGAAGTGCTGTCGACGGACAGCACCTTGGCAGTCGCGCGCGTCCGAGCGGCGGAAGTGCTGTCGACGGGCAGCACCTTGGCAGTCGCGCGCGTCCGAGCGGCGGAAGTGCTGTCGACGGGCAGCACTTTGGCAGTCGCGCGCTCCGAGCGGCGGAAGTGCTGTCGACGGGCAGCACTTTGGCAGTCGCGCGCGTCCGAGCGGCGGAAGTGCTGTCGACGGGCAGCACTTTGGCAGTCGCGCACGTCCGAGCGGCGGAAGTGCTGTCGACGGGCAGCACTTTGGCAGTCGCGCGCGTCCGAGCGGCGGAAGTGCTGTCGACGGGCAGCACCTTGGCAGTCACGCGCGTCCGAGCGGCGGAAGTGCTGTCGACGGGCAGCACCTTGGCAGTCGCGCACGTCCGAGCGGCGGAAGTGCTGTCGACGGGCAGCACTTTGGCAGTCGCGCACGTCCGAGCGGCGGAAGTGCTGTCGACGGGCAGCACTTTGGCAGTCGCGCGCGTCCGAGCGGCGATGCGGCGGGCATAAATGCCTTTTTTAACAACCTGCGCGGCCAAATATGTTTTAATGGGAGCAGAGGTTTACTGCAACGAGCGACGGAAGAGGGACACCATCATGCGGAAGACGATCGGTCTGTTCGCCCACGTGGATGCGGGCAAGACGACCTTTGCGGAACAGCTGCTTTATCATACCAACAGCATCCGGGCGCGGGGCCGGGTCGATCACAAGGACGCTTACCTGGACAGCCACGAGATCGAGCGGGCGCGGGGGGATTACGGTTTTCGCGGATCAGGCGACGCTGTCATACCAAGGGGACACCTATTATTTGATCGATACGCCGGGACACGTCGACTTCTCGCCGGAGATGGAGCGGGCCGTCCTGGCGATGGATTACGCGATCGTCATCGTCAGCGCGGCGGAGGGCGTGCAGGGGCATACCGAGACGGTCTGGCAGCTGCTGCGCAAGCATGGCGTGCCGACGTTCTTTTTTTATCAATAAAACGGACCGGATCGGCGCGGACGCGGAGGCTGTGACGGCGGAGATCCGTGCGCAACTCACGCCGGACGCGGCGTCGATCGCGGAGGAGCTAACGCCGGACGGAATCGTGGGCGAGGCGCTGCGGGAACGGATGGCGGAGCGGGACGAAGCGCTGTTGGAGGCCTTCCTGGAGGGGCGCGACGATCCGGCTTATTGGCTTGGGGGACTGCGAACGCTTATTCGCGAGGGCCGGCTGTTCCCTTGCGCGAGCGGGTCGGCGCTGCAGGACAGCGGAGTGGCCGAATTTCTGGCGCAGCTGCATCTGCTGACGACCGTAGATTATGACGAGGAGGCACCGTTCGGCGGGCGGGTCTACAAGATCCGACATGACGCGAACGGCGTGCGGCAGACCTTCGTCAAGGTGCTGAGCGGTACGCTCCAGGTTCGAGACGAGATGGCTTACCAGAGCGGGGGCGTCCGGTACGCGGAGAAGGTCACGCGACTCCTGACGTTCAGCGGGAGCCGCTCCCAGTCGGTCGATCGGGCGACTGCGGGCGATCTGGTCGCGGTCGTCGGACTGTCCGCGGCCGAGGCCGGTCAGGGCCTCGGCATCTACTCGGACAAGCAGGCCTACGAGATGGTGCCGACGCTGCAGTCCAAGGTCCTTTTTCCCGCGACGCTGAACGTCAAGGACGTGCTGCGCGCTTTTCAAATTCTGAATGCGGAGGATCCTTCCCTGAACGTCGTCTGGGAGGAGCGCCTGCAGGAGATTCATCTGCACGTCATGGGCGTGATCCAGTTGGAGGTGCTGGAGCAGGTGGCCAAGGAGCGGTTCGGCATGGACGTCTCCTTCGGGCCGCCGGAGATCCTGTACAAGGAGACGATCCGAACGGCCGTCAAAGGGTACGGACACTTCGAGCCGCTGCGGCACTACGCCGAAGTTCATCTACTGCTTGAGCCCGGGGAGCGCGGCAGCGGGATCGCGTTCGCGAGCGCTTGTCACCCGAACGAATTCAGCGTCGGCAACCAGAATCTCGTGCGGACGCATCTGTACGAGCGGGAGCATCGCGGCCTGCTGGCGGGCATGCCGGTCACTGACCTCAAGATCACGCTGCTGCGGGGCGCGGCGCACAACGAGCATACGCACGGCGGCGACTTCCGCGAAGCGGCCTTCCGGGCGCTGCGGCAGGGGCTGGAGAAGGCGGACAATGTGCTGCTCGAGCCCGTTTACGACTTTAAAATTCGCGTGGGCATCGACGAGATGGGCCGGGTGCTGTCCGACATCCAGCGCGCCAGCGGACGGTTCGAGCCGCCGCAGACGACGGATACGCATGCGATCGTCACCGGCCGAGCGTCCGTGGCGACCTTCATGAATTACGCAACGGAGCTGGCCGCCTTCACGCACGGCCGGGGCAGCATCCGCTGCGTCTTCGGCGGCTACGACGAATGCCACAATGCGCAGGCTGTCATCGAACGGATCGGCTACCGGAAAGACGCGGATCCGCTGTACACGTCCGCCTCGATCTTCTGCGCCAAGGGGGAGCGGATACTCGGTACCGTGGCAGGAGGCGGAGGCGAAGATGCATCTGCTTTGAGCCGTCCGAAATTTTTTTGGAACCTCCCTCCCGCCGCGCCGTACAAACTCAGGATCGCGCTTCGCCGCAATCTTTTACCGCATATCGACTCCGAAGGGGAGTAGCTGCCACAATAAAGTCGTCAATACGAGAGCCCGCTCTCCGGCTTTATTGGCATTGCCGACCATGGCATTGTTAGCGAGACCTTTGCCCTTGAACAAGGCAGAGGTCTCTTTTGTTTTGTTCGAGGGAAGACACGGGCGGCAGGACGGCGGTCCGATTAACTTCGATAAGAGGAGGATCAATCATGGACTTCGCATTGCTGATGGAGTACGGCTGGGTGCTGCTCGTGCTGGTCGCGCTCGAGGGGCTGCTCGCCGCCGACAACGCGCTCGTGCTGGCGATCATGGTCAAGCATCTGCCGGAGAAGGAACGGAAGAAAGCTTTGTTTTACGGCCTCGCGGGGGCCTTCGTTTTCCGCTTCGCCTCGCTGTTCGCCATTTCGTTTCTGGTGGACGTCTGGCAGGTGCAGGCGATCGGGGCGCTGTATTTGCTGTTTATCGCACTCAACCATATTTTCAGAAAAGCGATCGTCAAAAAAGGGTGAGCGCGATGCGGAGCCGCATGCGGGCACCAAGCCGAAGGCGAGCTTCTGGCCGACCGTCATCAAGGTGGAGGTCGCCGACATCGCCTTCGCGATCGACTCGATCCTTGCGGCCGTGGCGCTCGCAGTCGCGTTGCCGGAGACGACCCTGCCGCGCATCGGCGGCATGGACGGCGGACACTTCGCCGTCATTTTCCTCGGCGGGTTCATCGGCCTCCTGATCATGCGCTTCGCCGCCAACCTGTTCGTGAAGCTGCTGGAGAGCCGGCCGTCGCTCGAGATCGCCGCCTTCGTCATCGTCGGCTGGGTCGGCGTCAAGCTCGCGGTGCATACGCTGGCGCATCCGTCGCTGCACGTCATCCCGCACGACTTCGCGGAGTCGACGGGCTGGAAGCTGACGTTCTACGCCGTGCTCATCCTGATCGCCGTGGGCGGCTGGCTGCTGTCCGGGGGAAAGGGCACGGGTATGGGCGAGGGCGAGGGCGGCGAGGCGCGCGGAGCGGTGGCGAGGCCGGAGTAAGAGCGCGGAGACGCGCCGGGCGGCGTCGGTCGCGAAACCGGAGTAGCGGCGGTGGGCCACCGGTTGAAGCAGGTGCAAAGCGAAGCGCTTGCCGGACCGGCCGCTGGGCGCCGGATATACGGGGGAGCTTTTAGAAGTCGGGCGCGGGGGGCGTCCGACTTTTGCTTTGCTCGGGGTGGGGGACGGCAACGGGCGTGGAGATGCGATGTAAGTAAGATGCTGCGAAGCAATAAGTGTTGAAAAGCATTTATTTGCCTCGATTCGTACATTTGTGGGCCAAATAGGTGTTAAAAGGCAATTAATTCGCAACAAAGGGACGAATATCGGCTGATTTTGGTAAATTAATTGCTTTTGGACACTTATCTTTTTTACCGGCGAGAATTCGTCTCCAAATAAATGCAATCGAACAGCTATTTGCAGAAGGAAGCGGTGCAAGGGCAAGGCGCAGAGCGGGAGCAGGAGAGCGGCGTGGGGAGGATCAAAGCCAAATCCGCCGCCCGCACGTCTAATGAATATAGACTGGCGTAACGGCGAAGCGGGGGGGATGGACATTCTGGAGTTACTCAGACGAGCGCAAAAAAGGCGACAGCGAAGCCTATGCGGAGCTGTTCGGGCAGTATGAGGGGGATCTGTACCGCGCGGCGTTCGTGTATCTGGGCAATGCCGAGGACGCGCTGGACGCTGTGCAAGAGACGGCCTATCGCTCCTACAAAGCGATCGGCCGACTAAAGGAGCCGCGGTTTTTTAAAACGTGGCTGATGAAAATCGCGATTCGCTGCGCCACGGACATCTATCGGAGGCGAAAACAGGTCTCGCCGTGGAGCCCGGCGTACGAGGGAGAGCTGCTCGCGGAGGACGAGACCGATATTCCGCTGGCGATCTCGCTGCAAGCTTTGCTTGAAGCGTTGGATGCGACGGAGAAGCAGGTCGTCGTGCTTAGATATTACTATGACTTGACGATCCGCGAAGTGGCCGAGCTGCTGGAGCTGCCGCTTGGTACTGCGAAGACGATACTGTATCGCGCGCTGTCGAAGCTGAAGCAGCAAGCGGGAGAGGAGGGGCGGGATGCCTACCGATGATTTGAAAAGGCTGATGGAGGCGATTCCCCTTCCGGACGAGCTTCGCGAGCGGAGCCGCGCGGGGATCGCTGCGGCAGCGCTGGAGCGGGAACTGCCGGCGGGACGCCGGGGCAGGCGCGCGCTGGCGATCGCCGCCGCCCTGCTTGCGCTGCTCGTCCTGTCGGCGGGCATCGCGAATCACGACCGGGTGTGGGCGGCGCTGCGCAAGACATTTCAGTTCTCGCCAGGCACGGGGATCGTGTCGGAAGAGGATTCGCCGTCGGAGCGGTATGTGTTGAAAAAGCCGATCGTGCTGAGCGTTGGCGAGGGCAAAATTACGATTACCGGCATCCATTCCGACGAAGAGATGACTTATGTCGCGATGGCGGGGGAGCAGGCGCCGCGCGTGGAAAGTCTGGAACTGGTGAACGAGCGGGGCGAAGTATTCGACATAACGAGCAATATGGGGGGCATGGACGCCCAACGATTGGACCGCTTCCTTCTGGCACAAAGGCAAGCTCGATCTATCCGGCGCGATCAAGCTGCGTCTGCCGCTGCAGCCCGCGAGGGAAGTCGAGGCGCGCCTCGAGCAGGCGGATGCCGCGGACAGCTACGCGGAGCTGGGCAAGACCGCGACGGTTAACGGCTTATCCGTGACGGCGATCGCGGACCGTGTCGACGGTCGGGCGAGAATCTCGCTGATATCGCCGCCGCAGACAGGCTTCCGTATCGACAACTACGGGATGGAGGCGCCCATACGCCACGGCTCGGACGAACAACTGCGCGTGAAGGACGAGTCGGGGACGCCTCTCGCGCTATCGTTCGTGCGAGGCATGGGGGCTCCGCAGAGCGAGCTGTATTTTCCGCTGAACGATCGGACGGGCGCCGCTTATACGATGAGCATCCCGGAGATCAGCGTCACTTATCGCGACGAGGTGACCGTGAAGCTGCCGACCGTTACGACCGAGGGGCTAAACAAGACGTTCGAGATCGCGGGTTACCCGGTCACGATCACGAAGACGGAACGCGTGAAGCCGTGCAGTCTGCGGATTTATACGGACCTTCACGCAGAGGAGCGGCCGGACCGCATGCTGTATAACCTTGATGTCGACAGGAGCTCGATGGCCAAGCTGAACGAGCGCACCGGCGCGGTCGAGTACATGGAGTTCGAGGTCGACCCTGATGCCAAGTCGGTCACCGTGACGTTCACGAGGCCGACCGCGGTCCTTCGCGGTCCCTGGGCGTTCACGTGGAGCGGGAGCGAAATTCAACCATAACGAACGTCAAACGGGCGCCGGATTCCGGCGCCCGCTCTTTTGCGCGCATAAGCTTCAGAAGCAAGTGAACGATTCGATCCGATCCAGGCTGACGCCGGAGAACATCCAGAAAAAGCCGTTCCATCTGAAGCCGGATACCGAGGTGCGGCCGACGAAGGTCGGATAGAACCAGAAGCCCTGGCCGTTGTTGAGCCAGATGTAGGTGTTGCGGTACAGGCAGCCGCGGATGGCGCCGGGGTCGACGGCCAAGGCCGATGCGGTGAGCGGTCTCGGCGGCGGGGACTGCGGCGGCGGCGCGGTAGGCGCCTGTTGGGTGCCTTGCGGTCCGAAGGGGGGGCATGAAAGCCATTTTTTCTCACTCCTCGTCAGTTATCAGGTCGGCGGCCGCACTCAAAGCAGCGAGATGGTCAGCAGGTTGAAGAGTACGAGCGGCAGCACGAAGCCGGGGCCTCCGAACGGTACCGGCGGGCCGGGGAAGAAGGCGCGGGTATCCGGGATGTTCATGTACAGGATGCCTCGGTCGCAGTGCATGAGGTGTCCTTCGAACACGTCGCCTTCGAGCGTCTCTACCCGGGCCAGCTTGCCGGCGTGCTGGGCGCAGAGCCCGTGCATGTGGTCCTTCACGGACTTCAGCGTGTCATGGACATGGGACGCGCATTGATAGAGCGGCGCCGTCGCGCCGCCGGTGGTGGTGTAAGGCAAGCTCATGGCGATACCTCCGTCGTTTTGAACATAGGATAAAGTATGCGCATGCCTAGTCCGGCGTTCCGCGGCGGCAAAGATCGCGCCGGCCCCCTTTACGAGGATGGTATGATTAGAAGACCCGGGCTGCGCAAGCCTTCATACTTCACTTAGAACTGGGATGGATCGTTATGTTCAGACTGCTCGGCAGAGCCTTCCGCGATTTTCGCGCCACTTATCCGAAGCTTCTGCTTTTCGAATATTTGTACATGCTGGCCACGAGCGTCATCGTCGTGCCGGTCATCACGTTCATGTTCAACCGGATTCTGACGGTCGTCGGCTCGGGCTCCCTGCTCAACGGGGATGTCTACCGGCTCGGGCTGAGCTACAACGGCGTGCTCGGTCTCGCGCTGATCGGGCTGGTGGCGTCCCTCGCCGTGCTGATCGAATTAATCGTGTTGATCATCCTCGTACAACAGCATTATTTCGGCAAAAATATCGCAATCTCGGACGCGGTGAAGACGACGATCCGGCAGGCGCCGCGGCTGCTCGGCTTCGGTATCTTTCAACTGTTGTTCCTGCTGCTGATCCTGATTCCGTTCATCGACTCGCCGCTGTCGGCCTCCTTTTACGCGCTGTTCAACGTCCCGGTCTTCCTGAACCGCGAAGTGCTGGATGCGTCGTTCACGATGACGTTCGTATACGCGCTGCTGATCGTCGTCGCGTTGTACGCGCTGCTGCGGTGGATATTCGCGCTGCACTTCATCGTGCTGGAGGGCAAGACGACGACCCAGGCGATCCGCAGCAGCCAGGCGCTCACGCGGGGCAGGCGCCCGCAGCTCTTTCTGTCGCTGTTCCTGTTCAACGCGACCGTCTTCGCGGCCGGATCGTCGGCGATCTCGTCGCTGTCCTACCTGCCCTCCTGGCTGGACATCAACGTACTGACGATCTTTTCCCGTCATTATTCGCTGACGCTGTCGACCATTCTGACGTATATGTTCGCGTTGCTGCTCTTGCCGGTCAACATCATCCTGCTGACGCGGCTGTTCTACAACTTCAACCGTTCCTTGGGCGTCAAGCCGCAGGATCGCCTGACGATATACCGCAGCCGGCTCGGGCGGCTGGAGGGCCGAATCGGGCGTTATGTGAAAGGAATTCAAAGAAGGCGCCTGCTGATGGGGTCTATGGCGGTCGTCTATATGAGCCTGTCGATTTTCATCGGCCTGCGGGCGACGGGCGGTCTCGTCTACGCCAAGTGGAGCGTGACGATCGCGGCGCACCGGGGAGACGCGGCCGGCGGTCCCGAGAACTCGCTGCCGTCGATCCTGTCGGCGATCGACAAGGACATGACGGCGGTCGAGCTGGACGTCCAGTTGACCAAGGACGGGGTGGCGGTGCTGTTCCATGATGGCAATCTGCTGCGGATGACGGGGAAAAACGCGCGCATAGCCGACCTCACCTACGCGCAGCTCGGCGGGCTGGACATCGGAGAGGACGAGAACGGAGAAACGGTACGGATCCCGACGCTCGGCGAAGTGCTGTCCGAAGCGCAGGGGCGCATCAAGCTGATCGTCGACCTGAAGCCCTACGGCAACGGCGACGCGCTGGCGGAGGAGGTCGTCCGGCTGATCCGGGACACCGGCATGGAGAAGGATGTTTACGTGCAGTCGTTCGACGGGAACGCGCTGCGGCATATCCGGGCGCTCGATCCCGACATCAAGATCGGGCAGATTCTTTACTTCGCGCTAGGCAACCTGTCGGCGCTGGATGTCGACTTCTACACGATCGAGCAGATCATGCTGACCAAGCAGCTCGTGAAGCAGGCGCATGCCGGCGGCCGCGAGGTGTGGGTGTGGACGGTGAACGACAGGCGGGACTTGAAGGAAGTGTTGAAGTTCCAGGTCGACGGCATCATCACCGACAATCCGACGATGGCGCAGTCGATGGTCGAGGTGGACTTGTAGGGGGCCGGAAATTGAGCCGAATCGGGCGGCTAAGCCGGAAGGCGGAGAAAGTGCTGCCGACGGGAAGCACTTCGGCAGTCGCGCGCGTCCGAGCGGCGGAAGTGCTGCCGACGGGAAGCACTTCGGCAGTTGCGCGCGTCCGAGCGGTGGAAGTGCTGTCGAAGGGAAGCACTTCGGCAGTCTTGCGCGTCCGAGCGGTGGAAGTGCTGTCGAAGGGAAGCACTTCGGCAGTCTTGCGCGTCCGAGCAGTGGCAGTGCTGCCGAAGGGAAGCACTTCGGCAGTTTTGCGCGTCCGAGCGGTGGAAGTGCTGTCGAAGGGAAGCACTTCGGCAGTTGCGCGCGTCCGAGCGGTGGAAGTGCTGCCGAAGGGAAGCACTTCGGCAGTCGCGCGCGTCCGAGCGGTGGAGGTGCTGCCGACGGGAAGCACTCGTGCAGTCGCGCGCGTCCGAGCGGTGGAGGTGCTGTCGACGGGCAGCACTTTGGCAGTCGCGCGCGTCCGAGCGGTGGCAGTGCTGCCGACGGGAAGCACTCTGGTAGTTGCGCGCGTCCGAGCGGCGGAAGTGCTGTCGACGGGGAGCACTTCGGCAGTCTTGCGCGTCCGAGCGGTGGCAGTGCTGCCGACGGGAAGCACTTCGGCAGTCGTGCGCGTCCGAGCGGTGGAAGTGCTGCCGACGGGAAGCACTCTGGCAGTTGCGCGCGTCCGAGCGGTGGAAGTGCTGCCGACGGGCAGCACTTTGGCAGTCGCGCGCGTCCGAGCGGTGGAAGTGCTGCCGACGGGAAGCACTCTGGCAGTTGCGCGCGTCCGAGCGGTGGAAGTGCTGTCGACGGGGAGCACTTCGGCAGTCTTGCGCGTCCGAGCGGTGGCAGTGCTGCCGACGGGAAGCACTTCGGCAGTCGTGCGCGTCCGAGCGGCGGAAGTGCTGCCGAAGGGAAGCACTTTGGCAGTCGCGCGCGTCCGAGCGGCGGAAGTGCTGCCGACGGGAAGCACTTCGGCAGTCTTGCGCGTCCGAGCGGTGGAAGTGCTGTCGAAGGGAAGCACTTCGGCAGTCTTGCGCGTCCGAGCGGCGGAAGTGCTGTCGACGGGCAGCACTTAGGCAACATCGGGCCAGAGAACGTTCAGTTCTCCGCCGGCAACAGGCTGAGCACCCACTTGCACCACTCCGTGTTGGTTTCGTTCGACATGATCGCCTTGCGCGTCAGCAGGTAGGCGCCGAACAACGGGTGCAAGGGCTCGGGCAAGCCGGACGCGGGCCAGTCGGCCCTTTCCTTCAGTTCAACCAGCTTGTTGTCGTATTTCTGCCGCTGCGCTTCATGGAAAGCGAGCCGGTCGGCGAGCATTTTGCGGGCGGATGCCGGTTTGGCGTAAGACATGCAGAACACCTTCAGCATCATCTCGTCGCGCAGCGCGGGCTCGGCCGTCGGCTGATCGAACCAGTCCTTGAGCGCATCCCTGCCCTTGCCGGTCAGGGAATATACTTTTTTTGTCGGGCTTGTCGCGCTGCGGGACCAGCTCGACGCTGATATAGTCCTCCTGCTCCAGCTTGGCGAGCAGCGGATAGATCTGGCTGTGCTTGGCGGGCCAGAACGGCTGGATGCGAAGCATGAGATCGTAGCCGGAAAAGGAAGATTGCGCGAGCAGGCTGAGCAGACCGTAAGAGAGGGTGTTCACGTCGTTGCTCCTTTATCGGAAAAATTGCTTTGACACAAGCGAGGATGCGTAGTAAGATAAGTGCGTTTTATATATGTAAATATAGACATATAGAGCTGGGAGATGGAGAAAGCTATTATGAATACGGAAAAAAAGACGCCGGAGGTTCGCTTTTGGCCGGTCATGATGTCTATTTTTATCGGGTCCTTCCTGTGCGTCCTGGCCTCGGCGACGATCAATCTCGCGCTTGAGCCGCTCAAGGAGCACTTCCACACGACGCTTAGCTCGGTCCAATGGACCCTCACGGGCTTCATGCTCGCCATGGGCACGACAGCGCCGATCGTCGGCTACCTGGGCGAGCGGTTCAGCTACAAAAGGTTGTACCTATTCTCCCTTATCGGCTTCACCGCGGCCTCCGGGCTGTGCGCGATGGCATGGAGCGAGGCTTCGCTGATCCTGTTCCGGGTGCTGCAAGGCGCATTCAGCGGCCTGATCATCCCGGCTACCATGTCCATTATCTATCAAATCATCCCGCGCGGCAAACAACCGATGGCCATCGCCTTCTGGGGCTTGTCCGCGATGCTGGCGCCGGCGTTCGGGCCGACGATCAGCGGGTGGCTGCTGCAGAACTTCGATTGGCAATGGCTGTTCATCATGAATCTCCCGATCGGCCTGATCGCCATTTTGCTCGTATACTTGTACATTCCGTACTATCGGCTCAGCGTGCCCAAGTCGTTCGACGGCCTCGGCTTCATCACCGTCGTCGTCAGCAGCACGGCGCTGCTGCTGGCGCTCGGCCAAGGCCACAACTGGGGCTGGGGTTCGTGGAAAGTCCTCTCGCTGCTGCTGGGCGGGCTGGCCGTGCTGGGCCTGTTCATCTGGCGGGAACTGACGGCCGAAGCGCCGCTGCTCAACCTGCGCGTTTTCAAAAACGGCCGGTTTACGCTGAATACGATCATCGCGAACATCATCACGATCAGCCTTTACTCCGGTACCTTGCTGACGCCGGTCTTCCTCCAGCGCATCCAGCACGTATCCGCGATGGACACGGGCCTGATCCTGCTCCCGGCTTCGCTCGCGATGGCGCTCATGATGCCGATCGTCGGTAAGCTGTACAACGTCGTCGGGCCGCGCGTCCTGATGTCCATCGGCATCATTCTGCTGACCGTCGGCACGCTCGCCCTGAGCTGGCTCAGCATCGACGTGTCGCATACGTACGTCATCTGGTGGATGATCGTGCGCAACCTGGGCATCGCGTTCGTCGTCATGCCGTCGAGCAACGCGGCGATGGACGAGATCTCGCGGGAAAATTCGGGCCACGCTTCCTCGATCTCGAACTGGACTCGGAACGTCTTCGGCTCCTTCGCGATCGCGATCTTCACGACGCTGCTCGCCTCCCGCTCGATCGACCACGGCACCAGCCTGGCGATGGCGGGCGACCAGAACCGCGAGCATATCGAGATGATGGCGTTCACGATGAGCGTCAACGACGTGTATCTCATCGCGACGTTCGTCGCGCTCGCGGCCCTGCCGCTCAGTCTGTTCGTCGCCAAGCTCAAGAAGCCGCACGCCGTGCTCGCTTCGGAGACGGTGAAGGCGGAGGCCGCGACGGCGGAAGGGTAATTAAAATAAGCGAAAAAAACGATGGCCAAGGCGAATATTTCGCCAAGCCATCGTTTTTTTGTCATTTGCCCGCCCGCGACCTGAACATCAGGAACACCAGGTAGGGCGCGCCGATGAGCGCGACCACGATGCCCGAAGGGATCTCCCTGGGCGACAGGACGATGCGGCCGATCCAGTCGGCGCCGACGAGCAGCACCGCGCCGATGAGAGAGGACAGCAAGAGCGTCCGCCGGTGGTTGGAGCCCGCCAACATGCGCGCTGCGTGCGGCGCCAGCAGGCCGATGAAGCCGACGGCGCCGACGGCTGCGACCGCGACCGACGCGAGCAGCACGGCGAGCAATGCGACGAGCAGCCGCGTCCGGCGCACGGGCAGGCCAAGCCCGGTCGCGCTCTCGTCGTGGAACGAGAGCAGGTCGACGCGCCGCCCCAGCCACCAAGCGAGCGGCAGCAGCGCCAGAATGAACGGCAGCGTCTGGCCGAGCTCCGTCCAGCTGCGGGCGTACGTGCTGCCTGCGAGCCAGGCGAGCGCCGGCGCGAGCGTCAGCTTGGCGTAGACGACGAGGATGTTGATCAGCGCGCTGCCGGAGGCCGCGACCGCGATGCCGACCAGCGTGAGCACAGTCGGGCTAAGACCGCGCCGCCACGCCGCGGCGTAGACGATCGCGGCGGCGGCCAGGCCGCCCGCGAAAGCGCCGACCGGCACCCAGCCGGCCGGGAGCGCGGGAAAGGCGATCAGCAGCAGCATCGCGCCCACGCCCGCGCCGCTCGACACGCCCACGATCTGCGGGTCCGCGAGCGGATTGCGAACGGCGCTCTGCATCAGGCTGCCGCTTGCGGCCAGCGCGACGCCGACGCTTGCAGCCGTCAGCAGTCGCGGCAGCCGCAGGTCGATCAGCACCTTTTCATGCAGCGCTTTACCGTGACCAAGCAAGGTCGATAGTACTTGTTCCGCGGATAGATGCAAGGTGCCGCTCATGAGCGCGGCCAGGCTGACGAGGATCAGCAGCGCGGCGAACAAGAGGACCAGCAGCGGATACGGCATGCGTTTGGCGAGCAGGGAGATCTGCATGGATGCCCGGCTCTCCGCGCCGGATGAAGAGGCTGCGTGCTTGGAGACGCGCAGCGCCAGCCAGACGATCCAGGGCGCGCCGATGAAGGCAGTCACCGCGCCGGCCGGCAGCTCGCCGACCGCGCTGGTCGTAAAGCCGCGCGCGATCGTGTCGGCGCCGAGGAGAATGACCGCGCCCCAAATCGCGCTAAGCGGCAACAGCCAGGCGTGCCGGGTCATGCCGCTCAGCTTGACGATATGCGGCGCCAGCAGCCCGATGAAGCCGATCGGGCCGACGATGCTGACGCTGACGCAGGCGAGCACGATGCCGGCGCCCATGGCGAACATGCGCGTGCCCGCGACGCGGTGGCCGAGCGACTGCGCGGTTTCCTCGCCGAACGACAGCAAGTCGAGGTGGCGCACGGCGAGCAGCACGGCCGCCAGCCCGCCTGCGACCCAGGGCCATGCGAAGCGGACGCCGCTCCAGTCATTCTGGTTCAGCGAGCCCGAGCCCCACAGGAACAGCCCCTGGGTGCTCTGCTCGAACAGCAGCAGCAGGGCGCTCGTGACGGAGGACAGCACGAGCGTGACGATCATGCCGGACAGCGCGATCCGGATCGGCGTGCCCTTGCGGCCGCCGCCCATGCCGAACACGAGCAGCGCGGCTCCCGCGCCTCCCGCGACTGCGAACAAAAACGCATATTGATGGAGCAAGCCCGGCCAGAAGACCGTGCCGACAGCGACGACGAGGAAGGCGCCGGCATTGATGCCGAGCGTCGTCTCCGAGGCGAGCGGGTTGCGCGTGACGGACTGCATGAGCGCGCCGGCTACGGCGAGCGCGGCGCCGGAGAGCACCGCCATCGCGGTGCGGGGCAGCCGAACGCCGTGAATGACGCGGTGATCCGGCGTATCCTTGGGTGCGATCAGGGCGTCGAACGCCGTCGCGACCGTGATGTGCGACAAGCCCTGCGTCAGGCTGGCGAACGCCAGGACGGCGAGCAGGAGCAGGCCGCCGGCCAGCATCGCGAACGGAAGCCAGCCCCTCGCGCCTCGGGCGGGAAGGGCCGGCTTCATGCGCGCAGGCGAGGGAGCGGGCTCCCGGACCGACGCCTTGATCATTGGGCGGCTGTCAGCGCGTTGACGGCGCGCTCGGCCATCAGCTTGGCGGCATACGGTCCGCCGTAAGGCCAGGTGTCGCCGCCCAGCGCATAGACGCGTTTATCCTTGACGAAGTTGAGGCCGGTCCACACGGGGTTTTTCTCCAGCATCGGCAGCACGTCGTCCTCCGCCGTAATGTGCAGGTAGTCGGCGTCCTGTACCGACTGCAGCGCTTCTACGCCCGTGGTGGAGTAGCCGTAGACTTCGAACTGGGCGGGCTTGAAGGCGTTCTTCAGTCCGAGGTGCTCCAGGTTCTTGATGGCGAGCGCGTTGTCGGTCGAGATGCGGAACGTGACCGCGTTCTGGTCGACCCACGGCATCGTCAGCACGATCGAACTGCCTTCTTTGCCGGCCGCCGCGAGCTTCGCCTTGCCGTCATCGTACGTCTTCTGCAAATCCGCGAGCACCGCTTCGGCTTCGTCCTGCTTGCCGAGGACGTCCGCGATCGTGTGGAACGTATCCAGCATTTCTTGATACTGGTCGCCTTGGCCTTCCGGCGGATACGGATCGAACAGCAGCGTCGGCGCGATGCCGTTCAGTTGGTCGTATGTAGCCTCGTGGCGGAACTTGACGCCGATGATCAGATCGGGCTCGAGCGCCGCGATCGTCTCGAGGTTCGGCTCCTGGCGGGTGCCTACGTCCTGCACGTCCGCGGACAGCTCCGTCGGCGTGGAGATCCACTTCTTCATGTTCTCAATGTCCGCGACGCCGGCCGGCTGGACGCCGAGCGTCAGCAGCTCTTCGGCGTACGTCCATTCGAGGACGACGATCTTCTTGGGCACGCCCGTGATCGGCAGCTCGCCGAGCGCGTGCTTGACGTTGCGCGTGCCGCTTGCTTCCGCGGACGAGGCGGCGGATGCGGAAGGCGAACCGGCAGCTTCGGAGGCGGCCGGCGCGGACGAAGACGCGGCGCCGTTATTATTGTTGCCGTTGCCGCATGCGGCGACGAGCAGTATTAGAACGGACAGCATGGCGAATAACGGAGACTTGCGCAGAAAAGACAAACGATTTCCCCCTAATCTCTAATTGGATAACATAAGTGCTCGCAGGCTTGAGATTTCTTCGATAATGATAATCGTTATCATCAACTCATGTCAAGCCGATTTCAGTTTCTATTTGTGCATAGGAGGTGAAATGCCATTCGAAGGATGAGGCAGCGAGCGTGGAACCGGCGTGTGAAAACGAGCTAGGGCTTGAACGGGAGTGGGCGTGAACGGTAGTGAGTGAAGGGAGAGTACGTAGGGGGGAGTACGTAGGGAGAGTACGTAGGGCTCGGAATGGTGCTGTAAAGGCAAAAAGTTACTCTGCAGGCTCGCGGACCGTTCGGAATGGTGCTGTAAAGGCAAAAAGTTACTCTACAGGCTCGCGGACCGGTTGAAATGGTGCTGTAGAGGTAAAAAGTTTCTCTACGGGCTCGCGGACCGTTCGAAATGGTGCTGTAGAGGCAAAAAGTTACTCTACAGGCTCGCGGACCGTTCGGAATGGTGCTGTAGAGGCAAAAAGTTACTTTACAGGCTCGCGAGCCGCTCGAAATGGTGCTGTAGAGGCAAAAAGTTACTCTAAAGGCTCGCGAATCGCTCGAAATGGTGCTGTAGAGGCAAAAAGTTACTCTAAAGGCTCGCGGA
This sequence comes from Cohnella rhizosphaerae, assembly GCF_029525575.1. GTDB lineage: Bacteria > Bacillota > Bacilli > Paenibacillales > Paenibacillaceae > Cohnella > Cohnella rhizosphaerae. The sequence goes on from NZ_JAPDIA010000003.1 coordinate 331,091, forward strand.
CCGTTCGGAATGGTGCTGTAGAGGCAAAAAGTTACTCTACGGGCTCGCGGACCGTTCGGAATGGTGCTGTAGAGGTAAAAAGTTACTTTACAGGCTCGCGAGCCGCTCGAAATGGTGCTGTAGAGGCAAAAAGTTACTCTACGGGCTCGCGAACCGTTCGGAATGGTGCTGTAGAGGCAAAAAGTTACTTTACAGGCTCGCGAACCGTTCGGAATGGTGCTGTAGAGGCAAAAAGTTACTTTACAGGCTCGCGAGCCGCTCGAAACGGTGCTGTAGAGGCAAAAAGTTACGCTACAGCTCATGGGAGAAAGCTGCAGCATTACTGCATAAAGCTATTTGTTGTACCGCGCACATTGACGCGACACACGAGCATCCATGGCGCTCCCGGCCTTTGCCGGCGATGCCGAGAACTCATTCCTGGCCGCGCATCGCCCGCCGCGTCGCCGCCTCGACCACGCGCCAAGGCAGCAGCCTGACGACGAGCGGCAGCAGGCGCGCGCCGCGGCCGATCGGGTAGCGCAGCCGCGAGAGGCGGCGCTTGTCCGCCAGGCGCCCCACGAGCTCGGCGACCTCGCGCGGGTCGGGCGCGCTGGCCGCCGTGCGCCGGGCCATGCGGAGCACGGCGGCCAGCGCGCCTGCGTAGGGCGAGTCCGGCTGCGCGTGCATGTCCGCGAAGCCCTTCGCCCAGATCGCCGTGCGATACGCGCCAGGCTCGACGAGGGCGACGCGGATGCCAAACGGCGCGACCTCGTGGCGCAAGCTCTCGCTGAAGCCTTCGACCGCGAACTTGGACGCGGCATAAGCGCCGAACCCGGGGATTCCCCACAGGCCGCTCACGCTGCTCATCTGAACGATCGTGCCGCCGCCCTGCGCCCGCATCGCGGGCAGGACGGCGCGCGTCATTGCTACGAGGCCGAGGAAATTCGTCTCCATCTGCGTCCGCCACGCCGACATCGGCACTTCCTCGGCGAAGCCCCCGACCGCCATGCCTGCGTTGTTTACCAGCACGTCGATCCGGCCGCTTCTCCGAAGCATATCCGCCACGGCGGCCTCGATCGCTTCCGCAGACGTCACGTCGAGCTTGACGGTCTCGATGCGCCCGCCCGCGCCGGCCTGCTCCGCCGCCTGCATGAGCGCGGCCTGCTTCCCTGTATCCCGCATCACGGCGGCAACGCGGTAGCCCCGCTTCGCCAGTTCTACCGCGATAAGCAGGCCGAAGCCGCTCGACGCGCCCGTTACCAGCGCCGTTTTCTCAACCTTCCCATGCGTCGCCATTTCTCGTTCCTCCGAACCCGGCTATAGTTTGTATTTTTTCATCAGCGGTACGCCGATCTTCCCGAGCAGCCCTTCGAGCGCGGACCAACTGCCTCTTCGCCATGCGGGCAGGTGCCGGTCGTACAGCGCCGTGTACTCGATGTCTGCGGCAGCGCCGCGATTGCGCTTGAACTGCGCCGCGCCCGAGCTCTCGTGCAGCAGCAGGCCGCGTTCGCGGGCGATGCCGATCAGGAGGGCCGACAGTATCCGGTAGAGGCCGTGCGCCTGCGGCCGCGAGGTGTCGTAGCCGAACAGGGGCGTCGTCATGGCGCTCTCCCGCGCGTAGAACCCGAGTATCGCCTCGAGTCTGCCGGTGACGCCGTCGCGATAGCCGTGCAGCTCAAGCGTTCCCTCCGCAAGCGCCTGCTCGTAGAAACGCGCCGTAAACTGCGGGTTGTGCAGCGAATATTTGTCCAGATAAAGCATCTTGTAAAGCTCCGCGATGCGCGGGAGGTCCGTCGCCACGATATCCGCGGGTCCCGCCGCGACATAGCCGTACCGATCCGCCAGCGCCCGGTCGCGTTTCAATAGCCAGCGGGCCTTGGCGTTCGCGAAGTCGGGGTCGTCCGTGCGCAGCAGGTAGATCTGCCGGCTGGGCACGAGGCGGCATCGGCGCCCGCGGAACAGGCTCATCTCCCGCGCGTTCAGCGAGTCGTTGAGCGACCGGAAGGCGATGGCGTGGCCGGGAAACGCGCGGAGCAGGCCGTCCAGCGCCGCCGACCATTGCGCGTCCGACAGCGCGGGATACAGGTTGGTCGACAGCAGCCAGTTGTTGACGTGCACGACGCGGTTGAACCGCGAAGCCTTCAGCAGGCCGCCGATCCCGGTCAGCGTCGCGGACAAGACGGCGATGAGCGCGCGGTTGCGGAGCAGCGACAGCTCCTGCCTGGCGTAGCTCACATAGTGCGTGTAGGGCGAGCAGACGTAGGAGTTGGCGTATTCCGTATCGTTGACGGTGACGGGCACGGGGACGCCGTCGACGCTCATGACGAGCAGGCGCGTATGCACGTTGCCGACGAACGCCACGCTTCCCTCCTTCATGACGGGAGTCAGATAGCTTTTCGCATATTGTCCGTATGCCGTGTCCGGCCAGGGGCAATTCTCGATATTCGTGCTGTCGTAAAAAAACGACCGGTATGCTCACGGCGAGTACCTCCGTTCGACGCGTCGTAGCTTGCGGTCACCGGGCATGCGAGTATAGGACGAAAAAGAGAGCGCGGGGGCGATGCAGCATAGGCGCTCGCACAGGGTCTCGATCGCCTGTCGGATCCGCGACTCCGCCGCCTGGCGCAACTCGTTATCCCGCAGATCGAGCTCGATGGTCCAGCGATCCTGCGCCGTCTGCACGGCCCGGTATTGCTCGATCTCGCCGGAGGCCCCGATGATCGCCCGCGTCACGAAGTCGGGATAGACCGGAACGGGCGCCGCGCCAGGCTGCAGAGCCGAGGCGTAGAAAATGTCGTCGCACCGCCCCTCGATCCGCTCGATCGCGGTAAAGGGCGAGCCGCAGGGACAGGGCGTCGTCCGCTCGACGAGCAGATCGTTGAGCCGGTAACGGACGATCGGCTGCGTCCGGCGCGAAAAGTCGGTGACGATCGGCACGAACGTGCCGGGCTTGCCGGAGACGTATTCCTTTTCGATGTAGACGAGATCCTCGTTCAAATGCAGCGTGCCGTGCGCGCAGGTGCAGCCGAGAAAGCCTTCGGTGCATTGATAAACCTGATGCGCGATCTGGCCGAACGCCCCCCTCGATCGCGGCGCGGTCCAGCGGGTCGAGCACCTCGGCGGCGGCGACGATCCGGCGCGGCCGGACGCCGTCGAGCTTGCCCGAGCGCGCCGCGTCCGCCAGCATGCGCAGCATGGACGGCGGCGCCGCGATCAGGTCCGGCCGCTCGTCCCGCAGCCGCCGCAAGTGCGATTCGATCGGGTCGAGCAGGTCGTAGAATCCGAATTTCAACCTGCGGTTGCCGACCGATGCGTACAGATTGCTGTTCGCGCGAAGGAAAAAGGCGATCTTGAAGCGGCTGAGCGGCGAGACCGGCAGCAGCTTGCCGAGCACCGTGCCGGCCCAGGCCGCCTGCTCTTCGGGACTGACGAGGAACAGGCCGCGGTTGCCGGAGGTGCCCGACGACAGCCCGACCGTGATGCCGCGAATCGCGGGCGTGAAGTCGCGCGACCGCTCCGCCGCTTCCGCCACGGCGAACGCCTCGGCTTTGCCGACGCCGACGGTGTTCAGCCGGTCGAAGCCGGCCATCATGGCGGACTTGTCGATCGCGGGAAATGCGCGCCACTGCGCATCGGGAATGCCCTCCCACAGCTCGCGGTAGAACGGCGATTCACGGCGCACGCGGTCGATGTGACGCAGCACGCGCGCCTCGCGCCAGCGGTCGAACGCGGCGCGATCCGGCCAGCGGCGCGCGCTGCGCCGGGCATGCAGGTAGCGGAGGATGAAGCTGGCGGCTTTTATCATCGCATGGGCACCTCCCGGTCGTCGATGGGAAAAAATTCGCGGCAGTGGCTCGGCACGATGACGAGCGCCGGATCGGCGGCCTGCCAGCGCCGCAGCAGCGCGAAGCTGTCGCGGTAAGCCCGCCGGTCGTCCATGACGATGCCGGCGGCGGGATGCGGCGGGCGGTTCTCGCGCAGCGCCCGGCTGGACCAGGCGGCGTCGGCGCACAGCAGATAGCGCGTCGGTCCGCTTGCATCGGGCCGGGACGCTAGCTGCGGCATAGGCGCGGGTGAATCCGTAGCGACCGTGCGGCCCGGCGTCGCTGCGGCGGCATTTGCGCCGGCGGGCGCGGGCGGCTGCCCAGCATGGAGCAGCAGGCCGATCTGACCCGCGGCATGCCCCGGAAGGCTGACGGCGATCAGGCTGCCGTCGCCCAGCAGGTCCCAGCCGCCTGCCAGCGGCGAATGCCCCGGCAGCTGCGTCCACGCGGCTCGCTCGACGGGGGTCGCCAGCTCCGCGAAGCCGTCCGGCAGCAGGCCCGGGAGGAATCCCGCGCGGGTGGACCGCACCGGGCCGAGCCGGCACAGCGGCGCGTAGGCGGCTTCGGGATACAGGAACCGGGCGTTCGGAAAATCCCGCGCGCCGCCGATGTGGTCCGCATGGAAGTGTGAAAGAATCACGGTGCCGACCTCTTCCGCGCGAATCCCGAGCGCTTCCAATTGGCGTGCGGCGGCATCCTCCTCCCGGTAGCGGACGGGTGTGAGCCGGCGGTACAACGCGTAAGGAAGCCGCTGCGTCAGCGCCTCGAAGCGGGCCGAATAGCCGGTATCGAACAAGATCCAGCCCTGTGCGGGATGGCGGATCAGCGCGAACCCGGCCGGATAAGCCGCAGTGCGAAGCGACCCGCCCCGGATCGTTACGAACTCGGGGTGCACGCAGTAACCCGCCGACATCAGCTTCAGTTCGACCGGGACGACCGGCGCTACGGCGCTCATCGGTTCGCCCTCCACCAGGCGGCGAATCGCTGCAGCCCCTCGTCGACGCTCACGCGGGGCGCGTACCCGAGCGTCCGGCGCGCGGCCGAGATGTCGAGCGTCTGGCTGTAGGCGAGCAGGCCCACGGTATAGCGCGTGAAGGGCGGCTCCGCGCCGAGCGCCGGCAGGAGCCGGTAGGCGCGCTCCATCAGTGAACCGGCGGCCAGCGCCGTTCGGAGCGGAACCTCCCGCGTGCGAAGCGGCAGCTCCAGCAGCGCGAACAGGCGCCGCAGCAGATCCGTCAGCCGGACGGGCTCGCCGTTCGAGATGTTGAAAATTTGCCCGGCCGCCGCGTCAGGCGCCAGGCAGGCGGCCTCCAGCGCGTCGACGACGTTGTCCGAGTAGGTCAGGTCAAGCAGCGCCCGGCCGCCGCCGATCAGCGGAATGCCGCGGCGTTCGTTGACGCGCAGCAGCCGCGGGAACAGCGAGCCGTCCTCGGGTCCGAAGATGGCTCGCGGACGCAGGATGACCGCGTCCAGTCCTCGGCCTGCCGCTTCCAGCACGATCCGCTCCGCGATCAGCTTGGTCGCCGCGTAGGCGTTGACGGGCCGCCGCGGCAGCGGCGCCGTCTCCTGCACGTTCAGCCGGTCGCGATAGTCGAAGTAGACGCTCGGCGTCGAGACGTGCACGAGCCTGCGGACGCCGTGCCGAAGGCAGCCGGCGACGACATGCGCGGTGCCGGCGACGTTGGCCGCCTCGAAGTCCCGGTACCGTCCCCACGGCGAAGACAATGCCGCGCAGTGGATGACATAGTCATGGCCCGCGCACGCTTCGGCCATCACCTCCGGCTGCGTGCCGATATCGATCCGGCGGAAGGCGATGCCGGAAGCCTCCAGCCGGCTGCCCGCCTCGGCATTGCGTCCGACGCCGGTCACGGTCCAGCCCGCTTCCGCGAGACGCAGCGCGGTCGCTCGTCCGAGGGAGCCGGTCGCGCCGGTTATTAACGCTCTGGTCATCGTTCACCATTCCATTCGATGTCGATTGTGGACGCTTCCTGGAGCGTCACGCCCCGCCGGCTCGCGGTCCGCCTGAGCCAGCCGAACAGACGGAGCTGCTCGGCCGCGGGGCCGGCGTCTCCCCGCCGGTACACCGCATCCCGGCTGCCGGCGAAGGCGCGCAGCCACTCGCGCGTCCTGCGCTCGCGGACGGCCTGCGCAAGCCCGTAGGTCAGCATCGCGGGAGACAGCATGGCGCCCGCGCCCGGCGCGGGCGTCGCCACGGACCCGCTCGCGGCGAGCCGCCCGGGCGCGAGCAGCGCCTCCGCCAGGCCGTCCGCCGGGCGGAACAGATGGATGCCGCTCGTGGCGCGCGGATTGCATTCGAGCGGGTAGATCGCGCCGTTCGGCTCCGCCATGAAGTCGAACGCGATCTGGCCCGTGAAGCGCGCGTGGCGGACGAACCGCGCGACCCAGTCCGCGAGCGCCGGCTGCGCTTCGGCGGCGAAGTGAATGCTGGCGCCCCGCCCGGCGCGGAAGCGGCTGCGATACGCGGCGAACGCGACGAGCGCGCCGTCATGCGCGACGCCGTACGTGCACCATTCGTCGCCGCGCAGCAGCTTCTGCGCGATCCAGGGGCGCGCGGCCGACACGCCGCCGCCGCCGGCTTCGGCCAGCTTGCGGAGGACCGCTTCCCTGACCGAAGGGGATAAGCGCCCCTCGCGCGGCTCGACCGCGATGACGCGCGACGCGAAGCGCGAATACGCGGGCTTCAGCACGAGCCCGTCCGCGTACGCGCCGTCCTGCAGCAGCGGCAGCCAGCCGTCGGGCGTCTCGATGACGGCCGTCGGCGGCACGGGAAGGCCGGCTTCCTCCGCCATTCGGATAAACGCGCCCTTGTGATGCAGGCGCTCAAGCGCGTCCAGCGGCGCGGCGAGCACCTCGCACAGCCCGGCGAACCGGTCCAGCTCCCGCGAGAGATGGAAAATCTCCTCGCAGGTCGGAAGGATCGCGTCGACGCGGCATTCGTCCGCGATTCGGGCCAGCGCCGCCGCGAAGCCGGACGGATCGAACGCCGGCGCCGGCACGATGAAGCTGCGCGCCACGGCGCGCGAAGCCCGGCAGAGGTGATAAGGCGCGCTCTCGGCCGCGAACACCGTATGCCCGGCCGCCCGGAGCAGCCGGGCGAGCTCCAGCGCGGCGGGCGCCCTGCCGCCGGTGAGTAGAACGCGCTTGACGCCGCCGTCCGCCATGCCGTCCGCCGCGAGGCCCGCCATGCTGTGCGCTGCGGGGCCTTTGCGTTCCCCGGCAGGGGTCTTCGCTTCCCGTTCGGCAAACAAGTCATTGCTTTTCCCCGCGGAGGTTCCCGCTCCCGGCTCGCTAATCATGCCTCTGTTTTTCCCCGCAGCGGTCCTTGTCCTCGGCTCAGTAATCAAGCACGAGCCCTCCGAGCGTCAGCCCCGCGGCCGTGCCGATCAGGAGCACCCGGTCGCCCCGAACGATGCGCCCCGAGCGGACGGCCTCGTGCAGGCCCATCGGAATGGAGGCCGCGATCGTGTTGCCGTGGTCGGGCGTGATGTAGACGAGCTGCGACTCCGCGATGCCCAGCTTCTTGCGCAGCAGCCGCACCGCCATCGCGCTGCCCTGATGCGGCACCACCGCCTTGAAGTCGGACATGCGCGAGCCGGTCGCGCGCAGCAGGTCGTCCGCGAAGTCGGGCAGCAAGCCGCGCGGCCATCTTGAAAATCGCGGGGCCGTCCATGCGGAACAGGTAGTCTTCCGGCTCCGCGGGCCGCGGTCCGCGCGGATGACGCCGCGAGCCGCCGGCGCGGATCTCCGAGAAGGCGGCGCCGTCCGCGTAGGTGCGCAGGGACGCGCCGACGATGGCGGAGCGTTCCCCTTCCCCGGCGGGGCCCAGGACGACGGCGGCCGCGCCGTCGCCGAACAGGGCGGCGCTCTCCTTGTGCCGCCAGTCCAGCCCGAGCGACGCGATCTCCGTCGACACAATGAGCGCGCGGCGGTAGCGGCCTGCCGCGATCATGCACGACATGACGTCCAGCGCGTTGAGGAAGCTGAGGCAGGTGGCGTCGATGTCGAAGGCGGGAACGCCGGAGCGTTCCTGTCCCATTTCCTGCTGAATGTAGACGGCGGTGCAGGGAAGCGCCTGCTCGCGCGTGCCGCTGGCGCAGACGAGGCAGTCGATGTCGGAGAAAAGCAGGCCGGCATCCTCCAGCGCCGCATAGGCGGCCTTCGCGCCCATCCCGGACGCGGTCTCGCCGTCCGCGAAATACCGGACGGCGACGTCCGTCGTCTTGCGGGTCCACCCGCGGGCGACGCCGAGCCTGCCGTCCATCTCGGCGTCCGTGACGGGCCGGCCGGGCAAGTATTTTCCGGTACCGTATATTTTGACTTTGCGCATCGTCATGTCGTGTGGCTCCTTTCGGCTGGCGCTTCGTTGTTACGTCCATTGTGCAGGATCGCGCGCGGGTCCGATAGTACTAACTATTCATGGTACCATCGTTTTTCGCGAAAGGCGCTTAAATTTTGACAAAATACGAGGCGCAGCCGACGCATGAACCGAGACATGCGAAAAAACCGCCGACGCGCATGCGCGTTGACGGTTTTCTGAACAGCCTTAGCGTCAGTTCGGGAAGTCGCCCAGGTCCGAGCCGAGCAGCGCGACGAGCGCGATGGCGAGGACGACCAGCACGAGCGCCGGCGCGATCGCGCCGAACTTGTCCCTGGCGCGCAGGTGGAAGGCGACGGCGCCGAGCATGATGACGCCGATGAGGGCGGCGCCCCAGGCGGCCCAGCTGTCGCGCCAGAAGCCGACGACGAGACCGGCGACGCCGACCAGCTGCAGCAGCCCGGTGACCACGCGGAACCATTGCGGCAGCCCTATTTTTTTGAAGTTTTCGACCTGCATCTTAATCCCCGCGACCTTGCCGAGTCCGGAGGCGGCGAACGCCAAAGCCAGAACGATTTGAAGTGCAAGAACCATGATCGCTTATCCCCTCTCGCGCTTGAACTTATGCGACATCTGTTGCTTAGGTTATGATAAGATAACGGTAACCGGCCGACAACCGTCAAGTTGACGAAAATTATCGCTTAAGCGACAAAAGCGCCTTATTGTCTGAAAAGTGGACGGATATGCGAAGGGGGAACGAAAGATGGAGGATACGAGGACGGACCCGCGCGTCCTGCGAACGCGGCAGCTCATAAGGGATGCGTTCAACGCTTTGATTCCCAACAAGGATATCAAGGACATTACGATCGGGGACATCACGAAGCGGGCGACGATCAACCGCGCGACCTTCTATGCCCATTACGCGGATAAATACGAGCTGATGGAGGACGCGCTCTCCCAGCTGTTCAAAGATAGCGTGATGCAGAAGCTGTCCTGCCATGCCGAGCTGAACCGGGAGACGCTGACGGGCATTATCGTGACGCTGTGCGAGTTTCACGAGAGCTTCAGCAGGCAGTGCGCGCGCAGCTACGAGGCGATGAGCCCTTATATCGAGAGCAAGCTGAGCAAGCTTTTGAAGGACGTGTTCGGACATCTGCTGCGTCCAAAGAACGGGATGGACGACGGGGCGGCGCGGACGATGTCCGGCGTCTTGAGCTGGATCGCATACGGCATGACGAAGGATTGGAACAAGGACGGCCGTAAAGTGCCGCCCGAGCGGCTGGCCGAGCAGGCGATCGCGGCGCTGTCCGCAGCTGCGCGGGAGATCGACGGGGCGGGGCTGCCGGTCTGATGGACGCTGAGACGAATTCGACGGAGGAAAAACGATGATGGACGCGGAAAATACGGTGAATACGGTGAATACGGCGGTCATCCCTGCTTCCAAGCTGGAGGAAGACAGCTACGATTGGTGGGCGCGGCATGCGCAGGTGCTGAGCCTGCAGCAGGCGATCGATCCGGAGGTCGTCCTGATCGGCGATTCGATCACGCATTTCTGGGGCGGCGAACCTTGGTCGGAAAACGTGCACGGGAACCGGGAAGCCTGGAACGCGACGTTCGCTCCCTATCGGGTGCTCAACATGGGGTTCGGCTGGGACCGCACGCAGAACGTGCTGTGGCGGCTCGATCACGGCCAGTTGGACGGATTGCGTCCGCAGACGGTCGTCATTCTGATCGGCACGAACAATACGAGCGAGACGGAGAATGCCCGGGCCAACACCCCGGAGGAGATTGCCGAAGGGCTGCGCGCGATCTGCGACCGTGTGGAGGCGAAGGCGCCCGGCGCCAAGATCGTGGTCATGGCGGTGTTCCCGCGGGAGCGTGAGCCGGATCATCCCAGGCGCCTCGCGATCGCGGACATCAACAAACGCTACGCGGCGATCGCGCGGGAGCGCGGCTACGCGTTCGTCGACATCGGTCCGCGGCTGCTCGAAGCCGACGGCACGCTGTCGCAGGAGACCGCGCCGGACTACTGTCATTTGACGGAGCGCGGCTACAGACATTGGGCGGAGGCGCTGCGTCCGCTTGCTGCCTCAGCTTCCTTAAAAAACGATAGAAAAGCGGCAGCACTGACCTGGACGAGGTCGGGGCTGCCGCTTTTTCGTTCAATTCGCGTTCTCGATCGTATGCTTGATTACCGCGGACACCCGATCTGTCTGCGCCTGGATGTCCGCAGACAGCGTCTCGGGCAGAAAGTCGGTTACCCACACGAAAATACTGCCGCGATCGCCGTGGGGCAGCACCTGGAAGGAAGCGTTGTGATGAACGAGCGGCAATCGTCCTTCCTTGACGGCGAATACCATGCGGCGCGACTCGTCGTCGACGGATACGATCAGCTCGCGCACCGCGTCGCCGTTCGGCAGGATCAGCGTTCTTTCGTTCCCGTCCAGCAGCGTATTTTGCGTATAGCCCGGCACGAGACGGAGGTGGAAGGCCCCGACGTCTCTAACGGCGTCCCACACCTGCTCGGGCGGACGGTCGATGATGGTTTCTTTGCGAATCGACGGCATATCGAATTCTCCTCTTTGAGTTAGAGTAGGCCGGTCAGGCCAACGCGACGACGAAGCGTCCCCGCATGCGGCCTTGCAGAACTTGCTGGATCGCGGCGGGAAGTCCGGACAGCGGGATCTCCTGGACGATCGCGTCCAGCAGCGCGCCTTCCGGCTGCCATTCGGCGGCGATCCGGTTCCAGACCGCGCGCCTGACGTCCATGGGACACTGCACCGAATCGATGCCAAGCAGGTTGACGCCCCGTACGATAAAGGGGTAAACCGTGGCAGCCAGCTCCGAACCGCCCGTGAACCCGCTAAGCGCGACCGAACCGCCGTATCGAACCGCGTTCAAGACCTGCGTCAGGAAGGGCCCGCCGACCGGATCGACCGCTGCGGCCCAGCGCTCGCGACCCAGCGGCTTGGCCTCGGGCGCCTCCAGCTCCGACGGCAAGATCGTCTCCCGCGCGCCGATGCTTTTCAAATAAGCAATCTCTTCGCTCTTGCGCGTGCTGGCCGTCACGTCATAACCGGACTTCGCGAGCATCGAGACGGCCCAGCTTCCGACGCCGCCGGTGGCGCCGCTCACCAGGACGGACCCTTGACCCGGGGAGAGGCCGTTCTGTTCCATACGATGGATGGACAACGCGGCCGTGAACCCGGCGGTTCCGAGCGCCATCGCGGCCTTGGCGGTCAGACCCTGGGGCATGGGCACGACCCACGACGCAGGGACGCGCGCGAGCTCGCTGAACCCGCCGGGATGAGACGCGCCCAGCCCGTATCCGGTCACAAGCACCTCGTCGCCTTCCTTGAACGAGGAATCGGACGAGGCGATAACGGAACCGGCGAGGTCGATGCCCGGAATATGAGGGTATTGACTGACGATCCCGGCTCCCGGAATCGTCGTTAATCCATCCTTGTAGTTGACGCTTGAATAGGCGACCCGAATCGTCACCTCCCCCTGCGGGGAGCGCGTCCGCGGAATAGTCGCGAATCTCGGGCTGCAGCTTCGAATCCTTCCAATCGACCGTTAAAGCGCGATAAATCTCCATGGGGCAAGTCTCCTCTCTTGCCTCCATCGTAAACTTGCCGCAATCATACGTCTAATTTATAATTCTCATTAAAATAATGACTTTTTGTTATCTTTCGAGAGGTTGATGAAGGTGGAGTGGCAGCAAATCGAATATTTCATCGCGGTGGCGAAGTCGCAGCATATGACGAACGCGGCCAAGCAGCTGTCCGTCACGCAGCCTGCGTTAAGCCGTTCCATCTCGACGCTGGAGAAGGAAGTGGGCGTCGAGCTGTTCGAACGCCGCGGACGCAACCTGGCGCTCAATCGTTATGGCCAGCTTTTCCTGGAACGGGCGCAGAACGCCTTGGCGGAGATCGAGAAGGCCAAGCAAGAGATCGCCAATCAAATCAATCCCTGGTCTGGCGTTCTATCGCTTTGTTTTCCCCATATTCTGGGCGCCGAACTTTTTCCGACGATGCTTGGCGCCTTCCGCGAACGATACGCCGACATTCGCTTCGAGCTGAATCAATGCTCGCTTGACGAGCTGACCGCGCGAATCCTCGGCAACGACTGCGACTTCGGGATCACGACGCTGGAATCCGCGAACGATGCGTTCCATTGGCAGCTGATCGGCAAGTCCGAGCTCTATGTTGCCGTGCCGCTTGGTCATCCTTGGGCGGATAAGAGCAGCATCCGGCTGGAAGAACTGCAGGGGGAGGCTTATGTCGGATTAAAGCCCTCTTGCGCGTTAAGCTACACGGTGGAGGCGCTGCTGGCCGGTACCGGCATCGAGCCGGACACCCTCTACCGCGCGGATGAACTGGATATGGTCGCGGGACTGGTAGCGGCGGGCTTCGGCGTATCGTTGCTGCCCAAGACGCTGGGCATTCGCAGCTATCCGATGGCTTGGATTCCCGTGAACGATCCCGCATGCGCGCTTACGGTCGGCGTCGTATGGAAGAGGGACAGGCGGTTGACGCCGGTGTCCGAGGTTTTTCTGGATTTCGTTCGAGCGAGGTATCAGGCCGGCGCATCGGAGTAGATCGTCTGAAAATAGAAGGAAGCCGCCAGGCGGGCTGGCAGCTTCGTAATTCAAGTAAGAATCAACCGAAGAACAAATCCAAAATATTCGAACCGGCCGACGATTGCTTGTTATAAAATTCGGAATAGCCGCAGTTCGCGCAATAGACGACGACGAACTGATTGTGCTGGATGTCGAACATTTTCGAAAGCCCCGTTCCGGTCATGGCGACTTCCTTCGTCCTGGCGTCCTGGCTGCCGCATTTGATGCATCCCTTGTCGCTCATCCTTATCCCTCCGCGCATGCCGATTTTCCCTTATTATACCCCTGCGGGCGGGAAACTGCTCGACCGATTCTCAATCGATACCCTGAGGGTCGTCTTTCATTCGCGTGAAAAGAATTGCCCGCAGGGCGTGGGTGTCGAGGTGCGGGGATAGGCGGGACAATCAGGACAATCATGACCTCAGGACAATCAGGCGATAATTGCTAAAAAGCAATTAATTTGGCTCAAATCTCCCGACACTTGCCCGATAGTTGCTAAAGAGCAACTAATCTTGTCCGTTCCACCATTTTTCGGCTTTGGTATGAGAAATAGATGCTTTTTGACACTTATCTGCGTCAACGTTCGCCGCGCAATCTGCATTAGATGCGTTTGAGCAACTATTCCGCGACCATGCGCCGAGGCGACCAAGAGCGTCCGCGACCAAGCGTGTCTGCGGCTATGCCCCGCGGCGACCAAGCGTGTCTGCGGCTATGCGCCGCGGCGACCAAGCGTGTCTGCGGCTATGCCCCGCGGCGATCAAGCGTGTCTGCGGCTATGCCCCGCGGCGATCAAGCGCGTCTGCGGCTATGCGCAAAGGCAATCAGGCGCGCGCGAGCCAGTCCGCATACTTGGTCGGCGCGATGCGAGGCTTGCTGTCTTCCGCAGGAACCAGCGAACGATCGTCCACTTGCCCGCCGAAGTAGCCGGCCTTGTCGTCCGTGACGACCTCGCGGTTGTCTCCGGTCGCCTTCAAGGATTGGCGCACGAACTCGTCCATTCCGATCTTCTCGGGGCCGGCCACTTCGACGATCCCGTTCGCGGGCTCCGCCAGCGCATAGTCGGCCAGCGCCGCGCTCACGTCCGCGGCTGCGATCGGCTGCATGGCGGCGGACGGCAAGCGGACGGTTTGGCCTTCCGTCGCCGTATAGGCGATGCCGCCGGCAAACTCGAAGAACTGCGTCGCTCTGACGATCGTGTAAGGAATCGCGGACGCTTGAATCAGCTTCTCCTGGGCGATCTTGGCGTTGAAGTACGCGTTGCCGGGCGGGCGGTCCGTGCCGACGATCGAGAGGGCGACATAGTGACGTACGCCCGCTTTCGCTGCCTCCGCGAGCAGATTCCGGGTCGACGTTTCGAAAAACGACAGCACTGCCTTCTCCTCGAACGAAGGCGAGTTCGTGACGTCGACGACGACCTGCGCGCCGGCCAGCGCCGCTGCCAATCCTTCGCCCGTTACCGAGTTGACGCCCAGCGACGGGGAAGCCGCCGCCGCATCATGTCCGAGCTTGTTCAGGTTCTGCACGAGTCCTTTGCCGATCAGTCCGCTGCCGCCGATCACTACGATTTTCATAAGTACCTCCTGGGGTTTAGCCCGTATCCCCGCCGGGCGATTGGGTTTGAATAAAGCCTGTCGGTTTGCCGACATCCTTATAACGATCGAACCGGACATGGTGTGACAAGGGACGGATGGCCGCAAGCCGCGGGAGGCCGAGGTTGATTTGAATGCCGGGCAAGTTATATGTTAGTTATAAGAATTAAGCAACCGGACGAGGAAGTGACGAGATGCAGGAGTTGTACAGGCAGTACAAGGGACGGATGTTCAACCTCGCCTACCAGTTGACCGGTTCGGCCGCCGATGCCGAGGACGTCGTGCAGGACGTATTTTTGAAGGCTTATCAGCTCCCCCCCGGAGAAATTGGCCTTGCCGGGACCGTACTTGTATAAAATGGTCACGAACCGCTGCCGGGACTTGTACAAGTCGGCTCGCAAGAAGCGGGAGGAATACTTCGGCGAGTGGCTGCCCGAGCCCCTCGCTCCGGCCGACAACGACCCTGCGGATTCAGTCGCGCGCGACGAGCTGCTGTCCTATGCCATGCTGGCGCTGCTGGAGCGGTTGACGGCGTCGGAGCGGGCGGTCTTTGTACTGCGCGAGGCGCTCGGGTTCGACTACGGCGAGATCGCCACGCTCATGGATAAAAGCGAGGTGAACTGCCGAAAGCTGTTCAGCCGCGCGCGCGGAAAATTAGGGCTGGACGCCGAGGCGCCGCCGATACAGGCTCCTTCCGCCTCCGAGGAATGGGTCGACGGGTTCGTGTCTGCTCTTAGACAGGGGAATATGGACCGGCTTCTGTCCATGCTCGATCCCGATGTCGTGCTGCTGCCAGACGGCGGGGGCAAGGTACAGGCGGCCGTCAACCCGATTCATACCGCGGAGCGCGTGGCCAAGTTCCTTATGGGCGTCATCCGCAAGACCGCTACGTTCGAAGGCGAAGCGGCCGTCCGCATGGAGCGCATCAACGGGGGAACCCGGCCTGATTCTGCGCGACGAGGACGGCGTCGTTCATACGGCGGCCTTGTTCCGCGTCGAAGGCGGTATCATCCGCGGCCTGTATATTTTGCGCAATCCGGACAAGCTTAAATCGCTTAAGTAGTCTGCTCGGGCTCTTTGGCTGGTCGGTGATCATGTTCCTTTTGCGGGGGGAGGTGGCGTCTTGAAGGTGGAACGGCTGCTCGGCATCACGATGCTGCTGCTGAGCCGGCGCCGGGTGAACGCCCAGACGCTGGCAGGCAAGTTCGAGGTCTCGCACCGGACGATCTATCGCGACCTGGAGACGATCAACGCGGCGGGCATTCCGATCGTATCGTTCACGGGGGAGCGACGGGGGCTACGAGATTATGGAGCAGTACCGGATCGATCGGCAGATCGTAACGCTGGACGACTTGCAATCCATTCTTGCGGCGCTCAAGGGCGTTCGGGCTTCGCTCGGCGACGAGGAGATGGACGGGCTGCTGACGAAGATCAAGGCGCTGGTCGCGCGGTCGGAGCAGAAGCAGCTCGAGGAAGCGGGCGAGACGCTCATCTTCGATACGAACCTGTGGCACGGCGGCGGGCTCAAGGACCGGACGATTCTGGCGCAGCTGCGGCAGGCGTCGAAAAATCGCACGGTCGTCTCGTTCGCCTATACGAATACGGACGGAGAAGCGGAGCGGCGGGAGGTCGAGCCGATCGGTCTGGCTTGGAAAGGGTACGCCTGGTACCTGTACGCGTATTGCAGGCTGCGGGGGAGATTACCGGACGTTCAGGCTGTCCCGGCTGGACGGGCTGCGCGTGCACATGGAGCGGTTCGCGAACCGGGGCGTGCGGATGGAGGAGCTGGACGCGCGCTGGGGCAATCAGGAGCGCGGGCAGGAGATCGAGGTGACGCTGCTGTTCAGCCCGCGGCTGCGCGTGCGCGTGGAGGAGACGTTCGGCGCCGAACGGGTGGAGATGCGGGAGGACGGCTCGCTGCTCGTCCGGTCCAGCTATCCGGACAACCGCTGGATGTACGGCATGATCCTCGGCTACGGCCCGGATGTCCGGGTGCTGGAGCCGGCCGCCGTGGCGGCGAAGATTCGCGCCATGGGGGCGCAGATCGCGGCGATCTATGAAGACGCGGAGGAGGCTGCAAGCATGTCGAACGCAGCTGCGCAAAGAACCAATTCGTAAACAGGGAGCGGTAACGATGATTCGGGTGGGCGTGATCGGCGATTACAAAACGGAGGTCAAGGCGCATATCGCTATACCTCAGGCGCTGCGTCTGACCGCAGACACGCTGGGCGTGCAGGTCGACTGCGACTGGGTTCCTACGACAGCGCTCGCGGATACGTACGCGCCGGAGCTGTCGGCTTATCAGGCAATATGGATCGCGCCGGCAAGTCCTTACGCCAGCATGCAAGGCGCCCTGAACGGCATTCGCTATGCCCGCGAAAACGGAATCCCCGTACTGGGTACCTGCGGCGGATTTCAGCATATGATCATCGAATTCGCCCGGGACGTCATGGGCTTGGCCGAGGCCGATCATGCGGAGCTCAGCCCCGAGAGTCCGATGCTGCTCGTCACGCCGCTATCGTGCGCTTTCCGAGAGCATACGCACCGATTCATACTGACGCCTGGCTCTCGCACCGCGGCCGCCTATGGCGCATCCGAAACGATCGAGCAATACGGCATCTGCAATTACGGTCTCAATCCCGCATTCGCCGCGCAAGTTTCGCAGGCCGGATTCCGCGTCGCGGGGGTAGACGAGAACGGGGAGACGCGCATTATGGAGCTGGAGGGACATCCCTTTTTCTTCGGCACGCTGTTCCAGCCGGAGCGTTCCGCGTTCAAGAGAATCGTGCATCCGCTCATTCGCGCGTTCGTCGAGGCCGCGGGAGCAGGCGCGTAGCCGTTGCCAGGGAACGTTGAATAACACCGCCACATCGCCTTGCACAACCTCCGCGGTTCCGCCGCTCGCTAATGCTGCATCTTGAGATTCGCTGCCGCATTCTCCGCCACTTCGCCGGCCCCCTGCTGGTCGGCCGTTCTCGCTCCTTTACGCTTCGCCCCAACCCCGCAATAAATTTGCGGGGTACCGCAATGGATTTGCGGTTACAAGAACGTTGTCGGATTTTATCATAAAGATAGTACTTTATGACCAATCCGAAATGGGGATGTACACCTATGAAGCTCACCGTTGCGAAGAAGATGTATGCCAGCTACTTCCTTGTCCTGATTCTGCTTGCGCTTGTTGCCGCTGTCGGATTGCAGGGTATGAACGACATTCAAGCGCAAACGAACAATATTGTGACCGACGCGATTCCCGTCTCGATGGCCGCTTCCAATCTCATGACCTCGCTCATCAATGAAGAAACGGCAACGCGGGCTTTTCTGATCGGCGGCGACGAGAAATATCTCGATACCTATCAAAAAGGCGTGCAAGGCGTGCAAAACGATCTGCGCGACATCGAAGGCCATCTCCCGAATCATCCGACCATGAAGGCATTGATCGACGAAGCGAAGCCCCAGATCGGGGCGATCGAGCAATATTTCCAATCCCAGATCGCGCTCGTGCGTGCCGGCAGCGTCAAGGAAGCGCAGCTGAAGGTGGGCGACGGCAAGGCGTTGTTCGCCCAGTTCCGGGCAACGCACGGCAAGATCGAGCAGGACATCGCGAAGATCATCGGCGATGCGACGCAAAAGGCTGCGAATGCGAAGCGAAATGCGAAGACGCTTATGCTCGCGATCAGCGGCCTGGCGCTGGCGGCCACGATCGCCCTGGCCTACGCGATGACGCGCAGCGTCTCCGTCCCGGTACGGCTCGTGACCCGTACGCTGGGCAGCGTGGCGAACGGAGACCTGACGGCGGGCGAGCTTCGCATCCGCAACAAAGACGAGATCGGCGAGATGGTCGCCTCGCTGAACGTGATGACGGACAGCCTGCGACAGCTGATCGGATTGACGTCGGCCTCCGCCCACAACGTCTCGGCCGCTTCGCAGCAGATCTCCGCCAGCACGGAGGAGATCGCGGGCAGCAGCGCCAGCCAGGCCGATGCCGCGCAGACGATGAACCACCTGTTCAAGGAGCTGTCGGCGGCCGTATATGCGGTGGCGATCAACGCGGAAGAAGCGGCCGACTTGTCGAACCGTTCCCTGGACATCGCGAGGAACGGCGGCGACGTCGTCCGGACGTCCATAGCCGGCATGGACGCGGTCAGCGCCCAGATGAGCAAGCTCGAGACGGATTCGAACAAGATCGGCGATATCATCGAGGTCATCGACGATATCGCCGGGCAGACGAACCTGCTCGCGCTGAACGCGGCCATCGAGGCGGCCAGGGCCGGCGACCAGGGCCGCGGGTTTGCGGTCGTCGCGGACGAGGTGCGCAAGCTGGCGGAGCGCAGCGGCGAGGCGACCAAGCAGATCACGGCGATCATCCGCGGGATTCAGCAGAGCACCCAGCAGAGCGTGCGCGCGGTTGCCGACGGCGTCGCCTCCTCGATTCAGACGGGCGAGGCGTTCGACCAGATCATCGTGACCGTCCAGCGTACCACGGAGAAGGTCGCCGAGATCGCGGCGGCCAGCGAGGAGCAATCGGCACAGGCCAACGAGGTGCTGAAGTCGGTGGAGCACGTGGCCTCGGCAAGCGAGGAGTCCGCGGGAGCGGCCGAACAGACGGCGTCAACGTCGCAGACGCTGGCGACATTGGCCGAGCAGCTCAGCGCGTCGGTGCAGAAGTTCAAGGTTTAGCGGCTAACGGCATTCGGACCGGTGAGCCGCGTCGGCATCCGTCAGCCCCGGGAGCGATGATCCGCTCCGGGGCTTTTTCGCATCGCGGGTCCGCGAGCGGCTTCAGGCAGGCATGTTGGCGGATGTGATCGGGCAGACGAAGGAAAAGCTGGAATTTTACCAAGAGGTATTGAATAAGAAGGCTGCCGGAAAATGAAAATCGCGTCGATCGGGTCGGGGCATATCGGAGGTATGTTGGGAAAGCGGTGGGCGGCGCATCGGGAAGCGACGGCGCAGGCCGAAGCGGCGAACGGAGCGCTATGGCGCGTGCTGGCGCCGCTGTTCGGGCGGGGATACAGCTTGCAGGTGCTCAGACGCTAAGGCGCGAGCATGCGGCAAGGGACGAAGCAGGAAGATGCCGCTTCGTCCCTTGCGATCGACTGGCGCATAGGCCTGCATCGTCCTGTCCGGACGATGCAACCGGCCGCGCAAGCGCGCTCAAGGCGCCTCCTCGAACTCTGCCGTCCGGATGGGAAGCTTATATCGCTTACCATCCGTGGCGATTTCGATGCCTGCACTTTCGCGCGATAGGTAGGTCGCTTGTATCTTCTACACACGATAAAAAAAACCGCCGGGGCATATGCCTCGGCGGTCTAGTCGCGTGCGGGCCGTTATCCGGCCATATTGTTGCGCGATCCCGTTGTCGAGAAGACCGAGATGTGATCGACCTTGCCCGTGGACTTCGGGATGGCGAACTTCAGCTGGAATTCGGTGCCGGTCTCGTAAACGTAGATCGTATCGTCGCCGCTCTTGGCCGTGGAAGACGGCTTGCCGAGCGTCTGCTCGATCTGCAGCAGCGTCAGCTTTTGCAGCTTGGCGTCGCTCGAACGGATGTCGAAGAGCTGGCTGCCTTTGTTGTAGCCGAATGCGGCATGATGCTTGCCGTAGACGGCGTAGAAGCCTTTGCCCGCCATGTCGTCCGAGTCTGCCTTGCCCCAGTCGTCCCGTACGTTGTCGATCAGCGAATCGTGGGCGACGTACGGGATGCCGGGCGCCTTGCCCTCCTTGGCGAGCTTGAGCAGCTCTTTGATCTGCGCCGCGACATCGGCGGAGACCTTCGTCGGCGCGGCCGAAGCCGGGGCGGATTCGCCCGCCGGCGCGCCGGCCGACGGGGAGGCCGCCGCATCGGACCCGCCTCCGGCCGAAGCCGAGGGCGAAGCTGGAGCCGATGCCGACGCGGAAGGCGATGCGCTTGGCGCACCATTGCTTGAAGAAGCGGAGACGCCGGCGGAGTTGCAGGCGGCGAGCACGAGCACGCTTGCCAACGCGAAGCCGTAGGACGCCTTTTTGAATGATATCTTCATGATGCGGGCCTCCTTGGAAAAACGGTCTTATTTCAGCTTGGCGACGCCGACGGCGATCTGCTCAAGCTTAGCTTTGTTCAGCGTGCCGTCCGGGGGAGCTGACCGTCACGAAGCGGTCGTCGAGCTTGAAGGTGAGCATGTCGGTGCCGGACGGCTTATACCAAGTGGCTTGAACGCCGTTCGACAGGGTGACCTTCGTGCTCTCGTAGCCGTACGAATAGTCGCGGGGCGATACGTTCACGGTCATGTGGGAGAAGAGGAAGTTCACGCCGTCGCCCGTCGCCGCGGCTTGCTTGAAGGCGTCGTCGCCGGCCATGAGCGTCGGCGCGTAAGCCGTCGTGAAGCCGTCGAAGCCGGCAAAGGCGTCCTTGATCGCTTTGAACTGCGCATCGCTGTAGGAGACGATGGCAAGGCCCGCGGTGCTGTCGGATTGCTTGGCGACGCCGACGGCGATCTTCTCGAGCTGCGCCTTCGACAGCGTGCCGTCCATCGAGCTGAGCGTGACGAAGCGGTCGTCGAGCTTGAAGGTGAGCATGTCGGTGCCGGACGGCTTATACCACTTGGCCTGAACGCCGTTCGACAGCGTCACGTTCGTGCCGTCGTATTCGAAGGAATAGTCGCGGGGCGAGACGTTGACGACCATGTGCGAGAAAACGAAGTTCACGCCGTCGCCGGTTGCGGAAGCTTGCTTGTACGTGTCGTTGGCGGCCATCAGCGTCGGCACGTACGGCGTCGTGAAGCCGTCGAATGCCGCGAACGCCGTCTGGATCTCCTTGACTTGGGCGGTCGTGTAGCCGATGCTGGCCAGGTCGGCGGATTGCGGCGGCGTATTCGGCTTCGTCGTCGTGATCACGACCTGGTTGGTCTTCGGATCGAACGTCAATTGGACGTCGAGGGCGCCGGCAAGCGCGCGAACCGGGAGATACGTCGTGTCGTGATACGTGATCGGGGTGAGCTTGGCGCCGTTCGCGTCCGTCGGGGCATAGGCCGAGCCGTTCACTTTGATGCCGATGTCGCCGTTCAGGTAGGCCGTGATTTTCTGCATGTTCGTACCGGCGTAGACGCCGGCCGCGCCTGTGATCGTCATGCCGAGCACCATCGCGCCGAGTACCGATTTCTTCATCATGTTGTTTTTCATATTGAACATCTCCTTATGGGTTGGGTTTGGTTTGGGTTTTAAAATCGATGATCTCAGTAACGGGCAAGCCTTCCTTCCCCTCCGCCGTGACGCCGAGCCGCGTGCCGGAGGGATTCCAGTTGAGCGGGTACTGGGGGGAATGCGTTCGGGACGACGGGCACCACGGTACCCGAGGCAGTGTCGAACACGTAGACGCCGTTCATGCCGCTGCGGTCTTCCGCGTATACGGCGAAGGCCAGCTTGGAGGCATCCGCGGACCAGCTCATATACGGAACGAGGTCGCCTTTGCCGATCGCCGCCGTGCTCTGCGTGCGGCCGTCGGCGTCGTACAGGAGCAGCTTCGCGCCGTCCGCGCCTCCCGCCGTCGATACGGCGATCCGGGCGCCGTCAGGCGCGAGCTCGTAGTCCGATACCCCGGAGGCGAGCAGCGTCGGTTTGGGGTCGGCCCCATAGACCACTTTCTTCAGATTTTGCAGGGCGTCCGTGTAGTAGACGTTGCCGCGCGAGGCGGAGAGCTTCGTGAACAGCTCCGCCTGCGGGTCGTCGATCTCCATCTTCGACACCGTGCCGTCGGTACGGATGACGAGCACGTCGCCGCGTCCTTGCATGGCGCCTGCCGCCAGTACGTACTTGTCCGCGTCCAGCCAGCCGCCCGACTCGAGATAATTGGAAGCCTTGATCTCGGTCATCTCGCCGGTCTCCGTATTTTTCATGAAGTTGCGGGCGGTGTAGTTGTCCTTCCACTGCTGCACGAAGGCGAACTTGCCATCAGGCGACAGCTTCTCCTTGACCAGCGCCGGCGCGGGACCGGCGGCATCGGCCTGCTTGTCGGCGCTGCGCGCGTCGTTCGTCAGGTCGACGGTCTCGGCGGCGTAGCTGAACTTCGCTTCTTCGGTCGCCGTGCCCGGCGACAAGCGCTTCGTCGTGGTGATCCGCACGACGTCGTCCGATAGCCAGGCGTCGATGGACGCGCCTTCGAGCCGGTGGATGCGGTCGATCGCGACTTCGGCGCGCGTCGGCGCGTCGGTCTCTTTCACCACGGTCAGCTTGCGCTTGCCGCCGTCCGGACGCTGGGCGGCCGAGCCGTCCGTTTGGCCGGCCTCCGCGCCGGAGGCGACCGGGACAGGCTCGCCGCGCTTGGCGCTGCAGGCCGTCAGTTCGCAGGCGAGCGCTAGCAAGAGCGTCAGCTTAACGGCGATCTCTCCTTTTTTTGTTCGGCATGAACAGGTCCTCCTGACTGATGTGGATCTCTCGCCAGGGAGCAGTTGCAGCGAGGCGCTCTACCGCGCTGCCCTGCGTCCGTCGTCCCTGTCCTGAGATCAGTATAGAATCGCGATATATCGAAGCCATATCCGGCTTGTATCGAAGTTGTAAACATTGCGGAGCGCCGTTTACGACTCGCCCGAAGGCGTCGTCGGGATCGGCAGCTCGAGTATGAATCGGGAGCCTGAGGCGCCGGATTCGGCGAGCCGAACGGCGCCGCCCTGCTTCTCCGCGAGGCTGCGGACGAGCGACAGCCCGAGCCCGGTGCCGCCGGTGGCGCGGGAGCGGTCCCCGCTGACCGTATAGAACGGGTCGAAGATGCGCGGCTGCGCCTCGGGCGGAATGCCTCTGCCGGTGTCCGCGACCTCGACCAGCATGCGCGAGACGGCGCCGGGTCTCTCCGCCATCCGGTTGCTCAACGTTACTTTCCCGCCCGGCACGTTGTACTTCACCGCATTGTCGAGCAGGTTCAGCACGATATGCATCAGATTGTCGGGATCGGCCCAGACGGTGCCTTCCCGAAGCGCCAGTTCGACGCGGATGTCGGCCGCGTCGGCCTTGACCCGGATGCGTTCCGCGGCTTCGGCCAGCAGCGGAGCGAGCTCGACTTGCGCTGCCTTCGTTTCGAAGTCGTACACGTCCATCGCGGACAGCTGCAGCGCCTTTTCGACCAGTTCGTACAGCCGTGCGGCCTCCGTGCCGATGCGTTCCCTCGCTCTGCCGAGCAGCGCCGGGTCGTCCGCGTACATCTCCAGCAGATCCGCGTAAGCGCGGATCGAAGTGAGCGGCGTCTTCAGCTCGTGGCTAATGTTGCCGATGAACTGCTTCTGCTGGCGCTCGAGCTCGGTCAGCCGCGCGATCGCCTCCATGAGCTTGCGCTTCTCTTCTTGAAGCTGCTCCACGGAAGACGAGATGCTGCCGCTCATGTCGTAGATGCCTTCGGCCAGCTCGCCCAGCTCGTCCCTGCGGCGCACGGGAGGGCGGGTCAAATAGTCGCCGCGTCCGATCTGCTGGGCGGCGCGGTTGAGCCTGCGAATGACGCTCACCTGACGGCGGACGAAGAGGTAGCCGGCCAGAAAGCCGCCCGCGAGCACCGCGAGTCCCGCGTACAGGAAAAGATCGCGGATTCGCTCGTAGAAAGCGTTCTGCTCGGCCAGCGAAGCGTGGAACTGAACCGTGCCGAGCAGTTGATCGGCATTGTACAGCGGGGCCAGGTATAAGAGCGCGTCGCCTTCCGTAATATAAGCGGACATCCCCCCTCGCGGTATAGGCGAGCGCGTCAGACGCGTCGGTTCGCGGCTGGATCGGTAGCGACGTGCCGGCCAGCGTGCCGTCCGTATCGTACAGCGTCACCGGCAGGCCGCTCAGTTCGCCGAGATCGATGGCGAGCCGCTGTCCGTTTTTCTCCATAAAAGGCTTCGCCTCGATGCGCTCGCCGGTCAGGAACGCCTCGCGCACGCGCAAGTTCGCCGCCTCGGCCTGCCGCGCGAAGGTCCGCTCGAGCCGTTCCTTCTGATCTTCCCGAATGCCCGACAACACCTGGATGCTCAGCGCGGCGACGACGGCGGCCAGCAGCAGCGCGAGCATCAGCGACTGCTTGCCCTGCAGGCCGAAGCGCATGCCCCGGCTCATTCGGACGGCCTGGCGCTCTTGTAGCCGACGCCGAACACCGTCTGGATGAGGCTCTGCGCGTCGCCGAGCTTGCGCCGCAGCCGCTGGACGTGAATGTCCACCGTCCGCGTTCCTCCCGCGAAGTCCATGTCCCACACCAATTCAAGCAGCGCCTCCCGGGTGTACACCCGCTCCGGGTTGGCCGCCAGCAGCGCGAGCAGATCGAACTCCTTGGGCGTCAGCTCGAGCGCCTGCCCGTCCACGCGCGCCGTCCGCGACAGCGCGTCGATCGCGAGCGCGCCAAGACGGACCGTCTCCCCATCGGATGCGGGCGCCCCCGGCGGCGCATGATCCTGCATGCGCCGGGCGAGCGCCTTCACGCGCGCGAGCAGCTCGCGGATGTCGAACGGCTTGGTCATGTAGTCGTCCGCTCCCAGCTCGAGTCCGAGCACCTTGTCCACGATATCGTTTTTGACGGTAAGCAGCAGAATCGCCGGACGATCCCTGCCGTCCAGCTTGCGGCAGACGTCGTACCCGCTCATGCGCGGCATCATCACGTCCAGCACCATCACGTCCGGCCTCCGGGCCGCCACCTTTTCCAGCGCTTCCACGCCGTCCGCCGCCGTCTCGACCTCGTATCCCTCGCGTCCAAGCGCGTAGGCAATCGCCTCCGATATGCTCGCCTCGTCGTCTACCACCAATACACGCACCATGCCGGTCCGCCCGCCCTTCCCGATCGAATTTCTCTATAAACATTCATACCCCTAAACGGGCGGGACATGCAAATAGGTGCGGATCGGGAAAACACCCGGAAGGACGATACGCAGGCTTTAAATGCAGCAATCGGTAAGAAATCCTTATATAAATGAGATGTTATTGTGAAAGGAATACGAAGAAATGGAGCTGATCCTATGAAACTGGCGGAGAAAAACGCAATTATTTATGGAGGAGGGGGCGCGATCGGAGGCGCGGTTGCCCGGTTATTCGCGCAACAAGGAGCCAGGGTATTTCTAGCAAGCCGCAGCGCGAACAAAATGGAGCAGGTCGCAGCGGATATCCGAAATTCGGGAGGGACGGCGGACACGGCCGTTGTGGATGCGCTTGACGGACAAGCGGTCCGGGACCATGCCGACCGGGTAGCGAGAGAGGCCGGCGGCATTCATCTTGCCCTGAACGCAATCGGTATCGCGCACAACCAGTTCAAGCCTTTGGCGGACCTTTCGCTTGAGGAATTCGAGGTGCCAGTCACTGCCTATATTCGATCTACGTTTCTGATCTCCCAAGCGGTTGCGCGTCATATGAAAAGGGCTCGCTCCGGCGTTATCCTGCATGTGACCACCCCGGCGTCCCGGATGGCAGGACCGGGATTCATCGGACATAGCGTCGCTTGCGCGGGCGTCGAAGCCATATCCCGGAATCTGGCGGGAGAACTGGCGAAGGACGGCATACGAAGCGTCTGCATCCGATCTCATATGATACCCGAAGCGATAGCGATGGACTCTCACAGCAAGGGCTTATTCCAGGAAAACGCGGCGATGGCCGGGATCGCGTTAGACCAGATGCTTGAAGGGGCTGCCGGGAGCACGCTGCTGCATAAACTTCCGACCTTAAAAGAAATCGCGGAAACCGCCTTGTTCCTGGCATCCGATGGCGCCGCCTCGATGACAGGCACGGTCGCCAATTTGTCCGGCGGCTTTCTGCTGGATTAGTTGCGGCGTTATCCGGCCTGCCCACAGGGCGGGCCTTTTCTTCGTAAGCTTCGCCGCTTGATCCGCCTCCCGGAACATGCTAGGCTCATAAGCAACATGCAGACAGAGACGAAGGGGAGGAATCGACGATGACGGACACCTTTGCGAGGACGGCGGCCGAGCGGGATCGCCTCGCGCTAGTCGGAGAGCTGGCGGACACGTTCAAGCCGCTGGCCCAGGCCGTCGACGAGGCGGGCGGTTTCGCCTTCGAATCCGCGGAGAAGCTTCGCGCATCGGGCTATACGACCTGGGCGGTGCCGGAGGCGTACGGCGGCGCGGGCATGTCGGTCTACGAGCTCGTCCTCTATCAGGAGCGGATCGCGATGGGCGACCCGGCGCTGGCGCTCGCGATCGGCTGGCATATGGGCACGGTGGCCGATCTGGCGGCGAAGAAGACGTGGAGCGAGGACAGGCTGGCGCTGTTCCTGCGGGCGGTTGCGGCAGGCAAGCTCATGAATCGCGCGGCGACGGAAAAAGGGACGGGCAGCCCGACGCGAGGCGGCAAAATGCAGACAACGGCAGAGCCGCATGGGGACGGGTACGTCGTACGGGGGGCGCAAGACGTTCACGTCGCTCGCCCCGGTGCTGGACCTGGTCGTCGTCAACACGACCCTGATCGAAGGGGATACGGAAGGGCCGGCCGACTTCCTGATCCCGATGGACGCGCCGGGCGTCTCCGTCGACCCGGTCTGGAACATGATGGGCATGCGCGGCACGGGCAGCCACGACCTCGTGCTGGACGACGTCGTCCTGCCGGCCGAGGCGCTCGTTTACCGCGCGCCGGCAGGCAAACGCGTCAATCAGGCTAATCCGCAACTGCTCCACGTGCCGGCCTGTTATCTCGGGGCCGCGCGCGCAGCGCGCGAAGAGGCGCTCGCCTTCGCCGCTTCGTACCAGCCCAATACGCTCGACCGGCCGATCATTCATTT
The DNA here is from genome assembly GCF_029525575.1 of Cohnella rhizosphaerae. Taxonomy (GTDB): domain Bacteria; phylum Bacillota; class Bacilli; order Paenibacillales; family Paenibacillaceae; genus Cohnella; species Cohnella rhizosphaerae. Next base: position 358,149 of record NZ_JAPDIA010000003.1, read on the forward strand.
GCCGCATATCGGCGCGCTAATCGGAGAGATCGACGTCGAGCTGGCGGCTGCGCGGCACTTCATGTACAGCGTCGCCGCGAAGTGGGAGCATCCCGTCGCCGACGAGGGCGCGGGCATCGCCGAGCTGGGCGCGGTCAAGGTGTTCGCGATCCGCACGGCGCTATCGGTCGCCGACAAGGCGCTTCGCATCGCCGGCGCGCACGGGCTGGCCCAGACGCATCCGCTGCAGCGGCTTTTCCGCGACATCCGCTTCGGACTGTCCAATCCGCCGATGGAGGACTCGGTGCTGCGCATGTATCATCAGCAGGCGCTGCGGGAGACGGGGCAGGCGTGAGAATTGCACGATAATAATGGGAAATATGCGAATGCGTGTCGGGGTGCGTCCACATGACAGAATCCGAAACGATCGGCGATTGGGCAAACATGCCGGTCAAGCTGCTTGATATTCGTCTCGCGACGTTGAGGCGGGGAGAGGCGTTCGCGCCTTACCGCTTGCCCGCGCATGCATTCATGCTTGCCGCCGGGGGAAAGCGCAGTTGCTGCTGGCCAGCAGGCAGGTCGTTCACCTGCAAGATCAACTGCTGCACGGCTGCAAAGGAGATAGCCTGCAGATTCAATGTCTAAGCGAGTCCTATGCGTATTATTTGGTCCTGTACAAGCCGTTTTTCAAAGCGGAAGAGGGGCATGCGGCCAAAGGGCGCGCGGGCGCGACGGCTTCAATAACCTCCAAGTACGACTATAGATGCCCCGAGCCCTGGCAGCTTCGGCAGCTCGCCGAGCAGTTGCACCGTTCGTGGACGGAGGGCGGCGAATTGGAGCGGGTGCTCGCGACCGGATTGTTTTATCAATTCGTCTACGAGCAATTCCGTCAACTGCGGCTTGCCAAGGAGGCGCATCGGCCAGACCTGGCGGAGCTGATCGCAGACTACCTGCGCGTTCATTATCGCGAACTTGCTTCGATGGACGAGCTTGTCCGGGCGTTTCACTACAGCGCCCACTATCTCTCCAGAGTATTCAGACGCAAGTACGGTACAAGTCCGTTGGGTTACCTCGCGCGGATGCGCATGAGCCGTGCCAAGGAGCTGCTGGCCGAGACGAGCATGAGCATCCGGGACATCGCCGATCGCGTCGGATACGCGGATATGTATTATTTTAACAAGCAGTTTAAAAAGCAGCTGGGCATGACGCCGGTTCAATTCAAAATGCAGGTGCTCGGCACGACAGGTTCAATTCGTCCCAAAGTTGCGCCCGAATCGTTCATTGCTCAGGCGGCTGACGCCGATTATAGTGTTGATGATAATGATAATTGTTATCACCCATCATCGATACGGAGCGTGAACGAAGTGAAGGTCAGCAACAAGCCGTCCATGGCGGCTAGCCTGTTGTTCGGCATATCGCTGCTGCTTGCCGCATGCGGCGGCAATGGCGCGGGGAACGGAGAGTCGGCCCAAAGCTCGCAGCCTGCATCCGCGAAGGCGACGGCGGCAGCGGAATCGTCGGAGCAAACGCGGATTTACAAAGATGCGCTGAAGCGAGAAACGGAGATCCCCGTTAATCCGGAGCATGTGGTCGTCGTTACCTACGGAGGTTATCTGCTTCCATTGGGTATGAAGCCTGCTGGCGCGGACGATGCCACGTTGAAGCAGTATCCCGAAGAGATGGCGGGCGTCAAGAATATCGGAGAGGGTCTGGGCAAGGAAGAGGCCATTGCGGCGCTTGATCCGGATCTGATCATCGTACCCGACTATTACGACGCAAGCCAAATACGAGAACTATGCCAAGATCGCGCCTACGATCGCTGTGGCCTGGGGCGGGGACCCCGATGTCATCCATACGCTGCGCACGATGGGCGATATTATGAACCGCAAGACGGAGGCGGAAGCGTGGATCTCCGAGTTTGAAAAGAAGCTTCAGCGCATCCGGGACCAGATCGACGTGCGGATCGAACCTGGTACGACGGCGCTCACTTTCGTTTATTATGACAAGGAGATGCTGATCGGAGGAGAAGGGGGCACGCTCGGCAAATTAATCTACCAGGATTATGGCTTCCGGATGCCCGATCAGTTAAAGCAATATGCGGATGGCGGGACTGCGCTCTCGTTAGAAGCCTTTATTGCAAATCCTGCGGATTACTATTTTACGCAGATGACCGACGACGAGATGGCGGAGCTGACGGAACTGTTTAAGGATCCCTTGTACAGCACGCTGCCCGCCGTCAAAAATAATCGCATCATCAACGTCAGCCGGCAAAAGTGGAATTACGGTCCGTATCGCGTCGACGAAGCCGTCGACGAACTGATCGCACAGATGAACAAGCTGCAGTAGAAGGGAAGCCGGCATTGGCCTAAGCCAGTTTGCCGGCTTTGACATACCAGGCTGCCCCGATCGGGGCAACTTCCTGTTCGTATGCGTCCCCGGTGCTGCGTCATGCCGTCAGGCGATCGGCCGTTCTGCCAATGCCAACGCCAGGAACAGCTTGCCGGCGTGCAGCAGGGCGCGCTCGTCGATGTCGAACCGGGGATGGTGATGCGGAAAGCTTCAGGAAGCTGCCGTCGAGCGCCCCGAGCCGGCATGCGCCGTGCCGGACAGTCGCGGCCGCATGCTTGCATGGCCCAGGCCGCTATACGGTGAGGGCGCTATGCGTGACGTTTGCGTGAGGCGGTGCTCTTCTTCGTCGCCAACATGAAGGATTTAATAAGCATTGCGGCGAAAGTATCTCTCTCCAAATCAAAAAGGAAAGAGAGTCTTTCAATATGATGACATGGCGAAAAGCATTGGCGCTGCTGGGAATAGCGGTACTGGCTTGGACGATGCTGGCTTATCCCGCCGATAGCAGGGCAGAGGGATCGCAAGGAGCATACCGTCTGTCCGCCTATGAGGGCGGATGGGTCGACAAGGCTTTTGTGGAAGACGAAGACACCGACGGTACGCTGCAGATTCGCGTCAACTCAGATGACGGCACTGTTGGGATCGCCTACGAGGCGTGGTTTTCGGGCGAGACATACACGTTTGAATCGACCGCGCCGATTACGGCTGCGGATGACCGGGCGGTAAAGTGGACGTATTCATATGTGGATGCGGACGCCAAAGGCATACACGCCCATAAAGGCACTGGATCAGTCGCATTCGGCGCCGGCAGGATCACGCTCGTGCTGAATACGCTGCCGGCCGAACTGACTAAGTCATTCAAAGCGACTAGAACGTTGATACGCGATCCGTACGGCGAGAGAAATTTCTCGTCCGGCGAGGCGATCGCGATCGCGACGGCAGCCTGCAAGTGCAAGCCCTCTGCGCAGGTCGAAGTGGTGATGCCCGACGGCGATAACGAGGGCAATAAAAACTGGATTTATTATGTTTGGTTTATCATACGAGATAACTACCGTGTCGAATACAAGGTCAATTTGCACAAACGGCAGGCAGAAATGGTGAAATCGGATTGGGAATACGGAGCCTCTGTTAAGGTCGCCAAGGCAACCGCTTCAAGCACGCTGCCAGGCTCCAAGACAGCTTCCTATGAGGCATCCAATCTCATTGACAAAGACCCTGCGACTTGCTGGTGCGAAGGCGTGAAGGGGCTGGGCGTCGGCCAGAGCGTGAAGCTCTCATTCGCTGAGAAGACGGAGTTGAGCGGCGTCGCGATCGCGCCGGGCTATGGCAAATCGGTCGCCTCGTATCTGGATAACGGCAGCGTGAAGAAGGCCAAGCTGGTCTTCTCCGATGGCACGGTCCTACTGCTCGATCTAACCAAGAAGCTCAACATCTTTTTTTGATGAAAAGGTGAAAGCGTCCAGCGTCAAATTCGTCATTCTCGACGTGACGCCCGGGACCAAGTACGCGGATACGTGCGTGTCCGAGATTCGGTTTTTTTTAATCTGATCGCATCGTGCCGCGCTTCATGCGAAAAGCCTGCCTATCGCTTCTATAGCGTAAGGCAGGCCTTTTTCACATGGGGAATGTCTCACTGGATGCTGTTATGGATCCGCTGCATGAACTCCTCCGCGGCGCTGTAGCCCAGCTGCTTGAGGTACCAGTTGTTCGCGGCGGCCTCGATGAGGCCGGCGACGTCGCGTCCGGGCTGCAGCTGGATCTCGATGTAGGGGATCTGCACGCCCAGGTAATCGGAGAACTTCGGCTCCAGCTCCAGCGCGTTGCTGAGCTCGCCGTCCCGCCAGGTCGCGAGCTCGATGTCGAGCACGACGCGGGTCTCGTCCTGGAACGCCCGGCGGCCGTACTGCCGCACGACGTTGATCAGACCGACGCTGCGCAGCGCGAGGAACTCGCGCGTCGTCTCGTTGTGCGAGGCGAGCAGCAGCGACGGGCCGAGCTTCTTGAGCACGACGACGTCGTCCGCCACGAGCCGGTGGCCTCTGCGGATGAGCGTGTGCGCCGTCTCGCTTTTGCCGATGCCGGACTTGCCCCGCAGCAGGACGCCGATGCCCGATACGTTCACGCAGACGCCGTGGATGGACTGCTCGGGCGCGAGCGCCTTGACCAGATAGCCGTCCAGCTTCGCGATGAACTCGGTCGTCGGTTCGTTCGTCCGCAGCAGGGGGGATGCCTTCTTCGTCGCAAAACTTTTTCAAATAAGGAAGCTCCTGCTGGCCCGCGGTCACGATGAAGCAGGGCGGGTGATACTTGACGATGTTGCCGATATGAAGCAAGCGCTCTTCGACGCTGAGCTGCAGCAAATACGTAATCTCCTTGCGGCCGAGCACCTGCACGCGCTCCATCGGAAAGAATTCGAAGTAGCCGACGAACTCCAGGCCGGGACGATGCGCCCGCGAGCGCGTGATCTGCCGGTCCAGGCGGTCGGCGCCCGCCAGCACCTCAAGCTTGAATGAATCCGCGAGACTGTGTACGGCGATGGACTTCACGCGGCCAACCTCCTTTGAATGCGTCGTATATCATACTCTACCCGATGTATTCCCCGTCGGAAAGGCTTATTCCTGCGAAATGCGCGGGGAAGATAGACAGAATGCCTGGAGCATGTTAGAAAGGAAAAAGAATCCAGCCGAAGGAGCTTAAAAAATGCCCGCCGTCTCCCGTGTCAGCCGATTTGCCATATCCGCAGCCGCGGCGCTGCTGATCGCCTCGTTTCCGATATCCGCTCCGCGCCCGCCGGCAGCGTTCGCCTCGGCAGCCGTGGTTCCCATCGCCAAGCAACAATTGACGCTTCAGATTCAAACGGTCCGGCTTTCCCAGGTCGTCATGGTTCCGGCCCGCGCCTTCTTCCAAGGCGTAGGAGCGCGCTTTCAGCTCCAGAGCAACACGATCTCCGCAGAACTGGGGAGCCACCGCATTTCCGGCACCGTCGGTTCGCTCAAGGGCTTCATCGACGGAAATGCGGCGAAGCTTCCGTCCGCTCCTATCATCGTCAAGGGCACGCTCTATATCCCGATGCAGCTCGCGGCAGGCTTGCTTGACTATGATGCCTGGCGTTACGACGAGGGTACCCGGAAGCTGACGTTCAGCTACAGCGAGCAGAAGCAGAACAAGCTCGCGGCTATTCTTCATAGCGCGGCCCGGCAAGGGAACGTAGCGCAGCTGCAGAAGCTGCTCGACAGGGGCGTTGACGTCAACGCGAAGGTGAAGGGGTATGCGGATTGGACGGCGATGGATTACGCCATTCTCGACCACAGGCCGTCGGCCGCGGAGCTGCTGCTGGCGCGCGGAGGCACCTACAAGCCGGCGCTTGTATGGCCGCTGCTGCATCCGAGCGACGCGCAAGCGACGGCAACGCTCGAGGTGCTCCTGAAGCGCGGACTGAACCCGGATTTATGGGACGTCTATACGCACGCCACTTTATTAGAGCAGGCCAGTATGAAAAGCACTACCATCCGGCCCGACGGATCGGAAGTGACGGCCGCGCCATCCTACGAGACGATCCGGCTGCTTCTGGCGCACGGAGCGAAGGTGACGACGGATGCCCTCTATCATGCCGCGGGGGCGGGCAGCTACGAAGTCGTTCAGGAACTGCTGCGGTATGGCGGAGACCCCGACCGGCGGTCGAGTCTCGGCGCTACGCCCAGGGACGTCGCCCGTTCTCGCGGCGTGGAGCGGTGGCTTGTTCGCGATGCCGGTCAGACGCTGGCGCCGCTCGCCTTCCGAACGGCCGAAGGAACGGAGCTCGAGGAGGGCAACGCGCAGTTGAAGCCGACCGCCGGAGCCGGCGCGCAGACGGGAAGCGAGCCGTTGTCGGTCAACGTGTATTTTTCGAAACAGGCATACGTCGAGGCGGGAAGCTATCAGCCGGAGTTTGTAGCCAAGTACGGAAAAGGGTGGGTGCTGCACCGGCAGCCGACGATCGATATTCAAAGCGGAACATCCGGGCCAACGATCTTGCAGCTGCCCAAGCTTAACGCCAAGGTACGTCTGCTCACGGCGGATCCGGCGCATTGGACCGGCGCGCTGTATGTGAAGGAGGCCGATTCGGACCATGTATACATATTCGAGCCGGCAGCGGGCGTCTTCGAGCTCTATCTGCCGCCGGGCAAGTTCTTCGTGGATGTCGTAAGGATGGGAGAAGAGCTGAAGCCTTCCGCGACGGCGGCGGCGGTCGAGATCGAGGAGGGCCGGTCGGGTTATGAGATTCTCGTTCCGGTAACGGAGGGCGCTTAAACCGAAAAGGCGCTGCAAGCAAATCGACAGCAAAATAGACCGCCGCGGCTTGAAAAGCAGTTAATCTGAGCGTTCAAATCAAAGCGGCCGGCAGCCGCTGAAGGCAAGTCAGGCAAGGGATATCGGACCCAAGAGACGTTATTTCTTAAAAACCAGTAAAATAGCGATGGTTTCGGACTGGAGGGCCGTTATTCATCCGGATCACGGCTAAAAAAAGGCCGGCAAACCCGAAATAGAGGCGCCTGGGTCCCCGAGCAGGCCGCCAATCGCGATTTGAACAAAAATAAGGGTTTCTCAGTCCGTCAGCGATGCGCGAATGCACAAACCCAAAGGCCGTCGGAGCTCTAAGTATGCGCGTAGATAAACAGTTGACGGGTCAGAGAGGAGTAACCATCCCAAGTATGCACGTAGATCAACAGTTGGCGGGTCAGCGAGGAGTAACCATCCCAAGTATGCACGTAGATCAACAGTTGGCGGGTCAGCGAGGAGTAACCAACCCAAGTATGCATGTAAATCAACAGTTGGCGGGTCAACGAGGAGTAACCATCCCAAGTATGCACGTAGATCAACAGTTGGCGGGTCAGCGAGGAGTAACCATCCCAAGTATGCACGTAGATCAACAGTTGGCGGGTCAGCGAGGAGTAACCGTCTCAAGTATGCACGTAGATCAACAGTTGGCTGGTCAGCGAGGAGTAACCATCCAAGTATGCACGTAGATCAACAGTTGGCGGGTCAGCGAGGAGTAACCAACCCAAGTATGCATGTAAATCAACAGTTGGCGGGTCAACGAGGAGTAACCATCCCAAGTATGCACGTAGATCAACAGTTGGCGGGCGAAGAGGCAACCGGCTGTCGAAGTATGCATGGAGTTAGAGTGCAATAAGGCGACCGCCGGGACGCCCCGGCGGTTTTTTAACGCTTGTCGGCGAGATAGCGCTAAGCCCCCAACGAACGCCCCGCAGCGCGGGAGCCGCCCCTGCGATACCAGAGCATCACGGGGAGCAGCAGCAGGGCCAACGCGCCGCCCGAGAGGGAGAGCGCCGCGAAGCTCGACAGGGCGACGACCGCGCCGGACAAGGCGCCGCCGGCCGCGCCGGCGAGTGAGATGAGCACGTCGACGGTGCCCTGCGTTTTGGCGCGCGTGCGGAGAGTCGTCGCGTCGACGATGACGGCCGTGCCGCTGATGAGACCGAAGTTCCAGCCGAGGCCGAGCAGCACCAGGCCGAAGATCATCCAGGCCGACGAGTCGCCCGGCGCGAACGCTGTGACGAGCGCGGCGCATAGCAGCGTCGCCGCCCCGGCGCAGGACATCGCGATGCGCCCGATCTTGTCGACGAGCATGCCGGTCACGAGCGAGGGGAGGAACATCGCGGCGATATGCGCGCCGATCGTCAAGCCCACCATGTCGAGGCTGTGCCCGTGGTGCTTCATATGGAGCGGCGTCATCGTCATGACCGCCGTCATGACGATCTGGGTGATCAGCATGACGGCTGCGCCGACGACGATGCCCCGGTTGCCGGCGCGCTCGGTGGCGGCGGCATCGGCGGCTCCGCCTTGCTCGCCTCCGCGGCTTTCGCCAGCGACGTCTCCGCCTCCTTCGCCCGCGGCTGTCGTCGCCTCGGCGCTCGCCTTGGCGACGAGAAAAGGATCCGGCCGCAGCAGGATCGCGAACACGAGGCCCGCGAGCGCGAACGCCGCCGACGCGAGCATGAAGGGCCCGGCGAGCGCGGGCGCGCCCCAATCGGCCGCGAGCCTGCCCATCGGCGACACCAGGTTCGGGCCTGCGACGGCGCCGAACGTCGTCGTGAGCATCGCGATGCTGACCGCGCGGGCCCGCCGATGCGGCTCGGCCAGGTCCGTGCCGGCGTAGCGCGCCTGCAGGTTGGTGGAGGTGCCCGCGCCGTACACCAGCATCCCGAGGAGCAGCAGCGGCAGGCTGTCCCAGACCGCCGCCGCGACGACGCCCAGCGCGCCGATCGCGCCAGCGAAGAAGCCGGCCGTCAGTCCGGCCCGCCGGCCCAGCCGCTGCGTGAGGCGCCCGACCGCGAAGGCCGACAGCGCCGAGCCCAGCGTGAACAGCGTCGTCGACAGCCCGGCGAGCCCGTCCGAGCCGGTCATGTCCTGCGCCAGCAAGGCGCCGACGGTGATGCCCGACGCGAGCCCCGCGCCGCCGAACAGCTGCGCGATCACGACGATGACGAGCGTCCGCTTGTGGATGGCGCGCCGTTCTGCTTGCGTGTAGACTTGTATTTCTTTCATTCGAGCCTCCGAAGGTGAGTCGTCCGTTGCTTTGTATATGCGTATATGAAATCATACTATGAATCGGCATCGGCCGTCAGGCGGTTTTTTGAGCCGATATAAAAAGCGCGCGCGTCGGGATATTCGTCCGATTGTTTACGGTTTTCTATCGCTTTAGCATTTTCCACACGGCCTAAACCCTTGCCAGGACTGGTGTTAAGCGCTTTCCAAGCAATTCCTTCCGGAAAATATCTACCTCCGTCAAAACGCTGAATTTACGAGCTCGGAGACCGTCTCGTAGGATGGGATTGCAAGACAGCCTCACATACCGATCTCGGGGGAGGAAAGAAAATGGTCATGAAACAATTAAGCGGCGGCGTCGTTCTGGCGCTGACGGTCGCGGCGCTGGCCGCCTGCGGCGGCAACAACGGAAACAACGGGGCGTCGGGTTCTCCCACGGCAAGCGCTCAAGCTGCAAGCTCGCCGGCTGCGGGCGCTTCGGCAAGCAGCGCGGCAAGCGCCTCCGCCGACTACGGGGATACAGGCGGGCTCAAGCTCCCGCTCGTCGACAAGCCGACGACGATCAACTGGATGCTGGTCGGCGATTCGCCGGTGAACGACAAGATGATCGTCAAGGAGATCGAGAAGCGCACGGGCATCACCGTTAATTTTCAGACCTACGCATCCTCTACCTACCAAGACAAGCTGAAGGTGACCGTCGCTTCCGGCAAGCTGCCCGATATCTTCCATGGCCTGACGGCGGCCGAGCTCAAGAAGCTGGGCAAGCAGGGCGCGGTCGTCCCGATCAACGACTATGCCGACATGCTGCCGAACTTCAAGAAGCTATATATGGAGGAGAACGACTGGGTCGTCAAGTCCTACGGCGACGAGAGCGGCAAGATCTATACCTGGCCGATCTACGATATGAACCGGGCGGTCAACCACGGCTTCCTGTACCGCAAGGATATTTTCGAGAAAAACGGCATTCCGGAGTGGACCGACACGGAGGGCTTCTACCAGGCGCTGAAAAAGCTGAAGGAGCTCTACCCGGATTCATATCCGTACGCGTCCAAAAGCACCGTCAACATCTTCAAAGACTTCGCGTACGGCTGGGGCATCGGCGGCGCGAACTATCCGGTCTATTACGACGAGGCGGCGAAGACGTGGAAGTTTGCCTCCACGCAGCCGGAGAGCAAGGACATGCTGGACTTCATGAAAAAGCTGTACAACGAAAAGCTGCTCGACCCCGAATTCATCACCGATACGCAGGACTCCTGGACGTCCAAGATGACGTCCGGCAAGTCGTTCGTCACCTTCGACTGGATCGGACGTCTCGACCTCTTCTACAACCAGGTCAAGGACGCGAACCCCGCGTACGATCTGCGCTACGGCAATCCCGTCGGGCCGACCGGCCACGTCCGGTCGCTGCCGAAGATCGAAGCGGGCTGGTCGATCACGGTCGCGAACAACGCGAACAAGGAAGCGTCGCTCAAGCTGCTCGACTATCTGACCAGCCCGTCCGGCGCGGCGCTAATGACGCTAGGCGTAGAAGGCCAGACGTTCAACTTCGACGCGAACGGCAAGCCGGTGTATCCGGAGCTGGCCAATGAGCCGGCCGTCGACATCAAGGTGCTGGAGAATAAATACGGCATGTGGCTTGAAGGCGCGTACTTGCGGCCGGACCACCGGAGCGTGTACTTCAACTACACGGAGAAGGAGCAGGAGGCGCAGGACAAGATCACGAACGGCGACAAGTTCGAGCCGCTGGACCCCGTCCTGAACTTCACCGACGACGAGACCGCGACGATCGCCGAGCTTCAGACTTCGCTGCAGAAGGCGGCCGAGGAGTTCAACACCCGCTACGTGCTCGACAAGAAATACGGCGACGCCGAGTGGGAAGCGTGGAAGACCAACGCCGACAAGCTGGGCGCGGCCAAGCTCGCCAAGATTTTCAACGACGCGCAGCAGCGCTTCGACAGCGCCAAATAACGCCGAATCAGGCTGCGTCACACCCGGCATCGCGGGAGACGGCGCGCGGGACGATCTTCCCGCGCCCGTCCTTCGCCGACAGGAGGGAACCTCATGCGAACGTTGCTCCGCAAAATCGCGCGCGACAGACAACTGCTCATCCTCTTTATTCCGTGCATCGTCTTCTACGCCCTTTTCCGATACGGCCCGCTATACGGCTTGATCATCGCCTTCAAGGATTACAGCGTGTACACGGGCATTCTGGACAGTCCCTGGGTCGGCCTCAAGCATTTCGAGCGCTTCTTTTCCGGCCCGGACTTCTTCCTGCTGCTCCGCAACACGTTTTTGCTCGGCTTCTTCGCCCTTGTATGCTCGTTCCCGTTCCCGATTCTGCTGGCGATTCTGCTGAACGAGGTTCGGGTCCGCTGGTTCAAGAAGTTCGTTCAGACGGCCAGCTACCTGCCGACCTTCCTGTCCGTCGTTATCATCAGCAGCATGATCATCGATTTTCTGTCCCCGAACAACGGCATCGTGAACAAGCTGTTGAACCTGCTCGGCTTCGAATCCAAGTACTTCCTGATCGACCCGGCCTGGTTCCGCCCAATCTACGTACTCTCGGACATCTGGGCCAATACGGGCTACGAAGCGATCATCTTCCTGGCGGCGATCGCCGGGATCAATCCGACGCTGTACGAAGCGGCGCGGGTGGACGGCGCGAGCCGGCTGCGCATGATGTGGCACGTCACGCTGCCGGGCCTCCTGCCGACGATTCTCGTCGTGTTCATCCTGAAGACCGGATCGATGTTCCGCGTCGGCTACGAGAAGGTGCTGCTCCTGTACAATTCGATGACCTACGACGTCGCCGACGTCTTCTCGACCTTCGTGTACCGCAAGGGCCTGCTCGAGTCGAACTATAGCTACGGCGCGGCAGTGGGCCTGTTCGAGGCATTGGTCGCCATGGTCATGCTGCTCGGCGCGAATCTGATCAGCAAGCGGCTGGGAGGGGAAGGGACTATGGTAGGACAACGCAGATTCACGGTATTCGGCGTCGTCAACGCGCTGATCCTGATCGCCGTCGCGGTCTCCACCCTTTATCCGCTGCTGTACATCACGGCCGTATCGGTCAGCGATACCGCGAGCGTGACGCAGGGCGAGGTGTTCCTCTGGCCGCACGGCTTCAACCTGGAGGCGTACAAGGACGTCCTGTTCGATCCGAAAATTCCGAGAGCGTACCTGAATACGGTGTGCTATACGTTTCTGGGCACGTTCATCAATCTGCTGTTCACGTCGGTGGCGGCTTATCCGCTGTCCCAGCCGCAGTTCGTCGGACGGAAGTTCTGGATGCTCGCGATCGTGCTGACGATGTTCCTGCAGCCGGGCATCATCCCGAACTTCCTGATCGTGCAGAAGCTTGGCCTGCTGGACTCCGTATGGGCGCTCGTCATCCCCAACGCGATCTGGACGTTCGAGTTGATCATTCTGAAGAGCTTCTATGAAAACATGTCGGCGCAAATTCGCGAAGCGGCGCTGATCGACGGGGCATCGGAGTACCGCATCCTCTTCAACATCGTGCTGCCGCTCTCCAAGCCCGCGCTCGCGTCCGTCGGCCTGTTCTTTTTCATCGGCCACTGGAACAGCTTTTTCCTCCCGATGATCTATCTGAACGACCAGTGGAAATATCCGCTGCAGGTGGTGCTGAGAGGCATGCTGATCTTCCACGAGGGCAACTCGTCCTCGCTCGTCGACGCGTCCGCGCTGGCGCCGCAGGCGAAGAAAAACGCGACGATCATCCTCGCGATGATCCCGGTGCTGCTGATCTATCCGTTCGCGCAAAAGTACTTTGCCAAGGGCGTCATGCTGGGCGCGGAAAAAGGCTGATGGTAGAATAAACGGATACACCAGCGACGCGAAGGATGATGGCCTACATGAAGCGGATCGTGACGAACCTCGGCGTTCTGCAAATTTTTTTCTCCCTGCTGCTCGTCATCGCGATTATGTTCGTATCCACCTATCTCATCTACCGCAACTCCATATCCGGCATTTACGCCAAGGTCACGCAGAACAACGCGCTGGTCTTCAAGTCGGTCGTCCAGTCGTTCGACGACAGCTTCCGGACGGTGGACAACATCATTCATTCCGTTCACAGCCTGCCGCCCTCGGACAATCTGATCTCGGCGGAAGACGACAGCCTGGACATGACCAAGGTCTACACGCTGGTCAAAAATTTGTCCACGCTCATCTCTACGGTCGACTATATCGAGGAGGTCGTCGTCTTCTACGACGACGCGCGCCTCGCGATCACGTCCGAAGGCACGAGCGGCTTCGAGCGGTTCTTCGACGGCAAGTACCGGCACGACACGTACAACGCGAGTTACTGGAAAACGTATGCGTCGACCAAGCACGCGTTCAAGATTTTTCCGGCGGACAGCTTCAAGGTGCTGGACGTCAATCAGCAGCCGCGGTCCCGCAATCTGATGATTGCCTTCGGCGGCAACAAGCTCGCGACGTCCAGCAAAAACGTCATGGTCATGATCGACGTGGCCGCGCTGCTCAAGCACGTGAACCAGCAGTCGGTCATTCCCGGCGCGGCGCTCATCCTGCTGGATCAGGACCGGAATATCATCTACAGCACGGACAAGCAATGGGGACTCGTCGACGTGCTGAACGACGTCTACTTCAACGCGGACCGGGAGGCCTCGCTGACGCGCGAGAACTACGAATACAACTTCTACAAATCGGACTACAACGGATTTATTTATATCGACAAGGTGCCCTACCAGTTCCAGAATCTCAACCCGGTGACGCAGGCCAACGATTCGATCATGCTCACCGCGATCGTATGCGCCGTCGCGCTGTCCGTCTTCCTCAGCATCTACCTGAACCGTCCGGTCAAGCGGATCCTCCGGCTGCTCGGGGGGCGGGCACAGCAAGGGCAACGACTTTCGGAAAATTTATAGCGGGATCGTCAAGCTGCAGGCGGACAACGAATTGTATCGGGATCAGCTGGCGTTCGCCGACAAGGAGCTGCGCAGGGGCGTGTTCCTGCAGGCGCTCGACGAGAGCGCGCATGCCAAGGCGCACGATATCCAGCTGCAAACCTACTATCCGGCGTTGTTCGGCGAGCACTGCTTCGTCATGGTGCTGTTCCAGGCAAGACCGAGGCCGGATGCGGGAGAGGCGCCGCTGCCCGTCGAGACGATCGCGGACCGGCTGGAGGCGGGACTGCGGCGGGAAGGAGCGGAGGCCAGCGTCTTCCATGTGTCGCGCGCGGAATTCATCGCCGTCGTCGGCTTGTCGAAGCCGGAGGAGCGGGCGAGGCTGATCAAGCGGCTTCGCGGCTGCATCGCGGTGGCCGAGAAGGAAGCGCTGCTCGGCTACGACCTGTGGGCTTGCGTGAGCGAGGCGTATGCCGCGGAGATTAAAAATGCCAATCGCGGCTACCGCGACGTCATGAACGGCATGCTGTACCGGGGCGTCGGAGACGCGGCGAGCGTGCTCGACGTCGAGGAGATCGAATACGTATGGAACGTCTACTTTCCGTTCGAGAAGCTCGAGAAGCTCTCGAATTACTTGCTGAACGGCAAGCTGCAGGAGAGCGTCCAGATTATCCGGGAGACGATGGGCGAGAACGCGGCGCGCAACGTCCACCGCCACCAGCTCGTTCATATCGCCAAGTCGATGCTCTTCTACATGCTCCGGTACGCTGGGGGCTCCGCGGATATGCGCGAGGAGCTGTACGCGATCGAGACCGACTTTTGCCGCCGCGCCGAGCAGACCTTCGACTATCGCGAGCTGGAGGAGGCGTTGGTCGCGGTAGCGGGCCGCCTGTCCGCTTATGGGCGAGCGGAGCCGAAGAACAAGCTGAACTCGGCCTTTATCTCGCAATACATCGAGCTGCACTACATGGAGAATCTGTACCTGGACCAGATCGCGGCGGTCATGGAGACGACGCCCAAGTACTTCTCGAACTACTTCAAGAAGACGTTCGGCGTGAACTACGTGGAGTATCTGAACAAAGTGAGGCTATCGCACGCGCGGGATCTGCTCCGAAGCACGAGCCTGTCGATCGCCGAGATCGGGGAGAAGACGGGGTATTTGAACGCGTCGACGTTCACGACGACGTTCAAAAAGTATATGGGCGTGTCGCCGAGCGATTATCGCAAGCAAAACGATCAGCAAATCGTCTAGGCGCGAGTGAGTTGCATGCGCGCGGTTGTGAGAACATCAAAACGATCGGCAGATTTTCTAAGCGGGAGTGATAACCATGCGCGCCATTGTGACGCAGAGCGGGAACATCAAGGTGATCGAGCTGGAGCGGCCGGACCCGGCGCCTGGGCATGTGCTGGTCCGCACCGAGTACTCCGCGATCAGCCCGGGCACGGAGATGGGCTTCGTCGGCCGGGCCTCCGACGATGCCGCGGCCATCGGCTACAGCGCCGTCGGCATCGTCGAAGCGGTCGGCGAAGGCGTGGCGGACCGCCGCGTCGGCGAGCGCGTGGCCTGCTACGGCGTGCCGTACGTGCGGCACGCGGAATGGCTCGCGGTGCCGACCAACCTGACGGCCGTCGTGCCGGAAGGCGTGGCGCCGGAGGAAGCGGCCTTCGGCGGCCTGGGCGCCATCGCGGTCCACGCGCTGCGGGTCGCGGACCTGCGGTTCGGCGAGTCCGCGGTCGTCGTGGGGCTGGGCATCCTGGGCAATCTCGTGGCCCAGATCGCCCATGCGGCCGCTTGCCGCGCGGTCGGCTACGATCTGAACGCCGAGCGCGCCGATAGGCTGCGGCAGCTGGGAGGCGCGAGCGCGTACGCGGAGGCGGATGCGCTGGAGGCGGCGCTGCCGGAAGAGACCGGCGGCGCCGGAGCGGACGCGGTGCTGCTGTGCGCCAGCGGGCCGGGCGAGCCGCTCATCAATAAGGCGCTCGAGTGGGTCCGCGACCGGGGGGAAGGTCGTCATCGTCGGCGACCTGACGATGAGCTTCAGCCGCGGGCTCATGTTCGCCAAGGAAGCGCAAGTGCTCATCTCGCGCGCCGGCGGCCCCGGCCGGTACGACCCGTCGTACGAGCGGGACAACCGGGACTACCCGCTCGGCCACGTGCGATGGACCGAGGGACGGAATCTTGCGGCGTACATCCGCCTGCTGGCGGAGGGGCGAATCTCCGTGCGTCCGCTTATTACGGACGTCTACCCGCTTGAGCAGGCCGCCGAGGCATACGCGAACTACGCGGACAAGAGCACGCGGACGATCGGGACGCTGATCCGGTACGGGTAGGGAAGGTGGGGCGCGCGAGAGACTTTAGGTGCTCGGTAGACGGAACGAATCGGCTGCTTTGTGCACAGCGTCCGCGCGGACACTGTTCCTTTACGGATAGACACGGTACAATCATCTCATTCGAGACAGACAGGAGAATGACGATGCTCCCCTTCGTGCAGCTGGCGCAGTTCCGAGAGATCAGGCCACATGTCCGCTTCGCGCACTATACGGAGTTTCCGATGAAGGTGCCCTCGCGTTATTTGTTCGATCACGAAATCATTCTCGTCGAGCGCGGACGGGGCACCGTTTTTACGGAGCTGGGCGCTTTTCCGTACGGGGAGCGTTCGCTGCTGATGATTCCGCCGGGGGTCCTTCACTCGTTCAAGGACGATCCCGACGCGTCGCTCGGGCATGCGCATCGGGCGATTCATTTCGACTGGGAACCGCAAGCGGTAGATGGCCTCCTTCACATTGTCGGGGATCGGGAAGGGCCGATTTACCGGGATGAGCTTCCGAGTGAAGCGGCCAAGCTGGCCTCGCTATGGCTGCCGAATATGGTGCGGATCGACGGGGCGAGCGAGGAGACCGTCGCGCTCGTCGAGCAGGTCGTCGAAGCGTTCCGCCAAGACGGGCCGCTGCGGAAGCTGGAGCTGCAGGCCCTGTTCCTGCGGCTGCTGTTCGTCTTGTCGCGGCAGCTTCAGGACGGATACGTCGTCTGCGCGCCGCTGACCGACCGGAAGACGGGCAGGCCGCGAGACCGCTCGGATATCACGAAGTACATCTTGCGCATGCACGATGCCGTCGGGCAAACCCCCGTTACCGATGACATTTTAAATCAATGGCAGGAGACGGTGTTTTTCAGCGCGCCGCATTTCCACCGGTTATTTAAGGAGCAGACGGGCTTCACGCCTCATGAATATTTCACCAAGCTTAGGATGGAAAAGGGAGCCAAGCTGCTGCTTAGCACGGATCTCCTGGTACAGGAAGTCGCATACGCTTGCGGCTATGAAGACAGCCGGTATTTCAGCCGGCTTTTCCGCAAGCACGAAGGGGTCAGCCCGAATCCATACCGTCGCGTTTTCCTCCATCGGGATTAACCGTCTCTCCTCGAACCCAATAACTGAAATGATTTATTTGTCCACCTAAAATGAAAGCTGCGGCCTCCTGCGTGCTTCCGTCCGGTTGATACAATCGGCATAAGCAACGACAAGGAGGCTTCTTGCATGAAGAACGTACCGTGTTTGTGGCATCCATCGCCTTCTCGCGCGCAAAACGTCTATGTCCTTTTCCAAACGGCATTGGCGCTTGAGGAAGCGGACGATTGGCAGCTGAACGTATTCGGCAGCAGCCTGTACCGCGTTTATGTAGACGGGGAGGAAATCGCGGAGGGGCCGGCGCGGTTTTCCCCGAGCACCCGGAGTACGACGTTTACGCCTTCAATATGCCCGCCGGACGCCGTATCCTGTCCGTCATCGTGCACGATTACGGCGTCCATACGCGCATTTTGATGGGGGGGGATCCATCCCTTTCTGCAGTGCCGGGCGACCGGGAAAAAAGGGCAGATTCCGCTGGCGTGGAGGTGCAAGGAGCTGGACGCTTTCGAGCCGATCGACCGTCGGGTCAACGGGCAGCTCGGCTGGATGGAAAGCTGCGACACCAGGCGGCTGCCGGATTTGCGCCGTGCGTTCGACGGGGGAAGGGTGGCTGGAGGCGCTCGAAATCGAGCATCCGCTCGGGGATGCCGCTTACCGTCCCAGTACGGTCGGGGATTGCCTCCGGCTGCCGGTGGCGGCAACCGAGATCGCGCGCGGCACGTATGCCGACCGATTCGGGTACGCGAACGACGATCCGCCGGTGCGATTCGTGAGCCGGGATTTGCAGCCGCAATTGCCGGACGACGGCGTATGGGTGCGGTTCGACCTCGGCAAGATCGGCTTGTATCGCCCGTGCATCGCGATCGATGTGCCGCGGGGGGACCATCGTTGAAGCGGGCTACGCCGAATCGCTCACCGACGGACGGGTATTCCCGGTCATCCCGCTGTCGGCCAGCACGTCCTGTCACGTCGACCGATGGATCGCCGCCGGCGGGCCGCAGCGGCTGCTCACGTTTGCGCCGCGCGGCTTCCGCTTCATCGAGGTTCATATCGCAGCCGCCCCGACCGACGTGATTTCGCTTCAAGCGGAAGGCCTGCAGCGCACCCGCTACGGCGAATCGGCCGCGACCTTCCACTGCAGCGACGCGCGGCTGAACGACATCTGGCGGCTTGGCGCAGATACGCTGCGCGCCTGCGCCGAGGACGCGCTGATCGATACGCCGACGAGAGAGCGTGGGCAATGGATCGGCGATGCCGCCGTCATCGGCATGGAAGTGCTTGGCGTCACCTTCGGGGATCTCGAGCTCGTTCGCCGGGGGCTGCAGCAGGCATCCTACCGCCGCAGGCACGACGGATTGGCGGCGGGTCTTTGTCCCGGACAGGAGGCTTACTTGACGACGTACGCGCTCTATTGGATCGACGGCTGCTTCCGCTACGCCAGGCTGACCGGGGACAACAGCCTCCTGGAAGAATGCTACGAGACGGCAGCGCGCACGATCGATTACTTTTTCGCACACATGACGCCGCGAGGCACGCTTCCTTCCGCGGACACCTGGGACTTCATCGACTGGGGACACGCCGTCGCGCCCGGCGAGATCAACGTCAGTCTGAATCTGACGCTGCTGAATACGCTGGGGCAAATGGCGGCATGGGAGCAGGCACGAGGCTTGCACGATAATGCGAAGAAACGCCGGGAACAGCGTGAACAAATAGGCCGAATCGTGGCGCAGCACTACCGGTCGGCGGATGGGCTGCTGGCCAAATCGGTGCCGGCCGAGGCGCTATCGTCGCCGGAAACGAGGCAGGCAGGTTATCACGCGACCGTCCTCGGCCTGCTATACGGTTTGTTCAACGAGGATACGAAGACACGCGCCGTCGCGTTCATCAAACGGCATATGCTGAGCTGCTTTCCGAACGATCCCGACGCGCCGCGGCTTGCGCACCCTTCGGCCGATCACGAGCGGCTCATCACCCCGAGCTTCTCCCACTTTTCCCTGCAGGCATTGTGGGAGGCGGGGGGGAGGCAGACTTTGTGCTGGAGCAGTACCGGACGTGCTGGGGGGTGGATGCTGGACCAGGGCGTCACGACGCTGCTCGAGGTGTTCGATACCCGCTGGAGCCACTGCCATGCGTGGTCCGCTTCGCCGACCTGGCAGCTGTCGCGGTATTCGCTCGGCCTCATCCCGGAGCCGGGCGGGGACCTTTGGCGTTACCGGCTGCGGTTTCAGCCGGGCACGCTTGCGTATGCCTCCGGCAGCGTGCCGCTGCTGGCGGACAAGGGCATGCTCCATGTTAAATGGAAACGGATCGCGCCGGGACAATGGGAATACGAGCTGCGCGCCGATCGTCCGATTCGCGTGTCGCTTGAAGGGGCGCGCGCGATCCGGCATATGGTGCTGGACGGCGAAGAGACCGCGCCGAATACGCTGCTCGAAGTGCAGGAGCGCCTGGTGCTGAAGTATACCGACGTTAAATAAGCGGTGATTGATTAACGTGATTCAGTTGCGAAGACGAAATTGCCGAGCGTGAACCCCCCTGCCTCGTAGCGGACTGACGCCGTAATGTCTCCAATGTATTGGGGCTCTACCCGACCGTCGATCGAGAGACCGATCGCGGCCTTCAGGGTTATCGTCTCCTCCGTCGCTTGGAAATACACGATAGCGCCGTAGCCCAGTTTCTCCTTGATCGCCTCGGCCCCATACTCATCGACGAACGCGCTTAAATCAACCTCATACTTTTTATCCCCGGCCGCGATGCGTCCGAGCCATTTGCCCGCCTGTTCCGTTTTCTCGAACGAGAGCGCATCCCCCCAGCTGTGCCAGGTAATCCTCCTCCTGGAACGCATGGTCGGCAAATGGCCGCTCGCCTGCGCCGTCCGTTTCCGTCAACTCCACGACATGGAGCTCGTCCAGGAGCAAGCCCGTCCCCGAGCCCAGCTCCAGCACGGCCGCCAGCTCGTCGTCGCCGTCATGATCGTAGTCGGCGATCGTCAGCGCCGGCATCACGCCCCGGACGGTCGAGTACCTCCAGTCCATCGTCTGCCGCTTATCTCCGACGGCGAGAATCGCGTTTTTTGCCGTGTCCGCATATAGGTAGACGTCCTTGTCAGGTATGGAGGCGACCGGCGTCATGCCGGCGGTCTTATTTTCGGGCGTCTCGCTCGCCGGATCTCGCCCGGGCGCCTCGGCCGTCGAGCATGCGGATAGAAGCGTCAGGATCGCAGCGGCGCCGCCCAAGCCCTTCCAGCCCTTCTTATATTCAAGTCTAGCCAATCGCTTCCCCCTCCTAGGCGTTTTCCATATAGACGGCGAGAGGCGGTTACGGGTTCAGGCGATTCACTTTTTTCGATATTTGCTATTCTTTATTTCATCTTTACATCATCTGAGGTCGCCTACTATAATCTGATTAATCCGAGTAACTTACATGGATAATTGGAGGGGACCTAGATGAAAAAGAAATTCCGATTCGCCGCCCTTGGCGCGGCTCTCTTGTTAACGACGGTGCTGGGCGCCTGCGGTAACAACAATAACAACGCGTCGGGCGGCGCTTCGAGCGAAGCGGCACCGTCCAGCAGCGCGCCGGCTTCTGCCAGCGCCAGTGCAAGCGGGAGCGCTTCTTCCGGCGGCACCGACTACCCGACCAAGACCATTCAAATTTACGTACCGTTCTCCGCGGGCGGCGCGTCGGACCTGGCGGTCCGGGCGCTCCAGCCGAAGCTCGAGTCCGTGCTCGGGCAGAAGGTCGAAGTCATCGACAAGCCGGGCGGCGCCGGCGCGCTCTCGATGAACGAAGTGCTCAAGGCCAAGCCGGACGGCTACACCGTGGGCTTCGTAACGGTCGGCCCCGGCATCATCACGCCGCTGTCGTCCGACGTCGGCTACACGACAGCCGACTTCGACGCGGTAGGCGGCTTCATGGACAACCCGTACGCGCTTGCCGTATCGGCCTCCAGCTCCTACAAGACGCTGCAAGAGCTGGTCGATGCGATCAAGGCCAAGCCGAACACGATCAAGATCGGCACGACGGGCCCGTCTTCGCCGTCCTTCATCGGCCTCGAGCAGTTCGCCAAGACGCAGGACCTCAAGTTCCAGCTCGTGCCGTTCAACGGCGGCGTCGACGCGGTCAACGCGCTGCTCGGCGGCAACGTGGACGCGATCGTTAACGTCGACTCGGAAATTCTGTCGTACGTGAAGGACAACAAGTTCCGTCCGCTCGCCATCGTCACCAAGAAGCGCTCCGCGATTCTGCCGGACGTCCAGACCTCAGACGAGCAGAACCTCGGCGGCCTCACGTTCGCGCCGCCTCCGGGCGGGCTGTTCGTACCGAAGGGCACGCCGGCCGACGTCGTCGCCAAGCTCGAGGACGCCCTCAAGCAAGCGACCGCCGACGCCGACGTGAAGAAGAGCTTCGACAACATTTTCATCGAGCCGATCTTCACGTCGGCCGCCGACTTCCGCAAAGCCTACGACGACGCGCTGGGCTACTACCAGGAAAATCTCAAGAAGTCCTGATTCCTCATTTCAAATTCATGAAGGCAACGATGCCGAGCGCCAAGCGGACCAACCGCGCGCGCTCGGCCTTCCTGCCTGGAAAAGGGTGCGAAACCGATGAATACGCCTAGAATACGCACAGCCGCCCTGTGGCCCAGCGCCGTCCCGCTCGGCATCGGTGTCTACTTTCTTTTTTTATCCGCGCGGATGAAGTTCGGCAGCTGGCAGAATCCCGGACCCGGCCTGTGGCCGACCTGCCTGTCCGTCCTCATCGTGCTGGTATCGCTGGGGCTGCTCGCGCTGGCGCTGCGCAAGAAACCCGCCGCCGGGACGATACACCGACTTCAGGAGCATGTCCACCACGTTCCCGGTACCGACGACGCCGCGCTGGAGGCTGCCTGGGAGCGGACGGAGGGCGCCGAAGAAGAAGGCTTTACGCGCAATTCCCGTTATCCGCTGTACGCCGTCCTCGGCCTGGCTGCGTTTATCCTGCTGTTCGAGCGGTTCGGGCTGTCGCTGCCGTGCCTCGCGCTGCTGCTGTTCTGGACGAAGCTGCTCGGCAAGGAGCGCTGGCGCGTCGCGGTGCCCGTGTCGGTCGGGCTCACCGCGCTGATCTACCTGATTTTCGGCTGGGGCCTCGAGGTCCCGTTCCCCCACGACATTCTGCTGTCCGGCGCGAGGTAGCCCATGGATACGTTGAATGCGATGGCCTCCGGCTTCGAAGTCGCCCTGTCCTGGCACAATCTCTTGTACTGCCTCATCGGCGTGCTGGTCGGCAACATCGTCGGCGTGCTGCCGGGCCTCGGCCCGACCGCTACGATCTCGCTGCTCCTGCCGTTCGCCTTCACGCTGCCGCCCGAGAGCTCGATCATCATGATGGCGGGCATCTACTACGGCGCCATGTACGGCGGGTCCATCACCTCGACGCTGCTCGATCTGCCGGGCGAAGCCGCGTCGGTCGTCACGACGTTCGACGGCTACCAGATGACCAAGCAAGGCCGGGCGGGCATCGCGCTCGGCATCGCCGCGATCGGCTCCTTCGTCGCGGGCACGCTGGCCGTCATCGGGCTGAGCTTCCTGGCGCCGGGGCTGGCAAACTTCGCGGTGAAGTTCGGCGCGCCCGAGTACGCGGTGCTGACGTCGCTCGGCATTCTGCTGGTCGCGTACCTTGGGACCAAGTCGTTTCTGAAAAGCGCGGTGTGCGCCGCGTTCGGCCTGCTGCTTGCGACGATCGGACAGGACCCGATCACGGGCTCGATTCGCCTGACGTTCGGCTCGAACCATCTGCTCGGCGGCATCGACTTCGCGGCGATGGCGATGGGCGTATTCGGCGTCGGCGAGATTCTGTACAACCTCGAGCACCTGTCCAAAGGCACGCTGAAGCAGACCAAGGTCGGGCGCGTGTGGCCGACGGTCAAGGATTTCGCGCAGGCGAAGTGGGCGATCGTGCGGGGCTCGGTCATCGGTTTCTTCGTCGGCATCCTGCCCGGCGGGGGGCTCGATCATCGCGACGGTCGCCTCGTACGGCGTGGAGAAAAGGGTGTCGAAGACGCCGGAGCGCTTCGGCAAAGGCGCCATCGAGGGCGTCGCGGGACCGGAGTCGGCGAACAACGCGGCGGCCGGCGCGGCGTTTATCCCGCTGCTGACGCTGGGCATCCCGTCGGACGCGGTCATGGCGCTCATCTTCGGCACGCTGCTGCTGAACGGCATCACGCCGGGACCGCAGCTGATCGGCGAGCATCCGGACCTGTTCTGGGGCGTCGTGTCGTCGATGTACATCGGCAACGCGCTCCTGCTGCTGCTGAACCTGCCGTTCGTCGGCCTGTTCATCCAGCTGCTGCGGGTGCGGAGCAGCATTCTGATGGCGTTCGCGGTCGTGCTGACGCTCATCGGCGTCTACAGCCTGGGCAACGACAGCTTCAACATGGGCGTCGTGTTGTTCTTCGGAGTATTGGGTTATCTGATGCGAAAAGCGGGCTTCGACCCGGCGCCGATGGTGCTGGCGTTCGTGCTCGGCAAGATTCTGGAGGGCGCGTTCCGCCAATCGCTTATCATGTCCAACGGCGACTTCGCCATCTTCGCGACGCGTCCGCTGTCCGGCGGCCTGCTCGGGCTGACGGCGCTGGGCGTGCTATACGCCGTGGCGAGTCGGCTGTGGAAGGCGCGGCGGCGCAGCGGCGGCCGGGAGTGAAGGGCTGAAGTAAGCGCAGGGCAGGGGCGACGATAACGACTTCGCGCCTCAGGCGGGCGAGGCTTCCGCGATCGCAGGCGCTTCTGCGCGCTCGCTCAACCGGCCGAGCTCCTCGGCCAGAAAGGCCGATAGCTTGCGCGCTGCGGCGCTCAGCAGGCGCGTGTCCTTCTTCATGAGCAGGCCGGTCGTGAGGCCGGCGTCCAGATCCTCGATGGCGCGGACGATCGTGCCTTCGGGCGGAGGCGTCACGGTGATGCGCGGCACGGCGGCAATGCCGTATTCGACATGGACGTAATACTTGAGCGCGGCCATGTTGCCGATCTCGATCTTGCGGTACGGCGTGCCGCCTCGCTCGTGCAGCGCGGTCTCCAGCTTGCGGCGGAACGGGCAAGTGGCGTTGGTCAGCAGAATCTGTTCGCCGCGCAAGTCCGCAAGGCGGATGCGATGCTGCTTGGCCAGCGGATGCGCGGCCGGCAGCAGCAGCACGATGTCCTCGACGTAGAGCGGCTCGAACGTCGTGCCGAGTCCGCTGTCCGGCGTCGCGCAGATGGCGAAGTCGACCGAGCCGTCGCTGACGAGCTGGTTGAACATATGGCTGTTGTGGATGCGAAGATGAATGTCCACGTTCGGATACGCGTCGGCGAACCGCTTCAGCAGCGCCGGAATGCGATAGCTGGCCGCGGGTTCCATGATGCCGACGTTCACGGCGCCCTTTTCCCCGTCGTTCAGGTCGGTCATCGTCTGCTGAAGCTCGTAGTAATCGCGCAGCAGCCGGTCGCTCTTGGCGATGAACAGCTCGCCCGCCTGCGTGAGCCGCAGCTTCTTGCCCCGCTCGAGCAGCTTGACGCCGAGGCTGTCCTCGAGATTCTGAATCTGCTTGGTGATCGTGGACTGGGCGTACTGCAGCTCCTGCGCCGCCTTTTGGAAGCTCCCCGTCCGCACGATCGTCTGAAAGGTCGATATGCCGCGAATGTCCATGGTCGTTCCTCCCGGGATGACTGTAAGTGAAAAATGACGATTCGATAAAAGGAAATGGACGCATTCGATAATTCAATTATTCAAAACCGATTATGCGTGTTATTATAGCACCAATTACCGATTAATCGCACCTATATACAAGGAAATATTGCGAGGACCGCTCGCCCACATTGAAGGAGGCACCCCATGACCGTATCCGCTGAACAGGACAGCCTTTATGCGAGGTCTTATTTTCCCAGATACGCTCCAAAATTCGTGCCGCACGCGCCAGAGGCGTTCAAGGCGTTCGGCGAGTTCAACAAGGCGGCCATGCAGGAAGGCGCGCTAAGCGCCAAGCTGAAGGAGATCATCGCGATCGCGTCGGCGCATGCGACGGGCTGCCCGTACTGCATCGACCTGCACGTCGCTGCGGGCCGCAAGCTGCAGGCTTCGAAGGAAGAGGTCGTCGAAGCGATCGGCGTCAGCGCGCTCGTGAAGGGCGGATCGGCGCTGTACCACGGCATCAATGCGCTGAATGCGTACGAGGAATCGCCTGCGGACGACCTGTATGCGCGCGAGAATCTGACGAAGCTGGAGGCGTTGGAGGCGGTCAACGAGGAGCTGTATACGGCATTCGTGTCGTTCGGCCGGGAAGTGCTGACGCCCAGAAGCCTCGGCGCGAAGGACAAGTCGCTCGTTGCGGTCGCGATCGCGCATATCGAGGGCTGCGCCTACAGCATCGAGTATTATACGAAGCTCGCCAAGTCGGAGGGCGCGTCGCTGGCGGAGCTCGCGGAGACGATCGTGGTGGCCGGCGCGCTCAAGGCGGGCTCGGCGATGGCGCATCGGGTGAACGCCTATATCGCGTACGAGCGGGCGGGCGAGTAAAGGGACGGACGGGCCGGTAAGGGGCGGACTGGCAAAGAAACTGGCAGGCCGTGTGGCAGGCCATGAAGGCAGAATACGCTCGCGACGAGCTTTCGAGAGGTGAAGGGCATGACGGATACGAATCGGAAAATGCACATCGGCGCGGCGCTGCTCGCAACGGGGGAGCAGATGGCGTCCTGGCTGTATCCCGGCACGCCGGCGGACGGAGCGACGAACCTCGCGCATTACCGTCATATGGTGGAGAAGGCGGAGGCCGGCAAGCTCGACTTCGCGTTTATCGCGGACGGTCTCTTCATTAACGAGGTGAGCATGCCGCAGTACCTCGACCGCCTGGAGCCGGTGACGACACTGTCGGCGCTGTCGGCCTACTCGTCGCGCATCGGCCTGGTGGGCACGGTATCGGCGACGTACAGCGAACCGTTTACGGTGGCGCGGCAGTTCGCTTCGCTCGATCACCTGAGCGGCGGCCGCGCGGGGTGGAATCTCGTGACGTCGGCGCTGGACGGCGCCGCGCTCAACCATAGCCGCGAGCGCCATCCTGCGCACGGCGAGCGGTACGAACGGGCGTCCGAGCATCTGAAGGTGGTGCGCGGGCTGTGGGATTCATGGGAAGAGGACGCGTTCTCGCGGGACAAGGAGAGCGGCGTCTTCTTCGATCCGGACAAGATGCACCGGCTCGATCATCAGGGCAAGCACTTCGCGGTCCAGGGGCCGCTCAACATCCGGCGTTCGCCGCAGGGGTACCCCGTCGTCTTTCAGGCGGGGTCCTCGGAGGCCGGCAAGGAGCTGGCGGCCGAAGGCGCGGACGCGGTGTTCACCGGCATGGGCGGGGTGCAGACGGTCGAAGCGTCCAAGCGATTCTATGACGACGTGAAGGGGCGGCTCTCCAAATATGGGCGGCGGCGGGACGAGCTGCTCATTCTGCCCGGCATCGCGCCGGTCGTCGGCGCGACGCAGGAAGAGGCCGAGGCGAAGTACGAGCGGATCGCGGGACTCATCAGCATCGAGAACGCGCTTCGCTACCTGGGACGCTGGTTCAACCATCACGACTTCACGCAGTATCCGCTCGACGAGCCATTTCCCGACCTGGGGGGATGTCGGCAGCGAGAACTACAAGAGCGTCACCGACAACATCAAGCGGCAGGCGCGCGAAGAAGGCTTAACGCTTCGCCAGGCTGCGCTCCGCAACGCGACGCCGAAGGGGCCGCTCGTCGGGACGCCGGAGCGGATCGCGGACGTGCTGGAGGAGTTCTTCCGGGCGGAGGCGGTGGACGGGTTCATCATCCTCGGGCATGTGCTACCGGAGGGGATCGACGACTTCGTCGACCACGTCGTGCCGATCCTGCAGCGGCGCGGGCTGTTCCGAGAGGAATACGAGCATGATACGCTGCGCGGACACTTGGGATTGGCGGTGCCGAAGAATCGGTATGCGGAGGCGCGCAAGTATGCGGAGGCGCGGGAGAAGGAAGAGGGGCAGGCTATCCCGCTGAGTCAGCAAATCGCGGAGCAGGGGAAAGCAGCGGGGCAGGCAGCGCCGACGAACCAAACGACCGCTGAGCGGAAAAAGGAAGCGGAGGGGGGAGCGGGTATGAGCAAGTACGTGATCGCGGCGGAGGAGCTGGCGGCGAGGCTTGGCGAGCCGAGACTGGTCGTCGCGGACTGCCGGTTTGTGCTCGGGCAGCCCGATGCGGGCCGCGCGGCTTATGAAGAGGCGCACATTCCGGGCGCCGTATACCTGGACCTGGAGCGGAACCTGTCCGCTCCGGTCGGGGAGCACGGCGGGCGGCATCCGCTGCCCGCGTTGGACGCGCTGGCCGCGGCGCTCGGCAGGGCCGGCATCGGCGCGGGCACGACGGTCGTCGCGTACGACGACCAGGGCGGCGCGATGGCATCGCGGCTGTGGTGGCTGCTGCGCTATGCAGGCCACGACGCCGTGCGCGTGCTCGACGGCGGCTTTGCGGGCTGGCGTCGCGCGGGCTACGCCGTGACGGCGGAGACGCCGGGCGTCGCGTCGGCGACGTTCGTGCCGTCGCTGCGGCCGCAGCTGCTAGCGGACGTGGACCGCGTGCGCGAAGTCGTGGCGGCGAAGGCGGCTGGAGCCTTAGGGTCGGAGGCTGCCGCGGCCGTCGCGCTCATCGATTCGCGCGACGGCGCCCGATACCGCGGCGAAGTCGAGCCGATCGACCGCAAGGCCGGCCACATCCCGGGCGCGATCAACCGCCCCTTCGGCGAAGGCCGCGACGCCGACGGCAAGTGGAAGTCCGCCGCCGCGCAGCGCGAACGCTTCGCCGACCTCAGTCAGGACGGCGAAGTCATCGTCTATTGCGGCTCGGGCGTCACCGCCACGCCGAACGTCATGGCGCTGCTGGAAGCGGGCTTCACGAATGTGAAGCTGTATGCGGGAAGCTGGAGCGATTGGATTTCATTTAGCGACAACCCAATCGCGACAGGGAGTTAAGAATAACCGAAGGACAACTAGCAGTACTTTCGTTATGAATACACTGTCATGTAGCCCCAGGGCTATGGCGGTGTATTTTTCATGGCTGGAATCAACAAGAAGTCAACAACCATGCCTTTAAGTAATTCCATCGAGTGCCGGACCGAGCGTACGATCTCATGCCCATATAGATAAACAAAGGGAGAGAAAGCCGTTATCTGGTTAACGTTCGAGTCCCTGTTTTTGTTTGGTTATTTCTACATTGTTACCGCTGCTGTTAAATCGACAATATAAAAGCCGTAGTAAGACAATCAACATGAAGTCAACGATTCCATCAAAGACGCGAGTATAAAAAGGCAGATTGGGAGACATTAAAGATTTTTGCGGATGTAAAAAATCAGAGGATTCTCAAAATTATCGCATTCAGATCCAAACACGGCCTCGATAAAAACCGGAATCAATGGCGACGCTGCTGGCGGAAGGCGTTTATTACCGTGCAATATACCTCGGCCCGGTCAAGTCAAACGTGAAACCGGGCACGAAGACCAGCGGCATGGGTGGCTTCAACGTATCCGGCGTTAGCATATCCTTGGCTCTGATCGCTTCCCAAATAGAAGTGTCACATCGCCAGTTTGGATTAAAGCTTAAACGGATGGGGCTGGATTGAAGAACGCTAATTCAGTATGGAATGGGCGTTCTTTGTCGTTTAGGTGTTAGGTGTTAGGTGGATTGAGGGATTTATTTTATACTTTGTTGTTTCTTTTTAAGGGTACAAACGAGTTCTCTCCAAAATTGCGGTATTTATCTATTATTTCATCTGATACATCATTTCCATTACGTAAAAGGCATTTTATTTCTAAAAAATCTTTCAGGTAATTCAATTCAGTCATTGGGTCCATTTGTTTTATTTGTTTTGGAGGGCCTTCTTTAAGTATGTTTTTCGCCATATCCATATGTCTTTCGTATAAGTGAAATGAACCTATGTGATGCATGTACCATCCTAGACCCAGGCCTAATATTGTGCAGACAACATTTCTTGAAGAAAGGTAATAAAAAAAAGGAATCTTGACGAAATTTGATAAACGAGATGTAATACTTTTGAGAAAATGGAGTTTAAAGTTTCTTGAGTCTTTAAGACTGGATCTCCGACTAAATATAGATGCTATGGTATTATAAGGAGCAGACTATTGTGTTAGTGAAAGGATGACAACAAATAAATGAATATTCCTTTGAAATTCAAAAGAGATAATCGATAAAGATATCGAATTGTCAGGATACTTATTCATGACACTTTCACAATTCGAAAAAATAATTAAGATGAGTAAATTTGAGTTTTTCTCTGAATATACTAATCATGGTATAGAGCATATTGAACGTGTATTGATGACAGCAGAAAATTTAATCGGTGATAGTATTAAGATCTTAACACCTCGAGATATTACAGTGCTCATTCTATCAATTGTTTTGCATGATTTGGGAATGCATATTACATATGAAGGATTTCAAACATTATTAGCAGATCAGAAAAATAAAAAGAATACAGTTCCTTATTTTGACCAGAAATTTTGGCATGAGGAATGGAGTATTTATTTTGAGGAAACTAAGCGGTGGAATGAAAATAGACTAATTTCGACATTTGGAAAGATAATAGAAATTAAAGAGCTGTCCAATGATAAAGATACTCTGACTGAATACGACAAAAAAACTAATCGGTGAGTTCATTAGGAGGACTCACCCTAGAATAGCCCATGAAATAGCGTTGAACGGTTTTCCGGCTACAAATAATGGTTTTATACCTTTTGCTGTAGGTATGGATGATGAATTGAGAGACATTACTGGATTGTTGGCTCGAAGTCATGGAATGGATATTCGTTCGACGTTGGATTATCTTAAAAATAAATATGGCGACTATCGTACGCCATATGGTGTCAAAATCGTTTATTTAATGATTGTTTTGAGGATTGCCGACTACCTTCATATTACTTCTGACAGAGCTCCTTATGGGGCGTTACAATTAAGGACAATTTCCAGCCCATTCTCAGTAAAGGAGTGGAATCTTCATAATTCAATTAAACATACTCATAGAAATCATGATGATCCAGAGACCTTTTTTTGTACAAGCAAATCCTGAAACGAGTGAGATGTTCTTAAAAATTCGAAGGCTTCTTAAAGATATTCAAAGCGAATTAGATTTGAGCTGGGCCATAATGGGGGAAGTTTACGGAAGGATAGATGAGCTAAAAGAAATGAAAATCACTGTTAGAAGAATACGCACTAATATTGAAGAAAAAAAATTCGTTGAACAAGTACATTATATTCCAGAAGAAGTAACCTTCGATTCAGATCCCGCTTTATTAAAATTGTTAGTGGCACCATTGTATGGAGAAAATCCGTCGTATGGGGTAAGAGAGTTACTGCAAAACGCGCTCGATGCGTGTAAGGAAAGAGAACACATGGAGCTCTCAAAAGTTCAAAATCAAAATTTTTCATATGAACCCGTTGTAAATATCTCTATAGAGAGTAACGATAAAAATGAGTATTATTTTGTAATTAATGATAACGGAATCGGAATGACGAAAGAGACAATTATTAATTTCTTTTTCAAGGCAGGTGCTTCTTTTAGAAGAAGTAGTAAGTGGATCAAAACTTTTTCTGACAAAGAAGGTCAATCCGCTGTTCAGAGGAGCGGTCGATTTGGCGTAGGTGTATTAGCATCATTTCTTCTCGGCAATGAAATTGAGGTAAGTACAAGGCATATTAATGAACATACTGGATTAAAGTTTAAGGCCACTGTGGAAGAGGAACAAATTGAATTAATAAAAGAGGCAGAACTAGAAATAGGAACTTCAATTAAAATACTTTTAAAGAAAGAGGCACTTGATGCTTTAAGAAAACAAGTTGAGGAAGAATACTATTACGAGAATGGTCGCACGAAATGTTGGTATGGTTGGTATTTATTTGACAGACCAGTTGTTAATATTAAAATTCCAAATTATTGGAATCCAAAGGGGTTAGAATTTTATAAAAAAGTTTTATATAAAGGATATTGATGGGGATGACTGGCATCCAATATATCCTGAAAAATACAACTGTGTATACTGGAAGTACGATCAGGGCAAAGATTTTTTTGTTATGCAATGGTATTGTTATTACTAATAGTTACAGGTTTCTAGGGCATAAAGCTAAATCGTTTCCAGCGTTCGGCTATCAAAATCAACCTAAACTTATAGTCATAGATAACACTGGTAACTTGCCATTATCATTAGATAGAAACAAACTTGATTGCGAAGGTCTCCCTTTTTGAGGAAGAACTTAAAAAAAGATATATGTAAAGATATTATTGCACAGTTGCTTACTGCTAAAGATATATGTTGTTTTAAAGACTATCAGGCTCAAATAAATGAGACTCAAATTCTCCACCCTGCATTGCTTTGGGAAACTAAACCCAACCATGGTACACATAACAGGCTGGGGGAAGGCAAGCTTTTATTCTTCGAAGAAGGATATGCTTTATTGCATAGATATACTTTAGAGGTTCTTTCAAAAGATGTTATAACGTGGTTTTGGTTGAAGAATACTAAGAGCATTGACTTTAAATCCTTACAACAATCATTTTCGGGGGGCAGTTTTTTCTAAATATGCATTAAGTGAATACCGCTCAATATTAAAGAGTATTTTATATGAGAGAACTCTCGTTCAGAATTCGTATAATATAATTTCAAAAAGAATTTTCATAAAAAAAAGCTGATTATCAAAATGCATTTACAGAAACGGGAAATTACAGAATTAAAAAAAGAAATTAAAAAGATCATGAATATTGAAAGTGAAAACAGATTATGGATAAGCGTTACATTAGGTAGTCCCGAAAAATCTACAATTGATTTTGAGTTTCTTTCTGATTATTCTAATCAAATTGACCTTGTTATTGATCACGGTATTTCACCAAGAAATATTAGAAGAAAGAACGATAACGTTGAATATAAAGATTACATCCAAGAATTGTTAGATTGTTACATTGGGAGAAACGTGGTTATTCCCTATGATCTTGAAGAAAGAAGAAAAAAATATCCCAAAGCATTTAATGAATTAGAAAGTTATATGCATAAATATTTGTAATTTAGGGCAGAGGGGATGTATCCGATAGTTGGAGCGATTGGATCTCGTATGCGGACAATCCGATCGGTACGGAAGACAAAGAAGGTCCGAAAGAGGCATAATCGTCATCGACGCACATGTACATCGCCACGCGGTCAGCGTCTGGCGGTGTATTTTTTTTATGTCCTGCACCCGACAAGCATCAACTTGATACAGAGGCATCACACTTAGTTATGGACTAATCGGTCCTTAATGATGTATACTGCTGCTTAAGAGGTGATGCAGGATGGCCCGCCCGCGCAATTTCGATGAGGAAGACGTGCTAAGGAAGGCTATGGCGCTATTTTGGTCAAAAGGCTATGAATCCACCTCGCTGGCCGATTTGCTTCAAACGACGGGGCTGAGCAAGAGCAGCCTGTACGAAACGTTCGGAAGCAAGCGCGAGCTGTTTCTCCGGGCATTCCAACTGTATAAGAAGGATCGTATGGACGGTTTGACCGCAGGCTTGAGTCAGCCCGATGCTTACCTGGCGCTCACAAACGCCTTTAAGACGGTGCTGGACGGCAAGGGAAATCAGATGGGCTGCATGACCGCGAATGAAGCCATTGAGCTGGCTCCCCACGACCCCAAGCTGCAAGAGATGGTGGAGAGCGACTTTTACAATATCGAGGAAGTTTTTCGGCAGACCATCGAGCGAGGCAAAGAAAACGGTTCGCTCCGCGCCGGACTTGATTCTCGCAAAATGGCTCGCTTCCTCACGGTATCGCTGCAAGGCATTAACGTCATGATTCGAGCGCAAGCCAAGCGAGAGGTCTTGGAGGATTTCATATCCGTTGCGCTGGAAAAGCTGAACGAACGCGAATGAGGGTTCGTTTTCTTTTTCACCATTATGGACCGAATGGTCCGTAATTATAATGCTTATTATGGACCGAACGGTCTTTAATAATACAAACATTAAAAGGAGAATGAACATGAACAAATCTTACGAAGCGCTATTCGCATCCTTCCGTTTTCCTTCGGGCGTAACCGTCGACAATCGCGTGACGATGGCGCCGATGACCCTTATGGCGTCCGCCGCTAACGGAGAAGTGACGGACGACGAACTGGCGTATTACGAGCTCCGTTCCCGCGGAATCGGCACGCTGTTCACCTCCAGCGCGCTCGTGTCGCAATCCGGCAAGCTGGGGGAGAACCTATTCGCCATCGACAACGACGACTTGCTGCCGGGATTGACGAAATTGGCGTCCGTCATCCGGAAAAACGGAACCAAGGCGTTCATTCAACTTTTTCATGGCGGCCGGTTGAGCAATCCTGCCTTGCTCCCGGGCGGCCAAGCGCTTGGCGCGAGCGCAGTCGCGGCAGAGCGCGAGGGGGCAGCCGTACCCAAGGCCATGACGGAAGCGGAAATCGAATCGGTCGTCGATGATTTCGCCCAGGCGGCGCGCAGAGCGATTGAAGCGGGCTTTGACGGGGTCGAGATTCATGGCGCAAACGGCTTTTTGCTTCAGCAATTTTTCTCGCCGCATTCGAACCGCAGGGAAGACAAGTGGGGCGGGACCTTGGAGAAGCGCATGAACTTTCCGCTCGAAGTGATTAGACGGGTGAAGGATACGGTTGCTAAGCACGCCTCATCTCCGTTCGCCGTCGGATATCGCTTGTCTCCCGAAGAGAATGAAAACCCGGGAATTACGATGGCCGATACGCTTCGATTCGTGGATGTGCTGGCGGAACAAGGCTTGGATTTTATACACGTATCCGTGGATCGCTTCTGGGCCGGTCCGAGGAGAGAGGAGAACAGCGCGAAGTCGAGGGTCGTCATGATCCAGGAACAAGCGGGAGGGCGCGTGCCCGTTATCGGCGTCGGCGGCTTATGGACGCCGGAAGATGTCGTTCAAGCGCTTGGAACCGGCATCCCTTTAGTGGGGCTCGGCCATGCCATGCTGCTGAATCCGGATTGGATCGAAAAGGTTCGGTCCGGTCGCGAAGCGGAAATCACGACGCTGCTCTCGCGCTCCTCGCAAAAGGAGTTGCGGATTCCGGATAAGATGTGGGGGATGATCACCAACGTCCCGGGGTGGTTTAACGTGGTGGATTAACGACATCGTTACGGACGGGGAAAACGTAAGGCAAAGGGGAGCAGACGCCATGGCGGTGTTTGCTCCCCTTTTGCCTTACGCGCGCCTGGAGGTTAGTGGAGGTGCCTCGCAACCGCCCACCGTCAATCGGCCTCGCTTACCGCGCAAAAGTGCACGATCGCCGTCCCCACCATTCCAACGCCTCGTCTACCGCGCAAAAGTGCACGATTGGCTCCCGAAACACACCAGTTCTCTTCTGTAAAGCGAATCTACCGCGCACTTATGCACGGTAGATCGCCTGAATTTGCCTTTTTTGGCTATGTACGGTGCACTTTTGCGCGACAGCTCCCAGTCACCTCCGCCACTTCGGAGTCCCCAGCCGCCTACAGAAGCTTGAACGCCGCAGGCTGCGCTGCGTATTTTCGCACGAATTTGCTGTCCGGATGGCTCACTGCGGCGAACAAGCCTTTACTGCACAAGGACTGCAGCGTTCGAACTGCCGTACGCCGGTTGATCTGCAGATGCTCGGCCACATCGACGGGGCGCAGGGGACGCGATCGTGTGCACGCTAGCCGGATCGTCTCGCGTTCTGTGAGCTCCGTGAGGCTGACCGGCGATTCATGAGCGTAAAATCTGCTCAGCAGCATCCGTAGAAGCGTGATGCACAACTCGGGCCGCTCGGCGACGTCGTCATAGGAAAACGAAATGACGAGATAGCCCATTGCCGTCAGGAAAGTTTCCCGATTTAATTCGTTGCAGTCTTTCCTCCTGTCCATATCCCTGACATGTGGACCGAATCCTTTGATCTCGATGACGAGTCTCACCGCCGGGTGGATCCAAACGAAGTCGCAGAAATACGACAGCCCGCGCCAATCCGTCACTTCGTACTCAGGATGCAGCCCGTCGAAACTGCCGCGAAGTTTCCACCATACATTTTGACAAAATAGCCGTTCGGCCTCGCGGTGTCCGCGCTCCAGCCGTCCTCTGCGTTCACCGCTCCTCCGGGCCAAATGTGATTGGATAAATTCAGCATGCGCTTGTTCAAGGTTCATCTCCCTCGCAACCCCCTTAAAAATAAAAAACGCCCCGTCTGCATTCTCAAGGAATGTAGAGGGACGTGCTTCGTCTCTTAAGAAGAGTATATGTCAACCGGCAAGTATCGTCCATACGCGATCCTAAAGCCCCAGTTATGTCTGTATCCGTTTCTGCAAAAATACTTCGTCCACGGCGTGATGATCGGAGCGGTCAAAGGCTAGCCATCGGAGAAGTATCCGTGAAGCGGGAATGGTATAATCACGCTAGCGTGTTGAACGGGAAGGGTGATTGCCATGAGCGTGATCCGTTTGGAGAACGTCACGAAGAAGTACGAAGCGTCCATGATTTTCCGCGATATTTATTTTCGGGTGATGCAAGGGGAGCGTATCGGTCTCATCGGGCGGAACGGCGCCGGCAAGTCGACGGTATTTAAGCTCATCATGGGCCAAGAGGAGCCAAGTTCCGGCAGAGTCGAAATAGATCCCCAGGTGCGCATCGGGTATTTCTCGCAATTCTCGGAATTGCGCGGAAGCCTGTCCGTTCAGCAAGAACTGGAAGCATGCTTCGAGCAGGTGGCCCTGATCGAGCGCGAGCTGCAAGAGGTCGGAGATAAGCTGGGCGTCGTTGCCGACGATAGCGAAATGAACGGACTGCTCGCGAGGCAGGCGGAGCTATTCGAGCAAATGGACCATCTCGATGGCTGGAACGTATCCGTCGAGATCGACACGGTGTTGACGAAGCTGGGGTTTAACGACAGATCGCGTCATCAGCCGATCGATGCGTTGTCCGGCGGGTGGCGCAACCGCGCGGCGCTCGCGAAGATGTTGATCGAGCTGCCCGACGTCGTACTGCTCGACGAGCCGACGAATTACTTGGATATGGAAGGTATCGCATGGCTGGAGCAATGGCTGTACCGGTTCAAGGGCGCCATGATCCTGGTGTCGCATGACCGGCAATTCATCGATAAAGTCGTCACGCGCACGATCGAGATCGAGAACTATCATTTTCAGGAATACGAAGGCAACTACACCGATTACGTCCGCAAGAAGAAGATGCGCAAGAAGGAGCTGGACCGACAATTCGAGTGGGAGGAAGAGCTGCTGCTCATGGAGTCCGAGGCGATCGACGACCGTGCGAGCCGGAAGTCCGGTTCCAAGGACCGTCTCTCGCGCAAGCTGGCGGACAACAAGAAGCGGATCGAGCCGCACCCCGTTAACGTGCTGATCACCGATATTTACGAGAGGCTGCGCTTCCCGGACAAGCTATGCGAAGTGAAGGGAATCGCGCAAACCTACGAGGGACGGCGGATCTTCGAAAACGTGAGCTTCGATATTCAGAAGGAAGATCGCCTGGTCATCGCGGGACCGAACGGAAGCGGGAAGTCTACGCTCATCAAGGCGCTCACCGGAGCGGAGAAGCCGGAATCCGGAGAGGTGATCTGGGAAAGGGGGGTCAGCTACGCCTATTTCAACCGGATGTGGGAGGAGCTCGATCCCAAGGATACCGTGAGCCACGCCGTGAATACGTACGGACTGGGACTGGATGCGCCGCGCAAAAAGGTGAACAAATTTCTGGCCATGCTGCAATTCTCGGAAGCGGATCTGAGCAAGGCGATCGGCCATCTGTCCGGCGGACAGAAAGCGCGGGTGGCGCTGGCCAAATGTCTCCTTTCGGGCGCGGCCGTAATCATCCTGGACGAGCCGACCAACCATTTGGATCTCACGAGCATTCAAGTCATGGAGCAAGCGCTGATCCATTTTCCCGGCGCCGTCGTCACGGTAAGCCACGATCGATTCTTCATCGATAAGATCGGGACGAAGATGCTGACCTTCGATCCGGCAAAGGGCGTGACGTCGCAGGCTTTGTAAGGATATATGAAATAACGGCACGGCAGAAGTCCGAGAGCGTGGCTCTCGGGCTTTTCTGCCGTGCGCACGCTTATGCTTGCTCGGCAAGCCGGTAGCTGACGAACGCCAAGGTGCGGCTATCGGGTGCCCAGGAATTCACGTTCAGCGTCCCTTGTCCGCCGAACAAGGAGACGAGAGGGCGGGACTCGCCGCCGGCGGCAGGCATCAAGCGCAGCTCGACGTGCTTGTTCGCAGGGTGATCGCCCGGCGCGACGTCGCCCTTGCGGTAGGCGATGTAGACGACCCATTGTCCGTCCGGCGAGACGTGGGGAAACCAGTTGTTGCTCTCCTCGGTCGTCATGCGGACTTGCTCGCTGCCGTCGGCGTTCATGCGCCACACCTGCATAAGTCCGGACCGAACGGAATTGAACCAGATATGACGGCCGTCCGGCGAATACTCGGGGCCGTCGTTCAGACCCGGCGCGTCGGTCAGCTGCGTCTCGATGCCACCGATCGCGGGGATCGTATAGATGTCGTACGCGCCGTCACGCTCCGCGCAATAGGCGAGCGTGCTGCCGTCGGGCGACCAGCCGTGCAGGTAGCTTGGGGCCATCGGCGTGACGAGCATGGGGTGTCCGCCCTCCAAGGGAAGGACGTAGATGCGCGACTGGCCGTCCTCGAACGTATGGTGGCTCACGGCGATTCGGCCATTATCGGGCGACAGGACGTGGTCGTTGTTGCATTGAACCGCGAAGCCCGAGTCGATCGCCTGGCTTTTGTTTTCGGCAATGTCGTATGCATAGAGGCGTCCCTGGCTGTTGTAGATTAGCCGGTTGCCGTCGCGGGTCCAGTTGGGCGCTTCGATCAGATGATCGAACTCGGCTAGAACGCGGCGCTCGCCGCTGTGAATGTCCACCGTCTCAAGGATGCTGACGATCGGGCTGACATCGGGCTTGCGAGGCATTTTTAATCTGTTCATAACGCTTGTCTCCCTTGTTTGCGCCGAGGGGGGAAGGCCTGCGGCTTCGTAGGATTAACAACGATTGTGAACGCGCGTTTAATTATTTGAGTTTTCATCATACACAGGGACTTAAAGCGTTGTCAATTTTTCTCGCGGAGTTAAATAGGACTGAATAATTAGTTGTAGGAACGAAGTCATTGGATGAATCATTTTTCCTAAATCGACAGGAAAGATAATGATCGACAAAATCAGACTTATTTCCTATAATTAGATGTACTGATGGAAAAATAAACTAAAATGAGGAGAGATTTTCAATGCGTATTCGTTTGAGAAACGAAGCGGGTGGATTAAAAGAAGCAAAAGTCGGGTTTAGCTGGACGACTTTTTTCTTTGGGTTTTTCCCCGCCTTGTTCAGAGGCGATTTAAAATGGGCTGCCATTATGTTCATCACCTCAGTTGCCGTAGGATTCTTTACACTTGGCATTGGCGCTTGGGTGCCCGGCATTATTTTTTCTTTTATCTATAACAAGATGTACATCAAAGAATTGCTCGAAAAAGGTTATCGTCCTGCTGACGAGCACACGCAATCCACGCTCCAGACGAACGGAATCATCGCGGCTTAATCGACATTTGCGGGTCGAAGCACGAGCCGGTCTAAGCCGCTGCTGCGGAAAATGGCGGCGGCGGACATGGCGGTCGCGGCAGTCGGCCCGGGAATCGCCAAAGAGACGTCTCGCCCAGGTCGAGATTGCAAATTATGGCGTCGAGAGCCAACGTCGACGAATGGCCTCTTACATCGAATCAAACATCGCCAGGCGGCCCAAGAGCTCTGGCGATGTTTTTTTGCAATGAGAAAATCGCGGATTGACAATCGGATCTAATTGTATTAATTTGATAATATCAAAGTGATAATAACAGAAATGCCGGCAAAGTCTATTATAGAAAGCGGGAGAACTTTTATGTATAACCAACTAGAGCAACTTCGACGCGCATACAACGCAGGCGAAAGGCCAAAGTTTCTGTTTTTCTGGGGACATACGCCGCCGGCGGACGGAAGCGTGAATCAGAGTTGCCTGAGCCAATGGTGGATATCCAAGTTCGAGGTCGACGGCGTAGTCTACTCTTGCACGGAACAGTACATGATGGCGGAAAAGGCGCGGCTTTTTGGCGATGCGGAGGCGCTTCGTAAAATTATGAGTGCCTCGCAGCCCAAGGAAATGAAGGCCTTAGGCCGGGCGGTCAAACCCTTTCAAAGTACGGTCTGGGAGCAGAACAGCTATGAGATCGTAAAAAAGAGGTAACTACGCAAAGTTCTCGCAAGATCGGAAGCTGTGGGAGTTTCTGAAATCGACAAAAGATCTAATTCTGGTGGAGGCGAGCCCGTTCGACCGGATCTGGGGAATCGGATTGGAGAAGGATCATCCGGATGCGAAAAATCCGTTAAAGTGGCGCGGCTTGAACTTGCTAGGCTTTGCTTTGACCGAGGTCAGGGACAACTTGCTAGAGGAAGAGGGAAGTTAGACGTGGATCGGAAAATAATAGCGAGAGATACGCTCCAAAATACGCGGAGGGTTTTTGATGCTGTATTCGGCAGGGCTAAATAAGATGAACAACCATTCACCTATTGAGGAAGAATGGTATACGGTCGGCGTTCCCGTGCCGACATTTGCGGACCGTATTCGATTGGTCCGAATCGCCGTAGCGTCGGCTCGTCCCTATCCAGACCCAAACATCGCGAAGCCGCCTGACGGCCCTGGCGATGTTTTTGCGTTCTACCCGCATATAATGAGATCTCTGTCCATATGATTTACAGCCAAAGACAACCATTAGCCGTCGGGCTTAATTAAAATCTTGGTGTAAATATAGGCTGGAGGAGGTCCGACTCATCCTATGGCGCGTTTGCGACGCACGAGGAAGCTGGCACGGAAACGGCAGTGGGGAACGGAACGGCATGCCACGCCGCTTTCTGTTTTTCACGACAAGCCGTCCACCCGAAAAATGGTGTTTAGCCGCTTAGCGATGATTTTGACGGTCGGATTTTGGGGCGTTTATGTGGTAACCACCATTTTAAAGCAATATTTCAAGGGGCCGAATACGTTTCAATACGTCATGGAGTCCCTCGCCTATTTGATCATCGTCACGCTGCTTACTTTCTCGGCCCTCATGTACCTCCTCGCAAGGCAGGGTGCCCTGCTGCGGTTCAGTAGACATGTGCGCGTGCCTCGCGCGGAGATTGATCGGTACTTTGAGCAGAACCAGCCGACGATTACCGTAT
The DNA here is from genome assembly GCF_029525575.1 of Cohnella rhizosphaerae. Lineage (GTDB taxonomy): Bacteria > Bacillota > Bacilli > Paenibacillales > Paenibacillaceae > Cohnella > Cohnella rhizosphaerae. Next base: position 398,567 of record NZ_JAPDIA010000003.1, read on the forward strand.
TGATCCCGTCCTATGACGAAGAACCGGAGGTTGTTCGCAAGACGCTGCTGTCCGCCGCGCTCCAGGAGTATCCCCGCATTCGTATCGTTCTCCTTCTGGACGACGCCCCCTATCCGACAGATCCGGCGGCTTCGGCCCGCCTCGAGGCCACCCGGCAGTTGGCCAAGGATATCGCAGATTTGTTTGCCGGCCCCCGCCGGCTGTTTGAAACCAAGCTCGCAGAATTTCTGCTTGAACAAGCTTCGTCATCTCATGTCGGACCGGCGGTCGCGAAGGAACTGGCCGCGCACTATGCCTATGCGGCGAATTGGCTGGATCAGTTGGTCAAGAAGGAAGAGATCGGCGACCATGTCGGGCGATTTTTCGCGGATGATGTCGTGCGCGGTTTATCGAAGGAATTGCGCCTTGTTCGCGAAGCTTTGCTCGCCTCCTACAACGAACAGGCAAGTCTGCCCGTCTCCAGGGTCGGCCAGCTTTATCGGCGTCTGACCTGGATATTCGATAAAGAGCTGGATGTTTTCGAGCGGAAAAAGTTCGCATCGTTGTCTCACGAGCCCAATAAAGCCATGAACCTGAATTCGTATATCGGATTGATGGGCCATACGTACAATCTGGTACATACGCCGGACGGACCTATACTCGTGCCCGCGTCCGAGACTCGGAGCGGCGAGCGGGTCGCATTTCCGGATAGCGAATTCGTACTTACGCTCGATGCCGATTCCATTCTGCGTCCCGGATACTGCCTGCGTCTGGTCTACTTTATGCAGCAGCCGGATCATGCCCGCGTTGCGGTCGTTCAGACACCGTATTCTTCTTTTCGCGGCGCCGCGACCCGCATCGAGCGGATTGCCGGAGCCACCACGGACATCCAGCACATTTTGCACCAGGGCATGACGCACTACGACGCGACGTTCTGGGTCGGCGCGAATGCGATTATAAGGAAATCCGCGCTGGAAGACATCGGCGAGACGGAATGGGTGGGCGGCTTTAAAATACGGAGGTTTATTCAGGATCGCACAGTGATTGAAGATACGGAATCCAGCGTCGATCTGGCCCGGCATGGCTGGACGCTGGTCAATTATCCCGAACGGCTGAGCTACAGCGCCACCCCGCCCGACTTTGGTTCGCTTATCGTCCAGCGGCGCCGATGGGCGAACGGGGGGGGCTGATCGTCTTGCCGAAGCTGTGGGCTTTGGTCCGAGAGCGCAACAGACAAGGAAAGGGAATATCCAAGGCCGAGATCCTGCTGCGTTTAAACTATCTGGCTTCCATTGCGTGGGCAAGCTTCGGTTTGTTGTTTCTGTTGGCTTATCCGATCGACGGGCGCCTTCTGAGTCCGTTCGTCCTTCTTGCGGCGCTGCCGTATTTCCTGGCGATGTCGGGCGATCTAAAGTATAGCAGCTACAAACGGAGCGATATTTTCAGGATTTACGGCTTCAACTTAATTCTGCTGCCCGTGAATCTGGCCGGCGTGCTGAAATCCATGCAGCAGGCATTGAGCGCTAAAAAAAATTCCGTTTGCCCGGACGCCAAAGATCAAGGAGCGCACGATCTCTCCCATGCTGTACGTCGTTTCGCCGTTTCTCATCGTCGGCATTTCGCTCCTCATTTTGTGGCGCGGCATCGTGCAGCAGAACTGGGGCAATGCGGCCTTTGCGGCATTCAACGCCCTGACTGCCGCATGGGCGGTCGCGGAATTCATCGGCATCAAGCACGTCATCGTCGACGTGTGGCTCGGCATCGTCGACTGGCTGTACGTCCCTGTAAAGAAACAGCGAACGGAGCAGGAGTCGGCGTACGCGCAGCGCCCCGGATGGCAGGCTATCCTTTATCACGGCGATGCCGAGCTGCGTCCGTCTAATCGTGCGTCCGCCCAGCTTGCATTTACCGCATTCGCTCCGCACCTGGAAGAAAAAGAAGTGATGTCCTCATGACCGGCGTCACGAAGCGCGTCGTCGGGGAACGGCGATTATCGCCGCTGCGCGCGATGCTTCTATGTCTGATCCTTGCAGGCATTGCCGCCTGCGGAATCTTCGGTGCCGACGGCCTTGCGGGAAAGCTCTGGTTTGCTCGGGCTGCCGTGCCGAATCAATGGTTTGCGCCTTACGTTGACGTGACGGCGACCCCCATGTTCGCGTTCCAGAACCTGGGCGCGAATGCGCGCAAAGACGCCGTTCTTGCCTTTATCGTTTCCGATCCGGTCCATCCTTGCGAACCGTCCTGGGGCGGCGCTTACACCTTGAATCAAGCCGGCGACAGTCTTGATCTGGATCGACGGATCGCTCGGTTGAGGCAGCAGGGCGGCCATATTGCGGTCTCCTTCGGCGGCGTGAAAAACAATGAACTGGCGGTCGGCTGTACGGCTGCGGATCGGCTCTTAGCCGCCTATCAAGCGGTTGTGGACAGATATAAGCTGAATACGATCGATCTGGATCTGGAAAGCGCCGGACTGGCGGATGTCGCTGCCGGCAGCCGCCGTGCCGAGGCCATTGCCAGGCTGCAGTCGGAAAGACGGGCGGCCGGCAAACAGCTGGCGGTGTGGGTGACGCTGCCTGTCTCGCCGCAAGGCTTGCGCGAGGAGGGGACGAATGCCGTCGCGCAGCTGCTTAAGCATGGCGTCGACCTGGCGGGCGTGAACGCGATGACGATGGATTACGGCGCAAGCCGCTCGTCGGATCAGACGATGCTGGGCGCTTCGGAGAGCGCCTTGATCCAGACGGAACGCCAGCTCAAGATTCTTTATCAACAGGCAGGAGTGAATCTTAGCGACAGCACGCTATGGTCAAAGCTTGGCGCAACGCCCATGATCGGCCAAAACGATTATAAAAACGAGATTTTTACCTTGGACGATGCGCAAGCGCTTAACAGGTTTGCCCTTTCTCGCGGCATCGGCCGATTGTCCATATGGTCTGCGAACCGGGATATGATGTGCGGCAGCAATTATGTCGACGTCAGTACGGTGTCGGACGCATGCAGCGGCGTGGAACAGACGCCGTACGCCTTTTCCGATTTATTAGGCAGCGGGTATGAAGGGAATATGGTCGCGAACGCCGGTGCCGTCACCGCATCGGATCAAGCGTCCGCCAGCCAACAGCTGCCGGATGATCCGGCGACCAGTCCTTATCAGATATGGTCGCCGACAACCGTCTACCTTGTCGGCACAAAAGTCGTCCGGCATCATAATGTCTATGAAGCGAAGTGGTGGACAAAAGGCGATATTCCGGACAATCCGGTTCTTCAGTCGTGGCAGACGCCGTGGAATCTCATCGGGCCGGTATTGCCTGGCGAGAAGCCGAGTCCTCAGCCTGCTCTGCCGAAGGATGCCTATCCCGCCTGGTCAGACAAGGCTGTCTATGAAGCCGGTCAGCGGGTTGTCTTTGAAGGCGTGCCGTATCAAGCCAAATGGTGGAGTCAGGGCGAAAGCCCCTCATTTGCATCGGTAGATCCGGACAGCGCCGCATGGAAGCCGCTGACGCAGGCTCAAATCAATGCCATCTTGTCAAACTTGGAGAAGAAGGGATAATTCGCCGGGCGTAAGCTCCGGGTTCTTGCCTATGCAGATTAACCGCTGGCGCAACAAAAAAGGGGCTCTCCTTAGCGGAGGCCCCTCTTTGTCTATCATTTGCCTCGAAGCGCGATGAATGCCCTCACCAAATCCGCAAACGCCTCCTGCCGATCGCTGGCCGCGTGCTTCTCCGCCATCGCGAGCACGTTTTGCAGCCGGCTCTCCCCGACGCCTTCGCTGTCCTTCATGAGCTTGGCGAATTCGGCGACGGCGGCGACGAACAAGGTCGCATCGGACAGCTCGCCGGAAGGAGCGATCGAGGCGGCCGACTCTCGCGACCGATTGTTGTCGTCCACGTCCTTGTACCGAATCGTGACCTTGCCCCACGGTGCGGACGGAGATGCGCCGTCCTTCAATTGAAGCTCGTAGAGCGCGGTGACCGAATGCCCGGCCCCGACTTCCCCGCCGTCTACTTTGTTATTGCGAAAATCTTCGTCGGCGATCGCGCGATTCTCATAGCCGAGCAGCCGGTAGCCCTTCACTTGCGCCGGGTCGAAGTCCACCTGAATCTTGGCGTCCTTGGCGATCGTCTGCAGCGTCTCCGTCAGATGCTCCTGAAAGATCTTCTTCGCTTCGCCGATGTCGTCGATATAGGCGTAAGCGCCGTTGCCTTTGTCGGCCAGTTGCTCCATCAGCACGTCGTTATAATTGTCCATGCCGAAGCCGAAGGTGCTGAGATACAGGTTCCGCCCGGCGTAGTCCTCGATCGTGCGGAGAATGCCGTCGGGGCCGGTCTCGCCGATGTTGGCCACGCCGTCGGAGCACAGAATGACGCGGTTGATCGCATTCTCGTCGTCATTGAATCTGCTTGCCATTTTATAGCCCAACAATAATCCGGCCTCCGCATTCGTCGAGCCCTCGATCTGAAGCTCCTCGATGGCGGACAGAATCGCATCTTCATCCTCGACGGCCGTCGGCTCCAGCACCGTGCGCGCCGTCGAGCCGTACACGACGATGCCGACCCGGTCGTCAGGCTTCAACTGATTGACCAGCAGCTTCAGGCTTCGCTTGACCAATCCGATCCGGTTGTCCTGGTCCATGGAGCCGGACACGTCGACGACGAACGTCAGATTCGCTCTTTTCCGGTCCGCGGATTCGATCTCTTTGCCCTTGATGCCGATCCGCACGAGCTGCGTGCCTGCTTCCCCGAACGGAGAAGGGCCGGCGTCGACATGGATGGCGAATTTGCCTTCCTTGGGCGGCGCGTCGTTCAGGTCGAAGTAATTAACGAACTCCTCCAGTCGGATCGCCTCGGGGGGCGGCACGTTCCCGTCCTCGATATAGCTCCTCGCCAGGGTGTAAGAGCCCGTATCCACGTCCATGGCGAACGTCGACAGCCGGTCGTCCGCCGTGGACACGTAGGGATTGGTGCCGTAATCTTCGAAAAACATATCGTAGGGGGCCGAGGATGATAATTCTTTGGCGCGAGATGCCGCCGCTGCGTCCGAGTCCGACCTGGTTACCGACTGCGGCGCGCTTTCACCCGACGCTTCGTTATCGCTGCCCGAACTGCAACCGGCGATCAGCGCGCCTAGCAACAATACGGATACCATGCTCCAATTCCTCTTCATCCCGAACACCTCCGCATAATGGTTAACGCTTTCAATAACAGATGCCCTTCTGTCGCTTTTTGTTACATTAAGATTACAAGCATGTTTCTATTGCGTAACGCGCCGATCGATATGTGGACGTTCCAGGTTAAGGAAATGTTGCAATTTATGTAAACGAATTGGCTGTTTCGCGTGGCGGACAGAGGCGGAAAATATCCGGCTCGGCATGAAATATTCCGTATTCCCGCTTCTGGAAAGCCAATCCGGTTGGCAAGCCGGAAGGCCGATGCTAAGATGAGGGTTATCCTTCTCGGATGAAAGGGCTTACATATATAAGGGGGATTTCCATGCGTTTGGTCAGAGCCCGCTTCCCAAGCGTCAGAACCGTTTTCGCCAGATTCGTCATTCATTATGTCGTGCTGCTGCTCGTCCTGTCCTGCGTCGGCGCCTTCCTCTATCACCGGTCCGTGCAATATGCGGAAAAGGAGGCGATGGAATCCGGCTTGGCCAAGCTGGACAAAACCCGCGAACTGGTCGACGCGCGGCTGAAGGAGGTCGAGAGCCTCACGACGCAAGCTGTCGCTGGACACGCGCGTCCGTCACTTCCTCAGCGCCAAGAAGCCTTATTCCGGCGACGACATCATACGAATCAAGGAGATCGCCGACAGTCTGGCGACCTATCGATACAGCAACCGGTTCATCCGCGACATATTCCTTTATTTGAACAATGAGACGCTCATCTCCTCCGTCCTGCCTACGACCAACGTGAGCTTGCTGTACGGCCCGCTGCTCGCTTATGACGGAATGGACTATGCCGGCTGGCGGGAAGCGCTGCTCGGCGGATATCACTACTCCGTCTATTGGCCGGAGAACCGGATCCGGCTCGGCCAGGACCGGCCCGAGGTGCTGACGTACGTTCAATCCGTGCCGATCGGGGCGGTTCATACGTACAAAGGCGCGCTGGTCGCTTTAATCGATGCCGGGGAAGTGAGGAAGCTGCTGGCGACCGTCGTGGACGACGGCAAGGCGTGGTCCTATGTCGAGGATGCGGAGGGCCGCATCCTGACCGGGCTGGATCGGACAGGCAGCGAACGGGGCGGCCTCCGCCTGCCGGAAGGCGAACGCGGCTATATCGTACGGGACCGGGAGGGCGAAAAGCAGCTCGTCATGTACGCCGTGTCCGCGGAAAGCGGCTGGAAGTACGTCGCAGGCGTGCCGTACGACGCCGTCATCGGCAACGTGCGTTATATGAAGACGATGTATCAGACGACCATGGCGGTCGCCATCGTCGCGGGACTGCTGATCGCGGTGGCGTTCTCGTACAGCAGCAGCCGGCCGATCTTGCAGATCATCCGCAAGCTGAGGCAGGGGCTGGCCGAATCGCCCGCCTCGGACAAATCGGATTATGCGTTTTTGGCGGGCACGATCACGCAGCTGCTGGACAATCGCGAAGCGATGCGGTCCGATCTGGCCCAGCAGCAGGAGCTGGTCCGGGCGACGTTCTTCGAGCGGCTGCTGCGCGGCGGCTTCTCCCGGGAGAAGGAGATCGACAGCGTCCGCTCGTATATCGGCCTCGATCTGCCGGAGGGCGCTTACGCGGCCGTGCTGGTCGCGATCGACGCCGGCAGAGACGCGGACATGTCGCATGGGCAACTGGAGCGGCTCGATACGGCCAAAGTGCTCGTGCGCCGAATCTTCATGGAGAAGCTCCCCTATCCGTTGAAGGACTACAGCATCGATCACGACAAGCTGGCGGTGCTGCTGGCGATCGAAGGCGTGCCATGGGCGTCCGTACGGGACGCGCTGTCCGACACCGTCGCGGTGACGGCCGAGCTGCTGCTGCAGTCCTGCGGCACGGACATCCGGGTGGGCGTCGGGAGTCCGTGCCAGGGCTTGATCCAGATTCGCGATTCCTTCGAGGAGGCGGCGCAGGCGCTCGATGCGCTGGGCGACGATGCGTCCGGATCGCCGGTCTTCCACGCGGATCTGGTCCGGGAAAAGGACGACTACTACTATCCGCTCGATATCGAGACCCGTCTGATCAACCTCGTCAAGGCGGGTGATTGGACGGAAGCGGCGGCGGTGCTCGGACAGCTGCGGGAGACGAATCGCGAGCTTGCCGGCGCGGGGAGCGCCTTCGCGACGATCGAGCCGCTCGCCTTCGAGCTGAGGGGGGACGGCCGTCAAGCTGAAAAAGAGCTTCGCCGGCATCCCGGTCCGCGACGAAGACCGGCCGGATTGGCCGATCGAGAGTCTGCGCGGCGACTTGTCCGCGGACGAGCTGTTCGACCGGGCGGAAGCGCTGTTCTGCGCGATGTGCGAATGGGTGGGGCGGCAGAAAAACGATCGGCAAAAGGCGCTCGCCGGGCAGATGCTGCGCCTGGTCGAGACGCACTATCTGGAGGACGACTGGTCGCTGTACAAGTTCGCCGAGTCGCTCGGCATGACGGAGAAGTACGCTTCCCAGCTGTTCAAGGATCTGACGGGCCACAGCTTCAGTCATTATCTGGAGACGAAGCGGATGGAGCGGGCGGTCAGGCTGCTGCGCGATCAGGCCGTCTCCGTCGGCGACATCTCGCGGATGTGCGGCTATGCGAATCCGAATACGTTCTACAAAGCGTTCAAGCGCTGCTTCGGGGTCAGTCCGACCGTGTACCGTCAGGCGCTGCCCGCAGAATGAGGGCACATAGAGAGAGGGAAGCAGGCCAGTCGGCGTTTGTCGGCTGGCCTGCTCGCGCCTCTGCGCGGGTCGATCGCGCTGGGCGAATGGCTGCAGGACTGCCCCACCGCCTTGAATTCACGCCGTACGGAGAGAATCCGGGTCCAAAATCGGGAAAACGTCATGCTTTCCGACCGATATCCACTATCCGGGGCGTCGTCGCCCATGGTACGTTGACCTCGAAAAACGAGCGGCGTTCGCCGACGCCGCCAGGAGGATTGAGGACCATGAGACAGACAAGCGCCGTATCCGCGCCCGGGCCGATCGCCAAGCTGCGCAGAGAACTCCGGGACCATTATCAATTGTATGCGATGATCTCCATTCCGCTCGTCTGGCTGATCGTCTTCATGTACGTGCCGATGTACGGCGTGCAGATCGCCTTCCGGAACTTCCGCGCCGTCGACGGCATCACGGGAAGCCCTTGGGCGGGCTTGAAGTATTTTCGCAAATTTTTCAACGCCTACGACGCCTCCGCGATTTTGCTCAATACGGTAGAGGTTTGCTTCTACACGCTGCTCGCGGGCTTTCCGATTTTCGTGCTGCTTGCGCTGCTTTTAAACAACACAAACAGCAAGCGCTTTCGGAAAGCGGTTCAACTGTCGACGTTCGTGCCGTACTTCATCTCGGTCACGGTCGTCGTCGGCATGCTGCATCAATTTCTGTCGACGCAGGATTACGGCATCGTCAACCGGATCATCGTCTTCTTCGGCGGCCAGCCGATCCAGTTCATGACGGAGCCGGGCTGGTTCAGCTCGATCTACACCTGGTCGAACATCTGGCAGGGGGCCGGCTTCAACGCGATCATCTATATCGCCGCGCTGTCGTCCATCGATCCGGCGCTGTACGAGGCGGCGGTCATGGACGGGGCGTCGAGGCTGCAGCGGATGCGGCACATCGATCTGCCGAGCATTATGCCGACCGTCGTGATTACGTTTATTCTGGCGATCGGACAAGTGATGAACCTGGGCTTCTTCGACAAAATTTTTCTGATGCAAAACGCGCTGAACCTGGACCGCTCCGAGGTCATCTCGACATACGTGTACAAGACGGGCATGGCCGCCTCGCTGCCGAACTTCTCGTACGCCACCGCGATCGGCCTGTTCAACTCGGCGATCAACTTCGCGCTGCTGATCGCGGCCAACCAATTCGCGAAGCGCGTGCAGCAATCCAGTCTATGGTAAAGGAGAATCGTCCATGAACAGCGCTCGCGCGGCGAAAGGGGACCGCTGGTTCGCGTTGACCGTTCACGTCCTGCTGACGGTCGCCCTTGTCGTCACCCTGTATCCGATCGTCTACATCGTCAGCTCCTCGTTCAGCGCGCCGTCGGCCGTAACGTCCGGGGGAGGTGTGGCTGTGGCCCGTCCGTCCGAGCCTGCACGGCTACGAGGCGGTGTTCCGCTACGAAGGCATCTGGCGGGGCTTCTACAATACGCTGCTGTACGCGGGAGGCGGGACGCTGATCAGCGTCGCCTTGACGGTGCTGGCCGCCTACCCGCTGTCCCGCTCCGACTTCAAGGCGCGCCATCCGCTCATGTTCCTGTTTACGCTGACGATGTTTTTCAGCGGCGGCCTTATCCCGACCTACCTGCTCGTCAACCAGTTGGGCCTGTACAACACGCGGTGGGCAATCGTACTGCCGTCGGCGCTGGCGGTGTACAACCTGATCATCACCCGCACCTTTTTCCAGACCGGCATCCCGCCGGAGCTGCTCGAGGCCGCGAAGCTGGACGGCTGCGACGACTTCACGTTCGTGCGGCGGATCGTGCTGCCGCTCTCCGGCGCCATCCTGGCCGTGAACGCGCTGTTCTACGCGATCGGCTACTGGAACAACATCCAGAACGCGCTGATCTATCTGAAGGACAACGACAAGATGCCGCTGCAGATGATCCTCCGGTCCATCCTGATCCAGAACCAGATCGACCCGAGCATGACGGCGGCGATGGATTCGAAGGCGCTGGCCGAACGGGCGAATCTGCGCGAGCAGTTGAAGTACGCGCTCATCGTCGTCTCCAGCCTGCCGGTCATTTTGCTCTATCCGTTCGTGCAGCGCTACTTCGTCCGCGGCATCATGATCGGCTCGATCAAGGGCTAGCGCAGCGGCGCGAGCCGGATGCAAGGAGGCGGTCGTACACGAGGAAAAGGAGGTGAGGCCTCCCCCCGCAGCCACAGCGTGAAAGACGCGAGCGAGCACGAAGCCGGGGAAAGGCAAGTCGCGACGGCAGGAACGCATACGGACAGCATCGCATGCAGTCATTCATTAATTATCGGAGGGGTACGTACATGAAAAAGAAATTCACCGCTTATGCCGCGGCGCTGCTGGCGCTGACGATGCTGCTGGCGGGCTGCAGCGGGTCGAAGAACGGCAACGCCGAATCGAGCGCATCCGCGGGGGCGTCCGCGTCCTCGTCGGCTTCAGACAACTTCAACGCGCCGGGCACGCTGCCGGTCGTCAAAAACCAGGAGACGCTGACCGTCTGGGCCAGCCCGCCGAGCTGGGTGGGAGACCTGAACGAGAACTGGTTCACGAAGTATTTCGAAGAGAAGACGAACATCAAGATCAACTGGGTCCGCGCGAATATGGAGGATTACCGCGATAAGCTGAACCTGCTGCTCGCGAGCAACACCGACCTGCCGGACGTCATCCTGTCCTGGGGCATCAGCAACGCGCAGCAGATCGCCTACGGCTCGCAGGGACTGTTCCTGCCGCTGAACGAACTGATCGACAAATACGGCTCGGCGACCAAGCAGGTATTCGACTACAATCCGATCATTAAGAGCACGATCACGGCGCCGGACGGCAACATCTACGGCCTGCCCTCGATCAACGAATGCTTCCACTGCACGTACAGCCACAAGATGTGGATCAACCAGAAGTGGCTCGACCAGTTGGGACTGCAAATGCCGAAGACGACCGACGAGTTTTACGCGGTGCTCAAGGCGTTCAAGGAGAAGGACCCGAACGGCAACGGCAAGGCGGACGAGATTCCGTTGACGCGCGGCTCGTGGCAGGGGGGCATCGACTTTTTCCTCATGAACGCCTTCATCGACAACGAGGCGGGCAACCGGCTCATGCTGCAGGACGACAAGGTCGTGCAGGCGCCCGTTCAGCCGGAATGGAAGGAAGGACTCTCCTATTTGCACAAGCTGTATGCCGAAGGGCTGATCGACCCCGAGTTCCTCCTCGAAGACGACAACAAGGTGAAGATTCTGACCGGCACGACCGAGGCGGACAACAAGGTCGGCGCCGTCGCGAGCGGCGGCTTGAGCTGGGTCGACTGGAGCGACGCCAATACGGTGAAGGACGACTACGTCGCAGTCCCGCCGCTGACGGGTCCGGCTGGCGTCTCGCTGGCGAAGGAGTACGCGTTCGGCATGGGCGTCGGCAACTTCGTCATCACGAAGGCGGCCAAAAATCCGGAGCTGGCGATGCGGTTCGGCGACGCGATCTATCAGCTCTATCTTGAAGGCGACTACAACCTGTACGGGCAGGAGGGCGACGTGTGGGAGAAGGCTAAGGCGGGCGAGGTCGGCCTGGACGGCAGCCCGGCCAAGTATAACGTCCTCAAGAGCGGGGAGCAGCCCAACAACTTCACGTGGGGCAACGGCCTGAATTCGTTCATGACGAACGAATGGCGCAACGGTCAGGTCGTCACGCCGGGCGTGTGGAACTCGGAGAAGATCCTGTACGACGAGACGAAAAACAAATACGAGGGCAAGGGACCGAAGCAGGTCATGCCGGGCAGCTTTATGATGCCGGAAGACGAAGCGACCGAATGGGAGGAGCTCAACAACGCGGTCATCCAGTACCTGGACGAGAGCGTGGCGAAGTTCGTCACCGGGAGCATGGATCTGAACAAGGACTGGGACAAGTATCTGTCCGAGCTGAAGAAGATCGGCTACGACCGGCTGACGGAGCTGACGCAGAAGGCTTACGACCGGCAGTACAAAGGCAAGATGTAAGCGGAGCGAAGGAAGACGAGAGGGAGCATGCGAAGGAAAGCGAGAAGGAGCATGCAAAGGAAAGACGAGAAGGAGCATGAGAAGGAAAGACGAGAAGGAGCGTGGATATGAGTCTGTGGGAGCAATTGGACGATCGGCCGGTGCCGGCCTGGTTCGACGACGCGAAATTCGGTATTTTCATTCACTGGGGGCCGTATTCGGTGCCGTCCTGGGCGCCCAGGCGCGAGAGCGTTAACGTATCGGGCGAGGCTTACGCGGAGTGGTACGGCAGCGCCATGCGTCAAGAAGGGAGTCCCTACCGGGACTTCCACCTGCGGACCTACGGGGCGCGCACGACTTACGAGGACTTCGCGCCCCGCTTCCGGGCCGAGCTGTTCGAGCCGCAGCGCTGGGCCGAGCTGTTCCGCAGATCCGGCGCACGCTACGTCGTGCTGACGGCCAAGCATCACGACGCCTTCTGCCTGTGGCCGAGCCGCTACGCCTGGAACTGGAACAGCGCGGACATCGGCGCCGGCCGCGATCTGTTCGGCGAGCTGGCCGCCGCCGTGCGCGGGCAGGGCTTGCGGATGGGCGCGTATTATTCGCTGTTGGAGTGGTTCAACCCGCTCTATCTGAGCGATCCGGAGGCGTATGCGACCGAACGGATGATTCCGCAGATGAAGGAGCTGATCGACGCCTACCGTCCCTCCGTTCTGTTCACGGACGGGGAGTGGGAGCATGCGAGCGAGAAATGGCACAGCGAGGAGTTCTTGCACTGGCTGTTCGCGCATCCGGATGTCGGCGGGGAGATCGTCGTGAACGACCGCTGGGGCAGCGAGACGCGGGGCCGGCACGGCGGCATTTTCACGACGGAGTACGGCGAGGTCGGCTTCGGTCCCGACGGCCAGGAGCTGCACATGAGCCGCGAGCGCAAATGGGAGGAAAACCGGGGCATCGGCGCTTCGTTCGGCTACAACCGGCATGAGACGCTCGACGCGTATATGACGGAAAAGGACGTCATTCACTTGCTCGTCGATACCGTGAGCCGGGGCGGCAACCTGCTGCTCAACGTCGGGCCGACCGCGGACGGGCTGATCCCGGTCATTATGGAGGAGCGGCTGGCGCAGCTCGGCGACTGGCTGCAGGTGAACGGCGAGGCGATCTACGGCACGGGCTGCTGGAAGGCGCGCAGCGATGCGGACGAGGACGTCCGCTATACGGTGCGGGGCGAGACGGTATACGCGATCTTCCTGCGCTGGCCGGCGAGCGAGACGACGCTGACGGCGCCGGGCCTGTCCGGCAAGACGCGAGCGCGGATGCTGGGCCTGGACGAGCCGCTGACTTGTGGTCAGACGGTGGAAGGGCTGAGCGTGGAGGTGCCGGTGCTGCCTCCGGAACGGTTGCCGTGCCGGCATGCGTACGTGATCCGATTCGATTAGGGAAGGGGAACGGACGAGGATGGAGCAAAGGGTGAGGCATGGGGGAAACGCAGGCGGAGGAGACGGAGATGCTGACGGAGAAGCCGGCGATGAGGCAGGCGGATATGCAGGCGGAAATGCAGGCAGAGAAGCAGGCAGAAAAGCAGGCGGGAATGCAGGTAAAGATGCACGCGCCTGATTTAGGCAGCGACCCGGGCGGCGGCGAAGGCGGCCCGCGACGCGGCAGTGAACGGCGTGGCGGGGCGCGCGCTGCGCTGCGCAAGTTGGGCGCGCTGCTCCTGGCGACGGCGCTCATGGGCGCGTCGGCATCGGCCGCGGGCGCGACGGTCTACCCCCGCGCATCGCAGCAAGCCGGGCGTCGACGATCGATTACATCGATATGGAAAGTTCGTCTTATACGATCGGCGATCTGCTCACCGTCGAGTCGCTGCAGGGGGATCGTCAACCGGTCGGAGCCGCGCATCTGGGTGCTGAAAAATCCGATCCAAATGTACGACGCCGCGCCGGGCTTCGACGCCTATTCGACGATGGTCGGGCGCACCTTCTGGTTCGACCGGTTGTCCGGGTACACCAAGGTCGCGCATACCGACCCGCTGGAGCTGGTGCAAAGCTTCGCTTCGGAGCTGTCGGGCGCGGTACTCTACGATCCGGACATGCTCGATACCGCCTCCGGCGCGAACGGCAACGTCGGCAGCTTCTATTATACGACGAACGACGATTCGCAGTATGCGGAGGCCAACAAGGGCTTCCAGCCGTCCGAGACCGTCGTCGCGCAGCTCAACGTCACGGCCATGCTGTGCGCCAAGTACGGCGCGATCGCCCTGACGGAGGATCAGCTGGACGCGCTGGCTGACGATTACGGCGTGACGCTGCCGGTGCTGGCCGATACGCGGACGCTGGACCTCTCCACCTGGCAAAAAAAGCTACCAGTACGCGATGGATCATCTGGACGCGGACATGCGGACCGATATTTTGGCCAACAACCCCAACTTCAGCATCGCGATGTTCGACTACCTGATCGCGAACAAAATTTTCGTCTTTAATCTGAAGGGCGACCCGGCTGCGGGAACGGGACTCAGCGCGGCGGAGAAGACGCTGACCGACGAGATCGCGGACCGGAGCGGGCCGAATACGCCGGTGATCGGCGTCTGGGGCGGGACCACGGACGAAGACGCGTTCGGCCGCTACTTCAATCCCGAAGGCAAGTTCTCCCTCGTCACCAGCGAGAGCTTCAATATGAGCTGGACGAGCGGGCTGCCGTCCGTACGTCCTTCGGCTAGCGAGACGAACCGCAATCTGACGTACGACCCTTCGAAGGTATATATCAGCTTTACGGAAACGGACGGGGACACGCTGCTCTTTCTTCAATATAAGTATCCTCGCTGGTTCGGTCTGGCGGACCGCGAGAACTACCCGATCGGCTGGGAGCTGTCTCCGACAATCGGGGGAGCTCGATCCGCTGGCCGCGCAATTTTACGCGGAGGAGCGGGGCGCCAACACCTACGTCAACCCGGTCACCGGCGTCGGCTATCTCAAATATGCGCCTTCAGCCGCTTATCGGGACGATTATTTCGAGCTGACCGACGATTATATGGACTACATGCGGTACCGGCTGCTGCGCACGATGAACTACGACCGTTTCGACGCGATTCCGTATACCGCCATTCCAAGCGTCGAGGGCGTATTCGCGGGGTACGGCGGCGCCGATCCGCAGCGGCCCTCGGTCGCCGAGCTGGCGGAGACGAACTTTATGTATTTGGGCAAGCCGATTTTCATCAATTATTCTTACGCGGACATCGATCAAATCGTGGATTACGACGGCGGCGGACCTGCGTTCTTCAGCGTGGCGGCACAGTACGTCAATACGGAGCTGCTGACGGACACGATCGATTCGCTGCCCGCGAACTTCGTCGTCGTCTCGCCCGGCGAGCTGGTCGATCTGTACAAGCAATACGCGGAGCAGACGTACGCGGACATCGGCCAGGCCGCTTTTCTGGCGAGCTTCTCGCACGGGGAGAGCGGATTTCTCAGAGGCGGACGCGGGCAGCTACATCGCGGACGGCGACCACCGGGTGGCGGACGGCACGGCGAGCTGGACCTACCGGTTCGATCTGGCGGACACGGCCGCCGCGCTCGACGTCAAGCTGGACGTCGCCAACAACTACAAGATCGAGGTGTCCAAAGACAAGGCGAGCTGGACGACGGAGGCGACCGCTCCGGCGGATATCCACGACGCGAGCAACCGCGCGACGGTGGAGCTGGATCTGTCGGCGTATCTGGCGGGCAATCCGGACAAGACGGTCTACGTGCGCTTCGGCGACGCCAGCCCAGCGGACGGTTGGGGCGCGAGCCTGTTCGGCGTCGGCGTGAACGAGGACGTCCCTGCCGCCGCCGACCGTCAGCTGTTGACCGCAGGACGTCAGTTGAATGCGGGGCAGTTCCTCGCCGCGCCTTCGGGCGGTTACAACGTGACGCTGCAGAGCGACGGCAATCTGGTGCTCTACAGCGGGCCGAATCCGGCGGGCAATACCGGCGTCGTCTGGCAGTCGGGCGCGACCGGCCCTGCGGGCGCCTACTTCGCCATCATGCAGAGCGACGGCAACTTCGTCGTCTACAAGGGCACGGGACCTTCGGACAACCAGGGCTACCTGTGGTCGACCGGTACCGGCGGGAGCGGCGCCTGCTACTTTTCGGTCGAAGATGACGGCAAGATCTATGTCCATCAAGGCAGCGATCCCGATCATGAGACCGGCGTCGTCTGGTCGCGTCCTTGAGCGGCCGGCGGCGAGGATAGGCAACCAGAAAAGGAGAGATCGTTCGGATGATGGACCGCAAGCATGCTTTTCTCGGGCTTCACTTCGACCTCCATCCGACGGAGGAAGACGACAGCCTGGGCGCGGACGTGACGGAGGAGCGGGTCGACCGGCTGCTGCGGCGCGTTCGCCCGGACTATGTACATTATGATTGCAAGGGACACCCAGGCTACACAGGCTGCCCGGTTCGCACGGGCTGGGCGGCTCCCGGGATCGTCCGCGATTCGCTCGCCGTCTGGCGGGAGGCGACGCGGAAGCTGGGC
Source organism: Cohnella rhizosphaerae (assembly GCF_029525575.1). Lineage (GTDB taxonomy): Bacteria > Bacillota > Bacilli > Paenibacillales > Paenibacillaceae > Cohnella > Cohnella rhizosphaerae. Next base: position 414,855 of record NZ_JAPDIA010000003.1, read on the forward strand.
ATCTCGCTGGGCATTCACTACTCGGGCGTCGTCGATCATCTCGCGGTGCGCCGGCATCCGGAGTGGGCGCGTCAGGACGCCGAGGGACAGCCGGACGCCGAGGCGACAAGCGTCTTCGGACCGTACGCCGACGAGCTGATGATTCCCCAGCTTCAGGAGATCGTGGCCCGCTACGGGCTGGACAGCATCTGGCTGGACGGCGAATGCTGGGGCGCGAAGCTCGATTATTCTCCGGCTGCGTTGACCGCCTGGCGCGAAGCGACCGGTTGGGAAGACGCGCCCGCAGGCCGCGAAGACCCGCGATGGCTGCAGTGGAAAAACTTTCACCGCGCGGCATTCGAGAATTATTTGCGGCATTGGACGGAGGCGCTTCACCGCGCCTTTCCCAAGCTGCAGGTCGCCAGCAACTGGGCGTACACGACGATGAGCCCGAAGCCGGTCGCGGCCGGGATCGACTACATCTCGGGCGACTTCGACCCGATGCTGTCGGCGGACCGGGCGCGTACGGAGACGCGCTATCTGAGCAACGTCGGCATGCCGTGGGAGCTTCAGGCATGGGGCTTCGACAATGCCTCGGGTCAGGAGGAGCTGCTCAAGTCGCCGTCGCAGCTCAAGCAGGAGGCGGGCGTCGTGCTGATGCACGGCGGAGGCTTTATGATGTACTTTTTGCCGACGAGGTCGGGGTACATCAATGAAGAGATCGAAGAGACCGCCGCCGAGGTGGCGGCGTTCTGCCGGGCCCGCAAACGCTTCTCGCATCGCAGCGTCTCGGTGCCGCAGGTGGCGCTTCTTCATTCGAGCGAAAGCCAGTTCGACCGCTCCGACCGGGTGTTCACCTGGTGGGACACGCCCCTGAACGAGCTTGAAGGCGCGCTGCACGCGCTGCTTGAATCGCATTATTCAGTCGACATTCTAGCCGAGCATATGCTGGAGAGCCGACTGGAGGAATTCGCGCTGCTCGTCATTCCCGATGCGCATGCGCTGTCCGACGCGTTCCGCAGGCGCGTGCTCGACTATGTCGCAGGCGGCGGCAAGCTGCTGCTGCTCGGCGAGCGCTGCGTGCGGCTGTTCGGCGAGGCGCTCGGCGCGGAGCTGCTCGGCGAGCCGCGGGCGGCGAACGCGCAGCTCGTCTCGCCGGCGGGCAAAGTCGGCTGCCCCGGCTTGTGGCAGCGCGTCGAAGCGACGACGGCCGAGACCGTCGCCATGCGCTACGAGGGCGAAGGCGTCCACGGCCGCCATTCGTACCTCGATACGCGGAGCGAGGGCGTGTCGGCGGCGCACCTCCGCCATCGCTCGGAAGAGATCGCCGCCACGGTGAACCGCTATGGCGCGGGCGAGGTCGCCGCCGTGTACGGCCCGGTCGCCGATCGCTACTTCCATTCGCATCATCCCGCGCTGCGAAGCTGGATTCGCCGGCTGGCCGAGCGTCTGTTTCCCGAGCCCGCCGTGAAGACCGACGCGCCTTCGTGCGTCGACCTTGCGCTCCGGCGGACGGCGGAGGGCGAGCTGTGCGTACATCTGCTGAACCTGGCGAATATGCCGGTCTCGAACCGGCGCGCCTACGCGGAGTATGTACCGCCGATCGGTCCGATCCGGCTCGGCATCCTGCTCGACAGCCGCCCGTCCGCCGTCGTCTGGGAGCCCGGCGGCGCATCGGTCGACTGGCACTGGTCGGACGGCAAGCTGGAAGCGTCCGTGCCGAAGCTCGACATCCACGGCGCGTTGGTTATTCGGTTTTCATAATGGTTTATATCAGAGCGCAGTCCGCCGGGTTGTTCAGTGCCGGCTGGACTGCGCTTTTTTATGCTGGAAAAAGATGCGCGGTATGCTAAGATCAAAAAGAAAACGTATCTGTTCGGGGAGGCATTATCATGAAAATCCACCGCATGGACCACATCGGCATCAACGTCAACGATCTGGCCGCCGCCAAAGCGTTTTTTCTCGAATTCGGACTCGAGGTGCACGGAGAATGGGAAGCGGAAGGCGCTTGGCTGGACGAGATCGTCGGTCTTGAAAATGTGAAAACATCCTGCGTCGCATTGCGCTCGTCCGATGGCGAGACGTGGCTGGAGCTGATCAAGTATATCGCGCCTTCGGACGAGAACGGAATTCAGCCGACGCATTCGAATACGTTAGGCATCCGGCATATTTGCTTCGCCGTCGATGATATCGAGGCGCTGGTCGCCAAGATGAGAGAGAAGGGCATGGAAACGTTCAGCGACATCCAAAACTATAAAGATATCTATAAGATGTGCTACGTCCGCGGGCCGGAGAGCATCATTTTGGAGTTGGCCGAGCGAATCGGATAAATACGGATTGCCGTGACGAGTCAGGACTAATTGTTTTGGCGTCCAACCGCCGCTGTAAGCGAGAAAAGCGAGGCTACAGCAGAATGCCGAAAAACACAGACTAGAGCGACGAAGGCGCTGGGGCGCGCTGCAAGCAATCGTTTTGCAAACATTCTGACATGGCACCCAAGCCGGCGCCGCGATCGAAAATTGTATACACGGATTGGATCGCAGTGCATCTAAAACCTCTATGCCAGGTTCTAAACGACGCACGTATAAAGAACGGGGGAGCCGGTCATAAAGTTATTTTCGCGGGCTCATGATACGGTAACGGTGGTGTAAAGGTAGAAAGTTACTCTACAGCCTCGCGAACCGGTCAAAACGTTGGTGTAAAGAAAAAAAAGTTACTCTACAGCCTTGAGGTGCGATCTAAACAGTACTGTAGGGACAAAAAGTTACTCTATAGTCTTGCGGCATGGTCTAAATGGTGCTGTAAGGGCAAAAAGTTACTCTAATGCAAGCTACAAAAGCAACGTTACTGGAACGACGAAGACGCCGGGACACGCTGCAAGCGACAAAAGCGCGGCGACAGAAGCAGGCCGCCGCTGCAAGCTACAAGAGCAACGTTCCTGGAGCGACGGAGGCGCTGGGGCGCGCTGCAAGCGAGAAAAGCGCGGCGGCAAGCGGAAAACCGGGCCGGCCCTGCATGCAAAGAAGGGAACGCCAGGGAGCTGCGCGCTCCCGGACGTTCCCTTCTTAACTGTCTATGCCAAGATCCGATCGATCCGGTCCAGCTCCTCCTGCGTGAACGACGGCTGGGCGAGCGCGCCGACGGCGTCCTCGATCTGCTCGACCTTGCTCGCGCCGATGAGCGCGGACGTGACGCGGCCGCCGCGCAATACCCAGGCCAGCGCCATCTGCGACAGCTTCTGCCCGCGTTCGGCAGCCAGCTCGTTCAACTGCCGAACCTTCGCAATCAGAGCCTCGTCGATGCCCTCGGAGCGCAGGAACACGCTCGGTCCGGCAGCGCGCGAGTCGGGAGCGATGCCGTTCAGGTACCGGTCGGTCAGGATGCCCTGGTTCAGCGGCGAGAATACGATCGAGCCGATGCCTTCCTCGTCGAGCACGTCCTGCAGACCGTCCTCGATCCACCGCGACATCATCGAATAGTTCGGCTGGTGGATCAGGCAAGGCGTCCCCAGTCGCTTCAGGATGCGCGAAGCCTCGCGCGTCTGCTCGGGCCTATAGTTGGAAAGGCCGACGTACAGCGCCTTGCCCTGGCGGACGACGAGATCGAGCGCCGCCATCGTCTCTTCCAGCGGGGTGTCCGGATCCGGCCGGTGGTGGTAGTAAATGTCGACGTAGTCGAGGCCCATCCGCTTCAGGCTCTGATCCAGGCTGGCGACGAGGCCTTTCTTGGAGCCCCATTCGCCGTAAGGACCGGGCCACATATAATAGCCGGCCTTCGTTGAGATGATCAGCTCGTCCCGGTAAGGACGCAGGTCGTCCTTCAGCATGCGGCCGAACGACTCCTCCGCCGATCCGGCAGGCGGGCCGTAATTGTTCGCCAGATCGAAGTGGGTGATGCCGAGGTCGAACGCGCGTCTGACGAGCGCCCTGCCATTTTCGTACGTGTTAATGCCGCCGAAGTTATGCCACAGGCCGAGCGAGATGGCCGGCAGCTTCACGCCGCTCCTGCCGCTGCGATTGTATGTCATCGCGTCGTATCGGTCTTGCTTTGCCGAGTAGGTCAATTTGAGCACTCCTTCTCATAAGATTAGGCTCATTATAGTTCGACTACAGGAATGAGCCTATATCCGCATGGAAGGAAAATATGGCATAATGTCTGTTCTTCGCGACTAGCGATATTGTTTGGGCGGGACGCCCTTCAGCTTTTTGAACATTTTCGAAAAAAGCAGCGCATCCCTGTATCCGACCGAACGCGCCACTTCCCCGACCGTGTAATGCCCTTTTCTGAGCAGCTCGCCGGCCCGTTCCATCCGATAGTGAAGCAAATATTGCTGCGGGGGGCAGCCCCGTAGCTTCCTTGAAGATGACCGACAAATATTTGCGGTCCAGCCCGAGCGTCGCAGCCAGCTGCTCGACCGTGATCGGCTCGCTGAAGTGACAGTGAAGGAAGTCCAGGCTGCGGTGAACGTAGGCATCCTGCTTGCGGGCGGGCAGGGCGATGCCGCCTCCCTCGTCCGCGGAAGCCGGCATTTGCTCGACGATCGACGTGAGCACGTCGATCAGCAGCGACGTGAGCCGCAGATCGCGGTTGACCGGCCGGCCTTCGGCTTCCCGCAGCAGCTCGTACAAATTCGGCATCAGCCGCATATCCATCGGGAATACGGGCGCCTCCGGCGTCAGCCGCGTTCGCGCGAGCACGTCCGCCACCCGGTCGCCGCGAAATCCGATCCACGAATACGTCCATGGTTCCGACGCATCCGCCTGGTAAAAGATGACCTTGTCCGGATAGGCGAGGAAGGCTTGGCCCGCCGTCAGCCTGTAGGTTTGGCCGCCGGCCTGCACGATGCCGGTTCCCCGATGCACGAAGTGGATCTTGTAATGATCCCGCACGCCGGGGCCGAAGGCATGGCCGGGGACGCAATCCTCTTTGCCGAAGTGGGAGACGTAAAAATCCGGATTGTCCCGGAACGGACGGTCGGGATTGTCGTGAAGTGCTCTCATCGGCGGACGCTTCCCATCCTCAGTACGGATTCGTATTCAACATGCTCGCCGTCTTGATGTACATGCGCTGAGGCAGCTTCAGTTGGGCGACGATGTATTCGGCCATATCCTCCGGGTGCATGTACTGCTCTTCCTTGCCTTCCGCGATCAGGGACGAGCTCTTGGCCAGATCGGTCGCGATCGTGCTGGGCGTCAGCGCGGTCACGCGGATATTGTTGCGGCGCACTTCTTGCGCGAGCGATTCGGTCAGGCCGATGACGCCGAACTTCGAAGCGCTGTAGGCGCTGGAGCCGGGCGCGCCGCTCAACCCGTTCGTCGAGGAGACGTTGATGATGTCTCCGGCGTTTTTGGCGATAAGCTGCGGGAGGACGGTACGCGTTACGTAATAGGTTCCGAGCAGGTTTACGTCGATGATTTTTTTCCAATGCTCGGGGTCCATCTCGACCAATTTCTCGAACGTGCCGATCCCGGCGTTGTTGATCAAGATGTCGGCGTTGCCGATCTCCCCGGCGATCTTGCCGACCGCCAGCTCGACCTGCTTGAGCGAAGACACGTCCGCCGCCGCGTAAGCGGCCTTGACGCCAAGCGCTTCGATATCGCGCGCGACGTCCAGCAGATCGTTCTCCGTGCGGGCGATCAGACCGACATGGACGCCTTCCCGGGCGAGCTCGAGCGCCACCGCCTTGCCGATCCCCTTGCCGGCCCCCGTCACGATCGCTACTTTTCCTTTGATGGTCTGCGCCACGATAGACACTCCTTCATTCGCTAATGAGTACATGCTACTGCAATTATATCGGATTCGACCTGGCATCCCAAATCGATGCTTACGGTGAAGCGACTTCCGACGGCATGCATCCGTTATTGCATAAAATTGGTTTCCGTTTGGAAAACCATACATAAACAACCGATTCGCTGCCCGGAGGTGATATTCATCGCTGCGGAACGAATGTCCAAGTCGTTGACCGCCAATCTGGATCGGCTGCGGCGCGTTTACAAGCAATGCGGCGATCTGGAGATCAAGGAATGGCGGTACGGGCCGGACCTGAAGCACCGGGCGGCCTCCGTGCGCTTTTCGACGTTGGCGGACAACGATACGAATTATATGAAAAGCGTCCTGCAGGATCTGTCGAATCATACGATCGGCCCCGGGCTTGAAGTCACGCCGGAGATGATCCGCCTGTTCTTCGACGCGCAGGGCGTATCGGCGGAGAGCGCGAGCAAGGAGAGCGAATGGGCGGCCGCCGACGGACTTCTGCTGCAAGGCCGTTCGGCGCTTCTCGTCGACGGCTGGGACCAGGCGCTCTGCTTCGAGACGAAGCGGCTGGAGACCCGTCCGGTCTCGGAGCCGGAGACCGAACCGGTCGTCCAGGGGCCGCGCGAGGGCACGGTCGAGGATCTTCAGAAAAACGTCGGCATGATCCGCATGCGGCTGCAGACCCCGGCGCTGAAATTTCAATTTTTCAGAGCGGGCGGACACTCCAATACCATGATCGGTTACGGATATCTGGACGGCGTCGTCGACCCCGGCATGCTGGCCGAATTCGAGCGGAGGCTGCAGACGTGCAAAGGGAAGGGCGACATCATCGATACTTCCTTTATCGAGGAGCTGATCGAGGACCGTCCTTTGTCGCCGTTTCCCCAGTTCCGGTATACGGAGCGGACCGACGTCGCCGCGGCCTCGATGCTGAACGGCAAGATCGTCCTGCTGGTCGAGGGCTCCGGCTCGATCATGATCTGCCCGGGTCTGTTCTTCGACCTGCTGCAGTCGAGCGAGGACTATTATCAGCGCGTGCTCGTATCGAACTTTATCCGCTGGCTGCGCTTCATCGCCCTCTTCATCGCGATCTCGCTGCCCAGTCTGTATATATCGATCTCGACGTTTCACACCGAGCTGATCCCGACCGTCCTGCTGCTCGCGATCGTCGACTCGCGCGAGGGCATCCCGTTCGGCGCGTTCGTCGAAGCTGTCATTATGGTGTTCTTCTTCGAGCTGCTCAAGGAGGCGGGCATCCGCCTGCCCAGAGCCATAGGCTCTGCGGTCAGCATCGTTGGCGCGCTGGTCATCGGGGAAGCCGCCATCAACGCCGGCATCGCTTCGCCTATCATGATCGTCGTCGTCGCGCTGACGGGGATCGCTTCGTTTTCGCTGCCCCAGTACAACCTGTCCATCGCCCTGAGGCTGATTCAGTTCCCGCTGATGGCGCTCGCTTCCCTGCTGGGCGGCTTCGGCATCTTGCTCGGCTATCTGTTCATCTGGCTCCATCTGACGACGCTCACTTCGATCGGCGTGCCCTACTTGACGCCGATCGCGCCGTGGAAGGCCGGCCAGTTCCGGGATACGCTCATTCGGACCAAGCTGCCCGCGTTGATCCGGAGGCCGAAGCCGCCCCGCTCTACTTAAATGATCGTTGAAGAGGTGCCGTATGAGACTCCGATTTGCGACCATGGTCCGGCTCGTGCTGACGGCGACGCTGCTCGGTTCGCTGCTGACCGGCTGCGGGGATCGGGCCGAGCTTCCGGAGAAAGGCTTCGTGATGGGACTGGCGCTGGACGAAGCGCCGCAGGGGGGGATCGGGTTGACCGTGCAAATTTACAAGCCCTCCCAGAGCATCGTCGGACGCGGCAAGCCCAGCCAGTCCTACATCAACATTGAGACCGACGACGAGTCGGTGATCGAAGCGGTGAGGGATATTACGCTCCATCTCGGGCGAAAAGCCCAGTGGAGTCATATGCGGATCATCCTGGTCGGCGAATCGCTCGCGCGCAAGCATTCGGTCGTGCGGCTGCTCGATTTTTTGTACCGGGATCACGAGCCGAGGCTGACGACCCACTTGCTCGTCACAAAGGGAGCTGCCTCTCATTACCTGGACACGGTTCCCTACATTGAGAATTCGGTCAGCCAACAATACTACTTAAGCGAGAAATCCTCGCATCAAATGACGGGCAAGTCGGTCTCCGCAAACCTGCTGCAGCTCGCGCTGCAATCTCGCAGTCCGTCGGCGGTCGCGCTGATCCCTTATTTGTACGAACGGGAGTCCCTTCAGAAGCCGGCGCCTACTGTAGCGGGAGCAGCCGTCCTCGTCGACGGCCGGATGAAGGAGATCATCCCGTCCAAGCTGCTCGAGGGTGTCCTACTGCTGGCAAACGGCTACAAGTCGGGCATCGTCGAGGTGCCTTGCTCCGCCGATCCGACCGGCGAGACGATGCTGCAAGAGGACGCGGTGGAGGTGCTGTCGACCAAGACGGCGATGACCGTCCGGCCTGCGGGAGATCATCTCGACTTGAATTTCCGGGTGAAGGCCGTCACGGCGCTCTCCGAGCTCGCCTGCGGGCTGGCGCTCACGCCCAAGGGGGGGAGCGGGAAGCTGCGGCTGCGGATTCAGAAAAAGATGGAGCAGTCGATGAGCGAGAGCATGGACTGGCTGTTGCAAAAACGGCTCGACGTCGTCGGGGCGGGGAACCGGCTGTTCGAGCGCCATACGAAGCTGTGGCGGGAGTGGAAGTCGGGCTGGCCCGACCGGTTCGCGCGTTCGGCCTATGAAGTGCATGCGGACGTCACGATCCTCACCTCGGGCACCAATGTCGGCAAGCCGGTCGACAAGCGGACGGGTGAATCGTGATGCGGGCCTTGCTCGTCGCGGCACTGATCGCCTTTTTTGGTTTACGACTGGAAGGCCGGACTTCTGGGAAGCGCCCGATCGCGGACCAAGGCCGTCTATATGCTGCTGCTGGCGATCGCCGTCTATCATTTCCTGCTCGTCGCGGGCACGATCTCCGCGCCGTCGTACTACGATCTTTTCGAACAAATTTACGGTGGACTCGCGGCGCGCATCGTAGGCTATTTTAGTCCGGAAGGAGGAGCTTAGCCGTGCACGACGCCATCACGCCAAAGCAAGCTGCCATGCTGCTGTTCGTCTTTCTAACGGGCTCCTCCATTATCAACATTCCGGCGCCGCTCATCGCGATCAGCGACAACGAATCCTGGATCTGTCTGCTCGCGGCGGCCGGTCTCGGCCTGCTGCTCCTGATCCCGCTCGTCAGTCTCGCGCGCAGATTCCCCGAAATGGACTATATCGAATACGGGGCCAAACTGGTGACCCGGCCGGTCGCGGCCGTGCTCGGCGTGATGCTCCTGACGCTGCAAGTGCACATGACCGCCGGCATTATCATGGACATCTCGATGTTTCTCAATAGCTCGATGATGCGCAATACGTCCTACGGCTACTTCACCGTCCTGATCTCGCTTGCGGTGGCGTTGACCGCCCGAGTCGGCATCGGGCGGTTCGCGGGAATGTTCGGCTTGCTGATGCTCTCCGTCATGCTGTTCGTCGTCTTCAATATTTCGTTGGCCTCTCCGGGCTTTCATCCCGCCTACATGATCCCGCTCTTCGACGAGGGATTCAAGCCGATCTGGCACGGGATCTACTTTATTTACGGCTTTCCTTACGGGGAATTGGCGATGTTTTGCATGCTGCTGCCGCTCGTCCGCAGCAAGGCCCGGACCCAGGAACGCACCGGGCGGAAATTGGCGCTGGCCGTCGCGCTGAACGCCGCCTCGCTGCTCGCGGTCACGCAAGCAACGGTGCTCATCTTCGGCCCGCTGTCGGGAGAACGCAAATATTCGATGTTCGAGGTCGCCCGGACGGTCTATGTGACCGAGATCTTCGAGCGGCTGGAGGCGCTGATGGGCTATTCCATGATCGTCGCTTCCTTCATGAAGGCGACCATCGTGCTCTACTCGGCGCATCTGACGCTGAACAGCCTGCTCAAGCTGCCTCGGGACAATCGGCAGCTTTTATTCCCGCTCGCTTTCTTGACGACGCTGATCTCGATCGCGGTCGGCTTGCGCGGCCAAGCGAACTGGGATTTTATCGTGTCGGGCATCCATCCGCTATGGGTGTTCACCTGCGGCACGGTGCCGGTGCTCGTCGTGTACGCGGTCTCGCTGATCCGCAGGCGGGTGGTTTGACCGCTTCTCCGGAGGAATTTGGCGCCCTTTTGTCGAATCCGTATCTTATGATGAAAAAAAGAACCATTCTGGCCGTCGTCGGGCTGTTCCTGGTCGTACTGACGGGAATTCGCCTGGCCTGGAACGGCCTGCAGACGAACGATACGCGAGCGGAAGCCGTAAACGGCCTTGTGGACTTAAGCGACTGGGATCCGGCGTCCCAGCCGATATTTTCCCTGTCCGGACAATGGACGTTCTACCCCTCGCAGTTAGTCGCGCCCGGTTCGGACGGCGCGCTCGCGCTCGGGGACGGAGCCGTCCGAACGTTGAAGGTGCCGGGCAGCTGGAAAGCGGCGTTCGGTCCTTCAAGCGGCGGCGCCGTCGGATTCGGAACGTATCGGCTGCGCATCCTGCTGCCGCCCGGCGGCCTGCCGGGGCAGGAGCTGACCGTCCGCGTGCCCGGCATCTCCTCGTCGTCGGCGCTCTACGTGAACGGGCGCCTTACGGGAAGCGCGGGCCGTCCGGCGGATCGCGCCGCCGCTTATACCGCGGGCGTCGTGCCTTACGCCGTCACGTTCGCCGCCGATCGCGACGTGCTGGACCTCACGCTCCAGGCAGCCAATTACGACAACCGTATCAGCGGCGGACTGACGGAGTCCGTCCGGCTCGGCACCGCCCAGGCGATGGGCCGGACGCAGCGCGTGACCGACGGCGCCCAAGCCGCATTGATTTTGTTGGCTGCCATGCATGGCTTGTATGCGATCGCGCTTTACTTCATCGGGGCCAGGCAGCGGGCGCTCCTGCTCTTTTCCCTGCTGAACCTATGCGGCGCGCTCTCGATCCTGTGCAACGAAGACCAGCTGCTGTCCACCTGGTTCGGCGTGGACTTCGAGACGGCCGGCAAGGTCTTCTACTTGTCCTATTTGAGCGTGGCTGCGCTTATGCTGCAATACCTGCGAAGCCTGCTGCCCGAATTCCGGATTCTTCGGCATACGCGCTGGCACTTCGCCGCATGCGTCCTCTTTGGCGTGTTCGTGCTGGTATCTCCGGTTCGCGTCTTTACCCTTCCATACGCCGACGGGTTCCACACGGCGCTGCTGCTCACCTCGTTCATTGCCGCTCCGGTCGTCATCTATCTCGCGGTTCGCCGAGGCGCGCCCGACGCGATCTATTTGCTGTTAGCCGCGGTCGCGATCGCCTGGAATCTCATGTGGGGGGATTTTCAGCTATACGGTTTCGCTGGACAGCGGCTATTATCCGTTCGATTTGCTCGCCTTTTTCGCGATGCTCGCGCTCTACTGGTTCAAGCGGTATTTCCGCAATGCCGCCGAGACCGTCCGATTGGCCGAGCGTCTCCGGGCGGCCGACAAACGCAAGGATGAATTCCTCGTCCACACCTCGCATGAGCTGCGGAATCCGCTGCACGGCATGCTGAACATGGCCCAGGCCGTGCTCGACAGCGGCGAACGCACTGACGCGGATGCCAACCGGGACCGTCTCGCCTTGCTTGTCGCGATGGGCAAGCGGATGTCCTTCCTGCTGCGCGATCTCATCGATCTGAACCTGCTGCGGGAGGATCGCCTGTCGGTGAACCCCGCGCCGCTTCGTCTGCAGACGGAAGCCGCGGGCGTGCTGGACATGGTCCGGTTCATGGCGGCCGGCAAGCCCGTTCGGCTCGAGAACCGGGTGCCGGATTCGCTGCCGGCGGCGCTGGCGGACGAGAACCGCCTGGTTCAGATCCTGTTCAATCTGCTGCATAACGCGGTCAAATTCACGAACGAGGGCTGCGTCTGGATCGAAGCGGACGTCGAAGGCGACGAGATCGTCGTGCGGGTCGCGGATACCGGCATCGGGATGGACGCGGACACGGCGGCGCGCGTCTTCCAGCCTTACGAGCAAGGCGCGCGCCAGCCGGATACGAACGCGGCGGGGTTCGGACTGGGCCTTGCGATCAGCAAGCGGCTGGCGGAGCTTCACGGCGGACGTTTGACGGTCGATTCGACGCCTGGCGTCGGCTCGGTGTTCCAGTTCGCGCTGCCCGTCGCAGAGCCGACGCTTATTCCGACGGACCGCGCCGTCGCGGAACAGACCGACGCCGCCCCGCCGTTCGTGAAGGGCGGGTCCTCGGGCGCGGACCACGTCGGCTCGGCACAGCTCGAAGTCGCCGCGACCGGGCAGGCCTCGGAGCCGACGGCGCTCGCGACCGTCGCTGCGGCCGATGCATCGCCGGAATCGCCTCCGCGCGGCGATCGTTCTCGCATCCTTGCCGTCGACGACGATCCGGTCAATCTCCGCGTGCTCGAGCATGCGCTGTCTGCGGAGCTGTACGAGATCAAGACGACGACTAGCGGCGCGGAAGCGCTGGCTCTCTTGAATACGGGGCCCTGGGATCTGTTGATCGCGGACGTCATGATGCCGGAAATCTCGGGCTACGAGGTTGCCCGTTCCGTCCGCAAAATTTTCTCGCCGTCCGAGCTGCCGATCCTGCTGCTCACGGCTCGCTATCGGGCAGAAGATATCGAAGCAGGCTACTTGGCGGAGGCCAACGACTACGTCGTCAAACCCGCCGACGCGCAGGAGCTGCGGATGCGGGTCAAGGCACTGACCGAAGTCGCGCGGGCTGCCCGGGAGCAGAAGCGTCTGGAGGCGGCCTGGCTGCAGGCACAGATACAGCCGCATTTCCTGTTCAATACGCTCAACGCGATCGCCGCGCTGGCGGATGTCGATACGACGCGGATGCGGGACCTGCTGGCCGCGTTCGGCGACTACCTGCGGGCCAGCTTCGACTCCGCCAACTCGGATCGGCTCGTGCCGCTGGGCAAGGAGTTGGAGCTGGTGCGGGCCTATTTGTACATCGAAAAGGAACGGTTCGGCGACCGGATCCAGACTTTCTGGGAGGTGGAGGACCAGCTTCATGCGCTGATTCCGCCACTGTCCGTTCAGCCGCTGGTCGAGAACGCCGTACGGCACGGCGCGTTGAGGCGCCACGAGGGAGGCACCGTTCGCATTCGTGTCCGCGAGCTCGGGGACGGCGTGGAAATCTCGATCGAAGACGACGGCGAGGGTATGTCGCCCGATAAGCTGCCGCAGTCGCAACTGCACGGAGAACTTCCTGTCGGGTCGCCGGGACGTCCTGCGGGCATCGGCTTGGCCAATACGGACCGGCGGTTGAAGCAGCTATACGGCAAGGGGCTGCAGGTCCGCGGCCGTCCCGGAGGCGGGACGATCGTTTCTTTCGTCGTGCCCAGGCCGTTGGACAAACCCTGGCTCGCAGCGGAGTAATTCGCGCAACCCGATCCCGCGCGAATAAGACGCTGCCGCATCGTTATTCCGCTGAGCGCCGCCGCACCGGCACGAATAAAACGCTGCCGCATCGTTATTCCGCTGTGCACCGCTGCACTCGCGCGAATATGATGCCGGCACATCGTTATTCCGCTGTGCGCCTCCGCACTGGCGCGAATAAGACGCTGCCGCATCGTTATTCAGCCGCGAACCGCTGCACTCGCGCGAATAAGACGCTGCCGCATCGTTATTCCGCTGTGCGTCGGTAGTGTCAAGTGGTCTGTGTAGTAAGATTATCCATCGGGAATTGTGCCCGGTATGAAGTTGTTCTGCAAAGGTGCATCGCTCAAGCGAAGGCGCGGGAGGCTTTACTCGTTGCTCCCGTATCTTTCCTTGTACATCTTCTCGAAGACAGCCTTCGTCTGAGGATCACTAAAGCCTCGGATCGCTCTACCGTACCATTGCTCGTTATAATCCGTGGCTTGCAGGTAGATGATCTTCTCTGCCGCTTCAATGTTTGTTAGGCTGTTCATGGGTCGTAGACGTTTGCGCAGTTCTTTGTTGGTTCGTTCAATGGCATTGGTGGTGTAGATGGCCGCCCAAGTGAGCTGTGGATATTTGTAGAAAGTCAGCAGCGTCGGCAACTGCTCTTCCCAACTCTTCACTTCTTTGGGATACTGCTTACTCCACTTCGCCTTAAACCCGTCAAACACGGCCCTTGCGACCTCTCCATCCAACGCCGTGTAGACCAGCTTAAGATCGCCCAAGAATTCGGTTTTGTCGGCAACCCGGATTTTAGGGAACGTGGCACGGACTTTGTGCACGATGCAGTGCTGGACATCGGCTTTCGGATAGATCTCGCGGAATGCTTCTTCGAGCCCTGGCAGACCGTCGAAAGCACCAACCAGCACATCCGTTGCTCCCCGTTGTTTTAAATCCTTTAACACCTCACGCCAGCCGTTTGAGCTCTCGTGACCGCCGACGTAAAAGCCCAGGATCTGCCGGTAACCTTTTTCATCGATGCCCATGGCCAGGTAGACGACCTCGCTGCTTACGGTGTTGCGTCGCAATTTCACGTAGAGGCCATCCAAATCAATCACGGAGTAACGCCTCTCAAGCGGACGCTTCTGCCAAGCCTCGATGTCCTCCATGACGGTCCGTGTGATGTTGCTGACGGTAGTGGGCGAGTACTGCGCGCCGTACATGCTCTCGATAAACTTAGCGACCTCACGCGTGCTCATGCCACCCTTATACATCTGGATGACTGCCTCTTCGAGCCAGCCCTCGCGGCGCTGATAGGGCTCGAAGAGCTGGGTATGGAACTCACCGTTGCGGTCGCGAGGTACACGAAGATCATCGATCTTGCCATAACGGGTATCGTAGGTGCGTTCATAATAACCGTTACGGAAGTTACGGGCGTTCTCGGACTGTTCGACTTCCATAAAGTTTTTGATTTCTTCACGCAACAGTAGCTCGAGTTTGTCTTTAATCAGTTGCGTTACAGCATTATCCAGTAGATCGTTATACGCATTTTGGGGTACATTAGTCATCGAGTAGGGTCCCTCCTTGGTGGTGTCGCAATCCCGAGGATACCCTACTTTTTTTGCATGCTGCCTAGACGCCAGATGCTGGTACACAGACTAATTTACATCATCTGTGCGTCGCCGCACTCGCGCGAATAAGAAGCTACCGCATCGTTATTCCGCCGCGCACCGCTGCACCGGCGCGAATAAGACGCTACCGCATCGTTATTCCGCCGCGAACCGCCGCACCGGCGCGAATAAGACGCTGCCGCATCGTTATTCAGCCGCGTACCGCCGCACTCGCGCGAATAAGACGCTGCCGCATCGTTATTCCGCTGCGAACCGCCGCACCGGCACGAATAAGACGCTGCCGCATCGTTATTCCGCTGTGCGCCGCCGCACCGGCACGAATAAGACGCTGCCGCATCGTTATTCAGCCGCGCACCGCTGCACTCGCGCGAATAAGACGCTACCGCATCGTTATTCCGCTGCGAACCGCCGCACCGGCGCGAATAAGACGCTGCCGCATCGTTATTCGGTTGCCCATCGCCGTTCCCGAAATAACTTCTTTAAGACGATGGAATTGTTCTTGGACCGTCATCTCCGAGCGAGAAATTCCCCTTCATAAATCGCGCGGATTCTTTCCAGAATCGTGGCTGCCTGAGCCTGAAACTTTAATTCCTTCACCCGGCCCTTCTCCAGATAAACGCCCGTCTTCGCGCGATGCTCCCCGAACGCGCCCTCGTACAAGCGGTTGGCGCCTTCGGTGGGCGGGGAGAAGAACAGCTTCATGAGGGCTTTCACGACGATGGGCAGCCCGGATTGCTTCCCCTTTCGGAGCGTATTGTTGCCGCCCGGATCGACGCTGCGAATCCGGATGCCCTCCTTGAGCAGCCTCGGGGCGGCCGCTTGCGTCCATAATGAGAGCGCGAGCTTGGACGCGGCGTAAGGACCGAGCAGCTTGCGGAAGGTCTTGGGATGTTCCAGCGTCTCGATGCTCAGCGACTTCACGTACTTAAACGCCGTGGACGAGGTATTGATTACCGTTTTAAGGCTGCCTTGCTCTAAATTCCCCATGAGCTCCATCGTAATGATATAAGGAACGACGGTCATCAGCTCGTAATGCCGCTCCCGTCCTTGCGCCGAATAGCTCAGTTCGGGAAAGGAACCGCCGGCATTGTTGAACAACGCGTCGATCCGCGGCTCCTTGGCTTTGATCTCTTCCAGAACCCGCCGCAAGCCGGCAAAATCGGCGAGGTCCGCCGTTTGATAAACGCGTAGCCGGCCGCGCCGCAAGGCTTCCCGGATGTTCGTATCGTCCGCGGGGAAATTGGAGCGGATGACAGCCGCAACCTGCCAATTCTCCGCCAGCAGCTTCCTCGTTAATTCCAGACCGATTCCCGCGCCTGCGCCGGTCACCAGCGCGATATTTTCCCGTGCGTCGTTGTTCATTCGTCGTGCGCCTCCTTCGGATGCCAGGGCGCTATTCGCCCCGATTACGCACATTGTAAAAGTTGGAGTCGACTCCAAGTCAAGGGTGCCGCCGTCTCGCTCCGGCCTTGGTTCGACGCGCTTGACTTGGAGCCGGCTCCAAGATGTACAATGCATACCATAAGCATCTTTCGGGAGGAAAAGGGATGAAAACAGAGCTCGCGTATACGATCAAGCAGACCGCGGACCAGACCGGCGTCTCCGAGGACACGATCCGTTATTACGAGAAGATCGCGCTGCTGCCCCGGGCGGAGCGGAGGGACAACGGGCATCGCGTCTATAGGGAAGAGGACCTTCGTACGATCCGGCTGCTCTCTTGCCTGAAAAAAACGGGCATGCCGCTAGAGGAGATGCGGCCGTTTCTGGCAGTGTCCGTCGACGCCGATCCCGCGGATCATCCCGAGCTGGTCGCCCACTTAAAGAGCCATCGGGAAAATATCGTCAGCCAGATCGCGTCGCTCCAGCAGGTCGTGGACTTCATCGACATGAAGCTGGCGTTAGGGCGATACCGCGGGGAATGCGATGGCGACGAGCGGGAGGGGGCGAAAAAGAAGCCCGTCTCCCCGATGGAGATGAGCCATTTTTCCGCGACAAGCAAGACGGGCAAATCTTAAAGCAAGCGTGAACGCGAATAAACGTTGTGTCGCGATCGTTCGTTCGCGCACGACTTCCCGTAGCTAAGCGACGCTATGCAGGTCGATCGATGGGCTTCAGACTTGCTTCGGCCGGTAGCCTTCCCGAATCCGAGCGTTTATGCCCAGCAGCTTATTCATGAGCGCGATCGCCCATGCCGGCGAGCCACTTGCGTCGAACCCTTCGACGCTGCGGAGGATCCGCGCAAACCGATAAAGATCGGCGAACCTTTGAAACAAAGCAAACTGCCGCATCTCATATTCGTCCAACGTCTTGACCGAACGATAACCGGTTAGAAAATGATCGATCGTACGTCGCGCGTCGGCATCGTCTTGCTCCGCGAGATCGGAGACCGCCGCTGCGACATCCATCGCGTACCAATGGTACATCGCATCGTCGAAGTCGATGGCATAGAATCGCGAGCCCTCCGCTTCGTAGAAGACGTTGTCCGTTTCGAAATCGTAATGAATCAAACCTATCTTTCCGGCATCGGCAGGAAGCGCGGACAACCGCTCTCTTAATCGTGCGAGCTCCTGCCGCGCGCCGACCTCCCGAGGGTGCCGATCCAATATGGACGATATGAATGTCAGCGCATCCTGCCAGTTTCCTCGGATTGTGTCGCCGGGCACGTAAGACTCGGATAATCGGTGCAAACAACCGAGCGCCGCTCCCCAAGCCTCCGCCTGCCGGTCCGTCATTTGATCCAGCGATACATAGCTTCCTCTGGCCTGCTCGAAGACGACGCCATAGTAGCGGCCATCCTCTTCGCTTTGGACCGCCTCGATCCAGTTGCCGTCCGCGGAGCGGATCGGAGATACGGTCGGATAGCCGTGCCCGATCAGATACAGCATGAAGTCGAGCTCCGACTGAATGCGGTCGATCGCGTTGTCTTCTTCATGGACAAAACGGAGGAACTGCCGAATGCCGTCTCTCTCAAACGTGTAGACGAAGTTGCTGCTGGCCCTCCAAAACTTCAGCGTTTGCGCATCGTGCTCCCAATGCCGGATGAACTGCTTGGCCACGGTATCGTTCTCCATGCCGCGCACCATGTTTTTTTAAATGCATCATTTAGCCGGTCGGCCTCCCATTACCCGATGAGAGGTCCGGTCGTTTAACGGCAGCGACCTCTCGCGGGCGTATTCGTATGGCGGTTCGTATTCACACACCATCACTCCTTTTGCGAGGAATTTACCTACGCATCCATTTTCGGTTAAATTTGATTAAGGAACAAGAGGGACTTCATCCGAAAGGCGGATCTGTCGTGAAGGAAGCGGAATACAAAGCGTTCTACGATCGCGTCGGGCAGTCGAACGGCTGGGACTTCAGCAAGCTGAAGGTGCTGACGGAGGGGATGCAGGCAGACATCTACGAAGAAGTCAGGCAGGCGTGCAAGCCCTCCGATCTGCTGCTGGATATCGGCACCGGAGGAGGCGAGGCCGTGCTGGCCCTTCGCGATTCGGCGCTGCTGCTGGTGGGGATCGACCGTTCGCCCGGCATGATTAGGACGGCGAAGGCAAACTTGGCGAAATCCGGGGCTTCGAACGTACGTTTTGTCGAAATGGACGCCGGCCAAATCGATTTTCCAACTCAGTTCTTCAACCTCGTGACCTGCCGGCATGCCGGGTTCAGTGCGCGCCAGGTGGCTAAGGTGCTGTGCCAAGACGGCCAGTTCCTCACTCAGCAGGTTGCCGAAGGCGACAAGCTCAATCTGAAGCAGGCCTTCGGCCGAGGCCAGAGCTACGGGGAACCGGATGGAGCGTTATTGCAGCGATATAAGCTGGAATTGGCTGAAGCGGGATTTTCGGATATTCAGGTCGCGGAATTCGATACGGCGGAATACTACCGAACGTCCGAGGATTTGATTTTCCTTTTGAAGCATACGCCGATCATCCCCGGATTCGGGCAAGAGAAGGGCGACTTCGAGATTTTACGCGCGTTTATGGAACAAAATCGCACGGAAAAAGGCATTCGTACGAATGCGAAGCGATTTAGGATAAGGGCGCGGATGGGCCTTGAACCGGGAGGGATGCGGATATGAAGTTTATATGTATAGGGTACTTGGATGCGCTTCGAATGGATGCACTCCCCAATGAAGAAGTCGATGCCCTCATGCGCGAATGCCAGTCGCATCTAAAGACGTTCCACGGCACCGGTCGGGTCGTCATCGATGCCGGCCTCGATCGGGGACCGAAGCGCCTGCGGCGGAGCGGCGGCAAAGTGGAGGCGGCGAACGTTCCTGCGAACGATTCGCATGGGACGCCGGGCAGCGTCTTCCTCGTCGAAGCGCAGAGCATGGAAGAAGCGATCCGGATCGCTTCCCTGCATCCGACCGTTCAGGTGGGGGCGGGCGAACGGCTCGGATGGGAGATCGATATTTATCCGGTTCATACTTTTAAATCGAACGAGGGATTTAATGACGTGATATGATTTTTCTTACAAATCGCAAGGGAACGTGAACGGATATGGTTAAAGCAGTCGATTCGCCCTCCTGGAATGAGAATTCGATTCTATTTTAGGAGGGCGAAACCAATGAAATTTCAACCGATCGACTTGGAAAAGTGGAGCAGGAGGCCGTACTTCGAGCATTATCTCGACCGGGTGCGCTGCACGTACAGCATGACCGCCAACGTCGACATTACCCTGCTGCGGGAACAGCTCAAGCGCAATGGCGTCAAGTTATATCCGGCGCTGATCCACATGATCGCGACTGCGGTGAATCGCCATCCCGAGTTCCGGACTTGCTTCGACGCCGAAGGCAGGCTGGGCGTCTGGGAGACGATGTCGCCGAGCTTCACGATTTTTCATGAAGCGGACAATACCTTCTCGAGCCTATGGGCGCCGTACAGCGAGGCCTTCGCGGCGTTTTACGACCGATGGCAGCAGCAAGTCGGGAAGTACAAAGACGCGAAGCAGTTATTTCCATGCACCGACGAGCCGCCGAATACCTTTCCGATCTCCAGCATCCCTTGGGTCCATTTTACGGGATTCAACCTGAATATTTACGGCGATGGCGCCTATCTGCTTCCGATTTTTACGATGGGAAAATATGAAAGGCAGGGCGGCAAGCTTCTGCTGCCGGTGTCGGCGCAGCTTCACCACGCGGTTTGCGACGGCTATCATGCGGGCGTGCTGTTCAAGGCGCTCCAGGAGCTGGCGTCGGATTGCCGGAGCTGGCTGTCGGGACTGTAAGCCCGGCGCGATATCGTGTCTTGTCCATCGCCGAACCTTCTGCTACCATAGGGAAAATACGAGGGGGGGTGCTGACATGATCGATATACACTGCCACATCTTGCACGGCGTGGACGACGGCGCGAAGGATCTGGACGAGTCCGTGGCGATGGCGCGGATCGCCTACGCGGACGGCATACGGGATATCGTCGTGACGCCTCACTTCAACGGCTTCTACCTCACCGTGTCCGACATCGTGCACCGCAAGCTCGAGGAGCTGGAGCGCGAGCTGGACAGGCAGGGCGTCGACGTTCGGCTGCATCCGGGCAACGAGGTCCAACTGGTGAGCGCGGCGTTCTTCGACGAGCACACGAGAAATCGCGCGTACTCCCGGCTCGGCCGGACGGGTACGCATCTGCTCATCGAGCAGCGCTGGAGCGGCTACGACCCGGACACGCCGGAGATTGTACAGCGGCTGCTGGATTCGGGCGTGACGCCGATCCTGGCGCACCCCGAGCGTCATCCGTTCTTCAGGGACGATCCGGAGCTGCTGCCGCAGCTGATCGAGCTCGGCCTGTGGACGCAGGTGTCGGCGGACAGCCTCGTCGGCAACTTCGGACCGGAGGCGCAGGCGTACGGGCGCGCGCTCATTGCGGCCGGACATGCGCATACGCTCGCGACCGACGCCCACAACGTGAATCGCAAGCCGAATCTCGGCGCGGGCATGGCGGTCTTCGAGGAAGTGGCCGGCGCCGAGGCGCGGGCCGAACTGGAGGCGAGGATGCGGAGCATTTTGGCCGATTGACGCGCCGTATGGACAGCATCGCCGGGGCAGCGCGCCCCCGGCGATTTTTTTTTGCGGAAAAATCAGGGTCTCCCTCGCGAGTTGGCGAAAATGAGAGCTGCGGGCAGCCGTGACATGCGAGTCGGGCACGGGGGGATCGGACACAGGGGTCGTTATTTTTCAAAAACCGTTCCCTATGGCGATCGAATCGGACTGGAGCGACGTTATTGACCGGTTCAAGGCAAAAAAAGGGCCGGCGATCCCGCGATAGCGGCAACTGGGTCCGCGAGCGGGCCGCAAATCGCGACAGGAACAAAAATAACGGCGCCTTGGTCCGTTCGCTGCGGATTTTAAAGCTTGCAGTCTGGGAATATATTGCAAGCGACTGAGCGCAAACCATCTTCGCGCCGCGCTTTTTGCCTGTCCATACTACCTTCCGCTATCCCGGGATACTCCTCACGCGCCATTTGAATTTTTGTCGAAATTGATATAATAGGCCCCAAGGTAAAACGCTATCACGTCCATGACAGGAGAACTATGAGCGCTATAGCCGGATTGCTGAACGAGCAGGAGCCTGTTGCCGTCGAGGCGGCGAGTCTGATGATGAGGGCTTTGGAGAAATATCCGACCCATCACGTGCGTACCTGGCACGACCGGCATGTGTTCTTGGGCTGCCACGCGCAGTGGTTCACGCCCGAGTCGGTGCACGACCGGCAGCCCTGCCGCGAGGAAGGTCAATCGCTCGTCATTGCCGCGGACGCGATCATCGACAACCGGGAGGAGCTCTTCGCCCGTCTGCAGATCGAGCGCGACCGCCGGCAGCGGATGACGGACAGCGACTTAATCCTGGCGGCTTACCGCAAGTGGGGGAGAGGAAGCGCCGAATTATCTGATCGGCGACTTCGCTTTCGTCCTGTGGGACGAGGGCAGGCGCCGCTTGTTCGGCGCCAGGGATCTGGCGGGCAGCCGCACGCTGTATTATGTCCATCGGCCGGAGCAGTTCGCTTTTTGCACGGTGATGAGCCCGCTGCTTGCGCTGCCCGGCGTCGGCAGCGAGCTGGACGAGTCCTGGCTGGCCGAGTTCCTCGCGATCCCGATCATTCTGGATACGATCGACGTTCGCTCTACGGTTTATCGCCGCATCGGCCAGATCCCGCCCGCCCATTCCTTTACCTTCGAGAAGGGCGGCCTCAAGGTGCGACGCTACGGCTCCTTGGCGGCGGACGTGCCGAAGCTGAAGCTGAAGACGGACGGGGAATACGAGGAAGCGTTTCGCGAGGTGTTCAGGGAAGCGGTCGTATCGAAGCTTCGCAGTTGCCGGAACGTCGGCGCGAGCTTAAGCGGGGGGGCTGGATTCGGCGGCCGTCGTCAGCTTCGCGGCCGCGCCGCTGCGCGAGCGGGGCAAGACGCTGCACACGTACAGCTACGTGCCGCGCGAGGACTTCAAGGACTGGACACCTCGGAGCATGGCGGCCGACGAGACGCCGTACATCAGGGACATCGTGGATCGGGTAGGCCCGATCTCGCACAGCTATATGGACTTTGCGGGCAGCAATTCCTTCGATGAGATCGACGATCTGCTCGGTTCGATGGAAGCGCCCTATAAATTTTTTGAAAATTCTTACTGGTTCAAGGGCATTCTCGCGCGAGCGAGCGAGCAGGACGTCGGCGTGCTGCTGCATGGCGGCAACGGCAACTACTCCATCTCGTGGGGGCCGGCGATGGATTATTATGCGGTGCTCCTGCGACGGCTTCGTTGGGTGCGGCTGTACCGCGAACTGGCGCAGTACGGCAAAAACATGCGCGTCGGCCGGTCGCGGCTCCTGCCGTATATCGGCAAGCTGGCGTTCGCGAATCCGTCCCGGAAGCCGCTGGCGGATATCCCGATGCTGATTCATCCGGACCTGGCGGCGCGCACCGGCGTATTCGACAGGCTGAAAGGCCACGACGTCGGATTGACCGACGCCTGGATGAACGAATTCGAAGCCCGGACGTATCAGTTCGACAACCTGTCGGTCCTGAATCATCAAGGGACGTCGTCGACCAAGCTGTCGCTGCGCTATGCCGTCCGGGAGCGGGACCCGACCTGCGATCCCAGAGTTGTCCGGTTCTGCCTGTCCGTGCCGGTCGAACAGTACGTGCAGGGCGGCATGGACCGCGCGCTCGTCCGGCGGGCGACCGCCGGCTATCTGCCCGATTCGGTCCGGTTGAACCAGCGCGTCCGAGGCGTGCAGGGCGCGGATTGGATCCATCGCGTGCTCCCGTCGTGGGGCAAGCTGGCGGAGGAGCTGCGTCTGCTATGCGAGGATCCGCGGGCCTCGGGGCTGCTGAACGTCGCGCAGGTTCGCAGTTCGCTGGCGGAGATGGGCGATCCGCCGCGCCCCGACCGCGCCTTCGACCGGCACGCGAGATTGCTGATGCAGAGCCTGGTCGTGTACCGGTTTCTCAAGCAATGCGCCTGATGACCCCGGCTTGGAAGGAGGTGAGACACCGATGAAGCAAGAATGGAACCAGCCGACGCTCGAAGTGCTCGACGTGAACCAGACGTTCGGCGGACCGAACGGCCTGTACCCGGATCGCAACGGCAAAGGCGCGAACAATGGCCATCCCCATGCCCCGGAGGCTTCTTAAAATTAGATGGAAACGTTC
This sequence comes from Cohnella rhizosphaerae, assembly GCF_029525575.1. Classification (GTDB taxonomy): domain Bacteria; phylum Bacillota; class Bacilli; order Paenibacillales; family Paenibacillaceae; genus Cohnella; species Cohnella rhizosphaerae. The sequence continues at coordinate 438,312 of NZ_JAPDIA010000003.1, forward strand.
AAGGGCCCTTATACATCCGGTGTATAGGGCCCTTGTTCGACGCATGCAAGCGGGAAAGGCGGGTGCGCATTCGAATGAAGAATAAATTCGGGCCGACCATGTACCAAGCGTTCGGCCTTCATATATCAAGCGAGATAAGCCTGCCGGAGCTGGTGACGACCGCGCGGATCGGCGGGGCGGACGTCGAGATCAAGCTCGGGGATTTGTCGCGGGATTGGCGCGCGGCCGAGGTCGAGGACGATTTTTATGCGTTCGAGGACGACCGCTTTTTGTTTTACGTGCCGGAAGTGGCCGTCTACGCCATTCGCGGCGGGAGACAGATTATCGTCTCGCCCTTCGCCGGCGCCGAAGACAAACGCATTCGCCTTTACTTGCTCGGCACTTGCATGGGCGCGATCCTGATGCAGCGCCGGACGCTTCCGCTTCACGGCAGCGCCGTCGTCGTCGACGGGCGCGCGTATGCGTTCATCGGAGAATCGGGCGCCGGCAAGTCGACGCTTGCGGCCGCGTTCCGAAGCCGCGGCTATCGGCTGCTTACGGACGACGTGATCGCGGTGGCGTCCGGCGGCGAGGACGGCGGCACCCCGGTCGTCATGCCCGCCTATCCGCAGCAGAAGCTTTGGCAGGAAAGCATCGAGCAGTTGGGCCTGCAGTCCGACCGTTATCGCCATCTGTATATGTCGAAGTATGCCATACCCGTTACCGCCGGATTTTCCGTCGATGCCGTGCCGCTGGCCGGCGTGTTCGAGCTGTCGCGAACGGACGGGGACGAGGTGACGCTCTCGCGCTGTCAGGCGCTCGCAAGGCTGGCGCTCCTGCGGATCCATACGTACCGGCCCTTTTTGGTCTCGCGACTAGTGGGAGATCCATGGCATTTTTCGACAGTGACCGGGATGGCGAGCCGGATCGAAGTATTCAGATTGCAGCGGCCCGCCGGCGGTTTCTCGGCGCAGGAGATGGCAGAGGCGGTGCTGCGTACCGTACTTGGCGGCGAGAAGGTCGTGCAGGGATGAGGGGCCAAAGAAGGCTGGACGTCGCGCCCGTGTTCTTTTATCTCCAGAAGCTGCGCGCGTTCGCCGGGCCCCGGCTGTATGCGAGTCTGGCAGGGACGATCGCGGTCAGCCTGCTGGAGGGCGTCGGCATTTTCCTGCTGGCCCCGATGCTGGGGCTGATCGGGCTGATGGACGCGTCCTCCGGAAGCATCCCGCTGTTGTCCGCCGCGGCGAAGCCGCTTCAGCACCTGTCGCCAGAGATGAGGTTGCCCGCCGTACTCGCCGTTTTCCTGATCCTGCTGCTGGGCCAAGGACTGCTGCAGCGTCTCCTGGCCAACCTGAGCGCCCGGCTGGAGCAGGGCTTTATCCGGCATTTGAGGCTCGAACTCTATCAGGGTCTGATTCGATCGCACTGGGCGTTTTTTCTGAAAAGAAGAAGGTCGGATTTTATCCATCATGCGACGATCGAACTGCCCAGGGTAAGCTTCGGCGTGTTCATGTGCCTGCGCCTCGCCACGACGCTGCTCTTCACGCTGATCCAGATCGGCTTCGCCTTGTGGCTGTCCGCGCCGCTCACCTTGGCCGTCCTGGCGTGCGGACTGGCGCTCGCCGCGTATTCCCGGTCCCAGTTAAGGAAGTCGAGAGCGATCGGGCAGGAGACGACCGAGCTGATGCAGCGCTACGTGGGCGGCATGACCGATCATTTCAACGGCATCAAGGACATCAAGGGCAATCGCATGGAGCGGCAGCATATATCCTGGTTCCGCGCCCTGTGCGACCGCCTGGAGAGCAACCTCGTTCAATTTACGAGACTGCAGTCCGCCTCTCAATTCCATTACAAAGCCGCGGCGAGCGTCCTTATCGCCGGATTCGTTTATTTTGCCTTTGCGGTGCTCCATGTTCAAGCCGAGACGCTCGTTTTGATCGTGCTCGTCTTCTCGCGGCTGTGGCCCAAGTTTGCGTCGCTGCAGTCCAACCTGGAGCAGATCGGCCAGACGGTTCCCGCCTTCAGGCATTTGCGGGAGCTGCAGCAGGCGGCCCTGGCCGCGCAAGAGGCCGGGCTTGGGGCGGCCGGGCTTGGCGGAGGAGACGCCGTTCGCGTCGCGCAGGGCTTCGAGCTTAGGGACGTGTACTACCGTTACGACCGCGAGCAGGAGACCTATGCCCTTCAAGCCGTGAACCTGCGGATTCCTTCGCATCGGATGACGGCCGTCGTCGGCCGGTCGGGCGCGGGGAAGAGCACCTTGATCGACGTCCTGATCGGACTCGTGCAGCCGGAACGCGGGCAGGTACTCGTGGACGGCAAGCCGCTCGGCGCGGGCGAAGCCTGCGAGCTGAGGCGGTCCGTCAGCTACGTTTCGCAGGATCCGTTCCTGTTTCACGAGAGCGTAAGAGACAATCTGGCGATCGCCGCTCCGGACGCGAGCGAGGCGCAGATGTGGGAAGCGCTGCGGTTCGCGGCGGCGGATGCGTTCGTCAAAAGATTGCCGGAAGGGCTCGATACCGTATTGGGGGACCGGGGGATTCGTCTCTCCGGCGGCGAACGGCAGCGAATCGTGCTGGCGCGGGCGATCCTCCGCGATCCGTCCGTCCTCGTGCTGGACGAGGCGACGAGCGCCCTGGACGGCGAGCGCGAAGCCGGCATTCAGGAAGCGCTGGAACGGCTGCGGGGCAGGATGACCCTGATCGTCATCGCCCACCGCCTGTCCACGATCCGCGGCGCGGACCAGATCATCGTGCTGGACAACGGCGCGGTCGTTCAGCAAGGTGGCTACGCGCAGCTCTCCGAGGAGCGGGGCGGCTTGTTCGGGAAGCTGCTGTCGTATCAGGCGCGGGCGAGCGGTTAGCGGCAATGCGTCCGGTTGCATCCTGCCCGGAGCCAGGCGATTCATCGAATGGCCCGGCTGCATTTTCAGAAAACATTCAGTTCATTTTAATCTCCGACTTAGCTTCTGCGTCCATAGTTAAAGGATGCGAAAGTTAAAGGAGAGGCCTCCGAATGAAAGCTCCCGCAAAATCGAAAGCGGATATTCCGCTGCTTTTTATCGTTTTGTTGTCCGCGTTTTTGAACGGTTACGGCATCTGGACGGACAAATACGCCAATACGTACTACACGACGGCCGTCGCGGCCATGATGGAAAACTTCCATAACTTCTTTTTCGCCTCGCTCGATTCGGCGGGCTCGGTCACGGTGGACAAAACGCCCGTCGTCTTCTGGATCCAGACGCTCAGCGCCAAAATATTCGGGCTCCACGGCTGGAGCGTCATCCTGCCGCAGGCGCTTGCCGGCATCGGCTCGGTGCTCCTCGTTTACAAGCTGGTCAAGCCGTCCTTCGGCCTGGCCGCGGCGCGGGTCGCTGCCCTCCTCATGGCATGCACGCCGATCGCCGTGGCCGTCAGCCGCACGAACAACATCGACAGCATGCTCGTATTTACGCTGCTGCTCGCCGCTGCATGGCTGTTTCGGGGCGTGCGAAAAGGCAGCGCGTGGAGCGTCGTCGGCGCGTTCGCGATGGTCGGCGCGGGATTTAACATGAAGATGCTCCAGGCGTACATGGTGCTGCCGGCCTTTTATTTGTTCTATTGGATCGCTTCGGGTCGTTCCTGGAAAAAGAAAACGGGCGTACTGGCGGGGGCTACGGCGCTCATGCTGGCCGTCTCGGTGTCGTGGGCGGTCGCCGTCGATGCGATTCCCGCGGACAAGCGGCCCTATATCGGCAGCAGCGGCACGAATTCGGTGCTCGATCTGGCATTCGGCTACAACGGCGTGTCCCGGCTCACGGGCGACCGCGGTCAGGGCGGGGGCGGCGCGCCGAACTTTAGCGGTGACGGCGGGGGCTTCAGGGCGGGCGGGCAAAGCCAGAGGCCGGGCCAGGGGGTTAGCCAGGACCAGGCACCCGAGCAAGGTCAAGGGGGCGTGCGAAGCCAGGCGCCCGGCCAGGGCGATGGGGCCGGCCAAAGCCAGTCGCCCGGCCAGGGCGATGGGGCCGGCCAAGGTCAGACGCCAGGCCAGGGAGACGGGGCCGGCCAAAGTCGGACGCCCGGCCAGAACCAGGCGCCCGGCCAGCAAGACGGTGGCGGCTTCCAGGGTGCTCAGCAGGGCGGCGCCGACAGTTTTGGCGGCGGCTTCCGGCAGGATGGCGGCGGATGGGGCCGCGGATTTGGCGACGCCGGCGGCTTCGGCGGTCCGAACGGGGGCAGAAGCGGCGGCATGTTCGGGACGGGCCAGGCCGGACCGCTGCGTTTGTTCCAAGCGTCGCTGTCCGACCAGGCCAGCTGGCTGATTCCGTTCGCGCTCATCGGCTCGATCGGCTTGCTTGGCAGCATCCGCAGGCGGAGGTGGACCGACAAGCACAAGGAGACGATTTTCTGGCTGTCCTGGCTGCTCCCCGCAGCGGCCTTCTTCAGCGTAGCCGGCTTTTTCCATCAGTATTATCTGATCATGCTCGCGCCTCCGATCGCCGCGCTGACGGGGGGCGGGATTCATCGAGCTGTGGCGGGCGTACAGGGACCGGGCGGGATGGCAGTCCTGGCTGCTCCCCTCAGCGATACTTGCCACGACGGCGTTCGCCTACTATATCGTTCATCCGTACGATGCGACGATCGGCGGCGGGTGGGCCGCGGGCATCGGGCTCGCCGGCGTGATCGCGACGGCGCTGCTGATCGTCTGGCGAACGAGGGAAAACCTGCGCCCCGCCCGCCTATGGGCGATCGCAGGCTTGCTGACGATGCTGATCGGCCCCGTTTATTGGGCGCTGACGCCGATCGCGTACGGCGTGAGCAGCATGACGCCGATCGTCGGTCCGGGCTCGTCCCGCGAGACGAACGGACCGCAGGGAGGCAGCTTCCAGGGACGCGGTCAAGGCGGCGGCGAATCGGCCGGCAGCGTAGACGAGGGGCTCTACGCCTATTTGAAGGCGCACAATACGGGACAGAAATATTTGCTCGCGGTATCCGACTACGGCACGGCGGCTCCGTATATGATCGACAAGGGAGAATCCGTCGTCATTCTGAACGGGTTCAACGGCTCGGATCGGGTCTATACGGCAGAGAAACTGCAAGCTTTGATAGCCACGGGCGAGGTCAAGTATTTCCTGATCGGCGGCGGAGGCATGGGGGGCGGCGGCCGCGGAGGCAATGCGGAGGTCACGCAGTGGATTCAGGCGCACGGCAAGGAGATTCCGGCGTCCGAATGGCGGGCGACCGGCGCTGCTGCGCAGTTCGATGCCGGGGGCGGCCGGGCGAACGGCGAGTTCGGCGATTTTAATGGCTTCGGAGGAGGCGCGACGCTGTATGTCGTCGACGGCGTAAGCGCCAAATGATCCGACGTTATGCGCCGCGAGGGGGGCGGTGCGGTGCCATAAGCGCCAAAGGGCACTAACGCCGCCTCGGCGACGCACAGAACGGTGCCGATAAGCGCCAAAAGGCACTAACGCCGCCTCGGCGACGCACAGAACGGTGCCGATAAGCGCCAAAAGGCACTAACGCCGCCTCGACGACGCTCAGTCCGGTGCCGATAAGCGCCAAAAGGCACTAACGCCGCCTCGGCGACGCTCAGAACGATGCCGATAAGCGCCAAAAGGCACTAACGCCGCCTCGGCGACGTTCAGAACGGTGCCGATAAGCGCCCAAGGGCACTAACGCCGCCTCGGCGACGCTCAGTCCGGTGCCGATAAGCGCCAAAAGGCACTAACGCCGCCTCGGCGACGCTCAGAACGATGCCGATAAGCGCCAAAAGGCACTAACGCCGCCTCGGCGACGTTCAGAACGGTGCCGATAAGCGCCCAAGGGCACTAACGCCGCCTCGGCGACGCTCAGTCCGGTGCCGATAAGCGCCAAAGGGCACTAACGCCGGCTATAATGTCACGTTCTTTGCAAAGATATGGCCCGCGGGCCTTTTCGGCCCGAATCGGCTACAATATAGCTACCAAACTCCAGCAAAGGAATGAAGCCCATGTCCGCAAGCGAACAAGCCGGCAGCAAGCCGGCCGAGATTACGAAGGACGGTTCGTTCAAGCGTCAAGTCAACCGCTTTACGACGCCGTTCGGCGACGGTCCGGGCGAGCTGCCCGTCGAAGCGGGAAGGTACCGACTGCTATGGTCGGCGGCATGCCCTTGGGCGCATCGGTCCGTTATCGTCCGCCGGGTGCTCGGGCTCGAGGAGGCGATCGGCCTGGGAACCGTGAGCCCGATGCGGCCGAGACTCCCGCGCGTCGACTGGGAATTTTCGCTCGACCCGGACGGCGTCGATCCTGCGCTTGGAATCCGTTACGTCAGCGAGATCTACCTGAAAACGGACCCGGACTACGCCGGCCGGCCGACCGTGCCCGTCGTCGTGGACATGCGCAAGCGCGAGGTGGCGAACAACGACTACTTCAAGCTGACCAACTATTTCGAGACGGTCTGGGCACCTTTTCACAAACCGCAAGCTCCGAATCTGTATCCCGAAGCTTTGCGCGAGTCGATCGACGCTTTGAACGAGGTGATCTTCCACGATATCAACAACGGCGTGTACAAGTGCGGCTTCGCGCATTCGCAGGAAGCCTACGACGCGGCCTACGACACATTGTTCGCGCGTTTGGACGAGTTGGAGCAGCGCTTGTCGACGAGCCGATTCCTGCACGGGGACTTCATCACGGACTCCGACGTACGGCTGTATACGACGCTAGCCCGATTCGACGCGGCGTATTATACGGGGTTCCGGACCAACCGCAATCTGCTTCGCGAATTCGAGCATTTGTGGGGCTACGCCCGCGATCTTTACCAGACGCCGGGGTTCGGAGATACGACCGATTTCGACGCGATCAAGCGCCATTATCATCTGTCGATCACCATCGCGACGGACAAGCAGGAAGTGAACATCCTGCCGAAGGGACCCGACCTCGCGGTTTGGGACACCCCGCACGGAAGGCAGCGGCTGAGCGGGCGGGAAGCGAAGTTCCTCGTACGCGAATGAACCGGGAGGAGTCAAAAAAAGATGCATATACGCGATGCCGCGCCGCAAGAGCGCGCTATGATCCGGTCTCAGCGGCTGGAGGCCTATCGGGAGCACGCGCAGTCCGTTCCGGATGGCCATTGGCAGGCGCTGGCACAGGCGATAGACTCAGAAGCGGACGCCCAGCCCGGCGCGGAACTGATCGTGGCCGAGTCGGAAGGACAAATCGCCGGCAGCGTCGTCCTGTTTCCCGCGAATACGGATGCCTATGACGGCCATGCCGACAAGCAGGACTACCCGGAGATCCGCATGCTGGCGGTATCTCCGGCGCATCGCGGCAAGGGCGTGGCTTCCGCGCTGATCGCCGAATGCGTGCGACGCGCCCGCGCGTCCGGCAGCCGGGCAGTCGGCCTGCATACCGGAGAGTTCATGAAGGATGCGCGCCAACTGTACGAGAAGCTGGGCTTCGAGCGGCTGCCGCAATACGATTTTTACCCCGCGGACGATGGCATCAAGGTGTTGGCGTTCAGACTGAATCTTTAACGAGGCGGGAAAATTCCCGAGATGTTGATGACGTAGCTGACGCCCGCCGGCGCGTAGTCTTGCAGATCCGGCAGCGCGAACGTCGTTTTCCCGTCCCCGCCGTACTGGTTGCCGATCAGCGCAAAAAGCGGCGTATTTTGCGCGATCGGCAGCAGCGAGCCGTCGCATACGTGGGTGCCGGCCGGGGCGAAGTTGCCCGCGAACAGCCACACTTCTCCAATGTAGCCGGCGGAGCTGCCGCCTTCGCCTGCCGACCCGTCGGCGATGAACGGGTCGCCGAACTTCGGGCCTGCCGCGCCGGGGGTCCCGGGCGGCCCTTGAGGACCCTGCGGTCCGGTTGCGCCTTCAGGGCCTGTATCGCCTTTCGCGCCTTGCGGACCTACCGCGCCTGCGGGTCCCGTATCGCCCTTCGGCCCTTGCGGCCCGGTCGCGCCAGCGTCTCCGGCGTCGCCTTTTACGCCTTGCGGTCCCTGCGGTCCGGCTGGACCGGCAGCGCCTGTATCGCCTTTGACGCCTTGCGGTCCCGCCGCCCCGGTCGGTCCGCCAACGCCGGTGTCGCCCTTCGCGCCTTGCGGTCCCGTCGCCCCGGTCGGTCCGGTCGTCCCAGCCGCGCCCGCGGGCCCGGTCGCGCCTGTATCGCCCTTCGCTCCCATCGGGCCCGCCGGTCCGGCGGCGCCGCGCTCGCCCTTATCCCCCTTGGGGCCGACCACGTTCCAGGAGATCGCCTTCTCCGTCTTTTTGCACGACGCGCCCTTCGCAACGAGACGAATTTGCCCGTCACCTTTGGCGCAGGCGTAAATCGTGCTCGTCTGTTTGTTCGCGGTCGCGGCCGTGGCCGCGTAGACGCTCGCGCCGGAGAGCAGCGCAATCAAGAGACCCGCTACGATCAAGATGGCCTTTTTGCTTACATACACCGATATCCCCCCCCATAATCCGTGCGGTGGCCGTTTTCTTAGAATCTATGGACGGCTTTGGCCATCTATGCTTCGACCCCCTTTGAAAATATACGTGTCACAAACGCCGCCCCCCGATCGTCATGTTGGCATCAGACCGGAGAGGATGGATCAAGCATGACGGAAAAAGGCGATCGAAAGGAATGGGACGTCGTCATCATCGGAGGGGGGCATCGCCGGATTGACGGCCTCGATCTACTTGGCCAAGGCGGGCAGGCGCGTGGTTGTGCTCGACAAAGGCGCGAGCCTCGGCGGCCGCGCGATGTCGAACGAGATCGCGGATTCGCGCGTCAACATGGGGGGGCCATGCGCTGTACAAAAGCGCGCTGCCGATCTTGCGCGAGGTCGGCGTCGAACCGGCGGGAGGCATGCCCAAGACGTCGGGCGCGTTGGTGTTCAAGCAAGCGGACGGCCGGAACAAGGCGCTTCCGCTTGGGCAGCTCTTGCTCGGCTCTTTCCTCAAGTGGCACGAGAAGACCCAGCTTCTCCGATTCTACGCGAAGCTCCGCAAGATCGATACCGCCGCGCTGCAGAAGGTCAGCCTGCAGACGTACCTGGAATCCGAACTTGGCAGCCCGCGCGTACGCAGCGCCGTGCTGGCGCTCGTGCGCGTGGCAACGTATTGCAATGCCCCGCATCTGCTGAGCGCCGGCGCCGTCGTCGAACAGCTGGGCCAGGCCCAGGTCATGTACGTGGACGGCGGCTGGCAGTCCATCGTGAACCGGCTCGCGGAGCAAGCGCAGCGGGCAGGCGCGACCCTTATCGCGCGCTCGCCCGTGCGGGAGATCTGCGGCAGCGCTCCCGACATGACGGTCGCGCTCAAGGACGGGACGCTGCTGTCGGCGCGTCACGTAATCTCGACTGCCGGCCCTGCGGAGACGCTCGGCCTGCTGAACCCCGCGCCGACGCCCGCGGAAGCCGCGCTGTACGAACGATTGACGCCGGTGCGGGCGGCCTGTCTGGATCTCGTCGTGTCCGGCATGCCGCAGCCGAAGACCCGGTTCGTGCTCGGCGCCGACGAACCCTGGTATTTTTCCAACCATTCGTCCGTATCCGCGCTCTCCGATCATCCCGGGCGCGAAGTCGTGCACGTCATGAAGTATTTGCCCGTATCGAAGGAATCGGATGCCGCGCAGGACGAACGGGAGCTGGAAGGCTTCCTCGACCTGATCCAGCCGGGCTGGCGCTCGCATGTCGTGCAGCGCCGCTTCCTGCCGCGCATGCTCGTCTCGCATGCCGTCGTCGAAGCGAGCAGCGGCGGATTCGAAGGCAGACCCGGGCCGGCCGTCGAAGGCAGGCCGGGACTTTACGTTGCCGGGGACTGGGTCGGCGCTTCGGGCATGCTGCTGAACGCCTCTTTGGCGAGCGCGCGGGAGGCCGCCCAATGTATAATTGCGGGTAAGGACACAGTCAAGGAAGGGATGCATCGTGGAGCTTGATGCCGCGTACCGGACATACAGACCGCTGCTTCTATCCCTGGCGTATCGCATGCTGGGCTCGGTCTCGCAGGCCGAGGACCTCGTGCAGGATGCGTTCGTCACGGTTCAGCAGCAGGATACGGATGGCCGCGGAGGACCGATTCTTAATTTAAAGGCTTATTTGTGCAAAATCGTTACGAACCGCTGTCTCGACCATTTGAAGTCCGCGCGGCGCAAAAGGGAGGTTTATGTCGGGCCTTGGCTGCCCGAACCGCTCGTGGAGGATTACGCGGCAGGCCAAGACTCCGCCGGGGGACGCGACCCGCTCCAGACGATCGTGCTGCAGGATACGATATCCTACGCCTTCCTCGTCTTGCTCGACCGGCTCACGCCGATCGAGCGCGCGGTGTTCGTTCTCCGCGAAGCCTTCGAGTACGACTACCGCGATATCGCGGACTTCACGGGCAAGACGGAGATCGGATGCCGCAAAATTTACAGCCGGCTCAAGCGAAAGATCCAGGAAGAGCCGATCTCCGAACCGGTCCCCAGCGACAAGAGCGAGCAGCTCGTGCTGGGTTTTCTCCACGCGACGGCTTCGGGCGACATGAAAGGGCTTCTGGCGATGCTCGCGGAAGATATCGTCCTGTACAGCGACGGCGGGGGCAAAGTTCTGTCCGCAATCAGGCCGATTACGTCGAGCCAACGCGTCCTGGCGTTCATTCAGGGACTGGTATCGAAGGGCGGCGGTCTGGGCGAGGTGCGGCTTGTGAAAATCAACGGGCAGCTCGGCTTCTGGCTGACCAGCCCGCTTGAGCCGTATCCGACGCTCGTCAGTCTGGCGTTCAAGGGCGACCGCGTCCAGGAGGTATATTTGCTTCGCAATCCGGATAAGCTGCGTCATTTGGGCTTGGGATAAGACGAATTCTCGCAAAAAGCAGGCGTGTCCGCGGGCGAAGACGGGTCCGGCCGCCGAATTCCGAGCCATACGCGAAAGAGGGGCTGCCCTCAAGTCTCACCGACGACTTGGGGCAGCCCCTATCCGTTTGTCGTGTCCGCCATCGCGAAAAAGTACGCGACAGGCCGTGCTGCACTAGAGCAGCTTGCGCAAGTCCGCGACCGATACCTCGACCTGCGGCGCGAACGCGTCGGAACGGGCATAGCGGGCGAGACTGGTCAGGAACTGCCTGCCCTCCGGCGTGTCCGCGGCTTGCGCGGCATCGAGCGCGCAGACGAGCAGGCTGCCGTTCAGAACGCGGCATTCGAACAGGAAGCCCAGGTTGTGGTTGCGTTCGATGTTGTCGATGGTCCGTACGATCGGCTCCAGATCAGCCGGGAGATCATCGAGGATGAAGGCGCGCGAATGCTGGACCAGGCTCCACCAGGGATAGGTCGAATGCGTTTCGCTCGGAAAGTCCGCGAGCGCCGGGTGCTCCCGATCGATGAGCAGGCCGTGGGTGCCGACCGGCAGCGGCCTGTTCATGCTCTCGGAGATCGAGCGGAACATCGGGTAGCACCAGAAGTCGGTGCAGTACGTGCCTTCGATGCTCCGTTTCGCGGTTTCCGGTTTCGCCAGCAGCAGCACCCGTTCTCCTTGCTCCAGCAAGCGCAGCGTATCGTCGGACAGCGAATGCGCGATGTGAACGCCTGCTGCCGCCGGCTCCCACGCCGGCTTGCGCGGATAGAGCCACAGGTCGTACGTCTTGCGAATGTCCGTCCCGGCAAGTTCGAGGCTGAAGACGACCTTGGTCATCGCTTGCACGTCGGGCAGCTCGAAGCTGAGATCGGCGATGTCGATGTATGCTTCGCCGGCCTGCGCAGTCGCGTCGGCCCTGCCGTCAGCGAGCACGCGGTCTCCGTCGGTGATGGCCCAGCGGAGCCGAATAGAGCCAAGCGGCGCCTGCCGATAGTACGCAAGCTCTACATGCGCGTCGAATCGCTCGCCGGCGGCATAGTTGAACTTGTCGAACCGCGCGAGCAGCACGGCGTCGGAGCAGTAGGAACGCCACTCTTCCGGCGTCACGAGCCCCTTGCTGTCCATGAAGGCGTCGAGAATGCCGACGAGCGCCGTGCCCTGGCCGCTGAAGTCCTGCAGGTCGAGCAGTTGGAAGCCGGCGAGCCGCCGCGAGCGGAACGCGGCTTCCAGCTCTTCCTTGTAGCAGGCCACGGCCAACCGTCCCGAAGCCTCGAAGTATCGGTCGGCCAGCTCACCCAGCCCTTTAGCCTCCAGACGCTCCCGGAACGTCTCCAGATTGCGCGCCTTCAGCGAACCCGTATACTTGGCGATCTCCTCGTAGCGCGGATACATCGCGTACTGCCCGATCTCGTGCGAGACGACGGGGATCTTCGGCACGAGCGTTTCGCCCGGGGCATCCGCCTGCACGGTCTTGGTGCCCGTGCCGAACTGGATCTGGATGGCGCTTTCGCCCGCACCTGCGCCAGCGCCCGAACTCGCGCCCTGAGCCGCATCCACGCCTTCGCCGCCCGCGTCTGCGTCCGGCCGCCCGCCGCGCGCCGGCGGCACGATCTGCGCGTCGTAGTCCTTGCGCGTGCCGGGCCGGTCCGTCTGGACGTGGCCGAGCGGCGCGTCGCACATCGCGTACGAGCCGCGGAACAGGCGGTCCCGCGCGAACCGGACGCCGACGTAGAAGTCGTCGTTCGGCAGGATGACGGGCGCGAACTGAAAGTTGTTGCAGCCCTGCGCGTACAGATGGCGGTCGTCATGCGCTTTGTAGGCTGCCAGGATCGCGTCCAGCCGGGACTTGCTCCCCCCAGAGCTCGTTGCCGAGCGACATCATGACGAACGACGGATGATTGCCGTAGGCGTCCAGCATGGCGAACCCTTCGCGGATGAGGTAATCCTGCTGCGTCCGGTCGTGATTCGCGTCGCCTTCCTCGGTGACGGTGCCCCAGAACGGCAGCTCCGGCTCCATGAAAATGCCGAGCTGGTCGGCGGCCTCGAAAGCGGCTTCCGGCGGACAGCACGTATGGAAGCGGTAATGGTTGATGCCGTAGGACTTGGCGATGCCCAATATACGCAGCCATTCGTCGACGGAGGTCGGCGCGAAGCCGGTCAGCGGGAAGATGAGGCCGTCGTGCTTGCCCCGCAGGAACGTGCGGGCCCCGTTGATCGCGAACTTGTCCCCGTCGGCCTTAAACTCGCGCAGCCCCGCGACGATCTCGCGCGCGTCCAGCGTCTCGCCGCTCGCGCCCAGCAGCCGGACGTCGAAACGGTAAAGATGCGGCTCCGCGTCGCTCCACAGCCGGGCGTCCTCGCCGAGGCCGTACCGGACGGAAGCCGAGAAGGTCGAGGAGACGTTTTCGCCGCCGTTGCCATCCCTATCGCCAATGCCGCCGCCCACGTCCAAGTCGTACATCCGCTCCGCAGCGGCATGCTTGTGCCCGTTAAATCCGGACGCCGAGACCGCAAGCCGCCGCGCTCCGAAGCCGGCCCAATCCGCGCGCACGACGAACGAACGGTCCGCGACGCTCGGGTAAACCTGCACGCCCAGCAGATGCGTCGCTGCCGCGAACCGCAGCTCGATCCGGCCGGTGATCCCGTTCCAGTTGGTCTGCGTGTCCGGCGACGTCAGATGGCCGCCCTTGGTCGGATAGTCCGTGTTGTCGACGCGGATCGTCAGCGTATGCCTGCCCGGCCCAAGCAGGCCGGTCAGCTCGTACAAGTGCGGCGTGCCCAGGCTGTCGCGCGCGCCCGCCTCCCGGCCGTCGATCCACACGGTCGTCATCCGCGTCCGTTCGAGGTAAAGGAAGACCGAGCAGTCCGCCGCCGCCTCGGGCACTTCCACCTCCCGCGAGAACCAGGCCCAGCCCTCGAACTTGTATTCGTCCGTCAGATGACCGGCCTCGACCGCTTCGTTCCGCGGGCCCTTTCTGGCGTGCGAGGTCGTGCCGGGGAGCCGCATCGTATCCCCGAACGGCAGCCGCAGCCCGCTTTTCCCCGCATCCAGTTGAACGTTCCATGACCCGGACAGGTCGATTGTCGTTAACAAGCGATCACCTTCTGCTCGATTATTTGGCATAGTCGCGATATTCCTGGGGCGTCTGGCCCACGACCTTTTTTGAATAAATACGTGAAGTAAGCCGCGGTCTGGAAGCCGACCTGCGCGGCGACCTCGTAGATCTTGACGTTCGGGTCCCGCAGCAGCTCCTTGGCCCGGGTCATGCGCGCGTCCTGGACGTAGTCCGAGATCGTGCGGCCCGTCTCCTTCTTGAACAGGACGCTCAGGTAGCTCGCGTTCAGATGGAACTGCTCCGCCAGCTGCTTGACCGTCATCGCGTCCTGCAGGTGGGCCGCAATGTAGTCCGCGATTCTGCGGATCAGATTGTGCTGCGGCGCGGCGTCCTCCCGTTTGATCGACCGGCTGAACCGCGCCATGTAGTCGAGCACGGCCTCCCGCACTTCGCCGGCGCCGGTGCAGTCGATCAGCCGCTGCCAGACGAGGATGTTGGCGTTGTCCGCGCCGTCCTCTTTGCCGGAGCCGATCTTCGCCAGCTCGCTGATGATCCCCATGCCGAACGCCTGCACGTACGAAAAGGACACGGGCTCTCGGGCCAGCAGCCGCTCGAACGCCAGGTCGAACATGACGCGCGCCTGATCGTCTTCGCCGCGCTCCAGCAGCCGGATCATCTCCGGCACCTCTTCTTCCTTAAGCAGGTATTCGCGGTATTCCTCCGCCTCGGCCCGGTCGAAGTACAGAATGCGGCCCCCGCCGCCCAGACGCGCTTTGGCCAGCATATGCTTCGCTTCCTTGTACAGCGGCGGGACGTCCTCCCAGCCGTCGCCGTCCCGGCTGACGCCGATCGTGACCGAGGCGTCGTACTGCTCGCGGATGATCTCCTGCATGAACTGCAGCTGCTTCTCCATGCCGGCCCGGTCGAGCGGCTTCGCGTTCAGGTGAACGACCGCCGTCTCGCTCGCGCCCGTCTTGCCGACATACGTTCCTTCCCAGCCGGACAGCCCGATCTTAACGGCCTTCCACAGGCCGTCCGCGAGCAGAATCCGCCGCCGGGCATCGGCAGGCGCCCCTCGTTCCTGGCGATCGTACGCGAAGAGGAACAGCCGAAGGTGGCGCACCTCGCCGGGCAGGTCCAACAGACGTCGCCAGGAATCCATCAGCTCCGCATCCTCGGAGCGGCCTTCGATCAGATCGTTCACGAACCGGTCCTGCAGCACGTCGAGGCTGCCCGTGAGCTTGTCCTGGAGCGCCCGGGTCTCGCGCTCGATCTGCTCGCGCTTCTCGATCGCCGCGCGGAAGGCAGCCAGCTTCTCCTCGATCTCCTCCGTGCGGATCGGCTTGAGCACGTACGCTTTGGCGCCCAGGTGAATGGCCTCCTGCACGAATTCGAACTCGTCGAAGCCGCTGATCATCAGCGTGTGGAGCGACTGGAGCTTCGGATAGTCCGCCCTGCATTTCGCGAGCAGCTCGATCCCGGTCATGCCGGGCATCGAGACGTCCGTGATCAGCACGTCGACGTCCATGTCGCCCAGAAGCTCCAGCGCCTCCTCGCCGGATTCGGCCGTCAGCGGCGGCGCGTAGCCGAGCCGCTCCCAGCCGACGTGGCGGACGAGTCCCTGGATATGCAGCGGTTCGTCGTCCACGATCAATGCCTGTATCATCATCCTTCACCTCGCTTCAATTCGGGCCGTTCCTCGCAGACGGGAATCAGGATCGTGACGGACGTTCCCGCGTCGGGGGGCGCTGTCGATGTCGAGCAGGCCTTCGTCGCCGAAGTAAAGGCGCAGGCGCTCCCGTATGTTGTTCATCCCGAAGCCGTTGTTCGTGCCTTCATAGTCGCCGGCACGCACTCGCGCCAGCACGTCTGCCGTCATGCCCTTCCCGTTGTCCTGGACGAGGAAACGCACGGATCGCTCCTCGCGGCGGACGGCGATGCGAATGAGCGCGCCCGGACGCTTCGTAATGTCGCCGTGCAGGTAGCCATTTTCGACGATCGGCTGCAGCAGCAGCTTGATCGTATACAGGTCGAGCGTATCCTCGTCGATCTCCCAAACCACCCGGACGCGTTCCGGATAGCGCAGCTGCTGAATTTCCAGATACGCCTTGAGATGTCCGACTTCGTCGCGGATGCGCGTCACGTTCACGCGGTTGTTAAGCGCCAGCCGGTAAAAGGTCGTCAGCGCGTCGATCGTCCGCAGCTGCGTCTCGTCCTGCAAATCCATCGCGCGCCAGCGGATCAGGCTCAGCGAGTTGTAGATAAAGTGAGGATTGATCTGCGCCTGCAGCGCCTTGAACGACTGCTCCCGCTCCTTGAGGTTCGCTTGCGTGTTTTCCTCGACCAGCCGGCCGAGCCGGCCCGACATCGAGTTGAACAGCACCTCCAGCTCGCCGAGCTCGTCGCGGTCCCTGTTCCGGACGGTGACCTCGAACACGCCCTGCGAGATGTCCGTCATGCGGCTGCCGAGCTTGCGGATGCGCCAGACGACG
Source organism: Cohnella rhizosphaerae (assembly GCF_029525575.1). GTDB lineage: Bacteria > Bacillota > Bacilli > Paenibacillales > Paenibacillaceae > Cohnella > Cohnella rhizosphaerae. The sequence continues at coordinate 454,614 of NZ_JAPDIA010000003.1, forward strand.
TTCTTGACGACGGCCGTGATCAGGAAGACGGACAGCAGCAGGAAGAAGGCGATGCCGACGCCGACCGCGTAGTAGATTCGCTTGGACTGCTTTTCCAACTGTTCGATATGCACGAGCGCGGCGACCGACCAGCCGCCGGCGATCCGCTGCACGATGAGCACCTTGCCTGCGATGGCGTCGTTCACCTGGTTGGCATGGCTCCAGTAGCGGCCCAGCGAGGAGGCGGAGAGATCCGCGCCGATCGCGGCGGTCTCGGAGGAGGCGATGATCCGCGCGTCCTGGTCGACGATATACAGGTCGCCCGCCCCGTTAAAGGGGTGATCGAGCGGCTCCGCGAACACGTCGTTATAATCGAGGAGCAGGTAGATCGCGCCGTGCGCGCGGCCGTAGCCGTCCATGATCTTGCGGGACACGACGAGCTTGCGCGCGTCGTCTTGGGCGTTGGTCCAGCTGAGGATGCCCGGATCGCCGATCGTCCGCTCGTACCAGTCGCGCTCGGGCATGCCGGCGAGCGTCCGGTCCTCGGGCTTCCACAGCAGCCCGCCGTCCTGCACCAGCGTGTCGTTCGTATGATAGATGCGGAAGTCCTCGATGCCGGGCAAGTATTTGGCGGTGAACAGGAAGGAGCGGTCCACGTACTTCACCGTCTCGAGCTGCTCCGCCATGTCCGCGTAATTCCGGGACAGCCGGGAGATCAGCTCGCCGTCCGTCGCCGTCCGCGTCGCGAGCAGATCGTAGGTCTGTTTGCGAAAATCGATGCTCTGCGCGGTCTGCCTGACCGCTTCCTTGATCGTGAGCAGGTAGTTGGACCGCACGTTGTGAAACGTCAGGTAGCCCGCGCCCAGCGCCAGCAGGACGGTCGGGATGAAGACGATCAATCCGTAGAGAAGGACGATCTTGCCCCGCATATTCATGGACCTGGTGGCCCGAATGATCGATCTCTCCAGCGATTGTCCGAACTTCATGCCGTTCCCCCGTTCCTCTGATCGCCTCGAGCCGTTACAAAGGCAAAGGGAGCAACCCCGGAAGGGCTGCTCCTGCTTCATTTAAAATTCGCCGTTCGCCGCGACGTCCGCTTTGTACGTCTCGAGCCATTCGGCCTTCATCTCGCTCCAGTGCGCGCGCTTCTCGAGCGCATCCTGGAACGCCTTCCAGGTCGACTCGAACTGCGCGTCGTCCTTGGACATGAGCAGCTTCGCGCGGTATTCCTTGCGTAGATTCTCGATCTCGGGCGCGTACTTCTCCCAGGTGCCGCCTTCCTTCGGCGTCAACAGGTCGTAATTGTGCGCCGCGCGCACACCGCCCATCTTGCCGACGGCCTCGGTGAACGCCGGCGTCTTGGCCGCGCCGGCTTTGTCGACCTCGCTGTTCCACCACGGATACCACTTATTGTTGTAAGAGGAGGTCATGTACAGCTCCGGCGTGACCTTGGCTTTGCGGGCGACGTCGCCCGAGTTGCGGTCGGCCTTATAATTATCGTCGATGTATTTCCACTTTCCAAGCGGTTGATCGATCCAGTCCCAATACAAGCCGGCAGGGCCTTCGTTGATGACCTGCTGCTGCTCCGGCTTCGGCGCCAGCGTATAATCGAAGAACTTCAGGATCGCGTCGAGGTTTTTCGTCTTTTTGCTGATGTAGACGTCATAGCCCGGGTACGGATTGACGACCTGGTTGGTGCCGACCTGATCGACGCCGGGAACCTTAGGGAACGGGATCACCTGGTAGTACCAGCCCGGTTCGGTCGGGCCGTCGAGCGTCTCCCACAGCGTCGTATCGATATTGAAGAAGCTGCCTACGTTAAGCGCGACGCGGCCGGACTTGTTTTTCTCCTTGTACCGTTCCTTCTTGTCCGTGACGACCTCGGGATCGATCAGCTTTTCCCGGTACAGCTTGTTCATCCACTGGTAGGCGGCCTTGTACTGCGGATCGTCGAACGTAAATACGAAGTCGTCGCCTTTCTTCGCGACGCCCTTGCCGGAAGTCGACACGCCGAAGGCGGTCAGAATGGCGTTCTCGTCGTTCCAGCCCGCCGTATCGTTCGTGTCCATCAGGAACGACATCGGGAGCAGCGCTTTGCCGGAGGCGTCCTTCTGCTCGGCGGCCTTCTTCAGGAACGTCTCGACGCCGTCCAGCGTGGACAGGTCTTCGAGCTTCATGCCGGCCTTCTCCACGACGTCCGTGCGCACCGTCCAGGCCAGCGAGGACCAGCCCGGCCACGGATCGCTCGGATTCTGGTCGAACCAGGCCGGGAGCGACCAGATGTGGCCGTCTTTGTCCTTCATCCGATCCAGATACTGCTTCGGGATGGAGGCGAGGCCCGGATATTGATCCGGCATGTCGAAGTACTGCTCGAGCGACATGATCTGGTTGGAGCGGCCCATCGCGCTCTTGACCGTATCGTTGCGGCTGAAGATCGCGGCGTCGTCGAAGCCGCCCGTATTGATATTGAGGTTCAGCGCCGTCAGCGCGTCGCCCTGGGTCGCTTCGAGCTTCACGTCGACGCCGGGCTCTTTTTCCCGCCAGTACTTCTGCACGAGGCTGTCGTTGTTGATCGTGGCCGTCCAGCCCAGCCACAGCTTGAACGCGAGCGGATCGCCCGAAGCCTGGCTGGCGGGTGCCGATGCGGATGACGTTGTCTGCGCGGATGACGTGCCCGCGGCTTCGGAGCCGGCGTTCGCATTGTTGTCGCCGTTGCCGGAGCAGCCTGCGAGCACGGCGAGCATGGCCGCCAGCGACAGCGCGACCGTTCCCTTGCCCTTCTTGATGGAGCGCATTCGATTTCCCCTATTCTGTGTGGTATTGGTATATGAACATCTTGCGTATACCCGACGGGAGATACAAGTCTAGCCTTTGACCGAACCGATGAGCACGCCCTTGACGAAGTACTTCTGCAGAAACGGATAGACGCACAGGATCGGCAGCGCGCTCACCATGACGACGGCCATCTTGATCGACATGAGCGTAATATTTTGCATCTCGGCGCTTCGGGCGAGCGCTTCCTGGTTCGAGTTGGAGCCGAGCACGGTCGACAGATCAGACGCCGACAGCAGCTGCTGCAGGAACGTCTGCACCGGGATGAGCGACTGGGAGGTCACGTAGAACGCGCCCGAGAACCAATCGTTCCAATGCCCGACCGCCGTGAACAGGCCCAGCGCGGCGAGCATCGGCTTGGACAGCGGTATGACGATCTGCAGCAGCGTCCGCAGCGGGCCGGCGCCGTCCAGCTCGGCGGACTCGATGAGCGCCTCCGGGATGCCCTGGATGAACTTCAGCATGACGAACATGTTCCAGGCCGAGAAGAGGCCGGGGAAAATGAACACCCAGAAGGTGTCGAGCAAGTGCAGGTTATTGAGCTGAATGTAGAGCGGGACGAGCCCGCCGTTGAACAGCATCGTGATCAGCACGTAGGCGAGAATCGTCGAACGAAGCGGAAGCTTCCTGTACGACAGGCCGTACGCCGCGAGCAGCGTGACGAACAGTCCGAGGACCGTGCCGAGCACCGTCCTGCCGATCGTGATCAGGTACGAGTGCCGGATAACCTCGTTGCCGAGCACGATCTCGTAGTTGATCGTCGTGAAGCTGCGCGGCCAGATGTAGACGCCGCCCCGGGCCGCGTCCGCGCCGTCGTTGAGCGAGATGGCCAGCATGTACAGGAACGGATATACGACGCTTAAGCACAATAATGCCAGAAGGGCGACGATGAAGCCGTAGGCAACTTTTTCCGCGGAATTCTTTTTCATCGTCTCACCACAATCCTTCGCCGTTTATTCTGCGCGACAGCTGATTCGTCCCGAGGACGAGCACGAGACCGATGACGGAGGAAAGCAGCCCGACTGCGGTCGACATCCCGAAGTAGCCCTGCTGCAGCCCGCTTCGCAGCACGTACGTATCGAGCACGTCTGAGACCTCCATATTGGCCGAGTTCATCAGCGGGTAGATCTGATCCATCCCGACGTTGATGAGGCTGGGGATGCTGAGGATCAGCACGATAGAGATCGTCGGCAGGATGCCGGGTATCGTGATATGCCGGATCTGCGCCATCTTGCCGGCGCCCTCGACCTTGGCCGCTTCGTACAGCTGCGGGTCGATCGTCGTGATCGCCGCGAGATAGAGGATCGTATTCCAGCCGGTCTCCTTCCACAGTCCGCTGCCGACGACGATGGGCCGGAACCATTCGGTCGATCCGAGGAAGAACACCGGGTCTCCGCCCGCCTTGCCGATCAGCTGGTTGACGAGCCCGCCGTCCAGCGTGAGGAACGATTGCAGCATGTAAGCCACCACGATCCAGGAGAAGAAGTGGGGCAGGTAGCTGACCGACTGCACGAACCGCTTGAAGGTGGAATGCGTCACCTCGTTGATCAGCAGCGCCAGCAAGATCGGCGCCGGGAAGCCGAAGATAAACTTCAGCACGGAGATGTACAGCGTATTCCGCACGACCGTCCAGAACTGCGGTTCGTTCAGGAAGGCGAAGTTATCGAGCCCGACCCATGGCGCGCTCCAGATGGACGTCCCGATCTGAAAGTCGCGGAAGGCGACGAGAATGCCGGCCATCGGCATATAGCTGAACAGGAACAGCAGCACGACGCTCGGCAGGATCATCAAGTATTGCCAACGATGTTTATAAAACTTAGCGTACATGGCCATCCTCCTTATGAATCCATCATAAAGGTTTGGCGGTAAGCGCATCCACGAGACGGCGATTGGATTTCTATCGTTTTGATTGGGAGATGGGGAGGTGGGCGCTTTTGTTTTTCCGCATGATGGGGAGCGGCGGAGTTGCGAGCGGGAGAGTGAGTGCGAGAAGTGCGAGAATAGCGCGATATTGTACGCCTGTTGATTTACCAGTATCTAGGTCATGGTAGTGTTAAATGGTGAGCCAAATAAACCACCCATTCGGGAGGCAAGGCAGCCAAGCTGATTAGTCGGTCAAACGCCGCAAAAGACAACCGTGCGCTGGGGTGAACCTGGCTATTTCCCTGCACATACACGTACTGAAGCAGCACGTATACGATCAATGCGGTATATAATTGTCCGTAAACGGCATTCGGTGTCCTTCCAAATAGTTTGGGCACATTCAAATGCTGTTTAATCCATCGAAAAAATACTTCGATTTGCCACCGTTGTCGGTAGATTTCTGCAATTTTCTCCGCCGAGGGACGGTGCAAGTTGGTCACGAGAACAACCGGGTTGCCTTGGGGATCCTTTAGCTTCACGACCCGAAATCGATGGCGGGTCAAGCGCGCCTTTGTTCCGAGTTGGCAGGTCAAATCTTGCTCAATCGTATGTTTGTAGGGCCGTTTTCGATCGCGATAAACAGGCTCATGCAGGAACGTGTTGTATCTCACCCGGATGACAAAATACTGCCGTTGCTCCTGCTCCATGTAGGTATCAAATTGCTTATGCTTTCCGTATGCACGATCCGCAACCAGAATGAAATTTGGGTCTGTTACCCTGCTGCATAAGGTCGAATCATGCTGTTTTCCCGTCGATTCCGTTACACGATGGATTTCGCCGGTCTCTGTCAACAAAGATACGTGCAGCTTAATGCCGCTCTTCTCTCCTTTGGCCGATGGCGCCCAAGGCAGTCGATTGTGACCGGCGGAAATGGTCGTGGAATCGACCGCCAGCGGCTCTTTCGGAAGCCGAAGACGCCGGCGCGTGGAGCGATTGCATTTACGAATCAACAGATGAAGCAGTTGCTTAAAGACGCTGAACGGAACCTCTTTCGCTTTTTTTGGAGATCGTAGAGTGATCCGCTTGGCGCAGCCCACAGGCGACCATCCGCTTTTCTCCGTCCCGATAGCCATCCCACTTCCCCAGCGCCGCTTCAGCAAGAAAGATAAAGAGCTCGTAAACTGTAAATTTCCTTGCTGTATCGACATAATTGGCTTCCTGTAACAAAGGTTGAAGCTCCTCGTTAGGAATCAGGGATTGAAGAATGGGAGCTAACATTGTACGATGTTTCATAAGACCGTCTCACCTTCCGTAGGGTTTGTAGGGGTACAAACACTTTACAGGAATGAGCGGTCTTTTTTGCTACCATTTTTTTGATAATCAACAGGCGTACGATTTTGCGCTATTTTGGAGTGTCAGGTGAGCGGCTGGCCTTGGGGAGGCCCCGTCCAGCGACGAAAACGCAAACGGGACGAAGCAGCGAAACCGCTGCCTCATCCCGTTGATTTTGACAAAATAATTCCCGTCCTCAGGCCGCCTTCAGCGCCGGAATACGAGGAGACCTCGAAAATCCCTTTGCGATCAGCCAGACCGCGAGGGTCATCTCGTTCGCCGCGACCGGCAGCGACAGCAGCGCGCCCCAGACGGACAATTGCTCGAATACGCCGAACATTTCGAACAGGGCTGCCGCGAAGACGGCCGCTGCGCCGGTCATGCCCAGGATCGGGATGAATCGCGGCACAAGCCCGGACTTGTAGAAAATATAGCTGTACAGCATCGTGTTCACGCCCAGCATGAAGTTCGGGCCGAGCAGGAACGTCCAGTCGTGAATCGCCTTCAGCAAGACGCCGGAAGCCTCGTACGCGGCGGCATCGGGCGCGGCTGCGCCGGCGAAGGACCTGCTCAAGGTCAGCAGCGACAGGACGCCGACGATGCCGATCACGATGATGACCGCCTCCATGAACCGGAAGCATACGTGTCCGAGCGCAAGCGTCTGATTGTATTTGCGCAAATACGGAAACATCGTGATCGAAGTCCCTACGGCGGATACGACGAGGATCAGCTCCATCACCGCGCCCAGAATCACCTGATCGCCGTGCGCGGCGCCTTGCGCGAGATCGTCTGCGCCGTTCAGGATCGGGTCGTACAGCAGGAGACCGGCGATCGAAGAAGCGGCCGCGAGGATAAAGAAGATGCCGGCCATCTTGGAGGCGAGCGTACTCGAATACTTACTCTGCTGCGTCTTCTCCATAGAAGAACACCTCTTCCAAAGGTAGTTTAAAAGCGCGCGCGATGCGAAAGGCAAGCTCCAGCGAAGGGGGAGTAGTTGCCCTTTTCCAGGGCCACGATCGTCTGCCTCGTCACGCCGGTCAACTCCGCCAGCTGCTGCTGCGTCATCTCGTCGCGGTTGAACCGCAGCCTCCGGATATGATTGCCAACCAGGTTCTTGCCCATCGTTAGACGCCTCTCCGGTAGTGGTACAGCCTCGTCGCGGAGCCGGTCACGTCCGAGAGGAAGCCGGCGCCGATCAGGATGACGAACATCGCTTGCGAAGGCTGGCCGGCCGCCAGCGCGCCCATGGACGCCAGGAAGCCGAGGATGAACACCAGGAACGAGTTGCGGAACGCCTTCAGGTCGATCAGCTTGTCGAGCTCGTCGGCGAACGAGGGCTCCTTCTCTCCGGTCGTCATCCGATGGACGATATTGAAGACGATGCCGATGACGATGTGCGCGAATATCGAGACCAGCATCAGAATGAGGACGAAGGAGCCCCAGTAGCGAAAGACTTCGTCGGTCTCGGCGCCGTCGCCGGGATGCCGCGGGTACATGATCGACGAGTACGCGACAAAAATCAGGACCGCGCTGATTAACGTGACGATGCTCTTCTTTTCTTGATAGGTCATGCGAATGTTCTCCCCTTACCGTCGTTAGTTAAGTTTGGTATTCATAATGTAATATATTTATTACACGGTGTAAAGTTTATTTTACATTTGGGGGGGGAGAAAACGGTAGGCACACGCGTCGAGGCGTTTAAGTTTCGTGCGATTGCCGCCTTAAGCATTAAAACGGATTCATTCGCGGGAGCCATGCGCCGATATGCTAATAGTAAGGTTTATAAGGAAGGGGCCGCATCGGCATGCAGCGACTGAATTTTATGTATCGTTTCTTTCTTGGGCAACCGCTCTGGTTCAAGGTTTTAGCGCCGGCAGCGCTGCTCATGTCGATCCTTCTGAGCAGTTCGCTATTCGGAGAGGACAATGCTTACGAGGGCGGAGCCAAGCTGGCTGCGGCAGTCTTCTTCGGCGTATGGGGCGTGCCGTTCCGGCGCAACCGGCCGCTTGCGATCGTCTTCTTCGCGTTCAGCGCGTTATGCGTATATTTGGCGGTAAATGCCTTCTTGCAAGAAGGATAAGGCGTAGTCTAAGCGAACTATATTATGTCGAGATCTCAGGAAAAGCAGGGAATCTTGTCGCAAACCATACAAGGGAGCATGGACCCGAATGTTTAGATTCAGCAGCCGCCTCGTATTCAAGCTGTCGGTCATGATAATGACGATTCTCGCCATCTTGTCCGCCGCACTCATCTATTTGCAAGTTCGCAATACGAAGCAGGCCAGCGAGGAAGCGATCGGCAGCATCGGCATGCATATCGCGGAAGCCTACGCGGGGCAGTTCGATATGGCTTCATACGGGAATTTCCTCAAGGACGAAAAGGAGAACGATCTCTATTGGGGTCTGCGCAACGCGTTGAATCGCTATCGGCTCGAGATCGGCGCGCTTTACGTTTACACGGTGAAGTTCGACGAACTCGGTCAGCCTGTCATTCTGATCGACGGCCAGCCGAAGAACGAAAAGACGGCGTCTCCGATCGGCGAGGTCACCGACATGCCGAAGGCGGCGATCGCCGACGTGCTGGCGGGCAAGGCGGCCAAGACCGGCATTATTCACAACCCCGAATACGGCGACTATCTCTCCTCGTTCGCGCCGCTGCGCGACGCAAGCGGGCAGGTGATCGGCGCGCTCGGCATCGATACGGACGTCGCCGTGTCGAATACGATCTATCGGGGCGTCCTGGGAAAAAGCATGACGGCGTTCGTGCTCATGGGCGCGCTTACGCTTCTCGTCTTTTTGCTGATCGCCTGGTTCATGGCCCGCGCGCTCCGGCCGCTCGGCACGATCGTCCGCGGCGCCGAGGCGATGGCCTGCGGAGATCTTGCGGAGGCGCAGCGTCAGTTGGGCGCGCGGCGCGTGCGGTCCAAGGACGAGATCGGGCAAGCGTATGCCGCCATGACGCGGATGACCGAACGGCTAAGCGTCACGCTTGGAGACGTGATGCAGGACGTGACGGCGACGACGGCGGATCTCGTCCGCTCGACCGATCAATTCGGGGCCGAAGCGCAGGGAATGGTCGGGCTTAACGTACGGATGGAGCAATCGATCGCGCAGCTGGCCGACGGGGCGTCGCATCAACGCACGGGCGCGGAAGAGAGCGCGAGGTCGATGGAAGAGATCTCGATGGCCATTCAGCGCGTCGCCGAAGCGTCGTCGAGCGTCGCCGCGGCTTCCGCGGACGCGCTGTCGACGGCGGAGCACGGCAGAAGCGCCATCCGCGTGCTCAAGGCGCAGGTCGGATCGATGTCCGCCGTCGCCGAGCAGACGACGAGCTCGGTGCAGACGCTGAACGACTATATGCAGGAGATCAAGCCTGTCCTCCAGTCGATCGCGAGCAACGCGGATCAGACGAAGATTCTTGCGTTGAACGCGTCGATCGAGGCGGTGCGGGCCGGGGAGCATGGCGCGGGCTTCGGCGTCGTAGCCGGCGAGATTCGCAAGCTTGCCGAGTCGGCGGCCGCGTCCGCGACGCAGGTCACATCGCTGCTGGACCAGATTCGCGGCGAGTCGGCGCAGATTGGAGAGCGGATGGCCGCGGAAGCGGCGGAGATGACGCGAGGCACGGCATTGTCCGGCGAGGTGGCCGCGCTGTTCGACGATACGGTAGACCGGTTCGTCTTCGTGAACGGCCACATCCAGGAGATCTCCGCGGCCGCCGAACAGCTGCTCGCAGGCTCCGAGGAAGTCGCCGCCTCGGTCGAACAGATGTCGCAGATCTCGGCGGTGAGCGCGGAGAACGCGGCGTCGATCCAGCGGATGTCGGCCGAGCAGCTCGAAGCGGCGCGGCGGATCGCCGACACGACGGCCCAGCTGAAGAAGAGGGGCGCCGTGCTGGAAGCGGCGGTCGCCAAGTTCAAGCTCTGACGCGGTCCTTACCGCTCAACGCTCGTTCCTTGCCTTGATCGTCCTGGCGTATTCGGACGGCGTCATGCCGACGGACAGCTTGAATTGACGTGAAAAGTAATGGACGCTGCTGTACCCGAGCAGATTCGAAATCTCGGTCAAATTGTAAATGTCCTCGCGAATATAGGCTTTGGCCCGCTCGATCCGCAGGCGGTTAAGGTAAGCGATGATGCCGATGCCGACCGTGCGCTTGAACAAAATGTTGAGCTGCGTGCGGCTCATGCTGAACTGCGCGGCCAGGCCGTCCAGCGTGATTTTGGCGGACAGATTCTGCTCGAGGTACGCGATGATGCGCTTGCCCATGTGCGCGCTCTGATTTTCCGCCGTGGTGGACATGAGCTGTTCGGTCTGCTGCCTCGCAGAACGCGCTTGTCGGATGAGAAGGATGAGCAGCTGCTCCAGATAAAGTTTAAACAGCTGTTCCGCAGCGAACGCGGCTTCCGGCCGGGGGGCGATCGGGTACTCGTTCGGGCTGAAGGCGTCCTGTCCCTCCTTCATCAGCCGCGCGAGCGCGGCATGCTCGGTTTGTCCGATGCGGAACAGCTTGTTTTCGTCGAAAAAGGCCATGGCCTCGTCTTCGCAGCGGAAGGTGACGATAAACAGGTTGGGCGCATTGCTGCCGGTGCTCTCCAACTGATGGTATTCGTTCGGACTATGCACGAGAATGTTGCCTTGGTTAAGCCGATAGTACCCCGACCCCGTGTTGGCGTTCACCTCGCCTTTGTCGACGTAGACGATCTCCCAGAAATCGTGGATTTCCGCGACGTACTGCTCCCGATTGGACTGCTCGAAGTAATAGCAGGTGTAAATGTCGTTCACGACGAGCTGCTCGCGAAGTCTGTGCTTGATAAAATCCATTCGCCTTCCCCCTCCGAACTAAAGTATAAACTTTCCGTCCGATTATGCAAAAGAGAGTGCAAAATTCCCGACAAATTTTCTAAATCAAGCCGCTTGGAAACGGGCTATGATGAGGCTAGCAAACTTACAACGCCGATGGCGGACGCGGACTGCGTCTTGCGTTTTGGCGGATACGGGGAGGGCTTAGTCGTGGAAATCGGCGTTATTCATACGATTGATACGAACGCGCAGGGCAATATGTTCAAGGTCGTCAGCGATTACGGATTCGGCGTGTGCCAGTTGAATTCGTGGAACATGGACGATTGCACGCCGGCAGTGGCCGAGCGGGTCGTCAAGGAAGCGGGAGAGGCCGGCGTACGCGTCTGCGCGGTGTGGGCGGGCGTGCCGGGGCCGGCGGCGTGGAACTTCACGCAGGGTCCGCTCACGCTGGGCCTCGTGCCCGAAGCTTACCGCGAGGAGCGGGTAAAGGCGCTGAAGAGCTGGGCGGACTTTGCGTCGTGGATCGGCGCTCCCGCGATCATCACGCACGTCGGATTTATCCCGGAAAATATGACGGATCCCGCTTATCCGGCGGTCGTCGAGGCCGTTCGCGAGGTCGCCGCGTACTGCGAGAGCAAGGGGATCGGCTTCTGGTTCGAGACGGGGCAGGAGACGCCGGTCGTGCTGCTGCGCACGATCCAGCGCGTCGGCACGTCCAATCTCGGCATCAACCTCGATCCGGCCAACCTGATTCTGTACGGCAAAGGCAACCCGATCGACGCGCTGGATACGATCGGCGCTTACGTGCGCAATATTCACGTGAAGGACGGGCTGTACCCGACGGACGGCGACAATCTGGGCGAGGAAGTCCGGGCCGGCACGGGCAAGGTGAACTTCCCCGCGTTCGTGCGCAAGCTGAAGGAGATCGGCTTCGCCGGCGAGTACATCATCGAGCGCGAGATTACCGGCGAAGAGCAGCGTCAGGACATTCTGCGCACGACAGGCGATCTGAAGGAGTGGCTTCAGGAGGCTTGAGCAGCCGCGCGCAAGTTGGATAGATGCGGCGCTAGAGGCAGGCAGCAAGTCGGGAAGTGGGGACGTAGATCGATAGTTGGCCGGTGCACCGAAGCAGCCAAACCGCAAAAAAGCCGCCCCTGAGTCAGCAGAATCTGACTGGGGCGGCTTTTCGCACGCTCGCTGGCCGATGCCGGCCTACTTTTTCAGCATATGGAACACTTGCTCGACGTCCTTGTCGCCGCGGCCGGACAGGTTGACGATGAGGATGTGGTCCCGCGTCAGCGTCGGCGCCAGTTTCTTGGCGTGGGCGACCGCGTGCGCGCTCTCCAGCGCCGGCACGATGCCCTCGGTGCGCGACAGCTCCTGGAACGCCGCCAGCACTTCGTCGTTGGTGACCGTCACATACTCCGCGCGGCCGGACACTTTCAGGTGGCTGTGCTCCGGTCCGATGCCCGGATAGTCGAGCCCGGCGGCGATCGAGTAGGTTTTGCGCGGTTCGCCCGCTTCGTCCAGCAGCACCAGGCATTTGAAGCCGTGGATGATGCCCGGCACGCCTTCGGTCAGCGTAGGCGCCTGATCCGGCTCGACGCCGATCAGGCGAACGCCCGGCTCGTCGATGTAATGCGCGAACGCGCCGATCGCGTTGCTGCCGCCGCCCGCGCAGGCGATGACGGCGTCCGGCAGCCGGCCTTCCTTCTCCAGAATCTGCCGCTTGGACTCCTCGCTGATGATCGCCTGGAAGTGCTTGACCATCGTCGGGAACGGATGCGGTCCGACGGCCGAGCCCAGCAGGTAGAACGTATTCTTATAGTTCTGCACCAGATCGCCCAGCGCCTCGTCGACCGCGTCCTTCAGCCGGCCCTGTCCTTTGTCGACGGGGATGACCTTCGCGCCGAGCAGCTCCATGCGGAATACGTTCAGCGCCTGACGCCGCGTATCTTCGGCGCCCATGTAGATGACGCAATCCATATTGAACATGGCGCAAGCCGTCGCCGTCGCGACGCCGTGCTGTCCGGCGCCCGTCTCCGCGATGATGCGCTTCGCGCCCATCCGCTTGGCGAGCAGAATCTGGCCGATCGCATTGTTGATCTTGTGCGCGCCCGTATGGTTCAGGTCCTCGCGCTTGAGATAGATCTTGGCGCCGCCCCAGGCATCGGTCAGACGCTCCGCATAGGTCAGCGGGCTCTCGCGGCCGACATACTCCCGCAGGTAATACTGCAGCTCCTCGTTGAATGCCGGATCGTCCCGAAACTTGTAAAATTGCTCGCTGAGATAGCTCAGCACTTCCTGCAATTCCGGCGGCACGAAGCTGCCCCCGAACTCCCCGAAGTATCCTTCCTGCAGCGTCTCCTGGCTCATGCAAGCGCCTCCATATGTAAGATTGCGATTTCTCGCTTTACTGCTCCAGCGTATCACAGAATGATCGCGGACAGTAGTCTTAACAGGACGATTTTCACCGCGCGGACGCCTGCGCCGGCTTCACCGCTCCGCCTCCGCATGCGTGACGCGATTGCGCCCGCCGCTCTTGGAGGCGTAAAGCGCCTGATCGGCCCGATTCACCAGCGTCTCGTCGGTGTCGCCCGGGGAGACCGTCGCCGCGCCGACGCTGATCGTGATGCGTAGCCCTTCCCAGGAGGCGGCCTCGACGGCTGCGCGGTATCGCTCCGCGGCCTCGACGACGGCCGCGCGGTCCGCGCCGGGCATCAGCACGACGAATTCTTCCCCGCCGTATCGGGCCGCAATGTCGTTCGGGCCCGACTCGGCGCGAAGAAGCGCGGCGAGACTTGCGAGCACCAGATCGCCGACGGGGTGTCCGTAGGTGTCGTTAATCTTTTTTAAAGTGGTCGATATCCAGGATGAGCAGCGAAAAGGGTATGCCGGTTCCCGCATCGTCATCCACCAGGGAGCCCAGGCTGTCCTTGAAGAATCGGCGGTTGCGAAGTCCCGTGAGCGGGTCCGTCGTGGCCAGGGCTTCCAACTTCGCGTTAAGCCGAAGCAGTTCCTGCTGCTTGGCCTCGTATTCGGCATGGAGCAGTTCGAGCCGCACGTTCGCCTCCTGCGTGGCCTGGTAGAGCGCTTCCAGCTGCGTTTTCGTACGCAAAATGTCTTTTTCGTGCTCGATGCGCTTGTTCATCTCCAAAGCGACGCAGTCGATGAAGAGCTCGCCTCCGCGCGCCTGCCGAACGCCGTTCATCAGCACGGGGGAGGTTCCGCCCGTCCTTCGTCCGCAAGGCGAGATACATCTGTTTGACTTGCCCGTACAGCTGGATGTAAGGATAAAAATAAGTATGGAAAAAAAGCCGGTTGGCGACGGACAGGATCGACTCGACGTGCCGATCCGCCAATTCGGAGCTTTCGTATCCGAGCATATTCAGCAGCGTTCGGTTGACCGATCGGATATGCTGGTCTTCGGCGGTCATCGAAAAGTAACCGCAAGGGGCGTCATTGAGCTGTGCGTCCAGTTCCATTAAACTGCCTTTCTCCTGGGCCTTATGCGTCGGCCAAATATTGTCGGATGAGGGATGCCGTTTCTTCGGGATGACTGAGGTGCGGGTAGTGGCCTTTGGCGTTCATGAGCCTGAGCGTGCTGTTCTTAAGGTGCGCATGCAAATAATTCCCGACTTCGATGGGCGCGATGCTGTCCTCGTCGCACTGCAGGATCAAGGCCGGGACGGGCGCACGTTCGAGCTCGCCGCGGCAGTCGGACAAGAACGTGACCTCCGCGAATTGCCTGGCGATATGCGGGTCCCTGGAGCAGAAGCTTCGCTCGAGCTCCTCGGCCAGATCGCTGCGATCCGGGTTCTGCATCGCGATCGGCGCCATGTAGCTGGCCCAGCCGATGAAGTTCATCTCCATCATGTCGAGCAATGCCTGAATCTCCTCCGCGTCGAAGCCGCCGAAGTAGTCCGGCTCATCGTTGACGTAGCGGGGTGAGGAGCCGATCATGACGATTCGTCCGAAGCGGCGCTCGTCGCGGATCGAAGCGAGCAGGCCGATCATGCCGCTGACGGAGTGGCCGACGAAGATCGCATTCCGCAGTCCGAGCGCGTCAAAAATCTCGTTCACGTCTTCGGCGTAACCGCTCAAATCGTTGTACTTGCCGGCATCGTAATATTGAAGCTGCGACCGGCCGGAGCCGACATAATCGAACAGGACGACGCGGTAATCCGACGCGAAGCCGGGGACGATATAGCGCCACATGTCCTGGTCGCAGCCGAAGCCGTGCGCGAACACGATCGTCCGCTCCCCGTCGCCCAGCACCTTCACGTTGTTCCTTGCGAGAATATCGATCGTCATCGGCGTACCTCTCCATGCGATACTGTTATAGACAAAATTCGATTTTATTCGATCATGCGATTTTCGTTTATTATAGCCGACCGGAGACGCGAACGCGACAATCGTTTATTTATTTAGCCGGACGCAGCGCAAATAGGGCCGAAAGGGCTACCCGGTCGGAAGCCCTGCGGCCCGCAGGCATTCACGGCGGCAAGCGCCGGCGCTAAAACAGCTTTTTGAACGAGCCGATGAGGTCTCCCGCCCTATCCGCGGTCAGCTTGGCGCGGACGCCGGAGACGATCGCGTTCACCTGCTCGTCCGGCAGATTGACGCCGACGACCGTCTCGATCGCGGCGGCAGGATTGCGCTTGAATTTCTCCGAAATGTCTTTGTCGTTCTTGATCCTTGCGACGATGTCCTCGACTTTGCGCTTGATATCCATTCGTATCCTCCTCGTCGATTATTCGCTGGCCCGCTCTTCCTTATCTAAACCGAATAGGGAGGAACTAAGCATTCGAAGTTCAATTTCAATCCAAATCCAACCCTATTCGCACCTAACTTATAGTCAAATTTTCCTATTGGGGTGGCGATATTTTCGACAAAATCCGATAATATGATTACATATCCATGCAGGAAACGGATCGCAGCAGCAAGGAGTAACGAATATGAGGTTCAAGCTCGCCCCGAGGTTTGCCGTCTCTCTGTCACTGGTCTTTGCGCTCTTCGTTCTGTCGGCGTGCGAAGGGCGGTCCGGCAAAGGGAGCGAAGGCACGGCGCAGGCTTCGCCGGCCGTCGAAGCCGTCCAGGACGCGGCTGCGGACAAAACGGTGAACGTCGGCGTCACGTACGCGCCGAGCGACATCAACCCGCTCTCGCCGGACGGTCCCGTATCGGCCTATGTCGCCGGATTGCTTTTTCCGCCTCTGGTCGAGATCGATGCCGACTTGCGGTACAAGCCGATGCTCGCCGATGCGATCGAGACGGCGGACAACCGCACCTTTAAGGTCAGGCTGAACGAGGCGGCGAATTGGACCGACGGCGCGTCCGTGACGGCGGACGACGTTATTTTCACCTTGAAGCTGATGGCGAATGCGATGGTGGCGTCCAACTGCGCGTATTTGTTCGCGATCCTGGAGGGGCTCGGCCCTTCGGGCTTGCTGCCGGACGGGGAGCGGGACATATCGGGCGTGCGCAAAATCGACGATCATACGGTGGAGATGCGGACGAAGGTGCCGACCACGCTCGCGGTGTTCGAGGATACGGTCGGCCGCAATCTACGGACGCTGCCGCGCAGCGCGTTCGAGGGCGTCGCGCCGGAGGATATGGGCAAAAGCGCCTTCATGCGCGCGCCGAACGTGACGTCGGGTCCGTTTAAGCTCGAGCGGTACGAGCCGGACCGGTTCGTGGGACTAATCGCGAATAAAGGTTACTTCAAAGGAGCGCCCAAGCTGGAGCGGCTCAACTTCAAGGTGCTGCCGGCGTCCGCGCTTGCGGACGCGCTGGCGCGCGGCGAGATCGACATGAACATCCCTTCGGCCGGGGTCATTCCGGTTCAAGACTACGCGCGGATCGAAAGGCTGCCGAACGTCTCGACGGTAGGCGGTCAGCCGCTGACGACGTTATATATGTACGTGAACGAAAAAGCCGTTCCCGACCGAAAACAACGCAGGGCCATCTCGCATGCGATCGACCGCCGGAAGCTCGTCGACAAACTGCTGGGCGGCGCGGGCGAGATCGTGGACGGCTACTTCAGCAGCGTCAGTCCGTATCGCAGCGCGGACACGGAACCGGCGGCCTTCGATCTGGCGATGGCGAGGCGCCTGCTGAAGGAAGCGGGCTGGAACGGGCGAAAGGCGCTGACGCTGTCCGCGCCTTCAGGCGACGAAGCGATCCGGGAAGCGGCTCATCGCGTGTCGGACAGTCTTGGCAAAGTCGGCATCCGAGTTAATGTAGAGATCGTCGGACAGGCCGAACTGTCGGACAAGCTCCTGAAGCAGGACTTCGATCTGAGCCTTCTGCCGTTGACGATGACGCCGGTCAATCCGCTGCCGGATCTCGCTTACCTCCTCGGCGCGGGCAACCCGAACGGCTACAAAAACGAAAAGGTGAACGAGCTGCTGGCGGCTGTCGGCGCCGAAGTCGACGAGGCGAAAATCAAGGCGTTGTACGGCGAGCTTCAGGCTATCCTTGCGGAGGACGTGCCGATGCCGGCGCTTTATGCCGCCAAGGCGCTCGGCGCCGTGAACGGGCGCGTCATCGGCGCGACGCCGAAGGACTTCGGCATGTTCATCGACGTGCAGGATTGGACCGTGCGCCGGGACGAAGCCTGACCGCCGAAGCGGCCGGAGGTCCGGCGATGCGCGGGCCAAGGGGAAAGGCCTCTGGGCGGGCTTCAGATCCGCCGCATCCGCGCGATCTCGCCGAAGAGGGCGGCGACGCCTTCGTCGATCCGGTCGTCCGCGATCTGCGAGATGCTGAGCTGCAGCAGCGATCGCTTCGGGAACGAAGGCAGGAAGCAGGCGTCCGCGTCCCGCAGTTGGATTTTCTTTTTGGCGAGGCGGTCGATCAGCGTCTTGGACCTTAGCGTAGGCGGAAGCTCGATATGCGTATGCATACCGGCCTCCAGCCGAAGATGGCGTACGTCCTGCGTGTCGTTGCCCGCGTCGAGCGCGCGGACCAGCCGCAGCATCCGATGGCGGTACGTATCCGAGATCATGCGCTTGCGCCGCTCGAACATGCCGCTCTGAATATAGATCTCGAGCGCAGCCTGGGACAGCATGGAGCTGTCGATGTCGGTGAAGCGCTTGTATCGGCTGAAGACGTCTTGCAGGCCGGGAGGCAGCACCGCGACGCCGACCCGGAGGCCGGGGAATACGATTTTCGAATAGCTCTTCAAATAGACGACGTGCGATGCGCCGTAAGCGTGGATCGGATCGGCTTTGGGATCGGTCTCGAGGTCGGCGAGGAAATCGTCCTCCACGACGATGACGTCGTAGCGCTTGGCCAGGGCGGCGATCGCTTTTTTCGTCTCGGTCCCGAAGGAGGCGCCGAGCGGATTTTGAAACCGCGGGATCGTATAGAAGAACTTGATATCGCCGGTGCGAAATAGCGTCTCCAGCTCGTCCAGGTCGATGCCCTTCGCCGTCCTTGCGATCCCTTGGACGGGGGCGCCGAAAAGGGAGAGCATCTCCAGCAAGATCGTGTACGTCGGCTGCTCCACCAGCACCGTCCGCCTGCCCGAAGGAAACGGCATATGCGTCAATATCGACAGCGCCTGCTGCACGCCGGAAGTGACCGTGATCCGCTCCGGCGGGGCGAACACCTGGTAGGCGGCCAGGTGCCTGCTTAGCACCTGGAGCAAAGAGGGAAGTCCCTGCGGCGTGCCGTAGGCGAACAGATGATTGCGGTACCGGTCGATCGCCTTGTTGATGCAATGCTGAAAGTCCAGGTAG
Organism: Cohnella rhizosphaerae; assembly: GCF_029525575.1. Taxonomy (GTDB): domain Bacteria; phylum Bacillota; class Bacilli; order Paenibacillales; family Paenibacillaceae; genus Cohnella; species Cohnella rhizosphaerae. The sequence goes on from NZ_JAPDIA010000003.1 coordinate 473,164, forward strand.
GGGAACACCTCGGGATCCGGCGCGGCGGACGCGAAGTTCCAGCCGGCGCTCGCCGAAGCGGGCGTCTCGGCGTTCTTCTGCGTCACCGCGTAATAACCGCTTTGGGGGACGGAATACAGTTTGTGCCGTTTTTCAAGCTCCGCGTAGGCGCGAAGGACCGTGCTTTTGCTGCAGCCGTATCGTTCGGACGCCTCTCGGACGGACGGCAGCTTCTGGCCGCCGCGGATGCGTCCGTCTTCGATGCTAAGCTCGATATCGTGGATCAGCGCTTCGTATCTCATCATGACGGGTTCACTCCTTGGTCGCAAACTGTTCCGGTACAGTTTGCGGATGAATGGATGGCGACGGACGCGGTAGGTACTTTATGCTGAAAGCATGAAGCCGGCCGGCTCCGCATTCAAGCAAGGGAGGAAGAGGCATGACCGACTTGCCCGCAACCGCCAAAAACAACGCCGCCCTCTACGCGTTGGCTATATTATACGCGTTTGTCATCGGATTTTCCTTTATGTTTACGAAGCTTGCCTTGGATCACGCCGACCCGTTCGACTTGCTCGCCTATCGCTTCGCTTTGTCGTTCGCGGCGCTCGCCATTCCGGTCCGGGCCGGCTGGATCCGGATGCCGCCGCGCAGACAGCAGGGACGACCGCGATTGCCGCTGCTGCTCGTCAGCCTGGTGTATCCGACCGCCTTTTTCGGTCTTCAGTCGGTGGGGCTCGACGCCGCGACGACCTCGGGCGCCGGCATCTTCTCCGCCGCCGCGCCGATCTTCGCGCTGCTGCTCGGCGCGCTGCTGCTGAAGGAGCGGGCGAGCAAGCTTCAGCTATCGTCCGTCCTCGTGTCCGCCTTCGGCCTCGTCTTCATGACGGGCGTCTCGGCGGACGCGCTGCGGGGAACGAGCGCCCTCGGCGGCGGCCTGATCCTGCTGTCGGCGGTCGCGCTCGCGCTGTACGGCGTGCTGGCCCGCGGCCTGCGCAACGCATACACCGCCGTCGAGTTGAGCTACGCCATGATGCGAACGGGCTGCTTGTTTTTCGTCGGGCTCGCGCTCGTGCGCCACTTGACGCAAGACACGATGTCCGCGCTGCTCGCGCCGGCGTCCGAGCCGGGATTTTGGCTGCCGCTGCTCTACATTGCGATCCTATCGTCGCTCGTCTCGTCGTGGCTGTCCAACTTCGCGCTCGCGCGCATCGAAGCGTTCAAGGTCAGCCTGTTCGTCAACCTGGGCAACCTCGTCTCGATCTCTTCCGGCGTCCTGATCATGGGCGACCATTGGAGCGGCGCGCAGACGATCGGCACGGCCTGCATGCTGGCCGGCGTGATCGGCGCGAACTACCGCGGCGGGAAGCGCCGTGATGCCGACAGCAGGGGGACCGGGGCAGATTTGACAAAAAACGACGCGGCGGAGGCGGAGGAAGTCCCGAATAGAAACAACAACGTCGCCGTGAGCGCCGAATCCTCGCCGGAAGTCCCGGATAGGAACAACAACGTCGCCGTGAGCGCCGAATCATCGCCGGAAGTCCTGGATAGAAACAAAAGCGCAGTCTCGTCCGCCTAACAGCGACCGGAAGTCCTGGGTAGGAACAGCGCCTTCGTCTCACTCGCCGCGCGGTCTCCGGAAGTCCCGTATAGAAACAAAATCCCCGTCGCGTGCGCCGAATCATCGCCGGAAGTCCCGCATAGAAACAAAATCCCCGTCGCGTGCGCCGAATCATCGCCGGAAGTCCCCAGCGGAACAAAAGCGCAGTCTCGTTCGCCTAACAGCCGCCGGAAGTCCCGGATAGGAACAGCGCCTTCGTCTCACTCGCCGCGCGGACTCCGGAAGTCCCGTATAGAAACAAAATCCCCGTCGCGTGCGCCGAATCATCGCCGGAAGTCCCGAACGGAAACAAAAGCGCAGTCTCGTCCGCCCGACCATCGCCGGAAGTCCTGAGTAGAAACAAACCCGCCGTCTCGGCAGCCGGGAGCGAACGCTTAAATCAGGTGCAGCTCCCGCACAAAATCTATTTTCGGAGGTCGATCGCTCATGAAAATCGCAGTCGCAGGCGCCTCGGGCGCGATCGGAAAATCACTTATCCCCTTGCTCGTCGCTGCCGGACACGAAGTAACGGGCTTCACCCGGCACGCGGCGAACGCAGCTTGGCTCGAGGCGCAGGGCGCGAAGGCGGCCGTGCTCGACATATTTGACCGCGAAGCCGTATTCGCGGCGATTCGCGAGGCGGAGCCGGAGACGATCATCCACCAGCTCACCTCGCTCGGCGAGCGCGACTTCGCATCGAACTCGCGCATCCGGATGGTCGGCACACGGCATCTGGTCGACGCCGCGTCGGCCGCTGGCGTACGCCGGATGATCGCGCAGAGCATCTCATGGGCATACGCACCGGGGGAAGGCCCCGCGTACGAAGAAGAGGCGCTCGACCTGAACGCACCGGCACCCCGCAGCGGCATGATTCAAGGCGTGCACGCTTTGGAGACGGCGGCCTTGGAGATGCCCGAAGCCGTCCTCCTGCGGTACGGGCTGTTCTACGGCCCGGGAACATGGTATGCGAAGGACGGCTTCATGGCCGACGAGGTTCGCCGCGGCGCGCTGCCCGCCACGGACGGGGTAGCGTCGTTCGTCCACGTCGACGACGCGGCATGGGCCGCGCTGCTCGCGCTGGACTGGCCGTCCGGGGCCGTGAACGTCGTCGACGACCGTCCGTCGCCGGGCGGCGAGTGGCTGTCGCATTATGCCGCGCTGCTGGGCGCGCCGGCTCCGGAGCGGGTGCCCGGCAGCGCCCGCGGCGAGCGCGGTGCCTCCAATGCCAAGGCGAGGCGGCTCGGCTGGCAGCCGCGCTTCGCCGATTGGCGCGACGGCTTCGCCGCGACGCTTGGCTGAAGAATTCACCTTCATTACCATGTGTTCATATTTCATTTCATCTGTGAGTAAAAATGATTTAGTTCTAAATGACTATAAATTTAAAAAATTTTCCGATAAGTATCGACACCGCCTACCATTTTTCCTATAATTATTTAACGAATGGGAGTAATTCCAAGTTGCGATTTTCCAATGCAGAGAAAGATTACTAAATAACTATGTATGAAGACCTACTAGGTTATCTTCCATCAAAAACAAAGGGAAACGGGGACGGAAAATGAATTTCAAGCACGTTTTATTACTCGGAGCGGCGCTAATATCAGTTGCGGGTCTAGTGGGGTGTTCTTCGAACAAGGAGGCTTCTTCCTCTAAAAGCCCGCCATCTTCCTCAGTAGCTCCAAGCACGAGCGTTGCTAGCCCTGCGGCGACTCAGGCTGCCGAAAAAACTGCAGAGCAGAGCCCGCCTGCTTCCCAAAAAGCAGAGCCTCAAGTCGTAAGCGAGCAAACGATGTACGCGGATCATGCGGTCTCGGCGATTCCGGAAATTGCGGATGGACTGCAAATGGATCAAAAAAAGCTATGACTTTGTAGTGAAAAATTATAAACTGTTCCCCGCGAAAACCACAGAAGATATCGGGGCTGCAAAAAAAATGGTGGATGCCAGCATCTCGAGCAAGCTGATAAACAAAAATGCCGCTCCCTATTTAGATAAGATGGTTTCCTTTAGCGGTGTAGTAATATCTATCGAAGAGACCCAACTCGACGCGGATAACACGCTTGCAATCGCTCATGTATTGGATGAGGACGAACAATCCTACCAAGTCATGATCTATAAGTCGACAGGAGATATTTTAGAGGATGATTCCGTTCAGTTCTGGGGCGTGCCTATCGGGGCTTCCGGATTCGAAAATGTTTCAGGTGGTTACACCAACGCCATTTTCGTACTCGGATCCCATATTGAGAAAATACAGAGCGCTTAACTTAGCAATGCTAAAAGTATCCGATGTGTGATTCGGGTACTTTTTTTATGAAAATAGGTCTTTGCGCGACTGTGCTGAAGGCACGACAAAGCAAGACGGTCTCTCGGCGGACCTTGGTCTGAAAGTGAGGATCAGGCTAAACTAGAAATCGCGAATCCTTTGGCTTCAAACTGTCGAATGACCTCGGCTTCGCGCCGTTTCTCACGTTCTTGCCTGAAGCATTCCACATAGTCTGCTCCAAGCTCTTCATAGGGTGTTTTTGTTGCGATCAAATGGTAGATAATTCGCAGCGGAGTATGTCCCAACGCGACCAGTGCCTTAATACACTACGAAGGCGCTCGAGGATGTTCGTTTGTCTGAGTGCATCTTTAACAAACACAAAACAAATTCGCCACTTCGAAGGATGTAATCGTTCCAACTGCGGCCGCCTGTCATTCGACGGAGCTTGATCTTGGTTTGATGAAAATTACATCCAGTTGTATTTCGTTCATAACACTTCAACCAAGGAAGGGAACGTGCCTATTCTTTTCTTCGACCCGAACCTGAACATTTTGCGGTTTATAGCCGTATATGACAATCATGTCCAAAGTTCGGCGGAAAAGGGCTGATCGGTCTCGATTCGGACCCCTTTCCGTCGCCTCCGCAGCAATCTGCAGGCACGACCGTCATTTTCAGATTCAGCAATGTGCTCGCGCAAACGTCGTTTACGACCAACTAGGCCTCCGCTATCGATCCGATAACGCCGATTGCAGGTTACGATACGACCCATATCGTTGAGGATCCGAATCTTTCATTCGGCGCGTGTTACTGGCTGATGTTGATTTGATTTGTGCCTCGACGTTCGATGACAGGCACGCAGGCGCTTCGCCTTTGAAGCGTCTGTTCGCCGTTGTTTTAAAAAAGTGAATTTCCCTCTTGCACCTTACGTTGCGTCACGTCTTATAGTAAAGTTACGGACATAAGGCGGGACGGGAGGCGGAAAAAGTGGCCAAGCATCGGGAAGGTTCGACGGACGGCGAAGCGGGCGCGGCGAGCCGCCGCTGGAAGGTGGGGGACATCGCCGCGCTGACGGGTCTGACGATTCGCACGCTGCGCTACTACGATCAGATCGGCTTGTTTTCCCCTTCCGGCCAGACCGGCTCGGGGCACAGGCTGTACGACGAATCTGACCTGTCACGCTTGCACCAGATTCTGGCGCTCAAGGAGCTGGGCCTGCCGCTCACGGAGATTCAGTCCGTCCTCGAGCGGGACGCGCCCGACTTGTCCGAGATCATCGCCGCCCAGATCGGCCGGCTGCGGGAGAAGATTCGCGTCCAGCAGAAGCTGCTGAGCGAGCTGGAGCAGGCGTCGGCGGCCGTGCGTTCGCACGCGCCGCTCGGCGTGGAGGCGTTCACGAAGCTGCTCGGCATGATGAAGCAGAGCCACGAGAAGTATTTTTGGGAGCGGCGGACGCAGGCCGAACGAGCGCTCGACCGCTTGGGCGATTGGCTGGCGAACGAGCCGGAAGACCATATTCAGGGAGGATGAACAAAATGGAACAACAAGAACAACGCTCGGCGCATCACGCCACCTTTACGGTGGAAAGAACGTATCCCGCGACGCCGGAGCGCGTCTTCAGATCCTGGTCTGACGCCAAAGCGAAAGCGCGCTGGTTTTCCCCCGCCGAGACCTTCGACTTCCGCGTCGGCGGACGGGAGTACAGCCGCGGCGGACCGCCGGAAGGTCCCGTCTTCACGTTCGACGCCTGCTACCAGGATATCGTGCCGAACGCGCGCATCGTTTATTCGTATGTCTTGGACATGGGGGACCGGCGAATCTCGGCCTCAGTGACGACGGTCGAGCTGCACCCGGTCGAAGGCGGCACGCGGCTGGTCTTTACCGAACAGGGCGTGTATCTCGACGGACTCGATACGCCCGAACAGCGCGAGCATGGCACGAACGAGCTGCTTAGAATGCTCGGCGACGCCCTCCAGAGCGAGCCCGAAGCGTCTTGATTTGATGGCTAGACTGTGCCCGTTTAGGCGGGGGAGCGGTGAGCGTGACGCTTGTGGGCCGAACGGTACGAACGAGCAGCCAGCAAATAGCGCAAAATTGCGCTAACCTAGGACCTCTGTCGCGCTGCAACTTAAGCGCGAAGTGCGTGGGGGGCATGCGGCGACGTAATGCCAGCAAATAGCGCAAAATTGCGCTAACCTAGGACCTCTGTCGCGCTGCAACTTAAGCGCGAAGTGCGTGGGGGGCATGCGGCGAGCGGATGGCCAATAAATAGCGCAAAATTGCGCTATCCTGCGCCCGCCATCGCGCTGCAACGTAAGCGCGAAAGGGCGTGGGGCGCATGCGGCGACGTAATGCCAGCAATTAGCGCAAAATTGCGCTATCCTGGGCCCGCTGTCGCGCTGCAACGTAAGCGCGAAGTTCGTGGGCGTATGCGGCGAGCGGATGGCCAGTAAATAGCGCAAAATTGCGCTAACCTAGGATCTCTGTCGCGCTGCAACGTAAGCGCAAAGTACGTGGGGGCCCGCCGCGAGCGGGCCGCGCCCAGACGAACAAAGAGAGCCGGACCGTCGCCCCTGGAGGCGGCAATCCGGCTTTTTTTCTCCGTGCCAAATAGGTTAACGCGCGCGCGAATCGCTGCTGACGTCGTTGAAAAATTTGATCGCGTACAGCGCGCAGATACCGACGATCGTATACACGATACGGGATGCGACTTCTTCCTGACCCCCGAACAGTTCGGCGACGAGATCGTACTTGAACAGACCGACCAGCAGCCAGTTGATGCCTCCGATGATCAGAATGGCGAGCGCGATGGCGTTTAGCGTTTTCATACCGGATCCACTCCTTCAGCCGAATTTTGGCGGTTCATCGAGAAAATACCCCTTTGCGGAGATTTCTATACATAAGTTACGCATTCCGGCCGTTTCTTATGTTAATTTTCCACAAGAATTTGCGGAGCGCGGCCAAATGAGAACCCGTTCGAAATGGGGGGGTATCCGCCAAAATGATGCCGAAACCGGTTGAACGCGCCGCCGCCTGCTCCTATTCCTCCGGATAAGGATCGATCGTGCGAATGGCGCCGTCGGCCTCGTAATGCAGCTCGGTCATCTTCACGCAGCGCTTGTTGTCCGCCCCGCCCGACAGCGAGCTGTCGTGGTAGAACAGGTACCACTTGTCCCGATAGCGGACGATCGAATGGTGCGTGGTCCAGCCGACGACGGGGGTCAGAATCGTGCCTTTGAACGTGAAAGGGCCGTACGGTTCGTCCCCGACGGCATAGACGATCTTGTGCGTCGTCCCGGTCGAGTAGGAAAGGTAATACCGCCCTTCGTGCTTGTGCACCCAGGGTCCCTCGAAATATCTGCGCTCCTCGTCCCCGGCGCGAATCGGCACGCCGTCCTCGTCCACGATGCGGATCTCGCGCGGCTTCTCCCTGAATCCGAGCATATCGTCGGTCAGCTCCGCCACGCGCGGTCCGAGCGCGGGCTCGTCGCCCGACGGCCCCGCGGCATCCGGCTCGAACGCGCCGGTCTGCCACTTTTCCAGCTGCCCGCCCCACAGACCTCCGAAGTAGACGTACGCTTTGCCGTCGTCGTCCGCGAACACGGCCGGATCGATGCTGAAGCTGCCGGGTATATAGTTCGGCTCCGCGCGGAAAGGTCCCTTCGGCGAGATGCCGGTCGCGACGCCGATGCGGAAGACGTCGTTATAGTCGCGCGCCGGGAAGAACAAGTAGTAGGTGCCGTCCTTGTAGGCCGCGTCCGGCGCCCACAACTGCTTTTTCGCCCAGGGAATATCGTTCAGATGCAGCGCTTCGCCGTGGTCGAGCGCCTGCGTCAGATCCTCGTTCAGCGAGAGGACGTGGTAGTCCTCCATATCGTACTGGTCGCCGTTGTCGTTCGACGTCATCTCGTGGTCCAGATCGTGCGAAGGGTACACGTACAGCTTGCCCTCGAAGACGTGGGCGGAAGGATCCGCCGTGTAAATATGCGTGACCAGCGGCGCGCCGCCCCGCGATTCTATCGTCATTCCGGCACCTCCTTGTAAGCGCATCCAATGGATTTCTTTTCATCTTAGCAAATATATCGCCGCGCAAATACGGCACAATGATTAGGTTTTATACCTATAATCTTTAGGAGTTGGCCGCCTTCGCCGAACGGTTGGCTGAACATTCGTTCTTTGTGATACAGTAGACGGGATTGGACTCATGCGAAAAACGGGCGGCGATGCGATTGGTCAAATGGAGCGAACTGAACACGCTGCGAAACCAGATTTTCGCCGCTTTTACGTTGACGATGATCGTCGTGCTAACCTTTGCGGGCATCTATATTTACGGCCAGGTATCCGACCTGCTGCGGAGCAGCGCGGAAAAGCATATCCAGCAGACGGCGGTGCAGGCGAACGGACGCCTCGACGCGCTGCTCGACCAGATCGACTCGCTGACGACGCAGGTGGCGACCAACGATTACGTCCAGAAGCTGCTGCTCCAGGAAGCGGACGGCGTCCGCGCCGCGTTCGCCCAGCGCCAGTCGCTGCTGCAGATCGCGAGCACCTACACGGCCTATTCCACGGGCATCCGTTCGATGGAGCTCTACGCCAGGGACTACAGGCGATTGTTCCCCCTCGATCAGACCAGCCTGGACGCGAGGGTATCGCAGGATATGATCTGGCAGACCGACCGCCTGAAGGGCCGGCTCGTCTGGTTCGGACTCGATCCGGCGCAGCCCGATACGGTGCTCGCGATGCGCCGCATCAGCCTGATCGACCGCGGCTACGCGGCGGGCGGCTATCTGGCGGTCCGGCTCAGCCGGGATTACTTCGAGATGAACGCGCAGACCGCCGGAGAGGGAGAGGCGCGCGGCGACGACGAGTACATGCTGCTCGCGGACGGGCAGGGCGCGCCGATCACCTCGGACCTGTCGGCCGAGGACGCCAAGGAGGTGCTCGCGCAGACCGGCTCCGCCGTCTCCGTCGGCGGCGAGGAGCTGTTGTCCGTTCGCCGGCAGTCCCGCGCGACGGGCTGGACGCTCGTGCTGCTCACGCCGGTCCGCGCCTCGACCGAAGGCATCTCGGTGCTGCGCACCGCGATCCTCGTGTCGATCGGCATCGGCGCGGTGGCGTTTTTGCTGCTGACGCTGCTGCTGTCCACGCTCATCACGCGCCCGATGCTGAAGCTGATGCGTACGATGCGCGGCGCGCGGCTGGGCGGACTCAAGCAGAACCTGTCGCCGTCTCCGACGATCGCCTCCCTGGAGATCCGGGAGCTGAACAACACGTACAACCAGATGGTGACCCACATGAACGAGCTGATCCAGGTCGTCTACGAGAAGGAGATCACCCAGAGCCGCACCGAGCTGAAGGCGCTGCAGGCGCAGATCAATCCGCACTTCCTGTTCAACACGTTGGAAGCGTTCTATTGGTCGCTCGAGGACAAGGGAGAAGAGGAGCTGGCGGGCATCGTCGTCGCCATGTCCGGCTTGTTCCGTTATGTCATAGGCGGCACGGGGGGGCGACGACGAATGGGTGACCGTCCGCGACGAGCTCGAGCATGCGCAGCGGTATTTGCAGATTATGAAAATGCGTCTGATCGACCGGCTGGACTGGCGGATCGCCGCGGACGAGGGGCTCATGCACGTACCGATCCCGAAGCTGATCATTCAGCCGCTCGTGGAGAACGCGATCCTGCACGGCGTGGAGAGCCGCATCGGCCCGGGGTCGGTGACGATCCAGGTATCGTCGGGCAAGCCGGGCATCGCGACGGTCGCCGTCATCGACGACGGCCTCGGGATGGATGAGCAGACGCTGGCCAAGCTCCTGCAAAAAATCGAAGGCGGCAGCCAGCAGACCGCTTCCAAGAAGGGGGGCGGGGGGTGGCCATGTCCAACGTGCAGCGACGCCTCAAGCTGTATTATCCGGACGCCGCGGGAGCCGGCAGCGGCTTGCGTATCGAGAGCAAGGCCGGCGTCGGTACGATTGTCCGTTTCGATATCACCATACCTCCGGGAGGAGTCGAACCGTTGTGAAGACGTTATTGATCGTCGACGACGAGCCGCGCACGCGTCTCGGCATCCAGAAGACGCTCGTCGCCTGGGCGGCGGGCAAATACCGGATCGAATGCGCCGCAAGCGGCGTCGAAGCGCTTGAATGGCTGAAGACGAATCCGGTCCATATTCTCATCACGGACGTGCGCATGCCCGAGGTCGACGGCTTGCAGATGCTGGAGACGCTCGCCAAACGCGGGCCGCTGCCCGTCGTCATCGTCATCTCGGGCCATGCCGAATTCGAATACGCCAAAAAATCGCTGCAGCTCGGCGCGTTCGACTATATCCTTAAGCCGCTCGACAAAGCGGCGCTCATCGACACGGTGCAGCGGGCGTTCGAGCGCGACAGCGACAAGGATCGCGTGGGCGCGATGGAGAAGCTCGTCGATCCGAAGCTGCTCGAGGCAAGCCGCGACGAAGCTCGGTACGGTACCTCCGTCAAGGACGCGATCGACTTGATTTACGGCCATCTGCATGAGGCGATCACGATGAAGCAGGTCGCGGAGCAGCTTCACCTGAACGCGAGCTACTTCAGCGTGCTGTTCAAGGAGCAGACGGGCGTGACGTTCAGCGACTATTTGACGCGCATCCGGCTGCAGAAGGCGAAGGAGCTGCTCGTCGCGACCCGCCTGCCGATCTGGGAGATTGCCGAGAAGGTCGGCTACCAGACGGTCAAATATTTCATCAAGGTGTTCAAAGAAAGCGAAGGGACTAGCCCCAGGCAGTATAGGCAGCAAGCGGCGGAAGAAGATCCGTCGATCCAATAAAAGTGGAATTTCTCCCAATCGCAGTTAACTGTTGCGCTTACATTTCCGGTTTTATACTGTGTATGCGATTACAAAGTGACTGTGTCGTAAAAAAGGGAGGCTAAAAAAATGAAACGCGCACTATCCGCAAGCACCGCCATCGTCCTCTTGTCCTCCGTCCTGGCCGCGTGCGGCTCGGACGCTTCCAACAACGCAGGCGCCAGCCAATCGGCCAGCCCGAGCGGCGGCGCCGCCTCGAGCAGCGCCGCGCCCTCGGACAGCGGCAAGCCGAAGGAAAAGGTGACGATCAACCTCTGGAGCTTCACCGACGAGATTCCCAACATGACGAAAAAGTATACCGAGACCCACCCCGACGCGAACGTCGAGTTCAAGACGACCGTCATCGCGACGACGGACGGCGCTTATCAGCCAGCGCTCGACCAGGCGCTCGCCGGCGGCGGCAAGGACGCCCCCGATATCTATGCGGCCGAATCGGCCTTCGTCCTGAAGTATACGCAAGGCGACGCCTCCGACTACGCCGCGAACTACGCGGATCTGGGGCTCGGCGACGATCTGGTGAAGGACGCGGGCATCGCCCAGTACTCCGTCGACATCGGCAGCAAGGAAGGCCAACTCAAGGGGCTCGCCTACCAGGCGACCGGCGGCGCCTTCATCTATCGCCGTTCGATCGCCAAGGACGTATTCGGCTCGGACGATCCGGCGACGATCAAGACCGCGGTCGGCCCGGGCTGGGATAAGTTCTTCGACGCGGCCGCCAAGCTCAAAGCCAAAGGCTACGGCATCGTATCCGGCGACGGCGACATCTGGCACCCGATCGAGAACAGCTCCGACAAAGGCTGGATCGTGGACGGCAAGCTGCATATCGATCCGAAGCGCGAGCAGTTCCTCGATTTCTCCAAGAAGCTCAAGGACAACGGCTATTCGAACGATACGAAGGACTGGACGGAAGCCTGGTACGCCGACATGTCGGGCACCGGCAAGCAGCCGATCTTCGGCTTCTTCGGCCCCGCCTGGCTCATCAACTACGTCATGAACGGCCAGGTCAAGGACACGAACGGCGACTGGGCCGTGACCGAATCGCCGACCGGCTTCTTCTGGGGCGGCACGTGGCTGCTCGCCAACAATAACGTCGTCAAGGACGACGCCAAGAAGGCTGCGGTCGCCGACTTCATCAAGTGGGTGACGCTGGACACGTCCGAGACCGGTCTCCAATATTACTGGGCGAACGGCACGATGAAGGCGGGCGAGCAGGGCACGAAGGACAGCGTCGCGTCGAGCGTCGTGATGTCCAAGTCGAACGGCGAAGTCGCGCTGCTCGGCGGGCAGAACATGTTCGACGTATTCGTACCGGCCAACGCCAACGCGACCGGCAAAAACCTGACGCAGTACGACGAGTCGATCAACCTCATCTGGCGCGATCAGGTGCGCGAATACGCGAACGGCACCAAGAGCCGGGAGAAGACGATCGCGGACTTCAAGCAGAAGGTCAAGGACCAGCTCGACATCGACAGCGAATAAGACGGCACTTTGCGCCGAAGGGGCGGGTCGACGGCCCGCCCTTTATATGAATAAACGAGGTGGTAGCCATGCGCCGCAAGAGCGTCAGCTATTCGAGATTCGGCTACATGTTCAGCTTGCCTTTCATACTCGCGTTCCTTGTGTTCTCGTTCTATCCGGTCTTGTATACGGCTGTCATCGGCTTTACCGACATGAAGGGCGTCATTCCGAAGCCGGTCCATCTGCTGGACAATCCCTTCGGCAACTTCGCCGATCTCATTATGCACAATACGTCGTTTCGCATTTCGCTTACGAATACCGCGTTGATCTGGATCCTGAACTTCATTCCCCAGATCGGACTGGCGCTGCTGCTCACCGCCTGGTTCACCAACCAGCGGCTCAAGGTGCGGGGGCAAGGCGCGTTCAAAGTGCTCCTCTACATGCCGAATATTATCACGGCGAGCACGATCGCCGTGCTTTTTAACTCTTTGTTTTCCTATCCGATGGGTCCCGTGAACAGTCTGTTCGAGAGTCTGGGCTGGATCGACGCGCCGGTCAACTTCCTGCAGGACAAGACGACCGCGCGGGGCATCGTCGCCTTTATCCAGTTCTGGATGTGGTACGGCAATACGATGATCATCCTGATCGCCGGCGTCATGGGCATCAACCCCGCGCTGTTCGAGGCCGCCTCCATCGATGGCGCTAACGGCTGGCAGACGTTCATGCGGATCACACTGCCGAGCCTGAAGACGATCATGCTCTATACGCTGATCACGTCGATGATCGGGGGGGCTTCAGCTGTTCGACATCCCGCAGCTGTTCCTGTTCGGCGGTCCCGACGATGCGACGCTCACGACGTCCGTCTTCATCTACGGGCAAGCGTTCAAGGGCAGCTACCTGTTCAACAAAGCGGCGGCGGCCAGCATGATCATGTTCGCGATCGCGGCGGTCCTGTCGGGTCTCTTGTTCTACCTCATGCGCGACCGCGACGCCTCCCGGCTCAAAAAAGCGCAAAAAAAGAATCGATAAAGCTGCGCGAGCGGCGGCAAGGGGGGCTGTGATTCATGCAAAACGTACGGACCGAATCCAGAGCCTCGCTTCAAGTCAACCGCACGATCGTCTATATCGTCTGCATCGCCCTGGCGCTGCTCAGCATCCTGCCGTTCTGGATCATGTTCGTGAACGCCACGCGTTCGACGGCGGAGATCCAGAGCGGGCTGTCCCTGCTGCCGTCCACGCATATGAAGACGAATCTGGACGTGCTGCTGAGCAAAAGCTTCGATCCGCTCAAAGGATTTTTCAATTCGCTCATCATCTCGGGCTTCTCGACGCTTTGCGCGGTTTACTTCTCGTCGCTCACCGCCTATGCGCTGGTCGCCTACAACTGGAAGCTCCGCCAGGCTTTCTTTACGTTTATCCTGCTCGTCATGATGATCCCGGCGCAGGCGAGCGCCATCGGCTTCTACAAGTTCATGTACCAGCTCCATTGGACGAACAGCCTGCTGCCGCTCATCCTGCCCGCGATCGCGGCGCCTGCCATCGTATTCTTCATGCGGCAGTACCTGCTCTCGATGCTGTCGATCGAAATGGTGGAAGCGGCGCGTATCGACGGAGCGGGGGGAGCTGTACACGTTCAACCGGATCGTGCTGCCGATCATGGTACCGGCCATCGCCACCCAGGCGATCTTTGCTTTCGTCGCCAGCTGGAACAACCTCTTCATGCCGCTCATCCTGCTCACGCAGAAGGAAAAGTACACGCTGCCGATTATGGTCAGCCTGCTTAAAGGGGATATTTACAAGACGGAGTTCGGTTCGATCTACATGGGGCTCGCCCTTACGGCCCTGCCGCTCTTCGTGATATACTTCCTGCTATCCAGGTATATTATCGCAGGCGTCGCGCTCGGCGGCGTCAAAAGAATAAGAACCCGCGATCCGTCCGGCCCGGCGCCGGACGGATCGTCATGCTGTATGGTGGAGGCAATGAACGTGCGAATAACCATTCGGGCGGTAACGGCGCTGGCTGCGGCCGGCGCGGTCCTCGCGGCGGCCGGATGCCGGCAGGACTCGGACGATCGGCTCGCCTCGAACGCGGGCGCGGGCGCCGGCGACCAGGTGACGATCAGGATGATGCATCTGTGGCCGGAAGCCGGCGCGCTCGGCCAGCACCGGATCGTGAACAAGATCATCGAGGAGTACGAGGCGGAGCATCCGAACGTCGTCGTCAAGCAGGAAGTGCTCGACAACGAGCAATACAAGGCGAAGCTAAGGGTGCTCTCCGCCGTCAACGAGCTCCCGGACGTCGGCTTGACTTGGGCGGCGGGGGCGCTGCGGCCGTTCGTGGAGGGCGGGCTGTTCACGCCGCTCGACGACCTGCTGCGCGGCGAGCTGAAGGACTCGTTCGTGGCGGGCACGACGGAAGCGTATGCCGTGGACGGCAAGACGTACGCGCTGCCGCTCGAATTCAATATCGCGCCGATCTACTATAATAAAGCGCTGTTCCGCGAGTTCCATCTGGCGGTCCCCAAGACGTACGACGAGCTCCGCGGCGTCATCGGGACGCTCGCGGCGGGCGGTCTCGCGCCGATCGCGCTGGGCAATCAGGACCGCTGGACCGGCTCGATGTGGTATATGTACATGGCCGACCGTATCGCGGGCGCCCAGACCTTGGCGGACGCCATCGCGGGCAAGCGCTCCTTCGCCGATCCCGGTCTCGTCCGGGCGGCGCGGAGCGTGCAGGACCTGGTGGACGCGGGCGCCTTTAACCCGAACTTTAACGGTCTGTCCAACGATGAAGCCAAGGCGATGTTCTTGAGCGGCAAAGCCGCCATGTACATGGTGGGCACGTGGGAGCTGCCGAATTTCACGACGAACGAAGACATCCCCCAAGACTTCCGCGACAGCGTCGGCTTCTTCAAGTTCCCGACGGTCGAGGGAGGCAAGGGAGATATCGACGGCTGGGTCGGCGGCCCCGGCGTCGGCATGTTCGTCGCCGAGAACTCCGAGGTGAAGGCGGAGGCGAAGTCGTTCGTCGAATACTTCGTCAAGCGCTGGGGCGAGCGGTCCGTCACCGACGCGGGCGTCATCCCGGCGACCAAGGTCGATACCGCGGCCGTCAAGCTGCCGCGGCTGTACGTCGACCTGCTGAACGAGATCAACAAAAAAGACGAGCGTCACGTTGTTCGCCGACGTGCAGATGACGCCGGCCGCCGCCGAGACGCACCTGAACCAGATTCAGGCCCTGTTCGGCAAAGCCGTCACGCCGGAAGCGTTCGCGGCCGCGCACGACAAGGTGATTGAGGCGGGGCATTGAGTGTGTGGTGAGGTAAGGTGGTCTGAGGCGAGGTGGTGTGGCGGCGTGAGGTGCGATGAGGTGAGATGATGTGTTGTGAGGTGACGTGTTGTGATGTTTTTTGTTGCGAGGCGGGCTTGGGCGGTAGGCGTCCGTTGATGCGCCGGATCGTTGTCAAAAGGCATCTAATTTTACGCCTGTCACGCCGCCTGCCCGGATAGCGGTCAAAAGACAGTTAATTCCTCCCGCTAAGCCGCATATCCGCCTCCGCCCGCCGAAGTAACTGCCTTTTAACACTTATCGCTTCTCGATTCGGGAAATCGGCGAATATAGCTGCTTTTTGACAACTATTTCCTTGCCTCCGCCCGCGCTATCGACAAAATCGCCCTCCCGCCACATACGTGGCCGCCGGAGGGCGATTTCTTTTCACAAACCCCTCACTTGATCCCGAACCGCACGAACGAGTCCACGATCTGGCGGCGCAGCAGCAGGTAGATGAGGAGGATCGGCAGGCAGGAGACGGTCGTGGCCGCCATCAGCGAGCCCCACATGTTGGAGTCGGAGTTGACGAACAGCTTGAGTCCGATCTGCAGCGGCGCGTTCTCCATCTTCTTGGTGATGAGCATCGGCCAGAGGTACTCGTTCCAGCCATTGATGAACAGGATGATGCCGAGCGAGGCGACCGAGGACTTGATGTTCGGCAGGATGAGCCGCGTCAGGATGCCGAAGTCGCTCTGTCCGTCGATGCATGCCGCCTCGATGAGCACTTTGGGGAACGACTGGAAGCTCTGGTACAGCGACAGGATGGCGAAGGTGGACACGGCGAACGGCAGCACGATGCCCATGAGCGTTTCGTTCATGCCCATGTCGTTGACGAGCACATAGTTGGGGATCATGATCGACTGGAAAGGGATGAGCCACGTAAGGCTCAGCAGCGTGAAGATGAGCGTCTGCCCGCGGAAGCGCCAGCGGACGAGCGCGTACGCCGCGAGCAGGCCGGTGGACAGCTGCAGCGCGGTCATCAGGATCGAGACGCCGAACGAGTTGAACATCATGCGGAAGATCGGCATCTGCTCGAACGCGTAGCTGTAGTTGCTCAGGATCGGGCTGGGCGGCAGGAAGTCGGACTTGAAGATGTCCGATTCGTTTTTGAACGACGAATTCAGCATCCAGTACAGCGGGAACAGCGCGATCACGCACATGAGCGACAGCAGGCCATGCTGCAGGATCGAGACCGCCGGCGATTTTCTTTTCATGGTCGGCTCCTCCCGTCTTAGTTATCGTAAAAGGAAAATCGGCGCGACAGCGAATTAAGCAGCAGCGAGATGACGCCGAAGACGACGAAGAACAGGAGCGACGCCGCCGAGCTGAAGCCCGCGTTGAGATTGGAGAAAGCGAACTTGTACATCTCGTAGTAGACGTTGGTCGATGTGCCGTACGGACCGCCGGTCGTCAGGATGTCGATGTACGCGAACGTCCATTGGCTGGAGAACAGGATGCTCATCGTCAGCATGAAAATAATCATCGGCGACATGAGCGGCACGGTGATGTTCCAGAACTGGCGCATGCTGCCGGCGCCGTCCTGCGAAGCCGCCTCGTAATACTCGCTGTTGATCCCGGTCAGCGCCGCGGAGAACATGATCGTGCTGAAGCCGATCATCTTCCACCCCGTGATGAGAAGGATGATCCACTTGGCGAAGGAAGGATCCGAGAAGTAGGCGATCGACGTCTCGATCAGGCCGAGCTTCATCAGCGCGGTGTTCACGAGGCCGCCGGACGGGTGGAACAGCCAGCGCCAGATCGCGCTCACGGACACCGGCGCCAGGATCATCGGGATGAAGAAGAGCGCGCGGTACACGTTTTTCATGCGGCCTTCCATGTGATGGGTGACCGCGGCCAGCGCGAGCGGGATGACGATGGAAAACGGCAGCAGCAGCGCCGTATAGAACACGGTATTGCCGATCGAGTCGGCGAAGCTCTTGTTCGCCAGCAGCCGCGAGAAGTTGTCGAAGCCGACGTACAGCGGTTCGGTGCCGGGGACCATGCTCCATTTGTGAAAAGCCAGATAAAACGTGTACAGCAGCGGCCTGTACATAAAAATGCCGAGCAGGACCAGCGCGGGCAGCAGGTACAGCCAGGGCTTCAGCATGCGAAGCGCCCTGGACCGGGTACGAGGCCGGTCCAAGGCTACGGGCGGCTTCCCCCGCGAGGGGGGGCGCGTAGGCGTTTTCGATCGCTTGGCTCATGACGGCTCCTTTCCTTTCGTTACTGGATCATCTGGTTGATGTCGTCCTGGGCCTTCTGCAGCGTCGCCTTGACGTCGCCGTCCTTGGTCATGACGGACTTGACGATGGCGTCCGTGAACGCGGTGGCCGCTTCGGTGGCGTATTCGCCCGGCCATATGGCGACCGGCTGGATATGGGACAACTGCTCGAGGTTAATCCGGTAAAGCGGGTTCTGCTCGACGAAGTCCTTCAGGCCGTTCGGATCGTCGGCGAGCGCTGTGCGCAGCGGGAGGTAGCCGATTTGCGAGGTGATGATCGTATAGCCGCGGTCGCCGGTCACGAAGCGGATGAACTCCCAGATCGCCGCGCTTTTCTCCGGGCTGTCCGAGCGGACGGCGAGTACGCTGCCCGAGTTGACCGGGACGGCAGGCTTGTCGCCGAACTGCGGCATGCCTGCGCCGTACACCTTCCAACCGCCGGCTTCGGACGCCTTCTTGATGCCGCTGTAGAGCGAAGTCGAGGAGGCGTACATGCCGAGGTTGCCGGCCATGAACTGCTCCACCAACTCCGTTTCCGTGCCGGGCGCGGAGGCGCCGTTCTGGTACAGATCTTGCCACGTCTCGATGGCCTCGACGCTCTCGGGGCTCGCGAATTCCGCCGACTTGCGGTCCTTCGACAGCACCTCGCCGCCGTTGCTCAGGATGAGGCCTTCGGTGATCCAGCCGTTGGTCGGCGTGAGGCCAAAGCCGTCCTTGCCTGTCGCGGCCTTGATCTTAAGGGAGGCTTCCTTGATCTCGGCCCAAGTCTTCGGCGGCTTTGCCGGATCGAGGCCGGCCGCTTCGAACAGCTTGCCGTTGATGAAGACGATCGGCGTGCTGAACGTGAAGGCGAGGCCGTACATCTTGCCGTCGATCTTGCCGAGCTCAAGCGCGTTGGGCGAGATGCCCTGCAGATGCGCGTCCAGTTCCGCCTTCGGGAAGACGTCCTCGTACGCTTTGAAGCCAAGGCTCAGGCGGGAGGCGTCGAGCGTGCCGAACGGATGCTGCACGACGTCGACTTCCTTGCCCGCGGAGATGTCCGCCTTGTACTGCTGCATCGTCGTGTCCGCGACGCCTTCGACGACGACGCCCTTTTCCTTGCCGACCGTGTCGTTGAATTCCTTGATCAGCTGCTCCATGCCCGGCTTCATCGTCGGGTAGGCGAGGCTGTACGAGTAGAACGTGACCTTGGTCGGATTCGCGGGATCGAGCTTGGCGAGCTCCGTCTGGCTTGGCGCCGCGGTAGCGGCAGCAACATCGGATTCGCCTTCTGCGGCGGAGCCGCAGGCGGACAGGCTGGCTGCGGATGCGATGGCGAGTACCAAAGCGGTGCCTTTCATGAACGGTTTCATAAAATCATGAGTCCCCCCTTTTCAATAATGGATGCCTGTTCCGTCTAAGCGACTAAGCTTCCAGGCAGTAAGCTTGTATACGCGCCCGATCTTGGGCGTCGATGCCGAATTCGGCGAGCAAATACTGTTCGAACGTACCGTGCGCGGACAAAATGGCGTTCATCGAGGCATCGAGGTACCGCTCCTGCAGCGCCATCGTGCGGCGCATCGTTTCGAGCGACGCTTCGTCGAGATATTGGGCGGCCATGTCGAACATTTGCGCATGGAACTTCTCTAGCGTTACGTTCGACAGCAGGTAGTCCTCCATAATCGTCTCGTACGGCACGCCCAGCGTGAGCAGAATGAGCAGGGCGCCGACGCCCGTGCGATCCCGTCCGCCCGCGCAGTGATGGACGAGCGGCAGGCTCGTTTCCGGCGTGCGCAGCAGCGACATGAGCTGCTTGTAGGAGGCGTTGTTGATCGGCAGACTGGCGTACAGCCTGTCCAGCATGTTGTCCGAGAACGCCTTGTGCATGCCGCTCTTGAACAGCTGCTCCATCGTCACATGCGGCGCGTCCTCGGCCGCTTCGTTGGCCGGCACGCGGATGTAGAGCGCTTCGCCGATGACCGGGTCCGGCTTCTCTTCGGCTTCGGCGCGGTTGCGGTAGTCGAAAACGTGCCTCAGGCCGATGGCGCGCAGCGCCTCGTGGTCGGCTTCCGTCAGGCCGGTCAGCTCGGCGGCGCGGAACAGCAGTCCCTTTTTGACCGTTCGGCCGTCTTCGGTGCGCAGTCCGCCCATGTCCCGGAAGTTAAAGGCGCCTTCCAGCGGCAGCAGGCAGGCCGGCATTTGAATCGTCGTCATGTTGCGTCTCTCCTCGGTTATCGATGTCGGTAGACCGGGCTGCCGGCGTCCGGCGTTCTAATAAGCATTCGTGATCGGCGCCGGCGACCTGGCGTCGGATGGAATCAGTGCTGGGCGACGAGCATGGAGATCGGGAAGCGGAAATACTCTTCGCCTGAAGTCGGCAGCACGGTCGTCTGGATCGAGATGCCTTCCTCGGTCACGTCGACGATGTTAAAGCCGCAGAAGTCGACCATCTTGTAGTTCTCCGCGTCCGCCAGCTCGCCGGTGAACGCCGTTCCTGCGGCTGCGACGTTGAGGATGCCGCGGTAGGTGCCGACGTTGTTGGAGTGGACGTGTCCGGCCATGACGCCGATGACGTCGGTGCCTTCGATCACGTCGCCGAGCTGCGCGCGGTTCGCCAGCAGGTGGTCGCCGGGCATTCCGCGCACGCTCATCATCGGATGGTGGATGCCGACGATCGTGCCGAGCGGAGCGGGGGGTAGCAAGCTCGTCCTTGAGCCAAGCGAGCTGCGCGGCGTCGAGCTCGCCGTCGTGGCGGCCGGCGACTTGGGAGTTCAGGCCGATCAGGCGCAGTCCGTTAAAGTCGAGCGAGTAGTAGTAGGCTTCTTCGGACGGCGCTTCGCCGAGGTAGCCCTGGCGGAAAGCGGAGCGATGATCGTGATTGCCGAGCACGACGTGCACGGGCGCGCCGATCAGCGCCGCGCATTCGTCGAGGACCGTGCGGATGTAGGCGTAGTCCGCTGCGTCTCCTTCATGCGACAGGTCGCCCGTGATGAGCACGAAGTGCGGCGCGACGTTCGCGTCGCGGAGGTGGAGGAACGTCTGCTTGACCTTCTCGGCAAGCTTGAACTTGGCGAAGGGGCCCTCGGAGCTCGGCGCGTTCATGTGCGTGTCGGTCAGGTGGACGAATTTCATGCTTTTCATCTTCAATCAGCCTCCTTGGTTTTTGAAAAATAATCTTGTATACAAGAATTATCGATCTTGTATGTAAGAAAGGTATAAACGAGCGTTCGGAGTTGTGTAAAATGTGACGGACACGCAAAAAAAGCCCCGAAACGAGAGGTTTCGGGGCGGGTTCGGCGATGCGGCGGTGCCGAAAAACGGCGAAGCTATACGTTTTTATACTTTGTAGCCGTTTCGGAGCAGCTCTTCGCGCGAGTTGCGTTTGGACGCCTGGATGGCGGCTTTGGCCTCCACGTAGTTGCCTTCCGTTAAGTGACGGTAAATTTCGGCGTACAGCTTTTTGCCTGTGTATGGACGATTCGAGCCCTCGGTCGATCGATAGGCGACGACGACATAGAGAACCTTGTCCTTGTAGCGGTCGAACGTCTCCATGATGCTCCGGTTGCCGATCGTGGAGAGCAGCGTGCTCATGAACATGAGGCCGGACTCGTAATACTCGCGGTGCATCTTGCGCTCGCTGGCCTCGATGAGCAGGTCCAGATAGTAACGCATCCGCTCGAAGTCGGGCTCGTACTGATCCTGCTCCATGCGTTCCAGCACGAACAGATAAAGCGCGTTCAACAAGTCGAACATGTCGTACAGTTCCTTGACATCGATGCCTTTGACGAGGATCCCGCGCTTGACAAGCGTTTCCAGGAATCCTTCCTTTTCCAGCTGCATGACGGCGGCCCGGACGGGCGTCCTGCTCATGCCGAGCCCGCTCGCGAGCTCGCTCTCCGAGAGCAACTGGCCGGGCAGGTACTTACCGCTGAGCAGCCGCTGCCGGAGTTCCTGGTAGGCGACTTCCGCGAGAGGCAGGTCGGACATTGAGCGCAATCTCCTTTGAATCGTTACCGATCATGATATCCATTTAGTATATCTTGTCGATCCGCGGCGGGCAATGCAGCTCTTTGTTAACGCGATTGCGTTCAGAATAGGCCAAACCGTTTCTTGCACACATTTTTGCAGTCCGCGCGCAGCAGTTCGTTGACGCCGGCTGCTTCCAGCTTTTCGAATAAAGCCTCCGGGCCTTGATTCACCTTGAAGTCCATCTCTTCCTTGTACAGTGGCAGCAGGCTGAAAAAATGACCGCCTCGTACGTACTTTTGTGCGACAGCACTTGGCCTGCAGCGGGCGCCGCGTCGCATGATGTGCTTGCAAACGACAGCACGCGGGGAAGACTTGGTGTCTTCCCCGCGTTTGTGTCGACAAGGCAGCTTGGGCATTTAAAGCCGCGAACCTCCGCTCGCATCGATGAGCTGGCCCGTCACCCAGCGGCTGTCCGATGAAGCGAGGAACGCGGCGATGTCGGCGACGTCCTCGGGCTGGCCCCAACGGCCGAACACCGATAGTCCTGCGGCGAATGCCCGTCCTCCGGGATCCTGAAGCGTTCCCGCGTTCATATCGGTGTCGATGATGCCGGGCTGGAGCGCGTTGACCCGGATTCCGCGGCTTCCCAGTTCCTGCGCCAAATTCAGCGTGAGCGTATTGACGGCGCCTTTGGACACGCTGTAGCCGAGCAGATTCGGCAGCGGGATACGCGTCACGGCGGAAGACAGATTAATGATGCTGCCGCCGTCGTTCATGCGCTTCAGCGCTTCCCGGATGACGAGAATCGGCGCCTTGACGTTGATGTCCAGCACCTCGTCAAGCGATGCCGCCGTCGTCTCCTCGATGCCGATCTGTTGGCCGATGCCCGCGTTATTGACCAAAATATCAAGCCGCGTGCCGGTTGCGGGCGCGTCGAGGCGCCCGTCCAGCGCCTCGAACAAAGCCTCGATGCCCCCGGCGGAGGCGAGATCGGCGCCAATGGCGAACGCCGAACCGCCGCCGGACCTAATCTCGCGAACGACCGCTTCCGCGCGCGCCAGGTTGCTCCCGTAATGCACCGCGACGGTTGCGCCGTCCGCGGCAAGGCGCAGCGCGATTCCGCGTCCGATCCCTCTGCTCGCTCCCGTTACCAATGCGGCCTTCCCGTTCAGTCTCGCCATATGGATCAGCTCCTTCTCTTTTTTTACAAGACCAGTTATAGCACGTGTCCGGGTTTGCGATGTTGCGCTTCTATTCGGGTGGCCGGGCAAGCCTTTGGTTGATGGCGGTTATGGCTGATAGAATGGGATTACAGGACAGCAACCCAGAGGAGGAGACACGAGTGAACGAACGAACGCCAGTGGAGATCGTACCGTGGTCCGGAGGCCATCTCGAGCTGCTGCGCCGAATGAACGCGCCGGAGATGACGGAGCATCTGGGCGGACCGGAGACGGAGGCGCAGGTCGCGGAGCGCCACGAACGTTATATGCGGATTGCCCAAAAAGGAACGGGGCGCATGTTCGCCGTCGTTCTGCTCCCGGAGCGGGAGCTCGCAGGCAGCGTCGGATATTGGGAGCGCAATTGGCAGGGACGGCAAGTGTGCGAGATGGGTTGGGGCATTCTGCCGGCCTACCAGGGCCGAGGCCTCGCGACCGCAGCCGTTGCGCAAGCGATCGAGGCCGTCCGCGCGCAGGGCGCCCGTCGCACGATCCATGCGTATCCGGGCGCCGGCAATCCCGCGTCGAACGCCGTCTGCCGCAAGCTCGGCTTCACGCTAATCGGGGAGATCGAATTCGAATATCCGCCGGGCAGCTGGATGCGGTGCAACGACTGGCGGCTGGCGCTCTGACGCTCTGAAAAGGAGGCGCAATGCGTTGGGACTGAAAATCGCTTGTCTGCATGCGCATGAATCGAATATTGCCTACATCGCGCGTATCCGTCTGCCCGCAGAGATGTCCTGGGCGCATTACGTCGATCCGGGATTGATCGCCCGGATGAGCGCCGACGCTGCGTTTACGGAGGATCGCGCTCGCGACCATGTCGTTCGTCAGCTTGAATGGATGGCGATGGCCGGCGCCGACGCGATCCTGATCACTTGCACGAACTATATCGCCCTGCTGGACGAAGCGCGGCCGACCGTCCGTCTGCCGATTCTCAAGATCGACGAGCCGTTTTTCGAGGAGCTGTACGGCCGCGAAGGCGCCCAAGCGCTGCTGTTCACGAACCCGGCCACCGTCGAGGGGACGATGGCGCGGCTGTACGCCCATGCGGAGCGAGAAAAGCGCGCGAGGCCGCAGATCGAGGCCGTCGTGCTGTCGGAGGCATTCGATCTCGTCATGCGCGGGGAAAAGGAGGCTTATCTGAACGCCGTGCAGGGCGAACTGGACAGTTTGCTCGACGCAGACCCGGAGAGGTTCGTCGCCGTCGCGCAGCTGTCGATGGTCGATGCTGCGGAGCGCGCGGAAGCCGCGCGAGGCGTACGGATTGGCCAGCCGCTTCGCCGGCTTGCCGAAGCCGTGCACGCGCTGTCGCGCGAGCTTGGCGGCCGCTGATCTTTTCGTCGCCAAGTCGCCAAGCCGCAAAGCCGCAAAGCCGCAAAGCCGCAAAGCCGCAAAACCGTAAAACCGCAAAACCGTAAAACCGCCAAACCGCAAAACCGGCAATCGGCAAGAAACCTGGCGCGCGTCTACGTGCTAAACTGGGAGAGAAAACCAGACTCTTTTAAAGCGAGGAGAGATCGTCGGTGACTTCCATTAATCTCAGCCAAGTGCCGGTGGCGACAGCGGAGATGCTCGTGCGCAGGCCGGTAGAAGAAGTATTCGAAGCGTTCGTCGACCCGTCGGTAACGACGCGGTTCTGGTTCACCAAGAGCAGTGGCCGGTTGGCGGAGGGAGCGCGCGTCCGTTGGGAGTGGGAGATGTACGGCGCGGCGGCGGAGGTGGACGTCCTTGCGATCGAGCCGAATCGTCGGATTAAGATCCGATGGGGCGACGAGACAAACGGCTTTACGCAAGTGGAATGGACCTTTACGGACCGCGGGGCGAACGAGACCTTCGTCAGCGTCGTCAACTCGGGCTTCCAGGGCGACGGCGACGCGGTCGTGGCCCAGGCGCTCGATTCGACCGGCGGCTTCAACATGGTGCTCTGCGCGCTGAAGGCTCTGCTCGAGCACGGTATCGAGCTGAACGTCGTTGCCGACAAGGCGCCGGATGCGCACGTACGGCCCATCAAATAAAGCCATATACGCACGAGACCGCCAGGACACCCTCTCTTGGCGGTCTTTGCTCATTCCAGGCGTGGAAACTATATTGACATTCGATATATTGCTTTCCGATATGTATGCGATGCGGGGGGAACGAACTTGGACAAATCGAAGCAAATACTGCCGTTGACGGAAGCATTCTACTATATTCTGGTGACGCTGTGCGCGGAGCCCTCGCACGGTTACGGCATGATGCAGGAGGTGGAGCGCATGAGCGGCGGCAGGCTCAAGATTGGTGCCGGCACGTTGTATACCGCGCTGAACACGCTGCAGGGCAAGGGGCTCATCGAGCCGTATCCGGGCGCTGAGGGGACGGACGCCAGGCGCAAGCTGTATGCGATCACGACGAGCGGGCGTACGGTGCTGGCTGCGGAGGTCGAGCGGCTGGAGGAGCTGCTGACGGCGGGAAGACATGCGTTGAACGGGAGGGATTAAGAATGGCGCGGACGGAAAAAAGATGGCATGCGTGGATGAGTTGGAACTACGAGAAGGAGGAACGGTGGCTGAACGAGCAGTCGGCCCGCGGGCTGCATATGACGAAGGGAGGCGCGTTCAGAAGCGAGTTCGAGCGCGACGGGACGGTCCGTTACACCTACGGTCTCTCGATTATCAGGGCGGCCTGACGAAGAAAAACGGCAAGCTGGACGCGTACATTGAGCTGTACCGGGACATGGGATGGGCGTACGTAAGCTCGTTCAGCGGTGTCTGGCATTACTTTCGCAGGCCTTGGGAACCGGGCGAGACGCCGAAGCTGTATACAGACCGGGAGTCTCTGGTCGAACATTACAAAAAGATCAAACGCGTGATGGCGGCGATGCTGTTCGCGAATCTCGTCATTTTGTTCGCGAACTTCGCCAATATCGTCTCCAGGCTTGAAGCTTCCATGCGATGGGGGGATTACGGTGCCGTTGCTCGCTATTTACGCAATTTTGTTCGCTCTGCTCGGATATGGGATCGTCAAGATGAACAAGAAGATCAAAGAGACGGGCGGGTAGCAGGCACCGCTTGCTCGCCGTTCTAAAGATTCGTGCGACGGTCCGCCTCGGCCTGCTATACTGGTGAGGACACGATCAAAGCGAAGGAGCGGACGACGTTGAAATTCAAAGCGACAGTCGAATTGAACGGCAAGACGGCGACGGGCATCGAGGTACCGGCCGAAGCTGTCGAAGCGCTGGGATCGGGCAAAAAGCCGGCGGTATATGCGACGGTTGCCGGCTATACGTATCGCAGCACGGTTGCGGCGATGGGCGGACGCTACATGCTGCCGCTGAGCGCGGAGCATCGAGGCGCCGCCGGCGTTGCGGCAGGGGACGAGGTCGAGGTGTCGCTTATGCTGGATACGGACCCGCGCGAGGTGAAGGTGCCGGACGATCTGGCCGCCGCGCTCGCGGGAGCTCCCGCGGCACGCGCTTTTTTTCGACGGACTCTCGAACAGCAACAAGAGCCGCGTCGTCCTCTCCGTCGAAGGCGCCAAGACCGAAGAAACGCGCCTGCGCCGCATCGACAAGGCCGTGCAAGCGTTAAGCGAAGGCAAAGCCATATAGGGGGGACGATGATATGAGCGGCATTATCGCAATTACGGGCGCTTCTTCCGGTATCGGACTGGCGACGGCGCTTAAGCTGGCGCAAGAGGGCTGGATCGTTTACGCGGGAACCCGCCATGTCGAGCGGGACCGGGAGCTTTATGCCGGGCAAGATAACCTGTACTGGGTCGAAATGGAGGTCACCGACGTCTCCTCGCTGGAGGCTGCGTTTGGGCGGATCGAACGCGAGCGGGGGAACGCTTGACGCGCTATTCTGCAATGCGGGCTTCGGATTTCTCCGTGCATTGGGACAAGCCGACACTGCGGATATCCACCGCGTGTTCGATACCAACGTCTACGGCGTCATGCATACGATTCGCGCGGCGCTGCCGCTCCTCCGCCAAGCGGCGAACGGCGGCTATATCATCGCCACCTCCAGCGTCGGCGGTCTCGTCGGGCAGCCGCTCAACGAGATCTATTGCGCCAGCAAGTTTGCGGTGGAGGGATTGCTGGAGAGTCTGGCGACCTACTACAAGCCGACGTTCAATATCGACGTCACGCTGCTCGAGCCGGGCGCGATCGCGACCCAGTTCGTGGGCACCGTGATGGAGCAGGTGAACGCGACGGGCGGCATTCTCGACGACGAATACAAGCCGGTCGTCCAGCGTTACCTGGACGGCTTCGCAAGCCGCAATTCCGTGCCGCAGACGGCGGAATCGGTCGCGGACGTCGTAGGGGGAGCTGCTGCAAATGGAGACCAAGCCCCTGCGCATCCGGACCTCCGAGGCCGCCGAGGCGTTCGCGCGCTTCAAGACCAGCCAGGATCCGACCGGTCTGGAAGGCATGCTGAACACACGGAAGGTTCAGTTGAATCAATAGGAGCACGGCGAAGAAAGGGTGGATTCGCATGCCTCTCCTGCCTGCGTCCAAAAGCAAAAGATGGATCGACGTTGGCGCGGCTTCCGCTGTCGTCACTACTTTGCTGCTCTGGCTGATCCGGTTTTCCGTCCTCGGACAGTCATGGTCCGCGATCCACGCTTTGCGTTATTTCCTCGTCTGTCTCGTCGTGAGCGCCGTCATCGCGCTTTCCGGATGGCTCGGCGCGAGATGGCTGGCGGTCTCGCTCCTGGCGGGCCATCTGCTCGGCCTGCTGTTCATGGCAATCGCCTCGCGCGGCGCTACGGGGTGGGAGGATCTGGCGAGCCTGCTGATCTATCTGGAGCTGCTGGCCATCGGCTTTGGGCTCGGCGTCGTGATCGATCTCGCCAGGCTTATCGTGAGCAAGGCGCGGCGGCGCGGCGATTGAGCCGAATGGGCACGCCGGACCCGCATAAAAATAAACCCCGTCAGCGCGCTTGCACTGACGGGGTTTTGCATCACGATTCGAAAAATATAAGTTTTACCTGTACTTTTCTGAATCGACTCCGATAAAAAGTTATTTGAAATAAGACGTCGTCATCGGAATGAACACCGAGCCGCCGTCGGACGTTTCGGCCCATACGTAGAGCGCATCGGAACCCCCGATGTCGACTTCGATCGTGACGAGACCGTCGCCCATGGCGATCGGCTTCGTTTTCAGCTCGATATCGGTGTCGCTGTCCTGAACGTTAAACGCCTTGATGTCTTTGCCGATCGCGGCGACTTGAATGTACAGCTTCTGGTACTTCTTTTTCGGATAAAGCATGAACGAAGCGCTGCGATCGCCGCTGTTGTTGTCCAAGAACACGTCCTTGTAGTCCTTCCCGTCGTAGACGGTCTTGGACGGATCCTTCGTGCGATTGTCGCCCTCGAAGCCGGTCGCGATCGAGATGCCGTCGACCGTTTCGCCGAGCTGGATGAGGCCTTTGTTGTCCACGTGCACGGCGATGCCGAGCGCGTCGGAGACCGACCGAATCGGCAGGTAGGTCGTATTGTTGTAAGTAATCGGCGACAGCGTGCCGCCGTTGCCGTCGCGCAGCTGGAACGGTTTGCCGTTCACCTTGAAGCTGAGTCCCCAATTTAAAAAGGCTTTGATCGGCGTCAGGTTCGAAGCGGCGTAGGCGCCCGCTCCCATACTGGCGACCATGGACAGGCCGATGACGGCCGCGGTCAGCTTTTTCTTCAATCTGTTCACGCTCCTGTCGCATTTATTTACGGATATGCCATTCTAGTATAAAAATGAATGGAAAGGCTGCGCAAACGATTTGTATAAAATAGTTCCAAAGACCTTGGCAGCGTGAGGCCTCGCATAACCGGCGCCCCGATTGGGATACTACTCCGGACACGCATCCAACCGAAGGAGGATCTTCCAAATTGAATCTGGGCAACCATGAAGCGCTCGAGCTGAGCGAACTGCTGATGAGCTGTACGAACGCCATTCAATCGATGGCGCTGTTCCTGGATCAGGCGAAGGATCCCGAGCTGAAGGAGATGATCGGGAAGCATTACCCGGTCCACGTTCAGGATTACAATATGAAGATCGAATTCGTGAAAAAAATGACCGGCTCCACGGACAAGCTGAACGTCCCCGGCCTGTCGATGACGGCGCTCCTTCCTGTGGCTGCGCCGCCGTATCCGTCCATCGAGCCCCAGGTGAAGCTGTCCGAACTGGACGACCGGGCGATCGCCACTTCGTACTTGCTGACCTTGAAGCGCGCGGGCCGCGAGTATGCGTGGGCCGCCTTCGAATGCGGGACGCCGCAGCTGCGGGCGTTTCTCGAAGACGCGTTCCGCATGTGCTCGCATCAGGCTCACGAAGTATGGTCGTATATGGGCCGCAAAAGCTGGTATCCGATCGTGCCCGCGACGGGCAACCTGATGGAGACGATCGGACAGATTTACCGGGAAGTGCCGCATCATCAGCCGATGACGGTATACCAATAAAAAAAGACGTCCGGACCCCCGGAAGCCGCGACGCCGGGCGAACGAGCGCGCCGGATTTTTTTAAACAGCCTTCTCAGTAGCAACCCAAGAGACGGCTTCACCGAGCGTTTGCCGAAGAATTCTCGGTTAGGAAAGAACGAGTAGACTTGCGCTGTCGCCCCGCCGCCGAAGTCTCGGTTAGAAACGAACGAGTAGACTTGCGATGTCGCCCCGTCGCCGAAATCTCGGTTAGAAACAAACGGGCCCTCCTGCACCAGCGCGGGGGCTTCGAAGTTCCGTTTAGGAACAAACGGGCCCGCTTGCGCCATTGAGCGATCGTTGAAGTCTCGGTTAGGAACGAGGAGGAGATCAAGCGCATTTGTGCTCGATCTGGACACGGATAACCCGGGAGCTGGGAGCCGCGAGTCGGAAGCCGGGGGGCGATAAGTGTTGAAAAGCAGTTAATCGGCGCGCTGACCGGGGCTGTGGAGGAAATAAGTGTTCAACCGCATTTAATTGGTTCAAGACCGGGTCAAAACGCGCGAAAGTGGGAATTTAATTGCGCTTTAACACTTATTTAGGCCAATAACGTCATGACCCAAGAAAATAAATGCGTTTCAACAGCTATTACATACAGGCCGCGAGCGCCATGACGTCAAACCCGTCAGGATGCTAAGTAACCTTAAACCTTCGCGTATTCTGATCGCGCACAGACGCCATTCAATCGAACCTCGCTGGCGGCGGCTGTGGAGGCGTTGGCGCGGTTGGTTGTGCGTTCAGGCGGTCGCGGGCTGTCCACCGAACGTTGCACGCGCTTGATGCAAGGACCGTCAGGGAGAGCCACGACCTTCCCTGACGGTTTTTTTTATCCTGCGGCCATCGTGGTAGCGGACGGGGAAGCGGTCTGACCGGGTGCCTGGCGCCGGGAGGCGTCCAGCCGTCCCTTGTACAGCGATATTACCGTGCCGGTGATCGCGAGCGAGAGCGCGGAGATCAGCGCGCCGCCGAGGGAGATGGCGGACAGGCTCGTCGCAATGACCGCGAGATCGAACGCGAAGCCGGTCTTGCCGGGGTCTCGCCCGTATTTGAGCTGCAGATAGCGGGCCAATACCGTCGAGCCGCCGAACGACGCGCCGTTTTTGAACAGGATGCAGATGCCGATGCCGACGAGCGCGCCGCCGGCGACAGCTTCGACCATGAGGGGCATGCCGTATTCGGGCAGCAGCCCTTCGAGCGCGGTCAAGCCGGACAGCAGGCCGATGGCCCCGATCGTCCGGAGCGTGAACGAGCGGCCCATTTTGACCCAGGCAAACAGCAGGAAGGGCAGGTTGATGAGGATAAACAGCACCGGGAACTTCATATGGAACAAGTAAGAGAGACTGAGCGCCAGTCCGGCGCTGCCCCCGGTGACGATCCGGGCTTCCTTCAGCAGCGATACGCCGATGGCCGTGACGATGCAGCCCAGCGCGATGAGCAGCCATTCCCTGCGTCGCTGATGCATGATATGATTCATGACAAACGCCTCCGCTTCTGTTTGCCTACCATGAAGTAATGTTATCTTCCATGATACGCAGCGGAGAAGCGCCGAGAAAGGTTGAAGTGAAGCTCTTTTGTGTCACTTAATATCACATTGAAACAATAAGCGCCGGATGTCCTGCAATTTGAAGGTGAGGGTGAAACGACATGGATCGCATAGACATCAGCCTGCTCAAGCTGCTTCAGGAGGACGGCCGAATGACGGTCAGCGAGCTGTCCAAGCGGTTGTCGCTCAGCCGCCCCAGCGTCTCGGAGCGTCTCGCGCGCCTGCAGGAGCGAGGCGTCATCACAGGTTTTTGCGCCGTCGTGTCGGCGCCGGCCGTCGGAAGAAGCGTACAGGTGATCATTCAGGTCAGCGAGCTCAAGGTGTCCCCGCTCGTGTTCGAGCGGCGGATCGCGGAAGACAGCGACGTCTTGGAGTGCTATCGCGTGACGGGCGCCGTCACGT
Organism: Cohnella rhizosphaerae; assembly: GCF_029525575.1. Lineage (GTDB taxonomy): Bacteria > Bacillota > Bacilli > Paenibacillales > Paenibacillaceae > Cohnella > Cohnella rhizosphaerae. Next base: position 504,407 of record NZ_JAPDIA010000003.1, read on the forward strand.
TCATCCTGAAGGCGGCCGTGACGGACCTGAACGCGTTGAACCGTCTCGTCGAACGGCTGCTGCCTTGCGGCATGCTGAATACGTCGGTGATTCTGTCGTCCCCCGTAGCCGGGCGGGCGGTGTTGCCGCAATCGGAGGCGTCGGACGCCTGAGCGCCGACAGGGCCGGAGCTCGTCAGCCGCTCCGCCGCGGAAGCGCAAAGCGCATAACCAAAAGGCGGAGCTGCCGGCGCTCCGCCTCTTCGCGCTGCCTTGCCCTGCCCTGCGGCGGGCGATCGTTTAAAATGATTGATCTATCGCAGCGTTTATCATTAATCGAATAAAGCAAGCGAGTAAAGCGAAGCGGCCTGCGTAAGGCTATCGCGCAAAAGTACGCGATTGAGAGCCGCATTCGTTCGGCGTATCGTCTATCGCGCAAAAGTGCAGCCATACGAGCCTTGGATGATGCGCTTTTGCAGGATCGCATCAGTTCCCCGCCGAGAAGCCCACTCTGCGTCCGGCGCTCTCGGTCATCCACTCCCGGCTCCGTCCTTTGGACAGATCGGTTTTCATGCCCGCGATCAGCCGTTCCCAATCCGTCGATCCGGTCTGATGCAGCTCGAGCGCGGCCGAGACATAGAGCTCGGCGAGCTGCGCGAAAGTAAATCCCTCCGTCAAACGCGCAATCTCGGGAAGTGCCGTCTCTTCCGTCAGCCTTCCAGCTCCCTTGTAGACCAGGTAGGCTAGCCGCAGCGGCTCGCTCGGCAGCTTGACTTCGTAGGCGCGGTCGAAGCGCCCGGCCCGGTTCATGAGCGCGGGATCGATTTTCTCCGGATAATTCGTCGTCCCGATCAGGAAAATGCCCTCTCGCGAGGTCGCTCCGTCCAGCGTGTTGAGAAAGTACGAGCGGCACGATTCGGGCATCGAATCGATGTCCTCGACGACGAGCACCATCGGCGCGAGCTTCACGGCTGCGTCGAACACCTGCTGGATCGATTCGCTGCCGGTAAACTCGGTGATCTGCCAGTAGGCGACCGGCGCGTTGACGGTGGCGGAGATCGATTTGACGAGCGTCGTCTTGCCGTTGCCCGGCTTGCCGTACAGCAGGATGCCCCGTTTGTAGGGGACGCCGTAGGTTTGATAGAAGCTGCGGTCGTCCGCGAAAAAGGTGTCCACGGAGCGGAAGATTTGCGCCTTCAAAGACTCGTCCATAAACACGCCATCCCGGTCGACCGGGCGCTCCGCAGTCTCGCGGCTGCGCTCGAGGCCGTCGCGGGTGTCCGTGAACACGAGCAGTTGCCGGTCGGCCAGCTGCCGTTCGCGCATCTCGCTCAGGAAGCTGCCGAGCTGCGCATCGCTCTCCGCGAATATAAGGTCCTCGTACCCCAGCCCGTATTGCGTGAGCCGGGGTACGCGGGCAAATGCCACGCGGTGCGCCGGATAGACGAACAGGTTGTTGCGGACGGCCATGCGAATGTCGTGCGCGCCGCCGGCGGACGGCTTGCGCGCAGGACCGGCGTCCGGCTCGGGGTCGGACGCATACTTGAAGCTGCGCGTCTCGACGAGATCGAACAGGCTGGCCGCGTGCTCCACGCCGGGGTAGCCGCCGCGAATGTCGTCCGCAAGCCCGTCCCAGGCGTCGTCGCTGTCTTCTTGATAATAGAGGTGGAATTCGTAGCCGTAGCGTTCGTCAAGCCAATCGGCAATGCGGCGCACGGCCATCGTATAGTCGAAGTAGGCCTGCATGCCGGCAGGCTCCGCTGCATAGTCGTCCCGCCGGATGAGGAAAGGGCGCAGCGCTTTTGGATTCATTAATGTCATAGATGTTATACTCCTTTAACTGTCGCGAGCGGCCGGCACTTGGCGACGACGGCCGCCAGGCCTGCGCCCGCCACGCTTTCTATAATTTGATCGACGTCCTTGTAAGCCTGCGGCGACTCGTCGATGATCGCCTCGAGCGCGCGGTGATTGACGACGACCTCGTCCTCCTGTCCGACGCGCAGCGAGGCCGCGAATTCGTCCACGGTGACGAGCTGCTTGGTCGCGTTGCGCGAGCGGACCCGGCCGGCGCCGTGGCAGATCGAGTGATAATTGCGCGCGCCGGACGGTACGCCGACCATCAGGTAGGAGGACGTCCCCATCGATCCGGGGATGAGCGCCGGGTGCCCGGTCTCCCGGTACGGCTCCGGATTGTCCGGATGGCCCGGCGGGAGGGAGCGGGTCGCGCCTTTGCGGTGCACGAACAACGGCTCGCCGTCGTGGCTTTCCTCCAGCGCGTAGTTGTGCATCAGGTCGTACAGCGTGCGCGTCTCCGCCTGCGGGCCCAGCGTCTCGCGCAGCGCGTCCCTTACGGCGAAGGCGAGCAAATGGCGGTTCGCGACGGCGAAGTTGAGCGCGGCGTACATCAGATTGACGTACGTGGCGCCCGCTTCGCTGTCCAGCGGCGCGAAAGCGAGCTTGGGATCCGCGGTGCCGAGGCCGAGCTTGCGCATCGTCTTGACGACTTCGGAGCCGCAGTGCTGGTTCACGGCGCCGCCCCACGAGCGCGAGCCCGAGTGGATCATGACGATGACCTGCCCGTCGCGCAGCCCCCAGCGCTCGCCGATGTCGCGATTCGCTTCGTCCAGCGTGACCGCCTGCAGCTCGACGAAGTGGTTGCCGCCGCCGAGCGTGCCGAGCTGGCGATGGGCCCGGTGCCACAAATGCTCGGGAATCCGGTTCAGCGCGTCTTCGTCGTAGCGGAAGCGGGCATGCTCTACGTGCGTGAGCGAGGTCGCCCTGCGAGGCGTGTAGGCGTCGGGCACGTATTTTCCGGGCAAGCCGTGGAGGCCTTTGATCAGCACGTCCTCAAGCCGAATGTCGGAGAAGTGCCCGCGGGCGTGATTTTCCGTCGGAATCCGCTTCTCGATCGCCTTCACCAGCTTGCGCCGAAGCTTGACGTCCTTCAGGTCGTCCGCGTCCAGGTTCGTCAGGTGCACCCGCATCCCGCAGCCGATGTCGCTGCCGACGATGGTCGGGGAGACGAAGCCTTCGTCCGCCTGCCAGACGGCCGTCGTGCCGATGCAGGTGCCAACCCCGACGTGGGCGTCCGGCGTGTAGCTCATGTAGCGGATGTTCGGAATTTGCAGATTGTTGTTCGCAATCTCGAGCGGCTTGGCGCCCATGGCGCGGAACAGCGCGTCTCCGGCGAAGACGTGAAGATCGCCCGCGGGCAGATCGATGCGCCGGTAATAAGTTTCGTTCGGTATCATAAATTCGTTGTGACCTCTTATCGATTTGGATTTTTAGAAAACAAAAAAAGACCGCAAGCCGATTCGCTCGCGGTCCCTGGATACGTCAAGACAACCCCGTGGATTCAACGCTCTTCCCCAGCGGGAACGCGCATTATCCGGGTCTGCCTCTTGGATCGGCCCGTAGAGGCCGGCGGACATCGAGCGGCATATTCAGTTGGGTCCAAGTGTCGTAGCGGCTGGTGAGTTGAATCGCGGTCATGTCGGCCGGCCTCCTTTCTGATGAGATAATGGCTATATTAAGGGGGATAGCCAAACCTTGTCAACCACTTTGATGAAAAAAGTTGATCGGGTCGATTAATATAGATAATCATTCGACTTTTCGATAAATGAAATTTTTCATCCATAAAAAATACAATAAATATACATAATTAATGTGGCGATGTATATTGAATTTAACAACAAAAGGAGTGAGAGATCGAATGGCGAGCGTAACCGGATTGGAGGGCGTCGTGGCGGCGGAGACCGAGATCGGGCACGTCGACGGCGAGCGCGGGCATCTTGTATACAGGGGGGTATTGGGCAAAAGACCTGGCGGTGAGCCGAGGGTTCGAGGAGACGGCGTATTTGTTGTGGTACGGACAGCTGCCCGGCGAGCGCGAGCTGTCGGCGTTGAAGGAGCGCTTGGCCGCTGCGCGCGTCCTGCCGGGCGAGCTGAGGCGCCTCCTTGGCGCGCTGCCGGCCGGGCTGCCGATGATGGCCGTGCTCCAGTCGGCGGCCGCCGCGCTGGCGGACGGAGAAGAGCCTGCTTGGCCGCCGCGGGCGGACCAGGCGGAGCGGATGACGGCGCTGATGCCCGGCATCATCGCCTATCGGCATCGCGCCTTGCAGGGGCTCGCGCCCGTCGAGCCGGACGCGGAGCTGGATCACGCGGCCAATTACCAGTACATGCTGACGGGCCGCCGGCCCGAGCCCGATCATGCCCGGGCGCTGACCGCGTATCTGGTACTCGGCATGGAACACGGCATGAACGCGTCCACCTTCGCGGGGCGGGTCGCGCTGTCGACGCAGGCAGGCCTGTACCCGGCCGTCAGCGCGGCGATCGGCGCGATGGGCGGCCCGCTGCACGGGGGCGCGCCGAGCGAGGTGATCGCCATGCTCGAGGCGATCGGCACGCCGGAGCGCGCCGAGCCCTGGCTGCGCGACGTGCTGGAGCGGGGCGGACGGCTGATGGGCTTCGGCCATCGCATCTACAAGACCGTCGACCCGCGCGCCGAGGCGCTGCGCGCGGTGACGCGCGGCCTGACCGGCGACGACCCGGCGTTCGCGCTCGCCCTGCACGTGGAGGAGACGGCGACGCGGCTGCTCGCCGAATACAAGCCCGGGCGGCGGCTGCACACGAACGTCGAATTTTTCGCCGCCGCCATCATGAAGGCGATCGCGCTGCCGACGGCACTGTTCACGCCCACGTTCACGGCCGCGCGCGTCGTCGGCTGGACGGCGCACATGCTCGAGCAAGCCGGCCACAACCGCATCTTCCGGCCGCAATCCGCATACGTGGGCGTCCTGCCGAGCGAGACAGCCGATAGAATCGGCTGACGGAATCGCCGAGACCGTGCGGGAGCGTAATATAGACGGAGAGCCCGGCTAACTGACCTATCGGGCTCTCGCGCGGGCCCCCGCGAGGCTGCGAGATCGCCGCAAACCGACTAATGGGGCTGTGTGCGCCGAACAAGGGTATTTAACAGCGTGAAGTGTGGACGTAGATCGATACTTAGGAGCCCGACGCACGATCGCAGCAAAAAGAGTGGTCGTAGATCGATGCTTGGGAGCTGGACACACATTTCGTGCATATCACAGTCTACGCAAAGTAAAAGACCGCCAAGCGTTGGCGGTCTTCCTATACTAGATCGTCGTGCTGCCGTCGTAGGAGGCGATGACGCGGTACAGTTCGGGCCGGCGGTCGCGGAAGATGCCCCACTCGATGCGCTGGATCTCGAGTTGGTCGAGGTCGAACTCGGCGGTCAGCACCGTCTCTTCCGAACGGCCTGCTTCCTCGATCATGTTGCCCTGCGGGCCGGCGATAAACGACGAGCCGTAGAAGTCGATGGACGAATCCTCGTCCTCCTCGCGCCCGATGCGGTTGGAGGCGATGACCGGCATCAGGTTGGAGGCGGCGTGGCCTCTCATGCACATTTGCCAGTGGTCTTTGGAATCGATCGAGCCGTCCTGCGGCTCCGAGCCGATCGCCGTCGGATAGAACAGCAGCTCGGCGCCCATGAGCGCCATGCAGCGCGCCGCTTCCGGGTACCACTGGTCCCAGCAGACGCCGACGCCGATCTTGGCGTAGCGCGTGTTCCAAACCTTAAACCCGGTGTCGCCTGGATTGAAGTAGAATTTTTCCTCGTAGCCGGGACCGTCCGGGATATGGCTTTTCCGATAGTGGCCGAGGATCTCGCCGTCCGCGTCGATGACCGCGAGCGAGTTGTAGCGGGCGTAGTTCTTCTTCTCGTAAAAACTGATCGGCAGCACGACCTGCAGCTCCTTGGCCACCGCCTTGAAGTGGTTAACGGCCTTGTTGCGCTCCAGCTCGGTCGCGTAGACGTAGTAATCCGACTTCTCCTTCTGACAGAAGTATGGCGTCTCGAAAAGCTCCTGCAGCAGGATGATCTGCGCGCCTTGGGCCGCGGCTTCGCGCACGAGCTTGTCCGCCTTGGCGATGTTCTCGTCGATATCGCTGGAGCAGCTCATCTGGGTAGCAGCCACTTTGACTTTCCTCATTCGGGTAACCTCCTTCATGAATTCGATTTACAAAAAGTGACTCAAGGGTGCGTTATGCGGCGGAATCGCATAACTCCCGAGAAAACGTGACTCCAGGGCGCCGTTGTGCGGCGGAATCGCATAACTCCCGAGAAAACGTGACTCCAGGGCGCCGTTGTGCGGCGGAATCGCATAACTCCCGAGAAAACGTGACTCCAGGGCGCCGTTGTGCGGCGGAATCGCATAACTCCCGAGAAAACGTGACTCCAGGGCGCCGTTGTGCGGCGGAATCGCATAACTCCCGAGAAAACGTGACTCCAGGGCGCCGTTGTGCGGCGGAATCGCATAACTCCCGAGAAAACGTGACTCCAGGGCGCCGTTGTGCGGCGGAATCGCATAACTCCCGAGAAAACGTGACTCCAGGGCGCCGTTGTGCGGCGGAATCGCATAACTCCCGAGAAAACGTGACTCAAGGGCGCCGTTGTGCGGCGGAATCGCATAACTTCCGAGAAAACGTGACTCAAAAGCGCCGTTGTGCGGCGGAATCGCATAACTCCCCGCAAAACGTGACTCCAGGGCGCCGTTGTGCGGCGGAATCGCATATCTTGCATCCTACGCCGTACTGGCCGCTCTGCTCAGCCCCGCGCAGGCATCTGCTGCGTCGTGCAGTGAACGTTGCCGCCTTCTTTGATGATCGCCATGCCGTCCACGGTGCGGATGCGGCGGTCCGGGAACGTCTCGGCCAGGATGCGCGCGGCTTCGCGGTCCGTCTCTTCGGCGGTGCCGCCGAAGATCGGCAGGATGATGCCGCCGTTGACGAAGTAGAAGTTCAGGTAGCTCAGCGTGAGCCGGCTGTCCTCGAAGGAGGCGAGCGGCGGCTGCGGGAGCTCGACGATCTCGAACTTTCGGCCTTTGGCGTCGGTCGCCTCGCGCAGAATGCGCAGGTTTTCCTGCGTGATCGCGTAGTTCTCGTCGTCCGGATCGTCGCACACTTGTATGATGACCTTGCCCGGCGCCGCGAAGCAGGCGATGTTGTCCACGTGTCCGTCCGTCTCGTCGCCTGCGAGGCCGCGGTTCAGCCAGATAATCTTGTCGATGCCGACGTATTGCGCGAGCAGCTCGGCGATTCGCTCCCGGCTCAGCTCCGGGTTGCGGTTGACGTTCAGCAGGCACTCCTCGGTCGTGAGCAGCGTGCCTTCGCCGTCGACGTGGATCGAGCCGCCCTCCATGACGACAGGCGCGTCGAACCGGCGCACGCCCATGCGCTCGAGAATCTGCGGCGCGACCGCGTCGTCCAGATCCCAAGGCGCGTACTTGCCGCCCAGGCGTTAAAGCGCCAGTTCACGCCGGCCAGCACGCCGTTCGGGTCGACGAGGAAGGTCGGGCCGTTGTCCCGCAGCCAGGCGTCGTTGTGCGCGATCGGCACGAGCTCGATGTTGGGCGCGTCCAGATGGCGCTTCGCAAGCGCCAGGTCGGCTTCATTGACAAGCACGCTGACGGGCTCGAATTCGGCGATCGCCAGGACGACCTGCGCATAGCCGCCGCAGACGGATTCGTGGTCGTCCGGGTAGACCATGGAGTCACGGACGGGCCAGGACATGAAGGTGCGTTCGTGCCGCGCCCATTCGGCGGGCATTTTATATTGGAGGTCTCGTGGATACAAGAGATTCAGCTCGCTTTGCTAAAAATTGAACGGAACGGATGCCGCTTAAGTTCTCCATCATCATATACGAATCGGGCCTCGATCTCAATGCGCCGCGTAGAAGCGCGAGGCGCACGGATTTGTTTACGCGCGCGCCGGTTGAGGTAAGTCATTGGAGGATACGATCAACGCCGGACAAATACGCAGCTGCATATAATGGAGGCCGCCGAATGGAGCGCAATCATACGATCATGCAATTTTTCGAGTGGCATCTCGAGGCGGACGGCAAGCACTGGCGCCGTCTTGCGAAGCTCGCGCCGAAGCTCAAGGACCGCGGCATCGACGCCGTCTGGATCCCGCCGCCCACCAAAGCGGTGTCACCCGAGGACACGGGCTATGCGGTATACGACCTGTACGACCTGGGCGAGTTCGACCAGAAGGGCGGCGTACGCACGAAGTACGGCACGAAGGAGGAGCTGCTTGAAGCGATCGAAGCATGCCGGCAGGCCGGCGTAGGCGTTTACGCGGATCTGGTCATGAACCACAAGGCGGGCGCGGACGGAACGGAGACGTTTCAGGTCGTCGAGGTGGAGGCGGACAACCGGCTTAAAGACATCTCCGGGCCGTTCGACATCGAGGGCTGGACGAAGTTCGATTTTTCGGGACGCGGGGATGCGTATTCGTCGTTCAAGTGGAGCTTCGAGCACTTCAACGGCACCGACTGCGACGCGCGGGAAGACCGTCAGGGCATCTACCGGATCGTCGGCGAAGGCAAGGGGTGGAACGAAAACGTCGACGACGCCTTCGGCAACTACGACTATCTCATGTACGCCAACATCGACTATCGCCATCCGGACGTGCGACGGGAGATGATCGATTGGGGGAAATGGCTCGCGGACACGCTGGGCTGCGCGGGTTATCGGCTCGATGCGATCAAGCATATCGACCATACTTTTGTGCGCGACTTTACCGAGGCGATGTACGCCGAACGGGGCGACGCGTTCTTCATCGTAGGCGAGTTTTGGAACAGCGACCCGGGAGCCTGCCAGCAATTCCTCGAGAAGGTCGGCGGCCGCATCAGTCTTTTCGACGTGCGGCTGCACTACAATTTGCACGAGGCATCGGAAAAAGGCGCCGACTACGACCTGACCAAGCTGTTCGACGATACGCTCGTGCAGACGAACCCGACCAACGCGGTCACCTTCGTCGACAATCACGATTCGCAGCCCGGCGAAGCGCTGGAGTCGTGGATCTCGGACTGGTTCAAGCAGAGCGCGTACGCGCTCATCCTGCTGCGGGAAGGCGGATATCCGTGCGTCTTCTACGGCGACTATTTTCACATCGGGGGGAGACGAAGAGGAGATCGAAGGCAAGAAAATGGCCATCGACCCGCTGCTGTACAGCCGTCATCACAAAGCGTACGGCGAGCAGGAGGATTACTTCGACGATCCGCGGCTGATCGGTTGGGTGCGGCGCGGCGTTGACGAGATCGAGCGCTCCGGCTGCGCGGTCGTCGTCTGCACGGGCGAGGGCGGCGAGAAAGAATGTACGTCGGCGAGCATCGCGCGGGCGAAGCATGGGTCGACTTCACGCAGACGCTGGGCGAAAAGGTCGTCATCGGGGGAGGACGGCTATGGCAGCTTCCCGGCGAACGGCGGCAGCGTGTCGGTATGGGCGCTGCCCGATCCGGTATAAGCCGAACGTTTGACGCTCGTATGCGAAGAACCCCGCGCGGACGCGCGGGGTTCTTCGCTCAGCTCGCTCGGCGCGTCCGAACTCGTCCGGCCGCGATCGATCGCAAAAATCCTCCTGATCGGGAAGGCATTAGTAGGAGCCATGGCCCGTAAACGTACCTTGGTCGAAGTCCATGACGTTGGTCGCCTCGATGCGGCCGTCTCCGCCGACGGTGTAGTATTCGACCGTATGCGTGTCCGCCGCGTAGATCTCGAACGGCGCCGTATAGTCGATCCAGGCGCCGCCGTTCACGCGGTAGCGCGTCTGGGCGGGGGTGTCGCCGACGCCGTCGGCATGGAGCGTAACCGTGAAGCCTTTTACGTAAGCATTGCCTTTTGGCGTGACGGCTTGTATCGGATCGAAGCGATACTTGGTCAGCACCTCGCCGACGGGATCGGGATCGGTTCCGCCGCCCGGCTTCTCGGGCATGTACTTGAACAGCACGGATCGCGCGCTCAGCTTGATCGATTCGTTCGGACGCTGGCTGCCCGAGGCGGAACTGTAGCCCGTTATCCTGATGTCCGTTAAATGCACGACCATATAGGTCCGACTCTGGCCCGCGCCGCGGGTCTGAAAATAAAGGTAGCCTTCCTTGATGGCCTTGCCGTCCGTCAGCGCGCGCAGCAGCGGCAGCGAGGAGGAATCGAACGATTTGGCGATCTCCACCGGGGACGTCTCCGGCTTGCCGGGAGTGCCGCCGCCGCCCGAAGGAGCTTCCGCGGCTACGCCGTAGTGAAAGCTGTTGACGACGATCGCGTCTTTCATTTGCTTGTCCTTGCCGTCGAACTCGCCGGGAATGCCCTCCAGCGTCAACAGGATCGAGGGAAGTTCGGTTTCCGCCGCGTCGGCGGACGGAGGCGCCGGCGAGAGGAACAGCATCCCGGAGACCAACGCCGCGACGAGGACCCGGTTCAATAATCTAGCGAGCAAATCGATCTACTCCTTTATGGGCTATCGGCGGATGCAAGCGAACGGCTCCGGCATCGGGCCGGAATCAACTGTCCAGCAGCAAGCTGCGCTGGTAGAAATCGTCCTTCGGCGAAAACGCCCACAGGCCGCCGTCGTCCATCGTTTCCTTGACGGGCAGCGTCTCGAGCGCCGGCGCCCGCCAGGGCAGCTTGGACTTCTGGTCGATTGTCACGCTCATGCGGCACAACTCCTTTTCGGCAAAAATAAGGTCATTTAACGACGTTTTTTCCCAGGTCGTATTCGAAGGTTTGCGGCGGCAGCGGCTGCCCCTTGGCATCGACGGCCTGGTAGGTGAACGTCACTTTGCCTGCTTGAAGCGCCAGCGATTCCGAGATCCGGCTTCCATCGCTGCCTGCGCTGTAGGCGTCGGAAGTGACGTGGACGTTTTCGAGCTTGATCGTCAGGTAAGGCTTTTTGCCTTGCCCGTTGTAGAAGGCGATCGATCCGCTTTTGATGGCTTTGCCCGTCGTCAGGCTCTGCAGCAGCGGAATGGACGCCGAATCCTGCAGCTTTGTCAGGACGAACTCCGAATAGATCGGCTTCCCGCCGCTGCCTCCGCCTGGCGAGGGAGCCGCGTTCGAGGCGCTGAATTGAAAGGACGTGATGTCGATCGCCCCTTTCGCGCCGTCGACTTGGCTGTCGCCGCTGATCTGGTCCAGCGTCAGCAGAATGTAGGATCCGCCCGCGGCGGAAGCGGACAGGGGAGATGCAAAGGCAAGAAGCGCGAGGGTGAGCAGAAGCAAGGCTGTTTTTGGCATAATGCGTGCGGACAAAACGATCAGCTCCTCAGTTATGATACAATTCGTATCGATGATAGCATAGATCGCCAGAGCTGCCTAGAGCCTTGGCAAAAGTGCGTCATTCTAAGACAAGTAGACGGGTTTATGCGATCTAACGCGAAAATTGGGCGCGGCGGTTCGTCGCTTTATGCGAGAACCAGGGTGTCTCGTATAGAAGATGCGGCACTTTTACGTGATAGGCAGAACGATGGCGGATGCCGATCTCGATCGCGCCGATTGACATCCCCGTCCGGCTGTCGTATTCTCCATATAGTTAAATATTTAATCAAATGGAGAAGATCGCATGGAGGACCTGCAAGGATACGTTTCGGAGCAGCCGCCCAAAGTGCGCGCTTTTTTCGCGCTGGTCGAGACGACGGCGAGCCTGATCGGCGTATCCGAGAAGTACTGGCAGTCGCGGGGGCTGAACGGCGCGCGCGTCCGAATCCTCGTGGAGCTCGCGAAGGCGGGCGGATCGCTGCTGCCCTCCGCGCTGGCCGAGCGAATCGGCGTGACCAAGGCGAATATCAGCGTGCTGCTCGTGCCGCTCGCCAAAGAAGGCAGCGTGCGGATCGCCGGAGATCCGGCGGATGGCCGGCGGCGTCGAGTGACGTTGACGCCGGCGGGCGAGCGGCTGCTGCTGGACGCGCTGCCGGGCAACCGGGACGTGCTGGAGACGCTTATGGGCCGGCTGGAGGAAGCGGAGCTTCGCCAACTGCTCGGACTGCTAGGCAAACTGACGGGCGGATGACGTGAGCGGCGCAACAGACGCTCGCGTCCCGCGCCTTTTTCGCTCATTTGGTTAAATATTTAACTAAAAACGAAAAGGATGTGACAGTCATGAAAATCGTAATGACCGGCGCTACGGGGCATCTCGGATCGCTGGTATTGGAGGAGCTGCTCAGGCGCATGCCGGCTTCGCGCATCGCGATCGTGACACGGCGGCCGGAGGAAGCGGAGAAGCTGCGTGGCCGGGGCATCGAGGTCCGGTACGGCGATTACGACGAGCCGGCATCGCTGCAGGCCGCGTTCAAGGATGCGGATCGGCTGCTTTTCGTCTCGTCGCCGCTGCGGGACGAGGAGGCGCGGCTGCGGCAGCATCGGGCCGCGGTCGAAGGCGCGGAGGCGGCGAAGGTGGGGCGGATCGTCTACACGAGCATCGCGTACGCCGAACGGGGACGACTGCCGCTGCATGCGACGCATCTCGCGACCGAGCGGCTCATCCGCGAGTCGGGACTCGACTACACGATACTGCGCAATGCCTACTATATGGACATCGTCGAGATGCTGGGGTGGCGAGCGGCGTTGACCGGCGGCGTACTGCTGAGTCCGCCGGGCGACTGGACATTAAATACCGCCGCCAGGGAAGACCTCGCCGCGGCCGCAGCGACGGTGCTGACGGAGAGCGGGCATGAAGGCCGGGTTTATGAACTCACGGCCTCGCGGCCGTGGCGGCTGGACGATCTGGCCCGCGCGCTCTCCGAAAGGTCGGGCAGGCCCGTCGTCCATCGCGTCGATCCGGCGATGAAGGGCATGGTCTACGGGCTTCTGCCCCTCTCCGAGACGGCGGCGGTGTCCCCGGATCTGCGGCGGCTCGTCGGCGCGCCGTTGCGCGGGCTGAAGGATTGGCTGGCGGATCAAAATCTGTAACGCGCCGGTCAGCCCAGCCCGCGCACGTAAGTCTCGGGCGGCACGCCGACGACGGCTTTGAAGTCGCGGGTAAAATGCGCCTGATCGTAATACCCCAGCTCCATCGACAGCCCGGCCCAATCCTGCAGCTTTTCCTGCCGCATGCGCTCCGCGGCCTCCTGCAGCCGGAAGCGCTGCAGAATCCACTTCGGCGATACGCCGATATAACGCCCGAACAGCCGCTGCAGCGTGCGGACGCTCATGGCGTGCCGTTCGGCCATCGCCTCGACATGAAGCAGGCTGCGGTCCGACGCCGCATCCTGCACGATGCGTCCCGCCAGCGCGGCGGACGCGTCCCGCACCGGCGCGAGCTCCAGCAGCCATCGTTCCATGGCGGCGAGTCTTGTCTCGGCCGCGGGGACGGCCGTCAGCAGGTCGGCCAGCGTCTCCCCGGGCTCGCCGAACATCTCGCCGAGCGGGACCCTGCGTCCTGTCAGCCGTGCGGCGGACTGACGCCAGAAGGGGAAGAAGCCGCCGGGCCGGAACTTGACGCTGAAACACTCGCCGAATCCCGTCAGCGTACGGGTGAACGTTCCGCGCGGGACGCCGTTGTCCTTTTCCAGCGTGAGATTGATGCTCGGGTAGGACAGTACCTGCTGGCTGAAGGGGCCGTCGTCCCGCAGGTCCCAGGCAAGCGTCCAATAGTGCTCGACCCAATCCGCGAGTGCGGGCGACGGCGCATACAGCTTCAGATCGAACTTGCGCGCGGCCTCCTCCGGTTTGAGGATGGCCTTGTCCAAGGGACGCGAGATGGGCTTCATGGCAATCGACCTCCGGGTTTTGTCGCGTTTTTCCAATACAAATCGACGATGCTGCTTTACAATCGATACTAGCAGTCCCCGGCAAGCGCCGCAATTCTAATCGAGCCAGAAAAGAGGGAAACGGAATGGAAGATTTGAAGTACACGATCTATATCGGCGGCAAGCCGGAGCAGGTATGGGACGCCCTTGTCTCGCCGGAAGGCACGCGCGCGATCTTTTTCGGCAGCGTGCTCCAGTCGACATTCGAAGTCGGCGCGCCTTACGCGTACGTCGGACCGGGCAACGACGGCGACGAGACCGTGCACGTATACGGCACGGTGCTGGCATTCGAGCCCCATCGCTTGATGAGCTACACCGAGCACGCGGGACCGTCCTATCGGGAAAATCATGCCGAGCTCGAGACGCGCGTCACGATGACGCTCGAGCCGATGGGCGCAAGCACGAAGGTGACGCTCGTCAACGACCGGTGGCCGGAGGGGCACCCCTCGTACGAGAGTACGCAGCAGAGCTGGCCGATGATCCTGAGCAACATCAAATCCTACGTCGAGACGGGCAAGACGTTGGACCTGGGCTGGTAGGTATGCGGTCATTGTAATGACCATGATGCAGTCCGACCGGCCTCGGTGCCGATCGGGCTCTTTTTTTCGATGGCGAATTCGCGTCTTTTCAGTAAATTATAGTTAATGACTATTAACTTTATAAACTATATATATTTCATCAATAGTTCTGGCCGACTTATGATTAGAGCATCAAATCGATCGCCCGGTCCGCCGGGCCAGGAGACGACCGGATCATGCCATATTTCCATACGTTCGCGAACGTCAGCATCCCCATTTTGATCGCCTGCTGCTTGGGCTATCTGTATCAAAAGTACAAAACCCCCCGATTCGCGCCTGCTGGCCGATCTCAGCCTGTTCGTGCTCTCGCCGTGCCTCATCGTATCGGCGCTCGCGGGCAGCGATCTGAAGACCGGCACGCTCGGGACGGTCGCGATCTACACGCTCTTGCAGACGGCGCTCTGCTGGGCGGCTTCCGCCGCCGCGGGAAGGCTGCTGCGGATGAGCGAGCCATCGCGGCGCGCGATGGAGCTGACGACGATCTTTTCCAACTCCAACAATTACGGATTGCCGCTGCTGCTGCTTGCCTTCGGCACGCAAGGCTTCGCGATCGGCGTGACCAACGTCGTGACGCACGTCATTCTCGTGAATACGCTGGGCTTCTATCTGGCGGCGCGCGCGTCCTTTAGGCCGAGACAGGCGTTTCTTCAGATCGCGAAGACGCCGCTCGTCTATGCGTCCGCCGTCGGCATCGCGCTGTTCCTGTTCAAGGCGCGCCTGCCGGAGAGCCTGTCGTCGGGCCTCGAGCTGGTCGGCGGCGCCTACCCGGCCGTCGTGCTGCTGCTCCTCGGCATGCAGCTTCGCAAGACGGACTGGCGCCGCAGCCTGCGCCGGGAGATCTGGATCTCGCTCGGCCTGCGCATCGCGGTCGTGCCGCTGCTGTCGTATGCCGCGATCGCGATGCTCGGCCTGCACGGATTGACCGCCGCGGTGCTGTTCGTTCAGTCCTGCATGCCCGCGGCGATCAATTCGCTCGTGCTCATGGAGCGTTACGGCGGCGACAAGGATCTCGTCGCGATGAACGTCGCCTTTTCCACCGTTGCGAGCTTCCTGTACTTGCCGCTGCTGGTTCACTTGGCGGTATCGCTGTAACCGCCGTACTGGCGGCTTCGGTCTCGGTGGTTGACGACGCCGGGGGCGTCTTCGCCGGTCAGCCTGCGCCGACGGTTTTCGATCCCGGCGCGTCCTCGCCTGCGAACTTCTCCCCGTCGGGCTTCCGCCAGCGCAGCGCCCACTTCTCCATCTCCGCGAGCGTGGCCTGAAAGTCCAAGCCCTTATCCGTCAGACTGTATTCGACCGTCACGGGCACGGTCGGGTATACCTCCCGCCGCACGATTCCGCTCTGCTCCAGATGCCGGAGCGTGTCCGTAAGCGACTGCGTGCCGACGATCGCGACATCCCGCTGCAGCCGGTTGAACCGCTTCGGCCCTTTCTGCAGCTCCGCGATCACGACGAAGGACCATTTGGCCCCGAGCACTTGCAGAACCTCGCAGATCGGTTTATCCTCGTCCCTTGCTTGTTCGGCCATTGTATACGCCTCCCGCACATTAGCTTTATTTAAGTTAGTAAGTCCGTTAATTAGGATTATCCCCAAACGTTTTGCGTTCTTACTTTTATATAGTAACCCGCTTATACTGTCGCTACAAGGGCCGCGCGGCTCCCCGACAAACATAAGAGGTGGTTAAAATGAATCGCACGATCTTGTATATGCTTACGCTGGGCACTTTCTTGACCGGCTTCGCCGAATTGGCCGTCATCGGCATCCTGCCGACCATCTCCCAGGATGCCGGCATCAGCATTGCCCAAGCGGGTCAGCTTGTCACCGCCTTCTCTCTCGGCTTCGCCGTCGGCACGCCGATCTTCGTCTCGTTGACGCAGCGGATATCGCGGCGGCGGCTCCTTGCGGCCGCGCTGCTCGTATTCGCCGCCGGCAGCTTGCTCTCGTACTTCAGCGAAGGTTATGCGACGATGATCGGACTGCGCGCGTTGATCGGCGCTGGCGCTGGCGTCTATCTGACGACGGCGCTGGGCGCGCTCCCCAAGCTCATGCCGGCGGCGCAGCTCGGCCGTCCCATGAGCACCGTCATGATGGCGTTCAGCGCCGCCTCCGTGCTCGGCGCGCCGATCGGCATCGCGCTGGCGGACGGATGGTCCTGGCAGGCCATGTACCTGTTGCTCGGCGCGGGCGCGCTGCTCGTGATGCTGGGCGTCCTGCGGCTCATGCCCGAGGTGGAGGGCGACGCCCCCGTCGGCTTCGGCCGTCAGTTCGCCGTGCTGGGCCGTCCTGCCCTCGCGGCAGGGCTGCTGATGTCTCTCCTGTTCTCGTCGGGCATCGCCCTGCTGAACACGTATTTCGTGCCTTTCCTCCAGGACGTCCTCGGGCTAAAGGCGTCTTTTACAGGGTTGACCATGCTGCTGCTGGGCTTGGCCGGCACGCTGGCCACGCGCTTCGGCGGCGGCGCGGCCGACAGACTCGGTCCGCCTGCGGTCATCGTGCGGGGCCTGGCCGCGATGGCGCTGGCCCTGGCGCTGATGCCGCTCGCGGCATCCGTCTTTTCCTCCGCGGCAGGCGGCCTCTCGTCGGGCATCGCCGTCGCCGCGGCTTGGATGCTGGCCTACTCCGCGGCGATTCCGGCGATCCAGACGTACTTCGTCCGGATCGCGCCCGAATCGGCGAACATCGTGCTCGGACTCAACACGTCGCTGCTTCATCTTGGCGTCGCGATCGGATCTTTAACCGGCGGCCTGCTCGCCGACGCATCGTCCACGGTCCGCTATCATCCCTGGGCGGGACTCGCGTTCGCGCTGCTCTCGCTGTCGGCGGGCTTGGCCTCCTTCGCGAAGAGCGGCGTCCGAGATAACAGGCAGAACGCTGCTGCGGCTGCTTCAAAAAGCTGAGCCTTCGCATCCCGCGGCATGCAAAGAGGCCAGGCCGCGGTTTAAATTGCCGCAGCCTGGCCTCTCTTTTCATTTGTTACGCCCGCAGCGTCTTGAGCGCGCCGCTCCAAGCGACGACCTGGTTCAGCATGTTGTTCACGGACGCCTCTTGCTTGGGGCCGGGACGCAGGACGCTGAAGTTCTCGAAGTCATGGAAGAGCGACAGGGAGACCTGCGCCTGAACGTCCGCCATTCTCAGCTCGCCCGCGATCTGGCGGAGGTGCTCGACCGCCCGCGAGCCGCCCGCGCTGCCATAGCCGACGAAGCCGGCGGCTTTGTCGTTCCACTCGTGGTATAGATAGTCGATCGCGTTCTTCAGCGCGCCCGACGTCGAGTGATTGTACTCGGGGGTGACGAACACGAAGCCGTCGAAGCCCTTGATCCGCTCGGACCAGGCGAGCGTGTGCGCGTGCTTGTAGTTGCCCATGACGGGAGGGATCGGCTCGTCGTACAGGGGCAGGGCATAGTCGGCGATGTCCACGAGCTCGAACGATGCGTCGTTCCGTTTGACGGCGATCTCGTATACCCACTTGGCGACGTCCTCGGCTTTGCGCCCGGGACGCGTGCTTCCGATGATGATGGCGATCTTGGTCATGTATGATTCCTCCAGCCGAGATATGTAGGAGCCGTCTCCCCGTGTTCATGGTGGCTGAAACGATGCGTGTCCGCGGGAGGCGCTTGCCTTGCAAGTATCGTAGCCCAGACGGCCGGATTGATCAAGCGGGGAACAAGCGGAGGAGGGGTGGGGGACAAGCAGGGGACAAGCAGGTGCCGTGCCGGTGGCCCTACTTCCGCGGTGCCCGTTTGCCGTTAGTTTCGTTTGCGCCTTATCTTGGCCCCCGCAAGCAGCTTGAGCCCGGGGATAATGCCTTTTGCGCCTTATCTCGGCCTCCGCAGGCAGCTTGAGCCCACGGATAATGCCCTTTGCGCCTTATCTTGGCCCCCGCAAGCAGCTTGAGCCCGGGGATAATGCCTTTTGCGCCTTATCTCGGCCTCCGTAAGCAGCTTGAGTCCGGGGATAATGCCCTTTGCGCCTTATCTCGGCCTTCGCAGGCAGCTTGAGCCCACGGATAATGCCTTTTGCGCCTTATCTCGGCCTCCGTAAGCAGCTTGAGTCCGGGGATAATGCCCTTTGCGCCTTATCTCGGCTGCTCAAGCAGTTGAAGAATGCGGGGTCGCGCCAGTCCTAACAGCAGCCCAAGCGCATCGCGCCCGGACTGCCGTCGAGCATGCATTTATACGCCGGGCCTCGAATAGATTTTCCGCTTGTGGAAGGAGATCGAGCGGTACTTCCCCGCGAGTTTGCGCAGCCGTGCCGGCGACAGCGAGGAGAACGAAGTGTGCAGGCTTTTGTTCAAAGCGGACTTCATGACGATGCCGCGGGGATTGCGGCTGTGCAGGAAGTTGCCGTACGTCTCGAACTCGGAAAAGCCGAACTGCCGGGTCTTGTCGATGCTGCCGATAATCGCCTTGTACCAGCGTTTGCCGTGGCGCGCCTCGATTTTCCCCTTTAGCTGCCGGACCTTCGCCTTGTTGAACAGCATGTAGTGCGTAACGAAGGAACGGGGGGCCGTAGCCTTGGCGCCCAGCAGCTTGCGGTACGTGCGGAAGTACTCGCCCTGGCTCCAGCTTCGGCAGTAGAACACCGGCCGCCCGCCCGATATGAAGCGATGTGGCCGAATCAGCACCGTATCCGCGTCCGCCACGAGGTAGTGACCCGCCGCGCCGAGCTTGCTGCCCGCGAGCTTCAGCAGCTGCTGATAGAGCCAACCCGCGCGATTCCAGCGCTTCGTGCCGTAGCGGATATCCTTTTTGCCGATCGGCAGCACCGTACGCTCGTCGACGAACTTGCAGCCTTTTCTCCGGCACAGCGCACGGATTCGCTCGCTGTTCGGCGAGACGATCATGAAGCTGGCGATCGGATGTTTGACCTGCTTGCGGATGCCGTCGATCACGTGGGGCAGGGTGCCCAGATCCTTTTCGATGGCGGGGATCAGCACGTCGATTCGGGGACCCGTCTTTCCTGCGCCCGATGGGGTTGAAGCCATGTCGATCGCCACTCCTTTCCGCTCACGGAGGCCGTTTGCCGGCATTTTGTGTCCATGTGGTACAGCGTATGAAACTCGCGGCCATCGGCTTGGGCAGGCGACTGGAAAATCACTTTGCCAGCGTTGATAATAAGATAAGGAAGGTTGACAGGAAAGGGTGCGCGCCTGTGGACGACTTGCGAATCAAGACAAGCTCCGGATGGTTGGAGGGGCAAGCCGAGAACGGCGCGAGAACGTGGAAAGGGATTCCGTACGCCAGGCCGCCCGTCGGCGAGCGGCGATTCGCGGCGCCGGAGCGTCCGGCGGCTTGGGCGGGCGTCAGGCCGGCCGCAACGTTCGGTCCCCCGAGCCTGCAGCCCGGCGACCCTGGCGAGAAATACGGTCTGTCCGGAGATACGCCGCAGCCAGGCGAAGATTGTCTGTACTTAAATATATGGGCGCCGGCCAAGCGGACGAAAGGGGCGCTCCCCGTTATGGTCTGGATTCACGGCGGCGCGTTCGTCACCGGCACCGGCGCGGATCCGGTTTATGACGGCGCGGGATTGGCCCGTCAGGGCGTGATCGCGGTCACGATCAACTATCGGCTCGGTCCCTTCGGATTTTTGCATCTCGCGCCGCTCGGCGAGGGTTTCGTCTCCAACGCGGGGCTCCTCGACCAGATCGCCGCGCTGTCCTGGATTCGCGCCGAGATTGCCGCGTTCGGCGGAGATCCGGCGCAGGTCACCGTGTTCGGCGAGTCGGCCGGCGCGATGAGCATCGCCGCGCTGCTTGCGATGCCGGGCGCGAAGGGACTGTTCGCGCGGGCGATCCTGCAGAGCGGCGCCGCGCAGACGCTGCCGGCGGACCAGGCCGAGCAGGTCGCGGCAGGCATCCTGCTGCTGCTCGGCATCGAGAGGTCCGACGCGCATCTGCTGAAGACGCTCCCCCGCATCCGCCGTCATGCAGGCAGCCGAGGAGATGGGGCGCATGCTGGGCGGCGGGCCGGCTATGCTCTTCCAGCCTGTCGTCGAGGCGGCGACGCTGCCGGTCGAGCCGCTCGAGGCGGTTCGGGCAGGCGCGGCGGGCGGCGTCGCGCTGCTCGTCGGCACGAACAGGGATGAAGGCGAATACTTCATTCGTCCAGGGTCCGCGCCTATGCCGATGGAGGGCGCGATTCTCGGCGTCGAGCTCATGACGGACATTGCCGACGCGGCGACGCTCGTGCGTTCGTACCCCCATACGGCTCAGGGACAGGCGGACATTATGACGGATTTGTTTTTCTGGCGCGCCGCGGTTCGGCTCGCCCACGCGCAGGTCGGCCATGCGCCGGTCTGGATGTACCGCTTCGATTGGACTTCGTCCGCGCATCCGTCGCTCGCGCGGGCGGTGCATACGCGGGAGATCGCTTTTGTTTTCGGCAGCCTGCAGGTGCTGGAGAGGCAGCTCGGCGTGACGCTGGAGCAGGACGCCGCGCGCCTGTCCGGGGAGATGCAGGCCGCCTGGCTCGCCTTTGCGAAGGCGGGATCGCCGGATTCGGCGAAGCTGGCGTGGCCCGCCTATGGGGACCCGGAGCGGACGACGATGATCTTCGGCGAGGCCGGCGCGTCGGCGGCCGTAGCGGATCCGGCCGCGGCCAAGCGCGCGCTGCTCGGCCTGTAGCACGACGTGACCGGCATATATAGGATCGAGAAGAAGCGGCAAGGGCGCAAGGCAAGGGCATGATCGGGTTTAAAGAGCGTCAAATTCGAACATGAGGAGGGGATTGGCTGATGAAAAAGAATCGATTGGGCGGTTCGGAACTGTACGTCGGCGAGATCGGCCTCGGCTGTATGTCGCTGGGCACGGAGGAGACGAAGGCGGTCGCATTGGTCGGGGAGGCGCTCGATCGCGGCGTCACGTTGCTGGATACGGCGGATTTGTACGACGGCGGACGCAACGAGGAGCTGGTGGGCAAGGCGATCCGCGGCCGGCGCGAGCAGGTCGTGCTCGCCACCAAAGTAGGCAACCGGCGCGTGCCTGGCCGGGAGGGCTGGACTTGGGACGCCTCCAAGTCCTATATTCTGTCGGCGGTCCGGAATAGCCTGAAGCGGCTCGGCACCGACTATATCGACCTGTACCAGCTGCACGGCGGCACGCTGGACGACCCGATCGACGATACGATCGAGGCGTTCGAGCAACTGAAGCGCGAGGGCGTCATCCGGGCGTACGGCATCTCCTCGATCCGGCCGAACGTCATCCGCGCGTATGCCGCGCGTTCGGGCATCGCGAGCGTCATGAACCAATACAGCATCGTCGATCGACGGGCCGAAGAGACGGTGCTGCCGCTTCTGGCAGAAAAGGGGATCAGCGTCATCGCGCGCGGCCCCGTAGCGAGCGGGGCGCTGGCGGAAGGACGCGAGCCGGCGAAAGGCGTGCTCGACTACGAGCTGGACGAGCTGGTCGCGCTGCGCGGCGAGCTGCAGCGGCTGACGTCGCCGGCGCGCAGCCTCTCGCAGCTCGCGATCCGCTACTCGCTCGGGCATCCGGCCGTCGCCGCGGCGGTTCCGGGCGCCAGTAGCCGCGAGCAGCTGCTGCAAAACCTAGCGGCCGCCGAAGTGCCGCCCCTCTCGGCCGCCGAGCTCGAAGCGATCCGCGGCGCGAGCAAGGCGAACGTTTACGCGCTGCATCGCTGACGGGGGGCAGGACTTGTCTTTTCCGCGCACTCGCGCGGACCGGTCTAAAAGGTGTTGTAAGGGCACAGGCTCGCGGCACTGTCCAAAAGGAGCTGCAAGGGCAAAAAGTTACTCTACAGGCTCGCGGCACTGTCCAAATGGTGCTGTAAGGGCAAAAAGTTACTCTACAGCCTCGCGGCACTGTCCAAATGGTGCTGTAAAGGCAAAAAGTTGCTCTACAGGCTCGCGGACCGGTCTAAATGGTGCTGTAAAGGCAAAAAGTTACTCTACAGCCTCGCGGACCGGCCCAAAAGGTGCTGTAAGGGCAAAAAGTTACTCTACAGGCTCGCGGACCGGTCTAAATGGTGCTGTTAAGGCAAAAAGTTACTCTACAGGCTCGCGGACCGGTCCAAATGGTGCTGTAAAGGCAAAGTTACTCTACAGCCTCGCGGACCGGTCTAAGCATAGGCCTTCTCACTTCATGCCATTTCACTTCATGCCCTCTAGCTTCATGCCCTCTAGCTTCATGCCCTCTCGCCTCATGCCTTCCCGAACAACCTCCGGTACTCCGTCGGCGTGACGCCCTCATGCGCGCTGAAACGCTTGTTGAAGTAACTCGCGCTCGGATATCCCGCACTCTCCGCGATGCGCCCGACAGGGAGCGTCGGGTGCTCGAGCAGCCACTGCTTGGCGGCTTGCAGCCGACAGCGGGTGACGAAGTCCATGGGCGAGAAGCCCATCGCCTGCCGGAACAGCTTGCAAAAATAATGGCGGCTCACGCCCGCGCGCGACGCCCAATCCTCAAGCATGAACGGCGCGCAAGCTTCCCGCTGCATATCGGGCAGCAGGTCCAGAATGCGGCGGTCGGTTCCCGCAGACTTGACGCCGGAGACGGGAACGGCCTGCTGCACGAACGCCGAAAACAACGCATAGGTCAGCATCGACAGGCGTACGGGACGCAGCAGCTGATGCGTCTCCGCCTCCTCCAGCAGCTCCAGATGCGCGGCTTCCCAAGCCTCCCGCTGACGGATGGACCAGACCGCGGACTGATGGAAGCCGAGACGCACCAGGTAGTCGCGCAGTTCTTCTCCGTAAAAGTGAACCCACCGCACGTCCCACGGCTCGTCCTCGCTGCTATAGTAGCGCTGTCGCTGCAGCGGAAAATACAGGACGGCATCCCCCCGCCCGCAGCTCGTGCACGCCGGTTTCGGTTTCCGCGTAGCCTTTGCCCGCCGCGACATAATGGATGTTGAAGTTGTTGAGCACGCCGGCCTCCCGCAGGACCTCATGGTCAGGAAAATCGCGGTAGACGCCCACCGATTCGGGCATGACGAGATATGGGCTTCCGGCCAGCGTCAGCAGATGCGCTTGTCTTTTCAAAGCCTGCCTCCAGTATGGCAATATTGTATTAATCGTGATCAATAAGATGTCATTTTCATTTTAAATCGTTGTTATTATACTGACAATATCATATCAATCCAGCGCAAGCGAGGAGGCGGAGATTTAATGGAACGCAAGTTGAGATGGGGCATTCTCGGATGCGCGGGCATCGCGGTTCGGGCGGTTATACCGGGTCTTCAGCAGTCGGAGCGAAACGTCGTCGCGGCCATCGCGAGCCGGGATGCGGACAAGGCGAAGGAGACGGCGGAGCGGCTCGGCATCGAGCGCGCCTACGGCAGCTACGAGGCGCTGCTCGCGGACGATACGATCGACGCGGTCTACGTGCCGCTGCCGAACCATCTGCATCTGCCATGGACGATTCGCGCCGCAGAAGCGGGCAAGCATGTTCTTTGCGAAAAACCGATCGCGCTCGATGCGGCGGAGGCGGCGCGCATGGTCGAAGTTTGCAGGGACAAGGGCGTGCATCTGGCCGAGGCGTTCATGTACCGCCATCATCCGCGCTACCGCATGATCCGGCAAATGGTCGAATCCGGCGAGATCGGCGAGGTGCGGGGCATTCACGGCGCGTTTACGTTCAACAACGCCGCCAATCATACGAACATCCGCTACCGGCGCGACTGGGGAGGCGGCTCGGTGTACGACGTCGGCTGCTATCCGATCAGCGCGGCGCGGCTCGTTCTGGGGCAGGAGCCGGAGGCGGCGACGGCGCACGCGTTTTTCTCGCCCGAGCACGACGGCGTCGATATGATGGCGTCCGGGCTGGTGGAGTTCGCGGGCGGCGTGGCGCTGACCTTCGACTGCGGCATGTGGGCATACTCGCGCAATACGCTCGAGGTGCTGGGCACCCAGGCGAGCATCGAGGTGCCTTCGGCTTTCGTCGCCGGGCCGGACGGCGGGTACAACTTCTTCGTCGTCTCCAAGGACGGCAGACGAGAGATCGAAGTGCCGCGCGGCAATCAATATGCGCTGCAAGGCGACGAATTTGCCGCGACGGTACTGGACGGCGAGACGCCGGCGTTCGGACCCGAGGACGCGGTGCGCAATATGAAGGTCATCGACGCGGTGCTGCGATCGGCTTCGGAGCGCGCGCGCATCGTCATTTAACCAAGGGAGGCTGCACGCATGGATTACATCGACATTCCGGGATCGCGCTTGCCCGTATCCCGCCTGATCAAGGGAACCGACTACTTTTACCACGACTCGTACGAGTTGGCGGCGACCAACATGGACGCCTTTCTCGCGCTCGGCGGCAACGCCGTGGACAGCGCGCACATCTACTGCGGCGGGCAGAGCGAAGAGGTGCTGGGCCGTTATATGGAAGAACGCGGCAACCGGGACAAGATCGTCATCTTGACCAAGGGGGCGCACCATGACCAGAACGGACCGCGCGTGAACAAGCAGGCGATCGCGGACGATCTTCAAGTCAGCCTCGAACGGCTGCGGACGGATCACATCGAGCTGTACGCGCTCCATCGCGACGACCCCGACGTCCATGTCGGCGTCATCGTCGAAGCGCTGAACGCGCACATCGAATCCGGCGCGATCGGGGCGATCGGCGGCTCCAACTGGACGTGGCAGCGGCTGCAGGCGGCCAACGAGTACGCAGCGGCGCACGGACTCGTCGGATTTACGTTCAGCAGCCCGAACCTCAGTCTCGCGAAGGCCAAGGAGCCTTACTGGAAGGACGCGGTCTCCGCGGACCAGGCGACGATCGACTGGCACGAGAAGCACCAGCTCCCGCTGCTCTCCTGGTCGTCGCAGGCGCGCGGCTTTTTCACGGGGCGCTTCTCCCCGGATGACCGCAGCGACGCCGATCTGGTGCGCGTATTCTACAACGACGCCAACTGGGAGCGTCTTGCGCGCGCCGAACGGCTCGCCGCGGACAAAGGCCTCACCGCCATCCAGATCGCGCTCGCCTATGTGCTGAACCAGCCGTTCCCCGCCTGCGCGCTCATCGGCGCCCGCAACGCGGAGGAGCTCCGCTCCTGCGACGAGGCGATGCGGCTTGCGCTTTCGAAAGCTGAGATGGACTGGCTGGACTTGAAGCGGGAGACGATCTGAGCATCCGGAGTGCCGCGAGCGAACATTAATAATCGTACGGGATGATGCGGGCATATGCCCGTTCATCCCTTTTTTTCGTGAAGACGCCCATCCTCCTTTGATGCGCGGACGCTTGACTATCGTCGTTTACGATTGTAATCTTAATTATCATTTACATATGTAAACGAAAGAGGAGGGACGTCATGAGTGAAGACGTACGCATTAGCGAGGCGGAAGGGACGGTCATGAAGCTGTTGTGGGAGCGGGAGCCGCTGTCGGCGGGCGAAATTATCGATCGGCTCCGGCTGCAGACGGACTGGTCGGACCAGACGATCAAGACTTTTCTGAACCGTCTGCTCAAAAAAAAACGCGATTCGCTTCGAAAAGGCGGGCCGCAACTACCTGTACTACCCCTTGATCTCGCGCGACCAGTATCTGAAGGCCGAGAACCGGTCGTTCCTGAACCGGGTATACGACGGAGCCGTCGGCCTGATGTGCGCCAAGTTCCTGGAGGAAGAGCCGTTGTCCGACCGCGACATCGAGCAACTCCGGCAACTGCTGGACAAACGGAAGAACGAGGGCTGAAGCCATGAGGACGCTGGAAACGAT
Source organism: Cohnella rhizosphaerae (assembly GCF_029525575.1). GTDB lineage: Bacteria > Bacillota > Bacilli > Paenibacillales > Paenibacillaceae > Cohnella > Cohnella rhizosphaerae. The sequence goes on from NZ_JAPDIA010000003.1 coordinate 530,231, forward strand.
CTTTATTCTGATGCTGCAAGCGTCGCTGACGTCGGCGGCGCTCATCGCGCTTGCGCTGCTGGTCCGGAGATGGACGGGCGTACGCCTGCAGCCCCGCCTCATGTCGCTTGTATGGCTGCTCGTGCTGGCCAAACTGCTGATCCCGGCCGTGCCCGCCAGTCCGCTCAACCTGTATCAGCTAATTCCCGGCCTGCCGCAGCAAGCGCAGGTCGTTCGGCCGGCTTCCGCTCACGCGACGGGCACGCCCCCTCCCGCGGCTGCGCAGGTCGCTCCGGCCGCAGGAGAAGCGGCGTCCGCGGTTGCGGCGGCCGCCAATGCCGCCCAAGCCGCGACCGGCGTACAAGCTGCCGCCGGTGCCGCTGCCGGCGTGCCCGCACGGGCGCCGCACACCGCCGCCGGCCTATGGCTGAAGGCCGGCTCCCTCGTCTGGCTCGCCGGCGCCTTGGCGCTCGCCCTGGCCGGCGTCGTCGCCGCGCTGCGCTATCGCCGGCATCTGCAGGCATCCGTCCCGGCGGATGAGCCGGGCCTCGTCTCGGCGCTGGCGGCCTGCCGGAAGCGGCTCGGCATTCGCCGTCCGATCGCCGTCTACGCGCACGACGCCATCTCCGGACCTTGCTTGTACGGCTTGGTCAAGCCCGCGATCTACCTGCCCGCCGGCATGACGGCCGATCCGGACGAACGCCGGCTCACGCATATTCTGTGCCACGAGCTGGTCCACGCCAAACGCGGGGACTTGTGGCTGGGCGCCCTATGGGGATTCGCGGCCGCGGTCAACTGGTTTAACCCCCTCGTATGGCTGGCGATCCGGCGGATGAAGGCGGACCGGGAGCTCGCCTGCGACGCCGGCGTGCTGGAGGCGCTCGGCGAACGCGAGTCCGCCGCGTACGGTCTGACGCTGCTTCAGCTGGCCGCCCGGCCGGCAGGGAAGACGGCGCCCGGCGTTTCTTCTCGCTCTACCCTAAGAAGAGCGGGGGAGCTGAGGCGAAGGATCGCGCTGATCGCCGGGTTCCGCGCCGGGTCGCGCCGCCTGCCGTTCGTCGCGATCGCGGCGCTCGTCGGGGCAGGCGCGGTGCTGCTCGCGATGGCGTCCCCGCCGGTCCTCGCCCCCGCGACGGCGGAGGAGCGGCAAACGGCCGGCGGCGGATCGCTCGGCATCGTGCGGCTGATGGACCATTACAAATGGTTTAACAGCCTGGAGCGGGCCCGCGCTTACGTGTCCTTCGACTTCAAGGTGCCGGACGATATACCGGCGGGGTACGAGCTGGAGAGTGTCGAGGTCCGCCAGGGTACTTCCGCCAAGCCTGGAGACGCCGTAACGCTGTCGTTCCACGCCGGCTACGGCACGGACGATGTCAGGCGCTTCACGGTCAAGGCTTCCGCCCGGGATCTGCGCGCCGAGTACAAGCGGCAGCCGGGAGCGGAGATGCGGACCTTGGCGCCCGCGACCTGGGGGGGCGGCTGCGCCCATCTCCTACACGCAGGAGCCGGCCGCGTTCGCCGGCATACAGGGTACGCTCGCGACGCAGCTCCAGGCGTATGCCTGGCATCTGCCGGAGCGCGCCAAGAGCTTTATCTGGCAGGAAGGGGATATTTGGTATGCGCTCGATTACTGGAGCGAGAACCATTCGAGGGAGGAAGGCCTGCCGCAGCATGGGCGGAACCTGACCGACGCGCAGCGCGACCGGCTGCTCCGGTCCTTCGTACTGCCGGAGCAGCTCCGGCAAGCGGACTACAGCGGCGCGGGCAACTCGTTTCCCCTTTACGACGAGGAGGATCTTGCGGAGGCCGAGCGAATCCTCGGGTTCGACGTCAAGCTGACGCGCTCGCTGCTGGACGATCGCCTGCAGTTGAACGACGCGCTGTTGCTCAGACCGGACGACCGCAATACGGCCTTCTACTTCCGCCCGCCCGGCGACGCGCTGGAGAGCACGTACCGGGCGCCCTACGACGCGCCGATCGGCGATCTGAACGATTACGCGATGCTGTATCAGAGCCGCACGCCCCTCGTCGATATCGCGAAGCTGCCGTCGGCGAGCCGCATTAACATGGGAAGCACCGAAGTGACCGTCGTGCGGGACTCGCTTCGCTCGTTCGACCCTTACGGCCGCGGGACGGGACAGACGGACGAACGCAGCCATACCTACTATGTTTGGAGCGGGGGGCGGCCTTCACTATATGGCTTTTGTCCGAGGGTTGGACGACGTACAGACGGACCTCGTGCAGGCGATGATCGCCGCGAAACGGCAATTGACGGGCGCCGGCTCGGCGCTAATTCAGCGCTAATTCGGCGCTTTACGCAGGCACGCGACGAGGGCCGCGTGCATTTCCCGGCAACCGCTTCCGCACTTTGCGCGTATGTACTCCTATACACAACATGGGAGGGGATTGCGCACATGGAAGTTTTTCAAGGCGGCAAGACGCAGAATACGTACCAGATGCCGCAGCTGCCCAAGCGAACGTGGCGGCTGATCTTTCTCGGCATCGTCGCGGTCATCGTCGTCTGGATCGGCTCGACGACGTTCTACACGGTGCAGGAGCAGGAGCAAGCGGCGATTCTCACGTTCGGCAAGTATACGGCGACGCAGGAGAAGTCGGGCCTGCACTTCAAGCTGCCGTCGCCGATCCAGCGGGTCGTCAAGGTGCCGGCCAACCTGACGCAGAAGCTGCACATCGGCTACCGCGAGGACAGCGGCGGCAAGGTGACGCCGGTCGAATCCGAGGCGCTCATGATCACGGGCGACGAGAACATCGTCTCCGCCGACGCGGTCATCGAGTGGAAAATAGCCAACATTCGCGATTACTTGTACAATATCGACGATCCGGAGCAGTTCCTGCGGAACTCCGCCAGCGCGGCGATCCGTTCGGTCATCGGCTCGACCAAGCTGGATTACGCGATTACCGAGGGAAAGACGGTCATCCAGGCGGACGTCAAGAAAAAACTGATTGAGATTCAGGAAAAGTACGGCACGGGCATCCAGATCGACGACCTGAAGTTCCAGGACATCGAGCCGCCCGAGGGCCAGGTGCAGACGGCGTTCAAGGAAGTCACCAATGCGCGCGAGGAGAAGAACACGAAGATCAACCAGGCGCAGAAGTACGTGAACGACCGGCTCCCCAAGGCGCGGGGCGAGGCGCAGGCGCTTATCGAGCAGGCAGAGGCGCAGAAGAAGTCGCGGATTCTGAACGCGCAGGGCGACGTGGCGCAATTTAATGCCGTTTACAATGAATACGCTAAAAATCCGGAAGTCACCGCCGACCGTCTCGTGCTCGAGACGCTTGAGCAGATTCTGCCGAACGCCAAGGTCATCGTGACCGACGGCAGCGGGGACACGGTGAACTACCTGCCGCTCGACAGCTTCCTCAAAAACAGCGGCGCCAAGTCGACGACTTCGAGCGGCACGGGCGGTACGACGACGCAGCCTGAACGCAGGCCAGGGAGGTGCCGGACAATGAACACCCGCAAATGGATTCTGACCGGCGTCGGCGCGCTGCTGCTCGTCATTCTCCTCTCCGGCTCCATGTTCGTCGTCGGCGAGGGACAGTACAAGGTCGTGCTCAAGTTCGGCGAGGCGACGCGCATTCACCAGTCTCCCGGCATTCATTTTAAAATTCCGTTCATCGAGTCCGTGCGCACGCTTCCGAAGTATCAGCGCATCTACGATAGCCAGCCGACGACGATTCTGACCAAGGACAAGAAGCCGATCATCGTCGACAATTACTCGGTATGGCGCATCTCCGACCCGCATCGCTTCCTGCGTTCGCTGCAGACCGTATCGGCGGCCGAGGGACGCATCGGCGACGCCGTCTACAACGCGGTGCGGCGCAAGCTGTCCGAGATCGAATACGGCAGCATCATCAGCGAGACGACGGCGCGGGGCGACATCAACGACGAGATCACCCAGATGGTCAAGGACGTCGCGGCGAATCAGAACTACGGCATCGACATCATCGACGTGCGCATCAAGAAGACGGATCTGCCGGAGGAGAACAAGCAGAGCGTCTACAACCGCATGATCTCGGATCGCCAGTCGATCGCGGCCGGCTACCTGTCCGAGGGCGACGAGCAGTCGCGCAAGGTGACTTCCAACGCGGACCGTCAGGCGCAGGAGCTCATCGCGCAGGCCGAGGCGGACGCCAAGAAGATCGTGGCCGAGGGCGAGAAGGAAGCGGCGCGCATCTATAACGAGGCTTACGGCAAGGATCCGAAGTTTTACAAGCTGTATCGGACGCTGCAGAGCTACACGACCACGTTCAAGGGCGAGCCGGTCATCATGCTGCCCGCGGATTCGCCGTATACGCGGATTCTGCTGGGCGAGCGTTAAGCGTTGCGGGGTAGAGCCTTCTGGCATTCGGGTAAATAGACACCATAGAAGGAGGCGATGCGGATGAGGCGATACGGTGCGATGAGCAAGGCGGTACTAACGCTGCTGCTGGCGATCGGGCTGGCGGTGCCGGCGCCCGGCGGCGCGGGTATCGTATCGGCGGCAGGGTCCGCCGCGAATGCGGTCGTCGACGGCAAGCCCGTCGCCTTCGCGGAGGCGGCGCCGGTCATCCAGGCCGGGCGCATGCTCGTGCCCGCCCGCGCGCTGCTCGAAGCGATGGGCGCGCGCATGGCCTGGGACCCGGATGCGCGGATCGTGACCGCGACGCTGCAGGCTGCGCAGGGCGGCGGGACCGCGCTGCTGCTGAAGATCGGTTCGCCGTACGTGCAGCGCACGGTCACCGACGCGACCGGCAAGGCGTCCGTTTATGTCGTGAAGCTGGACGTCGCCGCGCAGCTTGCTGTCGGACAGCACGATGATCCCGCTGCGGGCGAGCGCGGAGCTGACCGGACATGCGCTCGAATGGCGGCAGGCGACGAAGACCGCCGTCATCTCGCAGCCCGACGCGGACGCAGCGCAGGAGATGACGTTTAAGCAGTACGCGCTCTCGGGCGAGCTGTTCAAGCTGTCGAACGAGGAGATCGAGGCGTTTTTCCGGACCAACGACCTCCGCGCGCGGCACGGCAAGACCAAGCCTTTCGCCCTCAGCGTGCCGCTGTCGCTCGTCGCGCGCCTGAAGTCCGCCGACATGGGCGAGCAGGGCTATTTCAGCCACGACTCGCCAACCTACGGCGATCCGTTCGAGATGATGCGGGATCAGGGGATCAAGTTCCGGTCGGCGGCGGAGAATATCGCGGCCGGGCAGGAGACGCCGGCCTCGGTCGTGGCCGCCTGGGAGAACAGCCCGGGTCATCTGAAGAACATGCTCGGCGACTACGAACAGATCGGCATCGGCTACGCGTACTACACGGATTCCGAGTATCGCAGCTATTGGACGCAGCAGTTTACCCGTCCGTGACGAACTAGAAAAAGGTGCAGCCTCTCCGATCGGTCGAGGGGCTGCGCCTTTTTTGTGTTTCCGCATGTTTATGGGGCGTCTTGGCCGGGCCGCCGTCGATGATACTGATACCATCCGCGCAAAACCGAGCGGCACTGCGCCGCGAGACGCAAGAAGACCGGTCCCCTTGCGGGCGCCGGCCTCTTCTTGCTTTTCCGATTATGAGATGACCGTGATCGTCGGAGCCGAGATCGTCGGCTGCGTCGTCATCGTCGAGGCGCCGTCGAAGCTGCTGACCTCGAGCAGAACGGGCGTACCTTCGGTCAGGTCCCCGGTCGCCAGCACCAAGCTGGCTGTGGTCAGCGTCGACAGTCCGCCTTGCTGCAGCGTGCCGTTGACATAGACGTTGTAATAGCCGTTGGCGGGGGGATCCGGCAGCGTGGTCACGGGGGCGTCGGCGTCGTCGAGAAAGCTGTCTGCCGGTATCGTGGTCACGCCGCCTACGATCATGGCAGCCGTCACCGCGGCGTAGTAGCGGTCCACCGTCGGGCTGACGGTCGTCGAGATGACGCCTCCGGTCGCTACGGGGTTGCTGGCGATCGCGACGATCACAGGTTTAATGACGGGCATATCACTCACCTCCTCCGGCCGAGAGGACTTCTTTCGTAGCCTCGGCCTTCTAACAGTACATGCATCGCGAGCGATTGCGGTACGGCGCTTCGACTGCGTCATCCGGCTCAAATTGCCGAAAAGGCGGCGCAAATCGCGGGCCTTCCGGCCAACGGCCCAAAGCGGATCGGCCGTCACGGCATATGATAGGCCAAAGGCAAGACGAGACCGCCGGCGTAAGCGAACGGGAAGCGGTATGCGGCAAACCGCACAAAAGGAGGATTCCGATGGGGATGTCCCTTATCGTTTGCAAGCAGGCTCGAAAGGCAGACGGCCGCGCATACCGGCGCAGGCGCCGAAGCCGCTCTCGCGGCGCGGCCGGCAGCGAAGGCGGCGATTCATCGCAGCCTTCCCGGAAAAAAGAAAAAAGCGGGAAGAGCGTCCGCAGAGCGGAACGTCTGGGAAGCCCGGAAAGCCCGGAAAGCTCGGAAAGCCCGGAAACCCCGGAAAGCCCGGAAAGCCCGGAAAGCCCGGAAAGCGCCCGGCTCGAACGCCGGGCGCGCGCAAGCGTAGCGGAGACGGTGCGCGGGGGATGCGAGTCGCTCCCCGATCGCCTGGCCATACAGGGCGCCTAAGCCGGCGCGGGCTGAAGCGCATTGCGGGGTCGAAAGGCCATCGGGGCGCTCAAGGGGGGGGCTTGGCCGTCAAGCGGGCCAGTTCTGGCCGATCCGGCAGATCCGCCCGCTCAGATAGATCCGCCCAAGCCGATAGACCCGTCCGATCCGGCAGATCCGCCCGCTCAAGTAGACCCGCCAGATCCAGTAGACCCGCCAGATCCGGACGACCCGCCGGCCCAGGCAATTCCGCCGGATCCGAGAGGTCTCGCGGGACCGGCGGGTCCCATGGGCCCCGCCGGACCTGCCGGCCCCGCAGGCGCTGCCGGTGCGAACGGTCAGCCCGGGATCGCGGGCCCGACCGGCACGAGCGGGCCTCCCGGCCCCGTCGGCCCTCCGGGTCCGCCCGGACCGATGGGCCCCCCCCGGACCGGCAGGGCCGCTACCCGCGGACATCGCCGTTTTGCCAAGCAACGCGCTGTATCTCGCTTTTCTGGAACAGACCGCGAGCGTCCCGGTCACGATCGGTGCCGGCCAATTCACGGTAAACGGCGTGCCCGCCGCTTCGTTCGAAGGGCTCGGTCCAAGCGCTTACTCGATGCTGTATTTGAATGGCGTGCCCCAAGAACAGAACATCTACACGTTGACGCCTACGTCCGTGACGATCGATCCCGACGGTGCGACGCTTTTCGCAGGAACGCCGATCATGGTGCAGATCGTCAGCCTTAGCGTCGAGATCACAGGCAGCTAGGCAGTTGGGGGGGCCGCACGAATTCGTTTCCAACCGAGATTACCGGTCCGCCCGCCGCCGCAGCCGCGCAAGTTTGGTCCCAACCGAGACTATCGGTCCGCCCCGCCGCCGCAGCCGCGCAAGTTTGGTCCCAACCGAGACTATCGGTCCGCCCCGACGCCGCTGCCGCGCAAGTTTGGTCCCAACCGAGACTATCGGTTCGCCCCGACGCCGCTGCCGAGCAAGTTTGATCCTGACCGAGACTACCGGTCCGTCCCGCCGCCGCCGCCGCGCAAGTTTGGTCCCAACCGAGACTATCGGTTCGCCCCGCCGCCGCAGCCGCGCAAGTTTGGTCCTGACCGAGACTATCGGTCCGCCCTGCCGCCGCTACCGCGCAAGTTTGGTCCCAACCGAGACTATCGGTTCGCCCCGCCGCCGCTGCCGCGCAAGTTTGGTCCCAACCGAGACTATCGGTTCGCCCCGACGCCGTCCCAGACCGAATCGTCCAGCTCCAGCAGCACGGGGCAATGATCGCTGCCCATGACGGCGCAGTCGGTCGACGCTTCCCGCACGAAGGGGGCGAGCCGCGCGGATACGAGGAAGTAGTCGATGCGCCATCCGACGTTGCGCGCGCGGACGCCGGGCATGTAGGACCACCAGGAGTACACGTCGGTCCGGTCCGGGTACAGGTGGCGGAACGTATCGACGAACCCCGCGCCCAGCAGCTCGCTCATTTTGGCGCGCTCCTCGTCCGTGAAGCCCGCGTTGCCGCGGTTCGGCTTCGGATTTTTCAGATCGATCTCTTCGTGCGCGACGTTCAGATCGCCGCAGACGACGACGGGCTTGATCGCATCGAGCTCGGTCAGATATCGGCGGAAACGATCCTCCCACGCCAGCCGCAGATCAAGACGCGACAAGTCCCGCCGCGCGTTCGGCGTATAGACGTTGACCAGATAGAACCCCTCGAACTCCAGGGTCAGAATGCGGCCTTCCTCCTCGGCGTCCTCCTCGATCCCGTACCGCACCGACAACGGCTTGCGCTTCGTGAACACCGCGGTGCCGGAGTAGCCTTTTTGCTTCGCGTAATTCCAATACTGACCGTACCGCTCTCCATGATCCACGCTGAGCTGGCCCTCCTGAAGCTTCGTTTCCTGCACGCAGAACAGATCCGCGTCCAATGCGTCGAAGTATTCGCCGAACCCTTTATTCATCGCTGCCCGCAGCCCGTTCACGTTCCATGACGCCAGTTTCATCGTATGGTCTCCTTCGTCGATCGTCGCTTTTCTACAATTCTACCTGCTGCCGCCGACCCGTGTCGAATGGAAGAATGCTGCGTGTGATAAATGTCACATACATCCCCGCAGTAACGGTGTATATAAGAAAAAGTTACCTAAATTTGCCGGTGTCTGTCGGTTCGGATCACACGGCTGTCGACGCCCGCGGGAGGTTCGTCATGAAGTTCGATATCAGGCGAGAGGATGGCACGGTCGAGGTGGTGCTGTCGGGCAGGATCGGCGTAGCCGAAGCGGTCGAGCTCCGGCACAGGCTGTTCCCTGAGTTAACGGCGGGCGTTCCGGGCGTCTCGCTCCGAATGGACGAGGTCACGGACCTGGACAGCTCGGGACTCGGCCTGCTGCTGGCTTTGAGGAACCTGTGCGCGGACATCGGAGCGACGTTCGAGATCAGGAACGCTGGCGCCTGGCTGGAGCCGAAGCTCGACGCAATCGGGCTGCTCTCGCATTAGACGACAGGGGCATGAGGCATCAGGGAGGCATGGGCATGAGCGGATTTTTGGCATCGGCGGGCAACATGAAGCATGACAAGACGTTATGGACCCTCTATGCCCGAATTTACCGCGATTCGCAGGAAGCGATCATGATCACGGACAGACACGCCCGTATTATACAAGTGAATCCGTCCTTTTCCAGAATTACGGGCTACGACGAAGGCGAGGTCGTCGGGCTTACGCCCAGCGTGCTGAAGTCCGACTGTCAGCCGCCTGAATTTTACGCGCGGATGTGGGCGGCTATTCACCTCGAAGGCAAGTGGAAGGGCGAGATCTGGAACCGGCGCAAAAACGGCGAGGTTTACCCGCAATGGCTGTCGATCTCCGCGGTTAAGGACGAGGCCGGACAGCTGCAAAACTATATGGCGATGTTCCTCGATCTCACCGAATACAAAAATGCCGCTTCCAAGCTCAGACTGCACGCGCAGGTGTTCAGCCATGCCGGAGAAGGCATCATGATCACGGATGCGGGGCTCAGGATCTTGTCCGTCAACAAGGCGTTCACCGCGGTGACCGGCTATACGGAAGAAGAAGCTTGCGGGCATACGCCCGCCCTGCTCCGGTCCGGCAGGCACGGACGGGACTTTTACGACCGGATGTGGGCGAGCCTCCGCGGCACCGGCAGATGGCAAGGGGGAGATCTGGAACCGACGGAAGGGTGGCGAACTGTATCCCGAGTTCCTCTCCATCACGACGCTGCGCGACGAGCATGGCGAGGTCACGAACTACATTGGCATGTTCAAGGACATCACCGAGCGCAAGCAGTCGGAGGACAAGCTGAAGTATCTCGCCCACTACGATTCGTTGACCGGACTGCCCAACCGGACGCTGCTGCAGGAGATGCTCCAGGACGTCATGGAGGGCTGCCGCAGAAAGGGAGAGCGGCTGGGCGTGCTGTTCATCGACCTGGACCGGTTCAAGTCCGTCAACGATTCGCTCGGCCACGACGCGGGAGACAAGGTGCTGCGGCAGATGGGAGAACGCCTGAAGCGGGCCGTCCGCGCGGAAGACGTCGTATCGAGGCTCGGCGGCGACGAATTCATCGTCGTCCTGCGGCGCCTGAAGCGTGCGGAAGAAGCGATGGAAACGTCGCGGCGGATCGCGGAGCTAATGGAGCGTCCGTTCGAAGGGGCGGACAACGAGATTTACATGACGGCCAGCATCGGCATCAGCCTGTACCCGGATCACGGCAAGGATCTGGAATCGCTCATGCGGCATGCGGACCTGGCCATGTACGAGGCCAAGTCGCTCGGCACGGGGCCGCAGGTGTTCAACGAGGGGATCAGCGGCGCTTTTTTTGCGCAAGCTTCGGCTGGAGCGGGAGCTTCGGTTCGCGGCCGAACGCGGGGAGCTCCGGCTCGTCTACCAGCCGCAGATCGGGTTGGCGAGCGGCATGCTGGAGGGCATGGAGTCGCTGCTCAGATGGCGGCATCCCGAGCTGGGCGCGATCCCGCCTTCAGAGTTCATCCCGATCGCGGAGGAGACGGGACTGATCCGGGAGATCGGAGGCTGGGCGCTCGGGGAGGCATGCAGGCAGCTCGGCGAATGGGACCGGCAATCGCGGGCGGTGCCGGCGGTCGCCGTGAATCTGTCCGGCAGGCAATTCATGGCGCCGGATCTGGCGGAGTCGATCCGCGGCATCGTGCGGGAGGCGGGCTGCGATCCGCGCCAGATCGTGCTCGAGATCACGGAAAGCTTCGGCATCGTCGACATGGAGCCTGTCATCGCCGTCCTGCGCGAGCTGAGGGCGGCGGGCTTCCGAATTGCGATCGACGACTTCGGCAAAGGCTACTCGGCGCTGGGGTATTTGAAGCAGCTGCCGATCGATATTTTAAAGATCGACAAGAGCTTCCTGACCGAGCTGACCACAGATCCGAAAAGCGAGGCGCTCACGCGCGCGATCATCCAAATGGCGCAGGGCATGGAACTCCGCGTCATCGCGGAGGGCGTGGAGACGCCCGCGCAGATGGACCGCCTGCGGGAGCTGCGCTGCGACATCGCGCAGGGCTACTACATCGACCGGCCGATGCCTGCGGCGGAGCTGGAGGCCGGCTACCTGACGCCTGGGAGGTAAAAATGGGCGGCCGACGCGACGGTCATAAGCGAGTGTAGCGAAGCGGCAGCGAAGGGCGGTGTCGTTTGTGCAAACTTGGAGACTGACGCCCTGAACGCTCTTCTTCAGTTAGGCAGAAATTCATCACGACCGTCGGGCTGCATAAGCCGGCGGATTTTTTTTATGTTCTATCGGACGCTTCGCCTACCTCGGTAGAAATTCTCGAGCAGGAACAAACCGCGCCAGATGTCTCGCCTACCTCGGAAGGAAGTCTTGATCGGGAACAAACCGCGACCTGCGTCCTAGGCTTGCAGGACTGAACCGCGCGACTGTCGAATTAAGCGTTACCACCACCAGGAGAAGGCGAGATGCTGCTATGAAGTCCACGCTGGGCGAGTTCGTGCGCGAGGCGTTGTCGGGCAATCGGATCGAGGAGGCTGTTATCAAGCTGGAGAACGAAGCGCTGCTGCGCCGGAGCATAGATCCGGCTATACTGGCCGCGCTGCCGGCGTCGCGGCTTGCCGCTTCACCGTTGCTGCTTAAGGCCCGCGCGGAAAGTTTGCTGCCGCAGGGCGATCTCGCTGCTGCGGGGGATGCGTTGACGGCTTCGGTAGCGGGTCTTGCCGCAGGCACGCTACGCGAGCCCCTGATCTCCGCGTTGTCGCTGCTGGCGATCGTTCACGTACGGACCGGACAGCGGCACGAAGCGGAGACGATTTTGCGTTTCCTGCTGGACGAGCGGGAGCACGAAGGCGAGCGGATGCCGGGTGAGTCGGCCTGGGCGCTGGCGCTCGGTCTCCCGCTGCTCGGGCCCGAGTATGCCGGAGACGTTGAGGAGCAGATGCGCGAATATCGCGCTGCTGCGACCGCCTTTGATCGGGACGGCAAAGGCGAACGCGCGGCCCTCGCGCTGCTTGAGGCCTTGACGCGGCATGCCGCCGCGATCGGCGACGCCGACTGGTTCGCGCTGCGTCTGTCGCTAGGGCAGCGCGCATCCATGGGCCGCATCGATGATCGGCTTCTGCTTTACGCCGATGCGCTGCGCGCCGAGCGGCGGCAGGAGCTTGCGACCGCTGACGCTTGCCTGGCTCGCTGCCTCGGAGAAGGTACCGATACGGAGCAGGAAGCGTCCCAGGGCATGCCGTATCCTTACGATCGGTTTGCGCGGCTGTTCGACGTGCGCATCGAGTCCGTCTTGCGCGGCGATACCCCGGCGCTCACAGGCAAACTGGACGCGCTGGCAGCGTTCGCCCTGGACCGTACGGCGGACGTCGAGCTGCGGCTGGCCTGGGCGATCGCGCGAACGTTTGCGGCGGCTGCCCGGCACGATGCGGCCGATGCCGAAGCGAGCTTCGCCGAAGCCCGCGTAGTCGCGGGCTTCATGCCGATTCCAGGCGCGGATGCGATGCTAGAAGGCGCTGCCCGTCAGCTTGCCGCTCTGGCCGAGCGTCCTGCGCTGGAGCGGGAGGACGTTGGGACCAGCGTTCAATCGAAGGCTCATGCGTTGGCAGGAGTGCCAGGCGAATCTTCATCCTCCCAAGCTCAAGCTCAAGATCCAGCCTCCTCGGCCCAAATGCCGGTTCTATCCATAGCCTCGGACCTGGCCCAAGCCCCTGCCCGGTCCGCAGCGCCGCCCGGGCGGCTGCAGCCTTCCTCGCGTTCGTCCGGCTGGCACGTCCGGCTGTTCGGCGGGCTGCTGTTCACGCGAGAGGACGGCGCGACGGTCGGCGACATCCGCTGGAAGCGCAGCAAGACCAAGGAACTGCTCCTCTACCTGCTGCTTCAGCCGGAGCGGGCGGCGGTCCGCGAGCGGCTCGTCGAGGACCTGTTCCCCGATGCCGCGGCGGACAAATCGGATAACCGCTTTTACGTCGCATCCCATCAGCTCAAGCAGATCATCGCCGAGCGGCTGGGCGAGCCGAACGGAATCGCGGTTCGGGAAGGCCTTGTGAGGCTAAAGGAAGGACTCGTCGCGGAGACCGACGCCGAACGGTACGACATGCTGATGCGAGTCGCCGCGCAGCTGTGGCCGGCCGACCGGGAGCAAGCGCTGGCGCTCTATGGGCAAGCCGTCCCGCTCTACGGCGCCTTGGCGCCGGAGCTGCAGTACGTCGATTGGCTGGACCGGCTTCGGGAGACGCAGCTGGAGCGGCAGGGGGGAAGGCCTGCGCCGGCTGGGGGGAAGCCGCGGCAGCGACAGGGAACGAAGAGGTAGCGGAGAGCTACCTGCGGGAGCGGGTGCGTCTTCAGCCGCTGCTGGAGGAAGCATACCAGAGTCTGATCGCGCTGCTCGGCCGACTCGGCAGACGCGCCGAGGCGGAGGAGCTTTACAGGCAGCTGGAGCGACGGCTGGCGAGCGAGCTCGGCATCCGCCCCTTGGACGAGACACTGCGGCTGCTCGGGAGGTGAAACGTTTGCCGATAAAGCCCTGGTCGCCGATCATGCTGCGCTTTCTGGCGCTGTTCGCGTCCGGCGCGGCGCTGGTGCTATGCTGGTCGTTCCTCGAGAGCTACTTCATCAAGCGGCTGACGCTCGCCTTTCAGATGAAGATTGCGATTCCGCTGACGTCGCTCATCCTGCTTATCCTCATCGCCATGCTCGGCCTCCACGTCTGGCTGCGGCTGAACGGGGCCGCGCGAATCAGCGCATCGGATCCGCTGGCGAGCAGCGAGCCCGCGGCCGGCCGAAGTCTGTTGCGCCTGCCTTGGGAATTGTTCGTCTGGACGGTGTGCTACGCCGTCTTCGCCATACCGGCCTATCATATCGTGCATTACGCGCTCGACGGCCACTCGCTGCTGAACGTAGGGGCGTCGTATTGGCAAAATTTCATCCGCAGCTTCATGTACGAGCTTTGCGTCGGCACGAGTGCGGCGATCCTGTATTACTCCGTGGGCCGCAGACTGATCCGGCCGGCGCTGGCCGGGATGACGCATGCACAAGGCGCCGGCATCGGCCGTCGGAGCTTCCTGACGATGTTGACGACGACGTTCGGCGCGCTGCTGATGATCAACATGCTGTCCGTGCTATGGTACGTGTGGGTGGCCGACGCCAAAAACGAGCCGTTCCGCTGGCCCGTGCTACTGTCGCTCGTCGGATTGGAATGGGGTTTCGCGGGCGCCGTCCTCGGTTTGCTCGCGTCGGGCTTCCGGCGGGAGCTGCAGCTGCTGGCCGGCGGCTTGCGCGAGCTGCTGCGGGGCGATCACGGTCCCTCGCAGCCGAAAATGCCCGTGCTGGCGGCAGACGAGATCGGCCAACTGGCCGTCGCGTTTAACCGGCTGCACGATCGACTTGGGCGGGATTACGACGCCGTGGTCAGGGAGCTGCGGCTCGCCCGCGGCCTGCAGCTCAGCCTGCAGCCGCCTTCGCGCCAGCGCTTCGGAGCCATCGCGCTGGCGGTGCTGAACGAGACGCGCGCCGAGGTCGGCAGCGGCTTCTGCGACGCGGTGCCGCTGGCCGGCGGCGGGTTGGCGGCGCTCGTCGGCGACGTCGCGGGCGAAGGGCTGCCGGCGGCGCTGCGGATGTCGGCGGCGATGCTGCTGCTCCGGGCGGAGCTGGAGGGACAAGACGAGCCGGCGGCTTCGCGCGAATCGGCGCCCGAGACGGCGCTGGCGCGATTCGCAAGCCAGTTGAAGGAGATCTTTCCGGAGGAGGCCGAGCTCTCCGCGGCCGTCGCGTTCATAGATGCGGCGGGCGGCTCCATCGCGATCGGCATGCAAGGCGGCATGCGAGGCTGGTTGCAGCGCGGCGGCGAGGGGCGGTCGCTGAAGAGCGGTGACAGCTGGCGTCTTCGGCAGGGCGATCGCGTCTGTTTGTATTCGGAGGCGGCGGCCGAAGCGGCGATCATCGCAGCGTCCGGCGAAACGGCAAACAGCAAAGCGGCGACTGTCAAGTCGGCAACCGACGAAGCGGACGCGGCTCCAGAGGCCTTGCTGTACGAAACGGCGGGCCGCACGTTTGCCGGCCTCGATCCGGACGAGCCGCTAGACGGCCAACTCGCGGAAGGGCTGCTGCGCATGCGCTCGGCGGCTTCGACGAAGTCGCGGGGCGATGCGAACGCGCTGCTGCTCGTCGTGAGGGAGGAGGGGGGAACGATGAGGAAACGTCCTGCGCCGACCTTCATTTTGTCGCTCATGACCGCCTACCTGGGTCTGCTGGCCGCTTCCGCCGGCCTTCTTCTGCTCTACCTTCGCGTCTGGCACATACCGGGCGATCCCGCAGGCCTGGCGCGGCTGTTCGCGTTCGCGGCCGCCGCGGCCCTGGCCGCGCTCGCCGCCTTCCGGATCCTCGCCGTCCGATTCCGGCGCCGCCTACGCGCGATGATCGACGGCATGTACGGCATGCTGGAGGGTGAGGACGATCCGCGTCTGGGGCGCGTCGAGGCGACGGCCGAAGACGAGCTCGGCCAGCTCGGACGGGCCTTCAACGAGCTGCAGGCTTACGCCTCGCGCCGATACGAGGATGCCGCCCGCGAGCTGCGTCTGTCCGACAGTCTCCAGCGGGGGCTGCTGCCCGGCGGAGAGCGGGAAGCCGCAGGTTGCCGCATCGCGGCCGTATGCAGGCAGACCCGCGACGTCGGAGGGGATCTGTACGACATCTCGCCGCTCGGCGACGGGAGAGCGGCCATCCTCGTCGCGGACGTCGCGGGCAAGGGCATGCAGGCGGCGCTGCTGATGTCCGCGACGATGGCGCTGTTTCGGCGCGAGATCAAGCTCGGGGGGGACGGCCGCGGATACGTTGACGCGGCTGAACCGGTCGCTGGCCGGAGCGCTTCAGGGTCAAACGTACGTGACGGCGGGGCTTGCGATGATCGACGCCCGGGCCGGCGTCATCGATTATGCGAGCGCGGGGCATATGCCTCCGTATCTGCTAAACGAGGATCGGCTCGAAGAGGTTGAGGTGTCCTCGCTGCCGCTCGGCGTATCCGCTGCGGTCGTTTACCGCGAGCGCCGCGTTTCTTTTCCGGCCGGCGCCCGGTTCGTCATGTATACGGACGGCATGGTCGAATGCGCGGGCGCGGACGGGGAGATGCTGGGCTTCGATCGCTTCGAGAAGCTCCTTATGACCATGGATGTCCGCCTGGAGCCGGGAGAACAAATGAAGGCGCTTATGGAACGGGTTGACGCCGCAGCCGTCTCGTCCGAGGAAGCTGACGACCGGACGATCGTGCTGATCGAACGATCGCGCCGCGCAGCGGGCGATTTGTAAGTCATTTGTAAGGAACGGGGTGATAGGGTGGGTGCAAACGGCGCGGGCCCCGCGGGGGCGGCCGACGGAGGAGAGAGCCGAATGGGCGATGCAGAGCTGCTTCGCGAATGGATTGTGCCTAGCGAGCTCGGCCAAGAGGCGGAGTTGCTGCGGGAATTGTCCGAGACGCTGGGCCGGGACGACCGGCTGCGGATCCGCCGCGAGGAGATCGTCACGGCGGTCGCGGAGGCGTGCCTGAACGCCATCGAGCACGGCAACGGCTGCGACCGCGAGCTGCCCGTCACGGTGACGATGTGGGCGCGCCGGGGCGGCTGCGTATTTCGCGTCGCGGATTGCGGCGCGGGCACCATTCTGGCAACCGGGGAGCCTCCCCTTCAAGCCGCGGACAAACTCGATTGGGAGCAGCCGCGCGGCTGGGGGCTCCGGTTCATGCGCGAATACGCGGACGAGCTGCGGGCGTACCGGCTCGAGAACGGCTTTTGCGTCGAGCTGGCGTTCGCCGGCCGGGGCGGAGAGGAGGAGTCGACGTGAACGAAGAGCTGACGATCGCGGAGCGCCGGTTCGGAACCGGGCTCATCCTCGATTTGGCGGGCAATCTGACGCGGCAATCGGAGGAGGCGCTGCTCGGCCGCAGACGATGGGACGAAGGGCTGGCGGAAGGGCGCAACCTGGTGTTGAACTTCGGCGGCGTGCGCATCGTGAACAGCGCGGGCATTGCGCTGCTGATCCGCCTTGCGCACGCCGGGCAGAAGGCGGGCTTTCGAATCTACGGCATCGGCGTGAGCGGGCATTATCAAAAAAATGTTCCGGCTGATCGGCCTGACGGAATTCATCCTGCTCTATCCCGACGAATATTCGCTCATGCTGCGCCTTTCCGAAGACGAGAGAGGCGGTTTGTAAAAAAGTTTGTAAGTCCCGCCCCCGTATAATGCCGGTATTACCTAGGCGTTATGATGGAGGGAAGCGCGTTGAGAAAAAGTAGAATGAGGCTGACGCCTTTATTGGTAGTCGCGGGGTTGGCAACGAGCTTGCTGACGCCGGCCTCGTACGGCCATACCGTCGCCGCGGAGACCGAGCCGTACTGGACGATGCAAGAGCAGGTGCACCGCGCCCTGGACGGGGAGCTCGCATACGGCAGCATGCTGGAGAGCGTGGATATCACGCCGGACGGCAGGTATGTCGTATTTGAGTCTGCGGCGCAAGCCATGTACGCGGACGAAGCAGGAGAGCCCGACTATACCTCCCATGTTTACGTGCATGATCGGCTGCTCGGCCGGACCTCGATGATCGATACCGAAGCGGACGGCACGCCGGCGAACGCGAGCAGCCGTAAGCCTGCGATCAGCGACGACGGGAGCCGGATCGTATTCCAGTCCCAGGCGACCAATCTGACGGACGACCCGTCGATCCGCAGCCTCTCGCCCCAGGACGTGGATAATTTCGACCGGATCTACGTCTACAGCAGAACCTCGGGGGGCCTACGACCGGAGCGCGGACGCCGTCGATTTGGCGAGCGTCGATCCCGCCGGCGATCCGGCCGACGCCGGCAGCTACAATCCCGACATTAGCGGGGACGGCGGCACGATCGTCTACGAATCGTCGGCCGATAACCTGGCAGAGCCCGCAGAGGCATTTGCGTTTTATTCGATATATGCCTACAAGCGCGAAGGAGAAGAGATCGACGTCAAGCGGATCAGCGATCCGGAAGCGGGAAGCGCGTACACGCCGGCCGTCAATCGCACAGGGGACGCGGTCGCCTACACGGTCGAAGCGTACCGCGAGCACCCCGAGGATACGTCGCTCTCCCGTTTCCTCCCGGATTTTTATTTGTACGCGGCCGGCGCGGGACAAGGCGGCGGGGATACGCGCACGCTGCTGAACGCGGAGCCTGACTGGGGCTGGGATTCGGGCGTTTATCCGGCGCCTGCGATCAGCGCGGACGGCACGCGGGTCGTTTTCGCGTCGTCGGCGGACCAACTGGGGGACGGCGCGGCAGGCGTCAAGTCCAACGTCTATCTGTTCGACGCGACCCGTGCCGAACAAGACGCGCTTCAGTTGGTCAGCCGCGGCGCCGGCGGCGCTTCGAACGGCGACAGCTACGAGCCGGACATCAGTCCGGACGGGAGGCATGTCGGCTTCGTGTCCGATGCCTCGAACCTGAGAGCGGGTTTGGTTAAAAAGTTTACGTACAATCCGGCCGTGCTTTATTACGCGGATGTCGAAACGGGCGGCCTGACGAATCTCGGCGGCCTTCAGAGCGCCGCTTACGGCCGGCACCCCGCCTTGTCGAACGGCGGCTTCGCCTATACGGAAACGTCCGCGGTCGCGGTGGCGCTGAGTCCGTCGGATGCGCCGGCCTGGCCGGCCGGCAAGTCGCTGAACGCGTCGGAGACGGCCGGAGGCCTTGTACTGAACTGGAGCGGCGCGACTCCTGCCGGCGCGGTGCGCTACAAGATCTATCAGATCCAGGCGAACCCGCTGCTCGGCTCCTACTATACGATCGAATCGCTGATCGGCAGCACGGCGGATACGACCTATACCGTCGCGCAGCTGCCCGCCGACAAGACCAAGCTTTCGTATCGGGTCGAAGCCGTGAACGGCGCGTACCAGACCAGCGCGAACGGCCCGGCGTACGAATACGGCATCGACGCGGGCGAAGACGTATCCCCGCCTTCCTGGCCGTCCGGCGCGGCAGGCGAACAGACCGCCCGCACGGCGAACGGCGTCACGTTGGCCTGGCCGGCCGCCGCGGACAACCGCGCGGTAACCGGCTATCGCGTCTACGCGTCCGAACCCGGCGCGCCTGGCGCCGTCTACGCGGAGACCGCCGCGACGACCTACGCCGCCGATGGTCTGACACCGGACACAGACTACGTCTATTACGTCACGGCCGTCGATGCCGCCGGCAACGAGAGCGCCGCGCTGCCGCCGATCCCGGCCAGAACCGCCGCTTCCGGCGATCCCGCGGGCGGCGAGCTGTCGGCAGCCGCGCAGCAGGACGGCAACGTGGTACTGACTTGGCAGGCCGGCGGCTCGGCGGAGCGGTACGCGGTGCTCGACGAGACGGACGGATCCGCGCCGCGCGCGATCGGCGAGACCGACGGCGACACGACTTCGTTTACCGTTCGGGGGGCTGAAGCCCGCCACGATATACAAATTCCGGGTCGTGGGTTATGTCGGCGCCGACGTCGCGTACGAGACGCTCCCGCGCACCGTGACGACGCCGGCCCGCGCGGCCGCCTACGTCTCGATGAGACGCACGGGCGTCTATGGCGGCGCGGTCCCGATCGGCGATACCGAGACGATCCGTCTGTCCGGCCAACCGGGCCTTGCAAGCGTGGCGACAGTCACCTATGCCACATGGGAAGCCGCGGACGGCTCGGGAACGTATCTGGGCACGCCGCGCGAAGCGACCATGAATATCCCGCTGACCGAGAGCGCGGACCAGCCGGGCTTGTATCTCGGCGCCTTCACCTTCTCGGAAGGCATCGAGCGGCTGACGAAGGTGGAGGCCCGCCAGACGTACGGGGACGGCTCGCAGACGCCGGCCGCGACGGCCTACGGGCTGCCGGTCCTCAGCCAGGCCGCGCTCGCGCTTACCGTCGATTCGACGCTGAACCTGTCGGGCTACAAGGTCAACGTCGCCGGCGCGGGCGGGAGCTTCGCGCAGATGAAGGCGATCGCCGGCGAAGCGAATCCGGCGGTGCTGACGTTCGACAGGCTGAAGGGCGGGCAGCCGTATAATATCCGGCTGCTCGATCCCGAGGACCGTCTCGTTCAGGAGGTAGCGGGCATCGGCGCGCGCGCAGGTCTCGTCGCCAAGCAGAGGATCACCGTCGATCCGCCTCGCCGGCTGAAGCTTCGACTGCAGGATGCCAATGGACCGCTGGCCAATTTGCGAGTCAAGCTGACGGCTGCATCAGGCTTGACGGCATGGGATGATACGGATCAAAAGGGCGAGACGACGTTCATGAGCTGGCCATCCGGCAGCAGCCCGATTCGCGTGACGCCGGAGGCGCCGGCCGGACGGTACCGAACGGACAACGTCCCGAGCGTCGAGCTCGCGGGAAGCGAGACCGTGCGGACGATCAAGCTCGAACCTATGCCTGAAGGCACCGTGCAGGGCCGGGTGACCCGGACGAACGGCAAGCCTGCGGAAAAT
Source organism: Cohnella rhizosphaerae (assembly GCF_029525575.1). Classification (GTDB taxonomy): domain Bacteria; phylum Bacillota; class Bacilli; order Paenibacillales; family Paenibacillaceae; genus Cohnella; species Cohnella rhizosphaerae. Next base: position 550,709 of record NZ_JAPDIA010000003.1, read on the forward strand.
GTCAACGTCCGGCTGGCGATCGAATTTCCCGAGGGGCAAGCGAGCTATTCGGCCGTCACGGACGCGAACGGCGCTTACAGGCTGAAGACGCCTGCGGCGTCCGGCGTGCTGACGTTCACGGGCGAAGGGGATCTGTCCGCGCGGCAGAACGTCACGGTGAAGGAAGGCGACACGGTCGTGATCGACCGTACGCTCGACGTGCCGCCCATCCAGAAGATCAAGATTAATCTGTATACCCGCTATGCGGGCGGACAATGGCAGGGGCCGCTGCCGATCGATTGGACGACGGGCATTCATCTGCATATTCAAATTAACGGCGCTAATGTGACCTCGGAGACGACCGTCGTGCGCGCCGAATCCGGAGAGACGGTCGTCGTCTCGGCGGACGGCGGAGAAGGCGGACTCGGCGCGGACAAGAAAGTCATCGTCCTGGGGGGAAGGCGTCAACGAGGTGGACCTGCGGCTGGGCCAGATCGGGCAGCAGCTGGTCGGCACGTTGAAGTCGCCTGTCGGAGAGAGCTCCGCATATATCGGCGTCTGGCAGGCGACGCTGCAGCAGCTGGACGCGAACGGCGATTGGCGGCAGCCTGCCGAATGGCGGGGCGGCGGCTCGGGCTACGGCGACAAAGTCAAGCTGAGCTTGCCTTCCGCGCCGGGCCAGTACCGGTTGACGATCGACAACTGGCTGGGCCGGGCGTCCAAGACATTTACGACGGACGGGCAAAGTATCGTCGATATCGGTACGCTTCAGTTGAAGAGCGCGGCCGGCGCGTTCGAAGGGCGCGAGGGCTCGGGCATGACCGCGTACCCGCCGGCGCTGTCGCCAGGGCAGACGGCGAAGCTGAAGCTGACCTACCAAGCGGGCGAAGCGGCAAAAGACGTCGTCCTGCTGGCGGACGTGCCGCAAGGCGCCGAGCTCGTGCCGCAATCCGTCTCGCTGAACGGCAGTCCGGCAGCGTACAATCTCGACGGGACGGTGTTGTCCGTCTCCGCGGGCAGCCTGGCAGCGGGCGCTTCCGGTTCGCTAACCTATCAGGTGAAGCTGCTGCCCGGCGCGCCGTCCCGTCTCTCGTCGACCGGTCAGGCGTCGTACGGACCGGCCGGCGGCAGGCGCACGGAGCTGCTCGGTTCCGCAGAACTGTCGAATGAGCCGTTGACGCTCTCCGCGCCGGGCTCGGTCACGGATTTGACCTGGTCGCTCGGCGGACGCGCGCCTGCCGGCGCCGTCGTGAAGGTGCTCGCCTCCGGCGCGCCGATCGGGGAAGCGACCGCGAGCCCCGGCGGCTTCTGGCAGTTGAACGCGACGGCGCCGGATCCCAAGGGGGCCAAGACGTTCGAGCTGCGCGCCGAAGCGTCATGGGACGGGGAGACGCTGACGACGCCGGTCGCGCCGGTCGCCTACGACCCGGACCGTCCGACGATTCGCAAGCTTACGCTCGAACAGAGCGACGGACGCAGGGTCGAGCTCGACGTATCGAACGGCCCGATCCGTTTTCCGTACGTGGTCGTGCCGGGCAGAGACTTCCGCTTCGAGGTGGCGTTTAACCGGCCCGAACGCGTCGAGCACGTACAGGTGCATCTCGTGGTGAACGGCCGGGACGTGGCGGCCGACGCGGAGCTTAAGGACGGAATATACATCGCGGCGATGAACTTCTCGGGCACGATATCGGAGAATATCTACGTGACGTACGACATCAAGCCGGCGGGCGTGAAGCAGATCGGCAGCGAGCGGGAATTCAGCGAGGCGCTCCCGCCAGGCATGCGCGGCTACGAAGCGGACGCGTCCAGCGCGTTCAAGACGGACGGGGCAGGCATCCTCCGCGGGTCCGCCGATATCAAGCTGCCGCAGGCCAGCGATCTGGCGATGCACGTCGATCTGTCGCTGCAGTCCGGGGCGTCCTATACGCCGACGGAGGAAGAGCTGCGGCGGGCGCAAGCCGACGGCGTCGAGGCTTATGGCGTCGAATACGCGTTCGAGCAGGGCGACAAAGGCGAGATGAGCGTAACGTTTACCGCCTATGTACCGGAAAACCTGATCGGCGGATCGGACCGGACGCTGGCAGCCATCATGTCGGCGGCTGCGGGGAAAGGGCAATCCGCTTCTGCGAAGGGGGCCTCCGTTCGTATCTCGAGTCTGGCGAGCGGCATCGGCAGCCTCGTCAAGGTGGGCGCCAAGGTGCTGTGGAACGAAAAGGATCTCGCGGGCCAGGCAGGCAAGGGCGCAGCTTCCATCTACGATACGAAGAGCGCGGTGGACGGCCGCGGACAGGTCGCTGACAATATGGCGGCCCTGGGCGATCTCGCGGACCGGATCGCGCAGTGCAACCCGGCGATGGCCGGCTATTACGGCGCCAAGATCGACCAGCTGGCGACGCATGCGATCGCCGTCGAAGGGGCGAAGTGGGGCATGATGATCGCGGGCGCCGTGCTTGCGCCGGCTACGTTCGGCGGCTCGCTCGCCCTGATGGGCGCCAGCATGGCGATCGGCGCCGCGCTGGACGCCAGCGTCAGCCACCAGACGGAGCAGCTGACGAACCTGGCGAACAAGTCCGGGAAAGGCGAATGCGAGCCCAAGGACCCGGACGGCAGCGTGTCGGAGACGCATCTGGGCAATCCCGTCGCCACGCCGGTATGGATCTACGATCCAAGCGGGTACGTTTACGAGACATTCCCGGACAACCGGATCGCAGACGCCAAGGCCACCGTCTATTATCTGGATCAGGTCTCGGGCGGCTACTTGCCTTGGGACGCCGAATGGTACGGACAGGCCAACCCGCAGACGACGGACGCCCAGGGCAAATACGGCTGGGACGTACCGCCGGGCAAATGGCAGGTCGTCTACGAGAAGGCGGGCTACGAGCCGGCGAAAAGCGCGGAGCTCGACGTGCCGCCGCCGCAACTCGAGGTGAACGTGCCGATGGTGTCCTACGCGGCTCCGCGCATCGAGGCGGCGCCCAAGGCGACCGTGTCGACGGACGGCGGCATCGTCATCGTATTCCGGACCGACAAGTACGTCTCCGCAGGCGCGTTGACGGATGAAGGCGTCAAGGCGACCGTCGGAGGCGAGGCGCTCGCGGGCACGCTTGAGGCGGTCGACGCGCGCGTCGGAGACGACGGCGTCGCGCTGGCGCGAACGTTCCGGTTCGTGAGCCCGATCTCGGTGCCGGCTGGCGAATCGGTCGGACTTTCGGTGAACGCGGCCAACGTCGTCAGCTATTCGGGTACGGCCATGGCCGAGAACTATGCGGCGAACGTCCTGGTCGCAGCGCCGGATTTGGCAGGACCGGGCGCGATCTCCGCTATCGCTTCCGCGTCGGGCGCAGTCGTCACGCTGAGCTTCGACGAGGACCTGGACGTATTCGCGCCCGTCTCGAAGGGCAGCTTCGCGATCGAGGATGTCCCGGTCGCCGTCATGGGCGCCGACTACGGCGCCGACGGCCGATCGGTCCGCCTGACGCTGTCCGCCAAGCTGTCAGCGGGCGTTAAGCCCGCGCTCTCCGCGGCGCCGGGGGCGGTCCGCGACCGCAGCGGCAACGTCTATGCCGGCGGCACCGCGCAGATCGACAATCCGCGCCTGTCGTCCGACGCGTCGCTGGCATCGCTTGCCGTCGAAGGCTATGCGCTGTCTCCGGCCTTCGCGCCGGAGACGACCGATTACCGCGTCACCCTCCCGGCAGGCGTCGCCGCGATCGCCGTCAAGGCATCGCCTCGCGGCGCGGGCGCGACCGTTCGCGCCAACGGCGTCCCGGTCGGCGAAAATACGGCTGTGGCCGTGCCGATCGAAGACGAAACCGTGCTGTTTGAGGTCACGGCGCCGGACGGCGCAGCCAAGCGCTACTACGAGATTGCGGTCGAACGCGGCGACACGGGCGGACCAGGTGGCCCTGGCGGACCTGGCGGACCAGGCCCCGGCGTGCCGACGGACGCTTCAGGAGGCGGCGAGCCGGTGACCGCCGACGGCGTCCTCGACGTCCCGGCCGGCCGCGCCGGCAAGCTGACCTACGGCGACGAAGCCGTCGTGACGCTGCCTGCGAACGCGCTCGATCAGGCTTACCGCGCGACGATCGCCAAGCTTGAGGTTTATCCGCAGGCGCCAGCGGGCGCCGCGCTGATCAGCCCTGTGTTCGAGATCGGCAAAAGCGTGCCGGGTTCGTTCAAAGCGGCCGTCGAGCTGCGCTTCAAGCTGACGAGGCAGCCGATCGTCGGCGAGACCGCCGCGATCCATTATTTCGACGAAAAGGCGGGCAAGTGGATCTCCCTTGGCGGCAAGCTGTCCAAAGACACGATCGTCGGCGAGACCGACCACTTCACGAAGTTTGCCGTATTCGCCTCCGCGCAGGCGCCGCAGGAGCCGACGGACATCGCGGGCCATTGGGCGGCGGCGCTGATCCGGGACGCGCTGAAGCTGGGTATCGTGTCCGGCTATCCGGACCGCACCTTCAAGCCGAATGCGACCGTCACGCGCTTCGAGTTCGCGGTCATGCTGTCCAAGGCGTTGGGACTTGCGCCTGAAGCAGGGATAGCGGCGTCCGCGAAGCCGGACGTTTCCGGCTTCGCGGACGCCGCTTCGATCCCGGCTTGGGCGGCCCCGCACGTTGCGGCGGCTGCTTCCAAGGGGCTCGTCGGCGGCTACGCGGACGGCGCCTTCCGCGGGGGACGGACGATCACGCGCGCAGAGCTCGCCGTCATCGTCGCACGCGCGCTGGGAGAAGACGCCGGCCTTGACGGCGGACAGCCGGACTTCGCGGATGCCGGCGAGATCCCGGATTGGGCGAAGGAGCAGACGGCGCTGGCCGAGCGGGCGGGTATTTTACAGGGCCGCGGCGGCGGCAGGTTCGTGCCGAACGGTCAAGCTACGCGCGCGGAGGCGCTCAAGATCGTGCTCGCGCTCGCCGAACTTCAGAAAAAATAAATCGCGAAGCAGACGTTAAATTAAGCCGTTCGCGGGCTCGCCGACGCCGGGAACGGCTTTTCCCATCTCGCAGCTTCACATGCAAAATTCCGTTTGCGCCTCGCTGCCCCCGTCGTTGAGACCGATTGTGTGACGTGTCCGGATATGTTACGTTCAAGCCATGAGGAAATGTCCGATGCTTATACGCCGAAGAGGAGGAATTCTCCCGTGGAATGGAACTATTACAACACCTTTATCGCCGTGTCGGACGATTGCCCCGTCGAGTACGGCGCGGTGCCGCCGGACAAGGCGGCCGGCAAGACGAAGCCGGGCATCGAGTACGATATGATCGCCGGCGAGCCCTACGCGCACACGCAGGAAGAGATTTTGTACGAGACCTACGTTCGCCACAAGCAGCTCTCGCCCGAGGAGCGGCAGGCGCGGGAGGCGGAGATGCGGGCTGAATTTTACGGCAAGCCGAAAGCTTGCATGCGGGCCTCGATGCTGCCGAAGAAGTACGGCTGGGGCCTGCACTTCAACGCCGAGGGGAAGGTTGCGCTCGTCCCCAAAGAGTCGGAGGACTACGGCCGGTTCGCGGACGGCGAGGTCGAGGGCGTGAAGGTGCTCAAGGCGATGCGCAACAAAAAGGCGTGACTGGGCGGCGGCGAGTTGCAGCTTCACCGGAGGGAGTCGCATAAGAACAAAAAAAAGGCTTAAGCCGGTTTGCGGCTTGAGCCTTTTTTTAAACGATCGGAATGTATAAGTTCACGCAGAAATCGCAGGCTTCTCTTGCTAACCTCGCGGCGAAGATAGGCGGAAAGGCAAGCGGATAGCTGCAAATGAGAACTGTGTGAAGAAGTGGAAGGCAGTTGGGCGGTCGGACAGCGGGCACAGGGCATCGGACCCAGGACACGCTATTTGGTAAAAAACAGTCCAAATGCGAGAACTTTGGACTGGAGGGACATTATTACCCCAAGTTAAGGCTAAACAAGGCCGGAAATTCCGCCATAACGGCCTCTGAGTCCGCGAGCGGTCCGCGAATCGCGATAGGGTCAAGGATAACGGCTCCTCTGTCCGCATCTGTCCGTCCGCTACGCGCTTATTGCAAACCAAAGACCGCAGGCGGCTTTCTTGTCGCATGCGAAGCGAAACGACCCGTCAGGCTATTACGGATATAGCGGTCAGTCAGCGTCGTCCGCGTTCTGCTCTGCGGCATCCGTCTCGACGTTCTTTGCGCCAGGCGCTTCGGCGTCGGCGTGCGTCCCGATTTGCCGCCCTTCATTTTCCCGGCTTGCGCCTTGACGCTCCGCGCTTCTCGGCTTGGGCGGCTTAGGCGGCTTCGCCGTCTCCGCCTCGAAGTAGGCCTTCAGCTCCGCCGCCTTGCGCGGATCGGAGAGGTCGATCTTGCCGGCGAGCACATGCTCCGTCAGCAGCTCCCAATTCATCGCGAACTTCTGCGATTGGGCCAGCCGGATCGCGTTCTTGACCGTGCGCCGTTCCTTGGCGTTGCTGAAGGTGTCCTTGTACTGCTTCGCGTCCTTCTCGGGATCGAGCTTGGCGAACGTCTTGCGGAAGATTTCCGCCGTCATCCGCGCGTCGTCCAGCGCCCGGTGAGCCGAGCCTTCGGACGGAATGCCGAGCTCCTCGAGCGCCGCCTCGACGCTGACGTCGTTGGTGAGCCCGCGGCTGCGCAGATATACCTTGAGCAAGTCGAAGTAGACGGCGGACATCCAGTACGCATCGTCCAGCTTGTGCATGCGCGTATCGAGCACGATCCGCTTGAAGTCTTCGCCGCCCCACGTGACGAAGCGGCAAGCCTCGCTGCGTCCGAGCCACGCCTGAAACGCACGGATGACCGGCACGAAGCCGTCCGCGCGATCGATATCCTCCTGCGGAATGCCGGTTTTTTTCTTGATGAAGCTGTTCAGCTTGGAAAAGTAGACGGGCTTGATGAGCGCCGAAAACTCGTCGACCGCCTCCAACGCGTCGTTTAGCCGCACCGCGCCGATCTCGATCACTTCCATGGGCAGCTCGCTCGCGAATTTGCGTCCGTTGAATTCGATATCCAATATGATGTAGTCCACGTCAGCGACCTCCGAATTGTCCAGATACCTTTATCTTATCAAAAATCCGAAAGCAAAGCCCTCCCGTTCCGCCAAAGCTTTTTGGGAAGCAAATGCATTGACAGGGAATGTCCTGACGTGATATTTATTAATCAATAAATAAACTTGATTTGGAGTTGCGGAACATGACACCCAGAGACGATGCAGCCACGGCAACGCGCAAAGCGCAAATCCTCGACGCGGCCGCCGAGCTGTTCGCGCATCACGGCTTTTACAAGACGACGACGGCGCTGGTCGCGAAGTCCGTGGGCGTGACGCAGCCCTACGTGTTCCATTTCTTCAGGACGAAGGAGGAATTGTTCCTGGCCGTGCTGGACCGCGGTTATCGCAGGCTGGTGCACGCCTTTTCCGCCGTGGAGAGTCCGCCCGAGGAGCTGGCTCACCGGATGGGCTGCGCCTTCAAGGATTTGCTCGATACCCATCGCAACGAGATCCTGCTCCTCATGCAAGCCTATTCGATCCCCGAGCCGGCGATTCGGGACGAGGTGAAGTCGAAGTTCGACGAGATTCATCGGACGGTCGGCAACCGCTTTGCGCAGGCGGGCATTCCCGATGCGTCGGGCGAAGCCGGCATGTTCATCAGCGTAGGCCTCCTCATCGCGCTCTCGCAAATATTGGAGCTGCCGAGACTGCTCCCATGGTACGGGCAAGAATGAGGCAGCGCAAGCCGCTTGCCGATCTCCGGAAGCGCAAAAGATGCCGGAACGGCCAGCATAACCGATGGCTGTAACCGCCAGGCTTGGAGGCTTGGCGGCTGTTTTAGGGAATTCATTTATTTATCGATAAATAAGGAGTGGAAAAGATGATGTCAACGATGTCAACTTCCCAAAGGAACCGGATGCTGGTCGTCGTCTGCCTGGCGCTGTTCATGGTCATGCTGGATACGCTGGTGCTCGGCGTGGCGCTGCCGTCGATTCAAAAGTCGTTCGATGCAGGTCTCGCGGATCTCGAATGGTTCACCAACGGCTATACACTGACCTTTGCGGTGCTGCTCATTCCCTTCGGCATGCTGGGGGGAACGGTACGGACGCAAAAGGATGTTTCTGCTCGGCATCGCGATATTCACTTTAGGCTCGCTCGCCTCCGCGCTCAGCACGCATGCGCTGGGCCTCACGCTGGCAAGAGCGCTGCAAGGCATAGGCGGCGCGGCCATCACGCCGATCAGCCTTACGCTGGTCAGCGCGGCGTTCCCGGCCAAGTACCGGGCCGCGGCGATCGGCATCGTGTCGGGCGTCTCCGGGCTTGGACTCGCCATGGGGCCGCTTGTCGGCGGACTCATCGTGAACGGCTCGCCCTGGCAGACGATCTTCTGGATCAACGTCCCGGTCGGGGCGCTGGCCGTCGCGTTCGGCTGGCTCTGGATCCGCGAATCGAAAGGCGAAGAGAAACGGCTCGATCTGTTCGGCTTGGTACTCATCGCGGCCTCGATGCTCGGCATCGTATTCGGTCTCGTTCGCGGGAACGAAGCGGGCTGGGGAGAATTCGAAGTGTGGGGGCCGCTCGCGGGAGGCTTGCTGCTGCTCCCCGCTTTCGTCGCCTGGGAATGGCGCCATCCGCACCCGCTGCTGTCGCTCCGCCTGTTCAAGAGCCGCGACTACTCGGCGTTGATCGTCGCCGGATTTTGGCTGTACGCCGGCATCTTCGGCGCGATCTTCTTGCTCACGCTGTTCCTTCAGCAAGCGCAGGGCTACTCCGCGCTCGGCGCAGGCATCCGCGAGATGGTGTGGACCGGCGCCACGATGGTCGCCGCGCCGCTGGCGGGGCTCGTCATCGGACGCCTGGGCACCCGCCGCGTGCTGCTCGCCGGCCTGCTGCTGCAGACGGCCGCGCTGATCTTGTTCGCGATCCTCATCGTCGCGAACGGCGCCGTATTCTCCTTCGCCTACCTCGCGCCCGCGATGGTGCTGGCGGGACTCGGCATGGGGCTCAGCATGACGCCGCTGTCCGAGGGCGTGCTCTCCGCCGTGCCGGATTCAAGCTCCGGGGAGGCGAGCGGCGTCGCCAACGCTACGCGGGAGCTCGGCGGCGTGTTCGGCATCGCCATCGGCAGCCTCGTGTTCCGGCAGGGCGGCGAGATCGCGACGCCGGACCAGTTCGGGGCGCATCTGACGCCTGTGCTATACGTCTACGCCGCCATGCTCGGCGCCGCGTTTCTCGCGACGCTGCTCTTCTACAAGCGTTCGAGACAGGGAGCCGGCGAATCCGGCAAGGTCCTGCCGGCGGGCGCTGCCGTGGAGTAAGGGGAAAAGATTCGATGCTGGATGCTGCCTATTTCAGTTTGCATCAGTCGAAACCCAAGAGAGGCTTCACCATTATTTTGCCGAAGGATTCCCGGTTAGAAACGAACGAGTACGCTTGCACTGTCGCCCCGCCGCCGAAGTCTCGGTTAGAAACAAACTAGCCATCCTGCGCCGTCGCGGGGGCGTCGAAGTTCTGTTTGGGAACAAACTGGCCCTCCTGCGCCATCGCGCGGTCGTTGAAGTCTCGGTTAGGAACAGACTCGTTTTTTTGTAATAGGAAGATCCAAAAGGAGATCAAGCGCAATTGTGCTCGATCTGGACACGGATAATCCGGGAGCTGGGAGCCGCGAGTCGGAAGCCGGGGGGGCGATAAGTGTTGAAAAGCAGTTAATCGGCGCGCTGATCGGGGCTGGGGAGAAAATAAGTGTTCAAACGCATTTAATTGGTTCAAGACCGGGTCAAAACGCTCGAAAGTGGGAATTTAATTGCGCTTCAACACTTATTTGGCCCAATAACGTCGTGATCGAAGGAAATAAATGCGTTTCAACAGCTATTTGTATAGGCTGCGAGCGCTTTCGGCACCTCGCGCAGCTCCCCGCGAGAGGTGCGGCGGCGCGTGTCGGCTGTCAACCTCGAGGACGCCAATCCCGCCAAGCCCGCCAAGCCGCCAAGCCCGCCAAGCCCGCCAAGCCCGCCAAGCCCGCCAAGCCCGCCAAGCCCGCCAAGCCCGCCAAGCCCGCCAAGCCCGCCAAGCCCGCCAATCCTGCCAAGCTCATCAAGCCCGCAGGCCGTGCGTTGTTCAAGGTTTAATCTAGCGGTATATCGGCCTTATCGCATCTTCGCGCACATGCGTCGTTCAATCGCGCCTCGCTGGCGGCGGCTGTGGAGAGGCGTTGGCGCGGCTGGTTGTGCGTTCAGGCGGTCGCGGGCTTTCCGCCGATCGCGCACGCGCTTGATGCAAGGACCGTCAGGGAAAGCTGCGACCCTCCCTGGCGGTTTTTTCATGTCCCGGCAAACGACGGTACCTTCTCCCGCGCCGCTGGCTGCCGGCTCATAAAATCATCAAATGCTGTCAACAGTATGATTGACAAATTCGCGTTTTCCTTCTGTTGCCGCGGAAGTGGGCGAGGGGTACGATAAACGCATATCGACCGCTGGCGGAGTGCCGCGAAAAGAAAGCGGTTAACTTGAAGGAGGAACCGAAATGGAGCATGTACAGCGTTCTGCTTCTAGCGGTGGCATACGCGTAGGCGTCCAGAAATTCGGGCGATTCCTGAGCGGCATGGTCATGCCGAACATCGGGGCGTTCATCGCCTGGGGCATCATCACCGCATTGTTCATACCGACCGGTTGGGCGCCGAATTCGGAGCTCGCGAAGCTCGTCGACCCGATCATCAAGTATTTGCTCCCGATCCTGATCGGCTATACCGGGGGCACCATGGTGCACAAGACGAGAGGCGGCGTCATCGGCGCGCTGATGACGATGGGCATCATCGTCGGCACCGACATCCCGATGTTCCTCGGCGCGATGATCTGCGGTCCGCTCGCGGCCTGGGTATTGAAGCGGTTCGACAGATCCGTCGAAGGCAAGATCAAAGCGGGCTTCGAAATGCTGGTCAACAACTTCTCGCTCGGCATCATCGGCGCAGGCCTGACGCTGCTGGCGTTCTCGGGCATCGGGCCGGTCATCGAGCAGCTCACGTCCTGGCTGTCGGACGGCGTCGAGTTCCTGGTCAATCACAACCTGATCCCGCTGGCGAACGTGCTCATCGAGCCGGCGAAGATCCTGTTCCTGAACAACGCGATCAACCACGGCGTGCTGAGTCCGATCGCGCTCGACGAAGCGTCGCGCACCGGCAAGTCGATTCTGTTCATGCTCGAGTCGAATCCGGGTCCCGGCATCGGCGTCCTGCTGGCCTACATGCTCGTCGGCCGCGGCTCGGCCCGCCAATCGGCTTCCGGCGCGGCGATTATCCACTTTTTCGGCGGCATTCACGAGATCTACTTCCCGTACATCCTCATGAATCCGCGCCTGATCCTGGCCGTCATCGCGGGCGGCGTGACCGGCACGTTCACGTTCTCGGTGTTCGGCGCGGGCCTGGTCGCTCCGCCTTCGCCGGGCAGCATCTTCGCCTATATCGCGATGGCGCCGAAGGGCGGCCTGCTGCCGGTGCTGAGCGGCGTGCTCACCGCGGCGATCGTATCCTTCGCGGTCGCGGCGCTGCTGCTGAAGACGTCAAAGAAAAACGCGGAGGACGAAGATATCGAGGAAGCGCAAAGCCGCATGAAGGCGATGAAAGCGGCGGGTACGCCAGCGGCTTGCTGCGGCAGCGGCCAATTCCGCGGCGCCGGTCGCCGGCGTCACGGCTTCTAGCGGCGCGGCGCGGCCAGCGATTCCGGACACGGCGTTCGTCGACGCAGGTCTTCAAACGGCAGCATCGGCGGTAAAGGATAAAGAAGACGTGCGCAAGATCGTGTTCTCCTGCGACGCCGGCATGGGCTCGAGCGCGATGGGCGCCTCGATCCTTCGCAAGAGGATGAAGGCCGCGGGATCCGACGTGACGGTCGTCAATACGGCGATCAGCGATATTCCGGACGACGCGGATATCGTCATTACGCACAAGACGCTCACCGACCGCGCCAGACAGAAGGCGCCGAACGCAGAGCACATTTCGATCGACAACTTCCTTAAAAGTCCGGAATACGACGTGCTGGTGAACAGGCTGACCTGATCCCGGGCGAGCATTCGGAAGAGGAGCCTCCCAGAGGGGCGTCTCCTCCGACATATCGAATCGGCTGACGCTGGCGAGCATATCGCCGGCGTTCAGCCCATTTTGGATAGACAGGAATGATCCGTCCATGATCGTATCCAATCGAACCCGGCGCATCCTGGAGCTGCTGCTGCGCAGCGGTCGGGAGATGACGGCCGCCGAACTCGCCGCGGGGCTTCAGGTCAGCTCCCGCACCGTGCACCGCGAACTCGCCGCGGTCGAGGATCTGCTGGCGGGCCAAGCGGTATCGCTGGTGAAAAAATCCGGCTCGGGCATCGCCTTGCAGGGCGATCCGGCCGCGCTCGAGCGGCTCGGCGGCATCGTATCCGCGTCGGAGGAGACCGAGTTCTCCCCGGACGAACGGCAGATTTATCTGCTCTGCCTGCTGCTTAGGGAGCGGGAGCCCGTCAAGCAATTCGCGCTGGCGCACGAGCTGAAGGTCACGGTACAGACGATCGGCAGCGACCTGGAGGAGCTGGCCGAATGGGTGGAGCGCTTCGGCGTCCGGCTCATTCGCCGCAGAGGCTACGGCGTCGAGCTCGCGGGCGGGGAGGCCGAGCTGCGGGAGACGATCCGGCAGCTCATCCGGCTGCGCCTCGACGACGCCGAGCTGATCGCGAGCCGGGGCGAGCCGCCGTCGCATCCGCTCGACCGCATGCTGTTCGAGCTCGCCGGGCGCGGCGACATGGCCGATATCGAGCGCGCGCTGTGGCGCCTGGAGCGCAGGTGGGCGGGCAGCCTGAACGAACAGGTCTACACGGATCTGCTCATCCGCCTCTCGATCGCGCTGCATCGCGTCCGGCAGGGCAGAACGACGGCGGACGCGCCTGTCCCGTACCACCCGCCGCCCCCGGACAGACAGGCGTCGGAGCGGGCCGCGGCGGAAGCCGCGCAGTTGGCGGAGCAGCTCTCGGCGCGGCCCGGCGTAGCGATCGGGCCGGCGGAGACGGCTTACGTCGCCGAGCTGCTGCTGGACGCGCACGGCAAAGATCTCGCGCTGCTCCCGGGAGACGATCTGGCGCTGGCGGACACGGTCCGCAGGCTGATCAGGTCGGTGCAGACGTCGACCGGCAGCGATTTTGACGAGGACCGGTCGCTCCGGGAAGGCTTGTTCGAGCACTTGAAGCAGGCGGTGCAGCGTCTCGGCGAAGGTCAGCGCATTCGCAATCCGCTGCTGGACCAGATTCGCCGGGACTACGGGTCGCTGTTCGCTGCCGTCAAGGATGCCGCAGACGCGGCGCTGCCCCAGCTCGAGGTGCCGGACGAGGAAGTCGGCTTCCTGGTCATGCACTTCGGCGCCTCTCAAGAGCGGCTCAAGCAGCTCCAGCGGGACGTGCGCGCCATCCTCGTGTGCACGAGCGGCATCGGGTCCTCCAAGCTGCTGCAGATGCGCATCCGCAAGGAGCTCCCGCAGATCGAGGTCGCGGACCGGGTGTCCTGGTACGAGGCGGCGCGCCTCGACGAGGGCGCGTACGACCTCATCATCTCCACGATCGATCTTCCGATCGATCCGAACCGCTACATGAAGGTCAGCCCCCTGCTGACGCAGGGAGAGGCCGACCGGCTGCGCGCATTCGTCCGGGAAGCGCCGTGGGAGCCGTCGCGAGCCGCTGTCCGCAAAGGAGAGAGCGGCTCGCCGCGGTCCGAGGGCGGCGGCTTCGCCCGGCTGCAGCGCCTGAAAACGACGCTCGACGAGATCGTGTCGATTGTCGGCGGGTTCCGGGCGATCGAGCTTGGCGAGGAGGCTGGCGACCTGTATGCGGCGTTGGACGACGCCTGCCGGCGGGAGGAAGCGCTCGGCCTGCTGAGCGGCGCGGACGCCGTGCGGGACCGGCTGCTCGGGCGGGAGGAGCAGGGCAGCCAGATGATCCCAGGCACGGGCCTTGCGCTTTTTCATACGCGGGCGCCGGAGATCTCTCGGTCCACGCTTAAGCTGTACCGGCTTCGCAAGCCGGTTCGAATGCCGCAGCAAGACGGGCCCGGCGTTCAATTGAACCGGTTCCTCCTCATGCTGGCCCCCCCGGGCGCTGGCGCGCGAAAGTCTCGAGGTCTTAAGCGAGATCAGCGCGATGCTGCTCGACGAGGAGACGGTCGCGCTGCTCGAGGGCGGCGACGAGACGGCGATCCGCGAGCGTATGACGGCGCATCTGAGAAGCTTTTTCCTAACTAAAACCGAAAGCGAGTGAACGATATGAGCATTTTATCCGCAAACAAAGTGAAGCTGAACGCTTCCGTCGGCGACAAATACGAGGCGATTCGCCTGGCCGGCCAGCTGCTGGTGGAGGCGGGCCACGTCGAACCGGCGTACGTCGACAGCATGATCGAACGCGAGAACTCGCTGTCCACCTATATGGGAGGCGGCCTCGCGATTCCGCACGGAACGAGCGAATCCAAGGGCACGATCAAGTCTACGGGCCTGTCGATCGTCCAACTGCCGGCCGGGGTCGACTTCGGCGACGGCGAGAAAGCGCATCTGGTCATCGGCATCGCGGCGGTCGGCGACGATCATCTGGATATTTTGACGAACGTGGCGATGATCTGCTCGGACGACGAGAACATGGCGCGCATTCTCGCGGCCAAGACGCCTGTAGAGATGATCGAAATATTCGAGAGCGGTGCGGAGGAATGAAGGCTCTGCATTTCGGCGCCGGCAACATCGGGCGGGGGGTTTATCGGCCTCCTGCTGTCTCGATCGGGCTATGAAGTGACGTTTTCCGACATAAACAAGGCGCTGGTCGACGCGCTTCGCGAACGGGGCGAATATACGGTGACCTTGGCCGACGACGAGCAGGGACGGATTCAGGTGACGGGCGTGACGGCGATTGACGGCACCGACCTTGGCGCCGTGGCCTCCGCCGTGGCCGAAGCCGAGCTGGTCACGACCGCCGTCGGCGTGAACATTTTGAAGCATATCGCGCCCGGGATCGCGCGCGGCATCGAGCGCCGCATCGCCGCCGGCGCAGCTCCGCTTCACCTGATCGCCTGCGAGAACGCGATCGGCGGCAGCGCCCAGCTCAAGGAACACGTATACGGGCATCTGAACGAGGAGACGCGCGCCAAGGCCGATGCCGCGTGCGCCTTCCCCAACGCGGCGGTAGACCGGATCGTGCCGATCCAGCACAGCGAGGACCCGCTCTCGGTGACGGTGGAGCCGTTTTACGAATGGGCGGTCGACGAATCCGCGATGTTCCCGGGATTTAAACGGGTTGAAGGCGTGCACTACGTCGGCGATCTGACGCCGTATATCGAACGCAAGCTGTTCACCGTCAACACGGGTCACGCTTCGGCTGCGTATCTCGGCAACCTGAAGGGCTACGAGACGATTCAACAGGCGATGGCGGACGAAGCGCTGGTCGGCGAAGTGCGCGCGGCGCTGGACGAGACGGGCGCCGTCGTCGTCCGCAAGCACGGCTTCGAGCCGGAGGCGCACCGACGCTATATCGATACGATCCTCGGGCGCTTCCGCAATCCGCATCTGACGGACGAGATCGCCCGCGTCGGCCGTTCGCCGATCCGCAAGCTGTCGCCGAACGATCGCCTTGTCAGCCCCGCGCTGCAAGCGCTCGAGCAGGGCGAAGAGCCCGCGGCGCTCGCCAAGGTCATGGCCGCGGCGCTCCGCTTCGATTACCCGGACGACCCGGAGTCGGCGGAGTTGCAACGATCGCTGAAGGAGGCCGGGGCGGGGGCCACGCTGGCTAAATATACGTCTTTGCCGCAGGCGCACCCGCTGCTGCTGCTGGCAGTGAAGCAGTTCGAGGCATTGGCTGCCGGGACGCAGCGCTGACGAAAAGGAGAGATGCACGATGTCCCAACAATTAACCGGCATAGCGGCTTCTGCCGGCATCGCCATCGCCAGGGCGTTCCGGTACGCGCATGCCGCGGCCGAGGCGCCGCAGCGCGCGGAGATCGGAGACGCGTCCGCGGAGGCGGAGCGCTTCCGCGCCGCCGTCGCCCGGGCGAAGACGGAGGTCGACGCGATCCGCGAATCGACGGAGCGCAGGCTCGGCGCCGCGAAGGCAGAGATTTTCGAAGCCCATCTGATGCTCCTCGAAGATCCCGATCTCGTGGACGCCGTCCTCGAGCAGATCGGCAATGAATCGGTGAACGCCGAATACGCGCTTCACGAAGTGACGGGCATGATCGTCGAGATGCTGCGGGGCATGGACAACGAGATGCTTCGCGAACGGGCGACCGACGTGCTGGATGTCTCCGGCCGGGTCATGAGCCATCTGCAGGGTCGGCCGTACGCCGCGCTGTCCGGCATTACGGAGGAGACGATTATCGTGGCTGAGGATCTGACGCCGTCCGATACGGCGCAGCTCGACCTGGACTACGTGCGCGGCTTCGTCACCGAGATCGGCAGCCGCACGTCGCATTCCGCGATCATGGCGCGCTCGCTGGAGCTGCCCGCGATCGTCGGAGTCGGCAAAGCCGCGGCGGACGTCCCCGACGGGACGACGATCGTCCTCGACGCGACGGAGGGGCGAATCGTCGTCGATCCGAGCGACGAAGAACTTGCGGCTTACCGGGCGAAAAAGGATGCCCACGACGCGCGGGTGGCCGAGTTGAAGCGGCTCGCGGCCGAGCCTTCCGTATCGGCGGACGGCGTGCATGTCGAGCTTGCCGCCAACATCGGGGGCGTCGAGGACGTCGCCAAGGCGATGGAGAACGGCGCCGACGGCGTCGGACTTTTCCGCACCGAGTTCCTGTACATGGGGCGCAACTCGCTTCCGACCGAGGAAGAGCAGTACGAGACCTACCGGCATGTATTGGATAAAATGAAGGGCAAACGCGTCGTCATCCGCACGCTCGACATCGGCGGCGACAAAGAGCTGCCGTATCTGTCGCTGCCCAAGGAGAGCAATCCGTTTCTCGGCCTGCGGGCGGTTCGTTTTTGTCTAAGCCGCGAGGACGTGTTCCGCACGCAGCTTCGCGCGCTGCTCCGCGCGAGCACGGCGGGCAAGCTGAATATCATGTTCCCGATGATCGCCGTTGCGGGCGAGCTTCGCCAAGCGAAGACGATTCTGGGCGAGGAGCGCGCCAAGCTCGAAAGCGAAGGCGTCCCTATCGCCGCCGATATCGAGGTCGGCATCATGATCGAGATTCCGGCTGCCGCGCTGAACGCGGACTACTTGGCGAAGGAAGTCGACTTTTTCAGCATCGGGACGAACGATCTGATCCAATACACGATGGCGGCGGACCGCATGAACGATGCCGTAGCGTACCTGTACCAGCCTTATCATCCGTCCATCCTGCGCCTCGTCCGCATGGTCATCCGCGCCGCGGCGCGCGAAGGCAAGTGGACCGGCATGTGCGGCGAAATGGCCGGCGACCTGACGGCGATTCCGCTGCTGCTCGGCCTCGGCCTCGGCGAGTTCAGCATGAGCGCGTCGTCCGTGCTGCCCGCCCGCGAGCTGATCGGCCGATTGTCCAAGGAAGAATGGTCGAAGCTTGCCGAAGAGGCGCTGCAGCTCGGCACGCAAGAGGAAGTCAAACAATTCGTAGAACAAAGGAGTCATGCCTGATGCTGTCCGAAACGTATACCGTCATTCACCCGTCCGGGTTCCACGCGCGCCCGACCAAGATCTTCGTTCACGCGGCGACGCAGTTCAATTGCAAGGTGAACCTGATCAAAGGAACCAAGAAGGTCAACGGCAAGAGCTCGCTGGGCCTGCTCTCGCTGGGCCTCGCCAAGGGAGACGAAGTCACGCTGGAAGTCGACGGCGAGCGCGAAGAAGAAGCGCTGCGCGAGCTCGGGCCGCTGCTGTCGAAGATTTACGAGGAGTAAGGCCGAGGCATGAATGAAGAAGGCTGTCCCTCCCGATCGCAAGTTGCGCTCGGAAGGACAGCCTTTTTTTTATGCTTCCATGATGATGTTCGAATAGTTGTTGTAATCGTAATTGTTGTCCGTCGCGGCAAAGGCGAAGATGAGGATCAGCGCGAGAATGACGAAGTACAGGACCGTGCCCACGATCGAGCAAATGAGTCCGGCGACGGCCATGCCGGAGCCTTGTTCGCCGCGAACGCGGATCTCCTTCAACGAGATCGCGGATACGATGATGCCGACGACGCCCAGGAAGAAGCCGATGAACGGGATGACAATCGAAGCGATGCCGAGGATTAGCGCGGCGACCGACTTGCTGTTCGAGCGTGCAGGCGGCGTCATGGGCGAACGGGCATAATCGTAGGCCGGCGGGCGGTATGAAGGATTCTGAGCCGGCCCGCCGCCGTACGGTTGTTGGCCATGGTTCGGGTGATGCTGCGAATAAGAAGGGCCTTGGGGCGGCGGATAGTAGCCGCCATGGTTCTGCCCATGCTGCTGACCGGCATACGGTTGACCGGCATGCTGCCCTTGCTGCTGTCCGGCATGCTGGTCGTACGGATGGCCTGCATAATGCCCATGCTGCTGATCGGCTCGCGGCGGATACGCGCCGGGCTGGGCCCCGGGATGCCAGCCCGGGGCAGCCCGCGATGGATCTTCGGGCGCGCGATAGCCGCCTCCGGGCGCCTGCCGATTCGGCGGCCACGCCTGCTCATCCGCCGAGCGGTACCCGCCGCCGGCCCCCCTGCCGGTCGAACGTCCGCGCCGGTTCGTCTCCCGTGCGGTTCCCGTCGCCCGCAGCCTGCCCCTCGTGCGCGCGCGCCGGATCGCTCGCCGCGCGGTCTCCCGCGGCTTCGCCGTCGCGGTTCGACGGCTGGGCTTGCGAAGCGTCCGGCGCCTTGCCGGCGTCCGAGCCGGGAGACGGATCCGCCGGCCCCGGCCCGCTCCAATTGTTATTCGAATCGTCGGATGTCATCGTCCAGTCTCCCTTTGCGGATAGGCTTCGGTTATCAGTATTGATAGTTGTTCAGACCGGGCTGGAGGGGCGGTTCAACATAATTGGCCCGATTCAGATCCTCGTAGAAGTGGGCGAGTCCGGTGTAGAAGTAAGGTACGACCCACAGCAGTCCGATGCCGAGCGGGATCAAGCCGAGAATGGCCCAGCCGAGATAGCTCAGGCAGAAGACAAAATAGCGTCCCTTGTTGCCCGCCATCATCTCTTTGCTACGCCGAATGGCCTCAAGGCCGCCGATGCCCGGGTTGTCGCGCAAGATGAAGAAGGCTTGCGAATAGCGAATCGCGGCGATGATGCCCGGTATGATAAACAGCAGCATCCAGAGGAACGTAAAGATCCCGACGAGCAGGTTTAAGATAAAGGCCTCGGAGAAGCGGTTAAAGCCGCTGAACAGCCCGCCGATGCTCGGATTGCGTTCGCGCACAAGATCCTGGAAGTACCCGTAAAGCCCGAGCATCAGTGGCCCGGTCAGCACAAGCGAAGCCACCCATCCGATCAGCGGGATGCGTTCGAGAATGCCGATTACCGAAAATACGATGAAATAGACCAGCGCGAGCAGCACCGGCTCCGTCCATTTTCCATGCAATGTCGTTCTTGCTCGTGCCCGAAGCTCCGAACTTGTCGTCATTTGCTCAATTCCACCTTTGCGTCGTGTTGTGGTGCAGAAGCCTGTACCCAATCCATGCTAATTTTACAAGCGATGTCACATTTCGACAACCACTTTTTGGAACGGGACGGTCCCAAGCCCCCTATATCCTATGCCCTGCTTCTCCGTCCGTATGCTTCAAGGTGCGGGCGGAACTTCGGCAAGCTTCGGTCGCGCCGACTTGAATGAGGGAAGCCAAGCAGAAGAGTTACTTCATATTACCGTGTGTGGACACAAAAAAAAACCGCCAAAGGCGGATTTTAGGCAAATTTTAAGTAAGGGGATCAGTGGTTGCTGATCGTAAAAGAGATATGTATCCTCGACATCTATAATATTAGATTAACACGCCGGAAAAGAATAGTCTAGTCTTTTTTTGTGAATTTGTTATCATTTGGAATGCTCTTCCCGGGAGAGCCCATCTGACGCGAAAAGAGGGATACAATGACTGTGCTATGGGTGCTGGCCAGAAGCGCGTACAACAGCCGTCTGCAATATACGGCGTCGCACGCCGTGCGCACGGTTGCCAGCGTGATTTTCGGCATGATCTATATCTCGATATGGCAAGGGATCGGCGAGCAGTACGCGCTGGAGGGCTACGGACGGGAGGGGATGGTCGCCTACATCGCGTTTAACCAGGTGATTTTGTGGCTGACGTTCACCTCCCATGGACTCGGGCTGGAGGATCGGGTCCGTACCGGGCAAATCGCGCTTGACCTGATTCGCCCGATTCACTTGTTCGCGTTCTCGGCGGGGCGGGAAACCGGCTCGATCGCCTACAACTTACTCTTCACCGCCCTCCCCCTGTACGTCCTCTACGCGGTGTTCGTCGGACTGCCGGTTCCCTCTGAACCCGGTCTTTGGCTGCGCACGCTTGCGGCGCTCGCCATGGCCGCCTATATCGGCATCTGCATCTCGTACTGCATCGGCGTGACGGCGTTATGGACGGTGGAGAGCCGCTGGTTCAGCCTGCTGAACTATTCGCTGAGCTTCGTGCTGTCCGGCTTCCTCATGCCGATCGCCTGGATGCCCGGCTGGCTGCAGACGATCGCCAGACTGTCGCCGTACCCGGCGTTCAACGACATTCCGACCCGCACCTATCTCGGCAATGCGGCGCCGGCCGCGCTGCTCGCGCCGCTGGTCTGGTGCGCGCTGCTCTCGTTCGCCTGCTTCGCGGCGACGTCCGCCGTACGGCGCAAGGTGGAGGTGCAGGGCGGATGAACTGGCTGCGAATCTCCTGGCTGCTCTACAAGATCAACGTCCGCGCGAGGATGCAGTACCGGGTCAGCTTCCTGCTGACGACGCTGCTCGCATCGGTCGTGACCGTCGCCGAGTTTCTCGGCCTGGCGGTCGTGCTGCACGCGTTCGGCGCGATCCGGGGCTGGAACGTGTGGGAGATCGGGTATCTCTACGGCGTGCTCATGACGGCCAAGTATTTGTACCGGGGCGTCGGCTCCGCCGTCAACAATTTCGAGCCTTACCTCGTGAACGGACAGCTGGACCAGCTGCTGCTGCGGCCGATGCCGCTTCTGCTGTCGGTGCTGACCTCCCGGACCCGGATGGTCGGCGGCGAGCTGCTGCAGAGCCTGACCGTGCTGGGCGTCTGCCTCGGCAAGCTGCTCGGGGACGGGACGGCCGGGTGGTCGGCGATTCCTTTAACGCTGCTGATCGTCTGCACGGGCACCGTCATTATGTTCGCCGTCGGTCTCG
The DNA here is from genome assembly GCF_029525575.1 of Cohnella rhizosphaerae. GTDB lineage: Bacteria > Bacillota > Bacilli > Paenibacillales > Paenibacillaceae > Cohnella > Cohnella rhizosphaerae. The sequence continues at coordinate 571,923 of NZ_JAPDIA010000003.1, forward strand.
CGACGGCGGCGGTCGGCTTTTGGACGACGCGAACCGAGGATCTGTCGGTGCTGACGGACAATGCGTCCACGACCGCAAGCCAGCTCCCGCTCAGCCTGTTTCCCGACTGGCTGCGCACGCTGCTGCTGACCGTCGTTCCGTTCGGATTCATCAACTACGTGCCGGCGATGTTTATTATCCGGTCCGAATGGGGCTGGTGGACGATCCCCGCGACCGGTGCCGTGGCGGCGATGTCCCTTGGCGCGGCGCTCGCCTTGTGGCGCGTCGGGGTGCGGAGATACCAAAGCACGGGTACCTGATTCGTCGAACGGACGGTCATTTTACACATTCCATCGAACAAGGAGGGCTCGGCATGACTACGATGCTGGAAGCCAAGGGGCTCGGAAAAACGTTCGCGACGACGCTGCCCAAGGCGGGCAGGCTTAAAGCGGTGCGGACTTTGTTCTCGCGCGACCGCAAGATCGTGACGGCGGTCAACGCGCTCGACATGCATATCGAACAAGGCGAGTTCGTCGGCTTTATTGGGCCTAACGGTGCGGGCAAGTCAACGACGATCAAGATGCTGTGCGGCATTCTCCACCCGAGCGCGGGGGAGGTGCGGATCTGCGGGCTTAGCCCGCAGCGGGACAGGCGGCGCGTGGCGAGGCGTATCGGCGTCGTGTTCGGCCAGCGGTCGCAGTTGTGGTGGGACCTGCCGCTGAAGGACAGCTTCGACATCTTGGCGGCGATGTTCCGTCTTGAGGCCGCGGCGAAGGAGCGGCAGCTGGCGAAGCTCGAGGAAGTGCTGCAGCTGCGGGATTTCTGGGATACGCCTGTGCGCCGGCTGTCGCTCGGGCAGCGGATGCGCGGGGATCTGGCCGCGGCGCTGCTGCACGACCCGGAGCTGCTGGTGCTCGACGAACCGACGATCGGCATGGATGCGGCGGCCAAGCGGCAGATTCGCGACCACTTGAGGCTGCTCAACGATCAATTCGGCAAAACGGTGCTGCTCACGACGCACGACATGGACGACATCGAAACGCTGTGCAAGCGGGTCATCGTGATCAGCCGCGGAGAGCTGCTGTATGACGGCGGGCTGGAGAAGCTCCGGGAGCGAATCGGACTGCCGACGACGGTGCGCGTCACGTATGCCGGGGACACGGCCCTCGCGCCGGGCATGCGAATCGGAGACGGCCTGACGGCCGCCTCCGAAGAGATTTGCGTAGAAAGCGCGCTTGGACGGGAGGCCGCAGTCAGCTTCAATCGCGAGCGGATCGGCGTCATGGAGGTCCTGCGCCTGCTGTCCGCTTGGGGAGACATCGCGGACGTGCACGTCGAGGAGCCCGAGTTCGAGGAGATCGTCAGCCGAATTTATTGACGGTCCGCCCTACTTGAACGCGTTACCCCTGCAGCATTGGCTTCAGGTCGGAGATGACCTGCGCGAGCGCAGCGGAGGTGCGCGTGTACATGGCTTTGGCGTCCTTGTCCTTCGTCGACACGGCGAACAGCTCCAGATCCGCCTCCAGCTTTTTCAGGTTGGCGAGCAGCAGCGCCTTGCCCTGCGGCGCGGGCACCTGAAGCTTGTCGTCGTACAGATCGACGTAAAGCTGCTGGTAGGCGTCCACCTGACCGAGAAATACGTTGTCCACCGTAACGCCGATTTTCTCCAGCTCGGTCGCCAGCCAACCCGGGCTAAGACCCGCGGTGGCGAGGGGCTCGTTCATCATTTTGCCGTCCATGATGACGACCTGCGGCTCGACTTCGTGAACCTTGGGCATGCCCATATCGCTCGGCGTGAGCGGCTGCTTTTCTTTTTTGAGCAGGACGCTGAGTTCCCCCGCTCGTCTCCATGACCGCGAACTCGACGTCCGCGAGGTTAAAGGCGTTTTTGCCGCGCAGTTGTTCCATCAGCTCGTCCGACGTCAGATGCTCCTTTTTTCAGATTATCCTCCATCACCTTGCCCTCTTTGATGACGACCCGGCCGCGTCCTTCGAGCAAATGGCGCAGCCGGATGCTTTTCATCGATATATACTCCAGGGTAAAGGGGACGGCGAACCAGACAGCCAGCGCGATAAGCCCGTGCGAATAATGGGCCTCCATATCGGTGGAGATGAAGCCCGCGAGTTCCCCGAGCGTAATGCCAAGTATATATTCAAAAAAAGTAAGCTGGGAAATCTGCTTTTTGCCGAGCAGCCGGGCCATGATGAACAGCACGACCAGCGCGCCCAGCGAGCGGAAAATGATCTGACTCCACATCGGCATGACGTTAACCTTCCTTCTCCAAAATGGAATCCGGCGCCTCCAGCGCGACCGCGTGCGCGATGCCCGGGATGGACTCGCTCTGCTGAAGCGCCAGCGGCGACATAAGCGCGCCCGTCGCGACGACGAGAATCCGGCGCAGCTCGCCCTTGCTCAGCTTTTTCAGCAGGTGGCCGTAGGTTACGACGGCGGAGCAGCCGCAAGCCGCTGCCGCCGGCCTGCACCATCTGCTTGTCGTAGTCGTAGATCATCATGCCGCAGTCGCGAAAACGCGTCTTGTGCATCGGGATGCGATGCTTGTCGAACAGGTCGCTGGCAAGCTCGTGCCCGACCTTCGCCAAGTCCCCCCGTCACGATGAGATCGTAGTGGTCCGGACCGACGCCGAGGTCGCGAAAGTGCGAGACGATCGTATCGACCGCGGCCGGCGCCATCGCCGCCCCCATATTGAACGGATCGGTAATCCCCATGTCGACGACGCGTCCGATCGTGGCGGCCGCGACGCGGGGGCCGTCTCCCTCGCTCGCGACGAGAACCGCGCCGGCGCCGGTCACCGTGTATTGCGCGTAAGGCGGCTTTTGCGAACCGTATTCGGTCGGATAGCGAAATTGCTTTTCGGCGGTCGAATTATGGCTGCAGGTACCGGCCAGCACATGCTTGGCGCCGCCTGTCGAGATCAGATAAGAGGCGATCGCAAGGCTCTCCATCGAGGTGGAGCATGCGCCGAACATGCCGATATAAGGCATTGCCAGCGTGCGAGCGGCGTAGCTGCTGCTCGTAATCTGGTTCATCAAGTCTCCGCCGATGTAAAAGCTGATCTGGTCCTGCGTCATGCCTGCCTTTTGCAGCGCGATCTTGGCCGCTTCCTCCAGATAGGTTCGTTCTGCTTTCTCCCAGCTGTCCTGGCCGACCAAGGAGTCGTCGTGCACGATGTCGAAGTCGCGGCCGAGCGGGCCCCTTCCCTCGAACGGTCCGACGACGGTGCCGGACGACAAGAGGGCGGGTTTGTCGCGGAACAGCCAGCTCTGATGCCCCTTCAGAATCGTCATTCGATCACCCTCCATATCCGAAAATAAATCGCAGGAGCCCGATAATGAACGCTGCCACGGTGCCGAACACGATGACGGAGCCCGCGAGCTTGAACATATTCGCGCCCGTGCCGAGCACGAGTCCTTCGCTGCGGTGCTCGATGGCCGCGGACGACATGGCGTTTGCGAAACCGGTCACGGGCACCGCGGTTCCGGCGCCGGCCCATTGGCCGAGCTTGTCGTACACGCCGGCCGCGGTGAGCACGACCGAGATCGCGATCAGGACGGCGACCGTCGGAGCGGCCGCTTCCTTCTGCGTCATGTCTGCGAAGCGCATGAACGCTTCCTGGATGCCCTGGCCGAGCGTGCAGATGAGGCCGCCGACGACGAAGGCGCGCAGGCAGTTGAGCGCGACCGGACGCGCCGGCTGCCGCTTCAAGGCTAGCTGACGGTATTCCTGCTGAACCGGCGTCAGCTTTTTGATCTTGTTGTTCGCCATGACGTTCGCCTCCTACTTTCGTGCAAATGACGGGCAGTATAAGTTGAGGATGCCTCGCCGGCCGGATTTTTACCCGCAAGAAGCGGACGGTCGCGCGCCGACCAGATGTTTACAGTTGTGAAGCGCGGCGCTGTCGGGCAAATTAGACGAGTCCCTCTGCGGGGGAACATTACCGAAGAGAAAGAGGCGTAGCGAACATGACCGTAGCATCCCAAGTAAAAACCACGGTGGCATCGCTCAAAAGCGCTCAGGCGAGCCTGGAGCAATTCGCGATCAGCACGCAAAACCAGCAAGCCAAGCAGCTATTCACAGACGCGGCTGCGCAAACCCAGCAGATCGTCGATCAAGTGGAACAGCGCGTTCAGCAGTTGGAGCAGGAAGAACCGCAGTACAAAGGATTCTGAGAATCGCCGACGCTGTTCAAGGAAGGGAGTTCCGGCGCGTCCGGGACTCCCTCTTCAATAGAAGGGGCAGGAAGGGGGACCAGCATATGCGACACTTGAAGGCGTTGGCGGCCGCGGGTCGTATCGCGTTTAAATCGGTCGTTGCGGCCATCTTGTTCGCGGCGCCCGTCATGCAAGCAGCCGATCGAGGCGGTACGGTTGACGCGGCGGGGGGCGCGCCGGCGTTCAAGGGGCGGGCTTATTATGAATCCAGAGGCGAGGCGATCTGGGAGGTGCCGCTGGAGGGGAAGTTTATCGCGCTGACGTTCGACGACGGACCCGATCCGGCGGACACGCCTGCCATCCTGGACCTGCTCGCGACGTACGGTGCGCGCGCGACGTTTTTTATCACGGGAAAAAAAGCCGAGCAGTACCCCGGCATCGTGAGGCGGGAGGCGATGGAGGGCCATGAGGTCGCGAACCATACATACACGCACCGGATGCTGCTGCACTGCACGGAGGCGCAGATTCGCGGGGAGATCGCGATGGCTCAGAAGAGCATCGGCACGGCCGCCGGTACGGAGCCGGTTCTTTTCAGGCCGCCCGAAGGCTTCTTTAACGCGCGGGTGCTGACGGTCGGACGCGAGGAAGGACTCATGACCGTGCTCTGGTCGTGGCACCATCCGACGGACGACTGGGCGCGGCCGGGCGTGAACCATATCGTGAAAGGCATTCTCGGCGACGTACGCAGCGGCGACATCGTCCTGCTGCACGACTTTGTGAGCGGGAAAACGCAAACGGTCGACGCGCTCCGCATCATTTTGCCCAAGCTGACAGAAGAAGGGTACCGGTTCGTCACCGTCTCGGAGCTGCTGCATTTAAAAAATTCGAAAACAAATATGGTAAATCGTTGACTTCAGGGATGAGAACCATTATCATTCTTATTGTGATTTGAAAATGATAACGATTATCACAGACTTAACATAAAGGCGAGTAAGTTCGCCGGAGGAGTGAAGATATGTCGCGGTTAAGCACGAATCAGCTGACTCTCGCCTATGGCAGCCGGCGTATTGTGGAGAATCTGAATTTGTCCGTACCCGACGGCAAGATCACTTCTCTGGTGGGCGCGAACGGATCGGGCAAGTCCACGATCCTGAAGTCGCTCGCGCGCATCCTGAATCCGCAGAGCGGAGGCGTGTTCCTGGACGGCAAGCAGATTCACCGCCAGCCGACCAAGGAAGTGGCGAAGCAGCTCGCCATCCTGCCGCAGAATCCGACGTCTCCGGAGGGGCTGACGGTCCGGGAGCTGATCTCGTTCGGGCGCTACCCGCACCAGCGGGGCTTCGGCAGCTTGTCCGCCGAGGACAACCGGATGATCGACTGGGCGCTGCAGGCGACCGGCATGGGCGAGTTTCACGACCGGGCCGTCGATCAGCTCTCCGGCGGCCAGCGTCAGCGCGCATGGATCGCGATGGCGCTCGCGCAGGGCACCGAGGTGCTGCTGCTCGACGAGCCGACGACGTTCCTTGACATGGCGCACCAGATCGAAGTCATGAGCCTGCTTGAAAAGCTTAACCGCGAACAAAAGCGCACGATCATCATGGTCGTCCACGATCTCAACCATGCCGCGCGCTTCTCCCAGCACCTCGTCGCGCTGAAGCGCGGCACGGTGCTCTACGAAGGGCATCCCGAAGTCGTCATGACGCCGGCGATGCTGCGCGACGTGTTCGGCATCGACGCCGACGTGATCCCGGACCCGCGTACGGGCGCGCCGCTCTGCCTGCCGTACGGGCTGGCCGAAGGGCACGGCCAAGCGCCGGTGTCCGTTCCGGGCCGCACGGCCGCGCATCGTGAAGATGGCCGTCTGACCGCTGCTGCGGTCGTGTAGCGAAAGTTGGTTTTATGGGCGCCTCCCCGCCGTATTAACGGCCGGGGAGGCGTTTTTTGTTGGCTTTGGCCGGGGTGGTTTGAGGGGGGGGGCGGGTTTATCGGTCTTACCCGAGACTTTTTCGCCGAGGTGACGGTGGGAGCGGCACGGTTTGTTTCTAGCTGGGACTTATTGGCCGGAGTGACGCTTGGTGCGGCAGGGATTGTTTCTAGCTGGGACTTATTGGCCGGAGTGACGCTTGGTGCGGCAGGGATTGTTTCTAGCTGAGACTTTTTCGCCGGTGTGGCGGTGGGCGCGGCAGGGATTGTTTCTAGCTGGGACTTTTACGCCGGAGTGACGGTGGGCGCGGCATGGATGGTTTCTAGCTGGGACTTATTCGCCGGTGTGGCGGTGGGTGCGGCATGGATTGTTTCTAGTTGAGACTTATTCGCCGGCGTGACGGTGGGAGCGGCATGGTTTGTTTCTAGCTGGGACTTTTACGCCGGAGTGACGGTGGGAGCGGCATGGTTTGTTTCTAGCCAAGACTTATTCGCCGGTGTGGCGGTGGGAGCGGCAGGGATTGTTTCTAGCTGGGACTTATTCGCCGGTGTGGCGGTGGGAGCGGCATGGATTGTTTCTAGCCGAGACTTCAACCGTTCCGCGCTCCCGCCCCGGCGTCTGCAACCTCGACGAGGTTTGTTATTCCGCTCCCGCCTCTGTAATATGAAAGTTAGCTGGAATTGAAAGCGTTTGAGGAACAGGAGGCTCTAATCATGCTACATCTCGAGGACGTACGGGAAAAGACGCGCCGCGTACTGGATCAAATCGCCGGGATCGTCGTCGGCAAGCCGGACGCCGCGGAGTATGCGCTGATCGCGCTGCTGGCCTCCGGGCATATCATTCTGGAGGACGTGCCCGGCACCGGCAAGACGCTGCTCGCCAAGTCGCTCGCCCGTTCGCTCGGCTGCGCGTTCAAACGGATTCAGTTCACCGCGGACCTGCTGCCGTCCGACGTATCGGGCATTAACTTTTACAACCAGCGGGCAAGCGTTTTCGAACTCAGGAAGGGTCCGGTATTCACGAACATCCTATTGGCCGACGAGCTTAACCGGGCGACCCCGCGAACGCAGTCGAGCCTGCTGGAGAGCATGGAGGAGCGCCAGGTGACGATCGACGGCGAAACCTATCCGCTGGAGCGGCCATTCCTCGTCATCGCCACGCAAAATCCGGTAGAGAGCCATGGCACGTTCCCGCTACCCGAGGCGCAGCTCGACCGTTTCATGCTGCGGATCCCGATGGGCTATCCCGCAGCGGGAGAGGAGGCGGAGATCCTGCGGCGGTTCATGGGCGGCGATCCGCTGGCGACGGCCGAGCCGGTCCTCGCGCTGGATGAAGTCGTTCAGCTTCAGGTCGCGCTGCGAACCGTTCGCTGTCACGACGACGTGCTGCAATATATGCTCGCGATCGTCGCTGCCACGCGGGACAGCGAAGATACGGCGGTCGGCGCGAGCCCGCGCGCGAGTCTTCAGTTCATGCGGGCGGCGCAGGCAAGGGCGCTGCTTCGCGGGCGCGACTTCGTGCTGCCCGAGGATATCAAGACGCTGGCCGTCCCGGTGCTCGCCCACAGGCTCGTTCTTCACGATCCGCTGGCGGGAAGCGGCCGCGCGGAAGCGATCGTGCGCGAGCTCCTGAACAATATCGCCGTGCCTGCCGAGCAGGACGCGGTGTACGCCTAGCGCATGCCGATCATCAAATTGCTGATCGTCGCCGCCGTACTGGCGATGGCGCAGCGTCTGCTGTTCGGTGGGCTCGGGCTGCGCAAAATCCGATATGAACGCAGGTTCAGCGCGCCCCGGGCGTTCGCGGGCGACAAGATCTGGCTGGAGGAGCGGCTCGTCAATGCCAAGTGGCTGCCGCTCCCGTGGCTGCGGGCCGAGACGCAGATGCCGGCCGCGCTGAGATTCGGCAAAGAGACGTCGTCGGATCTCGCGGTCAGCGTCGGACAGACGCTGCAAAACCATGCGAGCTTGTTTACCCTTGGGCCGTATACGAGGCTCGTGCGACGGCATGAAGTGACCTGCTTGCTGCGGGGGGCGATACCGGGTGCAGACGCTGACGATCACGCACGGGGATCTCTTGGGGATGACGAGCGGCTCGCTGCAGGTCGCGTCGGAATGCGCGATCACCGTGTGCCCCAGGCTGCTAGGCGTTAAGGAGCTGCCGCGCGCCGCGCGCGAATGGATGCAGAGCGCGCTGAGCTCGCCGGACGCTTTCCGCGAGGATCACTACCATACGGCGGGCGTCAGAGCTTATCGCGGCGGCGACGCCATGAAGCAGGTGAATTGGAGCGCCACCGCCAAAACAGGCGAACTGCTCGTCAACCGCAGGGAGACGATGGTGGGCGGCGACGTGACCGTGCTGCTCAATGCGGAGCTCGCCGACGCATCGACGAACAGGCGGCTCGCGGGCGAGCAGTTCGAGGAAGCGATCAGCGTCGCGGCTTCCGTCGCCAAGCAAGCGCTCGACAGCGGCGGGCGGGCCGGACTGATCTTCAACGGCCGCGTGCAGGGCGACGATGCGGTTCCTCTGCGGATCGAGCCTGCGCGCGGCCGGAGCCAGTTCTATGCGCTGCTCGAAGCGATGAGCGGCTTCGAGCCCGTTGTCCGGCTGGAACTGGGCTACCTGCTCGGCGATCTGCTCCAGGGGCGGATGCGCGGAGCGAATCTGCTGTTGATCACCGCCTTCCTGACGCCGAAACAGGAGCTGGCCGTGCGCAAGCTGCGGCAGGCGGGCAATCGGGTGGAGGTCATGCTGCTCTATAAAGACAGGCCGGCTTCGCGACAAGCGGCGGGAGGGACGTCATGAAAGGTTTGCTCCGAAGCTCGGCGGACGCCCTGGCCGCTTACCCGCTTCTGCTGGCGCTGCATGCGCAAGCCGGTCTCGCGTTCCCGACGCTCGGCTGGCTCGCCCTCGCCTGGCTGAGCGCCGCGATCGGTCGGGCGCTGCCTGCGCTGCTGCGCGGCAAGGTGCCGGCGTCGCTCGTCCATCTCGCGCTGTTCGCCGCGGCAAGCGCCGCAGCGGGAGCGGCAGATCCACGGCTGCTCTGGCTCGCGCTGCCGCTCGGCATCCTGTCGTGGATCGCCCGGTTCGACTGGGCGCGTACCGTTCGCTGCGCCGTCGCGGTCGGTCTCCACGCGATCGTGCTCGCCGCCGCTGCGCCGCTCGGCATTGCAGGCGGCGCGAAGCCGCTGCTGCTCGCGGCGGGCATCGTCTGGCTGGCCGCGGCGCTCTACTTCGTGCAGGCCAAGTCGCTGGCCGAGGCCGGTCTTCACGCCGGCCTCGTCACGAGAAGGCTCGCGGCCGCCGGCAAGCGTTACCTCGCGCTCTGGGGCGTCGTCGTCGCGCTCGTCTTTCTCCCGTTCGCGGGACTTCCGATCTGGCCCCAGGTCGTTCGCCTCATCCGGTGGCTGGTCTCGCTTATGCCGGCAGGCGAATCCGTGCCCGAGCCGACGCCTCAGCCCGAACCGTCCGCGCAGCCGCCGGCGTTCCCGCAGCAGGAGGGGGGAGGCGGGGCGGCTCTGGATCTGGCTCGAGTATGCGCTCTACGTCGTACTGGCGCTGCTGGCGATTGCCGTCGTTTATCGGCTGGCGCGGCGATATTTGCTGAGCGCGGTCTGGTGGCGGCGCATCGCGGATCGCGTCAAAGCCTGGTATGGCAAACTGCTCGCAGGCCGGCGCGCGGCGGAGACGGATCTTGGCTATACCGAAGAGCGCGAGAGCTTGCTTCAAGGGGACAAACTGCTCGGCAGGCTGTTCTCGCGGAAGCGGCCGAAGGCAAGGCGTGCGCTCCGGCGCGAGGATTGGACGGCGATGACCGCGGAAGACCAGGTCAGAAGTCTTTATGCCGAGGTTATCGCCGACGCGATTCGGGAAGGCTACGCGCACCGGGAATCGCTGACGCCGTCCGAGACGCTCATGGCGATCGAAGCGTGGCGCAGGCTGAACGAAGCGCCCGCGGGTCGTGCGCAGGAGACGGCGTCCCGCGGGTGGCTGGGTAAAATGTCCCGGTCGCTCGGCGAACAGTACGGGAAGGCCCGTTACGGCGGCCGCGTGAGGTCCGAGGAAGCCGACCGGCTCGGGTCGGAATTTCCTTGGAAAACGTGAAAAAGGGACTTTGGCGCTCGCGCCAAAGTTCCTTTTTCACGAATCGGATGAGTTGGGCAGAGAGAATCGGACTCAAGCGACGTTATTTCTTAAAAATCGGTCCGAATGGCGATCTTATCGGACCTGAGGGGCTTTATTCATCCGGATCGAAGCTAAAAAACGCCGGCAAACCCGCAATAACGACGCCTGAGTCCGCGAGCGGGCCGCCTATCGGGCTAGGAACAAAAATAACGGCTCCTCGGTTCATCCGCTACGCGCTGGTGCGCAGCGCAAGCCTAACGGAGCAAGCGGCTTTTTCGACGATCTTTCGATCATCTTTTTTGCGCATCCCTGTTTCAAGCTTTTGAAGAGAAGGGTACAAACCTAGTAACCCCTCCATTCACTTCATGCAGCAGCAAAGACCCGCTTGGGGCGGGTCTTTGCCTAAGCCATTCTCAATCAAACGCGCTTACACGTGATCGATCGCTACGGACGTGTAAGTGTCGGAGTCCATTACGCGGCGGGCGCCCAGGTAGCGCTTCGCGTAATACTTTTCATCGAGATCCGAGATCGTGACGCCCTTCGACGCCGAGTGCGCGAACCGGTTGTCCCCGACATAGATGCCGACGTGAGACACGCCTTCGCCGCTCGTGTTGAAGAATACGAGATCTCCCGGACGAAGATCGTCGCGAGCGACCTTGCTGCCCATGGCGTATTGGCCCTTGGACGAGTGAGGCAGCTTGACGTCGAACTTCTTGAATACATAAGCCGTGAATCCGGAGCAATCGAAGCCGCTGGTCGTCGTGCCGCCGTAATCGTAGTTGATCCCGATCAGCTTGGAGACGGTCGAGTCGAGCTTGGATGCAGCGGATGCGCTGCCCATCTGGAAGGCCAGAAGGCAGGTTAATGCAAGAACGAGGACTGTGACTTTGCGCAAAACAAGAAGCTCCTTCCAAGTGCCTACGAGGTTAGCTGGAGGGTTCGGTTGAAGGTTCCCTATGGCTTCTGCGCGGAGCAAAGCCAATTCACCCGGTAAAGACTGGTTCCCCCCGTTTCCCAGTGCGCGGGAATTCGGCAGTTTTCGCACCTTAGCTTTAGAAATTCGATTTTTAGGCCCCAACTCCTGCTCCTTCAAGATTAGAATTCCTTAATGTCCCAAATTAAAAGGGATATGCTGGCGACATCGCAAAACCCAGTCCTGGCAAGGGATGCGGGCTGCGAACCGACGAGAGGGCAAGCCTATGATTAAATGAGAAAGATTAAGAGGGCGCAAGTCTTCGACAGGTCTGCGGACGCAAGAGTATGAACGTAGTCTATGCCGCCCTCTCGGCCGATATTAATAGCGTGCGAAAAAAAGAGACGGCGCGCCGCTCATCTTCCGATGAACGGCGCGTCCGTCTCTTCCTGCTTTTCAGCGTATTCTCAAGCTTCTTCGCGCTGCCACAGGCGATGCTGGCAAGCCGCCGTCCAGAGCGCGATCGTCGACCGGACGAAGTGAAAGGCTTGATTCAGCGCGATCGCGAGCAAGCCGGTCCAGATCAGCGTAGCGCCGGATACGGCGGCCGAGCCGAGCAGGGAGAGCAGCGGCAGCAGGATCGTCACGCCGAGCAGGGGGAGCAGCCGGCGGATCGCGCGGATCGCGCCCTGCCAGGGGCGGTCCCCGGCGGCGGCGCTGAACTGCATGAACAGGAAGGGAAGATGCACGGCCAGCATCCAGATCGCCCAGCCCGCCGCGTAGGGCAGCATCTGCCCGATCCAAGAGGCGGCGTTGGGCATTTCCAGATAGGCGCTTCTCCCGAACGGAATGAGCCAGATCGCGGGCGCCAGGGCGATCAGCTTCTCCGCTCCGTAGAAGAGCGACACCTTTTTCCACGAACGGCGGATGCCCTGCAGCACTTGGGTGCCGCCTTGATCCTGGGCATGGGCGAAGGAGTAGTAGAGCCCGGCGTTCACAATCGGCGTGATCAGCATGCGAAGAAGGAGCATGGCGCCCAGCATGAGCAGCGTGCGGTCGGCAAGATCGGTCTTGAGCAGACGGAACTGGGCCTCGATCGCGAACAGCTGCTTGGCCGCCTCGCCGATCGGATGTTCGTCCGGATAGCGGGTCAAGATCGGCGCGACGATCGCGTCGATAAACCGGTAGAGGAAAAATCCCCACAAGAGGCGGTAAAGGAACAAGGCGACGAGCACGTATTTGTGCCGCTTGGTCGTCTCCCACCCTTGCCGGATCGCATCGTTCATAGCGGTTCCCCCCTTCATCACCAGGCCATGCTGCCGACGATCGCGTCGATCAGCTGTCCCAGCGTCACGTCGAACTTGGTCCGTTTGCGCACGGGCGCTTCGGCTTTCAGATAATTGTCGTAGCGGCTGTGGTCCAGCACGATGTCCAGCATCGGGTCGACCGCCACGTACGATAGCGGCGACGCCGACTGCAGGCGGATCTGGATGTGGCTCTGGATGCCGTCCCACGTCTTGCGGACCGTCTTGCCGTCCTTGAAGCCGAACTGCACCGTCGCCGCCTGCGGACTGCCCTGGGTCCTCGTGAGCAGGACGATGGACTGATAGCCGCCCTCGCCGTCGGGCTCCGTTCGGATGGAAGCGACCGCGAAGTCGGCCGATTCTCCGCGGTATACATAGGACTGGAAGAAGGCTTTCCAATCGTCTTTGGTGACGGCTTCGACCACGCGCTGGAAGCTCTGGCTGTCGGGGTGCTTGAAGCGGTATTTTTGAAAATAAGTCCGCATGATCTTCGACATCGTCTTTTCTCCCGCCTGGGACTCGATCGCCTTGAGCACGAGCTTGCCGCGAATATACACGTTTTCCGCGTAGGCGTCCGAATCGCCGTAATCCCATGCGTCGAGCTTAAGCGGCATCGGGTTCGTCATGTAGAGGGATTCGATCGGCGTGCGGGCCGAGACGCCGTAGATGGCGGCCATCAGCTTATCCTCGGTGTAGGACGTAAAGGCTTCGTCCAGCCAGGCTTCCTCGAACTCGTTGGAGGCGACGATGCCGTACCAGTATTGGTGCGCGATCTCGTGCACGAGGGTGCGTTCGAGCTCGTAGCCCGGGTTGTCGTCCTTCGCGGCCGCGCCGGTGACGAGCGTCGGATATTCCATGCCGCCCGCGCCTTCCGCGTCCGCCGGCGGGACGACGACCGACAGCGTCGTATACGGATAGTCGCCGTACCATTCGCCGAGCTTGGCCAACGCTGACTTGGCGGCGTGCATGTAGCGCTCCTGCTGCTTGGCGTGCAGCGGATCGAGGTACAGCTTGATCCGCACGCCGGGCACGCCCGCCGAGGAGAAGGAGTCCTCCGCCGTGACGAAGTCCGGAGAAGCGGACCAGGAGAAGTCGTGCACGTCCTCCGCGTAAAATTGATACGTCTTGCGTCCGTCCTTGACGACGGGCTGCTTGTACTGGAACCCGGTCGCCGCCACGATGCGGTCCTCGGGCACGTCGATCTTCACGCCGTATACGCCGAAGTCCGCGTAGAACTCCGAATTGCCGTGGTACTGATGGAGGTCCCAGCCTTCGGAAGCGCGTCCGCGGACGCCGTTCGTCTCGTAGGCGGCGACCTTCGGGAACCATTGGCCCGCCATGACGAAGTCCCCCCGCCTGTCCCATGCGGGCAAATACCTGGGGCAGCTTGACGGCGAACTTCATGCGGACGGTGACGCTCTGTCCCGGCGCGACGGCCTTCGGCAGGCGGAAGGAGACCAGCGTTCGGTCCTTCGCGTTGCCGTCGTCCGGCTGGACATAACGAAGGCGGGGCAGCAGCGTTTCGCCGTCCTCGGTCGTCAGCTCGGTCAGCTCCATGGCGCCATCCTTGCCCGGCGTCATCTTCACGCCGCGAAGCTGGCCGTTCGATTCGTTCAGGAACGTGCTGCCCGGCGCGAACGCGTTCGGATACAGGTGCAGGTACAGATCCGTCACGGGCTTGCGTCCGGGGTTTTTCCAGGTGAGCGTCTCCGCGCCTTCGAGCCGGCCGCCCTCCAGGAGCTTGACCGAAATGTCGTAGTCGACGATCCGGTTGCTCAGCGCGACCGACGGCTTGCGGCGTCGGAATCGGAGACGGCTGGGACTGCGGCGCCGCCGCCTCGCTATGCTGTACGTCGGAATCGCGCGAGCCGGCGGGCGCCGATGCGGAATCGGCTGCAGAATGGGCTGCGGGATTGGCGCCGGAGGTTGCGTCCGAATCGCCGGATGCGCCGGCGGCGGACAGCTGTTCCTGGGCGGCATAGGCGGGCAGGGCGAACTGGGATTGCCAGGCGGCATCGAATCCGAAGCTGGCCGAGCCGAACAACACGGCGGCGGCGACGGCGAGCGCTGCGATGCGATAGATGGGGCGTTGGGGCATGACGGTAACCCTCCCGTTGACAAGCGTCTAGCAGATGTATATGTGGGTTGTCCGCGGATTATATCTTTGTCCCAAACAAATGAAAATCCGCGTGCCGTCCGAGGCATGAGGTCGTCAACGGGATGGACAAGCCGGTCTAACCGGTTGTTCCTCCGCATAGAATGGGTACAACTATAATAGAAGGAGGGATGGTCATGAACCCCATTCATCGCACGCTCCGCCTGATCGCGGCCGGCACGGCTGCCGCCGCGTTCGCGGGAATCCCATCCATAGCTCTCGCCGGACCACCCTTGGCCGGCGGCATATCCGACGGCGGGACGCTGCCGATCGCGCGCACGGAAACCGTATATACGAATCGCGATCCCGGCTTGGCCGAGGCGCTGAAGCTTCGGGAAGGGATCGATATCGAAGCCGATCTCGACGAAGCGGGACATCCGATCAGATGGCGGGTGCTGACGGACGGCTCCCTGCGGTTCGCCTTCATGCAGGCGGCGGAGATTGAATATGTAAAGAAGCCTGAAGTGAAGTTCGAGGATCTGACGGGCGACGGCGTACCGGAGCTGCTCATCTACCGCAAGGCGGCGAATATCGCGTCGGGAACCGGACTTAGCGTCTACGACGGCGCGGACGGCTTCCGATTGTTGTTCGACGTGACGGACCCGGCCTTTACGATGGCGGACCTGGCGCGGCGCTACGAACTTGAAGGCGTCGCCGGCGGAGGCGTCAAGCTGACCGATCCGGCGAGCGGCCTGAGCGGCGTGATACCCGGCGCCCAGGGCGAGGGAGCGGCCGTGGATCCGGTGACCGCCTACGAGTTCGCGCCCGGGAAGATCGTCGCGGTGCAGCGCGTCAGCGGAGAGTCGGGGGACGGTCGGGAAGCGATCGGTTGGATGCGTACCGCCTATACGTACCGATACGGCGCGTTCGTGCCTGCGCATGCGACGCTCTCGGATGCGGGCGGCAAGCCGGTCGCGCAGAAGGATCTGCTCGAATCGGAAGGGCCCGCGACGCTGGACGACGATATTTAAAGCAGGGTAACGCCGCTTGCCGCGGAAGATGCGGCGGGCGGCTTCTTTTTTGGAAGCTCAGAAAGGATGAATTGGGCGGGAATTCGCGGACAATGAAGCGTGCTATTCTCGTACCGGAGCTATCGAAAGTTTGGCGGTTGAAAAACCTGCATTTGTACATGTATTTTCTGCTGATGGGCGATATGCGATGAAATACCTGCAAATGTGGTTACTACTTAGCACTCCACCAGCGAGGTGCGGTAGCGCAACGCGTAGGTCAACGAATCGAGGATCGGCTTGCCCTGTTTCATCAGGGTCGAAATGACGGAGCGCAGCCGAGCAAATTGTTTCGCTCCTTGCTCGGTACGAAAGCAACCCGAAATTTTGTGTTTCACTTTGGTCATTCGAATGTCCCGTTCTGCCTGGTTGTTGTCAAACGGAACCCTTGCATCGGAAAGAAACCGGAGGATGGCCGGTTTTTGCGCGTTCATTCGCTTACCAAGATTGCTCGCTTTGCTACGCATTTTTCGTCCGCGGGGTCCGGTTTTTTTCACGAAGCGCGTCCTGGGCCCACTCCGCTTCGCCGCTTTTTAGTATGGCGTCATAGCGGTCTTTCCACTGGTCAAGCCCATCCGCTGTCAGGGGCTGCTGCGCGTTGCGACTCGCTTTGGCTGCTTTCCAGGCTTCGTGCAAAAACGTATGCATCTGCTTGGCCCACTCGTGCTTGTCGTGTTCCACAATGCCTTGGCATTCGCGAAGCAAGTGCGCTCCGCACAGCGCATGTTCAAAGTCGTAGTGGGTCTTGAAATACGATGCGTAGCTGTCATGCACCAGCACGCCAGTAAAGTGAGGTAGCACGCCCGCTTCGTCCATACCTCGGCTCCCCCCGGCTCTCATGGATCTGCAAAAAGGTCCACTGCGAATCGGAGGCCACATGCATCCACTTAATCTGTTTGCCGACGCGCAGCCCGGTTTCGTCCGCATGGAGGACCGGGAGCTTTCGTACCTGCTCTCGGATTTGAATTTCGGTCGCTTCCATCGCGCTTGCAGCCTTACCAAGCTGAGCGAGCAGCGTCGCTTCGCTGGGACGGCAACCGCACAGATCCTCGTAGCATTGAGCGATTCGCTCCAACGGCAACAGTTGGTACACGCTCAGATACGTCGTCCAGGCAGAGAAGCTGGCTCCGTATTGGGTCCGGGCGTGGACGCCTTCGGGAAAAGGTGCTCGGGCTTTGACACCGCAGCCTGGACAGATTTTATGCTCAGACCGGTGTTCCGTCACGACGACGCGGGGAGCCGGCAGGTCAAACACCTGCCGTGCTTCATGAGCCAGAGCAGGAACGCTCTGAAGGGCAGTCTGGCAACAGGAACAAACTTCGAGCGTGTGGACGATGATTTCATCCGGGCATTCCGCAAAGCGAAGCGTATGACCGTCGTGACCTTTAGGCGCGCCTTTTTTTACCACCTGCGACCCGGGAATTTTTCGGTTTGCGAAAGCCGTCGCTGGAAGGCGGCTTGCTGCTGTTTTGACTGTTTTGTCCGAGCTGTCGTTCAAGCTCGTGTACGCGCCTTTCTAGCTTTTGATTCTGTTCAAGAAGGGTCCGATTTTGCTCCAAAAGAAGGGTAAAGACGTCTGCGATTTCGGTGTCACCTTTGCAAATATGCAATACTTGATCCGGCTTCAGCTCCACAAACGTCTCTCCTTTCTAACGGAAGATGATGGAATAACTAATTCAAGACCAATCTCTAAAAATCCTTTTTTTGTAGAGTCACGACACGAGAGGACCTAAGTAGTAACCAAATGTGCAGGTAAATGCTAGGCGCAAGCCGGAAATTGGGCTGATGAAGGGAAATAACTGCGCTTTTGCATCTATCCTGTTTAGACGAGGCGACATCGGCATAAAAAGATGTATATTTGCAGGCATTGCGGCGAAAGAATGACGCTGGAGACGACACGGGGCCTATTGAAGTGGCTGTCAGGGCGATCGGCAGAGGCGAAAGCGTCCCCTTCGATCTGCCCCTGACGTTTTTTCTTAAGAGCGGCAAGACGGGGGAGGAGTCGATCGTTGCGGTTGGATTCGGCGAGGTGCGGGCGTTGCGGCAATAGGGCGGTTCCGGAGGCGGCGCCGCTGGGTGCTTTTTGCCCTGCTTTTCGATAAAATAAAGATTAGCGGAACAGGATGGAGGATGAGTCGTGGATATTAACGCGAACGAACAACAGCCCAAGCCGGAAAAAAAGAAGCTGGCGCTGAATGTAGTGAGCAGTAAAGAACATAAAGGCTTCGGCGCGGGGGAGCATCGACCTCAGCCAGGTGTCGCCCGTCATCATCGACGGGGGGCGAGGCGTATATCGACGTGGGCGCGATGCACGCGAAGAGCAAGGTGGAGAAGGGCATCAAGTTTTCGCCGGAAAAAGAAAACGTCCCGAACGGCCGCCAGGTGTGGATCGTGTGGGTGGCGGTCGACCGCGACGAGCGGGGCAGCTTCTACGGCGGCGCGACGGCGTGCGAGATGCTCGTCGACACCGAGGCGCGCCGCGGCTGGAAGGTGCTGGCCGAGCACGTGAACCGCATGGACCGCGCGCTCAAGCGCAAGTTCCTGCTCGAGGATCTGGGCGAAGACGACAAGGCGGCGCTCCGCCGGCTGCTCCAATCGCACAACTTCGAGTGGTGGGACCGTTCGCCGGACGAGCTGAAGGATCAGCTGGCTTAATCGTCCTCGCTGCAAAAGGAAAGACTGCCGAGATCGCCGGGAATTTCCCGCGCGGGCTCGGCAGTCTTTTTTAGTGAGGCTGAGGTGCTGTTCTGGGAAACGTCCGGTATTCGAAATCGCGACGCGCATCGCCGGCTCGTCAGCTCTTCCACCAGCCGCGAATCTTGCGCCAGAGCGACTGCGGTCCGCCGTCGTCCCCGGCCGCGGCTCCGGGATCTTCGCCGCAGGTGCCGGTCGGCTCCGTGCCGGCCAGAAAGGCCGCATGCACGCGCGTCGGGCACGCGGCGGAAGCGAGCAGTCCCGACGCGGGATCGATGTCCGTCGAGACGACGCCCTCGGGCACCGCGAAGGCATGCGGCGCCACGCCGGCCAGCGCGGCCTCCGTATACTCGGCGAAGATCGGGGCGGCCCGATGCGCTTCGCTGGAGGTGATGGCCCTGCCTTTGTCGTAGCCGACCCAGACGGACGTGACCAAGTCCGGCGTGTAGCCGACGAACCAGGCATCCGAGCTCGTCGTGCCCGACTTGCCGGCCGTCGGCCGGTGCAGCAGATGGGCGACGCGCCGGGCGGTGCCGCCGGGTTCGAACACGCTGCCCAGCAGGTCGGTCAGCACGTAGGAGAGCGCGGGAGACACGACCTGCTCGGCCCTCGGGCGCGCTTCGTACAACGTGTGCCCGCCGCTGTCGGCGATGCGCAGGATGGCCGTCGGCTCCCGTTTCACGCCGCCGGCCGCGAACACGGCGTATGCCGACGCCATCTCGTACGGGCTGACCGGGAACGTCCCGAGCGCGAGAGACGGCACGGCGTCCATCTTCGAGGCGATGCCGAGCTTGCGCGCCATCGCGATGACCGCATCGGGACCGGTCTTCATGAGCGTCTGAACCGCGAAAATATTGTCCGACGTGCCGATGGCCTGCCGCAGCCCGATGTCGGCGCCGAAGTAGCGGTCGTTGTAATTGCTCGGCCGGTACACCTTGCGGTAGTCGTCGTAATAGAAGACGGTCGGCTCGCTGCGGAAAGTCGTGGCGGCGGTCACGGCGCGGCTCTCGAGCGCGGCCGCGTAGACGACCGCCTTGAACGAGGAGCCCGGCTGGCGCGTGGCGGCGAAGACGCGATTGTAGGGATTGTCCACGTAATGGCGGCCGCCTACCATCGCCTTGATGTATCCCGTCGCAGGATCGATCGAGACGAGGGCGGCTTGCAGTTGGCTGTTCTTGGGCATTTGCTTCTCTACGGCCGCTTCCGCCTCGCGCTGCATCCGGCTGTCGAGCGTCGTATAGATCTGCAGTCCGCCTTCGTTAAGCAGCCGCTCCTCGATGCCGAGCTTGCTTGCCGCCAGCTTCCGCACGTAATCCGCGAAGTACGGCGCGCTCTGCCCGCGGTTGTCCGGCATCGGCCGGACGACGATCTTCTCGGCGAGCGCCTGCCGCCGCTGCCGCGCGTCGATCGCGCCGCTGTCCTCCATCGATTGCAGCACGATGCGCTGCCTTTGAAGCGCCTGGGGCAACCGCGTATACGGCGAATAATAACGCGGTCCCTTCGGGATGCCGGCGAGCAAGGCGCTCTCCGCCAGACTGAGCGAGGCGGCGGGCTTGCCGAAGTAGAGCTGCGCCGCCGCCTCGGCGCCGTAAACGCCGTTTCCGTAATAAATTTGATTGAGGTACATCCCGAGAATCTTGTCTTTGCTGTACTTGCGCTCCAGCATGGCCGCATACCAGGCTTCCTTGGCTTTGCGGGTCCAGGTGCGCTCGTGGCTCAGATACAGATTGCGGGCGAGCTGCTGCGTCAGCGTGCTGGCCCCCTGCTCGCGGGACAGATGGCGCGCGTCGACCCACGCGGCCCTCGCGAGCCCGCGCAGGTCGACGCCCGAATGCGAATAGAACCGGCGGTCCTCGACCGCCAGCGTCGCCTTCGTCAGCCAGGGCGAGATATCGCGCAGCGCCACCGTCCGCCGGTTGACGCCGCCCTGCAGCGAGGACAGCACCTGGCCGTTCGCGTCCAGAATGCGGGTCGACTGGGGCAGCTCGGCCATCGGCAGACTGCCGAACCGGAGCGCCAGCTCGGCTGCGACGGCCCCGCAAGCGAACAGCAGCAGGGCGACGCCGAGTGCCTTCCGCCAGCCGAATCTGCGTCCTTTGCCGCCGCCAGCTCGTTGCGGACGTTCGGGCCGTTCCGGTCGCGGCGTCGCTTCCGCGTGCAAGGGAACGCCTCCGCCCTCCCGGCCGGCCGCCCTTTTTTCCGAGTGCATGTCCAATGCGAATCCTCCTTTGCGCCTTATGCGAATGTTGCGGGCTTCGCGCCGAGCGATTCTTTTTGATCGTCTGACACAGGTCGACGTTTAACGTGACATTCCGAACACACTCACCCCTTATTATGGAAAAGTCGGCATGGTCTTATTCCGCCGTCCGACCGAATCCGCATTGCTTTTTTGCGCGCGATCCCCTATAATACAACTTGTTTAGTCGAATCCGAGCGGAAAGAAGGGATCCCATGTCCTCCATGGAATTGTGGTACACCGAAAAGCAAACCGAAAACTTCGGCATCACGGCGAAGGTCAAGCAAACATACGTGCACGAGCAAACCGATTTTCAAGAACTGGCGATGATCGAGACGGAAGAGTGGGGCAACATGCTGGTGCTGGACGGCATGGTCATGACGACCGTCAAGGACGAATTCGTTTATCACGAGATGGTCGCGCACCCTGCGCTGTTCACGCATCCGAATCCGGAGCAGGTGCTGGTCGTCGGCGGCGGCGACGGCGGCGTCATCCGCGAAGTGCTGAAGCACCCGAAGGTGAAAAAAGCGGTGCTCGTCGACATCGACGGCAAGGTCATCGAATATTCCAAGCAGTATCTGCCCTCGATCGCCGGCAAGCTCGAAGATCCGCGGGTCGACGTGCAGGTGAACGACGGCTTCAAGCACATTCTCGATCATAAAAACACGTACGACGTCATCCTGGCCGATACGACCGAGCCGGTCGGCCCTGCGGCGCACCTGTTCACGCGCGGCTTCTATCAGGGGATCTTCGAATCGCTGAAGGAAGAAGGCCTGTTCGTCGCGCAGACGGACAACCCCTGGTTCAAAGCGGACCTGATCCAAAGCGTCAACCGCGACGTCAAGGAAGTGTTCCCGATCGTGCGCGTGTTCACGGCGAACATCCCGACGTACCCGAGCGGCCTGTGGACGTTCACGATGGGCAGCAAAAAAGCACGATCCGCTCCAGGTCGACGCGTCCAAGCTGCCGGAGCTCGACACGAAGTACTACACGCCTCGCCTGCACCATGCGGCCTTCGCGCTGCCCAAGTTCGTCGAGGATCTGACCAAGTAATCCGGCATTCAAGGGGCGGAAAAGTCCATTTCCATATGGAGATGGGCTTTTTGCGTGTTTTATTTTGCGAATACGTTATAAAAACTAACATTTTTAAATCAAATCATCGAGAATATTCGGAAAAGTAAGGAAATTCGTCATTTTTGGTGTTATTATTATTTACATCATATACAGAGAATGGGGTGGCGGCATGTTCGACTGGCTCGGCTTTAAAAAAGGGCTCCCGTTGTGGTGGTCGTACAGGCTCAACAAAAGACTGAAAAGCGATATCGAGGATATTTTCGAAGGCATCGCGGAGACGCGGATGCAGCTTTTGAAGGACTGGACGACGGATTACTGGCGCCACCTGGACCGTCTGCTGGAGCAGCTTCGCTCGCAAGACGGCGGCCCGTCGTTCGCAGGCGGCGGGGCTTCCCGCGAAGCGGTGGAAAAGCTGATCGGTTCGGCGTATACGCGCGCGATCGATTTTACCGAGATCTTTTTTGACCGATGCCGCCGGTACGGTCGCTTATTCGACCCATGCGTCCCACGAGGGACGGAATTACGGCAGCGGCGCCGGATTCGCGGCGGGCATGGAGTATGCGAAAGGCGGCGGCGCTCGTCCTTGCCTGTTCGGTCCTTACCCCGATCCGATCACGGTGGAGATCGGAGCCCGGTCTTCCGCGTTTCACGACAAGATGACGCTGCTCTTCATTCTTCCGTTGACGGAAAACGGCAAATGGCAAGGCGCGTTGTGCGGAAGAGTGCCGAACGACGTCATCGGGGATCTCATCCAGCGCGAATCCGGCCACGTCTATCCCGATTCCGGGGACAACTACCTGTTCATGGCGAAGCCTTCGCTGAACACGCACATTGCGCCGGGCACCGCGTTGTCGCGCAGCCGGTTCGAGGACAGAACCTTCACGCACGGCGAAAACCTGAAGGACGGCGTCACTACCGACTGGGGCGTCGTATCGGTCAAGGAGCACACCGAGCTCGAGCTCATGTTCACCGATCCGGCCACGGGGCAGCTCCATCCCGGCGTCGCGAGCACGATCCGCAACGGCAGCAACCTCTTCGTCGAATTTCCGGGATACTCGGATTACCGCCACATCCCCGTCATCGGCAAAGGCGTGACCTTCGAGCTTCCTCATTGTCCCGACCGCTGGGGCATGATGTGCGAGGGCGACCTGGAGGAAGTCTATCGCATTCGCAGCGTGTCGGTCCGGCTCGCGAGACCGCTGTGGATGGGCGTGATTCCGATTGCCGCGTTATCGGCAGCGCTGGTCGGCTTCCTCGCCTCGGAGGTGTCCCCGATATGGACCGCCGTCTGCGAGCTGGCGCTGTCGCTCGTTGCCGGCTGGGCCGGCATCGCGATGGTGTCCCGCAGGAGCGACCGCCGCGTCTCGGAGCCGCTGCGCAGCCTGAGCAAGTTCATCCGGATCAACGCCGAGGGCAAGGGCGACCTGACGCAGCGGATACGCACGGCCGACTACGACGACGACGAGATCCGGGACCTGGCCAAGTGGATCAACAACATGATCGACTCGCTCGAGGGCATCATGCTGCAGGTGCGCCTTGCCGCTTCGGACGTATCCAGCAGCCAGCGCCTCATGTACGAGACAGCCGCTTCTACGGCCGGATCGACCGAGCGCGTGAGCGAGCGCATTCACGATATGATCCGCAGTCTCCGCAGGCAACTGAAGGATATCGACGTCGCCAAGGACGTGGCGGGCGAGATGCGCGAGACGCTCGCCATGCTCGAACGGAAGGCGGCGGAGCAAATTGAAGTCGCCCAAGGCGAAGTCGAACGGATCGGCGGCAAGATGTCGCAAATCTCGGACCGCGTCGCGCAAACGAACGGCACGATCCGCCTGTTCATGGATACGGCGGGCGAGATCCGCAGCGTGCTTGCCGTCATCGAGGAAATCTCGGCGCAGACCAATCTGCTCGCGCTGAACGCCTCCATCGAGGCGGCGCGCGTCGGCGAGCACGGGCGCGGCTTCGCCGTCGTCGCCGGCGAGATCCGCAAGCTGGCCGACTCGACGCGGCGGTCGACGGAAGAAGTCAACGCTATCGTGGCCAAGATATACGACCAGGCCAAGCTAGCTTCCGCCTCGATGGAAGAAGGGACCCGCGTGGTCGAAGAGGGCACGGAGCTGGTCGCCGTCGCGTCCGAGACGCTCGCCGCCGCCAAGTCGGAGGAAGCCTTGAAGACGCAAGTCGTGGACGAGGTCGTCGCATTGATGGAGAAAATCGCCGCCGTCAGCAAGGAGAATCGCGCCATCTCGGCCGAGGTCGAGACCAAGGTGCAAGCGCTGATGGGCGAGATCGTCGGCGTCCGGCATACGTCGCACAGCGTCGAGGGCATCACCGCGTTCCTGCGGCAGCTGGTCGGACAGTTCCAACTGACGGAGACGCGGGTTCGCTAAGCGCGAGTCTGCTAGCGTAGGTCCGCTAGGCTTGGGGTGGCGCGTGGCTGGGATAAGCGCCTTTGGGCGCTATCGCACCCGCCAAACGCGTGCCGAAGCCGTGGATAAGCGCCTTTGGGCGCTATCGCGCCTGCCAAACGCGTGCCAAGGCCTTGGATAAGCGCCTTTGGGCGCTATCGC
The DNA here is from genome assembly GCF_029525575.1 of Cohnella rhizosphaerae. Taxonomy (GTDB): domain Bacteria; phylum Bacillota; class Bacilli; order Paenibacillales; family Paenibacillaceae; genus Cohnella; species Cohnella rhizosphaerae. Next base: position 596,075 of record NZ_JAPDIA010000003.1, read on the forward strand.
GCCCGCCAAACGCGTGCCAAGGCCGTAGATAAGCGCCTTTGGGCGCTATCCCGCCCGCCAAACGCGTGCCAAGGCCGTAGATAAGCGCCTTCGGGCGCTATCGCGCCCGTCAAACGCGTGCCAAGGCCGTGGATAAGCGCCTTTGGGCGCTATCGCGCCCGCCAAACGCGTGCCAAGGCCGTGGATAAGCGCCTTTGGGCGCTAGCGCGCCCGCCAAACGCGTGCCAAGGCCGCGTATAAGCGCCTTTGGGCGCTAATGCCGGCTAAGATGTCACGTTCTGTACGGAGTTACTGGTGCCAGTGAGTCGGTTAGGCTCGAGACAGCCGATTATATCGGCTAACGGAAGTGTCTGAGTAGTGTAGAGGCCCGAGACAGCCGACTATATCGGCTAACGGAAGTGTCTGAGTAGTGTAGAGGCGCGAGATAGCCGGCTTTATCGGCTAACGGCGGTGTCAAAGTGGTGGCGAGACTCGAGATAGCCGGTTTTATCGGCTAACGGAAGTGTCTGAGTAGTGTAGAGGCCCGAGATAGCCGGCTTTATCGGCTAACGGCGGTGTCAAAGTGGTGGCGAGACCCGAGATAGCCGGCTTTATCGGCTAATGCCAGGGGCGCAGCGAAGCCTGAGATAACCGAATTTCTTGGCTATCTCAGGCATTTTCTGCCTAAGGAGGAGTCTCCCCTCCACTACACGCACAACCACCTTGTCGCCGACCCGGGTTACATGCGCTCCGGGGCGGCGATGCCCAGCAGCTTCAAGCCGCGGCCCAGCAGCATCCCGACCGCCGCCGACAGGCGCAAGCGCGCCAGCGTGCCAGCCGCGTCGTCCGGACGGATCACTTTGCCGTCATGATAGAAGCGGTTGAAGTCGCGAGCGAGCTCGAGCAGGTAGCGGGCCACGGCCGAAGGCTCGTTGTCCCGGACGGCCTCGCTCACGGCATCGCTCCACTGCGTGAGCCGCTTGGCGCAAGTCCAAGCGGACTCTGTCATGGCAACGCCCGCGTCTGCCGCAAGGGGCGCTTCACCGGTTGTAAGGAACGCGGCGTTCGATGCAAGCGATGCGCCATCCGCCGTAAGAAGAAGCGCAGCGTCCGGCGCAAGCGATGCGTCATCTGCCGTAGGGAGCACGGCGTCTCCCGCAAGCGTTGCGTCGTCCGCCGCCTCCTGCGCGGGCGGCTGTCCGAAACCGCCTTTGCGCAGCAGGCTGGCGATCCGCGCATGCGTATACTGCACGTAAGGTCCCGTTTCGCCGTCGAAGCTGACCGCCTCTTCCAGCTTGAAGTCCACCGACAACTGTCTGCGATTTTTCAAATCGCCGAATACGACCGCGCCGATGCCGACGGCTTCGGCGACTTCGTCCGCGTTCGGCAGATTCGGGCTTTTGGCCGCGATGATGCCGCGCGCCCTGCGCACCGCTTCGTCCAGCACCTCGTCCAGGAAGACGACCTTCCCCCTGCGGGTGGACATCTTCTTGCCCTCCACGGTCATCAAGCCGAACGGCACATGCTCGCAGTCTCCCGTCCACGGCTCTCCCAGTTTTCCGAGTACCCCGAATACTTGCTTGAAATGCAGCTGCTGTTCGGCGCCCACCACATACAGCAGCCGGTCCGCCTTCATCGCATGCTTGCGGTAGATCGCGGTCGCGATGTCGCGAACCGGATAGATCGTGGCGCCGTCTTTTTTAAGAATCAAGCAGGGCGGCAGCCCTTCCTCGTCCAGCCGGACGACGAGCGCGCCGTCGCTCTCCTCGAGCAGTCCTAGCGTACGCAGGCGATGCAGCACAGGCTCCAGCTTGTCGTTGTAAAAGCTCTCGCCGAGCACCGCGTCGAACCGGACGCCGAGCCGAGCGTAGACGCGATCGAACTCCTTCATGCTCGCTTGGACGAAGAAGCGCCACAGCGCGGTCGTCTCCTCGTCTCCCTGCTCCAGGCGCAGAAAAGCTTCTCTCGCCTCGTCTTCCAGCGCCGGCTGGTCTGCCGCTTCCTCGTGGAAGCGGACGTACAGCCGCAGGCTCTCGCCGATCGGATCGGCATCGAGCGCGGCCTTGCCGCCCCAGCGACGATAGGCGACGATCAGCTTGCCGAACTGGGTCCCCCAATCGCCGAGGTGGTTGACGGTCGTGACTGCATGCCCGGTCTCTCTGTACAGGTTGGCCAGTGCATGACCGATCATCGTGGAGCGCAGGTGGCCGACGCCCAGCGGCTTGGCGATGTTGGGCGAGGACATGTCGATGACGACGCGCGAAACGTGTTCCTCGCCGCCGCGCCCGTAATCGGGCTCGAGGGCGGCATCGACGATCCGGCCGACCCAGACGGCGGGATCGAAAAACAGGTTGACGTAAGCGCCCGCGGCCTCTGCGCGGACGCCCTTGCCGGCGGCGGCGACTGTCTCGGCCAGCTCCGCGGCGATCGCGGCAGGCGCGCGGCGAAGTTGCTTCGCCAGGACGAAGCAAGGGAACGCGACGTCGCCGAGCTTCGGCTCGGGCGGCCGTTCGAGCCGTCGGAGCAGCGCCTCCTTTTCTAACGGTACGTGGGGGTGCAGCAGCGCTGCGGCTTGTTCCAACAACATGTCGATGGTCCTCCTTCGCTTTAATCGGAACGTCATATCCAAACGAGCTCCGCTATCCGAAACGCACAATCCGAACGCAAAAAACCTCCGTCTCATCAAGAGACGGAGGTCGGTCCGCGGTACCACTCTTATAGCGCCCCGGCAGACAGACTGCGCGGAACGCCGCTCGAACGGATAACGGCCGCAAGGCCGGATCGCCCTACTGCCGGACATGCGGCTCACGCGCCGCGCCGGTTCGGGCGACCGACTCCCGGGTCCGTTTCCCGAAGATCCCGCCGTGCCGGCTCCCACCCTCCCGGCTCTCTGGTACGGCTATGCGATCCGGTACTCTCCCGTTCATCGTCGATCGGATATTGGCCCATATCATAGCATGCGGAGGCGGCGGGAGCAAGAGGAGCGAGCGTCCTCCGTCGTTGAATTCAAAGAGCGTTGTGTATATAGTAATAACAGACAATCGGACAGACGGGAGCGGATCGGAATGCCGGACTACAAGCGGGTGTCGGTCTTGTTCCGGAGCCGCCAGGACGGCGACGCGGGCGCATGGACGGAGGAACGGCTGGCCGGACAGTGGTTCAAGATGGCGACGGGCTGGGTGCTGCGCTGCCCGGACGCGATGACGGTCTCGGTGCTGAAGGGCGACGTGCGCGTCGTTCGGCAGGGCGAGGTCGGCGTCGAGCAGACGTTTCGCCTGGGCGCTTCGACGCCGGGCGCAGTGCGTCTGCCGCAGGGTTCGATGGCCGTGGAGGCGTTCACGCACGAGCTGTCGGCGGCGTTGACGGATGCCGGAGGCACGTTGTTCTGGCGCTACGAGATGCGCAGCGACGATCAGGAGATGGGCCGGTTCGAGATCGGACTGGATATACGGGAGGAATAGGGTCATGAACGTGCTGGAGCAGACATACGAGACGTTAAAAGAAGCGATCGCGGACGCCGCGGTCAAGGCGGGGGGTCGTGGAGCGTGAGCAGGTGCCTGCGATCGTCATCGAGGTGCCTCGGGACAAGGCGCACGGCGACCTGGCCACCAACGCGGCCATGCAGCTGACGCGCATCGCCAAGAAAAATCCGCGCGAGATCGCGACCGCGATCATCGAGAACCTGGACAATGCGAAGGCGAACGTCACGTCCGCCGAGATCGCGGGACCGGGCTTCATCAATTTCCGCATGGACAAGCGCTATCTGCTGCCGGTCGTCGCTTCCGTGCTGGAGCAGGGCGGGGCTTACGGCCGTACGGACGCCGGCGGCGGACGCAAGGTGCAGGTCGAATTCGTCAGCGCGAATCCGACGGGCAGCCTGCATCTCGGCCACGCGCGCGGCGCCGCGGTCGGCGATGCGCTTTGCAATGTGCTTGCGTTTGCGGGCTACGACGTATCGCGCGAATACTATATTAACGACGCGGGCAACCAGGTGAACAACCTGGCCCGCTCCATCGAGGCGCGCTACCGCCAGGCGCTCGGCGAAGACGCGGCGATGCCGGAGGACGGCTATTACGGCGAGGATATCGTCGGGTTCGCCAAGGAGCTGGCGGAGCGCGAAGGCGCGCGGCTGCTGGAAAAGACGGACGAAGAGCGCTTCGACTATTTCCGCAGCTACGGCCTTGAGCGCGAGCTGGACAAGATCAAGCGCGACCTCGGCCGGTTCGGCGTAAGCTTCGACAGCTGGTACAGCGAGACTTCCCTTTATCGGACGGGCAAGGTCGAAGGCGCGCTTGAAGCGCTGCGCGCGCAGGGCCACGTGTACGAGGAAGAAGGCGCGGTCTGGCTGAACACGACGGCGTTCGGGGACGACAAGAACCGCGTGCTCGTCAAAAACGACGGCAGCTACACGTACCTGACGCCCGACATCGCCTACCATATGGACAAGTTCGCGCGCGGCTTCGACGAGCTGATCAACATCTGGGGCGCCGACCACCATGGGTACATCCCGCGCGTCAAGGCGGCGATGGCGGCGCTTGGCCACGACCCGCAGCGCTTGACGGTGCTGATCGCGCAGATGGTCAGCCTGTTCCAGAACGGCGAAAAAGTGAAAATGTCGAAGCGTACGGGCAAGGCGATCACGATCGAGGATCTGATGGACGAAGTCGGCGTCGACGCGATCCGCTACTTCTTCACGATGCGCAGCATGGATACGCACCTGGACTTCGACATGGACCTCGCCGTTTCGACGTCCAACGAGAATCCGGTGTTCTACGTGCAGTACGCGCATGCGCGCATTTGCAGCATTTTCCGTCAGGCGGAGGAACAAGGCGTCGCCGTGCTGCCGGTGACGGAAGCGAACCTGGAGCTGCTCGCGACCGAGCACGAATACGATCTGCTGCGCAAAATGGGCGAGTTCCCCGCCGTCGTCGCCGATTCGGCGAAAGACTACGCGCCTCACCACATCGTGCGCTACGTGTACGAGCTGGCCGCGCTGTTCCACAGCTACTACCGCGCGGAGCGGGTCATCACCGAGGACGCCGCGCAGAGCCAGGCGCGCCTCCAACTGCTGGCCGCGCTGCGTCACGCGCTGGCCAACGGTTTGCGTCTGATCGGCGTCTCCGCGCCGGAGCAGATGTAGGAAGCAATCGGTCGCAAGCGGCATTTCAAGCCGCTAAAGGCACTGGGGGGCGGCGGACAAAAGGCATTAGCGACATCGCTGGCATCGGCCCGCCCGGCTACGCTTATAGCGCCTTCGACCCTGCCGACCGGTCCCCCGGCGGCGGCCGCCCCGCTCCGTCGGAAGAATCGCCCGCGACTTCCAGCATCCGCAGCACATCGAGCTCCCCGGCCCCCCGGGGGGAGCTTTGTCGTAGGCGAGCGGCTTCGCGGATCGGCGGAGGATGTCCTTGATCCGGCCCGGCGACAGACCCGGCCGGAGCGAGAGCAGCAGCGCGACCGCGCCGGTGACGTGCGAGGTCGCCATCGACGTGCCGCTCATGACGCGGCGGCGGCCGTGCGGCCAGGCGGATTCCACCTTTGCGCCGGGGGCGTAGATATCGATGGCTGCGCTGCGGTTCGTGAAGCGCGCGATCCGGCCGCGCCGGTCGAGGGCGCCGACGGCGACAGTGTGCCCGAAGCCGGCCGGATAGTCGATCCGGCCCTTTCTGCCGTCGTTGCCCGACGAGGCGACGATGAGCACGCCGGCTTTGTGCGCGTTTTCCACCGCTTTCAGCAGCGCGTCGCTCCGATTCGGCATGCCGAAGCTCATGTTCACGATGTCCATGCCGTGATGGACGCACCACTCGATCCCGAGGATGATGTCCGATACGTACGCGGAGCCCTCCGTATCGAACGCTTTGACCGGATATATCTCCGTGCGCGGCGCGACGCCGATCATCCCGCGCGAGGCGTTGGCGGCGGAGATCGTGCCCGCGATGTGGGTGCCGTGGCCGTTGTCGTCATACGGCAGCGATGCGCGCTGCAGGAGATTGATGCCGCGGCTCAAGGCATGGCGAAGGTCCGGATGGCCGAAGTCGACGCCGGTGTCGATCACCCCGACCTTGACCCGCTGCCCCGTCGTGCGGCTCCAGGCTTGCGGCGCGCGGATTCGCCGAACGCCCCAAGGGATGTCCATCTTGCTGTCCGTGCGGACGATCGGTCTTGGAAGCGCGCGGCTGATCTTGATGCTTGCGTCTTCCTCGAGCAGGCAGCCGTAACCTAGCAGCGGGGTCAGGGCAGCGGCGGACAGCGGGAGGCTGAAGCCGCCGATGACCCGGATCGGACGGGCGGCGCGCAGCGCGCCGACGCTTGCTCGCTTGGCGGCCAGCTTCGGCAGGAACCTGCGGCCGTCTTCCGGCCTCGCGAATCGCACGATCGTTCTGGCGCCATGCTCCCCGCCGCCGTCGAGCAGGCGCCGGAGGAGGCGAAGGAGAGCGCTCGTGTTCATGTGCTGGCCCCCTTCCCGGCTTAGATTCCCCATACTATGTACAGCGGCGGAGCGAAGCTTGGGAGTATGGCCCGGGGATGCTTAAATTGGGCGTCAGGCGGTGTCAATTCGGTTCACCGCACATAGTATGAAGTGGGAGTTTCCCCGGAGAGACTCTCGCACCCATGTAGGTTCCTCCTCCCGAGGAGCGCGGAAGGGTACAGTCGGTTAAGCGAAGGCGCGGCTCCGAGGCGCCTTCGCTTAATGGCGTGCGCATCGCGGCGGACAAGCCCGGCGGGGATGGCGGATGCGCCGTCCTCCTCGCTCGAACGCGGAAAATGACGAATGGGAGCATGTGGCGGCGCGTCGCCCGCCAAGCCTTGTCCGCAGGCCGCCGTACTTGCATTTTCGCGGCAAATGCGGTTAACTAAAGGTTGACGCCCGAGGGGTATAAGAACGTTTAACATACAGAGAGGATGGGGACTTAGAGCGTGAGCGCTGAATACGTCCTGAAGTTCGACGCCGAGAAGATCCGGGAGATGCCGATGGTCGACCTGGCCTTCGAGGTGCTCAAGGCGGCCAATACGCCGTTCTATTACCGGGATCTCATGATGGAGATTGCCAAGCTGCGGGGGATTTTCGCCCGAGCAGATCAATGAATTTATCGCGCAGGTGTATACAGAGATTAATATCGACGGCCGCTTCGCTTGCGTCGGCAGCAACGTCTGGGGGCTGAAGCGCTGGTATCCGGTCGACCGCTCCGACGATCCGGTCACGGGCGGCGCGAAGCGTCCGCGCATCATCAACGACGACGACGATCTCGACGACGAGGATCTGTACGGCGAGGACGAGGAAGAGACCTTCACGGAGGCCGAAGAGGGCTTCGATCTGTTCGACGAAGACCGCGAGGAGATCTTCGACGAAGGCGAAGAAGCCGGCGAATCCGACGAAGAAGTCGCGATCGACGAGGAGTCCGAAGAAGAGGAAGGCATCGAAGGCGAAGTCGACGAGGAAGAAGACGGCTTCGACGAGGATGAGGACGAGGAAGACGCGGACGAAGAGGAAGACGAAGAAACGCGTTAATTCCGGCCTTGCGGGACGACTGGCCGGCGTCCCTTGCCGCGACTGGCTGCGGCGAGCCCGCAGCCTGGCTTCGGGTCTTTTCAGGGGCGGTTCGAGACGCCTTTGACCTCAAGTGCGACGGGCTCCGAAGGCTTGACACCACTGTGGTCTGCGGGTAAACTTATGCTTGGGCTTTTCAAGCAGGCATTTCAATAGCGTTATTTTTAAAAGTGCCCCCATTTAATTGGGTGTCACTTTTTTTTGTTTTTTTGGAGACCATTAACATGATGCCAGGGGCACATGCAGGAGGTATGACAGAGGGTGACCAAATATATATTCGTGACGGGCGGCGTCGTTTCCTCGCTCGGCAAGGGCATCACGGCGGCGTCGCTGGGGCGCCTGCTCAAGAATCGCGGACTCAAAGTGACGATCCAGAAGTTCGACCCGTACATCAACGTAGACCCGGGCACGATGAGCCCGTATCAGCACGGGGAGGTGTTCGTGACCGACGACGGCGCGGAGACGGACCTCGACCTCGGGCACTATGAGCGTTTCATCGATATCAATCTTTCCAAAAACAGCAACGTGACGACCGGCAAGATCTATTCCACCGTCATCAGCAAGGAACGCCGCGGCGAGTATCTGGGCGGCACGGTGCAGGTCATTCCCCACATCACCAACGAGATCAAGGACCGCGTGTTCCGCGCGGGACGCGAGACCGGTTCCGACGTCGTCATCACCGAGATCGGCGGCACGGTCGGCGATATCGAGAGTCTCCCGTTCCTCGAGGCGATCCGCCAGATCAAGAGCGATATCGGCCGCGACAATGTCATGTACATCCACGTGACGCTGATCCCCTACATCAAGGCAGCCGGCGAGGTGAAGACCAAGCCGACCCAACATAGCGTCAAGGAACTGCGCAGCATCGGCATCCAGCCGAACGTCATCGTTTGCCGCACCGAGCATCCGCTGGCCGAAGATCTGAAGCGCAAGATCGCGCTCTTCTGCGATATCGACGCGAACGCCGTCGTCGAATGCCGAGACGCCTCCACGCTGTACGAAGTGCCGCTGATGCTGCAGGAGCAGGGCCTCGACGATTATGTCGTCAGCCATCTTAAGCTCGGCGGAGCGGACAAGCCCGACATGGACGAGTGGATCGAGCTCGTGAACCGCGTCAAGTCGCTGAAGCGCACGACGGAGATCGCCATCGTGGGCAAATACGTCGCGCTTCACGACGCTTATCTGAGCATCGTCGAATCGCTCGCGCATGCGGGTATCGACGCGGACGCCGAGGTGAACATCCGCTGGGTGAACGCCGAGGAAGTATCGCCCGCGAACGTGCAGGAGCTGCTGGGCGGCGTCGGCGGCATTCTCGTGCCGGGGGGGCTTCGGAGACCGCGGCATCGAAGGCAAGATCACGGCCATCCGGTACGCGCGCGAGCACAAGGTGCCGTTTTTCGGCATTTGCCTCGGCATGCAAGTGGCCGTCATCGAGTTCGCGCGGAGCATGGCCGGCCTGGACGGCGCCCACAGCTCCGAGTTCCATGCGGCTACGCCGTATCCGGTCATCGATCTGCTGCCGGATCAGAAGGACATCGAGGACATGGGGGGGCACGCTGCGTCTCGGCCTTTATCCTTGCAAGATCGTGCCGGGCACGCTTGCGGCCGAATGCTACGGCGAAGAGCTCATTTACGAACGCCATCGCCATCGCTACGAGTTCAACAACGAATATCGCGACCTGATCGAGTCGACGGGCCTCAGGATTAGCGGCGCGTCCCCGGACGGCCGGCTGGTCGAGATGGTGGAGCTGCCGGGCCACCCCTGGTTCCTGGCCGTACAGTTCCATCCGGAGTTCATCTCCCGTCCGAACCGTCCGCAAGCCGTTGTTCCGCGAATTCGTCAAGGCGGCGCTGGCCGGCGCAGAATCTTGATTATTTCAACATAACGATTCCAGCTTCGGCAAAAGCCGGAGCTTTTTTTTGTAATTGCCAGAAGTTAGGAAGGAATTCCCGGTCGGGGCGCGAATACGGGAAGAAGGAACCAACAGGAAGAGGAGGATCATGAGGTGGCCAAGAAGAGATTGCTAATTGTCGACGATCAGATCGGCATTCGGATCTTGCTGCTCGAGGTATTCAGCGTCGAAGGCTACGAGACTTTCCAGGCGGCGAACGGACGCGCGGCGCTGGAGATCGTACGCACGCATACCCCGGATCTTGTTCTGCTGGACATGAAGATTCCCGGCATGGACGGGCTTGAGATTTTGAAAAAGATCAAGGAAATGAACCGCGACGTCAAGGTTATCATGATGACGGCCTACGGCGAGCTCGACATGATCAAGGAAGCCACCGATCTGGGTGCGCTGATGCACTTCACGAAGCCCTTCGATATCGACGAATTGCGGGTGGCCGTCAATATGCAGCTGACGGAGGGCGGACCGTCGCCGAGGTTCGCGGCGGGCACCTGAGAATGCCTGGAAATATCGGGAAGGGAACCGCCGGAGACGACCGGCGGTTTTCGTTTTTTCAGGCTTTGGGGCGGGCCGTTTGCCGCGTACAGGCATTTTACAATCCTACTTTCATTTGTGATATAATAACGTCGCATGCAAGTCGGGCGTAAGACAGCACACGACTTATTCAGAGCGCAGGAGGAATCACAATGCCACTCGTATCAATGAACGAATTCCTTCCCAAGGCGAAGGCGAACAAGTTCGCGGTAGGCCAATTCAACATGAACAACCTTGAATTCGCCCAAGCGATCACCGAAGCCGCCATGGAAGAAAAATCCCCCTTCATCTTCGGCGTCAGCGAAGGCGCGCTGAAGTACATGGGCATCGAGTACACGGTAGCCATCGCGGAGGCGGCAGCGAAGAAATCCGGCCTTCCGATCGCCTTGCATCTCGACCACGGCAGCACGTTCGACATCGCCATGAAGTGTATTCGCGCAGGCTTCTCCTCCGTCATGTTCGACGGCTCGCACCACCCTTATGAAGAGAACATCAAGCTGACCAAGGAGATCGTCAAGGCCGCGCACGCGATGGGCGTTTCCGTCGAAGGCGAGCTGGGCACGATCGGCGGCGTCGAGGACGACCTGAGCGTGGACGAAGCCGACGCTTCGCTGGCCAAGCCCGAAGAAGCGATCCGTTTCTACGAAGAGACCGGCGTCGACGCGCTGGCCATCGCAGTAGGTACGGCTCACGGCATGTACAAGGGCGAAGTCAAGATCCACTATGATATCATCGAAGCGGTCGTCGCCAAGATCCCCGTGCCGATCGTTCTGCACGGCGGCTCCGGCGTGCCGGACGACATGATCCGCAAGGCGATCCAGGCCGGCGCAGGCAAGATCAACGTCAACACGGAAAACCAAGTCGCTTGCACCGCCGCGATCCGCGAAGTGCTCGGCAAAGACGCGAACGTCATCGATCCCCGCAAATACCTGACGCCTGCGCGCACCGCGATGAAGGCCGTCGTTCAAGAAAAGATCCGTCTCTTCGGCAGCAGCAACCAAGCTTAAGCGCAGATCGTCGCCGTATTCGTCCCGCCGCCGCGGCTTGTCCGCCGCCGGCGAAGGACGATCGGCGAGCTCTGTCTTGCGTACGGGACAAGACGCCTGCCGGGCGTCTTTCCTTTCCTTCATCGAACGCGGTCGCCACGCGCCCCCGGAGTAGATGAAGCATCTACGAGGAGGACCATGCATTCATGGAAAAACTGATGATACGCGGGGGACGTCCGCTTCGCGGAACGGTCTCCATCAGCGGCGCCAAGAACAGCGCGATCGCGCTGCTCCCAGCCGCCATTCTCGCCGAATCCGAGGTCAGGCTCGACAATCTGCCTCATATCAGCGACGTCGAGATTTACAAGGAATTGCTTCAAGAACTAGGCTGCGAGGTCTCTTGGCAAGAGGAGACTTTGTCCATCGATCCGACAGGCATTCAATCGATCCCGATGCCGAACGGCCGGGTCAAGCTGCTTAGAGCTTCTTACTACTTAATGGGCGCTCTGCTCGGACGCTTTGGCGAAGCCACCATCGGATTGCCGGGCGGCTGCAACTTCGAGCCGAGACCGATCGACCAGCATATCAAGGGCTTCGAGGCCCTGGGCGCAATCGTAACCAACGAACACGGAGCTATCCGCATCCAAGCTAACGAATTACGCGGAGCTAGAATATATATGGACGTCGTCAGCGTAGGCGCCACGATTAACATTATGCTGGCAGCCGCCAGAGCGAAGGGCTCCACGATCATCGAGAACGCCGCGAAGGAACCCGAGATCATCGACGTGGCCACGCTTCTGAATGCCATGGGCGCCAAGATCAAAGGGGCCGGCACCGAGACGATCCGCATCGAAGGCGTAGACCGCATGCACGGCTGCAGACACTCCATCATTCCCGACCGCATCCAGGCCGGCACTTATATGATCATGGCCGCCGCCACGCGCGGCGACGTTCTCATCGACAACATCATTCCCAAGCACATGGAAGCACTCACCGCCAAACTTCAAGAAATGGGCGTTCACGTCTACGAGATGGACGAATCCATCCGCGTCGTGGGCCAGCAAGACTACGAGGCAGTCGACGTCAAGGCGCTCGTCTATCCCGGGTTCGCGACGGATCTTCAGTCGCCGATGACGAGCCTGCTCACACAGACGACGGGCGTCAGCATTTTGTCCGATTACGTGTACAGCAACCGGTTCAAGCACGTTCCCGAGCTCGCGCGGATGGGCGCTCAGATCCGCGTCGAGGGCCGCTCGGCCATCGTCGAAGGCGGCAAGCTGAACGCCGCCAAGGTTCGCGCATCCGATCTGCGCGCGGGCGCCGCGCTTGTCGTGGCTGCGTTGACCGTCGAAGAAGGGGTGACGGAGATCACCGGTTTGGAATACATCGACCGCGGTTACGAGAGGCTCGAAGAGCATTTGCGCGGCCTCGGCGCGGACGTATGGCGCGAAGCTTGAGCGGCGGCAAGCCGCTCCGGCGCTGCGCATATCCTAAGATGAAGTGGGGATTGTATTGACGGATTTTAAAATGTCCGATCTGGAAGGCCTCAGCCTGACCCAGCTCTACAAGCTGGCGAAGGACCTTCAGATCGCAGGCTACAGCCAGATGATCAAAAAAGGAGCTTATGATCGCCATTCTGCGCGCGCAAGCCGAACGCGGAGGACATATGTTCCTCGAAGGCGTGCTTGAGGTATTGCCCGAAGGTTACGGCTTTCTTCGCCCGATCAACTATTTGCCCAGCGCGGAGGACATTTATATCTCCGCTTCCCAGATTCGCAAGTTCGACTTGCGCACCGGCGATCTCGTCTCCGGCAAATGCCGCACGCCGAAGGAGAACGAACGGTACTTCGGCCTGCTGCAGGTCAACCTCGTCAACGGCGACACGCCCGAAGTTGCGGCGGAGCGCTTGCATTTCCCTGCACTTACACCGCTATTCCCGGATCAGAAGCTCGTGCTCGAATCGTCGCCCCATCGCTTGTCTACCCGCATCATGGATCTCCTGGCCCCGGTCGGTCTTGGGCAACGCGGTCTCATCGTCGCTCCTCCCAAAGCAGGCAAGACGCTGCTCCTCAAAGAAATCGCCAACAGCATCTCGACCAATCGTCCGGATATCGACTTGTTCGTTCTGCTGATCGACGAGCGCCCGGAAGAAGTGACGGATATGCAGCGTTCGGTCAAAGGAGAAGTCGTCGCCTCGACCTTCGACGAAGTGCCCGAACACCATATTAAGGTAGCGGAGCTCGTGCTCGAGCGCGCCCGCCGTCTGGTTGAGCAGAAGCGCGACGTCGTTATTTTGCTGGATAGCATTACCCGTCTGGCGCGTGCTTACAATCTTGTCGTGCCGCCGTCGGGCCGTACGCTGTCAGGCGGCGTGGATCCAGCTGCGTTTCACCGTCCGAAGCGGTTTTTCGGCGCGGCGCGCAACATCGAAGAGGGCGGGAGCCTGACCATTCTGGCGACCGCGCTCGTCGAGACCGGCTCCCGGATGGACGACGTCATTTACGAAGAGTTCAAGGGCACCGGCAACATGGAGCTGCATCTGGACCGCAAGCTCGCCGAACGCCGCATTTTCCCGGCGCTGGACATTCGCCGCTCCGGCACGCGCCGCGAGGAGATGCTCCTCTCGAAGGAGGAGCTCGACAAGGTATGGACGCTGCGCAAGAGCATGAACGACTCGATCGAATTCGTGGATCAATTCCTGCGCAAGCTGGGCGGCACGAAGACGAACGTGGAGTTCCTGGCCGTGCTGGACAGCGCCGCGAACGCGCCTGGCCGCGGACCGCTGCGTCCGGGGCAGACTGGCGGCCAGGCATCCCCGGCCGCCGGCGGGAACGCCGCTTCCGGCGGTTCGGTATCGTCCGGCGGATCCGCCTCCGCGAGTGCGCCTTCCGGCGGGACTTCGGGCACCGGGGCGGCGGCTTATGGTTCCTCGACCGCAAGTTCGACCGGCGGTCAGCGTTATTCCGGCGCGTCCGGTTCCAGGCCGTTGTCCCAGTCGCGTCCGGGCAGCTACAACGCAGGACCGCGCGGCGGCAGCTACTCGAGCAGCCGCCCTACGTATTCGAACGGCACGTCCTCCTACGGAGGACGGCCTAGCGCTTCATCGCCGTCCGCAGGCGGCGGCTCGCCTGCTTCACAGGCGCCGTCTTCGCCTGTCGGATCGTCGTCGACGGGCGCGGGGGCTGGGGCGGGGAATCCGGCAAGCGCATCTCCAGGGACGGGGAACGGCACGCCGGTCGCGCCTTCGGCATCGACCAATCCGAGCGTAGGGAACCCGGGCGCAGGTGCGTCCGCCGCGACGGGCGGTACGGCACCGGCGGGAGCGACGCCGCGCGCGAACGCGTCGCCCAGAACGGGCGGGACGACGCCGTCTTCCTCGTCGTCGGCATCATCCGCGGCGAGAGCCTCGGCGCGGCCGACAGCGTCCTCGACGGGGGCGGCGGCTCGCACTTCGAGGCCGGCGACCGGGAGCGACTCCGCGGCCTCCAACCGGCCGTCGGCGGGCGCCGCCCCGGGAACGACGGCAAGGGCTAACCAGGCGGCAGCGCCTGCGACGGGAGCTTCGGCCCCGGCCAAGCCGTCTGTCCCAACGGCGCCAACGCCTTCGGCAACGGCTGCCGCAGCGACTAACGCGGCAGCGCCTGCGACCGGCGCAGCGACGCCATCTGCGCCGGCTGCCGTGCCGAGTGCCGACGCGTCTGCGTCCGCGCCAAGTGCAACCGCGCCTGCGGCGTCGGCATCGGCCGGCGCGTCAAGCGCAGCGGCGCCTGAGGCGCCGGCATCCGCCGGCGAGACTTCGTCCGCCGCGAAGCGCACGTCCGCGCGCGCATCGTCTTCGACGCCGCGCGGAACGGCCCGCGGCAGCCGCGCTGCCAAGGCGGCGGCCGAAGACGCGCCTGCCGCGCAGGCGCCGGATGCTGCCGCAGCTCCGCAGGCGGCAGCGCCTCAGGCGGCTGAGCCGGCAGCGGCTCCGACGGCCGCGGCCAAGCCGGCGACGCGCACCCGCGCGTCCGCGGGCGCCAAGACGGGCGCTCGCGCCGCCAAAGCGGCCGCGAACGTCGCGGACAATGCCGCGAGCGGTGCATCCGCGGCATCCGCCGCGCCTGAGCCTTCAGCGCCGGCAGCGCCCGCGACGCAGCCCGACGCCGAGGCGCCGCCCGCCAAAGCGCCGCGCCAGCGGCGCACGACCAAGAACAATCCGGCGAGCGAATAAGCCCGCCTAAGTCATACAGGACGCGCCCGGCATCGTCCGGGCGCGTCCAAGTCACGAAAGGAGCTATACGCCATGTACCTGGTTTACGCCGACGAGCACGGCAATGTATACGATCACGATAAACTTCATGCCGTTGCGCGGAGCGGCGACAGGCTGGTCGAGCTGCTTGAAGACGAACTGATTCCGCTTCCCGCCGGCGCGACGCTGGTCGGCTTGCCGCACACGCGCGCGATCGGGATGAATCCGAAGACCGGCGAAATGAAGGCTTTGCCCGCGGGCAGCCAGGCGGTCGGCGCTTTGCTTCCGCAGGGCTTCACGCGATTCTACGTTCCGGGCTACACGAAAACGGACAAGTCGCAGATGTTTCCCTTGTTCGGCTACACGGCCGTCGTCTGGAAAGACGGCGGCTTCTACGTAGCGGCCGCGGGCACGGACGATCCCGAACCTTGGAATCCGGACAATTGCGACCGCAAGGAGCTTGAGGTCGAAGTGGACCGGCTGCTCGCCGCCTACCCGGACAACCGGCTGTACCAGCATTTGTCCCATTGCGCGCTCGGCTACGAATGCCTCACGGCATCCAATACGTTTCTCCAGCGCCTTGAAGGTGCCGTGCCCGTCTCGTTCGCCTGCAATGCCGGCTGCTTCGGCTGCATCTCCGAGCAGCCCGACGATAGCGGCTTCGTGTCCCCCCAGACGCGTCTGAAGTTCAAGCCGACGACGGACGAAGTCGTCGACATCATGCTCGAGCATCTGAAAAAGCCCGACACGATCATCAGCTTCGGCCAAGGCTGCGAGGGCGAGCCGTCGACCCAGGCCAAGACGATCATCGAAGCGATCAAGCGGGTGCGGGAACGCACGTCGAACGGCTACATTAATATCAACACGAATGCCGGACTTAGCGACCACCTGCGCGCCATTACCGACGCAGGGCTCGACCTGATGCGCGTCAGTACGATCAGCGCGATCGACGAGCACTACAATGCTTACTACAAGCCGAGGGGCTACACGCTCGCCAACGTAGAGAAGACCATGAAGTACGCGGAGAGCCAGGGCGTCTATACCTCGATCAATTATTTGATCTTCCCGGGCGTCACGGACCGCGAAGAAGAAATCGAAGCGATGATCGAATTCGCGCGCCGTACCAAGCTCAAGCTCATCCAGATGCGCAATCTGAACATCGATCCCGATGCGTATCTGAACCTGATTCCCAAGGCGAAGGGCGAGATCTACGGCATGAAGACGCTGCTCGAGATCTTCCGCGAGGAGCTGCCGGACGTCGTGATCGGCTCCTATACGCATCTCCCGCCCTCGCGGAAAAACCGAACCGTCGCCGGCGTTTGACGCTGCTTTGCGATTCCGTTGCAGGATGCGGGCATTGGTGCTATAATGTTCGGGTATGTCCATTAACTCTGGAGCCGCATGCGTTCCAGGGCAGAAGAGGTGAATTCTAAGATGAAAGAAGCCATCCACCCGAAGTACTCCGTCACGACGGCTACGTGCGCTTGCGGCAACACTTTTGAGACCGGTTCGGTTCGCCCGAACATCAAGGTCGAGATCTGCTCCGCGTGCCATCCGTTCTTCACCGGCAAGCAGAAGTTCCTGGACGCCGGCGGCCGGATCGACAAGTTCAAGAAGAAATACGGCATCTAATTCAAGCCGTATCATCACGAATAGAGCGCAGCCTCCCTCCGCATCCTAACGGATACGAAGGGAGGTTTTTTTTATGTTTAAACCAACGGGATTCCGCCTGAATATGCTGCTGATCGCCGCGCTGGCGGCGGCCGCGCTGCCCGTCGCCGGATGCGGGAGTTCGGGCGGCTCGAACAGCAGTTCCATCAAGCAGCAGAGCTATGCGGACGACGGTTTGCTCGGACGGACGAGCAGCTATCCGCGCATTCCCGGACGCCATATGACGCTCACTTACGACAACGACGCCAAGCTGATGTCGACGTCGATCCAGAACCTGAACGGCGTGGCCGGCTCGCGCGTCGTTTTTAACGGCGCCGACGCTTACGTGACCGTGACGTTAAAGCCGGGGCTCGACGCCCAGCAGCGGCAGACGGTGGAAAACCAGGCGACGACCGTGCTCCGCTTTAATTTTCCGAGATACAACGTTCATGTGTCGACGGTCGGCGGCCGCTGACATCGGCATGCTGCGAATCGTCGGGCGGGCAGCCGCACAATTGCCGTAAGTTTCCCGGCAGGGAACGATTCCCGCAAAGGGATATGCCGGACTTAGTTGCGCCTGGTCGCGATATTCGTTATACTAGGTCATGCCGTGCTAGATGGGGAGGTAGCGGTGCCCTGTCACTCGCAATCCGCTATAGCGAGATCGAATTCCTGTTTGAGGTCATGCCACGCAGTTCCGGCTTCGTCCCGGCGCGTTGATCGCAGGGTCCTTCGCGAGGGACGCCCATGAACCCGGTCAGGTCCGGAAGGAAGCAGCCGTAAGTGGTCACGTTCTTGTGCTGAAGGGTAGCCCTTCGGGAGCGTACGAGCGAGGTACGGCTGGATGGCATCGATCGAGGGCAGGTGCACGGTCCTTCATTCGAGGACGATATTTCATATTCCAACATCAACACACCTCAGCGTAGACAGAGCTGCGCCGGGGTGTGTTTTTTCATTTTTTGCGTAAGCGTATTCCAACGCGAGAGGGCGGGCAGCGCGAGCGGCCAAAGCGGCAGAGCGGGGGGGGAAGGCATGGGGGACAAGAGGCAGCAGCAGAGGGGAGCGGCGAGGGCGATCGCGCAGTGGCGGGGAGATTCCGGCGCGCGTCGGGATCACTTCGTCCGGTTGTTCGCGAATCGGATGCTGACCGACGAATGGACGGGCGTTCTGCTTCTCGACGCCGATTTTCGGATCGTCGAAGCGAATCCGATGGCAGGAGACATCTTCGGCGGAGACCGGTCTGCCTGGGCCGGGCAGCCTGCGGACGTTTGGGCCGAGAAGCTGGGACTGCCGCTGCCGTTCGGCCGATCTCTTCTACAGGGAGAAGCGTTTCGCAACCGCAAGCTGGCATGGACCAAAGACGGCGTAACCCGCGAAGTCGTCGTCGACGGGGACGCGCTGGTCTCCGGTGGCGAGGTGATCGGGGCTTATTTGCTTTTTCACGACGTCACGCCTTGGATGATGCTCGAGGAGCAGGTGCGCCGTTCGGACAGGCTCAAGATGATCGGACAGGTCGCGGCGGGGACCGCGCATGAGATTCGCAATCCGCTGACGGCGATCAAGGGATTCGTCCAATTGATGAAAAAATCGTTCGACGAGCGCGAGATGACGAAGGAGCAGGAGTACGCGCACATCGTGCTGTCCGAGCTCGATCGCGTTCAGGAGCTGGTCGGCGAATTTTTGCTGCTCAGCAAGTCCAAGGAAACGAAGCTGTCCGCGATGCGTATCGGCTACGTCATGCGGGAGATGATGCCGATGCTGCGCAATGAGGCGACGCTCCACGACATCGTCCTCTTATACGAGACGAAGCCCGATCTGCCGCCTGTGCTGGCCGACAAGGAGATGCTCAAGCAGGTCCTTCTGAATTTGGGGAAAAACGCGATCGAAGCGATGGGCAAGGGCGGCCGCCTGCTCATTCGCGAGCGCCACGGCGGTCCTGCGCTTGCCGGCTTCGTCGCCGTCGAGGTGTGCGATACGGGTCCCGGCATTCCCAAAGCCGCGCTGGATCGCATTTTCGACCCCTTTTATACGACAAAAGAAAACGGAACGGGGCTCGGTCTGTCCATATGCCAGCGTATCGTTCACGATCTGGGCGGACGGATCGCGGTTTCCTCCTCCGAGGCCGGCACGGTATTCACCGTCTTGCTCCCTTGCGCCGCTTCCGGCTTGGACGACCGCGCATCCGGCGGTGGAGCGATTCCCTGCGATGATGTATAATAAATAGCAATACACCAAAGGCAGGAGCGACTTGGAATGGCCCATATGGCATTGTACCGTGCCTGGCGTCCCCAGACGTTCAAGGACATGGTCGGGCAGCAACATATCGTCCAGACGCTGCAGAACGCCATCCGGGAAGACCGGCTGTCTCATGCTTATCTTTTCAGCGGTCCGAGGGGGACGGGCAAGACGACGGCGGCCAAGGTTCTGGCCAAGGCCGTCAACTGCGAGCGCGGCCCCGCGACGGAGCCTTGCAACGAATGCGACGCCTGCCGGCGAATTACTTCCGGCGCGGTGATGGACGTCGTCGAGATCGACGCCGCCTCTAACCGGGGCGTCGAGGAGATCCGCGACATCCGCGACAAAGTGAAGTACGCGCCGACCGAGGTTCGGCGCAAAGTGTATATTATCGACGAAGTGCACATGCTGACGACAGAGGCTTTTAATGCCCTGCTCAAGACGCTTGAGGAGCCCCCCTGCGCACGTGATGTTCATCCTGGCGACCACCGAATCGCATCGGCTGCCCGCGACGATCATCTCGCGATGCCAACGCTTCGAGTTCCGTCGCGTGCCGCTCTCCGAGCAGGTCGAACGGCTGCGCGAGATTTGCGGCGAAGAAGGCATTGCGGCCGAGCCGGACGCGCTGGGCTACATCGCCAGGCTGTCGGACGGCGGGATGCGCGACGCGGTGAGCCTCCTGGATCAGATCGCTTCGTTCACGGGCGGAGAGGTCACGCTTCAAGGCGCGGTCGACGCGACGGGCGGATTGCCGGCGGATCAGTTCGTGCGCATGGCGGCGGCGATCCGGGATCAGGACGCGGCCGCGGCGCTTCGCGAGATCGACGAGATGATGCAGGCGGGCAAGAGCGCGGACAAATGCCTCGAACAGCTGATGCATTATTTCCGCGATCTGCTGCTGGCGCAGCTGGCTCCGGATGCCGAAGGGGCGACGGGCCGCGCCGGCGACCCGGCCGCGCTGTCGCGGGCGGCGGCGGGATTCAGCCGGGAGCGGTTGTTCGCCGTCATCGACCATCTGAACCGATATCAGACGGAGATGAAGTACGCGGCGCATCCGCAGACGATGTTCGAGATCGCGTTGCTCAAGCTTTGTTCGGACGGCGGCGCGACCGCCTCCGGCGGACAAGCAGCGGCGACAGCCGCGCCTGCCGCTGCCGGAGGCGCAGACCTGCAGCGCCTTCAGCAGCAGGTGGCCGGCCTCGAGCGCAAGCTCGCGGAGCTGGCGCGTACGGGCGTGGCGCCCGGCGCTGCCGGCGCGGTCGGTTCGCCCGACGCCGGCGGCAGCCGCGCGGGAGGCGCGGGTTCGGCCCGCGGTCCCGGGAGCCCGGCCGGGGCGTCGGGCGGACCGGCCAAGGCGCCGCTGCGCGCCAGGGTCAAGGTCGAGCCGTTTCTGGCCGCCAAGGGCTCGCCGGACGCGCTGCAGGCGCTCGGCAAATGGCCGCAGGCCATGCAGCGGGTCAAGGAAGAGCGCGTGACCGTGCATGCTTGGCTGGTGGACGGGGAGCCGGTGTCCTATGCGGACGATACCGTGCTTGTCGCTTTCCGCAACTCGATCCACCGCGAGACGACGGAGAAGCCGGCCAACCGGCAGGTGATCGAAGGCGTGCTTAGCGCGGTGCTCGGAAGGCCGACCCAACTGGCTACGCTGCTGCAGAAGGAATGGCAGGAGGCGCTCGCGTCCGCCGATTCGTCGGCGGCGGGCAAGGAAGCGCCCGAGGAGCTGCAGCTCGTCCCGGACGACGCCGGCCCGCAGAGCGAGCCGCTGATCGACGAGGCGATTCGTCTTTTCGGGGAAGAACTGGTCGTTATTAAAGAGGACTAGAGGAGGACTATAAGATGAACAACATGAACCAAATGATGAAGCAAGTGAAGAAGATGCAGGAGCAGATGCTGAAGGCCCAAGAGGCGCTCGGCGAGAAGACGATCGACGGTACGGCTGGCGGCGGCGTCGTGACGGTATCCATGAACGGCCACAAAAAGCTGCTTAACGTGACGATCAAGCCCGAAGCGGTCGATCCCGAGGACGTCGAGATGCTGCAAGACCTCGTGCTGACCGCCGTCAACGACGCCCTGACCAAGGCGGACGAGCTGGCGAACGCGGACATGGGCAAATATACGGGCGGAATGAAGATTCCGGGCTTGTTCTAAGCGAGGAGCCTGATTCTTGTTCTATCCCGAACCGATCGCCAAGCTGATCGAGTCCTTCTCCCGCCTGCCGGGCATCGGTCCGAAGACGGCGGCCCGGCTGGCGTTCCACGTGCTTCGGATGAAGGAAGAGGACACGATCGATTTTGCGAAGGCGCTGGTCAGCGTCAAGCGCAATCTGACGTATTGCTCGATTTGCTGCAATATTACCGACACGGATCCTTGCCGGATTTGCTCGGACAAGACGCGCGATGCTTCGGCGATCTGCGTCGTGCAAGAGCCTAAGGACCTCGTCGCCATGGAGCGTACGCGGGAGTTCGCCGGCTATTACCACGTGCTGCACGGGGCCATTTCGCCGATGGACGGCGTAGGTCCCGACGATATCCGCATTAAAGAGCTCGTGCAGCGTCTGAGCGACGAACGCGTGCAGGAGCTGATTCTGGCGACCAACGCCAACATTGAGGGCGAAGCGACCGCGATGTATCTGTCGCGTTTGGTTAAGCCTTTCGGCATCAAGGTGACGCGCATCGCGCATGGTCTTCCGGTCGGCGGAGATTTGGAGTACGCGGACGAAGTGACGCTCTCCAAAGCGCTGGAAGGGCGACGCGAACTTTTCTAATCGTAAAAATATTCATGAAAGAGCGCCCGCGGGCGCTCTTTTCTGTGCTTGCCTGATTCTGAATGCCGATTCTGTGACATATAAATGGTATCGGGTTGTCCTTCGCGGGCGCTTGACCACACAGGAAAGGGAGCGGTGAGCAATGTTGAAGGGGAGACGGGAAAGAATAGCGGCGCAGCAGCGCATGTCCGAACGGGAAAAGCTCGTGGATGAAGTTCGTCTGGCCGAGGCCGAGTGGCGGCAGGCATGCGTTCGTTTCGACGATGCCTTGGGCGCGGATCAGGTCGACTATGCTATTTACCTGCTTGAAGCGGCCGAGCAGAAGCTGGACATGACGCTTCGGCGCGCGCGCATGCACTGGCACGCGGACCAAGCCGCGCAGCTGTCCGATTTTCGCATGGAGTCTGCCGTAGTCGGAGGCGAGGGCGCGTGAAGACGGTGTGGCTCGTCATGCTGGTCGTCTCTACGGCCTCCCTGTTGATGCTTCTCTTGCGAAGAAGCGCTCCGGGAGGCTGGCTTTTGAGGTTCGGCACCCATCTGGCGTTAGCGGCCTTCGCGATCTATGCGCTCAATTTCTCGGGGTGGATCAGCGGATGGCATGTGCCCTTAAATCCGGCGACGATCGGCGCGGTGTCGCTGCTTGGGTTGCCTGGCGTCGCGCTTGTGCTCGGTCTTCAACATATGCTGGTGCTATAAAGCAACAAAAAGCGCGAAATGCATTGACGAGCCATACCGGGATGTGTTAAATTAATTTTCGCGCCTAAGAGCGGCGGCCAAGCGGCCGTCGGAAAGAAAGCAAAATTCCAGAAAATATGGGTTGCATCGGATTAGGCGAGTGTGATATATTATTCAAGTCGCCGCTGAGAGGCCGCCGAGCAAGAGGCCGAGAGCGAAGACGAGATTGCTCCTTGAAAACTGAACATCGAGCGTTAAAACAAACGGACGCTGAAGCCTTTCGGGGCTGAGGCAAAAGTTATACCAGCTTTATCATGAGCAAGTCGAACTACCCTTTATGGAGAGTTTGATCCTGGCTCAGGACGAACGCTGGCGGCGTGCCTAATACATGCAAGTCGAGCGGATCTCAGATGGAGCTTGCTCCTGACGAGGTTAGCGGCGGACGGGTGAGTAACACGTAGGCAACCTGCCCTGAAGACCGGGATAACATTCGGAAACGAATGCTAAGACCGGATAGGCAGCGAGGCGGCATCGCCTTGCTGAGAAACACGGTGCAAGCTGTGGCTTTGGGATGGGCCTGCGGCGCATTAGCTAGTTGGTGGGGTAACGGCTCACCAAGGCGACGATGCGTAGCCGACCTGAGAGGGTGAACGGCCACACTGGGACTGAGACACGGCCCAGACTCCTACGGGAGGCAGCAGTAGGGAATCTTCCACAATGGGCGCAAGCCTGATGGAGCAACGCCGCGTGAGTGAGGAAGGCTTTCGGGTCGTAAAGCTCTGTTGCCAGGGAAGAATAAGGGCCAGTTAACTGCTGGTTCGATGACGGTACCTGAGAAGAAAGCCCCGGCTAACTACGTGCCAGCAGCCGCGGTAATACGTAGGGGGCAAGCGTTGTCCGGAATTATTGGGCGTAAAGCGCGCGCAGGCGGTCTTTTAAGTCTGGTGTCTAAGTGCGGGGCTCAACCCCGTGATGCACTGGAAACTGGGAGACTTGAGTGCAGAAGAGGAGAGCGGAATTCCACGTGTAGCGGTGAAATGCGTAGAGATGTGGAGGAACACCAGTGGCGAAGGCGGCTCTCTGGACTGTAACTGACGCTGAGGCGCGAAAGCGTGGGGAGCAAACAGGATTAGATACCCTGGTAGTCCACGCCGTAAACGATGAGTGCTAGGTGTTGGGGGGGGTCCACCCCTCGGTGCCGAAGTTAACACATTAAGCACTCCGCCTGGGGAGTACGGTCGCAAGACTGAAACTCAAAGGAATTGACGGGGACCCGCACAAGCAGTGGAGTATGTGGTTTAATTCGAAGCAACGCGAAGAACCTTACCAGGTCTTGACATCCCTCTGATCGGTCTAGAGATAGGCCTTTCCTTCGGGACAGAGGAGACAGGTGGTGCATGGTTGTCGTCAGCTCGTGTCGTGAGATGTTGGGTTAAGTCCCGCAACGAGCGCAACCCTTGGATTTAGTTGCCAGCACTTCGGGTGGGCACTCTAGATCGACTGCCGGTGACAAACCGGAGGAAGGCGGGGATGACGTCAAATCATCATGCCCCTTATGACCTGGGCTACACACGTACTACAATGGCCGGTACAACGGGCAGCGAAGTCGCGAGACGGAGCCAATCCTACCAAAGCCGGTCTCAGTTCGGATTGCAGGCTGCAACTCGCCTGCATGAAGTCGGAATTGCTAGTAATCGCGGATCAGCATGCCGCGGTGAATACGTTCCCGGGTCTTGTACACACCGCCCGTCACACCACGAGAGTTTACAACACCCGAAGCCGGTGGGGGGAACCCGCAAGGGAGCCAGCCGTCGAAGGTGGGGTAGATGATTGGGGTGAAGTCGTAACAAGGTAGCCGTATCGGAAGGTGCGGCTGGATCACCTCCTTTCTAAGGAGCCCTTCGGGGCAATACGAAAGTCCGTGGCTTTAACGCTCGAGTTCAGTTTTGAAGGAGAAATCCTTCAGATCAACAACCGGTTTGGTGATAATGGCGGAAGGGTTCCACGCGTACCCATCTCGAACACGACCGTTAAGCCTTCCAGCGCCGATGGTACTTGGACCGCAGGGTCCTGGGAGAGTAGGACGTCGCCAAGCCGGTCTTGATTCCTTCATCGGAATCGGGATCAAGCCAGCGAGACTGGCCATACAATGCGGGCCTTTAGCTCAGCTGGTTAGAGCGCACCCCTGATAAGGGTGAGGTCGGTGGTTCGAGTCCACTAAGGCCCACCACCAAGTTTTAATGGAATACTTCCCATGGGGACTTAGCTCAGCTGGGAGAGCACCTGCCTTGCACGCAGGGGGTCAACGGTTCGATCCCGTTAGTCTCCACCATTTTTATTCTCCGCGCAGCCTGCTGGTCAGATGGGCGGAGGGCAGAACTTGTTCTTTGAAAACCGGATAGCGAAACGAAAATGCGCAAATTAGAAATTCTCTACAATGCCTTGTGTAGACTTTGCTGAGAGCGAAGAGATGTCGAATGGAACAGCCTTTCGAGGATCGGCCGGACTGCGCAAGCAGGTCGGCGGGTTGATCGGAGAACGCAGTGACATCGACAACTCGGAGCGTCAGGTTAAGCTATTAAGGGCGCACGGAGGATGCCTAGGCGCCAGGAGCCTAAGAAGGACGCGGCGAACAGCGAAATTGCCTCGGGGGAGCCGTAAGCAGGCTTTGATCCGGGGATGTCCGAATGGGGAAACCCGGCTGGGGTCATGCCCAGTCACCATGCAGTGAATACATAGCTGCATTGGAGGCACACCCAGGGAACTGAAACATCTAAGTACCTGGAGGAGAAGAAAACAAGAGTGATTCCGTCAGTAGCGGCGAGCGAAAGCGGATTAGCCCAAACCTGAGAGCTTGCTCTCAGGGGTTGTGGGACGTCTCACATGGAGTTACAAAGGAGCAGGTTAGGCGAAGAGATCTGGAAAGGTCCGGCATAGAGGGTAAAAGCCCCGTAGCCGAAAGTCTGCTCCCTCCGAGACGGATCCCGAGTACCGCGGGACACGAGAAACCCCGTGGGAATCCGGCAGGACCATCTGCCAAGGCTAAATACTCCCTGGCGACCGATAGTGAAGCAGTACCGTGAGGGAAAGGTGAAAAGCACCGCGGGAGCGGAGTGAAAAAGAACCTGAAACCGTGCGCTTACAAGAAGTCAGAGCCCGATCTAGGGGTGATGGCGTGCCTTTTGTAGAATGAACCGGCGAGTTACGTTTACGTGCGAGGTTAAGCAGGAGATGCGGAGCCGCAGCGAAAGCGAGTCTGAATAGGGCGCTTGAGTACGTAGTCGTAGACCCGAAACCGGGTGATCTACCCCTGTGCAGGGTGAAGGTGAGGTAACACTTACTGGAGGCCCGAACTCGTGAGCGTTGAAAAGCTCTGGGATGACGTGGGGGTAGGGGAGAAATTCCAATCGAACTCGGAGATAGCTGGTTCTCCCCGAAATAGCTTTAGGGCTAGCCTCGAGATTTAGCATCATGGAGGTAGAGCACTGATTGGGTGCGGGGCCCGCCAAGGGTTACCAAGTCCAGTCAAACTCCGAATGCCATGGATGTATGCTCGGGAGTCAGACGGCGAGTGCTAAGATCCGTCGTCAAGAGGGAAAGAGCCCAGATCATCAGCTAAGGTCCCCAAGTGTGTGTTAAGTGGGAAAGGATGTGGAGTTGCGAAGACAACCAGGATGTTGGCTTAGAAGCAGCCACCATTTAAAGAGTGCGTAATAGCTCACTGGTCGAGTGACTCTGCGCCGAAAATGTAACGGGGCTAAACACACCACCGAAGCTATGGCTCGCGTTTCTTTTAGAAACGCTTGGGTAGGGGAGCGTTGAATGCGGGTAGAAGTCGGACCGAGAGGACCGGTGGACTGCATTCAAGTGAGAATGCCGGTATGAGTAACGAAAAGACAGGTGAGAATCCTGTCCGCCGAAAGCCTAAGGGTTCCTGAGGAAGGTTCGTCCGCTCAGGGTAAGTCGGGACCTAAGGCGAGGCCGAAAGGCGTAGTCGAAGGACAACAGGTTGAAATTCCTGTACCACCGTAATCCGTTACGAGCGATGGGGGGACGCAGGAGGGCAAGAACGCGAGCTGATGGAATAGCTCGTCCAAGCAGTGAGGGGTGCATGTAGGCAAATCCGCATGCTTTAACCTTGAGCTGTGATGGGGAGGGAAAATTACAGTACCGAAGGTTCCGTGCTCACGCTGCCGAGAAAAGCCTCTAGCCAGGAGAAGGTGCCCGTACCGCAAACCGACACAGGTAGGCGAGAAGAGAATTCTAAGGCGCGCGGAAGAACTCTCGTTAAGGAACTCGGCAAAATGACCCCGTAACTTCGGGAGAAGGGGTGCCTCGGTAGGGTGAATAGCCCGAGGGGGCCGCAGTGAATAGGCCCAAGCGACTGTTTAGCAAAAACACAGGTCTGTGCGAAGCCGTAAGGCGAAGTATACGGGCTGACGCCTGCCCGGTGCTGGAAGGTTAAGGGGAGCGGTTAGGGGCAACCCGAAGCTGTGAACCGAAGCCCCAGTAAACGGCGGCCGTAACTATAACGGTCCTAAGGTAGCGAAATTCCTTGTCAGGTAAATTCTGACCCGCACGAATGGCGTAACGACTTGGGCGCTGTCTCAACGAGAGATCCGGTGAAATTTTAGTACCTGTGAAGATGCAGGTTACCCGCGACGTGACGGAAAGACCCCATGGAGCTTTACTGTAGCTTGATATTGAACTTGGGTACGGTCTGTACAGGATAGGTGGGAGCCTAAGAAGTTGGAGCGCAAGCTTCAATGGAGGCGCCGTTGGGATACCACCCTGATCGTATCTAGGTTCTAACCTGTCACCGTGAATCCGGTGAAGGGACCGTGTCAGGCGGACAGTTTGACTGGGGCGGTCGCCTCCTAAAGCGTAACGGAGGCGCCCCAAGGTTCCCTCAGAATGGTTGGAAATCATTCGAAGAGTGCAAAGGCATAAGGGAGCTTGACTGCGAGACCTACAAGTCGAGCAGGGACGAAAGTCGGGCTTAGTGATCCGGTGGTACCGAATGGAAGGGCCATCGCTCAACGGATAAAAGCTACCCTGGGGATAACAGGCTTATCTCCCCCCAAGAGTCCACATCGACGGGGAGGTTTGGCACCTCGATGTCGGCTCATCGCATCCTGGGGCTGAAGTAGGTCCCAAGGGTTGGGCTGTTCGCCCATTAAAGCGGTACGCGAGCTGGGTTCAGAACGTCGTGAGACAGTTCGGTCCCTATCTGTCGCGGGCGTAGGAAATTTGAGAGGGGCTGTCCTTAGTACGAGAGGACCGGGATGGACGCACCGCTGGTGTACCAGTTGTTCCGCCAGGAGCATCGCTGGGTAGCCAAGTGCGGGAGGGATAAGCGCTGAAAGCATCTAAGCGCGAAGCCCGCCTCAAGATGAGATTTCCCAGTATGTAAGACCCCTGGAAGAACACCAGGTTGATAGGCTCGGGGTGTAAGCATGGCAACATGTGTAGCTGACGAGTACTAATCGGTCGAGGGCTTATCCTACCGTTCCTTCCGAGGAACAAACGGCAAGCCGCACAGGTAAGAGCATTTCTAGCGCATCTTCGTTTCGCATCCGGTTTTCAGGGCGCAAGCTCTGTGAAGCTGCGTATTGGACAAGCTCCAATCGCAAAGTGGCGTGGCGGCGTAGCTCAGCTGGCTAGAGCGTTCGGTTCATACCCGAAAGGTCGGGGGGTTCGATCCCCTCTGCCGCTACCATTCCATTTATCCCGTGGAGGCTTAGCTCAGCCGGGAGAGCATCTGCCTTACAAGCAGAGGGTCGGGGGGTTCGATCCCCTCAGCCTCCACCATCGATTTAACCACATGGAGCTGTGGTGTAGAGGCCTAACATGCCTGCCTGTCACGCAGGAGACCGCGGGTTCGAATCCCGTCAGCTCCGCCATTTTAAATGGCAATCTTTACGGCTCGGTAGCTCAGTCGGTAGAGCAGAGGACTGAAAATCCTCGTGTCGGCGGTTCGATTCCGTCCCGAGCCACCACTTATTTCCGGTATACGCAAGCCATCAGGTGTGCAAGCTACCGGGGATCGGGTCTATAACGTGGAGGCTTAGCGAAGTGGCCAAACGCGGCAGACTGTAAATCTGCTCCCTCTGGGTTCGGTGGTTCGACTCCATCAGCCTCCACCAGTTTACCCGAGCCATTAGCTCAGTTGGTAGAGCACCTGACTTTTAATCAGGGTGTCGAAGGTTCGAGTCCTTCATGGCTCACCATTTTTTCAATCGAAGCAGACGCGATGTCGTCTGTTTTTTTTGCATTTTCCGGATAAATTCGCCGTCATTCGAATGAACAGGATGCTGATTAGGGAACGTTAAGCGCATCCCGTCCCTTCGGAGGCATCCAGCATGAGATACACTTACGCGTTCGCATTCGCTTTTTTTGTGCGTGATGATACTGGTCCCTTTTGTTCGAATGGCGGCTCTGAGGATCGGGTTCGTCGACCGGCCGAACAACCGTAAGATACATAAATCGCCGATTCCCTTGAGCGGCGGCGTTGCGATCTATATCGGGGCGGTGCTTACCTGCGCGCTATTCGTCCAGCATGCGGCATTGTTCAGGGCGATTGCCGCAGGCGGAGCGCTCCTGGTGGCCACGGGACTGCTCGATGACGCTTTCAAGTCGAAGGGCAAGGACTTTCCCGTATGGCCGCGTCTTATCCTCTACACACTAGTGTCGTATATCCCCTGCGCCTTCGGAATTGCGATCCAGGGCGTATCTTCTCCTTCCTTTTCCTCGATGATCTTGTTCAGCGACGGCTGGCGCGTTTTGTTCACGATGGTCTGGGTATTCGCGCTAATTAATATGATGAACTTTATCGATGGCGTGGACGGGCTCGCTTCGGGCATATCCGTAATCTCGGCATTAACGTTGTTCGTCGCGTCGATTGTCGGCCATCAAGAGACGACGGCGCTTGCGGCGCTGGCCATCGCGGGCTCCTGTCTCGCCTTTCTCGCTTATAATTTCCATCCGGCAAGGATTTTCATGGGAGACGCCGGCGCAACCTTTTTTAGGGTATATGCTGGCGGTCATCGCCATGGACGGTACGTTGAAGGGCGCGACGTTCTTGTCGCTGCTCGTGCCGCTTCTCGCTTTAGGCGTACCCATCCTCGATACGGCGATCGTATTCGCGAGGCGTCTGATTAAGGGAAAGGGGCTCCATCATGCCGACAATCTCCATACGCATCACAGCTTGATGAAATGGGGACTCTCCCAGGTTCAGACCGTGTCTTTTCTGTACCTGATCGCAGCCGTGTTCGCCCTGATGTCCGTCGTGGTCGTCCTTCTGCTTCGTTAAAGGCTGAGCGCCGCCGTTTAGCCCGGCCGAGATCCGATGTGGTACAATGTGGCTAAACGCCAGGCAAACAAGGGGCTCGCAAGATGAACAATACGAGACTTCAACAGTTGCAGCAAATGATCGTCGGTTCCGTCGAGATCGACACCATGTCCAAATCGGAGTGGGTAAAGGCCGGAGGCGCCAAGCTCCCCGAGTCCGGGGATCAATTGGATCTGGATCAAGGGTTCATGCTCGTGACCAAGGTGGATAACCATCAGGTTCAAGTTCTGCACATGCAAGCGGAGTTAACCTTGCTGGAGAAAGAACTGCTGAGCTGGCTGGCCAAACAAGGCTCGATGTCAAAGTCGGGGAGCGTCAGCGCATCGGAGATGGAACGGCAAGCCCGCAAGCTCGGCGATTGGCTGCAGCAGTCGATCGATGCAGGCGAGTGGCGAGCTGAAATTCCCGAACGATTCGAGCTGCATCATCGGTTGTTCGACGGCATGATTCCGTTTTTGTTGATGAGCGAACAGGCGGAAAATCGCGAGCCCTCCTACGTAGAATTGGAAAAGGTTCTTCGCTCCTATCTGTCGGACGACATGCTGCTGATCCCTCTGAGAGAGCGGGAGTGGCTCATTCTGGGTACGGACCGGCTGCTCGCGGAGGTCGAGACCAGCGACGGCGACATGATCGAACGCGGCGAGACGAAGGAAGCGCTCGTCTCCTTGGCGACCGGCCTGCATCAGATGATCACCGAGGAGTGGGGCGGGGACTGCCATGTCGCGGTCGGTGAGCCGATCATACCGACGGAGAGCCTCGTCTACGCCGTCGCGACGCTGCGCGAGACGGTGAATCTCGGGCGCAAGTTCCACGTGGGCATGCACGTGCATATGCCATGGCTCGTTCACCTGGAGCGGCTGCTCAGCGGCATCCCGGAGCCTGTGCGTTCGCGTTTCATGGATGAGATGTCCGGCCGGCAGGATTTGTTCACGGACCCGGAGACGGTATTGACGCTGGATGCGTTTTTTTGCGATGGACTGCAACGTAAGCGAGACCGCGAAGCGCCTGTTCATCCACCGCAATACGCTCCTCTATAGGCTGGACAAGCTTAAGCAGGAAGCAGGCTTGGACGTCCGCTCCTTTAACGATGCGATATTGGTGCGTCTGCTTATGCTATTGTACAAAGTTACGAAAAGGAAATGAATTTTTTGTACGGATTGTGCATAGTCAGTCGTCACGGTCTAAGGTAAGATAAGAACGTACCTTAAACGAAGAGTTAGGGGGGAACTTTCCAATGGCAGGCGTACGTTTAGAGCATGTATACAAAAAATATCCGGGTTCCGACAAGGCATCGGTAACCGACTTTAATCTCGACATTGCAGACAAAGAATTCCTCGTGCTGGTCGGCCCGTCCGGCTGCGGCAAATCGACGACGCTGCGTATGATCGCAGGCCTCGAAGAGATCTCCGAAGGCAAGCTTTACATCGGCGACCGCGTCGTGAACGACGTTGCACCGAAGGACCGCGATATCGCGATGGTATTCCAGTCCTACGCGCTGTACCCGCACATGAACGTATATCAGAACATGGCATTCGGCCTTAAGCTCCGCAAGTTCCGCAAAGACGAGATCGACCGTCGCGTTCGCGAAGCCGCTCGCACGCTCGAGATCGAGCACCTGCTCGACCGCAAGCCGAAGGCGCTCTCCGGCGGTCAACGCCAACGTGTCGCCCTGGGCCGCGCCATCGTTCGCGAACCGCAAGTGTTCCTGATGGACGAACCGCTGTCGAACCTCGATGCCAAGCTGCGTACGCAGATGCGGGCGAACATCTCCAAGCTGATGAAGCGTCTCGAGACGACTTGCATCTACGTAACGCATGACCAGACGGAAGCCATGACGATGGGCGACCGTATCGTCGTTATGAAGGACGGCTTTATTCAACAAGCCGCTACGCCGGATGAGCTTTACAACCACCCGGTCAACCTGTTCGTGGCAGGCTTCATCGGCGCTCCTGCGATGAACTTCATCACGGGCCAGCTGTCCGAAGAAGGCGGCGCCGTTCGCATCAAGGCGACGGGCATCAACGTGGCTATTCCTGCGGGCAAAGCACAACTGCTGCGCGACAAGGGCTATATCGGCCGCGAGATCATCATGGGTATTCGCCCTGAAGATCTGCACGAAGAGCCGGTCTTTATCGAAGCGTCTCCGAACTCCGTCATTAGCGCGAGCATCGAAGTTTCCGAAAACCTCGGTCACGAAATGTTCCTGTACCTGAACGGACTTGGCAAGGACAACGTCATCGCGCGCGTCGACGGCCGTTCCCAACTGCAAGAAGGCCAAAACGTCAAGCTGGCGATCGATATGAACAAGATTCATATCTTCGACAAGGACACCGAGCTCAACATTCTTGAAGTTTAATTATCGGCTATCATAGATGATTATCAAAAAGCCTGGCTTCCAACCCATAAGGGTTAGGTCGCCAGGCTTTTTTTGTCGTTCGCTAAATTCCCGCGCCGTCCGCGAACTGGAATTCCTCGCCGGATTCGAATTGGCTGAGTACCTTCAGGCGAAGCGCCTGAAAATCGGGGCTCGCTTTTTTTACGCGGATGGGCGAGTCCGACGGGGACGATCGCGCTAATTTCGCCGGGTCTCGGCTTCAAAATGACGACGCGGTCGGCCAAAAAGATCGCTTCATCGATGTCGTGGGTGACGAAGATCATCGTCGTCTTGTTGTTTCGCCAGATTTCGAGCAGTACTTCCTGCATATGCGCCCGCGTGAAGGCGTCCAACGCGCCGAAGGGCTCGTCAAGCAGCAAGATCCGAGGCTGTCGGAGCAGGGCGCGCGCGATGGAGACTCGCTGAGCCATGCCGCCCGACAGTTCGCGCGGATAGGCCTTTTCGAAGCCTTTGAGTCTGACAAGCTCGATCAACGCATCCACTTTTCGGCGGATTTCTTTATCATTAAGAGACAAATCGGAAGCGATATTCTTTTCCACGGTCAACCAAGGAAATAGACGATGCTCCTGAAAAATAAAGCCTTTATCGATGCCGGGTTTGACGATGGGCTCGCCGTTCAGGCGGACGCTTCCTGAGTATTGCGTATCAAGTCCCGCGACAATCCGGAGCAAGGTGCTCTTGCCGCATCCGCTAGGGCCGATAACCGTTAGGAACTCTCCTTCGCGCACGTCCAGATCGACATTTCTGAGTGCCGTCACCGTCCCCTTGGCGCCAACGAATTGCTTGTTAAGATGTTCAATTTTGAGCGAGATATCCCCCACTACTTACGCCTCCCCCCATGCGAAGAGTGAACATAACATACAAAAACGATAAGAATAATAGAATTAACCGTAACATCGAGGTACGCTCCCTGTCAATGAAACCATCGATAGATAATTCCTATTTTACAGCTAGGAATTAATGTGTTTATAATCTGGGCAACACAGGCAAATCGAATTTCAAGTTGAACAGGCAAGGAGGGAACGTTGTTGAGCAGTCGGATAGCGGATTCGCGCGAGACGGGAGCGCCCGGACGGTGGGCACAGATTGGCCTGGGGCTGCTACTGCCCATGACAGTGGTCGTGGCATGGCAAATTCTAGCGGAGTGGGGATATCTGTCTGAACTCATGTTTCCGGCGCCGACGGTCATTGCCGGTTCGTTCGCCGATCTGGCGGCATCGGGCGATTTGTGGACGAACTTCCGAATCAGCGCCGTTCGGGCAATATCCGGATTTCTGCTTGGCGGGGGGACTCGGGCTGACGTTCGGCGTTGTCGTCGGCTTGTTCCGAAAATCGGAAAAGCTGCTGGATCCGACCCTTCAGATGATTCGAATGATTCCGAGCCTCGCCGTCGTGCCGCTTTTTATTCTTTGGTTCGGTATCGGCGAAGAATCGAAGGTGCTGTTGATCGCCAAAGCCGCCTTTTTCCCGCTCTATATCAATTCGTTCATCGGAATAAGGCATGTGGACAATAAACTGTTCGAGGTGAGCCGCGTTCTCGGCTTCAACCGGTTCAAGCAAATCGTGAGATTGGTGATCCCGGCGGCGATACCGAATATTTTGCTGGGCGTCAGGCTGTCGCTCGGATTGGCCTGGTTAGGTCTGGTGGTCGCCGAGTTGATCGCCTCGACATCCGGCATCGGCTACATGATATCGGACGCGCGCCAGTTCGCGGACACGCCGGTCGTATTCGTCGGGATCCTCGTATTCGCGGTAGCCGGGCTCGTATCGGACACGGCCGTGCGATTGCTGGAGCGCAGAATCGTGCGATGGAAAGATACCTATAACGGATAAGGAGGCGTGAGAGAATGAGCGAAAGAGTCGAAGCATGGCTCGCGCCTGCGGGAAAGGCAAGGGAGAAGCGGGCTCGGGGCGCGGCGGGAAAAATACGCGCGGCACTCGCGGATGTCGCCGCCGGGTGGCTCGTGCCGATCGCGGCGATCGCCGTCTGGCAGCTGGCCGGCAGCCTGGGCTGGATCTCTTCGGAGTTCCTGCCGACGCCTGCCGCGATCGCGGCGGCATTCGCGGACTTGGCGGCGAACGGCGGACTGCTCCATCACATGGGAGACAGCGTTCGCAGAGCGGGGGATCGGATTTGTGTTCGGCGGAGGCTTGGGACTCGCACTCGGCGTTCTGACGGGATTGTTCCGGCGGGCCGAATATCTTCTCGATCCCAGCGCGCAGGTGTTGCGGCTCGTTCCGCATCTGGCGATCGCGCCGCTGATCATTTTGTGGTTCGGATTCGGCGAAGTTTCCAAAGTGGTCATCATCGCCGCAGGTTCTTTTTTTTCCGATGTACGTCAACGCCTTCCTGGGCATTCGCCAGGTGGACAACAAGCTGTTCGAGGTGTCGCGCACGCTCGGATTCAGTCGGTACAAAAGAGTCGCGCGGCTGATCCTCCCGTCTGCGACGCCCCAGATCCTGCTCGGCTTGCGTACCTCGCTCGCCGTCTCCTGGATCGGTCTTGTGGTGGCGGAGCTGATCGGCTCCACCTCGGGAATCGGCTTCTTGATCAACGAAGCGAAGCAGAACGGCCAGCCGGAAGTGATATTCGTGGGCATTCTGATCTTCGCGATCGTGGGCAAGCTGCTGGATTCGGCCGTCAAGGCGATCGAACGCGGGACGTTGAAGTGGCAGGACGGCTACAAGGGTTGAACCGTTCGCCGGGAGGTCATGAAGGACAGGGCGGCAGCCAGCTAGAGTTGAACGACCCATTCGGAGGAGGAACTAAAAAAATGACGAACGCAGCGGCAAGCGCTTCGGTTGAACGGATCACGGACGTACTGGTCATCGGCGGCGGACCCGCGGGAACGTGGGCGGCGATATCGGCGGCTTCGAAGGGCGCGAAGGTAACGCTGGTGGACAAGGGATACTGCGGCTCAAGCGGCGCCACCGCGCCGTCGGGAACGGGCGTCTGGTACGTCGAGCCCGACCGGGAGAAGCGCGAAGAAGCCAAAGCCAGCCGATACGCGATGGGCGGACAACTGGCGGAGCACCGCTGGATGGACCGCGTGCTCGACCGCACGTACGAGAATATGAACAAGCTGGGCAATCTCGGCTATCCGTTTCCCGTCGACGAGAACGGCAATCCGTACAAGCGAGGGCTGCAAGGGCCGGAGTACATGCGGCTCATGAGGAAGCTCGTGCAGCGGGCGGGCGTCAAAATTATGGACCACAGTCCGGTGCTGGAGCTGCTGGCAGACGAGCACGGCGTAGGAGGTGCGGCGGGGGGTGAATACGCAGACCGGCGAGACGTGGGAGATCCGGGCGGGCGCCGTAGTGGTAGCCACCGGCGGATGCGCCTTCCTGAGCCGGGCACTCGGCTGCAACGTGCTTACAGGCGACGGGTATCTGTTCGCGGCCGAAGCGGGAGCGGACCTGTCGGGCATGGAATTCTCGAATGCCTACGCGATCTGCCCGACATTCTCTTCGGTGACGAAGACGGCGTACTACAGCTACGCCAGCTTCTACTACGAGGATGGGACGACCGTCGAAGGCGCAGGCTCGAAAAGAGGCCGTTCGGTCATCGCGCGCAATCTGCTGCAAGGCAAGCAGGTGTACGCGAGACTCGACCAGGCGCCGGAAGACTTGAAGCCGCTGCTGCGCGTGGCGCAGACGAACTTCTTCCTGCCGTTCGACCGCAGAGGCATCGATCCGTTCAAGGACCTGTTTCCGGTCACGCTCAGGCTGGAAGGCACGGTCCGCGGCACCGGGGGCATCCGGATCGTCGACGATACGTGCGCGACGAGCGCGCCCGGGCTCTACGCAGCCGGCGATGCGGCGACGCGCGAGCTGATCTGCGGCGGCTTCACCGGCGGCGGCAGCCATAACGCGGCTTGGGCGATGTCCTCGGGCTCGTTCGCAGGCGAAGGCGCGGGCAGCCTGATGCGTTGAAGCTTGGCGATTCCGCGAGCTCGCGGAATCTGCGGGGACTTTCCTCGCAATCGCTCAGAGACCGCCAGGAAGCGGATGCCGCCGCGCGTACGGAAGAATATGTGCGCGCCGTTCAGGACGAAGTAAAGCCTTACGACCGCAATTTGTTCCGCACGGAGAAGGGGCTCGGCGATTCGCTCGTCCGGCTCGACGATCTGTGGCAGCGCCAGCGCGAAGCGGGGATCGGCCGGACGGCCGAAGGCGTGAAGGCACGCGAAGCCGCCGCGATGACGGCGACGGCCCGGTGGATGTACCGTTCGGCGCTGGCCCGCACGGAGACGCGCGGCATGCACAAGCGCGAAGACTTCCCGACAGGCGATGCCGGCCAGCACCACCGCCTCATCAGCGGAGGGCTCGACCAGGTATGGGTCAAGAAGGAAGAAGTTGCGAAGGAGCGTGTATCGGTATGATCGAGATCGTCAGCGAATCCCGCTGCGTATCGTGCAATCAGTGCGTCTCCGTCTGCCCGACGAACGTATTCGACCGCGGCGAGGACGGCATCCCCGTCATCGCCCGGCAAGACGACTGCCAAACCTGCTTCATGTGCGAGCTGTATTGCCCGGTCGACGCGCTCTACGTATCCCCGGATTCGGAGGGCGTGATGGGCGTGACCGAGGAGGAGCTCGAGCGACAGGGCCTGCTTGGCGGCTATCGGGAGAAGGTGGGCTGGGGCAAGGGGCGCGTCCCGGTAGCCAAGCATCAATTCATGTACCAGTTGTCCAAGAGATCGGGATTCTAGGGAGGAGCAATCGGAGATGACACAGAGAAAAAGATGGATCAAGGGGGGCGGCAGGCGCCGATGGTCGCTCTTGCTGCTGGGGACAATCGTTGCGCTGACGCTCGCGCTGCAAGGCTGCGGGAACAAAAACGAAGAAGGAGCCGCTTCTTCGGCTGCCGCGTCGTCGCCGTCGGCTGCCGCTTCCACGGCAACTTCGTCCACTGCGGCTGCATCGTCGCAGGCCGCTTCGACCGCAAGCGCGGAGCCCGAACGTCACGTGCCGGAAGTCATCAATTACGGCTACATCGGCCTGAACGACCAGAATCAGACGACGGGCGCGGAAGGCTGGGGCTTTTACAAGGGCATCATTCAAGAGGAGCTAAAGAAATACGGCGTGAAGGAAGTGAAGCTCGCGGGATTCCCGAACGGACC
The DNA here is from genome assembly GCF_029525575.1 of Cohnella rhizosphaerae. Lineage (GTDB taxonomy): Bacteria > Bacillota > Bacilli > Paenibacillales > Paenibacillaceae > Cohnella > Cohnella rhizosphaerae. The sequence continues at coordinate 633,457 of NZ_JAPDIA010000003.1, forward strand.
GGACCAGACGGAGTCGCTCATCAGCGGGCGCCTCGACTTCGGCAGCCTCGGCGACACGCCGGCGATCATCGCGCGGGCGGGGGGGCGCGAAGACGCGTCTCATCGCGCAGCCTTCTACCCGTACGATCGGCTACCTCATTGCCAAGAAGGACGGCCCCAAGACTTTGCAGGATCTGAAGGGCAAGACGATCGCCATCCAGAAGGGTTCCTTCATGCACCGCTACGTCGTAGGGCTGCTCAAGGATGCGGGCGTTACGGACTATAAGCTCGTGCACATGCTAATCCCCGATGCGCAGGCCGCGCTGGCGAGCGGCAGCGTGGACGCGATGACCAATACGGGCGTAACCGCGCTGACATCGCTGGCGAACGGGTACCCGCAGCTGGATGTGTCGTCGGATCATCCCGAACTGCTCGGGACCAGCTCAACGGTCGTCTCCGAGGCCTTCCTCGAGAAGTTCCCCGACTTCCCGAAAGTATGGAATGCGGCAAGAGAGAAAGCGTTGGCCGACTTGAAGCAGCATCCGGACGAGTACTACGAATATATCGCGGGCATTCAGAAGACGACGGTCGAGAACGTCAAGAAGCTGAGTCCGATCGAGGATATCAAGGACACGGCTTTTACCGACGACGGTCTCAAGCTGCTCGAGGGGACGAAAAACTTCCTGGTCGAGGAGAAGATCGCGAAAAAAGACTTCGACATCGGCGATTGGGTGTTGAAGGCGGAATAACGAAAAAAGGAGGAGGCGCGCATGAGCGAGCAGACGATCACGACCGCGGCCTTCAGGTTGCCGCTGGACAACGGCCTGTACATTCGAGGCGAAGCGAAGACGGTTGGAAAAGGCGCACGCAGACCCGTCGTTATCGTGAGCCACGGTTTTAGAGGGCATAAGGATTGGTCATTCTGGCCGGAGACGACGGACCGGCTCGCGGCCGAAGGTTTCTACACGGTGAGCTTCGACTACTCCCGCGTCGTGGCGCGGGAGACTGAGGCGAGCGAGGCGCAGATCGCCGAGGCAAGCACGCTGTCGCGCGAGCTGGAGGAGCTGAAGATCGTGGCGAACGCGCTGCGGGCGGGAGAACTGCCGCTTGCCGAACAGGCCGATGCGTCGAGGCTGGGACTAATCGGGCATAGCCGGGCGGGCGGCGGCGCGATCTTGCATGCGGCGGAGCAGGGTGGCGTTCGGGCGCTAGTCGTCTGGAACGGCGGCTCGTCGCCCGCGCGCGCCGGCGGAGCAGGAGGCCGCACGCTTCAGGAAGCGGCGCTGGACGATGATCAAGCGCGGCATGCAGATCGATTTGTCATCGAAAATCGATTAGACGAGGTGCGAGCGGAGGTGCTCGTCGTACAGGGCGGGGCGGACCGCGAGTCGCTGCTCGCGCAAAACCGGATATTTAAACAGAGGGCGCCGCATTTTCAGTACCATGATATCGAGCGGGCGGATCATACGTTTAACGCTGTGCATCCTTATGCAGGCACGACGCCCGAGCTGGAGGAAGCGCTGGCCGTTACTATCGGCTTTTTGCGAAGCCGGCTGAACCATGATAGAGAAGCGGGCGCCGGCGATTCGTCGACGAGTGCAAGAAAGCGGGGATGAGCGTGACGATCGAGCCGGAAACAGCGCTGACGGCGGATGTGCTGGTGCTTGGCGGCGGACCCGCAGGCGCTTGGGCCGCCTGGAGCGCGGCTGCGGAAGGCGCTAGCGTCGTGCTGGCCGATAAAGGCTATGTCGGCACGAGCGGCGCCACGGCTCCCGGAGGCACGACGCTTCTGGTGATCCCGCCGATCGCGGAGCTGCGCGAACGGGCGGTCCAGGCGAGGCTCAAAGCCGGGGGGCTACCTTTCCGAAAATGCCTGGATTCACCGCGTGCTCGACGAGGTCGAAATTCGTCTGAGGCTGTTGGAGGATTGGGGGTATCCGTTCCGCAAGGACGAGAACGGCGATACGCTGCGCACCCATCTGCACGGGCCGGAATATATGAAGCTGATGCGCCGCGCGGTGCGCAAGGCGGGCGTCCGGATCCTGGATCAGTCGCCCGCGCTGGAGCTGCTCGCGGACGAGCACGGCGTCGGCGGCGCCCGGGGCATCGACCGGTTGACCGGACGAACGTGGGAAGTCCGCGCGCATGCGGTCGTCGTCGCGACCGGCGGCTGCACCTTTTTGAGCAAAGGCTTGGGCTGCAACGTGCTCACCGGAGAAGGGCTTCTGATGTCGGCGGAAGCCGGCGCCGAGCTGTCCGGCATGGAGTTCAGCCGGCAGTATGCGCCAAGCTACGCGGACGGCAGCGTGACCCGCGGCCGCATGCTGGCCTGGTCGACGCTGTACGATGCGTCCGGGAGGCCGATTCACGCGGGGGGATCGCACCTTCGGCAGCTTGCACAAGCTGCTGCTGGAGGGGCCGGTCTACGCCTCCATCGACCTGGCGGATACGGATGAGAAGCGAAGGTTTCTGCGCCAGGCGCATCCGATCTTCTTTATGCCGCTCGAGCGCGCGGGCATCGACCCGTTCAAGGACAAATTTCCGCTGACGCTGCGCTACGAAGGCACGATGCGGGGCACGGGAGGACTAAGATTGACGGGGGAGGATTGCCGGACGACGGTGGCGGGCTTGTACGCGGCAGGCGATGCGGCATCGCGCGAGCGCGTGATGGGCGCGGTCAGCGGCGGCGGCGCTTATAATGCGTCCTGGGCGATTTGCAGCGGATGCTGGTCGGGACGCGGCGCAGCTCGTCATGCGCGGGAGGCGGGAGGCAGCGGCAGTCCGGGGGAGCCGGGCGTTGCGCCCTGTCGGCCGGCACGGTCTCGAGGCCGGCCGGGAGACGGACGCGCCGATCGACGCGAAGGCGCTGGTGGCGGATATTCAGCGGGACGTCCTGCCGCTGAACATTAATTTTTACCGCAGCGAGCCGGGCATCGCCGGTGCGCTGGGCCGGCTCGACGCGTTGCGCGAGGCGTTGCGGGGCAGCTTGCCAGGCACGGTGCAGGGGCGCGTGCGCGTGCGCGAGGCGGCGGGCATGCTGGCGGTTGCCCGGTGGATGTACACTGCCGCGCTGGCGCGCAAAGAGACGCGCGGGCTCGCGGCGTTGGCCGAATATCCTGCGCTCGATCCGAAGCAGACGCATCGCCTGATTCTCTCCGGCATCGAGGACATCGCCGTCGGTACGGAGCGGGCGCCGCATGCAGGCGAGCTTGGTCAAGCGAAGGTGGAAGCGTCATGATCGAGCTCGTCAGCGCGGAGCGCTGCATCGGCTGCAAAATGTGCGTGAAGGTTTGTCCGACGAACGTCTTCGATATGGACGAAACTGCGATGCTTCCCGTCATTGCCCGCCTAGAGGATTGCCAGACCTGCTTCATGTGCGAAGCGTATTGTCCGGCGGATGCACTTTACGTAGCGCCGCAAGCCGAAGTTCGGGTCGCAGCCGACGAGGCCGTCCTGGCGGCGTCAGGTACGCTGGGCAGTTGGAGAAAGGAAATCGGTTGGTCCAAGGGAGCGGATTCGACGATGGCGGAGCGGGATACGACGCCGTTTTTCGAAACGTTCACCGAACGGTACCGGCAAGTTTGAGCCACGCCGAGCGGGATCGTGCGATTGCCGATCCGAATATGCCGCGCAAGCCGAGCCAGCCTCTCTTCGAGAGCGCTGGCTTTTGCATGCCTGGGGGCTTGCCGCTTTATGCGCATCCTGGCCCTCGGACCGCCCGGGAAGTCGCGGTTTACATTGATTTCCGAGTCTTTTTTCGATACGATGATGAAGATGAACAGAGCGTTGAAGGGAGCTGTACGATGGCTAAAAAAAGTAAAGGTATCCGAGCTCGTGCAGCAATTTCAACTCGAGGTCGTCGCCGGCTCGGAAGGCATGCGGCGCACGATCGTGACGGACGACTTGAACCGGCCGGGCTTGGAGATGGCCGGTTATTACGATTATTACCCGGCGGAGCGGACGCAGATTCTGGGCAAGACGGAGCTGGCTTTTCTCGAAAAGCTGACCTCCGACGAGCGGCTGGAGCGGATGCGGCACATCTGCGACGAGGAGACGCCGTGCATCATCATCACGCGCGGACTCGATGCGCCCGACGAGCTGATTCAAGTAGCCGAGGAACGGCACTTCCCCGTGCTTCGTTCGACGACCGCGACGACGACGCTGCTCAGCCGAATCACCAACTTCCTGGAAAAGAAGCTGGCGCCCACGACGACGATTCACGGGGTGCTCGTGGATGTCTACGGCATGGGGATGCTCATCACCGGCGGCAGCGGCATCGGCAAGAGCGAGACGGCGCTCGAACTGGTCAAGCGCGGCCATCGCCTCGTCGCCGACGATGCCGTGGAGATCCGGCAGACGGCGGACAACTACTTGTACGGGAGCGCGCCGGAGCTGATCCAGCACCTGCTGGAGATCCGGGGGGCTCGGGATTCTGAACGTCATGACGCTGTTCGGAGCGGGCGCCGTGCGGAACTCCAAGCAGATCGGACTGGTCATCAAGCTCGAAAACTGGCAGCAGGACAAGCAATACGACCGGCTGGGACTGGACGAGGAGACGACGCGGATCATCGACACGGACGTGCCGCTCGTGACGGTTCCCGTTCGCCCGGGTCGCAACCTGGCGGTCATCCTGGAAGTGGCGGCCATGAACTTCCGGCTGAAACGGATGGGCTACAACGCCGCCCTGCAGTTCACCAACAAGCTCACCGAAGCGATCGCCGACGAAGACAACGAATAAACCGCGCCAGCGGCCTCTCGGTCGATCGCGTTAGAGACGGAGGATACTCATGTTGCTGCCCATGCGGCTTGAATCGATTGCGTTTCACCTCGGCCCGATTCCCGTGCACTGGTACGGGCTTATATTAGGTACGGGCGCCCTCGTCGGCTTGCTCCTCGCCATCTGGGAAGGCAAGCGCTTCGGCCTGTCGGCCGACTTTTTTCTGGACCTGATGCTGTACGGCGTGCCGTCGGCCATCATCGGCGCCAGGTTGTACTACGTCCTGTTTAAATGGGACTACTACAGCAAGCATCCCGGCGAGATCGTGCAGATTTGGAACGGAGGCATCGCCATCTACGGCGCGTTGATCGGGGCCTTCGTCTGCGGATTTTTCTACTTCCGCAGCAAGGGCTACACGTTCATGCGCATCGTCGATATTTGCGCGCCGTCGCTGCTGGCGGGACAGATGATCGGACGCTGGGGCAACTTCGTCAATCAGGAGGCCTACGGCGGAGAAGTCACGGGTACATACTTGAGCAACGAGCTTCACCTGCCGGCCTTTATCGTCAAGCAGATGTACGTCGTCGACCCGGCGACGGGAGCGGCCGCTTACCACCACCCGACCTTTTTTGTACGAATCGCTGTGGAGCTTGGTCGGCCTCGTTATTCTGTTCGTTTTGCGCCGTCAGAAGTTCATACGCGTAGGGGAGATCCTTTTCTCCTACTTGATCTGGTATTCGATTGGCCGCTTCTTCATCGAAGCGCTGCGCACGGACAGCCTGGCCTTCAAGGGCCCAGACTGGCTCGCCTCGCTGATGAACGGTCTGTGGACGCCGATGAAGTGGATTTTCGGGGGAGCAAGGCTATCTAGATCCTTCATACGGCAACGTCCGCAGCTCGCAGCTGCTCGCCGTGCTTCTCGTCATCTTGAGCATCGTGGCCATTATCGTGCGCCGGGCGATGAATCCCGACAGAACGCGGTACTTGGACCCGCTCGTGAGAAACAAGGCATTCGAAGAGCGCGTTGCCGACGCGTCCATCGTCGAAGCGCCTGCGGCTCCCGCCCGTCCGGTCGAAGAGACCGTGCCGGATGCGGCCCCGTCCGATACGGAAGAAGAGAGGAAGCCTGCAGATGAGTCACCATCGGACAGAAGGCAAGACCGGGACCCCGATTGAAGCGGTCCTGTTCGATCTCGACGGCACGATCGTCGATACGAACGAACTGATCATCCAGTCTTTTCTCTATTGCCTGCAAGGGATCGTCCCGCCCGAATTCGGACGCGAGCAGATTATCCCGATCATGGGGCAGACGCTGCTGTCGCAGCTGCAGCAGTTCTCCGGGCGCGAGCAGGTCGACGATCTGATCGCGGGCTATCGCGCGTACAACTTCAAGCATCACGACGACATGGTGTCGCTGTTCCCGGGCGTGCTCGAAGTCGTGCCGCTGCTCAAGCAGGGCGGACTCAAGCTGGGCATCGTCACGACGAAGATGCGGCTTACGACGGAGCGGGCGCTTAAGCTGCTGGGGCTGTACGAGTATATGGATACGATCGTGACGCTGGATGACGTGGAGCATGCCAAACCGCATGCGGAGCCGGTCCAGAAGGCGCTTTACGCGCTCGGCGTAGCGCCGGAGCATGCGATCATGGTCGGCGACAGCACGGTCGACATCGGTTCGGCGCTGGCTGCCGGCGCGTTCGCCGTGGGCGTCTCCTGGTCGCTCAAGGGGGGAAGCTCCGCTGCGGGAGGCGGGCGCGCACCGCATCATTCACGACATGCGCGAGCTGCTGCCGCTTAGCGGTTTGGAGGGATAAGCCTTGCGGAAAGTCGAGCGGAACCCGGTCGAAGGCCCCAATGCTTTATGGCAGGTGTACCGTACGGTATCCAGGCTGAAGGCGGTCAGGAACTTCGTCTTTATCCAGATCGCGCGATACTGTCCGGAGCTCTCGATCAAGAATTGGATCTATCGGCGCGTGCTGGGCATGAAGGTTGGCAAGGAGACGTCATTTGCGCTAATGGTCATGGTGGACGTCTTCTTCCCCGAACGGATCACGATCGGGGACAACTGCATCGTCGGCTACAACTCCACGCTCTTGACGCACGAGTACCTCATTAAAGAGTACAGACTCGGGGATATCGTCATCGGATCGCATGTGATGATCGGCGCCAACGTGACGATTCTGCCCGGCGTGACGATCGGCGATCATGCCGTCGTCGCGGCCGGATCGGTCGTGCATCGGGATGTGCCGGCTCATGCCAGAGTCGGCGGCAATCCGCTGCGCGAACTCGGAAGCGGCGACGCGTCGGAGGAGAGGCAAGTCTGATCCTCCGCGGCGAGAGGCAAGTCGAACGCGCGAGCGCGAAGCGAGATTTAGAAGAGTCGGCCGGTCAGGAAGCGCACCGATAATGAACGAGGCGCAAGTCAGGCCGGACGAGCCTGGATGGACATGAACCGGGGTTGGCGCACGGGCCGGCCGGCGGTTCTTTTTTCTGTTGATCGGCCCAAATCCGGGGTAAGCCGCTTCGGCTTGACGCTTGCGGGCGTTCGTGATAAAGTGAACATTAAATCTTTACTTTGGCAGCATGGTAACATGGTATCGCTTTAATGCGGTGAAGTATTATTCGGCGGCTTCGGCCGCCTCAATATAGCGAGGTGTATTCCGTGTCCAAACCCAAAGGCTTCGAAAAGCCGATCGGCGTGAAGGACTACCTGCCTCATGCTGTCGCAAAGCTGCGGCATATCGAGCATGAGGTATTGACGTGCATGAGGGGCTGGGGCTACGAGCAGATCCTCACGCCTACGATCGAATACTACGATACGGTAGGGGTAGCGAGCGCCACGTCGGATCAGAAGCTGTTCAAGCTGCTCAATCAGCGGGGGACGACGATCGTGCTCCGCTCCGACGTCACGGCGCCGATCGCGCGCGTCGCTTCGTCGCTGCTCAAGGACCGTCCGTTTCCGCTGCGGCTCAGCTATCATGCCAACGTGTTCCGCGCCTTCGAGGAGGAGGCCGGACGCGAAGCGGAGTTTTTTCAGACCGGCGTCGAATTGATCGGAGATCCTTCTCCGGAAGCAGACGCGGAGGTCATCGCGCTCGCTATCGCTTCATTGAAGGCGGCGGGCGTGCCTTCGTTCAAGATCGCGGTCGGCCACGTCGGCTTCCTGAACGGCTTGTTCGGCGATACGCTGCCCGAACGCGCGGAAGCGCAGGAGCGGCTGAAGGAATGTCTGCTGCAGCGCGATTATGTCGGCTACCGGACGGCGCTCGGCGAGCTGAAGCTCGAGGAGTCCGTGCATCGCGAGCTGGAAGGCTTGCTGCGGCTGCGCGGCGGTCAGGAGATTTGCGAACGGGCGTTGGAGCTTCGCGTGAGCGACGGCGCGCGCGAGGCGATCCGCCATCTGTGCGAGATGTGGGACGTGCTGGGCGCCTACGGCGTGCAAGATCATGTACTGATCGACCTGACGATGATCGGCGACATTTCCTATTATACGGGGATGACGTTCGAGGGTTATGCGTCGCAGCTCGGGTTCCCGGTATGCAGCGGCGGACGCTACGACAACCTGCTGGCGCAATTCGGCCGGCCGGCCCCCGCGACGGGCTTCGCGCTTAAGACGACGCGCATGCTCGAGGTCGCCGAGGTCGGCCAGGACGAGCCGGTGCGCGCGCTGATCCGCTACGCGCCGGGACAAAGGCGCGCAGCGCTTGAGAAGGCGGCGGACTTGCGGGCGGAGGGGTTTGCGGTCGTGACCGAAGGCATCGCGCAGGCCGGCGGCGGATTGAGCGCGGCCGGCGAAGCGGGAGCGGGAGACGCGCTCATGCCCGCGCAAGCGAAGACGGGACGCTACGCATATAAGGGCGCCGTTTACGATCAAGTGTTCACGTTCGACGAGAAGGGGAGGGGAGCCGCAATGACGGAAGGCGGCGCGGTGTTGAAGGTCGCGATGCCCAAAGGGCGCATCTACAAGCAGGCCAGCAAGCTGTTCCGGCAGGCGGGGCTCCCGATTCCCGAGGATTTCGACGACTCCCGCAGGCTTATCATTCCGGTGCCGGAAGCCAACATGGAGTTTATCATGGCCAAGCCGGTCGATGTGCCGACCTATGTGGAGTACGGCGTCGCGGATATCGGCATCGTCGGCAAGGACGTGCTGATGGAGGAGAACAAGGACGTCTACGAGCTGCTCGATCTGGGCATCGCGAGGTGCCGCATGTCGGTCATCGGACTGCCAAGCTGGGAGCCGGTCATTCATCCGCGCGTGGCGACGAAGTATCCGCGTGTGGCGTCCCAGTATTTCCGCGAACGCGGTCAGCAGGTCGAGGTCATCAAGCTGAACGGCTCGATCGAGCTGGCGCCGCTCATCGGTCTTGCGGATCGGATCGTGGATATGGTCGAAACGGGCAAGACGCTTGAGGAAAACGGGCTGGTCGAGATGGAGACGCTGTTCCAGGTGACGAGCCGGCTGATCGCGAACCGCGTCAGCTACCGGATGCAGAACGCGGCCATCCAGTCGCTGTGCGACAGGCTGTCCGATACGCTGGCGGCGAAAGCCTAAGCGGCGGTTTCGTCCGGGAAGAGACGATCGTCTGGCGAAGAGCCGCGCGAAGAATCATGCACAATTTATTGAGGGCAGGGGGGAACAGGCATGTACAAAGGACCTGCGAGCGGCTTCAAGCTGGAGCGGGAGAGCGACTACGGCTCGCCGGCGCAAAACGCGGCGGTGGCCGAGATCGTCTCGGCGGTCCGCTCCGAAGGAGATGCCGCGCTGCTGCGGTATACCGAGGCGTTCGACCGCGTGCGACTGGACGCTTCGCAATTGCGCGTGACGGAGGCGGAGATCCAGGCCGCGTACGAACGCGTGGAGCCTGAATTTCTGGACGCGCTGCGCCGGGCGGCGGCGAACGTGACGGCATTCCACGAAAAGCAGAAGCGCCAATCGTGGATCGACGTGCAGCCGGATGGCACGATGCTCGGGATGTCGCTGCGTCCGCTCGCGCGCGTCGGCCTGTACGTGCCAGGCGGCAAGGCGGCTTACCCGTCTTCGGTGCTCATGAACGTGCTGCCCGCCAAGGTCGCGGGCGTGCCGCAGATCGCGATGGTGACGCCGCCGGCGACCGGCGGACGCGAAGGCATCGACCCGTACATTCTCGTGGCGGCCGCCGAGGCCGGCGTCACCGAGATGTACCGGGTCGGAGGCGCCCAGGCCGTAGCCGCGCTGGCGTACGGCACGGAGAGCATCCCGGCCGTGGACAAGATCTGCGGCCCCGGCAACATCTATGTGGCGCTGGCGAAGCGCGCCGTGTTCGGCGCCGTCGACATCGACAGCATCGCCGGGCCGAGCGAGATCGTCGTGCTGGCGGACGACGGCGCGGATGCGCGCTTCGTCGCCGCCGACATGCTGTCGCAGGCGGAGCATGACGAGATGGCTTCGGCCATGCTCGTGACGCCGTCGGAGCGGCTTGCGCGCGAGGTCGAGGCGGAGCTCGCGCGGCAGGTCGCGACGCTCCCGCGGCGCGAGATCGCCGAGCGGTCGCTCGAGCAGTACGGCGCGATCTTGACGGTCTCCGATCTCGCGGAAGGGATCGACGTCGTGAACAAGCTGGCGCCGGAGCATCTGGAGATCATGACCGAGGATCCGCTCGAACTGCTCGGGCGCATCGAAAACGCGGGCGCGATCTTCCTCGGCCCGTACAGCTCGGAGCCGGTCGGCGATTATTTCGCGGGACCGAACCATATTTTGCCTACGAACGGCACGGCCAGGTTCTCCTCGCCGCTGAACGTGGACGACTTCGTCAAGAAGTCGAGCTTGATCCGGTACAGCCGCGAGGCGCTGAGACGGGACGCGGCCGGCATCGCGTCGCTGGCGCGGCACGAGGGCTTGGAAGCACATGCGAGAGCGGTAGAAATTCGCTTCAAGGAAGGCGGAGACCAATAGATGGCACAGGACAACTTTGCGGCAGCGGGCGCTAGACGCTCCGAAGTCGCGCGCAAGACGAACGAGACGGACATCAAGCTGGCTTTCGGCGTGGACGGCACGGGCGACGTGAACCTCGAGACGGACGTTCCTTTTCTCAACCATATGCTCGATCTGTTCGCCAAGCACGGCCAGTTCGACCTGAAGGTTGAAGCGCGCGGGGACGTCGACATCGACGACCATCATACGGTGGAAGACATCGGCATCTGCCTGGGACAGACGCTGCGGGAAGCGCTCGGCGACAAAGCGGGCATCAAGCGCTATGCCAGCGTGTTCGTGCCGATGGACGAGGCGCTCGCGCAGGTCATCGTCGACGTGAGCAACCGTCCGCACTTCGAGTATCGCGCGGAGTATCCTTCGCAGACGGTGGGCAGCTTCAGCACGGAGCTCGTGCATGAATTTTTGTGGAAGCTGGCGCTCGAGTCGCGGATCACGCTCCACGTCATCGTCCATTACGGCAAAAATACGCACCATATGATCGAGGCGGTGTTCAAGGCGCTGGGACGCGCGCTGGACGAGGCGACGCAGATCGATCCGCGCGTGAAGGGCGTGCCGTCGACGAAGGGAGTGCTGTAGGATGATCGCGATCGTCGACTACGGGATGGGCAACCTGCACAGCGTGAGCAAAGCCGTAGAACGTCTCGGACGCGAGGCGTCGGTCACGTCTTCGCGGGAGGAGATTCTCGCGGCGGACGGCGTCATCCTGCCGGGCGTCGGCGCCTTCGGCGACGCGATGCGCAACCTGCGGGAGACCGGGCTGGACGCGGTCGTCCGCGAGTCGGCGGCCGCAGGCCAGCCGTTGCTGGGAATATGCCTCGGCATGCAGCTGCTGTTCGCGGAGAGCGAGGAGCATGGCACGCACGAGGGACTCGGCCTGCTGCCGGGACGGGTCGTGCGGTTCCGGGGCGACTACAAGGTGCCGCATATGGGTTGGAACGAGCTGTTGTTCGAGCAGCCGTCGCATCCGCTTTTCGAGGGGCTGGCTCCGGGGCACGTGTACTTCGTGCACTCGTACCACGCGCTGCCCGAGCGGCGGGAGGATCTGCTCGCGACGGCGGATTATCACCAGCCGGTGACCGCGATCGTGGGGCGGGACAACGTGAGCGGCATGCAGTTTCATCCGGAAAAAAGCGGCGAACTCGGCGTGGCGCTGCTGCGCAGGTTCGTAGAGCTCGCGGAGGGTGGAAAGGCTTAGGCAGATGTGGTGCTGGTGTGGGTGCTGGTGCTTAAGGGAAAAGTTACTCTACAGCATCCGAGGGCGCTCGAAATGGTGCTGTAGGGGCGAAAAGTTACTCTACAGCAACCGAGGGCGCTCGAAATGGTGCTGTAGGGGCGAAAAGTTACTCTACAGCATCCGAGGGCGCTCGAAATGGTGCTGTAGGGGCGAAAATACTCTACAGCAACCAGCATTGCACTAGCTACTAGGGCTGCAAGAACGAAAAACCGGGAAACCGAGGAACGTCAACAAGTTGGAGGTCATCCCTTTGTCCAATTTCATCATATACCCGGCCATCGACATCCGCGGCGGCAAGGCCGTCCGTCTGGTTCAGGGCGACTATAACCGCGAGACGGTGTACAACGACGACCCGGTGTCGGCGGCCAAGGATTGGGAAGCGCAGGGCGGCGAATGGGTGCATCTCGTCGACCTGGACGGTGCCAAAGCCGGCCATCCGGTCAATGACGAGCTGATCGGCCGAATCGCGCGCGCCGTGCAGGTGCCCGTGCAGGTCGGCGGCGGCCTTCGGACCGAGGCGGACGTGGAGCGGCTGCTCTCGCTCGGCGTGTCGCGCGTCATTCTGGGCACGGCGGCGATCGAGGACCGCGCCTTCGTATCGAAGGTGCTGGCGAAGTACGGCGGCAAAGTGGCGATCGGCATCGACGCCCGGGACGGCTTCGTGGCGACGCGAGGTTGGCTGGAGACGTCGCAGGTGCGCGCGGAAGACCTGGCGAAGGAGCTGGCGGCCGAAGGCGCTGAGACGTTTATTTTTACCGACATTTCCCGCGACGGCATGATGGGCGGACCGAATGTCGAGGCGATCGTGCGCCTGGCGCAAGTGTCGGGCCGTACTGTCATCGCGTCGGGCGGCGTCAGCAAGCCGGAGGATCTGGCGAACCTGTCGAAGCACGCTGCGGACGGCGTCGGCGGCGCGATCGTCGGCAAGGCTCTCTACACAGGCAGTATCTCGTTGGCCGAGGCGGTCGCGGCTTACAAGTAAAGTCCAAATGCGACAGTACCGCACAACGGCAGCTGATCGCGGCATATGAGCCGGAGTTATGCGATAGTACCCCGTACAACGGCAGCTTGTCGCGGCGTATGAGCCGGAGTTATGCGATAGTACCGCACAACGGCAGCTTATCGCGGCGCATGAGCCGGAGTTATGCGACAGTACCGCACAACGGCAGCTTGCCGCGGCGCATGAGCCGGAGTTATGCGATAGTACCGCGCAATGGCAGCTTATAGTGTCGTATGAGCCGAAGTTATGCGATAGTACCGCGCAATGGCAGCTTATAGTGTCGTATGAGCCGAAGTTATGCGATAGTACCGCACAACGGCAGCTTATCGCGGTGTATGAGCCGGAGTTATGCGATAGTACCGCACAACGGCAGCTTGTCGCGGCATATGAGCCGGAGTTATGCGATAGTACCGCACAACGGCAGCTTATCGCGGAACATGAGCCCGAGTTATGCGATAGTACCGCACAACGGCAGCCTATCGCGGCGTATGAGCCGGAGTTATGCGATAGTACCGCACAACGGCAGCTTGTCGCGGCGTATGAGCCGGAGTTATGCGACAGTACCGCACAACGGCATCTCGCAAACAAAGCAAGCAGGCAAAGGAGGCTAGCTTATGTTGGCAAAACGCATCATTCCCTGCCTGGACGTTAAGGACGGGCGGGTCGTTAAGGGCGTCAACTTCGTCAACCTGCGCGACGCGGGAGATCCGGTCGAGCTGGCCGAGATCTACGATCGCGAAGGCGCCGACGAGCTGGTGTTCCTGGACATCTCGGCATCGGTCGAGGGCCGCGCGACGATGGTGGACGTCGTACGCAGGACGGCCGGCGAGATCACGATTCCGTTCACGGTGGGCGGCGGCATCTCCGCGGTCGAGGACATGAAGCGGTTGCTGCGCGCCGGCGCCGACAAGATCGGGATCAATACGGCGGCGATCCGCAATCCGGATCTGATCTCGGACGGCTCGCGCGTGTTCGGCGCGCAGTGCATCGTCGTCGCGATCGACGCGAAGTACAACGCCGAGTGGGGCGAATGGGAAATTTTCACGCACGGCGGACGCAATCCGACGGGCATCCGGGCGGTCGCCTGGGCGCAGGAAGCCGAGCGGCGCGGCGCAGGCGAGCTGCTCTTGACGAGCATGGACGCCGACGGCACGAAGGACGGGTTCGACAACGCGCTGACGCGCGCCGTGTCGGATAGCGTCGGCATTCCCGTCATCGCCTCCGGCGGCGCGGGCAATGCCTCGCATTTCGCGGACGCCTTCTCGCAGGGGCACGCGGACGCGGCGCTCGCCGCGAGCATTTTCCACTACAAAGAAGTGACGATCCGCGAGGTGAAGGACGCCCTGCGGAGCCAAGGAGTGAACGTGAGATGAGCGAGACGCTGACGGATTCGATCAAGTGGGACGCGGACGGGCTCGTGCCCGCGATCGTGCAGGACGCGGTCAGCAAGGAAGTCCTGATGATGGCTTATATGAACAAAGAATCCCTGGCCTTGACGCTGGAAAAAGGGGAGACGGTGTTCTGGAGCAGGTCGAGACAGGAGCTGTGGCATAAAGGCGCGACGAGCGGCCATACGCAAAAGGTCGTGTCGCTGCGCTACGATTGCGACGGCGACACGCTGCTGGCACAGGTCGTCCCGAACGGCCCGGCGTGCCACACCGGCAGCTACAGCTGTTTCTATCGCGATGCCTCCGGCGAATTGCCGCAGGGATCGCTTCCCGCGGCCGATCGCTTCGCGCCGCTCTCCGAGCTGGAATCGACGATCGCGAAGCGCCATGCCGAGCGGCCCGAGGGCTCCTACACGACGTATCTTTTCGACAAGGGTCTGGACAAGATCCTGAAAAAGATCGGCGAGGAGACCGCTGAGGTCATCATCGGCGCCAAGAACCACGACAAGGCGGAGACGCGTGCGGAAGCGGCCGACCTCATTTTCCATTTGATGGTGCTGCTGCGCCAAGAGAATATTCCGCTGGACGATGTGCTGAGCGAGCTCGAGTTTCGCCACCGCAAACCGACCAAAAAAAGAACTGACCGCGCAGCCGCCGGTTTCCCGTCCCGCAAAGGGACGCGGGGGGCCGGCGGCTTGTCGTGCCGCGGTTAACGGCCACGATTCGACGAACGCGGCTCGAAAAGTGACGAAAATGTGCCAATTAAAGTGAATTACCAGTCGGGATATGACACAGAACCCTTTGGCTATCCTACCGGCGTCATGTATAATAGAGGGGATAAATGCGGCAAAGCCGCTAGTGAAAAATCTTGGAGGCGCACAATGTACAGCAGCAAGCTTCGTATTTTTTCCGGATCGTCGAATCCCGTGCTGGCGGAGAAGATCGCCGAACAGCTCGGGCTGCCGCTAGGCAAGATTACGCTGTCTCGTTTCAAGAGCGGCGAAGTGTACGTGCACTACGAGGAGACCATCCGCAACTGCGACGTGTTCCTCGTGCAATCTTTGTCACATCCGATCAATGACTTCTTCGTAGAGCTGCTGATCATGATCGACGCGGCCAAGCGGGCATCGGCGCGTACGGTCAACATTGTGCTCCCTTACTATGGATATGCCCGCCAAGAGCGCAAGGCCGCGCCGCGCGAGCCGATCTCGGCGAAGATGGTCGCGGACGTGCTGACGACGGTCGGCGCGACCCGGATCGTCACGATCGACCTGCACGCGCCGGCGATTCAAGGCTTCTTCAACATCCCGGTCGATCACTTGACCGCGCTGGACCTGATCAGCGATTACCTGCGGGCGAAGAACATCCGCAATCCGGTCATCGTCTCGCCGGACGCCGGACGAGCCTCCACGGCGGAGAAGCTGGCCAACCAGCTCGATTCTCCGTTCGCGATCATGATCAAGAAGCGTCCCGCGCACAATGAATCGGTCATCACGCACGTCATCGGCGAGGTCGAAGGCTACACCCCGATCATCATCGAGGACATGATCGATACCGGGACGACGATCGTGAACGTCGTCGAAGGGCTCAAGGAGCGCGGTTCGGAGGATGTGTATGTCTGCGCGACGCATCCGCTCTTCTCCGGCAACGCCCTGCAGAAGCTCGATCATCCGAGCATCCGCGAGGTCGTCGTGACGGATTCGATCCTGCTGCCGAACGACCGTTCCGACCGGTTCAAGGTGCTGTCCGTAGCGCCGATGCTGGCCGAAGCGACCCGCATCATCACCGAGGGCGGTTCGATCAGCACGCTGTTCAAGACGGCCGGCGTATGACCCTAAGCAAAGCATGCTAGGCGCGGCAACCTGCGCGATTCGCGCAGGAGCCGCGTTTTTATTTGCTCCGGGGCGCTAGCGGGCGCGACGGAGACTACGTTATCTGCGCATGCCGAATGACAAGCCGCGGCACGCCCGGGCGGTCCTTTTTTCATTTGATGGATGCCATTGCTGTGTTATAATCGGTTTAACATGTGCCGGCCCGGCCGAGGACCGGATGCTTGCCGCCTGCGGCAGCCAAGCAATCGCGATTGTCAGGCAAGACGAACAAACTACTATACGACCGGGGGGGAGGTGCCTTGACGATGAATCCGCGCAAGCGTATGGTTGCCGGCCGTCGCACCAAAGTCATACCGTTGTCGCTGGACGCGACGTTTTTCTTTGAGCGCGCCGTCCAGTCGCTGGACCGCTATCATTACGACAAGGCGCTGAAGTATTTCCGCCGTGCCGTCGAATACGAACCGGACAATCCGGTGAACCACTGCAACATGGCAGGGATTCTGTCCGAGATGGGGCGCTACGAGGAGTCCAACGACATCCTGAATTCGGTGCTGGAGCGCATCGATCCGGGCATGACGGAGTGCCATTACTATCTGGCGAACAACTATGCCAACATGGAGCTGTTCGAAGCGGCCGAAGCGTCGTTAGTGACGTATCTGGAAAACGATCCCGACGGCCAGTTCCTCGACGAGGCGGACGAACTGCTCGACCTGCTCGTCTACGAACTGAAGCGTCCGACCAAGTTGTCCACGATCAAGGCCAAGGAGAGTCTCTACGAGCACGACAAAGCCCGGGAGCTGCTGGAGGCAGGACGTTTTTCAGAGGCGGTACGCCTGCTGGAGGACATACTCGTCCAGAAGCCGGACTTTCTCGCCGCGCGCAACAATCTGGGGCTTGCCTACTATTATATGGGTTTGTTCGACAAGTCCGTGCAGACGATCGGCGAAGTGCTGAAGGCGGAGCCGGGCAATTTGCACGCGCTCTGCAACCTGGCGATCTTCTACCAGCACGTCAACCGGCGGGAGGATCTCGCGTCGCTGCTCGGCCTGCTGAAGAAGACGATCCCGATTCATCCCGAGCACGTGTTCAAGCTGGGCACGACGATGGGAATCGTCGGCGAGCACCGCGAGGCGTACGTTCACTTCACCCGGCTGCTCCGCAAGGGCGAGCTGTCGGCGGAGCCGAGCCTGCATCACTTCGCGGCCGTCGCGTCGGCGAACATCGGGCGCTTCGACGAGGCCGAGCGACATTGGCTTCAGGCGAGGCGTCTCGACGCGTCGCCGGCCGTCGCCGATTTCTATTTGGGCAAATTGGCTAAGGTAAGACAGGGCGAAGCGAGTCCCCCGACCCAGTACCACTACCATATGCCTTTCGACGAGCAGTTCCGCGAGTGGGAAAAGCACCCCGAACGGATCTCGGAGACGCTGAAGAAGGATCCGCTCGTGCGCTCTTCGTTCTTCTGGGCGCTGCGCCACGGCGACCGCCGAACCAAGATGCAAGTCATCCAGGCGCTGGGGCTTGTCGCCGACGAAGAGGTCATCGAGGCGCTGAAGGCGTTTCTCGTCGACGCGGAGGAGGAGGACGACCTGAAGCGGGTCGCCGTGCTGGTGCTGCGCTCGATCGGCGTCGAGGATGCGCTCGCGGTCGTCTTCGACGGCCGGCCGCTGATGCTCGACGCGAGGCGCAGGTCCGCCAGGCTGCCCGTCTGGGACAGCGACTGGCAGGGCGTGCTGGAGCAGGCGATGGAGCGGATGGCCGGACGGTACGACGTCGTGCAGCAGCATGACATGATGACGCTCTGGGTCGACTACCTCTCGCGCGTCTACCCCGACGTACCCAAGCTTCGCAACGCTGCGGGATGGGCTGCGGCACTTGAATATTGGACGGCGAAAATGCATCGCAGGAGCATTACATACGCCGAGCTGATGGACGTATACGGCGCTTCGCAAGGTAGCATCAGCCGTTATGCGGGACGGATCGACGAGGCTTGCGGCATTCGCGAAAAGCTGAAGCTGACGAACCGCGCGTTTCAGGACCGAATTTGATCGGGATCGATACCCACAATCTCAGGATTAGGCCGAGGAGGACCACAACGCATGACTATCTATAAGAGCATCGTAATCGGAACAGGACCGGCGGGCCTCACGGCCGCCATCTATTTGGCGCGCGCGAACATGAACCCGCTGGTCGTCGAGGGCCCGGAGCCGGGCGGACAGCTGACCACGACGACGGAGGTCGAGAACTTCCCGGGCTTTCCCGAGGGCATCATGGGACCCGATCTGATGGCCAACATGCGCAAGCAAGCGGAGCGCTTCGGCGCGCAGTTCCGCACGGGCTGGGTCAACTCGGTCGAGCTCGGCGAGCGTCCGTTCACGTTGAACCTGGAGGGCGGCGAGACGCTGAAGGCCGAGAGTCTCATTATCTCCACCGGCGCTTCGGCCAAGTATCTGGGCATCAACGGCGAGAAGGACAACGTCGGGCGCGGCGTCAGCACCTGCGCGACCTGCGACGGCTTTTTCTTCCGCAACAAGAAAATCATCGTCGTGGGCGGCGGCGATTCCGCCATGGAGGAAGCGAACTTCCTGACGCGTTTCGCTTCGGAGCTGACGCTGGTTCACCGCCGCGAGGAGCTGCGCGCATCGAAGATCATGCAGGACCGGGCGCGCGAGAATCCGAAGATCGCGTGGGGACTCGACAAGACGCCGCTCGAGGTCGTCGCCGGCCCGCTGGGCGTCACCGGCCTGAAGGTTCGCGACAACAAGACGGGCGAGGAAGAAGTGCTGGCGACGGACGGCGTCTTCATCGCCATCGGCCATACGCCGAATACGAAGTTCCTTGGCGGACAGGTGGATACCGACGAAAACGGCTATATCGTGACGAAGCCGGGGTCCTCCGAGACGAACGTCCCGGGCGTATTCGCTTGCGGCGACGTGCAGGACACGAAGTACCGCCAGGCGATCACCGCCGCGGGCAGCGGCTGCATGGCCGCGCTCGACTGCGAGAAGTATCTCGAAGGCAGCATGGTTCACGACTGGAGCCAGACGCTGGGCTGATCGGCAGCAGGAGGCGCGCTGGCCTTGGGCCGGCGCTTCTCGCGCGATGACTTATCCAATAATTTCAAGAGGTGTCTAACACTATGTCTCAATCGCTATACGTTGGCGTCGACCTGGGCGGCACGACGATCAAGATCGGCCTGTGCAACCATCTCGGCGAACTTCTGCGGACGTATGAAGGACCGACCGAGACCGAGCTCGGGACGGACCGCATCTTGGACAATATCGCGGCCTACGTGCATTCGCTCGTGCCTCCCGGCACGCCCGAGTGGGAGCAGGTTCACGGCATCGGCATCGGCATCGCGGGCTTCCTCGACATTCCGGGCGGCATCATCAAGTTCTCCGCCAACCTGCCTTTCCGGCAAGTGCCGGTCCGGCATATTATGGAGGAGAAGCTCGGCAAGCCGGTCAAGATCAACAACGACGCCAACGTAGCCGCGTTGGGCGAAGTGTGGGGCGGCGCCGGCCGCGGCGTGCACAATTGCGTATGCTACACGCTGGGCACGGGCGTCGGCGGCGGCATCATCGTGAACGGACGGTTGATCGAGGGCTTCAATGGCATGGCGGGCGAGCTGGGCCACATCTCCATCGTCCCCGACCTCGAAGCGATCCAGTGCGGCTGCGGCCAGATGGGATGTCTCGAGACGGTATCCTCGGCGACCGGCATTATCCGGATGGCGAACGACGCCGTCGCGCGCGGCGACCGGACCTCGCTGTCGCTGGTCGACAAGATCACGGCGAAGGACGTATTCGACGCCGCCAAGGCGGGGGGACGAAGTGTCCCAGCGCATCGTGGCGCGAGCCGCGTTCTATCTGGGCAAGTCGATGGCGGCGCTCGCGGTCATCGTCAATCCGCAGCGGTTCATCATCGGCGGCGGCGTGAGCAAGGCCGGCGAATATCTGTTTGAGCAGATTCGCGAGACGTTCGAGAAGTTCTCGACGGATACGGCTAAGGAAGGCGTGGACATCGTGCCCGCCGAACTGGGCAACAACGCCGGCGTCGTCGGCGCGGCCGGACTTTTCTTATACGCTTAATTCGCTTGAGAGGCGCCTGCTTGTCCGGTCAACGGCGGTCAGGCGCTTCGCATGTGGCAGGGGGGATGCACGTGGACACTACGAACACGACGGTATCAAGACCGACGCTCGTCATCATCACGGGAATGTCGGGCGCGGGCAAGACGATCGCGGTGCAGAGCATGGAAGACCTCGGCTTTTTTTGCGTCGACAATCTGCCGCCGGTGCTGATCCCGAAGTTCGCCGAGCTGATCGATCAATCCCAGGGCCGGATCGGCAAGGTCGCGCTCGTCATCGACCTTCGCGGCAGGGAGTTTTTCACGGCGCTGTCCGAGTCGCTGAACTATATACGCGAGCACTATACGCTGCACTATGAGATCCTGTTCCTCGACGCGACCGACTCCGCGCTCGTTCAGCGCTACAAGGAGACCCGGCGGCGGCATCCGCTCGCGCCCGAGGGTATGCCGCTCGAAGGCATCCATGCCGAGCGCAAGCTGCTGGAGGATCTGAAGGGCTGGGCGACGCAGGTCATCGACACGAGCAGCATCAAGCCTGCCCAGCTCAAAGACAAGATCATCTCCCGGTTTACCGAGGAAGGGCGCAATTCGCTCGCCGTCAACGTCACGTCGTTCGGCTTCAAATACGGCGTGCCGATCGACGCAGACTTGATTTTCGACGTCCGCTTCTTGCCGAACCCGCACTATGTCGAGCATCTTCGTCCCAAGACGGGACAGGATGCCGAAGTTTACGATTACGTCATGAAGTGGCCGGAGACGCAGACGTTCCTGGCGAAGCTGCTCGACATGCTGCAGTATCTCATCCCGTTGTATCACAAGGAAGGCAAGAGCCAGGTCGTCATCGGCATCGGCTGCACCGGCGGCAAGCACCGCTCGGTCGCCCTCGCCGAATATCTCGGCCGCATGCTGAGCGCCGGCGAGACCGAGGCGGTCCGCGTCAGCCACCGCGACGCAGAGAGAGACCGTCATGGCTAAGCCGGGACAGGGCGCCAGGAAGCCGCGCATCGTGGTCATCGGCGGGGGCACGGGGTTGTCCGTCATGCTGCGCGGGCTCAAGCAAAAGCCGCTCGACATCACCGCGATCGTCACGGTCGCCGACGACGGAGGGAGCTCCGGCATCCTGCGTTCGGAGCTGCAGATGCCGCCGCCTGGGGATATCCGCAACGTGCTCACCGCGCTCGCGGATGCCGAGCCGCTCCTGGCCGACATGCTGTCCTACCGCTTTATGGGCGGCGCGGGATTGGCCGGCCACAGCTTGGGCAATCTGATATTGGCGGCGATGACCGACATCTCCGGCGACTTCGTCGCGGGGGTGAGGGAGCTGAGCCGGGTGCTCGCCGTGCGGGGGGCGCGTGCTGCCGGCAGCCAATCAGGCGATCCTCCTGAAGGCCGAGATGGAGGATGGCAGCATCGTCGAGGGAGAGTCGCAGATACCGAAGTCGGGACTCGCGATCCGCCGGGTGTTCATCGAGCCGGCCGACGTCGAGCCGCTCGAGGAGGCCGTCGAGGCGATCGCGGATGCGGACGCCATTCTGATCGGTCCGGGCAGCTTGTACACAAGCATCATGCCCAACCTGCTCGTGCCCAAGCTGGCGGAGGCGATCCTGAACGCGGACGCCGTGAAAATTTTCGTATGCAACGTCATGACGCAGCCCGGAGAGACCGATAATTATTCGGTGGGCGACCATCTCGACGCGATCCATGCGCATATCGGCCATCATTTATTCGATTATGTGATCGTGAACAACGGGGGAGATTCCCCCCGCAGGTGCACAGCATGTACGCGGAGCAGGGCTCGGCGGCCGTCCATCTGGACCTGGACGAGGTGGAGCGGCGAGGCTACAAGGTGATCGCGGACCGCCTGGTGCTGTTCCGCACGTATCTGCGCCATGACGCCGCCAAGCTGAGCGAACACATTTACCAGCTGGTGGAAGACTGGATGCTGAGGAAGGAGTGAAGGCAACGTGTCGTTCGCCGCTCAGACCAAAAAAAGAATTGACGCTCGTGGAGTCCGAGGGCTGCTGCGATATCGCCGAGCTGTCGGCGCTGATCCGGATGAACGGCGCGGTGTCGCTGACGAACAAGCGAATCGTGCTCGACATCTCGACGGAAAACGCGGCCATCGCCCGGCGCATATATACCCTGATGAAGCGGCACTATTCCGTGCCGACCGAGCTGCTCGTACGCAAGAAGATGCGGCTCAAAAAAAAACAACGTCTATATCGTTCGGGTGCCTGCGGGCGTCGAGCAGCTGCTCGGAGAGCTGAAGATCGCGAGCGCCGGATTCCAGTTCAACTCCGATATCGACAAGGAACTCGTGCGCAGGCCGTGCTGCAAAAAGGCCTACTTGCGCGGCGCCTTCCTTGCCGGCGGATCCGTGAACAATCCGGAAGGCTCGTCGTACCATCTCGAGATTGCCTCGATGTATGAGGAGCATTGCAAAGCGCTCGTCGACCTCGCGAACAAGTTCCACCTGAACGCCAGGTTTATCGAACGCAAAAAAGGCTTCATCCTTTACATCAAGGAAGGCGAGAAGATCATCGAGTTTCTCAGCATCATCGGCGCGCATCAGGCGCTGTTCAAGTTCGAGGACGTGCGCATCATGCGGGACATGCGCAATTCGGTCAACCGGATCGTCAACTGCGAGACCGCGAACCTGAACAAGACGATCGGAGCCGCCGTCCGTCAGATCGACAATATCAAGCTGCTGCAAAAAGAAGTCGGACTCGAGAACATGCCCGACAAGCTGCGCGAGGTCGCGGAGATCCGGCTCATGCATCCCGATATGAACCTGAAGGAAGTCGGGGATATGCTAAAGGGACAGGTCAGCAAATCCGGCGTCAATCACCGGCTTCGCAAGATCGACGAATGGGCGGAAAAAATACGGGGCGGCGCTTTATAAGCCTGTGGCACAACCAAGCGCTCTAATGCTATAATAGATAACAAACCATGTGCGGTGGGTCCCGTGTACCGGGATGAGAACAAAGACAGGGGGATTCGTTCCATGACGAGACAGCCGGTTGTTGTTCGGCTTAAGACGGGGCTTCACGCCAGACCGGCGGCCTTATTCGTGCAAGAAGCCAATAAATTCTCCTCGGACGTATTCGTGGAGAAGGAAGACAAGCGCGTGAACGCGAAGAGCATCATGGGCATCATGAGTCTGGCGATCAGCTCGGGCACCGAAGTATCCATCAGTGCCGAAGGTTCGGACGCAGAGCAAGCTGTAACCGCTTTAGTCCAACTGGTCAGCAAGGAAGAGCTGGAGAACCAATAGACCCGCGAACAAGCAGATGCGCGAGCTCCCGGACGGGGGCTTTTTGCTTTTTGTTGAACGAATTTATGGTTGAACTGCAACCTTTTGCCTATAATAGCCGTTGAGTAGACAAACCTGAAAATGGAGGCGTCTATAATGGGTAAAAGGACCGTGCAAGTCGCATTGCTGGCCGTGACGATGGTGGCGGCGGGATGGTTCGGAGCGACGAAGCTGGGAGCGGATCAAGCGATGGCGGAAACGACGGGGGCCGTGCAGGCGGCAAGCGTTCAGAATGCGGTAACGGTGGGTGCCGAAGGCACGATCAAAGTGGAGCCGGACGTCGCGTACCTCAGCTTCGGCGTCGACGCGCGGGGCAAGACGGCGCAGGAAGCGCAGCAGGCTTCGGCGGCGAAGTTCGCGGCCGTCGAGAAGACGCTGTACGACACGTACAAGATCGATAAGAAGGACGTGCAGACGTCGAACTTCGGCGTACAGCCGGAGTACAACTACACGGAAAAGGAAGGCCAGGTGCTGAAAGGCTACCTCGCGACCCATTCGGTGCGCGTTGCGTATCGCAATCTTGCCGATATCGGCAAGCTGCTTGACGCGGTATCCGCGGCGGGCGCGAATCGGATCGACGGCGTGCAGTTCGGCACGGAGAAGCAGGATCAATACGAGCTTGAGGCGCTGAAAAAGGCGATGACGAATGCAGGCGCGAAAGCTTCGGTGCTCGCGACGTCGGCCAGCCGGACGCTGGGCCCGGTCATCAACATCGTGCAGGGCAACGCGGCGAGCGTGCCGATCGTGACGGCGACGTTCGACCAGGTGAAGGCGGCTGCATCCTCTGCGGCAGGTTTCTCGTCCTCCGTGCAAAGCGGGCAGATCGAGATCTCGGCGAGCGTGACGGTGCAGTATCAGTTGAAGTAGCAAGCGCAGCGCGACGCAAGAAGAGCCGCTCTCCGGATGGGGGGGCGGTTTCTTTGCGTATAGGGGAGAATGACGCGGTCGGTCAGGGGAGTATCCTAGAAGGCCAGCGCGGTGCTGGTCCGCGAATGGCAGCGGCGCATGGAACGAAACGAGTCTTCGATCGACATGAAAAAAACCTCCTCCACCGCCGATGAATCGACGGTAGGGGGAGGTTTTTCTCGATGATTGCATTAAGCCTTGAGTCGGTGCTCGAGATTGCGCAGCTCGATGGCGTCCTCTAACAGCTCGATGAATTCGTTGGACAAATTCATTTTCTTCGCTTCGCGGTAAACTTCGAGCAGGTGCTCGTCCTTCAACGGGCGGAGCAGCGAGGCTTTATCCTTAAGCGTGCGTGCGATCATATGGCTTGAATCATCGTTAAAGGATTGTGACGGCGGAATCGGACTCTCAGGCATATGACGCGGCACCAAGTGCAAGGAGTGATAAGATTGGTTCATCGTAAATCTCCTTTCCGGCTTGCTGTCCAATTCCTATTCCATAGCAATATATGGGGGGGAAATGGCACCATTTCTGATTATAGAATAACACGCACCGATGTATCCGAAGAGGGGGCACTCGAGTTGTTAAATTTTCATTGACGCAAATAATGATTTGTGTTAATAGCGCAAAGTGAAAGCATACGCGTCTCCTTTGGCACTAATCGCTTTATTCTTGCTTACCCACACGACTGCGTTCTTAATTGCGCGGCCGCGAAGCCAAGTTCCCGCAAGGTTCCTTTCTCGCATAAAGCAGCGCGCCTTTTCCCTGCTTGTTGTACGTAGATCAAAAGTTCTCTTTATAAAAGCAAAAGCCCCCGCTAACCGCCGGAATGCGGCGGACGGGGGCTGGATGGCGATAAAACGCGCTATGCGGATACCGGTTAGATCTTCTCGATAACCTTGTCGACCAAGCCATATTCTCTCGCTTGCTCGGCTTCCATGAAGTTGTCGCGGTCGGTGTCCTTCTCGATGCGCTCGAGCGGCTGGCCCGTGCGTTCGGAGAGGATGCGGTTCAGCTTGTCGCGGAGCTTCAGGATGCGGCGTGCGCGAATCTCGATGTCGCTGGCCTGTCCTTCGGCGCCGCCGAGCGGCTGATGGATCATCACTTCGGCGTTCGGCAGCGCGAAGCGCTTGCCCTTGGCGCCTGCCGCAAGCAGGAAGGCGCCCATGGAGGCGGCCATGCCGACGCAGATCGTGGAGACGTCCGGCTTGATGAACTGCATCGTATCGAAGATCGCCATGCCGGCCGTGATGGAGCCGCCTGGGCTGTTGATGTATAAGTGGATGTCTTTCTCCGGATCTTCGGCCGCGAGGAAAAGCATCTGCGCGATGATGGAGTTGGCGACCACATCGTTGACCTGGGTGCCCAGGAAGATGATGCGGTCCTTGAGCAGACGGGAGTAAATATCGTAGGCCCGCTCTCCTCGATTAGTCTGTTCGACGACCATAGGGACAAAGCTCATTGCGTGATCCCTCCTCGGGGTTGTGAGTAGTGTAGTGCGGTCCCGGCCCCGACGTCTCCCGGAAAGGCGCGGGTTGACCGTGAATCCATTCTAATGGATCGTGAACCCAATGTCAAAGAAAGTCAAACATAGGTCAAATAAAAAAGCGCCCGTATGGCACGGACGCGTCTGCTGCATCATAAGTGTCGGCAAAACTGCCTATAAGAACGAATATGGCGCGCCCGTAGGGAATCGAACCCCAATCTCAGGCTCCGGAGGCCTGCGTCATATCCGTTGGACCACGGGCGCATGTCGATAACAGCAAGATTCATTATAGGCGATAGGGTGGGGAAAAGCAAGGGCTTTGAAAAGGATTCGAACGGGGTAAAAAGGGTACAGGCTTTTCTTATGTCCATACGTACGTCTGCCCGATATGTCCGCGCGGCCCGCGCGCGCTTCGCTCCGGCGATCTTGGGCTTGCAACCGGCGGGCGAATCCGATAGAATGAAAACAGGAAGTGGGACTTAAAATGTCACAGTGGGACGTAGTTGGTCCCACTCCGTGATTCCCCGTCGCATTCCGGCCCTATTCATCCGGCATTCAAGGGAGAGACGGTAGAGGATGCGGAACATTCTTGAGATGCAGAAGAAGCTCGTGCCCGACATCATGCAGGTGCTGCAGAAGCGCTATGACATATTGCGCCGCATCGGGGTCACGGGGACGGGCGGCAGACGGACGCTGGCGGCCAGCCTGGAGCTGACGGAGCGGACGCTGCGGGCCGAGCTCGACCTGCTCCGGTCGCAGGGCCTCATCGAGGCGGGAACGACCGGCGTCAGCCTGACCGACCGGGGGCGCCGCCTGCTGGACGAGATGGAGCCGATGGTCCGGGAGCTGTTCGGGCTGTCCGACCTGGAGACGGCGCTTCGCAAGCGGTTCGGCTTGAAGCAGGCGGTCGTCGTCCCGGGAGACTCCGACGTATCCGAGGAGGCGAAGCGCGAGCTGGGCCGCGCGGGCAGCAAGGTGCTGCGCCGCGTCATCGGCCCCGGCGACGTCGTCGCCGTCATGGGCGGCACGACGATGGCGCGCATGGCCGCGCAGTTCTCGGTCCCGTCGCCGCTGCGCGACAACTGGTTCGTGCCTGCGCGCGGCGGTCTCGGCGAGAGCGTGGACTACCAGGCCAACACGATCGCCTCGGAGCTCGCCAAGCGGACGGGGGCGCGTTACCGGATGCTGCACGTGCCGGATCATCTGAGCGAGGATGCCTATCAGACGATCATGCAGGAGCCGAACGTACGGGAGGTCGTGGACATGATCCGCAGCGCGCGTATCGTGGTTCACGGCATCGGGGACGCTAGCGCCATGGCCCGCCGGCGCAAGCTCGACGCGAACACCGTACAGGAGATCTTGCGCGACGGCGCGCTCGCGGAGGCGTTCGGCTACTATTTCGACCGGGAGGGCGCGGTCGTCCACCGCATGGCGACCGCCGGGCTCCGCCTCGAGGACATCGAGGCGGCCGAGTCGGTCATCGGCATCGCCGGCGGACGCAGCAAGGGCGAAGCGATCGCCGCCGTCATGCGCTTCGGACACGACGACGTGCTCGTCACCGACGAAGCGGCCGCCGAAGAAGCGCTGAAGCATGCCGGCGTCTGACGCTGACGCCGGCACCCTGGACCGGGACGCGGCTCCCGGTCCGATAGAACAAGTGGTCTCGGCGCTCCGTGCGCCTGACATAGATCAAATCTTATTTTCAAAACCCAAGGAGGAACTATCAATGACGGTCAAAATCGGTATCAACGGCTTCGGTCGCATCGGTCGCAACGTATTCCGCGCTTCGCTCAACAACCCTGAGGTCGAAGTGGTCGCCATCAACGACCTGACGGACGTTAACACGCTGAAGCACCTGCTCAAATACGACACGACGCACGGCAAGCTGAACGCGACGGTCGAAGCGAGCGAAGGCGCGCTGATCGTAAACGGCAAGACCATCAAGGTATTCGCGGAGCGCGATCCGGGCAACCTGCCGTGGGCATCCGTCGGCGCCGAGATCGTCGTTGAATCCACGGGTATCTTCACGGCGAAGGAAAAAGCCGAGCTTCACCTGAAGGGCGGCGCGAAGAAAGTCATCATCTCCGCTCCGGCTACGAACGAAGACATCACGATCGTCATGGGCGTCAACGAAGACAAGTACGATCCGTCCGCGCACACGATCCTCTCCAACGCTTCTTGCACGACGAACTGCCTGGCGCCTTTCGCCAAGGTTATCAACGACCAATTCGGCATCGTCAAGGGCATGATGACGACGATCCACTCCTATACGAACGACCAAAGCGTACTCGACCTGCCGCACAAGGACCTGCGCCGCGCGCGCGCCGCTGCCGAGAACATCATCCCGTCCACGACGGGCGCCGCAAAGGCCGTATCGCTGGTACTGCCTGAGCTGAAGGGCAAGCTGAACGGCATGTCGTTCCGCGTACCTACGCCTAACGTATCCGTTACCGACCTCGTCGCCGAAGTTAAGGGCAACGTGACGGTCGACGAAGTCAACGCTGCGCTGAAGGCTGCCGCAGAAGGTCCGCTGAAGGGCATTCTGAACTACTCCGAAGAGCCGCTCGTATCGAGCGACTACAACGGCGATCCGGCTTCCTCCACCATCGACGCGCTGTCCACGATGGTCGTCGAAGGCAACATGGTGAAGGTCGTTTCCTGGTACGACAACGAGTGGGGCTACTCGAACCGCGTCGTAGACCTGGCCGCTTTCGTTGCTTCCAAGGGTCTGTAAGAGTTACTTCATAGATGCATGTTAACGGCAAAGAGGAGACCTGGCGCTCCTCTTTCCGTCCGTACGGGCATTACCAGATATCGGAGGGAGAGTCTGCCATATGAACAAGAAGAGTGTCCGCGACGTTAACGTATCCGGATTGAAAGTATTCGTCCGCGTCGACTTCAACGTCCCGCTCGAGAACGGCGCGATCACCGACGACACGCGCATCCGCGAAACGCTGCCTACCGTCAAGTACCTGGTCGACAACGGCGCGAAGGTCATCCTGGCGAGCCACCTTGGCCGTCCGAAGGGCGAAGTCGTAGAAGAACTGCGCCTGACGCCGGTCGCCGAGCGCCTGTCCGAGCTGCTCGGCAAGCCGGTCGTTAAGGCCGACGAAGCCGTAGGCGAGGCCGTTCAAGCCAAGGTCGACGCGCTGAACGACGGCGACGTGCTGCTGCTTGAAAACGTCCGCTTCTACCCGGGCGAAGAAAAGAACGATCCTGAGCTCGCGAAGCAATTCGCGGCGCTGGCCGATCTGTTCGTCAACGACGCGTTCGGCGCCGCTCACCGCGCGCATGCGTCCACCGAAGGCATCGCGCACCACCTGCCGGCCGTATCCGGTCTCCTGATGGAGAAGGAGCTCGACGTGCTGGGCAAGGCGCTCAACGATCCGGACCGCCCGTTCACGGCGATCGTCGGCGGCTCCAAGGTCAAGGACAAGATCGACGTCATCGACAAGATGATCGAGATCGCCGACAACATCATCATCGGCGGCGGCATCTCCTACACCTTCTTCAAGTCCCAAGGCTACGAGATCGGTCAATCGCTGCTCGACGAGTCCAAGCTGGAGAAGGTCAAGGAGTTCGTCGAAAAGGCGAAGCAGCTCGGCAAGAAGCTGTACCTGCCGGTCGACCTTGTCATCTCCGACGACTTCAAGTCCGACAAGAACATCGAGATCGTCGGCATCGACGGCATCCGTCCCGACTGGGAAGGCGTCGACATCGGTCCGAAGACGCGCGAGATCTATGCGGACGTCATCAAGAACTCCAAGCTGGTCGTCTGGAACGGGCCGATGGGCGTCTTCGAAGTCGAAGGCTTCTCGAACGGCACGCGCGCGGTCGCGCAGGCTTGCGCGGACACTTCCGCCTACACCGTCATCGGCGGCGGCGACTCGGCTGCTGCAGCGGAGAAGTTCAAGCTGGCAGACAAGATGGACCATATCTCCACGGGCGGCGGCGCGTCGCTCGAATTTATGGAGGGCAAGGCGCTTCCGGGTGTCGTAGCCCTTAACGACAAGTGAGGGTGAACCCATGAGCAGAACTCCGATCATCGCAGGCAACTGGAAAATGTTCAAGACCGTCTCCGAAGCGAATGCATTCGTGTCCGAAGTGAAGGGCAAGGCGGAAGTCGCCGGCGTCGAGACCGTCGTCTGCGCGCCGTTCACGGCGCTGCCGGCGCTCGTCGAGGCGGTTAAAGGCACGTCGATCAAGATCGGCGCGCAAAACATGCACTTCGAAGACAACGGCGCCTTCACCGGCGAGATCAGCGGCGTCTTTCTGAAGGATCTGGGCGTCGACTACGTCATCATCGGCCACTCCGAGCGCCGGCAGTACTTTGCCGAGACCGACGAGACGGTGAACAAGAAGACGCGCGCGGCGTTCAAGCACGGCCTGACCCCGATCGTCTGCGTCGGCGAGAAGCTCGAAGAGCGCGAAGCCGGCAAGACCGACGAAGTCAACCGCGTACAAACGACGGCCGCGCTGGCCGGTCTGACCGCCGAGCAAGCGGCGCAGGTCGTCATCGCTTACGAGCCGATCTGGGCGATCGGCACGGGCAAGTCGTCGACGGCGACGGATGCCAACGACGCGATCAAAGCGATCCGCGGCGTCGTAGCCGAGCTGTTCGGCGCAGAAGTCGCCGCGAAGGTACGCATCCAATACGGCGGCAGCGTCAAGCCGAACAACGTCGCCGAGTACATGGGCGAATCCGATATCGACGGCGCGCTCGTCGGCGGCGCCAGCCTGGAGCCGGCTTCCTTCATCGCCCTGGTCGAGGGGGGCGAAGTAAGATGGCCGCACCCAAGCCGGTCGCGCTCATCATTCTGGACGGCTTCGGCCTTCGCGAGGAGACGCACGGCAACGCCGTGGCCCAAGCGAACAAGCCGAACTTCGACCGTCTGTGGGCGACCTACCCGCATACGCAATTAACCGCTCAAGGCGAGGCCGTCGGCCTCCCCCGAGGGCCAGATGGGCAACTCCGAGGTCGGACACCTGAACATCGGCGCAGGCCGCATCGTATATCAGGATCTGACCCGGATCACCAAGTCGATCCGGGACGGCGATTTCTTCGACAACGAGACGCTGCGGGGCGCGGTGAATCATGCCAAGACAAACGGCAAAAAGCTGCATCTGTACGGCCTCTTGTCGGACGGCGGCGTGCACAGCCACATCGCGCATCTGTTCGCGCTGCTTGAGCTGGCGAAGCGCGAAGGCCTGAACGACGTATATATTCATGCGTTCCTGGACGGGCGCGACGTGGCGCCGGACAGCGCGGTCGGCTACCTGACCCAGCTGCAGGCCAAGATCGAAGAGCTCGGCGTCGGCAAGATCGCCACCGTGCAAGGGCGCTACTACGCGATGGACCGCGACAAGCGGTGGGATCGCGTCGAGAAGTCGTACCGCGCGATGGTGTACGGCGACGGCCCGACGGCGGTCGATCCGATCGCGGCGGTCAAGGCTTCGTACGAAGCGTCGGTATACGACGAGTTCGTGCTGCCGACCGTCATCGTCGGCGCCGACGGCAAGCCTGTGGGCCTGGTCGAGTCGGAAGACGCGGTTGTGTTCTTTAACTTCCGCCCGGACCGCGCGATCCAGCTGTCCAACGTATTCACGAACGAAGACTTCCGCGGCTTCGAGCGCGGCGAGGGACGTCCGGTCGGCCTGTACTTCGTCTGCCTGACGCTGTTCAGCGAGACGGTCGGCGGATTCGTCGCGTACAAGCCCAAAGAGCTCGACAACACGCTCGGCGAGGTGCTCGTGCAGCAAGGCAAGACGCAGCTGCGCATCGCCGAGACCGAGAAGTACCCGCACGTCACGTTCTTCTTCAGCGGCGGACGCGATCTGCAGCTGCCGGGCGAGACGCGCGTGCTGATCAACTCGCCGAAGGTCGCGACCTACGACCTGCAGCCGGAGATGAGCGCGTACGAGGTCGCGGACGCGGCGGTGAAGGAGATCGAGTCGGAGAAGCATGACGCGATCATCCTCAACTTCGCGAACCCGGACATGGTCGGCCACTCCGGCATGCTGGAGCCGACGATCAAAGCCGTCGAAGCGACGGACGCGTGCCTCGGCCGCGTCGTCGACGCGATCCTCGCGAAGGGCGGCGCAGCCGTCATCATCGCGGACCACGGCAACGCCGACATGGTCATCGACGATGCGGGCCGCCCGTTCACGGCGCACACGACCAACCCGGTCCCGTGCATCGTGACCAAGCACGGCGTAACGGTTCGCGACGGCGGCATGCTGGCCGACGTCGCGCCGACGCTGCTGTCGCTGCTCGAGCTGCCGCAGCCGGCCGAGATGACCGGCCGCACGCTGCTCGCGCCGCTGGGCGAATAAACCGCCGCTTCCACCTGCCGATATCGCCTGGTCGTCGAATCCGGTGTCCGGGCGGCGGCAGGAATCGGGGCGTTGCGCGGCGAAGCTAGAGGGCGGAGTAAAATTAGCTGCGATTCGGCAGCTAATCGTTCCTGCCTGGCGTTTGCAGGCGGAATAACGGTTAAAAAGCATTTAATCTGCGCCAATTCGAGGCAAACGTCTCAAAACGGCGGAATTAGCTGCTTTTTTAGCAACTATTCGTCTCTAACCGGCATGTTGAGGC
Source organism: Cohnella rhizosphaerae (assembly GCF_029525575.1). GTDB lineage: Bacteria > Bacillota > Bacilli > Paenibacillales > Paenibacillaceae > Cohnella > Cohnella rhizosphaerae. Next base: position 665,962 of record NZ_JAPDIA010000003.1, read on the forward strand.
GAAAATAAATGCCTTCTGGCAACTATTTCGCCACAGATGCGCTGCGCTTGAGAGTCAATCAACCACATAAAAACAAACCAAGGAGTGTTCCCTCACAATGACGATTATCTCTGACGTCTATGCACGCGAAGTACTCGACTCCCGCGGCAACCCGACGGTTGAAGTCGAAGTCCGTCTCGAATCCGGCGCGTTCGGCAGCGCCATCGTACCGTCCGGCGCCTCCACCGGCGCTTACGAAGCCGTTGAGCTTCGCGACGGCGACAAGGACCGCTACCTCGGCAAGGGTGTCGAGAAGGCCGTCGACAACGTCAACTCCATCATCGCGCCCGAGATCATCGGCTACGACGCGCTCGACCAAGTCGCGATCGACCGCAAGATGATCGAGCTCGACGGCACGCCGAACAAGGCGAAGCTGGGCGCCAACGCGATCCTGGCGGTCTCCATCGCCGTCGCTCGCGCCGCAGCCGACGCGCTGGACCTGCCGATCTACGCATACCTCGGCGGCTTCAACGCCAAGACGCTGCCCGTGCCGATGATGAACATCGTCAACGGCGGCGCGCACGCCGACAACAACGTCGACGTGCAAGAGTTCATGGTGCTGCCGGTCGGCGCGCCGACGTTCAAGGAAGCGCTCCGCACGGGCGCCGAGATCTTCCACGCGCTGAAGAGCGTGCTCAAGGCCAAAGGCCTGAACACGGCCGTCGGCGACGAAGGCGGCTTCGCGCCGAACTTCGGCTCCAACGAAGAAGCGCTGTCCACGATCATCGAAGCGATCGAAAAAGCGGGCTACAAGCCCGGCGTCGACGTTTTCCTGGGCATGGACGTCGCTTCCACCGAATTTTACAAGGACGGCAAGTACCACCTCGAGGGCGAAGGCAAGTCCTACACGTCCGCCGAGTTCGTCGACCTGCTCGCCAGCTGGGTTGACAAGTATCCGCTGATCACGATCGAAGACGGCTGCTCCGAAGACGACTGGGAAGGCTGGAAGCTGCTGACCGAGAAGCTCGGCGACAAGATCCAGCTCGTCGGCGACGACCTGTTCGTCACCAACACCGAGCGCCTGTCCAGCGGCATCGACCAAGGCGTCGGCAACTCGATCCTGGTCAAGGTCAACCAGATCGGCTCCCTGACCGAGACGTTCGAAGCGATCGAAATGGCGAAGACCGCCGGCTACACCGCCGTCATCTCGCACCGCTCCGGCGAGTCCGAGGACAGCACGATCGCCGACATCGCCGTCGCGACCAACGCCGGCCAGATCAAGACGGGCGCGCCGTCCCGTACGGACCGCGTCGCGAAGTACAACCAGCTGCTCCGCATCGAAGATCGCCTGGCAGGCTCCGCCGTATACGCGGGCAAGAAGGCGTTCTACAACCTGAAGAAGTTCAAGTAAGCCCGTCGCGGCCCGCCGCGGCTGAGCGCATAGCATGACCGGACGATCCCCGGGGAACGCTGCCTATAAGGCAGTGCCCTCGGGGGATTGTTTTATTTCATGTTATAATGAAATCCGTTCATCCAGACTGCGGGGGGATCGTTCGAAGTGGGAGTCCATAAGGTTTACCGTAACTATTTCCAGAACAACCTGTTCGTGAAAGTCATCCTCGTGTTCGCCGTCATCGTCAATCTGACGATCATTGCGTTTTCTTATTTTTTGTTCCATTTCAGCTCGGCCTCCATCGTGCGAAGCCAGCTGAACGACCAGCGCGAAGCGATGGACCGCGTCAATCTGTATATGGAAGCGAAGTACGAGTGGGTGCAGAACGTCGTGCAGGACATTTACCGCAACAACCTGCTCGCGGACAACGTCTCGTACCTGCTGCGGCATTCCTACCAGGAGTACATTCAATATACGCTAGGCGAAAATTACGCCAACGGCAGCGCCAGCGCGGCCAACGCGCTCGAATATTTCGGCAACAGGCTCGGCACCGACGCCGACATCCGCAACCTGATCCTGTACAGCGCGGACGAGCAACTGATGTATGCGTACAAATACGCGGGCAGCCCCAAGCTGTACCGGACGAACGCGGCCCGATCTTATATCCCGGACATCATGTCGCTGGAAGGGCCGAACGCCGGGACGCCGAACGTGTGGATCCGCAAGGCGATCGATCAGTGGGATACGCGGCTGTACGCGATGCGGGCGCAGATCAACGACCGGTCGACGCTCAAAAACGTCGGGCAGCTCCTCGTCTATTTCGACTCCGAGATGGTTCGGAAGGCGCTGCTGCGCGTCTCGTCGCCTTTTAAGGGCACCATTCTCGTCCTCACCCCCGACGGCAGCGTCTTGTTCGACTCGTCCGGCAAGTACTACGGGCAGGCCTATCCGTATATGGATCAGATCAACGCCTCCCTGGACGTCGGCAATACGGGAGAGCCGGCCTATATCACGCGATTGACGCAAAACGCCGCGGGCTATACGGTCGTCGGCATCGCGCCGAAGAGAGAGGTGGCGCAGGCTTACGCCGGGCTCAAACGGGCGATCGTGCTCATCGGCGCCGTCTGCATCGCGTTCGCGGTCCTGATCCCCTCCCCTGCTCATCGTCAACATCGCCAAGCGGACCAACAAGATCGTGCGCTTCATGAAGAAGGTCGAAGGCGGCGATCTCAGCGTTCGTCTTCAGGACCCGCGGGAGGACGAGCTCGGGCAGATCTCCCAGAGCTTCAACGAGATGGTGGAGGAGCTGAACCGGACGATCGACCGGGAGTACAAGTCGGAGATCAAGCTCAAGCAGACCGAGCTGGCCGCGCTTCAGGCGCGGGTCAATCCGCATTTCCTGTACAACACGCTGGAAGTGATCCGGATGCGGGCGATGTCCCAGGGAGCGAGCGACGTCGGCGAGATGATCTACAGCCTGGCGGCGCTGTTCCGCAACTCGGTGAGGGCCGGCCCGGACTGCACGCTCGGCGAGGAGCTGGAGACGTGCCGGCTGTACCTTGAGCTTTTCCGCATCCGGTACAAGGACCGTTTCTCCTACGCGATCGATTGCGCGCCTGCGTATGCGTCGGTGGCGATTCCGAAGATGCTGCTGCAGCCGGTCGTCGAAAATTATATCGTGCACGGCATGGAAAACGACCGGACCGACAACAGGATCGCTATCGAGGTCGCCGCGGCAGACGGTATGCTGCAGATTCTGGTGGTCAACAACGGCGCTTCGATCGACCCGGAGCGTCTTCGGCAGATTCGTGCCGAGCTCGACTATCCGGAGCAGCGCGAGGGCTCGTTCGGGCTGCGGAGCGTGCACGAGCGGTTGAAGCTGATGTATGGGCCGGATTACGGCATCGAGATCGAGAGCGATCCGGTCAAGGGGACCCGGGTCGCGATCGGCATTCCGTACGCGGGCTAAGGGAGAAGATCGAGGGAGGACGACGCGAAAATGTACAAAGTATTTATCGTGGACGACGAACCGTTCATCATCGAAGGCCTCATCGATTCGATCGACTGGCCCGCCTTCGGTTTGGAGGTGGTCGGCAGCGCCGAGAACGGAGAGGAAGCGCTCCGCCGCATCGGGCAGACGCCCGTCGATCTGCTCATCACCGACATCTCGATGCCCCGCATGAACGGCCTCGACCTGATCCGCGCCGCCCGCGAGAGCCGTCCCGATCTGAAGGCGGTCATCCTGAGCGGCTTCAACGAATTCGACTACCTGAAGGAAGGCATGCGGCTCGGCATCGAAAACTACCTGCTCAAGCCGATCAACGTCAAGGAGCTGCACGATACGCTGAGCAATGCGGTCGAGAAGCTGAACAGCGTCCATGCGGACGCGCCGCTGTCGCCGTACGACGTCCAGATCATGAAGGACAACACGCTGTACCGGTGGATCGGGGGCCGGATCTCGGAGGCCGAGTTCAACGAGCGCGCCGCCCTGCTCGGCATCGCGCTGACCGAGCCGTACGGGGTCATCGCCCTGGCCAGGCTTCCGTCCGCCGATCCGGAGGCGCAGGAGGACGCGTTCGAGCGCGTCGCCCGCGCGTTCGAGGGGAGCGCCTCCGCCTCCGCGTATCCTTTCCGCGACATGGACGGAGACATCGTCATCGTGGCCGGCCTCCCGTCCGCAGAAGAGGCGGGCAAGCAGGAGCTGGTTCAGAAGCTGCTCCCGCTGCTCGGACAAGCGGAAGCCGGCCCGGGCGAAGCGGCAAGGCTCTCGCTCGGCGGCGTGCATCCGCTTCGGACGGACATGGCGTCCAGTTATCGCGAAGCGAAGAAGGCGCAGGAGTATTTTATGATCTATCCGGAGCGCGAATGGATAGACTATGCGGAGACGGAGACGTTCAAGGAAGCCGAGTCGTCCGAATTTCCGATCGACTGGGAGGCTTGCCGCAAGCTGCTCGTCGCCAGAGACAAGGAAGGCCTGGCGGCGGCGATCGAAGCCGATCTCGAGAAGCTGAGGCGCAGGGAAGGCGTCGCGCCGTCCTATCTGCACGAGGTGGCGGTCGAGCTGATCGTCCGCTTCAAGATGGAGCTGAAGGCGATCAAGCATTCGGACGAGACGGAGATGTTCTCGCAGGGCTTCGCCCAGGCGAACGAAGCCTCGGATTACGCGGAGCTCGCCGGAGCGCTGCGGTCCGTCGCGGAACGCTGCGTCGACTCCCTGGTGAAGGACAGCCGAAGCCCGGTCGTGCTGCAGGTGCTCGAGGAGATCCGCCGCCACTACGCGGACGAGCTCTCCCTGAAGCAGCTCGGCGCGCGGTATCACATTCATCCGGTGTACCTGGGGCAGCTATTTCAGAAGGAGACGGGCGAGAGCTTCACGGAGTACATCAACAAATACCGGATCGAGCAGGCGAAGCGGCTGCTGAAGTCCTCCCCGCTCAAGGTGCACGACATCGCGCGCCAGGCCGGCTATTGGGAGACGGGTTACTTTTACAAGCAATTCAAGAAGTACGTCGGCATCTCGCCGACCGAGTTCAAAGGCCTCCATTGACGCGGGATAAGCCCATAGAAGCCTCCGGACTGCCCGCCGCGCAGTCCTTTCTTTATTTTGAACATGATTTATTAGGTTTGTCTTCTATTTGAAACTGCTTTCATGAATTAAAGTTGAATTGTTGCTAAGGGAATCAGAAATAAGGGAGGGCACAAGAAACATGAGTAAAATGACCAGAAAAACAGGCCTGACGGCCGCGGCCGCCGTCACCGCGCTATCGCTCGCGCTCAGCGCTTGCGGCGGCAACGAGACGAAGTCGGACGGCGCTTCTTCGGACAAACCGGTCGAGCTGATCTGGTACACGATCGGCACGCCGCAGAAGGACGTCGACACCGTCATGGCGGAAGTCAGCAAGTATACCCAAGAGAAGATCAACGCCACGATCAAGATGAAAATGATCGACTGGGGCGACTATACGCAAAAGATGCAGGTGCTGGTCGCTTCGGGCGAGCCGATGGACATCATGTTCACGTCGGCCGGCGGCTTCGACTACGTGCAAAACGCGCGCAAAGGCGCATTCCTCGAGCTCGACGAGCTGCTGGACAAGTACGGCCAAGGCATCAAGGACACGATCGATCCGGGCTTCCTGAGCGGGTCCAAGGTCGACGGCCACAACTACGGCATTCCGGCCAACAAGGAGCTTCCGCAGCTTGAAGTATGGCGCTTCAACCAGAACCTCATGGACAAGTACAAGCTGGACACGTCCGGCGTCCGCACGCTGGACAGCCTCGAGCCGCTGCTGAAGGCGATCAAATCCCAGGACCCGGCGATCACGCCGTTCGCGATGGACAAGAACTACGTGCCGTACGTGCCTTACGACTATCTCGTGACGAACATGCCGATGGCCGTCAAGCTCGACGGTACGGACCTGAAGGTCGTCGATATCCTCGAGACGGACGAGATGAAGCAGGCGCTGAACACGATGCACAAGTACTATCAAGCGGGCTACGTAGCGCCTGAAGCCGCGACGACCGGCTCGACGCAGGATCTGATGACGTCCGGCAAGTGGCTGCTCGACCGCGCGCAAACCCAGCCGCTCGCAGAGACCTCCTGGTCCGCTTCCAACGGCTACCCGATCACTTCGACGCCGGCCAGCGACGCCGTCATCACGAACACGTCGGTGCAAGGCTCGATCATGGCGATCTCGGCCAACTCCGAGCATCCGGAGAAGGCGATGGAGTTCCTGAACCTGCTCAATACCGATCCGGTCCTCCGCAACATGGTCGATTCCGGCATCGAAGGCACGCACTACGAGAAGATCGACGACAAGCACATGAAAAACCTCGACGCCTCCCAGAACTACAACATGCCGTCGTACTCGCTGGGCAACAACATGCTGCTGTACCTGAACGAGAACGATCCGGACGACAAGTGGGAGCAGTTCAAGAAATTCAACGCGGAAGGCAAGCCTTCGCCGATTCTGGGCTTCAACTTCGACAGCACGAAGGTGTCCACCGAGATGACCGCCATCCAGAACGTCAAGGAGCAATTCTGGGCGTCGCTGATGACCGGTACGGTCGACCCTGCGACGTATCTGCCGAAGGCGATCGAGCAGTTCAAGGCCGCCGGCCTCGACAAGGTCATCGCCGAAGCGCAAACCCAGCTGGACGCTTGGGTCGCAGCCAACAAAGCTTAATAACCGGATAAAAATCGCGAGATCGGGCGGGTGAGCAATTCGCCCGATCTTTCGTTCTTTTTGTCGTATTCACAAAAGGCCATAGGAGGGATTGACGAACATGGTCGGATCGTTTTTCCGCTCGTTCAACCGCAACAAGGTGATGCTGCTTATGGTGCTTCCGGGCGCCGTCTGGTTCCTTTTCTTTTCCTACCTGCCCCTCGTCGGCACGATCGCCGCGTTCAAGCAATACCGCTTCAGCCGCCACGGCTTCTGGTACAGCCTCATCCACAGCAAAAACGTGGGATGGGATAATTTCAAATTTCTCTTCAGCACGGACGCCGCGTGGTCGATCACCCGCAACACGCTGCTTTACAATATCGCGTTTATCGTACTCGGTCTCGTATTCTCCGTCGCCCTGGCCATTCTCCTGTCGGAGCTGGCGAACAAAAAGCTGGCCAAGCTGTATCAGACCGGCATGTTCCTCCCGTACTTCCTGTCGTGGGTCATCGTCGGCTACTTCGCGTTCAGCTTCCTGAGCATGGATCGCGGCCTGCTCAACCATACGCTCGAATATCTCGGCATGGACAAGATGCAGTGGTACAACGACCCGAAGGTGTGGCCCTACATTCTGGTGCTGGTCTTCCTGTGGAAATCGATCGGATATAGCAGCGTCGTCTACCTCGCCTCGATCCTGGGCATCGACAAATCGCTGTACGAAGCCGCGATGATCGACGGCGCCAGCAAGCTGCAGCAGGTGCGCAACATCACGCTGCCGCTGCTCAAGCCGATCATCATCATCATGACGCTGCTTGCCGTGGGCAAGATTTTCTACGCCGACTTCGGCTTGTTCTACCAAGTGCCGCGCGATTCGGGCACGCTCTACTCGGTGACGAACGTCATCGACACGTATGTGTACCGGGGCCTCAAGACGACCGGCGAGATCGGCATGAGCACCGCCGCAGGCCTGTATCAATCCGTCGTGGGCTTCGTGCTCGTCATGGTGTCCAACTACGTCGTGCGCAGGCTCGACAAGGACAGCGCGCTATTCTAATTTCCCGATCCGAAAGGAGGCGTCACCCGGTGCCCAACGTGATGAAAAGAAAACGCGACTTCCACCAGGTATCGCCGGCATGGAACGTCGCGTTCAACCTGATCGCCGGCATTTTCGCGATTATGTGCGTGTTCCCGTTCCTGTTCGTCGTCATCATCTCCTTCACCGAAGAGAAGACGCTGGCGACGGACGGCTACCGTATCATTCCGAAGGCTTGGAGCCTGGAAGCTTACCAGTATATTTTCAAAACGGGCGATACGCTGCTGCGCTCCTACGGCGTCACGATCCTCGTGACCGTCGTCGGCACGATCGTCAGCCTGCTGCTCATCGCGCTGTACGCTTATGCCGTATCGCGCCGCAGCTTCGCATACCGCCGCTTTTTCTCCCTGTTCGCGATCTTCACGATGCTGTTCAGCGGCGGCATGATCCCGACGTATATCGTCGTGACGCAGCTGCTTGGTCTGAAGGACAGCGTCTGGGCGCTCATCCTGCCGCTCGCGGTCAACGCCTTCTACATCATGATCCTGCGCACGTTCTACATCACCGGCATTCCCGACGCGATCATCGAATCCGGCAAGATCGACGGCGCGGGCGAATTCCGCATCTTCACCACGCTCGTGCTGCCGCTGTCGCTGCCCGGCCTCGCCACGATCGGCCTGTTCAGCACGCTCGGCTACTGGAACGACTGGTTTAACGCGCTGCTGTACATCGACGACCCGAACAAGGTGCCGCTCCAATCGATGCTCATGCGGATCGAATCGAGCATGCAGTTCATCCAGCAGAACTCGGCTAACAGCTCCATCAGCCTCGAGATCCTGCAGAACATGCCGCAGGATACGGCCCGTATGGCGATGGTCGTGCTGGCAACGCTGCCGATCATTTTCGCCTATCCGTTTTTCCAGCGCTACTTCGTGCAGGGCCTGACCGTCGGTTCGGTTAAGGAGTAATTGCGGGAGCGGGTGAAGCATAGGGAAGGCATAGGGAGGCGCAGAGAAAGCGTAGGCTGGCGCTGAGAGGATGAAGGCGCGGGAATGCGCAGAGAAAGCGCAGAGAAAGCGCAGAGAAAGCGCAGAGAAAGCGCAGGCTGATGCTGAGAAGATGAAGGCATAAGAGGCGCTGAGAAGATGAAGGCGCAGGGAAGCGGCGGGCATCGCAGGGGCTATCGTGCAAAAGTGCACGATGGAGAGCCACACCTTTTCGTCGCTTCTGCCAATCGCGCAAAAGTGCAGGGTTTTTACCGGAAACACCAGGGTTCTCGCTTAAAGAGACGAGCTACCATGCACTTTTGCGCGGTAGATCGCCCACATCCTCCATACCGGCCTTGGATGATGCACTTTTGCACGATAGCACCAGGGCTAAGGGTAGGCGGCATTCAAAGAACAAGCGGGATGTGAAAAGGATGGACGACAAGGACCCTTCGAAGCCGCCGCGCGTACGCGCGGAGCTGCTGCTTCGGCAGATGACGGCGGAAGAAAAGGTCGGCCAGCTCGTGCAGCCGTTCGGCTGGCAGGCCTATGAACATAAAGACGGAAACGTCGTTCTGAAGGAGACATTCAAGGCGCAGGTTGCGCGAGGCGGCGTTGGTTCGCTGTACGGCACGCTGCGCGCCGACCCGTGGACCGGCGTCACGCTGGAGACGGGACTGTCGCCCGTTCAAGGCGCGGAGGCGGTGAACGAGATCCAGCGCTACGCGATCGAGAACTCGCGTCTCGGCATTCCGCTGCTGATCGGCGAGGAATGCTCGCACGGCCATATGGCGATCGGGGCGACGGTATTTCCCGTGCCGCTGTCGATCGGCAGCGCCTGGAACGTCGGCCTGTACCGCGAGATGTGCCGCGCGGTGGCGAAGGAGACGCGCGCCCAGGGCGGCGCGGTCACGTATTCGCCGGTGTTGGACATCGTCCGCGATCCTCGCTGGGGCCGGACGGAGGAGTGCTTCGGCGAAGATCCGTATCTCGTCGGCGAGCTGGCTGTCGCCGCCGTCGAAGGCATGCAGGGCGAGCGCCTCGACGCGCAGGACAGCGTCGCCGTGACGCTGAAGCACTTCGTCGGCTACGGCAGCTCGGAGGGCGGCCGCAACGCCGGGCCCGTCCACATGGGCTGGCGCGAGCTGCTCGAGGTCGACCTGCATCCGTTCCGCAAGGCGGTCGAGGCAGGCGCGGCGTCGATCATGCCGGCCTACAACGAGATCGACGGCGTTCCGTGCACGACGAACGCGAAGCTGTTGGACGAGGTGCTCGTCCGGGATTGGGGCTTCGACGGCATGATCGTCACCGACTGCGGCGCGATCGACATGCTGGCGGCAGGGCACGACACGGCCGAGGACGGCATGGAGGCCGCCGTGCGCGCGCTCGAAGCCGGCATCGACATGGAGATGTCGGGCGAAATGTTCGGACGCTATCTGCTGCAAGCGCTAAGCGAGGGCAAGCTGAAGGAGGCGGCGCTCGACCGCGCGGTCGTACGCGTCCTGACGCTCAAGTTCAAGCTCGGCTTGTTCGAGCGGCCATACGTAGATGCGCAGCTCGCCGGCGAGGCGATCGGCTCTAGCGAGCATGTGACGCTGGCGCGGCAGCTGGCGGCCGAAGGCGTCGTGCTGCTGAAGAACGAGGGCGGCGCGCTGCCCCTCGATCCGGCGAGTGGCGGCAAGGTCGCGGTCATCGGCCCGAATGCGGACCTCGGCTACAGCCAACTGGGCGACTACACGTCGCCCCAGCCGGCGGACAAGGTCGCTACGGTGCTTGCGGGCATCCGCGCCAAGCTGGGCGCGGAGCGCGTGCTTTACGCGCCGGGCTGCCGGATTCGCGGCGAAGACCGGGACGGCTTCCCGGTCGCTTTGGAGACGGCGCGGCAGGCGGATACCGTCGTCATGGTGGTCGGCGGCTCCAGCGCGCGGGACTTCGGCGACGGCACGATCGACCTGCGGACGGGTGCGTCCAAGGTGACCGAGGATGTCTGGAACGACATGGATTGCGGCGAAGGCATCGACCGGATGTCGCTGCGACTGTCCGGCGTGCAGCTCGAGCTGGTCCAGGAAGTCCACAAGCTCGGCAAGCGGCTCGTGGTCGTCTACATTAACGGCCGGCCGATCGCGGAGCCTTGGATCGACGCGAATGCCGACGCCATCCTCGAGGCATGGTATCCTGGGCAGGAGGGCGGACATGCGATCGCGGACATTTTGTTCGGCGACGTCAATCCGTCGGGCCGACTGACGATATCGATTCCGAAAGATGTCGGGCAGCTGCCCGTGTACTATAACGGCAAGCGGTCGCGAGGCAAACGGTATTTGGAGAGCGATCTGAGGCCCAGTTACCCGTTTGGCTACGGCCTCAGCTATACGAACTATGAATATGCCAACCTGACGGTGTCGCCGAGCGAGATCGCACCCGGGGAGGAGGCGGCCGTCTCCGTCGACGTGACCAACACGGGCGTCGTCGCCGGCGCCGAGGTCGTGCAGCTGTACGTCTCGGACGTCGCGAGCGCATGCACACGGCCGGCGCTGGAGCTGAAGGGCTTCGAAAAGATCGGGCTGGCGCCGGGAGAGACGCGCACCGTGCGGTTTAAGGTCGGCAGGGAACAGCTTGAATACGTAGGCCCGGATTATAAACGGGTTGTCGAGCCCGGCCGCTTCAAAGTACTGGTCGGGCGTCATTCCGCCGACACGCTGGCAGCCGATCTGCTCGTCAAGGAGGACGGAGACCGATGAACGCAAACGATCTGTCGGAGCGCCTGCGCCGATTCCTGCGCGAGCTGTCCGAGGCGCAATGGCTCGAGCGCGCGGGCGTGCACGACTGGGCGATCGACCGGGCGACTTACGTGCTGCCGGGGCAATACGAAGAGATCGGGCCCTACGAGTCGGAAGGGCTCGCCGCTTTCCCCAGCAAGCAGGGGACGACGTACTTTTTCCGCAAAAGGCTCGAACTGCCCGGAGACTGGGTCGCTTCGGGCGCCAAAATCGGCCTTGTGTTCGAGTCCGGCGGCGAGGGCTTGCTGCGCGTCAACGGCGCCTCATACCAGGGGCTGGACCGCAACCATACGTTCGCGACGCTGGACGCCGCCCGGATCGGCACGGCGCCCGAGCTCGAGATCGAGCTGTACGACCCGATCCCCGAGCCTGTCGATCCGCTCAACCGGCAGGCAGTCATCCAGCCGCCGATCTCCGCCATCCGCAGCGAGCTGGTGTTGGCCAATGCGCCCGTGCAGCGTCTGCTGTACGCGGCGACGGTCGTGCGCGACGCGGCCGTGCTGCTGCCGGAGACGGACTTTCGCAAGGCGCGGCTGATGGAGGCGCTGCTTCGCGCGATGGACGCATACGTGTCCCTGAGCGAAGGGGATATTCGCGCGGGTGCAGCTGTTGCAGGCATCGAGGCGCGGCTTGAAGCGGACGTGCGCGCGGTCGGCGGCAACGCAGAAGGTGTCCAGCATATGGTCGGGCAGTCGCACATCGACATCGCCTGGCTGTGGCCGGTGCGGGAGACGGTGCGCAAGACGAGCCGGACGTTCTCGACGGTGGACGCGCTCATGCGCGAGTATCCGGAATTCCGGTACGCGCAGAGCCAGCCGTTGCTGTTCGAATTTTTGAAGAACAACGATCCGGAGCTGTACGGGCGGGTGAAGTCGCGGATCGCCGAGGGCCGCTGGGAGCTCGTCGGGGGGCATGTATGTCGAGCCCGATTTGAACATCCCGAGCGGGGAATCGCTCATGCGGCAGATGCTGTACGGCCAGCGTTTTTACCAGGAAGAATTCGGACGCGTCTCGGACATCGAGTGGCTGCCGGATACGTTCGGCTACTGCGCGTCCCTGCCCCAGATTCTGAAGCACGGCGGCGTCCGCTATTTCATGACAACCAAGCTGAATTGGAACGATACGAACGTGTTCCCGTACGATCTGTTCCGCTGGGTAGGCATCGACGGCACGCCGATGCTATCTTACCTGAACCATGGCATCAACGAGCACACGACGCCGAAGGACATTCACGACCACTGGCAATCGTACCGGCAAAAGGACGTCTATCCCGAGCAGATGCTGCTGTACGGGCACGGCGACGGGGGGCGGCGGCGTGACGCGCGAAATGCTTGAATACGCGGACCGCGCGGACCTGATGGTCGGCCAGCCGGCGAGCAAGCACAGCACGGCCGCGGACTTTTTCGCTGGCGCGGAGGCGCGACGAGGCGAGCTGCCGGAATGGCGTGGCGACCTGTATCTGGAGCTGCACCGGGGAACGTACACGACGCATGGCCGCAACAAGCGCAGCAACCGCAAAGCCGAGGTGCTGTACCGCGAAGCCGAGCTTTGGCATGCGCTCGCGCTGACTCAGCTGGAAGCGGGACTGGATGCACGACTGCGCAGCGAGCTGCATGACGGCTGGAAGCTGATCCTGCTCAACCAGTTTCACGACATCATCCCGGGGTCGGCGATTACCGAAGCGTATGTCACCTCCGAGAAGGAATACGGGACGATCTTCGAAAAGGGACGCGAGAGCCTGGGCGCGATCCTGCTGGCGCTCGCCGGCGGAATCGATACGGCGGCCGGCGAGGGCGTGCCGTACGTCGTCTTTAACGGGCTCGGCTGGGCGCGGGACGTGCAGGTGGAGCTTGCGGCGCAAGGGATGTCCTCCGCGGGCGGACTCGCCGCTTATGACGGAGAGGGAGTTCGGCTCGCCGCCGACGCCGTCGGCGAAGAGCGGCTGGCCGTGCGCGTGCCGGCGGTGCCGGCGTTCGGGTACAAGACGATCTGGCTGCGCGAGCGCGCCTGGGCAAAGGACGTTGGTGTTGCGGTTTCGCGGGCACTGCCCGCTGGCGAGGGATCGAATGCGGGCGCAGGTGTGAATGCGGGTGCAGGCGTGAGCTCGGGCGCAAGACCGAATGAAGGCGAAGGACCGAATGAAGGCGCAGGACCGAATGAAGGCGAAGGCTCGAATGCGGGCGAAGGCTCGATTATGGGGGCTGCCGCGACGGAAGTCGGGCAGCCGCTCGGCGACAGCTGGGAGACGGGCGCCTACCGCGTCCGCTTTAATGCGCGGGGCGAGATCGTCAGCCTGCTGGACAAGGCGGCCGGACGGGAGATCGTCAAGAACGGAGAGGCCGCGAACCGCTTCGGCTTCTACCACGACCGTCCGACGCTGTGGGACGCCTGGGACATCGACGAGCGCTACGAGCTTCAGCCGGCCGGCGAGGCCGAGCTGCTGGAGAAGCGCGTCGCGCTGCAGGGCGAGACGATGGACGTGCTGCGCTTCCGCTGGCGGCTCCATCAGTCGGAGATCAGCCAGGACGTCGTGTTCTACCACGGCGACCGGCGCATCGACTTTCGTACCCGCGTCGTCTGGAACGAATCGCACAAGCTGCTGAAGGTCGGCTTCCCGATCGACGTCGTGGCGAGCAAGGCCACGTACGAGATTCCGTACGGGGCGCTCGAGCGTCCGACGCATCGCAACACGAGCTGGGAGCAGGCGCAATACGAAGTGTGCGGCCACCGCTTCGTCGACGTGTCGGAGCACGGCTACGGCGTCAGCCTGCTGAACGATTGCAAATACGGCTACGACGTCCAGGGCACGACGATTCGCCTGTCGTTGCTCCGAGCGCCGAAGTGGCCGGACGCCACCGCGGATCTGGGCGAGCATGAATTCACCTATTCGCTCTATCCGCACGAAGGCGATTGGCGGACCGCGCACACGCTGCGCCGGGCCGCGGAGCTGAACGCCGGGGACGTCGTCCTGGCGTCGGCTGACCGCGGGAGCGGCTCGCTCCCGGCGACCGGCACGCTGCTGCCGTTCGAGAGCGAGCATGTCGTGCTCGACGCGGTCAAGCCCGCCGAGGACGGCGACGGCATCGTGCTGCGACTGTACGAATCGTCCGGCGGCCGCGGCCGCGCCGCGCTGAGCTGGCCTCGGCCGTTCGCGCGCGCCGTGCTCTCCGACGCGCTTGAAGCGAACGGAGCGGCGCTTGGGGCCGCGGATGGCCGGATCGAGCTCGCGTTTGCGCCGTTTGAGATTAAGACCGTTAAGCTTTTAGATCGCTAAGTTACCCTGCGGAACCGGCCGTCCGCGGCGGAATAGCGAAGCGCCAGCGTCTTATCCCGGCGGAAACGGCGGTATGTGGCGGAATAGCGATGCACCAGCGTCTTATCCCGGCGGAACCGGCGGTATGTGGCGGAATAGCGAAGCGCCAGCGTCTTATTCCGTCGGAACCGACGGTTCGTAACGGAATAGCGAAGCGCCAGCGTCTTATCTCGGCGGAACCGGCGGTATGTGGCGGAATAGCGAAGCGCCAGCGTCTTATCTCGGCGTAACCGGCGGTACGCGGCGGAATAGCGAAGCGCCAGCGTCTTATCTCGGCGGAACCGGCGACGCGCGGCGGAATAGCGAAGCGCCAGCGTCTTATCTCGGCGGAACCGGCGGCGCGCGGCGGAATAGCGAAGCGCCAGCGTCTTATCCCGGCGGAAACGGCGGCGCGCGGCGGAATAGCGAAGCGCCAGCGTCTTATCCCGGCGGAACCGGCGGTATGCGGCGGAATAGCGAAGCGCCAGCGTCTTATTCCGGCGGAACCGGCGGTACGCGGCGGAATAGCGATGCACCAGCGTCTTATCTCGGCGGAACCGGCCGTCCGCAGCGGAATAGCGAAGCGCCAGCGTCTTATCTCGGCGGAACCGGCGGTATGCGGCTGAATAGCGGAGCGCCAGCGTCTTATCCCGGATTGTAGATCGCTAAATCATCCTTTATTTTAGCTCGTTAAATCAAACAGAAGCGGGGGCCTGCCTGCCATGGAACAATTCAGATTGCCACAAATCGCGATGCCGAAGCTGACGCTGCCGGCGGCCGTGCGGGACGTGCTGGCGGAAGCCGAGCAGCGGCTCGCGCACCGTCCGAAGCTGCTCCGGCTTTTCAAAAATTGCTTCCCGAACACCCTCGAGACGACGACCAAGCTGCTCGAAGACGGCACGACGTTCGTCATCACCGGCGACATACCGGCCTCCTGGCTGCGGGATTCCGTCGAGCAGGTCGTCCATTACGTGCCGCTGGCCAAGGACGACGCCGATCTGCAGCGCATCATCGCGGGCCTCATCCGCCGCCACATTGCCTACATTCAGATCGATCCGTACGCGAACGCGTTTAACGAATCGGCCAACGACTGGCACTGGAATACGACCGACGTCACCGAGATGTCGCCATGGGTATGGGAGCGCAAGTTCGAGATCGACTCGCTGTGCTTTTCGATGCGCCTGGCGTACCTGTACTGGAAGGAAACGGGACGCGCGGACGTGTTCGACGCAGGCTTCAAGCAGGCGATGCGTCTCATCGTCGACCTGTTCAAGACCGAGCAGCGTCACTTCGAGCTGTCGCCGTACCGCTTCACGCGCAACAACGGCATCCCGACGGATTCCCTGCGCAACAACGGGCTGGGCATGCCGGTCAACTATACGGGTATGGTCTGGTCCGGCTTCCGCTCGAGCGACGACGCCTGCGATTTCCACTACAACATCCCGGGCAACATGTTCGCGGTCGTGGCGCTCCGCCATATGCAGGAGTTCGCCGAGTGGGTGTTCCGCGATATGGCGCTGCTGGCCGAACTGAAGGCGCTCGAGGCCGACATCGATCACGGCATTCAACTGTACGGCATCTACCGCCACCCCGAGTTCGGGCCGATCTACGCGTACGAGACGGACGGCTATGGCAACTACTGCCTGATGGACGACGCGGGCACGCCGGGTCTGATGTCCATCCCTTACCTCGGCTACGTGTCGGCGGACGATCCGATCTACCGGAACACGCGCCGCTTCGCGCTGAGCAAGGAGAACCCGTTCTACTACGAGGGCAAAGTCGCGCGCGGCATCGGCAGCCCGCATACCCCGCCGGATTACATCTGGCATATGGCGCTGTCCATGCAGGGCATCACGGCGTCGACCGCCGAGGAGAAGCTGGCGATGATCGCGATGCTCGAGGCGACGGACGGGGACACCGGGTTCATGCACGAGGGCTTCCATGCCGACGATCCGGCCGTGTTCACGCGCAAGTGGTTCGCCTGGTCCAACAGCCTGTTCTCGCAGCTCGTCTACCGCGCGATGAAGGATGGATTGCTCGATGGATGATACGTTGAAAATCATCGTTTTTTACGACCCGTCATTTCCGGGCGCACCGGCGCTGTCGGAGGAGGAGGCGCGGCTGATCGGCGAGGTGGCGAATGCGGAGGAACTCGGCGAGCGCCTGCGCGGCGCGGCCGGCGGCTGTTTTGTTTCGCTGCACGCGCCGTATTTCCCCGTCGGCGCATGGGAAGACATCCTCGCGTACCTGAAACGCGGGGGGCGGGCTGCTCAGCGCGGGCGGCGCGCCGTTCCGCAAGCCGGTTCGCCGCGAGCGCGGCGCCTGGCATGTCGAAGCCGAGCAGACGGCTTATCATCGCCGGCTTCGCATTCACGAGATGCTGCGGGTGTCCGCCGAGCCCGTGGCGCGGCATGCTTCGCATGCCGATATCCCGCTGTTCGCGGGACAGGAGGCGCTGCTCGACGTTGCCGATACGTGGAACCTCGTGCCGCACGTGACGAAGTCGAGCGACCTGCCGCATCAGATGGGCTCGGCAGGCCCGATGGACGCGCACGTGTACGCGCTGCTCAAGGGCATGTCGGCCGACGGACGCGAGCGGTCCGCGCCGGTCGTCCTGTGGGAGAACACCAAGGGCGACTTCGCCGGCGGCCGCTGGCTGTTCGTGAACCAGCCGCTTGGCGACGCCTTCGCGGCGCGCGGCGGCTGGGCGGCCCTCGCAGGCTGGGCTCGGTTCTGCGCGCGCGGCGTGACCGAGCTGTGGCTGAAGCCAAGCTATGCGGTTTATGAAGCGCACGAACGTCCGCTGCTGAGGCTGCAGGCGCAGGCCCTCGGACGCGGCGGCGCGGCGGCTGACGGCCTTAAGCAGAAATGGACGTTCGACCTGCGGGTCGAACGCGAGACGAAGGACCAAGACGGCACCGAAGAGCCGTTCCGTCTGACGCTTAGCGAGAAGGTGGGCCGGGAGCTGGACGTATGGCGGATCCCGGTGCCGTTGGACGTCCAAAGCGGCTTCTACCGGGCGTCCTGCCGGGCCGAATCGGATAACGGCGAAGTCCGCTATCTCCGCCAGGGCTTCTGGGGCGCGGATCCGGCCCTGCTGGCCGAAGGCGCGCCGATCCGTGCGGGACGCGACTACTTCGAGCAGGACGGGCGTCCGCTGCCGATCGTCGGCATGACGTACATGACGAGCGACGTCGCGCGCAAGTTCCTGTTCCTCCCGAACGTATCGGTCTGGGACCGCGACATGGCGCAGATGCGCCGCGCCGGCATCAACTGGATCCGCACGGGCATCTGGACGGCGTACCGCAACATCATGCAGGTCGACGGCCATGTCTCGGAGGACGCGCTGCGCGCGATCGACGCGTTTTTGCTGACCGCCAAGAAGCACGGATTGCAAGTGACGTTCACCTTTTTCTCGTTCACGCCGGAGACGTGGGAGGGCGTGAACCCGTACCTGGATCCGCGCAGCGTGGAAGCGCAGAAGCGGTTCATCCGCTCGATCGTCGGCCGCCACCGGGAGACGAAGCACGTCGACTGGGATCTGATCAACGAGCCGTCGATGTTCGATCCGGTCCGCATCTTCTCCGACGGTCCGCGTTCGAGCCGCGATCCGTTCGAGCGGGCGGCATTCGCCGAGTGGCTGGAGCGGCGGCACGGCACGATCGACCGGCTGCGCGAGCGCTGGAGCATGACGCCGGGCGAGCTGCCGGACTTCGCGTCGGCCGCGATCCCGGAGCCCGAGCAGATCAACTTCGACGTACAGGACATGCACAGCGGGAAAAAGGGAACGCGCTGGCTCGACTATGCGCTGTTCTCGATGGATATGCACAATCGGTGGGCGCGGGAGCTCGTGGCGACGATCAAGGACCTGTGTCCGGACCATCTCGCGACCGTAGGCCAGGATGAAGCGCTTGGCGCGCAGCGGCCCTCCCCGTTTTTCTACGGAGAAGAAGTGGATTACACGACGGTGCATTCCTGGTGGCTGAACGACCAGCTGCTGTGGGACGGCGTCTTCGCCAAGACCGCGGACAAGCCGAACGTCGTGCAGGAGACCGGCATCATGTACGTGGAAACGCCGGAGGGCCTGGCGAAGCGTTCCGAACAGGAGCTGAAGTCGCTGCTGGAGCGCAAGTATGCCTATGCCTTCGCGGCGGGCGGCGCAGGCGCCATTCACTGGATCTGGAATACGAACTTTTATATGGACAACGCGAACGAATCCCATATCGGCGCGCTGCGCGCGGACGGCACGGAGAAGCCGGAGGCGGATGTGTCGTACGATTTCGGCGCGTTCATCGAAGCTTCGCGCGACCTGTTCAAAGGCCGCGCGCTCGAGGACGTGGCGGTCGTCTTCCCGTACACGAACGACCTGTCCAACCGCAAGCTGGCCTTCGACGCTACGACAAAGCTGACCCGCGTGCTGTCCTATGAACTGAACGTGCCGTTCCGCGGCGTGTCCGAATACGATCTGAAGCCGCTGCTGGAGGAGCCGGCCAAGCTCATCGTGCTTCCTTCCGCCCACAACGTGGACGACGCTGCGTTTGCGCAGCTGCTTGACATCGTCGGCCGGACGGGCGCGACGCTGCTCGTCACCGGTCCCGCGGGCCTCGACGCGTACTGGCGGCACACGAACCGTCTCGCGGAGACGCTGGGCGCGCGCAAGCCAGCCAACGTCGTTCGCGAAGAGCGGCTCGCCGTCGGCGGCAAACGCTACCCGGTCAGCTACGGCAGCCGGCGCATCGCGCAGGTCGCCAAGGAAGTGCCGGCCGACGCCGCCGACTCGGGAGCGGACGTCATGGTCGACGTGTTTTACGGAATGGGCCGCATCCTGTGGTGCCCGCTGCCGGTCGAGCTGAACGACCGCGTCGAGCCGATCGCGGCGCTGTATGAGCACGCGCTGGAGACGGCAGGCTATAAGCCTGCGCTCGAGTGGCTGGAGGGCGGCGGCCTGCCGGGCGTTTACGGGCGCAAGCTTTCGTTTGCGGATGGCGCGTTGTACGTATTCGTCTCGGAGTATGCCTACGATACGCCGGTCAGGGTGAAGGACGCTGCGAGCGGAGCGACGTATTCGTTCCTGCTGGAACGAGAACGCTCGGTCCTGTTCGCCGTCGACCGGGAGGGCCGCCTGACGGCCGTCTACCGTCCGGGCGAGACGACGGTTCAAACGGATGTCGGCGCTTAAGCGTCCGGGAGAGGAGAGAATCATTTTGGAGCATAAAAGAACCGCCCATATCATCTCGCACACCCACTGGGACCGCGAATGGTATTTACCCTATGAAAAGCATCACGTCCGCCTGATCCGCCTGATGGACACGTTGATGGACACGCTGGAGCGGGACGGGGAGTACCGCAGCTTTTTCCTCGACGGCCAGACGATCATTCTCGAGGATTACCTTCAGGTGCGTCCGGAGCGCCGGGAGCGGCTGGAACGGCTGATTCGGGAAGGCCGAATTCATATCGGACCTTGGTACATTTTGCAGGACGCGTTCCTCACGAGCGGGGGAAGCCAATCTGCGCAACCTGCTCATCGGGCACCGCGACGCCGCGCGGTACGGGACGATCTCGAAGGTCGGCTACTTCCCCGACACGTTCGGCAACATCGGCCAGGCGCCGCAGATCATGAAGCAGGCGGGCATCGACAACGCCGTGTTCGGACGCGGCGTGAAGCCGACCGGGTTCAACAACACGGTGGCCGATTCGGAGTACGAGTCGTCGTTTTCCGAGCTGATCTGGGAAGGTCCGGACGGTTCGCGCGTGCTCGGCATCCTGTTCGCCAACTGGTACAGCAACGGCAACGAAGTGCCGGTCGACGCGGCCGAAGCCAAGGATTACTGGGACCGCAAGCTGGCGGACGCGGAGCGCTATGCGTCGACCGGCCAACTGCTCTATATGAACGGTTGCGACCACCAGCCGATCCAGACCGATCTGCCGGAGGCGATCCGTGTCGCTCGCGGGTTGTATCCGGACACCGACTTCGTGCATTCCAGCTTCGAGGACTATCTGGCTTCGGTCCGGCAGTCGCTCGGCGACAACCTGTCCGTCGTCAAGGGCGAGCTGCGCAGCCAGCGCACCGACGGCTGGTCGACGCTCGTGAACACGGCCTCCGCGCGCGTGTATCTCAAGCAGATGAACCAGCGCGGACAAGCGCTGCTGGAGCGCGTGGCCGAGCCGCTGGCGGCGATCGCCCACGGCGTGGGCGAAGCTTACCCGCATCACCTGCTGACCTACGCCTGGAAGACGCTCATGCAAAATCATCCGCACGACAGCATCTGCGGCTGCAGCGTCGACGAGGTTCATCGCGAGATGGTGACCCGGTTCGAGAAAAGCCGGCACGTCGCCGAAACGATCGTCGACGACAGCAAGCGGGCCGCGGCTGATGCGGTGGATACGTCGGCTTTCGCCCGCTACGGCGCGGACACGCTGCCGCTCGTAGCGTTCAACACGACGGGCTGGCCGCGCACGGGCACGGTGGAGATCGAGCTTGACGTCGAGCGCATCTACTACCGCGACGGCGTGCCGCCCGAGGAGATGAAGCACCGCATGAAGGCGCTGGATATCGGCGGGCGCGTATTGGTGGATGCCGAGGGCTTGGCCGTAGCTTGCCGGGTTGAAGATCTTGGTCTGCAGTTCGGCTACGACCTGCCGGACGACAAGTTCCGCCAGCCGTACTGGACGCGGCGCGTAAGGCTGACGTTCGAGGCGGCGGGCGTGCCGGCGCTCGGGTGGAAGGCTTACGCATGGGTGAAGGCTGCCGTCTGGGAGAATGCAGGCGAGGCTGTTAGGGGAGAAGCCGATGCTGGAGAAGCAGTTGCTGATGAATCATATGCTGGTAAAGCAGTCGCCGGAGAAGCCGCAGCGTCTTCGCCTGCTTCGCTCGTCGGCGGCGAGCGCACGCTCGAAAACGAGCGCCTGCGCGTCGAAGTCGCTGACGACGGCACGCTGGCGGTGACGGACAAGCGGACCGGCCGCACCTATCGCGATCTGCTCGTCTACGAGGACACGGGCGATATCGGCAACGAGTACATGTACCGTCAACCGGACGGCGAGACGGCGCTGACGACGCGCGGTCTTGCGGCCGACATTCGGGTTGTGGAGGACGAGGCGCATCGCGCCGCCATCGAGATCGTGCACCGCTGGGCCGTGCCGGCTTCTGCCGACGCGCTGTTCGAGGAAGAGAAGCGGGAAGCCGTCTACTTCCCGGAACGCAAGGCGCAGCGCACGGCCGAGACGGTGCCGTTGGAGATCCGGACCGTCGTCAGCCTGGAGCGCTCGGGCCGCGGCGTCGGCATCCGCGCGACGATCGACAACCGCGCCAAGGACCACCGCGTGCGCGCGCTGTTCCCGACGGATATTCAGGCGACGACGCATCTGGCGGACGCGATCTTCGAGATCGCGCGCCGGGATACCGAGCCTGCCGCCGAATGGCGCAATCCGAGCAACGCCCAGCATCAGCAGGCGTTCGTGGACGTCGCGGACGGCAAGGCCTTCGGCTTCGCCGTGGCGAACCTCGGCCTGAACGAGTACGAGGTGCTCCGCGACGGCCGCGGCACGATCGCGGTGACGCTGCTCCGGGCGGTCGCCGAGCTGGGCGACTGGGGCGTCTTCCCGACGCCGGAAGCGCAGTGCCTGGGCGTGCATACGGCCGAGCTGCTGCTCGTGCCGCATGGCGGCGACGGGGCGACCGACGGCGCCTATGCCGAGGCTTACCAGTTCCAAGCGCCTTGGACGCTGGCGCAGACCGGCGTGCACGAGGGCGCGCTGGCTGCCGTCGGGCAATTGCTGAGCTGGGAAGGCGAGGGCGTCGCCTTCTCCTCCGCGGCCATCGGCGAGGAGAGCGGGGACCTCATGGTCCGCTGGTTCAACATGCGGCCGGAAGCGTCCGAGTTGCGCGTAGCGGCAACGGCCGAGGCGTTCTACGAGAGCGACGTGCTCGAGCGGCGGGGGGATGAAGTCGCCCCGGCGGCGGACGGCGAAGCGCTCGTTCGCCGGCTGGGTGCCTGCGAGATTTTCACGCTGGGCATCCGGGGCGGGACGTTCGCGAGCGCGAAGTAGTCTCAATCAGAGCCGCTTCGGCCGTTCGGCTGGCCTGAGCCGCGCAAGTAGTCTCCGTCAGAGCTACATTATCGAGCCAACCGCTCGGGATTCGCCAAGAAGTCTCGACTGGAACCACCTCGGTAGGTAGGCTGGGCTGAGCTGCGCAAGTAGTCTCCGTCAGAGCTACATTATCGAGCCAGCCGAGTTTCCGATATCCGCCACCTAAAAAGGACCGTCAGGGAACTGGATTTTCCCTGACGGTTTACTTATATTTGACTAGGACATACAGCCTTTGTTAAAGATACCGAGGGCGCAACGCCGTCGCCGCCCGCGCGCGAAGGGTCCAAATGCCATATAAAATGAGCAAATAACGGTCTCGTAAGCGCTCCCGCCCAGCGCCTATAATGGAGAAGGACCAAAAGGCGATCGGCGTCCATGGCGCTGCATCTTATAATCCGAATATGGAGGAATGAATCATGAGCAAGCCGCAAGTGGGCATCCAGCTTTACTCCGTACGCGACCGCAGCGAGAAGGACTTCCTCGGCACGATCCGCGAGATCGCCGAGATCGGATACAAGAACGTTGAATTGGCGGGCACCTACGGCGTCTCCGCCGCCGACCTGAAGAAGGCGCTGGCCGATGCGGGCCTGAACGTCAATTCGGCGCACGTGGGCCTGAACGTGCAGGATCCGGACAAGTTCGAATCCGACCTGAACGAGAAGGTCGCTTATTACAAGGAGCTCGGCGTCAAGCGCTTCGTCGTGCCGCATTATCCGCTGGCCGACAATCCGTCGGTCGATGACGTGAACAAGTTCGCCGACACGCTGAAGCGCGCTTCCGCGATCGTACGCGCGGCCGGTCTCGAATTCGGCTACCACAACCATGCGTTCGAATTCAAGCCGGCCCAGGACGGCAAGCTGGTCATCGACCATCTGATGGAGCAGCTGTCGCCGGAAGAGCTCATCGCCGAGTTCGACCTCGGTTGGGTCAAGGTGGCAGGACAGGATCCGGCTGCGTTCATCGAGAAATACGCGGACCGTCTGCCGCTCGTGCATGCCAAGGACTTCAAGGAAGACGGCTCGGATGCCGGAATCGGCCATGGCATGGTCGATTGGGACTCCGCGCTGGCAGCCGCCGAGAAGGCAGGCGTCGAGTACGTGATTATCGAGCAGGAGCAGTACGAGGTGAGCTCGATCGAGAGCGCGAAGCAGAACTTTGCGTTTTTCAAGGACCGCGGCTGGGTCTAACAAGCATACCGCGATTCCATGACGAAAGCCCGGCCGACGGCCGGGCTTTTTGCCGCACGCGCCGTTCTTCACCTCTCCTTCATCCGGAATTCATGCCATCTTCATGCATATCCTGCCAGTCCAGGGATAGAGTAAGAATAGCGAGTTCATTCTTACTTATAGAGGTGACCATGGGATGGCGAACGAGACGAATCAGAACGGCGGACCACGGCAAGGCGCGGAAACGGATATGACGCTGACCAATCGCCAGGGACATCCGATCGCGGACAACCAGAATGTGCGTACGGTGGGCGGCAGAGGACCGACGACGCTGGAAAACTATCATTTTCTCGAAAAAATCACGCACTTCGACCGCGAACGCATCCCCGAGCGGGTCGTTCACGCGCGCGGCGCCGGGGCCCACGGCTACTTCGAGTCTTACGGCAAAGCGGGCGATGAGCCGGTCTCGAAGTATACGCGGGCGAAGCTGTTCCAGGAGGCGGGCAAGCGGACGCCGGTATTCGTACGCTTTTCGACCGTCGTGCACGGCGGGCACTCCCCGGAGACGCTGCGCGACCCGCGCGGCTTTGCGGTCAAGTTCTATACGGAGGACGGCAACTGGGATCTGGTCGGCAACAACCTGAAGATTTTTTTTATCCGAGATCCGCTGAAATTCCCCGACATGGTGCATGCGTTCAAGCCGGACCCGGTGACGAACGTCAACAACATGGAGCGCATGTTCGACTTTCTCTCGCTTACGCCCGAAGCTACGCATATGGTCACGTTTCTTTTCTCCCCCTGGGGGATCCCGGCGAACTACCGGCAAATGCAGGGCTCGGGCGTCAATACGTACAAGTGGGTCAACAAGGAGGGCGTCGGCGTACTTGTGAAGTATCATTGGGAGCCGCTTAAGCTGCCGATCCGCAACCTGACGCAGGCCGATGCCGACAAGATCATCAGCAAGAACTACAGTCACGCCACGCAGGACTTATATGAAGCGATCGAAAAGGGAGAGTATCCGGAGTGGGAGCTGCGGGTGCAGATCCTGAGCGACGACGAGCATCCCGAGCTCGACTTCGACCCGCTCGACCCGACCAAGCTGTGGCCGGAGGACGTAGCCCCGATGCTGCCCGTCGGCAAAATGGTGCTCGACCGCAATCCGGCCAACTACTTCGCGGAAGTGGAGCAGGCCGCTTTCGGTACGGGCGTGCTGGTGGACGGTCTCGACTTCTCGGACGACAAGCTGCTGCAAGGGCGCACGTTCTCCTACTCGGACACGCAGCGTCACCGCGTCGGCACGAACTATTTGCAACTGCCGATCAACGCGCCGAAGACGCATGTGGCGACCAACCAGCGAGATGGCCAGATGGCATACAACGTCGACGCGGCGCCCGGCCAGAGCCCGCACGTCAACTATGAGCCTTCCTCGCTCGGCGGGCTGAAGGAAGCGCCCAAGCCGGGCAAGGATCACGAGCCGGCCTACAATGCGAAGCTCGTGCGGCAGAAGATCGACCGGCCGAACGACTCTAAGCAAGCGGGAGAGACGTACCGGGCGTTCGAGGACTGGGAGCGCGACGAGCTGATCGCGAATCTGGTCGAGAACCTCGGCATCTGCAAAGCGGACATTCGCGAGCGGATGATCGGCTACTTCATGCAGGCGGATCCGGACTACGGGCGGCGCGTACGCGAGGGGCTGGAGGCGAACGATTTGCGGCGCGGAGATCCGGCTTCGGGGGCGGCCGCATCGGACGCGGGCGTCGAAGAGGCGAAGAAGCTGGGCGGAGAGACGGACGGATATTGATGGGAGGCAGGCGGGCAATGATCGGTTGCCGCAATAGTCGGCGATAGGGATTTGCCTTGCCGATCGCGAACAAAAAAAGCGGATCGTTCGATCGTTGAACGATCCGCTTTTTTTGCGCCGGAAATGATAGAAAAGTAGCTATAAATTAATGCCGAAGAATGGTAAATTAGGTCGAGAAAAGACTTATATCATGTGAATTTATGAACGAGGAGGGCATGTAATGAAAAGAAACTGGCGAAAATCGTTGGCGTCCATGGCGCTTGCGGCTTCGTTGCTCTTGCTGCCGGTTAGTCAGGCCGCGGCGCTGTCTTTAACGATCGACGGCAACGTTCAGAAACAGGACGTCGATCCGGTCATGGTCAACAATGTTGTTCTCGTGCCGATGAAGGGGACGTTGGACCGGCTTGGCGCAAAGCTGCAATGGTACGGATCGACCCAAACCGTAACTGCGGCGAAGGGCGACACGGTCGTAACGCTTAAAATTGCCGATCCTGTGGCTACCGTGAAAAACGGCTCGGAAGTGACGCAAATTAAGCTGGATCAACCGGCAGCTCTCATTAACAATAGGGTGATGGTACCGGTGCGTTTTCTTGTCGATCAATTCGGTGCCGATATTACTTGGGACAAGGCGAGCCAGACAGTCGTCGTCAAAACGACCGGCGCGCCTCAATCGACGCAGGGCGCAAAGGGCGATAAAGGCGACAAAGGGGATAAAGGAGACAAGGGCGATACAGGCGCGACGGGAGCAACGGGAGCAACGGGAGCGGCAGGCCCTGCCGGCGCAAAGGGCGACAAGGGCGATAAGGGCGAGAAAGGAGATAAGGGAGACAAGGGCGACACAGGCGCTATAGGACCTGCTGGCGCAACCGGACCGGAAGGACCGGCGGGCGCTAAGGGCGACAAAGGCGATACAGGCGCAATAGGACCGACAGGCCCTGCCGGCGCGACCGGGCCCCAAGGTCCGCAAGGAGAGAAGGGCGATACGGGGGGCAACAGGACCGACAGGCCCTGCCGGCGCGACCGGTCCTCAAGGTCCGCAGGGAGCAACGGGACCGGCAGGCCCCACTGGCGCGACCGGGCCTCAAGGTCCGCAGGGAGATAAAGGGGACCCCGGCAGCGCGCCGGCAGGCCTCATCAGAGGCATTTACGCTTATCATCTCGCGACCATAGCGAATGCTAGCGTTTTTGGCGGCGCCGATGTTCCTTTCTCGAATAACGGCCCCTTGTTCGGCGACGTCGTTCATATTGCGGGCATGACCACCTTCTCTGTTCCTAATGCAGGGATATACAAAATCAACTATAGTCTAAGCATCACGGCGGGAATCGGCTCCGCTATGGCCATAGCGGTTAACGGTGTCGTAGATCCGAGTACGGTTGTCAACGTTCTCGTCGCGACAGGAAATGTCAGCGGAGTCGCCTATCTAAACTTGGCGGCGGGAGACGTCATTACGTTACGCAACAATTCGATGGTACCTCTGACTCTAGGGCTCTCACCGGGCGTGGGCGCACAGTTGGTGATCGAGCAAGTCGCCTGATTGTAATGATGGTTGCTACGCGCCACGGGCTTGTGCTATTATGAAAATAACGTTTTATGCCTATTGAACCGATTCTCAGTGTTCCGGCATCACGGGGGGGGTGGAAGCAGTGGAAATCGCTTTGAAAATCGTACTGGTTATTTTCTCGCTCGGACTGATCGGCACCGTATTGTTGCAGCGCGGCAAGAGCGCGGGCCTGTCGGGCGCCATCTCCGGCGGTGCGGAGCACTTGTTCGGCAAGCAAAAGGCACGGGGATTGGATCTGTTCCTTCAACGCCTCACGATCGTTTTGGCAGTCGGATTTTTCGTTCTGTCCTTGGTCGTTGCTTACGTCGTTAAAGCGTAACGGCAATGTCGTTCAAGCGGGAAGCGGGGGGCTTCCCGCTTTTTTTGTATCGCGAATCCGAGTGGCGGGATTTACCAATATCGACTTTCCGTCCTAAAGCGTCCCGGTACCTTAACGATATTTGGTTCGGGACATCTTGCTGCGCTCCGATTGGCTCACCGCTAAATCGTGTATACTATTGGAAGATGAGGTGATGCCAGTGCCATCGTGGAGCGAGCAGGAGCTGCTCGAGATGATGAAGAATCCAGACTACAAGCCGCTCACGTACAAGGAGCTCGAAGAGCGCTTCGAAATTACGGACGCCGCCGAGTTCAAGGCGTTTCTGCGTCTGTTGACGGAGATGGAGGAAGCGGGGAAAATCATGCGTTCCCGTGCGCAGCGCTACGGCCTGCCCGAGCGGATGAATCTGCTGCGGGGCCGCCTGCAGGCGCACGCGAAGGGCTTCGCCTTCCTGCTGCCCGAGCAGGAGGGACATCCCGATCTCTATATTAACGCGAGCGATCTGAAGGGCGCGATGAACGGCGATATCGTACTCGCCCGCATCACGTCCAAGAATCACGACGGCAGCCGCATGGAAGGCGAAGTCGTGAAGATCGTCAGCCGCGCCGTCACTCAGGTCGTCGGCGTATTCGAGCACTACGAGAGCTATGGGCTCGTCATTCCGGACGACAAGCGGATCAACAAGGAGATTTACGTTCGTCCGGCGAATTTCAAAGGTGCGGTCAGCGGACAGAAGGTCGTGGCCGACATCGTGCATTATCCGGAGGGCAAGGCGGCCGCCGAAGGCGAGATCGTCGAGGTGCTCGGCCACAAGGACGATCCGGGCGTCGATATCCTCAGCATTATCCGCAAGCACGGGCTGCCGGAGAAGTTCCCGGACGAAGTGAACGCCGAGGCCGAAGCCGCGCCGGATTCGATCTCCGAGGAAGAGATCGTCGCCCAGGGCCGGCGCGATCTGCGGGGCAAGACGATCGTGACGATCGACGGCGAGGACGCCAAGGACTTGGACGACGCGGTGAACGTGGAGCGGCTGCCGAACGGCAACTATCTGCTCGGCGTACATATCGCGGACGTCAGCTATTATGTGAAGGACAAGTCCCGGCTGGACGAGGAAGCCTACAACCGCGGCTGCAGCGTTTACCTCGTCGACCGCGTTATTCCGATGCTGCCGCACCGGCTGTCGAACGGTATCTGCTCGCTGAATCCGAAGGTGGACCGCCTGACGATGTCCTGCGAGATGGAGTTCGAAGCCGGCACGATGAAGCGGGTACGCCACGATGTTTTCACAAGCGTCATCAAGACGACGGAGCGAATGACCTACACCAACGTCCGCAAGATTCTCGTCGATGAGGATCCGGAGCAGACGGAGCGGTATGCGCCGCTCGTGGAGACGTTCCGCACGATGCGCGAGTTGGCGTTGGCGCTGCGCGACAGCCGGATGCGCCGCGGCGCGATCGACTTCGACTTCGAGGAGTCGAAGGTCATCGTGGACGAGGAAGGCAAGCCGGTCGATATCGTCAAGCGCGAACGTTCGATCGCCGAGCAGATCATCGAGGAGTTCATGCTGGCGGCGAACGAGACGGTGGCGGAGCATTTCCACTGGCTGAAGGTGCCGTTCCTGTACCGGATTCACGAGGATCCGGACAGCGAGAAGCTGCTGACGTTCGTCCAGTTCGCTTCGAACCTCGGCTATACGGTGCGCGGCAAGGGCAACTCCGTGCATCCGCGCGCGCTGCAGGATCTGCTGGAGCAGATTCGCGATACCAAGGAAGAGAACGTCATCAGCACGATGATGCTGCGTTCGATGAAGCAAGCCAAATACGATTCGCAGAGCCTCGGACACTTCGGGCTCGCGGCCGAATTTTACACGCACTTCACGTCCCCGATCCGGCGTTATCCGGACCTGGTCATTCATCGCGTCATGCGCGAGGTGCTGGAGAACGGAGGGACCCTGCCGGAGGAACGCCTTGAGCAGTGGGCGGCGCGCATGCCGGACATCGCGCAGCAGTCGTCGGAGAGAGAGCGCGTGGCCGTCGACGCGGAACGCGACACGAGCAAGCTGAAAAAGGCTGAATACATGCTGGACAAAATCGGCGAAGAATACGACGGCATCATTAGCGGCGTGACCGGTTTCGGCATGTTCATCGTGCTCGACAATACGGTGGAGGGTCTGGTCCGTCTCGGCGAGATGAGCGACGACTACTACCACTTCGACGAGCGCCAGATGGCGCTGCTCGGCGAGCGCACGAGCAAGGTGTACCGATTGGGAGACGAAGTGCGGATCAGAGTGGGACGGGTGAACATGGACGATTATAACATCGACTTCGAAGTGGTCGGCATGAAGCCGCGCAGCGAGAGCAAAGGCGGGGGCTCCGGCCAGCGAAGCAATGGGGGACAGGGCGGCGCCGGCGGATTCGCGGGCGCGCGCAAGGGCAAGAAGCGCCGCGGCGGCGGGGAATCGCCGGCGGCGGAAGGCGGTCGCGGCGCGGCGCGCGGCGAAGGCGGCGGACGCCGGAGCGACGCGCGCGGGGGCGCCGGGCATGCGGCGCCGCCGTTCGTGGCCGCCGGCGCGAAGCCGGGCGGCGGCAAGCGCGGGCGCGGCGGGCGCGTTAGCGTCGGTGCAGGCGATGCCGATGCCGGCGTGGCCAGCGACGAGCGCGACGATTCGCCGATGCTGAGCGAACTCGGCGAGTTCGAGCAATCGGCGGTGCAGCTGCCGCAGCCGCAGCGGCGCGGCGCGGGGCTGGCAAGCGAGGAGCTGATCGGCTTTGGAAGCGATGCGGGAATGCCGCCGCGGCACGAACGCGACCGCGAGCCGGTCGACGTGAACCGCGATTCGCCGGACTATGTGCCGGCGCCGACGCAGAAGAGCAAGCGCGGTCCGAAGCTCGATATGTGGGGGCTTCCGTTCACGACGCGCAAGTACGCGAACGATGACGACGAGGAGCGCTTCTACGGCGAGAAGAGTCAGCTGCGCCGCGAGCGCAGCGCGCTCGGCCATGGCCGCAGCGGCGGCAACCGCTCCGGCGGCAGGCCGGGTCCGGGCGGCGGCGGTCGAGGCGGCCGCAGCGGCGGCAAGCCAGGCCCGGGCGGCCGGCCGCAGCAGGGCGCCGCGCAGGGCAAGGGCGGCGCGCAGCCGGGCGATGCCGGGCGCAGCGCGCGCGCCAAAGCCGCCGCGCAGACGGCGGCGGCATCGGCCACCGGTGGCGGCAAGAGCGCGCCGGAGGGCGCGCGTCCCGAAGGCGCCGCCAAGCCGCGCCGCCGGCGCAAGCCGAAGACGCCGGGCGCGAAGCCGCCGACGCCTTCGCCGGAGCAGCCATAAAGTGAAGACCCGCCGCAGCCGCGGCGGGCTTCTTTTTTAAGAGGGTAAACGATCTGCCCCAAGCCCCACACTACACCTGAAGTATGCACGTAGGTCGACACTTCACGGCCCAAACCCCGCATTACGCTTAAAGTATGCACGTAGGTTGACACTTCACTGCCCAAGCGTGGCTCTGCGCCTGAAGTGTGAACGTTGGTGGACACTTGACGGCCTAAGCCCCACACTGCGCCTAAAGTATGCACGTAGGTCGACACTTCGCGGCCCAAGCTCCGCTCTATAATCGCACACATTGCGGCTTTATCCCTGCTCTGCGCCAGAAGTAGGACATCGACCCTTTCCCTAAGCCCCGCTTGGGACATACCTGCCTGTCTATCAAAAAATTCGCTGCCTCATTCCATGCCCTTATCGGACAAATCCCATTAGACAATCCGGGGGCAATCCGCTAGGATAGATCATGGTAAACATGGGCGCGAGGCAGCGTCGACGGGAGGAACGAAAGTGATGGCAGTGCAGGACAAGCTGTATCATGTGCTAGGAGCCAAGCAGTTCTCGCGGAGCGAGCTGGAGGAGTTGTTCGCGGCGTCGCGGGCAATGGAGGATGTCGTACGCGCGGGAGGCGACAGACGGCATGCCGGGCGCATCATGACGACGCTGTTCTTCGAAGCGAGCACGCGGACGCGCCTGTCGTTCGAGTCGGCGATGAACCGGCTGGGCGGCAGCGTCATCGGGACGGAGAATGCAGCGCAGTTCTCGTCCGCCATCAAGGGCGAGACACTGGAGGATACGATCCGCATCATAACGGGGTACAGCGACCTCATCGTCATGCGTCACACGGAGATTGGAGCGGCAAAACGCGCGGCGGCGGTGTCCGGCGTACCGGTACTGAACGCGGGGGACGGGGCGGGCGAGCATCCGACGCAGGCGCTCCTGGACGCTTACACGATCCAGAAGGAATGCGGGGGCCTCGACGGTCTGAGCATCGCGATGGTCGGTGACCTGGCTTACGGACGGACGGTTCACTCGCTTAGCTACATTCTTGCTAATTTCAAGGACGTTAAGATCTACTACATTTCTCCGGAAAACGTACCGATCCCGCCTTCGGTCAAGCATTATATGGACGACAAGGGCGTGCGCTACGAGGAAACAACCGATTTGAACGCGGTCGCCGGCTCGGTCGACGTACTGTACCAGACGCGGATTCAGAAAGAGCGGTTTCCGTCTCCGGAGGAATACGACAAGGCCGCAGGCCAATATATCGTCGATGCCGAGCTCATGAGCCGTATGCGCAGAGATGCGATCGTACTCCATCCGCTCCCGCGGGCCGGCGAGATCGCCGAAGAAGTGGATGCGGATCCGCGGGCTGCGTATTTCCGCCAGGCGCAAAATGGTCTCTATATTCGTATGGCGCTCATCGACCGAGCGCTGCAAGCTGAATAAGAACGGATCGGCGCCGGAATCGTACGACCGGCGTCTTTTTTTTGACGAATCAAAAAGTCTAATTTACTGAGAAAACTTGGCTTCACTCGCTAGCCTTAAGAAAATATAGACGAGAAGGTAAGCGAGTTCAAATAAGAACACGTGCAGCCGCTCAATGCAAGTTGGGCAAAGGATGCCGGACCCAGGAGACGTAATTTCTTTAAAACCGGTTCAAATGACGATGGCTTCGGACTAGAGGGACGTTAATCATCCAGATCGCGGCTAAAAAAAGGCCGCTAACCTCGAAATAGCGGCGCCTGGGTCCGCGGACGGGTCGAAAATCGCGATTTGAACAAAAATAACGGCACCTCAGTCCGTCCGCGCCCAGCTGATGTTCAAACCCGAAGGCTGTAAGCTTTTTCCACATAGCGGGCACGCACCGTTTCTGATTTCCGAACCGCGGTTATCGTTTCGCACGATTAGGGTATTTTATGAGGAGTCACGCCGGCCGTACAGTTGTGAGCGGCTGGAAGCGCATGCTATAATGAGATTCCGATCAAAATGGAATCCGCGAGGTGAAGCAGCACATGGTGAAGAGCAAGGACCAGTTCGACAAGCCGCTCGCGCAGAACAGGAAGGCTTCGCATGACTACTTCATCGAGGATACGTTTGAAGCGGGCATGGTGTTGACCGGTACCGAGATTAAGTCGCTCCGAGGCGGCAGAGCCAATATGGGCGATGCGTTCGCTACGATCCGGAACGGCGAGATTTTCCTGCACAACATGCACATCAGTCCCTTCGAGCAGGGCAACCGTCACAACCCGACCGATCCGACCCGCACGCGCAAGCTGCTTATGCACAAGGCGCAGATTCGCAAGCTGATCGGCGCTTCCAAGCAAGAGGGCTACACGATCGTGCCGCTGAAGGTGTACACGCGCAACGGCTACGCCAAGTGCCTCCTCGGCCTGGGCAAAGGCAAAAAGAACTACGACAAGCGCGAATCCGCCGCCAAGAAGGATGCGGAGCGCGATATCCAGCGGGCTTTGCGGGAGAAGCAGAAGGTCGCCAGGTAAGGCGGCGCAAAAAGAGCTGAAGACGAGGAATACGGCTTGTGATTCAGCTGTTTTCAGTCGATCGGCCGCATCAGGCAGTCATCGCCATCCATCCCAGTAATGCCGTGCGGTATTTGCCGGCGGGGTGTGCTATACTAAAGAAGTTCCACCGATTCGATTCGTTTTATGCACCGTGTTCGTACTTTGCCGATCTTCGCTGTCACAGCGGGTGAGGCACCTGAAGATCCGTTCGCTTGGCCGACTGCGCACGATAGGTCCGCCGCGAGGGCTTCGCTTCTCATTTAGGGGCCGTTTATGGATTCGACGGGGGTAGTTCGGACATGAGTAGCGGGTAGTAGGGCTGCGGCTGCTTCACCAACGCGGAAGCCAATTAACTGGCAAACAACAACCAACCTACGCTGTAGCAGCCTGAAGAAACTGCTCACGTGCTCCTACCTTCCATCGCCCATGTGGCGGGATAGGGGCTCAACTTTAGTGGGATACGCTGTCTAGTCTCCGCCTGGGGCTAACAGAAGAAGACAATCAGGCTGACCCGAAGGGAATCCGGTGACAGGGAGTCTCTAGGGTGACATCAAATCTGTCACTACACCCGTAGAAGCTTATGTTGCGTTATCTTCGGACAGGGGTTCGACTCCCCTCGGCTCCACCATAAGAACTCTGACCGCACGAGGTCAGAGTTTTTTGTTATGGTGAAGCCGAGGGGGCAGTCGCTGCCCCCAGTTCGAAGAGGACAGGGGTTCGACCGCGCGCAGGGAGCGAAGCGGACGAGCACGGCATCTGATTCTACCGCTGCGCTCTACTTCGGCGAATCGGCCTCGTCAGCAAGTTCAATCAGGAATCATATACTCCCCTCGGCTCCACCATATATACTATCAATGCACGTTTTTGTCACTGACCAAGATGTGCATTTATCATTTTTTAGTTGCACTTAGAGTCCATTTAGCCTTGATAATCACTAGAAATGGAAGCTTCATTTAGTGCAAGACACATTTCCATTATCTCATCGTTCTTATCCTTTGGCTCAATAATTAACCAACAATGTTTGTTCCCTTCTCTTATTGCTTCGAGTTTACCGCCTGTAGATAAAATTAAAGATTCTAAGCCCTCTTTAAAGTGAACAGAACAATCACCTGTACATCCGAATGCAGGATGCGTACAACTCTTTGCTTTATACGTACGTGAAGCATCACCTGTGAAGTGAATGACAGAATCTTTTTTGATCCTCATTTTTAAAAGGGAAATGATCTCTGACCGGTGAAATGTCGCTAAATGTTTCATAGTAAAGATTGACTAAGAATTTATATAAATCTTCTCCGAATTTTGGTTTTGTAGACAACAATACGTTTCGTTGTTTGCAGATTTCCTGGGCAAACTGAAGTTGTTCTTCATTAATTTTATATTTTTTTTGGTTTATATACTTTCTCTTTAATTACTTCATCTTTACGTAAATAAGTGAAATCTTTAAGAACTTCGGAAATATTGATTTGGGAGCGTGAGTAAAGAATGTAAGATGCCTGTGAACCAAATTGTTTTTTTATCACTTATGAAATTTTCAACCTCTACAAGCGATCTAGTGAATCTGTAACCCTTTTTCTCAAAATCACTACGTATTAGCTCACCATAACTTGCATCAAAAACCCGCGGATCCAAAACGGTAATGACACCATAATCTCCTATATCACGAATTAACCGTCCGACTCCTTGATTTAACTTCGTCATCATATAAGGGATTGTTACTTCGGCCATAAATACATCTTCAAATCCGGCGCCTATTAACTTTAAATATGGATCATCAGGTACAGGGAAAGGAAGTCTAGTGAAGACGACAGAAACTAATGAGGTACCAGGAATAGAAAAACCTGAGAAAAAGCTGCCACTTCCAAGCAAAACACTCGTTTCATCATTCTTAAATTGTTTAGTAAGCTGTTCTACGCTCCCCTGTTCTTGTTTTAAAAAGGAAACACCTAGAGTCATACATATCTCATTTATTCGTTCTGATATTTGTTCCATATGTGCCTTTGATGTTGAAAGCAATAAGGTTCTTCCATGTGTGAGAGTAAGCAATTTTTCATAATGGTTCAATTGATCTTCAAACCAGAACTCGTCCTGTTTCCGAGGATCTGCCAGTTGAGAAGGAACGTAGATAAGAGCTTGTTTTTCATATTGAAAAGAGTGTGTCAAAGAAGTTGTTTCAACCGAATCTTTGGGTAGTCGCCATTGGTTTAAAAAAGCAGTAAAATCACCATTGGTAGTAAGTGTACCTGACATGACTATGATCTTATTATTTTTCGATAGTAGTTCAATCATCTCTTTAAATTTAGTTGGGAAATTAACAGGTATACTTGATAGTTCTAGATTATCGAGAGTCATCCAACTAACATACTGTTTTTCGTTTAAAAGGTTTCTAACAGAAGCAAGGGTTTCTTCTAAACGATCGAGAAAGTCATCTTCTTTATCTAAGTGACCAGCTACTCTATTTTCACTTTGGAAATAGACTCGGTCAATAGCTGTTTCTAAGATATTGGAAAGTTTTCCTAAGTTATCTTTTATTTCTGTAGCCAATGGATAACGACCCTGAAGCGATTCGCAACTTTCAGATTCGTCACTTAATATTTTTGAAATGTTATTAATTATTCTCCCAAATGAATCTTTAAGTCTATGTGGGAAACGTGAAGTTTTTTGAATCTCAGTTAAACTTCGGATGCTTATGGACCTTTCTGTCTGAGAAAGGAAATTCTCCAAGAAATGATGTGCCTCATCAATAACAATGATTCCTGGGTTTATTGGTACAATTGGAGGAAATGGGGGTTCTTGTAGTCGGTTTATTGCTGAACGTATGAGCTGCTCGTGATTGGTAATTAGTAAATCATTACTAGGAAGCAAAAAACGATTCCGGTGTTGAATTGAAGGACATGCCAAATAGTAGTTGCAACGTTCACATTCGCGTTTTGAGGCTTTTAAACTAACTTTGTCCCAAAGCACATTAGGTACTTCACCATTTTCATTTTCGTACTCATCTCTATGTCCAGTTAAACCGTCTCGATAAAACTTTGAGAGCTTGGAAACTAAATGGGAATCCTTTAGCCTCCTATTACTAATCGTTTCTTTGTGACAATAATAATGTGATTTGCCTTTTGCTAAGATAGCGTTTTGTACTAATCCTAATTCCTCCAACAGGGGAACCTCACTATTCATGAGTTGGCCTTGTAGATTGATTGTTGCTGTTGCGTATACAACTCGTAATGGATTGAAAACACGATCCATTGAGCATTCTAAAAGAGAAGGCACAAGAGCACCTAATGATTTCCCAGTTCCGACGGGAGCTTCAACAATAAGAATTTTCTTCTGCTTTTGACTAGGATGTAAGAAAGTTGCAATATCTACTGCCATTTGAACCTGATTGGTTCGTATATCTTTAGTATTATAAAATTCAGGCAATCTGTTTTCAAAAATATTTAACAATTGACTCTCTCTAGACGCTGTCATTCAATCCCTCCACATATCCACACATATGTTCCTATTATATCATGAAGGAAGTAATATCATCCAGAAAACGATAGGCGTTAATAACTTAATAACTATCTATTACTCGTTCCAAGGAGTTTCAGTTGAGGAATAGAAATCATAGTTTAGAATCTGTGGTAAGTGGCCATTATTGAGTTAACGAGCAGGGGAGTTATTATCATACAAGCTAAGAATTGAAGCTGCTCATGGCTTCACTTCTTATCTCTATATTAGACTCAATTTATCGCTAAGGTAGCGAGTGAACAGGGGAACGTGGAATTATCTAAAGATGAAATTCAGTTAGGCATGCAAGTGAGATGGATAAGCTGCGAAGAAGCTATTGCTAAAGTGCGATATCCGATCGAAAACTGCGAGGACTATTCCACGCGATTCATGGTTCTTAGAGACCGCAACATTTTAGAGCTTGATTCTCGATGTTTGGACAGCAGCGTTGCGTAGAAATGGAGGAACCGGATATGCGCATCAGACAAGCGTATGCGGAAGACATCGGTGCACTCATTCGCATGCGCTGGGAATTCACGCTGGAGCATCAACCTGATGTAAGCGACGAATTCGAGTTGTTTGCAGCCGAGTGCAGAACGTTTTTGGAAGAAGCGATTCGCGGCGAGCGGTGGCGCATTTGGCTAGCGGAGGTTGAAGGCGTCATCGCATCGCACGTGTACATTCAATTGATCGATAAAGTGCCGCGGCCAGGGCGAAAAACGTATCCGTTTGCCTATATGACCAATGTTTATACGGATCCTGCTTACAGATCGCAGGGAATCGGGAGCGAGCTGCTCAAGGCGATTCGGACGTGGGCGACGGAGAACGAGTTTGAATTCATCATCGTCTGGCCGAGCGAAGAGAGCAGGGCGTTCTATGCGCGAAACGGCTACACGCTATGCAACGACCCCATGGCGCTTCATTTATAAGCAAAAGCAAGCCAGACGTATGAATTCCCCCTTCCGAACATACCGTGCAAGTAATCGGTAATTTACCAGAGTACGAAGGGCAGGGGCGGCCATGGTTGGAGGCTATGCGGAAAAAGTATGGCGGCACATGATACGGGATCACGCGGGGAATTGGGGGGATGGACATCGATCACTGGGACTGGGTCCCGGGGGTCGGCGTGATCGCGCTGCTGGAATATTACGAGGCGACGCGCGATGAGCGGGTGCTCGCGTATTTAAAAGACTGGATGCGCCGAAATGAAGCGAAGGCCCAAGAGAAGACGGTGATTAATTCTATCGCGCCTTTTGCGATTTTTCCTGCGCTCTACCGCCTGACGGGGGGATGCCCATTTCAAGGAGGAGGCGGTGCGCGTCGCCGAATGGCTGCTGCACGAGGCGCCGCGTACGCGCGAATCGGCGTTCGAGCATACGGTGACGGAAAACGTGGCGTTTTCCGAGCAGGTGTGGGCGGATACGATCTTCATGGCGGTGCTGTTTCTGGCGCGAACGGCTTCGCTGACCGGAAGCAAGGCTTACGCCGAGGAGGCGCTTCGGCAGGTGATGATTCATCTGCGCTTGCTGCAGGACCCGCGGACCGGCGTGCTATTCCACGGCTGGAACTGCGCTTCGGGCGATCATATGTCGGGCGCGCGCTGGACGCGGGCGAACGCCTGGATTGCCGCAGGCGTTCCGATGATCGCAGCGGAGATCGACGGGCTGGTCGACCTCCCGCAGGAATTAAAGGAGCGATACGCGCGGCTGATGCGCGGGCTCCTCGCCTATCAGCAAGAAGATGGGCTATGGAGCACGGTGATGGACCGGCCCTACTTTTACAGGGAAGTGTCGGGCAGCGCGGGGATTGCTTACGGATTGTTGAAAGCGATCGATATGAAGCTGGCTGGCGACGAAATGGCGTACGCGGCCGGAGCGGAGCGCGCCTATCGCGCGATTGTCCTTTATATCACGGATGAGGGCCTAGTCAATGGGGTATCCGGCGGCACGCCGGTAATGCCGACGATCGAGGCGTACCAGGATGACGTTCCGACGTATCCGACCCTGTACGGGCAAGGCCTCGTGCTGATGCTGCTCGCGAAGATATCGCAAAGGAGCGCGTAGATCATGCGGAACGCCGAGCTTCTCGCCTTGATTCAAGCGAAGGATCAAGCTTACGATGCCGACGTCAAGCTCGTTCGGGTCCCTTTGACGAAAACGTATCACACCGCGTTAAAGCCCGATCGGCATCCCTTCGTTTACGAGCTGTATGTCTCGACCTGCTATGCGTTCG
Source organism: Cohnella rhizosphaerae (assembly GCF_029525575.1). GTDB lineage: Bacteria > Bacillota > Bacilli > Paenibacillales > Paenibacillaceae > Cohnella > Cohnella rhizosphaerae. The sequence goes on from NZ_JAPDIA010000003.1 coordinate 705,073, forward strand.
ACCTGTTGCAATACGGCGGCGAGGCATACGCCGAGCGGGCGGCGGACATCCTGGAGGTCGTCGTTGCCCGGCAGGATCGGGATCCGAGTCGTTCGACGTATGGGATCTGGCCGTATTTCGCCGAAGAGCCGCTGGACGAGATGGATCGTCCCGACTGGAATATGGCGGATTTCCATGGCAAGAAGCTCGTGCTTATCTTGAAAAACCACGCCGCTTTACTTCCGGCTTCGCTCATCGCCAAGCTGCGCGACGCCGTGTACCATGCCTGCCAGGCGATCATCCTTCGCAATGTCGGCCCGCATTACACGAACATTGCCATCATGGGGGGCGCTCGTCACGCTGCTCGGCGGCGAGCTGCTCGGCCAGGAGGAGATTCGAAGCTACGGCGAGCGGCGTCTTCGAACATTCCGCGACTACACGAAGGCCATCGGTACGTTTTCGGAGTACAACAGCCCTTGCTATACGCCGATCGCGATTGAAGAGCTGCATGGCATTTACGCCGAGTCGGGCACGGCCGGGGCGGTAGCGGACGCGGAGGAGTTGCTGGACCTTGCCTGGCACATGATCGCGAAGCACTATCACCCTGCGACGGGCGCGTGGAGCGGTCCGCACAGCCGGACGTACGCGACGCAGCTGCGGCCGAACGAAAGCGCCTTTCTTCAAAATGCGCTTAAACGGGAGCCGGAGCGAGAGCAAGGATTAGAGGAGGAGTCGAGGCCGGGAAAGAGACACATTCGTTGCCCTGAGAAATACCGCTATCTGTTCACCTCAACGGAAGAGCGTTACTTCACGGAGCCGACGCTGAAGGCGGACGAGGCGGGCTATCAGAACTACGCAACGACGTATCAAAACGAGCGGCTGTCGCTTGGCAGCTATACGTCGGGAAGCATGTGGAACCAGCGCCGCAACCTCGTCGGCTATGTGGCATGCGGAGCCGGCGATGCCGTGTCAGTCCAGCTCCAGTTTTTAAAGGACGGCAAGGACTTCTGCTCTGCGGTTTTCACGGGCGTGCAGTCGCGCGGGTTGGCGCTGTTTGCCTTTAATCTGGCGACGGATAACGGGGGGCTGGCATCAGGAACTCGACCTCATTAACGGCAGGTTCCGAGCGACAGACTTGCGCATCCGGCTCCTCCTCGGCGGCCATGCGGCGAAAGTGGAGCTGCCGACGGCGCAGACGGGCGCTGGGTTCGTGACCTTAATCGGAGAGACGACGTTGCGGTTGGAGGCGGTCGTCGACCGATCGGATTACGGCGAGCTCCAACTGCAAGTAGAGCGAAGCGAGGAAGGCCTAGGCCTGGACTATGTGATCTCGACGGGCGAGGAGCGGGATTTAGATTTTCACGCGCTGGAGCGCGCGGTCTGGATTTTTGCGCTGTCTCTCGGCGAGGTTGGGCCGTTGCCGACCGTCGATATCCAGGAGAACGAAGCGTGGCTGACCGCATCGATCCTGACGGACGACGGCGTGGCAGCCATCACCGTGCCGCAGAAGCCGCGGAAGACCGGCGAGCTTTACAAGGAGAATAAGGTTCAACTGTCCCCGGCTTTGCTGGGGCAAATGAAGTAAAGCAATGCGCGATGAGAAATGAGTAATGAGATAAGCCTTCAACGCTGCTACGGCAGATTGGAGGCTTTTATCATTTTTTCCGCACGTAAAAATAATGCACAAATGCGTAACGAGATTACGCTTGCAAGCGGGTGCTTTTCGATTATGATACAGGCAGGGTTCTATCCAAAAAAAGTCGAAATGGAAGACGACGGCGGACAGATGGATTCCTCATGATCATGCATAAGGAAGTGGGAGTGGGATGCGGCATTTCCTTCATCGTTCTTTTTACACGAAAATCCAGGCATCCTTCTTGATTTTGATTTTTCTTCCGATGGTATTCATCTCCTTCATCAGCTATTCCACCACGCAAGGCATCGTCAAGGACAAGATTCAGCTCAGCAACCAATCGGTGCTTACCGTCATGGCGAAGGACATCGAGAAGATGCTCGACGATATCGCGTACGCCTCCAATTTTTTCGTGCAGGACAAGCAGGCGCTTGACCCCCCTCCGAACGTTTCGGACGATCAAAAGCATCGACAGCTCGCGGAATTACGCGGCCTATCAGCAAATTAAGGACTTCTTCAGCCAGGTGTCCGTCAAGACGATGAATACCGATATTTTTATGTTCGTTGCAAATGAGAGCGATTTCATCGCGGAGTCGTCGGAAACTTGGACGCTGACCCCCCGCGCAGATCGAGAAGAGCTGGCATGACGTGAAAGGGCGGGTCAACAAGGACAATCCGAAGGTGCTGCAGTGGCTCGGCACGGTCAAAAGCGATGACGAACGGGAGCCGGACAACTACTTCATCGCGAGAGCGCTGAAGGATCCGGCAGACAACCAATACTTGGCCACCCTGGTGATCGTCATTTCCAGCAACTATTTCGGCAAGCTGTTCGGCCAGGTCATGTCCGGCAATATGACGTTGACCGACGCGAACGGCGACCTTATCGCTGCCGGTCCGATGGCCGCATCCACGGGAGGCGCTTCGGCGTCGGGCGAGATTCGGAACGCGGTGGCCATTCCCAAGTCGGGATGGTCCCTGACCTACGCGAATTCGAAAAAAGAAGTCACCGGGCAAATCTCGCGGACGTTTTTTCTTTCGATTTTGATCGTCATTCCGTTTTGCGTCGTGTTTCTATTCATCTCGTTCTATGTGGCCAAGCGGCTGCATCGTCCCATCCGCAAGCTGCAGACCGGCGTCAAGCAGTTCGGCAACGGCAACCGGAACATCCGGTTCCAGGCGGAGGGGAACGACGAGATCGCGGATCTCGGCAGAACGCTGAACCGGATGCTGGACCAGATCAACGCGCTCATCGCCGACATCGAGCAGGAGCAGGAGCAGAAGCGGGTGCTTGAGCTGCAGGCGTTATATTCCCAGATTCGGCCGCATTTTCTGCTCAATACGCTGAACTCGATCAAATGCAGCCTGGTCCTGCACGACGATACGGATCACAGCCAAAAAAATCGATTCGCTCATGAGTCTCTTGAGAGCCTATCTGCAATTCAACGAGGCGTCTACGCTGCGCAGCGAATGCAAGCTGCTTGGCCACTATGTGGAGATCATGCAAATGCGAAACGATATTCAGCTGCAATTCGATACGCGTCTCTCTGCCGATGTCGCGGACTTCGGCCTGCCGAAGCTGCTGCTTCAGCCGATCGTCGAGAATGCCATCGTGCACGGCTTTATGGATGAGGGCCAGAGTCCCCGTATCGAGCTTCGGGCCGAGCAAGAGGCAGGCTACGTCCATATCGAGATCCAGGATAACGGCTCGGGGATGGAGGAAAAGCGAATGAACGCGTTCAACGCGCTGCTTCGGCAGCCGGAAGCCGATTCGGCGGACGACTACAAGCGGGTCGGTCTCCTCAACGTCCTGAGAAGACTTCGGGCGACCTACGGCCCGCAGGCGGACATGCGCCTGATGCCAGGCGAGCTCGGCGGGTTGAAGGTATGGATCGCGATTCCGATGGGGAGGAAGGATGCGCATGCTCAAAGCGATGCTGGTTGACGACGACGTGCCGATGCTCAAATATTTGGCCAAGCTGGTCCCCTGGCGGGAGCTGGGTCTCGAGATCGTCGCGCAGGCCCATTCGGCGAAGCGCGCGCTGCAGCATTTTCGCGAGACGGCGCCGGATTTGATCGTAACGGATATCGGCATGCCGGGAATGGACGGATTGGAGCTCGCGCAGGCGTGCAAAAAGCTGAATCCCGAAGTGCGGCTCATTTTTCTCACCTGCCACGGAGAGTTTCACTATGCCCGAACCGCGGTCAAGCTGGAGGCGGTCGATTATTTGCTCAAGGACGAGTTGACGGCGGAGCAACTGCGCGACTCGCTTCAGAAAGCGGTCCAGCTCCTGAAGGAAGAAAAGGAGAGCCGCAGGGAGCTGGCGTACAAGCAGGATTTGCTGAAAAACCGCGAAGTGCTGAAGCAGCCTTTTTTCAAAAGCTCATGTCCGGCTCCGCCGACGCCGGGATGCTCGCGTACGGGCAAAGACTGGGCATCGACTGGAAGCACCCGCAATTCATAATGGCGATCGGCACGATTCGATATCGCTCCTTTACCGGCCGATTCCGCTATACGGACACGGACCTGCTGCTGTACGCGATCGGCAATATATCGGGCGAGCTGCCGCTGGAATCGATGACGGTCACGACCTTTATCGATCCGAACGGAGGCTTCGTCTGCGTGGCCAACTATCAGCCTTCCTTGAGCCTGAAAGGCATGGAGTCGTTCGAACGGTACTTGCGGACGCTGACGGACAAGGTCGGCGCGTATCTGGGCATCGAGGTCTACCTGTCGTACGGCAGCCCCGTCAAAGACCTCGCGTCGCTTCGGCAGCAGTACAAGAAGCTGAAGGAATGGAACCGGTCTTCGTATTATGACGGTCCGGTCTTCGGCCATATGCCGCCGTACGACGCCAAGCCGTGGACGAGCGATGTCTGGAACGCCGTCAGCGCGGAATGGGAGCAGCTACGCAGGTCATTCAAGGATCACGACGAGCCATCGGTCGACGCCTTATTGAAGCAAATTCAACAGAAAGCGGCGGAGCTGCGTCTCGAGCCGGAGGAGTGGAAGCTCAGGTCGTCCCAATGGATCCGGGTGCTTGAGCTCGATGACAACCGGAACAGCGACAACGCTTTTCACGAATGCCTGGTCAGGACCGTAAGGCTGGAGGATACGATGCATCTCGTCCGCACGAAAATCGGCGAATTGTTCGTCACGAAGACGCCTCCCGTCGACCGGAAGCCGAAAATCCAGCAGATCGAACGCTTCCTATCGGAACATCTGTCCGAGAATTTGTCGCTGGTCGACGTGGCCCACCATCTTTATTTGAACCCGAGTTATTTGTCGCGCTACTTCAAGCTGGAGACCGGCATGAATTTTACGGATTTCCTCCATCGCTTCAAGATGAAGCTGGCGTGCCAGATGCTCAAGGGCAAGCAAGAGAACATCGAGACGATCTCCATCAAGCTCGGGTACGCGGATCGCACGTACTTCTCCAAAATATTCAAAAAATACGTCGGCGTCAGCCCGAAGGATTACCGGTAAGCGAAGTAAATATTTTGCACAAAGGAGTAAAAATCGGTACGCCTCGTTCAAGCCGGAAGTGGCCTATAGTAAACCTATCAACCATTTCCGAGCGAGGTGAGCATGTTGGAAAAGACGATGGTCGAAGCCGGGATTCCGGCTTACCGATCGCAACGCAAGTATTGGAACAACGAAAGAAAAGAGACGCTCGCCGCCTGGCTCTTCCTGGCTCCGGAGGTCGTCGGCGTGCTGCTGTTAAGCGTTTTTCCCATCCTGTTCTCGCTCTTTTTTGAGCTTCTGCGACTGGAATCTGGTGGGCGGCCTCTCCGCCATCGAATGGGTGGGGCTGGACAATTACCGGGCGATGCTGGGCGACGACAAGATCTTCATGGCTTTGAAAAACAATATCGCCTACACGGCGTGCGTCGTGCCGGTCGGGATCGTCCTGGCGCTGCTCCTCTCCGTCGTCATCCACTCCAAGGTGTACGGGAAGGAATACTTCAAGGTCGCCTTCTTCATCCCCTATATCTCCTCCATCGTCGCGATCGGTGCGGTGTGGAGCGCTTTGTTCCATCCGTCCCAGGGTCCGATCAATCGGTTCCTGATCGGGCTCGGCATCGCGAACCCGCCGAAGTGGCTGGCCGACACGAACTATTCGCTGACCGCGATCATCGTCATCGCGATCTGGGCGGCGCTGGGATACCAGATCGTCATCTTTATCGCCGGCCTGTCCGGCATCCCGGAGGAGTTGTACGAAGCGGCGGACATCGACGGCGCGAATCAGGCGCAGCAATTTGCCAGAATCACGCTCCCCCCTGCTCGGCCCCACGCTTTCCTTTCTGATCATCACCACGCTGATGGCCTCCTTCAAAGTATTCGACCTGATCGCCTTCCTGACAGACGGCGGGCCGAACGAGTCCTCGACGGTGCTCGTGTATCGCATCTACGACGAAGGCTTCCACAATTTCAGAATGGGCTATGCGTCGGCCATCTCCTGGCTGCTCTTCCTAATCGTCGGCGCGATCACGCTGATCACGTGGAAAATCCAACGAACGAAGGTCGAGGAATGAGGGGGAGAACGGCATGATGACGCGAAAGCGCAAAGCATTCAAATGGCTGACGACGGCGGTAATGGGCGCGATCTCCGTGCTGTTCCTGACGCCGCTGATCTGGATGGCGTCGTCGGCAGCCAAATACGAGAAGGACGTCATGGTTTATCCGATCCAGTGGATTCCCGCGCATTGGAACTTCGCGAACAATTTTAAGGAAGTGTGGATGAGCAACGTCCCGTTCGGATTGTTCTACTTCAACTCGCTCAAGCTGGCTGCCGCCATGACGCTGCTGACGCTCATCGTCTCGTCGATGTCCGCGTTCGCGCTGGCCAAGCTTCGGTTCAAAGGGCGGAACCTGGCGTTCGGCTTGCTGCTGTCGCTCATGATCATCCCGAACGAAGCGACGCTCGTCCCCCGGTATCTCCTGCTCAAATGGTTTCATTTGTACAATTCGCACATGGGCTTGATCGTCATGGGGATGTTCTCGATTTATTTCACTTACCTGCTGCGCCAGTTCATGATCGGCATCCACCAGGACTACCTCGAGGCGGCCAAGATGGACGGCGCCGGTTATACGCTCATCTTTCTGCGGATCATGCTGCCGCTGTGCAAGCCGATTCTGGCGACGGTCGGCATCATCAAGTTCATCTGGAGCTGGAACGATTACCAGGGCCCGCTTATTTTCCTGATCCGCAAGGAGCTGTACCCGATCCCGCTCGGCATGCAGCTGTTCAAGTCCGAATTCGCCGACAACGTGTCTTTGACGATGATGGCTTCGCTGTCCGCCATCGTGCCGCTGCTCGTCGTGTTTATCGTGCTTCAGAAGCAGGTCATTCAAGGGATCTCGCTCGGCGGCGTGAAGGGATAGAAGTCAACAAAGCGCACAAAAAACAAAAAATCGTCCACATCCGGGCGGCTTGCCCGATTGTACAATTTGAACTGTAACGCACAATGAACGAGGGGGAAAACGAATTGAAAAAAACAAGTGCCGCTATGCTTGGCAGCATCCTGATCGCCACGTCTGTGCTCGCGGGGTGCGGCGGGAAAAACGAAAATAACGCCGCGTCGTCCGCGGCGGCGGGAACGGCTTCGACGTCCGCGACAGGAACGGCGTCGGCGCCAGCCGAGACGGTCACGATCAAATATTACAACTGGGACAACGAGATCGCGGAGCCGAATACGAAAAAGCTGATCGAAGATTTTCAAAGTAAAAATCCCGGCATCAAAGTCGAATCGGTCAGCCTGGTGCCCGGCAACTCCGTCGAATCGATGAAGAAGCTGGACGTCATGATGTCTTCCGGCGAGCAGGTGGACGTCGTCCAGTACTCGAACATCGACGAGACGATGGCGCGCGCCGCGCAAGGCGTGCTCGCCCCGCTTAACGAGCTGTACCAGAAGGACAACGTCAAGCCCGACGAAGAGTACTACATCAATCCGAAGTACAACGGCAATTATTATGCGACGATGTACACCGCCACCGACTGGCTGATCATGCTGAACGAAGACGCGCTGAAGGCGGCAGGCCTGGAGGCGCCGCCCTACGACTGGACCTGGGACGACTTCCGGACGTATGCGAAAAAGCTGACCAAGGGCGAAGGCAACGACAAGCAATTCGGGTCGTACTTCCACACCTGGGGCGAATACGCGAACCCGATCGCCTACGCCGAGTTGAAAAATCCGTACTTGACCGCGGATATGCAGCCGGCGTTCAATGATCCGTCCTTCGCCTACTTCTTCAACCTGCGGAAGGCGATGGAGCGAGAAGACAAATCGATCCAAACCTACTCGGACGTCGTGGGCGGCAAATTGAACTACGGGACCGAATTCGTCAACGGCAAAGCGGCGATGATCATGACCGGTTCGTTCCTGATCGCGGCCCTTGCGGACAAGGCCAAAAACCCGCACACGTTCAAGACCGTGTTCGCGCCGATGCCGCGTTCGTCCAAGGACGTCGAGCCGGGTCTGACCAGCCTTGGCGCCTCCTACGTGGCGATCGCGAACAACTCGAAGCACAAGGAGGAAGCGTACAAATTCGTCCGTTACATGTCGACGGAGGACAGCGCCCGCACCGACTTGTCCGGGTGGAAGAAGACAGATACGAAGTCGCTGCTGGAGCGGCTGTACGGCGGCAACGCGGATCTGATCGACCTGCCTTCGCTGACGGCGGTTCTGGCCGACGAACGGCTGAGAACCAACGCGACGACCGACATTTCCGCGTCCTACCAGAATCAGCTGAAGAAGGTGCTGGAGAACGGGTACTCGAGCTTTATTCTCGACAACCTCTCCGTCGAAGAGGCGCAGAAGCGCATGATGGAAGAAGCGGACAAGATCATCAAGCAGAATGCGAAATAGAACCGAAAGCATATAGGGTTAATCAAACTAAGGTTAATCAAACCGGATACGAAGAAACGGAAGGTTGGCGGGGCGCTTCGAGAGGTTCTGCCAACCTTCTTCCGTTCAGGGAGGCTACGCGTCATGAAGCTCACTTCATTCATCTCGTCGGAGGATGTCGCCGCTCATATTTTGAGTCGTGACATGACGGGACGCCTGGTTCCCGCATGGGAGAACCGCGACGCTTGGGGGCTTATGCCCGAGGAGCCGCGTCAGGCGTGGATCCGCGCGGCGGAGCGGCATATCGGCGCGGATCTGCCGACGCTTCGCGCCTCCGCGTTCATGGCCTATTTCACCGAAGGCAGCCGGACGCGGTACGAGACCATTGACGCGGCCAGACGAAGCGCGCTGTGCACGCTGCTGATCGCCGAATGTCTGGAGGGCCGGGAGAGATTCGTCCCGGACATCGTCGATCTCGTATGGCTCCTCTGCGAGCAGACGACCTGGTGCAGCCCGGCGCATCATTATTTGTCCCGCGACCCGGCGCAAGTCCTCTCCAACGTGGAGGAGCCTTTGTTCGACCTGATGGCGGGCGAGACGGCGGCGACTTTGGCCTGGACCTCGTTCTTGCTCCGCGGGCCGCTCGACCGCGTGTCTCCGCTCATCCGCGCGCGCATTCGTCTCGAGATCGACCGCAGGATCGTGACGCCCTACCTGGACCGCAGCGACTTCTGGTGGATGGGCTTCGGGGAGCGGGAGCCGAACAACTGGAACCCCTGGTGCAACGGCAACCTGCTCGCCGTGGCGCTGCTGCAGGAGATGGCCCCGGATCGTAGGGCCGCAGTCCTCTCCAAGCTGCTGCGCAGCCTGGACCGATACCTGGATGTTCAGCACGAGGATGGCGGCTGCGACGAGGGCACGACCTATTGGGGACGGGCGGCCGGCATGCTGCTGGTTAATCTGGAGCTGCTGTACCGGGCGTCGGGCGGCGCGCTTCAGGTATACGATCAGCCGCTCATCCGGAAGCTGGGACAGTTCGTCTATCGCATGTATGTCGGCGGGCCTTATTTCGTGAATTTCGCCGACGGCGCCGCGATGCCTGCGCCCGATTACGGCCTGATTTATTTATACGGCCAGAGAATCAAGGACGATCGGCTGCGGGCTTTGGGGCAGTTGGGGATGGTTTCGTACCGGGTGCCATCCGAGGGTATCGTCTCTGTATTTCAGGAACTGATCGGCCTCGCCGCTCATGCGGACAGCCGAAGGGAGGAAGCGCCGAGCCCGCCGCTGGTTCAAGACGGCTGGCTGCCCGATCTGCAGGCGATGACGGCCAGGGAGCGGGAGGGATCGACGCGCGGCTTGTATCTGGCGGCCAAGGGCGGGCACAACGACGAAAGCCACAATCATAACGACATCGGCCACTACGTCGTGTATGCGGACGGCAGGCCTTATCTGATCGACATCGGCGTGGAGACGTATACCGCGAAGACGTTCAGCCCAGAGCGCTACGAGATCTGGACGATGCAGTCGGCCTATCACAGCTTGCCGGTCGTCAACGGCTTCGGGCAAAAGGAAGGGCGCGACTACCGGGCGGGCGAGGCGGCGTATGAACGAAGCGAAACGACGGTGCGATTCGGACTCGATCTGGCGGGCGCTTACCCCGCGGAAGCCGGAGTGAAGGCTTGGCGCCGAAGCTGGCTGTTCGAGCGGGCGGAGGGAAGGGCTGCGGCGATCACGCTGCGGGAGCAATGCGAGCTGGCGGAACCGAGCCGAGCCGTCAGGCTCCATATGATTAGCTGCCGTCGTCCTGAAGATCGCGCGCGAGGGGCGAATGCTTCTGCCTGACGGGGGAGGGCGGAGCGCTCGCGATCGAATACGAGCCGGGACGGTGGGACGTCGCGTTCGAACGCATCGAAGTCGCCGACGCGCAGTTAAGGCGAGTATGGGGCGAGGCGTTGTACCGCATCGCCTTTATCGCAGCCGGCGAGGTCGAACGCGGAGATTGGACGTTCCGAATGACCGCGGCCGATAGCGAAGGCGAAGGCGGTGCCGCATGAAGAGATCGTACGGCCTGAAGAGATCGTACGGCCTGAAGAGATCGTACGGCCTCGCGGCGGTTTTGTCAGGAGGGCTCGCGCTCGTGACCCTGATCTTTTTCGCAGGCCGTCTCCCTGCGCTGTCAGGGAGCGGGGCCGCCGCGCCGCACGCCGCCGCGATGGGCTACATCGACGGTATCCCGGTGGATCAGAGGGAGTTCAGTCTGGTGCTGGATCAGGTCAAGGCGCAGGTCGCGAGCTACTTTAAGACGACGTACGACGCGGATGCGGCGCCGTCTTTTTGGGATACCTCCTATCAAGGCGAGGTCCCGATCGAAAAGGCGAAGCAGACGGCGCTGGCGCAGATCAAGCGCGTCAAGGTCGTGCAGCGACTGGCCAGTCAAAACGGGCTGTTGGACGACCTTTCCTATGCCGCTTTTCTCGAAAAATGGGCGAAGGAGAACCGCAGAAGAGCGGAGGCGGTCAAGCGCAACGAGGTCATCTACGGCCCGCGGCAGTACGACGAGCGGGGCTACTATACGTATCTCCATACGAATCTGGAGCTGAAGCTCAAACAGCTGCTCTACGAGCGGGAAGACCTCTTGCCCGAACAAGCGGCGAGGGACGCCTACGAGCGGTGGAAAGATGCGTCCTACGCCGAAGTCGGCGAGATCAAGACGTACAAGGTCGACATTCCGATCCGGGACGCGTCAGGGGGAGACCGGCGATCCGGACAAGCAGGCGGTTAAAGCCAAGATCGAGCAGGTCAAGCGGCGCCTGGAGCTGGGGGGAAGACCCTGCGGCTATCGGACGGTCGCTGGCGATGGACGCCGAATCCGGCTGGAAGGCAAGCGCGTTTGTCGTAAACGAAGATACCCTGCGCAGCAGAGACCTGCATACGCCGGACCAACTGGCGATCGAAGAAGCGATGAAGCTGCCGGAGAACGGCGTCAGCGAAGTTTTTGCGGACGGGGACCGCTTGGTCGTGCTCAAATGCGTGGCGCGAAAAGGAGGTGGTTACCGGCCGTTCAACGACGTCAAGGAAGACGTGAGACGCCGCCTGTTCGAAGAAAAGTTCGACACGGAGGTGGAGCGTTTGGCTGCGGAAGCGAAAGTTACGCTGGAGGAAAACGTGTACCGCGCCATTCGGCTTCAATAAAGCAGCTGCGCATGCGTGCGCCAATTTATGAAAACGCTTAATCAGAGCGCGAGGAGGACAATAAGAGATGAGAGTTTTGAAAAACAAGCGTTCGTGGCTGTCCCTCTTTTTTAAGTTTTATGCTGATGTCGAGCGGTATGCTGTCGATCCCTTCGCTGGCGACGAAGACCTACGCCAACAACGCGACTTATTATGTCGATTCGGTCGGCGGCAGCGACGGCAACAGCGGGCTGAGCGAAAGCTCGGCCTGGCAATCGCTGGCCAAGGTGAACGGCACGACGTTCCAGCCGGGCGACAAGATCTTGTTCAAAGCCGGCTCCGTCTGGTCCGGACAGCTGCACCCGCTCGGCTCCGGCACTTCCGGCGCGCCGATCGTCATCGACAAGTATGGCAGCGGCGGCAGGCCCATCATTAACGGCAACGGCCTGATCGGCGCCACGGTTTATTTCTACAACCAGCAGTATTGGGAAGTCAACAATCTGGAAATTACGAATTCGGCGACGGCGGAGGGCGAACGGTACGGGATCAAGGTAGAGGCGCAAGACGTCGGGACGTACAACCACTTTTACATCCAGAACAATTATGTCCATGACGTGAAAGGGACGAACAGCGACGCGCTCAAAGCGACCGGGGGAATCCTCGTGCTCGTCACGGGGACGGCGGTGCGCTCGAAGTGGAACGACGTGCGAATCGACGGCAACACCGTCGAGCGCGTCGACCGTACCGGGATCAACAGCGCGAGCTCGTGGGGCAACAATGACAATACCGGCAGCTTCGAGCCTTTTACGAACCTGGTGATCAGCAACAATACGCTGAACGATATCGGCGGGGACGGCATCGTGATGCGCGCTTCGATCAACGGTCTTATCCAATACAACGTGGTGAACGCCGCGCACAACCGGGACACGCACTACGACGTGGCGATCTGGGCGATTAACAGCACGAATCCGGTCATGCAATACAACGAAGCTTATAATACGAAAACGACGAACGACGGCCAGGGCTTCGACTGCGACTACAACCTGAGCGGCTGCACCGTGCAATACAACTACAGCCACGACAACGAAGGCGGCTTCCTGCTGATCATGGGCGTCGGCGCGATCCGCAACGTCGACATGGTCGTCAGGTACAACATCAGCCAGAACGACCGGGCGCGCACGTTCCAGTTCAGCGACAGCTACACGCCCCTGAACGCCAGTATTTACAACAACACGATCTATGTCGGATCCGGCTTGACGACGAGCATCGTATACGGACTCGGGGGCAGCAATCCGCTGTCGTTCAAAAACAACATTGTGTACAACCTTGGCAGCGGCGGTTATACGGTCAAAGGGAACGACGTGTACGACTACAATGTGTTCTACGGCAATCATCCGGCCAGCGAACCGAGCGATCCCCACAAGCTCACGAGCGATCCGATGTTCGTCACGGCGGGAAGCGGAGGGACGGGGCGGAATACGGTTGACGGGTACAAGCTTGTCGCGGGATCGCCGGCTCTCGGATCGGGCGTCCTGATCGGCGGCAACGGAGGGAAGGACTACTGGGGCAATGCCGTGTCTTCCGCCGGCGCGCCGAACCGGGGCGCATACAATGGGGCGGGCATCCCTGCGGGCGGCGCCAACCTGACTTTGCTGAGCGACAACTTCGAAACGGGCGCCGCGACGGGATGGAGCGCTTCGGGCGGAACGTGGAACGTCGTCACGGACGGATCGAAGGTTTACAACCAATCGAGCACCGCCGCTGCCGGCGTGACGGCCTACAGCGGACAGAGTGCCTGGCAGAATTATGCGGTATCCGCCAAAGTGAAGGCCGACGCCTTCGACAGCACCAACTATGCGGGAGTTGGCCTCGTCGCCAGGCGCGTCGACGATAACAACTATTACGTGTTCATGTACTATAAATTGAACAATACGTTAAAAATCGCCAAGGTGTCCGGCGGCACGGCCACCGATCTGGTGACGATGCCGTTCAGTCTGAGCACGGGAACGTGGTACGACTTCAAGGCGGTCGTGAATGGCAGCGCGCTCGAACTTTGGGTGAACGGGGTCAAGCAGCTGTCGGCGACCGATACGAGCATCGGCGCCGGTCAGGCCGGCCTGTACGCGCACCGGGCCAATGCGAAGTTCGACGACGTCAAGGCGGCGCCGATCTTCGGCGAAGACTTCGAATCGGGATATGCGGCAGGCTGGGCGCTAAGCGGCGGCACCTGGAGCGTGGCGACGGACGGAACCAAGGTTTACAACCAATCCAGCACGTCGGCCGCGAGCGCGATCGCCTATGCCGGGCAGAACACGCTGCAAAATTACGCGGTGTCGGCCAAAGTCAAAGCGGATGCGTTCGACAGCGGTAGTTATGCGGGCGTCGGGCTCGTGGCGAGAAGGGTAGACAGCAACAACTACTATGTGTTCATGTACTACAAATTAACGAACACGCTCAAGATCACCAAAGTAGCCGGGGGCGTCGCGACGGACTTGATCTCGACCGCGTATTCGCTTAACACGGGAACGTGGTACGACCTCAAGGCGGTCGTGAACGGCAGCACGCTGGAGCTCTGGGTGAACGGAACCAAACAGCTGACGACGACCGATACCGCGATCGCATCAGGTCAATTTGGCTTGTACGCGCACCGCGCCAACGCGAAGTTCGATCAAGTGATGCAGTATTGAATGTCTCCAGGCAGGTAGCGCCATCGACTCCATCCCTTGAGGATGGAGTTTTTTTTGCGTTTGAGCGGGAAGCAGAGAGCGGCGGATACGCCGTCACGCGCATGACGGTAATCATAGGGTCGGAATGATAGTTACCCCCCCATGTTATCAACGTTATCCACAGACTATCAACAATATGTGCACAGCTTTATGCACATGCGCACACGTGCCATTTTAGCGATCCGTTCTTGTAGGAGTGGTTTTCCTTCGATCGACCGCGCAACAGACCCGCAGTGATTTATCCCCATGTTGTGCACAGGTTGTGCACGAAGTTATGCACATGTGGACACGGCTCGCCAGTTTTTTCGGCCTCCCCATTCCTCGCCTTCCGGTCTGGTGATACAATGAATTGAAGTCGTGTCCTGGCAAGGCCGGCAATAAAGAAGCTTCGGCAGATGACGTAGAATTTGAGGAAGGGCGAGGTCAAGATGGCTGCGAATTGGTGGTTGGCTCTCATTATTATGGTGGTGTTCAACGGCATTCTGGTTTGGACCTTGATAACGGGGACAGAATCCGTGAGCCGCACAGCGAAAAAATGGCTTTTTATCGTGGTAAACGCTGTCGGGCTCATTCTCGCTGTTTCTCAATTTTTCTGGATGGATTTTTAGCAAGGCCCGATCGGATAAAAAATTCCCTTCCGCGTAACCTAGTGGGATGTCGAGGCAAGTCTGCCATGCAGCGCGCCGACGCATCGATATCGGACTATGCGGAGGGATAACGGGTGGAAAACCTATATACGGCAACCGTGACGGTCACGGGCGGACGCGAAGGCAAGCTGTCTTCGAGCGACGGCGTGCTTCAACTGGAGCTTCGCATGCCCAAGGAGCTGGGCGGCATGGGCGGGGCCGCGACGAACCCGGAGCAGCTGTTCGCCGCGGGCTACGCGGCATGCTTCGAGAGCGCGCTGAATCTGGTATGCCGCAGGCGAGAAGTCAAGTACGAAGGCACCGAAGTGACGGGCAGCGTCACGATCGGCAAGGACACGGACGGCGGCTTCGCCCTGGCAGTGGCGCTCGACGTGAAGCTGACGGGCGTCGAACGGTCGCTTGCCGAACAGCTGACCGCCGAGGCGCACCAGGTATGCCCTTATTCCAAGGCGACGCGGGGCAATATCGAAGTGAAGATTAACGTCGTTTAAGACGCGGCGCCTGGCAAACGCAAATAAGACACCGCGGCCTTTTGCGAGAAGGCGAACGGTGTCTTATTCTTTTTAAATAAGGTTATTGTCGGTCCGTATTCCGAGTGCCGCTAGCGGATTGGCCTTGTTCGAAGGCTTCTGCCGCTTCCTCCGCGGAAAACTCGGTATCGTCCTGACCGGGCACGGGCAGCTTGTTCAGCTCGGTCGTCTGGACCTCCGCCTTGGTCGGTTCGTTTTGGTTATTTGTCATGGGGCACCTCCTTGGACGATTTTGACAACCATTCCAGCATGCCACGTTTAGGTCCGGAATATGTGCGCCAGATGAGGGGGGCGGGATTTATGCAAGGAAATCAAACGATCACGCTTGGCATGGGCTGCTTCTGGTCTCCCGAAGCGTTGTTCGGCTCGTTGCCGGGCGTCGAGGAAACGCGCGTGGGATATGCGGGCGGCACGACCGGGCAGCCGACTTACCGCGAGATGGGGGACCACTCCGAGACGGTCGAGATCG
This sequence comes from Cohnella rhizosphaerae, assembly GCF_029525575.1. GTDB lineage: Bacteria > Bacillota > Bacilli > Paenibacillales > Paenibacillaceae > Cohnella > Cohnella rhizosphaerae. Next base: position 721,077 of record NZ_JAPDIA010000003.1, read on the forward strand.
TCTACGACGCCGAACTGATCTTGATCGATCGCCTGCTGGAGACGTTCTGGGATCATCATAATCCCGTTAATATTAACGGATATAAAGGAAGGCAGTATCAGTCTCTGCTGCTGTACCGCGACGAGCGTCAAGCGGAGGCGTTTAACCGGATGAAGAAGCGGATGGAAGCGGCCAAGGGGCATCCGTTGGAGACGGAGATCTTACCTTTTAAGGCGTTTTATGCGGCCGAGCCGCGTCACCAGAAGTATTATCTGAAAAGATATCCGGACGCCGCGGGCAAGCTGCGCGGGCTGTACGAATCGGAAGAAGCGTTCCTGCGCTCGACGCTGGCCGCGCGGCTTAACGGTGTGGCCAAAGGCTATGCGAACCTGGCGCCTGTCCTTCGGGAGATTCAAGCGTGGCCGATCCGTCCGGACGAGCGGGACGCCTTGATCGAGCGGGTCCGGCAGATTCGGTGGTAGTTGGTAAAGCATGGCGAATTATCGTATCATGAGGAACCGACACTCGCGGATATACGAAGGGGATTAACAATGAGCGAACCCAGCTTTAACGACTATACACTAAGCGACGACATACGCCGGGCTTTGGACAGCATGGGATACGCCAAGCCGACCGAAGTGCAAAGCAAAGTCATTCCGGTCGCGCTGCAGAAGAAGGATATGACCGTCAAGTCTCATACGGGCAGCGGGAAGACGGCCGCGTACGGGATTCCGATCTGCGAGCTGGTGGAATGGGAGGAGAACCGTCCGCAAGCTTTGATCCTGACGCCGACGCGCGAGCTGGCCGATCAGGTCAAGGAAGATATGATGAACATCGGCCGATTTAAACGGATCAAGGCGACCGCGATTTACGGCAAGCAGCCTTTTGCCAGGCAAAAGATTCAGTTGGCGCATAAAAACCATGTCGTCGTCGGCACGCCGGGCCGGGTCATGGATCACATCGAGAGAGACACGATCGACCTCGAGCAGGTGAGATATCTGGTCATCGATGAAGCCGACGAGATGCTGAGCATGGGATTCATCGAGCAGGTCGAGAAGATTATCCGCGAGCTGCCCAAGGATCGTATGACCCTGCTGTTCTCGGCGACGCTGCCCAAGGATGTCGAACGCCTGTGCCACAAGTATATGAAGCAGCCGCTCGATATTGAGATTCAGACGGCGGGCAGAACGACAAGCCAGATTGAGCATGCGCTCTACACGGTGAAGGACGACGACAAGCTGAACCTGCTCAGGGACGTCGCCACGGTCGAAAATCCGGACAGCTGCATTATTTTTTGCCGGACGCAGGTCAGGGTTGACGTCGTATTCAAGGAGCTGCACAAGCACGGATACCCCTGCGACCGAATCCACGGGGGCATGGAGCAGGACGATCGCTCCCAGGTCATGAACGCGTTCAAACGCGGGGGAGTTTCGATACCTGATCGCGACGGATGTCGCTGCGAGGGGCATCGACATCGACAATATCAGTCTCGTGATCAATTACGATTTTCCCCAGGAAAACGAGAGCTACGTGCATCGGACCGGCAGAACCGGACGAGCCGGCAACAGGGGCAAAGCGATCTCCTTCGCCACGCCGAACGAAGAAAAATTCGTGATCAATGCGGAGCGATACGTCGGATTTGAGATTCCGCGGAGAAACCATCCCTCCAAAGACGCGGTGGCGTATGCCCAAGCCTCGTTCGATGCGAAGATCAAGAACAAGGCGGAAGTCAAAAAAGGACAGGACGTCCCGATTGGACGAGGAGATCCTGAAGCTCTACTTCAACGGCGGGAAGAAAAAGAAAATCCGGGCGGTGGACTTCGTCGGCACGATCGCCAAGATCGAGGGCGTATCGGCGGAGGATATCGGGATCATCACGATAGAAGACAATGTGTCCTACGTGGATATTCTCAACGGCAAGGGCCGCCTGGTGTTGAATAAGATGCGGGAGACGACGATTAAAGGCAAGCTGCTGAAGGTTAGCGTAGCGAACAAGAAATAAAAGGGCGCAATCGGCTTCGCAGCCGATAAAATTTTTAGCTTTTCAAATGCGGACGAATATGATTTAATGTACTTAATATTTCCAGCGGTGAAGCACACCCTGGCAGGACGTCTGCGGACGTTTTGTCGGGGTGTTTTGTTTTGCCAAGGCGAGAAGGAGTGGGTTCCGGGTTAAGTCTGCTATGTTATAATACTGCTGACTCTGCGATCGGAGGTGTCCGACTTGCGATGGAATGAGGTTCAAGAGCGCTTCCCTAATGAATGGGTTGTATTCGAGGCAACGAAGGCCTATTCCAAGGAAGGGCAGCGTTATATTGAAGAAATGACCGTTATTGATGTATTTGAAGACTCTAGCAAGGCGCTAAAGCGTTACAGCGAGCTTCATCAGCAGGCTCCGCATCGCGAGTATTGCTTTTTTCATACCTCTCGTCCGGAAGTTGTGGCGAGAGAGCGATACATGGGGATTCGAGGTCCAAGATGAAGATAACCGAACGATACGGCCTTCCTTTTATTAACATGACGGTTATGTTTAGGGGGAAAGCCGTTAACGTTGAAGAGGGTATTGCTCGACACCGGTTCTGCCGGCACGCTCTTGAACGCGGATAGCGTACAACAAATAGGCATGGTGCCTGAACAAGACGATCTTGTGGATAGGATTCGCGGAATAGGCGGCGTAGAGTACGTTTTCACGAAAAACGCGGACTTTATTCGTGCAGGCGGATCGACAATAAGAGATTTCCAAGTCGAGATTGGAAACATGGACTATGGTTTGGAGATTGACGGTATTTTAGGTTTTAACTTTTTAAAGCAAGCAGGGGCTGTGATTAATTCCCGAACCATGAAGCTAAGCATTAGCGTAATGTAAGTTTTTAAATCCCAGCGGTGAAGCACACCCTGGCAGGACGTCTGCGGACGTTTTGTCGGGGTGTTTTGTTTTGCCGGGACATTTTAAGGAGGCGTATTGGCATGAAGCAGGCAAGATTGTATGATCAGCCGGAACAGTTCGCGGAGATGATGAAGCGTCATTTGGCGGAAAGTCTGCAGATCGACGTCAGATTGACGGAGGGAGAGCCGCTGCTGCTGGAGATGGACGACAAGATCGGCAAGTCGCAGGTCAGCTTGCACGATACGTATCGCACGTACATGGCAGGCGGCGATCTGAATGCGGCCGTGGACTACCTGAACGATATCGTCCGCAGTTCGAGGATCGCATGCGAAAAGAAGGACGAGGTCGCCATTCTCGATCCCGATTATATATATCCCGCGCTGCGGGACGAGGCATACGCGGAGGCCACCCGGAAGCAGGCGGGCGGATTGTCGGCGGAGCGACTGCCTGGCCTGCGGGAGATGTATATTGAGATCAAAGACGAGCTGACGAAAGTCATCACCGCAGGCATGCTGGAGTTGAACCCGGACCTGCGCGAGGATGAGCTGAGGAAGATCGCTTACCGGAATCTCCGGCGGGCGGGCTGGCAGGAGCCGCGAATGAGATTGCCGACGCTGTTGGACACTTGCAGGCTAGAAGTGTACATGCACGATACGCATCCGGCGGAGTGTCAGTTTTTGGATCCCGAGTTAAACAAGCGGCTCGGGCGCAATCCGTATCTGGTCGCGTTTACGAACCGCAAGACGGTCATGGTTCTGCGCGCGGACGAGGAGATGGAGACGCTCCGACAGGCGCAGCGACTGGCGGAAGAATCCGGGTTTAGGACGATGGCCAAGCGCAGTGTGGCGCTTATGCCGAGCCCGGTGTCGGACCGCATCTATTGGGTTCGGGACGGTAAAGCCGGTCTGCTGCCGCCTCGGAAGTAAGGCGACTTCTTCGGCCGGGTCAAGATGCGGAGTCGGCATCTTGAGGAGGCTGCGGGGCTTGCTGCGGCTCGGTCGTTTCCTCGTATCTGGCCAGCGTCCAAGCCGCCGACTCCCGCATGCGCCGGCGCAGCTGATCGCCTTCGACGATACGAACCCGGCGTCCGAGGAAGCGGATCTTGGACAGCAGGAATTCGCTCTCGTCGGCTAGGCAGGATACCCGTATGCGGTACAAGTCCAGGTCCTCATCGTAGCTGACGGTCTTATCGAAGCAGGAGAAGGCGTAGAGGATCCGGGATAGCTCCGCGTTGTATTCGCGGACGATCTCGATCACCGCGGGGGGTCCGGCGCTCCTCGAGGAGTGCGAATGCCCGGCTTCGCAAGGCCTCGAAGCGCTCCGGCGGAAGCGGGAGGGGCTTCGCGGATACGATATGCTGCAGCTTGCTCGACATGAGGCCGCGGGCATTGTACCAGAGAAGGTACCACTCCCGCTTGACCATATTGTATTCCAGCTTGACGGGCAGTCCGTTCTGATTGGCCTGGACGCCGCCGTGCTTGAGCCTCGTCGTGAGCCTGATTCCGCTGCCCTCCTGAATCATGCGGCGCAGCGGACGGAGCAGGGGATGATAGACCTGTCTTTCCCGGCTTTTGGCTTTTTGCATGATATATTCGCGGCTGTCGATGGTAGCCTCATTCCGCAGCAGATCGCGTAGCCGTGACAACGTTCCCTCTGCGAACGCGTCGTCCGACGCCGGATGCTCGAGCATTGTTTTCAGCCATGAACGCTCGTGGGTCGTGAGGGCGATCGAATCCGCTTCGTCCAGACGCGACAGAATCTGATAATTAAAGATTTTCTCGAACGGGTTCATAGTAGGCCTGAATCTCCTTCCATTCGGCGATCAGCTCCCGGCGCAGCCATGCGGGCTCCAGAACTTCGCAGCTCGAGCCGAAGCTGCGCAGCCACGGCTTGATCTCGTAAATGCCGTTGACCTCGATCTCATAGAGGAAGGTCGTGTCCGACTCGTCCGTCAAGACGCCCCATTGGCCTTGGGCCTCGACGCGTTCGCGTACGAAGTTCGCGCCCGCCCGTCCCGGGTTGTAGAATCGCGCCCGGATCTTCACGCGCCGGTGCGAGTCCGTCACCCAGCTGTGTTCGAGCTCCTGTTCGACGGCCTCCAGGCGCCGGCCGAAGGTTTCCGCGTCTACGGCCTCTCCCATCTCGATCTGGGTGATGCCCTCCAGGCGATACTTCATGGTGCCGAGCCGGGGGCTGTGTCCGATCAGATACCAGCGGCCGTATTGATGGTCGTAAACGACGCGAAGCGGCAGCGTCGTCTCCACGCGACCCTCCGTCTCGCGCTCGAACAGAGGGTTCGTGTTTTTAGAGGCATAGTTCTTGCCTTTTTTTTGGCGACAGGTAGAGGAAGGTCAGCTTGCGGTGCTCCCTGATCGCCTCGAATATCGTATACAGATGCGCCTCGTCGAGAATGCGCGTGTGATAGTGATATTTGTACAGATGAACGTCGAAGGTCTCGGGTCCGTAGCCGCGTCTTGTCAGCGCCTTCTTCAGCGTATCTCGCAGCAGATAGCCCTGTACGGCAGGCACCTGCGTGTTCGCCATTACATCGACATAGTCGTAAAGGTCAAGGAGTTCCTCGTCCGACAGCCGATCGATGAGATCGATATCGGCGCGGTATCTGTACGGCCGACCGCCGTCCAGGCGGCGGATAACGCCGACCTCCTCCAGATACTTGAGATCCCCGCGAACGGTCTTCTCGTCGGGGCAAGCATACTCGGACGGCATGCTGTCGCTGCAGGCGTTCAGCAGTTCTTTGGCGGTCATTGCTTCGCCCTGCATCAAGCCGATCAGGACCGCGAGCCGGACGCTTTCCGAATCCTTCAGCGACTTGGACCTGAAAAGAAACAGCAGCAGCGGGTCCGCGGATTCGTAATGGTTGTAGCGCAGACCTTCGGCCAGGTCCTCGGCTGCTTCCGAGGACAGCACCGTTCGCATGTCCTTGATATAGCGCAGCGTCTTGTCGTACGTATGCACGGAGATGCCAAGCCGGTCGGCGAATTGCTGCCTGCTGTAGGCTCCGCCCGCCAGAGCGAGCATGCGAAGAAATTGAACCTCTTTATCGAAGCTTTCCCGCGCCATGCGCACACCTCCTGTCAATCTTTGTACCATTGTATCAAGCAAAAAGGCAGGAGAATATGGAAACTTTTTGCGCGTTGCCATACTTTCGCCCTGTTCGATCGATGGGAATGCTGCGAAAATCAGGTTGTGAAGCCGAGCCGGAAGGCATCGGGGGTCACGAGATCATGGAGGCGCAAGGAAGGGTTACTTCGTCCAAATGGCTTTAGGTTAGGATCGACACCCTAACCGCTTCGATCCAAAACCGGATCGAGGCAGCGAACCTTTCCAACCCATTTCCTCCATGATATCATTCATGCAGTTTATGGTTGACAGCGTTAAACGCCCGATGCCAGGATTACCAGCAACATACTGAATTGGAGAAAGGAGTGCGGAACATGCGCAATACGAATTTTATCTATGAACGTCCGGATCATCGCAGCCCGATGTCCCAGATTAAAGGCGGCCAGCGAGAGATAAGCTTATTCAACCCGCATCATCTGTATCTCCAATCTCATATCGGCATTCTTTACAGGCGCAGACCCGCTTCGGTTCGTCGGTTGTTTTCTACAGCCTGACGCCGCCGGCGACGGCATACATATGCGTACCCGTGAAGACTGCTTGTAGCCGAGCGGTCTTTTTCTATGGCTGAATGCAGCCTTAGAGGAAGATCCGAGGGCGACAGGGGTCTTTTTTTCATACCTAAACGGCCCCTGCAAAGTACATACCGCGTCAAGCGATATTAAAACGAGGAAAGGAGGCGGCGCGCTCCTGCCATCAGGCAGGAGCGGGGCCGATCACAACAATCGCATTCCCTTATGGAGACCATGGCGAAAAGGCGAACGCAGCGGACTGTGAATCCGCCAGTACCGGTTCGAGTCTGGTTGGTCTCCCCATACGATGCCCGGTAGCCAAGCGGCAAGGCAGATGACTTTGAATCATCCACCGCAGGTTCGAATCCTGCCCGGGCAGCCATTCGATTGACTTTGAACCGCCGCGGCGTGGTGGTGAAACTGGATGAACACACGGGCCTTTCACGTCCGGATCTGCGGGTTCGAGCCCCGTCCACGCCTCCAAATCCATAGGGTTGTAGCTCAGCAGGTAGAGCGCCCGACTGTTAATCGGACGGTCGCAGGTTCGAGCCCTGCCAACCCTGCCAATACGACAAATCAGAAAGGAAGAAGCCGCCTTGCGCTACAGGTGACACTTATGAAAAGACATGTATACCCCATGCTTCACGAGCAAGTCTTCCGCAATCTTTCCGAACAAAATCTGCCGCTGGACGAGGTGTTCGTCCGCATCCGAGGCTTCATGGAGCGCGATCCGCGCGCATCCTATCAGCTCGTCGTCGGGACGGACGCGCAGGTGCATGCCGGACATACGAAGTTCGTAACGTCCGTCGTCATCCTCCGCCCGGGCCGGGGCGCCTGGTTCTGCTACCGACAGGTGATCGTCCCGCGGGAGCTCCGGTCGCTGCGAGAAAAGCTGAGCCTCGAAACGACTTACAGCCAGGAGATCGCAGCTTACTTCGATGCCGGGAAAAGGGCGGTGCTGGAGGATATTCTTCTGCCCTATGCCTATCACGGCGCAAGCCTGGCGATGTTCGTCGATATCGACGCAGGTACCGACGCGAGGCGCAACCGGACGTCGGTAATGGTCGCGGAGCTGGTTGGAAGAATTGAAGCGATGGGGCTGTCGGCCCGAGTGAAACCGGAGGCGATCGCGGCTTCTTCCGTTTCCAATCGCTATACGAAAACGCCATACAGAGGCTCCTTAGCTTCAAAAACGGCATCGAATTTCGGATAAATTTTACAAGTCGTCATACTTGCGCCATGTTCGCAGCAGCGGATGTGCGCGATGATAAGAGCAAGCAGCCGACGCCGAAAAAGCGGGGCACAATGCAAGATGTAAATGCAAAATGAACAGATCAGTTTTCGACGTTCGTTCGTTGAGGCGCATGGAAGGGCTACTTCGACTTTTAATCGGCTTGTCGTTGGTTCGAATCCAACTCCCGCTTCGGCAGGATAGCTCAGACGGTAGAGCAGCATGCCTTTCCGACCTTTTCCTCAACGATGCAGCACGACAAACGGAGCGAGGCGAACGAGAGGGATACTTCGATATAAGGGACGGACGTGGCCATACGCTGGCCTTCCGCGAACCTTCTCGGCCATGTTCCTCGCTCCGCTCTCTTTTAAGGAGGTCAATTCCCATGAGTTTCGCTAAAAAAGCTGTTCTCGGCCGTCAGGCCGACGACATTGAACCTGGATGGCTATCCGGCTTACGAACGTTCCGCCGAGGAGCGGTACGTGCAGACGCTGGTCACCAATACGATGGGCAACACGTTTTACGCAGACGGTCAGTCGCTGCTGATCGAAGCCGAAGCGCTCCATCGCGAGATGGCGCAGCGCGATCCGCAGTTCATGGCCAAGGCGCTCGTCTATGCGCGGGGCGAAGGCTACATGCGGCTTCAGCCGCTCTACGGCCTCGCGATCCTGTCGGCGTACCGGCCCGACCTGTTCGCGAGGATCTTCCTTAAGGTCGTGCAGATTCCGTCCGACCTGTCCGACTTCCTGACGATCCTCCAGGGGATGGGCCGGGGGGAGGGCGGCCGGGCCGTGAAGCGGCAAGTGAACCGGTTTCTGGCCGGCGTATCCGAATACTGGGCCGTCAAGTACAACGGCCGGGGCCGGGGCTACAGCCTCGGCGACGCGATCGCGACGGCGCACCCGAAGCCGGCGGACCTGAAGCAGCAGGCGCTCTACCGGTACCTGCGGGGCCAGGAGGCGAACCTGTCGCTGCTGCCGCAGGTCCATGCGCTGGAGCAGCTCAAGCAAGCGACGTCCGAGGCCGAGCGGCTGTACTGGATCGAGACGGGCAAGCTGCCGCACGAGGTCGTCACGGGCGCGGTGAAGCCGACCAAGGCGATCTGGGAAGCGCTGATCGGCCAGATGCCGACGTTCGCGCTGCTCCGTCATCTGAACGCGCTTGAGCGGGCCGGGGTGCTGGAGGAGCGGCACAACTTGCAGGCGGTGACCGATCGGCTAACCGACCGGCGCGCGCTTGCCAAGGCGAGGATTCTGCCGTTCCGGTTCGCCAAGGCGTTCCGGCAGGTGGAGCATCCGGTTCTGCGTGACGCGCTGCGGGACGCGGCGGAGTATACGTTTGAGCATCTGCCGGATCTCGAAGGCCGTACGGCGATCTTCCTCGACATCTCGGGCTCGATGACCGGCGACTACCTGCAGATCGGCTCGGTGTTCGCGTTGGCGCTGTACAAGAAGACGGAAGGCGACTCCCTGTTCTGGCTGTTCGACACCGTCGCCGAGGATGCGAAGCCTTCGCGCAGGGACAGCATCCTGTCGCAGGCGGAGCGCATCCGGACGCGAGGCGGCACGGATACGGGCGCGCCGGTGCGCAAGCTGCTGGCAAAGCGGCACAAGGTCGAGCAGATCGTCATCATCACGGACGAACAGCAAAATGCGGGCAGTCCGTTCTACGAAGCGCTGGCGAAGTACAGGGCGAAGGTGAACCCCGGCGTCAAGGCGTTTATCGTCGACGTCTCGCCTTACCGTGGCGCGATGGTGCCACAGCAGGATCCCGGTACGTTCTATATCTACGGCTGGAGTGACACGGTGCTGAGCTACATCGCGCAGTCGGCCAGGGGCTACGGCTCCATGGTCGAACGGATCGAAGCGATCGATATCGATAACTAGAGGAAGAGGTGCTTAAAAATGAAGCTGGCAGAGGCGCTGGTCCGCAGGGCGGACAGCCAGAAAAAAATCGCGCAGCTGCGGCAGCGGCTGGAGCGGGTCGTGAAGGTACAAGAGGGCGAAACGCCCGCGGAGGACCCAACCCTGCTGCTGGCGGAGCTGGAGCAGACGCTCGCCGAGCAGACGTCTTGGGTGCGCAAGATCAACAAGACGAATGCGGCGACGCCGTTTAACGCGGAGCTGAGCATCTCGGACGCGCTGGCGGAGCGGGACCGTCTCATGCAGCATCGCAAGCTGCTCGCCGGTCTGCTTGAGCAGGCGTCGATCAAGCAGGACCGATTCAGCCGTTCGGAGGTCCGATTCGAGCGGACGGTGGACGTCGTGCAGCTTCAAGCTCGCGTGGATGCGCTGTCCAAAGCCTACCGGGAGATGGATTTTCGCATTCAAGAGATGAACTGGACGACGGAACTCATCGAGACGTAGCTGCGAAGGTAGTCCGAATCAGCCGAGGCGTGCACAACCCGCCAACGGGGAACGTTGGACTTGAGCGGACACGGGGGCCATGTCCAACCTATCAATCATGAGCCCAGCAAGGTGACGCGCGTAACGTGCACCAATCAATGTAACTACCGCGTGCAGATCGGCAGGATTCGGGCGAGGGCGGGAATGGGGAAATCGCAGCGCATTACGACAGCAGGGCGGCAGGCTTCGGACTACCGGAGCCGCCGTTCTACATAGAGGTGATTTTCAGATGGAAACGATCAGAAAAACGATAAGCGATCAGTTGGATCGGCTCGAGCGGGAAGAGAACGTCCGCATCCTGTATGCGTGCGAATCGGGCAGCCGCGCTTGGGGCTTCCCGTCGCAGGACAGCGACTACGACGTACGGTTCGTCTACGTGCGCGAGCCGGACTGGTACTTGTCTATATACGATAAAAGAGATGTCATCGAGCGGCCGATCAGCGATCAATTGGACATCAGCGGTTGGGATTTGCGCAAGGCGCTGAACCTGTACCGCAAGTCCAACCCGCCGCTGCTCGAATGGCTGCAGTCGCCGATCCGGTACGCCGAGCGCTACACCGTGGCGGAGCAGCTGCGCGCGATCTCGCCGCTTACCTTTTCGCCGAAGTCCTGCATGTATCACTACCTGAACATGGCCCGCGGCAACTACCGGACGTACCTGCAGGGCGATCGGGTCAAAATTAAAAAGTATTTCTACGTGCTGCGCCCCGTGCTGGCGTGCGAGTGGATCGAGCGGTACGGCGACATGCCGCCGATGGCGTTCGACGTCCTGACGAACCGGCTCCTCCCGCGGGACGGAAAGCTCTGGCGCACGGTGCAGCAGTTGCTGGCCCGCAAAAAAGCGGGCGAAGAGCTTGACTACGAGCCGCGGCTCGCCGTAGTCAACGATTATCTGGAGGAGCGGCTCGCTCATCTGGAGCGAATCGCCGCCTCGCAGTCATCCAGGGCCGAGCGCCTGGACGACCGGCTGGACGCGCTGTTCCGGTCGGCGCTGCGGGAGGTATGGGGCGCGTAGCCGCTGTTCATTATTGCAACATAAAGGAGCGTAACGATACAACATGACCTATCAAACGATAGACGGCGTGCGCGTCTGGGGCAAGCCCGACGAGAGCGCGCTCTCCCAAGCGAAAACCTGCGCGGTGCACGGCAACGTCGTTCAGGCGCTGCTGATGGCCGACCATCACAAAGGCTACAGCCAGCCGATCGGCGGCGTGATCGCGTATGACGGCCAGATCTCGCCTTCCGGCGTGGGCTACGACATCGGCTGCGGCAACAAGGCCGTGCGCACGAACCTGATGGCATGCGACGTACTGCCTCGCCTCGCCGATATCATGGACCGGATCGCGCGCAAGGTGTCTTTCGGCATCGGTCGCATCAACAGCGAGCCGGTCGATCACGAGCTGTTCGACGATCCGGATTGGAGCGTATATGCGGCGATCGGGCGGCAGGAGCACGACAAGCTGAAGAAGCTTGCCCGCGACCAACTCGGAACGGTCGGCAGCGGCAATCATTACGTCGACTTGTTCGTCGAACCCGCCACGGACCGCCTATGGATCGGCAATCACTTCGGCAGCCGGGGCTTCGGCCACAGGACGGCCAGCGGCTTCCTGAACCTGGCGGCCGGACGCGAATTTCTGGGCAACGCCCCCCGGGGAAAAGATGGATCAGCCGCCCGTGCTGTTCGATCTGGACAGCGAGCTCGGAGATCTGTATTACAGGGCGATGAAGCTGGCCGGCCGTTATGCGTATGCCGGGCGCGACTACGTGATCCGGCAGGTGCTGGCGATCCTGGGCGCGGAGTCGGACTTCGAGGTGCACAACCATCATAACTACGCGTGGCGCGAGACGCACGGCGGCAAGGATACGATCGTCGTGCGCAAAGGCGCGACGCCTTCGGCGCCGGGACAGCTTGGGTTCATCGGCGGCAGCATGGGCGATATCTCGGTCATCGTGCGCGGCAAGGATACGGCGGAAAACCGCGATTCCTTCTACAGCACGGTCCACGGCGCGGGCCGCGTGATGAGCCGCACGCAGGCGGCCGGCAAGATGAATTGGAAGACGCGTACCCGTTCGGGCGGCCTGATCACGCCGGAGCAGATGGAGCTGGCGGTCCGCGAGTTCGGCGTCGAGCTCCGTGGCGCGGGAACGGACGAGAGTCCGTTCGTCTATCGCCGGCTGCAGGAGGTGCTGGACGCGCATGCCGAGACGATCGACGTGCTGCACGTGCTGAAGCCGATCGGGGTATGCATGGCGGGCGCGGACGAGTTCGATCCGTACAAGGACTAGTTGTCCACCAGCCTTATCGCCCGCCACAGAGAGGATGATTTTTAATGGCCATCGTTCAGCTCAAGTCGAGCCATCCGCAGTTTACGTTTCTGATCCGCAAAAATCCTTCTACCGGCATGCAGCTGCGGCAGATCCGCCAAGGCATGGCCTATGGCTGGTACTCGGACGATTCGACGTACAACGTTTACTTCAAGGACGCCGACAACGATATTTCATATAAAAAAGCAGGAAGACGAGCGCTTCGAGTACTTGAACGTCTCCCGGTACAACACGCCGCTGCTTCCGCTGAGCGCGATTAACGAATTTTTCGCGGCGCCGTTCAAAAAAGCACGACGACCGGGACGCGGAAGGCTGCGAGCACGTCTTTTTTCATCAATATGATCCACGTCGACCGGCTTCGCTACATTGATTTTTTTGAAAAGCACCTGACCGATTATTCCTTCACGCTGGAGCACCGGGCGCACAAAAGCTACGCGCTCACGATCGCCACGCGAAAAAGCCTGTACGGTCTGCTGCATGTTGCCAGTGTGCTGTGCCTGTTCCTGTCGATGTTTGGAGACGAGCAGATCGACATCTCGGACGTCGTGCTCGACAAGTACGTTCCCAGCCTGAACGTCATCGATGCGCCGTTTTTCATTCGCAGCCTGTTTGCGAGAAACTTCCTTCATTCGCGAGAGCGGTTCAAGAAGTACAAGGCAGTCGTGGAGCGGACGGACCGATATGCCATCGAATTGGCGTTCGGCGGTACGGCGATGCAGCGGCGCAGCTTCATTGCGGGCGTGCTGCCTTTCGACAAACCGATCCTCGACATTGGCTGCGGCGAGGGCTTTTATGCGATTCCGTTTGCGGGCAAGCTGGAGAGCGCTTATTACGCGGTGGACATCGACGAAGAGCTGCTGGATACCGTTGCGAGAAAAGCGGCTGCCAAGGAGATAGACAATATCGCGACGTTCGGTTCGCTCGACCGCTTCCTCGAAACATACAACGGCGAGCAGGTCGACGTCATCCTCACGGAGGTTGTCGAGCATATGAGCCTGGAGGACGCAGCGGCGTTTGTCCGGCACATCGGCACCGAGGTCGATTTCGAACGGTTGATCGTGACGACGCCGAACGCGGACTTCAACCGGTATTACGAGCTGGAAGGGTTCCGGCATGAGGATCATAAGTGGGAATTGGGCCAGGCGGCGTTCCGGCAATGGTTTGCAGATACGGTACAAGGGCTGCCGCTCGATTGCGAGTTTGTCGAAATCGGAGATCGGGTGGACGGCGTTCATACGACGCAGGGCGTCATCGTCCGCAGAGGGGGAGGGGTAGCGCATGGAGATGGCGACGCGCGTGCATACGATATTTATGCTGGTCGGCTCAAGCGAATGCGGCAAGACGACGTTTGCAAAAGAAGTGATGATGCCGCAGCTGCGTCTGACGGATGAGGCGCGGGGCTTGTGGACCAACGTGCAGTATTTGTCGTCGGACGCCATCCGGCAGGAATTGCTCGGCTACGCTTACGACAAATACGAGCAGCTGATGCTGGAGTCGAGTTCGCATGCGTTCCAATTGCTATTTGAGCGCTTGAAGCTGGTCACTTCGTTTCCGATCAATGCCGAGTTCGTTATCGTCGATACGCTCGGGTTGGCCGAGGACTTCCGCGCCAAGGTGCGGGACATCGCCCGCGACAACCACTACCATATCGAAGTCGTGCTGTTTGATTATCGCAGACGCAACGACTACTATGCTTCCGAGCGGTCCAAGAAGCTGATCACCGCGCATTTGAACCGGCTTCGCAAGGACGTGCTGCCCGTGCTGTCGCGCGAGGGCTACGACAAGATCCACAAGGTGCGGGCCAAGGATTTCTATTTCCCGGAGGAGCGGCGGGCCAACCCGGAATACCGGATCGCGGTGGAAAATTGGAACGAGTACGCGGCGTCGGTGCTGCCGAGGGATGCGGAGTATATCGTAATCGGAGACGTCCACGAATGCGTTGCGGACCTGCAGGGACTGCTGACGGACTTCGGCTACCGCATCGAGGGCGGGCGCATGGTGCCGACGGACAAGGTGCGGGACGCGAAGGTAATTTTGGTTGGCGACTGGATCGACAAGGGCAAGCATACGCGGGAGATCGTCGAGTTCCTGCATCGCAACCGGGAGCATTTCCTGTTTGTGCTCGGCAACCATGAGAACTTCGTGCTGAAGTATATGAACGGGGAAATCAAAGGCGCCGACGCGCAGCTGACGGATGCGTATTTCGACTCCATTCCTGCGCTGCAAGCCGACAAGGTGTTGTACGGAAAATTCGCCGAGCTTGCGGAAGCGTCCCGCCCCTTTTATCGGCACATCGGCGGCGACGGCAGATCTTCGTACTATGTCACGCATGCGCCCTGCCGCAGCGTGCATATCGGCAAGCTAGAGGCCGAATCGCTGCGCCGTCAGCGGAATTTCAGGCTCGACCGCGCGCTTGCTGCGGAAGATCAGCTGCATTTCCTGCGCGAGGAAGCGACGGGCAACCACCCGTACCACCTGTTCGGACACGTCGCGGCGAAGCAAGCCTTTCGGATCAAAAACAAAATTCATCTCGACACCGGCTGCGCGCACGGCAACCTGCTGACGGGCGTGCGGATGTCGTATAAGCCGTTTTTCAAGAGCCGCAAATCGCAAACCGCCGCTTTCCACGAGGAGCTGCCGACGCTGTTCCGGGAGGAGCGGAAGGTCAAGCTGCTGGAGCTGGACGCCGAGTCCGTCCGCAGGCTGCGCTATTGCGCCCGCCACCGCATCAACTATATCTCGGGCACGATGTCGCCGGCGGACAAGGACCTGGATGCGGGCGAACTCGAATCGCTGCGCAAGGGGCTCGCCTACTTCGCGGAGCGCGGCGTGAGCGAGGTCGTGTTGCAGCCGAAGTACATGGGCTCCAGATGCAACGTGTATTTGCATCGCGATATCGAGCAGTGCCGCGCGGTCAGCCGCAACGGCTATCAGGTCAAGGCCGTGGACATGCTGCCGATTTACGAGCGCTTGCAGCGGAAGTTCGGACCGTATATGTCGGAGCGGGGAATCGCCATGCTGGTGCTCGACGGAGAGCTGCTGCCGTGGAAGGCGCTGGGCGAAGGGCTGATCGAACGGCAGTTCCGGCCGATCGGGAAGGCGCTGGAGACGGAGCTGGATTTCCTGAAAACGCACGGGTTCGAAAAGGCGCTGGGCGAGCTGGTGGAGACCTGGGAGAACAGCGGGTTCGAGCAGGATCAGCATCACGCGACCAAGGAAGCGCTGAACGAAAAATACGGCACGCATCAGTATCAGACGTACAAGTTCGTTCGCGGCATTCGGGATACGCGTGTACCTTTGGCGCAGCATGAAGCGGCCTTCGAAGTGTACAGGCGCCAGCTTGAGCTGTATGCGGGAGATGCCGAGATCGTCTACAAGCCTTTTGCGCTGCTCAAGGAGGTCGGCGAGAACGGCGACGAGCGGCTACCCGATGACAAGACTTCGGTCAACTACCGCTTCGTGTCGGACGACGAATACATGGTGCTGGACCTCGAGAATCCCGCCGCCTATGCGGACGCCGAAGCTTTTTTCTCCAGACTCACCGTCGAGAACGGCATGGAAGGCATCGTCATCAAGCCCGAGCTTGAGCATCCCGGCACGGTCCCGTATATGAAGGTGCGCAATCCCGGCTATCTGTCGATCATCTACGGGTACGACTACAAGTTTCCGCATAAATACGGCAAGCTGATCAAGCAGAAGAACATCGCGCCCAAGCTGCGAACCTCGCTGAGCGAGCACCGGCTGGGCAAGCAGATGCTGGCGATCAAGCTGTCGGATATCGAGCCGGAAAACGAGTCGTTTAATCAGATTGCGGCCAACCTGCTGTTCGAGGTCGCCAGGGAGAAGGAAATGGATCCGAGGCTTTAACCGCGCGCACGATTTTCAAAATCCGGCCCATCTGGCGCCGGATTTTTTTGTGCGTTTGCCCGGCGCACGCAGTCCCCAACTCCCCACATAACATGATGCATCCGTAATTTAAGAAGGAGAGAAGCGGGCGATGACAACCATCACGTTGGCTGCGGTCGGGGACTTGTTGATGAAAAAGAACATGATCGCTTCGGCCGCGCGAGAAGGCGGATTTTCGCCTATATTTTCACGGGTAAAGCCCTACCTGCGTAAAGCGGACCTCACGATCGGCAATCTGGAGACGACCTTCTCCGGCAGCGGGTTCAGAGGAAAGCCCGGCAAGCTGCTGTTCAGCTCGCCGGACGCATTCGCGGCTACGCTCCGCGGCCTCGGCTTCGATGTGCTGAGCACGGCCAACAATCATTGCATGGACGGGACGTCGGCCGGATTGAAGCGGACGCTGAATGTCCTCGATCGGCACGGCTTGCGGCATACGGGCACGTCCCGTTCCACGCAGGAATCCCGCCGGAGGCTTATCGTCAACGTGAAGGGAATCCGGATCGGCTTTTTGGCATATACGTACGGAACCAATGGTATACGCGTGCCGGCGCCCTGGATGGTCAACCGGATCGCGCGCAGTAAAATAACGGCGGACGTGCGCAGCCTAAAGCGCGCGGCCGATTTTATCGTCGTATGCCTGCATTTCGGCAAAGAATTCCGTTCGCGGCCCGATCGGGGCCAGGTCCGCCTGATGCATCAATTGTTCCGAAATGGCGTAAACGTCGTGCTCGGCGCGCATCCCCACGTGCTGCATCCGATCAAAATGTACAAGATGAAGGACCGGGACGGACGGGTCCTGAATCGGGTAGCGGCATCCTCCTTGGGGAACTTCGTCTCGACCGAGCTGCCGCGGCATACGGCCAGATTAAGAGGCGCGATTCTGAGGCTGACCGTTACGAAAAACGCAAAAGGGATCGCGGATGTACGGAAAATATCTCGCGTGCCGACCCGTATTTTGCAAAATGTCGGTCCTAAACGAGTGTATCGGGTCGTGCCGTCGGGAAAGGGAGGTTAAAAACGTTCTACGGCCGGACTGCGTTGAGCGGCGTCTCGTGAGCATAAAGAACCGAAATGTATCGAAGCAAACATCAAAAGATTCAAAATGGCATTGGAATGTTCATTTTATTTCTTCAAAGCGGCATTTTTTTTGTCACAGAATTCGTCGAAAAATGTAAAATGGATTTTAAGTAAAGGTTCCCATAACATCTGTCTCTAATTGCAAAGGCAAACCATTCGAAAGAGTGGGACGCAAAATCACGGGTCTAAAGCACAAGTTGCCATGACAGCCGGATTGCCGAGTTGAGAGGATTTCCAATCCAGCCCTCTATTCGGACTGGATTTTTTTTTATTTGCATCATATTGCGTTATCCGGCGGGGATGTCCCGGACTTCAGCGATGCATCTTCTGCCTGTCTTATCCGAGGCGGCGGCGCATATCGCGGTTAATCGGCGAAACGGCCGAGGGGCGGGGCTCCGCGCTCATAACTTAGGGGTGATCTGAAAGTGACCTACTCGAGGGAAAACATGACCTTCACGGGGCGAAATCTGGAAGAAGCGATTAAGTGCGCCATGGAAGCGATGAACGTCGATAAGGATCAAATGGAGCTTGAGGTCGTGGACCGCGGCAATGAAGGATTTTGGGGAATGCTGGCCAAGCCTTCTGTCATTCGCGTGTCGCTGAAGGCGAACCCGGGCATCGTGGCGGATGAAGCCGCGGCGGAAGCGGAATGGAACATATCCGATTTGGCCGATGACTTGCGACTGCCCTTGAAGGCGGAGCTTCGCGACGTTGCGGTACAGGCGGACGAGCCGGAACAAGCAGGTAAAGTGTGGATCGAGAACGGCACGATCAGGTGCAAGGATGCTCCCGATCGTTTTCCGCTCGTCGGCCCGGGTCAAGACGTCCGGCTGTTCGTTAACGGCGAGCGCGTTCAGCAAGCGGTCATGGTTAGCGAGAAAGACGTGCTTGAGGCGGAGCTGGAGCAGGAGGCTGAGGAGCCGTCTTGGGAGCTGCGGGTGAGTCCGGACAAAATGGCAGCGACCCTGTCGGTCGTGCCGGGCTTTCGGATCGAGCGCTTTCTTAAGGACAAGCCGCCTTCCGACTTTTTGCTGGTCGAGATGGATGAAGTCAAAAAAACCGATCGTCGTCGATTACGAGGTTGTCCTGAATGAACTGAGGGCAGCCGGCATCCATTACGGCATCGATTATTCGGAGATCGCCCGCGCCTGCACGACGCGCGAAAAAGGCGTCTTTACGATCGCGAAGGGAACGCCGCCTTCCGTGGGCAAGCCGGGGTACTTCCTCCCTTTGACGGAGATCGATGTCCGCAAGCAATTTAAGGAGCGCGACAACGGCAGCGTCGATTACCGAGAGCGCACGTCGTTCCCGTCGGCGCAGCGCGGGCAAGTGCTGGGCACCGTTCAGCCTCCGACTCCCGGCATCTATGGGACGACGGTTACCGAGGAGGTGATCCTTCCCGCCGAGATCCCGCCGATCAGCATCCGGCAAGGAAAGGGGATTCTCTGGCTCGAAGAGGGGACGAAGGCAGTCGCCATCGAGACCGGTCAACCCGTCGTCAAAAAAAATGGGAAACAGCTTGCAAATCTCTATCCTTCCCAAATTATCGATCGGCGACGACGTCAATCTCGAGACCGGCAATATCCGCTACGCCGGCGATGTGGAGATCGGCGGTTCGGTGCAGGATCAGATGTGCGTAGAGGCGCAAGGCAACATTCTCGTCCGGGGCAACGTGAATTCGGCCAAAGTCGGCGCCGGCGCTTCGATCATCGTCCGCAGCAATATAATCGGAAGCGTCGTGACCGCGGGCGTCGGCAATCTTCTGCAATCCGAGATTCACGATATGCTTGGCGGCATCGTGCCGCAAATGAGGCAAATGGACGCTGCGATCCGTCAGTTGCAATCCTCTTCCGCCTTTAAGACGTCAACGTTGAGCCGAACGGGCTTGGGCCCGTTGATCAATATAATTTGCGAGAGCCGGTTCAAATCCTTTCCGGCCTTATGGAAGGCGTTCATGCAGAAGCTGGAAGAAGGAGAGGCGGCAAAAGAGGGGCTGCTGGAGCCTGATCTGCTGAACTTTGGAAGACGCATATCCAATGTGTTCCTGCACCCTCAGGCGGCAGGCTTCGATGACGTCGACGCCTTCGGCACGGCGGTCGATGAAGCCGAACAGCTTTATCGGCACACCGAGGCCGGCGATTACAACGAGCTTCATTTTATCCAGTCGGGCTTTATTCAGAACAGCGAAGTTTACTCGAGCGGAGACATCGTCGTCTCCGGACTCGGTATCTACCAATCCAAGCTGCGAGCCAGAGGAGGCGTCCGGGTGACGGGGTCCGTTCGCGGAGGGGAGATCGTCGCCGCAAAGAGCGTCACCGTCGGAGAAGCGGGATCCCGAGGCGCCGTACATACGAAAATAGCCGTGCCTGCGGAAGAGAGCATCCGCATCGTTAAAGCGATGGAGGATACGATCATCCAGGTCGGTGCCGCCGTTCACCGATTCTCTAAAACCTCGACCGACGTGCACGCCAGACTGGATCGAACGGGCATGCTGATTTTCGAATGAAAGGTCGAACGGGAGCGAAGACTGCGGGGGGCCGTCGTCCGCATCGTCCGTCTGAAGCCGAAGATTCGGGACAGGGGAATTATATTTTGTTAAAATAACAGGGTCAAAGGAGGTACTGAACTTGGGCCCTTTTATTACGCCTGCGGGTTTGCGGGCAGTTCCGGAGCTTAGCTATCTGACGGCGACGAACGTCGCGCGTTATCGCGTCATTATGCGGTTCGTGTATGTGGAATATCAGCGGCTCCGGTATTGGCTGCGGCCGGAAGAGATCTACGAAGGCGCGAAGTCCTCGGGCGTGCTCGATAACTATACGCTGGAGATGTGTATGTCCGATCTGGAGAGTCTCAAAGGCTGGGGCAATCTGGCCTCCCGCCACGACGGCGGGCGAGCGCTCTCGCTTGAAGAATATATGCGCAAAAAGAGTCAGTATTTGCTGACGCCTTATTCGATAGAAATCGAACGGATGCTGGAGGCGCTGGAAAAGGTCAAAGGGTACGGCGGCTCGCTCGAGACGACGTACTTCGACCAGATCGCCGCCTGCGTCCACGAGATTCGGGAGAAAGCCGATACGTTCGCGCCGGGCGAGGCGCTGGGCAATTGGGAGAAGCTGTACGCGGCCTTCAAGACGATGCATGAAAATGCGGCCGACTTTATCGCGAGCATCCATTCGATTCAAGCCGAGGAGATGATGGCGACCGACGGCTTCTTGATGCTGAAGGACAATCTCGTGAATTACCTTCAGCACTTCGTGAAGGGGCTGCAGCGCAGCGCCTACCGGATCGAGGGGCAGCTGCTGCGCGTGGGCGACGGGCTGCGGGATGCGTATCTGGCGCTTGCCGTATCGGACGAGCTGGCGCGTCCGCGTCTGGAAGAAGGCAAGTCCGAAGAAGAGATCCGCGAGGAGCTTCGTCAAGGTTGGACCAACCTGAAGCGCTGGTTCGTCGGCAGCGAGGCCGAGCCGAGCGAGCTGACGCTGCTGGAGAAAGCGACCAAGGAGGCGATCGCCAAGGTCGTCCGCAGCGCGGTGCGGCTGCAGGAGCGAAGGCGCGGCGGAATGAGCCGGCGGGCCGATCTCGAGCGGCTCGGACGCCGATTCGCGCAGCTGGATAGCCTGGAGGAGGCGCACAAGCTGGGGGGCCTATGTATTCGGTCTTTTCCCGAGCCGCCATCTTCAGGGCGAGGATGCGCGCGAGACGGAGCGGGCCGACGTCTCGACCTGGAGCGAGCCGCCCAACATACGGCTCATTCGAACGCGCAGCCGCAAGCGGGCGGCCCGCTCGGCGACGGAACCGATGCGTACGCATACGGCCAAGCGGGAGGCGTACCGCGAGCAGGTCGAGGCGCAGTTGGCGGAGGAGCGGGCGTTCGTCGAGCGGATGCAGGGCTACGGCGCCGTGCGGATCGGCGAGCTGCCGCTGCTCGGCGCGAAGGAGCGCATGCGCCTGCTTAACTGGATCGGACGCTGCACGGCTGCGAGCTCGCGTTCGTTCGTGACGGCGGACGGACATTCGATCGCGGTGCTCATGCCGGATGAGGAAGAGACCGCGCTGCTGCGCAGCGAGGACGGCGAGCTGGTCATGCCCGACTATTTAATCGAGGTCCAAATAGGAGGCATGCAGCATGGCTAGGGGCGGGACGACATCCTATGCGCTTCGGCGCATGCGGGCCAACAAGCGGGCGGACGCCGAGCAGTGGAACGAGCGCCGCCGCGTCTGCGCGCATGCGCTGCTGAACCGGCCCTGGATCGCCAAGGAGGAGGATCCGGAGCTTTTTTTACTGGGTGAAGGATCAATATACGGAGCTGCGGGACTGGTTTGCGGAGCATACCGGCTTCCTGCTGATTCTGACGCGGACGATGGCCAAGCTGGACAAGGCGCCGCTCGTCGCCGAGCCGTGGATGGGCTTCTCCGAGTTCCGCGAGCCGCGGGACTATGCTTTTTTTACGTATGCGCTATGGTATCTGGAGTCGAAGACCGAGCTGGACCAGTTCGTGCTGACCGATATCGTGGAGCAGGTGACGGAGCAGCTCGCCGCGTCCGGCATCGGTCTGGACTGGGAAAATTATCAGCACCGGCTGTCGATGGTCCGCGCGCTCAAAAAAGCTCAGGGAGCTGGGCGTGCTTCGCCATATCGACGGCGAGGAGTCGGATTGGGCCCACGACACGCATAAAAACGTGCTGTACGAATGCGCGCCTTCTTCTCGCTATGTGCTTCGCCATTTTCCGCGGGATATGGGTGTCTATGAGCGGCTGGACGACTTCGCCGAGCAGGTCGTGTACCCGGAGACGGCGGACGGAGACATGCGGCGCAAGCGTCACGGCGTCTACCGCAGGCTTCTGCTGGAGCCCGCCGTGGCGGATCGGGAATGGAGCAAGGAGGAGCTGCACTACGTCGTGACGCAGCGGCGAGCCATTATGGACCAGCTTCAGTTCATGTTCGGGCTGGCGGGCAGCCGCTATCGGGAAGGCTTGTACTTCTTCTATCCCGAGCCGACGGCGGAGTGCGACCTGTTCCCGACGGCGGCCGGCATCTCCGATCTGGCGCTGTTGTTCGCGGGGGGAGCTGCGGAGGAAGCTCGGCGAGCAGGACTGGCATATCGAGGAGGACGGCACGCTTGAGCTGACGCGGACGGACGTCGAGGCGCTGCTCCACGGGCTGAAGCTGCGATACGGCGAGTATTGGAGCAAGGAGCACCGGGAGAAAAGCCTGGGCGAGCTGGCCGAAGCGCTGATGGCGCATATGGCCGAATGGAAGCTCGGCAAGCGCCGGTCCGAGGGCGAGGATCGGGAGCGCTTCGTCGTGTCGGCGGTCGTATCGCGGTGGAACGCGGACTATGCGCTTGACGAAGGGACCGAGGCGTGAACAAGGATCGGCAGGAGGCTACGATGGAAAAACAATTGCGCGACCGCTGGCAGATGAACCGGGCGGGCATACTGAATTTCTGGTTTTACGAGGAGGAAGAGTTCGAGCTTGGAGACGGACGCCTCGTGCTGCGCGGCACGAACGGCGCGGGCAAGTCCGTCACGATGCAGAGCTTCGTGCCGCTCGTGCTGGACGGCGACAAGCGTCCGCACCGGCTGGATCCGTTCGGCTCGAAGGACCGCAAGATCGAATATTATTTGCTTGGCGATCAGGACGAGCATACGGACCGGACCGGCTACCTGTGGCTGGAGTTCGTGCATCCGGCCAAGGGACTGTATAAGACGATCGGCATCGGCCTTCGTGCGCGACGCGGCGTGGCGCAGGTCGGCTTCTGGGGATTCCTGCTGGAGGACGGCCGCCGCATGGGCGAGAACTTCTGGCTGTACGACCGCGTGTTGGAGCGGGAGGGCAGGGGGAAATATCCGCTCGACCGGCGGGCGCTGGAGGCGGAGATCGGCGCGGGCGGCCAGGTCGTGCAGGAGCAGCGGGCGTACCGCGAGCTCGTCAACCGGGCGCTGTTCGGCTATCACGACAAGGATGCTTATACGGACCTGCTGCAGCTGCTCGTTCAACTGCGGAGCCCCAAGCTGTCCAAGGACGTCAAGCCGACCGCGATCTACGAGATTCTGGTGCAGGCGCTGCCGCCGCTGCACGAGGAGGAGCTGCGTCCGCTGTCCGAGGTGATGGAGGACATGGACCAACTGGCCGACCGGCTGGACGAGCTCAAGCTGCATCAGGCGGAGCTGGACAAGCTGAGCCGCAGCTACGAGCAGTACAATCGCTATTTGCTCTACCGAAGCGGCGAGCAACTGCTGGACGTGCACCGGGACCGCGAGGCGTCCCGCCGGCAGCTATCGGCCTTGACGAAGGAGCTGCAGGAGGCGCAGCGTTCCCAGACGGAGGCGGATGCCGCGGGCGAAGCGAACCAGGCGGAGACGGTCGTCGTCGAGACGGAGCTGGATTTGCTCGGCCGCAGCGAAGCGATGGAGAAGCAGCAGGAGCTGGAGGCGGCGGAGCAGGGGTTGCAGGAGACGGAGCGGTACGCCGACGAAGCGCAGCGGCGGCTGACGGACGCGCTCCGCAGCAGGGAGCGGGCGGAATCGGACGCCGAGAAGGCGCGCAGGGACCAGGCGGAGCAGCTTGGCAATCAGCGCGATACGCTGGCGGAGATGGACGAGCTGACGGCCGAGACGGAGTTCGCGCATCATGGCGTCTACGCGAGGTACTGGCAGCCGGAGCCGCCGGCTGATACGGCGTTCCTCGGCGCGTGGCGCCGGGACGTCGAGGACCATCGCCGCACGCTGGGCGAAGCGATCGTCTTGGCGGAGCGCGAGCAGGAGGCCGGCCGTCTCGTCGCGGACTATGACAGGCAGCTTGGCGAGCTGCGCGCCGAGCGCGATCTGGCGGAGCGCGCAAGCCGTGAGGCGGAGGAAGCCGCCGACGACGCGCTGCGAAGCTGGAAGGAATCGCTGCTCATGTGGAAGCAGGGGCTTGCCGCGCTGCGGATCGGCGACGAAGCCGTGCAGGCGATGCTGCGCGCGAGCGCCGAGCTGTCGTACGAGCGGCAGTCGCTCGAGCCGGTGCTTGCGCCGGTGCGCAGTGAAGCGGATCGCCAGCGGCAGGCGCTGGTGGAAGCGAAGCTGGCGCTTGCGCAGGAGGCGAAGCTGGCGCAGGAGGAGCTGGACAGGCTGGCCGCGGACAAGCTGGCCTGGGAGCGGCAGCGCGAGCCGGAGCCGGCGCGCAGCGAATCGCGGCGTCGGACGCGGAGCGGGTATGCGCCGGGCGAAGGCGCGCCGTTGTACGAGCTGTGCGAGTTCCAGGCGCACATCGGCGAAGAGCAGCGCGCGGGCATCGAGCGGGCGCTGCTGGACGGCGGCGTGCTGGACGCCTGGCTGCGCGCCGACGGCAGCTACGCGCTAGCGGACGGGGCGGCAGAGGAAGCGTGGATCGTCGCCCAGCCGCTGGAGTGGGGCTATACGCTGGCGGACGTGCTGAAGCCGACGCCCTCCGCCGAATCGGGTCTGTCCGAGGCGCAGGTCGAGGCGGCGCTTCGGTCGTTCGCCTGGGGCGAAGCGTTCGCGCCCGAGACGCTGGATCGGACCCAGAGCGCGGTCGTCGGCCGCGATTATTATCAGCTCGGGCCGATCGTGGGCAAGTCGGACGGATCGGCGCACCGGGCGCAGTACATCGGCAAGGAGGCGCGCAGGCAGTTCAAGCTGGCGGAGATCGCCCGGCTGTCGCAGGAGATGACGCAGGTCGAGGCAACGCTGGCCGCGCTCGGCCTGGCGATCGGCGAAAAGGACGAGGCGATCGCGGCGATCGGGCGGGAGCTCGCGTCTTTCCCGGCGAACGACGAAGCTCGCGGCGCGCTGCTGTCAGCCTGGGCGGTCCAGTACGAAGCGGCCATGCGATTCAAGCTGCTGCTCGAGCGGGAGCACAAGCTCGCCGACCAGCTGCGCGCCAAACAGCAGCAGTGGGGCGAGCTGAAGCAGGCGTTTCTGGCGGCGGTGTCGGTCTGGTCGCGCCTGCGCACGCTCCGCGATCTGCGGGAGGCGCTGGATTCGCTCGCCGTCTACGGCGAGAAAATCTCGCAGCTGCATGCCGACTGGCGGGCGTACCGGCAGCGCAGCGCGGAGGCGGAGCGCAGCGAGGAGCAGGCCGCGGCGTACGGCGTGGCGGCAGAGCTCGAGGAGGAGCGGCGCGACGAGCTGCTCGATAAAAAGTTCGCGCTGCGGGTCAAGGTCGATCAGCTCCGCAAGCTGATGGAGGAGCTGGGCATCGCCGACCTGCATGCCCGGATCAGCGGACTGAGGGCGAGGCGGCAGACGCTGCTGGCGGACCGGAAGCGGCTGATCGAGGAGGCGAAGCAGGCGGCGACGCGCTTTGCGGTGCTCCTCGAGCGTCAGTCGGTTCTGGCGGGTCGGGAGCAGGAGGTGTCGGAACGGCTTGAGCGACGGCTCGCCGACTTCGCGGCCGAATGGCGGCTCGGGCTCGTGCCCGAGACGGAGGGGCTGGAGGCGCCGGCTGCCGGCGACGAACGACAATGGCTGCCCTCATGCAGGCGAATCGTCGAGCTGCTGGAGAGCCGGGTCGGCCGCGCCAACAAGGAGCGGCTGAGCGGCGTGCTCCAGGATCAGTACAACGCGTCGAAGCATCTGCTCGGCGAGTATGCGCTGGAGGCGGAGATCGCCGACACGGGGCGGATCACATTGTTGTCGATGCGGGACCGGACGCGACCGCAGAAGCCATCGGCGCTGCTCGCGGAGATGGCCGCGATTCTCGCCGAGCAGGAGAGCCTGCTGAGCGACAAGGACCGGGAGCTGTTCGAGGAGATCATCCTGCGCAGCGTCGGCAAGTCGATCCGCAGCCGTATTCAGCGGGCCGAACTATGGATGAAGACGATGAACAAGCTGATGGCCGAGCGGGATACGTCGAGCGGCCTCAAGCTGCAGCTGCAGTGGCTGCCGAAGGCGGCGCAGTCGGAGAACGAGCTGAACAGCGACGAACTCGTCGCTCTGCTGCGCAAGGATGCGCATCTGCTGCACGACGACGAGGTGGAGCGGCTCGTCGGACATTTCCGCTCGCGCATCCAGTGGGCCAAGCAAGGCGCCGCCGAGGAGCGCGAGACGCTGCGCAAGCATATTTACGACATGCTCGATTACCGGTCCTGGTTCCAGTTCTCCCTGCGCTACAAAAAGGGCGAGGAATCGCAGTACCGCGAGCTGACGGATTCGAGGTTTAACGTGCTCAGCGGCGGCGAGAAGGCGATGTCCATGTACATCCCGCTGTTCGCGGCGACATATTCGCGCTATGCGGACGCAAGCCCCGAAGCGCCCAAGATCATCTCGCTCGACGAGGCGTTCGCGGGCGTCGACGACGAGAATATCCGGGATCTGTTCGGCCTGCTATCCGAGATGGACTTCGACTATATGATGACGTCCCAGGTGCTGTGGGGCTGCTACGACACCGTTCCCGAACTAGGCATCAGCGAGATTTACCGGCCGAAGGACGCGAACTACGTGACGGTATTCAGGTATCGCTGGAACGGCAGGCGTCTCGAGCCGCTCGGAGAGCGGGGAGACGAACGCCGTTCATGAGCAAGGAGACGGAAGTTCGCCGATATTTCGGGCAGGCTGGCTTTGCGCGATTTCTGGCGCAGCTGCGGAGGCAGTACCAGTCGTCGAAAAACGGCGCAAGGGGATACGTCACGCTGAACGACGTTTCGGCGGACGAGCGAGAGGCGCTGGATGCGTTTTATGAGACCTACAGTCCGCCGCCCGCGGCCGGCGAGACGAGGCGCTATTCGATCCAAAAATTTGCGGCCTTGCTGCAAAAAAGCCGGTTCGGGCTGACGGTGCCGGAGCTGCTCGCGATGCTGGCCGGCGAGTCGGTGCTCACGCTCGGCGAGCGTCAGCAATTGATCGATGCGGAATGGAACCGCATGATTGAAGGCGAGCTTGCGGCGGCGATCCAGGACGCGGACGGCGACGGCCGCGCGATCGCGTGGGCCGAAGGGCTCGCGGCGGAGCGTTCGCCAGGAGCCCGCACGCTGCGACTGATCTTCGCGAAGTCGCCTCTGGATGCGCAGCTCGCGCTTCGGCATGCGCTGGCCGCGGTGTGCATGCTGCTGGCTGCGGAGCTTCCGCTGCGGCCCGTGAGATTGCCGATTCTGGCAGCTATGGCGACGGGAGACGCGCATGCGCTCGATTGGAAGCGGCCGGGCGGGCGTCTGTTCTGGTGGGGGCTGACGTCGATCTTCGATCTCGAGCCGGCTTCGATGACGGAAGAGGAGACAGGCGGCGAGCCGAATGGGGCGGCGACGGATGCCGGCGTTACGCAAGCGATGCTGCTGCGCGACGTGTACCGCGCCTGCGGCGTCGCCGATGACGACCTGTCTTCGCAGGCGATGCTGTATGCGCCGGACCTGTACGGCTCGGAGGAACGGATCCTGACGCTGCGGCAGGTCGAGCGGCTGGACGCGGCGCAGCTCAGGCTGATTCGCGCCCCCGTGATTCACATGGTCGAGAATCCTGCCGTGTTCGCCGCGCTCGCGGACGCCGATGCGGCGCTCGCGGATCGTGCGGGGAAGGCTGCGATTGCGCCCGTGATCATCTGCGGCAACGGTCAACCGATGCTGGCCGTCATCCGGCTGCTGGAGCGGCTGCTCGCGGCGCTTCCCGATATCGCGCTTCGCTACTCGGGGGGACCTGGACTACGCGGGCCTGATGATCGCACAAAGCTTGCAGCGGCGCTTCGGCAGCCGGTTCCGCGCATGGCGGATGAATCGGGACGTCTATCGTCGGCATGCGCACATCGGCGTGCCGATCCAGGAGGCCGAGCGCCTGCGGCTGCAACGAAGCGTCTTCGAGTGGGACCCGGCGCTTGGTCGGGAGATCGCCGAGAAAGGCGCCAAGCTTCATCAGGAATTGTGGACGGACGAGTTGTTGGCAGACTTGACGGGCAGAGGAAGGGACTATGAAGCATAAAGGCTTGACGAGGCCGGAGCGCTTGCCGCTCGGAAAGAGCTGGCTTGAACGATATAAGGGAAAAAAGCCGATTCGAGACTACCGCAAATCCTTCGATGTGCCGTCGGATTGCGCGGTTCAGGAACTTCAAATGCTCGGGTTAACGCTCACGAAAGAAGAGATTGCCAAGGGGCGCAATGGAGAGAAGGCAAGGGCCAGGAATCGAAAAGCCAAAGCGCAAAAAGCGGCCGAGAGACGACGATCGGCTGCGGCGCCTAAAAAAAGCAAACGACGATCAGCCTTGGCAGGATGAAAACTTCTTTATTATAGTCGGCTATACGGACTGGGGATTCCCTTATGGAATCACCTGGGAAGAGCAAGAGCAGATGAACAACGATGCCAGTCTTTTTTGCTACGGTGCCGCCGGAAGACATCATCGTCGATTAAGCGGGAGCGCGCCTAAATTTACGGAGGAACCTATGCCATTTCCTATTGAAGAAAAATTCGTCGTCGCGGTCGCGTCCAGCGCCCTGTTCAATCTGGAGGCATCGGACAAGGTGTTCAAGGAAAAGGGGGAGGAGGAGTATCGTCAGTACCAGCATGCGCACGAGGAAGAGGTGCTGCATACCGGCGTCGCCTTCCCGCTGATCAAGCGGCTGCTCATGATCAACGGCAACGACCCGGACGACCAGCCGGTCGAAGCCGTGCTGCTGTCGCGCAACGATCCGGATACGGGGCTGCGCGTGTTCAAGTCGATCCAGCATTACGGGCTGCCGATCACGCGCGCGGCGTTCGTCGCGGGGCGCAATCCCTTCACGTATATGGATGCTTTTAACGCGTCGCTCTTTCTCTCGGCGGATCCCGACGACGTCCGGTCGGCGATCCGGATGGGGCTGCCGGCGGCGCAGGTGTTCCCGACCGGGTTCGTCGACGACGACCGGGAGCAGGAGCTGCGAATCGCCTTCGACTTCGACGGCATCATCGCGGACGATTCGGCGGAGGGCATCTACCAGGCGCAAGGCATGCAGGGCTTCCACGAGAGCGAGCGGGTGAAGGCGGCGGAGGCGCTGCCGCCCGGACCGCTTTTTCGGTTCTTCAGCGAGCTGGCGCGGCTTCAGCGGCGGGAGTGGGACAAGAAGAAGAGAGACCCGGACTACTCGCCGCGCGTCCGGATCGCGATCGTGACGGCTCGCAATGCGCCCGCGCACGAGCGCGTCGTGACGACGCTGCGGACGGCCGGCATTCGGGTGGACGATGCTTTTTCCTCGGCGGCATCGAGAAGGCGCGCGTGCTGAAGGTGTTCCGGCCGCATATTTTCATCGACGATCAGGTCGGCCACATCGAAGGCGTGTCGGGTTATTATCCGACGGCGCACGTGCCGTTCGGGGCGCTCAACAGCTCGGCATCCACGTAAATAACGGTCCGAGGCCGAAGAGGCCGTCAATGAGCCGGACATGGAAGGAGTTCCCGACCCGTGAAAATAAACAATCCGATCGTGCCCGGGTGGTACGCAGACCCCGAGGCCAGAACGTATGAGGGGAAGCACTGGATTTTCGCCACGCGCTCCTTCACGGAATATACGATGCAGATGAATCTGGACGCGTTCAGCTCCGCCGATCTCATCCACTGGGACAAACACGAGGGCATCGTAGACATGACGGATTTCCCTTGGGTATGGCGAGCGGTCTGGGCGCCGACGCAGATCGAGCACCGGGGGCGATACTATCTCGTATTCGCTTCGAACGACATTCAGTCGGACGAGGAGACGGGGGGGCTTGGAGATCGCCGTGGCGGATCGTCCGGAAGGGCCGTACCGGGGCTGCCTCGGAAAGCCGTTGGTGGACAAGTTCATTCATCGGGCGCAGCCGATCGACGCGCATCTCTTCAAGGACGACGACGGAACCGTCTACCTGTACTACGGCGGCTGGGGACATTGCAACGTCGCGCGGATGAACGGGGAGATGACCGGTTTCGTTCCCTTGACGGACGAAGGCGATGGGGAAGAAGTGTTCCGCTCCATTACGCCGGAGGGATATGTGGAAGGCCCTTGCATGATCAAAAAAGGACGGGCTTTATTACCTGATGTGGTCCATGGGCGGATGGACGAACGGCACGTATCGCGTAGCGTACGGCGTGAGCGACAATCCGCTCGGTCCGTTCGGGAACGAGGGCACGATCCTGGAAAGGCAGGAGCCGATCGCGGAGGGCCCCGGGCACCATGGTTACCTGCACCTGGAGGCGTCGGACGAATGGCTGATCGTATACCATCGCCGAACGATCGGCGACACGGAGCCGGGGAATCGCAGGTTGTGCATCGATCGCATGCGGATCGGCGGCGGCAGGATCGAGCCTGTCGTTATGACCGAATCGTGGGCGCGTTGAGGTCTCGGACTTAAGCGTGGACCGACGAGGACGGTAGACATCGGGCGTCCGCCTGTATCAGGGGGATGCCCGATGTCTATTGACGGCCGGCGAAGCGCGTTGCCCGCATGCGGATTGCTTTTCGCCAGTTGCTGTGATATAGTTGTCTTATTGGAATCGTGACCTTAAATTCATCTATTGCAGAGGGTTATTATTTTAATGACTAACCTTGTGCAATATATGAATTTTTTATTTTGTACCTTAAAATGAGAAGCTCATGTAAAAAATGGAGGTGTTTTCATGCAAAACGGAACAGTGAAATGGTTTAACGCAGAAAAAGGATTCGGGTTTATCGAGGTCGAAGGCGGCGAGGACGTATTCGTACACTTCAGCGCGATCGTCGGCGAAGGCTTCAAGTCGCTGGACGAAGGCCAACGCGTCGAGTTCAACGTCGTCCAAGGCAATCGCGGCCAGCAAGCCGAGAACGTCATCAAACTGTAAATGAAGAATGAATCCCCGAACGACTCGTTTTGGGGATTTTTTATTTGAAGGGGGACGATCCATTGAATTATTCTTGGAATAAACCGTTGGAAAATTTACCCGAAGAAATGACGACGATCTGGTCCTGCACCAAAGACGGCTGCAAAGGTTGGATCCGCGACAACTTCTCGTTCGAGGACGTGCCTACGTGCATGATCTGCAAGTCGGTCATGGTCCGCAGCGAAAAGGTGCTGCCGATTCTGATCTCGTCGGACCACCAGCTTAAGCAGCATCGGAAAAACCAGCGGAAAGCGGCGCTGTAAGCCGTTCTCCGGCGCAAGCAGGCGTTTTTCCCCCATATGCGATCCCTGTCCGCAGCCTGCCGAGGTTGTGGATTTTTCTTTTTGCCACTAGAATAGGACCCGCAGGTATAACGTTTGCAAAGGTTGCGAAGCAACGATTATCCGGGAAAAGAAGTGATAAGGTGAGACCGCTTCAACTCAAGGCGCGGACGCACGCTTATCTGGACAGGCGTTTGACCGGGTCGTCCATGGATTACCGCAAAGTGATCGCTTTATTTATCCCGATCCTGATCGACCAGGCCTTTATCGTCGGTCTCAACCTCGTGAATACCGCCATGATCAGCTCGTCCGGCGTCGCGGCGGTCGGCGCGGTCAGCACCGTCGATTCGCTGAACATTTTCCTGATCAACGTCTTCGTCGCCGTGGCCACCGGGGGCACGGTCGTCGTCGCGCAGTACAAGGGCAGCGGCAAGGAAGAGATGATCTCCAAAGCCGCAGCGGGGACGGTCGCCTCGGTCGCGCTGCTGTCGCTGGGCATCGGCCTGCTGGTAGCGTTGCTGCATGCGCCGGTGCTTCAGGTGCTGTTCGGCAGGGCGTCGCCCGACGTGTTGGACCACGCTCGCGTGTATTTGATCGGCAGCTGCGCGTCCTACCTCGGCATCGGCGTCGTCCAGGCCGTATGCGGGGCGATGCGGGGCATCGGGAGGTCCCGGGTGTCGTTGATCCTGTCGCTCATTATGAATCTGCTGTACGTCATTCTGAATTTCGTCTTCATCAACGGGCTGGACATGGGCGTGCTCGGCATGACGATCGCGGTCAACATTGCGCGATACGCGGCGGCAGTCTGCGCGATCGTGTACATTTTGCGGATCGATACGTCGCTGCGGCTGCGCGTCGGACAGCTGGTCCGCGTGCCGTGGGACATGCTGAAGCGGATCATGACGATCGGCGTGCCGTTCGCGGCGGAGCAGATGTTTTTTAACGGGGGCAAAATGCTGACCCAGGTGTTCATCGTCAGCATGGGCACCTATGCGCTCGCGGCGAACGCCATCAGCGGCACGATCGCGATGGTGTACCAGATACCGGCCGGCGCGATGTCGCTGACGATCGTCACGGTCGTGGGCCAATGCATCGGCGGCCGCAACGTCGGGGACGCCCGCAAGTTCATCAAGTCGTTTATCTGGCTCTCCTCCTGCTCGTTCGTGGTGATGACCGCCATCCTGATGCCGCTTTTCCATCCGCTGGTGAGCCTGTTCCATCCGCCGGCCGACATCGTGGACGATATTTTCTGGCTGACGCTCATCAACGCGATCGCGCAGATCCCGCTCTGGTCGATCAGCTTCATCCTGCCCGCGGGACTAAGAGCAGCCGGGGACGCCCGCTTCACCTCGATAGCGTCGATGCTGTCCATGTGGCTGTTCCGGATCGTGCTCGGCTACATCCTGGGGATCACGCTCGGGTTCGGCATTATCGGAGTCTGGCTCGCGATGAACTGCGAATGGGGCGTGCGGGGCATCCTGTTCCTGAAGCGGTTCCGCGGGGACAGGTGGTATGCGAAAAAGTTGATTTAAGGACTTTGATGAATGCAAAAAAAGGATGAGGCAGCATGGGGCTGCTTCATCCTTTTTTTGAGGTGCATCCTATTTTGTGGTGCATGACGCATCTCCGCCATCAATCGCGCAAAAGTCCGGCATTTTCTCCCGTCACACATTCGATTTTGCCAAAAACGACCGGCTACCGTGGATTTTTGCGTTGGCACTAGGATCACCCAAGCGCTTCCCCGAGTCGTGAGCCGGCGTTGTTCCTAACCGGGAACAACGGGGCGCATCGCTTGAGCCGTGAGCCGGCGTTGTTCCTAACCGGGAACAACGGGGCGCATCGCGCGAGCCGAGAGCTGGCGTTGTTCCTAACCGGGAACAACGGGGCGCATCGCGCGAGCCGAGAGCTGGCGTTGTTCCTAACCAGGAACAACGGGGCGCATCGCGCGAGCCGAGAGCTGGCGTTGTTCCTAACCAAGAACAACGGGGCGCATCGCGCGAGTCGTGAGCCGGCGCTGTTCCTAACCGGGAACAACGGAGCGCATCGCGCGAGTCGTGAGCTGGCGTTGTTCCTAACCAGGAACAATGGGGCGCATCGCGCGAGTCGTGAGCCGGCGTTGTTCCTAACCGGGAACAACGGGGCGCATCGCGCGAGCCGAGAGCTGGCGTTGTTCCTAACCGGGAACAACGGGGTGCAGCGCCCGGGCCGAGAGCTGGCGTTGTTCCTAACCAGGAACAACGGGGCGCATCGCGCGAGTCGTGAGCTGGCGTTGTTCCTAACCAGGAACAACGGGGCGCATCGCGCGAGCCGATGGCTGGCGTTGTTCCTAACCGTGAACAACGTGGCGCATCGCTTGAGCCGAGAGCTGGCGTTGTTCCTAACCAGGAACAACGTGGCGCATCGCCCGGGCCGAGAGCTGGCGTTGTTCCTAACCAGGAACAACGGGGCGCATCGCCCGGGCCGAGAGCTGGCGTTGTTCCTAACCAGGAACAACGGGGCGCATCGCGCGAGCCGAGAGCCGGCGTTGTTCCTGATCAGGACAAACGGGGCGATTATCACTTGTAGCCAGCTGCAGGTTGCGCCAAGTCAGGAGCATGTGCGCTGCGCCGCCCATGGTTTAAACGCGTCAGCCCGCGCCACCGCGTCAGCTCGCGCTCACCGCGTCAGCCCGCGCCACCGCATCAGCTCGCGCTCACCGCGTCAGCCACCGCTTAATCCTCGGCGTGCCGTCTCGCGTCCCTCGCGCACGAAGCGCGCCGCGGCTTCCATCTGCGCCGCCGCGACGGCCTCCAGCGTGACGAAGCCGTGGGGCTTCTGCGCTTCAAGCTTCTCCCAGAAGCGGCCATAGTGCAGCTGGCCCAGCCCCGCGGCCGTCTCTTGGACGCCGCCGTCTGCGACGCGCACCAGATCCTTGGCATGGGCGCTGACGATACGCGTGCCCAGAAGCCGAAACGCTTCGTCGACGACCTGATCCTGGTCGTCCAGCGTGCGGCCGTCGAGCAAATTGCACGGATCGAGGACGACGCCGACGCACGACGAAGGGAACCGTTCGATCGCGGCCGCCAGCGTCTCGGGCGTGTCGATCAAGTGCCCCTGGGCCGCCTCCAGTCCGATGACGGCCCCCCATCGGTCGGCTTCATCGACGAGCTCCTCAAGCGCGCGGTCGAGCAGCGCCGCGTGCTGCGCAAGGCGGCCGGGGTCCTGGGGCACGCCGACCTCGGTCGCCACGATCGGCGCGCCGAAATGCCGCGCGTGACGCAGATGTTCCTTGAACCGATCGACGTTATAGCGAAAGTTGTCCTCGTCTAGATCGATCAGGCTGGCGTAGCACCCGAGCACCGCGATCCGGACGCCTCGGTCCGCGAACGCGCCGCCGATCTCGCTCGCGAGTCCCGGGCTGAGCTTGCCGAGGGAAAAGTCGATGCCGGCAATGGCCTTGGACAGCGCCAGCTGCACGTACGAAAACCGATGCTCGGCCACCTTGTCGGCCAGTTGCGCGTAGGGCAGCGTACCGAGCAAATGCGCCAAAATGCCAACGGTCATGGAATGCTCCTTTCGTGCGCGTACGATCGCGCTCGCCGTTTATGGCGTTCGTCTGATTTCGACTGTTTGACTATTCGAAGATTGACTGTTACTATCCGTCTCGACTGTGCGACTGTGCGACTGTGCGACTGTGCGACTGTTCAATGCTCGACTATTCGACTATTCGACGCCGGAGCGCGCCTTCCTTCATCCCTCGCTCTTCCTTCCGCACGCTTCCTCCCGCACTGTCCCCCCGCACCCTTCCGACCGCTCCCGGGGCATAAGGTCCGCCAGGCTGGGGACAATGAGCCAAGCAGACCATTTACGGGATAAAGGGAGGCGAGCCGAGTTGGAAAAAAAGTTCGTTAAAGAGACCCGCTGCGTCAAAACCTCCCGCGTATTCCCGACCGACGTTAACAATCACGAGACGCTGTTCGGCGGCAGGCTGATGTCCCACATCGACGACATCGCGTCGATCTCCGCGTCCAAGCTGTGCAGGGTCACCGCTGTCACGGCTTCGACCGATTCGGTGGACTTTTTGCTCCCGATCCGGCAGACGGACTCGGTATCGCTCGAGGCCTTCGTATCGTGGACGGGCAAACGTTCGATGGAGGTGTTCGTCAAAGTGATCCGCGAGGATCTCCGAACCGGAGAGCGCCGGATCGCGGCGACTTCGTTTCTCACCTTCGTCGGGCTCGGCGACGACAATAAGCCTGTCTACGTGCCGCAGGTCATTCCCGAGACGGACGAGGAGAAGAAGCTGTTCGAGACCGCGGTGCACCGCAAGGAGATGCGCGCCATCCGGCGGGAACAAAGCAAGGCGTTCGCGGATTTTCTGCTGGCGAAATACCCTTGGGAGTAACGCGCGCGCCGATTCCGGCGCTTTTTTTGTTATTTCGGGTCACAAAGACCCCTTGACATTCTTTAATATTGTCATTATGATAATATAAAAATGAGATATAAAGCGAGGCGATCCCGATGGACTACTATCTGGAGGATGATCATGTCGTGTCCCGGCTCGTGGCGGAGTGGCGCAAGTACGGCCGGCTCGTCGTCGCGTACGACTTCGACAACACCGTGTTCGATTACCATCGCGCGGGCCTCTCGTTCGACGACGTGCCGCGGTTGCTCAGGGAATGCCGGGCGCTGGGCGCCTACCTGATCGTCTTTACCGCCTGCGCAGCGCAGCAATATCCGGCAATCCAAGATTACCTGACGGACAACGGCATTCCGTTCGACGCCATCAACGAAGATCCGCCGTTCGTGCCTTCCGCGGGCGGCAGGAAGATTTATTTTAACGTACTGCTCGACGACCGGGCGGGACTCGGCTCGGCTTACCTGTGCCTGCAGTCGGCCCTGGACATCATGAAGCGGGGGAGCGTGAATGACATGATTCGGTTAAACGGACAGACGCTGGACTTCGAGACGTATCCAAACGGGGGAGACGCGGGTGAATGGGGAATGGATCCTTGCGCTGGCCCGCGAGACGGACGGCAATCGGGTCGCCTTCAAGTACGAGACGGACGCCGACCTGATCAAGCTGATGTTCGTAAAAAACTATCTGGACGAACGCGGTCTCGGGCAACGGACGACGCTGGACATCTATTACATGCCGTACAGCCGGATGGACCGGACGGAAGGTGCGTCGGTCTTTACGCTAAGGTACGCGGCGCGAATGATTAACGCCATGAACTTCGCGCGCGTGACCGTCGTCGAGCCACATTCGGACGTCACCCCCGCGCTGCTCGACCGCAGCGAAGCGGTGTACCCGACGCTTGAACTGCTGAGCCGGGTGACGGCGGAGACGGGATTCGATCCGGCGGCGGATTACCTGTTCTTCCCGGACGCGGGGGCGCAGAAGCGGTACGGCCAGGTGGACGGCTTCAGGCAACTGGTCGGACACAAGGGAAAGGGACTTCCGCACGGGGCGCATTCAGAAGCTGGACGTCGCCGGGAGCGTCGATCGAACGGGTTTCAAAGCGATCATTATCGACGATCTTTGCTCGTACGGCGGCACGTTCCTGCTGAGCGCGGAGCGGCTTCGGGAGCTGGGCGCTTCGCGGATCTACCTGCTCGTGACCCATTGCGAGAACGCGATCCGCCAAGGCAAGCTCCCCCGCTTCGGGATTGATCGAACGCGTCTATACGACGGACACGATCCTTGACGGTCCAAGCACGGAATTCATCCAAATTTATCCGATCGGAGGCATGCTGCCATGACCGCGACGAACACGAACAACTACGTTTACCCGGCTACGCTATTGTGCGACTTCTACAAGGTGAGCCACAAAAATCAATACCCGCAAGGCACGGAGCGCGTCTACTCGACCTGGACGGCGCGCACGAGCCGGATCGCCGAGATCGACAGCATCGTAGCTTTCGGCTTCCAGGCTTTTATCAAGGAATACTTGATCGATTACTTCAATTTACACTTCTTCGGCCGGACAAAAGCGGAGGTGGCGGACGAGTACAAGCGCGTCATCCGATATGCGCTCGGCACGGCGGATCCCGATGCCGCCCACATCGAAGCGCTGCACGATCTCGGCTACCTGCCGATCAAGATTAAGGCCGTTAAGGAAGGCAGCCTCGTGCCGGTCAAGGTGCCGATGCTCACGATCGAGAACACGCAGCCCGCGTTTTTCTGGCTCACGAACTACCTGGAGACGCTCATGTCGTGCCAGCTGTGGGGGCCTGCCACGAGCGCGAAGCTCGCCTTCGAATACCGGAAGCTGCTCGAGCACTTCGCGCTGAAGACGAACGGAGACGCTTCGGGCGTGCCTTTCCAGGGACACGATTTCTCGATGCGGGGCATGGGCTCGCTGGAGGCGGCCAAGGCGAGCGGCGCGGGGCACCTGCTCTCGTTTACCGGTACGGATACGATTCCTGCGATTTTGTATCTGGAGGACCACTACGGCGCCGATATGGAAAAGGAGCTCGTCGGCACCTCGATCCCGGCGACCGAGCATAGCGTCATGTGCGCGCACGGACGGGACGAAGCCGCTTCGTACCGCTATCTGATCAAGGACGTGTACCCGAGCGGCTTCGTATCGATCGTGTCGGATACTTGGGATCTGTGGACCGTCCTCGACGTCGTCATCCGCGGGCTGAAGGACGATATTTTGAGCAGGGACGGCAAGGTCGTCATTCGGCCGGACAGCGGCGATCCGGTCAAGATCATCTGCGGCGACCCCGACGCGGAGGAGCCGCTGGCGCGGCGCGGCGTCATCGAGATTCTGTGGGACATCTTCGGCGGCACGACGACCGACTGCGGCTACAAGCAGCTCGACAGCCACATCGGCGCGATCTACGGGGACGCGATCACGATCGCGCGCTGCCGGGAGATTTGCGAGCGGCTCGCGGCCAAGGGCTTCGCGTCGACCAACATGGTGTTCGGCATCGGGTCGTTCACGTACCAGTACAATACGCGCGACACATTCGGCTACGCGCTCAAGTCGACGTACGCGGTCGTGGACGGCGAGGAACGCAAAATTTACAAAGACCCGAAGACGGACGCGGGCAAGGTCAAAAAGTCGCAAACGGGGCTCGTTCGCGTCGTCCCGCAGGACGGTACGATGATCTGTGTTGATAATCTGAACAAGGAAGAATACGATCGATACAGCGGGACCGATCTCTTGGAGGACGTGTTCGTCGACGGGCGCCTCGTGCGCGCGCACACGCTCGGCGACATCAGAGCCAGGCTCCTCGGGAACCTGCAGGACTAAGCGACAGGGGTCATATTCCAAATGAACGATAACCATGCAGGATCATACTCCGCCGCGGGATTCCGCACGCCCGACGGCGCGCCGACGGACATCGTCGTGTTCACGATCACCAAGACCGAGCGGACGGGGGCCAAGAAGGCGCTGCCGCTACGAAGGCTGGAAGTGATGCTGATCAAGCGCAAGCAGTGGCCGTGCGAAGGCATGTGGGCGCTGCCGGGCGGATTTACCCGCGAGGCGGAGACTGTCGAGGCGTGCGCGCGGCGGGAGCTGATGGAGGAGACGGGCGTTGCGGACGTGCACCTTGCGTACTTCAACGTCTACAGCGAGCCGGGTCGCGACCCGCGCGGCTGGATGATCTCCCACGCTTTCTTCGCGCTCGTCGAGGAGCGGTACGTGGCAAGCCGCAGAACGTCGGACGAAGCGTCGGACGTGTCGCTGTGGCCGATCGAGGAGGCGCTTAAGATGGAGCTGGCGTTCGACCACCGGACCATTTTGCGGGATGCCGTAGCGCGGATACGCCGGGAGATGCTGACGACGACGATCGCCAGGGAATTTTTGCCCGAGACGTTCACGATTGCGGAGCTGTACCAGGTAATCACGGCCGTCGTGCCGTCGTTCGAGGAAAAAAACTTTATCCGCAAGGTGACTTCTACGCAGAGCCGCAGAGGCATTCTGGAGGAAGTGCGCGACGCGGAAGGCCGGCCGGCGATGTCCAACCGGTACTCGCAGCGGCCGGCGCAGCTGTACCGGTTCACCGAATATGCGCCGGAGCTGTCGATTTACGGCTAAGATGAACGCGCTTCGGATTCGCGGATCATGGCGTCCTGCGGACGGAATCGGGATGAAGCTGGGATAGAGACGGAGCGGGAGGCGACAAAATGAAACTGGCTGAACGGATACGAGGCGGCTTGTACGGCGTGGCCGTCGGGGATGCGCTGGGCGGCACGACGGAGTTCATGTCTCCGCGGGAGATCGCGGCCCGTCACGGTTATCTGACGGAGATCGTCGGGGGGCGGCGTATGGCGCCTCGAACCCGGCGAGGTGACCGACGACACCATGATGACGCTGTGCGTCGCGGACGGCATTCTGGCGTCACCGGACGATCCGATCCGGGCGATCGGGGAGCGCTTCTTGCAATGGTATGCGTCCAAGCCAAAGGATATCGGGAACATCATCCGAACCGTGCTCGCTACGTACGAAGGCAATTGGTTCGAGGCCGCGCTGCTCGCGGATTTGAATCTCGGGCAAAGCGCGGGCAACGGCTCGCTGATGCGATGCCTGCCCGTGGCGCTGTGCTATCCGGATTGGTCCGACGTGTCGCGCGTGTCGCGGATGCAGTCGAAGATGACGCATTACGACGAGCTGTGCAACGAGGCGTGCGAGATATATAACCGGATCGCGTTCGCCATGCTGAACGCAGACGCCGGACTTCGCGAAGCGATCGCAGCCGCCGTCGCGGGCACCGCTTATGAAGAGAGGCTCGCCAGGGAGCCGAACTGCGAGTCCAGCGGCTATGTCGTGCACACGTTCCGCTGGGTGCTGCATCTGCTGCTGACGTCGGATTCCTTTGAAGAAGTGGTGCAGCGGGCCGCGAATCAGGGCGGGGACTCCGATACGATCGGCGCGATCGCAGGCGGGCTGGCCGGCGTGCATTGGGGCTTCGCCGGCATCCCCGAGCGCTATTCCTCGCGCATCCTGGTCAAAGAGCGGCTGGATCGGACCGTCGCGGCGACGCTTGCGTTGAGATCGAAGGACGGCTTGGCGCCGCAGCGCTAATAAGCGACGGTCGCCTCGATATCGTGGGCATAGTTGCCGAAGCGGCTTCCGAACAGGCTGACGCCACCCGGATAGCGGGCTTCTTCGGCCGAAGCGATGCGCAGCCGGATGTCGCTGCCGGCCGTCA
Organism: Cohnella rhizosphaerae; assembly: GCF_029525575.1. Taxonomy (GTDB): domain Bacteria; phylum Bacillota; class Bacilli; order Paenibacillales; family Paenibacillaceae; genus Cohnella; species Cohnella rhizosphaerae. Next base: position 761,759 of record NZ_JAPDIA010000003.1, read on the forward strand.
GGCCCAGCGTTCCCGTCGTGATGTCCGACATCCGCACCCCGTCGATGTAGCTTCCTTCCTCGTTCACCAGCAGCGTCTTCAGCACGCCGTGCTGCGAATTGCTGGAGCCCCACCATGCCGGATTAAGCCTTCCGCGCTGGCTCCCAAAGTCGCCGGGACAGGTCCATACGCCGAGCTCGACGCCGTTCACCGAAAAAGCAATGTCCGACGGCCAATCCTCCCTGTAGCCGGGCGCTTCCGAGCCGATCTCAAGGGTAACGCGGAGCTCTCTGGCCCGCGCGTCGCCGATCAAATAGTTGGGCACCCGATACTCCACGTAACCGCTGGCGAACCAGAGATGATGCGCTTCGACGCGCTCGGGCGCATCGAAGTAGCGGGGATCGTCCAGCAGGCCGATGAGCTTGCGTGGCGAGGCCAGTCCACATGTCGGCTTGACCTGGTAAGCGGAATAGTGTCCGATCGGAATGGAGACGGCGTAGCTGGACGGATCGCGTGCTTCCGGCTTCCGGGCGTCCGCCTGGAAGAGGAGAACAAGCCGTTCCAGGCTGAGCGTGCATATTTTCTGTTTGCCGCGGGTGCCAGCGGCCATATGGGTGGACACGATGCCGGCCTGCTCGAGCTTTTGCATATGCTTCGTTACGATCGCCGACGAGAGCGAGAGCTCGTCCGCGATCTCTTTGACGTACATCGGTTTGTCCCGCAGCATCTCGATGATGCGCACCCGCGTCTCAGACGACAGGCATTCCAGCAGCGGCATATGCCGCGTACCGACTTCGATCTCCATGTCGTTCCCTCCGTCTCTATGATTAACCGTGGAGTTAATTATACTACATAAGAGTTGACAATCAAGCCGGTCCGAGATAAGATGTGATCGAATATGCGCATTGATATATTAATTATTAACTTTTCGATTAACTAATTAGGAGGGTAAATCGATGTCCGAATTCCAAAAGTCCGCCCCCAGACAGGACTACCCCAGACCGCAGTTCGTTCGGGACAGCTGGGTCAATTTGAATGGAGAATGGGAATTCGAGTTCGACGATGCCGCGGTCGGCATCGGGCAGCAGTGGCAAGGCGGCGCTCGCGAATTCAGCCGTCGCATCCAGGTGCCGTTCGCTTTTCAAAGCAAGCTGAGCGGCATCGGCGAGCCGGACTTCCACGATATCGTCTGGTACCGCCGCGCCCTCTCCCTGCCGGCAGACTTTAAGGGCAAGCGCGTCATTTTGCACTTCGGGGCCGTCGACTACGAAGCCTCCGTATGGGTCAACGGCACGCTTATCGCCACGCACGAAGGCGGACATACGCCTTTCTTTGCCGACATCACGGACGCGCTGCGCCCGGAAGGCGAAGGCGATACGCTCGTCGTTCGCGCCGTCGACTACAGCCGCGACGTTACGCTGCCGCGGGGCAAGCAGTACTGGCTGTCCGACTCCGCGAGCATTTTCTACACCCGTACGACGGGCATCTGGCAGACCGTATGGGCGGAGGCTGTGTCGTCCGCGCATCTGGCCTCGGTTCGCTGGGCACCGGACATCGACCGCAACGACATCGGCCTGCAACTGGCGGTGGCGGGATGGGCCGGTCAGACAGACCTGAAGGTCAAGGTCGACATCACGTTCGAAGGCGAGCCGGTATCGAGCGATATCTACGCGATCCGTTCCGCGAACGAAGCCCGCACGATTCATTTGCAGGGGCTGAACGACCATGGCCAAGGACGCTGGTGGTCGCCGGAGAAGCCGAACCTGTACGACGTCAGCCTGACCTTGTACGAGGGGGAAACGAAGATCGACGAGGTGTCCAGCTATTTTGGGATGCGCAAGGTGTCGATCGAAGACGGCAGATTCAATCTCAATAACCGCCCTTATTTTCAGAAGCTTGTCCTCGACCAGGGCTACTTTCCCGACGGCAACCTGACGCCGCCGAGCGACGAGGCGATCCGCAGGGACGTCGAGCTGACGAAGGAGATGGGCTTCAACGGCGCGCGCAAGCACCAGAAGCTGGAGGATCCGCGCTATCTTTATTGGTGCGACCGGCTGGGGCTCCTCTTGTGGAGCGAAGCGGCCAACGCCTACCAGTACTCGAACGACTATGTGCGCCGCTTCGTCGGCGAATGGCAGGCTTCGATCGCGCGCGACTACAACCACCCTTGCATCGTCGTCTGGGTACCGCTCAACGAGAGCTGGGGCGTGCCGAACATTCAGATCGACGAGCGGCAGCAGCACCATGCGCTCACGATGTACCACTTGACCAAGTCGCTGGACGCGACGCGTCTGGTCGTCTCGAACGACGGCTGGGAAATGGTAAAGACGGACCTGCTCAACATCCACGACTACGAGTATCGGCGCGAGGTGCTGGAGACGCGCTATGCCGAAGCGGATCGCGCGGCGAACGGCATGCCGTCCGGCCGACGCTTGACCGTCGGCGGTTATGCGTACGAGGGCCAGCCGATTCTCGTCACCGAATTCGGCGGCATCGCCTACAAGAAGAGCGAGTGGGAAGGCTGGGGCTATTCCGGCGCGGAAGACGACGAGGACTTCGCGGAGCGGCTGCGCGCGGTCATTCAGCCGCTGCTCGGCTCGGGCGTCGTCCAGGGCTATTGCTATACGCAGCTCACCGACGTCGAGCAGGAGATCAACGGATTGCTGACGTACGACCGCGTTCCGAAGCTGCCTGTCGAGGCGATTAAAGCGATTAACGAAGGGAAGTAAAGACAGTGGCGGCTTCGCTTGGCACGCCGCGTGCGACTCCGGCCTATCAAACTCGCAAGAAAATAGGTTCCAAAAATAGACGGTCTAATAGTTAAACGGACAATCCCTCGGGTGCTCGTCTCCATAGATTGGAGTATCACCGATCAAGGAGGGATTTGTAGATGATCAACAAGAGAAAGCCAATGGCAAAAACGGCGCCCAGGCGTGCCGGAGCCAAAGTGCTCTACCCGCTGCTGGAGGTGTACGCTGGCACCAACTTCACGGGCGCTTCCAAGCGATTCCGTGGCAACATCGGCGTGCAGCGACTGGCATCGGTCAACCTGGACGACGATCTTCAAAGCCTGAAGCTCTCTTCGCCGACGAGCACCGGAACCGTGGTGCTGTTCGAGAACAACAATTACAAGGGCGAATACGTCAGATTCGGCACCGGCAACGTCGACGATCTCGCGGATTATAACTTCGCCGACCGGGCATCGTCGCTCGTAGCGACTTCGCTCACGCTGTCCGACGCCGACATTCAGGAGATTCAACAGAACGGATTGAAGAGCAGCTTCGGCGAAATTTTGAAAATCGTGCTGGCCGCGAGAATTCGGCGCGCAGCCAAGCGCAGAGGCGGCAAAAAAATAATCAGATCCAACCGCGCCCGGTCCCGGGGGGCGGTTTTTTTTGGACGATTCAGCACATAAAATCATGGGAAAATCAAGGAACCACACGCTAACCTTAAGAAAAGAAAGACGAGAAGGCAGGCGGGTGGTTCGAATCAGAACGGCGGGCAGCCGCTGAAGGCAGTCAGGCAAAAAATATCGGACCCAGGAGACGTTATATCTTAAAAACCTGTCCAAATGGCGATGGTTTCGGACTGGAGGGCCGTTATTCATCCGGATCACGACAAAAAAAAGGCCGGCAAACCCGAAATAGCGGCGCCTGGGTCCGCGAGCAGACCGCCAATCGCGACTTGAATAAAAATAAGGGCTCCTCAGTCCGTCAGCCACGTGCGAATATACAAACACAAAGGCCGCCGGGGCTCTAAGTATGCACGTAGATCAACAGTTGGCGGGTCAGCGAGGAATAACCATCCCAAGTATGCACGGATCAACAGTTGGCGGGCCAGCGAGGAGTAACCATTCCAAGTATGCGTGGATCAACAGTTAGCGTGCGAAGAGGCGACGACCGGCGGTCGAAGTATGCCATGTAGTTGACGTGCAATGAGGCGGCCGCTGGGACGATCCAGCGGTTTTTTTTAGGAATGTCAGAACGTAAAAATCAGCACATTTTTTAAACTGGAAGCTGCGTTTGGAGGAGGGGGATCAAGCGCAATTACGCTAATCTCGATACAGTGGGGCTAAGGGCCGAGAGCTTAGAGTTGAGAGCAGGGAGCGATAAGTGCTCAAAAGCAGTTAATAAGCGCGGTGATCCGGCTGCGGAGGAAATAATGGTTAAAACGCATTTATTTTGGTTTAAAACAACGATCGGATAGGCGGCGAGCGGAAGGACGACATACCTGAGAGGGCCGGTAGAGTGATACGCGTTGCTGTCTGTTATCGACGATCGATCGCCATTTTCGAAGAATTCGGGACAAGCAAGCGCTTACCCAGGATGAAAAATCACTCATTTTTAAATTTTTCCTTTTTTAATGTCTGTATAATAGCGAACAGTGCTGATCATGGATTTCATTTCGTAAAAGGGAGATGAAGCTCATTCAACGGCTGACCAGAATCGCGATCCTGGCCCTTGCGCTTGTCCTGGCGCTTGGCACGGGCGCGGCATTCGCAAGCGCGAATAGCGCGAATAGTACGAATAGCACGATCAGCGCCCTATACATAGCAGACATGAAGGTCGAACTGAACCAAAACTTATGGACGATCGGCGGGTGGACCTATGCGCCGGTCAAGGAGCTGGCGGATCTCATGCGCTGGACGCTCGAGTACGACGGAGAGTCCGGACGCACGACGATACGCAACGACCTCGGAGACGCGCTCGCATTCAAGGCGGGATCGTCCGATGTCGCGCTGAACGGCCGCACTTACGATATCGGCGGCACGGTCCGGCTGAAGGACGGCGTCACGTATGCGCCGCTGCGCGTCGTCGCGGAGTCGATGCACGCCAGCGTTGGCTGGAAGGATCAGGAGAAGATCGCGGTCCTCCGGCAAGAAGCGCTGTACACGGTCGCCGCCGGCGATACGCTCTGGCGCATCGCGGAAGCGCACGATACGACCGCGACCGCGCTGAAGGTTCGCAACGGGCTCTCGAGCGAAGCGCTGGCCGTCGGACAGCAGCTCAAGGTCGTCGCGCCGACGTTCCTCGATCCGGACGTCACCGAGCAGAAGTCAAGCGCCGCCGCTGCGGAAGCGATCGATCCCGCCGAGCTGACGTTGCTCGCGAAGCTGGTGGAGGCCGAGGCGGGCAGCGAGCCGTACGCGGGCAAGCTCGCCGTCGCGAGCGTCGTCATGAACCGTCTGCACAACGACAGGTATCCAGACACGTTGCGGGGCGTGATTTACGCGCCGGGGCAGTTTTCCCCGGCCGGCAACGGCAGCCTGGAGCGGGAGACGCCTTCCAAGGACAGCCTGAAGGCGGCCAAGGCCGCCCTGTCCGGCGAGAACAATGTTCCGGGCGCCTTGTCCTTTTTTAACCCGCAGCTTGAGCCTGCCAAGGCCAAGCGGCTGAAGGCGATCAAAAAAAATCGGCCATCATGTGTTCGTCTAGCGAACGGAAGCGGGAAGTACGTGGAGCGGGAGCGGGGCAGATGCCCCGCTCTTTGCCGTTTCGGGGCATCTGCGTTTGATTGGGTAAACTGTTTATAGATTCTATGGAAAGAGGCGAATGTTCATGGAAAAAAAGAGCGTACGGCAAGACGGGCATGCAAGTAAGCGTACTGGGGTTCGGCGGCGCGGAGATCGGGTTCAGCGGCGCCGATCAGCGGGATGTCGATCGGCTGCTGGGCAGCGCGCTGGACGCGGGGCTCAACCTGATCGATACGGCGGAATGCTATAAAAACAGCGAAGAGCTCATCGGCCGAGCCGTATCGGGCAGACGCGACGACTATTTTCTTTTTACCAAATGCGGACATGCGGCTGGTCTCGATCTGCCCGACTGGGATCCCCGCATGCTGGCGCAGAGCATCGACCGCAGCCTCGAACGGCTCCGGACGGACTATGTCGACGTGATCCATCTCCACAGCTGCTCCGAGGAGGTGCTGAGGCAGGGCGACGTCATCGACGTGCTGAAGCGCGCCAAGGAGCAGGGCAAAACGCGGTTCATCGGCTATAGCGGAGACCATACGAACGCGCTGTATGCCGTTCGCACGGGGGGCGTTCGACTCGCTGATGACGTCTTTGAACATCGCGGACCAGGAATCGGCCGATCTGACGCTAAAAGAAGCGGCCGAGCGCGGCATGGGCGTCGTCATCAAGCGTCCCGTCGCCAACGTGGCATGGCGGCATACCGAAGCGCCGGATCCGAAGGCTTACGAATATCCTTACTGGCAGCGGCTGCAGAAGCTGAAGTACGATTTCTTGCAAAACGATCTGGAAGAAGCGGTCGGCAAAGCGCTCCGCTTCACGCTCTCGACGCCCGGCGTGCATTCGGCGATCGTCGGCACCGCGAATCCGCACCGCTGGACGACCAATGCGAGACTGCTGGCGCAAGGCGCGCTGCCGGCAGACGAGTACGAAGCGATTCGCGCGCGCTGGCGTCAGGCGGCCGAGAGCGATTGGATCGGCTTGGAATAAAATTCGCGAACATGCATTCCCTTTTTTGCTTCGATTATGGTTTAATAAAAGCATTACGTTAGCGGTGAAGCACACCCCGACGGTCGTCCATGACGGCTTGGTCGGGGTTTTTGCTTTTTCCGGTCGGAGGGGGGAGCATTGGTGAGTCTGATCATGCTTTTACGGCGGAGAGCGGTGCATTATAATGGACGTATGACACGGAGGGACCGCGCGTGAGCGGCGGGAAGAAGACCGCAAGCTTTTCGTTTCCCCACGATACGTCTTACCGTTACTTGCTATCGAGCAAGAAGCTGTTCGTCGAATTGATTCGCTCCTTCGTCGCCCGCGAATGGGCGGAAGCGATCGACGAGACCGAGCTGGAAGCGATCGATCACTCCTTTGTTTTGCCGGACTTCGGCCGCAGAGAAGCGGACTTGGTGTATCGGCTCCGCATGAAGGGCAGGGACATTATTTTTTATGTTCTGCTGGAGCTTCAATCCACCGTCGATAGGTCCATGCCCTACCGCCTGCTTCAGTACCAGACGGAGATTTGGCGGTATCTGCTTCGCAACCGGCCGTTCAAGGAAGGCGGTCACTTTACGCTCCCCGCTATCGTGCCGATCGTGCTGTACAACGGCCAGCGTCCATGGACGGCGCCAAGGCAGCTTCGCGCGCTCGTAGAGGGACAGTCTGCGTTCGGCTCCGAGCTGCTCGACTTCGAATACGTGCTTATCGATGTCGAACGTTATACCGAGCGAGAGCTGCTGGAGCTGTCGAATACGATCGGCGCCGTATTTCTGCTCGATCAGTCGGCGGACCGCCGGCAGCTGCACGATCGGCTTGCGAAGCTGATGGGGACCGTGCGAGCGATGCCCGAAGAGCTGAAGAACCAGTTTCTCAACTGGCTGGCGAACATGGTCGCCAGGCAGCTGCCGGACCCGAGCAAGGCCATTGACGATATGATTAACCACTTTAAGGAAGAGGGGGAGATCGTCATGGGATTGCAGCAGAACCTGGAGGCGATTCGGAACAGCGGCGTGGAGGAAGGACGCGAGCAGGGCCTGAGAGAAGGATTGGAGCAAGGACTGGAGCAAGGTCTGGAGCAGGCCGCGCTTCGCATGCTCAGGCTGGGACTGGATCTCGATGTCATCGGCGAAGCGACGGGTTTATCCTTGGATAAGCTTCAGAGACTTCGCGACCGGAAGAGACAAGTTTAATCGCCTCTGCGACATAGAGCATTTTTTCGCCGCAGAGGACGACGGTTAGCCGGTTGCGTTACTCACGTTCCTGTTTTAGCCTTGCCGCACTTCAAGCAGTATCGTCTGCCGTACCTCCGGCCGTAGCGGACGATCCGGCGTATAGCCGTCCGGTCCTCAAGCTTGGCGAACGGACAAGGGTCCGGGCGGGTATTCACCTCCAGAATCCAGGGCTTCATTCCGCGATCGACGGCGATGTCGATGCCCAGCTCGTTCATGGCCGGATATTCGCTTCCGAAGCGGCCGGCGGTCAGCAGCGCCAATCTTCGCATCGCCCCGATCGCGCGGACGGCTCCCGTGCGGCCCGCTGCGGGTCCGAGCAGCCGCATGGCTTCGAAGATCGAACCGCCCTGGCTGCCGTTCGAGACGATCTTGCCCGGATGGGCGACGCGGCCCGCGATGCCGGTGACGTCCCACCGGCCCGCAGCGTTTTTTTGCGCCATGACGCGAAAATCGAATGGCCGGCCTTCGTGCCGCAGCACGCGCACGCCTTGTTGAATCAAGTGGCGTCTTTTTCCCATGCCGCGACGCAAGGATCGATACATTCCCGCGTAAGTGTCAAACTCAAACCGCTCCAAGCCGGCTTGATATCGATAACGGCCCTTCGCCCTCCGCTCGACCCGCATGATGCCCACGCCCTGCGAACCGGTGTCCGGTTTTACATACACCATCCCGTATTTCCCCAACATTTCCTTCAGCCCGGCCCCGGAGAACGGCGCGGCGGCCGGCACATGAATCGCCAGCTTGCCGCCGAGAAGCAGCCTCGTTTTGATGAGCTTGCTGGACACGGTCTGTATATCGCGATTTTTCACGTCATTTCCCCCTGCCCTGTGCTGATCTATCATACGAACGCCAAGGGACTTTTGCGATTGCCGCTGGCTGGGGACGACCGACAGCGCGGATTTTGAACGTCGGACCGCCCGGCGACATATGTTGATAGCATCCCGGAATAGGCTTCGACCTCGACGGGCAGGGAGTGAATCGAATGTCCGAGTCCGCGGGCCGCAAGGTCCTTGCCGAACGGATGGCGCAGCGATTTCCGTGGTATCGCGGACTTCCTGGCTGGAACGCGGCGCCGAAGGCGCCTTTGCCCCTGATCACGGCTTCCGTGCTGGAGGCTTTTTTATTATACGGATCACAATCCGCTCGCGCTCCGCGACGATTTGCACCGCTATCGGACTTCGGGCACGAGCTCCGGCATCCGCAAGACGATCTACTATTCCGAGCGGGACGAAGCGGCGTATTTGCGCATTAAGGAAGCTGTCTTTCGCGAAATACTCGGGAACCGAGGCTACCGGACGGCGGTATCGGATATGGGGACAGGACATGCCGAAGCGACGGCGGCAAGCGTGTTTCGCAGCCTGGGCATGGAAGTCCATACGCTGTCGTATCGGGATCCGGTAGGGCGGCACGTCGAACAGCTTGCGGCGCATCCGCCCCGAGGTGCTCTATACGATGCCCTCGATTTTGGACCGGATTCTGCTCGCGGCGGAAGATTCGCGCGCATTCGGCGTGCGTCAGGTCGTCCTGGTCGGCGAGATCGCGGCGCCGGGCTGGATAGAGCGAGCCGCCGGCCGTCTTGGCATCGAACCGGACGCGATCGTCGATACGTACGGCTCGATCGAGATCGGCACGATCGCCTATTACGATCATCGGCACGGTCGGTACTTGCTGGCCGAAGGAATCGAAGCGGAAGGGATCGGCGCCGAGACGTTGGGCGAGGCGTATGAGCCCCTGCCGGCGGGAGAGCAGGTGCTCGTGCTCACGTCGACCGTCCGCGAGGCGTTTCCGGCGCTTCGCTACGTCACGTACGACGTCGTCCGCGATTTGCGCGACATCGTCGCAGGCGGCGTACGGAGGCAGAGCTTTAGCGGCATCGTGAAGCGTATCGGCCCCGAGCTCAAGCACGGGGAAAAAATCAGCGTTTACGACATTGAAAACGCGGTTTATCGGCATATTCGCGACGCGGGCGTGCGCGTCAACGTGTCGGGCAACGCCCTGCGCGTACATCTGTACGGCGTGCCGGAAGCGGACGAAGCGCTGCTCGGCCGGGTGCGCGAGGAGCTGCAGGACCGCATTCCCGAGATCGGCGCCATGATCCGGGGCGGCATGCTGGCCGGCATCGACGTCGTCGCCGAAGCCGGCTTCGACGACGAGCAAAGCCGCGCCGCCGTAAAAAACAAAAAAAATATTTTACACGTAAAGGTCGGGTTCGCATGAGACTCGAAGGTGGCATCGCGGAAGCGATCGGGCGTACGCCGCTGATCCGGTTGGGGCGGCTGTTCGCCGGCGAACCGTTCGAGGCGTACGGCAAGCTGGAATGGATGAATCCCGGCGGCAGCGCCAAGGATCGCCCGGCGCTGTACATGCTGCGCGAAGCGATCGGGCGCGGAGAAGTGACCGAAGGCAGCGTGATCGTGGAGTCCAGCTCGGGCAATCTGGGCATCAGCCTTGCGCAGCTGTGCGCATATCTGGGACTTCGGTTCATCTGCGTGGCGGATCCCCGGACGACCCGGCGGCACCTGCAGATCATCCGGAGCTTCGGCGGCGAGATCGAGCTGGTAACCGAGCCGGACGCGCGCACGGGCGAATATTTGCCCGCCCGCATTCGCCGGGTGCAGCAGCTGGTGCGAGAGATCCCCGGCGCGTATTGGACCAACCAATACGGCAATCCGGACAACGCGCTGGCGCATGCGGAGACGACGATGCGCGAGATCGGGGGAGCGGCTCGGGGCGATCGACTATTTGTTTTGCGGCGTCAGCTCGTGCGGCACGATCCGCGGCTGCCGCGATTATATCCGACGACGGGGCTGGTCGACGAAGATCGTCGCGGTCGACGCGGAGGGCAGCGCGCTGTTCGGCGGATCGGACGGCCGGCGGCGATTCCCGGGGCTTGGCGCCGCGAAGGTGCCCGACCTGCACGAAGAGGCGCTGGCCGACCTCGTCGTGCGCGTATCGGACGCCGATTGCGTGAGCGGCTGCCGGTCGCTCGTCCGGCGCGAGGCCATCCTCGCCGGCGCGTCATCGGGAGGCGTCGTCGCGGCGATCCGGCGGATCGGGCCCGACCTTCCGCGGGGAGCGGCGTGCGTCGCGATTCTGCCCGACCGGGGGGGAGCGCTACATGGACACGGTGTACGACGACGACTGGGTTCGGCGGGAGCTCGGTCTTGCGCCCGCGCCAGAAACGGGTTCGGAGCAGGCGCGTCCCGCCCGGGCGGAGAGCGAAGGTGGCGAGGAATGATCTATTTGCACGACGGGCATATCCGGACGCTCGGCATCGACTGGCGCCGGTTGATCGGCATCGTAGAGTCGGTCGTCCGCGAACGGGACCGCGGCGCGTGCGTCAGTCCGGTCAAAACGTATCTTCGCTACGGCGACATGCGCAACCGCATCATCGCGATGCCGGCCTACGTCGGCGGGCCGTTCGAGCTGGCCGGCATCAAGTGGGTGGCGGGCTTCCCCGGCAATATCGATCGGGATTTGCCGCGCGCGAGCAATGCGATCGTTCTCAACGACGCGCGGACGGGCATTCCCTCGGCCTTTATTCGGAGCTCGCTGCTGAACGGCTTGCGCGCGGCGGCGGTCAGCGGCCTGATGCTGCAGGCGTACTTGGCGGCGCGGCAGCCGAAGGACGTGCGTCTCGGCATCGTCGGCTGGGGGCCGATCGGCCGCCTGCACCTCGACATGTGCGCGGACCTGCTCGGCGATCGGCTGAAGCGTGCGACGCTATTCGATCTGCGGCCGATCGATCCGGAGACGGTTCCCGCGGACCTGAGGGACGTCGTGGACATCGCGAACGATTGGCGGGAGCTTTACGATGCGTCGAACGTATTCGCGACGTGCACCGTGTCCGCCGAGCGGTACGTCGACGCGGCGCCGCCGGCCGGCGCGCTGCTCCTTAACGTCTCGCTGCGCGACTACGAGCCAGGCAGCGTATTCGGCAAAGCGATGCCGGTCGTGGACGATTGGTCCGAGGTATGCAGGGAAAACACGGATATCGAGCGGCTCCACGCGGCATGCGGACTCTCGGAAGCGGATGCGCGCACGCTCGCGGACGTCGTATGCCGGGATGCGCTGCTGGCCGTGCCCGAAGAAATGCCGGTTTTTTTTAACCCGATGGGACTGGGCGTCTTCGACATCGCGATCGCGGGCGATTATGCGAAGCGCGCCGCGGAGCGGGGGGATCGGGATCGCGCTGGAGGAATGCTGAGCGAAATGAGTCCAAAGACTTAAGGTCGACGCCGGATTTTCATGGCGTCGGCTTTTTTAAACAAATCAGAATGTATAACTTTCGGGGTGAAGCTCAGACTTCACCCTTTTCTTAATTACATGGGACTGCCGAGACGCAGCGACGCTCGGAGCGAGTGGATTTGTTCCTACATGGGACTGCCGAGACGCAGCGACGCCCGGCCGAGCGGATTTGTTCCTACATGGGACTGCCGAGACGCAGCGACGTCCGGAGCGAGCGGATTTGTTCCTACATGGGACTGCCGAGACGCAGCGACGCTTGGCCCGAGCGGATTTGTTCCTACATGGGACGACCGAGACGCAGCGACGCCCGGCCGAGCGGATTTGTTCCTACATGGGACGACCGGGACGCAGCGACGCCCGGCCCGAGCGGATTTTTTCTGGACAGACGCAGCCATCCCTCTATCGTCCCGTAGCTTCCCATTGCGGGCATCCGCAATGGGCAGCTGCCGTATTCCGCAAAAATTTGCGGTACCGCGCAATGGATTTTCGGTTACAGGGAAAAACCAGGACTTTATGATTAATGTAGTTCGAAATAACCGGTCAGGAGGCCGCCATGAATATACGATCGTACACGTCGGCAAGCGAAACGGGCTGGAACGAAAGACGCTCGGACGAGCTGCTGCAGGACATTTTGCAGGCGCTGCGCCAGGTCGTGCCGCTCCCGCTTGACGTTACGGATCCTCGCTCGGAGGAGGCGCAAGGGCAGGAAAAATGGGGCGTTCTTATCGGCGTGACGGGGGGACGTGTACGGACGCGTCGTCATCCTGGGCGAGGGCGAGGTGTTCGGGAAGCTCGGCGAAACGATGTTCGGGATGCGGCTTGAGGGCGAGATGCTTCATTCCTTCGTCGGAGAGCTGGCCAATATGGTCGCAGGACAAGCGGCGACGATCGTTGCCGGAAGGGGTTGCAGGATCGACATCACGCCGCCTACGGTCATCGCCGGCCGCATGCACTTTTACGGTTTGAACAACGTCGTGCGGATGTCGGTCGCGTTCGAGCGCGCGGGCGAGCTTCATTTCATCATATCCAGAGATACGGAAGGGAAGGTGTGACGCCATGGCCACGATATTGGTCGTAGACGATGCGGCGTTCATGCGAATGATGCTCAAATCGATCTTGCAAAAAGGCGGGCACGAGGTCGTCGGCGAAGCCGAAAACGGCGCGGTCGCGGTGGAGAAATACGCCATGCTGAAGCCGGATCTCGTCACGATGGACATTACGATGCCGGTCATGGAAGGGATCGAGGCGGTGCGGCTGATCAGGGCGGGCCACCCGGAGGCGCGGATCGTCATGTGCTCGGCGATGGGCCAGCAGGGCATGATCATCCAGGCCGTGCAAGCCGGCGCCAAGGACTTCATCGTCAAGCCTTTTCAGGAGGATCGCGTCATCGAGGCCGTCAACAAGCTGCTCAAAGCGGAAGGGAAGGCGGTAACGTGAACAATCTATCCGTCAAAAATCGGCTGGCGATCGTGCTGGCGCTCCTGCTGCTGCTGCCGAGCTCGGCGATCGGCTGGTTCTCCTACCGCAGCGCGGCTGGAGAAGTCAAATCGCAGATTCAGGGTGCCGCGAGGGAAAACGTGCAGGCCGCAGAGAGAAAAATCCAGGACCAGATCTCATCCGGCATACAGGACGTCGATTATCTTGCGGGGCTCATGAGCGCAAAGCTGCTCGCGGGAGGCGATCCGACTAGAGCGGAGACGCTGCTCGCGCCTTTCCAGGCAGCCAAGCCCATTTACGGAAACGTCGTCTTCGGCACGACGGAGGGACTGGCGGCGTTCGTGCCGCCCTCCGAAAAGCCCGCGGGTTACGACCCGCGCGAGCGGGACTGGTACAAGGAGGCGATGGAACATCCGGGCGCCGCGGTCGTCTCCAGCCCGATGGTATCGGCCTCGAACGGCGAGATGATCGTCGTCATTGCCAAGACCGTCCCCGACGGCTCGGGCGTCGTAGGCGCGATGGTCGGGCTGAAAGGGTTCAGCGAGCAGATGAAGCAGTTCACCGTCGGAGAGCGGGGGTATGTGTTCGTCCTCGACGAGAACGGCAATTACCTCGCCCATCCTACCCAAAAGCTTGGGAGCAAGAACACGAACAGCTACGTCGAGCAGGTGTACGGCACCGATAGCGGCGTCGTGGACTATACGCTGGAAGGCGTAAAAAAAAGAAGCGGCATACGCGACGAACGAGCTCACGGGATGGAAAATCATGGGCGCGATCGAGCTGTCGGAGATTTCGGACGCGACGCGCGGCATTTTGTATACGACGATCATCGTCATCGCGGTTACGGCGCTCATCGGTTTTCTGCTGGCGTACGGGCTGATCCGTTCGATCAGCGCGCCGCTGAAGCGGCTGATGCAGGCGACGGAGCGGATCGCGGACGGCGACCTGACGGAGGAAGTGCCGGTTCGGAGCAAGGACGAGCTCGGCCAGCTCTCGTCGGCCGTCAATCGCATGATTGCCAAGCTCAGAACGCTGATCGGCGACGTGGTGCGTTCCTCCGAGAGCGTCGCGGCTTCGTCGGAGCAGATCTCGGCGAGCACGTACGAGATTGCCAGCGGCACGAACGTGCAGTCCGAGGCGGCCGTGGACATTCGGGAGCGATTCGGCGAGCTGTCGGCCGCGATCGCGGCCGTCGCCGAAGGCGCGGAGGCGGCAGCGCTGCTGGCGTCGCAAACTTCGGTCATCGCCCGGGACGGCGGGACCGTCGTCAACCGGTCCGTGGCCAGCATGGGACAGGTCAGCAAGCAGGTTGCGCATCTGGCCGAGGATAGCGCCAAGATCGGCGAGATCCTCGAGGTGATCGGCGACATTGCCGAGCAGACGAACCTGCTGGCGCTGAACGCGGCGATCGAGGCCGCGCGCGCCGGCGACCAGGGACGCGGCTTCGCCGTCGTCGCCGACGAAGTCCGCAAGCTTGCGGAGCGCAGCGGCGAAGCGACCAAGCAAATCTCGGCGATCATCAAGGCCATGCAGCGGAATACCGAGCGCAGCGTAGAGGCTGTTGCCGAGGGCGTGAGCCATTCGAAGGAGACGGGCGAAGCGTTCGAACGCATTCTGTCGATGGTGTCCGCCACGGAGGGCAAGGTCGGGGAGATCGCGGCCGCCAGCGAAGAGCAGGCCGCGCAGTCCGACGAAGTCAGACGCTCGATCGAGAGCATCTCCGCCGCCAGCGAGGAGGCCGCGGCCGCTTCGGAGGAGACCGCGTCGACTTCCCGGTCGCTCGCGCAGCTCGCCGAACGGCTGCACGAGTCCGCTTCCGTCTTTAAGGTCGACTGACATGCCGCCGCGATTCGCGGAAGCCAACATAGAGGGGAGCATCGGGCCATGACGGCACAAGAACAGTACGTGGAGTTCGGCATCGAACGCGAGCAGTACGCCATTCGCATTCAGGACATCCACGAGATCATCAAAATGCAGGATATTACGCATATCCCCGGCGTTATGCCGTACGTCAAAGGGGTCATCAACCTGCGGGGCAAGATCGTGCCGGTGCTCAGCCTGCGCGACCTGTTCGGGATGGAGGAGCAGCCTTATACGAAGCAGACGCGCATCGTCGTCGTGAACCATGCCGTCGACACGGTCGGCATCATCGTCGACCGCGTGAGCAAAGTGACGACGTTTAACGACATTCAGGCGCCGCAGGGGCGCTTCGGCGGACTCGACGGACGGCTTTTCACGGGGATCGGGCTGACGAGCGGCGGGTTGGTCGGCATCCTGCAGCTGGAGGAAGTTCTGCTTCAAGACT
Source organism: Cohnella rhizosphaerae (assembly GCF_029525575.1). Lineage (GTDB taxonomy): Bacteria > Bacillota > Bacilli > Paenibacillales > Paenibacillaceae > Cohnella > Cohnella rhizosphaerae. The sequence goes on from NZ_JAPDIA010000003.1 coordinate 777,426, forward strand.
AGGGGGGATGCCGAGCATGCTGTCTGAATACAAAGAAGTATTTCTGGAAGAGCTGGACGAGCAGCTTCAACTGATGGACGAGGTGATCATGCAGCTGGAGCGGGATTGCGAATCCCGCGAGGTGATCCAAAGCCTGTTCCGCGCGGCGCATACGCTGAAGGGCTCGTCGGCCGCCATGGGCTTCGAGGAGATGAAGCGCCTGACGCACCGGATGGAGCACCTGCTCGATCTGGTCCGTTCCAAGGAAAAAACGGTGACGCCGCCGTTGATCGACCTGCTGTTCCGGGCGCTCGACAGCCTGAAGCTGATGAAGGAAGACATCGTGACGCAGGACTGCATCACCGTGGACGTCTCCGCATGCTTGCAGGCGCTCGAACGGTTCGGTTCGGAGGAAGCGGGCGGCGGCGTCCCCGTTACGGCGCCGTCGGCGGAGCAGGATGCGGGGCGTACCGCTTACGGGACGTCCGCCGCGGCCGCCGCCGCCGCCTCCGGATTCAAGTGGCCTGAGCTGTCCCTGTCGATCCGTCTTCATATGAAAAACGCGATCGGGCAGGGCCTTCGCCTTTATTGGGTGAGCGTCCGGCTCTCGCCGGATTGTTTCATTCAGGGCGCGAGGGCCTACGTCATACAGACGATGCTCGCGGAGTGGGGCGAAGTGCTCCTGGCCGCGCCCGATTACGAGAGCATCGGCGAGAGCGGGATGGAGACGCCGGAGCTGACGTATTTGTACGCGGGAACGCAGGAGTCGTCCGAGCTGGCCGCGATGACGGCTAATCTGGCCGACGTCGCGGGCGCGGATGCCGAGCCCGTGTCTCCCGAAGAGGCGGAGATGGACTATCGCGCGCACGGGGACGAGGAAGCCTCGCCCGAGCCGGAGCGGGAGCCGGTGTTGGTGTTGGTGCCGCCCGCGGCCGAGACGGCCGCGGCAGCCGAGTCCTTGATCCGGCAGCCCGCGTCGCCTCCGACCGCGCAGCAGCCAGCCGCGGCCGTCAAGTCCAAGGCGCAGACGATCCGCGTGAGCGTCGAGCGGCTCGACGATCTGATGAACCTCGTCGGAGAGCTCGTGATCGACCAGACGCGCATCCAGCAGGTGGCCCGCACGCAGCGCCGCCGTTTCCAGGACGACTCGGTCGGCGAGCTCGGACATATCGCGGACCATCTGTCGCGGATTATCGGCGATCTTCAGGAGAGCGTCATGAAGGCGAGGATGCTGCCGATCGAGCAACTGATGGGCCGATTCCCGCGAATGATCCGGGATCTCTCCCGGGATCTGGGCAAGGAGCTCGAGCTTGTCATGGAGGGACAGGACACCGAGCTTGACCGAACGCTCATCGAGGAGATCGCCGATCCGCTCATTCATCTGATCCGCAACGCCGTCGACCACGGCCTGGAGCTGCCCGAGGTCCGGGAGCGGGCGGGCAAATCCCGACAGGGTATCCTTCGCATCAAAGCCGCGCACGAGGACAATCAGGTCGTCATCTACGTCGAAGACGACGGCGCGGGCATCGATCCGGCCAAAATGCGGTCTTCCGCGGTCGGCAAAGGAATCATCTCGCAGGAGGAAGCGGACGCTCTGGGCGACCGGGAGGCGATCGATCTGATCTTCCGCCCCGGATTCTCCACGGCGCAGCGGGTGAGCGACGTCTCCGGACGCGGCGTCGGGATGGACATCGTCGCCAGCCATATCGAAAAGCTGAACGGCATGATCGATATCCGTTCGGAGCTCGGCCGCGGGACGTCGTTCAAGATCAAGCTGCCGCTGACGCTGGCGATCATCGTCGGGCTGCTGGTCAAATGCAACGGCCAGACGTTGATCGTGCCGATGAGCAACATCGCGGAGATCGTGCGCGTCCCCGCGGAAGAGATCCGCTCGGTCCGCGGCCAGCCCGTCGTCCTGATCCGCAACCAGGTCATTCCGGTCGCGGATATTCGCGACAGGTTCGGCGTTTCCGGAACGAACGACGGCCGGAAGCATATCCCGCTGGTCATCATCGGCTCCGCAGAGAAGCGCCTTGCCTTGACGGTGGACGAGCTCATCGGCAATCAGGAGATCGTCATCAAATCGCTCGGCGCCTATATCGGCAAAGTGGAGGGCATCGCCGGGGCGACGATCCTGGGCGACGGCAGCGTGGCCCTGATCCTGGAGGTATCGTCCCTGTTCGGCAAGGCGGCGGTTCGATGAAAGGTTAACGAAAACGGAGGGAACACCTATGAGATGGTTCGGACATTTGAACATATCCTTCAAGCTGGGCATCGCCTTCGCGCTGATGGCCGTGCTGTTGGTCTTTACCGGAACGACGGGGCTGAGTCAGCTCGGCAAAATGAACGACGCGCTCGGCAACCTGTACGATAACAACCTGGTCCCGATTGCAAACTTATCCGGGGCCCAGGCGAAGTACGAGCTGATCGCCGTCAATATTCGCGACTATCGTACATTCGGCGATAACGCCCAGAAAAAGAAGCAATACGAAAACAATATAACGGACGCCGAGGCGGAGGTCATTCGCCAGGTCGATGTATATCGCGGGACAAAAATAACGCCTCCGGAGGTTGAGCTTCTCGCTCAATTCGATTCGGTCTGGCAGGCTTACCAGAACAAGCTGCAGGAAGCGCTGCAGCTGGCAAGCAGCGAGCAATCCGAAGCATTTGAGACGCTGCTGCAAGGTGATCTGAAGAATCAAGGCGACGCGGTGTCTCAAAAACTCAAGGACCTTGTCGCGCTGAATACCAAGATCGCGAACGATACGAGCGACAGCGGCGATCGCATGTACGCGTCGTCCCGCCGGGCGACGCTCGCCGTGATCGCGGCCGCGCTGCTGCTGAGCGTGGCGCTCGGCTTCTATATCTCGCGGCACATCTCCCGTCCGCTTCGCCGTACGGTCGAGCTTGTCGGCCGCGTGGCGCAGGGCGACCTGCGGGAGACCTCGGACATCGATACGCGGGACGAGGTAGGCAGGCTGGCCGCTTCGGTCAATCGGATGATCGAGGATCTGCGGGGGACGGTCGGGCGCATTCAGTACTCCGCCGAAAACGTCTCCTCGGCCACGCAGCAAATATCCGCGAGCACGGAAGAGATCGCGGGCGGCAGCTCCAGCCAGGCGAACTCCGCGCAGACGATGACCGAGCTGTTCAAGGAGCTGTCGGAGGCGATCGGCTCGGTCGCGAGAAGCGCCGAGCACGCTTCGGATCTGTCCAACGCGGCGATGGCGATCGCGCAGGACGGCAGCCGCGTCGTCGAAGCTTCGATCCAGGGCATGAACGAAGTGAACGAGCAGATGGCCCGGCTGGCGCAAGATTCAGAGCAGGTCGGCGAGATCGTATCGGTCATCGACGATATCGCCGAGCAGACCAATCTGCTCGCGTTGAATGCGGCGATCGAAGCTGCGCGCGCGGGCGATCAAGGCCGCGGCTTCGCCGTCGTGGCGGACGAGGTGCGCAAGCTCGCCGAGCGAAGCGGGGAAGCGACCAAGCAGATCGCGCAGATCGTCAAGGGCATGCAGGCGAATACCCGGCGCAGCGAAGAGGCGGTGGCGAACGGGCTGGCGGGATCCCGGCGATCGGGCGAAGCGTTCGGCGACATTCTCGCCAAAGTAAGCGAATCGGCTGGCCGGGTCGCGGAGATCGCGGCGGCGAGCGAGCAGCAGGCGGCGCAGTCGTCGGACATGATGGCGTCGATCGAGAGCATCTCCGCCGCCGCCGAGGAAGCCGCGGCGAGCAGTCAGGAGACGGCGGCGACCGCGCAGACGCTCGCAGGGCTCGCGGAAGAGCTGAATGCGTCGGTCGCGATGTTCCGCACGGACAAAGTTTAGAAAGGCGGGATGAACGATGGCGGCAGCGAAGGCCGACGATCTCGATTTTGCGCAGTTCGTCGCGAAGCTGAAGGGCAAGACCGGCATTGATTTGCTGCAGTATAAAGAGGACCAGATGCGCAGGCGGCTCGCCACGTTCAGGGACCGGCGGGGCTGCCGCACGTTTGGCGAGCTGTTCGAAGGCATGCTGCGCGACGCCGAGCTGTACGAGGAATTTCTCGACCGCATGACGATCAACGTCTCCGAGTTTTACCGCAATGCCAAACGCTGGGAGGCGCTGGAGAAAAAAATCATACCCGACCTGGCGGCGAGCCGCGGCAAGCTCCGCTGCTGGAGCGCGGCTTGTTCGACCGGCGACGAGCCCTATACGCTGTCGATCGTGCTCTCGGGCCTGCTCAAGCGGCATGAATACGAACTCCTGGCGACCGACATCGACAAGACGGCGATCAAAAGGGCGCGGGAAGGCCTGTATGGGCCTTCCTCGGTCCGGGAGGTGCCGAAGCCGGTCCTGAGCCGGCATTTCAAACTGACAGGGGAAACGTATGCGATATCCGACGAGATCAAGCGGAGCGTCACGTTCAAGCAGCACAATCTGCTGGCAGATCCGTACGAGCAGGGCTTCGACCTCATCGTGTGCCGCAACGTGCTCATTTATTTTACCGATGCCGCCAAGGAGAACGTTTTCAAAAATTTTGCCAAGTCGCTGAACAAAGGCGGGTATTTATTTATAGGGGGGGACCGAACAGGTCTTCCAGCCGGAACGCTACGGGCTCGAGACGACGGACGCCTTTTTTTTATCGCAAGACGTAAGGACCGCTCCGGCGGGGAAGGAAAGGAGAGAGGGGCCATGGCTGCGATCCGGGTGCTGGTGGTCGACGATTCGATCTTTATGCGCAAGCTGATCAAGCGCCTGCTCGAGGAAGACCCGGAGTTGTCCGTGCCGGGGGTGGCGACGAACGGCGCGGAAGCGGTGCGCATGACCCAGGAGCTCGTGCCGGACGTCGTCACGATGGACGTCGAGATGCCCGGCATGAACGGTCTGGACGCGGTATCCGCCATTATGAGGTCGCGTCCGGTGCCCATCGTCATGCTCAGCTCGCAGACGCAGGAGGGCGCGGCCGCGACGATCGACGCGCTGCGGCGGGGCGCCGTAGACTTCGTCGGCAAGCCTTCGGGCTCCACCTCATTCGACTTGTACAAAGTGAGGACGGAGCTGGTCGCAAAAGTCAAAGCGGCGTCCAAAACGCGAAAGACGGCGCTTAAGCTTCCGTCGGCGGCGGTGAATCCCGCCCCCAGAGGCGCAGCCGCCGGGGCGGTGCGCGAGGATGCGCCCGGCTTCAGGTCGTTCGGTCAGATCGTCGCGATCGGCACTTCGACCGGGGGGCCTCGCGCGCTGGATGCCGTTCTAACGGCTTTGCCGCCCGATTTCCGGTGCCCGGTGCTTGTCGTGCAGCACATGCCGCCTCGCTTCACCAAGTCGCTCGCCGAGCGCTTGAACGCCATTTGCGAGGTGCGCGTATCCGAAGCGGAGGATGGGGAGTCTTTGCGAGGAGGCCGGGTCTACATCGCGCCGGGCGACAAGCATCTGACGATCGCGGAGAAGGGCGGCGCGTATGTCGTGAAGCTCACGGAGGAGCCGCTGCGCAGCGGCCACCGTCCTTCCGTGGACGTGCTGTTCGAATCGGTAGCCCGCCTGTCCAGGTTGAAGCGTCATTACGTCATCATGACGGGCATGGGGCAGGATGGCGCGAAGGGCATGCTGCTGGCCAAGGAGCTCGGCGCGGCTTCGACGATCGCGGAGTCGCAGGAGACCTGCGTCGTGTACGGCATGCCCCGGTCCGCGGTCGAGCTAGGCTGCGTGGAGCATATCGTGCCGCTCGGGCGCATCGCCGACAAGATCGTTCAAGTCACAGGGAAGGACTGAGCGCGGCGGATGCCGACATGGAAGACTCGGGGAACAGGGCAGTGCGCGTCATGAAAAATGGCGCTGCACCGCCCTTTTTTCATGGCATGCAGGGCTCGTCCGAGGCTGGCCGACGGCATCGAGCGTTTGCGTTTTGAATCGTGGAAAAAAAAAGGATTACGATTTTTGTCGACTTTAAGCAAATGTTTAGCGCTACGGACTAAAATAATGTTCCCGGGATATCGAAATATAAAGAATAGTGTCGAAATTTGTTGTAAAAGAATTTGGTCCATATTACCAATGAGAATTTTACCATCCTGCTTTAGAATGTAGAAATATGGCGAGCGAGGAAGGGAATGCTTGTGAAAAAATCGCCTATCGTCTCTCATCGAGCGTCGGCCGCCCATCGGAATCGGTCCTACAGAAAAACGCCTCCGGCTGCGCAGGATATGGAACGAGTCAAAATGCGCCGCATCATGGACTCGTTAGGCGTGGCGATGTGTTCGTACGAGGCAGAGACGGGGCGCTGCGATTGTTTGTCCGATTCCGTGCTGTCGGTGACGGGATACGCCAAGGAACAGCTCCAAGACATGCGCGCGTGGGAACGAATCGTGCATCCGGACGATTTTGCCGTTTTTCTGGCGCTGGACATGACGGGCGCCGGGGCGAACGACCTGGAGTGCCGCATCTATCGTTCGGACGGAGAAATGCGTTGGCTTAACGTGTGCGTATCCTTTCCGACGGACGCAACGGGCCGCAAATTGATTAACGCGATCATTCGCGACGTGACCGGGGCCAAACTAGCGGGACGCGGTTCTTCGGCTGAACCGCCCCGTGCCGGCGCGAACGCGAGGGAAGCGCATGCCGTCGGAGGGATAGACCTTCGATTGATCGACCAGAGCCCGGACGCCATCATTTTGCATCGCGATTATCGGATCGAATACGCCAATCCTGCGGCGATGGCGCTGTTCGGCGCCAAGGGCGAACTGACGGAGGCCAGGCTTCTCGGGATGATTCATCCCGAAGGTTTGGACGAGGCGATCTCCCGTCTGTCGCAGGTATATCGCTCCGCCAGCACGAGCGCGCCGGCGGAGCAGCGGCTCGTGCGGATGGACGGTTCGTTCGTGGACGTCGAGGTTGTCACCGGTCCCGTGTCTTATAAGGGAAGCGTCGTTGCGATCTCGATCCTGCGCGACATTACCGAACTCAAGCAGGCGGAGCGTCAACGGCTGGAGACCGAGCGTCTGGTCCACGAGACCGGGGAGCTTTACAAGCGATTGCAAAATAGCCTGGACGTTTTCTCGAGCGCCCTGTTCGGTATGGTTAAAGTGTCCGAGATGGAAGGGCGCCTCATCGAAGTCGTGCGGGACGTGTTGACGACCGAGGCTGTCACCCTGGTGGAGGTTCGCCCCGACCGCCGCGGCGTCCTGCGCGCGGGCGCGCGGATTCCCCGCTGGCTTGCGGGGGCGCCCCGGGAGTGGAGCGCCGACTTGCCGCTGTGCCGCGTCGTCGATCGGTCGGAGGGCTACCTTATCCGGATCGGGGATATCCGCAGATCGGTCTACGTGCTGTGCGTGGGAGAGCGTCCCGAGCCGCTTCGGCTCGAGCAGGTCCGCATCTGGCTCGAGACGATCTGCCGTTATGTCAGCGTATTGTACGACAACTTCCTGGTCATCGAGGATTTGACCCGGGAGGTGGAGTCGGCATCGACGCAGGCGGCCGTACCGTCCAGACTGCTTCGGCTGCTGTTCCAGCTGAACGAGCACGAGCGCAAGCGGTTCGCCCAGGATCTGCACGACTCGGTGCTGCAGGAGCAGATCGTCTGGTATCGCAAGGCGGAGCAGATGATCGCGGAGCCCGCGCTGGATCCGGACACGCGGGACAAGCTTCAGTCGATCGCGGAGGGCATGCTCGACGTCATGTATCAGATACGCATGACGTGCATCGATCTGCGTCCGCCCATGCTGAAGGAAGCCGGTCTGTCTTCTTCGCTGGCGTCGCTGTTCGAGCTGACGCAGCTGCGCGCCGATTATGCGATCGACTACCAGCTCGGCGATATCGGGCAAGCGTTGTGCGAGGATCAGATGCTCGGCATTTACCGCGTCGTGCAAGAGCTGCTGGCGAACGCGTCCAAGCACTCGCGGGCGACGCGGGTGAAGATCTCGCTCGCGGCGTCGGCAGGCTTGATTCATTTGCACTACGAGGACAACGGCGTTGGCATGGACATCGAGAAAGCGGAGAGCGCGTTCGCGAGCATGGGCGTATACGGCATGAAGGAGCGCGTGCACAGCATGCGCGGCCAGATCGTCTTCTGCTCGGCCCCGAACGACGGGCTCTCCATCAGCATCCGCATTCCGGCTGCCGTCTAGACCGGGCTGCGACGGGAGGGCATTCATATGATAGAAGTGCTGACGGTAGACGACCATCCCTCGGTCATGGAAGGCACGAAGCTGCTGCTCGAGCAGGAAGGGGACATCCGGGTGCGCTTCGCGAATACGGCCGCCGCAGCGATCGATCTGCTGCAGCGGCTCCGGTTCGACGTGATCCTCGTCGATCTGCAGATGCCCGATATGAACGGGCTCGAGCTGTCGAAGCGCATGCTCGGCGTCCGGCCGGACGCGACGATCCTCATCTACACGGGTTTCGATTTCAAAAATCAATTTAACGTGATGGTCGAGTCGGGACTTTCCGGCTTCCTGCCCAAGACGGTGAACCGGGAGCAGCTCGTGACTGCCGTTCGTTGCGCGGCGCGCGGAGAGGCCGTACTCCCGCTCGAACTGCTCAGGCAGCTGAGACGCGCGAGCGAACCGCGGCCCGAGCCCCGCGTCGACCAGACGTGCGCGTCCGTGTCCGATAGGGATCGGCAGATTCTGACGGAGATCGCCAGGGGCAGGAGCAACAAAGAAATCGCGCAAGCGCTGCTGATCAGCCAGCGGTCGCTCGAATACGCGCTGACGGATCTTTTTCACAAGCTGAAGGTCAAATCGAGAGTCGAGGCCGTCATCAAGGCGGGCCAGCTTGGCATCGTGGACGAGGGAGAGCGCGGCGCGCAGCGACGGGCCGATCATTCTTTCGTCGCGCAAACCGGCCTGGATGCGATATAAAGATCGCCTCGCTCAAATCCCCGCTTGCAATCGCGGGGGATGTTGCTGTATATTTATCTTAAATTAAAGATAAATAATTTAAAGATATAAGGAATCGCCGACAGGCGAAGGAGACGATAGCGATGACCCAGAAAACGGCAGGCATTCACCACATTACCGCATTCGTTCGCAACGCGCAGGAAAACGTCGACTTTTACGCAGGCGTACTCGGGCTTAGACTCGTGAAGAAGACGGTTAACTTCGACGGCCCGGAGGTCTATCACCTTTATTTCGGCAATGAGAGCGGGAGTCCCGGCACGGCGATTACGTTTTTTCCGTTCGAGCACGGCCGCAAGGGGCTGATCGGCGGCGGCCAGGTCGGTTGGTCGACGTTCGCGGTGCCGGTCGGCGCGCTCGCCTTCTGGGAAGAACGCCTGACGAAGCTTGGGATCGCCTTCGAACGGACGACGCGGTTCGGAGAGACCTTCCTGCGATTCCGCGACCGCGACGAGCTGCAGCTCGAACTGGTCGAGCGCGAGCGGGGCGCGCCGAGCAAGTGGTCGTTCGGCGGGGTGCCGGCGGATAAGGCGATCAAGGGACTTGGCGGCGCCGTCCTGTTCAGCCTTGCGCCCGACAAGACGATGACGGCGCTGCAGGAGCTGCTCGGGCTCGAAAAGGTCGGCTCGGAAGGCGGCCTCGCCCGGTTTCGCGCGTACGGGGAGCTGGGCAATATCGTCGAGGTGCGGGAGGAGGCGGTGCCGGGCGGTCACGGCGGCGCAGGCACGGTGCACCATATCGCCTGGCGCGCGAAGAACGACGAGGATCACCGCGTTTGGCGCGAGCGCGCGCTCGTGCACGGCTTTCAGCCGACGCCCTTTACCGATCGACAGTACTTCAACGCTATTTACTTCCGCGAGAGCGGGGGCATTCTGTTCGAGATCGCGACCGATCCGCCAGGCTTCGCCCGCGACGAGCCGATCGAGGGACTCGGCGAGCGGCTGATGCTGCCCGAATGGTTCGAGCCAAGACGCGCCGAGCTTGCAGCCGTGCTGCCGCCGATCGAGGTTCGCGTGCTGGATGCCGATCGGGCATAATGATGGATGCCAATGCTACGTAAGGGATGCCGCGCAGGCCGCGCATGACGGCCGCGGCGAAGGGAGAGAACAAGCATGATCGCGATCGATCCGTCCGAACAAACCGAACGGGACAACTACAAGCTTATGATCGGAAGCATCGTGCCGCGCCCGATCGCGCTAATGACGACGCTGTCGGCAGACGGGGTCGTGAACGCGGCGCCGTTCAGCTACTTCAACATCGTGACCGCGAATCCGCCGATGGTGTCGATATCGGTCCAGCGCAAGGGCGGGGTTCAAAAGGACAGCGCGCGCAACGCCGTGGCGACCGGCAGCTTCGTCGTTCACGTCACCGACGAGTCGAACGTGCGCGCGGCGAACCTGGCGGCTGCGAATCTGCCGCCGGAGGCGAGCGAGCTGGACTTTGCCGGCTTCACCGCCGTGCCGAGCAGCGCCGTGCCCGTGCCGGGGCTCGCCGAGGCGAAGATCCGGATGGAGTGCGTGCTTGAGCGCGCCTATCCGTTGGGCGGAACGGACGACGCGCCGGCCTGCGACCTGCTGATCGGACGCGTCGTCCGCTTCCACGTCGCCGACGAGCTGCTCAGCGACGGCAGAATCGACGCGCAGCGGCTCCAGCCGGTCAGCCGGCTGGCCGGCAACGCGTACGCGAAGCTGGGCGAGGCGTTCTCGCTGGATCGGCCGGAGTAAGGGAGCGAGCAGGCGAGATTGCCGCGGCTAGGTGAGCGAAGTGCTGCCGAGGGAAAGCACATGCGGGAGTAGGCGCGGCTGAGGATGCGAAGTGCTGTCGAGGGAAAGCACATGCGGGAGTAGGCGCGGCTGAGGATGCGAAGTGCTGCCGAGGGAGAGCACACGCGGGCGTAGGCGCGGCCGAGGATGCGAAGTGCTGTCGATGGAAAGCACATGCGGGTGTAGGCGCGACTGAGGACGCGAAGTGCTGTCGAGGGAAAGCACATGCGGGTGTAGGTGCGGCGGAGGATGCGAAGTGCTGTCGAGGGAAAGCACATGCGGGTGTAGGTGCGGGTGAGGATGCGAAGTGCTGTCGAGGGAAAGCACATGCGGGTGTAGGTGCGGGTGAGGATGCGAAGTGCTGTCGAGGGAAAGCACATGCGTGCGTAGGCGCGGCTGAGGATGCGAAGTGCTGCCGAGGGAAAGCACATGCGGGCGTAGGCGCGGGTGAGGATGCGAAGTGCTGCCGAGGGAAAGCACATGCGGGAGTAAGCGCGGCCGAGGATGCGAAGTGCTGTCGAGGGAAAGCACATGCGTGCGTAGGCGCGGCGGAGGACGCGAAGTGCTGTCGATGGAAAGCACATGCGGGCATTGGCGCGGCTGAGGATGCGAAGTGCTGTCGATGGAAAGCACATGCGGGTGTAGGCGCGGCTGAGGATGCGAAGTGCTGTCGAGGGAAAGCACATGCGGGAGTAGGCGCGGCTGAGGATGCGAAGTGCTGTCGATGGAAAGCACATTCGGGAGTAGGCGCGGCGGAGGACGCGAAGTGCTGTCGATGGAAAGCACATGCGGGTGTAGGCGCGGCTGAGGATGCGAAGTGCTGCCGAGGAAAGCACATGCGGGAGTAGGCGCGGCTGAGGATGCGAAGTGCTGTCGATGGAAAGCACATGCGGGCGTAGGCGCGGCTGAGGATGCGAAGTGCTGTCGAGGGAAAGCACATGCGTGCGTAGGCGCGGCCGAGGATGCGAAGTGCTGCCGAGGGAAAGCACATGCGGGAGTAGGCGCGGCTGAGGATGCGAAGTGCTGTCGAGGGAAAGCACATGCGGGTGTAGGCGTGGCTGAGGATGCGAAGTGCTGCCGAGGGAAAGCACATGCGGGCGTAGGCGCGGCGGAGGATGCGAAGTGCTGTCGAGGGAAAGCACATGCGGGCGTAGGCGCGGCTGAGGATGCGAAGTGCTGTCGAGGGAAAGCACATGCGGGAGTAGGCGCGGCTGAGGATGCGAAGTGCTGTCGATGGAAAGCACATGCGGGAGTAGGCGCGGCGGAGGATGCGAAGTGCTGTCGATGGAAAGCACATGCGGGAGTAGGCGCGGCTGAGGATGCGAAGTGCTGCCGATGGAAAGCACATGCGGGTGTAGGCGCGGCTGAGGATGCGAAGTGCTGTCGAGGGAAAGCACACGCGGGCGTAGGCGCGGCGGAGGATGCGAAGTGCTGTCGAGGGAAAGCACATGCGGGCGTAGGCGCGGCCGAGGATGCGAAGTGCTGTCGAGGGAAAGCACATGCGGGCATTGGCGCGGCTGAGGATGCGAAATGCTGCCGATGGAAAGCACATGCGGGCATCTATGCGTGATCGTCCGGAAAGCATGGCGTCTCCCTGTCTGGTATACTCGAATCGAAGCCCGGCATCGCCGGGAACCTAGATTCCGAGGATGCCGGGGGGAGGCGCCATATGTCTTTTCGCTACGAGATGTATGCTTATCGGGATATCCAGGAAGCGCATACAGATGGGCTGCTGGCGGGCAACGGGCTGTCGATCTCCTATTCGCCGCGGTTCAGCTACGGCTCGCTCTTCCAGGCCGCGACGCCATTCATGGAGGAGACCGTGTCCGCGATCTTCCGGGCGCTCGGCACGACCAACTTCGAACTGGCGCTGCGCGAGATCAACCAGGCGATCAGCCTGAACGGGCTCGTGGGCAACGCCAGCGGCAGACTGCCGGACCTCTACGCGGATATCCGGCACGCGCTCGTCCGGGTCGTGCAGCAGGTGCATCCCGAGAAGACGGACATCGACACGCCCGCAGGCGCGCAGGCTGCGGAGGGCCGCAGGCATGGCAGACTCGCCGAGCTGGGCGTGCAGCTTGCCCGGTTCAAGGCGATTTTCACCACTTCCTACGACCTGATTCCGTACTGGGCCATCATGACCGCGCCGTCTTCCTTCAAGGATTACTTCTTCGACTGCCTCTTCTCGTCCGAGGTGCCGGAGAAGTACCTGGAGCGCATTCCGCTTCATTTCCTGCACGGCGCGCTGCACCTGTACACGGAGGACAAGCGCACGCGCAAGATCGTGGCCGAGAGCCGCCACCTCACGCTGCCGCGCACGCTCGACCAGCTGTACCGGAGCGGGGACGCGGTGCCGCTTTTCGTATCCGAAGGGCTGAGCCGCCACAAGATGTCGCGCATTTTGGAAAACGAGTACCTCTCGTTTTGTTACGACAGCCTGAAGCGCCAGTCCGGCGGGCTCACGGTATTCGGCCTGTCGTTCGACGGGGACGAGCATATCGTCCAGGCCGTCCGGGAGTCGGCGCTAAGACGCATTGCAATAGGCATTTATACGCCGGGAATGAGCCCCGAAGCGATCATGCTCGAGCAGGCGAGGTATGCAGGCAAGTTCGGAAGCGACCGCGAGCTGGTGTTTTTCGACTCGGCCACGTTCGGGGGAGGCGGGAGAGGATCGCGCCGGCGGCGCTTAAGGGCGCCGCCGGCAAGTTCTAAATGAACGGAAAGCGCGTATAAATGAAAGCGTTGACACCTTGGCGGACGGGTGATAAGATCAATGTGAAACGGTTCATTATTTATTCTGTTCATCGCTATTCGGAGAATATTTTTTTTATGTAAATAATGAATCGGTTCATTTTCAAAAACGAAGATTCAAGGGGTTGTTTGAATGAGCGACCGAAACGCGCGGTTCGACGTGGCGGCCATTTATTTTCCAAGCTGGCACGTCGATCCCCGTAACGAAAAGCTGCACGGCAAAGGCTGGACGGAATGGGAGCTGGTCGAAAAAGCCCGTCCGTTGTACGAGGGCCATCGTCAGCCCAGGGTTCCGGCCTGGGGCCGCTTCGACGAGGCGAGCGTCGAATACGCCGAGCGCCAGATCGACCTCGCGGCCGATTACGGGATTACCGTTTTCCATGTCGACTGGTACTGGTACGAAGGCGGCCCTTACCTGAACCGTCCGCTGGACGAAGCGCTCCTGCGCGCCTCCAATAACCATCGCATGAAGTTCGGCATCATGTGGGCCAATCACGACTGGAAGCATATTTTCCCCATGCCGCGTTCCAAGGAAAAAGCGATGATCTTCCCGAGCGAATACGACGACAAGGCGATGGAGGGGCTTGTCGACGAGTGGATCGAGAAGTACTTGAGCCATCCGCGCATTTGGACGATCGAGGGCAAGCCCGTCGTCTCGATCTTCGATCTGAACGACATGGTCGGCAAGATCGGCATCGAAGGCGCCAAGCGGCTGCTGGACCGGTTCGATGAGAGGATGAGCCGCGCCGGACTGCCAGGCTTGCACTGGAATGTCATGGGCTTTTACCACGAGGCGGAAGATCGGCTGGAGGAGCTCGGCATCGCCAGCGCGACGAACTATCAGACGATCTGGGACGAGAAGTACGGCGCGAACATCGGCGATCCGGAAAACGTGTTCGATCCCCGCGCGCCAAAGCGGCAGAACTTCGCGGACAGCTTGCCGAGGGCGGAGGCGCATTGGGAAAAGATGGCGGGCAAGCTGCGCATTCCGTACTATCCGATCCTGACGCAAGGGTGGGACTCCTCGCCCCGGGGAGAGCCATTCGCGGGTGCAGGCGCGATCATGGAGGGCTACCCTTGGTACCCGGTCGTGGAGAACAACACGCCGGAGAATTTCGAGCGGGCCGCCCGGCTGGCGCGGGACTTTGCTCTGCGCCAGCCGTACGCGCACAAGATCGTCTACGTGAACGCCTGGAACGAATGGACCGAGGGCAGCTACCTGCTGCCGGATACCGAGTACGGCCATGCGTATCTGGAAGCGATCAAGCGGGTGTTCGGAGCGCCGGCGACAGTCGGGTCGGCGACGAAGGGAGGCGCGGCAAGCGATGCGTAAAAACAAGCTCGACTGTATCGGCGGGATCGTCGGCAATCCGGAAGCGCTGGAGAACGAGTGGAACGACGAGCAGATGGCGGCCCTGCAAGGGCTCGGCATCAATCTGCTTCAGCTGAATCTGGGCTGGGGAGGCCGTCCCGGCGGCGAAGTGCTGAACATGGAGGACATCGACGACGAAAAGCGGGCGCAGTTCCGGTTCCGCATCGCACAGGCGAAGAATCACGGGATGCGCGTTATGCCTCACTTCGGCGTTCCGCAGCTGAGGAACGTCAAGGAAGGCTACTCCGTCATCACGCCGGCGTGCATCCAGGACTCGCAGGTCATCGCCAATTATACGGAGCGGCTGATCGCGTTTTTGCGGGAGTTTCCCGAGATCGCCGACGTGATGATTTACACCTTTGACCAGGATTCTTGGCTGTGCAGCGAATTCGGCGATTGCCCGCTGTGCGCCGGCGTACCGTTGCACGAACGGCTTGCCGCACTTCCTGAACGCGATGCAGGACGCGCTTCAGCAGGGCAGGGAAGAGGCGCGGCTCTGGTGGCAGCCCTGGGAGATCTCGGCGGGCCAGACCTATCGGATCATGCAGGCGGTTCGTCCCGAACGCTTTGGCATTATCATCAACAATTCGATCGCGGAGACGTATCCGACCAACAACTCGGATCTGTGGGTGCGCAACACGATTCGCATCGCGGCCGAGCGAGGCATCCCGGTCATCGGGGAAATACAGTTCACCGGCTGCCAGATCGGCTGCCATTCGGTGCAGAAGCTGCCTTGTCCGGAGCTGGTCTACGAGCAGGCCGAAGCGTTCCGCGGGATTGACGGCGTGGTCGGCATCAGGGAGCACTTCGGCATCGCGGTGTCCAGGATGTCGGTCAACACCGACCTGTTCAGGGAGTACGTGAAAAATCCCGAGGCTCCGCTGTCGGATCTGCTTGCCGCGGTGGCTGCCGGATACGGGCCGAACGCGACGGATGAACTGCTGGCGGCCTGGAATCTATCCTCGAGGGCCGTGAGGTACATCCCTTTCGACGCAAGCTACAGCTTCTGCAACCTGACGCACAAGCCGGCCAAGCACGACTGGGATGCCGCGACCGTACCCGCCTGGCACTGGGATACGCCCGCCTGGGAAGCCAACCGACGCGCCTTTTACATGATAACGCATGCGACGGCGATCCACCCGTGGATGCTCGAAGACCTGGGGCTGCGAATGGGCGAGGCTGCGAATTATTTCCGTGAGGCCGTGAAGCTGTTGGAGCGCGCGCTGGACAAAGGCGTAGAGAAGGCGGACGACGTCCGCGACCAGATCGCGGACCTGAACAAGCTGGCGTCTTCGCTCCGCGGATCGTCGCTGCATTATCTTGAGACGATCGCCGCCTACGACGTGCGGGTAGCGCTGAAGCAAGGGGATCGCGAGAAATACGGAAAAGCCTGCGAACGACTCGGACGCCTGCTCGACGAAGATCTGGCCAATCAGGACGGCGACGAGGAGATGCGAGAGGTCAGGGAACGGTTCGCCGCGGACCCCGAGACCTGGGTCCGGCTGAATCTGCAGCAGCCTTACCGCTATGACAATCCGGTGAAGCTGGAGACGTTCGATCAACGATGGTAATGGAGGCGCGCGCGACTCGGATTCACGGCAGCGCGGTCGTCACGCTCGCGAACGATCGGCTGTCGGTTACGATCGTCCCGGGCAAAGGCGCGGATATCGTGAGCCTGATCCACCTGGCGAGCGGCACCGAGCTGCTCTGGCGATCGCCCGCCGGGCTGGATGCGCTCTCGGCGCCGAATGCGGCAGGCAGCGTTCGCTATGTCGGAGGCTGGATCGAGGCGTTCCCGAACGCTTGGAGCGGCTGCACGCACCGCGGCCGAGCGCTGTCCGGGTACGGCGACGTTTGGCAGCTGCCTTGGGAATATCGCATCGAGCGTATTGGCGCTGGCGATGACGCGGGCGCTGTCGAGGAGATTCGGGCGGTATGCGCCGTACAGAGCCGGGAGCTGCCGCTTCGACTGATCCGGACGGTCTCCCTGCGGAGCGGCTGCTCCGTCGTTAGGATCGACGAGACAGTTTTGAATACCGGCGATGAGACCGTCGATTTTACGTGGGGCCATCATCCGAATCTGGGGCGTCCGTTTCTGGACGAGAGCTGCGTCATTGACCTGCCGCCGTGCGAGATCTGGAGGGACGGCCGCAAGACGGGCGCATGGCCTTACCTGCAAGGACCGGAAGGGCCGGAGGATCTGCGCCTCGTGCCGCCGTACGGGACTTCGAGGGAGAACAGGCAGATCCTTCTGCGCCGCTTGGCAGCGAGCGAGGCGACAGTGCGGAATACGGCGAGCGGCTTATCCTTCAGGCTATCGTGGGACGGCGCGACCTTCCCCGACCTGCTGCTCTGGCGGGCGTTCGATATCGGACCGTCGGAGACGTTCGGGGACGGCCAGATCGTCTGTCTGTTCCCCAAGCGAAGCCATAGCAACGTGGCGGAGGCGGCTGCCGCAGGCGAAGCGTTGACGCTGGCGCCCGGCGAGACCAAGAGCGTCTGGATCGAAGCGGGGGTGATGCGGGAGCAGGTCTGCCTCGGTAGTGAACCGATTCATAAAATCGATTGACAGGCATCGAGGGCCGATGCTAGTATGTTCACATCTTGGCGAGTCGCTCGCATCTTTAAACAAGAGCAGCGTATTGGAAAAAAATGAATCGTTTCACCATTTTCCGGTGAAGTGTAAGCGGTTACGGATCCACCTCTCTTCCGCTAATGGCCCAGAGATTGGCGTGTTGCCCGCCATAGCGGAATTTCTTCCGCTTTTGGCCCGGAGCGTGTTCGGCACCCGCCCACAAGGAACAACCATTTTAAATCCACGGGGGGAATCGAAAATGAGAAAAACACGTTCGACCGCCTTTTTCGTATTGACCGCTCTATTGTCGCTGTCGCTCGCCGCATGCAGCGGCTCGAACAACGGCAACGGCAACGCCGGCGCCAGCTCCTCCGCCCACGCCTCGAGCGCGGCTCCGTCTGCCGGTGGCAGCGCAAACCCGAGCGAAGCGCCGATCGAAGCCGACATCACCGTGATGCATTTCTGGTCCAACGCGGACGATACGATCAAGGAGATCGCCAAAAATTTCGAGCAAGAAAACCCCGGCATCCACGTGAAGGTAAACCTGTCGTCGGTCGCCAACCACTACACGGACCTGACCCAGCGCATCCAGTCCAACGATACCCCCGAGATCTTCACGGTATGGCCGGGCGCATCGGTCAACCCGTACTACGACAGCGGCGTGTTGGCCGACCTGTCCGACCTGCCTTGGGCAGGCGAGATCAACGATACTGCGAAGAAGATCTCCACCTACGACGGCAAGCTGGTGCTGGCGCCGGTCAATACGGCGATCATGGCGCTCGCCTACAACAAGGACGTGTTCGACCGCCTGGGCCTGCAGCCGCCGCAGAATTACGCCGACTTCGAGCATATTCTGCAGACGCTGAAGGACGATCCAGGCATCAAGACGCCTTTCATTAACGGCGCAGACTTCCTGCTCAACATCGCTTCCTTGCAGGCCGTCACCGACGTCTACGCCAAGCAGCCCGACTTCGACGCCAAGGTCAGCGTAGGCGAGGAAAAATTCAACAACGAGGCCTTCACCAACCTCTTCAAGCGCATGCTGATCGACTGGCCCGACAAAGGCTACGTGAACGGCAGCACGATGCTGAGCACGGACAGAATGTCCAAGGCCGTCCTGCAATTTATCGATGGGCAGGCGGGAATCATGGAGCTGGGCGGCTGGGATATTCCCGTGCTGAACCAGCTGGCGGACGGCAAGAAGATCAATGTCGGCATGTTCCCGTTCCCGGCGCAGGACGGCAAGGGCTCCGTGCTGGCGGCGGCGGGCGAAGCGTTCGCGATGAGCGCGAATGCGGCCGGCGCCAAGAAAGAAGCCGCCGTGAAATTTCTGAATTACCTGATGAACGACGAGAACAACGCCAAGATCTGCGCCGCTATCAACAGCCTGTCGGCCAAGCAGAACGTGAAGGCGGAGGTCGATCCGATCCTCGCCACCTTGTCGAATTATATGAACGCCGCGCCTACCTATGGCTTCATGACCTGGCCGATGGAAGTGCAGAACAATCTCAAAAATCTCGGCAACGTCATGCTGGAAAAGAAGGATGCGGACGCCAAGCTGAAGGTGCTGAACGCCGAGCTGCAGAACCTGCAAACCGCCTGGATGAGCGACGCGCAAAAGTAACCCGCTCCCGCCCTCTGCGCGCGCAGTCCGGCTTCGCGTCCGATTCCGGCCCGCGCGCGCTTTTTTCCATCACGCTTGCAAAGGAAGATTCAGGATGGGCACAAGAACGCGCCACAACCGCAAAGAAAAAATCGTAGAGCTGCTCTTTCTTTTGCCGGCCTTTCTTATCTTTACGGTCTTTTTTTGTCTATCCCAGCGGGACGTCGCTCTTCTATTCGTTCACCGACTGGAACGGCATCTCCAAAACCTTTCATTTCGTCGGCTTCGACAACTATGCGAAGATGTTCCGCACCCGCGACATCTTTTCCACCATACCGGTCACCCTGTATTACGCGCTGCTCAACACGATCTTTATGAACGTCGCGGGTTTTCTCCTCGCGCTGGCGCTCAACCGCAAGTCTCGCTTCACGAGCACGATGCGGGTGTCCTTTTTCCTGCCCATGCTGATCGCCGGCATTATCGTCGGCTTCGTGTTCATCGAGATCTATTCGCCGGTGCTGGATGCGCAGGAAGGCAACATGGGCACGCTTAACGCTTTTCTGTATTTGTTCGGCATGGACGGCCTGGCGCAGAACTGGCTGGGCAATCCGGCGCTGACGATGGTCGTGGTCGTGCTGACCGGCGTGTGGAACTCCGTCGGCTACACCGCGCTCATCTACCTGGCCAACATGCAGATCATCCCGAAGGAGCTGTACGAATCGGCCGAGATCGACGGAGCGGGTTACTGGCGCAAGACGTTCACGGTCACCTGGCGGATGGTGGCGCCCGCCTTCTCCATCAATATGACGCTGCTGCTGATCAACTCGCTCAAGCAGTACGACATGATCGCCATCCTGACCCAGGGCGGTCCGGGCACGACGACCCGCGTCATCAACATCGCCATTCTCGATTACTCCGTCTCCTCCTACAAGGTCGGACTCGGCTGCGCGATGGGCGTCGTCGTCACCCTCTTCGTCTTCGCGCTCGTCGGGACGACCAACACGATGCTGCGAAGGAGGGAGCGCGAGACCAATGATTAGAGCCCGCAGACGCTTGTCTCCCGCAGCCGTCAGAGGCGGGATCGTCACCTTCCTGCTCATGCTGCTGACGGCGATGGAGCTGTACCCGATCTTCTCGATCGTCTCCAACTCGTTCAAGCGGCTGCCCGACTTTTTCCGGTCGCCGATCGAGCTGCCCCGCCGCCTGTACTTCGGCAATTATATCGTCGCGTTCGACAAGCTCCATTATTTCCGGTCGCTGCTGAACACGTCGATCATTCTCGTTTTCTCCATGCTCGTGCTCATCGTGGCGGGCTCGATGGCGGCCTTTATCATCGCAAGGCGTCCGGGCAAGTGGAGCCATCTCGTGTACTTGTTTTTCGTCTTCGGGATCGTGCTGCCCACGTTCACCATGCTGGTGCCGCAGATCAAGCTGATCGGCGACCTGGGCCTCAAGAACAACTATATTTCCCTGATCCTGCTATACGGCGCCATGGGGATGCCGATGTCCCTGTTTTTGTACACCGGCTTTTTCGGGTCGATCCCGCGGGAGCTGGAGGAGGCGGCGAAAATGGACGGCAGCGGGCTGTTCCAGACGTACTTCCGCATCTTTATGCCGCTCGCGGCCGCAACGACGACCACGCTCGTCATGCTCCAGTCGATCGGCATCTGGAACGACTTCGTCCTGCCCGATTTGATCATGACGCAACCGGAGTACAAGACGCTGATGCCGGCGCTGAACGGCTTCTACGGACGGATGCTGGGGCAGGGCACGCGCTGGGATTATATTTACGCGGCGATCGTGCTGTGCATCCTGCCGATGATTTTCATTTTCTTTTTTGGCCAACAGATATCTAATACGAGGCGTAGTCGAAGGAGCGATTAAAGGTTGAGATTCACTAACGTATGCGGCATGCTCGGCAACCCCAACTTCTACGGCGATCCCTACCAGGAGCATACCGCGGAAAAAATCGAACAGCTGAAGACGATGAATATCAACACGGTGTTCGTCAATATCGCTTGGTCCCGGCCGTGGATCGACGCGGTCAATTTGGAAAACGTCGCTGTATCCGCCAGCTTCCCGCTGCTGAGCGACATGGAGGAGGTGGAGCGGCATAGAAGGAGTCTCGCCGCAAGAGTCGATGCGGTCAAAGCGGCGGGGCTTCAGGCATTCGCGCTGTTCGGCATTCCCCGGTACTTTGACTTTGCCAATTATCCCGAGTCGTACGGCGTGCTCAAAGGGAGCACGCTCAGCACGATCTCGCCGGGCGACTCCGTCGCCTGCGTTCGCAGTCCCGAGGTGCGGCGGCTGTACCGGGAGCTGTTCGCGGACCTGCTGGCGCATATGCCGGAGCTGGACGGCATGCAGGTGTACACGTACGACGAGCTGGCCGAGGTGTGCGACGAGGACAGCGATTGTCCCAGATGCCGGGGCATTCCGGCGGATGAGCGGATTCCGGCGTTTCTGAACGGCTTGCACGAGGACCTGCAGGCGCTGAAGCCGGGGTTCGAGCTGTGGTGGGAGCCGTGGGAGCTGTCCGCCGCACAGACTTACCGGATTACGGAACGGCTGGATCCGGCGATCGGGCTGGCGCTCCATTCGACGCTGCACGAGGTGTACTTCGTCAACGAGACGGACCAGTGGTTCCGCAATCTCGCGGCGATCGCGAGCGATCAGGGGCGGAAGGTCGTCGGCGAGATCTTCGCCGGCGGCTCCGGCGAGGATCTGGGCAATATCGCCGGTTATCCAAGCCCTCGCTTGGTTTACCAGCAGATTCAGGCGCTCGCCCGGGTGCCCGGCGTGACCGGCATGAAGGAATACTTCGGCTTCCCGCTGGAGTACGCTTCGGTGAACGAAGAGACGATGCGGCTCGTCGCGCGGGACCCGTACCGTCCTTGGGACGGCGTGGAGGATGCGCTGGCCGAGGCTTATGCCGCAGATGAAGAAGGACGCCGCATCCGGCGGTTCTGGGAGTACGCCGCCCGCGCCGTCGAGTTCATCCCCTGGGAGCTCAGCTGGGTGCTGCGCTTCGGCAATCTGCCGCCTTACGCGGAATACTGGGGGGCGCGCTTCGTCGATCTCTTCAAGACGCCGTGGTCGACGCCGAGCTGGCTGAGCAACCGCCGTTCTTTTTATCTGGTCGTCGACGGCGAGACGAACTTCACGAAGCGCATGCAACTGGATCTCATCGAACGGCTGCGGATGGCGGCGGATTGGCTGGATCGGGCGGCGGCTGAAGCCGGCGGGACGCGCGTGCGCGAGGCGAAGCGGGCCGGCTTCGGATTGCAGCGCGAAGCGGTGGCCATGCTCGGGCACATGGTGAAGTGCAGGCTCCATCACTTGGAGCTCAGCTACCTTGCAGATCGGCTGCGCGCCGGACAGGAGGAGCCGGAGGCAGGCACCGTCGTGCGCCGCATCGCTTCGCTGCTGGAGGCCGAGCTCGATAATGCCGTCGGTTGGATGCAACTGCTGCAGCGCTCGGACGTTCCCTACACGTTCCGCGGCGGCGACGGGAGCGCGCTGAAGCACGAGACGATTGCAGCGACGATCGGGCGGATCGAGGAGGCGAAGGGGGGTGTTGGAGCAGAAGGGTCTTGCGGCCTGGCGCGCGCGCTATTTTTGACGGATTACCTTTTGACAGCGGGAAAGCGGTTGTTTACACTTACGGAATAATGAATCGTTATCGGTCCAAGTTGGGCCTGCGTTTATGGAGGAGTTGCGCGTATGGTCAGAATCAAGGACGTCGCCGAACGGGCGGGCGTCTCCGTCGGTACGGTGTCGAAGGTCATCAACAATACCGAGGGCGTGTCCCGGAAAACGAAGGCGGCCGTCCTCAAGGTGATCGCCGAGCTCAACTATCATCCCAACTTGTACGCGCGCAACATGCGGGCCAAGTCGAGCCGCACGATCGGCATCTTCGTGCCTTTGATCAACGAGCCTTATTTTCTGCCGTTCTACGACGGGATCAACAAGCGTCTCGAGCAGATCGGCTACACGCCGATCTTGTTCTCGGGCATTACGCAGCAGTCGTCCGAGGGCACGCTGGACCTGCTGTCCCAGATGATGCACCGCAACCTGGACGGGCTGATCGTATCCACCTACGGCTGGGACGACGCCACGATCGCCAAGCTCGCCCGCATGGCCGAGGAGATTCCCATCGTCTCTTACAAGCGCAAGTTCGAGGACTCGCCGATTCACTCGGTCGGCGTCGACGACTTCGAGGGCATGTACCGGGCGGCAAGCCATCTGCTCCAGATCGGGCACCGGCATATTGCCTACATGAACCCGGCGCCGGAGCTGGAGACGAGCAGGCAGCGGCTGGGGGGATACCGGCAGGCATTGGCCGATCACGGCGTGGAGGAGCGGTCCGAGTACATCGTCGATTGTCCCTCCTACCGCATCATGGACGGCTACCATTATGCGCACCGGGCGCTGCAGACGCGGCCGCTGCCGACCGCGATCATCGGCGGCAACGATACGCTGGCGATCGGCGTCATGAAGTATTTGCAGGAGCTGCAGATGCGCATCCCGCACGACATCGCCGTGATGGGCTACGACGAGCTGCCGCTCGCCCAACTGATGTCGCCGCAGCTCAGCACGATGTCCCTGCCGACGGAGGCCATGACCGCGCTCGCGGTCGATCTGATCGTCGGCTCGGAGAGAGGCGGCGAGCCGGCCCGGCACCATGCGTTCGATACGAAGCTGATCGTGCGCAGCTCGACCGACATGACCGCGAAGGTTCATTTGGATTATCCATAAACCGCGCGGTCTTTTCTTTTCGGTGTTAATGAATCGTTTCATTTTCGAGTTGACGATTTTATTATCGATGATGAGGAGCGGATTCGAATGATCGCGAAGTTTTCCTGGATGAAGAAGGGGGCATTGTTTTTATCCATGGCCGTGTTGCTGGCCTCGTGCGTCCTGTGGCCGGCGCCTGCGCGGCACGCCGAAGCGAACGCCGACGTCGGCTTGTTCTCCGATGCGTTCGGCGGCACGCTGGCGGGCTGGACGCCGCAAGGCGGAACCTGGAGCATCGTCTCGGGCGAGCTCGATCAGTCCGATCCGGCCGCGGACAGGCAGATCTACGTCAATCAATCGCTCGATCAGGCGCGTATCCGCATCCAGGCCGACGTGAAGTTCGTCACCGCGGGCTCGGCCGAGATCCTGCTGCGCCGCAGCGCCGGCGGGCCGCACAATTCCGTCCGGCTCGACGCCGCCAACCAGACGATCGTTATGTGGGTGAACGGCCATTCGTACAGCCTGCCGTTCGCGCTTGGCACCGGCGTCTGGTATACGGTCAAGGCCGAGGCCAACGGAACGAACGTCAAGCTCTATGTGAACGGAACGCTCGCGATGGAGCGCAACGATTTTCCCGAAGAGGGCACGGTCGCGGGGCTGGCTTCTTCGGGCGGACATGTCCGGTTCGATAATGTAAGCGTTACCCAGGTCAACGAATGGGACCGGGACTGGGATTCGCTCGTGAACGGAGCCAAGTTCGTCAAGGAAGGGGCCGAGCGGCTCGACTACGGATACTATGAATTCCCGCTCATCGGCCTCGGGGGGCACGACGTTTTTTGCCGGTCCGACGGGCTTCACCAAGCCGGATGCGCCGGGCAAGGATACGACCTACCACAACTTCGCCCACATCCCCGCCATTCTGTACGACTACTGGTGGCATGCCGATACGAAGCGCGTGATGCCGTTTCAGCTGAACGGCGGCTACGGGACGTCCGCGAGTCCTGACCCGGGCGCGATCGACGGCAGCGCCTGGAAGCAGACGGTCGACGTGCGGACCGGTCTGATGACGACGGCGCTGCGCCTGACGGCGGGCGCGCAGACCTTCGACTCCAGACGCTCCGCGTTCGTCAATCCGGACGGCGTCCTGGTCATGAAGGTCGAGGACAGCGTGTCCCATACGTTCAAGCTTCAGGTCGGCCGGACGACCAACGCGGATGCGGACGTCGCCTCCGGTTACGGCGCGATTTACGACAACTACGCCATCTCCTACGCTTCGATGACCGACGGACTGGTCGCGAAAAACGATTATGCGGGCACGACCGAGCGCATGACGCTGGCCGTCGCCGCTAGCGGGCAAGGCGTGTCCGTCGACACGGCGGGCGGGACGATCTCCGCAACGGTCGGACCGGGGCAGCCGGCTTATTTCTACTTCGCTCCCGGCTCTTCGCTGAAGGATGCCGATCCCGTCGCTGCGGCTGCGAGCAAAGCCCAAACTGCCGTCGGCGGCGGATACGCGAATCATGCCGGCGCTACGGCGGCCTGGTGGGACGACTTCTGGGGCAAGTCGAAGGTCGACATTCCGGACCTCGGCATGGCCAACTGGTACATCCGCTCCCTGTATTACCACGGGGCCATGATCGGGAACAGCGAGGTGCCTCCCGGCGCCTACGGCACCAACCCGGACGGCTTCGACGGCGCCGTGCTGCCCGAGTTCGATCTCGTCTACAGCCACTTCGCGATGCTGTACAGCAATCATGCGGACGTCAGCGAGGCGATGACCGACTGGTACGAGCGGATGCTGCCGAACGCGGAAGCCGTCGCAGACGAACCCTACTATGGGTATCCGAGCGGCAGCGCCAAGTACGCGTGGCTGATGGGCTACAATGCCAAGCCGATTCAGAATCCGGGCCTCGAGCAGGGCTGGCGCAGCGACTTCCCGGGGGGCAACGTGGCGGCCATGGTACTGACGCAGAAGACGTTCACGAACGCGGATCTGACGTCGGCCAAGGAGCTCCTGCAAAAGGTAACGAAGGCGCAGCTGGCGCACCAGGTGTATTTCGACAAATGGCAGGGGTACGCGCACAGCGGGGTATGGAGCCCGACGCCCTGGGACCCGAACGCGCTCCACCCGGGGGGACGGCAACCAGAGCACGGCGGCGATCTGGTCGATTCGTCAGGCCCAGAAGTACGGGGTGTCGAATGCGACCTGGGACGCGCTGCTCCCGCAATTGCTCGATCCGTTCTGGTACAATTCGCAGACGGGCGCGGACATGACGCTGCTGGCGCAGCCGTTCTGGTGGATGCAGACGCGCGATATCATGACGCCTGAGGCGCTGGCCACGTATCTGAACGTCGCGGCTACGCAGATGGACTATACGTTCAACCAGGGCTGGGCTTCCGTGCTGGCGTCCAAGCTGCATCTGGCCGACGAGGCGCTGCGCACGGTCAAGCTTGGCCTGAAAAACGGCGTCCATCTCTACGACGACATCAGCATGGTCGAGACGCATACCGACGGCGAGGATTACAAGAAAGCGCCGGAGATCGGCGCGCACGGGGCCTATGTGGCCGCGATCGACCAGATGCTGCTTGACGGCGACAACGACACGGAGATCCGGGTGTTCCCGGGGACGCCGCAGGCTTGGCTGGATCTCGGCGTCGGATTCGAGGACCTGCGTACGAACGGCGGCATTCTAGTATCCGGCACGTACGACGATGCTGGCATCTCCGTCACGCTGCAAAATACGGATGCCTCGGCGTCGCGTACGCGCACCGTGTATATCCGCGTGCCGGACGGCGCTACGACGGCGACGGATGCCGGCGGCCTCGCGGTGCAGGGGGTGGATGAAGGCAACTTCGCCAAGCTGAACGTAACGCTCGCCCCCGGCGCCAGCCGTACGATCTCCTTGACCGCCTCGGCAGGTACGGCCCAGCCGGGCGCGTTCGATATTCTGCTGCCCAGACAGGACGCCGCGCAGGTCGGCGCCGCGAACCCGCGGTTCGGCTGGAACTGGTCCGACGGCGCTGCGAGCTACAAGCTGACGGTGTCCAAGCGGGCGGACTTGTCCAATCCGCTGTTCGACCAGAACGTGGGCCGCACGATCCAACATACGTTGAACCAGGCGCTGGAGCCGGGCGTGCGCTACTACTGGCAGGTGACGGCCGTGAACGCGGGCGGCTCGGTTGCCAATACGGGAGGCATCAGGACTTTTACTACGTACGGGGAACCGGTCGACGACGATTTTTCGGCCTTGCGGTATCTGAATTCGTACTGGAGCGGTTCAGGTTGGCCGGCAGGGCTGAACAACGGGCTGCTTGAGGTGCGCGCGGTCGGCACGGACCAGAACTTCATCGTGCAGCCTGGCGCGAAGGGAAACTTTACGGCGACGGCCAAGATGACTTACCTGCCCTCGCAATCCGGGCAGCAAGCGGGACTGGTCTTGCGGCTGGACAACCAGCACTACGTCAAGTTCGTCCGCAAGTACGACGGCGGCGCCAAGTACGTGCTCGGCGGAGCGGGTTTGACCGGCGGCGGTACGTATGCGGACCCGCATCCGTCGGCGCAGACGGTTTATGTGCGCATCGTGAAGCAGGACGATACGATCCGGGCCTACGAGAGCGCGGATAACCAGACGTACGCGCAGATCGGCGGGGATGCCGCCGTGGCCCTTGGCGCCGAGTTCGGCGTCGGGTTCATCGCGTCCTCGGCGGGTGCGGCGAACGAGAACACGTATGCGGCGTTCGACTGGTTTCAGTATCAGAAGCGCGGGATGAACGACGAGTTCGCGGGCCGTTCGCTCGAATCGGCCTGGGAGCCGACGGGCGCGTATACGGTCGACGGCGGCAAGCTGAATCTGACCGTTCCGGCGAACGAGGGCTTTGCGGAGCACCGTGTGCTGCGAGCGATGGCGGGCTCGGATTACGTGCTGACGACGAAGCTGGATTACAAGCCGGGCGCCAACTACATGCAAGGCGGCCTGCTCGTCTGGCAGGACGCGACGCATTACGTGAAGCTGTCGCGCACGTACAACGGCGGCCATACGCTCGAGTTCTCCGGGCCGACGCTGAGCGGCGGCGCATCCGTGGCGGATCCGGTGCCGGGGGCGACGATTTACTTGCGGCTGCAAAAGAGCGGCAATACGTACGCAGCCGACTATAGCGCGGACGGCGCGGTGTGGACCGGAGTCGGCAGCGGCACGGCGGCGCTGACGTCGCCCAAGGCGGGCGTGGCCGCAGGCTCCTTTTCGGCGGCGAGCGGGACGGTGCCGTTCGACTGGTTCCGCGTCGAGACGATGGACGACGAGTTTGGCGGCAGCGCGCTGGCCGGCAAGTGGAGCGCGTCCGGCACGGCGACCGTCTCCGGCGGCAAGCTGCAGATCGGCATCGCGGCGAGCTCCAACGACGACACGGGCAAGGTCGTGCAGACTGCGGCGAGCGAGGATCTGTCCCTGATGGCCAAGATCGACTACAAGCCGACGCAGAACTATCAGCAAGCCGGCGTGTTGATCTGGTACGATGCGACGCATTATATCAAGGTGGATCGGCAGTACAACAACGGCGGCAGGCTTGAATTCTCCGGCCAAGGGCTGACGGGCGGCGTGAGCATCGCCGATCCGGTATCCGGAGGGACGATCTATCTGCGTCTCGACAAGGCGGGATATTACTACCGGGCGTACTACAGCGTGGACGGCGACTATTGGACGCCGATCGGCGGCTACGGTTCGTCGACTGCGTCGGGCACGGCGCGGGTCGGCGTCGCCGCCGCCTCGTTTAGCGCGGCGACCGGGACGGCGTCGTTCGACTGGTTCAGGGCGAGCTGACCGCGCGGGCTGCGGCTCGTGCTTCTGTGACGCATTGGCGTGCTCGCGAATAGGGATCGCGCTCTTTAGGGATTGACAACCTCCGCAGCCCTCCGTTAGAATAATCAAACAATTGCAGATCGGAACCATGCCTGTGAAGAGCATCCAACTCGGAGGCGTTCCCGTCAAGAGCGGCCGGGTATCGCGAGATACCGCCGTATCCTAAGTTTACCGGCCCCGCCCGTTACCGCGGAACCAAGAGGATGAACCGCGCCCCGCGCGCCGGTTCATCAAGTTGGGTGGCACCGCGAGCTGACGCTCCTCGTCCCAATTCGGACGAGGGGCGTCTTTGCGTTTTCAAACGACAATCTTGGGAAAGAGGCGATGGAAATGGATCGGACGTACAACTTCAATCCGGGACCGGCGGCGCTGCCGCTCGAGGTGCTGGAACAGGGACGGGACAGCTTTATCGAGTTTGCGGGACAGGGCATGTCGCTTTTGGAAATGTCGCACCGCAGCAAGCCGGTGGAGCGCATGATCGCGGAGACGGAGCAACTGCTGCTTGAGCTGATCGGCCTGGAAGATGCGGGCTACCGCGTGCTGTTCATGTCGGGCGGAGCGAGCGCGCAGTTCGCTTTGCTGGCGATGAATCTGTTGACGGCGGGCAAGGCGGGGCGTTACGTGCTGGCGGGCAGCTTTTCGGAAAAAGCTTACGAGGAGGCGCTGACAGTCGGGGCTGCAGAGGTGCTGGCGAGCGGCAAGGAGGCCGGGTGGGCGAGACTGCCGAGCATTGAAGTGGCTTTGACTGCTCTGACGGAGGAAGATACCGCCTACGTTCACGTGACGACGAACAATACGATCGAAGGCTCGCAGTTCAAGACATTTCCGGATACGGGCGGTATTCCGCTGATCGGCGATATGACGAGCGACATTTTGAGCCGGAAAATCGACTGGACGCGGTTCGCGATGTTCTATGCGGGCGCGCAGAAGAACCTGGGCCCGGCGGGCGTCACGGCCGTCGTGATCCGGGAGGACCTGCTGGCGGCGTCGGCGGCGGCGAAGATCCCCGCGATTTTCCGTTATGCGACCTATGCGAGCAACAATTCGCTGTACAATACGCCGCCCGTGCACAGCATTTACATGATGAAGCTGATGCTGGAATGGACGGCCCGGCAGGGCGGCGTCGCCGCAATGGAGACGCGGAGCGCGGAGAAGGCGGCGCTGCTCTACGAGGCGATCGACGGGAGCGGCGGATTTTACCGCGGCATCGTGGAGAAGCCGGACCGTTCGGCGATGAACGCGACCTGGCGGCTGCCGGACGAGTCGCTTGAGAAGGCGTTCGCGCAGGAGGCGCAGGCTGCCGGTTTCGCGGGACTCGCGGGCCATCGGAGCGTCGGCGGGATCCGGGCCTCGATCTACAACGGCGTGCCCGTGGAGGCTTGCCGGGCGTTAGCGGGATTCATGAACGACTTCCGCAAGCGGCGGGGCTAGGGAAGGAGGCTGGCAAGCGTGCTGTATATGACTTATATTCGCGAACATGCGGAGCTGCTTCAGCATTCTGCGGACCGCAAAGGAATCGCGGTGTCGATTCGCGAGCTGCTGAAGCTGGACGCGTCGCGCAGGTCGCTGCTGCAGGAGGTCGAGGGGCTGCGGGCGGAGCGCAACAGGCAGAGCGAGGCAATCGCCGCGCTCGTCAAGTCGCAGCGGGCGCCGAGCGGGGCTACCGTTAGAAACGCCGGGGAACGGGACGCAAAGCTCGGCGATGTGGCGTTGCCCGGCGAAGCCCCGGGCGCCGTCGCATACGAAGCGCTGGTCGGCGAAGCAAAAGGAAAGGTGCGGGAGGCAAACGCGAAGCTCGCGGCGCTCGAGGCGCGGTTGACGGAAGTCTCGGCCGCGTGGCGATCGCTGCTCGAGCTCGTGCCGAATCCGGTATCGGCGGACACGCCGGACGGACGATCGGACGCGGACAATGTCGAGCTGCGCCGGGTCGGAGAGATTCCCGCGTTCGCGTTCGAACCGCTGGATCATGTTCGGCTTGGCGAGCGGCTCGGCCTGCTCGATCTGGGGCGCGGCGTGAAGCTCGGAGGCACGCGGAGCTACGTGCTGAAGGGCATCGGCAGCCGCCTGCATCGCGCGGTGCAGCAGCTGGCGCTGGACGTGCTCGAGCGGCGTGGCTTCACGCAGCTCGAGCTGCCGGCCATGATGCGCGGCGAGACGTTTGCGAACACCGGTTTTTTCCCGACGGGAAAGGACCAGACCTACGCGCTTGCCGAAGGCGACAAATATTTGATCGGCACGTCGGAGGTCGGTCTGGTGTCGTATTACGCGGGCGAGACGGTGGCGTTGGAGGAGCCGATCCGGCTTGCGGCAGCAACGCCATGCTTCCGAAGCGAGGTGGGCTCGGCGGGGCGGGACGTGCACGGGTTGTACCGGGTGCATCAGTTTGCCAAGGTCGAGCAGGTGGCATTGTGCCGCGGCGAAGCGTCGGATGCGATGCTGGAGGAGATCACCGCCAACGCCGAGGAAATATTGCGGCTGCTCGAGCTGCCGTATCGCGTCGTGGCGGTCTGCATCGGCGACATGTCGCAGAAGTCGCACAAGCAATACGACATCGAGACGTGGATGCCAAGCCGAGGCGCTTACGGGGAGACGCACTCGTCGTCGAACGTGCTGGACTTTCAGGCGCGCCGGGCGGGGATCCGCTATCGCGACGCCGACGGGACGCTGCGTTATGCGCACACGCTCAACAATACGGCGGTCGCCACGCCGCGCATTCTGATCCCGCTGCTGGAGAACCATCAGCGGGAGGACGGCTCGGTCTGCGTGCCGGCGGCGCTGCGGCCCTACCTGGGCGGCGTTGCGGAAATTCGAACCGACGCTTGACATCGAGCCGCGCTTCGCGTAAATTATTTGACAATTCACGCTTTTATCTTCACAACGGCGAAGACACAAGGAAACGACCTTCCACGACCGGCTGCGCAGAGAGGAAGCCCATGGCTGAGAGGCTTCTCCGACCGGGTGGACGATTCCCGCCTTGCGAGCCGCAGCGAGGAAGCCGAAGTATTCGCTGCCGGGGCCCTGCCCCGTTATCCGCGAAGGATCGATCGGCCTGCCGATTCGGTCGAATTAGGGTGGTACCGCGAACGCTTTCGTCCCTGACGGAGGCGTTCTTTTTTTATATTTCGGGAGGTGTAGTCGTATGTATCAGTCCAGTTTGTTCGCCCCGACGATGCGGGAGGTTCCTTCGGACGCCGAAGCGGCCAGCCATCGCTTGATGCTGCGCGCGGGGTTTATTCGTCCGGTGGCGTCGGGCGTTTACACGTTTCTTCCGTTGGGATGGCGGGTACTCCGCAAGATCTCGGCGATTGTGCGCGAGGAGCTGGAGCGCGCAGGCGCGCAGGAGGTGCTGATGCCCGCCTTGCAGCCGGCGGAGCTATGGCGAACATCGGGGCGGTACGCGGCGTACGGGCCCGAGCTCATCAGGTTCAAGGATCGCGGCGATCGGGACTTCGTGCTGGGACCGACGCATGAGGAGGTCGTCACTGCGCTGATCGCGGACGAGGTGAACTCGTACCGACAGCTCCCGATGACGTTATACCAGATTCAGACGAAGTTCAGGGACGAGCGGCGTCCGCGGTTCGGATTGCTGCGAGGCAGGGAGTTTCTGATGATGGACGCTTACTCGTTCGGTGAAAATGAAATAAGCCTGAATGCGGCATACGAGGCCATGTACGAGGCATATGAGCGGATTTTCGCGCGCTGCGGACTGGAGTTCAGGGGCGTCGAGGCCGATTCGGGCACGATCGGCGGCGAAGGCGGTTCGCACGAGTTCATGGCTTTGGCCGACGTCGGCGAGGATACGATCGCATTTTGCGCGCATTGCGGATATTCGGCGAATTTGGAGAAAGCCGAGGTCGGCAGGCGGGAGGGAGAGCCGCGAGCGGATTCTGCGAACGGTGGGGCGACTTCGCCGGAGCTCGTCCATACGCCCGGCGCGCGAACGATCGAGCAGTTGACGGCGGCGATGGGCGTCATGGCCGACGAGACGATCAAGACGCTCTTGATGGTCGCCGACGGGCAAGCGACGGCGGTCGCGATTCGCGGGGATCACGAAGCGAACGAGATCAAGATCAAGCGTCTGCTGGGCGCCGAAACGTTGGAGATGGCGGATGCCGGTACGATCGCAGCGCTCGCCGCGGCGCCCGCAGGCTTTATCGGCCCGGTCGGATTAAAATTGCCGTTATGGATCGACTTTGCCGTCGCGGACATGGAGACAGGCATCGCGGGCGCGAACAAAGGGGAATTCCACTTGCGAGGCGTCGTGCCCGGGCGCGACTTTCCGCTGACGCGGGTCGGCGATCTGCGCAATGCGGCGGCGGGCGATCCATGTCCGCGCTGTGCGGAGGGCCGTCTCGATATGCGCAAAGGAATCGAGATCGGCCACGTGTTCAAGCTGGGAACGAAGTACAGCGTTCCGCTGCAGGCGGACTTTGCGGATGCGAAGGGAGCCTCGTCGCCGATCGTCATGGGCTGCTACGGCATCGGCATCTCCCGCATGATGTCGGCCGTCGCGGAGCAGCATCGCGACGATCGGGGCTTCCGCTGGCCGGCGGCGGTCGCGCCTTTTCAGGCGCATATCGTGCCTGTATCCTGGAAGGATGCATCGCAGCGAGCGCTCGCGGAAGAACTGTACCGGACGCTTCAAGCGGGCGGTGTCGACGCGCTGCTCGACGACCGGGACGAACGCCTCGGCGTCAAGCTGAAGGACGCCGATCTGTTCGGCATCCCGAGCCGCATCGTCGTCGGCAAGCGCGCGGCGGAGGGGATCGTCGAGTATTCGGAACGCTCGCGCCCGGAAGCCGAAGCGGTTTCCGCGGCGGATGCTGCGGGACGCTGTAAGCAGCGAGCGGCAATGACGTAGCGATAGACCAAAGAGAGCGGTCATTCGCGGCAGCCCGCTCCGTCACGCTATTCGGCCTTGAACAGCCCGTCCAGATGCGCGGATACGATCCGCATCAGCCCGGCGGGGGGCCAGATGCTCGGCGTAGATCGTATGATGGACGACGAGTCCGTCGACGAGCGCGTGGAGCAGGCGGGCCTCGAGCTCCGGATCGAGGCCGGGCCGGGCGAGGCCGCGTTCGCACAGGGCGACGATCATGCGCTTGAAGCCTTCATACAGCGCCTTGTGAGCCTCTTCGCTGAGCGCGCGGATCGCGGGATCAGGTACCGCCTTGCCCGCGAACGCCAGCCAGACCTCGGCTTCCGCGAGGCGCTCTTCGTCCAGCGGCACAAGCTGGGCGACGATCGTCTCGATGTCCGCTCGCAGCTCTCCCGAGAGCGGAAGCCTTTCGATTCGCGCGCCGACCCGTTCGATCAGCAAGCGCATCGCGTAGGCGAGCAAATCGTGCTGCGCGTCGAAGTAATGCCGCAGCGCGCCGAGCGTCAGGCCTGCCTCCTCCGCAACCCTTCGCACGGATGCGCCGTCGATGCCCTCGCGCCGCACGAGGCGCCAGACGGCTTCGGCGATATGCTGTTTTCGTTTCTCGTGATCGACGATTTTTGGCATGTCTTTATTATAATACGATTGTATTATTAAAAGAAGCTGATATACTGGTCTTATTTAATACGATTGTATGGTAAAAGGAGAGGTTGGAATGCTCGGCGTCATCATCGGCTGCGAAGTCGCGTTCTGGGTGCTTATTCTGGCTGGGCTTGCTTGCCGTTACCTTTTAAAATGGAAAAAGACGGGCTCCGCCCTGCTCCTGCTGACACCGGTCGTCGACGTCGTTCTGCTCGCGGTGACGGTCGCGCACTTGAGGCAGGGCGCCGAAGCGACGTTCGCGCACGGACTCTCCGCGGTGTATATCGGCGTCTCAATCGCGTTCGGCCATGGGATGGTCCGGTGGGCGGACGAACGCTTCGCCCATCGGTTCGCCGGGGGGGGGGGCGGCGCCGGCGCCCAAGCCGCGATTCGGACGCGAGCATGCGCGGCAGGAACGCCTCGGCTGGTTCAAGCATCTGCTGGCTTGGGCGATCGGCTGTCTCTGCCTGGCCGGCATGATCTACCTCGTCGACGATGCGAATAGCACGGAGCAGCTCGTCCGGGTCATCCGGCTCTGGTCCGTCGTGCTGGGCATCGACTTTTTGATCAGCTTTAGTTACACGATTTCTCCCAAAAAAAGAAAAGCGTCCGTCTTGATCCGGCTTCTCCTCGATTCCAAGCGGTTTGACGCTGGCTTCGACCTCCCGATGGCCGATCCCGATCATCTTTTCCCTCGCCCGCTAATAGGATGAGATAACGGCGCATAGGCCGAATCACCAGGCAAGGGGCGGGGAGCGGCATGTGGATCTGGCTGGCGTTTATGGTTCCGGCGTGCGCCGCGGGCTTTGTCCTTTTCCGAAGGAATACGATACCTCAATCAGCTTCGCGGTCTTCCGACGCATCCCGACTGTCGGTCGTCATTCCGGCAAGGAACGAGGAGGAGAACCTGCCGCACCTGCTCTCGTCGCTTCGCGCGCAGCGCCGTCGGCCGTACGAGATCATCGTCGTCGACGACGGTTCGACGGATCGGACAGGCCCGGTTGCCAGACAATTCGGTGCGACGCTCGTCGAAGGCTTGCCGCTGCCGGAAGGCTGGACGGGAAAGAACTGGGCGGTCTGGAACGGCTATTTGCGGGCGACGGGAGACTTGATCGCGTTTTTGGACGCGGACGTGCGGCTCGCGCCCGACGCGCTCGGCGCGCTGGTCGAGGCGAGGTCCCGCACGAACGGCGTCGTCTCCGTCGTTCCTTACCACTACACGGAAAAGTTGTACGAACGGCTGGCGCTGGTCCCGAACCTGCTCGGCCTATTCGCGTTTACGTCGCCGTTCGAGCGGGCCAACCCGCAGAAGGGGCTGTACGGTTCCTGCATCCTAACATCGCGCGCCGACTACGAACGTGCGAAAGGCCATGAGGGCGTAAAGGGCGAGCTCCTGGACGACTTGACGCTCGGGGCGCGGTTCGCCGAGGCCGGCGTGCCGGTCACGAATTTTATCGGTCGCGGCTTGGTGTCGTTTCGCATGTATCCGGGCGGCATTCGCAGCGAGGTCGAGGGCTTCGGGAAAGGCGCCGTTCAGAGCACGGGCAAGCTCGCCAAGCCGACGGTGCTGCTGGTCGCCTTGTGGCTGGTCGGTTTGATTTGCGCCGAGGCCGCGCCATTCGTCCTCCATACGGCCGTGGCGCCCGCATGGGCGGCCGGCTATTTGCTGTATACGCTGCAGATCTATTATTTTTCCCGCCATACGGGACGCTTCGGGCATTGGCTGCCGGCGCTTCATCCGATCAGCACCGCGTTCTTCCTGTATATCATGCTTTATTCTTCGTACCGCGTTCTGTTCGTCGGACATGTGCCTTGGAAAGGGAGAAAAATCCGCGTCGGGGGGCGATCGCAAGTGACGGCCCTCCTCTGGTCGGCGGCGTTGTTCCTGTGCGGCTCGCTCATGTTCTCCTACTGGCTGGGCCTCGCGGCGCGCAGCAACCTTCGCGAGATCGGCGACGGCAATCCCGGAGCCTTGAATCTGTGGCGGGCGGCCGGTTTCGCATACGGCGTCACCGGCATCGCGCTCGACTTCGCCAAAGGCTTCGTTCCCGTCGCCATCATGCTCGCTTCCGGGCGCATGTCGGGCTATGCCGCTGCCGCCGCTTCCTTGATGCCCGTGCTCGGGCATGCCTTCTCCCCGTTCCTTCGGGGAAAGGGCGGCAAAGCGATCGCGACCACCTTCGGCGTCTGGTGCGGACTCTCGTTCGAAGGCGCGCTCGCCTATGCGGTCATCCTCGCGGCGCTGCTCTTCGTCGGCCGCCAGGCGCGCGGCACAAAGAAGGCATCCGCCGAAGCGGACGCCTTCCAGGTCGTGCTGGGAATGCTGCTGCTGTTCGTCTACGCGCTAGCGCGGTCGTTCCCTGCGCCGATCGCGGCATTCGCGCTCGCGAACGGGCTGCTGCTTGCCTTTACGCATCGCCGCGAGCTATGGCGATTGGCCGCGCGCAGGGGAGCGGACCGCATGCATCGCTAGCGATCCACAGCCGCTAAAATCGTAGACTGACAGCCAGCGTTAAGCGAACTGGAAGGATAGCGCAACTTTTCAAGCTATGGGATCGTCAAAATTTTATGGGAATGTTTGTATAATATATTGTTGGGAGAGATAGAATGAATGGTTCCCTTGGTAACGCAGGCTTCTCTGGAATTTTAAATGAAATGCCTCCATTTTTTAAACTTTTTGGCGGCTTTATTTTTATCCTGGTAGTTGCAATATTCCTGTATGCAATCATTCGTGGCTTCTCCACTTGGACTACAAACAATGCTTCGGATGTTATTACGTCTCCCGCAACGGTACTGGATAAAAGAACGGAGGTTTGGGGCGGCTCCGAGGACGCCGGTTCAAGTACCAATTACTACGTAACTTTCGAATTGGCTAGCCGTACACGCATTGAATTGCAGGTAAGAGGAGATAGATTCGGTCTGATTGTCGTCGGAGACCATGGACAGCTCACTTATCAAGGTACACGTTTTAAAGAATTCAACAGATAGGCTGTCACTGACTAGTACAGCACGGCGTAAATCATCAAACACGCTCTTCAGCGTCGCGAACCGGTCTAAATGGTCCTTAAGGGAAAAAAGTTACTCTATAGCCACACGGTCCGCTCCAAAAGGTTCTGTAAAGGCAGAAAGTTACTCTACAGCCTCACGGTCCGGTCCAAAAGGTGTTTTAAAGGCAAAAAATTACTCTACAGCCTTATGGTCCGCTCCAAAAGGTGCTTTAAAGGAAAAAAATTACTCTACAGGTTCATGGACCGGTTTAGAGGGTGCTGTAAGTGCAGGAAGTTACTCTACAGGTCCTTGGATCGGTCTAAATGGCAAAGTTTCTGCGATGTCGCGTTCTTTGCGAAGCTATCGCCCATATCCCCCCGGTTTTCGCTTAAGATACAAGCCACCTTGCACTTTTACGCGATAAATCGCAAGAGCCCGAGCCCGCCATACCAGCCTTGGATGATGCACTTTCTGCAGGGTTCCTTAATTTCATAAGTTGGTGCTCCACAGCGGCGGGGGGCTTTATTTTCAATCCAAGGTTGCCGGTGTATCTACATTTGGAGAAGTTACGCCTGTGCGGTCGGGCGCACGATAATTTCGTTAATATCCACGT
The DNA here is from genome assembly GCF_029525575.1 of Cohnella rhizosphaerae. Lineage (GTDB taxonomy): Bacteria > Bacillota > Bacilli > Paenibacillales > Paenibacillaceae > Cohnella > Cohnella rhizosphaerae. The sequence continues at coordinate 815,057 of NZ_JAPDIA010000003.1, forward strand.
CGGCAGGCTGTTCCATCGCGAAAACGATCGCACGGGCGATAGCTTCCGGCGGGATCGCGTTCTGATCGCGGTACCTCTCAAGCTCTCCCCTGATCTCCTGACTTGGAATCGCGTCTACGAAATTCGTCTTCACGAACCCGGGAGAAATAATCGTCACGCGCAGGTTATCGCCTGCCTCTTGACGCAGCCCCTCGGTAATCGCCCGCACAGCGAACTTGGTGCCTGAATATACCGCCATGCTCGGTGACGTCTTGAGTCCTGCCGTAGAAGCGATGTTGATGAAATGTCCGAAACCCTGCTTGCGAAAAACCGGCAGCCCGGCCGCAATGCCGTACAGCACTCCTTTTATGTTGACATCAATCATATCTTCCCAATCCTCCACACGGAGTTCGTCGAGCGGGGATATCGGTCCGATTCCGGCATTGTTGAGGAGAACGTCCACTTTGCCGTAACGTTCGCATGCCAGTTTGACGAGATGAATCAGGTCTTCGCGTTGTTTCACATCGGTTCGGGCGTAAGCGACTTCGCCGCCTGCCGCGGCTATACGGGCTGCAAGTGCTTCAAGGCGCTCCAACCTGCGCGCTCCCAGTACGACTTTGGCCCCCTTCTCGGCGAGAAGAAGCGCCGCAGCCTCACCGATTCCACTGCTTGCTCCCGTAATGACAACGACCTTTTCATTGAACATATGCGATACCTTCTTTCCATATCGTTAAGATTAACCCCTGCCTGTACTTGGAAGTATAGGCTGTAAGCCGGCTGTGCCGGTAGTGCATTCGCGTCCGATTCTTGCCTGATCCTATACAACGCGAATACAATAGGCTTACCAGGCAGCAACCATAGGAGATCGATCATGCACAATTTCGCCCAATCCTCGACCGTGTCCATTGATCGGCAAGCGTTGGCAGAGCTTGTTCATCGGCACGCGCCTTCCGATGGTACGCATGGGTCGGCTGTACCCGAGCTTAGTTTTAGAAGAACATCCTACGAAACGGAGCCCCTCAACGCGGTGAGCGTGCCATCCTTGTATGTCATTGCTCAAGGCGGGAAAGCCGTGACCTTTGCCGGTAAAACCTACAGCTGTGATCCGAACCATTGCTTGGTCACTTCCGTTAATCTGCCAGTGGTCGGAAAAATCACACAAGCCTCGCCTGAGCTCCCCCTACCTAAGTTTACAATTGGAGTTCAGCCAGGATATGATCATGGACATTCTTAAGTCATCCAAGCCAACGATAAATGGAGCGACAGGTCCCGGCATGGTCGTGGGCGCCTCCACCACGACGCTGCTAGAAGCGGTAATCCGGCTTGTCCGGCTGTTGGATACGCCCGGCGATATCGAAGTCCTCGCCCCGCTAATCATCCGCGAGATTCTATATCGCGTGATGCAAGGGGAACAGGGAGAGATCATCAGACAATTCGCGCTGATCGGTACCCAGGCGCATCGCATCGCCAAGGTCATCCATCTGATCAATCAAGCGTATTCCAAGCGATTTCTAATCGAGGATTTGGCAAAAGAAGTGAATATGAGTCCCTCGGCCCTCCATAAGCAATTTAAAAAAAGTAACCGCCATGAGCCCGCTGCAGTATCAAAAAAGCCATCCGGCTGCAGACGGCACGACGCTTGCTCCTTACAGAAGACCTGGAAGCCGCTGAAGCCGCGTTTCGAGTCGGGTACGAGAGCCCTACCCAATTCAGCCGGGAATATACGAGACTATTCGGACGTCCGCCTATGACCGATATGAAGCATCTGCGCTCCTCCATCGTCGAGAAACCCAATAAGGCGGGGCTGTAACGAGTCTTTGAACTCCCGCTACCGGGAGAACGTTTTCGCAAAGCAAACAGCGGTGGGCTAAGACTTTATTTCAAGTCTTGGTCCACCGCTGTTTATTTTAGTCGGCTTAAAACTTATTTTCCGGCGTCCGACGATCTTCAATCTTCATAAACGCCAACGACGATAAATCTTACGACGCGAACGCCTTAGGCGCTCGTCTGCGCCATGCCTTCGGCGGCGTGCGCCGGCGGGCGCTGTCTGACGATCGCGAGCATCGCGATCGTACCGATCAGGAACAGGGCGCCGGCCGCCGAGAAGATGACCTCGAGCGGGAAGGACTTCTTGAGCGCGCCGGCCGCGGACATCGAGATGACCATCATGCCGGTGAACATCGGGCTTAGAACGCCGTTGACGCGGCCGATGATCGTCGGCTTGGACCACTTGAGGATCATCGTACTGATGCCGATATGGATGCATGGGAAGACGAGGCCGTTAACGAACTGGACGACCAGCGTGAGCGGTACGCTCGTGGAGTAGCCGACGATCACGGTGCAGACCGCGCCGAAGAACATGCCGGTAGCAAGCAGCGCCTGCGGCGGCACCTTCTGGGCGAACGCGGCGACGAGTCCGCCGCCGATGAGCATCGCGCCGCCGCTGACCATGAGCATGTACTGGAGGAAGTCCTCCGGCTTGCCGAGCCGCTCGGTGACGACGAACAGGTTGAGCGCCTGGGCAGTGCCGACGGCGAGGCCCGCCAGCAGGAAGGCCAGTCCGAGCATGCGAAGCACGGGGCTCTGCCAGACGTAGCTGAAGCCTTCGACGAATTCCCGGCGGAAATGGCTCTTCGCGGCGTTGCGCTCCTGCGGCAGGTCGGCGGGCAGCCGGACGAGCACGGCCGCGGACAGCAGGAACGCGACGCCCATGACCGCGATCGACGTCTCGAGTCCGAAGCGGCTGTAGGCGAACGTGCCGAGCATCGGGCCGAGCACCATGAAGATGGCCATCAGCGACTGGAAGATGGCCATGCCCTGCTGCATCTGGGCTTCCGGCACATGCTGCTTGAACAGGCGCATGCCGGAGGGCTGGGAGAACTGCGACAGGATGGCGGATATAAAGGTCACGAGGTAGACGGCATGCCAGGTGCCGAAGTGGATGCTGAGCAGCACGACGAATACGGAGACGGCGGATAGCAGGTCGCACCAGACCATCGTGCGCTTCGGCCGCCAGCGGTCGGCGAAGGTGCCGCCGATGAACGAGAAGACGAAGATCGGGGCGAATTCGGCCACGCTGATGAGCGAGATGGCGTAGGGATCGTTGTCCGTCTTGGCCGCGACGTACAGCAGGATCGCGAAGTTGCGGACCCAGATGCCGATTTGCAGCAGGACGTTGGACAGCAGGATGGTTTGCAGGAAGCGGCTCGACAGCAGGCTGGGCGGCTTTCCCGTTGCGGCATGGGATGCCGAATTCATGGGTTCATACACTCCTTAATTTTGGCGGCTTCCATTGCGCGCCGGCCGGTTTTCATAAAGTAAACGCTTAACCGGATCGCTTTGTTGCTCGATTCTACCATAGCATACGAATGTTGCGGATATTTCTTTTGAATTGCTCTATTTTTGGTTTGCGGCAGGCTTCCTTCACTTCATTTACCGCGCCCTTCTGACGACATACAGGTTATATTCTCTCACACAAGGAGTCATGCCCCGATGCCGACGATGCTGGAGCACGTGCTAGCCGCCATTCCCGTTTACAAGCAAACCTACACCGACGAACCCGTCGTCATCGTGATCGATCGGACCCAGGTCGTTCATTTCGAGAAAGCTTCGTTTTATCCGTCCGGCATACCGGAAGGCACGCCGCTGTCGGCGCTGCAGGGAACGGTCCTCCTCAAAGCGCTCGAGCTGGGCGAACGCGTCGTGGAGGAGCGGGACGCTTCGCGGTTCGGCACCGCCTACCTGTCGGTGGCCAGTCCGATTCGGGAAAACGGCGAAGTCGTCGGGGCGATCGGCTTCATCGTACCGAACGCGCGGCTCGATTCGCTGCGCGCGGGCGCGGCCGATTTGTCGGGCGTGATCGAGCAGATGTCGGCGACCGGGCAGGAAATAACGGCGGCGGGCGCGCACATCGCGGAGCGGCTGCAGGAGCAGGCGTCGGAGTCGGCGCAGCTGCTCGAGCGGCTCAAAAAGGCGGGCTCCGTGCTGGCTTCGGTTAAGGAAATCGCGGAGCAAAGCCAGCTGCTCGGCCTGAACGCGGCGATCGAGGCGGCGCGCGCCGGCGAGCAGGGGCTCGGCTTCGGGGTCGTCTCGACGGAGATCCGCAAGCTCGGCGAATACAGCAAGGCGGCCGTATCGCAGATCACCGAGCTGTTCCGGTCGATGGAGGAGAGCATCCGCGCGATGGACCGCACGGTCGGGGAGATCGCCAAGGAGTCCAAGGGCACATCCGCCGGACTGGAGGAATTCAGCAGGGCCTTCGCGCATATCGCGGAAGTCGCCGGGCAGCTCTCGGAGTCGGCAAACTACGGCAAGTGAGGAAAGGGCGCCGGCACGGTCCGCGCGGTCTGCGGATAGCCGACCAGCTCCATAAAGCCGTAGCCCGCGATCCGCGCCGGCGCGCCGCCGCCGTCTTGCTCGTCGCCCTCGAAGGCGACGACGCCTTCCCAGATCGCCCGCAGCGGCCCGAGCACCGGCATCTCTTGACCGTCCATGAGCGGCGCGACGCGAAGCGCCATCCCGTAGTCTGGCAGCGAGATCGTCCAGGCGACCGGATAATCGGCTCCTGTCTCTAAGCTTCTCCAATTTCTCGAAGGTTGGAGCACAACCCTGTCCGACGGCGTCGTTGAACCGTCCCGGCCGATGAGCCTGGCTTCGGTACGCGCATCTTCGCCGGCTTCGGGGTTCGCGCCGGCCGGCCGCAGCCGGCTGACGAGCAGCTCGCGGCCGTCGGTTAATTGCAGGCCGAACCAGTCCCACCCCTCGCCTGTCAGCAGTCCGTAGCTGCGGCCCCATTGATGATCGAACCAGCCTTGGCCGCGCAGCGTTTCCGCGCGGCCTTCTTCGTATAACGCCCCCCTGCACCTCGCTTCGCGTTTGGGAATAATAGCGCAGTCCGTTGAGCCCGCCTGTCTCGTCGATGACGGATAGGGGCTTGCTCGGCGCGAAATTCAGTCGCAGGCGAGCGGTATCGGCTTCCAGTTTCAACTCGAAGTTCGCTTCGCCGTCGTCCGCGAACGTCATCCCGTTTTGACCGTAGACGAGTCTGGTCGGGCGGCCCTTGACGGATGAGGAGGGCATGTAGCGATGCGGCTGCGGCAGAGCGTTCGCGAGCAGCCGGCGGTAGACGTCCCACGTATGTCCGTCGGAAGGATGCGCCAGCAGGTAGGCGGGCAGGTAGACGCCGGCCATCTGGACCGCGAGCGAGCGGTCGAGCTCGGAGCGGCTCTCGAACCTCGCCCTGTCCAACCGGACGAGCGAGTGGATGATATAATGCCCTTTGGGAGCCGCCCATTCTCCGACGCGGAAAAAGGAAGCCATGACGGCGTAGCGCCCGCCTCTGCTCCCGGTCAGCAGGGCGTAGCAGTACCACCATTCGACGTTGGACAACGGATGGGCGCCCGCATCGCCGGGCAGGGCGATGAGGCCGGAGCGGCTGATCATGTAGCGCACCCGCTTTGCTTTTTAACCAGCGTATGTGGGCGTTCGGGCCGGGGTGAATGGCGGCATGCCGACTGAAGCGCCGCGCGCAAGGAATGCGGGCGGTAGTATTCTTTCGGCGATACGACTTATAATCAAGTTAAAGCGCTATACTTGGATACGGGATACGCGTCCGGTCCGGGATCAATTTAGGGATAAAAGGCGGGATAAGATGGTTTACGCGTTTGTCATTGAGCCGGCGAGCTACGTTGCGTTCGCGGACGAAGAAGAACAGCTCGACAAGCTAAAGGAATGGGATCTGGTCTCCGGGAAGGCGATCAAGGCCAAGACCTTCTACTATAAAGGCAACGGTCTGAAGGAAGTCTGCGGCATTGTCGGCTACGTCGATCATATGACCGCCGTCATCGAACTCCCGAACAAGCAAAAGCACTGCATTCACCCCTCCTATTTGAAGGAGATGCAAGCGGCGAACTTCGGCCAGCGCTATGCGAGCGCCGCGGAGACGGAGGAAGCGGTGGGCGAGCGCGAGGAGACGGCCGCGGAGACGTCAGCCGAGACGGCCGCCGTCGCGGCGAGTCCGGCATCGGTGTCTCCCCCGGGCGTGGAGGCGCCGCCAGAGGATGATCGTGCGGCGGCGGATGCGTTCGCTTCGTTCGTCGCTTCGGGTGACGCAGCACCCGCGGCGCCGTCGGTCGCTCCGGCACCGGCCAAGGCGAAGGCCGGCGCGGCGCGTTCGAAGAAGGTGCAGCTTCCCGAGGAAAAGGTCAAGCTGACGGCGACCGTCAAGGAATTCACGACGGTGCCCAACCACTTCGCGGATAACGACGACGAGGTCATCATCTACGAGGCGGTCGCGATCGCCGACACGGAGACGGAGCTGGGCGAGGCATGGTCGAGCCATAGCGCCACGCTGAAGAAGCTCGAGCTCGAGGTGGGGGACAAGCTCGCGTTCGAGGCCAAGGTCGTGGCCAAGAAGCTCGCGAAGCATCCGATTCCTTACAAGATCAACAACCCGGCCAAGATCGTGAAGGCGTAGCCGATTATGCTACGAGCGCGCGGGGAGCCGGATGCCCCGGTTGTGTTCGTCTGCGCCAACCGGCCGAATCTGATCCGGAATTGTCGGACCTCTCGGCGCCGGGCCTGTTAATCTTGAAGTCGAAGGGAGGTTATCCGCATGAACGGACTTGACCGGTTGAACGATGGGCTGGCGTATGTGGAGGCGCATCTCGCGGATGTGGAGGCGCCGGATATCGGAGAAGCCGCGCGGCGGGCTTGCTGCGGCGAGCATCATTTTCGCCGCATGTTCGCATCGCTCGCGGGCGTGACGCTGACCGAATACGTGAGGCGCCGGCGCCTGACCTTGGCCGCCTTCGAGCTGGTCGGCAGCGAGGCGAGGATCATCGACATTGCCGTGAAGTACGGCTACGGCACGGCGGATTCGTTCGCCCGCGCCTTTCAGGCGATGCATGGCCTGGCGCCCTCCGAGGCGCGCCGGCTCGGCCGGCCGCTCAAGGCCTATCCGCGGATGACCTTCCGATTGACGATCCAGGGAGGCGACGAGATGAAGTATCGGTTAGTGGAAAAGGAAGCGTTTCGCATCGTCGGCATCATGAAGCGGGTGCCTTTGATCTATGAAGGCGTCAATCCGCACATCGCCGAGTTATGGGGCAGTCTGACGCCGGATTTAATCGCTGAGATTAAGGGGCTGTCCGATGTCGAGCCGACAGGGCTGATCAGCGCCTCGGCCAACTTTTCCGAGGGAAGGAAGGACGGCGGCGAGGTCGATCAGTACATCGGAGCGGCGACGACGCAGGCATATCCGGCGCATCTATCCGCGCTGGAGGTCGCCGCGTCGGAGTGGGCGGTCTTCGAAGCGGTCGGCGCGTTCCCGTCCGCGCTGCAATCCGTTTGGGGGCGCATCTACGCCGAATGGTTCCCGTCCTCGAGCTACGAGCTGGCGCCGGGTCCCGAGCTGCTGTGGAACGAGGGCCAGGATACGGGCAAGCCGGACTACCGGAGCGAGATCTGGATTCCGGTGCGCAGACGGCAATAAGGCTATGAATTCAAGAATCTCCCGAACCGCCTCGTGGGCGGGCGGGAGATTTTTTTGCGCTGCGCGCCGCGTAGGCGCATGCGCAGCCGCGGCGCGATGCCGCCGTTTCGCAAACGATATTGAGGCCATATTAAGAAAACAAACATCGACTCCTAAGTATACGCGTTGTATGCGATTACACCTCCGAGCATAATGAGGCTATACCAAGTCAAGGGGGGATTTGAACATGTATACGACCGGCAAAAAAGTGGCTGGCACCGCGATGGCTGGCTTCCTCGCCGTCGGCTTGGCCGCCTGCGGCTCTTCCAACAACGGGAACAACGGCGGCGACGCGGCGGCTTCTCCGTCGGGATCGGCTTCCTCGGCGGCTTCGGCCTCGGCCAGCGCGCCTGCCTCCAGCGCCGCCAGCGGCGAGAAGGTTACGATCACGTTCCAGAACATTTATCCCGACCCGACCGATCCGAAATACAATATGCTGCACAAGATCGTGAAGCAATACGAGACCGATCACCCGAACGTCCACATCGAGCTCGACTCGCTGAACACCGACCAGCAGAAGCAGAAGCTGAAGACGCAAGCTGCGTCCAACGAGGTGCCGGACATCACGATCGTCAACCCGTCCGCGCAAATGAAGCCTTACGTCGACGCAGGCCTGTTCGCGCCGCTTAACGAGATGGTCGAAAAGAACGGACTGAAGGACACGTTCCAGTCCGGCATCCTGGACTATTACACCTTCGACGGCAATCTGTACGCGCTGCCCGACGGCAACAACATCGCGCTGCTCTACTATAACAAGGCGCTGTTCAAGCAAGCCGGCATCGACGCGCCGCCGACGACCTTCGAGGATCTCGTCGCAGACGTGAAGAAGCTCAAGGAAAAAGGCATCCAGCCGATGGCCATCGGCGAGAAGGACACTTGGACCGGCTCGTTCCTGTTCATGAACATGCTGCTCCGCACGAACGGCGGACCGGGCTTCCTGAAGGACGTCGTCGACGGCAAAAAGACGTTCGAAGACCCGGCCTTCACCGGCGCGGTCGACGCGTTCGAGCAGCTCGTACAGGCGGGCGCCTTCCAGGAAGGCGCGACGAGCTTCGACTACAACGCGGGCGAGAACCTGTTCAAGACGGGCAAAGCCGCCATGTACTTCATGGGCAGCTGGGCGACGGGCGGCATCGAGGTGTCCGACGCGAACAAGGACGGCAACGTCGGCGTGTTCAAATTCCCGACGGTCGGCGGCAAGGGCGATCCGAACCAGTTCATGCTGGCGCCGGGCAGCGCGTTCGCGGTATCCAAGAACAGCAAGCACCTGCCGGAGACGCTCGACTTTCTGAATTACTTCATGCTGAACTATCCGAAGGAAGCGTTCGCGGTCAAGGGCGCCGTCGGCGTCGCGCAAAAGGTGGACGGCGACTACAAGGCGGCCGGCTACTCCGACATGGCGATGGAAGTGCTCGCGATGTTCAAGGACGTCACGGGCGGCGACATCTCCTTCGACAACACGATGAACCCGGCGACCTCCCAGGCGCATCTGTCCAGCATCCAGAACCTGTTCGTCTCCAAGGAAGACCCCGCCGCGGTCGCCAAGGAACATCAGCAAGCTTACGAAGACAACAAAGAATAATCGGCCTTGAACGTACGGTTCGGAGGGGGGACGCTCGCGTGGCGCCTCCCTTCGCAGCCGTAGCGCCGCAAGCCGCTGAAGGAGGCGTCAGCCTTGAATGTACTGAAGGTATCCCGCTGGACGATCGCGGCGTTCGTGCTGCCTTGTCTGCTGCTGTACGTCGGCCTCGTTTTCGCGCCGATCATCGTGTCCTTCTACAACGCGACCCTGAACTGGAACGGCATCGGCGTCGCCAAGCACGTCGGTCTCGACAACTTCCACCGCATGTTCACGAACGACTCGGTATTCTGGCCGTCCGTCCGGCGGACGTTCATGCTGGCCGGCTTCTCCATGCTGGTGCAGCTGCCGCTCGCGCTGTTCGTCGCCATCCTGATCAGCCGCTTCGTCCGCAGGCCTAATTTTCTCGTATCGAGCTACTTTATGCCCGTCATTCTGTCCGTCGCCGTCATCGGTCAGCTTTGGAAGACCATTTACAACCCTGCTTCGCAGGGCGGCATGATCAACCAGATCCTCATCAAGCTCGGACTCGGTTCCTGGACGCATGCCTGGCTGTCGGAGCCGAAGGTGGCGATCTACGCCATCATCGTCATCGGGCTGTGGCAGTACCTGGGCTATCATATCCTCATTCAATTTACCGGAATCCAGAACATACCGGCCGATATTTACGAAGCCGCCAAGATCGACGGCGCCGAAGGCTTCAAGGCCGACCGATATATAACGCTGCCGATGATCGTGCCGATCTTCAAGATCTCCGTCGTGCTCTCGTTCATCGGATCGCTGCAGTCGTTCGACCTCATCATGGTCACGACGGCCGGCGGACCGGCGCACGCGACGGACGTCCTCGCCAGCCATATGTACAACATCTCGATTTTGTCCCAGAAATACGGCTACGGCAGCGCCATCGCCTGCTTCCTCGTGGTCGTGTGCCTGGCCGCGACGGTCGTCATCAACCTGCTCTTCAACCGCGTCGAGAAGCGTTACGATTAATGCCGTCGTTATTTCATGCCGCGAATGATTCGTGCCCGCAATTAAAAGAAAGGGGGCGCACACCCCATGAGCCAATCCGCCAGCATCGCCGTCCGGGAGCCTGCCGTCCAGACCCGAAGGCGCGGGTTCTCCCTGAAAAAGACGCTCGTATTCGGCTTCTTCGGCGTCCTGCTCGTCACGCAGCTGTATCCGCTGCTGTGGCTGCTCATCTACTCGGTCAAGACCAACGAGGAGATTCTGTCGGGGGAGCTTCTTCGCCCTGCCGGCCGCCGTGCAATGGAGCAACTATTCGAACGCGCTCGCGGGCGGCCGCTACTGGCACTACCTGCTGAACAGCGTGATCGTGACCTCGGTCACGATGGTCTGCGTCATTCTGCTCGCGTCGCTCGCCGCCTTCGCGATTACGCGTTTTCGCTGGAAGTACGGCCATATCGTCATGCTGATCTTCCTGATGGGCCTGATGATCCCGCTGCAGAGCACGCTGCTGCCGCTCATGCTCATTTTCAAAAACATCCACGTCCTGAACACGCGCTGGGCGATGATCCTGCCCTATATCGCGTTCCAGATTCCGATCGCCGTCTTCATTATGAGCGGCTTTCTGCGTACGATTCCGCACGAGATCGAGGAGTCGGCCATCATGGACGGGGCGAACGTCTTCCGCATTTTCCGCAGCATCATCCTGCCGGTGTCGGTGCCGCCGATCATGACGGTATGCATCCTGACGTTCATCAACGTGTGGAACGAGTACATTCTCGCCGCCACGTTCATCTCCAAAGAAGCGCTCAAGACGCTGCCGTTCGGCGTGTACAGCTTCGTCAGCCAGTATTCGGTCAACTACGGGGCGATCGGCGCCTTCCTCGTGCTCGGGGCGCTGCCGGTCATCCTCGTATACTTCCTGCTGGCGGAGAAAATCACGAAAGGCATGGTAGCGGGCGCGGTTAAGGGATAAGATGAGAGAATGAGAAAAAGATTCCAATCCATCCACGGCCGCTTGTTCCTGATCTTTCTGTTCAGCATGCTCGGGCTCCTGCTCGTCGTCAGCCTCGTCTACTACCAACGGGCGACCGAGCAGATCAGGGACAAGGTCGGCGTGATCGCGAAAAAAAACATATCGCAGACGGTCGGCCTGTTCGAGCTTCTGCTCAAGGGCTACGACAGCGTCACCAAGTCGCTCAACAGCAACAACGAGCTGATGCAGCTGCTGCAGCAGAAGACGCCCGCCGGTTTACCGGAGGTCAGCTCGGTCAACCGGGAGCGGCAGATCACCGATATTCTCGGCGCGATCTTCTATTCGCGGAGCGATATCGTCGGCATCCACGTCATCTCGAGCCAGGGCAAGGTATACAGCTTCGACCGTTCGATCGGCTCTTCGACGCGCGATTACAAGATGACGGACTGGTATGCCGAGCTGCAAAAGTCCAAGGGGGGATATGCGCTGGCTGGGCGTATACCCGCAGGCGCCGATGAGCGGCGGAATCGACAGCCCGGTGTTTGCGTTCGGCCGCCAGCTGTTCGAGCTCAGCACGATGAAGTCGGTTGGCTACGTGCTGATCGAGACCGAGGAGGATCCGATCCTCTCGGCGCTCTCCAACGCCAGCATCGGACCGGGCAGCAGCGTCGTCATCCGCGATTCGGCCGGGAACGCGATCGTCCGTACGCGGCCCGAGGCGTCCGGAGCCGGAACGGAGACTGCGACGGAGGCATTGCCCGCCGACTGGCCTGGCACGCTGAAGAAAGGCGAGGTCGCCGTCCGCGATCGCAAGGACGCGCTGCTGACGGCGGCCCGGATCGGCACGGCGGACTGGACGGTCGTCGGCGTGACGCCGAAGCGCGACCTGAAGCTGGAGCTGAAGCAGACGCAGCGATTCCTGCTCACGGTCGTCATCCTGCTCGTCGTCGCCGCGACGGCGCTCGCGACGCTCGTGTCGCGCTCGTTTTCCTCGCCGTTCAAGCGGCTGATTCAGCAAATGAAGCAGGTGGAGCTGGGGAACTTTCAGGGGCGCGTCCGCGTCCATTCCTATCAGGAGCTGAACGTGCTCGTCGGCTCGTTCAACCGGATGGTCCAGCAGATGGACAACTTGATCGAACGGGAAAAGCTGCTGTCGATCAGCGAGAAAAACGCCCAGCTGCAGGCGCTGCAGTCCCAGGTGAACCCGCACTTTTTGTTCAACACGCTCGACATGATCTACTGGATGCTCGACGAGCGGGAGAACGACCGGCTTGGCCGCCTGATCCTGGCGCTGTCGCGAATCTTCCGGTACAGCAGCGATTGGGAGGAGGCTTCCCGCGCGCCGCTGCGGCTCGAGCTCGAGCAGCTGCGCCACTATCTGACCATTATCGAGACGCGGCTCGGCGGCCGCGTAAATACGAAGATCGAGGTGGAGGATCGCTGGCTTGGCGCCCAGGTGCCGAAGATGATCCTGCAGCCGATCGTCGAGAATGCCGTGAAGTACGGACTCGAGCCGCTGAGCCGCGAAGGCACGCTCCGGATTCGCTCGGCGGAGACGGAGGATGCGCTCGTCATCGTCGTCGAGGATAACGGCGTCGGCATGGACGAGGAGACGCTGCTTCGCGTTCGGCAGTCGCTGGAGGAGGCGGCGGCCGTGGCGCCGGGACGTCAGGAGGATCCCGCGGGACGCCGGGGCATCGGGCTCGCGAACGTGCACCGCCGCATTGCGTTGATGTACGGGGAAGGGTTCGGGCTGCGGATCGAGAGCGAACGCGAGCGCGGCACGAAGATTTGGGCTTCGTTTCCCAAGCCCGCAGAAGAGGGGGGATCAGCGATGAATATTCTCGTCGTCGACGACGAGGAAGTCATCCGCAGCGGCATCGAGCGGACGATTTCCCGCGGTTTTCCCGAGCACCGGGTGCTGCTCGCCGGGAATCCCGAAGAGGCCGTGGAGGCGCTGCGGACCAAGCGCGTCGACCTGGTGCTGACCGATGTGCTCATGCCCGGCATGACGGGACTCGAGCTGATGGCGTTTTCCCGTCGCATGCAGCCGCAGGTTAAGTGGGTCGTCATCTCGGCGCACTCCGAGTTCGCGTACGCGCAGGAGGCCGTGCGGCTCGGCGCCAGGGACTATATGCTGAAGCCGATCGGCAAGGAATCGCTCGTCGGACTGATCGAAGAGCTCGGACGCGAGATCGCGGAAGAGAGCGAGCGCAACAAAGAAGCCGACCTGATGAAGCGCAATTTGCGGTTCCTTCGGGAAGGCGTATTCGCGCGTTGGGCGTCCGGGCTCGATCTGGGCGGCATCGACGTCGCGCCGTTTACGGAGAGCCACCCGTACTTCAACCTGCTCATGGTGCGCCTGGACAGCGACGCGGACACGAAGCTGGAGCATTTCATCGTGGAAAACGTGCTGACCGAGCTGATGGACTCCGCCGGCAAAGGCTTCGTCGCGAGCATCGACGCGCACAGTCTGCTCGGACTCGTGACGCTCCGGGAGGAAGCGGGGCTCGGCCTGCTGATCGACAAGCTCCGCACCCACCTGAAGCGATATTTGAAGACGCCGTTTCAGGTGCTGCACTCGGGGCGCGTCGATGATCTGACGGCCGTGCCGGGAGAGGTGCGCCGCATGCGGAGCGCTTCGGCCGCGCAGGTGTACGATCACTACGCCAGCGGCGGGGAAAAGGCGATCGAAGTCGCGGTGCAGTACATACACGCCCATTTCGGGGCGGAGATCAACCTGGAAAAAGTGGCTTCGGTCGTGTACCTGAACCCGGTCTACTTCAGCCAGCTGTTCAAGCAGAAGACGGGGACGGGCTTCAAGGAATACGTCACCAACCTGCGCATCTCGCGCGCCATGGAGCTGCTCGGCGGCTCGGAGCTGAAAATCGGCGACATCGCGGAGCGCGTCGGCTACCCGGACGTGCGCCACTTTTCGCAAGTATTCCGCAAGAAGGCAGGCTGCACGCCGTCGGAGTACCGGCAAGAGGTCCGTGGCGGCGTCGCGGCGGAAGCCGGGGATGCGGAACTTGAGTAGCTGGGACGGATGGCGACGATGCGGGGCTGGAGTAGCTGGGGCGGATGTCGACGAGGCGGGGCTGTAGCCGAGGCAGATGCCGACGATCAGGAGATGGAGTAGCCGGGGAGTCCGAGTAGGGGACCCGGCGGCGCCGATGGTTGTGCCGATGTGCGCAGAATGACGCTAAAGCCGCCGCGATGGGGTTCGGGGACGCGCCGATGAGTGCCAAAAGGCGTTATCGCGGCCGCGATGGGGCTCGGGGATGCGCCGATGAGTACCAAAAAGCGTTATCGCGGCTGCGATGGGGCTCGGGGATGCGCCGATAAGTACCAAAAGGCGTTATCGCGGCTGCGATGGGGCTCGGAGGTGCGCCGATGAGTGCCAAAAGGCGTTATCGCGGCTGCGATGGGGCTCGGAGACGCGCCGATAAGTGCCAAAAGGCGTTATCGCGGCTGCGATGGGGCTCGGAGGTGCGCCGATGAGTGCCAAAAGGCGTTATCGCGGCTGCGATGGGGCTCGGAGGTGCGCCGATGAGTGCCAAAAGGCGTTATCGCGGCTGCGATGGGGCTCGGGGATGCGCCGATGAGTGCCAAAAGGCGTTATCTCGGCCGCGATGGGGCTCGGGGATGCGCCGATGAGTGCCAAAGGGCGTTATCGCGGCCGCGATGGGGCTCGGAAGTGTGCCGATAAGTACCAAAAGGCGTTATCGCGGTCGCGATGGGGCTCGGGGATGCGCCGATGAGTGCCAAAAGGCGTTATCGCGGCCGCGATGGGGCTCGGGGATGCGCCGATGAGTGCCAAAAGGCGTTATCGCGGCCGCGATGGGGCTCGGAGGTGCGCCGATAAGTACCAAAAGGCGTTATCGCGGCTGCGATGGGGCTCGGAGGTGCGCCGATGAGTGCCAAAGGGCGTTATCGCGGCCGCGATGGGGCTCGGAAGTGTGCCGATGAGTGCCAAAGGGCGTTATCGCGGCCGCGATGGGGCTCGGGGATGCGCCGATGAGTGCCAAAGGGCGTTATCGCGGCCGCGATGGGGCTCGGGGAAGCGCCGATGAGTGCCAAAAGGCGTTATCTCGGCCGCGATGGGGCTCGGGGGATGCGCCGATGAGTACCAAAAGGCGTTATCGCGGCCGCGATGGGGCTCGGAGGCGCGCCGATGATTGCCAAAAGGCGTTATCGCGGCCGCGATGGGGCTCGGAGGTGCGCCGATGAGTGCCGAAGGGCGTTATCGCGGCCGCGATGGGGCTCGGGGATGCGCCGATGAGTGCCGAAGGGCGTTATCGCGGCCGCGATGGGGGCTCGGGGATGCGCCGATGAGTGCCGAAGGGCGTTATCGCGGCCGCGATGGGGCTCGGAAGTGTGCCGATGAGTGCCAAAAGGCGTTATCGCGGCCGCGATGGGGCTCGGGGATGCGCCGATGAGTGCCGAAGGGCGTTATCGCAGCTCTTTTGTTGAACTATAGGTATTTGCCGCCCAAATAGCCGGAAAAACCGGCTAATTAGGTTGTCGTTTGGATTTGCAGTGGGCCTGCCAGCTATTCAGGAGTCAAATTTGGCGATAATTAGTCGGGTATATTGACGAGTATCCCTCGCTTGAATTAAGCTTACGAAGTAAATTGTTATATTCGCGGATGAAGATGGCAGGGAGAGACTGCGCCCACGGCGCGGCACCGAAGGAGCAAGTCTTGACGGTCCGCCGGCCGCAGGATCAAACTTTCAGGTAAAAGTACCGCCATTCGACGCGCCTCTGGAGAGAGCGATCAGCCACCAAAGGGGTAAGGGCGAAGCGAACGCCTCGTCTAATCTCTCAGGTACCCGGGACAGAGCTTACGGCAGCTTGCCGTTGCTCTGTCCTTTTTTTGCCGTTCGGCGCTTATAGCGACAGGCAGCGGTGCGACTTTAATCGAGAGGGATGACGAAGATGAGCGAGATCAGGACGGGTTTGGGCTACACGGAGGAGCATGAGTGGGCGGAGGCGACAGCGACCGTGGTGCGGGTCGGCATCACCGACTATGCGCAGAGTCTTCTGGGAGACATCGTTTTCGTGGAGCTTCCCGGCGTAGGCGACGCACTCGCGGCGAACCAGCCGATGGGGACGATCGAATCGGTCAAGACGGTGTCGGACCTGTTTAGTCCGGTGGACGGCAAGGTCGTGCGCGTGAACGAGGAGCTGCTGACTGCGCCGGAGAAGGTCAACGCGGATCCGTACGGGGAAGGCTGGATCATCGAGGTCGAGGTAGAAGGCGACCCGGCGGAGGCGGTCAAGGGCCTGATGGATGCCGCGCAGTACGAGGCACTGCTGGGGAGTAAGTAGATGCTTGTCCGACGCGAACCGCCCGGCATTCTTGCAAAGTAACGCTGACGAGCGCCACATCGACGCGAACCGCCTGGCATTCTCGCAAAGTAACGCTGACGAGCGCCACATCGACGCGAACCGCCCGGCATTCTCGCAAAGTAACGCTGACGAGCGCCGCATCGACGCGAACCGCCCGGTATTCTCGCAAAGTAACGCTGACGAGCGCCACATCGACGCGAACCGCCCGGCATTCTCGCAAAGTAACGCTGACGAGCGCCACATCGACGCGAACCGCCCGGCATTCTCGCAAAGTAACGCTGACGAGCGCCACATCGACGCGAACCGCCCGGCATTCTCGCAAAATAACGCTGACGAGCGCCACATCGATGCGCACAGCCGGCATTCTAGCAAAGTAACGCTGACGAGCGCCACATCGACGCGCACAGCCGGCATTCTCGCAAAGTAACGCTGACGAGCGCCACATCGACGCGAACCGCCCGGCATTCTCGCAAAGTAACGCTGACGAGCGCCACATCGACGTAGATGCTCCGTAATTTAGTTTTAACCCATTGGATGAATATCACGCATGCGAATACGAAAATAGCGACGCCATCCGCATTCCGCGGAAGAGGCGCCGCTTTTTTTTCGCTCATCGCCCGGTTCGGCCGCGCTACTTCCCGTCCTTCGCCGCCGCGCCCATCCGCATCAGCTTCGCGATATCCTGGTCGTGGCTGCCGGACGTTCCGTCCGCGCCCCGCGATCGCAAGCGGTCGATCAGCGCGACGGCCTCCGGGCCGGCAATGGCGACGATGCGCTCGCCGTAGCCGCGGTCCTTGAGCCATTGCTCGGCCGCGGCCAGCGTATCCGTCTTGTCCGCGTCGACGGAGCGGATGCCGACGCCGCCGTGCGGGCCGGGCTCCGGACCTTTGCCGGACAGGCCGCCCGTGCCGCTCAGCAGCTTGCGCTGAAGGGGATCGGTCGAGGATGCGGACGGTCCCCGTTCCTTGGCCGCGAGGAACACGGTATCGTTCGCGACGAGCACGCGCACCCCTGCCAGCCCGGCGCCGGCGAGCTCCGCCTCCAGATCGGAGGAAGCCGCCCGTCCGCGAAGTCCGGAGCTGCCGATCCGGCTCAGCACCCCGCTGCCCATGCCTTGTCCCGTCGCGCCGTACTGGTTGGTCGTCCGCGTCTTGTCCCGGTCGACGCTCGGGATGACCGCCGCATCGTGCTGTCCGGCGATCTGCGGCGGCTGCACGGACTTCAGCTTCAGCCGGTCGTCGATGACGCGCTGCGCGTCCGCCGCTTGCCTGACCGACTGTTCGCGCAGGCTGTGGCTCTGGCAGGCGGCCAGCGTCAGCACGCCCGCCGCGCAGGCGAACGCGAGCATCCGGCGTTTTGTTGCGATTGGGGTTGCCATTGCGGATCTCCACCTTATATTGGATTGGATTGGTTTAAAGTTAGCATGACCAGCCGCGGGGAATGCATAAGGACTTAATTTTGGAAAAAACTAATCGGGAAAATCCGGAATGAAAAGGGGAGGTGAAAGGATGGCTGACCATCAAGAAGGAGGCTCCGGCCACGACAAGGTCGAACAGCCGTCCCGGCGGAAATTTCTCGTCCAGGCCGGCTATGCGGTCGGCGGCGTCATCGTGGGCGGGGCGCTCGGCAGCCTGATCCGGCCGTCGAAAAAAACGGAGACCGCTCCCGAAGCGGGCGAAGGCGCGGCGCCGGACATCAAAAACTTCAATCGCGCGCCGATGTTCTTCACGCAGGAGCAGCTCGGCATCGTGTCGGCCGCAACGGAACGGATCTTTCCCGCCGACGACGCCGGCCCCGGCGCGCTTGCGCTCGGCGTCCCGTTTTTTATCGATCACCAGTTGGCGGGCGAATGGGGCTTCAATTCCAGGGAATACATGTCGCCGCCCTTTTATGCGGGGGAGAAGGTCCAGGGCTATCAAGGCCGGCTGAAGCGGCGGGAAATGTTCGAGATCGGGCTGCGGGAAATGGAAAATTACAGCCAGACGAAGTTTGCGAAGGGCTTCGCGGCGCTTGCGCCCGAGCAGCAGGACGAGGTGCTGAAGGCGTTCGAGTCCGACGAGGTGAAGCTGACGACGATCTCGGCGAGCGGTTTTTTCAAAATGCTGCGGAGCAGCACGCTCGAAGGCGCGTACAGCGATCCGCTGTACGGCGGCAACGCGGACATGAACGGCTGGAAGATGCGAAGCTACCCCGGCAACCAGATGAGCTATACGGACGTCATCGACAAGGACTTCGCGGTGATCCCGCCGAGCAGCCTGCAAGACCATCTAAGCGCCCACTAAGGCGGGGAGGACAGGAGCAACTATGGCCAAAACGCTGCCGAAAACGGACGTCGTCGTCGTGGGCGTCGGCTGGGCGGGCGGCATCATCGCCGCCGAGCTGACGAAGAGCGGGCTGAACGTCGTCGGCCTGGAGCGGGGCAAGGAGCGCAAGACCGAGGACTACTTCATGGTCCACGACGAGCTGCGCTATGGATTGCGATACGAGCTGATGCAGGATTTGTCCAAGGACACGGTGACTTTTCGAAGCACGGAGAAAATCCGCGCGCTGCCGATGCGGTCGTACGGCTCGTTTCTGCTCGGCGAGGGACTTGGCGGAGCGGGCATCCACTGGAACGGCCAGACCTACCGCTTCCTTCCGTACGACTTCGAGATTCGTTCCAAGACGATCGAGCGGTACGGCAAGAACAAGATTCCGGACGGCATGACGATTCAGGACTGGGGCCTCACGTACGACGAGATGGAGCCTTATTACGATAAATTCGAAAAGCTCGCCGGCATCTCGGGGGGAACCGAATCCGCTCGGGGGAAAACGCTCGGCCGATTATCCGACGCCGCCGATGAAGAAGTCGCCCGCGCTTACCATGTTCAGCGAAGCGGCTTCCAAGCTCAAGCTCCATCCGTACATGATGCCTTCGGCCAATCTGTCGGAGCCGTATACGAACCCGGACGGCATCTCCCGCGCCGCCTGCCAATATTGCGCGTTCTGCGAGCGCTTCGGCTGCGAATACGGCGCGAAGGCGGATCCGGTCGTCACCGTGCTTCCCGTGGCGCTGAAGACGGGCAAATTCGAGATTCGCACGCATTCGCAGGTGCGGCGCATCCTTCACCAGGGCGGGAAGGCGACGGGCGTCATGTATACGGACGTCACGACGGGCGAGGAGCTCGTGCAGCCGGCCGACATCGTCGTCGTGACCAGCTACGTGTTCAACAACGTCAAGCTGCTGCTGATGTCCGGGCTCGGCAAGCCGTACGACGCCGCGAGCGGGACGGGGGTCGTCGGCCGCAATTACGCGTACCAGGTGCTGAAGGGCAACGCGGCCGGCTTTTTCGACGACAAGCAGTTCAACACTTACGCGGGCGCGGGCTCGCTCGGCGTATCCCTCGACGATTACAACGGGGACAATTTCGACCACACCGACCTGAAGTTTATCCATGGCGGCTCGATCAGCATCAGCCAGACCGGCATGCGCCCGATCGCGAACAATCCCGTGCCTGGAGGGACCGCATCGTGGGGAGCGGAGTTCAAGGCCAACTCGGTCAAATACGCCAACCGCTTCCTGTCCATAGGCGGTCAAGGGTCGTGCATGCCTTTTCGCCACCACTTCCTCGACCTCGATCCTACATATAAGGATGCGTACGGGGACCCGCTCATGAGGTTGACGTTCGACTTCGAGGAGCAGGACCGCCAGCTGGCGCTGTACCTGTCGGGCAAGTGCGCGGAGATCATGAAGGAGATGGGCGCAAGCCATATCGATCAGTTGAAGGAGCTCGGCCCTTACGAGATCACGACCTACCAGTCGACGCACAATACCGGCGGCGTCGTCATGGGCGCCTCGCCCGACACGTCCGCGGTCAACACGTACTTGCAGATGTGGGACGCGGAAAACGTGTTCGTCGTCGGCGCCAGCGCCTTCCCGCACAACTCGGGCTACAATCCGACCGACACGGTCGGCGCGCTCGCCTTCCGGGCGTCGGAAGGTATTCTCAAGTACCGGCAAAAAAGGCGGAAGCCTGGTTTAACCGCATGCGGCGAAAAGCTCCCCCCTCCGTTTCGAGCGTCGAGCGAGCGGGGGGCTTTTTTGCTGCGCCCGGATGCCGCACAAGTTCTTTTACGAAGTTCATAACCTTAAAATACGATCATTCAATTCCCTATTTATTGCTGCCATAATAGACGAAGCATCGTTGGCGGAAGGAAGGTATGAGATGGATACGCAGACGAATTGGGCGGAAGCGGCCTGGCAGCAGGTCGTCGAGAAGATCGGCAAAACGAGCGTGGCCATCGGAGCGTCGTTTCCGAACGTCTCCCAGCAGGGCCGCTACATTCGGAGTCTTGCGCACGATTGGGTCGCGGGATTTTGGCCGGGGCTGCTCTGGCTGGTCTATCGGGACACCCGGGATGAACGTTTAAAGGAACTGGCCGTGCAATGCGAGGCGCAAATCGGCCGCACGCTGTGGGAATTCGACTTTTTTGCATCACGATGTCGGGTTCATGTTCGGGTTAAGCAACGTCAACCAATATCAGCTTCTGCAGGACGAGGAAGCCAGGCGCCACGGATTGATGGCCGCCAGCCTGCTGGCCGGAAGATTTAATCCCGCCGGGGGGATTCATCCGGGCTTGGCCGGATTGGGGCGGGGAGGATCACAGCGGCTGGGCGATCATCGACTGCATGATGAATCTGCCGCTCCTGTACTGGGCTTCAAGGGAAATCGAAGATCCGCGGTACCGGCTGATCGCCGAGATTCACGCGGATACGGTGCTGCGGGAATTTGTGCAAGCGGACGGCTCCGTTCACCACATCGTCAGCTTCGATCCGGAGACGGGCGAGCGGCGCGGCGCGCTGGCCGGTCAAGGCTATGCCGCGGATTCGGCATGGTCGAGAGGCGCGGCGTGGGCGCTGTACGGTTTTGCGCTCAGTTATACGTACACGGGCAAGGACAAGTACCTTGCCGCAGCCCAAAAGGCGGCGCGCTTTTTTCTGGATCATTTGCCGGCCGACCTGGTGCCATATTGGGATTTTCGGCTGCCGGCGGATGCGGAGGAGATGCCAAAAGATTCTTCCGCGGCGGCGATCGCCGCATCGGGGTTGATGGAGCTGGCCTTCTCGCTGCAGGGAGGGGAAGGGGGAAGGGGGAAGCGTACAAGCAGGCGGCCGAAAGCATGCTTCGTTCGTTGCATGAAAACTATGGCGCGTGGGATGCGGACGAAGAAGGGCTGCTGCTCCATGCGACCGGCTATTACGCTGCGCAGATCGGCGTGGACGCGCCGCTTATCTATGGAGATTACTATTTTGCCGAAGCGCTGTTTAAGCTGAAAAATAACGGGCTGAAGCCCTGGTGAAGGGGAAATGAAAATGACGGCGAATGAGACGACGAATCGCGTAAAGCTCGTTAAACCGGGCTACTTCGCGACGGCTGCGGCGGCGGACAGCCGCAGAGGCGAATTCGATATCGGCAACGAGATTCTGATCGCGCACGAGGTGCCGGTCGATTTTGTCTTCATCGGCGACTCGATCACGCATATGTGGGAGCTCAATGCCTACTTCGGCCGCGGCGGCCGTTTTATCGTGAATCGGGGCATCGGCGGGGACATCAGCAGCCATGTGCTGCGGAGATTCGATGCGGACGTGATCCAGTTGAAGCCCAAGCATGTCGTGATCAAAATCGGCGTTAACAACTTTTGGGCGATGAACGGCTGGACGGCGAACGACCGGAAAACGGCGGAGCAAATCGTTCCGCGCATCGTCGGCGATATCGGGGAAATGGTCAAGAAAGCGAAGGAGAGCGGTATCGTACCGGTCGTATGCTCCATTCTCCCGACGGATATGCCGCAATCCGGGCATAACGACCAACGCAATGCGGGCATTCGCAGCGCGAACGAAGATTTGCAAAAGGTAGCCGCCGAACAAGGCGCGGTCTACGTCGATTACCATTCGCGGATGACCCGCGAAGACGGTCTCCGGCTTCGCGAGGAGCTGGCGGACGACGGTCTGCATCCGCATGTGCTCGGCTACGATATCATGGCCGAGGCTTTGCGCGAGACGCTGGAGCAGAAGGGGATTCAAATCTAACTTCGAGACGAGTTGAATCGAGGGACCGCCTCAATAGTCATACCTATGACGAAGAGGCGATCCTTTTTTTATCTTCGCGGGACCCCGCCGCCAAACGCGCCGAAGAAGTCCCAGCCAGAACCACTTCGTTGTCCCCGCCGCCAAACGCGCCGAAGAAGTCCCAGCTAGAACCTCCTAGCTGTCACCGTCGCCAAACGCGCCGAAGAAGTCCCAGCTAGAACCTCTTAGCTGTCACCGCCGCCAAACGCGCCGAAGAAGTCCCAGCCAGAACCTCCTAGCTGTTCCCGCCGCCAAACGCGCCGAAGAAGTCCCAGCCAGAACCACTTCGTTGTCCCCGCCGCCAAACGCGCCAAAGAAGTCCCAGCTAGAACCTCCTAGCTATCCCCGCCGCCAAACGCGCCAAAGAAGTCCCAGCCAGAACCACTTCGCTGTCCCCGCCGCTATACAAAACGAAGAGGCTCCATCCAGAGCCTCTTCGCGAAACGCTTTTCGATTGTTTACCCCTTCACCGCGCCAGCCGTCACGCCTTTGGTAATCTGCTCGTTGAACAGCGCGTAGATGACGATCGCCGGCACGCTGGTCAGCACCATGACGGCGAACTGGGAGCCGTAGTCGGACGAGTACTGGCCCGCGAAGTTCATGACCGAGAAAGGCAGCGTCTTGAGCGCGTCCTTGCTGAGGAACGTCGACGCCATGATGAATTCGTTCCAGCAGTTCAGGAACGTTGTGACGACGACCGTCACGAGGGCCGGCGCCATGAGCGGCGCGATGATCTGGAAGACGATGCGGTAGATGCTGCAGCCGTCCATCACGGCCGATTCCTCGACCGCCTTCGGGATACTCCGCAGGAAGCCCGTCAGCATGAATGTGCCGAGCGGCACGGACACGGCCGTATACGGCAGGATGAGGCCGAGGTACGAATCGGTCAGGCCAAGCTGCTTGAAGATGGCGAAGTTCGGCAGCAGCGTCGCATGGATCGGAATCATGATGCCGAGCAGGATGACGGAGAAAAAGAAGGAGCGCATCCGCCACTGCATGCGGGTGAACGCGTACGACAGCGTCAGCGACAGGACGACGGTGAGCACGATCGTGACGCCGGACACCAGCACGCTGTTCAGGAAGTACTTCAGGAACTTGCCGTCGATCCAGGCGTTCTTGTAGTTCTGCCACTGCGGATCGGTCGGCCACTTTAGAATATGGTCGGAGTAGAAGTCCGCGCTGCTGTTAAAAGAGAAGTCGACCAGCCAGATCAGCGGGAACAGCTGCAGGAGGGCGACGATCAGGAAAAAGATCCAAATGCCTGTCTTGTATCGCGATCTCATGTTCGTCGCCTCCTCAGGCTTCCGCCGCGTCGCTGCGGATGAATTTGTTGCTCAGGTACGTCGCGATCAGACAGACGACGATGAACAGGATGGAGATGGCGTTGGCATAGCCGTATTGGCTGGCGGAGAACGCTTTGTTGTACAGGTAGACCGCGATGAATTGCGTCGAATCGCCCGGGCCGCCGTTGGTGGTCAGGAAGACGAGCTCCATCTGCTTGAGCGCCGTGATCATGGCCAGCGTCACCTGGACGGCGATGACCGGCTTCAGCAGCGGCACGGTGATGCGAAGGTGCAGCTTCAGGCCCGACGCGCCGTCGAGGCTCGCGGCCTCGTACAGATCCTCGGGAATGCCCTTCACGCCGGCGTAGTAGAACAGCAGTCCCCAGCCGAAGCCGGCCCAGATCAGGATGAACAGCATCGTGCCGAGCGCCGTGCTGCTCTCGCCGAGCCAGGCGTGCTGCAGGGACTCCAGGCCGACGGCGGCCAGCAGCTTGTTCAGGATGCCGAACGTCGGGTCGAGCAGCGACAGCCACATTTTCGAGATGACGACGACGGAGATTACGCAAGGGATGAAGAAGATGGTGCGGAAAATCTTCTCCGCCTTGCCGCCGATCCGGTCGAGCAGGACGGCGAAGAAAATGCTAAGCGGATGCTGCAGCACGATGAAGCCGATGCCGAGCAGGACGGCATTGCGGAGCGCGATCCAAAATCTTGTATCGTGAAGGATCAGATCTGCGTAATTTTGCAGGCCGACCATATGGATTTTCGTACCCGGGGCTAGCGTGTCCGTGAGGGAGTAGTATCCGCTCAATAGGATAGGGGCCAGAAAGGTAAGTATAAACAGCAGAAGACCTGGGAAAACGAAGAGGAAAATCGCCGTTTTATTGCGTAGCACTCGGTGCATAGGTACCCGCTCCATCCTTGAGAATACGGCGGGGACACGAATGCTGCCGTCCCCGCCGCTTTCCTTTATCTGTGGCTCATGCGTGGCGTCGAATCGCGATTACTGGCTGTCGGCGGCGGCCTGCAGGGCGGCTACGAGCTCTTCGGGCTTCTGGCTGCCGGAGAAGAACTTGCCGAACGCGTTCTGTACGTCGTCCTTGAACTTCGGCGTGCCGTAGTCGATGAACGATGCGCCCGGGGTAGAAGTCGCCTGCACGAGCACGTCGGTCAACTGCTTTTGGACTTCGCTTTCTTTGCCGGTCAGCTCGTACTTCTGCGCCGGAACGGCTGCGCCCGTATCCCAGGCGACCTTCGCCCATTGGTTGGCGTTGAAAAGGTAATCGAAGAACTTCTTCGCTGCCTCGGGGTGCTTGGAGCTGTTCACCAGCGCGTACCCGCCGCCGTTCCAGGCGATCAGGTCGGTCGCTACGCCCTTGCCGTCCTCGGCGATCGGGAACTTGGCGACCTGCAGATTGTTGCGGAATTCTTCGGGCAGGCTGGCGTTGGTCGCCATGCCGGCTTCCCAGGAGCCCATGTACCACATCGCGGCTTTGCCCTGCGTGAACAGGTTCTGCGACGCGCCGTAGTCGGCGGTCATGAACGCGTCCTGGAACAGCTTGTCGTCCCGCAGCTGCGCCATGTACTGCGCCGCCTTGAGGAAGCTCTCGTCTTCCGTGAACTTCTTCTTGCCTTCGACCGCGTCAAGGATGAGGTTCTGGTCGCCGCTGTAGCGCTGCACGATGTTCTGGTACAGCTCGCCGAAGCTCCACAGATCCTTGCCGTTGATCGACATCGGCGCGATCTTCTTGGCGCGGAACGCCTTGATGGCATCCGTCAGCTCGGTGAAGGTCGTCGGCACTTTGACGCCGTTGTCGTCGAACAGCTTCTTGTTGTAGTAAATGACCTCGTAGTCGCTGTTGCGCGGCAGGCCGTACAGCTTGCCGTCGAACGTGAACGACTTGTAGACGCCCGGGAGGAAGTTGAACTGTTCGCCTTCGTAGGCGGCCGGGTCGATCGCCTTGACGTAGTTGGCCTGAACCAGCGTGCTCAGCTCGGCGCCGCCGTGGACCATCGTGATGTCGACCGGCTCGTTGGAAGCCATGTACGCCTTCAGCTTGTTCTTGAACGGCTCCTCGGCGAGCGCTTCGACGTCGATCTTCACGTTCGGGTTTTCCTTTATATAGTTGTCGATGACCGTCTGCTCGGCCAGCCCTTGACCGGACTTGCGGTCGGGCAGGTTGGAGAACAGGCGCAGCGTGACCTTCTCGTTGCTTGCCGCGCCGCCGCTTGCGCTTGCGTTCGGACTCGCGCTTGCGCTGCCTGCCGCGTTATTGTTGCCGTTGCTGCCGCAAGCGGAGAGGACGGTGACGGATGCGAGGACGGCTGTCGCGGCGGTCAAGCCGCTCCATTTTTTATGCTTAGCCATTCGGTATTCCCCCCTGAACGATGGATTGTGGAGTGTGCGACGTTTCTGATTGCATCATAGCGTACGGTCCGGCTGCCGGTCAGTAGAGAAAAGAACGGGAAAGTTGAAGTTTATCGAAACCAAGAGCCGATCCGTTGTGGAATGTCCTGCGGTTGGCTATCATGAGTACAAACCGAGGGACGCCTGGGGGGGGACGGCATGCTGCGCATCTACCTGAACATGAGTCTCACCTATAAGATCGTCATTTTATTTTCGCTGCTGATGACTATATTTTCCCTGGTGCTCGGGTACTATGCTTTCCGGACGTCGGAGAAGCAGATCGTCAGCAAGGTCAGCGCGACGAACCAGGGGCCCGTCAAGGCGATCGACAACAATGTCGCTTCGCTGCAGCGCGCGATGCAGAACTGGGTGACGGTGTTCAGCATCGCGCCCGTCATTCAGACGATGCTGGCGAAGGAAGCGGACGCGCAGGAACCGCTCGATCCGCTCCTGTACAGCGACGCGAACTCTACGCTGATCGACCAGATGCTCGTCACCGGCAACTTCGATTATGTCGCGCTGTACGGCAGGACGGGCCAGCCGCTGTTCCAGCTGGCGACGGACGACAGCAGCGGGCCTTATTCGATCGAAGACATCAGGAATAGCGGCATCTACCGCAAGACGGTCGCGTTGAACGGTTCTTCCTATTGGTTCCCGCTCACGGAAGCGAACAATACGTTTATCCAGAACAACCGCAATGCCAAGATCGGCATGACCCGGGTCGTGCGCAACGTGAAAAACGGACGCAATATCGGCTTTATCTTCGTCGGCGTGAACGTGCAGACGGTGCTGAGCCGGTACCTGAACACGATGTACGACAAGGATCACGGCATCGTCATCCTGGATGCCGACGGCGTGCCGCTGTTGTCCGCGGGGATGCCATTTTACGACGGTTCGGCCGCGGACACGGCGCGCATCCGTGCGCTGGCGAGCGGAGACGGCTCGGATGTCGTCACGGTCGGAGGCGAGAAGCTGCTGCTGTCGTACAGCACCGGCGAGAACGGCTGGCAGATCCTGTACGGCGTCCCGCTCAGCAACCTGACGCGAGAGCTGAATTCGATCAAGCTGTTCGTCATTTTATCGATCGCCGGCTGGCTGCTCCTGTGCATTCCGATTCTGATGCTGCTGTCCGCGTTCCTCACGGCGCCGCTCAAAAAGCTGCTGCTGTCGATGCGCCGGTTCCAGAACGGCCAGTTCGACGAGAAGATCGCGGTCAAGTACGGAGACGAGATCGGTCACCTGGGCCGCGGCTACAACAGCATGGTCGCCAACATCAAGACGCTCGTCGACGACGTCTACGTGCTCAAGCTGCGCGAGCAGGAAGCGGAGCTGAAGGCGCTGCAGTCGCAGATCAATCCGCATTTCCTGTACAACATGCTCGACACGATCTTCTGGGAGGCCGAGGCCGCGGGGCAGGACCGGATCAGCGAGATGATCATCAATCTGTCGCGGCTGTTCCGCCTCAGCTTGAACCGGGGCAAGAGCTTCACCAGCGTGGCGAAGGAACGGGAGCTGCTGGAGCTGTATTTGTCGCTGCAGCAGATGCGCTTCAAGGACCTGCTTGCCTACGAGATCGACATACCGGACGAGATCGGCGGCTTCGTCATCTTGAAGCTGAGCCTGCAGCCGTTCGTGGAAAACGCGATCGTGCACGGCATCGAGCGCAAGCGCGGCGGCGGCCGTATCCGCGTATCGGGCGTGCAGGAGGGGGATCGCCTGCGTTTTCGGATCGAGGACAACGGACCGGGCATGTCGGCGGAGACGCTGGAACGGATCCTGGAGATCCGCAGCGACGGCGATATTTACACCGCGAAGGATACCGGGGGGCTATGCCGTGCAGAACGTGCAGGAACGGCTGCGGCATTTCTACAAGGACCATTATCGCATCGGATATATGAGCGAGCCGGGACAAGGCACCGTCGTGGAGATCGAGATCCCGGCGAAAACCGAGATGGAGGGAGGGACGGACGCATGATTCGTATGATGATCGTCGACGACGAGGAGCGGGCGCGCAGCGGCATCCGGACGCTGATCGACTGGGCGCAGCACGATATCGCGATCGTCGCCGAGGCCAGGGACGGGGAGGAAGCCCTCGAACGGATGGCGCAGGTGCCTGTCGATATCGTACTGACGGACATCCGGATGCCGGAAATGGACGGCCTCGAGCTGATCGAGCGAATTTCCAAGCAATATCCGGCCGTCAAATGCGTCATCATGAGCGGCTACGACGAGTTCTCCTATGCCCAGAAGGCGATGTCGCTCGGGGCCAGTCACTACCTGCTCAAGCCGAGCCGCAGGCAGGAGATTCTGGATCTCGTGCTCCAGCTCCGGGCGGAGATCGATCGGGAACGGCAGCAGTCGAGCAGGCTCGAGGAGCTGAAGGCGGGCTTCCGCGACAGCTTCCCGCTGCTGCGGGACAAGATGCTTGGCAGGCTCGTGCTGACCGACAATCCGCCGTACGAGCGGCTCCTCGCGAGCCTGAAGACGAACGGCATCGTCTTCGGCCATTCGTTTTACGGCGCGCTCGTCGTGCAGATCGACAACTTCCATTCGTTCCAGCAGCGAGTAGGCGACGAGGACGTCGAGCTGTACAAGTACGGACTCAAAAACATCGCCGAGGAGACGCTCGCTCCTCTGGGCATGTGCGCCGCCTTCGAGCATAACGACGATCTGATCGCGCTGCTGAACGCGGAAGAGATGCCGGACAGCGCGGCGATCGGCCGCTATGCGGAGCAGATCCAGCGGAACGCGGAAACGTATCTCAAGTTCACGGTCAGCGTCGGCATCGGCAGCGTCGGCGCCGAGATCGGACATCTGCGTCTCTCGTATCAGGAAGCGGCGCGGGCGCTGGACATGCGGTTCTACATGGGCGACCGCAAGATCGTCGACTATATGGAGTCCGTGGACGGCGAGACGGATCGCACTTCTTATCCGTTCGCGCTGGAGAAGGCGTTCATCCAGGCGGTCATGCACGGGGAAGAAGGCGCGATCCGCGAGCAGCTCCAGGCGTTTTTGCAGGCGCTGCGGCCGGAGAGCGCATCGAAGGAGCCGGTGCTGAATTCGATTTTTTCCCTGTTCTTCGCGTTGTATCGGCTGTGCATCGAGAAAAACGTCAACGTGCAGGAGGTGTTCGGCCGGGATCTGGCCGGGATCACGCATATGCTGGCCCGCTCGAGCCTCGAAGGCATCGTGCAGGCGCTGGACGAGACCGCTCGGCTCGTCGCCGCCCAACTGAACGCGAAGAAGAACGGGAACAAGCTGTTCGACGCGGTCATCGCTTATATCCGCAACAACTACAGCAAGGATATCAGCCGGGAAACGGTGGCGCGGGAGGTATTCATCACGCCCGGCTACGTGAGCCTGCTGTTCAAGCAGCAGCTGCAGACGAGCTTTCTGGATTATCTGCACCAGACCCGGATCGACCAGGCCTGCCGGCTGTTCGAGGACAGCGGGGCGCGAATCGCGGACGTGGCGCACGAGGTCGGTTATCAGGACGAGAAGTACTTCTTCCAGGTGTTCAAAAAGTATACGGGGATGACCCCGAACCAGTACCGCAACCAATGAGCCTGAGCCGCTTGAGGACGGGATTCGAATGACAGGTGCGATAAGAATGAACGATAAGAATGAACCGCAGGGAGTGGACGAACTTGGATAAACTGCTGTACGGCGTCGCCTACTACGATGAATACATGCCTTACGACAGGCTGGCCGAAGACATTCGCATGATGAAGGAAGCCGGCATCAACACGGTGCGGATCGCCGAGTCGACCTGGAGCACGCACGAGCCGCAAAACGGCGTGTTCGACTTTTCCTCCGTCGACAGGGTGCTGGATGCGATGCACGAAGCGGGCATCCGCGTGATCGTCGGCACGCCGACCTACGCGGTCCCCGCCTGGATGGTGAAGGAGGATCCCGCCGTGCTCGCGGAGACGGCGGCGGGCGGACCCGGCCGCTACGGCGCGCGCCAGATCATGGACATTACGAACAAGACGTATTTGTTTTACGCCGAACGTATCATCCGCAGGCTCATCGGGCGCGTCAAGGACCACCCGGCCGTCATCGGCTACCAGACCGACAACGAGACGAAGCATTATGATACGGCGGGGCCGAACGTGCAACTGCGGTTCGTGAAGTACATGCGAGAAAATACGGCAGCCTGGACGTCGTTAACCGGCGGTTCGGACTGGACTACTGGAGCAACCGCATCGACAGCTGGGAGGACTTCCCTTCGGTAAACGGCACGATCAACGGCAGCCTGGGCGCCGAGTTCGCGAGGTTCCAGCGCGGGCTCGTGACCGAATTCCTGGCCTGGCAGGTCGGCCTCGTCCGCGAGTACGCGCGGCCGGATCAGTTCGTGACGCAGAACTTCGACTTCGAGTGGCGGGGGCACTCGTTCGGCGTGCAGCCGTCGGTCGACCACTTCGAGGCGGCGCGGCCGTTCGATATCGCGGGCGTCGACATTTATCATCCGTCGCAGGCCAAGCTGACCGGCGCCGAGATCTCGTTCGGGGGCGACATGACGCGGTCGCTCAAGGGGACGAACTATCTCGTGCTCGAGACGCAGGCGCAGGCGTTCCCGGATTGGACGCCGTATCCCGGCCAGCTGCGGCAGCTCGCGTTCAGCCATCTGGCCTCCGGGGCCAATATGGTCGCGTACTGGCACTGGCACTCGATCCACAATTCGTTCGAGACGTACTGGAAGGGGCTGCTCAGCCACGATCTCAAGCCGAATCCGGTGTACGACGAAGCGAAGACGGTTGGCAGGGACTTCGCGCGGCTCAGCGAGCAGTTGGTCAATCTGAAAAAGAAGAGCGACGTCGCCGTGATGGTCAGCAACGAGGCGTTGACCGCGCTCGAATGGTTCAAGCTGCCCGGCGGTTTGAAATATAACGACGTCGTCAGGTGGATGTACGACGAGCTGTACAAGCTGAACGTGCAATGCGACTTTATCCCCGCTTCGCACGAGCGGCTGGCGGACTACCGTATGATCGTCGTGCCGGCGCTTTACGCGGCGCCCGACGACACGCTCGAGCGGCTGAACGCTTACGTGCGGGACGGCGGCCATGTCGTCTATTCGTTCAAGTCCGGCTTCGCGGACGAGGTCGTCCAGGTGCGCGCCGCGCAGCAGCCTGGCATCATCCACGAAGCCTGCGGCGTCGGCTACAGCGTATTCGTAGAGCCGGACGCGGTCGCCTTGCGCGACGGCGCGCTGTCGTTCGACTCCGGAGCGCGCGAGGTGCGGACGTGGATGGAGCTGCTGACGCCGACGACGGCGGAGGTACTCGCCTATTACGACCATGCGCACTGGGGGGACTTACGCGGCCGTCACGCGCAACCAATATGGAGCCGGCACGGCGACCTACGTTGGCTGCATGACTTCGGCGGATGCGATGCGCCGCATATTCAGGGAAGCGCTGGCGAGCGCGGACCTGCTCCGCGCCGACCAGGAGCTCGTTTTTCCGATCGTCGTCAAGACCGGCGTCAACGGGCAGGGACGCGTCGTCCGTTACTATTTTAATTACTCGGATGCGCCGGTTGAAGTGCGTTATCCGCACGGCGCGGGACGCGAACTGCTGGCGGACGCGCGGATCGGGACGGGCGACAGTCTGCAGCTTGGGCGCTGGGACGTCAAGATCGTCGTCGCGGAATCGTAGATAGAATCGTTGAAAAGGAAAATCCCTCACCTGCCGACACATTCGCTGTCGGAAACGGGGAAGGGATTTTTTGGCGTTCTCTTTTATAGGGGGGAGCGCGGCTTCAAGTCGGATTCCGCTCCTTGATCAGCTCGGCGGCAGGCTCGTGCTTGTCGTCCTCGATGATGCCGCGGGTGGAGCTGCGGAATTCGCGCAACGTCTCGCCGAAGGCTTTGCCGAGCTGGGGAAGCTTGGCCGGACCGAAGACGATCAGCGCGATGGCGAAGATGATCAGCAGTCCGGAGATGCCGATATTGTGGAACATCGTTGGTTCACCTCCTTTGAAGGCATTTGAACGCGTTCATATTTCGCAGGCTTAAACATCAACGCCCTTAACCGGGCGTCGGCCCCGCCGCGCGGCGCAGCCGGAACTGCCGGTTCGAGACGAGCGCGCTGCACTCGAACAGCAGCAGGAGCGGCACCGTCACGGACAAGTGGGAAAAAAGGTCCGGCGGCGAGATGCAGGAGCCTACCACCGCGAGCCCTACATAGGCGTATTTGCGGATAAACTTGATGCGCGCAGGGTCCAGCAGGCCGAGCTTCGTCAGAAAAAGCATGACGAGCGGCATCTCGAACGCGATGCCAAGCGGCATCAGCACGCCGAACATAAAGGCGAAGTAGCGCTCGATTCCGTACATTTCCACGGCGCCCACGCTCTCGTTCATCGACTGCATGAACCGGAGCATCATCGGGAAGACGAGGAAATACCCGAACGAGACGCCGCCGAGAAACAGCAGGAACGATGCCGGGACGTAGCCGAGCGTTCCGCGCGCTTCCCGGCCTGTGAGACCCGGCCGTACGAACGCCCAGGCCTGATACATCGCGATCGGAAAGGTGAGCAGGGCGGCCAGCAGAAAAGCGCACCTCAGATAGACGAACAAGCCGTCGGTGAATGAAAAAACGTGCCAGTCGATGGGGGCGCCGGCCGCAGCCCGCGATTTGAGCAGCAGCAGGATCGAGGGGGACAGGTACAAGCCGGCGCCCATCGAAGCGACGAACCAGACGCCCGTGACGATCAGCCGCTTGCGCAGCTCGGACAGATGGCCGATCCATTCTTGATTCGCGTTCAAACGCATCACCGCCGTTGCCATAAATTGCATAGCCTCGTCCTTATCGTGTCCAATATGTCCGCGGCTATTCTCGTGACGCAGGACCGTTCGTCGCGCGTATGCCGCTCGGATAAATGGAGAAATCTAACCGCAAACGACAGAAGGAGGTCAAGCTCGCATGAGAAAATGGGCGGCAATCGCGGCGACAGCCGCGCTGCTGGCAATGACGACGGCGGCATGCGGAAAAAGCAACAATAACGCGTCCACGACGCCGCCGTCGAGCGAAGCGCCGGCATCGCCCGGCGGTACGACGACGGCATCCGGCGAAGACGCGGAGACGATCTACAAGGCGCAATGCATCGCCTGCCATGCCGCGGATCTGAGCGGCGGCGTCGGTCCGAAGCTGACGGACGTCGGCGCGCGGCTGTCGACGGACGAGCTCTCGACGCGCATTCACAACGGCGGCGGGGGCATGCCCGCGTTCAAGGGAACGCTGACGGACGATCAGATCAACACGCTGGTGAACTGGCTGAGCACGAAGAAGGGCTAATCTCGCCGGCAGCGGGAAAAGCGCGGCAAAAAGCCCGCGAACGCGATTCCGTGCAGGAATCCGCGTCGCGGGCTTTTTGCGTATGGGCGGGGAATAGGCAACCGGCCGATTACTTGGCTCTGACCGGCTTCAAAGCCGCGCTCCATGTAATCAGCTGATTCAGCATTTCGTTCACGATCGGCACGTGCAGCTCCGCCGGCTTGAACGTTTGACGGTCCGAGAAGTCGGTATAAACGGAGAGCACCGGGTTCGAACGTACGTCAGCGACGAGCAGCTCGCCCAGGATGCCGCGCAGATGCTCCGCCGCGCGCGCGCCGCCGGCGGAGCCGTAGCTGACGATGCCCGCGGCTTTGTGGTTCCAGGCGTCGCGAGCCATATCGAGCGCGTTTTTCAGCACGCCCGTAATGCTATGGTTATACTCCTGGACGATAAAGATGAATCCGTCCAGCGAAGCGAGCTTTTGATTCCAGGCGGCGATGCCGGGCTCCTGCATGGCGGTCGTCCCGAAAAACGGCAAATCGTATTCGGCGATGTCCACGATCTCGTAATTGGCGTCCTGCCGCTTGTCGGCGACTTCCTTCACCCATGCGCCTACTTGGGGGCTGACACGTCCTTCGCGGGTGCTGCCGAGAATAATGCCGATGTTCAAATTCGCTTGCGTCATCTGGATTCCTCCGTTTTCTTTCATTTGCATCCGAGTAAGAAACATGTAAACTTAAACAAGAAGATCAAAGTGCTGTGGTGGGTGAAAGTGAGGGCCCTCACTAATTCGCTTTTAGCTTACGCTTCTACTATTCGTTTGTCAAGGAGCGATCCGATTCCATGACCGATTCAGCGACTGGAGATCCGAAGGCGGCAGAGGTCGTTCAGCTTGCTGCTGCGGGCTACCCACTATATACAGCAAGAATTCGAAGCCAGACTATCTTCGTCGGACCTGCCCTTTCCGCTGTCGGGCTCGCGGATCCGGCTTTTGCTGACGGTCTGGGGAGCCGGTACGATCCGAATGAACGAGCTGGCGGGCAAGCTGGGCGTTAAAGCGAGGACGGTCACCGAACAGGTGGACGCGCTCGAGCGGGACGGGCTGATCAGGCGAATCGCGGATCCGTACGACCGCCGGGCGACGCTGCTGGAGCTCACGGACGAAGCGCGCTGCCAGGTTCACCGGATCAAAGCCCGTCAAGCGCAGATTTCGGAGTCGCTGCTGCGCGGTTTTACGGCCCAGCAGCGTTCGGAGCTGAGCGCGCTGTTGACGATCTTTTTTGAAGGCAAAGAGACGGACGTCTCCTGCTGACCGAGAAACGATAAAACGGACCCGTTCGCCTCTGCTTCGAGAGGGAAGGGTCCGTTTGTTTTTGCGGATCAGAGCCTCGCTTGTACGCCTTGCAACACCTTGCTTCGCATGCCGGCGTCGACCGGGGCGCCGCGGGCCAGCTCCAGCGCCCACAGCACCGCGCCGGTCGCCGGAGGGACGGCGAGCGGGAGGAAGCGGCATCGGCGGCCGGTCAGCTCGCCCACCTCCCGCATATACCGCTGCATCATCAGCGGACTTTCCGCTTTGATCCAGACAGAGCCGGACAGCACGATCTCGATCTCGTCGTCCGCGGGGAAGTCGAGATTGGCGATGCAGCCCGCCGTGGACAGCGCCATCTGCCTGGCCGAGTGCGCCACCAGCGCGACGGCGGCTTCGTCGCCCGCGTCCGCAGCGGCGAACAGCACGCGCATCAGCGCCGTGTTCGGGAGCGCGCGCTTGTACGCGGCTTCGGCGGCATACGCCATGAAGCGCTCGCGCGACGGCGCGCCGAGCAGCGCCATGACCGGCTCGGCCATCGCGGTCGGCGGTCCCAGCCGGTAGAAGCCGTCATAGACCGCGCGTACGACCTTGCGGCCCAGGTAGTAGCCGCCGCCCTCGTCCCCGGCGAGCTCGCTGCCGATGCCGCCGACCTGCAGCCGCAGGCCGCTCGGCGAGATGCCGCCGGTGACGGCGCCCGAGCCGTTGACCGAGCAGATGCCGTAGCCGCGCGCGGTGCCCGCCTTGATGCCGAGGAACGAATCGTTGTCCACGGCATACTGCCGCAGCCCGATTCGCCCGGCGATCCGGCACAGCTCCTCCTGCTGCGTGGGCAGGTCGCAGCCCGCGAGGCCGAACGCTGCGGCATCGACCTGCGAAGGCGCGATGCCGCATGGCGCGAGCAGCTCGCGGATGCGGGCGTCCATCTCGCGGTAAGCGCCCGCGTAGCCGTCGGCGAACCGCTCGTGGCTGCACGTGCCCGCGTTGATATGGTTGACGAAGCCGCCCTCGCGGTCGAACAGGAAATAGTCGGTCTTGCTGTTGCCGCCGTCCACGCCGATGACGTAGCCGGCCCCCGGTTCCGCGCCGTTCATAGGTATCACGCTCGTTTCTCTTTCTTGTAACACATTCGCTTGCCGAGGGCTCTCGTGCACCCGAGCGATAGCTGAAGAAAGCTCCGCTATCGCGCCTAAACCAAACCCGTGCAACTCATAGAGGAAAAAACTTCCGCTATAGTCGCCCAAACTCGGCCATCGCCGCCCATAGCGGAAAAAACTTCCGCTAAAAGCCACGCAAACCCGGCCAGCGTCGCCCATAGCGGAAAAAACTTCCGCTAAAAGCCACTCAAACTCGGCCATTGCCGCCCCTAGCGGAAAAAACTTCCGCTAAAAGCCGCTCTAACCCGGCCGGCGTGGCCCATAGCGGAAAAAACTTCCGCTAAAAGCCACTCAAACCCGGCCAGCGTGGCCCCGAGCGGAAAAAACTTCCGCTAAAAGCCGCTCAAACCCGGCCGGCGTCGCCCATAGCGGAAAAAACTTCCGCTAAAAGCCGCTCAAATCCGGCCGGCGTGGCCCCTAGCGGAAAAAACTTCCGCTAAAAGCCGCTCAAATCCGGCCGGCGTGGCCCCTAGCGGAAAAAACTTCCGCTAAAAGCCACTCAAACCCCGCCAGCGAGGCCCCTAGCGGAAAAAACTTCCGCTAAAAGCCGCTCAAACCCGGCCGGCGTCGCCCATAGCGGAAACAACTTCCGCTAAAAGCCGCTCAAACCCCGCCAGCGTGGCCCCTAGCGGAAAAAACTTCTGCTATAGTCGCCCAAACCTGACCCGCACCGGCCCAATTTACAGCCGATACTCACCCGAACTGCGGCAAATACGCCTTGTGCGCTTCCTTCAGCTCGTTGAAGCATGCCAGCGCCGTGTTGTAGTCGCCGACGAGCGGGTTCATGAGCAGCGCGCGCATCGCGGCGTCCTCGCTGCCGCTCACCGCGGCAGCTACCGTCTCGCGCTCGTACGCCTTCACCATCCGCATATAATCGATGATGTGGCGATTCGCGAAGCCCGGCACCGCGACCGGCGTCGCGCCGTCCTTGCCGATGACCGCGGACGTCTCGACCGCGTCGTCGTCTTCCATAAACGACAAGGCGCCGCGATTCAGCAGGTTCACGACGTGCACCTCGCGCTTGTCGTTCCAGATCGCGTCCACGAGGCTGATCGCCACCTCCGAATAGTTGGCGCCGCCGCGCGAGGAGAGCAGCTCCGGCTTCACGTGCAGCTCGGCGTCCTCGTAAATCCGCAACAGGTCCGCCTCGATATCGATGCACTTCTCGCCGCGCGTCTGCTCGCTTTCCATCAGCAGCTTCAGCTTCTTGTCCTTGAAGTAGTAATACTCGAGGTAGGAGGAGGGAATCGCGCCGACCATGTTCACGAGCTCGCGGCTGAAGCCGCTCGACGGAATGTTTTTCATCGCCTCGCTGTTGAGCCCGAGCTCGAGCGCCGTTTTCAGATAGTCCTTGCCGTCTTGTTCGATCGCGGTGATCCAGCTCAGGTGGTTAAGTCCGACATACGTCATCTTGGCGTCCGGCAGCGCGAGCGACTCGCGGATGCTCTTGTACATATTATACGGAACGTTGCAAAGGCCGAGCATCTTGACGCCGGTATGCTTGAGCAGCGCCTCGGTGATGATGCCCGCCGGGTTCGAGAAGTTGATCAGCCAGGCGTTCGGGCACAGTTCCTCCATCCGCGCCGCGATCTGCAGCATGACCGGAATCGTGCGCATCGCCTTGAAAAAGCCGCCGATCCCGCACGTCTCCTGGCCGATCAGGCCGTACTTGAGCGGGATCTTCTCGTCGAGCACGCGGGCGGACAGCTTGCCGACGCGAATCTGCGCGAGCACGAAGTCCGCGTCCCGCAGCGCCTCGTCCAGGTCCTGGGTCAGCGTGACGCGGCAGGACAGATTTTCCGCTTCGATCATGCGCCGGCACAGGCTGCCGACGACGTTCAGCTTATGCGCGTCGATGTCCATCAGCACGAGCTCGCTGACGGGCAGAACCCCCCTTGCGCTTGATGATGCCTTCGATCAGCTCCGGCGTATACGTGCTGCCGGACCCGATAATCGCGATTTTCAGCTTGCTCATGACTTACCTCCTGCGGGCCCGTTCGGTCCAACGTACCTTTTAAGTTGCGGCCCTTCATTTGCGGCTATTATAGCATGGGACCCACTTGCCAACAATAAAATATAGAAATTTTATTTCATTATGATATATTTGTTTCAAAATATTATTTCTAATCCGCAAATGGCTCAACCGTCCCGCCATCCCTTGTCTTTTGCAAAAAATGGCCTTACTATTTACTAAAATACGACAGAATGCGCAGGTACCTACCATGGCGATCCAGAACAATATATTGCTCAAGATCCGCGACATGAAGGACAGCATGACGCCCGTCGAACGGATGGTGGCCGAGTACATCCTCGCCAATACGGAGGAGATTCCGCATCTCTCGATCAAGAGCCTGGCGCAGTTCAGCCGGACGAGCGACGCGTCGGTGCTGCGCTTTTGCAAGACGCTCGGCTACAGCGGTTACCGCAGCTTCATCGTGAGCATCTCGGCGTCGGTCGGTTCGATGGACGAGGAGCAGAAGGACGAGTATACCGATATCCAGCCCGGGGACGACCTGAACGTCGTCGTCTCGAACATCTCGTACAACAACATGAAGTCGATCGAGGACACGCTCAGCATCATCGACCGGAGCGCGGTCGCCAAGGCGGTCCAGGCGCTGCGCGACACGAACCGGATCGTATTTTTCGGCATCGGGGCTTCGGGACTCGTATGCATGGACGGCGAGCAGAAGTTCTCGCGCATCAACAAGATGTGCCACGCCTACACGGACGGGCACAGCCAACTGACGGCGGCCACGCTGCTCGGCAAAGGCGACGTCGCCTTCTTCGTCTCCAACTCCGGCGATACGATCGAGATCCTCGAGGCGCTCGAGATCACGCAGCGCGCGGGCGCGACCTCGATCGCCCTTACCAAGTTCAACAAGAGCGAGCTCGCGGACAAGGCCGACATCGTGCTCAGCATCTCCACGCCCGAGGTCACGATCCGGAGCGGGGCGATGGGGTCGCGCATCGCGATGCTGACCGTCATCGACATCCTGTTCGCCGGCGTGGCCAGCGCGGAATATCCGAATATCAAAAAGTATTTGTTGAAAACCCACAATATTTTGGCGGGAAAGCACCGCAGATAGCGATTTCAGACATTGCCGGACACGCGCGGCAGTGTCTTTTTTTTGTTGCTTTTATGAAAATAAAAATGCAATTAAAATTTTTACAATGAAATTTTATTTCAAAAAAGTATTGACGCTTCCAAAGCGGAGACGATAAGATAGAGCCCAAGAGGGGGGCATTAAATAGATCCATGAAAGGACGATCCTCACAAACAAAGGGTAGGAGAATGGCCATGAACGAATATCTCGCGGGTCTAACCACCGAGAAGATCAATCCGGCAACCCGGACGATCGACGAGTGCACAACGGAGCAGATGCTGCATCTTCTCAACCGGGAGGATGCCGCCGTTCCGGCCGCGGTGGCGGAAGAAATTCCGAACATCATGGAGGCGGTAGACGTTCTGCATGCCAGGCTCAGGAGCGGGGGGCAGAATGTTCTATATTGGCGCCGGCTCGTCCGGCAGAATCGGCGTACTGGACGCATCCGAGTGTCCGCCCACCTTCGGGGTCGACCCTGAGCTCGTGCAGGGGCATATAGCAGGCGGGGATACGGCGCTTCGAACAGCGGTGGAAGGATTCGAGGACAACGCGGAGGAGGGGATGGCGCTCATCGCGCGCATCGGCGTCACGGACAAGGACGCGGTCATCGGCATCTCGGCCAGCGGCAGCGCGGCCTTCGTCATCGCCGCGCTTCGTCGGGCGGGAGAGATCGGCGCGGCCACGATCGGCGTCGTCAACAACAAAGGCTCGAAGCTCGGCGAAGTGTGCGACATCTGCATCGCGCCCGTCGTCGGACCGGAGGTCATCATGGGCTCCACGCGGCTGAAAGCCGGCTCGGCGCAGAAGCTGGTGCTTAACATGCTGACGACGGCGACGATGGTCAAGTTGGGGAAAACCTACAACAATCTGATGGTCGACCTCAAGGCGAGCAACAAGAAGCTGCAGGATCGCTCGATCCGCATCATCAAGGCCGCGACCGGCGTCGACGCCGAGACGGCGTCCGATTATCTGGCGCGGGCGTCGCAGAGCTGCAAGCTCGCGATTCTGATGATCGAGACGGGGCTCGCCGCTTCGGAGGCGGCCGCATCGCTGGCCCGCTTCGAAGGCAATCTCAAGGCGACGATCCGCGCGCACAAGCAAGTCGTTTAACCGGCAAGCGTTAGTCTTCATTCACCCGATTGAGGGGCCATCCCAAGGAGGAGTCATCCGAATGATGAACAAAGGCAAAGCACTCTCGCTCATGCTCGCAGCGACGCTGTCCGTATCCGCGCTGACCGCGTGCGGCGGCAACAACGACAAGAACGGCGCGGCCAGCCCGGCCGCATCCGGCTCGGCTGCCGCATCCGGCTCCGCCGATTCCGGCGCCAAGGATACGATCACGGCGCTGCTGCCGCCCGTATCGCCGACGTACCAGGACAACTTCGACCAGATGGAAAAGGATTTCAACGCCAAGTACCCGAACCTGACGCTCAAAATCGAGCCGGCCAGCTGGGAAGACATGACGCAGAAGCTCGACACGCAGGTTAACGCGGGCAGCCCGCCGGACATCGCGTTCATCGGCTCCGACGGCATCGCCAAGTACGTGCAGCAGGGCATGGCGCTCGACCTGACCGACGTCGCGACGCCGGAGATGACGGGCGACTACGATACCGCGCCGCTGGAATACATGAAAAACGGCTCCGGCCTGTACGGCTTCCCCGCTTACATGGAAGTCCACGCCCTGGGCGGCAACAAGGAATTCCTCGAGGCTGCGGGCATCGATTGGAAAAACGTTCAGAAAAACGGCTGGACCTACGACGAATTCCGCGAGGCGATCAAGAAGGGCGTCGTGAAAAACGGCAATGCGACTTCCCGCTACGGCTTCGTCTTCGCGACGGCAGGCGTCGCTTCCAAGGACTACCTCGGCATCATGGCCAAGAGCGCGGGCATGCCGGCCGCGTTTAACAAAGATCTGAAGTATGCCTATACGAGCAAAAACTATCTGGAGCTGCTGACGGATCTTCGCCAGATGATCGACGACGGCTCGATGCCGAAGGAGCTGAGCTCCGTCGACGCGGGCAAGCGCTGGAACATGTTCCTCACCGGCCAGACGATGATCACCGGCAAGGGCCTGGCGACGTTCGAGAACTCCGCGAAAAAAGAACAACGCGAAAATCGACGCCAAAGACGGCAGCGCGGTCAAGGACAGCATCAAGGTCGACTATATCGTCCTGCCGGTGCCGACCTTCGCAGGCGCGGAGCCGGTGTCCTCGACGGTCGTCGACGGCTACGTCGCGTTCCGCGGCAAGAAGGAGCCGACCGCCGAGCATAAGGCGAACATCGCCAAGGCCGCCTACTTCCTGTCGAGCGGCAAGGTCGCGGCCACGACGAACAACGACCTGTTCGCGGCCCACATCACCAAGAGCGGACGCGAAGCGGCCGCTTCCATGACGGTCGACCGCAGCCCGGACAACGTCGCCGCCGTCGAGACGATGCTCTCCCACGCCGCGCCGGCGCGTCCCGACATCCCGGCCGACCTCGGCGCCAAGGCGATCAAGATCGAGAACGAGGTCATCGTTCCGAAAATGCAAGCCTTGCTCGCCGGCGAGATCAAGCCGCAGGACATGTACGACGCGGTGAAGAAAGCCGCGATCGACGCCTTCGGCCAGGACGGCATCGTCCAAGATTAACGACGCATTCGCAATAACGCATTCGCGTACGGATAGCCGCGTGATCACCCCGCATGCGGCTATCCTTCTTCATAAGCGGACGCGAGGAGAGGAGTCCTGCACATGGCCCAGTCGGCACAATCGGTCAAAAAAGCGCAAGATCAAAGGCGACGGCGCATGGGGCTACGCGTTCATCGCGGTCGCGCTCATCGTGTACGCCCTGTTTACGGCTTATCCGGTCTTCAGCGCGTTCCTCATCAGCTTCCAGGAATACAAGCCGCTGGGTTCGACCTACATCGGCTTCGACAATTATACGGCGACGTTCAAGGACGACCTGTTCTGGAAGTCGATCAAAAACACGCTCTACTACACCATACTGACCGTCCCGGTCGCGCTGCTGCTGTCTTTTCTCGTGGCGATCATGATTCTCCCGCTGCGCAAGAAGCTGCAGACCGTGTTCAAAGCCGTGTATTACCTGCCCGTGGTCGCCTCCGGCGTCGCGCTCTCGCTCGTCTGGCTGTGGATCTTCGATCCGATGCCGGGCGGCATCTTCAACCAATTCATCGGCTGGTTCGGCGCGCACAACCAGAACTGGCTCGGCTCGAGCGCCACGGCGATGCTCTCGCTCGTCATCATGGCCTGGCTGTCCAGCCACGGCGCCAGCATCATCATCTATCTGGCCGCGTTGCTCGGCATCGACGACAGCTACTACGAAGCGGCGGACCTCGACGGCGCGTCCTTCCTGCAGAAGCTGTGGCATATCGTCATTCCGAGCCTCAAGCCGACGACGCTGTTCCTGCTCGTGACGGCCGTGATCGGATCGTTCCAGGTGTTCCAGAACGCGTACCTGATGACCGGCGGCGGACCGGACCATGCGACGACGATGGTCGGCCTGCTCATTTTCGACAATGCCTTCAAGTACTTTGAATTCGGCAAAGCCGCGGCCCAATCTCTGATATTGGCGCTTATCATAGCCCTGGTCTCGCTGTTCCAGTTCAAGTTCCTGGGCAAAGACGTGGACTACTAGGGGGAAGGAGGCAACCGCATATGTCGCTTTACAATAACCATACCGGCAGCCGGGCCGGCAAGAGAGCCCGCAATACCGTGATTGTCGTCCTTCTCCTGCTCTTCGCGCTGGCGACGCTGTTCCCCATCTACTTCATGGTCATCTCCTCGTTCGGAGACCCGGTCGAGGCGGGGGCCGTCAGCTATTCCATCTGGCCGGGGAAGTTCACGCTGGAGTCGTATTCCTTTTTCTTCAACTATAGCGAGTATTCGTACCGCTGGATTCTGAACTCGACGATCGTGGCGGGCGCCGTGACGATCACGAACGTCTTCTTCGCGACGATGGCGGGCTATGCGTTTTCCAAGCTGCGCTTCAAGGGGCGGGGCGTACTGTTCTCCATCCTGCTCGCGGCGATGATGATCCCGTACCAGGTGACGCAGGTGCCGCTGTACATCCTCATCGTCAATACGTTCCATATCGAAAATACGTACAGCGCGCTGATTCTGCCGGGTCTCGTGACGGTGTACAACGTCTTCCTCGCCAAGCAGTTCATGAGCAGCATCCCGACCGAGATCATGGAGTCCGCGAAGGTGGAGGGCTGCAGCCAGTTCCAGATTTTTTTTCCGGATCATCATGCCGTTGTCCAAGACGGTCATGGCCGTCATCGCGATCCTGACGTTCATGGACAGCTGGAATACGTTCTTCTGGCCGTTCCTCGTCACCAACACGATGGATATGCAGACGATCCAGGTCGGCCTCAAGAACTTCCGGTTCGCGAACACGACGTACTTCTCCCCGATG
Organism: Cohnella rhizosphaerae; assembly: GCF_029525575.1. GTDB lineage: Bacteria > Bacillota > Bacilli > Paenibacillales > Paenibacillaceae > Cohnella > Cohnella rhizosphaerae. The sequence continues at coordinate 858,493 of NZ_JAPDIA010000003.1, forward strand.
ATGGCGGGCGCGACGATCTCGGCGGTGCCGATGTTCATCCTGTTCTTCAGCCTGCAGAAGTATTTCCTCGAGGGCGTCACCGTCGGCGCGGTCAAGGGCTGATATGGGCGTGGGGAAAGAAGGAACGCGCGGGTCGGCGAAGGCCGGGAGCGGTGAAGGGATGGCTGAGCGGGGCGGGACTGCGGCGGGTGATTCGGCCGTAGCTGCCGTGCGCAGCGAAGCCGGCGGAGCACTCGAAGGCGGCGGGTATGAGGAGCGCTCGCGGCGGTGCGTTGACCGTTCGAAGCCGGGCATGTCCCGGCAGAATGGCGAACCATCGCGTCGCTTCGCGGTCGGCCTGATGTCCGGCACGTCCGTCGACGGCATCGACGCCGCGGCCGTCGAGATCTTGGGCGAGCCGGGCGGGGATGGAGGAATCTCCGTGCGCCTGCTCGCCTTCGAGAACAAGCCGTACCCGGCGGACGTGCGGCGCGAGATCTTCGAGCTGTTCGATCCCGCGCGGGCGACCGTGGACCGGGTGGGCGCGCTGAACGTTCGCCTCGGGGGAACTCTACGCGGACGCAGCGCTGTCCGTCGTCGGCCTGGCCGGTCTCGCGCCGGCGGACGTCTCGGTCGTCGGCTCGCACGGTCAGACGATCTATCATGCGCCGGAGGCAGGCTTCACCGTGCAGATCGGCGAAGGCGCCGTCATCGCCGCGCGCACGGGCATTCCGTGCGTGTCGGACTTCCGCCCCGCGGATCTCGCGGTGGGCGGACAAGGCGCGCCGCTCGTTCCGTTCACGGAATATTTGCTCTATCGCGAGCCGGACCGGACGCTGCTGCTTCAGAACATCGGCGGCATCGGCAATGTGACCGTCATCCCGGCGGGCTGCGGACCCGAGGACGTGTACGCCTTCGACACGGGCCCGGGCAACATGCTCATCGACGGCGTCGCGAGCCTCGTGACGGGCGGCGCGCTTGCGATGGACGCGGGCGGCGCGCTGGCGGCGCGCGGCCGCGTGAGCGAGACGCTGCTCGGCGAGCTCCGGCAGGATGCGTACTATGCGATGCCCGTGCCGAAGTCGACGGGCCGCGAGCGGTTCGGCGCGGACTACGTGGAGCGGATCGTGCGCCGCGGCCGCGAGCTTGGCCTGTCGGACGCGGATCTCACGGCCACGGTGACCAGGCTGACCGCCTGGTCGATCGGCGACGCGTACGACCGGTTTATCGCGGGGCGGCACGCCGCGGATCTCATGATCGTCGGCGGAGGCGGCAGCTACAACCCCGTGCTGATGCGCGATCTCGCCGCCGAGATGGCGGCGCGCGGCGTGGCGGTCGCGACGCAGGAGGCCGTCGGCGGCAGCAGCGACGCGAAGGAAGCGATCGCGTTCGCGCTGCTGGCGGACTACGCGATGGCCCGCCAGCCGGCCAACCTGCCGGCGGCGACGGGCGCGGCGCGGCCGGTCGTGCTGGGGAAGATCTCGTACTAGTACAGCACGGCGCAAATCATCAATCGATGAAAAGTGCTGGATTGTTACCTCGAACACACTCTTCAGCGTCGCGGACCGGTCCAAGGGTGCTTTAAAGGTAAAAAGTTACTCTACAGGCTCACAGTCCGGTCAAATTGGTGCTTTAAAGGCAAAAAGTTACTCTACAGGCTCACGGTCGGGTCAAATTGGTGCTGTAAGGGCAAAAAGTTACTCTACAGTCTCGCGGTCGGGTCGAATTGGTGCTGTAAAGGCAGAAAGTTACTCTACAGGCTCGCGGTCCGGTCAAAATGGTGCTGTAAAGGCAGAAAGTTACTCTACAGCCGCGCGCACCGAAGCGGGTCTGATCGTTCGGTACAAGTGTGCGCGTATGTGGATACATCGATCGAGAAAGCGACTGCGTCGGACAAAGTGTGAACGTGGATGCATACTTCGTGGGGAAAAGCGAGCGTCTGAAGCGAAGTGTCAGCGCACGTGCATACATCTGCGGCGGTAGGGTCGCGAAGTACTTAACGGAGAAAGGGTGCGGCGGATGACGGAGTTGAAGCTGGGCGCCTGGGAAGATCGGTATGTCGACGCGGTCGTCGCGCTCTGGAACGGCTCGGCCGTCCGCGAAGGCTACAAGGAGCTGACGCGGGAGACGTTCGCCGAGATATTCACGGCGAACCGGTACTTCGATCCGGCCTGCGCGTTCGTGCTGCCGGACGGCGGAGAGGTACGCGGCTTCGCCTGCGGCTGCACGGGCGACGATCTGCCGCTGGGCGATGTAGCAGGCTATATCACCTGCATCGTGCTGGCCGAAGGCTTCGACACAGATGCGAACCGGGCAGCGCTGTTAGATGCGCTGGAAACGCGCTTCCGCACGCTCGGCAAGCGCCAGTCCGAGGTGCTGTTTTTTAACCCGATGCGGCTGCCCTGGTACATTCCGGGCACGCCGGGGCACGAGCACAACAATGCGCCGGGCGTGCCGGCCGACGCCGGGCTTTATCGCTTCCTCCTGAGCGAAGGGTATGCGGATCGGGCGCGGCAGTGCGCGATGTACAGGCCGCTTGCGGACTTCGCGATCCCGGCGGATATTCGCGCCAAGGAGGCGAAGGCCGAGGAAGCCGGCTACGCGGTGGAGCTGTTCGATCCGCGCAGGCATACCGGGCTGGCCGAGATGCTGGCCGGTCTCGACAATCCCGCTTGGGAGCGGGAGATCGCGGCCTGCGCCGCGGACGGCGTGCCCGTCGTGATCGCGGCGGCGCCGGGCGGCCAAGCGGCCGGCTTCGCGGGACCGGTCGTCCGGCAGGACAACGGCCGGGGCTACTTCGCCGGCATCGGCGTCCATCCGGACCATGAGGGCTGCGGGCTAGGCAGCATTTTGTTCTTCAAGCTTTGCGAGGCGCTGCGCGATGTCGGCGCCGATTATATGTCGCTTTTCACGGGGAGCGGCAATCCGGCCATTCGAATCTACGAGAAGGCCGGCTTCGACACGGTACGTCAATTCGCGATCATGCGGAAGGAGCTAACACAATGAGCGACAAGCAGACGATCTTGGCCATCGGCGGCCACGTAGGAGATATGGAATTGACGGCGGGCGGCGTGCTCGCGAGTCATTCGCTCAAAGGCGACCGCATCGTGACGCTGGCGCTGACGCCCGGCGAACGCGGCGTGCCCGCAGGACAGGACATGGCGGACTACAAGGCGCAGAAAATCCGGGAGGCGCAAGCATTCGCGGAATTGCTGGGCGGCGAAGCGATCGTGTTCGACGACATTCCGGACGGCGAGCTGCCGGACGACGCTGCGATCCGTTGGCGCGTATGCGACGTCATTCGCAAGGTGCGTCCAAGCATCATCATCACGCATTTTAAAAACAGCATGCATAAGGACCATATGACGACGCACCGGATCGTCAACGACGCGCGCTTCTTCGCGGGCCTGCCGTCCATCGAGCGGGCGCTGCCGGCGGCCTTCGCGGGCAAGCTGTATTATGCGGAAAACTGGGAGGATGCCGTCGACTATCGCCCTTACGTCTATGTCGATTTTGACCAGGAAGCCTACGACCTGTGGATCAAGGCGCTGTCGACGCACTGGTTCGTGACCGGCAGCAAGTCGTTCCCTTACATGGAATATTACAAGCATCTGGCCCGCGTTCGCGGCATCGAAGCGCGCAAGACGTATGCGGAGACGTTCATGGTTCCCGAGGAAACGCTGCGCCTGCGCCAGTCGGAGCTGTAAGCGATGATTCTGAACGGCGTAGATAACCTCGCGCGCTACGACGGTCTCCTCAAGGGTAAACGCCTCGGCCTGATCACCTCGCCGACCGGCCTGTCGCACGGCTTTAAGTCGACGATCGAACGCCTGCACGAGCGCTACGAGCTGGCCGCGCTGTTCTCGCCCGAGCACGGCGTGCGCGGCGATCAGGATGCGGGCGCGCTGGTGGATACGTACGCCGACGAGCGGACGGGCGTACCCGTATACAGCTTGTACAGACGCGACTCCAAGCGTCTCACCCAGGAGATGCTGGACGCGGTCGACATGGTCGTCTACGACATCCAGGACGTCGGCGTTCGCTATTATACGTTTATCTATACGATGCTCTACGCGTTGGAGGACTGCGCGAAGGCGGGCAAGCCGTTCGTCGTGCTGGACCGGATCAATCCGCTGGGCGGCGTCGCTGTCGAAGGCAACGTGTTGAAAGACGGCTACCGATCGTTCGTCGGGGGGCTATCCCTTGTGCGTGCGTTACGGATTGACGGCCGGCGAGGTCGCGACGATGGCGAACGCGCAGCAGGGCTGGGGCGCCGACCTGCACGTCGTCCGGTGCGAGGGCTGGACGCGCGACATGCTGTTTCCCGATACGGATCGGTTGTGGATCCATCCGTCGATCGGCATTCCCCGGTTCGAAACGGCGCTGCTCTACGGCGGCACCTGCCTTTTCGAAGGCACGAACCTGTCGGAGGGACGGGGAACGACGTTTCCGTTCGAGATGATCGGAGCACCCTTCATCGACGCGGAGCGGCTCGCGGACGAGATGAACGGCTTGGCGCTGCCGGGCGTGTTCTTCCGGCCTGCTTACTTCAAGCCGTCCTTTTCCAAGCATCAAGGCGCGTTCTGCCGGGGCGTTCAGCTTCATGTCACCGACGTCCGCGCCGTGCTTCCTTTAGAAACCGGCGTGAACCTCCTCTATGCGATCAAGCGCAATTACGAGCAATTCTCGTTTCTTCCGCCGCTGCGGGAAGGCTCGCGTCCGTTCATCGACCTGCTCGGCGGGGACGACCTGTATCGGTCGGAGCGCGCGGCGGCGGACGTGCCGGGATTGCTCGCGGGATTCCGCGAAGAGAGCCGGGCGTTCGGGGGAGACCAAGGCGCAGTTCCATTTGTATTGATGTATTGAAACGAAGCCGCGGACGACCGGAACGCTGCGCATGCGCAGCCGACCGGCGGCCGCTTTTCTCTTAGAAGGAGGAATCGAAGGATGGCGAGCATGGATGCGACATACCGGCGGCCGCAGTCGCTGCGCGAGAAGATCGGCCAGCTGATCGTAACGGGATTCCCCGGCACGTCGGTCACGGAGGAACTCAAGGCGCTCGTGCGGGATTGGAAGATCGGCAACATCATTTTGTTCTCTCACAATGCGGAAAACGCTTCGCAGCTCGCGCGGCTGTGCGGGGACCTGCAGGAGCTCATCCGGCCGGGGACAGGTTATCCGGCGCTGATCTCGATCGACCAGGAGGGCGGAAGGGTGACGCGCTTGCCCCGCGACGCCGTGAACGTCCCGGGCGCGATGGCGATCGCGGCCGCGGGAGATCCGTCGGGGGCGCTGACGGCAGGCCGGATCACGGCGGCGGAGCTGCGGGCGCTGGGCATCAACTTCAACCTGGCGCCCGTGCTCGATATCAACAACAACAAACGCAATCCCGTCATCAACGTCCGTTCTTACGGCGACACCGCGGAGACGGTGGCGACGTACGGCCTGCAGATGCTCCGCGGGCTTCAGGGAGGCGGCGTGCTGGCCGCGCTCAAGCATTTCCCGGGGCACGGGGACACCGAAGTGGATTCGCATCTGGGCTTGCCGACTTCGGGAAAGACGCTGGCGGACCTTGAGGCGCTTGAGCTCCTGCCGTTCCGCGCCGCGATCGCGGCCGGTGCAGAGGCGATCATGATCGCGCATATGATGTTCCCTGCCATCGAGCCGCGCCGCGTGCCGGCCACGATGTCGTCCGTGATCGTCGAGGACCTGCTGAAGGGCAAGCTCGGCTACGGGGGGGCTGGTCGTCTCGGACTGCCTGGAGATGGACGCGGTGAAAAAGTATTACGGCACGGCGCAGGGCGCGCTCGGGGCCTTGAAGGCGGGCATCCACCTGCTGTTCGTCAGCCACACGCCGTCGCTCGTCCGCGAGACCGTGGAGGTAATCGAGCAAGCCGTGCAGTCCGGCGAGCTGCCGATGGAGACAGTGGACCGCGCGGTGGACAAGGTGCTGTATTATAAGGAGAAATACGCTTCGGGATCGGAGGCGTCCCCGCTCTCCGTCGTCGGCTGCGAGGCGCACCGCAAGGAAGCCGCGGCGATCGGCGATGCGAGCATCTGCTTCGTGTCGGGAGGTCTCGACCCCTTGCGGCCGGGAGAGACGCGCACGTTGTTTGTCGGCAGTCTTCCGTACCGGCCCGATCAGGCGTCGAGCCAGGTTGCGGGCGGTCTTAGCTTCCCCGACGTCATGGCGGACAGGTTGGGCGGCGCGAGTCTGCTCGTCGGCATCGATCCGGACGAGGCGGAGATCGTACGCGTGCTCCTGGAAGCCGAGCGTTACGACCGCATCGTGTACGGTTTGTACAATGGAATGGACAACCGCGGCCAGCTTGAGATCGTGCGCAGGCTCGTTGCCGCGGGCAAACGAGTCACGGCGGTCGCGCTAGGCAAGCCGTACGATCTGGAGGCCTTGGAAGGCGTCGACTGCGGGCTCGCCGCGTTCGAGTACACGCCGCTGTCGCTGGAGTCGGTGGCACGGGTGCTGTCCGGCGAGGTTCGCCCGGCGGGAAGCATCGGGAACGTGTGGCATCGATAAGAAGATGCGGCGGCGGGCACCGGATCGGATACGTTGGAACAAAAGGCATGAGGAAGGCGGGGAGCGCGGATGAAATTCGTGGCGGGACTGGACGGAGGCGGCACGAAGACGGCCGTGACCGTGCTCGACGAGACCGGGCGCACGGCGCTCGCGTTCGAGTCGGGCGGAATCAACTTCAACGGGCGGGACGAGAACGATATCAGACGCAGCCTGGCGGATATCGCCGATGCGATCTCCGCGGCCTGCGGCGGTCCGGACGCTTGCCGTCAGATGGTCGTCGGCGCGGCGGGCGTCAGCAATCCGACCGTCCCCGGCCGGCTGGTCGCCGTCTTGCGCGATGCCGGCTATCGGGGCGGCGTGCACGTCGTGGGCGACCATGAGACCGCGCTGTTCGGCGCGCTGGAACGCGAGCACGGCATGATTCTGATCGCGGGCACGGGATCGATCTGCTTCGGCCGCAGCGCGTCCGGTCTCGTTCATCGCACGGGCGGCTTCGGCTACCTGATCGACGACGAAGGGAGCGGCTACAGCATCGGCCGCGATCTGCTCGCGGCCGTCGTGCGCGCCCATGACGGGCGAGCGCCGGCGACCGTATTGACGGAGATGGTCTACGATCGGCTCCGCATCGGATCGGTGGAGGAGATCGTGCGCTTCGTCTACGACAAGGGCACCGGCAAGCAGGACATTGCGGCGCTCGCGCCGCTGCTCTCGGACGCCTGCGCGCTTGGGGACGAAGCCGCGCTCGGGATCGCGCGGCGCACGGCGTCTGAGCTCGTGCAGCTGGTGCTGCCCGTAGCGGAGCGGCTGTCGCTTGAGGGCGGCGAGCTGGCGATGGCGGGCAGCGTGCTGCTGCGGAGCGCGCAGGTGCGCGACGCGTTTCAGGCGGGACTGCGCGAGCGCTGTCCCGGCATCCGGGCCGTCGCGCCCCGTCGGGACGCCTCGGCCGGCGCCGCGCTGATGGCGTTGGCGCGGCTCGGGAAGTAAGCAGCCGTTCGGCGCGACGCGAGGCGGTCTCCTGGGTTTAGCTTCGTGCGGCTGGCCGCCGCGCTCCTTTTGCACTTCAGCCCATGCGCAAGCGCATGGGCTTTCTCCATGATTCGACCTGCGTGTTTCGTTCACCCTTTCCTTTCTTTTTCATATTCTACAAACATTTCGCTGTTAAGTTGATAGAAGGTGCCTTTTTGCAACGGCATGAATGGAGAGGAGAAGCGGTAAATTGAAGACGGGATTACACGATTACTGGGGAGACAAACGGATCATTCCCGCAGTCCGAAAGCCGGAGGATTTGCAGGCGGCATGCCGCGGGGATTGGCCGGCCGTTTTTTTGCTGATCGGCGACCTGTTGACATTAGACGACTACGTAGCGCAGGCGATGCGATCGGGGAAGAAGGTGTTTCTCCACGTTGATTTTATTAATGGCCTGGGCGGCGATCCGATCGTGATGCGCTATATTGCCGAGCGGGTCAAGCCGACAGGCATTATTTCCACCAAAAGCCATTTTATCAAGCAGGCGAAAAAAAACGGCTTGCTGGCGATCCAGCGGCTGTTCCTCATCGATACGTCTGCGCTGGAGCACAGCGTTCAGAACATCGTGCAAAACGAGCCGGATGCGGCGGAAATTATGCCAGGCCTGCTCCCGAGCGTGATTTCCCGACTGAAGGACCGGATTTCGCTGCCGATCATCGCGGGCGGCCTGATTCAGAATCACGACGAGATCGAGACCGCTCTGCGCGCCGGTGCGAGCGCCGTCTCGATGGGGAGCCGGCATCTCTGGACGTAAAGCGGGCATCTTTTGCGGATTTACAATCTATGAGAGCCTCGTTGATGCGGGGTTAACAATTCGCTGCTAGAGTAAGAACAGGAATCGCAATCGAATACCGAGGGTGCGAGACGAGGAGAAAACCCTTTTGTGCAGTGAACGGGAGCCCCAGCCGGGGCGGTGCTTTGCCGTTAGCTGGATGAAGGGTTTTTTTTGTGCTGCTCGCATGAATCGCAATCCAATCTCTATGGCGAAAGGAAGAGTAGAAACGTATGCCGAAAATCAGAAACAGGCTAGTTCAAATCGCTGCTGCGGGCGCAATTGTAGCAGGCTTGCTGCAGCCGCTTGGCTCATCTTCGAATGCCTCTGCGGCCGAACCGGGCAGAACTGCGATGGAGGTCAATAAGACGCTGACGGCGCCGGTCATCGACGGCAAGCTGGATGAATCGGTCTGGAGCTTGGATAAGAAAATGACGGTGCAGGCGGGCCAAGGGGCGTTCAAAGATTCCTCCTTCGGTTTGCTGTGGGACAATCAGTATTTGTATGTCGGCGTGAAGGCCGACGACGATACGCCTGCTTTTAACGCCTCGGGTTATTGGTTCGAACAAGACAATATCAATATTTTTCTGGACCCCTCGATGCATCAGTCGGCTCCTTTTATCGACGACGATATGCAGCTCGGATTTGTGTACCAGGATGGGACAGCCACGCCGGAATTTCATTTCGGAGCGGCGCCCAACAATCAAGGAGGCAAGGACGAGAAAAAGATTCTCCGCTCCATCAGCAAGACGCAGACGGGCTGGAGCCTGGAAATGGCGGTGCCGTGGGACATCTTGAACTTCGATCCGGTATTGAAGAAGCAACTGGGCTTCAATGTCGGCGCGACGGACCGGTACGGGGCGGAGTCTGCCGAGCAGCGGACGAGCTTCTGGAGCGCGTATGGCGAGGACTCCTTCTGGAACGATACGTCGGGTTACGGCGTCCTTACGCTTTCGGACAGTCATCCGGTGTCGGGCAATATCGATCCGGTGCTGCTGGACGAAAATTTTGACGGCTATCCCGATGGCGGCGCGCCAGACGGCTGGTTGTCGGATGTCAATGCGGGCAGCAAGCCGTTCTCGGTCGTCCAGGACACCTACGGCAATGGCAGTCTCGTGTTCGACGGGAACGAATCGGGCAAGCAAAGCCGGATTGTCGCTCCCGTCCAATGGGACAATTACACGATTGAGGCGGACGTCAAGTTCGACGCTTTCCTGAACACCGGCCGCTGGGCCTCGATCATGTTCCGTGCGCCTTCGAACGGCAAGGCGCCATACCCGCAGATGGCGATCAAGAAAAACGGCACGATCGAGACGGCCTACCGAAGAGCGGACGGCAGTTGGTACTCGCCTACGCCGATCAGCGCGACGGGCGCGCAATTGGACACCGGCAAGACGTATACGATGAAGCTCAGAGTGTTCGACAACAATGTCAAACAATACTTGAAAGCGAAGAGCGGCGCCGAATTTACGCTCTACGGAGATAAAAATCTGCCGTCCGACGTCCTTCCGCAAAAGGGAAGAGTCGGCTTTCAGGGGGGATCAAAGCAAGGTTTCCTTCGATAATCTGAAGGTGACGAGAATCACGGCGGACCGGCTCGACATGGCGCTGCCGAATTCGCTGGAGGCCCTGACCGGACCGGCCAGCGTTACATACGCCGTCTACTACTCGGACGGTATAACCGACCCGGTGCCGGAGGATCGCGTCAAGCTGTATTCCTCCGACGAAAGCGTGCTTAAAATCGTCGACAACCGCATCTACCCGGTCAAGGAAGGCACGGCCAAGGTGAAGGCCGTCTATTACAATGCAGAAGCCGAGAAAGAGATTAGCGTCACGCCGTCCGCCGCTGGCGCCCAACTGTCGTCGTTGAAGCATGAGGCCGGCTACCTGCTGGCCGTGTCCGGCCAGCCGATCGATCTGGGCGCGATCTCGTTCGAGGGCAGCTACAATGATTTCTCTACGGCGAAGTTGAATGGCGATCAAGTGGACTGGTCGTCCTCGTCCGGAGAGGTCGTCATCGACAACGGCAAGCTCAAGTCGTTTGCGAAAAAAGGGGTCTATACGGTTACCGCGCAAAAGGGAGCGGGGCGCGTCGATCTGACCGTGGCGGTCAAAAATGCGGGAGACAGCGACTATGTGCTGTACGAACAGAACTTCGACGCCTTGACGGACGGCGTCATGCCGCCGGACTGGACGCGGATCGAGGGCTCGACCGCTGCCGCGGCGACCGTCAAATCGGGGGCGTTCGAGCTGGACGCGCGCTCGGGGGGAGACAATCCGTCGAGAGTGCTGCTCCCGGCGTATCTTGGCAAGTTCGGCAACTACAAGATTGAAGCGGACGTCACGCTGTTGGCGGCGAACGATTCGGGAAGATGGCAGTCGATTATGTATCGCGTTCAAAACAACAATTATCCTTACTACCAAATGGCTGTACGGCAGAGCGCTTCCGCCAACGGCGTCGAGTTCGCCGAACGGACGCCTGCCAATGGATGGAATGTCATCGAGAAGGCCTCGCACAGCGAATCGCTGCAAACGGGCATAGCGTATCATTACAAAGTGTTGACGCTGGGCAATCGCGTGCAGCAGTGGATCGACGACCAACTGATCGTCGACACGGAGTCGGCAACGGCGTATAAGCAAGGCCGAATCGGACTGCAGGCGAACGGCAGCAAAATCAAGGTCGACAACATCCGGATCGCCTTGCAGGACGGCAAGCTGCCGCCTTCGGCAGCCGAGAAGTTCGTGCAAGTGAAGGCGCCGGATACGAAGATTGCGCTTGCGCCTGCGGTGGCGGCGGATATCCGGTCGCTCGGCGATCTTCAAAAGTGGAGCGGAGAGAACGCGCCGGCGTCGGTCCTGCTGCGCTTGGACGGCGATTTGCAAGTGAGCGCCCGCGACGGTAACGCAAAAATCGGCGCTCTTGATGCGGCTATGGATGCGATCGGGACTTCGGTCATTCCGGTCTTCTATGTCAAGGACAAGCAAACCGTGGACAGGCTGGTCGCCTACCTGAAGACAAAGGGGATTGAAGACGCCCTTGTCGCGTCCGACGACGGCGTGCTGATCAAGCAGGCGCGAGCCGCATATCCGATCTTGGGAGGCATACTGGACTTCAGCGGCCGCGTCGTTACGAAGGATAATCTGCTTGCCTTGCGGAGGGAGACGGCCGCCAGCGATGCGCGAATCGCCATCCTGCCGCAGGACGCCGCCGCATCCAAAGAAACGGTCGAATACCTCCAAATGCGATCCATCGTCGTCTGGGCGACGGACCGCTCTCCGCAGGCGGAGCGGGCCTTGGGCATGCACCGGCTGATCACGGCGGGCGTGGACGGCATCGTGACCGATTCGCCCGAAGCGGCGATCGATGCCATGAAGCTGTACGACGGCAATACGACCCTCATCCGCAAGCCGTTTATTCTCGCGCATCGGGGGCTGCCGTCGCAGGCGCCCGAGGATACGATCGAGAGCAACATTCTCGGCCTCGAGGCTGGCGGCGACTTTATCGAAAACGATATGTGGCTGTCCCGGGACGGACAAATCGTCATCGTGCACGACGACACGCTGGATCGTACGACGAACGGAACCGGAAAAGTCGAGGACTTCACGCTGGAGCAGTTGAAGGCGCTCAATGCGAACAAGCCGAATCCGACGGCATACCCCAATGTGAAAATACCGACGTGGAAGGAACAGCTTGAGCTTGCCATGTCGGTCGGGAAAATGGTCGAGTCCGAGATCAAATCCTCCAAGCCGGAAATGATCGATGCGGTCATCCGGGAGATGACGGAGAAGCAGGCGGAAAATGCGGTAAACATGTTGTCCTTCAATGCGGAGCAATTGGCGAGGCTGCGGCAGCAAATGCCGGAGATGCCGACGGGTCTGCTGGTCAACGGCATCAGCGCGGATGAATCGAATGTGAACAAATCGCTGCGGGACGCGCTCCTCATGGTTCAAAAAACGAATTCGACCTTTAATGTCGGCTTCTACAGAATCGGTCAAAAATTTCTGGATGCGGCGCATTACCGCGGTCTCATCGTATCGCCCTGGACGATCAACGACCGGAACGACTTTATAGCCATGTTCCTGCGGGGACCTTGGGGGGATCACGACCGATTACGCCGATTATGCTTCGGACTGGATGGCTTCCGTCCAGTCCGCGAAGGACAAGTATCAGATGGCTCAAAAGGGCAGCCTCAGCCTGTCCGCTTCCGTGATCTCCTACAAGGGAGCGAAAATGGATGTCGTGCCTGAAATCGTCCTGCTGGACGGGCAAGATGCGGTAGAGGTGGACGGAACGACGGTTACGGCGAAAAAGGCGGGGCAGGCTCATGCGCTGCTGAGGGCAACGCAGGTCATCGATTCGGGTCGCCGATACGACATGTATTCGCAGCCGATTACCATTGAAGTCGCTGGCGACAACGGCGGCGACAACGGCGGCAACAACGGCGGCGACAATGGCGGCAACAATGGCGGCGACAACGGCGGCGACAACGGAACGCCATCGACGCTTCCCGGCCATACGTCCGGCGGTACCGCTGGCTCCATTCAGGCCAATGACGGCAAAGCGGATGCGGATGAATTGAAAAAATCGTTCGCGGCAAACAACCAGGTGCAAGTCGACTTCACCGGAGACACGGTGGTTCTGCCGGCGGCCGGGCTGATCGACGCGTCCCGTGCGGGCGGCAAGACGCTGACGGTGGCAGGCAATCGCATGGCCTACACGCTTCCGCTGTCCGCCCTGAAGCTTGACGAATGGGCGCAGCAGTTCGGCGGCCAAGTGAATGACTTGAATCTCCGAATTACAGTCGGCAGACTGGCAGCCGGCGACGCAGCGGCTGTGAGCAGCGCGGTTACGGCTGCCGGCGGCAAGCTGGCTGCGGAAGCGGTGAAGCTGGGAGCGGAAGTGTCCGGCAAAGACGGAAAAGCTGTCGCTGTCGGATTGGAAAACAGCAAGGTGTCCCGCGTATGGACGCTTGACGGCATCCTCGATCCGGGCAAGGCGACTGTCGTCCGGTACGATCCGCAAACGGGCCGGCTGCAATTCGTTCCTGCCACATTCGGGACGCTGGGCGGACAGGCGATCGTGACGATAAAGAGCGGCGGAGATGGCGTATACGCGGTCGTCGCAAGCAACAGAAGCTTCGCCGATCTGCCCGCCGGTCATTGGGCGAAGGCCGATATCGAGCTGCTGGCGAACAAGCTCGTCGTGAACGGCGTTAGCGAAAACCGGTTCGATGCCGACAGAAGCGTTACTCGCGCTGAATTTGCGGCCTTGGTCGCACGCGCCCTGGGGCTGGCTTCTGCAAACGCAAACGGCGTCTTCGGCGACGTGCAGGATGCGGACTGGTATGCCGACGCTGTCGCTGCGGCGGCTCAGGCGGGCATACTGGGCGGCTACGAGGACGGTACGTTCCGTCCGAATCGGGAGATCACGCGCGAAGAGATGGCGGCGATGCTGATCCGCGCCATGAAGTATGCGGGCATCGACCTGAATCTGTCGGCAGCGCAGCGCGATGAAGCGCTGGCGCCCTTCAAGGATGCCAATGCGACAGGCTGGGCGAAGTCCGAGCTGGCCGCAGCGGTTCAAACGGGACTGATCAACGGCAAGACAGCCGATATGCTGGAGCCGAACGGCGTGGCAACCCGGGCGCAATCCGCCGTTATGCTGAAGCGGCTGCTGACCCGCGCGAGCTTCATCAACTGATTTGCACGGTCGACTGATTTACACAATATTCACATCAAGTTGACACAACAATAACAAATTTGAGTTATATTCAAAAAAGAAGAAAGAAATAGAATAAACAAGGGTGCGAGACGAGGAGAAAACCCTTTTTTATTCGGCGGACGGAGCGCGTGGCCTTATTGGCCTGCATCCGTCTGCCGGATAAAAGGGTTTTTTTGCATTTTGCACAGGGGGGAGGCTGCGCAAAGATTGCCGGAATGGATTCAATTGGATGGCTATTTTTTTGATCTGGACGGGACCATTATGCTCGAAGAGCAGGCGCTCCCCGGCGTGCCGGAAACGTTGGGCGCGCTGCGCGAGGCGAACAAGCGAATTCTGTTTCTCACCAACACGACGACGCGAACGAGAGCCGAATGCTGTCAGCGTCTTCGGAGGTTGGGGCTGCAGGTGGAGCTGGACGAGATCGTGACGGCCGCTTACCTCTCCGCCGTCTACCTGAGCGAAGCGCAGGGGGAAGCCGACGGTTTACGTGGTAGGCGAAGCGGCGATGATTGACGAACTGGAGGAGCAAGGGATCGCGTATACCGCCGACCCGCTCTCCGCTTCGCATGTGCTGGTCGGCATGGATATGCACTTCGACTACGGCAAGCTGCACCGGGCGACGAAAGCCGTACGCAACGGGGCTTCCCTGATCGCGGCCAATCCCGACCCGAACTGTCCGGTGATCGGCGATCTGATACCGGATACGTGGTCCATGGTCAAGGCGATCGAGACAGCGAGCGGCGTCTCCGCGGCGGCAGTGATCGGCAAGCCCTCGAAGTATTACGGCGCCAAGGTACTGGAGAAAAGCGGGCTGCCGGCTGAACGCTGCCTGATGGTCGGAGACCGGCTGGAGACGGACATGCTGTTCGGCTCCAATATGGGACTGCGCACCGCTCTTGTGCTCACCGGGGTCGCTTCCGAGCAGGATCTGCGGCAATCTCCGATCAAGCCGGATTACGTATGGACCTCGTTACGCGAATTTACAACTAGTTCCCGGACGGGCAATATCTGATTTTTACGCAGGCTTCACACGGTTTCGATCGGCTTTGACACTTGTCTGCTACAGTAATGGCAGACGTGGCGCCGAACCGTTTTCTATCCTATGTAGTTCATTTTAAAGGAGAGATTGTATGCGTTCCATGTCGAAGAAATGGGTTTATTTGACGCTCTGCTGCCTTACGCTGGCTTCCTGCGGCCAGGCGGCCTCGGATTCGTCCTCCGCTCCCGCATCTTCCTCGCCGGCGGCCGCTGCTTCCGGTTCCGCTTCCGCCGCTGCATCCGGCGACGCCAACGTCGATGAGAAGATTGATCTGACCTTCTATTATCCGATTGCGGTAGGCGGACCGCTGACGGCGACGATCGAGGAGATGACTCAGGCATTCACGAAGCAAAACCCCAACATCACGATCAAGCCGGTGTATACGGGCAGCTATGCGGATACGGCTGTAAAGACGCAGGCAGGCGTGCAGAGCAAGTCGCCTCCGGATGTCGCCGTTCTCCAATCTACGGAGCTGTTCAGCCTGCTGGATATGAACGCCATTGTTCCGCTCGACGACTTCATCGCGCAAGAGGGCGGAGCATCGTATTTAGCCGACTTCTATCCGGCCTTCCTGGCTAACTCCCAGACGGACGGCAAGACGTACAGCATTCCGTTCCAACGCAGCACGATCGTGCTCTATTACAACAAGGACAAATTCAAGGAAGCGGGTCTTGATCCGGAGAAGCCGCCGAAGACCTGGCAAGAGATGAAGGATTATGCCAAAAAGCTCACCCATGACGGTACATGGGGATTGGAAATACCGGTAACCGGCTTCGGCTACTGGATGCTTCAGACGTTTGCGCTGCAAAACGGGAATAACCTGATGACCCAGGATGGGAAAAAGGTCATGCTCGACACGCCCGAGAATGTGGAGGGATTGCAGTATTGGACGGATTTGTCCAAGAAGGACAAGGTGATGCCCGAAGGAGCGACCGACTGGGGAACGGTTCCGTCCGACTTTTTGGAAGGCAAGACCGCGATGATGTATCATACGACGGGCAATCTGACCAATGTGAAGAAAAACGCCAAGTTCGACTTCGGCGTCAGCTTCCTGCCTGCCAACAAGACGTACGGCAGCCCGACGGGCGGCGGCAACTTTTATATCTTTAAGGACATCGATCCGAAGAAGCAAGAAGCGGCCTGGAAATTCGTGAAATTCATGACCGAGAGCGAACGCGCTGCGCAATGGAGCATGGACACCGGTTATGTCGCAGTTAAAAAAGTCCGCTTACGAAACCGAGCGGATGAAGCAGTATACGGCAGAATTCCCTGCCGCGCTGATCGCCCGCGATCAGCTCGAATACGCTTCGGCCGAACTGTCCACGCACAATAACGGCAAGGTAATGAAAACGGTGAACGATCAGGTGCAAGCTGCTCTGACCGGCACGTTGAAGCCCGCAGATGCGCTTAAGAAGGCGCAAGAGGAAGCGGATCGGGCGCTTGCAGCATTTAACAAATAAGCATGGTTGACGGAAGAACGCCTTGGCAGGCCGCAAGTTCCTGGATTCCGCCGGCCAAGGCGCGATTTCGTTTTACTGGCTGGCATACCGGCTTGAAGGAGGCTGTCCATTGGGTGTCCATACGCGAATGCGCTGGAAAACAAACGTTTTCGCCTGGCTTTTGCTGCTGCCGTCGCTCGTGTTTTTGTTTTTGTTCACGTTCTATCCGATCGCGAAGACGATTCGCCTGAGTCTGTACCAAGCGGATCTGGCAACGCCTAAGCCGCTCTTTATCGGGGCGGACAACTATGTCCGACTGCTGGACGATTCGATTTTCCTGAAGGTGCTGACCAACAATTTGTGGTTTGCGCTGGGTACGGTGCCTGTTTCGATTGCGCTGGCGATGGCGATGGCCGTATTCGTCAACAAAGCGACGCGGGGAATCGGACTGGTCCGCGCCGCATTTTTCTATCCGACAGTGATCCCTATGATTGCGGCAGCCAATATATGGCTGTTCATATACACGCCGGAATACGGGCTGCTGAGCCGCGCCGTCACCGCGCTCGGGGCGAGCGACATGAACTGGCTCGGCTCGCCGCATACGGTCATGTGGGCGTTGATCGTGATGATGGTCTGGAAGGAAGCCGGTTATTTCATGATCTTTTATTTGGCCGGTCTGCAAAATGTTTCGCCCGACCTTTACGAGTCGGCGTATGTGGACGGCGTGAGCCGCTGGACGATTTTTCGCAAAATTACGTTTCCGCTCCTCATGCCGACGACGCTTTTTGTTGCGATTGTCGCCTTGACGAATTCGTTCAAGCTGGTAGATCACTTGATGGTCATGACGAAGGGCGGGCCGGACAACTCCAGCAGCTTGCTGCTCTACTACATTTACGAGACGGCCTTCAGCTTCTGGGATCAGGGCGTCGCTTCCGCCTTGACCGTGGTGATGATCGGGCTGCTGCTGTTGCTCTCCGCGCTTCAATTTTTCGGCCTGGATAAAAAAGGTTCACTATCAATAGCTCTCTTAGTGCCGGGGAGCAGAAAGGCGATGCCGATGCCGCATTTGAAAAGGTTTGCGAGCCGAGGGCTCCTCTTTCTATTCGCTGCCTTGTGGAGCGTGCCGCTGCTGTGGCTGACAGCGACCGCTTTCCGTCCGAAGGCGCTTGCGCTTTCCGCTTCGTTTTCGCTGGATTTGACGCTGCAGCACTTCGCAGCCGTTTGGGCGGCCGCGCCCTTCGGACAGTATTATATCAACACGATCCTGATTGTCGTTAGCGTGTTGGCTTTTCAGATGGTATCCGTGACGATGGCGGCATTTGCTTTTGCAAGGCTGCGTTTTTATGGGAAAAGCCTCGTGTTTTTGCTGTTTCTCGCGCAGATCATGGTGCCGGCCGACGTGCTGATTTTTCCGAATTACACCGTGCTCAAGGAATTGTCGCTGCTCGATACGAAGCTTGGCGTCATGCTGCCGTACTTCGCCTCGGCGTTCGGCATCTTCCTGCTGAGGCAGACGTTTTTGACGATTCCGTCGGAGCTGGACGAGGCGGCGACGATGGAGGGCTACTCCAGATGGAACGTCTTGTGGAAGATTTATTTCCCGCTGGCTCGTCCGGCTTACCTTGCATTCGGACTGGTGTCCGTCAGCTATCAGTGGAACAATTACTTGTGGCCGTTGATCGTGACCAATTCCGTCGAGAATCGTCCGCTGACGGTCGGCCTGGCCATCTTCGCCCTGTCGTTCGAGACGGGCGCGCAGTGGAGCGAGGTCAGCGCCGCTACGCTGTTGGTCGTCACCCCGCTGCTGGCCGTTTTTCTGTTGTTCCAGCGACAGTTTATGAACAGCTTTATCCAATCCGGGATTAAATGAGCGGCCAATTCGGGCCGCATATGCCGAAGGAGGGCACTGAATTGACCGCGCAATCCGAGTATGCCGTATCGACGTATGCATTGATGGAATTGCCGCTGCAGGAAGCGGTGGACGCGCTGCTCGAAGGACCGTGGAATGCCATCGAGGTGATGTGCGAGGGCCCGCACGGCGAGCTGCTGGATTGGCCGGCGGAACGGCTGGCCCGGCTCCGGGACGCGGGCAAGGCGCGGGGCATCTCATGGAGTCTGCACGCGCCGATAACCGGGTTGAATCCGGCGGCGCGCGAAGCGGGGGAAGCCCAGGCTGCTGCTGTGGCGCTCGGGCGCACGCTGGACGTCGCGGAACGGCTGGATGCCCGATATATCGTGCTGCATCCGGGGGTTGCAGAGAGCGAAGCGACCGACAGGGCGGAAGCCGGACATCGGGAAGCGCTCGCCGTCCGGGTGGCGGACATGCTGAAGCGGGCGCTGGAAGCGAGCGGGGACTCCCGGGTCGCCATCGGATTGGAAAATGTGCCGCCGTACCCGGGCTTGCTCGGGACCGACGTCGAATTCCTCGTTCGGGTGGCGGAGCTGACGTCCTCGCCGCGTGTCGGCGTCGTCTTCGATACGGGACATGCCCATATGCTGGGGGGAGGGTCGCTGCCTGGCGGCTTTGCGGCAGGCGCTGCCCCATCTGATCGGCCTGCACCTAAGCGACAACGGGGGGAGAAAGCGACGAGCATCTCCGGCTTGGCGCGGGCACCATACCGCTGTCGGAGGCTATCGGGCTGCTGCGCGCCGGCTATGCAGGCGCCTGGACGCTTGAGATGCGCAGCTTGCCGGATGCGGCGATGTCGGCGGCATGGCTGGATGAGCGGCTGAGAGCAAGCGACTCGCGGGCGGACGCCCGCTAGCGCGTCCGGGAAAGCGCGGCAAGGCGGACGCTCCGCCGAGGATCGGATTCATACGCTGATCGATTGGCGAGCGAAGAACCCGGAAAGGCTGAGCGCCTTCGGCTGGAAAACTTCAAAAGCCCGCTGCGGCAGTTTCCTTTCGGAACGCTGCCGGCGGGCTTGTTGCTTTATGGCATGAATCGTTAGCCGGACTAATGTTTTATGCGATCCATACCCCTACGAGCAGTGCGGTGGCGCTGCCGAGCAGCATGCCGGCGACGGTGTCGCTCGGGTAGTGGAGGCCGAAGTAGACGCGGGACAGCGCGACGCCGGCGCCGATCGGGAGCAGCAGCGGGATGAGGGCGGGGCTGGCGATCATCCAGGGCGTCAGCATGGCGAAGGCGGCGGTCGTGTGGCCCGAAGGGAAGGAGGGGGTCGCGCAGCGGGCGGGGGCCGGTCCTGGCTTGAGGCAATACTTGATAAGGGCGGGACCTGGGGGACAGACGTTTGGCGAGCGCGACGGGAATATGGCTGATGACGACCGCGGCCAGCGCCTGCCAGCCGGCCGTACGCCAGATGCCGTCGGCCAACAAGCCGACGGCGAGGGAGACGCAGAGCGAGAACGTCGCTCCGCCGATCAGCGACAACAGCCGGAACAGCGCGGTCAGCGCTGCCCGGTTCCACCGGATGTTAATATAAAGGAACCAGTTGCTCTCGAAGCGGCTTAACATGCGATAGAACTGAGCCATGGCCATCTCTCCTTGGGCGCGCGGGCGCGGCTTCATGTGACACCAGTCTAACCGCGAATTGTCATTGGCGTATGAAGTTCCGTCGGCCTTACTGTAAAGGAATGAGCCTGTCGCGATTTGACATTCCGCTGATTTCGCGCTAACGCAGGCGCTGTACGATGGGCGTAACACGCACCGTCGGAGGAGGAAGCGTCGCATGAACGAGATCCGCCTGGCCTTGTTTACGGACACGTACGTCCCGGAGATCAACGGCGTAGCCAAAACGCTGCAGCGATGGACGGCTTATCTGGAAAAAAGGGGAATCGCCGTCAAGGTGTTCGCGCCTGCCGGACCGCGCCGCGCGCCGGGCTACCAGGAGACGGCGGAGCGGCTCGCCAGCCTGCCGTTTTTCCTGTACCCGGCATGCAGGCTGGCCATGCCGGTGTCCCCGGGGGCCGAGCGGAGCCTGCTCGCCTTTAAGCCGACGGCCGTGCACGTGGCGACGCCGTTCGGCACCGGCCTGACCGGGCGCCGTCTCGCGCTGAAGCACGGCATCCCGTTGATCGCGTCGCATCATACGCATTTCGCGCGCTATTTGCCTTACTACAATCTGACGTGGGCGGGCGCGCTGCTGCGGCGATACTTGCACTGGTTCCACCGCCCCTGCCGGCGCGTCTTCGTGCCTTCGCCGTCCGTGCTCGCGGAATGCCGGCGAGACGGCTGGCTCGGTCTTCGCGTATGGAGCCGGGGCATCGACGCCTCGCTCTTCGGCAGAGCGGGAGACCGCGCGGGATGGCTGGGCGAGCATGGGCTGTCCGCTTCCAGCTTCCCGGTGCTATGCGCGGGCAGGCTCGCGCCGGAGAAAAACCTGGGGACGGCGATGCGCGCTTTCCGCGGCTTCAAAGAAAGGACGAACGCCGACGCCCGGCTGGTGATCGCCGGAGACGGGCCGCAAGAAGGCGAGCTGCGCAGGCTCTCCGAGCAGCTCGGCATCGACGCGCTGTTCCTCGGCGCCGTGTCGCAGCGCGAGCTGCAGCGCTGGATGCAGGCATCCGGGGCGCTGCTGTTCCCGTCGCCGACGGAGACGTTCGGCAACGTCGCCCTCGAGGCGATGGCCTGCGGCTTGCCCGTGATCGCGGCGGATGCGGGGGGCGCTGCCCGATCTCGTGAAGGATGGAGAGACCGGCCTGCTCTGCACGCCGGACGACGCGGACGCCTTCGCCGCTGCGCTCGCCCGGCTGCACGGGGAGCCGGCGCTGCGCGAAGCGATCTCGGACCGGGCGTACGCCTATGCAGGCACGCGGGACTGGGACGGCGTATTCGGCGAGCTGCTTGCGGAGCTGACGGGCGTCTGCGGAGAAGCGTCCGCGGTGTAACGGCGGGCATCGAATTATTTTTCAAAAAAACCGATTGACCTTCACGTTGCGTCAACGTTTAAAGTAAAGTCGTCGGGAGGCGATCGCATGGAATACACGGTACAGAAGCTGGGCAGGCTGGCGGGCGTAAGCGCCCGGACGCTGCGGTTCTACGACGAGGTCGGGATTCTGAAGCCGGCCAGAATCAGCTCGTCGGGCTACCGCATCTACGGGGCCGCGGAAGTCGACAGGCTGCAGCAGATACTGTTCTACCGCGAGCTCGGCGTCGGGCTGGACCGGATCAAAGAGATCATGGGCGATCCGGACTACGACGGCGTGCGGGCGCTGCGGCTTCATCGCGAGGAGCTTCTCGAACGAAGGGGACGGCTGGATGCGCTGATCGCGAACGTCGAGCGCACCATCGGCGCCCGTGAAGGAGGAACAAAGATGAGCGACGAAGAGAAGTTCGAAGGCTTCAAGGATAAGCTGATCGCGGACAACGAGGCCAAGTACGGCGCGGAGATGCGCGCTAAATACGGCGACGGGACGATCGACCGGTCCAACGCGAAGCTGCGGGGGATGAGCGAGGCGGATTACGCCGAGATGAACAAGCTGGCGGACGAGGTTCATGCTGCGCTAGCCGAAGCGTTCAAGGCCGGCGACCCCGAAGGGGAAGCGGCGCGGCGGACGGCGGAGCTGCACAAGCAGTGGCTCTCCTACTCCTGGGGAAGCTACGACAAGGAGGCGCATGCGGGGCTCGCGCAGATGTACGTCGACGACGAGCGGTTCAAGGCTTATTACGAAAAGGAACCGGGCATGACGGCGTTTTTGCGGGACGCGATCGTGGCGTATACGCGGCAGTAACGCAGACGAGTCATGCAAGTAAAAAAGGCGGGATCGCGCACGATAGAGATGCGATCCCGCTTTTTGCCGTTCGTATCGCTCGTTCAAAGCCTCGCAATCCGTCGCTCTACAAGCCGGCGTCTATAAGCCGGTATACTGGATCGTGGGGTTCCAGAGGGTGCCGTCCGAAGTCAGATTGCTCCGCTTATTGACGATGAAGTAGATATAATCGCCCGCCGAGACGGATACGGCGACATCGTGAGAAAGGCCGGTAAAATTATTGTAGGCCAGCGTTGCGGCGCTTCCGACGCTAGGCCAGATTTGCGTCCCGTTTTTCATGATTTTCAGGTTGACGCCGTCGCCGGCCCCGCTGCCCGGCTCCTTCTTCGCGGTGCCGGAGATTCGGATTTTCCCTGCCTTTGGCGCGAGCCAGGCGCGAACGGAATCGTTCGCGTCCGGATGCTGAAGGACGCTGCCGACGAGGACATAGGTTTGCGCGCCCTTCCAGCGTCCGTTTGCCGCGTCCCAGGTCATATCGCTGTAGGCGGAGCCGTCCCACTGCTTGTAATACCACTGGTTCGCGCCCTGGGTCTGGCTGAAGCCGCTCGAGGCTTCGTAAAGATCGTATTGAATCGTCGGGTCCCACCAGGTGGCGTCGGTCGATATCGTACCGCCTTTATTGACGACGAAGCGGATCTTGTCGTTCTGGGCGACGCTGACCGTCAGGTTGTGCGCGAAGCCGTTCGTGTCCGAAGCGCCGATCGCTTGCCAGCCGCTCGCCGGCCAGATTTGCGTATTGTTTTTCATGATCTTTACCTGCACGCCGTCCCCGCCCAGCGCGTTGTCCGCCTTGCGCGCGACGCCGGAGACATTGACCGATCCCGCCTTCGGCGCCGTCCATGTCCGCACGGAATCGTTCGCGTCGGGATGCTGCCAGCCGCCGCCGACGATCACGTATGTCTGCGCGCCCTTCCAGCGTCCGTTCGCGGCGTCCCATGTCATATTGCTGTAAGCGGAGCCGTCCCATTGCTCATAGGACCAGCCGTTCGCGCCTTGCGTCTGGCCGTAGCCCCCGGATGCGGAGTATCGGTCGGCCTGATCGGCCGAGATCGTAATCGAGCGCCGATACAGGTCGTCGTGCTCGTAGTTGCCCCAGGTTTTGCGCGGATACAGAATGGAAAACGCGCCGTCGACCTCGCGGCCGTCGTTGGTCCCGCCTTCGTAATCCACGAAGGTCGAATAGGGCTGCATGACCGAGCCCGGAGCCGCGACGTCCAGCGCGGCTTCCATGCTCCAGACGACGCCGTCGGAGGAGGAGTAGAGATTAAGCCGGCTCGATTGGTGCGTCTGCACGGTCATCAGATACTTACCGAGCGCGGTGCTGTATGCAGCGTCCGAGTGCACGTCTTCGTACAGGTAGGTGTTGTCGAGGACGGCGCTGCCGACGCTCGTCACGGCGTTTCCGGTCCAGCTTCCGTTGACGTATTTCGTCCAGGTCGTCGTCTGCAGATTGCGTGCCGCATTCACGACGTCCTGTACGTTCGCCTTGGCAACGGCGACATGTCGCGGATAGCCCATGCCGTCCCCTTCTCCGTAAATGCCGTCGTTGAAGTACACGTAAAATTCGCCGTTGCGGACGATATAGGGGACGCCGCCGATGTTGACGCCCGTATTTTTCGGCCGCACGATCTCGCCGCAGTATTCCCATGTCGCGCCGCCGTCGGTCGAGTAGACGATGCCGAGACTGAAGTTCGTAGGCAAGCCCGTCGGCTGCGGCGTCGACCATGCCTCGTTGTGCGTGAATCCAAGCAGCTCGCCGGGTGCGATCTCGTACATGTTCATAATCCAGATCTTATAGGCGCTGTAGCCGGCGCCGAAGCCGTTTTTATCGATCAAATTGCTGCCGCCCGCCGACACGTAAGTTTGGAACGGAGCGTCCAGCGGGCCTTTCAGATGCTGGAGGAACTCGGCATGGTAAAAATGCATCGCGCTCGCGCTCTCCCGCAGCGTGGCGAACGATGCGTCCATCGTGATCGGCATCTGCGCGTCCGCGTAAAGCAGGTTCGGGCTGCCGACGTTGATCGTGTAAGGCAGATCGGGTCCCGACACGCTCACGTTGTCGAACGCCCAACTGCTCGTACTCGCCGCAAGTCCGGCATACCCGCTGGCGAAGGTCGAATCGGTATAGTCGATACGCGGGGTCGTCTCGTTGTTGACGTACACTTTGATGTTGTGGGCGTTGTTGACGACCTTCAGGTGGCGGTAGGTGCCGAAGGAGAGGCCGGTGGCGGCCGACATGAGCACCTTGTTCACCTTGTACAGTTCGATGGTGCCGTTCGCCCGCACGTACAGCAGCATGCCGCTATCGAACGGACCGTCGTCCTGGCCCATTTTTTTGAACTGCAGGCCGGCCCAGCTCAGGCTGCTGCCGCCGTTGTCGAGCAGCTTCAGATCCAGCTCGTAGGTGGCGTCGCCCCAACGCTTGCCTGCGATCGAGGTCCAGTAGGTGCCGTTCGCCGTCGCGCTCTGCACGTACTCGTCTCCTGCGGCGGACCAGGACCCCGATGCGGCCTTCCAGCCGCCTGCGCCGCCGGAGAACGTATCCTTAAACCCGTTGCCGGCGGCATCCGCCGCTTGCGGTCCTGCCGCGAGCGCCAGCCCCGCCGTCAATAGCCATGCCATCAGGCCGTACCATAGCTTTTTTCGCACGTCATTGCCTCCTCGAAATTGTTGTAAGCGTTACCACGAGAAGCTTACACCCGAGGGAGGGAGAACGAAATGGACGAATCTCAGCATACGGCTTGTAAAATTCGCAGGCTTGCCCGGCGCGGTAACCGCTGCACATTCCGCGGCACCTTTAGGGGCGCCCTCCGCGGCACCCTCCGCGTGACGCTAAGCGGCACACTTCGCGGACCGGACATACCTGCCAAAGCCGGGGCGCAGCTAGTCGAAGCGCTGACCCCGCTTGTACTCCGTAGGCGTCATGCCGGCCCATTGCTTGAACAGCTTGCTGAAGTAATACGGATCGGGGTAACCGACCTGCTCCGCGATGTCCTTGAACAGCAGCCGGGGAAACTCGCGGATGAGCCGCTTCGCTTCTTCGATCCGCAGCTCGATCAGGTAATCGCCCGGCGACTTGCCCCGTTTGCTTTTGAATACGAAGCTCAGATAAGAGGGGTTCAGACCGAAACGCTCCGCGAGGTCCGCGAGCGACAGATTGGAGGTGAAGTTCGCCTTCAAGTATGCCTCGACCTCCTCGGGCCATCCGGCGCTCTCCTCGTCGGAGCCATCCTCCTCGCACAGCCGTCCGAATATCCGCGTTAGATGCGCCAGCGCGATCTCCGGCTGCGCCGCCCCCCATATCGCCTGGGCGATCTCATTTTCCATCCGCTCCGGGACGCCTTCGGTCTCCGCGGCGCCCGCATGAGGCGTAAGCTCGCGCGCGAGGCGCTGAAGCGTTCGAATCCATGTCGAGCGAGGCAGACTGCCCAGCCCGATGTCGCCGATCGCCGCCGTCAGCGCCTGCATGAACTCCGGTTTCCTGCGCTTGCGCACAAAGGCGGCCATGTGCGACACGGCTGCGGCCGGAAGCTCCGCCCGCGGCGGCTCGCCCGCCCCCTCGCCCGGAGAGAGGACGGCGAACGCCGCGCCGGCCATGCGGCTGAGCTGCGGCGCCGCCCGCCGGGCCAGCTGGAGCGCGCCGGGCACGCCGGCGATGCCGCCGCTGCGGAGCGGGATCGCCAGCACGGCGGCCGAGTCCGGACCGCCCGGCCCGCCGGCCGCCGCCCAGGCGCCCAGCCGCGTCCCGCCAAGCTCGTGCACGCCGAGCAGCAGGATGCACTCGTGCGACGGAGCGGCGAGCGCGTAGCATCGCTCGCCGTCCTGCAGCCATGCCTCCGCGGCGTTCCGCAGCTGCGCTGCCGGGAAGTCCCGCTCCAGCTCGGGAGGCAGCCAGGCGTACAGCAGCATATAGCTGGCGTGGTAGAAGTACTCCCGCGCATACCGTTCCAGCTCCGCGTCCGCATGGGCGACGGACGAATGGGGCAGCAGCAGACGCTGCAAAATAAACGACTCGACCAGCGTCTGGTTTTGCAGCAGCCGCCTGCGGAGCGAGACCAGCAGTTCGCCGATCGTAGCCTCGGTAGGCGGCTTCAGCAAGTAGTCGACGACGCCCATGCGGACCGCCATGCGCGCGTACTCGAACTGCTGGTAGCCGGTGAGGATGACGCAGAGCATGTCCGGGTACCGCTCGCGCACGCGTTCGAGCAGCGCTTCTCCGTCCATGACGGGCATGTGCAGGTCGGTGATCAGCACGTGCGGCTGCACGATATCCATCTCGAGCAGCGCCGCCGCGCCGTTATAGTACTCGCCGACGACCTTGAAGTCGGGATCGATGGCGGCGATTTTCTCCTTGATGCTGCGCAAAATGGGCGGCTCGTCTTCGACGATCACGACGCGGAACATCAGTCGCATTCCTCCTTGCGGACGATGATGACAATCTCGGTGCCCTCGGGCAGTCGGCCGACGTTAAAGCGGACCCGGTCGCCCCAGAACAGCCGGCAGCGCGCCAGCGTATTCTCGATGCCGACATGGCCGAGACCGCGCGAGGTGATCTGCGAGAGCTCGCCGTCCCCGTCCGCGCGCAGCGTCTCGATCCGCCGGCGCACGGCGGCCAGCGTCTCGTCGCCGATGCCGGCGCCGTTGTCCGCGATCGACAGCTCCCAGCAGCCGGGCTCGTCCTGCCTCGCGCGGACGGCGACGGATATATGCCACGGGGGGGCTCGACCTGCCTGAAGGCGTGGGCGAAGCAATTTTCCAGAAAGGGCTGCACGATCAGCTTGGGCATCGGCTCTTCGGCCAGAAGCGGGTCGAGCGCGATATCGAATTGCAGCTGGAATTCGTAGCGAAGCTTCATGAGCTCCAAGTAGGCGCGGGCGTTGGCCAGCTCCTCGCGCACGGCGACGGGGGCGGCCGGCGCGACGCTGCTGTAGCGCAGCATCTGAGTGAGCGCGTAGCACATCTCCGCGACGTCGCGATCGTTCGCCTCTTCTGCATGCCGGCCGATCGAAGTGAGCGTGTTGTAAAGAAAGTGCGGGTTCGTCTGCGCATAGAGCGCCTGGATCTGCGCCGTGCTCTCGCGACTGCGAAGGTCGATGAGCTCGTTCATGGATCGGTGCAGCCGCTGCGTCATCTTGACGAAGGTCTCGTACAGGTCGTTCACCTCGCGGGAGTACGCGAACGCGCGAGGCGCCGGCGTCGCGGGATGGGAGTCGAGTTCTACGCTGCGCACGTACCGCTGCAGCCGGAAGATCGGCGACGTGATCGTGCGCGCGATCGCGTAGGAGAGCGCCAGCGCGAGCAGCTCCGCCGCGCCTATGATGACGATGCTGAGCTGATGGAGCCGCTGAATGGGCCTCAGCAGCGCTTCCTTTGGCTGCAGTAGGGCGACACTCAGGCCGGTATACGAGGAACGGGTCTGGTTGGCGACGTTCGTCTCTCCGGTATCGAAACGCCGGATCTCGCTGCCGTCCGCCCCGCCTGCGAACGCCCGGCCGTCGAACGGGATGCGCGCAGCGCCGTAGGGATAGAAGATGCGCCCGTCGTCATCGTAAATAAACAGGCTGGCTTCGGCGGCATCCCGCCCCTCGGTCAGCGTCTGCTCGAGCAGCGCATAGGGCTGCTGAACCTCGATCAGCGTATGCGCGTTCAGACGCCGGGCGACCGAGAAGACAACCTCCGACGTCGTCTGCCATTCCGTCGGCCGGGGCGGCACGAGCAGCTTCTCGCCGCCGAGCGCCAGCGTATCTTCGATCCAAGACGACTGGTGGAAGCGCTCCCGTAAACTTGGATACGTGTCCCAGTTCAAGCCGTAATCGATATAGTCGCCGTTCAGGTTGAAGACGAGAATGCGCTTGGCCGTCATCTGCGGTCCGTTGAAGTATTCGAGCAGATTCGTCAGCTTCTGCACTTTGACGAAGGCGGCGTAAGAGCTGTCGAAGTCCGGCTCGGGGGGCGAAAAATAGGCGGCAATATCGTTGTTGTACAAGATCTGCGCGGAAATCCGGTCAAGGTCCTTGTACATCCGGTCGATGGACGTGACGAACCTGTACAGCATCTGCTGGGTCGCCTCCCGGTTGCGCAGGTAGATGACGTCCGCCGTCTGTCGATAGTATAAGTAGCTGAGCAATCCGATGATGATGTTGACGCACAGCGTAAACGCCAGAAACAGCTTGCCCCGTATGCTCAGCCGGCTTAGCATGACTCCACCTCTTGCTAGCAGTATAGCACCGACGGTCGCGCGGCGGCGCCGATCTAGGAATTTTACAGGCCGCCACCTGCACATTTTCCATTTCCATGACGGGGCGGCTTCATTATCGTTAGGAATACGGCACACATGCTGCCATCATTCAACTCTGGAGGGTCAACCTTATGCATGCAAAACAGATCAAGTCCGGCCTGACCGCGGCCGTGTCCGTGCTCATGGCCGCAGCGCTCGCAGCCTGCGGAGGAGGCGAGAGCGGCAGCGGCGGCTCGCCTTCCTCGTCCGCATCCCCTTCGCCGTCCGCTTCGGCAAGCGCTTCCGCCAAGCCGTCGGAGACGGCCCCCGCCGCCAAGCCGGTGACGCTGTCCGTCATTATGCACGCCGATTGGGCCAAAGGCGGACCCTGGGAACAAATCATGAAGGGCTACGAGGAGAAAAGCGGCAACAAGGTCGATCTGCAGATCGTATCCGACAACTTCGAGCAGATGGTGCTGACCAAGATCGCGACCGAAGACATCCCCGACGTCCTCTTTTTCTTCAGCCAGAGCAGCGCCATCAAAAAAGCTCAATCCGGAAAAAAACCTCGTCGATTTGTCGGGCGAATCCTACATTTCGCGGATCAATCCGACCATTTTGAAATATTACCTGCAGGACGGCGGCAAGGTGTACGGCATTCCGACGAGCGGGATGAACGTGTCGGGCGTCCTCTACAACAAAAAAAGTATTTGCCGACCTCGGCCTGTCCGTGCCCCGCACGTACGACGAGCTGCTCGCAGACGCCGAGAAGATCAAGGCCGCGGGCATCACCCCCCTTCTACGAGGCGGGGAAGGACGGCTGGCCGCTCCAGGTATTCACCTTCAGCGGGTTCGCCAATCTGCTCGCCAAGCAGCCCGACCTGATGGACAAGATCAACGCGCACCAGACGACGTTCGACCAGATCCCCGAGTTCGTGGATATGCTGCAGAAGCAGGCGGATCTCGTGAAAAAGGGCTATGCGAACAAAAACTTGTTCTCAGGCACGTACGATCTGTCGCTCGACGAGCTGGCCACCGGCAAGTCGGCCATGGTCATCAACGCGGACTGGGCGCTGCCGACGCTGTTGGCCAAGTACCCGGACGCGCCGGTCGGCATGTTCCCGCAGCCGTTCGAGGCGGACAGCTACGTCGGCATCAGCGATCCGCAGGCGGCTTTTGCATTCAAGAATTCCAAGAACGTCGAGCAGGCCAAGGATCTGCTTGCCTATATCGCGGAGCCTGAAACGCTCAAAACGTATTATGACGCCGCCAAGACGATGCCGAGCTGGCTCGGCGTGGAGGCCGCGTTGAACGGAGGCACGGCCGATCTGCAGCCGGTCGTCGAAGCCGGGCGCGCCGCGCCGTTCTTCAACGGACTGACGGCCGTGTCGGTCGGCGACTACACGAAGGAGCTGCAGGCGCTGTACGGCGGCGACAAGACGGCGGCCGAAGTCGCCAAGGCGCTGCAGAAAAATATCGACACCGCCGCCAAGGCGGCGGGTCTCGCGGGCTGGTAAGCGGGTGGGCCCGGCCGGCGCGCCGGCCGGGCAGGAGGGAGCTGACACCGCATGCACATCAAAAAAAATGTACCCCCTATGGCTGCTGCTGCCCGTGCTGGCCGTCTACGGAGCGCTCTACATTTATCCGACGCTGTCGGGCTTCTACTATTCGCTGACGGACTGGAACATCTACAAAGAAAGCATCCGCTTCGTCGGCCTGCAGCAATACCGCGATCTGCTGGCGGCGGGGGATCTCGTCAACGCCGTCCGGCACACGCTCGTCTACGCCGCCATCGTCACCGTCTTCCAGAACGGTCTGGGCCTCGGTCTGGCCCTGATCCTGACGACCAGGGTGCCGGGCCGCAACGCGTTCCGCACGGTCTTTTTCCTGCCCTGCGTGCTCAGTACGCTCGTCATAGGGTATGTCTTCTCCGCCATCTACCGGCCGGAGGGGATCCTGAACGAGCTGCTGCGCTTCGTCGGTCTCGGGTTCGCGACGACGGACTGGCTGGGCAACGCCGACGTGGCGCTGTACGCCATCTCCGTCGCCAACGTCTGGCAGTATGCCGGCTTCGCGATGGCGATCTACATCGCCGGCATCCTGGTCATTCCCAAGGAGCTGATCGAAGCGTCGATCATCGACGGCAGCGGCTACCTGAAGCTCGTGCGCTACGTGATATTTCCGCTGCTCGCGCCTTCGTTCACCATTAACGTCATTCTGAGCCTGATCGGCTCGCTTAAAGTATTCGAGATCGTGTTCGCGCTGACGAGCGGCGGCCCGGGCGACGCGACGGAGGTCGTCAACACGTACATCTTCGACCGGTTCTCGGACGGCCTGTACGCTTACGGTACGGCGGCCAACGTCTGTCTGTTCCTCGTCATCGCCGTCATCTCCTTCTACGCGCTGCACCTGCTGCGCCGAAGGGAGGTTCAGCTATGAGGATGAGCGGCGCGCTCACGGCGCTCAGGCTGGTCCTGCTGCTGGCGCTCAGCCTCATTGTCGTCGTTCCGCTGCTGTTCATCTTGCTCAGCGCGGTCAAGGACGCGCAGCAGGCGGCGCTCATGCGGCTCGAGCTGCCCGACGCCTGGCATTGGAGCAACTTCAAGGTCGTATTCGAGCAGGGCCGGATGCTGCGGGGGCTGACCAACAGCGCGATCGTCACGACCGGCTCCGTCGTATTGTCTATCTCCATAGGCGTCATGGGCGCGTTTATCGCGGCCCGGCGGTCGGGAAGGCTTATCGCGGTCATTTATACGCTGTTCCTGGCGGGACTGATCGCGCCGCCCTCGATCATCCCGACCGTCAAGCTGATGCAGTCGCTGCACCTGAACAATCAATTTCTGGGCGTCATCCTGCTGTACGCGGCGCTGCAGACGCCGTTCATTCTGCTCATGATGACCGGCTTCGTCAAGGCGATCCCGCGCGAGATCGACGAATCCGCCTTCGTCGACGGGGCGCGGGGCTTCGGCCTTTTCATACGGATCATCCTGCCGCTGCTGCTGCCCTCGATTACGACGGCGACCGTATTCGTTTTTCTCGGCGTCTGGAACGACTTTCAATGGCCGCTCTACCTGCTCGGCAGCTCCGACATGTGGACGATCCCGATGTCCGTCTACATGTTCAAGTCGAAGTTCGGCACCGACTGGAATTACGTCTTCGCCGACCTGCTGATCGCGATGGCCCCCGTACTGCTCGTGTACGCCGTCGGTCAGCGGTTCATCATCGAGGAGATGACGGCCGGCGCGATCAAAGGGTGAGACGACGGAAGGGAGAGCGACGATGGAAAGATTTGCTTTTGAACGCGCCGAGCCCGTCTGGTTGTCGGGGCTCGACGACACGATGAATGTAACGGCAGGCTTCAGAGCCCGCGTCGCCGCGCCTGTCGGGCGGGGGGGCGCGGCTGCGGATCGCCGCCGCGTCGATCTACCGCTGCTATGCGAACGGGCGGTTCGTGGGCCACGGTCCGGCGGCCGCGCCTCACGGGTATTGCCGCGTCGACGAATGGGCGCTTTCGGGAGACGGGGCGGAGGAAGAGACGATCGTCGCGATCGAGGTCGCCGGCTATAACGTAAACAGCTTTTATACGCTGGCGGAGCCTTCGTTCCTGCAGGCGGAGCTGCTGACGTCGGACGGCCGCCCGCTCTGCTGGACGGGAGCGGACGGCGAGCGGGGCTTTGAGGCCGGCGAACTGCGTGAGCGGCTGCGCCGGACGCAGCGGTACAGCTTCCAGCGAGCCTTCACGGAGGCGTACCGGCTGCAGGCAGACGCGGCGGACTGGCGATCCTCGGCGGCCGCCGCTCCGGGTGCAAGGGCGGATTGGGCTCGCGTATCAGGCCGGCTGGCGCTGCCCAGGGGCGTGCCGCTGCCGGCTTTTCCAACGCTGCAGCCGCTCTCCGTATGCGAATCCGGCGCCGTGGCGCATCGCCTGCCGCCCGACGGCTACCGCAAGGACCGGTCGCTGACGGGCGTCGGTCCGCTTTACCTCGGCTATCCCGAGGCCGAGCTGGGGACCGTCCCGTCGCTGCTGCTGCAGGAGGCCTTCACGACCGAGCGGCGCGTCGGTGAGCGGCCTTACGTGCCGGACGCTGCGCTGAGGCTCGAAGCGCGGAGCTACCGCATCGTGGACTTCGGCCGCGTCGCCGCAGGCTTCATTCAGGCCGAGGTCGTCTGCGCGGAACCGGCGCGATTGTATCTGATGTTCGACGAGGTGCTGAGCGGCGGCGAGGTCGACTTCCTGCGGCTGGATGCCGTCAACGCCGTCGCCTACGAGCTGGGGCCGGGCGTTCACAGCCTGGAGACGATAGAACCGTACTCGCTCCGTTATCTGAAGCTGCTCGTCTGGGAGGGATCGGCCGATATCCGCGGCATCGGCGTTCGGGAATACGCGTGCGGCGACGCCGTCCGGGGCTCGTTCGCGAGCGGCGATCCGGCGCTCGACGCGATCGTCGCGGCGGGCATCGAGACCTACAGGCAGAATGCGGTCGACGTCTTCATGGACTGCCCGTCGCGGGAGCGCGCGGGCTGGCTGTGCGACAGCTTTTTTATGGCGCGCACGGCGGCGGCGCTGAGCGGCACGACGTTATACGAACGGCTGTTTCTGGAAAATTACGCGCTGCCCGAACGCTTCGCCCATCTCCCCGAAGGCATGGTGCCGATGTGTTACCCGGCCGACCACTTCGACGGCAATTTTATTCCGAACTGGGGGCTGTGGTTCGTCCTTCAGCTGGGCGAATACGCCGCGCGCAGCGGCGATGCGGACATGCTGGCGCGCCTGAGGCCGCGCGTCGCGTCGCTGATGCGGTACTTCGAGCCCTTCCGCAACGCGGACGGACTGCTGGAGCGGCTGGACGGCTGGATCTTCGTCGACTGGTCGCCGGCGCGCGAGTGGGTGCAGGATGTGAGCTATCCGACCAACATGCTGTATGCGGCAGCGCTCGAGGCGGCGGGCCGGCTGTACGGCTCCGGCGACTGGCTGCGTCAGGCCGAAGCGGTGCGGACCGCGGTGCGGTCCCAATCCTTTACGGGCGAATACTTCGCGGATCATGCCGTGCGGACCGCGGAAGGCTTGCGGATCGAGACCGGCCACGTGTCGGAGGCGTGCCAGTACTACGCCTTCTGCTTCGGCATCGCGGAGCCGGATACTTACCCGGAGCTGTGGCGCACGCTTGTGGAGCGTCTTGGGCCGCGCCGCCGCGGTATCGAGAGCGGGCGCGCGCCGGGCGTCGCGCCGACGAACCAGCTCATCGGCAACATGCTGCGCCTTGAGGCGCTGTCCGCCGCGGGCCGGGCCGACGTCATCGCGGCCGAGCTGCCCGAGCTGCTGGGCGGGATGGCGAGTGCCACCGGCACGCTGTGGGAGCAGGACGAGCCGATCGCCAGCTGCAGCCACGGCTTCGTCAGTCACGTCGTCCATGTCGCGTATCGCGACCTGCTCGGCTTCCGCCATGTCGACCCGCTGCGCCGGACGGTCGTGCTCCGCCCGGGCCAGTCGGGGCTGCTGTCTTGCGCGGGCGCGCTGCCTGTCGGCGGCGACCTGCTGGCGATGTCCTGGCGCTATGCCGACGGGAAGCTGCACATCGAGACGGACATCCCGGACGATTATGAAGTCGCGCTTGAGATTGAAGGGCCTTATGCATGGCAACGGAAGGAGCGGCCGGGATGACGGAGGAGCAAGCATGGCGCAGTCCGGAGCGGTCCGGCATGCAAGTCGTCTGCTATGGCGGCGACCAACGCTTCTGGGCGATCGAATATACGGGCGGAAACGCAGCGGGCTGGACGTTCGGCAGTCCGTCGTTCGAGCTGGAAGGGCGGATGGTGTCCGGCGCGCTCGCCACGCTCGCGGAGACTGCGCCGCGCCGGACGCTGACGTGCGGCGTCACCGAATACCGGGTAGGCGGACCGCTGCGCGACGCGCCGGGGACCGAGCTGCATTGGATCGTGCGCGTGGCGGACGGCGGCAATCCCGTCGTCCGCTTCCGTTACGAGCTGGCGTCGCGGGACGGCGCGCGGTTGACGAAGCGTACCGGCAGCGACCGGCTGCGCTACCTCTCGGCGTCGCTCGACGGCTGCGACCTTACGGTCGAGCGGCGGCTGTCCGAATTCGTGGAGCCGGTGCACAGCTATTGCCCGACCGAGCGCCAGGCGGACGAGCTGCATTTCAGGCGGGGAGAGACGTTGATGGGGCCGCTGCTGACCGCGGGAGGCGGGAACCGTCAACTGCTGCTCGCTTACGAGCATGGCTCCCAGTACCCGGACGCCTTCATTCAGTACCGGCTCCGGCCTGACCGTACGGTAGAGCTGGAGGCGGTCAAGGGCAATTATCTGGACGGCAGCGCCCCGACGCCGGAGCGGCCCTATCGAACGGTATGGATGCAAGCGGCTGCGATCGAGGGAGACGAAGACGCGCTCGCTTCGCATTACCGCCGCTTCGCCCTGCGGCACTGGTCGGAAAATGCGGAGAGCCGCCGGCCCTATATTTTCTATAACACCTGGAATTATCAAGAGCGCGTCCGCAACGAGCAGGGCGGCAAGTATCTGGACCCGATGCGCCTCAAGCGGACGCTGCTCGATATCGACGCCGCGCACGAGCTGGGCGTGGAGGTATACGTCCTCGATACGGGCTGGTACGGCCGGACCGGCGACTGGCGGGCGGATCCGCAGCGCTTCCCCGACGATCTGCGCGAGGTCAGGACGCGGCTTGACGGCTACGGCATGAAGCTTGGGCTGTGGTTCAACCCGACGGTGGCCGCGCTCGGCAGCGAGATGCTCGCCGCCCATCGGGACTGCGTCATGTCGGAGGAAGGCCGGGAGGCCGAGCCGGCCGAGGTGTGGGAGACGGAGGCGAGCGTGCCGCTTTGCCTCGCGAGCCGGTATGCGGACGCGTTCGCCGGGGAGCTGATTCGGCTGGCCCGGGATTACGGCGTCCGGTATTTCAAATGGGACGCGATCGCGCAGTACGGCTGCGACGCGCCCGGGCACGATCACGGCGACGCGGGACATACCCGCCTGGAACGGCGGGAGAGCTACGCGTTCCAGCAGGTGCAGGCGATGGCGCGCATTGTCGATCGGCTGTGCGCGGCATGCCCGCAGGCGATCGTCGACTTCGA
Source organism: Cohnella rhizosphaerae (assembly GCF_029525575.1). Taxonomy (GTDB): domain Bacteria; phylum Bacillota; class Bacilli; order Paenibacillales; family Paenibacillaceae; genus Cohnella; species Cohnella rhizosphaerae. The sequence continues at coordinate 894,058 of NZ_JAPDIA010000003.1, forward strand.
CGTGACCGAGGGAGGCCGCGCGATGGGGCTGGCATTTCTGGGCTCCGGCAAGTACTTTCTGGTGAACAACGGTCCGTATTACTTTAATTACGATGTGCCGATCGACCGGGAGCGGGACAACTGGAATCTGTTTTTTCATCCCGGTCCCGCGCGAGGCTGGATCTGCCGCCGTCCGCTCGCCTACGATCGCTGGCTGCCGTCGACGCTGTTCCTTGCGCATTATTTGCCGGATGCGCCGCGGGACAACCAGCTCATCTCCCTTGCCTCGCTCATGCTCGGCCATAACGGCCTGTGGGGCGATTTGCCGGCGCTGTCGCGAGCGGACCGCGAATTCATACGCGAGACGCTGGACCGCTACAAGCAAGTACGCGACGATATTGCGGACAGCGATCCGGTCCGCGAGGGGGGAGATCGGCGGGGCGGCGGAAGCGCACGAGAAGCTGTCCGCGATGAGCGGACGCGGTCTCGTCGCGCTTTTCTCCGCAACGCCCGGAACCTATAGTTACGCCACCAAGGGCAAGCCGGCGCGGCCCGTCTGGCATACCGAAGGGGTTCGCGTCTCGTGGGACGCGTCCGGCCGGGCGGTCATCGAGGCCGAATTCTCCTCGTCCTCCGCGGCGATCGTCCTGTTCGGCGCGCAGTAGCGCCTTCCCCGGGATAACCTGCAAAAAAAACAGCCTCTCAACCTAAGCGCGCCCGAGCAAACGAGTTCCGTTCGCTCGGACGCGACTTCAGGCAAGGGGCTGTTTTCGCTTTGCGCCAATCCAGGCGACGGGGCCGCGCGCAGCCCGCAAGGTTCAAGAACGGCGAGGAGCGCCGTCCAAGTATTTCTCCGTGAGCACCGTGAGCAGTTCGATGCCGACCTGGTTGTGCCCGCCTTCGGGCAGGATCAGGTCCGCGTACTTCTTGGACGGCTCGATGAACGCCTCGTGCATCGGCTTGACCGTCTCCATGTACTGGCGGTACACCGACTGGATCGTCCGCCCGCGCTCCTCGATGTCGCGCACCACTCGCCGCAGGATGCGCACGTCGGGATCCGTGTCGACGAACACTTTGATGTCGAGCAGCTGCCGCAGCTTTTCCTCGTACAGCACGTGAAGCCCTTCGAGAATGACGATCGGATTGGGGAGCAGCGCCTCCCGCTCGTCGGCGGACCTGCCGTAGAAGCCAAAGTCGTATACCGGCGCATAGGCCGTGCGTCCAGTCTTCAGCATGCCCAGATGCTCGACGAGCAGGTCGTTGTCGAACATGAGCGGATGATCGTAGTTCATTCTGGCGCGCTCTTCCATGCTCAGATGCGGGTAGTCCATGTAGTAGCTGTCCTGCGAAATAAATGTAACCTTGCCGGCGCCCAGACGCTCGATGACGGAGCGCGCGACGGTCGTCTTGCCGGAGCCCGTGCCTCCGGCGATGCCGATGATCAGCATAGTCGATCAACCTTCCCGTTTGCCCGGATTAATATGCGCTTTTTCGATTCCCGTATTGTAGCATAGGCAGGCGGGTTGTTACAGGAAATCCGGCTTGAGAAAAAGTAGGTCTTTTCGCAGGTGAGTATACTCCTATATACTTATAAAAAAGAATGTCGAGGCAGGTCGGAAAAATAGGATTCGCCATTCCTTTTGAAAACGCTGTCGTATGCTAGACTGAAGCTAGCGCTTGGCGAATCCATTCTTATATTAAATAATAAATTACCATAATTGGGCCCTTGACGCTGCGCAGCCCGGGAAGGACAGCCCATGACACAGCTCCATGGCACCTATTATCCGCCGTTGGTCGTTTTATCGGTGCTGATTTCCGTATTGTCCTCCTACTGCTCCCTGCTCGTATACGAGCGCGTGCTGACGCTTCGGGGGAGGCTATCGTCGCTTGTGGATGCTGCTCGGTTCGACCGCCATGGGCTTCGGCATATGGTCCATGCATTTTATCGGCATGCTGGCTTATCATCTTCCCGTTAACATTCATTACCATCCGGGGTGGCTCGCAATCTCCATCCTGCTGCCCGTATTGGCCGCCTACGCGGCCTTCAGGATGATGGCCCGCAATCTGGCATCCAATCTGTCCATGGCGATCGGCAGCTTCTGGCTGTGCGTCGCCATCGCGGGCATGCATTACAGCGGCATGGCCGCGATTCGCATGCCCTATGAGCAGCGCTACGACTGGCTGCTGGTCGCTGCATCGATCGTCATCGCGTTCGCCGTGTCCTTCGCCGCGCTTAAGCTGTCGCACGCCAACCAGCGCAAGGGGCGGGCCCCGGGACAAGGCGCCAAAATGCTGCTCTCGCTCTTGCTGGGCGCGGGGATCGCCGGCATGCATTATACCGCGATGGCGGCGGTCTCGTTCGCCGGAACCGAAGCCGAAGCGGCGCATGCGCGCGAGACGGCGGAGCGGATGCAGGCAGGGAACGCTTTGCTGGCCGTTATCATCGGCGGATCCATGCTGTTCATTCTCGCGCTGGTGATGGCCAGCCAGATTTTGGACAAGCGTCTCGCGCTTCGGATCGCGGCATCCAACCAGCGAAGATACGACTCGATTTTCGAGCATCATCCCGATATGGTCTGCCTGTACGATCCGAGCGGGCGCATCCTCAGGGCGAATCCCGCAGCGGAGCGGATCATGGGGTACGCGGCTTCGGAGCTGCCGAGCAGGTTCCACACCGAGATGGTCAATCCCGGGGAATTCGAGCAGCTCAAGGCTTGCTTCCTGGCCGCGCTTCGCGGCGAATCGGGGACGGTCGAAGTGACGGTACGCCACAAAGAAGGGCATCTGCTCCATCTCAGCTGCACGATGGTGCCCTGGGTGGAGAACGGGCGCGTCCAGGACATATATACGATATCCAAAGATATCACCGGCAGCGTGAAAACGGAGCGGGAGCTGCTCGCGGCCAAGCGGGACGCAGAGGAGGCGCTGCGGGTCAAGAGCGACTTCCTGGCCGTCATGAGCCACGAGATTCGTACGCCGCTGAACGGCGTCATCGGCATGAGCGCGATTCTGCTCGAGACCGAGCTCAGCGAGGAGCAGCGCGAGTTCGTGCAGGTCATCCACGGCAGCGGCGCGCTGCTGCTGTCGACGATCAACGACGTGCTGGACTACTCCAAGCTCGAGGCCGGCAAGATGCAGCTGTCGATCGCGCCCTTCAGTCTGAACGGGCTCGTGAGGGACACGGCCATGCTTTTTCAGACCCAATGCAAGCAAAAGGGACTTGCGCTCGCGTGCGTCATCGACGAGGGTCTGCCCGATGCGGTGCTTGGGGACGAGCAGCGTATCTGCCAGGTGTTGATCAACCTGGTCGGCAACGCGGTGAAGTTCACGGCCAAAGGGGCGATCGAGCTCGCGGTGCAACCTGCGGACCTCGAAACGGCGGAGGCCTGTCGGCGCGTCCGCTTCGAGGTCCGGGATACCGGCATCGGCATTCCGGACGAGGAGCTCGCGCATCTGTTCCAGCCTTTCTACCAGGCGAAGAACGGCCGCGCCAAGCGGCACGAGGGGACGGGGCTTGGCCTCGCGATCTGCAAGGATCTCATCGATATGATGGGCGGGACGATCGCCGTGACGTCGACTGTCGGAGAGGGAACGCGCTTCGTCTTCGAGCTGCCGCTTGCGGCGGCAGCCTTCAAAGGTTCGGACGCCTGACGGAACGGCCGCGCGAGGCAATCGACCCTAAAGTTCAGACGGAATAATGCGGCCGGCTTTCCTGACGGAAACGTCCGATGCGACGCCGATGTCGGGATTAAACGGCTTGCGCAATCGCGGAGCGCTTCTACGCCAGAGAGGCATCTTCGGCTAAAGTGGTTAAATATCCATGATATGACCCGCTTGCAGGAGGTGCGTATGAGCGATTCGATCTATCGGTTCGCGCATGCATGGCGCGTGAATCGGGATAAGGAACGGCTGTGGGCGCTGATCGCCGACTTCCGGTACGACGACTGGTGGCCGAACGTCAAGATCGAACGGATCGCGACGGACGAATGGGGCGAGGGTTCGGGCAGCATTTATGCGTCCGAGTTCCGTCCCGGTCCGCTTTATGCGCTCAAGCTGCGCGTATCCGTCGTCGAGAGCCGGCCGCCGACCGTCGTGGCGCTGCGGGTCGAGGGCGATTTGGAAGGGCATGCCGTCGTTCGGCTGCACGGCGCCGGACGCGCGACGGAGGTTCACTGCCTGATGGAGCTGGAAACGAAACGCGGTTGGATGCGCGCGCTTGCGCCGCTTCTGCGTCCCGTCTTCGTCCGCAATCATCGCCGGATGATGGAGGCGGGCGTCGCGGGCCTGGCCGCCTATCTGGACGCGGATATTGTGCCCCGCAGCGTTCATGCGCCTTATCGCCGGCTTGCGCGCGGATAGGATGCGTAAAGCGCCGCCAGAAGCATCGAACACAAACAAAGAGACCGTCCGAAGACGGTCTCTCGTACCCGAGCGGCGCTGCTTGATTGAACCGTATCCCGCGCCTCCAGCCGGATTAGAGACTGGATCGGGTAAGGGATACGTTCAACATATGGGAACTAATGTTGACGCACCTCCTTTCCTGTACCTGCATTCTATCACAGCTCTGCGTTAAAAAGATAGTCTATTTAGAATAATCAGATAAATATATTTAAATATATTTTTAGACCGGCTCGCCGGCATCGCTTGGATGCAGGGCGGGGCGGTCTGTTTGCGGCGGCGCATAGCGAAGGCCAAAATCGTTCGTTCATTCGACGCTCCGGCGTGTAAAATACACATAAGGATAAATTTGGGGCAAGGGAGGCGGGGGCGATGATCCGAATCGGTCTGACGGGCTTCGGCGATCACGAGGAGCTATACGGCAAGCTGAAGGCCGGCGAGCGGCTCCGCGAATACGGCAAGCACTTCGACGTCGTGGAGATCGACAGCTCGTTCTATGCGGTGCCGTCGGTGAAGAACACGTCCAAGTGGACGGCGGACACGCCGGACGGCTTCAAGTTCGTCGTGAAGGCGTATCAAGGGATGACGGGCCATCTGCGCGGCAAAAAAAAATTATTTCGACGACGAGGAGACGATGTACAAGGCATTTCACGAGGCGATCGCGCCGATGCGGGAGGCCGGCAAGCTGGCGGCGGCGCTGTTCCAGTACCCGCCTTGGTTCGACTGCACCCGGGAGAACGTCGATCTGCTGCGGCGCACGCGGGCGTATATGGCCGACGTGCCCTGCGCGCTGGAACTGCGCAACCGGAGCTGGTACGCTCCGGCATTCAAGGACAAGACGATCGCCTTTATGAGAAAAGAAGGCTGGATCCATACGATCGTCGACGAGCCGCAGGCGGGAGAGGGCTCGATACCGATCGTGCCGGTCGCCACGACGAGCGACATGACCTACGTGCGCCTGCACGGACGCAATGAAGGGGGGCTGGCATGCGAGCGGGCGTCCGGATTGGCGCAAGCTTCGCTATTTGTACCATTACGACGCCGCGGAGCTGGCCGAGTGGCGGGACCGGCTGCTGGCGCTGGACCAGGAGACGGACACCGTGTACGTCGTGTTCAACAACAATTCGGCCGGCGACGCGACGCCGAATGCCAAGGCGCTGATGGACATGCTGTCGGGCACGGCGCCGGAGGCGGCCGCGGCGCGCGCGGACGAGCAGTATCCCGTATCGGCAATCTAGTAGAGTTCGCCGCCGCTGTGTTATGATAGACGCAAATGACAGCCAGACAGGCGGGATCGCTTATGACTTCCGAATTGCGCGTGGGCCACTGCCCCGGATGCGGCAGAATCTATCAGATCAATCTCAGGCAGCTCTGCGCCGTCTGCACCGCCGCCGAGGACGCGCTGATGAACCGAATGGAAAAGGAGCTTCGCGCGAACCGCAAGCTGACCACGGAGGAACTCGCGGAGCGGGTGGACGAGCGTCCCGAGCTGATTCGGTCGTGGATCCGCAAGGGGAAGCTGAAGGTGTACGATTATCCGAATCTGACCGACGCATGCGATCTGTGCGAGGCGCCGATCCGCAAGGGCAAGCTGTGCCAGAACTGCTCGATGAAGATCAAGAGCGAGGTTGCGCACGTCTACGAGCAGGAGCGTCTGTTGCAGGAGCGCAGGCGCAGGGAGAACGCCTTCTTGAACAAGCGCAAATAAAAGGAAGCCGCGTCGCGTCGACGTTGGCTTCTTTTTTTTGCAAATACGCGGAATGGCGCTTGCGTTCGACACGGCTAAGCCGGGAGCTGAAGGCTGCGAGCTGAGGGCGATAAGTGTTGAAAAGCAATTAATCGGCGCGCTGATCCGGGCTGCGGAGGAAATAAGTGTTCAACCGCAATTATTTTGTTGAGAAACGAGCCAAAACGAGCCAAAGCGTGCGAAAGTGAAAATTTAACTGCGTTTCAACACTTATTTGCCCAATGACAGGGCGATCGAGCGAAATAATTGCGTTTGAACAGCTATCGGATAGACGGCGAGAATGATAGGACGCGATCGCCACATATCGTCCGCACCAAGCCGGCGGGCGACGTTGGAGAAGTTGGCGCGATTCGTTGCGCGTTCAGGCGACGGGCGCGTCATTGGATTAATTTTTAGATAGGATATCGTTATTTTTTTGAATCGTTCGGCACCGTGGAGGCGCCTACAATGGAGTGGAATCGGTCGCAAAGGGACTTCCGCGGTCGGCACGGGATGGACGAGGTTCTCCGATCGCACCGGCAGCACGGGGCTGGGTGATGTCGCATATCAGGATAGAGGGAGCGCAGATGCCCGCTACGTTCGCATTGCGGCGACGGGAAGGCAGTTTTTTTGCACCCTACACCTGAATCTCTCTATGCCGGATGGCGCCGCTCTCGACCTGGATAGTCGTATGCGTGATGCCGAAGCGCTCCTCGATCAATGAGATCGCGCGCTGCAGCACGTCCTGGCACTGGACCCCTTCCTCGACGCGAATGTGGCAGCTGAAGGAATCGAGGCCGGAAGTGATCGTCCAGATATGCAGATCATGCACGTCGCGGACGCCATCGAGCGTGAGCAGCGCGGACTTCACTTCCTCGTGGTCGATGCCGGCCGGCGTGCCCTCCATGAGCACGTGGACCGTCTGCGAAATGACGAGCCATGCGCTCCGCAGGATGAGGACGGAGACGAGGATTGAGATAATCGGATCGGCGATGTACCAGCCGAAGGCCATCATGAGAATGCCTGCCGCGATGGCGCCGACGGAGCCGAGCGCATCGCCCAGTACGTGCAGGTACGCGCTGCGCATGTTGACGTTGTTCGCTACGTCGCCCTGGCGCGTGAGCGCCCATGCGCTGGCCAGATTGGCGATCAGGCCGACCGCGGCGATCGCCATCATCGGGCCGCCGGACACTTCCGGCGGAGACGCCATCCTGCCGACGGCTTCGTAGACGATGAAGCCCGCGATGACGAACAGCGCGACGCCGTTGAACAGCGCGGCGAGGATCTCGAAGCGGTGGAAGCCGTAGGTCCGCTTCGCCGAGGCCGGGCGCGCGGCGAACCAGAGCGCTGCCAGACTCAGCGCCAGCGCGCTCGTGTCGCTCAGCATATGGCCCGAGTCCGACAGCAGCGCGAGGCTGTCGGTGAGCAGCCCGCCGACGAACTCCAGCAGCATGATGCACGCGGTGATCGCGAGCGCGATCGTCAGTCCGCGGCGGTCGCCCTCGCGTCCGTGATGGTGGTGATCGCCGATCCCATGTTGATGGCCGTGGTGGTCATGACCGTGTGCGTGTGCGCCATGGCTGTGCGCATGTCCGCCATGGCCGGGCGAGCGTCCATGGGAATGTTCGTGAGCGTTCCCCGTCAAGCTCTCCGACTGTCCGTGTGCGCCGTCAGAACGCGGATCTTGCGCGGCATCGCCGCTCTGTACGGCCGTCAATCGTTCGGTTCGTTTATCCATCGCTGTCCGTCCTTCCGCGTCTAGGGTTCCTTTAACATATGAATATTTGCTCATATTATAATTCAATTGACTCGATCGCACAATGATGGAACGCGCGGACGGCCGCCTGTCTATGCCTGACCGCGGTCGCTTCGAACCGGCGCTGAATAACCGGGGGGCGAAGCGGGTATATAGTAGTATATGCCATAGCGGCTGATTAGAGGAGGCGATCGCCATGAGCAGTCCGATCGAAGGCATCAAAAAAAGAAATGAACAGCATGAAAGGGCATATCGACAGCATCAAGTCCGACGTTCAAGATACGATCGGCAGCGTGAAGGATACGGTGTCCGAGGCAAAAAGCACGTTCAAAGGCTGGAAAAGAAGAGACGAGGTCGGCGTCATTCATAAAGAAGGCAACGCCTTCGTCGTGCGCGAGAACGGCGAGCAGATCGGGGAGATCACGTTCATGCCCGACGGGGAGAATACCTGGGTGTTGAATCATACGTATGTGTCGCCGGACTATCGAGGCGGCGATATCGCCCGGCGGCTGCTGAACAGCGTCGTCGAGGCTGCCCGCGAGGAGGGCAAGAAGATCGTGCCCCTCTGTTCGTACGCGCTCGTACAGTTCAAACGCAACGCAGACTACGCGGACGTGTGGCGTAAAAGTTAATTGCGTCATGCGCGGGAGCGCAGGGGCCTTGCCCCTGCGCTCTTTTGATGTACTTGTCAGAACGTTCGCTTGCTCACCGTACGGCGATGGTCGGCGGGAAGGTAAGCGGGTTGGCGCGTCGGACCGCTGGCACAGTTGAATGCAAGTCGGGTTCACGCACCGGACTCACGGGCCGTTATTTCGTAAAAAACGGTCCCGATTGCGATCGTTTCGGACTGGAGGGACGTTATTGGCCCGGATCAAGGCTAAAAAACGCCGGCAATCCAGCAATAGCATCATCTCGGTCCACGAGCGGGACGCAAATCGCGATAGGAACAAGAATAACGTTCCCTAGGTCCGTCCGCTAAGCGCGAATGCATAAAGAGACGGACTGCTGCGGTTTAAATGTATTTAAGGGGGGCGAATCGTCACGCGTTGGCCTTGCGGTAGGCCCCTGGGCTGCCGCCCGTCTCGCGCCTGAACAGGCTGCAAAACTGCGAATCGCTGGCAAAGCCGCAGTCCGCGGCGATCTCGGCGATGCTGCGGTTCGTCTCCCGAAGGAGCGTCCGGGCATGCGCGATTCGCCTGCCGAGCACGTAGCGGCCGGGCGACGCGCCGATTTGCGCCTTGAACAAATGGCGGTAGCGATCGAGGCTGTAACCGGCCATGGCGGCGAGCGAGCCGAAGTCGATCCGCTGATGGAAGTTTTCGTTTATATAGTTAATCGCATACCTGAACTTATCTTCCGCATGCGTGGGCGAACCGCCGTTCAATCGCCGCCGGTGAAGCGTCAGAACCAGCTGGGAAGCCAGCAGGTCGAGCATATCGGCGTAATCCTCGTCTTTATTTCTCATCTCCTTGGCCATACCGAGCAGCAGCGGCAGGATGTGCTCGTGCGCGTCCTCGCCGTCTTTTGGCTTGCGGTCGGAAAAAACGCCCTCGGGAAGCGCGGATTCCCGCAGCGGCGCAAAGCCCAGGCACAGCACCTCGGTAGGCGCGGCATGCCGTTCGTCGTGATACGTCCCTGGCCGGATTAACGCGTAATCGTCCTCGCGATATTCGTAATCGCGGTCGCCGATGCGCGTCTTTCCGTTTCCCTTCAAATAGTAGACCAACTCATGGCAGCCGTGACGGTGCATCGTCACATCGTCTCCGGGCTCGTGCGCGACGGGGAAAAGAAAGTGTAGCCGTGCCTGCATGAACGAAACTCCTCTCGAATGCTAGCCGGATCATGATAGAGTTCGACCGAAACAGGATACGATCGAACCGGCAATTTATCTATAATTTAATCATAATCTTAACATGCAAGCTGTCGATAATCAGCCAAAAACAATAAGAGAGGATGACGGAACTAATGTCAGCGTCGTTCGTCGAAATGCCGGAGGACCGTCGCGTCAGGCGGCTGGCGCATCCCGGAAGAAAAGTGTCCATCGTGCTGGATACCGATACGTACAATGAGATCGACGACCAGTTTGCCATGATCTACGCGCTGTGTTCGCCGGAATCGTTGGAACTTGAGGCCGTGCATGCCGCTCCGTTCCACAACAATATGTCCGAAGGTCCGGCGGACGGCATGGAGAAGAGCTACCGGGAAATATTGAAAATCCGGTCGCTCGCCGGGATGGAGACGCTGCCCGTATACCGGGGCTCGGCGGCTTATATGCCGGGTCCCGACGCGCCGGTCGAGAGCGAAGCCGCGCGCGATCTGATTCGCCGGGCGCTGGCGCGCGGGGAGGATGATCCGCTGTACGTCGTCGCGATCGGCGCGATCACGAACGTCGCGTCGGCGCTGCTGCTAGAGCCTGCCTTAGCGGACCGGATCGTGCTCGTCTGGCTCGGCGGGCACGCCTTTCACTGGCAGGATACGCGAGAATTCAACCTCGAGCAGGATCTGCATGCGACGCGCGTCGTGCTGGACTCGGGCGTGCCGCTGGTCCTGTTGCCCTGCATGGGCGTCGTGTCGCATCTGACGACGACATTGTCCGAGCTGCGCGACCACGTCAAGGATAAAGGGCCGCTGGGACAGTACCTGTACGAAACGTATCTCGGTTGCATGGACGATCATGCCGGGCGCTCGCGGGTGATTTGGGATTTATCCGCGATCGCCTGGCTGGTCCGGCCGGATTGGTGCCCGAGCGAGCTGGCGCCAAGCCCGCTCGTGTCCGATGACTGCCGCTGGCTCGAGGCGGACGGGCGGCATTCGATCCGGTATGTCACGTATGTCGATCGCGACGCGATTTTCAGGGATTTGTTCGCGAAGCTAGACGTTCGGGCGAGAGCGGAACGGAACGACGGAGTGTGACACGGGAGGCGGCCTATTCCATGTTTTAATGTTATCCCCTTCGCGCAGGCGGAGGGGATTTTGGCGATGACGCCTATGATGCCTATGACGCCTATGACGCCTATGATGCCTATGAGGCCTATGACGCCTATGACGCCGACGAAAGCGCGGACCGCCTGACTGCCACGGCGTTTGATCGGACGAGGCAATCGCTTGAATGGCAATAAAGATCAGTATTAGTCAATATAGGTCATCTGAGTTAGATAAGCGAAGATTTAAAGCCAATAATCGGCTTAAACCGCCTCAAACCGGCTTTGGCATATTCGTTTAGCGGGTCTATAATGGCATTAAGGTCAAAAAAAGGTCAGACATATCGCCCGGGGGGAGGAGATGCGCCATGACGATCGGCAATCCGTACGAAACGCTCGGCGTCGGCAAGGACGCGACGAAGCAGGAGATCAAAAAGGCTTATCAGAAGCTGGCCAAGAAGTGGCATCCCGACGTGAACAAAGCCCCCGAGGCCGAGTCGAAGTTCAAGGAGATCGCGGAGGCTTACGATATTCTCAGCCATGACGATAAAAGACAGGCGTACGAAGAAGAACAGCGCTATGCTTCGATGCGGCGCGAGTATGCGGGACGGACAGGCGGCAGCGGCGGACCCGGCGGCGCGCAGGACGGCGGCGCATGGAGCTGGAGCGGCGGCGCGCAAGGCGCTGCCGGCCTGTCCGAGGAGGAGCTGTACGAGATGCTCTTCGGCAAAGGCGGAATCGGAGGCATGGGCGGCTTCGGCGGCGGAGAAGGCTTCGGCGGTTACAGCGACACGGCCGGCGGGACCCGCGGTTACGGCGCTTACGGCGGCGGTGCAAGCGGGTTCGGCGCCGAAAATGCGTGGGGCGCTTCAGGGTTCGATCCGTTCGGCGCGAGCGCGCGAACGCAGCATGCCAAGCTGAACGTCAGCCTGGAGCAGGCTTGGCAGGGCGCCAAGGTCAACGTGAGGGTCGGAACCAAAGACATCGCGCTGCGCGTACCCGAACGGATGGCCGACGGCACCGTCATCCGGCTCAAGGGAGACGGCGCGAACGGCCTGCAGGAAGGCGACGAGCTGCTGATCGAGCTGTCCGTCGAGCCGAATGCATCTTATGCGCTCGGCGAAGACGGAGATTTGCGCGCGACGGTGGAGGCCGCGCCGTGGCAGGTCGTGCTCGGCGGCGAAGCGATCGTCCGGCTGCCGGACGGCGGCCAGGTCAAGCTGCGGATTCCGCCGGACTTTCCCGCGGGCAAGCAGCTGCGCATTCCGGCGAAGGGCCTGCGCCGCAAGGACGGCGGCTATGGCGACATTCTGTTCGACGTCGCGCTTGCCGTACCGCCCCGCCCGAGCGAGGCGGAGCGCGAGCTGTACAGACAGCTCGCGGAACGCAGCGGATTCATGGCAGGCATCAAGCCGCGCTCAAGAAGCTGATGCTTTTTGCCGCGCACGCTGAACCGGCATGAATCCCCCGCAAGCGGGACACCATTTTAACCGAGGAGAGACGCATATGGATTTCAACAAATATACGCAAAAACTGCAGGAAGCCGTCGCAGGCGCGCAGTCGCTGGCCGGCGCGAGCGGGCATCCCGAGATCGATTCGCTTCATCTGCTCGCCGCGCTGCTGAAGCAGCAGGAAGGACTGCTGCCGAGATTGCTGCAGCGGGCCGACATTCAGCCGGCCGAGATGGATCGGCAGACGATGGCGCGATTAATGAAGCGCCCGCGCGTCGGCGGTTCGGATTCGGTCAAGCGCTATGCATCGCCGGCGCTCGTGGCCGTACTGGAGCAGGCGGAGCGCGAAGCCGCGGCGATGACCGACGAATACGTGGCGGTTGAGCATGCTGCGCTCGCGATGGCCTCCGCGCCAAGGGACGGCAATCGCGACGTGCTTGAGCTTTTCGATGCGTTCGGCCTGACGCGGGACCGGCTGCTCGCCGTCCTCAAGGAGATTCGCGGCCATCAGCGCGTGACGAGCCGGGAGCCGGAAGCGACTTACGAGGTGTTGGAAAAGTACGGGCGCGATCTCGTCGCCGAAGTGCGGGCGGGCAAGGTCGACCCGGTCATCGGCCGGGACAGCGAGATTCGGCGGGTCATCCGCATTCTTTCTCGCAAGACAAAAAACAACCCGGTGCTTATCGGCGAACCCGGCGTCGGCAAGACGGCGATCGTCGAAGGCTTGGCCCAGCGGATCGTCCGCAAGGACGTGCCGGAGGGGCTGAAGGACAAGACGGTATTTTCGCTGGACATGAGCGCGCTCGTCGCGGGCGCGAAGTACCGCGGAGAGTTCGAGGAGCGGCTTCAAGCCGTGCTGAAAGAAGTGAAGGAAAGCGACGGCCGGATCATCCTGTTCATCGACGAGCTGCATACGATCGTCGGCGCGGGCAAGACCGAAGGCGCGATGGATGCGGGCAACATGCTGAAGCCGATGCTCGCGCGGGGCGAGCTTCACTGTATCGGCGCGACGACGCTCGACGAATACCGGTCGTATATCGAGAAGGACCCTGCCCTCGAGCGTAGATTCCAGCAGGTACTCGTCAGCGAGCCGAACGTCGAGGATACGATTTCCATTTTGCGCGGCTTGAAGGAACGCTTCGAGCTTCATCATGGCGTTAAAATCCACGACAGCGCCCTCGTGGCTGCCGGTACCCTGTCCAACCGTTATATTGCGGACCGCTTCCTGCCGGACAAAGCGATCGACCTTGTCGACGAGGCCTGCGCGATGATCCGCACGGAGATCGACTCGATGCCCGGCGAGATGGACGAGGTCATGCGCCGCATGATGCAGATGGAGATCGAAGAAGCCGCGCTCAAGAAGGAGTCCGACGACGCGAGCAAGCGCCGGCTGGAGTCGCTCCAGCGGGAGCTGGCGGATCTGAAGGAAAAGCATCTGGGCATGATGGCGCGCTGGGAAAAAGAAAAAGCCGCAATCCAGGGCGTGCGCGAGCTGCAAAAGCGGCTTGAGCAGGCGCGCAAGGACTTGGCCGACTCGCAGGAGGAATACGACCTGAACCGCTCGGCGGAGCTGAGCTACGGCATCATCCCCGATCTGGAGCGCCAGCTTAAGGCGGCGGAGGAGGCGGCCGAGCAGGAAGGCGAGACGCGCTTGCTGCGGGAGTCGGTAACCGAGGAAGAGATCGCCGACATCGTCTCGCGTTGGACGGGGATCCCGGTCAAGCGGCTGGTCGAAGGCGAGCGCGACAAGCTCTTGCGCCTGGAGGAGACGCTGCACGAGCGCGTCGTCGGCCAAGAGGAGGCCGTCGGTCTTGTGGCCGACGCCGTACTGCGGGCTCGCGCGGGAATCCAGGACCCGAACCGCCCGATCGGCTCGTTCCTGTTCCTGGGGCCGACGGGCGTCGGCAAGACGGAGCTGGCCAAGGCGCTCGCGGCGACGCTGTTCGACCGCGAGGACGGCATGATCCGGATCGACATGTCGGAGTATATGGAAAAGCACAGCGTGTCGCGTCTCGTCGGAGCGCCTCCCGGGTACGTGGGCTACGAGGAGGGCGGGCAGCTCACAGAGGCCGTTCGCAGGCAACCGTACACCGTCGTGCTGCTCGACGAAGTCGAGAAGGCGCATCCGGACGTATTCAACGTCTTGCTGCAGTTGCTCGATGACGGCCGCCTGACCGACTCGCAGGGACGCGTCGTCGATTTTAAAAACACGATTGTCATCATGACGTCGAACATCGGCTCCCCGCACCTGCTGCAGGGCGTGGACGATAGCGGCGACATCGCGCCGGCCGCGCGCGACCGCGTCATGAAGGAGCTGTCCGGACACTTCCGGCCGGAGTTCCTGAACCGCGTGGACGATATCGTCCTGTTCAAGCCGCTGTCGCGCGTCGAGATCGAATCGATTGTGCGCAAGTTGGCGCGCAGTCTCGCGGACCGCCTGTCCGAGCGCGGCATCGCCCTGCGGCTGTCGGACGAAGCCGTCCGGTTCATCGCGAAGGAAGGCTTCGATCCCGTGTACGGCGCGCGTCCGCTGAAGCGGTTCATCCAGCGCCATCTCGAGACGCGGGTAGCACGGGCGCTGATCGCAGGCTCGGCGCCAGAAGGCTCGATCATGACCGTCGCCGCGAACGACGGCGGGTTGTCGGTGGAGATTCGGCAGGCCGACGAAGCCGGAGCGGAAGCGGGCGAGCCCGCTTCGGAGCCATTACAAACCGTGTGAGATCGCACTTTGAGATCACACTTCACATACAGCCATCCGCTGTCCCGGTTTGCGCCGGAAGGGCGGATGGCTTTTGCTTGATATAATAGAAGAGTATAAAATCGACAAGTAACGCTGTGCAGCGCCTCTTCGGCCCGGAAAACGCCACAGTCCCGATAAAGTAACGTTGTACAGCGCCACTTGGCCCGGAATGCGCCGAAGTCCCGACAAGTAACGCTATACAGCGCCTCTTCGGCCCGGAATGCGCCGAAGTCCCGACAAGTAACGCTGTGCAGCGCCTCTTGGCCCGGAATGCGCCGAAGTCCCGACAAGTAACGTTGTACAGCGCCTCTTGGCCCGGAATGCGCCGAAGTCCCGACAAGTAACGTTGTACAGCGCCTCTTGGCCCGGAATGCGCCGAAGTCCTGACAAGTAACGCTATACAGCGCCTCTCTTAGGCCTGACTCAGATGACGCTATTTCGTATAAAAACAGTGCAATTGCGATTATTTCGGACTGGAGGGTCGTTATTCACCCAGATTCAGGCTAAAAAAAGGTCTCCAAACCTCAATAGAGGTTCCTGGGTCCGCGAGCAGGCCGCAAAGCGCGATCGGAACAAAAATAAGGTCTTCTCAGTCTATACACTGCACGCCATTGCGCAAACAAGGCCGCAGGCGGCTTTTCTAACGCTGCTACGAGTATCCCCTTCACGCAGGAAGTAAGTAGTCTCGGCATGGTTAGAACAGTATCCCCTTCGCACAGGAAGTTCGCAGTCTCGGCATGGTTAGAACAGTATCCCTTTCACGCAGGAAGTTCGCAGTCTCGGCATGGTTAGAACAGTATCCCCTTCACGCAGGAAGATAGTAGTCTCGGCATGGTTTGAACGGTATCCCCTTCGCACAGGAAGTTCGCAGTCTCGGCATGGCTTGAACGAATAGTATCCTTTCCGTTTGGCTTCTGCCAGATGGGGAGGGGATGCGGCAAGGGCTGGCGCATGGCAATGGGGCATGCGACGTCATCGGTTGGCGTTCCTGACTGAAGGGGATATCGTTCAAATGCGCGGATCGCGGTCTATTTCCTGACCGAAGGGGATATCGTTCAAATACGCGGATCGCGGTCTATTTCCTGACTGAAGGGGATATCGTTCAAATACGCGAATCGCGGTCTATTTCCTGACCGAAGGGGATATCGTTCAAATGCAAAATAAGCGGAACAAACGCGGGGGCTGCGTTGTCTTTAAGGTGGGGGGCGAGGCGGTTGGCGGACCTTGAGGATCACGACCTCAAATATTGCGTTGGACTGGCTGCGGACGAGATGGCCGATTTGATCGCCAAGCATTGGCACGACGTCTGGCAGTACGCGTTGTTTCTGACAAGGCGGGAGCATCTGGCGGAGGACGTTGCGCAGGATACGTTCGTGCGGGCAATGCGGGCGATCGATGGTTATCGGGGAGACGGGCCGTTTAAAAACTGGCTGTTTCGCATCGCGCGCAATACGGCGTTTAATTATCGAAAGTCGGCCTTTTGGCGGAGAGTGACGCTCGTCGGATTGATTCCGAACGCGCGCGGGACCGCATCGGCGGAATGTGAATATTGGCGGAAGGAATTGGTGAACGAAGTATGGGCCGGGGTGTGGAATTTGCCAAGCAAATATCGCGAGCCCATCGTTTTATACGCTCACTATGAGTGGTCGTACGGTGAGATCGCGGAGCTGCTCGGCGTCGCGGAAGGAACGGTGAAGTCCAGACTGTTCAGGGGCAGGGCGATGCTGGCCGAACGGATGAAAGGGGAGGAGCTCGATGGATAGCCGGATCACGGATGAGCACTTGAAGCGGGACGCGCTGTTCGCGCAGCTAAAAGAGAGGCCTTTAAACGAGCAAAGGAGACCCGGCGATCGCAGGTTGGCCACCATTCTGGCCCTGGCTGGCGCAGACGAACGCGAATTCGCCGCAAAACATTTGAAGCGCAGGTGGACCATCGCGGTTCTGGCTGTGCTCGCAGTGGCGCTGTTGGCGGCAGGACTTGGTTATGCCGACGAAGCGCCGGGCGGATTCGCGGATCGGCGGCAGGCGAAGGCGATGGGGCTGCGCGCCGGGGCGCTGCACATTCCGATCGGGCGGACGCCGGAGGAGGCGGTGGAAAAGTTCAGGCGCTTCCATACGATGCGTGTCGTTCACCGCGAAGCCGTGGACGGCGGGGTGTTGCTGTTCATCAAGCGGGATATGCAGCAGAGCGGTACGGAGCTGCAGGTTGAGTTCGTGCGGCGCACTTGGCTGGGCTGGAAATGGGGAATGGGCGGAGGTTACGGGATCGGCTATGGCGAGCCGGGGGGAGAACGGCGTTCGAAGGCTGCTGAGTTATATGACCATGCCCGGCAAATATCCGGGCGTGTCCGGTCCTTATCCGCTGGCTGTCGGGGGAGGTGACCGACGCTTCCGTCGCTGGCGTCATCATGATGACCGGGGGCGAGCAGCCGGGTAAATACGCATCGAAAATCGTTGAATTTGAACCGGGCAGAAGGCTTTGGTTCGTCTTGCTGCCCGAGTTCGCGGCAACGCCTTATATCGTCCGGGCGTTGGATCAAAAAGGAAATATCGCGGCTGAAAAGACGCTTGCCGCCCCCATCAACGACACGGGCGTTCTCAAATCGGGCGATAGCCGCTAGTCATCGCGCAAAGCGTAGTTCGCTTCAGCTGTTCGTCGACTGGCCGCCGTCGACGTGGAGGACCTGCGCGGTGACGTAGCGGGAGTCGTCCGACGCGAGATAGACGTACGTCGGCGCCAGCTCGAACGGCTGCCCGGGACGGCCCAGCATCGTCTCGGCGCCGAAGACGGCGACTTGGTCCGGGGAGAAGCTGCTTGGAATGAGCGGGGTCCAGATCGGTCCGGGGGCGACCGCGTTGACGCGAATGCCCTTCGGCGCCAGGTTGCGCGCCAGGGCGCGCGTCCAACCGACGATCGCGCCTTTGGTGGCGGTGTAGTCGAGGAGGGTTTTTTCGCCGACGTAAGCGACGACCGAGGCCGTGCCGATGATGGAAGCGCCGGGCTGCAGGTATGGCAGGGCCGCGCGCGTCGTATGGAAGTGCGAGAAGAAGTTCACCTTGAACGTATTCTCGAACTGCTCGTCGGTGATGTCCGCCAGCTCGTTCTGCTGGAACTGGATGCCGACGTTGTTGACGAGGACGTCCAGGCGCCCGAACGCTTTGACGGTATCATGGACGATCGACTCGCTAACGGCCTTGTCGCGAACGTCGCCGGGCAGCAGCAGGCAGCTTCGGCCGTAAGCTTCTATGCAGGCTTTGGTGCGCGCCGCGTCCTCGTGCTCGTCCAGATAGGAGATCGCTACGTCGGCGCCTTCTTTGGCGAAGGCGATTGCTGTCGCCGCGCCGATGCCGCTGTCGCCGCCGGTGATCAGCGCGGCTTTGCCGTCCAGCTTGGCGCTGCCTTTATAATGCGGATTGTCGACGATCGGCTTGGGCACCATCAGGCTCTCGATGCCGGGCTGGCGGTATTGGCGCTGCTCGGGCACGCTGATCGCGATGTCCTCGTAGCGCGTGATCGTGCCGTAGCCGGGTTAGAGCGGATAAGGGGCGTCGATTTTCGCTTCTTCGAACTTTAGCTGCATGCTTCGCACTTGCTCAAGCTCGCGCTCGCCGTCGCGTTTGTCGGTCATGTCGGCCTCCCGTCAATCGGCAGACGGACGCGCCGCGTTGGCCAAGGTGCCGTCTGCCCGATATCGTTATTTCTCACCGTATGCCAAAACGGCTAGACGGGTGCCTAGCCGAATGTGCATGGACGAGGGGAAGCGGCTTGCCGCAGAAAGACGATCATGGGACAAACGGAATCAAAGCGTTACGGAATCAAAGCGTTTTGATAAAAGAAAAGCCGGGTTGCGATAGCCCATCTTGGTCTCGTAAAAACGGTGGGCATCCACGCGCGCAAGGCCCGATTCCAGCGCCACCGTTTGGCAGCCGTTGTTTTTTGCATATCGATGGACGTATTCGAGCAGCGTCTCGCCATAGCCCTTGGAGCGCTCGGAAGCTTTGGTGACCAGATCGTAGACGAATACATGCTTGCCGAAGTAGAGGTTCGTCAGGGTGACGATGCCTGCCAACGCTACGATCCGGCCGCCGTCGTAAAGCGCGAGCATCTTGTAGCCTTCCGCGTGCATCTCGCGCAGGAGGGAGACATAAGTCTCACGTTCCAAATTCGTCCGCAGCTCGTGCATAACCGGGTAGGCTTCCAGCCACTGTTCCTCTTCGGCCAATTCTTTAATCATAGAAAATATCCCCTTTTTTCGTTTATCGCCGGCTGGCGCGAACATTTTACGCAGGACTGGCTCTCGCGCAGTTCATCCGGCATAGGCTATGACGGCGAACAGCCCGATGGAGGATGATCGATGTGAAAGTACCGTACTCGTTCAGTAAAAAGGCGGACGCGCTGCTGGCGGACGAATCGGATGCGATGGTGAAGGTGTCCTACGGCGATTTTTTTTACGCTGAATTTGCCGTTGATCGGCCCGCGCCCGCCGTATTACGCGCATCCGCGCTACGAGGGACATTACCCGCTGATCTGAAATGGCGTCGGCGCGACAGCGCCAGCCGGAAGCCGCGTAATGTCGCCGAACGTTCCCGAATTTCGCCGAACGCACTGCCGAATTTCGCCAATTGCCTTGCAAAAACGCCTCACTCCGGAGGCGTTTTTTGGCGTCAGCCGTTCATGCCCCGCCGCAGCGTGATCAAGTCGCGCAGATCGTCGGTCGACAGCTCGGTGATCCAGCCCTCGGAGGAGGAAATGACGTTGTCGCTGAGCTGCTGCTTGCTCTCCAGCATCTCGTCGATGCGCTCCTCAAGGGTGCCGAGGGAGATGAACTTGTGCACCTGTACGTCCTTGGTCTGGCCCATCCGGTACGCGCGATCGGTCGCCTGGTTCTCCACGGCGGGGTTCCACCAGCGGTCGAAGTGGAACACATGATTGGCGGCTGTCAGATTCAAACCGACGCCGCCGGCCTTGAGCGAGAGGATGAACACGTTAGGCTGCTCGTCCTGCGGCAGCGTCCGCGACTGGAACCGCTCGATCATGCGGTCGCGCGCCGTCTTGGACGTGCTGCCGTTCAGGTAGAGCACGGGCTCGCCCAGCTCCCGGGACAGCACGAGACGCAGCATCTCTCCCATGCCGACGTATTGGGTGAAAATGAGGCAGCGGTCGCCCTCGTCCCGAAGCTCCTTGACCATGGCGAGAAGCCGCTCAAGCTTCGCCGATCGGGAGACCAGCTCGGCAAGCTCCGCCTCGGAAGGCGCGGGCGCCTCGACGGCGGACTTGCGAGCGGACTTGCCAGCCGACTGGGCCGGCGCCTTTTCCGAGGACGCGGATGCCGCACCGTCCGTGCGCCCCGGACTTTCCGCCGGAGCGGAGGCCGCCGCCTCCGGCTCCTTGTTCAGCAGCGCCGGATGATCGCACACCTGCTTCAGCCGGGTAAGCGCCGCGAGGATCGCGCCTTTGCGCTCGATGCCTTCGAGCGACTTCATCCGCTCCAGCAGCTCGTTAACGGTCTGCTCGTACAGCGCGCTCTGCTCGGGCGTAAGCGGGACGTACGTTTTCATCTCGTTTTTGTCCGGCAGGTCGAGCTGGATGTTCGGATCCTTCTTCTTGCGGCGCAGCATGAACGGTCCGACGAGGCGCTTGAGCTCCGCCGTCCTGCGCTCGTCGCGGTTGCGCTCGATCGGCGTGGCGAACCGCTCCTGGAAGGCGCGCTGCGTCCCCAGGTAGCCCGGCGCGATGAAGTCGTAGATCGACCAGAGCTCGGCCAGGCGGTTCTCGATCGGGGTGCCGGTGAGCGCGATGCGCTGACCCGCGGACAAGCTGCGCACGGCGACGGACTGCTTGGTCTGCGCGTTTTTGATATTTTGCGCCTCGTCGAGGCAGATCGCCGCCCATGCATAGGTTTGCAGCAGCTCCTGATCGAGCGAAGCCGTGGCGAACGAAGTGAGCACGACATCGGAGGCCGCCGCCTGAGCGGCGAAGGCCTCCGCTTCGGCGATCCGGCCGCTGCCGTAATGCAGGCTCACGGACAGCGTCGGCGCGAAGCGCGAGATCTCCTTCTGCCAGTTGCCCAGCACCGAGGTGGGGCAGACGATCAACGACGCGCGGCGCCGCTCCGGCGGGGTGTCGTGCCGCAGCTGGAGCAGATAGGCGATGAGCTGAACCGTCTTGCCGAGGCCCATGTCGTCCGCGAGCACCGCGCCGAGGCCGAAGCGCCGCAGCGAGGTGAGCCAGCCGAAGCCTTCGCGCTGGTACGTCCGCAGCGTCGCCTGCAGGTCCGCCGGCGGTTCGGGCAGCGGCCACTCCGAAGGGCGGCCGAGCTGCGCGAAAAACGCCGCGAGATGCGCGTTCAGTTCGACCTCGAGCCGTACGCGCGCGGCCGACGCCTCCGCCGATTCTTCTTCGTCGGTCCCGGCGCCGTCCGCTTCCTCGCCCTCGCCGAGCAGATGAAGCTGCAGCACGTCCTGGAACGAGAGGCCCGCGTGCTTGTCCATGCCCGTCATCATGCGCCGGATCTGCGTCAGCAGCGCCGGATCGAGCGCGATCCATCGACCGCGGTAGCGGACAAGACGCTGGTTGCGCGCGACGAGCGCGGCGAACTCCTCTTCGCTGAGGTCCACGTCCCCGATGGCGACCCGCCAGTCGAAGTCGATGATCGCGTCCAGTCCGAACAGCGAGCTTCCCTTGCCGCCGGCCTCCGGCGCGATCTTGGCGCGAAGCCGCGGCTTTTTGCGGGTCGCCGCCTCCCACCAGGCCGGCAGCAGCACCCGCCAGCCTGCCTCGAGCAGCCGGTTGCTGTCGGCCGAGAGGAAGCGCCAGGCCGCTTCGTCGTCCAGCGGCTTGCCGAGCAGGTCCCGCGGACCGCCGGCAAGCCGCTCGGGCGGCAGCGCCGCCCGCAGCCGCTCCAGCCACCCGGGGGGCCCGCTCGTTCGCTTCTTCGTTCCAGGCGGCCGGCCACCGCCCGGAGACCGAGCCGTCCGCCGCGAGCTTCGCGGGATGCACGATCGTCTCGTCCCGCTTGCTCTGCAGCGCGAGCTGCAGCCGCCAATCGTCGGGCGCGCTGCCGCCCGCATAGGGCTCGAGCAGCCGCAGGATCGGCCGGAACGGCGCGGTGTCCTGGCGCCAGCCGATTGCCTCGAGCCAGCTGCGCTGATCCATGCCGGCCGCGGACGCGGCGCTTTTGTCGAACAGCAGCGGGTGCTCCCGCCGCAGGTCGGAATAACCGGTCTCCGTGCCGTAGTGGCGCTCCCGCACCGCCGCCGAGAAAGCGGCGCGCAGGCCTTCGACAAATGCGCCGTCTGCCAAAGCGCCGCCCGCCAAAGCGCCGTCTGCCAAAGCGCCGTCTGCCAAAGTGCCATCCGCCAGAGCGCCGCCCGCCCCAGCTTCGTCAGCCTGCGGCAGCTCGCCTTCCCAGGTCCACTGCAGCAGACCGCGACGGTACGCATCCAGATGGGGGGATATAACGACGCTCGTCGATCCATTCCGCCAGGACGGGAGCCCACCGGGAGAGCAGCCGGCTTTCTCCGGTCATTTCCCACGCGACATGCTTCAGCAGACGCGGCGCGGCGAAGAAGGCCAGCACCTGCTCGGACGGAAGAATGACGACCTCCGCCGTGCTTTGGGTCGGATCGTCGATCGCTCGCAGCATCACCTGGTTCACGTCCAGATTCGTACCGTAAAACGAGGCTTCGTGCCAGGCGAACAGCTTGTGCTTGAGCAGCATGCCCGGCACGTAGCCGTAACCTTCCAATACGCCGTATATCAGCGCGTCGCCGTGCTCGCTCAGCCGCACGTCGATGCTGATCGTATCCCGCTGCGCGTTCATGACAGCTTTCCTTTCCGCAGCTCTTCCTGCAGCGCGCGCAGCCTGCTGTGGCGCAGCTCGAACAGCTCGTAAAATTCGATCCAGCGCTCCTCGCGCTTCATTTTCTTGTACAGCTTGGCCAGCCGCTTGAGCAGCTTGACCGCCGACTTGTAGCTGGCTCTGTTTTTCATCGATACATAACGTTCGATCGCCTGATGGTAAAAAAGGGAGCAGCGTATGCGGCGCTTCCTTCTCCAGCGGCGCCAGTTCGGTCGCGCGGTAATCGAGCGGATCGCGGCCGAACGACAGCTGAATGTCGATCCAATCTTCGTACCGTCCGGCGCCGAGCAACCGTTCTTCGTAGATCGTCTGAGAGGACGGCAGCATCGCCTCGAGCGTCTCCCACATCCGGGGCTCCGCCTCGGGCAGCATGGCGACGAGCTCGTCCCATAGCCCGGCGTACGTTTCGAGCTCCCGCAAGCGTCGTCCGCTCATCAGGGGCGCGAGCTCGGTCAGCCATCGGTACAGGCGCCGCCCCTCCTTCTTCAGGGCGAGCTCGCCCAGCATCTCCGTAAGCTGCGCGATATGGGCCGAGCCCAGGCGGCTCGATTCGCCGGCGAGCAAGGCCAGCGCGCGGTCGTCGTCGGCCAGGGCGAACCGCATTCGCAGCATGGCCGCGTTCCAGGCGCTCCTGCTCTGGGCGGGCAGGCCGCTCTCGGCGGCCTCAAGCTTGCCGAGCTCCTCCTTGTACAGGACTTCGCCTCCGTACGGAGACGCGAGCCAGGTCTCCCACAGGCGTCCGTAATGCTTCACCTCGTAATCCTGCGTCGGGCCGGGCGTCAGCATCGCCGTCCGGACGATGTCGGACGTCTCGAGCAGGCGGTCTCGCGCGAGCGGCTCGTCCGCAACGGGCAAGGGGCGATCCAGGCAGCCCATCGCGGCTTCGTGAAGGTCCGTCACGGCCAGATGGGTGAAGTAGCCGAGGTATGTATTCGTATTGGGCGCGGAGTGGCTCTGGGTCGTCTCGGCGGCATGGCGCATGAGAAAAAGCAGCGCGTTCAGTTCGAACAGCCGCTCGGCGACGGGGGGGGGAGCACGGGCTTTATTTTATAGAAAAGGCTCAGGGCCTGCTTCACGTACTGCGTATTGCGCACTTGGCCGGCGATGGGCGCGAGGCATTTGTCGAACAGAGCCAGCCACTGCGGGACGCTCATCTCGGGTATGCGGGCCGCGTCTCTCGCGAGCCGCTCGATCCCGGCGTGCTGCGGCCTTTCGGCGGAGACGGGGCGGGAAGCCAGCGTCTTGGCGTTGGCCAGCGCCGGAACGGGATAGCCGTGGTAGCCGGCCCATTCCATGAGCACTGCTGTCATGTGCTTGCACGGGCGGCCGACGGGACAGCTGCATTTGCCGTCCTCCAAAGCTTCAAGGTCGACACGCGTCCGATAGATCACCGTGCCCGCCACCTCCGCCTGCAGATGCCGCATGTCCTCGGGATCGGATATTTCGACGCGTCCTTGCTTGTAGTATTGATAGCCGCGCTTGAGCGTCAGATCGTCGAACGCTTCCGCGACGCGGCGCAGCAGATCTTCCCACCGCGGATCGCTTTCCGGCGGCGTGCCTTCTGTGAACATGGCTAGACCTCGCTTCGGTTTCCGGTTTGCTGTGAGCTTCTATTATAGCACTTCTCGCACACACGTTCGCTTCGCGGAGGCATTTTCGGCAAGCCATTTTTTGTTTGTTGCAACGCGGAACGCATAATTGCGTTCGCCGGAGCGGATCTTAGGCGCGGACATTAGCCGATCGCCTCGTTTTTGCGCGCTTCGACAGATGCCGCCGCGTTTATCGATGCAATATCTGCCAGGCGGGTAATACATACGTAGCGGCAATCCGGCTTGATACGGCCAGACCGATTGCCGTCGGAAGGAAGAGACCGTATGCTTCGCTACACAGCCGTCGCCCCCCTTGTATCCCTGGGCCGGCAGGCCGTCGGCCTACGATATGATCGCGCTGCGGATCGGAAAGGACGGCAAGCTGATGTCGCAGGCGCTGCCGGACGACGATGAATACGCGGACAAGCCCGAACGCCGGGAGACGCTGCGCCAACAGGGCCTGGCGGGAAGCGGGCAGACCGGCGCAATCGAGGATGACGGCATCGCCAGGGAACTGACGCGCCTGCTCGTCCGGCTCAGCCGCGACCGAAGCGTCCGCAGCCGGCGTGCCGCCTACCTCGCGCTCATGCGCGACGAGTCGCTGGACGCGATCAGTCCGGCGCTGCAAGCCTTACATAAATTGCCAGGGTTGAACGCTGGCCAACTGTACGAGGAAGCGTTGTGGATGGCGCGGCACGGCGTGCACCGCAACGTCGTGAAGTTCGGCATCGCGCTGCTGAGCCAGTACGGAAGCGAACGGCACAGGGAATTGACGTTCACGCTGGGCAAACACGAGGAATTCACGCTTTATGCCGCCTCGGCGCTCATGGGCATGGAGCAGCCCAGCAAGGCGCTCTGCGAGCTGGCGCGTTGCGTCGACG
The DNA here is from genome assembly GCF_029525575.1 of Cohnella rhizosphaerae. Classification (GTDB taxonomy): domain Bacteria; phylum Bacillota; class Bacilli; order Paenibacillales; family Paenibacillaceae; genus Cohnella; species Cohnella rhizosphaerae. The sequence goes on from NZ_JAPDIA010000003.1 coordinate 919,361, forward strand.
GATGGGGACGCGTCTACCTCGTGGAGCGCCTCGATCCGGATACGCAGGAAATTCGGGACTGGCTGCTCCGCGAGGGTTACCGCAACCGCATCTGCGACGGACTGCTCGCTTATACTTGCGCGCTCAAGGGCGACTTGGAGGAGGCGCTGCAGGCGGATACGATCGACCCGGCGCTCTTCGAGGGAGCGGGCGGGATTCTGGCTGCGCTGATCGCGGGCGGTCCTGCGGAGGACATCGACGATTATGAGCAGGCGATGCCCGTCATCGGCGATTATTTGCGCCACGCGGTGCGCATGCGCGCGGATGGCGAGCGCCTGGCTCCCGTCCATGCGATCCTGCGGTTTCTCGAGCAGGACGAACGCGTCTGGGAGAAAAGGTACCGCGGCGGCTGGACGTCCGAAGCGCGGCGGTCCTATCTGGCGCAGTGCCGTTCGATCGCCGGAACCGGCTCATCGCGCGAACGCGCGGCGGATGGACGAACGATGCGTACATAAGATGGAAAAACGCGTGGGGACGGCATCTGCTGTCTTCGAGGAGGAGATGGGCGTGCACGTGCGGTTGGCATCGCCTGCGGAGAGCACGAGCACCGGGCTTGGGACTCAGGAGACGCTATTTTCTAAAAAAAAAGGTCCATTTGCGAGAGTTTCGGACTGGAGGGACGTTATTACCCCGGATCGAGGCTAAAATAGGACGGCAATCTTGCAATAACGACCCCTGAGTCCGTGAGCGGGCCGCGAATCGCGATAGTTTCAAGAATAAGGGCTCCTCTGTCCGTCCGCTGCGCGCTAATGCGCAAACCAAAGGCAGCAGGAGCTTTTTTTAAGGCGGCTTTCTTGGCAAATGAGACGAAGATTAATATCCTTTAATTTGGCGAGCAAGGTATATTAATGTTCATTGATTTAAATGTTTGTTTAAATCCCTCGTTCCTAGCCTCTTATTTGCCACTTCTCCCTACTTCCCCCCGTGGATCGGTCTTCTTAAACGTCGCGTTTCTTCTATTAAAAATAGATTATAATTTCTTTTCTTCATTTCCGGAGAAAACATGCTAAAATAGGCCGCAGGAAACAATTGGCATGCCTCATTTGGCTGCCAATGTATTCATGCGAACCCATGTTCATCCGATATATCGGTTATAGCTGAAAAGAGTATACACTGTGTGCTATCACTCCGTCTTTACCCTGCGTCAATCATACTCAAACATACGGAGGTCGTTTTTTTTGAAAAAAATCGGTTTGACGGCAATGGCGCTCGCCTTCGGGATCAGCATAACGAATTCGTTCGTGTCCGCACAGGATGCGCAAGCCGTCAACGTTGCCAGCATATATGCCGCTCCGCAAGACTTCGGGGCTTCTCAGGGGCAGAACCAATGGTTTTATCAGAAAAGCGCGGGTACGGTATATAGCAATCTCGCCTACGATGCAACCGGCGACCGCTGGCAAGCGGCCGCGAATACCGGCTATCCCTGGGTGAACAAGGATGCGATGCATCCGAGCAAGGACTTCGACGCCGTGCTGAAGTGGGTATCGCCCGGCAAAGGGACGATCGCGATCGGCGGTACGGTCAAGAAGGGCGACGGCAAAGGCGACGGCATCCTCGCCACCATCAAGAAGGACAAGACGACGCTGTGGAGCGCCGTCGTCAAGACGACGGACGGCTACACGCCTGCGCTCAAGGCGATCGCGGTCGAGAAGGGAACGGCGATTTACTTTCAGGTCAACAGCCGTGAGACGATGAATAACGACCACACGCTCTGGAATCCGGTCATTCAATATAAAGCGGCGTCCGCGCAGCCCGCGGCGTCTACGCAAGCGGTCAAGACTGCCGCCGCCATCAAGACGACTGCGGCGGCAACGTCGTTCGCCGGTCCGGCGACCGTCGACGCATACGCGCTGTCCGTCGCGAGCTGCGGCGCCGTCGCGAACGACGGCAAGGACGACTACGGCGCGTTCGCGGCTTGCCTGGACAAGGCGAAGTCGCAAGGCAAGTACGTCACCGTTCCCGAGGGCGAATATCACTTGAGCAAAATTCTGACGCTCGACGGCGTCAAGCTGATCGGCGCGGGCATGGCGAAGACGACGCTGATCTCCACGGACCCCTTGAACGGCTCGATCGATCTCAAGGGCAACAATGCCAAACTGAGCAACGTCAAGCATGTCTATCAGACGACGGTCGCGCGGGGCAACGGCTCCAACGAGAAAAACAGCGTCACCGTGCGGGGCGCGACGAACTTCACGATCGACGGCGTCTACGTGTACAAGTCGAGCACGGCCGGCATTCTCGTCCAGGGCGCCTCCAAGGGCGGCGTCATTACGAACAACACCGTCGACTCGACCGGCGCGGACGGCATTCATATTACGGACGGCAGCAGCGGGATTCTGATCGAGAACAACAAGGTCAAAGCGACGGGTGACGACACGATCGCGGTCGTCAGCTACGCGCAGGACGGCCCGGCGGTGCATGACGTCACGATCCGGGGCAACGACGTCGGATACTTCTCCAAGGCGCGCGGCATCGCGGTCGTCGGGGGGCACGGACGTGCTGATCGAAGGCAACGCGGTGAAGGATACGCAGATGGCGGGCATTTATATTGCCGTCGAAGCGAATTACAATACGGTTAACGTCGACCGGATCGCAGTGAAGAACAACACGATCGAGCATGCCGGCATCCACGAACCGGAAAATCATCCGAACGTGCTTATCTACGCCTCGCAGGGCGTCATCGACAACGTGACGTTCTCGGGCAACACGATTAAAAACGCGGCCCATCGGGGAATCGGCGTCTGGGGCGACGGTCAGATCAAGGACATTTACTTTACCGGAAATACATTGATCAATACGGCAGGCGCGAATACGACGTTTAAGGCGGGCACCATTCATCTGAACGACAATAAGGGATTTTAAGTTTTAACGAGCGCGGCTATAGGCGACATCGGGCGACCGAACATTGGGCGAATGAGCATCTGGCGACTATAGAACAGTGCCGATCCGGATTTCCGGGTTGGCACTTTTTTATTTATTTCGAGGCTTTTCCGAACGCATTTTTGCGGATTTTTTTGCGGCTTCTTAACGTTTTCTAATGTGCGAGATTGTTTTACCCAGGTGCATAGGGGGGTGAAACTCTGGTAAGTCCGATAAATCTAGGTCTAAATCGAGGTTCGTTAAAAACGAAAAAGAGAGCCAACTGGAGGTCGGGATGGAGAGAAACCGGAAGAAACGTTATGCGCTATGGACTGGAATCGCCTTGCTTGCGGCACTGGTCGCCGTCATGCTTTGGCCGCGCGGCGGGAACGAGAAGGATACGGGGCCGGAGGGCCATCCCTCTCCTTCTCCGTCGCAGACGCAGGAGGCGTCGCCTTCCGGCGAACCGGCAGAACCGGAAGAGCCGGTATGGACGATCGAAGACGGCTCCCTGCACTGCCTGGCGAACGGAGACGATCGCGACGACGATCTGGAGACGCTCGAGGCTTGCGCGAAGAAGGCCAAGGCGGAGGGGCTGCAGCTGCGCCTGTCCGAAGGCGAATATCGCATCGGCGACATTTGGGTCGTCGACGGCGTCAAGGTGCAGGGCGCGGGCGCGGACAAGACGGTCATCGTATCGACGGATCCGAAGCGAGGCTCGATCGATCTGGAGGGCAGCGGGCCATCGCTGAGCGACCTGAGTCACGTCTATGCGCGAACCGTCAAGCGGGGCGACGGCGAGAACGCGAAAAACAGCATTACCGTCAGGGGAGCGAACGGCTTCCGCATCGAAAACGTGCATGTCGACAAAGCGAGCACGGCGGGCATTCTCGTCGAGGACGCTTCCGAGGACGGCGTGATCGCGAACAACCTGGTCGAAAATACGGGCGCCGACGGCATCCATATCACCGACGGAAGCACCCGCATCCGAATCGAGAACAACAAAGTATCGGGCACGGGGGGACGATGCCATCGCGGTCGTCAGCTACTTGAAGGACGGCGAGGTGACGCACGACGTGACGATCGCGGGCAACGACGTCGGCTACGACTCCAAGGCGAGAGGCATATCCGTCGTCGGCGGTGAAGACGTGACGATCGAGGGCAATTCCATCCAGCGCACCGAGATGGCCGGCATTTATATCTCCGTAGAGAAGGAATGGGAGACCGCCGATACGAAAAACATTACGGTGCAAAATAATACGATCGAGCATACCGGCATGCGCAAGAGCAGCGATCATCCGAACATTCTGGTCTATGCGTCGCACGGCAAGCTGGACGATATCACCTTCGAGGCGAACACGATCAAAAACGCCGTGAACGACGGCATCGGGGTGTGGGGCGACGGGGATTTGGGCAATATTTATTTTTCCAAAAACGTGCTCAGCGATTCTAGCAAGTCCCCTACCAATTTCAAGGGCGGCAACATCCACCTGGAAGGCAACACAGGATTTTAATAATTCTTATTGACAGAGCGCGCCGATGCGATAACGGCGCGCTTTTTTTGCGTTTTTGAAAAATGAGAAAAACCACTTGAAACCGTTGCCATAATATGCTTGTTTGTTTCAGATTCGGAGCCATGCGTTTAAGTTGGGGTCAAGAATGAGAGAGACGGACGAGCAGGCGATAGGGAGACCCCGCACCTACATAACCTGACCTTCCTCCAGGGGTCTTTCGTTCGTCGGGGTCGTCCGAATCTCCCAATCCGCAAAGCCCAGAAAATCACACAAATGAAGCGGAGGCTATCTAGAATGGAGCTGCAGCACTACCTGAAGGTCGTCAAGAGATACTGGTGGATTCCTGCTCTGCTGATCGTCGTCATCTGCACGGCCGCCTATGTTTACACCAACAAGTACGTGAAGCCCGTTTATCAAGCGTCGACGGACCTGATCGTCAACAAGACCGAATCGACGGTCGCCGGACAGCAGATCATCGACCAGAACTCCATCAACACCAACCTCATGCTTATCAATACCTACAAGCAAATCATCAAATCCCCTTCCGTCATGAAACGCGTCGCCGACGAGCACCCCGAACTCGGCATGACGGCGTCCCAGATCAGCGACAAGGTCTCGGTCAACACGATGAAGGACGCGCAGATCATCACGCTGGTCGCCAAGGCCGACGATTACGGCACGGCGGTGCAGGTCGTGAACGGCGTATCGAACGCCTTCCGCAGCAGCGTCACCGAGCTCATGAAGCTGAACAATATCACCGTGCTTACCCAGCCGGATCCGCTGGCCGCGCCAGGACCGATCAACAGCAGCCACACCGTCCTGTATATCTTCAGCTTCCTGCTCTCGGCGCTGCTCGGCTTCGGCATCGCGTTCCTGGTCGACTATCTGGACGACAAGGTAAGGACGGCCGACGACCTCGAGAGCGAGCTCGGCATCACGATGCTCGCAAGCATCGGCAAGATCAGGCAAAAGGATATGGCGCAAGGCAAAGTCCGCACCGCCATCCCGTTCGCCAGGGAAGCCGCCGTACGCGGGAAGCAGGAGCTCAGACCCGCCGAAGAGCAGCGCTGACCTGCGAAGGCGAGCGAAGGAGGCGGAAGCGGCCGGTCATGACTTTGCATAATATTCTAATCTACCGAGATAGTCTGTTGGCGCCATCCGAAACTTTTATTCGATCCCAAGCGGAGGGCATGCGTTCCTACCGCGCCCACTATGCGGGCTCGAAGCGCAATGCGGGCCTTGCGCTCGATCCCGAACGCGTCAACGTGCTGAACGACGGCGGCGCGGGCGGAAGATTGCGCGAACTGCTGTTCAAGGCGACTGGCCTCGGATTTCCGATCGAGCGCAAGTTCAGACAGTTGGATTTCCGCCTGCTGCACGCGCACTTCGGTCCCGACGGCGTGTTGGCCGCGCCGATCGCGAGACGGCTGCGCATCCCGCTCATCGTCACGTTCCACGGCTACGACGCGACGGTCAAAGACGAGCACGCCCGCAAGTCCTACTACACGCACCGGCAATATATTCGCAAAAGAGAGCAGCTCCAGCGGTCGGCGGCGGTATTCATCGCCGTATCGGACTTCATCCGCGGCAAGCTGATCGAGAAGGGATACCCCGAGGAAAAGATCGTGCGTCACTATATCGGCGTCGACACGGAGCTGTTCAAGCCCGATCCGGCGCTGCCGAGGGAAAAAATCGTGCTGTTCGTCGGCCGTCTGGTCGAGGTGAAAGGCGCTGCCCATCTCATTCGGGCGATGCGCGAGGTGCAGCGGCAGGTGCCGGATGCCGAGCTCGTCCTCATCGGCGACGGGCCGCTCCGGACGGAGCTGGAGTCGATGGCGGCCGGTATGCTCCGCAAGTACCGGTTCCTGGGTACGCAGCCGCCCGACGTCGTGAGGCACTGGATGAACCGCGCGCAAGTGTTCTCCGTACCGAGCGTGCCGACGCCGACGGGCGCGGAGGAGGCATTCGGCATCTCCTTTCTCGAAGCGGCTTCGATGCGGCTTCCCGTGGCGAGCTTCCGCACGGGCGGCATTCCGGAGGCGGTGAGCGACGGCGAGACCGGGCTGCTGGCCGCCCCGCACGATTGGCTCGCGCTCGGCGCCGGCATCGCGCGGCTGTTGAGCGACGAAGCGCTATGGCGGCAAATGAGCGCAAGGAGCAGGGAAAGAGCATGCGAATCGTTCGATCTGAAGGAACAAACCCAGAAGCTCGAACGAATCTATCATTCCGTATTGGCAGGCGATACAAGCCAGGCGACGGGCTACCGGTTGATGCCGAGCCGCATCGACGCATGAGCGCCGCGACACGGATCGTCGCAAACACATTAAAGGACAGGCAGGGATCATGATGATAAGAGAAAACGGCAAGCATCGTCAAATCGCCAAAGCGGGGCCGGGCTCCTCGGTGTCCGAGTCCTACAAGAAGCTGCGGACGAACATCCGGTTCTCCTCGATGGGAGAAGCGGTCAAGCTGATCCTCGTCGCCTCGGCGGTTCCCGGGGAAGGCCGTACGACGACCGCGATCAATCTGGCGATCAGTTACGCGCAGGAAAACAAAAACGTGCTGCTGCTCGACGCCGATCTTCGGCGGCCGGCGGTCGCGCAAGCTTTCTTCCGCACCAGCCGGACGGGCCTGAGCGATCTTCTGATCGGTCGCGGCAAGCCGGAGGACGCGATCCAGCAGACGGACATCGCAGGGCTGTTCGTGCTCGCGGCCGGCACCGTGCCGCCGAATCCTTCGGAGCTGCTCGGTTCCGAATCGATGCGCAGGCTGCTTGAGGAGCTGAAGACGCAATTCGACGTGATCGTCGTCGATTCGCCGCCGGCTTCGTCGTTCGCCGACGCCCAGATCGTCGGCGCGATGTCCGACGGCGTCGTTCTCGTCGCCCGCTCGGGCAAAGTCACCAAGGAAGCCGTTCGCCGGACCCGCCTGGGCCTGGAGCACGTCGGCGCCCATATCCTCGGCGCCGTCCTGAACAATACGAACCGCGACCGCATTGAATCCAGCTACGCCAATTACTATGGATACGGGGGAGATTAAACCATGAGTCTAGTCGGCAACGAGCTTGAGATCGCCAGCCGCGCCACCGCCACGACGTCCGCCCAGCCTATCGTCCAGTCCACAGTCCAGAAAAGCGGAACCAACTATCTCTTCTTAAGCGCCAAGCGTGCGATCGACCTGCTCGGATCGGGCATCGGATTGATCCTCCTTTCCCCGGTATTTGCCGTTATTGCCATACTCGTCAAGCTCGAAGATCCGAAGGGGCCCGTCTTCTTCAAGCAGCACCGCATCGGCAAGGGCGCGAGCCTGTTCAACATCTACAAGTTCCGCTCCATGAACACCAACTCCGAGCAGCTGCTGCGCGAGGACAAGGCGCTTTACGCCAAATACGTCGCGAGCAACTACAAGCTCGAGCCGGACGAGGATCCCCGCATCACGCGCATCGGCCGCTTCCTTCGCAAGACCAGCCTCGACGAGCTGCCGCAGCTGTTCAACGTGCTGAAGGGCGAGATGAGCCTCGTCGGCCCGCGCCCCGTCGTCGCCCAGGAGCTCAAGGAATACCGGGATAAGAAGCGTGAATTCCTGTCGGTCAAGCCCGGCATCACCGGCTATTGGCAGGTGAGCGGCCGCAGCGACGTCGGCTACCCGGAGCGCGTCGACCTGGAGCTTTATTACGTGTACAACAAATCGCTCGCCCTCGATATCAAGATTCTGTTCGCGACGGTGCGCAGCGTGCTGCTCAAGAAAGGCGCTTATTAAGCCCTATCAAAATGGACCGGAGTCATCGGGCACGGACAGGAGGACGACAGCCAAATGAAAGTCGCGATCGTTCACGAATGGTTGACGACGTACGCGGGATCGGAGAAAGTGGTCGAACAAATGCTCGAGGTGTACCCCGAAGCGGACGTGTTCGTTATGGTCGATTTCCTGCCGGAGAAGGATCGAGGATTCCTCAAGGGCCGGAAGGTCCGCACCTCGTTTTTGCAAAACATGCCGTTCGCCAAAAAGAAGTACAGGCAGTACCTGCCGCTGATGCCCCTCGCCATCGAACAATTCGATCTGTCCGCCTACGATCTCATTTTATCGAGCTCCCATGCGGTCGCCAAAGGCGTCATCACCGGGCCGAACCAACTCCATATCTCGTACGTGCATTCGCCGATTCGCTACGCCTGGGACATGCAGCATCAATACCTTAAGGAGTCGGGCCTGCAGCGCGGACTCAAGGGCGCCTTCGCCAAGTGGATGCTGAGCCGCATTCGCATGTGGGACTACCGGACCGCGAACGGCGTGGATTACTTTATCGCCAACTCCGAGTTCATCGCCAGCCGCATCTGGAAGGTGTACCGCAGAGAATCCAGCGTCATCTACCCGCCCGTCAACGTGAACGCCTTCGCCTACCGCGAAGACAAGGAAGACTTCTACCTGACGGCCTCCCGCATGGTCCCCTACAAGAAGATGGACATGATCGCCGAAGCGTTCGCCGGCATGCCGGACAAGAAGCTGGTCGTCATCGGCGACGGACCCGACATGGAGAAGGTCAAGGCCCAGGCGGCCAAATCGCCGAACATCCAGGTGCTCGGCTACCAGCCGGACGCCGTGCTGATCGACCATATGCAGCGCGCCAAGGCGTTCGTGTTCGCGGCCGAAGAGGACTTCGGCATTACGCCGGTCGAGGCGCAGGCTTGCGGGACGCCGGTCATCGCGTACGGCAGGGGCGGCTCGCTCGAGACCGTCCGCGGTCTCGGCGTCCCGCAGCCGACGGGCGTCTTCTTCGAAGAGCAGACGCCGGCGCAGGTGATCGCGGCCGTGAGCCGGTTCGAGAACGAGGGCGGCGCGATTCAGGCGGCGAACTGCCGCAAGAACGCGGTGCGCTTCTCTCCGGAGTCGTTCCGCAAGAAGCTGCAGCAGCACGTCGACAACAAGCTGCATCACAATACGCGCCAGGCGGGAAGCGTCCAGGCCGTTCTATAGGGGGAAAAGACAACGATGAAACTGACTTTTATCGGTACAGGCTATGTCGGGCTCGTGTCCGGCGTCTGCTTTTCGGAGATCGGCAACGACGTCACTTGCCTGGACAAGGATCTGGGCAAGATCGAGCGCCTGAACCGCGGCGAGGTGCCGATCTACGAGCCGGGCCTCCAGGAGCTGATCGCCAAAAACCGCGAGCTCGGACGCCTGCGCTTCTCCGGCGAGCTGACGCCCGCGGTCGAGCGCGCCGAGGCGATCTTCCTCTGCGTCGGCACGCCGCCGCTGCCGAACGGGGAAGCGAACCTGGCGTTCATCGAGCAGGCCGCGCAGGAGATCGCCCTCGCGATGAACGGCTACAAGATCATCGCGACGAAGAGCACCGTGCCGGTCGGCACGAACGACCGCATCCGGGACATCGTCTCGAAGCTGACGCCGCATCCGTTCGACGTCGTCTCGATTCCCGAATTTCTGCGGGAGGGCTCGGCCATCGCGGACACGCTGCATCCGGACCGCATCATCATCGGCACCGACAGCCCAGAAGCCGCGGAGAAGATCGCCGAGCTGCACCGGCCGCTGACCGACCGGATCATGGTGACCGACGTGCGCAGCGCGGAGATGATCAAGTATGCGTCCAACGCCTTCCTCGCGACCAAGATCTCCTTCATCAACGAGATCGCCAACATCTGCGAGAAGGTCGGCGCGGACGTCACGGACGTCGCGAAGGGCATGGGCCACGACCGGCGGATCGGGCCGTCGTTCCTTCAGGCGGGCATCGGCTACGGCGGATCTTGCTTCCCGAAGGATACGAACGCGCTTATCCAGATCGCGGGCAACGTCGACTACGAGTTCAAGCTGCTGAAGTCGGTCGTCGAGGTCAACCAGGGCCAGCGCTTCAACGTGATGACGAAGCTGCGGCATTCGCTCGGCGAGCTCGGCGGCAAGCGGATCGGCGTCTGGGGGCTGGCGTTCAAGCCGGACACCGACGACGTGCGCGAGTCGCCGGCGCTGGACATCATCGGCGCGCTGCTGGCGGAGGGCGCCGAGGTACAGGCCTACGACCCGGTGGCGACGGCCAACTTCAAGGCGATCTTCGATCAGGCGGACGAGGTGGAATGGCGCGACGATCCGATCGAGGCGGCGCGGGACTGCGACGCGCTGTGCCTGTTGACCGACTGGGCGGAATTCAAGTCGCTGTCGCTGACCGAGGTACAGGCGGCCATGCGGCAAAACATTCTGATCGACGGCCGCAACGTGTACACGAGCGAGCAGGTCGACGAAGCCGATCTCCGTTATTATTCGGTCGGACGGCCGCATGTCGGCAGCCTGTCCCAGTTCGAGGCCGATCCGATCGCTTTTTATGGCAGGTGAACGCGCCGCCGAGGCGCAATCAAGACGAGGGAGTGCCCGCGAGATGAGAAAGAATGCTTCGGTCTGGTGGATGAACCCCACCATCCTGTTCGCCATCGTGATGGGGGTCGTCATCGCAGGCGCCTATATGATCCCGGCCCGGAACTACCTGATGTTCTACCGGGTGGAGAAATTCATCGACAGCGGCAACATCTGGCTCGCCGTCTATCCGGCGGTCGCCTTCGTGCTGGGCGGCTTGCTGTCGGCGGCGCTGTACAAAAAAGGCGAAGCCCGTATCGGTGCTGCCCGACGCCGTGATAAAGCGCGAAAGCTTCATCAAGTTCGTCGTTTACGCGCTGTTCGCCATGACGCTGTTCGGCTACGCGGTCTATTTTCTGATCATGGTCCGAAGCGGCTTCACGGTGTCGCTGTTCTTGTCCGTCATCAAGGGAGAGCCGGGCGCCATCTACGCGATCAAGCAGAACTTCGACAAGATCACGGGCGTCACCTCGTTCACGAACTTCGGCATCGCGTTCACCATCCTCGCGACCTACTACCAGTGCCTGAAGGGGAAAAAGACGTTCCTGCCCGCGATGGCGGTCGTCTTCCTGCTGACGCTCATGCGCTCGATCTTCTTCTCCGAACGGCTCGCCTTGATGGAGATTCTGGTGCCGGCGGTCATCATCTGGATCTCGATGCGGCTGAAGCAGGGCAAGCGGGTGCCGTTCGTGAAGCTGTATCCGCTCATCGGCATCGTGTTCGTCATCGGCTTTTTCGGCCTCAGCGAGTACTTCCGTTCCTGGCTGAGCTACTACGTCCACATCTATCCTTCGTTCTGGGAGTTCGTCGTCACCCGCTTTTTCGGCTACTACGTCACCGCTCTCAATACCGGCACCTTGTACATAAGAGAGCTGGGATTCCCGTCGATTCCGTTCCCCTACTACACCTGGGAGTGGCTGTGGAAAATCCCGCCGGGCGGCGAAGCGTATGCCGACGTGTACGGCGTGCGTCCGATGAACCTGCTTAACAACATACTCGATACGATGGGCAATCCGGAGTTCAACAATCCGTCCGGGCTCATGCTCCCCTATCACGATTACGGCTTCGGCGGAGCGCTGGTCTACATGGCGCTTCTCGGCTATGTCAGCGGCGTGCTGTATACGCACTTCCGCAACAATCACACGTTCGGCATGCTTCTGTATCCAATCTGGATCGTGGGCATTCTGGAGTTTCCGCGGTACCTGTACTTTACGAGCGGCCGCTTCTTTCCTTGCTGGGTCGTGCTGCTCCTGTTCACGCTCGTCCTTCATTACAATAAGCGAAAAATCAAGAGCTGGCGGCTCTCGGGGGTGAACCGGACATGACTATGCAGAGAATCTACATCAACGGCCGATTCCTGACGCATCCGGTCACGGGCGTGCAGCGGTACGCGATCGAGGTGCTCCGCTCGCTCGACGCGATGGTCGGGGTACGCGACGCCGCGGTCGAAGGCTATGAATTCGTCGTGCTGGCGCCCAAGGGAGACCTTCGGGACATCGGCCTGCGCCATATCGCGACGAAGCAGGCGGGACGCGGCTCCGGCCACGCCTGGGAGCAGCTCAGCCTGCCGGCGCTCTGCGCGGACGGCTTTCTGCTCAGCTTGTGCAATACGGGGCCGATGATCAAACGCCGCCAGGCCGTCACGATGCATGACGCGGCGGTATACGCGGCGCCGGGCACGTACTCCTTCGCCTTCCGCGCCTGGTACAAGGTGCTGCAGCGCGCGCTCGGCATGAACGCGAAGGGCGTCCTCACCTGCTCCAAGTTCTCCAGCGGGCAGCTGACGGAGCACTTCGGCGTTCCGGCGCGCAAGATCAAGACGATCTACCACGGCCGGGAGCATATCCTCCGGATCAGGCCCGACGAGACGGTGTTCGAGCGTCACGGCCTGACGCGCCCTTACGTGCTGGCGGTCAGCAGCATGAGCCCGAACAAAAACTTCGCGTCCGTCGCGAAAGCGATCGAGCTGATGGGCGACGTCGGCTTCGACATCGTCATCGCCGGCGGCAGCAGCAAGATCTTCAAGCCGGCCGGCAGCCGGATCGGCGGCGAAGTGAAGCAGCTCGGCTACGTGACGGACGAAGAGCTGAGGGCCTTGTACGACCGGGCTTCCTGCTTCGTCTTCCCGTCGTTTTACGAAGGCTTCGGCTTCCCGGCACTCGAGGCGATGGCCTGCGGCTGTCCCGTCGTCGCTTCCGACGCGGCCTCGATCCCCGAAGTCTGCCGGGACGCCGTGCTCTACTGCGATCCGCGCGAGCCGGCGGACATCGCGGTCAAGATCAAGCGCATCATGGAGGACGACGCGCTGCGGACGCAGCTGCGCGAGCGGGGGGCTCGCGCGAGCCGGCGCCTTCTCGTGGGACAAGTGCGCGCGCGAGACGCTGGACGCGATTCGGCCGCACCTGGCCGCGTCAGAGCCGGCGTACGCGCCGGAGCGCGAGAGGGGGGTGGAGCCGGTGAACATCGTATTCGCCAGCCATACGTACATGGGCGGACCGTTCGTCGTCGGCTCCCACCATCTCGCCCGCGAGATGAAGCGGCTCGGCCACCGCGTCCTCCATATGAGCACGCCGCTGAGTCCCATGCATCTGCTCAAGTACAAGGACCGGGATATCCGCGCGCGTCTTCGGATTTACCGCGGACGGCCCGAGACGGAGCCGGATCAAGCGGCGAACAGCGTGCCGATGTCGCTGCTGCCGTGGGAGCTGGCCGGGCCGATCTATACCCGCACGGGCAAAAACTGGACGCTGCCGCGCATGAAAAGGCTGCTCCGCGAGCAGGGCATGGACAGCGTGGACCTGCTGCTCATCGACCAGCCGCGGTTCGCCGGGCTTGACGCGGTCGTGAAGCCTGCCGTCACCGTGTACAGGCCGACCGATCTGTACGCCCAGATGACGGGCGACCGGTCGATCGCGGCCGCCGAAGCGGCCATCATGGCCCGCGCGCACGGCCTCGTCTCCACGTCGGAGCCGGTGCTCGAGGAACTGCTGCCGTACAACCCGGCATTGCCGTGCCTGCTGCTCGAGAACGGCGTCGAGTACGCGCATTTCGCGCGGGGCGGCGAGGAGCCGGAGGATCTGCGGGCGATCCCCGGCCCCCGGGCGGTCTACGTCGGCGCGCTCGACGAGCGGCTCGACCTCGGCGCGCTGCGCAAGCTGGCGGACGCCCGGCCCGACCTGAGCCTCGTCGTCATCGGGCCTCACGACGACGCGACGGCCGCCGTTTTCGCCGGACGGCCCAACGTGCATCTGCTCGGTCCGAAGAAGTACAAGGACGTGCCGAGGTACCTTCACCACGCCGACGTCGCGCTGCTGCCGCTGAGCGGCCACGCGGCCAACAAAGGGCGCAGTCCGATGAAGCTCTACGAGTACGCGGCCGCCGGCCTGCCGGTCGTCGTGACCGAGACGCCCGAGCTGCTGCGGCGCAAGGAGCCGTTCCTGTATTTCTACCGGCATGCGGACGAATTCCCGGGCCAGGTCGGCGAAGCGATCGCCGCCAAGCACGGCCGCGACCGCATCCGCGCGCTGGCCGAGCGCCATGCGTGGGACGCCAAAGCCAGGACGCTGCTTGAATTCGCCGAGGGCCTTCGGCGTACAGCCTCATCCAAGGAAGGGACTCGCCAACTATGAGCTCGCTCAAGAAAAAGGGATCGCGGCGGCCAAATGGTCCACGCTCGCGACTGTCGTCTCCATCGTCGTGCAAGTGCTGCAGCTCATCACCGTCTCCCATCTGCTGACGCCGAAGGATTACGGGCTCATGGGCATGGTCATGGTCATCGTGGCCGCGGCCGTCAATCTGACCGACATGGGCATCTCCAACGCGATCATTCACCGGCAGGACGTCACCAGGGATCACCTCTCGAGTCTCTACATACTGAACCTGGGGACGAGCTTGATCATCAGTCTGGCGATCTTCCTGTCCGCGCCGCTCGTGGCGGCCTTCTATCACGAGCCGGACCTCGTGAACCCGGTCCGTTGGATGTCGCTGCTGTGCCTGATCCCCGCCTTCGGACAGCAGTTCGAGGTGCTCTCGCGCAAGGAGCTCAAGTTCAACGCGATCTCCAAGATTCAGATCGCCGCCTACTTCGCCGGCTTCCTTATCGCGATCGCGGGCGCTTATTACGGCTACGGCGTCTACGCGCTGGTCGGTTCCTATCTGGGCAACGCGTTCGTCCGTTCCGCCGGCCTGATGATCATGGGGTGGCGCAGATGGACGCCGGCGCTGCATTTCGCGCGCGGCGATCTCAAGGGCTATCTCAGCTTCGGCGTTTATCAGATGTCCTCGAATCTCCTCCAGTCCTTCATTTCGAACCTGGACTATCTGATTCTGGGCCGGATGTACGGCGCGCAGACGCTCGGTTACTACACGTTCGCGTACCAGCTGTGCATCATGCCGGTGCAGAAGCTGACGCCGCTCATCAACTCGGTCACGCTGCCGATTTTCGCCAAGATTCAGGACGATCTTACGCAGCTCCGCAAGGGCTACATCAAGATCGCCGAAGGGGTCAGCTACCTGAACGCGCCGATCTATCTGGGTCTGCTGGTCACGGCGCCGATGCTCGTCACGTTCGCGTTCAGCGAGAAATGGCTGCCCAGCGTGCCGCTCATCCAGATCCTGTGCGTCATGTTCCTCATCCGCTCGCTCGTCGTTACCGTCCAGCCGCTGCTGCAATCCAAGGGCCGGATGGACATGTACTTCCGCTATACGCTGCTCTGCATGGCGGTACAGGTGCCGGGACTGTTCATCGGCGCTTATCTGGGCGGCATGATGGGGCTTTGCATCGCTTTCCTCGTCGTGCAGGTCGTTATCTTCTGCATCCAGTACAGCTACGCCGTGCGCCGCATTCTGGGGCCAAGCCTGGCGCCGCTGCTGCGCGGCATCGCGCCGGGGCTGCTGTGCGGACTCGTGATGGTCGTCGGCGTTCTGGCCTTCGATTGGCTGTCCATGCAGCTGTTCGAGCTCAATACGGGCTTTATCCTGCAGGTCATCTGCGGTGCGCTGCTCTACTTCGCCGTCATATTCTATTTCAACCGGAATCTGATTCATGCCGTACGCGATAAGGTATATAGGAGACATAAGTCCGTGAAGCCGGGGTGAAGCCCGCGCGGCCGCCCCTTGACAACTTAGAGCCGTCGTCATAGAGCGTCATCCCCCCCTTATCCCCGTCGTTCCGTCCTGCGACTTACACCGCCGCATCTTCCACAGCAGATAGGAGGGTACTACAAGTATGACTAAAGTCAAAAAAAGCAATTATTCCCGCAGCCGGTCTCGGCACCAGATTTCTACCCGCCACGAAGGCGATGCCCAAGGAAATGCTCCCGATCGTCGACAAGCCGACGATTCAATACATCGTCGAAGAAGCGATCTGCTCGGGCATCGAGGATATTATCATCGTCACGGGCCGCAGCAAGCGCTCGATCGAAGATCACTTCGACAAAAACCACGAGCTTGAGGCGGACCTCGAATGCAAGCAAAAAAACGAGCTGCTCGAAATCGTGCGGGGCGTCACGAATCTCGTCGAGATCCACTGCGTCCGGCAGAAGGAGCCGCTCGGGCTTGGACATGCCATCTGGTGCGCCCGCAAGTTCGTGGCCGGCGAACCGTTCGCGGTGCTGCTCGGCGACATGATCATCGAGAGCGAGGTGCCGTGCCTGAAACAGATGATCGACGTCTATGACGAGCGGGCCGGCAGTATTATAGCTGTAGAAGAGGTGCCGTGGGAGAGCGTATCCAGCTACGGCGTCATCCAGGGCGACATGATCAACAAGCGGCTGAACCGGATCACCAACCTGGTCGAAAAGCCGAAGGTCAATCCGCCGTCCAACCTGGCGATGATCGGCCGCTACATTCTGGACCCGGCGATCATGGATATTCTGGAGCATCAGCAGCCCGGGGTAGGCGGCGAGATTCAACTGACGGACGCGATGAAGCAGCTTGCGTCGCGCCAAAGCATGTACAGCTACCGCTACGACGGCAAGCTGTACGACGTGGGCAGCAAGCTGGGTTTCCTGAAGGCGAACATCGACTTCGCGCTGAAGCGCGAGGAGCTCGGTCTCGGCTTGTGGGAGCACCTGCACGAGCTGACCGGGACGGCCGAAGGGGCCGGCGATATCCAGGAAGCGCGGAGAATCGGCTAAGCCCGCAAGCTTTCGCCCGAAAGTCCGCAAGCGCGTCCCCAAGCCCGCAAGTTGGCAAGCTTGAGCGGAAGAGCAACAACCATGCAAAACATCTGGAGGGGAAAAAATAGAATGAAATTAGTATTGCTATCCGGGGGTTCCGGCAAAAGACTGTGGCCGTTGTCCAACGATGCGAGAAGCAAGCAGTTCCTCAAGGTGCTCGAGAACGAGAACAAGGAAATGGAATCGATGGTCCAGCGCGTATGGGGGCAGATTCGCGCGGTCGGTCTCGATCAATCGACCGTGATCGCCACGGGCAAGCAGCAGCTCGACATTCTGCAGAGCCAGCTCGGCCAGGTGCCGATCATCGTCGAACCCGAGCGTCGGGATACGTTCCCGGCGATCGCGCTGGCGGCGGCGTACCTGTACTCGCTGAAGAACGTGGACCTGAACGAGACGGTATGCATCCTGCCCGTCGACCCGTACGTCGAAGACCGGTTCTTCGAGCGGATCCAGGATCTCGAGGGCGTGCTGAACCGCACGGACGCGAAGATCGCGCTTATGGGCGTGACGCCGACGCTGCCTTCCTCCAAATACGGCTACATCGTGCCGGAGCAGGGCGCCGGGGACGATGCTTACAGCCGCGTGGCGCGGTTCACGGAGAAGCCGTCCGAGGAGAAGGCCAAGTCGCTGATCGCGCAGGGGGCGCTGTGGAACTGCGGCGTGTTCGCGTTCAAGCTCGGCTACCTGATCGGGCTGCTGCTCGAGCGCGGGGTGCCGATCCAGTACGAGGAGCTGCAGAAAAATTACGACAAGCTCGCCAAGATCAGCTTCGACTATGAGGTGGTCGAGAAGGAATCCGACATCGTCGTCATTCCGTACGACGGCTACTGGAAGGATCTCGGCACCTGGAACACGCTCACGGACAACATGGGCGCCCGTGTCATCGGCAACGGCATTTTGAGCGAGGACAGCGCCAATACGCACTTGGTCAACGAGCTGGACATCCCGGTCACGATCATCGGCATCCAGAACGCGATCGTCGCGGTCAGTCCGGACGGCATCCTCGTATCCGAAAAGAACGCGAGCCCGCGGATCAAGGATATGGTCGTGCCGAACCAGCGGCCGATGTACGAGGAGCGGACGTGGGGCTGGTATCGCGTGCTCGATTACTCCAGGAGCCCGGACGCGGAGGTGCTGACCAAGCGCATCTGCCTCAAAGCCGGCAAACATCTGAATTATCACTGCCACGCGGAGCGGACGGATACGATGACGGTCGTCTTGGGTGAAGGAGAACTGGTGCTGAACGAAGAACTATATATCCTGAAGCCGGGAGACGTATTCCGAATCCCCGCCGGTTCCTACCACGCGCTGCGCGCCGCGACAGATATGGAATTCATCGAGATTCAGCAGGGAGAATCGGTGAAGGAAGACGACGAGATCGATCTCTACGGTACCTGGGAGGAGATGGAGTTCCATTGTCTGTCAAGAGGAATCCCCTCGTAAAAAAGAGTCATCCTCATCGCGTCCGCGGCGGTGCTCCTGCTCGTGCTCGGCGCGGGCGGGTATGCGTGGTACCTGTACCATGATGCCACGGACACGATCAGCGACATCTATCAGCCGATCGGCACCGTCCCCCCCGCGGGGGACGGCACGCAGGCCGTGGCCGGCGGCGCAGGCGGCGCGGGAGCGGGCGGCGAAGCCGGGGAGGCGACGGGCGCCGTTCAACTCGCCGCTTCGGGCGATGCCGACCCGTCCGATACGGCGCGACGCATCGTCGACCTGAACGCCAAGGACCCGTTCACCGTGCTGCTGCTCGGCGTAGACGAGCGGAGCGGCGACGTGGGCCGTTCCGATACGATCATGGTCGTCGGCGTCAATCCGGCCAAGCATTCCGTCCTTCTCTACAACATCCCCCCGAGATACCCGCACCGAGATCGTCGGCAAAGGCACGACGGACAAGATCAACCACGCTTACGCCTTCGGCGGCGTCGACATGTCGATCCGCACGGTCGAGCGCTTCATGAACGTGCCCATCGACTACTATGTGAAGGTCAATATGGAGGGCTTCGAGCGAATCATCGACATTCTCGGCGGCGTATCGGTGGACAATCCGTTCGGCTTCACGATCGACGGCGTCACGTATCCGCAGGGACGTCTCGAGCTGGACGGGGAGAACGCGCTGCTCTATTCCCGCATGCGGTACGACGACCCGAAGGGCGATATCGGACGTATCGAACGTCAGCAGTCGGTGCTCGGCGAACTGATCGGCAAGGCCAAGCGGCTGAAAACCGTCGCGAAGCTGCCGGACATCCTCGATCAGATTCGGGCGAACGCCAAGACGAACCTGACGCTCGACGATATGAAGGCGTTGTTCAACAACTACCGCAAGGAAATCGATACCGTCAGCAAGGACCAGGTCAACGGCGGCGGTCAGCGCATCGGCGGCATCTATTATTATATGGTCAGCGAGCAGGAGCGGACGCGCATGCACGACAAGCTCGCCGCGATGCTGGCGAAGGATGGCGGCGTGTGAAAGACGGGGGCTGAGGCGGAGCTCGACGGCTTCCGCGAGGACGCTCCCCGGGAGCTCTGGCACCATTTACGGTGGACAAAGACGCGAGAGGCTCGCCTTCGACGAACGGCCGGGAGGCCGGGCGCGAGACGGGCTTCTTTGTTCTGCGCATTTTGCGCATCTGAAGGAGGCATGCGGCGATGGCGATCAATTTGTTTTTCGTGCCCCACCAGGACGACGAAGCGCTGACGTTCGGCGCGGGCATACGCAATCATCTCGACGTCGGCGACGAATGCCACGTCATTCTGTACACGGACGGGCGTTCGTCGGGTGTAAGGCGGCAGTTGAACGGTGAGGCGCGGAGCGCGCTCGGCAGGCGCTTTTACGATCCCGCCGCCGAAGGCTACGGCTATCTCGAGGAAGCGGACATGGTACGGCTTCGCAACGACGAGTTTCGCCGGTCTTGTCTGGCCTTGGGCGTCCCCGAGACGCATATCCACTTCGCGGACGGACAGATGCGGGACGGATCGACGACGGTGGAAGGCTGCGAGGACGTGCTGCGCGAGTATTTGCGGCGGTATCCCGAGGCAAGGGTCAAGACGTTCACGGACCTGGGCGGCAACCACGCGGACCACGCCAACATGGGGCGGGCCGCGCGGCGCCTGGCGCGGACGGGCGCGATCGCGGATCTCCGCCTGTACGTCGAGCCGTACAATCTGCGAGGCGCGAGGCGCGAGGCTCGGCGGCTGGAGCTGCTCGTCGAGCGATCGCGCGACCACGCCCACAAGGTCGTCGCGTCCCTGCAGGAATACAAGCGCTGGGATCCGGCGCGGGGGCAGCTCGCGATCGGCTACCATTCGGTCAAGCGCTGCTTTGACCGGGCGATCGCGAAGCCGGTCTCTTATTATCACAAGCCTTAATTTCATAGGAGATCGATGGCTGGCGGGCGCTCGAATGCCGCAGATCGGGGTAAGGGATAGAGAGTACGAGAAACGAGAATGACGATGGAGGTGCACGGACATGAGCGCATTGTACAATAACGAAACGCCCGAGGTACGGCCCGAAGAAGAGATCGTCGCGGAACGGGAAGGCAACGGCTACATCCTGCGCGGCGTGAAGGGCAGGATCGGCCAGATCTCCTATACGATGGCGGATGCGGACACCTGGATCATCGATCATACATCGGTGGACGGCGAGTACCGCGGACGCGGCCTAGCGCGCCAACTGCTGGACTTCGTCGTCGAAGAAGCCAGGGAGAAGGGGCGCAAGATAATCCCGTCTTGCTCGTACGCGCTGCAGCAATTCCAGGCCGACCCGTCGCTCGCCGACGTGTGGGCCGAGGGAGACGCCAGCCGCTACTCCGACTCCTACAGCAGCAACGGCGTCGAGTCGCGCTGATTCGGGAGCGCCGATTCGGCCGCGGCTGACATAATGCCGACGGCCTGGGGCCCCGCATGATCCTGTCTGGATCGTGCGGGGCTATTTGCCGATTTCGGGAGCGGGGGGGGCGTTTGGCGAGCCGGGGGGATGCGCCGCAACCCATTGGACCGCCCCATGAATCGCAAGAGGTATAATGCACCTGCTTGACCGGACCGTGAGGCTGTAGAGTAACTTTTTGCCCTTGCAGCACTTTTTGGACCGGATCGTGAGGCTGTAGAGTAACTTTTGCGCTTAAGTCAACATTTAGAACGGTTTGCGAAGCTGTAGAGTAACTTTTTTCCTTTGCAGCACATTGGACCGGTCCGCGCGCTGAAGAGCGTGTTTGAAGTGAAAATCCTGGACTTCTAATCGATTGATGATTTACGCCGTGCTGCACTAGTTACTTAGGTGGTCCTATCCAGGATCACTTGGGCGCACGGGGCGGGCCTCGGATTAAATGTGGTCCTGTCCAGGATCACTTGGGCGCACGGGGCGGGCCTCGGATTAAATGTGGTCCTGTCCAGGATCACTTGGGCGCACGGGGCGGTCCTCGGATTAAATGTGGTCCTATCCAGGATCACTTGGGCGCACGGGGCGGGCCTCGGATTAAATGTGGTCCTATCCAGGATCACTTGGGTGCGCGGGGCGGGGTTTCGGATTAAATGTGGTCCTATTCAGGATCACTTGGGCGCACGGGGCGGGCCTCGGATTAAATGTGGTCCTATCCAGGATCACTTGGGTGCGCGGGGCGGGGTTTCGGATTAAATGTGGTCCTGTCCAGGATCACTTGGACATACTCGTCGGCTCGCTCCCGAAAAGAGTTCCTATCCAGGAACACTCGGGCGCACGGGTCGCCCGATGGGCTAAAAGTGTTTATATTCAAGCATAGCCAGCTAAGCGCGCCGGCCGCAGCCATACAGAAAAGCCCTCCCCCGTACCCGGAGGAGGGCTCGCCGTTAGCCTTGCATTACACGATATACGTATCCGAGTTCAGCGTATTGTTCGTCCGGAACGTGTCGTAGATGTGCGCGCGGCGATCCGGGTCCGTATCGACCAGGACCAGAATGCGGCCCGCATTCAAATCGTCGTCGTAGCGTTTCGCTTCGTCCTCCGGAATGCCGAGGCCGATGAGGCCGCCGACGATGCCGCCCGTGCCGGCGCCGACGGCGAGACCCGTGAGCGTCGCCGCGATCGGACCCGCCGCGAGGATCGGCCCGATGCCGGGCACGACCAGCAGACCGAGGCCGGCGAGCAGGCCGGTCAGGCCGCCGACCACGCCGCCCGTCGCCGCGCCTGCCGCCGCGCCTTCAGGCGCCTTGGTGCCCGTCTCTTCGGTGACGTAGTCCATGTCGTCCCGGTTTTTGCTGATGACCGATATATCGTCCGAAGTATACCCCTGACGCTTCAAATCCTCGATTGCTTTTACCGCGCCTTGCTCCGTATCGAATACGCCGACGATTCTGCGTTCCTGTGTACCGCGTTCCTGTGCCATAACGAATTCCTCCTCATGGATGATGGACAGCGTTTATCGCCCTCCATCGTTCTAAGCGATTTCGTTCACTATCTAATACCCCGATTCAGCCATTCTCATGCAGGGAATCGGATTTTTTTACGGCGACTGCGCGACTCGGTCAAAAAAAATTTGAAATGAGTCATATTCAGGCCTTATGGCTGCTTAAAGCGTTTTCTATACTATAGAAAACCGCCCATGCAAGGAGGCAAGCTCCAGATGGCTACCCTATACAACGGACAGGCCGGGCCGCCGAAGCCGCCCGCGACCCGCAGCTCCAGACGTTTGCGCGAGATCGCGGCAGGCTATATTTTTATCGGGCCGATGCTGCTTGGCGTCGTTGTTTTTACGCTGATCCCGCTGATCATGCTGTTCATCTTCAGTCTGACCGACTGGTCGTTCCTGACGGGGTACGACAAGCTGCGCATATCGGGCTTCGGCAACTTCTCCCGGCTGCTGCAGGACCCCGAGTTCGGCGAGTCGCTGCTCCATAATCTGATCATGCTGCTGGCGGTGCCGATCGGCATGGCGGCCGCGCTGCTGCTGGCGGTGCTGATCGCCGAGCGGGCGTACGGGTCTTCCTTTTTTAAGGTCATCTTCTTCATGCCGCAGATATCCAGCATCGCCGCCGTCGCGTTCGTCTGGCAAGTGCTGTTTCACCCGTCGTACGGCCCCGTCAACGGGTTTCTCTCCGCCGTCGGCGTTCACGAGCCGCCCAAGTGGCTGGCCGATACGCATTACGCGCTGCCTTCGGTCATGCTGCTGATGATCTGGATCGACCTCGGCGTGTCGCTGATCATTTATATCGCGGGCCTGAAAAACATTCCGCGCGACCTGTACGAGGCCGCCGACATCGACGGGGCGTCCGCGCGCACGAAGTTTTTCCGGATCACGTTTCCGCTGTTGACGCCGACGAGCTTTTTCCTGCTGATTACCGGCCTGATCGCCAATTTTAAGTCGTTCGCCATCATCAAGGTACTGACGGACGGCGGGCCTGCGCATTCTACGTCGGTCATTGTATACGATATTTACCAGCAGGGCTTCGTGAATTTGAAAACGGGCTACGCTTCGGCCATGTCGGTCGTGCTGTTCGTCATCATTCTGGCGATCACGTTCCTTCAGTGGGCCGGCCAAAGAAAGTGGGTGCATCAAGGATGAAGACGCAAGCCGCGGGGCGGCGCTCGCTGCCCTTGTCACGGATGGTCATCACGGCGCTCCTTGTCCTGTTCGGCATCGCATTCCTGCTCCCATTCGCCTGGATGCTGTCCGCTTCGCTCAAACCGGAGGTCGACGTGTTCAATTATCCGGTCGAGTGGATCCCGAAGCACTGGGCGGCGATCGAGAATTATCAAAAGGTATGGAACGGCAAAGCCAATTTCCCTTTGTACTACTGGAACTCGGTCCAAGTATCCGTGCTGACGACGCTACTCTCCGTCGTCGTGTCGGCGATGGCCGCCTACGGCTTCACCAAGGTGCGGTTTCCGGGCCGCAACGCGCTTTTTCTGGTCGTGCTGGCGACCTACATGATTCCGGTGGAGGCGACGCTCGTTCCGCTGTTCGTCATTTACCGCTCCATCGGTCTGTACGACACGCACGCGGGGCTCGTGCTGCTCGGCGGCTTCAGCGTGCTCGGCACCTTTTTTGCTCCGGCAGTTTTTCGCCGGCATATCCGATGAATATATCGAGTCGGCGCAGATCGACGGAGCGGGCCACTTCGCGATATTCGGCCGCATCCTGCTGCCGCTCGTCAAGCCGGCGATCGCCACCTATGCCATTTTGCGTTTCATCTGGACGTGGAACGATTATCAGACGCCTTTCATTTTCCTGAGCGACAAGGCGCTATACACCATTCAGCTCGGCATGAACGCGTTCGCGGACCGCAACGGTCAGTTTTACTCGCTCGTCATGGCCGCATCCGTCTCGGCGATCGTGCCTTTGCTCATCGTTTTTATCGTCGGACAAAAGCAGGTCATCGAGGGCATCAGCCTGGGCGGCGTCAAAGGTTGAGCAAACGAAAGCTTCCTGATCGGACGAAAACGGTCAATATTTTTTCGATTTAGTCAATTTTGGTATCTTATCGACAAGAAAACCCCAATGTTACGATTGTGTTACGAACCGTTCGTCTTCAAGCGGTACGACCATTTTCAGGGGGAGGTTCATTATGTTAAACAAAAAAGGTGCTGTCCGCTGCCATGGCATCCGCGCTTTCGCTCTCGGTGCTCGCCGGTTGCGGCAGCAACAACAACGACAATGCCGCATCTTCCGCCGCGCCGTCCGCTTCAGGGTCCGCCTCGAGCTCGTCCGCATCGTCGTCGTCGGACGCACCTGTTACGATCAAGCTCGCTTCATGGATGCCGAAGACGCAGATGGACGGCATGCTTGCAGAGTACAAAAAAAGAGAAGCCGAGCGTGACCGTCGAATACGAAGAGCTGGTCGAAAACAACGATTCGGAGGAAGGTCTTAAAAAGCTGGACCTGCTTATCGCATCCGGCTCCGATCTGGACGTCGTCATGTTTCCGAGCGCCGCCGAATACTCCAAGCGCGTCGGACTCGACTTGCTGGCGCCGCTGGACGACTTGCTGAGCGCCGAAGGCATCAAGGTGACGGACGAGTATACGGTCGATCCTTCGCTGAACGGCAAGGTGTACGCGCTGCCGGACACCTACGAGAACTACTTCGTGCTGCTGAACAAGGAGATGCTGGACAAGGCGGGTCTTCCGGTTCCGACGAACTGGACGTGGGACGACTTCTACGACTACTCGCGCAAATTGACCAGCGGGGAAGGCGCGAACAAGATTTACGGCACGTACTTCCACTCCTGGCCGATGTATATGCAGCTTGGATTGCTGAACCAGAGCAAAGACAACAACCTGGTGAACAACGGCGTGCTTAAAGTGGACAGCCCCGAGGTCCGCAAGTCGCTGGAAATCCGCAATCAGACGGAAAACGTGGACAAGAGCGCCATCCCGTACAGCGAAACCATCTCGCAGAAGCTGGCCTACCGTTCGGTCTACTTCGCCAAGAAGGCGGCGATGATCGTCACGGGCAACTGGATGATCAACGAAGCGGGCGGCTCGGACGAATTCCCGGCCACGTTCGTCAGCGCCTTCGCGCCGATGCCGGCCAACAGCCAGGGCGAGCCTTCGGGCGTGAGCCCGGCCAACGGCAACTTCATGGGCGTGCTGAAAAGGTCCGTAAACCAGCAAGCCGCCTACGACTTTATCCGCTGGTATACGACGAAGGGCGAGCAATGGAGCAACGTGTACTCGGCATGGAAAAAGCAGGACGTCGATCAGTTCATCTCCGGCTTGAAGACGAAGCTTAAGAGCCCGGACATGATCGATACCGATTCGTTGACCTACGTCATGAAGAACAGCCCCACGACGCCGCTCAACCTGCCGCCGGCCTACCAGTCGGAGCTTGAAGAGGCGTACGTCAAGGAAGCCGAGAAGTTCGTGCTCGGTCAGCAGGACATGGAGACGACCGTCTCGAAGGCATCCGCAGCTCTTCAGAAAATCGTCGACGCCAACAAATAAAAGGCCCTTACGGGGCAAAAAAGGCGCTTCGCAGGGATCGTTCCCTGCGGAGCGTTCTTGGTCTTTCGGACAAGCGTCGCCGACAGGCGCGGACAATGTTAGAATGCAGAAAGAGGCTTGACGGCGGGAGGGCGATATGGTGTTCATCGGACGCAGATTCATACACAGTCTCCGCGGCAAGCTCATGATGGCCGCGCTGCTGTGTCTCCTGCTGCCGGCAACCTTCACGTTGATCGCAGGCGACTACCTTACGCAGCGGATCGTCAGGGCGCAGGTCGTCGACAACGAGAACAAGTCGCTCGAGCTGACGGAGGTGTACTTGTCGAGCCTCTTCGACAACATGGTCCGCGTCTCCAACGGCATCATGTTCGACAACAATATTGTTTTGGCGTTGAAGGAAAACTGGCAGCGGTACAAGCTGGGGCAAGCCGACCCGGCCCAGGACGCCTTGGACGCGAAGGATATCGGGCACTTTCTAAGCAGCATCGCGTCTACGATGGGAAACGTATACGTCACGATATTGACCGTAGACGGGCATTACTTTACAAACTACCAATTCGATCTGTTCGGCGGGTTTACGCCGGCCAACTTTTTGCGAATGCCCTGGATTAAAAGCGTGGATGCGCTGCCGGGATACGAGATCGGCTGGATCGGTCTCGTGAACCAATATACGATGGACGGCAAGGGTACCGAACCGTACCTGCTTACGATGGCGCGCAATCTTCGATTGCCGTACGGGACGGATCCATATGCCTATATTGTCATCAGTATCGGGGGAGAGCAAGCTTGGGGAAATTTTTAAACACGACCTCGGCAGGCAGGAAACGATGCTGCTGGACGCGGACGGCCGCATTCTGGCGAGTCGCAACCGTCAACGAATCGGGCAGACGTTTCCGTTTCCCGACGAAGTGAATCGGGCGGATACGCCGCTGACGGTCCGGTACGAGGGCGAACAGTTTTTGCTCAGCCGGCATGATCTCGATTACGGCGGCTATCGCGTCGTCAGCCTTCGACCGTACAAGGAGGCGGTCAGCCAGCTCCACTCCGTGTCGCGTCTAACCTTTGCGGTACAGATCGCGGCGACGCTCGTGTTCCTCATCCTGTTCATTTACATGCTTCGGCAGTTCACCAAGCCGGTCGTGGCGCTCGGCAGGGCGGCCGTCGCGGTCGAGCGCGGCGAGCTTGCGGTTCGCTCCGGCGTGCGGGGCAGCGACGAGATCGGCAGGCTGGGCAAGCAATTCGACCAGATGCTCGGACGCATCGAAGACATGATCGGGGAGATCCGGGCCGAGCAGATGCAGAAGCGCAAGGCGGAGCTGGCGATGCTGCAGGCGCAGATCAATCCGCATTTTCTGTTCAACATCCTGAATTCCATCAGGCTGCGGATTCTGCTCAAAGGGGATGCGGAGAACGGCGAACTGCTGGCTTCGCTGTCGGGCCTGCTGCGGCAGACGATTCGCAGGGACGGAGAATATACTTCGCTGCATGAGGAGCTGGATGTGCTGCGGCGGTATATGGAGCTGCTGAATTTCAGGCAGCAGGAGAAGGCCGCGCTGGTAATTGAAGCGGCTTCGGATACGCTGGCGCTGCGATTGCCGCGCTTCCTGCTGCAGCCCGTCATCGAGAACGCCTATATTCACGGCCTTCGGCAGGAACCGGGCACGATCGTCGTGGAAGTCGCCCGCTGCGATGCGGCGATCGCGTGCCCAGGCACGGACGCGGCGGCGGAGGCGGTCTTGCGAATCGTCGTTCGCGATGACGGGGCGGGGATGTCGCTCGCGACGCTGCAGCGTCTGCGCGCCGAGCTTCGGTCGCAGCGCGGGGCGACGACTTCCGAGTACACGGCAGGAAGGCTGTCGGGCATCGGCATTGCGAACGTATACGAACGATTGCAGCTTATTTATGGCGAGCGTTGCTCCCTCACGCTGGACAGCGAGGAAGGAGCGGGGACGACGGTCGTCATCGAGATTCCGGCAGAGCCGCCGACATCCCCGTAACAGCGCGCCAAGGTTCGTAAGGCCCGATTGTTAGAAATGCGGGAAGCTGCGGCAGGCAACAAGATGCGAAATTGCGGGAGGGGAACCGATGTACTCCGTCATGCTCGTAGACGACGATTATCCGGTGCTGGAATATTTAAGCGCATCCATCCCTTGGAAGGAGCTGCATCTGGAAATCCATTCGGCCTGCAAAAACGGAGCGATCGCGCTCGAGCAGGCGCAAGCCGCGCCGCCCGACATCGTCATCACCGATATCGGCATGCCCCAGATGGACGGCATCGCGCTCATCGGCCAGCTTAAACGGCTGAAGCCCGACATTCGTTGCATCATCCTGTCCTGCATGGGAGACTTCTCCTATGCGCAGCAAGCCGTCCGTTTGCAGGTGGACGATTACGTGCTCAAGGAGACGATGCGGCCGGAGCAGATCGTGGCGCTGCTGCGCAAGCTGTCGGCGCAGCTCGCCGCGGAGAAGGAGCAATCCCGAGAGCTTGCCCGCTTGCAGTCAAAAAAAGAAGAGAATGCGCTCCTGCTGCGCCAAGGTTTGCTGGACAGGATGAACGCGGACGGCGGACGGGATCTCGAATGGGCGGACGGCGCGTCGGAAGCGGGCATCGGGTTCGAGGGCAAGGTGTGGCTGCCTGTATTGGTCGCCTTAAACCGCTTGTCCGAGTTGTCGCGGCGGCTGCCCGACGATCGTGCCTTGCAGTTGGCCGTCGGTCAAGCAGCGTCCGGGCTGACTGGCGAGCTGCCGGGAACTTTGCTGCTGCCGCACGGACGACGGGAAGCGATGCTGCTGTTTCCGTTCCGGCGAAGCCTCACCGAGATGAAGGTCGAATCGGTCCGCCCATCGCTGCGGGCGCTCGGCGAAAGGCTGTCCGCGGAGAGCGGCATCGCGGCGACCTTCCTGATCGGCACGTCGTCGGCGGCGCCGGCAGCGCTCGGCAGGGCGGTCCAACAGCTCTTGTCGTCCGGCGGCGGAAGATTCTATCTGCCCGAAGAAGGCATTTTTACGCTGGCGGAGCTTCCTACAATCGGAGAGGGCGATCTGCACGAAGTCTATCCTGAAGCGCTTCAGCGCATCCGCGACGCCTTCCTGGAAGAAGACATGGCGCAGCTCGAATCTGCCGTCGGCCACTGGTTGGATCAGGCGCGCGAGAGGCGCTGCCATCCCGAACTGGTCAAAGAGTGGACGCTCAAAATTTTGTTCGACAATCAGACGCGTTTTTTTGGCGTTGCAGCATTATCAGAGCGTATTCTCGATGGAAGTGCTGCATCGAACGCTGGGCGACATTGCCACGATTCAAGAGCTGGGAGATTGGATGCTGCAGTTTTTCAAAGAAAGAATGCCGCTGCTCGGCCTGATCTACAAGCAGTCGCGGCGTTCCGAGATATTGCGCGCCCAGCAATACGTCAGCCACAACATCGGCTCGAAAATCACGCTCGAAGAGGTCGCGGACATGCTGCATATCAACTCGAGCTATTTCAGCCGGCTGTTCAAGCGCGAGACGGGCTACAACTTCATTCAATACGTCACCAACGCCAAGATGGAACGCGCCAAGGAATTGCTCGCCCGAAGCAACATCAGCGTGGAAGAAGTCGCGGCGCGCCTGGGATACGAGAATAAAAGCTACTTTGCCAAGCTGTTTAAAAAGCATATCGGCGGCACGCCGGGCGAATACAGGGGAGACTGAACCGAGGGGGGCGGCACTACCCTTGTTCGCGCCGTTTGAACGATATCCCTTTGGGTCAGGGACATTACGCGCAGTTGCCCGTTTGAACGATATCCCGTTGGGTCAGGGGCATTACGCATTTTCCCGGGTTGAACGATATCCCCTTCGATCAGGGGGACACGCATCTTCCTGCAGGTGTAAAAGACATCTCTTTGCGTCAGGAAGACGGCATGCGGAGGGGTGTCTTTGCACAACAAAATTGCTGCAAATATAATAGCAGCACGAAACGCTAAAAAAGCCACGGTTCTCACGCTCTCGCTTGTCCGGCGACTTAAGCTGGCACGTTAGTGCAATATAGTGTGCGAGCGGCATGTTCTGCTCATCCACCGAGATGTTAACCGGTATGCTGCTGGATGCGCGCGGGATGACGGAAAACCCACTTTATCGGGCGGATGCCGGACCGGGCGCCTACGAGTCCTCGGTAGGTGACCGTCTTGGTGCTGCCGCAGCTGGCGATCAGCTCGGTTAACGCCTCTTTGCGGCTTATCCGACGAAAGCAAAATTCGTTAAGGTACGCCTGCAGATGCTTGGGACCGATGCCGCCGAAGGTGCGGGCGAGCCAACGCATGACCTCGAGCCATGCGTGATGGGCCGCGGCCCGTCCGTGGTGGCCGCGCTGAAGCGGTTCAACATGTCCGGATGCTTCGCCGCCGGCGACATGGAGATGCACAAAACGTTCCACGGATTCCTCGCCGTCTGTCCCCCCGCGAACGGCCGGATGGTCTCCCTCGGGACCATCGACGGCTTTCATTTTTACATGAGAAACATCTGCTGCTCCATCGAGCGAGACGCCGACCACAACCGGCTGCGGACGCAGCCCGCCCTGCACGAACGCGCTGCCGAAGTATCGGTGATACTCATAGCCGTAATATTCGGCCAGCAGTTGCAGGTCGCCTGCAAGGGGCCGCTCGCGATCCCACTCGCCAATGGCATGGCGCAGCTTGTGGTTGATCAGCCAGGCGGTCTTGTAGGTTACCTGGATCAACTCGGCCAACAGCTTGGCGCTGATGCCGATCTGCATCAAGAACATCGCCTGAAACCACTTGGTCAAGGGCGTTCGCGTACCCTCGAGCACCGTGCCTGCCGTCAACGAAGTCTGGTGAGCGCAGGATTTGCATTCGTACTGGCGTCCGCGGGACGACAATTTGTAGTATTGCGGATGAGCGCAGCGGGGACAGCGAAATCCGTCGGGCCATTTGGCGGCGAACAGGGCGCCCGCGCAGTCTTCCTCGCTATAGTCCGGGACGTAATCCTGAATCGAGAAGCGGCTGGGCAAGCGAATCCCTCCATACGGAACATATGTTCTTAAAATAACAAATTATGGGCATTAAATCAAGTCTGAAAATGAACAAAGTTGGCGGTATTGTCAGCCTTGGTGAAGGGGATAGCGGTGTAGAGCGGCGGGTAGGAAATGTAGGGAAGTTACGCAGCGCCGCGTTGCCGGGACGATCGCGCCCCTACTCCGGGCTCAGTGAATCTGCTGCGATGGAGTTTCGACGTGCGGCGGCGGCAGCTCCACGCTTTCTGACCGAAGGGGATATCGTTAAAACGGGAAAATAAGACGAATAAGCAGCGGGATGGAAAAAAATGGACCCAAGCAGAGGCGCTTGGGTCTCGCGTTAAGATGAGGTTTGAGGCAATTAGTTCAAAGCGACCAGGTTCCGGTACGCGCCGGGGAACGAATCGGGAATGACGGTCGCTCCGACGGTTTTGGCGTAGAAGCCGATCGCTTCTTCTACCCAGCCGATCACGGCGTAGGCGTAGCCTTCTTCGTGCATGGCGCGCAGCGTCTCGAGCAGGAGCGCTTTGCCGATGCCGAGTCCGCGGCATTCCGGCGCAACGCCGGTCGGACCGAAGAAGTTGCGTACGACGGCGTCATAAAGCGCGAAGCCGACGATCTCTTTGTTCCGGACGGCGATAAAGGCAAAGGAGGGCAGCCTGCCGAAGGCGCATTCGCACTCGCTGCGCCAGTTTTCGGTGAAATGCTTGCCGACGAATTCCGCCAGGCGTCCTTTGTCCGCGGTCAAGGCGCGCACGATGCGGATACCCTGGTTCTCGAGCGCGGCGAGCGCTTCCCTGCCGTCCGGCAGGTCGTATAATTTGACGAGCATGTCAGGCATGTCGCGATTCCTCCTCTTGATCGTCGGCTCGTCGTTCGCCAGCGGCGGCTTCGGCGGCGCCGGATGCGATCGCTTGCAGCTTCGCCTCGTACAGGCCGAACCGGTAAAAGCGCGAAGCGATGAACAGATCGGCCATAGCCGGCGGCAGCAGCGGCTCGATCGCATGGCGCATGGCGCTTTTCGCCGCCTCCAGGGCGGCGTAGCCGGTGCGGTGCTTGTCTCGGAGACTCGTTAGTACCTCTTCGCCCGGATACAGTTCCCCTCTGAACAAAAACGTATAGAGCGGCAGCCTGCGCTTGGCCGGCATCTCGTACTGGATCATCGCCGCGATCAGCTCGGCAACCGGTCGATTGAGGGCGATATCGGGCAGCAGCTCGGGCATGAGCTGATAGTAGTCTCCGATCTCGTAACCGTCGGCGGCGGCTGAGGCATCGTCCATGCCATGATATTGAGAGAGGAACCTTGAGAGATAGGTTTCCGGATCGGCACGGCGGTTCCAGCATTGCTCGGCCGAGAAGAAGGCGGGGTAGCGCGACGTCTCGAACAGGCCGTAGGGGCTGCCGAGCGCGAAGGGCGCCGACCAGTTCGTGCCGATGACGCCCGGCAGCTGCTCGGTCTCGGCGAGCGCGGTCCAACGCACAATGTTGGCCACGCGGTTGCGTATGACGGGGTAGTTCTGGTCCCCTTCGTCGTCCCAGCAGCGTACCGAGGAGGCGCCGATGACGGACAAGCCCGCGCGTCTGAGTTTGCCGATCATGTCGAGCGCGTCCCGTTGCATGCGGTGGCCGCCGTAGAGCCAGACGACGACGGTCACCTCGGGATCGAGCGCGGACAGCTCTTCGTGAGAGGCGTGCATCAGCATGTCGTGCCAGATCATCGGCCGCTTGCCGAGCTCGCGGACGCGGGCGGAGAGCCGATTGACGAATGCGATGAAGGATGCTTCGCGCGTCATGCCGGAGGCCCGGCAGTCCGGGCACTCGCCGAGGCTCCACACCTCGTCGCAGCCCATGTGAAGATAACGGCTGTCCGGGTGCAGCGCGGCGACGTCCTCGAGGATGCCCGCCATCATCTCGTACGCGCCCGGCCTGTGCGGGCACAGCTCGCCGACGCTGTCGGGCGTCTCGCGGAGCGCGATATAAGCGGGGTGCTTGAGGATGAACTCCAGGTGGCCGAACGACTGCTGCTTCGGTATCACCTCGATGAAGTGGTCGCGGCAGGTCCGAAGCAGAAGCGCATGCTCCGCTTCCGTCAGGGCCAGCTCCGGATGGCGCAAAAAAGGCATGGCGAAGAAAGGGCAGCTTGTCCTCGTATTCGACGACGAGCGTGTTCAGTTTATAATCGGCCATCTCCGCGATATATGCCAATAAGTTGGGGAAAGTAGGATAAACGGTTCGAAGGTCCAAGTAGTCGCTGCGAAGCGGCAAATCGGCCCAATCGGCAATTTCTACAGCGGGCAGCGGATCGTACCTGCGCATCAGATGAAGCAGCGTTTTCAAGCCGTAGTAAAGACCGGACGCTTCCAGGGCGTGCAGCGACAAGCCGCCGTCTCCGATGCGCAGCACATAGCCGTCATGTCGCCCGTCGAGTCGCTTGGCAGCTTCGCGGCGGAGAGGGAGGCCCTCCGACAGAAGCGCGTACGACCCGGGCGACGTTCCCAGGGCGACATGCGCTTCGCCGAACAGCTCGCGCGCCAGGCGCAGCAGCCTGTCGTCGGACCGCGGCATGAGCAGCTTGACGCGCATGCCGGCCAGATTGGCGGGCAACGGCGTCCGATGATCGTCTCCGTCTTCGGGCAGCAAGCCGCACGTATTGCGGCTGGGGGGATCAGGTCGAGCTTCATGACGATTCCTCCCGGACAATCGTTGATAAATGGCGCAGACGCCTGTTTTCCAAACACGCTTCGCTTGGCGCGAATCTTCTCGATGGGTCAGCCGCTAGAGCCATCTCACGCGGCCCTTGAACCGGTCGATGAAACGGTTGTTCCATTCGTCGCCGCCCGGGGCGTTCGCGCTCCGCCATACCGGTACCTCGATTCCTTTTTCCGCAAGAAGAGCTGCGGCAGTCATCATAAGCGCGTTCAGCAAAAAAGGCGTTGGCGAACGTGGACGTCGACCCCATCCGCGGCTCCAGCCCCCGGATCGGCAAGGCCGAATCGCCTGGCTTCACTTTGCTGTCCAGGTAATAGTCGCAGGCCTCGTATAGATTAAGACGGGACGGATGCCGCGCCGGGTGGTCTTTGGGGGTCGCATCGGCATGGCCGACCGAGGTGACGGCAATCGTGACGACGCCTCTGCGCTTCGCCTCCAGCGCCGCGTCGATACAGGCGGTGTTGATGCCGTAGGCGTTGGCGAGAATCAGGATGTCGCCCGGCCCGAGCCGATTGTCTTCGATGACGAGCTTGCCGTAGCCTGGCGTGCGCTCGACGGCCATCGAGCGGAGCGCGCCGTTCGAGATCATCGTGCCTTCGTCAAGAATGGCGCTGATGTGCATCAAGCCGCCGGCACGGAAGAAGATTTCCGTAGCGTTCATGTTGGAGTGCCCGCCGGGGCCGTACAGATAGACGAGCTTATCCTCCGCGATATGGTCGGCCAGCAATCCGGCCACCTCCAGCAGGCGGTCGCGGGGCTCGCTGCGAATCTCTTCGAGCAGACCCGTGATATACGTCAGGTATGCCCCCATGATGTCGTCCTGCGCGGACAGCGGTCGTTGGTTCATTTCGTTAACCTCCCTTTTCAAGTAAACTTCGGCGAATCGTTATCCGGCGCGCGGACCGGACGCATATCGTTCCGGTAGGCACGATGCGCGTCCGGATGCCGTCGCCGGTCCGTTCCTCAATTCCCTCCTTTGCCGGGTTCGTCTTAATCGGCCCGCTTGTAGGCGTAGCTGTCCGTGTCCGCGTACAGCACGCAGCTTTCGTGCCGACGAAGCGCGCTGGCCGGACAGGCCTCCTCGATCGGACCGTGGACCGCGCGGAGCACCGCTTGGCGTTTGCGCCGTCCGGGCACGATACATACGACATGCATGGCGGACAGTAAGGCGGGGATGGTCATCGTGAGCGCATGCGTCGGCACGCGCGCAAGCGAGTCGAAGCATCCGTCGTTGACCTGCTGAACCCGGCAGTCGGCGTCGAGCTGGACGACTTTGGCCCAGCGCGGATCGTCAAAGTCGGCGGGCGGATCGTTGAAGGCCAGATGGCCGTTCTCGCCGATGCCGAGACAGACGATATCGATCGGGGCTTCGCGGAGAAGCGCCTCGTATCGAAGCGCTTCCTTTTCGGCGTCTTCGTTGGGGTTCATGAGATGGACGCGTCCGGGTCTGACCTTGTCGAACAGCCGCTCGTTCAAATATCGCGCGAACCGCTGCGGGGCGTCGGCAGGCAAGTCCAAGTACTCGTCCATGTGGAAGGCGGTGACGCGGCCCCAATCGATATCGGGCTCCGCGGCCAGCGCGTCGAGAAATTCGTTCTGCGAGGGCGCGGCCGCGAACACGACGCGAGCGCTTCGGCCGCCGGCAAGCAGCGCCCGCAGCTTGCCGGCGAAGTCGTCGCAAGCCGCCTGGCCGAGCTGCCCTCTGTCCGCGAATACCTGCGTCCGAAGATTGTCCTTTAACAGCGAATAAACGGGCAATAACATGGACTGACTCAAATGCGTTCCTCCATTTCCATACAGGTGATTGCCCCTTGACTATAGCAAGGAGGCTCAAAAAAAATTTGACCTTTACCGGGTCTGATTTGACCGTTCGGCATGGCGGCGGGGCTACTGGCTTGAAGAAGGCGCAGCTGG
The DNA here is from genome assembly GCF_029525575.1 of Cohnella rhizosphaerae. Classification (GTDB taxonomy): domain Bacteria; phylum Bacillota; class Bacilli; order Paenibacillales; family Paenibacillaceae; genus Cohnella; species Cohnella rhizosphaerae. The sequence continues at coordinate 954,853 of NZ_JAPDIA010000003.1, forward strand.
CTTGAATCGGTTAACGATGCGCGAATAGGGTAAATATAACAATCGCGGCCCGCTTAACGGCCGGCTGTTCACGACTTGGAGGGAAATGACGGATGGACAACACATGGGGCGATCTGACGAACCCGACCGTAGACGAGCTCGAAAGACTGTCGGGCGTTCATCCCGGCAGCAGGCGGGTGCATGCGAAGGGCATATGCTGCCGCGCCGCGTTCAAGCCGAGCGGATTGGCGGCGGGGCTTACGACTGCGGTGCATCTGCGCGAGCAGGGCGGGGAGGTCGAGGCGATCGTCCGTTTCTCGGGCAGCTCGTCCGATCCTTCGCTGGCCGATCTTATGTCCCCGGGCAAAGGAATGGCCGTGCGGTTCCAGCCGGCGGGAGGCGACGTCTCGGTGCTGACGGCCGTAAACGTCCCGGTTTTCTTCGCCAAGACGCCGTCCTCTTTTATTGACCTGATAAAGGAAGCGAATCGGCTCAAAGGAGGCGGCTTCGAAGCGATCGCCGCCGCAGCGGAGCTGGCCGCTCACTTCCCCGAGGCGCGCCACGCGATGGCGCATATCGGCAAACTGCGGCCTCCTGCGAGCTACGGCGCTTGCCGGTACTACGCCATCCATGCCTTCATGCTCGTCGACGCGGCGGGCAAGCGCCGGCCGGCCAAGTTCGAGTGGTTGCCTGAGCTGGAAGTCGAGACGTTGTCGCTCGGAGCGCTAAAGTCGCTGCCGGAAGACTATCTGGAGCGCGACGCGGCGGAACGATTGAAGCATGCGCCGTTGCGCTTTCATTTAAATATCGTGCTGGGACAGGATGGCGATCCGACGGACGATCCCACCGTGCCGTGGCCGGACGGTCGGGAACGGATCGAGGGCGGCATCCTGGAGGTGACGGACGTCATCCCGGAGCCGGACGGACTGACGATGGATCCGACGGTAACGGGAGCGGGCATCGAGCCGTCGGACGATCCGATCCTCAGGTTTCGCAGTCCCGTTTACCGGGAGTCGGCGCGCAGACGGGGTCGCGGCGAATAGATGGGCGTGGCTGCCATTTGCGGCTCGGGCCGCTTTTGTTTTGCGCTGCGCTTTCATTGACGGATGAACGCTTTCACATTTAAACTGTAGTTTAAACTCACAGGACAAGGGGCCAAAAACGATGAAGAAAAAGATTTGGGCGTCCGCGCTTCTCTCGCTTGCCATGCTGGCGACGGCGGGCTGCGGCGCAAAGGACAACGGCAACAACGAAAATGGAGCCGCAAGCCCGTCGGCATCGCCATCGGCGAGCGCTTCGGCCAGCGCGTCCGCGCCTGCGGACGACAAGACTTACTCGATCGCGATCTCGCAGATCGTCGAGCACCCGTCGCTGGACGCGACCCGCGAAGGCTTCATCGCCGCGTTGAAGGACGCCGGTCTCGAGGAAGGCAAGAACCTGAAGGTTTCTTTTAACAACGCGCAGGGCGACCCGAACACGAACCTGTCGATCGGCCAGAAGATCGCATCGGAAAAGTACGATCTCGTCTTCGGCATCGCGACGCCGTCGGCCACCGCGCTGGCGCAGTACGTGAAAAATATGCCGATCCTGTTCGCGGCCGTCACCGATCCGCTCGACGCCAAGCTCGTATCGAACCTCGACAAGCCGGGCGGCAACATCTCCGGCATCTCCGACACGAACCCTGCCGCCGTACAGCAGCTGATGGATTTCATCGCCTCCGATTTTCCGAACGTGAAGAAGGTCGGCCTGGTCATCAACGAAGGCGAATCGAACGCCGTCGTCATGGCGAAAAACGCCGAAGCGCAGCTCAAGAAGCACAATATCGAGCTGGTTAAGGCGCCGGTCACGAACACGTCGGAGGTCAAGCAGGCCGCTGAATCGCTCGTCGGACGCGCGGACGCGCTGTTCATCACGCTGGACAACACGGTCGTCAGCAGCGTCGACGCGATCATCAAGGTGGCCAACGACAACCACCTGCCGTTCTTCTCCAGCGACCGCGATACGGTCGAGAAGGGCGCCTTCGCCACTTACGGCTTCAAGTACTACGACCACGGCTATCAAGCCGGCCAGATGGCCGTCGAGGTGCTCAAGAACGGTGCCAATATCGGCGATATGAAGGTCGGCATGCAGGAGAAGCTCGACCTGATCCTGAACCTGAAGGCTGCCGAAGCCCAGGGCATCACGGTTACGGACGACATGAAGAGCAAGGTGCAGGACACGGCCAACAATATTATCCAATAAAGAGTAGGTGTCGTCATTGTTCCATTCCCTGACCGGCGCAGTCGAGCTAGGACTTATGTATGCCTTGATGGCGCTCGGGGTATACATCACGTATCGCATCCTGGATTTCCCCGACCTGACCGTAGACGCCAGCTTCACGACGGGAGCCGGCATCGCGGCGGTGATGATCTCGCATGGCCAGGCCCCGTGGCTCGCGACGCTGGCGGCCTTCGGCGGCGGTCTCGCGGCGGGCGTCTGCACGGGTCTGCTGCATACGAAAGGCAAGGTCAACGGCTTGCTTGCGGGCATCATCATGATGATCGCGCTGTACTCGATCAACATGCGGATCATGGGCAAGCCGAACATCTCGCTGCTCGGCGAAAATACGCTGTTCTCGGGCATCGCCGCGCACGAATGGCATGATATTCGTCTTGCCTATATCGTCGTTCTGCTGCTCGTGGCGGCCGTCTTCAAGCTGCTGCTCGACGCCTTCCTCCATACGGACCTGGGGCTCGCGCTGCGCGCGACAGGGGACAACAAGCGCATGATCCGCAGCTTCGGCTCGAACACGGATCTGACGACGATCATCGGCGTCAGCCTGTCCAACGGACTCGTGGCGCTCTCGGGGGGCGCTGATCGCTCAGGACGGCGGCTCCGCCGACATCTCCATGGGTATCGGCATGATCGTCATCGGACTTGCGTCCGTCATCATCGGCGAAGCGCTGCTTGGACCGAAGCGCGTCTTCTGGGCGACGCTGGCCGTCGTCGTCGGTTCCGTCGCCTACCGTATCGTCTACGCGCTGGCGCTGCGCGCCGAGTGGCTGCATCTCAAGGTAACCGACCTCAAGCTGATCACGGCGGTCATCGTTATTCTGGCGCTCGTCATTCCGACGGCGAGCCGTTCGGCCAAGCAGAAGCAGCAGGCGAAGCGGCGCACGGCAGAGCTGACGGCCGGCATTCGCGGCAAGGAGGCGATCTGATGCTGGAGCTCGCGCAAGTATCCAAGCTGTTCAACCCCGGGACGCCGGACGAGAAGATCGCGCTCATGGACATCAACCTGAAGCTGAACGAGGGCGACTTCGTCACGGTCATCGGCAGCAACGGGGCGGGCAAGTCCACCCTGATGAACATCATCTCCGGCGTCATGCAGCCGGACATCGGCGACGTGCTCATCGACGGGCAATCCGTCGCGGCGAAGTCCGAGTCCGAGCGCAGCCGATGGATCGGACGGGTGTTCCAGGATCCGATGGCGGGCACGGCGCCCAACATGACGATCGAGGAAAATCTGTCGATGGCCTACGCGCGCGGCAAGCCGCGAGGCTTCGGCTGGGCGGTGACGGGGCGCAAGCGAGCCCTGTTCAAGGAGGAGCTGAAGCGTCTTGGCATCGGTCTGGACGCCAGACTGCGCGCCAAGGTCGGCATGCTGTCCGGCGGCGAGCGGCAGGCGCTGAGCCTGCTCATGTCCACGTTCACGCGGCCGGGCATTCTGCTGCTCGACGAGCATACGGCCGCGCTCGATCCGGCGCGCGCGGAGCTGATCACCCGCCTCACCGAGGAGATCGTCCGCAGCATGAAGCTGACGACGCTCATGGTCACGCACAACATGGAGCAGGCCATTCGTCTGGGCAACCGGCTCATCATGATGGACAAGGGCCGCATCATCCTCGACATCCCGCCCGAGCGCAAGCAGGACTTGACCGTGCAGAAGCTGCTCGGGGGAGTTCGAGCGCATCAGCGGCCACAAGCTGGCGGACGATCGGGTGGTATTGGGCTGAGTCTGGGCGCGTAGTATGGCATGCCGGTTGGAAAAAGTATAAGGGCGAAGCGGAAAAACGCTTCGTCCTTTTTTTTGAACATGAAAAAAAGTATATATAGAAGCGCTAATTTTAAGCAGGGGGGCTGCTTTGGAGGGAGAGCGAGCGCAAATGGCGCTTGACTTGAGACGGTTGAGCCGGGGGGGAGGAGCGGTAAGTGTTCAAAAGCAGTTAATCGGCTCGCAACCCGAGGCTATTGAGGAAATAAGTGTTCAAACGCATTTATTTGGTTCAAAAACGGGTCAAAACGTTCGAACACGAATAATTAATTGCGTTTCAACACTTAATCGCCCAAGGACGTCGTGATCGAGGAAATTAACTGCGTTTCAACATTTATTTGATAAGCGGCGAGCGCATGCGTGCGTTCCCTAACGCGATTTAGCAATAAATCGCGCCCGGACGCGCGCGACCGCGATAATGCAAGAGCCGCTCGCTTGTAACCGTTCTCTTGGCGCGCTAATCGGCCGCGGCGCTGTTTGAACTCCCGCGGCGGCATTTTACATGAAGACGGCGCGTGGCGTATGATTCAATTCGTCATTCAACATCCTAATCGCTGAATCCCGCTGAAGCGGGAACGGGGGAACCAACCGGGTGCCGCGCATGCGCGCCCAGGGGTGAATCGCCTGGCCCGGCCAGGCGTAGGGCTGCTTGCCGAGCCCGAATCCGACAGCTAACCTCGCAAGCGTCCGGAAGAGGAGCCTGCGCCGCTATTCGCGTACGAATAAGCTGCGGGAGACCCTTTCCTGCGGCTTTTTTTGATGCGCTTTGGCCCGTGCCGGAACAGCAAAGGAGATAACCCCATGGTCAGCAAAGTGAAGCGGCTACTGATCGGCAGACCGATGAAAAGCGCGGAAATCGAGGGAGCGAAGCTGGGCAAATTCAAGGCGCTGGCCGTCTTGTCGTCCGATGCGCTGTCGTCCGTAGCGTACGGCACGGAGCAGATCCTGCTCGTGCTCATGGCGGCAGGCTTCGCGGCCGTCTGGTACTCGGTGCCGATCTCGCTGGCGGTGCTCGGACTCTTATTTATCCTTATTCTGTCTTATCGCCAGACCATATACGCCTATCCTGCGGGCGGCGGCGCCTACATCGTGGCCAAGGACAATCTCGGCGTCTCGACGGGGCTGCTGGCCGGCGGTTCGCTGCTGGTCGACTATATATTGACCGTGGCGGTCAGCTCGTCCGCAGGGACGGACGCGATCACGTCGGCCTTCCCGTCGCTGCACGAGCATCGCGTCCTGATCGCGCTCGTCATCATCCTCGTCCTCACCGTGATGAACCTTCGCGGCGTGACCGAATCCGCGTCCGTGCTCGCCACGCCGATCTACCTGTTCGTCGTCGCGATCTTCGTGCTCATCGCCGCGGGCATCGTCAAGTACGCGACGGGCGGCGCGCCCGCCCACGTGCCCGAATTCGGGGCAGCGGTATCCAACGTCAGCCTCTTCCTGCTCCTCAAGGCATTCAGCTCGGGCTGCTCCGCGCTCACGGGCGTCGAAGCGGTGTCCAACGCCATCCCCAACTTCAAAAAGCCGGCCGAGCGCAACGCCGCGGCGACCTTGATCATGATGGGCACGATACTGGGCGCGATGTTTATCGGCATCAGCCTGCTCGCCTACTGGTACGGCGTAGCGCCGGACGAGAAGCAGACCGTCGTCTCGCAGATCGCCGAATCGACCTTCGGACGTGGCGCCGTTTATTACGCCATTCAGGCGCTGACCGCGCTGATCCTCGTCCTGGCGGCGAACACGGCGTATTCCGCGTTTCCGCTGCTCGCGTTTATGCTGGCCAAGGACAAATACATGCCGCACGCCTTCATGGTTCGCGGCGACCGGCTGGGCTATTCCAACGGCATCATTTTTCTCGGCGTATTCTCGGCGCTGCTGGTCATCATTTTCCACGGCAACACGGAAAACCTGATCCCGCTGTACGCGGTCGGCGTCTTCATCCCGTTCACGCTGTCGCAGCTCGGGATGATGGTCCGCTGGATCAAGCTGCGCCCGCCGGGCTGGACGACGCGCCTCGCGGTCAATACGATCGGCATGCTCACGACGCTCAGCATTACGCTCATCTTCATTTTTACCAAGTTCACGCACGTATGGATGGTGTTCGTTTTTCTGCCGATCGTCATGTGGACCTTCTTCGCCATCGCGCGCCACTATCGCAATACGGCCGACGAGCTCCGCATCGATCCGGCCGAGGAGAAGCCGTGCATCAAGGGCAGCACGATCGTCGTGCCGGTCGCCGGCGTCACCCGCGTCGTCATGAACTCGCTCAGCTACGCCAAGTCGCTGACCGACAACGTCGTCGCCGTCTACGTCGGCTTCGACGACGAGGATATCGAGCGGATGGAGAAAAAGTGGGCGGAGTGGGACCCCGGCGTACGGCTCATCACGCTGAGGTCGAGCTACCGAAGCATCATCCGGCCGATTATGAAGTTCATCGACACGATCGAGTGGAAAACCGCCGAAACCGACCATATCACCGTCCTCATCCCGCAGTTCATCGCCAAGCACTGGTGGCAGCATATTTTGCACAATCAGTCGAGCCTGCTGCTCCGCGCTTACCTGTACAATCAGAAGGACGTCATCATCGCGACCGTGCCTTACCATTTAAGGCGTTAACGCGAGGGATTCGGCTGATCAAGATTTGCTGTCCGCGTCGCCGCTCAGGAGAGCTTGATGAGCTGGCCCCCGTCGACGACCATACAATGACCGGTCATATAGCGCGATTCGTCGCTGGCCATGAACAAGGCCGCCGCCGCGACATCCTCAGGCTGACCGACGCGCTTCATCGGGATCGTCTTCAGGTATTCCGCAATGGCGGGCGGGTTATCGATGAGCGGCTTCGTCAGTCGCGTCTCGATAAAACCGGGGCACAGCGCATTCACGCGAATGTCGTGCTCTGCCATTTCCAACGCCATGGACATCGCCAGCAAGTTAATGCCGCCCTTGGACGCGTTATAATGAACTTGATCCGCCTCGGCCGCCAAACCGTTGACGCTTGATATTTGAATAACGGAGCCCCCGTGTCCTTGCTTGACCATCTCCCGGCATACGCGCTGGGATACGAGGAAGGTCCCCTTCAGATTGATCGCCATATGCAGGTCCCAATCCTCCTCCGTGATTTCCAGGAAGGGAGCGGTCCGATTAATGCCTGCATTGTTCACGAGGATGTCGATGCGTCCCCAACGCCGCAGCACTTCAACCACCATCCTGTCGACATCGCTTTTCAACTGGACATCGGCTTCGATGGCCAGCGCTTGACCGCCCTGCTCTGCGATATCGGCAGCGGTTTGCCGCAGCGCTTCTTGGTCCCGATCGGATAGAGCAACTTTCGCGCCTTCTGCCGCGAAGCGGGTCGCGATTGCCCGACCGATCCCGCGGGAAGCGCCGGTTATCAGCGCGACTTTATGGCTCAGTCTCATTTTTTATCCCCTCCAATGCCATTTTCTGCAGCTTCACTGAACGGATTAACGAATTTTGCCGCGCGCATCGACGCGGATCGGCCTTTCCGCCCGCTCTCCGCGAATGCCTTGCAGCTCGTCGTGCAAGTTCGCGGTCGTGCAGCAATGATTAGGCACAAACTGCAGCTTGTCGCCAATATTGAAGCGGACGCCGTCGGGCAGGCGAACAATGCCGTGTTCCTCGCTCAGACGCTCGATGTAGACGTCGGGACGGTCGCGCAAGGTTCCGTATCCTGGGCTGTGAGCAAGGGTATCGCTGCTGAACGTTTTCGATCCTGCATCGATAATCGCAGTCCCGGGCCTCGGCGTGCTGACGACGGTCGTCCATACATGCATGGCGCATTCCTTTTCCGTGATTGCGCCGATGGATAGCTGCGACAGGTCTCCGAACACGTAAGCGCCCGGACGGATCTCGGTTACGCCGTTCAATTCGCCGATAAACTTGGAAGTGGGCGTGGAGCCGACGCTGATCTCCGCGATCGGGATGCCCGACTGCTCCAGCAGCCGCTTGGATTGCAACAGTCCCTCCGCTTCGATCCGGGCGGCTTCTCTTAGCTCCGCTTCCGTTTTTTTGCCGTAAGCATAGCCGCCGTGCGTCATCAATCCGACGACGTCGACATGGGCGAGTTTTGCAATCTCCCGAACGAGCTCGGCCGTTTCCGCTCCCGGCTCTTTCCCGCAGCGGTTTAAGCCGGTATTGACGTCGACGTAGAGCCGGACTTTGCTGCCGATGGAGCGGCCCAATTCGGACAGCCCGTTAGCGACCTCCACGCTGTCCGCGCTGACGATGACCTTCGCGCGAGCCATTAATTGCGCTAGCCGCTGCAGCTTTTCCTTGCCGACGATCGGGTAGGCCACCAGAAAATCGTCGATGCCGGCATCCGCAAGCACTTCCGCCTCGCCGAGCTTGGCGACCGTAATGCCGCAAGCGCCGGCGCGGATTTGCGCTTTGGCGATCCATGCGCTTTTATGCGTCTTAAAATGCGGACGAAGCTTCACGCCGGCCTTCCGCGCAAGCTCTGCGGTGTGCCGGATGTTCTGATCCAGCGTATCCAGATCGATCAGTACGGCCGGCGTATCCAGATCGATCCATTTTTGCGGATTCGCGTCGATGGGTGTCCCCTTCTTTCTAAAAAAATATTATATGGTTTTATTTAATAAAACCAATGTTTCATTGTGCTACAATGGTAATCGAGATTAAGTGTCTTGTAAAGAGAGCGACTTTGATCGCAGAACCCCGAAGGAGGCAACCTCATCATTTATGGAGACGATCGTTTGCGGGAAAGTCGTGACGCCGTTTAGCGTTATCGAAAAGGGCATGGTCGTCGTCAAGGACGGCCGGATCGCAGAGGTAGGAGAACGAGTTCCGGAACGGTTGGTCCGCGCCGGAAACGTGCTCGATCGGCAGGGCGAGTATATCGTGCCCGGCTTTGTCGACATCCACTGCCATGGGGGCGGAGGATGCTGGAGCTTCGACGAGCCCGAGCGATTCGCCGAATTCCATCTTCGACGCGGGACGACCGGCATCCTGCCGACCTTGTTCTATAATCAATCGCACGCCGAGATCCTCGAGGGGCTGGCGCGCGTGCAAGCCGTCATGGCCCAAGGCGGCAGTTCGATCTTGGGCATTCATCTCGAAGGCCCGTACATCAATTCGAAATACGGAGCGGTCACCGCCCCGATCCGTTCCGTGAATCAAGCGGAATATCGCGAGATCCTGGAGATGGCGGGCAAGGAGATTTTGCTGTGGACGTTGGCGCCCGAACTGGACGGCCAGACCGCCTTCATGGAAGAGGCCTCCCGTTACGGCATCGTTTTTTCCGTCGGCCATTCGGAAGCCGACCCGGAGACGATTTTTGCCGCGCATCGGTTAGGGCTGAGACTGGGCTGCCATCTTACCAACGCATCGGGCGTTACGCCTAATCAGTCGCGTTATGCGGGTACGAGAGAGGTGGGCGTCCATGAAGCGGTGCTGGCGCATGACGAGATGTACGCAGAAGTCATTCCTGACGCGAACGGCATCCATGTTCGCCCGCTGATGCTGCGTCTGATCGTCAAGGCGAAAGGCGTGGATTCGGTGATCGTCATTACCGATAGCGTAGATCTGGGGGGGACGGTTCCCGGTCAGGACGTGAACTTGATCCGCGGCAATGAATTTTCTCCGAACGGCGAAGACCTCATGCTATCCGGCAGTTTATTGACCATGGACCGCGCCGTTCACAATATGAGGAAGCATACCGGAATCGGCATGGTGGACGCCTGCAAGATGGGGGCCCTGAATCCGGCCCGCCTGCTTGGCCTGGACCGCGATCTCGGCAGCATCGAACGGGGGAAAATCGCGAATCTCCTGGCCGTCACCGAGGATATGGACGTACAGATGGTGATGCTGGAAGGGCATTTGAAGCATCTTGCGCAGAACGGGCGTTAAAAAACGGGACCGTCGACTACAAGCTGAGGCTTGTTATGGCCAGGGCGTTAGGCGTTAGGCGGTAGACATAGGCTCCGCAGGATTATCGGCCGAAGGGGGGCAGTTTTTCCCTTTTTTTAACCTATCAGAAAGCTATAATAATTGGTGTTGGATGCTGCCCGATTTCAGTTTGCTTCATTAGCAAGCCAGCAAGCCAAGAGAGGCTTCACCGAGCGTTTGCCGAAGGATTCTCGGTTAGAAACGAACGAATACGCTCGCACTGTCGCCCGCCGCCGAAGTCTCGAATAGAAACAAATTAGCGATCCTGCGCCATCGCAGGATCGTCGAAGTTCTGTTTAGGAACAAACTGGCCCTCTTGCGCCATCGCGGGATCGTTGAAGTCTCGGTCAGGAACAAACTCGTTTTTTTGTAATCGGATGTTCCAGGAGGAGATCAAGCGCAATTGTGCTCAATCTAGACACGGATATCCCGGGAGCCGGGGGCCGAGGGCGATAAGTGTTGAAAAGCAGTTAATCGGCGCGCTGATCGGGGCTGGGGAGGAAATAAGTGTTCAAACGCATTTAATTTGTTCATGGCCGGGTCCAAACGCTCGAAAGTGGGAATTTAATTGCGTTTCAACACTTATTTGGCCCATAACGTCGTGATCAAAGGAAATAAATGCGTTTCAACAGCTAATTGCCGCGAGCGCGAGGACGCCAGGTAGCCCGCCAAGCCCGCCAAGCCCGCCAAGCCCGCCAAGCCCTTCAAGCCCTTCAAGCCCGCCAAGCCCTTCAAGCCCTTCAAGCCCTTCAAGCCCTTCAAGCCCTTCAAGCCCTTCAAGCCCTTCAAGCCCTTCAAGCCCTTCAAGCCCTTCAAGCCCTTCAAGCCCGCCAAGCCCTTCAAGCCCTTCAAGCCCGCCAAGCCCTTCAAGCGTTGTTCAAGGTTAAATATAGCGGCATATCGGCCCCTCTCGCATCGTCGCGCCTTGCGAGAGGGGGGGATAAAAAAATCACATTCGCACAGGCTATTCAGCCGATTGGACAAGCCGAAGAGGGAGTTTCTGCAGATCAGCATCCATTTGCCGAGGCGTTAGAAAGACGCTAAGAAATCCTAATCCTTCGCGTAATCTAATCGCGCACAGGCGTCATTCAATCGCACCTCGCCGGCGGCTGTGGAGGCGTTGGCGCGGTTGGTTGTGCGTTCAGGCGGTCGCGGCTGTCCGCGGATCGTGCACGCGCTTGATGCAAGGGACATCAGGGAGAGCTGCGACCTTCCTTGCTAACGATTCAGCAATTATAAGTTTTTCCTATCCTTTGCTGAATCGTCTCCGATAAAAACATACCGCCGTCTTAAAGGACGGCGAAGCCATTTTTACTTGATCGTAATTCCGCACATACATCCCATAGGAATGTACATCGTCGGACCGGCATGTAAGCGCTTATAATTTATGTGGAAGCATCATCCATATCAGGAAGGGGAGGTTCGCCGCACCTAAACTTGAACAGGGTCGCTGATCAGCCGCTTGAATCGGAAGGGACCAGAAAACGCTAGTTATCCATTTACGAGGAGGCAGATCATGTTTATGCAACTGCAGACGGGGAAACGGAAGCCGTGGACGGCTTCTTTGCTGGCGCTTGCGCTGATGGCCGGATTGCTCGCCAATCTGGCCGGGCTTCAGGCGACCAAGGCTTATGCGGACGGTCCGAATCTGGCGGCCAACAAGCCGGTGACCGCAAGCTCGTACGCGGACGTATACCAAGCGGGCAACGCCGTAGACGGCAACGCCGGCACCTATTGGGAGAGCGCGAATAACGCATGGCCGCAGTGGATCCGGGTCGACCTGGGCGCAGCCACCAGCGTTAACCAGGTCGTGCTGAAGCTGCCGTCCGGATGGGGCGCGCGCTCGCAGACGCTGTCCGTGCAGGGCAGCCTGAACGATTCGACATACAGCACGCTGGCGTCATCCGCTTCGTATTCGTTCGATCCGGCGACCGGCAATGCCGTGACGGTCAGCTTCTCCGCGACCAGCGCGCGTTACGTCAAGGTCAACTTCACGGCCAATAGCGGTTGGCCCGCCGGCCAAGTGTCCGAGCTTGAGGTGTACGGCACCGTAGCGCCGCCGGCCAACAATGTATATGAAGCCGAAGCCGCGGCGCTGTCCGGCGGCGCCAAGGTGAACACGGACCATACCGGATATACGGGCACGGGATTCGTGGACGGTTATTGGACGCAGGGCGCGCAGACGCTGTTCACCGTCAATGCGGCGGCCGCCGGCAACTATGCGGTCGCGCTGAAGTACGGCAACGCGAACGGCGCGGCCAGAACGTTGAGCGTCTATGTCAACGGTACGAAGGTGAAGCAGACGACGCTCGCCAGTCTCGCCAACTGGGACACTTGGGGAACCCAGACCGAGACGTTCGCGCTGAATGCAGGCAGCAACACGATCGCTTACAAATACGAACCGACCGATTCCGGCGTTGTCAATCTGGACCAAATCGCGCTGACTGCCGTGTCCGCGACGCCGACGCCGACCGCAACCCCGACGGCGACGCCAACAGCCACGCCGACCGCAACGCCGACCGCAACGCCAACCGCAACGCCAACGGCGACTCCGACGGCCACCCCGACGGCCACGCCGACCAATACGCCGCCGCCGAACGGCTCCAATCTGGCGCAGGGCAAGCCGATTACCGCCTCTTCGGTCAACTGGACATATGTTGCAGCCAACGCCAATGACGGAAATACCGCGACGTATTGGGAGAGCAATACGAACAGCTACCCGGCCACGCTGACCGTGTCGCTGGGCGCAAACGCCAGCATTTCCCAAATTGTGCTCAAGCTTAATCCGGACGGCGCCTGGGCGACGCGCACGCAGACGATTCAGGTGTTGGGCCGCGATCAGAACGGCACTTCGTTCAACAACCTGGTCTCGTCCGCGCAATATACATTTAACCCGGCAACCGGCAATACGGTCACCATTCCCGTAAGCGCCACCGCCAGCGACGTGCAGTTGAAATTCACGGCGAACACGGGCGCCACCGGCGGACAGGTGGCCGAGTTCCAGGTGATCGGCGTACCCGCGCCGAATCCGGACCTGACCGTGACGGGCCTGTCCTGGACGCCGTCCGCGCCGGTCGAGACGGATAGCGTCACGCTGACGGCGATCGTTAAAAACGCGGGCACGCTGGCCTCCGCGGCGACGACCGTCAACTTCTACCTGGGCACGGCCAAGGTAGGCACCGCGAACGTCGGCGCGCTCGCCGCCGGCGCTCAAACCAGCGTCACCGCCAGCATCGGCGCGAAGGATGCAGGCAGCTACGCGGTCACGGCCAAGGTCGACGAGACGGGCGCCGTCATCGAGCAGAACGAGAACAACAACAGCTACACGGGCGCCTCCAATCTGACGATCAGCCCGGTTCAGAGCTCCGACCTGGTCGCCACGTCGGTGAGCTGGAGCCCGAGCAATCCGGCAGCGGGCAATACGACGAATTTCTCCGTTATCCTGAAAAACCAGGGTACGATCGCTTCGGCCTCCGGCGCGCACGCCGTCACGCTGACGCTGACGGACGCGACGACCAATGCCGTCGTGAAGACGCTGACCGCCAGCTACTCCGGCACGCTCGCCGCTGGCGCGTCCAGCCCGTCGATCGCCCTTGGCAGTTGGACCGCGGCCAACGGCAAGTACAACGTCAAGGTCCAGATCGCCGCCGACGGCAATGAATTGACGGTCAAGCAGGCGAACAACGTATCGACGCAGCCGATGTTCGTCGGACGCGGCGCGAGTATGCCGTTCGACATGTACGAAGCCGAGGACGGCACGATCGGCGGCGGCGCGGCCATCGTCGGACCGAACCGCAACATCGGCGACCTCGCCGGCGAAGCGTCCGGCCGCAAGGCGGTCACGCTGAACGCGACCGGCAGCTACGTGCAGTTCACGACCAAGGCGAGCGCCAATACGCTCGTCGCCCGCTTCTCGATCCCGGACGCGGCCGGCGGCGACGGCATCAACTCAACGCTGAACGTGTACGTCAACGGCACGTTCGCCAAGGCGATCGACCTGACGTCCAAGTACGCCTGGCTGTACGGCTCCGAGACTTCGCCGGGCAACAGCCCGAGCTCCGGATCGCCGCGCCATATTTACGACGAAGCGAACCTCATGTTCGACACGACGATTCCGGCGGGCAGCACGATTCGCCTGCAGAAGGACGCGGCTAATACGACGAGCTATGCCATCGACTTTGTCAGCCTTGAGCAGGTGTCGCCGATCGCCAATCCCGATCCTGCCAAGTACGTCGTGCCGGCGGGCTTCACGCACCAGGACGTGCAAAACGCGCTCGATCAGGCGCGGATGGACACGACTGGCACCTATGTCGGCGTCTATCTGCCGGCGGGCACGTACACGACGTCGAGCAAGTTCCAGGTGTACGGCAAGCCGATCAAGGTGATCGGCGCAGGTCCGTGGTATACGCGCTTTGTCGCGCCGTCGAACCAGACCAACACCGACATCGGCTTCTCGGCGACGTCTACGGCGAATGGCTCCACTTTTGCCAACTTCGCCTACTTCGGCAACTACACGTCCCGGATCGACGGACCGGGCAAGGTGTTCGACTTCTCCAATGTCGCCAACATGACCATCGACAACATCTGGACCGAGCACATGGTGTGCATGTACTGGGGCGCGAACACGGATTACATGACGATCAAAAACTCGCGCATTCGCAACACGTTCGCCGACGGCATCAACATGACCAACGGCAGTACGAACAATTTGATCTCCAACAACGAAGCGCGCGCGACCGGCGACGACAGCTTCGCGCTGTTCTCGGCGATCGATGCGGGCGGGGCCGACGAGAAGGACAACATTTTCGAAAACCTGACGTCCATCCTCACCTGGCGCGCGGCCGGACTCGCGGTATACGGGGGGCTATGCCAACACGTTCCGCAACATTTATATCGCCGATACGCTCTGCTACTCGGGCATCACGATCAGCTCGCTCGACTTCGGCTATCCGATGAACGGCTTCGGCGCGAGTCCGACCACGAATTTGCAAAATATCTCGATCGTGCGCGCGGGCGGCCACTTCTGGGGCCAGCAGACATTCCCGGCTATCTGGGTGTTCTCCGCCTCCAAGGTGTTCCAGGGCATCCGCGTGAGCGACGTGGACATCGTCGATCCGACGTACCACGGCATCATGTTCCAGACGAAGTACAACGGCTCGCAGCCGGAAAATCCGGTCACCGACACGATCTTCACCAACATCACGATCTCGGGCGCGCAAAAGAGCGGCGACGCGTTCGACGCGAAGAGCGGCGTCGGCATCTGGGCGAACGAGCTGCCCGAACCGGGTCAAGGTCCGGCGGTCGGTTCAGTGACGTTCAACAATCTGACGTTTAACAACGTCGTGACGCCGATCAAGAATACAACCTCTACCTTTACGATCAACGTCAATCCGTAATCGAGGACGCCAAGCAGTCCGTTCGCCGTCAGGCGGGCGGGCTGTTTGCGTTAACGGCGGCAACCATTAACGACGCTTTCCTTTAAAAGGATTAATTTTCGAAGAGATTAACTTTCGATAATCGTCTTCGATTTCCCCGCGACTTTACAATAGCGGCAGAAGCCGGTCTGCGCGCCGGCAAGCGGGGAGGAAATCGAGTTGGTACGCAAGTGGAGCATGCTGATGTGCGTGGCGTTATTGTTCGGGCTGATTCCTGCATACGGAGGCGAGGCCCATGCGGCGGCGTCGCCGGAGGGCGGGCCGCAGCTCGTGTCGGGTTATTATCATTACGTCGGACTGACCTCGGGCGGCAAGGTGACGGGCTGGGGCGGCAATGAGTTCGGCGGCCTCGCCGACGGCACGAACGTGAACCGCAGCAAGCCGGTAGCCGCGAAAGGCATGACCGATGTTGCTTCGGTCGCCGCAGGGGTTCGGCAGTCGTTCGCGGTCAAGAAGGACGGCACGGTATGGGCGTGGGGCTCGAACAACTACGGGCAACTAGGGGACGGCACGACGACCAGTCAGTGGTTGCCCGTGCAGCTCGCGATCGACGATGTCGCGTCGCTGTCGGGCGGCATCGGCTACCATACGTTGGCCTTGAAAAAGGACGGCACGGTATGGGCCTGGGGGAGAAACGACAGCGGAGAGCTCGGGGACGGCACGACGACAGGCCGTTCGGTGCCGGCCGAAGTCCCGGGATTATCGGAGATGATCGCGGTATCCGCCGGCGGCTATCACAGCATCGCCCTGAAGGCCGACGGTACGGTATGGGCCTGGGGCCTTAACACGGCAGGGGAGATGGGCAACGGGACCGAATCCGCCGCGCAGAAGACGCCGGTGCAGGTGACCGGGCTGGATCACGTGGTCGCGATCTCGGCCGGCAACTATCATAACCTCGCCTTGAAGGAAAACGGCACGGTATGGGCCTGGGGCGCCAACGATTGGGGCGCCGTCGGCGACGGCACGACGACCAAGCGGATCGTGCCGGTTCAGGTGCAGGGCTTGAGCGACGTCGAGGCGGTGTCCGCGGGCGGCTGGCATAGCCTCGCGCTTAAGGCGGACGGCACGGTATGGGCCTGGGGCTACAACAATCTGGGGCAAGTCGGCGACGGTACGACGATGAATCGAAAAGCGCCCGTGCAGGCGACCGGCCTCGCGAATGTCGCGCAGATCGCCGCAGGGGCGTTTCACTCGGGCGCGCTGCGCGGCGACGGCTCGTTCTGGGGATGGGGCTTCAACGATTACGGGCAGCTCGGCAGCGGTACGTTCACGGATTCGAACGTGCCCGCGCAGAGCCTCGTTTGGCTGGACGATACGGCGCCGGCGCTTGCTTCCGGAACGATCTCGGCTTCCGACGTCACGACGAACAGCGCTGCGCTGAGGTGGACCAAGGCGACCGACGACATGTCCGGGCAGGCGGATCTCCAGTATCGCGTGTATCGCTCCTTCAAGAACAATATCCAGACCGTCGCGGAGATCGAGTCCAAAGGCATCGCGGTCAACGCGTACGCGTCCGATATCGGCGAGCTGCAGTTGACGGACCTGCTTGACGGCATGCCGTACTATTTTAACGTCATCGTCAAAGACAAGGCCGGCAACAAAACGGCCTATACGATGCAGCAGATCGTCACGGTCGCGATCCCGACCTACAGCGTCATTTATCGGGGGGAACGGCCATACCGGCGGCAAGGTGCCCGTCGACGACTACTATTATTACGAGGATGAAGAAGCCGAGGTGCTCGGCAATTCTCGCGGGCTGATCAAGGCCGGATACACGTTCGCGGACTGGAACACGGCAGCGGACGGAACGGGGACGGCTTATAAGGAAGGCGACCTGGCGCCGATCGGACGGGAGGACCTTGTGCTGCATGCGCAATGGACGAAGAACCCGACGTACAAGGTGCACTATGACGGCAACGGGGAAACGGGCGGCACGGGTCCGGTAGACAACGAAGAATACGAGGCCGGCGCGGCGGCGACCGTCATGAGCAACGCCGGCGGCTTCGTCAAAAACGGCTATTCGTTTGCCGGGTGGAACACGAAGCCGGACGGCGACGGCACGCCCCGCGCAGCGGGCGAAGTATTGACCATTGCCGCGGCGGACGTGACGCTGTATGCGCAATGGACGGCGAATCCGACGTACAGCGTGACATACGAGGCCGCGGATGCCGATAGCGGCAGCGTGCCTGTGGATGCGGGCGCGTATGAGGAAGGCGCCGAGCTGACGGTGCAGGGTAACACGGGCAATCTGTCGAGAGTGGGCTATGCGTTCGCAGACTGGACGCTGGCTGCTGAAGGAAGCGGCTCGGTGTACAAGGCCGGAGACAAGCTGACGATCGGGACCGCCAACATCACGCTGCACGCCAAGTGGACGGCGAATCCGACGTACAGCGTGACATACGAAGCCGCGGATGCCGATAGCGGCAGCGTGCCTGTGGATGCCGGCGCATATGAAGAAGGCGCCGAGGCGATCGTGCAAGGGAATACGGGCAGCCTGTCGAGAGCGGGCTATACCTTCGCAGGCTGGACGCTGGCAGCCGATGGCGGCGGCGCGGTGTACAGGGCCGGCGACAAGCTGACGATGGGCACGTCCGACATCACGCTGTACGCCAAGTGGGCGGCAAACCCGACGTACGGCGTGACCTACGAGGCAACTGATGCCGATAGCGGCAGCGTGCCTTTGGATGCGGGGGCGTACGAGGAAGGCACCGAGGTGACGGTGCAGGGGAACACGGGTGACCTGTCGAGGGTGGGCTACACTTTCGTGGGCTGGACATTAGCGGCCAATGGTAGCGGCACCGTGTACAAGGCCGGCGACAAGCTGACGATGGGTGGCACCGACATTACGTTGTACGCCAAGTGGACGGCGAAGCCGACGTACAGCGTGACGTACCAGGCAGCCGATGCCGACAGCGGAAGCGTGCCTGTAGATGCGGGCGCGTATGAGGAAGGCGCCGAGCTGACGGTCCAAGGCAACACGGGCAATCTGTCGCGGGCGGGGTATACCTTCGCAGGATGGACGCTGTCAGCCGATGGCGGCGGCACGGTGTACAAAGCCGGCGACAAGCTGACGATGGGTGGCGCCGTCACGCTGCACGCTAAGTGGACCGCGAACCCGACGTACGGCGTGACATATGAGGCAGCGGATGCCGATAGCGGCAGCGTGCCCATAGATGCGGGCGCGTACGAGGAAGGCGCCGAGGTGACGGTGCAGGGTAACACCGGCAATTTGGTGCGGGCGGGTTATACCTTCGCGGGTTGGACGCTGTCGGCCAATGGCACCGGCACAGTGTACAAAGCCGGCGACAAGCTGACGATGGGCACCGCCGACATCACGCTGCACGCCAAGTGGACGGCGAACCCGACGTATGACGTGACGTATGAGGCAAACGATGCCGACAGCGGCAGCGTGCCCACAGATGCGGGCGCGTACGAAGAAGGCGCCGAAGTGACGGTGCAGGGAAACACGGGCAATCTGGCGAGGGCGGGTTATACCTTCGCGGGCTGGACGCTTGCAGCCAATGGCACCGGCACGGGGTACAAAGCCGGCGACAAGCTCACAATCGGACGAGCCGATATCCATCTATACGCAAAATGGAATATCGAAGCGGGAGGCGGTCCCGATCCTGATCCCGATCCTGTAGCTGCGCCTAAGCTGACGTCGCTTCATTTATCGGCAGGCGAATGGAGCGCAGCTTTTTCACCCGGTACCGCGGAGTATACGATAACAGTGTCGGCCGACGTGGATTCGGTTGATGTTACGGCTGCGGCAGCGAATGAAAGGCAATCCGTCACGGCCAGCGTTTACGATGGGGAAGGCGTGCGGATTGGCGGTCCGATCGCGCTCGGCGCAGAATCGCGTTCCATCACGCTTGCCGCTTCCGCAGCATCCATGCAGATTGGAGTCGTCGCGGAAGACGGCAAGGGTTTCATTTATCTCTTGCATATTCAAAGAGCAAAAACGCAGGAGCCGGAGACGCCAACGCCTCCGCCGACAGCGCCGCTTGCACCGACCCCGCCTCCGTTCAAGCTTACGATCGGAGGGACGGAGCAGTCCCTCGTCGGTACGGCCACGATGAACGCGCAAGATCTCGACGTCCAATTGCTCTCATCGGCATTGGCTACGGGTTTGTCGGCAGCGGCCGAAGGGACTTTAATCGCAATCACGGCGCCCGGCGATGCGTTGAGCTTGACTGTGAGGTTCGATGCTTCGGCGCTGGATGCTATGAAAGCAAAGCGAGCGTCGCTTGCCCTCGTGACCTCGCAAGGCAGCTACACGCTTCCGATCGCCGAACTTCCAGTCGAGACGGCCGATGGCGCCGCGTACAGCTTGTCCGTGGGGCAAGGGGGGAGCGGCGACGGTCTTGCAGCTGTCCAAAGCGGCAGCGGATAAAGGCTATGTCATCATCGGCTCGCCGGTGACGTTCGAGCTCTCGATTACTCGGGCGGGTGAAGCGAAGATCGTCGACAGCTTCAAGACTTTCGTTAAACGAGAGCTGCCGCTTCCCGCTGGATCGGATCCTGCAGGCGTGACGGCTGTGGTGGTGGAGCCCGACGGCACGCTGCGGCCGGTGCCGACGGAGATCGTCGAACGGGACGGCCGATATTACGCAGTCGTTCGCAGTCTGACGAACAGCGCTTATGCGCTCGTCCGATCGACGACCATCGACTTCGCAGATTTGAGCGGGCATTGGGCGCGCGAAGCGATCGACGATATGGCGGAGCGGCTGATCGTAAACGGCTACGCGAACGGGAATTTCCGCCCGAACGCGGCCGTTAGCCGCGCGGAATTCGCCGCGATGCTGATCCGCGCGCTGGGCTTGCCGCAAACGGGCGAGGCGATGAGCGCCTTTACGGATGTCAAAGCCGAGGCCTGGTACGGCGGAGCCGTCGGTCAAGCGGCGGCGTACAGCCTGCTGTACGGCGGCAGCGACGGCCGATTCCGGCCGGACGAGTCGATCACCCGCGAAGAAGCGTTTGCGGTCGTTATGCGGGCGGCGAAGCTGGCAGGCATTCAAGGCGTGACTGCATCGGAAGACGCCGAGCGCATCCTGCTTGCCTTCGCGGACGGCGCGGCGATTCACGCCTGGGCGCGCGAGGATGTGGCGGGAGCCGTGCAAGCGGGCCTTATCCAAGGTTCGGGCGGCCGTCTGGCCCCTGGCGGCGCGGTGACACGCGCGGAGACGGCAGTCATGCTGCGGCGCTTGCTTGTTCAGGCGGGCTTGATC
This sequence comes from Cohnella rhizosphaerae, assembly GCF_029525575.1. Classification (GTDB taxonomy): domain Bacteria; phylum Bacillota; class Bacilli; order Paenibacillales; family Paenibacillaceae; genus Cohnella; species Cohnella rhizosphaerae. Next base: position 975,456 of record NZ_JAPDIA010000003.1, read on the forward strand.
CGCGACTGAATATTTCGACGGGACCATCCGGGGCGCAACCCGGGTCGTCCCTTTTTTTTTGCCCGGGCGCGCGATTCGTTGCCTGCATTTCCCGCCGATTTGGTACAATAAGAGTCGGTCAAGCGCATGGCGCGCTATCGGCAGTCAAGGAGGCTTCGAAATGGAAAATACGGCGCAGGACGTCGCGGCCTGGATGGTAAGCGAGATTCGCCATCGCGGGATGCTGAAGCAAGAGGAAGCCGTCGCTTATATAAGAGAACGGTTTGGCGAAAGATTCGTATTCGTGAACGAGCGCGGGCATACGGCCCTCGACCGCGAGGTCGTGAAGGCATTTCGCAAGCTTCACGGGGGACGCGTCGCTTGGGACCGCGACGGATTTTTCTGGGGATGGACCTGACCGTTCGCGGCATTGCGAACGCGGCGATACAAGCATGAAGGACAAGGAGCGTGCACGCATGTTAAATTTCGAGCAAAAGCTGGCGATCGCGGACGAATTCAAGGAGCTGACGCGCAAAGACGTGTCGCTCGGGCGCGTGAATTATCAATTCGAGGGCAGCGCCTACGACAAGAAAAACGTCGTTTATCATCTGCACCGCAGCGGCAACGGGTTCGTTTATGCAGGAAGGCTTGAAGGATACGACACGGACGACAAAGGCTTCGCGAATATCGCGGCCTTCACGGAGGCGCAACTGCGCGCGATCATAGCGGCATCCATCGAATCGCTCAAAGGCGAACCGGGCGAAGGCGACGAGCAGCCCGCACGCGAAGAAATATGGCGCAACGAAAAGAAGCAGACGCTTGAACTGAAATACGACGAGGAAGATGGGATGTGGTACGTCTATGCGGGGCTTAACTTGGACGGCGCCTTCGACGCTTATGAAGAAGCCGCTGAATACTTGAAGGAAGAGGGATTTTCCAAGGCTTGAGCCTCGCAAGATCAGCGAGCGGAGTCGCGAATCGTGCGAGACCGATTTGCCATTCGTTCTTTTATGGGCTATGATGGATATAATGCATGTACGTGGAGAATCATATACCTTCAAGGTTCCATGGCAGTTAGCGAAGCCTTGTCGCGTATATGATTTTTTTAGTTTTGACGGTTCGAGGTTGCTTGTGTTACGCCCAATACAAGGAACAAGGCTTAGCCTTGGAGAGGAGCGCTCCATGTACAATTCCCGCAAAAAACCGGTTGAAGAGGTACCCCTTGAGCCGACTTCCGTATGGTCCTGCGCCAGCGACAGCTGCAACGGATGGATTCGCGAAAATTTTGCGTTTTCGGACGAACCGGCATGCACGCTCTGCGGATCGCCGATGGAAAAGACCGAGCGCATGCTTCCCGCTCTCGTGAATACGAGCCTGTCGATGACGAGCCGCAGCTGAAGCTGCCTGCCGCATCGCACTAGGGTGCCGCGATTGCGCCCGATGCCGTCTCTCCTTTGGGAGAGCGGCATTTTTGCATTCGCGGGAACAGCCGCCTGCTGCAAAAAAAAGTTTTGCCAGCATGTTTAAGATCTTACGAATCTGGTTAACCTATATTCGAGCGACGCTTTACCCTGCCGTGGGTAGTGAAGCCGGCAAGGACAAGCGTTTTCTTGCTTTGCCCTGCATGGACCGTTTCTGCATTTGCGTTCCTGGACAAGATGTGATAAGATGAGTCTAATCTAAATCTTGACCTGAGTTCACATATTGTAGAGGGTTATTATTTTAGAAGCTTTAATAACCTTGTACAATATGTGAATTTTATTTTCTGCGCAAAATAAAGGTCATGTAGAAAAAAACATTTTTTGGAGGTAATACCAAATGGCTCAACAAGGTACAGTTAAGTGGTTCAACGCAGAAAAAGGCTTCGGCTTCATCGAAGTTGAAGGCGGCAACGACGTATTCGTTCACTTCTCCGCAATCGTAGGCGAAGGCTTCAAGACGCTTGACGAAGGCCAACGCGTTGAATTCAACGTTGTTCAAGGCAACCGCGGTCCGCAAGCTGAGAACGTTGTAAAGCTGTAATTAGATTTTAAGCGGCGGCAACGCCCTTAAATAGCAAAGCCCGGCCAATGGCCGGGCTTTTGTGCGTTAAAGAGACCGATTGGGGCTTCCGGGCCTCGTGCGCTGCATGCGGTTGCCGCTCGTGCGCTCACGCCTCGGCCAAAGATAAGGCGCGGGCGATCGCCTCGGAGATTTTCTGCTCCAGCGCGTACTGATTCTGCTTGGCATCGTTGATCTGACCGGCGATCTTCAGCAGGCTCGCAAGCGTCGCGGAAGCGTCTCGCGGGGCGTTCTTTTTGGCCGATGCATTAAAGCTGCTCCAGAGCGTCCTGCCCGCCTGCTTCGCGGAGGAAGCGGCGCGCTTTTCCGCCTGGATGCGGGTCTTCAGCCCGTCGATCGACGCCAGCGGCTCCTTGGCCCGCTTCGACTTCGCTGCGGCTGCGCTCTTGGCGAGCTTGAGCTTGTCCTGCTTGGCCCGAATATCGTCGCGGGCGAGTTGAACCGTGACTTTCATGATATCCGCTTGAAGCTTCAGCGCCGCGTTGAGATCCTTGTTCTTCAGCTTGCGGGCCGCTTCGATCCGCTTGTTGAGCGCGGTATAGCCGTCGAACAGCGGCTTGTACTTCGCCTGCGCAGCCTTGACCTGTCCGTCCAGCCGGGCGATGTCGGCGGCGTCGATGTCCTTGATCCGCTGCTTGGCCGCCTTCAGCTGCAGCTCGTTGCGATCGTGCAGGGCGGCTGTGGCCGCGTCCGTCCGGTCGCCCTTGGCTTCCAGCGATACCAGCGACTCTTGTTGGGATACGATCTTGGCGCGAAGCGTCGGCTCCGTCGCCGCGTTCATCTTGTCGTATGCAGTCTTGCCTGCCGCGGAAAAGGTGAACGAGGCTGCCTCCGACACCCCTGGCATCACCGGCGCCATCGCAAAACAAGCCAGTACTGCCGCCAACGCCACTTTACATCCCCATCGCATAACGAATTTCCTCCCCGAAAAGTGAAATGGACAGCAAAAAAGCACCGGCAAGCAAGGCCTTGGCCTTGACTCACGGGTGCTTCCCCTGTCGGATGATAAATATGCTGTTCGTTCAATATACACGGTAACCGCGGCGGAAGTCAATCCCTTTTTTGAGAACGTATATTCCCGTCTCCGGGCCGTCTCCGGCTGCCCAACGTTTATTTCTGGATGAGTACTAACGTTTTGCTCGGAACTTCGTCGTACAGCCAACGAATGTCTTTGTTGTGCAGGCGGATGCAGCCGGCGGAGACGTATTTGCCGATCGATTTCTCGTTGTTCGTCCCGTGGATGCCGTACGCATAAGAGACATTGCCGTTTTTCAGCGTCACCTTAAGGCCAAGCCAACGATCGCCAAGCGGATTTTTGGGATCGCCCCCTTTGATTTTTTCCTTGTAGTAGGGACGGTTTTTAACCTTCTCCTGAATGACGAAAAGACCTTCGGGCGTGTACGAAGGCTTGGCCCCGGTCGCGACCGGGAACGTTTTGACCAGCTTGCCTTCTTTGAAGTAAGCCAGCTTGTTGAGCGATTTGTCGATCACGATGAAGTTCTCGTAGCCGCCGTACTTCGCATCCAGTTTGATCTGGGCGGAAGACGCGGCGGCCGCCGCGGACGCGGTGCCGACGGGGACCAGACAGGCCATGCAGATGAACAGAACGAGCAATGCCGAAAATGCTTTTTTCAATGGAATCGCCTCCTTGCGCTGTTCCCCATGGATATGCGCGAGAGGAGGCGAATATGGGTGGATGAGCTCAGCTTCTCCGCTTCAGCTCGAAAAATTCGCAATCCCGCCTATCGTGGTAGGCCAGCTCGCTGACGCTGGTCTGAATGACGACAGTATGATCGTCGAAACGAAGGATGACGCCGCCGCTGTCCACGATATGGTCGTGCTTGAAGACGCGCATGCGAAGCTGACGCTCCATCGCCTCCTGGAAATCCGCGTCCGTCGTCAGCCTGCGGTTGATTGACATCGATATACCCCTTTCTTGGCTCGGCTCTATCCATCATAATGCCGCGGAAGGCGCAAATCCAGAGGGAAGGGCCGACGGGGCGCTTGGGCGGCTTGGCGCGTTCATGCGTGTTTAACGCGTTTTAACGGTATCCCCTTCGCACAGGAAACGCTCTTGGAATCCTCCGGGAATCGATTGGCCGATGGCCTGCTCAAGCTCCCACTCCTGCGGTCGTCACCGTCTCGGCGCCTGACTGAAGGGGATATTGGATCTTCGCCTGACTGAAGGGGATATTGGATCTTCGCCTGACTGAAGGGGATACCGTTAAAACGGCGCAAAATGCGATGTCATCCCTAAAAAAACCGCGCCGCATCGCGGCAATTTTGTGACTTTTTTGCGCCGTCTCGCAGGGATCCTGCCGCATTGTGACATCGGTCACATGCCGGCAGGCGCGCCGCCGCTATAATGGGCTTCGAGTAAGAGAGGAGGCCTATTTGTGAATGCATTGGATCTGGCGCGATGGCAGTTCGGCGTCACCACGATTTATCATTTTTTTGTTCGTGCCTTTATCGATCGGGCTTGCCTACCTGATCGCCTTCATGAACACGCTCTACGTCGTCAAGAACGACGAAAAGTACAAGAAGCTGACCCAGTTCTGGGGCAGGCTGTTCCTCCTGAACTTCGCGGTTGGCGTCGTGACGGGGATCATGCAGGAGTTTCAGTTCGGCATGAACTGGGCGGATTATTCCCGCTACGTCGGCGCCGTGTTCGGCGGGCCGCTGGCGGTGGAAGCGCTCGTCAGCTTTTTCCTCGAATCCACGTTCCTCGGCATCTGGATCTTCGGCTGGGATAAGCTGCCCAAGAAGGTTCATCTGGCGGCGATCTGGCTCGTCGCGATCGGCGCGACGCTATCGGCGCTGTGGATTTTGGCGGCCAACTCGTTCATGCAGGAGCCGGTCGGCTACGTCATCAACAACGGCCGGGCGGAAATGTCGAACTTCTTCGCGCTGCTGGGCAACAAGCAACTGTGGGTCGAGTTCCCCCACGTGATCTACGGGGCGTTGTGCACGGGCGGCATGTTCGTCGTCGGCATCAGCGCGTACAAGATGCTGCGCAAGCATCAGACGGAAGCGTTCAGGGCGTCGTTCTCGATCGGAATGGTCGTGACGCTCGTCGGCAGCATACTGACGGCGTTCGCGGGCCACGAGCAGGCGCAGCATCTGATGGAATCGCAGCCGATGAAGATGGCTGCGGCCGAGGCGCTCTGGGAGACGACGGGCGAACATGCGCCGTGGACGGTCGTGGCCGCGATCGATCCGGGCGCCAAGCAGAACGCGGCGAAGCTGGAGGTGCCGTATCTGCTGAGCGTGCTGTCCTACAACAAGCTGAGCGGGTCGGTGCCGGGTATGAACGAGCTGCAGGCGCAATACGAGCAGGAGTACGGTCCCGGCAATTATATCCCGCCCGTCCGCACCACGTTCTGGAGCTTCCGCGTCATGCTCGTGTCGGGCATGCTCATGATCCTCGTCGCGCTGCTCGGCGTATGGAAAATGTATCGCGGCAAAGTGCAGAACAGCCCGCGATTCCTCTGGTGGATGATGCCGGCGATGGCGCTGCCTTGGCTCGGCAATCTGTCGGGCTGGGTGATGACCGAGGTCGGGCGGCAGCCCTGGACCGTGTTCGGACTGGCCAAGACGGCGGACGGCGTGTCCCCGCTCGTGTCGAGCGGCATGGTGCTGACCTCGCTGATCGGCTTCACGGTCGTATACGGCCTATTGGCGGCGGCGCTCGTCTATTTGATTCTTCATTTCGTCCGCAAGGACGACATGGCCGCGGATGCGTCGCACAAGACGCACGCGAACCCGGGCAATCCGGCGCTGCCGATGCTCTAGGAGGCGTCCAGTCAGGACGAAGTTCATTATCGCATACGAAAGAGAGGCGACGATATCGCCATGCTGGAGACGTTATGGTTTATATTGGTGACCGTGCTGTTCATCGGCTTCTTCTTCCTTGAGGGCTTCGACTTCGGGGTAGGCATGCTGACGAAAATCATCGGCCGCAGCGACACGGACCGCCGGGTCATGATCAACACGATCGGACCGGTCTGGGACGGCAACGAAGTATGGCTCATCACGGCGGGCGGGGCGATCTTCGCCGCCTTCCCGAACTGGTACGCGACGCTGTTCAGTGGCTTCTACATGGCGCTGTTCCTCATGCTGATCGCGCTCATCGGGCGCGGCGTCGCGTTCGAATTCCGCAGCAAGCTGGAGAGCGCGCGGTGGCGGGCGACGTGGGACTGGATTATCTTCTTCGGCAGTCTGCTGCCGCCGCTGCTCTGGGGCGTGGCGCTCGCGAACCTGATGCGCGGCGTGCCGATCGACCAGACGACCAATTACGTGGGCTCGTTCTGGGATCTGCTGTCCCCTTATTCGGTGCTCGCGGGACTCAGCATCCTGCTGCTGTTCCTGTTGCACGGCTCGCTGTTCCTGTCGCTCAAGACGACGGGCGACCTGCGCGATCGCGCCCTCGGCTTCGCCAAGCGGATCGGTGCCTGGACGAGCGGCGCGCTGCTCGTGTTCGTCGTCCTGAGTTATTTTGAAACGGATATGTTCACGCGCCACGGCATCTTCCCCGGCATGGTGCCGGTATCGGCCGGGTTCGCGCTGCTGTCGGTGCCGTTTCTGATCAAGGCAGGGCGGGACGGCTGGGCGTTCATCATGACGGGGCTGACGATCGTGCTGTCGACGGTCACCGTGTTCATGTCGCTTTTCCCGCGCGTCATGATCTCGTCGCTGAATCCGGATTGGTCGCTGACCATCCACAACGCCTCGTCGAACGAATATACGCTCAAGGTGATGACGATCGTCGCTTGCAGCGTGCTGCCGTTCGTGCTGGCCTATCAGATCTGGACGTACTGGGTGTTCCGCAAGCGCGTGACCCCGGCCGACCACCTGGACTACTGACATGATGCGGGAGCTGTTCCGCCAGGTGTCCGGCGTGCGCAAGCTGTTCGCCTTCAGCATCGGTCTCGGTCTCTGCGCGGGCATGCTGCTGATCCTGGAGGCGGCGTGGATCGCGGATATCGCGGACCGCGCATTCCTCCGGGGTTCGCCGCTTGCGCCGCTGCTGCCGGCGTTCGCCGTGTTGCTGCTGTGGATCGCGCTCCGCGCCGTTCTTCAGGCGGCAGGCGAGCATGCGTCCGCGCAGATGGCGCTGCGAATTAAGGGCGAGCTGCGCGTCCGTCTGGTTGCCAAGCTGGCGGAGCTGGGCCCGCGGGGCATCGGCGGCGAGCGTTCGGGCGAGCTGCTCGGCACGGTTCACGAGGGCGTGGAGCAGCTTGAAGCGTACTTGTCGAAATATTTGCCGCAGGTCGCGCTGTCGATGCTCGTCCCCGCGGCCGTCTTCGCCGTCGCGCTGCGGCTCGACCTCATATCGGCGGTCGTGCTGGCGGTGACGATGCCCTTGCTCGTCCTGTTCATGATTCTGGTCGGCGTCGCCGCCAAGAGCAAGGCCGCCAAGCAGTTCAAGCAGCTCGGGCGTCTGGGCGGACACTTCCTGGACGTCGTCCGGGGGCTGCCTACGTTAAAGGCGTTCGGTCGCAGCCGCGCGCAGATCGAGATCATCGATCGTCTCAGCGACGATTACCGCCGCGAGACGATGGGCACGCTGCGGCTGGCCTTCCTGTCGGCGTTCGTGATGGAGCTGTTCGCGACGCTGAGCACCGCGGTCGTGGCCGTCTTCCTGGGACTGCGCCTGGCGGACGGGGGGGATCGGGTTCGAGCAGGCGTTTCTCGTGCTGCTGCTGACGCCGGAGTTCTATGCGCCGGTGCGCGCCGTCGGCACGCAGTTCCATGCCAGCGCGGCGGGCATGAGCGCGATTAAGCGCATCGTGGAGCTGCTCGGAATGGCGGGAGCGGGCTGGCCCGAGCGGGCGGACGGAAAGGAGCTGCCGCCGATGCGGAAGGCGGGACGCACGATCGAGCTCCGCGGCGTGAGCGTCCGGTATCCGGGCGCGGCGCGCGACGCGGTGAGCGGGCTGTCGCTGACGATCCGTCCCGGCCAGCGGGTCGCCGTCATCGGGCCGACCGGCGCGGGCAAGAGCACGCTGCTCGATCTGCTGCAGGGCTTCGTGCGGCCGACGGCCGGGGCCGTTTATATCGACGGCGTCGACATGGCGGAGCTGTCGATGGCGTCGTGGCGCGAAGAGCTGTCCGGCGTGCCGCAGCAGCCGAAGCTGTTCCCGGGAACCGTACGCGACAATGTCGCGTACGGTCGCCCCGGCGCGACAGAAGCCGAGGTGCTGCGGGCGCTGGAGCTGTCGGGCGCGGCGGATGTCTTGGCTGCGCTGCCGCAGGGGCTGGATACCGTTATAGGCGAATCGGCCCGGCTGTCCGGCGGGCAGCAGCAGCGGCTGGCGATCGCGCGGGCGCTGCTCAAGGACGCGCCGCTGCTCCTGTTCGACGAGCCTACGGCAGGACTCGATGCCATACGCGAGGCCGAGCTTCGCCGGACGCTGGATACGCTGCTGCGGGGACGCATGTCCGTCACGGTCGCGCATCGGCTGGAGACGGTGCAGGGAGCGGATCTCGTCGTCGTGCTGGCGGACGGAAAGCTCGCGGAAATCGGGACGCCAGCCCAACTGCTGGCCTCGGACGGTCTGTACGCGCGCCTGTCCGCGGCTTCCAGCAGCGAGGAGAAGCCTGCGCTAAGCGCCGTGCGGCAAGCCGCGGTTCGCCGCGAATGAAGCCGCGCCGTTGCAAGGCGACCTTCGTAAAGGCGAAGGTGCGCCTGCCTGGGCGGGAGCGCCCGGGGCGCCGACAGCGCCGGGTTTTGGGGCGGGCGAGCCTGCGAATCGCGCGGCGAACGGAGACACGGGGGGCGCATGGCGGTTCCTGGCGACGGCTGCTGGGCTTCCTGAGGCCGTACAAAGGCCGTCTCGCGCTCGCTGCGTTGCTCGGCTTCGCGACCGTCGCCGCGAACGTGGGACTCATGGGCACCTCTGGCTATCTCATCGCCAAGGCGGCTCTGCGCCCGGAAACGGTACTGCTGCTGTTTGTGCCGATCGTCGGCGTCCGTTTTTTTGGCATCTCGCGCGGGGTGCTGCGTTACTTGGAACGCCTGGCGTCTCACGATCTGACGTTTCGCATCCTGCAGCGCATCCGCGTATGGCTCTACGAACGGCTGGAACGCGGCGGCGTCACGCTGCTCGAGCGCCGCAGCGGCGGCGACGTGCTCGGCGTCATGATGAGCGACGTCGAGCAGCTCCAGAACCTGTATCTGCGCGTCATTGCGCCGCCGATCGCAGCCGCGCTCACCGCGCTGCTCGGCACAGCTTTGCTGGCGGCGTTCGATCCATACCTGGGCGCGATCCTGGGAGGCATGCTGCTCGTTGCGGGCGTCGGCCTGCCCTGGATCAACGTCCGCGCCGGCCGCCGCAAAGGGCGTGAATTGGCGGCGGGACGCGGCCGGCTCTATGCGGAAACCGCCGATTTGCTCGCGGGACTGACCGAAGCCGCGATATTCGGGCGCACGCGCGACCGAATCGATCGGATCGCGGCCGGGCAAGCGCGCCTCGATCGGCTGCAGAGCGGATTGAACCGGCTGGGCGCGTTCACGAACGGTGCCATGCTCGCATTGGCGCATGTGACCCTGTGGCTTGTGCTTCTCTGCGCCGCATGGCTGACCGCGAACGGGCGCCTCGAAGGGCTATACATCCCGGCCGTGGCGATGATCGCGCTGGCCTGCTTCGAGGCTGTGACGCCGCTGCCTGCGGCATTCCAGGAGTTGGGCCATACGATGGAATCCGCCGAGCGGCTGTTCGCCATGGCGGACGAGGCGGAGGCCGCAGGAGAGCGAGGGCTTTGTAAGGCGCGCGCGGCGACGGTAGACGCAGACCGAGAGACTGCGGCAGCATCGCGTGGTCCCGCCGCGTCGCAAAGGGCTGTGCCTGCCTTGCTGGAAGCGGCCGGGTCCGACTGGGCGCTGCAGGTGCGCGCCCTGTCATGCCGCTATGGCCCGGACGCGCCTTACGCGCTGCGGGATCTGTCCTTGACGCTGCGGCCCGGCAGACGAATTGCCGTCGTAGGCCCGAGCGGCGCGGGCAAGAGCACGCTGTTGCAGTGCCTGCTCGGTCTGCGCGAGATTGACGGCGGGAGTATCCGGCTGAACGGCTGCGACCTGAAGGAGACTCAGGAGGGGGATGCGTCGCTTCTCTTCGGGTACGTCTCGCAGCGTGTGCAGGTATTTAACGCGTCCGCGGCGGACAATATCCGGCTCGGCAGGCCAGACGCCTCCGATGAAGATATGCGCCGCGCCGCACATCAGGCGCTTATCGGCGACAAGCTATCTGCGCTGCCAGAAGGCTATGGCACGGTCATCGGCGAGTGGGGCGCCTCGCTGTCCGGAGGCGAGCGCCAGCGGCTCGCGCTGGCGCGGGCATTGCTGCTGGACGCGCCGGCCATCTTGTTCGACGAGCCCGAGACCGGCCTTGACGCGTTGACGGCGCGCGCATTCGAAGACAACATGGAGGCTGCGCTCAAGGACAAGGCTGTGCTGTGGGCCACGCACAGACTGTCCGGGCTCGCTCGGATGGATGAGATTCTGGTGCTGGACCAAGGGAGCGTGCGCGAGCGAGGAACCCATGCTGAACTGCTTCGCGAGCGCGGCCTGTATTGGCGCATGTGGCGGCTGGAGCGCGAGCAGGATTGGCAGGAAGAAGCGGCGCACATCGCAACTGCCTAGTGGCGAGGTTTGCCTCGAGATCTTCGTAACTCCAATAGCGAAAGAACCGCTCTGGCGTCAGGGCGGTTCTTTCGCGTAGATATAGCTGCCTGGGAAAAGCAAGCATAAGCGCAAGGTTTGTGATTCAATCGGAGAAAATGTAAGAAGAAGTTTCATAATAAAAAATATCCCATTTGGGATATATCAGACGGTGAATGTTATTGATATGATGAGAGCCATAACAAAGGTTTGCTTGAGGTGAACGCGATGAACTTAACTAACGAAATAAAAGAAGGCGTAGAATTTAAGCAATATAATCTAGTTTCATGTCGAAAGAAAATGTTTGCCCAAGAAATTGTTGATGAGATTGCTAAATTGGGAGATTTTCTTTCTGAAAGAGGAGTCTCCAGAGAGGGACCGTTGATTTCTGCAACACATGGTCACGCCATTTTACAAGTCATCGGAACTGCTGTATACGGAATTAGCGCTTCTGAGATGTCGGGAATTATTAAATATTAATTCAGAAGATGAACACTTGTTTAGTCGAGTGTTCATCTTATCACTTTTGAAGTAAGGACGTGGAACTTTGGAGAGAGTTACAAGAAACGTAAAAACGGCACTGTATGTTGTCTCGGCGCTTTTTTTTTGTCTCTTTTATCGTATTCCTGTTCACGATAGCTTTCAGTTACGCTCGATATGAAAATGTACCTCTATATTTATTGGGAATTGCCTTTCCCACCTTGGCAGGATCAATTATTTTCTTTATAGCAGCTAAAGTCAGAAAATAGTTCCCTGATTCTTATGTGTAAGCCGAGAGAAAGGTTATGGCTATCCTATATAGAAAGAAATATTGCGTCAAGCCAAACGACCAAAAAGACTGCGGCATCGCGTGCCTCGCTACAGTTGCCCTGCACTATCGCCGCAAAGTACAACTCTCCAAATTAAGAGAAATCGCAGGTACCGACCTGCAGGGTACCAATGCACTCGGTCTCGATGCGCTGCGAAGTCGTATCGCATACATTCCGCAGGATAACTTCTTCTTCAGCGGTACGATTCGGGACAATCTGTGTCTCGGGCTGCGCGACGCCCCGCCTTTTGAACGCATTGTCGAAGCGCGAAAGGAGGACACCGCCCGGCGCCCCGGGACGAACGCCCGCCCGCCTCCCTGCATAAGATGCAGCAGTCTTCGGGAGAGGCAGAGGGTGATGACGGTGGAGATAGCCCTGACATCCTTGCACTGGGTGTACCTGGCTTTTATTTTATTTATTATGGCGATGCTCGTCATGCGCCGCGATACGATGCTGGTGTGCGTGTGCGGCATTCTGGCGCTGGGCTTGATCGCGACGGACAGTCTCGGCAGCTCGGTATCCGGCATATTCAACAGCTTTATTTATGCCATAAAAGAGCTGATCGGCACGATCCTCATCATTTCGATCATCGTCTCGATGAGCCGGATTCTGATTCGGACCGGGATCAACGAAGTCATGGTCTCGCCGCTGACGCGGTTCATACGGACGCCCGCGATGGCCTATTGGGGCATCGGGATCATCATGATGATCACCTCGTGGTTTTTCTGGCCGTCCCCCGGCGTCGCGCTGATCGGGGCCGTGCTGCTGCCGGTCGCCACGCGGGTCGGACTGCCGGCGCTCGGGGCCGCGATGGCGATGAATTTGTTCGGACACGGCATCGCGCTGTCCGGCGACTATATCATACAAGGCGCGCCCAAGCTGACGGCCGACGCGGCAGGTCTTCCCGTGGCGCAGGTCATGGAGGCGAGCGTTCCGCTCGTTGCGGTAATGGGGATCGTCACGACGGCAACGGCTTTTTGGCTGATGCGCAGGGACTTGAAACGAGGCGCGTTCCGCGACGGCTTGGTCGCGGAGGCTTCGCCAAGAGACGCCGGCGGGAAGAACGACGCGATTCCGATGGCGCCCGCGCTTAAGCGGCTGCTCGCCGCGATCGTGCCGCTGCTATTCCTGGCCGATGTCGGGGCCATGATCGTCTTCGATCTGCAAGGGGGGCGATGCCACGGCGCTGATCGGGGGGCACGGCCGTGCTCATCCTCATCGCGGTGACGCTGCTGGCGCACGGCGACCGGGGGGCTTGAAGCGACGACGGATTATCTTATCGAGGGATTGCAGTTCGGCTTTCGCGTATTCGGCCCCGTCATCCCGATCGCGGCCTTCTTTTATCTCGGAGATTCGGCGTTCGGAGATCTCATCGGCAAGCTGCCGGCGGGCTCGCACGGCATCGTGAACGATCTTGGCGTCGCGCTTGCCCATACGGTGCCGTTGAACGGCGCGGTGAGCGCCGTGACGCTGACCGTCGTCGGCGCGATTACCGGCCTCGACGGTTCGGGCTTTTCCGGCATCTCGCTGGCGGGCTCCATCGCCAATATGTTCGGCGCTTCGGTCGGCGGTACCGATACGTTGACGGCGCTTGGGCAGATCGCGGCGATCTGGGTAGGCGGCGGGACGATCATTCCCTGGGCGCTCATCCCCGCGGCCGCCATCTGCGGCGTCAGCCCGTTCGAGCTGGCGCGGCGCAATCTGGTCCCGGTGCTGATCGGGCTCACCGTTACGACGCTGGTTGCCGTCTTTCTCGTCTGAAGAGCCGGCGAAAAAACGAGAAAAGGTCCCATACGCCGAAAAGCCGGCGCCTGGGACCTTTTTTGATCTTGGTACGAGAACCTGCGCGAGCCGAATACCGCAGAAAGCGGCTAAGCTGCGCGCTAGCGCCAGGAATCATAGCCTTGCGCGATCGGCAGCAGCGGGCCATGGGCGGCCCTTCGTTTCCTCCAGGTCGATGGACTCTCGCCGACCTTCATTTTAAACATCCTGCTGAAATAATGCAGATTGGAGAAGCCGGTCAACTCGGCGATCTGCTGCACGGGCAAATCGGTCGAGCCCAGATAGCTGATCGCCGCCTTGAGCCGCAGTTCCTGTAAGTATTGAATCGGCGTCGCGCCGAAAGTTTGCTTGAATAACCGGATGACGTAGGACGGCGTCAGATTGCACATCCGCGAGAGATCCTCGATGGTAATATTGTCGGTATAGAAACGCTCCATATAACGAAGCAGCGGGTATAAGTGGCGCTCGACGGGCGGCATGGACGGATTGGAATCCTGGGACGATGCCGTATGCGCGGAGACGGCCACCGCGCTTCGAACGAGCAGAAGCAGCTTGCGAATGTCGCATTCGAGCAGTTGATGAACGGTGTGCGAACCTAGCTCGCCGGCTTCGTAGGATGCGATAACCGAGGTGACGCCGGCTACCCCCGCAGCCAGCGTCCGCGACCAAGCGATGCGGTCCGCGCCGCTCTGCATCTGGTTCCACTGGAGGATCACCTCATAACCGGGAAGCAGGTCCTGCCGGATATCGGCTTCCATATACCATCCGCGGACCCCGGACGCGCAGGGCGTAAGCCAATGCGGCGTATGAGCGGGGATGACGAGCAGAACGGGGTAGGCGAGCTTGTACCGTCTGCCCATCCATTGGAGCTCGGAGTCGCCGGAATCGATGTACAGAATCTCATGATAAGGATGAACGCCGCCGGCGCCCGCGGGTTGCAGTTTCAGCGTTCCGTGTTCTCGAATGAGCACGAGCGTCCACCTCCGTTAGATAGCGATTTCAATAATGTGCAAACGGACCGGAAACGCCTTAAGCTTACCAAGCTTCGACCTGACTGACAACTTCGAATATTGTGCGATATCCGCTAAATACGAACAGGGGGGCCGATCGGCTAACATAAAGCCAGACGATGCGAGCGATACAAAGGTGCATGTAAGCGCATTCCAGCCCGGACGGGAGAACGACTCCGGAATCTTTGTCGCGCATCGCTGCATAACAGGTGTTATTTCAAGCGGCCAAAACAAGAAAGGGGATCAAAATGAGAAAAAAATGGGCTCTAAGCGGAATGGCGGTCATGATGGCTTTCGGCGTCGCGGCTTGTTCGAAATCATCGGAAAGTTCGGAAAACAAAGAGACGACACCGGCAGCATCGAGCGGTTCTGCGCAAACGGCCTCGTCCGAAAGCGCAGGCAACAGTCCGGTTACGTATACGTTCGGACGCAACATCGATCCGAACAGCGATCCGATCAAGCTGCTGGAATCGCAAACGGGCGAGACGCTCGCCGATAATCGCTGGACCCGTTTGTTTAAGGAAAAGCTGAACGTTTCCGTAGATTACAAGATGGTCACGGCCAGTCCGACCTACGATCAGCAGTTCAAGCTCGCGATGGCGTCCAACGATCTGCCCGACATGTTCAACGTCACGAGCGAATCCGATATGAAGCAGCTGATGGACGCGGGCGCGCTGGAGGATCTGACCGACGCCTACAAGCAATACGGCTCCGAGCTGCTGAAGAGCATCATCGAGGCGGAGACGGCGCGCGTATTCGAACCGGTCACCAAGGACGGCAAGATCTACGCGATTCCGCTCAAAATGCCGTCCACGAACGGCTACAACCATCTGTGGATACGCGAGGATTGGCTGACGAAGCTCGGTCTCGAGCGTCCGAAAACGATGGACGACGTCTATAAGATCGCGAAGGCGTTCAAGGAGGGGGACCCGGACGGCAACGGCAAGCCGGATACGTTCGGCCTGCAGATCGACAACGCGTTCCGCAATAACATGAAGGGCTTCTTCTGGGGATACGGCGCCGACCCTTCGCCCGACATGTGGGTGGAAAGGGACGGCAAGGCGGTACGGGGCTTCGTTCAGCCCGAGATGAAGGAACCGCTCGCCATGCTCCAGACGATGTACAAGGAAGGCATCATCGACAAGGAGTTCGGCACCAAGGACAACGCCAAGTCGATGGAATCGGTCGTCTCCGGCAAGACAGGCATGTTCTACGGGCCGCACTGGTCGGCGTTCACGATCGACAAGACGATCCAGAACGATCCGAACGCCAAGTGGATCGTCGTGCCGTTGCCTTCCAAGGACGGCAGTCCGACCAAGGTATCTCTGACGATCGGCAAGGACAGCTATGTCGCGGTCAAGAAGGGAACGAAGAACCCGGAAAATCTCGTCAAAATGTTCAATGTTTACGTGGAAGCGCTGTTCGGAAAAGATGCTGAATTCAGCAAGTACTACGGGGAGAACGGCGTAGAGAACATCTGGCAGATGTCTCCGATCTATACGCTGGACCCGATGATCGACCTGAAGGCGCATCAGGACATCAAGGCGGCGATCGAGAACGGAACGACGGACAGCCTGGGCGGCACGGCAGCCGGCTTCTACGCGAACATCAAGTCCGGCATGTGGACGTTCGAGATGATGTTCGGACCGAAGGACACGCCGTTCGCCTACGTGGATCAATCCTATCCGGATCAAGTCGTGTGGAACGCCTATCTGGGCGCGCCGACGCCGACGCAGATCACGCGGGGCAGCTCCATGGACGAGCTGATCGTCACGACGCTGACCGCGATCATCATGGGCAAGACGGACGCCGATCAAGGCTTCGACAAGATGGTTGCCGAATGGAACAAGCTGGGCGGAGACAAAGTTACGCAAGAGGTCAACGCGGAGCTCGGCAAGTAAGCGCGAGGCAGTCCTATACCCGCAAGCGCCGTCTTGACCTGCGGCGCTTGCTTCTATTCATCGAGAGGAGGCGTGAAGGATGAGCAAGCCAACACCGGCCTTGGGCAACGGGAGGAGACGGTCATTCAGGTTCGGCTACAAGACCAAACGCGAGATGCCGCTTCACTTTATGCTGCTCCCGGGTCTTGTCTTGATTTTAATCTTTTCGTACGTTCCGATGGTCGGCGTCACGATCGCCTTCCAGAACTTCATTCCGCTCAAGGGTTTGTTCGGCGGGCAGGAATGGGTCGGCCTGGACAACTTCGACTATGTCTTCTCCATGCCGACGATCTGGCAGGTCGTCTGGAATACGCTGCGGATCGCCGCGCTCAAGATCATAGCCGGCCTGGTCGTGCCGATCGCCTTCGCGCTGCTGCTCAACGAAGTTCGCAACGTGTTTTTCAAGCGCGCGACGCAGACGATCATTTATTTTCCTTATTTCCTGTCGTGGATCATTCTGGGCGGAATCCTGATCGATATTTTGTCGCCGTCCACGGGAATCGTCAACAAGTTCCTCGGCTGGCTGGGCGTCGGACCCATCTTTTTCCTTGGCGAGAACGCCTGGTTCCCTTACACGATGGTCGTCTCGGATATTTGGAAGACTTTCGGCTTCAACACGATCATTTACCTGGCCGCCATTACGAGCATCGATCCTTCGCTCTATGAGGCGGCGGCGGCCGACGGGGCGGGGCGCTGGAAGCAGACCTGGCACGTTACCCTTCCGGGCATGCATATGATCATCGTGCTGCTGATGGTGCTTAGTCTCGGTACCGTGCTCGACGCCGGCTTCGATCAGATTTTTAATTTGTACAGTCCTCAGGTATACGAGTCGGGCGACATCGTCGATACGATGGTGTACCGGATGGGACTTCAGCAGACGCAGTTCGGACCCTCGACCGCCGTCGGCTTGCTCAAGTCGCTCGTATCCTTCATCTTGATTTCGACATCCTATCTGGTTGCTTACCGGCTGTTCAAGTACCGCCTTTTCTCAGGAGGGAATCGCATTGCTGCTCAGACAAACCCGCGGTCAGAAAATATTTAGCGTGTTCAACTATGTGCTGCTCGGCCTGACGGCCGTACTGTGTCTGCTGCCGCTCGTTCACGTAATCGCCTTGTCGTTCAGCGACAACGCCGCCGTATCCGGCGGCCTGGTGACTTTGTGGCCGGTGCGCTTTACGTGGGAACCGTATGTCTACGTGCTGGAGCGAAGCGCGTTTTGGAAGGCGTTCGGCGTCACGCTCCAGCGAGCCGCGCTCGGCACGGCAGTCAATGTGCTGCTCGTCATTCTGCTCGCCTATCCGCTGTCGATGACGGGGGGATAAGCTGCGCGCCAGAACGCTGTACGTTTGGATCTTTTTCTTTACGATGCTGTTCAACGGCGGCCTGATTCCGACCTACATCCTGATCAAGGAGATCGGAATCATGGACACGCTCTGGGCGCTTATTCTGCCGGGCGCGGTTACCGTGTTCAACCTGATCCTCATGCTGAACTTCTTCAGGCAAGTGCCCGAGGAGCTCGAGGACGCGGCGATGATCGACGGCGCGGGCCACTGGCGCACGCTGTGGCAGATCTATGTGCCGATCTCCACGCCGGCGATCGCGACGATCACGCTTTTCTGCGTCGTGGGGCATTGGAATGCCTGGTTCGACGGCCTGATTTATATGCGGGACGCCGCGCATTACCCGCTGCAAAGCTACCTGCAGACGATCGTCGTCAAGTTCGACTTCCAGACGATGTCGGCTACGGACGCGCAGCGACTCGCGCAGTTGAACGACCGTTCCGTCAAGGCGGCGCAAATGGTCGTAGCCGCGGTTCCGATTTTGCTCGTCTATCCTTTTTTTGCAGAAGTATTTCGTCAGCGGGATCAAACTGGGCAGCGTCAAGGGATAAACCCGGCGTAGAGGCGAATGGTTCGGTACGACCCGAAACGAGAGGCTGTCTTTGAGGCAGCCTTTTTTTTATGGCCGGAAAGGGCCGCGATGGGATAGAATCGAAGGCTTTGTGCAACGACTTGCACAGTCGTCGTACTTTCATCAAACATTGGTTAACGCTTACATTGTTTATTGACAGTATTTTCGGCGAGGTGATATGCTATTTTATAGAAATTAATGCAAACGTTTGCGCAAAGGGACGGCATTACATCGCGCATCGAGGGATTCGCCGTTGTTTTGCGCCGGGTTTGCGAACCATTCAGAACTCGGCATAGGAGGATTGTTAAGATCATGTCAATCGCATGGACGCGTATTCGCAGGCAGATCGCATGGTGGACCGCGGGGCTGTTGGCCTTACAGCTTTTTGCAGGGCTAGGCGTCGTTAACGTTGCAAGCGCTGCCATCGCGGCGGACGCATTCGCGGACCAGCCCGGGGGAGAGAGCCAGTGGGTCGTGGCCGGGTCGTTTACCGACTGGAACCAAGCGCCGGCCACCTCAGCAGGGCGCATGAAGCATCTGGTCGGCGGGTTTTATGCCTACTCCGTCGTGCTGCCGTCGGGCACGCATGAATTCAAGCTGACCAAGAACGGGACATGGGAGGGCTTCAGCAACGGCGGCGACAATTTTTCGCTGACGCTTGCCGAGGAGACGAAGGTAAACTTCTACGTCAACGAAGAGATCGGCCAGGCGCGCATCACGGCGTCTGGCGTCACGGGGCTTGCCCAATACGCGCCTGCGCTGGGCGAGGACAAGTGGCCGCGTCTCGTCGGCAGCCTTCAGCGGGCGCTGGGGGGAGTCCGACGACTGGTCGCCGTCCACTTCGGCGCTGCGCTTCGTCGACTACAACTTTGACGGCAGCGTCTACAAGTACCAGGCGAATATTCCGCAGGGCCGTTACGAGGCCAAAGTCGCTTTCGGTCCAGGCTGGGACGAGAGCTACGGCGACGGCGGCGGCAATCTGGCGCTGGATATCCCGGATGAAGCCTATACGGTTTTCACCATCGACTACAACAGTCCGAACAGGCAGCTCGGCGCCAAAAGCGTGCTTCAAAACGGCGGCTTCGACGGAAAAATCGACAAATCGGGCATCCGGTTCGACAGCCGTTCGACGACATTCAAGAAACCGTTCGGCGCTCTCAAGGAGGGAACGGAGGCGCTGACGCTTCGCGTCGCGGCCTCCAAGGACGATGTCCAGCTCGCTCGGGCGGAGCTGACGAACGGCGAGGGAATGACGCGTACGTTCGATATGCGAAAAACGACTTCGGTCGCGGGAAGCGACTACTTTGAAACGACGATCCCGGCGGCGACCTTTACGCCGATCGGCGTATGGGGCTACAAGTTCATCCTGGTCGACGGGGCGACGAAGGTCGAGCTGGGCGACGACAAGAGCGGCAGCATCGCGCGCGGCGGTACCGGCGTCGTGTCGGACGAAGGCGCGGTCCCTTTCGACTTGACCGTGTACAGCGCGGACTTCCGCACGCCGGACTGGATGAAGGAAGCGGTCGTCTATCAGATCTTCCCTGACCGCTTCTTCGACGGCGACGAGACGAACAACCGTGCGAAGGTCGTGGACGGCTACCGGGGCAACCGCTCCGAATCCGACGCGACGAGCGAGATCGACGCATTCCCGCTGCAGTACTTTGACGGCGGCGTCGCGAACGATCCGGCGCCGGGTCAGGTTGCGGGCCAGTGGAGCGACGTGCCGGAAAATCCGGATCGGGTCAAGCCGGAGAACCTGCCCTATTATCCGGACGCGAAGACGGACGGCGTATGGACCAACGAATTTTACGGCGGGGATCTGCAGGGCGTTCAGCAGAAGCTCGGCTACCTCAAGTCGATCGGCGTCAATACGATCTACTTCAACCCGATCGCCTGGGCGGCGTCCAACCACAAGTACGATGCGACGGACTACAAGCATCTCGATCCGATGTTCGGCGAGCCGGTGTACAACACCCCGGGCGATCCGGCGTCGGGCCTGAACTACGAGGCGACGCGCGTCGCTTCGGACAAGATTTTCATCGATTTCGCCAAGGCCGCGAAGGCGGAAGGCATCCGCATTATCGGCGACGGCGTGTTTAACCACGTCGGCGACGACTCGGTTTATTTCGACCGCTACGAGAAGTACCCCGAGATCGGCGCTTACGAATACTGGGCGAAGGTGTACGACCTTCAGAACGCTGCGCCAGGCATGACGCTCGAACAGGCGAAGAGCGAAGCGCAAGCCTTTTACACCGGCAAGATCAATCCGAAGACAGGCGTCAACTACAAATATCCGGAGGACTTTTCCTATACGACGTGGTTCACGATCGAGAACAAGAAGGTGCCTGACCGCGACGGCACCAACACGCACTACAAGTACGACGCGTGGTGGAGCTATGACTCGCTGCCCGTGATCGATGCGATGACGCCGCAGGAGGGAGACGCGCAGGCGATCGGCGGTCCGCAGGAGGCCCACGAATGGAACAATGCGGCCTACCGCGAAGAGGTCATCGGCCATGATCTGTCGGGCAAGACCGAACCGGAAGCGGCCGAGGCGATGCAAAAGGTCGTCTCCCAGCGCTGGGTGTGGATGGGCACGAGCGGCTGGCGGCTCGACGTCGCGCCCGACGTATCTACGGGCACTTGGAAAAAGTTCAGGGAAGCCGTCAAATCTACGGCCGGCCTGAAGGACGCTAGCGGAAATACGATCGACGAGCCGATCATTCTCGGCGAAGAATGGGGCGTCGCGACGCATTATCTGCTGGGCGACCAGTTCGATTCCGTCATGAACTACCGTTTCCGGGGCGCGCTGCAGTCGTTCATGATCGGCGGCGACGCGAAGGCGTTCAACGAGACGCTCGAATCGATCCGCGAGGACTATCCGAAGGAGGCCTGGCAGGTCATGCTGAATCTGATGGACTCCCACGATACGACGCGTTCGATCACGAAGCTGGACTTCCCGTCCTATGAGGAGGAGCATCTGATCGTGGCGCCGGAGGCATCCGACAAGGCGCTGAAGCGCCAGGCGCTCGTCGCGCTGTTCCAACTGGGCTACCCCGGCGCGCCGACGATCTACTACGGAGACGAGGTCGGACTGACCGGCACGAAGGATCCGGACTCCAGACGGACGTTCCCTTGGGAGCGCGTAACGGGCAGCGGATCCGGCTATGAGGGCGTCGGCCGCTATGCGGAGCTGTTCAAGACGTATCAGGACGCGGCTGCGGTTCGCCATGCCAACGATGTGTTCAGCACCGGCGAGCTGAAGGCGGCCTACGCCGAAGGCGACGTGATCGCGTTCGCCCGCAAGACCGCGACCAAAGGCGGCCTCGTCGCGATCAACCGTTCCGAGACGGCCAAGGAGATCGAAGCGGACGTGACCGGCTTCCTGCCCGATGGACTGGAGCTGCGGGATGAGCTGGGCGGCACCATTGAGACGCAAGTGGAAAACGGCAAGATCAAGCTGACGCTGCCCGCGCTGTCAGGCGTCATGATGGTATCGACAGGCGAGCTCGGGACGGTCGCCGAGGTTCAGGGCTTAACCGCGACGGCCGGCAACGGCAAGGTCGATCTCGCCTGGCAGGCGGTTGACGGCGCCGAAGGCTACCGCGTCTACCGCGCGCTGATCGAGGGCGGCGCGTTGACGATGGTCGGCGACGTGGAAGCGGGTACGCTCGCATACACGGATCAGGCCGATATCGTTAACGCAACCAAGTATTATTATGCGGTTACCGCCTACAGCGGCCAGTCGGAAAGTCTGATCGGCGCCATGGTATCCGCGACGCCGTATTATCCGATTCAATCGGTGTCGGCGCCATCCTCCGTGACGGGCATCGTCTATGCGGGCGTCGGCAGCAAGATCGAGGGCGTCACGGTGGCCGTCGCGGTGCCGGGCCTTACGGACAATCCGGCCCATGCGGGCAAAGCGGCGCCGAATCTCCCCGGCAAGCTGTACTTTTATCCGGAGGATGGAGATTCCGCCGACGCCGTGGGCGTGACGCTGCGCTACAAGGAAGACGCGGGGGGCCGCGAAGGTGTATCGCGCTTCCTTCGAGCCGACTGCGCCGGGCGTGTATCGCTACTATGCCGTTTTCTCCTCGGATAACGAAGAGACCTGGGTGTCCTCCGAAGAAAATTCGGTGACCGTATACCAGTCGAACGCCGATACCGAGCCGCCGGCCGCGCCTGCGCTGGGCGGACTGCTCGAGGAGTCCGGCCGCGCGAGCCTGTCCTGGACGGCCGACGACGAATCGATCGCCGGCTTTGATATTTACCGCCAATCCGTGACGGATGCGGTGTACCGCAAGATCGCGACCGTCGCCAAGGAGGCGCGCGCCTACACGGACTTCACGGTGAACAACGACACGACGTACACGTATAAGGTGGCCGCCTTCGACCAGGCTTACAACCGCGCTTTCTCGGAACCGCAAACGGTGACGCCGAGGCTGGTCATGATCGACGTGACGCTTCGTCTCCACCTGCCGGACTATACGCCGACGACGGACGACATCACGATCGCGGGGGGACTTCAATGGCTGGAACGTGTCGTCGACCAAGCTGACGGTGCCGAGCGGCGCGACCACACGCGAGGTCGTGGAATACTCGTTCAAGATGATGGCGGGCAAGTCGATTCAGTATAAATACGCCCGCGGCGACTGGAGCAAGGAGGCGTTCACGAGCCACAACC
Source organism: Cohnella rhizosphaerae (assembly GCF_029525575.1). GTDB lineage: Bacteria > Bacillota > Bacilli > Paenibacillales > Paenibacillaceae > Cohnella > Cohnella rhizosphaerae. The sequence continues at coordinate 998,291 of NZ_JAPDIA010000003.1, forward strand.
GGGTGCAAAACGATACGACCGATCCGGGCAACTGGGCGTACAGCTCGACGGACACGAACATGCAGCTTCGGATCGCGAACCAGGGCGGCAACAAAATGGCGATCGACGATTATGTGCTCCGCTGGGTCGACATGCCGATGGCGATCTATCAGCCGCGCAAATCGTACGGCGACGACATTGCCTATTCGACGGAGGAGAAGAGCTTCTCGCTCCGCGCCGCGGTGCCGTACGGCGTAGCGTTCACTATTAACGAGCATCCCATCCCCGCGGACGCGATGGACGACCGCGGCAACGTGCTGGTGAACGATATCCCGCTCGCGCAGGGCAAGAACGTCTTTACGCTGCATATCGAGCCGACGGCCGAGACGCTGAATCTGCCTTTTTTACACGGATAAAGGCAGGGCGTCGCAGGCGACGAAGACGATCAAGCTGGAAATCACGCGGACGAGCGGCGATATCGAATCGCCGACGCCTACATCAACGCCGACACCAACACCGACACCAACGCCAACGCCGCCTCCTGCCGGCAATGGACCGACTCCGACACCATCTCCGACCAGCGGGCCGGCGGAGGTGCGTATCGCGGCCGACAAGCTTACGCCCGGCGCGGACGGTACGGTGAAGATCGAGATTCCGACAGGCGCGACGCGCATCGTGCTCCCGGCGAACGCAGGGGGAGCTGCTGAAGTCGGGCGAGCTGACGCTCGTCAAGGGCGACCTGACCGTATCGCTGCCGGCCGGGTTGCTGTCGGGGGCCGCCGGGGTCGTTGAAAAGACGACGCAGTTGACGCTCGATATCGCACCGCTGACCGCTTCGCAAGCCGAGGCGCTGGTCGCCAAGGCAGATCGGGAAGGGCGCGACGTGCGGCTGGCCGGGGGAGGTTTACGACTTTGCCCTTACCGCCGTTGGCGAGAACGGAGCGAGCCAGGACATTCATGAGCTTGCGCAGCCGGCGAAGATTTCGATCCGGCTGGCGGCGAATGCCGACCGCGATATCGCGGGGGATCTATTACGTAGACGACAATGGTCGAATGGAATACGTACGAAGCGCAAGGTCGGACGACGGGGTGCTGACCGTATCCGTCGCGCACTTCAGCAAGTATGCGGCGCTTCAGGTCGATGCGGCATTTACGGACGTTCCGTCCGCGCACTGGGCATGGAAGGCTGTACGGTCGCTGGCCGCGAAGCAGGTCGTGAACGGTACGGCGCCTGCGCGCTTCGATCCGTCGCGGCAGGTGACGCGCGCCGAATTCGCGGCGATGCTTAGCCGTTCCCTCGGACTCGCCGCGCCGCAGAAGGAGGCGTCGCCGTTCGGCGATGTCGCTCCCGGCGTCTGGTACGGCGATGCTGTCGCGGCGGCCGCCGAGGCAGGCATCGTGAACGGGCGGAGCGCGAGCGCGTTCGCGCCGAATGAAGGCATCACGCGCGAGGAGATGGCCGTGATGCTCATGCGGGCTTACGACTATGCGAACGCGGATGCGGCAAGCGCGGCAGGCGATGCCGAGACGGGCGCGGCAGCGCCGTTCGCGGACGCAGCCGCGTTCAGCGGCTGGGCCGCCGGCGCGATCGATCGCGCAGCGGGACTTGGCCTGCTGTCGGGCCGCGACGGCCGCGTGTTCGACGCGAAGTCGGGTCTGACGCGCGCCGAGAGCGCGCAGGCGCTCTACAAGCTGCTCGACCTTTAAAGAATGGTTTAATCGCCCAATCGACGAAGCCCTTTGCTGTCGGGAACGCTCCGGCTTGCAAAGGGTTTTTCGATTGAAAGGGGCGTTTTTTCCGTTTGAACGGTATCCCCTTGCGTCAGGAAGGGCGAAGAATCGTGCGTGGCGAGCTCATTGTTGTCTCGGGCAGCCGGATCTCGAACATAGCCATCGCATTCCTGAGCGAAGGGGATATCGTTCAAATGTGCCAAAATGACGTGGAGGTGTACGCGTAGATCGACAGTCGGCGGGATGGGAACTGCGGGGGGATCGGCTTTGAAGGGAGGAGCGATGCGATGACGCGAGCGCATGCCGGCGTCGGGGAGCAAGTCCTCGCTTGCTCTCCCGTACAATTGCGAAGGGATGGCGGTCAGGCGTTATTTTTGCGGAACTGATTGGGCGACAGGCCCGTCAGCTTTTTGAACACTTTGCTGAAATATTTCTCGTCCGCGTAGCCGACCATCTCGGCGACCTGGGCGATCTTGAAGAGCGGGTTCCCGAGGAGCAGCTTGGCTTTGTCGATTCGGATGCGGCAGAGGAAATCGATGAGATTCTCGCCGGTCTCTTGCTTGAATCTGCGGGAGATGTACTCCCGGCTCAAGTAAAATTGGCTGGCGATATCCTGCAAGGTGAGCTCTTTGTTGTAGTGCTGTTCGATAAAGCGAATGACGGCCGGAATCGCGCTCTGCGACTGCTGGCTTGCGGCGGCGCGACGGCGCGACCAGGCGGCCAGGAAGTCGCGGAACGCGGTCTCCAGGCGGTCCAGGTCGAGTCGTCCGCGTTCGTCCAGCGGAAGAATGTCGCTCGGATTCGGAGGTTCGTCCGACCCGTCGCCAGGCGAATGCCCGCTGCGCTGCTGGCCGTCGGCGCTCGCGGTCTCCGCCGCTCGCCACCGCTGCAGCATCTCGGCGAAGGCCGTCCGCCAGCGCTCGAACTGCTCGCTGCTGATGCGCGGCATTCGGCGCAGATCGGCGAAGAGGCGGCTGGCGGCGTCCCGGATCTGCTTGTCCGAGCCGCTCAGGACGGCGAGGCGCAGGCTCTCCTCGTATTCTTCGAGCCGCGGGGCCGCCGATGCGCGGACCGCCGCCGCATCGCTGCGGTAATAGTAGGCGCGCTCCGCCAGCAAATCGCGATCCCGCAGCGCGGCCTTGGCGGCCTGATAGGAATTCGCCGCGCCTTTGGGAAAGGGCTGGGCAATGCCGATGCCGAAGTCGAAGCGGCATTTGAGCGTCAGCAGACAGCAGTCGTTGATCTCCGACAGCAGCGCCTGCACGGCCGCATCGGATCCGCCTGCCCAGTTCGCGTCGATCCAAAAGTAGATCAGAATCTCGTCCTCCGAACGGAGATTGCGGCATGCGATCCCCCGGCTGCCTTGACGAAGCACTTCGTCGGCGATATTGGTGAGCGTGAAGTACAGCAAATCCCGGTTGTGGGCATAGCGCTCCGCGACTTCGGACGAAGCGGAGCCCAGGTCGAGCACGGCGACGAGGCAGGCGGAAGATTGCCGGAAGACCGGCTCGCCCTGAAGGGCAAGCTGCGCATGGCCGTAAGAATCGCCGCCGCCGAGCAGGTCGGAGAAGATGCGGTCGCGCATGACCGGCCGAAGCTGGTTGATCTCCATGCTGCGCGCGAGCGCCTGCCGGCGGGATTGATCCTGTTCGCTCCATCGGGCGACCGCGCGCCGGAGCGCGCCGGCGAGCTGCTCGGGATCGATGGGCTTCAGCAGATAGTCCTGTCCGCCGTGTTGCATCGTGCCGCGCACAAGATGGAAGTCGTCGTGACCGCTGATGACGATCTTCTGGATATCGGGCCGATGCGTCTGAAGCCAGGCAAGCAGGTCCAGCCCTCCCTGCACGGGCATCATCATATCGGTGATGACGATGGCCGGCCGCACGCTGTCGATCAGCGCAGCCGCCTCTTGTCCGTTGGCCGCTTCATGGATCTCGCTGATGCCGAGCGATTCCCAATCGATGAGCAGGCGGACGGCTTCCCGCACGTGACGCTCGTCGTCCACGATGACGATTTTCATGGCTGTTCCCCCTTGTTCGATTCGACTGTGCGATCCGCGATATCCTGCCCGCTGTCCTCGGCGAGCGGCGCGCCGCGCAGCGGCATATGCAGCGCGACCTTGAAGCCGCCTCTGGCGGAGGCGTCCACGGTCAATCCCGCTTCTTCTCCGAAGTACAAACGGAGGCGCATGCCGACGTTGGCCAGGCCGATCTGTCCGCCCGCGCCTTCCTCGACGTTCGCCTGCGCCAGGCGGGCGCGAAGGCCGGCGAGCGCGTCCGGCCCCATGCCTTTCCCGTTATCCTCGACTTCGACGCGCAGCAGCGCATGATCGGTCTCCAGCTTGGCCCGCACCCGCAGCGCGTCGCTCGCAGGCCGGTCGATTTGTCCCGAACGGCTCGCAATTTCGCCGCCGGCGCCCGCGGCCCGGGGTTCGTAGCCGTGCTTGAAGTAATTCTCGATGAGCGGCTGGAGCAGCATCTTGGGCACCGGAATGTCCATCGCATCGGCATCGATATCGTATTGGACGTCCAGATCCTCGCCGAACCGCTGCTTCTGAAGCTCCAGGTAAGCCTTGGCATGCGCGAGCTCCACGGACAACGGCACGACGCTCTCTTCGGTGTTCATGCTATAGCGCATCATTCGGGCCATCGCCGCCACGAGTCCGTAGACTCTGGGCGCGTTCGACTGCAAGGCGAGCGTCCCGATGGACTGCAGCGCATTATTCAAAAAGTGGGGATTGATCTGGGCCTGCATCGCCTTCAGCTGGTTCGTCTTGTTCGCGAGCGCCAGCTTGTATTCCCGGTTGATCAGCTCCTCGATCGTCGATACCATCGTGCCGAAGCGTCGCGCCAGAACGCCGAACTCGTCGCTGCTGTTCGCGAGCCGGGCGTCGGCGCCCGCGCTCCATTTCCCTGCTTGGACCAGGTTCATCCGCGCGATGAGCTTCTTGATCGGACGGGTAAACTGAACGGAAACGACCAGCGTCGCAATGACGGCAACGACGAGCGACAGCGCGATGATGAGCGAGTTGATCACGCGAATGCCCTGCGCGTTCTGATACAAGTAAGCGTAGGGGAGCTGCTTCGCGACGATCCAGTCCATGAACTGCGTCTGCAGCGTATCGTAGACGACATAGCCGGAGAACGCCGAATCCGACCATTGGAAATCGCCGCTGCCGCCGCCTTCCGTCAGCAGCTTGCGCGTCCAGCCGTCTTGAAGCGTTCTGGCCGACTCCGGCCCGGTTCCGCATACGACATTTCCTCCGCGGTCGAGCACGTACAGCCGTTCCTCCTTCGACAACGCGAGCCGCCCGCACATGTCGTTCAGCTCGGTCAGCAGCACATCGATCGACAAATAGCCGATGACCTGGTCGCTCGGCGTGCGAATGATCGGGCGCCTGAGGGTGATCACGTCCCGGGGGGAGACGGATTGCCGCGAATCGAGCGCGTAGCTCGCGCTTTTGTGAGCCGGCTCCATGAAAGGCGCGGGGTCGTCCGCCCGTCCCGCAGGCCAGCCGCCGTCCGTTTCCCTTCCGCTGCGGAACAACCCGCGCGACAACCCGCGCGCGAGCAGGTACGACCAGCTGTCCTCGCCGCGGCCGATCTGCAGATGGATCTGGTGGATTTCTTTGTTCGACTGGTACATGTTCAGCAAATGCTGGTAGATCGTCGTGCGATACGTCAGGTCTGCGGTCTCCGCATCCGCGCCGGGCGCCGTGAAGCGCTCGATGATGGCGTACAGGGAGGTCGGCGAATTGATCGAGTTGTAAACGCTTAACGAATCCCGGTTGAGCGTGTTCATATAGTTCAGGATGTTGTTTTTTCCGACCTCGAGGAGGCTGCGGTTTTCCGCGATCGCCTTGTTCGTCACCTGGTTTTTAATATAAAAATCCGAGATGACCATGGACAGCGTCATCGGGACGATGGTGGCCGCGAGGAGCAGCGCCATCAGCTTCGTGCGAATGCTTTTTTTCAACGCCGATTCCCCCCGAGGTCAATATATTACACCAAACCCATCATATCTATCGGTGGTCCATGTCGCAATATCGCTTTATATTTTACATAACGGAAAGGGAGTGTGCCTCATGGCTAAACGCGGCGGTAAATCCGGAGAATGGCTGCAGCAGCTCGTGTTTGTCGGGCCGGGCCTGATCGTCTTTTCGATCATCGTGCTCGTGCCGTTTATGCTTGGCTTTTATTACTCGTTCACCGAGTGGAACGGTCTCGACCTGAACAAGGCGCATTGGACGGGCATGGACAATCTGAATCGCATTTTCATGCGCGACGACAAGTTTTGGGCCGCCTTCGGCTTCACGCTGCGTTTTACGGCGGTCACGGTGCTGGCTTCGAACCTGCTGGCGTTCGTGCTGGCGCTCATGCTGACGCGGGCGCTGAAGACGCGCAATCTGCTGCGGACGGTGTTCTTCGTGCCGAACGTCATCGGCGGCATTCTGCTCGGCTATATTTGGCAGTTTATCTTCACCAAGGGCTTCAAGACGGTCGGGGAAATGACCGGCTGGTCCTTCTTCGAGCAGCCGTGGCTCGGTACGGCGGGCACCGGCTTCTGGGGGGCTCGTCATCGTGTTCGTCTGGCAGTCGGCCGGCTACATGATGGTCATCTACATCGCGGCGCTGACCGGCGTCCCGAAGGACATGCTCGAGGCGGCCACGATCGACGGCGCGGGCTACTGGCAAAGCATCCGCAAGGTGACGCTGCCGCTCATCATGCCGGCGGTCACGGTATGCTTGTTCCTCACCATCTCCAATGCCTTCAAGATGTTCGACCTGAACCTGTCGCTCACAAAGGGCGGCCCGGGGACGTCGACCCAGTCGCTCGCCTACAATATCTACGCGGAGGCGCTGGTGAATAACCGGTACGGCCTCGGCACGGCGAAGGCGATGCTGTTCTTCCTGGCCGTCTCGCTGATCGCGGTGACGCAAGTATGGCTCACCAAGCGCAAGGAGGTGGAAGCGTGATGAACCGCGAACGTTCGCTGCGCTACAGGCTCGCCGGCATCGAGGTTTTCGCGATTTTGCTGGCGCTGCTGTTTCTCGCTCCGTTTTACTTCGTGCTCGTCAATTCCCTCAAGACGCTCGGCGAAATTCTAGTCGACGCGGCCTCGCTGCCGGACGCGTACAAGTTCTCGAACTACTCGCGGGTGTGGGACATGATCCGCTTCCCGACCGCGCTTCGCAACTCCGTCGTCATCACGGCGATCAGCGTCGCCGGCATCGTGACGATCAGCTCCATGACCGCTTACCGGCTCGTCCGCAAGCCGACGCGCTTCAACAACCTGCTTTTCCTTGCGTTTATCTCGTCGATGATCATCCCGTTCCAGTCGGTCATGCTGCAGCTCGTGCGCGTGACGAGCATTCTGGAACTGCGCGGCGACCTGCTCGGCATCGTCGTCTGTTATCTCGGCTTCGGCCTTGCGCTGTCGGTGTTTTTGTTTCACGGGTTCATCAAAGGCGTGCCGCTCGAGATCGAGGAGGCCGCGGTCATGGACGGCTGCTCGCCTTACGGCGTGTTCTGGCGGATCGTATTCCCGCTGCTGAAGCCGATCGCCGTCACCGTCGTCATTCTCAACACGCTCTGGATCTGGAACGACTACCTGCTGCCCGTGCTCATCATCGGCTCCAACAAAGATTTGACGACGATTCCGCTCGCGGTCACGCGGTTTTTCGGACAATATACGAAGCAATGGGATCTCGCGCTCGCCGGTCTCGCCATGAGCGTCACTCCCATCGTCTTGCTTTTCCTGCTGCTGCAGAAGTATATCGTCGAAGGCATCACCGCGGGCTCGGTCAAAGGATAGGGTCCGGGTCAATATGTTACACTTTTGACATCAACATCGTCGGTTCTGTGCAAACGTTTTCTCCTCTATACTCGACTCTGTAGCCAGAACATTGAATACATGGGAGGTCATTACATGAAACGCATCTCCGCAGGCATTTTGATCGCATCGCTCCTGACCGTCGCCGCAGGCTGCGGCAACAACAACAACGGCAACGCCTCCCCGGCATCGTCCGCGCCTGCCTCGGGCGCATCGTCTTCCGCGCCGGCATCGTCCGCGGCGGCATCCTCCGACGCGCCCAAGAAGGACGTCACGATCAAGGTATTCCAGTTCAAGGTCGAGATCGCCGACGCCTTGAACAAAATGGCCGAAGCCTACGAAAAAGAAACGGGCGTCAAGGTCGAAGTGGAAACGCACGGCGGCGGCGAGGACTACAACGCGCTGCTGAAGGCCGAAATTGCTTCGGGCTCCGAGCCTGAGATTTTCAACTCCGAAGGCTATGCGGCGCTTGAGCCCTACTACGACCGCGCGACGGATCTGTCGGGCGAAGCTTGGGCCGCCGACGTCGTCAATTCGGCTGCGGCGCCGGCTCGCGTAGACGGCAAGCTGCTCGGCATGCCCATGAATATCGAGGGATACGGCATCGTTTACAACAAGGATCTGTTCGCCAAAGCGGGCATCACCGAACTGCCGAAGACGCTGACGGCGCTCGAAGCCGCGGCCAAAAAAGCTGCAGGATGCCGGCATCACGCCATTCTCCACCACGAACGAATGGTGGTCGATCGGACATCACACGATCAACGTCGGTCTCTCCGAGCAGGCCGACCCGGTCAAGTTCATCGAAGACAACAAGGCGGGCACCGCTTCCTTCAAGGGCAACGCCGTGTTCGAGAAGTGGATCAAATACGTCGATCTCGTCTTCAAGAATTCGCAAAAGGATAAGCTGACGACGGACTACGCGACGCAGGTCGCCACGTTCGCCAGCGGCAAAGCGGCCATGATTCAGCAGGGCAACTGGATTCAAGGCGACGTCGACAAGGTCGCCAAGCTGAACCTTGGCATGCTGCCCATCCCGATCGACGACAGCGGCAAAGCGCGCATCTACACCGGACCGGCGAACTTCTGGATCGTCAACAGCAAGTCCAAGAACGCCGAAGAAGCCAAGAAGTTCCTGGCCTGGATGGTCACCTCCGAGACCGGCAAGAGCTACATTACGAAGGAGTTCAAGTTCATCCCGGCGCTCGTCACGATTCCGGCGACGCAGGAAGACATCGGACAGCTCGGCGCTGCCGTATCCGAGCAAGCGAAGGAAGCCGGCGGCTGGAACTGGGGCCGGTACCCGGACGGCGTCATCCAGGGCTGGGGCGCGGCGATGCAGGAATATCAAGGCGGTTCGATCGACAAGGACAAACTGTTCGAGAAGTTCGATCAGGCCGTCAAGGATATCGTCAGCAAATAAGAAGCTACTATTTATGAAGCTACTATTTATATAGTAGAAACAGGTGCGAACAAAGATCAGGGCTTCATGGGAGGCATGCCTCCCATGAAGCCCTTTTCGAACGATCGGAGCCCGTATCGCGAACGTGAAATCGCAGACTGCGCTTGTTAACGATGCGGCGGCGATAGGAGGGAGGCAGGCGGCTCGCATCTATGAAAATTGCGGGTAGCGAGCGGAATGCAAATCGGACAGAGGATGTCGCCGGGCATCGGCATCGGCATCGGACACAGCAACCGCTGATATGAACGAAACTGTCAAGCGTCTCTGTTTGCACCCGTGTTTTTGACAATAGCGAATAGAAGCCTGTCAAGCGATTTTCTTTACAGGCGGTCGCATCATTTCCCATACTTTTCTGGATCTCCGGCATGGAAATGCCCGGAGGTGCCCCTACGGCGAGTAACGGGGTGCAGGGGGCGTCGCTCCCTGCGTTTCCCCTTTAGGGGACGGAAGGGGGCAATTCTTCTTTAGCTCAGAGGCAAAAGCAATTCGCTGGTCGGCAATCTGATATTCGTGGATTCACACATGTTATTCATACGTCTGGAGAGCTTACCCGCTAACTATTGACGAGCATAAGCATTCGCTTGCTCAAGCGGCTCACGCGGTTTTCTCTCCACCTTGCCTGATTTTGCCTCTGAGGTAAAAAAAGAATCGCTTCCCCCTCAATCGCCTCCTTTGTTCGGACCCGTTGTTTTACACCGCTGCTTGCAAACGAAGCTTCTCGATCTCCTTAGCAATCGCCCATACAAACCCCGCCAGTTCTCTGGCAATCGCGACCGCGATGCAACCCTTGTGCTTTCCTCTTCGCGCCAGACTCCAATACTTCTTGTGTAATCGATGCTGCGCGCTCCAGGCAATCGACTGAACCTCCGGTGGCAGCCCCTCGATACGGTCGCGCATTCTTCTGCGAATCGCGGGCGCGTGTCGGTAACTTTTCGCGGCTTCCACCAGTACCCGACGCAGATGCGCATTCCCGGCTTTCGTTATACGGCCTTGCCAGCGGCTTGCTTCCCGAGGAGTATTCGCTGCTGACCAGTCCGCAGTAACTCATAAACGAAGAGGCGGAGTGAAAGCGGTCGCTGCTCATCATCTCGGATGAAAGCGTAACGGCTGTGACGGCTGCTACGCCTCGCAAGGCTTGCAGCGCTTGAACGACCGGCGCCTGCTCGCTTAAAGCGGCTTGTTCTTCAATTTGCTTTTCGTATCGCTTGATTCGCTCCTTCGTTTCCCAAATCGATTGGCGGTACTCCTGAAAGGTCATTTGTTTGCAGCTGTCCTCGGGAATACGCAGCGTATCCAGCCATTCCTCGTACGCGAAAGTTCCGGGTTTGGCGCCTTTGGCGTCCTGAAGCTGGTGGCGAAGCAGAAACTTGCCCAGTCGTTGCTTAAAACGATTCAAATCCTCGACCGCATCCTCGCGTGCGCGAACGAGATCCCGCAAGCTTTCGTCTGCTGGCGTGGGCACGTATACCGGCGTCAGTTCTCCTGCGCGATACAGCTGTGCGAGTCGAATGGCATCCCGTTTGTCTGTTTTGACCCGGTCGCCGGCACGCTTGGGAATGAGCGAGGGCGCGACCACGCTGCAAGCGATGCCTGCCGTCAATAGCCAACGATAGAGCACATAGCCGGTGGGACCTGCCTCGTAACAGACCCTTAAAGTCACCTCCTCTTTCTCACCCGGACGACGCAGCCTTTGCAGGAGTTTCAATACCGCTTCCTTGCTATGCTCGATGACGCCAAAGTACCGTGCTTCTCCTCGTCCCTCATCCGCAAAGGCAACCGCGATTTTGGATTTGGATACGTCTAAACCTACGTACTTGATGGCCATACTCATACTAAACCGACTCCTTTTGCTTTGAGCTCTGTATTTGGTAAATGGGTTGTTTCTGTAAACGCCATTTTTCCCAAATGTAACCTCCGAGATAAGCAAACAGGATGTCGGTTTCGTTCATGATAACTATTTCGGAAAAACGGGCCGATCTGCGATCGTTTCGGACCGGAGGGACGTTATTGCCCCGTATCGAGGCTGAAACAGGTCGGTAATCTCGAAATAACGGCCCCCGGGTCCGCAAAACGGTCTTCGAATCGCGATAGGAACAAAATAAGGGCTCCTCGGTCCGTCCGGTGCGCGCTAGCGCGCAGAGCAAAAGGTCGCTGGCGGCAGGTAACGCTGTACAACGCCTCTTCTGCCCGGAATACGCCGCATCCCGTCAGGTAACGCTGTACAGCGCCTCTTCTGCCCGGAATACGCCGCATCCCGTCAGGTAACGCTGTACAGCGCCTCCTCTGCCCGGAATACGCCGCATCCCGTCAGGTAACGCTGTACAACGCCTCTTCTGCCCGGAATACGCCGCATCCCGTCAGGTAACGCTGTACAGCGCCTCTTCTGCCCGAAATACGCCGCATCCCGTCAGATAACGCTGTACAGCGCCTCTTCTGCTCGGAAGACTCCGCATCCCGTCAGGTAACGCTGTACAACGCCTCCTTCGGCTCGAAATACGCCGCAGTTCCGTAAGGCGAAGCTGTAAGCGCCTTCCCGTAGCACGATGCTAAAAAGAGGATTTCGAAGAATTATACTAATGTTTAATAAAATATGCCCTTTGATGTTAACTTATAAAGCTGAAATTAATTTTTTCCATTGCCATCCTCGCATTCTAGCTGATAGAATGAGTGCTGACTAGAATGTGGGAGGTTATTCATGTTGAGAAAGCTGACATCTATTATATTGACTGCCGCGCTGGCAGTGGGCCTGTCCGCTTGCGGCGCGAAGGAAGATTCCAATGCGAACGCGGGCGGCGCGGCCTCGACGGAAGCGGGCAAGGTCACGCTGAAGTTCGCGACAGACGCGAGTTACGCCCCGATGGAGAGCATGGACAAGGACAAGATCGTCGGCTTCGACGTCGACTTCCTGGACGCCGTCATGAAGGAAGCCGGCTACGACTACAAGCTGGACAACACGGGATGGGACCCGCTGTTCGCGGACCTTGGCAGCAAGAACCACAAGTATGACGCGGGTATCTCGTCGATCTCCATCACGGACGACCGCAAGCAGACGTTCGATTTTTCCGTGCCTTATTTCGAATCGGTGAACATGATCCTGACCAAAGATAACAAGCCGGTCAAGGACGCGCTCGAGCTGAAGGGCAAGAAGGTCGCCGTTCAGGGCGGCACGACCGCCGAGACGTTGATGAAGGGCATCATGGGCGACGACAATGCGAGCCTGAAGCGCTTCGACAGCAACACGCTTGCGCTGATGGAGCTGGAGAACAACGGCGTCGACGCCGTCGTGGCGGACTTCGCCGTCGTGCAGGCTTACGTGCAGCAGAATCCGGACAAGAAGTTCAGCGCGATCTACGACCGCACGAACTTCGCCTCCGAATACTACGGCATCCTGCTGCCCAAGGACACGGACCCGGCCGTCAAGGAGAAGATCGACGCGGCCGTCGAGAAGGTGCGCGCGAGCGACGAATACAAAGCGATGTATAAAAAAGTGGATCGGCGTCGAGCCGGATACGAGCAATTTGGTTACGGCCAAGTAAGGTCGGGCATAATCGGCAACGATTCAGGAAGCAGGGGGCATGCGGCCCGGGCAGACCGGGGCGCATGCTCTCTTTGATGAAAGAGGGTGCGGGCGTGTACTACGCATTTAGATTCGATATTATCGAGGATTACTTGCCCCTGCTGCTGAAGGGGACCCTGCTGACGATCGGCATCTCGCTGGCGGCGATCGCCATCGGCGTCGTCTTGGGGCTTTTCATAGGCTTCGGCAAAATGGCGCGCTTCTGGCCGCTGCGGTGGCTGATGAGCGGCTACATCAACGTGTTCAGAGGAACGCCGCTCATCCTGCAGGTCCTCATTATCCACTTCGGCGTCATTCCGCCGATTCTGGGGACGACCAACGGCATCGTCGCCGCCATCCTGGCGCTCGGACTCAACTGCGCGGCCTACTCCGCGGAGATCTACCGGGCGGGCATCGAATCGATCGACGCCGGGCAGCGCGAAGCCGCTTATTCGCTGGGCATGACCCATGCGCAGACGCTGCGCCATATCATCGTACCGCAGGCGGTGCGGCGGATGATCCCGGCGTTCGGCAACGAGTTTATCGTCCTCGTGAAAGACTCGTCGTTCGTCGCGTGGATCGCGGTGCCCGAGATCATGTACTGGGCCAACGCGGCCAAAGGACAATACTACAAAGTGTGGGAGCCGTACCTGGCTGCCGGCGTGATCTACTTCGTGCTCACGTATACGCTTAGCAAGCTGCTCCAATGGTTCGAGAGGAAGGTGAAGTGATGGAGCCGATCATCCGAATGAGCGGGGTCGCCAAGTCTTTCGGCAAAAACAAGGTGCTTCACGACATTAACCTGGATGTTGCGCCGCAAGAAGTGGTTGTCGTCATCGGTCCTTCCGGGTCAGGTAAATCGACGATGCTGCGCTGCATCAACCTGCTCGAGCGGCCGGACGAAGGCGACGTCGTCATCGACGGTCATTCGCTCACGGCCAAGGGCACGAACATCGCGGATATCCGTACCGAAGCGGGCATGGTGTTCCAGCGTTTCAATCTTTTCCCGCATAAGAAGGTGCTGGACAATCTGACGCTGGCGCAGATTCAGGTGCGCAGGCGAACGCCCGAAGAAGCGAAGGAAAAGGCGATGTCGCTGCTGCGCAAGGTGGGGCTCGCGGACAAGGCGGACGCCTATCCGGACTCGTTGTCCGGCGGACAGGCCCAGCGGGTCGCGATCGCGCGGGCGCTCGCCATGGACCCGAAGATCATGCTGTTCGACGAGCCGACCTCGGCGCTCGATCCCGAGATGGTCGGCGAGGTGCTCGCCGTCATGAAGGAGCTCGCCTCGGAGGGCATGACGATGGTCGTCGTGACGCACGAGATGGGCTTCGCGCGCGAGGTCGGCGACCGGATCCTGTTCATGGAGTCGGGGGCGATCGTCGAGGAAGGCCCGCCCGAGCAGCTGTTCGAGCGTCCGCGAACGGAGCGGACCCGGTTGTTCCTTTCCAAAGTGCTGTGAAATAACGACGCTCTCTCCGCGGCCGCGACGCCAAGGAGGGGGCGTTTTTGCTGATGAACCTCAAGTTGAGACGAGCGGCCGCGGCACTTTAGCTGTATTTAAGGAAGAGATACGGAACCTTGTCCCTCCATGCTTCGTTTATGTTAAGGGAGCGTAAGTAAGGGTAAGGACCTATTTATCTTTGGGCTTTTCAATTTATTCCCATTCAATGCGGTCATATCGGCTCGATTTGGCTGGCGGGAACGCTCAAAAAAGCCGGAATTTCAGCTTTTTTTCGCGGCTTATGTCTTTTGACATGCGGCTCCATTCGAGGCATAATTAAAAACGTTGTTTACAGACCGATTACAAAAACGATACTGAATTGCGTACTTGGATACCGTTTGAAAATAAGGCATTGCTGCAAGAGGAGAGTGCTTAAGATGCGAGTTTGGAATGCGATTAAATCCAAGCCGATCCTATGGTTTTCACTGATATTGCTCGTAAAGGGCGCGCTGGCTTGGTTTGTCATCTTCGACGACGGCCCTTCGTGGATGACGGTGCTGACCGAGATTCCGTTCATTCTGATCGTCTTCTGCCTGATCGAGTGGTTCGCGTCCAAGCGCAAGCTGCTCTATTACATGATCGTCAACCTGTCGATTACCCTGCTCTACTTCGCCGTTCTTATGTACTACAAATACTACGGCGTCATCGTCACTTACCATGCGCTCGAGCAAGCGGACAAGGTGACGAAGGTGGGAGAGAGCACCTACTCGCTGCTTGATCCGTACTACCTGCTGATTTTCATCGATATCGTCATTTTCGCGTTTTATATGGTCCGGCCGAAATATATCGCCCGCTTCACGAGCATCGGCATGCGCAAGGTCAACCGTACTGCGCTGCTCGCGACGTTCATCGTGTCCGCCGCGCTCTGCATCTTCAACATCTGGCCGAATCACGCCAGCATGAACGAGAATAAAAAAGGCAGAGGGCATGGGCATCCTCAACTACGAGGTTTATACGATTTTTGCCGACAGCACGGTACAGGAAGAAGTCATCGACATAAAGGAGATCAATCAACCGGCGATCGACGCGCTCAAAGGCGGAGAGCAGCCGGCCGATCCGGCGCTCTGGGCTGCGGCCAAGGGCAAGAACCTCATCGTCGTGCAGATGGAATCGTTCCAAAACTTCCTGATCGGCCTTACGATCGACGGCCAGGAGATCACGCCCAACATCAACAAGCTGGCGGCCGGCGATTTCTACTTCAACAACTTCTACACCAACGTGGGCCAGGGCACGACTTCCGATGCCGAGTTCGTCGTCAACACGTCCCTCTACGTGCCGCATCACGAGGCCGCCACGTCTTCGGACTACATGGACAAGGCGCTGCCGAGCTTGCCGCGGCTGATGTCGTCGAACGGCTACGATACGGCGACGTTCCATACGAACAGCGTGGACTTCTGGAATCGTTCGCTGCTGTACAAGGCGATCGGCTTCGACAAGTACTACGATCAAGCCTTCTACGGCGACGACGACCATATTGCGTTCGGCGCTTCGGACGAAGTGCTGTACGCGAAGACAGTTCCGGAGCTGGTCAAGATGGACGCGGCGGATAAGCCGTTCTACGCGATGGTCATCTCGATGAGCGCGCACCATCCGTACCGGATACCCGAAGGCAAGGACAAGATCAAGCTGCCCGCCGAGTACGACGGCACGCTTGTCGGCAATTACATTCTGGCTCAGAACTACGCCGACTATGCGATGGGTCAATTCCTTGAAGAGCTGAAGTCCAGCGGCCTGTGGGACGACAGCGTCATCGTATTTTACGGCGACCACCAGGGGCTGCCGCTGTATTCGCTGGATAACAAGGAAAAGGCATTGATGGAAGGGATCTTCGGCCGGGAGTACGGCTACACGGACATGTTCAACATTCCGTTCATCGTCCACGCGCCCGGCGTCTCTTACGGCAAGACCTTCGAGCAAACGGGCGGTCAGATCGACGTCCTGCCGACGGTCGCCAACCTGCTGGGCGTGTCCGTGAAGGGCCAGATCCACTTCGGCGAGGATCTCATGAACCGCACGAGCAACCTGCTGCCGATGCGCCACTTCCTGCCGACCGGCTCGTTCGTCAACGACACGTCGGTGTTCCTGCCGGGCGTCGGGTTCGAGGACGGCACCAACTACGACGTCAAGGACAACAGCATCAGCGCAGGCGGTTCTACCGAAGCGCAGTACGATGCGGCGCTTCGCCTGCTGAACATGTCGGACAGCTACGTCAAGCAGCTGCCCGAGCTGCCGCTGGGCGGCGGTCCCGTATCGGGCGCCAAGTGACGCGAAGCATGCGCGACTTACGGACGGAGAAGACGGGTGAATCCCGCGCTTCCCCGTCCGTTCTCTTTTTGGGTATCATATATACATAGAATATAGAAGCCGAAGGAGTCTACCGAACATGCCCGGACAAGCTAAGCATACGGCCGCCATATCCCTTGGCATCATGGGAGCAGGATTCCTGGCCACATTCCCCTTCGGAGGCTGGGGCGGCGCCTTGCTCCACGGCGGCTTCGAGGCGGGGCTCGTCGGCGGACTCGCCGATTGGTTCGCGGTCACCGCCCTCTTCCGTCATCCGCTCGGCATCCCGATCCCGCACACGGCGCTGCTGCCGCGCAACCGGGACAAGGTCGTTCGCTCGCTCATCCAGGCCATCGAGACCGAGCTGCTCACCAAAGAGAGCATCGTCACCAAGACCGCCGAATTCAAGATCGGCGAGCGGCTGCTCGACTTGCTCGAGACGCATCGCGAGGACGCCGCCGCCGTGGCCGTTCGCGTGAGCGAGTTCGCGCTGGAGCATCTGCCGATGGACCGGATCGTCCCGATGCTCGCCCGCGCGCTCGAGACGAAGGTACGCGACCTCGATACGGCCGGCCTGCTGCGCAAGCTCGGCGACGAGACGCTGGCAAGAGGCTACGATGAAAAAGCGCTGGCCTTCCTGATCGACAAGGCGGGCGGGCTCGCTTCCCGCGAGGAGACCCGGAGACAGCTCGGCATTATCGGTTCGGCGGCGCTGCAGAAGCTGCAGGTCGGCGGGCTGATGGGATTTGCCGTGAACGCCTTCATCTCCTTCATGGATGAAGAGAAGATCGGCGGCCTGCTGCAGAACGCGATCGTCGGCACGCTGTCGGAGATGCGGCAGCGAGAGGACCATCCGTTGCGCGAGATGCTGCTGGAGACGCTGAGGGGCGCGATCCGCAATCTTCCGGAGTCCCCTTCCGTATTGGAAGAGCTCGACGGCTGGAAGGCGCGGCTCGCGGACGGCGGCGCGATCGAACGCCAGCTGGCCGGTTGGCTGGAGGATCTGCGCGTCAAAGCGCTGGCCTTCGTGCGAGAGCCCCGTTTCACCGAAGACTACGTATTGCCGGCGATCTCCGGGCTGCTTGCCAGCCTCCGGGCGAACCCGCAGGTGATCGAGCTGTTCCAGACATGGGTGCAGGAACGGATCGCCGGCTTTGTCGAGCGCAATCACTGGAAGATCGGCAAGCTCGTGAAGGAAAATATCGACAGGCTGGACAACGATGCCCTGATCGAGATGATGGAAGACAAGATCGGCGGCGATCTGCAGTGGATCCGGGTTAACGGCGCCGTCTGCGGCTTCCTCATCGGTCTGGCGTTGGAAGGGATCAACCTGCTCGCGTAGGGCGCGGATAAGTTCGGCAGGTGCGGGGCGCATGCGCCCCGCGCCTATTCGAGGTCGGTGCGAGGCGCGAAGTGCCGAACCGGCGAACCGCTCCCGCCAAATTCGTCGTTCGACCGCGTGTAAAGGGGGGGCGATTTGTTATAATGGTTAGAAGCTCCCAAGAGGCGGTGCACCGTGGACGATATCAACGCGTTTTTGCGTATCTTCTTTATCAACGTCAGCACGATGCTGACGCTCCTTTATCTGGCAAGCCTGCTTTACAAATACGTCGTTTACAAGTGGCCTTCGGCATGGAAAGAAACGCTGTTCATCGTTCTTGCGATCGTATGCGGATGGACGACGATGAAGCTCGGCTTCAGCTTTTCGAAGACGGTCATGTTCGATATGCGCTATTTGGCCGTCATCGTCGCGCCGCTGTTCGTGCGAAACCGGCTGTCTGTCCTGGTCATCGGGCTCGGCATCGGCCTCGCTCGGCTGTCCTTCGGGTTGAATCCGGCGGCGCTCGTCGGCAGCCTGAACATCGTCGCGATGAGCTTGCTCGTCCTCTTCATCCTATGGCTGGCGCGCCGCAGGCGGTGGCCGGAGCTCCGCAAGATGATCACGATCGTCATCTCCGTCAACATCGGCAACGTGGCGTTTATCGCGCTGTTCGGCATCATCCCCCCGCAGACATTATCTGGTCGATATCGCGCCGGGCACCTTCCTGATCAGCCTGTTTTTATGCTTCGCCTTCATCTTCATCCTGCGAGAGTTCATGACGGAGGACAAGCGCTCGCACAAACTGAAAATCTATGCGGCCCGGCTGGAAAAGCAGTACCGCATCTCCGAGGAAAAGGGACGCTCGCTCGAACGGGCGAAGCAGGAGCTGGAGACGATGTACGCCCAGGTTCAATCCGCCTCGCGCTATAAGTCCGAATTTCTCGCCAACATGTCCCACGAGCTTCGAACGCCGCTCAATTCGGTGCTCGTGCTCGCGCAGCTGCTTGAGGAAAACGTCGACGGCCGGCTCAGCGAGGAAGAGGTCGGCTACGCCCGCATCATCCATCATTCCGGCAAGGAGCTGCTCGGGCTGATCAACGACGTGCTGGACTTGTCGAAAATCGAGGCGGGAAAACTGGAGCTCGATCGCTCGGTGTTCAGCATGCGCGAGCTGCTGGGCCATATGGACGAGCTGTTCCGTCCGATCGCATCGCGCAAGCGGCTCTCTTTCACGCTGCGCAGCGAGGCGGACGTGCCCGAATATTTGCACACGGACGAGCAGCGGCTGAAGCAGATCATTAACAATCTGCTGTCCAACGCTTTGAAGTTCACGCAGGAAGGCTATGTGCGCTTCGTCGTCTCGCGCGTGCCGGAGGGTAGGCTGCTGGCGGAAGGGGGGATTGGCCTTCGAGGTGGAGGATACCGGGATCGGGATCGCGGCGGACAAGCATGAGGCGATCTTCGACGCGTTCTTTCAGGCCGACGGCTCGATCAGCCGCTCCTACGGCGGGACGGGCCTCGGCTTGTCCATCGCGAGGCAATTCGCGGTGCTGCTGGGCGGGGACATCCGGCTCGAGAGCGAGCCGGGACGCGGCAGCCGGTTCACGCTGCTTCTGCCGTGGCCGGCGCTGGTCACCTCGGCGGTCGATGCTGCGGCGCCTTCGGGGCGGGATACGGAGGCGACGGAGCAGGCGGCGTCTCTGGAGACGCCGGCGCTGCGCGCGCCGGGACGTCCCGCGGCAGGCAGTCCGGCGGAATCCGTACCCGCCACGCACTGCCTGCTGATCGTGGACGACGACGAGCATAACGTCTATTCGCTGCGCGTCGCGCTCGCCGCGAAGCGCTTCGACGTCGTCACGGCGTCCTCCGGAGGGGGAGGCGCTGGGGCTGCTGTCGGGGAACGCGAGGATCGATCTCGTGCTCATGGACATTATGATGCCCGGCATGAGCGGCCTTGAGGCGATCGCCAGCATTCGGGCGATGCCCGGCCGCAAGGAGCTGCCGATTATCGCGCTTACCGCGAAGGCATTCGCGGAGGACGGCGAGGAATGCCTTCGCGCGGGAGCGGACGGCTACTTGTCCAAGCCGGTGAACGTGAACGAGCTCGTGCGCGAGATACGCGTCCGTTTACGAACATGAGAGAGGCAACATCCGGATAGGAAAAAGAGATTGGAGTGGCACGCGTTTATGGGGAAATCGGACAAGGGCATATCGGAAGCGCTGCTGGCGCTAGTCGCGAAGGTTGCCCGCGGCCATCGAACGAGACGGCAGGCTGCCGCAGGACATCCTGGAGCGGATTTACGAGGAGCGGCTGTTCAAGCTCTTCGTGCCCGAAGCGCTGGGCGGGCGCATGACGCCGCTGCCGGACGCCGCGCGTATTTTCGAGCAGGCGGCTTATGCCGACGGCAGCTTCGGCTGGCTCGTGACGATCGGTTCGGGCGGCGGCTTCTTCGCCGCGACGCTGCCGGAGGAGACGGCCGAGACGCTGTTCGCGGATCCGCGGGCCGTCATTGCGGGCAGCGGCCATCCGACGGGCGTCGCGAAGGCGGTGCCGGGCGGCTATCGGGTGAACGGCGGCTGGAAATATTGCAGCGGGGCCGGTTATGCCAGCTTCTACACCGCGAATTGCATCGTGGAGCGGAGCGGGATCGACGTTCGCAGGAACGAGGTCGCTGACGGTCGAGCTGGCGATTATCGGGCTGAAGAACGGGCGGAAGAACGAGCTAAAGAACGAGCTAAAGAACGAGCAGAAGATCGAGCGAGCGAACGTGCGCCCGAGATTCGTTCGTTCGCCTTTTTTGCCCGATCAAGTGGAGGTCGTCCGGGATTGGGACGCGATGGGGCTTCAGGCGACCGAAAGCCATACGATCCGCGTCGCGGACGCGTTCGTGCCGGATACGCACACCTTCGATATCGCCTCCGTCCCGCGTTATGACGATCCGATCTATCGCTATCCGTTTATGCCGTTCGCGCAGGTCTCGTTTGCGGCGGTCGTCGTTGGGCTGGGACGGCGATTCCTCGATGAAGCCGCCGCGCTCGCGGGCACGAAGCGGAACGAGTGGGATCGCGCTTATGCCGGCCGATACGAACGGGTATCGGAGGCCATCGAAGGACAGCGAAAATTGCTGGCGACGGCTGCCGACCGGTTTTATGGAGAGACGGCATCGTCTTGGCAGACGTTTGCCGAACGGCGCGAGCTGCCCGACGAGACGGTGCGGCGCGTCGGCGGCGCTTGCGTCGAAGCGGCCCGAACGGCCGTCGGTGCCGCGCATGCGGTCTGGCCGATGCTGGGTATGACTGCGCTGATGCGGCGGGAGACGGTCAATCGCGTATGGCGCGATCTGCATACGGCCGCGCAGCACGGCGTGCTGAATCTGTAGCGTTGCAGGCAGGAAAGGGGAGAGAGGCAGCATGCTGCTGATGAACGAAAAGATCAAAGCGTCCGAGGTGGCACTCACCGGGCTGCATGGAGAGGATCTGGGCATCGTCGGACGGGAAGCGGCGCTCGCGATGGCGAGAGAGGCGAAAGCTGACCTCGTCTGCACGTCGCTGCTCAGCAGCCCGCCGCCGTGCAAGCTGGTCGCGCGGGGCGCCGCCAAGCAGTCGGCCGCGCAGGAGAAGCGGGCGGAGCGCGTACAGGGCGGTGCAGTCAAGACGAAGGAACTGCGGCTGACCGCGCAGATCGAAGAGCACGACTACGAGACCAAGCTGCGCCAGGCAGAGAAGCTCTTGACCTCGGGGCATGCCGTGCAGCTCACGGTCAAGCTGGCCGGCGCCAAGGAAGGCGAGCGCGCCAAGGCGCTCATCGAGCGCATGCTGAAGGCGCTCGCGCAGCACGGCTCCCGCGAGACCGGGATTCAGGTCAGCGGCAAGCAAGCGGCGGTGAAGGTGAATCCGGTCTGAGGCGGTAGGGGCGGTCCGCGGAGGGGCCGGCGATCGCCTTCGCTTGGTGAAGCGATGACCCCTGAGCATGCTGCCAACAAACCGCATTACACAACGAAACAACGCTCCTCAAGTCGAGGAGCGTTGTTTTGTTTTGTGTGGCCGCCGCTCGAGACGTAGACGATTGCGCGCAGTTCGCTTCACGTCCCGGTTCGCTTTACATCCGGGTTCGCAACTTGCTTCGCATCCCGCCTCGCTTATTTCCCGACCAACCGATCGAACAAGCCGCCATCGGCGAATTGGCTGCTGTTCAGATCCTCCCAACCCGAAAGGTTGTCGTCGACCGTTAGTATAGTCGTCTCCGGGAACCGAGACGCGAACTGCTCGGCGATGGACGCGAAGCGCGGGCGATAGTAGTGCTCCGCAGCGATCTGCTGCGCCGGCTCGGTGAACAGAAAGTCCGCATAGCCGTTGGCCGCCTCGCGTGTGCCCGCTTCCGCGGCGTTCTTGTCGACGACCGACACGATCGGCTCGACGGCGAGCGTCACCGACGGCACGACGACCTCGATCTTGCCCTGGGCCTCGCCGGCGGCCAGCGCGAGCGCCCGCGCCTCCGTCGTAAGCCAGACATCGCCCTCGCCGCCGAGGAATCGCGCTTGCGCAGCCGCCTCGTCGGCATCCGGATTGCCGGCGTTCGCATAAATGCTTTTAACGAAAGTTTTGGCGGCTTCCTCATCGGCAGCTTGATCAAAGGCGTAAGCCCACGCCCCCGTATAAGTCCACCTGGCATCGCTGTACGACTTCGGATCGGCCGCCACGAGCTTGATGCCCGGCGCGGCGATGTCGTCCCATGTCTTGATGCCTTTCGGGTTGCCCGGCCGGACGGCAAACGCGACAGTGGTATAAAAGGGAGAGCTGTTGTAATCGTAACGCTGCTGCCAGCCTTCCTCGACCAGCCCTGCAGCCTGGAGCTCGTCGATGTCGGTGCCGACGCCGAGCACGGCGAGGTCGGCCTTGAGCGTGCCGCCTTTCACGGCTTCTTTCTCGACAGAGGAAGGGCCGGTCGTCTGTTTGACCGAGACGTCTTGCCCCGTCTTCGCCTTCCAGTCGGCGGCGTACGCGTCGTTTAACGCGGCGAACAACGACTCCGTGCCGTCCGGCGAGACGCCGCTAAGCGTGACCGCCTTGCTGTAGTCCGAGCTGGAGGACGGAGACGCGTCCGCCGCGTTCATCGGCTGGCCGTCGCCCGAAGCGCAAGCGGACAGCGCTAAAGCGGACGAGAGCAGCATCGCCGCGGAGAGGACGGAAAGCTTTTCTTTTCTTTTCATCATCGGTATGACGCCCCTTCAAGCTGCGATGTAAATTCCAATTGGAAAAATGGGTTTTACGGAGCGATTGTAACAATTGCAGCGGAAAAGTGTCAATAGAAAAATGTAAAATAAAGTTTATAAAACCTAGTTGACAGGTTGGAATAATGGGAGGTATGATCGTTCCAAGAAATGGATTCACCTACCGGACGACCGGAGGCCCGATATGCATTTCTCCGCCGCAGACCGAGAACGCCGATCGGCGTCAGGCTGCGTCCCTCGATCGCGCTGGATTGCCGCACATGCGGCAACATCGCCGATCGCAAGGGAACGAGGGTGAACGGACGCGACTTCGCGTAACTCATCCTCGCGCGGAGAGGCGGATCGCGGCCTCTTTCGTTTTCCGACAAAAACCAAATGGGGACAAAGGGAGAATGCAAAGATGAAAAGAAGCCTGCAAATCGCCATGTTCGTGATCCTGGCGTTCGCGCTGACGACTTCCAGCGCGTTCGCGGCCGTATCGAAGAAGAACGAGAAGAAAAGCGTCACGCTGCTGAACGTATCCTACGATCCGACGCGGGAGCTGTACGTGGATTACAACGCGGCATTCGCGAAGTATTGGAAAAAGAAAACCGGCCAGTCCGTCACCGTCAAGCAATCCCACGGCGGCTCCGGCGCCCAGGCCCGCTCCGTCATCGACGGCCTCGAAGCCGACGTCGTGACGCTTGCGTTGGAATACGATGTCTCGGCGATCGAGCAGAAGGGCCTGATCAGCAAAGGCTGGCAAAGCCGGCTGGCCAACAACAGCGCGCCTTACAAGTCGACGATCGTCTTTCTCGTGCGCAAGGGCAATCCGAAGGGCATCAAGGACTGGGACGATCTCGTGAAAAACGACGTGAAGGTCATCACGCCGAATCCGAAGACGTCGGGCGGCGCCCGCTGGAACTATCTGGCGGCCTGGGCTTACGCGCTCAAGCATAACAACAACAGCGACGACAAAGCCAAGGCGTTCGTGAAGGATCTTTTCACGCACGTTCCGGTACTCGACACCGGCGCCCGCGGCTCGACCACGACATTCGTGGAGAAGGGCATCGGCGACGTGCTCCTCGCCTGGGAGAACGAAGCGTTTCTCGCGAAAAAGGAGTACGGCGACAAGTTCGAGATCGTCACGCCGTCGCTCAGCATTCTCGCCGAGCCGACCGTAGCCGTCGTCACGAAAAACGTGCAAAAGCACGATACGCGCCAAGTCGCTACCGCTTATCTGGACTATCTATATACCGAGGAAGGTCAGCGCATAGCGGCCCGCAACTTCTATCGTCCGATTAATCCAAAGGTCGCGCTCGAATATTCGAAGCAATTCCCGAAGCTGAATCTGGTCACGATCAAGGATTTCGGCGGTTGGGACAAGGCGCAGAAGACGCACTTCTCGGACGGCGGCACGTTCGACCAGATCTATCTGAAGAAGTAAGCCGACGCGACGGAACCGGGCTCGACACGCAGTCATCTTCCAATATAAAGGGGTAAACGATATGTCCCATAGCCGCAGCATTCAAAAAAAGCATCGCCAAAACCGCGCTCGCCTTCGCCATCGGCGCGCAAGCGCTCGCCTTCGCCGCCGTGCCGGGCGCCTTCGCGGCGCCTGCCGCGAAGCCCTATGTGACGGTGGACGGCACGAGCCAGCAGGCTCTTTGGGCCCCCGTCGCCCAAAACGGCGCGACCTACGGGCCGCTCGCAGGCGTCTCTGCCGCTCTGGGCGCGGCGGGCAAGTACGATGCCAAGACGAATACGATCTCGATCAAAAAAGGGCAATCGCCTGATCATCCTGCAGCCCGGCTCGAAGACGGCGAAGGTGAACGGCGCGAAAATCGCGATCGTCGCGGCGCCTGTCCTCATCGGGGGCGTGCCTTACGTGCCGCTGCGCTTCGTCGCCGAGTCGCTGGGCGCTTCGCTTTCGTGGAACGCTTCGACGGGCGCTTACGAGGTGAACACGAGATTGCATCCGTTTGAGCAGGGAGGCTACACCTCGTTCGTCAACGTGTTTGGCGAGTCCGTGATCGGCGCGACGTACGGAACGGCGAGCGCATTCAGCGGCGGCCTGTCGCTGCTGCAGCAGGGCGATTCGTTCGGTTATGTGGATCGCGGCGGCAAGATCGCGATTCCGGTGCAATACAGCAGCGCGTACGACTTCTCCGATGGCCTGGCGCTCGTTGCGTCGAAGGACGGGACGCAGAGCTACATCGACAAGTCCGGCAAAGTCGTGCTGAGCCCGGCTTACGACGAGCTGTTCGACTTCTCCGAAGGGTTGGCGGCGGTACGCAGCGGCGACAGCTTCGGCTACATCGACAAGACAGGCAAACTCGTCATTCCTGCGCAATACGAAGACGCCTTCTACTTCAGCGGCGGTCTCGCGGCCGTACAGATCGGCGGCAGGCTACGGCTTTATCGACAAGACGGGCAAGCTGGTCATTCCCGCGAAATATCAGTCCGTATCGGACTTCAGGGATGGTCTGGCGCTCGCTTCGACGCTCGTAAGCACGGAGGCAGACGGCGTGGAGCAATCGACCGGCGTGTTCGGTTTCCTTAACGCGAAGGGCGAATGGGCGATTCCCGCATTGTACGAGGAAGGCTACGCCTTCAGCGACGGGCTTGCCGCGGTCGTCAAGGACGGCGCCGTTCAATTCATCGACAAGACGGGCAAGCCGGTATTGGAAACGGACTACGACGACGTCGGCGACTTCAGCGAAGGATTGGCGGCGTTCGAGCAAGACGGCAAGTACGGCTATATCAACAAGAAGGGCGCGGTCGTCATCGAGCCGACCTTCGATCAGGCGGATGCCTTCAAGAATGGCCTGGCCCATGCCATTAAGGGCGGTTGGGAAGGTCTGATCAACGCGAAAGGCGCGTTCGTGGTGAAGAAGGCTTACGTGTCGCCGGCTTCGAGCGAATAGGCGCTTTCGCCTCAGGGCGGTTGGACCCGGTCAGACTCGGATAGATCCGGTCGTCCGGCCGATCCTTTTGCCCGCAGCGGAAAAAGTCTCATCCAAGGCGATCCTGCGCGCCGGATGAGGCTTTTTCGCATGTGCTGAGCGATAGCTGTTTACTTCGGTTTGACTTTTGACGATGCCAACCAGGCAGGCGCAGCCTTTTCCGCGCTTGAATAACGGATCGTTCGCGCAGGGCCGTTCGTGCCCGAAGGTTGGCGGCCGGCTGTATATTCCTGTCCGAAGCTCAAGCTGCGAACAAGCTCCCGCGTTATGCCTTGCAGACCGGCTAAAGCCTCGGCAATCCGGGCAGAAGCGGCCAGCGTATCCGCTAATGCACGTACGTCCGGCGGGGGAGCTGCTTGGGCTGTCTGCGCTTCCGGTGACGGCATCCATGCAAACCTGCATTTGCAAAGCCGCAGCGCGCATAAAGTCGGCGATCGCCTCTTCCTGGCGCAGTACCGCTTGCCGCACAGCTTCCTCAAAGCGCGCCCTGCGCTCCCGAATTTCCGGTTCCAACGTCATTTGCCACCTGCTTCCGCGCTCGTTCTATCCTTTTGAGAGGCTTGTATCATTCTATGAAGATCGGGTCTCCCGTTATAACAGGTTCCGGGTTTGAGGTAGAAAGGGGGAGCGACAGCTCGAAGCGGCTTCCTTCGCCTGGACGGCTCTAAGCACGCAGGCTTCCGCCGTGACGTTGACGATATAGTCTTAACACCGCTGATATGTGACAATTATCCGCTGTAATCCATTGCAAGTAATCGGCCGAAGACAACTACTGGTATGATATAGTGGACCTGGAGGGTTATATGGCTACCTTTATCACGTCACTACGGCTTCCAGACGTTGTGTATCACGGCAACACAACGGGGGGCGCTTGCCGGTGGTCTGAAGACGAAGTTAATTAACTTCGAATTCCTGCGCGAAAGCCGGAATAGAGACTTTGGCACCGGATTTTATACCACGATAGATCTCAATCAAGCTATGACCTGGCCAGTCGGAAAACTCATCCGGAGAATTGAGTCCGGAGCAGAGACCATTTCTTCCAACGAAATCCCTGCTGTCGCCAAGATACGCATATACCCTGAACGGTATGGTGACGACATCTCTGTTAAAGATTTTCGCGGTGAAAGTTTCGATTGGGTACGGTTCGTATTAAATCATAGGTATGACAGTTCACTCGACCGCTGCCTTTGCGATACGCGGGAAGATATGCCCCATCCTCAGATCGTTTGCGGGTCGATGGCCGACAACGATACAGGTGATGTCATTGCGGAGTTTATTCAAAGCGGCATGTCCTTGGATGAAGCGGAGCATATCAATTGGTTTGGGCGAAACATAACCCGCTCCAGAGACGGCAATCGGCTTCTGGGATTAGAGCTCGGTGACCAGATTGCCTTTTTTTGATGAACGATTGGATCGTATCCTGCAGTTTGAGGGATACTACAAATTAAGTCTCGACAGGTTCACGGGAAAGATTAATAATTCCACGAACTACAAAAAGGAGTGGGATTTCTATGACCAGCATGACCGGAAATCACATGATGAATAAACCCTATATCCGAGCAGTCATAAACGAACTAGAAGGTCTCGGTTTTGCGGGTGATCAGGCGAAGGAAGTGCTGCTGAAGCATTACCGCGTTGTTCGCAGAACGGCTGGCTTTGAACCGAATGCAGCGGATTTTGCGCGCGAGATCGTCGATATTGAAAAAGCGATTAACCGGAAATATGACCCTACGGACCCTTCGCAGGTCTACATCGGTCATTTGCGCGATCGTTTAAAAGCAGCAAAAAAGCCGGGGGTGCGAATTCATTTTATCTCGAAGCCCACCGTCAAATCCGTTCCGAAACTTCGGCGAGCGCATTCTACTCACCGTTAAGATTGGTTTAGGAGAAGCGGGTCTATGTCCCGCTTCTTTCTTTTTTTAGTGAGGAATGATGGAATGATGAGATAAAATCATTTAAAGCTTTTCTTTTTCCGCTCTCCGTCATGTAACTTGTGGGAGCTCTGATACTTCCTAAAAAAAGTGCCCTATGGGTAACCAACCATGAATTCCCTTGCGGATTTTCCTTTGGTCGTTGATAGGGCTTTTTTTGTTGCCTTGAAAACAACCCATTTATTAATCAACAGAGGGACCATCTCTGTGCTATAGCGATACGTGTATCCTTTTGTTTCAATCGACGCTCCCTGCGTGGGGAGCGACGCTGAACAAAGTCGTGCTGCACCTCGTTCAGGAAATTTCAATCCACGCTCCCCTGTGGGGAGCGACGGTCGCCGGTACGAACGTCAATGTGAAGACGGGCATTTCAATCCCACGCTCCCCATGTGGGGAGCGACTACGGCCTACACTCATTCAACCGATAGCCTTAACATTTCAATCCACGCTCCCCATGTGGGGAGCGACATTGACCTATCGCGTTGATAAAATAAACGGAACTAATTTCAATCCATGCTCCCCATGTGGGGAGCGACGGTAATCGAACTAAAAATGGCATAGTTCTTATTATTTCAATCCACGCTCCCCATGTGGGGAGCGACGCCGACAAGCGGATCGCGTTCAAGGCCGAGCTGATTTCAATCCACGCTCCCCATGTGGGAAGCGACGGCAGCTCAAGAAGCACTTCGAGCCAAGCGCGAGGTTTCAATCCACGCTCCCCATGTGGGAAGCGACGGCAGCAAAAGCGCCAGGGCCTCGACGCATATTTTATTTCAATCCACGCTCCCCATGTGGGAAGCGACCTGCATCATCGCATCGGCGTTAAGGCCGAGCATCTGATTTCAATCCACGCTCCCCACGTGGGGAGCGACGTTCCCTCCTTTTGGGAAATGGTCGATAAAATGCATTTCAATCCATGCTCCCCACGTGGGGAGCGACCAATCACGCTTACGAGAATCGAGCAGCTGCGCAAATTTCAATCCACGCTCCCCACGTGGGGAGCGACGCCAGACGGAGGCGCGGCCGGGGAACCCCAAGGCATTTCAATCCACGCTCCCCACGTGGGGAGCGACGAGGGTCACACCGTATTCACATGGATACATAGCAAATTTCAATCCACGCTCCCCACGTGGGGAGCGACTTACGCCATAAAAAAAGCTTGACCCCGGATGCTGATTTCAATCCACGCTCCCCACGTGGGGAGCGACTGTTCGCACACCAGATGCAACCATCGATACGAATATTTCAATCCACGCTCCCCACGTGGGGAGCGACTCGTTCCGAAGTACGACGGCAGCACGATCCCGGAGCTATTTCAATCCACGCTCCCCACGTGGGGAGCGACATGCGCAGCCGGTTGACGGGGACGTAGATGACTTCGATTTCAATCCACGCTCCCCACGTGGGGAGCGACGGGCAAGTACGACGAGTGGGAGGGCGCGCTCAGCGCATTTCAATCCACGCTCCCCCACGTGGGGAGCGACGCGCTCGCCGCCGTACCCCTCCTGCTTCTTCAGATTTCAATCCACGCTCCCCCACGTGGGGAGCGACGCTGGTGCCGCGCCGCCCGCCTTCCATCGGATGGTATTTCAATCCACGCTCCCCACGTGGGGAGCGACGGAGATACGTCCGCTTATAGACCGTCGCCTCGGTGATTTCAATCCACGCTCCCCACGTGGGGAGCGACAGGAAACGGCCGACAACACCGGCATTCCGAAGAACCAATTTCAATCCACGCTCCCCACGTGGGGAGCGACATGGATCTACTTAAGTGGTACGCAGGCGGATCGATTTCAATCCACGCTCCCCACATGGGGAGCGACGACAACGTAAAACTCCAGCGCGAGATCAATAACCTATTTCAATCCACGCTCCCCACGTGGGGAGCGACGGCAATCTGCTTTCAATGCAGGAATGATGAAGCCATTTCAATCCACGCTCCCCACGTGGGGAGCGACGCAATTGTAGCATCCGACGCTCGCGAAGTTCGAAATTTCAATCCACGCTCCCCACGTGGGGAGCGACGCCAATGCAGGAAATATCCGAGAACCGATCCGAATTTCAATCCACGCTCCCCACGTGGGGAGCGACGCCGAACACGACGTGGACGTGCTGCCCCTTGTGCATTTCAATCCACGCTCCCCACGTGGGGAGCGACCGACGGTTTCCGGGTCCCGTTCCTTCAGCGCCAGATTTCAATCCACGCTCCCCACGTGGGGAGCGACGCTCATTGGGGGTCTGCCGGGTTTGCAAGAAAGGCATTTCAATCCACGCTCCCCACGTGGGGAGCGACATGTTTACCCGGTCTTGCATGATCGTGTCCAGGGCATTTCAATCCACGCTCCCCACGTGGGGAGCGACGCGCAGCGCCTCCGCCGAATAGGAGCTGTTTGCCATTTCAATCCACGCTCCCCACGTGGGGAGCGACGGTCGGCCGCGAGCGGTGCCACTTCCTGTAAGCTATTTCAATTTACGCTCCCCACGTGGGGAGCGACCGACGAAAAGACGGAGCACGAGCGGATCAAGAAGATTTCAATCCACGCTCCCCACGTGGGGAGCGACGTCTTCTTTGACTTGCTCATGAAGTTCCTTTGTCAATTTCAATCCACGCTCCCCACGTGGGGAGCGACGCACTTCCTGACACATTAAAGCCGCTGAACGAATTTCAATCCACGCTCCCCACGTGGGGAGCGACGGTGATTTATCCCGAGACGCGCAACCTGGTTTTCATTTCAATCCACGCTCCCCACGTGGGGAGCGACTTGCCGAACCGGGTAAAATTACCGACTTGGCCGACATTTCAATCCACGCTCCCCACGTGGGGAGCGACGTAGCCGAATGTTGCTGGCACGGAGGACTGGCGTATTTCAATCCACGCTCCCCACGTGGGGAGCGACAGCAAAACAACCTCAAACCATGCCAAACGGGCATGAAAAAGACATGATTTACGAAAAACAAACAGCCATATAGTCATTGCTTGTGACTTGACAAGACTACGAGATAAGGAAGCGAGGCTGTTTTCGACAAATTTCGAGGTGCGAATCCTTCGGAACTTTTATGTGAGGTTGCGATTCGCACCTTTGTTCTGACCTTATCTTAATAGATACTACTGTTTCTGCCAATTCAAATCTGGCCTCGGTTTAGCAGATGGGTACTCCAATCAGATTTGGAAAAACTGTAAAATTAAAAGAAGGAGATTTACAAATAATGCCGAATATTGGTGTCGTATGGTGCGGGGTAGTTTAATAGTCCTGCGTCTGGAAGGGGGGACATGGTGGCGGAAGACCTAGGAGAGCAAAGTCTAGCGGCGTTTATTGCGCATATTCGAAAAAGTGACGGCTGTCGGGAAAGCGTTCATGACCATTTACTGGCTGTACAGCGGCGTGCCGAGATGCTTGGAGCCAAAATCGGGATGAAGCATATAGCCGGTCTGGCCGGGTTGCTGCATGATATGGGCAAATACACCGGCGAGTTCAAGGCTTATCTGGAGCAGGCGGTCGCTCATCCCGATCGGCCGCCTCGACGCGGCTCGGTCGATCATTCTACGGCGGGGGGGAAAGTGGCTGTATGAGCAGTTTCATATTCCCGCGAACGCGTCGATCGATCGACTGCTCGTAGAGTGGATCGCCAACTGCATCGTGTCCCATCATGGCGGGCTGAAGGACTATGTCGATCCCGAAGGACGTTCTCCTTTTCTGGAACGCGTGTGTATGCCGGAGGACAAGCTGCCAGAGTTCGAGCGCGCGGTACAACGTTTTTTGTCAACGACGATGGCACAGGATAAGCTGGATGCTTACTTCGCAGAGGCTCGCAAGGAGATGCAGCATCTT
The DNA here is from genome assembly GCF_029525575.1 of Cohnella rhizosphaerae. Classification (GTDB taxonomy): domain Bacteria; phylum Bacillota; class Bacilli; order Paenibacillales; family Paenibacillaceae; genus Cohnella; species Cohnella rhizosphaerae. The sequence goes on from NZ_JAPDIA010000003.1 coordinate 1,029,894, forward strand.
CTTGAACGATTGAAGCTTAGTTCTTCGTCTCCCTATGTGATGGCTTCCCTGGCGCTAAAATATTTGTTCAGCTGTCTAATCGATGCGGACCGTACGGAGACGCGGAAGTTTGACGAGGGGGGAACAAGAGGAGGAACCCACGGATACGGCAGCTTTTTTCGCGGCTACCTATCGATCGCTGCTGTCCAGGCTCGAGCGCTTCGACCAAGCCTCGAACGCCGATCATCCGATTAACCGGCTACGTCGCGAGATGTCGCTTCAATGCGACAGGTTTGCCGTTGAACGGCCTTCCGGCATTTATACGTTGTCCATCCCGACAGGGGGAGGCAAGACGCTGGCCAGCATGCGTTACGCGCTGCGTCATGCGATCGAGACAGACAAGGAAAGAATTGTGTATATTTTGCCATATAACACTATAATCGAACAAAATGCATCCGAGATCCGCAGATTGGTCCAGAACGACGATTTGATTATCGAGCATCACTCCAATGTGGCCGACGACCGCGATCTGCGCAGAGTGCTTCAGCTTGATGGAATTGACGGGACTCACCATGAGCATGAGGAAGACGAGACTTACAATCTGGAGCGTCAAAAGCTGCGTCTGGCTCGCGATACCTGGGACCGCCCGATCCTGTTTACGACGATGGTCCAGTTTTTGAACACCTTCTATGCCAGCGGCTCTCGCCACGTTAGAAGGCTGCATCAATTGTCCAATGCGGTCATCGTTTTCGATGAAGTACAGGCTGTTCCTCCGCATTGCATATCGATGTTCAATGAGGCGGTCAACTTCCTGCATGGGGTTGGCGGTTCTTCAGTCCTTCTGTGCACCGCGACCCAGCCTGCGCTTCAATACGTTCGCCAGCATGTCCGTCTATCCAATGAGCCTGAGATCGTCCAGGACCCAGATCAGGTCATGGAAGCGTTCAAAAGGGTGGAGCTTCGCGATGAGACCGGGCGAGGCGCTATGACGACGGAGCAGTTGGGCGAGTTCGTATGCAGCAGAATGGCGGAGATCGACAGTCTGCTCGTTATTCTGAATACGAAGAAGGCCGTGCGCGGACTGTTCGAGCTTCTGAAGGAGCAAGCATGGATTGCTGAAAAGGGAATCAGGCTTTATCACTTGAGCACGCTCATGTGTGGGGCGCATCGCAAGGCGAGACTGGAGGAAATGAAGTCGCTGCTCGGGAAAGAGAGGATCATCTGCATCAGCACGCAACTCATCGAGGCTGGCGTCGATATCAGCTTTCAAGGCGTCGTCCGCTCGCTGGCCGGACTAGACTCGATTGCGCAGGCGGCGGGACGATGCAATCGGCACGGCGAGGATGAACTGCGCGAGGTATCCATCATTCGCTCCGCTGAGGAGCATCTGAAGAGCTTGCCTGAGATCAAGCTGGCGGGCGAGCAGACGGAACGATTGCTTGGCGAGTTTGGACGGCAACCTGCCCTTTTCGGACACCGGCTGCTATCGCGAAAGGCGATGGAGACGTATTTTTACTACTACTACGACAAGATTAAAGAAAAGATGGATTATCCCGTGCCGGAAAAGGGCCTGGACTTATTCCCGCTAATAAATAAAAACAAGCTATCGGTCGATCGCTACAAAAGCAAGCAGCAGGCAAAGCCGCCGCTGGAAGCTCGCGGAGCGATCGCTACGGTAGAGGAATACTTTGAAGTCATCAAAAACGCGGGCAAGTCAGTAATCGTACCTTATGACGATACAGCTAGATCAATCATCTTGGCCCTGAACGGGGAGAATGGTCCAAAGCAGCTGGGAGATCTGCTGCGGCTGGCGCAGCCCTACACGGTCAACATGTTCGATCAGGAGCTGCGTAGGCTGGATCGTGGCGGCAACCTGATTTACTTGCTGCAAGGTCGGGTGCTGGCGTTGCACGAGACGGCCTACGACAATGCGTATGGCGTAAACCCGGCGGGGGACGGGGCGTTTATGGATATGATTGTTTAACCTGCGAAAGGAGGCCATCCCATGCGCAACCAGATTGAATTCCAGGTCACCGGCGCCTATGCGCTGTTCACCGATCCGCTGACCAAGATCGGAGGCGAGAAGTTCAGCTACCAGATTCCTACCTATCAGGCGCTGAAAGGAATCACCGAGTCGATCTACTGGAAGCCTACGATTATTTGGTATATCGATGAGGTGCGCGTCATGAACCCGATTCAGACCGAGTCGAAGGGAATGCGGCCGATCGATTACAGCGGCGGCAATACGTTAGCGTATTACACCTATCTAAGAGATGTGAGTTACCAAGTCAGAGCGCATTTCGAGTTTAACCCGCATCGGGAAGATCTGGCGTACGACCGCAACGAGTTCAAGCATCACAATATCGCCAAACGGGCGGTCGCAGCCGGGGGGAGACGCGATATTTTCCTCGGCGCGCGCGAATGTCAGGGGTACGTGGAGGCTTGCGAGTTCGGTTCGGGGCGCAGTCATTATGAAGATACGCCGGAGCTGGACTTCGGCTACATGGTGCATGGCATCAGCTACCCGGACGAGACCGGTACGGACGAGCTGCGGACTCGGCTGTGGCGGGCCAAGATGCGGCACGGCGTCATCAAGTTCATTCGTCCGGAGCAATGCACGCATACGCGTTCGACGGGCAGCGGAAGCATCAAGCCTTTCGGCCCGGATCGTCTTGAGCCGGCGGACGAATTGTATGCGGCGTGGTTTGCGGAGGAGGGGAGGTAGAGAGGTATGACATGGCTGGCCAAGCTGAGCGAGACGTATGACAATCATACCGCCTATTTGGGCAAGTTCGAGCTTAACCGCTTCAATCGGGAGTACACGCTGATCCCTGTCTCTCATACGACTCAGACGGCGCATATTGAGATTTATCTGGACGAGGCAGGGAACTATTTGCGAGCCAGAGCGGTGGATAAGGAATTCGGAAGCACGATCATCCCCTGCACCGAGGCATCTGCGAGCCGTACGAGCGCGCCTGTGCCTTATCCGTTGCACGACAAACTCATGTACGTCGCCGGCGATTATGGTCAATACGCGCCCCAGACGGAAAAATACACACCGTATGCCGACTATCTGGCTCAACTGAAGGAATGGTGCGATTCTCCCTATGCGGTTCCGGCGCTGCAAAGCGTGTACCAATATGTGCGGAAAGGTACGCTTGTGGCCGATCTGATCCGCAACAAGGTGCTGTGGCTGGACGAGCAGGGACAGTTGGCCGAGAAATGGACGCCTGAGCTCGAAGCGGCATACGGCGTTGAGAAGCCCGACATTTTCAAAGTCATCGCTTCCGGCCAGAACGCGGCATTTGTCCGATTCGCAGTCGAGGTGCCCGGCGCGGCAGAGGAGAGACTGTGGCGCGATCAAAGCGTGCAGCAGTCGTTCATCGACTACTACAATACGAAGCTGGTTGATACGGAGCTTTGCTATGTGTCAGGTCGGCAGCTTCCGTATGCGGACAAGCATGCTTCACGTATCCGTAACTCGGGCGACAAATCGAAGCTGATCTCGGCGAACGACAGCTCGGGCTTCACCTACCGAGGCCGCTTCACGACGAGCAGCCAGGCTGCGGCGGTCAGCTACGAGGTGTCTCAGAAAGCGCATAATGCGCTCAAGTGGCTGATTGAAAAGCAGCAGCCTTATCAGATCGACGGCAAGGTGTTCGTCGTATGGGGAACGAAGACGGCCGAAGTGCCCGATCCGTTCGGCGATACGGACGACCTGCTCGGCGGCGAAGACCGGGAGGAGGAGTTTGGCGACGGTACGAATGTGCTGTTGGCGGAGCAAGTGCGGCTGGCGCTGAACGGCTATCGGCACGCCACCGACGGACACGGTTCGGACGTCATCATCTTGATTCTCGACGCGGCGACGCCGGGACGCATGGCGATCACTTATTATCGTGATCTGGAAAAGGAACGGTTTTTGCAGCGCATCGAGGACTGGCATCTGACCTGCAGCTGGCTCCAGCGTTATCGCAAGGAAGGCGGCAGACTGGCGACGTTCATCGGCGCGCCGGCAACGCGGGATATTGCCTTGGCCGCCTACGGCCCTCGCGTCAGCGACAAGGTCGTCAAAGGGCTGCTTGAACGGATGCTGCCGTGCATTCTCGATAATGCCAAGATTCCGCTGGACATCGTACGCAGCGTCGTGGCAAGAGCGTCGAATCCGGTCGGGATGGAGAACTGGGAGTGGGAGAAGACGCTGGGCATCGCCTGCGCGCTCGTGAAGAAAACTTATCAGAAGGAGGGGCTGGAAGTGGCGCTGAACGAAGCATTGAACGACCGCAGCTACCTGTTCGGCCGAATGTTGGCGGTGGCTGACGTATTGGAGAGAAGAGCGCTTGGACGCGAGGAAAAACGGGCGACCAATGCCATTCGGTATATGAACGCTTTTGCGATGCGGCCGGCGCGTACATGGACCGTCATCCAGTCGGCGATTCAACCTTACCAGGCCAAGCTGGGAGCAAGAGCCACGTATTGGAATTCGTTGCTCGACCAGATCGGCTCGATGCTGGCGCCTGCGGATTTTTCGGATCAACCGCTGAGTGGAATATATTTGCTCGGCTTCTATAGCCAGCGTCATGCGCTCTATCAGAAGCGGGCGCAGGAACAGGCATCGGAAGACGATGAGTTGGACGTCGTCGAGGCCTAAGATTAACGTCATTCACGATTAGCGCCATTCCTATTAACCCCCATTAAAAGGAGCGAACCTTCTATGCAACCATTGGATCGTAAAATCGACTTCGCCGTCGTCTTGTCGGTGCGCAACGCCAACCCGAACGGAGATCCGCTGAACGGCAATCGTCCGCGTCAAAACTACGAAGGTAAGGGGGGAAATCTCGGACGTATGTCTGAAGCGCAAGCTTCGCAACCGTCTGCAGGATTTGGGAGAGGCAATTCTCGTACAGTCGGACGATAGGCGCACCGATTCGTATCGCAGCATCAAGGAACGCGTCGATGCCAACGCCGATGTGCAGGAGTATCTGAAGGGCAAAAAGAAAAACGGTGAGCTGTTCGCGAAGGCGGCCTGCGAAGCCTGGTATGACGTGCGCGGCTTTGGCCAGGTGTTCGCTTTTCCGGGCAATGATGCGGTGTCCATCGGCGTACGCGGTCCCGTGTCCATTCATACAGCCGTGAGCCTCGATCCGATCGATATCTCCAGCCTGCAGATCACCAAGAGCGTGAACCTGACGACCGGCTCGGACCCGGACAAGCGAGGCGCGGATACAATGGGCATGAAGCATCGGGTCGACTTCGGCGTGTATGTCTTCAAGGGCAGCATCAATGTTCAGCTGGCGGAGCGAACTGGTTTTTCCTATGAAGATGCCTTGAAAATTCGCGAAGCGCTTGTCACCTTGTTCGAAAACGACACCTCCTCGGCGCGTCCGGACGGCAGCATGGAGGTCCATCGCGTGTACTGGTGGGAGCACAGCTCCAAGCTGGGGCAGTACTCGTCGGCCAAGGTGCACCGCTCACTGCAAGTGACCTTGAAGGATGGCATCGCGGTGCCGCGCGACATCGAGGATTATCACATTACCGTTCAACCGCTCGAAGGTCTCGACGCGCAGGAATATGCCGGACTTTAAAGAAGAGGATTACCTGCTGTTGTCCGGCATTCAGCACTTCAACTTTTGCCGCAGACAGTGGGCGCTCATTCACATCGAACAGCAGTGGGCGGATAATGTTCGTACCGTAGAAGGCGAGTATGTCCATCGGGTAGCGGATCAGCCATTTCTCCGGGAAAAGCGGGGGGGGAGCGGCTCATCGTGCGCGCAATGCCCGTACATTCGAGAGAGCTGGGGCTGACGGGCATCTGCGACGTCGTCGAATTCGTGCGCGATCCGGAAGGTATCCCGCTGCGCGGAGAAGAAGGCTTGTACAAGCCTTATCCTGTCGAATACAAGCGGGGCAAGCCGAAGAAGAACGATTCCGATTTTTCACAGCTCGTGGCACAGCTGATTTGTCTTGAGGAGATGCTGGCCTGCGAGCTGACGACCGGCTACTTTTTTTTATGATGAGATCAAGCAGCGCGTTGAGATGACTGTGTCGACTGAGGACAGAGAACGCGTCAAAAGCTCGGTTGCAGACATGCATCGCTACTATAATAGAAAACACACGCCGAAGGTCAAGACAGGTCCGCATTGCGACAGCTTGCTCCCTGCAGCATGTTTGCCTGCCCGAACTGTTGACCAAACGTTCGGCTGCGAGCTATATCGACAGCCGATTGAACGAGGAAGGCGGCCACGCGGGATGAAGAAGCTGCTGAATACGCTGTACGTGACGACACCCGACACCTACTTGTCCAAGGATGGAGAAAATATCGTCATCCGCCTGGAAGACAAAATACTTGCCCGCTACCCGATGCACAATCTGGAGGCGGTATGCACGTTCGGCTATGCGGGTGTCAGCCCTGCGTTGATGGGCGCTTGCGCCGAACGTGGCGTCGATCTGGCGTTTATGACGCGCAGCGGTCGTTTCCTCGGGCGGGTGGTCGGCGAGTCGAAGGGCAACGTCGTATTGCGAAAGGAACAATATCGGATCTCGGACGACGAGCGGCGCAGCGCTCTCATGGCACGCAATATGATCGTGGGCAAGCTTTTTAACATGAAATGGGTGCTGGAACGTGCCACGCGGGATTATGCGCTTCGCCTGGATATCGAGCCATTGAAGCAGGTGAGCGCATCATTAACCGAGTCGATGAAACTGGCTCGCCAGATCGAAAGTCTGGAGGTGCTTCGTGGCGTGGAAGGGGCGGCGGCGGTTCAGTATAATCGGGTGTTCGACCAGTTGATCTTGCAGCAGAAGGAGGCGTTCTTCTTCCGAGGTCGAAGCAAACGCCCGCCGCTGGACAACGTCAATGCGCTGCTATCCTTTGCCTATTCGCTGCTTGCTAACGAGATGAGAGCTGCGCTGGAGGCGGCCGGGCTCGATGCTTACGTCGGATTTCTTCACCGGGACCGCCCGGGAAGGGCGTCTTTGGCGCTGGATCTGATGGAGGAGCTGCGTTCCGTCTATGCCGATCGGCTCATGCTGACGCTCATCAACAAGAAGATCGTGTCGCCGGAAGGGTTCACACGTAAGGAGAACGGCGCCGTGCTCATGGACGACGAGACGCGGAAGAAGGTCATTAAAGCTTGGCAAGATCGCAAGCAGGAAAAGGTGATTCATCCCTTTTTTAAAGGAGTCGATCTCCTGGGGGCTGGTACCCTACGTGCAAGCCATGTTGCTTGCGCGGACCATTCGCGGCGATCTCGACGAATATCCGCCGTTCCTGTGGAAATAGCAGGCGGCCGGGCTTTCCGAGCGAAAATCCTGGAGGCGGGCAGCCCTCAGATCAGGAGGTTGCGATGTCGGAAGGAGGCATTTACAATGCTCGTATTAATTACATACGATGTCAGCACGATCAACGCCGAGGGACGCCGCAGACTGTCGCAGGTGGCGAAAAAATGCCAGGATTACGGACAACGCGTTCAAAACTCGGTGTTTGAATGTATCTTAGACGCCACCCAACTGCGCCGACTCCGATTGGAGCTGGAGGCGCTGATCGATCCGGCTACGGATAGTCTGCGACTTTATAATCTGGGTGACAAATACAAGACGAAGGTCGCCCATATCGGGGCCAAGCCCGCCTATGATATGGACAGCCCGCTCATTATATAAATGAGCGGCTGGACCGGTGCGAAAGGCCGGCTCCCATGAAATACCCGCAGGATTCGCACCTCGGAAATTGTCGAAAAAGCTGATTTTAATTTGTTAAATGAGTTTGTCAAGATTGGATTTATGCTAAGTGAGTGGCTAGGAAAGCGGAAATGGATGGAATCTATGCCATGCGGGCATGGATGTGCGTAGTTTTTGCTGTCGCTCCCCGCGGGGGGGAGCGTGGATTGAAATAAGTATGATGACGCTTAGTTCTGATGCTGTTACGTCGCTCCCCGCGGGGGGAGCGTGGATTGAAATAATCGCCGGCGTGATAATGTCGACAAAATCAACCGTCGCTCCCCGCGGGGGGAGCGTGGATTGAAATGGCTCCAGGTCTCACTTTATTTCAAGCTTATACTAGTCGCTCCCCGCGGGGGGAGCGTGGATTGAAATGCCGATCACCTGAAGGCGGCACGCGCGGCGGGGCGTCGCTCCCCGCGGGGGGAGCGTGGATTGAAATCGTCCGCGTCTAGCGGACCCCAGTCCTCGAACTCCTCGTCGCTCCCCGCGGGGGGAGCGTGGATTGAAATGTCCCCGCGCCAATGTCATTCCGGCCGGCGATGCGCGTCGCTCCCCGCGGGGGGAGCGTGGATTGAAATTTTACAATAAGACAAAATATTGTTAAAATGTGTGTTAGGTCGCTCCCCGCGGGGGGAGCGTGGATTGAAATTGAAAACAATCCAACAGGGAGCGATAACCCATGAACGTCGCTCCCCGCGGGGGGAGCGTGGATTGAAATATATAATACCAATAACCCAAGAAAATTTGTCTTCCCGTCGCTCCCCGCGGGGGGAGCGTGGATTGAAATTCATTGCATTTAGTTATAGACGTACCCTAATGAAGTCGCTCCCCGCGGGGGGAGCGTGGATTGAAATCCAGTGAAGCCCTAGAATTTCACTTTGTCGCATTCCGTCGCTCCCCGCGGGGGGAGCGTGGATTGAAATTTCGCACCACCCAATTCGCGCCCCAGATCAGGTCGCTCCCCGCGGGGGGAGCGTGGATTGAAATTTGAGTCGTCATCGACTCACCTTCCATATCCAATCGTCGCTCCCCGCGGGGGGAGCGTGGATTGAAATCATATCCAATCAATGACCACGGTAGCCCCGGTACCGTCGCTCCCCGCGGGGGGAGCGTGGATTGAAATTATTGTGCGCGGCAAAAGGAATTGCACCGATTTCGTGTCGCTCCCCGCGGGGGGAGCGTGGATTGAAATTCGGTAACGGTAGTAACGCCCCAAGCGGTTAACTCGTCGCTCCCCGCGGGGGGAGCGTGGATTGAAATTCGTCGTTCTGGCTGATCCTTGCTTTTGCGGTAGCCAGTCGCTCCCCGCGGGGGGAGCGTGGATTGAAATCATCTTCGGAGCCCTGGAGGAGCTGGGCGCACGCAGTCGCTCCCCGCGGGGGGAGCGTGGATTGAAATTGTCCGGTCGGCAGATACTTAGCTTCCAGCGGGCTCGTCGCTCCCCGCAATTGAAATATGTTGATGTCGACGATTGCCTGCTGCTGCTTACTGGTCGCTCCCCGCGGGGGGAGCGTGGATTGAAATAGCTCCGCGATCTCATGGGCGAGCGTGCCGGCGGCCGTCGCTCCCCGCGGGGGGAGCGTGGATTGAAATCGTCGACGTCGGTCGCGTCCGCACGCACGATCACGGTCGCTCCCCGCGGGGGGGAGCGTGGATTGAAATAATACAGGATTGATTACGCCATATGCCGCTGACAGTCGCTCCCCGCGGGGGGAGCGTGGATTGAAATGGGATGTGACAGGAACCCATATCTCCATCCGAGAGTCGCTCCCCGCGGGGGGGAGCGTGGATTGAAATCCGTTCGCGAATCGGATTCATGTAGCAGCCGCAATTGTCGCTCCCCGCGGGGGGAGCGTGGATTGAAATCGATCATGTGCAGTACCGCCGATACTGTGAAAAGCGTCGCTCCCCGCGGGGGGAGCGTGGATTGAAATTTTGTCATGAAGTCGTCCATGAGCTCGGGCTTTGCGTCGCTCCCCGCGGGGGGGAGCGTGGATTGAAATAGGTTATCACCGATACGGGCGCTACCTATGAAATCGTCGCTCCCCGCGGGGGGAGCGTGGATTGAAATATTGCGCTGTGGGCAATTTTTCGAGAAGGGCGCGACGTCGCTCCCCGCGGGGGGAGCGTGGATTGAAATTCCAGCAAGTAACCTTTATCCGGCAGGACGTCCGCAGTCGCTCCCCGCGGGGGGAGCGTGGATTGAAATAAACAACCCAATGACGACGTCGAGAGACTTGTTCGTCGCTCCCCGCGGGGGGGGAGCGTGGATTGAAATAAACAACCCAATGACGACGTCGAGAGACTTGTTCGTCGCTCCCCGCGGGGGAGCGTGGATTGAAATTCGTTGTCCAGCAGCGCGTCGAAGTCCTTGCCCGTAGTCGCTCCCCCGCGGGGGGAGCGTGGATTGAAATCTATTTGGTCGGCGAGTTCCTGGAGTTTGCCGTGGTCGCTCCCCGCGGGGGGAGCGTGGATTGAAATTATTGTACGCGGCAAAGGAATTGCACCGATTTCGTCGCTCCCCGCGGGGGGAGCGTGGATTGAAATGAACAGCTCAACAACGAGGCAACCTTCGATTGGCGTCGCTCCCCGCGGGGGGAGCGTGGATTGAAATGATCGTCCGAATGGATACTGCGCTTGCGTCATGCAGTCGCTCCCCGCGGGGGGAGCGTGGATTGAAATGTCAACGCGGACCGTTTGAAGCCAAACGAATACGGTCGCTCCCCGCGGGGGGAGCGTGGATTGAAATAGGATGGTCGTCGGGATAATAGCCGATACATCCGGTCGCTCCCCGCGGGGGGAGCGTGGATTGAAATCAACTGCTGAAAGTATTTCGAAGTACACGGACGCGTCGCTCCCCGCGGGGGGAGCGTGGATTGAAATAAATCCTGCGTCAGAATAACCCTTAGCAGCACCGCCGTCGCTCCCCGCGGGGGGAGCGTGGATTGAAATAGATGGAAGATCGGCTCGGGCGTGTTGACCAGGGGGTCGCTCCCCGCGGGGGGAGCGTGGATTGAAATCTGCATTGGCGGATGACGACTTGGAAGCTGCAGGAGTCGCTCCCCGCGGGGGGAGCGTGGATTGAAATAAGACGATCTGCGGCGTCTCTGCTGACTTGCTGGTCGCTCCCCGCGGGGGGAGCGTGGATTGAAATAGGTCCACCGCACCCGACAAGCCCGCCACCTTCCGGGTCGCTCCCCGCGGGGGGAGCGTGGATTGAAATTCATGCTGCGCGGGGTCGGTGTAATCGACATCGCCCGTCGCTCCCCGCGGGGGGAGCGTGGATTGAAATCAAACTTGCTATTCCACGATAAAGAAGTCGTACCGCGTCGCTCCCCGCGGGGGGAGCGTGGATTGAAATAGTGAACACAAAAAAACGGCCATGACGTATAGACATGTCGCTCCCCGCGGGGGGAGCGTGGATTGAAATACGCAAAACTGCAGCTGCGAGGTGACGAGAACCGTCGCTCCCCGCGGGGGGGAGCGTGGATTGAAATCACGAGTGGAAAGGCTTTGGACCAGCTTATCCTTGGTCGCTCCCCGCGGGGGGAGCGTGGATTGAAATTTCTGGCGGCGGCAGCATAAACATCTTCTATAAGTCGCTCCCCGCGGGGGGAGCGTGGATTGAAATCGAACGTTCAAACCCGACAATGTCGCCGCCGTGCGTCGCTCCCCGCGGGGGGGAGCGTGGATTGAAATCGGGATCGCTTGGAGCTGCGAGCGCGTGCCCGGTCGCTCCCCGCGGGGGGAGCGTGGATTGAAATAGGGATAGAGCCGGCGATGTTTTGGCGTGCCGTGTCGCTCCCCGCGGGGGGAGCGTGGATTGAAATTGCAGGATAGCGACCTGGGCACGGCTTGGGACGGGTCGCTCCCCGCGGGGGGAGCGTGGATTGAAATATCGATACGATGACGATCTGCCGCGAGCGCTACACGTCGCTCCCCGTGTGGGAGCGTGGATTGAAATAGCGATGCGCGTGCCTCGGCCCAAACGGCCTTCGGTCGCTCCCCGTGTGGGAGCGTGGATTGAAATCGGTTGACGATCATCGACCAGGAACTCGGCAAAGTCGCTCCCCGTGTGGGGGGCGTGGTTTGAAATAATAGTCGTTATGTCGTATGTGATCGTATTCGTCGTCGTTCCCGTGGGGAGCGTGGATTGAAATTATGAGAAAGATTACGAGCGCGAGCAGGCTGGAAGTCGCTCCCCGTGTGGGAGCGTGGATTGAAATACTGGCATGATTAAGGGTGAATCGAAGAAGACTCTTCGCTCCCTGAGAAGGGCGTGGATTGAGAATCTTTGCCAGTGAGGAGCATTTGTCGGTAAACGTATCGCTCCCTGTGGAGGAGCGTGGATTGAGATATCAAGCTGGATGGATAAAATGCTCAACCCACAAGTCGCTCTCCATGTGGGAAAGCGAGGAATGAAGTCCTATCCTTGGCGTCTTGTTGGGCGAGTAATTCCGATACCCCAGTGGCTACATTGCACTGTTCGAAACAAATATCAAAGTAGAACAATTTAAAAGGGGAGAGAGTTGGCAAACGCGACATACCACAAGATGTGTAACTTAAGTCAGTAGGCTTCCTGCGCAAGGCCTTAAGCCTTGCGATGATCAACGCAAGTCAATAGTCGCCCCTATACAACTCGTACACAGCAGCAGCGAAAAAAACCACCCCACCAAGTCAAGCGATTCGACTGATGGGGCGGCCTTTTGAATTTAACGGAGTAAATAGTTTACATCGTCATCTGCACGATCTTCTTCTCGTTATCGTACGAGACGACCTTCCAGCCCAGCAGCGTGCCGATGTCGCGAAGCGGGACGACGACGCGTCCGCTCTTGACGGTCAGCTTGGCCGCGAGCGTTTTTTCTTCGCCGTTGTACATGTACTTGTTCGAGCCGATCGTGAACGTGTACGTATCCTTGTTGTTCCTCGTCTTCATGTAAATCGTCTTCTTGCCGTTGTAGTTGATGCGCGCGCCGGACTTGCCGGCGATGACCGCGAACGGCACGAACGTGACGCCGTTCTCGATGTACGGCGTCGTGTCGAGCGTCTCGACGCCGTCGTCGATGCCGATGTTGTGGTTGCCGACCTGGAACCACAGCTTCGAAGGCATCGGCGCAGGCGTCTCCTCCGCGTAAGCGGCGGCGCCGGTGGCGGACATCGCGATGGCGGCGCCGAGCAGCAGCGCGGCGGTCTTCTTCATGGGCTGTTTCATGAAAGATCACTCCTTAGTAGGATGATATGTACTACGTCGGTATGACCGACGAATATTTCATGAATTTTATACCCCGAACTTTTAATTTGCAATCAATACGGGACAACAAATATTGGATTAAATATTGAGCAGCTCGCGAATCTCGTCCTCGGTCATGGCGGAGAGGCTCTCTTCGCCCGGCTGGATGACCTCGGCGATGAGGTCGCGCTTGCGCTGCTGCAGCTCGACCATCTTTTCCTCGATCGTGCCTTCGGCGACGAGTTTGATGACCTGCACGACGTTTTTCTGCCCGATCCGGTGCGCCCGGTCCGCGGCCTGCTGCTCGACCGCCGGGTTCCACCAGAGGTCGTAAAGGATGACCGTGTCGGCGCCGGTCAGATTAAGGCCCGTGCCGCCGGCGCGCAGCGAGATCAGGAAGATGTCGTTTTCGCCTTCGTTGAACCGGGTGCACAGCTCCAGCCGTTCCGCCGCCGGCGTCTGGCCGTCCAGATAGAAGTAGGGCACCCCGCGCAGCGACAGCTCCTCGCGAATGATGGCGAGCATGGACGTGAACTGGGAAAACAGCAGGATCCGCTTCCCCGCGTCCAGCGCGTCTCCGACGATCTCGAGCAGCTGGTCGAGCTTGCCGGAGCTGCCTTCGTAGCCTTCGACGAACAGCGCCGGGTGGCAGCACAGCTGGCGGAGTCGCGTGAGCCCGGCCAGAATGCGCATCCGGCTCTTCTGGAAGCCGTCGTGCTCAAGCTGCTGCAGCGTCTCGGTCTGGAGCCTCGAGAGATAGGCGACGTACAGCTTCTTCTGATCGTCGGTCAGCTCCGAATGCTGCAGCGTCTCGATCTTGTCGGGCAGCTCCTTCAGCACGTCGCGCTTCATCCGGCGCAGCAGGAAGGGCCGCACGCGCTTCGCGACGAGCTCGCGGGAGAGCGCGGCGAACTCCCGCCGGCTGCCGAACAGCTCGGGGAAGACGGCGTCGTACAGCGACCACAGCTCGTCGAGCGAGTTCTCGATCGGCGTGCCGGTGAGCGCGAAGCGAATGCCCGCCTGGATGCGTCCCACGGCCTGCGCGGTCTGGGTCGCATGGTTTTTGATCGCCTGGGCTTCGTCCAGGAAGAGACAGTAAAACTTGAGCGCCCCGTACAGCTCCATATCGCGGCGCAGCAGCGGGTAGGAGGTGATCACGACGTCGGCGTCCTCCATCCCGGTAAGCGTGTCCAGGCGCTCCTGCTTGTCGCCGGCGGCCATCCGGACGCGAAGATCGGGCGCGAAGCGGGACAGCTCGTGCTTCCAGTTGAAGATGAGCGAAGCTGGCGACACGATGAGCGCGGGACGGCCGGAGGCGCGAATTTCCCCCCACGACAGCTGCGATGAAGGAAATGGCCTGAAGCGTCTTGCCGAGGCCCATGTCGTCCGCGAGCACGCCGCCGAACCGGTAGTGCGCGAGCGTGCGCATCCATTGATAGCCATACTTCTGATAGTCGCGGAGCGTGGCGGTCAGGCCTTCGGGAATCGGAAAATCGAGATTGTCGGGATTGCGCATGTTGTCGAGCAGCTCGCGCAGCGCACGCGTGAGCCTGACGCTGCCGCCGCGAACGTCCGCGTCCATGAGCGGCAGGCCGCGCACGGCCGCCAGATCGAGCCGGGCGCCCTTGATCTCGGATTTGCGGATGCCCATCTCGTCCATCAGCCGGGAGATCTCGGCATAGCTGCCGTCCTCGAGCGACAGCAGGCCGCCGCCGGACAGGCGGTAATAGGGCTTCTTTTCGACCAGGTTGCGCAAGATGTCGCGGATCTCCTCGTCGTCGATGCCCTCGACGTCGAAGCGCACCTCGAGCCAGGAGGCATGCGCGTCGTAGTCGATCGTCATGCGCGGCGCGGGGGGGCAAGTCCTGGAGAAGCCGCCGCATCGGCGCTGTCGCGCTCACCTGGACGAGCCGCTCCAGCTCGGGCAGCAGCCGGTACTGGAAGCGGTAGATGAGCTCCTCTTCCTCAAGATACAGCTCGCTGCCGTTGTACTTGAACGAGGCGCGCTCGATCAAGGCCATGATCCGCTGCTCGGCGTCGACGTCGCGAACGAGGATGGCGTCGCTGTCGATGGCATCGCGGCGCAGCGGGCTGTCCGCCTGCAGCGCGTTGATCTCTTTGTCGCCGTAACGGTAGGTGAGCCGGGCGAGCAGCCTGCCGTTCAGCCAGTCGAGGTCGAGCCGTGCCGCGAGCGGCGGGCTGACGATCCGGTCCGCGATCGGCTGCGCGATGTCGACCCGTCCGATTCGCTTGAGGGGAAGGGACGACGCGGTCGAGGAACGATTCCATCTGCGCGGGCGCGATCAACGCTTGCTTGGACGGTTTGTAGGCGAACATCCGCTTGAGCTCCTCCAGCCGCCGGATCGTAGCGTCGCCCGTGCGGTGAAGCGTTCCGTCAGCGAGCACGAAACCGTAGTTTTCGAGAATGACGACCTTCTCGAGGCCCCGGATGTCGAGCCGGTAGCCTTCGAGATCCTCGGCGCTGTCCAGCTCGAAAACGAGGGGGGAGCGGGTCATCGGTGACGACGACGGCTTCGGCGGTGCGCATGCCGTACTCGAAAAGAACGTTCGCGCGCGCGAACAGCGGCAGCAGGTCCTCCCAGGCGAGCGGCGGCAGGATGAGCAGCCGCTCCATCGCGAAGGCCGAGCCGCCCGGAGCCGCGCGGAAGGCGTCGCGATAGGCGGCCTCGCTGCGGGAGACGACGATGAGCTTGTCGACGATCGCGCGATCCTCCGGCTTGAAGGCGTGGACGGCGGGATCGTAGACGAAGTGCTTGGCGAACGCGTACGACTGCCCGAGCTCGATCCGTTCGAGAAACTCCTTGAGCCTGGGCACGACGTACAGCCGCTTCGGTCCGACCTTCATCTCGATCGCGAGCAGCGGCGAGCGGGTATTTTCGGTCACCGACTTGCAGATGAATTCGACGTCGAGCGGGACGATCTCCCCGGCTTCGGTCCCGACCTCTTCGCTCGCGTCGGTCGCCCCGACGGAGCCGTCGAACAGCGAGATGAGACCTTTGGTGAAAAGAAGGTCGCGGGTCGGGATCAGCGCTTCCCGTCTGGCCGCGGGCATCGCGGGCAGCTCACGTTCCGCCGGCTCGGGCGCCCGCTCTTCGTGGAGGTGGATGAGCGCCGCCGCGATATGCTCGCAGTAATATTGCGAGTGCGCGGCCGAGCAATCGCACCTGGCGTCGACGATGCCGGAATCGCCGAGATCGATGCGCACGCTTCTGCGCCCTTCGGCGCCCCACACGTACGCGTCGTACCGGCGTTCGTCCTTCTGCTCGTCGGCGGCCATCGCCTTGCCCGCCTTATCCAGCTTCATGCCGCGCTCGTAAGCGGTTTGCCCGCACAGCAGCTTGATCTGCTGGAGGGACGGATGATGAATCATGCGTAAGCTTCCTTCCCCGCGTCTGCGCGCGCGAATGGTAATATTTCATTATACCACAGGCCCGAACGCTTTTAGACGGACCGCCTGCCGCGGACAAAATCAAAAAGCCCTTCGCGCCCGGTTCGGACGGAGGGCTTCAGCGTTCGCTGAATCAGGCTTTTTCCCTGAGACCCACGATATGAACGAGCTGCGGCGTCGAGACGACCTTGATGACATGATGCGTCTTGTCGTATTCGACGCTGCCCGAGCCCGCGCTCGCCGACTTCTCCGCGCCTAGCACGTAGAAGAGGTCGTCGGCCAGCGTGCGGATGCACACGTCCTTTTCCGCCTGGGTCAGCTCCGCCCAATCCTGCGCCTCCATCTCGAACGTATCGTAGCAGTCCGGGATGGTCGCCAATGCCTCGGACAGCTCATCCAGAATCTCGTCGTACGGTCTCGTATATCGAATGGCCACGCTCGCTCACTTCCTTTCGTATGTCCACATTATAGCTTATTTTTCCCGTGCGCGAAGCGTGCGGCAGGCCCGAATCCGGCATCGGCTGGCAATTGCATGCATCGCTTTATTTGAAGGCGGCAAAGGACTATAATGATGAAGTTGATTGGGGCTGCGTATACTTGCAATTTACATTCGGCCGGCGTTTTTTGGCGTACGGGATAGATTAAACAGAGGGATGGTCTTGCGTTTATGATGGCATGGCAGCGAGTACGGTTTTGGCTCACGAAGCCGTTTGTGTTGTTCTCCCTCTTGATGATTCTGAAAATGTACCTGGCGGGGTACGTCATTTTCGAGGGATGGCGTCTGTGGCTTGCCGCTCGCGACGGGCCTGCCGTCCGTATGGGTCGTCTTCTGCCTGATCGAGCTGCTCGCGCCCAGGCGCAAGCTCGGCTTGTATTTAACGGCGAACGGCGTTTTGACGTCGGTCTATTTTGCCGTGATTATGTATTATAAATATTTCGGCGTCATCGTCACCTACCATGCGCTGCAGCAGGTGAACCAGGTCACGGAGGTCAAGGGGGAGCGTTTTCTCGCTGCTGCATCCTTACTTCTTGCTTATCTACACCGATTTCGTCGTACTGCTGCTCCTGCTGTGTCTGAGCAAGCCGTTCTGCGCCTGGGGACGCGGACTCAAGATCCGCGAACGGCGCAGCGTGCTGTCCGTCATCGGCGTGCTGTCGCTGGCCGCTTGCATCTTTACCGTCTGGCCGTACCGGCATAGCATGAACGAGGTCGTGCAGGCGGAGAAAATGGGCATCGTCAACTACGAGGTCTACGCCGCGTTCGCGCCTTCCAAGGACCGGCCCGTCGACGTCTCCGGCATCACGCAGGCGCAGATCGACCAGCTTAAAGGCTATACGCCGCCGCCCGGCACGCCGCTCTATTGGGGCAAGGCCAGCGGCAAAAACGTGCTCGTCGTCCAGATGGAGGCGCTGCAGAACTTCCTGATCGGCAAGTCCGTGGACGGTCAGGTCGTCACGCCCAACCTGAATGCGCTCGTCGGCGACAGCCTTTACTTCGACCGATTCTACCAGCAGGTCGGGCAGGGCAACACGGCGGACGCGGAGTTCGTCGTGAACACGTCGATGTTCGTGCCGAGCCATGGCGCGGCTTCGCAGGAGTACGCGGGCAAGGAGCTGCCGGGCATGCCCCGCTTGTTCGGCTCTAACGGGTACGACACCGCGACGTTCCATACGAACGACGCCGTGTTCTGGAACCGCACGGAGCTGTATCCGGCGCTAGGCTGGCAGACGTATTACGATAAAAAGCTGTTCGGCGACGAGGATACGGTCATGTTCGGCGCTTCCGACGAAGTGCTGTACGCCAAGTCCGCGGAAAAGCTGGCGGAGATGGCGGCGGGCGGCAAACCTTTCTACGCGCAGCTGATCTCCATGTCCGGCCACCATCCGTACAAGATTCCGTCGCGCAAGTACAAGATGGAGCTGCCGGACCGCTTCAAGGGCACGCTGGTCGGCGATTATATCCGCGCGCAGAATTACGCGGACTTCGCCCTCGGCGGGCTGATCGCCGATCTGAAGGCGCGCGGGCTGTGGGACGACACGACGGTCGTGCTGTACGGCGATCATCAGGGTCTGCCGATCTACTCGCTCACTTCCGGCGAGAAGAAGCTCATGAAGGAGCTGCTCGGCCGGGACTACGCGTTGACCGACATGCTCAATATCCCGCTGCTGATCAAGCTCCCCGCAGGAGCGGCAGAGCACCGTACGATCGGCACGCTCGGCGGTCAATCGGATATTTTTCCGACGATCGCGAATCTGGCCGGCCTGTCGATGTCCGATCATCTTCATTTTGGCCAAGATTTGCTCAATTCAACCGGCAATCTGCTGCCGGAGCGCTATTATTTGCCGACGGGCTCCTATATCGACGACAGCGGCATGTTCATCTCCGGAACGGGCTTCGAGGACGGGCGCACGCTCGGCTTCAAGGACGGCGGAGAGACGCCTGGCGGCGACAGCCGCGCGAACTACGACAATGCGATGAAGCTGCTCAGCATGTCCGACGGGTACGTGCGTTCCCTGCCGGAGCGCAAGTAGCGGATCGGGGGGAGGGGGAACGAATTTGAATAGAAATATAAAGGCGTACGCCAAGCGATTCGCACCGCTGCTTGCGATGCTGGTTTTCCCGGTACTCGGGATGATGTATGCGGCGGTGAATCGGGTGGACGGGCGCGTGTGGAATCTCGTGACGCCGCTCGACCGCGCCGTTCCTTTTATCAAGTGGTTTGCGCTGCCGTATTCGGTGTGGATCGTGTTCATCTATGTATGCTTGCTGTACTTCTTCGTCAAGGACGTGCGGACGTTCTACCGCGGGGTCATTACGTACACGTTGTGCGCGCTCCTTTGTTATTTGGTTTACAGCGTTTTTCAAACGACCGTGCCGCGGCCGCAACTAAGCGGCAGCGACCCGTTCACGCGGCTGGTGGCCTACATTTATAACCGTGATCAACCTTTTAACTGCTTTCCGAGCATCCATTGCTTCTCCAGCTATATGGTCTTCCGCATCCTCGCCGGCAGCAGCTTCAAGACTCGACGCAGCCTGACGCTGGTCGGCATCGGCTCCGGGCTGATCATCCTGTCGACGCAGTTCATCAAGCAGCACGTCGTGCTGGACCTGGCCGCCGCGATCATGCTCGTCGAGCTGGCGCTGCCGGTGGTCGTGCTGGCCGAGCGCTGGTTCGCCGGCGAATTGTCCGTCTCAAGGCGCTCCAAGAGCACGACGCTCAGCTCTTAAGCGTACGCTGCGGCATGAGGTTATAAAAAAAGCTGCATTTCCGCATGACGGCGGTTATGCAGCTTTTTGCGCGAAGGAGGAGAGACCTTGAAGCTATTCGGCTTTTGGCGAAGATCTATATTTATGCGGCTTGTCCTTACTTTTCTGATCATCATGGCGCCGCTGTACGGGATCGGCATCGGCATGTACAATTGGGGCGTCAGCGCGATTAAACGGGAGATTCTCAATTCTAAAGCGGCGCAGATGACCTACTATATGGACAAGCTCGAGCAAGAGACGCAGCGGTTGAAGTTCGTACAGTCCGAGACGTTGTACAACGACGATATCAACCGACTGGCCAATAGCGTTCAGTATATGGACAATTACGAGCGCGGTTATTATTTGAACAATTTGCAGCAGAGGCTGAGCGCGATTAAGAACGGCAGCAATTACATCGAAAACGTCGTTGCTTATATTCCCTCCATAGGGCGGACGATCCCGGCGGAAGGCAGCATAGGGGAATTGCGGGATTCGGATTTGGGCCGAATGATATGGTCCGACAATTCGACGCCTTCCCAGCTCATTTATAACGAAGGGCAACTGGTGCTTAACGCATTTTTTCCTCCGAACGCCGTGAAGAAGAGCCTTAAGCCGCTGTATGCCGTGCAGATCAAGCTGTCCGTGCCTCAGCTCAAGGAATCCTTGCGTCAATTCAATCTCAACGCGGATAGCGGTTCGTTTCTTATGGATGCCAGCAAGCAGTTATCGATTTCAGGCAACGAAGCGACGCCGACCCAGGAACGTATCCGCTCCCTGGTGGGCCATTCCGACAACGGCAAAGGCTCGATCGCCATGAATCAGGAGCGCTATCTTTATATTTACCGGACTTCGTCGTATCTGGGACTTACACTCGTCAGCTATATTCCGGAAAGCGCTCTGTTTGCCGGGCTGGGGAAATACAAATTCACGTTCGGGCTTTTGTCCATGGCCGTCGTATTGATCATTATCGTTTTCTCGCTGGCGATTCTTCGTTTTATCAGGATGCCGCTGCATACGCTGATCAGAGGGTTTAGGCGCCTTGAAAAGGGAGAGATGGACTTTACGATCGGCCATCGATACGAAGATGAATTCGGCGTTCTCTACGACAGATTCAATTCGATGCTCGGACGATTGCGATCGCTGATCGACCAGAATTACAAGCAGACCATCATGGTGCAGCGAGCGGAGCTGAAGCAGCTTCAAGCCCAAATCAACCCGCATTTTCTATATAACAGCTTTTTTATCCTGTACACGATGACCCGAAGAGGCGAATACGAGCAATTAATGAAATTTCAACTTCAGCTAGGGGGAGTATTTTCAATTCGTAACCCGCAATGCTTCGGACGAGGTGACGCTGGCGCAGGAAGTCGTCCATGCACGGACCTACTGCGACATACAGGCGATGCGCTTCTCCAATCGAATCAGGGTGGAATTTGACGAACTTCCGCCGGTCTATCGGAACATAGCGGTGCCAAGATTGATTTTACAGCCGGTTCTTGAGAACGCTTTCGAGCATGGTCTGGAGGATCTTGAAGAGAACGGTCTGCTTAGCGTCAGATTCCTTCCGGAAAAGGACGGATTGCTCATTGAAGTGGCGAACAACGGAGCGCCTATGACCGACGAGACGCTTCGTCAGTTCCAATTCGATATCCAATCCAACGAGGCGGCGGAAGTCACGGGCTTGATCAACATACACCGGCGTATCAGGCTGCTGATGGGCAACGAGAGCGGGCTAAGCGTTGCAAGCGGCGCGTTCGGCGTCATCGTCTCCATTCGGTTGGCTACCATCTGAATCGACAGGGGGGATCCTCATGTATACGTTGCTGATCGTCGATGACGAGCCGATCATCGTGGACGGCTTGTACGAAGAGTTCAAAGAGCTGGGCAAATGGGAAATGGATGTGCATCGCGCTTATTCCGGCAAGGGAGCGCTTGAATTATTGGGCCGAATGAAAGTCGACCTTATCATTTCGGACATTCGAATGCCCGGCATGGACGGGATCGGATTGCTTCATCATGTTAAAAGCAGTTGGCCATCCTGTCGCGTGATCTTCTTAACCGGCTACAAGGAGTTCGACTATGCGCACCGCGCCATGGAGTACGGCGCAGCCCGATATATTCTGAAGACGGAAGGGTACGACAAGATCATCGAAGCCGTGGAGCAGACGATCGCGGAGATAGAGCAATCGCTTCGGGCAGAGGCGCTGATCGCCGAAGCGGAACAGAAGCTTCACGTGCTCAACGAGAGGATGCTGCATGACTTGCTGACAGCCGCATTGTGCGGAGAGACGGAGGCGGGACCCGAATTTGCCGAAGAGCTGTCGAGGCTCGGCATGCCTCTCGACCCGTTTAAGCCGGTGTGGATGACCGTTTGTCGTTTTGACCAGCCATTCCCGTCCGTCCCGTCGGGATATCGAGACAGGAAGGCTTCCGAAGAGACGATCCGACTTATCGCAGCGCAATTTTTTGCGCCGCTGGTGGAGGGCGTCATGACCGCTTCGGATTCAAATCTGATGGTATGGCTTCTGCAGGCCAAGAATGCCGGCGGAGGCGACAGCGGCGCATGGTCCGGCCACCGGGAAGCGCAAATCGGACTGTTCATCCGAGAGACCCTCGAAACGATCCAAAGGGCGGCAAAGGAAACGATCGGACGAACGGTTTCGTTTGCGGTCCGCACCGAGACTTTGGAATGGGAGCGGATGGCGGAAGCTTATCAATCGCTCGCCCTTCTTATGGATCACCGATTGGGCGCAGATACGGAGATGCTTCGTACCGACAAGCAGGACACCCGGTCGCAGGATATCGTCGCCAAAGTTCAAGCGTACGTCGAATCCCATCTCCATGAGGATATTTCTCTTGTGAGGCTTGCGGATCTCGTTCAGTTCAATCCCACGTATCTATCCCGCTTTTTCAAACAACAAGCCGGACTCAACCTGTCCGAGTTCATCCAGAGCGTACGCCTGGACCGGGCCAGGCTGCTGCTGGCCGATCCCGACAACCGCATCAACGACATCGCTAATTCGCTCGGATATGGCTCCGCTTCAAACTTCGCTCGTTCCTTCAAGAAGCTGACGGGCTTGGCCCCGCAAGAATACAGAGATCTCCTTCGCAGGTAAACAACTGAATGGGCGGAGTAAAGAGATGAGGATAGGAAAGCGCTTTATTCCTCACTATAATTAACCTTACAGAAGGCCTCTGTTAATCTTGTGATCGACAAAGGGGAGTTCGCATGAAAGACGCAAAACGGAATAGAATCGTCGTTGCCTTGTCCATGACAGCGCTATTGCTGGCTTTGACTGCTTGCAGCGGAAACGACGGCAACTCGGCAGCTAGCGGAGCGGGTTCGACGGGCTCGGAGAGCGCTGCCTCTACAGGCTCGGGAGACGCAGGCGCCGCCGCCGATCCGCTCGGCAAGTACGAGCAGCCCGTCACGGTATCTACCATCATGGGTATAAACGACATTGCACAGAAAGCGATTTCAATCAAAAACTCCGTTCTTACCGATAACATTTGGACGCGCGGATACGAGAGCGAGCTTGGCATCAAAATCAAATACCTGTGGTCGGTTCCCGGCGCGCAAATGGAGCAGAAGCTCAATGTGGCGATCTCTTCGAACGATCTGCCGGACATCATCCCGGTGAACTCGAGACAGTTCAAGCTGCTGGTCGATTCCGGCGTGGCGCTGGACATCACCGAGCTGTTCGATCAATACGCTTCGGACTTCACGAAGAAAATGATGGACGAAGACAACCATGTCGGGCTGGATCAGGCGACGGTCAACGGCAAGCTGATGGGTCTTCCCTCCATCAATGGCTCGATTGACGGCGCGCATATGATCTGGCTGCGCGCCGATTGGTTGAAAAATCTGAATCTCCAGGCGCCCAAGACGATGGAGGACGTATTCAAAATCGCGGAAGCGTTCACGAAAAACGATCCGGATCAGAATGGCAAAAACGATACGACCGGTTTGGCGTTAACCAAAGATTTGATCGGGACCGGGCTTGCCGATCTCGACGGCTTCTTTGAGGGCTATCACGCATATGTGAACGGATGGGTGGACGACGGCTCCGGCCAATTGGTCTATGGCGCCGTTCAGCCGCAAATGAAAACCGCATTGGCAAAACTGGCGGACATGTACAAGAGCGGATATATCGACAATGAATTTTCGGTCAAGGACGGGGCGAAGGTCGCGGAATCGCTCATAGCCGGCAAAGTCGGCATGATGTTCGGTCAGCACTGGGTGCCGTTCTACCCGCTCCAGGATGCCAAAAATAAAGATCCGAAAGCAGATTGGCAAGCCTATCCGATCGTCTCCGCCGATGAACAACCGGCTAAGCCGCTCATTAACGGATCGGCAACGACCTATTACGTCATTAACAAAAACATGGCGCATCCGGAAGCGGCCATCAAGCTGTACAACTACTATTACAAAAAAAGACCCTGCCATCAGCCCGGACTTCGATCCGGCCTTCCATGGCGTGAACGGCGAGCAGGACACCAAGCCGGATCAATTGTTCCAGCTATCTCCGATGATCAGCTTCTATCCGAAGCAAAACTTATTTATCCATCAGAATGTGAAGAAGTTCTTTACGGATAACGATCAGTCGGCAAAGGACAATTATTGGGTCAAGGACAATGTCGAGCAAATACAGAAGTACCAGGCGGGAGACAACAAGCTGTGGAGCGCTTATTCATGGTCCGGTCCGGACCATAGCGCATTCAGCGTCATCGATTATTACGATACGAACAAGTTGTTCCAGCAGAACGGCTATATCAAAGCGGATACGGAATCGATGACGCAGAAGGGGGCCACGCTTAACCAGATGCGGAGCGAGACGTTCACGAAGATCATCATGGGGGCGGCGCCGATCGACGAGTTCGATCGCTTCACGGAGAAGTGGAGGAAGCTGGGCGGAGACGACATCACCAAAGAAGTGAACGCGAACAAATAAGAAAACGGCCGAGGCGAGCGCGTGTCCCGCATGCGCTCCCTCTCCTTTCATACGATCCAGAAACCGTAAGGAAGTGAACGGCATGAACGGTTCAAAAGGACTCTCCATCGTTAAAAAACTTCGAAATCAGTACCCCATGCATCTGATGCTGCTGCCTTGTATCGTACTTGTGGCCGTGTTCTCCTACTATCCGATGATCGGTATCGTTATCGCCTTTCAAAACTACAACCCCACTAAAGGTTTTTTTCAGTCGAAATTCGTCGGGCTGGATAACTTTGAATACGTATTTGCCATGCCGGATACCTTGCAGGTGGTATGGAATACGGTATTCATCGCCTTTATGAAAATCGTGCTCGGCTTGATCGTACCGGTCGCATTCGCGATTTTGCTGGATTTGCTGCGTCGCCAACGCATTAAGCGCGTCGTCCAGACGATCATCTATATTCCGCACTTCTTGTCCTGGGTGATCCTATCCGGCATATTGATCGATATTTTGTCGCCAAGCACCGGTATCGTAAATGCCATCCTTAAAAGCGTAGGCTTGAATCCCGTGTTTTTTTTTGTCGAATGAAACCGCATTTCCTTACGTGCTTGTTATTTCGGATGTGTGGAAGGAATTCGGCTACGGCACGATTATTTACTTGGCAGCCATCACGTCCATTAATCCCGCGCTATACGAAGCGGCGACGATGGACGGCGCCAACCGATGGCGTCAAGTGTTCCATATCACGATTCCGGGCATCATGCCGATTATCGTGCTTATGGCGACGCTTAGCCTGGGCAACGTTTTGAACGCCGGGTTCGAGCAAGTGTTCAATTTATATAGTCCTGTCGTCTACCGCACAGGCGATATTCTCGACACGTTTGTGTATCGAATCGGACTTCAGAACAGCCAATACGGCGTAGCGACCGCCGTTGGGTTATTCAAATCGGTCGTGTCGTTCATTTTTATAGCCGTCGGATACAGGCTTGCCGTGAAATACGCAGGCTACCGCGTATTTTGAGGAGGCATGGTCAATGAATCTCGGAGCAGCCAAAGGCAATTGGTTCGATGCGATCAACTACGTCGTCCTCATTGCGATCTCGCTCTTGTGCATTTTTCCGATCGTACACGTACTGGCGATCTCCTTTAGCTCGAGCACGGCGGCCTCTTCGGGGGGAGGTCGGCATTTGGCCGGTCGGTTTTAATCTCTACTCCTACCAATATGCGCTTGCCAAGCCCCAGTTTCTGGATGCCTTCCTTCGTACATTGGAGCGTGTCGGACTGGGCCTCGGGATCAATATGCTGCTTACCGTCCTTGCCGCCTATCCGCTCTCCAAAGAAAAAGGGGAGCTGATGGGGCGGAACGCTTTTTCCTGGTATTTTTTCATTACGATCATATTCAGCGGCGGTTTGATTCCCTGGTATATGACGATCAAGCAGACGGGGCTGATCGATTCGCTCTGGGCGCTTGTGCTGCCCGGTGCCCTTCCGGTATTCAATGTCATTATTTTACTAAACTTTTTTCGTCAGCTGCCCAAGGAAATCAGCGAATCGGCCTGGATGGACGGCGCCGGACATTGGACGATCCTATGGAAGGTATACTTGCCGCTGTCGACCCCGGCGATCGCGACGCTTGTGCTGTTCACATGCGTAGGCCACTGGAATTCCTGGTTTGACGGGTTGATTCTGATGTCCTCTCCCGAGCATTATCCGTTGCAGACCTACTTGCAGACGATCATCGTCAACCGGGATATGTCCTTATTTACGACGGCTTCCCAAGAGGAGCTGAAGCAGCTGTCGCAAATATCCGACCGTACGCTCAAGTCCGCGCAGATCTTTATTGCCGCAGCGCCCATATTGGTCGTTTATCCGTTTTTACAACGTTATTTTATGAAAGGCATCGTGCTCGGAAGCGTCAAGGGGTAGTTCCCGGGGCGTATCGTATATACGGACGGCAGGAGGGCTTCTGATGAAGAGCAGAAATAACTATGATGTGGCCGCGTATGTGTGGCCGGCTTATACGGGGGGACGAACCCCGAACCCGGATGTTTTGGCCGGAAGGAATCGGCGAGTGGCAGTCCGTCAAAAATGCGGTGAAGAAATTTCCCGAACACAATTGGCCGAGGAAGCCGCTATGGGGATATGTCAACGAAGCGGATCCCTACGTGATGGAGATGCAAATTAACGCAGCGGCGGACCACGGCGTCAACGTATTTATATACGACTGGTACTGGTACGACAAGCGGCCTTTTCTGGAGCAGTGTTTAAACGACGGATACTTAAAGGCGCGAAATAACGACAGGGTTAAATTTTATCTGATGTGGGCCAATCACGATGTCAATCATACTTGGGATATCCGGCTTTCTAATATGGAGGATACGGTCATTTGGAATGCCGCGGTGGATCGGTCCGAGTTCGAGCGAATCGCCGACCGATTGATCGCCGAATACTTCAAGCACCCTTCCTACTACACCATCGACGGCAAGCCGGTATTCATGATTTACGATCTGGCTAATTTGATGAAAGGCCTGGGAGGAGCGGACGCAACCAAAGAAGCGCTGGAATGGTTCCGCGGCAGGGCGGTCGAGGAAGGGCTTCCGGGACTGCATCTTCAATTGACCCTGTGGAGCGAATTGAATTACAACCTTAGCGGCGTCGACGGCGGCAAGGAGGCCACGACAAGCGAGCTGGCCGCACTGCTCGGGTTTGACAGCTTGTCACACTATCAGTTCGTGCATTTTACCGATATCGATAGAGACTACGACGAGATTATGGAGGATGTCGTCCGGGAATGGGAGCGCATCGACCGAACCTATGACATTCCCTATTTCCCGCATATTTCAATCGGCTGGGACAACAATCCGAGATTTCAAACGTTTCGTCCCGGCATCGTGAGGAAGAACACGCCGGAGAGCGTGCAAAAAGCGCTTCAACGAGCCAAGCGATATATCGACGAGCATCCGGGTCAATATCCGTTGATGACCATCAACAGCTGGAACGAATGGACGGAGACTAGTTATCTTCAACCCGACGACCTGTACGGTTACGGCTATCTTGAGGCAGTCAAGCATACCTTCGCCAAATAAAGGGACATCCTACGCAAAGGAACGATGATTACATGGGTTTAAAAAGTTACAGGAAAGATTATCCCAGGCCGCAATTCGTTCGGGAAGACTGGCAGAACTTGAACGGGGAGTGGGACTTTCGCTTTGACGACGACAATGTCGGAGAGCGGGAGCGATGGTTCGAGTCCTTTTCAGGAGAGCTGAAAATCCAGGTGCCGTTCGTATACGAAACGAAAGCAAGCGGTATCGGGGAAGCTGAACTGCATCCGAATATTTGGTACAAACGGAACTTTGTCGTTCCGGACGAGTTTCGCGGCAAGCGCGTCATTTTGCATTTTCAAGCGGCGGATTACGTGGCAAAGGTATGGCTTAACGGCCAGTTCGTCGGTCGCCATGAAGGCGGCTATACCGCTTTTTCCTTCGACGTGACGCCACACCTGAATGACGGGGATGGCGAGCATCTTCTTGTCGTAAAGGTGGAAGACAGCCACGATTGCACGCAACCCAGAGGGAAGCAACGCTGGAGGGACAGCAACTTTCTCTGCTGGTACGTACAGACGACGGGCATCTGGCAGACGGTATGGTTGGAGTACGTCAATCCGCAGCATCTGAAGGCGGTGAAAATAACGCCCGAGCTGGATACGAACGCCGTTCGCTTCGACTATCAGGTAGCGGATGCAGCCGCGCACGGCGATCTCCATTTGACCGCGAAGATCAGCATGGACGGGGGAGGCGATAAAGGAAATAAAACTGGCGGTAGACCGCACGCAATTGTCGGCCAGCGTCGAATTGATCTGCGATGCGCTTGAATGGAGGGTAGAGACCTGGAGTCCGGAAAATCCGAAGCTCTACGAAGTGGAATTCATTTTGAGCAAATCGAATATCGTCGTGGACGTGGTTCACTCGTACTTCGGACTTCGCAAGGTGTCGATTCAAAAGGGCACGGTGCTTCTGAACAACGCGCCGATCTATCAGCGGTTGATTCTGGATCAGGGCTATTGGCCGGAAAGTCACCTGACGCCGCCCTCCGAGGAAGCGATCATCGAGGATATCGACAAAATCTTGGCGATGGGCTACAACGGCGTGAGAAAGCATCAGAAGATCGAGGACCCGCGGTTTCTGTATTGGTGCGATGTCAAAGGGGTGCTGGTATGGTCCGAGATGGCCGCCGCCTATGAATTCAACGATCGCGCGATAGACAGATTCACCAGGGAATGGATGGATATCGTCCGGCAGCAGTACAATCATCCATGCATCGTGACCTGGGTTCCTTTTAACGAATCGTGGGGAATCGCTCAAGTAGGCGTCGACCGGAAGCAGCAGCAATTTACGGAAGCGATCTATTACTTGACCAAGACGATCGATCCCTATCGGCCTGTCGTCGTAAACGACGGATGGGAGCACACGGTCTCGGATATTATAACTTTGCACGATTACGAAGAGTCGGGCGAACTGTTCCGCAAGCGCTACGCCGGCAAAGAAAACAAAGAAGCGATCACGAGCAACGAAATATCGCATTGGAATCGGAAGTATGCGATGGCGCAGGGATACGAATATCGAGGCCAGCCGATTATCGTCAGCGAGTATGGCGGGATCGCCTTCAAGACCGAAGAGGGCTGGGGCTACGGCAACCAGGTCGATTCCGAGGAGGCTTTCTTAGAGCGGTTTTATCATATCACCAAAGCTATCCAGGATACGGAATATATTTGCGGCTATTGTTACACGCAGGTGACTGACGTTCAGCAGGAGGTCAACGGTTTATTGACTGAGACGAGGGAGCCCAAGGTCCCGCTTGATCGAATCAAAAAAAGTGAATTTGGGCGAATAGGCGAAGGGAGCGGGTTGCCGAGGCAACCTGCTCCCTTTTTTTGCGGGCGGGGTCGTGCCCCGGTCGCGACTCGGAGGTTCACGATGTTCGCATTGCGATCTACCGGGCGAACAGCTCGCAGTAATATTGCGTGACTTGCTCCTGGGTCAGTCCCATGCTCTCGCGCATGTGAATGATGCCGCCGGGATGAAGGGAGCTCAGCAGAATATGCGCCTTGGCGTTGGCGCGCTTCCAGGCCGCGTCGCGTCGCTCGGAGCCTGCATTCGCCGAGCTGGCGCCAGGCGACTCCTGCCCCGCCTTTTGCGCTGCTGCCGCGCCGGCATCGTAATCGGGCTCCAGCTCCGCGTACAAGCCCGTCAGCTTATCCCAAATCAGACGATACATCGGCGAGCGGAAGTAAGCGGACTCGTCCTCGCAGTCATGGACCGTATGAATCGGCAGCAGAAGCTGAACTTTTTCGTCGATAAACTGAATAATGTAATGGAGCACGCCGCCGATCCGCTCGCCGGCAGGCAGATGCTTGTTCGTCAGCAGAAAAGCTTCCAGCTCTTTGATCTTTTCCATGCCGACTTGCTCGGCGATCGCGGCGCACAGGTCGCCCTTGTGGGCGTAACAGCGGTAGAGCGTGCCCTGGCCGACCCCGGCCGTCTTGGCGATCTGATGCATGCTGACCGTCTGAACGCCCTGCTCCGCGAACAGCTTCTTCGCGGCCTGCAGGATCAGGCGGCAATTCTCGGCGGCGTCGCTGCGCTTGCGTGGCTTGATCATCGAGGGACGCTCCTTCCAGAATGAATAGAACTTCGCGTTGACAAACGGACAATTGTCCGGTAACATGGCATTTAAAAGCGGACAATTGTCCGCTTGGTGAAGCCGTCGTCCTTTACAGCCTTAAGTGAATCTATTGTAACGTTGAAGCCTCTCGGCGGTCAACGGCGCGATGGGTCGAAGAGAGGCGCGGGGGCGAACGGCAATTCAAAGGGAGAGTGGAGCGCTAAAATGCAAGCCAATGCTGCATCGCAAGGTCAGCCGACATCCATCCGGGATGTATTCGCGCCGCTGATCGCCATCATCGTCGGCATATTTATGGTCATCCTGGACGGGACGGCCGTGAATGTCGCCCTGCCCCAGCTGATGGTCGAGTTCAAACAGAACAGCCTGTCCCTCGTCCAATGGACGGTCACGGGCTACGCGCTGGCCCAGGCTGCCGTCATCCCGCTCGCGGGCTGGCTGTCGGACCGCTTCGGCGCCAAGCGGGTGTTCCTGATCGCGATCGGCTTGTTCACGATCGGATCGATCTTGTGCGCGCTGTCCAATTCGGTCGAGATGCTCATCGCGTTCCGCATCCTTCAAGGTCTCGGCGGGGGGCGTCGTCAGCCCGATCGCCATGGCCTTCATCTACAGACTGTCGCCTCCGGGCAAGGTCGGTCAAGTCATGGGCATGCTCGGCATCCCGATCCTGCTCGCGCCCGCGCTCGGCCCGGTCATCGCCGGCTGGCTCGTCGATTACGCAAGCTGGGAATGGATCTTCCTGTTGAACCTGCCGATCGGCGTCATCGGTATCCTGCTCGGCATTCGCACGCTGCCGAAGATGGACCGCCAGTCCGTCGCTTCGCTCGACATGCTCGGCATCATCCTCGCGCCGATCGCCTTCGCAGCGCTCGTCTACGGCGTGTCGGAGGGCGGCAAGACGGTCGCGACGGGCAACAACTGGACGGCGGCTACGACGCTGACCGGCATCGGGATCGGCGTCGTCGCGCTCATCCTGTTCATCGTCGTCGAGCTGAGGCGCCGCGATCCGCTGCTCGAGCTGCGCGTATTCCGCTCCAGCACGTTCACCCGCGGCATTATCGTTCAATGGGTTTCGCAGATCGCCCTGTTCGGCACGATGTTCCTCGTCCCGCTGTTCCTGCAGCAGGCGAAGGGCTACACGGCGTTCGAGACCGGCTTGATCATGATTCCGCAGGCGCTCGCCTCCGCGATCATGATGCCGATCGGCGGCAAGCTGAGCGACAAGTTCGGCGCCCGCCCGCTCGTGCTTGCAGGCATGATCGTCACGACGGCATCCGCCTTCCTGCTGTCCGGCATTTCCGCAGACGCCGGCGTGAGTTCGATTATCCTGCCGCTGGCCTTGCTCGGCGCAGGAATGGGATTGTTCATGATGCCGCTCAACACGTACCTGATTCAATCCGCTCCGCAAAATCTCGTCGGCCGCGTGACCTCGCTCACGAACGCCGCGCAGCAGGTCATGATGTCGTTCGCGGTAGCCGGCCTCACGACGCTGTCCGCGGCGCGGATGAAGGATATCATGGTCGACAAACAGCTGCAGGCGCCCGACCTTCATACCTACGCGGACGCGTTCGGCTTCACCTTCCTCGTGCTGACGGGCGTCGCCGTCGTCGGCCTGGTGCTCGGCGTGCTGCTCTCCAAGCCGAAGAATCCGCTGCCCGAAGGGGGAAGCCGGCGCCGAAATGCACATGATCGTCGGTTAAATCTGCTGAAGGCGTCTGTCCGCGTTCGCGCGCGGACGGACGCCTGCCCAATTGGACGACCCCCGCAGGGTACCCTGCGGGGGGTCTGATTTTTTAATGCGATGCAATTGAACTTGCCATACACCTACACCTACAAGCGAAACCGCGCAATTCTTCCTGATAAATCATATGCACGAAAGCAACGAAAGCCCTGCCTCTCAGTCGTTCTTGCGGCTCCGATGACCGCGCCAGTCTTGAATTCGTGTCCTTCCAGCAGCCTTGGTAAAAAGGAATGATGTGGGGAACGCAGAGGGGTTCGACCCCAATGGAGAGGAAAAATCAGAGGGTAAACACTTGTCTAATATATTATAATACATGAAGGCAATGCAGATTGTCAATGTGAAGACGTCAAGCAGGGGATTGACCGCGACAAGCGGATTCAGTAGAATAGCATTGTGAACACGCGTTTACACCCCTTTGGATTGACGTTCTTGAAGGATGGCTATACATGAAAAAAACGGAAATCAATTCGGTCGAGATCGCCAGGCTAGCGGGCGTGTCCCGAAGCACGGTCAGCCGCGTCATCAACAATTATGCCAACGTGCCCCCCCGAGACGCGCAGAAAGGTCATGGAGGTCATCGACGCCTACCATTACGTGCCGAATCTGTCGGCGCAGGTGCTCGCGGGCAAAGGGACGCGCACGATCGGCCTGTTCGTCATCGAAGCCGGCCGCGTCTCGGGCGATATGCTGACGAACCTGCTGCTCGCGAGCGTCGTCGAGCATGCTTCTTCGCGCGGCTATTACGTGCTGACCTATATTATCCGCGATACGTCGGATGCGGACAGCGTGCGGGGCGTCAAGGACGCCTTCTACCAGCGGCGCGTGGACGGCGGCGTCTTCATCGGCGCGGCCAACGAAGAGCCGTTCATCGAGGCGCTGATCGCGGACGGCTTCCCGGTCGGCGTCGTGGACCAGCATCTGCCGGGCCGCAGCGAAGGCAACCGGATCGTCGCCAATTTCGACAATGCCTATGGCATGCGTCTGGCGGTCGGATATCTCGCGGAGCTTGGGCATCGCGAGATCGGCATCGTGAACGGCGACATGAACCGCTATTCCGGCGTCGACAAGTACAACGGGTTTCTGGTCGCGATGCGCGAGCATGGCCTGGAGGTGCGGGAGCGATGGGTGCGGCCGGGCTCCTTCCATGAAGAGGACGGCTACAGGGCGACGCGCAAGCTGCTTGAAGAGGAGAGGCAACTGCCTACGGCGATGATCATGGCCAACGACAGCGTGGCGTTCGGCGGGATCCGCGCCCTGCAGGAGGCCGGGATGTCGGTGCCCGAAGACATGTCCGTCATCGGGTTCGACGACCATGCGCTGAGCGCGAGGTTCAAGCCGGCTTTGACGACGGTCGCGATCGACTTCGGCGAGATGATGAGCCGTCTGACGGACTACGTGATTGGCCGTATCGAAGGCACCGAAGGCACCGAGAGCCGGTATATGTCGAGATCCAAGCTCATCAAGCGGGAGTCTTGCCGGCCGATCGGATGATTAGCGGAAGAGATAAAGCGGAAGAGATAAAGCGGAAGCGCCGTAGGGGCAGAGATTAGGCGGCACCTATTTAGCGGCAATTCAAGCGAGTAAGCAGCAATTCAAGCGAGCGGAGGAGCGAGGGAACATGGAGAAAAACTTGCTGGGCAACAATACGATTACGCAGATCGGACTGGTCGTCCGCGACATCGAGAAAACCTCGCAGGCTTACGCCGACTTTTTCGGCATCGACAAGCCCGCCTGGTTCTGGACGGACGCGCCCGAGGCCGCGCGCACCGAATACGGCGGACAGCCCTCGCAGGCGCGGGCGAAGCTCGCTTTTTTCGACATGGGCTCCCTGCAGCTCGAGCTGATCGAACCCGACGAGCACCCGAGCACCTGGCGGGAGTCGCTCGAGCGTGACGGCGAGGGCTTTCACCACATCGCCTTCGTCATCGAAGGGATGCAGCAGAAAATCGAACTGCTCGGCCGCCAGGGCCACAAGCTGCTGCAGAAGGGCGAGTACACGGGCGGACGCTACGCCTATATGGATACGTCGTCCGAGCTGAAGCTGCTGGTCGAGCTGCTGGAGAACGACCGATGAACCTGCTGATCACCGGCGCCTCGCGCGGCCTCGGGTACGAGCTCGCCAAGCTCGCCGCCGCACGAGGCCATGTCGTGGCGGCTTGCGTCCGCGACGCGGGGAGTCCGGGCGACGGCCTCGCGCGGCTCGCGGACCGCTACCCGGGATTGGTGCGCATCGAGGCGCTCGACGTGACGGACGAGCCGCAGGCGCAGGCGCTCGCCGCCAAGCTTCGCGGCGAAGGGTTCGTACTGGACGCGCTGGTGAACAACGCGGGCATCCTGCTCGGCCGAAGCGGCGGTATCGCCTCGCTGGACTTGGACGATCTAAAGCGGACGTTCGAGGTGAATCTCTACGGTCCGCTGATCGTGTCCAAGCATCTGACGCCGCTCATGCGGGAGAGTATGTCCGGCGCGGAGATCGTCGTGCACGTCGCCTCGGACGCAGGAAGTTTCGCGGGGGCTTATGGCGGCGATTATCCGTACGCGCTGTCCAAGATCGCGCTGTCGATGTTCACGAAGCAGTTGAACGAAGAGCTGAAGCCCAGAGGCATTCGGGCGCTCGCCGTACACCCCGGCTGGATGCGCACGGACATGGGCGGGCAGTCGGCGCCGCTGTCTCCGGCGGAGAGCGCGCTCGGCATCATCGACCTTGTCGAAGGTACGACCGAAGTGCCTGCGGAAACCTGGTTCGTCGATTATACGGGCAGGGCGATGCCGGTTTGATCGGCCAGAGCGACTACGACAACAAAGAATGGCTAGATAAGAAAGGACGCGCTTTCCGGCGATCGGCTGCCGGCGAAGCGCGTTTTTTTGTCGAACGGCATGGCGGGGCGGATCTGCCCCCATTCACGTTAAATCTGAAACGGCTTTGCCGAAGGCGGCGTATACAAAGGTGTCGGCCATCGACTTGAACGATCGTTCGAATGGGTTTTAATGAAGAACCATTCTCAAGCATAGAAAGTAAGGATAACGTTGCTCGTTGGCGTTAATTGACATTTGAACGGTCGTTCGATAGGATGGCAGTAGAAGCGTGCGGTTCCGGAGTTGCGATCGGCACGTCAAGCTTTGTGCGGCAGTTAAAGAGAAAGATCAAAGGAGCGGAGTGCATGAGGAGCGTCATCGGATTTTCGCTAAAAAAACAAATTCGCCGTCTGGATGATTACCATTATCGTCCTCGTGGCCGGTTTGTATTCCGGTCTGAACATGAAGCAGGAGAGCCTGCCCAACCTGTCGTTTCCTTATTTGAGCGTCACGACGGTTATGCCGGGCGCCGCTCCGCAGGGCGTCATCGAGCAGGTGACGGAGCCGTTGGAGCAGCGTCTGCAAAACGTCGAGAACGTTAAAAACGTAACGTCGACGTCGATGTCGAACGTATCCAACATCAATCTGGAATTCGACTTCGGCCAGAATATGGACAAGGCGATGAGCGACGTTCGCGAAGCGATCGCGGCGACGGCGCTGCCGGAAGGCGCGCAGACGCCGACGATCTCCAAGTTCTCGATCAATACGTTCCCCGTCATGTCGCTCAGCGCCTCGGGCGAGGGCAGTCTGGAGGACCTCACCAAGATCGTGACCGACGTGGTGCAGCCTGCGCTCGAGGATATCCCGGGCGTGGCCTCCGTCCAGATCTCGGGGCAATCGGTCAAAGAAGTGAAGCTGGCTTTCGACCAGGCCAAGCTCGCGCAATACGGCATGACCGAAGCGTCCGTCGAGCAGATGATCCAGGCGTCCGCGGTCGAAGTGCCGCTGGGCATTTTCACCATGGGCAAGTCCGAAAAGTCGATCCTCGTCGACGGCGGCGTCGTCACGCTGGACGATCTGAAAAACCTCGCGATTCCGGCGGTGCCCGCTTCGGCTGGCGCTGGCGCTTCGGGCGCCGGACAAGGCGGCGCTGCTGCAGGCGGTGCGGGCGCTAACGGCGCTGCCGGCGGCGCAGCCGGCAATGGCGCGGCAGGCGCAGGCAACGGAGCCGGCGCCGCGGCGGGCATCCCCACCGTCAAGCTGAGCGAGCTCGCCAGCGTAGAACTCGTATCCCAGTCCGAATCGGTATCGCGCACGAACGGCAAGGACTCGATCGGCATCCAGATCGTCAAGTCGAACGATGCCAACACGGTCGACGTCGTCAACGCCGTCAAGGACAAGGCCGACGAGCTGAAGGCCGACCATCCGGATCTGTCGCTGACGACGCTGCTCGACCAGGGCAAGCCGATCGAAAAGTCGGTCGAGACGATGCTGAACAAGGCGCTGTTCGGCGCGCTGTTCGCGGTCATCATCATCTTGCTTTTCCTGCGCAATATCCGCACCACTTTAATCTCCATCCTGTCGATCCCGCTGTCGCTCATCATCGGCGTGCTGCTGCTCAAGCAGTTCGACATCACGCTTAACATCATGACGCTGGGCGCGATGACGGTCGCCATCGGACGGGTCGTGGACGACTCGATCGTCGTCATCGAAAATATATACAGACGAATGTCGCTGACAGGCGAGAAGCTGAGAGGCAAGGAACTCGTGCTGGAGGCGACGCGCGAGATGTTCATGCCGATCATGTCGTCGACGATCGTCACGATCGCGGTCTTCCTGCCGCTCGGCACCGTCAGCGGGATGGTCGGACAGCTGTTCCTGCCGTTTGCGCTCACGATCGTATTCGCCCTGCTTGCTTCGCTGCTCGTGGCGATCACGGTCGTGCCGATGCTGGCGCACACGTTGTTCAAGAACGGCGTGAAGCCGGGCAAAGGACACGACCACGAGGACAAGCCTGGCAAGATGGCGATGGGCTACCGGCGCATTTTGGCCGCAGCGCTGCGACACAAGGTGATCACGGTCGTCATCTCGGTCGTCATCCTGGTGGCGAGCTTGTTCCTGATCCCGGTCATCGGCGCGAGCTTCCTGCCCGAAGAAGAAGAGAAGTACACGATGATCACCTACTCGCCCGAGCCGGGTGCGCTGCTGTCCGACGTCGAGGCGCGCGCGCTCAAGGCGGAGGAGGCCCTGCTCAAGGATTCGGACATTACGAACATGCAGTATTCGATCGGAGGCAGCAACCCGCTGTCGCCCGGACCATCCAAGAGCGGTCTGTTCTACCTGCAGTTCAAAAACGAGACGAAGCATTTCGCCGACAAAAAGGAGAAGCTCGTCGCAGACCTGCAGGCGCTTGTGCCTGAAGGAACGTGGTCGGAGATGGACTTCTCCGGCGGCGTAGGCGGCAGCACGTTCAGTATGAGCGTTTACGGCGACGATCTGACGGCTGTAGGCACGGCTGCGAATCAGGTCGCCGAGCTGATGAAGAAGAACAGCGACTTCAAGAAGGTCGATACGAGCTTGTCCAAGACGTATGAGCAGTATACGCTCGCGGCGAATCAGCAAAAGCTGAGCCAGTACGGACTGACGGCCGGCCAGGTCGCGCTGGCGCTCATGCCGCAGCAGCAGTCCAAGGCGCTCGCCCGCATTGAAGAGGACGGCAAAAAAGTACGACGTCTTCGTGAAAAAGGAAACGGCGACCTACGGCGGCATCGCGGATATCCAAAACGTCGTGCTGCAATCCCCGCTCGGCATTCAGGTGCCGATCAAGGATGTCGTGGACGTCCAGGAAGGGGCGGCACCGAATTCGATCGCGCGGGAGAACGGGCGTCTCGTCGCGACGGTAAGCGCCGATATTACGGCTTCCAACGTCGCCAAGGTATCGTCCGATTTGCAAGATCAAGTAGATAAGCTGAAGCTGCCGGAAGGCATCGAAGTCAGCTATGGCGGCGTCACGGAGCAGATCAACGAGACATTCACGCAGCTCGGCCTGGCCATGGCCGCGGCGATCGCGATCGTTTACCTCGTGCTCGTGCTGACGTTCGGCGGCGGCTTGGCGCCGTTCGCGATCATGTTCTCGCTGCCGTTCGCCATCATTGGCGGCCTGGTCGCGCTCTGGCTGACCGGCGAGACGCTCAGCGTATCCGCGCTGATGGGCGCGCTGATGCTGATCGG
This sequence comes from Cohnella rhizosphaerae, assembly GCF_029525575.1. GTDB lineage: Bacteria > Bacillota > Bacilli > Paenibacillales > Paenibacillaceae > Cohnella > Cohnella rhizosphaerae. The sequence continues at coordinate 1,067,860 of NZ_JAPDIA010000003.1, forward strand.
CATCGTCGTCACCAACGCGATCGTCCTGATCGACCGGGTCATTCACAAGGAGCAGGAAGGCCTCTCCACGCGGGAAGCGATTCTGGAGGCGGCGGGCACGCGTCTGCGTCCGATCCTCATGACCGCGCTCGCCACGATCGGCGCGCTGCTGCCGCTGGCGTTCGGCTTCGAGAGCGCGGGCATCATCTCCAAAGGACTCGGCGTGACCGTCATCGGCGGTCTGGTCAGCTCCACGCTGCTCACGCTGCTGATCGTGCCGATCGCTTACGAGACGCTGATGAAGCTGCGCGCGAAGCTGAGCCGCAAGTCCAAGCCGAGCGTTTAAGGCTTAGACAAGCTTCTTCCGCAAGGGAGGGTCGGACATGAGCGCGCGCAAGCATCAGATCATCGAAGCGGCCATGCGCTGCTTCGCGCGGAAGGGATTCCACGCGACGTCCATCCAGGAGATCGTCGACGAGCTCGGGATGGCGAAGGGATCGATCTACTTTTACTTCAAAGGCAAGGAAGAGCTGCTGCTCGCCGTCATCTGGCACTTCGTCGAACGGATGATGGCGGAGCTCGCCGTGCTGCCGGAAGAGCGGCAGCTCGGCCCGCGCGAGCAGTTCCGGCTGCAGCTCGTCAGGCAATTCGATTATTTCAGGAACAATTGGGAGTTCCTCATGATGCTGATGCAGGAGCCGCAGGTCAATATCGGCCAGGAGCAGAAGTCGAAGCTGCTGCACGAGCTGCGAAGCCGGCTGCTCCTGTGGAAGCGGCAGTATATCGTGGCGATCTACGGCGAAGCCGCTTCCGCTTACGGTCAGGACGGCGCGCATCTGCTCAGCGGCATGCTGAACGAGATTATGCACGCCTGCTTGCTGGAGCGGCGGAATATCGAGGGCGAGCAGGTCGGAGGTTATTTGCTGGAGCGGCTCGACGATGTGATGGCCGGGTTTGCGGAGCGCCGTCCCGCGCCGCTCATGGACGACGACGCCAAGAACGAGGTGGACAGCGAATACGTCGCCGCGCTGCGCGCGTTCGTAAACGACGTCGAGCAAAGCGGCGAGGAGTCGCTTGAGCCCGATCGCCGATCCGACCTGCTCGAAGCGGCGGGCAGACTGATCGAGGAGATCGGCCAGCCGATCCCGGATCGTATCCTTACGCGCAGCCTGTACGCTTATCTGAAGACGATTTGTCCGCCGGCAGGGCGCGACCGTCTTGAAGCGGCGGGCGCCATGCTGAAGCTCGAACCGTAAATAAGCGGCCTGCCGCCCTCGTCATCCCTCGGGATGATCAGGCGCGGCAGGCCGCTTTGCAGTACGGGCGCAATTTTCTTGGACTTTGGATTAAGCTTCGGTCTCGATCGTGAAGTCGGCATCCAGACTGTCGCCTGGGGGCACGAGGATGAGGCCTTCTTTGCGGTTGAGCGCCTCGTTCAAGGCGGTCCAGGGCTCGACGCAGACGAAAGGCTTGCCTTCGACGGACCAAAGCACGACGACGCCGAATACGTCGCTGTAGCTCAGCTTGATCGTGCGGCCGGACGTCGACGGGAAGGAGATCTCGGGCGTCTTGGGATCAAGGAGCGCGACCGATTCGACCAGACCGCCAAGGTCCAGCGCGCCGTCGAACGGTTTGATTTGGCCGTCGTTGTAGTCGAGCGCCTTCGTGGCGTCGATCTTGTACGTCATATGCTTGTCTGCCGAAGCGAAATAAGGATGGAACCCTGCCTGTACCGGCATGTCCCGTTCGGACAGGTTGTTGTAGGACTGCTCGATATAGAGCTTGCCCGCCTTGAGTCGATAGGTGAAATGAAGTTCGAATTCGAAAGGATACGACGCGAGCGTCTCTTCGTTGCTTTGAAGCTCGAGCGTCAGCGCGGCCTCGTCCTCGTCCGCATACGCGTTCACGACTTCCCAGGCAGCGGTGCGGGCGACGCCGTGATTTTTCATGCGGTAAGTCTGTCCTTCCCACTCGTAGGCGCCGCCTTGAAGCTGACCGCAAATGGGGAACAGCACGGGAATGCCGCCCCGAATGTTCGCGGTCGGGTCGATGAACGTATCGCGGTCCAGGTAGAGCAGCTCTTCGCCGTTCAGCCGGCAGCCGATGACGATGCCCCCGCGCTGCGGACATACGGTCACTTTGGAATCCGTCGCGCTGTCGGTCAGCTCGTAGACGACATATGTATCGGTGCGGGTGGTTATTCCATAGGTTTTGGTTTTCGTGTTCTCGCTCATTGAGTGGCCTCCGATCCCGTGTGCCGCTGCAATGCTGCAAGGCGGCTTTCGGTCCATTATAACAAGTTCGTTCGCCTTATGGTAACCGAATATGACGGCAATTGCGAAGGTTGAACGACAATTTAAGCTGTCATTTCCTGGGCAATGATGTCGGATGCCGGCGCGGTGGGCGGGCCTTATACCCATTTTGGTCGGAAATGCAACTCTCGGCGCGATTCAAACGTCTATTTCGGTAGATTTGCCAACAGACAGGAGCGTGACATCATTCCTAATCCTCACGTGTCGACACCCGGAGGCGCGCCTGGCGGGCGTTCCCGGGCCGAGGTGTATGCCAACAAGTCCGCGCGCTCGGCCATGGGCCGGCGCCCTGAAGAAAATAAAGCCTGGCGGCGTTTGGTCGCGTTTTTCTGGACGATGGTCGTGCTCGCGGCGGCGTTTGCCGTTTGGTTTTTCGTGACGCCGTCGGGTACTTCGGTTCGTTATCGGCTGGCGGATGCGATCATCACGACGCAGCATCGCGAGTACGCGAAGTATTTGATCGGCGAAGAAGGGCTCCGGGAACGGGTGGCCGCTTACGCCCAGCAGTTTAAAGACATGGGCGAAGAAAAGGATACCCATGAGATCGCGCTCCCCGCGGACGCGCCGCGCGAAGACGAGACGGCTGCGACGGACCCGCTCACGTCCATCGAAGAAGTGGACGGCAAGGGCTTTCACGGCTACCTGCTCACCGTGTCGGATCCGACCAAGATTCGACTCGTCGTGCCGGCGAAGGCGGGCAAAGGCGAGAAGGTGCCGAGCATGGTCAAGCGGACCGGCGCGATCGCGGGCGTCAATGCGGGCGGCTTCGCGGACCCGAACTGGCAAGGCAACGGCTTTCAGCCGATCGGCCTCGTCATCACCCAGGGCAAGATTTATTATAACGGGCTGGGCAAGAACAGCAGCACGCAGATCGTGGGGCTGGACAAAAACGGCAAAATGATCGCGGGCCATTATTCGATCAAGGAGCTGATGGACCTCGGCATCTCCGAAGCGGTCAGCTTCGAGCCGCGGATCATCGTCAACGGCAAAGGGCTCATCAAAAACCACGCGAACGGCTGGGGCATCGCGCCCCGAACGGTTATGGGCCAGCGGGCGGACGGCAAGATTCTGTTCTTGATCATCGACGGCCGTCAGATCGGCTACAGCATCGGCGCGGATCTGTACGATTGCCAGCAGATCATGCTGGAGCACGGCGCGGTCATCGCGGCCAATCTCGACGGCGGTTCGTCCACCGTGCTGGTCAAGGAAGGCGGCGAGCTCGTGAACAAGCCGTCGTCCAAGGGCGAAGGCGGACGGTACTTGCCGACGGCGTTCCTGGTGTTCGACGACCCGGCGTCGGTGGACGTGCCGAATATCTGGGCCGGACTGACGCCGCAGGACATCGATCCGGGCAAATGGTAACGATGGATCGTAAGCAGCGTGGCGCGTTGGGGCTTGGGGCGCGTTGAACGCCGGAAAAGCATAAAGGAAGGCTGCCGAACCGCATCCCGCTGCGACGGCGGCCTTCCTTTTTTTTGCGATGAGCGTCGTGTCGCTCGTCCTCAATAGATCATCGCACCGAGCGGTCCGTCTTCGTCGATGATGTCCTGAATGGCATATACGGAAATCGGGAAGTAGGGAAAGCCCCAAGCGTAAGGGACCAGATCGTAAAGCTGAAAATAAATGACGAGCGCTTTGTCCGCGATGTAGTAATCCTGGTCCGCAGAAATGCCGGGATAGGAGGACAGCAGCGGGAGTTTGCGCGCTTTGATCTGGGCTTCGATAAGCGCATTGAGCTTCTTTTCGTAATCGGCCCCTTTTTTTGAACAGGTCCTTCAGCTTGTAAGAGCGGCCCGTGTCCGCGTCGAAGGTAAGCGACTTCTGGATCGTGTTGCCATGCGCGCCGCCCGTGAACACATAGTTGAGCAGCGACAGGCTGAGGACGCCGCGCTGGTTCGTCTTCACTTCGAACGTTCCGTCCATCTCCTGTACGTCGGGCGACGGATAGCCTTGGATGGACATCAACGACGCCTCTTCGCGCTTGATCGCTTCGTTCATGGTCTTGCGGGCTTGCTCGCCCGTTCCGCCTGTGATGACAGGCGTGCTGAGCTTGAGCGGAGGCTTCTCGGTCCGCTCGATCGAGATCGGGAGCATCAGCGTTTGTACGTTCATTTTCATTCCCCTTTGCCTGCGCTAGGCGATTGTCATCACAGCTTATGCGCGAGGGGGAGAGGGGCGTGCCGGAATGGGATGCCCGAGCGAGCGCTGGAGCATGCGGTGGATCGCCTCAGAAAAGCGCCAACTGTACCGGCTGGCATGGCAAGTCGACCACTTTGCTTGAAAGAGGCGATGCGGTCGTCGGTAAATGGGGCGAAGCGGCCGTCGCGGGAGGCGCGGCACCTGAAACGGAGCCTAAGACATAGGCGGCATCGCCCTTCGGCACTTCCATGGCGCCGATCTCGGATAGCCCGTAGCGCTTCATCTGCGAAGCGATTCGGGAATAAACCGGCCGGCGATAGCTGTCCGGGAGGCGCGCGGAATGCCAGTATAGCTTGCCGTAGGCTTCGGCCAATTCGGGGTGCGCCGACCGCAGCACCGAGAAAAACCAGCTCTTGACCTCGGGCGTGGACAGCCGCAAAAATGACGACATCATATAGCGGACGCCCGCGTTCGCGAGCGCTTCGACGAGCGCCTCGGTATCGGCTTCGCCGTCGGTGAGCAGCGGCAGCATGGGCGCGGCGAAGGCATGCACGCGAATGCCGGCCTCTGTCAGCGTGCGCGCGCATTCGAGCCGCCGCGCGGGCGATGGGGTCGACGGTTCGAATGTCCGCCAGATCCGGGTGTCCAGCGTATGAACGCTGATATTCACCGAGACCCCTGGCAGCGCGCGCAGCAGGTCGAGGTCCCGCAGCACGAGCGGCGAGCGGGTGGTGATGCTGACGCCTACGCCGAATTCGGCGAGCGTCTCCAGACAGCCGCGCGTCAGCTTCGCCTTGGCCTCGAGCTGCTGGTACGGATCCGTCGCTGTGCCGATCGCCACGTGCGAAGGCAGTTTGCCCCGCGCGCGCATGCGCTGCAGCTGGGCGCGCAGGATCGTCGGCGCATCGTCCTTGTAAAAGATGCGATGCTGGAACGCGTCGTCCGCCGCTTCGCCGAGAAAAGCGTGCGTGCTTCGCGCATAACAGAAGCTGCAGCCGTGCTGGCAGCCCCGGTAAGGATTGATCGACCAATCGAAGGGCATCGACGGGGCGTTCACTGCGTTCAGAATCGTCTTGGCGCGCATGGGCAAATATTGCGTCGGATTCATCCAGTGGACCTCCTCCGAGAATTATAAAAGGTTATGGGAACTTATGTTCTTGTTTTAAGATAACAGACTTGAGGGGCGGAGTAAAGCAGGGATGGTTTCCAGTTGAGTGGTACGGAGGGAGAGGAGCAGCTCATTCGGCCATTGCGGGCTGGCGTGCGGCAAAGTGCTTTCGAGGGAAAGCACATGTGGTCGGTGCGGGCCGAAGAGCGGCAAGGTGCTTTCGAGGGAAAGCACATGTGGTCGGCACGAGCGTATGAGCGGCAAGGTGCTTTCGAGAGAAAGCACAAATGGTTGGTGCGGGCCGAAGAGCGGCAAGGTGCTTTCGAGGGAAAGCACAAATGGTTGGTGCGGGCCGAAGAGCGGCAAGGTGCTTTCGAGGGAAAGCACAAAGGGTTGGCGCGAGCGTATGAGCGGCAAGGTGCTTTCGAGGGAAAGCACAAATGGTTGGCACGAGCGTATGAGCGGCAAGGTGCTTTCGAGGGAAAGCGCAAATGGTTGGCGCGGGCGTATGAGCGGCAAGGTGCTTTCGAGGGAAAGCACAAATGGTTGGCGCGGGCGTATGAGCGGCAAGGTGCTTTCGAGGGATAGCACATGTGGTTGGCGCGGGCGTATGAGCGACAAAGTGCTTTCGAGAGAAAGCACATGTGGTTGGCGCGGGCGTATGAGCGGCAAGGTGCTTTCGAGGGAAAGCACATGTGGTCGGTGCGGGCCGAAGAGCGGCAAGGTGCTTTCGAGGGAAAGCACAAATGGTTGTCACGGGCGTATGAGCGGCAAGGTGCTTGCGAGGGAAAGCAGATGTGGTCGGCACGAGCGTATGAGCGGCAAGGTGCTTTCGAGGGGAAAGCACAAATGGTTGGCGCGGGCGTATGAGCGGCAAGGTGCTTTCGAGGGAAAGCACAAATGGTTGGCGCGGGCGTATGAGCGGCAAGGTGCTTGCGAGGGAAAGCACAAATGGTCGGCGCGAGCGTATGAGCGGCAAGGTGCTTGCGAGGGAAAGCAGATGTGGTCGGCACGAGCGTATGAGCGGCAAGGTGCGTTCGAGGGTAATCAGCGCGATGAGCCCCCGCGCCGATCGGCCGGGGGCAAGTTTTGGAGCATTCGCGTTCATGATGTGAGGCGTCCTTTCTTGAACGATGCCGGTAACTGACGCCGGGCGAATGGGCTCAACCGCCGCTCCCCATCTCCTTCAGCCAGATGACCGCCTGCGTTCGATCGTTCGTCCCGATTTTGTCGTAGATGGTGCTGACGTAATTTTTAACGGTGCCTTCGCTCATGAACAGCTGGCCCGCGATCTCGCGGTTGGTACGGCCCTCGACCATTAAGGCGATGATGCTGAGCTCGCGGTCCGTAAACTTGAGCCCGTCCGTCCGGCCGCGGGCGCGCAAGCCCGTCGGCTTGCCGCCATGCGGGGAAGCGAGGCGTGCGGCCAGTTTGGCCGCGATGCCGGCGGGCAGCATCATCTCGCCGCGTGCCGCGTCCCGAATCGCCTGGAGCAGCTTGTCGCTCTGAATGTCCTTGAGCAGAAACCCGACCGCGCCGCTCGCGAGCGCTTCAATAATATAATCGTCCTCGTCGAACGTAGTCAGCATAAGCACTCTTACGCCGGGGGCATCCTGCCGGAGCTTCTTGACCGCCTCGATGCCGTTCATCACGGGCATGCGGATGTCCATCAGCACCAGGTCCGGCTTGTGCCGAATCGCGAGCGCGCAGGCGTCTTCGCCGTTCTCGGCGGTCCCGACGACCTCCATGTCGTCTTCGAGTTGTATTATCGTCTGCAGCCCGTCCCGCATGAGCGTCTGGTCATCGGCGATCAGAATCCTGTACACCCGGCGTTCACTCCTTTGAGCCTCATTATAAGGCACATTCGGCCCATATCGAACCCCCCAGGATGGAAAATCAAAAAAAAAACGAAAAAACGCTTGACTATAGGCGGTGAATTCGGTATTCTGTAAAAGTGTTCGCTGATGTAGCTCAGCTGGTAGAGCAACGCATTCGTAATGCGTAGGTCGGGGGTTCGAATCCCTTCATCAGCACCATAAGACGCCAACGACGGCGCGGTTTCCCGAGACTCGGGACCGCGTCTTTTTTTATGAATATCGCCATGCACGTACTGCCTTCGACGCGCATGCAAAAATAGAACTGCCGATTTGGAAGTTCTTAGGGGGGTTGTAGAGTCAGCATTCATTAAGCCAATTTGGTGACGGAAAAGCCGCTTTCTTCAAGCTGTTTAATCATTTGAGACTGCTTGCGAAGCTGACGTTCAGCGCGATGCCGATCCAGGTAATCGGGTCCCAACTCTTGATACGGACGGCGATGAAGCAGGAGGTGATAGACGATTCGAAGCAAAGTATGGCCCAGCGCAACCAACGTTTTCTTCTTGCCCAGTCGTTTTACCCACGACCAATAACGGGCAGAAAGCCTTGTATTTCGTGTCATCGAGGCCGCCCAAGCACATTCGCAAAGGATCGCTTTTAGTTGACTGTTTCCGGACCTTGCCCGCTGCCGTTTTTTTTACCCGCACTCTCGTGATTGCCCGGGCTCATACCTGCCCAAGCTGCCAGACTGTGGTCGCTTTTGAATTGACTCATGTCCGTTCCGATTTCGGCCAAGATCACGGCCGCCGCGTTTTCGTTGATTCCCGGTACGGTCAGCAGCAGGTTGAAGCTCTCCTCTTTGTCTTTGGTGTAGTTGCGAATATGCGTTTCCATCTGAGCGATGGAGGACTCGATGTATTGCAAATGCTCCCAGGACATACGGATCATGCTGCGATGGTGAGCGCGAAGGCGGCTGTTAAGCGATTGAAGCAGCTTGGGAGATTTATGCCTTAGCGCACCCTTCATGTGCGTCTCCAGAAAATCCATCGTGATGACCTCGTGATCCACAATCTTCTGGAGCAACAGGCGGCCGGAAACGCCGAAGATGTCGGACATGTGCGAGGTCAGCTTCACATTGGCATCCTGCAGCAGCTTGTGAATGCGGTTTTTCTCCGCTGTCGCTTCCTGGACCAACTTCTTGCGGTATCGTGTCAGATCACGCAATTCGCGAATATCGACCGGGGGGGACGAAGCTGTTCTCGATCAAACCGCAGCGAAGCAGCTTGGCAATCCATTCAGCATCCTTGATGTCGGTCTTACGGCCGGGTAGATTCTTGATATGATGTGCATTGGCAAGCAGCAGATCGAAATCGAAGGATTCCAGCACGTTCCAAATGGGCTTCCAGTACACGCCGGTACTTTCCATGGCGACCTGACTACAACCTTGTTCCGACAGCCACTCGCCAAGGGCCAGCAGTTCGTCGGTCATCGTGCCAAACGTGCGAATTTCGCACTTGGGCTTTTGGTCAAGCGGACCGGACAGCACACAAGCGACGACGGATTCCTGGTGCACGTCCAGTCCAGCACAACGCTCTAGAATGGCTTCAAGCATACCCATGCGCTCCTTTCCATCATGAAAACCAGGAAGACAACCTGAAACGTGAAAATTTTTTATCCGGACTCGCAATCCAATAGCCTGTGCTTCGAAGGTTGTCCATTCAGTTTTGTGTTCGGGGTAAGATCCACCGCAAAAAACCACGAACTTGACCTGGTCAACTTCAGTATCTTAGAAATCACTAAAAAAAGGCTACGATGAGATATTCATCATAGCCTGTGACCCGGCAGGATCATGAATGTTTTGTGTTATCGTTCCCTTTAAAGATAGAGATTGCCGGACCGCGGCCGCGAATTCCTTTTGATGCTTGCTTAAAAGAGCTGGTATAGCCGAGCTTGAAGACGGACATATATAAAGATGTTGCAAAAATACCCCCAGGGGGTATAATGGCGTAGTATATTATCCGTTTAAAAGGAGTTGACGCTTGAAAATGAGAAGACGTTTGGCGTTGCTCTGCCTTGCGGCCGTGCTGGCTGCGAGCGGGTGCGGGAATACGAAGGATAACGAAGCTGAACCAAGCAGTCCATCAAGCGGCATGACTCATACGGATATGAGTCACGGCGGGGACGTTCCTGCCGGATTGACGGAAGCTGCCGCCCCGACTTTCAAAGTGGGGAGTCGGGCCGTCATTCAGGCAGACCACATGCCAGGGATGAAAGGCGCTGCCGCAACGATCGTGGGGGCTTACGATACGACCGCGTACGTTGTCACCTATACGCCTACAACCGGCGGCGAACCTGTGAAAGATCATAAATGGGTCATTCATCAGGAGTTGAAGGAGGCGGGGGACAAGCCGTTCGAGCCTGGTTCGGAAGTCGTCATCGAAGCGGATCACATGCCGGGAATGAAAGGCGCGACGGGCAAGATTGAATCGGCGGAAGCGACCACGGTTTATATGGTTGATTACGCTCCCACGACAGGCGGAGAGACCGTCAAAAACCATAAGTGGGTTACAGAAAGCGAACTGTCCGCCAAGTAAGTTTGGAACCTCGGAAGGCTATTTTGGAGTAATAAAAAAAGCGACCCCTGCGGGGTCGCCGGATTACGCTTATTTTTTCGCCGCCAACCAAGACGTCAGCGTGGCGATCTGCTCGTCCGTCAGCGTGCCCTTGAAGGCCGGCATGCCGCCCCCGCCGTTCAGGATCTGCTTGTGGATGTCCGCTTCGGACATGTCCGCTCCGACTTTCGTCAGCGCCGGGCCCATGCCGCCTTGCAATTGATCGCCGTGGCAGGCCAGGCAATTGCTCTTGTAGATGGCGGTCGCGGCCTCCGCATCGACTGCGGCGGGCGCTTCGCCGGCGGATGCGGAAGGCGCGGCCTCGTGCGTTCCGCCGGACGGCTCTTTGTCCCTGAGGGAGAAAAACACCATTAGGACGGCAATCAAGCAGCAAGCGGTAATCAATCCGGGCATGAACCATTTTTTCATCGGTCGTGTTCCTCCTTAATCGCATCTTTAAATAAGATTACCCGTTTCTTCGATTGTTAGTTAGGCCCGAAGGAGCTAATTTTGGCGAAGAGATTCGCGAAGGCGCATTTGTTAACGGCGCATTAAAATTGTTTAATGATTGAAAACGGTTAAAACCGGTTCGCGGCTGTCCCGGCGGGTAATAATAAGGGCAAGGCCATTCCACCCTTGAAGGAGTGATTCAAATGGCACGAGCAGATCCAGACGTGAGCGCGAGGCGCGAAGCCACGATGCACGGCGGAGAAGCGAGGGCTAGATCTCCGGATCGTGAACACGACGACGAAGAGTTGGGACGAGCGAATGCCGAATCAAGGGCATCATGGGATCAGCAGGCCGGGCTGCAGCCTGACATCGGGAACCAGGTTCGTGACGATCACGGCAGGTTCGCGAGCGAGCGCTGAGGCCGCCTGACGATGATTCCGGATAAGAATGGCATGGCAAACTTGCTATCGCCTAAGGACAGGATGTGATTCCGTTGAACCAGGAAGGACAGCGCGGAATCGCGGAACGGCAATAGCGTTCCGCAGCATCACGGCCAAGGGTTCGAGTTGACGCTTGCTCAGGTCACCGCCACAGCCCGCAACAATCCTCCATGTTCGAATGAGGCAGGGCTTAACAATCGGGCAACCGTCTGAAATGTTCCCGGCACCCGCGCGAAGCGAACGAACGAATTGTTGTTGTCGAGGATGACCATTTTTAATAGCAGTCATGGAGCAGAACGCGGCACCGCAAGCCGCGTTCTGCTTCCGTACATAAACAGCGAACAAGAGGTGATTGATTCGATATGGCAACCGTCAAGCAAGGGCTCCGCAAGGTCGCGTTTTTACTGGAGGATGGCTATGAGGATTCGGAAATGCAAAATCCGTACGACGCGCTGGTCGAAAACGGCAACGATATCGACATCATCAGCACCGAGAAAGGCAAGGAGCTGAAGGGTAAGAAGGGGACGGTCGCGTACACGTCCCATCTGGCGGCGGGCGACGCCAAAGCCGGAGACTATGAGGCGATCGTGATTCCCGGCGGCGGCTCGCCCGCCAAGCTGCGGGACGATCCGGCGGTCATCGCATTCGTGGCCGAAGCAGACAGCGCAGGCATTCCGATCGCGGCGATCTGTCACGGTCCGCAGGTGCTTGCGAAGGCGGGCGTGCTCGGCGGCAAAACGCTAACGGCGACCGCGTCCATTCAAGAGGAGGTCGAGGCCGCCGGCGGCGTATTCGTGGATCGGGAGGTTGTCGTGGACGGCAATCTGATCACGTCGCGCAAGCCGGAGGACGAGCCGGCGTTCATCCGCGAGACGATCGCGAAAATCGGCGTGACGGCCTACTGAGCCGCCGATCGACAGGAAAAGGATGCGAGGCGAAGCCGCCGAACGCATCCTTTTTTATTTTACGTGGGCGGCTCGTCTCCCGGCATGGAAGCTTCATTTTTTTCGCGGGCGGCCTCCGCGGTCGGTTCCTTCTTCATCTTGCCGATCTCCTCCCATAGCACCGCCTCGAAAGCCCGGCGCTGAAACTGGTCGAGGCGAACGTCCGCCAGCTCGCAGGTGACGCCGAACCGGCTGGCCAGCAACTGCACCGCCTCCCCGCGAATCGCAGGAAGCTTGATATCCTTGATCATCGAAAAGGGCATTGAAGCGTAGAGGACGAATCGCTTCGCCTCGGCCTCCTGATGCTCCAGAAAAGCGCGCGGCATGACCGTCTGGTTGCCGGCGTGCCGGAGAATATGACATAGTTCGTGCAAATAATCCTCCCATTGCCGCTCGGCCGTCAAGCGCAGGTCGATAAGCACCGATCGTATTCCCATCCACTCCAAGGCTTTGCTGGACGCGTTCATATAATGAACCCATACGTCCAACCGATCGGACACTTCCTCGATGGTCAATTGATCCGGTCTCAAAATCCCGGCCCTGTGCCAAAGCGCCTCGATCCACTGTTCGAGGGGCGTCGGTTGATAATACTGGAGCATCTGCGGCACCTCGGAATAAGAATGTACGTTCGGTCGGTCGGCGAAAAAGAAACGCCCAAAGGGCGCCGGCTCGTCTATTCATGATCGCGATCCGTTCTGCGGAGACGCTCCTGCTCGCGGATAAACGTCCAAAAACGCAGCATCTCCTCCTGCCGGGCTTCAGGCGCATCCAAGTAGTCTTTGAAAAATAATCCGTGCTCGGGATTCCGCATGAATTCTTCGAAGGCCGCCGCTTCCGACGGGATGCCCGTCGCTCCCTCCAGCGTCGAATCGCTGGTCAGACCAAGGAGGTAGTCGGCGGTCGTCTTGTAATATTCGGCGAAACGGCCGAGCATGTCGGGCTCGGGCTTGCGGTCGTCGGATTCGTAGCGCGAAAGCTGGACATTGCTGATCCCTAATTCCTTGGCAGCGGTCAACTGCGTCTTGCCGAGACGCTCGCGCCGTTCTCTCAGCCGGCTTCCCAACGTCATGACCATCTTTCCCTCCGGTAAGAAGTTCTTTTTTATATTATCATTGATTTTCCGATATGGCAAACCAATTTCCATAAAACCGTTAAAAAAAGGAATTGACAGTTGCCGAGTTGGCAATATATGATGGATTAACAACCACAAATACGAACTTGTGTTCTTATTTTGTGTAATTCTATGAGGTCAAGCCGTTATACAAATGGACAGAAAATGGATGACATCTGATTTAAAAGGTTTATTAGGTTGGGATTTTACCAATTTGGCAAAGTGGGTGTTCATGATATGGATGAGACGACGGTTCAAGCTACGCCGGAAAGCTATCGACAGACGCGCCGTCTGCTGATGATCGCGGCGGACAAGCTTACGCAACGGATGGGGACGCTTGCGACTGAATCGGGGAAAGCGAGCGAAGCCGGAAAAGCTTGGTCCGAGTTGGACAGGCAGCGCCGGCTGGTTATCGAAATGATCGCGAGCTGCTCCTATATTATCGATTGGCTGGAATCCGGACGCATGCCTGGCAACCGAAGGGGCATCGAACGGCGCGCGGGCTATCAGCGTGAGATTCCTACCGATCCTTCCGCGATGGCGGCCGTGCTGGAAGGGAGGAGCGGCTGCGCGTTGTCGGATGGGGAGGGCGAAAGCGATGCGCCAAGTCTGGCGCTCGAACGCGCGCTCGGCGGGTTGACGGAGCGGGAACGCGACTGCTTCAGACTGACCCAAGCCGAAGGATTCACGCTCGTCGAGGCGGCGGAGGTGCTGAAGATCAGCAAGTCGAGCGCCGGCACGTACCTGCTGAGGGCCAGACGCAAGATCGAGGCGAACCTGCAGGAGGGAGGCGGCAGCAGCGTCGGTTAGCTTGTCGTACGAATGCCACCTATAGATGAGGAAGCGAACATGCGTTCTCAAAAATGGTGGTGCGGCAGGACGCTTCGGCGCGGCGGCATGAAGGAGAGGAAGCTTCGATGAGCGGAGACGGAGGCTGGATGCAGGCGCTCGCGAGCTGGACGGTGCAGGCGCTTGACGATGTCGAGTGGCAGGTGTACCAGCATGCGTGGCCCGCCGACTATGAGCGGCCTGCCGTGTTGTGGCGGCTTGCAGGCGCCGAGACGAAGATGGGCAATTCCGCTTACGGCGAGGAGATGCGGCGCTACGCCGGGCACGTGCTCGGGCGGGATGCCGCGGAGGAAGCGGCCTCGGCCGCACGGTTGACGGGCGCGCTGCGCGCCGCGGTCAAGCTGCCGCTCGACGCGGCGGAGCGGCGGTATTTGCTGGTCGGGGAGACCATGGCCGATCTTAAGGCGGATGCGGTCGCGACGGGCCAGCTGAGCCTGACGCTGAGCCGCAAAAACCGACGTTCGGCCGCGACGGCGCCGCTGATGCGCGAGGTCGCTTTTCAACAAAAAGAAGAATGAGGTGTCCGGCGAATGGCGGGAAAAAAACAAGGCGAAGAAACGGTCGCGACATACGGCAAGGATGAGCTGATCGCCTATGCGGGCGAACTGTTCGGCGTCGGTCCGGAAGCGGTGCAAGGCGCCCTGTACGGAACGGACGAAGGGAAACGCTACGACATCGAGGGCGCGAAGGCGCTCGTCCATAATTTCATGAACAGGAAGGTGAACTGAGCATGGCTGGAGGCACTTGGAATCAGACGGATCTGCCGGTATTGCCCGGCTTTTATATGGCATTTCGCTCGGCGGCCGCGGCCGCGGTGCAAGCAGGGGAACGAGGCGTGGTCATCATGCCCGTCAAGGCCCATTGGGGACCGGTCAAGCAATTCGCGGAGGTGAGGAGCGAGTCCGATATCGCGAAGCTCTACGCGATCGACGAGACGGGCGGCGCTACGGCGTACACGTCGCTCCGCTTCGCGCTGCTCGGCGGCGCGAGCAAGGTGCTCGCGTACCGGCTGTCGGACGGCACGGACGCGAAGGCGTCCAAGACGCTCAAGGACGGAGCGGGCACGCCGGTCGACGTGCTGAAGCTCGATGCCAAGCAGACCGGCGCGCGCGGCAACAATTTCAAGGTGACGGTGCAGGTCAATCCGGCGGATGCCGGCCTGAAGGACATCAAGCTGTTCGAAGGCAATACGCTCCTGCGCACCTTCACCTTCGCCGACGGCTCCGTGCAGGCGGCCGTCGACGCCGTCAACGAGGACGCGGCCAACGTATGGGTGACCGCGTCCAAGATCGCCAGCGGCAACGGCGCGCTGGCGCCGATCGCCGGCGCCGCGCTGACGGGCGGCGCGTCGGGCATCTCGGGCATCGCGAACGCGGACTACGTGAACGCGCTGTCCGCCTTCGAGACGCAGACGTTTAACGCAGTCGCGCTCGACGGCATTTCCGACGCGGCGCTGCACGCGAGCTTGGTCGCATGGGTGGCGCGAATTCGCGGCGAAGGACATGGCGCGATCGCCGTACTCGGCGGCTCGCTTGCGGACGACAAGGCGGCGGATGCCGTCGGCAAAGCCGCGCAGCGCAGCGCTTCCTATAACCACGAAGGCATCGTGAACGTCGGCACGGGCGCCGTGCTGGCCGACGTCGAGTACAGCTCCGCGCAGGTGGCGGCGTATGTCGCCGGTCTCATCGCCGGTCAGCCGCTGAACGGATCGACGACGTACGCGTCCTCGCCGTTCCAGGACGTCGTGCGCCGCTGGACACGCTCCGAGCAGGAACAGGCCGTGCGCGGCGGGGTATTTCTCCACGTCCACGACGGCCGTATCGTCAAGGCGCTGCGCGGCGTGAACAGCCTTGTGACGCTGGGGGCCGGCCAGAACGCGGCCTGGAAGAAGATTCGGACGATCCGCGTGCTCGACAGCGTGAACGCCGATCTCCAGCGCACCGCCGAGGACCAGTACATCGGCAAGGTGAACAACACCGAGGAAGGCCGCCTTGCGCTCGTCGGCGCCTGCAAGCAGTACATGGCCGCGCTGGCGTCGGCCGGCGTCATCGAAGCGACCGGATACGACGTCGCGGTCGACGCGTCCGTTCCTGCGGCGGCGGACCAGGTGTTCTTGAAGTGGGAAGCGCGCCTGACCGATGTGGTCGAGCAAATTTTCGGCACGTTTATCGTGCAATAAAAGAGGGGGACGAGAGACCATGATGGATCCGACCAGAGCGATTCTCGGCACGTACGGACAAGTGTTCATCGACGGCAACTGGCAGACGAATATCAACCACCTGGAGGCTTCGGTCGAGGTGGAGAAGCGGGAGCTCAAGCTTGCCGGCTCGGAATGGACGCAGCACAAGCTCGGCGCCAAGAAAGGCACCGGCACGATGAGCGGCTACAAGGTGACGAGCGACATGATCTCGCGCGGCTTCGCCAAGTTCGAGATCATTAACAAGCTGTCCGATCCGGAAGCCTACGGCTTCGAACGTATCCGGCTGTCGAACTGCGTAGCGGACAAGCTGCAGCTGGCCAACTGGACCGCGGGCGAGGAAGTGGCGGAAGAGACGGCATTTACGTTCGAGGGCTACGAGCTGCTCGATCCGATCAAGGCGAACTAAGGGAGGCGTCAGGCATGACGATCGATATCGGTCAAATGACGGAAGAGCAAGTGCTGCAGCGGCTGCTCGACGCCGATGCGCTGCCCGAGCGCACGGTGCTGCTGGAGCGGCTCGGCATTCCGGTTAAGATCCGGGGCCTCACGGGCAAGCAGGTGTTCGGCATCCGCGAACGATGCACGGAACGCAAAGAAAGGCGAGGCCAGACCGTCGAGCGGCTCGACGAAGAGCTCTTTAACGTGTCGCTGATCGCGGCGTCCACCGTGTCGCCCGCTTGGGGCGACGGCAAGCTGCTCGCCAAGTTCAGCGCGAGCAGCGCCGAAGAGGTCGTCAAGCGCATCCTGCTCGCCGGAGAACTGTCGGCGCTCGGCGACGTCGTGCTCGACCTCTCCGGCTTCAATACGGAGCTCGAAGACGTAAAAAAACTGATCGCCTCCGGGGCGCTGGCCGGCATGCTCCATGCCATCTGGGTCCGGCACCATCTGCGCCCCGGACAGTTCTGGCTGCTTCCCGGGGGGGAGCAGCTCTTTTTGATGGCGAGCATGGAGCTCGAGCTCGAAGCCGAGCGCGGCCAGAACGGCGGGAAAGGAGGTTAGGCGACAGATGGCGGAAAACGCTGTGCCTTACGATTATATTATCGATGCCGACGGGTTGAAGGAGAACGTGACGCTGCTGCGTTCGGTCGACCGGTACATGGAGCGCATTCAGTGGCGGGTAGATCGGCTGTCGCGGATGCGGGTCGTGATTCCGATTCGGCTGAGCGATTGTTTGTGCGAGCCGATCAGGCGGATACGGGCGACTCTGGAATCGCTGACTAAATCGCGCTGGATCGTTCCTGTCACGACCAAGATCGGCATTGCGTTAGATCCTTCTATTTTTGTAGAGGCAGGTCGTAATGCCGGAAAGAGCTTCAACGACAACTTTGAAGCTGCGCTTGATCCGACTGCTTTGCTGGCGAAGGTGAAGGCTGCCCTTGAGGGGATGCAGTTGAAGGTGGCGGTGTCTGGGGGGGAAGGGCGATTCAGGTGATTCAGACAAATCAAGCAGCTCAGACAATGAAGTTAACTGGGCTCAATCAGCTGTGGATTTAGTGTCAAATATTATCAGCGGAACAATCGGGGGGATATTTCGGTAATCTTCTTGGAGAATCACGGAAAACACGCAAAGGATCTGGTCCGACTTCAGGGAACAACAAGCAGCAGAAAGGAATCATTTTAGATTCACAAGAACGACCTTTTCCAAGCACCCGAAAATCTTTCACAACCAGATTCAAAGATCTTGGCAAAAACACCGTTGAATTCGGCAAAAAAATCTTCAATAAATCCAAGAATTGGATGGGCGGCGGGCCTGGCAACGGAATTGTTCCTTCAAACGGTACCCCGTTAAATTCAGTTCCGGAGAGACGTTCCTTACCGACCAGTGAAAAGGGACGAGGTTTCTCCTCATCCAAGCGCGGTTTTACAGGAACAATCAACCAGGGAAACTTATCTAAAGCCATTAACAATCCGGTTCCGAAGCTGGTAGAGTCCAAGCTATTAAAGACAGCTGGCAAGTGGATTAAACCGCTCGGTTATATCGCTACGGCTACCTCAATCGCTACCGCCAAGCCGGGCGAAGAACGCAATAAGCAAATACGCGGAGCCGTCGGCAACGCTGCCGGAACAGCGATCGGCGCGACGCTTGGCTCGATCGTGCCGGGGGCGGGAACATTGGTGGGCGGCCTAGTCGGCGGTTACGTCGGTGAGAAGCTTGCCGAAGGCAAAGTGGGAAAAGCCGTGCAGGGATGGATTTCCGGCGGCTCCAAGTGGGTTCGCGGACTTGGTAAGAGGAGGTCCAAGAAAGAGAAGACGCCAGATGAACTGTCGGTTGCCTCCAACCTGAATACCGTTCAAGCAAACGTGTCTGCCAATGAAGAGCAGTCAAAGATGTCCGGATTTTCGACGGCAAACGCATCGCAAGGCTTAAAAGCTAGCCCCCCTCCGCGGAGTCGCAAACATCTTTCAACCGGATCGATTAATGCCGGCGACGATGTTGGCAGGGGTCAACGCTCCTGGAACTTCATTCGCCGCAGCACCTAAAGCACAAACAGGTATCATCGCAGGCATTGGAACCCGAGCAGCGCTCGGACGGCTTGGGGGTGGCGCAATCGGACAAAGCGGCTTGCTCGGCGGACTATTGCCGATCGTGGAATGGTTCAAGTCGAGACTGAGCGCGCCAGGCGTACCTGCCGTTGTCGGCGCTTCTTCTGCTTTGCCGTTTAACCCGGGGAACGCTCAGAAATTGTCTCTGACTCCTACAGTGCAGCCGAATTCTCCCCGTCAACCTGCCAACCCGCCTGCTCCAACCATCAACATCAACATCCCGGCAGGCGCCGTTCAACTGACGGTCAAGGAGACCGACATCGACTACAGTGCGATCACGGCGCAGGTTAGCGCCCGACTGACGGCCTCGATCCGGCAGACGCTGGAGAACAGGCCTTAATATATAACACCGCGCGGCGGAAGGAGGAGAAGCGTGGAATTTTATCTGAAAGACGCGTCCGGCAAAAACAGTTTCCTTTTCCCCGTCAATCCGGAAGAGGTCTCGATTCGGCGCGAAAAGCAGCTCGAAACCGTCAACATTCTCTCGCTCGGCGAGGTGGATATGGCGCAGGAGGAGAAGCTGAAGGAGATTTCGTTCTCCTCCTTCTTCCCTGCGGACAAAGATCCGATCGGCTCGATGAACCTGCTCACGAGCTACATGGTCAGCAAGCAGCCGGTGCGTCTTCTTATCACGGAGGCCGGCATTAACATACTCGGCTACATCTCTTCCCACTCGACCAGTCTGCGGGGCGGCGAGCCGGGCGACATCTATTTTGATATCGCAATTCGCACTTGGCGGGAGCCGAAGGTCCGCACGACGGCGGCATCTGGCGCGACTGTCCGCACGGACTTGAAGCCGGTCCCGAAGACGTACGCGGTTCGCCAAGGCGACACGCTCTACGCCATTGCCAAGCGAGAACTCGGCAGCAGCGCAAGATGGAGCGAGATTTACGCGAAAAACAAAGCGCTGATCGGCAGCGACCCGGGCCTAATCCGTCCTGGGCAAAAGCTGGTGATGCCTTGAGCTACGAGGTGGTTTTGGATGGGAAATATTATTTGGGCGACCTGGCGGAAGAGATCACGCTGGAAGATTCGCTGGAGGAGATCGCTTACCGGGCGAATATTCGCCTGACGGTCCGACCAGGGCTGCCGGCGATCGCGCCCGGTCAGGAGATTCGCATTTCCGGCGTGCCCCACGGTTCGACTGGAATGGCTTATTTGCTTCACCCGGCACTTGTGTGGGAATGCGAGAGCGAGCGATCGGCGGGCAGCGGCAAGCATCTGAACGTCACGGCGTACGACCGGACGCTGTATCTGTCCAAGTCCGAGGACGAGCGGCTGATGCCAGACGGCCAGACGGCGGCGGAGCGGCTCGCTTCTTATGCTTCAGGCTGGAACATTCCGCTCGCGGCGTTGCCGGACACCGGCATCAAGTTGAAGCGCAGCGTGAAGCGTAGCCAATCGATTTTCAGCATGATTCTGGAAGACTTGAAGGAGACGGCGAGCAAGGGCGGAGAGCTGTACCGGCCGCGCATGACGCCAAACGGACTGACGCTCGTGAAGCTGGGTGGCAATGACAAGGTCTGGCAGTTGGAGTCGCTGGAGTCGGTTAGTCAAAAACGGACGCTCGAGGGGGGCCGTCACGCAGGTGAAGGTGCTCGGCAGCGAGGGAAGCGAGACGAAGCTGTCTCCGGTGCTGGCGATCGTCAAAGGCGAGATCGAGAAATACGGCACGCTGCAAAAGGTGCTGCAGGACTGCGCCATCGAGACGCCCGCCCAGGCGCGCAAGGCGGCGGAGCCGCTGCTGCTGGGCTTGCAGGAAACGATGTCGGTAACCGCGCTCGATATCAATCTGATCCGAGCCGGAGATTTGGTCGAGCTGGACGGGCAGCGCCTGTTCGTGACATCCGTCCGGCACCAGCTGGGCGAGCCTGGACATATGCAGTTGGAGCTGGCTCGTGAAGCCAAGGTGAGGAGGGATTACTGTGGCTGATCCTTACAAACAGCTGGCCGCCGCGCTGGAGAGCCGTATGAACCGGGTGGCGGCCAAGCAAGTCGCGGGGGTGCCCGCGGAGCTGGGGACGATGACGGGAGCCGGCTTGAAGCTGGATTCCTTTAAATATGAAATGCCGGATTATTTGCAAGCGGAGGGTTTGATGCTGGCGCCGGGAGATCGCGTGCTCGCGATCCCGGTTGCGGGCGGCAGTCAGGCCGTCGTCGTATGCAAGGTGGTGAGCGCTGGTGGCTGATTTGTTTCCTTTGACGCCGGTCGCTGCGGAAGTGATTCCGGACGAGACGCAGGCATCGGGCGCGTCGTTCGGCCGGAGCTGGAAGTTTGATTTTGAAGCGGGTGAATTCGTACTGACGCCCACGGGGAAAATCGCGGGCGCTGCCGCAGACGCCGAGGCATGGCTCGAATGGTGCCGCAAAGCGCTTGCGACCGAGCGGTACCGTCATCTCGTGTATTCGCGGCTGTACGGGCATGAGTTCGAGTCGCTCATCGGGCTCGGCCTCTCGCGTGCCGCTGTCGAGAGCGAAATCGCGCGCATCGCTTCGGAGACGCTGCTGGCCGATCCCCGAACGGCGCGTGTCGGGGGATTTGTATTTTCATGGCAAGGGGAAGCCTGCAGCTTCGTCTGCTCGGTGACCAGCGTGCGGGACGAAGCGGGAACGATTGAAGGAAGCGTGGTGAGCTTGTGATGACGGCTTTGCCGGATTATTTGACGGAGCAAAAGGAAGAGGGCATTCTGGCGCGCATGCTGAGCCGGATTCCGGCGGATGTAGACAAGGCCGAAGGCTCTTATATATGGGACGCGCTTGCGCCTGCGGCGTACGAGTTGTTCCTGTCGGCGGGCTGGGCGCAGGAGGTGCTTCGGCGCGGGTTCGCGACGACGGCATTCGGCGCCTATCTGGAACTCAGATGCGGCGAGCATGGCGTAGAGCGGCGTCCGGCGGAGAAGGCGACGGGGAAGGTGACGTTCGCGGGCACGTTGGGCGTCGTCGTGCCTGCGGGCACCCGCGTGGCGACGGCGGCGGATGCCGTCACTTCGACGCCGTCCGTGGAATTCGAGACGGTTGAGGCGGTTACGATCGGCGGCCTGGGACTGGTGGAAGCGGGCGTGGTAGCGTTCGAGGCAGGTGTCTTGGGCAACATCGCGGCCGGGTCGATCGCGGTGCTGGTCGAGCCGGTGCCTGGCGTGACGGGCATCGCGAACGCCGCGGCGTTCGGCGGAGGCGCCGAGACCGAGAGCGATGCGTCGCTGCTGGAGCGCTACCTGCTCAAGGTGCGCAATCCGGGCACGAGCGGCAACCGGTCCGACTATCTGCAATGGGCGCTAGAGACGGACGGCGTCGGCGGCGCGCAGGTTCAGCCGTTATGGAATGGGCCGGGCACGGTGAAGGTGTTTGTGCTGAACCAGGAGAAGCGCGCGGCTTCAGCGGCGATCGTAGCGTCCGTGCAAGCGGTAATCGCGCCGGGGACGTCGGGCACGGGAGCGGGCAAGGCGCCGATCGGCGCGAACGTCGTCGTGGCCGCGCCTGCTGAAGTGCCGATTGCCATCGGCGTGAAATTGACCCTTCGTACCGGCTGGACGTTGGCGCAGGCCGTCTCGGGAATTCAGGCGATCATGACCGATTACCTGAAGTCGTTGGCCTTTGCCGATGCCGTCATTCGTTATTCGAAAGTGAACAGCTTGCTGCTCGACGTCCCGGCTGTTGAAGACTTGGCGAATCTGACGATAAACGGGGGGCACGTCCAACGTGACGGTCGGGATCGGTCAGGTCGCGGTGCCGGGGGCGGTGAACGCCAGTGTCTGAGGCGGTGACGATGACGAGCGTGCGGGGACAGGGGATGCTCGGCTATTTGCCGGGCTACTACGCTTCTTCGCGCGTCATGTGCTCGCTCATGGCGTCGGAAGGAACGGAGCTGGACCTGCTACAGCGGGCGCTGGACGAAACGCTGGCGCAATTTTTCGTAGATACGGCAACATGGGGTCTGGATCGCTGGGAGAGCGACCTTGGCATCGCGACGGATCCTATGAAACCGCTGGATCAGCGGCGCAGCCTGGTTAAATCCAAGCTTCGCGGCACCGGCACGGTGACGGTCGCGCTGATGCGCAGCGTGGCGGAATCGTTCGACAACGGCGCGATCGAGGTCACGCAGCAAGCCGTCGCTTTACACAGTGACGATTCGCTTCGTCGATACGGTCGGATTGCCGCCTAACCTTGACGATATTAAAGACGCTTTGAACGCCATCGTGCCTGCGCATCTGGCCGTGTCTTATTCGTTTAGATACTTGACCGTTAACGAGGTTAACGGGCTGACGATCAATCAAATGCAAAGCCATCCGCTGACGGACTTCGCGCCGTTTTTGGATGCATAGGGAAGGGAGCGGCTTACCGCATGGCTATTTTCACGAGCATTCTGAACCTGCTCAAGAAGAACCCGGCAACGGACGGCGCGGATACGTTCAATATCCAAACGATGCTGAACGACAACTGGGACAAGATTGATGCGGCCATGGCGTTGAAAGGTGTCGACGGAGATGTGCGCGTCGCGACGACGGCGAATATCACGCTGTCAGGGCTGCAGACGGTAGACGGCGTCGTACTAGCGGCCGGCGATAGGGTGCTCGTCAAGAATCAGACGACGGGAAGTCAGAACGGCATATACGTCGCCGCATCCGGGGCTTGGACGCGCGCGACGGATGCGGACAGCTCGGCCAAGGTTGCGGCGGGCATCAGCGTGTATGTTCGAGCTGGGACCGTCAACGTCGGCAAGACTTTTATCATGAGCAACTCATCCGCTGTGATATTGGGAACGACGGCAATCACGTTTGCTGAGCAAACTGCTGGATATCTGGATCAGTCCGTTAAGACAACGGCCAGCCCGACGTTCGTTAACGGGGCTTTTACGGGCGAAGTCAATGCTCCGACCTTCCGTTCCTCGAATCCTAACAATACTTCGGCCAATATTGCCCTCTCCTGGTTATCAGACATACCGCGTATTAGGATCGGGGGGATCGGGAGCAGGTACAGCGAACGGGTTTGAAATTCAAGGCGCCAGCGACGCGAAAATTTTCCGGATTGGCTCAAATGGTCAGGTAGTAAACTATGCCGCCCAAGGTGTCGCCCCGTTTAACGTGACATCTACGACGGTTAACGCGAATTTTAACGCCGACACGGTAGACGGAAAGCACGCCGCAGACCTCATGCAAAAGGGCGGCGTTCAGGCGAACACGGTAGACCTGAATACACTTACGGCCCCGGGGGTATATAGGCTGTCGGGTAGTAATCCGAATATGCCAACGTCCCTAGCCTATGGGCAGCTTTTAGTCATGTATGGCGGCGGGGATACGGTCGCACAATTTGGCGTTTCGTACAGCAACAACGACGTTTACGTACGTTCGGGCAACCCTTCGGACGTCGGCGGGACGGGGACATGGGGCATCTGGCGCAAGGTTTGGAACGAGGGCAACGATGGCACGGGGGAGCGGCTTGGACGCCGACACGGTGGACGGGTTCCATCTGGATCAAGACGTGCGGTCAACAGCAGGCCCGACCTTTTCCCTTGTTCGTGCGGGTAGTTCGACTAGCGGTTTTGTCCGGCTTGTTGTGGGAGGATCGGGCTCGTACGTGCAAGCGGTAAACCCGGCAAACGACGGCAGTCAAACGCTATGGCTTACAGGCAAAGACGGAGTCGCGACGACAGTCAGGACGGCAAACAACACGCTTGACGACGGCTCGGGGGGGCGCGACGTTCAAAAATGCCGTTATCGATCGAGGTGCAACAAACACCTACGCCCTGAAACTGATCTCCAGCAGCGGCGGCTGGGGATCGGGCATGCATTTCGAAAATACGCAGGCGACGGGCAGGACATACGGCATGTATTCGGGGGCCGACGGGAATTTTCATATGGGGACGACGAGTGCTGACATACTCATGCTTAAAAGCGATCTAAGCGCGTCCTTTGCGGGATCCCTCACGGTCGCAGGGTCTTCCGGCAACTTCGGCGTATCGGCAGCTGGTAACTCTCTAACGTTTTCTCGCGGAGACGCTAACTATGTTTCGGCGACGACAGCGGCCGGTTACCTTAACTTCATCGTCAACGGCCAATCAAACAGCGACGCGAACGCAGCACTTCGCCTTGCCGCCGACTACAGCGCGAACTTTCGGGGCAAGGTCGTCGCGCCGATCGTCACGGATGGGAATTCCTTTAAAAAGCTGGTCGGTAACGTCGTATTCGCCGCTAGCATCGCGAACCAAAAGGCCGACCTATACTTCCCGGCCTCCGCAGCGCTTTCCGGGTACCTTGACGTTACGATAACTGGCGGATGGAACGCCGTAAACGGAACCGGACGCTTGACGAAGCGCCTGGCATTTACCGTATCGGGCAGTGGCACCGTTAGCGCGCAAGAAACCCGGTACACCGAAGCGATAGGCGGCATCAAAAGTCAGATCGCGATCAGTGACCTATCATGGGATTCCGCAAACAGCCGGTGGCGCGCACAGATTGCCAAGATCGGCACCAGCACGGGCGCGGAAACGTTCACCTTAATTATCGAAGGCGCCTCGCAGAACGGGAACAACGCCCCGAACATGATGGCTGCCGCGCTTGGCGCTGCCTATACGACCGACACGACCGTACTCCCAGCGCCGAAGGTCACGTTGCCCGACCTGGCCGCGAGCATGGTCGCGAAACCCATGTCGGTCACCGAGTTCAACGTAACCAGCGCATCCTTGGCGCAATTCCTGACGGCGTCAAGTGTACCTGCCGGGAATTACAACGCTATGATTTATCTTCGGGTAACGGCGGCGACTACCGTTTCGGTATCCGTGAATTACGCAGACGCAACAGGAGCGCAGTCAACAGTCGTTGTTAGCGCGCAGGCGTTCACGGTGGGAAGCTATTCGCTGCTGCCCGTGTTTTTTAACGCGAATGCGAATTCGAATATCATTCTTCTGGCGTCGTCGTCCGTCTCCGGGGCCGTAAAAAGTATCTGCGTCTATTTTGGGGGTGTAACCGATGGGGCAAATATTTATATCTGGTGACGCGCAGCCGTCCGACGTTGCTGCACCGAAGAAGTTCAGCGCGGGTACGAATTACCAAGCCGCGGGTACGCTGCCTGACCGTCGCGGTTATCCAGCGGTAGGCCAATATGTGAGCGCCGTATCGGCAATGTCAGATTCGGGTGGCAATATCGTTATGGAGCCGCCTTTAGGAATCTATGGGCCGGGTAAAAATGCGGGTAACTTCGGTACATTAATAGCCAACGACCCGAACTTCGTGCCGGCGAATTGGCCAAGCAATAAAACGATGTTCGGTACGCCGGGTACGATGCCGTCTTACCCGCTGGGGACCAACATCACGAATGTCTGGGCCGACGGGCTAGGTAATATTTCCTTCGGCTTTCCTGTCGGCGCTTATTTACAAGGCGGGGGCTTTGGAAATCCCGGAACGACAGAAGTTCATAATTTTGACCCTAATCATAAAGCGTCCAATATTCTATCAGGTGTCACGATATTAGGCGTAAACGGAACGGCGATTGCAGGTCGACCGTGGGCGAGCGGAACTTCTACCTCGCTTTCCTCACAATGGCAGGCGTATTACCCAGACAATTCATCGTATTATATGGGATACAGAGTACAAGGAAGTAGTTTTAGTTTTAATCCGTCCGTAGTCGTTATTTCTGGGGATAACGATTATTGTGTGTTTTTTACCGGCGGCTTTAAGATAGGACAAAGTACCTCGATGGTCGTTCATGGATATCACTTCGGACAAAGCTGGTTAGCCCAGGTGGACCACGTTTTTGTTGCTGTACGTCCGGGATTTTTCGGATTACCTGTAAAGTACCCGTCCACAACTTACAATTGGTTCGCTGTAGCCTAAAAGGAGGGGACAAATATGGATATAGGCAGAAAGATTTACTACGACAAGCAAACTGGGCGTGTTCTAGCAGACACGGGGGGAATGCTGGGGCGATTACACCGTGGAAACTACGCAGGAACAGGACTTCGAAAACTACCGAGAGTTATCTGAACGTGTACCAGAGACGGTCGGTGTGCTGCGGCTGGAGTTCAAGCAGTTTGCCGAGGACTTCGCAGCCATGAACGGTTACCGCGTAGACGTCAGCGGCGATGAGCCGCAGCTGCTTTTTTCGTATCCCGATCCAGAAAACCCGGAGGATCCGCCATTTTACCAGGCGCCGCTGTCGGTGCAGGTCGCCGCGCTGCAAGCGGAAAGCGTGCAAACCATGCTCGCCGTCGCCGAGGTATACGAGACGGCCACGGCCGCCGACGCCGCCCGCGAGGAAGAGGCCGTCAACACGATGCTCGGGCTCGCGGAGGCATATGACGTTATTATGCAGCAGCAGGCAGTCATAGACGACCTGACGGCCCGTGTCGCTGCGCTCGAAGGAGGTGAGAGCTGATATGGCCCAAGTTTATGCGAACCTGATCCGCCGGGCTCTGAAGACGATCGACGACGTACCGGAAGGTAAGCGCGCTGAGGTTCAAGCCATCCTTGATACCGAGGATTAAGTGGCGGATGGATCGGCATTGATTGGATTAGTAAAATAAATACCTATATCAAGGCACCGGAAAGCAAACGGTGTCTTTCCTATTTTGGAGGGGGTCGACCTGCTACAACTGAAACTACTACTATCCAACGCCTGGTATGCGGCCGCGGCCGGCGGCAAGGAGGCATTCGCGGGCGGAATGGGGGCGGCGATCGGCATGCTTCTTACTACGATCCTCGGTGGCTGGGACAAAGCACTGGAAGTGCTATTCACGCTCATTGTCCTTGATTACGTCAGCGGCGTTGCCAGCGCGATTAAAAATCACAATTTAAACTCGGACAAGCTCTACTGGGGCGGCATTCGGAAAATCATCGTGCTGGCTGTCGTCGCGCTTGCGGCACAGCTTGACGACTGGTTGCAACCCGGGGTGCCCATGTTCCGGACGGCCGCGATCTATTTTTACGTTGGAAGAGAAGGTCTCAGCCTGGTTGAGAACTTTGGCGCGCTCGGCGTCTCTCTTCCTGGCGTCATCACCAAGCGTCTAGAACAGTTTAACCAAAAGGAAGATGAAGCGGCAGTTAAGCCGGACACGAAATAATCGTTCGGACGAGCGCCGTGACCCCAACGCTTGTCCCCGAATAAAATACAACAAGCACCACATCAGCCATATAGCCCTCATAGTCTTTTAGCATATCAAAGAAAGGAGCCACCCCCATGGCCAAAGGCATCGACAAAGCCGCACCTGTCACGGCCGCGCAGGCCAAGACGCTGGCGTCCGCCGGCTATACCTTCGCCGCGCGCTATCTGGTGCCGCCGGCATACGGCTGGAAGCGGATGACCGCGGACGAGGCGAAGCTGATTACGGCGGCGGGCATGCAGATCGTCTCGGTGTTCGAGACGACGGCGAGCCGCGCGGCGAGCGGGGCGGACGCGGGGCGCAACGACGGGGCCGCCGCTTACGCGGAGGCGCTCGCCGTCGGGCAGCCGAAAGGCAGCGCGATCTACTTCGCGGTGGATTACGACGCGCAGCCGAAGGACTTCGACGCCATCGAAGCTTACCTGAAGGCCGCGGCCAAGCAGGTCGCGGGCTACGATACGGGCGTCTATGGCTCTTACGCGGTCGTCGAGGAGATGGCGAAGCGCCGCGCGTGCTCGCATTTTTGGCAGACGTACGCTTGGAGCAGGGGCAAACGCAGCGACAAAGCGAACATTTTCCAATATAAGATCGACACGAAGGTCTCGGGCATCCCGCTGGACCTGAACGAGTCCTACGGCAACGAAGGCTGGTGGGACACGAATGCGAGCGCCAACCCCAATCCGAACCCGAATCCCAAACCAGACGAGGAGGAGAGTGCGATGAAGCCGGAAGACGCGGAGAAAATCATCAAGTTCCTGTCCGCCGCATGGTTCGCGGCGACGACGAAGGCGGACAAGGCGGAGTTCAATCGCCTGGCCAACGAGGTTCGCAAAGCGGCGGGCATGCCGACCGAGTAAGAAGGAGTTTCCCGCCGGCCGACGAAGGTTATATCTTATTATAACTTTCCGAAGGTCGGTGGGCTGCATGCCTCAAGGCAAGTACTTCAGGATCGGCTACGGCATCATTGTCGTGCTGGTGATCATCTTTTTTGGCTTCCAAGGTCAGGTTCATCTTCAACCCGCTGGTGACGGTACTCGAGGTGCTGCTCCTGCCGATGCTATTGTCCGCGATCATGTACTATTTGCTGCGGCCCGTCGTCGGCGTACTGGAAAAAAGGGGCATCAACAAGTCTACCTCGATTGCGATCGTTTATTTGGCGCTGGCTGCGTTGTTCACGTTTTTTATCATGCTGGTCGGCCCGATCATCCGCGATCAAATCGACAGTCTTATCGACAGCGTGCCGCAGCTCGTACAGCTCGCGCAGGATCAAGTGAACAAGCTGCAAGAGTACGAATGGGCGACCAAGTACTTGAACGATCCGAAGTTCGACCTGACGTCCCGCATTCCGGATTTGGTGAACGGCGTCATTTCCAACACGGGCAATGCCTTCAACAAGATCATGGGCTGGATCTCGCAGTTCGTGCTGCTGCTCTCGACGGTTCCGTTTATCGCCTACTATATGCTCAAGACGGGCTCTAAGGTACCGGACTATGTCGTAAAGATCGTGCCCGACAGGCACGACGACCAAGCCAAGTCGATCATGCTGGAAATGGACAGGGCGCTCAGCGCATACATACAAGGCAAAATTCTGGTAAGCATCTGCCTCGGGATCATGATGCTGACCGGCTACCTCATCATCGGACTCAAATACGCGCTGCTGCTGGCGATCGTGTTTACGTTTCTCAACGTCATCCCTTACGTCGGCGTGCTCATCGGTTCGGTGCCGAGCGTCATCGTCGCGTTCATCGATTCGCCGTGGAAGGTCGTCTGGACGATCGTCGTCATCCTCATCGCGCAGCAGATCGAAGACCGGCTGCTCTCGCCGCAGATCATGGGCAAAAAGCTCGATATCCATCCGCTCACCATCATCATCGTGCTGCTCATCGTGGGGAGTCTGTTCGGATTGCTGGGCATGTTCCTGGCCGTGCCGGGCTATGCGGTTCTCAAGGTCATCGTGACGCATCTCTACCAGATTTATCGCCTACGAAAAATCGAAATTATCGAATGAGCCGGCTTCGTCTCGCTCCCCCCGCATTCACCTTTTGTCCGGTCTCTTGCATACAATGACCGCAAACAAGGCGAATGCCCTGCGCCTTTTCGGCTGCAGGCATGGGGAGGCTAGGCGGGAATGCCGACGATAGCGAACTTTCCGCAGGATCTGCTGGAAGAACATATGAACTGGCACCACGCGCATCATGTGGACGATCCGTCGCAACTGCGTCCGGGATACGGAGCGGAATTTCTTCAGTTCCACCGCGGATTTATCCGCAGGGCGCTCGATTGGTACGGCCGGCAGCACTACGATATGTCCTTGGTTGCGCCCTGGCAGCGCGTGCCCGAAGAGATACGACGGGCGCCGTGTTACGATCGGTCCGCGGAGGCGAGGATCGTCATGCAGCCGCAGTCGTTTCGGACGGCCGACGAGCTGGGACTGTTCATCGAAGGCTCGGGTCTGCACGGCTGCATCCATGAGACGGCGGCGGATTTGTACGGGGAGCCCGACATCAACGACTTCGACGTCGCTCCGCG
Source organism: Cohnella rhizosphaerae (assembly GCF_029525575.1). GTDB lineage: Bacteria > Bacillota > Bacilli > Paenibacillales > Paenibacillaceae > Cohnella > Cohnella rhizosphaerae. The sequence goes on from NZ_JAPDIA010000003.1 coordinate 1,097,985, forward strand.
CAACACGGTGTTCTACAACATTCACGGCATGATCGACGGATGGTACCGCAACTGGGAAGCGGCGGGGCGCGTCAATCAGGGCATGCTGGAATGGGGGGGGCCGGTTCGCGACGGATGCGGACGTGCGGGCGGATGCGGACGAGACGGCGGAGCTGCTCCGGTACGTGCCGGAGAGCGGTCGCTGGTGGCTGGGGCGCGTTACGGAAGGAACCTTGGCCAACGCGACCCATTCGCTCCTCCATGTGAACTGGCTGCTTATCGGCGAAGGCGGCGTGCAGGGCGCGAAGCCGGACGTACGTTTCCTGCGCGTGTGGGATACGGATGGAGACGGACGAAGCGAGGTGCTGTATTACAGCTTGCCCGACGGGAAGTGGCGGGAAGGCAAGCTGAGTGCCGGCAAGCTGGTCTGGCAGGAAATAAGGCGGTCGTAAAAAAAAGCGCAGCCCCGGAACGAGTCGGTTCCGGGGCTGCGCTTTTGTGGAGAAGAGCCGGGAGAGGTCCTAACGGAACGGTCTGGTCGGGCTGTGCTGCCTGCTGGCCGTAGGAAGTCCTAGCTGGAACTTTAAGCTTGGATCGCGTCGCCCCGTGGTCGGAAGAAGTCCTGATTAGGACGAACTGCTGCGACTACGCCACCCGACATCCTGAAGTAGTCTCAGTTAGGACGAACTGCTGCGACTACGCCACCCGACATTCTGCAGTAGTCCCAATTAAGACTAACTGCTTCAACTGCGCCACCTGACGGCCCGAAGAAGTACCCGCTAGAACGAATAGGCTTCATCGCGCTGCCCGATAGCCGGAAGAAGTCCTGATTAGGAAGAACTGCTGTGATTGCGTCACCCAACATCCTGAAGTAGTCCCGATTAGGACGAACTGCTGCGACTACGCCACCCGACATCCTGAAGTAGGCCCAATTAAGACTAACTACTTCGACTACGCCGCTTAACTGTCTGCTTCCCAGAGCAACAACCGGGCGCGCCATTCCCGTCCCTGTCATTCCCCGCTACGCCAGCTGAATCAGCGCTTCGATTACGCGGATGTAATAAGCCGTGTCCCGCGCAACGAAGTCTGCCATCCTCACCGCGACGCCGGACACGGGCACCAAATCACCGTCCGCGTCCAATTCGGCGCCATCCGCCAATACCGTCTCCTTCTCGCCGCGCATCAGCGCAAGCAGCGCCTCCGCATCAGCCTCGTACAGGCCGGCCAGCTCCTCGCGCTGAAGCCGGAACGCCGCAGGCCCCCCGGTCCGTCAAGTAGCCGTACACCTCGCTGACCTCGCGGTCGATGTACTTCACGCCCTGGGCGAAGCCCTCGTCTTCCTCCCGAAACGTGCCGAGCGGCGTCAGGTCCTCGAGCGAGACGCGAAGCCCGAGCTCTTCTTCGAGCTCCCGGACCGCATCCCGAACCGTCTCTCCGGCGGACAGGTGCCCGGCCGCCGTGATGTCGAAGCGGTCGGGATTCGTATCCTTGTCCTTATTGCGCCGCTGGAAAAGGATGCGCGCCCGGCCGTCCTCGCCGCGGCGAGCGAGCCAGCAGTGGAACGTATGATGCCACAGCCCGCGCGTATGCGCTTCCGAACGCGTCGCCGTGCCGATGGGCAGGTCTTGCTCATCGTAGATGTCGAACAGCTCCTCCGATTTCCGAGCGTCGGTGATTCCCACCTCCCCGCCGTTGCTCCCGGCTCCTCCACCGCTTATGCGGCCAGCGCGATTCACTTTTTCCGCTCCGCTCATTCGGTCGGCACCGCCCGCCTGTTCCTCTCCGTTCATGCGCGCGCCGTTGCCTCAAGCTCGGACGTGCAGTGCGCGCAGCGCACCGCCTTGATGGGCACGACGGACAGGCAGTACGGGCATTCCTTCGAGGTCGGCTCGGCCAGCGGCTCGTCCTTTTTTGCGGCCCTCCGTCAGCTTGTTGATGACCTTTACCACCATGAACACGCAGAAGGCGATGATGAGGAAGTTGATGAGGATGTTGATGAATTGCCCGTACGCGATAACCGGCGCTCCGGCGGCGCGGACCGCTTCCAGCGAACTGCCTGAGGGCAGCTCTTTTCCACTTTGGTAATCCCCGATCCGCCAGTACAAATCCTTAAAATCCACGCCCCCCAGCAGCCGCCCGATCGGCGGCATAACGATATCGTTGACGAGCGATGTCACGATTTGTCCGAACGCGCCGCCGATAATAACGCCGACCGCCAGATCGATCACGTTGCCGCGCATGGCGAACGTCTTAAACTCTCCTGCCATTTTTCTTAACATTTCATCCAAAACCTCCATTTTTTTAAGTTGGAAAAAGTAGGATTTCCTAAAAACTTGTCGAACTGTATCACCAAGGCATTCACATTCCATCTTCATTACATCTTCGACTGCGGGGGATCACACGATGTACGATTCCGAGACGTCCTGGAAGATCGGTCTTCTGCTGTTGGCGCTGATTATCAGCATAATCGCATCCTACACCATGTTCAACTTCACTGGCAATCTCCAGCGCAAAGACAATCACTTCCGCGTATTCTGGCTTTCGGGCGGAGCTTTTGTATTCGGCATCGGGATGTGGGTCAAGCAATTTCTGACGACGCTGGCATGGGACCAGACGATCGTATTCACGTGGGCGGCCGTCGTCTCGCTGCTGTTCACGATCTTTTTCAGCTCGATGGCATTCGTCATGCTCGCTTTTCAAAATACGGTCCGATTCCGTCTGGCTGCGGGGAGCTTCATTCTGGCTTTCGCCGTCGCGTTCATGAGCTACTTCGGCGAGCTGGGCGATACGGTCTCGGAGATCCGAACGGTGACGGTCTACGTCGTGCTGGGCGTTCTGTTGCTGTTCAGCGGCATCTATGCGGCGCTTCGCCTGTCGGAATGGCCCGGAGAACGGAACAAATGGCTGGCGAGCCTGACGCTCGGCATGGCGGTATTCGTCGAAAGCCAAATCTCCAAGCAGGCGATGCTTCTCCAATACCGGGACGGCGCCATGTACGCATCCGCGGACCGGCTGCAGGAGGATATTTATCGGCTGTCGATCATTATCGGCATCGGCATGCTGCTGATTCTGACGTCGACGCTGTTTACCTGGTATATCGACAAGCGCATGAATCATATGGATGAACGGTACAAGCTGCTCGTCGAGAACTCGCTGGACACGATCGCCATTTTCAAAAAGGATAGATGGGTGTTCGTGAACGAAGCGGGACTACGGATGTTCGACGCGACCGAGCCGGCGGAACTGCTGGGGTCGTCCATCTTCGAGTACCTGCTGCCCGAGGACCACGACAGGGTGCGGGAGCGCATGCACAATCTCGCCATGACCGGCAACAGCGGGCCGCTCGAGCAGGAGTGGGTCACGCTCAAAGGACGGACGCTCAATACCGAGATCGTGGAGCTGATGACGTCGATCGAGAACGAGCCGGCCCTGCAGATCATCATCCGCGACATCTCCGAACGCAAAAAAAAACGAAGAGCTGCTGATCAATTCGGAAAAGCTGTACGTAGCGGGCCAGCTCGCGGCCGGCATCGCGCACGAGATCCGCAACCCGCTGACCTCGCTCAAGGGCTTTCTCCAACTGCTCTCTTCCGGGAGAAAAAACAACGGCACGTATTACGACATCATGAAGTCGGAGCTCACCCGCATCGAAAATATCGTCAGCGAGATGCTCATGCTGTCCAAGCCCCAGGTGTACGAGCTGTCTTATCACGATACCCGGCACGTCATGCGCGAGACCGTCACGCTGCTCGAGACGCAGGCGATCCTCCACAGCATCCAGATCGAGAGCGACTTCGGTCCGGATCCGCTCTGGATCTACGGCGTGGAGAGCCAGATCAAACAAGTGTTCATCAACGTCATCAAAAACGCGATCGAAGCGATGACGGACGGCGGCGCGATCCGCGTCCATATGAAGCGCGTCGACAACTCGGTGCGCATCCGCATCATGGACGAAGGGCCTGGCATCGAGGACAGCCAGCTCGCCAAGATGGGACAGCCGTTTTACACGACGAAGGACAAAGGAACGGGGCTCGGCCTGATGGTCAGCTACAAGATCGTGGATAACCATCAGGGCAAGATTCAGGTTTACAGCCAGCTGGGAAGCGGCACGACGTTCGAGATTTTGCTGCCGTTCCGGTATCCGGACACGACGCCCGTCAAGACCGGTTGAAGCCCGCGCATGCGAATCGTCGTTCGAAGAGGGGGGGAATTGGGTTAAAACTAGGAGAATCCATCGATCTGAAAAGGAGGCTGCGCTCATGTCCTACCGCTCGAAGGCCGTCGTCATCACGGCAAGAGGAAGAAGCACCTTTACGGAGCCCCAGGCGGCGCGCCTGGAGAGGGCCGCCGACGTGCGGTTCCTGTACGCAGAAAAACCGATTCCGCCCGACGATCTCGTCGACATGCTGAAGGACGCGGACGTGTGCGGGCTGACGCCGCGCTCCGTGCCGTCGATCGACGGCGCTTGGCTGTCCCGCTTGCCGAAGATCAGGGGCATCGCCGTTTTCGCGACCGGCGTAGACTATATCGATACTTCCTGGCTGAAGAAGCACGGCATCGCGCTCAGCCATCTGCCCGAGTATTCCGCGGACTCGGTGGCCGAGCACGCGCTCGGCATGATGCTGACGATGTCGCGGCGCATCCATCTGAGCCAGGATCGCGTGCGCGGCCGCGTGCCGCCCGGCACGAGCGTACTCGGCTTCGAGCTGCGCGGCAAGACGCTGGGCATCGTCGGGCTCGGCCGGATCGGCTCGCGCGTGGCCGAGCTGGCCGCCGCTTTCGGGATGCGCGTGCTGGCCTGCGACCCGCGGGAGAAAAGCGCCGCGGGCGTCCGTCTGGTCGGCCTCGACGAGCTGCTCGCTTCGAGCGACATCGTAAGCTTACATATGCCGGCGCAGTGGCAGGGCCCGGCCGCCATCGGCGAAGCGGAGCTCGCGCGCATCAAGAACGGCGCGACGCTGATCAACGTCTCGCGCTGCGCGCTGGTCGACCCCTATGCGGTCGTGCACGCGATCGAAGAGGGCCGCCTGCGCGGCTACGCGGTAGACGACCTGTTTCCGATCGCGGACAAGGACGAACGCGCGGCGAGGCAGATCGCGGAGGGACGGCTGCTGCAGACCGGGCATACGGCCTGGTATTCGGTGGAGGTGCTGGAGCGCGGATACGAGACATGGGTGGACAACCTATGCGGGCTCGCGACCGGCGAGCCGCTGAATCTGGTGTAGGCAATCAGAAGGTTGGCAATCGGAAGATAAAGTAATCGGAAAATAAAGTAATCGGAAGTTAGGCAATTCAGCAGGCTGCGTAGATTAGCAGGACAAGAGCGCGGCAGCTCGATAGTTCGGCAGATCGGGCGCAGATCGCTGCAGGGAAATCAGCTTTGAAAAGGGGGCCGGCGAATGCGAGCGTCTAAGCGAGGGTCGGACGATTCGGTCGTCCTTGCGGAATCGGGGCGGCTGCCATTAGCGGGAAAGCGGCTGCTGGCCGCGCTATGGCTGGCCGTCCTGCTGTTCACGGTCGGCATGATCGCAGCCGGCTGGCCGCGATATTGGGTGTACGTCGCCGCGGAGACGACGCCGCAGGCATGGCTCGAGAGCGTGCTGCTCGTGCTGGCCGCGGCTGTGGCGGCGCTCAATGCGGTCGTAGCATCGCTCGAAAAAGAGCTCGCAGCACCGTTCGGAGAACGCGGCCGCGAAGCGGAAGTAGCGGGAGAAGCGGGGCAAGATGCCCGCGAAGCCTGGATGTCGGCGCAGGCGGCGCCTTCGGTCGGGCGGCGCGGGCGCGGCGCGCGGCAGCCGGCCGACGTACGACCGGGCGAACGCGGCGCGCGTCTATCGGCATGGATCGGCAGGCATGGCGCTTGGGGATGGACGATCACGGCCGCGGCCTTCGCCTGGCTGGCGCTCGACGAACGGTTCGCGCTGCACGAGCGGCTGAGGGACCGTTATTTGAAGCGGACGGGTATCCGGCTTGCTGCCCTGGATGGAAGCGGGCGATTGGCTCATCCCGCTCTACGCGGTATGCGGGTTGGCGGCAGTATGGGCGCTATGGCGTCTGCTTGGCAGGGGGGGCGGCCGCGCGCGCTTTTTTTATCGCGGGTCTGGTCATCTCCTTCTGCGCGGTCTCGATGGACACGATCGACATCCGCAGCCTGGGCAAGGACAGCGAGCGGCTGCTGCAGACGATCGAGGAATGCCTGGAGACGGCCGCGATGACGGCGTTCGTATCGGCGTTCCTGTCCGTGCTGACCGGCCGGCTGTCCGCGTGTTATAATAAAACTTCGATTCGGCGGGACATGCGCGATTGATACGCCGGCTATAGGAGGAGTTTTATCGTGGCGGAGCCGCTTAAAAATATGTACGACGAAGCTTTTCTAAAAGAGTTCGGCGCTCGGGTGGCCCGTGCGTGGCAGCCGTTCGATACGGAGCGCTTCGTGAGCCTGTCGCTCGCGGACGGGTGGGAGGCGCTTGCGCTCAAAGGGCGTATGCGCCGCATCTCGCTGTCGCTGGGCGCCGTGCTGCCGGACGACTACGAGCGCGCGCTCGATATTTTGGAGGGGATAGCCGGCGAGTGCCGCGGCTTTCCTTATTTGTTTTTCCCGGACTTCGTAGAGGTATTCGGGTTATCCCACTGGGACAGGTCGGTGCGCGCGCTCGCGCTGTTCACGCGGTCGTCGTCCGCGGAGTTCGCCGTCCGCCCCTTCATCAAGCAAGATCCGGTAAGGATGATGGCGCAAATGCTGGCATGGAGCGCAAACCCGGACGAGCACGTGCGCAGGCTCGCCAGCGAGGGCTGCCGGCCGAGGCTGCCGTGGGCGGACGCATTGCCGGCGTTCAAGCGGGATCCGTCGCCAATTCTACCGATCCTGGAGGCGCTTAAAGCAGACCCGTCGGAGTATGTGCGGCGAAGCGTCGCCAACAACCTGAACGACATCTCCAAGGACCATCCTGGCTTGGTGATGGAGCTGGCTGCCCGCTGGCACGGGGACAATCCGCAGACGGACGCGCTGCTGCGCCATGCCTGCCGGGGATTGATCCGCGGCCGGGCCGACGAAGACGCGATGCGCCTTTTCGGCCTGCTGCCCGCGCCGGAGGCGGTCGTGCGGACGTGGACAGTCACGCCGGAGGCGGCCGCGATCGGAGATTCCGTGACGGTAGCCTATGCGGTGGAGCTGTCGCTGCCCGAAGCGGAGTCGCGCAAGCTCAGACTCGAGCTCGCGGTGACCTACCCGCGCAGCGCCGAGGGGAGCGGCTACCGCAAGCTGTTCAGGCTGGCGGAGCGCGAGATTGCGGGCGGCGCCGGAATCGAAGGAACGCGCAAGCTGTCCTTTAAGGATCTGTCGACCAGGCGCCACTATCCGGGTACGCACACGCTCGCGCTCGTCGTCAACGGCAAAGAGACCGCGACGACGTCCGTGGCGCTGGAGGCCGCAAAGGAGGCCGCGCCTTGACGATCGGAGCCCGCGTATTCAAGACCGGCCTCGCCGTCGCGATCGCGCTGTGGATCGGCAGCTTGATCGGACTGAAGCTGCCGCTCATCGCGGCGATCGCTTCGGTCGTCATGATCCAGCCCTCGATTTATCGCAGCTGGGTGCAGGTGCTCCAGCAACTGCAGAGCAACGTGCTCGGCGCCGCCGTCGCGATCGCCGCGGTATGGCTGGTCGGCAGCAGCCCGTTGTCCATCGGCATCGTCAGCGTTCTGGTGATCCTGCTCTGCATACGCCTCCGCGCGGAAGAGACGATCGGCCTTACCGTCGTCACCGTCGTCGTCCTGATGGAGGCGCACGGCCTCGGCTGGCCGCTCGTCATGGACAGGCTCGCGGCGCTGCTGACGGGCATCGTCACGGCCTTCGTCGTCAACATCGCGATCGCGCCGCCTCGCCATCGGGGCCGGTTCGTCGCGCAGATGAAAAAGTCGCAGACGCAGTTGTCCCTTCTGCTGCGAACCGCGGTATCCAACGAGCTCCGGGAGAATGTGTTCAACCGGGAGCTGTCCGCGTTGAAGGGGCAGCTGCGCAAGCTCGAGGACGCCTACGATCTGTATGCGGAGGAACGGGTCGTCCGCAAGGCGCCACGGGCCGATCGGGCTCGCCTGCTCGTTGTGTACCAGGGCATGCTAAGCGCGCTTGAGCGGGGCGTCACGTTGATCGAGGCGGTGGAGGTGCACTACTTTGCCGCGGCTGCGGACGGGGCATGGCGACGCGAGATCGACAGCCATATCGAATCGCTATGCGCCTATCACGAGCATCTGATGTGGAAATGGGACGGCCTGCTCAAGCCGGGCGCCTTTGCTTCCGCTCCGCCGCCTGAAACGTCGGCGTTGCTCGAGCGCATCGCAGGCTCGGCGGAGATGGAGCGCGCGGACAAGACGCGCCTGGCCGTCGTCGCTTCGGCGATCTACGCCTACGAGGAGCGGCTCCGCCGGCTCGACAAGTTGGTCGAGCATTGGCAGGATCGGAGAGACGGCGCGCCGGAAGATCCGGAGCGGCTGCTGGGACTGTAGGAGAGAGCAGATGTACGGAAAAACCGTGCATCTGCGCAGCTACGCCATCCCGCGGACAGAGTTGTACGGAAAAGTCGTGCATCTCCGGGCAACGCTGTCCCCGCCAGCAGAATTGCACGGAAAAACCGTGCATCTCCATGCGAATTACCGAGTCGGGCACTGCATAATCATCCGGCTCAAAAAACGTATAAGCCGCTTGGGACATCAGTTAAATTGATTCACGGGCTCGTGATACGATATAAGGGTGCTGTAAAGGAAAAAATTTACGCTACAACCTCGCGAATCAGTCTAAACGGTGCTATAAGGGCAAAAAGTTACTCTACAGTCTCGCGGCATGGTCTAAATGGTGCTGGAGGGGCAACAAGTTACTCTACAGCCTCGCGAACCGGTCTAAATGATGCTGTAGAGACTAAAAGTTACTCTACAGGCTTCCAACCTTGGTTGCTGCACCTTGCAGGTTGGCATCCGTTAGCATCTCCGCGAACTAATGCTCGCAATAACGCTACGCCATCGTCTTATTCCCCAGTTACCCTGTTGCATCTACGCAATAACGCTGCGCCATCGTCTTATTCTCCGGTTACCCTGTCGCATCAACGCAATAACGCCGCGCCATCGTCTTATTTCCCGGTTACCTGATCACATCAACGCAATAACGCCGCGCCATCGTCTTATTCGCCAGCTAATCGTTCGCATCTACGCAACAACGTCGCGCCATCGTCTTACTCTCCCCAGTTACCTGGTCCCATCTACGCAACAACGCCTCACCAACGTCTTATCCCCCTGCCGCACCGATATCATCATCCTCGCCACAATCAAAAAATCGGCGATCGCCTCCAAAATACTCGGAGCGATCGCCGATTTTTCGTATTCAGCCTTTGGAGCCGCGGTCCACTTGCCTGCGCGGATGCTCGATTTTATCCTGCTTGTTGACGTCCTTTTCCTTCGGGACCAGGCGCGGGTCCGTTTCGCCGTCGTGGTGGTTGTCGTAGACCGCCTCGACCCATTCCCACTCCGTGCTGCCGACCATCGGATCGGACGGAAATTCGTCCCCGCGTTCGAGCTTCAGCTCGCGTCCCCACTCGTCGCGGTAGATGCCGTCGGATTCGACCTTTTCGCCGGACAATGGCAGCATTTCGTTATTTTCGCTCATCTGAAGTCACCGCCTCGCTGGGATTACTTGCCGTGCTTGCGCATGGCGGAGTGGTCGGATTCGGACTGGAGGCGGCTGGCCGCGTCCTTGCCGGAGCCTGTCCTGTCGGCATTGGACTGCGCTTTTCTGGCCTCGATCTGAGCGCCTGACGGTTGTTCGCCGGACATGGCGATCCCTCCTTCCGGTGATATCGTCGACTCCCGGATAGGTTGCCACGTGCAAGGCGTCCTTATGCCGGGCGTTCAGCATCAGGAAGCCGCGTTATCGGCGACTGTTGGCACCTGACGACAGTCGCCGTACCAGACGCCGTGCCAGCCTCCATGCCAGGACCTCCATGCCAAGAACTCCATGCCAGGGACTCCATGCCATACGACGTGCCAGCCTCCATGCCAGTCCTTGCCAGCCTCCATGCCAACTTCCATCTCAGGCCTCGGTGCCCGACTCCATGCCGGGCCTCGGTTGCCAGTGCCAATGTCTCGGTCCGCCTACGACCCGCAGCCTTGCGCACCAGCTCACCCTACGTACCGGCCCTCCAGCCTCTTCCCCGCGAACCACAGCGCGGCCAGGATGACTCCGGCGACGAGCAGCCGCCAGGGCTGGTGGACGAGCGCGTTCAGGTCGTGTCCGAGGAAGCAGAGCGTAAAGATCATGACGGCCTTGCCCATGATGATGGCGGTAACGAACGTATGCGTCGGGATCTTGGAGATGCCCGATGCGATATTAACGACGGCCGACGGAGAGAAGGGCAGGCACGACAGGATAAATATCGGCGTAAACCCTTTGCGCTCCACCCAGGAGAAAAGGCGCTCCATGCGGGGCATCCGCCTCCGGATGCGCTCGCCGTAGCGGGAGCCGAAGCGGCGGGCGAGCAGGAACACGAGGATGGCGCCGCAGCTGGCGCCGATCCAGGAATAAAGGAAGCCAAGCCATAGTCCGTAGGACAAGGCATTGCCCACGACGATGACGATGAGCGGCAAAAAAGGCAGCAGCGACTCGGCCAAAGGCAGCAGAATGCCGGGCAGCGGCCCGAGCGCCGAATAGCGGTCGAGCAACGCCTGAATGTCTTCGAGGCTCATGCCTTTTAGGTAGGTCATCCACTCCTGCCAGCGCGTGGCGGCGAATGCGGCGATTCTGTCGGACAATAGCTGAAGCATAGATTACCTCACATGCGCTGTGCGGGCGTCTCCCCGCGAAACAGGCGGAATGGGAACAGCAGGTAGATGACGCCGATGACGGCAAAGATGACCGCCGTGCTCAAGACGACGGACGGCTCGCCGTAGCCGGTAGCCGCGAATCCGCCGATGATCGGGCCGAGCAGTCCGCCGATGCCTTCGACGGCGGAGAGCACGCCCCATCCGAGGCCCTTCTGCTCGGGCGGCACGTAAGCCGCCAGCAGCGCGTTCCAGGCGGGCAGCACGGCCGCGTAGGACAACCCGAGCGTGACGGCCCATACAAATGCCAGCACGGTCACTGGGCCGAGCGTCAAGCCGTAGAGCGCGACGCCGAACAGGATGAAGCCGACGACCAGAAACCACTTTTTGCCGAGCCGGTCCGACAGTCTGCCCATCGGGATCAGCCCGAGCGCCGTAAATCCGCCGCCGGCGAGCAGAAGAAGCGTATATTGCCAGGATGCCATTCCGAGATGATCTTTTACGAAGCTGGGCAGGATCGGTTGCAGCATGCCGGCCGCCAGCGTCTGCAGGATCATGCCGGGCAGCAGCAAGCGCATGTCCTTCAAATGCGTGCCGAGCACGGCCAATTGCTTGCGAAAGGGTACGGCTGCCACTTCGGCATGCGCTTCCTTCGGAATCATCAGAGAGAGCAGCCAGGCGCCGGCGGAGACGAGCACCATGATCCAGTAGCTCGCCATCTCGCTGTGCACGAGCACCAGATTGAGGACGACGGGACCGGAGCCGAGCCCGACGAGCCAGATCATGTACAAGAAGCCCATCTGGGCGCCGCGGCTCTCTTCCTTGACCTTGGTTAGGCAATAAATCCAGATCGGCGAGATGCCGAGCCCATACAGGCCGGCGGCCGAGATGAAGATCCAGGGCACGTCCGCCCAACCGATGAGCGCCATCCCGGCCAGCGAGGCGAGCAAGCCGATATTGATGATTTTTTTTGACGGGAAACCGGTGGACGAGATACCCCATCCCCAGCTTAAGCGCCGTATCGATCAAGTAGTGCGCGGTGATGGCCGCGCCGATCACGTCCAGGTCAAGACCGAGCGTCTCCTTGCCGTAGATGGGCAAAAAGCCGATGAGCGCCGCCCCGCGCACGAACTCCACCAGATAGAGGATGATGGCCAGCAGCGATATTTCTTTGGTAAACATCGATTTGATCGAAGCCGTCTTCAACGGAATTCTCCTTTGAAGCCCTCTGGCGCGCAAGCGGCGGGCGGAATGCATGACCTCACCATTATAGCCATAATCTGCATGCGATCAAAGCCGCGGCCGAGGCCGGTCAGATCAGCAGGTTGAACAACAGCGGGTCCTTGTTCAGCTCCGCGTACCGGAACCCTTTATGATTCATCCGCTCGACCAGAGGGCCGTAGTCGTCCCGGCTCTTGAGCTCGATGCCCACAAGGGCCGGGCCGTTTTCCTTATTATGCTTCTTCGTGTATTCGAATTGGACGATATCGTCGTCCGGGCCGAGCACGTCGTCGAGGAACTCTCTGAGCGCGCCGGAGCGTTGCGGAAAGTTGACCATGAAGTAATGCTTGAGCCCTTCGTAAATCATCGAACGCTCCTTGATCTCCTGCATGCGGTCGACATCGTTGTTGCCGCCGCTTACGACGCAGACGACGCTCAGGCCGGCCAGACGTTCCGCCAGCATGGGCAGGGCGGCGACGGTCAGCGCCCCGGCCGGCTCCGCCACGATCGCGTGCTCGTTGTACAGTTCGAGGATCGTCGTGCATACGCGTCCTTCCGGCACGACGACCACCTCGTCGAGCAGGTCGCGGCACAGTGCGTAAGTCAGATCGCCGACCCGCTTGACGGCCGCGCCGTCCACGAACTTGTCGATCTCCTCGAGCGGCACGACCTCGCCGCGTTCCATCGCGGCCAGCATCGAAGGGGCGCCTTCGGGCTCGACGCCGATGATGCGCGTACTCGGGCTGACGGCTTTCACGTAGGACGCGACGCCCGCGGCGAGACCGCCCCCGCCGACGGTCACGATCAGCACGTCGACAGGCTCCTTGCACACCTCCATGATTTCTTTACCCACCGTTCCGTTGCCTGCGATGATTCGGGGATCGTCGAAAGGATGGACGAAGGTCATGCCCGTTTCCCGCACCGCCCGCAGGGCTTCGGCATAGGCGTCGTCGAACGTATCGCCGGTAAGCCTGACCTCGACCTTGTCTCCGCCGAACAGCTCGACCTGTCCGACCTTTTGGCGCGGCGTCGTCGCGGGCATGTAAATAATGCCTGGAATGTCGAGCGCGGCGCAGGAATAAGCGACGCCCTGCGCATGATTGCCCGCGCTCGCGCAGATGACGCCGCGTTCGCGCTCCTCCGCGGGCAAGCCGGAGATCAGGTTGTAGGCGCCGCGAATTTTGAAGGAGCGCACGACCTGTTGGTCCTCGCGCTTCAGATGGATCCTGCAGCCGTGCTTGGCGGACAGGCGAGGATTGAACTGCAGCGGGGTGGGCGCTACGACGCTGCGGAGCGTATGGGCCGCGAACAGAATGTCCTCCATCCGGATAGAGGCGGGGGCGCTGCTGGGTAATGAGTCTGACAAGGTCATCATCTTCCTTCCTGATCCTAAATGAAGAGCCGCCCCCGAAGGGACGGCTGGCTGGAGCTCGGACAGGGCGCCAAGTCCGCGCGGCGATCGAACTGTCCGACGTTTGAATTACTTAATGTTATACTCTTAAGTAGGGATGCAAGTCAATGTGCGCCAGGCTCGCATGCGCCCCGCAAGAAGTACTGTCAGGAGGAGGCCTTCCTTTGAAAAAACTGCTGTTCGCCCTCATCGCCCTCGTCGTGCTCATCGCAGTGGGGAGCGTTATTCTATATCAATTGATCAAGCCGGCCGAGCGTCTCGATCTCTCCTACGAGAAGGTCGATCTCGAGAAAAAAGCGGTCGAAATGCTCAAGCGCGTGTCGACGCAGCTGGCGCTCTCCGAGGCTGACGTCAACAACCTGGCCAAGGAATCGATCGCGCAAAATCCAATGTACACGCCCGACGCGCGGATCACGGGCGCCCGTTTCCGCCTGCTCGACGGCGATCGTTTGGCGGCGGACGTGAATCTGAAGATCAGGGAGCGGATCCCGGTCGGATTGACGATCGTATATCGGCTAAAATGGGCGTCGCCCAACCTGATTGCGGAGGTCGAGGGGGGCTTCGCTCCGGGGCGTGAAGCTGCCCGCCGACCGGTTCGAGGACGTCGTCATCCCGCTGGGCGACGAGCTGCCCAAGGTCGTCAAGATCAAGGACATATCGTCGGACGCGAGCGGACTTAAGGTGTCCTTTCGCGCGCCTTCGGCGAGCGAGCTCCGCGACCTGATCGGCGGCCTTTAGTCAGGCTGCCGATCTCGTCCCGGCCATCCGGGCAAACATTGAACGGGCCGCGGAATCAAGCTATAATCGAGATCATAAGCGGTATTAAATAATAAACCTGCGCATACGCATTAGTAAGCGTTTACATGACTAGGAGGAGCCGCCATGAAAAGAAGGTCCGGCTTCCGCGCCCTGTCGGCCGCCGCGCTGGCGCTCGCCGCCGCGGCATGGCCGGGCCTGAAGGCGGAGGCGGCGCCGGCCGCTCAAACGGCCGCAGAGCGCCTGGAGTCGCAAGGCATGCTTCCGCTCCTGGCGGCCATGGCGATCGGCATCGCCGTATCGGTTATCGCGGTGCTGGCGTTTCTGCAGATGACTTCGCGGGGTAAGAGTACGAAGGAGGACGAGTCCAGGCCCGCGAATTCGGACTTGTTTACTTCGAACCAAGCCGCTCACGGCTATGACGCCGATACCGATAAGGAAGAAAGCGACGAGCCGGGATACACCATCCCGCTCCGGAGCCTGGGCGACGCGTCGGATAAGACCGGGCGGGGCACGACTGCGACGGCAGGCGAAGGCGAGCCGCGTCTCGTCGGCGTGGCGGGGCAGTTTGCCGGCGTCAGCTACAGCTTGGCGGACAGGCCTTTGGCCATCGGCAGGGACAGCCATCAATGCGAGCTCGTCTATCCGGACGGCCACGCCGAGATCAGCCGCAAGCATTGCACGGTCAGCTACGATCCTTCCCGCCGCGTTTTTTCGCTGGTCGACCACGGCTCGTCCAACGGTACATATTTGCCCGACGGCACGCGGCTGGCTGCCGGGGATCGGCAAGAGCTCAAGGCGGGCGACCGTTTCAGCTTGCCGGGCGGGGAACAATGGTTCGAGGTAGACGTCTGAGGACGGTTTTTCTGTTAAACCTCAAGTCGAACTGGTATAATGAGGCGAACGGGAAGTAAACATCTAAATATGGGCAGCCGGGCGTCAACTCTGTACGAATCTTGCGGGAAGTTTCCGCCGGGAGGGATTATGGCATGGCAAAGCGCGGTCATAACGAAGTTCAGGAGAGTCTGCAGGAACTAACGAGAATTTTTCGCCCCAAGGATCCGCGCAAGTTCGTGAAGGACTACATCCGGAAATACAGAATCACCGGCGGCTATGAAGATGAACTTACCGTTATCGTTGAACGCGAGCTGATGAGGATCAACTCGTCCGCTTCCTGACCACCGATTTTTCGCAAGGCCTCTCCGACTCGGGGCCTTGTTTTTTTTATGTCGCGGCATTTTGCGCTTCTATTCAAGATCGCTCATGCGAATCAGCCCCCCTGCAAGTTTGATTTCAATTATCGTACCCTCACCTTGAAATGCCAACCAACCGACCGATCGCCCTTGCGAAGCCGGACTTCGGCCGCGAGATGTGCGATAAAATCGCATAACTCGGCCGCTGCTCGGCTCTTCGGCTCTTCGGCGCGAGATGTGCGATAAAATCGCATAACTCCGCCGCTGCTCGGCTCTTCAGCGCGAGATGTGCGATAAAATCGCATAACTCAGCCGCTACTCGGCTTTACAGCGCGAGATGTGCGATAAAATCGCATAACTCAGCCGCTGCTCGGCTCTTCGGCGCGAGATGTGCGATAAAATCGCATAACTCAGGCGCTGCTCGGCTCTTCGGCGCGAGATGTGCGATAAAATCGCATAACTCGGTCGTTGCTCGGCTCTTAAGCGCGAGATGTGCGATAAAATCGCATAACTCAGCCGCTGCTCGGCTCTTCAGCGCGAGATGTGCGATAAAATCGTATAACTCGGCCGCTACTCGGCTTTACAGCGCGAGATGTGCGATAAAATCGCCTAACTCGGCCGCTGCTCGGCTCTTCGGCGCGAGATGTGCGATAAAATCGCCTAACTCAAACTCACAAATAAATAAAATGCGGGCCGCTGCAGAAATGAAGCTCTCTGCGCAGCCCGCTTTTAAGGTGTGTCGGTCATCCATGCTTGCGCGCGGCGTGCGCGGTAGGCTCGGGCACCGGAAGGGGGACTTCGTCGCCTGCCGCGAACATATACTTGGCAAGCCTGTTGAAGCTTGGCGTAAGGGGGGCAAGCGGTTGTCCGTCCCAGGCGGCTTTGGCATAGCCGAGCAGTTGGTTCACATACTCCATGTTGGCGGAGATGTGGACGCCGTTAACGTTGGGCGCCATTTTGCGCACCTCGTTGGCCAAGGTCTGCCGGAATTCCGTCGAGAGATCCGAGATGTCCTTGTGTGAAAACGAGGAATTGTAGGGCGTCACGATTTTCGTCAAATCCCAGGAAGTGCTGCCCGTATCCACGTTATAGACGCCTTCGGTTGTGCCGGTATTGTCCTGTTCGCGCGCTTTTTGACCGCCGCCGTGCGAGCGAACGCCCGTCGCCGTCAGATCGGTGGATATGCCGACGTACGCGTTTTTATCCGTCACCATGACGATGGCGTTGGCGACGCCCGGCACGTTGGACAAGCGGTAGGAAAGGGCGGAGCTGTATTCGAAATAACGATTGTCATGCGCGCGCGGATCGGTGACGACATGGCTGTAGGCGCGAACGCCGGACATTTTGGGATCGTTAGCCGTTCTGCTGCCGTAATCGTTGGCGCTTTGCTGATGATGGGCTTTATAGTTGCAGCCGCCCAACGTCGCCGTCAGCGCGGCCGCGAGCAGAACTGCATGGGCGCAACGGCGCTTGTTCATAAACGGGTCCTCCTCGGAATCTGGATGCGATGCGACTAGTGTTCGCCGCCGCCGCAAAAGTATGCCGCGCCCGCGTACATAAAACAAGCCGTCAATGGTAAAAGCTGATGGAAAGGCCTGCGGCCGAAGATCGGGAGCCCTCGCGGGCTTGCGGACGAAGAAAGCCTTTGCATGAGGGGGCCAAAGGCCCGCGAAAACGCAAAATCGAGCCTTGAAACCCTTGCGGCGCAACGATTTTGACAGTTTTGAGAACAATTTGTGAACTGTTGTGTGAACATTGACAAACTGTCGTACCAATCTTTATATTTATTAGAGGGTTTAGGCACGTGCGTGTACAAAGTTCGACATCGCGCAACACATGGATCGCCGCCGCCACAGTCAGAGAAGAGGGCGATCCGTGATTATGTCAAAGTGGGGATGAATGGATGATGAATCGGTGGCGCGTATTAAAGCGTTTGCTTCCGCTCGTGGCCGGCATGGCGCTATTGCTGTCGGCGTGCGGTAGGGAGGATCTGTCGACATTGAGCCCTAAAGGGCCGGTGGCGCAAAAGCAATTTGACCTGATGACGCTCTCGATCTCGATCATGGCGCTTGTCGTTGTCGTCGTGTTTGCGATCTGTATTTACGTACTGATCCGCTTCCGCCGGCGCAAAGGCGACAATACGGTCCCGAAGCAAGTCGAAGGGAATCACACGCTGGAGATTATCTGGACGGTCGTTCCGATTATTTTGCTGCTCATTCTGGGCGTCCCGACGATCAACACGGTTTTCGGGTTGTCCAAGGACTATTCCAAGGATCCCGAGGCGGTTCAGGTTACCGTCACTTCTCACCAATACTGGTGGGAGTTCGAGTATCCGGAATACGGCATTAAGACCGCGCAGGAGCTGATCGTGCCGACGGGCCGCAAGATCCAGTTCAAGCTGGCGTCCGGCGACGTGACGCACGCCTTCTGGATTCCGTCCATCGGCGGCAAGATCGACACCAACGCGGGTCTTGGCACGACGAACAAGCTTTACCTCGAGTTCCCCAACGAAGGCGTGTTCAGAGGCAAGTGCGCCGAGCTTTGCGGCCCTTCCCACGCTTTGATGGACTTCAAGGCGAAGGCCGTCAACCAGGCTTCGTTCGACCGCTGGGTCGCGGCGATGAAGACTCCGGTCTCCATGCCTGCGGACGAGAACGTCAAGGCGGCGTTCGAGAGCAAGTGCCTGACCTGCCACGCGATCGGCGAGACGAACGCGGGCAGCGCGGCGCCGAACCTTACGGGCGTCGGCAGCAGGCTCACCGTCGGCGGTATCCTCTACAACGACGAAAAGTCGGCAGAGGAGAACCTCAAGGACTGGATCGCTCACGCGCAGACGATCAAGCCGGGCAACCAGATGCCGGACGTCGGCACGGATGTCAAGTACGGACCTGGCAAGGGCACGACGGCGACCGGCCTTACGGAAGAAGAGCTCGACGGCATCGCGAAGTATCTGGCCGGCCAAAAGCTCGAATACTAATACTCTAGCTTCTGCGGGGAATGAAGGAGGACGCGGCTTTGGCTGCACACGCGCACACGGTCAAGCGATATCGCGGCTTGATGGACTGGCTGACGACCGTCGACCACAAGAAAATAGGGATCCTGTACTTAATCGCCGGCGGTTTGTTCTTCCTGGTCGGCGGCCTTGAGGCGGTCCTGATCCGGATTCAACTGATTAAGCCCATGAACGACTTCGTCGGGGCGGATACGTTTAACCAACTGATCACGATGCACGGTACGACGATGATCTTCCTGGCGGCGATGCCGATGCTGTTCGCGCTCATGAACGCGGTCATCCCGCTGCAGATCGGGGCGCGCGACGTCGCGTTCCCGTTCCTGAACTCGCTCGGCTTCTGGACTTTCTTCGCGGGCGGCGTTCTGCTGAACATCAGCTGGTTCGCAGGCGACATCCCGGATGCGGGCTGGACGTCGTACGTGCCGCTGGCCGGACCCATGTACGCAGGCGGCCACGGCGTCGATTACTATCTGATGGGCCTGCAGATCGCCGGTATCGGCACGCTGCTGGGCGGCATCAACTTTATGGCAACGATCATCAATATGCGCGCGCCGGGCATGTCCTTCATGCGCATGCCGATGTTCACCTGGACGATCTTCATCACGTCCGCGCTGATCGTATTCGCATTCCCGGTTCTGACGGTCGGCCTCGTCGCGCTGACGTTCGACCGCCTGTTCCAGGCGAATTTCTTCGAGACGGGCAACGGGGGCAACGCCGTGCTCTGGGAGCACATCTTCTGGGTTTTCGGACACCCCGAAGTTTACATCCTGATTCTGCCGGCCTTCGGCGTCATTTCCGAAGTCGTCAGCACGTTCTCGCGCAAGCGCCTGTTCGGCTACAGCTCGATGGTATTCGCGACCGTACTGATCGCGTTCCTCGGCTTCATGGTCTGGGCGCACCATATGTTCACGACGGGTCTCGGCCCGGTCGCGAACGGCCTGTTCTCCATCGCGACGATGCTGATCGCGGTGCCGACGGGCGTCAAGATCTTTAACTGGTTGTTCACGCTGTGGGGCGGCTCGATCTCGTTCACTTCCGCGAGCCTGTTCGCCATCGGGTTCATCCCGACGTTCGTCATGGGCGGCGTCACCGGCGTCATGCTGGCCGTCGCGCCGGCAGACTTCCAGTACCACGACACCTACTTCGTCGTCGCTCACTTCCACTACGTTATCGTAGGCGGATTGATCTTCGGCATCTTCTCCGGCCTTCACTACTGGTGGCCGAAGATGTTCGGCCGGGTGCTGAACGAGAAGCTGGGCAAGGCGACCTTCTGGACGTTCTTCATCGGCTTCCACATGACCTTCTTCATTCAGCACTTCCTGGGACTGATCGGGATGCCGCGCCGCGTATGGACATACCTGCCGGGCCAAGGCTTCGACACGATGAATGCGGTCAGCACCGTCGGCGCGTTCCTGATGGGCATCGGCACGATCATCTTCGTCGTCAACGTCATCGTCAGCGCGGCGAACAAGAAGCCTGTGGCCGACGATCCGTGGGAGGACGGCCGCTCGCTCGAATGGTCGATCCCTTCGCCGCCGCCGGAGTACAACTTCAAGCAGCTTCCGCTCGTGCGCTCCTATGACGCATGGTGGAACGAAAAGCAAAAGGGCAATACCGAAATGCCGCCGGCCGAGCCGGTCGGGCCGATCCACATGCCATCGCCTTCGATTCTCCCGCTCATCATGAGCATCGGATTGTTCGCCGCGGCGCTCGGCTTCATGTACGATCACCTGATCATTGCCATCGCAGGGCTCGTGGTTACCTTCGGAAGCATGTTCTGCCGCTCCGTGTTCGACGATCACGGCTTCCATATCGAGCCTGAGGAGCAGGAGAAAGGGGTGCACGCATGAGCGCACACGACCATCACTTAGACGGACACCTTCCTCATGAGCCCGAAAAGGCGACGTTAGAAGGCCGCAATAAAATTCTTGGCTTCTGGCTGTTCCTCGGCGCGGAGACGGTGCTGTTCGGAACCCTCTTCGCGGCCTTCATCGCGCTTCGCCATCAGACGCTCGACGGTCCGACGCCGGATCATCTGTTCGAGCTGCCGATGGTATTCGCGGCGACGATGATCCTGCTCGTATCGAGTCTCGCCAGCGTATTCGCGGTTCAGGCGCTGCACCAGCACAAGGTCAAGGCGATGATCGTCTGGCTGATCATCACGATCCTGCTCGGCCTGAGCTTCCTCGGGCTCGAGATTTACGAGTTCAACACGTACGTGTCCGAAGGCCACAAGCTGACGACGAGCGCATTCAGTTCTTCGTTCTACACGCTGGTCGGCTTCCACGGCGCGCACGTCGCGTTCGGCGTTCTGTGGATCGGGCTGCTCATCGCCCAGATCTTCAAGAAAGGCCTTACCGTCGTTACCGCTCCGAAGATCTACGTATCCGCCATTTACTGGCACTTTATCGACGTCGTTTGGGTATTCATCTTCACCGTTGTATACCTGATGGGAAAGGTGGGTTAACCTCATGGCCAACGACCATTCGGCAGCCGCTTCGGAACCCAAGAGACGTCACCGGCACGAAGGACCGCAGAAGCACGTCGTCGCTTTTGTCCTGTCCCTCGTGCTCACGATCATCGCCTTCGCCGCGGTTTCGGCCGGCGAGATCAACACGACTTTCACGTACATCATTCTCGTCTCCATGGCGCTGCTGCAAGTTTTCGTACAGCTGGCGTTCTGGATGCACTTGAAGGATCGCGGCCATCTGTTCGCGACGATGGGCATCATCTTCGGCATCATCGTCGTCTTCACGATGGTGATCATGGCGCTGTACTGGGTTTGGTGGTAAAATAACAAGAACTGAAGAGAGGCGGGCCTACAAGCCGCCTCTCTTTTTAACGGTTAAGGCGATTTGCGCGGTTTATCGCTGCCTGTTTGTTGCGATGGATCGGGATTGATCGAAAGGAGGAACGACGATGGGTATGGGATTGGAATATTTCTCGTTCGCCGACCTATGGAGCCCGGTTATGATGATCATCGCTTTATTGATCGTCATTTTGTATTCGCTCGTCACGGGACCCTGGCGGGAACGGTTCATTCATAGCGAGCCCGTCGCCAAAAAGCGGCAAGCGGCGTTCATTGCAGGCATCGTGCTGCTGTATTTGGCGCAGGGCGGCCCGCTTAGCCTGATGGGCCACCTCATGTTTACTTTCCATATGACGGCGATGGCGATTTCCTATTTTATCGTGCCGCCGATGTTGATTTACGGCGTGCCTGCGTGGTTGTGGAAATCTATTTTCTCGAAGCCGTTCTGGCGGCCGCTGCGGTTTCTCATGAATCCGCTTCTGGGGCTGTTCGCGTTTAACCTGCTGTTCTCGGTGTACCATATGCCGGCTAACCATGACTGGATCATGACGCACTACGTCGTGCATGGCGTCTACTATTTCGTGATGCTCGGCGCGGCGCTGATCAGCTGGTGGCATGTGATGTGCCCGGTCGCGGAATGGAGCAAGCTGACCAATCTGCGCAAGCTCGGCTTCATCTTTCTGAACGGTCTGCTGCTGACGCCGGCGTGCGTCCTCATTATTTTCGCGAGTACGCCGCTGTTCAGCGTCTACAACGACGCGGATGTCTGGGCTAAAGCGATGGGCTACTGCATCGCAGGCGACCCGTCCGCTTTTTTGGCTCAGTTCAAGGGCGGCCCGGCCTTTTTCAGCCTGCTCAAGCCGATCGACGATCAGCAGCTCGGCGGCATTATCATGAAGCTCCTGCAGGAGTTCGTCAACATCGCCGCGCTGTACACCGTCTTCATGCAGTGGTACCGGAGAGAGCGCGCGCAGGACGACGATCCCGCGTTCGACCATGCTTCGTCAAGCCGTTTGAACAATGTGTGAAGTGGGGCCGTACGCAATTGAACTGGGGCCAAAGGCAGGTTACAATGGGAGCAGTTGTCCAACATTTATGGAGCAGGTGAGCCCACTTGTCAAGCTACACCATTATGCCGACGATCAGCACGAGCTTTATCGCGCTTAGCGCCATTCTCGTCGCGATCGGCTGGAACCTCATTATCCGGGGAAAACGAGAAGCCCATAAGAAGACGATGATCGCGGCAGCGGTCGCTGCCGTCATTTTCTTCATCATCTACGTGTCCCGCACGATTTTCGTCGGCAATACCGAGTGGGGCGGACCGGATCATCTCAAGACGATCTATTTGATATTCCTGCTGTTCCATATCACGCTGGCGATGGTCGCGGCCGTATTTGGCATCACCACGCTCGTGCTCGGCTTCAAGGAAAAATATGCGAAGCACCGTCGATGGGGCCGCATAACCGCCGTCATTTGGTTCATTACCGCGATTACGGGCATTACCGTGTACGTGCTGCTGTACCTCCTCTACCCGGGCGGCCATACGAAGCCGGTCATCGACGCCATCTTCGGGTGGTAGATCCGGCCTGACTATGAGTTCGTCACAACCAAAAAAGGAGCTGTGTCCCCGGATCGTCTTGACGAGACGGGGATACAGCTCCTTTATTTTGCGCGGACTTCAGGCTGCCGACTGCGGAAAGCTGAGGGAGATCACGGCCCCGCCGGATGCCTGATTATCCGCCCGAATCAGGCCGCCGCATCGTTCGACGATCGCGCGGGAGATGGCCAGACCAAGGCCGTTCTCGCCGTCCTTGCCCTTGACGAATCGATGGAACAGGTGCGGGAGCAGCGCGTCCGGGAAGCCCTTCCCGTCATCGAGCACCCGGATGACGACCCGGCCGTCGACCATTCCGGCTTCGATCACGATACGCCGTGCAGCATGGCGAGCGGCGTTGGACAAGACATTAAGCAGCGCCTGCAAAAGCTTGTCTTTGTTGGCCATGATCGCGAGTTCGTCCTCCGCATGGTCGGCGCAGACGATGTCCAATGACAGCCCGCGCTGCGCAAGCAGCGGATTGATCCGCTCGGCGGCGCCGGTCAGCAGTTCGCCAATGCGGACGACGATCGGTTGTACGACGTCCGCTTCGCTGTCCAGCTTTGCGAGGAGCGTCATTTCCGTGACGAGCTTCGTCATCCGTCCGCTCTCGTTGACGATGATGTCCAGCCCCATACGGGCGCCTTCGCCTTCGAATACGCCGTCGCGGATGCCTTCCGCATAGCCGGCGATCGACATGAGCGGCGTCTTGAGCTCGTGGGAGGCATTTTGGAAAAATTGCTTCTGCACCCGGTTGTACCGTTCCAGTTCCCCCCGCCAGATCGTACACGGTCCGCGCGACTGCGCCGATCTCGCCGCCGGCGGGGACGAGCCGAACGTCGGCGAACCGGCGCTCCTGCACCTTCGCGAGTTCCCGGCGCAGCTTCACCATCGGGCGAATGAGCTTGCGTGTGATCAGCAGACTGAGCAGCAGAGCGACCGCGCCGCCGACGCCCAGCACGATCAGCAGCCGGCCGAGAAGCGCGCGTTCGATCGCGTTGATCTTGCTGATCGGCGTGCGCAGCGTAAGCGTGCCTTGGGGGACCGGGTCCGTATGGACCAGATAACCGCTGCTGATCTGCACGCCGGATGCGCTAAGCGTCTTCATCGCGTCCTTGGCTGACAGGACGGCCGCGGGGAGCGCCTGTACGGAAGGCGTGAGCGATACGGGTCTCGTATTGCCGCTGACGATATGGCCTTCGGCATCCGAGACGAAAGCCTCGACGTCGACAGGCAGCGCGACGGCTTGATCGAGAGAGCGCGTCGTATCGGTTGTGCCTGCAAAAGGCAAGGCCTGAAGCTGGAGCGAGGATGCGATGCTGGAGGCCATCGTACGAAGCTCCTGCTTTTGCTCGCCCATGAAGTGATCGATCAGTACCAGATGAATGAGCAGCGCCGTCATGCCCAAGACGAGCACGAGCAGCGAACCGAATGCCAGATTGATCTGATGAAGCAGCTTCATGACTGAATCCCTCCGTCCGCTCTTAAGCGATAGCCGTGCCCCCACACCGACTCGATCGGGAGCTGCTCGGCTTTTTTTGCGCAAGCCGCTTGATCAGGTGATCGACGGCCCGGTCGCTGCCGAAGTAATCGTCGCCCCACACCAGCATGAGCAGTTCCTCCCGCGTATACGCGCGATTGGGATGCTCCGCCAGTACCTGAAGCAGCGTATACTCCTTAAAGGTTAGCTCCAATTCGGCGCCTCCCCAATAAGCGCGTCGCTCCTCCGGATACACGCGCAAGGAACCGACCTCGACGAAGGCAGGCGCGGCTGTCGGCGAGGCCGTCTCGTTCGCGGCATGGAGCCGGTACCAGCGGCGAAGCTGACGCTTCACCCGGGCCACCAGCTCGCGGGGGCTGAAGGGCTTCACCAGATAGTCGTCGCCGCCCAGCTCAAGCCCCAATATTTTGTCGACCTCTTCGTCCTTGGCCGAGATCATGATGATCGGCACTTCAGCGTCGCTGCGGATGCGCCTGCACAGCTCGTATCCGTCCATACCCGGCAGCATAATATCCAGCACCCAGAGATCCGGCGGGCTGCTCGTCCATAGATCCCAAGCTTCTTCCGCGGAACCCAGACCGACGGTGCGATAATTTTCTTTCATGAGATAAGCCTCGACGAGATGCCGGATATTCGGATCGTCGTCCACGACGGCAATCGTATATTCGTTAATAGGAAGGACCTCCCCGGCCGAACGATAGGTTCATTATAGCAAGTCCGTTCCGGAGCCGGGGCGCGTGCCATCGTTTTTCCACAATTCCACCAATCGGATGCCACATCCGCATTCTAAAGTAGGAGATGCAAGACAAACTATAAGCAGGAGTGATTCAACGATGAAAAGCAAGTCTCTGTTCGCCAAAATCGCCGTCACCGCCATGGCCGTCGCCGCGCTGGGCAGCCCAGTCGCCGCCTTTGCGGCGGCCGGGCCTGCGCTTGCCGAGAAGTATGCGCTCTCCCAGGCGCCGCTGTCTCAATCGTCGGCCAAGCTAACTGCAGGAGTGGCCGCAAAGGCAATCTCCCAAACCGCGATCATGCAGCTGCCCGACCCGTCCGAGGTCGCCGCGAAGTACGCGCCGGACACCGTCGAGGAATGGAAGAAGACGCTGGCCAGTTACAACAAGCTCGCTCCGGTCAAGACGCTGTCGCTGTCTGCCGCCACTCTGCCTGCTTCCGGTTCGGTCGAGGCAGCGCAGCCCGCGGCTGCCGTCACGATTCGCCAGGGAAGCCTGACGGAGACGGGTTCGATCTCTCTGCAGTTGGTCAAACCGGGCGAGGGAGGCATCGTGACGGCGCCTTCGACATTGACGGCCGTCGCCGGGGGGCAAGACCGTGACGGCGGCTGCGGCGCCTGTAGGCGTCGGCATTATCGAAGGCCGAATCGCGCTGGGCCAAGCCGTCGAATCGGGCGATGCGGAGAAGATCGAGCAGGCGCTCGGCAAGCTGCTGGCGCAATACAAATCGGTCATCGCGGAGCTGCAGCAGGCGAAGTAAGGCAGGGAGATCGCAAAAGGTTAGAGGATGTATAAACAGAAGAAGCCGTTCGATCGGCCGTGATCGGCTAGACGGGATGAAGCAGAGATGCAATCTGTTTTGTCCCGTCTTTCGTATGCGAGACGGTCCCTATGCGACGCATGGCAATTACCGCTCACGCATGGCGATTGCGATAGAGCAGGTAGATGAAAAAAGGCGCGCCGACGCCGGCCGTAAATACGCCGACCGGAATATCGTAAGGTAAAAAAAGCCGTGCGGGAGATCGTATCGGCTATGACGACGATCAGACCGCCGAGCAAAGCGGAGATCGGCAGCATGCCGCCGAACGAGGAGCCGACCAGTTTGCGAGCCATATGCGGCGCGATCAGCCCGACGAACGAAATGGCGCCGCCGACGGCGACGGCAGCGCCGGCGAGCGCCACGCTGATCATGAGCAGGCCGAAGCGGTGCCGCTGAACGGCGCTGCCTACGCCGGAGGCGACATCGTCGCCGAGCTGCAGGGCGTTCACATGACGGGCGAGCGCGAAGGCGACCGGGATAAACACGGCCAGCCATGGCGCGATCATCCCCACCATCCCCCAATCGCTCCCGTACACGGTGCCGGTGAGCCATACATAAGCCTGCGACGACGTATAGGCAGGATTTTTAAGCAGCAGCACCTTGGTCGCGGAACCCAGCAAAAAGTTGATGCCGATCCCGACCAGCACGAGCCGGATCGCCGTCACGCCCCGCCGCCAGGCGAGCATGTAGATGAGCAGCGCGGTCAGGCAGGCGCCTGTCATCGCCGCGACCGGCAGCCAGACGATGCTGACCGTCGCCGACAAATAGCTGATAAAAACAACGGCAGCCAGCGACGCGCCGCTCGTGATGCCGATAATATCGGGAGAAGCGAGCGGATTGCGGATGATGCCCTGCAGGAGAGAGCCGGCCGCCGCCAGCGCGATGCCGACGAGGAACGCGGCCAGAATACGGGGAAGCCGGATCGTATGGACGACGAGCCTGTGCTCCTCGGCGCCGCTGCCGAGCATGGCCCGCACGACTTCCTGCGGATACATGCGCATATCGCCGAGACCTACGGAGAGCAGCAGCGCCGCGGCGCCGGCGACGGCCAGCACGATCGCCGTCGTCAGCGTCTTTTTGTGCAGCAAAAAGGAAATCGGCAGCCTGGCGAACCGGGCGGATTTGTAGCTTTTCACTTTTGGGCGAGCCCCTTTCTGGCGATCGCGATGAAGGCCGGCGTGCCGATGATCGCGGTCATGATGCCGACCGGCAGCTCCTCCGGACGGATGAGGAAGCGTCCGGCGATGTCGGCCGAGAGCAGGAGCAGCGCGCCGGCCACGGCGCTGTAGGGGACGATCCAGCGATAATCGCTCCCGGTGAACGGACGGACGAGCGTCGGCACGATCAGTCCGATGAAGCCCACGGGACCGGCTACGGCCACCGAGCTGCCGGCCAGCGCCACGACGATTATGCCGGCGAAAATCTTGATGAGCGCGGTTCGCTGCCCCAGACCTTGCGCCGTATGCTCCCCCATCGTCAGCACGTTCATATGCCGCGCGATCCACAGCGCGCCGATCATGCCGGCTGCCATCACGGGCAGCACCGCCTGCAGCATCTCGAGCGATCTGCCCGCCACGGAGCCGGTCAGCCAGAACATCATTTCGCTCAGCCCTTGCTCGTTCAGCACGAGCATGCCCTGCGTGAAGGATGAGAATAGCGCGCTCAGCGCGGCCCCCGCGAGGATGATCTTAAGCGGCGTCAGACCGTCGCGGCCGATCGCCCCGAGCATATATACGGCGATCGCGGCGATCGCGGCTCCCGCGAAGGAGACGGCGGTCAGCGCCGGCAGCGACGATATCGAGAGCCGGGTCACGGCGAACACGATCAAGCAGGAAGCGCCGTAGTTGATGCCGAGCAGGCTGGGATCGGCCAGCGGATTGCGCGTGAGGCCCTGAATCAGCGCGCCGGCGACGGCGAGGCAGGCGCCGATGGCCGCCGCCGTGAACGCCCGGGGCATGCGCGCCGTATGCACGATGATCTGCGCGTTCGAAGCAGCGTCATACTTCGTCGCCGCGCGGTAGATGTCGGACAAGCCGATCGTGGACAAGCCGAACGCCATGCTGGCGAACAGGCCCGCGGCCACGAGGACGAGCCCGAGCGCAAGTCCGACTGTCTTGAACAGGGGGCTGGCTGACAATCTTTCCATCATTTCCGCTCCAGTTCCTGAGCGCGCGAAAGAATGAGCCCGGGGCTCATTCCTCCATGTCGCTTCAATGCAATTCAATAGACCATTAGACGTCAAAGTAGAAGAACAGATCGTCCAGCAGCATCTTGGCTGCCGTAGCGCCCCCGGACAAGTTCCAGGTGATGTCGTTGACCTTGTAGTATTTGCCGTTCTTTACGCCCTTGAGGTTCGTCCAGAGCGGATTCTTCTGCCAGGCTTCCTGCGTCTTGAACTCGTCGCCGCCCTGATTGCTGGACGTAATGTCGAAGATGATGTCGCCGTCCATCAGCGGAATCTGCTCCTGCGAGGACAGGTCGACAAACGTCTTGTCCGGCGACTGCTGGGACTTCGGCCGGCTCAGGCCGAGCTCGCTCAGAATGGAGCCCGCGAACCCGGTGACGTAGATGCGCGCCGAGTTGTCGTCGTAGAAGCGGACGATCGATACTTCGCTGTTCGCGCGATCTCCGATGTTGGCTTTGAAGCTGGCCACCCGCTTGTTCCAGTCGGCCATGAACGCATCGTTTACGGCTTCCTTGTTAAGCGCTTTGGCGGCCATGCTCATATTTTCTTTCCATTCGAACAGTTGGCCGACGAACAGCGTGGGCGCGATCTTCGACAGCTGATCGTAGATTTTCTCGTGTCGCGTCTTGGCGCCGATGATGAGATCGGGCTTAAGCGCGACGATCGCTTCGATATTGGGCTGAAGCTCGCTGCCGAGGCTCTTGACGCCGCTCATATCCGCTCTCAGGTAGTGATACCATGGCGTCTGCACCCACGATTCGATCGCGCCGACGGGCTTGACGCCCAGCGTGAGGGAGATGTCGACCATGCCGTTGAAAAGAACGACGACGCGCTTTGGAACGGAAGTGAGCGTCGTCTGTCCCATCGCATGCGCGATCGTGCGCTTCGTCTCGATGCTGGCCGTCCTGGCGCTGTCGTTCCAGTTCACCCACAGACCGAACGCTTCGCCGAGGAAGCGCAGCGGGACGAACGTACGTCCCGAACGCTCGATCACCTTGGCCGGGAGCGTGACGGACGCGCCGTCGACGCTCGCCTTGTCGCTGCCGATCGTCAGCTCGACCTTCTGCTGGTTCCGCTTGACGACGAGCTTCTTGGTCTTGGCGTCGAAGCTTAACGTCGCGCCGAGCTTGGGGATCAGGCTGCTGTAGGGGACCATCGTCGTACCGTTCACGACTTGAGGCGCCACGTCGAGGGCGAGACGCTGACCGTCCACGACGACCTGGATCGGCGCGGCGGCGACAGCCGGCGCGAAGGGGGCCGATACGGCCGCCAAGGCGACCGTCAGACCGAGCGTTAACGTGCGGAACAAAGATTTGAGCATAGAAAAAATGAATCCACCTTTCGTCCGATAAAATTGATATTGATAATCATTATCAAAACAAATCGTTATTATCATATTTTTCCGCAGCCAGAATTGTCAACCATTATTTTGGAAAATCCGCTTGACCGCGATTAATCTCCCGCTTTGTCGGACAACTGACGGAACGCCTGGTACAGCTCGTAATCGAGCTGTAGCATCGCCTCCGAATCGAACGGGTCGCTCGTCTGGAGCGCGTTCAGACTATCGATCTTTTTTTGCAGAAAATCGGTCATGTCGGGATAGGCGGCGTTCACTTTGTCCTTCATCGTCTCCCAGGCTTGCGCAATCTGGTCCGCGCATGCCTTGATCTTCTCCGCGTCGCCGTTCTCCGTCTGCTGCTTGAGCTCCTTAACGAGCGAACGTATCGTCTCGATCTCGCTTTTAAGCTTGGCAATTTGCGCATCGTCCGTCGCCTTCGTATCTTTGCTTCGGTCCAGTATCGAATCGGTGACCGCCTGGTTCACCGATGCGTTGTTCTTTTTGGCTTCTTTGGCCGGCGGCGGCGTGGCGGCCGGAGCGGCGGGCGAGCGCGTTGGCGGCGCGGCCGGCGTAGCGGCGGCTTCGCTCGCGGCGGGAGACGGATCGGGAACGGCCGACGCTTCGACGGTCTGTGCCGCCGCGGACGCCGAAGCCTGCGAGGACCCGGAGGGCGCCGCCGAAGGAGCGGATTCGGCGGCAGCGGCAGACGGAGAAGCCGCATCGTCCGTTACGGACGGAGCGGCGGTCGATTGGATGTATCGCTCGGCGGAAGGGGGAAGCGCTGCAGCCTGCTGCGATGACGACGACTGCCGCCAGGGACAAGCGAATAAGCGGCGCAGTTGGAAAAACTGCCATGAGATACCTCCTAAGGTTTTTGCTGATTGTCTGTGTCGTACGTTATTTTAGGGCAACTGGAATTCATTATCAATCATTTTTTGAGAATAATTATCAATATCATTGACAGCGATCCATGGAATGCTTAAAGTGAATGGTAAATAAAGGGGGCGGCCCGCTTGAACGCTTTGGAAACCCGCGACTTGTCGATTAGCTACGGCAGCGCCTTTATTTTCCGGGATTTGAATCTGTCGATTGCCAGGGGCGAGGTGACCGCGCTGATCGGTCCGAACGGCTTGCGGCAAGTCGACGCTGCTCCGGACGATGGCGCGTCTGCTCAAGCCGAGGCAGGGCGGCGTGCTGCTGGAGGGAAGAAGCATCGCCGAGCTGCCGACGAAGGAAGTCGCCAAGCGGATGGCGCTGCTGCCGCAAGGGCCGACGGCGCCGGAGGGACTTAGCGTGCTTCAGCTCGTCAAGCAAGGCAGGTATCCATACCAGAGCTGGATGCGGCAGTGGTCCGTCGAAGACGAACGGCAGGTGACGAAGGCGCTGGAGACGACCGGACTGTCGGAGCTGGCGGAGCGCCCGGTCGATTCGCTGTCCGGCGGGCAGCGTCAGCGCGCCTGGATCGCGATGGTGCTCGCGCAGGGTACCGATATCGTGCTGCTGGACGAACCGACGACGTATCTGGATCTGACGCATCAGATCGAAGCGCTGGACCTGCTGTATACGCTCAACCAAAGCGAGGGCCGGACGATCGTCATGGTGCTTCACGACATTAATCTGGCTTGCCGGTACGCGCATCGTATCGTGGCGATCCGGGACCGCGAGATCTATGCGGAGGGTGCGCCCGAAGAGATCGTCACCGCCGACATGATCGAAGCGGTGTTCGGCTTGAAGTCGAGCGTCATTCAGGACCCGCTGTACGGAACGCCGCTGTGCGTGCCGCACGGCAAGGGCAGGCGAGCGGCGCAGGAAAAAGGAGGACGCATATGACAGCAGCATTCAGCAACGAAGAGCTCGACAAGCTGGCCGGCGAATTCCGCTTCGCGACGGCGCCTTCGGCGGACCGGTCCATGTCGATCCGCGCCGCCGATCTGCTCGATCCGGATCTATGTATCGCCTATCTTGACCGCGTCAACGCCGTGTTCGAAGCCACGACCCGAACGGCGTGCGCCTCCCTGTTCGCGAAGCGCTACAGCTGCCTGGCGATGGCGTCCAGCCTCTACGCGATGAGCGTGCTGAATAAATGCTTCGACTACGGCTTGGATAACTGCCACGTCGAGTCCCACTATCAGGGATCGCCGTGGCTGCCGCGGGTTCGCCTGGACGACCGGTCGCTTACGCAGCCGGGACCGCTGGGCCGGGAAGCATGGCGCGAGAGCGTCCTTCGCCGCGTCTTCGCCGACAATTTGTCGCGCGTATGGGGAAGCTTGTCCAAGGCCGGACCGGTGTCCAAAGCCGTACTATGGGAAAATACGGCGATCTATGTGCATTGGCTCTATGAGGACCGGTTCGTCGAGGGCGCCGGCGAGGAAGAGGCGGCCCGCTTGCGGGAGGACTACCGCTATCTGATGAGCGGCGCGCCGGGGGGAGCTGTTCGGAGAACGCGTCAACCCGTTGTCCCGCTTCGATGCGCCGAAGGTCGCGACGAAGGGATCGGGCACGCCGATCCGTATCCGCAAAACCTGCTGTTTTTATTACCAGGCATCGGACGAGCCCGACGATTATTGTCCGACTTGCCCCAAGCTCAAACATGAGAAGGTGGCGGAGACAAGCGTGTAAGCAGCATTTTTTCCGATTACGCCATTAAAGTGCGATGGTTTTAAGCGCCTTTTTCCATGCCAAGAAGAAGGCGTTTTTTGTCATGCATCAATACATATATATACATAAATAAATGATATTGACATTTATGAGCCGGGCGATTTATGATTATCGCGATAAATGATATTGAGTATCATTATCATTTAAGGGCATGGCGTATCATTCGGATTCGACAGAGGAGGAAGCGGCCGCTTGAAACGCGATCAGTCGCAGGATGCACAGACGCACAACAGGCTTATTTTGAAAAAGGCGGAGGCGCTTGGAATCGCGGGGAGGCTGCTGATCCCCGGCGACGAGGAATTTCTGGAGCTGACTTGGGCGGGCAAACGCATCGTCGTCAACCGTACGCGCTCGCACAGGATGCCGCTGCTGGCAGGTCTGCTGGCCAAGAACAAGGCCGCCTCCAACCTGCTGTTCGCAAGAAGCGGACTGCCGGTCCCGGCCTATACGGTCGTATCCGGTCCGGGCGAGGAGGCGCTCCAATTCTGGCGGGCGCACCGCCTCGTGACGGTGAAGCCGCTGGACGCCAGCCGCAGCGCGGGCGTGACGATCCGCGTGAGGAGCGAGGACGAGCTGGTCGGCGCCGTGAGGCGTGCGCTCGTTCATAGCGACCGCGTCATGCTGCAGAAGTACGTGCACGGGAGCGACTACCGGGTGCTCATCGTCGGGGGGCGAGTCGTCGGCGCACTGGAATACCGGGCGGCGAGCGTCGAGGGAGACGGCAAGTCGACGCTGGGACAGCTGATCGAGCGCTTGAACGCGGAGCAGGCGAGCCGCAGCCGCCGCGCCGGAGCGGTCGGCTCCTACTTGCCGGTCGACGTGCTTGGGGGAGACGCTGCAGGCGGGCCTTGCGCAAGCGGGCAGAGGTCTCGCCGACGTACCCGCGGTCGGCGAGCGGGTGCGCCTGTTCGAGCGGGACAATATGGCGGCAAGCGAGATCAGCGAGGTGCCGTTCGACAGATCCGGAGATATGCATCCGGACCATGCGCGCGTCGCCGTTGAGGCGGCTGCCGCACTTGCGCTCGACGTCGCCGGCGTCGATATTCGCTGCCGGGACATCCGTCAGCCGCTTGACGAGGAGAACGGGGGGATTATTGAGGTCAACGCTTTGCCGGACATGATCGATCCGTACTTGTATTTTCAAGGCGACGAGCCCGACGTATTCGAGCAGTATTTGCGCTACTTATTCGAAGAATAGAAGGAGTGCACGAATTATGCTACCTACGCAGGCGGGTCAGCCCGATTTGCAATGGCAGTCCGAACGGGAGTCGAACGCGAGGTCGTACCCGCGCCGCTTCCCGCTCGTCATCCACCAGGCCAAGGGCATCAAGATTACCGACACGGACGGAAAAACGTATTACGATTGCCTCGCCGGGGCGGGAACGCTGGCGCTCGGCCACAATCCCGATGTCGTGACGGCGGCCATCGAGGACGTGCTCCGGCGCCAGATCCCGCTGCACACGCTGGATTTGGCGACGCCGCTGAAGCTCGAATTTATGCAGGAGCTCGCGTCGCTGCTGCCGGAGGGACTTCGGGACACCGCCAAGATCCAGTTCTGCGGCCCGACCGGCGCGGACGGCGTCGAGGCCGCCGTCAAGCTGGTGAAGACCGCTACCGGCGGCAGATCGATTCTGGCCTTCTCGGGCGCCTATCATGGCTCGACCCAGGCGACGATGGCGATGGGCGGCAATCTCGGCAAGAAGCAGCATATGCAAAGTCTGCTGCCGGACGTCCACTTTTTGCCGTTCCCCTATGAATATCGTTGTCCGTTCGGCGTCGGCGAAGGACAAACGGCCGCGATCAGCGCCCAATATATCGAGAATTTGCTGGACGACTGCGAGAGCGGCATCGCGGCGCCCTGCGGCTTGATCGTCGAGACGGTACAGGGAGAAGGCGGCGCGGTGCCGGCCGATCTCGAATGGCTCCGGCAGGTGCGCCGCATGACGGCGGAGCGGGGCATCCCGTTGATCGTGGACGAGGTGCAGACGGGCATCGGGCGCACCGGCGCCATGTTCTCCTTCGAGCATGCGGGCATCGTGCCGGACGTGATCGTGTGCTCGAAGGCGGTTGGCGGCGGCTTGCCGATGTCGGTCGTCATCTACAAGGCGGAGCTGGACCGCTGGCAGCCTGGCGCGCATACCGGCACCTTTCGCGGCAATCAGCTCGGCATGGCGACCGGGCTCGCGACGCTGCGATATATCAGGGAGCACGATGTGCTCGGCAATGTGAACGCGCGCAGCGCGCAGTTTTTCGAAGGCCTGCGCCGTCTGCAGAAGCGGCATCCGGCGCTCGGCGACGTCAGAGGCCGCGGCCTGATGATCGGCGTCGAGATCGTGGACGCCTTCGGACGCCCGGATCGCCTCGGCCGTCCTCCGGCAAGCGGCGAGCTGGCATCGCGCATTCAGGCGGCATGCTTCCGGCGCGGACTGATCGTCGAGTCGGGCGGCCGTCACTCGGCCGTCCTGCGCTTCCTGCCGCCGCTCACGATCTCCGAACGGGAGACGGCCGAGGTGCTCGCCATCTTCGGGCAGGCGGTCGACGAGGCTGTCGCCGCTGCGCAGCCTTCCTGCTGAAGTTGGCTGCCGTCCGAATGTATTCGTTTCATCCAGAGAAAGAAGGTGCGGCGCATTGCCCGCGACGGAAGAACAACGGCGGCTTGAAGCCGAGGAGCTGGCCAACCGCCAAACGTGCAAAATCTTGCTCAATTGCTATATCAGAGAGCGCTGCTGCGAACACCCGGCTCTATTCAACGCGGCGTCCGGCGGGCGTGCGTTTGCCGTCGACTTTCCGGCGAGCGGCGTCCGGCTGACGGGTCGGCTGTCCATGTACGCCGCGACGGGCGAGCACGAGTACGGGCATTTTGACGGAAGAGAGCCGACATCCGCGGAGCTGGCCGGTTGGATCGTCGCCGAGCTTAGACGCGAGGATGCGTCCGTCACGGACGAACAGGCGGCCGACTTCATGGACAAGGTCGCCGGCAGCTGCCGCAATATGGCGCTATTCGCGGGGCGCGCGAAGCCGGCGCGCGACTTCGATTATTTGTCGTCCGAACAGTCGCTGCTTTTCGGCCATCCGTTTCACCCTTTTCCTAAAAATATGTCGGGCTTCACGGCGGCTGACGTGTCGCGATTCGCGCCCGAGCTGGGCAACGGCTTCCCGCTGTGCTATATGGCCGTCCGCGGCAAGCTGTACCGCGAGGAATGGCTCTCCGGCCGCAGAACCGTTGAGCCGCAAGGCAGCGTCGTCAAGCGCGCGCGGGAGAAGCTGGGCGACGCTGCGGACGAATACGGGCTGCTGCCGGTCCACCCGTGGCAGTATGAACATGTTCTGGGTATCCCCGCAGTCGAGGCTGCGATCGCCCGGGGCGATGTCGTCCCGCTCGGCGGCTGCGGTCCGATGGCCTATCCGACATCTTCGGTGCGCACCGTTTACGTGCCGGACATGCGCTGCAACATCAAGCTGCCGCTCGACATTCAGATTACGAATCTCAGGCGCAATAATACGCGCGAGCAGATGCGGCGCACGATGGACGCGGCTGCGTATGTGCGCGACAGCGGCTGCTTCGGCCGCGAGCCGCATACGCGGATCGCTTCCGAGGAGGGCGTATGCGGCTGCGCGTTCGGCGACGAATCGCTCGAGGCGCTGCTGACGGTCGCCTACCGACCGGTTCTTTTCGATACCAAGACGACCTATGTGCTGTCTAGCCTGGCCGAGGCGCCCGCCGGAGAGGGACCGTCGCGACTGAGTCAGGTCATGGACCGCCGCCGCGCGGAGCCGTGGTTCCGCCGTTACCTGGACATCTCGCTGCTGCCGCTCGTTCGGGCCGCCGAGGAGAAAGGCATTCATTTTGAAGCGCATCTGCAGAACGCGCTGCTCACCGTGCGGGACGGCATGCCCGAGACGTTTATCGTCCGGGATCTCGAAGGCGTCAGCGTGGACCGGGACCTGGCCGCACGCGGCGCGAATCCGACGGGACCGCTGTTCTATGACAAAGCGCAGGCGAGGGCGCGCACCGACTATTATTTGATCGTCAACCATCTGGGCTCCTTCATACACGCGATCGCGAGGGAGACGGGGCTGGAAGAGATGGGCCTGTGGTCCGTCGTAAGGGAATCGCTGGCGCGGGAGTATGCGAGGACGGGCAATGCTTATGCGCGGCATCTGCTGACGGCCGACGTGCTGTACGCCAAAAAAAATATGGCGAGCTGTCTCGCCGCCCACGGAGAGTCGCCTTCGTACGTGCCGTTGAAAAATCTGCTGAAGAGCAAAGGGAGCGAATGCCATGAGCGGGATTAGCGGCAGGTCCGAAAAGAGGGAGGCCGTCGCGGACGGGGGAGGCGGAACGAATCCTGAACGAGGTCGCGGAACGCATCGTGCGCCAGACGATGGAGGCGCTGCTGTTCGAGGGCATCGTGGAGGCCGAACGCAAGGAAGGGCGCTGGCTGTTCGCCGGACGGACCGCCCAGGGGCGGGAGGTCGGCTATTCGTGCGAAGCCGCGGAAAAACGCTCGTTCGGCCGCATCAAGATCGCGCCCGGCTCGATTCGCCGGGAAGGCGAGGCTACGCCCGGTTTGCATGTCCTGCTGGAGGAGGTCATTCTCAACCGGGAGGCCGGGGAGAAGGCGGCTTCGTTTATCGCGGAGCTGCTGGAGACGCTGGCGAAGGACGCGCAAGCGAGGCAGTCCGAGCCGGAGGAGATTCCGCCTGCGGACCGGCATTACGAAGCGCTGGAAAGCCATATGCGGGACGGGCACCGCTATCATCCGAGCTACAAGTCTCGCCTCGGATTCTCGCTGGCGGACAACGGCGCCTACGGCCCCGAGTTCGACCGCGACGTCCCGCTGCATTGGGCGGCGGTCGACAGAAGGCTCGTCGATGTGTCGTGCGCCGAAGGCCGCGCGCCGGAGGAGCTGGCCGGACGTCACCTGAGCGAAAGGGATCGCAGCCGGTTCGAGCGGGTGCTGCGGGATGCCGGACACCCGGACAAGAACTACGTATTCGTGCCCGTGCATCCGTGGCAGATGGAGCATGTGCTGCCGAGCGTCTTCGCGCCGCAGCTCGCAAGCAAAGACATCGTGCCGCTCGGCGCTTCGGAGCGGCCGTACCGGGCGCAGCAGTCGATCCGGACGCTGGCGAGCAGGCACGACGCGTCCGCCTCCTATATCAAGCTGGCGCTCAGCATCGTCAATACGTCCACGAGCCGCATTCTGGCGCAGCATACGACGAACAACGCGCCGCGCATCAGCGAGTGGCTGGACCGCATCGTTCAAGGCGACGAGCTGCTGCGGCGGGAGCGGTTCGAGATTTTGCGGGAATGGCTGGGGCTGTCCTTCCGCTACGGCGAGCTGCCGCCTGTGCAGCATCGGCTGGCCTACGGTACGCTGGGCGCGATCTGCAGGGAAAATGTGTCGGCGCATCTGACGGACCGCGAGGAAGCCTGGCCGCTGAACGCGCTGTCGCTCGTCCAGCGGAACGGACGGCCTTTCATCGCGGAGGCGATCGGCCGCTATGGCGTCGAGGCATGGAGCGAGGCGCTCATCCGCGTGCTGACGGTGCCGATCGTCCACCTGCTGTGCGCGCACGGGATCGCGCTGGAGTCGCATGCGCAGAACATCATTCTGGTCCTGGAGGACGGCTGGCCGACGCGGATCATCGTCAAGGACCTGCACGACGGCGTCCGCTATGTCGAGGACAAGCTGCTCAGACCGGAGTGGGCGCCCGCGCTTGCGCCCGAGCCGGAGACGCACCGCAAGTTCAATCGCTATTCGTTTTTGCGGACGGAATCGGTCTCCGAGGTGCGCGACTATACGTACGACGCCTTCTTCTTCATCTGCATGACGGATCTTTGCCTGGCGCTCGAGCCGTTCGGACTGTCCGAGGCTTCCTTCTGGCGCCGGACGGCCGAAGCGATCGAATCGTACCAGCAGGCGTATCCGCAGTACCGGGAACGCTTCGAACTGTTCGATCTGTTCGCGGCGGACGCTTTGGTCGAAGAGATGACGAAGCGGCGCCTGCACGGCGACGGAGCGCTGTACTTCCGCAGTCCGCCCAACCCGCTGCGCGCGGCCAGGGACGGTCTGTCGTGAGGGCCAACCGGCTGAAGGAAAAAATCGCGGCCGGCGTCCCGGCGTACGGGCTGTTCGTCTCCATCCCGCATCCGGTCGCGGTCGAGATGATCGGTCATGCGGACTATGACTTCGTCATCA
The DNA here is from genome assembly GCF_029525575.1 of Cohnella rhizosphaerae. Taxonomy (GTDB): domain Bacteria; phylum Bacillota; class Bacilli; order Paenibacillales; family Paenibacillaceae; genus Cohnella; species Cohnella rhizosphaerae. Next base: position 1,136,204 of record NZ_JAPDIA010000003.1, read on the forward strand.
TCGACCGCGAGCACGCTTCGACGAGCATGGAGACGACGGAGTCGCTGATCCGCGCGGCGGAGCTGACGGGGATGACGCCGCTCGTCCGCGTAGCCGGGGCGGAGCGCACGGAGATTCTGAAGGTGCTCGACTGCGGCGCCCAGGGCATCGTCATCCCGCATGTCGAATGCAGGGAGCAGGTCGAGGAGGTTGTCCGGTGCGCCTTTTACCACCCGATCGGCCGGCGAAGCCTGAACAGCGGGCGGCCAGCCGCCTTTGCCAAGCATTCGCTGACCGCGTATATCGCGCGGGCGAACGAGGCGCTGCTGATCGTGCCGATGATCGAGAGCGCCGAGGGGGTGGCGCGGCGCGCGTCGATCCTATCGGCGCCGCATGTCGGCTTCGTGCTGGAGGGGGCGGCCGATCTGTCGCAGTCGCTCGGCGTGCCGTGGGATACCGGGCATCCGGAGGTGATGCGGCAGCTTGAGCTGCTGCACGAGGCGTCGCAGCGCTGCGGCGTGCCGTACGCGACCGTCTCGCGGAGCGCGGACGGGCACCGCCTATGGGCGGAGAAGGGCGTGCGCATTTTCGTGCTCGGGGACGACCGCAATACAGCGTTTCGCGCGTACCGCGGCAAGCGGGACGACTACGTCGCGGCGACGCGCGAGGCGGTCGCGTCCGCTGCGAATAGCGGCAGCAAGACCGAAGTGACAGCGACGACGGTCGATGGGGCTTCGGCGCCAGGCGGCGTGAAGGCGGATGGGGCAGGGACGACGGTCGAAGGCGCTGCGGAGCGCGGAGGAAGGGCGGATGGGATAGCGACGACGGTCGATGGGGCTTCGGCGCCCGGCGGCGTGAAGGCGGATGGGGCAGGGACGACGGTCCAAGGCGCTGCGGAGCGCGGAGGAAGGGCGGATGGGATATGGCTGGCGGCCGAGGCTGCGGCGAGGCAGGCAGCGGAAGGGCCGAAGCCGATCGCGGGGAAGAAGGGTGAGGGCGGATGAACGGTCAGTTGACGTCGAACGAGCGGATCGGACAATGGATCGACGAGCGCCGCCGATCCGGCACCGGCGATCCGGTGTGCGCCTATATCTACGACCTGGCGGGCCTGCGAAGCCATGTCTCTTCGATGCTGGACGCGATGCCGGGGGGCGCAAGGCTGTATTATGCGATCAAGGCGAACCCGGACAGGCGCATGCTCGAGACGCTGCTGCCGCTCGTGGCCGGCTTCGAGGTGGCGTCCGCGGGCGAGCTGCGGCTCGTGCGGGAGGTGTCCGCCGATGTGCCGGTGCTGTTCGGCGGGCCGGGCAAGAAGGATGCCGAGCTCCGCGAGGCGCTCCGGCTCGGCGTGAAGTACGTGCACGTCGAGAGTCTGCTGGAGCTGCGCAAGCTGCTGCTGTTCGCCGAAGAGGCGGAGCGCGGCATCGACGTGCTGCTGCGCGTCAACCTGAGATCCGATGCGCTGCCGCAGACCCGAATTACGATGGGCGGGCGGCCGACGCCGTTCGGGCTTGATGAGTCGTTCGTGGAGGAGGCGATCGCCCTGCTGCGGGATGCCGGCCATCGGCATGTCCGCTTTGCAGGGTTTCATTTCCATTCGCTGTCGAACAATCTGGATGCGGAACTGCACGCGGCGATGGTCGAATATTATGTCCGGCGGGTCGCGGCGTGGAAGGCGGCGTACGGTCTGGAGATCAAAGCGATCAATGCGGGCGGCGGCTTCGGCGTCTCCTACGACAGCGCGGCGGGGTTCGACTGGGGGGCTTTTCTGCCGGTTGCTGTCGCAGAGCCCGATCTTGCGGGAGATGGGCGATACGGAACTGCTGTTCGAGCCGGGCCGCCTGATCGTCGCCGACTACGGCTATTATGCGGCGGAGATCGTCGATATCAAGCGCTCGCACGGCCGTTGGTTCGCCGTGCTGCGGGGCGGGACGCATCATAACCGGCTGCCTGCTTCGTGGGGGGCACGATCATCCGTTCCAGGTCTTTCCGGTTGCCGAATGGCCCTATCCGTTCGAGCGCCCGGAGGCGGCGCGGGGGGGCAGGGTCACGATCGTCGGCGAGCTGTGCACGCCCAAAGACCGGCTTCATGCCGATGCGGAGACGGACGGGCTGCGCGCAGGGGATATCGTCGTGTTCGAGAAGTCCGGCGCTTACTGCTGGACGATCTCCCACCACGACTTTTTGGGACATCCCCACCCTGAATTTCATTATCTGACGTGACGAAACGAGGGATTGAACGATGAACCGATCGTTGACTGGCGCGGGAACGGACGCCGCCGTTCGGCAGATTACGCAAGATCTGATCGATGCGCTGATCGCGGAGCGGCTGCTGCCGGTCGATGCGGGCACGCTCCGTCCGCCGGCGGACGCGCCCGAGCTGGCTGGGCTGTATCCCGCGGCGATCGATGCGCTCGCCTATGCCGGGGACGTCTGCCTGCTCGTGCGGCCCAGCCGCAGGCAGGGGTATCAATGGGCTGCGGGGACGGCGATCTATCGCCGGACGGAAGCCGGCTGGGCCGAGCTTCGATCGCCGTCCGAGCTGTGCCGGATCGCGCTGCAACGGGATGCGCACGCCTATCCGGGACTGGCGGACCTGCTGCAGTCGCTCGATACGGCGGTCTGGCAGCTCGCGCTGAGCTTGTCGTCGCAGGGAGACGGCGGGTACCCTGCTCCGCGTTCCGACGGCGAATGGTACGCCAAGGGCGAGCGGATCGCATCGCTGCGCGACAGGCCGTTCCACCCGGCTGCGAAGGCCAAGATCGGCTACGCGCCTCGCGACTATGAGCGGTACATGGCAGAGTTCGGCCTCCCGGTCGCGCTCCACTGGGCGGCGATCGACAGCCGCTATGTCGTCGCAGGCTCCCCGGACGGCGGGACCGACGCACTCGACGCGCTTGGCGCCGCCGCGCGTGCCGCCGTTGAGGGGGGAATTGTCGCTTCGGGGCTTGTCGCGCCCCGAATATACGGTGATCCCCGTGCATCCGTGGCAGCTGGAGAACAGGATTCGTCCCGGCTTCGGGCGCGAGATCGCCGAGGGCACGATCGTCATTCTGGATACGCAGGCGGGCGCGTTCACGGCGACCTCCTCGGTGCGTACGATGATGTCGGCGGACGCGCCTGGCTTGATGCTGAAGCTGCCGATCAGCGTCGCCTCGCTGGGCGCGGCTCGGTACCTGCCGGTCGTGAAGCTGATGAACGGGCTCGCGGGCGAGCGGATGTTCCGGCAGGCGCTTGCCTGCGACGAGACGCTGGCGGACAAGGTCCATTTGTGCGAGGAGAAGCGGTGGTGGGGCTATATGCCGCCGACGATGGGGCTGTTCGACGAGCATCCCCGGCATCTGGCCGCACAGCTTCGCGCCTTCCCGCCGGAGGCGCTGCGGGCGGGAAGCCGGATTGTTCCGATGTCCGCCCTGGGCGTCCTGCCGCAAGGCAAGCATTTTCTGTCGGAGCTGCTAGGTGCGGATGTGACGGAAGCGGAGGCGATCCGTTTTTACGCGCAGACCGCGGCTTTGTTTCTGGAGGTGGCTCTGCGTCTGTTCAAGATCGGTATCGTGCCCGAGATGCACGGTCAGAATTGCTGTCTGGTGCTGAGGAACGGCGTGCCATCGTCCCTGCTGTTCAGGGACCACGATTCGGTGCGGCTGCATCAGCCGTATCTGGACCGTCACGGCATCGGCGATCCCGGCTACCGGATTCGTCCGGGGTATGGCAACAGTCTGTACAACGAGACGCCGGAAAAGCTGATGTTCTATATCCAGTCGCTTGGCGTGCAGGTCAATCTGGCATCGATCATGGAGTCCCTTGCGGAGGCTTACGGCATCCCTGTCGACGCGCTGTGGGACATCACGGAGACGCTGATGAAGGATGCGCTCCGCCAGGCGGATCTCCCTGCACCGGACAAAGAGCGGCTCTCGCGCCTGCTGTTCGATGCCGAGACTTGGCCGACGAAGCTCGTCATTCGTCCCCTGCTGGAGACGGACGGGGTGCCGGGCGCGATGCCGTCCGGCAAGGGCGACGGGCACAATCCTTTTTTATCGCCCGCCGACAGGAAGCGCTAAAGAGTAAGAGCTCAGGATAGCGTTCGATAAGCTCGGCAGATAAAAACAAGCCGCACGGCGGACCGACTTCGTTCGGTGGCCGTGCGGCTGTTTGACGATGGCTTGGCGATTAAGAGGCGGACTTGCGAATGATGAATTCTTCTACATCGAAGGCTTTGAGCGGCTTGCTGATATAGTAGCCCTGCATCTCGTCGCAGCCCTGCTGCGCGAGAAATTCGGATTGGGACGCCGTCTCTACGCCTTCGGCGACGACTTGCAGGTTCAGGTTGTGCGCGAGCGAGATGATCGTCGCCACGATGGACCGGTCCTTCGTCTCCGAATGCATCTGACGGACGAACGACTGGTCGATCTTGAGCCGGTCGACGGGGAAGCTCTTGAGATAGCTCAGCGAGCTGTAGCCCGTGCCGAAGTCGTCGATCGAGATGGAGACGCCGAGCGTCTTGAGCTGACGGAGCGTCTCGATCGAGCGGCTCACGTCCATCGTCATCGATTCGGTGATCTCGAGGTCCAGAAGCTCGGGCGGCATGCCCGTCTCGCGTACGACGCGCTCCACCGATTCGGCGAAGTCGGGGCTGACGAACTGCCGGCTGGACAGATTGACCGACATGCGCAAGGGCCCGACCTCCGTTTGGCTCCAGCGCCGCGCGAGCGTACATGCGGTGCGAAGCGCCCACTCGCCGATCGCCACGATCATGCCGGTCTCTTCGGCGAGCGGGATGAACTCGGCGGGGGAGATGAGCCCTTTGCTGCTATGCTGCCAGCGAATGAGCGCCTCCACGCCGACGACCTTGCCCGACGCGAGCTCGACCTGCGGCTGATAGACGAGGAAAAACTCGCCGCGGTCGAGCGCTTTGCGCAGCTCGTTCTCCAGTTGGACGCGTTCGAAAAGGGAGTCGTTCATCGACAAATCGTAGAAGTTGTAAGTGTTTTTTCCGTTTTCCTTGGCCGAGTACATCGCGGTGTCCGCATTCTTCATGAGCGAGACGAGCGAATCGCCGTCCTCGGGGAACAACGCGATGCCGATGCTGGCGGTGATATGAACGTCCTTGCCCCGCAGCGAGAACGGAATGTCCAGCTCCCGGTTGATGCGGGCCGCGATCGCCTGCGCTTCTTCGCGCGTGACGCCGCCCGTCAGCAGCACGGAAAATTCGTCTCCGCCCAGTCGGGCGACGATCCCCGCATGCTTGACCGCCTCGCTCAACCGGTCGGCGACGGAGCGAAGCAGCAGGTCCCCGACGTCGTGTCCCTGCGAATCGTTGACGAGCTTGAAGCGGTCGATGTCGAGAAAAAGGACGGCGGCGGATTGCCCGTCCTGCTGCTGATCCGAGATCGCCTTGACGAGCTGCTGCTCGAACAGCCGCCTGTTCGGCAGACCCGTCAGTTCATCGTGATGCGCCATATGGTTCATTTGCCATTCGGCCTGCTTGCGCTCGGTAATGTCCCGGACGATCGTGTACACGCCGACGACCTGACCTTCGACGAGGACGGGGACGTTCGTATTGTTGACTTCCAGCCTCCTGCCGCCGCGGTGGATGAGCGCGCAGTCGAAGTTGCGGGACTGCCCCGATATCGTGTGCCGAAAGTTAACGGAGACCGTATGCTGATACTCGGGGGAGATCATGTCGCTCAGCTTAAGCCTGGAGAGATCTTCCCACTCGTAGCCTGTCAAGCGGAAGGCGGCCAGGTTGGCATCCAGCAGCTTGCCTTCGAGACTGTACGAGAAGACGGCGTCCTGGCTGTGCCTGAACAGCGATTCGATCCGCATGTCGCGCTCGAGCTGGCGGCGCATCTGCGCCTTCCAGAATCGCTCCATGAATAGGGCGGCGAACGCGATTCCGATGACGAACAGCGTAGCGAATCCCAGTAAAAAAAGATATTGTCGCGGAAGAGCTGCTCTGTATGGCTACGGGAACATCCTCGGGGGACTTCCAGGATGTCAGCGCCAGTCCGATATGGATCGCCGCGGTATAGGCCGTGCCTAGCAGCACGCCCGCGACAGCCTTGCGCCGCGGACCGCGCGACGACTGAAGCTTGTGGGCGATCCATAGGATCACGACAAACATAAGAGCGACGCCTAGCGCGAACAAGACGATCGTCGGGGCGTCGAAACGCGGGGCCAGGCTGCATCTCATCGTCCTAAGGCCGGCAAAGGGCATCGCGGCCGCGCAGATACCCGCTATGCCGCCGCGTGCGAGCAACGCCCGCTTGCGAAGCTTGGACCGGCTGAACGCCCGTAGGATCAGCGCAGCGGACGCCGCCGCGATCGCCAGCGTCAGCAGGACCGTGGAGTAATCGTAGTCGATGCCGGTCGACCATTTATAAGCGTTGATCTCGTAGAAACAGACGGCCCAAATACCCGCCCCCATAACCGCCGTCCCGCAAGCCAGCCAAGCGAGGCGGGAGCGTCCGGTTGAGGCCGCGGCATATTGAATCGCCATGCTGAGTCCCGTATAAGAAGCGATGGACGCGATCAAGCAGGATAAAACGACCATGGTCGCATTGTAGGAGCTCTGAAGTTCGATCAACGTGACCATCCTAACTTTGGCAATGATTGACATGAATCGACATAACCTGATTTTACCGGGTTAACAGCGTATTGAATAGGCCTATTTATTCATAAAGGTAGGAAAGTAAGTAATGTTCGGCGGAAAAGAAGTCGGTGACGCGCGTTGAGGCGCAGAGCGGGGGGCAGGGGGGGGCCGCCGCGCGAGCGTCGGGCGTGCTTGGAAGCAAGCGCCGGAATGGTGCTGTCGCAATGCGCGCGAGGCGCTGCGCAGCTGTGGCGTGCTCGTAAGCACCGAAATGTTCCTGGCGAGGACTTCTTTCGCTTAGAAGTCCGCGTGCGAGCGTGGATTGTTCCCCGTTGAGACTTCTTCGGCATGAGGAGAAGCGACGGGGCATGATTTGTTCCTGGCGAAGAATTCTTTTACCTAGAAGTCTGCGTGCGAGCGTGGATTGTTCCCCGTTGGGACTTCTTCGGCATGAGGAGATGCGACGGGGTACCGGTTGTTCCTGGCGAGGACTTCTTTCGCTTAGAAGTCCGCGTGCGAGCGTGGATTGTTCCCCGTTGAGACTTCTTCGGCATGAGGAGAAGCGACGGGGCATGATTTGTTCCTGGCGAAGAATTCTTTTACCTAGAAGTCTGCGTGCGAGCGTGGATTGTTCCCCGTTGAGACTTCTTCGGCATGAGGAGATGCGACGGGGCATGATTTGTTCCTGGCGAAGACTTCTTTCGCTTAGAAGTCTGCGTGCAAGCGTGGATTGTTCCCCGTTGAGACTTCTTCAGCATGAGGAGCTGCGAAGGGGTACCGTTTGTTTGTGGTGAAGACTTCTTCTGCCTAGTACAGCACGGCGTAAATCATCAATCGATTAAAAGTGCAGAATTTTCACCTCAAACAGGCTCTTCGGCCTCGCGGACCGGTCTAAATGGTGCTGTAAAGGAAAAAAGTTACTCTCCAGCCTCGCGAACCGGTCCAAATTGTGCTATAGGGGCGAAAAGTTACTCTACAACCTCGCGAACCGGTCCTAAAGGTGCTGTAAAGCAAAAAGTTACTCTACAGCCTCGCGAACCGGTCTAAATGGCGCTGTAAAGGCAAAAAGTTACTCTGCAGCCTCGCGAACCGGTCTAAATGGCGCTGTAAAGGCAAAAAAGTTACTCTGCAGCTTCTCAAGCCGGTCCAGCAGGTGCTTCATCCCCAAACTTCTTACTTTAATAGATCGATGATTTAAGCATGCGTGTACTAGTAGTCTGCGTGCAAGCGCGGTTTGTTCCCCGTTGGGACTTCTTCGGCATGGGGAGCGGCGACGTGGCGGAAATGGTGATACCGAGACGCGAGCGAGTCGCCGCTTGGTCGGCTGACGCAAACCGCGAGATCCCCGTAAGCCTGACGTCGGTTACGAGCTGTCCTCGGCCATGGCTATGCAATGCCTATGGCCATTGACCATAACGCAAACAGGACGAATCAGAAACGGGCTCTGCTTCGTCCTGTTTGCGTTTAATCTTTAAGCGCGTTAACGAACGCCTTCGGAATATCCGTCTCAAAGCGCAAGCGCTCGCCGGTCGAAGGATGGATGAAGGCGAGCACTCTCGCGTGCAATCCGAGGCGGCCGAGCACCTTGGAGCGCGCCCCGTATTTCTTATCGCCGACGACCGGGTGGCCGATGTCCTGCATGTGGACGCGAATTTGGTTTTTGCGGCCGGTCTCGAGCCTGACCTCGAGCAGCGAGAGCTGCGACTTGGCCTCGAGCGTTCTGTAATGCGTTACCGCATGCTGGCCGTCGTTCGGGTACGGGCTGGAATACATTTTAAGCGTCTTGCTCTCCTTGAGCCAGGAGGAGACCGTCCCTTCGGCGCGCGCGACGCGGCCTTCGACCAACGCCACGTAGATCCGCTCGGTGACGGCTTCCTGCCAATTGTTCTGGAGCGCCTGCTGAATCTCTTCGCGCTTCGCGAACATCATGACGCCCGAGGTGTCCCGGTCGAGCCGGTGTACGACGAAGATGCGGCTGCGGGGGATCCGTCCGCCGCACATGATCGGTGAGCTGCCGATAGGCGGTCAGCTCGGTCTCCTGCGGCGAAGCGATCGAGAGCAGGCCCGCCTCCTTCGCGACGACGATCAGGTCGTCGTCCTCGTACAGGATGGACAAACCGATCAGCGGCGGGACCTCTTCGACGCGTTCCCGGCTGACGGAGACGGTGGCGCCGGGCGCAAGCGGATGGTTGTAGGCGGTGACGGTCGCGCCGTCGACGGACACTTGGCCGCGGGCGAGGATCGCCTTGACGGCGTTGCGTCCCTGGCCGCTCAGCTTCGCGAGCAAGAAGGGCAGCAGCTCGCTCTGTTCCTCGACCGCGAAGCTGCGCGTGCCGCCGCCGGCTTGGCGCTTCGGTGCGCCCGGCCGTCCGGCGGGCGCACCCGATTTGCCGTCGCCGCGCCCCTGCTGTGCCGGACGCGCCGCTTCGGCGCCGCGTCTGCCGCTGCCGCGCGTCTGCCCGGCATGGCGGGCGCCGCCGTCCCGGTCCGCGCGCCCCCGCTGCGGCCGTTCGCCGCTTCGCTCGCGGCCCGTCTGCCCCGCCTGGCGGCTTCCCCCGCGATTCGCCTGACCTTGGCCCGCCATCCGGCCGGCTCTCCCGCGATTCGCTTATCCGCGGACCGCCCTGCCGCCCACTCCTGCTCCCGCTCGCCGCGTCGCTCCCCGCTCGCGAACCGCTCCCGTTGCCTTGCCCGCGGCTCGCGCCGCTCCCCCGCACGCGGCCCGCCGGCTTCTCCGCGTCCGCCTCGTTCGTTTTTCCCGTTCATGTCTCGATTCCCTCCGGTCGTCGCGCCAGTGCGCATCTGCTTCGCGCCGGGCGTGGTGTCTTTATTCTAATAGATTCGGCCCGTTGCAACAAATCCGCATGCCCGCCAACGGCATCGAATTCGTAAATCCGAATTCCAAATTCCAAATTCTAAATTCCAAATTCAGGATTGACATCGTCCTCAGGAAGTGATTATACTGTGTATAAGGATATACACACAGTATGGGTGACGGAGGCGAGCAGATGTCTGGGTGGCGCGCGACGAAGGCGCTGGCGGCATTCGAGTTCAAGCGAGATCGGCTGGGACTTGTATTGACGGCTGCGTTCGCCCTGTACGTAGGCACGATCATCAGCGCGCTGATCGACGATCGATTCGGCGACGGCGATGTGTCGCGTTATTTGAGCGGCATGGCGGATTGGCTGTACACGTTCACGATTCCGGCGTTCGGCTGCGCGATGAACCGCACGATGTTCGCTTATTGGCGAGGGGATGTCTTCACCAAGCGGCTGTCGCACTGGCGGACGATGCCGATTCCCCTGGAGCGGATGGCGAGCGCCCGCATGCTGCTGGCGGCGGTCGCGATGGCTGCGATCGGCACGATTTTTTTCGTCAGCCAGTATCTGCTGGCGCCTGCGCTTCGCGATCGGGTCTCTCCGGGCGAGTGGGCGGGGACGGCGGTGGTCTGGCTTTGCTACGGACTGATCGTGAACGCGCTCATTCTTTACCTGGAGATGGGGTTCAGCGGGAAAACCTACGTCAAGGCATACATGTCGATCTGTCTGCTGCTCGGGCTGATCGCGCTCGCGGCGGCCTGGCGGCGGATCAGCCTGGTCGGCGAGGTGACGGCGGCGGTCGGTCAAGCGCCCGTGCTGCTGCCGGTCGGGGCGGGGATCCTTGCCATCGCCGTGCTGTACGGGATGCGGCGGGCGATCGTGAAGCGGATGGCGCGCAGAAGCTATACCTTTTAACCAAGCAGCGGGAGGAAATGAGGCGAGGCGGTTTGTGGATACCCGTTCATATCGATGAGAATCGGCCCGAGCCGCTCTACCATCAGGTAGAGGTCCAGCTTCGCGGACTTATCCTCAGCGGACAGCTGGCGGAGGGCACGCTGCTCCCGTCCATCCGCGAGTTCGCGGCGGATCTCAGGTGCAGCGCCATCACGGTGCGAAGAGTGTATCAGGATCTGGAGAACGAAGGGCTGCTGCGCACGCGGCAGGGGACGGGGACGTTCGTCGCGGGCATCGACCAGTCGGCGCGTGACGAATTCAGGCTCGGCCGCGTCGTCGAGGCGTTCGAGCGAGCGGTGGAGACGGGGCTGCAGCTGCAGTGCAGCCGCGAGGAGATGGAGCGAATCTGGCTGGAAGCCTACGCGCGCAAAAAAGGCGGAGGCCGACGGGGAAAAGGGGGAGCAGCGATGAATCGCGGAACGCAAGGCTTGCCGCATGCGGAGACGGACAGCGCCGCCGTCGCGCTAAAGGGCGCTGCCGTCCGGCAAGACGGCTTCGCGCTCGGACCGCTCGATCTGACTTTGCCGGCGGGCATGGTGACCGCTATCGTCGGGCCGAACGGCTCCGGCAAGAGCACCCTGCTGCGCATGCTGCTCCGGCTGACGCCATGCGAAGGGGGAGGCGGCGGTGCTCGGCCAGCGGCTGGCGCCGGACAGCGACATGCGATTGCGGGAACGGATCGGCTTCGTATCGGAGCTGCCGCATGCCTACGAGAACCATCTGACCGCCGACGAGAAGGCGCGCTTCGCTTCGCTTTGGTACCCCGGCTGGAGCTGGGACCGATACGAGCGGCTTATGCGCAGCTTTGACGCCGACCGGACCAAAAAGCTCGGCAAGCTGTCCAAGGGGATGCGGCGCAAGGCGGAGCTTGCGGTCGCGCTGGCGCACGATCCGGAGCTGCTGCTCCTGGACGAACCGTCGTCGGGCCTCGACCCTTCGGCGTGGAAGACCATGCTGGACGAACTTACGCGATACATGGACCTGGGCGACCGTACATTGATTTTTGCGACGCATATCACGGAGGAAGTGCGCCGGCTCGCGGACTACGTACTGTTCATGCATCGCGGCCGCTGCCTCGGACTGTACGAGAAAGACCGGCTGTTCGAGGCGTGGCGGGTGCTGGCGGTGCAAGGAGAGACGGGTACGTCGGGCAGGGAGGACGCGGCCCGGTTGCTGAAGCAGGCGCCGGGCGTCCAGGGGGCGCAGGAGGCCGGACCCGGCATCTGCCGGATCGAGACGGACGCGCCCGAAGAGACGGAGGCGTACTGCGTCTCGGCCGGATACCGGATCCTGTCTTCGCAGCGAATGGAATTGGAAGAGATCATGGCTTGTCTAGTACGGAAGGGGGGACGCGGGAAGATGAATCCGCTCGTAATCGAAAAGGTGTTCAAGCAATACGGGGACAAAACCGCCGTCAACGGACTCAGCTTCGAAGTGGCGCAAGGGGAAATCTACGGTCTGCTCGGCGCGAACGGCGCGGGCAAGACGACGACGATGCGCATGGTGCTCGGACTCATTCTCCCGGACGGAGGCAGCATCCGCTACCGCGGGAAGCCTTACAGCACCGAACAGCTCTCGATGCTGGGCTACCTGCCGGAAGAGCGGGGGGATGTATCCGAAGATCAAGGTCAGCGACCAGATCCTGTATCTGGCCCAACTGCGCGGCATGTCGCGCAAAGACGCGGACGCGAATCTGAAGCGGTGGCTCGAGCGGTTCCAGGTGCCGGAGTATTACAACAAGAAGGTCGAGGAGCTCTCCAAGGGCAACCAGCAGAAAATCCAGTTTATCGCCGCGGTCATTCACAAGCCGAGCATCCTCATCATGGACGAGGCGTTCAGCGGACTCGATCCGGTCAACGTCGAGCTGCTGAAGTCGACGGTCAAGGAGCTGCGCGACGACGGCGCCAGCATCGTCTTCTCGACGCACCGGATGGAGCATGTCGAGGAGCTGTGCCGCAACATCACGATCATGCACAGGTCCAATCCCGTGCTGCAGGGACCGATCCGCGAGATCAAGAGCCGTTTTCCCAAGGAAAAGGTGGTCGTCGGCGCAGAGCGGGACATTCCCGGGCTGGACCGTATTCCGGGCGTCGTCTCCGCGACCCGTACCGAGCGGGGCTACGATCTGCGCATCTCCCGCAAGGAAGCCGCCCAGGACATTCTCAAGCACGCGATGGCGCAAGGCCCGGTCGAACGCTTCGAGCTGCTGGAGCCGACGCTGAACGAAATCTTCATTAAAACGGTAGGTGAGAGCCATGAATAGCATGCGGACGGTCATTGCCTTCACGATGCAGAACAAGCTTCGCAGCAAGTCCTTCATCATCACGACGATTATTCTCGGCGTGCTCCTCGTCGTTGGCGCGAACGTGCCGTACTTCATCGACAAGATGACGGGGCCGGGCACGGCGGCCAAGGTAGGCTATGTCGCAAGCGAGCAAGGCGAGATCATTAAGGGGCTGGAACAGCAATTCGGCCTGGCGGAAGAGAAACAGGTCGAGCTCGTGCCCGTCGAAGCCTCCGGCGCGGAAGCCGACAAGACGGCCGCGCTCCAGCAAGCGATCGACGACGGCAAGATCAAAGGCTATCTTACTTTTACCGAAAATCCCGAGATCGGCTTCCCCGACGTCGTCTATCATTCCAAAAAGATGCTGGACAGCGGCACCTCGAGCGCCCTGCAATCCGGTCTGCAGACCGTAAAAACACAGCAGGCGGTACGCGACGCGAACCTGACCGACGAGCAGTTCGCCAAGCTGCTGGCGCCGGTCAAGCTCGACACCGTCCAGATCTCGGACGGCGCCGCGGGCGGCAAGACCGAAGCGGAGCAGGGGACGGCCATCGGCCTGACCTACGCCATCCTGATCCTGCTGTTCATGTCCGTCATGATCACGGGCCAGCTGATCGCCACCGAGATCACGGCGGAGAAAAGCTCGCGCGTCATGGAGATCATCGTCACGAGCGTAGCGCCGCTCAAGCAAATGTTCGGCAAGGTCATCGGCACCTTCCTCGTCGGCCTGCTCCAGCTCGTCGTGCTCGTCGGCGCGGCGCTCGTCAATCTGACGCTGCCGCACAACAAGGGCGCGCTCGAGAAGTTCGGCATCGACCTCTCCAGCATCGAGCCGAAGATGATCATCTTCGCGATCGTCATGTACCTGCTCGGCTACTTCCTGTACGCCATGCTGTTCGCCGCCATCGGCTCGCTCGTGAGCCGCACGGAGGACCTCAGCCAGACGTCCATGCCGGTCACGATGCTGTCGCTCGCGGGCTTCTACATCGCGATCTACGGCTTGACGAATCCGGAGAGCACGTTCATCACCGTATGCTCGTTTATCCCGTTCTTCTCGCCGTTTATCCTGTTCCTGCGCATCGGCCTCGCAGACCCGGCCTGGTGGGAGATCGCCCTGTCGGTCGGCATCCTGATCGTGTCCGTACTGGCCATCGGCTGGCTCGCCGCCAAGATCTACCGCATCGGCGTGCTGATGTACGGCAAGAAGCCTTCGTTCAAGGAAGTGTTCAAGGCGATGAAGGCGTACAAGGTGTAGGACGGGGGGATTTGCCGATCATTAAAAGTCTTGATTGCCAAGCTTATTGGTATATCAAGGCTTTTTTTATTTTGCAAAAGAGAAAGGAAACAACCAAAAGCCTGCCAAACGCCTTGGTGCAGCAGCAAACAAGATTAGAAAATTATAGAACAGGTAATGTAAATTGCACACATGTAAACGAAGAGTTAGTTCAATTAAGATACTTTTTGAAAGCGCTTAATTATCAGTGAAGAAGATCATCTATTCTAAAGTAATCTTGAGGAGGACGAGATCCGTAAATGAAAAGCCGCGTTATGCTCTTGATGACTTCGATGGTCCTATTTATTTCGCTTGCAGCAGGCCAGTTGTCGATTTCAGTTCCGCGAGCGCATGCCGCCTATGCTGCCGAATTGTGGAAAGCGGTAGACATCACCTTGCATAGCTCGAAAAGCTACGCCAACCCTTATCTGGACGTAGATATCAGCGCCACGTTTACCGGACCCGGCGGCGTTAGCTTAACGATTCCGGGTTTTTGGGATGGGGGGGATACGTGGAAAATCCGTTTTGCGCCTACCGTTATAGGCACTTGGACCTTTACGACTACGGCGTCAGATCAGACGGATACGGGATTGCACGGACAAACCGGAACGGTAGTGAGCCAACCTTATTCAGGCGCTTTGAACATCTATAAACATGGATTCTTAAAACCTGACTCTTCGAATCGATACCTGACCTATAACGATGGAACGCCTTTCTATTGGTTGGCGGACACCCATTGGATGGGACTTTCTTTTCGGGAAAGATGGTCCGCTTCGAATGATTCGAGATGGTCGTCGCAATATAAGGGAATGGTGGATCAACGGGTTAAACAAGGATATTCGGTCTATCAGATGAACTTTTTCGCTTTTGAGCAGGGCGATGTGAGTGCAAGCGGGACCTACAATGAGGGCGGTCATGTCTGGAATTACAATCGGTACGATGCGAACGCATCGAGTTTTATTTCTTCGAGCAGCCTATACGACAGCTACGTGGCCCATCCCTCCAAAGCGCTGGACAATCGGGAAGGGACGATGTGGAAGGCCGCCACGAACGTTTATCCCCAATGGTTTTCTATCGATCTTAAATCCAATACGACGCTTAGTAAAATCGACACTTTATTCGGAGCGAACGACACGTGGCGGTACAAAATCGAAGGTTCTGCCGATAATGTCGCTTACACGACGCTGGTTGACCGCACGGCAGGCGTTTCCGGAGACCGCTTCTCCGATCCCGTAACGGCGACGGCCAGATACGTCAGGATTTCGATCACCGGAGCAGCCGGAGGCAGCGTTCCGTCCATTCGGGAATTTAAGGTATACAGCGGGGCGAATTCTCTATTGAATTGGAACGGATTCGCTTCGGACTTGAACCCCGGTTTCTGGCAAAACTGCGATCTTCGCATTCAATATGCCGTTGAAAACGGACTAGTCGCAGCGTTGGGCATCGACTGGGGAAGGCTGCTGGACAGCGGCAACGAAGATGATTACAAAAGAATGGCCAAGTATATCGTGGCCAGGTACGGCGCTTATCCAACGGTATGGACAGGCGGAGGGGAGTATGGTCAGGGGAGCGCGGCCAGCTGGAAAAACGTACTCGATTACACCTACGCTATAGACGCATATAAACGGGCCAATACGCTTCACAACGATTACACGAATACGATTGCATTTCGCAATGACGATGCTTATCATATCGATTTTCTGCAAGGAGGGCATGGTACTTTACTGGATAAAAGTTACTGGTTGAATCATTACAATGCGACGCCGACCAAAGTTGTCATTGAAGCCGAGGCCAATTATGAGAACATTAACGGTATACCTTCTTCTTATACGAGGGAAACAGCCTGGAATGCGAATATGGCAGGAAGTGCAGGGTTCTCCTATGGCGCTGAAGGATTATGGCAAGCAACCTGGGACAGCAATGACACTTGGCAAGTGTGGGGAGGTGTCCCGACTCCCTGGTACAATGCCATCGATAAGCCGGCCGGAGAACAAATGCGTTATATGAAAGACTTCTTCGAGGCTGCGAATTGGTGGTCGTTAAAACCCGATGCTTCCGTTATTTCCTGGATCGGAGCTCCCTCGGGAACGCAAAGGCCGGCTGCCAAAACAAACGTCGATCGAACAACGATCGTGGCGTATTTGCCTTCAACGACAACGCCCTATAGCGGTACGCTGAATGGCTTGAATGCTTCGGAAACCTATATGGCAAGCTGGTTTAATCCGCGTACCGGAAATTATTCGACGATAAACGCAGGATTTTCTCCGAACGCATCCGGGCAATGGAGCATTCCCGCCCAACCTTCTACGGAAGATTGGACATTATGGGTTACCAAAATCACGAATTCGGCGAATCCTCCCAAAATGAGCATCGGCGGAGGGACCTACGATTCCATGCAGGGCGTAGCGATCGCTTCAACCACTACCGGCGCAACGATTCATTACACGACCGACGGAACGACGCCGACGACGGCGAGTCCGGTATACACCGGTCCTTTGCTGGTTACATCGCCTTATCCAGAGACCATTGTCCTGAAAGCCATTGCCGTAAAGAGCGGGATGGCGAGCAGTCCGCAATCCATTGCGTACTACAAACTCTTGACTCCGAATTTGGCGCTTCATCGAACCTACAGCAGTTCCTCGCAATACGATGCCACTCAAACTGCCGCAAAGGCGTTCGATGGTTCCGCTTCGAACTGGCAGGCGGCATCGGGGCAATATGCGAATGAATGGCTACAAGTCGATTTCGGCGGCAATACAACCTTTAATACCGCCGTGATTAGCGAATATGGCCAGCGTACGACGGGCTTCCAGGTTCAATACTGGAACGGCACGGGGTGGACCGCGGCTTATACGGGAACGACCATCGGCGATTATGGCTCGCCGCTCACGGTTACATTCCCAACCGTAACTGCGAGTAAGGCGCGACTATTTTTTACGGGCGGTACAGGCTTTCAACCGATTATCTACGAGTTTGAACTCCTGAATCGAAATCATGCCCTATATAAACCAACATCCAATTACGGCAGTTCTTCACAGTACGATGCCGGTCAAACCGCCGATCAGGCGTTTGACGGGTTGCTCGCGACCAACTGGCAAGCCGGCAATCAATTGTTCTCCGGGCAATGGCTATCGGTTGATTTCGGACAACCGGTAACTTTCGGCAAAGCGGTAATCACGGAATACGGTAATCGCACGACAGGCTACAGAATCGAATACTGGAACGGTTCTTCATGGGCCACGGCATACACGGGAACGACGATCGGCGACGCGAATACGCCAAGGACCGTAAACTTCCCTGCTGTCACCGGAAGCAAAGCGCGACTCTACTTTACTTCCGGAACGATGCAGCCTGTAATCTACGAATTCGCAATCTATTGATATAGGGGAGGACGCGTACGAATGAATCGAAAATGGAGACTGTCAGCCAGATTGATGGTTTGTTTGCTTGTGCTTGGACTGTGGGCCGGATCGAACGCCCCTGAGGGATCCGCAAACCTCGCCGCTCCCATCGTCAAAGTCGAGCAGTGGAAGGTCGCGGAAATTACATTGACCAGTAAAAAAAGATTATTCAGATCCGTTCAAGGACGTCCAAATTTCGGCGACGTTCTTCGGTCCGGGTCAAACGATCATTACGCGGCCCGGCTATTGGGATGGCGGACACACGTGGAAAATCCGGTTCGCGCCGACCAAACCGGGGATGTGGAGCTATCGGGTCACCGCTTCCGATCCGTCCGATACAGGGCTTCACAATCAAGCCGGCCAGGTTTTGAGTCAGAAGTACAAAGGCGACCTGGATATTTACAAGCACGGATTTCTGAAGGTAAGCGACAATGGCAGGCACTTGAGCTATGCGGACGGAACGCCGTTCTTTTACTTGGGAGATACGCATTGGATCCTGCCGCATGAGCGATTTTCCACGTCCAATGCGCCCGGCGTCGCTTCGCAGTTCAAGTACATGGTCGACAAACGAAAGGAACAAGGATTCACCGTATATCAATCGGAGCCGATCTGGCAGCCGCATGGCGGAACGCATACCGGAGCGGACGAAGAGAAAACGGCGAATCTAAGCGACGGCTTTACGGCAGACGATCTGGAAGGGTTCCGCAATCTGGATCGGAAGTTCAAATATATCGCCGACAGCGGACTCGTACACGCGAATGCGCAAGCGACATGGGCGCTCGACCCGTCGCAGTATCCGATCTATACCGAAGACTACATGGCCCGAATCGCGAAATATTGGGTGGCCCGCTTCGGCGCTTATCCGGTGATCTGGACGATCGCGCAAGAGATCGACAAAAATATGTACGGGAACTACAGCGAAGAAACGATGGGCAAGTGGTTTGCCGTGGGGCAGAGCCTGGCCGACAACGACGCGTACAAACATCCGATCCTGCCGCATATGGAAAGTACGAATTCGACGCTTCCGGCGAGCTCCAGTTGGTCGGGCAAACCGTATCATGACGGCTGGGCGGTTCAATGGCAGGGCAATCTCTCCGGCATGCGGGTAGCCAAATCCTTTTGGAATGCTTCTCCATCCAAACCGGCCGTGTTGTACGAGAGCGGTTACGACCAATTTTGGACCGACAGTAGAGGAGCGCTTGGCGCGGCATACAAAGCGTTTCAGTATGGGATGTACGGATACGGGTATGGGGCAGCGGGCGTGTGGAACGATATTTATTCGAAAGAGGGAGAACCGGACGACTTCGGAACGGCTTCCGAGATGCCTGGCCGGTACTACTGGTGGTTTGACGGCGCGAATTTGCAAACGGGAGATCAATTGACCGATTTCAAAAGATTTTATACCGCGCTGAAATGGTGGGCGCTCGTCCCTCGATTTAACGACGGAGCCTGGGCTTCCTTTAAGGACACGAGCCGATCGCTGCTGTCATCGGACGGCAACGACACCTATGTCGTCTTTTTTTACAACAACGATGCAGCCACCGGGACATTGAAGAAAATGGACAACGCCGCAACCTATCATGCTTACTGGTTCGACCCGCGTCAAGGGGTGTACTACAGCATTCCGGAGACGGTCAAAGCTAAAACTTCCAGCTGGTGCATTCCCGCCAAGCCGAACGACGAGGATTGGGTGCTGCTGCTCGAGAAGCAAAAGAAAGGGAAGCCAGCCCCTAAGAATAAGAAAAATGCCGTTCTCGATCCGGCGATTCAGCAAAAGATCGCCGACGCCTTGCAGGCGGAATCGCGTTGCTTCGTTCAGACCGGCCAGGAGGGGGGAACTGCCCGTGCCGGTATCGACATGGACATTCGACGAAAAGACGGGGAATACGTCCGTGGAATCTTCCGGATCCGGTTCGCCGGCCCAGTTGAAGAACGGAGCGGAGATCATACCCGGCGGCGTTGCCGGCAACGCGCTCTCGCTGGATGGCGTAGACGATTATGCGGAAATCGACAGCGCGGCATTAAATGGCAAGGAGCAATTTACCATCTCCCTATGGGTGAACATGACGAGGCTCCCGCAGCTCAATTATTCCTTGATCGGCAAGGAAGGCGGAGATACGGACAATGCGTTCAGATTGACGATACTGCCAAGCGGAGCGGGACATTTCGTTATGCGTACGCCGGAATCGAACTGGTACAGTACGGTTGCGGCATTCGATTGGCCCTTGCAGCCCAATCGATGGCATCAGGTCGCCATGACTTATGACGGGAAAAATGCCCGTGTATACGTGGACGGCGAGGAAGAGGGCATGAGCGGAGAGATAAGAGGAGGACTGATGACCGTAGCGAACCCGATTCGTCTCGGCTATCAATCTGCCACGAATATCGAATATGCGCAAGCCGATATGGACGAATTGCGATTATATGACCGGGCGCTGACGGGCGACCAAGTGGCTAAGCTATTCTCGCTGCGATAAGAGGGCGAAGCCCGAAATGAAGATGGAGCTCCTTCCGTACATACCGGAAAGGAGCTCTTGTCTTTGTCAAATAGAGAATGGATAAAGCAAAAACAACGCATTGACGGTTGCCGCGGCCTTCTGGGAGGATAAAGAGGATACAAACATTCGAATACGGTCGATGACAAGGAGAGGTTCATCCGTGAGAGTCGTTCGGTTCATTCGATCGAAATTGCATTACAAAATGATGCTAATCTATTCTCTCTTAACGCTGGTACCGTTAATCATTGTAAGCGCAACCTTCTACGTGACATCGAAAAGAATTATTGAAAATAACGTCGACCAGTCTTTCAAGCAAACGATGTCCGAGACCTCGGATAAAATCGACGGGGTTTTTAAAGCATTCGCAAGGGAGGCTTCCGGCATCGGCGACAATCGGTTCGTCAACGTTCTCTTTCGCAACGCTTCGGCGCCGGACAAGTATCCGCTGGCGCCATCCGAACGAGCGGCGTTGGAGGAAAGGGTAGAAGAAATGCTGCATATCGAGCTGGACGACATGGGCAAGAACATTGGCGATCTCGCCGACTCCATTCATCTCTTCGACGTTCATGGTAAACATTATTACGCCGGCGCCGACCCCGACATTCAATATTACGATGCGATCGTCATCATGCCGTTCGAGAAGCAAGGCGTTCCGGAATGGGCCTTTTTCGTCGATCATCGACGGCTGATCTGCAATTTGCAGCTTGTCGATCCGGAAATGGGGACGGTTCTGGGCAATCTGGTCGTCCTGCTGGATCCGATCAAAATGACTTCGCTATACGACTCCTACGACACGGGTTCTTTTTTCATTACGAACGCAAGCAATGTCGTGTTGTCCTCCGACCGTCAGCGTTCGATCGGAGAGCTCCTTCCCTCGCCGGCGACGGGCGATACGATAACGACGCAAAGAGAATCGAAATGGACGGGCTTTAAGTATGTAAGCCGCATTCCCGTTTCCGAAGCGAGCGCCGGAATCCGAAGGCTGGCCGTCTTCTCGGTCGCGGTCGCGCTTGCGTCCTGGATCGCGGTCATCGTCATTACCTATTACGTGCTGCGAAAAATTACCAGCCCCTTGGCGACATTAAGCAAACTCATGCGCAAAGCGCAGAAAGAAAACTACCAGTTAATCGAAAACTTCGGGTCCCACGACGAGATCGCGCAGCTCTGTCATAGCTTTAATCGGATGATTCTGGAAACCAAGGAATTGATCCAGAAGGTCTATAAAGCGGAGCTTGAGCAGAAGGAGGCCCAATTGGCGGCGATCCGAACTTATTTCAACCCCCCATTTTTTGCACAACACGCTGGAATACGTGAGCATTCTGGCCAAATCCAAAGAAAATATCGAACGAATCCCTTATGTGGTAAAAAGCTTGTCCAGCATCATTCGTTTTTCGATTTCGCCGGGTGAAGCTTTCGTTTCTCTGGACGTCGAGATGAAATTCGCGAAAACGTATATGCAAATCCATCAATATCGTTTCGAGGACCGATTCGAATACAGTATCGACTTGCCCGAACACTTGAAACGGCTCAAGGTTCCGAAGCTTATTCTTCAACCGATCATCGAAAATGCGTTCATTCACGGAATCGATCATATTCGCGGGATCGGCCGAATCGATATCAGAGCCTATGAGCGCCAGTTTAATCTTGCGATCGAGATCGAGGACAACGGCGGTTCGGCGCAAACGCATCCCCGCGTTTCCAAAGGGATGGGATCCGGCTTGAAAGGAATCGAATCGCGGATTAAGCTGCATTTCGGCGATCGTTATGGCATTGAGAAGCGGCAAGGCGAACAGGGGATGATCGTAACGCTGCTTTTGCCGATCCTATTGAACGAGTCAACGGATTTTTCATCGGAAAAGGGGGACCCAGCGCCATGAAGCTATTTATCGTAGACGATGAAAAAGCCGTCAGAGATTATATCGTCTCCCTCCCGGCCTGGCATCGTCTTGGCTGCAAGATCGTCGGACAAGCGGCCGACGGCTGGGAAGCCTACGAGACGTTAAGCAGAACGAATGCCGACGCGCCGGATGTATTGATAACCGACATTCGAATGCCTTACATGGACGGCATCGAGTTGACCAGACAAGTCCTTGAAGACTTCCCCGATATGAAAGTGATCTTTCTGACCGCGCATGGCGAATTCGAATATGCCAAACAGGCCGTCAAGCTGGGCGCCGTAGACTTTATTACGAAACCGTTCAACGAAGACGAGCTCGTGGAACGCGTGAAGTGGATCAGAGATCATCGGTTGAATCGTCGGAGACCGGAATGGGTTCAGCAGGAAGAATGGATCCGGACGCTGTTGTCCCCCGCGACGCCGGACAGGGAAAAGACCGGTATGCTTGGAGAACTCGAAACGATGAATCAATCGGCCGTTTTCCTCTCCGTCGAAATCGACAATGCGGGTATTCTGGCCGATACGGGAAAACCGTTTTCGAACCTTGCGATACGCGAATTCATCGCCGACGTCATGACCTTGTACCCGCATCCTTACTGGTCGTCCCTGTCGCAAAGCGGCGTTTATTTGGTTTTGTTCATGCCCCCGGCCGTTCCGAAGGAACAATCGGCGCACGAAGCGATGGAGGTTGCCCGGCACATGCTGGA
Source organism: Cohnella rhizosphaerae (assembly GCF_029525575.1). Classification (GTDB taxonomy): domain Bacteria; phylum Bacillota; class Bacilli; order Paenibacillales; family Paenibacillaceae; genus Cohnella; species Cohnella rhizosphaerae. The sequence goes on from NZ_JAPDIA010000003.1 coordinate 1,158,608, forward strand.
TGCGATCCAGGGGTCGTTCGGTTACAGCGTTTCGATCGGCCTCAGCGATCTATTGCCCTCCGCGGCAGCGCTTCGGAAGGGGCTTGAACAAGCCCAAAGCTGCTTGGATTACCGGATGCTGATCGGACGGAATTCAATCGTTGCGTACTCCGCCTTGCTCTCGATGCGGGAACAGAAACGGGAGCAATCCGAGATGAACCGTTCCGAACTGACCGATCTGCTGCGCAAAGGAGAGGAAGCGCCAATCTCCGATTATTTAAGAAGCCTGAACAGGACGTTCATGTTGGAGGGAATAAGCAAGACGCGCATTCAGGAGGCCTGTATGGAAATGGTGGAGACGGCGGGCCAAGCCCTGCATTCCTTCGGCATTCAACCAAGCCCGGAGGAGACGATCGCCGTTCGCAAAAGCGTTCTGTCCTTTACGATTCTTTCGGATTTGATGATGTATATGGAGCAATTTCTGAAGAAAACCGCAACGCTCCTAAGTTCTGCCAGACAAAGCGCTTCTGCCCATTATATCGATACCGCCATGAAGTTCATTGAAAGCCGCTATATGGAGGACATCACGCTGCAAATGCTGGCGGACGAGCTTTTCGTTAATTATTCGTATTTAAGCAGGCTCATTAAAAAAAGAAACGGGCCGTAATTTCAGGGATCTATTATGGGAGCATCGGATCCGCATCGCCAAGGAGAAGCTTTCGACGACCAACTTGAAGCACTATGAAGTGGCTTATGCGGTGGGGTTTAAGGACGCCGCCCATTTCAGCCAGCTGTTTAAGAAAATGACCGGGAAAACGCCCGGCGATTATAAGGCTTAAAGGCAAATACAGAACAGTTCAAGGCAAATGGACACATGTCGATCCTCGGATCGATTCGATAAGCTTATGACTAGGGAGGCGCCGTCGCGGGGCGACGCCGAACCGAACTCGAACTCGACAATCAGGAGGTCAAATCCAGTGAAAAGAAAAAAGAATGCTTCTCGCCTCGCTGACCCTCGTGCTGGCCACGCTGATCTCGGCATGCGGAGCGAACAAAGCAAACGATGCCCAAACTTCGAAAGCCCCGGACGCGGCCGCTTCCGAAGCAAGCGCAACCGCAGCCGGCTCGGCCGGCGGAACCGACGATCCCTTTACGATCCGAATCGGAGCCTGGTTCATCGACGATCGGCCTTTCATGCAAGAATTCAAGGCTAACGTAGAGAAGGCTTACAAAGAAAAATATCCGAAAGCCTCCATTCAATGGGATATTACGCTTGGGGATACGTATGCGGATAAGCTGAAGGCAGAGCTGGCTTCGGATACGGCGCCCGACGTTTTTTTCCATCAGAGTAAGACCGCTATGTTCGGAGAAGTCGGTTATTTGGCGGATTTGTCCGACGAACCATGGGCGGCCAAGCTCAATTCTGGAGCGAAAAGCGTCTATTCCTACAAGGGTAAGGTCTATGCACTGCCGATGGGGCTCGCTTCGAGCGGGATCTGGTACAACAAGAAAATATTCGCCGATCTCGGGATCGAAGTGCCGAAGTCCTGGGCGGAGATGGAGAGCGCATTCGCGAAAATCAAAGCGGCAGGCATAACGCCGGTTTCCGCCGGATTTAAGGACACTTGGACGGCAAGCATGACCTTTAACCTGTGGATGCAGCCCTATGGCAACGAGAGCAGCCCGACTTTCGGCAAAGATCTTTACGAAGGCAAGAAGCGGCTGGACGGGCCGGAAGTTCAAGCGGTCATGACGCATCTGCAAGAAATGGTCGAGAAGGGCTACTTGAACAAAACGGCCCTTAGCATCGATTGGCCGCAATCCGCGGAATTGTTCACCTCGGGGAAGGCGGCCATGATCGTTCAAGGTCCCTGGATGCCTGGCACCGCGCAGGAGAATTTCCAAACGAAAGGCCATGCCGCATTCGATCTCGGGTACTTCCCGTTCCGAACGGACAAGGGGTATGCCACAGTTGTCCCAGGCATTGACCAATCGCTGTCGGTGAACGCCAAAACCAAGCTCCTGCAGCAGGCGAAGGACTTGGTCGGCGTAATCGCGAGCCCTGAAGTGTACGGACCTTTTAATATAGGCAGCGGAACGGTACCGGCCATTCAAGGCATGAAGCTCGACTATCCGAACTCCGCATTAAACGATTTATTGAAGGTTGTCGAAGAAACGGAACCCGGCTTGGCAATCGAACCCTATGTGCCTGCGTCCGCGGTGACTTCGCTCGTGGAGACGTTCACGAAAGTGGCATCCGGTATTAAATTCAATCCTAAGGATTTGGAGGAAGCTCAGAAAAAGCTGGAGAAAGACAAAGGAACGGTCATTCTTCCGGCTGAGTAATCAAAAACTATTCCAATTCGACCGGCCGGCTCCCAGCGCGGCCGGTCGAATAGTAAGCGGGTGAGATCTTGTTAAAAGCCAGTACCCGGGAGTGGTGGACCGGTTTTTGGTTCATCCTGCCGGCAACCGCATTGTTCGTCGCGTTCGTCTATTATCCTTTCGCGTCAAGCGTGTACTATTCGTTTACGGAATGGGATTCCATTCGTCCCGCCAAGTTTATCGGTTGGGACAACTACGCCTTTTTTGCTCGAAGATTCCAAAATGCTTCAGGCGGCCAAGAATACGATCTTGATCACCCTCTTCGGCATCGTCGTTCAGAACCCCTTGTCTTTACTGCTGGCGATCTTGCTGAACCGCTCTTTCCGTACGAAAGTTTTGCTCAGAGTCGCCTTTTATTTGCCCGTCGTCGTCAGTCTTGTGGTTACCTCTATCGTATGGGGTCAAATTTTGCAATATGACGGCTTGCTGAATCATTTGCTGGAACGAATCGGTCTGTCTGCCTGGGAACGCGATTGGCTGGGCGACACGCGATCCGTATTCCCGACCATCATCGCCCTGACGCAATGGCAGGGGCTTGGGTATTGCGCGGTGATCTACTTGGCAGGTCTGCAAGCCATTCCCCAGGACTTGTATGAAGCCGCGAAAATGGACGGCGCCAAGGCGGTCAACCGGTTTGTGCACGTTACGCTTCCGATGCTCATGCCCGCGACAACGATCGTCGTGTTCTTGACCATCGTCGGCGGCCTGAAAATGTTCGATATTCCCTATATCATGACGGGAGGCGGCCCCGGCTCGGCTTCCTACACCCTGACGCTTGCCATCTATAATGCCGCATTCCGGGAAAATACGTACGGCTATGCGATCGCGGGCGGGATCGTTCTGATGATCGTCATTATGGCCGTTACGCTTCTTCAATTGAAAGTGATGCGGCGCAAAGAGGTGGAGATGTGATGAGCGATCTCTCCGCCAAGCGGAAAAACCGTACGGGCCTAACGTTGGAAATTTTATTGTTATTGATCGCATTGCTGTTTTTGTATCCGATTTTTTTATCTCATACTGACGAGTTTTAAATCTCCCGATCAACTGTATCGGCCCCTGGCTATGCCGGATTCATTCTATTGGGGCCATTACAAGAAAGCCATCGAAAAGGTGAACGTATTGCGCGGTTTTTTCAATACGTTTGCGATTAGCGCCGGATCGATCGGGCTGATGGTCATCGTCTCTTCCATGGCGGGGTATGTCATTGCGCGCATTCCGCGCAAGTTCTTTCAGTTTCTCTTTTATTTCTTCATCTCCGGCATGGTAATTCCGCTGCAAACGGGCATGATTCCGATCTTCAAAATGGGGGGTGGCCTTGCATCTGATCGATACGCGCACCTTCATGATCTTGTTGTACGCGGCGGGCGCGCTCCCTATGGCGACGTTCATGTATTCAGGATTTACGAAATCCGTCCCCAGGGAAATCGAAGAATCGGCTGCCATTGACGGATATGGAAAGCTTCGCGCGTTCTGGATGATTATTTTCCCGCTCCTGCTTCCGGCGACGGGGACGCTCATCATGCTGAACGTCTATGGCATCTGGAACGATCTTTTCGGTCCGCTGCTTTATTTGAAGGATCCCGCGAAAATGACGCTGATGGCACAAGTCGTCCAATTCAAAGCGAATACCCAATCGATCGATTACGGCCCGATATTCGCGCTGTGCGTCATGGCGACTTTGCCGCTGATCGTTCTGTTTTTCTTCACGCAAAAATATATGATGAAAGGACTCGTCGCCGGTGCGGTTAAAGGCTGATCCCTTCCAAATCGAGAATACGCAGAAGTCCGGAACGATCGACTTCGGCATGACGGATCTACGCGTGGAATACAGGAGAAATCCGATCGGCATCGGCGTGCGCGTTCCCCGGTTCAGCTGGAAACTGATCGGAAAAGGAAGGGGAATCCGACAAGGCGGGTATCGGATTCAAGTCTCCGAGAACGATCCGCATTTCAGCGATCCGATCTGGGATTCCGGTGAGGTGAACTCGGATCGGTCCGTGCACATCGCGTATGAAGGAAGTCCGCTTGCGTCTCGTCAAGTCTACCACTTACGCGTGCGCGCTTGGGACGCCAAAGGCCGGGAAAGCGACTGGCAGACCGCGTTCTTCGAGACGGGAATATTGGATTACAGCGCGTGGACGGCACAATGGATCACGCTCGATCCAGGGAAGCATGATCGTGCCGCGGAAGCTTTGCCTCTTTTCCGCAAAACGTTCGAAGCGAAATCCCCCCGTGCGCGCCGCCCGAATTTATGCGACCGCTCTCGGACTGTACGAATTGGAGCTTAACGGCAATCGCTTGAACGATCAGCTGTTCGCGCCGGGGTGGACAAGCTACCACAAACGGCTTCAAACGCAAACCTACGATGTGACGGCGTATATCCGTATGGGCGACAATGCGATCGGAATAACCGTTGCGGACGGCTGGTACAAAGGCAGAATCGGGGGCCATCCCCGAGATTTTTACGGCAATCGCCGGGCTGCGCTGCTTGAACTTCATCTTGCCTACGAAGACGGCAGTATGCAAACCGTCGTAACGGACGGTTCCTGGCGAGCGGAGACCGGTCCGATCGTCATGGCTTCCCTTTATGACGGAGAGAGCTACGACGCCAGGCTCGAGAGGGACGGCTGGAGTCTGCCGGCGTACGACGATCGAAATTGGCTGCCCGTCGAAACGATGAAACGCGGCAACCATATGCTGCTCCCGCAAGAAAACGTACCGACGGTCGTCGTAAAAGAGCTTCAGCCCGAGCGGGTCTTGCGGTCGCCGAGCGGAGAGACGATCTTGGATTTCGGCCAGAATCTGACCGGATGGGTGTCTTACTCGGTGACGGGGGGAAGCGGGCAGGCTTGTTGAACTGACCCACGCCGAAGTCTTGGATTCGAACGGCAACCTATACGTCGATAATTTGCGTTCGGCCAAGCAGATGACCCGTTATATATGCAAAGGGACGGGGAACGAACGCTATGAGCCGAGGTTTTCGTTCCAAGGCTTTCGCTATGCGAAAGTGAGCGGATATCCGGGTGACGTAAATCCCGATTATTTTACCGCGCATGTCATTAGCTCCGATCTGGAAGAGACGGGCACATTCGAATGCTCGGATCCGCTGGTCAATCAATTGCAAAGCAACATCGTCTGGGGACAGCGCGGGAACTTCCTGGACGTGCCGACGGATTGCCCGCAGCGCGACGAAAGATTGGGATACACGGGAGATGCGCAAGTTTTCATCCGGACGGCGGCCCATAACATGAACGTTGCCGTTTTCTTTACCAAGTGGTTAAGAGACTTGAAGGCGGATCAATTGCCGAGTGGCGGCGTGCCCAATACGGTTCCCGACACTTTGCCAGGTTGGGAAATGCATTCGGCGGCAGGATGGGGGGATGCGGCGGTCATCTGTCCATGGACGATGTATGCGTGCTACGGGGATCTGCGGTTGTTGGAAGAACAATACGACAGCATGAAAGCATGGGTTGCGTTCTTGAGAAATTCGGGGGGAACAGGCGTATCTCCGAAACGACGGTTTTCAGTTCGGGGATTGGCTGGCGCTCGATGCTCCTGCGGGAAGCTATACGGGCGCGACGCCGAAAGACTTTATCGCAACCGCGTTTTACGCGCATTCTGCGAATTTGCTCGCCAAATCTGCGAGAGCGTTAGGAAAAAGAGAGGAAGCGGCACAGTTCGAGGAGCTGTTCGTTAACATTCGCGACTGCTTCAATCGAGAGTTCGTGACGCGCACGGGAAGGCTATCGTCCCCCACGCAAACCGCTCACGTATTGGCGCTTCAATTCGGATTAGTCGAAGGCCCGGTTCGCAAGAAAGTGGAGGAAAGCTTCATTCGGCTCATCGAGGAATCGGCGTATAAGCTGACTAGCGGATTTCTTGGGACCCCCTATATTTGCCCTGTGCTGTCGGACATCGGCAGAAATGATTTGGCCTATCGGTTGGCGTTATCCCGCGACTATCCGTCCTGGCTTTATTCCGTCGAACAAGGGGCTACGACGATCTGGGAACATTGGGATGGCAAAAAAAGCGGACGGTTCGTTCTGGAGCGCGGATATGAACTCCTTTAATCATTATGCGTTCGGCGCGATCGGAGAGTGGTTTTATCGCTACGTGGCCGGCATTGACACGGTTGAAGCCGAGCCGGGATTCAAACATATTCGGATTCGGCCTCTTCCGGGCGAAGGGTTGAATTACGCCAAAGCGACCTACCAATCCATGTACGGCGAGATCGTGTCCGGTTGGAAGCTGCTGAACGGGGAGATGAATGTGGAAGTGAAGATTCCGCCGAATACGACGGCTACGCTGGAATTGCCGAACGCGTTGCAGGATCGGGTGACGGAGCACGGCGTACGACTAGGCGAAGCGGAAGGCGTTCGAATCGCAGCGCTCCACGACAACCGCGTGACGCTGGAATTAGCGTCGGGTACCTACCGGTTTCAATATGAATGGCGTACCTCCTCGGAGGTGAAAAGTTGATCATCCGAATGGAGCAGTTTGGCGCGAAGCCGGAACAAGGGTTTGACAACACGTTGGCCGTCAGGTCCGCTCTGGATTCCTGCAGGGAAATTGAAGGCGCAGTACTCGTATTTCCGCGTGGTAACTACCATTTTTGGCCCGACAAGGCCGTAGAAAAACAACTGTTTATCTCGAATCACGATCAAGCAGGATTGCGGCGAATCGCTTTCCACTTGGCGGATCGGAGCGGGTTCACGGTCGACGGACAAGGATCCGAGTTTATTTTTCATGGTCCGATGATTCCCTTCGTCATTGAAAACTGCTCCAAAGTGCTTGTTCGCAACCTTGTCATCGATTGGGAGGAGCCGATGTTTGCGCAGGGCACGGTTTCTCGCGCAGACCATGAATCATTCGATATTCAAATGCCGGAGGGAACCGACTATAAAGTCGAAGATCATGCGGTTTGGTTCACATTCGGAGGAATACCCGAAAAAGTATGGGGTTTGAACGAATTCGACAAGCAGACGAAAGCGCCTGCCTATCAAAGCGGCGATCAATTAAGCTGGGGAAACTACAGTAAAGTCCGCGTCGAACAATCTCGTCCAGGCGTAATCACTTATCAAGGGGATAACATGAAGCTCCCGCGGATCGGTAATGTCATCGTCATGCGGTTCGGCAGAAGAGAAAATCCGGCTTTTTTTCATCAGCGGCGGGGAAAACGTCAGCTTGGCATCCGTGAACGTGCATCATGCACCGGGCATGGGACTCCTTGCGCAATGGTGTTCGAATATACGCTTGCACCAATTCAACGTCATGCGCAGACCCGGGTCGGACCGTATGGTAACCGCCACCGCGGATGCCACGCACTTCGTATATTGTCGCGGCCAGGTGACGCTTGACCATTGTCTATTTGAGAACCAATTGGACGATCCATGCAACGTGCACGGCATATATGCCAGAATTGCCGAGAGGCTCGGCGATGATAGGCTGTTGGTTGAACTGGCGCACGACATGGCGAAGGGAATCAAAATCGCCGATCCCGGCGATCGGCTTGAATTCGTGCGGCGCGACTCGCTATTGACCTATGCGAACTTAACGGTCAAAGACTTGAACGTGCTCAATAAGGATTATGTGGAGCTAGCATTTGAACAGCCGCTGCCGGAAGACATGGGAATCGATGACGGTGTCGGAAATACGTTATGGCAGCCCGATCTAACCGTCACGAATACGACGGTCAGGGCCAACCGCGCCCGCGGTTTTTTGATCACCACTTCGGGCAATGTGCTGCTGGAGCATAACAAGATCAGCACCCCGGGATCGGGCATTAAAATATCCGGAGACGTCAATTACTGGTTCGAGTCCGGCGCCGTGAGACAGGTCGTCATTCGCCATAATGAATTCACGGATTGTAATTATTGCTGTCCGGAATGGGGAAAGGCCGTTATCGACATCGATCCCGAGATTGAGCGGCCGAAGGCGTACGAGGAATGCTACCATCGCCATATTTCGATTGAGAACAATCGCTTCGTAACGTTCGATACCGGTATCCTGTACGGTCATTCTGTCGATGGAATCCGCTTTGTCGACAATGTCATTGAAAAAAGCGATTCCTATCCGCCGCATCATGTCATGGCATATCCCATTCAGCTTAAGGCGTGCAAAAACGTCACGATAGCGGGCAATCAATGGCCGAAGGGAACGAAAACCGTCGCATGGGTCAATGATGAAGAGACGTTCCAGGTGTGAGGGGGGAGGGAACCAATGAGAATAGGCGTAATTGGGTACGGGACCAGAATCGAAATGATCGTTGAGCAATTGCTGGATTTCAATATGGGCGTCGAACTGACAGCCATTACCGATATGAACATTGAAAAAGTAAGCAGGCAGCTTGAGAAGAAAGGAAGAGGTATAACAGGAATTTCTACCTATTCTAATGCAGATGAAATGCTGGTCAAGGAGCAGCTGGATGGCGTGTTGATCGGAACACGTTGTTCCTTGCACACGGCAATGGCGAAGAAGGTTCTCCAAAGAAATCTGCCGCTGTTTCTCGAAAAGCCCGTGGCCACCACAATGGCGGATTTGCTGTCCCTCAAGGAAGCCGCTGCAAATTCGCAAAGCGAGGTCGTGGTATCCTTTCCGCTTAGAAATACGCCGCTGGTAAAACTCGTTAAGGAAATTGTGGATTCGGGAAAGTTAGGTAAGATCGAACACGTACAAGCGGTCAACAATGTGCCGTATGGCAGTATCTATTTTCATGATTGGTATCGGGACGAGAGGGAAACCGGGGGGGCTGTTTCTACAGAAGGCTACCCACGATTTTGACTACATTAATCATCTCATTGGCTTAAAGCCCGTATCGGTCTGCGCGGTGAAATCGAAGCAGATTTTCAAAGGAAACAAGCCCGAGGGACTTTATTGCAAGGATTGTGCTGAATATCATACTTGTCCGGAGAGCCCCTTCGTTCTCAAGCATTTCAAATCGGAGGAGTCCCATGGAGAGATGTGCGCTTTTGCCGTCGATACCGGCAATGAGGACGCTGGCAGTGCTTTGGTCGTCTACGAGTCCGGGATGCATGTCAGTTATTCGCAAAACTTTTTTGCGAGGAAGGGTGCGGCCAAACGGGGGGGCCACGTTAATAGGCTACGAGGGGACAGTCGAATTTGATTGGAGTACGGATGAAGCCAAAGTATACATGCACAACACCCCGCGGGTAGAAACCTATAAAGTAGACTCGTCGCAGATGGCCCATAGCGGAGGGGACATCGCTTTAGCCATGAACTTTCTCAAGGTGATGCGAGGAGAGGAGAGATCAGGCACGCCGATAGATGCTGGTTTATGGAGTGCGCTGCTATGTCTGAAAGCCAAAGAATCGGCGGAAACCCATACTTTCAAGCGTATTGCTTGGTAAGGTAAATGAGCTGAAACGACGATTCAGAGTGAAGCATTTATATAAAAACCAGTAAGCTCAGGCCGCTGAACTTGCTGGTTTTTTACTTTTTTATGGTCATGGATGCAATGACATCGATGACTGATTCATTTTATGGGGGGGAAATAAACCTTTACATGCCGTAGGGGCTATCCTATAATTGGAGGATAAATCTTTTTTATTTATATAAAAATAAAATCAAACTCCATTTTTATTGATTGGAAGTGGCGCAAATGAGTAATTTGAAGGGTCTGCTGGACGATCTGAGGGGAAAGTTGATCGTTTCCTGTCAAGCGCAAGCGGATGATGAACTGTACGGAAGCGAGATCATGGCCAAGATGGCGCTCGCTTCGAAAAGAGGAGGAGCCGCGGGTATTCGGGCGAACGGTCCTGCGGATATCGCCGAGATTCACTCGGCGGTCGAGTTGCCCATTATCGGGTTGTGGAAACGGAATTACGCCGATTCGGAAGTATATATTACGCCCACGCTGGAGGATGCTTTGCAGGTCGTGAAGGCGGGGGCTTCGATCGTGGCCATGGACGCGACCGTGCGCCGCCGCCCCAACGGGGAGAAGCTAAAGGACATCGTTGCCGAGCTTAAAAAAACGTGCGAATGTCTCGTGATGGCCGATATCTCCACGATCGAGGAAGGACTTTATGCGGCGTCGATCGGCTTCGACATGGTTTCGTCGACGCTATCCGGTTACACGCCGTACAGCAAACAATCCGACGAGCCGGATCTTGCGCTCGTATCCGCGTTGTCGGGAAGGCTGAGCATTCCCGTATTCGCCGAGGGCAGAATCAGAACCCACGAGCAAGCCGTATCGTTCCTGCAGCAAGGCGCTCACGCCATCGTCATCGGCGCGGCGATCACGCAACCGAAGGTGATTACCAGAGGGTTCGTCGATCAAATGCAGGGATTAAAAAAATACGGGTCCGGCGGGCATAGGCATGTCTTGAAAGGGAGGGGATATCCAAATATAATCGTTCTATAAGTGGGGATTTCCTATCAAAGGTGGAATAGAACGATGTCCAGAAGAGAAACGCTTCAACCAGGCTCGAATACATTATTGATGTTGTCGAGCATGTACAATTCTTTATCGAAAACGGAAAAGAAGATCGCGGATATTATCAAGAGCGAACCGGAATCGGTCGTGTATTCGACGTTGACGGACTTGGCGGAGAAAGCGCGTACCGGGGATACCTCGGTATTGCGTCTTTGCCGAAAGCTCGGCTTCAGCGGCTATCAGGAATTCAAGCTTACCTTGGCGCAAGAATTGGTGACCACGAGCAGGAAGGTGCACAGCGAGATCGAGGATGGAGACGACCTGTCCACGATCGCGGAAAAAATTACTGCCGAAAACAAAATGTTCATCGAAAATACGTTCGAGCTGTTGGATATGAACGAGCTGCAAAAAGCGATTAACGCCATTGCAGCCGCCAGGAAGATTACCTTTTTCGGTATTGGCTCTTCCTCCAACACGGCCGCGGATGCCAAGCACAGATTCATGAGAATAGGCTTTAACACGGAGCTCGTTACGGATTCCCACGTGATGGCGATGGCGGCTACGTTGATGGATCATCAGGACGTCGTATTCGCCGTATCCACATCCGGGAGCACCAAGGATATCGTAGATGCCGTTCGAATCGCCAAAAGCAATGGATGCTATTTCATTTGCCTGACGAGTCAAGCCAAGTCGCCGGTAACCCTGTATGCGGACGCGGTGCTGCTCTCCTGCGCGAAGGAGTCTCCGCTGCAGGGCGGCGCGTTCCAATCGAAGCTGGCCCAGATTCATGTGTTGGATATTCTGACCACCGCGACCGTGCTGCAAAACAAGGAAAAAGCATATAAAGCCATCGAGCAAACGTCAAAGGGCATCTTAGACAAGCTGTATTAATTCGGCGGTTATGCGCGTGATAACGAGGAGAATCGGTCTATGGGGAAACGCTGCGCGATCGGCATGGATATCGGAGGAACTCAACTCAAGGCGGGCATCGTGCGGGACGACGGAAAAGTGTTGTATCAATGCACGGCTCCTACGTTGGCGATATCCGGAAGAGAGGCGTTGCTTGGCCAAATCGGGGCCATCGCGAACGACTTGAAAGGTACTGCGGACGAATGGGACTTTGAGCTTGCGGGAACGGGAATCGGAACGGCCGGCTTCGTCGACTTAAACGGCACCGTCGCGGAAGCGACGGGAAATCTGCCCGGCTGGAGCGGGACGCGGCTGAAGGAAGAGATGGAAAGCCGCCTTCAGGTTCCTGTAAGGGTCGATAACGACGCGAACGCTATGGCGGCGGGAGAGATGTGGCTGGGAGCCGGGAAAGACGCGGAGCACTTTATTATGATCACTTTAGGAACCGGGGTGGGCGGAAGCATCGTGCACGACCGGCGCATTTACCGAGGTAGGGAGGGCTTCGCGGGGGCGCTGGGCCATCAAAGAGTCGTGATCGAAGGAGAAGCCTGCACTTGCGGACAAAGAGGTTGTTGGGAGCAGTATGCATCGGTTACCGCGCTTAGACGGCTCATGGTAACGAAAGGAGTCCAAGCCAGCACCGCGGAGGAACTGTTCGAGGATCTCCGGAACGGCGATCCTGCCGCAATGTCCGTAGTCGATGAATATGCCCGCAATATCGCCGTGGGATTGGCTAATTTAATTCACGTCTTTAATCCTTCCTCCATTATTGTCGGGGGGGAGCGATTACGGCTCAGGGAGACGCCTTGTTCGAGCCGATTCGGGGATACGTGAAGAAGTTTTCCTTAAGCGCTTACAATCGGGGCGCGGGAGTAGCGATCCGTAAAGCCGTGCTTGGAAATGCAGCGGGCGTCATCGGCGCTGCCAAGCTACTATTGGATCCGCAAAAATAAAGGAAAAATTTATTTTAATCATTGATAAAGGAGGTTGACTCCACTATAATAAAGAAGCAATGGAATGCAGGATACAAGGAATCGTTAACGATTTTTGAGGCGGATAATTTTATTATTAATTGATCTGATTATGGATGACGCCTCCAATCGGACGTACGATGGCTTTCTCGCATTTTCTAAGGAGGCTCTTCGCTCCTTGAAATAAATAAACAATCATAAACGGGAGGGTTTAGAAATGAAAAGAACGATGTCTTCGGCTTTGATGCTTATCCTGCTTTCCGCTTCGGTATTGTCCGCTTGTTCCAAAAACGAGAATAGCCCCCAAGCAAGTTCGTCGGAGAGCGCTTCGGCTTCCTCGACCGCAGCGCCCAGCGGGAGCGCAAGCGATTCCGACGGCAAGCCGACCTTCGAGAACACGACCTTAAATGTCGCCGCGTTCGACGGCGGTTTCGGAACGGCATACTGGGAAGAAGTCGTCAAGAAATTCGAAGCCGATTATCCTGGCGTTAAAATAAACCTGGAAACGAAAAAAGGCGACGTATTCCGGGATTATATCAAGACGCAATTCCTTTCGGGCAATGCGCCGGATTTCATCGCGACGCCGTTCGTGGAGACGTTTGCGGCCGACGGCCAGCTTCTGGAGCTCAACGACGTATTCGACGGCGAAGCGTTGGACAAGTCGGGACCGTTGAAGGACAAAGTGCTCGACGGATTTCTCGATGCCAGCATGCCTCTTGGCGACGGGAAAATCCTGTACGCACCGACGGGCTTCAACGTCCAGGGGCTTTGGTACAACAAGACGCTGTTCGACGCCAAAGGCTGGGCGAAACCGAAGACGTGGGACGAGTTCTTCGCGATGTCCGACTCGGCGAAGGAAGTCGGCGCGTCGCTTTATACCTACCAGGGCGCATATCCGAGCTACAACGAAATGATCCTCTGGCCGATGATCGCAAGCCACGCCGGCACCGACGCGCTGAAAAAAATCTTCAATTACGAAGAGGGCGCATGGGCGGATCCGAAAGTAAAAGAAGTGCTGGATATCTTTTATCGAATCGCCCAGAAGGACGATCTGATGAAAGGCACGGTCGCGCTTAATCATACACAAGCCCAAACGGAATTTTTGAACGGCAAAGCGTTGTTTATCCCGAACGGCACGTGGTTCGAGAACGAAATGAAAGACGCCATTCCAGCGGAGGGCTTTTCGTTCGGCTTCATGGCGCCGCCAACGTTCGCCGGGGATCCTTCCTATGCGGTCGCCAGCAACGGCTACTACCTCATTCCCAAAAACGGCAAAAATCCCGAGCTCGCCAAAGCGTTCCTTAAGTATCAGTTCAACGAGGATAACATCATTCTGAACGTGCAGAAGACGGGCGAACTTGCGGCGGTCAAAGGCGTCGTGGAATTGTCGAAATCGTACGTGTCCCCTGCCATGTACGAAGCGCTCGGCGTCTTCGATCAAGGCGCGAAGCCTGTTATGACGACTTGGAAGGTGACACCTCCGCTGTCCGTCAACGTGTCGGAAGCCATCTTCAACCCGCTTACCTCGGTCATGAACAAGAAGATGACGGTCGACGAATGGAGCGCGTCCATCGAGAAGTCGATGGCCACGGTAAGAAAGGAAATCGAAGCGGCGGCAAAGTAAAAAACCTCAAAGACCTTCCGGCGCAATCCCTTTCCGGGAGGTCTTTATCATAATTTCGGCTCAAACCATGCGAGGTGAGAAAGTGAAGGAAAAGGGACGATTTCTATTCTTGGCCATATGCACGGCGCCCGCGTTGCTCCTATTCCTCGTCTTTTTCCTGTATCCCATTCTCCGCGCCTTCACGATGGCGTTCTATCGTTGGAGCGGCATGGCGAAGGGAACGGAAGTATTTATCGGATTCGACAATTTCCGAACGATGTTCCACGACGATGTTTTCTGGCGCTCGCTGCAGAACAGCTTCGTCATCATGCTGGTCGTTCCCGCGGCGACCGTCGTATTGGCATTGTTTTTGGCGGTGCTGCTGACCCGGTTTAAATTGAAGGAAAGAATGTTCTACCGGACCGTCATCTTCTTTCCGAACGTGCTGTCGGTCGTCGTCACGTCGATTTTATGGTCTTTCATTTACCATCCGACGATGGGCATTCTGAAGTCGCTGTTCGACTGGCTCGGCTGGACCCGTCTGGCCGATATCGTATGGCTGGGAACGGCCGAGACGGCCTTGTATTCCGTCGCGGTCACGATCGTCTGGGCGGGTCTGGGCTTCTACTTGATTCTGTTTATTGCGGGAATCGAGAGCATTCCGCAGCAATATTACGAGGCGTCCGCGATCGACGGGGCGGGGCAAGTCCGGCAGTTTTTCTCGTTAACGCTGCCTCTGCTGTGGGGGGGTCGTTCGCATCGCGATCGTGCTGCTCATTTCCGGCGTATTTTACGGAAGCTTCGTATACGTGCAAATCATGACGAACGGGGGGACCGAACTGGGCTTCCGAGACGCTAGTCAATTATTTGTACCATCAGGCCTTCAAAAACTTCAACATGGGTTACGCCACTGCGATCGGAATCGTGGTCTTCCTCATTGGGATCTCGCTGGCTCTTATCGCGAACAGGCTGACCAGAAAGGAATCCGTCGAATTCTGACGGGAGGTGAATGCCATGAACGAAACATCTAGGCCCCGTGGAGCAGCGAGCTTTGCCGTAAGGCTCATCCTGATCGGATTCTCGGCGACGGTCGTCTTTCCGTTTTTATGGCTGATTTACAGTTCCTTTAAGACGTCCCGCGAATTTATGGAGAATCCGGTTCTCTTGCCCAAGCAGCTTCATTTTGAAAATTATACTAATGCCTGGGTGCAGGCGAATCTGGGAAGCTACTTTTTTTAACTCCATATTCGTTTCCGCCATTGCGTTGACCGTCACGTTGCTGATCAGTCTGACTTCTGCGTACGCCATTACCCGGTTCGTCAACGCCTACACGAGATCGTTGAAGGCCCTGTACATTTCTACTTTCTTTTTGCCGGGAATCGTCGGCTTAGTGCCGCTGTTTTTGATGATGAACGACCTGCAGTTGATCAATACGCGGCTGGGCATCATCGTCGTATATGTTGCGATCAATATTTCGTTCTCTGTATTCGTGCTCAGCGGCTTCGTGAGCCAGATTTCAAGAGAGTACGAGGAAGCGGCGTTCATCGACGGCGCGTCGCGGTACGGCATTCTGTTCAGAATCATCCTTCCGTTGTCGACTCCGGCCGTCGTGACGGTGGCCGTATTCGTCTTTCTCGGCCTGTGGAACGAATTTCTGTACGCGTATACGTTCCTATCGGAGGAGACTTTAATGACGGTTCCGATCGGTCTTAACAACTTGTTCGCCGTGCAAAAATATCAGACCGACTGGGGAGCGCTGTTCGCGGGTTTGACGATGGTGCTGCTGCCCACGCTGTTATTTTATATTTTCGTCCAAAAACGTATCACTTCGGGAATTGCCGCGGGCGGTATTAAGATGTAAGCCAGCAGGCAGAGGCCGGATAAGGGGACAACATACTAATGAGAGAAAAAACGATCGGAATCATCGCGAACGGAGAAAGCGATTTTCTGAAAATCCTCCGGCGGGCGTCCGTTTCCTTCCAATGGATCGCGCCTGAGGACGTCGGACAATACGCGCTCGATGACTATTCTTCCTTGATGATCCTGGGGGGCGGTCAAGAACAGCCAATCGTGTTCGGCCCGAGGGAGCGGGTCAAAGTCGAAGCGTTCATCCGTTCTGGAAAAAGAGTGTTCAGCGAGTATTGCCAAAGCATCGGCGATATTTACTGCGGTTCCCCCGAATCGACCCGGTTCGAGAAACTGGCGTTCTGCGCGGAGGAAGGAGGGGCCGGCTTCGGCTCGCTCCCGCGAGGCGACCTGCTCGACGACCAGTGCAATGCGAGAATCAAGCCCTACGATTTTACGGGACAGCCCAAAAAAAGCGATTCTTCGCTATATTCGGACGAGAGCTCATAGCAACGTCGATCTCGCTAACGAGCAGCCTTTGGATTTTTCCGATTTGGCTTTATGGTTCGAGCTTCCCGACAACCTGCTGGTCTGCAATTTTAGAATCTCGAACTTCGTGAAAGCGCGGTTTTCTCCCGCCGGCAAGTGGCAAACGATCGTGAAATTCATCCTGGAATGGAACTGCGGCGAGACGTTCGATGTCGGCGTGCTCGAACCTGCCTATCGCTTGATCCCGTTCGACGAAGCTCTTCCTTTCGACGCGCAGGTTCATGCCTGCGTCGAACGCTCGGTCGCGTGGTACGAAAACGCGGATATGTTGATCAATGACGGAAAAGACGGCGTGAAGGAAGGCCTGGCGACGGAGATCGATCCGGCCGGCAAGCAAAGGGTTCTTGCCGGCGTCAGAAACGATTGCTCCGCGGAAACCGCCTTGGCATTCTATATGAATTACGCAAGATGCGGTGATCGGCGGAGTCTCGAAATTTCGGACAATCTCTTGTCCTTATGCTTCGACGCTTTCCAATGCAAAAGAGGAAGGGCATCTCAAGGGCATGCTGAGATGGACTCAAACCGGCTGGGGAACGTGTTATCAGGATGACGCCGCCAGGGTGTTGATTCCTCAGCTTTTAAAAAACCTGTACGCCGGTCGAACCGATTACGCGGAGGAATGCATCGAGGCGCTGCGGTTTCTGCTGCGCAGCACAGGCACGGACGGCACGCGAGTCTGGCGAACGGACAACGGCGCCTTGACGGAAGAAAAAATGAGAGAACTGGCATCCGGGCCGGCGCGTTATCCGAGCGCGCATTATAACGCCTACTATCTTGGAGCGTTGTTGTTGGCCTATAAGGTGACCGGCATAGAGGAATTCAAAGAGGTCGGCGTCCGCGGCATGGAAACGATGATGGCCGCTTATCCCCATACGATCCGCGAGCATAGCGAAACGCAGGAAATTTGTCGGCTGATCCTTCCGCTGTCCTGGTTATATTGGGTCACCGGAGACAAGAAGCACGAGGGCTGGCTCTATCGCGCCGCGGGCGACTTGACCCGATTCAAGCATCCTTCCGGCGGTTATCTGGAATGGGACACCGGCTATGCGGCGGAAATCAAAGAGGGGGCGGAGAGCTCCCTGCTCGCGAAGAACGGCGACCCCGTGGTCGATATGCTGTATTCGCTGAACTGGCTGCCGATGGGATTTGCTCAAGCGTACCTGGTTACGAAAGATTCTTATTTTCAAGAGCTTTGGACAGATATCGCCAAGTTTTTCGTATCGGCGCAAATTCGCAGCGGCGACGGGATGATTGAAGGAACATGGACAAGAGCCCTGGACGTCGATCTCATGGAAGTATACGGCCTTGCTGCCGATGCCGGGTGGGGCCCCTGGGCCGTAGAAACCGGCTGGACGGTCGCGGAGATCGCGTCGGGACTCATCGCGGGGCTTCGAAGCGAGGAATTGGCGCGGTTTTATTCGTAACACCGCGCGGGCTTTATCGATAAGGAGGCAATAAAGATTGGATGTTCCTGGACGAAATCGAAATCCGCGGGTATTGATGATGGAATCGGCGCGCGAAACAACCGACGCTCATTTGCTGTGGTCGAATCATCCCGCGAAGGAATGGGCCGAATGCTATCCTATCGGCAACGGCCGATTGGGAGCGATGATTCCGGGATCTCCCGAAATGGAGCGCATCGGCCTCAATCACGATTTGCTGTGGCGAGAATATTGGACATACAAGAGCCGCGACGCAGCTGAAAACTTGGCGGAAATCAGAGCGCTTTGCGCGAAAGGCAAGTGGGACGAAGCCAGCGAGCTCATGCTGCAACGGGTGCACTTGACGGGGGAAGGCTTGTACGTCAATTCATATGTGCCCGCCTGCGATCTAGGCATTCGCATGTTCCACCGGGGCGATGGAGAGATCGAAAGCTACCGAAGAAGCTTGGATATGGAGAAAGGCATCGCGGAGATCGTTTATCAGGCGGGCGGGATTGAATACCGCAGGACGTACTTCTGCGATTGGAAAACCGGAGTCGTTGTCGTTCGCTTGTCCTCGGACAGGGCGGGGAGCTTGTGCGGGGAAGTGTCTTTATCCCGCTTGCTTGACCCCGAATGCGTCGTGACGGGGCAATCGAAGCTGGGTGAAGTTCGGCTGACCGGCAAGTTCGAGGAAGGCAAACGGTTCGCAGCGGCCGTCCGCGTCCTGCAACGGGGAGGTCGGTTGACGAACGGAAACCGGGAGTATCGGCAACCGGAGGGGGGCCGAACCTTCCAAGAAGAACGTGAAGGGGATCGAGTTCGTCTTCCGGGACGAGGAGATGACGGAGACCTTGGGGGGAAGGGCTCGCGGGTGCATCTACTTGCTTCGATTCCGCGGACGAAGTGGTTCTTATCCTCGCGATCGCCACGGATAACGAGTCGGATGATCCGTTGAGATGTTCCCTCGGCCTCCTGGACCGGGTGCCGTCGGATTTTCCTTCGCTGCTGCAGGCGCATATCCGCGATCATCGGCAATATTACGGACGCGTCGGACTTCAGCTCACCGCGCCGAACGATTCGCTGCCGACTGATGAACGCATGCGCGAAGCCCGCGAGGCGGATACGATCGCCCCTTCGATGTTCGAACAGCTGTTTCACGTCGGGCGCTACCTCGCCGTTGCCAGCGGGCGTCCCCAGCCGACCGGAAGCGCTCCGAAGTCGCCGATTAATCTGCAAGGGATATGGAATCAAGATCGGCGCCCGGCGTGGGATTGCGACCTTCATCTGGATTTGAATTTGCAGATGTGCTATTGGCCTTTGCATGCGGTGAACTTGGGAGAATGGTTCGAGCCGCTGATGGACTGGGCGATCCGGTTGATGCCGCAAGGGGAGCGAGCGGCGAAGGACTTATACGGCTGCGAAGGGATCGTGTACAACGCCAGCGCGGATTACAAGAACATCGGGAATTGCGACAATATGTCGTACTGCTGGACCGGCTCGGCCGCATGGGTCGCCCAAGTTTTGTGGGAGCATTGGGAATATGAGAGAAACGAGACGTTTCTTCGGGATCGATTGTATCCATTTCTTTGCAAGATTGTCCGATTCTATGAAGATTTCCTGACGCCGGACGACCAGGGGGAGACTCGTTCCGTGCCCCAGCGGTTCTCCCGAGATGGCGATTAAAGGAAGAACCAACTGGAGCATGCTCAGCAGTCCTTCGACGATCGATCTGGAGCTTATACGCGAAATGTTCGGCTGCGCGATCGAAGCATCCGCCTTATTGGGCGGAGATGAAACGGAAAGAGGGAAATGGCGGGAAATACGCGAGAAGGTCCCTCTACCCGTGCGCAGGAACGGAGTGATGGCGGAATGGCTCGACGATCACGAACCGGCCGATCCCGGTCATCGCCATCGTTCCCATCTGATCGGCTTGTGCCCCGGCAACCGGATCAGTCTTGAACAAACGCCTGAGCATTTCGAAGCTGCGCGCATGGCGCTTCTCGAGAGGCTCCGGTTTGGTCAAGGAAGCTCGCTTTCATTCTCCGGCGTATGGGACGCGCAGATGTTCGCCCGCTTATACGACGGCAGGGAAGCTTACAAGCAACTGGATTTTACGATCAGGAATCATGTCATGGATAATCTACTCATGTCATTATGCGATTGGAGACCGCGCGGCAACAGCTTGAGCTGGTTCGGAGGCCGGAAGCTATTCCAGATCGAATCCAGCATCGGCTGGGTGGCGGCTATCGCGGAAATGCTCGTTCAGGATCGTCAGGGGCTAATCCGATTATTGCCGGCATTGCCGGAAGAATGGCCGGAGGGCAGCGTCAACGGACTGCGCGGTCGCGAAGGCGTGGAGATCGACTTGATTTGGCGGAACCATCGAATCGTCTCGGCGGAATTTCGATTCCGCTACGATCGTCGTTGCCGATTGAAGGTCTTTCGGGAAAATGGCCCGCTCCGGGTTACCTGCCGCGGAGAAGCGGTTTCCGTCGTCCGCGGCAACGAGGGGGAAATCGCGTTCGACGCGATCGGAGGCGAAAGTTATACGCTGGATGGGAAACTCGAGACGGGTTAAACGCCCTTCAACCGCGACTTTTTTACACCAACTCCGAAAGGCTAAGTAGGTTTCGGCATCGTTCGAATTATAAGAAGAGGAGCCATGCGGATGGCTCCTTTTTTGCTGGTCAGCATGTAATACAAAGCACGCTCCATACGTTCAGTTCGGGCAGATCGACTTCAAGCGTCAGCCCGCGCAAGCTGCTTGTCAGGCGGTATTCCAGCGTCTGCGGCCTGCCCGATCGTTCGTCCGGAGATGCGGAGAATACGCCGGACGGCTCGCGGTCGAGGAGGATGCGTACGACGATGTTGGAAAGGGTGGAAGGCTGTTCTTTGCCTTCGTTCCAATAGTCCTCCGACTGACCGGTCAAGTTGATGAAGCTGATCGTCTTGCAGTGTTCGTTCTCTCTGATGATCGTCCAAACTTTGTCGGCTTCGCCATAAGTGCTGTAGTTCGGCCCGTCGAATACATACTCCATATTATCGCCGTCGGCATGCGTCATGGAGACGTCGCGGAGCGACGCATCGTACAGCAGGTTCGCATAGCGAATCTGGAAGTCATAGTATTGCCTGAGCGCAGTCGCGAAGCGGGGCCCGGCCGGACTGTAGTCTGCGTAATAAGCCTGCGTTAACAGCGCCTGCGACTCGCCGGCCAGCAGGTGGTAGGCGCCGTGCGCGGCTATGATCGACGTCAACAGCAGTCCGCCCCAATGCGCGCGCGCCGGATTCGCTTCCGTGCGGAATGGCGCCAGGTAAGCCGCCAGTATGACCGGCTTGCCTCCGCCGGCCGACTGAGCCTCCCGAATGATCTGCCGGATGTGATGATAGCGCTCGTACGGCTTCCACACCTCGACATAGACCGCCTCCTGGTCCGCCGCCGCGACCGGTCCTACGGGCCAATTGCCGACATTGTTGAAGATAAGTCCGACGTCGGCATGCACCTTGGACAGCGCTGCCTTCGTATCGTCGATGAGCTGAGGGAAGTGCTCCTCGAGCCTCACGATGCGGGATTCGCCGCCATAACTAGATATCCCTGTCTTCGGGAAGCCGTACGTGTCCATATGGATGCCGTCGAATCCGACCTCCGCAACCGCGCGCCGATATTGCTCGATGATATGATCGTGCCAGGGACTGGAGGCTTCGATATTCATAATGGTGAATAGGCCGATGAAGTCGTACGGCTCTCCGTCGCTCTGATAGAGGGCCCAATCCGGATGCTCGGCCGCGAACGGCTTGCTCGCCGCATATACAGCGCCGTAGGCGTAAGCCTTCATCCCGTACCGATGACAGAGCGCGGTCTTCTCCCGCACGACGTCCAGACACAGCGTTCGGCCCATCAGATCGGTATATGCGTTGGTCTCGGAAACGAGATCGTCGTGCTTGTACATCCAATCGTAGAACTGCACGAGATTGATATGCAGCTTGTTCAGCCACTTCACATCCTCCGCGTCGCCGCGGTCGGCGTCGTCGAAGTCGCTGAGAAAGCCGTAACGCGTCGATCTGCGCCAATCGTCGACGACATCGAACGCGGTGGATGCCGTATCCAGCAGAGCGCCGTTCGCGTCCAGCAGATCGGCATCCACGCCGAATCCGTCAAACGTCGCCTCGAAGGCGCCCAACTCGAGCGTCAGCGTGCGGATGCCGGATTCGGGATCTACGACTTCTTCGATGTTCGCGCCGGCCGTGACTGTGTTCGAAGTTTCGCCGTTCCTATTCAGCGCAAGGTCCCTGGATAATTCTAGAACAATACGGTCCAGCCGGCTCACGGCGATGTCCAGCCGCACGCCAGGCGAAGCTATGCTAAGATCGACAGCGATGCGCACCGGGGCGCCGCTTCGGAACTGGGCCTGCAGCGGATAAATATCTCTAATCATGTCCTTGTCTCTCCCTTGTAAGTCGACGGTACTGCGACGATCAGCCCTTGACGGCGCCGGCCGAGATGCCCTTGACGAAATAGCGTTGGAATACGAAGTAGACGGCGACGGCGGGCAGCATGCCGATCAGCGACGCGGCCGCCATCTGCGTGTAGTCCGCGCCGTAGGTCTGGACGAACCGGCCGATCGCGAGGGGCACCGTTTGTTTATCCTGGCTCTGCAGGAAGAAGACCGATTGGGCATAGTTGTTCCACGCGCCGATCGCGTTCAGAATGACGAGCGTCGAGGTGATCGGCAGCAGCAGCGGGAACGAGATGCGCCAGAATGCCGTGAAGGGCGTGCAGCCATCGATGACGGCAGACTCCTCGATCTCCTTGGACAGCGAGCGGATAAATTGGGTGTACAGGAATACGGACTGCGGGATGAAGCCGGTCGCGATGAGCAGGATCATCGCCCAGAGGGTATTGATGCCGCCGATCGACTTCATCAGCCCGTAAAGCGGCACGGTGTTGATGATGCCCGGGATCATCATGCTGAACAGCAGCATGGCGAAGAAGGCGCGATTGTACCAGGTATTCACGCGAGCGAACACATAGCCCGCTCCTGCCGACGCGAAGACGGACAACAGCACGCTTCCGGCCATGATGACGACCGAATTCAGCATCGCATGTCCCAGCTTCGATTGCTCCCAAGCATGCTGCAGGTTGCGCCATTCAATTGCCTTCAAGAGCAGGCGGCTGTCCGCCATGTTGACGGAAGCGGGCATGAGCGCCGTATAGACAAGCATATAAAACGGTACCAGAGAGACGATGGCCACGAACGCCAGGATGGCGTAAAGGATAATTTTGCGCATGGTCCCCCTCCTAAGCTTCGTGATCGGCCCGATTCATCAGCCATAGCGCGACGGAGACGGGAATCAGGATAACGGCGAACAGGATGACGGCTACGGCGGTCGCATAACCGGTGTGCCCGTTGAATGAATTGCGCATGATGAAGATGCTCATCGACTCTGTCGCGTATCCGGGACCGCCGTCGGTGAGCGCGGAGATGACGTCGAACACGGCAAGCGAGCCGATCAGATTGGTGATGACATTGATGCGGATCGCAGGCAGCAGCAGCGGCAGCGTAATATAGCGAACCGTCTTCCAATACCCGGCGCCGTCGATCTTGGCCGCCTCGTTCACCTCCGGCGAGATGCCTTGCAGGCCTGCCAGATAGATGATCATCGCATAACCGACGAACTGCCACAGGTTCACGCCGATAATGACGCGCAGCGCCTGATTCGGGGAACCGAGCCAGTCCCGGTACCAGGAGGACAGATTCAGCATGTCGAGCACTTGAAGCAACGCCCCGTTTTCCGAATTCAGCAGCAGCAAGCCAGACGTAACCCATGATGAGCGGACTGATGATCGCGGGCATATAGACGAATGTACGTACGAAGCCTTTGCCGACGAGCTTGTTGTCCAGCAGCAGCGCGTACAGCAGCCCTGCCGCGCAGAGCAGCAGCGGACTGATCAGACCGAACGTAAGCGTGACGCGCAGCGCGTGGATCGCTCTGTCGTCATAGAAGAAGTCGACGAAGTTGCGAAAACCGATAAAGCGATAGCCGGGCGTCAAGCCGTTCCAGTCGGTCAGACTGATTCGGATGCCCTGCACAAGCGGAATGACGAAGAAGACCGCGAACAAGAGGAGAGCCGGCACGGCCATGAACAGATGCAGCCGCCGGCTCGCTCCGCGAAAGAGACTAGTCATGCGAATTCACCTCGAATGCCGTCAGGCAGGCCGGACCGCGAGCGGCGCCTGACCTGCCTGACGAGCCAAATCTGATTCTTTTATTGAGCGGGCGCGCTGTAGCCTTTATCCCAGTTGTCCTTGAACATCTTGGCGAAGTCGGCCGGCGTCTTGTAAGCGTCGACGAGCAGCTCTTGGACGGAGCGGCCGATGGCGTCGGAGTTATAGCCGCTCGGCGTCCACGGCCAGCGCGAGGCGACGAACGCGGTCTGCGTGCTTGCTTCGATGTCTTGGCTTAGCGCGGACCAGTCGGCGGAGGCGTCCTTGTAGACGCTAGGCGAGTTGCGCAGCAGGGAGTAGGACTTCTGTACGTCGGCGCTCATGAGAAACGCGACGAATTGCAGCGCGGCTTCCTTGTTCGGCGATTGCTCGGATACCGAGATCGCGCCGTCCGGACTGCCGATCATGTAAGGCTTGTCGTCCGCGAGCAGTCCGGGGATCGGCCAGAAGCCGAGCTTTGCGTCCGGATTTTTTTTCAAAATGTCCCCGAGCGCCCACATGCCCTGTACGACGAATGCGGCTTTGCCGTTCGCGATGGCGTCGAGCTGGTTGTCGTAGGAGGCGGATGCGCCGTTTTTGTTGATAAGGCCGGACTTTTTCATGTCCATAATCGCCTTGGCGAACGTCTCGACGCCGCCGCCGGACTGATCCAGACCCAGCTTCGAAGCGTCATTGGCGATGAAGGCTTTGTGGGCTTCCTCGATGCCCAGCTTCTGCTGGATGCTGCCGAGCGGCAAGTATTGGGCGAGCTGACCGAGCGTCCAGGAATCTTTGCCGCCCAGATACAGGGGGGTCGCATCGCTTTTCTTTTCCTTGACGGTTTGGAGCGCCGCGGTGAACGCCGCCCAAGTCTTGGGCTGCTGGATGCCGAGCTCCGCGATGATGTCTTTGTTGTAGTAGAGACCCGTATAGGTGACGGTCATCGGAAGATAGAATTGCTTGTCGGTCCGGTTCGTATCCGCTACGCTCTGCTTGATCGCGGGATTGGTCAGTCTGTCCCAAATCGCGGTATCCCCGGAGAAGTCGTAGAACAGGTTCTGGTCGTAAAATTCCTGCGGAACCTGCGCCAGCGCCACGATATCGGGCGTATCTCCCGACGCGATCTTGACCTTGAGCACATCGGACGCGCTCTTCTGGAATTCTTGTTCGATCGTTATGTTGCCGTGCTGCGCGTGGAAAGCCTGGATCTGCTCGTTCAGCCAATCTACTGCTTCTACTGTGCCGTTCAGCAGGGTGAGCTTGACTGCCTTTTCGTTTTCGGACGACGATGCGCTTGAACTCGGCTCGGAGGAGGAAGCTGCCGTAGTGCCATTGTTTTCGTTGTTGCCGCCGCAGCCGGCGAGCAGTCCCGCTGCCATGACCGCGATGCCTGCGACGGACCACCATTTTTTGTTCATGCCATTCACCCCTGTATTCGATTTAACCTTTGCGGCCCCGTGCAATCGTAACAATGGAGGCAGGCGGCTAGCTCGCCGCACCTGCGGCCCGTCGTGCCCGTTGCCGTGCTTTAAGAATAGTCTGCCTTTCGGTTTTACGATATTCCGTTTTTTTCTTTTGAAGGGTCGATTTTTTCCGCCGTATCCTGCGGAGCCCGCAGCTTTGCTATAATGCAATGTACCGGCATTCCTCGGGAAGGAGCCACGCGACACGATGTATACTGTATTGATCGTAGACGACGAATCCATTCAACGGGAATACCTGCGCGCGCTGATCCCGGGACTTGATCCCCGCTTTGTCGTGGCGGGCGAGGCCGCCGACGGCGAAGAAGCGCTCGCTTGGCTGGAAGGGCACGAGGCGGACGTGCTTGTGACCGATATCAAGATGCCGGGGATGAACGGGCTTGCTTTATGCCGGATTGCCTACGAGCGTTATTCCAACATGCGCAGAGTGATCCTAACGGGCCATGAAGAATTCGAATACGTGCGTGAAGCGCTGATCTACAAAGCCGAACAATATCTGTTGAAGCCGCCAGCGCGAGAGTCCGTACGGTTGCTGTTCGCGGGACTGGCGGAGGAGTTGGAGCGCGAACGCAGCGAAGCGCTGGCGCTTCGCGGACTTCAATCGCTATCCGAAGAAGGTCGCATGCAGGTCGGACGCAGACTGCTCCAGGCGCTCATCGCAGGCGCTCAGGCGGAGGTCGGTTCGCTGTTCCCGCTTGCCTATCGAATGAAGATCCCGCTGTTCGAAGGCGAGGGCCTGCTCCTGCTGCTCGTCATAGACGACAGCTCGCTGCGCGACAAAGGCGTCGCGCCGCAGGAGACATCGTTGTTTTATTAGATTCTAAACCAGATCGCGACGGAGCTGGCGCAGACGCGGGCGTTGAACTGGACGCTGTTCGACGACCGCGAGCGGACGGCTGTCCTGCTGTCCGGCACCGATCCCGAGAGACTGTCGGACGATGCCGAAGCGCTATTCGGGCAAGCAAGGAAAGCGATGCTCGATACGACAGGCTTGACGCTGACGGGCGGCGTCAGCTCGTTGGTCGAGGATGTCCAGCAATTGGATACCGCGTATGCAGAAGCCTATGCGGCGACCTGCCGCAGATTTCTGGAGGGCGGGGATAAGCTGTATGCATACGTGGACGCCGCCGCTGCCGAAGCATTCGGCGCGCTCGTGCAGTCGGCGGCGTCCGAGCTGACGGATGCGCATGGCGAACGCCGGGACGCCCACGGATGGCAGGCGCTCGCCGCGCTGTTGCCGGACGGCCGGAGACTGGATGCCGTTCGCGCCTACGGGCTCGGCGCCGCGCTGCTCGGAGAGCTGCAGCGGCTGTCCGCCGCGAGGCGTCGCCCCGTGCCGTGGGCGGCGGCTTGGAATATGCTGAGCCATACCCTCCCGGCAGACGACGCAGCCTTGTGGCCGGCGGCGGCGCTGACGGACGTATACAGGGCGGCTTTGGCTACGCTGGCGGCGCCCTCCGGAGCCGCCCCGGAGCCGCGCCCCTCCACTGAAGCCGGCGAACGGCAGCTGGTCCTGGATATTCGCGCCTATATCGACGCGAACTATGCCGAGCCGATCTCGCTCGCCCTGCTGTCCGACAAGTTCGGCGCGTCGCAGCAGCATATCAGCACGATCTTCCACAAGCATGCGGGCACACCCTACATCAAATATATGACGCGCGTCCGCATGGACAATGCCGCCCGTCTGCTGTCCGCTCGCCCGGAGATGAAAATCTTCGAGGTCGCCGAGCGTACCGGCTACGTCAACGTGAAGCACTTCAGCTATGTATTCAAAAAGCACTATGGCGTCACGCCCGGCGAATATGACCAAGCAGAATAATGCGGAGGTGAGGGCGAGCGTGGGCAAGGAAGAGCGGGAAGCGCCTGAATTATTGCAGCGAGCCGCCAAGAAATCGCGTCATCCCGTCGGGTATGCGGGCTTGGCCGGGCGATCGGGCAGAATGGCGCGGAATCTGCGGGAACGGCTCAAACGGCAAAGCCTGAAGCTCAAGCTCGTCGGTACGACTATTTTATTGTTCCTCTTTACCGTCTCGCTCGTTTCGTTTCTGTCGTATGACCGGTACACGCGCGATTTTCAACGGCAATCCAACGAACGCACCCAACAGACGCTCGATCAGTTGTCGCTCAATATCGACAACTATATCGACGATCTCTTCCGTCTATCGCTGTCGCCCTATAATAACCTGCAGGTTCTGCAATTGCTTGACGAACCGCCCCCCCGATACCGATCTTGGACGGCTCATGCGAGAGCGGCAGATCGAAGATTTCCTGGGCCAGATGATCGTCACGCCGCGGCTTGATATCCTCCAGGTGTATATCATTACGGCGGCGGACGTGTATATGAACGGGAGAGCTGCGCTGATTGAACCGCTTGAACCGAACTTCCGCGACGAAGCCTGGTACCGCGAGGCGTTGGAGACGCAGAAGCCTGCCTTCCTTTCCGCGAACAAGTCGATCAAGTCGAACCCCGGCATCAAAATTTTTTCCATCGTCAAGCAGCTGCGGAGCCTGCGCGACACGACCAGGCCGCTGGCGGTCATTAAGGTAGACGCCAATTATTCGGGCATTGCGAGTCTGGCCGACAAAGTCGATCTGGGCGAACGCGGCGGCCTTGTTATCGCCGATCGCGGCGGCAACGTGATCTATTCGAGCTTGCGCGGGCAAGCGGAATCCACGATCGTATCGGCTGCCTTGAACAGCCGGGCGAGCCGGTTCCACTTGAAGGAGAGCGGCGCGGAATATCTCGTAGCGACTTCGCAGATCCAGCGGGCGGATTGGACCGTCATCTCGGTCGGCTCTGTGCGGGAGATGAACAAGAGCGCGACGATTACGCGCAACTTTACCATACTCATCGCCGCTTTTTGCTCGCTGCTGGCATGCGTCGTGCTTTACTGGCTCATGCGCGGCTTCCTCCGGCCGCTGATGCGGTTAGTCGGACTGATGAAGCAAGTCAAGCTCGGCCAATTGTCGCTGCGCTTCGCGGATGCGAGGACGGAGGACGAGATCGGCTACATCGGCGCCTCGTTCAATACGATGCTCGATCGCATCGAGGAGATGATGCAGGAGAATACGCGGCTGACGAAGGAGGTGTTCGAGACGCGCTATCTGCAGAAGGAGGCGCAAATCCATGCGCTCTTGAGCCAGATCCGGCCGCACTTCATTTACAATACGCTTCACACGATCGGCGCCCTCATACAGATGGGACGTACGGAGCAGGCGACGGACAATCTGGAAAAGCTGAGCCTTATTTTGCGCGGTTTTGCCGCCGCCGACCAGACGGTACCGCTGCGGAGGGAGCTGGAATTGCTCGAAGCCTACCTGAGCATACAAAGAAGCCGGTTCGGCGATCGGCTGCAGTCGATCATCCAGGTCGATAGCCCCTTGCTGGAGCAGGCAATCCCTGCCGTTCTGCTGCAGCCTATCGTGGAGAATGCCGTCGTGCACGGCTGCGAGGCGAGACGCGAGCCCACGACGATCCGGGTAGCCGCGCTCGCGGAAGAAGGCGTGTTGGCGCTGGTCGTCAGCGACGACGGCGTCGGCATCGGGGCCGACAAGCTCGCTGAGCTGCGAGGTCGCCTTGCGAACGGCGGCGCGCTCCAGTTGGAGAACCCGGACGAGTGGGCGCTGCGCAGAGGCATCGGTCTCGTCAATGTTCACAATCGACTCCGCATGCGGTATGGCGAGCCATACGGGCTGACTGTCGACAGCGTTCCCGGAGAAGGAACGACTGTGCGCGCGACGCTGCCGCTATCCAAGATTTAACTGAAGTCGCGGTTTTAATTTTATTGATTAAAGGAGCGGTTCTCATGTCCGACAAATGGTGGAAAACGACAGTCGTCTATCAAATCTATCCCCGCAGCTTCCAGGATACCGACGGCGACGGCATTGGCGATCTGCAAGGCATTATCAAGCGTTTGGACTACTTGCAGGAGCTGGGCATCGGGGCGATCTGGCTGAGCCCCGTGTACAAGTCGCCGAACGACGACAACGGCTACGACATCAGCGACTACCGCGACATTATGGACGAGTTCGGCACGATGGCCGACATGGACGAGCTGATTCGCGAGGCGGATGCGCGCGGCATCAAGATCGTGATGGATCTGGTCGTCAATCATACGTCCGACGAGCATCCATGGTTCATCGAATCCCGCAAGAGCCGGGACAACGAATACCGCGACTACTATATCTGGCGGGACCCGGCGCCGGGCGGCGGCGAGCCGAACGGCCTGCGGTCGACGTTCAGCGGCTCCGCCTGGAAGTATGACGAGCAGACGAGCCAATATTTTCTCCACCTGTTCAGCAAGCGGCAGCCCGATCTGAACTGGGAGAATCCGAAGGTGCGGCAGGAAGTATGGGACCTGATGAACTTCTGGCTGGAAAAGGGCGTGGGCGGCTTCCGGATGGACGTCATCGATCTGGTCGGCAAAATTCCGGACCAGGAGATTACGGGCAATGGCCCGAAACTTCATGAATACTTGCAGGATATGCACCGCGAGACGTTCGGCCGGTACGACGTCATGACGGTCGGGGAGACCTGGGGCGCGACGCCCGAGATCGCGAAGCTGTATTCGGATCCGGCGCGCAAGGAGCTGTCGATGGTGTTCCAGTTCGAGCATATCCAGCTCGATCAGCAGGAAGGCAGGGACAAGTGGGATCTGAAGCCGCTGCCGATCGGCGAGCTCAAGCGCATCTTGAGCAAATGGCAGACCGAGCTCGGCGATCAGGGCTGGAACAGCCTGTTCTGGAACAATCACGATCTGCCGCGCATCGTGTCCCGCTGGGGCGACGACGGCGCGCTGCGGGTGCCGAGCGCCAAAATGTTCGCGATTGTGCTGCATCTGATGAAGGGAACGCCGTACATCTATCAGGGCGAGGAGCTGGGCATGACCAACTGTCCGATCGCGGACATCGCCGAAGCGAACGACATCGAGACGATCAACATGTATCATGAGCGGCTCGGCTGGGGCTATGCCCGCGAGGACATCATCGCTTCCATCAATGCCAAGGGACGGGACAACGCGCGCACGCCGATGCAGTGGGACGATACGCCTCATGGCGGGTTCACGACGGGCACGCCGTGGCTTCGGACGAATCCCAACTACGCGACGATCAACGCCGCCGCCGAGCTGGCGGACCCGGACTCGATCTTCCATACGTACAAGCGGCTGATCGCCATCCGCAAGGCCAATCCGATCGTCGTCTGGGGCGACTACGAGCTGATCGAGGACGTTCCGGAGCAGCTGTTCCTCTACCTGCGCCGTCATGAGGGGCGTACATGGGCGGTCGCGGCCAACTTCGGAGGCACGGAGATCTCGGCGAGCGTGCCGCATCTGGGACGCAGCCAGTCGGTCATCATCGGGAACTACGACCGCGGAGAGGCAGACTTCACGCAGCTGGAGCTAAGGCCGTACGAGGCATTTGCGGTTGAACTGATCTAGGCAGGGTGCTGTAGCGCATGGCAGCGTATGGCGAAGCGAGCGCTTGAAGCCGCCGGCATAACGAATGAACGTCAGGGCAATTTGCCTTGGCGTTTATTTGCGTCGCTGTAGGACATGCCTTCAATCTCGACAGGGACCTGTCCAATATCATTTGCACCGGGAAGAATCCGCGATTGCACCAATCGATTTGTCCTTATTGCCACAGACAGGCGTACATAGGATATAAAGATGCAAAAGAAAAGAAGGTGAAGCGTCTATGGGAACCTTTCTTGACCAAAGAAGCTCGATGAACGCAGGCGCGACTATCGCTATAGCCGCAACGACGACCCCGGCGCTATTCGGCGACATCGGCTTGCAGACTCAAGGGGTAGCGGGCAACGGACTTGGGACCAACGGCTCTCTGATCGTCGATTTGGCCGGTACCATCGGACTCTCCATTGTTGCGCCCGCCACAGTCACGATCAATGTCGTACGCGGCGGCACCATTGCCGAAGGCACGATCATCTACACAGCCGTACTTCCGATTCAGTCGAACATCAGCACGATC
The DNA here is from genome assembly GCF_029525575.1 of Cohnella rhizosphaerae. Lineage (GTDB taxonomy): Bacteria > Bacillota > Bacilli > Paenibacillales > Paenibacillaceae > Cohnella > Cohnella rhizosphaerae. The sequence continues at coordinate 1,190,334 of NZ_JAPDIA010000003.1, forward strand.
GTCTCCTTCAACGCGCAAGACCTGCTCGCTCCCGCAGCTCTCCTAACGCAATACACAGCCTTTATCAGCGGCACCGGCGTAGCGGGCGTTGTGTTGATTACCCGCATCGGACCCGAAGCTTTCTGGGGCGTAGCTTCCCAAGGCTAATCGCGTACACTCGTCAAGCGTTCGATCGGGCCTCGCTTGATCTATCCGATCCACGAAATCCTCTTCGTCCGCGGCAAGCTCCTCTTTCCCCCGTCGAGATCACCCGCAAGCGCATGATCGTGCTGTCCGACAACCGGCTGCGCCCTCCCAAGCCTGCATCAAGCGCATACGCGGCCATACGAAGGAGGAATTTTCATGCCGGTAGCGAGTTTACTTCCGAGTGATGATACGCTTATCGCTTCAAGTTATCCTGCAGCTGCATTCGGCAGTTATCCCTTTTTTATATGTTGGTGAATATGTAGCTCCAGGAGATATTTACAGGACATTGTTAAAATTTGATTTGTCCGTTATTTCCCCAGGCAGTGACATCGTTGAGGCCCTATTAAAGCTTTATATTTTCAGAAAAGACGTCCCCGGTCCGGAAGCTATAGCTATCTATTTAAATCAAAGCGACTTCAACCAGAATACGGCAACCTATTCAAATGCGCCTGCTGTTACGCCTACGGGCATTACTAAAACCGTTAATGACGCAGATGTAAACCATTTTATCAGTATCGATATAACTCCGCTTGCGCAACAATGGTATGCGAATGCCGCAGCAAATAACGGTATCACAATGATTGGCCCGGAAAATGCGTATTCAATAATGGGAAGTTACAGTACGAACTTTTCCAACAGCGACTTATATCCGTTTCTTGAGGTAACTTACCAGGAAGGCAGCAGCTGCAACAGTGACATGATCAATGAAGTAACGCAATCTGGAGATTACATCATTAACGAGTCAAATACGCTGTTGTTAGGCCAAAGAATACTTGGTACTTTCAGTGTTGAAAACACCGGATTTACCAATGGACTTGCCGTACTTCAAATACTGAACGGCAGCAGCGTCTGGGTGGATGAAAAATCGGCAGAAGTAAGCCCTGGACAGACAAAGGTGTTATCCACCACAGCATCCAGGCTTGATGAAAGAATATCAATTGTCGGTATCATTGATCCTGTTGTTTCCGGAGCTGTCGGCGGTACGCTGAATGCAAACGACAACCTTTTCAATCCGAATCAGGTACCGCTTACGTTTAGTTCAGACAATCCTGATTTTCCGGTAGACCCAACTACCGGCGTTATTTCAATAAATAATGCCGGTTCTGCCGTAATAACCGTAGCCACAAAAAATATTGAAGGCCCCGTCGTATCATTTACAGTCATCGCCATAGGAAGCAATTCGGTATATAACCAAACCCAGGGGACTTTCTATACTACGATTCAACAGGCTATAAATGCCGCCAATCCAGGAGATGTTATCCAGGTGGGGCCTGGAAACTATCCCGAAAATGTGACCATTGACAGGCGTGTTACGCTAAATGGTTCCGGAAGCGGCGTTGGCGGAACTATAATTAATCCGGCGTCGGGCGTCGGCATATCCATTTCAAACGGCGGGTTGAACTCGACAAATCGGCTGGTCATATCAGACTTGCAGGTCACCGGCGCTTCCCAGGGAATTTCAACCACAGGAAACAATCAGCCAAGCTTTATTACGCTTTCTAACGTATCATTGCTGAGTAATTTGGATAACGGCTTAAGTATCAATATCAGTCCCTCTTTTCCTGTTATGAACGATCTGATTATAACAGGCAGTAACTTCTCCAATAACGTGACTGCGGGATTCAGAGTCCCGACTTACGCACAGGTTTCAAATGTAACCATCCAAAGCAGCATGTTTAACGGAAATGCCTTTGGAATACTTGTATTTTCAGGAACGGCAATATTTAATAACATTCATATTTCAAAATCCACGTTTAACAACAACACTTCAAAGGGAATGTACTATGAAGCGTTGAACAATGCAATTATTTCAAATAATACGATCGACAGCAGTGGTACAACCGGGAGTTTTGCAGCCGGTATAGATATCAATCTCAAACACGGCAACTACCAGAATGTCAACCTCATAAACAATATGGTAACTAACAGCGGAACCGGCGACCCCGTAAACGGTGCGGCTGCGGTAATAAAAGGCAGGAATGACGGTACCAACAACGGTACGCTTACTGGTGTGACTGTATCCGGCGGCACTTACTCCAATGCCCCCGTTGGAATACGTTTTGGAGAGACCGGCCAAAACAACAATTATCCGACGGATACCGTTGTAACCGGCGCAACTATTGCAAACAATGGAATAGGCCTGCAAAACGTTACAACAGTTACAATTACGCAGAATAACAATACCTTTATTAATAATGGCATAGATACTGTAGGTAATTTCAATTAATAACTCAACTCTCGCAGCATAAAATCGGCAAACAAGCCTTCAGCTCCCGTCGGTTGTTGACCGGCGGGAGCTTTGATTTGCGAGTGTCGTTACCGGAGGAGGCTCATTCTTTTTCCATCAACGTGCATGCCCGAAGCGCGCTCCCGGCAGCGTCCGTCCTGAACGTCTTGATCTCGAACCCGTGGAGATCGACCCGCTGCGAGATGCCGAGCGAAGGGATGCGAAGGAGGACCGAGCCCGGCTCGCCGGTCGGTTCGTACAGCCGGACGATATAGCCGCTTCCGTCCTCCGCTTGCTTGAAGGCGGTCAGCACGATGCGATCGCCATCAAGCGCGATGCCTGGGGACGGCAGCTCTCCTAAGCCGCCGGGGAAAAACGACAGCGCATACGGCCGTTCGTGCAGGGCGAGCGCTTCGCGTTCGATCGCCGCGAGGCGTTCCTCGCGTTTGCCGGCGTTGAGCCAGAACGTATATGTGCGTTCGCCCTGGTCGATCCGGGGCAGGAACCGGTCCTGCGGCAGAATCGGACGCTCGCCGATCGGATGCGCGCAGTAGGCGGCGCCGCGAACGAGCGTCGGCCGCAGCGTGCCGTCGGCGCCGTCCGAGCCGTAGACGCCGTCGTTGATCAGCGTCACGGCCCGGCCGTCGGCCGCAGGCTCCGCGATCGAGGTCCATTTTTGCGCGACCGCTTCGTCGCCGTTCACCGGCAGCCGCTGGACGCCGTACGCCGTTTGCCCCAAGTATTCATAATCCTCCTCGAATACAGTCGGGATCGACAGCTTAAGCAGCTTGTCCTTCTCCTGCCAGTACAGGCGAACCTGCACTTCGATCTCGGTGCCCTGCTTGGGCAGCAGGTAGGTGAGCACGACAGCGGAGTCGCCATAGGACAGCAGCGCTTCGACGACGGTACGCACTTCGCCGTCCTCGATCACCCGCACGGCCGGCAGCGCCTCGTCCTTGACGCCCGAGAAAGCCGTGCCGCGGGCGGGACTCATCAGCTCGAATCGGCCGACGACCGGCTCGAACCGGTTCGTATCCATGCGCCACGGATCCTCGTTGTCGGCGAACACGACCGGCAGGAAGGCGCCCGGGCGCAGGTAGGATACGCCCTCCGCGACATACTTGTCGATCAGACCGGTCCGCGTATTGATCTCGATCTGCAGAGACGGCGATTCGAACCGAATCGCGCCGTCGCGCTCGGCCAGATAGGCCTTTGGCTTCTGCGGCAGCTTGACGATCCGGCAGTCGAACCTGTTCATCGACGAAGGCGCGAGCTCGGCTTCGAATACGACGCGTTTGCGCCAGTCCAGATTCAGGGCGCTTTGCTCTTTTTCAGGCTGGCTCGGCACGCGTTCGCCGTCGCGGTACACCAGCGGCATGGAGAATTCCTCCGTCCAGTTCTGGTCCTCCAGCATGAACTCGCAGGCGAAGATGCCGCGCACGGGATACGGATGCGGGTTGTAGACGAGTATCGGATACTCGCCTGTCGCCGCCTGGGGCTGGCCGGCGGCCAGCGCGAAAAACGCGCGTGCGCGCAGGCGCGAAGCGATCTCAAGGCCGTGGTCCATGAGCCGGAGCGACGCCTCCTCCGCGGGCTGGATCGAGCTGCCCGGCAGGATGTCGTGAAATTCGGCGACCATCAGGTCGTGGAACGCTTCGCCGAGCTCGCGCGCCGGGTACGCCAGCAGCCCCTGCATCGCGGCAGTCGCCAGCATTTTTTTCGGTCATGAACAGCTGGCTTTCCAACTGACGATGCTTTTGCTTGATCCGGATCATCGACGTGTAGCAAGCCGACGAAGCGCGGATTGAGATCGTCGGCGTGACGGGGAAGCTCGGCGGCTTCGCGCAGCTCGGCGAAGTAGGCCTCCGGCGTGGAATGCACGATTTCCGTCCCGGCGGACCGCATCATCTCGCCGATACGGTCTAGGTCGAGACGGGAGGGACCGCCGCCGTGATTGCCCACGCCCCACAGCAGCAGGCGCGGGCGATCCTCGCCGTCGTCGGCGTACTTCTCCAGCCACTTCGCGATCTTCTGATGCGCCTGACCGAGCAGCGTATTGTACCCGTCCGCGATCTGGTGCGCGAGCACCTCGGAGCCGTCGAAGCCGACCCAGACGAAGTCGTCCGCCGGTCCGGCAAGCTTCAGCTCGGGACGCATGAACAAGTAAGCGTCGAAGCCCGACTTGCACATGATCTGCACCAGTCCTCTCGAATGGCCGAAGGAGTCGAAATTGATTGCGGTCGTCGGAGCCTGTCCGAACTTCTCCATGAAATACTGCTTGCCGAGCAGAATCTGCCTGACGAGCGATTCGCCCGACGGCATGTTGCAATCCGGCTGCAGGTACCAGCCGCCCATGATGTGCCACTTGCCTAGCCCTACGAGGCGCTGAATCTCTGCGAACAGGCTCGGCTCGTACTCCTCGATCCACTTATACAGCAGCGCCTCATTGTGATTGAAGACATAACCGTCGTATTCTCTGCAAAACGACGCGGCCGCCCTGAACGTGGACACCGCCGCCGCCGCGCCTTCTTCCCATTCCCACTGCCAGACGGGGTCGAGATGCGCGTTGCTGATCAGATGCAATTTTTTCAATGCCATTCATCCTTCCTCGGATCGTGTCCATGCTCTCCGTTACATTTTCATCCGGAAAAGAGCGGGTGTAAATTCATTGGAATATCGCGTTTTTACACTAAAATGACCGGTTGGCCTGTGCTACTATGTAAATAAAGAAAGAGCTGCCGGGAGGGAAGACCTGTGGAGCGCGCCGCGCTGCCGGAACGGCTGTACGGGCACATTCAAGTGGACGACGCCGTCGTCGAGATCATCGAGGCGCTCGAGGAGCAGCCTTCGGGTGCCAGCTTCTGCCCGCCTCATACGCATGTATGGTTCGAATTCAACTACATTTACGAAGGCTGCATGCGAACAGGGTTCGGCGGGCCGTTGTTGGACGTGGGGGCGGGACAGTTTTTTGTGGTGCCGCCGGGTCTCGAGCATTGCCACGAGTACGAGCCGCAGGCGCCGCATCGGGGAGTCTGCCTGCGCTGGACGTTCGCGCGCGCCGAGTTGCCCGAAGACGGAGAGCCGGCGGGCGTCCGAGCGATGCTGGAGAGCCTTCGGCATTGGCGGCCGGGCTGCTACGAGGACCGCTACGGACTCGGCGAGCGGATCTCGCGGCTGTTCGGCGAAGCGAGGGCTTCCGTCCCGCCTGCGTCGGTCCGGCTCACGTTCGTGCAGATTCTGCTCGCGCTGGCCGCCATCCGCGACCCCGCAGGCACGGTCGCCCCGCCGGCGGTCGATCTGTCGGACGCCGCTTTTCTCCGCAAGATCGAGATCTACCTGAACGACGACCGCGCGGAGCGGATCGATGTCCGGCGGCTGGCCGCCTCCATGCACGTAAGCTACAACCATCTGGCGCGCAAGTACAAGCGGTTGACCGGGAAAACGATCGTCGGCCGCCACACCGAGGTCCGGCTCGCGCGCGCCTTGAAGCTGCTGGAGGAGACGGACGCCTCAATGGCCAATATCGCGGACATTGCGGGCTTCGGCGCCGCCCATTACTTCAGCCGGGTGTTCAAGGAAGCTTATGGGGTCAGTCCGAAGGCGTACCGCAGCGCGCACGTTTACGCACAAGCGGACGTATCGGCCGCGTCTGGACCGGTCCGGGAATCGGCCCGCGAATCGGACGCCTGATCGCCCGAATGATCGTCCGCCGGCTTCCGGACGAACGCCAGCCAGGCGCCGAGCGTGAGCGGATATACGCGCCGAAGTGTAAGAAAGCGGCCCGCATGCGGACGCGACAAAAAGCGAGAAGCGGGCAGTGAAATGTGAACGATCGAGTAGAGGAGGAGCTGCTTCAGGTAGCTTCTCTTTGCTGTGCCGCTACGAATAAAATCGCCGTTCGGCATCTTGACGAATTTCGCATCGATACGGCATACTTATTTGTGGCAAATAATAGTAAATTAAATTATATACCTTCTGGAATATATATAAATGAGAGCGAGCAGGAGGAGCGACCGGTTTGCAAAAAAAACAAGTTCCAATTAAAAAGAGAAGCGACGTACCGTCTGCTGGTCGAGGCCGGCTGGCATTGCTTTGCGGAGAAGGGCTATGCGTCTACGACGTTATCGGACATCGTAGCGCGCACCGGACATACGAAAGGGGCGTTTTACGGCCATTTTCAGAGCAAGGAACAGCTGTTTATGCACGTGCTGGACTTTCAGATCGAAAGAACGGACGGCTGGTGGGATATTCCAAGAGATTACAGCCCGTCGGACTTCACGCTCGAGGAAGTGATCGGGTTCACCCTCGTGCGTCTGGGCGAGCTGATGATGGGGATCGACAACTGGATCGTGACGCTCGTCGATTTTTACCAGCAGACCAAACGGGACGAAGCGATGCAGCAGCAGGCTTAAAGAAAAATATCGCCGATGGATCGCGGGGATCGAGCGCTTGATCGTCACGCTGCAGGACAAGGGTTGGATCGAGAAGGAGAAGGATCCGCGCCCGATTGCGATGCAGGTGATCGCTTTTAACGAAGGCTATACGATTTTTTCGGCCTTGTTCGGCGGCACGGACCCGCAGGTGCTCATTCAAGGGCTGGCGAAGCTGATGCGGTAGCCGGAACGCGCGATAGCGAACGAGTCTTTATTCAGAAAAATAAAGGGGTTATCACAATGAAGCGCAAAGCGATCGCAATCCTACTCGTCTTCTTCATGGCTACGACTATCCTGTCCAATGCGGCGGGAACGCTTCGGCATGCATTCGCCGACGACGTCGTCTGGACGCCGATTAGCAGCGCGGCGGATTTGTCGCAGATGGGATCCGCACCGGCAGGTCACTACAGGTTAATGCAGGATATCGATCTGGCTGGGTACGACGCCGGAGACGGCGGGGGTTGGAAGCCGATCGGCGGCAATGGAAGCTTATTTACGGGCAGCTTCGACGGCAACGGCTATGTCATCCGCAATATGACGATCGACCGGCCGAACGATAATAGCGTAGGTTTTTTCGGGGTGACGAGCAATGCGACGATAACCAATGTGCATTTGACGAACGTAAACGTAAAAGGACATACATACGTGGGCGGATTGGCGGGCGAATCGGATACTTCCGCCATTAGCCGCGCTTCCGTTCAAGGCATCGTGTCCGGCGAGGGCGGCGTGGGCGGTTTGGTCGGCTACAACAGTCTGACGAACGTCTCCGACAGTTACGCTGCCGGACATGTCATGGCGGGGGGCCGGAGACGGCTTCGGCGGGTTGATCGGCTACGGTACCGGCAACGGCGCCCGAGGCTCGATCGCCCGGTCGTATTCGACCGCCGCCGTCGATTCGGGAACGAATGCCGGCGGCCTGGTCGGACGGGTGGATGGTTCCGTGCCGGCAACATCCGCCTATTGGGATACGGAGACAAGCGGGCAGCCTGCGTCCGCGGCGGGCGCGGGCAAGACGACCGCGCAGATGCTGCTGAAGTCAACATACGCGGGGTGGGACTTCGCCGGCAGCGATACGAGCGATCCGATCTGGGGCAGGGTAGAAGGCGCCACTTATCCGCTTCATTACGGCGATTATAAAAAGGTCGCGCTTGCCTCGCTGAACGTAACGGACGAGGGGGGATGAGACGCAGGAGCTGGATCGCGTTTTTTCCGGCGACTACGGCGCCTACAGCGTGCGTGTGGGAAGCGAGACGGATCAGGTGAAAGTATCGGGAACGCCGCTCGCTGCGGGTTCGATCGTCTCGGTAGAAGGGGGGGACAGGGGAGGAGACGGTTGCTCTGGATCCGGGTGAAAACGTAATTACGGTAAAGGTCAGCGACGCCGGCGACCCGGCCGCGCTGAATGCCGTTTACAAGCTGACAGTCTACCGGGAAGACGGCAGCGCGCAATATCCGCATCGGATCACGACCGCGGAGCAGTTGTCCAGGATCGGCGATTCGTCCGTCGGTTACGAGTTGGGCGACAGCTATGTGCTCGAAGCGGATCTGGATCTGACCGCATTCTCCTCGGCCCCGGGATGGGAGCCTATCGGCAGCGGGACTTCGCCTTTTGAAGGCGTATTCGAAGGGAACGGCCACACGATCGCGAACGTAAGCGTCCATCGTCCGACTTCCGATGAACAGGGCTTGTTCGGCGTCACGTCCGGGGCGAAAATCTCCGATATCTCGATCGTAAATGCGGAAGTCGAAGGCGCCGACGAGGTCGGCGGGTTGATCGGCCGCGCCGAGAATACGACTGTAGCCGGCGTATCCGTCCAGGGATCGGTCTCGGGAGCAAGCGATGTCGGCGGTCTGATCGGTTCTGCGGATGCCCTGAGTTCCGTGAACGAGTCTTACGCAGCGGCCGAAGTGCAAGCGGGAAATGACGGGGGCGGGCTGATCGGATCGGGCGCGGCGGCAGGAGCGGTTACCCATTCCTTCTGGGACAGCGAGCGCAGCGGGCAAGCGTCCTCGGCAGGCGGCGGTATGCCGCATAGCACGGCCGATATGATGAAGGAGGCTACCTATTCCGGCTATGCAGGCACGGTGTGGGCGTTCGGCAGCGGAAAACGGTGGGGCATCGTCGAAGGCACGACTTATCCGATGCCGTATGCAAGCCTTCAGGGCGTGAGCCCGACTGCAATAGTGGTCGCAGCGCCCGGCACGACGGCGACGATGACGCCCTCCGTGTTTAACGCGTCGACAGGCATCTATGCGATTACGCTCGCAGCGCCGGTTGCGCAAGCGGAGTTCACGGTGACGCCGGCAGCGGGGCAATCAGTCTCTATCGACGGCGTTAACGGCAGTACGTGCGCGGTCGATCTGACGTTGGGTGACAATCCGGTCGAAATCGTCGTGACGGGCAGTAACGGTCAGGTTGGCGTATATCAGTTCATGATAACCGTACCGTCTCCTTCGGCTGTCGTCGCCTCCGTTCCGCCGGACGACATTTACGGCATCGGCGACGAACTGGATTTTGTGGTCGCCTACGATTTCCCCGTCGACATCGATTCCGCCGAGCCGCCGAAGCTGCCGATCGTGCTGGACGGCGGGGCGAGCAAATCCGCTTCTTATATAGGCTTGTCCGGCGGCGATCCGCGCAAGCTGCAGTTCCGCTATACCGTTCAGGAAGGCGACCAGGCTGCAGCCGGCATTCAGCTCGGGACTGCGCTTGTCGCGGCTTCCCCTTCCGCTGTGACGGCCCTGGGCAGTTCCGTATCGCTGGATCTGGCGACGCCGCTGCCGGATACGAGCGGCATCGTCATCGACGGAGAGCTTCCCGGGATCGAGCTGACGCCTTCGACGACGGCGCCGGTCGCGGGTCCCGTCACGATCGCGGTGGATACGGACGGGACGGGTTCGGCCATCGCCGGGATTAAATGGGCGGCGGGCAACCGAACCGCATCCTACTTTGCCGGAGCGGGCACCGTCTTGTCGGGCGGCACGTTCGAGGCGGAGGATAACGGCACGTACACGGTCTATGCGATTGACGAAGCCGGCAACGAACAAGTCGGGACGATCGACGTGACGAATATCGTTTCGGCGAAGCCGACCCTGTTGCTGGACTATAGCCCCAAGACGGCGGTTCGCACTGGCGTGGACATTGCGGTAACGGCGACGGTAGCGGATGATGCGGCAGGCAATAAAATCGAGGTCTTGAAGTGGGCGGCGGGTTCGCTGAATGCGGCGGACTTCGGCGACCCGGACGTCGGGACCGACGTGCCGTCCTCCGGAACGTTCCATGTGACCGCGAACGGCACGTATACGGTTTATGCAGTCGATACGGCCGGCAATGAGCGGGTCGAAGAGATTGCGATCGCGAACATCGTGAGCGGGGCGCCTAGCGTTACGCTGGACTATACGCCGAAGACCGCCGTCTCGAATGGCGTGGACATCGCGGTAACGGCGACTGTAGCCGATGATGCTGCGGGCAACAAAATTGAGGCGTTGAAGTGGGCGGCAGGCGCGCTAAGCGTGGCGGACTTCGGCGACCCGGGCGTCGGGACCGACGTGCCGTCCTCCGGAACGTTCCATGTGACCGAGAACGGTACGTATACCGTCTACGCGGCCGATACGGCCGGCAACCGGAAGGTTCAATCGATCGGCATCGATAACATAGTCGATCCACCGGCGCCTCCCGCTCCGCCATCGAATCCGATTTTGAATCAGGCGTCCTTTTACCTCGTACCGGGACGCGAATATACGCTAACGATAGACGGGCTGGAGTTGTTCGTGCCTGCGGATGCGATCAAGCAAGCGACGATCGTCACGCTTAAAAAGGTGACAGACGAGACCAAAAGCTTGCTCCAACCCGGTCAATTGATCCTGTCCGACGTTTATGAATTGCTGAAGGACACGCCGGGCAAGTTCGACGCGCCTGTCCGCCTGAAACTAAATTTAAAGAATCAATCCTGGGCCGACGATCAACATCCGGCATTGGTTTATTACGATGAGACGAACGCGAAGTGGACGACCATCAGAGGAGGCAAGCTTTCCGGAAACACGCTGGCAGGCGAGACGGATCACTTCACCAAGTTTGCCGTTATGCCCGTAGACGACGAGCCGACCTCTGAGCCGCCGATTCAAGTGCCGACCGATATCGCCGGACACTGGGCCGAGCAAGAGATCGCGGACGCGGTCGCTGGCGGAATCATCGCCGGATATCCCGACGGAACGTTCCGTCCGAACCTTCCGGTCACGCGCGCCGAATTCGCATTGCTCCTGGATCGCGTACTCGCATTACCGGAAGGTAATCCTTCGAGCTTCGCGGATCAGGAGGATATTCCGGCATGGGCCAGCGATGCAGTGGCTGCGGTCGCGGCGGCGGGCATCGTCAGCGGTTATCCGGACCATCGCTTCCGCCCGGGCGCTCGACTAAGCCGAATCGAGACGGCCGCGCTGATCGCAAGAGCCGCACGATTGCCCGCAACGAATACGCAGCGGACTTCCTTCGCCGACGATGCCGCGATCGCGGCGTGGGCACTGCCTTATATCCATGCTGCAAGCGAAGCGGGGCTTGTGAAAGGCCAAAGCCTTAACAGGTTCAATCCGCTGGCCCCGATCACGCGAGCCGAAGCGGTCGTGCTGCTGGCGCGGCTGGCGTCGTTGCAATAAGACAAAGAGCAAATTATTGATTTCCTTTAGAAGTCAGTTAGATCAGAACCTTGATCTGACTGGCTTTTTTTTGAAGCTATCGGAGAGCCGGCGCTTTTTCGTAAGAAAGGGCGGAGGGTGAAAAAACCTGCAATTGTACACGTATTTTTTGCCTATCGACGGCGCGCGATGAAATTCCTGCAAATATGCAGGCAAATGCCAAGGACAAGCCGGAAATCGGGCTGAGGGGAGTAGAAACCTGCATTTTTGCATCTTTTCTTCTTGAAAGGATAGGCATCGGTGAAAATAGATGTATATTTCAGACTGTTGAGAAAGTCCTTGCATCACGTAATTTAATACGGCATCGTGTTAATTTAGTATATTGTATATCCTTGGTCATCTCGTAATGCACCTGGTGCGCCGACGTAATGAGTGACACAAGCTGCTGGAAAACCGTCGCATTCAAATCCACGTCGATCACCTCAAGATATCTTTATTTGAGGTGTTCCGTCCGCCATCCAAAATGAAGGTATCAAATCAAAAATAGCGCTATTTTGTCGCTGGAAGCGCGATGATATAGTGGGGTGGAAATGAAAGAAAACGCTATCAATCTATTTGGGAAGGTAGACGGCGATGGAGGCAATGGAATTGACGGAGAACACGAACAACGCAAATCGAGGGCATTCGGAGCGTGTCATACGCAAGGCGCACGAGGCGGAAAATACCCGTAATTTTCGCAAGGAAAACTACGACGTCGTCGTCTGCGGCGGCGGCTTGGCGGGATTTTGCGCGGCGGTGGCGGCAGCCAGACATGGCTCGCGGACCTGTCTCGTTCAGGATCGGCCCGTCTTCGGCGGCAACAGCTCGTCCGAGGTTCGGGTGACGCCGCACGGCGCGGCCGCCTTCCACGTTTATGCGAAGGAGACGGGCATCATCTCGGAGCTGCTGATCGAGGAGCGCGCCCGCAACCACGAGGTTATCTTCGAGAACGGATGGACGAACAGCGTATGGGATATGGCGATGTACGATCTGGCGGTGCGAACGCCGAATCTGACCTTTTACCTGAATACGTCGATCGTCGATGTTCGCAAGAGCGCGGAGCGGCGCATCGAAGCGGTCGTCGGCGTCGTGGCGAATGCAGAGACCACGCTGGAATTGAGCGGCGAAATCTTCATCGATTGCACGGGCGACGGGATCGTGGCGGATCTGGCCGGGTGCGAGTGGCATATGGGCTCGGAAGGCCGAGACGAATATAACGAGCCGCATGCGCCGCTTCAGGCGAGCGGCGACGTGATGGGCTCGTCGCTGCTGTTCAAGACGGTGAACACCGGCGCGCCCGCGCCGTTCGAGGCGCCGGAATGGGCCGCGAAGCTGGACAACCCGGACTTTTTCTATAAGGAAGGCCGGAGGCCGAACGATGTGCGCGGCGGCTACTGGTGGATCGAGATCGGCATGCCGTGGCATACGATTCATGAAAACGAGGACATCCGGCATCAATTGACGCGGTATGTGCTGGGCGTTTGGGATTGGATCAAAAACAAGGACCCCAACATGAAGGAGCTTGCCGCAAACCACGCGATCGACTGGATCGGGCAGGTGCCGGGCAAGCGGGAGAGCCGGAGAATTCAAGGCCTCTACTTGATGACCGAGCACGACCCGCTGAACCGAACCATATTCGAGGACGAGATCGCCTACGGCGGCTGGTTCCTGGATCTGCATACGCCGGGCGGCCTGTTGGCGCCGACGAGCGAGCATGCGAGCGCCGAAGGCTACAACGAGACCAGTTCGTATATGGTCAAAAGCTATTGCGGACCGTACGGCATTCCGCTCCGCTCGTCGATCGCGCGCGACGTCGACAATCTGATGATGGCGGGGCGCAACGTCAGCGTCACGCATGCCGCGCTCGGCACGGTACGGGTCATGGGCACGACCGCGATCGTCGGGCAAGCCGTCGGCACTTCGGCGGCGATAGCGCTGAAGCGCGGTATCGCGCTTAAGGACGTGCCGAGCCGCGCGATTCGGGAGGTGCAGCAGACGCTGCTTCGCGACGGCTGCTTCCTGCCGAACGCGACGAACGAGGACAAGCTGGATCTGGCGCGTTTGGCCCGGGTAACCGCCAGCAGCGAAGCAGCTTGCGCAGGTATGGACGCGGAACGGGACGACAAGCGGCGGTTTCCGGAGACGGAGGCGCTGCGCGAGCGCAAGGGCCAATGGATCGCGATCGCGGAGGAGAAGCTCGATCGCGTGGCGGTCTGCCTGTCCAACCTGTCGGACGTAGAGCAGACGGTGGAGGCGCGGATTCTGCCCGTCGATCATATCTGGGATTACCGTACGGAAGAGATTGAGCCGCTTGCGAAGGCGCTGCTTACGATCAAGCCCGGCGCGAGTTTCGAGTGGGTCGAGTGGGACGTTCGGTTGTCGAAGGCCTCGGGCCTTGAGCCTGGCAAGTACGTGCGCCTCGACCTGCTGGCCAATGCGAAACTGCAGTGGCATGTCGCATCGGACGTCGTGCCGGCGCATACCTGCGCGTACGAGATGGGCCAGGGCAAGATGCGCAGAGACTGGAACGGCCCGACGAGGAGCTTCCGGGTTGATCCGCCGCAGCGCAGCTTCGGTCCGGAGCAAGCTGTAAACGGCGTGGCGCGTCCCAACCGGTACACGAATCTGTGGCGTTCGGACCCGGACGAGGCGTTGCCGCAAGGGCTCGAGCTGACCTGGGAGCGGCAGCGGACGATCGGGGATGTGGAGCTTACGTTCCCCGGCCATCTGCTCTGGGAATATCACGGGTATGCGCCTTTTTTATAAAGACCCGCAGTGTGCGAAAAATTACCGGATCGAAGCGTGGGTGGACGGCGCATGGACGAAGCTAGCGGCCGTTCGCGGCAACTACCAGCGGCACCGCAGACATCGCTTCGCGGCGCCGGTCGCGACCGACAAGCTGCGCGTCGTGATCGAAGCGACCAACGGGGACCCCTCCGCCGCCATCTACGAAATCCGCTGCTACGCCCCGCAAGCCGAATAAGCTCGCTCAAAATTAAACGCAAAGTAGGATGAAGCAGGGGGTTCCGGCTTCATCTTACTTTGCGTTTTTTTTGGTTTATGCTAGCTCGCTTGCGCGGACCTCGCCGCCGCCAGCCGAAGCGAAGAGGCGCTATGCAGCGCCACATGGCGTGGCCACGCCGCCGACCGAGGCGAAGAGGCGCTGTGTGACGCCACATTGCGGGACCGCGCCGCCGACCGAGACGAAGAGGCATTGTTCAGCGCCACATGGCGGGGCCGCGCCGCGAATCGGAGCGAAGAGGCGCTGTACAGCGCCACATGGTGGGACTTCGGCGGCAACCGGGGCAAAGAAGTCCCATATAGAACTAAATGGCGGGACTGCTCCGACAACCGAGGCGAAGAGGTCCCATATAGGACTACATGGCGGGAATGCGCCGGCAACCGAAGCGAAGAAGTCCCATATAGAACTTCATGGCGAGACCGCGCCGACAACCGAGGCGAAGAAGTCCCATATAGAACTACATGGCGAGACCGCGCCGACAACCGAGGCAAAGAAGTCCCATTGGAGCTGGCGGGACGAAGGGGAGCTTATTCGTGCCTTCGCCTACCTCGAACGCCGGTACTCTTTCGGCGACATGCCGAAGTAGTTTTTGAACGCGCGGGAGAAGTGGTACAGATTGCCGTAGCCGACCCGGTCGGATACTTCGTTGATACGCAGAGTGGGATCCTGCAGCAGCTTGCGCGCTTCTTCCATCCGTACCTTGATCAGATAGGCGGTGAAGGTTAAGCCTGTTCGCTCCTTGAACAGCCTGCTGAAGTAGGAGTAGTTCATGGATACGCGGTTGGCCATCTCCGCTAGCTGGATGTCGCGATTGAAGTGCTCCCGCACGTAGGACTCGGCAAAGGAGACGACAGTTTCCTCCGGTTCGGCATGTTCGCCGGCGGATCGCTTGGCCGAACCGGCGTAATCTTTTTAAATACCGGCGAAGATCATCCAGCCTATGAAAGGAGGCGAACGCGCGGACGGGCTCGCTCCGCTCGAGCGGATGATGTCCGCTGAGGCGCCTTCGAATCTCGGTGAGCAGAAGGCCGTAGACCGCTTCGACTTGTTCAAGGGAAGCGGAGCCGATCAGGCTGTCGGGCAGCCAGCGGTCGATCCAGAGGCCGATCCGCTCCACCTGCAGCGTATCGACGGCAAGTCGCAGCTCTTCGATATCTTTGCGGGCGGGCGAATATTCCTCGCGATCGCCGGCGGACAGCCCAGGCTGCCACGCTAACACAGCGCAAGGCTCCCGCAAAATCCGGTAAGACATGGCGAGCCGGGCATGCTCGTACAGCTGTCGCAGGTCGGCAGGCGATCCCCGCTCGCTCACGAATGCTGCCGCCCGCTCCGCCTCCGTCTCTCGAAGGTGCGCAACGGCAGCTTCAAGCAGCGAGGTCGTGGCGTCAACCGCACCATCAACCGCACCATCAACCGCACCATCAACCGCACCATCAGCCGGTACGTCTACCGCAAAATTGAAGACCGCGCATATCTGTCCGCTTCCATCGTGGAAAACGATTAGCTTGAGCCGCTCGGGCAACCCGCGTGCTTGCGCCTGGCTTTCCAGCGCGGACTCCACAAGCGCTAAATCCGCCGAGCTGAAGGAAGCTTCGCCGACATGGAACAAGGCGACCACCGCATGGGCATGGCTCAAATACGCTTCCGCCACCGACCGGTCCGCCGAACTGCCCGCCGTTCCGCCCGTCAAGCCACCCACCGTTCCGCCCGTCAAGCCACCCACCGATCCGCTCACCCGGCCACCCACCGATCCGCTCACCCGGCCACCCACCGATCCGCTCACCCGGCCACCCACCGATCCGCTCACCCGGCCACCCGCCGAGCTTCCCGCCGAGCTCCCCCGCAGCGCCCCGCCCTTCGGCATCGTTCAGCAGCGCGTTCATCCGCGCGGCGAGCGCCAGATGCTCCGTTTGACGACTTCGTTCCGCCATGGCAGCCTGCCTGGCATCCGCCTCGATGGCCGCGATCGCGGCCTTGATCTGATCCGCAAGCTCGGCCGAGCCCGCCGGCTTCAGCAAGTAATCCAGCACGCCGTACTTGAAAGCCTCGCGAACGTAAGCGTAATCGCCGTACCCGCTCAGCAAAATGAACTTGGTCCGCGGCAGCTCGGCGGAGAGCCGGCGGACGACCTGCACGCCGTCGATATCGGGCATGCGCATGTCCGTGATTACGATATGCGGCGCAAACGTCCCGGCCGCCCGAATCCCTTCCTCTCCGCCGCAAGCGACTCGGATTTCCGAGATCTCGCTCATGCCCGCGCGTTCCAGCTTGGCTCTGACCCCTTCGGCGATCAGACGCTCGTCGTCGATGATAAGAATGTTATACATGGTTGTCGTCCTCTCCATTGCCGCAGGGAATCGTCACGATCGTCTCCGCATATTCGCCTTCCAGACTGTTCAATCGGATCGCATAATTCTCGCCGTAGAACAGCTTTAATCTTTCGTTAATATTGCCGAGGCCGATGCTTTCCCGCGTTTGATCGTCAGCCGGCGCATAATCGGACTCCCTGAACCGCCGATTGAGAGACGCCAACCCCGTCTTCTCGATGCCCGGCCCGTTATCCTTGATCGAGATCAGGACGGATCGCTCGGACGCAAGGCTGGTCGTAAGCACGATGTGAAGGGATCCGTTCGCCGGAAAACCGTGCTTGATGCTGTTCTCCACGATGGGCTGCAGGATGAAACGGATCATGCGAAGCCCAAGCAGCTCCCCCCGGGACACGGATATCCAGCTCGACGTCGCCGCCGTATTTGACCTTTTGCAGGTTCATGTACTGCTCCAGGTAGCGGATCTCGGACTCGAGCGTCGCGAACTTCGAACGGCCGTCCATGTTGTAACGCATCATTTTCCCGAAGTCGGCCATCGCGTCCGATACCTCGAATTGACCGGCAAGCTCCATCCTGGCGCTGAACATATCGAGCGTATTGTAGATGAAATGGGGGTTGATCTGCGACTGAAGGGCCGCCAATTGAGCGTCCTTCTGAGCGGTTTCTTTGCGGATCATGTCCTTCATCAGCGTCGTGATCTTGTTCAGCAGCAGGTTGAACCGCTCGACGATGACGCCGAATTCGTCCCGCCGCCGGATCGGGATCGGCTCGAAGCCGGATTCGATCGCCTGATCCATCTGGCGAATGCTCGTCCTCATCGTGCGCAGCGCCATTTGCAGCACGGAGTAGAAGGCGAACAACAGGACGACCGTCGCGGCGATAAAAATCAGGTTGCTGGCGACCTGCCAGGAATTTGCCGTGCGCGGGAGCCTAACGTTCATCAGCATGGACAAGTCGATGCGGTCCAGCCGCTCGCCGACATAGAGACGCTCGTCGCGAACGGCATGGCCGCCGCCGGCCAGCTTTTGCTGAAGCGGGAGAGAGAGGTCCGCGGCGCTGCCCGGCGGAAAAACCAGCTCGCCCTGCGTATCCGCAAGGACGACGTCTTGTCCGCTAGCCCGATCCTCCTGTACGATCGTCCCGAGCAGATCGCCCGGCCGCACCTCGACCAGGGTAAATCCGATGTCGGCGCCCTCCAGCGACACCATCTTTTGCACGTAGCCGTACGTCCGGCCGGCCTCCGGGCTGTCGCGGACGATCCATGCCGACTTTGCTCCCGACTCGGCGAAGGGCGCGTACCAGGGCTCCCGCATCGCTCTGGATGCGCGGAAGAAGGCGCCGAACCCCTCCGGAATGCTGTCGTTTTTCATATAGACGGATATTTTCTCCGTATTGACCTTCTGGAACAGCATCGCGTAATTGATCAACGGCGCCGCGTAGCTGAAGTACGTATCCAGCGAGTCGTCTCCCGAGAACGGGCTTCCGAGAAATTGCTGCAGGCGATAGTTATAGGTAATGGAATCGCTGAGGCTCTCGAGCAGGTCGATCTTGTTCTCAATATTAAACGCCATCTGCCCCAGCGTCGTGGAGGCGTTTGCAATTAACTGGGCCCGAAGGAAGCGCTGGGATTGATCGTACGTATAGAGCCCGAGCGCGCTGAAAGGAAGCAGGATCAGCGCAACAAATGCTAGCATGACCTTGCTCTTGATGCTCATGGCGTTTATATAGCGAAGCATGGCCAACCTTCTCTCGAGGGAATTCATCGTCCCCGCGTATCCCCAGGTATTCGACAATCACGTATTCGACAATTTGCCCGCCAACCCTTCCGGCAGCGCCGCGGAACCAAAATGAAGGTATCAAATCAAAAATGGTGCTATTTTTATAAGCGCTTTCAAGAATTATAGTTAAGTCACACAAAGAGAACGCGATCCGGAGGCGGTGCGGCAAGCCTATGCCGCAGGCCGGGCGGATCCAAGGATGGGAGAGAACGTCAAGTGGAAAGAACCTTAGAGACAAGCCGGCTGGCTGTCGCTTCGGGAACGAAGGCGAGCGGCCGACGGTCAAGATGGAAGAGCCAATTCGCGCTTCAAAGCATGGTTTGGCCGGGACTGCTGTTTCTTCTCGTCTTTTCGTATTTTCCGATGTACGGCATTCTGATCGCCTTCAAGAAGTACGATTTATTCCTGGGCATCATGGACTCGCCGTGGGCGGGCCTGACCTATTTCCGCGAATTCGTCACCGACCCGAACTTTTTGAACGTCCTGCGCAATACGCTCGCGATGAACCTGCTCGCGCTGCTCCTCAGCTTCCCGGCGCCGATCCTGTTCGCGCTGCTGCTCAACGAGCTGACGGCCGGTCGTTTCAAGCGATTCGTGCAAACGGTTTCGTACGTGCCGCATTTCGTATCCTGGGTCATCTTCGGCGGGCTGATCCTCACCGTGCTGTCGCCCACGAACGGCGTGCTTAACCTGCTGCTCGTCAAGCTGCATTTCATTAACGAACCGATCAACTTCATGGCCAAGCCCGAGCTGTTCTGGTTCATCATGGTCGGGGCGGAGATGCTCAAGGGCATCGGCTGGGGAGCCATCATCTATATCGCGGCGATCGCGGGCGTCGATCCGGAGCTGCACGAGGCCGCCAAGATCGACGGCGCCGGCCGATTCCAGCGGATGTGGTACGTGACGGTGCCGAGCATTATGGGGACGATCGTGATCATGCTCATTTTCGCCGTCAGTTCGATTCTCAATACCGGCTTCGAGCAGATCATGGTCATGCAAAATCCGCTTAATCTCGACGTCAGCGAGACGATCGACACTTACGTGTACAAGGTCGGACTTCAGCAGATGCGCTATTCCTACTCGACGGCGGTCGGATTGGCCAAATCGGTCGTGGCGCTCATCCTGCTCTTCGGGGCGAATTATCTGTCGCGCAAGCTATCCGACAACAGTCTGTTCTAGGCTACGAAGAGGAGGATTCACGATGAACATCCGTTCGAGAGGAGACAAATGGTTCGATGCCATGAACGTCTTCATCATGCTGGCCGTCATGGTACTGACGATCGCCCCGTTCTGGTTCGCGCTTGTGGGATCGTTTAACCAGGGTCTCGACTATACGCGGGGGAGGCGTTTATTTCTGGCCTCGCACGTTTACGCTATCGAATTACGTGACGGTGTTTGCCGATCATACGATCTACCACGCTTACTTCATCACGATCATGCGAACGCTCGCAGGCACGGCGCTGCACGTCGCGTTTACCGCGCTCGTCGCCTACGGCATGTCGCGCAAAGCGCTGGCAGGCCGCAACGTCTATATGATCGCCATGCTGTTCACGATGTTCTTTTACGGCGGCCTGATCCCGAACTATTTGCTGTACAAGGAACTGGGGCTGCTCAATCACTTTCTCGTGTTAATTATTCCGACCCTGTTCAGCGTATGGGATATGATTATCATGATGTCGTTTTTCCGATCGATACCGGAGCAGATTATCGAGTCCGCCAAGATCGACGGTGCCGGCGAATACCGCATTCTCCTTCAGCTCATCATGCCGCTGACCAAGCCGGTCCTGGCCGCTATCGCGCTGTTCACCGGGGTATACCATTGGAACGCTTATACGGATGCGCTAATGTTCACGACGAAGGACGCGCTGGAGCCGGTGCAGCTATTCCTGATGCGCATCGTCACGGATTCCGGGGCGGCGTCGAAGTTCGGCGCGCAAGCCGCGAGCGTGATGCCGGAAGAAGCGAAGCAGATCAGTCCGGAGACGCTCAAGCTTGCCATGATGCTTGCGACCACGGCACCGATTCTGATTATTTATCCGTTTCTTCAGAAGTACTTCGTCAAAGGCGTGCTGATCGGTTCCGTCAAAGGTTGATCTTCGCGCCGGGCGGCACGTACGGGCCGGTTTGCGCGCGAATTACAACATATAGCTTATACAAATCTAGCATTTACAAGTCGTATGGGGAGGCACAACACATGCAACGCAGTAAAACATGGATCGGCGCCGCGACGGCCGTCGTTCTGCTCGGGGGACTTCTCGCGGGCTGCTCTTCCGGCAACAAGAACGGGAACAACGCACAAGCTTCGCAATCGGCCGCGCCGACGGCAAGCGCATCGGCATCGGCTTCG
Organism: Cohnella rhizosphaerae; assembly: GCF_029525575.1. GTDB lineage: Bacteria > Bacillota > Bacilli > Paenibacillales > Paenibacillaceae > Cohnella > Cohnella rhizosphaerae. Next base: position 1,211,325 of record NZ_JAPDIA010000003.1, read on the forward strand.
GCATCGCCGACCGCGTCGGCGGACGACAAGTCGCCGATCAAGATCTCCTGGTTCGTCGATCAGGACTACTACAAGAAAAATTGGGATCCGGTCAACAACCTGCTCGACAAAATGATTACCGACGACACCGGCATCTCGATCGACTTTTCCTCGGGTACGCCCGAGAAGCTCAGCGCACTCATCGCTTCCGGAGATATTCCGGACGTCGTCACCGTCGACAAAGGCAACCCGCAGCGCGGCGTGCTGGAGAAGTCGGGCCTTGTGTCGCCGCTCGACGAGCTGATTCAGAAGTACGACCCGAGCTTCGACGTGCCGAAGTCGATGCAGGACTGGTTCCGCAACGCGGACGGCCACTTCTACGGCTACGCCAGCTTCTTCTGGGCGAAGGAAAAGTTTAAGGAAGGCGACAGCATCCGAAGCAATCAAGGCTTGTACGCGCGCAAAGACATCATGGATCAGCTCGGCATCAAGCCGGAGGACTTCAATACGAAGGAAGGCATGGTAGCCGCCCTTCGCAAGGTCAAGGACGCCAAAGTCCAATACAACGGCTTTACGGTAACGCCCGCCTATTTCGAGAGCTGGGTCATCGGCGGCTTCTTCGGCGCGCCGCGCGAAGACGCATCGGGCAATCTGGTCGACCGCGAGCGCACGCCGGAGATGCTGGAAGCCTACAAGTTCCTGAATCAGCTGTACAAGGAAGGCTTGATGCCGGAAGACAGCCAGACGCTCGACCAGGATCAGCTCAAGGAGAAGGTCGCGAACGGCTCCGTCTTCGCGATCACGAATAAAAATCTCGACTGGAGCGCGCTGTATCAGAAGGATCCCAAAGCCTTGTTCGTTCACGTCGGACCGGTCGTCGGCGACGCCGGCAACAAGCCGTACGTCGATCCCGTCAACGCTTCGGGCTGGACGCTCACGATGGTCAACGCCAAGACCAAATATCCGGATCGCATCATCAAGCTGCTCGACTACTTGTCCACCGACGAGATGAGCCTGAACGTGAACTACGGGCCGAAGGGCGCGGCGTGGGACTTTGACGAAAACGGCAAGGTAAAGCTGAGCGACGAATTCAACGCGCTGAACGCCGAGGACCCGAATAAAGCCAAAAACAAATACGGCAACGGCACGCTTCAATGGCTTATCAACTGGACGCCGATCCAGCGCACTGCGCCGGTGCCCGTCACGGCCGACGCGATTGCCAAGGATGAGAACGCGTTGTTCTTCGCGAAGCTGACGTACGACATGCTGCCGTTCGAATCGATCACGCCGCTCGGCGGCACCGACGAAGGCGGCATCAACGCCAAGGTCGAGGAGAACCGCAAGAAGTGGCGCGCCAAAATGATCCTCGCCAAGTCGGAAGCCGACGTAGAGAAGTATTTTAACGACGAAGTCGACACGGAAGCGAAGCTTGGCTACCAGAAGCTCTACGATTACCAGAACAAGCAATTCCAGGACGCGAAGAAGGCGCTCGGCCTGCAATTCGCATGGCCTGCGAATCAGAAGTAATAGAGCAAGGCAATAGAGACAGCATACGCGGGCGCTGGCAACGGCGTCCGCGTATCTACAGGAGCGGGAGAACCGGCTGGAATCGATCATAAAGGGGAACGATGACGATGTCCAACGGCTGGAAAAGCAAGAGTCTGTCCGCATTGCTGGCTTTAACGCTTATGATTCCTTTATTCGGCGCCGGCGCCGATAAGGCCAATGCCGATGTCCCGGCGGGCTGGCAGCCGATCGACACGGAGCCGTCGATTGCCGCAGGCAGCGCTTTGGATCTGTCGGGGCTGAACGACGTTCCGGCGGGAAGCCACGGATTTATCCAGATCGACGGCGACGGGGATTATGTCTTTTCGGGCCAGACGCAGCGCAAGGTGAAGCTGTACGGCGCGAATCTGTCCTGGAAAATGTACTACGGCTCCCGTGAGGATGCGGAGCGTACGGCGGAGCGTCTGGCGCGGCTCGGCTATAACGTCGTTCGGCTGCATTCGCTCGATTCGATGGGCGACGATGCGCCAGGCGTTTTTAAGCTGAATTCGGCGACGCCGCAGATCAACGAAGACCGGATGGACCAGGTCGAATACCTCATATCCAGGTTAAAGGCGCATGGCATTTACGTGACGATCGATCTGTTTCAGCTGTACGATTTTAAAAACGATCCTAGCCTTAATATCTATGGGTCAAGCTACAATTCTCCCTACCTGTTTCCGTTCGTGCCTGCGGCGGTGGATTCCTGGAAAACGATCGCCAGCGCGCTCCTGACGCATGTCAATCCGTATACCGGTCTGGCTTTGAAAAACGACCCGGTGCTTGTGGGCGTCAGTCCGTGGAACGAGTCGCTGGTCCTTAATATGAACCTCAACTCGATGACGTCGACGTTCCGTCAATACCTGCTGGACGATTTCAATGAATTCCTGGATGATCGCGGAGCTGCTCCGGTCGCCTCGATGCCCAATTCCTATTGGAGCGCGAGCGGTACGCTCAAAGACCAACTGAGCGCCTATTATTCGGCACGAACGATCGCGGCGGCCAACGAGATGCGGAATTATTTAAAAAACGTGCTTCAAGTCCATGCCCCGGTCGGCGGCCTGAACTTCATTTACAGTCCGAACGTGAACTTCTGGCGCGACCAGTCGTCGGACGTGTACGAGACGCATATGTACCACCAGTTCGTGACGGACAGCGCGCCGGTCAACAACGGCCAGTACGGCTTCCAATACAACGCGCTCAAATATCCGCGGCTGAGCATGACGTTCGACGCCGCGACGAACGCGAGCTATCCGCCCGCTTACGCGGGAGATACGCTGACGGGAAGCTACTATCCTTCCCTGGCTTTAAGGCAAAAGTACGATACGCCGTTCATCCTGACGGAGTTCCAGGATACGTTTCCCGTCAAGGGACGCGAGGAGGTCGGCATCTTCAACGGCGCGATCGGCGCTTACCAAGGCTGGGACATGATGAACCGGTATTCGTTCGGTATGAACGTAGGCGACGCCTATGCCAACAACAAGCTTGGAACGCCGGAGACGTTCTCGATCACGAACGACCCGCTGGCGATTACCTCCGAGACGCAGGCCGCGCTGCTGTACCGCACCGGCGCCGTCCAGGCGAGCGCGCCCAAGTTCGCCATCGTGTGGGATAAGGCCTGGGTTAGCGACAAGGGTGAGGCTTCCGATCTCGAGACCCGAATCGCCAACATGATGTATATTCCGCATTTGTTCAATACGGCGACGGTATATGCGGACAATCCGGGGCAGCCGTTCGCGGTATACAAGATCACGCCGGACCTGACGTCGGACGACATTAAAGCGGGCGATTTCCCTGCGGCGAACCTTGTTCCGATTACGACCGCGATGAACAAACTGCAAGTGGCGGAAACGATGATAAACGCGCTGGATGCGTCTCCGATGAAGACGGCGATGCTGGACGCGCTGGACGACAACAAGCTGCTGTCCGACACGGGCGAGCTTCTGTTCGATCTGAATCTCAATACGTACATGGTTCGTGCGCCGAAGGTCGTCGCGGCAGCGGGAACGATGAACAATAACGCGCTCGACCTCGGCTCCGTATCGGTGACAGGAAACGTGTACAAGGGAACGTTCCTCGCTTCTTCGCTCGACAATAACGCGCTGGAAGACAGCGACAGGATGCTGCTGATCTACACGACAGACGTCGCGGCGACCGGCGAACGCACGATCCAGCAGCCGGGCGGTATCGTCCAATACTACAAGGGCACGCTTCCCACGCTCGCCAAGGAGCAGACCGCCGTGGTCAAGCTCGCGACGGATCGCCCTGCCGCCGGTTACAAAGCCTACAAGCTGGCGCTGAACGGCGTAAGGCTGCAGGAGATTCCCGTTGCGGTCGATGCGAACGGCATTTCGCTTCAGCTCGATACCGACAAAGGATTTTCGTTCGAGCTGGTCTACGATCCGATGTTCGAGGATACGTTCGAGGACGGCAATGCGAACGGATGGACGGCGGCGACGGGGCAATGGAGCGTCGTGACGAGCGGCGGGAATGCTGTCTATCGCGCGAGCGCCAAAGGCAAGTCCTTGATTGACGCCACGTACGGCGGCGACTATGCGATCGAGGCGGACGTCAATTCGACGAACGGCAAAGGCGGAGTCGGCCTGCTGGCCAAGTACGCGGATCAAGACAATTTTTACGTGTTCAAGTATCACGCCCGCACGGGCAAGGCCGTCATCAAGAAACGCGTAGGCGGCGTGGCCTCCGTCGTTCAAGCGGTATACGGCCTCCCGACCGCCGCAGCCGGAACGCCGTATAAGCTGCGATTCGAGACGATCGGCGACAGCCTCGTCGGCTCGCTGAACGGCGTGCCGGTCATCACGGCCGCAGACGCTTCGCTTGCCGGAGGCAAAGCCGGCCTCGTATCCGGCTCGAAGCAGCCCGTCGCCTTCGACAATATCGTCGTTCGCCATTACGACCGCGCGGCGCCGGCCGCTCCCGCGGGCCTGACCGCGGCGCCGATCTCGGCCAACGAGATCGACTTGTCCTGGCAGGCGCCCGCGGACGAGACGGGCGTCAAGGGTTATAAGGTGTTCCGCGACGGCGTGGAAGTCGCCACCGTCAATGGCGCCTTCCAAAGCTACAAGGATACGGGACTGACGATCTCCACCACCTATCACTATAAGGTTAAAGCCTACGATCTCGGCGACCGGTTGTCGAATGCCAGCGGCGATATGGCGGCAACGACGACGAGCGACCTGTTCGCGACCGGCTTCGAGGACTTGAATCTGGCCCCATGGACTGTCGTGGGCGGCTGGGGTACCTTCTATATCGTCAAGGACGGCAATACGAGAGTCTATTTGTCCGATAACGCTTCCTCCGGCTCGACCAAGTCGGTAACGGGACCGAAAAGCACGGACGCGAATGCATGGACGAATTACAGCGTCGAAGCCAAGATCAAAGTGGACAGCTGGCACGACCGCGCCGGCCTGGTCGCGAGATTCATAGATTTCAACAACTACTACTACATGAGCTATTCGGGGTACTATCATACGGTATCGCTGGTGAAATACCAGAACGGCGCCGATACGACGCTGGCTACGGCCTCACTGAGCGCGGATCCTGCGGCCGGAGCCTACCATACGTTCCGGATGGAAGTGAACAGCAGCTCGATCAAGGGTTACATCGACGGTGCGTTGCTCGTCAGCGGGACTTCGATCGCCTTCACCTCCGGGCAAGCGGGCGTATACTCGCACATGCAGAAGACGTATTTCGACGACTTTAACGTGCAGAAGCTTTAAGCGCGTTAAAGAGGCGTGGGGCGTGGGGAGCCCGAGGGCAGTTGGAGCCCCCGCCAGGTGTGGAGCAGCCGAGAATCGCACCAGAACCGCACAATTTATGTGCGGTTCTGGCGTCGCGGACGCGGGCGGGGAGCGGCCGGCGCGCAAGGTAGCCGCGAGGAAGCGTGATACAGGCGAGAACCGCACAATTTTTGTGCGGTTCTGGCGTCGCGGACGCGGGTGGAGAGCGGCCGGCGCGCAGGGTAGCCGCGAGGAAGCGTGATGCAAGCGAGAACCGCACAATTTTTGTGCGGTTCTGGCGTCGCGGACGCGGGCGGGGAGCGGGCGGCGCGCAAGGTAGCCGCGAGGAAGCGTGAGACAGGCGAGAACCGCACAATTTTTGTGCGGTTCTGGCGTCGCGGACGCGGGCGGGGAGCGGCCGGCGCGCAAGGTAGCCGCGAGGAAGCGTGATATAGGCGAGAACCGCACAATTTTTGTGCGGTTCTGGCGTCGCGGACGCGGGTGGAGAGCGGCCGGCGCGCAGGGTAGCCGCGAGGAAGCGTGATGCAGGCGAGAACCGCACAATTTTTGTGCGGTTTTGGCGTCGCGGACGCGGGCGGGGAGCGGGCGGCGCGCAAGGTAGCCGCGAGGAAGCGTGATGCAGGCGGAACCGCACAATTTTTGTGCGGTTCTGGCGTCGCGGACGCGGGCGGGGAGCGGCCGGCGCGCAAGGTAGCCGCGAGGAAGGGTGATACAGGCGAGAACCGCACAATTTTTGTGCGGTTCTTTGCCGCGGGCGCGGCTTGGGAGCGCGGGCGCTAGTCTTTCGCCGAAGCTGCCGTTGCACCGGCCGCCTATACGGAATCTAGTCGTCAAAACCAAACTAATGGTCAGCGGATTGAAAGCGGTGACAATCGGTTCGCCGGTACAATGGTACCATGGGTACGCAAAAGAACGGTGGAGGCGACACGCATGGATTCCTTGCAAATATACGGCTTGACGGCGGAATATCGGACTCGGCTGCTGGGGACGGATGTACCGCGCCCGCGGATCAGCTGGAAGCTGCTGTCCGAGCGTCAGGGCACGGTTCAGGCAGCTTATCGGATTCAGGTCGCCTTGAATCAAACGAATTTCGATTCGCCGCTATGGGACAGCGGTCGCGTCGATTCGGACGAATCGGTACTTATTCCCTATGAGGGACCGGAGGCGCAATCCCGCACGAGATATTATTACCGCGTCAAGGCGTGGGACGGGTTCGGCCGGGAATCCGAGTGGAGCGAAGCCGATTGGTGGGAGACCGCGCTGCTGTCCTCCGATGAATGGCAAGCGGAATGGATCACCCCCGACTCGCGCGCGATCGAGCCGGCGGCGGAGCCGGCATTTCTGCTGCGCAAGCCGTTCGACCTGCGCGAAGGGGATATCGCATCGGCGCGCGTCTACGCCACGGCCGCAGGCGTCTACGAGCTATACCTGAACGGCAGCAAGGTCGGCGACGACGAGCTCGCGCCCGGCTGGACGAGCTACGACAGCCGCCTGCAATACCAGACCTACGACGTGACGGGGCTGCTTCGCGAAGGCGGCAACGCGTTGGGGGCGACGGTCGCGAACGGCTGGTACAAAGGGCGTCTGGGCTGGGAAAACAAGTCCAACCATTACGGCGACCGAAGAGCCGTTCTCGTTCAATTGCATATCCGGTACCGGGACGGAGCGGAGACCGTCATTGCGAGCGACGAGAGCTGGAAGGCAGCGACGGGGCCCGTGCTCATGTCCGAGCTCTACGACGGAGAAACCTACGACGCCCGCCTCGAACGGAAGGGCTGGAGCGAGCCGGGCTTCGACGACGCCGACTGGCGCGCGTCGGAACGGCTCGACCTCGGTTACTCGCGTCTGGTCGCGCAGGAGAACATGCCGACGCGCGTCACGGAGACGCTCAAGCCGATCGCAGCGATCCGAACGCCGGAGGGAGATACCGTCCTCGACATGGGGCAGAACATGGTCGGACGAATCCGGTTTTCCATCAATGCGCCCGCGGGCACGGCGATCAAGCTGACGCACGCCGAGGTGCTGGACAAGCACGGCAACTTCTACATGGGCAACATTCGCACCGCCAAGCAGACCGTCACCTACATCGCGCGAGGCGAAGGGACGGAGATATACGCACCGCATTTTACGTTCCAGGGCTTCCGTTACGTTAAGGTTGAGGGATTCCCCGATCAAGAAAACGGATTGCCGCTCGAAGCCTTCGCAGGCGAAGTGATGCACAGCGACATGCAGCGCACCGGCGCGTTCGAGTGCTCGGACGAGAGGGTAAACCGGCTGCAGCAAAATATCGTGTGGGGACAGCGCGGCAACTTCCTCGACGTGCCGACCGATTGTCCGCAGCGCGACGAGCGCCTCGGCTGGACCGGGGACGTCCAGGTTTTCGCGCCGACCGCCCTGTTCAACTACAACGGCGCGCCGTTCTTCGCCAAGTGGCTGCGCGACCTCAAAGCCGACCAGCTGCCGGACGGCAGCGTGCCGTTCGTCGTCCCGAACATCCTGCAGGGCTACAATGCGGCGGCGTGGAGCGATGCGGCCACCGTCGTGCCCTGGGCGCTGTATGTCAGCTACGGAGACAAACGGATTCTGGCCGAGCAGTACGGCAGCATGAAGGCATGGGTCGATTATATTCGCGCCCAAGGGGAGCAGGAGCATGTTTGGGACACGGGCTTCCACTTCGGCGACTGGCTCGCGCTGGATGCCAAGGAAGGCAGCTATATGGGCGCCACGCCGAACCATATGGTGACCGCGGCCTACTTCGCTCTATCCGCGCGCATCCTCGGGGAGGCGGCGAGCCTGCTCGGATTGGCGGAGGATGCGGCTTATTACGGCGCGCTGGCGAAGCGAGTCGCGGCGGCCTACCGCGACGAGTTCATCACGCCGAACGGTCGGGTCGCCGCCCAGACGCAGACCGCCCATATCATCGCGCTCGTCTTCAACCTCGTCGAACCGAAGGACCGCCCACGCATTGCCAGGGACTTGAACGAGATGATCGTGGACAACGACTACCATCTGACGACCGGCTTCGTCGGCACGCCGTTCCTCTGCTTCGCGCTGTCGGACAACGGCTATCATGAGACGGCGGTCAAACTGCTGCTCCAAGACACGTATCCGTCCTGGCTGTATTCCGTGGCGAAGGGCGCGACGACGATCTGGGAGCATTGGGACGGCATCAAGCCGGACGGCTCGTTCTGGAGCGACGATATGAACTCCTTTAACCATTACGCCTACGGCGCGGTGGGCGACTGGATGTACCGCAAGATCGCCGGCCTGGCGCCGGACCCGGCAAGTCCCGGCTACAAGCGGATTCGCATCGAGCCCGACTACACGGGCGGCAGGCTCGGCCACGCACGCGCATCCTACGAGTCGATGTACGGCAAGGTCGAATCGGGCTGGGCGTTCGCCGGGAACGGGAACGAGAACGGTAATGAGGACGAGATCGAGCTGCGGGCGACGATTCCCGCCAACGCCTCCGCATCCATTTTGCTGCGCGGCGCGGACGCGGAGCAAGTCAACTGCAACGGAACCGGCCTTGCAGACGCCGAAGGGATCGTCGCCTTCCGCCAGGAGGCGGACGGCGTCCGCGTCGAAGCGGGCTCGGGCGTTTACGTCTTCACGTACGCCCGGCCTCAGGCTTCCTATCGCACGTATCACCCTGGCGCACGGCTCGGCGAATTGGCGCAATGGGATGCGGCCAAACGCATTCTCGACCGCCATGCGCCGGGATTCGCCGACAACCTGGGCTACATGGAAAAGCTGCCGCTCGCGGCCGCGGCGAACAACCCGATGGGCGGCGGCCTCTCGCAAGCGCAGTTCGAGGCGATCGCGGCTGAGCTGCAGACGCTTAGAGCGTAGCCGCGACGTCGTGCATCCGTCAATAAGCATTCGTCATTAAACTTCCGTCATTAAACTTCCGTCATTAAACACCCGTCATGAAACATCCATCATAAAAAAAGCAGCCGGAGGGAACACGAATGGAGAATGCGGCCAGGCAAGCGTCGGTTCGCTATGCGCAAAACGGGCAGGGTCCGCTGCTCGGCTACGACGAATCGTCCGGCGTGCGGATCTTGCGCGTGGACGGTCACGCCTTCAAGGATCTGAACAAGGACGGCAAGCTGGATCCGTACGAGGACTGGCGGCTCCCGCCCGAAGAGCGGGCGAGGGACCTCGCCTCCAAAATGACGATCGAGCAGATCGCCGGCCTCATGCTGTACAGCAGCCACCAGGCGATCCCAGGCAATATGGGATGGTTCCCCGCGACCTACGCAGGCGGCAAGGCGTTCCCGGACAGCGGAGCGGCGCCGAGCGACTTGTCCGATCAACAGTTGGATTTCCTATCGAAGGACCATATCCGGCACATCCTGGTCACGCGCGTGCAGAGCCCGGAAGTCGCCGCGCGCTGGAACAACAACGTGCAAGCGTACGCCGAGCGCCTCGGTCTGGGCATCCCGGCGAACAACAGCTCGGATCCCCGACATGGCTCGGATACGTCCAAGGAGTTCAACGCGGGCGCGGGCGGCGCGATCTCCATGTGGCCGGAGAGCATGGGACTCGCGGCCACGTTCGATCCGGCGGTCGCACGGGAATTCGGCGAGATCGCTTCGCGGGAATACCGCGCGCTCGGCCTCTCGACGGCGCTGTCGCCGCAGGTGGATCTGGCGACCGACCCGCGCTGGTTCCGCTTCGGCATGACGTTCGGCGAAGACCCGCGGCTGGCAACGGACATGGCGAGGGCCTACATCGACGGCTTCCAGACGTCGGAGGGGGACGCCGAGATCGCTGACGGCTGGGGCAGCGACAGCGTGAACGCCATGGTGAAGCACTGGCCGGGCGGCGGATCGGGGGGAAGCCGGCCGCGACGCCCACTTCGGCTACGGCAAATACGCGGTCTATCCCGGCAACAACTTCGAGGAGCACCTGCGTCCCTTTACGGAAGGCGCGTTCCGCCTGGCGGGCAAGACCGGCGAAGCCTCGGCCGTCATGCCCTACTATACGATCTCCGTCGGGCAGGATCCGGTAAACGGCGAGAACGTCGGCAATGCCTACAACGCCTATCTCATCCGCGACCTGCTGCGCGGGAAGTACGGCTACGACGGGGTCGTCTGCACGGACTGGGGCATCACGGCGGACGAAGGACCGGACATCGAGCGGCTTTTCCCGGGCGGCCGCTGCTGGGGCGTGGAGGAAAACCATACCGTCGCGCAGCGCCACTACAAGCTGCTCATGGCGGGCGTCGACCAATTCGGCGGCAACAACGATGCCGGTCCCGTCATCGAAGCCTACCGGATCGGCGCCGAGGCGCACGGGGAACCGTTCATGCGCGCGCGCTTCGAGCAGTCGGCGGTTCGGCTGCTGAAGAACATGTTCCGCCTGGGGCTGTTCGAGAATCCGTATTTGAACCCCGGCGAATCCGCGGCCCTCGTCGGCAATCCCGCCTTCATGGAGGCCGGTTACCGGGCGCAGCTGCGATCGGTCGTGATGCTCAAGAACGAAGGCGTCCTGCCGCTGCCCAAGCGACAAACGGTGTATATCCCGAAGCGGAAGCTGCCGGCGGACGCCGACTGGATGGGCAACCCGGTCCCGGCCTCGGAGACGTATCCGATGAACCTGGACGTCGTCCGCAAATACTTCGACGTAACCGACCGGCCGGCGGACGCGGACTTCGCGCTCGTCTGCATCGAAAGCCCCCGCTCGACGAAAGGCTACAGCAAGGCCGACGCAGAGGCCGGGGGCAACGGCTACGTCCCGATCAGCCTGCAGTACCGGCCCTATACGGCGGAGCATGCGCGGGAGACGAGTCTCGCCGGCGATCCGCGGGACGTGCTGAACCGCTCGTACAAAGGGAAGACGGCGGCCGTCGCGAACGAAGGCGATCTCGACGCGGTGCTGGAGACGAAGCGGCTCATGAACGGCAAGCCGGTCGTCGTCTCCATCGCGCTGTCGAATCCGGCGGTGGCAGCCGAATTCGAGCCGGCAAGCCGACGCCATCCTCGCGCATTTCGGCGTGCAGGACCAGGCGATCCTCGATATACTGACGGGCGCGTTCGAGCCGCAGGCGCTGCTGCCTTTCCGGATGCCCGCCGACATGACGACCGTGGAGAAGCAGCTCGAAGATGTCCCCCACGACATGGACGTATACGTGGATTCGGCCGGCCACGCCTACGACTTTGCCTTCGGCTTGAACTGGAGCGGCGTCATCGCGGACGCCAGAACGAGCCGATACGCGAACAAACGGCGAACTTCATAGCGATCGACAAGGGAAGGGATGCCGCGACGGGCCCTTCCTTCGCGCATATACCGCGGCCGATTTAAAAACGCTATAATGCAAGGACCAAGTTTAACGCAGCATCGCAAGGAGGACGGCGGCCATGCGCAAGATCCGAACGTACGTCAACTCGGTCCGCTTCAAGTTTTTCGCCGCCGTTTTGGTCATTTTCGTGCCGCTGATCACCGTGCTGATCATCAACAATTTTTATTCCGGCGAGGTCGTTCGCAACCAGGTCGCGCAGTCCAACAAGAACCTGCTCAGCCTGTACATGGGCCAAATCGATCAAAGGCTGGAAGAGGTCGACAAGTATTTGTCCAATGCGCTCGAGAGCGATCTGAACGTCCTGGACATGGAATTTCCCAAGTCCCGCGACGAGGACCGGTACAACATCGCCAAGCTGACGCTGTTCAACAAGATGAAGGACGATATCGGCTACTACCCGATCCTGGACGCCTTCTTCGTCTATTCCGCGGTCAACAAGGACCTCTTGATGAGCCAGCCGTCGACGGACAGCTACGAAGCGCGGGAGAACGCGCGCCTGGAAATTCAGCGGATCGTCGAGAGCGACGCGGACAAGATCGACTATTCTCGCTGGCATGTCCGAAGCGGCGCGAACGGCGATTACCTGTTCCACCTGATGAAGTCCGGCAACGTGTATATGGGCGCCTGGGTCGGAAGCGACAAGTTGATGGTGCCGCTCAGCCTGATCGATCTGGGGGAGTCGGGCGCGGCCGTCATCACGACGAGCGAAAATAAGCCGATCAGCCACGGCGCCTTGTTCGAGGACAAAGGCATCGACCTGGCGTTCCCCGAACAATCGTATGCCATCAGCGGAAAAGGGAAACACGCCTACCTGATCATGGGCGAGAGATCCCAGCGGGGCAACTTCAATCTCGTGGCGCTCGTGCCCGAAAACGAAATTCTGCAAAAGCTGCCGTATCTTCAACGCATCTCGTCGATCATCACCATCGCGGCGGTGCTGTTCCTTCTCCTCTTCCTCGCGATGATGCGGAGCATTTTCCTGAATCCGGTGAAGCGGATCGTCATCGCCATGCGCAAGCTTCGCGACGGCAATTGGGAATCGAGGATCGAACAGAAGCCGACGTCGACCGAGTTTCAGATCGTGAACGAGACGTTTAACCGGATGATCGGGGAGATTCACGACCTGAAGATCAACGTGTACGAGGAAAAGCTGAATCATCAGCGAGCGGAGCTCAAGCATTTGCAGCTTCAGATCAACCCGCATTTTTTCCTGAACTCGCTTAACATCATCTACAATCTGGCGACGGTCAAAGATTTTTCCCTCATCCAGGAGATGACCAAGTGCCTTGTATCCTACTTCCGCTTCATGTTCCGGAGCAGCTCCTATTTCGTGCCGCTCGGCGACGAGCTGTCCCATACTTCGAACTACTTGCGGATTCAGCAAGCTTGCGGTTCCCCGACCTGCTTCACTACAGCGTCGACATGCCGGAAGATTTGCTCGCGCAGGAGGTGCCGCCGCTGATCGTGCAGACGATGGTGGAGAACGCGATCAAGTACGCAGTGAACATGGACGAGCCGATCCGGATCACCGTCGAGGTCGCCCAAGCGGAAGATGGCGAGGGTCATCCTCGTCTCTTCATCCGCGTGAAGGACACCGGACCGGGATTCCCAGACGAAGTGCTCGGCCGGCTCGCGTCGGAACCGGATCAAGCGGGGAGCGAGGGCGGCGAGCAGATCGGCATCTGGAACGCCAGGAGGCGTCTGCGGCTCCTGTATCAGGATCGGGCGACGATCGACTTTTACAACGAGGCCGGCTTGGGCGCGGTCGTGCAGATCGAGCTGCCGATGGATAAGAAAGCGAGGTGATTCGCGATGTACCATGTTCTAATCGTAGACGACGAGATTCATGCGGTCAGAGGCTTGCAGGCCGGCGTGATGTGGGAGCGTCTCGGTATCGGCTTCGTCCATACGGCGCACAGCATGAAGCAAGCCCAGGAGGTATTCCGCGAACAGCCGGTCCACTTGATGGTTTGCGACATCGAGATGCCGCAGGGCTCCGGCCTGGAGCTGGTTGCTTGGGTCAAGGAACGGTATCCCGAGACGGAGACGATCTTTTTGACCTGCCACTCCGATTTTTCGTTCGCGAAGCAGGCGATCCAGATGAACAGCTTCGACTATATGCTCAAGCCGGTCGATTATGCGGAGCTTGAGACCGTCATCGGCAAAGCGCTCGGGAAAGTGGAAAAGGAGAAGGAGCTGCGTTCTTTCGAGGAGACGCATCATCGCTACCGCAAGCTTTGGGAGTCTCATCGGCCGGTCGTGGCCGAACGGTTCTGGCAGGATCTCGTTCACCGGAAAATCCCGGCCAACCCGCAGGCCGTCCAGGCGCATCTCCGCGCCGCCGGCTTGTCCTTCGACGAAGACGCGCTGTTCAGGCCGATGTATATCCGCGTGCAGCGCTGGCACAAGGAGCTGTCCGAGCGGGATCGGCGGATCATGGAATACGCGCTCCGCAACGTGCTTGAGGAAGTCATGAAGGAGGTCCCGGGAACCGCGGTCGTCCCGGTCGCGGAGGGGGGCGCTGCTGACCGTCGTGCCCGTCGACCGGCCGGCCGAAGAAGCGGAGCTCCGGGGGGAACGGCGACGCGTTCATTCAAAACTGCAATCAGTATTTGTTCTGCGATCTCAGCAGCTACGTCGGCGATACGACGCGGCTTCACGAATTGCCGGACATGCTGCGGAGACTACAGGAGATGGATGACAACAATGTCACGCAGGTGAACCGCACGTTCATTCTCGGCGAGAAGCGCCAGGGGGCGTGTTCGGCGCAGCCGGCGCCATTGGCCGAATGGGGCGAATGGATGAAGCAAGGCGCCCGGGACAAGCTGACCGAGCGCGTCGAGCGGTACCTGGAGGCTTGGAAAGAGACGGGCAGCGGCGTGGACGCGCACACCGTTCAATCGTTTTATCAGGATTTCCTTCAAATGGTGTTTTTCGTCCTCCAATCCAAGGGCTTGCAGGCCAACCAGGTGTTCGCCCAGAACCTGTTGACGGACAAGCCTGAATCGGTGCTTCGCTCGATACGGGCCCTGCAGGAATGGACGCGCTACGTCATCGAGGTGGCGATGAACCACATCCATTCCATCGAAGAGAACCTGTCCGTCGTGGACAAAGCGAAGCGATACATCGCGCAGCAGCTCGGCCAGCAGGATCTGTCCCGCGAGGACATCGCGAACCATGTGTATCTTAACCCGGACTACCTGACCCGCGTCTTCAAGAAGGAGACCGGGATGTCGCTGTCGGATTATCTCCAGCAGAAGCGGATCGACTATGCGAAGGAGCTGCTCGAAGGCACCGGACAATCGGTCAGCGACATCGGACTCGCGGCGGGGTACTCCAATTTGTCCTATTTCTCCACGATTTTCAAGAAGGCGACGGGCTTTAATCCGGTGGATTATCGCAAGCGCGCGCAGCGGCAATAGGAAGGAAAAGGCCGTCAGGGAGCGGGATTCGTTCCTCTGGCGGCCTTGCGTTTTTCCGTCCGCGACGAGGTCGGAATATCGAAAGTCGGAAGTCGTTTTATTGGTAAGCACCAAGATCGGACGCCCCTTAAAATAGAGACATAACGAAGGACACGAAAGAAGGGGACAGCATTGACACGGACAGGATGGGCCTCGACGTTCAAAAAAGCTCAAGCGCTATCGGGCATTGTTTCTCATGATGGTTCCCGGACTCGCCTATCTCTTCATGAACAACTACCTGCCGATGTTCGGCGTGATCATCGCCTTCAAGGACATCAACTACGCCAAGGGCATCCTCGGCAGCGACTGGATCGGCTTCAAAAATTTCGAGTATCTGTTCATGACCAAGGACGCCCTCGTCATCACCCGGAACACGATCCTGTACAACAGCTCGTTCATCATCCTTAATACGGTATTCGCCATCGGCGTCGCGATCCTGCTGAACGAAGTGCGCAGCAAGTTCGCCGCCCGCCTTTACCAGAGCGTCATCCTGCTGCCGTTCCTGATCTCGATGGTCATCGTCGGCTATCTCGTCCTCTCCATGCTCAGCGCTGAAAGCGGATACTTGAACCTCAACCTGCTGCCGATGTTCGGCATCGAACCGATCTCCTGGTACTTCGAGCCGAAGTATTGGCCCTACATTCTGACGATCGTCCAGCTCTGGAAGGGGACAGGCTACCTGTGCGTCATCTTCCTCGCGGCGATCATCGGCATCGACAACGAATATTACGAGGCGGCCACGATCGACGGCGCCGGCAAATGGCATCAGATCCGCAGCATCACGGTACCGCTTATCGCGCCGACGATCACGATCATGACGCTGCTCGCCATCGGCCGCATTTTCTACTCGGACTTCGGTCTGTTCTATCAGGTGCCGCTGAACTCCGGCCCGCTTCAGCCGGTGACGGACGTCATCGACACCTACGTATACCGCGGCTTGATGACCCTCGGCGATATCGGCATGTCCTCCGCGGCCGGCCTGTACCAGTCGCTCGTCGGCTTCGTCCTCGTGCTGCTCTCCAACTATATCGTCGCGAGGCGCAGCAAGGAGAACGCCTTGTTCTAAACCGAAAGGGGGGAAACGAACATGAAAACCAACGATATGAACCAGCCCGTCGTCCATGCGATCTTCATCCTGCTCGCCGCTTTGTGCGTCATCCCGTTCCTGCTTCTCTTCATGTCGTCGATATCCTCGGAGAGCTCGATCGTAAACAACGGCTATTCGTTCTGGCCGAAGGAATTCAGTCTGGAAGCCTATACGTACCTGTGGTCGCAAAAGCTGGCGATGTTCAATTCCTACGGCATTACCATTCTGATCACGGTCGCCGGCACCTTCGTCGGCCTGCTGATCAGCGCGCTGCTGGCTTATCCGTTATCCCGGCGGGACCTGCCGATCCGCGGCGTTCTCAGCTTCCTCGTCTTTTTCACGCTGCTTTTCAACGGAGGCCTGGTGCCGACCTACCTGATCTACACGGAAGTGTTCCATATGAAAAACACGTTGATGGCCCTGATCGTGCCGGGGCTGCTGACGAACGGCTTTTTCATCCTGCTGATCCGCACGTTTTTCGCCAATTCGATCCCGGTTCAAATCCTCGAATCGGCGTATATCGACGGCGCCTCCGAGTTCAAGATTTTCTATCGCATGGTGCTGCCGCTGTCGCTGCCCATCCTGGCGACGATCGGCCTCATGCTGACGATCAACTACTGGAACGACTGGTTTAACGGCTTGGTCTACATCACGGAGCCGCGGCTGTTCAGCATCCAGAACCTGCTCAACCGGATGCTCTCCAACATTCAGTTCCTCCAGCAGAACAACCTCGGGGGGCAGAATATGGCGGTCAACCTGCCGATGAACGGCGTCCGCATGGCGATGGCCGTCGTGGGCATCCTACCGCTGATCCTGATTTATCCATTTTTCCAAAAGTACTTCGTGAAAGGCCTGACGATCGGGGCCGTGAAGTAAATAGGATATGACAGCGCGGCCAGTCCCGGGCCATCACGGCCGGTTGGTATAGATTGCAACTCGCATTTCAATACGATCTAGGGGGGAAATCATATGCAAAACAAGTCGAAAGCCATCCTTCTGCCCTCCGTCCTGCTGGCCATGTCCATGCTGGCTTCCGCTTGCGGGGGGTTCGAACGATGCCGGCGGCGCCTCCGCTCCGGCGTCTGGCGGGAGCTCGGCTCCGGCGTCGTCCGGCGCTTCGTCCGGCGCCTCGCCGAACGGCAAAGAACTCCAGCTGACGCTCGCGTTCATCGGACTCGGGAACATGAAGGAAGTCGGCCTGGTCCAGGACGAGATCAGCAAGATTACGAAAGCGAAGATCAACGCGACGGTCAAGCTGATGCCGATCGATATCGGCGCATGGACGCAGCAGGTTAACCTGCTGCTGGCCGGCAACGAGCCGGTCGACCTGCTTGTCACGTCCTCCTTCTTCAACTACAGCTCCCAGGTCGCCAAGGGGCAACTGCTCCCGCTCGACGACCTGCTCGCCAAGTACGCGCCGACCGTCAAGGACACGATGGAACCGGCGATCTTCGGCTCCACCAAGATCAACGGAAAGATGTACGGCGTGCCGAGCATCCGGGATACGGCGGCCGATCACGGCATCGCGGCCAGAAAAGACTTGATGGACAAGTACAACCTGTCGTTCGACAACGTGAAGACGTACGCGGATCTCGATCCGATCTTCAAGACGATCAAGGACAACGAGCCGGGCGTCTACCCGCTCGTTCAGCGCAGCCAAACGAATACCATCGCCAACGAGCTCGTCCGCGGCTACACCGACTACCTCGGCGACACGCCCGGCGTGCTCATCATCGAAAATCAGGATCTGAAAGTGGTAGACCTGTACGAAACGCAAAGGTACAAGGACGCGCTGCAGCAAGCGCGCAAATGGTACCAGGCCGGCTACATCATGCCGGACGCGGCGACGACGCAAGAAGGCAACAATAGCCTGATCAAGGCGGGCAAGGGCTTCAGCTATTTATCCAACATGAAGCCGGGCTTCGCGACCCAGGAGACGACGGTGAACGGCCGCGAGATGGTGACCGCGAGCTTCGTGCCGCCGATCTCAACCTCCGATTCCGGCACGGGCTTCATGATCTCGATTCCGAAGAACACGCAGGACGCGGACCGCGCCGCGCAATTGCTCAACCTGCTCTATACCGACAAGGACGTCGCCAACCTGCTCGCGAACGGCGTCGAAGGCAAGCACTACGTCGATGCCGGCAACGGCCAGATCAAGGCGCCCGAAGGCGGCAGCAACTACGTCTTCAATCAGTGGGAAGTGGGCAACAACGCCTTGACCAAAGTATGGCAGGGCATGGATGCGGATATTTGGGCGCAAACGAAGGAATTCAACAAAAACTCGACTTTCTCCAAAGCGCTCGGCTTCTCGTTCGATTCGTCGCCGGTCAAGACGGAGGTTGCCGCCGTCATCAACGTCAACAACCAGTACAAGGCAGGCCTGGAATCGGGCACGATCGATCCGTCCAAGCTGGACGAGTTCGTGAAGAAGCTGAAGGCCGCAGGCATGGACAAGATTATCGCGGAAAAGCAAAAGCAGCTGGATGCTTGGGCGAAGGCGAACAACGTGCAGTAAGCGACTGTCGCGGCAACGCGTCGGAGGCCCTTCTTCGAAACCCTGTTTCGGGAAGGGCTTTCTCTATTGCGGCGATGGATCGGCATTCATACGGAGGTGCGAAAATGGAAAGGGATATTCGCGGCCTGGTCGCGCAGATGACGTTGGAGGAGAAGGCCGGCATGTGCTCGGGCCTGGATTTTTGGCATATGAAAGGGGTCGAGCGCCTCGGCATTCCGTCGATCATGCTGACCGACGGTCCGCACGGGCTGCGGAAGCAAAAGGCGTCCGCCGACCATCTTGGGCTGTTCGACAGCGTTCCGGCGACCTGCTTCCCTTCGGCCGCGGGTCTCGCGAGTTCCTGGGATCGCGAGCTGGTCCGAAAAGTCGGCGTCGCGCTCGGCGAAGAATGCCAGGCGGAGGAAGTCGCGGTGCTGCTCGGCCCGGGCGCCAACATCAAGCGTTCGCCGCTTTGCGGCCGCAATTTCGAATACTTTTCCGAGGACCCTTATTTAAGCTCGCGCATGGCCGCGAGCCATATCCAGGGCGTGCAGAGCCAGGGCGTAGGCACCTCGCTCAAGCACTTCGCGGCGAACAATCAGGAGCATCGCCGCATGACCGGCGATTCCGTCGTCGACGAGCGCACGCTGCGGGAGATCTACCTGGCGAGCTTTGAGTTCGCGGTCAAAGAGGCCCAGCCATGGACCGTCATGTGTTCCTACAACAAAGTAAACGGCACGTACGCCTCCGAAAACGAATATTTGCTGACCGACATTCTGAAGGACGAGTGGGGCCACGAAGGCTTCGTCGTCTCGGACTGGGGCGCCGTCAACGAGCGCGAGGCCGGTCTGGCCGCGGGCCTGGAGCTGGAGATGCCGGCGAGCGGCGGCGCGGGCGACCGCAGGATCGTCGAAGCCGTTCGCAGCGGCAGGCTGCCGGAGGAAAAGCTGGACCGCGCGGTCGAACGGCTGCTCCGGATCGTGTTCAAGGCCGTCGACCGTAAAAAAAGAGAGCGCGACGTACGACGCCGAGGCGCATCATGCGCTGGCCCGCCAGGTCGCGAGAGAGAGCATGGTGCTGCTCAAAAACGAAGGCGGCATTCTGCCGCTTCGCAAGGATGCGAAGCTGGCGGTCATCGGCGAGCTGGCCGCGAATCCGCGCTATCAAGGCGGCGGAAGCTCCCATATCAAGCCGACGAAGCTGGAGGACATCCGCGAGGAGATTGGGAGGTCCGCGGGCGAGGAGGCGCGGATCGCTTACGCGCAGGGCTACGACCTGCAGTCGGACGCTGTGGACGAGGCGCTTGCGGAGGAAGCGAAGCGGGTCGCCGCGGACGCCGAAGTCGCGGTCGTCTTCGCGGGATTGCCGGACCGCTACGAGTCCGAAGGCTTCGACCGGACGCATCTGCGGCTGCCGGACAACCAGGTCGCGCTCATCCGCGCGGTCGCCGAGGCGCAGCCGAACGTCGTCGTCGTCCTGAGCAACGGCGCGCCGGTCGAGATGCCCTGGCTCGGCAGCGCGAAGGGACTGCTCGAAGCCTATCTCGGCGGCCAGGCGCTCGGCGGCGCGATCGCGGACCTGCTGTTCGGCGACGCCAATCCGAGCGGCAAGCTGGCGGAGACGTTTCCGATGCGCCTCGCGCACAACCCGTCGCAGCTTAACTTCCCCGGCGAAGGGGATCGCGTCGAATACAAGGAAGGCTTGTTCGTCGGCTATCGCTACTACGACGCCAAGGAGATCGAGCCGCTGTTCCCGTTCGGATTCGGGCTTAGCTACACGACGTTCGAATACGCGAACCTGGTCGTTAGCCGTTCGGCGATTCGGGACGACGAGACGGCGACGGTGACCGTCGACGTCACGAATACGCGCGCGCGCGCGGGCAAGGAGATCGTGCAGCTGTACGTACGCGACGTGCAGAGCGCCGTGGTTAGGCCTGTGAAGGAACTAAAGGGCTTCGAGAAGGTCGAGCTTCAGCCGGGCGAGACAAAACGCGTTTCGTTTACGCTGGATCGGCGCGCCTTTTCCTACTACAACGTCGACTTGAAGGACTGGCACGTGGAGTCCGGCGAGTTTGAAGTGTTAGTCGGGCGTTCCTCCCGGGATATCGTCTTATCGGGCGCGCTGTCCGTCGAATCGACCGTCGTTTTGCAGCCCGTCTTCCATCGGAACAGCACGGTCGGCGATCTGATGGGCGATCCGGCGGCGCAAGCGCTCGTGATGGACTGGATCGGCAAGACGCCTTTCGGCGCCATGGCCGCCGATCCCGACGGCGAAGGCGCCGAGATGATGCAGGCGATGATGAAGTACCTGCCGCTTCGCGGCCTGGTCGGCTTCAGCGGCGGCGCGCTGGGCGAGGACGATCTGGACGGCCTGCTCAAGCAGTTAAACGCGAGGGAGCCCTGAAGTGCGGCGGGAGTGCTGGGTGGAGCTTACTGGAAAGGTAAAAGTTACGCTACAACCACACAGACCGCTCCAAATGGTGCCGTAAGGGCAAAAAGTTACTCTACAGCCTCGTGGAAGGGTCCGAAGTGTGCCGTAAGCGCAAAAAGTTACTCTACAGCCTCGCGGACCGGTCCGAAGTGTGCCGTAAGGGCAAAAAGTTACTCTACAGCCTCGTGGAAGGGTCCAAAGTGTGCCGTAAGGGCAAAAAGTTACTCTACAGCCTCACAGACCGGTCCGAAGTGTGCCATAAGGGCAAAAAGTTACTCTACAGCCTCGCGGACCGGTCCGAAGTGTGCCGTAAGGACAAAAAGTTACTCTACAGCCTCGCAGAACGGTCCGAAGTGTGCCGTAAGGGCAAAAAGTTACTCTACAGCCTCGCGGAAGGGTCCGAAGTGTGCCGTAAGGGCAAAAAGTTACTCTACAGCCTCGCGGACCGGTCCAGATGGTGCCGTAAGGGCATAAAGTTACTCTACAACCACACAGACCGCTCCAGATGGTGCCGTAAGGGCATAAAGTTACTCTACAACCACACGGACCGCTCCAAATGGTGCCGTAAGGGCATAAAGTTACTCTACAGCCTCGCGGACCGGTCCAAAGTGTGCCGTAAGGGCAAAAAGTTACTCTACAGCCTCGCGTACCGGTCCGAAGCGGGACCCTTTTGCGGGCTTCCGGCGGGCACGCCAGCGGCCGCGAGGAAACGCCGGCGCGTCTAGCGAACGGCGTTCGCCGCCGTCTCGAGCGCTGCCGGATCCGGGGGAGCGGGAAGACCCTCTCGCGATCAATTGCGTGTCCACGAGCACCTTCGAGCCGGCGAGCGAGTCGGATTCGATCGCTTCGACGATCATGTCCACCGCGAGACGGGCCATCCGTTCCTTTTCCACGTGCACGGTCGTCAGCTCGGGAGAGACGATAAGCGCTTCGGAGATGTTGTCGAAGCCGACCACGGAGACATCCTCCGGCACGCGGTAGCCCAGTTCGACGAGCGACTTGATGGCGCTGATCGCGATGTAGTCGCATTCGCAGAAGAAGGCCGTCGGCATCGGTCGCTTCGACTCCCTGTAGGCGGACAACCGCTTTTTCAGCGCGTCCTGGGAAGCGAGTATGGTAGGCGCTACCGAGAACACATGCTCCGGCGACAGCTCGCGCTCGTTCTCTTCCAGTGCCTGCATGAAGCCGGCGCGGCGGTCGTCGAAGTTGCGGATGCGGATATCGGAAGCGATATAGCCGATGTCGCGGTGACCGAGCCCGCACAGATGCTGACCCGCCTGATAGGCGCCCATGACGTTGTTGATCTGGATAAAAGGAATCGGCAGCGTCTCGAAGCAGGTGTCCAGCACGACAAGCGGGCCGTTCAGCCGGTCGGCGACCTTCGCGAGCAGCGCCTTGTTCAGGTTCGTGCCGAGCAGAATGACGCCGCCTGCGCGTTGGTCCTCGGCGATCGCCCGGATGCCGTCTTCGAATGCCGACATATCGACGGAGGAGAACAGCAGGGAATAGCCGCTCGCGCGGCATCGCTCTTCGATATAGTGAATCAGCTCCCGGAAAAAGGGCTGCTGGTAATATTGCTCCAGCACGATGCCGGAATTGGCGAACACAAGGAACGTGATCGAGGCGTTCTGCGGTTCGCGGGCAGCGGTTCGCGACTTGGGCCGGTAGCCGTTTTCCTTGGCGATTTGAAGGATACGGTCCCGCGTTTCCGGACCGATGCCGCCTTTCCCGTTGAGCGCCAGCGATACGGCGGCCTTGGATACGCCGGCAAGCCTGGCGATGTCTTCCATCTTCATGAAGATAGTCTCCATTCGTTCCGTTTAGTAAGTTTAGTTTAATGTTAATTCTGTTAATAAGCAAGATGAATCGGCTTTGTTTAGTTAATTTAGTTCATATTTCAACTAAATAACGCATTTTATTTACTTAAAATGCATTGACCGGCGATTAAACCAGTGATAAATTGAACTCATGCAGTTAAACGGCTCGAACAAAAGTTTAGTTAGTTTACTGAAAGGGAGAACCTACACATGAGCAGATTGAAGCTGGGCTATGCGCCGACCCGACGTTTCGTATTCAGCGCTGAAGACGCTTTCCGCTACAAGGTCATGATCAAGGAAAAGATCGAAAGCTTCGGCCTCGACATCGACATCGTCGATCTGGAGGGACTCAACCAAGAAGGACTGCTCTACGACGACCATATCAACGCCGACCTGATCGCCGACCGGTTCAAGCAGGAGAAAGTGGACGCGGTGTTCTTCCCGCACTGCAACTTCGGCACGGAGGATACGGTGGCGCGCGTCGGCAAGGCGCTAGGCAAGCCCGTCCTGCTGTGGGGCCCCCGCGACGAGGCGCCGCTCGAGGACGGCACGCGCCTGCGCGATACGCAGTGCGGCCTGTTCGCCACCGGCAAGATTCTGCGCCGCTTCAACGTTCCTTTCACCTATGTCACGAACAGCCGGGTGAACGATCCCGTTTTCGAGCGGGGCTTCACGAACTTCGTCGCCGCCGCGAACGTGGTCAGAAAATTCCGCAGCCTGCGGATCCTGCAGATCGGCCCGCGCCCGGCTTCGTTCTGGACGATGATGTGCAACGAAGGGGAGCTGCTGGAGCGGTTCGGCATCGAGATCCATCCGATCACGCTGGTCGACATCCAGCGCGCTTCGCAGAAGATCGAGAAGGGCAGCAGTTCCGAACTGGCGGAAGCCATCGACTATATTAAAGCGAAGCTGGACTGGTCCGAAGTGACCGAAGCGGACGTCCGCCGGATTGCCGCCCTGAAGGTCGCGATGAAGCAGTACGCCCTGAACACCGGCAGCACGGCGATCGCGATCCAATGCTGGTCGTCCCTGCAGGACGCCATGGGCATCATGCCATGCCTGGCCAACGCGATCCTGACCGACGAGCAGATCCCGGTCACCTGCGAGACCGACATTCACGGCGCGATCACCTCCGTCATGGTCCAAGCGGCGACGCTGAACCAGCACCCGACGTTTTTCGCCGACCTGACCGTCCGCCACCCCGACAATCCGAACGGCGAGCTGCTGTTCCACTGCGGCAACTTCCCCGTCTCCCTGACGGTCGAAGACAAGCCGAAGCTGCGCAAGCACTTCCTGTTCGACGACCATTCGCCGGGCACGCACGAAGGCGAGATCAAGGGCGGCGACATGACGCTGGCGCGCTTCGACGGCGACCATGGCGAGTACCAGCTGTTTCTCGGCAAAGCCCGCGGCATTCAAGGTCCGTATACGCGGGGCTCCTATGTCTGGGTGGAAGTGAACGACTGGCCGCTGTGGGAAGAGAAGCTGGTCAAAGGCCCTTATGTCCATCATTCCGTCGGCATTCACGCGAACGCGATTCCGGCGCTGTACGAGGCGTGCAACTATATCCCGGGGCTGACGCCCGATGCGGTCGATCCGACCGAACGCGAGATTCAGGCCTGGCTCCGCGGCGCGGGATTGTGAATCAAAGGAGGCATTCATCCATGGAAACGACGGCACTTAAAGCGAAAGCCGCGCAGATCCGCATGGACCTGCTGAAGATGATTCACGGCGCCAAGACGGGGCATACGGGCGGCTCGCTCAGCAATACCGACATTTTGACGGCGCTCTACTACCGCATCATGAAGCTTGATCCCGCGAATCCGAAGTGGGACGGGCGCGACCGGTTCATCGCAAGCAAGGGGCATTCGGTCGAATCCCTCTGGTGCATCCTCGGCGACCTCGGCTTTTTTTCCCAAGGAAGAGCTGAAGACGTTCAGCCAGTTCGGCACGCGGCTGATCGGGCATCCGAACAACAAGGTGCCGGGCATCGAAATGAATACGGGCGCGCTGGGCCACGGGCTGGCCATCGGCGTCGGCATGGCGCTCGCGGCGAAGCGGGACGGCAAGGACTATCGGGTGTTCTGCTTGATGGGCGACGGCGAACAGGCGGAAGGCTCCGTATGGGAAGCCGCGATGGCGGGTCCGCACTACAAGCTGGATAACCTGGTCGCCATCATCGACCGCAACCGGCTTCAGATCAGCGGATCGACCGAGGAAGTGATGGGCCTCGAGCCGCTCGAGGAAAAGTGGGCGGCCTTCGGCTGGCACGTCGTATCCATCGACGGCAACGACATGGAGCAACTGGTGCGCGCTTTCGAGGCGGCGCCTTCGATCCCGGGCAAGCCGACGCTGGTGATGGCGAACACGGTCAAAGGCAAGGGCGTATCCTTCGCCGAAAACGTGGCGCACTGGCATCATCACGTGCCGAACGACGAGCAGCTGGCGTTGGCGCTCGCCGAGCTGTCCGCCGCAATCGAGAGCTACGAGCAGGAAGGGCTGGTGCGTTAACATGGCGAATACGATACCGAACCGTCAGGTCATTTGCGATACGCTGCTGGAGCTGGCCAAGGAGGACCGCGACATCATGGTGCTCGCCAGCGACTCGCGGGGCTCGGCCGCCATGGCTCCCTTTGCCAAGGCGTATCCGGACCAATTCGTCGAAGTCGGCATCGCCGAACAGAACATCGTCGGCATCTCCGCGGGCCTCGCGCACAGCGGCAAAAAGCCGTTCGTCACCTCGCCGGCTTGCTTCCTCAGCATGCGCAGCATCGAGCAGATCAAGGTGGACGTCGCTTATTCGGCCACGAACGTGAAGCTGGTCGGCATCAGCGGCGGCGTCAGCTACGGCGCGCTCGGCATGTCCCACCACTCGGTGCAGGATCTGGCCGTCTCGCGGGCGATCCCGGGCCTGGCCGTCCTCCTGCCGGCCGACCGGCACGAGACGAAGCGCATGACCGAAGCGCTCGTGAAGCACGAGGGCGGCGCCTACATCCGCATCGGCCGCAATCCGGTCGAGGACGTCTACGAGAGCGACGACTACGAATTCGTGATCGGCCAAGCCGTCACCTTGCGCGAAGGACTCGACCTGACGATCATCGCGGCCGGCGAGACCGTGCGCGTCGCGCTCGACGCTCATGCTGCGCTCAAGGAAGCCGGCGTCTCCTGCCGCGTGATCAACATGCACACGATCAAGCCGCTGGACGAGGAAACGATCGTCAAGGCCGCCGCGGAGACGGGACATATCATCACCGTCGAGGAGCACAGCATTCACGGTGGTCTCGGCGCCGCGGTGGCCGAGGTCGTCGTACAGCACAAGCCCGTGCCGATGCGCATTCTCGGCATCCCGGACGAGCCGGCCATCGCAGGCAAGAGCGCCGAGGTATTCGACCATTACGGCATCAGCGCCGGCAACATTAAAAAAGATCGCCCTCGATCTGCTGGGCAGATAAGGACGGCCGTTTATGGAAAAATATATCCTGGCGGTCGACCAGAGCACGGCAGGCACGAAGGCTTTGCTCGTGGACCGATCCGGCCGGGTCGTCGCGAAGCGCAGCGCGGAGCACCGGCAAATGTATCCGAAGCCCGGTTGGGTGGAGCACGATCCGCTCGAGATTTACGACAACGTGAAGCGGACGGTGCGCGAAGCGCTGAAGCTGGCGGGCATCGAGCCCGCCGCTTTGGCCGCGATCGCGATCACGAACCAACGGGAGACGGCCGTCGTCTGGGATCGCGAGACCGGCCTTCCCGTCTACAACGCGATCGTCTGGCAATGCCAGCGCACGGCCGACCGGTGCGAGGCGCTGCGAGCCGCCGGACAGGAACGGACGGTGCGGTCCAAGACCGGACTGATGCTCGATCCGTACTTTTCCGCCGCCAAGTGGGATTGGGTCCTGACGCATGTTGAAAGCGCTAAACCGCTTCTGGCGCAAGGCCGCCTGCTCGCCGGGACGATCGACAGCTGGCTGATCTGGAAGCTGACCGGCGGCAAAACGCATGCGACCGACTACACCAACGCGAGCCGGACTTCCTTGTTCAATATCCATACGCTGGACTGGGACGACGAGCTGTGCGGACTGTTCGGCGTGCCGCGGGCCATGCTGCCCGAGGTCAAGTTCTCGGACGACGCGTACGGGTACACGGACGACGCGGACCTGTTCCCCGCGCGGCTCCCGATATGCGGCGTGATCGGGGACTCCCAAGGGGCCCTGTTCGGCCAGCTGTGCCTCGAGCCGGGCATGGCGAAGGCGACCTACGGCACGGGAACCTCTGTGCTCATGAATACCGGCGAACGCCCCGTCGTATCGGATAACGGGCTGGTGACGGCCATCGCTTGGGGGAAGGGCGGCCAGGTGACTTACGCGCTCGAAGCCGTCATCCGCAGCTCCGGCGACAGCGTCAAATGGGTCAGGGACAATCTCGGGCTGTTCGATTCGTTCGAGGAGCTGGACACGATGCTGAGGCAGACGCCGGACAACGAGGGCGTCTACCTCGTGCCCGCATTCGTCGGGCTGGGCGCCCCCTATTGGGACCCGTACGCAAGGGCCGCGATCGTCGGCATGAGCCGGGCGACCGGCAAAGGCCATATCGTCCGCGCCGCGGTCGAGAGCATCGCGTACCAGGTGCGCGACGCGGCGGAATTAATGGCGCGCGAGACCGGCATCCCGCTGAAGAAGCTGCATGCGGACGGCGGTGCCTCCGGCAATCCGCTGCTCATGCAGTTCCAGGCGGACCTGCTGAATCTGGCCGTGTCGCGGTCCGCGGTCGCGGAGCTGTCGGCGATGGGCGCCGTCTATATGGCGGGTCTGGGCGCCGGCTGCTGGACATCGCTGGACGAGATCGCGCGCTTCGGCGCCGCCGGGCAGCCATACGCCCCGGCCATGGACGCTGCCGAGCGCGAGCGATTGTACGCAGGGTGGCAAAAAGCGGCGGCTTCGGTGCTAAGCGCCCCTATCAAACCAAACGCCTTGGAGGAGGTCAACCGAGTATGACATATACCGAGAAGACCCGCATCGGCATCATCTTTAAAAACGAAGCGGCCCGCGCCGTTCTGATCCGCAGGCTGCCGGATCTGGCGTCCTCGCCGCCCCATATGCTGTCGCTCTTCAAGAGCCTGACGCTGGAAAAGGTGTACGCCTTCCGCCAGGAGGAATTGGGGCAGCCGGACTGGATCGCCGATACGCTGGCGGAGCTGGCCGGCGTCGCGTCCGATAGCGGAGTTGCGGAGCCGGATGCCGATGTCGAGGTCGCGCGCTCCGCCGATTACGAGCCTGCTGACGTCCCGGAGGCGTCCGCAGCCGTTCAGGCGCCGGCCGAGGCCGAGCAGTGGGGCATCTACGAGATCGAGCTGAAGGGACCGAGCCACGGCAATCCGTTCACGGACGTCGAGCTCGCCGCCGAGTTCAAGTTCGGCGGCAAAAGCGTCCGCATGGCCGGCTTCTACGACGGCGACGGCGTCTACCGCATCCGCTTCATGCCGGATGCGCAGGGCGACTGGACATACCGGACGGCGAGCAGCGCCCGTTCCCTGAACGGCATCGAAGGCGCGTTCCGGGTCGTGCCCCCGTCCGCGGGCAACCATGGCCCGGTGCGCGTGAAGGACACGTACCATTTTGCCTACGAAGACGGCACTTCCTATATCCCGGTCGGCACCACCTGCTATGCATGGACGCACCAGGGCGAAGAGCTCGAGGCGCAGACGCTCGAGACGCTCAAGGCTTCCCCGTTCAACAAAATGCGCATGTGCGTGTTTCCGAAATCGTACCTGTTCAACGAGAACGAGCCCGTCTACGATCCGTTCGAGGGCTCTCTTGCGCAGGGCTGGGATTATACGCGGTTCAACCCGGTATTCTTCCGCCATCTGGAGGATCGGATCGCCGATCTGGGCAAGCTGGGCATCGAAGCGGACCTGATCCTTTTCCACGCTTACGACCGCTGGGGCTACTCGGAAATGAGTCCGGCGGCCGACGATCGTTATCTTCGTTACATTACGGCCCGCTTGTCCGCTTATCGCAACGTGTGGTGGTCGCTCGCGAACGAGTACGATCTCATGTGGAACAAGGAGCCGGCCGACTGGGAGCGCTTCGCCGAGATCGTCACGACGAACGATCCCGCGGGACATCTCATTTCCAATCACAACTGCTTCGCCTTCTACGACTACAGCAAGCCTTGGGTCACGCATTGCAGCATCCAGCGGGTCGACGTGTATAAGACGTCCGAGGCGACGACCGAGTGGCGGGAGCGGTGGAAAAAGCCGATCGTCATCGACGAGTGCGCCTACGAAGGCGACATCGACCAGGGCTGGGGCAACATCACCGGCGAAGAGATGACGCGCCGCTTCTGGGAAGGCGCGATCCGCGGGGGATACGTGGGGCACGGAGAGACGTACCTTAATCCCGAAGAGGTGCTGTGGTGGTCCAAAGGCGGCAAGCTCACGGGCACGAGCCCCGACCGGATCTCCTTTCTGCGCCGCATCGTCGAGGAGAGCCCGGGCGGCGTGCTGAACCCGCTGCCGTCCGACTGGGACGTGCCGTGCGCAGGCGAGAAGGATGAATACTATTTGTACTATTTCGGCTTCAATCAGCCGCGATTCCGGAACTTCAGCCGCAAGCCGGGTACGAAGTACAACGTTGACGTCATCGATACGTGGAACATGACGGTCGAACGACTCGAAGGGACGTATGAAGGCGCGTTCCGCATCGAATTGCCGGGCAGGCAGTTCATGGCCGTCAGAATGTCCAAAGCGGAATAGCGGTCCGAAAGGGGAAGGCTGGCATGGGAAGCATCTACTACACGATTACGGAAATCACGGATTACGGCCCGTTTATTACGAAGCTCGTGCTGCCGATGCGGGCCGCCGTAAAGACGGAAGACGTCAAGCCATCCTGCTTTAGCGTTTACGTGGAACGGAAGGACAAGCAAGGCGAGGTGCTCCTGCTTCCCAAGAGCTGGACCGAGCCGGAGCTTAAGCTGCCGAGCAAGGGCTACGGCACGATTCTGGACGCCTATCCTTCCTCGATCGCCGGCGTGCGCGCCGAAGAAGGGACGTTCGTCACGCTCGAGATGAAGCACGGACCGCTCGATCCTTTGGCCGCGCCCATCGCCCCGCTGAACGGCATGAACGAATATATCGTCAGCGATTACCGGATTGCGCAGATCGCCGAGATCCGGTCGGCGGAGGGCGAATCGCTGTCGGGCTGCGTGTTCGACCGGTGCGCGGGGAATACCGCGGAGCAGGCGGATAAGTTCCTTCAGGGGATCTCCTCCTATTCGCAGGAACCGCTGAAGTACGGCTACTTCGTGCCGCAGACCGGCCGCGGCAAACGGCCGCTCCTCATCTGGCTGCACGGCGGCGGGGAAGGCGGGACGGATCCCGCTATCGCCTATACGGGCAACAACGTGGTCAACTTGGCCGGCTATGACATTCAGGCCAAGCTCGGCGGCGCGTTCGTGCTGGTGCCGCAGGCGCCGACCTTCTGGCTGGACGACGGCAGCGGGCAATACGGCCGGACGGGCCAGTCCAAGTACGTACAGGCGTTAAAAACGCTGATCGACGAATTCGTCGCCCGCAACGAGGCCGCGATCGACACGGACCGGATTTATATCGGCGGCTGCTCCAACGGCGGATTCATGACGATGCGGATGGCGCTGGATTACCCGGCGTACTTCGCGGCCGCTTTCCCGGTATGCGAGGCGCTGTACGACGAAGTCATCGGCGACGCGGATATCGAGCGGATCAGGCACATGCCGATCTGGCTGACGCATGCCAAGGACGATTCGATCGTGCGACCCGAAGAGACGGCGGTGCCGACCTACGAGCGCTTGATCAAGGCCGGCGCGAAGGACGTGCATTTCTCGTATTTCGACCGGGTCGTCGATCTCCGTGGCCGGTTCGCCGACGAGCGGGGCGCGCCGTACGTCTATCACGGGCACTTCGCATGGATCTACGCGCTGAACGACGACTGCCGACTGGACTACGACGGGCAGCCTGTCGTGGTTAATGGCAGAGAAGTGTCGCTGATGGAATGGCTGGCGCTGCAGAAAAAATAGCCGATCCGCCGACCGGCCGTCTAAAATAAACAAATATAGCTCGATGCAAGCTCGATCAAGGTGGCCCGCGTGTTCAAAAGCGCGGGCTTTTGGCCGTCTTTGAACGGCTGCAGCGCCGCGCGAACGAGCCGGCAATGGAAGCTCCCGCGGTCGCCGAGCGCGCGCTCCAGCGCGATATCGTCCCGGCAATCGGTATGTACGACTTTGCGCAAGCGGTACGACCAGGTCACCCAATCGGCGGGCTTCTCCCGCGCTTCGAGCGCGAGCTCGGCGGCCAGCGGCCCGGCGTCCGTCGCGAGCAGCAGGTGGACGCGGTAACCGGCGCGCGTCCCGTCGTCGAGCGGCACGATAAAGACTTCGAGCCTTCGAACGGTTATCGACGGCAAACGGTTCGCCGACAGGGACGGCGGCTCAAACGTGCGCGCGGTCATTCGCGCGGTCATTTGCACGGACATCGTACAAGATCTCTCCCTTACACTTGCGAGGTTAACGGTCGGATGCGGGCGAGAGCAACGCTCTTCGCCGCATCGGCTTGCCCTCTATCATATGCCTCTGGCGAGGCGCTGTAAAATGCGGGAATCGCGGATAAGATCGCCATTCGCGCGAATTCGTCGTCGGCGGCAAATCGCATTCTCGCAAGTGACGCCTTTTGCGGCGAAGCTCGCCGGCGCTCGTCCGCGCGCACGCGCGCAGCGAATCAATCCCGCGACCTGAACCGATAGCCGACCCCCGGCTCCGTCAAAATAAACTGAGGCCGGGTCGAATCCGCCTCCAGCTTCTTGCGCAGGTGTCCGATGTACACGCGCAGATAGTGGCTGTCGGACTCGCTGAACGCGTCGCCCCACACCTGCTGCAGCAGCTGCCGCTGGGTGACGACCTTGCCGGCGCTCGTCGCGAGCACTCTAAGCAGCTCGTATTCGGTGGGCGTCAGCTTGACCCGCTCGCCGTCCAGCTCCACGACGCGGTGCACGAGATCGATCGAGAGCGCGCCGAACGTCAGCGTCGGTTCGTTGGCCGAATCGGACGCATGCCGCAGCGCCACCCGGATTCGCGCGACCAGCTCGCCCATGCCGAACGGCTTGGTCACATAGTCGTCGGCGCCGCCGTCGAGCGCGACGATCTTGTCTTCCTCCCGGTCTCTGGCCGTCAGCACGATGACCGGCGCGCGCGACCATGCCCGGATGCGGCTCAGCACTTCAAGCCCGT
Organism: Cohnella rhizosphaerae; assembly: GCF_029525575.1. Classification (GTDB taxonomy): domain Bacteria; phylum Bacillota; class Bacilli; order Paenibacillales; family Paenibacillaceae; genus Cohnella; species Cohnella rhizosphaerae. The sequence goes on from NZ_JAPDIA010000003.1 coordinate 1,243,464, forward strand.
GCAGATCGGGCAGCCCCAGGTCGAGCACGATCAGGTCGGGACGGACCTCGATCGCCTGCCGCACGCCATCCTCGCCGGTCGCCGCCTCGTGAATGCCGAAGCTGTACGCCTGCAGCGTCACGCGCAGCAGCTTGCGGATCTGCGGCTCGTCGTCCACGATCAATATTTTTGCGACTTGCTCATTCATCCCCATCCCGCTCCGTTCCATGGTCCTTCGGCCGCTCCCGCGGCTCGTCCGCCGCGCTGAGCGGCAAGGCGATCGTCACGACCGTCCCCTGCGGCTCGTTCCGCCTGGCCGAGATCGTGCCGCCGTGCAGCTCCACGATGCCTTTGCAGATCGCAAGCCCCAAGCCTGTGCCGGTGATCTGTCTGGTCGCGTCCGCGCGGTAAAATTTCTCGAATATCCGCCGGTATTCGTCGTCCGCGAGTCCGATCCCCCCGATCGGCGACGGCGATGAGGAGCCGGTCCGCGCTCGCAGACACGGCAATGTCGATCTCGCTGCCGTCCGGACTGTACTTGACGGCGTTGCTGAGCACATTCACCAGTACCTGCTCCAGCAGCACATCGTCGCCGCGTATGAACGGGACCTGGCCGGGCAGGCTGACCCGCAGCTTTCGATTCTCCTGAAAGTCTTTGACCTGCGCCAGCGCCACTCCGATCAAATCCTCGGCATCGCACCAGTTTTGCCGCAGACGCAGCATGCCGCTCTCCAACTGCACCATGCTGAGCAGATTCCTCACAAGCCGGTTCATCCGCATCGCGCCGTCGCGAATATTGACCAGCAATTCCTTGCGGTCCTCGGGCGAAAAAGGCGCGTCGTCGGCGGTCAGCACGGTCGCCGAACCGATGATGGCGGCCAGCGGCGTCCGCAGCTCGTGCGAGACGGAGTCGAGGATCGCCGTGCGCAGGCGTTCGGACTCCGCCGTCAGATGCGCGATCTTGGCCTCCTCGGCCAGCTTTGCGCGGGCGATCGCGCCGGCCGCGAGACCGGCGAGCGCCTCGAGCATTTGCAACTGACCGGCAGTCAGGCCGCTCCTGCGCGCCTTCAGATTGAGCGCGAGCACGCCGTAGACGCGGTCCTCGGCGCGCAGCGGCAAGTAGCAGCCGGGCGCGTCCCTCAGCGTATGCGAGCCGTAGCCGACCGCTTCGCCGTGATCGAAGGCGAGCCTGGCGGTCGCCTTTTCCGCGTCGCCTTCTCCCCAGCCGCCTTCGCCGCGGTCGCCGTCCGCGCCGGAGCGGTGCGCGAGCGCCAGCTTATCCTGCTCGTCCGGCAAGTAGACGACGGCTTCGGCGCCCATCGAGCGCGCCGCCTCGCGCGAGACGCTGTCCAGCAGGGCGTCAACGTCGGCGATCTCGCTCATCTGCCGGCTCAGCGCGTACAGGGCGGCCGTGTGCGCTTCCCGCTGCTTCGCATACGCCAGCTGCTGCTTGAGCCGCGAGGCGAGGCTGGCGGTCAGCGCGGCGACGGCCACGTAGACGGCGAACGACACCAGATAACGCAGGTCGGCGACCGTGAAGCTCAGCTTCGGCGGAACGAAGAAAAAATCGAATGCCAATATCGCGAGCACCGCCGCGTAGATCGCGGGACGAAGGCCCCACCAGACGGCGCTGACGAGCATCGGAAATAAATAAAGGAGCGCAATGTTCACCAGGTCCAAAGCAAAGGTGAGCGGCTGCAACGCGATCGTCATGAACGCGATCAGCAGCGTGATGCCTGCGTAGGCCTTCCAGGTCGTCCGCAGGGCTTGGGACATCTGCACGATTTTCACTCCCCCGGCTGCCCGGTTGTCGGCGTCTTTTTTCTTAAGGTTACTGTAAATAGGGGGAGAAAATAAACCGCGAGACGGCGTAAAAATCCTATAAAAATCATAGAGAACCGGAACGAGGCCGAGATAATAGACGGATGCCGGAGCGTTCCGCCATTTTCATTTTCCAATCCGGCGATTTCTGACGAATTCCGTCCATTTCGGATATTGGCTTTATTTACAGTATAGCCGGCCGGGCGTAAGATACGTGCATGAACGGCGCCTTGCCGACGTCTTGGCGACGGACTCGACCGTCTTGCGGAGAGAAGGGATGAGGGAGCAGCATCGTTCGTTTCGTTGAAACGCTGAATCTTGGCACGAACAAGAGCGGGGGGAACCGACCGGAGCCGCAATCGGCTCCAAGGGGTGAATCGCCGGGCACGCATCCGTGCCGGCGTAGGGCGACTCTCGCGCCCGAATCCGACAGCTAACCTCGCAAGCGTATGGGAGAGGCAACACTTGTCGCGTACGACGTTAAGACGTCCTGTCTTGATCGGGAAGCCGCGGCGAAGGTTCCTCCTTTGCCGGGCTTCTTTTTTTGTTGTCTTTTTCCGCTGTTCGGAGAAGGAAGGTCGAATGAATCACAAGGAGCGTGTGACCCATGATGGACGTTTGGATGACGATCGCGCTGCTCGCCGCCTTCGCGCTGGTCGTCGGATTCGTATACTGGTGCGACCGATCGATCGACGAGGCGGGGGGGAGAGGGCGCATGACGATCGTGCTTGTTTTCACCGGCCTGCTGCTGATCTACCTCGTGTACGCGCTGCTTCACCCGGAGAAATTTTAACGACGCGCCTCGCAAGCGCCGCCCGAGCTTAAGGAGGAACGGCCATGGATGTATTGCAAATCGTCATCGTGATCGGCATGCTCGCGCTGATCGCCAAACCGCTTGGGAATTATGTTTATCACGTCTTTTCGAACGAGTCCAATCGCACCGACAGGCTGTTCGGCTGGGTCGAGAAGCCGATCTTCGCGGCCATCGGCCTGCGGCATCGCGCCGGGATGACCTGGAAACGATACGCGCTTAGCTTCATCGCCGTCAACTTCGCGCTCGTGGCGGTCAGCTACGTCCTGCTGCGCGCGCAGAACGGGCTGCCGCTCAATCCGAACGGCATCGGCGGCATGGAACCGACGCTGGTGCTGAATACGGTCATCAGCTTCATTACGAATACGAATCTGCAGCACTACAGCGGTGAGACGGGACTGTCTTACTTTTCTCAGATGGCCGTCATCATGATGATGATGTTCACGTCCGCGGCGACCGGCTTCTCGGTGGCGGTGGCCTTCGTCAGAGGCATCACCGGCAAGGGCAAGACGCTGGGCAACTTTTTCGAAGACTTCGTCAAGGCCCACACGCGCATTTTTTTCCCGCTCGCCCTCGTGGTGACGTTGGTCTTGGTCGCGCTGCAGGTGCCGCAGACGCTCGATCCGACGCTGTCGGTGACGACGCTTCAGGGGACCGCGCAGCAGATCGCGATCGGGCCGGTCGCTTCGCTGGAGGCGATCAAGCATCTGGGCACGAACGGCGGCGGCTTTTTCGGCGTGAACTCGGCGCATCCGTTCGAGAATCCGAACGCGCTGACGAACGTGATCGAGATCTTGTCGATGTGGGCGTTGCCCGCTGCGCTGCCCTTCATGTACGGCCGTTTCGCGAAAAACGGCAAGCAGGGCTGGGTCGTTTTCTCGGCGATGATGGCGTTGTTCCTCGTGTTCCTCACGGTCGCTTATACCGCGGAGAAGAGCGGCAACCCGGCGCTTGAGGCGCTGGGCATCGACGCATCGCAGGGAAGCATGGAAGGTAAGGAAGTGCGCTTCGGCATCGCCCAGTCCGCGCTGTTCACGACGGTGACCACGGCTGCGACGACGGGGACGGTCAACAACATGCACGATACGCTGACCCCGCTGGGCGGCCTGGTGCCGCTCGCCGAGATGATGCTGAACGTCGTCTTCGGCGGCAAGGGCGTGGGGCTGGTCAACATGCTGATGTACGCGATGCTCGCCGTGTTCATCTGCGGCCTGATGGTCGGCCGGACGCCGGAATTTCTCGGTCGCAAGCTCGAGCCGCGGGAGATGAAGCTGATCGCGGTCGCCATTCTGGCGCATCCGTTCATTATATTGGCGCCGACGGCGATCGCCTTTCTGACCGATCTCGGCAAGGGATCGATATCGAATCCGGGCTTCCACGGCATCTCGCAGGTGCTGTACGAATATACCTCGGCGGCGGCGAACAACGGCTCCGGCTTCGAGGGACTCGCGGACAACACTTCGTTTTGGAACATCACAACCGGCCTGGTCATGTTCTTCGGGCGCTACGTCTCGATGATCGCGCTGCTGGCCGTCGCCGGATCGCTCGTGCGCAAGCAGTGGGTGCCGGAGACGATCGGCACGTTCCGCACGGACAATGCGCTGTTCGCCGTTCTGCTGGTCGGCACGGTCATTCTGATCGGCGCGCTGACCTTCCTGCCCGCGATCGTGCTCGGACCGGTCGCGGAGCATCTGACCATTCGCCAATAAGAGACGGAGTGAGCTGTCGTGAACGAAAAACGAAAAAAGAGCCTGTTTTCCGGACCGCTGGTCGCCGGAGCCCTTAAGGCGAGCGTGATCAAGCTGAATCCGGCTGTCATGATGAAAAATCCGGTCATGTTCGTGGTCGAGGTCGGCACGGCGATCGTGCTGCTGATGACGCTGCTGCCGGGCTACTTCGACGCGAAGGACCGCATCGGCTTTAATCTGGCCGTGTTTCTCATCCTGCTGTTCACGCTGCTGTTCGCGAACTTCGCCGAAGCGCTGGCGGAGGGACGGGGCAAAGCGCAGGCCGACACGTTGAAGCGGACGAAAAAGGAAATTACCGCGAACAAGCTCTTAAATGGCGGCGCCGCGGTCAAGACCGTGCCCTCCACCGAGCTGCGCAAGGGCGATATCGTCGTCGTGTCGCAGGGCGAGATGATCCCCGGCGACGGCGAGGTCGTCGAGGGGCTCGCCTCCGTCGACGAATCGGCGATTACCGGCGAATCCGCGCCGGTCATCAAGGAAGCGGGCGGCGACTTCAATTCGGTCACGGGCGGCACGCGCGTCGTCAGCGACCGGATCAAGGTGAGGATCACGAGCGATCCCGGCGAGACGTTTATCGACCGGATGATCGCGCTGGTCGAAGGCGCCAAGCGGCAAAAGACGCCCAACGAGATCGCGCTGAACACCTTGCTCATCAGCCTGACGCTCGTTTTCCTCATCGTGGTCGTCACGCTCGGACCGATCGCGTCCTACGTGGACGTCAAGCTGGAGGTACCCGTGCTGATCGCGCTGCTCGTCTGCCTCATCCCGACGACGATCGGCGGATTGCTGTCGGCGATCGGCATCGCCGGCATGGACCGGGTGACGCAGTTCAACGTGCTCGCGATGTCGGGCAAGGCGGTCGAGGCCGCGGGCGACATCAACACGATGATCCTGGACAAGACGGGCACGATCACCTTCGGCAACCGGATGGCGAGCGACATCGTTCCCGTCGGCGGCGCCGGGGGTGACGAGACGGCCGCCTGGGCGGCGATCGCGTCCTTGCAGGACGAGACGCCGGAAGGCCGCTCGGTGCTGGCGTGGATGAGGAAAAACGGAAAGGCGTTCGACGCCTCGCTTGCCGACGGCGGCGGCTTCGTCGAATTCAAGGCGGAGACGCGCATGAGCGGCATCGATCTGTCGGACGGACGCCGCGTGCGCAAGGGCGCCGTCGACGCCGTCCGCAAATGGGCAGCGGCGCAAGGAGGCGCGGTCCCGGACGATTTGGGCAAGCAGTCGGACCGCATCGCTTCGGAGGGCGGCACGCCGCTGGCCGTAGCGGTCGACGAACGGATCTTCGGCGTCGTCTATCTGAAGGATACGGTGAAGCCGGGGATGAAGGAGCGGTTCGACCAGCTCCGCGCGATGGGCATCAAGACGATCATGTGCACGGGAGACAATCCGTTGACCGCGGCGACGATCGCCAGGGAGGCGGGCGTCGACGACTTCATCGCGGAGAGCAAGCCGGAGGACAAGATCGCGGTCATCCGCCGCGAGCAGGCCGACGGCAAGCTGGTCGCGATGACCGGCGACGGCACGAACGACGCGCCCGCGCTCGCGCAGGCCGACGTGGGCCTCGCGATGAACAGCGGCACTACGGCCGCCAAGGAAGCGGCCAACATGGTCGATCTCGACTCGGACCCGTCCAAGATCATCGAGGTGGTCGCGATCGGCAAGCAGCTGCTCATGACGCGCGGCGCCTTGACGACCTTCAGCATCGCCAACGACATCGCCAAGTATTTCGCCATCATCCCGGCGATGTTCATGCTGGCGATTCCCGAGATGGACGCGCTGAACGTTATGCGGCTCGGTTCGCCGCTGTCGGCGATCTTGTCGGCGTTAATTTTTAACGCCATTATCATTCCGCTGCTCATCCCGCTCGCCATGAAGGGCGTCGCTTATCGCCCGATGAGCGCCGCGCGCCTGCTCGGCCGTAATCTGTTCGTGTACGGCGCGGGCGGCGTCGTGGCTCCTTTTATCGGCATCAAGCTGATCGACCTGATTGTTCACGCCTGGATCTGAAGCGAGGTCGCGGCAGCGAAGGCGATTAAACCTATTAATCATTCATGAAAGAAGGAATCGGCCATGGCTACGCTTGCGCAGGATCGGCAAGGCGGCGAGGAAGAGCGCTCCGGCGGCTCGATGCTCTGGATCGCTATTCGCCTTAGTCTGCTGTTCATCCTCTTGTGCGGGATTGTTTATCCGCTTGTCAGCACCGGGCTCGCTCAGTTGCTGTTTCCCCATCAGGCGAACGGCAGCCTGCTCAAGGACAAGGCGGGCAACGTGGTAGGCTCCGAGCTGATCGGACAGTCCTTCGCCGATCCGAGCTACTTTCAGGGGCGCGTATCGAGCATCGACAATAAGGCGGAGGCTTCCGGCTCGAACAATTACGCGCCTTCGAATCCGGACCTGCTCGCCAGGGTCAAGGCATCGATCGCGGCGTGGCAAAAGGACAATCCGGATGTGCCGATCGACCGTCTGCCGATCGCGCTCGTCACCAATTCGGGCTCGGGGCTCGACCCGCATATTACGCCGCAGTCGGCGCTCGTGCAGATTCCGAGGATCGGCAAGCTGACCGGCCTGTCCGCCGCCGAGCTGACGTCGCTGGTCGACGCCTATACGGAGGACCGCGACCTGGGCGTCTTCGGGGACAAGCGGGTGAACGTGCTGAAGCTGAACCTGGCTTTGAAGGAAAAGCTGGGCAAATAACGTCGCGACAAGCCCTGTCCGCGCTGGTGCCGGACGGGCGGTTGCCGTCCGAAGGCTCGCGCGAATGGAGAGCTCGAACGGATGGCTCGAATGAATGGCTCGAATGAATGGCTCGAATGAATGGCTCGAATGAATGGCTCGAACGGATGGCTCGAACGGATGGCTCGAACGGATGGCTCGAATGAATGGTTGAATGAGTCGCGCGAGCGGGTGCTGGAACGAATGGCTCGAAAGGCTTTATCGAATTTCGCAAATAATCGAGGTGTATGGCTTTGCCGGTCGCCAGGCTTAACGGAACGTCGATCTACTACGAGATGCAAGGAAGCGGCACGACGATTCTTTTCATTCACGGACACGGGTGGAACCATAGCATGTTCAAACCGCAGTTCGACTACTTTTCCAAGCGATACCGGACGATCGCCTGCGATCTTCGCGGCAACGGGCGGTCGGGCGAGCTGCGCCAAACCCCCGACGACATCATCGATACCCAGTGTCTCGATCTGATCCTGCTGCTCAATTCGCTCGGCATTCGCCAAGCCGTGTTCGTCGGCATCGATTACGGCGGCTTGATCGTGCAGCGGATCGCCGCGCAGTACCCCGAGCGGGCGGCGGCGATCGTCATCGCCGACAGTTTCTGCCGTTTCGAATCGTCCACCGTCTTTGGAAAACTGCAGCTGGCGGCGGCGTATATGAGCTGGCTCGACTACTATGCGCCCGGCGAGCTGCTTCTTCCCTCGCTGCGGCTTGCCTATCAGAGATGGGCGCCAGCCTACGACGAGCTCCGGCGGAACGTGCTGAACCGGAGGCCCCGCGAGCTGTACCGGCAGCGGCTGGCGACCAGGCGGATCGACTACACGGATCATCTAAGGGCTTTCCGCGGTCCGGCGTTAGGCGTGGCGGGCGATTATACGGCCTATGGCATCGCATGCATGGAGGAGCTCGTCGCCTGCCTGCCTCAAGCGGGTCTGGCCGTCATCGCGGACGCTCGCGGTCCGAGCAGCCTGTGCCGGCCGGATGCTTTTAATCAGGTCGTCGAGCAATTTCTGAACCGGCACGCGATCCGATCGTTCGGGGGAGGCGGGGAGCGGGTGACGGAATATCGGCGGAAAACGCCGGAGGAGATTTTATACGCCATTTCCAAGCTGCATCGGGGGCGGCTGAAGATCATCATCGGGGCGGTCAGCGGCTCGGGCAAAACGTATCACATGCTGCGGGAAGGCAATCAGCTGAAGCAGCAGGGGATCGACGTCGTCATCAGCGCGGTATCGACGATGCAGCGGTCGGAAACGGTCGAGCAGACGCTGGCGCTTGAGCGGGTGCCGAGCATTCATTGGACGAAGGACGGCCGGGAGCGGAAGGATCTGCCGCTCGACGCCCTGCTCGCCCGCAATCCGGAGGTGGTGCTCGTCGACGATCTCGCCCATCGCAATCGGGAGGGCGCGAGGTTCAGGACGCGGCTTGAAGACATTCTTTATCTGATGGACAAAGGCATCGGCGTCATCGCGACGATCAACGTCTACGAGCTGGCGGACGAAGGCGAGATCGTCTACAAACTCACCGGCATTCGCGCCGAGGAGACGGTGCCCTCCGACACGCTGGAGCTGGCGGACGAGGTGCGTCTGATCGACGTGTCGCCCGAGACGATGCTGAAGCGGATCGACGATGGGCTGCTGGGCGAGCGGCGTCATCCGGCGATGTGCCGCCGCGGCAACCTCGGCGTGCTGAGAGAGATCGCGCTGCGGCTCATGGCCGAGGGCGTGAACGATTCGCTGGAAAAGCATCGCGAGGCGCTCGGGCTCGTCGGTCCGTCCGGCGCCGCGGAGCGAATCCTGGTCGCGGCCCAATATCACTGGAACGGCTCGCTTCACGTGCGCAGAGGACAGCAGATCGCCAGAAGGCTGAACGGCGAGCTGATCGTCGCGACGTTCGTGCGGCCGAGTCGGGCGCTGACGAAGGAGCAACTGACGTTCAAGCGGTCCATTCAGAAGCTGGTCGAGAAAGTGGGTGCCCGTTTCGAGGAGCTGCCGCTGCCGCATGCGCGCAAGCTGCCGGCGCTGCTCGTGCGCTATGCCGCCAAGAACAACGTCACGCGCATCGTGATGGGTCATTCCAACCTAAATCGCCGGCAGGAAAAATGGCAGGGCTCCATCGCGAACCGCGTGCTGCGAAAGACGAGGAACATCGACGTGTTCATCATGGCCGATCGCGCCGCCCACGCGGGCGAGCGCATCCTGCCGATCAAGCCGAAGCCGCATGCGGACGCGGACCGGTTCCGCCGTCTCAGCTCCGGCGAGATCGAACGGGAAATCGAGACGATTCGCCGCGGCACCTTTAAAGTGTACATCGGAGCGGCGCCCGGCGTAGGCAAAACCTTCAAGATGCTGCAGGAGGGAAACAGCCTGAAGGCCAAAGGCGTCGACGTCGTCATCGGCCTGCTCGAGACGCACGGCAGGAAGGAGACGGGGGACCAGGTCGGCGGTCTCCCGATCGTGCCGAAAGCCAAGATTGACTACCAGTCGGCGCGGCTCGAGGAGATGGATACGGAGGCGATCGTCGCGCGTCATCCCGAAGTCGTGCTCGTCGACGAGCTGGCGCACACGAACGTGCCGGGAAGCCTTCGCAAAAAAAGGTACGAGGATGTCATCCGCCTGCTCGACAACGGCATTTCGGTCATTTCGACCGTCAACGTGCAGCATCTCGAGAGCTTGAACGACGCGGTGGAACAGCTGACGGGCGTTCGCGTGCGCGAGACGGTGCCGGACGCGATTCTGAAGCTGGCCGACGAGGTGGAGCTCATCGACGTGACGCCGCAGATGCTGCAGCAGCGGATGCGCGAAGGGGAAGATCTACGCGCTCGAGAAGGTCGACCAGGCGTTAGGCTCCTTTTTTAAAATAGGCAATCTGATCGCGCTGCGCGAGCTCGCGCTCCGGGAGCTGGCGGACGACGTGGACGAACGGCTCGAGGCATGGGATCGCCATGCTTCGCTGCGCGGACAATGGCGGCGGCAGGAGACGATCTTCGTCTGCGTGGACGCCGGGCCGCGCTCGGAGCGGCTCATTCGCCGCGGCTTTCGCATCGCGCACCGGCTCAAGGCGGAGTGGCATGCGCACTACGTGCGGCCGGACGGGGAATCCGGCGCCGATGCCGAGAAGCGGCTCGACACGCTGCGCCAGCTGTGCGAACGTCTGGGAGGCAAGCTGGAGGCCGAGACGCGGGACGGCCGCCGGATCGGCGAAGCGCTGCTGGCGCGCATGAACGAACTAAACGCGACGCTGCTGATCATCGGCCAGTCCCGCAGGCCGCTATGGCATTCGCTGATCAGGGAGACGGTCGTGCATTTCATGCTGCGCCGCGCGCGCGGCACCGACATGCTGATCGTCGCGGACTTCGACCGTGGCGCGGCGGAGTGAGCGGATCACCTGCGGCGCACGCGGCGAGCGGAGCGGCCGGCACACACCGGACGCACCGCCTGGGAGTTCCTGGATAGGAACTCCTGCGGCCCACACACCGCACGAACCGCCTGGGAGTTCCTGGATAGGAACTCCTGCGGCCCACACACCGCACGAACCGCCTGGGAGTTCCTGGATAGGAACTCCTGCGGTCCACGACCCACACGAACCGCGGGGAATTCCTGGATAGGAACTCCAGCGGCCCACGCCCCGCCTGAGCCGCCCGGGAGTTCCTGGATAGGAACTCCATCGGCCACACACCGCACGAGCCGCCCGGGAGTTCCTGGATAGGAACTCTAGCGGTCCACGCCCCGCCCGAACCGCTCGGGAGTTCCTGAATAGGAACTCCTGCAGTCCACGCCCCGCACGAACCGCTCGGGAGTTCCTGAATAGGAACTCCTGCGGTCCACGCCCCACACGAACCGCCCGGGAGTTCCTGAATAGGAACTCCATCGGCCCCCACACCGCACGAACCGCCGGGGGAGTTCCTGAATAGGAACTCCATCGGCCCCCACACCGCACGAGCCGCCCGGGAGTTTCTGGATAGGAACTCCAGCGGCCCACGCCCCGCCCGAGCCGCTCGTGAGTTCCTGGATAGGAACTCCTGCGACCCACGCCCCGCACGAGCCGCCGGGGGAGTTCCTGGATAGGAACTCCCGCGACCCACGCCCCGCACTAACCGCCCGGGAGTTCCTGGATAGGAACTCCTGCGGCCCACGCCCCGCACGAACCGCTCGGGATTCCTGAATAGGAACTCCATCGGCCCCCACACCGCACGAGCCGCCCGGGAGTTCCTGGATAGGAACTCCTGCGGCCCACACACCACACGAGCCGCCGGGGGAGTTCCTGAATAGGAACTCCAGCGGCCCACGCCCCGCCCGAACCGCCCGGGAGTTCCTGGATAGGAACTCCATCGGCCCACACACCACACGAACCGCCGGGGAGTTCCTGGATAGGAACTCCCGCGACCCACGCCCCGCCTGAGCCGCCCGGGAGTTCCTGGATAGGAACTCCAGCGGTCCACGCCCCACACGAACCGCTCGGGAGTTCCCGGATAGGAACTCCTGCGGCCAACACCCCGCACGAGCCGCCCGGGAGTTCCTGGATAGGAACTCCGGCGACCCATTCACCGCACGAACCGCCGGAGAGTTCCTGGATAGGAACTCCTGCGGCCCACACACCGCCCGAACCGCTTGGGAGTTCCTGGATAGGAACTCCGGCGACCCACGCCCCGCCCGAGCCGCCCGGGAGTTCCTGGACAGGAACTCCGGCGACCCATTCACCGCACGAAGCGTTCGGGAGTTCCTGGATAGGAACTCCAGCGGCCACACACCGCCCGAGCCGCCCGGGAATTCCTGGATAGGAACCCCTGCGACCCACACGCCCCGCACGAACCCCCGGGAGTTTCTGGATAGGAACTCCTGCGACCCACGCCCCGCCCGAGCCGCCCGGGAGTTCCTGAATAGGAACTCCTGCGGCCCACACACCGGACGAGCCGCTCGGGAGTTCCTGGATAGGAACTCCATCGGCCCCCACACCGCCCGAGCCGCCCGGGAGTTGCTGGATAGGAACTCCTGCGGTCCACGCCCCACACCGCCCGAACCGCTCGGGAGTTCCTGAATAGGAACTCCCGCGACCCACACCCCGCACGAGCCGCCCGGGAGTTCCTATATAGGAACGTCTGGGCCCGGGCAATAGGACGCTCCTGGATGGGACGGCTTCGGTCGTTCTTTGCTGGGAGAGGACATTCGAAGCAGGCCTTTTTTTGTTCGTGTAATCTGGGAGAGGACATACGAAGCCGGCCTTTTCTGTTCGTGTAATGAGCCATGCTGACGAACGCGCAAAAACTGCCGACGGACGAACATTGTCGGCCGATCCGACTGATTCTATGATATTGCTGAACTGGCGGGGAAGGAGATGAAGCGCGAGCAGCTGGAAGGGCATCGCAATTTGTAAGCGCATTCAAATGTTATTTCCAATTTATTTCTAATTTAAGAGGAGACCTGGATGATGAGAATAATGACCAAACCGACGGCCGTCGCCCTGTCGCTTGCCCTGCTTGTCCCCGTCGCTTCCGTCGCGGGCAAGGCGGAGGTGGCGAACGCGGATCCGATCGTGGCCGGCAGCGACTGGCGGGCGATCGACACGACGATGGCCGTGGCGCCCGGCAGCGCGCTGGATTTGTCGTTCCTGAACGACGCGCCCGCGGGAGACAAGGGCTTCGTCCAGATCGACGCGGACGGCGATTACGTATTCGAGGACGAACCGGCGAAGAAGGTGAAGTTCTACGGCGGCAACCTGAACGGCAGCTACGGCATCGATCCGACGCACGCGGAGATGGTCGTGATCGCGGACCGGCTCGCCGCCATGGGCTACAACGTCGTGCGGTATTCCTCCGTGGACCAGAACTATGACTGGGCCAAAGGGTTGATGGCGAAGCCCACCTCCACGACGGTGACGCTGAACGCGGCCAAGCTCGACAATTTCGAGTATTTCAACGCCTTGCTCAAGGCGCGCGGCATTTATATCGACATGGACATTTTGGCGTATGCCGATTTCTCGGGCGTCCCGAGCCTGAACACGTACGGCGCGACCGCGTCCAAGTATTTGGCGACGCTCATGCCGGACGGGATCGCCATCTGGAAGTCTTTCGCGAGCCAGCTCCTGTCGCACGTGAATCCGTATACCGGTCTTGCGCTGAAGGACGATCCCCAGCTGATGGGACTTTCTCCGGTCAACGAATCGCTGCTCTACAACGCCAGCTTTTCCGACGCCAACTTCAACAACTGGATCAAGACGGACTTCAACGCCTATCTGACCGGCAAAGGGCTGCCGACGGTGTCGACGTTTCCGACGAGCTTCTGGTCGCCGTCCGGCGTCCGGGACCTCATGACCGCGTACTTTACGGAGAAGCAGTTCGCGGCCAACGGCGACATGAAGTCGTACTTGAAGAACGTTGTAGGCGTCCGAGCGCCGATCGGCGGCATCAACTACATTAACGATTCGCTGGCCAACTACTGGCGGACGCAGGCGGACGTTCAGGAGACGCATCTATACAACGGGCTGGTCAACGGAAGAGGCGTCTTCACTTACAACCCGCTTACGCATCCGCGCTACAGCACCGTGTTCGATCCTGCGACGGCGGCTAGCTACGCTCCGCAGTACGGTTCGTCCATTATCAAAAATTACATTCCCGCCCTTGCGCTCGGCCAGCTGTACCGGAAGCCCTTCGCGCTGACGGAGTTCAACCAGGAGTTCCCGACCGACGGGCGAGACGAGCTCGGCTTGATCTCGTCCGCGGCCGGGGCTTACAACGGCTGGGACATGATGAACCGCTTCGACTTCAGCAGCCGGGTGAACGAGGCGGTCAACGAGGCGCCGCTCGGCGGCGCCATCTCCTTCGACTCCGTCACGGACACGCTGGCGACGATGTCGGAGTATCAGAGCGCGCTTCTGTTCCGCAGGGGACACGTCTCGGAGAGCGAGCCGAAGTTCGTCATCGTCAGGGATAAAAATTGGGTGACGACGCACGGCTCCGCGACCGAAAACCAGGATCAGGAGCGCAACCGCATGATGATTCCGCATCTGTTCAAGACGGTGACGGTATACGCGGACCACCCGGCCGCGCCTTATGCCATCTACAAGATCACGCCCGATCTGACGCCGGCCGATATCGAGGCCGGGGATATCCCGAGCGCCAACGAGATTACGGTCACGAACGCGATGACGATGAAGGAGGTCGCGGAGACGTTCATCGACGCGCTCGACGACGGTGGGCTCAAGGCATCCATGCAGGATGCCCTGGACGACGACCTGCTGGTCTCGGATACGGGCGAGCTCGTGTTCGACCTGAACACGAATACGTACCTGATCAACACGCCGTACGCGGCGGCGGCCGTCGGCACGTTGGACGGCAGCGGCTACGAGCTCGGCGCCGTCACGCTGCGCGGAGACCTGGCGCACGGCACGGTGTCGGCTTTGTCGCTCGACGACGAACCGCTGGACGAGAGCGGCCGGATCCTGCTCGCCTATACGACCGACGCCGCCGGGACCGGCGAGTACGAGGTGACGTCCGGCGGCCTCACGACGTATCACCAAGGCACGCTGCCGACGCTCGTGAAGTACGGCCTTGGCGAGTTCAAGCTCGATACGACGCGCACGCCGTCGGCTTACAAAGCCTACAAGCTCGCGCAGAACGGCGTGCGGCTGGCGGAGGTGCCCGTCACGGCGACCGGCACGACGATCTCGGTGCCGCTGGAAACCGACAAAGGCTACGCGTTCGAGCTGGTGTACGATCCTGTCACCGGCACGGATCTGACCGCGCCGACGGTGCCCTCCGGCGTCGCCGCGGTGTCCGACACGGCCGCTAAGGTGGAGCTGTCTTGGACCAAATCCACGGACAACGTCGGCGTCTCCGGCTACAAGGTTTATCGCGACGGCACGCAGATCGCTTCGCTTAACGGCAACGTCACGCGTTACGTCGACAAGAGCGTTACGGGGCTTACGACGTATCACTATGTCGTGAAGGCGTTCGATCCGTCGGGCAACGTTTCTGCGGGAAGCGGGCCGACCGCCGTCACGACGAGCGATCTGCTGTTCAAGGAGCAGTTCGAGAGCGGTACGGCGGCCGGCTGGACGGTGGCCAGCTCCTGGGGCAACTTCAGCGTCGTCTCGAACGGGGGGCTCGTACGTCTATCTGGCCGACAACTTCGACAAAGGCGGCTCCAAGTCTACGGCCGGGGACGCGGGCTGGACGAATTACAGCGTGGAGGCCAAGATCAAAGCCGATCAGTGGCAGAGCCTTTACGGCAGGATCGGACTTGTAGCGCGATTCGCGGACAAAGACAATTACTATTACGTGTACTACGACAACAATCTGGGGCAGTTGACGCTCCGCAAGGTCGTAGGCGGCACGGAGAGCACCGTCGCTTCAACCTCGTTGACGCTGAGCACGGGCACGCAGCATCTGTTTAAGCTCGAGTTGAACGGGAGCGCGATCAAGGCCTACGTCGACGGAACGCTCAAGATCAATGCGACGGATGCTTCACTCGCAAGCGGGAAAATCGGCGTGTACACCCATTTCGCCCAGGCTTATTTCGACGATGTCGTCGTGAAGCAGGTATGAGCCGTAAGAACCTGAAGGGCGGTAACCTTACAAAATCGCAAAAACGCCAGACAAGGCAGCATTGGCGTTCGAGGACCTGCGCTTTAACATGAAGGTCAAGCGATCGAATCGCCGGACGGCTCCCGAAGCGCCGCTCGGCGGTTCCGTTGAAACCTTGGAGGTGCACCTCGCATGCAGACTTCGCAAGCCGAGACGCCGTCGCCGGCGGACAAGAAGAGCAAAGCCAAACGACCTATCATCGACTGCGACATTCACCAGATTTCGGGATTGGAAGAGATCAAGCCTTATTTGCCGCGGCATTACCGGGAGCTGGTCGAGGCGTACGGACCCGCGTATCCGGGCGGCATGCATTTTAACGGCGGGGTCGGCGGACGGATGGCCGACGCTTATCCGGAGGAAGGCGGCCGCGCCGGCAGCGACCTGGCGCTCATGCAGCGGCAGCATCTCGACCGCTACAACGTCGCGTACGGCATTCTGACCGGGGAAGGCTACGGTATGCAGGCGACGATCAACTACGACTACGCGGCTGCGACCTGCAGCGCGATTAACGACTATACGATCGAGCATTGGCTGTCGCGGGACAGCCGGCTGCGGGGCTCGGTCATGATCCCGAAGCAGGAGCCGCGGCTCGCCGCGAAGGAGATCGACCGCGTCGGCGGCAGAGCCGACATGGTGCAGGTCATCGTCTGCAACGGCGCGACGCTGCCCTACGGCAACCGGTATTACGATCCGATCTACGAAGCGTGCGTGCGGCACAACCTGCCGTTTACGATCCACGTCGGCCTGGAAGGCGAGGGCATCAACAGCCCGCCGACGGGCGCCGGGTACGTGACGAACTACATCGAGACGCGCTGCGCGCGGCCGTCGACGATGGCGGCGCATCTGGCCAGCTTTATTTTCGAAGGCACGTTCGAGCGCTTCCCGACGCTTAGGGTCGTGCTGCAGGAAGCCGGGGTCCTCTGGCTAGCGCCGCTGCTCTGGAAGATGGACCAGGAATGGAAGGGGCTGCGCGTGCAGACGCCGTGGGTCCGCAAGCGGCCGAGCGAATACTTCCGCGAGCATGTCCGCGTCACGACGCAAGCCGATCGACGAGACGCCGAGCCGCGCCTTGTTCGACGCCCTGCTGGACAGCATTCACGCCGACGAAACGCTGATGTACTGCAGCGATTATCCGCACTGGGACTACGATTCGCCCAAGCAGGCGCTGCCCCGGCTTGCCGACGCCCTGGCGGACCGGGTCTATTACGACAACGCAGCCGAACTGTACGGTCTGCCGACGCGAGAGAAGGAGGCGGAAGGATGAGCGCGACGGAACAGGAGCAGCAGCGGCCCGACCCGCGAGCGGCTTCGCCCGATCCGAGGCGGCCGGCCAGCTCTTCGGGCAAGCGGTTCCGCGCCGCGCGCGTAGCGGAGATCCCGCCCGGCGCGCGCAAGATCGTGGAGGTGGAGGGGCGCAGCATCGGCGTCTACAATATTCAGGGCGCCTATCACGCGCTGCGCAACGTCTGTCCCCACCAGGGAGCGGAGCTCTGCAAGGGGCTCGTGACCGCGGCCGTCGTATCCTCGGGCCCGGGCGATTTCCGCTTCGAGCGGGAAGGCGAGATCGTGCGCTGCCCGTGGCATCAGTGGGAGTTCGACATCAAGACGGGCTGCATGGTCGTCGACGGGAAGGTGCGAACCAAGTCTTACGAGGTGACCGTGGAAAAATTCGGCGTATCGGTCGAAGAAGACTACGTGATGATTCATCTATAGCGGCACGAACGAGGCGGCATGACGATAGCGGCATCAAAGCATAAGAAACCTCTCCGGGCGATGAGGTTTTTTATGCTGAAGGCCGATTGACAGCGTTTGGAAAGCGCTTGCTATAATAGGGGGGGATTATGCGGAAAGGGGATGCGTCATGCAGGAGACCGCCATCGAGTGGTTCGAGTCGCAGCTGTTCATCCCCGACGCCTTGGCCTGCAAAGGGGGCATCTGGCCGCTTCGCATCGGCCGAAACGTGGCCAAGCCGACTTATCGGACGGGCCTGAAGATCCTGGAATACTACAACGTGCACTTTATCACGGAAGGCAAGGTCGAGTTCGATCACGGCGGAGAGCGGGTCGTACTGTCCAGGGGCGATTGCTTCGGCATGTTCCCCGGGGATACGTACCGTTACAGCTTGGCGACGGGCTGCCATGAGCTGCAGATGACATGGATCTCCATGGACGGTCCGCATGTCCCCGGGCTGTTCGAGCGCGCGGGCCTCGGCCGGCACAAGCCCTTCCTGACGGGCGTACTGGGCAAGGAGCTCGAATCCGCGCTGCGGCTGCTTTTTCATCCCCGAAAATACGACTTGAAACGGCATCTCGAGCTGTGCGCCGTTTTGTATCAGGTGTTCGCGCTGCTCGTTCCGCAAGGCGAGGCGGAGCGGACGCGCCAGGGCATCGACAGCTGGATCGCCCGCAGCGTCGCTTATATGGATACCCATTATGCGGAGAAAATCACCGTTCACGACGTGGCGGATTACCTGTCCCTGCACCGCGCCTATTTCTCCAAGCTGTTCACGGAGCGGATGGGCATTTCCCCTATACACTATTTGCAGAAGCTGCGCATGGACAAGGCGGCCGACCTGCTTCACGCAGGCTACGCGATCGTGGAGATCGCCGCCATGCTCGGCTATTCGGACGCCTATGCGTTTACGCACGCATTCAGCAAATTTTACGGCATGCCGCCCGGCCATTGGCGGAAGGCGAGGCGCGGCGGGGCCGCTGCCGAGGCCGGGACGGAGGCGACGGATTGAGACGGACGCAGGGATTGCAGTTCAAGCTGTCGCTCACCTTTATCCTGATTCTGATCCCGCTCGTGATCGTCAGTCTGTTCGCGAACAACTACTCGCAGCGGATCATGAACGAGCAGATTCGCGAGCGCACGAAGGGCGCCCTGCAGACGACCCTGGCCTACATGGACCAGATGGCGAGCAACATGGATCAGCAGACGCTGCTCATCAGCTCCAACCCCAGCATCGTCAACATCTGGCGGGACAAGCGGGACCCGTTCGTCCCGGACAATCTGTACGACGTCCATACCGTGCAGCAGCAAGCTGAATTCCCTGACCAACATCAACGGCTCGATCAAGGAGGCCTATATTCTGCACGGCGAGAGCGGCAACGGCGTCTCGACGACGCTCGGCGGCATCCGCTGGCCTCGGATCAAGGAGGAAGCCTGGTTCCGGCAGGCGGTGAACGGCGTCGGGGCGCTGTTGATGTACGTCCCCGGATCGGGGGGCGGAGACGACGATAGCAGCGGCGGCGGCGAGAGCGGCAACGGCGAGGGAACCAACCGATACCTGAAGGACGACAGCCTCTACTACATCCGGCTGCTCGACGTGCTGAGCGAATCGCCGGAGCCCAACGTGCTGATCTTCGCCGTCCGCAAGACGGCGCTGCAGGAAGTCATTCAGCATTTGCAAACGTCCGCGGACATGAATATCTCGCTGTTCTACGGCGACAAGCGGATTCTCGAGACGAACGCCGGGGCGGCGCGCGTCCGCGGACAGGAGCTGTTCACGATCCGCGAGTCGGGCGGCGCGTGGTCCATTCAGCTGGAGCAGCCGAAGGCGGAGATCTTCAAGCAGTCGCGCCGGCTGCAGCTGTTCACCTACCTGACGATCGTGCTCAGCATCCTGCTCGCCATGTGGATCGCCTGGTTCGTCTATATCCAGATTTTACGGCCGCTCTATCAGCTGTCCGGCGCGTTCAGGCTGGTCAAGAACGGCAATCTGACGCATCAGATCAAGCACGTCCGCCGCGACGAGCTGGGCCATGTCATGGACGGATTCAACCAGATGGCGGCCGCCCAGCGCATCATGATCGAGGAGAATTACGAGAAGGAGCTGCGCCTCGCCAAGTCGGAGTTCAATCTGCTGCAGTCCCAGATCAACCCGCACTTTTTGTACAACACGCTCGATTCCATCTATTCCGTCGCAGTCAAGCACGGCATGCGGGAGATCAGCGACATGGTGATGAACCTGGCCAAGTTTTTCAGGGTCAGCCTCGGCAAGGGCAGGCAGGACTTCACGCTCGCGGAGACGGCGGAGCATCTGATGTACTACATTCGCGTCCAGCAGATGCGCACGGCGCATTTCACCGCGGACATTGAGCTGGCGGAAGATACGAAGGGGATGCCGGTGCTGAAGCTGCTGCTGCAGCCGATCGTGGAAAACGCGATTATCCACGGCATCGAGAAGGATGCGATGGACGGCGAGCTGCGAATCCGGTCCCGTCTGGACGGGCGCGGACTGATCGTCGAAGTGGAGGATACCGGCGCGGGCATGCCGCCGGCCAGGCTGGAGGAGATTCGCCGGGAGCTGGACACGATCACGAGCAAGCTGTACCGGCTGCCGCAGGACAGTCCGTCAAGCCGCTTTTTCGGGCTCAAGAACGTCAAGTCCCGGCTTAAGCTTTATTACGGCGAGGCGGCCGACCTGCTCGTGGAGAGCGAGGAATACGTCGGGACAAAGGTAACGTTGATCATTCCGATCCGGACGGAGGAAAGCGCATGAAGCTGCTGATCGTCGAAGACGAATACCGCGTCCGGGAACGGATCGCGCTCGGCATCCCGTGGGAGGCGCACGGCATCGAGGTGGCCGGCGCGGTGGAGAACGGCAGGGAAGCGATCGCCGCGATGCGCGAGGCGCATATCGATATCGTCGTTACGGACATTCACATGCCGGACGTCGGCGGACTGGAGCTGGCCAAGCTGCTGAAGCGCGACCATGCGCACGCGAAGGTCATCATTTTGACCGGCTACGACCAGTTCGAATACGCCCGCGAGAGCATCGACCAGGGCGTGTTCAAATATTTGGTGAAGCCGGCGGAGAACGAGCTGATCCTGGACACCGTCCTCAACGCCAAGCGGCTGCGCGAGCAGGAGCTGTACGACCGCCACAACCTGTCGCAGCTCGAACGCCGGTGGAAGGAGCATCTGCCCCGCCTGAAGGAGCTTTTCTACAAAAATTGGCTGAACGGCCGCTACGCCGGCTGGGAGCTTGCCAAACGCAGCGAGGAGATCGGCTTTGCCCTGCAAGGAAGGACGCTGCTGTCCGCCGTGGTGGACATGGATCCGACCGCGGGCAACGACGACAGGTTCCCGCCGGACGAGCGCGCGCTGCTGCAATTTGCGTTATTTAACATCGCCAAGGACGTGCTGGCTGAGGCGGACGAAGAGGATGCAGCGTTCGAGACCATCGCGCTGCAGGACGACGACGGCTTGACGGCGGTCATCTTTATCGCCTCCTCCCCGGCCGGCGGAGAAGCGCTGCGCCAGCTTGCGGATCAGCAGCTCGGGAAGCTGCTCGGCACGGTGAAGGACTGCCTGAAGCTGACGGCGAGCGCGGGCATCGGCGCCGAAGTGACCGATCCCGCGCTGCTGCCGGTCGCGTACAAGCAGTGCCGCATGGCGCTGCAGGAGCGGATCGTGCTGGGCCGCGAGACGATCATCCGCTACCGGCACGACGTCCCGGCCGACGCGTCCTGGCTCAACATGAACGACATGGAAAAGGAGATCGAGATCGCGATCGATACCGGCAGCGAGGGCAGGCGGGCGGCGCTGATCGCGGCGCTCATGGAGAAAGGCTTCTCGCCCGGCCGCCAGCTCGCGGACGCCAAGGAGATGCTGCTGCGGATCACGGCGCTGCTCACGCGGATCGTCCATGCGCACGGCTGGAGCCTGCGGGAGACGCTCGGCGCCGACTACGAGGACTTTATGAACTTCAACCAGTTGCTGACGAAGGAGCAAGTGACGACCTGGCTGGAGCGGATGATGGCGCGCATCGGCCGCTCCGTCGCGGAGCGGCGCCGATCCGGCACGCACGTGACCGTCGGAGAGATCATGGCCTACGTCGAAGCGCATCTGGGCGAGGAGGAACTTAGCCTCTACGCCGTCGCGGCCAAGCTGTATATCAATTACTCGTACGCGAGCCGGATCATCAAGGAAGTGACGGGCAGCTCCTTCTCGGAGAGCGTGCTTCGCCTGCGGATGGAGAAGGCGAAGGCGCTGCTCGCGGGAGGCGCGAAGGTGTACGAGGCGGCGGAGCAGGTCGGCTACAAGCACGTCAACTACTTCTCGAAGAACTTCCAGAAATATTGGGGAATCAAGCCGAGCGACATGCAAGCTTGAATGTATAGGGCAACGACACTTTAAGCGAGCGGCGCTCAAAGGCGTCCGGATCCATTGGTATAGCGGCACTCCAAAGCATCGGCATTCGACGAACCCGGTCGGATGCCGTTTTTTTTGCCAACAACCGCAAATATGTTGCGTTTAAAGTAAAACCATTCGTCTACTGCCGCGATCGGGCCCGCGCTATAGTTGATGCAGGGACCCAAACGGCTGACGAAGGAGACGAACATGGCGAAAACGAATACGGGACTGCCGCGTCCCGACTTGGCGGCGACGGGCGGTCCGCTAAGGGCGATTCGCAAGCACTGGGATTTGTACTTGATGGCGCTGCCCGCGATCGCGTTGATCGTGATTTTCAAATATTTTCCGATGTACGGCGTCATTATCGCATTCAAGGACTACAACCCGATGCAGGGGATGCTGGACAGCGAGTGGGTCGGATTCCGGTTTTTCCGCGAGCTGTTCCTGTTCGACGAGTTCCCCCAGGTCGTGCGGAACACGGTGGCGATCAGCCTCATGAAGCTGGTCTTCGGTTTCCCGGTACCGATTATTCTGGCGCTGCTGCTTAACGAGATGAAATATATCCGGCTCAAGCGGACGATCCAGACAATGACGTATTTGCCCCACTTCATCTCGTGGGTGATCATCGGGGGGGATCGCGATCGACCTGCTGTCCCCGAGCAGCGGAATGGTCAACAAAGCGATCGGGCTCATGGGCTTCAAGCCGATCTTTTTCCTCACCGAGGAGAGCTGGTTCCGCTGGATCCTGATCGCGTCGGACATCTGGAAGGAAGCGGGCTGGGGCGCGATCATCTTCCTGGCCGCGCTCATCGGGATCAACGACGAGCTCTATCAGGCCGCTACCGTGGACGGGGCGAACCGCTGGCGGCAGATCTGGCATATCTCGGTGCCGGGGCTTCGCGCGACGATCATCGTGATCCTGCTGCTGCGGATCGGCAACATTTTGGACGCCGGCTTCGAGCAGGTGCTGGTCATGTACAATCCGACCGTCTACGACGTATCCGACATTATCGACACGTACGTGTTCCGCGTGGGGCTCGGCACGATGCAATTCAGCCTGACGGCGGCTGCGGGACTGTTCAAGTCGATCATCGGCTGCATCCTGCTGGTGCTGGCCAACACGCTGGCGAGACGGATGGGCGAAGAGGGGGTGTACTGACCGTGCAAACGCAAAAGCTTGGCGTCAAGGGCTTCCGGGGCGATTCGATATTTCAACTCCTGAACGCGGCGTTTTTATCGTTGATCTCGGTCTCCATGCTCCTGCCGTTCATTCATATCGCGGCGAAGTCGCTAAGCGATCAATCGTACGTCGTCGCGAAGGACGTGTGGCTGTGGCCGAAAGGGCTGAATTTCTCTTCGTACGACTTCGTGCTCTCGTACAAGCAGTTTTACGTGTCGTTCGGCAACTCGCTGTTCATTACCATCGTCGGCACGTTGATCAGCATGGCGGTGACGCTGCTTGCGGCGTACCCGCTCGCCAGAAACGGACTGCCGTACAGACGCTTTATGATGCTAATCTTCGTCATCACGATGTTTTTCAGCGGCGGCCTCATTCCGACCTACCTGATCGTGAAAGACGTCGGCCTGCTGAACAGCCTGTGGTCGGTCATTTTGCCGGGCGCGCTGGCGCCGTTCAACCTGATCCTGATCCGCAATTTTTTCAGCGGGCTGCCGGAGGCGATGGAGGAGTCGGCGCGCATGGACGGCGCCTCCAGCCTGCGGATTCTGGCCCAAATCTACGTGCCGCTTTCCATGCCGGCCATCGCGACGATCTCGATGTTCTACGCCGTCGGCTATTGGAACAGCTTCTTCCAGGCGATGATGTACCTCACGGACAGGAGCCTTATGCCGCTGCAAGTGTTCCTGCTGCAGCTGGTATCGAACGATAAGCCGGCCGACATGGTCGTCAACGACGTGCTGAGCGGCGTGACGCCGGAATCGATGCGGGCCGCGGCGATCATCTGCGTCGTCCTGCCGATCCTGTGCGTGTATCCGTTCATCCAGCGTTACTTTGTCAAAGGAATCATGCTCGGCGCGGTGAAAGGGTAGAGAAGCTTCCTTTCCCGGCCGGCACATCGCAGTCGCATGTATAGAGTGTAGACATTTCATTTACGGGAGGCTCGCGCAAGTATGTTGAAGACAAAGAAAAGAACGAAAAGAACGGCCGTCGGCATCGGCGTCATGGCGTTGATGCTGCTCGCGGCAGGATGCGGCGGGAACGATAGCGGCAACAAGACCGCGGACAAGACGGAAGGACCGTCTACTTCCGCGGCAACGGCGAGCGACAAGGGAGGAGCCAAGAGCACGGAGCAAGCGAAGGCGCTCAAGGACTTGAAGATTACCCGCCTCTATCACGGGGCGATGGAGACGTTCAAGGGCGCCGACACGATCAACAGCAACCGGCTGATCGACAAGCTGCGGGAGGAATCCGGCTTCAACATCCAATACGAAGCGCTCCCGCTCGAGAATCCGTCCCAGAAAATCTCGATCATCTTCGCTTCCGGCGACGTGCCCGATATTATGACGATCGCCGGCAAATCCGATTACTTCAAGCTGGCCAAGCAGGGCGCGCTCGAGCCGCTCGACGATCTGATCGCCAAGGAGATGCCCAACGTCTCCAACATGGCCGGCCAGGAAGCGCTGGACGCCGTCAAGTTCGACGGCAAGATCTACGCGATTCCGTACCGCCAGGCCCAGAAGGTCGGCAACGGTCTGCTGGCGCGAACGGACGTCCTAAAGGAGCTTGGGCTTAAGGAGCCGGGGACGCTCGACGAGTTTTACGAGACGATGAAGACGATCAAGGAGAAGAAAAACATCGCGCCGCTGTCGATCGCGACGTCCAATCCGGGCTACTTCTTCGACGGCTTCACGCCTTTCGCCGCGGCCTTCGGCGTCGCCACGCCGACGAAGATCAAGGACGGCAAGCTGGTGTTCTCGTGGGTGCAGCCGGAGTACAAGGAATTTTTGGAGACGATGAAAAAATGGTACGACGAAGGCTTGCTCGACCAGGAATTCGCGATCAAGAAGGGCACGCAGGAAACGCTCATCAACGGCACCGCAGTCTTTACCCCGATGTACTGGGGGGAGCGTACCCGAGATCGACAATGCTTTGAAAGACAAGAACGAAGGCGGAACCGTCGGCTTCATCGCGCCGCCGGTCGGCAAGAACGGGGAGTCCGGCCTGCAGGACAGCTCGATTTCCACAACCTACATCATTATTCCGAAGCAGGCTAAGAATAAGCTCGGCGCCGCGCAGTATCTGAATTTCCTGTACACGCCGGAGACCGACGAGCTCGTCAACTACGGCATCGAAGGCACCGACTACACGAAGAAGGACGGCGTCATCACCCAAACGCCGGAGCAAAGTGCCAACATCCCATGGCGTTCGATCTACCCGCTCGGCGACACGGACGCCGGGTTCGCGGCGAGGCTGAAGGCCAAGGGACTGCTGCCGTACTACGAGCCGCTGCTTCAATACAAGAAGCTGCGCGAGGAAACGAACTACGCGCCGTCCGTCGAAGCGTACGACGCCAAGTTCACGGAGCTGCGCAACTACATGGAGGAAAATTCCATGAAGTTCATCATGGGCAAGCGCAGTTTATCGGAATTCGACAGCTACGTGAAGGACTTCAACGCCAAAGGCGGGCAGGACGCGATTGACGCGATGAACGCGTGGTTTGCGAGTAAATAAGGGACCTGCGAACCGCACGAACCTCCCCCCGGGGTTCCTGAACAGGAACTCCTGCGGGCCAAACTCCGCACGAATGGCCCAGGTAATCCCGGACGGGAGCACCTGGGCGATTCGTCATGCCGCGGACGACGAATTTTCGGAGAAAATCAGACGGCTCGCGCCTGCGCATTCGCGCATTAAGGCAGCGCGGTCGGCCTCACCACGATCTCGTTCACGGACACGTCGTCCGGTTCGTTCAGCGCGAACGCGATCGCGCGGGCGATCGCATACGGGGAGATGCCCATGCCGGCGAGCTGGTTGGTCATCGCCTTCGTGTCGGGGCTGCCGATCGAGTCGAGCAGCTCCGTCTCCGTCAATCCGGGCGACACGATGGTCGAGCGGATGCGGGAAGCAGGCGATTCCTCCTGCCGAAGACCTTCGGAGATCGCCCTTACGGCGAACTTGGTCGCGCTGTATACGGCCGAGGTCGGGTTGACCTGGTAGCCCGCGACCGAGGATAGGTTGACGATGTGGCCCGCCCGCTGCGCTCTCATGACGGGCAGCACCGCCGCGATGCCGTACAGGACGCCTTTGACGTTGACGTCGATCATGCGGTCCCACTCGTCGACCCGCAGCTCGCTTAGGGGGGATGCGGGCATGACGCCAGCATTGTTGACGAGCGCGTCGATACGGCCGAATTGCTCCTGCGCGAAGCCGGCGAGCTTCTGCATGTCGTCGTACGAAGCGACGTCCGCTTGAAAGGAGACCGCTTGTCCGCCGTCCTGCCGGATCTGGTCTTCGATCGTTTTCAGCCGGTCTTCTCTTCTGGCGGCCAGCACGACCTTGGCGCCTTGATGCGCGAGCAGCTTGGCGGTCGCTTCCCCGATGCCGCTCGAAGCGCCGGTGATGACGACGACTTTTTCGGTTACGTTTAGCATGAAATCCCACTCCTCTATTTGTAATTAATCAACATCAGTCGTATATTCGACCGTTGCTGATTATCATTATAGAGAGATGGGGCGGCCGTTCAATCGCTAATCCATGCCGTTTTGTACGATATCCGACATTCGCCGATTCATTGTCTAATATCTTGCCTCGCGACGAGCGGAAGCGCGATTCATCTTACGAATTTCTCGAACAATTCGCCGACTTGCTTGGCCGCGAGTTCCGCGGGGATCGGCATCCGGTTCAGAATCCACCATTCTGCCGTGCCGACGAAGGCGGAAGCCAGGAAGCGGGCGACCAGTTCCAAATCCATGTTCTGCCGGGCGGCAAGCGCGCCGATCTTCGCCTTGGTGCCCGCGGCGATGCCTTGAAGCAGGCGATCGCGGAAGACGGACGTTTTCTGATTGGACAGCATCGTATGGAAAAACGCATAATTCGCTTCAAAATAGGCAAACATCGGTTTGAGATCGTCGATCGGATTGACCGCTTCCGCGCCGCAAACGGCGATCATCCGATCGATATGATCCTTGATGCATTCGTCGAGAAGCGCGTACTTGTCCGCATAGTGGAGGTACAAGGTGCCGCGGTTGACGTTGGCTCTGTCGGCGATATCGTTGATCGTGATGTGGTCGAGGTCCTTTTCCGACACGAGCGCGAGGAACGACTTCGTGATCGCGTCCCGGGTTCGCAGGATTCTTCGGTCCACCTTGGCCGGCTTTTCCATTTCGCACGAACTCCTTTGGCATCGTTTTGTTATAGCGTATCATGAACGTCGGTTGGATAAACAACTTTTGTTCAAGATCGAAGCTGCGGGGAGTGCGGGCTCGCGCGAGCGGGGAGTCATCCAAACGTGACCAACGCGCAAAAAAGGTACAGCCCCTTAAACGCAAAGGGGCTGTACCTTTTTTAACGCGCCCGACTTAGCTCAGGCCCGCCTTCGCCAGCCCGAACGCCGCGTCTGCCGAGCCCGGCACGTTTTTGAACGCGATGTTGATCCGGTTCCAGGCGTTGATCGCCATGACGGAGAACGTCAGGTCGGACAGCTCCTTTTCCGAATATTCCCCGCGTACGCGCTCGTACACGTCGTCCGGCACGCCGTGCTCCGGCAGCTTGGTCAGAATCTCGGTCCACGCCAATGCGGCGCGCTCGCGCGGGCTGAACAGCGTCGATTCGCGCCAGATCGGCAGATGGTAGAGGCGCAGCTCGCTCTCGCCGTTGATCTTCGCCTGCTTGACGTGCATGTCCAGGCAGAAGCCGCAGCCGTTGATTTGGGAGGCGCGGATATGAACGAGGTCGAGAATCTTCAGTTCGATGGAGCTGCCGTGCTCCGCGTTGCTGAAGGCCATCATTGTCTTGAAAAATTCGGGCGATTGCGCCATATAGTTGATTCGTTGCGTCATAGCGGGTATGACCTCCTGTGGATGATTTTGCGGTGCATATCTATAACGACGCAGCTTTGGATGTTGTGACAATCCGCTCCCCGGGCAGCGCCCGATTGTCAATCCAGGGCTTGCCGCCGCTTGCGCAGGCTGCCGACGATCCACAGCAGGAGAGGTATCGCGATATAGAGCGCGGGATAAAAAACGTCGGTCAGCCACGCGCTGCGGAACGGAAACGACAACTGCACGATCTGCGCGCTGTAAAGGACGTAGCCCAGCCATGCGACGGTCAACGCGCCGGCGATTCGTTTCCAATGGCGATAGCCGCTCCATTCGGCCAGCCCGTAGCTCAGGATGAACAAGCCGATCGCGAGCTTGATGAAGGCGCCGAGCAGCCAGAGCGGGATGTAGAACACATCGATGTTCTGGATAAAGTTAAGAATGGATATCATCTTCGTCAGCGAGTAGACAGGAACGACCAACTTGGCCGCCATGTCGGGACCGGTCACGGCCAGCATCGCGAACGTCGCGAGCAGCCCCCAGCAGGCGGACACCGCGGTTCCCCACAGTATCCCGCGCGAGGCGGTCCGTTTATTTTCGGCAAAAAAAGAACAGCATGAGGACGATCGAAGGATCCAGCATGTAGTTAAACGCGTTAAAGGCCCCGGTGCCGATCCGCAGCCAGCCCGAGTCGGCATAGACGGGCAGAAGCCGCTTCAGATCCATCTCCTGCGGATTAAGGAACAACTGCGCGAACAGGATCAGGATGAAGATGGGACCGATCACCTCCGCGCATCGGCTGACCGCCGTGATCCCCCCCTTTGTACACCGCGTAAAACACGAGAAAGAGCATGCAAAGAAGGACCGCGGACATGGGTGTATTATGCAGCATGACGAGGTTTTGAAAATTCGCCATGTCCTTGACGGTCGTGGACATCTGCAGGAACCAGTGGACGAAGTAGGCCGTGACGACGATTTTGCCGGCCACGGTGCCGAGCAGATCCTTCATCATCTTGACGAGCGTCTTGTCCCGATTTTGCATGCACACCCGCAGCATGAGCCAGGTGACGGCCATCATGAGCCCGTCTCCGAGCAGGATCGAGATCCACGCGTCCTGGCGCGCCTCGTTCACGGCGATCGTGATCGGGATGTAGGAGAACATGATCATGGACGAGATGCTGGTCATCCAGAACAGCTGGTACCCGCTTAATTTCATCGTGCTCCCCCTCGCCGCGCATTCAATTCATATTCCCGCCGCTCGATCCGATGGAGATGAGCCGAACGTCGGTCCTGACGGTGACGTCGAGCGTCTTGAACCGCTCGTCCCAGTCGCCTTGCCGCGACCTCCACCAGTATGGATCATGCCTGTGGAGATGTTCGCCGATGCCGAAGATATCCGGCCCCCATCGCTGAATTTTTTTCACCGTCCGCTGAAAATTCCTTTGGATCTCTTCGTTCAGATAGCGCTCCGTCTCGGTCATGCTGCGGATTTCGGACATGTCGAGCGAGGTCGTGTTTTCGACGAGATACGCTTGCGCCTTGACTTCCAGTTCGGCGCATTTGGATTCGCCGCAGTCCTTCGTCCGGATTTTGCGCTTCAGATGGACGAGCCTGAACGACAAGAGGCCTTGTCCGTTTTTCCCGGGAATCGTCATGCCGTGATACGCGACCTTGCCGGACATCCAGCCCGCGGCCGCGCTTTCTTCCTCGTCCAGGATGCCCTGGATGCGAAGCTGCTTGTTCAAGACGGCAAAGCCGTACAGCGAGGCGAACGG
This sequence comes from Cohnella rhizosphaerae, assembly GCF_029525575.1. Classification (GTDB taxonomy): domain Bacteria; phylum Bacillota; class Bacilli; order Paenibacillales; family Paenibacillaceae; genus Cohnella; species Cohnella rhizosphaerae. Next base: position 1,273,053 of record NZ_JAPDIA010000003.1, read on the forward strand.
TTCGGGCGCCTTGCCGTCCGACTTCAGCTTCTCGACCTTCAGCACCGGCAGCAGGGGACGCAGGCCGCCGGCATCATGCTCGAGAATAAGCTGCCTGGACGAAAATCGCGTCAATCCGTTGATGTGCAGCTCCTTCTCGGCGGCGATGCTCGTGAGACGCTCGAGCGGGTGTTTGAGCATGAGCAGCTCCTTGGCGCTGTCGCCCCGCACCACGAGCGTCAAGTCCCGCATATTGTTGGCGGGATCGCGGCCGAGCTTGTCGAAGAGCTTGCCGGCGTCGTCCTGCTTAAAAAACGCTTCGCTGATCGCGATCAGGATACGGTGACTCGTCATCAGTCTGCGGGACATTTTTCGCTGAATCTTTTCGGAGGCTTCGAACACGTCCCTGCCCGTCGCGGACACGACGACGGAGCTCTTGGCATCGCCGGCGCCGCCCCCCGCGAACGGTCCGCTCAACTGGGAGGGAATGACGATCTGGTCGCTGATCTCGATCAGTCCGCCCTCCGCGCGGTCGACGGCCGTGCCCATCACGAAGGCGAGCTGGTTCGGCTCGACCGCGTCCGTGCACGCCGACAGCGCGATCGGCGCCAGCAGACAGCAGGCCGCAAGAAGAAGGGACCGCATCAGCTCTGGCGTCCTTTTTGGTTTTTGCCGCCCCGCATCCAGAACGGGTAGCGGACGAACAGGTCCTTGATCCGCCTGCCGTCGAACGGCGCCAAGGGGCTCAGATACGGCGTTCCGAACGACTCCAGCATGACCAGATGGATCAGCAGGAAGATGATGCCGTAGGCGAAGCCGACGAAGCCGAGCAGGCCGGTGATGAACAGCAGAATATAACGGAGCAGGCGAAAAGGAAGCGTGGCGCTGTAGCGCGGGATCGTGTAGGCCGCGACCCCTGTCAGCGAGATCACGATGATGATCGGCGTGGAGATGATGCCGGCTTCGACGGCGGCTTGTCCGATGACCAGGGCGCCGATGATGCTCACGACCGGTCCCAGCTGATTGGGCAGATGGACGCCGGCCTCCTGCAGTCCGTCGAAGACGAACATCATCAGGAATACCTCGATTACGGTTGGAAAAGGCGAGTTTTCCCGCGCCGTGGCGATGCTGATCATGAGGTTGCTCGGCACCATCTCCGGATGAAAGGTCGTCAGCGCTACGTAGATCGCCGGCAAGGCGAAGGAAATAAACGTCATGACGTAGCGGATGAACCGGGTGAGCAAGACGAACACGAACCGCTCGAAGTAATCGTCCGCGGACTGCAGTCCCGACCACAAAGTCACGGGAAGCACGAGCGCGAACGGCGTTCCGTCCGTGAGCAGGGCGATCTTGCCCTGAAGCAGGCTCGCCGACACGATGTCCGGACGCTCGGTATTTTGAATTTGCGAGAAGAGCGAAAACGAGTTGTTTTCGATCCATTCTTCGATATAGGCGGAATCGATGACGCCTTTCAGTTCGATGCCCCGCAGCTTCTCCCGGACGCTGGCCAGCACCTCGCCGTCGGCCAGCCCTTGCATGTAAACGAGCGCGACTTCGGTCTGCGTATATTCGCCGATCGTGAAGGCTTCCATCTTCAGGTCCGCATGCACGATTCTGCGCCGGATCAGCGACTGGTTCGCGCGGATGTTTTCGACGAAGCCTTCCTTCGAGCCGCGCAGCGTCGATTCCTTGAGCGGCTCCTGGATGCTGCGCTGCTCGTACGCCTGGACCTGCGCGACGAGCGCCGACGCTTCGCCGTCCGCGAGAATCGCCGCGTTGCCCTGCAGGATCTGCTTGACAAGGCCCGCCATCGACGTCTCCGTCTTCACGTTCGAGAGCGGCACCCGCGGCGAAGCGTCTCGGCCAGCGACGGCAGCCGGTCGAGGCCGTCCGGCAAGCCGGCGTAGAGGAGCGGTCTCAAGAGCAGCTGTTCGATGCCGTCCGTGCCGGCCATGCCGTCGAGATAGACGAGCATCAGCAGGGGACGATTTTTGTGCGCGAAGGTGCGGATGACGATATCCGAGCCCGGATGGAGCCGCCGCTTAAGCTCGGCCTCGTTCTCGCTCAAACGCCCGCTGATGGCCTCCATGCCGTTCACCCCGTTCCCAAGTATGCGTTCGCGAGGAATATTATGGGCCGAGGCGCGGCCGTCTATGCGCGGGCATTCGCGGGGATACCTATAATCCGGGCAGTCGCTTCGGAATGTTTACCGGATGGATACAACGTCTCTGCATTTTTGAAATATCCGCCGGATACATTGGATATAAAACAACGATAGCGAGGTACATATCCTTGGAAAAATGGAGCAAGCCTTTGATCGTCCTGGCCGCGGCCGTCATGCTGAACGGATGCGGCGCGCGCGCCGGCCATTCCGCGGGCGCCATCCCCGCGCAAGGGTCCGCCTCGCACGCGCCGCCGGCGCACGAAGCCGTTCCGGCGTCCGTCAAGCAGACGAAGCCGATCGAGATGATCTTCGCCGGCGATACGATGATGGACGGCAGCGTGAAGGAAGCGATCCGCGTCCACGGCGCCGACTACCCGTTCAGCCAGATCAAAGATGAGGTCGGCCGGGCGGATTATGCCGTGCTGAATCTGGAGACCTCGGTCACCGAAGCGAAGGACAAGGATCTTAATCAGCGCTTTAATTTCAAATCGTCGGCAAGCTCGCTCAAGGGCATCAAAAACGCGGGCTTCGACATGGTGTCGCTTGGCAACAACCATGTGCTCGACTACAAAGAGCGGGGGCTGAGGGACACGCTCAGGAATGTCGAGAAGGCAGGCTTGCGCCATGTGGGAGCGGGTCTGAACGAGGAGGAGGCGTTTCATTTCGAAACGGTGAAGCTGAACGGCGCGACGGTCAAAATCGGCGCGGTGACGCGCTTCATGCCGACGACCGCCTGGAACGCGACGGCAGACAAGCCGGGCGTCGCCAGCGCCTACGAGCCGGAGAAGCTGCTGGCGGCCATCCGGTCCGCGAGCGCCGGCGCGGATTATACGCTCGTGTTTATCCATTGGGGGGTGGAGAATACGACGTCCCCGCAGCCCTGGCAGCGCGAGCTGGCCGCGGATATGCTCGACGCGGGCGCCAGCGCGGTCATCGGCAGCCACCCGCATGTGCTGCAGGGCTTCGAGTTTCACGAAGGCAAGCCGATCGCTTACTCCATCGGCAACTTCCTGTTCCCCGACTACGTGAAGGGCAAGAAGGCGGACACGGGCTTGCTCAAGCTGACCTTGGACAAAGGCAAGGTCGGCATCGCCTTTCATCCGCTCGCGATCCGGCACAACCAGATCGTCGGCCGCGACGCGACTTACGAAGCGGCCCAGCTGCGCTATCTGGAGGATCTCTCCGTTGGCGCGGTGCTGCACGACCGGACGTTCGTCGAACGGAAGTAGCCGGGGCAGGCGGGCGGCGCATCTCCATACGACAAGGGCGAGGCAGAGCCGCATCGCCATGCGACAAGGGCGAGGCGTCGCGGGATCTCCATGCGACGATCGGGAGACAGCGCCGCATCTCCCCGTGATCGGCCGAGGGCAGCGCCGCATCGCCAAGCGAAAAAGAAGCGGCAGCCCCTATTAACGGGCTGCCGCTTCTTTTACTTCGCGCGCGTGAAGTGGTACAGGTCGCCCGCCGGCTGCGGAAGGTCCGGCCAGTTGCGGCCTTCGCCGTTGAACTGGGGCAGCCATGGCGCGAGCGCCTCCAGCATCTCGTCGACCATGCGCCATACCTGCTCGGTGCTGCAGACGGCGGCCGTGAGCGGATCGTGCAGCACGGCGAGCTTCACGAGCTCGCGGTTGCCGGTCAGCGCCGCCTCGACGGCCATCTCCTGCACGCTGATGCTCGCGCGGCAGGTCGCGGCGCAGGCCATCGGGAGATCGCCGATGTACGTCGGCGCGATGCCGTTGCGGTCCACGTAGCACGGGATCTCGATCGTGGCGCCGTCCGGCAGGTTCGTGATCATGCCGCGGTTCTCGATGTTGAAGTTGCCGCGGTACGTCTTGCCCGTCTCCAGCGCTTCGATGATGTACGAGCCGTGCTCCTCCGAGCGTTGGCCGAGCGGGATGGACGCGATCTCGCCGCTCAGCATCTTCGGGTACGTCTCCTTGTAGTCGACGAAGCGCGTCAGGCAGTGCTCCAGATAACCCGCCGTCACCCCGCCGATCCATTCCTTGTCGTTGATCCACTTGGACATGTCGGCGGATTTCTTGCGGTACCAGGGGAGGTATTCGCTCAAGTGACCGTTCGACTCCGTCGAGTAGTAGCCGAACCTGCGCAGCACGTCGATGCGGCACGGCTCTCTTTGCGGCAGCGTCGGGTGGTTCTCGAACGCTTCGAGCAGATGCGGCGTCAGATCCTTGCCCTTGTGGGAAATGTTGACGAACCACGTCTGGTGGTTAATGCCCGCGCAAATCTGGTCGATCTCGTCCTGCGGCAGGCCGAACGCTTCGGCGATCTGCTCGTGGCCATGCTGCACGCCGTGGCACAGGCCGACGACCCGGACGCCGCCGGCGCGCCGGACGGCCCACGTATTCATCGCCATCGGGTTGGAATAGTTGAGCAGCAGCGCGTTCGGCGCGAGCTCCCGCATGTCCTTGGCGATGTCGAGCAGCACGGGGGATCGTGCGAAGCGCGAAGAACACGCCGCCCGGGCCGAGCGTGTCGCCGACGCATTGCTCGACGCCGTACTTCAGCGGGATCTCGATATCGTGGCGATACGCCTCGAGACCGCCGACGCGAGCGAGGCAGATGACGTAGTCGGCGTCCTTGATCGCATCGCGCTGGCTGGTCGTCGGCACGATCTTAACGTCCGTCAGGCCGTTCGTCTCGAGCATGCGCTCGCTCAGCTTGGTCACCATCTCGAGCGTCTCCGGATCGATGTCCATCAGCCGGAATTCGGTATCGCGGAATTCGGGCACCGCCATCAAGTCCATGATCAACCTGCGGGTGAAGTTAATGCTTCCGGCCCCGATCATTGCGATTTTCAACATTTTATATCGACCTCCGTATGAAATAATTGCGCATTACATCCTCTCGGCTAATATCATAGAATCCTGATATGCGGGGCGTAAATAGCATAATATTTTCACCGGATTGATAAAATATTGCGCCGTTCGCGAACGGTGTGTCAGTCGATAAAAATGTGGTGTTCGGGGATGTCGTCCGTACTGTCGCGGAACTGCTGGGGCGAAGCGTCCATCAGCTTGCGGAACACTTTGCCGAAGTAGCTGCCGTTGTCGAAGCCGGTCGCCGCGGCGATGGCCCCGATCGGCTGATCGGTCTGCCGGAGGAGCCGGGACGCCTGTTCGATCCGGATCTTGGTCAGATAATGGATCGGCGTAATGCCGGTATGCTTCAGGAAAAGCCTGCAAAAGTGATACTTGGACATGCCGGCTTCGGCGGCGATCTGCTCCAGCGTCAGGAAGCGGTGGTATTGCGCGTCCATGAACTTCAAGGCGGCGGCCACCGAATCGGGGACGGGGCGTCCGGCGTCCGGCCTGCCGTCGACGGCCCGCAGGCAGGCCACGATCCATTCGTACAGGCGGACGGACAACTCGTACTTGTCGAGGCCCGTTTTCGCCTGCGCGCTCTCCATCATCTCCCACAGCATGGCGATCGGCTGCGCGTTCGGCTTGAAGGAGACGACCGGCCCGGCCTTCGCGACGATATCGTTCCAGTAGCCTTCGACATGCCGGCCCGCCGCCGTCAAAAAGATAAACTCCCAAGGCTCGCCGCCGGCATCCGGGCTGTAGTAATACTCGTGATTGTCCGGCACGGTCACGAAAAAACCGTGGTGCTTCGGAATGCGATAATGCTTGCCCCCGATCGTCAGATTGCCTTCCCCCGACAAGGTGTACTGGAACAGCGCGAACTTGTCCCCGCGCGTCCGCCCGTTCCAGCGGTAGCTGCCGCTCACGGCGCTCTCCCAGCCGATCGTCCGGATCGCCATCAAGGCATCCGTCGGTTCCGCGTATCGGAATCCAAAGTTGGTTCTGAGCAATATAATGCGACCTCCAACTCAATTATTTGCGATTGAAGCAAGGACGAATATGGCCTACATTCAAAAATAGGAATGACAAATTTGCAAATATTGTACTACGAGGGAAAGGGGCGATGGAAGATGCCGACGATCGATATGCCGCTTGAGCAGCTCGGCACGTATGCAGGGAGGAATCCGAAGCCCGCCGATTTCGACGCCTATTGGGCGCGGGCGCTCGCTGAGATGAGGGATGTCGACCCGGCAGTGGAGATCGTCGAGAGCGGCTTCGAGGTCCCTGGCGCGGATTGCCTGCATCTGTACTTCACGGGCGTCGGCGGCGCGCGCATTCATGCCAAGTACGTGCGGCCGAAGCACGCGAAGGAGCCGCATCCGGCGGTGCTGCAGTTCCACGGCTACGCCCATCATTCGGGCGACTGGATCGACAAGCTGGGCTATGCGGCGGCGGGCTTTTCCGTGCTGGCGATGGACTGCCGCGGGCAGGGCGGACGCTCGGAGGATAGAGGCGGGGTCAAAGGGACCACGTTCAGAGGACATATCGTCCGCGGGCTCGACGACCACCCGGACCGGCTGCTTTTCCGCGATATATTCCTCGACGCGGCGCAGTTGGCGGGCATCGCGATGTCGCTGCCGGAGGTGGATGCCGGCCGGGTGGGGACGATCGGCGGCTCGCAGGGCGGCGGACTCGCGCTGGCCTGCGCGGCGCTGGAGCCGCGCATCCGGCGAACGGCGCCGAGCGTGCCTTTCCTGTGCGACTACAAGCGCGTATGGGAGATGGATCTGGCGAGAGACGCCTACGAGGAGCTGCGCACCTATTTCCGCCTTTTCGATCCCCAGCACAAGCGCGAGGAAGCGATTTTCGAGCGGCTCGGCTATGTCGACGTGCAGCATCTGGCGGACCGGATCCGGGGCGAGGTCATGATGGGCGTCGGGCTGCTGGACACCGTATGCCCGCCCTCCACGCAGTTCGCGGCCTACAACAGGATCGTCGCGGGCAAACGGATGGAAATTTATCACGACTACGTGCACGAGCGGCTTGCCGACTTCGAGGACAAGGCGCTGCAATTCATGCTGGGCATGTAGCGCCGGAGGGGGCGGGTGCGCTCGGTATGCGCACGGTGCGATACGAAGAGGAGCGACGCCGCCCCTCTTTTTTTGCTATTCTGATGTGGAAGCGGCGCGGCGGTTCTATGCCGGGCCTGCGAGATCGCGGCGGAGGGGTGTCATGGGAACTTTTTTTGAAAGCGCTAACAATTTATCCCAAGCTCGTGTTGTCTTTTTTTGCTGATGATCATCCCTATCTATCTGTCCAGCCTGCTCATGAACCAGTCGGGGCATGATGTCGTTAAGAAGCAGATCTCGGCTTCGATGGCGTCGCGCGTCCATTTTTACCTGTCCTCGCTGGAGACGGAGCTGGCCCGGCTCCGCCGCCTCCAGATGGAGTACGTGAGCGACGACGACCTGCTCAGCCTGGGCACCGCTGTATCCCGGATGAACGACTTCGAGCGCTCGCGCACGATCTTGTCGGTGAAGAGCAAGCTCTATCTTCTCAAGAGCTCCAGCCCGTTCGTAGAAAACGTGAAGCTGTACGTCCCCGCGCTGGGGCGCAGCATCATGGCCAACAACTTCGACGATACGATTCCCGAGGCCGAGCTTGCGGCCATGCTCGAGCCCGGGAATATGAGCGCGACCGTCTTCGGATTCCAGGGCCGGCTGCTGCTGAGCGGCGTTTATCCGGACGCGATCTACGTGAACCGCCAGCCGGTGCTGGCCATCGAGATCGAGCTGTCCAAGGCGGAGATCGTCCGCACGCTCTCGTCCATGGCGAACGGGGAGGCGGGCGGCGCGGTATGGATGAGCGCAGACGGCACCTGGAACGTGACGTCGGGCCTTCGGCCGCCGGTGCTGTCCGAGCTGTCCGGGGCGATCGGAACCAAGCCGGCGGACGACCGCGCCTCGGCGCCCGGCCAGTTCACGATGAAGACGGACGCCGGCTCCTTTTTCGTGGCCCATGAATATTCCCCGGTCCTCGATTCGACGCTTGCGGTGCTGGTGCCGGCGGAGAAGGTGATGCAGCCGCTCAACCGCCACCGCGACTGGATCTGGCTGCTCTCGCTCATCGCGCTGGTGCTGGTCGTCGCCTTTTCCTATTGGATTCACCGGCTCATCCACAAGCCGATCAAGCGGCTGGTCGTCTCCTTCCGCAAGGTGGAGAAGGGCGACCTCGGCGTGCGCGTCTATCACCGCAACCAGGACGAGTTCCATTACCTGTACAACCAGTTCAATCACATGCTCGGCCGGATCGAGACGCTGATCGGAGAGGTGTACGAGCAGCAGATAAGGTCGCAGCGCTCCGAGCTCAAGCAGCTGCAGTCGCAGATCAATCCGCACTTTTTCTACAACAGCTTTTTCATCCTGCAGGGCCTGGTGCAGATGCGGGAGCACGAGCTGGCGGACAAGATGTTCCGTCATCTGGGCAGCTACTTCCAGTTCATCACGCGAAACGGGGCGGAGACGGTCACGCTCGAGCAGGAGATGAAGCACGCAAGCTCGTACGTGGAAATTCAGAAGTTTCGCTTCTCCGGAACGATCGAGGTGGAGCAGGAGGAGCTGCCCGCCGAATGGGCGCAGGCTGAGGTGCCGCGCCTCATCGTGCAACCGCTCATCGAGAATGCCTACTTGCACGGTCTCGAAAACAAGACAAGCGACGGGCGGTTGCGCATCGGCTTCCGGGAGGAGCCGGACGGCCGGCTGCGCATCGGGATTGAAGATAACGGCGAAGAGCTGGACGATCTTCAGCTGGAGCGGCTGCGCAAGTCCGTCTCCGCGGCGGATCGGGCGATCGAGACGACGGGCCTGCTGAACATCCACCGCAGGCTGCAGCTCAAGTTCGGGCCGGACTGCGGCCTGTCGCTGTCGCGCAGCGCGCTGGGCGGGCTGAAGGCGGAGCTGACGATACGCAAAGACAAGGAGGATACGGCATGATTCGATTGCTGATCGTGGACAATGAGCGCTGGATCGTCGACAGTCTGCTGGACCTGTTCGGCCGTCCGGGCAAGCTTGAGCTCGAGACCTTCGGCGCCTACTCCGCCGCGGAGGCGCTGGAGGCGCTGCGGCGAATGAAGATCGACATCGTCCTGTCGGACATCCGGATGCCGGGCATGGACGGGCTCGCGCTGCAGCGGGAGATCGTCAGGCAGTGGCCGTGGTGCAAAATTATTTTCCTGAGCGGCTACGACGACTTCGACTATATCCAGCAGGCGCTGCGGGGCGGCGGGGTCGACTACCTGCTCAAGACGGAGGGGCACGACGCGGTCGTCGCGGCCGTCGAGCGGGCGGCGGCGCAGCTCTACGAGGCGGTGGAGTCGCGCCAGCTGATCCTGAACGCGGAGCGCCAGATGCAGCTGGCCAGGCCGCTGCTCGTGAACGAGTACTTGCTGGCGCTGGCGGGCGGCGATCCGGAGGCGCTGCGCAAGCGGCATGCGCGGCTGCCGGAGCTGCAGCTGCCGCTGGACGCGGACGCCGAGACGCTGCTCGTGCTCGGGCGGGTGGACGATTGGCGCGACGGCTTCAGCGGCGGCGACAAGCATCTGATGCTGTACGCCATCGCGAACATCGCCGAGGAGTACTTCGCGAAGTCGCTGTCCTCCGCGGCCGTGAGCTTCGAGCAGAACAAGCTGCTGTGGTTCGTTCAGGCGAAGCCGGAACCTGAGACGGAGCAGGACGTCGCGTCCGGCGCTCGGCCGCAGGCGGAGGACGCGCGCAGGCGTCTCGTCCGGTTCGTCCAGGGAACGATCGAGACGATCCAGGGCGCGTGCAAGCAGCTGCTGCAGCTCAGCGTCTCCTTCGCGGCCGCGGACGAGCCGAAGGACTGGGAGCGGATTCCCGGGCAATTCCAGGCCCTGAAGCGCCTGCTTGGCCGCGGCCTGGGCCTGGGACAAGAGCTGATCCTGCTGGACCGGCCGGCCCGGGACGGCGCCGGCGAGCTTCCGGACGTCCGGACGCACGAGACGCGCAGCCGGCTGGAGCGGGTCGGCACGCTCGCCGCCTATTTGGAGAACGGCGACAACGCCCGTTTTTTTGAGGAGTACGGCCGGCTGATGGCGCTTGGCGCGGGAGATGGGAGAAGCGCCGAGCTGCTGAGGATGGAAATCTACTATTCGCTCGTCCCGATTTTCCTGTCGGAGATCGGCCGCTGGGGCATCCAGGAAGAGCTGGGCGGGACGATCGATCTCGGCAGGCTAACCCGATTCGACGTCCATCCGTCCTGGCATGCGGCGGAGGAATACTTCGCGGCGCTGGCCGAGCGTCTGTTCGCGCTCAAGCGCGCCGAGCGTTCGGAAAGCGAAAACGATCTGATTCGCCTCGTGCGGCGCTACGTGGCGCACAACCTGGCGGGCGATCTGTCGCTCACCCGCATCGGCGAGGTCGTCGGCTACAATCCGTATTATCTGACCCGGCTGTACAAGCAGCTGACCGGCGAAGGGCTGACCGACTACATCGCCGCAACGCGTCTGGCGGGCGCGCAGAAGCTGCTCGCGGGCAATCAGCTGACCGTGCAGGACATCTCGCGGGCCGTCGGTTTTATGACCGAGCAGTCCTTTTACCGCTTCTTCAAGAAGGAGACGGGCCTGACGCCCCAGGAGTACAAGGAGCGGCAGGCGATATCCAAAACGGATAATGAAATGTAAAAATCGGCGAGTAGAGAGCGCTTCCGCGCCGGCTCTATAATGAGCTCATGCAAGGCAAGACGCATTCATTCATGAGCTCTAAGGGGGGAACCGAGATTGAAAAAGAACCAACGCATCGCGCTCGTCTGCGGCATCCTGGCTTGCGCGCTCGCGGCGACCGGCTGCAGCGACTCGGGCAAAAACGCGGCAAGCACGGAGCCGTCCGGCAAGGCGTCAGGCTCGTCCGCGGCATCCGGCACGGCGCCGGCGTCCGCATCGGGCGAGACGGAGAAGGCCGACCCGTTCGGCAAGTACGACCCGCCGATCGAGCTTCATATCGCCCGGGCGGTCGACCAGACCTGGACCTATCCGAAGGGAGACAGCATCGACAACAACGTCTGGTACCGGGAATACGAGAACCTGCTCGGCATCAAGGTCGTGCACGACTGGACCGCGCTGGCGAGCGAATACAACCGCAAGCTGAACGTCTCGATCGCCTCCGGCAGCCTGCCCGAGCTGTTCGCCGTCTCGGCCAGCCAGCTCAAGCAGCTCGCCGACGCCGGCCAGCTCGAGGATCTGACGGACGTCTACGAGAAGTATGCTTCCGATCACACCAAGAAGCTGCAGCACGGCGACGGGGGCGCGGCGCTGGCGTCTGCCACGTTTAACGGCAAGCTGCTCGCGATCCCGGTCGTCAACGCGCCGATCTACGAGCCTAATTTGCTCTGGATACGCACGGATTGGCTCAAAAAAGCTGAACTTGTCCGAGCCCAAGACGCTGGACGACGTGTTCAAGATCGCAGAAGCGTTTACGAAGCAGGACCCGGACGGCAACGGCAAGCCGGATACGTACGGCCTGGCGGTCAACAACTATTTGTACGGCCCGATCACCTCGATCACGGGGCTGTCCAACGCCTTCCACGCCTATCCGCAAACGTGGGTCAAGGACGCCTCGGGCAAGGTCGTCTACGGCTCGACGCAGCCGGAGATGAAAAAGACGCTGGCCAAGCTGCAGGAGATGTACAAGGCCGGCGAGCTCGACCGCGAGTTCGGCGTCAAGGACGGCAACAAAGTTGCCGAGGATATCGCCGCGAACAAGTTCGGCATGGCGTTCGGCGCGAACTGGAACCCGTACGTGTTCCTCGACGCGGTCAAGAAAAATCCGGGCATGGACTGGATGCCGTTCCCCGTGCCTTCGGTCGACGGTACCCCGACCAAGGCGAACGTCGGCTTCTCCGCCAGCGGCTACGTCGTCGTGCGCAAGGGCGCCAAGCATCCGGAGGCCGCCGTCAAGATGCTGAATTTGCACGAAGAGGTCGTGCACGGCTCGCGGCGCAACGAAGGCCAGTTCATTACCGTCGAAGAGAACGGCGAGCGGATCAATACGTCGCGTCTGTCGGTCGTGCAGTCCGGCGTATCCGACCAGGGCGTGCTCGAGTCGCTTACCCTGCTGCGCAAGGCGATCGAGACCGAGGACGAGAGCCTGCTGAAGGACGCGCTGACCGAGACCGACAAGTACGGTCCGACGGTCGACTACCTCAAGACGGGCAATATGGAAAACTGGGCCGTTGCCCACCAGTATTTCGGCTTCGTGACCACGATGGACAATTATACCGGCGACCGGCTGCTCATGACCGCGTTCGGCGGCCAGACGCCGACGATGACCGACAAGTGGGCGACGCTCGACAAGCTGGAGAAGGAGACGTTCACGAAGATCATCATGGGCGCCGCGCCAGTCGACGAATTCGATACGTTCGTCGCGGACTGGAACAAGCTCGGCGGCGAGGCGATCCTGAAGGAGATCAACGACTGGCTGAGCGCGCAGAAGTAGAAACGAACGCGCGGACGCTCGCGGCATAGACAGGCGGAAGGGGAGACGGTCCTGGCCATCGTCCCCTTCTTCCGTCATGCCCCGAAACGGCGTCCGATCGCGCCGAATGAGGAAAAAAGGCGGTGAAGTACGAAATGAAAGCGGCAAAATGGATGCGGGAATTGCCTTTGCACCTGCTGCTCCTGCCCGGCCTCGTCCTGGTGCTCGTTTACAGCTACGTGCCGATGCTGGGCGTCGTGATCGCGTTTCAGAAGTTTACGATCTTCAGCGGCTGGTTCGGCTCCCCGTGGATCGGGCTGGACAACTTCAGGTTCGTGCTGGATATGCCCAACACCGGCCAGGTCATCTGGAACACGCTGTTTATCGCCTGCATGAAAATCATCGCGGGGCTGTTCGTCCCGATCGTGGTCGCGCTGCTGCTCAACGAGGTGACCCGCTCGTTCATCAAGCGCGGCGTGCAGACGCTGATTTACCTGCCCCATTTTCTCTCCTGGGTCATTCTGGGGGGCATTCTGATCGACCTGCTGTCGCCGTCCGAGGGCATCGTGAACGCCATGCTGGGCAAGCTCGGCATCGAGCCGATCTTTTTCCTGGCGGACAACCGCTGGTTCCCGGCCGTGCTGATTATCTCCGACGTCTGGAAGGAGTTCGGCTTCAGCACGATCGTCTACCTGGCCGCGATCACGAGCGTGAATCCGACGCTGTACGAGGCGGCGGTCATGGACGGGGCCGGACGCTGGAAGCAGACGCGCCATATTACGCTGCCCGGCATGATGCCGATCATCGTGCTCATGGTGACGCTGAGCCTCGGCAACGTGCTGAACGCCGGCTTCGACCAGGTGTTCAACCTGGCCAACCCGCTCGTATACGAGAGCGGAGACATCCTCGACACGATGATCTACCGGATCGCGTTCAACGACGCGCAGTACGGCGTGGCGACGGCCGTCGGGCTTTTCAAGTCCGTCGTGTCCTTTTTGCTTATATCGGTCTCCTACTGGCTGGCCTACCGGCTGGCGAACTATCGCATTTTCTAGAGAAAGGAGAGATTCCGCTTGCATCACGTTTCCCCGGCCAGACGGCTGTTTCTCGTCGCGAACGCCGCGTTTTTAAGCTTGCTCGCCATCCTGTGCTTTCTGCCGCTCGTCCACGTCCTCGCGGTGTCGTTCAGCGAGAGCGCGGCGGTCACCGCCGGGCAGGTCACGTTCTGGCCGGTCGATTTTTCGCTTAAATCGTACGACTTCATCATCAGCAGGCCCGAGTTCATGCGATCCTTCGTCATCACGCTCGAGCGGGTGCTGCTCGGCACCGCCATCAACATGCTGCTGACGATCACGATCGCGTACCCGCTGTCCAAGGAAGTCCGCAGCTTTCGGATGCGTACGTTTTACGTCTGGATCTTCGTCTTCACGATCCTGTTCGCCGGGGGGGCTCGTCCCCTGGTATATGACGATCAAGTACACGGGCCTGCTCGATTCGGTCTGGGCGCTTGTCATACCGGGAGCCGTCCCCGTTTTCAATGTCATTTTGCTGCTCAACTTTTTCCGCGGCCTGCCCAGGGAGCTGGAGGAGTCGTGCTTCATCGACGGCGCCGGCCATCTGCGCACGCTGTGGACCATCTACGTGCCGCTGTCGCTGCCGGGCCTCGCCACCGTCGGCCTGTTCACGATCGTCGGACACTGGAACGCCTGGTTCGACGGCCTGATCCTGATGAACAAGCCGGAGCATTATCCGCTCTCTTCCTACTTGCAGACGATCATCATCAATTTCGACTTTTCGCAGGTGAAGCAGGAGGATCTGCACAAGCTGGAGGCGATCTCGACCCGCACCTCCAAGGCGGCGCAGATCATCGTCGGCGCGCTGCCGATTCTGCTGGCTTATCCGTTTTTGCAAAAATACTTTGTCAAAGGCATCGTGCTGGGGAGCGTGAAGGAGTAAATGAGCGACTTTTTTTACCGGCCGGCGGACGGCGTGTTGGCGGACGTCATCCCGTTCTACGAGGACGGCGAGTTCAAGCTGCTGTATCTGAAGGATTGGCGCGACAAGGAAAACTTCGGCGAAGGTACGCCCTGGTTCCTGCTCGGGACGAAGGACTTCGTGAACTATGCCGAATACGGCGAGGTGCTGCAAAGAGGCGGCGTGTCGGAGCAGGATCTGTACATTTATACCGGCTGCATCCTGAAGGTCGGCGGGCTCTATCACATTTTTTATACGGGCAACAACTTCCACTACCCCGCCCAGGGCAAGCTCCAGCAGGCGGTCATGCATGCGACGAGCGCCGACCTGCTTCACTGGACCAAACATCCGGAGGACACCTTCTATGCGCCCGCCGACCGCTACGAGCAGCATGACTGGCGCGACCCGTTCGTCTTCTGGAACGAGGAGGCCGGGGAGTACTGGATGCTGCTGGCTGCGCGGCTCAAGGAGGGACCGAGCCGGAGGCGGGGCTGCGTCGCGCTGTGCGCCTCGAAGGATCTGAAGCGCTGGGAGGTGCGCGAGCCGTTCTGGGCGCCGTCGCTGTACACGACGCACGAATGCCCGGATCTGTTCCGGATGGGGGACTGGTGGTATCTCGTGTACTCGACGTTCTCGGATCGCACCGTCACGCACTACCGGATGAGCAAGTCGCTGGCGGGACCCTGGCTGGCGCCGGACAACGACACGTTCGACAACCGGGCGTTCTATGCGGCGAAAACGTGGACCGACGGCGAGCGGCGCTACGCCTTCGGCTGGAACCCGACGCGGGAGGGCGAGCACGACGAAGGCACGTGGCAGTGGGGCGGCAACCTGGTCGTGCACGAAATCGTGCAGCAGGCCGACGGCTCGCTGACGGTGCGGATGCCGGAGACCGTGCGGGCGGCGATGTCGCGGCGGGGGGAGATTGCGCTGCGCGAGGTCGTGAGCAGGTGGCGGATTGAAGGGGGAAGCGGGGGGCGCGAGTGCGACGACATCGATTCGAGCGACGGATGCCGGCGAGAGCGGTGAAGCTGCAGGTGCATGCACGGCGGCCGCCGAAGCGCCGGACTCGTTCGCGGCTGCCGCCGCGGCATGGCTGCCGTCCCGGTGCCGGCTGTCGGTGAACGTGACCTTCGGGGACGACACGCGCGGTTGCGGCGTGCTGCTGCGGACGGACGAGGCGCTCGACTGTGGCTACATGATCCGCCTCGAGCCCGGGCGGCAGCGCCTTGTCTTCGACCGCTGGCCGAGAAAGGGAGACGTTCCCTTCGAGGTCGGTCTCGAGCGTCCCGTCGCGTTGACGCCGGGCGTCGCCTGCCGGCTCGACATCGTGATCGACGGCACGGTTTGCGAGGTGTACGTGGACGACACGGTCGCGATGAGCGCGCGGCTGTATGACCATCGAGAGGGGGGGATGGGGGCTGTTCGTGAGCGAAGGCAGCGCAAGCTTCGAAGCCGTATTGCTTGAACCGTAAGGCTCGGAAAGCAAATATCGGAAGGGGATGCGACGATGAACGCGAGTTGGCGCGGGAAATGGAGAAAGACGATGATGACGGGGCTTGCCGCCGTCATGGTTTGGGGAGGCGCGCTCGCGGGCGGCGGTCCGGCCGCGGCCGACGGTCCTTCCGTGACCTTGAACGCCTCGACGGGCGCGCTGAATTTTACCTACGGCACGGCGACGCTGGCCAAGGGAAGCGGCACGGCGCTGACCGGCATCCGGCACCGGACGCTGGGCGGCGGCAACGGCTTGTGGAACGACACGGCGGTCTCCGCCGCGACCGTCAAGAAGGGACATACGACCTACGCGCAGACGTGGGGTAGCGGCCAGAGCCTGGCCGAGCTCGAGACGACCGTGGCGGCCAAGTACGACGGCACGCTCACGGTCAGCCAGAACGCCGATACGCAGACGGGCGGCATCTCGGGCGTCCAGTGGGGACTGGTCGTACCCGATACGTACGACCTGATCCTTCCGGTGCTGGGCGGCATCCGGCTGACGGCCGAATCGCCGGACGCGGCGTACGGCTTCCAGCAGTTCGATTATCCGAATATCTGGGAAGCGCAGATGTTTATCATCCAGGGCAGCGGCGGCGGTATGCTCGTCCATGGGGACGACGACGCCCGGTTTTTCAAGTCGCTCCACGTAAAGCATGAGAACGGCAACTTTTACGTCGGCGTGGAGACATACGCCCCCGCGCCGTTCGCCCAGGTGCGCAAGGCCGTCTCTACCGGCTGGCGGCTGAAGGCCTATACGGGAGACTGGGTGAACGGGGCGACGCTGTACCGGACGTGGGCGGACAAAAAGTTCGACCTGTCCAAGCTGTCGAAGCTGCAGCCGGCATGGGCCAAAGACGTGCAGTTCACCGTGCTGACGGATCTCGAGGACGCGCAGACGCTGAACACGCTAGCGCAGGAAGTGGAGCCGTCGCAGACGCTGCTCGTCGTGCCCGGCTGGCGCGAGGATCCGTACGACGTCGACTTCCCGGACTATACGCCGAAGGCCGATATCGCGGCCAAGATCCAGGCGGCGCAAGCGCTCGGCTTCAAGGTCATGCTGTACGTCAATATTTTCGGCGTCGACCCGAACAATCCGGCCTTTGCGTCGATGCAGCCTTATCAGGTCAAGGATCCATTCTCGCTGCAGCCCGTTTTCTCCGAATACACCGCGGGCTCGAGCCATATCAAGTTTGCGCAGATCAATCCGGCTTCGCAGGCGTGGCGGACGCTTTTTGTCGGCAAAATGGCGCAGCTCGTCCAGTCGCTTCATCCCGACGGCATTCATCTCGACCAGTCGCTGCTCATGTACAACGATGCCAACGGCACGATCGACGGACGCAATATGCTGCAAGGCAACATTGCGCTGCACCGCGAGCTGCGCGAGCAGTTGCCGGCTAACGTCGCGCTTGGCGGGGAGAGTCTCAACGAGATTACGACCCGGTACGAGTCGTTCGCGCAGCGGCATGCGTACGGCATTTTTGCGCAGACCGGGACCTGGGACGACAGCAAGATCGATCAGGTCGTGCCGGCGAGCTCGGCCATCTTCGCGCCTTATACGACCATCTACGGACACCCCGATCATGCGAATCCGCTGACCGAGGACTATTTCATCGCCTGGCACAAGGTCGTCCAGAACCGGCTCGGCGCCGTTCCGATGCTGACCAGGCCGACCTACGCGCAAGTCGCGAACCCGTCGCCGCTGATGGCGCAGCTGTTCGCGGAGGCGCGCTGGTACCAGGACAACAAGCCGCAGCTCGACTTCGGCCAGTGGGATGCCAATGCGCTGTTCGCCTTCAAGACGGCAAGCGGGAAGTCGGCCAAGTACGAGCGGGATGCCTATGGAGAAAAGCTGACCGCATACGGGGCCGGGAGCTCGGGCGGGGATGTCGGCGTGCTGCGGTACTTGTACGGCTCGGACAGCGTGACGCTGCCCGGACGGATTCCGGGCTGGTATCTGTATGACAGCGCCAAGCTGTTCGGCCTGAACCCCGCCAAGACGTATCTGTATCTTGATCTGCCGCGCGACCAGACCGCATTCCACATCGACGGGATGCCGGCGGACGTCGCGATGAAGTCGGTGGCCGTCCATACGAATCATACGGTGCTGTCCCTGCAGGATCAGCAGCAGCCGGGGGCCGTCGACTTCATGAATTACGCCGGTCCGATTCGCGCGGGCGAGAAGCTCGCCGACGGTACCGTGCACCAGACGGCTGCGGCATTCTCCTCGATCGGCGGATTCTCGTATTCGTTCGCGCAGGGCGGGACCGTGCAGCACTGGGGCGACCGCATCCTCGCGCATCCGCCGTATTCGGGAACGTGGCAGGGCGGCCATACGTGGCTGGAGTTCGACGTGACGCTGCCGGCGGACCGCACGCCGACGTTCGAGACGGGCGTCCAGCTCGGCTCGGAGGTGAACGTGGCGAGCAGCGACGGCGTGACGTTTAAGGTGTATGCCTGGGAAAAGGCGGCGCCCGCCGCAACGCGTCCGGTGCTGAGCAAGGAGCAGTTCAGCCACAGCGCAACGCCGACGCCGGTATCGCTGGATCTGTCGTCGTTCAAGGGCAAGGAGGTCACGGTCCGCATGGAGACGCACCCCGGCACGACGGTCGACAACGACTCCGCAGTCTGGGTGGCGCCGCATATCGCGCTGGCGCAGGCCGGCGCAGCTCGCAGCGTGGACCTGACGCTCGTCAGCCCGCGGCCGCTTGCGTCGGTGGCTTCGGCGTCCGGGCTGGCGACGTATACGTCGCTTGGCGCGAACCGCTACAAGGTCACGGCGCCTGCGACCGATCAAGTGTATCTGATCTACAGCACGGGCGGTGCCGTGACGTTGCCGCTGTCGCTGTCCGCGCAGCCGCTCGATTCGAGCCTGCAGTTCGAGGACGGGACGACGGCGCCGCCGCAGGATCCGTTCGGCGGCAAGGTCGGCACCGGCACCGTGCTGGGCGTGCAGAAGCAGGGGCTTGACGCGCATCCGCCGCAGCATGGACAGACCCGCGTCGAATACGTCGTGACGCTGCCTGCGGGCGGCGCGAAGCTGACCGGGTTCGCGGGCATCAAGGACGGCGCGGAGGATTCGCAGGGCGTCGGCTTCCGCGTCGCCGTGAACGGCAGCGAGCTGTGGTCCGACGATCTGCAGCCCGGCGGCGCATGGACGCCGTTCAGCGTCTCGCTTTCCGCCTACGCCGGCAAGACCGTCGTCATTACGCTGATCACCGACTCGCTGGGCGATTACGGCTACGATTGGGCGTTCTGGGGGGAGCCGAAGCTGCAGGCGCTGCCTTAAGAGGCAGCTTGAGCCGAAATGAATAAAGAAGCCGTCTCGCATGCCCGTTAGGGGCTGCGGGGCGGCTTCTTTGTCGCGCTTGCGGGGCGGGCTCAGAGGGGTTTATGCGCGCCATGGCGTCTATCCATGCACAAAAAATGTGCATGGTGGCGGCAGCGGTGTGGCAAGTAGCGGAGGCGGGCACGATGATGCACAAAAAAATGTGCATGGTGGCGGCAGCGGTGTGGCAAGTAGCGGAGGCGGGCGCGATGATGCACAAAAAATGTGCATGGTGGCGGCAGTGGTGTGGCAAGTAGCGGAGGCGGGCACGATGATGCACAAAAAATGTGCATGGTGGCGGCAGTGGTGTGGCAAGTAGCGGAGGCGGGAGCGATGATGCACAGAAAATGTGCATGGTGGCGGCAGTGGTGTGGCTAGTATCGGCGGCGGGCGCGATGATGCACAAAAAATGTGCATGGTGGCGGCAGTAGTGTGGCAAGTAGCGTCGGCGGGCGCGATGATGCACAGAAAATGTGCATGGTGGCGGCAGCGGTGTGGCTAGTATCGGCGGCTGGCGCGATGATGCACAGAAAATGTGCATGACGGTGTCAGAGGCGTGGCGAACGAGGCGTCGGCATCGTGGGGAGCGGCACGGCAGGGCGCGGCAGGCGTGGCGCGCCGGTCGCCGATGACGGCGGCCGGCTCACAGCGTCTTCCTCCTGCCCGGCTCAGCCGCCATACTCCGCAGTCGGCAGCCCCCGCACGCCGACATCGGCGCAGAAGAGGCCGCCCGCGTGCGGCTGCGCCGCCAGCTCGGTTTCGCCGAGGCCGACGCGTGCCGTCGTGATGTACAGCCGGTCCAGCCGCTCGCCGCCGAACGCGCAGGAGGTCACCTGCGAGGCGGGCACCGGCACGGACAGCAGCTTCTCTCCGGTCGCCGGATTCCATCGGGACACCTGCCAGCCGCCCCAATGGGCGATCCACAGCATGCCCTCGGCGTCGATGGTCATGCCGTCGGGCGAGCCCTCGTCCGTCGGCATCTCGACGACGACGCGGCGATTCGCGACGGCGCCCGTCGCCGTGTCGTAATCGAAGGCGACCACGCGCTGCGTCGGCGTGTCGATATAGTACATCGTGGCGCCGTCGCCGGACCAGGCCAGTCCATTCGAGATGCTGACGTCCTGGACGAGCGTCTCGACGGCATGTCCGGCGTCCAGGCTGTACAGCGCGCCGCGGCCGGGCTCGTCGTTCATCGACATCGTGCCCGCCACGAAGCGCCCGGCGGGATCGCATTTGCCGTCGTTGAACCGGTTGCCGGGCACGGACGCTTCGACCTCCGCAAGACGCGTCAGCCCGCCGCCGGCCGAATCGCAGACGTAGAAGCCGTCCTGCAGCGTCAGCGCGAACCCGCCCGAACGCCGCGGCACGATGGCGCTGACATGGGGCGCAAGTTCGATCGCGGCGTCTTCGGCGGGCTCCTGCGGATGATGGATATGTACGCGGTGGGACAGAATGTCGACCCAGTAAAGTTTTCCGTCGCGGGCGTCCCATACGGGGCCTTCGCCCAACGGGGCTTGCGCGTCGCTGGCCAGCTCGACCTTTATTTTCGCATCAGCGGTCATCGTCTCCAACCTCCATGAACAAATGAATGCATGCGCTTAACTTACCACGCGAGCCGCGCGTCGCTCAAGCCGCAATAAGCGTGTTTTGAAAAAAGAATCGCCCGGCCGCATCGCGCGAACGGCGCGGCGAACGCGCTACCGCCACGTCAGCTTGAGCGTATGCAGGTAGTCGAACAGCGCCGCCCGGAACGACTCTGGACCGGCGGCGACCGCCTCGATCAGCTTCGCGACCTGCGCGCGGGTCCGGCCGGCATGAGGCGCCTGCCACCGTCGGACGTTGCGATGCCAGAACAGGCGCGACGCGTACGTTTGAAAAGCTTTGGCCATCTCGCTATTGTTGCAGCCCAGGATCAGCCCGCTCAGGAGCTCGTATTCGAACGCGGCCAAGGCGCCGCAGTCCTCCGGCTCGCCGCCGCCGCTCAAGGCGCGGTACGTATCCGACATGCCGCGCGACCACGCCCGCAGCGCGTCTTGTCCGGCAGGGGGGCGCGGCGCATACGGCGAACAATGCCATGGCGGCGATCAGCTCGAGAAGATCCCCGACGCGCTGCGACGAGGAGTCGAGGATCAGCACACCGTGCTTGGAGGCGATCCGCACGTAGCCTTCCAGCTCGAGTTGCTGCAGCGCGGCGCGAACCGGCGTACGGCTCATGTCGAGCCGGCGCCCGAGCTGAACCTCCGAGGTGACCGAGCCCATCGGGCATTCTCCGGTTTCGATCATCTCCAGAATGCGGGCGTAAGCTTGTTGACGCAGGGTCGGTTTGCCCATACGAAGTCCTTCTCTCTCGCTAGCTTCGATGAATGAAGTATGATAATCATAGAACAAGCGCAAGCGGAAAGGAAGGTCGAGAGACGATGCCCGAGATCGGTACGACGTTAAGGGACGCGGCATTTCGGCAAATCAAGGAGCGAATCGTTCAGGGGGAATGGGGCGGCGGCACGTTTCTGTCGGAGCGGCGGCTCAGCGAGACGCTGCAGATGAGCAAGACGCCGATTCGGTCGGCGCTCGACCGGCTGGAGATGATGGGGCTGGTGAAGCTGATGCCGAGCCAGGGCTTCGTCGTGCAGGAGATTTCGCTCAAGAAGATCATGGACATCTACGAGCTGCGGCTGTCGCTCGAGACGTTCGCGGTCGGCAGGCTGACGGGTCGCATGGACCGGGCTTTTTTCGGCAGGCTGGACGAAAATCTGGACAAGCAGGCGGAGGCGGCGGAGCGCGAGGATATCGTCGGCTACGTCGAGCTGGACCGGCAGTTCCACGAAGCGATCATCGCCGGGCTGGCCAACGAAGAATACGCGGACGCGATGTCGCGTATTCAGGACAAGTTTCTGATGGCCGTTCGCACGACGTTTTACAAAAACAAGAGCCGGCTGTGGGGCAGTCTGGCGGAGCATCGCCGCATTCGGGACGCCCTGGCGGGCGACGACCCGTCGCTCAGCGAGCGGCTGATTCGCGACCACATCGAATTCGTGAAGCAGATTATGCTCTGATGTGATCGTGCTTTAATGCGCGAAACGTCGGATTCGCTGATGTATACAAGTGAGACATCTTGAGCGTCTCACTTGCCCATGCTACGTTTAACTCATCCTTTTCAGACGGAGGTTAAGCGGCATGAAAATTACGGACGTGCGCACTTATATCGTGGGGAACCCGTGGAAAAACTGGCTGTTCGTGCAACTGGATACGGACGAGGGCTTGACGGGCCTTGGGGAAGGCACGCTGAACGGCCTGGCCAAAACGGTCGAAGCCGCGATCCACGAGCTGAAGCATCTCGTGCTCGGCATGGATCCGTTCGATGTGGAGACGATCTCGCTCAAGCTGATCCGGGACGTCTATTCGGACGGCGGACAGGTGCAGGGCTCCGCGCTGGCGGCGATCGAGACCGCGTGCTGGGACATCATGGGCAAGGCGACCGGACAGCCGATCTACAAGCTGCTCGGAGGCAGATGCCACGACAAGCTCCGCTGCTACGCGAACGGCTGGTATCGCGGCGGCAACGACGAGGAGAGCTTTTACAGCCAGGCGAAGGAAGTCGTCGAAAAGGGTTATACGGCGCTGAAGTTCGATCCGTTCGGCGCGGCCTGGCGGACCGTCGAACGGGCCGATTTTGCGAACGCCGTCCGCAACATCGCCGCCGTCCGACAGGCGGTCGGACCGGACGTCGACATCCTGATCGAGGGGCACAACCGGTTCAGCGTGCATACCGCCCTTCAGTTCGCCGAAGCGATGGCGCCCTATAGCCCGACCTGGTTCGAAGCGCCGGTGCCGCCGTCCCGCGTCTCGTCGGTCGTCGAAGTGGCGAAGCGCAGCCCGGTACCGATCGCCTGCGGCGAAGACTACTACAACCGCGAGCAGTTCGCCGAGCTGTTGAAGCACGATGCCGTACACATTATTCAGCTTGAGCCGCAGTTCCTCGGCTTGACCGCCTCGAAACAGATCGCCGGCATGGTCCACGCGCACAACGGCGTCACCGCGCCGCACAGCGCCCAGGGGCCGATCTGCTCGATCGTCTGCTCGCATCTCAACATGGCGACGCCGAACTTCTTCATTCACGAGATTTTCGACGATTTCAACCATTCGTGGGCGCAGGATATTTTCACTCCGCCGTTCAAGGTCGTGAACGGGTACCTCCAGCCGCCGGAACGGCCGGGCCTCGGCGTCGAGTTCAATCTGGAGGAAGCGGCCAAGTATCCGTACGCGCCGGGTCACTGGCTGCCGCTGTTCAAGCAAGGCTGGGAGAAGCGGGAGCCGGTCGAATCGTGAGGAGGGAACAGGCATGAAGGCGTTAGTCTATGAAGGACCGCGCACGATGAACGTGAGGGAAGTCCCGCTGCCGGCGCTGCAGCCGGACGAGGTGCTCGTGCGCGTGTCGCACGCGGGCATTTGCGGCTCCGAGCTGGGCGGGTATCTCGGGCACAATTCGCTGCGCAAGCCGCCGCTGATCATGGGGCACGAGTTTGCGGGCACGATCGCGCAGGTCGGCGAGCGGGCGGCCGGCTTCCAGGTCGGCGATCGGGTGACGGCGAATCCGCTCGTCACCTGCGGCGAATGCCGGTATTGCCTGAACGGGGCGTCGCAGCTGTGCGGCGCGCGCAAGCTGCTCGGGGCGCACCGGCCGGGCGCGTTCGCGGAGTTCGCGGCGGTGCCGGCGCGGAACGTATACCGGCTGGACGACCATGTCTCGTTCGCGGAGGGCGCGCTGGCCGAGCCGTACGCGTGCGCGATCCACGTCTGCCGCCTGCTCGCGCTGGCGCCGACGGACCGGCTGCTTATCTATGGCGCGGGTCCGATCGGACTGTTCGCGCTTCAGGCGGCAGCCGCTTACGGCGTCCGCGATGCGGTCGTCGTCGATCTGAACGCGTCGCGGCTCGAGATCGCCCGCGAGCTCGGCGGCATCGCGGTGACGAGCCTGGACGACCTGCCGGGCGGGATCGGCGAAGGCTTCGACGCGGTCATCGACGCCGTCGGCGCGGAGGCGACGCGGCAGCGGAGCGCGGCTGCCGCGCGGCCGGGCGGGACGGTCGTCTTCACCGGCCTGCACGAAGCGGACAGCCGGCTGCCGGTGAACGACATGATCCGCGCCGAGATCGGCACGAAGGGCGCGTTCGCTTACTCGCGCGACGACTTCGAGACGGCGCTGCGCTGGATCGGGCAGGGGCGGATCAACCTGCTGCCCTGGACGGAGACGACTTCGCTTGCCGAAGGCGGCGCCGCCTTCGAGAAGCTGATCGGCGGGCCGGGCAAGATCGCGAAGATTTTTCTAACGATAGAACAGGAGGCGCAGCTTGGATGAAGCTCGTGCAGTTTTACGACAGGCAGGATGAAGCGCGGAAGCTTCAGGTAGGCGTACTTAAGGGAGAAGACGAGGTCGTCGCTTTAAACGTGAAGGGGACGATGCGGGACGCCATTGAGGCGGGAGACGTGGAGGCATTGGCGCAAGGGGCCGCTTACCGGCTGTCCGACGTGAAGCTGCTGTCGCCGCTCACCGATCCGGAGAAGATCGTCTGCATCGGACTGAACTATCACGACCACGTGATCGAGTCCAACATGCAGGTGCCCAAGGTGCCGGTCCTGTTTCCCAAATACAACAACTGCCTGACGGGACACGAGGACGAGGTGGCCATACCGGTCGAAGTGACGCAGTGCGATTACGAGGCAGAGCTGGCGGTCGTTATCGGCAAGACGGCCAAGCGCGTACCGCTTGAATCGGCCATGGATTATGTGTTCGGCTACACGGTGCTGAACGATGTGAGCGCGCGGGATATCCAGCTGAACGAGCCCCAATGGACGCGCGGCAAGGCGATCGACGGCTTCGCGCCGACGGGGCCGTGGATCGTGACCGCCGACGAGATCGCGGATCCGGGCAAGCTCGGTATCTCGCTCAAGCTGAACGGCGCGACGATGCAGGACTCGAACACGAAGGAACTGATTTTCGACGTCCCTTATCTCGTTTCTTTTCTCTCGAACACGATGACGCTCCGGCCGGGAGACATCATCAGCACGGGGACGCCGCCGGGCGTCGGCATGGGGAAGAAGCCGCAGGTGTGGCTGAAGCCGGGCGACGTCGTCGAGGCGACGGTCGAAGGAATCGGCACGCTGCGCAATACGTTCGTATCCGAGCGAATCCGATGAGCGAAGAGGTGCGGCGATGAGTTGGGAAAATAAAGTCGTGATCGTCACCGGCGGCGGAGGCGGCATCGGCCGCGCGGTCGCGATGCGGTTCGCGGGCGCCGGCGCATCGGTCGTCGCGGTCGGCCGCACGCTGTCGAAGGTGCGGGACGTGGCCGACGAGATCGCGGCAGCGGGCGGACGCGCGGTCGCGATGGCCGCAGACGTCTCGTCCGAGGCGGACGTGACGCGGGTCATTCGCGACGCGCGGGACGCGTTCGGCCGGATCGACGTCATGGTCAACAACGCGGCGGTATGCCCGCAGGTCCGGCTGACCGATATGAGCCTGGACCAGTGGAACGGCGTCATTACGAACAATCTCACGTCGGTCTTCCTGTTCTGCCGGGGCGTCGTTCCGGTCATGCTGGAGCAGGGCGGCGGCGTCATCGTCAACGTCAGCTCGGTTCATGCGCTCGCGACGCTGGACGGCTACTCCGCCTATGCGGCGTCGAAGGCGGGCATCGCCGGGCTCACGCGGGCGATCGCGCTCGACTTCGCGAAGCAGAACATCCGCGCCAACACGGTGCTGCCGGGCGCGGTGCGGACGCCGATGCTCGAGAGCAGCGTCAAAAATCTCGATACGCCGCGGGACGAGATCATGAAGCAGTGGGACGAGTCGCAGCCGATCGGCCGCGTCGGACAGCCGGAGGAGATCGCGTCCGTCGTCATGTTCGCGGCCAGTCCCGACAATTCGTTCATGACCGGCGCCACGCTGGTCGCCGACGGCGGCATGACGGTGGAGCTGTAGTTGCGGACAACCAAGAGAGCTGTCTCTAAGGCCTTAAATTGGCCGGGAGACGGCTCTTTTTTTTACCGGAATACGCCGCAGTCCCGACAAGTAACGCTGTACAGCGCCTCATGGGCCCGGAATGCGCCGCAGTCCCGACCAGGTAACGCTGAACAGTGCCTCTTTGCCCGAAATACGCCGCAGTCCCGACAAGTAACGCTGTACAGCGCCTCTTGGCCCGTAATATGCCGCAGTACCGACCAGGTAACGCTGAACAGCGCCTCATCGGCCCGGAATGCGCCGCAGTCCCGACAAGTAACGCTGAACAGCGCCTCTTGGCCCGTAATATGCCGCAGTACCGACCAGGTAACGATGACGTTAAGCGGCAAGGTAAGCGTGAGATGCAAATGAGGACTGCGGGACTAACCGAAGGCAAGCCGAGCGAAGATACCGGACACAGATGCAATTGCGATCATTTCGGACTGGAGAGTCGTTATTTACCCAGATCCAGGCTAAAAAAGACGCAGCGCCACCCGTCCCGAGCGGATTTGTTCCAACATGGGACGACCGAGACGCAGCGACGCCCGTCCCGAGCGGACTTGTTCCTACATGGGACGACCGAGACGCAGCGCGACCCGGCCCGAGCGGATTTGTTCCTACATGGGACTGCCGAGACGCAGCGACGCTTGGCCCGAGCGGATTTGTTCCTACATGGGACTGCCGAGACGTAGCGCCACCCGTCCCGAGCGAATTTGTTCCTACATGGGACGACCGAGACGCAGCGCCACCCGTCCCGAGCGGATTTGTTCCTACATGGGACTGCCGAGACGTAGCGCCACCCGTCTCGAGCGGATTTATTCCTACATGGGACTACCGTGAAGCAGCGACGCCCGTCCCGAGCGGATTTGTTCCTACATGGGACTGCCGAGATGCAGCGCCACCCGTCCCGAGCGGATTTGTTCCTACATAGGACTGCCGTGAAGCAGCGCCACCCGTCCCGATCGGATTTGTTCCTACATAGGACTGCCGTGAAGCAGCGCCACCCGTCCCAAGTGGATTTGTTCCTACATGGTACGACCGAGACGCGGCGCCACCCGGCTCGAGCGACCGAGACACAGCGACGCCCGTCCCGAGCGGATTTGTTCCTACATGGGACGACCGAGACGCAGCGCCACCCGGAGCGAGCGGATTTGTTCCTACATGGGACGACCGAGACGCAGCGACGCCCGGAGCGAGCGGATTTGTTCCTACATAGGACTGCCGTGAAGCAGCGCCACCCGTCCCGAGCGGATTTGTTCCTACATGGGACGACCGAGACGCAGCGCCACCCGTCCCGAACGGATTTGTTCCTACATAGGACTACCGTGAAGCAGCGCCCCCCGGCTCGAGCGGATTTGTTCCTACATGGGACGACCGAGACGCAGCGACGCCCGGAGCGAGCGGATTTGTTCATGCCGGCGTATGGGCGGTCAAGTCCAAATTTCGTAGATAAGTTCATGTCCGCGGCCCGTCGCTCCCTCCATAATGGGGCGAGGAAGATCGGAGGGAGTGGACGGCTTTGCTGCAAACTATCGAATGGAATGCGGAGCGTTACGTGATCGACGGCAAGCCCGCATTTCTCGTGTCTGGCGAGTTTCATTATTTTCGCGTGCCCCGGGAGGATTGGAGAGAGCGGCTGATCCGTCTCAAGGAAGCCGGCGGCAATTGCGCGGCCACTTATGTGCCGTGGATTTTGCACGAGCCGGAGGAAGGGGACATCCGCTTCGGCGATACGCCAGAACGAGACCTGGAAGGCTTCCTGACGCTGTGCCGCGAGCTGGAGCTTCGCGTCATTGCGCGTCCGGGACCTTATCAATATTCCGAAATGAAGTATTGCGGCTTGCCGGGATGGCTGTGCGAGGGCTACCCCGAACTGCTGGCGCGGAACATCGCGGGAGAGACGATGACGAAGGATTCCGTCTCTTATTTGCATCCGCTGTTTTTGAGCAAGGTACGGGCCTGGTACGAGGCGGTCTGTCCGATTCTGGCCCGCCATACGGTCAGCCGCGGCGGACCGATCGCCTTCGTGCAGTTCGACAACGAGCTGACCGGCATACACGAATGGTTCGGCGGCTGGGATTATCACCCGGAGACGATGGGCTTCGGCCGGGAAGACGGCCGGTATCCGAGATTCCTCCGCGAACGCTACGGGGGAGGTCGGCGCGCTGAACGCGGCCTACGGCTCGCGGTTCGCCAGTCTGGCGGACGTGCGCCCGGCGGACGCCGCCTTGATCGGAACGTACGGGGACAGGCGCAGCGTGAAGGACTATCAGGACTTTTACTTCGGCAGCGTCGCCGAGTACGCGGTCACGCTCGCGGGCTGGATGCGGGAGGCGGGCATCGACTGCGACCTCGTGCACAATTCGGCGAATCCGGGCTCCAACGCCTATCACTACGAGACCGTTCGGGCGCTCGGAGCGGGCTTCGTGCTGGGCTCGGATCATTATTACAATCTGAACATGGACTGGAACGCGAACAACCCGACGCCCAAATACGCGCTCGGCGCGTTGCTGTCGCTCGAGAGCCTCCGCCATATGGGCTTTCCGCCGACGGTATACGAGCTGCCCGCGGGCAGCGCGGCGGACTGGCCGCCGATCCAGCCGGAGGACCTGAGCTGCTGCTACATGACCAACCTGGCGTTCGGCATGAAGGGTCTCAACTATTATGTATTTACCGGCGGGGCCAATCCGGCCGGCATCGGCGGCGACGGAGACGTATACGACTATCGGGCGCCGATCGGCCCGGACGGCGAGATTCGCCCGCACTACGTCGCGCTGAAGGCATTCGGGGATTTTCTGAGGACGAACGGCTGGCTGGCGGAGGCGGATCGGGTCTGCGACTTCCGCCTGGGACTCGACCGCGAGCTGCCCCGCAGCAAATATTATGCGGCGGACCTGGAGGGCTTCGGCAGCGCGGACGCCTGGGCGTTCCTCTCCAAGGGGCTCGCGATCACGTCGCTATGCGCCTCTTATTCCCCCGGAACGCTCGATCTGAACACGGACGCCATGCTCGGGCGGACCGACCTGCCGCTGCTCGTCGCATCCTCGGAGAACATGGCGGCGGACGTGCAGCGCCGTCTCGTCCGGTTCGTCGAGAACGGCGGGCGCCTGCTTCTGGCGCCGGTGCTGCCCGACAAGGACGAGTATTTCAATCCTTGTACGATCCTCGCGGATTTTCTCGAAGGAGCGTCGTGCGAGCGGCTTAAGGTATCGTATCCGGACGTACAAGCCGGCCCCGCGGCTTCGATTCACGTCAACGGCGGCCTCTGGGCGGCCAAGGGCATGCCGGCGGGGGCGTCCCCGATCGCCGGGGGAGCGGGTCAGCGGCAGGACGGTCGGCTGGATAAAGCAATACGCGGGCGGCGGGCGCGTGCTTTGGCTCGGGCTGCAGTGGCGATTCGACAAGCACGTCCATCTGCGGATGCTGGACTTCGCGCTGCGGGAGCTGGGCTGCGAGCCGTCGGTCGTGCGCTGCGACAACCCGAACGTGTGGACGTCGCTGCGGACCGACGGGAAGCGCCGGATGCTGTTCGCGATGAATCTGTTCTCGTCCCCGGCGACGGCAGAGCTCAAGGTCAGGCGGGCGGACGGCTCGTACCTGGAGACGGGAAGCCACGCGCTGCGTCCGATGGAGGCGAAGGCGATCCCGATCGTCGACTAGGCGCGCGCAGGTAGGAACCTCGCGAAGATCCCCGCGCGAGATGAGGCGGCGCGTGCGCGAAGGCCGGATGGCGGCAGCGGCGGCGAGATCGGACGAAGCGGAAGCGGGACGCCGGCAGGAGGTGCGGGGTGTTCTACAGAATACAACGTGGACAGCGTTTCCGCGCGTCCCGCCGGCCGTCCGGCCGCTGACGCATGCGGCCCGCCGCTGCTTCGATGAGAGAGGTGCACCTATGTTGAACGTCATGATCGTCGAAGACGAGATGCTTGTCCGGCTCGGCTTCAAAAATACCGTTCCCTGGGAAAAGTACGGCATGACCGTATGCGCGGACGCGGCGAACGGCCGCGAGGCGTGGGAGCTCTACGAGGGCGGGCTGCGGCCCGACCTTATCGTCACGGATCTGCTCATGCCCGAGATGGACGGACTGGAGCTGATCCGCCGGATTCGCGAGCAAGACAGCCGGACGCGCATCGTGATTCTGTCCTGCATGGAGGACTTCCACCTGGTGCGGCAGGCGATGAACATGGGCGTCTCCAACTACATGCTGAAGCTGACGATGACGCCGGAGGAGATCGATTCGGTGCTGACGCAGGTCAGAGAGGAGCTCGGCGTCCAGGAGTCGATCGAGGCGAGCAAAGGCATCATCCGCAACCCGGAATATCTCAAGGAAAACGTGCTCAAAAACTTCGTGTTCTACAACCTGTATTCGGAAGAAGAGTTCAAACGCCATATCGCCAAGCTGAAGCTGCGGCTGCACCCCGAACGGCTGGTCGTCTGCACGCTGGAGATCGACCGGTTCGACGGCGTCCGGGAGAAGTTCAAGGACGAGAAGGGCGAGCTGATCCGGGCGACGATCCTGAACGTGCTGAGCGAGCAGTTGGACCAATCGAAGCGCGGGGAGGCCGTATCCGACGGCGAAAGGCGCTATCTGCTGCTGTTCAGCTTCCGGGATATCGTCAGCGAGGCGAAGATCCACGAAGAGCTCGTCTGGCTGCTTCAGCAGATCCAGAAGGTGATGAAGCGGTTCTTTAACGTCTCCGCGACGATCGGCGTCAGCGGCATCCGCAGCGAGTATGCCTCGATGCGCGCGCTGTACCGGGAGAGCGAGGAGGCCGCGCGGCGAAGGTTCTATGCCGGCACGGGGCACATTCTGTTCCGCCGCCGGACGGAGCCCGAAGACTGCGCCGAAGTGAGCAGAAGGCTGAACGGCGTCCTTGGCGGGCTGCCGGACGCGCTCCGCGCCGTCCGGGACGACATGGAAGAGATCGTGCGCGGCTTCTCGGCGGCCGGCGGCGATTGCGGCGAGGCCGACGTGCGCAAGCTGTTCGTGCGGCTTCTTCATGCGCCCGCGGCGCAGGCGGAAGCCGGCCGTCAGGAAGCGGCCATGCTGGCCGCGGCATACGGGGAGACGCTGGGCCGATGCGAGACGCTGGACGAGACGATCGACGCGTTCGGCCGGTATCTGGCGGAGCTCGCGGCGATGCGCGGCAGCCGCAAGCAGCTGAGCAAGGAAATCGCCAGAGCCGTGCAGTACGTGCAGGAGCATCATGCCGAGAATATGTCCATTCAGCAGCTGGCGGAGGAGCTGGAGCTGTCCCCAATTATTTGAGCGGCCTGTTCAAGAAGGAACTGAACGTCAACTTCACGGACTACGTCAACCGCGTCCGCCTGGAGAAGGCGAAGGAGCTGCTGCTCACGACCAATCTCAAGTCCTACGAGATCGCCGAGCGTACCGGGTTCTCCGACGACAGCTACTTCAGCCGGACGTTCCTGAAGCATGTGGGCGTTCGCCCGAACGGCTTCCGCAGGCTGTGGGTGCAGGATCCGATCGCGGGAGCGGGTGACGGCCATGAGCGCTGAGCGGCGTCTGCGGCTGGGCCGGCTCTCTCTTAAAAACCAGCTGATCCTTTCTTTCGTCGCCATCACCCTGGCGGTGCTGTCGGTCACGTCCTATTACAGCTACCGGAAAACGATGACCGTGCTGCAGACGAGCATGGAGGACACGAGCCTCGCCCAGTTCCGGCAGATCGAGACGAATATCCGGACGCTGCTGCACGAGGTCGACAAGTATGCCAACACCTTCATCTATGAGACCGACGTCCAGACGTTCCTGCTCAGCGAACGTCTGTCGAACGCCGACTTCATCCCCCTTTCCCGCGGCGTCGACAAGTTGATGGCGCGGTATTTCGGCAACTACGATTATTTGGATTCGATGTACCTGTTCCTGGACAACGGCATGGTCATCGGCGGCACCCCCCTCGCAAAACCAGAGCTCGGCCGTAACCGGCAAGAGCTATCCTTTCTACAGCCATCCGCTGTACCTGTTCGTCAAGGAGCATTATCCGAACCTGCTGTACTGGACCGGCGGCGTGACGACCCAGGACTTCATGCGCACGCCGCTCGCCAACGCCGATTCGAACCGTCATCTGATCTCCGCGCTGCGGGGAATCACCTCGATGGACAGCCGGGAGGTCAGCGCGATCTTGCCCGTGAACGCGGTGCTCGCGTTCAACGTCAAGGAGCGATATTTGCATTCGCTCTACGGCAGCCTGCGCAGCGGACCGAACGGCAAGATGAGCATCGTCGACGGCGAGGGGATCGTGATCTCCGGCACGGACGAGGCCGATATCGGGCGCCCGTACAGGTTCGGCGACAAGCTGGCGGCGGACGTCCGCCAGTTCGACAGCTTTCAATCCGTCCGGGACGGCACGAAGGAGCAGGTGCTCTATTACCGGCTGGACGATCTGGGCTGGACCTTGACCAACGAAGTCCCCTCCGCGCAATACAGCCGGGGCGCCGTCGCGATCCAGCGGTTCACCGCGGCGGTATTCGTGCTGTCCGTCGTCCTTATCGCCGCCCTCTCCTCGCTCTGGATGCACCGGATCATGGGGCCGCTTCAGGAGCTGATCCGCGGGATGCGCAACATCGGCCGGGGGCAGCTCGGACAGCAGCTGACGCAGGCCTCGAACAAGGAGATCGGGCTTCTGATCGAGCAGTTCAACCGGATGTCGGTCGGCATCGCGGACCTGATGAAGCGCAACGAAGAAGCGGAGCAGGAGAAGCGCCGGCTCGAGATCGAGGCGCTCCAGTCGCAGATCAATCCGCATTTTCTGTTCAACACGCTCAACACGGTCAAGTGGCTGGCCGCGCTCGGCGGCGCGACCAATATCATGGAATGCGTCACGAGTCTCGGCAACATGCTGCGCCCGATCTACAACAAGCCCTCGCCGTTCTGGTCGATCGGCGAAGAGATCGCCTTCGTGCGCAACTACGCGAACATTATGAACTTCCGGTACGGCGAGGAGGTCGAATTCGTCTTCGATGTTCCCGAGCCTTTGCAGCGCTGCCTGTCGCTCCGGTTCATCATCCAGCCGTCGATCGAGAACGCGCTCGTTCACGGCCGATCGGGCAAAGGCGTCATTCGCGTGTCCGTCTGCGAGGACGGCGGCGATCTCGTCTTTGTCGTCGCCGACACGCGGGGCGGCATGTCGCCGGCCAAGACGGCGGAGCTCGATCGGAGGATTCGTTTGGACGGCGCCGCCGACGGAGAGAAGTCGGGGATCGGGCTGCTCAACGTCCACAAGCGGCTGCGTCTGCACTTCGGCGGCCGGTACGGCCTGACCGTGGAGAGCGAGGAAGGCGTCGGAACCCGGGTCGGCATGCGCATGCCGAAGCTGGCGGAGGGCGAGGTCCAAAAACCGTAGAATCGTACATGTTCTCTGTTCCGGCCGATTTCTATAATGAAAACAAGAAAGAAGCCGGAACAAAGAATGGATGATGACGAATGAAATCCGCGCAAGCGGCCGTGCCGACCGCGCTCGGCGGCGCGGGGGAAAAAGCCTCCAAAAAAGAAATCGCTCACCGCCAGCCGCCTGATCCTGTTCGCGATGGTGCTGCCCTTCGTCGCGATGATCTTCGCCTTCAACTATATTCCGCTCTTCGGGTGGATCTACGCCTTTTTCGATTACAGGCCCGGCATTCCGCTCTCGGAATCGTCCTTCGAAGGCTTGAAGTACTTCAGGCTCGTCTTCGAGGACAAGGAGCAGTTGATAAACGTGCTGGTCAACACGCTCGTCCTCGGCTTTCTCAGCATCCTCGCGTCGCCGCTCTCCGTCATTTTCGCCATTTTGCTGAACGAGACGGCGAGCGGCAAGTTCCGCAAGGCCGTCCAGACGCTGACGACGCTGCCGAATTTCATCAGCTTCATTATCGTCTACTCGCTGGCGACCGCCCTGTTCTCCTCGGGCGGACTGCTGAACGAGCTTCTGATGAAGCTGCACTGGATTCAGGAGCCGACCAACGTCATGGCCAATCCGGAAGCGGCCTGGCTGTTCCAGACCGCCGTGAGCGTTTGGAAGGGGCTCGGCTTCGGCAGCATCGTATATTTGGCGGCCATCGCGGGCATCGACACCGAGCTGTTCGACGCGGCCAAGGTGGACGGCGCGGGCAGGCTGCAGCGGATCGTGCACATCACCGTACCCGAGATCATGCCGACCTTCTTCGTGCTCACGCTGCTGGCGGTCGCGGGCATTTTGTCGAACAACTTCGAGCAGTATTTCGTTTTCTACAACTCGCTCGTGTCCGGGAAGGTCGAGACGCTGGATTATTATGTGTACCGGATGGGGATCGCCACGGGAGACATTCCGTTCGGGACGGCGGTCGGCATGGCCAAGTCGATCGTCAGCATCGCGCTGCTGTTCTCGCTGAACGCGCTGTCGCGCAAGATCAGAGGGCAATCCGTATTTCAGGAAAGGGGGGCGAACGGTGAAAAAGGATTCTTCCCTGACGTTCGATATTTTTAACTACGCGGTCCAGATTGCGATCACGCTGCTGTGCGTGTACCCGTTCTACTATATCTTCATCTATTCGATCAGCGATCCGCAGCAGGCGGTCAAAGGCGTGTTCATCGCCCCGGCGGGCTTCACGCTGCTGAACTACGCGACGATATTCAAGCTCGACCATATGCTGAATTCGTTCGTCGTCTCGGTCCTTCGCACCGTGATCGGCACGGCCGTCACCGTCCTGTGCTGCTCCTGGTTCGCCTATGCGGTAACGAAAAACGAGTTGTATTTCCGCAAGCTGATCTATCGCTTTCTGGTCGTCACGATGTACTTCAATGCGGGGCTCATCCCCTGGTACCTGACGATGAAGGCGCTGGGCCTGAAGAACAGCTTCCTGCTCTATATTCTTCCCGGCGCGATATCCGCGTTTTACGTGGTGCTGCTGAAGACGTTTATCGAGCAGCTGCCGAAGGCGCTGGAGGAGTCCGCGATGATCGACGGGGCGGGGTTTCTGAAAATATTCGTCCGCATCATCTTTCCGCTGTCGATGCCGATCGTGGCCACGATCGCGGTGTTCTCCGCGGTCGGTCAGTGGAATACGTGGATGGACAACTATTTCCTCGTATCCAGCGACAGGCTGCAGACGCTGCAGCTGGTCCTCTACAATTACTTGACCCAGGCGCAGCAGATCGTCAACAGCAGCAATATGCAGGACCTGAACCGCGGACTTGCGACGAAGGTATCGCCCGAATCGATTCGCATCACGATCACGATGGTCGTCACGATTCCCGTCATGCTCGTATATCCGTTCCTGCAGCGATATTTCGTGAAGGGCATCATGCTCGGCGCGATCAAAGGCTGATGGTTGTACCGCCTTAACCTAGGAAGGCGCGAACAATAGATGATTCAGATATTAAGGGAGGACATGGCATGCTTAGCACCAAAGCGTCCAGGGGGACAACATTCGCAGCGCTCGCCGTGGCGCTCGCCGTCACGGCGGGCTGCAGCGGCAATTCGAACAACGGGACGGCATCGCCGTCCGCAAGCGCGGCTCCGTCCGCTTCCAGCGCTTCTGCAACCGCTTCCGATTCCGGCTCGCCGACGAGCGCGCCGGCCAAGGATCCGATCACGCTGAAGGTGCAGTTCAACGCGACGGGCCCGGACTTCGAAGGTACCGACGTATACAACGAGATCGTCAAGCAGACGGGCGTCACCTTCAAGATCGAGCGGTTCGACGAAGAGAAGTTCAAGGTCGAGCTGGCCGGCGGCGACTTGCCGGACATCATCCAGGTGAAGAACGTCAACACGACGTACCTGCAGCAGCTGATCGAAGGCGGCAGCATCCTTCCGCTCGACGATCTGGTGAAGAGCAACGGACCGGACATCATGGCGCCGGTCTACGCGCAGAGCCTGGACTATTCCAGGAAGTTCTGGAGCAACGACACGGGCAAGCTGTACGTCATCCCGATGCAGATCGGCAAGTCGGGCTGGGGCTTCGACCAGCAGGTCGGCTTCAACACCCGCTGGGATTATTACAAGGAGCTCGGCTATCCCGAGATCAAGAGCATCGACGACATGGTGAACGTGCTGGCGGACATGGTGAAGAAGCATCCGACGACGGCCGAGGGCAAAAAAGGTGTACGGCGCGGCGATCTGGAACGACTGGGATACGTGGGGGCTGGCAAGTCTCGGCCTCGTCACCGGGAACGGCAAATTCAACGTCAATGACGGGCAGCTGTACAACACGTACCTGGATCCTGCGCACAGCGACTTCTGGGATACGATCTCGTTCCTGTACAAGGCGCAGCAAAAGGGCATTCTCGATCCGGACGCGTTTACGGCCAAGTACGACGACATCGTGGCCAAAGGCACGCAGGGAACGCTGCTCTCGTCGGTCGCGACCTGGCCGTTCCAGCAGGCGAACGCCGATCTGTTGAAGCAGGGCGCCGACAAAGGCTACGTGACCATACCGCTCGCCTGGGGCCAGGCGTACGTCGGCGGCTCGACGGTCGCGGGCTGGGGCGACCGCGCCTACGCGATCACCAAAAACTGCAAGGATCCCGCCCGCGCGATGGATCTGATCAATTTCCTCGTCTCCGAAAAGGGCTCCCGCCTGATTCAGAGCGGCGTCCAGGGCGTGCATTGGGACGTCGTGGACGGCAAGCCGCAGATCAAGCCGGATGTCGTCCAGCTCCGCTCGGCGGGCGGCGACGCCTGGAAGAAGACGGGCATCAACATGGCCGCGAACCAGCAGGGCCTGACCGACTTCACCGAGACGAGCGACGGCAGCATCGTCAATCTGTTCGATACGCCGGAGATGTACGCGACCCAGAACAACTCGCTCACGAAGGACTACAACGACCACTACGGCGTGACGTATCCGTCGGAGGCTTACAAGAAGCTGGCGGACGCGGGCAAGGTGAAGACGCTGGACGCGATGCCGCAGGACGTCGTCAACGCGATGCCGCCGATGCCGGACGATATCAAGCGGATCGACGCCAAGCTGAGAGACACGATCATCAAGGGAGCGCCGATCGTCGTCCTGCAATCGAAGGACGACGCGGACTATCAGAAGCGGCAAGCGGCGTTGATCGACCAGTTGACCAAGGCCGGCGCCGACAAGTGGTTCGAATGGTACAAGCAAGCCTTCGAGGACACGAAGGCGAAGATCGCGGGCTAACACCAAGCCGGAGAGATGGCCGGCTAGAAGCGATACGCGAAGGATCGGCGGCCGCGGGGCGTAGCCGCGATCCGGGATCGCGGGTGCCGGAACGGCGGATTCCGCTGCTCCGGCACCCGTTTTTAAGTTGAGAGGCAGGGCCGCTTCGCGGAGCTATTCCGAATTTATGGAGGTATTTGAAGATGCATAACGAGGCTTATCCGGAACGGGTGCGATGGTTCATGCACGACCGGTACGGCATGTTTATTCACTGGGGCTTGTACGCGATTCCTTCCCGCGGCGAATGGGTCCGCAGCCTGGAGGAGATCCCGGAGACGGATTACCGCCCCTTCTACGAGGAATTCGACCCCGACCGCTACGACCCGCGGGCTTGGGCGAAGCTCGCCAGGGCCGCCGGCATGAAGTACGCCGTCATGACGGCCAAGCATCACGACGGCTTCTGTCTGTTCGACAGCAAGCTGACGGAATACAAAGCGACCAACGCGCCGGCGGGCCGGGATCTGATCCGCGAGTACGTCGAGGCGTTCCGCGAGGAGGGCCTGCGGGTCGGCCTGTATTATTCGATCATCGACTGGCATCACGAAGATTATCCGGCTTACGGCGACAAGATTCATCCGATGCGCGCGAACGAAGCGTTCAAGGACAAGCCGATCGTTTTCGACCGCTATCTCGACTACATGCACGGGCAAGTGAAGGAACTGCTGACCGGCTACGGGAAAATCGACGTCATGTGGTTCGACTTTTCCTACGACGACATGACCGGCGAAAAGTGGCGGGCGACCGAGCTCGTGCGGATGATGCGCGCGCTCCAGCCGGACATCGTCATCGACAACCGGCTCGGCGGCAACATCAAAGCGGCGGAGCCCGAGGAATATGCGGGCGACTTCGCGAGTCCGGAGCAGATGCTGCCGTCCGCGGGCATCCGCAGCGAGTCGGGACGCCCCGTGCCGTGGGAGGCCTGCATCACGCTGAACGACCACTGGGGCTACTGCTCGTCCGACCGCAATTACAAGTCGGCCAAGACCGTCATTCGCGGGCTCGTCGAATGCGTCAGCAAGGGCGGCAACCTGCTGCTCAACGTCGGGCCTGATCCCAAGGGGCGCATCCCCGGCGAGTCCGTCGACGTGCTGCGCGAGGCGGGCCGCTGGATGGACGCGAACGCGAGCAGCATCTACGGCTTGCGGCGCGGCGGCGCTGCCCAAGCCGGAGTGGGGCCGCTACACGCAGAACGGGAACAAGCTGTACGCCCATATTTTCGACCGGGGCATGGGACCGATCTCGTTCGAAGGGATGAAGGGCAAGATCAAGCGGGCCAGGCTGCTCGCGGACGGCTCGGAGATCAAGGTGGAGACGCCCTGGATGGCCTACGAATACCCCGACGACGCGTTCATCACGCTTGCCGGCGCGGAGCTGCCGGACGACATCGACACCGTGATCGAGCTGGAGCTGGCAGCGGATTGAGAAGAGAAGGAGTGGGGGGACATGCGTTTGAACGATTGTACGGACATGGAGGAAAGGCTGCACGGCGCGCTGGATCTGTCTGGCGTCTGGCGGCTTGCGGGCTCCGACGGGCAGCGGGGCGGCGTGCGGACGTTCCATCTGGCGGATACGGACGACGCCAAGTGGATGGAGGCGAGCGTGCCGGGCGAGGTTCACCTGGAGCTCATCAAGCGCGGCTTGATCGAAGAGCCGACGGAAGGGCTGAACGCCCTGTCCGGCCGCTGGGTGGAGGAGAGCATCTGGGCTTACCGGAAGACGTTCTCTGCACCCGAGGCGGCGGTCGAAGGCTGTGCCTGGCTCGTCTTCGAGGGGCTCGACTACGAAGGGCACATTTATTTGAACGAGGAGAGGATCGGCGAGCACGCCAATTTTTACCGTCCCTGCAAGCTTGACGTGACAGGCAAGCTGCGCGAGGAAAACCTGCTCGTCGTCGTGCTGAACGGCGGCTTGCACGCGGCAGGCAACCGCTCGGTGGAAGGCTACTATGAAAATTCCTACGACCACGTCCTGCACAAGCGGATCTGGCTGCGCAAGCCGCAAAGCTCCTTCGGCTGGGATTGGTCCGCGCGTTATGTGAACGTGGGCATTCACAAGCCGGCGCGTCTCGAATGGGCCGCGACGGCGCGCGTCGACGACATCGTCGTCCTGACCGACCTGAACGAACGGATGGACGAAGGGGCCGTGTCGGTTCGCGTCTTCCTCGAAGGCTGCGCCGACCTGCCCGCCGAGGCGGAGGTGACGGTACGCGTGAACGGCGGTGCCGCGGCTTCGAGCGTCCATCCGGTGCGCAAGGGACAGCAGCGGCTGGACGCGGCGGCGGCGGTGCCGAATCCCCGGCTGTGGTGGCCGTCCGGGCACGGCGAGCAGCCGCTCTACGAGATCGAGGTGGAGGTCAAAGTGAACGGGAGCGTCATCTGCAGGCGCGTCAAGCGGGCCGGCTTCCGGCGGCTGGCCATTAACCAGGATCCCCATCCGGCCGGGGGGCGCTACTTCGTGCTGGAGGTCAACGGCAAGCCCGTATTCGCGAAGGGCGCCAACTTCATTCCGGCCGACATGCTGTTCATTCGCGCGGACCGCGCCCGTTACGAAGGACTGATCGACCGGGCGCTCGAAGCCAACTTCAACTTTTTGCGCGTCTGGGGCGGAGGCGTGTATGAATCGGACGACTTCTACGAGCTGTGCGACGAGCGGGGCGTGATGGTCTGGCAGGACTTCATGTTCGCCTGCGCGGCGTACCCGACGACGGAGCCCGCTTTTATGCGGAACGTAAAGGAAGAGGCGATCTACAACGTGCGCCGGCTGGCGCATCATCCGAGCCTCGTCATGTACTGCGGCAACAACGAAAATCAATGGCATACGAACCGCTGGGACGAAGAGGCGAGCGAAAGCGTCATGTATCCGGATTACGCGTTTTACCATCACGTGCTGCCCCGAATCGTGCGGGAGGAAGACCCGGGACGCTACTATCAGCCGAGCAGTCCGTATTCGCCGGACGATCTGCATCCGAACGACGATTCGGCGGGCGATCAGCATCCGTGGACGGTCGGCTTCGACAATACCGACTTCCGCGAATACCGGTCGCTGACCTGCCGGTTCCCGAACGAAGGGGGCATCCTCGGGCCGACCAGTCTGCCGGCCATGCACGCCAGTCTGCCGGACCCTCACCGGGAGGTGCTGTCCTTCGCCTGGCAGCAGCACGACAACGCGGTCGACTCCTGGTACGCGCAGTCGGCGCCCGACCGGCAGATCCGGGAATGGACGGGGCTCGAGCCGCGCGGGCTGTCGATCGAGGAGCATGTCTATTACGGCGGGCTGGTCCAGGGCGAGGGTTTAAGGGAGTATATCGACAACTTCCGGCGCCGGATGTTCGACAGCGCCTCGGCGATCTTCTGGATGTTCAACGACTGCTGGCCGGCGACCCGCAGCTGGACGATCGTCGACTATTACCTCAACCGGACGCCGTCCTTCTACCCGGTGAAGCGGGCATTCCAGCCCGTGTCGGTCGTGGTCGTCCGGGAAGCGGGGCTGGTCCGCATATTCGGCATCAACGAGACGGGGGAAACGTGGCGCGGCGAGCTGCACGGCGGCTTGTTCACGCTCGGCGGCGACTACGTGAAGGAGCTGCGCTCGACGGTCGAGGTGCCGGCGAATACGTCGCGCTGCGTGGCCGAATTCGACGCGGACGCCTGGGACGCCGCCGGGATTGCGGACACGCTGGCATTCGCGAGTCTGTCGCAGGGCGGCGAGACGGTTGCGCGCGGACGCCTGATTGTGCCGCGCTTCCGGGAGATGAACTGGCCGCAGGCGCAGATCGACGTTCGCATGGACGGCGGCCATGCCGTCTTCACCAGCAGCGCGTTCGCCTTCGGCGTATGCATCGATCTCGACGGCGATCTTCCGCTGTCCGACAATTTCTTCGATCTGTGGCCGGGAATGCCGCACAGAATCGCGTGGCCGTCAGGACGCAAGCCGCCGCAGGTGCTGTACGTCGGCAATTCGATCGGCGATCGGCAGGCGCGTACGGCAGCGGCGCCGGCAGGGCGATCGTAATTTATAAGTTGGGACCGTCCGGCAAGGGCGGTCCTTTCCGTTTGATATAATGGAAAGTATAAAATCGACAGGCAGCGCCCTTCAGCGCCTCTTCGGCTCGGAATACGCCACGGTCTCGACCAGGTAACGCTGCATAGCGCCCGCATCGTCGTGCGAGGCGAGAAAGGGGATCGCGCTGGATCACGCAGGCTTTTAGCCGATTGGACGAGCCGATGCGGATATGCCTGCCATCCTTGGCGGGCATTCGCATGCCGTCCCTCGCACAGGCCATCCCTCGCACAGGCCATCCCTCGCGCAGGCAGATGCCGAACAGGAGCGGCGGCGTCCCATCGCCCCCGCTGGCTTCACTAGCTAACCTTGCGGTGACAATAGGCGATAAAGTACGCGTTAGATGCGAATGAGTAGTGCGGGAGCAACGGAAGGCAAGCCGAAAGAAGATACCGGACTCAGATGACGCTATTGCGTACAAAACGGTGCAATTGCGATCTTTTCGGACTGGAGAGGCGTTATTTGCTCAGATCAAGGCTAAAATAGCTCTCCAAACCCGCGATAGGGGCTCCTGGGTCCGCGAACGGGCCGCAAATTGCGATAGGAACAAAAATAAGGGCTCCTCAGTCCGTCCGTTGAGCGCCACCGCGCAAACAAAGGCCGCAGGCGGCATTTCTTATCCGGCACGTGCGTCGACGCACGCGCGCGTTAGCGGCTTCCGCTACTCCTTGCCGCCAGCCGCGGTCCGATACTTCCCCGGCGACATCCCGGTCGTCTTTTTGAACAAGTTCTGAAAGTACGTCTCGCTCTTGTACCCGACCTTCTCGGCGATCTCCGCCATCGGCAGCCGCGTCGACGCCAGGTACTGCTTGGCCACCTCGATGCGGTAACGGATCAAATATTGGATCGGACTCATGCCCGTCTCGGCCTTGAACACGTGAATAAAATGGTACGGATTCGTGTAGGTCAGGCTGGCCAGCGTCTCGAGCGTCACGTCGAACGGATAATTTTCCTCCATATAGCGCCTCGCCAGGTGAACGGTTTCCTTGTGCGGGCGCTTTTTCACTTGGTCCGCCGCCGAATAATGCAGCAGACGCGCGAGCCTGCCCGTAAGCGCGTGGAGCAGTCCGTTCGCGACGAAGGCGGATTCGGGCAGCGGGCTGCTCCATTCCTCGATCATGTCGACGAACAGCTTCTTCACCGGCAAAAAGTGCTCGCCGAGCTCCAGCATGGCCGGCTGGGCGGCGCTCGACAGGCAGTCGGCCGGCATGCCTTGCAGCTGCAGCCCCGCGTACGCGACGTAAACCGCGGCGAACTTGTCGCTGGTCGATCGTTCCTCGTGCCAGATGCCCCGATTGTACATGAGCAGGCTGCCGGCTTTGGCGCGATAGAACCTGCCGTCCACGCGAAATTCCCCTTCTCCCTCCGTGATCAGGAAGATCTCGCCGTTTAGCTCGTGCTGGTGAAGCGGGAAGTAGAAGGGCGACTCCTTGCTCCCGTGAATGAGCGATCCGCTCAGAATCTCCGGCTTCCCGGCGATGATCGAGTGCCTCATGCGTGCGCGCCTCCAAAACCCAATTTTCAATAGCCAAATCCCGCAACTCTCCGCATTGTCCCTTAATCTGTCTGTATTGTAGATTATAAGCGATACGACATTCAATAGCGCTTTCACAACGAATCCATAGACCTGCGGAGAGAGGGACATGCGCATGCCCATTCAATTCAACAAGCGGAAGCTGAGCGACGAGACGTTCGAAGCCTGCTCCGTCTTCGACGTCGACGGCGACGGCACGCTCGATATCGTGAGCGGCGGCTACTGGTACGAGGGGCCCGATTTCGTCAAAAAACACAAAATCTGCGAGCTGGCGACCTACGCGCATTACCGGGACGACTTCTCCGACTTCCCGATGGATGTGGACGGGGACGGGCGGATGGATATCGTGACGGGCTCCTGGTGGGGAGGCGCGCTCAAGTGGCGACGCAACCCGGGGATCGCCTCCGCGGAATGGGAGACGATCGAGATCGACCCGAGCACGCCGATCGAGACGATTCGTTACTTCGACATCGACGGCTGCGGCATACCCGAGATTTTTCCCAACACGCCGGGATCGCCTCAAGCCTTCTACAAGCTGATCGTCGACGAGAACGGCAAGGGGACGGGGAAGTTCAGCAAGACCGTCATCTCCGAAGGTCCGAGCGGGCATGGCATGGGTTTTGCGGACATTACCGGCAACGGGCGTACGGACATCGTGCTGTCGAACGGCTGGCTGGAGCAGCCGGAGGACCCGTTCGCGGGACCGTGGACGTTCCACCCCGAGTTCTCGCTCGGCTCCGCCAGCGTGCCGGTGCTCGGCTACGACGTCAATGGCGACGGCCTGTGCGATCTGATCGTCGGCCAGGCGCATGACTACGGCCTGCACTGGTACGAGCAGCGACGGGAAGCGGACGGCTCTCGCAGCTGGACCCGCCACGACATCGATACGACCGCGTCCCAGTATCACGATCTGATGCTCGTCGATCTCGATCTCGACGGCGAGCTGGAGCTGGTCACCGGCAAGCGCTATCTGGCGCACGACAACGATCCGGGCTTCGACGATCCGCTGTTCTTGTACTATTTCAAAATCAACGGCGGCGCCTTCGAGAAGCATGTCATCGATTACGGCCCCGCGGGCGAGGGCTCGGGCAACGGCATTTATATGTGGATTCAGGACATCACCGGCAACGGCTACCCCGACATCGTCGCGCCGGGCACGGAAGGCCTCTATTTATTCGAAAACTTGGGACCCAGGGAGTGAGCGAGATGAGCAAATTAAAAATCGGATTCGTCGGCGTCGGCGGCATGGGGCAGATGGCGCATCTGTCCAACTACGCGGTATTGCGCGATCAATGCGAGGTCGTGGCGCTGGCCGAGGTGCGCCCGGGACTCGCGCG
Organism: Cohnella rhizosphaerae; assembly: GCF_029525575.1. Classification (GTDB taxonomy): domain Bacteria; phylum Bacillota; class Bacilli; order Paenibacillales; family Paenibacillaceae; genus Cohnella; species Cohnella rhizosphaerae. The sequence goes on from NZ_JAPDIA010000003.1 coordinate 1,317,385, forward strand.
CACGGTGGCGGACCGCTACGGCGTACCGACCGTGTATGCCAATCATCTGGAGCTGCTGCATGACGCAAAGGTAGATGCGATCGTCGCGCCGCAGCAGTACCGCACGCATATCAACCTCATCCCCGACATTCTGAAGGCGGGCATCCCGGTGTTCACCGAGAAGCCGATCTCGCTTACCGTCGAGGCCGGCGAGGAGCTGGTCCGGCTCGCTGACGAATACAAGACGCTGCACATGGTCGGCTACCACAAGCGCTCCGATCCTGCGATGGAGCACGCAAGCGCCGTCATCGAGCAGTGGAAGGCAAGCGGCGAGTACGGCAAAATGCAGTATGTCCGCGTCACGATGCCGCCGGGCGACTGGATCGGAGGCTCGGATGCGCCGCTGAACTCGGACGAACCGTATCCGAACGTCGCGATCGAGCCGGGACCCGACTATTTCACAGACGAACAGACCCGCCACCTCGATGCATTCGTCAACTATTACATCCATCAGGTCAACGCCATCCGCTTCTTGCTGCGCGAACCGTACAAGATCACGTTCGCGGATCGCCGCGGCGTGCTGCTGGCGGGCGAGAGCGATGGCGGCGTCACGGTCGCGCTGGAGATGGCCCCGTATAATACGTCGATCGAATGGCACGAGAGCCTGCTCGTCTGCTTCGAGCGCGGCTTCGTCCGCGTCGATCTGCCGCCGCCGCTCGCCCGCCAGCAGGCCGGCAAGGTCACGATCATGAAGGACGGCAAGGGCGCGCCTTCCTACGAGATTCCTGTGATGCCGAACCTGCACGCCATGCGCAAGCAGGCGATGAACTTCATCGCCGCGGTGCGCGGCGAGCGGCCGGCGCCGTGCGAATCGAAGGAAGCGCTGGAAGACCTGAAGCTGGCCAGGGATTACATCCGCTTGATGCAGCAATACCAATAAAGCGCGAAGGGACGGGATCGTACCATGAGAAGAGTCGCGATCATCGGAGCGGGCAGCATCGTTTTTTGCAAGACGCTGATGCTCGACATCATGGCGACGCCGGAGCTGGAGGACACCGAGTTCGTATTGATGGCCCCTTCCACGGGCAAAACGTCGCAGGTCAAAGCGTTCGCCGACAAGGTCATCGAGAAGAACGGGCTCAAGTCGCGCGTACTCGTGACGACCGACCGGAGGGAGGCGCTGGCCGGCGCGAGCTATGTCATCACGTCGTTCCAGGTTGGCGGCGTGTCCGCGTTCGAACTGGACTACAAGATTCCGATGAAGTACGGCGTCGACCAGTGCATCGGCGATACGCTCGGCCCCGGCGGCGTATTCCGCGCGCTGCGCAGCATTCCGGTCATCCTGGACGTGGCGCGGGATATGGAGGAGCTGTGCCCGAACGCGACGCTGCTCAACTACGTGAACCCGATGGCCATGATCTGCTGGGCGCTCGGCGAGACCAACATTCAATATGTCGGCCTGTGCCACGGCGTGCAGACGACGCTTGACCTCATCGCGGGCTATACCGGCGTGCCGAAGGAAGAGATCGATTACGTCTCCGCGGGCATCAACCACATGGGCTGGTTCACGAAGCTGTCCCACAAGGGCGAGGATCTGTACCCGGCGCTTCGCGACAAGTTCGAGCAGCCTGCATTTTACGTCAACGAGAAGGTGCGCGGCGAGGTGTTCCGCCACTTCGGCTACTTCATGACCGAGTCGACGGGGCATCTGTCCGAGTACGTGCCGTGGTTCCGCAAAAATCAAAAGGCGCTCGACCTGTACTGCGACGAGCCTTCTTTCGGCGGAGAATCCGGCGCGTACTATACTTGGTGCGCGTACGTCGCCGAGAAGTACAAGGACCAGGACATTCTGGCGGACGAATCGTACGATTTGCCGCCCCGGAGCGTGGAATACTGCGCTTATATCATCGAGGCGTTGGAAACGGGCAAAACGTTCAAGTTCAGCGGCAATCTGCGCAACAACGGCATGATCGCCAACCTCCCGGCGGACTGCTGCGCCGAGGGCGCCGTATTCGCGGACCGCACGGGCATCCACCGGACCGTCATCGGCGAGATTCCGCCGCAGTGCGCGGCGCTTAACATGACCAACATCAACGTGCAGCGGCTGGCCGTGCTGGCTGCCAAATCCGGCGACCCGGAGACGGTCGTGCAGGCCATCGCGCTCGATCCGCTCACGTCGTCGGTGCTGACGCTGAAGGAGATCCGCGACATGGTCACGGAGATGCTGACCGCGCAGCGGCAGTGGCTGCCGCAGTTCGAAGGTCGCCTGCCGCGGCCGACGCCGACGATCGAGACGCCCGAAGGGTTGCAGCGGGCGGAAGTGCCGATCGATCCTGCGCTGGCAGTGTTCTCGCGGTTCGGGGAGTTGGCGAAGTAAGGCGGGAGTCTGCCTCGAGGGTTGACAGTTTCGCCCTCTTTCGACCATAATAAGGGAAATGATCGGGGAAGCACCCCGCAGAGCGCGCGATGGATCGCGGGGCTTTGCGGGGTTTTTATTTTAGGGGGGGGGGGGGGATTAGAGATGAGTGAAAAGAAAAATGGCGACAGCGGCAAGGTTAAAGAGACCCACGGCACTTATTTCATTGACGAACGCTACGAGATCATCGGCGGCGTACGGTACGACTTTCTCACCTCGCCGAAGTTCGTGCACCAGGATGTGTTGGGGCAGCTTTACCTGGCGTTCCACGCTTCCTGCGCACAGGACGGGGTAATCCTGCTCGCGCCGCTGGACGTCCATTTCGACAAGGACAACATTTTGCAGCCCGACCTGCTCTATATTAGCCGGACGCGCAGCGACATTATCCGGGACGGCTACGTCTATGGCGCGCCGGACCTGGTCGTCGAGATTTTGTCCGACAGCACGGCGCGTAACGACAAGACGATCAAAAAAGGGGACCTATGAGCGGTTCGGCGTAGCCGAATATTGGCTGGTCGAGCCCGAGTACCGGCTGGTCGATCAATTCGTGCTGACCGAAGGCGAGTACAGGCTCGTCAAAACGTGGACGGTGGAGGACGAGATCGTTTCATCGGCGGTGCCGTGCCTTGCGGTGAATTTGGCCGAGGTGTTCCGGCGCACGGTTTAATCAGGTTGCCTGTGTCGCTGGTATGGATTTCCGCGTTGTCCCGATTCCCGCTTCTATAGTAGAGTAGGTCCATCCACACATCGGGGGAGATTGACATCCAGAACATGCACAAGTCCGCTTTGCCTCAATTAGTCGTATCCATGGCCATATTCGGCTCGGTCGGATTTTTTTCCTCGCGAACGGGCCTGCCGGCCGTGGAGTTGGTGTTTGTCCGGTGCGTCTGCGCGTTCGTCATTTTACTGGCGGCCTGGGTGTTTACGGGCAGCTTCAGACGGGAGCGCTGGGACGCCAGGGAGGCGCTTATCGTCGTCGCTTGCGGCGTCTCGAACCTGCTCAACTGGGTGTTCCTGTTCACCGCATTCAGGTTTATCTCCGTAACGATCGCGATCTCGCTGTATCATCTGGCTCCGATCCTTGCGTTGGTCGCGGGCGGACTGATCTTCCGGGACAAGCTCGGCAGGACGGCGATCCTCTCGCTTGCCGGATGCTTAGGTGGCACGATGCTTATCATGGGCGCGGTCGGGTTTGGGGGCGCCTCTGCGAACTGGAAAGGGATATTTTGCGGCGTGCTGGCGGCTTTTTTCTACGCGGCGACGATGCTGCTCGGCAGAAGCGTCCGGCAGACGAGCGTGTACGCGACGACGTTTATCCAGATGGCGATCGGCCTAACGCTGCTGCTGCCGTTCGTGCATTTCGATGCTTACGAAGGGCTCGCGCGGGGCGAATGGATATATGCCGTCACGACCGGAATTGTCCATACCGGCGTCGTGTACCTGCTCTTTTTCGGCAGCATCCGCCGTCTCCCGTCGCCGGTCGTCGCGGTGTTCGTCTTCGTCGATCCCGCGGTCGCCATCCTGCTCGACATCTTTATAGACCGCTTTCGGCCGGACGGGCTGCAGTCGGTTGGTATCCTGCTGCTGTTCGGGAGCTTGCTGGCCGCGTTCGCGATACCGTTAAACGTTTCTGCGCGGCGCCGTGCTAAACTTTAGCCCGAGAGCCGGCGTTCTCTGCTATACTCAGCTTTAAATGAGAAGAGAGCGAAAAGGAGGATCGCCGGCATGGCGCAAGCGCATCACAGACCTGAACTTTTTCGCAGCAGAGGCCTTAGCGATTCGGGCAAAGTTTCGTTTATCGAACTGTTCTTTGATTTGATCTTCGTATTCGCCGTCACGCAGCTGTCCCATTCGCTGCTCGAGAACTTCACGTGGATGGGCGCGCTTCATACGGCGATGCTGACGATGGCGGTATGGTGGGCGTGGAACTACACGACCTGGGTCATCAACTGGCTGAGTCCCGACGCGCTCCCGGTTCGCATTATGCTATTCTCGCTCATGCTCGTCGGCCTGGTCATGTCCACATCCATTCCCGAAGCGTTCGGGCACGCCGGTCTGTACTTCGGCATCTCGTACGCCGCGTTTCAGATCGGGCGAACCGCCTTCACCGTATGGGCGCTCGGGCACGGCGCGCCGGTCAATCAGATCAACCTGGTGCGCATCTTGTGCTGGCTCATTTTATCCGGCGTCTTTTGGGTCGCGGGCGGGACGCAGGAAGGCGAGATCCGGCTGGCGCTCTGGGGCGTCGCGCTGCTCATCGACTATGTCGCGCCTTCGCTCGGCTTTTGGGTGCCGCGGATCGGCCGTTCGACGGCCGAAGATTGGGCGGTCGAAGGGTCGCATATGGCGGAACGAGCCGGGCTTTTCATTATTATTGCGCTCGGAGAGTCCATTATCGTCATGGGCGCCACCTTTGCCGGATTGGAAAGGAATGCGGAGACGGTGTTGGCGTTTCTCGTCTCGTTCTTGGGCACGGTGTCCATGTGGTGGATTTACTTCGAGACGACGTCGCGCATCGGCCATCACTATATCGTGAACGCGAGAGTCCCGGGAGAGCTGGCGAGGGCGGCCTATACCTATACGCATCTGCTGCTGGCAGGAGGCATCGTGCTGTCGGCGGTCGCGGACGAATTTCTGCTTGCGCATCCTGCCGGGCACCTGGAGCCGGGCGTGGCATTGGTCATTTTGGGTTCCCCGGCCCTCTATCTGCTGAGCAACGCGATCTTTATCTGGATCGTGTCCCGTATGATCGCGGTTCCGCATGCGACGGGGCTCGTCGCCCTTGGCTTGCTTGCGGCATTCTCCCATGCGCTGAGCTCGCTGGTCCTGTCGGCTGCTGCCGTTTTCGTCCTGCTGGCCGTCGCCGTCTGGGGCAGCCGGTTTTCCAGCCGTTTGTGCACGCTCGTCCCCAAGCACCACGGCTGAGCCATGCAGTCCAGCCATTCGCCGCCGGAGCATCCGTCCGTATGGACGGTTCCGGCGGCTTTTTTTGCTTGAGAATGCTTTCGTCTGAGCGCCATCCTGTGAGTGCCATCCTGCCGCGGATAGTCTCATGTAGAAACAAACCGCCTCTCTGCGAAACCACCACGCCACAAGAAGTCCCACCTAGAAACAAACCGGCTCTCCGCGGCACCGCCACACCGCAGGAAGTCCTATATAGAAACAAACCAGATCTCCTGGACATCGCCGTATCGCAAGAAGTCCCACCTAGAAACAAGCCGGCTCTCCGCGAAACCGCCACGCCGCAAGAAGTCCCACCCAGAAACAAAAACGGCTCTCCGCGACACCGCCGCGCCGCAGGAAGTCCCATGTAGAAACAAACCAGATCCCTGGACATCGCCGTATCGCAAGAAGTCCCACCTAGAAACAAACCGACTCTCCTCGAAACCGCCACGCCGCAGGAAGTCCCATATAAAAACTATCCGTCTCTCCGCGAAACCGTCGTATCGCAAGAAGTCCCACCTAGAAACAAACCGACTCTCCGCGAAACCGCCACACCGCAGGAAGTCTCATGTAGAAACAAACCGACTCTCCGCGAAACCGCCACGCCGCAGGAAGTCCTATATAGAAACAAACCAGATCTCCTGGACATCGCCGTATCGCAAGAAGTCCCACCTAGAAACAAACCGGTTCTCCGCGACACCACCACGCCGCAGGAAGTCCCATATAGAAACTATCCGTCTCTCCGCGAAACCGTCGTATCGCAAGAAGTCCCACCTAGAAACAAACCGACTCTCCGCGAAACCGCCGCAACGCAAGAAGTCCCACCTAGAAACAAACCGACTACCTGCGAAACCACCATACCGCAGGAAGTCCCACCTAGAAACAAACCGACTCTTCGCGACACCGCCACGCCGCAGGAAGTCCCATCTAGAAACAGCTCCCCAAAACGCTCGAAAAGGGGGGTGTTGACAAAATGCTCGAAATCAATTATCTTTAATTCAAGACATAAACGAGTCGAACAAACTCACTAAATCAACAATGGCGAAATGAGGAATGACGAATGACCGGCGCACAGGGAATCAAGCGGAAGATGACGGCGATCTCGACGCCGCTTCCGATGCCGAGGCAAGGCCAAGGCGGGCGAGAGCCGATTTAGAAGGCGAAGTTTTTGCCGCACCAATATCTTCAATTGAAGAAAATTAAAACTAACATTTTAAAGGAGAGAATTATCATGATGGATACGGGATTGCTCATCATTCGAATCGTTGTAGGTTTGTTGTTCGTAGGGCATGGCGCCCAGAAGCTGTTCGGGATGTTCGGCGGCTACGGACCGAAGGGGACGGGCGGCTGGATGGAGTCGGTCGGCATCAAGCCGGGCGTCGCGATGGCGGTTATCGCCGGACTGATGGAGTTTCTCGGCGGCGCGTTATTCACGGTCGGTCTGTTCACGCCGATCGCCGGCGTCCTGATCGCGCTCGCCATGATCGGCGCCATCAAGGTCCACGCTCCAAACGGCGTGTGGTCGACCGCCAACGGCTATGAGTACCCGCTCGTGATGCTCGCGATCGCGATCGGCGTCGCATTCGCCGGAGCGGGCGCATATTCGCTCGACAGCGCGCTCAACTTATTTTAACCAACTAAAATAAAACGAAGCGAAGCTTCCCAAATAAAAACAAGGAGTGAATCAATCATGACCGCCATCCAAACCGCAGGCATCCACCACATCACCGCATTTGCCAGAAACCCGCAGGAAAACGTGGACTTCTACGCCGGCGTCCTGGGCCTTCGGCTCGTGAAGAAGACGATCAACTTCGACGCCCCCGAGGTATATCACCTCTACTTCGGCGACAAGGTCGGCAGCCCCGGCACGATCATCACCTTCTTCCCGCATCCGAACTCCCGCAAGGGTAGGGTCGGCGGCGGCCAGGTCGGCGTGACGACTTATGTCGTGCCGGTCGGCGCCCTGAGCTTTTGGGAAGAGCGTCTCGCCGGCTTCGGCATCTCGTACGAGAAGACGTCCCGCTTCGGGGAAAGCTTCGTGCAGTTCGAAGACAACGAAGGCTTGCGCCTGGAACTCGTCGAACGCGAGGAAGGCGCGAACAGCGAATGGTCGTTCGGCGGCATCGCGTCCGACAAGGCGATCAAGGGCTTCGGCGGCGCGATCCTGTTCAGCGCGAACGTCAAGCAGACCGGCGCAGTGCTCGAGCATGTGCTCGGCATGACCCGCATCGGCGAAGAGGGCGGCTATACCCGCTTCCGGGCATTCGGCGACATCGGCAACATCGTCGACGTCCCGACGTCCGACATGCCGTGGGGAACGCCGGGCGCCGGAACGATTCACCACATCGCCTGGAGAGCGAAGGACTTCGAAGAGCACGTACAATGGCAGCAAAGGGTCAGCGAAGCCGGCTTTCATCCGACGGAGGTCATCGACCGCCAATACTTCAACGCGATCTACTTCCGCGAGAGCGGCGGCATTCTGTTCGAGATCGCGACGGATCCGCCCGGATTCGCCAACGACGAGCCGGCCGACGCTTTGGGCGGCAAGCTGATGCTCCCCTCGTGGTACGAGCCGCACCGCGAACAGATCGAATCGAACCTGCTGCCGATCGAGGTGCGCGAATTAATTCCGCAGGCTCTTCAATCCGGCCCGGATAAGGTGTAAATTGGAGAGGTACGCGGAGTCAAACGAAACTAATTCATAACGGAGGGCAAACATGGGCAAAATCGCGGTATTCGGATTCGGACGTATCGGAAGGCAGTTGCTCAGAGTCGCTCTTCAAGACAATCTTTTCGTGCCGGTGTCGATCTCGGACATTAAGGACGAGGCCACTTTGGCCGCGCTGTTCGAAGTCGACACGAACTATAAAAGGTGGCCCGAGGCGGTATCCGGCGGCGAAGGCAGCATCGTCATCGGCGGCCGGGACATCAAGTACATCAATTCGGCGAACGAGGTGCCGGACTGGCAGGCGCTCGGCGTGGATCTGGTCATCGACTGCACCGGCCGCGCCGTGACGCGTTCGGTCGCCCAGGTTCATCTGGATCGTGGCGCCAAGCGCGTACTCGTCAGCGGTCCGAGCAAGACGCTCGACGATTGCGACGCGGTGCTGCTGAAGGGCATCAACCTCGACCACTTCGATCCGGACAAGCATAAGATCATCAGCATGGCGAGCTGCACGACCAATGCGCTGGCCCCGGTCGTCAAGCTGGTTCGCGAGAACTTCGGCATCAAGCACGGCCTGTTCTCGACCGTCCATTCCTACACGAACACCCAGTCGCTGACGGATCAGCCGATGAAGGACCGCCGCGACTCGTGGGCCGCAGCCGAGAATATCATCCCGTCGTCCTCCGGCGCGGCCAAGGCGCTCAAGTTTATCTGGCCGGACCTGCAGATCACGGGCAAGGCGTACCGGATCCCGACCCGGACCGGCAGCATCGCCGAGCTCAACCTGATCACCGAAAAGCCGGTCACGGCCCAAGAGATCAACGACATGTTCCGCGCTGCGGCCGCCGAAGGCGAACTCAAGGGCGTGCTGGACGTGCTCGAAGGCGAATGGGCGTCCTCGCGCATCGTCGGCGACTCGCATTCGTCCATCATCGACCTGCCGCTGACGCAGGTACAAGGCGACATCGTGTCGATCGCGGCATGGTACGACAACGAGTGGGGCTACGCTTCGAGACTCGCCGAAGTCGCGGCTTATCTGGCCAATCGCTAATGCAACGAAGGGACGGCCGTCCAGCAAGCGGTCGTCCTTTTTCTCTATTAAAGGAGGCGTATGGGGATGAAAAAAATCGGCATCATCGTGGGGAGCTTGCGAGAGCAGTCGTACAATCGCATGATCGCGGCCACCGTGCCGGAGCTTGGCCTGGCGGAAGAGACCGCTTACGAATACATATCGATCGCGGACTTGCCTTTGTACAATGCGGATATTGACGTCGGCGACGGCCCTGAGGCCGTGCGGCTGTATCGCGAGGCGATCCGCGGCGCGGACGGGCTGCTGATCGTGAGCCCGGAGTACAATTCGGGCATTCCCGGCGTACTCAAAAACGCGTTGGACTGGGCATCGACGCCGACCCGGACGGCCGCGCTTATCCATAAGCCCGTCGGCATCGTGGGCTCGACGCCGGGTCCCAAAGGGACGATCCTGTCGCAGCAGCAGATCCGGCAGACGCTGGAAGCGACGCAGTCCTGGGTGCTGCCTTTTCAGAAAATGTACATTTCTCAAGTCATGGACAAGGTCGATGCCGAGCGCGGACGTCTGACGGACGAGACGACGCTCAAATATTTGAAAAGGTACGTGCAGACGCTGCTTGGCTGGATCGACCAGTCGCAAGGACTGCAGTAACTCGCCACAATACCGATGTTCCGTTCAGGTCAGCCAGGAAGCTCTGGTTGGCCTGTTTTTCGCGCGTGCCCCGATATGCTTGGAATTGACTACCATCCTCGTAAAATCACGCCTTATAGCGGGGGAGGAGCGCCTCACTATAATAAAGCTGTACGTTAAGTTGGGAACGGAAAGGAGGCGTCGAGCAGGCAGGAAGACGAAGCAGTCGGCAGCTTATCGGTTCGACGTTATTTGTAACCGCTATCATTCTGTGGGACTTCGCAGCATCGGCTTTAAAACCACTTTGAGGAGGACTATAATGCGACACAAGCACGCAGCCTGGACGCTCGCTCTCATCCTGCTGGTGACCGGATGGATCTCGGCCGCAGGCTCCATTTCGCCCGCGTTCGCGGCCGGGGGGAGCGAATCTGACGATCGGCAAAACGATTACCGCGAGCGGCCAATCGCAGACATACACGCCGGACAACGTAAAGGACGGAAACGCAAGCACCTACTGGGAAAGCGCGAACAATGCCTTTCCGCAATGGATTCAGGTCGACCTGGGCGCGAGCGTCAGCATCGACCAGCTCGTGCTGAAGCTGCCGTCAAGCTGGGAGACGCGGACGCAGACGCTGGCCGTTCAGGGCAGCGCGAACGGCACGACGTTTGCCAACATCGTCGGTTCCGCCAACTATACGTTTAATCCGGCCGTGTCCGGCAATGCGGTCACGATCGACTTCACGGCGACGTCGACCCGCTATGTTCGCCTGAGCTTCACCGCCAACACGGGCTGGCCGGCGGGTCAGCTGTCCGAGCTTGAGATTTACGGCGCGGGCGGAACGACGCCGACCCCGACCCCGACGCCAACGCCGCCGCCGGGCACGTATCAAGCGGAGTCCGCAGCGCTCTCGGGCGGGGCCAAGGTGAACACCGATCATGCAGGCTATGCCGGCACCGGTTTTGTCGACGGCTACTGGACGCAGGGGGGCGACGACGACCTTCACGGTCAGCGTACCTGCGGCGGGCAGCCGGAACGTGACGCTGAAGTACGGCAACGCGAACGGCGGCGCCAGAACGGTGTCCATCTACGTCAACGGCGCGAAGATTCGCCAGACGACGCTCGCGAACCTTCCCAACTGGGATACATGGGGCACCCAAACGGAAGCGCTCAATTTGAACGCCGGCAGCAATACGATCGCCTACAAATACGACGCAGGCGATTCTGCCAACGTGAATCTGGATCAGATCGCGGTGGATGCGGGCACGTCGCCGACTTCCACGCCGACGGCGACCCCCACGGCCACGCCGACAGCCACGCCAACCGCGACGCCGACGGCCACCCCAACGGCCACGCCAACGGCAACGCCGACAGCTACGCCGCCGCCGGGCGGTAACATCGCGATCGGCAAGCCGATCGTCGCCTCCTCCAACACGCAAGCGTTCGTGGCGACCAACGCCAACGACAACAACACCGCCACGTATTGGGAGGGCGGCGGCAACCCGAGCACGCTGACGCTCGATTTCGGCGCCAACCAGAACATCACGTCCATCGTGCTGAAGCTCAATCCGGCTACGGAATGGGCCACGCGCACCCAGACGATCCAGGTGCTCGGCCACAATCAGTCGACCACAACCTTCACGAACCTGGTCTCCTCGCAGACCTACACGTTTAACCCGGCATCCGGCAACGCGGTGACGATCCCCGTGACGGCAACGGTGAAGCGTCTGCAGCTGAACATCACGGCGAACACCGGCGCCCCGGCCGGACAGGTCGCGGAGTTCCAGGTATTCGGCACGCCGGCCGCCAATCCAGACCTGACGATCTCGGGCATGTCCTGGTCGCCGGCCTCGCCGATCGAGACCGACGCGCTCACGCTGAACGCGACCGTTAAAAACATCGGCACCGCGGCATCCGCCGCCACGACGGTCAACTTCTACCTGAACGGGGATGCCGCCGGCACCGCGCAGGTCGGCGCGTTGGCTGCGGGCGCAACCGCCAACGTATCGGTGAACGCAGGCGCCAAGACCGCGGCGTCCTATGCGCTCTCGGCCAAGGTCGACGAGAACAATGCCGTCATCGAGCAGAACGAAGCGAACAACGGCTATACGAACGCCTCGCCGCTCACGGTCGCGCCCGTCTCCAGCTCGGATCTGGTCGCCGCGACTTCCTGGTCGCCGGTCACGCCGACCGTCGGCAGCGCCGTCAGCTTTACGGTCAATCTGAAAAACCAGGGCACGATCGCATCGGCAGCCGGCGCGCACGCGATCTCGGTCGCGATCAAAAACGGCGCGGGTACGACCGTCCAGACGCTGAACGGCTCCTACAGCGGATCGCTTGCGGCAGGCGCTTCCGCCAATGTCGCCATCCCGGGTACGTGGACGGCGGGCAGCGGCAGCTACACGGTGACGACGACCGTCGCCGCGGACGGCAACGAAGTTCCGACCAAGCAGGCCAACAATGCGAGCACGGCGAACCTGACCGTCTACGCGGCGCGCGGCGCCAGCATGCCTTATTTCCGGTATGATACGGAGGACGCAACGAGGGGCGGCGGCGCGACGCTGCAAGCCGCGCCTAACTTCGACCAGGCGCTGATCGCGTCCGAGGCGTCCGGCCAGAAATACGTGGCGCTGCCGTCGAACGGCTCCTATGCGCAGTGGACCGTACGCCAGGGACAGGGGGGGCGCGGGCGTCACGATGCGGTTCACGATGCCCGACTCCGGCGACGGGATGGGCTTGAACGGCTCGCTTGACGTGTACGTCAACGGGACGAAGGTGAAGACGGTATCGCTATCGTCGTATTACAACTGGCAGTACTTCTCCGGCGACATGCCGGCGGACGCGCCGGGCGGCGGACGGCCGCTTTTCCGCTTCGACGAGGTGCACTGGAAGCTGGATACGCCGCTTGCGCCGGGCGACACGATCCGGATTCAGAAGGGCAACGGGGACAGCCTGGAATACGGCGTCGACTTCCTGGAGATCGAACCGGTGCCGGCCGCCGTCGCGCGTCCGACCAACGCCGTATCGGTCACCGACTACGGCGCCGTGGCGAACGACGGACAGGACGATCTCGCGGCGTTCAAATCCGCGGTGACGGCGGCCGTCTCGGCGGGCAAGACGCTGTACATTCCGGAGGGTACGTTTAACCTGAGCAGCATGTGGGAGATCGGCTCGGCGAACAATATGATCAACAACCTGACCGTGACGGGCGCGGGCATCTGGCATACGAACATTCAGTTCACGAACCCCAACGCGGCAGGCGGCGGCATCTCGCTGCGCATCTCCGGCAAGCTTGATTTCAGCAACGTGTATATGAACTCCAAGCTTCGGTCGCGCTACGGCCAGAATGCGATATACAAGGGCTTCATGGATAACTTCGGCTCGAACTCCACGATTCACGACGTATGGGTCGAGCACTTCGAATGCGGCTTCTGGGTCGGCGATTATGCGCATACCCCGGCGATCTACGCGAACGGGCTGACGATCGAGAACAGCCGCATTCGCAACAACCTGGCCGACGGCGTCAACTTCGCCCAGGGTACGAGCAATTCGATCGTCCGCAACAGCAACCTGCGCAACAACGGGGACGACGCGCTGGCTGTCTGGACCAGCGACACGAACGGCGCGCCGGCCGGCGTGAACAACACGTTTTCCTATAATACGATCGAGAACAACTGGCGCGCTGGCGGCATCGCCTTCTTCGGCGGCAGCGGCCACAAGGCGGACCACAACCTGATCGTCGACACGGTCGGCGGCTCGGGCATCCGTATGAATACCGTGTTCCCGGGCTATCATTTCCAGAACAACACCGGCATCGTTTTCTCGGACACGACGATCATCAATAGCGGCACGAGCCAGGATCTGTACAACGGCGAGCGCGGCGCCATCGATCTCGAAGCGTCGAACGACGCCATCCGCAACGTCACGTTCACGAACATCGACATTCTCAATACGCAGCGCGACGCGATCCAGTTCGGCTACGGCGGCGGCTTCCAGAATATCGTGTTCAACAACATCAACATCAACGGCACGGGCCTGGACGGCGTCACGACGTCGCGCTTCTCCGGACCGCACCAGGGCGCGGCGATCTTCACCTATACCGGCAACGGGTCGGCGACGTTTAACGGCCTGACGACGAGCAATGTCGCCTATCCGAGCCTGTACTATCTGCAGCCGGGCTTTAACCTGACGATTCAATAAAGCACCAGACGCTCTGCGAGCCCATACGTTCGAAGGAAGGCAGCCTCCCGTTTGCGGGGGGGCTGTCGCTGTTTGCAGGCCATTCCAACGCCCGCGATGCGCCACTGTAAATAATGGAATACGGCCGGTAAAGATGAATATCGAAAATGTAAATCCCGGTGCAGCCTGCGATGAATCGCGTATAGGCGGGATAAACGACGCTTGATACGATGTAAACGCGATCATGCGCCGCACCGCGAAGTGAACGGCATGGCGCAATCGTCAAGCCGAAGGAGGGAGGTCCGCTCGGATAAACCGGGGGAATGGTTGCCGCATCAAATTGTATCCGCTTACAGTTTTTTTTAATTCGTACGAGACGAGAGGAGCAATGAGATGAAACGATTGTTCGGGAAATCGATCCACTCGCTTAATCTGGCGCTGATCCTGGCGCTGCTATGGGGAATGCTGGCGCCGACGGCCGCTTTTGCCGACGATTATTGGAGCTTGAGCCGCAGCGGGACTGCCGCGATGAAGGTGCAATTGTCGACGCCGCCCAATTTTTCCAACAGCAGACAGCTCGTCAATGTGACTTCGAATACGGCTTACAATGCGAAGATCTGGGTGAAAGGAACCGGCTCCCTCCTGCTGCTCGTCAAGGCGGGCAATTGGGGGGCGACGATCGCCCAGCAAAAATGCGACGCTTCGAGCGGGTGGACGTCGTGTTCGGTCGCGTTCAATTCCGGAAGCAGCACGCAAGTCACCTTTATCGTGTCCGACAACTACGCCGGCACGTCGGCCGTATACGTCGACGATTCGTTCCTCGGAACCGCCGGAGGCGCGAACCTGCTGCAGAACGGCGGATTCGAGAGCGGCAATGCCGGCTGGACGATGAGCACGACCGGCCTTTGGACGATCGTCCAGTCCAGCTTCGGTTCCTATACGTATCAGGGCGACTGGTCGCTGCAGGCGACGATCCCCAGTACGCCGACTTTTTCGGGCATGACGCAGACGATAGCCAATGCGGCGCCGAATACGAGCTACGTCGGGAAAATATGGCTGAAGGGAGGAATCGGAATCCGGCTGCTCGTCAAAGCGGGCACCTGGGGAGCCAACCTGGGCGTGGCGACGTGCAGCGCCAATACTTCCGGTTGGACGGAATGCGCGACGCCTGCCTTTAATACGGGCAGCAACACGCAGCTTACGTTTGTCGTGTCCGACGGCGCGCCGGGTTCGGGCGGCGTCGTATTCATGGACAGCGCCTTCCTCGGAAGCCCGTCGGGCACGAACCTGCTCAAGGACCCCGGCTTTGAGGATGGCTACGTCAACCCATGGAACATCGCCAACAAGCAAACCTGGGTCATCGACAATCACGGCGTCAATCCGCCCCAGGCGCCGCCGGCGCCGGTCGAGGACGGTACGCTCTACGTCCATCCGGACGGCGCGAACGGCGCGTTCACCAGCATCAGGCAAGCCGTGAAGGCGGCCAGAGCGGGCACGACCATTATCGTGAAGGACGGCGTGTACGCGGAAGGTCCGATCTACATGACGTATTCCGGTACGGCCAGCCGTCCGATCGTCCTGAAGGCGGAGGCGGACGATGCGGTCGTCAAGAGCACGATCGAGGTGTACGGCCAGTATGTCCGCATCGAAGGGCTGCAGTTCGACGGCGAAAGCCAGTACTCGGGTACGCCGGGGGGTTCTGCGCAATGCGATCAGCGTGAATGCCGATCATGTCGATGTCGTAGACAACCGCTTCAAGGATTACGTCGGCTACGCGGTCATCGCCGAATATAAGGCCGGGCAATTGCCCCAAGACACCTACATCGGACACAACTATGCGAATAAAACCGCTTCGGCATTCCAGGTAGGCAGCAATTCGATCGTCGAGTACAATGAAGTGGAGCAAATCAGCGTCCATAATACGGATGAGCCGCAAGGCGATTTCTTGCGCGTGTTCGGGAGCGACATCGTCGTGCGGCACAACTACCTGCACGGGACGCATCTTGCCGATCTGTACAGACCTTCCACGCCAAGCGATCCGGCGCATGCCGACGTCGTTCAGTCCTGGGACGATAACAATATCGACGTCAAACGCGTGCTGATCGAGAACAACGTATTCCTTGGCTATTATCAGCAAGGCCTCATGCTGGAGAACGATAAAAACGGCGTGAACGGCATTTACCGCATCTCGGACTGGACGATCCGCAACAACGTGTTCGGCGGCGTCGGTTCCTCCGGCGCCTTCCTGGGCAAGACGAACGGCGGCATCCCGAATATGGTGTTCGAGAACAACACGTTTACCAGCGCCATCACGGACGGCCAGCCGGCTTTCTATGGCATCAATGCGGTGGGCACGGGCGGATCTACGGTACTGCGCAACAACATTTTCGTGGGCTTCGGCACGTCCACCTACGGCGCGTCGCAAGGGTCGGCCATCGATGCGGATTACAATTTGATCTACAACGGCAGCGTGCCGGTCGCCACGGGACCGAACGATATTATCGGGCTCGATCCGAAGTTTATCGCATTCGATCCGCTGCGGACGGACACGGGTCTCGTCCTCAACGTTTGGCGCCTGGGCGCCGATTCTCCGGCCATCAACAACGGCACGACAAGGTCGTTCGGCACCGATCTCGAAGGCAACGTCAGACCGACCGGATCGGGCTTCGATATCGGGGCCTACGAATTTACGGGCACGGTCGGCAATATTCCGCCGGTCGCCACGCTCGTCGGCGTGACCGACGGACAGGTGGGGACGGTTAACGATACGCTCTCCGTCCATGTCAACGCCAAAGATTCCGACGGGATTCAGAAGGTAGAGCTTTACCGGGACGGTCAACTGATCGATACGAAAACCGCGCAGCCGTACGATTTCGACTATACGGTGCTCTCGGGCGTACAGCGGCTGAAGGCGGTCGCCTACGATACGACGGGATTGTCGTCGCCGACGCGCGAGGTGCTGCTGGTCGGCTCCAGCGGGTCGTATGTGCTCGCGTCGCGCGATTGGCAGAACGTCGGCTTCTCCGCCGTCACCGGCCAGGCGGTCGTCGAATACAGCGTCATTCCGACGAGCGATTCGATCAACGGCGTGATCGGACTGTCCGGCAGCCCTGCGAGCGCATACAGCGCGCTGGCCGCGATCGTCCGGTTGAATCCGACCGGCCAGTTCGATGCGTATACGACCGGCGGATACGCAAGCGAATCCACGCTCGATTACGCGAAGGGGACATCGTACAAGGTCAGGCTGGAGATCGACGTACCCGCCAAGAAGTATCGCGTATTGATCACGCCGCAAGGCGGACAGACGCAGGTCATCGGCGAATCGTTCTCCTTCCGCGCGCAGGCGACGACCCTGAGCAATCTAGCCGTCTTCGCGGACGCGGGCAATATGCTGGTCACGGATTTCCAGGTGCTTCCTTACAGCAGACAAGAGGTATAACAAGGGATTCCACCCCATGAGATAACCTGGGGCGCCATCAAATTCGAGAGAGAGGGACGGGCAACCGTCTTTCTCTTTCGTGTTTTTTGAGGAGCCGCATCCCACTTATCGAGGTGCTTCTATGAGCAGGCTATTTTTGAACCGCATTTATTTGGGCATCATGCTTTCTTTCGCGCTTGTCCTGCTGATTCCCATGGGATTGCTGGGCACGTTGATCATCTCGCAGGTTCGAAGCGCGCTGGAGGAAGAGACGAAGAGCTCGGCGCTGTCGGCGCTGAACCAGACGAAGCTGGCGATCGATACGCGCGTGATGGAGCTGGACGAGATGTCCTATCAAATTTCCACGAACCGCTTTCTTCGCCAGCTCTTTAACGCGGACGGCGCCGCGGGACCGGACCAATATTTCACCATCGCCGATTTCGCAAGGGATTTTTCCAGCATTTCATCCGTCAACAAGTTTATTTCGGATGCCTTTATATACATGAAGAAGGACCGCACCTTCCTGACGCCGGTGACGAATTACTCCGCGGACCTGATCTACAGAAGCTACGGGCCGAGGGATTCGACCTACGAGCAATGGCTGGCGGAGCTGGAGCAGACGCACGACGGCCAGCTTCGGGCTTCCGCGCAGATCGGCACGATCGCGGACAAAGGCGTCAAATCGCTTATTTACTCCCGCACGCTTCAGTCTCAGGGCGGGCAGTCCACGGCCACGCTGCTGGCTTACATCCGCGAAGGCACGATCCGCTCCCTGTTCGAATCGCAGAGCAATCGCCTGAAGGGCGACTACTATATCGTCGACGAGAGCGGCGCCGTTATTTTCTCGACCGATCCGGACAATGCCATCCTGAAGTCGCCGATGCTAAGCGGGACGCATCAAGGAAATTTTGCAAGCTACCGGCTGGGCAAGCAGTCTTATATCGCCGTGACGGTGCCTTCCCAGGTGAGGGGCTGGAGTTATTACTCGGTCATCCGGCAGGACGTATTCATGAGCCGGGTCGATTGGATTCAAGGCATGATCTTGGCCGTCATGGCGGCGTGCCTGCTGCTCGGCTTCGCGCTGTCGGTCTATTTGTCGCGCAAAAACTATTTGCCGATCAAGCGGATTATCTCTTCGATTAACAAGGGAGGGAAGACGGAGCCGCATCTTGCGATCGATTATGACACGCTCATCGGCAAGATCGAAGAGACGTACGATAAAAAGTCCGAGCTCGAGCACCAGTTCAAGCAGCAGCTCCACAGTATCCGCTCGAATTTTATGAAAAAGCTGCTCATGAATACATACCGGAATCAAGGCGAGATCGACCGCATGCAGGAGGTGCTCAACATCCGGTGGAAGTCCGAATGGTTTAACGTCCTATTGATTCGGATCGACGACTTCGCGCCGCTGACCGAGCAGGGCGACGGCTATCGTCCGGATCTGGTTCGTCTCATCATCGTCAATATTGCCGAAGAGCTGTTTAACCAGCGTCATCAGGCGTTCTCCTATGAAGAGGAAGGGCAAATCACGCTGCTGGTCAATTACGGCGATCTGTCGGAGGCCGACATGTACCAGGAGACGGCGGACCTGATGAAGCAGCTCATCCAGTTTATCGGCGATCGCTTCCGAATCGATCTGAGCGCCGGCGCGGGCAATGTATGCCAGGGGCTGAGCGGCGTTCCGGGCGCTTGGGCCGAGGCGAAGCTGGCGCTGAGCCAGCGTTTGCTCCACGGGAAGCATTCCCTGACGATGTACCGGGATATTCCGCTCAGCAGCAATAGCTACTACTATCCGATGGATCTCGAGCTGCAAATCATGAACCATGTGCGAATCGGCGATGCCGAAGGCGCGGAGCGGCTGCTGGACCGGATCTACGAAGAGAACTATGTCAACCGCCGGCTACCGGTGTACCTGGTCAACTGCCTGTTCTTCGACATGGTCGGCACGATCGTCAAGGTGCTGGACGGCGTGCAGGCCAATCACGAAGAAGTGTTCGGCGAAAACGCGGATATGGTCGCCACGCTCATGCAGTGCGATACGGTGGACGAGATGCATCAGGAAATCAAGGAGATCTTGCGGAGGGTATGCGTCTATCTGCTGGACAGGCGGGAGAGCAACAATAACGATCTTCGCGATCGCATGATGGCCTATATCGAGGCGCATTATGCGGACAAGGAGCTGTCGCTGCTCGTGGCCGCCGATTATCTGGGCATGTCCAATTCGTACTTGAGCCGCTTCTTCAAGGACCATACCGGCTACAACTTCATCGATTACGTCACCCGGCTGCGCATTCAGCGGGCGAAGGCGCTTCTCTCCGGCACCGACCTGTCGATCACGGAGATCGCCGACAAGGTCGGCTACGGCAGCGCCAACTCCTTCATTCGAAGCTTCAAGAAGCTCGAATCCATCACGCCCGGGCAGTTCAAGGAAGGACGCTGACGGTCAACGTAAAGAACGGAATACGGCGGAAAAAAAGGAATATCGGACATGTAAACATCGGAACAGACGAAAATGACATGGCGATATACAGCTTCAAGGCGCGCTTGGTACGCTTCCTTCAGGCCGAACCGGCTCGAGCGTCAAGCGCCGGAACGGGCCGACCATACGATGAGGGGGACACGATGGATGGCAAGCATCTCCGCAGCATTCAAGAAAAAATCGACTTGGGGAACGATCCTGCTGGCGACGGCGGTGTCGGTAACCGGTTGCAGCACGAAAAACGAGACGTCGGCGACGAACGGCGCAACGGCGCCCGCTTCGACGGCACCTGCTTCCACGGCGGCCGGTACGAATTCGCCGCAGGCTTCGGCTCAGCCGCAAGAAGGCATGTATCCGATTGCGAGCGCGGACAAACCGATCACGCTCAAGGTGTGGATGGGGGCGGATCCGATTTTAAAGTATTTCAAAAATTACGGCGAGGTGCTGGCGTTCCAGGAGATGGAGAAGGCGACCGGCGTCAAGATCGAATGGATTCACCCTTCCGCCGGACAATCGCAGGAGCCGTTCAACCTGATGGTCGCTTCGCGCGACTTGCCGGACGTCATCCTTTACCCATGGGGCAATTCGCAGTTTCTGGCAGGCGGCGCGGACAAGTACGTGAAGGACGGCGTCATCATTCCGCTGAACGACTACATGAAGAACGCGCCAGATTATGCGAAGGTGCTGGAGTCGTTTCCGGAGATCAAGAAACGGGTGACGAACGACCAGGGGGAAATGGACTATATTTCATTAATGCAGCCCGATCTGACGATGCGCACGTACAACGGCTTTATGATCAGACAGGATTGGCTCGACAAAGCCGGCATGCCGATGCCGCGTTCGACGGACGATCTGTACAACACGCTGAAGGCGTTCCAGGACAAGGACGTCAACGGCAACGGCAAAAAGGACGAATACTTCAGCGCCACCGGCATGGACAAAGGCATTCTCGGCATCGAGAAGCTGCTCTATCCGTTCGGCGCGACCGCCGGCAACGACGCGTTCATCCAGCGCGACGGCAAGGTCGTGTTCAGCCCGGCAGATCCGGCGTTCAAGGAAGGCGTCGCTTATTTGAATAAGCTGTACAAGGAAGGCCTGCTGGACCCCGAATACATGCTGAACGACAATACGAAGCTGCAGCAGAAATATACGAACGGAACCGTAAGCGCTTCCTATTCTTCGGCGGGACGCGTCGCGAGCTGGGCGCCCGGCATTCAGGCGACAGATGCCAATGCTGCGCTGGCGCCGATCCCGTCTCTGACCGGACCTGACGGCAAGGGCTACTGGTTCGAACAGAATACGGCGAATATTACGAATCCGGGCGTCAGTCTGGCGATCACGACCGCCAACAAGCATCCGGCCGAGACGATGGCATGGTGGAACTGGGTATTCACGCAGGCAGGAAAAATGGCGTTCAACTACGGCAAGGAAGGCGTCACCTACGAAATGGCGGACGGCAAGCCGAAGTTTACGGACATGATCACGAAAGATCCGCAGGGTCGCACGCAAAACGAAATGCTGACGCTGACCGCGCCGGCGGCCGGTCTTCCGACGCTGAACGATCTGGAGGCGACGAAGCTGCAGAAGTCCGAAGTAGAATGGAATGCCTTCCAGACCTGGGGCGACAACATGCCGGACAACTCGGGCATCATGCCTCCGGTTACGTTCAACGAACAGGAAATGGACGTGATGACCGCGAAGAAGCCGGCCATCGACGACTACCAGAAGCAAATGCTCGACAAGTTCATTACCGGCAGAGTATCGCTCGACAAATGGGAGACCGAGTTCGTGCCGCAGCTGAAGAAGCTCGGCATTGACGAAGTCACGGCAGCGTACCAGTCGGCGCTGGAGCGCTACAATCAACGATAAGCGATTCGGGCGGAAGGCCGGCGCGTCCGCCGGCTTTCTTCCCCGTCGCCGCGCAAGCGGAAGGGAGAGGATGCGATGAGGGCGCTTCGCAAGCATAAATACGTTTATTTCATGATGCTGCCGGTCATGGTTTATTTTATCGTTTTCTATTACGTGCCGATGGCGGGGCTTGCGCTCGCGTTCAAGGACTACACCTTGAAGTACGGCTTGATCGGCAACCTGTTCGAGACGCCGTTCGTGGGCTTCAAGCATTTCGAGGCGTTTTTCTCCAGCGTGGCCTTCAAGCAGGTGCTTACGAATACGATTTTGCTCAGCTTGTACGGGATCATCTTTTCTTTTCCCGCGCCGATCATTCTGGCGCTGCTGCTCAACGAGCTGCGCGTCAAATGGTTTAAAAACACGGTGCAGAGCATCACCTACATGCCGCACTTCATCTCGCTCGTCGTCATCAGCGGCATCATCATCGACCTGACCTCCCTCAACGGATTGATCAACACGATCATCGGGGCGCTCGGCGGCCAGAAGATCACGTTTTTGCTGGAGCCCGCCTACTTCCGGACGATCTTCGTCGCCTCCGAGGTATGGCAGCAGGTCGGCTGGAGCTCCATCATCTACTTGGCCGCGATCGCCGGCATCGATTCGGACATGTACGAGGCGGCCGTCATGGACGGCGCCGGACGCTGGCGGAAGATCGTCAGCATTACGCTGCCCAGCCTGCTGCCGACGATCATGGTTCTGCTGATCCTCCGGATCGGACAGATGCTCAATATCGGCGTGGAGAAAATCATTCTGCTGTACCAGCCCATGACCTACGAGACGGCCGACGTCATCTCTTCCTACGTGTTCCGGCAGGGCATTCTGAACCTGCAGATCAGCTATACGACCGCAGTCGGCTTGTTCAACTCGGTCATTAACTTCGCGCTGCTCGTATGCGCCAACCGGCTGAGCAAAAAAATGACGCAGAACAGCTTGTGGTAAGGAGGACAATACGAAATGGTTGCGAAGCGTTCGCTCGGCGATATCGTTTTTGATACGGTCAATATCGTATTCCTGACCTTGCTGGTCGTCGCCACGCTGTACCCGTGCCTTTACGTGCTGCTCGCCTCTTTGAGCGAGCCCGCGGAGGTGGCGCGGGCGCAAGGCTTGCTGTTTATTCCCAAAAAGCTGCAGCTGGGCAGCTATGCGCTCGCCTTCGACAATCCGAATATTATATCCGGCTATATCAATACGATCGTGTACGTCGGTCTCGGAACGGCGCTGAACCTGCTGATGACGCTGATGGGCGCCTACGGCTTGTCGAGGAAATATTTGTACGGCCGCAATTTGTTTATGTTCGTCATCGTGTTCACGATGTTTTTCTCCGGCGGCCTCATTCCGATGTACTTGACGTACAAGTCGCTCGGGTTCTACGACAACATGGCGGCGATGATCGTTCCGTATGCGATCAATGCCTTCTATTTAATCATCCTTCGCACGTTTTTTCTGACCATTCCGGACAGTCTCGAGGAATCCGCCAAGATCGACGGCGCCAACGATTTTACGATCCTGTTCCGAATCATGGTGCCGCTGGCGCTGCCGGCGATGGCCGTCGTGACGCTGTACTATGCGGTCGACAACTGGAACACCTATTTGCGCGGCGTCATCTTTTTTGCAGGACCGCGACTTGTATCCGATTCAGGTCATCCTGCGCGAGATACTGATTCAAAACGTCACGAGCTCGCAGAACGGCGACATCACGTCGGAGGTGGCGGAAAACGTGAAGTACGCCACGATCGTCATCGCGACCTTGCCGATATTGTGCGTGTATCCGTTTTTGCAGCGCTACTTCGTGAAGGGCGTCATGATCGGCGCCGTGAAGGGTTGAGGCCGATGGACGATTTTAAATCGCCTTCCAGCCGCTACCGGCCGGTCGCATTCTGGTCCTGGAACGACAAGCTGGAGGCGGCCGAGCTGGTCCGGCAGATCCGGGAGATGGACGAACAGGGCTGGGGCGGCTTCTTCATGCATGCCCGCGCCGGACTGGAGACGCCTTATCTGTCCGAAGAATGGTTCGACTGCGTCGAGACTTGCGTGAACGAAGCCAAATCGAGAGGCATGCAGGCTTGGATCTATGACGAGGACACCTGGCCGAGCGGCTGGGCGGGCGGCTTGATTCCGAGACTCGGCGAGGAATACCGCGAGAAGCATCTCTTTCTGGCGGAAAACGAAATTCCGCACCACCCCGACGACATCCGCATGCTGAAAATATACAAAGCGAACAGGCGATACGCGGCGGAAGCCGCGTACTATAGAGATCGCTCGTCCGCGTACCGATTGGAAAATATCGCGGAAATTACGCAAGAAGAAGCCATCAGGGAACACGGGGACGAAGTAATCCTGTATTTCTACCAATGGACGGCGCCGCTGACGAATCCGAGGTATCGGGGCGCGAGCTACGTCGATCTGCTGAATCCGAAGGTAGCCGAAGCCTTTATCGCGTCGACGCACGAGCGTTACAAGGAGGCGATCGGCGCGGAATTCGGCGCGACCGTGCCCGGGAGCTTCACGGACGACCTGACCGTGCTCTGGAATATTTGGGGGAGAAAGAAGCAGGCGCTGCCGTGGACGACGTCGATTCCGGAGCGGTTTATTGCCAGATACGGCTACGACTTGCTGGACTGCTTGCCCCAATTGTATTTTCCGCTGGAAGGCTGCGAACGGGTGCGAATCCATTTTCACGATCTGGTGAACGATCTTTTCGTGGAGAGCTATACGAAGATACTGCACGAATGGTGCGAGCGGAACGGCTTGAAGTCCACCGGCCATCTGATGGGCGGCGATCCGATCATGTCGTACATGCGGCACTTTGAATATATGCAGGTTCCGGGGGATCGACCATCTGGCGCTGGAGAGCGATCAGCTGCTCGGCCTGCGCCAGCTCGACAGCGCCGTCTGTCAATTCGGCAAGGAAGGCGGACTCTGCGAAACGTTCGGCGCGGCCGGGCAAAACCTGACGATGGAGGACCAGAAATGGATCTCCAACTGGCTGTTCCTGAACAGCGTCACGGTGCTGACGCCACACTTGTCCTCCTATTCGCTTCGGGGGGGAGCCGCAAGCGGGACCATCCGCCCAACCTGTTCTATCAGCAGCCGTGGTGGGGCGACAACCGGCTGATGGCCGATTATCAGGCGCGGGTGAGCTATGCGCTTAGCCAGGGCGTCAGGGTCAAGGACGTGCTGGTGCTGCATGTACAGGACAGCGCATTTGCGGCGCATACGCCCCTTCGTCCGGAAGCCGGCGGGCTGGCGGCGAAGAAGCTGGAAAAGGTGCTCCGCCGTCTGCTGGAGGCCCGTTACGACTTCGACCTGGGCGACGAGAGCATCCTGGCGCGGCACGGATCGGTAGAGGGGGGCCGAGCTGGCGGTGGGGCACGGACGGTATCGCTGCGTCGTCATTCCGCCTGTGCTGACGATCCGCGCGAGCACGTTGACGCTGCTGGATGCCTTCATGAAGGGCGGCGGCGTCGTGATTTATTTCAGGGGGAGCCGCCGGCTATGGTCGACGGACTGCCGGGCGGCGGCCGCGCGTACGAGGCGCTGCTGCAAGGCGCCTTGCCGGCGGGCTTGCACCATCTGGAGGCGCTGCTGCGGTCGAAGCTGCCGCCGCGAATCCGGATCGAGGAGACGAACGGCGGGGCGGCCGCGTCTATTTATTGTCATCAGCGCCGGGTCGACAGCGGCTATTTGTACTTTATCATCAATCACGGCAGAACGAATGCGGCGGAGCTCCTCGTACGAATACCGGAGCAAGGCCGTCTGCGCGTGATGAATGCGGAAAACGGGGGAGGTGGAGGAAGCCGTCGTTGCGCTTGAGGGGGGCTGCGGACGGTGGGAAGGAAGCTTGGGGCCAGCGTGAGGCTGCTTCGGCCCATCCCGAGGGAGCACAGGGCCATCGCGAGGATGCCTGGGCGGTTCGCGCGGATGCACAGGGCCATCGAGAGGATGCTTGGGCGGTTCGCGCGGGCAGCGGTTTGGCTTATCGGACTACGCTCGCGCCAAGCGGATCGTTGATTCTCCTGCTCGATACGGAGGAGGCGCCATCGACTGGCGGCGACATACGCCGGCAGGCGCATGCCGAGCGCGTCGTCCCGATCGCGGATTGGGAGCTTCGGCCGCTCGAGCCGAACATGCTGCTGATGGACCATTGTTCCGTCCGCTTGCCCGGACAGAAGGACGACGGCGTTCCGGTGATTCACTGGAAGGCGGAGCAGTCGATTCGCGAGGCGAAGGCGGCGGCGTATACGGTTACTTACGCCTTCCGCATCGGAAGCTGGGACGGACGGCAGGCCGAACTGATCCTCGAATCGCCCGAGCGCTATACGATCGCCGTCAACGGAACGGTCGTCGATGCGAAGCCGCAAGGCTGGTGGAAGGATATCAGCTTCAAGCGGATTCCGCTGCCGCAGGGCTGCCTGAGACAAGGCGACAATACGATCTCGATATCGGGTACGAAGGCGGACGCGCCTTCCATAGAGGCGGCATACTTGATCGGAGATTTCGGCGTGGAGCTGCAGGATGGGCGGATCGGCGTCCTGAACCGGCGGGAGGATCGCCGCGCGGGCGCGGATTTGACCTTGGAGGGGTATCCCTTTTATGCAGGCAGCGTCGTCCTGTCCGCCGAGGTCCCGCTAGCACTCAAGCCCGATGCGCGTTATGTGCTGACGATGGACGCGATGGAGGCGATCACGGTCCATCTGTCCGTTAACGGCACGGACGCCGGCGCGATGCTGTGGCGGCCTTACGAGATCGACGTGACCGCCTTGCTGCGCGAAGGCAGGAACCGGATCTCGCTGCGGCTCGCGAGCTCGCTTCACAATCTGTTGGGCCCTCACCACCACTGGGAGGGAGAGATCAAGGGGCCGATGGTGCACTTCGGCAGCTTCAGCGATGAAGCCAACTGGAGCCGGACGTACGCGCTGTGCCCGTTCGGGGTGCGGAGCGTTCGATTGGTCGAATGGCATGAAAGCGTCAAGCGTAATGGCGATTAACTAGACACGGTGGAGACGGGGATTGTAAGCAGGGTGCTGGGAAATGGGAGTTGGGAGTTGGCGGCAGGGGACTGAGAGCTGGGTTGGCTGGGGGCGATAAGTGTTCAAAAGCAGTTAATCGGCGCGCGGATCGGGGCTGCGGAGAAAATAAGTGTTCAACCGCATTTATTTTCTTCAAAACGGGTTCAAAATGCTCGAACGTGAAAGATTAATTGCGTTTCAACACTTATTTTGCTCAAAGATGTCGTGATCGAGGGAATTAACTGCGTTTCGACACTTATTTATTTTAAGGCGTCGTGACCGCCGAGGCCATGAACTGCATTCAACCGTTCGTATAAACCGTTAATGGAGAGACTGCGAGAAAAAGGACGCCAAACCCGCGGGCTTGGCGTCCTTCCTGCTGCAATCGCCTTTCAGCGCATTCGAGAGTCTTTCAGTTATTCGACAGTCTTTCAGTTATTCGACAGCCGTCAGTTATTGGACGACCTGTTCGGCCCATTCGACGAGCCGGGACGGAATAGATCAGGCCGGATAGCGGCCCCGGGCGCAGATTCGCCGGTCTCCGAGCGACTATTCGATGCCGCCTCTTGCCAAGCCGTCACGCCCACCGCAGCTCGACCATCTGATGGCATTCGACGACGGGCACCGTATACGTAACGGCGCCATTTCGCGTCTCGAACGGGAGCTCCGTCATCTGCGGGACGAGACGAACGCCGGCGATCGCGCGATCCGTCCGAACCTCGCATTGAACCTCGTATACGGGGAGCAGGTCTTCGACGATCTCGACGTCCTTCCCCCGGCGGACGGGCGAGGCGTAGAGCAGATGATGGATGAGGCGGCGCTCGCCCGGCTGCTCCTGCAGCGTCGTCACGCCCTGCGCCGGCAGGCTTACGCGAAGCGCGGGCTCCGGAAGCAGACGGCTTAAGGCATAGTCCGCGATCTGGCGAAGCGACAGGCTGCCGTTGTCCGCGTAGTCCGCGAACAGATTCCAGCCGATGTAGATGCCGGCGTCATGTTCGATCATGGCGGGCTCGCTGCTGCGCTTGTCGTTCGGCGTATGGCGGTGCGAGGAGAAGGCGAACGCGTCCCGGTTAAAATACGGATTTTCCCGGTAGCCGAGCACGGTGCCGCCGCCAACCTCGATCCGCTGTCCTTCGCCGTACATGACGCTCGCCGCGCCTTCGCCGGGGCCGAACGCGGCCGCCGGCACGAAGTAGTCCGGGCAGAACGGATTAGGTCCCGTCCAGCGCGCGCCGAAGTCGACGGCGAAGCCCGAGCCGTCCGGCCGCAGCGCGGAGGTGCCCGTCGCGAGCACTTTGCCGCCCTGCCGGACGAACGCCTCCAGCTTGGGCGCGACGACTTCGTCCGCGGGAATGACGTCCGGCAGAACGAGCACCGCATATTTGCTCCAGTCCGAGCTCGTATCGACGACGTCGAACAGCCTGTGCGTCTCGAGCAGCATCCGGATCGCGCCTTTGTCCGCTTGGGCGAGCAGACTGCTCGCGCCTTCGAAGCGGCCCGACGCTTCCACGCCGAGGACGGCGATGTCGGCGACGCTGACGGCATCCTTGCACCAGGCTTCCTTGGCCTCCACCTCGCGGTAGGCTTCCCCGATCAGCCGGTACGTCGCCTCGTCCATCAGGCCGTCCGGGTGCAGCTGGTCCCCGACGGAGCAGCCGGCGCCGTTCGCCAGGCTGAGCGCCGCCTCGTACCGCAGCGCGTTCGGATGCTTGTAGCCGCCGAATTCGCCCCAGGACAAGTGGAACTTGCCGGTCATGCCGAGAAACGGACGGCCGAGCTGCTGGACGTAACGCGCGGACAGCGGGAAGTGGTCGTAGCCCCAGCCGCCCGTAGGCAGCGATTCCAGCTCCAGGTGATGCGTGTTCAGGAAGGCCAGGTCGCGCCTGCCTTGCGGGATATGGCCGCCGTTGTGGAACACCGGCAGGTCGGGGCGATGCTTGCGGACGGCTTCGTTCGTCCGCTCCGCGTAACGGAGGTACGTGCGCTCCCGCAAAGGCCGCATCGCGGCTTCGTCGCGGGGATCGATGCCTTCCGCGCGCGCGGCCCGGACGCAGAATTGGCAGTAGCATTTGCGGATGCCGACGATGTCGAGGAAGATGCCGTCCGCGTCGTACTTCTGCACGACCTCCTCGATCTGGGCGACGAGGATATTGAGGTAAGGCGTGTTCATGCAAAACTCGTGGTAGCCCGGCGTGAGAAAGTCGGGCGCCCATTGCGTCGATTCGTCGGCGCGGCGGACGAGCCACTCCGGATGAAGTCGGGCGAGCTTCTCGTCGAGACCCGCCGACAGATAGACCGGCGTCTTGACGCCGATCGCATGCGCGGCTTCGATCTGGGCGCCGAGCAGGTCGAATGAGAGATGCGGATGCATTTCGTTGGCCGTCGTCGGATGGTAGGCCCACCCGTGATGGCATTTCGAGAACACCGTGATCGAGTCGACATGCCCGAGCTTCAGCATCGCCTGGAACTGCTCGGCCGAAAACGACGCGCCGATCCCTTCGATCAGCTCCGACGTGTGAAAATCCAAATGTACCTGGCGAAAACGCATGGGACAGCCCCCTTGGGATACTTGGTATGCCCTCAGTGTAAGGCGGGCAGGCATCTACGGATAGGCATCGAACCGACAACCTCTAGCACAAAAACGACTTCAGCGTTTATGATGGATAAAACGACGGGAGCGGGAGGTGCGCAAGTGGAGTGCATCCAGTGGCAAATGCCGCCGATACCGCAGCTGGTGACGGCGGGGCACGGAACATGGCGTCCGGGCATGCAGCATTTCCGGCGATCCTTCGGTCTTTACGACATCATATTCGTCAAGTCGGGATGCCTGTACATGGAGGAGGACGGCGTTGAGTATGCGATCGGTCCCCATCATTTACTCGTGCTGGAGCCGGGGGAAGGTACATGAGGGGTATCGGCCTTGCGAAGCGGAGACGGAGCTTTATTGGTTTCACGTTAAGCACGATTCCGAACACCGGCTTGTCGCCTCCGATGACATTCCCTGGTCGCTCGTGCTGCGCCAAGGAACGGACAAAGACCTTCAGCCGGGCATGCAGCCCGTCTTTATTCCAAAGTTCGGGACGTTTCGGATGGACGAAGCCTGGGCGGCGCTGGATCGGCTGGTCAAGCTGCACGACAGGCTGACGGTCGAGGGCGTATGGCGCATGCAGGCCGCATTCGTGCAGCTGCTGTCCGTCATGCAGCAGTTCGTCCGGGGGAGCGGCGACCGAGACCCGCTCGAGCCGGCTGGCCGAGGAGGTGTCGGCGTATTTGCGCCGCGTCGCCTTCGAGCCGTTCGAGATGGCGTCGCTGGAGCGGGAATTCCATTTTCATCCGGACTACATCGCCCGCTGCATGAAGCGGCACGCCGGCATGAGCCCGGTCGAGTACGTGCGGCACGTTCGGGTGGAAAAGGCGCGCAGGCTGCTGGAGCACTCGCCCGAGCTGTCCGTGAAGCAAATCGCGGAGGCCGTCGGGATCGCGGATCCGAACTATTTCGGCCGCCTGTTCCGCAAGGAAGCGGGCATGTCGCCCGCGGCCTATCGGAGGCTGCATGCGGGGTACGCGTGAAGGGGGGATCAGGTGCGCATGCAGGTTCACGCTTGGCGGACCGGCGGGAGCACGGCGGTTCAAGTATGGACGTAGATCGACACTTGGCGTGTTGGCGGGAACGCGGCGGACCAAGTATGGACGTAGATCGATACTTGGCGTGTTGGCGGGTGCGCGGCGGACCAAGTATGGACGTAGATCGATACTTGGCGTGATGACGGGTGCGCGGCGGACCAAGTATGGACGTAGATCGACACTTGGCGTGTTAGCAGGAGCGCGGCGGACCAAGTATGGACGTAGATCGACACTTGGCGTGTTAGCGGGAGCGCGGCGGTCCAGGTATGGACGTAGATCGACACTTGTTGTGTTGGCGGGAACGCGGCGGACCAATTATGGACGTAGATCGATACTTGGCGTGTTAGCGGGCGCGCGGCGGACCAAGTATGGATGTAGATCGACACTTGGCGTGTTAGCGGGATCGCGGCGGACCAAGTGTGGACGTAGATCGATACTTGGCGTGTTGGCGTGGAGGCGAGGCGGCAGGCAGGGAAGCGCTGGCCTAGGCGACGCGCTGGACGAGCCTCCGAATAATAGGCTAGTGCCAACCTGCAAATGTGTAGCATTCATGGCCAGTATCGCGTTTTTGCCGATCTTTCGCGCAAAAGCACACATTATCTCGTCTATTTAAGCAATAACGCGAGTGGTTCGGGTAAGGTTCGGGTAAGTATCCTGCGCTTTTTTTACGCGATAGGCGAAAGCGGCGAACAGGTGCGGTTCTCGATCGGAAGGAGAAAAGCAGACATCGCAACGATCGGCCGCGCATCGCGCAGCCGAATGGTGCGGTGTTTAGTATAAAATCACGGAGAATACGTAACCTTCGTTCGCAAGCCTTGCGGCGACGATCGGTGGGAAGGTAAGCGAGTTGGCACAAATGAAAACTGCGGGGTAGCAGATGAATGCGAGTCAGGAAGCGGGTACCGGACTCAGCGGACCCAGGCGACGCTATTTTCGTTAAAACCGGTCCATTTGCGATCGTTTCGGACTGGAGGGACGTTATCAACCCGGATCGCTGCTCAACAAGGCCGGAAATCTCTCTTTAGTTATCATGAACGAAACCGACATCCTGTTTGCTTATCTCGGAGGTTACATTTGGGAAAAATGGCGTTTACAGAAACAACCCATTTACCAAATACAGAGCTCAAAGCAAAAGGAGTCGGTTTAGTATGAGTATGGCCATCAAGTACGTAGGTTTAGACGTATCCAAATCCAAAATCGCGGTTGCCTTCGCGGATG
The DNA here is from genome assembly GCF_029525575.1 of Cohnella rhizosphaerae. Classification (GTDB taxonomy): domain Bacteria; phylum Bacillota; class Bacilli; order Paenibacillales; family Paenibacillaceae; genus Cohnella; species Cohnella rhizosphaerae. The sequence goes on from NZ_JAPDIA010000003.1 coordinate 1,348,881, forward strand.
AGGGACGAGGAGAAGCACGGTACTTTGGCGTCATCGAGCATAGCAAGGAAGCGGTATTGAAACTCCTGCAAAGGCTGCGTCGTCCGGGTGAGAAAGAGGAGGTGACTTTAAGGGTCTGTTACGAGGCAGGTCCCACCGGCTATGTGCTCTATCGTTGGCTATTGACGGCAGGCATCGCTTGCAGCGTGGTCGCGCCCTCGCTCATTCCCAAGCGTGCCGGCGACCGGGTCAAAACAGACAAACGGGATGCCATTCGACTCGCACAGCTGTATCGCGCAGGAGAACTGACGCCGGTATACGTGCCCACGCCAGCAGACGAAAGCTTGCGGGATCTCGTTCGCGCACGCGAGGATGCGGTCGAGGATTTGAATCGTTTTAAGCAACGACTGGGCAAGTTTCTGCTTCGCCACCAGCTTCAGGACGCCAAAGGCGCCAAACCCGGAACTTTCGCGTACGAGGAATGGCTGGATACGCTGCGTTTTCCCGAGGACAGCTGCAAACAAATGACCTTTCAGGAGTACCGCCAATCGATTTGGGAAACGAAGGAGCGAATCAAGCGATACGAAAAGCAAATTGAAGAACAAGCCGCTTTAAGCGAGCAGGCGCCGGTCGTTCAAGCGCTGCAAGCCTTGCGAGGCGTAGCAGCCGTCACAGCCGTTACGCTTTCATCCGAGATGATGAGCAGCGACCGCTTTCACTCCGCCTCTTCGTTTATGAGTTACTGCGGACTGGTCAGCAGCGAATACTCCTCGGGAAGCAGCCGCTGGCAAGGCCGTATAACGAAAGCCGGGAATGCGCATCTGCGTCGGGTACTGGTGGAAGCCGCGAAAAGTTACCGACACGCGCCCGCGATTCGCAGAAGAATGCGCGACCGTATCGAGGGGCTGCCACCGGAGGTTCAGTCGATTGCCTGGAGCGCGCAGCATCGATTACACAAGAAGTATTGGAGTCTGGCGCGAAGAGGAAAGCACAAGGGTTGCATCGCGGTCGCGATTGCCAGAGAACTGGCGGGGTTTGTATGGGCGATTGCTAAGGAGATCGAGAAGCTTCGTTTGCAAGCAGCGGTGTAAAACAACGGGTCCGAACAAAGGAGGCGATTGAGGGGGAAGCGATTCTTTTTTTACCTCAGAGGCAAAATCAGGCAAGGTGGAGAGAAAACCGCGTGAGCCGCTTGAGCAAGCGAATGCTTATGCTCGTCAATAGTTAGCGGGTAAGCTCTCCAGACGTATGAATAACATGTGTGAATCCACGAATATCAGATTGCCGACCAGCGAATTGCTTTTGCCTCTGAGCTAAAGAAGAATTGCCCCCTTCCGTCCCCTAAAGGGGAAACGCAGGGAGCGACGCCCCCCTGCACCCCGTTACTCGCCGTAGGGGCACCTCCGGGCATTTCCATGCCGGAGATCCAGAAAAGTATGGGAAATGATGCGACCGCCTGTAAAGAAAATCGCTTGACAGGCTTCTATTCGCTATTGTCAAAAACACGGGTGCAAACAGAGACGCTTGACAGTTTCGTTCATATCAGCGGCTCCTGGGTCCGCGAGGGGGGCCGCAAATCGGGATGGAAACAAAAATAGCGGCGCCTCAGTCCGTCCGCTAAGCGCTCATGCGCGAACAACAAGTCCGCAAGCCGCTTTTACTAATGACGCTTACGGACACCTCTTCGATAAGAGGCTCTAAGCGGCTCTAAGCGGCTCTCATCGGATCTCAGCGGTTCTCATCGTACTGCGCCCCCGAGATCGGAAATCCGTAAAACCCGAGCAGCGGCATATAGGTGTCGCTGTCGAGGGGAAGGTGGGCGACCGGATTCCGCTCGTAGGCGCCATGCAGACGGCTCTCGCCGCGGACGGCACGCGTCAGCGTCAGCTTGATCGTACGGGGGCCGACGATCTCGCACTGCTTGACGGGAATGAGCCCTGCGTCGTCTTCGGCCGTGAAGACGCGTTCCAACGAACCCGTATGCAGCAAATATCCCGCGACGTAGTCGAATGTCAGTTCGATCGTCGGTTCGATCGTCGGTTCGGCAGCCGCCGGGTCCGGCGACGTCAGCCGCGCGGCCGCGATCTCCGGCGCACGACAGTGAACCGGCCGGCCGTAAACTTCGGACAGCGCGGCCCGCGCGAGCCGCTCCCCGATCAGCAGGTTGCCGGCGGGACTGTTGTGAATCTCGTCCGACAACGGACAATCGAGCGCGGGCACGACCGCGACATGCGGGATCTCGCGCGCCGCGCGCCGCTGCTGCTCGCGGACGGCGCCCCAGCATGCGTCGGCTTCGGGCGTCGGATTCGGCGCGGTATAGCGGTTCAACTGAACCGTCAGAAAAGGTAGACGCTCGCTGCCGCAATCCTCCCGCCAGCGATCGACCATCGCCCGGAACCGGCTCATATACGTCGGCGCTTCGTCCGGATTGCAATCCGAGCAGCCCTGGTACCACAGCACGCCGCGGACGCTGCCGCCGGCCGACGCGACGACCTCTTGCATCATCCGGTACAGCGTGCCGTCCTGTTCCGGATTCCACTTGCTCAAAGGCGATCCCCCCGAGCGCCGTCTGAACGAGGCCGACCGGCCAGCCCGTTTCCCGCTTGATCTTTCTCGCAAAAGCAAGAAACGGCGAATGTCCCGGATTGGCCGTCTCCCGGTTTTCCGCATGGAGCGTCTCCGTCGAATCGTTGAACGGATGGGCGGCCAGATCCCATCTGCCGCTGTTGCGCAGCAGGTGGATGCCGAGCTCCGGCGGATCGTTGACCGGACCTTTGCCGTAGCCGGCGGCATTGCTCTGTCCGGCGATCGCCCACAAATCGCCTACGCCGAGATGATGAATCATATCGCCGCGGACGTTCCACTCCATCGCGGGATTGCCGTCCGCCTGCAGCGAGGTCTCGAACCGGTACAAGCCGCCGCAAGGCACCCGCTCGATGCGGATATGCCAGGTCCGATCCACGCCACCCCGGTCCGCCCCTTCCCGATCCGCCCCCTCCCGATCCCCGTCCCCCGACATCTCGGCGGGCCGCCACGGGACGACGATCTCGCCCGTCTCCTCTTTGACGATGCGGGCGTACACCCGGCCGCGGATCGCGCGCTCGTCGGGCGGCTCCCAGGTGCCGCCGGCTTCTAGGACGGCTGCGCCTTCGCGCTGCTGCAGGATTTGCCAGGGCTGCGGTCCATGGCGAATGACGACGCCGATTTGCTTAACCATGCACGATTAGACCCCTTCTACTTAAAGTCTCGCAGTGACGCCCGCTGCCGCCTACACGGACACCGCAGGCTTGGGCGCGAGCGCATCCGGCTGCGGACCGAATACCCGGTGGCGCCAGCCGTTCAGCTTGGCAACGGCTTCCACATAGAAATAATCGCCGTAAACGAGCGATCCGTCAATACAGCCGTTGCCGGGCTTGTGGCCGGTCGCCGCGATCAGGATGCCTTCGTGTTCGGGGCGGTCCCACGTGCCGTAATTCGCCGTAAGCGAAGCGAGAATGCGCGTCGCGGAATCGAGGTATATCCCGCGTTCGGCGGGAGGGACGCTGCTAGCGATGTCCAGCAAGCCGGATGCGGCGATGGCCGCGGCGGAGCTGTCGCGCGGCTCGCCCTCCGCCGTGTCCAGCCGGAAGTCCCAGTACGGCACGAGATCGTCCGGCAGCGCCGCGACGAAGAAGTGCGCGATCCGCTTGGCCGCGTTCAAATACTTGACGTCGCCGGTCCAGCCGTACGCCGCGGCGAAGCCGTACAGCCCCCACGCCGTGCCGCGGCTCCAGGCCGAGTCCGGCGCGTTGCCCTGCCCGCCGATGGATCCGAGATACTCGCCGCTCTCCGGATCGAAGGAGACGATATGGTTGACCGAGCCGTCGTCGCGGACGGAATAGCGAAGCGACGTGTCCGCATGCAGGAGGGCAATATGCTTATATCTGGGATCTCCGGTGATTTGTGTCGCCCAGAAGAGCAGCGGGATGTTCATCATGCAGTCGACGATCGCCCAGCCGTATTTGTCGCCGTTCCACGCCCGGATGAAGCCGCCCGCCGGATTGAACCGGCCGGCCAGGAAGTTGGCCGCCGCCAGCCCGCGCCGGCAGCCGTCCGCGTCGCCCGTGGCCGTATGCTTGATGACGGCCGTCGGCAGAAATTGGAACCCGACGTCGTGATTCAACTGGTCCGTCGGCAGGACGAACCAGCGCTCGATCGTCTCGTCCCAATGCCAGGCGGCCTCGCGGTATCGGGCCTCGCCGGTCGCGCCGTACATGACCCAGAGCAGTCCGCCCCAAAAGCCGGACGTCCACCAATCCGTCCCCATATCGTCGTAGATGCCGTCCTTCCCCGCGAAGTGCGGGCATCTGTCCCCGAATTGCGCGATCATCCGGTCGACCTTCCGTTCCAGGCGGGCGAGCAGCTCCGCCGCGTTCCATTCGCTCATGTTGCAACGCCTCCGTCTTCAAGAATTGAACCGTTTACATTTTTTGATTATAGCCCTCCCGCGCGCGCGATAGTTGCGATACAATGGTCTAAAATATCACTATGTTGTCCTGTATGGAGGGCGCGATGAACAAATCCTTCGATCCGATCCGATTCGGCGGACAGCCGTTCGATCTGGCTTATCGCCGGACGTCTGCAGAGAACTTCAGCGGCTATTACCATTGGCATCAGTGCTGCGAGCTTCTCTATGTACACGAGGGGCGGGGCGTCGTTATCGTCAATCAGCAGCATTACGAGCTGAAGAGGGGCATGCTGTTCGCGTTTCAGCCGTTCGAGCTGCACTATCTGCACGTGCAAGTGAGCCCGGAGCAGCCCTATGTGCGCACGATCATTCACGGGGACCCGCTGCATATCGAGCGCATCCTGCAGGCTTTTCCGGTACGCCTTCGGCAGTTCGCGCGATTGTGCAAAGGCAGCCAGCGCAGGCGCGCCTACGATATCCGGCAGGAAGAGGGGGGCGATCGAGTGGGCCTATGCCTCCTATGCGCGCGCCGCGGCGCAGGGAAGGGGAGAGACGGAAGAAGAGACCGGCCTGCTGCTCGCGCAATTGATGGCCTTCGTCGAGCAGGAGGAGCAGGAGGAGCAAGATGATGAAGCCGGCGAATCCGCGCCGGATCCGCTTCGTCCAAGACGCTATTCGGAGTCGATCATGCAGTGGATCGAATCGCATTACAGCGAGGACTTCGGGCTGGAGCGTCTCGCGGACGATCTGCATCTCTCCAAGTCTTATGTCTCCCGCCTGTTCCGGCGCGAGACGGGCAGCAGCATCTCCGATTATCTGAACGTGCGCAGAGTCAAGCAGGCTTGCCGGCTTTTGCAGACGACGAAGCTGTCCGTGGAGCGGATCGGCGCGGAGGTCGGCCTGCCGAACGCCCCTTATTTCATCCATTTGTTCAAAAGAATCGTGGGCGTCACGCCGCTCAGATACCGCAACCACACATAAAGCGAGGGTGAACGGAAGTGCAGCGAACGCATGAGGACAGGGGCGCTTCCGATGCGCGAAGCCGGCCCGCGATGATCTACTCCCTCCGCGGCAAGGTGGCGTTGACGTTTGTCGTGCTGTTCATGATTCCCTTTATCGCCGTCATCGTGATGCTGTCCAGGCAGGCCAGCGACATCATCGGCTCGTCGGTCGAAGCATCCGCCCTTCAGTCGATGGATCAATACACGACCTACCTCCGAACCGTGATGGCGCAGGCGGAAAATGTCGGCCAGCAGGCGATCGGCAGCGACGTGCTGCAAAAGTGGACGACCGCGCGTTTGTCGGGACGGGAGACCGAGTACGAACGGTACCGCGTGACGCAAAGCTTGCGCCAATATTTTTATTCGCTCGTCCAGTTCAATCCGACGGTCGCCTCCATCGAGGTATACGACGATCAGGGCGGCTTCGTCGGCTTGCAGGGCGACGATGCAGGGGAGCCGTTCTTATCCGCCGATTGGTACAAAGCGGCGCAGGCGTCGATCGCCTGGCTCGCCGCGCGCCCCGATCCGCTGTCCGATGAAGGGACCGAGATGAACGGCATGACGCTGCCGATCGTCCATCTCGCTTCGCTGGAGAAGATCGGGGTGCTGAAGGTCGACGTGCGGACCGATCTGCTGAGGGAACCGCTCGAGAAGATCCGGCTCGGCCGCAGCGGCGCCGCGTTCCTGTTGGACCGCTCGGGGAAGCCGATTCTGGGACAGGATCTTGCGCGCGCACAAGGGTTGTCCGCGGCGGCGCTGCAGGCGATCGCGGCCGATGCGGCAGACGCGGGCGAGGCGGCGGAGCCGCGGATGAAGCGAAGCGGCAGCGACGGCATCTTGTTCTACCGGCAGCTGCCCGAAGTCGATTGGCTGCTGGTCGGCTGGGTCCCCGAAAAAGGATCTGTACGCCAAGGTCCGCCAGACGAAGCATTCGCTGCTGCTGCTGGCCGGTCTCCTGCTGGCGCTGATCCTGCCTTGCGCCTACTGGCTGTCCTCGGGCATCGCGAGGCCGCTCTCCCGACTCGCGAGAGCGATGAGATACGCGGAGAAGGGCGAATGGCGAACGGCCGAGGAGGCGGCGCCGACCCGGCTGGCGGGCGGGACCGAGGTCGGCTACGTCATTTCCGTGTTCCGCGCGATGCTGGTCAATTTGCAGCAATCGATCAAACGGCAGTACGAGCTGCTCGCGCGGCAAAAGGATACCGAGCTCAAGGCGCTGCTGCTGCAGATCAATCCCCATTTCCTGTACAACACGCTCGGCGTGATCAGCGCCTTGTCCGCGCAGCGCAAGCACGAGGAGGTGATCGACGTGACGGAGTCGCTCGGACAGATGCTGCGGTATTCGCTCAAGCTCGACAGCAGCTTGGCGAGTCTGTCGGAGGAGCTGCAGTACGTCCGCAGATACGTCAACATCGTCAAGGCTTATTACGGAGACGATATCGCGGTCGAGATTCGGGAAGGACCGGGGCTGGCCGGCGTCCAGGTCGTCAAGTTCATCCTGCAGCCGCTCGTGGAGAACGCCGTCAAGCACAGCCGTAAAGCCGGGAACGACGAGCCCGTGCGGATCGAAGCCGCGATGGAGGCGGGCGTCGTGCGGGTCACGGTGTCCGATCGCGGCGCCGGCATGACGCCGGAGCAGGTGGCGCGGATCGTGGCGGAGGCGCATGCGGAGCCGGATATGCTGAGCAGCGACGGGCGGCATATCGGTCTGCGCAACGTGCTCGCCAGATGCCGGCTGAGCTATGGGGACGCGTTCCGGTTCGAGATACGATCCGCGGAAAACGAAGGAACCGCAATTACGCTGCTATTGCCGGAGACGAGAAGGTGAGGAGGTGAGCGTCATGTACAATATTTTGATCGCAGACGATTCGATGCAGCTGCGAAGCGGACTGCGGCATCTGATCGATTGGGAAGCGGCGGGGTTCCGCATCGGCGGGGAGGCTTCGGACGGACAAGAGGCGCTGGCGCTGATGGGCAAGGAGCCGTTCGACGCGGTCATCACCGATATCCAGATGCCGGGCATGGACGGACTCGAGCTGATCCGGCGCTGCGCGCAGGATCATCCGGGCGTGAAGATGATCGTCATATCGGGGTACGACGACTTCGCCTACGCCAGGACGGCGATCCAGCACGGCGTCGCGGATTATTTGCTGAAGCCGATCGTGCGCAGCGAGCTGGTCGCGGTGTTGGACAAGGTGCGCGCAGAGCTGACGCGCCGGCTGGCGGACAATGCCGAACGCAGCCGCATGCGGTGGACGCTCGATCAGCAGGTGTCCGCGCTGCGCGAGCAATTTTTGGTGCAGCTCGCGAACGGGAGCGCGAACGCGGCCGTCTCCATGCGCGAACGCGCCGCGCAGCTGCAGCTGGACCCTTTGTTCGCCGACGGCGCGAATGTACGGTTCGTCGGCGCGGAGATGCGCATTCCGCCGGGGCGGCTCGAAGACGACGAGCGGCAGCGGGACGCGATGCGGCTCGCCTTTCAGACGACCTGCCGAGACATGGCGCGGCAGGAAGCGGCGCGCTGGCTGGTGTTTCACGACTACAATTTTCCGGACATGATGTTTTTTATCGTCGGGGCGGATCCGGGCGGCGATCCGGGGGGGCGACTCGCGCGCCAGGCGAGACAAGACGGACATCCGGCTGACGCTGGAGCGCTACCTGAACGTCGACATCGCGATCGGCGTCGGGCGCCCGTGCCTGGCGCCGTCCGGCCTGCGAGCGGGCTATGCGTCCTGCCTGCTCGAGCGGAGCCTCGGCGGGACGGGCGAGGCGGATCGGCTCGACGCGGGCGCGGCGCCTCCGATGACCGGCGTCTCCGTTCCGATGGAGGAGATCGAACGCAGGATGACGCTCGCGCTGGAGAAGGAGGACAGGGAAGCGTTCGCCGGACTGCTCGCCCGTCTGTTCGCGGAGGAGGGTGACGCCGGCATGATGGAGGATTCGATCAGGGCCATGCGGGTCGTCCTGCTGGCGAGCGCGCTGTGCCGCAAGTATAACGGCGAGGCGCCCGGCCTTCGGGACAGAACCTGGACGTGCTACTACGCGATCCGGCGCTTCGAATCGAGGGACAGCGTCGCCCGTCATGTAGAGGACTTCGCCGAATACGCGATCTCGGTCATCGCGGAGGCGAAGAAATCAGGCACGGCCGCGATCGTAGACGCGGTCCGCGGCTACATCGACCGGCATTACGCCTACGAGCTCAGCCTGTCGGCGATCGCCGACGATTACCATATCAGCGAGACCTATTTGTCCAAAATATTCAAGAAGCAGGTCGGAAAGACGTTCAGCGAATATATCCTGGAGCTTCGGATGGCGCAAGCGGTCAAGCTGCTGGAGCGCTCCGACCTGAACCTGGACGATATCGCGGGACTCGTGGGCTTCTCGAACGCCAGCTATTTCAGCAACGTATTCAAAAAGCAGTTCGGAGCAAGCCCCAGTTCCTACCGGCTCAGGGAGCATCTGTCCGCGCAGCCTTGAAACAGCGGGGAACGGCAAAATTCTATATGCGATGTGTTCATATTATTGCATTCCGGCGCCCGGCGCAGACGGCTATAGTTAAGGCGTCGGGCGGCCTCCTGGGAGGAAAAACGACATGAATCGAGCTTGGGCCAGGTCCGCTGCGCTCCTGCTGGCGACGATTATCGCGACATCGGCTTGCTCGGGCGAGGGGGAAAACGCTCCCGAGCCGTCCGAGGCGGCTTCTGCGGCCAAAAACGAGAAAGCGTTTACAATTTCTGTCTCGTATTGGAATGAAAGAAAAGGCTGGTCCGCGGCCGTGGAACGGGAATTCAAAAAAGAAATATCCGAACGCGACGATCGAGTGGCGCAAATACGACGGCGACAAATACGTAAACGGCCTGATGACCGCCCAACTGATCGCCGGCCGCGCCGCGGATATCGTGATCAATCAGGCGCCGGCCGCGCTCGGCAAGGCGGGCTTCGTGATCGACTTGTCCGATATGCCGTTCGTATCCCGGGAATACGACACGCTGAAAAGCCAGGATCTGTACGAAGGCAAGGTGTACGGCGTGCCGCTCGAGTCCGTGACGAACGGCGTCTTTTACAACAAGCGGATATTCGCCGAGCTTGGCATCGGCGCGCCGCAGAACTGGTCGCAGCTGCTGGCCGCGTGCGGGAAAATCAAGGCGTCCGGCATCGCGCCGATCTTGATCGGCGCGCTCGATTCGTGGACGGCCAACATCGTGGGCGTCACGATCGGACAGGCGGCCGTCTACCCGGAAGACCCGGGGTTCGACAAAGCGGTATACGAAGGCACCGAGAAGCTTGACGGTCCGGCCATGACGCGCAGCATGTTGATGGTCGAAGAGCTGGCGAAAAACGGCTATTTCAACGAAGACGCCTTTCGCATCGGCTACGACGAGGTTCTCCGGCGGTTCGCGGACGGTAAAGGCGCGATGGTCGTCAACGGGAACTGGTTTCTCGGGGATCTGGCTGCGGACGGCCGCCTGCCCTTCGACGTCGGCTTCTTCCCGATCCGGGACCGGGAGGGCCGTACGATGCTGATCGCGGCCGGCGACAAAAAGGTCAGCGTCAACGCGAGGTCCGCGTACCCGGAGCAGGCGAAGGAACTGGCTTCGATCATGTTCGAGCCGGACATCATGTCGGTCTATCTGAAGGAGGCCAACGCCTTCTCTCCGTTGACGGGCGTCACGGTCGATTACGACCAACAGGCGGTGCGCGAGATGGCCGGTCTGCTCGCGAAGCTGCCGTCGCGCCGGCAGATCGGGAGCTACTGGTCCGGCGCCGTCAACGACAAGTTCGGCGACATGATCGCGCAGACGATCGCAGACAGGAAGTGGAGCCCGGCCAATCTGGCCGAGCTGCAGCGGCTGTACGATGCGGACAAAGGCTTGCTGGTCAGCCGCCCGGGCTGAACGGGCGGCCGAGGGCGCCGCATCGCATATTAACGATGGGGTGACGAGGCCATGAAGCCCGAGAGGTTAGTTTATACATTTGTCAGCTATGCCGCATCCTTCGGGGACCGCGGCGTCGCGGTCGAGGGCGTGCGCCGGATCGCGGAGCTGGCGCACCGGCACGGGATTCCGGTCACCTGGATCGTGGACGGTACGTCCATCGGACTGCTGAAGTCCAGCATTTGCGAATGGCACGAGCGCTACGGCGACAGCGCCATCCTCGCCTGTCCGGCCTATAAGGACGAGGCGGAGCTGCGGAGCAGACTGGCGGACGAGACGGCGCTGCTCAAGCAGGCCTTTCCCTGGCTGCCCGGGAGGGTGCTCGCGACCGGCTTTATCGAGAATCGGCTGATCGCGGCCATGGAGGAGCTGGACTTCATCGGCCTATGGGGCTATTGCTGGCAGCAATCCTGGTGGGACGGCATCTCGCACCGCGGCGTCCCGTGGGGCTTCTGGTACGCCGACAAGGATGGCTACAAGCTTCCTTCGGGACGTCGGATCGTGGCGGCCGAATGGACAGCGAGAGATTTGAATCTCGCGCTGCACACGGACGACGCCGTCTACTACTCTACCGACCCCAACGACGTGCTGCGCGCGGGTCTGTGCACGGGCGACGACATCGATTATTGGAAAAAGCTGTTCGGGGACTATCTGCGCAATACCGAGAGCAACGATTGCGTATTTTTCGTGCAGCAGCAGGAAGCGCACGAGATGGAAGCTTCGCAGCGGTTCGCTTTCTGCACGGAAGCCGACATTGAGGCGTCCGAGCGAATGCTGGACCTGTTTTTCTCGCATATCTCCGCCTATCCGATCGCGAGGATGAGCCTCCCCGAGGCCATCTGCATGTACCGCGATCGCCATTCGTTCACCGCGCCCTCCTACATGCTCGCCGACGACAGCGACATCCGCCCCGCGCTCAACGCCTATACGATGCTTAGAGGCGGCATCCCGCAGGGGCCCTGGCCGCGCACATTCCTGTATTACGATGCGGAATGCCAGCTTGCTTTTATCAAGGGCAAGAGCAGCCCGCACCTGCTGAGAAATTATATCGGAAAAACCGACATGAACGAGGAATTCAAGGAACCGGTTCCGGAAGTCTTCGTCCGCCGTTTCGTTCGGGACGCGCGCACGATCGAGATCGAATATACGATCGAGTCCGACCGGGTCATGCCGTTCGGCCTTGCCTACTGGGACGATCTGGCGGGCTATGAGATCGCGTCATGCGAGGAGGTGAGCGAAGCGGTCGTCGTTCAGGAGCAATTGGCGTTCATGAGATTCGGATTGAAAGGCGAACCGAAGACGATCAAGCTTGTTCTGAAAAGCAAGGCGCAGGGCGAATAAACATTCGAGGAGGCTGTTTATGTCCATCCGGAACGGTGTTCGCGCTTGGCCCGCCAAATGGCTGGCTGCCGCAATAGTTGCGATTGCAGTGTATGTCCTTTGCTCCGCTTCGAGCGCCAAAGCCGCTGGTCCCTACGAGGTCGGGGCCTTTTTACTTCGACAACTGGAACCCCGAATTGAATCCGACCGCGATCAAGGATTACAAAAAGCTTTACGGCAGTACGGCGAACCAGTGGAACGGCGTGACGGACATGCTGACCGTGCCCGGCCTGTGGGGCTACGGACCGCTTCCCGACCGGGAGCCGCTGCAGGGCTGGTACGACGACAGGAACCAGAGCGTCGTCGACCAGCAGATCCTGCAGGCGGCGAGCCGGGGGGCTCGATCACTTTGCCTTCTATTATTACTGGAAAGAGAACGGCGGGGGAGAACGGCCCGGCCAGCAGTCGATCTACAACTTCATGAATTCGCCGTACAAGGACCTGATGAAATTTTATATCTATATGATCGCCGACGGCACATGGCCCGCCAGCGACTGGGACGCGTTGATCGTGCCGAAGCTGGTGACGATGATGCAGGACCCGTCGTACAAGCGGACGCCGGACGGCAGGCCGATCGTCGCGTTTTACGGCAACTTCGCGGCGCGCCTCGGCGGCGCTTCGCAGCTGGCGACGGGCCTGCAGCATTTGCGGGACGCTGCGGACGCTGCGGGACTGCCGAATCCGCTGCTGCTGTCCGCCGCCTACAGAAGCCTGCAGCCCTCCATCGACGCCGGCTACGACGGATTCCAGCCGCTGAACCTGGCTGGCATCGGCCTGGACGACAATACGTACGTGCCCGAGGACTACGCGACGTCGTACCCCGACGCGTGGAACGCCTTCGTCACCGCCTCCTACCCGGCCGGCAGCGGCTATCAGAATTACGAAAACGTGCTGTTCATTCCGGGGGGGGCTGAGCGGCTACGACCCGAGGCCGTGGGGCAAGGGGCACGACAACTACGTTTATGCCGATCCGAGCCCGCTTAAGTTCAGGACCCAATTGAACAATGTGAAAAGCTATCTGGATACGCATCCGACTTCCATGAACATCGCCACTTTTTTACGCGTGGAACGAGAACGCGGAGGGCGGCGTCATCGAACCGACGACGCTGTACAAATTCGGGTATCTGAACGCCATCCAGGAGGTATTCGGCCTAAGCAACAGCGCCTACAAGGCCAAGATCGCGACGGCGGGCCTGCCCGACCTCGATCCGGCGCTGCGCATCGAGGTGTCGCCGGAGTTCGCGACGGTGACGAACGGACAGACGTTCAAGATCAAGGGCAAGGTCACCAATCAGTACGCAAGCGCGATTACGGCGGGCACGCTGTCGCTCGACACGGGCGGCTGGACCGTCGTCTCCTCGACCGGGACATCCCTGACGGGGCTCGCGGCCGGGGCTTCGCAGAACTTCGAATTCCAGGTAACGGCCGGTACCGGCACCAACTATGCCAAGCGCGCGATCGCCGCGAACGCTTCGTTCACGGTCGGCGGCTCGAGCAAGACGGGATCCGAGTCCACGTTCGTCGTTCTGGCCGAGCAGGTGCACGGCACGATAGAGCCCGTCAGCCAGGCGGTGTTCGCAGGCGATACGTTCGACATGCTGGGCGATCTTCGCAATTACTCCGTCGCGGCGAGGACGGGAACCTACAGCCTGGTCGCCCCATCGGGCTGGTACGTGACGAGCGACGGCGACGGGACGTATTCGTTGTCCGGCTATACGGGCGGCGTTCATACGAACCGGAAGGCGACGCGCACGTTCCACGTCACCGTCCCGGACGGCACGCCGGCGGGCAGCTACACGGTGACGCTCCGGTACAGCACGGACGGGGGGCATCGCCGAGTCGTCGACGACGGTCAAGGTCGGGAACTATCTCGCCAACGGCAGCTTCGAGCTTCATGCGGACGACCCTCTGAAGCCGGACGGCTGGCCGACCAGCGGCAGCATGGCCGTGAGCCTGTCGACCGACGCGAAGGACGGGACCCAATCCGTCAAGCTCGTCGGCACGGGCTACGGAACGAATATTCACCAGGAATGGTTCACGCCCGATCCGAGCAAGAGCTATGTCGTGGAGGCGTGGGTGAAGGTGACCGGCGGGAAGATCCGGATCTCCGAAGACGAGGCGGACGCCTCGTTCGGCTATCTGGGGACCAACGCTTACGTCGACGCGACGGGCTCCTCCTGGCAGAAGGTCAGCTTCAAATTCAAGCCCAAGCCGAACGCGGCCCATATGAGCATCCGGATTCAGACCTGGGACGGCGGGACGACGACGGCTTACGTCGACAGCGTCGTCTTCAAGCCCGATCCCGACGGCAGCATGCTGCAGAACAGCTCGGTCGAGACGGACGCGAACGCGGACGGGATCGCCGACCAATGGGTCAAATACGGCTCTCCGACGCTGACGATCGACGCCGCGACGGCGGCCGACGGCGTCAAGTCGCAGCGGATCGTCGGGACGGGTTACAGCAACGGCATCGCGCAGGAGTGGATCGGCGTCAGCCCGGCCGGCAACTACACGCTTGAATTTTGGGCCAAGGTGGACAGCGGCGCGCTGGCCGTCATCGACGGGGAGAAGAAGGCGGACAGCACCTGGCTGGGCGAGAATACGCTGTCCCTCATCACGGCGGCGGCGAACGGCGGCGTATGGAAGAAGTATTCGGTCGAATTCACGCCGAACGCGCTGGCGGCCAGCACGAGCATCCGGCTGTTCACGTGGTCGGGCGGCGCGACGGACGCGCACGTAGACGGCATCGTGCTCCGCAGGGCGCCGGTCAACCTGCTGCGCAACGCCGACTTCGAATCGACGGCCGTCACGGGCGGTCTGCCGGACAAATGGCTGACGGTCGGCTCGCCGACGCTCTCCCTGACGACCGACGCGGCCGCAGGCCTGCACAGCATCCGGATTCAGGGCGGCGCGGGGGAGCGGCATCAAGCAGGAATGGATCGATATCGGCGAGACCGAGCCGGTGCTGATCGAAGCCTGGGTCAAGGTCGCGTCCGGCGCGATCGCGATCCAGGAAGGCGATGCGAACGGAGCGCTGACCTCGCTCGGCGACAACCTGAACGCCGTCGTCGCGAACGGCGCCTGGACGAAGTATACGTATACGATCATGCCGAAGGCCGGCGCCAGAAAATTGAGCGTTCGCTTCGTCGCCTCCGGAGCGGGCAGCACGGATGCCTATGTCGACCGCGTGACGGTCCGGCTGGCGCGCGGACTCAATCTGCTGGCCGATCCCGGCTTCGAGCAGGATCTCGATGCCAATGGCGTCGCCGACATCTGGACGAAGACGGGATCGGCGACCGTCTCGCTGAGCGGCGCGGAAAAAGCGTCGGGCAGCTACGGGCAGCGGATTCAGAGCACCGGCTACGGCAACGGCATCCTCCAGGAGTGGATCGGCGTATCGCCGAACACGACGTACACGCTGACCGTGAACGCCAAGGTGAGCGGCGGATCGTTGGCCGTCGCCTACGGGGGAAGCCACCAACGCGTTCGCCTGGCTCGGACAGACGAATCTGGATACGATCGGCGCGAGCGGCTGGCAGTCGAAGACCTATACGTTTACGACGGGAGCATCGACGACCAAGCTGTCGGTTCGGCTGCTCGGATGGTCGGGCGGCGCGAGCGACGCTTATGTCGACGACGTGCAGCTGAGCCAGGCGGAGAAGCTCTAGCAGATTGAACGAAAGCAGGAGAGAAGGACATGCGCTTCAGACAGGTACACTTGGACTTTCACAATTCGGAGCTGCTGCAGCAGATCGGCAGCCGTTTTTCCAAATCGCAGTTTCAGGAAATGCTGACGCTTGGCCACGTGGACTCGGTCACGCTGTTCGCCAAATGCCACCACGGCTGGTCGTACCACCCTACGACGGCAGGCGCGATGCACCCGGGCCTGGACTTCGATCTGCTCGGAGCCATGATCGAGGCCGCCCGCGAGATCGGCGTCAGAACGCCCGTCTACGTGTCCGCCGGGCTGGACGAACGGCTCGCGGAAGCGCATCCGGAATGGCTCGTTCGCGACGCCGCCGGCCTGAGTCCGACCCGGCAGGACTACCTGCAGCCGTTTTATCGCCTGCTGTGCATGAACTCGCCGTATTTGGACGCGCTGATCCGCCAGATCGAGGAGGTCGTCGCGGCCAACGACGCCGACGGGCTGTTCCTCGACATCGTCGGAGAGAAGATGTGCTACTGCCACCACTGCATCGCCGCGCTTCGCGGGGAAGGGCAAGACCCCCGGGACGCGGATGCGGTGCGGGAGCTGGGCAAGCGGGTGTATGCCGACTATACGGGCCGGGTCAACGAAGCGGTCCGCCGCATCAAGCCGGAGCTCGGCGTGTTCCACAACGGCGGCCACATCCGCCGCGGCAGGCGGGATCTGATCCGGATGAACGCGCATCTGGAGCTGGAGTCGCTGCCGACCGGCGGCTACGGCTACGATCATTTCCCGCTGTCCGCACGGTACGTGCAAAGCTTCGGCATGGACTTTCTGGGTATGACCGGGAAGTTCCATACGCACTGGGGAGAGTTCGGCGGCTTCAAGCATCCGAACGCGCTGCGCTACGAGACGGCCCTCTCCCTGGCGAACGGCGCGCGCTGCTCCGTCGGCGATCAGCTTCATCCGCTCGGCCTGATGGACGAAGCGACCTATCGGCTGATCGGCAGCGTCTACGGCGAGGTGGCGCAGAAGGAAGCCTGGTGCGCAGGCGCCTCCAGCGTCGCGGACATCGCCGTGCTGTCGGTCGAAGCGGTATCGGACGCGGACACCGGGTTCCTGGGCAACGGGTCCGATACCGGTGCCGTGCGGATGCTGCTGGAAGGCAAGTATCTGTTCGACGTCGTCGATACGGAGGAAGACTTCGGCCGCTACAAAGTGCTCGTCCTGCCGGACGCTATCCCCGTCGGACCACGGCTGCAAGGCAAGCTCGAGCGCTTTCTCGCCGCAGGCGGCAAGGTGCTGGCGACGGGCAAGTCGGGACTGGCGGAGGAAGGCGACCGGTTCGCGATCGACCTCGGCATCCGATGGATAGGGGACAATCCGTACCGCCCCGCTTACGTTCGCCCGGACTTCCCGCTGCCCGGCCTCGGGCGCGCGTCCTGCGTCTTTTACGCCCGCAGCGAACTGGTCGAGCTGACCGGGGGGACGACGCTCGGACATATCGAGAACCCGTACTACAACCGCGACTTGTTCGCCTACTGCTCGCATCAGCATTTTCCGAATTCGCCGGCCGACGCCGGACCCGGCATCGTCGAATCGGACAACGGCATCTACGTAAGCTGGCCGATCTTCGAGGAGTACGCGACCGTCGGCAGCTACGTATCGAAGGCGATCGTCCGGTACGCTCTCGACCGGCTGCTCCCGCGCAAGACGCTGGAGACCGACCTGCCTGCGCAGGGCGTCGTCACGGTCCAGCGGCAGGAAGCTTTCGACCGCAGCGTCGTTCATCTCCTTTACGCTTCGCCGGTCAAGCGCGGCCAAGGCATCGAGATTATCGAGGATATCGTTCCTTTGTACGGCGTATCGGTATCGGTCCGCTGCGGCCGGGTGCCTGCGGAGGTATACCTGGCGCCCGGACGGACGCCGATTCCGTTCGATTGCCGGCAGACGGACGGAGACGACGCGTTCATCGTCGCCTTCCGGGTGCCCGAGCTGAACGGCCATCAGATGGTCGCGCTTCAATTTTGAGGTTTCATGCGACGGGAACGCCGGCGAGCCGGCTTCCCGTTTCTTTTTAACCGATCAGAAGGTATGACTTTCGGGGCGAAGCTCAGACTTCACCCTTTCTTAATTACATGGGACTGCCGAGACGCAGCGACGCCCGGAGCGAGCGGATTTGTTCCTAAATGGGACGACCGTGAAGCAGCGACGCCTGGAGCGAGCGGATTTGTTCCTACATGGGACGACCGTGAAGCAGCGACGCCGGGAGCGAGCGGATTTGTTCCTATATGGGACTACCGTGAAGCAGCGACGCCTGGAGCGAGCGGATTTGTTCCTACATGGGACTGCCGAGACGCAGCGACGCCTGGAGCGAGCGGATTTGTTCCTACATGGGACTGCCGAGACGCAGCGACGCCTGGAGCGAGCGGATTTGTTCCTATATGGGACGACCGTGACGCAGCGACGCCTGGAGCGAGCGGATTTGTTCCTACATGGGACGACCGAGACGCAGCGACGCTTGGAGCGAGCGGATTTGTTCCTATATGGGACGACCGAGACGCAGCGACGCCTGGAGCGAGCGGATTTGTTCCTACATGGGACGACCGAGACGCAGAGACGCCCGGAGCGAGCGGATTTGTTCCTAAATGGGACTGCCGAGACGCAGCGACGCCCGGAGCGAGCGGATTTGTTCCTACATGGGACGACCGTGAAGCAGCGACGCTTGGATCGACTTATTTGCAAGAGCCGCGCGAACGGTGAAAGCAACTGCGCTTAGGCACTTCTACGTTCGACGTTATGGAGAGAAGATCAAGCCCTCGGCTTGGCCGTTTTAACCGACGACGGCAATCGCATGGCGCGCGCGACAGCGGACCTGCAAAAATAGCGATTTTATAAGAAATCGCCATTTTGAACAGATCCGGCAAAGCGATAAATAATCGCCATTCTTTATAGAAATGCGTCATTGTCACGGCCTTGAAGGGCGATGTAAGTTGGATTCGCGGCAACCGAAACCGCTTACAACGGAAGAAAGGAGGAATGCGTCCGTGATCAGGCGTTATTATGCCTACCGTTATTTTTTTCTGATGCTGCTGCCGGTCGTCGCGTACTTCGCGCTGTTCCACTATGCGCCGATCTACGGCGTGCTGATGGCCTTTCAGGATTTTAGAGTGCTGAAGGGCATATCCGGCAGCGAGTTCGTGGGGATGAAGCACTTCAGGGAGCTGTTCTCGGGCCTCTACTTCGTGCCGGTGCTCAAAAACACGCTTATCATCAACGCCTACAAGCTGCTGTTCGGCTTTCCGGCGCCGATCGTGCTGGCGCTGCTCATCAACGAGGTGATGCGTCCGGCCTTCAAGCGGATCGTGCAGACGATCAGCTACCTGCCGCACTTCCTGTCCTGGATCGTGCTGTCCGGCATCGTGATCGAAGCGCTGTCGCCGAGCCGGGGACCGATCAACATCGCGCTGATGGAGCTCGGGATGAAGCCTGTCTTTTTCCTCGCCGATACGGACTGGTTCCGGACCGTGCTCGTCAGCACCGCGGTATGGAAAAACGTCGGCTTCTCCGCGATCATCTATCTGGCCGCCATCGCGGGCATCAGCGGCGATATGTACGAGGCTGCGGAGGTGGACGGCATCGGCCGGCTGCAGAAAATGTACTACATCACCTTGCCGTCGATCGCGCCGGTCATCGTCATCATGCTTATCCTGACCTCGGGGTCGATCATCAACGACGACTTCGACCAGATCTTTAATCTGATCAACGCGAACGTGAGCAGCGTAGGCGATGTCATCTCCACCTACACGTATTCCGAAGGGATCGCCAAAATGAACTACAGCTATGCGGCGGCGGTCGGTTTGTTCAAAAACGTGGCGGCGCTCGTCGCGGTGCTGTCCGCGAACTTCATCGCCCGCAGATTCAGCGACAATACCATCCTCTAGAAAGGAGGAACCCGCATGAAGCAACGGCGAATGTCCGACCGCTTGTTCAGCCTGGTCGTCTACGCGCTGCTCACGGGGCTGGCGCTCACGATCGTCCTCCCGATGATGCAGGTGCTGACGATCTCCGTCAGCCCGCTGAACGTCGTCAACCGGTACGGCTTCCACTTTATCCCGACCGCGTTCGACTTCAGCGGCTACCGCCAAGTGTTCCACAAAGAGACCATCTGGACGGGCTATCAGAATACGCTCGTCCGCACGATTCTCGGGACGGGCATCACGATCGTCATGACCTTCCTGGGCGCCTATCCGCTGTCGAAGCGCCAGCTCCCGAATCGCGCCTTCTGGACCGGCTTCGTCGTCCTTACGATGTTTTTCTCCGGCGGGCTCATCCCGAGCTATATGCTCGTCAAAAATATCGGCTTGATGAACACCGTATGGTCGCTTGTGCTTCCCGGCGCGGTCAGCGCCTTCATGCTGCTGATCGTGCGCAACTTTATCGCCGCGCTGCCCGAGAGTCTCGAGGAGTCGGCGAAGATCGACGGCGCGAACGACCTGTACATTCTTTGGAAAATCGTCGTGCCGCTCTCGATGCCGATATTGGCCACCGTCGCGCTGTACGCCGCCGTCGATCACTGGAACGCCTGGTTCGACTCCATGCTCTACATTCAAAACGAGAAAAAGCAGGTGCTCCAGCTGATCCTGCGCAAGATCATCATCGACGGCACGGCAGACCCCTCTACGACGGGCGCGGCCGATTCGATGAACGCGCCGACCAACAGCCAGGCGATGAAGATGGCGGCGCTGGTCGTCACGATGCTGCCGATCATGTGCGTCTATCCCTTTCTTCAGAAATACTTCGTCAAGGGGACGCTGCTCGGCTCCGTCAAAGGTTAATCACCGGTTCGTCCGGGTTAACGATATCCATACTTTAGGAGGAATGAAGATGGCAACGAAAACGAAAAAGAGGGCGGTCGCCGTCATCCTGCTGGTCACGATGCTGGCAGCGCTGATGGCCGCGTGCTCGGGCAAAAACGAAAACGGAGGAGCGTCGGCAAGCGGATCGGCGGGGGCGAAGGGCTCGGAGAGCGCCAAGCCTTCGGCAACAGCCGAGCCGCCGGTCACGCTGGATTGGCTCGCCTACAACTCGTACGGCCAGCCGGACGCGAACGCGCCGCTCGTGCAGATGGTCGAGAAGAAGTTCAACGCGAAGTTCAACGTCTGGTACGTCGACAATCAGAAGTGGGTCGATCAGCTGAACGTCAAGTTCGCGGCTGGCGAGATGCCGGACGTGCTGCAGATCCGCGAGCAGATCCCGAAGTACGTCGACAACGGCATCCTCGCCCCGATTCCGGAGGAGAAAATCCGCGAGCTCGCGCCGACGTACGCCGCGACGATCGACAAGTACGATCCGAACCTGTGGAACGCGGTCAAGTACGACGGCAAAATCTACGGTCTGCCCAGCATCAATCTGGCGGGCGACTATCCGACCGTCGTCCTCTGGCGCCAGGACTGGCTCGACAATGTCGGCATTACGAAGATCCCCGAAACGCTGGACGAGTTCGAGGCGGCCTTGCTTAAATTCCGCAACGACGATCCGGACAAGGACGGCAAAAAAGACACGTACGGGCTGTCCAGCTTCGCCATACCGTTCGTGATGGGCGCCTTCGGCTATCCGGGCAACAACGCCAGCTACGTCATGAAGGACGGCAAGATCACGTTCGCGGCGATCCAGCCGGAGATGAAGGACGCGCTTACGGTATTGAACAAATGGTACAAGGAAGAGCTGATCGATCCCGAGTTCGTCACGGGCGAGAACACCGGCGGCTATTGGGCCGATTCCCAAGCGCTGTACAACGGCCGCATCGGCCTGACCGGCAACGGCATGTTCTACCAATGGCGCAACGAGCTGTTCGGCGGCGAAGACCAGGGCGGGGGCCAGTACCAGAACTTCATCAAGGCGCAGCCCGGCGGCAAGCTCACCTTCGGCAAGCCCCCGGTCGGACCGTCCGGCAAGTCGGGCACGCTGCAATGGGGCGTGAACAGCACGGCCGTCGGCATTACGAACAAGGCGGCCGAGGACCCGCGCAAGCTCGAGACGCTGCTGAAAATGCTCGAAACGACGTTTACGGATTACGACTATTATATGACCGTCCTGCGCGGCAACGAAGGCGAGGACTGGAAGAAGGTCGACGACAGCGGCAAAGTGCTCATCCTGAACCAATCCACTAGCGTGGCCGACTTTTCCAAGAAGGGAGTCCAGGTGTTCAACATCATGAACAACCCCGACTTCGATAAAAAGGCGGACGCGGATCTGTACAAATTCGCGGATTCCAAGAAAACGACGGGCTATCCGCCGGTCATCGCGCCTGCGGTGGACAGCTACGCCAAGTATGCCGGCGATCTGTATAAGCTCGCCACCGAGACGTACATCAAGATCATTCTCGGCGAGCAGCCGGTATCGAGCTTCGACGCCTTCGTCGCCAAGTTCAAGGCCAACGGCGGCGACGAGATCGAGAAGGACGTCAACGAAGCGTACAACAAAATGCTGGGCAAATAATAACGGCCGGGAGGGCGAACGCCGATGCGGAACTGGAAAAGCACACCTTACTTTACGCGGCTTCTTGCCTTCAATTCGCTGCTGATTCTCGTCATCGGCGTCGCTCCCCCTGGTCATCGCCTTTCAGTATATGATCACCGCCTACAACGGCGAGCTCGCCAAGTTCAACGTCCAGTCGGTCAAGCAGATCCGAAGCGCGATCGACGGACAATTCCTGAAGCCGACCGTCGAGGCCGCGAACCACAGCCTGACGGAGTCGGCGACGGGGGGAGCCGCCGCTGCTGCACCCGATGCTTCATTCGATCCGCGGGGACTACTCGTCCATGACGGACGTGACCGAGACGCTGTCGGCCATCGAGGCCCAGCTCTCGTTCGCCGCGTCGGTCGACATCTATTACCGGTACAACGACGTGTTCTTTTACGGCACGAAGTTTTTTTGTTATATGGACCAGTCCGCGTGCAAGCTCGGCTTCCGCGAACGATGGCTCGAACAGCTTGGACAGGCCGGGACGCAGGTGGCCTGGTATCCGATCGCCGCCGCGGACAACCCCGATCGGGAGAAGCTCGTCAGCTACGTCCGGAACTATCCGTACTTCGCGCCGCCCGACAAACGGAAGGCGGTATTTGCCGTTAATTTGAAGGAGAGCGCGATCCGAGGCAAGCTGGCGCAGTCGCTGGCACCGGGCGGCGGCTTGATCTTCGTCGTCGACGGCGGCGGCGCGCTGATCTCGAGCAACGCGAGCGCGCGCGAGGAAGACGAATTCCGGCGGGCCGGCATCCGTTTCCCGCAGCCCGCGCGCGAGACGGACGAGGAGCAGCCGATCGAACGCGTGAAGTGGGAGGGCAAGGAGGCGGTCGCCGCCTTCGCCGATTCGGAGATCAACGACTGGCGCTACGTGACGATCGCGGAGAAAAGCGTGTTCTACAAGCGCGCGGCGCATATCCGCAATCTCATGTACGCGCTGGGCGGCGCGCTGCTGGCGGTCGGCCTCGCGCTCGTCTACATGCTGACGAAGCGGGCGCACAAGCCGATCGGTCTTACGCTTCGGGCGTATTCTCTTCGAATCGACGATCTGAACGATCAGCTCGCGAAGCACGAGCCCGTCATCAAGTATCACGGCATCATGAGCCTGCTGACGGGCACGGGCCTGGCGGGCGCCGGCGGACAGACGGCCGATATGCGGCTGTTTCTCGATCTGCATTTGCGCGAGCCGTATTTCTTCTGCTTCGTGCTGAACATGGCCGGCGGCATGGATGGCGAGAGCCGCAGCGGCGTGGCCGCCGCCTACCGGATGGCCGAACGGCTGGAGGCGGCCGGCTCCCTGTCATGCAAAATATGGGCGGTCGTCTCGCCGGAGGGTTCGATCTACGGCATCGTCAACGGGGCCGAACCGGACGGCGAGGCGGACGAGCGCGTTCTTCAGGGGGAGGTCGAGCGGCATGCCGACGAACCTTGCAGTCTATGTCTCGGCGGCCGGTACGCGATCGAGGAGACGGCGCCGGCCGTCTCCCACCGCGAAGCTTGCGAGGCGGCTGCCTACGCTTACTTTTATCCGGAGCGGCGGGTCGTGCGGTACGATGCGCTCGGCATCCCGTCGCGCAAGGACGGCGGAGGACCGGCGAAGGCCCCCGACGAGCTGGCGGCCGCGCTGCGGGCAGCCGACGAGGACAAGGCGCTGCGGGTTGTCAGGTCCGCGATCGAGGAGGCTTCGTCCGGCTTGTACGCGGCGGCTTACGCCAGGCAGCTGCTCGGCGAATTGGACGCCGCGCTGGGCAAGACGCTGAAGTCGCTGGGCATCGGTTCGCGGGAGCTGTACGGCTGCGACATTAAGGAGCGCGCGGCAGGGCTTGCGAACGTCCGGCTGTACGCCGACTGGATCGAGGAGGCGGTCAATCTCGCGGTCCGGGAGATCGAAGCGCAGCGCAAAGGCGCGGATACCGAGCTGAACGCGCGGGTCAAGGCGTATGTCGAGGCGCATCTGTGCGGCGAGCTCAGCCTCGACCGTATCGCGGAGCATATCGGCGTGACGCCCAATTATCTGAGCCGGCTGTTCAAGCTGGGCGCCGGCGTCACGCTGATCGAGTACATCACCGGCCGCAAGCTGGAGAAGGCTGCCGAGCTGCTCCGCGAGAACGGCCGCTCGGTCGGCGAGATCGCGCTGCTGCTCGGCTATCAATCGCCGAATCATTTTATCCGGATTTTCAAGGAAAAGTACGGCCTGACGCCGAAGCAGTTCCAGAAGTCAGGCTTCTAACCGTCATGGGGGGATTGCAATGATCTTGTACCGCGAATTGCGGGAAGCGCTGTTGTCGGCAGGGCCGAAGCCGGATACGCTCGCGGGAGGCGCGTTCACGCCCGAGAGGCTGGCGGCGCTGAAGAGAGCGCCTCATCTCGCGACGCTCCTGCGGGAGATTCGGGAGGAGGCGCAGCGCGCGGTGCGCGAGCCCGTGCCGCCGCTGTCGTTCGGCGACTTCAGCCGGTTCGACGCCGCGGGAACGCGAATCGAATTCGAGAAGCCTTACTTCGAACGAAGGGGAAGGCTGCTCGCGCTCGCGCTGGCCGTCCTGCTGGACGACACGGGAGGCAGAAGAGACGAACGCGGTGATCTCAAAGCGCGCAAAGATGGCAAGGATGGCAGCGTGGGCGACGGTGGCGACGGCTGCGGCCGCTATATTCAGGCGCTGGAAAATTCGATCTGGGAGATCTGCGGCGAATATACATGGGCGATTCCCGCGCATCTGCCGGAGAGGACGGGAGCGGCGTTCGCGGGGAGCGTGCCGCCCGAACAAACCGTCGACCTGTTCGCGGCCGAGACCGCGCATGCGCTCGCCGAGACGCTGTACCTCGTCGGCGACCGCCTGCATCCCTGGGTTGCGCTTCGGATCCGCGAGGAGGTCGAGCGGCGCGTATTCCGGCCGTTGTTCGAACGATCGACTCATTTTCTGTGGGAGGCGGTCACCAACAACTGGGCCGCCGTATGCGGCGGCGCCGCAGGCATGGCGGCGCTGCTCCTCGTCGACGACCGCGAGATGCTGGCCGGCATGCAGCACCGGATCGTCAGCGCCATGGAGAGCTTCCTCGCGGGCTACGGCGAAGACGGTTGCTGCTCCGAGGGAGCCGGCTACTGGAATTACGGCTTCGGCTACTTCGTCTATTGGGCGGAGATGCTCCGCGAATATACAGGAGGCTCGATCGACCTGCTGCGTTCGGACAAGATCAGGCGGATTGCGGAATTTCCGGCGGCCGTATCCCTCTCCGGTTCCCTGTGCGTCAATTACTCGGACTGCGAGCCGTCGATGATCGCCAACGCCGGCCTGATCAGCCGGCTGTGCGACAGGCTGGGCGTCTCGCCGCCCGAGATGACCGCGGTGCCCTCGTTTCATGCCGATCACTGCTACCGCTGGCCGCATCAGGTTCGCAATCTGTTGTGGACGGACCCGGCGCGCATGAACGTCCCGGCTGCGGATCGGGCATGGTACTTCCCGAGCACGGCCTGGCTGATCGCCAAGCGAAGCGCGCCGGGCGGCCTGCTCGCCTTCTCCGCGAAAGGGGGGCATAATCACGAGGCGCACAACCATAACGATTTGGGACACTTTATCGTTCACGCCGGAGGGGGAGACGCTGCTCGCGGATCTCGGCGGCGGCGTCTACACGCGCGCGTATTTCGGCGAGCAGCGCTATTCCTTCCTCCACAACGGCTCCCAGGGCCACTCGGTTCCGCTGGTCAACGGCCTGACGCAGGCGCCGGGAGAGCGGCATCGCGCAGCGGTCGCGGAAGTGAGCGCGGAGGCGAACGCGGATGCGGATCGGGAATCGTCTGCAGGCGAGGAAATGGATGCGGGCGGCGCGCTTGTCGCGTTCGAGCTGGACCTGACCGCGGCCTATCCCGCTGAAGCGCAGCTCGGCGCCTTTTTCCGCAGGTTCGAATGGCGCTGCGATCCGATGAGCGGACGGGCTTCGCTGAGCTTGACGGACAGGTTCGAATTCAGCCTGCCGACGGAAGGCGGAGACGGGAACAGCGTCACGGAGCATTTCATGAGCGTGTACGAGCCCGTCGTCGGCGAGGGCGAAGCCGTATGGCGGGGGGGAGCGCGGGACGGTATGCTTGCGCTTCGATGCAACCCGGTTCGAAGCCCGAACGGAGGCGATCGATACGTACAGGCACGACGGCCGGCCGATCACGGTATACCGGCTCAGGCTGCATGCGGAACGCCTGCCGCGGCAGTTCGGCTGCAGCTTCGCGATCGATTGCATCTTGTCCGGCTAACGCGCGGTTCCGCGGGCGTCCGACAGGACCTAAACATAGCCGCATTAGTGTTCGTATGCGAGCTATAAAATGATTCTATAGTCACGTTTTTTTTCTGATATTCGACAAAAACCGCCTATTCGGGCGGTTTTTTTTGGTGGTACGATAGCGCTAGTGAATTTCCGTATTTTGTCGCCGGAATTCGGCAGTAGAAAAGCGGCAAGAGGGAGCGGCATCCTAGATCGGGCATCGATTACATACGAAAAGGAGTTGAAGCGTTTTGCTCAAGACCCGATTTACGAGCAAGCTTAGCGGCGCGCTGGCGGGCATGATGCTGCTGTCTCTGCTGGCGGGTCTCGCGCCCGCGCTGGCCGTCCCGCCAAGCGAGGTGACGGCGGAGGATTCGGAAGCGCTGGCGAGCTATCTGGCAGAGCCGGCCGTATCGGTCATTCATCTGGACGGCACCCGGACCTATGAGCTGGAAGGCACGACGATCAGCCGCAACGTTACGATCGACGGTCAAGGGGCTGAAGTGATCGCAACCGGCGGCGTAAGCAACGTAACCTTTATCCGGTCTGCCGTCGGCGGAATGGCTTATTCAAACTTTAGTTCGTTGCTCTATATCGAAGGGACGGGCGGACTGACCGTGCGGGACGTTCATTTTCGCAGTCAGGACGGCCTGATGCTCTCCAACGTCATCGGCGTCAAGTCGGGCGGCACGCTGACGGCGGACCGTATTTCTCTGGACAACTTCTTCAACAACAGAGATTATTTGACCGACCCCGACAGAAAAAACGAAGATCGCAACAGTATCGGAATCTTGATTGAAAACGGCGCGACGGGTACCGTTACCGACAGCACGTTCGGCGCAGGCAACGCGTTTCGCCAGGCGATCGGCGTATACGGCGACGCCGATATTAAAGGCAATCACTTTACGGGAACGAACGAGCCGGGGCGTCTTAAATACGCTGACGGCTATGAATACGCCATTTATACCTATGGCGGCAACGTCGACATCGAGAACAACACGATGACCGGCTACGACAGCACGAACCAGCCGGGCTACGGAAGCGCGGGACTAGGCCTCATTTCCTTTTACGAATCGTCCGTGACGATCCAGGACAACAAGTTCGAAGGCAATTCGGATTCGATCGGCATCACGGGCAAATGGACGGGGTTCAGCAACGGCGCGCTGTCGGTCAACGGGCGTCTGGTCATCAGCCCTTCGTTCCAATATCCGACCGACCAGGAGATTCAGGACTGCGAAGTCGACGGCAACTGCACCGATCCCTACGACTATGAGAACATATGGGAAATCTCTCAGTCGATACTGGACAACAATACGTTCGTCGACAGCGGTATCCCCGGCGTCGGGCGGTTGACCATCGTGATGGACCAGGACGACGAGGTTGAGATCGAAGGCGGTTATTCGCCGCTCGGCGGCTACTTCCAGTCGCTGCTGCGCGTAGTGGACCAGGGCGGGGATTGGGTCAAGCTGGCCTTTCCGACCGACGCCGAAAACAAGCTTTTGCTGAAGGCGGCCGACTTCGTACGCATCGAAAAGCAGGTCGGCGACGCATGGGTGGCGGCGGGTCCCGCGATCGATCTGACCGAACTGAGAAGCAACAATGCCGATCTCGAGGCGACGATCGATGGCCTGACGAGCGGTCAGGACTACAAGCTGCGTCTCAAGCTCATTCACCATACGCAGGCCGACGGCGGAACGCCCCCGGTCCGCAACGTCATCACCTACTCCGGTCCGCTGTCCATCGACAAGACGCCGCCTGCGGCGCCCGCGGTCGCGGCTCCGCTGCCGAACGCGGCGCTTGGCAGCCTGCGGCCGGTGCTCTCGGGCACGGCCGAGGCAGGCAGCGCGGTAACGGTGACGCTGGACGACACGGACTATGCCGCCACTGTGGACGCCGCCGGCAACTGGAGCTTCCGGCCGTCCGTCGATCTGAGTGAAGACATGCATACGTTCACGGTCAAGGCAAAGGACCAGGCCGGCAATCTAAGCGAAGCCTCCGAAGCCAGAAGTTTCGTCGTCGACGTCACCCCTCCGGCGGCGCCGGCCATCGTCGCGCCGGTCGATCGCGCGTCGTTCACCGAAGCGCTTCCCGTCATCAGCGGCACGGCAGAGCCGAACAGCGCGGTCACCGTCGACATCGACGGCGCTGAGGTCGGTGTGATCGCAGACGATGGCGGCAACTGGAGCTACACGGTACAGACGGCTTTATCCGTAGGCTCGCACACGATCTCGGCCAAGGCTGCGGACGCCGCCGGCAATGTCAGCGCAAGCTCGGACGTCTTGACCGTGACGCGCTATGTGCCGACACCGTCGCAGCAGACAGGCGCCGGCACGAAGACCGAATCCGCGGATATCCTCGTCAACGGCAAAGCCGAGAGCGCGGGAACCGCGACGACGGTCGAGCAGGGCGGCCGAACGGTGACGAAGATCGCCATCGATGCCAAAAAGCTGGCGGACAAGTTGACCGCCGCCGGTCCAGGCGCCGTCGTGACGATTCCCGTCAAAGCCGGCTCCGATACGATCGTCGGCCAGCTTGAGGGCGCATCGGTTCAGCAAATGGTATACAGCGCTGCTTATCTGCAGCTTCAGACGCCAACCGCTTCTTACAAGTTCCCGGCCAGGGAGATCGATCTGGCCGCGCTTCAATCGCAGCTCGGGCAAGCGGTCGGACTGCAGGACATCCAGCTCCGAATCGAGATCGCGAAGGCTTCCTCCGCCGCGGTTCAAGCTGCCGAGCAAGCCGCCCGCGAAGCGGGCGCAACGCTTGCCGTCGAGCCGATGCAGTTTAGCGCGAGCGCGGCATACGGCGGCAAATCCGCCGAGCTCAAGGAGTTTGCCGATTATGTGGAGCGTTCGATCGCGATACCGTCCGGCGTAGATCCGAAGCGCATCACGACGGGGGTCGTCTTCGAAGCCGACGGCTCTGTCCGGCACGTGCCGACGACGGTCGTACAGTCCGACGGTCGTTACTGGGCGCAGATCAACAGCTTGACGAACAGTCTGTACGGCATCATCTGGCATCCGCTTCAATATGCCGATGTGGCCGGCAAGTGGTCGGAAAATGCCGTTAACGATATGGCATCGCGGCTGATCGTCGTGGAGGACGCCAAGGGCGTATTCAATCCGAGCCGCAGCATGACGCGTGGCGAGTTCGTAGCGAGTCTTGTGCGGGCGCTCGGTCTTCCGACCTTCACCGCGAGCTCGTCCTCCTTCAACGACCTGAAGGCGGGAGACCGTCATGCGGGCGAGATCGAAGCGGCGTATGCGCGCGGCCTCGTCCAAGGCTTCGCCGACGGCAGCTTCCGTCCCGAAGCCGGCGTGACGCGCCAGGAAGCGATCTTGATCGTCTCCAACGCGATGGCGATCACCGGTCTTACGGACAAGCTCGCTGCGCCGTCTGCCGCAGAGACGCTCCGTTCTTACCGCGATTCGGCGAAGATCGCCGGCTGGGCGCGCGACGGCATCGCCCTGGCGATCGCCTCCGGCGTCGTCGTCGGCCGGGACGGCGATGCTCTGGTGCCGGGCGCTCCCGTCACCAAGGCAGAGACTGCCGCGCTTCTGCAGCGTCTGCTGCAGAAGTCGGAGCTGATCTAGGAAAAAACCGACGGACACTTCTCCATGTACGAAAAGAGTGACGACCGCCCTGCGCAGCGATGCCTGGGGCCGGTCGTTTTTTTGCCTGCCGGGAAATGCTGTGCGCGAATGCGGCTACTCGCCGCCTCTCGCTTGTTCGGCGTATTCGGTGGGGGTCATGCCGACATATTTCTTGAACGTCTTGCTGAAGGAGTAAGGATCGCCTAGACCGGTCCGGTCTGCGATCTCCGTGAAGCTCAGCGCCGTGGCGCGGATCAGCTCCTTGGCCCGTCCGATACGGACGCGGTTCAGGTAGCGGTGGATCGGGAGACCGGTCGCCCGCTTGAACACGCGGTTCAAATAATCGAAGTTGACATCGAAGACGCGCGCCAATTCTTCTCCCGCGATACGTCTTGCATAGTGCAGATGGATGTAGTCGAGCGCGGCGCTCGCCTTGGACAGCGCCTTGGCGCCTAGACCGCCGCCTTCTGCGCCAAGCGCCCCGGACTGCTGCAGGCGGCCGAGCGTGACGAGCAGCTCCGAGAGCTTAAGCCCCGCCAGGCTGCGGCTGTAGGGACGGCCGATATCCAGCCGGCACAGCGCGTCCATGTCGGCCAGCGTCTGATGAAGCTGCGGCTTGCCGGCGAGCGACAGCAGCTTGGGAATGACGACCCGGGGCGGGTCCTCGGCCGATTCTGCCTCCTCCTGCAGCAGCAGTCTCCTGGCCTCGGCAGCCTCCGCTTCGCAAGTCAGCCGGACGATGTCGGCATGCGCGAAGTGGACGAAGTAGTAATCGCAGGCATGCGCCTCCAGCCCCTCGTGCAAGATGTCGGGCTCCAGCAGCAGGCCGTCCCCGCGGCGCAGTCGGTAGACCGTGTCTCCTTCGGCGAGGTGCAGCTCCCCCGCTTTCGACAAAGTAAAAAATATAGTCGTCCGTCACCCGTCTGAAATGAAGCCAGGGCGTTCCGTAAGAGATGAATCCCTGAAGACGGATGCGCGGCGCAAGATCGGCGCGTATCGTGAACAGGCTTGTCCGCTCCCCTTTTTTCAAAAGTCGTTTTTTCACAAGCGAAGGTCTCGATGTGACATGTTCCATCAGTTTAACACGCTTTATACTGTGAGGAGAATAAACGAACATGAGACGAGGAGATGAGCGGAAGTGGCGGCTTTTTCATTAAACGATCCGGCGGGCATCGCCGCAGAAGATCGCGGGAATAGAGAGACGACGACCGTTCGGAAAATCGGCGTGATCGGCCTGGGCGGCATGGCGATGGCGCATATCGAAGGGCTCGGCAGGCTGGAAGGCATCGCCATCGCGGCCATCTGCGATGTGCAGCCGTCGGCGCTCGACCAGGTCGGAGAAAGGCTGGGCATTCCGCCCGAGCGCCGCTATACGGATTACAGCCGGCTCATCGCGGACGAGACGGTAGGCGCCGTCGTGTCCGTCACGCCGAACGCGCTCCATGCGGACGTCATGCGGCTGTGTCTGCTTGCGGGCAAGCCGTTTTTGTCCGAAAAGCCGTTCACGCGCACGTTCGAAGAAGCCGAGGAGCTGCAAGCGCTCTACGAGTCGCATCCGGTACCGGCCATGATCGGCTTCAGCTACCGCTACACGCCCGCTTTCCGGTTGGCGAAGCGCATGCTTGACGAGGGCCGGATCGGGGCCGTGCGCAGCTTTTCGATTCAGTATCTCCAGGGCTGGGGGGCGGCCGTCTACAACACGCCGTACGTCTGGCGCTTCGACCGCAGCGTCACGGGAACGGGCACGCTCGGCGATCTCGGCGCGCATATGGTCGATCTGGCGCATTATTTGTTCGGCCCGTTCAAGGAGCTGTCCGCGCGGCTGCAGACGCTGGTTCCCGAGCGGCTCGACCCGCACACCGGCGAGGCGAGGAAAGTGGAGGTAGACGATTTCGTATCGTTCCAATCGCTCATGACCAACGCTGCGGCAGGCTTGTTTCAGACGACGCGCAATGCGGTCGGCTCCGGCAATCAGCTGGAGGTGTCGATCTTCGGCGACGAGGGCACGCTGATGGCGAGTACGGAGCGGCCGGAGGAGGTCTTATGGATTCGCGTAGACGCGGAGACGGGTGAGCTGGTGCGGGAGACGCGCAGGTCGCCGCAGCGCGAGCGGCTCAATCAGTGGGAGGACTTCGCGGCGCTTCTCGCCGGTTCGCCGGGACCCGGCCTGCCCGGCTTCGAGGCGGGCTACGCGAATCAGCGGGTGCTTGAGGCGATCGTGCGCGCTCATGAGGAGAAGCGGACGGTCTCGTTGACCTGAACGAAGCCAAGGTTTCGGATCGTCGGGCTGCGGGAGACGCGTGCTCTCGCCGCTCCTTTTGCTCATTCGTGAACGCGCGTTGATTTTTTGGTTAATCGCTTGCATTTTGGCTTTAATCAGTTAAGGTAGAGTTATCTGATTGGAAAAGGAGACTCGATCATGGCGGAACAACGCATCGTAAAGTGGGGCATCATGGGGCCGGGGGGCATCTCGGACAACTTCGCCACGGAGCTGCCGCACGCGCCGGGCGGCCAACTCGTCGCCGTCGCCGGACGCTCGTTGGACAAGGCCCAGGCATTCGCCGACAAGTTCGGCATCCCGCGCGCTTACGGCAGCTGCGAGGAGCTCGCGGCCGATCCGGACGTCGAGATCGTCTATATCGGCACGCTGCATCCGATTCACAAGGAGAACGCGCTGACGCTGCTGCGCGGCGGCAAGTCCGTGCTCTGCGAGAAGCCGTTCACGATCAACGCCGCCGAGGCCAGGGAGATCGCCGAGCTGGCGCGCGAGAAGGGCCTCTTCCTCATGGAGGCGATGTGGACGCGATACTTGCCCGCGATCGCCAAGGTGCGGGAATGGCTGGACAGCGGCGTCATCGGCGACGTGCGCATCGTGAAGGCCGAGTTCGGCTTCGACGCGGGCTGGAATCCCGAGGGCCGGCTCCTTAACAAGGAAAAAGGCGGCGGTACGCTGCTCGACGCCGGCATCTATCCGGTGTCGTTCGCTTCGATGGTATTCGGCGGCGAGCAGCCCGCCAGAATCGAGAGCGCCGTCGTCATCGGCGAGACGGGCGTGGACGAGCAGTTCTCGCTGCTGTGCGAATACGGCGGCGGTCGCACGGCTTCCTTGCACGGCTCGGTGCGGCTGTCCATGACGAACGAAGCCGTCATCTACGGCACGAAGGGGCGGATCGAGGTGCCGCACTTCCTGGCAGCCAAGGCCGCGACGCTGCACGCGAACGGAGCCGAGCCGGTCGCCTTCAAGCACGAGCTCGAGCCGTCCGGCCACTTCTATCAGGCGATCGAGGCGATGGAGTGCCTGCGGGCGGGACGCAAGGAGAGCGCGATCATGACCGTGGACGAAACGGTGCGCATTATGGAGACGCTCGACCGGATTCGCGAGCCGTGGGGGGCTTAAGTATCCGGGCGAACAAGGCTGACCTTCGGCGGAGGAAGGAGCAGCGATGCATCGATGAATCGCGCGCCGGCCGCTTCACTTCGATTATCAAAGAGCGCGTCGGCCCCCCGGGTCGGCGCGCTTTTTGCCGCGGATAAATGATCCTGACGAGGGATATCCTACAACCGCGCGATTGCGGCCTATCGCTTTCGCTGCTTAACGAAGGACATGGGCCTCGGGGTGAAACGATGAACAACTTTTCCGCTCCCTATCGCGCCAGGCGTTACCTTGCATTCGTCAGCATGTTCGGAACGACGCAGATTCACAAGCGCAATCCGTATACGATCGCCTGCTGGTCGATGGCGTTTCCCGGCTTCGGCCATCTGCTGCTAAACAAGTTTATCCGGGGATACGCGCTGGTGCTTTGGGAGATTTACATCAATCAGAAAATTCATTTGAATCAGGCGATCATCCATTCCTTTAACGGCCAGTTCCAGGCGGCGCGGGAGGTTCTTGACCCCAGGTTCATGTCGCTTTATATTCCGGTTTATTTATTCGCGATCTGGGACAGCTACCGGACGACGGTGGACTTGAACAAGATGTACGTACTGGCCCGCAGGGAAAACGCCAAGTTCAATGAATTCACCATCGGCGCGCTCGAAGTGAATTATCTCGACAAGCGCAAGCCCTGGGTTGCCGTCCTCTGGTCGATGGGCCTGCCGAGCGTCGGACAGCTGTACCTTCATCGCATCGTGCTGGCCACCTTCATTTTGTTGAGCGGAATCGTGATTGTCAGCGAATCTCATATCGTTCTCGCTATGCACGACCTGATTTTGGGCGATTTAAGGTCCTCCAAAAGAGCGCTCAATGCTCAATGGCTGCTGTATCTTCCTTCTTTTTTACTTTTTTTACGATTTTTGATGCCTACGTTAGCACCGTAGAGGGCAACAAGCTTTTTTGATCACGCCCTAAGAAAGCATCTGGTTGAGAGATATCAGCCGCCAGGCGTGACGCTGACGATCGGGGGCAAAGTGGACTGATGCAGATATTCGCGACGTTCGATTACTCGACTTTTCTCGAGCTCGCCATTACGGAACTGGAGTCGAAGGGAGCAGCGTCCATCTACGCCGTGCCGCTCGACTTGCGCAAGGAGGAGCCGCGGCTGATGGACAGCCTGCATCGCGCGGACGGCCTGTCTTTCGTGGACAAAGGCGCGGTCCTTGCATTCATGTTCGCGACGATCGGGGCCAGCAAAGGCTTCGTATGGGCGTGGGGCCCGGTGATCTGGGGGCTCATCGGCGCAGGCACCGGATTCGCCCTCGGCGTAGCCATCAACGGGCTGATCTATCTGCGGACGCGTCGCAAAAATCATGCGGCTCGGCTGAAAGGCAAGCGGGGGGGACGTGATCCTGGTGGTCGCCTGCGACGAGGATAAGGCCGCGGTCATGGCCGATATTTTGTGGGATCACAAGGCGCTGGGATTGGCGAAGACGAAGTGAACGTAAACGTAAACGAACGTGGGCGGTGATCGGTTGCATTCCGGGAACTTGTTTGCTTACGGCGCCGCCGTCGCGGCGATCGTGTTTCTGATTTTTTCGCCCAAACGACTTTCCCGCGCCGAAATTTACATCACTTATTTTGTCATGATTGCTTTGACGATCTATACGGATCTTTTTCTGGGACTGGTGCTCGACCTCTATGACTTCATCAACCCCGACGTGTCGGTATCGGATCTCATCCTGCAGATCGCGCTCCCGCCAACTGCCGGCGTGCTGGCCCTGAATTTTATGCCGGCCGGTACCAAACGATTCATCGGCTACCTCGTCCTGGCCACGGGGGGTGTCGATTCTGTTTGAATGGCTCTCGCTCAAGTCCGGGTACCTGGTCAACAAAGGCTGGAGGCTGTATTATTCGATCCCGGTGTACGCGCTCGGCTTGCTGTTCCTCCGTTGGCACCTGCGATTCATTCGCAGCGAAAGCGGCAGGGCGAGCATGCGATAAAGGCTCTCTCCGGCACCAGCGGAGCGAAGCCTTTTTTGCGTGGAAAGACGACTTTTAGGGGGATTGTAATGTTTATTTTTCATGCGATAATGTTCTAAAAGAACATGGGTTGATTGGGCAATCGGAATTGACCAGCGTGCGGGGAGAATGACGTCGATGAAAAAGCTGATGCCGAGAAGGACGCATATCCGGATTTTCCTGGGCTCGTGCCTGCTGTTCGTCCTCGTCTCCGTGCCCGTCGTGTTTTTCATGACCCGGCAGTTCTCTAGCTTCGCGCTCGATCAGATCGACAAGGTGAACAAGACCGAGCTTGCGCATTCGCGGGACAACGCCGCATTCATTCTCGACAAAATGATCGCATACGGCTTCACCATGTACGCCGACAAGAGCGTGCAGGCCTGGATGACGGCCGACGAAGAGACGCAGGACCGCGAGATCGAGGCGATCGCCGCGGCGGCCAAATACAGGACGACCGAGCCGTTTCTCAAAAACGCGTACCTGCTGAACATGCGCACCGGGCATGTGATCGACATCGCGTACGGCATCACGACGTTCGCCGCGTTCAAGGATCAGGCTATCTTGGAGCTTGCCAAAGCGCCGGCCAAAGCGTACCAGCGCTTCTTCGTCCATCGCGCGGGCGGGGAGCGTTCGCTCGCCCTGATGATTCCGACCGTGCCTTCCGGTCAGCCCTCGTACGGCTATTTGGTGCTGCTGCTGGACGACGCGCTGATGAAGCAATATTTGCTCAAGGAAAATAAAGCCGCCGGATTCATCTCCTTTATGCTCGACGATGAAGGACGGATGATGCTCGGTCCGGACGAGGAGGAGCGCGCGGCTGCCGCGTCGGAGACGCCCGGGGCTGCCGCGTCGGAGACGCCCGGGGCTTCGAACGAAGGGCTGTACAAGGAGCTGGCGTCGCGCGCGGAAGGCGCTTCGGGCAGCTTCGAGCAGCGCTACGATCGCGAATCCTGGTCTGTCCAGTACGCCCGGATCGAGCCGCAGGGCTGGACCTTGTATCTAATGGCCAAGCTGGATGGCATCCATGCGGACTTTTACGCGTTCCGGACCAAGCTGATGGTCGTGCTGGCAGGACTCGTGGCGCTGCTTCTCGCCATCCTGTTCTGGAATTCGCGGCGTACCTACAGGCCGTTCTCCCAATTGGCGAGCCATCTGGAAACCAAACTCGGGCCTTCGCTGCAGCGCGGGCAGGCGGGGGGGGCCGCTGGCGGAGCACAGCGTGATCCGGTACGGCATCGAGCTGCTCGAGAACCGGATGGTGGCGCTCGATTCTTCGATGCGGGAGCACCGGGACGTCATTAAGACGGAATACCTGCGTCAATGGATTCTGCAAGGCAAGCTGATCCCGCCGGTCGAGCAGTATTTGCGGGAGCACTCGGGGTTGTTCGCGTACGGCGAGCTGTATATCGGCGCGATTCGCATCGACGGGTACAGCGCGTTCAAGGAGAAGTACGAGTTCGCTTCGCGGAAGCTGATGAAGTACGCGATGTGCAACATCGCGGAGGAAATTTTGCGGCGGGACGGCGCCGCCGAGGGGGTTGACCTGGGCAGCGACCATGTCGTCCTGCTGCTCTCCGGGGACGGCATGTCGGCGGAGCGATTGACAACGCTGCTCGAGGAAGTCAAGGCGCAGATCGACCGTTGGACGCAGATTCGGGTGACCGTCGCCGTCAGCGAGGCGCGGGCGTTCGGCGACGATATCCGGGCGGCGTACCAGCACATCCTCGAGCTGACGATGCTCAAGTTCGTGTCCGGCGAAGACAAGATTTATGCGGAGCGGGATTTTGAAGATTATATGCGCAGCGTACAGCCGCTGCCGGACGATCAACTGCTCGACGAGCTGATCAAAAGCGTGCGCATGGGCAAGCCCGAAGATACGGCGGCGGGTCTCGACCGGTTGTTCGCCCACATGCAGACGATGCATTACGCGCAGAGCAAGATTCAGCTGTCGCTTATGCTGTATACGCTGTTCAAGGCGTTCAACAAGCTGCCGTCGGTGGCGTCGATCGAGGGGATCGAGCGCATCCTCGCGTCGTTCGACACGCTGGCGGGCGTAAGGGCCTGGCTCGAGCGCGAGCTGCTCGTCATCATCGAGGAGTTGAGCAGCAAGAAAGGCGCGAGCCGCAGGGACGAGATCGTGACGGACATCGTGGACTACGTGCGCAACCGTCTGCACGACCCGATGCTCACCGTCGAGGAGATCGCCGAGCATGTCTCGCTCTCTTCGCGGCATGTGAGGCAAGCTGTTCAAGGAGTCGCTCGACGTGACGCTGTCCGAATATATTTTGCAGGAGCGCATCGCCAAGGTGAAGGAGTTGCTCGCGACGACGGACTGGACAGTCACCGATATCGGGGAGCGGGCCGGGTTCCAGACCAAGAGCCATTTCTTTACGATTTTTAAAAAAGCGACGGGATTGACGCCGAGCCAGTACAGGGACACGGCGCTTTAAAAGCAGGGCAGGAGGCCGGACGCGGAGTCGCAAGGGCGACTTGACGTTCGGCCTTTTTGCGGGCAATTCGCCATAGCGGGACGACTGCGCGCTCAGTCCATCGGCAGCTCGAGCGCGAAGCGATAGTCGCCGTCGCGGTACGTCAGCCCGAGCCGGCCGCCGTGCAGGCGCGCGATCTCGCGGGCGATGGACAGGCCGAGTCCGGCGCCGGCCGGTCCGCCGGCGGAAGGCGCCGGGCTGCGCGCCGCATCGGCCTTGTAGAAGCGCTCGAACAGCCGCGCCTCCTGCTCCGGTCCGATCGGCGCGCCCCGGTTCGCGATCTCGAGCACCGCCCGGCCGTCCGCGGCCGCCAGCCGCAAGCGCACGACGCCGGGCTTGTCGGCATACTTCAGGGCGTTGGTCAGCAGGTTGTCGATCGCGCGGCTCGCTAGACCGGGATCGAGCGTCAGTTCCAGGCCGCCTGCGGGCAGGCTTGCCGCTACCGACAGCCCCTGCTCGGCGGCGAGCGGCTCGAATTCGGCGAGCAGCTGCCGGACGAGCTCCCGCAGGTCGATCCGCTCGGGGTGCAGGCGGGCTTCGCTGGCGGACAACCGCGTATAGTCGAACAAGTCGTCGATGCGGCTTTTCAGCTGGATCGCCTTGCTGTGCGTGTTGACAAGGAAGCGCTCGCGCTCCCGCTCGTCCCGGTAAGCACGCCCGCGCAGCAGCTCCAGATAACCCAGCATGCTCGTGAGCGGCGTGCGCAGATCGTGGGAGATGCCCGTGATCAGCTCGAGCTTGGCCTGTTCGTTCTGCCGCTCCGTTCGGATCCGGGTCTCGAGCTGCTCGGCCATGGCGTTGATATGGGCGGCTACGCGTCCGAGCTCGTCCGCGCGTTCGGCCGTCAGGCGATGGTCGAGATCGCCTCCCGCCATCGCGTTCAAGCTGTCTTCCAGACGCACCAAATAGCGGATGCTGCCGTTCGTCAGGCCGTAGAAAACGCCGAGGAAGCCGGCCGCGAACAGCGCGAACGACAAGGGGGGCGGCGAAGGCAAAGTAGTGCGGTACACGATGGAGCGCGAAAGGGACGAAATTGCCGGCGAAGAGTCCCCCGGTCAGACTCGCGGCGAACGTCCATAAAATTCGAATTCGGATGCTTCCCATGCCAATCAAACGGAGAAGCCTTTTATTTTTCGATTTTATAGCCGACACCCCACACCGTCTTAATATAACGGGGATCCCGCGGAGGATCCCCGAGCTTGTCGCGGATGTTGCGGATGTGCACCATGACGGTATTGTCGCCGAAGCCGCGGGCTTCCTTCCAGACGCGCTCGTAAATCTGGTCCGCGTGAAACACCTGGCCCCGATGCGTGGCCAGCAGCGCCAGAATCGCGAATTCAAGCGGCGTGAGCGAGATCTCCTCGCCCCGCAGGGTCGCCCGGTGCTGCGGAATATCGAGCGTCAGATCCTGAATCTCGATGAGGGACGACGGCTCCCGGCCGTTCCCGATGCTCTGCCGCCGCAGTTGGGCGCGCACGCGCGCCATGAGCGCGAGCGGGCTGAACGGCTTGGCGACGTAGTCGTCCGCGCCGATGGACAGGCCCGCGATCACGTCGATGTCGGCTTCCTTGGCCGACAGCATGATGATCGGGACGTCGGAGCGCTTGCGGAGCGCGATGCATGTCTCGATGCCGTCCATCCGCGGCATCATGACGTCCAGAATGACGAGCTTGACCGGCTCGCTGCCGAACGCCTCGAGCGCCTGTGCGCCGTCCTCCGCCTCCAGCACGCGATAGCCTTCGTTGCGCAAATATACGTGGACGACGTCCCGGATCTCCGGGTCGTCGTCCACCACCATTATCGTGCCGTTATTCATGGGCCGGCATTCCTCTCCTGATGATGACGTACGACGCCGTCAGCGCAAACGCCAGCCACAGCGCCTGCGGACCGTGCCGCTGCGCGAAACCGGCGATCCGCCCGGCCTGCCCGCCAAGGGCAAGCCCCGAAGCGAAGCAGAGACAGGTCCAGAGTGCGCCCGCGGGATAGGCGAACAGGGCGAAGCGGCGGTATGGCATGCGGCTCGCGCCAGCCGTGAACGGCAGCAGATGGCGGACGACCGGCAGGAAGTAGCTGAAGCAGAGCGCGAGGCTGCCGTGCCGCGCGATCATGCCGCTCGCGGCCGCCGCGTACTTCGCCCTTCGCCCGTGTCGCGCGAACCGCCCCAGCACGGCGGGACCGGCGATTCTCCCCATATAATAGCTAAAGGTCAAACCCGAGGCAACGCCGAGCGCCGCGCAGGCAAGCGCCGGCAGCGGAGCGAGCAGGCCCGTGCCCGCGGCGGCCCCGCCTGCGACGACGATCGCCTCGTTCGGGATCGGCAGGCTGATCATGCCGAGCCAAAGCGCGAAGAACAGCGCGGCGTAGCCGAATTGCTCGATATAAGGGAGGAACGGAAGGTGGCTCATGGCCGTCTCCCCGCTTCATCCCTTTTTTCGCACACGTACACGAACGCCGGCGGCAAATTAAGCGGCACGAAGCGGATGCGCTGGATATCGAGCCGCCGGGCCAGCTGTCCGCGCATCTGGAGCGAATACTGGAAGGCTACGAACAGGCCGCCCGGCTTCAGCGAATCGACGATCTGTGCGAGCAGCCGGTCCCGCAGCGGCTTGCGGAAAGTTGAAGAACGGCAGGCCGCTCACGATGGCGTCCAGCCCGCCGCTCCCGTCGCGTCTCAGCGTATCCGCCATGCCGGCTGCGTCGCTGAAGCAGCGGAAGTTCGGAAAGCGCTCGCGGAGCCGCCGCCGCATCGCGGCGTCCTTTTCGAACAGATAGACGCTTGTGCCCGGCTCCCGCCGCCGCGCGATCTCCCGCGTGATCGCGCCCGTCCCCGATCCGAGCTCCGCCACGGCTCGCGCCTTGCCCCAGTCGATCTCCCGGGCCATTGCCCGCGCCAGGCGGACGGAGCTTGGCACGAGACTGCCGACCTGCCCCGGATTCTCCATGAACTTGCGCGCGAACGCGCGGCTCTCCTCGTCGAACAGTCCCATTTCCGCTCGTCCTCCTTCTGTTTGTCGGTCTTCAGCTTAACCGTCAAAAATAAGGCGCGAGGAAGGAGACTTCTAAAGGTTTTCTAAAGATTCTGCAGGGATTTGAAACGGATTCGATACGGATGCAATCCGATGCAATCCGATGCGGTCCGATGCGGTACAGAATCGGCTCGAACGGATGATGTGAGGCGGTAGGTAGAGTAACTTTTTGCTCTTACGGCACCAAATTGACCGTAACGTGAGGCTGTAGGGTAACTTTTGCTCTTACAGCACCAAATTGACCGTGATGTGAGGCTGTAGAGTAACTTTTTGCTCTTACAGCACCAAATTGACCGTGATGTGAGGCTGTAGAGTAACTTTTTGCCCTTACGGCACCAAATTGACCGTGATGTGAGGCTGTAGAGTAACTTTTTGCCCTTACGGCACCAAATTGACCGTGATGTGAGGCGGTAGAGTAACTTTTTGCTCTTACAGCACCACATTGCCCGCACAAAGAGCCTGTAGCGACCGCTGTGCCAGGCTGGAAGCCGCCAGGTTAGAATGTTTGCAAAACGATTGCTCGAACGGCCCGGAAATCCGGTCCGATTTCCCGTTTGCGAACCCGATTTCCGGATTCAGAACCTTGACGAACCTGCGCCGCCGCGGGCTTTTTCCGCATTCAGAACACCGTTTCCGCCTCGCTTCCTCATCCAGAACTATACAGACCGCTCCGGCGCGACCTAAGCTTGGGACATCGCCAATCAAACGCAGCCAGCAAGAGAGGAGAAGGTGTTCCAAGTGCCGATCGTGAGAGAAATCGTACGCAACAAATATTTATACGTGCTCGCGCTGCCCGGTCTGCTGTTCCTGATCGTGTTCGCCTACGTGCCCATGGCGGGTCATCTGATCGCGTTCAAAAAATACAGGCTCGCCGACGGGCTGTGGGGGAGCGAGTGGGTCGGCTTCGACAATTTCAAGTTTTTCTTCATGAGCAGCGACTGGTACAAGGTGACGTTTAACACGGTGTTTCTGAACGGACTGTTTATCGTCTGCGGCCTTGGCATCGCGCTGCTTCTGGCGATCTTCCTGAACGAGATTCAGAGCCGGCTTTACAAAAAGATCGCGCAGTCGCTCATCTTCCTGCCCTACTTCATCTCGTGGCTGGTCGTCAGCATGATGACGTTCGCCTTCCTCAATACGACGGACGGCATCCTGAACCGCTTGCTGATCGACAACGGGATGGACCCGCAGAACTGGTACCTGAAGCCGAGTATCTGGCCGGGCGTGCTGACGTTCATCTACGTCTGGAAATTCGCCGGTTATTATTCGATCATCTTCCTCGCGGCGATCACGGGCATCTCGGGCGAATATTACGAGAGCGCCAAGATCGACGGTGCGACTAGGTTCCAGCAGATCATCCACATTACGATTCCGCTCATCCGCAACGTGCTGATCGTGCTGGCGCTGCTCGGCGTGGGACGGATTTTCTACGGCGACTTCGGCATGATCTACGGCATCGTCGGCGACACCGCGCCGCTCTATCCGACGACGGACGTCATCGATACGTACTCTTACCGGGCGCTGCGTCAGCTGGGCGACTTTAGCAAGTCCTCGGCCATCATTATGTACCAGTCGGTGATGGGGCTCGTGACGATCGTAATCTTTAACGCCATCGCCAGACGAATCGACAAAGACTCCAGCTTATTTTAAAATCCGGATTTTTCCGATAGAAAGGCGGCAATCACGCATGGAAAGCTCTATCACCCAGGCGCAAACGGGCAAGCTTGGCCGGGCCGGCAAGGCCGTCAAAATCAAGGCGGACCGCTCCCCGTCGGAAAAGGCGTTCGTGGGCTTCATCTACGCCTTCACCGGACTGTTCGCGCTCGTCTGCCTGCTGCCCTTCTGGATCGTGGCGATCAACTCGTTCGCCGACGAGTCCGCGATCAAGCGTTACGGCTACCAGCTGATCCCTAAAATTTTCTCCGCCGGCGCCTATGAGTTCTTATTCCGCGGCAAGCAGGTGGCCAGCAGCTACATGGTCTCGACGACCGTCACGGTGGCCGGCACCGTGCTGGCCGTACTGATCACGGCCATGTACGCCTACGTGCTCGCGCATCCGAAAGTGAAGTACCGCAGCGCGCTGTCCTTCCTGACCTATTTCACGATGATCTTCGGCGCGGGTCTGGTCGGGTTCTATATTCTGATCGCCAACTGGCTCCATCTGAAGGACACGCTCTGGGCGCTTATCCTGCCGTACCTGCTCAACCCCTTCTTCGCCTTCATCATGGTTTCGTTTTTCCGGACGCTGCCTTACGAGATCAACGAGGCCGCGACCGTGGACGGCGCGAACGATCTGCGGATCTTCTTCGGCATCATCCTGCCGATCTCGAAGCCGGTCATCGCGACCGTGGGCCTGTTTTACGCGCTGCAGTACTGGAACGACTTTTTCCTCGCGCTCCTGTTCATCGACGATTACAAGCTGCATCCGCTGCAGATCATGATCCGCCAGCTTATCTCCAACATCAACATCGGCGCTTACGTGGGCGGCAGCCAGACGAACTACGGACAGCCCCTGCCGACCTACAGCGTGCAGCTCGCGACCGTATGCGTCACGATCGGCCCGATTTTCCTGCTGTATCCGTTTATTCAGCGATATTTCGTCAAGGGCATTACAATCGGCGCGCTGAAAGGTTAGTCTTGATTCGGAGACATCCGGTTGAGAATAGATCACCACCACTCTAGGAGGTCACAGCAATGAAAACCAGAAAAAGCCTGACCGCGCTCATGATCGCTTCGGCCTTCGCGGCTACGCTCGCCGGCTGCAGCTCCAAATCGAACGACTCGAATGGGGAAGGCGCCGGCAGCGCTTCGTCCACGGCCCCGGCCTCATCCTCGGCAGTGTCCGACGGGAGCAAGACGACCAAGCTGGACCCGGTGACGCTCAAGATCGTCATGCCGGGCGACCGGCCCGCGGACATGGACGTCATTATCAAAGAAGCCGAG
Organism: Cohnella rhizosphaerae; assembly: GCF_029525575.1. GTDB lineage: Bacteria > Bacillota > Bacilli > Paenibacillales > Paenibacillaceae > Cohnella > Cohnella rhizosphaerae. Next base: position 1,392,491 of record NZ_JAPDIA010000003.1, read on the forward strand.
AAACGTATGGCCGACAATATCAACGTCAAGCTCGACCTGGTGTTCGTGCCCTGGTCGGATCTCGCGCAGAAGACGCAGGTCATGCTCGCATCGGGCGAAAATGTCGATTTAATTTTCGACGCGCCGTGGCTCCATATGGAGCAGATGATCAGCGCCGGCTACTACGAGCCGATGGACGACCTGCTGCAGCAATACGGGCAGGACGCGATCAAGGTGCGCTCGCAGCAGATGTTCGACGCCAACAAGTTCCAGGGCAAGATTTACGGCCTGCCCTTGGGCAACACGCACCTGGCCGGCCGGACGTATCTCGTCCGCAAGGACTTGCGCGAGAAGTACGGGCTGCAGCCGATCAAAACCTACGACGAACTGATTCAATACGCTTACAAGGTCAAGGAAAACGAAAAAGACGTCATCCCGCTGCTCGCTTACGGTCAGGGCGCTTCGACGGACCAGGCCTGGGGCGCATTCCGTTCCTTCATGGAATACGATCCGCAGTTCATCAAGTCCGACGCGCTCGGCCAGAGCCTCGTGCTCTACTACAAAAACAACGACGGCAAGGTTTACAACCTGTTCGACGAAATGGAGCCGACGATCTGGTCATGGGTCCAGGACGCCAGAAAGCTGTACACGGACGGCTTGATCCACCCGGACGTGCTGGCGCTCAAGGACATCGACTCGGTCATCAACTCGGGCAAGGTAGGCGCGGCCGTGTACAACGAATTCGGCGTTCCGTCCAGCCTGAACACGGCGCTTGCCAAGAACGTTCCGGGCGCGGAGCTGGAGGCGGTCACCTTCGTGAAGATGGAGAAGGGCGCGAACATCACCAACTTCAAGCAGGCGAACTTCCAGGCGATTCCGAAGGTCAGCAAAAACAAAGAGCGCGCCATGATGTTCCTCAATTGGACTGCGCAAAAGGAAAATTACGACCTGCTCGCCTACGGCATCGAAGGCAAAAACTACGAAGCGGTCGGCGACGACCAGTACAAGCAGATCGGCACCCACTACTCGTATTTCCCGTACGCGTGGGTCTGGAATCCGACGACCGACCGCCTGAACGCCGGCTTCGACGAGGAGACGATCAAGCACTACCAGTTCAACAAGGACGCCGCGAACCTGACGCCGAGCATCCTCACCGGCTTCTCGTTTGATCCAACCCCGGTCATGAACGAGATCTCGCTCTACAACGCGACGGAGGCCAAGTACTACAACTCGCTCTTCGACGGCGTCACCGATCCGGACAGCACGTGGGCTTCGCTGAAGAAGGAGGGCGCGGCCAACGCCAAAAAGATTCAGGTTGAGCTGCAGAAGCAGATCGATGCTTTCCTGGCGCAGAAGAAGTGAGGCATCGGGAGAGGTAGGCATCGGGGGAATTCGACTGTGAAGCAGTCGCGCAATGGGAAGGGGATTCGGCAGCGGCTCGTGCCGGGTTCCCTCCGAATTTGAACGGAAGAGAAGGGCGCCAAGGAGGCACAGCCGGATGGAAGGTCCTTGCGTCGCGACGACCGTCGTGGTAAACGGCATCGAGGGGGTGAGGCTGGAGAACGAATGGCTGATCGCCGTAATTCTGGTAGGCAAGGGCACCGATGTTTGGGAGCTGACATACAAGCCGCTGAACATGCAGCTGTTGATGAAAACGCGGGACGGCTTGTCGCTCTGCGAGGGGGAGGGATTTGAGGAACAACAGGCTGATGCATTACGCCGAGGGCTATCCGGGTGGCTGGCAGGAGATTTTGCCGAACCGGGCTTTCTTCGACGGCGGGCGGCAGGAAGTCGGGCGAGAAGTGGAGGGCGAGTCGGCCGGCGTGCCCTGGGCATACGCGGTCGAGGAAGACGGGGGATCGCGCGTGACGCTGCGCTGCTGGGTGACGCTCCCTTTTACGCCGCTGACGGTAGAAAAGACGCTCTCGCTGGCAGCGGGCGAAAGCGTTCTGCGCATCGACGAGCGCGTCGTCAACGTCGGGAGGGATGACGTCCATTTTATATGGACGCATCATCCGGCATTCGGCAGCCCGCTGGTGAGCGAAGGGGCCGAGGTGCTGCTGCCGAAGGGCAGCCGTGCGTTTAACGTGCTGCGTTATGAGCGCGATCGGGAAGCGCCTGCCGCGAGCTTCGAAGAGCCTGTGGAAGCGGTAAGCTTGCCGAGCGGAAGGAAAAAGAATTTGCGTATGGTGGAACGACCCGTGCCAAACGGCGAAGCCTGCTACATGCCGCTGAAGGATCTCGAGGAAGGGCTCGCGGGCATTTGCCAACCGGCGCTCAACGTGAAGCTGCTGCTAGAGTGGGACCATCTTACTTTCCCGAGCCTCCGATACTGGTCGAGCAACGACAACGAATGGTACACGGTGGCGCTCGAACCGTCGACATCATGGTACTCGGATATCGGCGATTGTATGCGTCACGGCAACTGTATCTCGCTGGCCCCGCAGGAGGAGCGGAGGTTCTGGCTCAACGTGCGCGTGGAACAGCCTTAGCGCTACTGTGCCGGGGGATAGCGAGGCTCGAATAGAAGAACTTTCTTCCTCTATTCACACGCTGGCGGCCCGTATGCCCCGCATAGAGGAAGTTTTTTCCGCTACACCCACCGCCGACGGCTCGCAAGCGCCACGTAGAGGAACTTTTTTCCTCTATGCCACACGCCGGCGGCCCGCATGCTCCGCATAGAGGAACTTTTTTCCTCTATGCCCCACGCCGGCGGCCCGCAAGCCCCGCATAGAGGAGCTTTTTTCCTCTATGCCCCACGCCGGCGGCTCGCAAGCCCCGCATAGAGGAGCTTTTTTCCTCTATGCCCCACGCCGGCGGCTCGCAAGCCCCGCATAGAGGAGCTTTCTTCCTCTATTGAACCTAATGTAGCTGATTTGGGAAGCAATAGAGGAACTATCTTCCTCTATACACCACGCTGGCGGCCCGCAAGCGCCACATAGAGGAACTTTTTTCCTCTATTGACCCAAAGGAAGCTAGTTTGGGAGGCAATAGAGGAACTATCTTCCTCTATGCCTCCCGCCAGCGGCCCGCAAGCTCCGCATAGAGGAACTATCTTCCTCTATGCTCCCCGCCAGCGGCCCGCAAGCCCCGCATAGAGGAGTTTTTTTCCTCTAACTATTAAGCCCCTCGCCAGCGGCTCGCAAGCGCCGCATAGAGGAACTTTCTTGCTCTATGCCCCTGCCGACGTTGAAGTCGGCAGCTCCCTCGACAATAATCGTAAGCGCTTTCCTCGGCAATTCGCAGCATCCATTCATGAGGAGGTTAACCGAAAATGAGCATAAGCACGAACAAACTATTCGCATTTACTCAAAAAAGCCGTCTGCAGCTTGCTTCTATGCGCGCTGGCGCTGGGCTATTGGCCGGCCGCCGGCAAAGCCGTCGCAAGCGGCGAAGAGGTACTGGTCGATTGGCTGAAGCAGGATATGGATACGGGGTTCGACAGCGGCGTCAGCCCGTTTGTGTACGATGCGAACGTAGCGGGCACCTCGCAGTCCGTGGTCCAGGTGAACGGCAACAACGCGGTCGAGTTCCGCGATGCTTCGCTGGGCTCGAACGCAGGCAGCTACTTTTACTATCAACTGTCGAGCGGAGCGCTTCTATCGCGGATCAACGCCATCTACTCGCTGCCGACCGGGACGGAGCCGGTGGAGTTCGTATACGAATACCGGCTCCGGCGCAGCGCGGCGAGCGACAAGCCGGTCAATGCGGACATTTACAGCCAGTTGCAATTCGGCAACTACGACAACGTGCTGGTCCCGCGGTTCCCGGTGCCCGACAAGCAAACGATCACGGGAACCGCGGCCTATCTCAATACGACGCCGAACGAATTGAAGACGGTTAACGATCACGATATCGCATCCTATCGGTTTCAGATCGTGCCGAACGGCGGGCAACGGCTCGTCAGCTCGATCAAGATCGCCTTTGGCGTCCGGGTCAACACCGGCGGCACGGACGAAGCGATCGTCGTCGACGATCTGGCCCTATACGAGGCAACGCACGACGCCGGCCTGGACACCGAGGCGCCGTCGTCGCCGACCGGCCTCGCTGCGGCTTCCAAGACCGATACGAGCGTCAATCTATCGTGGACGGCCTCGACGGACAACGTCGGCGTGAACCGCTACGACGTTTATCAGGACGGCCAGCTCGCCGGCTCCGCGCTCGGAACCGCGACGAGCTATAGCGTCATCGGCCTTACCCCTAACAAGACCTATCAATACACGCTCAAGGCGCGTGACGCGGCCGGCAACGCATCAACCCAGAGCGCTGCGCTGGCGGTAACGACCAACCCGTCTGCGTCGGGATTGCCGGAGCCGTTCGGCGACCGCGATGTCGGCACCGTCAACGTAGCGGGCAGCGCGAGCTACGCGGCCGCAGACGAATCGTTCACGGTGAGAGCCTCGGGGGCAGACATCTGGGGGACGGACGATGCATTCCACTACGTATACCGGCCATGGACGGGCGACGGCCAGATCGTGGCGCGCGTGGGCGAGATGACCAACACCGTCGCCTGGACCAAGGCAGGCGTCATGATCAGGGCCAATATAACGAGTCAATCCCCGCATGCCTTGATGGCGGTGTCACCGACGAACGGGGTTATTTTCGAGGATCGCCTGACGCAGGGAGGGGCCACGGTACTGACGTCGGGCACCAAGTCGCCGGCGCCTTATTGGGTGAAGCTGACGCGTGTCGGCAATTTCATCAGCGGCTATGAATCGTCCGACGGAATCACCTGGAATCTCATCAAACGAGAGGCCGTCAACCTGCCCGAAACGGTATACATCGGCCTGGCGCTGACGAGCCACGACGCCAACAGGCTCAGCACGACGAAGTTCGACCACGTCGCAGTGGGCGAGGTTCCGCCGGCGGACACCAATTACGCGCCGTTCCCGGGCACGCTCGAGACGCGCAAGCAGTGGCTCTGGAACAAGACGAAGTCGATGTCCGAGATGGGCGGCGTGCCCAACATCGCGCAGATCGCAGCGCAGCTCGTGGACAATCAAAACGTCGCCGTCAATCTGCAGAAGCTCGACACGATGTTCCAGACCTACGACTGGGAGCAGTACAAGACGGTCAGCAAAATGTACGCGTACCTGCTCGCCGGAGACAAGATGGACAGTACGATGATCGGCCACGTGAAAAGCTACTTTGCGGGTTATGCGTACGCGAAGCTGCCGCAGACCGAGAATCTGCGGATGAGCAACTATACGGCGGGCTATCTGGTCGGCCAGCTGCTGCCCGACGTCGTCGACCTGAACGGCGCGTCCGGCGCCGCGCTGAAAAGCGCGAACCGGGCTAACATCGAGGAGATGCTCGATGCGGCGGTCCGCGGCGGCTGGGCGGAGTACGAGAGTCCGGAGTACACGTTCATGACGTATTTTTGCCTGAACGCGCTTTACCAGTATTCGGACGAACCGGACTTCAAGCAAAAGGTCAAGATGGCGATGGACGTCATGTGGTTCGAATGGGCAAACGACTGGATCGACGGCAACTTCATCTCCAGCACGAGCCGGTCCAAGGGGGGACGCCACCTCCGCCAACGACCCGACCTGGAGAGGCGCCGACCATACGCTGCTGTCCTGGATGTACTTCGGCGCGCATCGCGCGCAGCAGGGATTCGGAGACACGGACGCGGGCGTGCCGGGAGCCTACCGGCCGTTCCTGGAATACGTCGGGATGGTGCTCGCGCCTTCGATGAGCTATGCGCCGCCCGCGATGGCGGTTCGGATCGGACAGAAGACCGACAAGGATTACGAGTCCCGCAAAACGAATCTGCAAAATTCCAGCGGGCGCGCCATGAACGTATACCGTCAAGCTTACGTGAAGCCGACCTGGGGTCTCGCCACCGAGGTGACGTACAACCGGGTCGACAACTGGATCGAGAACATGCAGGCGGTGCTGCGCTGGCAGTCCGACAAGCCCGACAGTCTGTTCCGGATTAACGCGGACCAGGGCAACAGCCCGATAGGCAACTACGACCAGATCGAGAATCACCGGATCATGCAGGACGGCAAAACGGCGGTGGGCGTCTACAAATCGCTAAGCGGCGCCGGCGCGACCGACAATTACCTGAACGCCATGTTCCCGGATACGGGGTCGATCCTCGCGAAGGAAGAGCAGGGCGGCTGGGTGTTCGTTAAGACGGGTCCGATGTACTTCGCCTTCAAGATGATCAAGCCGTACGCCTGGTATACGCAGTCGCCGACCGATCCGTCCAACAAGGTCAAGACGACGACGCAGCTCCATCCGACCGCGCAGCTGTCCTACAGCTACAACATCCTGCGCAGCCAGGCGGACAAAAACGGCTGGGTGCTGGAGACGGCGGGCGCCTCCGAATATGCCGATTTCGCGGCGTTTAAAAATGCCGTACTGACGGGCACGACGGTCGACAGCTCGCATATCGACGAGAGCAATCCGCGGCTGATCTACACGAATCTGAGCGGCGATATGCTGGACATCACCTTCGACCGCGCCTCCGGCGCCTATGCCGGCACGCACAAGGTCAACGGCCAGCCGATCGACTATGCGTCGTTCAAGCTGTTCGATACGCCATGGCTGCAGCAGGAACGCGGCTCGACGACGTTTACGGCAACCGAGAGCAATGAACGGCTGACCTACGACTTCGGCAGCTGGACGATCACGGCCAGCGATCCGACCGTGCAGGTGCCGGTCTCCGGCGTGGCGCTCGGCGCTTCGACGCTGACGGTAGGCGCGGGGAAAACCGCCGCGCTGACCGCGGTCGTCTCGCCCGCGAACGCCTCCAACAAAAACGTGCTGTGGAGCTCAAGCGCCCCGTCCGTCGCCACGGTCGGCGCCAGCGGCACGGTGACGGGCGTCGCGCCGGGCAGCGCCGTTATTACCGCGACGACGGAGGACGGTGCCTTTACGGCGACCGCCGCGGTCACCGTTACCGCCGAGCCGCTGTTCCAGGATACGTTTGCCGGGGGGCCTTGGCAATTGGGACCTGTTCGGCAGCACGGCCTGGGAGATTCAGGGCACCGGGCAGGCGGCCGTGCTGAAGGGCACGACGACGTCGACCGGTCCCCAACGGGCCGTGACCAAGACGTCCGCGCTGCCCTACAGTGCGACGAACTACACGATGACCTTCGGCGCCGAGTCCGATCGGTTCCGCACGCTTTTCCGGTATTCCTCGAGCACGAACTACTACTTCATGGAGTTTAAAAGCACGGACATCGTCGAGCTATGGAAATATGCGGGCAGCTCGACGCCGGCCCAGGTCGGGACGACCGTCGATATCGGCAGCGTCATTCCGGGCTTCGATATGACGGCGCATCATGTGTATGAGATCAAGGTCGACGGCAGCGCGTTCAAGCTGTCGATCGACGGCGCGACGGTGACGACGTTCACGGACGCTTCGCTGACCGCGGGCGGCATCGGATTTTCCGTCAAGGGAGCGGGCGCGACGCCCGTGCAGCTGCTCGTGGACGACGTGACGGTCATGCCGAACGTGTAATGCAGCAGCGATCCGCCGCCGCTTGAACGTGTCAAGACGCGGCGCGCGGATATCGGTTCGCAACGGAGCCAGCATGCCGTCGACGCGCAGCGCGCCGGGGGCATGCTGCAATGCCGTTGCGGCTTGATTTACGAACTCATTTATCCATAGCGGAGGTTCTTGTCTTATGCGGCAAACGCAAAACGAAAGCAGACTTCAGTACCGTATATCCGGCGCGGACGACCGGTTCACCGCCACGCTTGCCGTCGAGGTGCAAGAGGCGGGCGTCGAGCTCGTGCATCTGAAAATATCGGCGGACCGACCGGGCATCCCGCCGGCGATCCGGTTGTCCTGGGAGCGCCCGATCGTCGACGTCCAGGGCGTCTGGCACCCGAACGGCTACCGGAACCGCGGGCTGTCGCCGGACTGGTTCGCCGGCTACCGCAGCAATGCCGCGAGCTCCGCGCCGGTCGTCTGTCTGTTCGGCGGGGACGGACGGAGCCGCATGACGTTCGCTTTTTCCGATACGCTGAACCCCGTCGTCTGCAAGGCGGGCGTCCACGAAGAAACGGCCGAATTCCACTGCTCGGTATCGCTGTTCGAGGAGCCGGGCGCCCCGCTGGACCGCTACGAGGCGACGCTGCGGGTGGATCTGCGCGAGCTGCCTTACTATGACAGCCTGAACGAAGTGCGGCGATGGTGGAGCGGGCTTCCCGGCCTTGCCCCTTCGCCGGTGCCCGCGGCGGCGCGCGAGCCGATGTACTCGACCTGGTACAGCCTGCATCAACAGCTGACGCCCGAAGCGATCGAGACGCAATGCCGCGAGGCCGCGGCGCTGGGCTGCGGGACCGTAATTGTGGACGACGGCTGGCAGACGGCGAACAACGAGCGCGGGTACGCGTATTGCGGCGACTGGGAGGCTTGCGCGGAGAAGATGCCGGACATGGCGGCCCATATCGAGCGCATTCATGCGCTGGGGATGAAGTACTTGCTGTGGTATTCCGTGCCGTTCGTCGGCGTGCACAGCCGGGCGTGGACGCGGTTCGGCGGCAAAATGCTGTATACGGTCGAGGAGCGCGGCTGGGGCATCGTCGATCCGCGGTTCCCCGAGGTGCGCGAGTACTTGATCGGCATCTACGAACGGGCGATGCGCGAGTGGAAGCTCGACGGCTTCAAGCTCGACTTCGTCGACAGCTTCAACCTGCCCGCGGACCGCAAGCTCGCGTTCGGGGACGGACGCGACTTCGATGCCGTGCCTGAGGCCGTCGACCGCCTCATGTCGGATATTATGGCGAGGCTCTCCGCGATCGATCCGGACGTGATGATCGAGTTCCGCCAAGCCTACGTTGGCCCCTATATGCGCAAGTACGGCAATATGTTCAGGGCGGCGGACTGTCCGAACGACGCGGTCGAGAACCGCTTGCGGACGCTGGATATTCGTCTGCTGTGCGGAGAGACGGCGGCCCATGCCGACATGCTCATGTGGCATCCCGACGAGCCGGCCGAGAGCGCGGCGCTGCAGCTGATCAACGTACTGTTCGCTGTGCCTCAAATATCCGTGCGGCTCGACCGCTTGCCGGCGGCGCAAGCGGAGATGGTCGCTTATCTGCTCGCCTTCTGGAAAGAACACCGGAAAGTCCTGCTCGACGGACATTTGGAGCCGCATCAACCCGAACTGTTGTATCCGCTCGTCGTTGCGTCTAACGCATCCAAGTTACTAGCTGCCGTCTATCAGCCTCGCACGATCGTTCCGCTGAACCGGGAGCTGCCGCGGACGGTCATCCTCGTCAACGGCACGCGTGCCGAAGGCGTATATGTCGAGACGACTGGGGAGCAGGGAGAATGGAACTTGGAAATTCGGGATTGCCGCGGGGGGAACGGTGAAGCGCTCGGTGTTCGTGCTGCATGCCGGGGTCTGTCTGGTGAACGTGCCGCCGGCCGGCAACGCGACATTGAAGAGGAGGTAGGGGGGAGGTTGCGCGAGTGGCGCCCAGGGTCTGCCGTCGGCTGCAGACCGGACCCTAGGCGGACAAGCGACGGCGTGGCGGGGATGCAGACTGCGTGAACGAAGCGGGCGTTGGCGGCACGCTAATCGCAACGTTAGTGGACCCAGGAGCCGTTATTTACTCGAAAGTAACGATAATCGGCGGGGTTGCGGACCCAGGGGACGTTAGTGCGGCTACTTAGGCGGGAATCGGGGCGTTCGTGCGCCAATAACGGATCTGTGGTCCGCAGCGAACGGTAATCGGCACGTTTTCGGCCAAATAGCGGATCCTGAGTCCGCGGCATTCGCCACTGCGCGGCACCCGCCGTTGCGCGGCACCGGCCATTCCGCGGCCCCCGCCATTCCGCGGCCCCCGCCGTTGCGCGGCATCCGCCGTTGCGCGGCACGCGCCGTTGCATGGCACGCGCCGTTCCATGCCACGCGCCGTTCCGCGCCACTCCCCGCGCCTCGCAACCGTGGCCTCCCCCCGCGACAATGCGACTTTTCACCGGGTATATCGTTCTCCGCTCCGGTGTTCCGTGCCGATCCGATCCGCTAAACTGGCTACTGTAAGCACTTTCAAAGCGGAGGTGCGCCACATACAGAGAGACAGAGTGAAGGATAGGAGGCTTACCGCATGGAGCTCGCAAAACCCGGCACAGCCGCGCGCACGCCGAACGGATCGTCCGCAGACACGCCATCCGTCGCCGCCGAGGAGCCGATTCCCGGCAAAAAAGACAGGCACGCCGCCCGGCACGACTTTAGGTCGAACGGCGCGAACGCGGCCGAAGGCGGGGCCCAGGTTCCGCCGCATCTGGAAGTTCAAGCTGCTGTACGTGCTGCTGCTTCCCGCGCTGCTGTGGGTGCTCGTCTTCGACTACCTGCCGCTGTACGGCGTCAGCATCGCCTTTATGGACTACAACGTCATCCAGGGCTTCTCGGGCAGCCACTGGGCGGGGCTCAAGCACTTCCGCGCGCTGTTCGAGTCGGAGATGTTCGTCCACGCGTTCAAGAACACGCTGCTCATCAGCCTGTACAAGATGATCAGCGGCTTCATCGCCCCGATCCTGCTGGCGCTCGCGCTTAACGAGATCCGGACGCGCTGGTTCAAGAAGACGCTGCAAACCGCGGTGTACCTGCCGAGATTCGTATCGTGGGTCGTCTACGGCGGCATCATCACGCTGCTGCTGTCCCCGGAGACCGGCATCGTCAACAAAATCATCGCCCTCTTCGGCGGCACGCCCGCGTACCTGCTCGTCGAGCCCGCATACTTCCGCACGATCCTCGTCGTTACCGACGCGATGAAAGAAATGGGCTGGGCCGCCATCATCTACATCGCCGCGATCGCCGGCCTGAACCCCGAAGTGTACGAAGCGGCCGTCGTCGACGGCGCCACGCGCTTCAAGCGGATCGTGCACGTCACGCTGCCGGGCATCGCCTCCACGATCATCGTCATCTTCATCCTGAGAGTCGGATTCGTCATGAGCGCCGGATTGGACCAGGTCATCAACCTGTACAACCCGATGGTGTTCGAAGTGGGGGACATCCTCGACACCTATATTTACCGCATCGGCATCGAGCAGTTCAACCTCAGTCTGGCCGCCGCCGCCGACGTGATCAAGGGCGTCATCGGTCTGGCGCTGGTGCTGGCCGCCAATCGCATCGCCAAGCGGATCGATCCCGATTCCGGCATTTTCTGACGAAGGAGAAGACGACAGATGAAGCTCACTAGAGGCGAATCCGCCTTCGCGACGACCAACTACATCGTACTCACGCTGCTCACGCTGGTGATCGTGCTCCCGTTCTGGTACGTCATCACGGTATCGATCACGCCCTACTCCGAATTCAGCGCCAAGGACGGCATGGTCCTGTTCCCGACGTCCTTCAGCTTCGAATACTACGCTTATCTGCTAAAAAAAAGGCTCGCTAATCTACCACGCCTACGGCAATACGATCCGCAATACGGTCGCGGGCGTGCTGCTCGCCCTGTTCCTGACGACGACCGTCGCCTACGCGCTTGCCGAGAAAAGGCTGCCGGGCCGTAAGGGCATCATCCTGATCTTCGTGTTCACGATGCTGTTCAAGGGCGGCATGATCCCCACCTACATTACGATCCAGCAGCTCGGCCTGCTGAACACGAACTACGTGCTCATCCTCGTGATGGCGTTCAGCGCCTTCAACATGATTATTATGAAGTCGTTTTTCGAGAGCATCCCCGAGAGCTTGAGAGAATCGGCGTCCCTCGACGGCGCCTCGGAGTTCCGCATCCTGCGGCAGATCATTCTCCCGCTCTCGATGCCCGCCATCGCGTCCGTCGGCCTGCTCTACATGGTCGTCTACTGGAACGACTTCTTCAGCGCCATGCTCTACGTCTCGGACTGGAACAAGGCGCCGGTGCAGCTCGTGCTTCGCTCGATCATCGCGAGCTCCAGCCTGCCGCCCGAGCTGCTCGAGACCGCGGGGCGCACGCCGCCGCCGACGGTCGGCATCCAGATGGCCGCCATCGTCATCGTCGCGCTGCCCATGCTGATCATCTATCCGCTCATTCAGCGGTACTTCGATCAGGGCATGATGGTCGGCTCGGTCAAAGGGTAGGACGGTCGCAAGCGCGCGGCGGGGCACTCACTTCGGTTTATCCCCCAAGGGTAAATATACAGCTCATTATTAGGAGGTCACTTGAACATGTCTCATCAGAAAAAGAAAAAGACGATCGGCCTGGCATCCGCCGTCCTCGTCGGCACGCTCGCCGTCGCGGGCTGCAGCAACGGCAATGGCGACAAAGGCGCCGCCTCGGAGAGTGCGTCAGCGCCGGCATCTTCATCTTCATCGGCCACGGCATCCGCTAGCGCATCGCCGTCCGGTTCCGCAAGCGCGTCGACGGAGCCCTACACGCTCAAGTGGCTGAAGGCGCAGGACATCTCTGTCCCGTACGACCCGGAGAACGACGTCGTCAAGCAGGCGATCGAGCAGAAGCTGAACGTCAAGATCGACGCCGAGATGGTCGACGTCCAGCAGTACAAGACGAAGCTGAACCTCAAGATGTCCAGCGAGGACATTCCCGACGTCGTGCGGATCGACTTCGCCGACGACTTCCAGAAGTACGCGCCGCTCGGCGCCTTCGTCGACCTGACCGACCTGATCAACGAGCAGGACACGCCGAACATCATGCGCGAAGTACCGCCCGAAGTATTCGAGCAGGCCAAGGTGAACGGACGTATCTACGGCATTCCGTATCAGGGCGGACCGGGCGCCGGCTACCGCTGGGATCTCGTCATGCGCAAGGATTACCTGGAGGCCGCGGGCGCATCGGTGCCCAAGACGCTCGACGAGTACTACAACCTGCTGAAGAAGATTAAAGCGGATCGCCCGGACGTCATCCCGCTGGGCGGCTACACGGCGCAGATCGGCCAGGTGAAGTTCGCCAACAACTCCTTCGACCATATCTTCGGCGCTTTCGGCGTGACGCCGGGCTACTTCACCGAGACGGACGGCAAGTTCAGCAACTACGACATCGATCCGAGAATGAAGGACGCCTTGCTGTTCCTGCAAAAGATGTACAAGGAAGGCCTGATCGACAAGGAATTCGCCACGATCAAGGAAGAGCAGCTCCGCGCCAAGCTCTACAGCGGCAAGCTGTTCTCGTGGATGGGCTGGTGGTCCACGGCGAGCGACTACGATACGCAGGTCGAGACGAGCGAGCTGATCAAGAGCAAGAAGCTCGGCGCGAACGAGAAGCTTCCCGACCAATCCAAGGATCCGTTCAAGTATCTGTCGCTGACCGGCTCGCTGACGGGCGCGGACGGCAAGGCGGTCGCGCCGGCAGGCGCACCGTTCTCCCAGATGACGGCGATTAGCGCCAAGACGAAGGATCCGAAGAAGGTGCTGTCCATCATCGAGGAATCGCTGTCTCCAGAGAATCAGATGCTGACCGTCTGGGGGATCGAAGGCGAGGACTACAAGATCGAGAACGGCAAGATGGCGATCGTAACCGACGCGGTCGATCCGGCGACGAAGCTGGATAAGAACGGCCACTACCGCTCCATACAGAGCTATTTGTTCGCGCCGGGCCTGAACGGCTGGCCGCGTTACCTCGAGTCGCTGCCGCTCCGCCCTTCCCAGGCGCTCGACGTCGCGATCAACAACCCGAACCAGATCACCGACGCGTCCAACTACCTCGACTCTCCGACCAAGGTCGCCAAGCTCGTCGAGCTCGATACGATGCGCGACTCGGTGTTCACGCAGATCATCATGGGCGGGGATATCAAGAAGTTCGACGACTTCGTCGAGAAGTGGAAGTCCCAGGGCGGCACGCAGATCCTAAGCGAGCTTGAAGCGTCCTTCCAGAAGAAAGCAGGCAAATAACAGCCGTTTGATCCGAAAGTCTCCCGCCTTCGCCAGCCGATGCCGCGGGAGGCTTTAACTCTTGCCGAAGAAGGTGGTTGGACGAATGAGAAAAACTTACCGCAGCCTGATTATGCTTCTCGTCGCAGCCCTGCTGCTCCCGTCATTGCCGGCGGCAGCAAGAGCCGAGGCGCCTGCGCCGCTGTTCGAGGACAGCTTCGCCGGCGGGCTCGGCAACTGGGATTTGTTCGGCAGTACCGCCTGGCAGGTTCAGGGCAGCGGCGCGGAAGCGCGCCTGACGGGCACGATCGCGGGCGGCACTCCGCAGCGCGCCATCGTGAAGCCTGCCAAGCTGTCTTACGCATCGACCGACTACAACCTGACCTTCTCGGCGCAGGGGGGATCGCTTCCGCGTCATGTTCAGGTACGCGTCCGGCACGGCCTATTACTTTCTGGAGTTCAAGAACACGAGCAGCGTGGAGCTGTGGAAGTATCCGAATTCGGCAACCGTAGAGCAAGTCGGCGCGCCGGTGCCGATCGCGCAGACGCTGCCGGGCTTCAACGTGGCCGAGCGCCATCAATACAGCCTGGAGGTCAAGGGAAGCGAGTTCAAGCTGTCGATCGACGGCGCTCTTGTAACCGTATTCACCGACGCTTCGCTGGCGGCGGGCGGCGTGGGCTTCGGGCTGAGGAGCATCGGACCGGCCGTCAACTTAAGCGTCGAGGATATCGCGGTGCTCCCAATCGTCTCCGCGCCGCCCGTTTACGCGATCGCGCATTCGCCGCTCGCGCAGGTGCCGTACAACGCGGACCTGGCCGTTGCCTTCTCAGTCGCGGATGCGACCTACGGGACGACGACGGCCGAGATCCACTACGGCTACGAGGACGAGGCGCCGGATCGCATCGTGTCCGCCGCGACGCTTGGCAGCGGCGCGTATTCCGGGGCAATCCCGGGGACGGCGCGGGCCGACCGGATTCATTATTACATCACCGCGCACAACGGGACGGGCGGAGAAGCGCGCTACCCGGCTACCGGCGAAGTGACGGTCGCCATCGGGGCGATCGTTCCCTACGTCAACGACTTCAATGGCGAGACGGCGAACGCGGCTCCCCCCGGGCTGGACCGTAGGCGGCGCGACGAAGGTCATTCAACTGCCGGACGGCAACAAGGTGCTGAACCTGAACGGTTCGGGCAGCGCCAGGCTGAACCTGCCGATGTATCAGAACGCGGACAACTTCACCGTCAAGTTCAAGGTCAAGTACGAACGCACGAGCACCGCGCTGCAAAATACGTGGCGCTTCCGCTACCGCGCGAAGGACGACAACAACAATAACGCGCTGGAGTGGGCGACGCACAACTCGAAGTATTTTATCATGCGGAAAACGACGCTCGGCGGAAACTATTACATCGCCAACTACGTGAAGTCGCTGTTGGACGAGTGGCACGATTATGAGCTGCAGGTCAGCGGGATCACGCACAAGCTGTTCATCGACGGCGTAGAGACCGTGTCGGGCGAAGACTCCGATTCGCTCGCGCCGCTCAAGGGCTACTTCCAATGGAACGTCGTCGGCGGCATCAACCTGATGATCGACGACTTCTCGATCGAGCCGATGCTGCCCCCTTACGTCATCGACCTGCAGCCGTCGGGCAACTTCTCGGGCATCTATGCGCCGGGCGATACGCCGGGGCTGGATCTCGCGCTCGACGCGGGCGCAGCGGCGCATACGTTCCAGATCGACTACGCCGTGCGCCGCGCCGACGGAGACAAAGCGGTCGTGGCGATGGGGACGCGCACTTACGATCTGGCGAAGTACGAGAACGACAAGGAGATCATTCCCTTCGATCCGCAGCTCTCCGCGATCGGCACCTATGAGGTGACGGCGGACTTCGAAGTGGACGGCGTTCCGCAGCCCGGCAAGTCGAAGAAGATGCGGTTTGCGATCGCGAAGGAAGCCGCGCCGATCCGGGAGATCGATCTGGACAACGAGAGCAAGTTCGGGCTCAACACCCACTACGCGCTCAACTGGAAAGACGACATCATCGACGGGGCCCGCAAGCTGGGCGCGCGCAGCCACCGCTCCGGCATCGTCTGGGAGGACGTCGACAAAAACGTCAAGGACGGCAGCGGCGCGACCGTTTACGATTACAGCCGGACCGATCCGACGCTCGACAAGCTGTTTTCCTACGGCTTCAACCAGATTACGGTGCTGTCGCTGGAAAAAAACGCGAACTACCAGGCGGGCATCGCGAACACGACCGCCTCGCTCAAGGCGATGGGCGACTTCGTGGCGAACACGGTCGCGAAGTACAAGGATCGCATCCGGCAATGGGAGATGCCCAACGAGCCGGAGATTTTCTCCAAGCCGTATATCCCGGCCGAGTTCGTGCAGCTGCAGAAGGTCGCCTACCTGAACATGAAAAAGGCCGATCCGAACGCGATGCTGCTCGCGGGCGACCATACGTCGAGCGTGCTCAGCGTGCTGCCGAAGGAGCTCGAGCTCGGCTCGTACGAGTTTGCGGACGCCTATTCTTACCACCCTTACGTCTACAATGCGATGCCCGACGGCAATCTGCAAAAGCTGACGGACGGCGTGAAGGGACTCGTTAACGCATACGGCGGGTGGAAGGATTATTATCTCACCGAAGGAGGGTGGCCGACGGCGAACAGCGGCTATCCTTCGGTGTCGGAGGAGGTCCAGCGGGATTATATCGTCCGCGCCTTCCTGAACTACATGGTCACGGACCAGGTGAAGGCTTACGAATATTACGATTACAAAAATGACGGCACGGACGACCGGTACTACGATATTTTCTGGGGGGATCACGGATAATGACGGCCGGCCGAAGCTGGCTTACGCCGCGGTGAACCAGTTGATGACCGAGCTGGATCGCGCGCGGTATGTCGGGACTTGGGATACGGGGGACCCGAACGTCGCGGTCCAGGTGTTCCTGAACGACGGCAAGCCCGTCGTCGTCGCCTGGAAGAAAGTAGACCACAAGGACGATCCGGCCGTCAAGCCGCCGACGAGCGCGATCGGGCTGCCGTTCGCGGCGGCAGGCGCGAAGGTGATGGACATCAATGGCGTGGAGCTGCCGGCGACGGCGGGAAGCGCCGGACTGCAGCTCGTCGTATCCGGCGCGCCGCTCTACGTGACGGGGGGCGCCGGCCGAGTTCGTCTACGCATCCGCTGCGCAGCTTGCTGCAGGTCAAGAAGCAGGAAGCGCTCGCCAAGCTGGCGCTGACGCGGGCCGCATCGAACGCGACGCTCGTCGACGCGGACGCGGCGGAGATCGCCCGGATCGCCGCCGCGCTGCAGACGGCGACCGAGGGGGGCATCGCCGGCGGCAGGACTTGAGCAGGGCATCAAGGATATATATGCGCTCATGGCGGAGATGGCCGGTCAGATCGAATCTGGCGACCTGATCGCCGCGCCGGGATACGTGACGCTGGAGGCGTTGTACAACTACGCCGAGACCGCATCCGTCGCACTGGCCTACGCCAAGGGCGGCAGCGGCGCGAACGCGCTCGATTATGCCGCTGCGACGCAGGCCGCGGACGCCGCCTTCCAGAGCAAGAAGGGGAACGTCAGCGTCATGCCGGTGTCCGCGTCGGCGGTGCTGCGCATGAACCGTTACGGTCGCTTGGCGGATGCCGCGAAGGCGCGGGGCAGCTACGGCGAGAGCTACGCCTACAATCTGCTGGCGCGCGAATTCGCCGGCGCGGCGACGGGGATGATCGCCTCCGAGCCGGCCCGGTTCATCGGCGTCATGGCGAACGTCACGCCGAGCGTGTCGACCGGCGAGGCGGGCTACGCGACGCCGCTGACGCTCTCGCTCGTCAACGATACCGACGCGCCGCAGCAGGTGAAGGCCAGGCTCAAGGTGCCCGCGGACTGGGCATCCGCCCAGACCGAGACGTCCGAGGTCGAGCTCACGATTCCCGCGCATGACGCGGTAGATCGGACCTACAACGTAAATGTGCCGCAGTCCGCGATCAAGGGACGTTACGAGGTCGCGTTCGAGATCGAGCATGGCGGCGCGCTTTTCGATACGAAAAAGGTGGAGCTGACCGTCGAGGACGGCCTTGACGTGAGACTGCTGCCGGTCGCGAAGACGATCAAGGATCTCGATATCGTCTCGGTGCAGCTGACCGGCACGTCGACGGCCGTCAAGTCGGGCACGGTCACGCTGAAGGGGCCGGACGGCGGCCTGCTCGAGCCGGTGACGACGAACGCGTTCAGCAATTTGAAGAAGGGCGACCGCCTGCAGCTGGATTTCCGGTGGACGTACCGCCAGACCGCTCCCTTCAATGAATACAAGGTCGACCTCGAGGTGGACGAAGCGTCGGACGGTCGAAGTATTTTCCACGATGCGCAGCTGCCGCTGGACTTCGATCTGATTCAGTCGGCGGGCGAGGCTGCGGTCGCGGTGGACGGGAATCTGGCGGATTGGCAGGATGCCTACCCGGTCCACCTTCGCAGGAAGGACCAGAATGCGACGGGCTACCAGGATTCGGCCAATCTCGAAGCGACGGCTTATGCCAAGTGGGCGGCGGACGGCCTGTACGTCGCGGTCGACGTACGGGACGACGTGCACAAGCAGTCGGAGAATACCGCGAACATGTGGAAAAACGATTCCGTGCAGATCAGCCTCGATCCGCTCAACAACCGGGAGTCTCCGTACGGGGCGGACGACGTGGAATGGAGCTTCGCGCTCGCCGACGACGGCACGCATCTGGTCAACGTCTTCAACTCGACGGCCCCGAATCCGAACGGCGACATGAGCGGCAAGGTGCCGTTCGAAGCGGTTCGTGACGAAGCGGCGAAGCGCACGCGATACGAATTCAAGATCCCGAGCGCCTACGTCAAGGATCTGCGGCCCGCGCTTGGCGGCAAGCTTGGCTTCAATGTCGCCGTCAACGACGCCGACTACCAGAACGGCCGGGACAACTTCATTCAATGGACGCAGGGCACCGCCGATTCGAAGAACACGTCGCTGTACGACGCATTCGCGTTCGTGGACGTTCCGCTGCCGCCGGGCGGCGGAGATAATGGCGGAGACGATGGCGGCGATAACGGGGGCGACGATGACGATGGCGACGACGGCGGTTCGCCGCCCGATCAACCGACTACCGGGATCGTCGCAAGCTCGCCCGCAGCGCCTTCCGGCATCCTGACGGTATCGGCCGCGTCCCTTCAGAACGCCGCGAACGGCGTCAGCTCCGTCGAAGCGCCGGCCGGAACGACGGAGCTGCGGCTGCCGGCGGACGCGGCGGCATGGCTCGGCGCCAACAAGCTTGAGGTAAAGGCCGGCAAGCTTGTGCTGGAAATTCCGTCCGGCGTGCTCAAGCAGCTGGCGGAGCGGGTGCCTGCGGCGGACCGGCAGGGCAGCGCGCTCTCCCTTGGCTTCCTGCCGCTCAAGTCCGATGCATGGCAGGCGCTCCTTGCCGGGGCGCAGACGCCGGGGACGACCGTTCGCGCGGGCGGCGAAGCGTTCGAGCTGACCTTGTCGATCCGGACGGCAGCGGGAAGCGCGGTTCGGCTGACGAAGTTCGAAGAGTCGGTCACGATCCGGTTCCGGATCGATCCGGCTCTGGACCCGAAGCTGTCGGCGATCTTTTACATGGCCGAAGACGGCAGGCCCGAATGGGTCGGCGGCGAGCGAGACGACGGTTTCCTGACCGCGGAGGTCCGGCACTTCAGCGCCTATGCGATGCTCGAGGTGAAGCGGGAATTTTCCGACCTGCCGGCCGCGCATTGGGCGTACGGCGCGGTTCGGGCGCTGGCCGCCCGCGGCATCGTCCAGGGCAGCGACACCGGCGCATTCGAGCCCGGCCGCGAGGTCACGCGCGCCGAATTCACGGCGATGCTGGCGAAGGCGCTCAGGCTGCCGAAGCCTGCCGATACGGCGGTCCAGGCCGAGACGATCTTCGCCGACGTCCCCGCGAACGGCTGGTACGCGGAGGCGGTGTCCGCCGCTTACGGCGCAGGCATCGCTACGGGCAAGAGCGCGACGGCCTTCGATCCGGACGGCCGCCTGACGCGCGAAGAGATGGCGGTCCTGACGATGAAGGCTTATCGCCTGCTGCATGGCGAGCGGCCGGTTCAAGCCGCATCGGCATACGCATCCTTATTCGCGGATGAAGCCGCCATCTCGGCTTGGGCGCTGTCCTACGTGAGGGAGACGGTGGCGCTCGGATTGACGCAAGGACGAGGCGCCGACCGGTTCGTCCCCAAAGGCACGGCGACCCGCGCCGAGGCTGCCCGAATCGTCGACAGCCTGCTCTTTCCGAACCCCAACGCTAAATAAAGAGGCACGGAAGGCCTCCTTGCCGCCCTTGGGCGGCGGGAGGCTTCGGCCTGCCGAAGGAGAGGAGAGAAAAGATCGTGCATGGACGCTCCGGGCACAGCGCCGGATTGCTGTCTCGGCTCCGGTTGCCGATTTTCGCGCTGATCGTCGTCATCATCGCGTTCTTCGCCACGGCGGCCAGCTACATCCTCATTCGGGTGCAGAACGATCATACGCGCGACACGGCGGAGCAATCGATGAAGTTCGTCTACCGCAACATCTGGTACCAGTTCGATACGATGAACAACGTCGCGGCGTTTATCCTGTCCAATCCGTCGATCGAAGGGCTGCTGGAGAGCGAATATCCGGCGGCCTACGAGGCGGCGGACGATTTTTTCGCGCTCCAGACGAATCTGCAAAATTTATCGCTGCTGTCGCTGTTGAACGGCCAAGGCGGCGGCCGGGTCCCGACCCGATCCTATGTCGTATCCATCGCGCTCGAGCCGTCCAGCGGACTGTACGCCATGGCGCCGGATCGCTACGATCCGTCCACGGGCATTTACAAATCGATCGATCTGCGGAGCCAGGACTGGTACCGCAATCTGAGCGAAGGGAGACGGCAGGCCGAATGGTGGGGCCAGCGGGCGGGCGCCTTCAACCCGGCGATGATCTACGCGGCGCGCAAAAAAGACGAGCATCAAGGACGGCCGGCACATCGGCACCGTCGTCGTCGGGGCGGACACGGGCAGTATTCGAAGCATCTTCGAGAACGCGAAGCCGGCGAAGGGCTACCATCTGCTGCTGGACGAGAGCGACAGGGTCATCTTCAGCGAGCGTTATCCGTTTCTGACGCCGGCAGGCGAACTGCCCTACGTGAGCGCGGCTTCGGGCGCTTCGGGATCGCTGGTCCGCAAAATCGACGGCGAGCCGCACCGGGTCATGTACGAGACGTTCGCCAACGGCTGGAAGCTGCTCACGGTCGTGCCGGAGAGCCACTTCAACCAGTATACGTTCGCAATCTCGGCCATCGGCGCGGCGACTGCGGTCGTTGCGCTGCTGATCGCGGGCTTTATTTTAAACCGGATCGTCGTCCGGGTGACCGTGCCGATCACGCGGCTCGTCGGGGCGATGCAACGCCCCGAAGTGCTGGCGTTCAAGGAGCCGCTGCCGGCGCAAAACTCGGGTATTTACGAGGTGGATGAGCTGGGGCAGAAGTTCGCGACGATGCTGGTGACGCTCCACGGCCTGATTGAGAAGTCCTTCACAGAGGAGATCGAACGCCGCCAGCTTCAGCTGGAGCTGCTGCAGGCGCAGATCAACCCGCACTTTTTGTACAACACCCTCGATCTGATCAATTGCCGCGCGATTTTGTCGGGCGACAAGGAGACGGGCGGGATCGTACGCGCGCTCGCCAACATGCTCCGGTACGGTCTGAACCGGGGGCAGACCTGGATCTCGCTGGAGGGCGAGATCAGGCACGTCGAGGCGTACCTTCATATCCAGCGGCTGCTCATGGACGATCTCGCCGTCGACATTCGGGTGCCCGACGACCTGCTGAGCGCGTCCATGCTGCATTTTTGCCTGCAGCCGCTCGCGGAGAATGCCATCGTCCACGGGTTCGCCGGTCGGACGGAAGGATGTCGGATCGCCATCGAGGCGCGACTCGACGGCATCTCGCTCCGTCTTCGCGTGCAGGACAACGGCGTCGGCTGCGATGCGGAGGCGATGAACCGGATGCTGGAGGAGCGGCCGATCGAGGAAAAGGGGAATGAGGCGGACGACCGGGGTGCGAGCGAGGCGGACGTTACGCGCGCAGCGTCGCCGGCAAAATCGCCGGCCCTCGCTTCGCCAAGCGACAAGGACCGCGGCGGCTCCGGCTACGGTACGCTGAATGTCCATCGGCGCATCCGTCTGTATTGCGGGGAGGCGTTCGGTCTGAAATACGTGCAGACGGCGGAAGGCACCTGCGTCGAGGCGGTGCTTCCGTTTCGCCCGAATCTGAATGCGGCGCCGGCACCAAGGAGGTATGAGCATGTATAAGCTGCTTATCGCCGAAGACGTGAAGACGGTTCGGGACGCGCTTGCCCGATCCGTCCCCTGGGAGCGCATCGGCATCTCGCTCCTCGGCACAGCCGAGAACGGCGAGGCGGCGCTGGCCCGGCTGGAGCGGGAGACGCCGGACCTGCTGCTGACCGATATCGGGATGCCGAAGATGAACGGTCTCGAACTGATCCAGGCGTGCAAGGCTCGCAATCCGGATATCCGCTGCATCATTTTGTCGGGACTGAACGAATTCGAGCACGCCAGGAAGGCAATCTCGCTGCAGGTACAGCACTATATATTGAAGCCGATCGATCCTGACGAAATCGCGCGGGTATTCTCCGAGGTCGTGCGCGACCTGGGACGGGAGCGCCGTCGGAAGGAGGAACTGGCTGTGGCGGAGAGCAGGCTGCGGGACGAGCTGCCGAACCTGGCCGGAGCGCTGCCGGCAAGCGAATGGTCGGGCAGCCTGAAGAAGAAGCGCCTCGTCGAGCAGGCGATCGGTTATATCAAACAAAACTTTGCGCGCGGCGACCTCGCGCTATCGGATGTAGCGGATGCGGTCGGCCTTAGCGAGAAGTACGTGAATCTGCTCGTCAAGGAAGTGACCGGCACGACGATTAACGCGTGGATCGTCCGGCACCGTCTGGAGGAGGCGGCGCGGCTGCTCAAGGACCCGGCGAATCGCATTTACGAGATTTGCGAACGGATCGGCTATACGGACCAGGACTATTTTCGAGAGGTGTTCAAAAAGCAGTACGGCCAAACGCCGAGCGAATATCGCAACAGCCGCCTGTAGCGCGGAGAGGGACGAGGAGGAGAGGAATCAGCGTGAACGGGAATGGAATTTGGAATCGGGATCAGGCAGATGAAGCTGCGCGAAGCGTTTACCGTTATATGATGCACAGCAAGCCGGCGCAGTGGGGTGGACATGAATGGACCGACTGGGCGATGAACGCGGACCGGTGGGATTGGAATGCGGGCGTGGGCGTGATCGCCGCAGCGGAATTCGCGGGGGTGACGGGGGGACGAGGGGATTCTCAGCGAGATCGAGGCGTGGGTTCAGCGCAATATCGGACAGTCCAAGGCGATTCTGGTTATTAATTCGATCGCGCCGTTTGCCGTGTTCCCGCTGCTGCATCGCATGACGGGACGGGAGGTGTACGCGGAAAAGGCCGGCGAAGTGGCCCGGTGGCTGATCGAAGAAGCGCCGCGCACGAAAAACGGCGCATTCGAGCATACGGTGACGGAGAAGGCATCGTTCAGCGAGCAGATCTGGGCGGACACGATCTTCATGGCCGTTCTGTTCCTCGCCCGGACCGCTCGAATGAAGGGTGACGGCCGGATCGCGCTCGAAGCGCTGCGGCAGGTCCGGCTTCATCTCGAAGCGCTGCAGGACGAGGAGACGGGGCTGCTGTTCCATGGCTGGGACTGCGAGGCGGGGAACTGGATGTCGGGCGCCCGCTGGAATCGGGCGAACGCTTGGATCGCAGTCGGCGTCCCGATGATCGTGGCGGAGACGGAGGCGCTGTGCGGAGACGACGCGCTGCTCGCGGATGTGAAGCGGCGCTATGCGCGGCTGGCCGAAGCGCTCGTTAGGATGCAGGGGGCCGACGGTTTGTGGCCGACGGTGCTCGACCGTCCCGGCTTCTACGCGGAGACGTCGGGCTCCGCCGGCATCGCCTGCGGATTGTACAAAGCGGCGCGCATGGGGCTTGTGCCGGAGGCGCTGTCGGCACACGCCGACCGGGCGGTGCCGGCCGTGCTCGCGGCGATCGGTCCGGACGGCGCCGTCGGGGGCGTCTCCGGCGGCACGCCGGTGCTGGAGAGCGTCGAGGCGTACGGCGAGGTGCCGATTTTCCCGACGCTGTACGGACAAGGGCTGACGCTGCTGCTGTTGGCGGAGGTGTCGGCGGGAGCGGGCGAGGGGAAGTAGAACGCGTATAGGCAGCCAAAAACGAGAGACTTCGCGGCGGCGAAGTCTCTCGTTTTGGTGGTGCCGGACTGGATACTCGCTCGTCGCGGGTGGCTGTAAAGTAACTTTTTGCTCTTACAGCCCATATTGCGCTCCGTACGGCCGTTCTAAAGTAACTTTTTTACTCTTAGAGCGCACATTGTGCTCGGCGAGGCTATTGTAAAGTAACTTTTTGCTCTTACAGCCCACATTTTGCTCGAAGCGGCCGCTGTAAAGTAACTTTTTTGCGCTTACAGCTCATATTGGGCTCGAAGCGGCCGTTGTAAAGTAACTTTTTGCGCTTACAGCCCAACTTGTGCTTGGTGCTGCGACTGTAACATCAGTCTGGCCGGGCCGATCAGCCCCGCAGGCGCCGGCGTCCGGCGGCCGAAGGCCTCGTCCCGGAAAAAGCCGCCGAGCGTGTTGGTGATCTCCGCTCTAATGCGGCCGCCGGAAGACAGCCAATGCAGCGGAAACGTCCAGCGGTACGGCGGACAGATGGCCGGAGCCAGCTTATGGCCGTTCACGGAGACGGCCGCGAGTTCGCCGACTTCGCCGAGGTCGAGCAGACCGCATAGCTCGGCGACCTCCAGCGCGCCGTCTCCTGGCTCGGCATCGAGAGGCACGAGCGCATCCCCGATCGGTCCGAGCTCTATCTCATAGACGAGGGTGCCTGAAAAGGCGGCCAGCTCCGGGCAGGCGTGCCAATCGCCAACGCCGAGCGCCGATAGGTCGGCGGGGACCGGCAGGCTGCCGGACCGCGACAGGTCGGCCGACAGCGGAGCCCCTTCGAGCGGCGTGCGGCATTCGACGACGCGCCAGTCGTGAAGGGCGAGCTCCGCGATCGTATGCGCCGGCGGCGTTCCGGCCGGCCGCCCCGCGCCCGCAGGCTCGTCGAACATCGCTTCGGCTGCGGGCGCTGCTGTCTCCGCGGGCTTCAGCACGACGAACACCGCTTCATAAGGCTCGAGCCGGAGCCGGACGACGACACTGCCATCGCCAGCGACACCGCCATCGTCAGCCACATTGCCGTCATCGACACCGCCATCTTCAGCCACACTGCCGTCATCGACACCGCCATCGTCAGCCACACTGCCGCCACCGTCGCCATCTGTACGATCGCCGTCAAAGTCGCCGCCGCCCCGAGATTTGCCTGCGGCGGGCTCGATCCGGCCGTCCATCGGGTGCCAGAGCTCGGGCGCGCCCGAGCCCGGCAGCGCGACCTCGCCGTCGAAGACCGATTCCACGCCCTCGTTGCGCAGGAAAAAGATATCGAGCGCCCCGCGCCGATAATGGCAGTAGCGCAAATCCGCAAACGGCGCCCCGATGCCGATGCCTGGCGCGACCGTCTCGCGCAGCGCGGCGCCAAGCGCCTCCGCGGGAGCGGCACGGACGCCGCCAGCCGCGGCCGCTGCCGCCAGCTCCGCCCGAAGCGCCGCATGCTGCCCTTCGCATTCGGACGCGGGAATCCCGCCTACGGCCAATATACGCCCGCCCGCCTCCGCGAAGGCGCGCAGCCGAGCGGCTGCGGCCAGCGGAAGCGTCTCGACGCCGGGCAGCACGATCGCCCGGAAGCGCTCGCGGCCGATCAGCAGCTCGCCGTCGCTTATAAGGCAGCGCGACTCGTCCGCCAGCATATCGCAGGACAAAATATCGAAGTCGTACTGGTCTTCGGACAGCAGGCGGCATACCTCGTCCAGCCGGTCGTTATCCCCGCACCAATGCGACTCCGCCGGATACAGCACGGCTACGGGGGCGACATGATCGCCCTCCTTCAGCATCAGGCACGAACGGTTCGCGTAGTCCGCCCACTGCCGGAAGTAAGGCCACTGCGGGTTGCGCCCGCCCGCGTAGAAATGCGGCGGACAGTCCGGATCGGGGAACAGCGGCGAAAAAGCGTGCGGAACGTACCAGTTCGTGCCCCGCGCCGTCATCCAGTCGGTCAGCCACTTCATCTCGCGCAGTCCGAGGTCCCAGCCGTACGCGCCGAAGTTTTCGCACATGACCAGGTTCGTGCCGACCTCCAGATGCGCGGCGGACTGCGCCAGCTTGGGCAGCGTGAAGTGAAAGAAAGCCGGGTAAGGCGCGTCGCGGTAGTGGCGCCACTGCGGATACTGCTCCTCGTACGGCGTCCGCTTCTGCTCCGAGTCGAGCTGGCGCAGCACGAAGTCGTACCCGCCCATATCGAAATGCTTCGTCGCGCGGAAAAAATGGCCGACGCCGTAACCGTGATGCATATGCGCGTGATTGTCTTCGACGACGTGTCCGATGAAGGCGACACCGTGGCGATGGCACCAAGCCTGGAGGCGTCCGAAAAAGTTCGCCGAAAACAAGCGCGTCATGACATCCATAAAGTCGTAGCGCACCGGAGGGAGGGCTCCCCGGGCAAACTCCGCGTTCGCGGACGCGCGGGCGTCGCCCGCCTCTTGCCAGAGCAGGTCGGCCCAGTCGAGTAGCTCGTAGCCTTTGGCGTCGGCAAACGTTTCGGCCAACGGGGCGGTCCAAGGGAAGCATGGCGTATCCTCGCCGAACAGCGCGTCGTAGGAGCCGAAGTTCTCGAAGCTCGTCTCGTCGCCGAAAAAGCCCTTGATCGTCGTCCCCCAATACGGAGCGAATCTGCGCCGGGTCTCCTCGTAAGTCAGCTCGATAAAGCGATCCGTGACCTCGGGATCGATATAGTCGACCATCCGGTCGAACATTCGCCCGCTCCAGGAAGGCGTCAGGCCGATGACATGCACCGTCCATAGCTCGCCACCGGCGTCATCCCCGTTTTGTACTCCGTCCCCGTCTCCATGGTGGTCGCCGTCTCGCCGGATCTCATCCCTCCAGGACGCGAACTCCCGCTCCGTCGGGAAGACGACCCGTTTGCCGCCGTCTGCCGGACCGGACGTGCAGATGATGCGCAGCAACGTCTCCATCGGATGCGCGTCGTCTCCCGGCGGAAGCGCATAGGCCGAAGCGCCGTCCCACTGCGACGTTCGCTTGATCAGCACGCGCATCCGGTACTGCGGGTGTCCCTCCAGCACACGGCCGCCGGCAATGCCGGAAGGATAATATTCCTCGTCGAAAATCCAGACGTCCATGCCGCGCGCCGCGGCCTCGTCCAAGCAGTAGCCGACGTCGCGCCACCAGCGATCGCCGAGGTAGTCGCTATGCGGCCGGGACTCGATGATGAAGCCCCCCGAGCCGGCATCGTCCATGGCCGCAATCTCCGCGCGGATGACGGATTCGGTCTCCCGCTCGTCTCCGTGCAGCCACAGCAGCGGATACAGGCTGCGCGGCGGGTTGGCGGACTGGAATGCGGCCCGCAGTTTGCCATACTCGCTCATGATATCGTCACGCTCCAAACCGTATTCGTTTTGGTCCTGACTGTTTTGGTCCTGACTATCGTTTGCTCTCGATCCGATCTGTCTTCGCCCTTGCCGGTCTATGTCCGGCAGCGCGACTCGCGCATTCGCGCCCGGTACTCTTGCGGACTCGTCTCGTACTTGTCGGCGAACAGTCTGGAGAAGTAGCGCGAGTTGGGAATGCCGACGCCGGCGGCGACCTCGTATATTTTCAGATCCGTGCGCAGCAGCAGCTCGCGGGCGCGCTCCAGCCGGTAATCCTGCAAGTAATCGGAAAAGCTCTGACCCGTCTCTTGCCGAAACAGCGCGCCGAACCAGCTTGGGCTCAGGCTGACATGTCTCGCTGCCGTCTGCAGGTCGAGCTCCTCGCTGTATTGCGTCTCGACGAGACGCAGCGCTTCCCGAATCTCGGACCGGATGGCGGGAGCCGGAGGAGGCGTCTCCCGCAGCAGCTCCGCCGCTTCCTCCACCGCAGCCCGCAGCTCCGTCATATGGCCGGCGGCCGCGATCCGCTGCTGGAGCCGCTGCCGCAGCGGCGCCTCCGTCCCCTCGCGCAGCCTGACCGTGCCGTCGTGCAGGCAGCCGGCCAGCGCCGCGCCCATCAGGCGAAGCCGGGCGGGCGCCGGCCTGTGCGCGGCCGCTTCGTCCGCCCATCGCAGCAGCGCCTCGCCCGCCGCGGCATAATCGTGGCGCTCCATCGCGGCGCGGCAATCCCGCAGCAGCGCGTCGAGCCGATCCGGCGGGTATTCGCCCGGCGCGGTCTCGTCCCGCGTCGCGACCGGCTCGCCCGGCGGCGCGTAAAAGGCGGCGTCCAGCAGCCGCCGGCATTCCGCCAGCGCGCGCGGCAGCAGCAGCAGGTCGCCGCGCTGATCGGACAGCGCCTGCACGGTCGGCACGCCGAGCGCGCGGCAGGCCTCGCCGCCGCGGCGCAGCGCGTTCATCGTCCAGCCGAGGAAGTCCGCGCCCTCGCTCCGCTCCCGCGAGACGGCGAGCATCGCCCACAGGCCGGGCTCTACGGGCAGAACCAGCGACGCGTAAGGCCCGCTCTCGTCCTCGAACGCCGTCTCCGCGGAGAGGAGCGTCCTCGCGCGCTCCGGCGCGAATCGGATCAGCGCGAGCCGATGCTGCCGCGCGGAAAAGGACAGGGCGGCGAGCTGGTCGAGCGAGGCGCGCGCCTCGTCTCCGGAGAGAAGCAGCTCCAGCAAGAGCTGCCGTATCGCCTTGCGGCGGTGGCGGCGCTCCCGCCGGATATCGTCGGCCGCCTTGGACAGGCAGGCGACGAACTCCGCCTCGGACAGCAGCAGCTTGGTGATATAATCGTGGGCGCCAAGGCGAAGCGCCGCCTGAATCTTGTCGAAGTCCTCGTAGCAAGTGAGCAGAATGACCTTGGGGGGCCGCGGCCATTCCCCGCACTCGCTCCAGCAGCCGGAGGCCGTCCAGCACGGGCATGCCGATATCCGCGACCACGATGTCCGGCGCGGACGCCCGGATCATGCGCCAGGCCTGTTCGCCGTTCTCGGCTTCGCCCGCGATGGCGAAGCCGCGTTCCTCCAGCGCGAACGAGCGGATCCGCCTGCGGGCCATCGGCTCGTCGTCCACGACGAGTACCTTCATCGCCGGTTCATCCATCCGCCGTGCCCTCCTTAAGCGCCGGGCGGGCATCCGTCCCCGCCGGCAGCCTGATCGTCATTACCGTGCCTTCGCCTTCCGCGCTGTCGATGACGATCCCGTATTCGGAACCGTAGAATAGCCGGATGCGCCGGTGCACGTTTCGCACGCCGATGCCGAATTCCGACGTGTCGCCGTCTTCGCGCTCGAGCGCGGCGCGCAGCGCGTCAAGCCGCTCGCGCGTCATGCCCACGCCATTGTCCGCCACCGTCAGCAGCAGCACGCCGTCCGCGCTGTCGGCCGTCACGCTTAAGCTGCCGCGGCGTCCTTCCAGCGCATGCAGGCCGTGGAAGACGGCGTTTTCGACCAAAGGCTGAAGCACGAGCTTTAGCACCCGCAGGCGGCCGAGATCGTCCCCGGCCTGCGCGACGCGGCACTCGAACCGATGCTCGTACCGCACCGATTGAATGTACAGATAGTCCTTCGTATATTGCAGCTCGTCCGCCAGCGTCCGTACCTCGTTGCCGTCCAGACTGTACTTCAGCAGCCGGCACAGCACATGGATCATGGCGTGCAGCTCGGACTTCGTACTGAAGTCGACCATCATATCGATCGTATTGAGCGTGTTGTAAAGGAAATGGGGATTGATCTGCGACAGCAGCGCCTGCAGCTCGGATTGCCGCTTGGCGGCCTCCGTGCGCTGCAGGTCGGAGATCAGCTCCCTGACCGTATCCGTCATCCGGTTGAACTGGTTCGCCAGCTCGCCGAACTCGTCGCGGCGCACGACCGCCAGCTTCGTATCCAGCTTGCCTTTGGCGACCGTGCGCATGCCTTTGGTCAGCAGCAGGATCGGCCGCGTGAACCACCAGGATACCGCGATGTGAATGCAGAGGAAGCCCGCCAATCCGAAAAGCAGGATCGCCCAGGCGATCTGGCTGAGCGGCTCGAACCGCGACTCCAGCTTTTCCACGTCGCCTACGACGACGACCTTCCAGCCCAGATTGGCTTCCATGCTCGCGACGGAGTGGTAGACGCCCCGGCTGTCCAGGTAGGCCAGCGCCGAAGAGAGCGTTTGCACTTTTTCCTCCGAGAACAGCACGGGCGGAGAGGCCAGATCGGTCGCGCCGAGGTAATCGATCAGCGCGTCCTCGCGGTCGTACAGCAGCGTCTGCGTCTCGTAGCTGCCGGCGAACGCCGCGCTGCGCTCCAGAAAGGCGGACAGGTCGACGAGAAAAGCCAGATAGCCGATCAGCCGCCCGCCGTCGTCGTATACGGATTTGGTAACGATGCTCGTCGGCCCGAAGGCGCCGGACCGCCCGATGTCGGAGCGGATCGTATTCGACCATTCGAAGACGCCCCGGCTGCGCGACGCCTGCTCGTGGATCAGCGCCTCTTCCTTGTCGGAGAAGTTGCCCCAGAAGGAGGAGGGGTAGCCGGTGATCGCGCCGTCCGCGCCGATATAGACGACGCCTCGCACGAAGTCGGCCCGAACCTTGGCGACCGTATGCATCGCCTCGTACAGCCGGTCCCCCGCGCCGCCCTCCTGCTTCACGATCTCCTCCGTCTCCAGCATGTTGTACGTAATTTCGTTGTTGTAAATGCCGATCAGATGCACGACCTGGCCGGCCATGCCGGCCAGCGCCTCGTTCTGCGTATCCCGCAGGAAGTGCAGGGCGTTGGCTTTGGCGATCTGCGTGACGATGATGACGAACAGCGTGCTGGGGATGACCAGCAGCAGGATAAGCTTGTAGCGGGAGCCGATTCTGTACCAGTCCAAGGCGGCCGAGCTCCTCCCTCTGCGAGGCTTATGAAATACATCGATTATACGCACGATCGTTCGCCGCGTACAAGCCTCCATTAGAGCCGTGCGCCGCCGCGGCACCGGTCCGCGAACCGCCCGAAACCGGTGTCCGCGGACACCGGCTTGGCCTGCTTCGTTACTGCTTCTCGACCTTCAACTGCTCGGCCGCGCTGTCGATCAGCTTCTGGCCGCCGGCTTTTTTCCAGTCCTCCACGTATTTGTCCCAATCGTCGAACGACTTTTTGCCGAGCACGAACGAGATTTCGTTTTTGTTCTGGAAGTCGTTCAGCTTGGTGACGGTCGGTCCGTCGAGCGTCAGGTACATATCGTAGTTCTTGTAGCGCGGCATGGCGACGATCTGCTGGTTGAACTTGCTGCCGGCGACGCCGACGGGCTCGTCGTCGTACACCTGCCAGATCAGTGTATAGCCCAAGAACTGCCAGTCCGCGAGCGATTGATATTCCGGCTTCGCTTTCTGAATGTGGGTGTCCTTGATGAAAAAGACGTTCGTGCCGTCTTCATTCATCTGGACGCGGGACTCGCCGGGGAAAATCTCCGGTCCGCCGCCCTGCGACGCCGCCCAGTAGTTGACGTTCGGGTATATCAGCGTATCGATCAGATGCGCGATCCGCTTCAGCTTGCCGGGGTCGTTCGCCACCTTTTTCGAGACGATGAACAGGCCGCCGGGATTGCCGCCCGGACCGTACATGCCGCCCTTGCCGTCGCTCGATTTGAGCGGCTGGAGCGGTTCCCACAGTTTGACGGCCTCGGGATCCTTCTTTTTGGCGTTATACTGCTCGTCGACGATGTTCCAGCCCGGATACCAGACCATGCCGATCTGGTCGTTGAGACTGTACGCCTTGAACGGTTCCCAGCCGATCGTGTACCAGTCGGGGGCGAGCAGCTTCTCGTCGTACAGCTTCTTCGCGAATTGCAGGAACCGCTTCGTCGTCCCGTCGAGCATCGGATGGTTGATCTTGCCGTCCGCCACGTTCCAGCTCGGATGCCCGTACATCGTCTTCAGCGAATCCATCATCGACCAGCTGTTGCCGCCGCCGGCCGTGGCCATCAGCCAGGTGTCCGCCTTGCCGTCGCCGTCCGGGTCCTTCCCGACGACCGCCTTGGCGTAGGCGTACAGTTCGTCTTCGTTGGTCGGCGCGCTCATGCCGAGCTTCTGCAGCCAGTCCTGGCGGATGAAGTAGCTCCAGTTGTCCGGAAATACCGGATAGCGGGGAATGCCGATCATATTGCCGTCGACGGTCGCCCAGTTCGCATAGTCCTTGGTGACGTACTGCATCGTCTGCGGCATGTACGGCAGCATCTCGCGGGCGTCCAGCAGCTGGCCGCTGTTGTAGAGCGACAGCGCCACGTCCTTGAACGGGAACATGACGAGGTCCGGTTCGTCGCCGGAGGCGTAGCGGACGGTCACGGCGTTTTTCAGATCCTCGCCGTTCATGCTGGAGAACGTCAGGGAGACGTTGAATTGCTGTTCCAGATAGGTCTTGATCTTGTCCTCCGGCACCGGCTGGTTGAAGGCGCCCGCCACCATGATGTCCAGATCGTATTTCTTGCCCAGATCGTCGTAGGCGTAGCTGGCGCTGTCGACCGCCTTCGGCACGGCCGGGAACGCATCCGGGTAGTTCAGCTCCTTGAGCGGCGCTCCCGCATCGCCCCCGGACGGCTTGACGCTCGCTTCCCCGGTTGCGCTGGCGGTGGAGGCCGCGCCGCCGGACGGCGATGCTTGCTTGGGCGCGTTGCCGTTTCCGTTGCCGGAGCAGGCGCTAAGCAGGGTACAAGCGGCGACGGCCGCGGCCATGGCGGCGTAACGTTTTCTTTTTTCACGGGAATGCCCCCCTTCGATAATAGTAGTAGGTGCCTCAGCCCTTTTACGGAGCCCATGTACATGCCCTTGGCAAAATGCTTTTGCAAAAACGGATAGACGCACAGCACCGGGATGATGCCGACGACGACGGCCGCCATCTTCAGCGTCTCCGTGCTGATCGATTGCGACGTCTTCAGCATCGCGTTCATCGAGTCGCCGCTGACGGAGTCGATCGTAAGCATGTTCTTGAGCACCATCTGCAGCGGGTACAGCGACTTGTCGTTCAGGTACAGCAGCGCGTCGAACCAGCTGTTCCAGTGCGCGACCAGGTTGAACAGGCCGATAGCCGCGAGCGCGGGGGCCGCGAGCGGCAGCACGATCCGCCACAGCATGCTCCAGTCGCCGGCGCCGTCGATCCGCGCGGATTCGGTCAGGCCGTCGGGCAGATTTTCGATGAAAATCTTGATGACCAGCAGTCCGAAGCTGTCCACCATGATCGGCAGGATCATCGACCAGAACGAGTCGATCAGTCCCGTCTGCTCGACGACCAGATAGGTCGGGATCAGTCCGCCGTTGAACAGGATCGTGGCGAGGATGAAGAACAGGAAGATGCCGCGGCCGGGCAGCGTCCGCTGCGCCAGCACGTAAGCGCCGATGGCGGTGAGCGTCAGCGTCAGCAGCGGGCCGACCGTGCTCCGCAGGACGGAGACGACGAACGAATGCCAGATGACGGAGGAGGACATGATCCGTTTGTAGGCCTCCAGCGTCGGGGCATGAGGGACGATGACGAAATAATCGCGGGCGATCATCTCCGACTTGGTCGTCAGCGACATGCCGATGACATACAGCAGGGGAAAGACGGCAGATGCCGCGACGAGCAGGACGATGAGATGAATGACGATCTGGTAGGCGCGCTCGCCAGCCGAATTGCTTTTCATATGCAGCCTCCTCTACCAGATGCCGCGGCCGGTATACCGCTTCGCCAGCGTATTGCCGGCCAGGATGACGACCATGCCGATCAGCGACTGGAACAGGCCCACGGCCGTCCCTACGCTGAATTGCAGCCGGCTCAGTCCCTCGCGATACACCCACGTCTCGATGACGTCCGCCGTGTCGAGCACCGCTTTGTTATAGAACAGCAGGATCTGCTCGCCGCCCGCGAACAAAATATTGCCGAGGCTGAGGCAGAGCACGAAGGTGACGACAGGCAGAATGCCCGGCAGCGTGACGGCGAAGATGCGGCGGATCGGTCCGGCGCCGTCGATTCTGGCCGCCTCGTAGAGCTGGGCGTCGATCGTGCTGAGCGCCGCGAGATAGATGATCGTGCTCCAGCCGATCTCCTTCCACAATGCGGAGCCGATCAGGATCGGCCGGAACCAGCCCTCGGACAGGAAAAACTCGACTCGGGGCAGGCCCATCGCTTCCAGCACATTGTTGACGAAGCCCGTGCCGGTGGAGAAAAAGGCGAACACGATGCCGAAAATGATGACCCACGAAAAAAAGTGGGGGATGTAGACGGCGCTCTGCAGCCATTTTTTTAACTTGCCGGAAGACAGGTCGTGGAACATGATGGCCAGAATAATCGGCGGAAAAAAGCCGACGACGATGCGCAGCAGGCTGATCTCCACCGTATTGCGCAGCACGTTGACGATCTCGGGGTCTTCGAACATGACGCGGAAATTGTCCAGTCCGACCCAGGCGCTGTCGAACACGCCCATGCCGAGCTTCAGATCCTTGAAGGCGACGATCCAGGCAAGTCCGATCGGCCAGTAGCGGAACACGATATAGTAGACGGCTACCGGCAAAAACATCAGATACAGCATGCGATGCCGCACGATCCGCCGCCACAGCGTCACTTCGGCTGCGGGCGCTTCTGGGGCGGATACGGATGGGGCGGCCGGAACGGGCTGAGCCATTGCTCTCCTCCTTTGCAGTCCGTGTTAGCGTTTACAATTTTAGATTTTAGCACGACGCCTCGGCTCCGATGTGCACGGCACGACTGAAAATGTGCACGCGTGGATCGGATTGGGCTCAGATAGGAATGACCTGGTGGTATGAGCGGGTGGTCGGGAGCAAATGGAGACGTACGCGATCTCGTTGATAGCGCAGGAGGATTTTGATCAAGCGGAGACGATCCTGCTGTCGCTGGTATGTTTTACGAACGAACGCATCGAGCGGGGGGTTAAACGCCCTTTTCCGCCAAGAAAAGTATGACCCGGGTATCCTCTACAAGGCGGCAGGCCCGGCGATCCGCGATGAACTGATTCGATTGGTGCAACGCGACCTGGATTCAGGATGCGGAGTACCCCCGTGAATTATCAACAGTCCTGAATAAGAGTGGCAACGGGAGTCAGCCTGATCGAGACAGGCTCTGGCTCCTTTTTGCTTGAAAAAGCAACCTTTCTATGGCGTGAAGTGTTTATAGATTATATAAAGGAATTCTAGGAGGGCTTGATGTTGATGAAAAGGATCGTATCTATACTGGCTGCGGCGATGCTGATCGTGCCGACCTTAGCGACACCCTGTGGGACATCCTTTGCGAACAGCGTCCCTATTCAATTAGACAGCGGAAAGCTTCAAAACAATCGGGTGCTCATTCCTTTGCGGGCGGTATCGGAAAATCTGGGTGCGGATGTACAATGGAATCAACAAACGAAACAAATAACCATCACTCGGGACAGCACAACGATCGTACTCGAACTGGATTCTCCGAACGTATCGGTGAACCAAACCCAAGTGACGCTTGACGTGCCCGCGCAGTTATTTTACGGGGGGCATGACGTACGTTCCGCTGCGTTTTGTAAGCCAAACGCTGGGGGCGGAGGTCGGCTGGAATCAGCAAACCAAACAGGCGACGATTACGACGGCAGAACGACAGCTTGTCGTCAGTATGGACCAGAAAGCCGAAGTGCCGTCGTCCAGACGAATCACGGATCAGCGAGTCCAAGTACTGGTCGACAAATTAAATGAAGCGACCGACATTTCTGCGATGAAGCAAATCCGAACGTATTTCAGCCCTTATTTTACGGACCTATTTATTAACACCCTTGTTCAAAGCAAAGGACTTGAGAACGACTTTAAGTTTAAAACAATCTATCAATCAGGCGTTACCTATAAAGATGATCATACGGCGACCCTGGTTCAGTCTTCCGGGATGAATTCGGATAACGAGACGCTTTATCGGTATGCTACGCTGGTTTACGCGGATAAGAGCTGGAAGGTCAGTGCCGTTTCATTTAAGAAAGTGACCGAAATTTTGAATCCTTAATATTGCAGAGCAGGGTGAACGGCGATTAAGCTTACCAGTCTTACCGCCAAGCAGACGACAAAAAGGGGAAGAAGCGGCCGCGGCCGTCTCTTCCCCTTCTTGTCATTTCCGCTGACTTGACTTACTTCGCCTTCAGCGCCACGGCGATCTCCGCCGCGACCTTGGCGTTGTGGTACACGAGCTGGATGTTCGTGTCGAGGCTGCTGCCGCCCGTCAGCTCTTTGATCCGCCCGAGGAGGAACGGCGTCACGCGCTTGCCGGCAATATGCTGCGCGTTGGCTTCGTCCAGCGCCTGGCGGATGACGGCTTCCATCTTGTCCGCAGGCTGGGCGTACTCGGCCGGGACCGGGTTGGCGACGATCGCGCCGCCCGCAAGCCCGAGATGCCACTTCGTCCGCAGCATGGCGGCGACCTCTTCCGGCGTGTCGAGCCTGAAGTCGACGCCGAAGCCGCTCTCCCGTGCGTAGAACGAAGGGAACTCGTCCGTCTTGTAGCCGACGACGGGTACGCCCTGGGTCTCCAAATACTCGAGCGTGCGGCCGATGTCGAGGATGGACTTGGCGCCCGCGCAGACGACGGCGACGTTCGTCCGGGCCAGCTCGGTCAGGTCCGCGGACACGTCCATGCTGTTCTCGCCGTCGCGATGTACGCCGCCGATGCCGCCGGTGGCGAACACTTCGATGCCGGCCATCGCGGCGCCGATCATCGTGGCCGACACGGTCGTCGCGCCGATCTTGCCGGCGGACAGGATGTGCGCGAAGTCGCGGCGGCTTACCTTCTCGACGTGCGGCGTGTTGGCGAACGCTTCAAGTCCTTCCGCGTCGAGCCCGATCCGGATGCGGCCGTTCATGATGCCGATCGTCGCGGGGGCGGCTCCGTTTTCGCGGATGATGTCTTCGACCTTGCGGGCCATCTCGATATTTTGCGGATACGGCATGCCGTGCGAGATGATCGTCGTCTCCAGCGCGACGACCGGTTTGCCTTCGTTCAGCGCGTCCTGGACTTCCTTGGTCATTTGAAGATAAGGGTTCATGGGATCGTTTCCTTTCGCTAGATGGATGTGGGTGAAACTAAATTCGCGATTCGCGGACGGCTTCGGCTAGCCGTTCTTCATTCAGCTGCTCGGAGGAGGAGCTCGCAGTCTCAAGCGCGATGCGGGCGGCGGCCAGCCCTGACCGGCAGGCGTCTGCGAAGGCTTCGCCGCGCAGCACGCCGTAGGCGACGCCGGCGAGGAACGCGTCGCCGGCTCCGGTGACGTCGACGACACGGACCGGCAGCGCCGGCAGATGAAGCTCGCCGTCCGGCCCGGCGCAGTAGGCGCCGTGCTTGCCGAGCGTGATCAGCACATGGCCGGCGCCGCGCGCCAGGATCAGGCGGGCGAGCTCGGCCCATTCGGCGACGCCGCCGTCCGCCGTCGGCTCTTCGTCGCCCCGCCCTGCCAGCTGGCGCGCTTCGGCGAGGTTGGGGAATACCGCGGCGATGCCGTCCAGCCGCTCCGGCAGCTTCTTCGCCTTCTCCGGCGAGATCGGATCGACGAACAGCGGGAGCCCGGCGTCGCCGCAGCGGCGCGCCAGCCAGGCCAGGCTGGCGGCGGGAAGATTCGCGTCCGCGACAACCAGCTTCGAAGCGGCGATGTGCGGCCACTTCTCCTCAAGCGTGCCCGGCGTGATCCGCTCGTAGATGTCCATGTCGGCGAAGGCGATGAACAATTCCCCGTCTTCGCCGAGAATCGCGGTGTAGCTGCCTGTCTTCTCGCCGCTCAGCACGAGGGACGGGCCGATGTCGACGCCCTGGCTCGCCGTCCGCTCGAGCAGCCAGCTGCCGGCCTTGTCGTCGCCGACCGCCGTAAGCAGCGCGACGCGCGCGGAGAGGGCGGCGAGGTTGGCCGCGATGTTGCGCGCGACGCCGCCGCAGCTCTCCGCGACCGCGACGGGATTGGAGGCGCCGAGCCGCAGCGGCTGCTTGCCGCGGGCTTTGCTGTCCAGGTTCGCGCCTCCGATGCAGAGCACGCTGCCTTCCTCGGCGAGCACGTACGCTCTGCCGCGAATGCTGCCTTTGCGGGTCAGCGCCGCCACGTATCCCGCGACCGCGCTGCGGGAAATGCCGATGGCGTCCGCCAGCTCCTGCTGGGTGACGAACGGATTGCGCCGGATGAACGACAGTATTTGTTGTTCGCGGTCCATAGGCGGCTCCTCTCACGTTTTTAAACTTATGTTTGTATTATAGACAAAAGTCCGAAAACGATGCAACCCGAATATCGCGGCGGGGACCAACGTTGACGTGCGCGGCCGCGGAAAACTATAATCCGTAGTGTGAAGGGTGTGTAGAATATGAAGCTGCAAAATTTCAAAGTTCACGGGAACGGCCTCGAACGCTTTTTCGGACCGCTCGAAGCCAGGATCATGACCGCGCTTTGGGATGCGGAGGGCGAGCTGACGATCAAAGAAGTGCAGCAGGCGCTGAACAAGGACAAGGACAAGGAAATGAGCTTCAACACGGTCATGACGGTGATGAACCGGCTGGTGGACAAAGGGATATTGAGCAAAAAAGACGAATGCCAAATCGCATCGGTATCGCCCGGTCCTTACCCGCGACGAATTTCTCGAGGCGCAGTCGAAGGAGCTTGCCTTCGAGCTGGTCCACGAATTCGGCTCGCGCGCCGTCGCGCATATGGTCGATGCTTTGGAGCAGGTCGATCCCGACCTGCTGGACCAGCTGGAGCGACAGCTCAAACAACATAAAAAAGGAACGATAAACATGTGGGAAGCCCGCTCGAGATGGCTGCTCGCCCTATCATTGTCCGTTGCGGCGTTCGTGGCGGCGCAGATGGCGATGTTCGCGCTCAAGGTCGTCTTCCGGATCAGGCTGCCATTCGTGCTGTTCGACTACTGCGTCGCCTGGTTCCGTTACATGGGATTTCCCGTATCTCTTCCCTTGATGAGCGCGGTATTCGTCTCGACGCTGGCCTTCTGCGCGAGTCAGCTTGTCCGGGAGGCGGTCTGCGCCAGGCGATTCGGCAGCATGCTGCGCCGTTCGGCGGACGCCCGCCTGTCAAGGCGATACGGACGCCGGTTCGGCATCGGCCGGGGGCGGCTCGCGATCATCCGCGCGGAAGCGCCCGTCGCGATGACCGTCGGCCTTTTCCGGCCGCGGATCGTATTGTCCGCGGGACTGCTGCGCATGCTGGAGCCGGCCGAGCTCGCCGCGGTCGTCGCGCATGAGCGGCACCATCTGAGGCGCCGCGATCCGCTCGCGCTGTTCGCGCTGTCGCTAAGCCGCAAGGCGCTGTGGTACGTGCCGCTGCTCGGCTGGGCGGAGGACAAGTACAAGACGGCGGTCGAAGTGCTGGCGGACCGCCATGCGATCGCGTCGTCGAGCGGCGGCGCCGAAGCGCTGGGCGGCGCGCTGCTGAAGCTGCTGCGGCAGGCCGGGGTCGGGGGGGATGCCCGCGGCGAGCGCTTCCTTCGCGGACGCGTCGGTCAACGTGCGCATTCGGCTATTGCTGGATCCCCGGTACAGCCCCTCATGGAGACCGCCCCTTGCCGCTACGCTGCTTTCGTTCGCGGCGCTGGCGCTTTTGGCCGCGCTAAGCTAAAGAAGCGGTTAGCCGGGCAAGGCGCTGGCGCGCAACGGCGGGGTTCCAGATCGCGTATACTTAGGCAGAAGGAGGGATCGTCATGCGCCGTTGGTTCGGGCTCGTTTATATCGTGCTTTTCGCCGTCATCGCCGTCGATCAGCTGTCCAAGATCGCGGTCCGCAGGTCATTGCCGGTCGGGGACAGCTATTTATTCTGGCCCGGGGTGCTAAGGTTTACCCACATTGAAAATACGGGCGCGGCAGGCGGTTCGTTCGAAGGTTGGGGGCCGATTTTTATACCGGTCGCGATCGCGGTCGTCGTCTGGGTCGTTTACGCGCAGCGCAAGGGTAAGCTGAACAACCCCTGGTTAGCGGCGGGAGCGGGCTTTTTCGCGGGCGGCGCCGTCGGCAACGCGATCGATCGGCTGCTTTTCGCGCGGGTGACCGACTTTCTGGAGTGGACGGGCGGCAGAGGCATCATGAATCTGGCCGATCTCGCGATCAACGTCGGCGTCTTGCTCGGCATCGTGGGGATGCTGCTGGAAGCGCGGGCGGCCAGGAAAAATCCGGAGCCAGATGTGTGATTGGAGGACTTTCATGTGAACAAAGAGAGCGAAAGCGATTTTCTCTCCAAATTAAGCGCGCCTGCCCGAAGGGCGCTTGAACGGAATGGGATCACCTCGCTCCAGCGTCTGTCGGCTTATGCGGAGTCGGATATTCTGGAGATGCATGGCGTCGGTCCGAGTACGCTTCCCAAGCTGAGAATCGCATTGGAGGCGCACGGATTGTCGTTCAGAGAAAACCGAACATAGCCAAAAAAAGAAGCTTCAGGCTCGCACGATGCGGCCTTGAAGCTTCTTTTGTCTTGTAAACCGTTACTTGGCGGCGCTGCCTTCCGGTTTCGCGAACGTATGCGTCTGGGTCCAATGCGCGCCGCTGTCTTGCGACACGTATAGGACGGATGCGTTTTGCGAGTCGGTAAGAATCCAGGAGACATGTTTGGCGTCGGCCGCCGCGATCAGCTGCTTGCCGTATCCCGGAAGCTGCGGCTTGTCGTTCACCCAGGTCTTGCCGCCGTCCGTCGTGTAGCCCAACGTGTTCGGATTGTCGCAAGCCTGACATTGGCCGCCGAGGAAGGCCGTCTTCGTATCGACGACGTAAAGCGTGCCCGGCGAGCTGCCTTCGTTGGAAGGCACGCCTTTGTCGTCCATTTTAAAGCCTGGCGCCGGTCCTGCGCCGGCGGTGCTGTTGGCGACGACGGGCTGCCATGTTTTCCCGCCGTCCGCGGTATGGAAGAGCGAGTACGAAGTCTGGGTCATTCCAGAACCGCCGATCAGCTCGATCCAGGCGTCGTTTTTGCCGGCGGAGCGGATGACCGCGCCGTTCAGCGGCTCCTCCCAAGCCTTCGCGTAGACGGAGGTCCACGTCTTCCCGCCATCCTGCGTACGGAGGAAGCTGAATTTTTTGCCCGCCGTCTGCGTGACGGCCCAGCCGTTGCTCCGGTCGTGGAAGTAAACGTCGCCGACCTGGTCTTTGGGGACCGAGAGCTCCTGCCATGTCTTGCCGCCGTCCTGGGTCGTCCATGATCCGCTAAACGCCTCGTTCTCGTTTACGAAATGGAAAAAGGCGTAGCTCGGAATTTTCCCCGCGTCGCTCCAGTTTTTGCCGCCGTCCGTCGTTCTCACAAGCTTCACGGCCTTGGCGTCGCCGATGTCGAGCGTTGCCCACGCTTGTTGGTCGTTCAGCGCGAAAATCTGCAGCACTTCGTAGTTGTGCTTGTACTGCGTGCGCCAGGTTTTGCCGCCGTCGTCGGTTCTCGCGATCCATCCTTTGCCGCCCGTCCAGCCGCTCTTCGTGCCGGCCATGCGCAGCGCGGTCGGCGTTCCGAGGATCGCCTGCTGCGATTCGGACGCTGCGGCCGACGGCGCGGCGGAAGGCGACGCGCTCGGTTCCGAGGATGGACGCTGCGCCGGAATCGCGGAAGGCGAGGAGGCTCCGGCTTCGGCGTTAGAAGCTGCCGGGGGCGACGCGCTCGTGGCTTCGGACGCAGGTGCGGTAGCGGATACCGTCGCTGTCGCATCGCCTGATGAAGCCGCGTTACCGTTTTGGCCGCAAGCGGCGAGGGAAGCTGCGAGTATGGACGAGGCCAGCAGGAGGCTGAGCCGTTTTAATTTAGGCATGGCGTTTCATCTCCGTTTCTTCGTGATGGAAGTAGTTTAACCTTCATGAAGTTAGACGAACCGCCCGGCAGGGAAGTTGCCGGACAGAGGATTGGCTGATTTTAAGTATTGAGTACAATAAAATATTAATGTATACTAAAATAAATTATCGTATGTAAAGGGGCGTTTGTTGTGGGCTATCGGATTGCCATCGCCACGACGGAACCGGGATTCGCGGATTACGTGAACGAAAAGCGAATCTTGGAACCGCTTCCGGCCGAAATTGAGATTCGCGCTTGTCACACGGTTCAGGAGCTGATCGCGTTTTGCCGCGATGCGGATGCCATCCTGACCAATCACGCCCCGTTCACCAAGGAGGTCATCGATCAGCTTCAGCGCTGCAAGGTTATCGTTCGGTACGGAATCGGGTACGACACGGTGGATATCAAGGCGGCCGCGGCGAGGAACATTCCGGTCGTGAACGTGCCCGACTACGGTATTCAGGAGGTGGCCGATCATGCGGTCACGCTGCTGCTGAGCGCGGTGCGCAAAGTGACGAT
This sequence comes from Cohnella rhizosphaerae, assembly GCF_029525575.1. GTDB lineage: Bacteria > Bacillota > Bacilli > Paenibacillales > Paenibacillaceae > Cohnella > Cohnella rhizosphaerae. The sequence goes on from NZ_JAPDIA010000003.1 coordinate 1,434,672, forward strand.
CATGGATCGCAACGTGAGGAGGGGAGATTGGCAGATCCAGTCGCTCGGCCCGATCGTCGGTCTTCGGGACAAAGTGCTCGGGCTGGCGGGATTCGGCAGCATTGCAAAGGAGGTCGCCCGCAGAGCCCAAGGCTTCCGTTTGCAAGTGATCGCATACGATCCGTTCGTGCCGGAGCACGCATTCGAGGCGTCGGGCGTTCGGAAGGTCGATTTTGACACGCTGCTGCGCGAGAGCGATTTGATCTCCTCCCACTTGCCGCTGAACGCCCAAACGGCGCATATTTTCGACCGGGAAGCTTTTCGGCGCATGAAAAGCACGGCTTACCTCGTCAACACGTCGCGGGGCGGCGTGGTTCGGACGTCCGATTTGGTATGGGCGCTGCAAAACGGCATCATCGCCGGCGCTGGTCTCGACGTGTTCGAGCAGGAGCCGATTGCCCCGGAGCATCCCTTGCTGGGCTTGGACAACTGCGTGCTGAGCCCCCATGCGGCCTGGTATTCGGAAGATGCAAGCGAGCGGCTACAGCGGTTTGCCGCCATGGAGGTCAAAAGGGTATTGACCGGAGAACGTCCGAAGCATGTCGTGAACGGCGTCTGACGCAGGCGGAACAAGGAGGAACGCAGGATGCCCGACGTATACGGTCGACGGATGGATCGAGCCGCATTGATGAGAAGAGTAGGCAGCATGGAGCAGATGGCGTACGTACGTCCTTTTACTTATGGAGAAGGTCGAGCGAACGGCGTTAAGGCTTTCGACGTTTCGAACGGTACGGGGTTGGATTTTACCGTACTCGAGAGCAAAGGGATGGATATGGTCGGCATGCGCTACAAAGGCATGAATCTGCATTACGCGCCCAAGTCCGGCACCGTCTCTCCCGCGCTGGCGGACATGAACGGAACCGAATTCATGCGCGCCATATCGGGCGGGATGCTGTATACATGCGGCTTGTTGAACGTTGGCAACGCTTGCGAAGACGAAGGAACCGGACATCCGTTCCATGGGCGGATGAAAACGACGCCCGCCGAGCAAATTTCCGTCGACTGCGGCTGGGAGGGGGACGAATATATCCTCCGGCTATCCGGTCAAATGCGGGAAGCGGCGATTTTCGGAGACAATCTCGTTTTGAAGCGGTCGATTGCCACTTCGGTAGGCAGTAAATCGGTTCGGATTCGGGATGTCGTCGAAAATCAAGGCTTTGAAGCGCAGCAGTTGATGCTGCTTTATCATATCAACATTGGTTTTCCGATTCTGGATGAAGGTTCGAGGCTGCTGCTGCCCAGCCGGGAGCTGCTGGCCCGAGACGAGACGTCCGAAGCGCACGCGGCGGATTTCGATCGCCTGGCGGGTCCGATCGACGGGTTCCGGGAGCATGTCTACCGTCATCGTCCGGCTGCCGGTAGCGCGGGATATACGGGAGCGGCAGTCGTCAATCCGCGGCTGGGCCTCGGGGTGTACATCAAATACGATACGCGTCAGCTGCCCTATCTGGTCCAGTGGAAGTCGATGCGGTCCGGCGATTATGCGATTGGCCTTATGCCGTCCACCTGCTTTGTGAAGGGCAGAGCGTTCGAGAGAGCGCAGGGCACGCTGCTGCCGATCGCGCCGATGACGGCGCTGTCGTTCGAGCTGGAGATCGGCGTCATTGAAGGCGAGACGGACATTCAGGCATTCGAAAAGTTCGTGGAAGGATTGTGAATCGAAAAGCCGCCAAACTCCGGATGAAGGAGGTTGGCGGCTTTTGGCCGTCGAACGCGGCGGGATGGGTGGATGATCACCTACAGCTTGGATTCCAGACGCTCGATGATAATGTTCTTGGCTTTGGTAATGTGGGCGACCAGCTCGTCGATGCTGCTCCGGTTGCGTTGGATGATAAGGTCGGCCAGCTTGCGGTGATCTTCGAAAAATGCGGTGTAGGAAGAGCTGGTCATGTTCGTAATCTCAAGCAGCTCCTGAAAAATGTTGACCATCGTATTCCAGGCGACGAGCAAAGGATTGTTTTCCGCCATCATCACCAGGCTTCGATGGAAAAGGATGTCCAGGCGGGAAGTTTCGGAGCTCGGCACTTCTCCGGCATCCGCTTGGGGCAAATAAAGCTCCAATTGCTCCATGCTCTCGAACAAGGGCCGAAAGTGAAAGGCGTCGTTGGATAGAACCAGTTCCAACGCCTTTTTCTCGAGCAGCAGCCGCAGATCGAACAAATCCATCGCCTGTTTGAGAGAAAATCCCACCACCTCGGTTCCGCCGTTGGCCAGGTTGATGACGAGTCCCTCTTGCGCCAGCAGCTGAAAGGCCGTGCGAACGGGGGGCTCTGCTGGCGCCGAGCTGGTCGGCAATCTTGGATTCGATCAGACGGGTCCCTTTTGCGTATTTGCCGAGGATGATGTCCGTGCGCAGCTTCTTGACGATTTCCTTCGTATTTTGCGCCCGCGCCAGCGGGTCGTCGATTTTGGTCATAAGATCCCTCGTTCTTGTTTTATTTCTATATCTTATCAAGTGAATTTCAATAATGTCAACATAAATGAAAAGTGGTAGACAAAATGAGTGAAATGTATTGACGACAATATAATCAAATTGTATACTAAAACCACGTTTTGAATATGTTCATTTAAAACGAGATTTGGTTTTAAGCGCATGCTCTGAAAACCGGGGGGGATGGATATTCATGCAATTTGCAAACAAGGTCGTGCTCGTAACCGGTTCTGGGAACGGTATCGGGCGGAGCATCGCAAAAGCGTTCGCCCGGGAAGGCGCCGCCGTCGTCATTGCGGATATTAACGGGGATGCGGCCCAATCGGTAAGCGAGGAAATCATCCGATCCGGCGGGAGAGCCGTGTCGTACGCGGCGGATGTTTCTTCCTCCGAACAAGTCGGAAAATTGTTTGCGAACGTTGTCCGTGAATTCGGCGCACTGGATATTTTGATCAACAATGTCGGTTCGACGATTCGCAAGCCGATCGTGGCGTTTTCGGAGGAAGAATGGGATTTTGTGCTCGATACGAACATCAAGTCGATGTTCCTGTGCGTCAAAGAGGCGGGCCCGATGATGCTCGGCCGTCAGCAAGGGGGCGGTCGTGAACATATCGTCCGTTCATGCGCTGGGCGGGATCAGCAAACGGCTTCCTTACGCGACTTCCAAATCGGCAGTAGAGAGTTTTACGAAAACGCTTGCATGCGAATGGGCGCTTGACGGCGTCCGGGTCAATTGCGTGGCGCCGGGCTACATTCTGACGGAAGGCATTCGGGAAGCGTTTAGCAAGGGCGCGTTGAACGAGGACGATATGATACGCCGAACGCCGCAGGCGCGTTTGGGAACGCCCGAGGATATCGCGGCGGCCGTGCTGTTCCTTTGCTCGGAGCAGGCTTCGTTCATTACGGGCTCGATCGTGCACGTGGACGGCGGTTATGCGGCTTATCACGGACCCGAGCCGATCCCGTCGTTCAACCATTCGTTCGAACGGCCGGATCGTTCGGTGTCTTCCGGCAACATCTGATTCATCCAATCATTCAATTCGGGAGCGTTGTCCAATGGGAAAAGGAACGGTTATTCAAGCGTCTCAAGTGAAAACGTTGTATGTCGACGAGACTTATTCTTCGAAAATGCTGATCGATCAGACGAATTCCGAAACCAAGAACGTGCAAATCAATATGGGCATCGTCGCCCCCGGCGCGAAGCACACCGATCATAACCACGCGCCGTCCTACGACGAGGTGTATCTGATCCACAAAGGCAAGGCGATGGTTCGGCTCGATGGCGTGGAGCACGAGCTGGAGCCCGGCGATGTCGTATTTATCCCGGGCGGCTCCATGCATGCCATTGCCAACCGCAGCGATACGGAGGAGCTCGTCATATTTACCGTATGGTCGCGGCTGCCCGAACCGGGCGCCAATCCGGTGTACGACCTGCGGTTGGAACAATGGGGCAAATCGTACAAGACGGTCGACGAAGAATAGGGGGCGCATCGGATTGGGCGCTTTGCTGCGCGAAATACTGGAAATGCCGGTCGGCTCCGGCCGGATCGCCGTATGGTCGCTCGGTCAGGCAGGCTACGTGTACAAATTTCCTTCCGGAAAAGTGGCGTTGATCGATCCGTATATAACGGATTATTGCGAGCGGCAGATCGGACCGGCGTTCAAAAGACTCGCGCCTTCGCTGATCAGTCCGCGGGAGCTGGGCCAATTGCCGATCGCGGCCTATCTCGTCACGCATCATCACGAGGACCATCTCGATGCGGACTGCGTGCAGCAGATGCAATCCGGAAATTTTCCGTTCTACGCGCCGCCCGAGACGATTCGCCGATTGAACGAATGGGGCGTGGCGGAGGAACGGTGCCGCCCGCTGCTCGCGGGCAGCGTCGAGAGACGCGGCGAATTCACGATATTCGGCGTCTATGCCGATCACGGAGAGCTGGCGCCCGATGCGATCGGCATCATCGTTCAGGCGGGGGACAAGGCCGTCTACCATATGGGCGATACGTGTCTGCGGGAAGCGGAGTTTCGGAAAAACACGGCCGGCTTTCGAATCGACTTACTGCTGGCGCCGATCAACGGCAGGTACGGCAACATGAACGAGGCGGAGGCCGCGGCTGCGACAGAGATCGTGAATCCGGCGTATGCAGCGCCGTGCCACTTCTGGATGCTGCCGGGGAATTCGGGCGGGGATCCGCTGCAATTCGTGGAGGCCGTGGAAAAACGGGCTCCGCAAACGACGCCGTTTCTGTTCAGACAAGGCGAAGCGCTGCTTCTATAGGAGGGAATGGCACATGCTTGCGTTGCAAGGAAAGACGGCGCTGGTCACGGGGGCCGGCGTCGGCATCGGCAGAGGAATCGCGCTTCAATTGGCGGCGGACGGCGCGGATGTCGTCGTGAACTATCGGTCGAGCGTCCATCAGGCGATGGAGACGGTCGAGCGGATTCGGGCGATGGGCCGCAGGGCGTTGGCGATTCAAGCCGACGTATCGAATGTAGAAGAAATTAACGATATGGTCGCAAAAGTCGAGTCGGACTTCGGCGGCGCGGACATTCTCGTCAACAACTCTGCGATCGATCCGATGGCGCATTTTTTTTGACGTGACGGAGGCGTTCTGGGATCGTGTCGTCGACACGAACCTGAAAGGAACGTTTTTCTGTACGCAAGCTTGCGCGAAGCATATGGTCCGGAAAAAGGGCGGCAAGATCGTCAACATCAGCTCGGTGCACGGCGCATTGACAATGCCGCGGTACGCCGCCTATGCGGCTTCCAAGGGGGGCATGAACGCGTTGACCCGACAGTTGGCGCTCGATCTGGCCGCATTCAACATTCAAGTGAATGCCGTCGCTCCCGGCGCGACGGAAGTCGAGAAGTTCACTGCCGATCCGTTGCACGACAAAGAGGCGATCGGCCTGCAGATTCCGATGGGCCGGATCGGCTATCCGGAAGATGTGGCCAAGGTCGTCGCCTTTTTCGCTTCCTCCGGCTCCGACTTCGTGACCGGTCAAGTGGTGACCGTCGACGGCGGATCGAGCACGCGCTTCTTTTTTGAAAAGCTGATGGAGGCGATCGCCAAATGAAGCTGCCGGCGCTGCGCGGCTGCCTCCGGGAGCTGGGCTGGAGGCATACGATCCTTGAACATGCGACAGGCGGTATCGTCGTCGCGCTGGAGCGGGGAGCCAGAATACTCGGCGTGTATCCGGACGCCGAAGGCGACAATCTAGTCTGGGTCTGTCCCGATCTGGCCGACCGCGAAGCGGCGGAATCCAGGTTCTCGCAGACGCCCGGCTGGAATACGGGGGGGGAGAACGGTGCTGGCTCAGCCCCGAGGTTGAATTTCATATTCGCGACCTTCAAGATTCGGACAGCTATACCGTGCAATCGGCGATCGATCCCGGCCATTACCGGATGGCGGACGGGGAGACAGGCTCCGCAAGCGCGCAATGGCGGCAAACGGGCACGGCGCAAGCCTACCGAAGCGGGGGGCGCGTTATCTTTTCGCATGCAGAAAACATGCAGAATGGTCGAAGACCCGCTGCAAGCAGCCGGCCTCAAGCCGGACGATCTTGTTTATGCGTATGTCGGCTATGAGACGGAGACCGGCATCGAGCTCGACGATCGCGACCATGGCCCGGCCGTATCCTTATGGACGCTCCTGCAGGTGCCGGCGGGCGGGGAGGCGCTTATCCCGGTTTACGGCCTTGCCGAGCCCACGGATTTTTTCGCCGCGACGGGACCCGGCCATCTGACCGCGGCGCCCGGCGCGCTTCGGTTTCGAATCGATGCCAGGGAGACCCACAAAATCTCGTTAAAAAGCGTGCAGACGACAGGCCGGTTCGGGTATATCAGACGGGGCGGCAACGGCATTTGCCATCTGCTCGTGAGACAAATCGCCGTACAACCCTCGGGCGTTTATCGGGATGTGCCGGCCGGCGATCTGAACGACTACGGACACTGCATTCAATTTTACAACGACGATGGGGCCATCGGCAGCTTCGGGGGAGCTGGAGCATCACTCGCCGGCATTAATGCCGTCCTCCGCCGATCCGGCGCCCGCAAGGCGGACGGACGTGTCGCAAGTATGGGGCTACAGCGGTTCGGAGCGCGTCATCGGGCAGATCGCGTACCGCTTGTTAGGCATGCAAATCTAGAATGCAAGGGAAAGGAAGCGTAATTCTCCATGAGCGACAGTTGGTTTCCGGCGAACCGGACGCTCGATTGTATCGGTCTCGGCCGATTATGCGTCGATTTGAACGCGAACGAGATTCATCGACCGATCGAGCAGACATCGACGTTCACCAAATACGTCGGCGGCTCTCCGGCGAATATCGCGATTGCGATGGCCCGTCTGGGGCTTCGCACCGGATTCATCGGGCGGATCTCCGACGACGGCTTCGGACGCTTCATCCGGGATTATTTGAACCGGACGAACATCGACACCTCTCAATTGACGATCGATCGTTCGGGAAGCGTGACCGGGCTTTCGTTTACCGAGATCTTGTCGCCCGAGCAATGCAGCCTGTTGATGTATCGCGACAACGTCGCGGACTTGAAGCTGGAGCCGGCCGACATTTCCGAGCCTTATATTAGAGACGCCAGGGCGCTGCTCGTCTCCGGTACGGCGCTGTCGCGCAGCCCTTCCCGCGAAGCGGCTTTGCTGGCGATCGAATATGCGAGGTCGAACGGCACCGCCGTCATTCTGGATATCGATTATCGTCCGTATTCGTGGGGGGAGCGTCGAAGAGACCTACGTCTATTGCCGGATGGCGGCCGCGCAAGCCGACATCATCTTCGGGGGACGGGAAGAGTTCAATATGCTTGAGCGCGGCGGCGATTCGGCAGCCGACGATGAAGCGACGGCGCGCGAATGGCTGAACGCGCGCGCAAGGCTCGTCGTCGTGAAGCACGGCGGCCGAGGCTCGGTGGCGTTCGACCGATCGGGCAAGCGCTATCAAGCGGGCGTCTTCCCGGCGCAAGTCGTCAAAACGTTCGGGGCCGGCGATTCCTTCGCCGGAGCGTTCCTGTACGGATTGATGCAGGACTGGACGATCGATCGATGTCTGGCATGGGGAAGCGCGGCCGCCTCCATCGTCGTATCCAGTCACAGCTGCTCGGACGCGATGCCGACGCAGGCGCAGATCCGGGACTTGATCGCGCGATACGAAGGGAAGGGGGGGAGTAGCGGATGTTGGCCGATCTCAAATCGATCGTAAGCGAAGCGGCGGAGCGGACGTACGCGGTCGCCGCCTTCAACGTATTCGGCTACGAAGATGCAGCCGCCGTCGTGCGGGCTGCGGAGCAACTGAACGCGCCGGTCATTCTGGCGGCGAATGTGCCTGCCATCCGGCATATGCCCGTATACTGCCTGGGTCCGCTGCTCCATCGAATCGCGGAAAAGGCGGCCGTGCCGGTATGCGTGCATCTGGATCACGGCAGCGACTTCGAGACGATCATGCAAGCCGTCCAGCACGGCTTCACCTCCGTCATGTACGACGGCTCGCAGCTGCCGTTCGGGGAAAATGCGAGCCGGACGAAAGAAATCGCGAGAGCGGCGCACGCCTTCGGCGTATCGGTCGAAGCCGAGATCGGCTCGGTCGGGTACAGCGACCCTGCCGTCAACATGAAGCATCTGCCGTCGGACCCGGACGAGACGGCACGCTTCGTGGAGGCGACCGGCGTCGATGCGGTCGCCGTGTCGGTAGGGACGGTTCATCGCATGGAGCGGCAGCAGGCCGCCATCGATTTTGAGCGGCTGGCGGCGATTCAGTCGCGCGTCGCCGTTCCGCTGGTCATCCACGGCGCCTCGGGCGTGCCGGACGATGCGCTCGGACGGCTGGTGTCCATGCGCGTAGGCAAGGTCAATATCGGGACGGCGCTCAGAATGTCCTTCGGGCGCGCATTGAGAGCGGACATGGCGCGCGATCCGCACGAATTCGACCGAATCAAACTGTTCGCAGGTGCCATGGCCGCCGTCCAGGAGACCGCCCTGCTCAAAATGCGCCTATTAGGAAACGGGGGGATAACGCTTATGACTTTGGCAGCGAAGCCGGAATGTCTCAACAATTATATCGGCGGCCGCTGGGTGCCGTCGCGTGCGGGAAGGTCGGAGAACGTGCCGAATCCGGCGACGGGAGAGACGCTTGCGCGCGTGCCGTTGTCGGACGCGGCGGACACGGCCGAGGCGGTGGCCGCGGCAGCCGCGGCATTTCCGGACTGGAGCCGGACGGCGGTCCCGAAGCGGGCGCGCATCCTGTTCAAGTACCAGCAGCTGCTGGTGGAGCATTGGGACGATCTGGCCCGTCTCATCACGGCGGAAAACGGCAAAAGCTTTACGGAAGCGCACGGAGAGGTGCTGCGCGGCATCGAATGCGTCGAATTCGCGGCCGGCGCGCCGACGCTAATGATGGGAAGCCATCTGCCGGATATCGCCACCGGCATCGAATCGGGCATGTATCGTTACCCGCTTGGCGTGATCGCCGGCATTACGCCGTTCAATTTTCCTATGATGGTGCCGTGCTGGATGTTCCCGCTGGCCATTGCCTGCGGCAATACGTTCGTGCTGAAGCCGTCCGAGCGTACGCCGCTGCTGGCTAACCGGCTGGCCGAGCTGCTCGAGCAGGCGGGACTGCCCGCGGGCGTGTTCAATATCGTGCACGGCGCGCACGATGTCGTCAACGAATTGATTCGCAATGAAGCGGTCAAGGCGGTGTCCTTCGTCGGCTCGCAGCCGGTGGCCGAATATGTGTACAGGGAATCCGCCGCGCAGGGCAAGCGGGTTCAAGCGCTTGGCGGCGCGAAAAATCATACGATCGTGATGCCCGACGCGAATCTGGATCTGGCCGTCAAGGAGATCGTCAACGCGGCCTTCGGCTCGGCGGGAGAGCGCTGCATGGCCTGCTCCGTCGTCGTGGCCGTCGGCGACGTCGGCGACGAGCTGGCGGATCGTCTGCGCGCGGCCGCCGAACGGATCGTCATGGGCAACGGTCTTGAAGATGGCGTATTTCTCGGTCCCGTCATTCGGCAGTCGCACAAGGAACGGACCTACGGCTACATTCGCGCCGGAGAGGAGGCCGGCTGCAAGCTGCTGCTGGACGGGAGGACGCGGGAAGCCGCGAACGGCGCGGGTTACTTTGTCGGACCGACGCTTTTCGACCATGTCGCGCCGGAGACGAAGCTTTGGACGGACGAGATCTTCGCGCCCGTGCTGGCCATCGCCCGCGCCGACACGTTCGAAGCGGCGATCGCGCTTGCCAATCGCTCATCGTTCGCGAACGGCGCTTGTTTATTCACCAACGACGCCAAGGCGATCCGTCAATTTCGGGAAACGATCGATGCGGGCATGCTGGGCGTGAACGTCGGCGTTCCGGCTCCGATGGCCTTCTTCCCGTTTTCTGGATTTAAGAAGTCGTTCTATGGCGATCTTCATGCCAATGGCCGCGACGGCGTCGAATTTTATACCCGCAAGAAAATGGTCGTGGCGCGCTACGCATGATCGCAGTTCATTCAGGGGGCGGAACTCGTGGCACAACATTTATTCGATCTAACCGGCAAAAAAGCGATCGTGACGGGCGGCGGCCGGAACCTGGGCAAAGGCATCGCGGAGGGGCTGCTGCAGGCGGGCGCGGAGGTGGTATTGCTGGACATCAGCACGGACATCGGGCGGACGGCCGAGGAGATGGGCAAGAGCGGCGGCCATCGGGCGCATGGCGTGCAGTGCGATCTGACGGAGCGCGGACAGCTGCCGCAAGCGTTCGACGAAGCCGTCCGACTGCTGGGCGGCCGCCTGGACATCCTATTCAACAACGCCGGCATGCATGACCGGCGCGCTTGTCTGGACTTGCCCGTCGAGAGCTGGGACAGGGTCATCGAGCTCAACCTGAATGCGGTGTACCAGCTTTGCCAGCTGGCCGGCCGATTGATGGTCGCGCAAGGCAGCGGCAAGATCGTCAACACCGGCTCCATGCTCAGCTTTATCGGCGGCTATAATGCCACGGCCTATGCCGCGAGCAAAGGCGCCATCGCGCAGTTGACCAAGTCGCTGTCCAATGAGTGGGCGGCCTCCGGCGTACAGGTGAACGCCATCGCGCCCGGCTATATGGATACCGATATGAATGCGGATTTGAAAAAGGATCCGGTTCGTTATCCGCAGGTATCGGCCCGGATTCCCGCCGGTCGCTGGGGAACACTGCAGGATCTTCACGGCATCGCCGTCTTTTTATCCTCGCGCGCATCGGATTATGTCACAGGTACGGTAATTCCCGTGGACGGGGGGATATTTGGCCAGATGATCTCCATTTCGCCTGTAAATAATACTTTGACAACACAAAAATAAAATTGTATACTAAATTTAGATTATGGATTCAAAATTATATATCGGTATTAATTTTAAAAATAATGTTGACCAGGACAGGTGAAGCCGTGGCTCATTCAAAAGTGAATCCTCGATCGTCGCCCGGGAGCATCCCGCCGCCGTCGCCCATTCCCGATTTCCTTCGACAGCGAATCAAGAAAATAAAGCCGAATCTGTCCTTGTATCTGTTAATTTTGCTGCCGTTGGCCTACTTTCTCATCTTTTGCTACTGGCCGATGTACGGCGTCCAGATCGCCTTCAAAGATTTTATCGCCATCAAGGGGATTACAGGCAGCCCCTGGGCAGGCTTCAAGCATTTCGAGACGTTTTTCAACTCCATCTTTTTTTGACAGGGTCGTCTGGAATACGGTGAAGATCAGCATTTATTCGATCATCCTGGGCTTTCCCGCGCCGATCATCCTGGCGTTGCTGATGAATGAATTAAAAAAGCCGCTTTTTCCAGAAGACGGTTCAAAATATTTCCTACGCGCCCTATTTCATCTCGCAGGTCGTCATGGTCGGCATCTTGCTCGTATTCCTCTCTCCGACCAACGGCCTGGTCAACCAGGTCATCGCGTTCTTCGGAGGCAAGCCGATCGCATTTATGATGGAGCCCTCCTGGTTCCAGAGCATCTTCGTCCTGTCGGGCATCTGGCAGGGCGCCGGTTGGGGGACCGTCATCTACATGGCGGTGCTGGCGGGCATCGATCATCAGCAGATCGAGGCGGCCATTCTGGACGGGGCGAACAAGTGGCAGCGGATCTGGCATATCTCTCTGCCTTGCATCATGCCCACGGCGGTCATTCTGCTCATCTTATCCTCGGGCAACGTGATGAACGTAGGATTCGAAAAGGTATTTCTCATGCAAAATTCATCCAACATCGAAGCTTCGGACGTCATCGCCACTTACGTATACCGCAAAGGTCTGTTGAACATCGAATACAGCTTTGCGACGGCCGTCGGACTGTTCAACTCGGTCATCAACTTTATTATTTTAGTGTTGGTGAACGCATTTGCCAAGCGTGCCGGATCCACGAGTTTATGGTAAGGGAGCGGGTTCGCATTGAATAAAATCGCGGAAAGCCGGGCCGACCGCATTTTCGACCGAATCAATTTTGTGTTCATGCTGCTCGTGACGCTCATTTTCCTCTATCCGCTTTTGTTTATTGTAAGCGCTTCGATAAGCAATCCCGATGCCGTGCTGCAAGGAAAAGTGTGGCTCTTTCCCAAAGGCTTCACGATCGTCCCTTACGTGAAGGTTTTTCAAAACAGCGAGTTTTTTCTGAGCTACTGGAACACCATCGCCTACACCGTCGTCGGCACGATCGTAAATGTCGCTTTGACCGTCATGGCGGCGTACCCCTTGTCGAGAAAAGACTTTTACGGACGACACGTTCTGACGATCGTCTTTACGTTCACGATGTTTTTCAGCGGCGGTCTGATTCCCTTGTATATCGTCATTCAGAAGCTGCATTTGCTGAACAACTTTTGGGTCATGATCCTGCCTTCGGCGCTTTCGATCTTTAACGTAATCGTCATGCGGACTTACTTTCAGACCGCTATTCCGGATGAGATCTACCAGGCCGCCGAGATCGACGGCTGCAGCCGCATCGGCGTGCTGACGCGGATCGTGCTGCCGCTCTCCGGACCGATTCTGGCCGTCATGATTTTGTTCTACGGCGTCGGGCACTGGAACTCCTATTTTAATGCGCTCATTTTTTTGAATGAACGAGAGATGTTCCCGCTGCAACTCATCCTCCGGGAAATTCTCGTGCAAAACGATACGCAAAATCTGATGGGCAACAGCTCGGCGAACTACATCATCGATTCGACGCAGTACGGTACGAGCATCAAGTACGCAGTTATCATTATTTCCAGCTTGCCGGTGCTCATTTTGTATCCGTTCCTTCAGAGATATTTCGTCAAAGGCGTCATGATCGGCGCCATCAAGGGGTAGTCGTCACGCTTGATCTTGGCGCGGTTACCATGGAGCCGCTTCAGATAATCGCAGGTGAGTTGAGAGATTGCAGCCGGCGATTGCAAGAACAATCTCATCGTCATCATTCAAATTAAGCTGGGGGAGGAAGTACATTTGAAAAGAAACTGGAAAGGCAGGAGCCTGATCGGGGCGACGCTCGTGGCGCTCACGCTGCAGACGGCCTGCAGTCAATCTTCGAACGGGAATGCGGCCAGCGCGTCTGCGCAGCCGACGGCCGGCGCCTCGGCTTCGGCTTCGGCTTCGGCGGGAAGCAAGCAGGAGTCGATTACGTTAAACGGGCTGGCGTCCAAGCATGTATTCCAAGCCGACTGGAACGACATGCTCGTATTTCAGGAAAGAGAAAAAGAGACGGGGGTTCACGTCAAGTGGGAGAATGTCCCGGACGAGGGCTGGGTAGAAAAAAGAAATCTTCGCATGGCGACCAACAATTTGCCCGACTTCATCTCCAGATCCGGATTTTCGGACGCGGACATCGCGACTTATTCGGCGCAAGGCATGATCATTCCGCTGAACGATTTGATCGACAAGCATGCGCCGAACTTGAAGGCGATCCTCGATGCCGATCCAAACATTCGAAAAGCGATCTCCGATGTGGACGGCAACATCTACGCGCTGCCGGCGTTCAACGGCTGGATGGGCGATAATGCCTCAAAGCTGTGGATCAACAAGGCGTGGCTGGATAAGCTCGGCATGCCGATGCCGAAGACGCTGGACGAATACTACGACGCGCTGGTCGCGTTCCGCGACAAAAATCCGGGCGGCGTGAGCAAGGTCATCCCGCTTACGGACTTTTCGAGCAACTTCAATCGGGATCTGATTTATTTTGCCGGATCGTTCGGCATCGGCAACAAAGGCCCGAATTTCCTCGGCGAGGGCGTAGATCTGGGCCCCGACGGCAAGATGAGGTTCGTCAAAACCGACGAACGCTATAAAGCGCTGCTGCAATTCATGAACAAGCTTTGGACGGCGAAGCTGCTCGATCCCGAGCTGCTGACGCACAAGTCTGAAGCCTGGACGGCGAATTCCAAGGCCGGCCTGCACGGCTCGTTCGTCCTGGCGGCGCCCGAATCGAACAAATCCTCGGACTACGAAGTGCTGCCGCCTCTGAAGAGCGAATTCGGCGACGAGGTGCTCAGCTTCGTCGGCACCGGTCTCCGCAAGAACAACACGATCATCACGAGCGCCAACAAGCATCCCGAACAAACGATGGAATGGCTGGACTACTGGTACTCCGAAGAAGGCTGGATCCGCCTTCAATACGGCATCGAAGGGGTCACTTATACGGTCGACAAGGACGGCGGCTACTGGTGGACGGAGAAGTACGATCCGAACATCGCGCCGATCGAGAAGAGCCGCGGCTTGTTCTCCCCGATGTTCGGAGACGGCATCCCGTATTACATGGCGCCGGACGAATTCACCAAGCGTCCTTGGATCGCCGAGCAGATGGAAGCTTCGGCCATTAATAAAGTCGCCGCGGCTGCCGATATGCTGAAGCCTTATTACGATCCGGTCCTCAATAACGGCGTCGAACCGTTCTTGTTCACCGCCGAGGAGCTGGCGGTCAAGAAGCAATTCAACGATGAAGCCATGCAGTATATCACCGAAATGGAAACCAAGTTCATCATGGGCAAGGAACCGTTCAGCAACTGGGATAAATATGTGAGCAAAGTGAACAGCCTCGGATTGGATAAATACATGGCCGTCTACAACGCGGCGCTCGAAAGATTCAAAAAGCTGTAATCGGCAATCGGGATAGGGGAGAGGGTCTTCGACGCTCCCCTTCCTTATATTCGGGGGAGGGACGCTTGATGATCGGGAGCGGTTCGGCGCTGGTCGGACACGAGGAATGGGAGGTGGTCGTCGACGGCACGTTAACCGACCCGCAGTTGAACCACCCGGAGGGCATCTGCAGCGACGGGAATGGCATGCTGTGGTGCGGCGGCGAACGCGGGGGAAATTTATGTCGTCGATCCGGTCCGGCGTCGCTTCAAGCAGGCGGCGTCGACGGACGGGTTCGCCCTCGGGATGAACTTCGACGACAGGGGGGCGCCTGTACATTTGCGATTCCAAGCATCGGGCCGTATTCCGCTACACCCCGCCGACCGGAGAGCTGATTCGATTGAGCGGCGGCTCGAAAGACGCTGAGATGCGGTTTCCCAACTATCCCGTATACGATCGCGGGCGCAAGGCGCTATACGTATCGGACAGCTACGGCTTCGGCGAAGCGGGACCGGGCATATGGCGGATCGATGTCGAGACGGGCGAGACGGATTTGTGGTGCGACCGATCGTTCGACTTCGCGAACGGGCTCGCGCTCTCTTTGGACGGCACATCGCTGTACGTGGCCGAGAGCCGCGGGCAGCGTCGTATTTATCGGATCCCGATCGGCGATAACGGCGCGGCGGGTGAGGCCGAGGCGCTCATTTCCGTTCCCGGCGTCATTCTGGACGGACTGGTACTGTCGGGCGGCGGGAAACTGTACGTGACTTGTTACGAGCCAAGCCGCATTTACCGGATGGATGTGAATCGCCCGGAGGCCGGTCTGGAGCTGGTCGCGGAGGATCCGACGGCCCACGAGCTTTGCCATCCGACGAACGGGGTGCTGGTCGGCGACGACTTGTACGTTTGCAATCTGGGCCGGTGGCATATCACCCGTATTCCGTTAAAGCGAGTGGGCGTTTAAGTAAGCTTGGCGATGGATGAAAGGCAAATTCAGCACGCTTAGGAGGCGTTCCGTGCAATTGAAGCAGCGTATATTGCCAGGCACCGATTTGCGGGTGTCGTCGTTATGCTATGGCGTCATGAAATTCGGCTCCCTGGTTCGCGGACGCGATATGTACGAGCTGTATCGCCGTTACTGCGCGGCGGGCGGCAATTTTTTTCGATACGGCCCACAGCTACGCCTGTTGGATCAAGGACGGCGATGGCGCGAGCGAGCGCGGTCTCGGCGAATGCCTGCGCGAATTCGGCAACCGCAGCGAGGTCGTCATCGCGACCAAGGGGGGCCATCCGCATCAAGGGAGGTTCTATCCGCGTCCCGATGACTGCCTGACGCCGGAGGTGATCGCGGGCGACATTACGGAGAGCCTCGAACGGCTTCAAATCGACTCGATCGATCTTTTTCTGCTGCATCGCGACGATCCCCGGCATCCGGTCGGCGAGATCGTCGACATGCTGAACGAACAAATCAAGCGGGGCCGGGTGCGCCACATCGGCGCCAGCAACTGGTCGGTCTCCCGGCTGGCGGAAGCGAACGCCTACGCGGCCGAGAAAGGACTGCAGGGCTTTGTCGTCTCCTCGCCGCAGTGGAATCTCGTTCATCCCAATCACGCGCCGATCGGCTGGGACGGAAGATACGACGAGACGGCGCTCATGATGGACGACGGTGATATCGACTGGCATCGGCAGCACCGCTTTCCCGTCATGCCCTGGACCCCGACGGCTTACGGCTATATCGCCGGCTCGGAGAGCAGCAACGCGTTGTCTTTCGACAACGCGATCAGCCGCGAGCGAAGGGAACGAGCCAGGCAGTTGGCGGATCGTTTGGGCTGTACGCCGAACCAGATCGGGCTGGCGTACTTGCTGGCGCATGACTTTCCGGTGTTCCCGATCGTCGGCACCATCGATCCCGAGCACCTCGCGGATTCGCTGGCGGCGGACGGGATCGCCCTGACCGCGGAGCAGCGGGATTGGCTCCGTTCGGGTTAAGCGCACGCATTCGATAGGGAACATTCGATATGGAAAAGGAGGTTTGTGCATGCTTGCCGTCGACTTGAGCGGTCAATCCGCGATCGTGACCGGCGCCGCCGCCGGGATCGGCTATGTCATCGCGTCCGCGCTGGCGGGCGCCGGCGCCGCCGTCACCTTGGCCGACCTCTCCGAGGAGGGAGAGGAAAAGGCGCGGCTGCTTCGCCATGCAGGCCGCCAGGCGCTATTCGTCCGGACGGACGCCACGACGGAGACGGACGTTCTTCGCTTGGCGGATTCGGCGGCCGCTGCCTTCGGGGGGCGTCGATATACTGGTCAACAACGTGGGGATTTATCCCCGGGGAGGCTTGCTGGATACGACCGCCGGCACGTGGGACCGCGTCATGGAGACTAACCTGAAGAGCATGTTCCTGTGCTGCAAGGCGTGCGTGCCGCATATGAAGCGGCAGGGGCAGGGCGCCATCGTCAATCTGGGCTCCTCTCATGCGCAGGTCGGCTTGCCGGAGCTGCTGGCTTATTCCGTATCCAAGGGCGGCGTCAGCACCTTGACTCGCAATCTGGCCGGCGCGCATGCCAGGGATCGCATACGCGTCAACTGCGTCAATCCCGGCTGGGTGCTGACGGAGAAGGAGCTGGCCGAACGGGAAGCGGCCGGGCAGTCCTCCGATTGGATCCGGGAGCGGGGCCGATCGCTGCCGCTTGGACGGCTTCAGACCGGACAGGATGCGGCGAATGCGGTATTGTTTCTGGTCAGCCGCTATGCGGAGCAGATTACGGGACAAATTGTCAACGTGGACGGGGGGAAGGAGGTCGCATCAATGTTCGACGACAGTACCGGACATGCCGCGAAGGAGGTCGAATAAGGGGCTGAGATTCAGTCGCATGCGGAAGAGACGAACAGGCGATTGCCATTGGAATGGACATGATTGATGGACATGATTGATGGACATTATTGGCCGGAGAGTGAGGAAGCGCGATGTTATCGAATGAAGCGGCAATGGCCCTGAGCCAGGAATGGCTGGCACAGCGGTTTTCGAAGGAGGGGGGCGGAGGCTCCGTTCTCTTTCCGATACGACGGCGAGCCGTCCGACCGGCTGCTGTCCGGCGCGGCGAGGACGTACGCGTCCGCCGCGCTGGACGACGGTCGCCGCTCGCACAGGCTGGTCTATTCGACGGCGCAGTTGTCGGTAGAATGCGAAGCCGTGGAGTACCTCCGCTATCCGATCGTGGAATGGACGGTCTACTTTCACAACAAGGGCGAGCGGGCATCGGCGATGCTGGAAGACATTCAGGCGCTGGACGCGCGGTTTGCGGTAGCGTCCGGGCGGGAAGCGACGCTCCGGCACCAGCGGGGCAGCGAGCATTCGATCAGGGACTTCGAGATGTTCAGCGAACGGCTGCTGCCTGGGACGGATCGGACCCTCGCCTCCGTCGGCGGACGCTCGTCGAACGGGAGCATGCCCTACTTCCATCTCGATCTGGCGGACTTCGGGATCAACCTCGCCATCGGCTGGCCAGGACAATGGGCGGCGCGCTGCTCTAGGGAGGAAGGCGACGTGCGCATGCGCGCCGGCCAGGAGCGCGTTCATTTGCGGCTGCTCCCGGGCGAGCGCATCCGCACGCCGCTCATCGCGCTGCAATTCTGGCAGGGAGACGCGGTCGAAGCGCACAACGTCTACCGCAAGTGGATGAACGAACACAATGTGCCGCGTCCGAAAGGGCAGCTGCCTGCGCCGTTCATCGCGGCGTGCAGCTCGCATCAGTTTTCCGAGATGGAAAAGGCGAACGAGGACAACCAGAAGCAATTTATCGACCGGTACCTGGAAGAAGACATTCCGCTGGACTACTGGTGGATGGATGCCGGCTGGTATCCGAACAACGGAACCTGGATCAATACGGGAACGTGGGAGGTGGATACCCGGCGGTTCCCGCGCGGCTTGCGGGCGGTCACCGATCACGGGCGCACGAAGGGCGTGGACAGCATCGTCTGGTTCGAGCCGGAACGGGTGACGGCGGACAGCGCGCTGGCCAGGGCGCATCCCGAATGGCTGCTCGCTCCGCCGGCGGAGATGCCGGCCGGGCACAACGTTCGCCCGGATTGGCTGTTGTTCAATCACGGCAACGAGGAGGCGCGGCGCTGGTGGACGGATTGGGTCGTCGGCTTCATTCAGCGGGAAGGCATCGATCTTTATCGCCAGGATTTTAACGTCGATCCGCTGTCGTATTGGCAAAGCCACGACGAGGAGGACCGGCAGGGCATGACGGAGATCCGCTACGTCGAAGGGCTGCTGGCGTTTTTCGACGAGCTTCGCGAACGACTGGACGGCATTCTGATCGATACCTGCGCTTCCGGCGGCCGGCGGCTCGATCTGGAATCGATGCGCAGGGCGGTGCCGCTCACCAGAAGCGATTATCACTTTGAGCCGATCGGCCAGCAGTGCCAGACGTACGGTCTGTCGCCCTGGCTCACGTTCCACGGCGGCGGCGTGATGCACACGGAGCCCAACCGATTCCGCAGCGCGATCGCGCCGTGCAACATTTTTTGCTTCGACATGCGGGAGACGTCGCTCGATTATGACACGATGCGGCGCAACGCCGAGGAGCGTGCGCTGCTCGTACCCTATTACAAGGAGAGCTTTTATCCGCTGACGCCGTGCGCCGTCGACAATGACGTCTGGATGGCCTGGCAGTTTCACCGGGATGAGGACGGGAGCGGCATCGTGATGGGGTTTCGAAGGGCGGAGGCTGCGGAAGAGACGCTGACGGTCCGGCTGCGCGGTCTCGATCCCGAAGCGGAATACGCGGTGACGGTCATCGACGAGGCGCATCGGCGCGAAGCGTTCGAAGCTTCGGGGCGCGCGCTCGCCGAATCGGGTCTTTTGCTGCCATGTCCGTCGAAGGACACTTCCGTCGCGGTTCATTATCATAGAACTTAAGGAGCGGGTTCGGATGAGGAGCTTAAAACGATTGTCCGCGATACTGGCCATTGCTTTGCTGTTCCAGGCGCTGTCGAGCGCCTTTTACCCGGAGCGCGCCGCCCGGGCGGCGGTGCCCGCCAACAATACCGTCGCGAACGGTTCGTTCGAGGCCGGATCGGGCGGCTCCGCTTCGGGCTGGTCGCTGGCGGGCAGCCATGCCAGGGCGAGCGACCGTTCCCATGAGGGGACATACGGCTTAAAATCGACGGGGACGTCGACGGCCGTCAGCTCGATCGCCGTTAATGTCGTTCCGCAGACGACGTACAGGATCTCCGTGTGGATCTATAAGGAGAACAACGACGGGACGGCTTATGTCGATATGAACGACATCGGAGGCGAAGCGCAAATCGGCACGGGGGTCGGTCTGGGCGGGGGCCAATGGTCATATTCGGAGACAGTCTGGAACAGCGGCAGCCTGACCGCCATCCAGTTCCGTGCCGTCACGGACGCTTCGCCGACGGGGGCGATCTGGTTCGACGATATCCGAATGGTCCCGGTCTCGACCGGCAGCGTGCTGGGCAACGGCTCGTTCGAGGACGGCACGGGAGCGAGCGCGACGGGCTGGACGCTCCACGGGCAGCATCAGCGCAGCGCGGATCGTTCCTACGAGGGCAGCTACAGCTTGAAGTCGACCGCGACAACGACGAGCGCATCGAGCATAACGACTACGGTGCAGCCCAACGTTACGTATTTGCTGTCGGGCCGGATCTACAAGGACAACGGCAACGGTATCGCCTATATCGATATGAACGACATCAGTCAAGAAACGGAAATCGGCGTGGACAACGGACAAGGGGCCGGCGTATGGACGTACGTGGAGGGGCTCTGGAACAGCGGTTCGAACACGAGCGTGACGCTTCGTGCCGTCGTCGACGGCACGCCCACGGGCGCCATCTGGTTCGACGACATCCGCTTGGTGCCGCAATTGACAGGCAACGATCGGGTCAGCAACGGCTCCTTCGAGATCGGCAGCGGTGCAAGCGCTTCCGCATGGACGCAGCACAGCCAACATGAGCGGTCCGACGACCGCGCGCACGACGGGAATTATTCGCTTAAATCGACTGCGACCGCGACAGCCGCATCCAGCACGGCAGCGGCCGTCGAGCCGAATACGACCTACAAGGTGTCGGCGTGGATCTACAAGGAAACGTCCGCGGGCACCGCCTATGTCGATATGAACGACAGGAGCGGAGAGGTTCAGATCGGCGTCGGCGTGGGTCTCGGCGCAGGCGTCTGGACATACGCCGAAGCGTACTGGCAGAGCGGGTCGAGCACGTCGATCACCGTTCGGGCGGTGACGGACGGCTCGCCGACCGGCGCGATCTGGTTCGACGAGATTCGGATCGCGCCCATCCAGGCTGCCGCAGGTCTGCCGGAGAACGGAAGCTTCGAGTTCGGCGACACCGCGGCGGCGGACGCATGGACGCAGGCGTCCGGTCATGCGCGGTCGGACGACCGGACGCATGACGGCAACTACGCGCTTAAAGCTTCGTCGACCGGCACGGCCGTCAGCACGCAGGACATCGACGTCGATCCGAATACGGATTATGTCCTGTCGGCCTGGATCTACAAATCTTCGGCATCGGATGTCGGCTATCTGGATCTGGGCGACATCGCGGGAGAGCCGCAGTTCGGCTCCGATGCGGGCGTCGGCGGGGGGCGAATGGCGGCATGTGCAGCAAGTGTGGAACTCGGGCTCCCATACGTCCGTCACCCTGCGGCTGGTCAGCGTCATCTCGAGCGCCGGCCAGGCGGTCTGGTTTGACGACGTGCGCGTGCAGCCGTATTGGGAGCTGGCGACGGGCGATACGGAGATGACCTTGACCGTGCTGTATCAACGTCCTGCCGTCTCGTCGCTGAAGTCGGCCGGCTCGGCGGACAACTGGATCGCATCGGAGTCGACGGTACCGCTTCTCGGTCGGGTGGATATCGGCGGCGTTCCGTACGTCGTCGACTGGGAATACGAGAGCGCTTCGGTCGACGCCTCCGCCGGCAAAAAAAGTAACGCTGACCTTTGCAGCCGGAACGCCGGATCTGACGCTGCGCTCCATCTGGTGGGCGAGAGCGGGAGCGGGGCCGATCGAGCATTGGATCGAGATCGATAACGCCACCGGACAAAAGATAACGGTATACCCGCAGGAATCGTTGGCGCTTGAGGTGCAGCCGGAGGCGGCATCCACGCTATGGCGATTCCACAAGGAGAGCGGAGAGCCCGACACGGTAGGCTTGTACAACGATGCGTTGACGGCCTCCCAAAGCTACAGCGCCTGGACGAATACGAACCAGGATTTCAATTCAAACGGCTTCATCCCGCTCGTCTTCGTCGACGAGGGCGGGGATAGAGGCGTGTACGTCGGTTGGGAGTGGCCGGAAGGACGCATTCAGGCGTCGACGGCCGGCACGGGCTCGCCGCCGTCCGTCACGCTGCGGGCGGGCGTGCCCGACGATTTTAAAACGGATATTCCGGCGGGCGGCGTTTACGAGATACCCTCCGCCTACCTCGGCGTCTACGAAGGCGACGTAGACCGGGGGAGCAACATTTTCAAAAGATGGTTCTTCGAGAACAAAGCGCCCGCCAAGACGCGTACGGACACGCGCGAGCCGTATACGCAAATGGCGGAAATGCTCATGGGCCAGCATTACGATCTCGCCAGCTGGGGCGTCGACGCGCTGCAATGGGATTACGGCTGGTGGCCGGGCGCCGCCTCCGGCGGGTGGAGAACCGGCGAAGGCGATTGGCGGCTCGGCAACCCGGGATATTACGAGGGCCTCGATATGAGAGGCATCTCCACCTGGGAAGAATACGGGCAGGCGCTGGAGGACGAGAATCTCGAATACACGAACTATTTCCTGCTGCATGACGGACTGTCCGCGGATGCCGACGCACTGACGTCGATCGGTACGAACGGCCACCCGGCTTGGTTTTCCAACCGGCAAATATCCGCGGGCGCGAGTGCCGATCTGGGCGACGAGGATGCCGTCGACTTCATCAAGCAGCGGCTGCTCGAGGTGATGACGGACAATCATATCGATACGTACAGGAGCGACTTCGAGCCGATCGTCCGCTCCAGCGACAAGCTCAACCGGCATCAGTATGCGTCGGACGTGCAATACTGGGCGGCCAAGGGCTTTTACGAGGTGCTGGACTATATGTACGACAACTTGCCCGGCTTCCGCTACGAAAATAACAGCTCGGGCGGCAGCCTGAAGGATTATGCCACTTTATCGAGATCCAGCGTCGTCGTATACAACGATTCGGCGAATTATGAAGACATTCGGCAGACGTTCTATACGACCTCATACGCCATCCATCCGGCGCAGATGATTTCATACGTGAATCCGGACGTGTTCTCCAGCATTGCGGGCGAAGACGACTATGGATGGAGAAGCGTCATTCTGAGCGCCATGCATATCGCTTCGCCGGGCGCCCTGGGCGGACACTTGCCGTACAACGAGGAGCTTTACGCCGAAAAGTATTACGGCATGTTCCGCGACCGGCTTCGCCCGCTCGTGCGCAATGCGGACCTGTACCATATTCTGCCGCGTCCGGACGGGATTCACTGGGACGGCGTGCAGTATTTCGATCCCGACGTCGACGATTCGGGGGGCGGTGGCCGGCGTCGCCTTCTTGTTCAAGCCGACGAATACGGACGGCTCGACCAAGACGATCGCCTTCAAAGGTCTCGATCCTGCGGCGACTTACGATGTCGTATTCGAAGACCGCGTGTCGCAAAATACGACTAAAACCGGCGCGCAGCTGATGGCCGGACTCAGCGTTACCCTGTCGGAAACCCGCGGGTCCGAGATGATCTGGCTTGAAATCCCGTAACTGGGTGCCAAACAGGAATTGAGCGCCGAGGCAAAATGAAAAGATCGCCGATTCCGCCGGGCCTTTCGGGCCTGGCGGAGGGCGATCTTTTTCCGTAGCTGGAGCGGGTAGCGAGGACGGCAGGGTCGCGGGCGCTGGTGGGCAGCTTAACGTTCGGAAGGCCGCGCTCAATCCAGCAGCCGCAGCTCCCGCGCGCGGCTCAGCGCCTGCGTGCGCGACGAGACGCCTAGCTTGGCGTAGACACGGCTCAGGTACACCTTGACGGTACCCTCCGTCAATTGAAGCTTAGCGGCCGACTCGCGGTTCGTCGCGCCCCGATCGAGCTCCTGCAGCAGCGCCAGCTCCTTGTCCGTGAGCGGCTCGATGAGCCGCTCCCCGTCGAGGCCGTCCCCGGCGGCCGATACGCCCGCCGCTTCGAGCTCCGCCCCCAGCCTTGCGACGAGGCCGTCGACGTACGCCTTCGATACGCCGCCGCGGGCCTTGTCACTACCCGGCGCCTCGTTGCCGGCCAACGCACCGTCGCCGGCCAACGCCTCTTCGCCGTCGCCGCCGTCTTGCAGCCGCTTGGCGCGGTACGCCCGCAGCAGCGCAAGCATCGGCTTGCCTTCGCCGGCGAAGCTGCGCACATACCCGTTCGCCGCGCCTGCGGCGAGCGCCTCGTGCAGCCGGTCCAGGCCGGCTTCGCGCCTGCCGCGCTGCCATTCGAGCAAGGCGCACAGCACCGCCGCATCCACCATCGTGATGAGGCTGCGTTCGCGTGCGCCCAGCGCGGCAAGGCCTTCCAGCAGCTTCAGCGCTTCCTTTTCCTTGCGCCTGGCGCCGAGCAGTCTGGCGAGCGTCATATATTCCGTTTCCCGATACAACGCCGGCGCGTCGGCGGGCGAGACGCCGGTCCGCTTCAGCAGCCGCTCCGCGCCGGCAAGGTCGCCGTCGGCCAGCGCGAAGCGAGCTTCGTAAGCGGCAAGCGGCAGCTCCCATCGCGGCTCTCCCCATTCGCGGGCCGTATCCGCCGTCGCTTGCAGCAGCGCCCGCGCTTCTTCGCCGCGTCCGCGAGCCAGAAGGCATCGCGCCATCGTGATCCGGCAGGGGACGTACAGACCCGCGCACCGTTTCAGATGAGCGACCTTCTCGACCTCTTTCAGCAGCGAATCCGCCTCGGACAGCCTGTCCCACTCGAAGTAGCCTTCGGCGACGGATTGAATCACGTATTGCGAGAACAGCGATTGCTTCCATCCATGAGCGTTCATGATGTCCACCATGCGCAGTGCGATGATGTCCGTATTCGGCGGGATCGCCCCGTTTAATCCGAACAGCGTGCGTCTGACCAGCGGCTCGCTGCGATTGTAGTTCAAGTTGTAAAACAGCGGGCTCTCCGGCAGCATGTCCGGAATGCGGTCGGCGAACTTCAACCATTGGTCGTAGTCGCCGGTAGAGAAGGCGTAGTTGACTTTGACGAAAAACAGGCCGCTCTGCAATTGTCCGCGCCGTTCGTCGTCGGGCAGCGTTTGAATGTCTCGCTCGAGCGAGACGAGCGCGGCTTCAGCAGCAGGGTATTGCCCGGTGACGACAAGCGCGAACGCGCGAAGCAGATGCAGCTCGGCTGGCAGCGACGAAGGCGAGATGGCGCCCATCCAGCGCAGCAGCGTCGAAAATTCGCCGCGTCCAAGCACGCCGTAAAGATGACGCTGCAGCAGGTCCGCTGCCAATTCGTCGTTGCCCCCCTTGGATGACCTGCTCCATCGCTTCGTCGTGCAGGCCGAGCTCGCTGAATCGCAGCGCCGCGACGCGGGAGAGCCGCCGCGCGCGCGCAGGATCTTCGCCAAGCAGCAGTTCCTTCAGCATGTCGCGGAAAATATGGTGATACCTGAACCAAACGCCGCCGTCGTCCAGCGGCACGAGAAACAGGTTGCGGCTGCGCAGCTCGCCCAGCATGCGGACCCCGTCGTCGCGGCCGGTCAACGCGTCGCATATGCTTGCATCGAACCGCTCGGCCACGGACGTGTCGAGCAAAAAGCGTCGCAATTCGCCGGGCAGCCGATTCAACACCTCTTCCGTCAAATACGCCATAATGTTGTCATGGCCGCCAGCCGCTTGTCCGGCGGGCCGGTCCAGCGTCCGCAGGTCGTTGCTCTCGAGCGAAACGGACAGGAGCTGGACGATCGCCGCCCAGCCCTCTGTCCAGGCCATGATCCGGTCGAGCTGCTCCGCCGTCAGGCTGAGCTTGGCCGTGTGCTCGCAAAAACGGCGCGTCTCTTCGGCCGTAAAGGTCAGTTCGCCGCCGGCGATCTCGGTGCTCTGGCCGCGCGCCCGCCACTTCGCGGCTTTGACCGGGGGCTGCGTGCGGCTCGCCAGGATCAAGTGAGCGCCCTCGGGCAGATGATCGATAAAATAGGCGAGGCTGTCGTGAATTCGCGCTTCGTGAACGGCGTGATAGTCGTCCAGCGCGATCGCGAGACGCTGCCCGGCGCGCGCGGAAAAGTCGTCTATTTCAAGAAGGAGCATGTCCATCATCGTCTCGCGCGAGACGTTCGGATACGCATCGAGAAGCGGAAGCGCCCGCTGCGGAAGCTCGGCGATGACGGCGCCGATCGATCGGATCAAATAACGCCAGAACTTGGCCGGATCGTTATCCGTGTCGTCCAGCGACAGCCATGCCGCGGGGCACGCCCGTTCCGTCAGAAACTGGGCCAGCAGCGTCGTCTTGCCGAAGCCGGCCGGCGCGACGAGCAGCGTCAGCCTGCCGCGGACGGCAAGTTCCATGCGGTCGAGCAGTCTCGTCCGGACGACGCCGTCGCGGCGAACGGGAGGGATGCGTATTTTTGTTCGCAGAATGATATCGGAAGGCACTTTGGCTACCTCGATTCGACAGGATTGGTGTCAATCTTATACTGTCTAGAAAGTATTCGGCGCGCGGGGGGGACATATCCTTTTGCCGGATGCTGTCGAAAGTTAACGAAAGTAAATCGATTCTCTCCGGCTTCACTGGTAGGATAGGCACCAGAAGAATGCGCGAAGAGAGGATGATCGAGGTGGCATGGGGAAAAGGAGTCAGGCTGTCGGCGTGCGCGCTGGCGCTGTCCATGCTTGGTACGGGTTGGGGAAGCGCGGCTTCTTCGGCTGCCGGGCTTCAGGGGCATTGGGCCCAGGACACGCTGGACGCATGGGTGAATAAAGGCTGGCTGGCCGGCGCCGGGAGCGGCGGTCAGCAGCCGGACCAGCCGGTCACGCGCGCGGAATTCGCGACGCTCGCCGTCCGCGCCTTCGGGCTGCAGGCGGACGGTGCGGGTACGGGGACGGGTACGGGGAAGTATAGCGACGTTCGCGCGGGGAGTTGGTATGCGGGGGCGATCTACGCGGCAGCGGGCGCAGGGATCCTGTCGGGTTACGGGGACGGCACGATTCGCCCGTCCCGCAGCGTCACGCGGGAAGAAGCGGCGGTCGTGCTCGCGAAGCTGGACGGGGTGGCGGAAACGGGAGCGGCTGAACCCGCGTTTTCCGATGCGTCGGAACTTCGGTCGTGGAGCAAGGCGTCCGTCGCTTCGGCCGTCTACGCGAAGCTGCTCGGCGGCTATCCCGACGGCACGTTCCGGCCGGCCAGGGCGATGACCCGCGCCGAAGCGGTCGTGGCGCTGGACAAAGCCTGGGCGCTGCGCGAGCGGACGCGCACGACCGTATACGACAAAGCCGGCGTCTACGGACCTGCCGAGGGCACGCAGGAGATCGCCGGCAGCGTGTCGATCGCGGCGCCGGGCGTGACGCTGCGCAACACGGTCGTCCGCGGCGATCTGACGATCGGGGCCGAGGTCGGCGAGGGCGACGCGCTGCTTGAGGGCGTCACCGTCGACGGGAAGCTGAACGTCGCCGGAGGCGGCGAGCACAGCGTACATCTGACGGACGCCAAGCTGGGACAAGTCGTCGTCAACAAGCTGGCCGGCAAGCTGCGGCTCGTGCTGGGAGGCGCGACGTTCATTTCGCAGCTTGATTTCCGTACGCAAGGTTTGCTGGTCGTGCCCCCGGGCTCGTCCGTAGGCAGCCTGAACGCGTTTGCGATCATCTTCGTTACGGGCTCGGGCAACATCGGCAATGCCCGCCTGTTCGTATCCGGCTCGTCGTTCGAACATCCGCCGGGCAGCGTGGAGAGGGAAGCGGGCGTATTGCTCCAAGGCGAGACCGGGGCGACCGGAGGAAGTGCGTCGTCCGGCGGACCTGCGCCTACGGCGACGCCGTCGCCGAGCGCCGAGCCAAGCCCGTCGCCGTCGCCAAGCGAGAGCCCGAGCCCGTCGCCGTCGCCGAGCGCCGAGCCAAGCCCGTCGCCGTCGCCGAGCGCCGAGTCGAGCCCGTCGCCGTTGCCGAGCGCGGAGCCAAGCCCGTCGCCGTCGCCGAGCGCCGAGCCAAGCCCGTCGCCAACGCCCGGCCCGGTCATCGACGGCATAGCGGAAGGTCAAACGTATCCGGCAACCGTGACGCCCAGGCTCGGCGAGGGCAGCGATATCGCATCCGTCACGTTGACCAAGGACGGCGAACTCGTCGCGGACTATGAGCTCGGCGGCGAGCTATCCGAGACGGGAACCTACGTTTTGACTGCAACCAATGCAGTCGGCGGAGAGACGGTCATTCATTTCAAGCTCTCGGCAGACGTGAAGCTGGAGATGACGGATTATAATTACGAGGAAGAATACCTTACCGTTAACGTAACCGCGACAAACGTAGGGTTGAACTTAATCAACGCCGTAAATGGCGTTGAGCTGACCTTGCCGGGATACGATGGGGATGAAATGTACGTCGACTACGAGCACGAAATGGGACGCGACAACTTTACGATGAGACGGATCGAGGGCACCGACCGTTTTGTGGGGAATTTTCCCGAGGATCCTTATTCGCTACCCTCAGGCATGGGTCTCCACATTGTATATTCGGTCTGGATCGGCAAATCCACGGTTGACCGAGATCTATCGTTCAAAGCGTGGGTCGGCCACGTATCCGCGCCAACCGAGGCGGACGCGCTCTTCAAGCTGGCGCCGACGAATATGCATGTGCCGTACGACTTCATTAAGACAATCGACGACCTCTCGGTCGACCTGCTCGGCGAAAATACCGGCTCGCAGGTTCGCCTTTCCTTTACGGAGCCGCTGGGCAATGATGGCTTGTTGCTGCTGGTCACGACGGGAAACAGTGTCACGGTGTGGGAGGCCAAAGACCTCGTTTGGTCTGCGGACAGCGTCCTAGTTTCCAATCTGGCCGAAGGCGTGGAATACCAGTTCGAATTAATCGTGAGCGCGGGTTATTACCGGGGACGGTCCAACGCCGTCGCGTATACGCCGCTGTCGGCGCTGCCACCGCCTTCCGAATAGCTTGCAGTAACGTGTAAAATCCGGCTGCCGGGTTGCCGACAGGGGCAATCGCGACAGCCGGATTTTTTTTGACATATCAAAAGGTAAAACATTCGGGGTGAAGCTTAGACTTCACCCTTTTCTTAATTACAAGGGACGACCGAGACGCAGCGACGCCCGGAGCGAGCGGATTTGTTCCTACATGGGACTGCCGTGAAGCAGCGACGCCCGGAGCGAGCGGATTTGTTCCTACATGGGACTGCCGTGAAGCAGCGACGCCCGGAGCGAGTGGATTTGTTCCTACATGGGACTACCGTGAAGCAGTGACGCTTGGCCCGAGCGGATTTGTTCCTACATGGGACTGCCGAGACGCAGCGACGCCCGGAGCGAGCGGATTTGTTCCTACATGGGACTGCCGTGAAGCAGCGACACCCGGAGCGAGCGGATTTGTTCCTACATGGGTCTGCCGTGAAGCAGCGACGCCCGTCCCGAGCGGATTTGTTCCTACATGGGACGACCGAGACGCAGCGACGCCCGGAGCGAGTGGATTTGTTCCTACATGGGACTGCCGTGAAGCAGCGACGCCCGGAGCGAGCGGATTTGTTCCTACATGGGACTGCCGTGAAGCAGCGACGCCCGGAGCGAGCGGATTTGTTCCTACATGGGACTGCCGTGAAGCAGCGACACCCGGAGCGAGCGGATTTGTTCCTACATGGGACTGCCGTGAAGCAGCGACGCCCGGAGCGAGCGGATTTGTTCCTACATGGGACTACCGTGAAGCAGCGAAGCTTGGCCCGAGCGGATTTGTTCGCGGCGGAGGCGTTGACATTTCCGCTGTCGCGACACAGCCGCTATGCTATAATGGTAGGCATTGCTCCGGGACACGGAGCCGCGGTTCGAGACCTCCCGCGTCATCAAAACTAGGAGGAAGTCCAATATGTTCAACCTGCTCTGGGGCGCGGGATTCGTCGCGGTCAACTTCGCGCTGTTCCTCGTCTGCTACCGCCTGTTCGGCAAGAACGGGCTGTACACCTGGATCGGCGCGGCGACGCTGCTGGCCAACATTCAGGTCGTCAAGACGATCGAGATCTACGGCATCGTCATGACGCTCGGCAATACCATTTACGCAACCATTTACCTGACCACCGACCTGCTGAACGAGAAGTACGGGGAAAAGGAAGCGCGGAAGGCGGTCTGGTTCGGCTTTTTCACGATGCTCATGTCCCTTATCATCATGCAGATGGTGCTTCATTTCAAACCGGGCGCCGACGACTTCAGCCAGGAATCGCTGGAAATCATCTTCGGCATGACGCCGCGGATCGTAATCGGCAGCCTGTGCGCTTACTTCGTGAGCCAGTTCCTGGACGTTCGCATTTTCAGCCGTCTGAAGGTCGCGTATCCGAGCCGCTCCCAGCTTTGGATCCGCAACAATGGCAGCACCGGGCTCAGCCAGCTCGTCGATACGCTCATTTTCAGCTCGATCGCCTTTATCGGCCTGTATCCCTGGGACGTCTGGTGGGAGAT
Source organism: Cohnella rhizosphaerae (assembly GCF_029525575.1). Classification (GTDB taxonomy): domain Bacteria; phylum Bacillota; class Bacilli; order Paenibacillales; family Paenibacillaceae; genus Cohnella; species Cohnella rhizosphaerae. The sequence continues at coordinate 1,464,858 of NZ_JAPDIA010000003.1, forward strand.
CGCCATCACGACCTACGTGCTGAAGTTCGTCATTTCCGCCGCGTCGACGCCGGTCATCTATTTGGCGCGGAGCTTCAAGTTCGCGGATGAACGATAAATTTATAAAAAAAAGAAAGCCGAGCGCGGCCGATTCGCGCCCGGCTTTCTTTTATTGGCACCCTTCGCCGTCACGGCCTTCGTCACAGCTTCACGATCACGCGGCCGCGCATCTCGCCGCGCAGGATGGCGCGGAGCGCTTCCGGCAGCTCCTCGAGCGTCGCTTCGCTCGCGATCTCGTCCAGCAGCCCGGCGGGCTTCATGTCGCCGGCCATCCGCGCCCAGACGCGCTGACGCTCCGGCATCGGGCATAGCACCGAGTCGATGCCGAGCAGCCTCACGCCGCGCAGGATGAACGGATAGACGTTCGGGGCGAAATCCGCGCCGCCCGTAAATCCGCTCAGCGCGACGCCGCCGCCGTAGCGGACGGTGCCGAGCACGTCCCGCAGCGCGGGGCCGCCGACCGGGTCGACGACCCCGGCCCAGCGCTCGCGCGCAATCGCCTTGCCTTCGGGCATGCGCAGCGCCTCCGGCGGCAGGAGCTCGCTCGCGCCGAGCCCGCGCAGGAAGGCCTGCGCCTCGGCATCGGCCTTGCGCGAGCTGGCCGCCACCTCGTAACCGAGGCCCGCGAGCATCGAGACCGCGACGCTGCCGACGCCGCCGGTCGCGCCCGTCACCAGCACGGGCCCTTGTCCGGGCGCGAGGCCGGCCTCCTCCAGGCGAAGGACCGACAGCGCGGCCGTGAAGCCGGCCGTGCCGAACGCCATCGCCTCACGCGCCGTCAGACCGGCGGGCAGCGGGACGACCCAGTCGGCCGGCACCTGTGCAAGCTCGGCATAGCCGCCGTCCGCGGATACGCCGAGACCGTAGCCGGTGACGAGCACCGAGTCGCCTTCGCGGAACCGCGCGTCCTTCGAGGCTGCGATCGTGCCGGCGAGGTCGATGCCGGGCACATGCGGATAGCGCTTCACGACGTTGCCGCGCGGACTGACCGCGAGCGCGTCCTTATAGTTCACGCTGGAGTACGAGACCCGGATGCGCACATCGCCGTCCTGCAAAGGCGGCGCTTCGAGCCGTTCGACCGAGGCGAGCACCTCTTCGCCACTTAATCTTGCTACCAAAGCCCGATATTGTTCCATGTCGCATGCCCTCCCCGGCGGTCATTATCCTTCATTATTAATCGCTTTGGGACAGGTTGCAAGAACATAGCGGCGTATGCGAGAGGCGATCGGAGGGATTAACCGCTAATCCGCCGGCTTGAGCAGCGCCTCGATGCGTCGCGCGAACGCTTCCTCGTCGAGCGCGCCGAGCGCTTCGTCCGCGACGACGCCCTGCGCATCGATGAACAGCGTCGTCGGGATCGGCCGGATGCGGTACAGCTCTCCGACGGTGCCCAACCGATCGAGCAGCACGGGGAACGAGAATCGTTGATCGGTTGCGAAGGATCTCGCGGCGGCTTCGTCGTCGGAGGCGGTCAGATTGACGGCAACGACGGTCGCTTGTTCTTTATAACGCGCTGCCGTCTTGACGAGGGCCGCGGCTTCTTCCCTGCACGGACCGCACCACGAAGCCCAAAAATTCAGGACGACGGGTTTGCCCCGGTAGTCCGACAAGGAATGCGTAGCGCCGTCCAAGCCTTCGAGCGAGAAGTCCGGGGCCATGGCCAGAAGCTTTGGCGCCGCCGGACGTGCCGAGACCGAGACGTTCCGGACGGCGGCGTCTTCGCGCGCATGCGTTCCCGAAGCGGGGGGACTCGCGGCCTAGCGCGGGTCCGCGGTGAAGCAGCAACAATCCGATCGCAGCCGTCACGAAGACGGCGAGCATCGCCCAATCGCGAATGACTTGCTTATGCACGTTAAGTCCAGCCTCCCGATGTCGCAAGCTTAAAGAAGTTCCCGCAGACGAACGCGCGGGAGCGCCCCACTTGTCAATATGTCCGCTTCCACCGCAGGCAATCCCTCGGCCGCCCGGTCAACATGCTTTATTCCGATGGCCCCGATCGATATTGTTCGCTTGACTTCAACGCCAGCGGCTCCTAAACTTTAATCACATCAAGCGGAAAATCCGAAAGAAGGAATCATTCATGGCATCCACCGCATCGACGCGGGCCGAGCCGGGCAGCGCCCGCGACGCCTCGCTCGCCGTCATGCCCGTGCTGCTCTGCATCAGCTTCGTTCATATGATGAACGATTCGATGCAGGCGGTCGTCCCGGCGATGTTCACCGTCCTCGAAAAGTCGCTGAGCCTTTCGTTCGCCCAGGTAGGCTGGATTACGTTCGCGCTCAATATGACGTCGTCGGTCATGCAGCCGGTCGTCGGCTCCTATACGGATAAAACCGCGCGTCCCTACCTGCTGCCGCTCGGCATGTGCCTCAGCCTGATCGGCATGGTCGGCATCGCCTTCGCGCCGGCGTTCTGGAGCGTGCTGCTTGCGGTTATGTTCATCGGTCTCGGCTCGTCCATTTTCCATCCCGAAGGCTCGCGCGTCGTCTACTTCGCGGCAGGCGGCAAGCGGGGGGCTCGCCCAGTCGATCTACCAGGTCGGCGGCAATGCCGGCAGCTCGCTCGCGCCGCTCATGGCCGCGGCGATCTTTATCCCCTTCGGCCAACGCGGCGCGGTTTGGGGGACGTTGTTCGCGGCCTTCGCCATCGCGGCGTTAATGTGGCTGACGCCGTGGTACAAGAGACAGCTGACCGCCTGGCGGGAGAAAAGCGAAGCGGCCGGCGCGAAGCGAAAAGCGGGCGCCGCGGCGCCCGCCGAGCTGACGAACCACCCGCGCGCGCTTTTCGCCATGACGCTGCTCGTCTTCATCGTGTTCGGCCGCTCCTGGTACCATTCGGGCATCAGCGGGTTTTACCAGTTTTACCTGATCGACCATTACGGCTTGTCCAAATCGTCCGCGCAGATCCCGCTGTTCCTTTTCCTCGCCACCGGCGTGGCCGGCACCTTCTTCGGCGGGGTCATGGCGGACCGGATCGGGCTGAAAAAAATGATCGTGCTCTCGATCGTCGGCGCATTGCCGTTCTCGCTCGCGCTGCCGTATCTGCCGCTGTGGGCCGTCTATCCGGTCATCGGGATCATGGGCTTCATCCTGCTGTCCGGCTTCTCCGTCGCGGTCGTCTACGCGCAGCACCTGCTGCCGACCAAGGTCGGCATGGCCTCCGGCCTCACGACCGGCCTTGCCTTCGGCATGGGCGCCATCGGCGCTGTCGTGCTCGGCAAAGCCGCGGACGTCTACGGCATGTCCGATGTCATGCGCACGATCGGCATTCTGCCGGTCGTCGGCTTCCTGGCCATGCTGCTGCCTTCCGACCGCAAACGCGTCGCTTAGCGCCGCATAGCTAGTTTGGCTCGCTCACCCGAGCGTCTTCGACTTCGCCTCAGGCGGAGAGAGGGCGCTCTTTTTTATCGTTGGCACCGCCGTTATCCCGCCAAACAAATTTCATGCAGTTCCAATAACGGTCATCACCAATCATCACCACCGCTATTCCGCCAAAAAATCTTGCCGCCGATAGTGCCCATAGGCGCTTATCGGCGCCTCCCCGAGCGTCGCAGATGCGGCGATAGTGCCCATAGGCGCTTATCGGCACCTATCCGAGCGTCGCAGATGCGGCGATAGTGCCCATAGGCGCTTATCGACAAGCGTTTTATCGTTTTTCCGTGTAACACTGCTCTCGGGTGGAAGTTTCTGCGGAGTTGCAGGGTTTTTCCCCTACAACCCCATGCTCGCCAATAGGTCGCCACCGCAGCTATCCGCTCAAAACCCTATGCCGCTTTATGGTCGAAAATCCCGTTCCTGTGCGAAGGGGATATCGTTAAAACGCGCAAAAACAGCCGGCAAAGAAGCCCAGCCGACGATTTTCCTACTCAGACAGCGTGCTGGAGCGGGCCATCCTTCGCCTCATCCATTGCCGAGGGTAGAATTTCGTACGCGCGCGGCAGAATTTCGTTCGATGTCTCGCGACAGCTGTCACATACGCTAAAACCGTTTTGTATCCCCTTACATAGGCCGCGGTAGCTACAATAAGAGGCGTAGAAGAGAGGGAAAGGCTCCGGCAGCCGCCGAATGGAAAACGATTTCCGTCCATCCGCGAGACGCTGCGCAGCTTCGTTCCCTCGCAAGCTAGCCGGCCGTCAAGGCTGAAGCCGCAGGCGGCGCCTTGCCACCCCAGAAGGAGGAATCTTATGAATTCGGCTGCCGGCACCTCGCCGCATCCCCAGACCGTCGCTCAACCCGTCTCGCGAAAACGCGGCATTACGGAACGTTACCGATTGTTTTTGTATGCGCTTCCTTTCCTGGTGCTCGTGTTCGTGTTCAGCTATATGCCGCTGTACGGCTGGATTTACTCGCTTTACAATTACCGTCCCGGCTTCAAGCTGAGCGATACGCCGTTCGTCGGCCTGCAGTGGTTCCGCTCGATCTTCGCCAATCCGACGCAGACCCAAGAGGTGCTGCGGGTCATGAAGAACACCGTCGCCATGAGCGCCCTCGGTATTCTGACTTCGGTTCTGCCGGTCGCCTTCGCGATTCTGCTGTCGGAGATCAGATCGATGCGCTTCAAGAAAACGGTGCAGATCCTTACGACGCTGCCCAACTTCATCAGCTGGGTGCTCGTTTATGCAATCGCCTTCATGATGTTCAACGTCGACAACGGCCTGATCAACAAGCTCATGATCGAGCTCGGCTTGCAGGACCGCGGCTTCAACTACCTGGCGAACGACAGCCATACCTGGCTCGCCATGATCCTGTGGGCTACCTGGAAAGGACTCGGATGGGGCGCGATCATGTACATCGCCGCCATCACCGGGATCGACCAGGAGCAGTACGATGCCGCGAAGGTCGACGGCGCGGGCCGCTTCCGCCAGATGTGGAACATCACGGTGCCCGGCATCATGCCGACGTACTTCGTGCTGCTGCTGCTCTCGATCGCCAACTTCATCAACAACGGGATGGAGCAGTACTTCGTCTTCCAGAACCCGATCAACAAGGATCACATCGAAGTGCTCGATCTTTACGTGTACAACACGGGCATGCTCGGCACCAATTTCTCGTTCGCGACGGCCGTCAGCATGCTGAAGTCGATCATCAGCATCGGGCTGCTGTTCTTCGCCAACCGCCTTTCCAAGTGGGTCCGCGGCGAATCGATCATCTAAGCAAAGGAGGGACCGAACTTGAAGATCCGCAGCTCGACCGGGGACAAAGTATTTCACACGTTTAACTATCTGGCCTTCGCCATCTTCACGCTGCTGTGCCTGTTCCCGTTCTACTATCTGTTCATCAACACGATCAGCAGCAACGACTTGAGCTCGAGAGGGCTCGTGATGTGGTACCCGAAGGACATTCACTTCAACAATTACATCCAGGTGCTAAAGCTTAAAGGGCTGTCGCAGGCCGCACTCGTCTCCGTCGGACGGACGGTTATCGGTACCGTCGCGACGGTAGCGGGCTCCGCGTTCCTCGGCTACATTTTCACCAAGCGCAAGATGTGGGCCCGCACGTTCTGGTACCGCTTCATCATGATCACGATGTACTTCAACGCCGGCATCATCCCTTGGTACGTCATCATGCTGAAGCTGCATATGACGAACAACTTCCTGGCTTACATCCTGCCGATGATCGTCTCACCGTTCTACGTGATCCTGGTCAAAACGTTCGTCGAGTCGCTGCCCGAGGTGCTTCAGGAGTCGGCAGAGATGGACGGCGCAGGCACGATGACGCTGTTCTTCCGCATCATTATGCCGCTCATCATGCCGATCGCCGCCACGATCGCCATCTTCTCCGCCGTGACGCAGTGGAACTCCTTTATCGACACCGTGTTCCTCATGACCGACCAGAAGTACTACACGCTTCAGTTCGTGCTCTACAAGTATCTGAACGAATCCAACTCGCTCGCGGCCATCATCCGCAGCAGCGGAGGCGCGGCCAACGTCGACTTGTCCAAAATGCAGACGGCGACCTCGATCCGCACGACCGTCTCGATGATCGTCGTCATCCCGATCCTGTTCGTGTACCCGTTCTTCCAGCGGTTTTTCGTCAAAGGCATCATGATCGGCGCCGTCAAGGGCTAAGGCCGAACGGCGGCCAGCCACTCCCGGCGGGCTCCATTTAAGGAGGTGAATCCGGAGCCCGCGATGTGACCGGAACGACTGACCGCTCCATGTCAGGCCGAACGACCAATAGCTATCTATTAAAGGGAGGACTACCCCGTGGTTCAGATGAAAAAGAAAAAAGCGCTAACCGCATCCGTCGCCGTGCTGCTCGCAGCCAGCCTTGCAGCCTGCTCCGGCGGCAACAACAACGCTTCGCCGTCCGCCGCGCCGTCCGGCTCGGCATCGTCCGGCGCTTCTGCAAGCGCTTCTGGATCGAGCGCGCCGCAGCGCGACGCCTACAAGATCGACGTGTTCTCGATGCTGTCCAATTTCTCGGGCGAGCAGCAGGGCTGGTTCGCCAAGGTCGTCAAGGACAAGTTCAACCTCGATCTCAACATCATCTCCTCGAACCTCGAGGGCGGCGGCGACGTGAAGTTTTCCGCGATGATGTCGGCGGGCAATCTGGGCGACCTCGTCGTGTTCGGCGACGACGGCCAGAAGTACCAGGACGCGATCAAGGCGGGCATGCTGCTCGACTGGACGCAGGACGGCCTGCTCGACAAGTACGGCCAGAACCTGACCAAGTATGCGCCCAAGGCGATCGAGAAAAACAAGGTCAACTTCGGCGGCGGTTCCAAAGTATACGGCATTGGCTTTGAGGTCGGCGAGGGCGAAGGTCCTTCGGAAGGCAAGGACATGACCTACAACCCGAACCTGCGCTTCGACCTGTATCAGAAGGCCGGCAGCCCGAAGATCACAAAGATGGAAGACTATCTCCCGGTGCTGAAGAAGATGCAGGAGCTTGAACCGAAGAGCGATTCGGGCAAGCCGACCTACGCTTTCTCGATGTGGCAGGATTGGGACGGCAATATGATGATGAATACGAAGGCATGGGCGGGGCTGAACGGCTTCGACGAGGGCGACGGCTTCAACCCCGGCGGCTTCACGCTGATCTCGGCCGACAAGAACGAAGTGCAGGGCGTGCTTGACGAAAACGGCTTCTACATGCGCGGCCTGAAGCTGTATTTCGACGCGAACCAGATGGGGCTCGTCGATCCCGACTCCATGACGCAGAAGTTCGACGACGTCGTCAACAAGATGACGGACGGCCAGCTCCTGTTCACCTGGTTCCCGTGGCTGAACACGTACAATACGCCCGAGCGTCTGGCGGAAGGCAAGGGCTTCGCGCTCGTGCCGTTCGAAGAGGAACGCACCTTCTCCTACGGCTACAATCCGTACGGCGGCAACCGCATCTGGGCGATCGGCGCCAAGGCCAAGCATCCGGAGCGCGTGCTCGAATTTATCGACTGGCTGTATAGCCCGGAGGGCACCATGGTCGCTAACTACGGACCGGAAGGCATGGCTTGGAAGCTGGAGGGCGGCAAGCCGGTGCTGACGGACTTCGGCAAGCAAGCATTACCATCCAATCCGACGGCAGTGCCGGACGAATTCGGCGGCGGCACTTGGAAGGACGGTCAGAATCAGATCAACAATTCGACCCTCAAGCTGACGAGCATCAACCCGGAAACCGGCGAACCGTATGACTATACGCTGTGGACTTCAACATTGGCCCAAGCGCCGAACAAGCTGGAGGAAAGCTGGCGGGCCGCGATGGGCGGCGCGACGAGCGCCAAGGAATACCTGCTGAAGAACGACATGATCGCGGTCAACAAGCAAATTTTCACCGGCACGGCGCCGGAGGTCATCTCCGACGAGCTGTCGCAGAAGCAGGGGCAGGTCGCGCAGGTCATTAAGCAATATTCCTGGAAGATGGTGTTCGCGAAAAACGAGGCCGAGTTCGACAAGCTGAAAAAGGAAATGATCTCGAAAGCCAAAGGCCTCGGCTACGACGACGTCTACAACTGGAACAAATCGCAAAACGAAAAGGTGTTCGAATACCGCGCCAAGTAAGAATCGAAGCCACTGTATGACTGAAGCTTATCGCCGCCCCCGACCGGGTCGGCGATAAGCTTTTCGGGCATCGCGGGCGAGGAAATGGCTTCCGCTGTCGGGAACCCGCGTTATTTGTTAAAATAGTAAGCGTATACAGGGCGGCGAGCCCGACGCAACGAGAGGGGATGCACGCAACTGTTTTTGTCGCGATATTTTAAAATGCCTCATCCCTTCAAGTCCGGCACGCTGAGGCGCACGCTCGTCATCTATTTGCTGATCGCCTGCCTGTTCCCGCCGATTCTGTTTTCCGCCTATACGTATTCGTCGCTTCACTCCATACTGACCGGCAAGATCCGCAGCGGCATCGACGCTAGCCTCAAGCAGGAGGCGACGGGGATGGAGAACATGCTGAACGACCTGGACTTCGTCTCCAAGCAGTTCGCGCTGGACGGACGGCTGGTCGAACTGGTCAACGGTTATCTGAAAACAAGCCAGACCTACGACAAGGCGGAGATCAAGCAGGATATCGAGGACAGCCTGAACCTGGTCAACTTCACGAGCCCGAACGTGGGACTTACCGTGTACTACATGCCGAAAGCCGCGGAGCCCGTTCTTTTTTAATAACCTGCCGGTGATCGGCGGATTCACGATCGACGGCCTGCCGCCGTTCGTGCAATACAAGGGCGCCGTCTTCCACGGACCGCACCGGACGCAGTACAAGAACAGCGACAATACGGTCATCTCGTCGCTGCGCGTCGTGCGCACGGAGCAGCAGACGCCTGTCTACATTTATCTGGAGTCGAACTACAACCTGTTCCGCAAGATTCTGAACAGCGCGCTCTACGGCATGAAGGTATCGCATTACGTATTCGACGAGGAAGGCGACGCGCTGTTCGCGGACGACGGCGAGCCGCCGCTCGATCCGAAGCAGCTGCGCTACGAAGAGATCGCGGCTTCGGACGGCGGACCGTATCGCGGCTACTATCTGTTCGGCTACGAGAGCCCGCAGGGCTGGAAGCTGATGACGGCCGTCAGCAAAAACGAATTCAACCGGGAGATCAACGACTGGTTCCGGCGGCTGGCGCTGCTGTTCGCCTTCGCGTTCGGACTCGCGATCGTGCTCGCGATGCTCGTCTGGCGCAAAGTATACGGGTCCATCCGCAAGGTGAACCGCGAGATCGTCCGCATGACCCGGGATCGGGAGGCGCCGGTCCAATATATGCAGGTGGAGGAGTTCGACCAGCTCCTCGGCAGCTTCCAGGACATGAAGACGACGGTCAACGGCTTGATCGTCGAGATCGGCCAGAACGAGCGGGCGAAGTATCAGCTGGAGACGGAAAAGCTGCTGAGCCAGATCAATCCGCATTTTCTCCACAATACGCTGAACACGGTGCAATGGGTCGCCAGAGCGGGCGGCCAGGAGGAGATCGACCGGATCGTGACGCTGCTCGTCCAGGTGCTTCAATACAACATGGGAAAAAACAGCCTGATCGTCACCGTCGGCCAGGAGCTCGAGGCGCTGCGACATTATATCGAGCTGCAGAGCTACCGCTACGAGGACGAGCTGGCCTTCGGCATCGTCGTAGAGCCGGGCACGGAGTCGATCGCGATGCCGCGCTTCCTGCTTCAGCCGCTCGTGGAAAACGCGATCTATCACGGGCAGAGCGAGGAGGGCGGCGAGATCCGCGTCGTCGTCGAGCGGGAGCCGGACGCGCCGGGCATGCTGGCGCTCCGGGTGACGGACAACGGTCCAGGCATGAACGAAGAGACGCTTGCCGGGCTGCTCGAAGGCGAGGGCGCTTCCCGGACGGGGATGGGCATCGGGCTCAAATACGTCAAGCGGCTGCTGGAGAGCTATTACGGCAGCGGCGATCTGCTGCGCATCCGCAGCGCGCCGGGAGAAGGCACGACGCTGTCCGTGCACATACCGATTCGAAGCGAGGTGGAGCTCTATGATCAAAGCGCTGGTCGTTGACGACGAGAAACGGGTGCGTCGCGGATTTATCGCGCTGGCGGACTGGTCCGCCTACGGCATCTCCATCGTCGGCGAGGCGAAGGACGGGGCGTCCGCGCTGGCGCTGCTCGGCGAGCGCGAGATCGACATGATGTTCGTCGATATCGGCATGCCGGGCATGTCCGGCTTCGAGCTGATCGACCAGGCGAGGAGCCGCTATCCGAAGACGAAGGCAGTCATCCTTACCTGCTACCACGAGTTCGATTATGTCCAGGAGGCGCTTCGAATCGGCGCGATCGACTACATCGTCAAGACGCTGCTCAACAAGAGCAACGTGGACGAGACGCTGCAGCGCATCGTCAAGCGGTTCGAATGGGAGCGGCGCCATACGGCCGGCGGCGCGCAGCGGCCGTTCGAGGCGGCCATGGTGCTGGCGCCCAAAGGACGCGCGGCGAGAGACGATACGCCGCCCGCAAGCCTGGCGCCCGAAGGCAAGCCGCGCCGCGTAGGCGGCGGCCTGTGGCTCTGGTCCGCGCAAGCCGAGCAGGCGGAATCTTGGCTGCGCGAGCTGCCGGCGCACGTAGCCGGCAGATGGCACGCGGCGCTCGTGACCGCGGGCGCGGACGATCGCGTCTCGGCGCGGGAGGCGGAGCGCGCGATCGCGGAGCGGCTGCCGGTGCGTTTGTTCTACCGCGGGAGCGGCGACGCGGGCGATCGCGCGATCGCGCTGAACGAGCTCAAGATTGACGCGGGGCCGACGCCCGCGGAGCTCGACGCGGCGTTCGCGGAGTGGTCCGAGTGCCGCTGGCTGCTGTACGGCGAGGACTGGCGCAAGTTCGTCCTGCAGATCGAGCAATGGCAGATCGACCCGGCGCGCCTGCAGGACTGGCTCCGATCGCTCGCGGCGGAATGGGCGCCGTACCTGGGCTGGCGCGGCGGAGCGGGAGACGGGGCAGGGCTGGCGGACGTCCTCGGGGATCCGGAGACGCTGCACGATTGGAAGCAGTGGAAAAGCTGGCTGTCCGCGGCGGCGCATCTTACCCAGCAGCGGCTCGCCGAGCTGTCGCTGTCGCGAGAGGTGTTCGGCAGCCTGATCCGCGCGGTGCTCTACATGAAGGGCAACGCGGGCCGCGACCTGAACCAGGACGAGGTGGCGCGCCGCATCGGCATGAGCCGCAGCTACTTCAGCCAGTGCTTCAAGAAGTTCGCTTCCGGAGAGGCGTTCGGGGATGCGCTCCGCAAGCTTCGGCTGACGGCCGCGAAGGCGCTGCTCGTCGGGACGGACTTGCCCATCCGGGACATCGCCGGACGGGTCGGCTTCGAGGACGACAAGTATTTCAGCCGTCTTTTCCGCGACCGCACGGGGCTGCTTCCATCCGAATACCGGAGCGCGGGGCAGGAGCTCCAGCATGAAGGAGGCCGCCCGTGAACGCCGCCAAAAACAAACGAGCCCGCGTCGCCGACGAGGGAGTGGGCGGCGCGCGAACCGCCGGTACGCGGAGAATCGCCGCCGCATCGAAGGTTGCAGTCGCGTTGGCGGCTTGCGCGCTGTCGTTGACCGCCTGCTTCGGCGGTGACGGCGGCAAGGCCAAGGACGACGCCGCCGCGAGCGTCGATCCGGCTGACCGCGAGGCGTTCGCCAGGTACGATACGCCGGTCACGCTGCGCATTCCGCATCAATATTCGGACATCGCCCTGCCCGAGGGAGATACGAGCGAGAACAACTTCGTCAGCCGGTATCTCGGCGAGCAGACGGGCATCTCGATCAAGTACGCGTGGGAGACGCCGAGCGGCGTGCAGTATGCGTCCACGATGAACTACGCCATCCGCAGCGGAGACTTGCCCGACGCCTTCGTCGTCGACCGGCAGCAGTTCCGGGAATTGAAGCAGGCCGGCGAGCTGGCCGATCTCACGGAAACGTACAGCCAGTACGCGTCCGCGCTCGTCAAGTCGATCTACGATGCGACCGGCGGCAAGGCGCTGCAGGAGGCGTCGATCGACGGGCGACTGTACGGGCTGCCCAACGTCGCGATCGAGGCGGACGCGCCGACGTACCTGTGGGTGCGTCAGGACTGGCTGGACAAGCTGGGCCTCGCGCAGCCGAAGACGCTGGACGACATTGCCAGGATCGCGAAGGCTTTCAGACACATCGATCCGGACGGCGATGCCAAGGCGGACACGGTCGGCATTCCGGTGGATCGCGGCATGGTCTTCGGGGGAGAAGACCGGCAACAACGGGCTGAACGCCGTGTTCGCGGCCTTCGGCGCCTACCCGCGCAAATGGATCGCGGGCTCGGACGGCCGGCCCGTGTACGGTTCGGTGCAGCGCGAGGCCAAGGAGACGCTCAAGCTGCTCGCCGAGTGGTACAAGGAAGGCGTGCTGGACATGCAGTTCATGCTGCGGCAGGACGCGCAGGATCTGGTGGCGGACAACAAGACGGGCATCTTTTTCGGACCCTGGTGGGCGCCCTATTATCCGTTGTCCAAGTCGGTCTCGCAAGACACGAAAGCGGACTGGCGGGTGTATGCGGTACCGGTGGATGACAATGGGCGCTTTAACGTAAGCGAATCGCCGGTCACCGACCGCTATCTGGTCGTCCGCAAAGGCTACGAGCATCCCGAAGCCGCGCTCAAGCTGCTGAACGTGTTCACGCGGATCGAGCGCAACCAGGACCCGGGCGCCAAGAGCTTGCTGGCGGCGACGGAGCAGCTTGACACCCAGCTCCGCAATTATTATCCGTTCGACCTGCTGCTCGACTATCCGGATGCGATCGCCCAGCGGCACGACCGCTTGACCAAGGCGCTGGCCGGCGAGCTCGATCCAGGCCAGCTGGACCAGGAGACGAAGCGGCTGTACGACGATTCGCTGACCGAGCGGGAGTATCCGCGCAAAAATCTGGACGCATGGAGCGGCTCGACGGCCTATCAGCAGTGGGGCAGCGTCGGGCGGGCGGAGACGGTCAAGATCGAGAGCTTTTTCGCCGATCCGCCGCCGTCGCTCGCGGCCATGTGGACGAACCTGCTGAACCTCGAGCTGGAGACTTATGCGAAAATCATCACGGGAGAGCTGCCGCTGTCGGCATTCGACGATTACGCGCAGCGCTGGCACGCGGAGGGCGGCGACAAGATGACGGAGGCGGTGCGGGAGGCGAATCGCGGATAGGGCGCCAGATTGGCGCTGCTTCGCCTTGAGGACAGGGGAGATAGCCGGAAAAACCGAGCCGTGCTGAGATGATCAGGGCCGCTTTGACGGCAGCCCTTCGCATGGGTATCCGACCGGGGAGTCCCCTTGCATAGAGACATCGCATGCCCGATGCGCTATACTGTGTAAATGAGCGAGTACGCCGGATGGAGGTGTGTTTATGCCAGTCGATAAATGCGGAGGCGTGGCGACGCCGAGATGGTTCGGATACGCATTACAGTCTCTCGTTTACTTGGCCCATCACGCCGATCGGGACGACCGCTGTCCAAGCGGAGAGATCGCCGGAGGGTGCGCCACCGAAGCGACGTTGATGAGGCGCATTCTGTCGCGGCTCGCAAGGGCGCAGATCGTCGGCGCCCGGGAGGGCAGGGAAGGCGGGTATTTCCTGCTCAGGCCGCCCGAATCCATTACGCTCGGCGAAGTGTATCGCGCCCTTGAGATCGCCGAGCCGCTGCACAGCGGAATGCTGGACAGCGCGGACGACTGCACGGCGCTCGGTTCGGGCATGAAGGAAGCGTTCGGCGACGTCATTCGAGAGACCGAACGCAGGATGATGGAAGTGCTCGACGGCCGCACGATCGCGGACATGATCGGGCAGGTATTCGGGCAAAAGGTATAATGCGGCGGGCGGCGCGGCCGCCCTACATAAACGGCGGAAAGGACGAGGCAACGCGAACATGTCCTATACGTGCGAGCAATTGGCTGAAGCGTTCGAAGGCGCGAATCTGTCCGTTCACGGCGTTTACCGCACGGTCCTCGCGGCCGATTCGGCATATACCGGGCACGTAGAGCGGCCAACCTCCAAGTGTGCGGTCATTATCGGTCTGAGCGGTCAGGCCGATTTTATTTTTGACGGCGCGGAGCGGCATACGATGGAGCCGGGCGTCGCGCTGATCGGCGGACTGAACAGACGGCTCGAGATCCGGACCGGAGGCGAGGCGTTCGAGTACGGGCTCGTTCACTACTTGCCTGAGCCGCAGATCGGCGAGGCTGCGCAGATGTTGATCGCCGTCTCGCCGCTGCGCGTCGGCGCGGATCCGGAGCAGCGACTGCTGCTTGAGCGGCTGCTGCAGGCGGCCGCGCTTCCGGATAGCATGATGAGGCTTGAGAAAAAAACGCTGTTTTACCAGCTCGTGAACCGGCTGCTCTTCGCGGCGCGGACGGTCAGGCACGGACCCGCTTCCGAGATGGTGCGCGACACGCTCGAGCTGATTCACGCGTATTACGCGGAGCCGATTACGCTTGCGCGGCTGGCCGAGCGGCATGGGCTCGGGCCCAAGTATTTTTCGACGCAGTTTCGCAGGTTTATGGGGATGGGCCCGATCGATTATTTGATCCGGTACAGGATGAACCGCGCCGAGGAGCTGCTCGCGACCGGAACGTATCCGGTGCATGCGGTGGCGAGAAGCGTCGGTTATCCGGATGCCTACTATTTCAGCCGGCTGTACAAGAAGCACAAAGGGCAATCTCCGGGCGAGATCGGACTGAAGCATAGGCGAAATCGTCCATCCTGATCGCTAACTTTTCTCCATTTGCAGAAGGCAGGAGAGGTGTTAAAGTCTAGATGATAATGAGAATCGTTATCTACTAGATGAGCAGAGGGGATATTTTTAACATGATGAATCGCTTCAAATGGTGGCCGGCGTTTGTCGGTTTAATGCTGCTGCTTGTGCTGCTGTCGGCTTGCGGGCGCGGAACTAACGAAGCTTCGGGCAGCCCCGGCGCCGGTGCAGGCGCAACCGCCAGCGCTTCGGCAGGCGGAGCGGAGGCCGGCGGCAGCGACAGTCCCGCTGCGTCCGCGGGCGCTTCAGAAGCTTCGGCGGCATATCCCCGCACGGTGACAAGCGTCGGCGGCGACGTGACGATCCCGGAACGGCCGAAGAAGGTCGCGGTGCTCCATTGGGGCTATACCGATTCGCTGCTGCTGTTCGACCTCGACTCCGCCGCGTTCGCGCTTCCTTTTACGGAGAAGCAATCTCTGCTCGGCACGGACGCCTACAAAGCGTACGCGGACAAAATCGCCGACATCCGGATCGTGGGCGAGAACACGGAGGTCAATCTCGAAAAGCTGGCGGCTTACGGTCCCGATCTGATCATCGCCGGCAACAAGACGAACGAGAAAGTGCTGCCGCAGTTGTCCCAAGTCGCGACGACCGTCGTCATCGACGAAGCGCAGACGGATGTGTGGTCGAACTGGCAGGCGCTCGTGACGGAGATCGGCGAGATTCTCGGGCAGGAGCAGGTCGCCGCTGACTATATTGCCGGCTACAGGAGCGAACTGGCGGCAGCCAAAGCAAAGCTCGCGGAGCTCCAAGGCACGGTCGCGTTCCTGCAAGTGCGGGACAAGACGGTCTACCTGCAGGGAAGCGACTATTTGAAGGATTACTATGACGGACTTGGCCTGCAAGCGCCCGAAGGCGATATCGGGAAAACCGGCGCCGAGCTCAGCCTTGAAGGACTCAGCGCGCTCGATCCCGATTATCTGGTCCTCGGCTACTTCAACTACCGCGATTCCACGATGGCCGCGTTCACCGATACGTGGAAGGACAGTACGATCTGGAAAAACCTGAAGGCGGTCAAAAACGGGCATGTCTATGGCGTGGACGGCCAAATGGTGCTCGGTTACGGGCCGATCGACCGCAGGACAGGCGTCAAAGTCATTTCGGACGCGTTGTCGGGCGCAGCTCGATAAAGACAAGACGAACCGCGTCGGTTATACTGGCAGAAGACGGCAGAAACGGGCGTTCCGCCCTACGCGCCGCGGACATGTCCGGTTCGGGAGGCCCGCGCGTTCTGACCGTGCGCATGCGCAGAAGCCGGCGGGAGGTCGATTGAATTGTTGAAGGGAATTCCGGCGATATTGTCGCCGGAGCTGCTGAAGATTCTGATGGAGATGGGCCACGGCGACGAGATCGTGCTGGGAGACGGGAACTTCCCCGCTGCCAGTCATGCCCAGCGTCTCGTACGCGCCGACGGCCACGGCGTTCCGGAGCTGCTGGACGCGGTGCTGAAGCTGATGCCGCTCGATCAGTACACGGATCGGCCGGTTGCGCTCATGCAGGTCGTGCCCGGCGATACGGCCGAGACGCCGATCTGGGGCAGGTACGGCGATATTATCCGCGAGCGGACCGGTCTTGCGGAGCCGTTCGAGGAAGTCGAGCGGTTCGCGTTTTATGAGCGTGCGAAGCAAGCTTATGCGATCGTGGCGACGGGCGAGAGCGCGATATACGCCAACATCATTCTCAAAAAGGGCGTTATCAAGCCCGAATAACCGCATTCATCGAAGTAAAGGCAACAAGGAAGCCGGATATGCTCCCCAGGCGCGCGTCGCGCCCGGAGAACGTATCCGGCTTTTCGATTCGGGAGACCCTGCGCGTTCCATTGTTCCCGCATAGGAAATGAATGGGGCGGCAACACGCCGCGGGAGTCAATCGTTCCCAGGTAGGATTAAACCCGGCGCGGGTGATGAGCTGGCTGCCGCATTGTTTCTAGATAGGACTTAATCTGGCGCGGAGGATCGGAGGTACGCCGAATCGTTCCTAGATAGGACTCAATTGGCGCGGGAGATCCGGATGTACGCCGCATTGTTTCTAGATAGGACTTAATCTGGCGCGAGGGATCGGAAGTACGCCGAATCGTTCCTAGGTAGGACTCAACTGGCGCGGGAGGTCGGATGTACGGCGAATCGTTCCTAGGTAGGACTCAACTGGCGCGCGGGAGATCGGATGTACGGCGCATTGTTCCCAGGTAGGACCAAACGCTCGCGCCGCATATGCTGAGTGCTGTATCGGTTCCAGGCAGCAGTTAATTTAGCCTGCGCGAGCAGCCCGGCTTTACCTAATCAAGCCGAGCGCAGCCGCTTGAAAAACGCGGCGATCGCGGTCTCCGCCGCCCCCATGACGGCGGAGCGGTCGCCGAGCTCGGCGAATAGCAGCCGAATGCCGCGCAGATGAAAGTTCAGCGCGCGGGCTTCGGTCGTTCGGCTCATCGCCTCCTCGAGCCAGGGCCGCGCGCGGCTCATCGTGTTGCCGATGACGACGGCTTCGGGATTAAAGACATTAACGATGTTGGCGATGCCGACCCCGAGCGATTCGCCGATCCCGGCGAACAGCGCGCGCGCCTTCTCGTCCCCGCCTTCGGCCAGCGCGAGCAGTCCGTCCAGCGTGCCCCCGCCCATGCCGGCCTCCGCCGCGCGGGCGAGCAGCGCCTGCTCCGATGCGTACAGCTCCCAGCAGCCCCGATTGCCGCAGCGGCAGGGCGGGCCGCTGGCCTCGATGGACAGATGACCCATTTCCCCCGAAAAGCCCGCCGCACCCTTGTAAAGCTCTTTTTTGCAAAATAAGCCCGGTTCCGATGCCCATGCCGACGCTTACGTAGATCATGCTGCCGATGCCGCGGCCGCTGCCGAACTTGCGCTCGCCGATGGCGCCGACGTTGGCTTCGTTGTCGATCAGGACGGGGATGCCGAAGGCGCGGTTCAGCGCGTCCTGCAGCGGTACGTCGCGCCAGCCGAGATTCGGCGCATACAGCACGGCGCCGCCGCGGTCCACGAGCCCCGGCACGCCGACGCCGATGCCGACGACGCCGAACGCGCTCTCCGGCGCCTCGTCCACGAGCGCTTGGATAAAGGGCCGCAGAATGCCGAATACTTCATCCGGCGACGTCTTGGCCAGTTGGGCCGTGCGTTCGACCGCCACGCCGCCTCGCAGGTCCGTCAGCACGCCGCGCACGTAATTGACGCCGAGATCGATGCCGACGGCATAGCCCGATTCGGCTACGAATTCAAGCAGAACCGGCTTGCGGCCGCCGCTGGATCGTCCGGTGCCGATCTCGCGGACCAGGCCGCTGTCGATCAGATCCTGGACGAGGCTGGACACGGTCGCCTTGTTCAGGCCGGTTAGGGCGGAAATGTCCGCGCGAGAGAGCGGGGCGCCCTGCAGCACCGATTCGAGTACGATGGCGGTATTCATTCTTTTGATGAGCGCTTGATCTCCGGTCGGGGTCTTCATGCGGTATGCGGCTCCTTCGCGCGGGGCGATCGGCGATTTTCGCGTCGTTCTTTCGTCCCATTAATCGTTAACGCCATCATAGCATAAAACTTAGTTTAGCCAATAGACAAACTAAGTTTCGAGTGCTATGCTTAATTCAGCTTGTAAACGAATTCAACGACCCTACATCCTTAAGGAGGCATTCCGTTATTATGAGCCTGTTTTCGAATGTGCCGCAGATCAAGTACGAAGGCCGCAAATCCGACAATCCGTTCGCTTTCAAACACTATAACGCCGGCGAGGTCGTCCTCGGCAAGACGATGGAGGAGCATCTGCGCTTCGCCGTCGCCTACTGGCATACGTTCAACGCCAACGGCACCGACCCGTTCGGCGCCGGCACGGCCGTGCGCAGCTGGGATTCGCTCTCCCCGCTCGACAAGGCCAAGGTTCGCGTCGAAGCGAACTTCGAGCTGCTCGAGAAGCTGGGCGTACCGTTCTACGCGTTCCACGACGCCGACATCGCGCCTGAAGGCGCGACGCTCGCCGAGACGAACAAGAACATCGACATCATCGTCGCGAAGCTGAAGGAATTCCAGCAGTCCACCGGCAAGAAGCTGCTCTGGAACACGGCCAACCTGTTCACGAACCCGCGCTACGTATTCGGCGCCGCGACGAGCAACAATGCGGAAGTATTCGCGTACTCGGCCGCGACGATCAAGAAGATGCTCGAAGTGGGCAAGGAGCTGAACGGCGAAAACTACGTTTTCTGGGGCGGCCGCGAGGGTTACGAGTCGCTATTGAACACGGATATGGGCCTCGAGCTGGACAATCTGGCCCGTATGCTGCACTTGGCCGTCGACTACGCCAAGGAGATCGGCTTCGGCGCGCAATTCCTGATCGAGCCGAAGCCGAAGGAGCCGACCAAGCACCAGTACGACTTCGACTCCGCGACGACGCTCAGCTTCCTGCGCAAATACGGCCTGAAGGACCACTTCAAGCTGAACATCGAAGCGAACCACGCGACGCTGGCGGGCCACACGTTCGAGCACGAGCTCCGCGTCGCCCGCCTGGACGGCGCGCTCGGCTCGATCGACGCCAACCAAGGCGACTACCTGCTCGGTTGGGATACGGATGAGTTCCCGACCGATCTGTACTCGACGACGCTGGCCATGTTCGAAATCCTCAAAAACGAAGGCGGCATCGGCAAGGGCGGCGTCAACTTCGACGCCAAGGTCCGCCGGACGTCCTTCGAGGACGAGGATTTGTTCTTCGCGCACATCGCGGGCATGGACTCGTTCGCGCACGGCCTGAAGGCCGCCGCCAAGATGATCGAGAACAAGACGCTGGACGGCATCGTCGAAGGCCGCTACGCCAGCTTCGGCGAAGGCATCGGCGCCGAGATCGTCGCGGGCAAGCACACGCTCGCATCGCTCGAAGCATACGTGCTGAACGGACAGAAGCCGATCGTCAACCGTTCCGGCCGTCTGGAGCAGATTCGCCAAGCGGTAAACGAGGTTATTTTCAGCGTATAAGCGCATTAAGCATACCGAAGGAGACGGGCCAAACATGAATTATGTCATCGGCATCGATCTCGGCACGAGCGCCGTCAAGGCGCTCCTCGTCGGGCAGGACGGAGCGGTGGCTGCCGAAGCCTCCCGCGAATATCCGCTTTATCACGAGCGCTCGGGCTGGAGCGAACAGGAGCCGGAGGACTGGGTCCGCGCGACGATCGAAGTATTGAAGGAGCTCGGAGAAAAGACGGCGGCCTCGGGCGGCAGCATCGACGGCATCAGCTTCTCGGGCCAGATGCACGGTCTCGTGCTGCTGGACGGGAGCCGCAAGCCGCTGCGCAGGGCGATCCTCTGGAACGACACGCGCACGACGGCGCAGTGCCGCGAGATCGAGCGCAAGCTCGGCGATTCGCTGCTTCGCCTGACCCGCAACCCGGCGCTCGAGGGATTCACGCTCCCGAAGCTGCTGTGGGTACGGGAGCATGAGCCGGAGCTCTACGACAAAGCGGAGTCGTTTCTGCTGCCCAAGGATTACGTGCGTTACCGCCTGACCGGCGCCGTGCAAATGGATCTGTCCGACGCGGCGGGCACGCTGATGCTGGACGTCGCGGCTCGTGCTTGGAGCCGAGAGGTGCTGGCGGCGTTCGGCATTCCGGATTCGTTCTGCCCGCCGCTCGTCGAGTCGGTCGCCGAGACGGGCACGCTGTCCGACGCGGCGGCCCGCGAGACGGGCCTGCCGGCCTCGACGCGCGTGTTCGCGGGCGGCGCGGACAATGCCTGCGGCGCGATCGGCGCGGGCATCCTGAAGCCGGGCCTCACGCTGTGCAGCATCGGCACGTCGGGCGTCGTGCTCACGCACGAGCCGGACGCTTCGGCCGATTATGCGGGCAAGGTGCACTTCTTTAATCACGGCAAGCCCGGCGCGTTTTACGCGATGGGCGTGACGCTGGCGGCGGGCTACTCGCTCAGTTGGTTCCGCAATACGTTCGCAGCGGGCGAGCCGTACGAGCGGCTGCTCGCGGGCGTCGGCGACATCGCGCCGGGGGCCGGCGGGCTGCTGTACACGCCGTACCTGGTCGGCGAGCGCACGCCGCACGCGGATGCGGCCATCCGGGCGAGCTTCGTCGGCATGGACGGCGCTCACACGATAACGCATTTCGCGCGAGCGGTGCTCGAGGGCATCACGTTCTCGCTGAACGAGTCGGTCGACGTCTTCCGCCAAGCCGGCAAGTCGGTGACGAAGGTCGTCTCCATCGGCGGCGGCGCGAAAAATCCCGACTGGCTGCAAATGCAGGCGGACGTGTTCGACGCGGAAGTCGTTCGGCTCGAGAGCGAGCAGGGACCGGGTCTCGGCGCGGCGATGCTGGCGGCGACAGGCGCCGGCTGGTACGGCAGCCTCGAGGCGTGCGCGGACGCGTTCGTCAAGCATGCCGCGACATACGTACCGGACGCTGCGCGCGCGCGCCGTTATGCGGAGCTGTTCGGCGTCTATCGGGACGTGTATGCCGCGACGAAGCCGCTGAACGAAGCGCTGCAGCCTTTCCGTATCTAACGCTTGGATGATAAGATAGACGGGAGGAGCTTGTCTTCGCGGACGGGTGCCTCCCAATAGTGAGAGAGCCTCTCGCATTTCCGGCCGGTAACCGGATGAGGGGCTCTTTTTTTGCTATGTTGTCGCGCTGGGCGATCTCGCCGGTACGCAACCCGCGGCGGCGCGTTATCGTAGTTACTTTGAAAAGGGTGCAAAGGTGGGGATCCGATGGGCGGCGAAAGCTGGCTGATGCGCGCGGCGATCCGCGCGGCAGGGTACGAGCTGGGCAATGCCGTGCTGCGCGACGTGGCGATCGAGGTGGGACCGGGAGAACGCGTCGGCCTGCTTGGGCCGAACGGCGCGGGCAAAAGTACGGTGATGAAGGGCTTGCTCGGACAACTGCCTTACTGGGACGCGGATGTCCGATGGCGGGAGGCGAACGCGGTTGCCGGCGGCGCGATGAACGGAAGGCTGGCCTATATTCCCGAGCAGCCGATCCTGTACGAGCGCTTCACGCTGTGGGAGCATCTGCAGTTGGCTGCCGCGGTGTGCGGCATTTCCGAGGAACGGCTCGCCGATCGGGCGGAGGGGTTGTTGGCGAGATTTCGCCTTCGGCACGTGAAGGACGACTACCCGATCAAGTTTTCCAAGGGCATGCAGCAAAAAACGATGCTCGTCGCCGCCTTCTTGCTGGAGCCGAGCGTGTACCTGGTCGACGAGCCGTTCATCGGACTCGATCCCGCGGCGGTCATGGAGCTGCTGGAGGCGCTCGACGAGGAACGCGCCCGGGGCGCGGGCGTGCTGCTCACGACGCACGTCCTGGATTCGGCGGAGCGGCTGTGCGACCGGTTCGTGCTCGTCCACGAAGGCGGCGCGGCGGCGTCGGGCACGGTCGCCGACATCCGCGCGGCGTCCGGCATGCCGGACGGTACGCCGTTGTTCGATTGCTTCCATCGGCTGACCCGCGCCGCTTCGGCGGAGGGTTCATGAAGCCGGCGGACGGCAGGATCGGGCGATTGCGGGGAAAAAGCGGTCCGGTGAGGCTGGTTGCGGGACGCTGCGGCGCTTTTTGGCTCAAATCGATTCGCGCTTGGCGGCTGACGCTGGACTGGACCGTGCTGCTGTATCTCGTTCTGCCGGGTTTATGGGTGGCCGGGGGGGATGTACCTGGACCTGCTGCGGCATCCGCCGGATTGGATCGGACATTTGCCTGCGCGAACGCCGATCGTCGTGCTGGCGATCCTCATGCTGCGCGCCAGACTGCGGACCTTTGCGGAGTCGGGGGACGGACTGTTCCTGCGCTCGAGCGGCAGGTGGGTGAGCGGCATGACGTTGGCGGGCCTCGCCTACACATTGGCCGCCCGTATGGCCGTGTCGGCAGCGGGGGCCGGGTTGATGCTGCCGTTGATGTCGGATGCGACAGGGTGGAGCTTCGGCGCAGGGGCGGCGCTCGCGGTGTCCGCCGGCCTGATGGGCTTCGCCTGGACGCTCATACGCGATGCGACCGAGCGCAGATGGCAAGGCGCGCGGCGCGTGCTGGCCGTGTATGGCCTGCGAGCGGCTTTTATCGCCGCGTGGGTGCCTGTCGCGGGGTGGGGGATGCGCGGCGGTGAGCCGGTTGCGGCGGCGGCTTTCATCGCCGCGTTGGCCTTGGCGTGCGTTGGCCTTGCTTGGCGACGTTCGATGCGCGCCGGCACGTTCGCGCAAGAGCTCGAGGCGGAGCACCGGGCCTATGGGGACAATGTCGGCTGGGTGCTGATGGATACCGAGCAGGCCAAAAGACCGCCCGCCGGACGCAGGCCCTGGGTGCTGCGCAAGCCGGGGCCGCTGCTGAAGCGGCGCGACGAGCCCGCCCGAATCGCCGAGCTGTGGCTGCGCGCGATGCTTCGGGATGCCGAGCAGGTGCGTACCTTGCTTCAATTCGCTTTGCTCGGAATCGCGGCGATCTGGCTGTCCCCGGTCTGGCTGGGAGCGATCGCCTGGGCAGGCCTGTGCGCATTGCTGCTGCTATGGCTGAACGGCTTGTGGGGCAGGTGGGAAACGGAACGTTATATGGCGTTGTACGATTGGAGCGAGGCGCTGCGTACGGATGGACGGGAGATCGGGCGGTCGCTGCTGCTTCGTCCGATCGGACTGGCCTGGTGCGCGATTCTCGGCTTGCACGCAGGATGGTTGTACGGCGGACCATGGTGGACCGCGGCCTTGCTCCTGCCGGCCGCCGGATATCCGCTGCTCGGCCGCATCAATCGCGCGGCTACCGCTTTGCTGGGCACCGGGCGGGAAGGCCGGTCGAAATCCGACGCGGGAGACATTGACCGATCGGGCGGCGTTGAATGATCGCTACATGAAGGCGGCCGCGGGCGGATATGCTACTGTCATTCCAATCCGCTAACCGAGAAGAGGCGATTTTTAGAAATGGCATACAGAGCACTAATGTTTCAGTTTCCGGACGAGGGCAGCGCGCACAAGGCTTGCGGAACGCTCGACGAGCTGGGGTACGAACCGCAGCCGCACGGCGTCGGGCGGCTCCACATCCACGTCGACGGCGACAATCTCGCGAGCGCGCTTGAGATCGCCCAGAGCCACGGCGGCGAGCTGCTCGCCGAAGCGCCGGCCGACGACGCCGAGCTGCTCGCTGTCGCCTACGCGCTCGACGAGCTGCAGATCCCCGCGCACACCGTGAACGAGGACTGGGAACCGGCATATTTCGGCGTCGAGCCGATTGCAGCGTCGCGCGCGAACGGCTCGGCAGACGAATCTGCGATAGATGAGTCGCCGGTAGACGAAGCGGCGGACGACGGCAGCTACAATCATTTCGAGGCATACTAGGGCTACCCTGCAATAAGTGCATCATCAAGGCGGAATATGGCGGGCTTTTGCGATCCATCGCGCAAAAGTGCATTGTAGCGCGTATCTTATGCGAGAACCGGGGTGTTTGGCGATTGTTTAGGACCGGTTCGAGAGGCTGTAGAGTAAGTTTTTGCCTTTACAGCACCATTTAGACCGGTTCGAGAGGCTGTAGAGTAAGTTTTTGCCTTTACAGCACCATTTAGACCGGTTCGAGAGGCTGTAGAGTAACTTTTTGCCTTTACAGCACCTTTAAGACCGGTTCGAGAGGCTGTAGAGTAACTTTTTGCCTTTACAGCACCTTTAGGACCGGTTCGAGAGGCTGTAGAGTAACTTTTTGCCTTTACAGCACCTTTAAGACCGGTTCGAGAGGCTGTAGAGTAACTTTTTGCCTTTACAGCACCTTTAAGACCGGTTCGAGAGGCTGTAGAGTAACTTTTTGCCTTACAGCACCATTTAGACCGAACCGCGAGGCTGTAGAGTAACTTAGTGCCTTTTCAGCAACATTTGTACCGGTCCTCTATTCCGAATGCAGGGCACCTCGCGCGTGCGCCAGATCCGCGCCAGATCCGCCTTACAGCCTCACGAGCGCCGCGGGCACTGCCAGCTATTGCGCGCCAGCGGCAGCCTCCGCATGCAGGGCGGCGTTCAACCCGGCGACATAGCCCGTCGAGAACGCCGCCGTAATATTGTAGCCGCCCGTATAGCCGTGGATATCCAGGATTTCGCCGGCGAAAAACAGGCCAGGCATGAGCTTCGACTGCATCGTTTTCGGATCGATCTCCTTCAAGCTGACGCCGCCGCCCGTCACGAACGCTTCCTCGATCGACAGCGTGCCGTTGACGTCGACGGGAAATGCCTTCAGCAGCCCCGCCAGGTTCTGCCAGGCCTGCTTCGGAATGTTCGCGTGCGTCGTGTCGCCGTCCAGTCCCGCCCGCGCGAGCAGCAGCGGCAGCAGGCGTTCGGCCGCGACGCTCTTGAGGATATTTTTGACCGCTTTCTTAGGCTCCGCCTTCGTCAACGCGTACGTATCGTCGTACACCTGAGCGACGCTTTTGTCAGGAAAAAGATCGAGCGTGAGCCGAACCGGCTCGCCCCCGGTCTTTTTTCGCTGCTTGACGACGAACTGGCTGCAGCGGAGCGCGATCGGTCCCGACAGGCCGAAGTGCGTGAAGAGCATATCCCCGCGGTGCGCGACGAGGGGCTTGCCCTTGTCGCCCCAGACCGTCAGGGTCACGTCGCGCAGCGACAAGCCCTGAAGCTCGCGGCTTGCGGACGAAAGGCTCCGCAGAGGTGAGCGGCACCTCGGTCGGGAACAGCTCGGAGATCGTATGACCGGCCTGTTCGGCCCAGGCGTAGCCGTCGCCGGTCGATCCGGTATGCGGCACCGACTTGCCGCCGACCGCCACGATGACGGAGGGCGCGGCGAATACGCGTCCGTCCGCCAGCAGCACGCCCGAGACCCGGCCCTCGTCGTACAGCACCTCGGCAACCGGAGCGTTCGTCTCGATCGTCACGCCTTGCTCCCTGACTTTGCGCACGAGCGCGTCGACGACGGTCTTAGCCTTGTCGGTAACGGGAAACATCCGCCCGTTGTCTTCCTCCTTCAACCGGATGCCCATGCCTTCGAAAAAGGCGGCGATATCGCGGTTGCCGAAGACGGACAACGCGGAATGCAGAAATCTTCCGTTGCCGGGGATATGCCGAATGAGCTCGTCCGTCTCCTTGGCGTTCGTCACGTTGCAGCGGCCGCCGCCGGAGATGCCGAGCTTGCGTCCGAGCTTGTCTCCCTTGTCGAGCAGCAGGACGCGGGCGCCGGACCGGCTGGCGGCGATCCCGGCCATCAAGCCCGCGGAACCCCCGCCGATAATAAGAATGTTATAATGATCTACGATTCGGTTATTTCGTTTATACGCCACGAGCTCGTTCCTCTCCGTATCGACACCGCAGGTTTAATTCTTGGATATATACAGTCTAAACTATATTCCTATTATTGTAAGCGGAATGTTTATATGTTTTAATCAGAATGAATTGTTTAAGTATTATGGACGATCGTGCGGGGGGATCTCTTTGGTCAACAGCCTGCTTCTTCAGGTTCTTATCGCCCTGCTGCCCGTTGGCACCTTTCAGATCTGGTTCTCGCGCCAGCGCCAGCTGCGGCATTCCCGCCTGTTCATCGGCACGGTCAGCGGCTTTTGCATGCTGCTCGGTCATTTCTATATGGTGCAAAAGGGCACGGTTATACTCGATCTGGGCTTTGTCGCCGTCATCACCGCTTCGCTGTACGGCGGCTTCCCGTTTGCGATCGTGCTTAGCGCGGCGTTTCTGATTCTGCATATCCCCGGGGAAAGTCCGGCCCAAATCGTCGGCTTTCTCGTCTTTTTCCTCGTCTATATCCTAATTCTATACAAGGTCTCGCGCACCTTCAGGCTTAAGAACCGAAGCGGAAAGATGCGGGCCGTCGCTCTTCTTTGGGCGGTCGCCTCGTTATCGTTTTTAATTCCCGCGGTCATCTCGTACGCGGACGGCAGCATCGCGCACAAAACCATGCTGCTCATGGCGTGCGTCGCTTATTTGATCGCGTTTATCCTCATCTCGCATCTATCCGTCTATTTTATCGAAATCGCTTACGAACGGGTCAGCCTGCAGTCGCAGCTGCTGGACTTGACTCGTCAGTACAAGCTCGAATCGATCCGAATGCGGCGTTTTCTCGATATGGTGCCCCTTGCCGTCATTTTTATCGATGCGAAAGGCATTATTACGCACGTGAATCAGATCGCGATGGAGACGGGCAAGCACGCGGAGGGAAGTATCGTCGGCCTGCACTATACCGAGCTGGCCCGGCTTATGGGGCTCGATGCAACCGCTTCTATCATCGAACTGGTCCTGAACAAAGGGGAGCGCGTCTCCTCGGAGATGTTCAAAATTCAAGGCCGGACGATGCTCGCGACCGCTTGTTCCGTCAACGAGTCGGGAGCGAGAGGGATGCCGGAGGGCGTCGTCTATATCGCGCAGGACGTGACGGATACGCAGCGGCTCAAGGATGAGCTGGATAAAATGGAGCGGCTGAGCCTGGTCGGTCAAATGGCAGCCAGCATTACGCACGAGATTCGCAATCCGATGGCGGTCATCCGGGGATTCGTACAGCTGCTCAACGAGCGAAGTCCCTCGGAACAGCGCTCTTATTTCCGCATCGTCATGGAGGAGCTCGACCGGGCCAACGCGATCATCAACGACTTTTTGTCGCTGGCCCAAAATCGCATCGTGGAAAAGGAAACGAGCAGCCTCCAATCGGTGCTGAAGGACATGCTGCCGCTTATATGGGCCGACGCCAACCTGCGCGGGCAATCGGTAGAGCTCGAGCTGTGCGAGGAAAAGGACGTGCTCGAGCTGAACGGCAAGGAGATCAAGCAGCTCATCCTGAACCTGGCGCGCAACGGCCTTGAGGCGATGGACGAGAAAGGCGTGCTTCGGATCGAGACGCGCGATCTCGAGGACCGGGTCCAGCTGTTCGTGTCGGATACGGGCAACGGCATACCGCCGGAGAAGGTGGAGCGCCTGTTCGAGCCGTTCTATACGACGAAGGAGCAAGGAACGGGCCTCGGGCTGGCGCTCTGCCTCAGCATCGCCGAGCGGCACGACGGCCGCATCGAGGTGCAATCCACCGTGGGACAGGGGACGACCTTTATCGTTACTTTTTGCAAAAGCGGTTATGCCTGCTGGGTTCCGGCCGAATAAGCCGGTCTTTTATGGCTTACACTACCTCCGATAACATCACGAGATCGGGAGGAGGAATGGTCATGGCCAAGCAGCCCAAGCAAAAGGGACGCGCCGAAGCGCCGGCTTCTTCCAAGGCGAGGGAAGACGCGTCGCCGCTGTCCGCGGGATACGACAAGAAGCTCGACGGTCCGAACCGTCCTTCGGTTTGATCGCATGAATCGAGGCGGGTCCGGCGCTTGCCGGGCTCGTGCCGCTTTTGACGGTTCGCGCATGGCCGCGCTATAATAAGGTAAGCGGTTTGCCCGCCGAATTGCGATTCTATCGAAAGCGAGGGATAGACATGTCGATGTCATTCGAACGATATATGCTGGACATGGTCCAACCGATGCGCGACGACCTGACCCGGATCGGGATCACGGAGCTGAGAACGCCGGAGGAAGTCGAGCAGGCGCTGCCGGACAGCAAGGGTACGACGCTCGTCGTCATCAATTCCGTATGCGGCTGCGCGGCCGGCCAAGCGCGCCCGGGCGTAGCCGAGGCGCTTCGCCACGACGCGCTGCCCGACCATCTGTACACCGTGTTCGCAGGCCAGGACAAGGAAGCGACGGCCAAGGCGAGGGAGTACTTCGCGCCGTATCCGCCGTCTTCGCCCTCCATCGCGCTGCTTAAGGACGGAGAGCTCGTGCACTTCATCGAACGCCATCAGATCGAGAACCGCAGCGCCGACGATATCGCCGCGGATCTGACCGATGCGTTCGATCGCTTCTGCCGCTAACGAAGGCGCAGCCGCGGATGACATTTGCGCATCCGCGGTTTTTTCGTATGAGAATGACGGCAGTCCGCGCCGAAACTTGCTGTTTCACGCGTGCCCATGCCGTCTTACATAACTAAGGAACCTATAGAATGGAGGCGTTCGTATGAGTTTGCAGCAGGAGATTATCGCGCTGCTCGGCGTGAAGCCGTCGATCGATCCCCAGGAAGAGATCGCGAAGCGGGTCGGTTTTCTGAAGGAATACGTGAAAGCGGCGGGAGCGACCGGCCTGCTCATCGCGATCAGCGGCGGCGTAGACAGCGCTGTGGCGACGGGACTGTGCAAGCGCGCGACGGACGAGCTGACAGCCGAGACCGGCAAGGAATACATGACGCTCGGCGTGTTCCAGCCATACGGGCAGCAGGAAGACATCGCGCATAGCTACGCCGTGGCCGAAGCGTTCGCGCTCAAGCACAAGGTCGAGACGAATATCGAAGAAGCGGTGGACGAGATCGCGCTCGAGACCGAGCACGCGTTCAAGTCGCTGGGCATGTCCCGCCATATCAGCCGCGGCGGCAAGGGCAACGTCAAGGCGCGCACGCGCATGATCGTGCAGTACGCGCTCGCGTTCGACCTCAATCTGCTGGTCGTCGGCACGGATCATGCGTCCGAAGCGCTGACCGGCTTCTATACCAAATGGGGCGACGGCGCGGTCGACATCACGCCGCTCAGCTCGCTGAACAAGCGTCAGGTACGCGAGGTCGCGCGCGCGCTCGGCGTTCCCGCCGAAGTCGTGGACAAGGCGCCGACGGCCGGCTTGTGGGCGGGCCAGACCGACGAGGCCGAGCTGGGCGTCAGCTACGACGACAACAGCGACTATCTGGAAGGCAAGACGATTCCGGACGCATCCCGGGAGATTCTGGAGAAGCATTATCGGCGCACGCAGCACAAGCGCCAGGCGATTCCCGGCATCTAAGCGAAGGATGATCGAGGGAATCGGGATCGACGTCGTCGAGATGGAGCGGATGGCGAAGCTGCTCGCGGGAGACACCGGCGGCAGGTTCGCCGCGCGCGTGCTTACGGATGGCGAGCTTGCGCGCTACGCGCAGATGCAGCCGCGCCGGGCGGTCGAATTCGCCGCCGGCCGGTTCGCGGCCAAGGAGGCGGTCGTCAAGGCGATAGGCTGCGGCATCGGCAGCTGCGTGGGATTCCGCGACATCGAGGTGCTGCCCGACGAACGCGGCCGGCCGGCATGCCGGCTCTCGCCCGAAGCCTGGTCGCGGCTTGGACTGGCGGAGGGGGGCGTATCGCGTTCATGTGGCGATTACGCACGAACGACGGCTGGCGGCGGCGACGGCTACGCTGGAGCGAATCGAATAAGGCAAGCCGAGCCCGGTCCTCGTTGGCCGGGCTCGGCCTATTTGTACGTTGCGATCGCCGTGCGGCGATCGTTTTATTTTTCCTGAGAAGATATTCAATAAAATGAAATAAATTAGCTCGAGATCCAAATATATACCAGGACTAATGTTCCCGGGAACTGTATGATGTGAGAGTGAACCGAATCACTGCAAGCCGGCGAGCCAAGCGGCGAGTTTGTCGATCTCCTCTGCGGTCAGGCGATCCTTCAATGCGGGCATCCTCTCGCCGCCGTTCGCGATCTGCGCTGCGATCTGCGTCTCCGTCAGGCGAGCGCCGACGGACCGAAGATCCGTCGCCGGCCCCATCATGCCCTCAAGGCCGCCGCCGTGGCAGGAGATGCAGTTGCTGCGATACAACGCGATCG
This sequence comes from Cohnella rhizosphaerae, assembly GCF_029525575.1. Classification (GTDB taxonomy): domain Bacteria; phylum Bacillota; class Bacilli; order Paenibacillales; family Paenibacillaceae; genus Cohnella; species Cohnella rhizosphaerae. The sequence goes on from NZ_JAPDIA010000003.1 coordinate 1,495,165, forward strand.
TATCGGCCGGGCCGGCAGGCGCCGTCGGTTTGGCGTTTCCTGTAGTCTTGTTTTTGCCGCAAGCCGAAGTCAGCAGCAGCGTTCCAATCAGGACAAGCGCTGCGGCGATCCGCAGTCCCCGGCGCGCAAAGGCATATTTTTGCAAATTTACCCGACTCCCAATGTTAAGTATAATGAATAAAACCTACTAGACATCTTAAGACAAGCTTCCTGGAGTGCAAATCATGACCATACGCTATTTTAACATATTCATGAACCATCTCGAAAAAATGCAGTTCGAGGTCGCCGCCGCCTCCTTCGAGGAGCAAGCGGGCGCAGAAGAGGGCCGGCCTGAGGTTTACGACTGCAATCGGGCGCTGCTCGTGACCGGCGGCAGCGGCCTGCTGCACATGGATGACCGGTCTTTTTCTATGGACGCGGGTACGTTCAGCATCTTGCTGGCGGGCAAAGCGCATTGGATCGAGCCGAGTCCCGGCGAGACGTTGTCATACTGGTGGTGTCACTTCCGCGCGAGCTACGCGGACCGGGCGCTCTACCAGGCGATCGGCCTGCCCGAGCACGTGCGCATCCCCGACCCGAGCGAAGCGATCGCGATGTTCGCCAGAATTCGCGGCTGTCTGTTCTCGCAGCAGCCGTCGGCCCGGCTTCGGATCAAAACCTCCTTCATGGAGCTGATCGGCATTTACATCGATTACTTCGTCGCGGATTCCGGGCGTCGGGCGTCGCTTTCTCCGGAGTTCGAGAAGCTGGAGATCGTGCTGAGCTACGTGGAAGAGCATCTGGCCGACACGATTACCGTCGAGCATCTGGCCGGGCTCATTTTTTTGCACCCGAACTATTTTATCGTATTTTTCAAAGGATTGATGGGCTGCTCGCCGATACAATACGTGAACCAGCGCAGGCTGGAGGTCGCTCGGACGCTGCTCGCGGATCCCGCCTGCAACGTCTCGGACGCCGCGGCGCGGATCGGCATGAAGATCTACTACTTTTCAAGAATGTTTAAAGCCTACACGGGGCTTACCCCGAGCCGCTACAAGAAGCTGGTGCTGGGACTCGGCGCAGGCGGAGCCAAGGACGAAGCGGGCGGCGCCGAATCGCCAAAGAAGGAAGGGACGGAGACTTGAACGAACGCGAGATTAAATCGTTCTTTAGCGGCGAGCTGCTGCAGTGGTACAAGCAGGCGAAAAGGGACCTTCCCTGGCGACGCAGCCGGGACCCCTATCACATCTGGGTGTCGGAGATCATGCTCCAGCAGACGCGCGTCGATACGGTCATCCCGTATTTTAACCGTTTCATGGCCAAGTTTCCGACGGTGACGGCGCTCGCCGAAGCGCCCGAGGAAGAAGTGATCAAGGCTTGGGAAGGGCTCGGCTATTATTCGCGCGCCCGCAATCTCCAGGCCGCGGCCCGCGAGATCGCGGACAACCACGGCGGCAAGCTGCCTGACGACAAGCGCGTCGTAACGGGACTGAAGGGCGTCGGGCCGTATACGTCAGGCGCGATTCTGAGCATCGCCTTCGGGAGACCCGAACCGGCGGTGGACGGCAACGTCATGCGCGTGCTTTCGCGCTACTTTTGCATCGACGAAGATATCGCGAAGCCGGCCACGCGCGTCGGCATGGAAGGACTCGCCCGGGAACTCATCCCCGAAGGGGAGGCTTCCGATTTCAACCAGGCGCTCATGGAGCTCGGCGCGCTCATCTGTACGCCGAAGTCGCCGAGCTGCCTGCTGTGCCCGGTGATGGCGCACTGCCAGGGCCGGCTGGCCGGCCGCGAGACCGAGCTGCCGGTCAAGAGCAAGGCGAAGCCGCCGCGGCCGGAGCATCGCGTGGCGGCGCTCCTGCAGGACGCGAAGGGCCGCGTGCTCGTGCGCCAGCGGCCGGAGAGCGGCCTGCTCGCGCGCATGTGGGAGCTGCCGCACGTCGTGGCGCCCGAGCGGGCCGTCTGGGAGTCGGCCTCCGCGGGCGGGGCGCTGCTCGCGGCATCGCTGGATGCCGCGGGGCTCGCAGGCATTCGCGCCGAAGCGCTGCGCCACGTCGCCGACGCGGAGCATGTGTTCACGCATCTGCGCTGGCACCTGCGCGTGCTGGGCGCCGGCGGCGTAGAGGGGCGGCGCGAGGCCGAGGCTGCCGGAGGGGAAGCGGCTGCCGCGACCGGGGGGGCGGCAGTTGCTGCGGCTGAGACTGCGGCAGCTTCTGCGTTTGGCGATGCCGCGGGAACGGCCGTAGCCGCGTTCGGCAATGCCGAGGGGCCGCCTGTAGTCGCGTTCGGCAATGCCGAGGGGCCGCCTGGGGCTGCGTCGGTTGCAGGCGTCGCGGCGGCAGCTGCGGAAGCAGCCGGGCTCGTGGGGGGGGCCCGAAGGCAACGCCGATTATCGCGCCCATGAGGCTGCCGTCGCGCTGCCGACGGGCTACCGCTGGATCGACGCGGCGGATTTCGAGCGTCTCGCCTGGCCGAACGTGTTCAGCAAGCTGCTGGCCGCGCACTTTAGCGGCGCCTTGTACGAGAACGCGGAGAAGCGCTGACTTTTCTCAAATCTTCGCAGCGCGGTCAAAATGGTTCCGTAAGCGCAAAAAAGTTACTCTGCAGGCACGCAGCGCGGTCAAAATGGTTCCGTAAGCGCAGAAAGTTACTCTACAGGCACGCAGCGCGGTCAAAATGGTTCCGTAAGCGCAAAAAGTTACTCTACAGGCACGCAGCGCGTTCAAAATGGTGCCATAAGCGCAAAAAGTTACTCTGCAGGCACGCAGCGGGGTCAAAATGGTTCCGTAAGCGCAAAAAAGTTACTCTACAGGCACGCAGCGCGGTCAAAATGGTTCCGTAAGCGCAAAAAGTTACTCTACAGGCACGCAGCAGGGTCAAAATGGTTCCGTAAGCGCAAAAAGTTACTCTACAGGCACGCAGCAGGGTCAAAATGGTTCCGTAAGCGCAAAAAGTTACTCTACAGGCACGCAGCGCGGTCAAAATGGGTGCCTCCCAGCTAAATGTTTCGCTTATCGGGCAAAAATGGCCAGCCGAGCCTTGGATGATGTGTTTTCCATGATAACACCGAAGGTTGCGGACTCCAGCGTCGCTAAGTTGCGTCCGAGGTCGGTTAAACGTTCGGCAACGGACCGAGGATCCGCTATTCATCTCCAGCAGGCACGCAAACGTACCTCAAAGCCTAAATAAAGTCTCCTGAGTCCGATCACCCGACATAAAAGGCCCATTTCGTTGATATAGCGGCACCTGGGTCCGAATGAACCGCTGCGCCAAGGCCGGTTTGTTATCAATACCGCATCCGCGGGGCAGATTCCTTTTTCGCTCTTCATCAACGCTGACCGCACGCAAAACGCTGACCGCACGCAAAACGCTGACTGCATGCAAAACGCTGACTGCACGCAAAACGCTGACTGCACGCAAAACGCTGACTGCACGCAAAACGCTGACCGCACGCAAAACGCTGACCGCACGCAAAAAAAGCCGGCACCGCTTCTGCGGCACCGGCTTTTTGCGTAAGGAAAATTACTTGGCGGCTTCGTAACGCTTGCCGACTTCTTCCCAGTTGACGACGTTCCAGAACGCGCCGATGTAGTCCGGACGCTTGTTCTGGTACTTCAGGTAGTAAGCGTGCTCCCAGACGTCAAGGCCGAGGATCGGCGTCTCGCCTTCGAAAATCGGGCTGTCCTGGTTCGGCAGGCTGTATACCTTCAGCTTGCCGTCCTTGCCTACGACGAGGAACGCCCAGCCGGAACCGAAGCGGGTCGTAGCTTGCCGCCGCGAACGTTTCCTTGAACTTGTCGAAGCCGCCGAGCTCGCTGTCGATGGCTGCCGCCAGCGCGCCGGTCGGAGCGCCGCCTGCGTTCGGGCCGATCGTCTCCCAGAAGAGGGAGTGGTTGGCGTGGCCGCCGCCGTTGTTGCGAACCGCGGTGCGGATGGACTCCGGCACGGCGTTCAGATCGGAGATCAGATCGTTCAGGCTCTTGTCCGCCAGTTCGGGAGCGGATTCGAGGGCTTTGTTGAGGTTGGTTACGTAAGTATTGTGATGGCGGTCGTGGTGGATCTCCATCGTGAGCGCGTCGATATGCGGCTCGAGTGCGTCGTTCGAGTAAGGAAGAGCGGGCAATACGTGTGCCATAATGGAACAGCCTCCTTGGATTATGAATCGGGATTGGAAATCTACTTCTGTATTATCCCTGATTTTAAATACTAAATCAACACGGGTGTTTAGAAAGTCTGCCCGCAAGCACGAGGCCGCGTTGTCTCAGCATGGGCATTTTTGCCTGGTTTTATCCGGTTAAATTTATCCATTACCTCATACCTCAGACATTGTTTGAATATATTATAAGCTATTCCATCAAAATGCTGGACGATCCGATAAAACGCGATTTAAGCGCATATTCGGCGAAATTCGGCAAAAATTTAGATATATCCATATGTAAACGCTTTATTTAAAGCGTTTACACTCCTTTGCGCGACCATTCTCCTAAATTATTTATGCGATATTCCTAAAATAGCATGAAATTATCACGAATTTGTCGTAATATAAAAAGACGTTAAAGCGATGTTCACAGTTTAGCCTCTACTTTAACTGAATCCGGGGAGACAGGCATATGCAGATTCGGACTTTTCAATTGTCGGATTATCGTTCCGTATCCGAGCTTCTGAAAGTAGCTTTGTCGGAGGAATGCTGTGAAGAGACCATGTCGGCTTTATCCCGCCAATTGTCCTGGGACAGCGAGCTTGTGCTCGTGGCGCTGAAGAACGACGAGCTCGCGGGCATCATGATCGGCACGATCGATCACAGCAAAGGTTATGTTTACCGCGTCGCCGTACATCCGGATCTTCGCCGCCAAGGCGTAGGCCGTTCGCTCGTCACCGCCATGAATGCGCGATTCCGCCAGCGGAACGTCCTGAAGGTTTTCGTCGCGGCGGACAAGCACAACGAGATGCTGCTTCCGTTTTACCAATCCTTGAGCGACGAAATGCTCGATCTCGTGACGCCTCAGCGTCCGTTGTCGATCGTAGCAGGCTGAACGCCCATCGCTAGGTCCCTCGCAAGACGGCTTTACGATCAGGAGAGCATATCTTACGTGTCGACAGGCGCCGAAAACCGGTTGCTTTTGGCCATAAGATATGCTTTTCTTATACAAGCATATCCGACCCCATGAAGCCTTGATGTAGGGGCATTTATCTGCGTTCAATGCTGAGATTTAAGGGGATATCACAGCATCTTCATTCCATGGCGGCACGATCGATGGGACGACGATAACAGGAACGAATATCTTCGGTTCGTACATCGCTACAAGCAATGGATTGTTTCCTCGAGCCGAAATGAATAACGGTGCGAATTCTTTTGCTGTCTACATGAACGCGGAAAACTATGTTCAGTTCATAAGTGCTGGTTCCTCAGGATTTCCGATGCTCGAATTTAATGCAAACGGCAAGTTCGCAGGAATATATGGTAGCTCTTCGTTGTTTGCCATTGATACGACGAGCATTCTTACTTCGATTGGACCTTCATCGGCTCAAATGAACTTAGTAGGAGCGCCGGTAACCATAAATCATGTTGATGTATTAAGCAGTTTAGAATCAAAAGCCGCTAAATCCAGTTATACAGGCACGCTTTATGTATCAAGCGCATCCGGAGGTCCGGCTACTCGAGCTATATCCGTAGTCAACGGCGTCATCCAATGATATACTTTGGAAAAATGGCAAAGGATGACGATAATGCGAAAGTATGTAATCGGCGCATTGGTCGGGGCCGCATTGATGTTCGGTATTCAAGCAGGCGCGACCGCCGTTCTGACGGGCTCGAAGGTGGCCGGGACCAAGGAAGTCACTTTAGGCGGTCAGGCTATTGGCCAGGCGGCAATTATCAATAATACAAGCTATCTGCCAGTCAGGGCGCTCTCTGACGCTCTGGGTCTGCAGATCGACTTGGCAGGGGGGGAAGATCGATTTGACTACTCCAACGACACCTCAGCCGACGCCTTCGAGCGGACCGGCCGCAACGCCTGTACCTACGGATAATCAATACACTGCTGCTGAAATAGATTTTGCGATTACTGAGAAAGAATCAAGAATAAAGCTATATTCCGAACTCTCTAAGAAGTACGCCGATGAAGGAAATAAGGAATCAGCTAAATCATATGCGGACATGGCTGAGCAACAAAAGGCCGAGCTCGCCATCTGGCAGCAACGCAAAGCCGAACTGCAATCGCAATCAAACATGGCGCCGCAAGTTATAGACGTTATATTCACTGGGTAATAATCCACAACATATCCCTATGATGACACCGCCGGATGCGTTCCGAACGGTGTTTTTTTTCTGTAAAACATTGTCGTATTATGGAAGATGGTGTATAATTACCTGGAAGTTAAGGAGGCGTGATTGAGTGGCTGTTGCACAACCAAAATGTCCGGATTGTGGGATTATAGGTCGAGAACACATCATATCTGAAGAAAGTATAGAAAAAACTATACTCGGAAGTGAATGGTTTAATATCGTATTTTGCGATTCATGCGGGCATGTATACGGTGTATTCACAAGAAATAGTTCCTAGTCCTACTGTTTGCCTATAGACAAAGATAATCATAGCGCCCACTTGGGTGCTTTTTTATTTGCATTCAAGATGAAGAAGGAAATGCGGCGAGGTGTAATAACCTGAACAGTTGACGATGCTATTAATAATGAAACATCTGATAAAAAGCCAAAGAGTAATTGGACCGGCACAAGGAAGGAGTTGTGATATTGGAGGATCTGCCAAACATCCTAACTGCTCAGGACATATCAAAATATTTACGTATTGGTCGTAAGAGGGTTTACGAACTGATGACGCTGTCTCCAGACCACGGAGGCATACCCTCGTTTTCTATTGTTCGATCGCGCAGGGTTGAGCTTGCGGAGTTCGAAAAGTGGATTGAAGATCGAAAGCGTGAGCAAACGAATCGCTTCGATCAGTAAAAGACTCATATCAAGTAGTGTGCACGCTTGCACATGCAGAACAAAGGGATGTCCAAAGGTGCAAAGACGTGGGAAGAAAACGTGAACGACCTCAACTTAAGATTATAGGCCACTTCATTAATATCGGCGGGGAACTGGTGGAGATTGATCCACGCAAGGTCGGCAACCCAGATCGATGTAAGCAGGTAATAGCAGAGGTATTCACCGGTAACAAATACCGGATCGTCGATAAAAACGGGAATGAGGATGATGGTACCTCTGATAGAAGTTAAAGTCGATGAAGTGGAAGCTCGGAAGATGATACTCCTTCGGATCGCTGAACTTGTTCGAGAAGTTGATGCAGAGTACGTATTCTGGGACGCCGCGGAACTTAAAAAAACGGACCTGCATGAGCTGGAATACGATTCAAACTTATTTTTTCTTCGATACTCGCTTCATAAAACGAAAGATTGGAGGCAAATGGTACTTTCCTGCGAAAGATACCAGAGAGTTCTTAAGAATATGGTTGCTTGAGCAGCCCAAGTCATGAGGAGTGCTTCCCGACATGCAACAATTTGAACTTCAACTCTCCATAAAAATCCCGCCGGAGTATGTGCTTATCAAACAGGTCCAGTTCGAGGATTTACATAGGCAGGAGCTCGCAGGCGTTTACTGGAACATGAATGATCTCGAACACCGGATCCGGCGCAAGAGTGACTGGATCAAGACCAATATCCTCTATCCTCCACGGTTTCGGAGAATCTTAGATGCTTCTGAGGGCGGCTTTGTTTTTTTATCCCCCAAGCCCAAGGTCAGCCTTGGGCATTTCAAGCAAATAAGATGGCAGAATTCTTGGACCGGAGATTTGGTCAGATATTTAATCCGTAAGTTCAGTCCATAAAGCGGACAGAGAAAGGCGGAATAATGAGAGAAGTTGAAGTAACAGGGACAGCCCACCTGCAGCTCAAGATTAATATTCCAGCGGATTACGTGATTATTAAGAAAGAGGAGCTAGAGGAACTAAGAAGGATTGCTGCAGAAGCAAGGTCGGCCGCATCGGAGGAAAAGGACGAGATTCCACCAACCTTAACTATGGAACAAGTAGCCCGTTATCTGGGTATCGGGCGAACAAGAGTATTTCACTTGATTAAGAGCGGCGAACTCAGCTCATACAAAATTGGAAAGTCACGAAGGGTGAGGCGAACTGATTTATTGGAGTTTGAGAAGCGATTAAGAAAAGGAGTGATGCAATGATGACAGTGGATGAATTACCTGATGTATTAACGGCGCCAACTATCGCCAAACACCAAGGGTGCTCTGCTCAAACGATTTATGTATTGTTTCGCAAAAGTCCGGCTGCTGGCGGGATCCCGAGTTACCAGTTCGGGCGATCCAGGCGAGCACGTAAAGAAGATTACCTTAAATGGCTTGAAGAAAGAAGGAACGAGCATAATGAGCAATTCGCGGCGACAGACGGAATGGTTTTTCAACGGAAATGGTCTTGACCCTTTATTTCCTAAGATTTACGCGATGTGATCGATGGAACAGTCCGGGGATTTCAGTTTCTCGGACTTTTTTAGTTTGCAGTACGATTGCCATCTTTAGGTGAAGATACTTATGATGCTTTAATTTCATCCAACAAAAAAAACGCCTTAAGGCGTTTTCTTGAATTAGCTATTAAGATCACTGAATGCATCCCATGCTTCATCCTGCTTTTCTTTGTTCTCCACAGCCACTTCCAATATTGCGAGTAGCGTCTCGTACTTAGAAGCAGAATTTGTTCCTCGAGTACGGTAAGCTTCCGTTGCCTCCGCAGCAATCGTAGTGCCGTTAAAATTTTGTTCAATGAAGAGTGACGTGGCGGCTGCCCATTTTTCAAAATCTGGACCAGTAATCATTCTTCCATAACCGCCTTCTCTTACCTGTCCGGCCAATTGCTTTCCTTGCTCTATGAGTTGTCTCGACATGTTTCTCCCCTCCTTCCTCTTAGACCCATAATATACCATGGATTCTAATCGAATCAAGATTTAGTCAGAATTCAAATTGTATGTAAGATAGAGTTTTTATTTGGGAGTTAATTCAATGATGTTGTACTCTTTCTTGCTGGTCCAAAGTTCCGTTTCTAAACCACTTACTCAGAAATATTTCCTTTTTTGCTAAATTCCACGAATTTCTCGGAGCCAGAATATCCAAGCTTGTATTGGATGTAGAGTTTTCTTTTCTTTCCACTCGAAAGCTTATAAGAAATTTCAAATGGCCTCAGGCCATGAAGCATAAAAGCATTCATATCATCGAGAACGTAGTTATAAGTGGCAGTGGGCGTCATATCTGCTAAGCCTCTGGCTTTGAATTGAGTATATTCATTCCAAGTTTTTGATGAAAGAAAACGCCGATCTTCAATTTGGGTTTTACGGTAATAAGCTGAAACACTTACATCAAATGCGGTTCCGGGCCCAGAATTATAAATTATAAATTATAAGCGTTATAGTATTCGAACCATCAATGTCTAATCTAAGATCAATTACCCTTAAACGGGTTTCAGCAGAAGCTTTTAGACCACGTTTAGAAATTACAAGAGCATAAATAGCGATCAATAAAGCAGCAGTAGCAGCGATGGCTTGTATCCAATCTGTTAGTGAGGGGTTACTTGTCATGAATTCACCATCCATTCGTAAGCGTGCGCAAAAGCATTATATAATAAATGGTATTATTATCCTATATCTATATTTTAATAGAACTACCTTTTATGATACATAATCTAAAATGTTTGAAATCCCATTGAATAAAATCCGGATCTGTGAGTATTATAAGAACATACGTTCTGTTTGGAGGCGGTCAGAATGGACGTCACGAAGTACATTAGTCGAGAAGTTGTATGATCTATGAGGAATCAGCAGGGCAACTTTACGCAACGCCCAATTAAGGTAATCGCTGTGACCGACAATAAGGTATCTGCCTACGACCTATCTAAGCACGCACCACGCAGTCTTCACGCCGATCGTATCTTAGCCTGCCGGCCGCTGCCGATCCAGGAGCGTGACATCTCATGAGCGCACCAGCGGAGGACCTGCAACTCATCCAAGATCACGTTGAGATCTTGACACTTATGGAGTTAGCCCGTAAGCAGCATGAGGAGGCGACCGGTACACGAGCAGCTATCACAAAGCTTGTAGGCAGCTTCCTACAAGGAGAACTCGAGCGCTCGCTCGGCAGACTTAAGGAACGCCGTCTTTGGGTCAAGGAGACGCCGGAACGCTCCGGGCTAAAGTTAATCTTTACATATTCTATAGCCGGCCGACGGGGGGTTATATGAGGTCGAGAGAGCCACATTACGCGCATATATGACGGAGAGGGTAGAGGATTACTCGGACCTAATCATTAAGGTACAGATTCCACGGTTGCCGATCGAGGTCAAATATCCTGACTTCACAAAGGGTTATAATAAGCAGCGAAGCCCTAGTGATTAAACTAAGGCTTCGTTTGCTGGCTTACTGTAAATAGAACCAGGGGCTTAATGGTAAATGAACTTTTATTAGTCAAGGATAATGGGGAAATCTTCGTTCTTTTTCAAGTAATCCAAAAGCTTCGTCATAAAAATGCATAAACGCTAGAGAAGTAATTGCAAAAAAATTAAAGAAGAAATCGTTAGGATGTTCAGTATGAGCAAAGTCTTTGTTATATCTCACAACTGCAATTTTATTTATTGATGAACCCATAAACATCCCCAGGCTATTCGGATGACAAAACTCAGAGAGATCATCATAGGATTCTTGAAAATACATAATACCTTTGCTGCTTATTTTTTTTAAACTCATGGTCGGCAGCTTGAATAAAGGACATTACATTCACGGGGTCAGGAATCCGCTCGATTTCAACACCTTCCAAATTACTTTTTGTCTTTATTCCTAGATTTAGCCTTCCTAATGATTCATCAATCTGTTCATAAGTAATGACTCCATTATAAAAATTCTTTAGCTTTTTAAGGAAATACGCTATCCCCCCGGTAACTTCAAAATGCGCTCGCGTGGTTAATGCGGAAAGGATCGGATTGTCCGATTCAACCGAAACGAAGAAACCATCCACTAGTGATCGTGATCTAAATAGGCACATCTGAAGATAATGAAGACCATTTTGCCCCAATAAGCGTGATGGTCTTTCTGGAAGTGGTTTGTGTTTCTTTATATATCTTTCTTCATGGAATGAAACTAAATCCTCTAACAGTCGAGTTTCAATTTCATTTCCACTCGATAAGAGCATGGACGTTAATTTTTCTGGAATGATCAGCTTCACTGATTTCGCCTCGCTTTAAAGTAAGAAGGAGTTGCTTCACAAACACATTACCATTAGGAATATTGTGCAAACAATTACTTTTTAGCTAATCCCTCAAATGCTTTTAGAGCTACCTTATTCAAACCCTTAATGTTGTCGCAAACTTGTTGCAAAAAATTGTTGCTAAAGGCACGTAAACGGTCGTAAATTAGGATAAAGGAATAACAGGCATTCGGAAAATCCTTTAGTTTATGCGTTTCCTGATAATCGGGTATAATGAAAAAAGCGACAAGGACTATTCTTATATTATCTTAAAAGGTTCTACGGCAGGGGGCTTGGCATGGAGCGCATCGGCGGCTTAATATCTACATCTATATACGAGAGCTGTACGATCAAGAGCTTTAAGCACAACGGCTCGCTCCACCGCATGTGGCTCGAGAACTGGAAGGTGCCGGAGGGCAGGCTCCATCCCGCGCATCGGGACGCGGGCATCATGGTATACGTGAACGACCATACGCCGATTCGCGAAGCCGACGGCAAAGAATGGATCAGCCGGGTTCCGGCCGTTTCTTTTTTTCTGCCGGGCGAATGGTTTAACGTCGTGGCGCTGCTGGAGGACCGGGGCGTGCGTTATTATTGCAATGTAGCGTCTCCGCCCTATCGTTACAACAACGTGCTGACCTATATCGATTACGACTTGGACGTCGTGCTCCTGCCCGGGGGATCGGTGCTCGATCTGGACCGGGACGAATACGACAAGCATAAGGAAGAATACCGCTACAGCGCGTCCGTTCGCGGGCAGGTGGAGGACGGGCTGCGCGCGCTGCACGAGCGCGTGGCGACGTTCGGACAGCCGTTCGGCGACGAGGAAGCCAGACGTTACTATCGCGAGTGGAGAGACAGCCCCCAGGCGAAGGAGAATGAGTCATACCCATGAAGCAGACATCCGGCATCCCTCAGCCAGGCAGATCCCGCTCCGTCAAGCCCGAATCCGTCTGGCGTCGCGAGCTGTGGGAGTGGCTGCGCGCCCTGGGCATCGCGTTTACGATCGTCATCCTGCTGTGGGCGTTCGTATTCAGGCTGTCGACGGTCAAGGGCGAGTCGATGGAGCCGACGCTGTACGAGCACGAATGGCTATTCGTCAACAAGGTCGCCTACGAGCTCGGTCAGCCGAAGGCGGGCGACGTCGTCATCCTGAAGGATCCGAGCGACGGTCCGGACAAGAAGAAGTTTCTCGTCAAGCGCATCATCGGCATGCCCGGCGATACGGTCGAGGGCAAAGGCGGACAGCTGTACGTGAACGGCGAGCTGCGGGTCGAGCCCTATACCGATAGTTCCATAGAGGACGGAGATTTCGGACCGATCAAGGTCGAAGACGGGAAATACTTCATTATGGGAGACAATCGTCGTTTGGGCGCGAGCAAGGACAGCCGTACCTTCGGAGAAGTGCCGAAGTCGCTGCTGCTCGGGCGGACGGAGTTCATCATGTGGCCGATCGTACGCTGGAAGCGGCTGTAGCGCGAGGAGGGAGACCTGACGTTGGATAAACAGGGCGTCGCGGCGCCGAGCCGCAGCCCCGCCTATTGGTCGTCGTTGAAAAGGGATATGCTCGGGGCGGCGAAGTCGCTCGGCATCGACCGGATCGGCGTGACGTCGGCCGAGCCTTTCCCGGAGCTGCGGGAGAGGCTCGCCGCGCATCGGGCGCTCGGCTACGAGTCGGGCTTCGAGGAGCCGGACCTGGACAAGCGGACGCAAGCCGTCCTTGTTGTTCGAGGCGCCCCGCTCGATCGTCGCGATCGCGGTCGCCTATCCGTCGAAGCTAAAAAATCCGCCTGTCTCGGAGCCTGGCGCGCGCCGCGGTATTTTGTCCCGCTCGGCATGGGGCGAAGATTATCATCGCGTGCTCGGCAGGCGGCTCGAACGGCTGGCCGAATGGCTGGCGGAGCGGGCGCCTGAGCTCAGATGGCTGTCCATGGTCGACACCGGCGCGCTCTCCGACCGGGCGGTCGCCGAGCGCGCCGGTATCGGCTGGAGCGGCAAAAACTGCATGATCATGAACGACGAGCTCGGCTCTTGGATGTACCTCGGCGAGATGATCACGAATTTGCCGCTGCCGCCGGACGCGCCGCTTCTGGATCAGTGCGGGGACTGCACCATTTGCATCGATGCCTGTCCGACGGGCGCGCTGGTCGGCCCCGGGCAACTGAACGCCCAGAAGTGCATCTCCTACTTGACCCAGAGCAAAGGTCTGCTGGACGAGGAAGCGATGGTCAAGATGGGCAATCGCCTCTACGGCTGCGACACCTGCCAGATCGTATGCCCGATCAACCGGGGCATCGATTCGCGGCATCAGGCCGAGACGCTGCCGGATCCGGAGGTCGCGAAGCCGCTGCTTCTTCCGCTGCTGCAGATGGGCAACCGCGCGTTCAAGGAGACGTTCGGCGCGAGCAGCGCCGCCTGGCGCGGACGCAAGCCGATCCAGCGCAATGCGCTGATCGGGCTCGGCAACTTCCGCGACGAGGCGTCCGCCGGCGACGTCGCCCGCGTGCTGCGCGAGGATCCGCGCTTCGAGCTGCGCGCGACGGCAGCCTGGGCGCTTGGGCGCATCCGCGGGGGAAGTCGCGCAGGCGGCTCTGGCCGAGGCGGCCGAGGCCGACGCGGACGAGCGCGTCCGCGCGGCGGCGAGCAGGGCCCTTGCCTCGCTCGCGGAGCCGGCGCCGAAGCGGAGCGGGCGCAGGAAGGACGGAGAGAGTACCCAAGACCGTGACTAAAGACCAGGGTGAAGACGACCCTCTACCGTGCAATAGCGATAGAGAGGCACATCTTCTCGTTCCCGCCTATCGCGCAAAAAGGGTTTTCGTCCGAAACGCACTGAACCTCGCTCAATGAGTCCGCGACACGGTTCCCGTCGCGGATTTTCTTTTTTTTATTGCGGTCAAGCGCTTGCATGCCAATCTTTATTTGCTATAACCGGCGGCCGACGGCTAATATATTCATATAGGAAGAAAATCCAGCCTATCACGTCAGGCGCATCCACGGGAGAGCATGGGATATGAAGCTGGTTGATATCGATAATCTCGAACCGGGGCAGTTGCTCGGCAGGACGCTCTTTTCGGAAAACGGCACGGTGCTTCTGTCGGCAGGCGTTCAACTGACCGTATTCATGATCAGCACGCTCCGCAGGCTCGGGGTGCCGATGGTCTATATCTCGGAGCCCGGCGCGCCGGAGATTCAGTTGGACGAGGTGCTGTCGGAGCAAACCAAGCAGGCGGTTATCTCGCAAATGTCCGCCACCTTTAACGCGCTTCGCTCCGGCAAAGAATTCAGCGCGAGGGCGATCAGCCTGTCCGTCGATCAACTGATGGACGACGTGCTGCGCAATCAGAACGTACTCGTTCAGCTGTCGGATATACGTACCGCGGACAACGCCTTGTATTTGCACAGCATGAACGTCTGCATGATGGCGACGATGGTCGGCGCCAACATGGGCTTCAATATGCTGCAGTTGAAGGAGCTCGCGATCGGCGCGCTGCTGCACGACATCGGCAAGCTGGGGGCGACGGGCCCGGAGGAAGGACGGACCCATCACGCCTGGCGAGGCTTCGAGCTGCTCAAGCTGAAGCGCGAATACAGCCTGCTGACCGCCCACGTCGCTTTTCAGCACCACGAGGCGCCGGACGGGAGCGGCGAGCCCCGCGGCATATCCGGCGAGGAGATCCACGCATACGCCAAGATCACCGCGGTCGCCAATATCTACGACAATCTCGTGCACGGCGCGGGCGAGCTTCCCCGCCTGCAGCCGCACGAGGCGATCGAGCGGCTGCACGCGCTATCCGATACGACGCTCGACCGCGAGATTCTCATCGAATTTCTGAAGATCGTGTCGGTCTACCCGAACGGCGTCTCGGTGAGACTGTCCAACCGGCTGATCGGTATCGTCGTGGCTCAGCACAGAGGATTGCCCGGCCGGCCGATCGTACGCGTCATCGCCCGCGAGGGCGAATCTTCCGCAGCTCGCGAGCTGGATCTGGCGAGGCTGCCGACGCTGTTCATCGAGGCGGTCATCAATTGACTTTGCGCGCGGGCGACGGCTTAGCCGCCACGGGGGGTGCGCCGGCTGGCCGACGGGTTGATTCGCCGGCGGGGCTCATGCTATTATAGGCTGGCTGTCCCGCAGAATCGCGCGGATCGCAGACACGCATTTATGCGTACAATTTGGAGGTAGGGCAGATGAGCTTTTGGGATATTCTGATTCCGGTTCTGACGTTGATCGTCGGACTTGTGCTGGGCTTCCTCGGCGGCGTATTCTATCTGCGCAGCCAGATGACGAAGATGCAGAACAATCCGGACATGCTGGCCAAGATGGCCAAGCAGATGGGTTACAATATGAACAAGCAGCAGCTTCAGAAGGCGCAGCAGATGATGAAAAACCAGAATCAAAACGTTAAACCCCGCAGATAATCGACAAGCGGCGCGCCGGGATGAACGGGAGCGGCCGCTAAGGACGAAAGAAGGGCGTACGATGGCCGGTCTGAAGGACTATCTGAATACGAACGTTACGAACAACCGCGAACAGGTGGAGCACCATGTCCGCGAGATTCTCAAGCTGATCGGCGAAGACGTGGAGCGCGAAGGCCTGCTGGACACGCCCGCCCGCGTCACGCGCATGTACGAGGAGATTTTCGGGGGGCTATGCGATCGATCCGCGGGATGCGCTCGGCGTCACGTTCGACGAGCAGCACGAGGAGCTCGTCATCGTCAAGGATATCGTGTATTACAGCCAATGCGAGCATCATATGGCGCCGTTCTTCGGCAAGGCCCATATTGGCTACATTCCGAGCGGCAAGATCGCGGGCCTCAGCAAGCTGGCGCGGCTGGTAGAAGCCGTCACGCGAAGGCTGCAGGTTCAGGAGCGCATCACTTCCCAGATCGCCGACATTCTGGACGACGTGCTGAAGCCGAACGGCGTCATGGTCGTCGTCGAGGGCGAGCATCTGTGCATGTGCGCGCGCGGCGTCAAAAAGTACGGGAGCAAAACCGTCACATCGGCGGTGCGTGGACAATTCCGGGGCAGCTCCGCGCTGCGCTCCGAATTTCTCTCATTGCTGAAGGAATAATAAAGGAAGCCGCGTTGCCGGCCGCCGTTCGCGGCCGGTAACGCGGCTTCTTTGCGAATGCGCGGCGGGGCGCATTAAGGCCGGCGCACGCGATACCAATAGTCGTAAAGCTTCTCGTATCCAAGTTTGGCGTACAGTCGCTGCGCGGGCAGGTTGCCGTCCGCGACCTGAAGGTAGCTCGTATGCGCGCCGCGCGATTGACCCCATCGCAGGATCTGTCCGACGAGACGCCCGCCGAGCCCGCGGTTCCGATAGGCGAGGGACGTCGCGATATCGAACAGGCCCAGGTAACCGTCGTCGACGACGCCGATCCCGATCGCGGCGGGAACGTCCCCGGCGCGGAGGAGGAAAAAGGCGCTGACGAGCGGACTGTTCGCCAGCAGGGCCGAAGCGGTCTCCCGCTGCTCCGGGTTGAGCGGCAGGAACGCGGCGGCGGCGGACATCCACGCTTCCGTCGGGCCGGCGTAAACGCTCAGTCCTTCCAAGGGAAGCGTAGACTGAGTCTCGCCAAGCGAGCGGACCAGTACCTGCGAGCGGTCGACCGCGGCATAGCCGTACTCGTCCAGACGGCCGTCCAGGCCGCAAGGCTCGCATAGCGGCGTAATCTTGAATATCGTCGGCAAGCCCGCGCGTCGATACGTTTCCTCGCAGTAGCCGACCATGGCGCGAAGGTCGGCGCCGGTATCGGTCCGCAGCGGCTGCACGGAATTGGAGCGCTTCGTGTACCCCTTCGACTGCCTGAGCAGCCAGCCGTCATGCGCCGTCTGCCGCAAGGCGGGCCAGGCGTTCAGCGCTTTGGTCTCGACGATGCGGATGTCATCGCGCACGGCGCACGCTCCTTCCTGCGGATCGTAATTTCGGTAAGAATAAATATACATAAAAATTTATAAATATGCAAATGAATAAAGCTTACGGCACGGCAAAGCCTAACGCGGATAAGAACTGAGCTAAATCGCTCATCGCCGGTCTAAAGGAATTGGGCTATGATAGCGTTATCGCGAATTTTTTAAAAAAAGCAATCCATTGGAGGCTATCATGGGAAATTCGAATAAAGTCCGCATCGGCCTGATCGGCGCGGGCAACATCGGGAACGTTCACCTTCAGGAGTTCGGCAAGCTGGCAGAGCTCTGCGAGATCGTCGCGATTACGGATACGTATTTGCCGCTGGCGGAAGCCAGGGCCCAGCAGTACGGCATCGAATCGGTCGCGCCGACGCCGCAGGCGCTCATCGAGCGGCTCGACATCGACGCGGTCATCGTAGCCGTGCCGAATCAGAGCCATGCTTCGCTCACGATCAGCGCGCTCGAGCACGGGAAGCACGTGTTGGTCGAAAAGCCGATGGGGCTCGACTCGGCGGCCGCGAAGGATATCGTGCGCGCGCAGCAGAAGAGCGGCAAAACCGTCATGGTCGCCCATCAGATGCGCTGGGAATGGCTCCCGCAGCTCGTAAAGTCGCAGATCGATCGCGGCGAGCTGGGACATATCTACACGGCGAAGACCGGCTGGTACCGGCGCAAGGGCATCCCGGGCTGGGGCACATGGTTCACGCAGCACGGCCAATCCGGCGGCGGACCGCTGATCGATATCGGCGTGCATATGCTCGATCTCGCCTTTTACCTCATGGGCGAGCCGAAGCCCGTGTCCGTATACGGCTCGACGTACGCCGAGTTCGGTCCCCGCAAGAAGGGCATCGGCAGCTGGGGCAAGCCGGATTGGAACGGCATCTACGACGTCGAGGATCTGGCGACCGCGATCATCAAGATGGAGGACGGCTCGTCGCTCACGCTCGAGGTCAGCTGGGCGGTCCACATGGACACCGACAGCACGCCGTTCGTCCACCTGATGGGCTCGGAAGGCGGCGCCTTCCTGAAGGGCAACGAAGGCAAATTCCTCACCGAGCGCTTCGACCAGCCTGTCGACATTCCGCTCATCGCCCCGATCGAGGACGAAGGCGCGCGCGTCAAGCTGAGCCGTCATTTCATCGATTGCGTGCTGACCGGCCAGGCGCCGATCACGTCTGCAGAGACCGGACTGCGCAGCAACCTGATCATCGACGCGATCTACGAATCGTCCCGCAGCGGCGGCGAGGTCAAACTGGACTGGTCGCTGTAATACGCCATCCGCGCGGCAAACTTACGCTTCGCACAACTGCCACAACCATGAACGGAAGCCGACGGCTTCCGCGCATGGTTGTTTTTACTTCAACTATATTGATCTAGCAATGTGTGGTAGAATAATACGGTTAATTGGAATGTTGTCGAAAGCTGTTCCTAATAAACGCGTTCCGCCATTTTAAAGACTGGAGAACGTCCATGCATAGATTAAGGTTTCGGCGGGGAAAGGGGATTCATCTTTCCGTCATCTTCACCGCCGTCGTCGTACTGTCCGTCACCCTGACGGCCGCGCTGAATACGATCGTGGGCTTCGAGGCGCAGAAGGATTCGCTGTCGACCAATACGCTCGAACTGAACCAGATCACGGCCAACGAATTGAGCGTCGCCGTGGATACGATTTTCGACTCCATGACGCAGTCCCTCAACGCGGCGAGCGTCCACTTTTCGAACCCGGAGAACAGAGGCAGGCAGGCAGGCGCCTGGCTGGATCAGAGCAGAGGCAGCACGTCCTTTTTTTAATTCGCTCGCCCTTACGGACGAGACCGGCAAGGTCACCGCCGCGTCGCCGGACAACGGAGACCTCGTGGGGCAGGTGCTGAAGTCGAACGCCTCCAAACAGGCGCTGGCCGAGCGCAAGCCCCTCGTCTCCGAGCCGTACGTGGGCGTCACCAACCGGATGATCGTGCTCGTCAGCGAGCCGATCTTCGACAAGGACGGGACGTATCGCGGGTTCATCAGCGGCACGCTATACCTGCACGACGACAATGTGCTGCAGAAGATACTCGGCAAGCAGGAATCGAATTTGAACGGCTCCTATTATTACGTCGTCGATCATCGGGGCAATATCATTTATCATCCGGACAAGAGCCGGATCGGGGACAACGTCGCGTCGAATCAAGCGGTCGCCGAGATCATGGAAGGCAAAGGCGGTCATATGGAGATCGTCAACACCAAGGGCATTCCTATGCTCGCCGGGTATGCCATCGTGCCGTCCGTGCAGTGGGGGATCATCTCCCAGACGCCAACCGCTACGGTGACGGAAAGTGTCAGAGGCATCGTGGCCCGCATGGCGCTCGTGTCCATGCCGTTCATCCTGCTGCTCGCGCTGCTCGTCATCGGCGTCTCGCACCGGCTTGCCTTTCCGCTCCGCCGGCTGGCGGTGTATGCTTCACTCCTCAACAAAGGGGAAACGGAGAGGGAAAAAGTCCCCGCGCTTCGGATGCGGCATCATCTCATCTACGAAGCCAACGAGTTGAACCGGGCGGTCATCGATGCCTTCCGCGTCATGGGCGACCGGACCGAGGCGCTTTCCCTCGAGGCGCATACGGATGCGCTTACAGGCTTGCACAACAGACGCTTTTTCGATTCGCTGCTCGCGTCGTGGGAGCGCCAGCAGATGCCGTACGCAGTCATCCTTATGGATCTGGATCGCTTCAAGTCCGTCAACGATACGTTCGGCCATCTGAAAGGGGACGAGGTGCTGCGCTTCCTGGCCGCGCGGCTCAACGCGGACCGGCGGGACGGCGACTATGCGTGCCGATACGGCGGCGAAGAGTTCGTCCTGCTGCTTCCTTTCGGGGACAAGGAGCTCGCCTATGAGCTGGCCGAACGCATCCGCGTCGGTCTGATGGCCGAGGAATCGCCGATCGGCAGACCCGTCACGCTGTCGCTCGGCATCGCCGCCTACCCGCTGGACGGCCCGAGCGCGGCCGAGGTCGTGCACTGTGCGGACCTGGCGCTGTACCGGGCCAAGGAGGAGGGGCGGAATCGGACGGTGGTTTACATGGGGGGAGACGGCAAGCGTTTAATTATTTTTTTGGCTTTATAAAAACATAGGACTTTCGGCCTTTCGTTGACATGGCGAAAGGCCTATTTATTCTGCACATTTCTCTTTTTTCTGCGTGAATCTTCCAATTTTTTTTAGTGTTTTTTTAAGTGGTTTTTAATATACTGGGTGAAAAAAGGGGCTTAAGGAGGGGCGGGAAAGAAGTTCGCAAGCGGTTAAGGGCAATAAACAGACGAGTTACAGAGAGGGAGACTATTTTAATGAGGATGTTCACGGCAATCGGCAGCCGGCGAAAAATAGCGGCCGTGCTCGCGTTTTTGCTCATGTTCCAGATGATGCTGTCGGGATTCGCTTCCATCGGGAGTATTGCCCACGCGGCGGACAAGCCGTCGAAGTACATTACGTTTTTGTACACGGATTTTAAGGAAGCGGCTAACCGGCTGTCGTTTAACGGCGCAACCCGATTTATGGATGACGGTTCCTTGCGGCTGACGCCGGCCCAAGGCAGCCAATTCGGCACTGTATTCAACTGGGACAAAGTGTCCCTGCGCGATAACAGTGGCTTCAGTACGTACTTTACATTTAACATGAATGGCGCAGACGGTTCATCCGGCGTGCCGAAAGGCGCGGACGGTCTAGTGTTCGCCGTTCAGACCAAATCGAACAGTGCGGGCAGCCTCGGCGGCGGGATGGGCTTCGAGAACATCCCGAACAGCGTCGGCGTCGAGTTCGATACGTTCGACAACGGACCGTCCCAATGGGGCAGCAACGGCGACCCGAGCAACAACCACGTCGCGGTCGATTTGAACGGCGTCGTGTCCCACGGCAGCAAAGGCGTTTATGCCGAGCCAAACATCGACTTCAACTCGGGACAAGACATCTACGTTTGGATCGATTACAAGACGGCGGACAAGACGCTGTCCGTTTACTACAACAATTCCAGCACAAGACCGGCTCAGCCCAAGCTTACCTATACGGGGCTCGATCTGGCTTCTGTCATCGCTTCCCCCGGATGTATACGTCGGCTTTACCGCCGCGACGGGCAGCGCCTGGCAAAATCACTTTATCAAACAATGGTATTTTACGAACAAATATGATCCGATCGACCTGAACAGCGCCACCTACGTGGAAGCGCCAAGCATCATGTCGGTCAACGCCTCCGTGTACGATTCGGGCAGCAGCGTTCAGACGGCTGTGTATTACAAGGCCGATTTGAATCTGAAGGATTCCAAGAAGAATCCCGGTAAAAATATCGATTTGTTTGTAGAAAACACGAATAATACGACGTTCCTCGATCCCGAAAACGAGTTTGCGCCGCTCTCTTCGCCGCCAGACTTGAAAACGGACGAAAACGGCAACGCGACCTATTACTATACCGCGATCGACCCCTCAAAGCCGATTCCGAGCTATCGGATCTCGACGGAATACGGCGCATATTACGACGTTAAAGTAACAACGCCGCCCCAAGTCGAGACGGGGACACCCACGCCGCTGTATAACGCGGAAAATGCGAACGAGCAGCGGGCCATCGTTCCGGTAAACGTCATCAATAACGGCGGAGCGAGCGCGACTTGGGGCGTCAAGTATAGAGAGAAGAAGGATGACAACAGCGGTGTCTGGCTAAGTGTCGAAGGTACGGTACCTCCTGTTGTGAACTCTTCGGGCAACTACAGCGTAACGCTGGAGCACCTGAAGGAGGACACTTATTACGAGGCTAAAGCTATCGCCACGAATAACAAGGGGACTTCTGAAGGCGATCCGGTGCAGTTCGCCGTTCAAATGCCGATGCCGCAGGACGGCGTCAAGTATTCACGGGTCGGCCCGTCCAAGATCTACTACGAAGATGCGGAGTCCGTGCAGGTTGTCGGCGAGAACCTGTATTGGCTGAAAAAGCGTCTACCCTATACGGATCTTAAAGTGACGATCAGCAAAGGCAGCGATTCGTATGACATTCCGCGCAGCGATATCGAACCGGTCGGCACCTCGGGGCTGAAGATCAAACTGCCCAAGCCTGACGGGAAGACGCTGCCGCTCGGCGTGTATAACGTCGCAATCGAACATGAGTTCTTCGACGACAAAACCTTTACTTCCGCGATCGAACTGACGGACGATAAGGCTTACCGTTCGATTAACTACGACGTCGTAAAGGTAGAAAACAAGTCGATCAGGCGCGACCCGACGGAGGTCGACTTTATCGAGTTGCGTGGTCCGTTCGTCGAAAACGCTTCTGAAAAAAGATGTATTTAGACTTCGCGATGCGAACACGGTAGTAACATTGAACGACAACCTGTTGTTTAAAGGTACTGAATTGGTCGTCGACAAAACCGACCCGACGCACGAAGTGATTCGCGGCAAGGGCAGGTTGTACGTCAACGGCAAAAACACGGTTCCGATTTTGTCGACGTATACCGTTCTCGAAGGCGACTTCGAGCTCGATCCGCAAAACTTCGTATTCAAGCTTCCATCGCTTACCTCCAAAGCGCTGGACTATACCGGCATGAAAATGCCCGTGGATATTACTTCGTTCACCTTCATCAAAGGCGGTATCCGTATCACCGGCAACGCTGATCTCGGCTTCAAGGTCGGCAGCACGAAGATCGGGGCAAGTGCTAAAGTCAATGCGCTAGACTTCATGAAAAACCGCTTTGATTTGGCAGCCGAATTCAAAGCCGGGGCTGACTTCAAGAGCGGTCCGCTCGAAGCGGCCGAGCTGCGGTTCAGTATCGACACCCGCACGCCGGAATTCGGCGTCGGCGCGTCGGCCGAGCTCAAAAAGGCGAAGGTCGGCTTCGACATCGACCTGCTGCTCAAGGACAAGAAGCTCGATTCCATCAGCTTTGCGGTCAAGAAGGAGATCAAGATCGGCTCCACCGGCGCACAGATTACGAAGCTCGGCGGCGGCGTCAGCGGGATGTCTGCGCTTGCAGATACGCCTTTGACGTTCTCCGTCCTGGGCGGCCTGTCCGACTATTTGACGCCTAAGCTCGGCGGCAACTACATGGTCAACGGCAACGATCTGCGCGTCGACCTGTCGGCCAATCACTTCGGCGCATCCGGCAAGCTCGCGATCTACTCGATCAACGTAGCCGGCGTCGACATGTTTATCGTGTTCAATCCGACAGGCTATCGCGGCTACGACCGCGCGGGCTTCGATATGGGCGCGACCGTCAACGTGCTTGACATTCTCGTCGGTCAAGTTGTGGTCAAGTACTTCCAAGGCTCTTCGTTTACCGGCTACGCGAAAACGGCGGTTCAAATCCCGCGTTCGGTACCGCTGGTCGGCGGACAACGTCTCTCCAGCGCGGAAGTCGGCGTCGACTCTTCGCGGTTCAGAGCTGCGCTGTCGGTCATCGGCATCGGCTTCGTCGTGAAGTATCCGTTCGCGACGCGCAGCTTCGACTGGGATGTCGACATGGCTTCCACGCTGAAAAATATCGGCAGCGCGGTCGTAAATACCGGCAAGGCAGTCGTCAATAAAATCAAGAGCTGGTTCTGGTACATCGACCCGAACGGCGCATTCGAATGGACGGGAGCGGACTTCGGCGACGTGCCGGGCGTCGTCGGCGAGAAGCTGTTCAGCCAAAGCGGCATTCGCGCATCGCTCTTGGGAACGTATGTGAAGGGACAGTTCGCGACTGAAGTCACGGAGACGAATCCGACCGTATCGAAGACGGCGGAAGGCAAATTCGCTCACGCTTTTGTCGCAGACGAATCCTACGAAGCGCTTATTGCCGTCAAGGGCGATACGGACGGCCTCAAGCTGATCTCGCCAAGCGGCTCCGAGTACGAGCTCCGCTTCGAGAAGAAGGAAAATAAGGCGCCGAACGCGTATTACGACACGGAAAAAGGCGTGCTCGTCATCGACGCGGCTTTGACGCCGGGCGCTTGGAAGATCGTCGCAGGCTCCAGCCTGGGCGTCACGGTTCACAAAGTTCTGTATACGGGCGATAGTGAAAGCTCGATCGGCGACATCGCCGCCGAACTGAACGGCGCGACCGCCAAGAACCTGGTTCCGCTGGATATCGTCCGTCAAGGCAAGTACCTCGTCGAGATCGTCGGCGGCGCTGCCGATGCTGCGCTGATCAAGGCCGACGGCAGAGTGTACGCGACCGAAGCGAACGAAGCGGACGCGGCATGGAATGTCAAGCGCGACGATGCCGACGGCACGACTTGGATGCTCGTCGAGACGCCGGGCGCCGAACGCTGGTATGTCGATGCGGGCGTAGACGCCAAAGTTAACCTGTACCGCATGCGCGCGGATGCCACGATGAGCGAGACGATGGCATGGCGCGGAGGCTCCGAATTTGCGGCTTGCCGCGAATTTCACGGGTCTCAAGGGCTTCCAGGCTACGCTCGATATTTACGGCGGCAATGAGGACACCAAGCTCTACCGTCCTGACGGCACGCTGTACCCGCTTGAGTTCAACAAGAATTCGTCGGATTGGAACGCGATCTACGACCAGCAGCACGGCGTAGTTACCGCCTTGGTCGACGTGGACAAGGATGGCATCTGGATCGTAAAGTCGGGCGGCTTCACCGATCTGGATGCGATGACCCTGTCGCAAAAGTCGACGATGGCCGATCTGTACGGCCCTGACGCCGTGTATACGTACAATTTGTCCATGATGGAAAAGGGCAAATACTTGCTCGATATCGCCGGAGGCGATCTTGGCACGAAGATTTACGGCACGGACGGCACGGAAATCGCGCTCAACGCGACGCCGGACGCAGCGGGCCGCAACGCGATTCTCGACGACACGGGGCTTAAAGTTACGGTGGACGTCAAATCGACGGGCATGCTTAAAGTCCAAACGAAGGGTTATGCGACGATTCAGCAATATGCGCTGGCGCCGATTCCGCAGGTAGCCAAGCTGACGGCTTCGGCTCAAACGGAGCGCAATGCCTACGAAGTGACCTGGCAAGTCGACAATGCCAAACCGGACACGAAGGTCAGGCTGATCATGGCGAACGATGCCAATGAACCCGTTGGCCAAGTGCTTGCCGACAATCTTCCGGCCTCGGGCATTACTACGGTGACGCTGCCAGCGAACAATCTGCCAGGCGACTACTACCTGGCGCTCGTCGCGGACAGCGAATCGTATGCGCCGGTGTTCAAGACGCTGGAGCAGCCGATCTCTTACAAGGCTTCTCAGATGCTGGCCAAGCCTGCCAATATCAAGGCTGTAGCAAGCGGAGATGCAGGCGTGACGATCAGCTTCACGGACGCAGGTTATGCGAGCACGACCGCATATCGCATCTATCCTGCGGACGCGAACGGCAACGTGGACTATAACGGCAAGTCCTACGAATTCCAGCCGGACCCTGCGCTGGGCGCGAATCAGCGCTTTGTGCTGGCGGGGCTCGATACGGAGCAGACCTACAAGCTGCGCGTGATGATCGTACGCGCAAACTATGAATCCGACGGCGAAACGCTGTCGTCGCTGCTCGTCAGCGAGCTGTCCGATACGGCGGAAGTGTTCCTGCCGAAGCCGAATCCGGCGAAGCTGGACGTATCGTACGAGGCGGGCGATCGCGCGCCGTCGGAGCAGCAGTACTATCCTTACGACGTGAAGGCCGAAGATTTGAACGGCTTGAGCGACGAAGAAAAGCAGGCGCTGCAGCATACGCTTGTCGTGACGGATTCCGATCATGTCGTCGTCCATGTCGATAGCGATCAGGCTGCGACATACAAGCTGTTCAAGGATGATGAGGAAGTCGCGCCGACTGGCGGCGATTCTGCCGCCTTCGATCTTGGCACCTTAAGCGAAGGACAATATCGAATCGAGATTGAGGCGACGAATGCGAGCGGCGATACAAGCCACGGCTACAGCCAGCTGATCGTGGACCAAACGGCGCCGTACCTGTACTTGAAGACGCCGACCAACGGCGCCATCGTCAGCGGCAGCCGCGCACGGCTTGAAGGCGCGACCGAAGCCGGCACCGCGCTGACGGTAAACGGCACCGTCGTGCCGGTCGATGCGATCGGACACTTCGTCTATTACGCGTCGTTCCCTGAAGACGGAGTGCTGCCGCTCGTGCTCGAAGCGACCGACGCCGCGGGCAACAAGACGGTGCACAAGCTGGAAGTGCTCGCCAGCGGCACGGCCGCGGCGGACGAGAAGAACACGGATCTCGCGGCATTCGGAACCGGGGAGGGCGTGCTGGACGCGCCGTTTATCGCGAGCCAGACGACGTACAAGACTTCGATCGACGTGCGCGAAAAGCAAACCCGCGTATGGGCGGTACCGGTCGATAAGGATGCGGAAGTGACAATCGGCGGCGAGCCGGTCGACGAGCAGTTCTCCGCCGTCGTCGACATCTCGAACGGCAGCGCCGTTCAGGCGGTCGTCAAGTCTGGAGGGGCTTCTCAGACTTACAGTCTGAACGTTACGACCGAATCGGGCCTTGCGGGGCTCAAGTCGCTCGAGGCATCCGGTCTGGATGCCGGCGGGGCGGCTTCGGCCGAAGCGATCGAGCTGAGCAAGGATTACGGAGCTCCTTTCGCGGAGAACACGGTCTACTATTCGGCGCAAGTCGAAAATGCGACCGCATCCGTTCGCTTGACGCCGGAAGAAGCTTCGCCGGGGTCGTTGATTCGTATTACGTCCGGTTCGGACGCCCAGCCTCAGATCGAAGCTGTATCCTCCGGACAGCCGTCCAGTCCGATCTCGCTGAACGTAGGTTCTAGCAAGATCACGATCGAGGTGCTGTCGCCGAACGATGCGGCCGCCACGACGAAGGATTGGACGCTCGCCAAGAAATACGTGGTGTCGTTCGACCGCAAGGTCGCATCGGACGCGAGTCTGAAGCAGCTCGCGCTGTCCGGCATCGCGATGACGCCGGGTACGTTCGATAGTGCCGTCCTAGACTACAATGCGCGCGTAGGCGCCAATACGCCGTCGGCCCAGCTGAGCTTCGCGGCTGCGGACGCAACCTCCGTCGTGTGGATTAACGGCACGGCCAAGGGATCTTCCGGAAACGAGGCGCTGACGCTCGCGACGGGCACCAATCGTTTTGTCATTGAAGTGCATGCGGCAGACGGCACGGTCCAGACGTATTCGCTCGTCATTTACCGCGACACGGCATTCAATACCTCGTTGCTGCTGGACGAGCTGTCCGTGAAGGATATGGAACTCACGACCGAGTTCGAGCCGTTGACGAGAAACTACCAGGTGAAGGACAGCACCTACAGCTCAGAAGTCACGGTCACTGCCAAGCCGCAAGTTCCGGGCGCAACCGTGAAGGTGAACGGCAAGGCAACGGACGAGAACGGTACGGCTACCGCGACGCTTGCCGCAGGCCTGAACGCGGTCCAAATCCAGGTGACCTCTCCGGATCAAAAGGAGACCAACCTGTATTCCGTCTCTATCTTGCGCAACGTAGCGGCTTCGGCGCCGACCGATGAATTCGTCGTCAAGATTAATGGTGACGAAAACAACAAGGTCGCGACGGGCAAAAAGTCGGAGGAAAACGGTAAAAAAGGTGCTTCGCGTATCGTTCGTGAAGGATGAACTGAACAAGCTGCTTGCTTCGAGCGCCAGCAAGCCGGTCATCAAGATCAATGCAGGCACGGGAATCGATCGGGTCGTAACGGGCCTGACCGCAGATCTGGTGAAAAACATGCAGCAAAAAGAAGCCATCCTGTTTATCGATACGGGCAGCTCGTTCTATACCCTGCCTTCCGCTGCGCTGGACATCGCGCAAATCATTAATACGTTCGCGCCGGACGATCTGTCGAAGGTTGCGGTATCGATCGATATCAAGCATCCGGGCGAGGATGAGCAGGAGGCCATTCGCAAGAAAGCGGCCAAGACAGGCGCATCTGTCATCAGCATGCCTACGGACTTCAGCGTGACTTATACGTACAACGGCAAGACGATCGCGGCCGATCGCTTCTCGCAGTACGTCGAGCGCGCGATCGAACTGCCTGCCGCTGATGCCGGCAAAGTCACGACCGGGGTTCGCGTCCTGGAGGACGGCAGCCTGTATCACGTGCCGACCTACGTGAAGCGCGTCGACGAGCGCGACTTCGCGGTCATGAACAGCTTCACGAACAGCGTGTACGCCTTGATCGTCAACAAGGCGAGCTTCAAGGATACGGCCGGCAGATGGTCGCAGCAAGCCATCGAGGATCTGGCTTCCCGCACGATCCTGACCGGCACCGGCATCGATAAGTTCGAGCCTGCGCGCGGCGTCACGCGCGCCGAGTTCGCGGCGATGATCGTTCGGGCGCTGGGACTGCCAGCGAAGACCGACGGTGTCTACAACGACGTTAAAGCGGCAGACTGGTATGCACCGTTCGTCTCCGCGGCCAAGTCGTACGGCCTGATCAGCGGCTACCCGGACGGTACGTTCCGTCCGAAGCAGACGATCACGCGCGCAGAAGCTGTCGCCATCATCGGCAAAGCCTGGACGCTGGCGGGCCAAACTGCGGCCGGCGACAGCGACGCGGCGGCGGCATTGGCCGGCATCTCGGACAACGCCGACATTCCTGCTTGGGTACGCCCGGCATTCGGGTCGTCCTTCAAGCTGGGCCTAATCTCGGGCTACGAGGACGGCAGCGTCAAGCCGATGCGTACGGTAACCCGGGAAGAGACCGCAGCGATGCTGCGCAATCTGTTGATCCGATCCGAACTGATTGAATCCAAGTAATTTGTCTTAACCGACGCCTTTCCGGGCTGCTTATCCCGGAAGGGCGTCTTTTATGTTGGAGTATAAGAGAGAGAGTATTAGAGAGTATAAAATTATTGCTTCACTCGCTAACCTGAAGGAGAGATAGCGTAGAAGGTGAGCGGGCTGGTTTAAATAAAGCAAACGTTACCGGACACAGGAGGCGTAATTTCTTGAAAACCGGTCCGAATGGTGATCGTATCGGACTGGACGGACGTTATTCCTCCGAATCATGGCTAAAAAAAGACCGGAAGTCCCGCAATAGCGGCGCCTGGGTCCTCGAGCGGGCGGATAATCGCGATATGAACAAAAATAAAGGCTCCTCAGTCCGTCCGCGAAACGCGAATGCACAAACCTACAGGCCGCAGGGGCATTTTTTCAGTACTGCCGTTAACCCGCTTCGGAGGCGAACATGATGCACGGCGAGATGGCCGCATCCATGCGTAGAATTGGCAACAAAGGGCCTATCGAAAAGAAACCGGGATGATGCAGAATAGAGCATCTTCCCGGTTTCTTTTCGTCTATTATCTGCTTCCCGTCAGCTCGAGCGCTCGTCGATGCCGACTGCGCTCCATGCATCCTTTACCTTTAGCGTCACGGTCGCCTTCTGCTCGGCCGTCAGGCCGGACAAGCGGCCGGCGGCAGCGATATAGCCCTCTCGCGCCTCGTAGAAATCCGCCGTCGGCGAAATCAGGCGATCCCGCAGCAGAATGTAAGTGAGGCGTCCCAGCGTATCCCGACCGCCGATGCCGATATCCGCGTTATCGATCTTGAGCGCGGTGAGATAGGCGGCATGCGCCGGAATGCCGCTGTTGACGTGGACGCCTCCGTTGTCGTGCTGCGCATCGTTCGGCAGGTTGACGAAGTCGTCCATGTGCGCGGGCTGGCCGTATTTGCCGGGATCGGCGAGACTGCGGACCGCAGCGCCCGTATCCTCGCCGATCTCCCAGTCGTTCGCGTCCATGACGGCAGCCATAATGTCGGAGATGGCTTCGTTCAGCGCGCCGGCTTGGCCGCGGTATTCAAGTCCCAACGTATGTTGGGTGACTCCATGGGTCAGCTCGTGCGCAACCAGATCGTAGGCGCAGGAGGTGCAGTCGACGCCCCCTTTTTTCAGACCCGTACCGTCTCCATAATACATAGCCCACCCGGTCCAGAAGGCGTTATTCCGCGTTTGCGCGCTGCCGTTTACGTGGACGAACGAGAGGATGTCCATGTTTTTGTCGTCGATGCTGTTGCGTCCGTACTTGTTCTTGTAAAACAGATAGACCCGCTTGGCATTGACATGCGCGTCGACGGCGGCGGCATCGGCGTAAGTCTTGGAACCGGACGTCACGTAGTCGTACCCTTGGGGCAGGTCTTTGCGCGTCGACGGCTTGCGAAAATCGAAGGTACGGATCGCGGCCGGCCGCGTGGCGTCCAGCAACTGGTAGACCGTCTTGCCTGCGTCAACGCGAGACTTCACGTAAAACGATTGCAGCGTGCCGGCGCTTCCCTTGCCATAGCCGATCGGCGCGGTCTGCGCGGCTTGCGCAGCCGCGGCGCTCAGACGGTCGTAACGGTCGATCACCTCGCCCGTCGCCGCATCCACGTAGCCGACCCAGTCGCCCAGGACAGGCCGCGTGAAGCGGAGCTGCACCTCGTAGGCCAAGTATGTTCGGCCGTCAAACGGATATATCAGCAGCGAGGCTTCGGGCGAAGGGACGTCTCCGTCTTCGGGCGACGTGCCGATCGCGTCTCCTAAATCGCGCTGAAGGACGGACTTAAGCGATTCGATGGCGTCGTTCGGTTCGACGGCAGGCGTCAAAGTTAAGCCGGCAAGGTCAAGGTTCACATGCGAAGCATACATTTCCTCATAGCCGTTCGCCTTATCATTCGCTTCAAGACGCGTATAACTGCCGTAAATCGGGATGCCGCGATACTGCGCCTGCAGTTGAAGCGACGCGGGACCATCCGCTGAAACGGATCGGGATACCATACGATAACTCTTATAATCAATGGGCAAGGGCGCTTCCTGCTTAAGGACGGCCTGTTCGTCTCTCGGCTCGGCGGAGACGGCTTGTCCGGCGGCGGGAATAAGAATCGCTGCGGCGATGGCGACCAGCGTCGGGAAAATACGGGAGACCAGAGGCGCTCGGGATTCGCTGGGGCGTTGAAGCATAATAGGGGTTCCTCCTGATGTGGGCTTCCATGGCACGGGGGGCCACGCCTTTTGTTCTATTGGTTTAAATATACATCATATTAAGGTTCTGGGCATTAAATAAAACGCGAGAATCATGAACGCGGCCATACGGAGACGAAGACGGAAAAGCCCCGCAGGCAGACGCTTCGTCGGCTTGCGGGACCTGGTGACGTCCGCCTTCTATCGAATCAATAAGGCTGCCACTTCAGCTTGCGCGCCTCCTCGAACCGGGCGGCGGCGTAAGGCCAGTTCACGACGTTCCACCAATCCTTGACGTAGTCGGCGCGTTTGTTCTGATGCTTCAAATAATAGGCGTGCTCCCACACATCGAGCGGGAGAATCGGCGCGTTGTCCCATTGGGACAGGTTCTGGTGCTTCTCGGCGGTCAGAATCTCCAGGCGGTGCGCCCTCGGACTCCACACGAGAATCGCCCAGCCGCCGCCTTCGACTTTGCCAGCGGCTTCGGAGAACTGCCGCTTGAAGGCGTCGAAGCTGCCGAAGTCCTTCGCGATCTGATCCGCGAGCGGGCCTGACGGATTGCCGCCGCCGCCCGGCGTCATCGTATCCCAGAAGAGTGTATGCAAGTAATGCCCGGCTCCGTTGAATGCGAGTTCGCGTTCCCAGTGCTTGACGAGCCCGAAGTCGTTTTTGCGCCTCGCCTCCGCCAGCTTGAGCTCGGCTTTGTTCAGATCGTCGACGTACGTCTGATGATGCTTGTCGTGATGGATGCGCATCGTCGTCTCGTCGATGTAGGGCTCCAGCGCATTGTAGGCATAAGGCAGCGGCGGCAGCTTGTGGCCGCCGATCGGCACGGGCGCGGCGCCGGCGCTCGCCGCGGCGGATACAGGCGCCGCCGATTGAGACGCGGCTGTCCCGCCAGCGGTCCCGCCGCCAGGCGTTCCGGCCGACGCTTTTTTGGTTCCCGGCGCCCGTGCGGCGTCTGCGGGCTCCGGCCCGCCGTAGTCGCTGTTCTCGATGTCGTCGGATGAATCGGCGGGGGAGGCGGATGTCTTGGCCGAACCGGCGGACCGCTTCGCTGCCGCTCCCCATCAGCAGCAGATGCTTGCCGAATTCGCGGGTCTGGAGCATCGCCTCGGCGATCAGGCTCCGGACCCGCGCTTCTCTGGCGGGCGCTTCGACGTAGACGCCCTGCGCGTCGTCGGCCGCCTGCTCTTGCGCGGCGAATTGCGCGGCCGCGATCGTTTTGCCCAGCGCGTTTTCCCATTGGCGCAGCAGCCCGGCATAGGGCGGCTCCAGATTAGGTACCGCTTCAAGCAGCGATTGCGCATGCCGGTATTCGCGCCATTTACTGTCGATCAGTTGGGCAAGCACTTGGCCTGGCAGCATAGGACCAGCCTCCCTTCGTCCCCGATGATGGCTTCGTTCCATCGTATGCGGGGGGGAGCGCTGTCCCATGCCGGCAAGGTCAGGCGGACTCCAGCATGCCCATGTTGGAAACGCGGCTGGCCGCTAAGTCGGTATCGACGGTCTGCAGGAAGGCGGTCGTGCGCGCGACGTATTCCTCCGGATGCGTGCGGAATACCATCTCGTGGATCGCGTCCTTGACGAGCCAAAGGGAAGAGTCCGCGTTCGTCTGCGACTTGGCGATCCGTTCGGAAATCTCGTACGGGGCTTTGTCGTCACGCGTGCCGTGGATGAGCAGCAAGGGGGAAGCTGTAGGCCGTGGACTGAATCTCGTCGGACGGGATCTGATCGAGCCGAATGCCGGCCCATAGCGGCGTGAATAGGGAGAGCAGGTTCATCGTCATACGGGAAGGCAAAGCGCCGTAACGCTTCAAATTGTAGGCGATCGTATCTCCGTTCGTCACGAAGGTGCTGTCGAGGATCATGCCGTCGATCAAGGAAGTCTGCAAGGCGGCTTGAAGCGCTGTGCCGGCGCCCATGGAGAAGCCCCAGACGATCAGCTCGCGCGAGCCTCTCTCCCGCGCGTATTCCAACGCGCCGACGAGCTGCTTCGATTCGCCTATGCCGAAGGTCGCGGCCGACCTGGCATTCGGATCCGCATAGCCGTAGTCGAACATCAGCACGTTATAGTTCTGCTTATGCAGCATGTCGGCGATGTCGTACATCGGAACCCAGTACTCTTCGCGGTTGGCGCCGAAGCCATGGCTGAGCACGACGGTGCGGGCGCTGACGGCGGAAGCGGGGATCCACCAGCCGTCCGTCATCCGGCCGCCGTTCGCGGCGGGGAAGGAAACGTCGTCATAGGCGAGTCCTTTGGCGGACATCGGGTTTTCATTAAGCGCTGCGACGGGCGGGTGGGTGAAAATCCAGCTCATATAACCGTAAAGGCCGAAGACGATCAGCACGGCGGCGCATGCGAGCGAAGCGGTGCCGATCCCGAAAATACGGGCCAGGCGACGGGCGGCGGTGAGGCGCGGAGAATCTTCTTCGAGGTGAAGCGATCCGGCGTGAAGAGGCATAGGCGTCAGGACAGTCGTGCTCATGGGGATCGCCTCCTATTTCTATCAATCTAGCACTGAAAGCGCATTATTATCTGATAATTTAAATTTAGGGCTTACGGCCTAAAGCGTCAACGGACATTGTCGTTTTGTTAGGTACATGTAATCGAACTGTAATACTAGCTTTGGAGATTTACGTTGAGGCGGTAGTGAGTTATACTGGGTGTAACAAGGTTTCATGTAGTGAAACGGAGGTGATCCCGTTGGAAGAGGAAAAGAAAACCGTGCGCGCCGTCGAACGCGCCCTCGACATCCTGCTCGTGTTCACGACAGGAAGCGAATGGAGCCTGACGGAGCTGGCCGCGAAGTGCGGGCTGCACAAGAGCACCGTTCATCGGCTGCTCGCGACGCTCGAGGAGAAGGGCTTCGTCACGCGGGACGACGCGACGGACAAATATAGGCTCGGGCTGCGCGTCTTGGAGCTGTCCGCGCACTTCGCGCGATCGGACGATCCGACGGTCGTGCTTATCGGCGAGATGGAGAAGCTGCGGGATCAAATGGGGGAGACGGTCAGCCTGTATATTCGCGACCGGCTCGAACGCGTTCGGATCCAGGCGGTGCAGAGCAGACAGGCGATCCGAAGGGTCGCGCAGGTGGGCATCCGGCTGCCGCTGTCCGTGGGCGCCTCCAGCAAGGTGCTGCTGGCGTTCGAGGACGGCCATACGCGCGACGCGCTGCTAAGCGATCCTGCGTGGCCTGCGGGGCTGCGGGGGGCCGTCCTACGCGAAGCAGCTGGACGAGGTCGTGGCAGCCGGCTACGCGACCAGCTTCGAGGAGCGGGAGCCGGGCGCCGCGGCCGTAGCGGCGCCGATCTTCAGCCGCTCGGGCAAGCTGGTCGCCGCGCTCGCCGTCTCCGGCCCGTCCAACAGGCTGACGCCGGACGTCATGGAAGAGCGCGCCTCGGCGATCATCGGCGCCGCTACGCGCATGGGCGCGCTGCTCGATTAGGGGCATGCTCGATTTCCGCTAACTTAGTCCCGCATCAACGGTATGCGGACAGAGGAGGCGTGAATAACAATCCAGTTCATAGCGGATTCTGTGTCCGTAAGCGAGTCATAAACGCGATCTGAGCACAACAGCGGATCTCCTGTCCATACGCAGGCAAAAGAGCCTTGATTGCCGCTTAAACCGGCAATCAAGGCTCTTTTTTAACTTCAGGATGCTTTGGCGCTAGGCGACGGGCTCGCCGCGCTCACGTCCTTTTTCGGCTCCAGGCTGTTCAGAAAATCGAGCGCGTCCTGCAAAGACGCGACCGGCACGAGCTTCGGCTTCAGCTTCAGGTCGGCGACCGTCTGCTGCGCGAGGCTCCAATTGCCGAAGCCGTTCAGAACGGCGTTGATCGCGTCCTTCGGCGCGATTTTTTCGTTGTCCTGCCAATGGTCGGCGGCGACGCGCGTGTAAGGGACGAGGAAGTAGTCCGCCTTTTCCCGGTCGGCCGCCATTAGCTTGTACTGGATGCCGCCGATGAGTCCGACGCTGCCGTCCGCCGCGATCGTCCCCGTGCCTGCGATCCGGTAGCCCTTGGTCAGATCCTTGCCCTGCAGCTGGGAGATGATCTCCAGCGTCATCATGAGACCGGCGGACGGGCCGCCCGTATCCTCGAAGTCGAACTTGACCTTGTCCGGCGGCGTCACCTTGAGCACGGTCTGATTGGTGAAGCCGACGCCCGGCTTGCCCGTGCCCGGCATCTCGATGAGCGGCACGCTCGCGGCAAATGCCTTTCCGCCGCGCGTGCCCGTCAGCTTGACCGTATCGCCTGCTTTTTTTGGAAGAAAGATACTTGCTGAGCGCCTCCGCGTTGTTCGCTTTGACGCCGTCCACCGAGGTGATGATATCCCCTTCCTGCAGACCGTGCTCCCGCGCCTTCGTCTCCTTGATGAACGAATTGACGATGATACCCTGTTCCTTCACGTCGATCTTCTTGTTCATCGCCGTATAGGCCGCGAGCAGCGCATTGGCCTCCGAGCTGTCTCTCATCCAGGCCATCAGATTGCGATAGGCGCCGAGGTTGACCGTGCCGCCCGTCGCCTTGGCCTGCGTCTGGATATCCATCTTGGGATTCAGCCAGGCATATATGATGGAGAATACGTTCGGTTTGGAGTAGGACGATACGGTCGTGAAGAGCAGCGCGCCCTTCTGATCGACCTTGTGGTCCGTCTCGACGCGAGGGTGCACGGGCTCTG
The DNA here is from genome assembly GCF_029525575.1 of Cohnella rhizosphaerae. Taxonomy (GTDB): domain Bacteria; phylum Bacillota; class Bacilli; order Paenibacillales; family Paenibacillaceae; genus Cohnella; species Cohnella rhizosphaerae. Next base: position 1,530,894 of record NZ_JAPDIA010000003.1, read on the forward strand.
CCGAGCCCGGACCGTACAAAACATACGGCAGGGACCAGTTGCTGGCGACGATGACGACGACGATGAGCGCCGCGATGATGATCGCCGATCTATAGCGCCGGATAAAGCCTTTATTCTCGGTTGGCAATGCGATCGTCACCTCCGTCCCTCATTATAGCGTATCCCGATCCCGTTTCCCAAACAAAAGGGAGACCGGAGGCGCGGCTGCGACATGAAAAAGCCGTATCGCCGGGAGCGGCCCCGGGATACGGCTGGGCGTGAACGAATTATTGATTCGCGATCATCTGGCGCAGAACGGTCTGCAGGATGCCGCTGTTGCGGTAGTAGTCGACGTCGACCATCGAGTCGAGGCGGACGATCGCAGGGAAGGAGAAGGTCGTGCCGTCTTCGCGCGTCGCGGTAACGGTGACCGTCTGGCCCGGCTGAACGTCGTTCGAGAGCCCTTCGATGTCGAACTTCTCGTGGCCGCTGATGCCGAGCGTCTTCCAGCCGTTGCCCGGTTGGAACTGCAGCGGCAGCACGCCCATGCCAACAAGGTTGGAACGGTGAATACGCTCGAAGCTCTCGGCGATGACCGCTTTGACGCCCAGCAGGAACGTGCCCTTGGCCGCCCAGTCGCGCGAGGAGCCCGTGCCGTATTCCTTGCCGGCGATGACGACGAGGTTCGTCTTGTTCTTCTGGTACTTCATCGACGCGTCGTAGATCGACATCACTTCGCCAGTCGGCAGGTACGTCGTCACGCCGCCTTCGGTGCCCGGAGCGACCTGGTTGCGGATACGGATGTTGGCGAACGTGCCGCGCATCATGACCTCGTGGTTGCCGCGGCGGGAGCCGTACGAGTTGAAGTCCTTCTTGTCGACGCCGTGCTTGATCAGGTACTCGCCGGCAGGGCTGTCGACCTTAATGTTGCCTGCAGGAGAGATATGGTCCGTCGTGACCGAATCGCCGAGCAGGGCCAGCACGTTGGCGCGCTTGATGTCGCCGATGTCGCCCGGTTGATCGCCCAGGTCGGTGAAGAACGGCGGGTTCGCGATGTAGGTCGACTTGTCGTCCCACTCGTACAGTTCGCCTTCCGGTACCGGGATCTTGTTCCACTGCTCGTTTTGCGTAAAGACGTTCTCGAACTTCTTGCGGAACATCTCCGGATCGAGCGAAGCCGCGACGGCTTGCTGGATCTCTTCGTTGGTCGGCCAGATATCCTTCAGGTAGACGGGCACGTTGTTCGGGTCGTAGCCGATCGGATCGTTCGCAAGGTCGATGTTGACCGTACCGGCCAGTGCGTAAGCGATAACGAGCGGCGGCGAAGCGAGATAGTTCGCCTTGACCTGCGCATGCACGCGGCCTTCGAAGTTCCGGTTGCCCGAGAGGACCGCGGCGACGGTCATGTCGTTGTCCGCGATCGCTTGGCTGACTTCGTCAGGCAGCGGGCCGGAGTTGCCGATACAAGTCGCGCAGCCGTAGCCGGCGACGTAGAAGCCGAGCTTCTCCAGGTAAGGAAGCACGCCGGCCTTCACCAGGTAGTCGGTAACGACGAGCGAACCCGGGGTCAGCGAGCTCTTGACGTAAGCAGGCTTCGTCAGGCCGCGCTCGACTGCCTTCTTCGCGACGAGACCGGCGCCGATCATGACGCTCGGATTCGACGTGTTCGTGCAGCTCGTGATGGCCGCGATGACGACGGCGCCCGTCGTAAGCGTGCTCGACTGGCCGTTGCGGTGCTTAACCGGCGCGGTCTGCGCGATCTTCTCGTCGGAAAGGCCGTAGCCGCCCTTGTCGATCGGCGTGCGGATGATGCTGTTGAACTCTTCCTTCATCGCCGTCAGCTCGACGCGGTCTTGCGGACGCTTCGGACCTGCAAGGCTCGGCACGATGGTGGAAAGGTCAAGCTCGATGACGTCGGTGAACGTCGGATCCGGCGTGTCGTCGGTGCGGAACATGCCTTGCGCTTTGTAGTAGGCTTCGACGAGCTCGATTTGCTTTTCGTCGCGGCCGGTGAGACGCAGGTAGTTCAGCGTCTCGTTGTCGACCGGGAAGATGCCGATCGTCGCGCCGTATTCAGGCGCCATGTTGGCGACCGTAGCGCGGTCGGCCAGGCTGATGTTGGAGAGGCCCGGGCCGAAGAATTCGACGAACTTGCCGACGACGCCCTTCTTGCGGAGAATCTGGGTGACGGTCAGCGCGAGGTCGGTCGCCGTAGCGCCTTCGGCCAGGCTGCCGGTCAGACGGAAGCCGATGACTTCGGGCATGACGAAGTACAGCGGCTGGCCGAGCATGCCGGCTTCGGCTTCGATGCCGCCGACGCCCCAGCCTACGACGCCAAGGCCGTTAATCATCGTCGTGTGGGAGTCCGTTCCGACGAGCGAGTCTGGATACACTTCGGTGACGCCGTTCTTGGTCTTGGTGGCGGCGACGGATGCCAGGTACTCGAGGTTAACCTGGTGAACGATACCGGTTGCCGGAGGAACGGCTCTAAAGTTATCGAACGCGGTTTGCGCCCAACGCAGGAAACGATAGCGTTCTTCGTTGCGCTCGAATTCGAGGTCCATGTTGGTCTGCAGCGCGTCCGCGGTGCCGAATGCGTCGACCATGACGGAGTGGTCGATGACCAGGTCGACGGGAACGAGCGGGTTGATCCGCTTCGGATCGCCGCCGGCTTGCTTCACGGTCTCGCGCATCGCGGCGAGGTCGACGACGACCGGTACGCCGGTGAAGTCTTGCAGCACGATGCGGGCGGGGATGAATGGAACTTCCTTATCTTCGCGGCCGTTCGCCCAGTTGGCGATTTGCTTGACGTGCTCCAGCGTGATGGCGCGTCCGTCGAATTGACGGATGGCGGCTTCAAGCAGGACTTTCATCGAGAAAGGCAGCTTGGACACGGCGCCCAGGCCTTGCTCTTCCAGACCTTGCAGGTTGTAGTAGCGGTACGTATTGCCCGCTGCCTGCAGATCGGCCTGTACGTTGTACGGAAGGGTAGACAAAATAATCGGCCTCCTAGATAAGATTGCACGGATTTCATAAAAATAGAGCGAAGCGAGGATGAGAAAAGTTCTCGTTTACGTTTCATTCTGTGAAACCCGATTTCAAAAATTAAACCTTCCTCATTATTATAGCGTTATCCCGGCGCACAGTAAAGAGAGATTGTGTCCAGTTTGTTGCCAATGAGGGGGGAAACGGCCGATATTGCATGAGGTTTAGCATGCCGCAAACGTAAAGGATCATCCGCCGGGAGGCGTGAAACGAGGAGGTGCGCCGCGGGAGGGAATGCAGCGAGGGGAAATGCAGTGGGGGGGAGTGCCCGGCATCAATGCCGTCGAAGGGGTGGGAGGGAGGGAGGAGCCGGACGCGGTCGGAAGTGCAGAAGTGCTTTCCCAGGGCAGCACATGACGCTCGGACGTGGTCGGAAGTGCAGAAGTGCTTTCTCAGGGCAGCACATGGCGCCGGACGCGGTCGGAAGTGCAGAAGTGCTTTCCCAGGGCAGCACATGGCGCCGGACGCGGCCGGAGGGCAGAAGTGCTTTCCCAGGGCAGCACATGGCGCTCGGACGCGGCCGGAGGGCATAAGTGGTTTCCCAGGGCAGCACATGGCGCCGGACGCGGCTGGAAGTGCAGAAGTGCTTTCCCAGGGCAGCACATGGCGCCGGACGCGGTCGGAGGGGCAGAAGTGCTTTCCCAGGGCAGCACATGGCGCTCGGACGCGGCCGGAGGGGCAGAAGTGCTTTCCCAGGGCAGCACATGGCGCCGGACGTGGTCGGAGGGGCAGAAGTGCTTCCCCAGGGCAGCACATGGCGCCGGACGTGGTCGGAGGGGCAGAAGTGCTTCCCCAGGGCAGCACATGGCGCCGGACGTGGTCGTAGGGGCAGAAGTGCTTCCCCAGGGCAGCATATGGCGCCGGACGCGGTCGGAATTGCAGAAGTGCTTTCCCAGGGCAGCACATGGCGCTCGGACGCGGCCGGAAGTGCAGAAGTGCCAACCGAATCATTAGCTGGCATGCATCAACCGCCGCGAGCATACATTTGAACGGATGCAAGCTGTGCCGAACGGGAGGGGAGTCCGGTGCCGGAATTGGACGAACGGATAAAGAAGGCGCTGGTCGAATACGTGAACGCGGTTAACGAAGCGGACCTGAACCGCTCGCCCGACGCGCTGGGGCGGATCGGCGACGAGGCGCACCGCCGGCAGTTGGAACGACGGGTACGCGCGCTTCGGCGGCGCGACGCGTTTTCGGGTGCGAAGCCGAGACGTGGCGAGATTCGTGCCCGCGTACTGCGGTGGAACGCAGGCCAAAAGGAAGCGTTCGCGGATTTGCAGTTGACGATCGCCAGAGTCTGCGGCGCCGGCGAAGCGGCGTATGCCGAAGAACGGATCGAGCGCGAACGGATCCGGCTCGTCCCCTTCGGCGGCGAGTGGCGTTTGGACCGCGCGGAGCCGCTGGGCGACGAGCGCTCCTCCGCAGCGCTGCTAGGGTCCGGTGCGGAAGGAGCCTTGGGCGCCCCCGGCGAATGGCCGGTAGCGCCTTCCGTTCCGTTTATGCCGGCCCGCGACGGATATGCCGCCTGGCAGGTAATCCAGAGCGGCGTTCAGGCTGCGCCTTGGGCGAATCCTTATGGAGGAGCGCCCGTCGGAAGAGGGCCTTACGATCGGGAAGCCGTCGTCGCTTACGCCGAGGCCTGGTGGGATAAAGCCAATCCGGCGTACGAGCTTTTCGAGGTGAACTGCACCAACTACGTCTCCCAGTGTCTCTTTGCAGGGGGGGCGCCCATGAACTATACTGGGAAAAGAGAATCGGGCTGGTGGTATCACGGTCTGTCGGGCGGGCAAGAGCGCTGGAGCTACAGTTGGGCGGTCGCGAACAGCCTGCAGCATTTTTTGAGCCAACCGCGGCAGGCCGGGCTGCGGGCGGTGCGCATGGAGCGTCCCGAGCAGTTGTCGCCGGGCGACGTCATTTGCTACGATTGGGACGGCAACGGCCAATTCAGGCACAATACGATCGTGACGGCGACCGCTCCGGACGGCATGCCGCTGGTCAATGCCAATACCGTGCCCAGCAGGCACCGATACTGGGATTATCGCGATTCCTACGCCTGGACGGAGAATACCCGGTATCGTTTTTATCGTATCGAGTCGATTTTCTAAGATCCTAAGGGCGAATATACGAGGCAGTCGAACAAGGCGGAGGTCAAGCTGACAATGGGAACTGGACAGAAGATTCGCGTCGGGCTCGTCTACGGCGGCCGCTCGGGCGAACATGAAGTATCGCTCCAGACCGCACTGGCGGTGCTGAAGGCATTCGATTACGACAAATACGAACTTATTCCTTATTATATAACGAAAGAAGGCAGGTGGCGCGCGGGTTCGCTGCTTGCGGCGCCGCCCGCGGCCGTCGCGGAGCTGCAATTCGAGCCGGCCGGCGAAGCGGGAACGACCGGATCGTCGCTCATTCCCCTCATGCAGGGCATGTCCGAGACTGCGGTATCGGAAGCCGGCGTTCGCGAGGGACTAAGCTCGGTGGACGTCGTGTTCCCGCTGCTCCACGGCACCTTCGGCGAGGACGGAACGATTCAAGGCTTGTTCGAGATGGCGAACCTGCCTTACGTCGGTGCTGGCGTGCTCGCCTCTTCGGTCGGCATGGACAAAGCGGCGATGAAAACGATGTTCGCGGCTGCCGGCTTGCCGCAGGTGGGGTATCGGTCGTTTACGCGGTTTCACTGGAACAAGGAACGGGAAGCGCTTCTTGACGGCATCGAGCAGGGGATCGGCTATCCGAGCTTCGTAAAGCCCGCCAATCTCGGCTCCAGCGTCGGCGTCTCCAAGGCGCGCGATCGCGAGGAGCTCGCGGCTGCCGTCGAGGAAGCATTGCGGTACGACCGCAAGGTGATCGTAGAGGAATTCGTCGACGCGCGCGAGATCGAGGTCGCCGTCCTAGGCAACGACGAGCCGCGCGCATCGGTCGTCGGCGAGATCGTCAGCTCGAACGAATTCTACGATTATAAAGCCAAGTATATCGACGGCAAATCCGCGATGATCATTCCGGCGGAGATTCCCGAGGAGACGGCGCTGGCCGTTCGCGAGATGGCGGTGCGGGCATTTCTGGCGATAGACGGCTCGGGGCTCTGCCGCGCGGACTTTTTCCTGCGCAAGAGCGACGGCGCGCTGCTGATCAACGAAGTCAACACGATGCCGGGCTTCACGCCGTTCAGCATGTATCCGCTGCTCTGGCAGGAGACGGGCGTCTCCTACCGGGAACTGCTTGATACGTTGATCGAGCTCGCACTCGCCCGGCACGCCGAGAAGCAACTGATCGATTACGGCGGTTGAGCGGAGATGGATGGATGACCGACAGGTCATCTGGGCGAGTTAGCGGGAAAAACCGTGCAACTGCGCGAGTGGGAATGCGATCGGAGCGAGTTAACCGGGGAGACCCTGCAACGAAAAAATCACCGCCGTCAGCGCTGACGGCGGTGATTTTTTTCTAAATCTCAATCCAGGAAATCCTTCAGCCGGCGGCTGCGGCTCGGATGGCGCAGCTTGCGCAGCGCCTTAGCTTCGATCTGCCGGATGCGCTCGCGGGTGACGCCGAACGCCTTGCCCACTTCCTCGAGCGTCCGCGTATGGCCGTCGTCGAGACCGAACCGCAGGCGCAGCACGCTCTCCTCGCGTTCGGTAAGCGTATCGAGTACGTCCTCGAGCTGCTCGCGCATCAGCTCGAACGCCGCCGCGTCGGCAGGCTCCGGCGCGTCCTGGTCTTCGATGAACTCGCCCAGCCGGGAGTCGTTCTCTTCGCCGATCGGCATCTCGAGCGACACGGGCTCCTGCGAGATCTTCATGATCTCGCGGACCTTGTCGATCGTGATGTCCATCGCCTTGGCGATCTCCTCGGGCGTCGGCTCGCGGCCGAGCTCCTGCAGAAGCTGTCTGGAGATGCGGACGAGCTTGTTGATCGTCTCCACCATGTGAACCGGGATCCGGATCGTACGCGCATGGTCCGCGATGCTGCGGGTGATCGCCTGACGGATCCACCAGGTGGCGTACGTGCTGAATCGGAAGCCCTTGCGGTGATCGAATTTCTCGACAGCTTTGATCAAGCCCATGTTGCCCTCTTGAATCAAGTCCAGAAACAGCATGCCGCGTCCGACATACCGTCTTGCTATGCTGACGACCAGCCGAAGATTGGCTTCGGCCAGACGCTGCTTGGCTGCTTCGTCGCCTTCCTCGATCCGATGAGCGAGCGCGATCTCTTCGTCGGCCGTCAGCAGAGGCACGCGGCCGATCTCCTTCAGATACATGCGGACCGGATCGTCCATTCGAATGCCCGCAGGCACCTTCAGGTCGTCGTCCATGAAGTCGACTACGGGAGAATCGGTATCCATCGTCAAAGCGCATCCCTCCATCCGGTAAAAGTGCTGGGGCGGAACGGTGTAGAATAACGGGAATTGACATCCGATGAAGTATGTGCTATCCTGAAGTAGGAAGTTTATGCTTTGGATGTCTGATAAGTACCATTTCTCATTATATCACGAGCTAGGCATTTCTACAACATCAATTTCGAATTATTTTGGACCGGACCTTGCGCTTCGTTTTCGGACGAGCCGGGTGCCGGTCCTTTTTTGGTTGCGAACGAACGGGTTGAATCGAAAGGTTTAGATCGAATCGAACGACGCTTTGCTTCCTTTGCGGGCGGTCTACGGTTTATAATAGCAGCACAAGTCTAAGGTCGGAGGGATGCAAATGGGATTCCAGACGGAATTTAATTCGGTATGCAAATTCAAGTCCGAACAGGAGCTCTACGAGCTGCTTGAGTACGGGCGGGGCAAAATGGTCAAGAAGCAGTTCCGCGTATTTCCTACGGGCCAAAAAGTCATCGCGTACGCGCCGGACAACAAAGCGGTCGCCATCGTCCGCATCATCGCTTCGATCGCCGAGATCAACTTCCAAGGGGAAGAAGTGACGCAGGTCGAGATGGAATTGATCCGCAAGCTCACGGACGAAGAATCGCGCATCCAGACGGCGCTTGCGCACGAGATGTTTTTCGGGGACCAGCAGGTTTAGACATTCGTCAGGGGGAGGCGTTCGCCATGGGGACGAAGTGGGAATATTGCACGTTGAAGTACAAGACCGGCGGCTGGCTGGGCGGCAAGGTCGACGAGCAGGAGTTCCAGGACGAGCTGAACCGCTACGGATATGAAGGCTGGGAGCTGGTGTCCTGCTTCGATACGAGTCAGGGCCAGGGCGCCTCCCGCGACATCATCGTTGTTTTCAAACGCCAGCTATGACAGAAACGCGAGAGCGGACGATCCGCTCGTCTACATAGTCTCAGCCCTCGGTCTAACGGCCGGGGGGCTTTTTGCGTCCTTAAAAAATGTAAAAATCCTTCGCAAAATACGTCAACTTCTTTCGGGGCGATGTTGCTATAGTAGAGAAAGAAAGCGTTGCGAAAGGAGCCATGCGCATGTTCTTAGGCAGATTGGGCGTACTGACGGACGAGGTGTCCGACCGATACGAGGAAGCGCTGGACTGGGCGGCGGAGCAGGGGTTGGCGCACGTGGAGGTGCGCGTCGTCGACGGGCAAAATGCGGCGAGCCTGAGCGACGCGCAGGCAAGGGAAGTCCGCCGGCAGGCGGAGGCGAGGGGACTGTACATATCCGCCATCGCCTCGCCGGTGTTCAAGTGCGCGTTGGATCCCGCGAGGCCGGTCGCGTCCGGAGATACGTTCGGCGCGCCCGAGGAGAGCGTCGAGGCGCACTTCGACAAGCTGTCGCGGGTCATCGCGCTCGCGGACCTGATGGGCACGAAGCGGATCCGGATCTTCTCCTTCTGGCGCGAGCGGGAGCCGGAGCGCTATGCGGAGGAGATCGCGGGGCACCTTCGGCGCGCGGCGGATATCGCGAGCCAGGCGGGCGTGACGCTTGCTGCTCGAAAACGAGGCCTCGTGCAACGGCGGCTCGGCGCGCGAGGTGGCGGAGCTTGTCCGCGAAGTCGACTCGCCGGCGCTGCGCGCGCTGTGGGATCCGGGCAACGAGGCGCATGCGGGCAAGGAAGCGTACCCGTTGGGCTACGAAACGATCAAGCCGTATGCGGCTCACGTGCATCTGAAGGACGCTTGCGCAGGTCCGGACGGCAAGGCGCGCTGCGTGCCGCTCGGCTCCGGTGACGTGCCGGTCATCGCGCAGCTGAGGGCGCTCGCGGCGGACGGCTACGAAGGGCTTTTTTACGATCGAGACGCACTACGTGCCGGCAGACGGGAGCCGAATGACGGGGACCCGCATGACGCTCGACGCGCTGCGCGCGCTCGCGAAAGAGGTGTAGGCGGATGACGCAATGGAGGTTCGGCATTATCGGGTGCGGAGATATCGCGGAGAGGCATGTCGAGGCGATCGGACAGATCGAGGACGCGAAGCTGATCGCCGTATCCAGCCGGACGGAGAGCCGGGCGCGAGCGATCGCGGAGCGGGAGGGCTGCGAATGGTACGCCGATTACCGGGAGCTGCTCGGTCGCGGCGATATCGATATCGTCTGCGTGACCACCTCGAGCGGCAGCCATGCGGCCATCGGGCTCGACGCGCTGAACGCAGGCAAGCATCTCATTGTAGAAAAGCCGATGGCGATGAGTGCGCGTGACGCCCGGCGAATGGTCGACGCGGCCCGCGAGCGTGGCCTTGTCCTCTCGTCGATCGCCCAGCGCAGATTCGAGGCCAACAATCAGCTGATCAAGCGGGTGCTGGACGCAGGCGGGCTGGGCAGACTGCTGCTGGCGGAGATGACGCTGCCGTTCTATCGGACCCAGGCCTACTATGACAGCGCCGAATGGCGGGGCACGATCGCCGAGGACGGAGGCGCGCTCATGAACCAGGGCATTCACGGTCTGGACCTGCTGCTCTGGTTCGCGGGAGACGCGCGCACCGTGTTCGGCAAGACGGCCACGCTCACGCACCGCATGGAGGCCGAGGACCTGGGGCTGGCGATCCTGCAATTCGAGAGCGGCGCATACGGCACGGTGATGGCTTCGACGAGCGTCCAGCCGGGCTATCCTGCTACGGTCTCGCTGTACGGCGAGACCGGGACGATCAAGCTCGAGGGCAGCTCGATCGTGCGGTGGGCCGTGCCCGGCTGGGAGCAGCCGAACTGGGCGCAGGAGCAGACGTACGGCGGCGTCACCGATCCGAAGAGCATCGTCACGGAGTTTCACCAGAGCCAGTTCCTCGACGTGATCGCAGCCATCGAGACGGGTACCGAGCCGCTCAGCTCGGGCGAGGACGGCTGGCGGGCGGTCAGGCTGGTCGAATCGATCTATGAGAGCGCGAACCGCCGGACGGAGATCGCGATCGGGGAAGATCAAGCGAAGGAGCGAGTCGAATGACGAATCTGCAGCAGCCGGTCAAGGAAACGAGGGCGGACGGTCTGAAGGTCCGGGTGTACCGGACCCGCGGCGAAATGGGCGCGGCGGCAGGCGCCGACGTCGCGTCGAAAATAAAGGAGCTGCTTCGCGCCAAGCCGGGCATCCGGATGATCTTCGCGGCCGCGCCGTCGCAGAACGAGATGCTGGACGCGCTTGCGTCCGATCCGGATATCGACTGGTCGCGCATTGCCGCTTTTCATATGGACGAATATTTGGGACTGCCTGCGGGCGCTCCCCAAGCGTTTGCGCGCTACCTGCAGGGCAGGCTGTTCGACAGGGTTAAACCGGGCACGGTGCATCTGATCGACAGCGCGAACGGCAGCGAGGCCGAATGCAGCCGGTATGCGGCGCTGCTTGCGGAAGCGCCGATCGATATCGTCTGCCTCGGCATCGGCGAGAACGGACATATCGCCTTTAACGATCCGCCGGTCGCCGACTTCGACGATCCGCTGCTCGTCAAGCCGGTCGAGCTCGACGAGGCGTGCAGACGACAGCAGGTCAACGACGGCTGCTTCCCCGAGATGGGCGCGGTGCCGACGCATGCGCTGACGCTGACGGTGCCCGCCCTTCTCTCCGGCGCGCATCTGTACTGCGTCGTGCCGGGGCCGACCAAGCGGGAGGCGGTAGCGCGCACGCTCAGCGAGCCGGTCGCGACGGCTTGTCCGTCCACCATTTTGAGAAACCATCCGGACTGCGCCTTGTACGTCGACCTCGATTCGTACGGGGCGGTGGAAAGATGATCCTCAAGGCGCTCCACTATCGCACGGGCGAGCCCGTGGAGATCGAAGTCGAGGCCGGAAGAATCGCGCGAATCGCGTCCGCGGAGGCAGATCGGGCCGAGCGGGACGCGCTGCCGTATGCGGCGCCGGGACTGGTCGATCTGCAGATCAACGGCTTCGCCGGACACGACTTCAACCGGTCGCCGATCCCGCCCGAGCTGCCCGGGACGGTGGCGCGCGAGCTGCGGCGGGAGGGCGTGACCGCCTTCTATCCGACCGTCATCACGAACGCGCCGGCGGCGATCGCTTCCCAGGTCGCGGCCATTGCCGAAGCATGCGAGCAGGATACGGATGCGGCCGCTTGCATCGCGGGCATCCATCTGGAGGGTCCGTTTATCTCGCCCGAGGACGGCGCGCGCGGCGCGCATGCGCTTGAATTCGTCCGGGCGCCGGATTGGGAGCTGTTCTGCAGATGGCAGGAGGCGGCGGGCGGCCGCATCGCCATCCTGACGCTGTCGCCCGAGTGGGAGGGGAGCGGCGCGTTCATACGACGCCTCACGGACAGCGGCGTCACGGTCTCCATCGGTCATACGGCGGCCACCGCCGAGCAGATCGAGGAAGCGGTCGCATCCGGCGCGCGCATGTCGACGCACTTCGGCAACGGCGCCCATCTTACGCTGCCTCGTCATCCGAACTACCTGTGGGAGCAGCTGGCCCAGGACGAACTTTACAGCTGCCTGATCGCGGACGGCTTTCATCTGCCCGACCAGGTACTGAAGGTCGTCCTCAAGGCGAAGGGCGAGAAGGCGATGCTGGTCAGCGACGCCGTATATCTGAGCGGCATGCCGCCGGGCGAATACACGACGCATATCGGCGGCCGCGTCGTCCTGACGCCGCAAGGGCGGCTGCATCTGGCGGAGCAGGAGCGGATGCTGGCCGGATCGGCGCAGATGCTCCTCTGGGGCATCGAGCAAATGACGGCGCGCGGCATCGCGAGCCTGGCGGATGCCTGGGACATGGCGTCGGTCAGGCCGGCGGGGTTCATGCGGCTGCCGGCGGCTGCGGGCTTGTCCGCGGGCGCTCCGGCGGATATCGCGCTGTTCAGGCGCGGCGACGGCAAGCTCCGGATCGAACAATTGTGCAAGGCCGGGAAGGTCGTTTACCGGGACGAAGCCGGCGCGGGCGAATGATGAGCGTTTCGCGGGCGAACGATGCGCGTTTATCGAGGACAGGAGGAACGACAATGAAACTTGCGGCATTCAGCGGGGTTTTTATCGAGCACAGCATTCAGGAAGCGATGCATTTGACGAAACGGCTGGGCCTGGACGGGATCGAGATCGCGGCGCGCGAGCCGCACGTCTCTCCATCCAGCAGCATGACGAGGGTCAAGGAGGTCAAGGCGCTCTCGGACAGCCTGGCGCTTCCGATTCCCGTGCTGGCCAGTTATATCGGCGGCTTCTCCGATGCGGACGACGGCCAGTCGGAGAAATACTTAGAAGAATTCAAACGGCTGCTCGAGATCGCAGGCGTGCTGGACACGCGTTCGATCCGCGTTTTCCCGGGCGGCCCCAACGCCTTCAAGGCGCAGGACTATCATTATGCCAAGGCCGCGCATTGGATGGGGCTGTGCGCCGAGGAGGCCGCGAAGCACGGGGTGAACGTCCTGATGGAGATTCACAACAACTCGCTGGTCGAAACGGTGGACAGCAGCTTGCGCCTGCTCGACATGATCGGGCGGGACAACGTCGGAATGATTCACGATGCCGGCAATATGTACATCACCGACACGGATTACGGCCGGGAATCCGTCCTGCGGCTGGGTCGCCGCCTGATGCACGTCCACGTGAAGGATGAGCTTCGCATCGCGGAGCTCGGCGCGCCCGGGACGTTCGCGGATACGACCCGCCATGGCAGGGAGTTGTTCCTTCAGAGCCGGCTGGGCGAGGGCGGGGCCGACCATCGGCCGCTGTTCGACGCGCTGCGCGAGACCGGTTACTCGGAATGGGTGACGTTGGAGTGTCATGCGCCGTTTCCGGCGTACGAACGTTTGGAACACGACCTCGCGGCGGTTCGCAAGCTGATCGCGACGGCGTAACGAGCGTAACGATAGGCGGTGCTTCATGAGCGAAGACTTGGATATGCCTTATTATCAGGGCAGAGATCAGCTGAACAGGGATTTTCCTTTTAAAATATTCAGTTACGACAGCCCTTCTCTGAAGCAAAGCCTTCATATGCACGATTACGTCCAGATCGTCTATGTTCGTCATGGCGTATGCAACCACCAGATGCTCGGCAAGTCGCTGACCGTCAGCCAAGGCGATCTGTTCATCATCGCGCCGGGCACCGGTCACAGCATAAGCGGGATCGAGGACCGCGCGTTCGAGCTGATCATGGCCGACTTCGCGCCGGAGCTGCTGGAGGGTCATCTGGGACCGATGGAGGATGCGCTTAAGCGATACCTTACGCCGGGGCTGGCGTCCGCGCCGTACTCCTGGCTGCATGTCGGCAAGCAAAGGCAGCCGCTCGTCCTGCAGCTGCTGCAGGACATGCAGGACGAATACGAACATAAGGAGGACGGCTACGCGTTCGCGATCCGGCTGTCCCTGCTGAAGCTGCTCATGGTGGCGGAGCGCGAATACCGCGCGGTCCGGCGCAAGCCGGGCAAGCAGACGGTCGCCGTCGACAAAGAGCCGATCGAAGAAGCGAGACGGTACGTGCACGACAACTACAGCCAGGACATCCCGCTCGAGCACGGCGCTTTTATCGCGAATATGGCGCCGGCTTACTTCAGCCATATGTTCAAACAGGTGACCGGGCAGTCGTTCATCGATTACGTGAACGAGGTTCGGATCGAGCGGGCGAAGGAGCTGATCCGGCGACAGTCGCTTACGGTCACGCAGATCGGATTCCAGGTCGGTTACCGGCATCTCAGTCACTTTATCCGCACGTTCAAGAAGCGCACGGGCATTACCCCGACGGAGTACAAAAAAACGTTCGGCGGCACCGCCGGGCCTATCGGAGAAAGAGGGATGAACAAATGACGGCAACGCCTTTAAAGGTCGGCATCATCGGACAGGGCCGCAGCGGCCGCGACATCCACGGCAAGCTGCTCGAACAGCTGCCCGCGCAATATCGCATCGCGGCGGTCGCCGATTCCATTCCGGAGCGCAGGGCGCGGGCCGAGGAGGAATTCGGGTGCCGCGCATACGAGACGTGGGAAGCGATGGTCGCCGGCGAGCCGCTCGACCTTGTCGTTAACGCGTCGCCCAGCCATCAGCATTTTCCGATCACGCTGGAGCTGTTGAACAAAGGCTTTAACGTCCTGTGCGAAAAGCCGCTGGCCAAATCGCCCGAGGAGGTCGACCGGCTCATCGAAGCATCCAAGCGTTCGGGCAAGCTGCTCGCCGTTTTCCAGCAATCCAGATACCACCCGGCCTTCCAGCAAATTCGCAGCGTCATCGACTCCGGCGCGCTCGGCCGCATCGTGCAGGTGAGCATGGAGATGAACGGATTCGCCCGCCGCTGGGACTGGCAGACGCTGCAGAGCAACAACGGCGGCAACCTGATGAACACCGGCCCGCATCCGGTCGACCAGGCGCTTCAGCTGTTCGGCACCGACGAGCTGCCGCAGATCACGTGCATCATGGACCGGGCCAACACGTTCGGAGACGCGGAAGATTACGTGAAGCTGCTCATGCGGGGTCCCGGCCGTCCGACGATCGACATCGAGATCTCGTCCTGCTGCGCGTATCCGCAGGATTCCTTCAATATACAAGGGACGAACGGAGGCTTGCACGGCAGTCCGGAACATCTGGAATGGCGGTACTTCAAGCCCGAGGAAGCGCCGGCCCAGCAACTCGTGAAGGAACCGCTGTTCAACGCGGCTGGACTGCCCGCCTACTGCAACGAGACGCTGACCTGGCACGGCGACGAATGGACGATGTCGCTGCCCGAGGGACAGAGCCTGTTCGGCTACATGACCGAAAAGCTGTACCTGATGCTGCACCGCTCGCTGACGGAAGGCGCGCCGCTGGAGATCACGCCGGAGCAAGTGCGCCAGCAGATGTGGGTGATGGAGGAGTGCAGGCGGCAGAATCCGTTGATTTACAGCGCGTAGCATAGGGGCAAACCTTTTCATGCGAAAAAACCGTTCTTCGGTCAGGACGCAATCATGCGTCTGTGGGCGAAGAACGGTTTTTAAATTAAGCTACTTTGCCCAGCCGCCCGTAGCGCCGCCCGCGAGAAGTCCCGGTTGGGACTACTTTGATCCGCCGCCCGTAGCGCCGCCCGCGAGAAGTCCCGGTTGGGACTACTTTGCCTCGCCGACCTGTGCGCCAGCCGCGAGAAGTCCCCTTTGAGACTACTTTGATCCGCCGCCCGTAGCGCCGCCCGCGAGAAGTCCCCGTTGAGACTACTTTGATCCGCCGCCCGTAGCGCCGCCCGCGAGAAGTCCCCGTTGGGACTACTTTGCCCCGCCGACCTGTGCGCCGCCCGCGAGAGTCCCCGTTGGAACTACTTTGCCCCGCCGACCTTAGCCCGCCCGCGAGAAGTCCCTGTTGGGACTACTTTACCCAGCCGCCCGTAGCGCCGCCCGCGAGAAGTCCCGGTTGGGACTACTTTGCCTCGCCGACCTGTGCGCCGCCCGCGAGAAGTCCCGGTTGGGACTACTTTGATCCGCCGACCTGTGCGCCAGCCGCGAGAAGTCTCGGTTGGGACTACTTTGATCCGCCGACCTGTGCGCCGCGCACGAGAAGTCCCCGTTGGGACTACTTTGATCCGCCGCCCGTAGCGACGCCCGCGAGAAGTCCCCGTTGGGACTACTTTACCCAGCCGACCGTAGCCCGCCCGCGAGAAGTCTCGGTTGGGACTACTTTGATCCGCCGACCTGTGCGCCAGCCGCGAGAAGCCCCCATGCCCATGACTGATGAGCAGACCCGGCCGATCAGAGCGCGACCCACGCCACCAGTCCGTCCGGCGTGTCGGGATCGATGCCCTTGCGTTCCGCGCGGCACAGCGCCGCGATCTGCGAGAGAAAGAGAAAGGGAATGCCCTGAACCGCAGGATCCAGCGCGAAGCCGGAAAAGACGGCACAGTCGGCGATCGCTTCAAGCTCCGCGTCTGACTCGTCGGCGTAAACGATGACGGTCGCCCCCCCTGCGCTTGAGGTCGCGGAGCAGGTTGCGCCGATGCTGCGCCCCTCGTTCGTTGCCGGATGCGGCGGCGATCACGAGCGTGCCCGGACCGACGACGACCATCGGCCCGTGGCGGACGTCCAGCAGGTGATACGACTGAGTCTGCACGGACGCGATCTCGGTCAGCGCGATCGCGCCTTCGCCCGCCAACCCCTTCAACTCGCCGTCGGCCAGCACGACCGCCTGGTTCCAGTCGAACCCGGCCGCGCGGCGGATGCCCGCTTCGACCCGCGCCATGAACGCTTCGCCGTCCCGGATGGCGGCGCCGAGCGACGCGATCAGCGCCTCGTCGCCGCCGAGGAAGGCGGCGATCAGCAGGTTGGCTGCATACAGGTTGACCACCGTGCGGGTCTGGCAGACGCTGGCGTCGAACGCCCAGGGAAGCGCGAGCGCAAGATCCGCCTCGGCGGACAGCGGAGATTCGGCGACGCAGGAAATGGCAAGCACCGGGACATGCGTCGCGCCGCGCAGCACCCGGACGGCCTCGACGATCTCCGTCGTGCTGCCGGACCGGGAGGGCGCGACCAGCAAGGTGCCTGTCAGCGCGGCGCGATAGCGCTCGCCGTTCAGCAGCATGTCGCCGCCGGCAACGGCGTGGGCGTTCAAGCCCGCGCGCAGCCGGGCGGCAAACGCGGCGGATTCGCAGAGACAATAGCTGGAGCCGCACCCGATATAGGTGAAGGAGGAGGGGCACGCGCTTTTCACGAAAGCTTCGATGCGATCTCGCTCGCCCAGCATGTAATCATAAGTTTGTCGCAACGCCGCGTATTGCTGCTTGGTCTCCCGGTATGTCAGGCTCATTAGACGACAACCTCCATGTGTTGAGTGTTACGATCATGATAATCAAACAAAATGATTAAATCAATCATTTTATGATTGAAAAAATCATATTAATTCTCTATATTAGAATCGAACGCGAGCGAACGACTCGCGCACGAACACCACTCAAGCAGGCCGGGAGGAACCAGTCATGCCTCTATCATCGACGACGGCGGTGCTGCGGCACGCGAGAAAGCACGGATACGCCGTAGCGGCTTTTAACGTTCACACGCTCGAGATGCTGCAAGCGGTCGTGGATGCCGCGATCGAGAGCGACGCCCCGCTCATTCTCCAGACGACCGTCGGCACCGTCCAGCATCTGGGCGCCGACTACATCGCCGCCGCGGCCGAGGTGGCCGCGAGCCGGACGCGTCTGCCGATCGGCCTTCACCTCGACCACTGCACCGACTACAACGTCGTCGTAAGGTGCATCCGCGCGGGTTATACTTCCGTCATGATCGATGCGTCGATGCATCCTTACGAAGAAAACGTCGAGCGTACCGCCCGCGTCATCTCGGTAGCCGCGGCAGTCGGCGTCAACGTCGAGGCGGAGCTCGGCAAGGTGGGCGGCGTGGAGGACGATATCGTCGTCGACGCGCGCGACGCGCTGCTGGCGGACCCGGAGGAATGCGTGTCCTTCGTCGCGCGAACGGGCGTCGACACATTGGCGCCGGCCATCGGGACCGCGCACGGCATCTACAAGGGGGATCCGAACATCGACTTCGACCGGATCGCCCGCATCGCCGGCAGCGTGGACGTCCCGCTGGTGCTGCACGGCGGCTCCGGCATTCCGCCTGATCAGGTCAGGCGGGCGGTCGCGCTCGGCATGGCCAAGATGAACATCGCCACCGAGCTGCGCATCGCGTTTTCGGACGCCATCAAGCGCGTCTTCGAGGAGCGGCCGGGGGAGAACGATCCCCGCAAGTACATGGTGCCGGCGAAGGAAGCCGTCAAGCGTCTGGCGCTCGAAAAGATCGCGCTGTGCGGCTGCGCCGGACGGGGCGGTGAGGCGGTGTGATCGTCACGGTCACGTTAAACGCCGCGGTCGACAAAACCTACTATGTGTCCGGCTTCGCGGCGGGCGCCGTGCAGCGGGTCAGGCGGCAGATCGCAGAGCCCGGCGGAAAAGGGAACAACGTCGCCCAGATCGTCAGGCTGCTTGGCGGCGAAGCGGCCGCGACCGGATTCTCGGCGGGCGGCGCAGGCGCCTTCATCGAGGAGCGGCTCGCGGCGAGAGGCATCGGAACCGCCTTCGTCCGTATCGCCGGCGAGTCCCGCACCTGTCTGAATATCGTCGACGAGGCGAGCGGCGCGTCGACGGAGCTGCTCGAGGAGGGACCTGCGGTCGGGGACGCGGAGGTCGCGGACATCAAAGACGCCGTCGGCCGGCTCGGCGGCCGGGCGAGCGTCGTCGTCCTGTCCGGCAGCCTGCCGGCCGGCGCCCCGGCAGACCTGTATGCGGAGCTCGTCGGGATCGCCAGAGCCGCGGGCGCCCGCGTCTACCTGGACGCGAGCGGCGAAGCGCTCGCGCTCGGCATCGGCGCAAGACCGGACCTGATCAAGCCGAACGAAGAGGAGCTGGCCCGGTTGTCCGGCCGCAAGCGTCTCGAAGCGTCGCAATTAACGCAGACGGCGGCGAAGCTGCACGGCCAAGGCGTCGGCCAGGTGTGCGCGACGCTCGGTCGCCGGGGCGCGGTCGCCTGCATCGACGGCAAGCTGTATCGCGTCGTCGCGCCGCGCGTCGCCGCGGTTAGCGCCGTCGGCTGCGGCGATGCGTTCGTGGCCGGCATGGCCTATGCCGAAGAACAAGGGCTGCCGGCGGAAGATCGGCTTCGCGCGGCCGCGGCTGCCCGGAGCGGCTGCGGCGATGACGGACCGGGCAGGCGAACTCGACCCGGCCGTATACGAGCGCCTTCTGGACCGCGTGGAAGTCCTGCCGCTGTAAGTCGTCGCCATCGCTTTTGCAACCGGGCGAGCCGCGGCCGTCATCGCATCCGCCCGGTCGGCGTCGTTATTGTTGCAAACCGGCCGCCTTCTCCTTCACAATGTAGAAAAATACGGAGATGACCGGGGGAGACCGAACATGGAACCGACGTCGAAGGGCGAAGCGCGCAGGGCGAAGATGCTGGAGCTGATCAAAGCCGGCGGGAGATTGTCGATTCAGGAGATCACGAGCGCGCTGCAATGCTCGGAAGCGACCGCGAGGCGCGATCTCGATCTGCTGGAGCGTTCGGGACCGATCATCCGGACGATCGGCGGCGCCGTTTACGAAGGGACGCCGGCGCCGCCGGCCGAGCTGCCTTTTGCGGATAAGAGACAGGCGCAACTGCAAGAGAAGGAACGCATCGCGGAGACGGCGGCGGGACTCGTATCAGAGGGGGGACGTCATCTGCCTGACGGGCGGGACGACGACGTTTCTTATCGCGCGCGCGCTCAAAGTCCGGCGCAATATCACGGTCGTGACCAACGCGGTGAATATCGCCTGCGAGCTGGCCGACGCGGAGGACGTCCAGGTCGTCGTCGTCGGCGGCGTCATGCGGGCCAAGAGCTACGAGCTGATCGGGCCGCTCGCAGAGATCGTCGCGGAGCGCATCAACATCACCAAGATGTTCCTGGGCGTCGACGGCGTCTCGGCCACGCACGGCTGGACGATGCATTCGGAAATGGAAGTCCGCATCGCGCAAATTCTGATCCGGCGTTCGGGAGAGGTGTATCCCGTGTTCGACGACAGCAAGCTTGCGAAAACGGCGCTGTTCACGATCATGCCGCTCGCCGATGCGACGGGCATCGTCACGAACCGCCGGCCGGACGGCTGGCTGGCGCAGGCTTGCCGAGACAATCAGACGGCCGTGCACGTCCCGGAGCAACCACGATGAATCTTGCCGGCCAAAGGGGTGAAAATATGGAGTCTCGGGTTTTCTCGGTTATCGGATGCCAGCACGGGCACATCGGTTCTTTTATCGAAAACATGCTGGGCATGGGCTATCGCTGCGCAGGTATTTTCGAGGAGTCCGGCGAGGATCCGCAGCTGGCGAAAACGCTGTCCGGCAGGCTGGACGTTCCGCTGCTCGGCGCCCTCGAAGACGCGCTCGCGCAGGACGTAAGCATCGTCGGCTGCGCCGCGGTCAACAGCCGCAAGATCGATATCGCCGAGCTGTGCGAGGCGCGAGGCAAGCACATCATGGTCGACAAGCCGGCCGTGACGGACAGGGCGGGTCTCGAGCGGCTGCGCGGCATCGTCGGACGCGGACGAATCGAGGTCGGCATGCTGCTCGTCCAGCGCTTCAACGCCGGCGTGCTTACGCTGAAGGCGCTGATCGACGAAGGCGCGCTCGGGCGGCTCGTGTCGCTGGACATGCGCAAGCCGCATCGATTGAACGCCGGGGATCGGCCGGGCTGGTTTTTCGACCATTCGCGGTCGGGAGGCATCATCCAGGATTTGCTCGTCCACGACCTGGACCTGCTGCGCTGGCTGACGGGCAGCGAGATCGTCGACATGCAGGGCTATATGGCCAAAACCATCCTCCCCGGGCATCCGGACTTCTACGATGCCGCCGCGTTGAACGTAAGGCTTGCGGACGGTACGTTCGCGCAGCTGTACGCCGACTGGCATACGCCCGCCCGCTGCTGGACATGGGGAGACGGACGCATCTTCGCCGCCGGCACGGCGGGCAGCGCCGAGCTGCGGCTGCAGGGCGATCCCGGGGGCGACAAGGAGCCGATGCTGCTGATATCGACCGACAGGGAAACGGACCATCTCGTCCCGCTGCGGCGGTCGCCGGTTAGTGCCTGCGCGGACTTTGCGAATCGGCTGCGGGGCGGCGCGTCCGTATTGTCGGGAGAGGACGTGCTGCTCGCTTCCGAGGCGGCCGTCGAAGCGGACGAACGGGCGGCGAGGATCGAGCGCGCCTAGCGGACGCAAGGGTATGCGGCCCGATATACGAATTCGAAGCGGCCGCGGCTCGGTTCCCGAAAGATCGGACCAACGCGATATTGTCGAAAAAAGGGAGGGAAAGCGGCATGTCCGTACGCAAAGCCCTATTGATCGGCGCAGGAGGCTTCGGCCGCGTCCATCTGAACGAGCTCGTCCGGCTTGCGGACGCAGGCACGCTGGAGCTGGCTGCGGTCAGCGACGTGCGGTTGACGGAAAGCGCGGCGGCCCTTGTCGCGGAGCGTGGCATCCGGCACTACGCCGACTACCGCGACATGCTCTCGGCGGAGGCCGGCGCGGACTTCGTCGTCATATCCACGCCCATCGCGCTGCATGCGCCGATGAGCATCGACGCGATGGAGGCGGGCTACCACGTCCTCCTCGAAAAGCCGCCCGGCGCCCTGCTCCAGGATGTCGACCGGATCGCGGAGGCCGCCGACCGGACGGGCAGGCTGTGCGCCGTCAACTTCTTCGCGCCGTCGCGCAAGGCGCAGGCGCTGATCGCGCGCGCGATCGCCTCCGGAGAGATCGGCCGCGTCAAGCGCTTTAAAGCGATCGCCCTGCTTCAGCGCACGGCCGCGTATTTCGGCCGCACGCCCTGGGCCGGCAAGCTGACGGTCTCGGACAGCGTCGTTCTCGACGGCGCCTTTCACAACCCGGCCGCGCATCTGCTGTACAGCATGCTGAAGCTGGCGGAGACGGCGGCAAGCGCGGCAGGCCGCGAGTCGCAGCCGGTCGGCGTGGCGGCGGAGATGTATCATGCCAATCCGATCGAGAGCGACGACACGACCGCGATGCGCATCGAGATGAGCGACGGAACGACGCTCTGCTACTATGTAACGTTGTGCGCAAGGAAGACGGAGACCCAGCGGATCCGGATCGAAGGAACCGAAGGCGCGATCGAATGGGACTATGACGATCAGGTCAAGATCTGGCGATACGGTCTGGGCCATTCCTACGACTGCAAGGAAGGCGGCATCGTCGAGCGGCGGTACCGGAACCTGATCGCGGCGATCGACGGACGGGATGAGGGGCTCGACGTCTCGCTCGATTCGGCGCGGCGCTTCACGCTCGTCGCCAACGGCGCGTTCGAATCGGCCGGCGAGATCCGCGGGATTGCCGCGGACTTCGTACGCCTGTCGGATGCGGCGGACGAGCCGGGCGCCTACATCGAGGGGATCGAGACGGCCATGAAGGAAGCCTTCGCGGCCGGCAAGCTGTTGTCCGAGACGGGCTTGCCGTGGGCCGTGACGCCCGAGCCGTTCGACCTGCGCGAATACCGCCGTTTTCCCCGGCGCTTTCGCTTGAACGGCGCTTAGACCCGGCGGACGGCGGGAGGAGGAGCAGAGCGATGAAGTTTTATATCAGCGTCGACATGGAAGGCATCGCCGGCATTTTGTTCAAGGAACAGATTTACCGCGGCGAGATGTTCTACGAGGAATCCCGCCGGCTGCTGACGGACGAGGTGAACGCCGTCGTCGAGGCGCTCGCCCAGTCCGGCGCGACCGAGGTCGTCGTGAAGGACGCCCACGGGTCGGGCTTCAACCTGCTGTACGGCAGCCTGCATCCCGCGGCCACGCTGGCCGCCGGCGCGCTGCCGCTCGCCAATCGCTTTCCGGGCCTGGACGAGACGTTCGCCGGCGCGCTGCTGATCGGCTATCATGCCATGGCAGGCACCCGGGACGCGATTCTCGAGCATACGTTCAGCTACGCGGACATCCTCGAGCTGGCGCTTAACGGCGAGCCGATCGGGGAGATCGGGATCGATGCGCTCCTGTTCGGACGCAGCGGCGTCCCTGTCGTTTTTGTCTCCGGCGACGACAAGACGTGCGCGGAGGCGCAGCGGCAGCTCGGCGCCGTGTTCACGTACGAGACCAAGCGGGCGACGGGCCGGCACTCGGGCCTGCTCAAGGCGCCCAAGCGCGTCCTGGCGGAGATCGGCGACGCCGTCAAGGAAGCCGTAAACCGAAGAGGCGCCTGCAGGCCCTATTCGCTCCCGGGACCTTACGACATGCGGATCGAATACACGAGCACGAACCTGGCCGACGCGCGGGCGCTCGAATCGGACGGCGTCCGCCGGGTCGGCGGCAGGGCGCTCGCGCTCCGCGACGACAACCTGCCGCGGCTGCTCGCCCGAACGTTCAGTTAAGCGAAAACGGACCAGGCCTGTCTCAGCGATGAGGCAGGCTTGTTTGCCGTTCCCGCGCTTGCGCCGCGCGAAAGCGGCGATAGGCGGAGATTCGGCCGATTGTATGGAAATGACCGAGTATAAGACAATTTACGCCCGTAGTGCGACGGAAGGGGATGTGACAATTTTAAAGGAGAAGCGCTTCAGCCGGGTTAAACAAGGAAGGCGGCAAGCGCTTCAACGAATGCCGCACCCTGCAACCGAAAGGAGGAATTGAGGAACCGCAAAGCAAGGGAATGACGAGATCGGATTCGACGCTTCACGCAAGACCATTCGATGAAAAGGATGTGTCCGCATGCTGTCGATCGTCAAAAAGTCAGGCCTGTCCATGCTTGTCGCCGCATTGGTTGTTTCTCCTCTAACCTTCTCCCCCGCCCCCGAAGCGCACGCGGATGCCATCGAGACGAACGTCGCGCTCGGCCATGCGACCGTGACGACGAACGGACTCGTCAAAAACGCGGTGTCGCTGGCCAAACTCGTCGACGGCGACCGCCAGGCGTCCGCTTATGCGCTGATCGACGCAGCCGCCGGCCCCAAGTGGGTTCAGCTCGATCTAGGCGAATCGTTCGACGTCACTCGCGTGAACGTGCTGAACGACTTCAATCCTTCGGAGCCCCGCACCGGCAGAGACATCATCGTCCAGTTGTCCAACGACCCGACTTTCGCGAGCGGCGTCACGACCGTTTTCAACAACGATGCGGACAATACGGCCGGCCAGGGCGCAGGGACCGACGCCGCCTATATGGAGCCGACCGACGGCAGCGGCAAAAACGTGACGCTCTCCGCGCCGGTCAACGCAAGATACGTCCGCTCCTGGGCGAACGGCCACGTCCGTTCCTCCAACAATTCCGTTCAGACCGTCAATACGCCGGTCGAAGTCGACGTATATGCCGCCGTTCCCGCGACGAATGCGTCGCTGCCGAGCGCCGTCGGACTGACGGCCGGCAGTCCGGGGGTCAACAGCGTCGTCCTGTCCTGGACCAGTCCGGGACCTTCGGCCGTCGCCGGCTATGACATCCGGTATTCGACCTCGCCGATTACGAGCGCGAACTGGGACAACGGCCTGGTCGTCAAGCGCGTGACGGGCGAGCCGGCGCCGGCTGCGGCCTCAACCGCCCAGAGCATGACCGTCAAGGGCTTGCCCTCCGGCACGCCGCTGTACTTCGCCATGAAGACGGTCGGCAGCACGGGGCAGGTATCGGCTCTCTCGTCGGCCGTCTCGGCCTCGACTTTGCCGGTCGCCAACATCGCCCTCGGCAAGCCGGTCACGACGAACGGCACGATCAACGCTAGCGGGCAGCCGATCTCCGCCCTGACCGACGGCGTCAAGACGCGCGACGCCTATTCGCTCTACAGCGTCGCCGACGGCCCCAAGTGGGCGCAGATCGATCTGGGCATGACGTACGATATCGCCCGGATCAATATCCGCAACGACTGGGGCGCCTCCGCCGACGTCTATCGGTACGCCCGCGACGTCGTCGTGCAGCTGTCGAACGACGCAAGCTTCGCGAGCGGCGTCGTGACGGCGTTCAACAACGACGGCGACAACAGCGCCGGACTCGGCGCCGGCACGGACGCCGAATACATGGAACCGGCTGACGGCAGCGGCAAGGACATCCTGCTCGCCGACACGGTCGGCGCGCGTTATGTCCGTTACTGGGCGAACGGCCATGTCCGGGTGAACGGCTCGGTCAATACCGTCGACACGCCCGTCGAGATCGAAGTGTACGCCGATCCCCAGGACAGCTCCCCGCCGGCCGCGGTGACGAACCTGGCGAGCACCTTCGTCTCCTGGAAGTCCGCCGATCTCGCGTGGACGGCGCCGGGCGGCGACGGCAATACGGGCACGGCGGTCGCCTACGATCTCCGCTACGCCACGAGCGCGATCACGGCGTCCAACTGGTCCTCCGCGACGCCCGTGTCCGGCGTTCCCGCGCCGAAGACGGCGGGTTCGGCCGAAGCCTTCACGGTCACCGGGCTGACGCCGGGCACGACGTATTACTTCGCGCTCAAGGCCAAGGATCTCGTTAACGAGTCGCCGATCTCCAACGTGGCGACCGTCACGACGCCGGCGGCGGACACGGTCGCTCCGGCCGCCATCGCGAACCTGCAGGCGACGCAGGCGATGTTCAAGTCCGTCAAGCTGACCTGGACGGCGCCGGGCGACGACGGCTCGAACGGAAAAGCCGCCAGCTACGACGTCCGTTATTCGACCTCGCCGATCACTGCGTCCAACTGGGCGTCCGCGACGCAGGCGGAGGACGAGCTGCCGCAGCCGGCGGCGGGCACGCCTATGCAATTCAAGGTGACGGAGCTGACCGCAGGCGTAACGTATTACTTCGCGGTCCGGACGACGGACGCCGTAGGGAACGTATCGGGTCTGTCCAATTCCGCGAGCGCCACGATCGGGACGCCGACGGCCGACGCGGTGACGGTATCCTCACTCTCGGCGCTTCAGACGGCGATCGACGGCGCGCCTGCCGGCGGCCGCGTCATCACGCTGGCCGCCGGCACCTACAACCAGACGACGCCGATCAATATTACGGGCAAGAACAATATCACGATCCGGGGCGCCGGCAGCAACTATACGGCGACGGTCGTGAAGGGGCTCGGCATCAACGACAGCGCGCTCGATATCAATTTCAAGGTCAACGACTCCGATTATGTCACGTTCAAAAACATGACGATTCAGGATTCTTATTATCATGCCATCCAGGTCAATCTGGGCTCGAAGTACTTCCATGCCGACGGCTTGAAGACCTGGGACAACGGCGAAGGCGGCTTCAAGACGACCTTCGACCTGAACAGCGGCAAAGGCTACACCGATTACGGCATCGTCGAGAACTCGCTGATCGGCTACACCGCGAGCGGCATGCGCAGCGTCGTGGAAGGCGTCGATCTGATCGCCTCCAAGGGCTGGATCGTCCGCGGCAATCGCGTCGAGAACGCCAAGACGTCGAATAACGGCGGCGGCTACGGCATTTTCGCCAAAGGGAATTCCATCGACACGATCTTCGAGAACAACGTGATCGTAGGCAGCTTTGTCGCCATGTCGTTCGGCGGCGGCGGCACGGGGGCGACCTTCTTCCGCAATCAGGATCAAACCTACGAGCATCGCGGCGGCATCATCCGCAACAATGTCGTCTTCGGCGCTACGGATACGGGCGTCTACCTGAACAAGGCCAACGGCTACAAGGTGTACAACAACACGATTCTGAACACCGGCTCCGGCGTCGGCGCCATCGAGCCGCGGTTCGCCGGCACGAGCGGCGAGGTGCGCAACAACCTCATGACCGGCACGGTCAAAAATCGCGACAGCGGCACCTCCGTGGCGAGCAACAACATCACGGGCGCTACGGCAAGCTGGCTGGTCGACCCCGCGAATGGCGACTATCGTCTGCATCCGTTCAACGGAATGGCGGCCCGCGACGTCGGCATGACGCTGGCCGACGTGCCGACCGACATGTACGGCGAAGCCCGTCCGTACGGCAGCGCGTACGACGTCGGCGCCGACGAGTTCGCGCCGAGCGAGACGACGCCGCCGGCCGCCATCGCCAATTTGACCGCAAGCGACATTACGTCCCGTACGTTCCGGTTGACATGGACGGCGGCGGGCGACGACGGCAACACGGGAACCGCGTATGCGTACGACATTCGCTATGCGAATGCCCCGATCACGGAAACGAACTGGAGCAGCGCGCAGAAGGCGGACGCGACGCTGCTGCCTGCGGCCGCGGGGACGTCGCAGTCGGTTAAGATCGAGGGCCCCACGGCAGGAAGCGTCATTTATGCGGCCGTGAAGACGGTGGACGACCAAGGCAACGTGTCGCCGCTGTCGAACATCGTACAGGTTAACACGCCTGCGGCGTCGGGTTCCGAGTTCACGCCGACCGACGACGCTTATGTGGCCGCCTCGGGCGACAGATCCGGCACAAGCCAATCGCTCATCATTCTGAACAACGGCAACAGCACGTATTGGAGTTATTTAAAGGCCGACTTCACCGGTTATTCCGCGACGCATGCCGAACGTGCGGTCTTGAAGCTGTACGTATCGGACATCCCGAACAATCCAAGCCGGCCGCATGCGCTCGCCGTCACCGGACTGATCAACGACAGCTGGTCGGAAAGCACGGTCACCCGGCTCACCTTGGCCGACGAGACCGGCGCCCTCCCGCTGGGATCGATCCAGTTCAGCAAGCCGGGCTGGTATGAATTCGACGTCACGGCGTTTATTAATAGCCAGATGACCGACAAAATCGTCACTTTTAAAATTAGCGATCCGCAGGCTCAAGCGGCAAGAGTGGATCTGAACAGCTCGGAGCATCCGTACAACAAGCCGTTCCTGCTCATCAGCGAAACGGACGATGTCGCGCCGGCGGCGGTCGCCGATCTCGCGGCGGGCAAGAAGACGCTGAGCAGCGTGGAGCTCGGCTGGACGGCGCCGGGCGACGACGGCAACGTCAGAACGGCCGCCGAATACGACGTGCGGTACGCCGCTTCGCCGATCACCGCGTCGAACTGGGCGAGCGCCACGCCCGTGATCGGGGGAGCCCTCGCCTCTGACGGCGGGCACCGCGCAGAAGTTCACCGTGCTGGGCTTGACGCCGGGCGCGACGTATTACTTCGCGATGAAGACGAGGGACGACGCGAACAACGAGTCGGCGCTCTCCAACGTGGTTCAAGTCGTGCTGGAGTCGACCGTCAATGTCGCGCTCGGCAAGACGGTCAGCACGAATGGCGCGGTGTCCGGCGGCGGCTCCGTCTCGGTCGTGACGGACGGCGCCCGGGGCTCGAGCGGGTATGCGCTGATCAGCGTCGCCGACGGCCCCAAGTGGGTGCAGGCGGACCTCGGTCAGACTTATGCGATCAGCCGGATCAACGTGCTGAACGACTGGGGCGGCACCTCCGGCGTCGCCAGGACGGGCCGCGATCATGTCGTGCAGCTGTCCAACGATCCGACGTTTGCAACCGGCGTCACGACCGTCTTCAACAACGACACGGACAACAGCGCGGGACTCGGCGCGGGCAGCGATGCGGCCTACCAGGAGCCGACCGACGGAACGGGCAAAAACATCGTGCTGACGACGCCCGTCAATGCCAGGTACGTCAGATCCTGGGCCAACGGACATGTGAGAGTGACCGGGGGAGACGAATCTGGTCAATACCCCCCGTGGAGCTCGAGGTGTACGCGAATACGGGAGATACGACGGCGCCGGGCACGATCGCGAATCTGTCCGCGTCCGGTACGACCTGGAAGTCGACCAATCTGTCATGGACCGCGCCGGGCGATGACGGCACGACCGGTACGGCCGCTTCCTATGACATCCGCTACTACACGTCCAGCATCACGGAAAACAACTGGAACGATGCCGTCCAGTTGACGAACGAACCGGCTCCGGCGCCCGCGGGTACGACGCATACGCTGGCGGTAACCGGACTGCCGGCGGGCACGGCGCTGTACTTCGCGATGCGGACGTTCGACGAGACGTCCAACGCTTCGGCGCTGTCCAACGTCGTGCTGGTTACGACGGCGGCGAACGATCCGACGCCGCCTGCGGCGATCGCCGATCTCGCGGCGGTGAACCCGGGGCCGCGCAGCGTGCAGCTGACCTGGACGGCGCCTGGCAACGACGGCACCGCCGGCATGGCGGAAGGCTACGAGGTTCGGTACGCGACTTCGCCGATTACGACCGAGGCCCAGTGGTCTGCGGCGACGCAGGCGGAGGATGAGCTGGCGCAGAAAAGTCCGGGCCAGACGATGAAGTACCAGGTCAACCAGCTCCAGACGGGCGTGACCTATTACTTCGCGGTCAAGACGTACGACGACGGCGGCAACTACGGCGGCCTGTCCAACCCCGTCAGCGCGACGACGGTCACGCCGACGCCGGACAGCGTGACCGTCGCTTCGCTGTCCCAACTGCAGCAGGCGATCGACCAGGCGCCGGCGCAGGGCAGAATTATAACCCTTGCTGCGGGGACCTACGGCCAGACGGCGACGATCAACATTAACGGCAAAAACAATATTACGATCCAGGGCGCGACGTCGAACTACGACGACACGGTCGTCGCCGGTCCGGGCATTAACGCATCGAGCATGGACATCAATTTCAAGGTCAACGATTCGGACTATGTCACGTTCAAGAACATGACGATCCGCGATTCTTACTACCATGCGATCCAGGTGAACTCGGGGTCGGATTATTTCCGCGCCGATCATCTGAAGACCTGGGACAACGGAGAGGGCGGCTTCAAGTCGACCTCGGGCGGATCCCCGGACTTGCCTTACGCGGACTACGGCATCATCGAGAACTCTTTGATCGGCTACACCACGGGCGGTACGCGCAGCGTCGTCGAAGGGGTCGACCTGATCGCTTCCAGGGGCTGGATCATCCGGGGCAACACCTTCCAGAACGCCAGGATGTCCGGCGGCGGCGTCGCCTATGCCTTCTTCGCCAAAGGCAATTCCATCGATACGCTTGTCGAGAACAACGTGTTCCAGAATAGCTTCATCGCCATGTCGTTCGGCGGCGGCGGTACCGCGCCGCAGTATTTCCGGAACGGCGATACGTCGCTTGAGCACCGCGGCGGCATCATGCGCAACAATGTCGTGTACGGCACGGCCGACGCGGGCGTCTATATGAACAAGGCTTCCGGCTTCAAGGTTTACAACAACACGATTCTGGGCATTCCGTCGGGCGTAGGCGCCGTGGAATCCAGGTTCGCGGGAAGCAGCGGCGACGTGCGCAACAACCTGATGGACAAAGCGGTGAAGCTCCGCGACGGCGGCGCGGCTACCAGCAGCAACAATATTACGAACGGTACCGCGAGCATGCTGGTCAACGCGGCAGCCGGCGATTACCATCTGAATCCGGCCACCGCCTCGGCGGCGATCGATGCCGGCTACGCGCTGCCGGCCGACGTACCGCTGGACATGGACGGACAGCCGCGTCCGTCCGGCTCGGCCTACGACATCGGCGCCGACGAGCTCAGCCAGGCGCCGGCCGCGCCGGCCGGACTCACGGCCAGCCTGGTCGGCGGCAACGTCCAGTTGGGCTGGAACCTCGTGTCCGGCGCGACGAGCTACACGGTGAAGCGCGCGACGGTCGCAGGCGGTCCGTATACGAGCTTGGCCACTGGCGTCACGACCAACGCTTATACGGACAACGCCGCAGCCGCGGGCGCGACCTACTACTACACCGTCTCCGCCGCGAATACGGCCGGCTCGGGACCGAACGCAGCCGAGGCGTCCGTCACGGTTCCGCTGGCGGCGCCGACCGGCGTCACCGCGACCGGCGGCAACGCCACGGTCTCCGTCGGCTGGACGGCTACTTCCGGCGCGACCGGCTACAACGTGAAGCGCGGCACCGTCAGCGGAGGGCCTTACAGCATCGTCGCGACGAGCGTGACCGGCGCCGTCTATGCCGATACGACCGTGTCGAACGGGACGACGTATTATTACGTCGTGAGCGCCGTCGGTTCCGGGGGCGAGAGCGCGAACTCCGCACAGGCATCGGCCACGCCTTCCAGCGGCGCGGCGCTGAGCCGTACGGGCTGGACCGCGACCTCATCGACGAATACGGCTACGGCCAATGCGCTCGACGGCAACGCGACGACCCGCTGGACGTCCAGCGGATCGCAGAGCGCCGGCCGGTATTATCAGGTCAATATGGGCGCGGCCAAGACCTTCAACAAGATCACGCTGGACTCCACGGGCGGCAGCGACTATCCCCGCGCGTACGAGGTGTACGTTTCCTCGGACGGCACGACTTGGGGCACGGCCGTCGCGAGCGGCACGGGCAGCGGCAGCGTGCAGACCGTCACCTTCCCCGTGCAGACCGCTCGGTATATCAAGGTCGTGCTGACGGCGGCGGCATCCCCATGGTGGAGCATTTACGAGTTTAACGTGTATGAGCCTTAGGCGTTCGCATACAGCTTGATGCCATTCCGACCGACCGCCGGCGGCAGCCCCATTTCGGGCCGCTCCGGCGGTTTTTTCGCGGCGGAAACCTGCCCCGGCAGGAGGACAAAAGTTCCTCAGTAAAAGCCAGCAATGACTCGTTTCTAAAGAACCGCGTCCTCTCTAACATGATAGATAGCTGCAAACCACAAGGCGGTTCGAGGACGAAGGCCGGGAAGGAACGAACGATGACACCGATCAAGACGAACGCTGTAGAGCTGGACCGCAACTGGAAAATACAAGGCTTCGACGGCAGGGAGACGATTCCGGATGCCGTGCATCGAGCCGGCTTCGACGACGCGGAGTGGCTGGCCGCGGCGGTGCCGGGGGGACGTGCACTCCACGCTTCTGGCGCACGGGCGAATCGAGGACCCGTACTATTCGACCAACGACCAGGCCTGCCTGTGGATCGAGCGGAAAACGTGGGTGTACCGTACGGTATTCGACCGTCCGTACGCCGCGGAAACGGCTGGCCTGCTGCTGGAGTTCGACGGACTCGATACGCTGGCGGAGGTATTCCTGAACGGGGAGACGGTCGCCGTATCCGACAACATGTTCGTGCCCGTCGCGGCCGAGCTCGCCGGCAAGCTGAAGGAGCGGGACAACGTGCTCGTCGTCCGCTTCGATCCGGTCGTCGAATACGCGGCGCGGCAGGACATCTCCCGCTTCTGGTCCAAGGTGAATTACGAGCGGATCTGGCTGCGCAAGTGCGCATGCAATTTCTCGTGGGATTGGAGCCCCCGCGTCGTGACCGCGGGCATCTGGAAGGAAGCGCGCTTGAAGGTCGTCCCTGCGGCGCGGCTCGAGCACCTGAACTTCAAGACGCTGTCGATCGGTCCGGACAGCGCGGAAGTCGAAGTGGGGGCAGAAGTCCGGCACCGCGACGCGAGCGCGCGGCTGACGGCCGAGGTGGTCCTGCGCGGGCGCGGCCGAGAGATCCGGCACGAGACGGAGGTCATGGACGGCGCGATCGGTCTCCGGTTCACGGTGGAGCGGCCGTCGCTCTGGTGGACGTTCGATCACGGGGGAGCCCTTCCTCTACGAGTTGACCGTCAATCTATTGGCGGACGGCGAGCTCGTCGACGCGTTGTCCGAGGAGGTCGGCATCCGGACGATCGAGGTCAGTCTGCGCTCGGAGAGCGAAAGTCCCCGCTTCACGTTCGTCCTGAACGGCAAGCCAATCTACGCCAAAGGCGCGAACTGGATTCCGGCCCACAACTTCATCGGCGCCATCCCGGACGAACGCTACGAAGATCTTATCGCGCTCTCCCGGGAAGCCAATATGAACATGCTGCGCGTATGGGGCGGCGGCGTCTATGAAAAGGCGGCCTTCTACCGTGCCTGCTCCCGGCAAGGGTTGCTGGTATGGCAGGACTTCATGTTCTCGTGCAGCGAAGTGCCGGACTATGACGAGGCGTACATGGCAAGCGTGCGCCAGGAGATCGTCGCCAACGTGAAGGCGCTGCGCAGCTATCCGTGCATCGCGATCTGGGCGGGCAACAACGAGAGCCAGGCGATACACAGCGAAAAAATGCGCTACCGCAGCGACACCCGCTTCTATGGCGCGAAGATTTACCACGAGCTGATGCCCGAACTGCTGGAGAAGCTCGACCCGACGCGGCTGTATTGGCCGAGCTCGCCGTGGGGCGGCAACGATCCAAACGGCTTCGACGAAGGGGATACACACAACTGGGCCGTGTGGGCCGGAGACGTCTACCCGCGTCATTACGGCGAGGGCTTCAAGATGGACGTATCGCCCTACGGCATCTCCTACAAGAGATATGCGGACGATACCTCCAAGTTCAGCAGCGAGTTCGGCATTCACGGCAGCACGGTGAAGGAGACGCTGCGGCGCACGATTCCCGAGGGCGAGCTGTATTACGGCAGCTTCGAGCTGGATTACCGCAACAAGGACTTCGAGCCGGAAAAGGCGGCCATCACGATGGCGGGCTATACCGGACTGCCGCGGGACCTGGACGAATATATCGACTTCTCGATGCTGTGCCAGGCGGAGGGGCTGAAGTTCGGCGTCGAGCATTTCCGCAGACGCAAGCCGGAGAACAGCGGGTCGCTGATCTGGCAGCTCAACGACTGCTGGCCGGGCATCAGTTGGAGCATGATCGACTATTATTTGTTCCCCAAGGCTTCCTATTATTACGCTCGCCGGTTCTTCCATCCGCTGCTGCTGTCCTTTAAGGAGGACGAAGGCCGGATCTCCGTATGGATGACGAACGACAGCTACGAAGAATATGAAGACGCGATCACGGTCGGCGCGCGCAATTGCTTCGGTCATCCGGTCTATGAGCAGACGTTCGAGATCCGCGTCGCGCCGAATTCCTCGGCGCGGATCGTCGCATTTTCGCCGGAGGAAGTAGAATGGCGCCTCGGCGTCATCAACAAGCGGTCGCACTTCATGTTCGCGCGCAGCGCGCGGGACGACGTCTACGACAATCATTTCTTTTTCGCAGAGCAGAAGGAACTGCGGTTCAGTCCCTGCCGGCTGCAGGTCTCGTACGAAGAGCGGCCCGAAGGGATGCTCGTCGCGATCGAGACGGATACGTTCGCCAGGTTCGTCAAGCTGGAGTGTCCGATCGACCACACGATGTTCTCGGACAATTACTTCAACCTGCTGCCCGGCGAGCGCAGGACGGTGCTGGCGACGAACCGCAAGGGAGCGGCCTTCGCACCCGGAGATATCAGCGTCGGGGCGCTTAACGCCCCTAAAAATCGGACATAAGGAGACCGGCCATGAGCAGCAGCTACTTGATCCACGATTTGATCCGCATCTGTCCGCAGACCGGAGCGGCGCTCGAAGAAGAGTCGCGCACGCGGTCGCTCCCCGAGCCGGGCGCGCCGTTCGGAGAGCTGACGACGCCCCGCAATGCCTACGTATCCTTCCAGATCGTCGTGAAGCTGGGCGATGCGGGCGCGCAAGGCCTCCGTATTGAAGCGGAGGCGCTGAAGGGCGAACAGGGCGAGATCGGCGCCGGCGAATTTGAATGGTATGCCCAGTGGTATCACCGCATCAAAGGCCGCTATTATCCCGACGCGCTGGTCCCGTTGGACCAGGAGGGAGACGGGCCGCGCAGTCTGTCCCAGGTCGTCGCGCGCAACGGGGTCGAGAATCAGGCGTACGCGGCCGTATGGGTAGACTTGTTCGTGCCGTCCGCCGCTCAGGCGGGCCGATACCGGGGGGGCGCTGCGCGTGACGGCGAACGGCGAGACGGAGACGCACGAGGTTCGTCTCCGCGTGCTGCGCACGGCCGTACCGGACGAGTCTCGCATGATCCTCGACCTCAACAGCTACGCCGACAATATCTCTCGCCGGACGGACGTACTCCGGGACAATCCGACCCGGTACGAGGACGGCACGTATTTTAAGGCGGAGCGGCAATTTTACCGGATGGCGCACGAGCATCGCTGCCTGCTGCACTATTTGCCATACCAGCATTCCGGCAAGATGCCTCCAACCTTCGCTCCGGAACTTGCGGGCAAAGGCAAGGAGATGCGCGTCAAGGATTGGTCGGCGTTCGACGAGCACTTCGGTCCCTATCTGGACGGCTCCGCGTTCGCGGATACCAAGCGGGGCGCGATCCCGATCCCGTACATGTATTTGCCGTTCAACTTCCACTGGCCGGCCGACTACGCCAAGTTCGGGATGAAGGGCTACCGTACCGAATTCGCGGGAATCATGGAAGAATTCCATAGGCACTTCACCGAGAAGGGGTGGCTGGGCACCAAGTTCGAGCTGTTCCTTAACCACAAGAAGCGCTACAAGCTGTTCCCGTACGACGGCGACGAGACGCGGTTCGTCTGGGACGAGAAAATCAACGATATCTTTTATGAGCTGTCAAAGGATGTGCTCGAGAAGGAAGACGGCGCCCGGTTCATTTTCCGCACCGATGCCAGCTGGAGCTACGGGCTGCATTTCGAAAAATACGCGAACATGATCAAGCTGTGGGTCGTCAATCAACAGATGTTCTCCTGGTTCCCGGAGAGCGTCGACGTGCTCCGCGCGGCCGGCTGCGAGATCTGGACATACGGAAGCGCAGAGCGAATCTCCACGTCGCTGCTCGCCACCGTGTTCTCCCCGCTTGCCGCCGTGGCGAGAGGAGTGGACGGATTCACGTATTGGGAAAGCACCAAGTGGGGGGGAGCGGTGGTACGAGACGCCGGATTCGGAGGGCAGCACCGCGATGTTCTATCCCGGAGATCGGCTGTTCGGCCTTCAGGGACCGATCCCGTCGATCCGGCTCAAGGTGCTGCGCGGGGCGATGCAGGTCGCCGACTGCATGGAGCAGTGGATCGGGGCGCAGCCGGCGGACGGGAGAGCGCGGATGGGCGAGGCGATCGCCGAGG
This sequence comes from Cohnella rhizosphaerae, assembly GCF_029525575.1. Classification (GTDB taxonomy): domain Bacteria; phylum Bacillota; class Bacilli; order Paenibacillales; family Paenibacillaceae; genus Cohnella; species Cohnella rhizosphaerae. The sequence goes on from NZ_JAPDIA010000003.1 coordinate 1,566,448, forward strand.
CGTTCGGTCTCGCGCCGGGCGGCTGGTGGCCCGGCAAACCGGACTTTCTCGACAAGCCGCCCTACGAGTGGGAAAACAAAATGTTCAGCGAGGCGCCAAGGGCGTCGCTTCATCGCGGCCGGGCGCCGGAGTCGTTCAACGATCTGAGGCAGACGCTGTGGGAGATTGTGGGCTAAAGGAGGCCGAAGCCGCTAATGAAGACGAACAAGTACGACTTAATGGAGATGGCCCGCCTGGGCGTCCTGTTCCTCCCGGGCGACCTTCTCGAAGACATCATGCCGCCTGAGCGCAAGGAATATCCGTTGCTGGTGGCGGACTCGGACAGCGAATTCGCGCTTACCGACGAGATCGATTTCGTCGAAGACAACTACAACGCCTTGAAGCGCATACTCCTGCTGACGGAGCGGATCGACCCAAGCCGCAGTCCGTACGCATCCCTCTGGATCCGACGGCCGGAAAATCCCGCGCTATGCGAAGTGATGGTTGCAGGGAGCGCGCTGCCTTCGGAAGGCGTCCACATCCAGAAGCTGTGGGAAGAGATCGAGCGGGCATTCGGAGGTCAGCCCACCCGCCTGAACCGCGAGCGCGGGCAGACGTTGTATTACCCGGTCCGCAACTCGGACGAGGAGATCGTCGGGGTGCTCGAGCTGACCGAGGACGTGCCGCCGATGTTTATCTGACGACCTTATTGGACATTCTTGAACTCCAAAGCATCGTGCATGCAGCGCCCCCGGCTATTGCGCCGGATCTCGTTGCTGCCGATGCTTTTTGCCGTTTCCGGCAGGTAAGCTGACGTTGGGGAGCGAATAAATGTACCTAGAATCCGCGCCGGCAGGCCGGATTCGACGCCGGGGCGCACGGCGGCGGAGTAGCACGGAAAAACCGTGCAGCTCCCGTAGAATCGCCGACCCGGAAGCGGAGTAACACGGAAAAACCGTGCAACTATATACCGATAAGCGCCAAAGGGCACTAACGCCGCACCTGCAACGCTCGGAAGGGTGCCGATAAGCGCCAAAAGGCACTAACGCCGCACCTGCAACGCTCAGAAGGGTGCCGATAAGCGCCAAAGGGCACTAACGCCGCACCTGCAACACTCGGAAGGGTGCCGATAAGCGCCAAAAGGCACTAACGCCGCACCTGCAACGCTCGAAAGGGTGCCGATAAGCGCCAAAGGGCACTAACGCCGCACCTGCAACGCTCGGAAGGGTGCCGATAAGCGCCAAAAGGCACTAACGCCGCACCTGCAACGCTCGGAAGGGTGCCGATAAGCGCCAAAGGGCACTAACGCCGCACCTGCAACGCTCGGAAGGGTGCCGATAAGCGCCAAAAGGCACTAACGCCGCACCTGCAACGCTCAGAAGGGTGCCGATAAGCGCCAAAGGGCACTAACGCCGCACCTGCAACACTCGGAAGGGTGCCGATAAGCGCCAAAGGGCACTACCAAAGGGCACTAACGCCGGCCATTTTGTCACGTTCTTTGCAGAGGATCGCGCCGAGGCTCCGCAGCGGATAAAAATGGCCTGCATTCGTCTAGTTTGGCCCATAGCGGAGCCGGGGACACCTTACGCAAAATGAAGAACAAAGCCTCATTCCATCCATCGACATGCGATAGAACAGTGAAACTCCGAGGAGGCGAAGCGATGGCCCGGATCTTGATAGTCGACGACGAAAGGGAAATTCGCAACGGTCTTGTCAAGCAGATCCCCTGGTCCGAATGGGGCGTCGACGAGGTGCTGGACGCCGACGACGGCGACACGGCGCTGGAAGTGGCTGCGCGGCGCCGGCCGGAGCTGATCGTCACGGATATCCGCATGCCCCGCATGAGCGGTCTGAAGCTGATCGAAGCGCTGGTGGAGCGGCGCTACGAGGGCAGCCTGATCGTCGTAAGCGGTTTCGACGATTTTCATTATGCCAAGGAAGCCTTCAAACTCGGCGTATCGGATTACCTGCTCAAGCCGCTCGACAAGAACGACCTTTTCAAGGCGGTGACGGCGGCGCTCGAGCGGCAGCGCGAAAAAAACGAAAGCGAGCTGAGCCGCAGCCTCATCCGTCAGGGGTACGAGTCGGCCGTCCCCAAGATCAGGGAAGAGCTGCTGCGCCAGCTGATCAGGCGTCCCTACCGGGAGGATCCTGCGGCGCGCAACGAGCGCAAGCTTGCGCAGCTCGATCTCGCATGGTTGCTCGACGCGCGGCTGCGCCTCGCGGTGATCGGGATCGACAGCCTGAGAGCGCTAACGCTCGGGCCGTCCGCGCTCGACAAGGAGGCGCTGCTCGCGGAAGCGGGCAGCGTCCTCGCGCAGACGATCGCCGCGCTTCACCCGGGACGCAGCGTGCTGTTCAGGTCCGAGCAGGACGACTGGGTCGCGGTTCTCCAGCAGCCGGAAGCATCCGCGGACGAGACTGGCGCCGACTTTCTCGAGGAGGCTCGCGAGCGGATCGGTCACGCGTTCGATATTCGGCTGGACATGGGCGAGGCTTGCGGCGATGGCGGCCTGCACCAGTTGTCCGATCTGTATCGCAGCGCGAGGCAGTCGCTTGCGAGCCGGAGGCTCCGGGGGAAGCGGAGCGGAGGAAGCGTCCGAAGACGAGTCGGGCGATCGGCCGGAGGACCAGCTGGCGAATCCCAGGGAACTGGTGGAGATCCTTAAGTACGGTTCCGACAAGGAGCTTCGGGAGGCGATGGCGGGGTTCCCCAAGCTGGTGAAGACCTGGGAGGTCAAGCACCCGAAGGATTTGCAGCAGCGCACGTTCGAATGGCTGCTTGACGTCTTCCGGACCGCGCAAAAAACGGCGGGCTGGAAGGAATCGTCCTGGGAAAAGCATCCGATCGCGCTCTGGGAGCATCTGGAACGCTTCGATACGCTGGATTCGCTTCGGGAGCAGGCGACGGAAAAGCTGGCGGAGGCGGCGGAAAGCATCAAGGCGCAGTCCGGATCTCGAAGCCAGATCGTGGACGAAGCCCAGCGCATCATCCACGAGCTTTACCAGGAAAACCTGACGCTGCAAATGGTCGCCGAGCGCGTGCACGTGACGCCGGTGTGGCTCAGCAAGCTGTTCAAGAAAGAGACCGACAAGAACTTCCTGGAGTATCTGACCGACGTCCGGCTCCAAAACGCGGCCGAGCGGCTGGGCGATCTCAGGTACAAGGTCTACCAGATCAGCTACATGGTCGGTTATCAGGATCCCGTCCACTTCGCCAAGCTGTTCAAGCGAGCGTACGGCTGCACGCCGCAGGAATACCGCAACAGCCGGAGCAGCCGGCATGAGTAGGCCGGTCCGCGCTCCGATGGGACGTTTTTCGATTCGCCGCCAGGTGATTCTGCTGTTTTTTTTGATCGTCGTGCTTCCCTTTTTTGTTCATCGGGTATTTTGCCTATTCCAAATCCATCAAGGCCATTCAAGACGTGAGCTCGATCGTGTCCATGGAGATGATGGACAAGAATGCGAGGGTTCTGGACAATTACCTCGATCTGGTGGATACCGCCCAGAACGAGATCATGTATTCCAGAGACATGCAGGACCTGCTCAGCATCCGGCCGGCCGACGAGCTGGAGGAGCTCGGGATCGCGTCCAGGCTCATGCAGTATACCGGCTTGCTGAACAGAAACACGCATGCGTATACGATCCGGATCTTCCCGATCGAGCCGTCCCGCTACCCGACTTTTACGCACACGATATACGATGATGCCGACATCGAGAGTCAGGCCTGGTTCCGTCTGGCCAAGGAGATGAAGTCTCCCTATTGGCAGCTTTTCCTGCCGAAGGACAATCCGACGCTCTACAAGGAGCCGATCCTGTCGAAAATCAAGCAATTGTACGGACTGAACCAATCCGAGCCGCTCGGCTTCGTCGCCGCCGACGTCAAGGCGAGCACGCTGAGCGAGTACCTGGCGCCGGTCAAAATGGTGGATCGCCAGCAGGTCGTGCTGCTGAACGAGAACAATACGATCGTCTACCACCAGGAAGCGGAACGGATCGGTACCCGGTTCGACTCGCCCGAGCTGGACGCCTTCCTCATGCAATCTACGGAGGCGGCGAGCCGGCTCACGATCGAAGGCGTGCAATATATGGCGACGTACGCGTCGCTCACCCATAACGATTGGAAAGTGCTCAGCCTCATTCCCGTATCGGTGCTGACGCGGCCGGTATCGGGCATCGAACAGATCAGCCTGTTCTTTTTGCTGTTCTATCTGGCGATCTCCGTCTTTACGATCGCTTTTTTCACGATTCGTTTCACCAATCCGATTCAGAAGCTGGTCAAAGCCATGCGCAAGGTGGAACGCGGGGAGACGGTCATCGGCTGGCCGCAGCTGAGGCGTTCGGACGAGATCGGCTGGCTCTATATGGGCTTCGACAACATGGTGCGGAAAATCGACGAACTGGTCAGAAGCGCGGAGAAAGAAGCGAAGGACAAGAAGGAACTGGAGTTCCAGGTGCTTACGCATCAGATCAATCCTCATTTTCTGTACAACACGCTCGAGGCGATACGCTGGAAGGCGGAAAGCAGGGAAGCGTCCGATATCAGCGAGATGGTCCGGTCGCTCGGCAATCTGCTGCGGCTGAGCTTGAACGACGGCCGGGAGCTGACGACGGTCGAACGCGAGATCGAGCACGTCAAGGCGTACGTCGCCATCCAGTCCGCGCGCCAGGATACGTCGATCCGGGTCGTCTATATGATCGACGAGGACATCCTGCCGCTGCCCTGCATGCGGCTCATGCTCCAGCCGCTCGTAGAGAATGCGATCAAACACGGCACCCGGCACGCCGGAGACGGAGAGGCCGTCAAGATCCTGATCCGGGGCATCCTCGAGCCTTACCGGCTGCAGTTCGAGATCGTGGACAACGGCCCCGGCATACCCGAGGCGCTGCGCGCCGGGCTGCTGACCGCCGAGACGGACGTCCCCCATCGGCGGAAAGGGGTGGGCCTCCGCAACGTCCACGAGCGGCTGGCGCTCTATTTCGGCGAACGCTACGGACTGCGGATCGAGAGCAGAGAAGAGGGCGGGACGGTCATCGAAATCTCGCATCCGATCCTGGACGCGGAGCCGGGGCAGCGGGAGGCGATCTGACGAAAACGCGGCATGGCCGTTCGACCGGTTAAGTCACGCAACCGGCGGTCGGCCTATTTTTTTTGCCTACCTCTCGAACAGTTTAAAAATCTCCCAGTAAACAACAACTTTAAGAGATACTACGGGCGCATGGGCGAAAGCTATAATGAATCTCAAGTAAGACGGAGGTGAACCGGAATGGAAACGAACGCAGCCGCAAACGCAGAACCCGTCCAGAGCGCGCGCCGGGCAACTACGGTCCGCAGGTCTCCGCTATGGATGAGAATCCGGAAGCAACAGGTGCTGCTGTGGATGTCCGTCCCCATCATGCTCCACCTGGTTCTGTTCCAGTTCGTGCCGCTCTGGGGATGGCTGATGGCGTTCAAGGACTATCGCATCGGACAAAGCTTGTGGAAGGCCGACTGGGTCGGTTTCAAGCATTTCAAGACGTTGCTCACGCACGATGAATTTTTACAAGCGCTTCGAAACAACTTCGCCATGAACCTCATGCAGCTGATCTTGGGGACGTTAAGCTCCATCGCCCTTGCTGTCGTGCTAAGCGAGCTGAGGAGCAAAAACTTCGTCCGCATCGTCCAGACGATGACCTACTTGCCCCATTTCGTCTCGATGGTCGTCGTCGCCAACATTTTCGTCATGCTCCTCTCGCCGGACGGCGGCCTCATCAACGACCTGCTGATCAAGCTGGGGTGGATCGATGAGAGCGTCTTCTTCTTCGGCAAGCCGACCTGGTTCTGGGTCATTCATACGCTCATCATCACCTGGAAGGGCTTCGGCTGGGGCGCGATCATCTATCTGGCCGCGATCGCCGGCATCAATCCGAGTCTGTACGATGCCGCGATGGTGGACGGCGCCAGCCGGTGGCAGCGAGTCAAGTACATCGTCGTACCCTCCATCATGCCTACCGTCATCCTGCTCACCATCCTGTCGATCGGGGGGACTCATGACCGGCGGATTCGAATCGCAGTTCCTGCTCGGCAACGTGATCAATGCGGATTATTCCCAGGTCATCTCGATCCTGGCGCTCAGATTGGGCCTTAACGCGGGCGACTTCTCGTTCGGTACGGCGGTCGGTATTTTCAACTCGATCGTCAGCATTACCCTGGTGCTTATCGTCAACGCGATTGCCAAACGCTATCAAGCCAACCTCTTTTAACGATTGGAGCGAATCGCCATGCCTCTTCATCGCAGTGCAGGAGAGCGAACGTTCGACGCCGCGTTGTATGCGTTGCTGGCTTTGGCCGCATTTACTACGGTCTACCCGTTCATCTACTTGTTGGTCATCTCGCTTAACGAGACCGCCGACGCTTTGAAGGGCGGACTTTACTTCTGGCCGCGCAAGTTCACGCTGGAAAATTACGCGTACGTATTCCAGAAGGAATCCCTCCTGCGTGCATCGGTCAACTCCGTGCTCCGCACCGTGATCCAGACCGTCCTGATCCGTATTCGCCTGCGGCATGCTCGCTTATGTCCTCAGCCGCAAACACTTCATGCTGCGCCGCTTTTTCATCCTTATGCTCATCGTCACGATGTACGTAAGCGGGGGGATTGATCCCGACCTACTTGCTGATCAAAAACCTTCATCTGATGAACACCTTCGCGGTCTACATCGTTCCCGGGCTGGTCAGCGCTTTCTATATATTCGTCATGCGGACGTTTTTCGAGCAGCTGCCCGACGGACTGGTCGAATCCGCCTACATCGACGGCGCCAACGATTTCCGGATCTATACGCAGATCATCTTGCCGGTCAGCCTGCCCGTCCTCGCCACGATCGCGCTGTACGTCGCGGTAGGGGAATGGAATTCGTGGTTCGACAACTACTTGTACAACAGCCGCAACGAGAAACTGGCCGTCCTCCAATACGAGCTTCAGAAGATGATCCAGGTCGTCGAGAACACCGCCGCGGAAGGCGGGGAGGAAGGCAACGCCCGCATCATCTCGCCGCTTACCATCAAGTCCACGCTCACCATTCTCGTCACCGTCCCGATCCTGCTCGTCTATCCGTTTCTGCAAAAGTACTTCGTCAAAGGCCTGACGCTGGGTTCGATGAAGGATTGATTTCACGGCGGCCGCCGCTATTGCCGGCTCTTAAGTCGGCGGGCGCCTGGAATAAATAGCACGATACGAAATTGGGAGGTCGCCAGCGTATGTGGAAAATGAAGAAGCACGGTTTGGTGTCCGTACTGCTAATGTTCGGGATTCTCGCGACGGCTTGCTCGAATGGCAACGGCAATAACGGGGCTTCGCAGGAGGCTTCGCCCAGCCAGTCGGCCGCGCCTAGCGCATCGGCGTCCGCGTCGGCATCCCCGTCTGCGTCAGGAGGCGAGGCGGCCCGCGAGCCGTTCACCTTCACGATGAATACGGACAACCCGAACATCAATTGGAACAACGAAGTCGCGCAGGAGATTACAAAGCGCACCGGCGCCACGATCAAGTGGGACGTCATCACGGGAGACTTCCGCGAGAAGATGAACGTCTGGCTGGCCGCGGGCGATTATCCGGAGGTCATCAACATCCATGACAATACGCTGCAGTCGTACATCGGCGCGAAGGCCGTACTCGATCTGACGGACTTGATCAAGGCGCATGCGCCGAACATCATGAAGGCGTACAATAACGATCTGTCCTTCCTTCAGCAGCCGGACGGCAAAGTATACGGCTTGCTGCAGCCGCCCACCCAAAAGGTCGATAATCTGACCCAGGCGGGCTGGATCGCCATTCAATCCGCGGTGCTGAAGGAAGCCGGCTATCCGGAGATCAAAACGCTCGACGACGTCAAGAAGATCGCCGTCGACTACATGAAGAAATATCCCGAGATCGGCGGCGGCAAGACGATCGGCTTCTCCAACTACGGCGCGGCCAACCAGCTGTACAATGTTTTCGATACGGCGGCCCGTTCCTATGCCGGCTTGCCGACGACGGCCCAGTACTTCGTGGACGATCAGAAAAACGCCAGACTGCGCTTTTTCGAGCCGGGCTACACGGACTTCTTCAAATTCCTGAATCAGATCAACAAAGAAGGCCTGTTCGACCCCGAATCGCTCATTCAGACGCAGGAGCAGTTCACGACCAAGTGCAGCCAGGGTCGCGTCCTCGTCATTTTCGGCGGCGGCGGCAACTGCAACGGCAGCCTCGAGCAGAACAACATGGCGGATCGGACTTATATCAACTTCGACATCGTCGAGCCAGGCAAGACCAAGCTCGTCGTCAAGCCGTCCACCTATGCGAGCCGCGGCGGCGACATGTGGCTGTCGATCACCAAGAACGCCAAAAATCCGGAGCGCATCATCCAGTTCTACGACGACATGTTCAAGCTGGAGAATCAAATCCTCGTCGGCTGGGGCATCGAAGGCAAATACTACACGGTCGAAAACGGCAAGCGCACGGTAACGGATTGGCTGATCGACGAGTACAAGAACAGGCCGAATACGTTCTGGGAGGATCTCGGAATGGGCTACGCCCGTCCGCTGTCCACCAACTATGCAGCTGGCTTTACGCTGTCCGACGGAGACTTCGCGATGTACAGTTTCTCGGAGAGCTGGATCTCCAAGAACATGAATGCCGTCGCGATCGAGACGCTTGGCAAATACGGGGCCAAGACGTCCGCGGATCTGCTGGTGAAAGGCGAGGAGAAAGACTACCAGTTCGCCGGCTCGGTCGCCAAGTGGACGGACGACATCAAAGACTTCAACACGGAAGCGATCGCGGAGTGGGGCAAGACGCTGCCGAAGTTCATCCTCGAGAAGGACGAATCCAAGCTGGACGGCATCTGGCAGGGGCTTGAGAAAACGCTCAAGGGCAAGGGGCTCGACAAGCAGAACCAGGAAGTGACGGCCATCTACCAGGAATACCTGAAGTCGATCGGACAATAAGCTCGCTAAAAGAAAAGCCGTTCCGGCAGCAGCGCCGGAACGGCCTTTTCTTTTTATTCATGCCGGCCGTCGGGCAGCCAGTGATCGTGCGTCCGCAGCGCGCATCCCGCGAACTTGTTGTCCCCGAGGGTGATCCCCGACGTATGCGGCTCCAGGCAGATGCCGATCGTTCGCTCGGGCGGCGCTTTGGCGAAGGAGATTCGGTTCGATACGAGTTCGACGTCGTGCGTGTATCCCCGTATGCGGATGCCCACGTAGCCCATGTCGTCCGAGCCGTTGTCCTCCAGCGTGTTCCCCTCGACCCGGTTGTAGCTGGGCGACATCGGTTCTTTTTCGTTGCGGAAGAAAATGCCGTAATACCGGTTGTCCGACAGGCGGTTGAACCGGATCACGTTGCGGATGTCCTTGTGGCCGATGGACAAGCCGTTCATCCCGTTGCCGGCGGCCGTGCAGCCCTCCACGATACTATCCTGCACGCGCCAGCAGAGGAAGATCCCGTCCATGGCGTTGTCGTCGAATCGGCTGTTCACGATTCGGGTGCGGGACGTGCCGCTGCCGGGATGAATGCCTTTGCCGCCGTTGCCGGTGGAATCGCAATCCTCGACGACGATGTCCGAGCAGTGCTGGTAGCTGATGCCGTCTCCCTTGTACGCGCGAACCGCGCAGCGCTCGATTCGCGCGCCGGCGACCCCGTACAGGTAGATGCCCGCGCTGCGGCAGCCTTCGGCCAGCGTGACGTTGTTTCCGTTGCCCCGGACGGTCAGGCCGTACAGCTCGATCCCCTCGCAATCGTAGGCGGCGACGACCGGCGCCTGCGTCGTCGCGATGCCGCCGTGATCGAGCAGCACGGTGGCATGGAGCTCCCGGTCGAGGTGCAGCACTTGTCCTTCCTTGCCAACGACGACGGCGACCGTATCTCCGAAGCCCATGCTGGAGGCGGCTTTGCGAATCGTCACGGTCTGTCCGATCGCGAAGCGGCCGGGATGTTCGACTGCGACCTGGCGTTCGTGCAGGTCGGCGTCGGACGCGAGCGCGGATATGCGCTCTTCGCCCTGCTGCAGAACGGTCCGGCCCGGCAGGCCTTCAAGCCGTACGCCGGATCGCAGCAGCAGCGAGCCGTCAAGCTCGTACACGCCTTCTCCGAGCTTGACCGTGCCGCCTCCCAGATTGCCCGCATAATCAATCGCCGATTGTATGGCCCGGGTTGCCCCGCCGGCCGCGGCGGCCGCGGTCGCGGAAGCGAGCGAGGGCGACGGCGACGGCGAGGGTCCGATTGGTCCGACTTGGATGACGATTTTCTCCATCTCTCCTCAGCTCCTTGTAGGGAATCCCCCCATGATGATCCAGTCCAGTCTACTCCAGGCGCGGCGGCGCGGCGATAAGGCGATCGCGTTTTTTACTGGGTGGATTTTAATCACTCGGCGGCTTCGCCGGATGGCGGGACATCGGAGCGGAGGCTCGCCGATTGAAGGATAAGAGTCTCGCAGTATAAATTAAGATCGGCCCGTTTGCCCGAAGCCCGATTCGTTCTACGATGGAGCTACATTGGGCTTCGCGGGAGGAGACGGCGCGCATGGCGGATCCGGGAATGGCGGGAAAGGCGTTTATCGGCGCGGATATCGGCGGGACGAACACGGTGATCGGCCTCTTCGACGAGCGCGGCTTGCTGCTGGGCGAGCGGCGGCTGGCGACGATGCGCGCGGATCCGCGCCGCCCCACGTCCGAACCGGCCGAATTCATCGACCGGCTGGGCCTGGAGATCGGCGCGCTCGCGCTGGCGCACGGGTACCGGGATATCGCCGCCGCAGGGTTCGGCGTGCCAGGCTGGGTCGATACCGCGACCGGCATGGCGCTGGACGCCTCCAACATGGGCTGGAGAAACGTGCCGTTCGCGGAAGCGATGGGCCGGCGTCTGGGAGCGCCGGTTTATATTGACAACGACGTCAGGCTGTATACGCTGGGCGAGGCGATGGCGGGCGCGGGCGAAGGCTGCCCCGACCTGGTCTGCGTCACAGTGGGGACCGGGCTGTCGGCGGGCATTATGATGAACGGCGTCCTGGTGCGGGGGGAGCCGTCTGCTCGCCGGCGAGATCGGGCACGATCGCGTGGACGGCCTGGACGCGCCATGCAATTGCGGCAAGCGGGGCTGCCTGGAGACGATCGCCTCGGGGCCGGGCATCGCGCGGCTCGCCGAGGCGGCCGTGCGGGAAGGCAAGCTTACGACGCTGGCTGAGGTCGGGCAGCCGATTACAGCGTATGACGTCTTCCTTGCTCGCGAAGCGGGCGACGCCGTCGCTGCGGACATCTTCCGGTTCGTCGGCCGCGCGCTCGGCCGCAAGCTGGCCGCGCTCGCCTTCGCCGTCGATCCTCGGATGATCGTCGTCGGGGGGAGGCGTGGCCGCCGCGGGCGACTATTTGCTGCAGCCGATCCGCGACGAGCTGGCCGTGCATATCCCCGAAGCGGAGTGGCGGCCGGCCGTGGTGTCCGGCAAGCTGAGGGACAAGGCCGGCCTCGTCGGCGCGGTACGCTTTGCGATGGACAATTGGTCCCGGGAGAGGGAGGAGCGGGCATGACGAATAGCGACGGCCGGCGCGTGCTGGCGACGAACGGAACGATCTACGCGGGGGGGCCGCGCGATCCAAGGCGGGTGCATGCTGATCGGTGTCGACGGACGGATCGAAGGCATCGGCGGCGCGGAGCTGAATGCCGAGGAGCTGGAGACCGCGGGGGTGCGGCTCCTCGATTTGGGCGGTGGCGTCGTGATTCCGGGTTTGATCGACCAGCATGTCCACGGCGGGGGCGGCTGGCAGGCCATGGATGCCACCTACGAAGGCTTGAACGGCATGAGTCTGTATCATGCGTCGCACGGCACGACTTCTTTTCTGGCGACGACGGAGTCGGCCGCCGAAGGGCGAATTCTCGATGCGCTGCGCTGCGCCGTCGGGGCCGCCGGGCGGGGCCTCGAAGGCGCAGAACTGCTTGGCGTCCATCTGGAGGGACCGTTCTTGAACCCGATCCGCTGCGGAGCGCAGGACAAGGCGAATATCCGTTCGGCGAATCCGGACGAGCTGGACCGCTACCTCAAGGCGGCGGACGGACTCATCCGGCTCGTCACGCTCGCGCCCGAGATCGAAGGCGGCATGGAGGCTGCGGAGCGGCTGTCCCGGGCGGGCGTGACCGTGTCCGTCGGCCATTCCGACGCGACGCTCGCGCAGATGCGCGAGGCGATCCGGCGGGGGGGCGACGCAGACGACGCATCACTTCAACGGCATGAGCCCGTTCCACCACCGGGAGCCGGGCGTGGCCGGCGCCGGGCTGATCTGCCCGGAGCTCGCGACGGAGCTGATCGCCGACGGCATCCACGTCCATCCGGACGCGGTCAAGCTGTTGTTCGACGTGAAAGGCGCGCGCGGCGTATGCGTCATCACGGACGCCGTCTATTGCGCGGGACTGCCCGACGGCGAATACGGGGAAGCGACGATGAAGGACGGGCAGGTGTGGCTGAAGGACGGCTCGAGTCTCGCGGGCAGCAGCCTTACGATGCTTCAGGCGCTGCGCAACGTTGTTCGGTTCACCGGCCTTCCGCTTGCGGAGGTGCTGCCGTCGCTGACGGAGGTGCCCGCCCGGCAGATCGGCGTATCGGGGCGCAAGGGGAAGCTGGAGGCGGGAATGGACGCCGATTTTCTCGTGCTGGACAGCGCGCTGGAGCTGCAGTCCACTTATGTGCGGGGCCGGCAGGTCTATGCGAAGAAGGCGGCCGACAGCCCGATCGGATGAGGCCCGCGTCAAAAGTTACGGCATTCCTCATAGGTCCGCGTCACTCCGTTCGAGCAGCGATGCTTGGCGGGGAGGCGTTTTTTTTTCGTATAAATGGCTATTGCGGGTGGGCGAGGACTGCGCGGGGTACACTTCATGTAAAAAAGGAGGCGGTTCCGTGCTCGTCAGGTTCGGCTTTGTCGCCATGTCCGTGCTGCTGGAGAACGCATCCCCGTCGCGCACGATGACCTACACGAACTTCAGCAAGCTGCCGGACCGCGAGGGCGCGCTGCTTCGGCTTGCCCGCATCGCGCAGGAGAATCTGCAGCATACGCAGCGTCTGCTCAGCCACTGCAAATACTCGGACATCCACCTCTACCGGCTCACGTCCAAGCTCGTACCGCTCGCGACGCACGACGCGCTCGCCGACTGGGATCCGTATGCGATTCTTGCGGACGACTTCGCCGCGCTCGGCGCTTACATTCGCGAGACGGGCATCCGCGTGTCATTTCACCCGGACCACTTCACCGTGTTCAGCACGCCGCGCCCGGAGGTGCTGCGCAATTCGATCAAGGACTTGAACCATCATGTGCGGATGTTCGAGCTGATGGGGCTGGACGAGAGGTCGACTTGCAACGTCCACGTCGGCGGCACCTACGGCGACAAGGGGGGCGGCCGGCCGGCGGTTTCTGGCGCAATTCGGCGCGCTGGAGCCGAGGATCGTCCGCAGGATGACGCTCGAGAACGACGACAAGACGTTTACGGCGGCCGAGACGCTCGCGATCAGCGAGGCGGCGGGCGTCCCGATGGTGCTCGACATTCACCATCATGCGGTCAACAATCCGGAGGGCATCGCGCCTGAGGTGCTCTGGGACCGGATTCAGCGCACTTGGCGCGACTACGGCTGGAACGGGCTTCGGCGGGGGCTGGACGGCGCTGCGGAGGGAACGGCATCGCGTGCGCCGCTGCCGCCCAAAATCCACGTCTCCACGCCCAAAAGCGCCTCCGATCCGCGTGGGCATGCCGATCACGTCTCCTTGGAGCCGCTGCTCTCGTTCCTGCGCGCGATCGCCGGCTCGACGCCCGCCGTCGACGTGATGATCGAAGCGAAGCGCAAGGACGAGGCGCTGTTCAAGCTGATGGACGATCTGCGCGCAGCCGTCGCGGCCGGGGCCGGCGACATCCGGATCGTGGACGGGGGCAGCGTGGAGATCAAAGCATGATGCGCCGGCTTGAGCCGAATAACGCCCGCTATATCCGCCAGACCGCCCGTTTTCCCGCATCTCGCTCGAAAAGCGTCTCCTGAGTCCGAAAACATGGCGTTCGGGCACGCGCAAGCTCCAGCACAGGCACAGACAAGCACAGACACAACCCGATACCGTTCTGAACCCGTGTCTGTAACCGCTGTTTCGCTTCCGCGGCATGTACAGGTATAATAAAGTGAATCAGTCCAACAAGAACCAATAGGGAGAATTGCAGTGGCAACGATTATTCTCGTATTGATCGGCATCGTCGCCGCGCTGTTCGGCAGCATCGTCGGACTGGGGGGCGGCATCATTATCGTGCCTTCGCTCGTGCTGCTGGGACCGAGTCTGCTCGGCGAGGAAGTGTCTTCGCAGACGGCGGTCGGCACCTCGCTGGCCGTGCTGATCTTCACGGCGTTGACGTCCACCTGGACGTACCGCAAGCAGGGCAAGGTCGATTTTCGCAGCGGCTGGCTGTTCTTCGCCACAAGCGGTCCTGCCGCGATGATCGGCGCGCTGGTGACCGACTACATCCCGCAGGGCCCGTTCCAGCTGGCATTCGGCCTGTTCATGCTCGCCATGTTCGGTTTGATGCTCGCCCGGGAGCGGGTGAAGCCCCTGCGCATCGATTGGCCGATCAAGCGCTCGTTCACGGACGGCTCGGGCGCCGTTCACGAATACGGCTACAACCTGCCGCTGGCGCTGACGATCGGTTTTGCCGTCGGGCTCTGCTCGGGCTTGTTCGGAATCGGCGGCGGTTCGCTGTTCGTGCCGATCATGGTTATCTTGTTCAGGTTTCCGCCGCATGTCGCCACCGCAAGCTCGATGTTCGTCATTTTCCTGTCCTCGATATTGGGCAGCGGCGTGCATTTGTGGAACGGGAACATCGATTGGCCGCTATTTTGGGCGCTTGCGCCCGGCGCGCTGATCGGCGGCCGCATCGGCGCGGTCATCGCATCGAGGCTGTCGGGGCCGCAGCTGATGTGGCTGTTGCGCGTGACCTTGCTGATTATGGCGGCATATCTCATCTTTAAGGGCGCGAACGAGATGTAAGCGGAGGCCCTTCCTTCAATGGCGGGGCCAAGCGCCGGAACGCTCGGCGGCGCCGTCGCGTATAAGTAGAGAGATCAACGGTAGACAAGCGGTCCAAACGCTACGAATTCATAATGTGTAATGAGGGATGAGGACATGAGCGACAATCCGAATACGATCGGGGGCAAGAGTTTTACGGCCGTCGCGATCAACTGCGCTTCCAAAGCGGGCGAGTGGATCAAGAGCAGGATCGGGCAGTTCGCGGCGCCGGATCTTAAATTTTCGAAGCACGATCTCGTCACCGAAGTGGACAAGGGCTCCGAACGCCTGATCCGCAATCTGGTGGCGACGCATTACCCGACGCACTCGTTTTTGGGCGAGGAAGGCGTCGAGCCCGGGCCGGAGGCTTCGGCGCAATCGATCGCCAAGATGGGCGGCAGCGAGTATTTGTGGATCGTCGATCCGGTCGACGGTACGACGAATTATGTGCATGGATTTCCGTTTTACTCCGTATCGATCGCGCTCGCCTATCGCGGAGAAGTGATCGTCGGCGTCATCTACGATCCGTCGCGAGACGAGCTGTTCGTAGCCGAGAAGGGGAAGGGCGCGTACGTGCACGGCAAACGGATGCAGGTATCGGCCGAGCCGGCGCTCGCGCAAAGCCTGCTGGCGACCGGTTTTCCGGCGGAGCATCTCTCCGCGCTTCCGCGCAATCTCAAGCAGACGCTGGCGCTCGCGCCGCAGGTACGGAACATCCGCAGCTCCGGCTCTGCCGCGCTGCACATGGCATACGTCGCCGCGGGACGGCTGACCGGCTTCTGGGAGGTCGGCCTGAACGCCTGGGATTTGGCTGCGGGCGCGCTCATGATCGCGGAGTCCGGAGGCATCGTCACCGACCAGAACGGCCACCCCTACTCGCTCGGCGTACGCGACATCGCTGCCAGCAACGGCCTGATTCACGACGAATTTTTGAAGGCGCTTGCCGACGCCTAAACGTATTGCGACCGCAGTAGCGTTCCGACACTTAAGCATTCGATCCCGCTTGGGGTACATGAGAGTAGGGCGTAAGGATCATGCTACTTCAGAAAGGAGTGCGACAACGATGCGCGACGACCGATCGGACGGAAGATTCGACCAATCGCAGCAGCTGCCCGAACGTTTGGAAGGGCTCGCGCCGCAGGCGGCCGACGAATACGTGGACGACGAGGCGGCGTTTATTTCCGGCGCTGAGGCCGAGCTTGTCAGGCAGCTGACCGAAGGAGAGCCGGCGACCGGCGATCCGAACGAGGAGGCGCTCGCCCGCTTGTCCCCGCGATGGGAGATCCGCATCCAGACGGAGCGCGATCCCGTCGCCGAAGAGACGGCCGCGTACCGCAAGCTGGCCCAAGAAGCGGACGGACGCTACGACGCGCGCGGCAAGTCCGAGTGAGCAGGCAACTAAAAAAAGACGGCCCGGGGGGTCGTCTTTTTTTAGTTGCGATTGTGGGAGCGGTAGGCGCTGCGCCTGCGGGAATCGCGCCAAGCGTGCGAGGTGGCGAGGCTTCGCGCCTCGCGCCGGCGCCGCAGGCGCAAGAACCGCACAAAAAATGTGCGGTTCCGTGCAAAGTGTGCGAGGTGGCGAGGCTTCGCGCCTCGCGCCGGCGCCGCAGGCGCAAGAACCGCACAAAAAATGTGCGGTTCCGTGCCAAGCGCGCGAGGTGGCGGGGCTTCGCGCCTCGCGCCGGCGCCGCAGGCGCAAGAACCGCACAAAAAATGTGCGGTTCCGTACCAAGCGCGCGAGGTGGCGGGGCTTCGCGCCTCGCGCCGGCGCCGCAGGCGGAAGAACCGCACAAAAAATGTGCGGTTCCGTGCCAAGCGCGCGAGGTGGCGAGGCTTCGCGCCGCGCGCCGGCGCCGCAGGCGCAAGAACCGCACAAAAAATGTGCGGTTCCGTGCCAAGCGCGCGAGGTGGCGGGGCTTCGCGCCTCGCGCCGGCGCCGCAGGCGGAAGAACCGCACAAAAAATGTGCGGTTCCGTGCAAAGCGTGCGAGGTGGCGAGGCTTCGCGCCTCACGCCGGCGCCGCAGGCGCAAGAACCGCACAAAAAATGTGCGGTTCCGTGCCAAGCGCGCGAGGTGGCGAGGCTCCGCGCCTGTGACGCCAGTCGGCCATCGCCCCACGTCTGCATCACTCTGCATCGGCTATCGCCCCACGACTGCATCACTCTGCATCGGCTATCGCCCCACGTCTGCATCACTCCGCATCGGCCATCGCCCCACGCCTGCATCACTCTGCATCGGCCATCGCCCCACGCCTGCATCACTCCGCATCGGCGTCATCATCCGCGCCAAGTTCGCGTTTCCTGCTCCGATCCCGTCTCTTTACCTCATCGCCCTGAAGCTCTCGTCCGCCGCTTCGAGCGTCCGGTCGATGTCCGCATCCGTGTGCGCGGTCGTCAGGAACCATGCCTCGTACTTGGAGGGCGCCAGATAGATGCCGCGCGACAGCATCTCGCGGAAGAACGCCGCGAAGCGTTCGCCGTCGGTATTCTGCGCCTCGTCGTAGTTCGTGACGGGATGGTCGCAGAAGTGCGTCGAGATCGCGCCTGCGATGCGGTTGACCGTCAGCGCCACGCCATGGCGCTCAGCCGACTCGCGCAGGCCGTCGGCCAGGCGCGTGCCGAGCGCCTCCATGCGCGCGTAGACCCCAGGCTCGCGCAGCACCTCAAGGCAGGCGATGCCCGCCGCGATCGATGCCGGGTTGCCCGCCATCGTGCCCGCCTGGTAGGCGGGGCCGAGCGGCGCGACCTGCGCCATGATCTCGGCCCGGCCGCCGTAGGCGCCGATCGGCAGGCCGCCGCCGATGATTTTGCCGAGCGCCGTCAGGTCCGGCTCGATCGCGGCAAGATCCGGGAACGCCGCCGCATACGTCTGCGTCGTCCCGTAGTGGAACCGAAACGCCGTGATAACCTCGTCGTAGATCACGAGCGCGCCGGCCGCGCGGGCCATGCGGCATACGTCCTCGAGAAAGCCGGGCTTCGGCATTACCATGCCGAAGTTGCCGACGATCGGCTCGATCATGACGGCGGCCACGTCGTCTCCCCAGGCTTCAAGTGCGAGCCGCAGCCCTTCGGTGTCGTTGAACGGCACCGTGATCACTTCGCTCGCGATGCTGACCGGGATGCCCGCGCTGTCGGGGATGCCCAGCGTCGACGGACCCGAGCCTGCGGCGACGAGCACCAGGTCGGAGTGGCCGTGGTAGCAGCCGGCGAACTTGACGATCTTGTTGCGCCCGGTGGCCGCGCGCGCGACGCGGATGGTCGTCATGACGGCTTCGGTGCCCGAGTTGACGAAACGCACCTTGTCGAGCGAGGGGATCGTATCTTTCAGCATGCGCGCGAGCGTCACTTCGCCTTCCGTCGGCGTGCCGTACAGCGTGCCGTTTTGCGCGGCGCGCACGATCGCGGCCGTGACGTGCGGATGCGCATGACCGGTGACGATCGGGCCGAACGCGGCCAGATAGTCGAGGTACCGGTTGCCGTCGACGTCCCAGAAGTAGGCGCCTTCGGCGCGCTGCATGAACACGGGGGCGCCGCCGCCGACGGCCTTGAAGGAGCGCGACGGGCTGTTGACGCCGCCGACGATATGACGCTGCGCTTCCTCGTATAGGCGCGCGGATTCGGGTCTTGGGTTCGAGCTTGCTTGAGAATTCGACATATGGGGGGGGCCTCCTGAGCGAATGGGATAATGGTCTGAAGCGAGCGAACGTGAAGAGACCGCCGATTCGGCGGTCCCCATCTTGGCGAAGGTGAAGGTGAAGTTTATGGCGTGGCGCTCGCCGACGCGGATGCGGAGCCCGACGGCGAAGGCGACGCCGCGGACGTATCCGAGGCGAGCACTTCCTGGATGTACTCGCGCAGTTTGTCCTCGTCGCGAATGCCGATCGTCGAGCCGCCCTTGTTCTGCTCGACCAGGTTGTCCATCGGCGGCAGCTGCGCCGAACCGGCCTGATGCGACTTGTAGCCGAGGCTGGCGAGCTTCCACATGTCGTTGACCGACATGTTGGTCTCGATATAGGGCACGACCTTGTTCAGGATGGTCGGCAGCTTGATCAGATTCCAGCCGGACTGCAGCTTGTCGGCGACCGCGCCGAGGAAGGCGCGCTGGCGCTCCGTGCGGGTATAGTCGCTCAAGCGGTCGTGCCGGAACCGCACGTACTGCAGCGCATGCTCGCCGTCGAGGTGCTGCTGCCCCTTTTTTAAGATGGATGTCGAACATATGCTTGTCCGCGGCCGATTCGTAGTCCATGTCCTTCTCCACGTAGAAGTCCACGCCGCCGATCGCGTCCACCAGCTTGATGAAGCCCTGGAAATCCGCATACACATAATACTGAATATCAAGTCCGGTCAACTCGGAGATCGTCTTCATCGACAGGTTGGGCCCGCCGATCGAGAGCGCCGCGTTGAGACGGTCGGAGCCGTGGCCCGGAATCTTCACGTACGTATCGCGCAGGATCGAGAAGAGATGCACCTTCTTCGTCGTCGGGTCGAACGATGCGACGAGCATGGAGTCCGAGCGCGGCGTTTCCCCCCTCGGCGAGCCCGCGATTGTCTCCGCCCATAAGAAGGACGTTGACGCGTTCCGTACCCGTCCACTCCGGTGGCTGCTCTTCGGGCTTCTCCGGCACGTTGCTGAAGATGGAGTCTTCCTTGGGTTTGTCGAGCTGTTCGAGCGCGTGATACGTATTGTAGAAGTACCAGACGGCAAAGGCGACGACGATCGCTAATATGGAGAGACCCGTATAGAGGGGCCACCTTCTCTTTTTTCGCGGCTGGCTGCGCATCCACATGTTCCCTTCGTTTTACGTTAAGATCAATCTCCTGTAAGATAACATATTGAATTATATCGTTCCCGCACGACTCGAATCAAGTTAAGTCGAATGACGGAGGAATATGGAATGTTAGCCATTGACGTCAGAGATCTGCGCAAGCAGTTCAACGTTCAGAAAAACCGCGAAGGCATCGGCGGCGCGCTGAAAGACCTCTTCAAACGCGAATATACGGAAGTGACCGCGGTCAAGGACATCAGCTTTCAGATCCCGCAGGGCGAGATTTGCGGCTATATCGGGGGAGAACGGCGCCGGCAAGTCGACGACGATCAAGATGCTGACCGGCATCCTCGTCCCGACCTCCGGGCATATCAAGGTCAACGGCTTCGTGCCGCACAAGGAAAGAGAGAAGTTCGTCCAGGGCATCGGCGTCGTGTTCGGCCAGCGCAGCCAGCTGTGGTGGGACATCGGCGTCATCGAGTCGTTTCGGCTGCTGCGCAAGGTGTACGGCGTCGGCGAAAACGACTTCAAGCGGCTGCTCGACGAGCTCGTCGAAACGCTGTCGCTCGGCGAGCTGCTGAACCGCCCGGTTCGCAAGCTCAGCCTCGGGCAGCGCATGCGCTGCGAGCTGGCGGCCGCGCTGCTGCACAACCCGTCGATTTTGTTTTTGGACGAGCCTACCATTGGCCTGGACATCGTCGTGAAGACGGAGATCCGCGAGTTTCTGAAACGGATCAATCGCGAGCGCGGCACGACGATTCTGCTCACGACGCACGACCTGCAGGACATCGAGGCGCTCTGCTCCCGCGTTATTATGCTCGACGATGGACGCATTATCTACGACGGCGGGCTGGAGGAGCTCAAGACACGGTGGGGCAAAGGCCGCGAGGTCGTCTTCACGTTCGGCGACGCTGTGCGGGCGGACAGGCTGGCGGCGCTGACGGACGGCATGGACGTCAAATGGAGCGTCGGCGACGCCTTTACCGCGACGGTATGGATTCCGCTCGAGATCAACGTGTCGGAGGTGCTGTCGCGCGTCGTCGGCACGATGGAGATCAGCGACATCAAGATCATCGAGACGAACACCGAAGAGATCGTGCGCGAAATTTACCGGACGGGCAGCGCGCAGACGCCGGAGGAGACGCTGGCGGGCGGCGGACCATCAGGCGGCGGATCGGCAGGTACAGCGGCAGGGACATCGGCAGACAGAGAACCGTCGGACGACAGACCGGCAGACGATCGACCGTCCGACAAGGCTGAAGCGGGCGCGAGCGCCGACAGTTCGCGGCCCACCGCACGGGCGGAGGCGACCAAGCCGTGAACGCCGCTTACTTCGAATTTATTCGCATCCGTTTTTTGACGATGCTTGCTTACCGCGTTAATTATTATAGCGGCATTATCGTTTACGCCATTAACATCGGCGCTTATTATTTCCTGTGGAAAGCGATCTACGGCGACGCCGGCACGCTGGCCGGCTTCACGGTCGAGCAGATGACGACGTATGTGGCCGTGTCATGGATGGCGCGCGCGTTTTACTTCAACAACCTCGACCGCGAGATTTCGAACGAGATCCGCGACGGCAGCGTGGCGGTGCAGATGACGCGTCCGATCAACTATTTAATGGTGAAAATGATGCAGGGCTTCGGCGAAGGCGTGTTTCGCCTGCTGCTGTTCATGGTGCCGGGCATGATTCTGGCGACGCTGCTTTTCCATGTGACGCTGCCGACGGACCCGATGCGCTGGATCGTGTTTTTCGTCATGATCTGGTTCAGCTTTCTGATCAATACGCAGCTCAATATTTTGACCGGCCTGTTCGCCTTCTTCGTCGAGAACAACGAGGGGCTCATGCGCATGAAGCGGGTGCTCGTCGATCTCCTGTCCGGCGTCGTCGTGCCGATCGCCTTTTTTCCGGCGTGGGGGCGGGCCTTCATGGATTGGCTGCCGTTCCAGGCGATCACGTATTTGCCGAGCTCGGTGTTTACGGGCAGGACGAGCGACGCAGAGACCTGGCATGCGCTGCTCATCCAAATCGGCTGGTTCGCGGTCCTCGTCGTTCCGATCGTGCTCATGTGGCGGTCGGCGCGTCGTCGGCTGTTCGTGCAGGGGGGCTAAAATAAATTGAGACTGTCTAGACTTGGCTACACGTTCGGACTATTCAAAGAATACATCGCCAATTATGCGAAAGTGAAGCTGACCTACCGCGCCGATTTTTGGGTGGAGGTCGTGAGCGACCTGCTGTTTTCGCTGACGAATCTGGTGTTCATCTTTATCGTATTCCAGCACACGCCGACGCTCGGGGACTGGAGCGAGTCCGAGGTCGTGTTCGTGTATGGCTACTTCATGATCGCACAGGGCGTGTTCAGCGCCTTCACGAATCTGTGGAACTTCGGCGATCGCTACATCATCAAGGGGGAGATGGACCGCGTGTTGACGCGACCCGCCCACTCCCTTGCCCAGGTCATGCTGGAAAACGTAGACCCGCCGTCGCTCGTCTCCTCGCTCGTCGGGCTCGCGATCATGGGCACGGCGTGGGGCAAGCTCGGGCTCGCGTTCGACTGGTACGACCCGTTCGTGCTCATCGTGATGGTGCTGGGCTCGGTGCTCATTTACACGGGCCTCTACGTGACGCTGGCGGCGATCTCGTTCTACTCGGACGCGCCGACGGGCATCATCCCGCTCATGTACAACATACAGAGCTACGGCCGTTATCCGGTGCAAATCTACAACCGCGGCATCCGCTTTCTGCTCACCTGGGTGCTGCCGTTCGCCTTCGTCGGCGTATACCCGGCCATGTTCTTCCTCGAAGCGCATCGCAGCGTCTTCATGGCGTGGATGACGCCCGTCGTCGGCCTGATCGCGGCAGGCATCGGCCTCGCGGTCTGGAACCGCGGCGTGAAGCGCTATAGGGGGGGCGGGCAGCTAGGCAGAAAATACCGTTGTCGCACGCAAGTTCAGCGCTCAGGGGTACTCCCCGCGCCTATAGAGGAAGAAAGTTCCGCTAAGGCACGTAGACACACGCCTCCCTGGGCCTTTAGCGGAAGAAAGCTCCGCTAAGGCACGCAGGCACACGCCTCCCTGGGCCTTTAGCGGAAAAAAGTTCCGCTAAGGCACGCAGGCACACGCCTCCCTGGGCCTTTAGCGGAAGAAAGTTCCGCTAAGGCACGTAGGCACACGCCTCCCTGGGCCTTTAGCGGAAAAAAGTTCCGCTAAAGCGCGAAGCGTTCACACCCTAGCAGCACCAAAGTCCTTGCGTACGGTTCTTAATACAGTTTACCCTTTTCTCCAAGCCGATAGGTTCTTATTCGCTGGAGTCCGCCAGCCCGATCGAGCCAGCCTTGCTCGGCCATCTCGTGTAAAATCGTCCGCGCATGCCGAGTGCTGATACCCAGCAATTCGCCAGCCTCGGCAGGCGAGAACGGCCGCTGCAGCTTGTTCGCGAATCGGACGAGCTCCCGCTGCTTAAGCGGAAGGGAGGTCTCCTTTTTCTCTCCGAAGTCTCCGTACAATTTCCCAAGCGTTAGCAGGACGAACCGCCTACACTTGTTAGGCTGGTCGCGTATCATATCCAGGGGCAAGCGGAATACAGTCCAGCCGTTCAGTACGAGATGATTTTGCCGCTCTCGCTCGTATTCGAACGTGCGCCGGCTCGCGTGCTGTCCGTGCGTCCTGAAGTCGTCGATCTCCCAACCAATCTTGTATGGAGGTCTTAGGTAAGCGTGATCGATGTAAAACGAGCCCTCTCCGAATCCCGGCACCTCGTATTCGGCTTGCAAATCATTCAAACTGCCTACACCCTTAAGCCATATTTCTTTTGCAAATAGCGCTTCGTTAAAAGCGTGTCCTTCAAGCAGTCTGCGCAAGGATTCGCCCGTCCGTCGGCGGCGCTGTTGCTCAAGCCATTTTGTATATCGTTCTTCCATCCGGCACATCTCCTCCTTAAAGCGGCAACAAAAAACACCGCCAACTCCTTTAGGAGAGGCGGTGTTCTTCACGCGCAAATGTTTATAGGGCAAGTATACTTTTCAGCGTATTTTCGAGCAAGAAGAAATTTATCTTTGGCTTTGGGCGAGAGGCAGGCGCTGGAATGGGAATACGTCAAATGGGTGGGATGCGACAAAAATCTACTTTTTGCGACTTTTGTTGGAGTAACTTCAAGTTTTCGTATTGACACGGACAATCTGTTCGTGCTAATTTGAATAGGCAGTCAACTTAAACGATTAAGTTAATGAGAAGGAGTGGGATCGTTTTGCCGGAAAACAAAATAGGAAAATTGCTCGTACTGGCGCTTGCGCTGGTCGCCGCAGCCGGATGCGCGAACGCGAGTACGAAGACGGACGGCCAGGGCAGCGGGCAGCAGACCGATGAGGCGGGCGCGTCGCCGGTTCAAACTGTAAGCGCTGACATCAAGCCTGAAAAGGGTGCCTCCTTGCTGGTATGGGAGTCCGACGGGAACGAGCGGGCGTTTTTGCAGGAGATAGGCAAGCAATTTGAAACCGCTTACGGCGTCAAGGTCAAGGTAGAGGTCGTCCCGTCCATCGACACGGTCGGGAAGCTCATGACGGACGGCCCCGCGGGCCTGGGCGCGGACGTGTTCTCCTCGCCGCACGACGCGATCGGCAAAGGGGCGAGCGCCGGCCTGATGCTGCCGAACGACCGCACGCAGAACGATGTGCTCGAGAACGTCATGCCGTCCGTCGCGCAGGCGATCACGTACAAGGACGTGCTCTACGGCTACCCGATGTCGGCGGACACCTATGCGCTCTACTACAACAAAAAGCTGATGCCCAAGGAGCCGGCGACGTTCGAGGAGCTGCTGGCGTTCGGCCGCGCATTCACCGATCCCGCAGCCAAGAAGTACGGACTCGTCTGGGACGTCGCTCAAATCTATCAGATGCATGCCTTCATCGCAGGCTACGGGGGGCTATATTTTCGGCGACGACGGCACGAATCCGGACGATATCGGACTGAGCGGCGAAGGCGCGGTCGAAGGCGTGAAGTTCGCGCGGAGCCTGAAGGCGCTGTTCCCGCTGAATACGGCGGACATCAACAACAACGTGATCTCGGGCCTGTTCCAGGAAGGCCGTGCCGCCGCGATGATCGAAGGTACGTGGCAGATGGCCAATCTGCGCAAGGCGGGCGTCGACTTCGGCGTCGTCCAGCTGCCGCTGCTGCCGAACGGCGAGCATCCGCAGAGCCTCATCAGCGTGCGGTCGCTGTTCGTCAATTCCTACACGAAATATCCGAACGCCGCCAAGCTGTTCGCGGAGCTCGCGACGAGCCGCGACAACGCCAAGCTCCGCTACGAGATGACCGCGCAGCTGCCCACGCGGCGGGATCTGGTGAGCGATCCGGCCATCATGGCCGATCCGAACGTCTCTTCGTTCCTCGCGCAGCTGCAGAACGCGACGCCGCTGCCCGTCATTCCCGAGACTTCGGCGCTGTGGGTGCCTTCGTACGCGGCGTTGTCCGTCATCTGGAACGACGACCGCGCCGACATCAAGAAAACGCTGGACAATATGGCGAATCAGATGCGCACCGCCATGAAAACAAGCGGATGAGCCGGGGAGATCGCGCGATCGCTTATCGCGCCGGTCCGGCGGGTCCGGCGACGGCAGGGCTGCTGTCCGCTTTCTGCGCGGGAGGGGGACAGCTGCTGAACCGCCAATACGCCAAAGGCGCGCTGTTCATGGCGGCCTATGCCGTCGCGCTGATCGTCGGCGCGCCGCGCATCGGCCGGGCGCTCGAAGGGCTGATCACCCTCGGCGACACGCCGACGCGGATCGTCGACGGCGCGCTCGTGCGGGGAGACCATTCGATTTTCCTGTTGATCAACGGTCTGCTCGCCTTGTTCGCCGGCGCTGCGCTGCTGCTCCTCCACGCGCTGAACGTGACCGACGCTTATCGGCACCGCGCTGCCCTGATCGCAGGCGGCGGACCGTTCCCCGGAACCCGCAGATACGGCGACGCGGCGGCGGCCCAAGCCCTGCCGAAGCTCGGGCGACCGGCGCCGGTCCATCGCCGCTCCCGCGACGGGCGGACGGC
Organism: Cohnella rhizosphaerae; assembly: GCF_029525575.1. Lineage (GTDB taxonomy): Bacteria > Bacillota > Bacilli > Paenibacillales > Paenibacillaceae > Cohnella > Cohnella rhizosphaerae. Next base: position 1,592,265 of record NZ_JAPDIA010000003.1, read on the forward strand.
ACTGCTGCTGCTCGCGCCCGCGCTGCTGTTCGTTCTTTTCGTATCGGTCGTGCCCATGCTTTTTAACGTGCTGATCGCCTTTACGAACTACGCGTCGCCGAACCATATTCCGGATCGCTCCCTCGTGAGCTGGACCGGCCTGCAGACGTTCTCCCGCCTGCTGTCCGACCGGGCGTGGACGTCCACCTTCGGCGGCATCTTCGCCTGGAACGTCGTTTGGGCCGTGTTGTCCACGCTTGTCGCCTACTTTGGCGGTCTCGCCGTCGCGCTGTTGATCGAGCACCGCAAGGTCCGGTTCAAAAAGCTGTGGCGAACGGCGTTCGTGCTGCCCTGGGCGTTCCCGTCGTTCATCGCGATCCTCGTCTTCCGCGTGCTCTTCAACGGCGCGCTCGGTCCGGTCAACGGCCTGCTGGAGCGCGCCGGACTGCCGGCCGTTCCTTGGCTGTCCGACCCGACGGTCGCCAAGCTGACGGTGCTGCTCGTGCATTTCTGGATGTCGATGCCGTTCCTGATGGCGCTGCTGGCCGGCATCCTGACGACGATCCCCAGAGACCTGTACGAGGCCGCCGAGGTGGACGGCGCGGGCGGCGCGTCGAAGTTCAGGCGGATCACGATGCCGCATGTGCTGATCGCGACTTCGCCGATTCTGATCATGCAGTTCGCGTCGAACTTCAACAACTTCAACCTGATCTACCTGCTGACCGACGGCGGTCCGCCGAATCCGGACTACTACTTCGCGGGTTCGACCGACATTTTGCTGTCCTGGATCTACAAGATGACGCTCGAGCAAAACCAGTTCAACATGGCTTCGGCCGTCTCCATCGTCATGTTCGTCGTCGTCGCGCTCGTCTCCGTGCTGAACTACAGCCGCACCCATTCGTTTCGAGAAAAGGATTGAGCGACCATGAAACGTATGCAAGACCATCTTGTCGCCGCGGGGCTGTATGCGCTGCTGGCCGCCATCTTCGCCGCGACGGTGTATCCGCTCGTCTGGGTCGCCGGCACGGCGCTCAATCCCGGCGATACGCTGCTCATCAGCAGCATGGTGCCGGAGCATCCGACGCTTCGGCACTTCGGGCGGCTGCTGCGCGAGACGGACTTCGCGCTGTGGTACCGCAACACGATGTTCATCTCCGTATCCAATATGCTGCTCTCGACGCTGCTCGTGACCGTGACGGCGTACGCCTTCTCGCGCCTTCGCTTCAAGGGGGAGGCAGGTCGGGCTCATGACGCTGCTCGTGCTGCAGATGTTCCCCGGCTTCCTGTCGATCATGGCGATCTTCGTGCTGCTGCTCCAGACGGGGCTGCTCAACACGCATCTGGGGCTGATCCTGATCTACGCGGGCGGCTCCGTCTCGTTCGGGGTTTGGGTGATGAAGGGTTACTTCGACACGATTCCCCGCAGCCTCGAAGAGGCGGCGATCATCGACGGCGCCGGGCGTGCCGACGTTTTTATCCGCATCCTGCTGCCGCTATCGGTTCCCGCGATTACCTTCGTCATGCTGACGGCGTTCATCGGACCGGTCATGGACTTCATTTTGCCGCAGATCGTGCTTCGCTCTTCCGACAAGATGACTTTGGCGCAGGGGCTGTACGGCATGGTGTCGGACAAAATGAACTCCAGCTTCAGCCTGTTCGCCGCCGGCTCCGTGCTGACCGCGCTGCCGATCACCGCGCTCTACATGTTTTTTCAGAAGTACCTGATTCACGGCCTGGCCGCGGGAGCGGACAAGGGCTGACCATTCATCGCGCCCGCGCGGCGCCTAGGAGGACGTTATGCCGTCTAAAATCGTAACGCTGGCCGGATTCCGGTCCGAATTTTTGGACAATGAGAGAGAGCTCTATGTTTACTTGCCCGACGGCTACGGAGAGGCAGCGAATAAGGACGTTCGCTACCCGGTGCTGTATATGCAGGACGGACAGCATGTATTTGCCGCGGACAGCCGGGGCGGCTCCTGGGAGGCGCACAAGACCGCCGATCGCCTGATCGCACAAGGGCTGATTCGCCCGATCATCATCGTAGGCGTCGCCCACGTGACCGGCGCGCGGGTGGCCGAGTACATGCACCCGGTGCCGTGGCTCGATAAGGTATTCGGCCAAGGCGCGCAGGGCGACCTGTACGAGCGCTTCCTGGCGGAGGAAGTGAAGCCCTACATCGATCGCGAATACCGGACGCTGCCGGATGCCGCCCATACAGGGGTGCTCGGCTCGTCGGCAGGCGGCCTGATGGCGTACAATCTCGGCTTCCGCCGTCCGGAGACGTTCGGCCTCGTCGGCGCGCTCTGCCCGTTTTTCGTTAGGCCCGACCAGCGCCAGGAGCAGGAGCTGTGGCTCAGCGAGGTTCACCGCTTCAAGCCGCCGATCCGGGTCTGGATGGACGTCGGCGGCGCGGAGGGCTTCACGGTGATGGAGCGGCACGTCCGGACCGTCGTCGGCGCCATGATCGAAGCGGGCTTCCGTCCCGGGGCCGACCTGATGTATCACTTCGTACCCGAATCCGGTCATTATCAGAAGGACTGGGCAGCCCGGCTCCACGAGCCGTTGATCTTCCTGTTCGGGCATCCGGGGCGTATCGTCCGATCGCGTCTGCACGGACCGGAGACCGTCAGCCTGACGGAGCCGGCCGCGTGGTTCAGCCCCGCCGACGAGTACGACAGCGGGTTCGCCGCCACGAATCTGGACGGCGCGTACGCCGTGTCGCAGCCGTCGGTGCTCTCGGTGCTGCCGGACGGCACGATCGTGCCGCGCCGGGAGGGCGCGGCCGAGGTGACGTACACGAACGCGGCCAAGCAGCAGGTCACGCGGGCGGTCGCGGTCGTCGCCGGCCTGCCGCAGACGGTGCGGGTCAGCTTCCGCGTCGAGGTGCCGGCCGATACGCCCGATACCGAGATGATCTACGCGGGCATCGAGCTGCCGAAGATCGGCGCGCGGCTTTACGGCGGCACGTTCGCCCTGCCCCGCGGGTTCGCGGTCGAATTCCGCATCTCCCGCGGCATGGGCAGCGAGGAATCCGACGAATGGGGCCGGGAAGTCCCGTATCGGCTGCTCCGGGCCGAAGAAGGGCTGCTCGCCGCATACAAGGTGAAGGGCTGGATCGACATAGCGCCGCGCCGAACCGACGCGGCCGCAGAAGAGGAGGAGACGGCATGACGCTGCTGCGCATCGACAAATTCCGTTCCGAGCTGCTGGACAACGAGCGGGACATCTATATTTATTTGCCGCCCGGCTACAGCCAAAGCTCCGAGCGACGCTATCCCGTGCTGTATTTGCACGACGGTCAGAATGTATTCCACCCCGGCTACAACGGGCAATCGTGGAATTTGCACCGCATCGCCGACCGGCTCATCGCGGAAGGACGAATCGGGGAGATCGTCATGGTCGGGGCCGCCAATATGGAGACGGCGCGCGCGGACGAGTATACGCATGCGCTCGAAGGCGTCGATTATGCCCGCGACAAAATGGACATTACGCCGAAGGGCGAGCTGTACGAGCGATTCCTGATCGAGGAGCTCAAGCCTTACATCGACGCGGTGCTGCGGACGAAGACCGGTCCGGCGCATACCGGATTGCTCGGATCTTCGCGCGGCGGCCAGGTCACCTACCATATCGGGATGCGGCGAGCGGACGTTTTCGGCATGATCGGCATCATGTCGCCTTACCTGTATTACGTCAATCCCGACAACCTCGCGGAGACGCGCGTATATGCGAGATTCAAAGGCAGGCCCCCGCTCCGCAAGATCTGGATCGATACGGGCGGCAAGGAAGGAACGTTGATCCTCGAAAAGCACGTTCGGGGTCTCGTCGACGAGCTGCTCGCGGCCGGCTACGAGCCGAACCGGCAGTTGGCGTATTACTTCGATCCGGAGGCGGCGCACACCGAAGCGGATTGGGAAGCGCGCGCCGCGCTGCCGCTGCTCCACTTCTTCGGACAGCCGGGCGAGCTGGCGGACGTCAGCCTTCAGCCTGCGCCGGCGACGGCGCTGCACGGGCCGGACGCGGTCGGACGGTTCGTGCCGGCGGCATCGTATGCCGGCGGGCTGCGCCTGACGCCGCTTGGCGGTGGCTTCGCGGCGACCGGACCCGCGGAAGGCGTCGCGCGCGTCGACGACGGCGGCATCGTCCGGGGCGCGTGTGCGGCCCCGGTCCGCGCGGCCTATTCCTTCGAGGGACGAACGGCGCAGGCGGTATGGCCGCCGGGAGAGTGAGGCTGCCGAAGGACGGCGGCGGTGCGGAAGCGACGAGCTTCCGCATCGTCGCCGTTTTTTTAACTTTATAGAAATAAAAAAGGAAAACCGGTTTCCTTGACCTTGGAGTGTGAAGGCCCGCAAACGTTGAACAATGAAAAAAAAGCTAAACTTTAGATTCCATTAAATAGGAATAAATGGAATTATTATCGCCATGTCAAAACGCGTTGATTGGTCCTCTCCGATTGCGGTTTCTGGCATAGCCGTTCGATTGGAACCGCGCCGCTGTGGCATTTGCGGGATTTGTCGTATTTTCCCGATCGCCTGATCATAGCAAAATAAGATATTGAAAAAGCAAAAATATAGTGCTACAATCTGGAAAAATTGAAGGCCATGTTACCGAAAGGTACAACCTCGAACGCAAGTCGGGGCTGTGCCTTTTTCTTTTTTTTTGGCCCGGGAGGGATCACGTCCGGTTTTGTCTCACGCAAGCGCTATGGCTTAAGCCCGATCGACAGGAATCAAAGAGGAGGACGGAGATGAACCGAGGAGCGCTCTATCATCGCCACAAGCAGAATTGGGCTTTTATGTACGACGACGAGCAGGTGCGGGTGAGGCTGCGCGCGGCGCGCGGCGATATCGACGAAGCCGTCGTCTGCTACGGGGACAAGTACGACTGGCACGGCACCGAGCGTCGCGCGCGGATGGAAATCAAGCTTGCCGATGCGCTGTACGACTACTGGGAGGCCGATATCGCGGTCGATTCGCGCAGGCTCAGCTACCGCTTCCTGCTGACGTCCGGACAGGAGCGGATCTACTATGGCGAACGCTGGCTGGACGAGCAGCCTCCGGAAGAGTCGTTCGGCAACTTCGAGTATCCGTACATGAACCCGGACGACGCGATCCGGCCGCCCGGCTGGGTGAAGGATGCCGTGTTCTATCAAATCTTTCCGGATCGCTTCGCGAGAAGCGGCGAGGCGGCGGGAGGGCCGTTCGAGCCTTGGGGGGGAGCGCGCCGACGAAGCAGAACGCCTTCGGGGGGCGACCTGCGCGGCGTGATGGACAAGCTCGATCATCTGTCGGCGCTCGGCGTGAACGCGATCTACTTTACGCCGCTGTTTCAGGCGCCGTCGAGCCACAAATACGATACGGAGAATTTCTATGCGGTCGACCCGCAGTTCGGAACGGCCGAGACGCTCAAGGCGCTGGTCGAAGCCTGTCATGCACGCGGCATCCGCGTGCTGCTGGACTTCGTATTCAACCATACCGGCAGCCGCTTCCCGCCGTTCGTCGACGTGCTGGCGCGCGGCGCGGCATCGCCGTACGCGGACTGGTTCCATGTGCGAAGCTGGCCGGATCCGCACTCGGGCGCTCCGCTCGTCTGCGAGACTTTCGGGTACGAGGCCGATCTGCCCAAGCTGAACGTATCCCATCCCGCGACGGCCGAATATCTGCTGGAGGTAGCCGCGTACTGGCTGCGAGAGGCCGATATCGACGGTTTCCGTCTCGACGTCGCCAACGAGATCGACCACCGTTTCTGGCGCAGGCTGCGCGAGACGGTCAAGGCGGCGAAGCCCGACGCCTATTTGCTCGGGGGAGATTTTCCACGACGCGATGGCGTGGCTCGGGGGCGACCAGCTCGACGCCGTGATGGATTACCCGGTTCGGGATTTGGCGATCAAGTTTTTCGCATCCTGCATGATCGACGCCGAGACGTTCGCGAACGTCGTCTCGCAGCAGCTCGCGTTGTATCCGCAGCAGGTGTGCGAAGCTTCCTTCCAACTGCTGGGCAGTCACGATACGGCGCGACTGCTGACGCTGTGCGGCGGGGACGAGGCGCGGATGAAGCTTGCGGTGCTGTTCCAGTTCACGTATATCGGCGCGCCCTGCATTTACTACGGCGACGAGATCGGCATGAGCGGGGAAAACGACCCCGACAACAGGCGCTGCATGATCTGGGCGCCGGACGCGCAAAATCGCGAGCTGTTCGCGTTCTACAGGGAGATGATCGCGCTGCGACGGTCGCACGGCGCGCTTCGCGGGGGCGGCATCCGATTTTTGCATGCGCCGGCGGACGGGCGAACGCTGGCATACGAGCGATTTGCCGGAGACGAGCGAATCGTCGTGGCCTTTAACGCCGGCGCGCAGCCGCAGACGCTGCGACTCGGTCTGGGCCAGTCCGGCGAAGACGAGGCGGCGGGCATCGAGACGTGGGAGGCGCTTGGCGGGGGCGCCTTCCGTCTGCCTGGCGGAGGGGAGCGAGGCGGCGTCCCTGAGTTTCAACCGTCCCGCGACGGCTGCCTTGAGCTGCCGCTCGGTCCGTTCGGCAGCGCGGTGCTGCGGCGGCGCGTCCGCAAGGGGGCGCCGGCATGAACGCGCTCCAGTGGACGCCGAGAGGCAAGCTCGAGCTGACGGAGGTCGCGGAGCCCGCCGTCGCCGCGCCGACGCAGGTCAAGATCCGGATCGAGCTGACGGGCATCTGCGGTACGGATCTGGCCGTCATCGCCGGCAAGGAGGAGGGCGTGCCGCATGTGACCCGCGGACATGAGGCGGTCGGCACGGTCGTCGAGACCGGACGGTCGGTCCGGCGGCTGCGGCCCGGCGATCGCGTCGTCATCGATCCGAACTGGAGCTGCGGCGCTTGCGAATATTGCAGGCGGGAGATGCCCAATCTGTGCGTCGGCTGCGGCGGCGGGATGGCGATCGCCGGACTGAACGCGCCCGGGACGTTCGCCCGCTACTATGTGTCCGAGGAGCGGTTCGTGCACCGCCTGCCCCGCGGCATGTCCTGGGAGCGCGGCGTGCTCGTGGAGCCGCTCGCCTGCGTGCTCCACAACCTCCAGGAGGCGCAGGTGAAGCGCGACGACGCGGTGCTCGTCATCGGCTCGGGGCCGATGGGCCTGCTCTGCCAGATGGCGAGCCGGGCGACCGCGCGCCTGACGGTCGCGACCGAGCTGAACCCGGCGCGGCTGCGGGCTGCGCAGCGGATCGCGGACGCGGCCTGCCGGCCGGACGAGCTCGAGGCCGTCGCGGAGCGGATCGCCGGCGGCCGAAAGTTCGACGTCGTCATCGACGCGGTCGGCAACCAGCTCGAGGCCGCGGAGCGCTGGATCGGGCGGGGCGGACGGATCGTGCCCTTCGGCATCGACGCCTTGTACCGCTACTCGATCTCGCCGGTCCGGCTCGTCCAGAACGGCATCAGCATCGTGGGCGCGGGCGAGTACCGCTGCACGTTCCCGCTCGCGCTGCAGCTCGCGGAGACGATGCCGGGACTCGATTCGCTCGTCACCGGCCGGTACCGGCTTGAGCAGCACGAGCAGGCCGTGCGCGAGCTGCTCGGCTACGATCCGGAGACGGGGGGAGCGAGTCGTCTCGGAGGCGATCAAGACGGTATTCGCGCCGTGGGCAGGCGCGCCGGTGGAAGAGGCCGGATGAGGCTCGGACGGGAGCGCGCGGACCGGGCGCGGAAGACCATGAGCAATCCGGCGCGAGCATGGCGCAAACGGAAATATCGCGATTAACAAGGGGGGACGAGGCGCATGAGCGCGGGCAGGAAGATTGAAGAACTGGTGATCTGGCACGAATTCGACGGGCCGGGAGACACCTCGGTCGAGGTGCTCGAGGAAATCGGGCGGATGTACGAGGCGCGCTGCGGGATTCGGGTGCGCGCCGAAGCGATGAGCATCGCGGACCTTGGCCGGCGGTTGACGCGGCTGCCGGAGGACGGCACGGGACCGGACATGGCGATGGTTCCTTCGGATATGGCGAACTACTGGGAGGCGGCGCGGCTGTCCGAAGTGGACGCCGAAGCGCTGGAAGGCATCGCCACGGCGTCCGCGCTCGACACGATGCGGATCGGCGGACGTCTGTTCGGCGTCCCCGTGCTCATGGGCAACCACCTCGTCCTTTACGTCAACAAGACGCATTATCCCGAATTGCCGCAGGACTGGGAGGAACTGGAGAGAGAAGCCTTGCGTCTGCGGGAGGCCGGAATCATTCCGCTCGGGATCGATCTCGGTCAAGCCTACAATTTCATTCCTTTCCTGACCGCCTTCGGCGGCTGGCCGATGGAAGAAGGCCGGGTCTCGCTCGATACGGACGCCGTGGAGCAAGCGCTGGCTTTCCTGCGGCGCGGCTTGGCATCGGGCAAAATCGCCAGCCTGGACGGCGCGACGACGCTGCTCGAACGGTTCTCCGAAGGACACATCGGGGCGATCGTGACAGGCGAATGGATCTACAACTATTTGAACCGCAGGCTGGGCGACCGTCTGGCCGTGAGCGCCATTCCGGCGATCGGGGGACGGCGCGCCGTATCGATGTGCTCTTCGATCGGACTTATTTTTCCTTGCGGATCGTTGTCGTCTCCGCGCGGCGCGGCTCTGCGCGCCTATGCGGCCTTCATGCTGAGCGACGAATGCCAGCGGCTGTGGTCCGACCGGGTGCAGCGGATACCCGCGTCGATCGCCGCGCTGCAACAGATCGAATCGGCCGGGTCCGCGAACAAGCGGCGGCTCATCGAACAGCTGCGAGCGAGCCGGCCGATGCCGGTCAGCCCTTATATGATCGCCGGCTGGGTCGGCATGGAGGAGGGGCTCCGGCGGCTGCCGGAGGACGGGGCCGCGCTGGCGCGCGCCGCCATGCAGGAACGGGCGAGGGCCGTCATGGCCGAAGTGGACGACTATGTGGATCAACTCAAAAAAGGGGCGAGTTTCGTATGAGAGTGACCGTATTCAGCCAGGTCTCCATCGACGGCAAGCTGACGTTCGGCGAAGGGCATTCGAGCAAGGAGCTTTTCCAACTGTTCGACGAGGACGACATGACGTATATTCACCGCTTCCGCGGCCAGGTCGACGGGATCATGGTCGGCAAAAATACGATTTGCACGGACAACCCGTTCCTGACCAACCGCTACGAGCCCAATCGCAATCCCGTCCGGATCGTGCCGACCCGAACGCTCGACATTCCGCCGACGAGCAACATTTTGTCGGATGCCGAACGCACGCTGATCGTGACGACCGAACGCGGCATGAACGCGGACAAGCGGCGCCAGATCGAGGATAAAGGCAAGCAAGTCATCGTGTGCGGCGAGGAGCTCGTCGACTTCGCCGCGCTGTTCGACCGGCTCGAGACCGAATACGGCTTCAAGCGGCTGATGGTCGAAGGCGGCGGCATGCTCAACTGGCACGTTTTCGATCGCAATCTCGTGGACGAGATTATCCTGATGCAGCTGCCGATCATCATCGGCGGCGGCACCAACATTACGCTGGTGGACGGGCAGGGCTACGACCGCATGTCGTTCACGAAGCGGTTCAGCGTCGTCGACGTCCAGCCCCGCAAAAATTATACGCTGATGCGTTACGCCCGTTATCGCGATGCCGGGGAGGATGCTTTGCTTCATGGATGACACCAAGGCCGGCTTTTACAAAAGCTTGTACAAAATCGCCGTACCCATCGCGCTGCAGAGCCTGATCATGGCCGCCCTGTACATGACCGACCAGCTCATGGTCGGGCAGCTCGGCGACGTGGCGATCGCTTCGGTGGGCATGGCGAGCAAGATCTACAGCGTCATCTCCGTCGTGCTCGCGGGTCTCGCGACCGGCTTGTCGGTGTATGCGGCCCAGTACTGGGGCAGCAAGGACGTGCGCAGCATCAACGATCTGCTCGGCATGACGCTGCTCATCGGGCTGTCCTTGTCCGCGGCGTTCTCGGCGTTCGTTTTTCTCATGCCGGAGTTCTGCCTGGGGCTGTTCACGACCGACGCGCGGGTGACGGGAGAAGGCGACATTTTTCTGAAAATCGTGGCGCTCAGCTACGTGCCGACGATGCTCACGATGGTCTATTCCGCCATTATGCGCAGCACGGGTCACGTTAAATATCCGATGTACGTCAGCCTGGCGGTCGTCATCGTCAACATTGCGCTGAACTACTTGCTGATCTTCGGCAACTGGGGATTTCCGAAGCTGGGACTCGCCGGCGCGGCCTATGCGACGCTGACGGCCCGCATCGTCGAGTGCCTGCTGATCATCGGTGCGGTGTACCGGTTCAAGCTGCCCGGCGCGGCGGGATTCAGGCATTTGCTGCGCTTTCGCGGCGACCTGGCGCGGAAGTTTCTGCTTACGACGTACCCGATCGTGCTGACGGAGCTGATCTGGGTGCTGGGCGAGGCGGCTTACGCCGTCATTTACAGTCGGATGGGCACGACCGAGATGACGGCGATGACGGTCACGTTTCCGCTGCAGGGTCTTAGCATCGGGCTGCTGTCGGGCCTCGCCGGCGCGGCGGGAGTGCTGGTGGGCAACCGGCTCGGCGCGGACGAGCATGCGCTCGCCCTCGACTATGCCAGGCGGCTGATCCGCGCGGGCATCGGCCTGTCGCTGGCGTTGGGCGCGGGCATCGCGGCGCTGTCGCCGCTGTACGCGTCGGCGTTCTCGATCACGGGGGAGGCGCGCGACCTGTCCGTCCACGTCCTCTGGGTATTCGCGGCGTTCATGTGGGTGAAGGTGGCCAACATGATCATCGCTGGCGGCATTCTCCAGAGCGGCGGGGACAGCAAGTTCGTATTCAAAATGGAGTCGGCCGCCACCTGGCTGATCGGCGTCCCGCTCGGGCTGCTGCTCTCGTTCGTCTGGAAGCAGCCGCTGTTCTGGGTGTATTTTTCCTGTCGCTCGAGGAGCTCGTTCGCCTGGGCGCGGGACTGCTGCGGTTCCGGTCGCGCAAATGGATCAAAAATCTGACCGGCAGTCAAATCTCGGCCTAAGGAGGAAAAACGATGCGTATGACCGATACCGAGCGTCCTGCGTCAGCGGCCGGAACCGCCGCTTCGTCCACCGCTTCAGCCGCGGCTCCAGCCGCCTTGTTTCCGCTGACCCATCCGCAAAAGCGGATCGGCTACGTCGAGCAGCGCTATCCGGATACGTCGCTCCATGTCGTGGGCTGCACCTCCGTCATCCATGGCGCGGTCGACTTCGAACGGCTGGCGCGTGCGATACGCCGGTTCGTGAGCGAGCGCGACGCGTTCCGGCTCGCGTTCGTCGAGACGCCGGACGGCCTGATGCAGCGGCTGCGGGCGGCCCTGCCTCCGTTCGAGATTCCGCTCGTCGATCTGTCGGGCGAAGCCGATCCGGATGCCGAGCTGGAACGCTTCGTGTGCCGCGGCGCGTCCGAGCCGATGCAGCTTGCCGACGATGTCCTGTTCCGCTTCGCGATGTTCCGGCTGGACGGCGGCCGCACGGGCTATACGTACCGGTTCCATCACGCGATCGCGGACGGCTGGTCGGTGCAGCTGCTGTCGGAGCGGGTCGCGGACCTGTATGAGTCGGATCGGGAGGGCTGGACGACCGGGCGATGGGACGAAATGAAGGCAGACAGGGAAAGCGTGATGGAAACGGCAGGGGAAGGCGTGACGGAGGGGGCCGGCTATTTCGCGCTATTGGAGCGGGAGCGGCAGTACGCCGCTTCGCAGCGATTCGAGCGGGACCGGCGCTTCTGGCAGGCGCAGTTTTCCGAGCTGCCGGAGCCGTTGTATCCGCTCGCCGAGGGCAGCCTTGCCGGCGCGCGTCATTCGTTTCGCATCGATCCGGAATCGAGCGAGGCCGTTCGGCGCCAGGCCGAGGCGCTCGGCGTCTCGGTCCATGCGCTGTTCGCCGCGCTGGCGCTCGTCCTGCTTCATCGGGACGCGAACGCCGCCGACCTGGTCGTCGGCATGCCGGTTTACAACCGAACGAACCGCGACGAAAAAAGGCTGTTCGGCATGTTCGCCAGTACGATGCCCCTGCGAATCCGGGCGGAAGCGTCGGATACGGCGAACGACTTCGTCCGGCGGGTTCACGAGCGGCTGAGGGCGTGCTTGCCGCATCAGAAGTACCCTTACGATCTGCTGACCCAGGATCTGGCGCTGCGAAGGCAAGGCCAAGACGGGCTGTTCCAGGCGACCGTCAACGTGTACAACACGAGGCCGCGCGATACGCTGGGCGGGCTGGCCGTGGAGACGCGGGAGCTGTACGCCGGCTGCCAGACGAACGCGCTGGACGTCGTCGTCCACGAATGGGCGCCGGACGGCGGCTTCACCGTCGATTTGAAATACCGCAAGGTCTGCTTCGACGCGCAGCGCGTCGAGGCGATGGCGGAGTCGCTTGCGGCGCTGCTTGTCGGCATGATCGCGGACGGCGGGCGCCGGCTGGCCGAGTTGCCGATGACCGGGCAGCGGACGCTTCGCCTGCTGGCGTCGTTCAACGATACGCGCCGGGCGTACGCGGAGGGCCGCACGCTGCACGGTCTGTTCGAGAGACAGGCGGCGCTGACGCCGGAGCGGATCGCCGTCGAATGCGCCGGACGCACCGTGAGCTACGGACGCCTGAACGAAGCAGCGGACCGGATCGCCGGGCGTCTGCGGGGCGTAGGGGCCGGACCGGGCGCGATCGTTGGCTTGTTGGCGGAGCGGTCGCCAGCGCTGCTCGCCGGCATCTATGGCATCCTCAAGGCCGGCGCCGCTTATCTGCCGCTCGACCCCGCGCATCCGGCGGATCGGATCGCCTACAGTCTGGCGGACAGCGGAGCCGGATGTCTGCTGGTCTCGCCGGGCATGCGCGATCGCGCGGCGGCATGGACGACGGCGAGGGGAGAAGCGCTTGTGCTCGTCGAGCTGGAAGCCTGGCTTGGAGCGGCGCCAGGCGCCGAGCCGGAAGCGGGGGAGAACGCCATCGGACGGAGCGGCGGGCCGGACGCGGGCGACCTCGCTTATCTTATTTATACGTCCGGTTCTACAGGCAAGCCGAAGGGCGTCATGATCGAGCACGGAGCAGCCGTCAACTTCGTCGAAGCGATGGCGGAGGCGCTGCCGCTGCCCGGCTCGCCGGTCGTGCTCGGCGTGACGACGGTATCCTTCGACATCTTCGTCACCGAAGCGCTGCTGCCGCTGTCCAAGGGCATGCGGGTCGCGCTCGCGACGGAGGCCGAGCTTAAGGACGGGGACGCGCTGCGGTCGCTGATCTCGCGCAGCGGAGTCAACGTCGTGCAGATGACGCCTTCGCGAATGCAGCTGCTGCTGGAGTGCGACGATCCCGCGGAGCCGTTTCTTGGCGGCATAGAGGTGTTGATGCTGGGCGGGGAGCCGCTGCCGCCCTTGCTGCTGACGCAGCTCAGGCAGCGGACGGAGGCCCGGATCTTCAATATGTACGGACCGACGGAGACGACCGTATGGTCGACGCTGCAGGACGTGACCGCCGAACGGCGCATCACGGTAGGCAGGCCGATCGCCAATACGGAGGTGCTGATCCTGGGCCGACAGGGCGAGTTGCTTCCGGTCGGCACGCCCGGCGAGCTGTGCATCGCCGGCGCGGGGCTTGCGCGCGGCTACCATGGCCGGGACGAACTGACGGCGCGGTCGTTCGCGGCCCATCCGCTTGCGGGCGGCAGGCTGTACCGGACGGGCGATCTCGCCCGCTGGCTGGCGGACGGCACGATCGAGCATCTCGGACGGCTCGACCGCCAGGTCAAGATCCGCGGCTACCGAATCGAGCCGGGCGAGATCGAGAGCTGCCTGCTGGCGCACGACGCCGTCCGGATGGCGGCGGTCGTCGATCGCGAGGACGCGCAAGGCATCCGCGAGCTGTACGCGTATTATACGGCTTCGCGGCCGGTGTCGCCGTCCGAGCTGCGTTCGTTCGCCGCGCGCTGGCTGCCGGCGTACATGGTTCCGGCGGCTTGCGCGGAGCTGGCCGCGCTGCCGCTCACGCCGAGCGGCAAGGTCGACCGGCGCGCGCTGGCCGACCTGCCGCCGGGCGCGGCCGTGTCTGCCGCATCCGGCACAGCCGCGCAAACGCTCGCAGCAGCATCTGCCGCGCAAGTGCCCGCGGCAGCATTCGCTGCGCAAGCCTCCAGGGCCGCCGCCTCCGCCGCCGATGCCGTTCAGGCCGCAGCCCTCGCGGGCGCGCAGGCCGCAGCGTCCGCTCGCTCGGACGGCGGCGCCCGGGCGCCCGGCATCGCAAACGCGCCCGGCGCCGGGTTCCAAGCCGCCGGCGCGTCCGAAGCCCGACCGACGCCGGACGCGGGCGACGCGGACGTCGCCGGCCCGCTCCGATTCAGCGACGCCGCGGGCGATCGCGCGCTGGCCGATACGATCGCGGCGTGCCTTTCCTCGCTGCTGCCCGGCGAGCCGTTGGGCCCGGACGACGATTTTTTCGCTTGGGGCGGCCATTCGCTCCATGTGCTCCGGGCCGTCGCCCTTCTCAAAGCGCGCGGCATTCCCGCCAAGGCATCGGACCTGTACGCCGAGCCGACCCCGGCCGGGCTCGCCTCGCTGCTGGTGCGGCGACAGGGGCGCTTTGCCTTCCGCGCGATCGAGGAAGCGGGCGCCGCGCAGATGCAGGCGCCTTCGCCGATCCGCGTGCTCGGGGGCGTCGTGCCGAACCGGGACGCCTTTACGTGGGAACAGATCAACTGCTTCACCAAGCCGATGGCCATTTTGTTCGATTCGCTGGCGCCGGGCGGCTTCGAGCTGTTTTTGTTCCATGTTCAATTCGGCCTTACCTTTTTCCCGGACGGCTGGAAGGCGGATTTGTTCGAACGCGGCAGCGAACCGCACGCCGACTTTTTCGAGCTGTACGAGAAGACGCTGAAGCCGATTTTCCAGGTGGACATCGATCGTCGCTCGTTCGGCAGCGAGGCGGAGATGAGGGGAGATCCTCGCGGACACGCTCGAACGGGGACATCCGGCGCTCGTACCCGGCGATCTGTACGGCCTGTATTATTCGCATCATTACCGCAGCGAACCGCACACGCACTACTTTATCGTCAAAGGCTACGACGCGAAGCGGGACCTGCTGTTCGTGCTGGACAACATGCATATCGACGACGGCGCGCGGCCGGTCTACCGGGATTTCGTCGTCCCGTTCGCCGCATTGTACGAGATGAGCAGGCTATACGCGGCGAACTGGTGCGCGGACGGCACCTTGCCTTATCTGTGGTCGCTGGGCCGCTCTGCGAACGAACCCCTTTCCCCTGCGGCATCCCTTGCTTACCATCGCGATCAGCTGGAGCGCTGGCGGCGAGGGGAGTCGCAGCTCCGGTTCCTGGAGCGGGAGATTGCGGTCGAGGTGGAAACGCGGCAGGATGCCGGCAGATTCGCCAAGGCGATCCCCCCTCTCGAATTACAAGACCGTCTACTACGAGCTGCTGTTCAAGCTGCTCGGGCAGGCGGGAGGCGTCGCTGCCGATATCGAAGCGCTTCGGGCGCGCAGCGCGAGGATCGCGGCGGCCTGGGAGCCGATTCGGCTCGCGATTTTCGACCGGATCGGGGAAAGGACGTATCGCTTCGCGGACATGATGCCGGAGATCGAGCGGATCGTGGCGGAGGAGCATGCCTTTTTCGATGCGGCGCTGCTTCAGTTAAGGGCGGCCGTATCGGCCGCGGAGGGGGGAGCGCGAGAACAGCGAGGCGGTCGAACTGGATGGGGGCGAACGTCTTCGGGTGTTCAATCCGAACGGAACCGCGATCGAGCGGTCGGGCGAACAGATCCGCATCGTGCATACCGCGGACCGTATCGACGATACGTGGATCGTGAAGGACGAAGCGCCGCAGCTTGCTGCTCTCGCCGGCTTCAGTCGCGTTCGCCTTCGAGACGGAGACGATGAACGACGTGAAGTTCGGCGGCTGCTTCCACAATGGCATCATCGTGAAGTTCAGGAGCAAAGGCAAGATGATGTTCGGCTGCGCTAGGCGCAAGCTGCTCGGCGTGTTCTATCCGGAGCGCACGGATAACTACGAGCTGTACGCGAGGCCGGAGGTGGACGCCGTGCACGGACTTCGCGTCGAGGCGTCGGACGCTGGCAAGCTGCGTTTTCTGGCCAGGCACGATGCCGGCGAGCCTTGGGAGCTGCTGCTTGAGCTGGATGCGCCGGACACGGTCGACCGGATCGGATTGTTCTCGAAGACGTGGGAGCCGACCGAGCAGACGACCTTATTTTCAAACGTGAAGTATGTGACAGGCGCACGGGCGATTGAGCCTGCGGATGCGGGGAGAGGGGAAAGGTACGATGCGAATTGAGAAGCCGTTGCAGCGGATCGCGGCTTTCGTGGGAGAGCAGGGCGAGGGCCGGGCACGGATCTGGGTACCGGAAATTTGGAATACATGCGGGTACGCGAACATCGCTGAGCGGCGGGGGGGCGAGATTCTCGTCGATGCCTACCCGTTTTTGTCGGCGCATCTGGCTCGGTTGACGGATGGCGTCTCGCCCCGCGCCGACGCCGAGGTCGCGTCCGCACGCGAGCCGGCGAAGGAAGGGGCGGCAGCGACCGCAGCGACCGCATCGGCCGCGACAGCGCCCGAAGCCGATCTTGACGACAGCATCATCTACAGCACGCTGGTCCGCTATTCGACGGCTTGGGACTACGATAGCGACGGCGCGATCGAGTCGGGCACCTTTCTCCGATTCATGCTCCTGCTCCCGCTGCTTAAGCGCATGGGCGTGAACATCGTCTATATGCTGCCTGTGACGCGGTACAGCACGCTGCATCTGAAAGGCAATATCGGTTCTCCCTACGCGGTGCAATCGCTCTTCGAGCTGGATCCGAACCTGCACGATCCGCTGCTCGACGGCATGCCGGAGCTGACGCTGCACGACGAGCTGTCCGCGCTGGTAGAGGCTTGCCATGCGCTGGGCATGCGGGTCGTCGTAGACTTCATTCCGCGGGTGACCGCGCGCAACAGCGACCTGCTGGCCGCGCACCCGGATTGGGTGTACTGGATTCGCAAGGAAGCGCTGGACGGCTTCCGGCTGCCGCATATTCCGGAGCTCGGCTTTTTTGAAGAGTGTACGCCGGACAAGCTGGAGACCGTGTACCGCAGCGCCGAGACCGCGGACTTCCTGGCGCAGTTTTCCCAGCCGCCGAACGTACTGGACAACGCGCTGTGGCAGAAGCTCAAGCGCCGCGCGGCAGAGACCGGCGAGGAGCTGCTGACGCTCGTCGAAGCCGAGATGGGCGTCACGACGTCGCCTGCGCACTCGGACTGGATCAACGACGTGCAGCCGATCTGGACGGACATCACGTTCTGGCGGCTTTACCGCGATACGGCGCCGGCTGCCCGCCCCTATATTCGCGAGGATCAGCCGCCCTACGTGCTGTTCGATACGATTAAATGCAACTATTATCCGGGCGAGGAGCCGAATCGGGAGCTATGGGATCTGCTGGTGGCGGCAGCAAGGTTCAATCTCGAGCGTTACGGCATCGACGGATTTCGCATCGATATCGGGCACGTGCTCCCGATCCCCCTGCTGGAGGAGATCTTCGACGCCATCCGCTCGATCCGCCCGGACGCGCTGCTCATCAGCGAGGATCTGTTCAACCGCAACCACCGCAAGGCGGCGGCCGTCGGCTACAATATCATGCTCGGCAGCGGCTGGAACGTGATGACGGACATCCGCAAGGACAATCTGCTCGCCTACGTCCGGGAGCTGCCGGAGCTGGACATCCATGTGTTCGCCTGCGCCGAGACGGCCGATACGCCGCGCATCACGAGCCGGGGCGGAACGGCGCTCGCGCGGATGATCGCGGTGTTCAATCACTTTTTGCCGCGAGCCATTCCGTTCCTCGCGACCGGCTTCGAGCTGAACGAAGAGCGGCCGATGAACTGCGGACTCGGCGACAATACGGACGGCGCCGACATCCCGCGCGCGTTTTTCCACGAGATGGCGATGGACTGGACGAACCCGAGCCCGATGATCGGACTGCTGGAGCGTCTGTCAGAAGCGCGCAAGCGGCTTGCTGCCGCTGATGAAGCCGGAGCGCTTTTTTTCGCCGGACACGCCGGACGATATCGTCGCTTACGGCTATCGATCGGATGCGGGCACGGTGCTCGCCGTGTTCAATCTGGGTACGGAGGCGGCGGTTCCGCTCTCGGTATCCGAGCTGCTGCGGGACGGTGCCGAGTCCGGCGCGAGCGGCGGCGGGCTCGCGGTGCGCATCGACAGCGAGCCGGGAGAGGGGCTGCTGGAAGGACAACGCGTGGATCGGTTTAAGCTGGGGCCGCGTCAGGCGATCGTGCTGTCGACGGACTAGATCGCTCGCAGCGGCGAAAAAGCGGCAACAGCCCGGAGGGGCTGTGCCGCTTTTCGAACTTGCTTGTGCAGGCGCAGGGGGGGGGGAGAGCGGAAAAACCTTCCGCTATTGGCCCGCGTAGCCGCCTGGCGCAGATGGCTTAATAGGATGGTGGAAGAAAATTCCGCTATTGGCTCGTGCAGCAGCTCGGCGCAGGTGATAGCGGAAGAAACT
Source organism: Cohnella rhizosphaerae (assembly GCF_029525575.1). Classification (GTDB taxonomy): domain Bacteria; phylum Bacillota; class Bacilli; order Paenibacillales; family Paenibacillaceae; genus Cohnella; species Cohnella rhizosphaerae. The sequence goes on from NZ_JAPDIA010000003.1 coordinate 1,610,718, forward strand.
TCCGCTATTGGCTCGTGCAGCAGCCCAGCGCAGGTGGATAGCGGAAGAAAATTCCGCTATTGGCTCGTGCAGCAGCTCGGCGCAGGTGGATAGCGGAAGAAAATTCCGCTATTGGCTCGTGCAGCAGCTTGGCGCAGGTGATAGCGGAAGAAACTTCCGCTATTGGCCCGTGCAGCAGCCCGGCGCAGGTGGATAGCGGAAGAAACTTCCGCTATTGGCCCGTGCGGCAGCCCGGCGCAGGTGGATAGCGGAAGGAACTTCCGCTATTGGCCCGTGCAGCAGCCCGGCGCAGGTGGATAGCGGAAGAAACTTCCGCTATTGGCCCGTGCAGCAGCTCGGCGCGGTAGTGTCAAGTGGTCTGTGTAGTAAGATTATCCATCGGGAATTGTGCCCGGTATGAAGTTGTTCTGCAAAGGTGCATCGCTCAAGCGAAGGCGCGGGAGGCTTTACTCGTTGCTCCCGTATCTTTCCTTGTACATCTTCTCGAAGACAGCCTTCGTCTCAGGATCACTAAAGCCTCGGATCGCTCTACCGTACCATTGCTCGTTATAATCCGTGGCTTGCAGGTAGATGATCTTCTCTGCCGCTTCAATGTTTGTTAGGCTGTTCATGGGTCGTAGACGTTTGCGCAGTTCTTTGTTGGTTCGTTCAATGGCATTGGTGGTGTAGATGGCCGCCCAAGTGAGCTGTGGATATTTGTAGAAAGTCAGCAGCGTCGGCAACTGCTCTTCCCAACTCTTCACTTCTTTGGGATACTGCTTACTCCACTTCGCCTTAAACCCGTCAAACACGGCCCTTGCGACCTCTCCATCCAACGCCGTGTAGACCAGCTTAAGATCGCCCAAGAATTCGGTTTTGTCGGCAACCCGGATTTTAGGGAACGTGGCACGGACTTTGTGCACGATGCAGTGCTGGACATCGGCTTTCGGATAGATCTCGCGGAATGCTTCTTCGAGCCCTGGCAGACCGTCGAAAGCACCAACCAGCACATCCGTTGCTCCCCGTTGTTTTAAATCCTTTAACACCTCACGCCAGCCGTTTGAGCTCTCGTGACCGCCGACGTAAAAGCCCAGGATCTGCCGGTAACCTTTTTCATCGATGCCCATGGCCAGGTAGACGACCTCGCTGCTTACGCTGTTGCGTCGCAATTTCACGTAGAGGCCATCCAAATAAATCACGGAGTAACGCCTCTCAAGCGGACGCTTCTGCCAAGCCTCGATGTCCTCCATGACGGTCCGTGTGATGTTGCTGACGGTAGTGGGCGAGTACTGCGCGCCGTACATGCTCTCGATGAACTTAGCGACCTCACGCGTGCTCATGCCACCCTTATACATCTGGATGACTGCCTCTTCGAGCCAGCCCTCGCGGCGCTGATAGGGCTCGAAGAGCTGGGTATGGAACTCACCGTTGCGGTCGCGAGGTACACGAAGATCATCGATCTTGCCATAACGGGTATCGTAGGTGCGTTCATAATAACCGTTACGGAAGTTACGGGCGTTCTCGGACTGTTCGACTTCCATAAAGTTTTTGATTTCTTCACGAAACAGTAGCTCGAGTTTGTCTTTAATCAGTTGCGTTACAGCATTATCCAGTAGATCGTTATACGCATTTTGGGGTACATTAGTCATCGAGTAGGGTCCCTCCTTGGTGGTGTCGCAATCCCGAGGATACCCTACTTTTTTGCATGCTGCCTAGACGCCAGATGCTGGTACACAGACTAATTTACATCATCCTCGGCGCAGGGGGGATAGCGGCAAAAGCTGCCGCTATGGTCCCCGGCAGTCGCTCGGCGCAGGGGGATAGCGGCAAAAGCAGCCGCTATGGTCCCCGGCAGTCGCTCGGCGCAGGGGGATAGCGGCAAGGGCTGCCGCTATGGTCCCCGGCAGTCGCTCGGCGCTGGTGGGCTGCACTTACCGAGCAGCCTGGGCTGCCTGGCCAGGGCGTCCGAACGACAGAACTTCGCCCGTGTCCCCCCTTTGCCCGTAAGTACCAGCAAGTGCCCACGCTCTCGCTCCGCCTTACTCGGCCACGCTCGCTTCGGCCGTCAGAGCCGCGCGAGCGCTTGCCGGCGCCCGCCAGATGGCGTAGCCGTAGGCCGGCAGCTCCGCATGCAGCGCACCTGCCGCGCCGGCGGAGACAGCCGCGCCGGTATTCGCGTCGCGCCACCCGGCGTCAGCCTGCGCCACCGGCACGTCGATCGAGACCGGACGCTCCTGATTGTTCATGACGATCAGGAACCGTTCGTTCGCGTCCCAGCGTTCGTAAGCGAGCACCTGGGGCTGCGACTCGATCGGCACGAACGCGAGTCCGCTGCCTCGCACTGCGGGATGTGCCTTGCGCAGCGCGATGAGGCTGCGGAAGAAGTCGAAAAGCGGTCGGTCCTGCTTGGCCGGGTCCCACTCCATGCATTGGCGGTTCAACGGATCGTGCGCGCCGTCCATGCCGATCTCGTCGCCGTAGTAGACGCACGGCGTGCCTTGGAACGTCATCTGGAAGAGCGTAGCCAGCATCAGGCGGCGCTTGTCGCCTTCGCAAAGCGTCAACAGACGCACCGTATCGTGGCTGCCGAGCAGATTAAACGCGACTTCGGAAATTTGCTGCGGATAGCTGGCCAACTGCGCGCCGATCGCATGGGCGAATCGCGTCGCGTCGGTCGTACGGTGCGCGAAGAAGTTCAGCAGAATGTTCGTGAACGGATAGTTCATGACCGCGTCGAACTGGTCGCCCTGCAGCCAAGGCATCGCATCGTGCATGATCTCGCCCAGGATGTAGGCGGAGGGATTGGCCTGCTTCACGACACGGCGGAATTCCCGCCAGAACTCGTGATCGACCTCGTTGGCGACGTCGAGGCGCCAGCCGTCCAGACCGACCTCCTCGATCCAGTAGCGCCCGACGTTCAGCAGGTAGTCCTTCACCTCGGGGTTGCCGGTGTTGAGCTTGGGCATGATCGGCTCGAAGCTGAACGTCTCGTACGTCGGCACGCCGTCCACGACGCCGAGCGGCCACTGCCGCACGCGGAACCAATCCGCATACCGCGATTCCGGGCCCTTCTCCAGAACGTCCTGGAAAGGCGCGAAGCTGCGTCCGCAGTGGTTGAACACGCCGTCGAGCAATACGCGAATGCCTCTCGCATGGCAGGCCTCGACGAGCTCCTTCAGCTTCTCGTTGGTGCCGAACTGCGGATCGACGCGCATATAGTCGGTCGTGTCGTACTTGTGATTGGTCGTCGCGGCGAACAGCGGATTGAAATAGACGGCGTCGACGCCAAGCTCGCTCAGATGATCCAGATGATCGATGACGCCCTGCAGATCTCCGCCGAAAAAGTTGGTCGGCGTGGGCACGCCGCCCCAAGGAAGCGCGTCCGGCGGGCTGATCGAAGGGTCGCCGTTCGCGAAGCGCTCCGGGAAGATCTGGTAGAATACGGCTTCCTTGACCCATGCCGGCGGCTTGTGCACGTCCTGTGGATTGAGATAGGGGAAGTCGAACAAGCCTTCGTACATGACGGTCGGCGGCTGCTCGAAAAAGCCCTTTTCCAAATAATAGACGGTCTCTTGTCCGTCCCGCAGCGCAAAGTAGTAGACCAGCCTCCGATACTTGGGCCGCACCGCGGCCTGCCAGTAGTCGAACAGCGCGTCCGAGCACCAACGCTCCATCGCGACCTCTTCGTTCGCCTTGCTCCAATCGTATTTGTCTCCGCAGATCAGGTCGACGCGGGGGACGTCCGCGCGCTTGGTCCGCAGGCGTATGTGGAGCGTGTCGTCGTCGTATGCGTAAGACCAATTCTGCCCCATTCGGTGGTATACGGCTTCGAGCTGAATCATAAAAAAAAAGGCCTCCTTATTCGGCAATAAACGCAAAAAAGGGCTCAACCTCAGATGAAAGCGAGGTTGAACCCGAAAGTTTCATTGCCTTTAAATTTCCTACAATATACCATAGGGTTCGCGAGAATTCAATGACGATTCATCGATACCCGTTCGCCGTTATAAACGGCGCCGCGCACAAGGAGGAGGAGGCGAAATGAGCGAAGCTTGCGAAGCCGTCTGGATGCGGCTGCCCGACGGGGAAGACGAATCCGAGTTGGCGCCGCTTCGGAAACTGTTGTTCGACGAAGAAGAGCAAGCGGCCTATGCCCGATACCGCTTGTCGCGCAATCGCATCGAATACCTGGCGGGCAGGCTGCTTGTCAAAAATCGTCTGGCACGCATGCTCGGAATGCCGCCGAGCGCCATTCGCCTGATTAAAGCGAGCGGCGGCAAGCTCTACGCGGCGGCGGAACCGGAATTGGCGCAACGGCTGGGACTGTACTTCAATCTGACGCATGCAGACGGCTTGGCTGCGTGCGCGTTCGGCCGGGTCGACGCCCTCGGCATCGATGTCGCGCGCTGCGGGACCGAGCATCTGGCCTTGACGGATCAGCTGTTTTTGCCGGAAGAGTCGGTTTACATTCGCGAAGCGCGGGACGAGCGGGAGTCGGCGGATCGGTTCGGCATGCTGTGGTCGCGCAAGGAGGCGGCGATGAAGGCCCGGGGAACCGGGCTGGCGCTTGCGCCGCTGGATTGCCCTGTGCCCGTCGGGACGGGGCTTGCGGAGGACTGGCATTATCGCTGGCATACGGCGCAAGTCGGCGACAGGCATTGGCTGACGGTCGCGGTCGGCCGCGCGGAGGACCGGGATTCGATCGTAACATTCGCAGAGACGAGCTGGGCGGGGGAAGTGGGGGTGTTAAAAAGTTTCGCATAGAAATTCCGAATAAGAGTTGACAAAAAGAGCGAGGCCGCACTAATATGAGTACATAAATATTCGTTTTACTTTTTTGGGAACGTTCCCAGAAATGGCGGCATCCGTATCGGCACGTTTGGGGTCGGCGACACGGCGAGTCTTTCAGCTTGTGCGGGCAGCTTGCCGCGATTGATGCGGCATTCAGACGCGGCATTCCATGACGCGAGGTTCGGTCGGCACGAAGCCAAACGATCGTTTATGCTTGTTTGGGAACGTTCCCGTTTTAGCGATTAGAAGAAAGCGCTTCATAACGGAGCGGAAAATTGCCGCCATCAGGGCGTCTGTCATGCGTGCGGTATAAGCTCTTGACGGACTTGACGAACCTGCCCGCCATGCACGAACCGTCTAACGAGAAATCGAGATAGCCATCGCTTCGCGGATCTGATAATCTCATGTTATCGTTTCTTTTGGGAACGTTCCCGAAATTGCTCGGGAATTACTTTACGGAAAGCGGGACGAATCATGGGACCTACCATTCACGACGTAGCGAGGCTGGCGAACACCTCCAAAAGCACGGTATCGCGTTATCTTAACGGACAGAAGGTCAAGCGCGCCACCCAGGAGGCGTTGGACCGGGCGATCGAGGAGCTTAACTTCCATCGCAACGCCAATGCCCGCAGGCTGGTCATGGATAAGACCAACACGATCGGCGTCGTCGTCGACAATATCTCGAACGTGTTCTACTCCGGCATTATCCGCGGCATCGAGATCGTCGCGGGACGCAGAGGCTTCAACTGCATCTTCTACAGCTGGACGTCCAACTACGGCAGCGAGCGCGAGTTCTTGTCGCTTCTATACGAGGGACAGGTCGACGGGCTGATCCTCGTCAGCTTCCAGAAGCGGACCGAGGAAGACTTGGCCGAATTCAGGGACTCGGCGTATCCCATCGCCCTCGTCGGCGATCACGGCGAGCTGGAAGGGCTCTTGTCGGTGGACGTCGACAACGCTGCAGGCCTGGAAGAGATCGTGAGCTATCTGCACGGCCTTGGCCACCGGGAGATCGCCTACATCGCGGGTCCGCCGCACGCCGGGGCGAGCAAGTATCGGCTCAAGGGCTTCCGCCAATCGATGGAGGCGCTCGGCCTGACGGAGAACCCTGCCTGGATCGCGGAGTCGGACTGGAGCAACCAGGGGGGCTACGAAGCGATGCGCAAGCTGCTCAAGGTCGGCGGCTTCACGGCCGTCGTCGCCTCGAACGACGAGACGGCGATCGGCGCGCTCCGGGCGATCCAGGAGCAGGGACTGAGCGTACCGTCGCGGCTCTCGCTGGTCGGCTTCGACGATATCTCGATCTCGGAGTGGGTGTTCCCTTCGCTCACGACGGTGCGGCAGCCGTTCCAGGAGATCGGCATGCTGGCGGCCGAGGGATTATTCCGTCGAATCGAGGGGGGAATATGAAAATGTCGACAGCCGCTCTTACAGCTTGCTGAAGCCTCATCTGATCGTCCGCGATTCTTGCGACAGACCGACTTCCATCTGACTTAAAAGAGGGTTGATGCGCATGAACACGAAAATCAACAAGTCCTTCTACGGTTACATTTTCATCGCGCCGTTTTTTATCGGATTTCTGCTGGTCGGCCTGGCGCCGATCCTGTACACCTTCTACCTCAGCCTGACCAAGTGGGACGGCTTCAGCGATCCCGTATACGTCGGCGCCGCCAACTATACCCGGCTCGTTCACGACAGCTTCTTCTTTCAGACGATCGGCACCACGCTGGTCATATGGATCATGTCGATCGTCCCGCAAATCCTGCTCGCCCTGGGGCTCGCCCTCATCCTGAACGAGCGGTTCATCCGGGGCAAGCACTTTTTCAGAGCCGTATTCTACTTTCCGCACATCGTAACCCCGGTCACCCTCGGCGTCCTGTTCAGCCTCATGTTCGACTGGCAGACGGGCAGCATCAACAAAGTGCTCATGAACATCGGTCTCGTCGACGACCCGGTCAACTGGTTCAACAACCCGTGGTGGTCGAGGATCATCGTCGCGGGCGTCATCTGCTGGCAATACTTCGGCTTTAACCTCATCATCTTCATCGCCGGGCTTCAGGGCATCTCCAAAGAAGTTTACGAAGCGGCCGAAGTGGACGGGGCGACCAAACCCGTCATCATTCGCCGAATCATACTGCCGCTGCTTCGCCCGGTCATGCTGTTCACCTTCATCACTTCGGTTATCGGCGGCTTGCAGCTGTTCGACGCGCCGCTCATGCTCGGAGACGGGCCGGGCAACGCGACGCGCACGATGATCATGTACCTGTATGAGACCGCATTCAAGAACTTCGACTACAGTTACGGCTCGGCCGTCGCCTACGGCATCTTCGTGGTCGTCATGTTCTTCACCGCGTTAACTACGCTCGCCACGAGAACGAAGGAATAGGAGGCGTCTCGCCTATGAGATCCGGATATACCCACACCAAAGCCGTGCTGTATCTCTTGCTGGCAGCCGTCGCGTTCATTTGTCTCGTTCCCTTTTACAGCATGCTGATCACGTCGACCCATGCGAACGCCGAGATCGCGAGCAAGCTGCTGCTGTGGCCCGGCACGGAGCTTGCCAACAATTACGACCGGCTCGTAGGCTCCGTCAACATCTGGCGCGGCTTCGCGAACACCGTGTTCGTCTCGGTGACGGCGACGATCCTGAACGTCTACTTCGCGGCGCTGGCGGGCTTCGGCTTTTCCAAGTACCGCTTCCGCTACCGGAACTTTTTGTTTCTGTTCGTGCTCGGCACGATGATGATCCCGGGTCAACTCGGCATCATCGGTTTCTATAAAGTCATGAGCATGCTTCAGCTTACCGACACCTACTGGCCGCTGCTGCTTCAATCGCTGTACAACGCGTTCGGCATCTTCCTGATGCGCCAATTCGCGGACGCTTCGATCCCCGACGAGATCATCGAGTCCGGACGGATCGACGGCTGCGGAGAATGGCGGATCTTCCATCGGATCGTGCTCCCGCTCATGGGGCCGGCCATCGCGACGCTCGCGATCTTCTCCTTCATCGGCAAGTGGAACGACTTCCTGACCCCGATGATCATCCTGTTCGACAACGACAAGCAGACGCTTCCCGTCATGATCGCCAGCGTCAAGTCGGCGTTCTCCTCCGACTTCGGCGCCCAGTATGTCGGCATCGCCATCTCCGTCATCCCGCTGCTCGTGTTTTTCGCCTTCATGTCGAAGCAGATCATCAGCGGCGTAGCGGCAGGCGCGGTCAAGGGCTGATCCGGGCATGCACGCACGAACGGCAATGACACTCCGCGAAAGAGGTGATGCGGGTCCCGTCGGACTGAAGAAGTTGTGAAAGCGCAGTCAACCGCAACGAACCCGTTTTACGGCTAGCTCAGGTTTCCCACTAAACGATCTAAAGGGGCGATTGCTTTGAAAAGAAAATCATGGCTTCCCGTATCGCTGGCGCTCATCCTTATCCTGACGCTGCTGTCCGCTTGCGGCGGCAACAACGGCAATAACAACGCTTCCCCGTCGTCTTCCGCATCGGCGTCTCCGTCGGCTTCGGAGCCGGCATCCCCTTCCGCATCGGCCTCGCCATCGGCGTCCGAGTCGGCTGCGCCGAGCGCGCTGTCGGGCAAGCTCGTCATCTGGACGTTTTTCGACCAGGTGAAGGACATGGCGGCGAAATTTATGGAAAAGAACCCGGGCGTGCAGGTTGAAGTCAAGATGTTCCCGGGCGACCAATATCAGACGAAGCTGCTGACGGCGTTGCAGAGCGGCAAGGATCTGCCGGATATCTTCGACCTGGAGCGCGGCTATATCGGCAAGTTCATCGACTCCAAGTACCTGGCCGACCTGTCCGCGATGGGCGCGGAAGATCTCGTCAAGGACTATGTCCCTTACGTGCAAGGACTCGGGCGTTCCTCCGACGGCAAGCTGAAGGCGATCTCCGACCACTCCTCCCCGGGCGGCTTCTGGTACCTGAAGGAGACGGCGAAACAATATCTCGGCACGGACGACGCGGCCCAAATCGGCGCGATGGTGAGCGACTGGGATAAGCTCGTCGAGACCGGCAAAAAGGTGTATGAGCAAAGCGGCGGCAAAGTCCATCTGATCGAAAGCGCGAACGATCTGTTCGACATTATGGCATACAACACGGAAGCATGGGTCAAGGACGGCGCGCTCAACATCGATCCGAAGTGGAAAGACACCTATGCCGTTCAGCAAAAAATCCGCGAAAACAACGTCGACGCCAAGCTGGACTTCATGTCGGCCGGTTGGGGCACGGCGCTTAACAGCGGCACGGTCGTGCTGACTTCGATGCCCGCATGGGCCGGCTTCATGATCGACAACAAGGACGACAAGGCCGTCGGCAAGTTCGGCGTCGCTTCTACGCCGCTCGGCTTCTACACCGGCGGCACGTACCGCGGCATCTACGACAAGTCGCCCAACAAAGAGCTGGCTTACGAATTCGTCAAGTATATCGCAAGCTCCGAATGGCAGACGTACAACCTCGGCAAGACGGGCAACATGCCGGGCCTCGCTACGGTGTATCAGGACAACATGGATTCGTTCAAGTCGACGTTCTTCGGCGACCAGAACATCCTTAAGCCTTACTACGACACCGTCATGAAGCTTCCCGCGCTGTCCGCAGACAAGTACGGCGAAGAAATCCTGAGCCTGTGGCGCAAGACGGCCGGCCAGGGCATCACGAACAAGACCGATTACGACAAGGTTGTCGCGAGCTTCAAGAAGGAAGTCAAAAACGCCTTCCCCGAAATAAAAGTCGACTAAGACAGCATTCGAAGGAGCGGCAGCGGCAGGGACCGGCTGATCGCCGCGGGCTGCGGAATCGAGAGGCAATTCTCGGCATCGCGCGGCAACTTGCGGCAACATGCGGCACCGGAGTTAAGCGGGAACGTTCCCGTTTGCCTCCGGTCCGACGCCGGCCGGCCCTTGCGCCGCACGGGCTAGCGGAAGGAGAGACAAAGAGATGCAAACCATACACGATCACATCCGGCAGCTCCGCATTATCGACGCGCACGAACATCTGGCGACGCCCGAGATTCGCCGCAGAGAGAATCACGACCTATTCTCGCTTCTGCATTATTTGGAATCGGACCTCATCACGGCCGGCATGAAGCGCGGCGCGCTCGACCGGCGTCTGGGCCTGTCGAACGAAGAACGGACTTCGATCTTTTTGAAGTACTGGCAACGCACGTCCAATACGACCTATGCCCGCATGTTCAAGCAGGCGATGGAGGAGCTTCACGGCCTTCGCGAATGGAACGCGGAAGGCATTCTGCAAGCCAATGCGAGCGTGCTCGCGGCCAGCGCCAACCCGAGCTGGTACGACGACGTGCTTGGCGAGCGGTCGGGCATCGACCTGGCTTTCACGCTTATCCAGACGACGGATTTGGGCTACGACCGGTTCAGGCCCATTATGTTTCTCGATTTTACTTTCCGATTGAATACGACGGAGGACCTCCTTGCCGTCTGGCGGGCGATGGACAAGGACGCGATCGCGCGTTCGTTCGGCGCCTACCTGGACGCGACGGACGGCCTGCTGCAACGATACAAGCAAGAAGGCATGGTCGCCACCAAGCTGGGCCACGCCTACTGGAGGACGCTGGCCTGCGGCGATCCGTCGCGGGACGACGCGGAGCGGCTTTACGACCGGCTGCTCGGCGGGGCGACGATGACGGAGAGCGAGCTGCGGCCGCTGCAGGATTATATCATCCGGCACGTCATCGAGCGGTCGACCGCGATCGACCTTCCCGTACAGATCCATACCGGCCACCACGAGACCAGCGTTTCCGGCGACGGCAACATCATCGGGCGCTCCAACGCCGAACATCTCGTGCCGCTGCTGCTCGCCTACCCGGATGCGCGCTTCGTGCTGCTGCATGTCGGTTTTCCCTATCATCAAGTGTATCTCAGCATGGTCAAAAATTTCCCGAACGCCTATATGGACTTCACGTGGGTCTACATCATCACGCCGACGGCCGCCAAGCAGACGCTGCATCAGGCGATCGAGATGGTGCCGGCGAACAAGATCCAGGGCTTCGGCGGGGACTACAATCATATCGAAGGCACCTATTCGCACCTGAAGCTGGCGCGGCGCATCGTCGCCGAGACGCTCAGCGAGAAGGTGGAAGCGGGAGCGCTCGGCGAGGCCGAGGCGATCGACTTCGCGAATCGCATCTTCCGCGGCAACATCATCGAGCTGTACGGATTGGAAGGGATGAGTTAACAAAGCTATTTCGCTTAAGTGCGAGTATAAAGGCAAGATGCGGACGCTGGCAAAGTTTTCGCAGTAGGCTTGCAAAGAACGTGACCTCGCAAAATTTTCTGCCTCTATAGCGCCATGTGGATCGTGTCGCGGAGCTTTAGAGTAACTTTTTGCCTTTACAGTAGCATGTAGGCCGGTTCGTGAGCGTGTAGAGTAACTTTTTTTCTTTACAGCGTCGTTTAGACCGGTTTGTGGAGCTGCAGAGTAACTTTTTGCCTTTACAGTACCATTTAGACCGATTTGCGGAGATGTAGAGTAACTTTTTGCCTTTACAGCGCCGTTTAGACCGGTTTGCGAAGCTGTAAAGTAACTTTTTAAATGAGGTGCCGGCGAGAGTGCGTGGTTGAAGGTGGCGGGGAGGAGGCGTGTCATGCGCGAAAATAAAGGGAACGCCGCGCAAACGGCGGAAACGGCCGGAAGAAGGTATGCGCTAGGCCTCGATATCGGCACGACCTCGCTCTGCGCGACGGCGGTCGATATACGCGACGGGACCGTCGTACGGACGCTCGTTCGGCCGAACCTCGCCGCGATCCCCGGCGAGGCGACGGACGAGCGGCTCCAGGATCCGGATCGAATCGTGGACGAGCTGCGCGCGATGCTCGAAGAATGGCGGGATCTGCTGCCGGGGACGGCGGCGATCGGCATCTCGGCGCAGATGCACGGCATCCTTTATGTCGACGGTCGCGGCAGGGCCGTCAGTCCGCTGTATACGTGGCAGGACGGACGAGGCGATCGGCCGGCGGCCAACGCGGAGACCGAGGCAGCCGAAAATGGCGCCGCACCTACGGGGCGGAAGGCCGCAGGCGGGAAACCGGGCGCCGTCGCGACGAAGAGCGGGCAAGCGGCTTCGGATGCGAAGGGAAGCGGACCGGATGCGAAGGAAAGCGGTCCGGGTGCCAAGGAAAGCGGTCCGGGGGCGAATGAAAGCGGATCGGGCCCCGAAGAAAGCGGACCGGGGGCGAAGGAAAGCGGACCGGGCGTTAAGCGGGCACAGGCGGCCGCGGACTCCGGCGGGGCGACCTACCGCGAGCAGTTGGAGGCGCTCAGCGGCTATTCCGTTCCGTCAGGCTACGGACTGCTGACGCACGACGTGCTGCGCCGGACCGGCGCGGTGCCCGCGGCGGCCGCCAAGCTGTGCACCGTCGGCGACTACGCCGCGATGCGTCTCGCGGGCCGGGCATTGCCGCTCATCGACGCCACGCAGGCGGCGGGCCTCGGTCTGTTCGACCTGCGAAGCCGGTCGTTCGATGCGGCCGCGGCGGCCCGCGCCGGCATCGACGCTTCGCTGCTGCCCGAGCTTGCCGGGGCGGCCGGCGCCCGGGCGGGTGCAAGGGAGGGCGCGGATCCAGCTTGCAAAGCGCCGGACCGCGACTTTGCGCTCGCGGCACGGGATGGCGCCATTGCCGGAAGGACGGCGGACGGCATCCCGGTCGCCGTCGCCATCGGCGATAACCAGGCGAGCTACCTCGGCACCGTGCCGGCGCTCGCGGGGGAGCCTGCTTCTTAATATAGGAACGGGCGCGCAGCTGTCGCTTTACACGGCGGAGCGGATCGAGCCGACCGGCGGACTGGAGCTGCGGCCGTTTCCGGACGGCGGCTGGCTGCTGTCCGGCGCGTCGCTCGGCGGCGGCAAAACGTACGCGCTGCTCGCCGCCTTCTACCGCGAGATAGCGGAGGCGCTCGGCGGGGGCGCGGGCAGCGTGCCGAGCGATCGCTTGTACGACGCGATGAATCGCTGGGCGCTGGCGGCGCTTGACGAGGGGCGGCCGCTGCCGCGCGTCGACGCCGCGTTTTTCGGGACGCGCGCCGAACCGGCGCGTACGGGCGAGATCGCGTCGCTGACCCCGGCGACGTTAACGCCCCAGGCGCTCACCGCGGGCCTGCTGGCTGGCGTCGCGGACGAGCTCGCCGCGTTCGCCGCGCAGCTGCCGGCGGAGCTGCTCGCGGGCGTCCGCCGCCGGGTCGGCGCGGGCAACGGCCTTCGCCGCAATCCGGCGCTGCGCCGGCTGCTGGAGGAACGGATCGGCGCACAGCTGGAGCTCGCGGGAGCGCGGGAGGAAGCTGCCTTTGGCGCGGCCGTGCATGCCGCGGTATGCGCGGGCATTTTCGCAGACTATGACGAGGCGCTGGACCGAATGGGCCGCGCCCGCCTGACGGAAGGGGATATCGTTTAAATGAAGCACAGAAAGTTCTATATGATCGGCAACGCCCATCTGGACCCGGTATGGCTGTGGCAATGGCAGGAGGGCTTCCAGGAAGTCAAGGCGACGTTCCGCTCCGCGCTCGATCGGATGAAGGAGTACGACGACTTCGTGTTCACGTCCAGCTCCGCCGCGATGTACGAATGGGTGGAAATCAACGCGCCGGACATGTTCGAGGAGATCCGTCAGCGGGTGGCAGAGGGCAGGTGGAATATCGTCGGCGGCTGGTGGATACAACCGGACTGCAACATTCCGAGCGGCGAGTCTTTCGTGCGGCAGGGACTGTACGGACAGCGTTATTTTATGGAAAAGTTCGGCGTGACCGCCAAAGTCGGCTACAACGTCGACAGCTTCGGACACAACGCCATGCTTCCGCAAATTTTGAAAAAGAGCGGCATGGATTACTACGTGATGATGCGGCCGATGCCGAACGAGAAAGGCTTACCGAGCCGGCTGTTCTGGTGGCAATCGGACGACGGCTCGAAGGTGCTGACGTTCCGCATTATGTTCGAGTACCTGTCCTGGGGCAAGGAGCTCGGCGGCCATGTCCGCCGCGCGCTCGGCGAGTTCAAGGAGCCGCTGAACGACCTGCTGTTTTTCTACGGCGTCGGCAATCACGGCGGCGGCCCGACCAAGGAAAACATCGAAAGCATCCGCGCGCTGAACGACGATCCTGAGCTGCCGAAGCTCGTGTTTTCGACGCCCGACCAATATTTTGCGGACATGGAAGCGTCTGGGCTGTCGTTCCCGGTCGTGCACGACGATCTGCAGCACCACGCGAGCGGTTGCTACAGCGCGCATTCGGGCATCAAGCAGTGGAATCGCCAGGCCGAGAACCGTCTCGCCGCGGCGGAGAATATTCGGCGCTCGCCGCCTGGATCACGGGACAGCCATACCCGCTCGCGGCGTTCGGACGCGCGTGGAAAAACGTGCTGTTCAACCAGTTCCACGACATTCTGGCGGGCACGAGCCTGGAATCGGCCTACGAGGACGCGCGTTACCTGTTCGGCGAGGCGATGGCGATCGCGGACCGCGCGCTGAACGATGCGGTGCAGTCGATCTCGTGGCGGGTCGGCATCCGGCAGGACGAAGGCATGAAGCCGATCGTCGTGTTCAACCCGCATGCCTGGGCGAGCAAGGTTAATGTAGAGCTCGAAGTCGGCGGCATCGGACCGAAGACCGTGCTGACGGACGAAAACGATGCGCCGGTGCCGTTTCAGACGGTGCAGTCGCAGGCGACCTCTGGCGGGCGTTATCGGCTGAGCTTCCTGGCCGAACTGCCGCCGCTCGGATATCGGACCTACAAGCTGGTCGCGGTGTCCGAATCGCTCAAGGCCGTCGGCGCACCGATCGCGGCGAACGATCTGGTGCTTGAGAACGGGCGATTCCGTCTCGAGTTCGATCGGGATACGGGCGCGATCAAGAGCCTGCGAGACAAGCAAGCGGAGCATGACGTGTTCGCCGGACCGGCGGCGCGCGCGGTCGTCATCGACGACAAGTCGGATACGTGGAGCCACGACGTGCTTCATTTTAATAGGGTAGCGGGCGAATTTAAGGCGGTTAAAGTGTCGCGCATCGAGCACGGACCGGTCAAGTCCGTCATTCGGGTCGTAAGCCGGTACGGCGATTCGAAACTGGTGCAGGACTTCGCGATGTATCCGGACCGCGAGTTGATCGACGTGAGCGTGACCGTCGATTGGCGCGAGAAGTTTAAGATGCTTAAGCTTGTTTTCCCGATCAACGTCATCTTCAGCAAGCATACGTACGAGACGCCTTACGGCACCATCCAGCGCGAGCACAACGGCGAAGAAGAGCCGGGGCAAAGCTGGGTCGACTACACGGGGCTCACGCGCCTGACGAACAAAATCTACGGCGTGAGCCTGCTGAACGACGCCAAGTACAGCTACAGCATCTCTGGAAAGGAACTCGCGCTCACCGTCCTGCGCAGCCCGATTTACGCGCATCACGACCCGCTCGTGCCTGAGCCGGACGGCGAATATTCGTTCATCGATCAAGGCATCCAGCGTTTCAATTATTCGCTGCTGCCGCACGAAGGCGGCTGGGAGCAGGCCGGCACCGCGCACCGCGCGGCCGAGCTGAACTGCCGGCCGACGGCGGTCATCGAGACGTATCACGAGGGCGACCTGCCGCTTGCCGATTCGTACGTGGCTTCGTTCGCGGACAATGTCGTCGTGAGCGCGGTGAAGGCCGCGGAGGACGGAAGCGGCGACTTGATCGTCCGCGTCTACGAGACCGAAGGCCGCGCCACGCAGGCGGAGATTGCGCTGCCGCGGTTCGCGCGCACGATTCGCGCGGCGTTCGGACCTAGCGAGATCAAGACGTTCCGCGTGCCTCGGGATGCGGCGCGGCCGGTGGCGGAGACGGATCTGCTGGAGCGGGGCGTTTAAGACACGGAGACGTAAGCTGGGAACAGTCGGTGCCTGCTCGGTGCGATAGGGGAAAAGAGTTCACTAGCGTTGCATTAAAACTAACGCATTAAATTTAGCTCCAATTAATTACTATATTTTCCATTCCGTGTTACTTTTTCGTGGATAGGCATGAAAAAATCTCCTATTGTAGAGGTGTGTAGGTTGCAATCCGTACACCAATACAAAGGAGACCTGCGTCCTTGAGTGTAACGGATTCTACAACAATGCGTCAATGCTTGTCTATGTTGCCACTGGCCGATTTCTCGGCTCCCTGTTTGGATTATCGCGTTCGCAAACTCCGATGTGCGAACTTGCTTAAAGTGTTTATCGCTGCCCAAATCTGCGGGTGGGACTCGCTTCGCCGAATCGAGCTGGAAATCGCGGCGGACCCTTTGCTGCAGCAGGAATTTGGTTGTGCAATCTCAGCTTCTCAACTTTGCCGGCGCATCGACGATTTTCCCAGCTGCGTGCTTGAGGCCCTCTTTCATGCCTTGCTTTCCCGTATTCATCACCACACGGTGCGGCAAAAGAAATGGCCTTCGGCTAAGCTCTACGCTGTCGATTCAACCAACCTGCGGTTGCCGCAGCAATTGGCCGACTGGACCTATGTGACTCGAAGCCGCAGCGGCGTTAAGGTGCACACACGCCTAGCCATTTTGCCGGATGGGAACTGCTTCCCAGATCGCATTGTACCGTCGACGGGCAATGTAAGCGACTATGAGGGCTCGGATCTGCTTGTCGTCGATCCCGATGCCACTTACCTGCTGGATCGTGGCTACGTCTCCTACAAACGGATGGATCAGTGGCTCGAACGAGATTGCCACTTTGTTCTGCGGATCAACACGCACCACTTGGTTAAACAAGTGCTCGAAGCGTATCCGACCGATGCAAGTGATCCGGGACTCTGCCGGGATGCCATTGTCTATCTGGGCGGCACTTTTCGATGGATGGAGCATCCCGTGCGGCTCGTCGAGTTTCGTGATGAAAAGGGACGCTTGTACCGAATCGCAACTTCCCGGTTTGATTTATCCGCTCGGGAAATCGCAGATTTATACCGGCAGCGATGGCAGGTTGAGCTTTTCTTTCGCTGGATGAAGCAGCATCTGAAGTTCGCCAAGCTCTACAGCTACAAGCCGCAAGCGGTTTGGAACCACATCTTGCTGGCCATGATTGCGTATAGCTTGATCTTTCTGCTGAAGATGCAAACCAAGGCGAACCAAACACCGTGGCAACTGTTGCGGCTGATACGTGTCTATGCGTTTCGAAGTTGGCGTGGCTTCCTGGAAGCCGCAAGCAAGGTGCCAAGAGGAAGGACCAAAGGTCGCCAAGCTCGTAAAACACCAGCTCCGCCGTTACAGCCGCAACACTGCGATGTGGCGCTAACGAAGCCGTCGAAAAGAAAAAGACGATAAAACCCAATTTTTGGATTTCGCAACCTACTTTATCTCACCTCTTCTCTTTTTGGAAAGTGGAGCGAAAAGGGGATGTAAAATTTTACGCTAAGAAACTTTTTGAGGGAAATGATTAATGTACGTCAGCGTTTATGCAACGCTAGTGAAAAGAGTTCCGCTAAGGCGGTGGAGAGCGAGGCTGGCGGGTGCGATAGCGGAAGAAAGTTCCGCTAAAGCGGTGGAGAGCGAGGCTGGCGGGTGCGATAGCGGAAATAAGTTCCGCTAAAGCGGTGGAGAGCGATTCTGGCGGGTGCGATAGCGGAAGAAAGTTCCGCTAAAGCGGTGGAGAGCGAGGCTGGCGGGTGCGATAGCGGAAGAAAGTTCCGCTAAAGCGGTGGAGAGCGATTTTGGCGGGTGCGATAGCGGAAGAAAGTTCCGCTACAGCGGTCGTGAGAGAAGTTGGTCGGTGCAAAAGCGTTGCGAGGCCGGTCGGTGCTGAAGCGATAAACCGCGATCGCACGCGTACTCGCCGGAGCCAGAGACTTCAGCGACATAAAGTATAAAAAAAGGAGGTGCCGCGCATGAGCCGGACGTTGGAGGATCTGATCGCTCGATATCCGGAGCTGGCCGTCTGCCGCGCGGATATCGAGCGGGCCTACGAAGCCGCGCGCAGCTCGTTCGAGCGAGGCGGAAAAATGCTGCTTGCCGGCAACGGCGGCAGCGCCGCGGATTGCGAGCATGTAGTGGGCGAGCTGATGAAAGGCTTTATGTCGCCGCGCCGGCTTGGAGAGGGCGAGCGGGAGAAGTTTGCCGCGTGGGGCGAAGAGGGGGGCGTATATAGCGGACAGGCTTCAGGGCGCGCTGCCGGCGATCTCGCTCGTCAGCCAGTCGGCGCTGGCGACGGCCTACATCAATGACGTGGCGGCCGACATGGTGTTCGCCCAGCAGGTGTACGGTTACGGCCGGCCGGGGGGATACGCTTGTCGTATTCAGCACGTCCGGTAACTCGGTCAACGTCGTGCGCGCGGTCCAGGTCGCCAAGTCGCTGGGCCTTGCGACGATCGCGTTCACCGGCCGCGGAGGCGGCAAGCTCGCATCATTGTGCGACGTCGTCATTCGCGTACCCTGCGAGCGGACGCCCGACATCCAGGAGCGGCATCTGCCGATCTATCATGCGCTGTGCATCATGCTCGAGGAGACGTTTTTCCCATGAGGCGGCTGCTCGGAGGGCTGGACATCGGCGGCACGAAGTGCGCTGCTGTCATCGGAGCGGCGTCGGAGACCGGGATCGACATTCTCGGAAAAACGAGCTTTCCGACGCCCGCGACGCCGGAGGCGACGATGTCGGCGTTGATCGCGGCGCTCGAAGCGCTCCTGGCCGAGCATGGCGGACCTATCGGCATGGGCGGGGACGCGGCGATAGCGACGGCCGAAGCAGGGGCGCCGCCGGAGCCGGACGGAACGCGATCGCATGATCGCGCGCTTAGCCGCCTGGCCGCGATCGGCGTCAGCTGCGGCGGCCCCCTGGACAGCGAGGCCGGCCTCGTGCTGTCGCCGCCCAACCTGCCGGGCTGGGACGCCGTCGACGTGCTCGCGCCGCTGCGGGAGCGGTTCGGCGTGCCGGCCGCGCTGCAAAACGACGCCAACGCCTGCGCGCTGGCGGAATGGCGCTGGGGCGCGGGGAGAGGCACCCGGCACATGGCGTTCCTCACATTTGGCACCGGAATGGGCGCGGGTTTGATCTTGAACGGCAGGCTGTACGCCGGCGCGAACGATATGGCGGGCGAGGTCGGCCATATTCGTCTGCGGGAAGACGGTCCGGTCGGCTACGGTAAGGCGGGCTCCTTCGAGGGCTTTTGCAGCGGCGGCGGCATGGCGAGGCTGGGCATCGGTATGACCGAGGAATGGCTGCAAGCGGGCAAGACGACCGCGCTTCCTACCGGAGCCGACGCCGAGACGACGCTGACGGCCCGCCTGATCTTCGAAGCGGCCAGGGCAGGCGACGAGCTCGCCGCGCTGATCGTGCGCGTCACCGGCATCGAGTTGGGCCGAGGCCTCGCCGTGATGGTCGACGTGCTGAATCCAGAAGCGATCGTCATCGGCAGCATCTACGCCAGGCAGGAGCCGCTGCTCGCGCCAATCGTGCTGGAGACGCTGCGGCGAGAGGCGCTGCCGCGCTCGCTGGCCGCATGTCGGATCTTGCCGTCGCAGCTAAGGGAGAACGTCGGGGACGCGGCGAGCCTGTCGGTCGCGCTGCACGCGCTGGAGGCGTGAGCGAACGCGCGGTTGGCGGGACTCGTACGGCCTGTCCGGCATACAAGGTCAGTTTGGCCGGCGAGTCTCGCAATGGAAGGCAAAGGAGGCACGAATGATGTTCGATTGGTTACTCGCTCCCGATTCGTACGGAGGGGCCGATGAAGCGACGAAGGCGCGCTGCACGGTAAGGCTGACCGAGGCCGGCGGCACATCGTCGGAGCTGCAGCTCGCCCGTGTGGACGAAGCGTCGACGAATAGCGACGGTAATCCACGGGGCGAAACCCGCTTCGTCTTTGCGGACGAGGCGGGCGGCATCCGCGTCGTCTTGATCGTCCGGCGGGAAGGCGACTGCGTGACCGGGCGTGTCGAGGCGGAGATTGTCAACGAGAACGCATTCGGACGCCAACGGACGTTCGCGCCCTCGGGCGCGGTCGAGCTCCGGCTGGACGCGGGCGCCGCGCCGGGACGCTGGATGGCGGTCTACCAGCACAAGGACTGGTGGACGCGGCCTGCCTTCGGCAGCGACTGGCGGGACGTCCCCGAACGGACCCAATCGCTGCTTTGCGGCGGCGACGGAAGCTACTTGCAGGTGCTGCCCGTCAGCGGCGGCGCGATCCGCGCAGACGTGTCGGGCGGCGAAGCGGGCATCGTCGTCCGGCTGACGCCCGGCGCGTCAGGCCTGACGCGGCTTGCCGCGGTTGCGTTCGTGCTCGGCGTCGGCGACGATCCGTACGCCCTTGTCGAGCGGCATGCGGCCGTCGCCGCCAAGGCGCTCGGCAGGACCGGCCTGCTGCGTTCATCCAAGACGTATCCCCAGCTCCTCGATCGTCTGGGCTGGTGCAGCTGGGATGCGTTTTACCACCAAGTCAACGAGGAAGGACTGCTTCAAAAAGCGGAGGAGCTGCAGCGTCTAGGCGTGCCTGTAGGCTGGATGATGATCGACGACGGCTGGTCGGACGTCCGGGACGGCAAGCTGGCGCGGTTCGAGGCGGATGCGGCGAAGTTCGCGCACGGGCTCGGCCGCGCCGTCAGCCAGCTTAAGGACCGGTTCGGCATCGGCCATGTCGGCGTCTGGCACACGATCGCGGGCTATTGGGGCGGCGTCGATCCGCGAAGCGAGGAGGCGCGCGAGTACGGCCGGTTTCTGCGCGCGAATGCCCGCGGGCAGCTGCTCCCGTCGCCGGAGCACGGCGAAGCGTTCGGCTTCTGGCACGGCTGGCACGATTGGCTGTCGCGCCAGGGCGTAGATTTCGTCAAAGTGGACAGCCAGAGCGCCGTGTCGAATTTCTGGGAAGGCTCGCACGCCGTCGGGGACGCGGCCTCGGCGGCGCATGCGTCGCTGGAAGCGTCGGTGGCGCTGCATTTCGAATCGGCGCTCATTAATTGCATGGGCATGGCGGCCGAGAACGTATGGCACCGCCCGCGGTCCGCCGTCTCGCGCAGCAGCGACGACTTCGTGCCGCAGGACCTGCGCGGCTTTGCGGAGCATGCGCTGCAGAATGCCTACAATTCATACTGGCACGGCGCCTTCTACTGGGGAGATTGGGACATGTTCTGGACGCGGCACCAGGATGCGCGGGCCGGGGCGCTGCTCCGCGCGATCAGCGGCGGCCCGGTCTACGTGAGCGATCCGCCCGGGCAGACCGACCCCGCGCTGTTGCTGCCGCTCGCATACCGCGACGGCACGTTGCTTCGCTGCGACAGGGTCGCGGTTCCGGCTCCCGACTGCTTGCTTCGGGATCCGACGCGGGAGGCGCTGCCGCTGAAGCTTTGGAACATGGCTGGAGGCGCCGGCGTGGTCGCGGTCTTCCGGCTCGACGCCGAGACAGCCGGGATGGCGGCGTCGATCGGTCCGAGAGACGTGCCGGGCCTGCGTGGCGAACGGTTCGCGCTGCACGAGCACGGCTCGGGCGTGGCAGCGATCTTGCGCCGCGACGAGGCGCTCGCGGTGTCACTCGCGCCAGGCGCCAGCGGGATCTGGACCGTCGCGCCGCTGGCGGATGACTTCGCGCCGCTCGGCCGGCTCGACAAGTTCGCCGGCGCGCATGCGGTGCTGTCCTGCGCGGCGGACAGCCGCGGCCGGATGCGCATCCGCGTCCGGGAAGGCGGCGGACCGTTCGGCTTCGTCTCCGACAGAGCGCCGATATCCGCGCAGGCTGATGGCGCGGATGTCGAAGTTAGAAGCGCGTCCGCGCGCTTTTACACCGTCGAATTGCCGGAGGGCATCGGAGAATGCTGTCTTGAGATCGAGCTCGCCGCAGCCGAGAATCCTTGATTTGAGCGGGATTCCGCTCCTTGACCGGATTCGCCAGACCCGCGAGGGGTGGCGAATCCGGTTGTTCTTTTCCCGGGAAATAACGTCAATTGCCGCGGAGATGCCGACATGCTTTTACTCCTTTAACGACATCTGATACGCTATGGGGAGAACTGTAGATTAAAGGAGAGAAGTGGAGCAAGTGGAAGCATCGCTTAATGTCGGCTCGCCGGCGCCCGGCTTCGTGCTGGAGAGCGCGGAAGGGCCGGTCAGTCTCGGCCAATATCGCGGCCGCAAGGTCGTGCTTTACTTTTATCCGAAGGACAACACGCCGACGTGCACGCAGGAAACATGCGATTTCCGCGATGCGCATCCGGCGTTCGGAGATTCCGGGGCCGTTGTGCTCGGCGTGAGCCCTGACGATCTCAAGTCGCACCGTAAGTTCGCGGACAAGTTCGGCTTGCCGTTTTTGCTGTTGTCGGACCCCGACCACCGGGTAGCCGAATTGTACGGCGTCTGGCAGCAGAAAAAGCTCTACGGCCGGGAATACATGGGCATCGTCCGCTCGACGTTCCTCATCGACGAGGAAGGCATCCTGCGCCGCGAATGGCGCAACGTGCGGGTGAAGGGACATGCGGATAAGGTGCTGGAGGCGGTAAAAGGGTGAGGAGGAGAAGGTTTGAACCGGGCTGCGCATGACAGTTTGTTTTAATAGCCGTATTTATGTTTGAGGGGTTGCTTCGTGGCCCGAGCGAAATTAACTGCCCAAAGCGTTAGAGGCAGTTGCATTCGCTCGGGCTGTTTTAATTTTAAGAAGGTTGTGGCTCAGCGTTTCTTCTTTATGCGCTTTTGTCGAAAAAAGTCTTCCGAAATGCGGGAAATGGTATAAAATAGAATTCGCAAATGATGAAATGAACGCGGGGAAGGAAGTCGAAATTGAAAAAACTGTTGGTTGCATTTTTAGCGATTCTCTTAATGGCTGGCCCGTTGCTCGTGCCTCCGCAGGCGAGCGCGGCGACCGGCTTGAAGTTTAAGTCCGTTTATTCGGATTCAAACACGACGGTCGCATTGGACAGCGACGGCCATATTTGGGCGTGGGGGATCAATAGCTCCGGCCAATTCGGCGACGGGACGAAGACGGATTCGTCGATCCCCCGAAAAATCGACGTGACGGACGGGGGGAACGCCCGTGACGTTCCAGGATGTCAAGACGGGCTGGTCGAGTTCTATCGCGCTCGATACTGAGGGTAATCTGTGGTGGGCTGGCGCTTACATGGTGGCTTCAGGCAACGCGCCGGGATCGGATTTTTTGGACGAAGCTGCCCGTATTGGACGGCGGCACGGAAGTGACGTTCACGGGGGATGACGATAGGGAGATTCACCGCGTTCGCCATCGACAGCCGCGACGGCAGTATTTGGGGCTGGGGCCGTACGATCGGCAATGCGCCGGTCAAGCTGTCCATTACGGACGGAGGAATGCCTGTCGCATTTAAGCAAATATCGGACAGCAACGAAGATGCGATTGCGCTTGATACGTCCAACCGGATCTGGAACCTCTACGTAGTCGGTTTAGTCAACAGCAAATATGCGCTCGATGACGGCGGGGTACCGGTCGACTTCCGGTCGATCTCGACAGGCAACGGCTCGGGAAGCTCCTCCTCTTACATGCTGCACGCCGCCGTTGATGTCGGCGGCCGGGTCTGGACATGGGGCGAGAACGAATCGGGCCAACTGGGAGACGGAGGAACGACGGACGACTTTACGCCTGCGCAACGAATGATCGAAGAAGCGGGAATCCCGGTATTCTTCGATTCCGTATCGGCCGGTGATAGATTCGTTCTGGGCCTGAATGCGAACGGCGATATTTGGAGCTGGGGGCTAAACAGCCAAGGACAGCTCGGCAACGGTACGACCAATAGCGGGCCGCCGGGTAAGCTGACCGTGACGGATGGCGGAATGCCGGTTCATTTCGTATCGGTTGCCGCCGGATACGGTCGGTCGTACGCGATCGACGAAGATGGCCGAATCTGGACTTGGGGCAACGGGACGCTGGCGCCGGTCAAATTAAAATTTGACCCTTCGGTCACGCTGAGCGTCTCTCCGGCATCCTCATCGACCAAGTTGCAGTCGGTTACATTGACGGCTACGGTGACCGGCGATGTAGAGACGCCGACCGGCACGATCGAGTTCTATGACGGCTCCACCTCGCTAGTCAGCAGCGTCCCGCTCATCGGCGGCGTCGCGACTTGGACCACAACATCGCTGAGCGTGAGTACGCATTCGCTAAGCGCCAATTACTCAGGGGACGACAGCTACACGTCGCAAGTCTCCGCCAACGTCTCTCACCAGGTCAGCATGCCCGCAGCGCCCGATCTGACGCTTACGCCTTCGACGACGAGCGATACGTTCGACCCCGTGACCGTGAACATAACGGCGATCGCGAACGGCAGCGGCAATTCGCTCAGTCTCTTGAAGTGGTTGTCCGGGAACAAGGTCGTATCGGACTTCGCAGCTTCAGGTACGGACGTCACGGTCTCAATGGCGTTCAATGCGGCGAGCAACGGGACTTATACGGTTTATGCAAAGGATATGGCGGGCAGTGAGACGGTCAAGACGATTGACTTGACCAACATTTTGCAGGCCGGCGACGCGGCGGCGCTGGACGCGGCGATCGCGACGGCGCAGCAGGCGCTGGCGGACCATCCGCAGGGGACGAACGTCGGCGAGGCGCCGGCGAGCGCCCGGAACACGCTGCAGACGGCGATCGACGCGGCGCAGGCGGTGTCGGACGATGCGGCGCATCGAACGCAGGGACAGCTGGACGCGGCAACGGCGACGCTGAACGCCGCCATCGGGGTGTTCAACGGAGCCGTGATCGGAGCGGGCGACGCGGCGGCGCTGAACGCGGCGATCGCGACGGCGCAGCAGGCGCTGGCGGACCATCCGCAGGGGACGAACGTCGGCGAGGCGCCGGCGAGCGCCCGGAACACGCTGCAGACGGCGATCGACGCGGCGCAGGCGGTGTCGGACGATGCGGCGCATCGAACGCAGGGACAGCTGGATGCGGCAACGGCGACGCTGAACGCCGCGATCGGGGTGTTCAATGGAGCCGTGATCGGAGCGGGCGACGCGGCGGCGCTGAACGCGGCGATCGCGACGGCGCAGCAGGCGCTGACGGACCATCCGGAGGGGACGAACGTCGGCGAGGCGCCGGCGAGCGCCCGGAACACGCTGCAGACGGCGATCGACGCGGCGCAGGCGGTGTCGGACGATGCGGCGCATCGAACGCAGGGACAGCTGGACGCGGCAACGGCGACGCTGAACGCCGCCATCTCGGCATTTGAATTGACGGTAGTCGGCGTCGTTCTGGACGTTCCGGCGTCCGGCTTGTACGGGAAGAACGCACAGCTTGTCTTCACCTTGACCTACCTGGAGCCGGTGAACGTCGCAGGCACGCCGCGGCTGCCGATCACGGCGGGCACCGGTTCGGGGACGCAGTCTGTTTATGCGGTTTATACAGGTGCGACAGGCCAGTCGACGAAGACGTTAACCTTTAGCTATACGCTCACCGAAGGAATGGTGGACGAGGACGGCATACAGCCGGCTTCGCAGCTTGAATTGGCGGATGGCGCCGATATCACTTTTGTCTCGGACGCCGCGCAGGCCCCTTTAAGCTTCAACGTGCCGGATGCGAGCGGCATCCGATTGCTCGGCGTAGCTCCGGAGCTCGTGCTTGAGGCGACGCCGGTTTCGAGTATCAAGGCGAACGTCGCGGCGACGGCGACCGTCTATGGAGAACAAACTGCTGGAAACTCGCTGGCAAAGCTGAACTGGATGACGGGAACGCACAGCGTCTCCGACTTTGCCAACGGCACTGCAGGAACTTCAATTCTCCCATCCGCTGCGTTTGAAGTGACGGCGAACGGGCCCTACTCCGTTTACGCCCGGGATGCTGCCGGCAACGAGGCGGTAAAGACGATCACGATCTCGTCCATCTCCACGCCGGAAGGTCCTGAACGTCCGCGAACGACGATCGAAACGTCGCCGGAAGGCGTTCTGGTCCGCATCGCGCCGCCGGACATCGTGAGGGAGGTTGAGGCGGACGGCACGGTCATCGATAAAGTCGTACTGTCCGACTACCTGATGGATCAGATTCGGGACAGGCTTGATGAAGTCGACCTTTCAAAGGTAATCCTGGTGATTGACGATTCGGAGCAGGCCGTAGAGACGGAGTTCCCGGCGGAAAAGCTGGGGGGCGCTGCTGACCTCGTTCCCCGACATTCGATTCGAATCGCGATTGAACGGCTCCAGCTTCGAACTGCAGGTGAGCGTGCTTGATCTGGCGGACCTCGCATCCCGGCTCGGCGTCGATATGAAGAATATGAAGGTGAATATCTGGGCATCGAAGGTCGCGGGTTCGACGAGAACCGGGCTGGAGCGGTTGGCCGGAGCAAAAGGGATGAAGCTGATCGGTCAAGCCGTCGAATTCCGAATCACGGTATCGACAGGCAGCAGGTCGCTGGAAGTGAAGGACTTCGGCGGCACGTACATGGTCCGTGCGATCGTCCTGGAGGACGTCAAGGCGGGCGGCAGCTATACGGCCGTCGTCTACGATCCGAGCGCGTCGTCGCTGTCCTTTGTCCCGGCCGTCAAGGGAACGAGGAGCGACGACAAGAAGCAGCTGTCCATGCGTTCGCCGCACAACAGCATCTATGCCATTATGGAAACGACGAATCGTTCGTTCGATGACTTGATCGGCCATTGGGCGAAAGATGACGTGGAACTGCTGGCCGCCAAGCAGATCGTGGAGGGCGTGTCGGATACGAGATTCGCGCCGAACGGAAAAATTACGCGGGCGGAATTCCTCGCCCTGCTCGTACGCGCGATGGGGCTAAGGACACAGGCAGACCCGACGGCTCAAGTCTTTGCCGACGTTCCCGCAAACGCCTGGTTCGCGTCGGAGGTGGCGGCTGGCGTGAAAGCCGGTCTGGCGAGAGGCGTGACGGAGGAGCGGTTCGACCCGAACGCGCTTGTGTCGCGAGAGCAAATGGCGTTGATGCTGGCCAATGCGCTGACGCTTGCGGGAGAACCGGCAAAAGCAGGCGGCTACGGCTACGTCCTGGCAAGCTTCGCCGACGAGGAGCAAGTCTCGCCTTGGGCCCGCTCGGCGGCGGAACGGATCGCCGCAGCCGGCATTATGCGCGGGACGGCCGACGGTCGCATGCTGCCGAAAGCCTTCGCAACACGGGCGGAAGCGGCATCGACATTGAAGCGGCTGCTGCTGGCCGTGCATTTTATCGATCAATAGTTGTCGCAGATGCAGCCGGGCAGACGGGATAGCAAGCCTTCCGGTGCCCGGTTTTTGGGCCTGCCGGTCTTGCGGATGTCGTATGGCGCACGAGGCGGAGAAATGCTTCCGCTGCTATTGCAGACCGCAGGGAAGATCAGGCGGAGAGGCGGCAGCATCTCCGGTTGACGCTGTCACGCAGCAAGTCTATAATAGCTTCAATTGATTCGGTTTATAGTGAACCGCGGTTCATCACCGGCGCCGTATGAAGGCGTTAGGCCCGCATAGGAGGCTCGTCTACTTCTCGTGAATAACCAATCGCATGAAATGATCGTCGTACTCGACTTCGGCGGCCAGTACAACCAGCTTATCGCCAGGCGGATCCGCGATCTCGGCGTGTACAGCGAACTGCTCCCCCACAATACGCCGGCGGACAAGCTACGCGCGCTTAACCCCAAAGGCATCGTTTTCTCCGGCGGTCCTGCCAGCGTCTATGCGGAAGGCGCGCCATCCGTCGATCCGGGCGTCTACGAGCTCGGCGTTCCGATCCTCGGCATCTGCTATGGCATGCAGCTGATCACCCATCAGCAAGGCGGCAAAGTCGAACCGGCATCCAAGCGCGAATACGGC
The DNA here is from genome assembly GCF_029525575.1 of Cohnella rhizosphaerae. GTDB lineage: Bacteria > Bacillota > Bacilli > Paenibacillales > Paenibacillaceae > Cohnella > Cohnella rhizosphaerae. Next base: position 1,638,180 of record NZ_JAPDIA010000003.1, read on the forward strand.
AAGTCGGACGTCGACTTCGTCGCCGACTCGCATCTGATCCGCGGCCTTGAGATGCGTCAGACCGTCTGGATGAGCCACGGCGACCATGTCACCGAGCTGCCTGCGGGCTTCCGCGTCGACGCGAGCACGCCGCACGCGCCGGTCGCGGCCATGAGCCATCCGGAGCGCCGGCTGTACGCCGTTCAGTTCCACCCGGAGGTTCGCCACTCCGTCTACGGCAACGAGATGATCCGCAACTTCCTTTATAACATCTGCGAATGCAAGGGCGACTGGAGCATGGAGTCGTTCATCGAGGACATGATCGACGAGATCAAGCGCGAGGTCGGCGACCAGAAGGTGCTGTGCGCGCTGTCCGGCGGCGTTGACTCCTCCGTCGTCGCCGCGCTGATCCACCGCGCGATCGGCGACCAATTGACGTGCATGTTCATCGACCACGGCCTGCTGCGAAAGGGCGAGGCCGAGAGCGTCATGGACACGTTCGTCGGCAAGTTCGACATGAACGTCGTCAAGATCGACGCAAGCGCGCGCTTCCTGGGCAACCTGAAGGGCGTCAGCGACCCCGAGCAGAAGCGCAAGATCATCGGCGGCGACTTCATCCGCGTATTCGAGGAAGAGTCCGCCAAGTTCGACGACTTCGCCTTCCTGGCGCAGGGCACGCTGTACACCGACATCGTCGAGAGCGGCACCGCGACGGCGCAGACGATCAAGTCGCATCACAACGTCGGCGGCCTGCCGGAGGACATGAAGTTCAAGCTCGTCGAGCCGCTGAAGGCGCTGTTCAAGGACGAGGTGCGCAAAGTCGGCTCCGAGCTCGGTCTGCCCGACGCGATCGTCTGGCGCCAGCCGTTCCCGGGTCCGGGCCTTGCGATCCGCGTGCTGGGCGAAGTGACCGAAGACAAGCTCGAGATCGTCCGCGAGTCCGACGCGATCCTGCGCGACGAGATCGCGAAGGCGGGGCTCGACCGCGAGATCTGGCAGTATTTCACGGCGCTGCCGGGTATGAAGAGCGTCGGCGTCATGGGCGACGGCCGCACTTACTCGTATACCGTCGGCATCCGCGCGGTGACCTCCATCGACGGCATGACCGCCGACTGGGCGCGCATCCCGTGGGACGTGCTGGAGAAAATCTCCGTCCGTATCGTCAACGAAGTGCGCGACGTCAACCGCGTCGTCTACGATATCACGTCGAAGCCGCCGGCGACGATCGAGTGGGAATAACAAGCGAATCCCTTTTATTTGCGCCATCGGCAAATAAAAGGGATTTTTCATGACCGGTCGAGGGAGGGCGTCAAGCTGATTTATATCATTAAGTTTATTTACAGCTTCGTGCTGCCGCCGGGGATCTTCTTACTGCTGCTCCTGGCGGCCTCGGTCTGGCTATGGAGGAAATCGCGCAAGCAGGCGGTGCTGATCGCCGGCATCGCGCTGCTGTTATATCTCTCGGTTATCCCGCTGACGAGCCGGCTCTTGGTCGGAGCGCTCGAGCGGCAATACGATCAGCCGAGCGCCGTTCAGGGCGACGTCATCGTGGTCCTGGGAGGCGGGGCCAGCCGCGGGACGCCCGATCTTGGCGGAGAGGGCAATCTGTTCGGGGGGCGCGGCCAACCGGCTGTTGACGGCGGTCCGGCTGCACCGGACGACGGGACTGCCGATTCTTTTCTCGGGCGGGCAAGTCTTCTCCGACAGCGGCAACGAAGCGGATATCGCCAGAAGGCAGCTGATCGAGCTTGGCGTGCCGGATCGCGACATCCTCGTCGAAAACCGTTCGCTGAATACCGAACAAAACGCGGTCTATACGGCCGCATTGCTTAAGGCGTCTGGGTTGTCGCATCCGGTGCTCGTTACCTCCGCCTTCCATTTGCCGCGGGCTGTGCGGGAATTCCGACTGGCAGGAATCGAGCCCGAACCTTTTCCGACGGATTATCTCGCGAGCGGAGGGCGTTTTTCCTTTTACCCAGGCTTGCTTGCGCCAAGCAGCGCGGCTGCCGCCACAACCGGAACGGCGCTCAAGGAGTACCTCGGCTTGCTGGCGCTTAAACTTCGTTGAGGCGTCGGCGGGGCGAAGCTGAAGTATGCCTATGCCTTGAGTATCAATGTTCACTTTGATTCCGCTTACAATATACATTTGCAGGAGATTGTTTGATAATACTGCTAAATCATTAACGAAATCAAAGGTTTTAACCGTTAATATTCAGGTTTGTATTGACATCCGGCAAATGTCGGCTCTAGAATAAGCGAGTGACCATAACCTAAAACAATTGCATATCGATTCGTATATTTCCGGGGATTGGCCCGGATGTCTCTACAAGGTCACCGCAAAGGACCTGGCTACGAAAAACGCGCAAGGCGGAGCTGCGATCGAGGCGATCGCGCTTCGCGCATGAGAACGCGTTTTTATGCGGAACCTAGGAGAAGCATCTTCTAGGTTTTTTTTGGTTGTGGCGCCAACTTTGAAGGGGCGAAAGGGGAGCTTTGGGGACGATGGAACGTTTCTTTAAGCTGAAGGAATTCGGTACGAACGTACGCACGGAAATCATGGCCGGCATCACGACGTTCATGACGATGGCGTACATCCTGGCGGTCAATCCGCTGGTGCTGGGCAACGGCACGGGGCTCGACATGTACGGCATTTTCCTCGCGACGGCGCTTGGCGCCGGCATTTTTACGCTCGCGATGGGCTTGTTCGTCAACTTCCCGGTCGCGCTCGCGCCGGGCATGGGCCTCAACGCGTACTTCGCGACGACCGTCGTCGCCTCCGAGGCTTCGGGCCATGCGATCAGCGCGTCGATGGCGCTGGCAGCCGTATTCATCTCGGGCATTATCTTCATCATCCTGACCGTGACCAAGGTTCGCCAGATGCTGATCGTCGCGATTCCGGACAGCATCAAGGTCGCGATCACGGTCGGCATCGGCCTGTTCATCACGATCATCGGGCTCAAGGGCAGCGGCCTGCTGACGATCTCGCTGAGCCCGTTCGCCGATTACGCGGCGGGTTCCTTCAACAACCTGAACAGCAACGAGACGATTTTCCATCTGGGCGACATCACGGAGCCTTCGGTCTGGCTGACCGTGCTCGGCCTGCTCGTCATCAGCGCCCTGATGGTGCTGCGCGTGCGCGGCGCGATCCTCATCGGCATTCTGATCACGACGCTGGTCGGCGCGATTCCCGGCGTGGACGTCGTCACCTTCGATTCGCTGAAGTCCGCGGATTGGGTGCCGAACTTCAGCAAGCTGAACTTCTGGGACTTCGACTTTGCGGATCTGCTGACGACCGGTCTCCTCTCGGCGATCGCTACGTTTACGTTCGTCGAACTGTTCGACACGTTCGGCACGATGGTCGGCACGGCTAACCGGGCGGGCTTCTTCAAGGACAAGGAAAAAGGACGCAAGCTCGTCGGCAAGGCGATGCTCGTCGACGCCGTCGCCGTCAGCGGCGGGGCCGTGCTCGGCACGAGCACGATGACCGCATACGTCGAGAGCGCCGCCGGCATCGCCGAAGGCGGCCGTACGGGCCTGACTTCCTCGACGACCGGCGTGCTGTTCCTGCTCTCGCTGTTCCTAGCGCCGATCGCGCTGCTCGTGCCGTCCCCGGCGACGAGCGCGGCCCTCATCATCGTCGGCGTGCTCATGATGCAGTCCGTCAAGGAGATCGACTTCGAGGATCTCGTCCTCGGCATTCCGGCGTTCCTGACGATCGCCATGATGCCGTTCACCTACAACATCGCCAACGGCATCTCGTTCGGCATCATCTCGTACGTGGTGCTGGCCGTCATCGCCAACCTGGCCGGCAAGAAGAAGTACCAGGTGCACTGGCTGATGTGGGTGCTGTTCGTGCTCGTCATCGCGCGGTACGTGTTCATCGGCGCAGAAGGCTAAGCTTCACTTTTACGCTTGTAATCCCCGCTTCCTTCTTAACTAGAAGGAGCGGGGGATTTTTATGTATGGATGAGGATATATGCGCTACCGTCGCACAACGGCGCTTTAGAGTGGCGAAAGTGGCCGAGTTATGCGGTTCTACCGCACAACGGCGCTCTCGGGCGACAAAATTGGCTGAGTTATGCGGTTCTACCGCACAACGGCGCTCTCGGGAGACGAAATTGGGTGAGTTATGCGGCACTATCGCACATCGGCGCTCTCGGGAGACGAAATTGGGTGAGTTATGCGGCACTATCGCACATCGGCGCTCTCGGGAGACAAAATTGGGTGAGTTATGCGGTTCTACCGCACAACGGCGCTCTCGGGCGACGAAAAAGGCGGAGTTATGCGGTACAATCGCACAACGGCGCTCTCGGGCGACGAAAAAGGCGGAGTTATGCGGTACTACCGCACAACGGCGCTCTCGGGAGACGAAATTGGGTGAGTTATGCGGCACTATCGCACATCGGCGCTCTCGGGCGACGAAAAAGGCTGAGTTATGCGGTACTACCGCACAACGGCGCTCTCGGGAGACGAAAGTGGCGGAGTTATGCGGTACGATCGCACAACGGCGCTTCCGGGCGGCGGGCAAAGCGCCCGACAAGGATTGACACTTTTTGAAAAGGTGAGCTAAGGTTAATCTATCAAACGATCAATCGCGCGCAACGACCGGGGAGACCATATGCTGAAATATTTTACCGTCTACAGAGGGCTGCTCGCCCTTCTTCTGTTCTGCCTGCTGATCGAAGCCGCCTATGCGGTCGCCGCGCCGCTCAGCCTGAAGTATCTCGTCGACGAAGCGTTCGTCCCCAAGGACGGCGGCGCGTTCGCGCTGATTCTGGGCTTGCTGATCGGGGCCGGGCTGCTGTCGATCGCGGCCTCGCTGTCGGGCGATTATGCGCTGGGCAGGCTGGTCGGCCAAGGCATCGCGAAGCTTCGTCTCGATCTGTTCGAGCGGCTTCAGCGCCAATCGATCTCCTTTTACCGGCAGTACGGCACGGGCGATCTGGTCGCGCGCTTCACGACGGACACCGCTTCTGTCGAGCGGACGATAGGGGCGACGGTGCCCATGCTGTTCGCGCAGACGCTCGGCGCGTGTCTCGGGATCGGCATGCTGTTCGCGCTCGACTGGCGGCTCACGCTGATCATGCTCGCGGGGGGCCTCGCTCATGATTGCGGGTCCCAAGCTGCTGCAGCGCAGGGCCGAGGCCGGTCAGCAGCTGATGAAGTCGTCGCAGGAGCGCTTCATGAACGCGATCGACGAGACCGTAAAGGGACACAAGACGATCCGCAGCCTGCATCAGCAGGAGCGCGTGCGCCTTATAGCCGCCGGTCATATCGGAGAAATGCTCAAAAACGGCTTGCGCCTGCGCCTCGTCACCTCCTGGATGGAGCGCTTGCCGCTCGTGTCGCTGATGATTCTGAACGGTTCGATGATCGGCTTCGGCGGCTATCTGATTTTCCGCGACGAACTTTCCATCGGCGGTTTTATGGCCTTTTTTTACGCTGTTCCTGACGGTCGGCCAGTCGGCTACCAACCTGACCTACCTGATTCCGGGCATTATCGAAGCGCGGGTCAGCTTCGCCAGAATCGGCGAACTGATGGCAAGCGAGCCGGAATTGCCCGAGCCCGCCGCGCCTCGTTCGCCCGCTGCGCCGATTCGCGAGATCGCGATGGACGGCGTTTTCTTCGGCTACCAAGAGGGGGGCGGACCAACTGCGGGGCGTGTCGCTCGTCCTCGCCGGGGGGAAGCTACACGGCGTTCGTCGGCGCCAGCGGTTCGGGCAAGAGCACGGCGCTGCAACTGCTCGCCCGCTTGTACGACCCAAGGCAGGGGCGCGTCGCGATGGACGGCGTCGATCTGCGCGAGATCGGGGGAGCGCAGTCTGCGCGAGCTGGCGCTGCTCGTGGGGCAGGACACGTTTTTGTTCAACGCGACCGTGCGGGACAATCTGTTGCTGGACAAGCAGGGCCTTGGCGAGGCCGAGGTGAACGAAGCGGTTCGCCAGGCCGGTCTGCAAGAGGCGGTCGCCCGTTGGCCCGAAGGGCTCGATACGCTCGTCCGGCAAGAAGGCGGCAGCTTCTCAGGCGGCGAGCGTCAGCGCATCGCGCTGGCTCGGGCGCTGCTCCGCGATCCGGACGTGCTGCTGCTGGACGAAGTGACCTCGGCGCTCGATCCGGCGTCGGAGACGCTGGTTAACGAATTGGTCTTGTCGCTGCGCGGCCGCAAGACGGTCGTATCCGTGACGCACCGGCTGTCTGCGGTCGTGGACGCCGACCTTATCTACGTGTTCGACCGGGGCGAAGTCGTCGAGAGCGGCACGCATGAGCAGCTTCTCGGCCAGGGCGGCGTTTATGCGCGATTGTGGGAGAAGCAGCAGGGCCTGCGGTTGTCCAAGGACGGCATGCATGCGGACGTCGACACGGCATGGCTGGCGCGGCTGCCGTTTTTGGCCGGCGTCGATGCCGCGTTGCTGGATAGTCTGTCCGCGGCCTTCTCTACGCAGACGTGCAGGGAAGGCGAGGCGGTCGTCAGGGAAGGCGAGGAGGGCCATACCTTCTATATTATTGTCCGCGGACAATTCGAAGTGACCAAGCAGACGGCCGATGCGGACGAACGTCGCGTCGCGACGCTCCGGGACGGCGATTATTTTGGCGAGATCGCGCTCATGAGGCAGGTGCCGCGGACCGCTACCGTTCGCGCGCTCGGTCCTTCCGTGCTGTTGTCGATGCGCCGGGAGACGTTCCAGCGGCTGGTCAGCGGCTCGACGCAGCTTCAAGACGAATTGAGCCGTGCCCTCGAGCGGAGAGCTTGAGCGGCCGGCGGCGAGAGGAGAGGTTCGAATGAGGGCGCTGCAATGCGCGGTTTGCGAGACGGATGACGATTTTGCGCAAGCCAGCCTGTTTTTGCTCGACCATATGCGCGACGTACACCCTTCGTTTTCCGTGCTCGACACGGTTACGCTTGTCTATCATTATATCGCCGAAGGGTTCATCGTATTGGTGAGAGACGGCGGCGAAGCCGTGGGTCTGGGCGCTTACTATCACGGGACGAGAGAAGAAGCGTTCGCCGACAAAGAAATCGCGCTGATCGACCTGGCCCTCGCCGCCCGCTCGCGTCGCGGAACCCGCGTATTCGCGGACGGCTTCGGCTTCATGCTCCGGGCGATCTCGGAACGGCATCCCGAGGTGCGGGAGGTACGGCTGGCCGCGCAGTCCGACAATCGATACTTGAACCGGCTGTACGCGAAGTTCGCCCGGCCATACGGCGTAAGGGATGGCGCCTTGGGCGAAGAAACGCTCTACGCCGGCCCGATCGAGCACATTTTGTCTATGCTCGTCAAATGGAATCGTGTATAGTTGTAGTGGATGGATATCCAATTTTTGTCGAAGGAGGTCGAGAGCATGTTCCCGGTTCCCCCAACGATCGATAAGGGTTCTCAGAAGGGCAGCGGTTTCGGCAAAATCGTCATCGCGAATGACAATCTCCGCGTAAAGCCGCAGCAGTAACAACTTCGGCCGTTCCGCGCGGAAGACGGCGGAGCGGCTTCGCTCCATCTTACAAGGGAGGTAGGGACGGTGGCCGGCAGGGCGTTCCTCCAGGCGAATTGCATATTCAGACGCTGCGAGCTGGAGATGGATCATGCTTCCTACCTCCGTTATTTAATATCGCGTCATGCCAGTCTGAATCTTCCTTACCCGTTCGCAACCAAGCTGAGCTTCCTTGCGAGTCCGCTCGTGCTCGGCAGGGCGACGATGATTCATTGCGAAGATACATACGAAAATGTGGGCGCCTTCGGATTCGCTTACGGTACCGGACCGGGCGAATACGAGGACCGCGAGAACTGTCAGCTTGAAGTGTTTTATATCGAAGAGAACCGCAGGACGCCGGATGTGCTGCTTGCCGCGGCAAGCGAGCTCGTAGACGACATGCGCGAGGGCCATTCGGAAGCCAGGCACATCCAGTTCTGGGTGCCCGCGTCGCGGGATTCGGAGGACGGGCGGCTGCTGCGCCGTATCGCGTCTTTGCCGGAAGCGTCGCGTACCGAAGCGGGGGGCGTTGACGCTGTACAAGCTGCCGATCGTCGAGCTGGAACGATGGATTCGGGGGCTCAAGTCGAAGCGCGCGGACAGAAGGAAGCTTCGTCGAACGCCATGATTAAGGGTGCCGGAGGCCTTAGGGGCTTGAGGCATCCTTTTGCATGTTGGGACGGATGAGCGAAAATCTTTTGTTTATCCTCCATAATAATAAATTTACTGAAAATTTCTTAATCTAACCTTTGCCCTCGGAATTGCAAGGTCAAAATCCGAACATTCGTTTTTTCTGCATTCGCTAGCGTTCGCCTTTTCGTTTGACAGACATGTAAGGTTTGGGTTAAACTAAAAACCGGCAAATCGAATCGGAATCGCTCGTATATTATCGGGAATAAGGCCCGATCGTCTCTACCCGGAGACCTTAAATTTCCGGACTACGAGCTCTCGGACGGACGGTAGGCGGAATGCGGGACGATCCCTCGCGGGAAGGAACGCGTTGCGCCTTTGCGGCGCCTGGGAGCGAAAGCCGGGAATACAGGGAGAGAGACGGGGTTAGACGGAGGGCCTATGGTGGCCGGAAGTCGCCCTTTTTTGCGCTTTGCGCCGGAATCGCGGTGACGGATCGCCCCGGCATGCGGGCGATTTCGCGAACCGGACAAGTTGCGCCGCCATTTGTGCAATAATGACAATAAGGAAAAGCTAACGGGGGAAAGGGTGGAACCATGTCGGCAATCGTCGGGGTCATCATGGGCAGCACGTCCGATTGGGAGACGATGAAGAAGGCGTGCGAGGTGCTGGACGAACTGAACGTCCCCTATGAGAAAAAGGTCGTATCGGCGCATCGTACGCCGGATCTAATGTTCGAATATGCGGCAACCGCGGCGGATCGCGGGCTCAAGGTCATCGTCGCCGGAGCCGGCGGCGCCGCGCATCTGCCCGGCATGGTCGCCGCGAAGACCGTCCTGCCCGTCATCGGCGTACCCGTGAAGTCCGCCGCGCTGAACGGGCTGGACTCGTTGCTGTCGATCGTGCAGATGCCGGGCGGCATCCCGGTCGCTACGGTCGCGATCGGCGCGGCCGGCGCGACCAACGCCGGGCTGCTGGCGGCGCAGATCGTCGGCGCGTTCGACGCGGACGTGCAGGCGCGCGTCGCCGCGCGTCGCGAGCGGACCACGCAGGACGTGCTGGACAACGCGGTGCTGCCATGAGCGGACTCGATCGCGAGCTTGAAGGACTGCTGAGCGGCGAAGGCGAGGCGTGCGGCGTCGACGGCTGCGGGCCGGCGGGCGGCATGCAGGACGCGGCAGCACGGGGCAATGGGGTGCGAGGCGAAGCGACGCAGGACAGAGCCGCAGAGGGCGAAGCGGGCGTCCAATCCGTGCAGGCGGCAGCTGCCGGCGCGAAGCCGGCCCGTCCGATCCTGCCCGGCGCCACGATCGGCGTCCTGGGCGGCGGGCAGCTGGGGCGGATGCTCGCGCACGCGGGCAGCCGGATGGGCTATCGCTTCGTGGCGCTCGATCCGACGCCCGATGCGCCATGCGGCCAGACGGCCGAGCAGATCGTGGCCGGCTACGCCGACCGCGACGCGGCGCGCGAGCTGGCGCGGCGCAGCGACGTCATCACGTACGAGTTCGAGAACGTGGACGCGGACGTCGCGGCGATGCTGGAGGCGGAATCGTACGTGCCGCAGGGCAGCGCCCTGCTGCATACGACGCAGCATCGGCTGCGCGAGAAGCGCGCCATCGAGGCGGCCGGCGCGCGCGTGGCGCCTTACGCCGAGATCGCGAGCCTCGCCGACCTGCAGGAGGCGGCCGAACGCCTTGGGCTGCCCGCCGTGCTGAAGACGGCGACCGGCGGCTACGACGGCAAGGGCCAATGGGTGCTGCGCGGGACGGACGAGCTGACTCCAGCCTGGGATGAGGCGAGCCGCGCCGGCACCGAGCTCGTGCTCGAGAAGTTCATCGACTTCGAGCGGGAGATCTCGGTTATCGCCGCACGCAGGCCTTCGGGCGAGATCCGAACGTTCCCCCCCCGCCGAGAATATCCACGTTCGCAATATATTGCATTTGTCCATCGTGCCCGCGCGGGTGCCGGACGCCGTCATCGCCGAGGCGGAGCGCCTAGCGGTGTCGATCGCGGAGACGCTCGGCGCCGTCGGCCTGATCGCGGTCGAGATGTTCGTGGCGAAGGACGGCACGCTGTTCGTCAACGAGCTGGCGCCGCGGCCGCACAATTCCGGGCACTATACGATGGAAGCATGCCGCACGTCCCAGTTCGAGCAGCATATCCGCGCGATCTGCGACCTTCCGCTCGGGGACACCTCGCTATTGTCGCCCGTCGTGATGGGCAATATCCTCGGCGAGCATGTCGAGCCCCTGCTGGACTGGATGCAGGCGCGCGATCCGGAGGCCGAGCGTCTGGGCGTCGCGCCGAAGATTCATCTGTACGGCAAAGCCGAGGCCAAGACCGGACGCAAGATGGGCCACGTCAACGTGCTGGCCGCGGACGCCGAAGCGGCGCTCGCCTGGATCAACGAATCAACCATTTGGAGGGTCTAATCCATCATGATCGAACGCTACAGCCGCCCCGAGATGCGGGCTATCTGGACAGAAGAAAACAAATTCAAAGCATGGCTCGAAGTCGAGCTTTGCGCTTGCGAGGCTTGGGCTGAGCTCGGCCATATCCCGAAGGCGGACACCGTGCTGCTGCGCCAGAACGCCAAGTTCGACATCGACCGGATCAACGAGATCGAGCTGGAGACCCGCCACGACGTCATCGCGTTCACGCGCGCCGTCTCGGAGAGCCTCGGCGAAGAACGCAAGTGGGTGCACTACGGTATGACGTCCACGGACGTCGTCGACACCGCGCTCGGTTACGTACTGAAGCAAGCCAACGAAATTCTCGAGCGCGACCTCGTTAACTTCATTGCGATCCTTCGCGACCAGGCGATCAAGTACAAGTCGACTCCGATGATGGGACGCACGCACGGCGTGCATGCCGAGCCGACGACGTTCGGCCTGAAGCTCGCCCTGTGGCACGAAGAGATGAAGCGCAATTTGGAGCGTTTCCGCAGAGCCGCGGACGAAGTCCAGTACGGCAAAATGTCCGGGGCGGTCGGCACGTACGCCAACCTCGACCCGTTCGTCGAACAGTTCGTGTGCGACAAGCTCGGCATCAGCGCGGCGCCGATCTCCACCCAGACGCTGCAGCGCGACCGGCATGCCGAGTACATGGCGACGCTGGCGCTTATCGGTTCCTCGCTCGACAAGTTCGCGACCGAGATTCGCGCGCTTCAGAAAAGCGAGTTCCGCGAAGTCGAAGAGCCGTTCGCCAAAGGCCAGAAGGGCTCGTCTGCGATGCCGCACAAGCGCAACCCGATCGGCTGCGAGAACATCAGCGGCCTCTCCCGCGTCATCCGCGGCCACATGATCACCGCCTACGAGAACGTGGCGCTGTGGCACGAGCGCGATATCTCCCACTCCTCCGTCGAACGCATCATCCTGCCGGACGCGACGATGCTGCTGAACTACATGCTGAACCGATTCGGCAACATCGTGAAGAACCTTCAGGTTTTCCCCGAAAACATGAAGCGCAACATGCGCAGCACGTATAACGTGCCGTTCTCCGGCCGTATCATGACGAAGCTGATCGACAAGGGCTTCTCCCGCGAGCAGGCGTACGACACGGTTCAGCCGCGCGCGATGCAAGCCTGGGAAGAGCAGCGCGATTTCAAGTCCATCGTCTCGGAGACCAAAGAGATCACCGACGCGCTGAGCGCGGAAGAGATCGAGGACGCGTTCAACCCTTCGTGGCATCTCAAGCACGTCGATACGATTTTCAAGCGTCTCGGTTTGGAATAGTTTCTTCTATATAAAGTATGCAGGAGGCTGACATGTCTACAGAAGCGTTATCTACCGCGGAAGGGCTCGTACACGCGCCGCTCATCCACAAGGGCAAGGTCAGGGAGCTGTACGACCTCGGCGAGCATCTGCTCATCGTCGTCACCGACCGGATCTCGGCGTTCGACTACGTGCTCGATCCCGCCGTTCCGGAGAAGGGCAAGGTGCTGAACGGCCTTAGCGCCTTCTGGTTCGACAAGACGAAGGACCTCGTCCCGAACCACGTCGTCCATACGGACGTCCGCAAGCTGGGCGACCTCGTCTCCGAGCCGGACAAGCTGGCCGGGCGAATCATGGTCACGAAAAAGGCGAAGCGGATCGACATCGAATGCGTCGTGCGCGGCTACATCACGGGCGGCGGCTGGCGGCAGTACCAGAAGAACGGCGAGGTCAACGGCATTCCGCTTCCCGCCGGCCTGCGCAAGAACGCCAAGCTGGAGGAGCCGATCTTTACCCCCGCCGGCAAAAACGACGTCGGCCACGACGAGGACATCTCGTTCGAGGAGATGGAGCGCCGCATCGGTTCGGAGCTGGCCGCGGGCCTTCGCAAGCGCAGCCTCCTGCTGTACGATTACGCGCTCGCGGTGTGCGAGCACAAAAGCATCATCCTGGCGGACTGCAAGTTCGAATTCGGTCTGCTGGGCGACGAGATCATCCTGATCGACGAGCTGTTCACGCCGGATTCCTCGCGCTTCTGGGCCGAGGAGAAGTACGAGCTCGACATCGAGATCGACAGCATGGACAAGGAGCCGGTCCGGACCTACCTGCTCGGCACCGACTGGGATCGCAACAGCCCGCCGCCGCGTCTGCCCGACGATGTCGCGGACGCGACGACGGCGCGCTACCAGGAGATCTATCGGCGGCTGACCGAGCCGACGAGCTACGGCTTCACCGCTTTTCAGCCGATTAAGTACTAGCGGCTCGCGATTCGCGGCTTGAGCAATCGCCGCTATCGTCGCCATTAACTGCAAAAATACATCTATTTTCCGTAAACCGAGATGGCGCGGCGAAATAACTGCAAAAATACATCTATTTCTTAGAAATTGCGGGGTTGCGCGGGTCTGAGGCCAAAATAACTGTACAATTGCAGTTATTTAGCCCGGAACGGCCCGATGCGAGAGGAATAACTGCACATTTGCAGCTATTCCGTATCGCGCAGCCGATCGATAGGAAGGTTGGCGCCATCGTCGCTCTTCCATCCGCAGTCCCGTCCGCAGCTCGCCGTTCCTTTGCCGCCGCCGTTTTATTTTCGACCATACAGCCCCTAACCCATGTTCCTAACCAGGAGGAGAACCGCCCCATGAAAGCAACGGTATACGTTACGATCAAGGAAAACGTGCTCGACCCGCAAGGCAACGCCGTTCAAGGCTCGCTGCAGACGCTCGGCTTCGACGAAGTCGCGAAGGTTCGCATCGGCAAGTATCTGGAGCTCACGCTCGACACGACCGACCGCGCCGTTGCCGAAGAGCGCGTGAAGGCCATGTGCGAAAAGCTGCTCGCCAACACCGTCATCGAAGACTACCGATTCGAACTGGAGGGCTGAGACCTCATGAAATTCGCGGTCATCGTATTCCCGGGCTCCAACTGCGACCTGGACATGTACAACGCGGTCGTCGACGTCCTGGGCGAGGACGTCGATTATGTCTGGCACACGGCTACCGATCTGTCCGCCTATGACGGCATCCTCGTGCCGGGCGGCTTCTCCTACGGGGACTACCTTCGCTGCGGCGCGATCGCGCAGCTCGCTCCGGTCATGAACGAAGTTCGCAAGGCCGCGGACGAAGGCAAGTTCGTGCTCGGCGTATGCAACGGCTTCCAGGTGTTGACCGAGGCGGGGCTTCTGCCCGGCGCCCTCATCCGCAACGACAGCCTCAAGTTCCGCTGCCACCCGGTGGGCCTGCGCGTCGAGAACGCGAATACCGCGTTCACCCGCGACTACGAAAAGGGCGAGGTCGTGACGATCCCGATCGCGCACGGCGAAGGCAACTACTACTGCGACGAAGAGACGCTGGCGCGCCTCAAGGCGAACGGCCAGATCGTCTTCACTTACGACGGCTCGAACCCGAACGGGTCGGTCGGCAACATCGCCGGCATCTCGAACGAAGCGGGCAATGTCGTCGGCATGATGCCGCATCCGGAGCGCGCGGTCAGCGAACTGCTCGGCTCGGCGGACGGCGCGAAGATGTTCACGTCAGTACTGAACGCATGGAGGGAACGCAATGGCGCAGCAAGCACCCGCTAAAGAACCGACGGTCCAGCAGATCGCCGAGCAGAAAATATACAAGCAATTCGGCGTCTCCGACTCCGAGTTCGAACTCATCTGCGGCTTCCTCGGACGCCAGCCGAATTACACCGAGATCGGCGTGTTCAGCGTCATGTGGTCCGAGCACTGCGCGTACAAGAACTCCAAGCCGTTGCTTCGCCGCTTCCCGACGACCGGCCCGCGCGTTCTGATGGGACCGGGCGAAGGCGCCGGCATCGTCGACATCGGCGACAAGCAGGCCGTCGTCTTCAAGATCGAGTCGCACAACCACCCGTCCGCGGTCGAGCCGTACCAAGGCGCCGCGACCGGCGTCGGCGGCATCATCCGCGACATCTTCTCGATGGGCTCGCGCCCGATCGCGCTGCTCAACTCGCTGCGCTTCGGCAAGCTCGAGAGCGATCGCGTGAAGTACCTGTTCGAGCACGTCGTCAGCGGCATCGCCGGCTACGGCAACTGCATCGGCATCCCGACGGTCGCGGGCGAGGTCATGTTCGACGAAGCGTATGAGGGCAACCCGCTCGTCAACGCGATGTGCGTCGGCCTCATCGACCACGACAAGATCCAGCGCGGCGTCGCCAAGGGCGTCGGCAACCCGGTGTTCTACGTCGGTCCGGCCACCGGCCGCGACGGCATCCACGGCGCGACGTTCGCGTCCGAGGACTTGACCGCCGAGTCCGAAGCCAAGCGCTCGGCCGTCCAGGTCGGCGATCCGTTCATGGAGAAGCTCGTCATGGAAGCGACGCTCGAGCTGATCGACTCCGGCATCGTGCTCGGCATCCAGGACATGGGCGCCGCGGGCCTCACCTGCTCGAGCGCCGAGATGGCGTCCAAGGCGGGCAACGGCATGGAGCTGTACCTAGACGAGGTGCCGCAGCGCGAAGAAGGCATGACCGCGTACGAGATGATGCTGTCCGAGTCGCAGGAGCGCATGCTCTTCGTCACCGAGCCGCAGCACGAGGCGCAAGCCAAGGCGATCTTCGAGCGTTGGGGACTGCACTGCGCCAAGGTCGGCAAGGTCACGGACGACGGCCGTCTCCGCTTGTTCCACAAGGGCGAAGAGGTTGCCGACATGCCGGTCAAGGCGCTCGTCGACGACTGCCCGGTATACGACAAGCCGTCCAAGGTGCCGGATTATTATCTGAAGAACGGCTCCATCGATACGAACCGCTACGAGCAAATGCTCGATCTGACAGATTCTTTGAAGAAAGTGCTCGGATCGCCATCGCTCGCCAGCAAGGAATGGGTCTACAGCCAGTACGACTATCAAGTCCGCACGTCCACGGCCGTCGTGCCGGGTTCGGATGCCGCCGTCGTCGCGATCCGCGGCACGCGCAAGGCGCTCGCGATGACGACGGACTGCAACGGCCGTTATGTATATCTCGATCCCGAGGTCGGCGGACGCATCGCGGTCGCCGAAGCGGCGCGCAACATCGTCTGCTCTGGCGGCGAGCCGCTCGCGATCACGGACAACCTCAACTTCGGTTCGCCGGAGAAGCCGGAAGTGTTCTGGCAGATGGAAAAGTCGGTCGACGGCATGGCCGAAGCCTGCCGCTTCCTGGAGACGCCGGTCATCGGCGGCAACGTGTCGCTGTACAACGAGAACGCGAAGGGCGCGATCTACCCGACGCCGGTCGTCGGCATGGTCGGCCTGATCACGGACATCGACCATATCACGACCCAGGAGTTCAAGGCAGAGGGCGACGTCATCTACCTGCTCGGCGAGACGAAGGCGGAGATCGGCGGCAGCGAGTTCCAATACGCGGTGCACGGCTTGACCGAAGGCCGCCCGCCGGTCATCGACCTGGCCTTGGAAAAAGCGCTGCACGGCGCCGTGCTCGGCGCGATCCGCCAAGGGCTCGTCGCATCTGCGCATGACCTGTCCGAAGGCGGACTGGCTGCGGCTGTAGCGGAGTCCACGTTCGGCCGCGGTCTCGGCGCGAAGGTCGACTTCACGACGAACCTGCGTCCGGATCTGGCGCTGTTCAGCGAATCGCAGTCGCGCATTCTGCTGTCGGCGAAGCCGGAATCCGCTGCGGCGCTCGAAGCTTGGCTGTCGGAACAAGGCGTGCCGGCGCAGAAGCTCGGCGTCGTCGGCGGCGAAGAGCTTGTCATTGCGGTCAATGGACATACGGCAATTCAGGCATCCGTGAACGAATTCCGCAAAGAATGGAAGGAAGCGATCCCATGCCGGATGAAATAATCGCCGGAGCGGGCCGCGTGCTGCCTGTCGCCGAGGGTGCGAGAGCCCCTGGCGACATGGACATGCATCCGCACGGTCCGACCGCGAGCATCCAGCCTTACGACATGAGCGTCCGGACCGGCGAACTGCCGTCTTCGCAGACGGAGGGCCTGCCGGCAGCCGAGGCGCGTTTCTGGACCGGGGGATTATTATAATCAGGGCAACGATCAGGCGTCCGGCATGATGGACAAGCTGAAGGAAGAATGCGGCGTGTTCGGCGTGTTCGGCCATAAAGACGCCGCGGAGCTATCCTACTACGGCCTGCATGCGCTCCAGCACCGCGGCGAAGAGAGCTGCGGCATCTGCACGGCGAACCTCGGCGGAGATTTCCACTATCACCGCGGCATGGGTCTCGTGAAGGAAGTGTTCGACCGCGACCGGCTGGACTCGCTCGTCGGCGCCAACGCGATCGGGCACGTCCGCTATTCGACGGCCGGCGCAAGCCGTCTTGCGAACGCGCAGCCGCTCGTCTTCAAGTACCGCGGCGGCGATCTGGCCGTCTGCACGAACGGCAACCTCGTCAACGAGCCGATCATCCGGCGCGAACTCGAGGAGTCCGGCTCGATCTTCCAGACGACGAGCGATACCGAGGTCATCGCGCACATGATCGCGCGCTCGTCCAAGGACCTGGTCGAAGCGGTCAAGGACGCGTTCGCGCGGTTGATCGGGGGGCTTCGCGTTCCTTATCATGACCAAGGACGTCTTGATCGCGGCCTGCGACCCGAACGGCCTTCGTCCGATGGTCATGGGTCGGCTCGGCGACGCGTACATCTTCGCGTCCGAGTCCTGCTCGTTCGAAGTGATCGGGGCGGAGTACGTTCGCGACGTGGCGCCGGGCGAGATGATCGTGCTGGACCGGCACGGCTGCCGCGAGGAGCGATACGCGGCGCTTCAGCGTCGCTCGGTATGCGCGATGGAGTACATTTACTTCGCGCGTCCGGACAGCGACATCAACGCGATCAATCTGCACAGCGCCCGCAAGCGCATGGGCCAGCAGCTCGCGCTGGAGTCGTTCGTCGACGCCGACATCGTGACGGGCGTGCCGGATTCGAGCATCTCGGCCGCGATCGGTTATGCGGAGCAGACGGGCATTCCTTACGAGCTCGGACTTATCAAAAATAAATATACCGGACGTACCTTCATCCAGCCCTCCCAGGAGCTGCGCGAGAAGGGCGTCAAAATGAAGCTCTCCGCCGTCCGGAAGGTCGTGCAAGGCAAGCGCGTCGTCATGATCGACGATTCGATCGTGCGGGGCACGACTTCGCTGCGCATCGTCAATCTGCTGCGCGAGGCGGGCGCGCTCGAGGTGCACGTGCGCATCACGTCGCCGCCTTTCGCGAATCCTTGCTACTACGGCATCGATACGCCGGACCGCCGCGACCTGATCGCGTCGAGCAAGACGGTCGAGGAGATCCGCAAGGCGATCAACGCGGATTCGCTGTATTTCCTCAGCAAGCCGGGCCTGCTCGAAGCGGTCGGCGGGGCGGAGGGCGAATACGACCGCGGCCTGTGCCTCGGCTGCTTCACCAACGACTACCCGACGCCGGTCGAATTCGAGGATGCCAAGGCGACGAGCTGCAGCTGCGACTGAGGCATGGCGCTAGTGACTGGCGCGGCGCGTGGTGCCTCGGCCACCGCGGACGCGGAATAGCGGCGTTTGATGCCGCTAAGTGCCTGCGCTGTGGTGGGGTGCAGGGCGAATGGCGGAACATATTTCTGCTATTCGCCCGCGTCGAAGATGCGATGGATCGAATAGCGGAACATATTTCCGCTATGTGCCCGCGCCGAGGATGCGATGGATCGAATAGCGGAACATATATCCGCTAAGTGCCCGCGCCGAGGATGCGATGGATCGAATAGCGGAACATATATCCGCTAAGTGCCCGCGCCGAGGATGCGATGGATCGAATAGCGGAACATATATCCGCTAAGTGCCCGCGCCGAGGATGCGATGGATCGAATAGCGGAACATATTTCCGCTAAGTGCCCGCGCCGAAGATGCGATGGATCGAATAGCGGAACGTATTTCCGCTAAGTGCCCGCGCCGAGGATGCGATGGATCGAATAGCGGAACATATTTCCGCTAAGTGCCCGCGCCGATGTTGCTGTGGTTCGAATAGCGGAACGTATTTCCGCTATGTGCCTGCGCCGATGTGGTTGTGGTGCAATAGCGGAACCGTTTGGTTTTACAATTATACCCAAGGGGGCTTAACCCAAGTGTCCGAAGCTTACAAACAAGCCGGCGTCGACATTGCCGCCGGCAACGAAGCGGTCGAACGAATGAAGAAGCACGTGAAGCGCACGATGCGTCCGGAGGTGCTGACGGGACTCGGCGGGTTCGGCGGGCTGTTCGGCCTGAACAAGGACAAGTACGAGGAGCCGGTGCTCGTCTCCGGCACGGACGGCGTCGGCACGAAGCTGAAGCTGGCGTTCGAGATGGACAAGCACGATACGATCGGCATCGACGCGGTAGCGATGTGCGTGAACGACGTGGTCGTGACAGGGGCGGAGCCGCTGTTTTTCCTTGACTACCTGGCATGCGGCAAGCTGGTACCCGAGAAGATCGAAGCGATCGTCAAAGGCGTCGCGGACGGCTGCGAGCAAGCCGGCTGCGCGCTGATCGGCGGCGAGACGGCGGAGATGCCGGGCATGTACCAGGACGGCGAGTACGATATCGCAGGCTTCACCGTCGGCATCGTGGACAAGCCGAAGGCCATCGACGGCAGCGGCATCGCGGCCGGCGACGCGGTTATCGGCCTTGGCTCGAGCGGCGTTCATTCCAACGGGTTCTCGCTGGTGCGCCGGCTGTTGCTGGACACGAAGGGCTACAAGTTTTCGGACAAGCTGCCCGAGCTCGAAGGCAAGACGCTGGGCGAGGTGCTCATCGAGCCGACCCGCATCTATGTGAAGTCGGTGCTGAAGCTGATCGAGAGCGTGCAGGTAAAAGGCATGGCGCACATCACCGGCGGCGGCTTCATCGAAAATATCCCGCGCGTGCTGCCGGAAGGCGTCAACGTCGACATCGATCTCGGCGCATGGCCGGTGCAGCCTGTGTTCGGGCTTATGCAACGCGACGGCGCGATCAGCGACCGCGATATGTACACGACGTTTAACATGGGCATCGGCATGGTGCTTGTCGTGCCGGCGGACCAGGCGGAGCAAGCCGTCGCGCTGGCAGGCGAGCTTGGCGAAAAAGCCTACGTCATCGGCCGCGTGACCGAAGGCTCTCGCGTCGTGACGTTCGGGGGGCGCCGAATTCGAATGAGCCGCGACAAGCTCCGCATCGCCGTATTCGCGTCCGGCAGCGGCAGCAACTTCCAGGCGCTGGCCGAAGCGGCGAAGGCCGGCGATCTCGGTCCTGCCGAGATCGCGCTGCTCGTCTGCGACAAGCCGGAGGCCAAGGCGGTAGAACGCGCGCGCGAGCTTGACGTCGAGACTTTCGTCTTCCGGCCGAAAGAGTACGCTTCCCGCGAAGCTTACGAGACCGTAATCGCGGCCGAGCTGGCCGCGCGGGGGGATCGGCCTGATCGTGCTGGCCGGCTATATGCGCATTTTGACGGACGTACTGGTCGGCGCCTACGAAGGACGCATGATCAATGTTCATCCGTCGCTGCTGCCCGCTTTTGCCGGGATTCGCGCGATCGAGCAGGCGATCGATTATGGCGTCAAGGTAACCGGCGTGACCGTGCACTATGTGGACGGCGGCCTCGACAGCGGCCCGATTATCGCGCAGCGGGTGATCGAGCTTGCGCCCGGCGACACGGCGGAGACGCTCGCGCCGCGCATTCATGCCATCGAGCACGAGCTTCTGCCGGGAACGGTGCGCCTGATCGCGGAAGGCCGCGTCTCGCTGTCCGGGCGTATTGTCACGGTTGACGCTTAGTTTGGGAGCGCGGTGCAACGATGCGCCGTATCGCTAACCGCCGATAAGCGGGCGGTTGCCGTACTATAACGATCCGCCGTATCGCTAACTGCCCAAAGACGCGCCACACTTTGCGAATAACGATCCGCCGTATCGCTAACTGCCTAAAGACGCGCGACACTTTGCGAATAACGATCCGCCGTATCGCTAACTGCCCAAAGACACGCCACACTTTGCGAATAACGATCCGCCGTATCGCTATCTGCCCGGAGACGCGCGACACTTTGCGAATAACGATCCGCCGTATCGCTAACTGCCCAAAGACGCGCCACACTTTGCGAATAACGATCCGCCGTATCGCTAACTGCCCAAAGACGCGCCACACTTTGCGAATAACGATCCGCCGTATCGCTAACTGCCCAAAGACGCGCCACGCTTTGCGAATAACGATCCGCCGCATCGCTATATGTCCAAAGACGCGCCACACTTTGCGAATAACGATCCGCCGTATCGCTATTTACCAGGCCAAGCGCGCCGATACTGCCGCATTACGCTTTACCGTGCCGCAATGCGCGCCGCAATTTGCACCTCAACCTCCGCTTGGCAAAACGAATAAACGTTTTAGTTGGATAAACCGGCCGTTTTAATCGGCCGTTTGCGTCACCCCGAACTTACCGCAAGACCGTCCCGGGGTGGGCTTATCCCGTTCGCTCAGGAACCAGCGCGCAGCCGTGACTGAGTGAAGGGGATAACCCCACCCCGCCGGCATTAATCAACCTATTACTAGGAGTGAATGAACAGTCATGGCTATCAAAAGAGCGCTGGTCAGCGTTTCCGACAAGACGGGCATCACCGAATTTTGCCGCGCGCTCGCCGCGCAAGGCGTGCAGATCATCTCGACGGGCGGTACGCATGCGCTGCTAGAACGCGAAGGCGTGCCGGTTATCGGCATCTCCGACGTGACGGGCTTCCCCGAGATTCTCGACGGCCGCGTCAAAACGCTGCACCCCGCCGTTCATAGCGGCTTGCTCGCGATCCGCGACAGCGCCGAGCACGTCGAGGCGATGGAAAAGCTCGGTCTCGACTACATCGATCTCGTCGTCGTGAACCTGTACCCGTTCAAGGAGACGGTATCCAAACCCGACGTCAGCTATGAAGACGCCATCGAGAACATCGACATCGGCGGTCCGACCATGCTGCGCTCCGCGGCCAAGAACCATGCGTTCGTCTCCGTCGTCGTCGACGCAGGCGACTACGCCGATGTGCTCGCGCAAATCCAGGCGAGCGGCGACACGACGCTTGAGACGCGCAAACGACTTGCGGCAAAAGTGTTCCGCCACACCGCCGCTTACGATGCGCTCATCTCCGAATACTTCGCCGAACAGCTCGGCGATCCGCTGCCGGAGAGCCTGACCTTTACCTACGAAAAGGTCCAGGAGCTTCGCTACGGCGAGAACCCGCACCAACAGGCCGCCTTTTACCGCAAGCCGCTCGCCAAGAAAGGCCCGAGCATCACGACGGCGAAGCAACTGCATGGCAAGGAGTTGTCCTACAACAACATTAACGACGCGAACGCGGCGCTCGCGATCGTCTCCGAGTTCGACGAGCCGGCCGTCGTGGCCATCAAGCATATGAACCCTTGCGGCGTCGGCATCGGCGCGGATATCGACGAGGCGTACGTTAAAGCGTACGAGTCCGATCCGACGTCGATCTTCGGCGGCATCGTCGCGGCAAACCGCACGATCGACGCGAAAACGGCCGACCGACTCGCGCAAATTTTCCTCGAGATCATCATCGCGCCGGATTTCACGCCTGAAGCGCTGGAGATTTTGAGCCGCAAGAAAAATATCCGTCTGCTCGCGACGGGCAACGAACAAGCGACGGCCGCGGCCGAGCGCAAGCCGGAATGGCTCGTGACGAGCGTCGATGGCGGCATGCTCGTTCAGCAGAGCGACGTTCATTCGCTGGATGAGTCCGACCTGCAGGTCGTCACGGAGCGCGCGCCGACGGCGGAAGAGCTGAAGCAGCTGCTTTTCGCATGGAAGGTCGTCAAGCACGTGAAGTCTAACGCCATCCTGCTCGCGGCGGACAGCATGACTGTCGGCGTAGGCGCCGGGCAGATGAACCGCGTCGGCGCGGCTCGCATCGCCATCGAACAAGCCGGCGACAAGGCTAAAGGCGCGGTACTCGCCTCCGATGCGTTTTTCCCGATGGGCGATACGGTAGAGCTGGCTGCACAAGCGGGCATCACGGCGATTATCCAGCCGGGCGGTTCCGTCAAGGATGCGGAATCCGTCGCAGCCGCGAATGCGGCCGGTATCGCGATGGTCGTCACGGGCGTCCGTCACTTCAAGCATTGATCGGCGAGGGGAGCACGAATACATGCGTATTTTAGTCATCGGCCGCGGCGGCCGGGAGCATACGATCGTTTGGGCGCTGCGCAAAAATCCGAAGGCCGAGCACATTTTCTGCGCGCCGGGCAACGCCGGCATCGCGCAGCTTGCCGAGCTCGTGCCGATCGGCGAGCTGGAGTTCGACAAGCTCGTGCAGTTCGCCAAGGATCAGGCGATCGACCTCGTCGTCGTCGGTCCTGACGATCCGCTGGCCGCGGGCATCGTCGATGCGTTCGAAGCGGCGTCGATTCCGGTTTACGGGCCGAACAAGGCTGCGGCGGAGATCGAAGGCAGCAAGATTTTTATGAAAAACCTGCTCAAAAAAGTACGATATTCCGACCGCGAAATACGAGACGTTCACCGATTACGCGTCGGCGCGCGATTATCTCGCTTCTCAGCCCGTGCCGATCGTCATCAAAGCCGACGGGCTGGCGGCGGGCAAGGGCGTCACGGTGTGCTTCACCCGCGAGGAAGCGGAGCAGGCGCTCAAGGACACGATGGTCGACAAGTCGTTCGGCGCGGCCGGCGACAGCATCGTCATCGAGGAGTTCATGACCGGACAGGAAATGTCGATCCTGGCGTTCGTGGACGGAGAGACGGTGCGGGCGATGCCGGCGGCGCAGGATCACAAGCCGGCGTACGACGGCGATAAAGGTCCGAACACGGGCGGCATGGGCACCTACTCGCCGCTGCCCCACATCCCGCAGTCGGTCATCGACGACGCGATCGAGAACATCGTGAAGCCGACCGCGCGGGCGTTGGTCGCCGAAGGACGCCCGTTCCGCGGCGTGCTGTTCGGCGGGTTCATGCTGACGGCGGAAGGTCCCAGGACGGTCGAATTCAACGCGCGTTTCGGCGACCCGGAGACGCAGGTCGTGCTGCCGCGACTGAAGAGCGATCTGCTGGAGATCATTCTGGCTTCGCTCGAAGGACGTCTGGGCGACGTCGAGATCGAATGGAGCGACGAGGCGGCGGTTTGCGTCGTGCTCGCGTCCGGAGGCTACCCCGGTTCCTATCCGAAGGGGCTGCCGATCGAGGGACTCGATGCGGCAACCGAAGGACTCGTTTTCCATGCAGGTACCGCGGAAAAAGACGGCCGAATCGTGACGGCAGGCGGCAGGGTGCTAGGCATCGTGGGTCTTGGCGCAGGCATCGCCGAAGCGCGCGAAGCGGCTTATCGCACCGCGTCCGGCATTACGTTCGAAGGCAAGCAGAACCGAACGGACATCGCCGCGAAGGCGTTGGTTTAATCGCAATGAATACGGGAGCCGCTTCCGCGCTGATACAGCGACGGGGCGGCTCTTTCCGTTACTGCTTGTAGAACAGCGTCTTGCGGTTCGCGAATACGAATACGACGGCGACGACCGATCCGACGATCAGCATCGACGTGAGTACATGCGCGGACACCCAGTCGGTGAATGCTTCCATCCGTCTCCACCTCCTCAATGGTTGATGCGATTCGTTATGGTAGTGTTCCCCGGACGCGCCTTTATTTCTCGCCGGCCGTGTTGACAGGAGAGGCAGCTCAGGTTATATTAAAAACACAGTAAATTAATCGGAATTTACGGAAAAGGGGGGCGGCGCTGATGGAGCGCGCTTTAACGATACGATACGGCGATTTGTCGCTGGCGGCTACGATTCATTATCCTTCTCAGGAAGGGAAGACAGAATGCAATAAGCTGCCGCTCGTCATCATCAATCACGGCTTCGTAGGCAATCGTATCGGCGTGGACCGGCTGTTCTTACTGGCTGCGCGGGAATTCGCCGGACGGGGCAATCTGGTGATCCGCTTCGACTTCGCGGGATGCGGGGAGAGCGAGGGCGCTTACGGCGACCACGGGCTCGATTCGATGATCGAGCAGACGCGGGCGGTGCTCGATTATGCGCTCGGCCTCGATATCGTCGATCCGACGCGGGTCACGCTGCTGGGTCACAGCCTGGGCGGCGCAGTCGCCTTGCTGACGGGCGTGCGCGACCGGCGCGTCAAGTCGCTGGCGCTCTGGTCGCCGGTTGCCTACCCGTTTAACGACATTCTCCGGATCGTCGGACGCAAGGCGTACGACGAAGCCGTCACCAAAGGTCGAGCGGACTACCTCGGCTACGAGATCAAGCCCGCGTTTTTCGATGCGCTGATGAAGCATCAGCCGTTTCAGGAGACGCAGAAGTTCCCGGGCGACGTGTTCCTCGTGCACGGCACGGGGGGACGAGACGATTCCAGTCGACTATACGTTTCTGCTGGAGAAGACGTTTTGGCTTCGCGGCGAAGGGCGCTGCGAGAAGTCGATTATTTTCCAGGCTGATCATACGTATTCGAAGGGCGAGCACAAGGAACAGCTCTTTAAGGCGACGGGCGACTGGCTCGGCGGGTACGAGCAGCGGCAGCGGGATTGGCAGCATTGGAGCATTTGATGCTTAAGATGGCGAAGCAGCGGCCGAGGCCGCTGCTTTTTTGCGCAGATGATCGGCAAGGGCGATTGGCGAAGCCGCCGGGAGGCTAATGCGATGATCTTTTATCCGAAATTGCCGCAGCAGGCTGCGATCGGGGTCATGGCGCCGTCATCGGGCGTTTCCGAGGAACGGCATTGGTTCGTGCGTCATGCGGTCGCTCAGCTGGTTTGAAAATTGCTCGGGCATTCTGTTCGGACGCAGCGGCGTGCATATTCCGAGAGAAGGCTATACCGAGCTCGACCTGTTCGAAGAGATCGCAGAAGAGATCGGCGTGCCGGTCGCGTATGATATCGATTGCGGACACAAGCCGCCGCAGCTGACGCTTATCAACGGGGCGTATGCCGAGGTTGCCGTCGAAGCGGGGGCGGGGGACGCTGGTGCAGACATTTCGACCTTGTGGATGGTAGTGAAAAAAGAACCGCATCGCAGCGGTTCTTCTTCATTTATTTCGCCCAATAACCTGCCTCTTCCAGCATCGACACCGTCAGCACGAACATCGCATGCGACCAGGTGAGCGGCACGATCCAGGCCGGCTCGCCGGTGACGCGGTCGATCTGCTCGGGCAGCAGGCCGGTCTCCGTGCGGTGTGCGGCCGCCCACTGCAGCAGCGCGTACGCCTCTGCCAACTGACCGTTGCGCACGCGATACTGCGCGAGCCACAGCGTCGTCAGAATCCACGGATTGCCGCCGATGTAGCCGTCGTTCTCGTAGCGCTTGATGCCGCCCACGCCCTCGACATGCAGCAAGCCGGCGATCGTATCCGCCGTCCGCTGCATATACGGATGCTCTGCCGGCAGCACGTTAAACGGGATGGATACGCCGAGCAGACTGATATCGACGATCGGATCGTGCCGCAGCTCGTAATGTTCGTAGCCCTTGGCAGTCCGGCCGGCCTTGCCTTCCAAACCTTGAGCGGCGGCATGCGCGTACACGCCGCCATCTACCTTGAGCTTAAGCCCGCGGTAGAAGCTGCCGGCGTCTTCGTTCCAGCAGAGCGACTCGATCGAAGCGGCGATCCGGTCCGCGACGTCCCGCCAGCGGCCGGCCAGCCCGGTCTCGTGCTTCAGCTCCGCGAACGAAGCGGCGGCGCGCAGTCCGCCGCAAACGGCTGCGGCGGAGTAAGTATGCTCGGCTTTGCGCTCCTCCCACAGGTCCATGCTGGGAAGCGGCAGCCCCGTCTCCTCGTCGATGTAGCCCGCGAGGAACGCCGCGCCCTTGGCGACGGCCGGCCACATCCGCTCCGCGAACGCCGCGTCGCGGTTGTGCTCGTACAGCTGCCACATGCCCCAGATGACTGAGGCGCCTTCGTCGATCTGCAGCCCCCAGGAAGGCGCGAGGCTGCCGTCGTGGTAATGCCGCTGCTGCCAGGAGCCGTCCGGCTCTTGGGCGCTTAATGCCCATTCGTAAAACTTTTCGGAGACGCTCGTTAATCCGGACTTGTTAAGCGCGGTCGTAATAAACGCCGCGTCGCGGCCCCAGCAATAGGCGTAACCGCCGCAGCGGGAAAATTGCTCGTCCGGCTCGGGCGCCGCGAGCAGGCTGCCGGTTCGCTCGTCCGCCATCAGCCTAAAGGTCAGGAGCGAGCGTTCGTATGCCTCGGCGATCGCCGGATCGACGCCGGCCGGCGCGCGATTGGCATCGCGAAGGTACTGATGCCAATCGTCTGTCGTCCGTTCGCGCCATTCGGAGACGGAGCGGCTCTTGGCGTGCGCCAGCGCGTCGAGCGCTTCCTGCCGGTTGTGGCCTGCTGCGATGTAGACGGGGAGGACGAACGATTCGCCGGGCTGAAGCTCCTCGATGCGCCAGACGAGCGCGCCGTCCGGCTGCATGTCGATATCGTTGCCGTTCAGCCAGGCATGCTCCGCCTGCTCTCGGGACGATCCGCACTGGAAGCCGACGCATTCGCGATCGCTGCCGACGGCGAAAAAGTAGCGGTGACGGTAATGGACCATCGCATCGTTCGTCTCGTCGAACAGGGTCGTATTGTACAGCGCGCTCTCTTCGATGCGAAAGGAAGCGTACCAGACGAAAGTGAAAGAGAGCGGCTCTGCGGAACGGTTGTCGATCTTGTACGCCCGCACCAGAAAATCCTGACCGGGCACCGCATAGTCGGTCTGTTCGACCGCGAGCGGAAAGCTCGGATGTTCGGCGCGCACCTGGACGATATTGGTGTGCGGCACGTATGCGATGCGGTGCTGCCAGCCGTCGTCGCCGTCGTCGAACCAGACCGTGCCCGAAGTCGAATGGTCGAGCTTGAGTCCGGTACGAATCTCGTCGACGTGCTGCGGGAAATCCACATGCGGCCACCAAAGCCGGTACAGCCGTCCTGTCCGTCCCAGCGAGGCAAGCATGCGGCCGTTGCCCGCGACGGCGTCGATCAAATGCGGTTTGTTAAGCGTAAAGTCGTTCAATGAGGTTCAGCTCCAATTGCGTTTGAGATTAACGGAAGATTCGCGGACGATCAGCTTGTGCGGCACGATCGTGCGCAACTGCTGGGTCTTGTCTTCGTCGATATGCCGAATAAGCAGCTGCGAGGCCATGTAGCCGAGCTGGTAAATGCCGATGTCCACGCTCGAGAGCGGAGGCGAAGACAGCTCGGAAAGCGCGATATTGTTGAAGCTGACCAGACTCAGGTCGTCGGGGACCTTGTAGCCGAGCTCCGTCAATCCCCGCAGGATGCCGAAGGTGACGATGTCGTCGATGACGACCAGCGCGGTAGGCCGCTCCGGAAGATTCATGAAGAAGGCCATCGCCCGATAGCCGCTCTCCTGAAGGAACTCTCCCTCGACGATCCAGTCCGGCTCCATCCGGAGCGCGTGTTCGGACAGCGCCTTCTTGTAGCCCTTCAGACGGTCGTCTGACACGGTGAGATTGGTCGGTCCGCTGACGAAGCCGATCCGCTCGTGTCCCTGGGAGATCAGATGGACGGTGGCGTCGTAGGAGGCCTGCACGTTGTCGTTGTCCACGCACAGGATATTCTCGCTGCCGTAGTGACCGATCAGAATGAAGGGGAACGCTTCTTTTTGCAAAAACGAAATGATAGGATCGTTCTTCCGGGACTGCAGCAAAATGATGCCGTCGACGCGTCTTCCCTTGACCAGGCGCGTGACCGCCTCCACTTCGTCCTGCTCCGAGCTGCCGGCGGTCATCAGCACATCGTAGCCCTGGCGGGAAGCCTGGGTGGTGATGCCCCGAATGCTCTCCGAGAAAAAGTGATTCTGAAAAAGCTCCTCCGCCGGACGCGGCAGCACCATGCCAAGCGTGTACGTCTTGTTGCTGATGAGCCCGCGGGCCATAATATTCGAATGATAGCCAAGCTCCTCGACGATCTCTTTCACCTTCTGCGACGTTTCCTTGCTGATGCGCGGGTGGTTGGAGAGCACGCGGGAGACGGTGGACGGGGATACGCCCGCCTTCTTGGCGACGTCCTTAATCGTGACTGTCATGGCGACCTCCACTTGTGCAAGCGTTTGAACTTCTTTAATAATTCTATGTTACATGAACGCTCCGTTATTGTAAACGGTACCTTAGACTGGAAAATAATCAGAAAGGGAAACCGGTACTATTTCTGTGTACCTGCTTTTATAAATGTAATAAAAAAGAAATGAGATTTTAGAATTAGTGAGAAATAAAGAGAATTCATGAGAAATTAGAAGTTTTGAAGGAAATCCAATCTGTTTTTGGCATCCGCGATCGTTTTTACATACAGGGAAAATGTTGTATATTATTGGTGCGGCGCCTAAAGCGCTTCCATGACGGAAGACAGGGGAATACGGGACAACTTAAACGATTATCGAATCGTTAAAAGGAGATGTTCCGTCCTTTTTTTTGCCCATTCGTACAAACGTTTGCGCAAGGTGTCCGAGCTCGCACTCGATCTGAAGAGAGGGGAAAAAGCAGTGAAATTAAACAAATCTTTGACGATGATCTCCGCCCTGTCCCTGATGGCCGTATCGCTCGCCGCTTGCAGCGGCAACAACGGAGGAGGCAACAACGCATCGCCGTCGGCATCCGCCGCTTCGCCTTCCGCTTCCGCAACTTCTTCGGCGCCGTCCGAATCCGCATCGCCGGAAGCGACGGACATCGAGCCTGAAGCGGGCGCCAAGCTTGTCGTGTGGGCTGCCCAGGAACAGAAGGATTTCCTGGAAACGATGGGCAAAGAATTCGAAGCGAAATACGGCATCAAGGTCGAATTTCAAAAAGTGGGTTCGGCCGACGCGCTCAACAAGATCGTAAAGGACGGTCCTGCCGGCGTCGGCGCGGACGTGTTCATGCTCGCGCACGATCAATTGAACCGCGCGGTTCAAGCGGGCGTCATTCTTCCTAACGACTTCTACGCCGAAGATACCCAGGCCAACTTCGCCAAGACCGCCGTCGATGCGGTGACGGCGACCGACGGCATCCTGTACGGCTACCCTCGCAATATCGAAACGTATCTGCTTTTCTATAACAAAAATCTCGCCAAGCCCGAAGATCTGGCGTCCTGGGACGCGATCAAGGCATTTTCGAAAGCGTACAACGTACCGGCAGAGAAAAAATTCGGCATCATGTGGAAGCTGGACGATTCCTACTTCAACTACGCATTCATGGGCGGCAACGGCGGCTACGTATTCGGCAACAACAACACCGACCCGGGAGACATCGGCCTTAACAACGAAGGATCGGTCGAAGGCCTCAAGTTCATGCAGAGCATGAAGGAAGTCATGCCGTTCAAGGTGGCCGACGCGACACCGGACGTGAAGACGGACCTGTTCCAAAAGGGCAAGCTCGCCATCGATATGGACGGCATCTGGCAGCTCGGCTCGTTCACGAAGGAGAAGCTGGGCTTCGACGTCGGCGCCGTGCCGCTGCCTCCGATGCCGAACGGCAAATCTCCCAAGCCGTTCGCCGGCGTGCAGGCGTATTTCGTCAGCCAATTCTCGCAATATCCGAACGCGGCCAAGCTGTTCGCGCACTTCGTCTCCTCGCAGGACGCCGCGATCAAGATGTACCAGATGTCCGGCGTCGTCTCCGCACGCAACGGGCTGGATCAAGACCCGGCGCTGGCGGGCAACGAGCTGGTCGCCGCGTTCGTCGAGCAGTTCAAGAACGTGGAGGCGATGCCTTCGATCGCGGAGACCGCTTCGTTCTGGACCGCGATGGGCGCCGTCTATCCGCAAATCTGGGATAACAACGCGGACGTGAAGGCGACGCTGGACAAAGCAGTCTCCGACATGAAGACGCTGATTCAGCAATCGAAGTAATTAGTTTTACGGCAGGCAAGAATTTCGATTAACCGACAATCACCCGTAAACTTCTGCGGGTGATTGTCCAATGAGAGGAGAGTCCGACATTGCGCCAGCATCGGATTACGGCAGCAGCGCTCTCGGCTGTTTTCATGGGCTTGGGCCAAATTTACAACCGACAATTCGTAAAGGGATCGGCTTTCGCCGCTTTCTACGCGTTCGCGGTCTACTTTACGGTCACCAATTGGCATCATGCGATCTGGGGAATCACCACGCTCGGAGAGACGCAGCAGAAGCTTGTGCTGGTCGGCAAAATCTACAAGCCGGTCAAAGGCGACCATTCGATCTTTTTTGATGATTGAAGGGCTGATTATGATCTTTATTTTCGCGCTCTTTGCGTATTTGCTCGTCATGAACGCGATCGATGCCTATCGCGGAGGCAAGCTGCGCGAAGAAGGGAAGACGCTTAACGACATCAAGCAGACGCTTCGCTTTATTCCGGACAAAAAAGTTCGCGCACTTAATTATTACGATTCCGCTGGTCTTCGTGTTCTTTTTCAGCGTGCTGCCGATCATTTTCTCCGTCATGATCGCGTTCACGAACTATAACAATACGCACGAGCCGCCGGGCAAGCTGGTCGATTGGCAAGGCTTTCGCGCATTCAAGGAACTGTTCAGCCTGAGCCAGTGGGCGCATACGTTTTTCGGCGTATTCACCTGGACGATGACCTGGGCGGTGCTTTCCACGTTCACTACCTTTTTCGGCGGGTTCGCCGTCGCGCTGCTCGTGCAGCAGAAGGGCATCCGCTTCAAATCGCTGTTCCGCGCCATTTACATGGTTCCGTTCGCGATTCCCGCTTTTCTGTCGCTGCTGATTATGCGCAATCTGTTCAACGCCCAATTCGGGCCGATCAACTCGACGCTGCTCAAGTTCGGAATCGTCGGACCGGAGTGGCTGTCCGATCCGTTCTGGGCCAAGGCAACCATCGTTATCGTCAACCTGTGGCTGGGTTTTCCGCTCTCGATGCTTCTTATCATCGGCATCCTGACGACGATTCCCCGCGATCTGTACGAAGCCTCCGAAGTCGACGGAGCTTCCGCGCTTTATAAATTTCGGAAAATTACGTTCCCGAGCGTCATGTTCTCCCTGTCGCCGATCCTTATCGGACAATTCGCGGGCAATATCAACAATTTCAATGTCATCTTCCTCTTGTCCGGAGGCGGTCCGACGAACAGCGAGTACCAGTTCGCGGGACATACCGATATATTGATCACGTGGCTGTACAGTCTCTCGATTACGAACGGCAGGTACAACTTCGCGGCGGTTATCAGCATCTTCTTGTTTATCATCATCGCGATATTCGCGCTTTTCAGCTTCAGGCGCACACGCTCGTTCAGAGAGGATGATTTGTTGCGATGAGCGGATATCGTTTCAGAAAAAACGCTTGGCTGACGGTCAGCTACGTGCTGTTGATCCTGATCGCCGTCTTTACGATCTACCCGGCGCTATGGATCGTCCTGTCCTCGTTTCGCGCGGGCACCTCGCTGTTCAGCGAGACGCTGATCCCCGAGAAGTGGACGGTCATTCATTACAAGGAGCTGTTCGAGAAGTTCCAGTTCGGACGCTGGTACATGAACTCGCTCAAAATCTCGCTTACGACGATGGTGCTCAGCGTATTCTTCCAGCTGCTGACCGGCTACGCCTTTTCCCGGTTCCGGTTCAAGTCGCGCAAATCGATTATGAGCGGCCTGTTCATCATCGGCCTGTTTCCGTCGTTTCTTAGTTTGACGGCGGTATACGTGCTGCTGTTGAACATGAAGCTGCTCAATACGCACACGGCGCTTATTATGGTGTCTTCGGCCGGCGCCGCCGTCGGCTACCTGCTCGTGAAAGGGTACTTCGACACGATTCCGAAAAGCCTCGAGGAGGCCGCTATCATCGACGGTGCGAGCAACTGGGGCGTATTCGTCCGGATTCTGCTGCCGCTGTCCCGTCCGCTGGTCGTTTACATGGCGGTCACTTCGTTCGCGGGCACGTTCAGCGAGTTCATCTTCGCGCAGACGGTGCTTCGGACCGAGGCCAAGCAGACGCTGGCGGTCGGCTTGTTCAACATGGTCAACACGCAGACATCGACGGAATTCACCGTATTTGCGGCAGGCTCCGTGCTCGTCTCGATTCCGGTCGTGGTCATCTTTATCATCTTCCAGCGGCTGCTGGTCGAAGGCTTGACCGCAGGCGCGGACAAAGGATGAGGCGCAGGCGGAGCGGAAGACGTCTGTCCCGGGCGCTGTCCATGCCGCTCTGCATGGCATCGGCGTTCTGGCTCGCTGGCTGCGACGGAGCGGGTGGGCCGGACGGCACGGCAAGCGGTGCCGCGTCTGCGGGTTTATCGTCCGCTTTCGCGTCCGCGCCTGCTTCCGCCGCAGTGCCGTCTTCGCGTGCCGCGGCAACCCCGGACGCAGGCGCAGCCCGGCTCGGCGAAGCGAACATGCCGGCGATGGGCCGGAGCAGCGGCGTATTCTACGAGATATTCGTGCGAGCCTTCAGCGATTCCGACGGGGATGGGATCGGCGACCTGCAAGGCGTGACGGACAAGCTGGATTATTTGCAGCAGCTCGGAATCAAGGGGATCTGGCTCATGCCGATCAATCCGTCCCCTTCTTACCACGGTTATGACGTAACCGATTATTACGCCGTCAACCCCGACTATGGGACGGTCGACGACTTGAAGACGCTGCTCGCGGAGGCGCACGATCGAGGCATCCGGGTCATCATGGACCTGGTTTTGAACCATACGAGCAGCAAGCATCCCTGGTTTATCGAATCCGTCGGGGGGGGAAGAAAGCGCCAAGCGGAGTTGGTACGATTGGGGTGCAGATGGAACGGACGTATCCGCGCTCGGTCCGTGGGGACAGGCCGTGTGGCACCGTGGGCCATCGGGCGGTTCTTATCTCGGCGTATTCTCGGACGGGATGCCGGATTTGAACCTGGACAGCCCGGACGTGCGCGCGGAACTGATCCGCATCGGACAGTACTGGCTCGGGCTGGGACTGGACGGCTACCGTTTGGATGCCGCCAAGCATGTTTACGAAGACTTCCAATCGTCGTCCGCCGATCCCGCGACCTCGCGGAAAAACGTCGCCTGGTGGAAGCAATTCCGCCAAGGCGTCTCGGAGAACGGGCGAGAGCCGTATCTCGTCGGCGAGGTATGGGACACGACCGCGGTCGTCGGCCCCTTCCTCGACAAGGCGCTGGATTCGGCGCTGAACTTCGAGGCGGCGAAGCTTGTACTGGACGCGGTCAAGACGGGCGACGCCTCTTCGCTGGCCTCCGTGCTGGCGCGACAGCTCGCCTACTATAGCAAAGTATCCGGCGGCCGGTTCGTGGACGCGCCTTTTCTTGGCAATCACGACCAGAACCGCGTCATGAGCGAGCTGGGCGGGGACGTCGAGCGGGCCAAGCTGGCAGCGGCCCTATTGCTGACGCTGCCGGGCAATCCGTTTCTGTATTACGGAGAAGAGATCGGTATGAAGGGCGCCAAACCCGACGAACGCATCCGCGAGCCGATGATCTGGGCGAAAGACCGCAGCTCGGGCGGCCAGACGTCGTGGGAGCCCGCGACCGAAAATGACGGTACGCCCTCCGCGGAGCAGCAGCTCGCCGATCCGGATTCGCTGCTAAGCCGCTACAAGCTGCTGATCGGCTGGCGCAACGACGAGCCCGCGCTCGGAGACGGCGGCTTCGCGCCGTTCGAGGTGGAGCAGGACGGGATACTCGCCTTCGCACGGGTGAGTGCGTCATCGGCGCTGCTCGTCGTGCATAATCTGACGGGCGAAGCGCGGACCGTCGATCTGAGCGGCGGCGGCGCGACCGCTGTCGGCGGCATCCGATTTGCAACGGACGGCGCGTCGACCTCGTTCGCAAGCGGCAAACTGCGGCTTGCCGCCCTACGGCACCGCGATTCTGCAATGAAAGCCGAAGGCCGCATTCCGCAAGGAAGCGGCTCTTTTTTTTACCTTATTCCATCCATAAAGGAGACTTGGGCATGTCTGCCGCCACTCGTTCGCTCGGACAAGCATGGAGAGAGAAGCGCAAGTCGCTGGGGGGTCCAGATGCTGGGCATCGTGTTCGCCAGCATCGTCGTCATCGTGACGGCGCTCGGTCTCAGCTCCTATCAGCTGGCCAAAAGCATCATCCGCGACAAGATGTCGCTGTCGTCCCAGCAGACGCTGGAGCAGGCGAGAGACAAGCTGGACTTTCTGCTGTCGATGTACGGGGGGACTCAGCCGGCAGTTCATGGTCGATACTTCGCTGCGTCAGGATCTCGTCGTCTTTTCAAGGACGGATGTGCCCCTGGGGGAGAAGCAGGCGGCACAGGACCGCATCGTCGACCGATTCAACAGTATGCTGTCCGCCGAGCCCAACATGATGTCGATACGCATCGTGCCGAAAACGTTGGACAATGCGGGGGGCGTTGTCTTCGACGGGCGCGAGCGCGCTCCAGATCTCCGACGGCAGCAAGGCATGGCTTCAGAAAATGGCGGAAGCCAAGGGAGAGATCGTGTACGTACCGGCGAGGAACAAAGGCCTGTTCGACTACTCTCCCGAACCGTCGGTGACCGTCGGTCGTCTGATGAAAAACCTGCAGCATCCGGACGCCGAATTTATCCTGCTGATCGAGCTGAAAAGCAAACTGCTGGGCGATGCCTTCGCCCATTTCAAGATTGGCGAAACAGGCGAGATGCGGGTCATGGCGGACGACGGCAAGGTCGTCTATGCTGCGGACGCCTCGCTGATCGAGCAGACGCCTCCGGCATGGGACGGCGACCGTCTGGTACTGCGCGAGCCGTCCAGGTTAGCATCCTGGGAGCTGGTAGGTTCGGTACCGCTTGGCGAACTGGAACGCGATTCCAAGGCGATCCTCAGACTGACCGTATGGATGATCGCCGCCGCCGTCGTCGCGGCGTTTGCCATCGGCTACCTCCTGATACGCCTGGTAGGCAATCCGCTGGAGCGGCTGTGCACGCTGATGGAGCGCGGGGAGAAAGGCGATTTGTCGGTGCGCATGGACTACAGGCGCGGCAATGAAATCGGACGGCTGTCCGGCAACTTCAACCGGATGATGGAACAGATCGGCGCGCTCGTCGGCCGTACGAACGAGTCGGCGCGGCGTCTCGTCAGTTCCGCCAGGGAATTGAAGGCAGTCTCGCAGGAGACGGCCGCCACGGCGGGGGATATCGCTTCGGTGACCGAACAGATCGCGCTAGGCGCGTCGAGTTTGGCGACGGAGGCCGAGCGCGGCATCCGGCAGACCGAGACGATCGGCGCCAAGCTTCGGATCGCGATCGATACCAACACGCGACTGGAGTCGTCGGCAGGGCGCGTACAGCAGATTAGCGGACGCGGTACCGCCTATATGGCGGAGCTCATCGGCAAGACCGAGGAGACGGAGCGGCTGTCCGGCTCGCTGGCGGCGCGCGTCGGCAAACTCAAGGAGCGGGCGGGTTCGATTCATACCGTGCTTAACGTCATTAACGAGATGTCGAAGCAGACGAACATTCTGTCGCTTAACGCTTCGATCGAAGCTTCGCGCGCAGGCGCCTACGGCAAGAGCTTCGCCGTCGTGGCGGACGAGATCCGCCGCTTGGCGGCCGAATCCAAGGATTCGATCGCTGTCGTCTCCCGCATTATCGGCGATATCCGGCAGGAGATCGACGCGACGGTCGCCGAGCTGGGCGCGGTGTCCCCGGTACTGCAGGAGCAGGGCACGGCCGTCAAGGAAGCGGCGGATATCTTCGGCGGCGTCAAACGCGAGATGAGCGAATTTGCGGAGGAGCTGACCCGATCGTCGGCGTCTATCGTCGAGCTTGACGGCTCGCAGCGAGCGCTCGTGGAGGCGATCGGCACGGTCAGCGCCGTCTCGGAGCAATCTGCCGCCTCGTCCGAGGCGGTAGCGAAAATGACCTCCGGCCAGCTAGGCGTCAGCGCCAGCCTCGTATCGCTCTCGGATGAGCTCGAGTCGCTGTCCGAACAGCTTATTGCGCAGCTGGACGTGTTCGGCCAAAAAAAAAGACTTAATCGATTAAGCATTTTTGTTTACATTATAATACTTATATGGTAATTTATAAATGAGACCGCTACCAAAGACGCTTAAGGCAGCTTGGAACTGCGGTCCGCCATATTCCGGGAGGAGGAAACGTAATGTCTTATTTGTACAGTTGGTGCGATTACACGAAGAAGTGCAGCAACGGAACCAAGGTGCTCTGGTATCATTATTCCGACGGAAGCGACGTGTACGCCGGCTGCTGCTCGTCCTAACGGCGCGAAGGGATAGGGGAGACCCTATCCCTTTGTCGTTCCTAAGCGCTCGGATAGGCAGGGGCAGGATTGACTAGAAGAAAGGGGGAATCTTGCTGTGCCCGAATTCGCCATCGTAATGCTTTGCTGCATATTCGGATTTTCGGCGGCGGCAAAGGCTGCGGACCGGCGGGCTTTCCGGGCGACGCTCGGGGGAGCTGGGCCTCTCCGGAGCGACCGCTGCCGCCGCGGCCGTTGCGGTGCCAGCGGCGGAGGCCGCAGGAGCGGCGCTGCTGCTGCCGGCTTACACGCGACCTTACGGCGCGATCTTGGTGCTAACGCTGCTCGTCGCGTTCGGCGGCGCAGTCTGGCGGGCCAGAGGCCGGCATATCGACTGCGGCTGCTTCGGCAGCGCGCTGCAGGAGGAGCTCGGAGCCGGGACGTACGGTCGTATCGCGATATGCGCCTCGCTCGCCGTCTACACGCTGCTGGAAGCGGACGGCCGGAGCCTTCTTGCCGTCGGGACGCCGGATCTGGCATGCATGGCGCTCATATCGGCTGGCCTGATGGCGGCGTACGTGCTTATCTCGTCAATCGCAAGACACCGCAAGTCAGGCTTGACTTTGTAGCCGGGGGAGGGACGGTCTTGTCGGTTTTTTTCTTCATTTCTTATGGAGTGCTCTGGGGCGTGGTCGCGCTGCTGGCCTATGCCGTTCTTGCCATGATGAATCGATTGTACCGGATCGCGCTGCCCGCATCCGATCGCGGACTGCCGGTCGGCGCTCCTTTCCCGCTCTCTTCCCGCGAAGCGCGCGCCACTGAGGAGGAGCAGCCGCCTGCGGGGATCTTCGCGATCTTTACGGCTGCCGATTGCCATGCCTGCAAGCAGGTATACCCGGTCGTCGAGCAGTTCGGCAAGCGTTATCCGAAGCATCGTTTCGAGTTGTATATGCTGGCCACGGAAGAGGAAGGGGCGCCGATCGTAGCGGCGCATGCGCGCGCGCTGACGGCGACGTTCGTGGACGACTTTGGATCGTACGAGATTCCCGGCGTGCCGTTCGCTTATTATTTGGCATCGGACGGCACAGTGCTGTCCAAAGGCGTTTTTCATGAATCCGCTCACCTGGAGCATCTGATCGCGA
The DNA here is from genome assembly GCF_029525575.1 of Cohnella rhizosphaerae. Taxonomy (GTDB): domain Bacteria; phylum Bacillota; class Bacilli; order Paenibacillales; family Paenibacillaceae; genus Cohnella; species Cohnella rhizosphaerae. The sequence goes on from NZ_JAPDIA010000003.1 coordinate 1,675,900, forward strand.
CCGGCAAAAAAGCGAAGCGCAGACCGGCATGACAGGGTGCAGACGACGATGATCACAGCGACGTCTCCCGCTGCGCCGATGCTCAAAAACTTTTTAACGCGCGTGCTGCCGCTCCTCTGGCGTCTGTCTCCGCGCCTGTTCGCGGCGTCCGTTGCCGTGCACTTGCTGCAGGCCGCCATCCCTACGCTCCAATTGTACTGGACGCAGGCGCTTATCGATGCGGTCGCCGCCGCAGCCAGGCAGGAACCGGGCGCCTGGAGCCGGGCAGGCCTGCTGCTGGGTTTGCAGGGAGCGACCTACGCGCTGGAGCACGCGATCCGCTTCGGCGGCGCCTATGTTCTCGCAGCGACCAAGCAAAAGGCGAACTTCGAGCTGAATCGGTCCGTTATCGACAAATGCGCGCGGCTGCCGCTCGTTTACTTTGACCAGCCCGACTATTACGACAAGCTTCAGCGGGTATCCAAGGGGGTGGAATATCGCGGCGTCTCGATTTTGGAGCACGGCTTCCAGCTGCTGCAAAGCGTGTTTACGATCGCCGGCTTTCTGGTCGTACTGGCGAGCTTGCATTATTCGCTGGCGCTCGGCATGCTGCTGCTCGTGATCCCGATCTTTGTGGTGAACATTCGAATCGGACAGCAGAAGTACCGCCAGATCGTGCATCAGACTCCGGCGAGCCGCAGAGCCGAATATTTCGCCGAGCTGCTCAAAGGCCGCGACGCGGCCAAGGAAATGCGGGTGTTCGGCCTGTTCGATTACATGAAAGCGCAGTGGCGGACGCTATACTGGGTCAACGCGGGAGAACAGATCGCGCTGGAAAAAAGATCGCTGCTCAAGCAGTTTTGGACCGAAACGTTCTCGATGGCCGTAACGACGGGAACCGCGTTCTATTTGCTGTTTCTGACCGTGCGCGGCTCCCTGACGCTGGGGCACTTCGCGGCGCTGACCCAGGCGCTCGCCACGACGAGGCACCAGCTCATCATCGCCGTCGTCAACCTGTCGCGCATCCATGAGGAGATGCTGTTCATGAATGAATGGCTGGCTTTCCTGGCGCTGCCGGAGGAGAGCGGCGCGGCGCGGCTGGAGGCGGAGCGAAGCAAAGCGGGGAAAGGCGAGGCGGATGAGAGCGAGCTAGCGAGCAGCCGGCTTCGCGGCGCTTCCCGCAGCGGGCGAGCCCCGGCAGGCATATCCGTGCGCGGCTTGACCTTTGCCTATCCGGGACAGTCCGAGCCGACGCTCCGCGATATCAGCTTCGACGCGCCGGCCGGCCGGACGATCGCGATCGTCGGGGGCAATGGCGCCGGCAAGAGCACGCTGGTCAAGTGCATTATGGGCTTGTACGAGCCGCAGGAAGGAGCCGTCTCGGTCGGCGGAGAACGGCTCGTTGCAGGACGAGGGCGGTATGGCAAGTTCGGCGCGGTATTTCAGGATTTCGTTCGCTTTCAGTTCCCTGTCCGGCAGAGCATCGGGCTCGGCAATCCCGAGCGGCTTGAAGACCAGGCGCGGGTGGAGACCGCCGCGGCCCGGGCGGGGGCCAGCGAGTTCATCGCACGGCTTGCCGCAGGGCTTCGCGACGCCGCTCGGAGCGATGTTTGAGGACGGCCGCGAGCTGTCTTACGGCCAATGGCAGAAAATCGCTTTGAGCCGGGCATTCTTTAAGGATGCGCCATACATCGTGCTGGACGAGCCGACTTCCGCGATGGACCCGATCGCCGAGGCGCAGCTGTTCGAGCGGTTCGCCCGTCTGGCGGCCGGCAAGACCACGCTGATGGTGTCTCACCGGCTGGGGAGCTGTCGTTTCGCCGATCTGATACTTGTGCTCCGCGACGGCCGGCTCGTCGAGCAGGGGACGCATGACGAATTGATGAGCGACGGCGGCGAGTACGCGCGGATGTACGCGACGCAAGCGAAATGGTACGCGAAAACGAACGATCCGAGACCGCTTGAGCCTTCCAGTCAAAGATAAGGCAGCAAATAGAATAGGAGAAGCGGATGATTCCGCTTCTCCTATTCTTGTTCCGCTTTGCGCGTTCGAAACCGCTACTCGTTACTGCCAGTTCACCGTCACGGTCGCCGTGCCGCTGGCCGGCGTCGTGAACGTATGGTTCGAGCCGCCCTCCCAGGTGACGACAGAGCCGTTTTTCTTGAGGAACTTGAACTGCAGCGCCGTGTTCGCAGGCACGCTGACATCGTAGTACCAGTTCGGATAAGCGGCGATGATCTGGTTGAAGATCGGGCCGATCGCCGAAGCGGGGGGTCCAGTTGCCGAGCTCGGATACGCTGCCGGTCAGGTAGACGTTCTCGCCGAGCGAGGTCGTGGCGTTCTGCACGATGAAGCGGATCGAGACCTGGTCGCCGCTTAAAATGTTGAAGCCGTTGTAAGCGTTGCTGTCGACGGCGCCGGAGGTGCGGACCTTGACGTCGTACTTGCCGGAAGTCACCGACGGGACGATGGCTTTGATCTGGGTGTCCTCCCAGGAGACGATGCTCGAGCCCGTCACTGCGTTCGTGCCGAAGTAGACGGTGCCCTTGGTCGCGCCGAAGCCGCGGCCGTCGATCGTCACCGTGTTGCCCGCTTTGCCCATGACAGGTCCGACATGGCCGATCGTCGGCGTCGCGGCTGCAGGCGTCGACTGCCAGACGGCTGCGCCGCCTGCCGCGAGGGTGAAGGTGCTCACGGCGCCGCCGCTGCCGGCCGTAATGCTGCCTCCGCCGAGCAGACCGCCGAGCGCGTCGCTGTAAGTGCCCGCGGGCAGGGAGGTAATCAACCCGGAGATCGAGGCGGAAGCGCTAGCGCTGCGGTTGATGGCGACGACCGCCACGCTGTTGCCGAACTTGCGCTCATAGACGTAGACGTCGTTGTTGATCCAGCGCTGCTGGGTCGTGCCGTAGGCGATCGCAGGGTTGGACTTGCGAAGCGGCGCGAGCGCCTTGATGACTTTGAACGCGGTCGTCGTCGTCGAGAACGAGCTCATCATGCCGCGATTGTCCGGATCGGTGCCGCCCGTCATGTATTGCTCCGTACCGTAATAGATGGCGGGTACGCCGCGGGACGTGAGCGTGAAGGCGAGCGCCTGCTCAAGCCGGCGGTCGCTGACGGCGCTGCTCTTGAAGCGCTCCATGTCGTGATTGTCGATGAAGGTAACCTGATCGGCCACTTGCGCGTAATCGGTGCCGGTCGCCGAGATCATGGAATCCAGGCCGTACATCGTATCCGAGTTGTCGCGGAACACGTTGCGAACCTTGGCGTTGAATCGAAAATCGAGCAGGCTCATGCCGGATTCGTTCGCGAATTTGGTGTTGTCCGCGTCCGCGGCGGCCGAACCGAGGAACCACTCGCCGAAGACGAAGACGGGCTGATAGCCGTAGATGGAGGCGAGCCAATTTTTCTGCCAGCCCATGGACATATGCTTGACCGCGTCGACGCGAATGCCGTCCACGCCGAGGTCGAGCCATACTTTGATGGCGTCCTTAAAGTACGTATCGAGCGTGCTGTTCTGCTGTTCGATGTCGGCCAGATCGTACAGGTTTTTGTAGATGCCGTTCTCGAGGCTGGAGAAGTCGGAGCCCCCGTTGTGGTGGAAGTAGCCGTTCGTGTCGCTCGTGTAGCCCCCAAGCAGCGAGCCGTTGTTGTACAGCTTGCCGTTTTCCGCGAAGCTCGTATTCGTTTCCATCGCCGGAGACGTATGATTCGGCGCGAAGTCGATGACGATCTTGATCCCTTTGGCGTGCGCCGCGGCGATCAGATTTTGCAGGTCCGTGAAGCTGCCGTAATAGGGGTTGGTTTTCTTGAAGTCGCGCGCCCAATAGCCGTGATAAGAAGCGTTGGTGACCCCGGAGTAGGTAACCGCGGCATAAATATTTTCGACCGGCTGGGAGATCCACAGCGCCGTGATGCCCATATCGGAAAAGTAGTTGGCGTTGATCTTGTCGGTAATGCCCTGCCAGTCGCCGCCGCAGTATACGCGCTTGTTCGTGCAGCCGGAGCTGAAGGTCGAGCCCGAAGGGTTGTTGGACGCGTTGCCGTCGTAGAATCGGTCCGTGAAGATCTGATAGATGACGTCCGTGCTGAAGTTCTGCTTGTTGGAGACGGCGGTATCGGCCGCTGCGGAGGCGGTGCCGATCGGAACGCCAGGGGCAGCGAGGCCCGCGACGAGCAGCGCGACGACGGCCGCGGAGGTCAAGCCCTTTTTTAAGCCATTTGTACATGAGAAAATCCACCTTTCTGAAATGGGTTGCCCTGGACATGTCTGAAGCGGTTACAAAATGAGTTCCGATTCGCCGTTCTTCGCGAAATGCGTGCGCGCCACCTCCTTTTTTTGTGCAACGGCAAAAACCCCGGCAGCTCCGAAGGGAGTTACCGGGGTTGTTTTAAACCGTCAGGTTTAAAAAAGCAGTGCCCTCAAATTATGATTAGCGACCTAATAATAAGAAAATTCTGGTCGTTTTGTCAATCTAAAAATAGCGGCGTTATGACGTAAATATTCTAAAGCTGAATTTGCGAATCTGCTCCTCGGGCTCGTAAGGCCGGTGAAGCAGCTGTTCCATGGTCGCGTAGGCGACGGATGCCTTGGAATCCTCGAGGACAAGAAGGCGAATGCCTTCGGGCAGATAATCGGGCGCTTCGGAGGCGCAGACGACGACCATGGCAGAAGGATCGACGCGGCCGAGCAGCCGCATCGCGAGGAACTCGTTGAACACGACAAGCGGCAGCCCGCGGTTGCGCGCCAGAAAGTCGGCCAGGTCCCCGTCGGCGTCCAAGGCAAGCATCCGCTCCGGAGGAATATCGGCTGCGGCGGCCAAAGACTCGATCATAGACCGGTTGTGGTAGTTTTCGCAGATTACGGCGTAGGGATTGCCGGCGAACGTCTCGCGGACAAGTCCGAACAGCTGGCTAAAATCGGGCATGAGCTTCCGGAACAGCGGATCATCGATGTTGCCGTCCACCAGCACGAGCGGCGATCCGTAGGGAAACTTCTCGGAGACCGAATAAAACGAGCCTTCCCGCGCGTCGATCAGGAAGACGCCGTCCAGCTTGCGTTCGGCGATGATGGCGAAATTGGGGTTTACCGGGTCGATCTGCGACGTCATGAGATGGTAGCCCTTCGGTTTGCTCATTCGCTCCAGCTCGTCGATGAACTTGCCGTAGCTGATGTACTTGGAGACGAGATCGCGCTCGCTTCCCACCAGCAGGACGCCGAGCAGCTGCGTCCTGCCGGAGGACAGCGAGCGGGCGGCGAGATTTTGCACGTAATTCAGCTTGCCGACCGCCTCGAGGACGCGACGCTTGGTCTCATCGGGGATCGTCTGGTGCGCGACGTCGTTCAGGACGTAGCTCACCGTCGCGACGGAGACGCCGGCTTCCTTGGCGACGTCTTTAAGCGTCGGTTTTTTCATGGGCGGCATAACCTCGTTTCCGGTCCGATTCGCGTAATAGATCTATCATAGAGGGCGTCCCGAGAGCCTGTCAAACGCGCAAAATACGATGCTCGATTTTCGATTGACATTTTTAGGGAGGCTCTTTATACTAAAGTTACTTAAACGATTAAGTTGCATGTTATTCCGTTATTTATGTGGATTTCGGAAAGGGGAATGCGAATGCAAGCGCCGATTCAAGCTGCGGACGCCCGCCGGCAGGCAGGGCCGGCGACCGCCGAGGAGACGTTGCCGATATGGCGCAATCGCTCGTTCATGCGGCTGTTGACCGGCTATACGGCATCCGTGTTCGGAGACAGCTTCAACGGCATCGCCATCAGCCTGTGGGTGCTGCAGACGACCGGAAGCGCGCAGCGAATGGCCGCCGTGCAGATCTGCTACCTGAGCGTAGGTTTCCTGTTCGGCTCGTTCGCCGGCACGATCGCGGACCGCATCGACCGCCGCCGGCTGATGCTGTTCTCGGAGCTGTCGCGCAGCGCGATCGCGGCGATTCTGGCCGTCTCGCTGTTTGTATTCCACGCGCCGTTTCCGACGCTGCTCGTGCTGGCTTCGCTTTCCATGTTTTGCAGCCTGCTGCTGAGCCCCGCCTTTCATGCGTCGACGACGGCGATCGTCGGTCCGGCGCGCGTTCAGCAGGCCGCCAGCGCCATCCATATCGCCGACAATGCCGCTCGCATCTCGGGACTGGCCGTCGCGGGCGTCGTCGTTTCTTCCTTCGGCGGACTGACCGCGATCTTGACCACTGCCGCCACCTTTTTGTTTTCCGCCATTTGTACGCTCTTCACGCGGGGATTTCCGCCGATCGCGCGTTCCGCCGCCGAGACGAGGCCGTCCTTTCTGCAAGATTGGCGAGGCGGAATCGACTATATACGGCAGGATGCGCTCGTTCGATCCATCGTGTTTTTGGCGCCGCTGCTGTCCGCCTTCTTTCTTAGCGCCATCATGCTCGTGCAGGTCATTGCCATCGGCCAGTGGAAGGCCAATCCTGTCGAGTTCGGCCTGCTGGAGATGTGCATTCCGCTCGGCTATCTGGCCGGGGCCGGCATTATCCTGAGCCTGGGCAAAAGGATGGGCAGACGGGGACGCCTTGTATTCGCCGGTCTTATACCGCTCGGACCGCTGTACGCCGCCGTCTCTTTTATTTCATCGCCGCTGCTGGCGTTGCCGTTGATCCTTCTCGGCGGTTTGCTGTTCGCCTTTTGCTCGATGATGATCCAAATCATTTTAAAGTCGGAGGTTCGCGGTGAACTGCAGGGTCGCATCTACGGGACCCTCGGCGCGATCACGAGCGTGGCCCCGACCTTGTCGCTGGCGGCCGTCTCCATGCTTGCCGACCGCTGGGGCGCCGGGCGCGTGCTCGTCGTCCTCGGGGCGCTGCTGCTGGCGCTCGGTATCGTGGCCGCAGCGCTGCTGAAGCCGATTCGCCATTATCGATAACGAGGATTGAAAAATTAAATATTTACAAATTATCCAGATTGTATTAAGTTGGAAGTGCGTCAGTCACGTACAATCCGAGGGCCATGAATTTTTAAAACATGGTTGTCATGTTTTAAAAACAACCCCGTTTTCCCGGCATCGCTTCGGGAGAGCGGGGTTTTTTGGCGCAGCTCGGCGCAGGGAGACGCGGAAGGAGGAGAAGAGGAGAAAAGGAGAAAAGGAGCTTAGAAAGATAGCAGATCGGAGGGAGAGATATGCCGCTTCAAGCAACTGTACTGACGGTAGAAGGATTTCGAGCCAGCCGATTAGACAACGAAAGGAGGTTATTCATATACTTGCCCCCGGGCTACCGCCGGGAGACGTCCGCGCATTATCCGGTGCTCTATATGCATGCGGGACAGCGCGCCTTCGATCCGGCCGCGCCGGGGACCGAATCTTGGCGCATCCATCGCGCGGCCGAGCGGTTGATCGAATCTGGGCAGATGGACGGGATCATCATCGTGGCGATCGCCCATGTCCGGCCAGCCGAAGTCAACGAGTATTATCACTTCAAGGCGCCGGCCGAGGAAGCGCCCTTTATCCGGTGCGCGGGACTCGACTATGAGGATTTCGTCGTCAACGAGGTGAAGCCGTACATCGATGCCCGGTTCCGCACGCTGCCGGATCCGGCGAATACAGGCCTGATCGGGTCTTCCGCAGGCGGCTTGTGCACCTACCACATGGGATTCCGCCGTCCGGACGTATTCGGCAAGCTGCTGCTGCTGTCGCCCTACTTCGTCAAGCCGCAGCTGGACGACGAGGCGCCCGCCGGCTTGCGGGAAGAACGACTTTATGAATCGTACAAGGGCCGCATCCCCGTTAAAGTATGGATGGACATCGGGGATGCGGAAGGACTCTTTCTGCCGAGGCACGTGCGCGAGGTCGCCGTCGACCTCATCGGGCAAGGCTTCCGCTACGGCGAGGATCTGGCTTATCTCGAGCAGCCCGAGGCCGCGCATCAGGAGACCGACTGGGGAGATCGGGTGCATCTTCCGCTCTTGTACATGTTCGGCCGAACGGGAAGTCCGGCGTCGCTCGAGCTTCGCGGCCGGACCGAGATCGGGCTTGCGGGCGGTCATCGGACGCATGTCAATGCGATCCTGCGCTACGACAGCGGCTTCGCGGTCAGCGTGCTGAACGGCGAATACCGCGTCGGGGACCCGACCGTGCTGGAGGCGCTGCCCGACGGCACGTTACTCCCGCGGCGGCCGGGAACGACGACCTTGACGCTGTCTTGCTGCGGGCTTGCGGCGACCGGCGTCTACACGGTAGTGCCGGCGCTGTCCGATCGCGTCGTCGTCGAGATGACCGCAGACGTCCCGCCGGAGGAGACGCCGCCCGACGCCATTTACGGCGCGATGGGCATGCGCCTGGTGCATGCCGGCGGCAACCGGTATGCCGGACGATTCCGGGTGCCGAGGGACGCCGGCTATCGCTTCCGCTTCACCAAAGGGTTCCGCAAGTTCGAGACGGATGCCGCGGGCGGCGTCCTGCCGAATCGTTCGTTCCGGGCGTCGGACGATATGTCGCTGCACTGCGAGGTCGCGCGCTGGGAAGAGACGCGATCCCGGGCGTCGGAAGGGAGGGGCCGCGTTGATTCGACCTTTTGAACCGCTGATGGACATTCCCTATTACTATCCCTGCAATCTTCCGCTCATCCGCGAAGTGCTCGGACGGCAAGGCATACGCAGCGGTCTCGGCCTTCTGGCTGCAGCGCGTCTGTACGGCGTGACTGCCTGCTCCGACACGGGACTGGTAAAAACCTACTTCAACAAGCTGGATTATGCCGAGGCCGTCTGGCGCCAGACGGGCAAGACGGAGTATGACGGCCTGGAGGCGGGCTTGCGCGAAGGGCGGCGTCTGATCGGGGAAGGCGAGCTGTTTCTGGCGACCGGCACGAGCTATTACCTGCCGTATTGCGAAGACTATCTGTCCCCCAAGTACATCGCGAAGCTCGTCGATCCCGCCTCGCGCCAGTATCTGGTCGATCATTGGCTCGCCGTATACGGCATCGAGGAGACGCGGCTGCAGGTGTACGACCCGGTGCCGGCACGCTATATCGGCCCGCTGTCGCTGCAGGCGTTCGGCGATTTCTGGAAGGGCAACAAGGCAATCCCCGAGCTGGCGGGCGCGAAGCGCAAGGAGGAGCTGCATTCGTACTGCTCGATCGGCATCGTCGCGTCCGACGACGCGCGTTCATCTGCCTATGAGGAGCTGCTGCTGCGGGCGGTAGCCACGCATGCGCACGAATACTTGTCCGCCCGGGAGATCGCGGAAGGAGAACGAACGTATTATTTCGGCCACGCGGTCACGAGAAGACTGCTGGCGCAACTGCACCTTAGCCTGTCTGAAGGGGCGGCGTCACTTGGCGCGCTGTCGGCATACTTGTTCGACATGCGGTGGAGCCGGTACTTTTTCCGCGACTTGCTGCGGGAGACGGCGGAGACGCTCGGCTCGCCGTTCAAGGCGCATGCCGAAGCGTTCGAGGCGGTCATCGCGGATTGGGAGGAGGCGCACAAGCAATTGCAAGGCCGTTCGGCCGCCGAGAGGCTGGCGAAGCTCGGCGCCTCGCTGGAAGCGTTGGCCGGTCGCGAGCATCGGCTGTACGAGACGCTCTGGGCGGATTCGCGGGCGGCGGGCCTGTTCGACAAGCGCGCGCGTCGGGAGGATGGGGAAGCGGGCGTAAGGCAAGCGCTGCTGCGGATCGTGCTCGATAGCTGCGAGGACCTGAACCGGCTCCATGACGGCGCGATTCCCGTCGAGCTCGGCGCCGCGGCGCCGCTCTACGGCCGCAACGGCAATCTCGACTCGCTCGGACTCGTCTCGCTGCTCGCTTCCGTCGAGCAAGGTATCGAGGAAGCGCTCGGACTTGGCGTCGCGCTGTCGGACATCGCCGCCGCAAGCCGTGCCCGACAGTCCCTACCGCACGGTCGACACGCTGGTCGATTATTTGCTCGAACGTCTGCCAGAGGCTGGCTGAGGAGGATCGCGATGCAAGAATACAGCATGTTGACGGAGCGGTTCGAGCGGTACGGCGAGCGGTCGGCGATCGTCTGGCGGGACCGGGCTTATTCTTACGCTTGGCTGATCGGGCAGATCGAGACGATGAGGAGCCTTCTGCAGGCAGAAGGAATCGAGCGCGTCGTCGTCTCGCTGGAGACCGAATATTCGCCCTATGCCGCAGCCGCTATTTTCGCTTTGTTGGGCCAGTCCTGCATCGTGCTGCCGATCGACGGCAGCCTGGTGGCGGCCAAGGTCGAGGAGTATCTCGACGTCGGCGAAGCGCAGGCAAGAATCTGCGCGCGCGAAGCGGACTTGTCGATCCGCCGTATGGACGGCAGGGAGGTCCGCAGTCCGCTGCTGCGCGGATTGCTGTACCAGCGCGTGCCGGGAATCGTGCTTTTTTCCTCCGGCTCGACGGGCAGAAGCAAGGCGGCCGTGCACCGCGCAGACAGGCTGCTGGCGAAGTTCCGCGCAGAAGGGCGCGCCGCGAGGACGATTCCCTTCATGATGTTCGATCATATCGGCGGGATGAACACGCTGCTGACGACGCTGGCGAACGGCGGCTGCCTGCACGTGCTCAAGGACCGGTCGCCGGAGGAGGTGTGCCGGACGATCGAGCGCTACCGGATCGAGGTGCTGCCGGTCTCGCCGACCTTTATGAACCTGCTGCTCCTGAGCGGCGCGCATCGGGCGTACGATCTAAGCAGCCTGAAGGTCGTCTCCTACGGCTCCGAGGTGATGCCGGCCCGCACGCTTGCCGCCTGGAACGCGGCGTTTCCCGATGTCCGCGCCGTACAGGCGTACGGCATGTCCGAGCTCGGCGTGCTCAAGACGAAGTCCAAAAGCTCGGATTCGCTGCTTTTCTCGCTGCAGGGAGACGGCGCCCAGTATCGGATCGTCGACGGACTGCTCGAGATCAAGGCCGAATCCGCGATGATCGGCTATCTGAACGCGCCCGACCCGTTCACCGACGACGGATGGCTGCGAACGGGGGGACGAGGCGGTCGTGGAGGACTGCTATATCCGCATTCTGGGGCGGCGATCGGAGATTATCAACGTCGGCGGGGAAAAGGTCTACCCCGCGGAGGTGGAGAGCGTGCTTCAGGAGCTGGCCGGCATCGAGGAAGTCGTCGTGAGCGCGGAGACGAGCGGCATCACGGGGCAGATGGTGATGGCGACGGTGAAGCTGCGCGAGGACGTAGCGCCGAGCGTGAGCGAGCTGCGAAGGCGGATATGGGCGTTTTGCCGGGATAAGCTGCCTGCCCACAAGATACCTCAGAAGATCGTCATTACCCGGGAATCGCTCACCAGCAAGCCGGCTGAAAAAAATTCGCAAGCCGCACGCGCAGGAAGACACGCCAAATATGAATGGACGAAGAGAGGCGGAATCAAAATGACGACGATCGCGACGCATTTTGCCAAAGAATTGGAGCAGCTTCACAAGGACGGCTATGTATTATTCAAAAACGTGCTGGACCGGGGGCAGACGACTGCGCTCAAGGAAGGGATACGGCTGGCGTTCGAAGGCAAGGACGACAACGTCATGATGCAAGGGCCGATGTTCGAGCGGGGCGAGGTTTTCGAGGCGCTCGTCGACCATCCCGTCATCAGCGCCTTTATCGAGGAGGTGCTCGGGCCGGACTGCCAGCTGAGCAGCATGAACGGCATGCGAACGACCAGGAACAATGGGGTCAGCAAATGGCATGTCGACGAGGCGCTGTTTTTCCCGCTTCCGCAGGGCGCCGAGCTGGACGCCAGCATCCCGATGCCGGTATTCCTGATGAACGCGCTGTATTACCTGGACGACGTCACGGAGGATCAGGGTCCGACACAGGTCGTGCCGGGCTCCCACCGCGCAGGCCAGGCCATCCGCTTCGCCGAGGAGATCGGCGCGTACAAGGGGCAAGGACCCGTGTCGATCTTGGCCGAAGCGGGCGACTGCCTCGTCTTCAACAGCCAAATCTGGCACCGGGGCGCGCGCAATCAGAGCGACGATCCGCGCTACGTACAGCAGGTCATCTACCGCAAAAAGTTTATCGTGCCGCACATGACATACGATATCAACGGCGCCTACCGGGTGCCGGAAGAGATCGCCCAGCGCAGCAATCCGCGCAGGCGGCGGCTGATGGGGTACAGCGAGCAGGTGTTTTAAGAAGGGAAAGCGGGGCAAGCGTGTAAAGCGTGTAAATCGTGTAAATCGTGTAAATCGTGTAAATCGTGTAAAGCGCGGAAAGCTTGATAAGGGTGAAAAGCATAGAAGACAGGCCGGCCGATCGCGATATCCGCATCCGTCGGCTTCATAGGACGCCGGTATCGGCAACAAGCGGCAGGCATAAAGCGGAAAGCCTGCCGCTTTTTTGCATATATCAGAAAAATTCGGTGTAGACAGCTTCACCCTGAGTTTACCGAAGTATTCTCGGTTAGAAACAAACTGGCCTCTTGCGCCATCGCGGAGTCGCCGAAGTCTCGGTTAGGAACAAACTGGCCTCTTGCACAATCGCGCGGACGCCGAAGTCTCGGTTAGGAACAAACTGGCCTTCTTGCGCCATCGCGGAGTCGCCGAAGTCTCGGTTAGAAACAAACTAGCCCTCTTGCGCCATCGCGCGGACGCCGAAGTCTCGGTTAGAAACAAACTGGCCTTCTTGCGCCATCGCGGAGTCGCCGAAGTCTCGGTTAGGAACAAACTGGCCTCTTGCGCAATCGCGCGGACGCCGAAGTCTCGGTTAGGAACAAACTAGCCCTCTTGCGCCATCGCGGAGTCGCCGAAGTTTCGGTTAGAAACAAACTAGCCCTCTTGCGCCATCGCGCGGACGCCGAAGTCTCGGTTAGAAACAAACTGGCCTTCTTGCGCCATCGCGGAGTCGCCGAAGTCTCGGTTAGGAACAACTGGCCTTCTTGCGCCATCGCGGAGTCGCCGAAGTCTCGGTTAGGAACAAACTAGCCCTCTTGCACCATCGCGCGGACGCCGAAGTCTCGGTTAGAAACAAACTAGCCCTCTTGCGCCATCGCGGAGTCGCCGAAGTCTCGGTTAGAAACAAACTGGCCTCTTGCGCCATCGCGCGGACGCCGAAGTTCTCGGTTAGGAACAAGCTAGTTTTCTTGTGGAACTTGGTCTCCCTAGCCATCGGTTTGCCGCCAGACCGCATAGCCGTAAGCGGGCAATGCGGCCGTCAGTTTGCCGCTATCGATTGGGACCGGCGCATCTGTATAGGCATCCTCCCATGCGGCGCCGCCTGCGTCGACGGACACTTCGGCCGTCAGCACGCCCGCGTTCATGGCGACGACCATTCGTGCGCCATCGTCGCTTCGTCGCTCGTAGACGAGCAAGCTGCCGCCCCGCTTCGCCTCCAGGAAGGCGATATGCGAGGAGCGCAGCGCGTCGTGCGCTTTTCGCAACGCGATCGTATCGCGATAGAAGCGGAAGAGCCCTGCGTTCTGCCCGGCTTCGTCCCAGATCATGCAGCGGCGGCAGTCGGGATCCCCGCCCCCCGACATGCCGATCTCGTCTCCGTAGTAGATGCAGGGGACGCCCGGGTACGTGAGCTGAAACAGGACGGCGAGCCGCATGCGCTTTTCGTTGCCGCCGCACTGCGTGAGCAGGCGGGCGGTGTCGTGGCTGTCCAGCAGGTTGAATGCGGACATCGTCACGGGCTCGGGATAGGCCGCGAGCTGGGCGCCGATCGCGTCCGCGAAGCCAGCGGCATCCGTGCGGTCCCGCGCGAAAAAGTCGAGGACGGCGTCGGTGACCGGATAGTTCATGACCGCGTCGAACTGGTCGCCTTGCAGCCACAGGATCGCGTCGTGCCAAATTTCGCCCAGGATATAGGTGTCGGGATTGGCGGTCTTTACCGTGTTGCGGAACGCTCTCCAGAAGGCGTGATCCACCTCGTCCGCGACGTCGAGCCGCCATCCGTCGATGCCGATCTCTTCGACCCAGTACCGGGCGACCTCCAGCAGATAAGCTTGAACCTCGGGATTTTCCGTATTGAGCTTCGGCATGATCGGCTCGAACGCAAATGTCTCGTAGGTAGGAATGCCGTCCCGGACCGTCAGCGGGAACTCGCGGACATGGAACCAGTCTGCATAAGGAGACGCGGCTCCGCGCTCCAGCACGTCAACGAAGGGAGGAAACGTCCGGCCGGCATGGTTGAACACGGCATCCAGCAGCACGCGTATGCCCCGCTCGTGGCAGGCCTTCACCAGCGTTTTCAAATCGTCGTTCGTGCCGAAATGCGGATCGATCTTCAGATAATCCCGCGTATCGTACTTGTGATTGGTCGTCGCTTCGAACAGCGGCGTGAAATAAATCGCGTTGACGCCAAGCGCCGTCAGATGGTCCAGCCGGTCCGACACGCCCTTCAGATCGCCGCCGAAGAAGTTGGAGGGCGTCGGACCCTCGCCCCACGGGCGGACGCCGGGGGGGATCGTTGGACGGGTCGCCGTTCGCGAACCGTTCGGGGAAGATTTGATAGAAAACGGCATCCTTGACCCATGCCGGAGGCGCGAACACGTCTGCGGGATGGATGTACGGAAAGTCGAAAAAGAGGGTCGGCTCCGCCGGCAAGCGCGTCTCGAATCCGCGCTCCGTCACATACAGTTCTTCGTCCGTGCCGATCAGGCGAAACGCGTACTTCAGACGCCCGTAAGGAGGCGCGATCGCAGCCGTCCAGTAGTCGTATAACGAATCGCTCGCGTACAGACGCATAGGTACCGATACGACGGTCGACTCCCAGGCGTATTTGTCCCCGGCGACGACATTCGCCTGCTGCAGGTTGCCGCGGGCGGCGCGCAGACGTAAATGCAGCGTACGCCGGTCCGCCGCATAGGCGTAATTCAGTCCGGGACGATGATAGACCGCTTCTCTTAAGATCATCTCGATTCGCTCCTTTGCAAGAAAGACAAAAAAGGCACAGCCTAACGTGCGCGCCGAGGTTGTACCTGCCGGTAACATTGCCTTTAAGTTGGATGAAGCGGATACGCGCTATCGAACAATCCAAGTATAGCCGATCGTCGTCGGGCGCGCCATATAGCGCGTAAGCAGCTTCGCACGTCATAGCCGTTTTTACTGGGTCAACGCGCATTTCGAGGATTGACAACTTTTGGCCGACGCTTTATGTTGTTACTAGGGAAACCGGTTCCCCCTAATCGCGAGCGATCGCGATAGATTAAGAGGCTGCCGGATGACGGGCCGAAAAGAAAGGAGCGCAGGAGAATCGCGAGGCAAGTTATTGTAAGCGCTTAATCCATTGAGGAGGTTGAACTTTATTATGATTCGTAAGACAAGCATCCTTCGGCAGCTCACGGTTCGCTGGCTGGCGGCCGTCCTGCTGCTCGCGATGGTCGCGCCTGCGCTGACGGCCGCGCCGAAGCCGGCGCAGGCGGCCAGCATCGGCACGATCGGCGAGGGCGACACCATCTATCAGATCATGGTCGACCGCTTCTACGACGGCGACCCGACGAACAATGCGACGGGCTCGGCGATTCGCTACGGCGAGACGGTCGAGGACGATTTCCGCTACATGAAGGGCGGCGACTGGCAGGGCGTCATCGACAAGATGCCGTACATCGCCAACATGGGCTACACGGCCATCTGGATTTCGCCGGTCGCCGAGCCGCAGATGACGAACCGCGACAATGGCGGCACGGGCAAGAACACCGCCTACCACGGCTACAACGTCAAGGACCCGAACGCGGCCAATCCTTATTTCGGCACCAAGGAAAAGCTCAAGGAGCTCGTCGACACGGCGCATTCTTACGGGATCAAGGTCGTCATCGACGTCGTCCCGAACCATGTCGGCGACTACATGCTGGGTACGCAGGCGTTCTACGATATTCCGAGCCTGCAGCCGGCGGCGCCATTTAACAATCCTGCCTGGTACCATCACAACGGCGACATCAACTGGTCGCTTGTGGACGGCAACTATACGCAGTGGGCGCAGGATTATATCGAAAATCACGACCTGGCCGGACTCGATGACATCGACTTCGACGTACCGGCAGCCAAGTCGGCCATTTTCAACTCGATCAAGGGCTGGTTCGACTACACGGGAGCGGACGGCGCCCGCGTCGACGCGGCCAAGCTGATCAAGCCGACCGACATCGGCGAGTTGGAGGATCTGCTGGGCGTGAACACGTTCGGCGAAAACTTCGACGGCAACGCGGAATTCGTGTCCCGCTGGGTCGGATCGAACAAAGAATGGGGCATGCTCGACTTCCCGCTCTTTTTCTCCGTCCTGAACAGCTTCGCCTACGGGCAGTCTTTCGACGCGAACATCAAGAGCACGCTGGCGCAGGATTCGCTTTACAACGGGAGCGCGAACCACATGGTCACGTTCCTCGACAATCACGACCGCAACCGGTTCCTGACCGAAGCGGGCGGCAGCGTAGAGAAGCTGCAGAACGCGCTGACGTTCCTCTTCACCGTTCGCGGCGTCCCCGTCGTCTTCCAGGGCACGGAGCAGAACAAAGGCAACGGCAACGGATCGATTATCTCCGGCGGCATCGCGGACACGTGGAACCGCTGGTCGATGGTGAAGCGCGACGCAAGCGGCAACATCATCACCAACTACTTTGACGAAAATGCAAGCACGTTCCAATACGTGGCCAAGCTGAACCAGATCCGCAAAAATTACGAGGCGCTCCGCAAGGGAACGCAGCGCGAAATGTGGTCCGCGCAAAATCTGTACGCCTTCTCCCGGCGCATGGACAGCGGCGCGAACGTCGGCCAGGAAGTCATCTCGGCATTCAGCAACGCGTCCAGCGGTACGCAGAACGTCACGATTCCGCTGCGCGCGGAGAGCACGCTGACCGTCGGCACGGTGCTGGTCAATCAATTGAACGCGTCCGACACGGTCACGGTTCAATCCGGCGGCGCGACGGGCAAGCAGATCACCGTCTCGATCGGCGCGAACGGAGCCAAGGTATACGCCAAGGCGCTGTCCGATACGCAGGCGCCTACCGTACCGACCGGCCTGACCGCGACGGTGCAGGGCACGAACAGCATTCAGCTGAGCTGGACGGCCTCGACCGACAACGTCGGCGTGACCGGCTATGAAGTATACCGGGGTGGCACGCTCGTGGGCACGGCGACCGGCACGACTTATACGGATTCGGGTCTCGCGGCGAACACCGCATACACGTATACCGTAAAGGCGAAGGATGCGGCGGGCAATCTGTCGGCGGCGAGCGCCTCGGCATCGGCGACGACCGGTCAGCCTGACACGTCGGCGCCAAACGTGCCGACGAACGTCGCGGCGACCGCGCAGAGCTCGTCCAGCATCCAGGTCACCTGGACGGCTTCGACCGACAATGTCGGCGTGACGGGCTATGAAGTGTACCGGGGCGGCACGTTGGTAGGCACCGCAACCGGCACGTCATACACCGATACGGGCCTTGCGGCTGCTACCGCATACACCTACACGGTAAAAGCAAAGGACGCGGCGGGCAATCTGTCGGCGTTCAGCGCGGCGGCATCGGCGACGACTTCGGCCGGCAACAATGTGACGATCTATTATAAACAGGGCTTCACGACGCCTTACATTCACTATCGTCCGGCGGGCGGCACGTGGACGACGGCGCCGGGCGTGGCGATGCCGGCGTCCGAGGTGTCCGGCTACAACAAGATCACGATTAACATCGGCACGGCGACGCAGCTCGAAACTTGCTTTAACAACGGCAGCGGGACGTGGGACAGCAACAACTCGCAAAACTATCTGTTCGGCGTCGGCACGTGGACGTACACGCCGACGGGCAGCATCGCCTCAGGCGCGCCGACGAGCGGGGACAGCCAGGCGCCGACCGTGCCGGGCGGCGTGAGCGCGACGGCGACGTCCGCGACGACGGTCAACGTTACGTGGACGGCGTCGACGGACAATGTCGGCGTGACGGCGTACGACGTCTACCGCGGCGGCACGAAGATCGGCAGCGCGGCGGGCAATGCGACGTCGTACACGGACAGCACGGCTGCAGCGGGCACGGCCTACAGCTACACGGTCAAGGCGCTGGATGCGGCGGGCAACGCCTCGGCGGCCAGCGCGGCGGCGACGGTGACGACGCCTGCGGGCAGCGGCAGCGTGACGATCTACTACAAGAACACGGCATATACGAACGCCTACATCCATTACAAGCTGGACAATTCGACGACCTGGACGACATCGCCCGGCGTGCAAATGACGGCATCGACGACGTATCCGGGCTACAAGTCGATCACGATTCCGCTGAACGGCGCGGCCGGTCTGACGGCGGCGTTCAACAACGGCAGCGGCACGTGGGACAATAACGGCGGCAGCAACTATCACTTCGACAGCGGCGTATGGACGCTGGTCGGCGGAACGAAGACGTCGGGCGAGCCGCAGGCGGACAGCGTGACGTTCCGCGTGACGGTGCCGTCGAACACGCCGGCGAGCGGACCGGTGTACCTGTCGGGCAGCTTCAACAGCTGGAACGCGGCCGACCCGGCTTATCAGCTGACGAAGGGGACGGACGGCGTGTACAGCATCACGCTGAGCCTGACGCCGGGGACGGCGTACACGTACAAGCTGACGCGCGGCACGTGGGCGTCGGTGGAAGCGACGTCGAGCGGGGCGGATATCGCCAACCGTACGCTGACGCCGAGCGGCGGCGCGCAGACGGTGAACGTGACCGTGGCACGGTGGAAGGACCTATAAGAAAGTACCGTAAAAAAGCCTGTCCGTTCCCGAATGGGAGCGGGCAGGCTTTTATGCTGCATGCGGATGGCGGCGATAATTGCTGAAAGGCAACTAATTCGGACGAAAATGAAAGTCGAACCGTAATTAGCGGTTAAAAAGCATTTAATTATGGCCTGGGGGGGCTTTATGGGGCTCAAGCGAATGAAATAACTGCCTTTTAGCCACTATCGGGCCGTGCGCAGGACTTGCGATGAAAATAACTGCCTTTTAACCATTATCCCAGATGGCGCAGCCGCAGAGAGAGCCGCTGCCTCGGTGATCCGCTACCTCAGAGAGCCGCTGCCTCGGTGATCCGCTACCTCAGAGAGCCGCAGCCGCAGAGAGCCGCAGCCGCAGAGAGCCGCTACCTCAGAGAGCCGCTGCCGCGGCTCAAACCGCCTGCCCGCCGGCCGCGGTCTCCGCCGAGCGTGTGGACTCCCGCACGATCAGTTGCGGCTCGAGCATGCGCTTTTGCAGCGGCATATCGGGATCCCGCAGCTGTTCGAGGAGCAGCTCGCCGGCCGAGACGCCGAGCTGGAACGTGTCGATCTTGAGGCAAGTGAGCGGCGGCGTCGTATACGGCGACATCGGATAATCGTCGAAGGCCGCGATGCCGAGTCCGCCCGGCACGTCGACGCCGCGCTCGCGAGCCGCCTTAAGCAGGCCGAACGCGGCGTAGTTGCTCATGCAGACGACGGCGTCCGGGCGCTCGCCGACCGGCAGGTCCAGCATCCGAAGCCCCAGCGCGTAGCCCGTGTCCGTGTCCGCAAGGCCGCGCAATGCGGCTTCGTCCGGCGCGGGCAAGCCGGCCTCGGCGAGCATGCGGGCGAAGCCGCCGAAGCGCCGCACGAACAGCTTCTCGTCCCGTTCGCCGGCGAAAAAGGCAAGGCGCCGGTAGCCGCGCTCCAGCAAATGCGCTGCGAGCATGTGGCCTCCGGCTTCGTTGTCGAAGTCCACCCAACTAACCGGCGACTGCACCTCGCCGATCGAGATGAACGGGAAGCGGTGCGCCAGCAGCTCTTCGCAGAGCTGCTCGGTCAGCACCGAATTGTTGGCGATGAGGCCGTCCACCCGGCGGTTCAGAACGAGACGCTTCATGAAGTGCTGCTCGGGCCGGTCCGGCTGTTGAATGTTCGAGATCGTCAGCTCGTACTTGCGCTCGACGAGCGCGCTCTCGATGCCGCCTATTATATTGAAGAAAAAATGATCCAGGAACTCATGCTCCCTGGATAAGTCGATCAACAAGCCGATATTCCGGCTCGTCTGCTTGGCCAGCTGCGTAGCAAGACTGCTGGGCGTATAATTCATCTCTCGGATGATGCCCCAGATCCGGCTTTTCGTTTGGTCCGATACTTTCGGCGAATCGTTAATGACCTTGGATACGGTCGACTTGGCCACTTGGGCGGCGTCGGCGATATCCTGTATAGTCACTTTCCGCGAGGTTCCCTCCGGCAACGAAATCCCTCTCCCTCAACGATCATTGGTGGTGAAAAACCGGTTTCACCCATTATAGCACAGTGCTTCCCAACGCGACATATGCAAACGGCGCACGCGCTGCGCGTCGACAACATCCGCGCCGCGCCGGTTTGCCCCCGGGACCGCACGACCCAAGACAAGCGGTGCGCGGTTATGGTTTAATAGTAGAATCAAGTTCGGAACGCACAGACCGACGACATGGAGGATAACGGATGACTTTACGCTACCCCAGCCCAGTGCGCCGCGCCGCGCTCGCGCTGACGGCCGCATCGTTGCTGGCCGCGCTTGCGACCGGCTGCGGCGGCAAGGCCAAGCCCGCGCTGGCCCCGGTCGATACCGCGACGGCTTCGCAGTCTGCCTCGGCTTCGGCCGCGCCGACCGCATCCGCGGCCGATCCGACCGCCGCATTCCTCGCGCCGCTCACCGGACTGCCGACGGAGCAGGCCATCACCCGCAGGCCGCTCAGCGTCATGATCAACAACTTCAAGGCTGCGCGTCCCCAGTCCGGCCTGACGCATGCCGACACGGTATGGGAGATCCTCGCCGAGGGAGGCATCACGCGACTCGTCGCGATTTTCCAGAGCCAGACGTTCGACGATCCGATCGGTCCGATCCGCAGCATCCGACCTTATCTGATCGACATCGGCGAGACGTACGGCGGCGTCCTCGTTCACGCGGGAGCCAGCAACGACGCGCTCGCCATCCTGCAGCATTCGGGCAAGGCCGACATGGACGAGATCAACAACGCCGGCGCCTATTTTTACCGCAGCAAGGACCGCAAGGCGCCGCACAACCTTTATTCTACGCAAGACAAGCTGTATACGGGCGCACGGAAAATGAAGTACGACGAGACGGCGACCGTGCCGCTGGTACAGTTCGATCCGACGCCGGACGTGATCGGGGAGCCCGCGGCAACGCAGATCGAGCTCAAATTCCAATTGTCCGATTACAAGGTGTCCTATCGATACGATGCCGAGACGCATTTGTACGCCCGCTCGATCAACGGACAGCCGCATATCGACCTGAACAATTCCCGTCAGCTCACGGCCGCCAATCTCGTCGTCCTGTCGGCCAAGCATCGTACATACGACGATTACGGACGGCTGGAGATCGATCTGAACGGCGGCGGCGAAGCCGTCTTGTTCCAGGAAGGGCGCGCGATCGCGTGCGAGTGGAAGCGGGCTCCGGGCGACATCGTCCGCATCTACCGCGACGGCCGCGAGCTCAAGTTTCTGCCGGGCACGACCTATTATCATGTCGTTCCGACGGATGGCGGTTTCGCGAGCCACGTGACGTACGAATAAACGCATCAATCCGCAATCGCAGCCAGAAGAAGGGGCGTAAAGGATGAGGCTCAAGCTTCGCAGAGAGAGAACGGGCGGCAGCAGGACCTGGTTCGGCAAAATGCTGCTGTCTTACTTGCCGGCGTTTTTCATCCTGACTGCTTTTCTGTTTTTTTATTTTTTTCCAAATTCTGAACAGCCGCAACCAGGAAACCGCCCGCAAGACGAACGATTACGTGACCCGGCAGGCGCAGCTTGTCGTGGACGCCTCGCTGACGGCGATCGACCAGAAGATCACGCTGGAAATGCTGCGCAACCGCACCGTGCTGCGCTACTTCTCGGAGCCGACGGCCGCAGATCTGTCGCTGCAGGTCGACGTCATGAACGAGCTGGCGGAGCTCAAGATCGCCAACCCGCTCATTCATTCGATCTACATGGTCCGGGCCGACGACCGCATGGTTCTGAACATGAGCACGACCTATCCGCTCAATCGTTATCCGGACGCCGCCTTTATCGAATCGAGCCTGCACGCGCCGAACAGCAAATGGTCCGATCTCCGGCTATACAAGGAGCTCCCCCTCGGAGACGGGGACGCCGGTCGTGACGCTGACGCGGAGCGTGTCCATCTTCTCGGGCCGCTACGGGCTGATCGTCATTAACGTCAACGCGGCTTCCCTCCAGCAGCTTGTCAGGGACATGTACGATGCGTCGGTCACGCAGTTGCATCTGTACGACGGCGCGGGACAGGATTTGTTCCATACGGACCCCGCGGACGTCGCGCCGAAGGCCAGCAAGACGCTCGCGTCCGAGTCGGTGTCCGACTACACCGGCTGGCGTCTCGTCAGCGAGTGGAACGACGGCAAATGGATTACGTTCCTGCTGTCCCTCTTTAACGTCTGGCTGGTGCTGGGTTTGCTCGTCTGCGCGCTGGCGCTCGGCTGGATCGTGTGGATGACCCGTCAGAACTATCGTCCGATCCGCAATCTGGTCGCGCAGCTGGAGCGCTACTCGCCCGGCAGCGGTCCGGTTAAGGACGGCGACGAGCGCTACGGCGGAGAATTCAGATATATCCATTCGATGATGGAAAACATGATCGACCAGAACAGCCGGTTCCAGCTGCAGCTCCAGCAGGACCTGGAGGTGAAGCGGAACTTTTACCTGTACGGGCTGCTGGAGGGCATCCGACAGGTCGGGCCGGAGGAATGGGCGGCTACGGCGGACCAGCACGGCATGTATCCCGCGTTCGGCAAAGCGTTCGTCGTCGTCCTGGAGATCGACCGAAGCGCGGAATGGCGGCGGACGTACGGCCAGGAGGAACAGGACGGTTGGAAAAAGGCCGTTGAAGCGATCGTTGGCGGATTGACGGAGCAGGCCGCAGGGTGCCGGGTGTGGATGCTCTGGACGATGGCGAACCAGCTCGCGGTGATGCTCATGAGCGAAGGCGACGTACCGGACGAGGCGATGTCCGCGCTGATCGGGGAGTGGCATGCGCGCATCCGGGCCGACCTTCCGTTCGAGATGACGATCGGGCTGGGAGAGCCCGCAACGCGTCCGGAGAACATCCACGACGCTTATCAGGAAGCGCTCGCCGCGCTGCAATACAAGTCCATTGAAGGCAACAACCGGATTCTGAAGCATACGGGCGGACCGACCGGCCGGGGCGAGGTGTTCCGCCACCTGCAGCGGATCGACGGCATCGTCGACTTGCTGCGTCTGTCGGACGCAAAGTGGCGGGCGGAGTTCCGTTCGCTGATCCGGCAGATGGAGCTCGACCGGGCGTCGCGCGAGGATATCGGGCAGGTCATGAATTACTTGATCTTCAACCTCGGCCGGGCCGTGGAGGGCATGAGCGCCGAGTACCGGCGCCTGTGGAGCACGGACATCATGCCGGCGCTCGCGAAGACGCTGGCCGAGGTCGAGATGATGGGCGACATCGCGCACGCCTTTTTCGAGGCGCTCGAAGCGTTCGAGGAGCGGGTGGAGCAGTCGCGCGAATCGCGGAACCAGGGCGTGCTCATCAAGGAGGTCAAGGCGTACATCGAGTCCGACTTCGCGCGGCCCGAGCTGTCGCTGGACTATCTCAGCGACAAGTTCGGCATCAGCGGCAAGTATTTGAGCCGTTTGTTCAAGGAAGAGTTCGGCCTGAAGTTCGTCGACTTCCTGATCGACCTTCGCATCCGCCACGCCCAGCAGCTGCTGTCCGAGACGAGCCTGCCGGTCCAGGAGATCTCCGAGCGGATCGGCTACAGCAGTCCGATCTCGTTCGCCCGCACGTTCAAAAAAATCGTCGGCGTGCCGCCGATCGATTACCGCAAGGAAAAGCAGGGGTAAACGACCCGCTGCATATCGCAATCCGGTCACGCGTTCAAGCGCGGCCGGATTGTTTGTTTTTGTCCCTGGTGAACTTAAAAACGTTGATATGACGGAATTTTTTTGGCGTGGGGAAAAAAGTTGGCAGGTGGAATAAGGTTGGTTAAGGCGATAAAACGTATGCTTGGTTCATGTCATTAAACGTACCATCGTAATAACGCTTACGATGACATGAGATTGACCGTTTGGTTGGATCGGAGAAAATGGTTTGTTGTGCGGTCCGTGCGGCGATGATTTGATTAAGGCACGACTTGGCGGCACGTTGGGTCAGGTCGACATTCGATGCAAGAGGGAGAGGTCATCCGATGAAAAACAGATTCAAGAAAAGCCTCGCGCTGCTGACGGCGGCCGGCGCAGTCGGCACGGTCGTACTGGCGGGTTGCTCGAACGGAGGAGACGACGCTAATGCGGGGAGCAGCGGCTCGGCGGGAGCGGAGAAAGTCAAGCTTTCCTTCGAAACTTCCGTCTATGCGGAAGCGCCTCACAAGAAAGCGATCGACGCCCTGATCCAAAAGTACAACGAATCGAATCCCAACGTCGAGATCACGGTTCACGGCACGGACTACGAAAACTTCTGGGACAAGCTGACCACCGAGATCATCGCGGGCACGCAGGGAGATATCGTTCAAGTCTATCCCGAGAACATCGCGACCTACAACGCGCTGCAGGGGGAAAAGGGCGCCTTCTTGAATCTGGACGACCGCATCAAAGGAACGGAGCTGGAGACGGACCTCGTCGGCCAGGAGCTTAGCAAGGTAAACGGCTCTTATTATGCGTTATCCGATTACGCTTGGGGCACGACCGGTATCTTCTACCGCAAGTCGCTGTTCCAAAAGGCCGGCATCGATCCCGCTTCGATCAAGACGCTGGAGGACTTCAAACAGGCCGCGATCAAGCTGGGCGTCGATACGGACGGGGACGGCACGGTCGATCAATACGGATTTTCGAGCGTCGTAGGCTCTCACCCGTTCGTCGCATCCGAGTGGTATCGGCTCGTCGCGCGGCCGGTGTCTAACGGCATCTTCTTCGGCGACGGCGAATCCGGCCCGTATACGGCCGACCGGATCAACGTCAACTCGCCGGCCAATGTGTGGGCGGCCGAATGGTGGCAGGACCTCATCGACAATCCGCAGGCGACGCCGCCGGGCACGCGGGACAAGAAGGTCAGCCGCGAGATGTTCTGGAACGGCCAGGCCGCGATGATGATGGACGGCCCATGGTTCATCGGCATGACAAGAGAGCGCGACGCGGCGTTGATGGACGATCTTGGCCTGATGCCGCAGCCTTCCGTCGAATACGAGGGCCAGACGTACAAGCCGAACCCGCATAATTATCCGCTCGTCGCCATGATCTCCGCGAACAGCAAGCATCCGGACGAGGCTTGGGACTTCCTGAAGTGGATGGCTTCCGCGGAAGCGCAGGAGATCGTCTCGCAATCCGGCATGATTCCGAGCAGCAAAGCCTATGCCGGCACGGACGCATACGCTCAGGCGAATCCGCTTGCCGCGCAGTTTTTCGACTTCCAGCAGAACGTATACGCGCCGGCCGTCATGGATCCGCCGATCCCCGAGCTCGGCACGCTGAACCAGACGCTGATCAACTACGCGCAAAATATGTTCGTCGCCAAGCAAGACGCGAAGTCTTCGCTCGACAAGGCGGCGGAAGAGATGAAAAAAGCGATGAATTAATTCGTCAGGCCGGTCCGGCGGCTCGCGCCGCTGGATTCGAAGCCTGCGAGGAGGAAGGAAATGAACAACGACAACGCGCTTCCCGGACAGCCCTCCTTGACGACGCAGCAGGCAGAACCGGCCGGCAGGACGCGCTTCTGGCGCTCCGAGTGGCGGAGGCTGAAGCAGAACAGGGCCGCCTATTTGTTTATCGCGCCGCTTGCGCTGGCGGTCGGACTCGTGCTGCTGTATCCGATTCTGAAGGCGGCGCTGATGAGCTTTCAATACTGGAAGGTCGCGAAGCCGATCGCGGACGGGCATCCGTTCGTCGGATTCGATAATTACGCGGCGGTTATGGATTCCGGCTATTTCTGGCAGTCGCTCGGCATTACGTTCCTGTACATTTTCGTCACGGTCGTCCTGCGCTTTGTACTGGGCATCGGGACCGCCGTACTGCTTAACACGCCGTTCAAGGGCCGCGGACTCGTCCGGGCGCTCGTCATCATCCCGTGGGCGGTCCCCGAGGTTGTCACCTGTCTGGTCTTCATCCTCATGTTCGACTATCAATTCGGCGTCGTTAACGACGTGTTGATCAAAATGAACATTCTGTCGAACCCTCTGGCCTTCCTGGGCGAATCCGACACGGCGCTGTGGTCCGCGATGATCGTCAACGTGTGGAAGGGCTTCCCGTTCGCCGCCATCATGCTGCTGGCCGGTCTGCAGGGCATCCCGAAGGATCACTACGAAGCGGCGAGCATCGACGGGGCCTCGGCCTGGAAGCAGTTCACGAGCGTGACGCTGCCGGCGCTGAAGCCCGTATCCGTCATCGTGTTCCTGCTGCTCGTCATCTGGACGGTCAAGGACTTCGGCATCGTATACGTGCTGACGGGCGGCGGACCGAGCCGCGCCACGGAGCTGCTGACGATTTTCATTTACCGGGCCGGCTTTAAGTCGTTCGACTTCGGTCTCGCGGCCGCGGCAGGCATGTTCCTGCTGCTGATCTCAGTCGTCTTCACCGTGCTCTACATGAAGGCCACGAAGGCGGGTGAATCGGCGTGAAAAAAAGAAACATGCCTATCGTCTATATCGCCGCCGTCCTGATCTCTTTGTTTGCGATCGCGCCGTTCGTCTGGATGATCCTGACCTCGCTTAAGCCGCAGGCCGAGATCTACAGCAAGCCGCTGCAGTATTTGCCGCAGCATCTGAACGCCGAGGGCTACAAAGGGATGCTGAACGCGAAGGCCGATCCGAACGTGAACTTCATCTCCTGGTTCAAAAATACGGCGATCGTCTCGCTGCTCACGACGGCGCTGTCGCTGATCGTGTCGGCGCTGGGCGGCTATGCGATGTCGCGCTTCCAGTTCCGCGGCCGCATGAGCATCGGCTATATCATCCTGCTGACGCAGATGCTGCCGGGCTCGCTGCTCATCATCCCGCTGTACCTCATCATGAAGGATTACCACCTGCTGAACTCCTACTTCGGCCTCGTGATCGCGTATTCGACGATTGCGGTTCCGTTTTGCACGTGGATGCTCAAGGGCTACTTCGACAGCGTAGCGACGGCCATCGACGAGGCTGCCTCGATCGACGGCGCCGGGCGCTGGACGACGTTCGTCCGGGTCATTCTGCCGCTGACGCTGCCGGGACTCGTGGTGACGGCCGTCTTCTCCTTCCTGACGAGCTGGAACGAATTCATGTTCGCGCAGACGTTCCTCAGCGACTACGACAAGTGGACGCTCTCGGTCGGCATCGCCAGCTTCCAGGGGCAATACGTCGTCAACTGGGACTATCTGATGGCCGGCTCCGTCATGACGACGCTGCCGATCGTCATCGCGTTCTGGCTGCTGCAGAAGCATCTCGTCAGCGGCATGACGGCGGGCGCGGTCAAGTAATACAGGTACTACAGGCATCCGCGGCAATTATTCTACGTTTTTCTAAGAGGAGCTATCGGCTATGGAAAAGGGAAAAATCAGATTCGGCATCGTCGGCATGGGTATCCGGGGCAGCTTGTTCGCGGACACGCTGCTGCAAAATCCGCACGCCGAGCTCGTCGCCGTCAGCGACGCCTTCGCCGCTACGCTGGAGAAGAGCAAGGCGCGCTACAACGTTCCCGGCTATGCCGACGTCCGCGAGATGATCGCCGGGGAGCAGCTGGATGCGCTCGTCATCGCGACGCCGGACTTCCTCCACAAGGAGCCGGTCATGCTGGCGGCGGCGCACGGGCTTCACTTCATGGTCGAAAAGCCGTTCTCGACTTCTGTCGAGGAAGCCGAGGAAATGCGGGAGGCGGTCGACCGCGCCGGCGTGACCTGTATGGTGGCGTTCGAGAACCGCTGGAACACGCCGTTCGTTGCGGTCAAGGAAGCGGTCGAGCGCGGCGAGATCGGCGACATTCTTACGATCAATGCGCGACTTAACGATACGATCTTCGTTCCCACGCAGATGCTCAAGTGGTCGAAGGGCTCGTCGCCGGGCTGGTTCCTGCTGCCGCACGCGACGGATATCGCGCTGTGGCTGAAAAAGACCGCGACGCCGGTCAGCGTCTACGCCGTCGGCACGAAGAAAAAGCTCGTCGGCATGGGCATCGACACGTACGATTCGATCCAGTCGGTCGTCAGCTTCGACGACGGCACGCACGCGACGTTCACCACCAGCTGGGTGCTGCCCGAGTCGATGCCGCTGATCTACGACTTCAAGTACGAGATCATCGGGGACGACGGCGCGCTGTACGTGGATCTGTCCGATCAAATGGTGCGCAAGGCCGGGGGCGTCTACAGCCATATGCATACGCTCGGCACGCCGATCAACGGCCAATTCACCTCCGCGCCGAGCTATATGCTGAACGCGTTCGTCGACCATGTCCGTCTCGGCACGAAGCCGGAGTCCGGCGCGGCCGCGGGCCTGCTCAACACGAAGCTGGTGCATGCCATCCACCGGTCCGTCCTGAGCGGGGCGGTCGAGCGGATCTGACGCCGTGCGGCCGGAAGATGTACATGGCGGCCGCCTCGTCGCCTGGCTGGGACGGCCGGGCGTCCTGATCGAGAACGGCCGGCTGCAGGCGACGATCGTCCCGACCCTGGGTAGCCGCGTCGTCTCGCTCCGCTGCAAGGCATCGGGCGTGGAGCTGCTGCGAACGCCGGCGTCAGTTATGGCGTATGAGTCCGCGCCGATGCTGTACGGTATCCCGGTGCTGTTTCCGCCCAACCGTATTGCCGGCGGCGCGTTCGAATTTGGAGGCAGAGCCTACCGGCTCGACGTCAACGATCCGGCGACCGGCTCCCACGCGCACGGCTTCGTGCACGACAAGGCGTGGGAAGTTGTTTCTTGCGGCAAGGATGAAGAGCGCGCAAGACTGGTCACGGCGTTCGATTCCGCGCTTCATCCGTCGGTGACCGCGCAATTTCCGCATCGCTTCCGTCTCGTCATGCGGGTCGAGCTGCTGGAGAACGCGCTCGTTCAGCGGATCGACGTGCACAACGAGAGCGATGCCGCGATGCCTTGGGGGGCTTGGGTATCACACGGCCTTCAACCTCCCGCTGGGCGCGAATTCATCGTCGGCGTCCTGTACGTTCGCGGCGCCGGTAGGCCGCCGTTGGCAGCTGGATGCGCGCTTCCTGCCGACGGGCGAGATGGTGGAGGACGCGCGGGGCGTGCAGCTTCGACAGGGGATGCCACTCGATGGCGTCGCCTTGGACGACGTCTTCGAGGCCGCCGGCGAAGGCGCCAACGAAGCGGTGCTGACCGATCCGGAAGCCCGCATTCGCGTGCGCTATCGCGCGGAACGCGCCTTTGGCGCCTGGGTGCTGCACAATGGCGACGGCCGGCGGCGCTTCGTTTGCCCCGAGCCGTATACGTGCGTGACCAACGCGTTTAATCTGGCGCTGCCGCCGGATGCGACGGGCATGCGGGTGCTCGCGCCTTACGCGTCCGCATCGCTGGCTTGCAGCATCGCCGTGGAGCCGTGCGAGGCGGAACAATCGTAATGTAGCGGAAGCGGGAATCCCCCGGCGATACGGCAGGCCGTATTGCCGGGGATTTGCCGTCTATCGGAGTAACGGAGAAGTCACAACTTACACTGCTGACTCGATGGCGGCAGAGGGTAGCGGACTCAGAAGTCGCTATTTCGCAAAAAAAAGGTCCATTTGCAATCGTATCGGACTGGAGGAACCTTATCGACTCGAGCCAAGGCGAAAACGGGCCGGCAATTTCGGAATAAGGGCTCCTGAGTCCGCAAACGGGCCGCGAATTCGAAATAACCAAAAATAAGGGCTCCTGAGTCCGAAGCTAGCCGCGATAACGCAATGACCAAAAATAAAGTCGTCACTATCCGTTTCTGAGCGCCAACGCGCAAAAGAAAGGGAGGGCGGGCGGCTTTTTCTCATTTACCGCAAACAAGCGAATCGGGAATGGACACTTTGTCGATTTATGCGATAAAATGAATCCACTTCCTTTAATTTTGCATTCAGTCCTTTCGGCGCGAAAGAAGTGAGGACACGATGAGCCTGCAGCAAGCTCTCATACCGCTATTTACGCATCTTCTTCCGCTTGCGCTATTCATTTGCATGGGGCTCGACGTGCTGATCCGCAATCCGAAAAAAAACGGAGCACCGGCTGATCAGCGTCCTGACGCTGTGCTATTCTTCGCTATTCCTGGAGGAGTACGTCCGCCAACTGCTTCCGATCTCGTACAGCCCCGCGCTGGCCGCCTTGTGGTTCAGCAATACGGGGATTCTGATACCCGGGCTTGGGTTTCATTTTATCGCCAAGCTGACGGGGATGGACGAGCGGATGCCGCGCTATTTGTACCCTTACGTTTTTTATTTGCCGGCGCTGTTCCCGCTGTTCTCGATCTTCGGCGCGCAGGAGATGATCTCGGCCCAGCGCTTCGCGGAGATCGGGATGTGGAAGCAGCCGGTTTACAACGCTTCGTACTATGCCGCGCTGGTCGTCAGTACCTCCGTCAGTCTGCTGTATCTGTTTCCGCTGCTGAAGGCCAGGATCCGCGCGGCCTCGGCAGAAATGAAGTCCCTGTATACACTTACCGTTTGGGGCGTCGTCGTGACGGCGCTTTGGATCGTCGCGTTCGGGCTCTTCAAATACGGTTCGTTTATGCCGCCATACCCTTATATTTATTGCGGGCTTTTATGGTGCTTCGTATTGAGATTGACGATGCGGCGCCACGATTTCCTGAACTTCGCGGACAAGCGCTACGAGAAGCTGTTCCACCTCAATCCGGCCGCCATCCTGCTGCTGGACCGGTCGGGCGCGGTCCGCGAAGCGAATCCCGCCGCGGAGCAGCTGATCGGCGACATGTGCGAGGATCGCGAGGCGTTCTATTCGCTGGTGAAGGGCGTCGTCCGCGAGCGGGTGCGCGCTGCCCGCGAGATCAAGGACTACGAAGCGACCGTGCAAGGGGCGAGCAGGCGTCTCGACGTGCTGCTGGACGGCGATTTCATCACGGTGGACAACGAACCGCACATCATCCTGATCGTGCGGGACGTGACGGCGCAGCGGGAGTACCAGGAGGAGATCAGGTATCTCGCTTATCACGATCCGCTGACGCGGCTGCCCAACCGCAGGTATTTTTACGAGCGACTGGAATCGACGGTGGCCGAAGCGAAGCGGCAGGACAGTCTGGTCGGCATTGTTCTGATCGACCTGGATTACTTCAAGGATATCAACGACAAGTACGGTCACAAAGCAGGCGACGAGGCGCTGCTTCATACGTCGAGGCTGCTGCGGGAGGCGGTCGCGGAACGGGGGGCTGGCGGCGAGACTCGGCGGCGACGAATTCGTGCTGCTTCTCCCCGGGCTGACGTCGGGCGAGGCGCTCGAAGAGACGATCCGGCTTCTGCGCGCGTCCGTCGACGCCAGCCGGCTCATCTGCGAAGGCCAGGAGATCCCCATCGCGATGAGCATCGGCGCAAGCCTCTATCCGCAGGACGGCATGGACGGCGACGCGTTGATGCACGGCGCGGACAAGGCGATGTACGCGGTGAAGCGGCGCAGCCGCAACGATTACGGGCTGGCGGGGCGGCAGTAGGCGGCTTTGTATAAAATCAGCGGCGATTTGCGGACCGTGAGCCTCGCTTTCGGCGTGCCGGCGTCTTTCGGAGGTTTGGCGGGCCCAAAAACTGCATATACGCATGTATTTTCTGCCGACCCGCGACACTTGGTGAAATGCCTGCAAATGTGCAGGCAAAGTTAAAGTACAAGCCGGAAGTTTGGCCTCTGAAGGGAAATAAATGTATTTTTGCATCTTTTTTTGCCCGAAAGGGTCGATTCCGGCGAAAATAGATGTAGATTTGCAGGCATTGCGGCGAAAGAACGACGCGGGCGACGATCGGCAAACGACCGGCCAAACGAACTGCCAAACGAACTGCCAAACGACCGGCCAAACGACTGGCCAAACGAACTGCCAAACGACCGGCCAAACGAACTGCCAACGACCCACCAACGATCGGCCGCCCCACCGCGGTTCAGCTTGGCGAATAAAGGCGCCGCAGACAAGGCATGATAAATGCCTGTTGACAACCGCTTGCCGGCCGGCCTATAATTACCGATAACTTCATAAGCCAAATGTGTTGATTAGAACCAGTAGATGTGAAGTCGCCTTTCAGAGAGCCGTTGGTCGGTGCGAAACGGCAGCGCGAGTCACGTTGAACTCCTCTATGAACAGTTGCCTGATATGTAGGGTAAACCGGGATTCCGCCGTTACAAGGATAGATGGTGTTGGCCATCGAACGAGATTGTTTCCGCATGCCGGGAACGAATTAGAGTGGTACCGCGGGTTAAACCCCGTCTCTATAACAGAGACGGGGTTTTTTGTCGTTTAAATTCCGGGTTTAAACGAGCCTGCTTCACATAGATTCACCCATCAAACGCCAATAAGGGGGATTTCCCATGAGCCGCAAAATTATCGTATTGGACACGACGTTGAGGGACGGGGAGCAGGTGCCGGGAGCCAAGTTGAACGCCGTGCAGAAGGTCGAATTCGCCCGCCAACTGGAACGCTTGAAGGTCGATATCGTCGAAGCGGGATTTCCCGCATCGTCCCGCGGAGACTTCGAGTCCGTGCAAGCCGTCACCCGCGCGGTCGGACGCCAGATGTCGGTGACCGCGCTGGCGCGCGCCGTCAAGAGCGACATCGACGCCGTCTACGAGAGCATCAAGGAAGCGGACCAGCCGCTTATTCATATCGTGCTCGGCACGTCGAACATTCACGTCGAGAAAAAGTTCAACCGTTCGAAAGACGCGGTCATGGAAATGGGCGTCGAAGCCGTAAAGTACGCCAAGTCGCTGCTGCCGCACGTGCAGTATTCGACCGAGGACGCGTCGCGATCCGATTTCGACTATTTATGGCGCACGATCGAGGCGGTCGTCAAGGCCGGCGCGACGATGATCAACGTGCCGGACACGGTCGGCTACGCGGAGCCGCATGAATTCGGCGAGCTGATCCGGCGCATCAACGAGCGGCTCAAAAACCTCGACGAGCGCGTCATTCTGAGCGTTCATTGCCACAACGATCTGGGCCTCGCGACGGCGAACACGCTGAGCGCGATCCGGGGCGGCGCGGACAAGGTCGAAGTCACCGTGAACGGTCTGGGCGAGCGCGCCGGCAATACGTCACTCGAAGAAGTCGTCATGGCGCTGAAGGTCCGGGAGGCGCTGTTCGGGTGCTCCACCGGCATCCGCACGACGGAGCTGCTCCCGACGTCCAGGCTGCTGACGCACCTGACGGGTCTCGACGTGCAGGTCAACAAGGCGATTACAGGCGAAAACGCATTTGCCCACTCCTCCGGCATCCACCAGGACGGCCTGCTCAAAGATAAGCGCGTGTATGAAATTATGTCTCCGGAGGAGGTCGGGGCCGAGAGCATGGAGCTTGTGCTGACGGCGCGGTCCGGCCGGCACGCGTTCAAGCACGCCGCTGCGCGCATGGGCTTCGAGCCGAAGGACGACGCCGACTTCGAGGCGCTCTTCGAGAAGTTCCTGGCGCTCGCCGACGCGCGCAAGGAAGTGTACGATCACGACGTGTTCGCGCTCGTGAACGGGCATCGCGAAGCGCAGCCGAAGGACGAAGCGGTCGCCGCGCGGCTGTTCGAGCTGGAGTCGTTCCAGGTCGTCACGAACGAGCTGTGTCCGACCGCCACGGTCAAGCTGCGCCGAGGCGCGGAGACGCTCAAGGGCAGCGCGGTCGGCGACGGTCCGATCGACGCGCTGTTCGGCGTCATCCGGGAGCTCGCGGGCTTCGAGGTGCGGCTGAAGCACTATAAGATCAACAGCCTCTCCAGAGGGGAAGAAGCGGTCGGCCGGGTGAACATCCAGCTCGAATACGACGGCAAGACGTACGCCGGGCGCGCGATGGACACCGATATTATCAAGGCGAGCGCGCTGGCGTTCCTGAACGGCATCAACGCCATCGTGCTCGATTCGGCGCCGGGCGAGGAAGCGGTAGTGGCGATCGGCTAGGGGAGGGCAATTGGGCAGTCGCGTAGGTCGTCCGGAGGGACGCGCGGCTGTCCGTTTTGTTTTATATGCCAGTGGGGCGGGCGGATAGGGTGCTGTAGGGGAAAAAAGTTTCTCTACAGGCTCGCGGGACGGTCAAAATGGTGCTGTAAGGGCAAAAAGTTACTCTACAGGCTCGCGAGACGGACTAAATGGTGTTGTAAGGGCAAAAAGTTACTCTACAGGCTCACGAGACGGTCAAAATGGTGCTGTAAGGGCAAAAAGTTACTCTAGAGGCTCGCGGGACCGTCAAAATGGTGCTGTAAGGGCAAAAAGTTACTCTACAGGCTCACGAGACGGTCAAAATGGTACTGTAAGGGCAAAAAGTTACTCTAGAGGCTCGCGAGACGGACTAAATGGTGCTGTAGGCGCAAAAAGTTACTCTACAGGCTCGCGAGACGGACAAAATAGTGTGATGAACGATTGTGGAATAAAATTCCAGTACGTCCGAGAGAATACGAGCGGGCGGATTTTTGTTAGGTTAAGCACTTAAACCCCGCTCCGCACCCGCCGCCGGTACGCCGAGGGCGTCTGGCCCGTCAGCTTCTTGAACGATTTGGAAAAGTAGAGCGGGTCGCTGTACCCGACGGACAGGGCGACCTCTTCGACGGAGAGCGGCTCGGCGAGCAGCGAGCTGGCGCGCTCGATGCGCAGCTGCTGCAGGTAGGCGACGGGCGTCATTCCCGTCTCCCGTTTGAACAGCTTCGTCAGATGCGTGCGGTGGTAGCCGAGCTCGGCGGCCATCCGCGCGATCGTGACGGAGGGGTCGGACTGCTGTGCCTGCAGCCAGCGCGCGGCCCGGTCCGCCTCGACGGCGGCGAGGCTGCGCGGCTCGACGCCGGCAGCCGGTCCGGCGGGGCGGTTCGCCCTGGCCCAAGCCGCGAACGCGAGCCGCAGCCAGCCCTCCCCTTCCCATTCGGCGGTCCAGCTTTTTTTGGCGAACGCGCCGTCCACCGCCCGCATCGCGCGCAGCGCTTCTTCGCTGCCGCCCCGCACGATGGGATGCAGCGCGTCGACGCCCGCCGCGGCGAGCCAGCGCTCGGCATCGGGACCGTGGAAGGCGATCCAGCGGTACCGCCACGGCCGTTCCTTATCCGACTCGTAGACGTACATCTCGCCCGGAAAAATGACGAAGCTGTCGCCTTCCCCGAGGTCGTAGTGCCTGTCGCGGCATCTGTACCATCCTTTGCCCTCTGCGACCGTATGGATGAGGAAGTGGTCCAGCTTCTGCGGTCCCATCCGATGCTCAGGTTCGGTCTGCGAGTGCCCCGCGAACAGAACGGACAATGTCGCGGAAGCGCGGGGATTCGGATGCACGGACGTGCGGCTGAACGGATTGGACATGATGATTACCCTCCACATGATAGACTACATTATTCCATAAGTTGAACGTATTGTTCCATATTCCCGGAAGCGCTTTTTATTTATTATAAATCGCAGATAGGCTTAATTCTACCGGGAATCAGGGAGGCTATTTTCTTATGTCCAAGATCACGTTCCTCGGAGCGGGCAGTACGGTATTCGTCAAAAATGTACTGGGCGACAGCATGCTCGTGCCCTCGCTCCAAGGCTTTGAGCTGGCATTGTTCGATATCAATCCGGAGCGGCTGAAGGAATCCGAGAGCATGCTTCGCAACATCCAGGCTTCGAACGGCAGCAAGTGCCGAATCGTCGCTTATTCCGATCGCAAGGAAGCGCTGCGCGGCGCCAAATACGTCGTCAATGCCATTCAGGTCGGCGGCTACGATCCTTGCACGATCACCGACTTCGAGGTGCCGAAGAAGTACGGACTTCGCCAGACGATCGCGGACACGCTGGGCATCGGCGGCATCTTCCGCAATCTGCGCACGATTCCGGTCATGATGGACTTCGCCCGCGACATCCGCGAGGTTTGTCCGGACGCCTGGTTCCTGAATTATACGAATCCGATGGCCGTGCTGACCAACGTCATGAATACGCATGGCGGCGTAAAAACGGTCGGCCTGTGCCATAGCGTGCAGGTGTGCGTGGATCACTTGTTCGACGGACTCGGCATGGAGAAGGAAGGCGTGCGTTCGCGTATCGCGGGCATCAACCATATGGCCTGGCTGCTCGAGGTGACCAAAGACGGCGTCGACTTGTATCCGGAGATCAAGCGCCGCGCGGCCGAAAAGCAAAAGGAAAAGCATCACGACATGGTCCGCTACGAGCTGATGCTGAAGTTCGGCTACTATGTCACGGAATCGAGCGAGCACAACGCCGAGTACCACCCGTATTTCATCAAGAAAAACTACCCGGAGCTGATCGAGCGCTTCAACATTCCGCTGGACGAGTATCCGCGCCGCTGCATCGAACAGATCAAGGGCTGGCAAGAGATGCGCGACAGCATCGTGAACAACGCGACGCTGACGCACGAACGCTCGCACGAATACGCCTCCTACATCTTCGATGCGATGGAGACGAACGTGCCGTTCAAGATCGGCGGCAACGTCATGAACACCGGCCTGATCACCAACCTGCCGAAGGAAGCTTGCGTCGAGGTGCCGTGCCTGGTGGACGCTTCGGGCGTGACGCCGACGTACGTGGGGGGATCTGCCGCCGCAGCTCGCCGCGCTCAACCGGACGAACATCAACACCCAACTGCTCACCATCGAAGCTGCGGTGACGGGCAAGAAGGAGCACATTTACCACGCCGCGCTGCTTGATCCGCACACGTCCGCCGAACTGTCGATGGACGACATCGTCTCGCTGTGCGACGATCTGATCGAAGCGCACGGCGACTGGCTGCCGAAGTTCCGTTGATTTTTGCGCGATAGCGCAAGACAAAAACAGGCCCTTGCGAATGCGCAAGGGCCTGTTTGCCGCGTGACGGCCTTTAGTGATCGGCGATGATCTCGCCGAGCTGCATGTAGTAATTGCCGAAGGAGTCGGCGCTCAGCTTGGTCGCGTACATCCGGAAGTAGCGGGCAGATACCAGGGTGCTGAATGGGAAGACTTGCGTCGTGCTTTGCGGATTGTAGTAATCCACGTAGTCATGACCGACGATATCGGTCCAGTTCGTACCGTCGAGACTCGATTGGAGCTTAAAATTGACCGGGAAGCCGGCGTCCGGACGCGGACGGACGCGAAGGCCGCTCCAGCTCTGCACGCTGCCCGTATCGATCGATGCCCACTCCGTGGCGGCCGCGGACGTGTGACCGGCGCTCGACCAGTACGTGTTGTTCTGTCCGTCCGCTACCTTGGCGGTCTCCCAGCCGGCGATCGAGGAAGAGGAAGCCGGCGTGCGCGGCGGCAGCGTGTCGGGCCTCATGTCGGCGATCTGCATATAGTAATTGCCGTAATCGTCCGCGCCCAGCTTGGTCGCGTACATGCGGACATATCGGGCATTGACGCCGCTGCCGAATTTAAACGTCTGCGTCGCGGAGCCTGGATTGGCATATCCGGTATACGAAGCGCCCGCGATGTCCGTCCACGTCGTGCCGTCGACGCTCGACTGGAACTTGAAGTCGACGGGGAAAGCCACGCCGGATATGCGAGGCGTCACCTTGACCGCTCCAATCTGTCTCGCTGCGCCCATATCGATGGCGAGCCATTCCGTGGAGGCGGCCGCGCTATGAGCGCTGCTCGACCATACCGTCGTCTGGATGTCGTCCAATACCTTGGCGCCATCCCAGCCCGCGATTGCGGACGACTGCGAGGTGCCGTACGGAATCTCCTCGATCTTCACGTCTCCCAGCTGAAGCTGAAAGCCCCAAGGCTGATTCTCGTCGTGACCCAGCTCGGTCGCATAGATGCGCACGTACCTGCCGTAGAGCGGTTCGTTAAAATCGTATACGTTGCGGGCCGGCG
The DNA here is from genome assembly GCF_029525575.1 of Cohnella rhizosphaerae. GTDB lineage: Bacteria > Bacillota > Bacilli > Paenibacillales > Paenibacillaceae > Cohnella > Cohnella rhizosphaerae. The sequence continues at coordinate 1,713,631 of NZ_JAPDIA010000003.1, forward strand.
ACTCGATCCGATACTGCCGGATATCGTAGTCCGCATTCACCCAGGTTGCGTTGTCCGTGCTCACCTGAATGTTGAACTTGCTTGGATAAGAGAGCTCGTTGGGCTGTCGCGGCGTCAGCGTGACGCGCTGGACCATGCGCGCGGCGCCGGTATCGACCGTGACCCATTCCGTGCTTGCGTTGCTCGAGTGGCCCGCGCTCGACCAGGTCGTGTTCGGATCCGCGTCGATCGCCTTCGAAGCTTCCCAGCCGGCGATCTGGCTGGATACGGTCACGCCGCTGCGCGGGCTGGCCGTCAAGGCGAGCGGCGTGGCGCTGACCTGCTGCGCGTTGCCGCTGTCTCCGCTCGCATTGCTTGCGACGACCGTGAAGTAGTAAGGCGTGCCGTTCGTCAGACCGGTGACGGTATACGGGCTTGCGGTTATGCCGGTTAGCGTCGACGTATAACTGCCGCTGGCGGTTCCGTATTTGACTTTGTACGTCTCTCCCGCAACGCCGGACGTGCGGAAGTGAAGCGTCGCCTGACCGTTGCCGGCGATTGCGGCTTTAATGATCGGCACCGCGGGCAGCGCGCTGTCGGTCAGCGAGATCGGATTCATCGCGGTATACCAATAGGCCCACACAGTGCCGTAGGCGTACGCGATCCGGTTGTTTTTCGACGTATCGAATTGTCCGAGCTCGTTGCCGGTGATGCCCGCGTTGTGGGCCGCGACGCTGATAAAGTTCTTAGGCAGGGTGGCCGGCTTGTACGTGATGCCGTCCGCCGATTCGTACAGCTTGATGAAAGCGAAAGGACCGAACCTTCTGGCTGTGCCGATCGCGATAAATTTGTTCATCGAGGGGACGTACTTATGATCGGTGGAATCGTCTCCGTCCAAGTCCCGGTTGATGGCGACGCCTTGATACGTCATGCTGCCCGGCCAGTTGGCGTTGGTCGTCGAGGCCGTGCGCACGCGCGTCTGATTGACCGGCTTGCCGGTGGACGGATCGCGGCTGAGCCAGGTGTAGTAGATGTAAAGCGTGGAATCCTTGACGACGAAGCTAGGCTCGCCGGCGCCGTACGTGTCGATCGGCGCGTCGTCGAAGACGATGAACGGCTGCGGGGACGCGCCGCCCCAGCCGCTGCCGTTCCACTTTTCCCATGGTCCGGTAACGCTTGCGGACCGCGCGACATAGATGTCGTTGTCGGTTCCGTTTCCGTTTTCCGTGGACGTATAGCCCATGTAGTAGTAGCCGCCGAACTTGACGACGCCGGGATCGCATACCGAGTAGGCGTCGCGCGCGCCGGCTGTCGGCTGTAGGGCAATGGACTCGCTGCCCCAGGTCGCGCCGTTGTCGGGAGAGCGCTTGTAGCGAATGTAGTCCCAGGCGCCGGCCGCGCCGGGGGCGCAGGTCCACATGTCGATGCTGTTGTCCGCGTTCAGGATCATCGACGGTCCGTACCGGTAGGAGCCGCCTGTAGACGGGTCGAACACGTTCCAGCCGGCCGACGTCGAGCCGCTCACGACCGCGAACGCATTGGTTGGAAAGGCGATCGCCAGCAGCAACAGCAGCGCCAGTCCACGCAGGCTTGCTTTTCTTTTCATCAATTCAATCCCTCCTTGTAATCGCTTTCGCCGAGATCATAACTAAAAAAAAAGTAAATCGTCAATAAATATTTAATTGATGTTTAATTAAACAAAATATAGAACGTCAAATTGTTCAAGAGACGGCTCGGTGTTAAAATGGGGAGAAAAGCGCGCGTATGGCTAAAATAAGAGGTGTTCCGACATTGAAGGTGACGATCAGGGACGTGGCGCAGGCAGCGGGCGTCGCGCCGGCGACCGTGTCCAATTACTTGAACGACAGCGCGCCGGTCAGCGAAGCGGCCCGAAAAAAAATCGGCGATGCGATCGCCCGCTTGAATTATCGGCCGACCGTCCGGAGCGTCGTCCCGTCCAGGAACGCGATGGAGATCGCGCTGTTCGTGCCGGAGGCGTTCGAGGATAAGGATCGAATGTACCTCGACGAGACGTTTCTCGATTTATTGAGAGGGGTCGGCGAGCAGCTGCGCCAGTCGGGCAGCCGTCTGACGCTGCTGTGGCACAAGCAGCTGCCCGACATCGAGCGCGAGATTATCGGTTCGGGCGCGATCGGCGGCGTTATTTACCCGAGCCCGCATGTGGACGATCCGATTCCGGGCTTGCTGCTGGACAACGACGTTCCGCTCGTGACGCTCGGGGAGCTGTCCAACCGGACCGATTATCATTCGGTCGACATGGACAACATCGCCGGCGCGCAGATGGCGACCCGGCATCTGATCGAGCTCGGACACACGGACATCGCCTTTATCGCGCCGTGCCCGCTCGATACGATGCTGAGCTTCTACCGGCTCACCGGTTACCAGCGTGCGATGACGCTTAGCGGTCTGCCCCTGCGCCCGAGTACGTGCGGGTCGGCGATTTCAGCGCGGAGACCGGCTACCGGATCGCCGCGGAGCTGCTCGCGCTGCCGCATCCGCCCACGGCGATCGTGGCCGGCCGGGACATGCTGGCGCTTGGCGCGATCGCCGCGGCGAGGCAGGCGGGACTTGGGACGCCGGGGCAGCTGGCCGTCACCGGCTTCGACAATACGACGCTCGCGGAGCATCACGGCATTACGAGCGTGAAGGCGCCGCTGTACGACATCGGCGCGGAGGCGACCAAGCTGCTGCTGGAGATCGTCGCGGACAAGCGCTCGCCGGCGCGCAAGCTCGTCATCCCGACCCAGCTCGTCGTCCGCGCATCGAGCGATCCGGCGTCGCGCGACACAGGGCTGCGGTTTTATTGAGCGCGTGGTCTCACCTGGCGATATAGAGCTTAGCGGCAAAAGATCCTTTGTTCGCTTCAAAAAAAATTCGGCGCGGGCGCTTAGCGGAAGAAAGTTCCGCTATTCGCAACGTAGCCGCCAAGGGGCAGTGGCTTAGCGGAAGAAAGTTCCGCTATTCGCACCATAGCCACCCTGGCGCAGTGGCTTAGCGGAAGAAAGTTCCGCTATTCGCACCATAGCCAACCCGGCGCAGTGGCTTAGCGGAAGAAAGTTCCGCTATTCGCACCATAGCCAACCCGGCGCAGTGGCTTAGCGGAAGAAAGTTCCGCTATTCGCACCATAGCCGCCTCGGCGCAGTGGCTTAGCGGAAGAAAGTTCCGCTATTCGCACCATAGCCAACCCGGCGCAGTGGCTTAGCGGAAGAAAGTTCCGCTATTCGCAACGTAGCCAACCCGGCGCAGTGGCTTAGCGGAAGAAAGTTCCGCTATTCGCAACGTAGCCACCCTGGCGCAGTGGCTTAGCGGCAAAAAGTTCCGCTATTCGCACCATAGCCAACCCGGCGCAGTGGCTTAGCGGCAAAAAGTTCCGCTATTCGCACTGTAGCCGCCAAGGGGCAGTGGCTTAGCGGAAGAAAGTTCCGCTATTCGCCCCATAGCCGCCAAGGGGCAGTGGCTTAGCGGAAGAAATTTCCGCTAATCGCACCATAGCCAACCCCGCGCAGTGGCTTAGCGGAAGAAATTTCCGCTAATCGCACCATAGCCAACCCGGCGCAGTGGCCTAGCGGCAAAAAGTTCCGCTATTCGCAACGTAGCCAACCCGGCGCAGTGGCTTAGCGGCAAAAAGTTCCGCTATTCGCACCATAGCTCCCGTCGCAAGCGCTTAGCGGCTGCAAAAGCCGCTATCGTCTCCGCCTGGCCACACACGGGAGGGCTTAGCGGCAAACCCTGCCGCTATCGCCCCGCAGGCCCGCTACACAGGCGAAATAGCGGCAAACCCTGCCGCTATTACCTCGCAGGCCCGCTAAGCCCTGTGCAGAAACTCATCTTTTCGCTTGCTTTTATATAGGGTGGGGGAGTATAATTGCTACAAGAGAAGGGGGCTGCGATCATGAGCGATACCGTTAATCCCGAAGCCTACAAGCCGCTCTTGCACGGCGACGAGGCCGAGTCCTGCCACCACGAGGGCGGAGAGCGCAAAAGCCACCACTCGGACAAGGTCAAGAGCAGTCTGATCAGCAGGCTGAATCGCATCGAAGGCCAAGTGAGGGGCATTAAAGGCCTGATCGAGCGGGATACTTATTGCGACGACGTGCTGAATCAGATCGCGTCCGTGCAATCGGCGTTGAACGGCGTGGGCAAGCTGCTGCTCGAGCATCATCTCAAGAGCTGCGTCGTCGAGCGGATTCAGGAGGGCGACACGGACGTGCTGGCCGAGTTGATGACGACGATGAACAAGCTTATTAAGTAAAGAGCGCTTTAATGAATCAATCAGCCAAATTAACCATCCGCGGCGGATACGCCGTTTTCTTATGGACAAATTTATAGGGTTGGGGGGTATTGTACACAATGAAGTCGAACTCGAAAGATACGGAGCAGGCGACCTTGGCGATAACGGGGATGACCTGCGCAGCTTGCGCGAACCGCATCGAGAAAGGCCTCGGCAAACTTGAAGGCGTCGACGCGGCCAACGTCAACTTCGCAATGGAAACGGCGAGTGTCAGCTACGACCCGTCGCGCGTCGGCATCGGCGCCATGGAGGAGACGATCCGCAAGCTGGGCTACGATACCGCGATGAAGACGGTGGACTTCTCGATCGAAGGCATGACCTGCGCCGCCTGCGCAGCACGGATCGAAAAGGGTCTCGGCAAGCTGCCGGGCGTCAGTGCCGCGTCCGTCAATCTGGCGCTGGAAACGGCCCGGGTCGAATATGCATCGGGCGCGGTGTCGGTAGCCGACATGCAGCATAAGGTAGAGCAGCTTGGTTATAAGGCGACGCCAAAGCGCGACGAAACGGAAGACGCCGGAGCGGATCGCCGCGCAGCCGAACGCAGCCGCCAACTTCGCAAATTGCTGCTATCCGCCATCCTATCGCTCCCCCCTGCTCTGGAGCATGGTCGGCCATTTTACTTTTACCGACTGGATCTACGTGTCGGAGCTGTTCATGAATCCCTGGTTTCAGTTGGCGCTGGCGACGCCCGTACAGTTTTATATCGGCCGCGCCTTCTACGTCGGCGCCTACAAAGCGCTGCGCAACGGTAGCGCGAACATGGACGTCCTCGTCTCGCTCGGCACCTCCGCCGCTTATTTTTACAGTTTGTACCTGACGATCGACTGGGCGTCCGCCGGAATGGGTGTGCACCACGCGCCGCCGATGTACTATGAGACGAGCGCGATCCTGATCACGCTGGTGCTGCTGGGAAAATGGTTCGAGCGATTGGCCAAAGGCCGCACGTCCGAGGCGATCAAATCGCTGATGGGCCTTCAGGCGAAAACGGCGCTTGTCCTAAGAGACGGCGCGGAGCTCGCGATCCCTGTGGAAGAAGTCGTGCGCGGCGATATCTTACTGGTCCGCCCGGGCGAGAAAGTACCTGTCGACGGCGAAGTCATCGAGGGAGAGTCTGCCGTCGACGAATCGATGCTGACGGGGGAGAGCTTGCCGGTCGGCAAAAAGGCGGGCGACGCCGTCATCGGCGCGACGGTCAACAAAAACGGACGGCTCCGAATCCGCGCAACCAAGGTCGGCAAGGACTCGGCGCTCGCGCAGATCGTCAAGGTCGTCGAGGAAGCGCAAGGCTCCAAGGCGCCGATTCAACGCGTGGCGGACGCGATATCCGGCATCTTCGTGCCGATCGTGGTCGGCATCGCGGCCCTGGCGTTTCTCGTCTGGTATTTCTTCGTGCAGCCCTGGGACTTCGCGGGAGCGCTGGAGAAGGCGATCGCGATCCTGGTTATCGCGTGTCCTTGCGCGCTCGGCCTGGCGACGCCGACTTCGATCATGGCGGGTTCGGGCCGGGCCGCCGAATTCGGCATCCTGTTCAAGGGCGGCGAGCATCTGGAGTTGACGCAGGGCATCGATACGGTCGTGCTGGATAAAACGGGTACCGTCACGAGGGGCAAGCCGGAATTGACGGATGTCATCGTCGCAGACGAAACAGCGGAAGCTGAGGCATTCCTGAGCGAAGGGGATAAGGTTCGCAAGGCGGCAAAACGCCTTAACGAAAGGCAAGGGGACGGACCTGCGGCGACGTCCGTGCTGAGCGAAGGGGATAAGGCCTCCCAACTGCTGCGGCTCGTCGGCGCTGCTGAGAAAAACTCCGAGCATCCGCTTGCTGAAGCGATCGTAGCGGGCATTCGCGAGCGGGGCATCGCGCTGCCGGATGCCGAATCGTTCGAGGCGCTGCCCGGTTACGGCGTGCGTGCGGCCGTGGAGGGCAGGCAGGTGCTGGTCGGCACGCGCCGTCTTCTGGAGCGGGAGGGCGCGGCGATCGGAACGGCGGCTTCGGAGACGATGACGCGGCTCGAGGGAGCGGGAAAGACGGCGATGCTCGCGGCGGTCGACGGCTCTTACGCCGGTATCGTAGCGGTAGCGGACACGGTGAAGGATACTTCCGCCGCGGCGATCGGCCGTCTGCGGGCGATGGGGATCGAGGTCGTCATGATCACGGGGGGACAACGCGCGCACGGCTGCGACGATCGCGGCCCAGGTCGGCATCTCCCGCGTGCTGGCGGAGGTGCTGCCGGAGGGCAAGGCGGCAGAGGTGAAAAAGCTGCAGGCAGCGGGCCGAAAGGTCGCGATGGTCGGCGACGGCATCAACGACGCGCCGGCGCTCGCGACAGCCGACGTCGGCATGGCGGTGGGGACGGGAACGGACGTCGCGATGGAGGCAGCGGACGTCACGCTCATGCGGGGCGATCTCGCAAGCATCCCCGACGCGATCGAGATGAGCCGGCTCACGATGCGCAACATCCGTCAAAACCTGTTCTGGGCGCTCGGCTACAATACAATCGGCATCCCCGTCGCGGCGATCGGACTGCTGGCTCCGTGGGTCGCCGGCGCGGCGATGGCGCTCAGCTCGGTGTCCGTCGTGCTGAACGCGCTGCGGCTGCAGCGGGCGAAGCTGCGTCCCTGACGCCGCCTCCGCCGATAACCCCTGAACCATTATCCTTAACGTACGACGAAGCGTTGTCCGGAGGCCGGCAGATCCTCGGCATTGAGGCAAAACGCAAAAGGGATGAAGCAGAGCGCGGCTCTGCCTCATCCCTTTTTTTAGCGCTATGGGGCCGATCGACAATGGGAGAAGAAAAGGCGCTTGTTCGATGTACGCAGGTCGACTTTCCCGAGGTTTTGCAGGCGAAATACCTGCATCTGTACATGAATTTTCTGCCGACGAAGGGCTGGCGGTGAAATACATGCAAATATGCAGGTAATTTCAAAGAACAAGCCGAGGTTCCGGCTGATGGAGGTAAAAAGCTGCATAATTGCATCTTTTCGACCTATAGGGGCGAGAGCATTAAAAAATAGATGTATATTTGCAGGCATTGCGGCGAAATAACGTGGGTCGCGGCGCACAACCGAGCGTTGCGGAGCAGACACGAGCGGCCGGCTCATCGGAACGGATGGCGGATGGCGGATGAGCCGGTGACCGGCGTTACAGGCAAATCAAGCTTCGGATTCCCGGCCCAACGCCATCTTTCCTGACGGTTTTATGCGCCTTTAGTCCGCCGCGGCCGCCGCGTCGTCCTTCAAAGCGTCCGCGTGCCCACCGCAGCTCTCGCGCACGACCAGCTCGGAGGGAATGACGACGTTTTGCGGCGCCCGGTCTTTCTTGCGGCCGAGCAGCTTCAGCATGAGACGCGCGCCTTCCTTGCCGATCTCGTACAGGTTGGTCGTGGCGGAGGAGATGCCGTACTTGACGGCGGCGGCGCTGTTCTCGAAGCTGACGATCGCGAGGTCGCTGGGCACCGAGACGCCGTGCGCCCTGGCGTAGTCGATGACGCCGACCGCCTGCGCGTCCCGTCCCGCGACGAGTGCCGTCGGCGGCTCCTTCAGCGTCAGGAAGCGTTCCGCGGCCTTGTAGCCGCTCTGTTCCTTTTCGTCGCCGATGTACAAATAGTCGTCCCTAAGCCGCAGTCCCGCTTCCTCCATCGCGTCCTTGAAGCCCTCGTACCGGTCCTCGCATACCAGGTAATTAAGCGGTCCGGGACTGATGAAGGCGATCCGGCGATGGCCGAGTCCGAGCAGATGGCGCGTGTTTTTATACGAGATCTCGTAATTGTCCACGTCCACCGAGTTGACGCGGTTCGCTTGACTGTTGCTTCCTACGATGACGACGGGGAAATTTTGTTCGGTCAGCTCTTCGATCGTCTGAAAATCGTGTTCGGGCAAGCAGATCAGCACGCCGTCCATCGCCCGCTCGCGCATCAGCTTGACGAGCTTGGGCGTCTTGGTCTTATGGCCGAGACTGTCCCAAGCGAGCAGCAGATTGTAATCCTTGTGGTCGAGCACCTCGCCGATTCCCTGCAGCAGGTCGTTGAAGTTATTGTTGCCGGAAAAGGAGAAGAAGTCGGTGGCGGGATGCGGCGTGAACAGGCAGACGGTGTTCGTCTTGCGCGTCACGAGTCCGCGGGCCGCGGAATTCGGCTGGTAGTTCAGCCGCTTGATGACTTCCATGATGCGGGCCTTCGTCTCGGGGGCGACGGGCGCCGTGCCGTTAAACGCGAACGAGACGGTCGAGATGGAGACGCCGGCTTCCCGAGCTATATCTTTGATTGTAACCATCGGCTGCAACCTCGCTTAAAACGTTTTTATAAATATAGCATAAATCATGCGTATATAGGCATCGAATTCATCCAAGCATGCCGATTTTGGTAGCGTTTTAATAGGCGTTTTTCTCAAAAACCCTTATGCGACGCGGTTTTTTTTGAGTAATAAAAACGTTTTATTTTAATGTTGAGAATACGTTGCGGAAAATGCTATGCTGAATGTGCAAGGAAAAAGAAAGGGCTTACAGCGCGGAAAACGAGCACGGGGGCAATCGTCAACGGAGACGAATTCCGTAATCGCGGCATTTATTCTCGAATTTAAGCGCTGTATGGCACCAGTGAATAAAAACGTTTTACTAAAAACTCATTTGGAAAGGGGAACTTCACAAATGAATGTTCGTCAAAAAAACGGCTTTGCTGCTCGCTTCCTCGCTCGCCGTCGCTTCGCTCTCCGCCTGCTCCGGCTCGAAAGGCAACGGCAATGCTTCGCCCTCGGCTTCGGATGCCGGGGCATCTTCATCCGTATCCGCCTCCGGAACCGCTTCCGCATCGGCCGGCGAGCCCAAAGCCAAGAAGACGATCGTTTTCTCCACGATCACCAACTACTATACGGCAGGCCTCCAGCTGGCGGCGGAAGATTATCAGAAGCTTCATCCGGAGACGACCGTCAAGATCGACATCGTGTCCGACAACACGACCTACCAGACGTCCTTCCAGGCCAAGATGGCGGCAGGCGGCGACGATGCGCCGGATATCGTGCACGCCAACCTGCTCGGCGATACGCCGGCCAACAACGTGAAGAAGGGCTACATCCTGAAGCTGAACGATTTCGTGAAGGCGCCCAATGCCTACAACAACGGCACGACGCTTTACGACGGCATCAACGGCGATTACTGGCCTTACGCGTACACCTCCGACGGCGACATTTTCATGCTGCCGTTCGATCTGGTCGGCACGGGCTTTTATTACAACAAGGACCTGTTCGCGAAGGCCGGCATTACCGAGGCGCCGACGACCTGGGAAGACCTGTTCGCCGACCTGCAGAAGCTCAAGGACCAGAAGATCATCCCGCTCTCGATGTCGCAGGCGACCGGCTCCGACTACGAAGGCTGGATGGTGGGCGCTTTCGAGGACTGGGCGAACCGTTCCCTGATTCCGGACATCCTCGTGCAGCCGGGTGACGCCCGCAATACGCCTGAAGTCGAGGCGATCAACGGCAAAGTCAAATACGATCCGGCCAATCCGTTCTTCGACATCGGCGCGGTCGTCGACGCGGAGCGGACGATGGCGCTGTGGAAGTCGGGCAAATACGATCTGCTGGGTCCGGCAGAGCAGAAAATCTGGTCCACGCTGAAGCAATTGTCGACTTATCTGCAGCCCGGCTACGCGACGATGAAGGACGCCGACGCGTATCAGCTGTTCATCTCGGGCAAGGCGGCCGCCTACTGGAACGGCAGCTGGCAGGTCGGCCAGATTCTCAAGGATCAGCAGGCGCTGGGCGACAAAGGCTTCGAATGGGGCACCTTCAAGTTCCCCCGGCTTCAAAGAAGCCGATCCGAACTTCCCGGGCGACCCGCGCGGTATTCTCGTGCCGGGCCACCAGATCGCCGTCACCGCCAAGAAGGACGCCGACACGGTCGCGCGCGCCGAGGACTTCCTGCAATTCCTTTACTCGCCCGACGAAGCGCAAAAGGTGTTCACGACGACGATTGACGCCGGCCAGTTCGTACAGGGGCCGAGCCTTGTCAAGGGCGTCACGCTGCCGGATGTCGTCAATTCGTATCTGGACGGCTTTAAGGTCGCCGGCAACATGAACGGTTCGATCGGACAGATCGCCAACGGCAACCCGGCCGGCGAACCGAACGCGACCGCCGAAGGGAAGTCGCTGGAGCTGCAATACTACAACGACAAGATTACGCTCGAGCAGTTCCTGCAGAAGAAAGCGGATTTTACGAAAAAGACCAACGAAAAGTACATCGCGGACAACAAATTCGACCTCGACCCCAAGACCAATCCGTAAACCCGCGCGCAAGCGGTCCGGCGGGCGCCCGACGGCGCTCCCGACCGCCAGGGCCGGCGCGAGTCCCGCTTCCAAGGAGCTGATGCCATGAATACGGCGCGATGGAAAAGATACGGGCTTTCCTATTTGTTTTTGTTGCCCTCTTTTTTTGTTTATCGTCGTCTTTCTTTACTATCCCGTCATTCTCGCGTTTTTCCATTCCTTTACCGATTGGAATCTCGTGCAGTCCAAGTGGACCGGGCTGCATAACTTCCGGACCATGTTCGGCGATTCGAGCTTCCGGACAGGCGCCGTCAACCAAGTTATCTACACGCTGACGGACGTGGTCAAAGCGATCGTATTTCCGTTGATCGCCGCGGAGCTGATCTTCTTGATCGGCGGACCGAGAATCAAATATACGTTCCGAACCGGCTTCATCCTGCCGATGCTGCTGCCCGGCATCGTGACGATCCTGCTGTGGCAGAACATTTACGACCCGAACAACGGTTTGCTCAACCAACTGCTGACGCTCGTAGGCCTGGAGAGCTGGGTTCACGCATGGCTTGGCGAGGACAGCACCGCGCTATGGGCGATCGTTTTTTACAATTTCCCGTTTATCGCCGGCCTTCCGTTCCTGATCTTCTACGCGGCCATCGGCAACATGAGCCAGGAGCAGATCGAGGCGGCCCGGATCGACGGCGCGAACGGCTGGCAGGTTTTCACCCGAATTCATCTGCCGTTCCTCGTGCCTCAATTCAAAGTGGTGACCATTCTGACGATCATCGGCAGCCTCCAAGACTTCGTCAAGATCATGGTTATGACGGGCGGCGGCCCCGGCGTCGCGACGACCAACCCGGCGATGATCATGTACAACGCCGCGTTCGGCAGCTCGCAGTACGGCTACGGCTCCGCGATCGGCGTCTCGTTGTTCCTCGTTATTCTCGCGCTGACGCTGTTTAATATGAAGTTTCTCAAAACCGACTACTCAGGAGGTCCTGCCATGACCGCGCGCATGTCGAAATGGGCGGGCTCCGCCGTGCTTGTTGCGCTTCTCGTCGCGACGCTCGTGCCTTTTTTTCTGCTGATCTACTTCTCGTTCAAGGACCAGATTGAGATTCTCGTCGATTTCTGGGGTCTGCCGTCCACGCTCAAATGGGAAAATTATTCGGCCGCCTGGGACGCCGTCAAAGCCAGCATCGGCCATTCGTTATACGTCTGCTTTGTCACCGTGCTGGGCGCCGTGCTGCTCGGTTCGCTGTCCGGCTTCGTTTTCGCCCGGCACCGCTTCCCTTTGCGCGGCTTGCTGTACCTGATGCTGATCGGCGTCATGATGATTCCCTCGCTGCTCAATATCGTGCCGCTTTACGCGATTATCAACAATCTGGGCTTCACGAACAGCTACCTGGGTCTGATTCTGCCCTACATCGCAGGCACTCAGCTGCTCGGCATCATGCTATGCCGCACCTTTTTACGAGTCGCTGCCGCAGGAGCTGTTCGAGGCGGCCCGGATCGACGGCGGCGGCGAATTTTACGTCTACTCCCGAATCGCGCTGCCGCTGAGCCTGCCGATCCTCGTCACCGTCGCGATCGTCACCTTCCTTGCGGTATACAGCGATTACCTGTGGCCGTTTATCGTGCTGAGCCAGGAGCACCAGACGTTCACGATGGCCGCGGTCGGGCTCAACCGGTCGGGACGGACGGACATCGGACTGTCCTTCGCCGCCTATATCGTCGGCAGCGTGCCGACGATCCTGCTCATTCTGTTCGGCATGAAGTACTACATCGAAGGCATGGTCACCGGCGCCGTGAAGGCGTGAGCGCGTACCGAATTGCCCGGAAAGAGGCTGACTGACCTTGGACATCGCTAACAACCGCGCGCTTCCCAAGTGGATCTGGCATCGGGAACGCCATCAACAACGCAGCTTGACGCTGATCGCGCATCTGAATATGGACGCGCCCGTCGAAGGGGCCGCGTTTCGCGCGGCGCTCACGGGCGAGGCCGTCGTCCGCTGGAACGGCGACATCGTCGGCCGCATCGCCGAATCTCCGTCCGCGGCCGCGGCGTTTACGAGCGTCGCCGGCTTCCCCGCGTCGATCCCGGCGGGCCGGCACGCGCTGAGCGTCGAGATCGTGGCGAACGACGTCTATCCGATCGCCGACGTCAACGCCTACCTGCACGCGCGCACGGTCGGTTTTATCGGATTTGTCGAAGGCGAAGGGCTATGGCTGCCGAGCGGCGAGGACTGGCTCGCGGACGGAGAGCGCGCCGACGTCGTCGCCCTGCTCGGCGAGGAGCCGTTCGGCGACCTCGAGTCGTCGCCGGATTGGTTCGTGCGCGGCGGCTACGGCGACATCGCCGCGACGCCGCTGGAAGATCCGGCCGTGCCGGAACGCTCAAGCGTGGACGCATCGCCCGCGGGCGGCGGCGCCTGGCGCTTCGGCGGCACGCTGGCCGGTATCGGCGGAGCGCCGCTGGAGGAGCCGGTGCCCGAGCGATTGGAGCTGTTCTACCACCTCCGCAAGCAAAACGAATGGAAGCTTCGCCGGGCGGCGCAGCGGCGGCTCGATCTCGCCGCGCTGCCGCAGGCGACGGTCGATCTCGGGCGCGAGCATAATGCGCGGATCCGGCTCGTCAACGAAGGGACCTCCGCGATTACCGTGCTCTGGAACGGCGCGGAATCGATGCAGGAGCTGGAGCGCTACGACGGCTGCATTACGGAATGGTTCAGCGCCGTGCCGGGCGAGTCGCTGCATACGCTGCCGCAGGGCATGCGCTTCGTGCGCCTGTTTTTCCTCGGCGAGGCGGGGGCGGCGTTTGCCGCGTCGGTTCGCTTCGAGGCGGTGCAGGTCGCGTTGGAGCAGACCGGCTCGTTCGCGTCGGACGCGACCCGATTGCCGCTCGTCTATGACGTATCCGCCCATACGAGCCGGATTTGCCATCAGATCGGGCTCTGGGACGGCATCAAGCGCGACCGGCTCAACTGGACGTTCGACCTGTACATGGCGGCGCGCTCGTGCTATTTCCTGTGGGACGACAAGGCCGTCATCCGGCGCGCGCTTCGCGAGCTGGGAGAGGGCACGCCGCATGGCAAATGGATGAACGGCATCTGCGAGTACACGCTGTGGTGGATTCAGGCCGTGGCCGAATATGTTTTTTATACGGGAGACCGCGCGTTTGCGCTGGAAATGAGCGAACCGCTGCGGCGTCATGCGGGATGGGTGTTCGAAAATACGGATGAATCGACGGGCCGGCTGTCGCCGGAGGGCAGCATCCTGATCGAATGGGTGCCGCTTACCGAGGAGGAACGGGCTTCGGGGCTGCAGGCGATCTACGGCATGACGCTCTCCGCGCTGGGCAGGCTGTCGGCGGATCTGCCGGCGCTCGGTATCGGACGGCTGCCTCCGCAGCCGCTGACGCACGAGGACGAATTCATGCGTCCGGACAACCGGCTGGCGGTAAAAGCGCTCGGCATCTCGGCCGGCATGGTGGGCGAGGCGCGGGCGCGGGCGTTTCTATCGAGCTACGAGCTGGCCGATCCGGTGACGCCGCTGTCCGCCTACCAGTTCGCCGAATGCTGCTCCCGGTACGGCATGCACGAACGCGCCTACGGCATCATCGAGCAGGTCTGGGGCGGCATGCTTGACCGCGGCGCCACGACCTTTTTGGGAGACCTACACCGATGCGTACGCGGGGGACGACTACCACGACGCGCTGACGACCTACGAGTCGTACGGCTCTTACCGGATCAGCCTGTGCCATTCCTGGTCGAGCACGCCGGTCAAGTGGATCTCCGAGACGGTGCTGGGCGTGACGTGCTTGTCGCCGGGGTTCGCGGCGGTTCGCTTCGAACCGACGGCGGTCGGCGGCATCGCAAGCTGCTCGGGCACCGTGCACACGCCGCGCGGTACGATCGCCGTCTCCTGGCGGCGCGAGACGGGAGGAGAATTGACGGGCGAGATTCACGTTCCGGAAGGCGTCGAGGTCGTTGTCGCAGGCGTCGCGGCGAGGGTTCGCCGGGGCGGCGAATCGTTGGAGGCGCAGTCGGAGAGGAGCGGATCGAGATGAGCGGCCTGCTGCAGGAACAGTTCGAACGTCCGCCCGTCGATTACCGCGGCAAGCCGTTCTGGTCCTGGAACGGCGAGCTTCGGCAGGAGGAGCTGATCCGCCAGATCGGCGTCCTCAAGGAGATGGGCTTCGGCGGCTTTTTCATGCATTCGCGGACGGGGCTGGCGACCGAATACATGGGCGAGGAATGGATGAAGCTCATCAACGCGTGCGCGGACGAAGCCGAGGGGCTTGGCATGGAGGCGTGGCTGTACGACGAGGACCGGTGGCCGAGCGGGACCGCCGGCGGACTCGTTACGCGGGAGCCCGATTACCGCAGGAAGTTCATCCGGCTGCGCGTCAGCGGCGCGGAGGCATTCATTCCGCCTCAGGATCCGCCGCTTGCCTTGTTCGAGTGCGCGCTTGACGGACTCGCCGCGATCGAAGTGCGGCAGCTTGCGGACGGAGAGCGGCCCGCGCCAGGCCGGTGGGCGCTTTGTTTCACCGTCGAAGAGCAGGCGAGCGAGAGCTTTTACAATGGCTACACGTACGTCGATACGATGAACCGCGAGGCCGTGGACCGCTTTATCGAGCTGACTCATGAAGCCTACAAGGACGCTTGCGGCGACCGGCTGGGGCGCTCCATCAAAGGCATTTTTACCGACGAGCCTCACCGCGGCGCGCTGCTGGACGGCTTCGGGCTCGCCAATCCCGATCCGGAATGGCTCGCGCCCTGGACGGCGTCGCTGTTTGAACGCTTTCGCGAGCGATTCGGCTACGAGCTGGCGCCGCGGCTGCCGGAGCTGTTCCTGCAGGTCGAGGGCCGCGCCGTCTCGCAGGTCAAGTGGCACTACGCCGAGCTGCTGACCGAGCTGTTCATGGAAAACTTCGCGAAGCCGATCGGCGAATGGTGCGACGCGAACGGTCTCGCGCTGACCGGGCACACCCTTCACGAGGACAGCCTGACGGCCCAGACCGCGATGGTCGGCTCGGTCATGCGCTTTTACGAGCATATGAGCCATCCCGGCGTGGACGTGCTGACCGAGGGCAACGTCAGCTACTGGATCGTCAAGCAGCTCTCGTCCGCGGCGCGCCAGCTCGGCCGGTCCTGGATGATGTCCGAGCTCTACGGCTGCACGGGCTGGCAGATGACGCTGCAAGGACACAAGGCGGTCGGCGATTGGCAGGCGCTGCTCGGCATCAACCTCCGCTGCCATCATCTCTCCTGGTACACGATGGCGGGCGAGGCCAAGCGCGATTATCCGGCGAGCATTTTCTACCAGTCCGCCTGGTGGCGGGAGTACGAGACCGTCGAGACGTACTTCGCGCGGCTCGGACTTTTGCTGTCGCAGGGCGAACCGGCGTGCGAGCTGCTGGTCGTCCATCCGGTCGAGAGCGTCTGGTGCCAGACCTATCCCGGCTGGTCGCGAGGCCTGTCGGCGGTGTCGCCGGCGGTTCAGGAGCTCGAGCGCAAGTTCGAGGCGCTGTACCATCTGTTGGCAGGGGGAACGGATCGACTTCGACTACGGCGACGAGGAAATGATGTCAAGGCTGGCATGCGTCGAAACGGGGGAAGACGGGACGCCGCGTCTTCGGGTGGGCCGCGCGGTCTATCGCGCGGTGCTCGTGTCCGGCATGACGACGATCCGGAGCGATACGCTGCACCTGCTTGAGCGGTTCGCTGCGGCTGGCGGCCGGGTCGTGTTCGCCGGCGAGGCGCCGGGTTACGTGGATGCGCTGCCGAGCGAGGCGTGCGCCGGATTCGCCGACGGCGGGCAGGCGATCCTTTGCGAGCCGGCGCAGTTGCCGTCGCGGCTGCGGGAAAGAGCCGGCATCGGCGCGATCGTGTCCGCGCAGGGCGCGGGCGGCGAGCCGCTGCCGGGCATCCACGCGCAAGTTCGCCGGACGGAAGGACGGACGATCGCGGTGCTGATGAACATGGACAGGGAGAACGGACTGCGCGATGTCACGATCCGGCTGCGGGTGCCGGTGGGCGGCGCACGAACTAGCGGCTCGGGGACTGGCGGAGCGTGGGCGGACGGAGCGTGGGCGAGCGGCTCGAGGGCGAACGACTCGGAGTCGAACAACGCGGAGGCGGGCGGCTCGAGGGCGAACGACTCGGAGACGAACGACGCGGAGGCGACCGGAGCCGGAGCGAACGGAGCGAGGGGAAACGACGCGGATGCGACCGGAGCGGGCGCGATCGACGCGGCCGTCGAGGCGTGGAACTGCCTCACGGGCGAGCGCTTTGCGGTGGATGCTGTCCGCGAGGGCGCCGAGTTGGTCTGGACGACGGATTTCCCGCCGTCCGGCGAACGCGTCTTCGTCGTGACCGACGGGCAGGTCGTCCCGGAGGAGTCGCTGCCTGCGGCGGTCCGGCTGGCCGACGCTGCGGAGGCGCCGCTCCAAGGGCCGTTCGCGTACGCGCTGGAGGAGCCCAACGTTTGCGTGCTCGACCGGGCCGAATGGCGCTTGGACGAAGGGGATTGGCGTCCGGCCGAGGAGGTGCTGCGGATCGACGTCGCGGCTCGCCGCGAGCTCGGGCTGCCCCTGCGGGCGGGCGACATGATCCAGCCTTGGTACCGGCGCAAATATTTGGCCGAATCCTCAGAGAGCGGTGCGCGGCTGTCGCTGCGCTTCGCATTCGAAGTCGAAGTGCTGCCGCAGGGCGAGCTGTATCTGGCAGCTGAACGGCCGGATCTGCTTAAGATTGAACTGAACGGCGTTGCAATCGATATTTCCGCAACTGCAGGGTGGTGGATCGATCCTTGCTTCGTCAAGCTCCGTATTGCGCCGGAGCGGCTGCGGCAGGGCGGCAATCTGCTCGAGGTGTCGGCGGACCTTCACGCCGACTACGATCTGGAGAACCTGTACCTGCTCGGCAGCTTCGGCGTCGTTCTGAACGGGACGCAGCCGACCTTGACGCGTCTGCCGGAGCGGCTTGAGGCGGGTGATGTTGCCGCTCAAGGATTGCCGTTTTACGGCGGGTCGATCGCATACAGGATCAGTCGGGAAGAAGTGGCGCGCGCGTCGGCGAAGCTCCGGGAGGCGGATGCCGGCGGCGAACTGTACGCCGCGTTCGGGGAAGGCGCTGCCGCGATCGTCGTGCGGGAAGTTGAAACGGATGCCGAAGCGGAAGCGAAGGCAGACGCGGTCGCGGGCGGCGAGACGCAGACTGCGGCTCGCAGCGGGGCGCATGCAGCGGCGCAAACCGTAGTCTGGCATCCGTACGAGGTGCCGGTCTCGGGCGAAGACGGGCTAGAAGTGAAATGGATGCTGACGCGCCGCAACACGTTCGGCCCGCTTCACCAACTGCCTGTGCTGACGCCTTATTACGCGCCGGGCAACTGGCTGACGGAGGGCGAGGCGTATAGCGAAGCTTATGCGCTCGTGCCTGGGGGACTGGCGGAGCCTTGCTTGCGATTGAAGTTGCCCGCGCAGTCGCGCAGCCCGGATGGGGCATAGCGGGGAAGGAGGAGCCGGCATGAGCGAGTCCGACGGGCAAGCTTTCCAGGCGCCGGCGCCTGGCGAGGCGCACGCGCTGCTGCGCAGGAATTGGCGGATCGACATCGCGGCCGCGGTCATAAACAGCCTTTGCATCGGCATGATCGTTCCTTATCTCGCGGTCATGGCGCTTCGTTTCGGCGGCGGCCCCTGGCATACGGCCGCGATCGCTTCCGCTGCGGCGGCCGCGAATTTGCTGGCGATCTTTTGGGGGGAAGCTTACGGCGGGATACGGCAGAGTAAGGCTTGTCTTCTTGTTCCACGGCGCGGCCCGTCTCGCGTTGCTGCCGATGGCTTTCGTAAGCGATCCGCTCTCGCTGGCCTTGCTGACGCTGCTCTTTTTTTGCGCTCCAAGGGGTGGCGACGCCCGCGTATGTCGGTCTCATGCGGTCCATCTATCCGGAAGGCAAGCGGGCGACATACATGTCCATCGTCCGGGTGTCGGCCGGGCTGGCGACGCTTGCGGGGACTTACGCATCGGGTAAATGGCTGGCGGACGACTTTCGCACGGCGGCGCTCGTCGGATTCGTCCTCGGTATCGTCGGCATTTGCATGTTCGCGCGCATTCGCGAGCCTGCGGCGCCGCCGGAGGAGACGGCAGCCTCCGGCGGGGCGCGCTGGACGGAGACGCTAAGCGCCCTACGCGCGGACCGCAGCTTCCAGTTGCTGCTCGCCGGCGTATTTATATACGAGTTTTTTATGCTGCTGCCGGCATCCGTCTACCCGGTGTACCAGGTTGGCAAGATGAACCTCGACAACGGGCAGATCGGCTTGATCAGCATGGCGACGACGGCCGCCGCGCTGTTGTTCAATCCGATCTGGGGGCATGTCATCGACAAGCGAACGGCGATCCCGGTCCTGTCCTGGTGCGCGGCGGCGGGCACGCTGCTGCCGCTGGCCTACTGGCTGCTGCCGGGTTTCTGGCCCGCCGCGGCCGGCGCGTTCGCGGTGGGCATCGCTTCGGCGGGCATGGACCTGGCGTGGATGAACTATCTGTCACGCTCGTCGGGGCGCTACTTGTCTTCCTTCAGCGGTATCTATTTGTCGCTGGTCGGCTTCAGGGGCATCGCCGCGCCGCTCATCGGGGCCGCGCTGGCCGAGCGGGCGGGGCTGCAGGCCGTTTTCGCCCTGTCTTTCTTTGCGGGCTGGGCGGCGCTTGTGCCGTTCCTGCTGCTGCTCCCGTCCGTGCGAGGCCGGGGCGGGAGATAGCTCGGGGATCACGAAGAGGGAGCTGTCCTTTCAGTCATGAATACGACTGGGAGGCGGCTCTTTTTCTTTTTGGCGGCGATTCGCAGGCAAGCAAGCGCATTCGGCATGCCGGAGCTTCTCGGACGTGTTGCGCGTCGAAATGCCTGCATTTGTACAGGTATTTTCTTCGTACCAACGACACGCGATAGAAAAGATGCAAATATGCAGGCAAATCCATAGCATAAGCCGAAAATGGGGCTGAGGAAGCAAAATAAATGTATATTTGCATCAATTCAGTCTAAAAAAAGTC
The DNA here is from genome assembly GCF_029525575.1 of Cohnella rhizosphaerae. GTDB lineage: Bacteria > Bacillota > Bacilli > Paenibacillales > Paenibacillaceae > Cohnella > Cohnella rhizosphaerae. The sequence goes on from NZ_JAPDIA010000003.1 coordinate 1,733,225, forward strand.
GAGATCGGCGAAAAAAGATGTAGATTTGCAGGCTTTGCGGCGAAAGAACACGAAAGAACGACGCGGGCGACGAAATGCGGCCAATTGGAGCGGCTGTCGAATGGGTGGCGTGACATTATTGCGCAATTTGGCGTTATGATCGGGCATTCCGTCAGCGCGAGCGGGCGATCGGACGGTGGGGGTGCGCACTACGTCAGCAGCGGCCAGGCGATCGCACGGTAGCGGTGGCGCACCCCGTCCATGTCGGAATGGCGAGCAGATGTTGGGGGGTGGGCATCCTGTCAGCGGCGGACGGGCGAGCGACGGAGATGCGTCCGTGGCTTTGAGCATTACCTCCGGTAGAGACCGCCGCCGCTACGGCGCGATCGGAGGCCCCGCGTAGCCGAGCTTCCGCGAGATGTCGTGAGCCGTCTGCTTGACGGTGCGGATGAGCTCGGGCAGGCGATCCTCGCCGAACCGGACCTCCGGACCGGCGATGCTGAGCCCGGCCGCCATTCGTCCGGCATGATCGAAGATAGGCGCGCACAGCTCCGCCGTGTAGTTTTCCAGCTCGGAGCGGCTGAAGCTGTATCCCGTTTTCCGCGTCAAAGCCAGCGTCTCCCGCAGCTTGTCCATGCTGACGATCGTGCCGTCGCCGATCTTCTCGAGCCGGACCTCGCTCAGGTAACGTTCCCGCTCCGCATCGGGCATGAAGGCCAGCAAAATCCGCGACGAGGCGCCCGCGTACAGCGGCGCCTTTCTGCCAATCTTGGTGAACAGCCGCACGGGATGGTCGGTGTCCAGCTTCTCGACGTACATCGAGAAGTCGCCGTCGCGTACGGCGAGGTGAACGGCCTCGTCGATGGCGTCCCGCAGCCGCAGCATGGCAGGCGCGGCGACATTGCGGATATCGAGCCGCTCCGCGACGAGGTTGCCGAATTGAAGGAACAGCAGGCCGAGCGCATACACACCGTCCGCATCCTTAGTCAGGAAGCCCATGTCCATGAGCGAGCCGACCATCCGATGAGCGGAAGACTTGGGGACGCCGGACAGCCGGATGATATCGTTCATGGCGAGCTTGTTATGATTTAAAAACAAATTCAATAGATCCATAGACTTGATAACCGTCTTGTTTTTACTTTTGTTATCCACGACTTCCTCCTGAATACCGCTCCGATGCGCATCCGGCCTTCCGGCTTTATTCGGTAAGTATAACCTGAACCTGCAGCGCTTGGGTATGCGATTGTTGTCATCCGACGCCAAGATGCGATTTCCTACTTGCTATTTTTTAATTACCTACTATAATGATCGTATTAAAAAGATTTGAAATTTGGGATTGTAATCCCGAAATTCGGGACGAATCACACAGGATTCATTATACAAGGTGATGGTGAAATTGGAAGGGTTGGCCGGCAACTACGAAAAATACGGCGAAGTCGAGGCCAAACTGCTGCCGCTCGGCGACTCGGCGGTCACGGTGCAGCTCGGCGAGACGATCTGCCGCAGGACGCACGACCGGGTGCGGCAGTTGGCGGAGCATCTGGAGCGGCATCGCTTCCCGGGCATGATCGAATACGTGCCCGCGTTTTTGTCCGTGACGGTATACTTCGACCCTCTTGAGGCGCTGACGGGACTCGGCGGCCATGTCGATACTGACGGGCAAGCCGATCCGCTCGGCGTGGTCGCGGATTGGCTCGGCGAGCAACTGGCCAAGCTGGAGAACGCCGCGCAGACCACGCCCAGAGTAACTGAGATTCCCGTCTGCTACGGCGGCGAGCTCGGTCCCGATCTGCCCGAAGTGGCGGCGACCCACGGATTGACCGAGCAAGAGGTCATCGACATTCATACCTCCGCCGACTATCTCGTCTACATGCTCGGCTTCGCGCCGGGCTTCGCCTACCTCGGCGGGCTGCCGCAGCGCATCGCCACGCCGCGCAGGCAGACGCCGAGGCTCTCGATTCCTGCGGGAACCGTCGGCATCGCCGGCGACCAGACGGGCGTGTATCCGATCGCGACGCCCGGCGGCTGGCAGCTCATCGGCAAGACGCCGGAGCCGCTGTTCCTGCCGGACGCCATGCCGCCGACGCTGCTGCGGGCGGGGGGATATCGTCCGGTTCCGGCCCATCTCCCGGGATGAATTCGACAGTCGGGAGGCGGCGCGGGCATGAGCATGATTATCGTGAAGCCCGGGCTGCTCACGACGGTTCAGGACCTCGGCAGGTACGGCTCCCAGCATTTCGGCGTGATCGTCGGCGGCGCGATGGACGCCTTCGCGCTGCGGATCGCGAACCTGCTGGTCGGCAACGACGAGAACGCGGCCGGGCTTGAGATCACGATGCTGGGGCCGGAGATTTACTTCGCGGAGGCCGCGCTCGTCTCCGTCTGCGGCGGCGACCTATCCCCGCGGCTGAACGACCGGGAATTGCCGCTGTGGAAGACGATCGTCGCGCCGGAAGGCAGCGTCCTGCGGTTCGGACCCGCGAGACTCGGCTGCCGCGCTTATCTGGCGATCGCGGGCGGCATTGATGCGCCGGCGAAGATGAACAGCCGCTCGACCTATCTGAGAGCCGGCATCGGCGGCTGGGAAGGCCGGGCGCTGCAGAAGGGCGACCGGCTCCCGGTCGGAGCGCCACGCGAGGCCGGCAAAAAGCTGGCGTCGCTGCTCGCGGACGAAGCGCAGGCGGACGGCGTCGCGTTCAGCCGCTGGTCGGTCGCGCCGGATCTGCTGCCTGCCTATACGCCGAATCCGGAAGTGCGGACGGTCGCGGGCCAGGAGCTGGCTTTATTCGAAGAGGAAAGCGCGGAGCGGTTTTTCGCCGGCGCCTTCAAGGTGCGGACCGATTCCGACCGGATGGGCTACCGGCTGTCCGGCGAAGGAGACGCGCTGCGGCTGCGGGAAAAACGGGAGCTCGTCTCCTCGGCGGTGACGTTCGGGACGGTGCAGGTGCCGCCCGACGGCCAGCCGATCGTCCTGATGGCGGACCGGCAGACGACGGGCGGGTACCCGAAGATCGCGCAGGTCGCGTCCGCAGACCTGCCTTTGCTGGCCCAGACCAATCTGGGCGGCACGGTCCGGTTCCGGCCCGTCTCCTTGCAAGAGGCGCAGCGGTTGTATCTGGTACGCGAGAACGGAATTCGAACGCTGCGCAGCGGGCTGGAACGCATGCAGGCCAGCGGGAACGGGAGGGTGCAAGCCGATGGCAAACGATAAGGTGCCGAAGCTCTCGATACGGGATTTGGCCGTTGAATATCACTCGAAGGGACAGCGGACCGTCGCGCTCCGGGGCGTCGATCTGGACGTGAAGGACGGCGAGTTCGTCTCCGTCGTCGGCCCGAGCGGCTGCGGGAAGTCGACGCTGCTCAAGGTGGCGGCCGGTCTGCTGCAGCCGGCGGCGGGTGCCGCTTATATTGACGGCAAGCCGATCGACGACGTTCCCGACGGGGTCGGCATGGTGTTTCAGAACGACGCGCTGCTGCCCTGGAAAACGGTGCTGCACAACGTCCGGCTGCCGCTGGCGATCAAGGGACTGCCCGACAAGGAGCAGGTCGCGGAGGCGAACCGGCTGCTGAAAATGGTCGGACTCGAAGGCTTCGCGAACTTTTATCCGAAGCAGCTGTCCGGCGGCATGCGCAAGCGGGTCGCGCTCGCGCGCACCTTCGCCTACGATCCGGACATCTACCTGATGGACGAGCCGTTCGGCCCGCTCGACGCGCAGACGCGCGTCAAGATCGGCGAGCAGTTCCTTCATATCTGGGAGTCGGTCGGCAAAAGCGTGCTGTTCATCACGCACGACATCGAGGAAGCGATCGCGCTGTCCGACCGCGTCATCGTCATGACGGATCGCCCCGGGCGGATCAAGGCCGAGTTCGACATCCGGCTCGCGCGGCCAAGGCCTTTTTTACGACATCCGGTTCGATCCGGTATTCAAAGAGCTGCAAAGGGAAATCTGGACGCAGATGTCCGGCGGCGGGACGGGAGGGATCGACTGATGGCTGCAGCATCGAAGCGCGCGACCCGCTCGGGCTTTCGCGAACGCGAGTATTCCAAGACGTCCGTATGGGCCGGCCGCATCGTCGTGTTCGTGCTGCTGATCGGGGCATGGGAGCTGCTGTCCGGCCGCGCGTTCAACGCTTTCTGGCTGAGCAAGCCTTCCCTCATCGCCCGCCGCATCGTCGAGATGCTCGGGGACGGCGATCTGTGGTATCACATGAGCGCGACGCTGCAGGAGGCGATCGCCGGCCTCGCGATCGGGATGGTCGGCGGCACGCTGCTCGGCATCGGGCTTGCGTTCAGCGGCATTTTCGAACGGTGGATCTATCCGTACATGATGGCGCTCTACAGCCTGCCCCGCGTCTCGCTGGCGCCGCTGTTCATCGTATGGTTCGGCATCGGACTGTCCTCCAAGATTCTGATGGTCACGGCGATGGTTATCTTCGTTGCGTTCTACAACGCGTTCGAGGGCATGCGCAACATCGACAAAGACCTGATGGACATGATGAGCACCTACAAGGCCAAATGGTCGCACAAGCTGCGCTGGGTCGTGCTTCCGTCGATCACCGTCTGGATATTGACGAGCATCCGGCTCAACATCGGCATGGCGCTGATCGGTTCGGTCATCGCGGAGCTGGTCGGCTCCAACCGCGGACTCGGCTATTACATCACGTATTCCTCCAACATGCTGGATACGACGGGCATTTTCACCGGACTCGTGCTGATCATGCTGATCGCCGTCGTCCTCGAGCAGTGCGTGCTGCTGCTGGAACGCGTCCTGCTCCGTCACCGCTAAGGGGGAATTGGACGCCCGGCATTCGGACGCACGATACACCCGACATTACGCTGGACCCGACGAACGGAGCGGCTTGATATATAACCAGGCACAAGCTCGATATTCCAAGGAGGGCTATTCCGTGAAAAAGAAAAAATCTTTCGCGCTGCTGCTGCTGTCGATCATGCTGGTCGTCCTGTCCGCATGCGGCAATTCCAACTCTAATGCGGGTGCAAGCTCCGGTGCGGGCGCTACGGCATCGGCTTCGCCGTCCGCCTCGGGCAGCGGCGATTCGTCTCCTGCGGCGCCGGCCGGCGGCAAGATCCGCCTCGGCCTCGTCGGCGGCGGCATGACGCCGCTCGTCGCCCAGATCGGAATCAACGACGGCTCGTACGAGAAGGCCGGCATCGAAATCGACGAGAAAGACTTCACGGCCGGCTCCGATATGGTGCAGGCGCTCGTCGGCGGCAGTCTGGACGTCGTGCTCGGCTCCTACGAGCACGTGCTGCGCCAGATCCAGAACGGCCTCGGCGTCAAGGCGTATGCCGAGATCTTCAACGGCGTGGGCTACTCGCTCGTCGTGAAGAAGGACGCGCCTTATCAATCGCTGGCCGATGTGAAAGGCAAGACGCTCGCCGTCACCAAGGTCGGCAGCCTGTCCGACACGGGCCTGCGCGAAGGCTTGAAGGAAGCCGGGCTTGATCCGGAAAAAGACGTGAAGCTCATCAACGGCGGCAGCGGGGCGACGATGCTGGCGGCGATCGAGAGCGGCCAGGCGGCCGGCGGCATGGTGTCCGAGCCGACGCTGTCCCAGATGGTCGCCACCGGCAACTATCGCGTGCTGTACGATCCGCCGTTCGAATTCGCGGGCATCGTCATCATGGCGAAGACGGACTGGGTCGCCAAAAACCAGGATTTGATGAAGCAATTCCTGCAGGTCACCACCGAAGTCAACGCACGCGCGCAGCAGGATCCGGACGCCGCGGCGGCCACCGTGCAGAAGCTGTTCGACAAGGTCCCGGCCGACGTGCTGAAGAAGGCCGTCGCCACCCAACTGACCAAGGTGCCCGAAGGGCTGAAGGTGACCGAGGGCGGCGCGGACTACGTGCAGAAGACGCAGCTTGACCAAGGCATTTTGAAAAAGGAAATTCCGTTCGCCGACGCAGTAGATTCCTCTTTACTTCCCTAACGAACAGGAGATGGCAGCATGGCCCAGGATCTGAGGACGTACCTCCGCCAGCTGGCGGAATTCGACAAGCGCAGCGTGCGGCTCGTGGACAAGGAGGTCGATCCCCGCTTCGGGATCACCGGCTACGCCGCGGCGCTCGCGGAGAAGGGACAATACCCGTCGCTGCTGTTCAATAACGTCAAAGGCGCCGAGTTCGCCTGCGTGTCCAATCTGCTGACGGAATACGAGCGCATCGCGCTGTATCTGGGCTGCGAGGTGCAGGACATCCCCCGGGTGTACGGCGAGAAGCTCCAGAAGCCGATCGATCCGGTCGTCGTCGAGCGGTCGCAGGCGAAGGTCAAGGAGAACGTCGTCGCGGAGCAGGACGTCGACTTGGGCAAGCTGCCGATCCCCGTGCACAACGAGCTGGACGGCGGTCCGTATTTGTCTGCGGGCGTCATGATCATTCGCGATCCCGAATCCGGCTTGATCAATGCGGGCATCTACCGGCACCAGATTTTTAACGCGACCGACATGGGCGTCTGGTTCCTGGGCGCGCATCACGGCGGCCTGATCTACAAGAAGTACAAGAAGATGGGCAAGCCCGCGCCGATCGCGATCGCGCTCGGCCATCACCCGGGCTTCGTCATGGGCTCGGTGTCGCGGGTGCAGGGTATCGGCGGCGAGTACGAGGCGGCCGGCGCGCTGATGGGCGAAGCGCTGGAGCTCGTCCGGGCAGAGACGTCCGACCTGCTCGTCCCCGCGCATGCGGAGATCATCCTCGAGGGCGAGATTTTGCCGGACGAGGATCATGCGGAAGGGCCGTTCGGCGAATGGCCGGGACACTACCTGGGCGGCGGCTCGGTGCCGACGATCCGCATCAAGCGGATCACGCACCGCAACAACGCGATCTTCCAGGACATCGTCGCTTCGAGCCGGGAGCATCTGGTCGTCGGCGGCGTGCCGCGCTCGGGCAGCATCTACCAGACCGTCAAGGAGGTCGTGCCGAGCCTGAAGACCGTGCACGTGCCGTTCTACGCCCGGATGCACTGCTACATCTCGCTCCACAAGGAGCGGGAAGCCGACGTGAAAAAGGCGGCGTTCGCCGCGCTCAACACCGAGCAGGAAAATCTGCGGCACATCGTCGTCGTGGACGACGACATCGACGTCTTCAAGGGCGAGGAAGTGGCGTGGGCGATCGGCACCCGCTTCGACGCGGAGCGCGATCTGCTGGTCATCCCCAAGTGGAACGGACCTGGCGGCCTGCTGCCGACCAACTGGGAATACAGCAAGGAAGGCAAGAACACGCCGCGCATGTCCGCGGCCGCGATCGTCGACGCGACGAAGCCGGCGCCGCCGATCGTGTTCCCGAAGCGCGCCGTCGTGCCGCGCGAGCATATCGAGCTGGCCGACCTGGACGCGCTGTCCGAGCCGGGGACGGACGGGCTGGACAAGTGGCTCTAATCTGTAAAAAAAGCAGTTTAAAAGCAGCGCCGTCGGTGCCGCGCTCCGGTCTTGAAGTGCCGGGGCGCGGCCGCCGTACGGCGACTCTTCGTCTGCGCGCGACGGAAGCGTCTCGCGCGCGGACGAGGGGCCGCGGACGGGCGGCATTCAATATCCGTTCCGGGCGGCCGGGCGCGCCATGCATCGGCCGACGGGACGCAGCGAGAGGAAGGAACGCCTGCGATGAAAACGGTGGATCTGAATTGCGATTTGGGAGAGAGCTTCGGCGCCTACAAGCTGGGGCGGGACGAAGAGATTCTGAAGTACGTGACCTCGGCGAACATCGCCTGCGGGTTCCATGCCGGCGATCCGGCGACGATGCGCCGGACGGTGCGCCTGGCGCTGGACAACGGCGTCGCGCTCGGCGCCCATCCGGGGCTGCAGGACCTGATCGGCTTCGGCCGCAGAGACATGGACATCAGTCCAGACGAGGCGTACGACCTGGTCGTCTACCAGCTCGGCGCGCTGTGGGGCTTCGTACAGGCGGAAGGCGCGAAGCTTCAGCACGTGAAGGCGCACGGCTCGCTTTACAACATGGCGGCGCGCAATGCCGGACTCGCCGGCGCGATCGCCGAGGCAGTCTATCGCGTCGATCCGTCGCTTATTCTGTTCGGCCTCGCGGGCAGCGAGCTGATCGCGGCGGGCGAGCGCGTCGGCTTGCGCACGGCGAGCGAAGTGTTTTCCGACCGGACGTACCAGTCCGACGGCTCGCTCACGTCCAGACGGCTGCAGGACGCGGTCATCACGGACGAGGACCGTTCGCTCGCCCAGGTCGTCCGCATGGTCGCCGAGGGCAAGGTGCTGACGCAGCAGCAGGTCGACGTCGCCATCCGGGCGGACACGATCTGCGTGCACGGCGACGGCGTGCGCGCCGTCGAGTTCGCCAGCAGAATCAGGAGCAAGCTGTCCGAGTCCGGCATCGAGGTGCGGGCTTTCGGCGGCTGATCGCTTCATACAAAACGAACGACAGAGAGGAGCGGCGCGCGTGGATGCGATTCAGCTGCAAACCGATGTATTGATCGTCGGCTCGGGCGCGGCCGGCATGATGGCCGCCAGAGCCGCGGCGGACGAAGGGGCCGACGTCATCCTGACGGACAAGAGCCTGATCGGCCGCGGCGGCGCCACGATCCTCGCCCAGATGACGGTCGCGGTGGCGCTCGGCGAAGCCGAGCCGGACGACGCGGACGTCCACTTCGAGGATACGATGAAGGGCAGCCGCGGGCTGGCCGATCCGGAGATCGTGCGCGCGATCGTCGATCGCGGCGCGGAGGTCATTCTGGAGGCCGAAGGCTATGGCGTAAAGTGGGCTCGGACGCCTGACGGCAAGCGCTCGCAGGCATTTGCGCCGGGCCACTCGCGGGCACGCTGCGTGTACGTGGATATATTGAACACGGGCGGCGCGACGTCGAACGGCCTGAAGCGGGCGATCTGGAAGGACGAGAAGATCCGCCGGCTCAAAAACGTGATGATCACGAAAATCGTCGTCGAGGACGGCAAGGCGGTCGGCGCGGTCGGGTTCGAGATGGAGGGCATGAGGCCAGTCGGCATCTCCGCGGGCTCGGTCATTCTGGCGACCGGCGGCCTGACCGAGGTATACGAGCGCAACAGCGCCTCGACGAATATGACCGGCGACGGCTACGTGCTGGCCGCGGAGGCCGGCGCGGAGCTGCGGGACATGGAGATGGTGCAGTTTTTCCCGATCGCCCATCTGTTCCCGCCGCTCGTCGGCATCGATCCGATCATGTGGGACCCTTTCCGCTACAAGCTGGGCGGGCGGCTGCTGAACGGCGAGCATGAAGAATTCATGCACCGCTACAACGGCGAGGTCGGCGGCAAATACACGGCGGCGCGCGACCAGACGACGCTCGCGATTTTCCGCGAGGTCGAGGCGGGGCGCGGCTCTCCGCACGGCGGCGCGTACCTGGACTTCACGATGGTGCCGGAGGACAAGCTGAAGGAAGCGTTCGGTCCGGTCATCGACATCCTGCGCAATCAGGGCGTCGACCTGACGAAGGACATGGTCGAGGTAGCGCCGATGGCGCACTTCATGCTGGGCGGCGTACGGGTAGATGCGCAGATGCGCACGCGCGTGCCGGGTCTGCTGGCTTCGGGCGAGCTCATCTACGGCATGCACGGCGCGAACCGGCTGTCGGGCAACGCGATCACCGAGGCGCTCGTGACCGGGCGGATCGCCGGGGAGACGGCGGCGCGCGCGCGCGCAGGCAGAGATGCGGATGCCGAAGCGATCGTCGGCCGGGCGCTGGAAGCGGAGCGGCGGCGGCTTGCGGCGTTCTGGCATCCCGCCACGGTCGAGCGGGACAGCGCCTCGCTGCAGGCGTTCAAGCGCAAGCTGCAGCGGATCATGTGGAAGGGCGCGGGACCGCTGCGCACGGAGGAAGGCTTGACGGCCGCGCTGGCAGAGGTGCGGGCGCTCCGGCCGGAGCTGGACGCGATCGCGCTGGCGCAGCCGGGCAAGCTCGCGCTGCCGCCGGTCGAGAAGCTGGAGGCCGACCATATGCTGAAGGTCGCGGAAGCGATCGTCATCGGCGCCTTGCAGCGGAAGGAATCGCGCGGCGCGCACGTGCGGCTCGATTACGAGGAGACGCTGCCTGCCGCCGAGAGCTACAGCCTGTCGCTCGACGGCGAATCGGGCGGCTGGACGCTGACGGAGGCGCAGCCCCCGGCGAGCGTCTGATGCGATTGTCCGATAAGGAAGGAGAGGAAGCGAACATGTCCGACATCAAGCTGCAGGTGACGCGCGGAGAAGCGGGCGCAGAGCCGGCCGTCGTCTCGTACGACGTGCCCTACCGGGAAGGCATGAGCCTGCTCGACGCGATCTTCTGGATCCGCGAGCACCGCGATCCGTCCCTGACCGTGCGCTATTCCTGCCGATCGGCCAACGCATGCAAGGAATGCACCGCGCTCGTGGACGGCAAGGCCGGCTTCCTGTGCAGCATTCGCGCCAAGGCCGGCAGCGAAGTTCGCGTGGAGCCGCTCAAGGGGCGTCCCTGGATCCGGGATCTGGCGACGGAGCTGGATTAATGAATCGGGACCGATAGATCCGAACGGATAGATCTTGCTTCATTGTGAAGCGTTTTGTAAATCGATTGCGGAAAAAGGAAGGAGCGGACGGACCATGACCCAACCGAAGCTGACGGTCGCGATGTCGGAGAGCGACCGCACGCTCAAGCTGCTGTCCGGCGCCCGTCGTCCGGCCGGCTTCGAGATCGAAGCCAAGCGGGAAACGGTGGAGCAAATTTTTATCAACCAAATATCCGAGGCGGCGTACGACGTGGCCGAGCTGTCGCTCGCTTCGTACTTGATCGCCAAGGGCGGCGGAGATACGCGTCTGACGGCCATCCCCGTCTTTCTGTCGCGTTCGTTCCGGCACAATGCGATCTACGTGCGCGCGGACAGTCCGCTGCGTCATCCTTCCGAGCTGAAGGGCAAACGCTTCGGGTTTCCCGAATTCCAGATGACGGCGGCCGTGTGGGTAAGAGGCATGTTCCGCGAAGAGTGGGCGATCCGCGGCGACGAGCTGCAGTGGTTCACGTTCCGTCCGGAGCGGGTGCCCGTGGACATCCCGGCTACGCTCGCGGAGGGCGACATCTTCGAAGCGCTGGCGGAAGGACGCGTCGACGCGGTCATGTCGGCGCGCCGTCCGCCGGCGCATCTGTTCCCGGCTTCGGGCGAGGGCGGCGTCATCCGCCGGCTCATCCCGAACGTGTGGGACGAGGAGCGGGCGTATTACGAGCGCACCGGCATTTTTCCGATCATGCACCTGGTATCGCTGAGGACGGAGACGGTGGAGCGCCATCCGGAGCTGCCTCGTCTCCTGTACGAGCTGATGCTCGATATCAAGAACCAGGGCATCGCCGCGCAGCTCGAAACGATCAAGAACAACAGCTCCGACCCGTGGGGCTGGGAGTCGGTGGAGCGCTCGTCGAAGCTGATGAACGACGATATCTGGCCTTACGGCGCGTCCGCCAATTGGTCGCAGATCGGCAAGTTCATGGGTTATTTGCGCGAGGACGGCCTGCTGAAGCGGGGACTGGCGCCGGAGGAAGTTTTCCACCCGTCGGTCTGGCATACCTGAGTCAATATTATCCATAGGGGATAGGAGAGGGATGCGATGAGCGCCTCCAATCAACAAGATCAGCAGCTCTGGATGCCGGAAGAGCCCCAGAATCTGCCGGACAGCCCGCTGTCGCGGGCGTTCTCCCAGCCGCTCATGCTCGGCTTGTTCCTGCCGCTGCAGACGGGGGGGCTGGTCCCAATCGACGCTGCCGCGGGGCACCGACTGGTCGTTCGAGTACAACAAGCGGCTGACGCAGCAAGCGGAAAACTTAGGCTTCGACATCGCCTTCGGCCTGTCGCAATGGCTGCCCAAGGGCGGCTTCGGCGGAGAGACCGGCTACCGGGAAAACTTCCTCGACCCGTTCGTGTCCGCGGTCGCGCTCGCGTCCGCGACGCGCCGCATTTTGCTGATGGGCACCATTCACATTTTGTACGGGCCGTGGCATCCGATGCATCTGGCGAAGTTCCTGGCGACCGCCGACCATATCTCGCAGGGCCGCTTCGGGGCGAACATCGTGACGGGCTACGCGGAGAACGAGCCCAAGATGTTCGGCGTCACCCGCGGCGATCACGACCGTCGCTACGCGCAATCCGCCGAGTTTACGCGTATCTGCAACGCGCTTTGGTCCGGCGTGGACAACCTGACTTACAAAGGCGAGTTCTATAACCTCGAGGAGGCGTACGTCTCCCCGCGTCCGCTGTACGGCCGCCCCGTGCTGGCGACGGCTTCGGGTTCGCCTGCGGGCTTCGACTACGCGTCCAAGTATTCCGACGTCGTGTTCGTCTCGAGCCCGGCCGGCGAGAAGCTCGCCGACGCGCTGCCCAAGCTGCCGGCGCACGTGGCGACGGTCAAGAACGCCGCAGCCGCGCTCGGCCGCAAGATCCGCGTCATTATCAACCCGACGATCATCGTGCGTCCGACGCGCGAGGAGGCGTTCGCCTACTATCAGGCGATCATGGACCACGCCGATCTCGGCGCGATCGGCAGCTTCTCGGCGCGCCACAAGGCCGGCGACAGCCAGTCCTGGCTCGAGCATAGCGCCAGAGGGCGCGCCGTGGGCGGCCATCTGCACGTCGTCGGCTCGCCGGAGGACGTCGCGGAGCAGCTCGGCCAGCTTCACGCGGCGGGCATCGACGGCATCCAGATCACGTTTTACGATTACGAGCCGGAGCTCGTCTACTTCGGCGAGAGCGTCATCCCGCTGCTCGAGCAGGCCGGTCTGCGGCATGCGGTGCAGCCGGAGGCATGACCCGCTAACGATTTCCGTGACTCCGCAATTTCCGCAACAACCGAAACAAAGAGGCTCCGAGCGGAGCCTCTTTGTTTTATCGTACCGCCGGTCGGGACGAAATGCTCCCGTCCGTCTTGCCCGCCGGCGAGCCGGCTGGAGCAAGGCGACATTATGCCTGTTTCTTAACTTCGCCATCCCGCGGCGCCGGGCCGCAGGTTTGCCCTTCTACCAGCCTCACCTCGAGTACGCGCGCCGATCCTTCGACTTCCCCCCTCTTCAATGCTGCGTGCCAGATATTCTGCCGCAATATCGCCCAGCCGTTCGAACTGCGTATCGATATAAGTCAGCGCACCAGGGAAAATATGGCCCCAGCCGGTCTGAACGCCGCTGAGGACCGACAGGTCTTCGGGGATGCGCAAGCCCAGCTCGTCGGCCGCTTTTTTTGACGCCGATCGCGAGCAGATCGTCCGCCGTGAAAATAGCGGTCGGTCTCTTGGGCGAGGTCAACAGTCGCAGCGCTTCCACATAGCCCGCCGCGAAGGTCAAATCGGTCTCTGCCTCGAGGATGAGCGGCTGTTCCGCCGAATGCGCCGCAGCGCATGCGGTTACACCCTGTCTGAGATCTTCCGACAGGGTCATATCGGCCGGCCCGTTAAGGAAACCGATCCGACGGTGGCCGTAATCGATCAGATGGGCCGTCGCCAGACGGCCCGCTTCGACATTGTCCACGTCTACGTAGGGGATCTGCTCCGTCTGCAGGCCGGGGCGCCCGACGATGATGAACGGAATCTTCTCTGTCAGCAGGCTGATCAGCTCCTCGTTGGATACCGAGGGGCAGGTCAGGATGAGCCCGCCGACCTGGCGTTCCTTGTACAGTCTGGCGAACAGTCGCCCCGAATCCTCGCGCGTCAACGAGGTGAAGAGCTGCATGATATAGTCATGTTGCGAGCAGAACTGGCAAACGACGGACGATAGCGTCGAGAAAAACAGGTTCTGCCGCACCTGATCCGCCGAAAACGGCATGTATAACCCGATGGTTTTGACGCGCTTGTTGGCGAGAAATCGGGCGGTGATATTCGGATGGTAGTCAAGAATCTTGATGGCGCGCTGTACCTTGTCCAGCGTCTTGGAATTGACGAGCGTCGGTTCATTGATTACGCGCGATACGGTTTGTCGCGATACGCCCGCAAGCTTGGCGACGTCATTGATTGTACTGGCCATTCTGTATTTCCCCTCTAATATGAGATCGTTAACATGGGTATGAATGGTATTTCTATAGACTAATTGTTTTATCTTTAAAATACAACATTCGGAATGGAATCAGAAGCTTCGGGTCGAATTTAATGTGATCGTTCACATAATTTTTATATACTCATTTATCTTTAAAATACTAGACTTTTTTTAATAATAACAAATTAATTATGTGAACGGTAACAAAAATACAAAAAAACTAGATTTATTTTCCCTAAGAAGATTGACACCGCTTCCAGGGTGCATTATTATCGAGACGTAATGTGAACGTTCACATAAACGGGGAGGAACAAAAAAATGAAAAAATCAAGCGTCACCGTCTTGTCCCTGACGCTCACCGCCGCCATGTTGTCCGCGTGCGGGACCAACAACAGCCCGGCGACTTCGCCGTCTTCGTCCGCAGGCTCCGCGAACGCCTCGCAGCCTGCTGCAGCTTCCGGCAGCGCGCCCGCGCCTTCGGCGGCGCCCGTGTCCTTGTCCATCGTACATAACCAGGGCGAGTACGCATGGCCCGCCTATCAGAAGATCGTGGACGGCTTCAATGCGGCGACCGGCAACAAAGCCTCGCTCAAGTACATCCCGGCGCAGGAGTCGGAAAACTGGCTGCAAGCGCAGTTCGTCGCCTCGTCGGAGCCGGAGATCGTCAGCGGCACGACCAAGCTTGCCGACGCTTACAAAAACGGCTGGATCGTCGATGTTTTGCCGTATCTCGATCAGGTAAGCCCGTATACGAACAAACCGTGGCGGGAGTCGTTTTTGCCGGGGCTGATCGAATCGGCGATCGACAACACCGACGCGAACAATCCTCATCTGTACGGCATTCCGAACCAAGTCGTCACGGTCAATCTGTATTACAACAAGGATATCTTCGCGAAAATCGGCGTGACGGAGCCGCCGGCCACGATTACCGAGTTTCTTGAGGTGGCTAAAAAAAGCGAAGGCAGCGGGCTACGTGCCGTTCAGCATCCAAAATTCGATGGACTGGAATATCGGCTGGTTCGCGGGAGACCTGTTCGGCTATCTGTGGAAGTCTCGCCAGGGCGAGCTGGATCTCAACCAGTCCGGCAAGGTGGAACTGAACGAGTGGGCGATCGCCGTCATGGAGGACAAAGTCACGGCGGAAGCGCCGGAACTGAAGGAGTATTTGCGCTTTATCGGCGAGCTGGTGCCGTATTTGAACGAAGGCTTCAACAGCGCGAGCTGGGAGTTCGAAGGCATTTTCAACGAAGGCAAGTCCGCCATGACGCTCAACGGCAGCTGGTATCCGAACCAGCACAAGGAGGGAGGCTTCCCGGTAAACTACGGCGTGGCGCCGATTCCGTATCTGGACAAGGCTTATTCGCAATTCGGCGGGGATAAGCGCTTCAACTACAAGATCGGTTCGACGCCGAACTTCGCGATCTCGCGCAACGCGGAGAAAAACAAGGCCGATGCCGCCGCGCTGAACTTCTTGCAATATATGAGCGCGCCGGACGGCGGCGCCAAAGTGCTCGCGGAGGATCTTAACCTGATCCCGGTCGTGCAGGGCGTCGAGGTGCCGGATATTCTGAAGCCGATCATGGCGACGTTCGGTACCGACGACAAGCTCGAATTCCTTGCCAACGAACTTACGCCGGAGCAGAAGGACAAGTGGTTTAAAAACCTGCAGGACTACATGGCGGGGCGCATCAAAGCCGACAAGTTCCTGGCCGAATATGGCAAGGATCTGAAAAAGTACGCTGCCGAGGCGATTAAAAACCATCCCGAGTGGAAGGCGGATTCTTACCTGAAGTAAGCCTCTCCCATGGGGGGGAATAGGAGTTTTCATGAGCAAAAAAATTCATTATGCGTGGCTTTACGCATGCTTGCTGCCTACCTTCGCGTTCGTCGGACTTTTTCTCGTGTACCCGGCCTTCGAGGCGTTCCGAATTTCCTTCCTGGATTGGAGCACGAGCAATTATCTGCATCCGAGCTACGTCGGTCTGGACAATTACAAGACGTTGCTTGGCGACAGGGCTTTTTTGAACAGCTTCCTCATTTTGCTGGCGTTTCTCGCTTGGCATATCGTCGTGCTGCAGGGGGGCGTCCATCGTGGGCGCCTACCTCATTAACGCCATGGGACAAACGCGACTGGGCGGCTTTTTCAAAATCGCCTTTACGGTGCCGATGGTGCTGCCGGGTATGGTCGTCACGATGTTCTGGCTGTTTTTTTTACGAGCCCAACAGCGGGATGCTCAACTATGCGCTAGACCATCTGGGGCTGGACAGCTGGCAGCGCGTATGGCTCGGGGACAGCCAGGCGACGGCGATGGGCGCGATCATGATGAAGGGCTTTCCCTGGGTGAGCGGTCTGGGCTTCCTGATTTACCTGGCGGGCTTTCAAAATATCGACGAATCGCTTCGGGAGGCGGCGCGGATGGACGGCGCTTCCCCCGGAAAAATATTTTGGGCGGTCGATCTGAAGCTCATCATGCCGCAGATTCGGCTCACGACGGTGCTCGTGCTGATCGGCGGCACGCAGCAGTTCAGCGACCAGCTCATTATGACGAAGGGCGGACCGGGCTACGATACGACGGTGCCCGGCCTGTACATGTTCAACCATGCCTTCACCTACGGCAAGCTCGGGGCCGGCTCGGCGATCGGGGTCATCCTTTTCGTGCTGACGCTTGGCTTGACGCTGCTGAATATGAAGGTCATGCGGGAAAGGGGGTAGCGGTATGCTGCACAAACGCGCCTCGCGTGCGATCGCAGCCGGAATCCTGTTCGCGCTGCTGTTTTTTACGCTGTTCCCGATGTACTTCATGGTCGTGACGGCGTTCAAGACCAACTATCAGCTGTCGGTCAATTACTTCGGCCTGCCGCTCACGGTGCATACGGAGTTTATGACGGACGCCTTCGGCAAGATTTGGCTTTATTTAAAAAATTCTGTCGTCATCTCGGGCCTCTCGGTGCTTGGCGTGCTGCTCGCCGCCAGCCTGAGCGCTTACGTGTTCGCCAGATTCGAATTTCCGCTCAAGTCTGCGCTGTTCGCCATTTTGCTTTCCTTTCTTATGATCCCGGGCATCCTCACGCTGATTCCGCAGTTCGTGCTCGTCACGAAGCTGCACCTGATCAACAGTCCGTGGGCGGCGATATTGCCCTACATCGCGACCGGACAGCTCGTCGTCATTTTCGTGTTCCGCACTTTTTTTCGAGGAGATTCCCCGAGAGCTGATCGAGAGCATCCGAATGGACGGCGGCGGAGAGTTGATCGTGTTCTTCCGGCTGGTGCTGCCGCTGGCGGTGCCGATCTTCCTGTCGATGGGACTCGTGAACGTGCTGTCGACCTGGAACGACTTCATATGGCCGCTGCTCGTGCTGTCGGATCAGGCCAAGACAACGGTGACGGTCGGTCTTTACCGTTTTATGGACCCGCAGCAGATCATTTACGGCTCGGTCTTTTCGGGCATGACGCTCGCTTCGATTCCGCTGATGGCGCTGTTCGCGTTTACGATGAAATATTTTGTTCAAGGGATGACATCCGGCGCAGTCAAAGCTTAACGATGCAGGAGGCTAGAGTTCATGGGCAAGACCAAGGCGATCCATCTGGTATCGCATACGCATTGGGACAGAGAGTGGTATTTACCGTTCGAAACGTTCAGGTTCAGGCTCGTCGGTCTGATCGACAGGTTGCTGGACACGATGGAGCGGCAGCCGGGCTACCGGTTCCATCTGGACGGACAGACGATCGTGCTGGAGGATTATTTGGAGCTGCGCCCGGAGCGCCGGGACGCGCTGAAGCGGCTCGTGTCCGAAGGGCGGCTGTCGATCGGGCCGTGGTACGTGCTGATGGACGAATTTCTCGTCAGCGGCGAGTCGATCTTGCGCAATCTGGAGGAAGGTCGGCGTTCGGGGGGCGGCGTTCGGCCCGCTGCTGCAGGCGGGCTATCTGCCCGACACGTTCGGCCATATCTCGCAGATGCCGCAGCTGCTGAGGCGTTATGGCATCGACCGTGCGGTCGTATGGCGCGGACTGAACGGGACGCCCGAGGAGACGCCGACCGAGTTTGACTGGGAGGCGCCGAGCGGCGATCGGGTTGCCGCCGCGCATCTGCCTTATCAATACGGCTATACGAGCGCGATGGAGCTGCCTGAGGAGCCCGAGGCCGCTGCAGCGCGACTGCGCGAGCTGCTCGGGGATATCGCGCCGTACGCCCGCAGCGGCCAGGTGCTGCTGATGAACGGCTTCGATCATATGGAGCCGCAGCCGCATATCCCCGCGCTTGTCGATTGGTGGAATGCGCGCGAGGAGACGCGACTGATTCATTCGACGATGGCCGACTATCTGGAAGCGGCGCTCGGAGGCGACCAAGCTGCGGCTATGACGATGGAAGAAATCGGAGCCGGGTCCGCGAAGGAGGCAGGTGCCGATGTCCGTCGCAGCGCTCCGTCGCGACCGGTCGTCGCCGGCGCGCTGCGACGGACGAACCATCAACCGGGCGGCGCGATCAATACGATTTTGCCGCACGTGCTGTCGTCGCGCGTTTATCTGAAACAGCAGAACGCCCGCGCGCAAGCGCTCCTGGAAAAGGCCGCAGAGCCGCTCGAGGCGCTATCGCTGTTGCTGGGAGGCGTTCATCATCCGGCTTTTGTCCGGCAGGCATGGCGTTATGTATTGCAGAACCATCCGCACGACAGCATCTGCGGCTGCAGCATCGACGCCGTGCACGACGAGATGGAGACGCGCTTCGCCAAAGCGGGACAGATCGGCGACCAGCTTGTCGTCGAGGCGCTCGCCCGTATGTCCGGATCGGTCGACCGCAGCGGCTTGCCCGAGGGCAACGCGTCGGTGCTGGTATTCAACGCGCTGCCCTGGCGGCGAGACGCGCTCGTCGATATCGCGCTCGACGCCGACGACGATACGGTCTATCGCTCCGTTCTGCTTGAGGGCGCCGACGGCAGGCGTTATGAGGCCGAGATCGTGGGCATCGAGCGGGTGTGCCCGATCGAGACGGACTCGGCCCGTTATCCGCTGGGCAAGCGGGAGGTCGTCCGTCATACGGCGCGCGTGCTGCTGCGCAACCTTCCGGCTTACGGGCACCGGCTGCTGTCGGCGCGCCTGCGGCGGCAGCCGATCCTGTCGGGCCTGCCGGCGCTTCCGGCCTCCGATACGATCGACAACGGACTCATCGCCGTGAAGGCCGAGCGGGACGGGACGCTGACCTGGACCGACCTTGCGACCGGCGAAGTGCGGACCGGTCTGCATCGGTTCGAGGATTGCGGCGACGTGGGAGACGAGTACTCGTACTCGCCGCCCGTGCTGAACGCATGCATGACCGGAGGCGTCGTCCGCAGCATCTCCGTACGTGGGGAGGGCAGGGATTGGCGTACGCTGGTCGTACGCTACAAGCTGCCGGTTCCCCGCTCGGCCGGCGGCGATGCCCGCCGCCGCGACGAGGAGCTGACCGCGCTGGACATCGTGACGGAGCTGACGCTGCATGACGGCAGCCGCACGATTCGGTGTCGGACGACCGTGGATAACAAGGCGCGCGACCATCGGCTGCGCCTGCTATTTCCGGTGCAGGGCAAACGAGGGACGGTGCTGGCGGGTGCGGCGTACGATACGATGCGCTGGCCGGAGCGTCCCGCGCAGCCGACGGAGGATGCATGGATCGAAAATGAGCCGACCTGTTTTCCGTTTCAAGGCTATTTGGCGGCGGACGGCGCGCAAAGCCGGCTGGTGTTGACGGCGGAGGGCCTGCATGAGTTCGAATGGGTCTCCGCGACGGAGGACGGCTGCACCGGTACGCTCGCGATTACGCTGCTGCGCAGCGTGTCGCATCTGGGCGGCGCGGACCGGGGCATGTCGACGATTAATCGTCCGGGACCGGGCCTGGCTGCCGCGGGCGGTCAGGTTCAGCGCAAGCTGACGTTTTCATACGGTCTGACGGTTGGAACCGGGCCCGAGGTCGAGGCGCCGTGGCGGCTCGCCGACGAGCTCGCTGCGCCGCCGCTATGCCGTATCGATGCGGGAGATGCGCCGCAGCCGGCAGCCGCGCTGGCGGGGGGCGGCATGGTCCGCAGGCGACGGTGCGTCACTGCCCGTAGAACGCAGCTGGCTGGAAGTGGACGATGCGTCCTTGTGCGTGACGGCGCTGCGTCCCGCGCCTGACGGCGGCGACGGCATCGAGCTGCGGCTCGTCAATTTGGCCGAGGGACCCCGCACGGGCACGATCGAGCTGCGGCTGCCGCTGACGAGTGTGGAGGAGACCGGGCTCGACGGCTCGCCCCTGGCGTCGCTGCAGCCGGAGCGACTGCCGGACGGCCTACGGCTGTCGGTGACGCTGGGCGCGAAGGAGATTAGGACGGTTCGCCTGAGATAGGGCGAGCGGAAAAGCTGAACGTTTGACTGTTTGCATGGGGATATCGTTTTAATTGCCTTTTGAACGATATCCCCTTCATTCAGGAAAAAGGCGTTTAACGGCGCTTGAGCGATTGCAAGAGGGAATGCATTTTTCGACAACATGAATGTAAGCGTATTCATTTCTTGGGGGATGTCGGCAAGCTAAGACAGGACGGAACAACACAAAGGAGATGAAAATACCTATGGCCAGAAAGAGCAAGAGAGTGCTGTCCGCCGTGCTGGCGGCGGCAATCGGTATGAGCGGCTGGCCCGCGCTGCCGGCGTGGAACACTGCAGCCGCAGCATCGATGGGGGGAGGCGGCAAGCGGCGCGGAAGTTAGCGGTGCGGCAGCTTCGCTGGCCGATATCCCCGCGAGCGAGCTTCCGACTGGCGGAAAGCCGCTAATAGACATCGGCACGCATTGGGCGGGGCAAGCGATCGCGAAGTGGCAGGCCGCAGGGCTTCTGCAGGGCTACGGAGACGGCACATTCCGTCCGAACCGGCAGATCAGCCGGGCGGAGTTCGCCGCGCTGCTGGACCGGATATTCGGTTATGCGCCGCCGATGCAGACGCAGGATGCGGCAGATATGCCGGCTGGCGCCTGGTACGGGGAAGCGCTGCTTAGGGCGAGTGACGCGGGCGTCGTGCAAGGCGACGGAGCGGGACATTACCGGCCCAATGCGCCGGTCTCCCGTCAGGAGGCGGTCGTTATGCTCGACAGGGCCTACCAGACGAATCTGCTGGATGGCGCTCAGAGCGGAGCGGCAGAGCAGCGTCTAGCGTTCACGGATGCCGGCGAGATCGGGAACTGGGCGAGCGGCGCGGTAACGAGGCTCGCCGAGGCAGGTGTCGTGTCGGGCCGGTCGGCCGGCCGCTTCGAGCCGAAGGCGAATCTGACCCGCGCGGAGGCGCTTCAAATGATCGACAGGCTGACGGGCAGTCTGATCGCCGCGCCGGGCATTTATGATGCGCAGCCGGCCGAGGGCAACATGGTCGTCGCGGCTGCGGACGTCACGCTGCGAGGGGTGACGATCCATGGGGACCTGTATGCGGCCGAGGGTATAAGCGACGGCGAACTGACGCTGGACGGGGTGCGGATCGAGGGCAGGCTGATTGTGAACGGCGGAGGGACGAACAGCGTAATTCTGCGCGATACGGTCATCACCGGAGACGTGGTCGTACGCAAACGCGACGATCGCGTTCGCCTGCTCGCCGAAGGGAAGACTTCCGCGGCGAAAATTCGGCTGCTGAGCGGGGCGACGCTGGAAGGGGACTATGCCAGGGTTCTACTGGAAGCGGGCGGCGCGGCGACGACGCTGAAGGACGGCAGCTTCAGTCGCGTCGAGATGGATGCAGCCGGAGCGCTGACGATCCGAAGGGCGCAGATCGGCTCGCTGTCGGTAGGCAGTCGCGCTGGCGGGGCAAAGCTCGATCTGGATGCGGGAAGCAGCGTCGAGGCGTTGTCGCTGGATGCGGCGGCGTCCGTGAGCGGGAGCGGACGCATCGTCAAAGCGAAGGTAAGCGCGAACGGCGTCAAATTCGAACGACGCCCGGATGATCTGGAGCTCGGCGAGGGCATAGCGCTGGCGGAGGGAGGCGGAGGCTCGGACGGGCCGTCAACGCCGGCAACGACACCCACAGCTACGCCAACGCCGACGGCGACACCGACTGTCACTCCAACGGCCACGCCAACGGCAACGCCAACGGCGACGCCCGCGCCCCGACTGACTTTTGGCGACGCGAAGGAAGAGGCGCGCGCCGGGCTAGTGACGACAGGCGACTCGGGTGTCGATACGATTCATACCGAGGTAGGCGAGTTGAGCGATTCATACACCGTCCGCTATATGTCCGGCCAGCTTTCGACGATCGATTTTGAGTTATCGGGGCTCTCCCCCGGCGAGCCGGCAACGCTGGAGCTGGAGGAGATTCACACGCGGGCCGCCGGCGCGCTGGCGTACACGGTGCTGACGGCTGGAGAGCCGACCTACTACCGGACCTATGAGGAAGCGTCCGCGGGGCCGAATCACTTTTTTTGTCGAGGTGCCTGCCGGGCGGGTCGATTCAAATGGCCGCTTGCGGATCACGCTGCGAAGCGACGGAGACCGCCGCGTCAACTTTGGCCGCATCTGGGCTTACGACGACTTTGAAGCGCTCGCCGCTGCCGAAGCGGTGAACCGTCCGATGAAGACCGGCTTGTTCCAGCCTGCGCTGAACTGGCACGATTATGCCGCGGATCTGGCGCTAGTCCGATCGCTCGTACAGCCTTACGAGGGGCTGTCGATGTACGAGCCGGCCATCGCGTTCGATATCCTGTACATGCACTGGGAAAAGGAGGAGCTGCACCGCAGGCTCGATTATTTGCTGGCGCTGTCCCGAGACACCGGCCTGCCGGTCCATCTCAGCCTCAACGCCTGGTGGGGCGGCACGCCGACGGGACCGGACGGCAAAGGCGGCTATTGGACGGATATCGCTTACAACCAGATTGTGTACGATCCGTTGAACATCGACGGCCGGGGCAACTGGAAGCTGTCCACGCCGAATATCTGGTCGAACACACCGTGGCTCACGATGAATAACGACCACTACAACGAGGTGCGCGCGGACAAGGTGCGCGATATCGCGGCGTATCTGTCGCGACGCACGTCCGAGCTCAAGGCGGAGGGCTCGAGCATCGCGCCTGTTTCCGTCTTTACGGAAAACGAGCCTTTGTACTGGCCGTTCTTCGCCTTTAACGCTTCGCCGGAGGCTGGCGGCGACTTCGGCCCCGAGGTGATCGCGGACGCGGCGCGCGACGGCGTGACGCTCGACCCGGAGGATGGCCTGTCTCCCCGGGAGAAGGAATGGATGGTGCGCAATCTGACCTCGTATATCACGACGTTGTCCGGCGCGATCGCGAGCGGATACGGTTATGACGCCATCGTCGTGGATGGAGACCGCATCGCATATCCGGAAGAGCAGTTGGTGGACAACGCCTATACGCATATGTTTCCTACGCCGAACTACCCCGATTGGGACGAGAAACGCGGTGCCTGGGAGACGCACATGGTGCGGGATATCCGCTACGGCGGCGAGTGGGCGGGAGATATGGACCCGCGCTATCTCGACTATATCGTCGCGCGCGGCAAATATGCGGACGTGAACGCCGAACGTTCGAGCGTCACCGATCTGACCATGCTCAAGCAGGCGTATTCGTACGGTGCCGATTACGTGAACATTTACAATTTCAAGCCCGAGGACGGCACCCTCGTACGCGGGATGGATGGGGTGCGGCAGGATAAAACGGCGGTTCCCGCCTACGACGTACCGCTGGTCGATTACGCGTTCAGGGACGAACATTCGCTGGAGGCCAACGAGTCGCTCGTCGCGGCGCGCGGCGTAAAGCGCGACGTGCTCGGCGAAAAGCTCGTCGTCACGGCGGACAGCGGCGATGCGGCGGGCGGCAGCCTGACGTTCAGAGCGGATAACGGCGGGGAGCCGCTGACGCACGGCCTGGCCGTTCAGGTGCAAGGGCGCGCGCTGAGCGAGCTGAGCGCCACGAGTCGCGTGGAGATATGGGCCGGTCGGGATCAGGCGCATTTGTCTCCCGTAAAGACGCTCAAGAACTTCAGTACGGCTTACGTCGACGTGAGCGATGCGATCGACCGGACGTCGAATGTTGCCTATGTCGAGCTGCGACTGTACTCGGAAGGACTGCCGGACAGCCTGTACAGCTGGACGTCCGTCTGGTCGGTGAAAATGTACGCCAAGCGCGAGCATGCCAGCGGACAGGCGGACGGAAGCCGATACACGGTGGACGAGTCGCGCGAGCGGAATCTGTGGACCGGTTATCGCGCGGACGCCGAGCGGCTGCTCGGTCTGTATCGGCAAAAAGCGGGGGGAAGACGATATTTATAACTCCGCCATGGCTCTTTACGAGGGAGCGCGCTACGTCAGCGTCACCCGTCTGTTGTCGCGCGGCTTGTCGGAGTCGCTGCCGGCCCGATTCGCCGTCAAGGGCGAGGGGCGGTTGGGGCGCTATCCGGTCAGCGTCAAAGACGGGGACGGAGGCGTGTTCGAGGCGGTGCTGTACGAGAGCGGCCCGAAGCGCTGGCGAATCTCGTTATCTGCCGCCCAGATGCATGAAATCACGTTGACGCTGTCGGGCCTTGAAAATGCGGACTATGCGGTCGCCGCCGAAGCGCCGGGCGTGTACACGATTGCGCGGGCGACCGGCGGGGAAGCATCGGTCGTTCGTGCGGTCGGAGGTATGGCGACTTTTGTGGTACAGGCGGCGGGACGCGAAGGCAAAAATTACCCGGATGCGTTTGAGGCGCAGTACGTCGCCAAGGATAACGACACCGGGCTGCCTGCGCCGGAAGGCTATTTGTATGTGACCGCGCAGGACCCGGCCATTGGCGAATACGCCAACTACGTGAAGCTGAAGCTGGCGGACAATGTCGTCGTGCTCCGCGGTGCGGACGGCGCGACGGACGAGACGTTAACGCCCGTGCCGCTCGCGGTGGTGGGCAACGGCGAGCTGCTGCGCCTGACGCTGAATGAACAGGGCGAGGTGACGCGCATCCGGGCGTACTACGGCTACCGCAGCGGCACGATCACCGCGATCTCGCCGATCTCGATCCGCGGCGAGCTGCGGAACGCCTGGATCGAGCTGGACGGCGCGTATCGCTACGAGCTGGGGCCAAGCGCCGTACTCGATTCGCCCAAGGCGACCGGGAGCAGCATCCTGACCGCCCGGAGCGACGATCTGGGCCTGTCGGAAGGCGATCGGGTGACGGTCGTGTACAGCCCGTATTCATATGAAGGCAGCACCCCGCGGGCCATTTCCGTGTCCGAGGTGTACGACACGCTCGTCGCCGAAACGTTCGAGTCGGCGGACGGCGACTGGCAATCCCGCACCTTTAGCGTCGACAATATCCGAATTGCGCCGCTCGACAGCAATTACAAAGATAAGGTCGCGCGTCCGGACGATGTGGCCAGACCGGGGGGCCCTGATCTGGAAGATCGACAGCGCCTCTCCGCTCGCCGAACTGGCCGTCGAGTACAGCGGACGCGCCATCGTGGGCAATCCGGAGTCGCAGAGCGTGAAGTGGTATGTAAGTCCCGACGGGACTGCGTGGACGGAAGTCGGCGGCATTGAACCGGGGGGCGACGAGGGCAATTACAAGATGGCTCGCAGTCTGCAGCTTGGCGCTTATACGTCGGCCTGGACTGTCGTGTATATCAAATGCGAGCTGCGCGAGACGCAGGACGACACCTGGGCCAGCCTGAACGACGTCCGCATCCGCAAGAAGGCGGACGAACGGGAGTTGGCGACCGCGGAGCTGACGTTGACGGCGGACGGCGGTCTCGCAGGCGCCTCCGCGCCGCTAAATCTCGTAGCCCGCTACGACAACGGAGATCCGGTGGCGATGAACGATGTTCGCGTTTACTATGACGTCGGCGATCCTGCACTCGCGCAAGCGACGGCCGGCGGGGTGAAGCTGCTGCATGCGGGCGAGACGACGGTGCGGGCATACGTATACAACGGCGGCCGGGCGGTTGTGTCCAATACGGTGACGCTGAAGATTTTATCCAGCGTGGCGGCGGGCCTCGCCGCCACGCTGCCGAAGACGGCGCTGGGAGTCGGCGATACGGTGTCGATCGCGGCCAGCGTCTACAATGCGGAGGGCTATACGATCGATCCGTCTCAGTACTCGCTGTCGTTCGCGAGCGGCGATACGGCCGTGGCGAACGTGTCCGCGGCCGGCGTCGTGACCGGCGCCGCGCCCGGTCGGACCTTCGTCACCGTAAGGGCCGTCCAGGATGGGCTCATCTTCGAGCGCAAGTTCGACATCGCGGTTACGAGGGTACGCAGCATCTATGCGAGCGATCTCGCAAGCCGAGCGGTCTGCGGCGACGAATCCGTGTGCAATACGGCAGCCGCCAATGCGGATTATGCGGTAGCGACCGACGATGTACTGATGACGGCCGACCATGCAGTTTATGCCCGCGTCGAGACCGGCCCCGGCGTGTTCGAGCCGGCGATCCGGGGCGCCTATGCGGGCAGCGGCGGACCGGACGGCACTTGGCCGGTCAAGTCGCAAGCGACGCTCCTTTACAAGCTTGACAGTCTGGAGGACGTCTTCCTTGGCCTTCAGGCGAAGCTGAGGGTGCGCGCAGGCGTATTCGGGTCCAAAATATCCGTCTACGCAGGCGCCAGCGCCGATACGGCGAATACGCCGGTGGCCGAGCTGACCGAGGGAGGCGAGCACCGCATCGATCTGACGCCGTGGGCCGGCCAGGACGGTACGCTTTATGTAAAGGTCGTCATCGCCGAGACGGCCTTCGATTGGGGCGGCCTCGTCTCGATCGCTTTCGACGAGCTGACCATGCACTGAGCGGACGTCAAGCCCTGAACGGCGCCGGAAGGGAACCGGGGGTTGGCGATGCCGAGCCCCGGTTGTTCTCGGCGAAGCCTGTTTGGCGGCTTCCGCCGCATGCTTTCACTTACTCTAAAGGAGCTGACCTTCATGTCACGATCGCTTCGCCCCGCACGTCCGCTGCTTGCGCTCCTGCTGTCGCTGTCTCTCGCTCTGCCCTGCCTGGCCGGCTGGCCGTTCGGACTGCCCGCCGTCTCCGCCATCTCGCCCGGCAATATGCTCACCTATGCGCAGGCGCAGCAGATCGCGCCCGCGACGGGACCGACCGCCGCGCAGGACAATTACGAACGCATCCAGTACAGTCTGGACCAATATGGGGTCGCGCGGTTGGAGGACGGCACTTTTCCGCTGTCGCAGGGGCTGGTGCTGGGCGACGGCGACGTACTGACGGCCAATCATACGACCTGGCCCGAGCTGAAGCTGGCCGCACCAGCCGAATTCGTCGTTAAGCTGGCCGGCGACGGCGCGACCGTCAGCTTGCTGACGCTCAACTACAACAATCAGTACATTGTCGGTGCGTATCCTTGCAAAGCCGTCGTGCAGATCTGGGGAGACAGCAACAATTTGAACAATAATCATATTAAAGGCGGCGACGCGCCGCAAGCGCCCAACCCGGTATCGCAAAAGGCTGCGAAAACGGTGACCGGCATTTATATTGTCGATGCTTCCGCACGGGGCAACGTGACGGAGCACAATCAAATTTACAACAGCACGTACGGCGTCATTTTCGTATCCGGTCTGGCCGCTGCGGGCGGCGCGAATGTCGTGCGGCAATCCGAAGTTTATTACAACAAGTGCGACGGCGTTACGCTCGCGGGGTACGGGCAGGTGCTGGACAGCACGCTGCATCACAATGGCTTCGATTGCATGAATGGCGGAGGCGCTACGCCGACCGTACCCATCCCCGGCGCGGGCGTTTATTCGATCGACAATGCGAACGGAGCGTTGATTCGCGGCAACACGCTGTACGACAACTGCGGCAACGGCATCGATATCGTGCAGGCGCGCGACTTTGTGATCGAGAACAACTACAGCTACGACCCTGGCGCACGCGCCTTTCCCGCGGCGGATACGGCGTACCATAGCATTGCTTACGGATCGGGGTTTGCGATGATCGTCGCCGATACCTCGCACAGCACGATCGAGGGCAATACGGCACTGAACAATCGCGCGACGAACAAGGTGGGCGACGCCGCTTATACCGATCCGGCCACCAACGGCTTTTTTGCCGCCGCCGGCGCCTCTGCTTACTCGGACTTGCCGAGCGGGGGCAACCAAGTGATTGCCTTTGTGCTCGCGGAGACAAGGGGGGACGACCTATCATACGATCGCCAATACGGTCCGGAACAACGTTTTCCGCGCGTCGCCGGCGGGAAGCGGAGCGGTCGGGCTCGGCTATTTCGCATCGCGAGGGACCGGCTTCGGTCAGCTTGGAAGCGCGAGCGACAGCTACTGGGGCGCAGATTCGACCAATTACTTCACGCTCAACGATCCTTACGGCTCGGCGATCGGCTCCAAGCGCTGCGGAGGCAACTGGTATGCCGCCGATGGCGCAGCGCCTAATACGGACGACGCCCAGCATGTGGCGCCGACCTCGGACTGGGCGGGCAACGATCTGGCTTCGCATTATTGAGCTTCTGCGCCGCGGGAACCCGCGCGCATCGCGATGAGGGCGAACAAATGGCCTAAAATGCGAACATAATTAAGAAGGCACCCGAGCTCGGGTGCCTTCTTAATGTTAGCGCCGAAAGCCCGGGCGGATTTCCTCCCAAGGTTTAATGGGCCGGTCAGCTATGAAAGCAGATCCGAAAGAGTGAATGCGTGTGCGCGTTACTACGATGTTAAATACGCAATCCCCAGCTCCCCGGTCACCGGATTCATATACGTCTCGCATTCCACCTCGAACACGTCCGCGATGACCCGCCGCGTAATGACCTCCCGGGGCGTGCCTTCCGCCGCGATGCGCCCCTGTTTCACGACGTAGAGGTAGTCGCAGTACTTCGCGGCGAGCGAGAGATCGTGCAGCGCCGCGAGAACGCCGATATCGAGCCGCTTGACGATGTTCAGGATCTGGAGCTGATATTTGATGTCCAGGTGGTTGGTCGGTTCGTCGAGCACGAGGAACTTCGGCTCCTGGGCGAGCGCCCGCGCGAGGATGACCCGCTGCTTCTCGCCGCCGGACAGGGACAGGTAGCTGCGATCCGCGTAGCGCTCCATGCCGACCTGGCGCAGCGCCTGCTCCACGAGCGCCAGATCCGCGGCATTGTCCGCGTCGAGCATGCGCTTGTGCGGCGTCCGGCCCATCAGCACCATCTCGCGCACGGCAAAGTCGAAGCTGAGGTCGTTGAACTGCCCGACGACGCCCATCATTTGCGCGATTTTTTTTGGCGGCGACTTGATCAGGTCCGTGTTCGCGAGCGTGACCTCGCCCCGGTCAGGCTTGATGACCTTGTAAATGCTCTTGAGCAGCGTCGACTTGCCGCAGCCGTTCGGGCCGATGAGACCGACGAACTGCTTGCCGTGCACCTTGAGCGAGAGGTCGCTCACGATGTCGGCGCGGCCGAGCGATACGGACAGGCGCTTCACGTCCAGGTTCATCTCTATTTCCCTCCGAACTCGTAGCCTTTTTTCACGAGCATGTACATAAACAGCGGCGCCCCGATCATGGCCGTGATGATCCCGATGGGCAGCTCGGCCTTCGGAATGGCGGTGCGGGCGATGACGTCCGTCCAGACGAGGAAAATGCCGCCGATCAGGATCGAAGTCGGCATCAGGCGCCGATGATCGGAACCGACGAGCCCCCGGACTAGATGCGGGATGATGAGGCCGACGAAGCCGATCGTGCCGCAGCTCGCGACCAGCACGCCGGTGACGACGGCGGTGAGCACCAGATAGATCCGGCGGTAAAAGTATAGATTTACGCCAAGCGTGACCGCGGCTTCTTCGCCGAGGAGCATCGTGTTGAGGATGCGGAATTGCAGCAGGAACAGCAGGACGGCGCAGCCCACGACGATGGCGACGAGGGGGAGACGATCCCAAGAGGCCGGGGCCAGGCTGCCCATCGACCAGAAGGTGACGGAGCGAATGCCCTCGGCGTTGTTGGCGAAGTAGATGATGAAGTCGGTAAAAGCGGTGCACAGGGCGTTGATGACCATTCCCGACAGCACGAGCTTGACCGACGACATCTTGCCGCCGATGCCGGCCAGCGTCAGGACGAGCATCGAAGCGCCGAACGCGCCGGCGAATGCCCAGAAGGCGAGGCCCGTCTGCCCGAGCAGGCTGGACGCGCCGAAGCCGACCAGAATGGAGAAGGTCGCGCCGAGCGAAGCGCCCGACGAGATGCCGAGAATGTATGGATCGGCAAGCGGGTTTTGCACCGTAGCCTGCATGACCGTGCCGCACATGCTGAGGCCGGCCCCGACGAGCAGCGCGAGCAGCACGCGGGGGGAATCGGATATTCCAGATGATGCTGACGTTCGAGCCCGATACGAGCTCCTGCAGGTTGCCGATCCGGATGCCCGTCACGTGATAGAGCAGAATTCGGTACGAATCCGCGACCGGAATGTCTACCTGGCCTAGCGCCACGGCGATGACGACGGAAAGTACGGCGACGATAATCAGGCCGAGCTGGAGGAGCAGAAACCCGGCGCGCGAGGAGATTGCCGATTGTTGCACGGGGGCGTTGGCCGCCGTTGGCGTGCGTGACATAGGAAAACGATCCTTTCGGTGTCTGAAAGTCGGATGAAGTCAGCCTAAGAATAGATGAGATTGATAATCGTTGTCAATTATTTTTACAAAATCTGTTGACAAATAAAAGAGAAATCATGAATAATGATAATCATTATCAATTGTGTAAGGGTAGAAAAGTGAGTTCGCATCAGAATTATGCTTCAGAAAAAGAAAAATGATTTGACATCAGAAAAGGGGTTCATTCATGCGCAAGCGTATCCATCCATTCTCTATCCTCACGCTCGTACTCGTCACTGCATTCATGCTGCTCGCGGCCGGGTGCTCGGGCGGCAATAACGATAAGGGCGCAGCCTCTTCATCGGCGACTGCCTCCGGGGAAGCCTCGTCGTCCGCATCGCCCTCTTCCAGTACGCCGGATTCTAGCGCAACCGCAAGCGGCAAAACCGTATACCCGCTCGTCATCGACAACTATGCGCTGTCGGGCGAGGGAGAAGATCAGAAGCCCAAACAGCAGACCTTCGACAAGGCGCCGGAACGCGTGGTCGCCAATACGCAGCCGGTCGCGGAGCTGCTCATCAAGCTGGGGCTCGGCGATAAGCTGGTCGGCGTGGCCGCATTGAACGGCGCAGCCGATCCCGAAGTATCGGCGGAGGAATTCAAGAAGATTCCGGTGCTCGCGCAAGGCTACGTCAGCAAGGAGCCGGTCGTCGGCACGAACCCGGATCTCGTCATCGGACGTGCGGGGCTGTTCGCGGACGCGGACTGGGGCAACGGCTCGGTGGACAGCCTGAATAGCTTGGGCATTCATACCTACGTGAACAATGCCAGCCTGCAGGGCGCGACGCTTGCCAGCTTGTACCGCGATATCGAAGAGATCGGCAAGATCTTCGACGTTCAAGACAAAGCAGCGGCTCATATCGCCAAGCTGAAGGAACGCGCGGATGCGTTGAAGGCCAAGTACGAGGGCGAGGCCGCGCAGAAGTTCGCCATCGTCAACGACACCGGAGACGGCACGCTCAGCGTGGACAGCGGCTCCCACGACTCGTTTCAGCACGACGCGCTGTCCCTGATCAAGCTGAACAATGCCTTCCACGACGTCGACGGGTACGAGGTCAGCATCGAACAGCTGGTCGCCGAGAAGCCGGACGTGCTGCTGCTGTCCTACTACACCGGCGCGCAGGATCCTGAGTCCACGCTCAAAGCGGCGTATGCCAACCCTGCGCTGCAGGACATTCCGGCGATCAAGAACAAGCGGATCTATGTGATCGACTTTAACGCGTTCTGGGGCTACGGCGATCAGATCATGGCGGCCGCGGAAAAGCTGGGGCAGGAAGTGTACGGCAAGTAAGCGAGCATGGCAGGTAAACGCGTAAAGAAATTAAACGTGTACTGCAGGTAAACGTGTACGGAATTAAAAGGAAGAGGCATCGCAGGAGGCTTGTCCCTGACGGTGCCTTTTTTTGCATGCATGGGGCGATGGCGCGGAGCGTTAGTTGTTAAAAGGCAGCTAATTTCGTTTGCGGACGAAATGGGGGGAGCGATAGTTGTCAAAAGGCAGTTAATGGAGCCGGTTGGTTGTGATTTTAACGGCGGGGGGCGAAATTAGATGCCTTTTGATCATTATTTTTGTTTTGAGCCGGCTTTCGCATGAGATAAATGTCTTTTGACAACTATTTAGATAGCGGTCAGGGGGGACGTCGGCGTGGATGGCGAGGTAGGCGAGGCACGCGAGGCAGGCGAGGTAGGAGAGGCAGGCGAGCGAAAGGCGGCGGTGCGGCTAAAGAGTACCGGGCGGGACCCGCGCAGGCGCTAACCGCAGCGGACGCTGGCTGTCTCCGACGCAAACAAGGCCCGGCGCCGCGCATGCGCGCACACCGGGCCTTGTTTTAAAGCGTTGGAGCCGCCGATCAAACCGGCTTAAACGTCATTCGGAAGGAATACGGCCGATTGGCCGGGAGCGTGTAGGCTTCGTGCGTAGGCGCTCCCCAGCTGTCGTCGCCGCCGACGCCCATCTGCTTGAAGTTCACGCGCACGATGCTGCCGCGGCTCGGCGGCAGCTTGTACGGGTGGTCGCTCGCCTCCAGCTCGGCCGGGGACCACGGAAGTGCGTTCAGCTCGAACGGCAGCGCGCTCTCGAAGCGCAGGCCGCGCCCGTCCTCGCCCGTCAGCGCGGCGTAGCGCACGTCCGTCTTGTTGCCG
Source organism: Cohnella rhizosphaerae (assembly GCF_029525575.1). Taxonomy (GTDB): domain Bacteria; phylum Bacillota; class Bacilli; order Paenibacillales; family Paenibacillaceae; genus Cohnella; species Cohnella rhizosphaerae. The sequence continues at coordinate 1,765,871 of NZ_JAPDIA010000003.1, forward strand.
CATTCCTGCGGACGCAGGTACGGCACGAACTGCTCGGCGACCTTGCCGGAGAAGCGGCCGAGGCGCGCGCTTGTGCGGCGGTCCCGAATAGTTCTCGTGCGGGCCGCGGCCGTACCAGGACACCGCGTCCAGCGCGCCGTCCAGCTCGAACAGGAGGCCGAACGCCGGCAGCTCGGGCAGCGCGTCGCTGCCCGGACTGAGCTCAAGCGTCGCCTCGACGGCGCCGTCCGGACGGATCTCGCAGCGCAGCGCGACCGCGGTGGACGGATCGTTCGCCAGGCGATAAGCGGCGGTCACGACTTGCGACGAGCCGGCCGCGCGCGCGTCCAGTCCGACGAGCTGCAGCGTACCGCCCGCGTCGCGCCAGATCGCGCAGCGTTCGCCCATTTTGTTGCCCCTGTCGTTGTCGGTCTGGGGGCGCCAGAAATAGGGCTGCAGCGGCGCGATCAACAGCTCGCGGCCGTCGACCGCATAGGAGGCCAAGACGCCGGTCGTGCGGTCGAAGCGCAGGACGAATCGCTCGCCCGTCACCGTCAGCGAATCGCCGGACGCCGCTGCAATGACCGCGGCGACAACATCTGCGACAGCGCTCTCGCCGGCTGCGGCAACCAGCGCGTCGGCAGACGAACCGGCATCGGTTCCAGCGGCCTCCCGCGCCTTCAGCACGAACTGCTCCCACGCGACTTCGTGACCGGCGGCCGCCCAAGCCGTGTCGGCCTTCAAGACGAGCGACAGCAGCAGCGTCGCCTCGCCGTCGCCGGGCAGCGCGTCCCAAGCATAAGGTACGGCGATCTCGGCGGACTCGCCCGGCGCCAGCGCCAACTCCAGCACGCCGTTCTCTCTCGCCACGCCGTCGATCGCGAGCTCCCAGCGCAGCGCGTACGCCGACAGGTCAGTGAACAGGTGCTTGTTGCGGACGCTGAAGCGTCCTTCGCGCAGATCGACTGCCGTCCATGCTGCGTTCTGGTAGCACTTTTTAACCTCGAGCAGCTTGGGGGTGACGCTCCGGTCCGCGAAGAGCAAGCCGTTGCCGCTGAAGTTGCCGTCGTGCGGGGACTCGCCGAAGTCGCCGCCGTAAGCCAGATACTCCACGCCGTCCGGCGTGCGCGTGCGGATCGCCTGGTCGACCCAGTCCCAGATGAACGCGCCCTGCAAGATGTCGTACTTGTCGAACAGCTCCCAGTACAGGTGCAGGCCGCCGCACGAATTGCCCATTGCATGACTGTACTCGCACAGGATATACGGCTTCTTAGGCTTGCTTAGCGCATAGCGCTCGACGTCCGCAGGCTTGACGTACATCGTCGACTCGATGTCGGACGCGGCATCGTAAGCTCGGTGATGGAACGTGCCTTCATAATGCACGAGGCGCGACGGATCGGCCTGCTTCAGAAAATCGTGCATCGCGATGAAGTTCTCGCCGCCGAACGACTCGTTGCCGAGCGACCAGATGACGATGGACGGATGGTTTTTGTCCCGCTGCATCATCGAGTTGGCGCGGTCGAGCACGTTGTCCCGCCACTCGGGCTTGCTGCCCGGCACGTTGAATTCCTTTTCTTCCTCCTGTCCGTATTCCCAACTGCCGTGCGTCTCGAGATTGGTCTCGTCGATGACATACAGGCCGTATTCGTCGCAAAGGTCGTACCAGACCGGTTGATTCGGATAGTGCGAGGTTCGGACGGCATTGACGTTGTGCGTTTTCATGAGCAGGATATCGCGAACCATGTCCGCCTTGCTCAACGCGCGTCCGGTATCGCAGGAAAATTCGTGGCGGTTGACGCCTTTAAACACAATCCGCTCTCCGTTAATTTTCATAAGCCCGTCTTTGAGTTCGAACGCACGGAAACCGATGCGGCAGCCGGTCGCTTGCAGCAGCGCGCCGTCGTCGCCATAGAGCGACAGGACCAGCGTATATAAATGAGGCGCTTCGGCGCTCCACTTGAGCGGCGCCGTCACCGGGGCGGACAGCGTCAGCGCGAGCGCTTCCTCGGAAGCGGAGGCGACAGCCAGCGAATGGGCGGCATCCCACACGGCGCGGCCGGACGCGTCGTAAAGCTGCAGCTCCAGGCGACTCGCGTCATAGCGGTAGCCGAAGTAATTTTCCAGCTTGACGTCCACGGTCAGTACCGCGTCGCGATAGTCGGCGTCCAGCGTCGGCTTCGCGAAGAAATCCGCTACCCGCAGCGGCGGAGCGGAATACAGGTATACGTCGCGGAAAATGCCGGACAGCCGCCAGAAGTCCTGATCCTCCAGCCAGCTCGCGTCGCACCAGCGGTACACCTCGACGGCAAGCTTGTTTTCCCCTTCAAATAGATAGGCCGTAATGTCGAACTCCGCAGGCGTAAACGTGTCCTCGCTATAGCCCGCCAGCTCGCCGTTGACCCAGACATAGAAGGCGGACTCGACGCCTTGGAAGCTTAAGAATACGGGCTGGCCTGCCCAGGAAGCGGGGACCTCGAACGAACGGACGTAGGATCCGACGGGGTTGTAAGTCGTAGGCGCGAACGGTGCCTTCAGCTCGGGCTCGCGTTCCGACCACGGATAGCGAATATTCGTATATTGCGGGTAGTCGTAGCCCTGGAATTGCCAATGAGAAGGCACCGGCATGTCAGCCCAGCCGCTGCTGTCGAAGTCGGTCCGGTAAAAGTCGCGCGCACGCTGTTCGGGCGTGTCCGCCAGCGAGAATTTCCACGTGCCGTTTAGGGAAAAGAAGTAAGACGACGCGGCCGGATCTCCGGCGAGCACGCCTTCGGCGGATGCATAGGCCATCATATGGGAATGCGCTTCCAATCGGTTCAACTGGAAGATATCGGGATTGTTGTTCCATTCGGGGTAGCCGTTGGCCGGCGGCGTGTATTGCAGTTTCTGACGCACTCGCAGCGCTCCTCTTCAATAGAAGTCATTAATATATTCACATTATAGTCCGTATGATAGAGTGGTTATATAGCAGGATTTTATTCGGAACTATAAAAATATGAAACGAGCGATGTCAGGTGAAGAGCAAGATGCTGTTCAGCCGTACGGACCGGACGTCGCTGCTGCCGGTGTACGTGACCTCGATCGGTTATTGGGAGCACCAGCCGGAGACCGAGCGCGAGGACGGCTTCCCCGATTATCAGCTGCACCAGACGATTCGGGGAACCGGCGAATATACCGTCGAGGGACGGACCGTCCGCGTCGGGCCGGGCGAAGCGTTCGTCCTGTACCCGGGCGTCGCGCATGCGTACCGCCCCGTCTCGAAGCCGTGGGAGATGGCGTGGGTCGCGTTCAACGGCCGAGAGGCAGGCGCGCTGCTGCGTTACGCCGGTTGGCGCGCTTCCGGAGGCGGCCGGCTGGCGGATGCGGGGCTGCTGGAACCGTTCGCGGCGATGCTCGAGGGTGACTCGCTCTCGTACGAGGCGAATCTGGAGCGATCGCACGGCATATACGCGCTGCTGCTCGAGCTGGGACGCATGCAGACGGCAGGCAGCCGGGAGCAGGACATGAATCGGATGAAGCCGATCGTCGCTTACATCGAGGACCATCTGGACCGGCCGCTCTCGCTCGGCGAACTGTCGGAGGCGGCGGGGGTGTCCCCGCAGTATTTGTGCCGGCTGTTTCAGAAGACGGTTCAGATGCGACCGCTGCAGTACGTCAATCTGCAACGCGTCGGGCGGGCGAAGCAGCTCATGTTCGTCGCGCCGGGCAGGCGGATGCACGAGGTCGCGCGGGACGTCGGCTTCGACAACGCCAGCTACTTCGGCGCCGTGTTCAAGAAGGCGACGGGGTTCAGTCCGGAGCAGTTCAGGCGGCTGTACGGGATGCCGGGGAACGAGTGAATGCGTCCGGCGCTAGGTCGCTTTTAACCGTCATCACGGGATCGAGCAGGCTTAATAATCCTATTGACAGATTACTCCGAAAAGATACAAAATGTATCTAAAATGATATTGGGGTGGCAATTATCGATAAGCGATTAATCCAGCTCGACTCCATTCGAGGTTTAGCGGCGCTCTCAGTGTTCCTAACTCATATCTTGCTTTTGTCCAGTAATCCGACAGTTGAAAAGCTCTCCCGGGAGTCGCCCTTAAGAATCCTGGATAACGGACACGGAGCAGTGCTGCTTTTCTTTGTACTAAGCGGATTCGTTCTGTCGCTGCCATTTTTAAAGTCTGCGGTCCCTTATACGTCTTTTACAATCAAACGGATAATCAGGATCTACTTCCCATACCTCGTCGCAATAACTGTTGCAATTCTGGCTTTTAATTCCAAGGACCCGATTCAGGGATATGGGGAATGGATAAAAAATTTGGCGACGGGCACGTTCGAAGTAAAGGGGATTCTCGAGAATCTGCTGCTCGTGGGGAACTACGACTCGGATCGCTACAACCCTGTGATCTGGTCGTTGGTTCATGAAATGAGGATCTCGCTTTTCTTTCCGATAATCGCACTGCTGATCGTTCGACTCCGGTGGACTGTGAATCTCGTCATTTGTTTGGGCCTTTCAACGGTATCGTCGCTGAACCTTTTATTTCACTGGGAGCCTTACTACGGTTTTCAAAGCAGTTTTCTGCTCTCCTTGCACTTGTCGGCGCTCTTTATCATCGGTGGCTTGGTTGCAAAACATCGAAAAGAGCTTGTAGGTTTATACGTTAAGCTACCCCAAAGCGTAAAATATGTTTTTTTTGCTGCTTTCGATGATCCTGTACACCTACGCAGTCAAGATGCGCGGCGTAACCGCAAGGCTGGGAATGGAGTCGTTCGGTGAAATGGCGCAGGATTACGCGTTGGCGGCCGGGATCGTCATTTTCCTGGTTATCGCTCTCGGCTCAAAAAAAGATGACCGCTATCCTGGAGTTGAAGGTGATCCGATTCTTCGGGGATGTCTCGTACAGTCTGTACCTATGGCACGTCATCATTCTGATCGGAAGCATTCGCCTGCTGCAAGGACAATTGCCGGCATTTGCGATAATCTTTTTTGGCCATTGTGGCGACGTTCATCGTTTCCTGGCTGTCATATCGCTATATAGAGCTGCCCTCCATCAGGTTCGGCAAAAAAGTTGACGGCAAAACGCACGAAAGAGAGCGGCGAAATATCTCGCCCTGTGCATACTGGACTGGAGACAGCAAAATAAGAACTCGAGTCGCTCACACGGGCGGCTCCTTTTTTATGCTCAAAACGATAAACGAATTCGTGAGCCATTATCGCGGGGGGGAGCCGCGCTGCCGCTCGCGGTAGCGGCAAAGCGCATGCGCTGGGCGAAAGCCGGCGGTCGCGCGGCGATCGTGCTTCGAACAGACGCTTAGCGGAGGGAGCTGCTTGGATATAAGAGGAAGCGCGAATCGATAGAAAATTCCGATAAGCCCTCAGATTGACGCAGGGACGCCGGGGTGGTACAGTCGTGACCATATAAAACATAGTAAGCGGGTGGGAAAAATGGTTTTATCGGCGAATCCAGCGTCACCGACAGCAGCGTGCAGCCCCGAGAAAACGGGCTGGGAACAAGTCCTAGGCGCCGCTGTTCCTGAAGGGCCAGGCTTGAACGTCGACGCCGTCTGCCGAGCGATCGAGGAACGGGAGGCAGAGTGGATCGCGCTCCGGCGGGAGTTCCACCGTTTTCCCGAGCTGCTGTTCGACGTCGGCAGGACGGCCGCGCGTGTCGCGCATCTGCTGCGCGAGTATGGGTTGGAGGTGCAGGAAGGCGTCGGCGACCATTTCGGCAAAGGCGTGGTGGGCGTGCTGCGCGGCGGCAAGCCGGGACGGACGGTGCTGCTGCGCGCGGACATGGATGCGCTCCCGATCCGGGAGATCGAGGGCCGCGAATACGGTTCCGAGATCGAGGGAGCGATGCATGCCTGCGGCCATGACGCGCATACGGCGATGCTGCTGGCGGCCGCTTACGGTCTCAGCCGGGAGCGCGAACGGCTGTCGGGGACGGTGCGGTTCGTCTTCCAGCCCGCCGAGGAGGGCGCCGCGCCGAGTCCGGTCGACGGCGAGCTGCGCAGCGGCGGACGCGATCTTGTCGAGAGCGGGGCGGCGGACGGGATCGACGGGGCCTTCGCGCTGCATGTCTGGCCGGGACTGGAAACGGGCGGCTTGGCGATTCACCGGCGAGAGGCGATGGCGGCATCCTCGCATTTCCGCTTCACGTTCCGCGGACGCTCCGGCCATCACGGGGCTCCGCATCTCGCCGCGGACGCGCTGCTCATGGCCGCCCACTTCGCCGTGGAGGCGAATAGCGCCGTCGCGGTCGCGTCCGACCCGCTCGAGCCGGTGTCCTTTGCCTTCGGCAAGCTCCAGGCGGGCACCGCGGGCAACGTCATCGCGGACACGGCGGAGGTGCTCGGCACCTACCGTGCCTTCAACGATGCGACTGTGCGGCGAATCCGCTTCGTGCTCGAGCGCTGCGCAGCCGCCTGCGCAGATCGCTTCGGCGGCACCGTCGATCCTAGCTTCCGCATGGGCAAGGCGCTGATCAACGACGCCGCCGCAGTCGAGCTTGCCGAGCGGGCGGGCGCCGACGTGTTCGGCGCGGAGCAGGTTCGCATGCTCGACCAGCCGAGCCTGGCGGGAGAAGACTTCGCCTACTATCTCGACAAGGCGCCCGGCGCCATGCTGCTCATCGGCGTGCGCGACGAGGCGCGGGGCATCGTCCATCCGCTCCATCATCCGTCGTTCGATCTGGACGAACGCGCGATCGCGCTCGGGGCCAAGCTGCACGCGCGGGTGGCCGTTACATTTTTGCAACGAGGCTTTGAATAAGATAAGCAAGTCTTGCAGGCAAAAAGAGTGAAGCCGATGCTGAGGATACCCGGCGGCGGCTTTTTTTATTTTGCCGAATAGCCCTTCGCACAGGAACGTACGCTTTTTCGCCGTTTGAACGGTATCCCCCCTCGCACAGGAACGCGCTATTCTCCGTCGTTTGAACGATATCCCCTTCGCACAGGAACGTGCTTATTCTCCGTCGTTTGAACGATATCCCCTTCGCACAGGCAAGCTGACAGACAGGAAGGCAGCCAGTTAGACGTAGCTTCATCAGCGAACATACCGCCATGCAAGTGTCTTTTCCCGGCGAATTGAAGCGGAAGGCTTGTCGGATCCTGGAAATCGATGACGATTCCGATGACCTGCGTAACTGTCTGAATGACAGAGCGACGAGCTAGAATGATGCAATCAAGGCAGGGAATTGCCGGGGCTGAGGCCATTCCTGATCGAAGGGGATATCGTTCAAAAGGAAAAATCAGGTATGCCATGCAGACGGGAAATGGCGGTGCTATGGGCCAGGTGAAGGAGGAGGAGGGGATGCCGACCGACCTTCCAAGCGGATAAGCGGCGGGATAGGTCGACGAGCAAGTATGAATCGGCTGCAAGAGGGAACAGCGTGCCAACGCTATTATCAAGATTTTAGTGAGACAAGCATGTATGGAGGAGATCCGATGAAGATACGCGCACGTAATCCAAAAAGCATTTTGCTGACTTTGTCATGTTTATGCCTGTTCGCGGGCAGTTGGCCGGCGCCAGGGGCGAAGGCCGACGCCGCCGTGCCCGGGGCCACCGTGCAAAAATATATCATGATCGACCAGTTCGGCTACTTGCCGGACGGGGACAAGACAGCGGTGCTCGTCGATCCGCAGGTCGGCTACAATGCCGCGGACGCTTACACGCCGGGAGGCACGCTGGAGGTGCGCCGGACGTCCGACGATTCGGTCGCGTTCAGCGGCGCGCCTAAGGTATGGAACGGCGGCAAAACGCAGGAGAAGTCGGGCGACCGCGGCTGGTGGTTCGACTTTTCCGAAGTCACGGCTGTCGGAGATTATTATATTTACGATCCCGCGAACAATTTCAAATCCTATGACTTCACGATCTCGCCCGACGTCTACAAGGACGTGCTCAAGGCGGCGATCAAGACGTATTACTATCAGCGGATCGGCACGCCTCACCTGGCGCAGCATGCCGGCGCGGATTTTGCGGACGATGAGGCGTTCGTGGGACCCTACCAGGATACGCAGGCGCGCAGCGTGCTCGACCGCAACAATGCCGCCACCGAACGCGATCTGTCGGGCGGCTGGATGGATGCGGGCGACTTCAACAAGTACGTGACTTACACGGCGCAGCCGATCAACGAGCTGCTGACGGCGTACGAGCAGAAGCCCGACATTTTCACCGACGACTACAACATTCCTGAATCCGGCAACGGTATTCCCGACGTCATCGACGAGGTGAAGTGGGAGCTGGATTGGCTGAAAAAGATGCAGGAGAGCGACGGCGGCGTACTTATGAAGGTGGGCGTGCCCTCGTCCGGAAAAATCGGCGAATTCAGCAATCCGCCGAGCAAAATTACCGTTCGCCGCTACTATCTGCCCAAGACGTCGGCGTCGACGGTCGTCACTGCGCTCAACTTCGCGCATGCGGCGGTCACGCTAGGCCAGTTCCCGACGCTGCGCGGCTATGCCGACGATCTGAAGGCTCGCGCAATCAAGGCGTGGAGCTGGTACCAGAACAATCCGAAGACGGCCAACGCCGACCACGGCGAGATCGAGGCCGGCGACGCCGACATGGCGCTCGCGCAGCAGGCGCAGGTGGCGACGGTCGCGGCCGCGTATCTGTTTGCGCTGACGGGCGACCAGACCTACCATACGTATTTTAAAAACAACTATACGACGACCTGGCCGATGTCCGACGCCTATTGGGGCCTGTATTACGGCGAGCAGGCGGACGGCGTCATGTTCTACACGACGCTGCCGAACGCCGATCCGGCCGTCAAAGCGCACATTCTGGAGCGCCGCGATCTGCACGACTTCACGCAGGCGTTCGTAGACAACGAGGATCTGTACCGCTCCTACGTGCCGGACTTCTCGTACCACTGGGGAAGCTTGCAGGTTAGGGCGCGCGCCGGCGCTTCTTCCTACGATTTCGTCCAGTACGATATCAATTCGCAGAAGCGGGACAACTTCAATAAAAAAGGCGCAAAACGTGCTTCATTACTTCCATGGCGTCAATCCGCAAGCCTATACGTACCTGACGAACATGGGCGCATACGGCGCGGAAAACTCGATCAAGGAAATCTACCACAGCTGGTTCGCCGACGGCTCGCCGTGGGACAGCGCGCCTCCGGGATTCGTGCCGGGCGGACCGAGCGAGCAATATTCGGGCAACCAGTCGCCGCCGCAAGGTCAGCCTGCGCAGAAGATGTACAAGGACTGGAACGGTATCGTCATGGAATGGCCGGGCCACATGGACAATTCCTGGGAGATTACCGAGAACGGCATTTATTATCAATCGGGGTATATCAAGCTGCTGGCCAAATTCGTAAGCGCGCCTGCCGCGCCGACCGAACCGCCGGCAGCGCCCGCTGCCGTCTCCGCGGCAGCCGCGGGCACGACGGCCATGCAGGTGAGCTGGAGCCGCGCGCCGGGCGCGACGGGCTACGATATCGAAGTGGACGGCACGGTACGGGATAACGGGCCGGCGCTTTCCTTCACGCATGAGGGCCTGCAATCGGGTACCGAGCATGCCTATCGCGTCAGAGCCAGGAATTCGCTGGGTACAAGCGATTGGAGCGCCTTGGCGACCGGCAAGACGGATGTTCCGCCGCTGCCTCCGGCCGCCCCGTCCGGCCTCAAGGCCGAGCCGACGAGCGCGTTCGCGATCGCAGTCGGCTGGGGCGAGACCGAGCGGGCGACCAAATACGAGCTCGAGGTCGACGGTACGATCGTGAGTGCGGCCATGCAAACGACCTACGCGCATAAAGGACTGGCGGCACTCTCCACGCATACGTACAGAGTGCGCGCTTCCAACAGCGGCGGCACGAGCGAATGGAGCGCGCCGGTAACGGCGAAGACGCCGGTCGCGCCGCCGACGAGCGTCATCGACCTCTCGCATGCCGGTACGGACGGCTACACGTTCGGTCAATCTTCCGATCAGGTGAGGCGCTACCAGACGTTTGTCGCCGATTCCTATCCGGCGCTGACGGGTATCGAGGTCATGCTTCGCAAGTTCGGCAACGCGGGCAATGTAACGGCATCGCTGTACGCCACGAGCGAAGGCAAGCCGACGGGCAATCCGCTGGCGACCGCGACGATCGCGGCGAGCGCTGCGAACGAGGACTATAAGGTATTGCCGGCGGCGCTGAAGTACAACGGCCTGCAGAGCGGTAAAAAAGTACGCGATCGTGCTCGGACAGAGCGGGTCGGGCAACGACGGCATCTATGAATGGCTCGCCGGAGCGGACGTGAGCGGCGACTATGACTTCGGCAAGTTTACGGGTTCGGAATATGTAGACGAGTCGAACATCGGGGACGGCTGGACGAAGCTGTACGTCGCGCAGAGCGCCGATCCGCAGCCGCAGCCGCCGGCAGTGCCGGCAGGCTTGAGCGCCGCATCGGCCGGCAGTGCGTCGATCACGCTCGGCTGGACGGCCGTAACGGGCGCGACCGGCTATCAGATCGAGATCGACGGTTCGTCGACATATGTGTCGACGACGGGCGCGTCTTACACGCATAGCGGCCTGGCGGCGGGCTCGACGCACAAGTACCGCGTGCGCGCGGTCAATGCTGCGGGCCCGAGCGGCTGGAGCGCCCTCGCTACCGCGACGACGAGCCAGAATCAGCCGCAGCCGCCGGCCGTGCCGACGGGTCTGACCGCGACGGCGTCGAGCAGCGCGTCGATCTCGCTCGGCTGGACGGCCGTAACGGGCGCGACCGGTTATCAGATCGAGATCGACGGTTCGGCGACATATGTGTCGACGACGGGCGCGTCTTACACGCATAGCGGCCTGGCGGCCGGCTCGACGCACAAGTACCGCGTGCGTGCGGTCAACGCCGCGGGCACGAGCGGTTGGACCGCATTGGTCACCGCGACGACGCCGGGGCAGTCCTCCGCGTCCGTCATCGATATTTCGCATAACGGCACGGACGGCTTCACGTTCGGCGAGACGAGCGACCAGGTCAAGCGCTATCAGACGTTCGCGGCCAACGCCAACAAGAAGCTGACGAAGGTCGAGGTCAAAGTTAAAAAGTACAACGGGCCGACGGACCTCACCGTCAGCCTGTACGCGACTAAGGACAGCAAGCCGACGGGCAGCGCGCTCGCGACCGCGACCGTCAAAGCGTCCGCGATCGGCGAAGACTTCGCCGTCGTGAGCGTACCGCTGGCGTACAGCGGTCTTGCGAGCGGTACGACGTACGCGATCGTGCTCGGTCAATCCAAAAACTCGGACTACGCCAACTACGAGTGGAGCACGTCCGAGGTGAGCGCCAGCCTGAAGTACGGCAAGTACAGCGGCGGCAAATGGCTCGACGAGTCGGGCATCGGCGACGGCTGGCTGAAGGTGTACGTCGGATCGTAACGGTTCGGAGAGGCGTCCGGGCGATCGGGCGAATCCGAAGCTGGAACGAAGCAGAGAAATTGGTGCGACATGCGCGAAAAAGCCGCCGCGGGAGCGATCCTGCGGCGGCTTTTCTCTTCTCGCATCATCGAATTAATAAGGTAATCCGAGCAGTTCGGCGCCGTTTCGATACAAAATCCGCTCGAGCACGCCTTCCTTCCATTCCTGATTCCGGAAATGGGACAAGGCAAAATCGTATGGAACGTTGGGATAGCAGGTTCCGAACAGAATCCGGTCTCCCAGCTGAAAATTGGCGGCCTCTACGTACGGCTTGCTCCCCCGGGAAGCCGAGGTACAGGTCCGGGGACAGGTAGACGTTGGGGTAGAAAATGGCGAGCGCGATCGCATCGGAGACGAAGGGCCAGGCGCCGTGCGAGATGATGATCGATGCATTCAAAAACTCTATTAGACGCTGCGTCGCGACAGGCGTATAGTAGTTGCATCTGTAATTCTGATTAAAATACCTGGAATAGTATGAGGGGCTGTATGAGGGCCCAATCCCGAGGAGGTCCGTCATGAAATTTGCCTTATTCAGCCTGCTGATGAACATACCGAACGCGGTGACCGGGGAGACGCTGACCGACCAGGAGAAATTTCAAAACGTGCTGAAGCAAGCCCGACTGGCCGAGGAATTGGGCTTTGACGCCTATGGCGTCGGCGAGCGGCACGGCGAGCCTTTTCTGTCCTCGTCGCCGGCCGTCGTGCTGACCGCCGTCGCCGCGCGTACGTCGCGCATCCGGCTGCTGACGACGGTGACGGTGCTCAGCGTGCTCGATCCGGTGCGCGTCGCCGAGGATTATGCCACGCTCGATCATCTCTCCGGGGGGACGGCTCGAGCTTATTATCGGCAAGGGGAACGATCCCCGCCATTATCCGCTGTTCGGCATTCGCGAGGAGGAGCAGTGGGAATCGCTCGCGGAGCGGTACGCGCTGCTGAAGCGGCTTTGGACGGAGGAAAAGGTGACCTGGGAGGGCAAGTACCGTACGCCCCTCAGCGGCGTGACGACTTATCCGAGGCCTTTTCAAAAGCGGATTCCGGTCTGGCACGGCAGCGCTTCGAGCCCGCTGTCGACGGAGCTGGCGGCGAAGTACGGAGAGCCGATTTTTTTCGTCGAACACGTTTCATCCGATGGACAAATACCAGGCGCTGATCGACCATTACCGCGAGCGATGGGCGTTTTACGGCCACGATCCGAAGGAAGCGCTCGTCGGCGCGGGAGCAGGCCAGCTTTATCTGGCCGATACGAAGGAGGAGGCGATCCGGCGGTTTCGGCCTTATTACGACGCTTTTAATGCGACGGCTTCTTCGCAGCATAATCAATCGCCGTTCACGGGACTGGAGGATACGATCGAGCGCGGGTCGACGCTGGTCGGCAGCGCGGACAGCGTGATCGAGAAGGTGCTGCGCTACTACGCAGGCTTCGGCAACCAGGTGCTGGCGATCAGCGTCGACGGGCTGACCGAGTCCGAGCAGCGCGAGCAGATAGAGCGTTTCGCGGCCGATGTCATGCCGGTACTTCGAAGGGAGATTCCGAGTTCGGTGTGGAACGACCGGCCGCCGACGCTGCTGCCAGTTTAAGCTTTTGGATCACTGCTTCATTCGACAAATCCAGAACCGATGTACGGACTTGGCCGCAACGATTTGCGCAATCGCGATCGCTGCGGCTTTTGCGCGCGAAGAAAGCTGCCGGGAAGCGCGAAGCGACCCGGCAGTTGGAACGCAGCAGGAGCGCGGCGCCGACGGGAAGAGCGAGCGAATTTTTTTTCGGCGAATTTTCAATGAATTTTCAGCTGGCGTCTTTAAAATGGTGTAAGAACAGTAGCCCGGCCGCGAGCTGTACAGGCAATTATCCGTGGCAATTATCCGTGCTGCTTGCCCGAATTTCCCGGGAGGGAGCGGCCAGCGCGCCCCAAAGAGACGTCCGCGGATTAGAAGATCGGCGCAGGGCTAAACTAATCGTAATCCTTGCTTTGCCAGGCCCTATACCATGCTTGTCCGCTGTGATAAAATATGTTAGGAAATTTGTGTATTCGCTGTGTAAAAGCATGTCGAATCATGTAAAATTAAGGCATCCATTGGTGAAAGAAGGGGCTTAAACTTGTTCCGGAAAAAAGACATTTTTTTTAAAACGCTCGAGGATATGGCCGATCTGATCATGGAGACGACCGAGCGGTTTCTGGCCGCGGTGGGCAGCGATATTCCCGACCCTAGCGCGTTTTCCAAAGAAATGAAGGAGTACGAGCACCGCGGCGATCAGTTCGCGCACCTGATCATCACCGAGCTGAACAAGACGTTTATCACCCCGATCGAGCGCGAGGACATTTTGGAGCTGACCAAGCTGCTGGACGACGTGCTGGACGGCATCGAGGCCGTCGCCTCCCGTTTCGATATGTATCATGTGAAAAAGCCCGACGGCAACATTCGCAAATTCGCGGACTGCCTGAACCGATCGGCCGTCGAGATCAAGTCGGCGATCTACCTGCTCGGCCAGAAGAAGCTGCTCGCGATCCAGACGCACTGCGTGAAGCTGAACGAGCTGGAGAACGAAGGCGACGACCTGCTGCGCGAGAGCGTGAAGACGCTGTTCCTGAACGTCAAGGATCCGATCGAGCTGATCAAGCTCAAGGAGATCTACGAGCGGCTCGAGCAGACGACGGATTCCTGCGAGGACGTCGCCAACACGCTGCAATCCATTATTATGCGCAATTCTTGATGCGCCCGGGACAGGACTGAATACATCGCATGGATATCACCATTTTAGTCGTCATCATCGTCATCCTGGCGCTGGGGTTCGACTTCATCAACGGCTTTCACGACACGGCGAACGCCATAGCCACCTCGGTATCGACCCGGGCGCTCAAGCCTCGCGTGGCCATCCTGCTCGCTGCGGTCATGAACCTGATCGGCGCGTTGGCGTTCACCGGGGTCGCCAAGACGATCGGGGGCAAGGTGACGGACCCGTTCAAGCTGGAGCATGGGCTGACGGTCGTCATCGCGACGCTGATCGCGGCGATCATCTGGAATTTGATCACCTGGTGGAAGGGCATTCCGTCGTCCTCCTCGCATGCGCTGATCGGCGCGCTGGCCGGCGCGGCGGTCACATCCGAAGGCTGGGACGGCATCAATGCCGGCGGATTTTCGACGATCGTCATCGGATTGCTTCTTTCGCCAATCATTGCGTTCGTTTTGGGGTATATAATTATGTTCTTGCTGAAGCATCTTTTCGCGAGGACGAGCCCGCATCACGTGAACAAGGTGTTCCGGACCGGGCAGATTCTGACCGCGGCGCTGCAGTCGTTCACCCACGGCACGAACGATGCGCAGAAGGCGATGGGCATCATTACGCTGGCGCTTGTGTCCGCAGGCTGGCAGGATCATCTCGAGGTGCCGCTCTGGGTCAAGATCTCCGCAGCGCTCGCGATGGCGCTCGGCACGTCGGTCGGCGGCTGGAAGATCATCAAGACGATGGGCACGAAGATTTTCAAGATCGAGCCGATCAACGGTTTCTCGGCGGACGCGAGCTCCGCGGCGGTCATTTTCACAGCGACGCTTACCCATCTGCCCGTGAGCACGACGCATGCGATTACTTCCTCGATCCTCGGGGTCGGCGCGGCCAAGCGCTTCTCGAGCGTTCGCTGGGACATGGCCGGCCGGATCATCATGACGTGGATCATCACGATCCCGATCTCGGCCCTGATCGCGGCGGCCATCTACGCGGTATTGAGCCTGTTTCAATAAAAAATGGGCACCGATGCACGCGCCAATGCAGCCGTTACCACATTACAATATAGAGAAACATGGTGTTCTCCACGGGACGGAGTCTGGAGGAATTCACGCCTATGATCCAAGCATCCGCACAGCAAGCCAAATCATGCGTCGAACTGCTCAAGGAGTTCCGCCTTAAAGGTACGGACGCCAGGGGCGAAAAGCTTTATTTTGCCGGAGTCGGCAGACGCGACGTGTACAACGTGACCGCGCCGTTCCTCGACGAAGGGGAATGGGTCATTGCCGGCCGCGTCGAGGACCGCGCGAGCGAGCGCTCGTCCATCATGTTTTTTTGTGGAGAAAAACGGGAAGTGGACGCCGCGCGACGGGGCGCCCGTCTTTGAATTGCAGGACCCCTTTTTTTACCTTTGTCCGCGGCGAGCTCGTGCTCGGCGGGGTTCAGGTGTTCTTCGATCCGGACGACCCTCACTATGTGACGACCTGGCGCACGGTGTTCTACCGGGGCTATCGCGTTCGCGAGCTGCGGGAGTTCGCGCAAGGACCGCTAACGATGAAGGACGTGCGCCTCATCGACCAGCAGAACGGCAAGATCGGCGTCTTCACGCGACCCATGCCGGTGGGCGACGCGCGGGCGATGATCGGTTACGCCGAGATCTCGGACCTCGACGAGCTGACCGAGGAGCTGATGGCGAACGCCGGGGTGCTGAAGGGCCAGTTCCTGAAGGTCGAGTGGGGCGGCGCCAACGAGATCCATTTGCTGAACAACGGCAAGCTAGGCGTGCTCGGGCATGTCGCCTGGATGGATTACGGCAACATTCGCCATTATTATCCGATGGTATTCGCGCTGGACCCCGCGACTCGCGCGCACACGCCGCTCAAGCTGATCGCCACGCGCAGCTTGTTCCCGGAAGGTCCGGCCAAGCGGCCCGACCTTGAGGACGTGCTGTTCAGCGGCGGTCTGCGCCGCAACGGCGACGGCACCGCGACGCTGTACACCGGCGTCAGCGACGCCGAAGCCGCGCGGATCGTCATCGAGGACCCGTTCGTCGAGTACGAGGCGCAATAGGATAGAGACAGGGACCGCTCCGGATGGAGCGGTCTTTGTCGTTGAAGATAGCTGCTGGCCGCACAGAAATTGTGCGGTTCGCGGGTTGAGCGTGAGGTGTGGGCGCGCGTCGAAGTGTGGTTCGTGGAGTAACTGGCGAGCATGGCTGCTGGCCGCACAGAAATTGTGCGGTTCGCGGGTTGAGCGTGAGGTGTGGGCGCGCGTCGAAGTGTGGTTCGTGGAGTAACTGGCGAGCAGGGCTGCGAACCGCACAGAAATTGTGCGGTTCGCGAGTTGAGCGTGAGGTGTGGGCGCGCGCCGAAGTGGGGTTCGTGGAGTAACTGGCGTGCAGGGCTGCGAACCGCACAGAAATTGTGCGGTTCGCGGGTTGAGCGTGAGGTGTGGGCGCGTTACGGGGCGGTACGATAGTGGCAGGCGGATTCTGCTCGAATGGCGGACTCAGAGGGCGCTATTTCGGCCAAACGCCGTCCGTTCGTAGGTGAAGCGGCCCCGGCAGCCTTTATTCGGCGTTCAAAGGCGGAAAATCGGCTTGGGAGTGGGGAATAGCGGCGGCAGGGTCCTTAAACGAACGAGGAGGACAAGAAAAACGGAAATAGCGGCGCCTCAGTCCATCAACGCAGACTTGCAGCCGGCAGCGGAAGGGAGGGGCAGGCGCCACGCAGTCATGTTGTCTCTCAAGGCTCCCCGCCTCCAACGCCGCCCGCTGCCCATGCGGCCGCATGCGCCTGCCGCCGTCGCGGCGGCGCTTCGCGCGTCGCTACGCCGCCGCCCGCCTCAACGCCGCCCGCCGCCCGTGCGCCGTCTGGTGCCGTCGGTCGTGGGCCGCATGCGTCTGCCGCAGCGGCGGCGCTACGCGCGTCTATGTCTACGCCGCTCGCCTCAACGCCGCCCGCTGCCCGTGCGCCGTCTGGCGCCGCCGCTCGTGCGCCGCCTGCGGCTTGCCGCCGGAGCGGCGGCGCGAAGAGCGTCTGCGTCTGCGCCGCCGCGGGCGCGGGGCATATTCGTCGTCGGCTTCGTCGGATTTTTTGCCTTTGGACGTAAAAATCTTGATGAGCGGCGCGATCTGCTGGACCGACGACATGATCTTCTGGATCTTGCCGATATTGCTGATCAAGCCTTCGATGCCGCCCATTTTGTCGATGAAGCCCTTGACGCTCTCCAGGTTAGTTGCGCTCAGCAGGGAGCTGAGCCCGCCGCCCTTCGCGGCCGGCGCGGCCGCCTGCGCCGCGGCCTGGATGGGGGCGGCCCCGAACAGCGCCGGCGGTCCGGAGACCGGCGCGCCGCCGATTCCCGGAAAGCCGCCGCCGGCAGCGCCCGTGCCAAGACCGCCGAGCCCGCCGAAGGAGTCGAGGCCGGCTCCGCCGCCTTGCACGGGGAACCCGCCGGAACCCCCGGTCCAGTTGCGATTGTACGAAGACGGTATGCGGTTCATGCCATCACTTCCTTCTCTGCTCTGAATCGCCGCGCCCGCCCATGCCGCGGGGCAGGATCAACCTATGGCGGCGTCCGATGATACAACATATGTGCGATGGCCCGGCGCCGAATGGACGAATGCCCGCCCAGAAGCTTAAATTTGCGGCGTTCGCCCGATTTTAGCTCTGTAAAGCGCGAATACGTTGCCGGTTGAACAACTTAACCAAACGCAGTACAATAGAGTGAACTGCTATTCATGTTCCGTTCCTATGACGGAGCTACTCGTTAGAAACTGAGGTGTGCCCGAATGCAGCTGAAGAAGCTGAATGACAAGTCGATCGACCAATTGTTCGAAGCCATTCTGACACTGAAGTCGGTGGAGGAGTGCTACGTTTTCTTCGACGATCTGTGCACGGTCAACGAGATTCAGTCGCTGTCCCAGCGACTCGAGGTCGCGCGGATGCTCGGCAAGGGTCAGACGTACAATCAGATCGAAGCGGAGACGGGCGCCAGCACGGCGACGATCTCTCGCGTGAAGCGGTGTCTGAACTACGGCAACGACGGCTACAAGTTGACGTTGGACCGTCTGGGCCGCTTCGGCAAGGCAACCGACGAAGCGGAGCAGCAGACGGAGATTGAGCAAGTCTAGCTCGTCCGGGGAGCTCCCCGACAGGGACGTTCGCGGAGCACGTATAGGATTACCGATCGAATGAAAGCAGGGGTGTTCGCACAGCGCCGAGGGCGGCTGACGGACAGCCCTTTCATTATTTTCAGGAGCTGGCGGGGCGTTGGTACGGATTCCCCATCTTTTACATATTTGGCATTGCCGGACTGCCGGGCGGCAGTTATGCTAATATCATACGCGTCAGTCCGGGGAGAGAAGTCCATGCGAATCTGGCACTCCGTACGTTTCAAGATCGTTTTCGGCTTCTTTATTGTAATCGC
Organism: Cohnella rhizosphaerae; assembly: GCF_029525575.1. Taxonomy (GTDB): domain Bacteria; phylum Bacillota; class Bacilli; order Paenibacillales; family Paenibacillaceae; genus Cohnella; species Cohnella rhizosphaerae. Next base: position 1,784,382 of record NZ_JAPDIA010000003.1, read on the forward strand.
TCCCATGGTCGTCTTTCTGATCTACAACAACCTTTACGCGATGAAGGTCGTCCGTCAGCAGATCTCGGCCCACTACGACAACCTGCTCCAGACCAACATCGCCGAAAACGACAACATTCTCCACGAATATATGGTCTACCTCAACCGGCTGGAGGGCAATCCCGACGTGCCGATCATTCAGGCGCTGACCGCAGCGGACAGCGACTTTACGCTCGCGAAGATCCGGCTGCTGAACCAGTTCGTGCGCGACTCGAGCGGCATCTATTACGGCATGATGGACACGCTGTTTCTTTTCGACCGCAAGGCGGACGATCTTTACTACGTCACCCAGGACAACAGCACGTATTCCGAAAAAGGGAAGTGCTGCTCGGCTGGTCGCGCAATTACTTGCGAGGAACGGGCCGCCTGCAGCCGGACGCCGGCGAATGGACGCCGATCGTCATCGGAGACGATCCGGATTCGCGGTACTTGATGTGGACGTACGACCTCGGACTGGACATCTACGCCGGCGTTCTCGTGCGGGACCGCAGCCTGCTGCGCGTGCTCGAAGGCTTCGACGTCGGACCTGACGGCGGCGCGTTTCTGCTGAACAAGGAGGGCGAATTGCTCGCGAACAGCGATTCCGCGCTCATGAACGATAACGTTTTCCGTCGGACGATCGTCGCGCGCGCCGGCCATTACGGCGTACTGAAGCATGGCGGGAAATCGTATCTCGTCCTGTCTCAAGCCTCCGGCCAGGTGGACGCCGTCTATGCGATCGTCATGCGCGAGGACTATATTTTGCAGAACCTCCCGTTTTTCCAAAAGGTGCTTTATTATTGGATTCCGCTCCTGGTCGCGCTGCTGCTCATGATCTATCTCCTTTTCCTGCAGCGCATCATGTTCAAGCCGTTGGTGGACCTCATCCGCGGCATGCGCAAGCTCGGGCTCGGACGCTTCGACATCCGCCTGCCGACCGACCAGAGCAGCGAGTTCGCGTTCATGTCGGGCACGTTCAACAACATGGCCGAGCAGATCGAGAAGCTCAAGATCGACGTATACGAGGAGCAGCTTCGCGTGCAGAAAGCGGAGTACAAACATTTGCAGGTGCAGATCAACCCGCATTTTTACATGAACAGCCTGAATATCGTCTACAACCTGGCCGCGCTCAAGGACTACAAGTCGGTGCAGAAGCTGTCGCTGCATCTGGCCGACTATTTCAGGTTCCTGATGCAGAGCCACCGGCAAACGGTGCGACTGGAAGACGAGCTGCGGCATATCGGGCACTATCTGGAAATTCAAAAAAATCCGCTACGCGGGCAAGCTCGACTTCGACATGCGCGCGCGGCCGGAGCATCTTGGCTGTGAGCTGTCGCCGCTCATGGTGCAGCCCTTCGTGGAAAATTCGGTCATTCACGGCTTCGGCAAAAAGGTGCCGGACGGGACGATGTTTCGCATCGAGATCGAGACCGAGGCGGATGCAGCGGTCCCCGGGGCGCATCTGCTGCTGCGGATCCGGGACAACGGCATCGGGTTCCCCGAAGATATGCTCGCCGATCTGGCGGCCGGTACGTATGCAGAGGGAACGGGCGAAGAGCATCTGGGGATCTGGAACATCTTAAGGCGTTACCGAATGCTTTACGGAGACGAGCGGGGTATCGCGTTCGCGAATGCGCCGGAGGGCGGCGCGGTCGTCACGATTCGGCTGCCCGCGCCAGGGTGCGGAGGCTGCGATCGGGGCGGGCCCGAGCGAGGAAGGCGGCGACGCGGAGCGAGCGGGCTAGCGCGGAGCGAAGGCGAGGACGGCAAGGCGGATTAGAGAAAGGCGAATGGGCGCATAGCGAACCGACGGCGGCCGGGCGGATAACGGAGCCGGGGAAATTGCGGAGATCGATAATCGAAGGAGGAAGCGCGATGGTGACGATGCTGGTCGTCGACGACGAGATTTATGCGCTCAAAGGGATCACGCAGGGCATCGAATGGGACGATCTGCCGATCTCGCGCATTCTGGAGGCCGATAGCGTGCCCGAGGCGCTCCGGCAGCTGGAGAATAATCAGGTCGACCTGGTTATCTCGGACATCGAGATGCCCGGCGCGAGCGGCATGGAGCTGCTCCGGCATATCAAGGAAGCGCGGCCGTCGACGCTGACGATCTTCTTGACCGGGCACGCGCGGTTCGAGTACGCGCAGGAGGCGATGCGGCACGGCTGCTTCGAATACGTGCTCAAGCCCGTGGACCACGACGCGCTGAAGGAGATCGTGCGGCGGGCCGTGGCGGAGATCGAGGACCGCAGAGCGCAGCTGGCTTTCGAGGAGAAGCTGGAGACGTACCGCCGCCAGTGGACGAACCAGCTCCCCATCTTGGTGGAGCGTTTCTGGCAGGAAGCGCTGGCGGGCGGACTGCCGGCTTCGCCGGAGCGCCTGGCGCGGGAGTACGCGACGTACGATATCCCGCTCGCCGCCGGCGATGCGGTGACGCCGGTGCTGCTCAGCGTCGAGCGGTGGGACATGACGCTCGACGGACGCGACGAGCGCATCATGGAGTATGCGCTTCGCAAGGCCGCGGCGGAGATCATCGTCGGCCCCGAAGGGGCTGGCGCGGCGCTGCAGGATCGCGCCCAGCAGAGCCTCGTGCTGCTCTACGGCGCAGGCGGCGACAGGAAGCGCGGCGCGCTGTTGGCGCGCTGTCGGGATTATATTCGCGCGTGCCGCGAATATTTTCACTGCGCGGTGTCCTGCTATGTCGGCGAGCCGGCTGCGCCGCAAGCATTGCCCGGAGAGCTGGAGCGGCTCGCCCGGCTCGAACGGGCGAACGTCACGCAGCCGGAGTCGGTCGTCGACGCGGCGAACGGCGCGGACGCGCTTGGCGGAGCAGGCGGGGGCTCGGGCGGGGCGCAGGCGCTGCCGCCGTTCATGGAATGGGGTATCCTGCTGGATGGCGGCAGCGTGGACGAGCTGGAAACGGCGATCTCGTCCGCGCTGCGGCGGATGAAGGCGGAGGGGGCGGGACGCGAGAGCCTGGAGTTGTTCTATTACGGCTTCGTCCACCTGCTCTATCAGTGCGCGATTCGCCGGAGCGTGCCGGCCGGTGACCTGTTCTCGCAGCAGGAGCTGAGCGAAGGCCTTGCGCTGCGGACGCCGGACGGCATGTCCGCATGGGCGCTGCGGTTGCTCGCCAAGGCGCACGCGGCGCTCATGGACCGGCAGCGGGACGCGTCCGCCGTCATCGCCAAGATCCAGAGCTTCATTCAGGAGCACCTGAATGAGGAGCTCGGCCGCGACGACATCGCGAAAGCCGTCTACCGCAATCCGGCATACCTCTCGCGCCTTTTCCGCAAGGAGACGGGCATGTCCCTCACCGACTACATCGCCCAGGCGAAGATCGAACGCGCCAAGCGAATGCTCACCGAGACGAACGACAAGATCAGCAACATCGCCGAAGGACTCGGATATATGCACTTTTCGTACTTCGCCAAGCTGTTCAAGAAGGTGACGGGTTTGACGCCGCAGGATTACCGGAAGAAGCATCAAACCTTATAATTTTGATGAATGAGGAAAAATTAGGCAATAAGTCGCAAAAGATAGCGAAAAAATACCTAACACCCCCTTCATTTTATGTCGGATAATGACGATTAATGTCATTATGCTCATCGCAAGATGGCTCTGACTAGAAGGGAAGAGGATCATGGACAACAAGATTACCGGCAAGCCTTTTGCCTGGCAGCGGAAAAGCCAGATTCTGACGCTATCCATACTTCTCGGGGCGGCGCCCATTGCGGCTGCAGGTCCGGCGCATGCCGCCGACAGCGCGATTTTGTCGGCACCCGTCAAAAACCTGGACGTCAAATGGATCGCCGGTTATGCGGGAAACGGCGCTTCGGGCGCCCCGATCACGATCGACGGCTCCACGGTGACGGTTGATCTGGCCGGTCATACGGCTTGGCTGCTATCGCCGGACATGCGGCTGTCCGCCACGTCCGACAGCACATCTGCAATCGCTTCCATCGACGGCGGCAAGCTGTCGGTCAAGGTTCTCGGCGCTGGAACGGCGACGATCGAGCTGAAGGCGGAGCGGGACGGCGCAACGCCCGTTATCGATCGTATTCAATTTCTGATCACGAAAATCGGCGATACGACGGGAGACGGATTGGTCACTTCCGCCGACGCGCTCTATATAACGAAAGTCGTAAACAGCAAGGTTCCGCTCAGCGACGAGGAGATCAACCGGCTGGACATCAATCGCGACGGCAAGGTGACGACTGCTGACGCTACGGCGCTGTTGGCCAATTATGTCGGCAAGACGGGACCGCAGTCGATGACCTATATCGTTAGCGTGAAAGAAGTCAACGACGCGCCGTTTGCGACAGGGACCTCGATAACAGGCATGCTCAAGACCGGCGGCACGCTCACGGCAGGCTACGTTTTCCGGGATGTTGAAGGGGACGCCGAAGGCGCCTCCGCGTTCAAATGGTACAAGGGACTCGCAGCCGACGGCTCCGATAAAACGCCTATTGCGGCAGCCGATGCGCGAACTTACGTCGTGAAGGACGATGATGTCGGATATTTTCTGTTTGCAGAGATTACGCCGGTCGCTGGCGAAGGTGCGGAGCGTGGCGCGAACCAGACGGTATCGACGGATCGCGCCGTCCCCGATACGACGCCGCCGGAGCTGGCGGCGACGAATGCGCTGACGCCGACCGGAACGATCGGCAAGGGGGACATGGCGAAGGACTTCGTCATGACGTTTTCGGAGAAAGTGAGGGCCGGCGACGGCAGCATCAAGCTGCGCAAGGTGTCCGACAACAGCGAAGTCGTCTCTTACGCAGCGAGCGACGTGGCGCATGTGACGTTTGCGGACGAAAAGGCGACGATTAAAAATCCGGGACTGGCGGACGTGACGGCGTACTATGTCGACGTCGCATCGACGGCGATCGTCGACCTGGCGGGCAATGCCTACGCAGGCACGAACGGCAGCGCGACATGGACGTTCGCGACGCCGGATACGACGGCGCCGGTCGTGGCGACGAAGACGCCTGTATCAGGCGCAGCCAACGTGCTGAAGGGCGCCGATCTCGTGCTTACCTTTAACGAGCCGGTGAAGGCGATCGCAGGCAAGAAAATCGAGATCTACAAGCAGGGCGGCGCGACGCCGGCGCAAAGCTACGATGCGGACGATTCGAAGGTCACGCTGAACGGCGCGCAAGTGACGATCCAGCACGATGACCTGGACGAGTCCGAAACGTACGAAGTGCGGATCGAAGCTGGCGCGTTCGCGGACGCGTCGGACAACGCGTTCGAGGGCCTGACATCGGGCTGGACGTTTACCGTGCCGGACATCACGCCGCCGTCCATCGGCACGCTGGCGCCGCTTAACCAGGCGAAGCGCGTCGACGCTTCTTCCGAGCTGACGCTCGCTTATAACGAGGATATGGTCGCGGCGGCTGGGCAAGTCATTAAAATCTACGACGCTTCCGCGCCGTCGACGCCGGTTGCCGCCATCGATGCCGACGATACGTCTCGCGTATCGATCGCAGGCGGCAAGATCACGATTCATAACCCGGGACTAAGCGACAACGCGGCATACTACGTGGACGTGCCGGCGGGCGCCTTCACGGACACGGCGGGCAATGCCGCCCCGGCGATCGACGGCAAGACCGCCTGGTCCTTCGCGACGCCGGACACCATCGCGCCGACGCTGACATCGAAGTCGCCGGTCGACGGCGCCATGACGAGCAGCAAGGATTTCGAAGCGGCGCTGACCTTCAGCGAGCCGGTCCAGGGCGTCGCCGGCAAGCATATTACGATCTATGACGCTTCGGACGATACGGAGGCGCTGCAGCTCGAGACAACGAACGCCTCGCAGGTGTCCGTGAACGGGAACAGCGTCAAACTGCTTGATCTGCACATGGCAGACGACAAATCCTACTACGCGGTAATCGACGCCGGCGCCTTCACGGATGCGGAGGGCAACGAATACGCGGGCATCTCCGGCAAGACGGGGTGGCGCTTCGCGACGCCGGACACGACCGCGCCGACGGCCGCGACGCTGAGTCCCGCTCAAGGGGCGACCGGCGTCAGCTTGAGCGCGGACTTCGTCGTCGGCTTCAGCGAGCCGATCGTCGCGGGCAGCGGCACCGTCGTCATCAAGCGCGCAACGGATAACGGCACGGTCGCTTCTTATTCTGTTGCCGATACGTCCAAGATCACCGTCAGCGGCACGCAGGCGACGATTCGCAATCCGGGTCTTGCCGACGAGACGGGCTATTATATCGAGATTCCGAGCGGCGCTTTCAAAGATGCGTCTGGCAACGCCTTTGCAGGCTATGCAGGCTCCTCGGGCTGGACGTTCACGACGCCGGATACGCAGTCCCCGGTCGCTGGCGTGCTGACGCCGGCCGATCAAGCGACGGGCGTCAGTCTGACCGACGATATCCAGATCGCGTTCAACGAAAAGATCAAGACGGTCGGCGGCAAACATATCGCGATCCGCAACGCGGCGGACGACAGCGTGTTCGTCCAGTTCGATGCGGCGGACGAGACGAACGTGACGGTCAGCGACAAGACGCTTGCGATCAAGCATCCTAAGCTTGCCGATCTGACGAACTACTATGTCGACATCGAGGCGGGCGCGATCGCCGATATGACGGGCAATCCGTTCGCGGGGATCAGCGGCAAGACCGCATGGCGGTTCGCCTCCGCGGATTCGCGGGTCTTCGGAGCGGTGAACCTTGCCGATTTTACCGAGCAGCAAATGGCCGACGACGGCGGCGCGATCTTGTTGCTGAGCATCGAGGGCGATCAATTCCGCTTCGAGCCCGAGTTGGATTCGAACGGCGATCCCGTGCTGGATACGGACGACAACCCGGTTGTCTATTTCGATCAAGCGAACATTCAACTCAATCATGCGCCGGCAGGCGTCACGATCATCGGCGCGGATAGAATCGACGACGAGACGCTGATGCTCAGCCTCGATTACGACGGTACTTGGATGTATACCGACGTGACCGACTTCAGCGTATCCGTACTGTCTGCGGGCCTTACGAGCGGCAAGGGGATCAGCTCGAGCGCGATGACGATCGCGGCGATTCCGCGTTCGCTGTCGATCGCGAGCCGCTCGCCGGCCGCAGGCGCGACGGACACGGACAAGCGGGGCTCGCTCAGCATTGCGTACGACAAGCCCGTAGCGGCGGCACCGGGCAAGACGATCAGAATCATCCGGAAATCGGATGGATTTCTTACTCAGAGCATCTCCGCGAACGACACATCCAAAGTGACGATCAGCGGGGGGACGGTAACCATCCAGCCGGACACGCTGAACAACTACACGGAGTACTACGTGACGATGGACGCCGGCGCGTTTACGAGTTCGGACGGCCTGCAGAGCCCGGCGATAAGCGCCAATACCGATTGGTCGTTCAAGACGATCGAGGAGATCCCGGGCCCGTATTTCTCGCAGTATCTGGATGCCGGGGACGGGCGGATCGCGGTTGAGCTTTACAACACGTCTTCTCAGGAAGCGACCGGCTACAGCGTGGACGTATACAAATATATGAAATCGACGCACCAGATCTCGACGACGACCGTGCCGATTCTTAAAGTCATACCGAGTATGCCTTATATCTATATCGATACGGTTTTCTATGACGCCATGGATGTCATGAACATTTGGTACTATAACGGCGAGCTGGATCTATACAATCCGACCAACTTCTCGGTAACGGCGCTCGTGCTCAAAGACGGCAGCGGCAAGGTCATCGACGTGCTCGGCGATCCGACAGCGACGACGGACAATCCATTCATGCCGACCGGCGGAACGATCATCCGAAAAACGCAGACGTACGGCGGATCGCCGAAGTTCCAGATCGGCCAATGGAACAGTTTTCCGAAGGGCACGCTGCAGTACTTTGGCACGCACACGAATTAAAATTAACCTCGCCGTCAGCATCCACGACTTTAACTTAACGGAGGTCCACCATGAGCATACGCAATCGCAAGTCCGCAGCACGGAGAGCTGCGCTGTTGTTCCTGATCTTGCTGCTGGGCATTCCGGCGGTCGTCTTCCGCAGCGCTTTCGCGGAGCCGGCCAAGCCTGACGTGCAGCTCGTCATCGGAAAAACGTCCGTGACGACGGGCAGCCAGACGACGATCCCGGTCTCGGTCAAGACGGAGAAAGCGATCGCTTCCTACAATGTCCAGATCGACTTCGATCCCAAGGCGCTCGAGATCGTCGAGGTTGTGCCGAAGTACGGCAGCGCCGACGATGCGAATTGTCCGACCGACGAGAAAGGCTGCATCCGCACGAGCTTCGACAATGAAGCGGGATGGCTGCGGGCCGCCTGGATCGATCCGAGCACGGGAAGCGCCGCGGAGCATCCGATCGCATCCGAGCAGACGCTGTTCGAGATCAAGGTGCAAGCCAAGAGCCTTACCGGCAACCAGGCTTTATCCGTTGACGACGCAAGCGTCGAGAATCTGTCGTTCACCGGCAGCCTTTTTGAAGGCTCGAAGGCCAATGCGCTCACGGTCGCCGTCGAAGCCGGCCAGCTGAGCGTGAGCAGCCCCGCGCCGACCAAGACCGGTACGGAGCTGAAAGTTTATATCGACGGAAGGATACAGCCGAAGTCGGCGACCGTCACCCGATCGGAAGCGGACGGACGCGAGGTAGCGACCATCGCCGTGGACAACGATGCGGTCGTCTCGCGGATCGAGCGCAACGAGACGAAAAAGCTGCTCCTCGACGCACGCGGCGATGGCTCCAATGTCATTAAGTCCACGCTGAACGGCAAGCTCGTCAAGGCGATGGAGAGCAAGGCTGCCGTGCTGGAGATCGAGACGGACAAAGGCGGCTATACGCTGCCCGCCTCGCAGATTCGCATCGACGCCATCGCCTCGCAGATCGGCAAGAACGTCGCCTTGCAGGACATCGAGATCAGCGTCCGCATCGCCGATCCGGAAGACGCCGCGCTCGCGAAGGTCGAGCAGGCCGCGCAGCGCGTCGGCGCTTCCCAGGTCGCGAAGCCGGTGAGCTTCGAGGTGGAAGCCGCCTACGGCGGCCAGGTCATTAACGTCGACCGATTCGGCAGCTACGTCGAACGGACCGTCGCGCTGCCGGACGGCGTCGATCTCTCCCGCATCACCACGGGCATCGTGTTGAACGCCGACGGCACGGTCGCGCACATGCCGACGATCGTGACGCAGAACGACGGCAAATATTACGCGACGATCCGCAGCATGACGAACAGCGTCTATTCGGTGGTCTGGCATCCGAAGACGTTCGCCGACGTGGCGGCGCACTGGAGCCGCGACGACGTGAACGACCTGGCTTCCAGATTGGTCGTGAACGGCGCGACGGCTGCGGCGTTCGAGCCGAACCGCGGGGTGACGCGCGCCGAGTTCGTCTCGATTCTGACGCGCGGGCTCGGATTGCGCGTCGTCCAGGACACGGCCGACGCGGCAGTCTATACGGATGTGCCGAAGGACAGCTGGTACGCGGAATCGGTGCGAATCGCGGCGTCCTATGGCATCGCGGGCGGCTATAGCGACGGCACGTTCAAGCCGGGGGGCATCGATCACCAGGCAAGAGGCGATGTCGATGCTGGCCCGCGCGATGAAGCTGACCGGCCTGGGTTCGAGCAGCGGGCGCACGACCGGAGAGACGCTTGGCGCGTTTGCCGACGCAGGCGGCATCGGCTCGTGGGCCAGGGACGCCGTGGCGTCCGTCGTCGATGCCGGTCTGGCGCAGGGCGCGGACGGCAAGCTGAATCCGGGCGCGGGCATCACGCGCGCGGAGACGGCGGCCATGGTGCGCAGGCTGCTGGCGAAGGCCGGCTACATCAACGGAAAGTAAACCGTTTAAAGGTTTATTGAATGCAGGGCGTCTTCGGGCGCCCTGCATTTTTTTGGATGCTGCCCGATTGCTTCCTTAGCAACTCAAGAGACGGCTTCACCGAGCGTTTGCCGAAGGATTCAGGTTAGAAACGAACCACTGTCGCCCCGCCGCCGAAGTCTCGAATAGAAGCAAACTAGCCATCCTGCGCCATCGCAGGGTCGTCAAAGTTCTGTTTAGGAACAAACTGGCCCTCTTGCGCCAGCGCGCGGTCGTTGAAGTCTCGGTTAGGAACAAACTAATTTTTTTGTAATCGGATGTTCCAGGAGGAGATCAAACGCAATTGTGCTCGATCTAGACACGGATAACCCGTGAGCTGTGAGCCGTGAGCTATGAGCTGTGAGCCGTGAGCTGTGAGCTGAGCCAGTAGCCTGGGGGCGATAAGTGTTGAAAAGCAGTTAATCGGCGCGCTGATCGGGGCTGTGGAGGAAATAAGTGTTCAACCGCATTTAATTGGTTCAAGACCGGGTCAAAACGCTCGAAAGTGGGAATTTAATTGCGCTTCAACACTTATTTGGCCCCATAACGTCGTGATCAAAGGAAATAAATGCGTTTCAACAGCTAATTGCCGCGAGCGCGAGGACGCCAAGCCCGTCAAGCCCGTCAAGCCCGCAGACCTGGTGTTGTTCAAGGTTAAATATAGCGGCATCTCGGCCCCTCTCGCATCGTCGTGCCTTGCGAGAGGGGGGGAAGGTAAGCAGGATTGGCGCAGATCGAAATTGCGGGCGGCCCCTATGCGAGCCAGGCAAAACGCATCGGACACAGTTGACGCTATTTCCATAAAAACCGGTCACATTGCGATCGTACCGGACTCGAGAGCCGCTGATATGAACGAAACTGTCAAGCGTCTCTGTTTGCACCCGTGTTTTTGACAATAGCGAATAGAAGCCTGTCAAGCGATTTTCTTTACAGGCGGTCGCATCATTTCCCATACTTTTCTGGATCTCCGGCATGGAAATGCCCGGAGGTGCCCCTACGGCGAGTAACGGGGTGCAGGGGGGCGTCGCTCCCTGCGTTTCCCCTTTAGGGGACGGAAGGGGGCAATTCTTCTTTAGCTCAGAGGCAAAAGCAATTCGCTGGTCGGCAATCTGATATTCGTGGATTCACACATGTTATTCATACGTCTGGAGAGCTTACCCGCTAACTATTGACGAGCATAAGCATTCGCTTGCTCAAGCGGCTCACGCGGTTTTCTCTCCACCTTGCCTGATTTTGCCTCTGAGGTAAAAAAAGAATCGCTTCCCCTCAATCGCCTCCTTTGTTCGGACCCGTTGTTTTACACCGCTGCTTGCAAACGAAGCTTCTCGATCTCCTTAGCAATCGCCCATACAAACCCCGCCAGTTCTCTGGCAATCGCGACCGCGATGCAACCCTTGTGCTTTCCTCTTCGCGCCAGACTCCAATACTTCTTGTGTAATCGATGCTGCGCGCTCCAGGCAATCGACTGAACCTCCGGTGGCAGCCCCTCGATACGGTCGCGCATTCTTCTGCGAATCGCGGGCGCGTGTCGGTAACTTTTCGCGGCTTCCACCAGTACCCGACGCAGATGCGCATTCCCGGCTTTCGTTATACGGCCTTGCCAGCGGCTTGCTTCCCGAGGAGTATTCGCTGCTGACCAGTCCGCAGTAACTCATAAACGAAGAGGCGGAGTGAAAGCGGTCGCTGCTCATCATCTCGGATGAAAGCGTAACGGCTGTGACGGCTGCTACGCCTCGCAAGGCTTGCAGCGCTTGAACGACCGGCGCCTGCTCGCTTAAAGCGGCTTGTTCTTCAATTTGCTTTTCGTATCGCTTGATTCGCTCCTTCGTTTCCCAAATCGATTGGCGGTACTCCTGAAAGGTCATTTGTTTGCAGCTGTCCTCGGGAATACGCAGCGTATCCAGCCATTCCTCGTACGCGAAAGTTCCGGGTTTGGCGCCTTTGGCGTCCTGAAGCTGGTGGCGAAGCAGAAACTTGCCCAGTCGTTGCTTAAAACGATTCAAATCCTCGACCGCATCCTCGCGTGCGCGAACGAGATCCCGCAAGCTTTCGTCTGCTGGCGTGGGCACGTATACCGGCGTCAGTTCTCCTGCGCGATACAGCTGTGCGAGTCGAATGGCATCCCGTTTGTCTGTTTTGACCCGGTCGCCGGCACGCTTGGGAATGAGCGAGGGCGCGACCACGCTGCAAGCGATGCCTGCCGTCAATAGCCAACGATAGAGCACATAGCCGGTGGGACCTGCCTCGTAACAGACCCTTAAAGTCACCTCCTCTTTCTCACCCGGACGACGCAACCTTTGCAGGAGTTTCAATACCGCTTCCTTGCTATGCTCGATGACGCCAAAGTACCGTGCTTCTCCTCGTCCCTCATCCGCAAAGGCAACCGCGATTTTGGATTTGGATACGTCTAAACCTACGTACTTGATGGCCATACTCATACTAAACCGACTCCTTTTGCTTTGAGCTCTGTATTTGGTAAATGGGTTGTTTCTGTAAACGCCATTTTTCCCAAATGTAACCTCCGAGATAAGCAAACAGGATGTCGGTTTCGTTCATGATAACTATTTACCCGTATCCATGCTAAAAAAGGCAGCCAACCGCGCCATAGCGGCGCCGGAGTCCGCGACGGGCCTCCAACTTCGCCAGGTACAAAAATAACGACTCTTCGGTCCGTCCGCTGCACGCCAACCGCAAACCAACGGCCTTGCATGCCGGGCACGATGCCGGCAAGCTCGGCTTCGCCGTTGGCTTTTCCACTGTCGCGAAGCCCTGTTTCGCCAAGCAACAATCGACTCGATGCCGGACGTCTCCACGACCTCCGGCTGCTTGACGTGCGCGGGCGCGGAAGATGTCGGATTCAGTCGAGTGGGTTTTTTTTAACAAAATTCAAGTTGACAGACGGGATGCCGCTGCTAATACTGGATAGTAAACCGCTTACTTATCTTCTTCGGAAAGGAAGCTATCGAGAAATGAAAGGGTTTACAAGATATGTAGGCGGCATATCCATTAAAAATAAAATTTTTATCGCGAACCTGCTCATCATTGTCGTGTTCATTTCCGCCCAATCGCTCTTTACCAACAGCATCTCGCAAAAAGCCATTATCGAGAAGGCCGTCAACGATTCTTCCCGGGAGCTGTTCCTCATCAAAAATAACCTGCAAACCTTGCTATCCACGATCGAGGACTATTCCAAAATACTGGCAAGCGATTATCGGCTGCAGAACGTGCTGTATAACGATTATTTGCTGAACCATGACGGCTACGCGCCTAAGCCCGTCGCGGGATTGAGCAATCTGTCGATGAACAAAATCCTCTCCGAGACGATCAGCAACATCGTGGAACCCAATACCAAGATCAAGGCGGCCAGCATTCTGACGTCGAATCGCCAATGGGTGGACGTCGGTTTTGCCGACAATAAGGTGGCCTCCCGCATTTTCGGCGACGGGGACGAAACGGCCGATCGCACGTATGCGCCGGTCTGGACAGGTTTGATCAAATTCAAATTTCTGTACGAAGGGGAGGACAACGTATTCGCGGTATCGAAAACGGTCGTGCACAAAGATACGGGCAAGACGATCGGCCGCGTATTTTTATACGTAAAAGAAGCGGTCATTACCTCCATCTACGAAGAGGGCAAAAATCATAAGGGCGGCGAGTTTTACATTCTCGATGCCGACGGCAATATGATATCCGCCAGAGACAAAAGCTTGCTGTACCGGAACTTTAACGAGGTATTCGCCATCGACATCCCCGGCTACGGCCAAAAAGACGTCAGCTTCACCCAAAATAGCGGAGGCAAGCGGCTGCTCGTATCGACGCAACGGTTTCAACCGCTGCAATGGACGATCGTAAGCACGGTTCCCATCGACGACATTACGCTGGAGCGAAAAAAGATCAATCAGTTGATCATCGGCATCGGCGCCGTGTGCCTGCTCCTGGCGTTGATCGTGTCCTTCCTGTTGTCCCGCTCGATCACGCGCCCGATCTTCCGCCTCGCCAAGACGATGAGGGAGATTCGGACGGGGAAGATGCAGGTCCGCAGCGCTTACCAATCCAGAGACGAGATCGGATATCTCAGCGACGGATTCAATAACTTGATGGACCGGATCGAAGCGCTTATGGCGGAAAACACGGAGAAGCAGCGGACGAAGGCCGAGATGGAATTTAAACTGCTGCAGTCCCAGATCAAGCCTCACTTTTTTTTACAATACGGTCGAGACGATCGTTTCGCTCATTAAGCTGAACATGGGCAAAGAAGCGATCACGGCTGCCCGGTATATGGCGGATTTTTATAAAATTTCGTTAAGCAACGGCAACGATATCATCTCGATCAAAGACGAAATGCGTTTGACGGCAAGTTACCTGGAGATCCAGCAGCTCCGATATGTGGAATATATGACCTACGCGATGGATGTCGACGATGAAATCATGACGTACGCCATCCCGAAGCTTACTTTGCAGCCCATCGTGGAGAATGCCATCTACCACGGCTTGAAGATGAAACAGGAAAAAGGCTTCGTGCGCATCAGCGGAAGGCGCGTCGGCGATGACGTGCGAATCGAGATTCTCGACAACGGCGTCGGCATGCACGAGGACCTGATCAAAGCGCTTACGGCGGATACCGGCGTCAACGAAAAAGGCGGATTCGGCATCCGAAGCGTATCCCATCGGATCCGTACGCTATACGGAGAAAGATACGGCCTGCAAATGGAAAGCGAATACGGTTCCTACACGAAGATTGTGATCGTTCTGCCGCTCAGACGCCATTAGCGTATCGCGCTTTCGGGAAGCTTGCGTTTCTAAGACTCGCCTTGAATGGCGGGACAGGGGGGTTCGGTCATGTACAAGGTGCTCATCGTCGACGATGAATACTACTTCAGGCAAGCGCTGAAAATATCGCTGCCGTGGGCGGAGCTGGGCTTCCAGATCGCGGGAGAGGCAAAGAACGGGGCGGAAGCGCTCGCGCTCCTGCCCGAGCTGCAGCCGGACGTGGTGCTGGTCGACATGAATATGCCCATTATGGACGGGATCGAGTTCATTCAAAAGGCCAAACAGCGCGACGGGGAAACGAAATTCATGGTGCTGTCGGGACACAGCGAATTCGTGTATGCCAGACAAGCCGTGCACCTGGGCGTATTCGATTATGTGCTCAAGCCGATTGACGAGGGAGAGCTTCGGGGCTCCTTGCTGGACATGAAGGAGCAGATCCGAACGGAACGCCAGGGCCGGACGGAGCTTGAAGACCTCAGGAAGCAGGCGAGCGAAAGCTTGCCCGCATGGAGGGAGCAAGTGCTGAACGGGTGGCTGCAGGGCAGCGGTCAGGCGTCGGTACCCGGGTCGGAACGGCTGGCTTCCCTGGGAATCCAGCTGGGAGGGCCGTATTTTCAGACGGTCGTGATCGATCTTGATCCATGCGACGACTGGAATCGCGAAGAAGACCTTCTGGCCCGCAAGGCGGTCGTTCAGGAGATCGCGCTGCGCGATATGCAAAGCGTTTATCAGTGTGCCGTATGCCGCGATTACGAAGATCGTCTGGTCCTGATCGTCGGATCGCCTGACGACTCGTTTGACGGGCTGGAATCGTTGTGCAAAGGCATTCGGGACAAGATTCGGGCTTTGCCGTGCTCGGTTACGATCGGTATCGGTAGCGGCAGCCGGTCGTTGGCGTCGGTCGCCGCTTCCTACAAGGACGCGCTGCTCGCCTTGAAGCGCCGCTTTTTTAATGGGGGGCAACGAGGTGTTCGCTTACTCCCGCACGGCCGATACCGGCATGAACGTCAGTTTGTTTCCGGCGGAAAAAAGAAGCGGCTTGCTGATGTGCATGCGGATCGGGAACCGGACCGAGACGGAGGCATGGCTTGCGGCTTTTTTCGAGGATGTCCGCGCGAAGCAAGCTTCGATCGACATGCTGCTGCTCGCCGGCATCGAGATCGTATCGACTTGCGTGGCGTTTCTGGCCGAAGCGTCGCAAAGCTATGAGGATGTGTTCAGGCATTCGAGGCAGTCCGACTTGCTCCAGCTGGTCCGGCAGATGAAGACGCTTAGCGAGCTGGAGAGCTGGATCCGCGCGCTAATCCTCAAAGTCATGGACCACGTGCACGGCCGGAAACCGAATCGGTCGGCCAAAGTCGTCGAAGAGGTAAAAGCGTATATTAGCAGCCATTACGGCAACGAAGAGCTGCGAATCGAGGATATTGCGAAGAGCGTCCATATGAATTACAACCATCTCTGCTTCGTGTTCAAAAAAGGAAACGACGGTCACCATCAACGACTACCTGACCGAAACGCGGATCATGAAAGCCAAAGCGCTCTTCGACCGGGGAGAAAAGGTCATCCAGAACGTAGCCGCCAAGGTCGGCTATGCGGACGCCAACTACTTCGGCAAGTGCTTCAAGAAGTTCATGGGGATTCCGCCCAGCAAGTACGTGAACAACATGGAGTAAGCTCGAATGAATGAAACGGGATGAAGCCGGCGGTCGCCGCGCTTCATCCCGTTTGCGTTGGAGCGGGGGGCTCCCGCGAGGGCTCGGCGAAGAGGCGCTGCATTACGTTTTCGGCAGCTTATTTTTGCCGTTAATTTTACTTCCGGGCCGAGAATAATCTCTGTACTAAAATTGGGAAGATTCGTAAGATGAATTCAAGGTTGATATCGCTTTCAAAGGGGCGAATCAACCATAGACGAGGTCGATACGCAGGGGAGGCAAACGATGAAAACCAATTCAATGGCAAAGGCTGCGATCCTTATGGCGGGCGCTTTGCTGGTATTGTCGGCATGCAGCAGCGGGAACGAAAAGGGCAACAGCAAGCCGTCCGACAGTCCGTCGGTCGCGGCGGGGAGCTCGGAAGCGGAACCCACGGAAAGCGCCAAGGAGAGCGCGGGAACGGACGGCAAAAAAAATCAAGATGAGAGTCATCACGATCACGACCGACGAAAATCGCAACAACATCATGGATAAGTACATTAAGCCGAAAATCGCCGAAGCGCTGCCGAACCTCGAGGTCGAATTCGAGCCCGGCGGCGGCGGCGAGGATATGGCGAACAAATTGAAAACGCTGAACGCGTCGGAGGATATGCCGGACGTCTTCTGGAACGACGCAGGCTACTTCACGCCGCTGAAGAGCACGGGCAGTATCATGGACCTCACGCCTTATATCTCCCAGGACGGATTCCTGGGCAAGTATGCGGTACCGGACGCGCTGAAGCATGTCGACGGCAAGATTTACAGTCTTTCTTCGGGGGGCCGACACGTACTTTACGCCGGTGATCTTCTATCACAAGGATATGTTCGAGCAAGCCGGGGTCAAGGCGCCCGCTACGTTCGACGAGTTCCTCCAAATCTCGAAGACGCTTAAGGACAAAGGCATGGTGCCGGCGGTCACACCGGGCAAGGACGGATGGGGTGTGAAGCTCTTCATGCTGCAGCAGATGATCCAGGTCGGCGATCCGCAGGCGATGGCGGACCTCGTGAGCAACAAAACGAACTTCGACAACCCATCCGTCCAGGAGGGAGCGGCTCGGATCGAGACGATGGTCAAGGCAGGCGTGTTCCCGGACGGCATCGCCAACCTGGATTACGGACCGGCGATGGAAATGTTCACTTCCAAGAAGGCGGCCATGCTCATGATGTTCACGTGGGAGCTGCCGAATCTCGCCAAGGACGAGACGGTCGACTTCTTCCCGTTCCCGGCCGCGAGCGACAAATACGACCCGACGAAGAACGTGCAGTTCTGGGGCTCTCCGCTTAACGGCTACGCGGTCAGCGGCAAGACGAAGCATCCGGATGAAGCGGTCAAGCTGGCCGAGTTCCTCGCTATGGCGGACGCGCTTTACTTCGAGACGACCGGAGCGCCGATCGCCCTGCAGACGGGCAACCCGCCCGCGGACAAGAGCCCGCTGATGCAGAAGTTCGTGGACTGGTACAACCCGATCCCGAACAAGATCGCTTCGATGGCGCTGAATTCGCTGGATGCGCGGACGTCGGCCGAAATGTCCACGGAAGGCGCGAACCTGCTGACGGGCGAATACGCCGCCGCGGACTTCAACAAAGCGATGAACAAGCTCTGGAGCGAGAACACGTGGTTTAAAAATTAACGGACCGGCAACAGCTAATCCCCCTGCGGCGAACCCGCGGGGGGGGTTAGACACAAATTAAACGGTGGAGAGCGCCATGAACAAGTATTTCAGCACCAAGTTATCGATATTCGTGTTTACCGCGCCGGCCTTGCTGTTGTTTACCGTTTTCTGCGTATACCCGCTGCTTCCGGAGATCTGGATGAGCTTGCACGACCATGACGGCTTCCGCAATCTGGGCTTCGTCGGATTGGATAACTACAGGGAAGTGCTGTCGACGCCTTCCTTCTGGACCGCGCATAAAAATACGTACCTCATCGTAGGCATATCGTTGCTGCTGGGGCTGCCCCTTTCCATGATGCTCTCGCTTTTTATGGACGTGCAAACGCCAAGGCTGCGCCGCTTCTTCAAGACGGCGGCCATGTTTCCCGCCATATTGTCGGTTACGGTCGTGGCCCAGATCTGGCTTGCGTTTTACGAGCCGAACTGGGGACTGTTCAATCGCATCCTTCAATCCATCGGACTAAGCGACTGGACGCACTCGTGGCTGACGGAAAAGAGAACGGTCATGCCGAGCATCGGGCTGTCGTTCCTGTGGCAATATATCGGACTTAACGCGATCCTGTTCTATACGGGCATCAAGACGATCCCCAAAGACTATTACGAAGCGGCCTTGCTCGACGGCGCCAGCTTTGCGCAGGTGTGCCTGAAGATCACGATCCCCCTGCTGCAAAACGTCATCAAGTACGTGTTGATCCTCTCTACGCTAGGCTCGATGGCTTTCTACTCGCATGTGCGCGTCATGACGGCCGGAGGACCCGGGGATACCTCGAGAACCGTCATCTACCAGATGTATTATACGGCGTTCGACACTTCCCAGTTCGGCAAAGGGACCGCCATTGCCGTGATCTTCATTATTCAATGTCTCGTTATCTCGTTTATCATCCAGCGGTTTGTGGCGAGAGGGAAGCTGGAGTTCTAAGGCAGGGAGTGATTGGTCTGAAAGTGTTGAGCCGAATATTCTGGGTGGTCGTTGGCTGTACGTTTTTGTTTCCTCTGTACTGGATGGTCACGATGTCCTTGAAGTCGAAGAAAGAGGCTTACGCCAATCCCTTCGGCATCCCGACCTCGTGGGACTGGCACAACTTCGGCGAAGCGCTGTCCAAGTACCACTTTTACACGTATTTTCAGAACAGTCTGATCTATACGGCGGGGACGATCGCGCTCACGCTGACGACCGGCAGCATGCTGGCCTATTGCCTCAGCCGGATGCAGTGGAGGTTCAATTCGGCGGCGCTGTTCTACGTATCGCTGGGACTGATCGTGCCGATCGAAGTCGTCGTCATCCCTTTATTCCAGCTGATCAAGGAGCTTCATATTAAAAACAGCTATCTCGGTTTGATCCTGCCGTATTCGGGATTTGCGATCGCGTCCTGTGTCCTGATGCTGTATGCGTTCCTGCGCTCCTTGCCGAAGGAGCTGGAGGAAGCGTCCTGCATCGACGGGGCGAACGTGTACCAGACCTTTTTCAAAATCATATTTCCGATCGTCATGCCGGCGCTGATGACGCAGTGCGTGCTCATCTTCATCCGCATATGGAACGAGTTCCCGCTCGCCTTCATCATCGCCTCCAAGGACCAATTCCGCCCGCTCACCGTAGGCTTGCTTAGTTACTTCGTGAACGTGGGAGTCGCGGACTGGGGGCTGATCGGCGCCAGCATGCTGCTGTCCAGCCTGCCGATGATCATCGTCTACCTGATCGGCAACGAAAAGATCGAAAACGCGCTGACGGCGGGGGCGATCCTCAAGTAATGCAGCCGCAATAGCGAACAAAAGACACCGTCAAGGTGTCTTTTTTTGCGTCGGCTTGGGCAGCCGCGAGTAGCCGAGAGTAGCCGAGAGTAGCTGCGAGTAGCCCGAGTAGCCGAGAGTAGCCGAGAGTCAGCTGCTTCGTCCGCGAGCAGCCGCTTCATGCACATAAAATGTGCATGAACGCCGGTCGCACGCCACGCTCGTCCGCGAGCAACCGCTTCATGCACATAAAATGTGCATGAACGCCGGTAACACGCCGCATTCGTCCGCGAGTAACCGCTTCATGCACATAAAATGTGCATGAACGCCGGTAGCGCACCGAGTTCGTCCGCGAGTAACCGCCTCATGCACATAAAATGTGCATGAACGCCGGTAGCGCACCGAGTTCGTCCGCGAGCAACCGCTTCATGCACATAAAATGTGCATGAACGCCGGTAGCACGCCGAGTTCCTCCGCGAGCAACCGCTTCATGCACATAAAATGTGCATGAACGCCGGTAACACGCCGAGTTCGTCCGCGAGCAGCCGCTTCATGCACATAAAATGTGCATGAACGCTTGGAGCGCACCGAGTTCCTCCGCGAGTAACCGCCTCATGCACATAAAATGTGCATGGACGCCGGTCGTACGCCGAGTTCGTCCGCGAGCAGCCGCACCATGCACATAAAATGTGCATGGACATCGGTAGCACGCCACGCTCGTCCGCGAGCAGCCGCTTCATGCACATAAAATGTGCATGAAAGCTTGGAGCGCACCGAGTTCGTCCGCGAGTAACCGCCTCATGCACATAAAATGTGCATGAACGCCGGTAACGCGCCGAGTTCATCCGCGAGTAACCGCTTCATGCACATAAAATGTGCATGAACGCCGGTCGCACGCCGAGTTCCTCCGCGAGCAGCTGCTTCATGCACATAAAATGTGCATGAACGCCGGTAGCACGCCGAGTTCGTCCGCGAGCAGCCGCCTCATGCACATAAAATGTGCATGAAAGCTTGGAGCGCACCACGCTCGTCCGCGAGTAACCGCCTCATGCACATAAAATGTGCATGAACGCCGGTAGCGCACCGAGTTCGTCCGCGAGCAGCCGACGCCGGTAGCGCACCGAGTTCGTCCGCGAGCAGCCGCTTCATGCACATAAAATGTGCATGAACGCCGGTAGCACGCCGAGTTCCTCCGCGAGCAACCGCCTCATGCACATAAAATGTGCATGAACGCCAAGGTCCCGCCGTCTTTGGCCTTCCGCCCACCGCGATCGCCCGCCCGCCGTCTGCCGGGCGCGGTCGCACGCCCTTGGCTGCGAGCGGCCGCATTACTCGCCCTCATACCCAGCCTTTATCCATCGCCTTGCAGATCACCTGCGCGAACAGCGAGTTGGACCAGGCGAACCAGGGGCGGGTGAAGATCGCGGGATCGTTGCAATCGAAGCCTTCGTGCATGAAGCCCGTGTCGGCGTCGGTCGCGATCAGCACTTCGATGAGGTCCTTGACCTCCTGCTCGTCCGTACTGGTCAGCGCCTGCATGGACAGGGCCATGTGCCACACATAGCCGTCCTTGGTATGCGGGCTGCCGATGCCCTTCGCGTACTTGCCCTCGAAGTAGTACGGGTTGTCGAAGCTGAGCGCGAACCGCCGCGTGTTCTGATAGACGGGATCGTCGGCGGGCGCGTAGCCGAAGTACGGAATGGACATAAGGCCCGGCGTGCCGGCGTCGTCCATGAGGCAGTAGTTGCCGAAGCCGTCGGTCTCGTATGCGTAAATGCGGCCGAAGCGCGGGTGGTTGACGATACCGTAGGCGCGGATGCCGAAGTCGATCTGCTCGCGCAGCTTTTGCGCGCGCCCGGCAAGGCCCTCATCTTTATATATCGTGCTCGCGATCTCGCGGATATGGCCGAGGATGACGACGGCGAACATGTTGCCCGGCACATTGTAGCCGAACAGGGACGCGTCGTCGCTCGGCCGGAAGCCGGACCACGTCATGCCGGTGTAGTTGACGGGCAGGCCGAGGCCGTCGTTTTGCAGCGTCTCGGTCTCCTTGAAGCCCGGGCGCAGGAAGCGGTAAGGCGATTTTTCCATATGCCGCTGTTCGGTGCCGATGACGCCTACGATCGAGACGAGCGCCTGGTAGCAAGCGTCGTCGAACACGTCCGTCTTGCCGGACGCCTGCCAATAGTCGTGTAGCAGCTGCACGGGGAAGCAGAGGGAATCCAGTTCGTACTTGCGCTCCCACATCCAGGGCGTCATGTCGGACAGGTCGCCGTCGTTGTAGTGCTTGCCGCTTGCCGTTTCGTTGAACGCGTTCGTATAAGGGTCTTGGTTGATGTAAAAAAAGCTGGCGGCGAATCAGCCCGCCGATGATCCGCTGCAGCTCTTCGTCCTCGCGGACGAACGGCAGGTAGTGACGCACCTGCTCCACCGAGTCGCGCAGCCACATGGCAGGAATGTCGCCGGTGAAGACGAAGGTCGTGCCGTCGTCCAGCAGCTTCGTCGTCGTCTCGAGCGTATTGGGAAAGCAGTTGCGGAACATCCGCTGCAGCTTGGGACGGTGGGCGAGACGCCGGTCGGCTTGGTCCAGAAAGTCGCGAATTGAAGCGGGCAGTGGAGATACGGACTGCGTCATGTTATTTTCCTCCTTGGGGTCGGCCTACCGCCGAACGAATCATCCAACAGGTTGGCACACCTCGCGGCACAGCGCAATATGTATCGTTTGCAGCGTTGAAAACGGTTAAAACTTTACACATTTCCGCCCCGGTCAAAATGATAGCGCGTACACGAAAAACCCTTGCGTCCCAAGGGTTTTCCCCGTTTAACAATGACAATGCACATCTCACATATTTACGGCGCGAGCCTGCCTTCCCTACAATTCGAATTGTAATCGCTGCCAGGCCGTTACCGAACGAGATGAATACGCTCACAGTAAAAACGGTCCTGCAGCGCGGAAGGGAGGAGCAACGTGAAAGCAGATACGCAGCAAGTTCAAGTTTCGGACGGAAGTCTGCCGCTGCCGGCGAAGCTGGCCGAACGCGCGTCGCTCGGCAAACGAATCTGGCGCAACTGGGAGCTGTACCTTTTCGTCGCCCCGGCGCTGGTCTACTTTATTTTATTTCATTATCTGCCGATGTACGGGATCCAGATCGCGTTCAAAAATTTCATGCCGGCTAAAGGCGTCATGGATAGTCCCTGGGTCGGATTCGCTCATTTTGAACGGTTTTTCCACTCGTATTACTTCTGGGATCTGATCTGGAACACATTCGGTATCAGCTTGTATGCGCTTGCGGTCGGGTTCCCCCCTGCCGATTATTCTGGCGCTCGCCTTCAACGAAGCGAAGAACGGGTGGTTCAAAAAAATCCGTTCAGACCGTAACCTACGCGCCGCACTTCATCTCCGTCGTCGTCATGGCCGGGATGATCATCACGTTCCTGTCGCCGTCGTCGGGCATCATCATCAAAATTATGGAATGGGTGGGCATCGACGCGCCGCAGTTCCTGACCGATCCGCGATGGTTCAAGACGGTGTACGTCCTGTCCGACGTGTGGCAGAGCGCGGGCTGGGGCACGATCATTTATCTGGCCGCGCTGGCGGGCGTCGATCCGCAGCTGCACGAGGCTGCCATCGTAGACGGCGCGAGCCGTTTCAAGCGCGTCCTGCATATCAACCTGCCGACGATCGTCCCGACGATCACGATCATGCTCATTCTGAATATGGGCAACATCCTCGGCGTCGGCTTCGAGAAGATCCTGCTGCTGCAAAACTCGCTTAACATGGAGTCTTCCGACGTCATTTCCACTTTTGTATACCGAACCGGTCTGGTCGACGCGCAGTACAGCTTCTCGACCGCGGTAGGCCTGTTCAACTCGGTCATCAACGCCATCCTGCTGATCCTCGTCAACCGCATCGCGAAGCGGACGAGCGAGACCAGTCTGTGGTAGAAGGGAGAAATGCGCACATGAACCTTGCCAATTCAACGATTAAGGCGTCCAGGGGCGACCGGATCTTCATGCTCGGCGTATACGTGTTCCTGGCGATCGCGCTTGTCGTCGTGCTGTATCCGCTCATCTATATCCTCAGCGCGTCGATCAGCTCGCCGAAGCTCGTGAACGCCGGGGAGATGTGGCTTTGGCCCAAAAGCATCACCTGGGACGGATACACGCTCGTGTTCCAAAACTCCAAAATCTGGAGCGGATATCTCAATACGATCATCTACACGGTGCTCGGGACGGCGCTTAATCTCGCGGTGACGCTGCCTGCCGCCTATGCGCTCAGCCGCTCGGATTTTGTAGGACGGACGTTGTTCGTTATCATTATCCTGGTGACGATGTTCTTCAACGGCGGTCTGGTGCCGACGTACCTCGTCGTCAAGGATCTCCATCTGATCAATACGATGGGCGCGCTTATCCTGCCGGTCGCCGTCTCGGTCTGGAATCTGATCGTGGCCAGGACGTTTTTCCAAACGACGATCCCAAGGGAGCTGCAGGAGGCCGCGCAGATCGACGGGTGCACGAACCTGAGGCTGTTCACCCGCGTCGTGCTGCCGCTGTCCTTTCCCATCATCGCGGTTATGGCGTTGTTTTACGGGGTGGCCCATTGGAATAGCTACCTGCCGTCCTTACTTTATCTGAACGACGCCGCTAAATATCCGCTGCAAATGGTGCTCAGGCAGATCCTCGTGCTCCAGGAGATGACGGCGGAAACGACCGGCGCGGCGATCAGCGGCGATATCGCCAAAGCGATGAATTCCAAGGCCGAGACGGCTTCCCTGCTCAAATACGCGGTCATCGTCGTTTCCACGCTGCCGATCATCGCCGTCTATCCGTTTTTGCAGCGCTACTTCGTTCAAGGCGTCATGATCGGCTCGGTCAAGGGCTGACGGTACGCGGGCTCCGTTAATAACCGGCTTCGGCCGCTTATTATAGATGCCCCTGCCGTCGCTTGCGGCGAACGGGGCGACCAATTACGCGATTCATCATTATATACGGGAGGGTTCATCCATGGCATCGTACGCAAAAACAGGCAAGCTGCTGCTCGCGGCGTCCATCGGCGTCGGTCTGCTGGCCGGCTGCGCATCGAACGAGAAGAAGGAATCGGCGGGCGCGACCGTCAACAAAGAAGGCTTTCCGATCGTGAGCGAGCCGCTCACGCTGACGCTGATGGCGCCGGACACGGGCGACCAGGACTGGACCAAGATGAAGGTGCTCGACATCATGGCCGAGCAGAGCAACATCAAGCTCGACTTCCGCAACGCCCCGAAGGACAGCTTCGATACGAAGAAAAACCTCGTATTCGCGAGCGGCGACTATCCGGACATGTTCTACGCAGCCGGGCTTACGACAGCCGAGCAGATCAACTACGGCGGACAAGGCATCCTCATTCCGCTGGAGACGCTGATCGACGCGTACGCGCCGAACTTCAAGAAGGTGCTGGACGAGAACCCGGAGGTCCGCAAGTCGATCACCGCGCCGGACGGCCATATCTACGCGCTGCCGGTCATCGAGATGAGCCAGCACTGGTACCGCAATCCGATCTGGTACAACGGCGACTTCCTGAAGGCGCTGAACATCACGAAGCTGCCGACGACGACCGAAGAGCTGTATACCTATCTGAAGCGCGTCAAGACCGAGGACCCGAACGGCAACGGCAAGGCCGACGAGATTCCGCTGACGGCCAGCAACGCGAGAGACGTCAACCTGCGCGACATTCGCACCTGGCTGCTCGGCTCCTTCGGGGTGTACGAGGACACGATCTATGTCGACGACAACAAGACCGTTCACTACACGCCGCTGGAAGAGGGCTTCAAGCAGTACCTGACGTTTATGAACCGGCTGTGGAACGAGGAGCTGCTGGACCACGAGAGCTTCTCGCAGACCGACGAGCAGAAGAAGGCGAAGGTGCAGAACAACCAGGTCGCGATGTTCGCCAACTGGAACGCCTACATGTCCCTCGGCGGCGAGCCTTCGACGGACGATCCGATGTATGCGCCGGTGAAAAGCGAGATGGTCGACAAGCCGGCGATCGCGGCGAATGCCGGAATTACGCCGGGCGCGTTCGCCATCTCGAGCACGAACCCGTCGCCCGAAGCGTCGATGCGCTGGGTCGATTACCTGTACTCCTATGAAGGCGCGCTGCTGTTCAACAAAGGACCGGAAGGCATCCTGTGGAAATACACGGACGAGGCCACCCGCACGAAGGAATATCTGCCGATCCCGGACGGCGGCACCGACCGCGAGAAATATCGCTCGACGTTGACGCCGAACTACGGTATTCCCGCGCCGACGATCAACACGGACGATATCGAAAAGGGTCTGAAGGGCGACTTCGAGGTGTGGGTCGCCAAGGAAACGCAGACGAAGCTGCTCGACCGGGGCGCGCGTCCGCCGTTCCCGACGTTGTTCCTGACGTCCGAGGAGCAGACGCAGGTCAACAGCCTGACATCCGATCTCAATACGTACGTCAATCAGATGGAAGCCAAGTTCATCACCGGCGCCGAACCGCTGAGCAACTGGGACAAGTACGTGGACACGCTGAATAAGATGGGCGCCGAGAAGATGGCGAAGATCTATCAGGGCGCGTACGATCGGTGGGCTTCGAACTAAAGGTAGCGTCAGGGAAAAGGGCGGCTTGAAGAAAAGGCGGATGGAGGCCGCCCGCTTTGGCGGGCGGCCTTCGGCATTGCTGGGGGAAGGGCCTGCCGTCTGCCTGCGCAGGCAAGGCTCTTCCGTCTGCCTGTTCTGCATGCCTGCCTGTTCTGCCGGCCGGCCAGTCCGCTTCAACGATTCTCCGCCGTCGCTTGCCGATGCGGAGAATTTTTGTTTTGCGGGCGAAATGAGCCGAATATGATGAGGCAAGCAGCGGGCAGTGAAGTGAGCAGTCTGTTGCTATCGTGCAAAAATACATCATTCTCGAGCCGTATGGCGGTTTTTTGCAATCTATCGTGCAAAAGTGCACGATAGATCGCCTCATTGTGCGAGATCTGGTGTGTATCGGGAGAAAACCGTGCATTTTTGCGCGGTAGGCGAAACGACGAGCGGGCGCTGATTTCGATCGTGTACTTTTGCGCGATAGCCGGTCCGGGGCGGCTTGCTGTGTTCGTATTGCGGGGCCGTGATAGCCGGAAAAACCGGCTAACGGGGCCTGGGCTAGTGTGTGCGGGGGGCGAGATAGCCGGAAAAACCGGCTATCCCGGAACGGACAAATGTGTGCTAGCCCGGCATAGCCGTTAAAACTATTCCGCCGGCACGTTCACCTGCGCGTACAGCTTGCGGTACTGGCCGGGGGTGTAGCCGGTTTCGTTTTTGAACTTGCGGATGAAGTTCGGCGCGTCGAGGTAGCCGACGCGTTCGATGATCTCCTTGAGCGGCGCGCTCGTGGTGACGAGCTGGCGCATGACCTCGTCGGTGCGGAGCCGCCAGATGTACTGGGAGAAGGTCATGCCGATCTTGTCCTTGAAGCTGCGGCTCAGGTACGAGGTCGAGACGGAATACTTGAGCGCGATATGCTCGAGGCTGAGCGTATAGTCGGCGTACTGGCTGTCCACGTATTCGACGATGTTCTCGATGAGCGACTGCTGCCCGGTCTCGGTATTGCGCTCCACCTGTCGGCAGATCTGCGAAGACAGCGCGATCAGCTGGCTCTCGAGCTCCTCGAGCGTCTCGAACGACGTGAAGCCGGGAATGTCGTTCAGCACGTCGGTCATGCCGTACTCCGAGGCGGTGCGCAGCAGGGCATTGAGCAGGTCGAAGCAGACGCAGCGGAGCAGGGAAGCGGACAGCTTCACGCCGCGGATCTCGTCCACGAGACCGTGAATCGTCTGCGCGGCGACCGCTTCGTTGCCCTGCTTGAGACTCTGCTCGAGCTTCAGCATCGACTTCTTGGGCAGCCAGTAAGCGTCGCCGAAGGCATGCTCCTGCCGGGCCAGCCGCTCGAAGTAGGTGACGCGGCCCGGCTCGCCCATCAGGCGGAACTGCAGCGCGGTCGCGGCCTCGATAAACGACTGGTTCAGCTGGCCCAAGCTGTCGTATGCCGTGCCGATCCCAAGCGAGAGCTGCTGAAGCAGCTCGTCGCCGATATATGCGAGTACGGCATCGACGACCTGCTCCACGCGCGCCTGTACCGGTTCGTTGCCCTCGGCGCTCATGGAGACCATCAGCGCGAACCGCTCCGACGGGGAGAGCTCCACGCCGTAGGCGCGGGCGCCCCACTGCGGGAACTTCGCCTCGCGGAACCGCTCTGCCAGCTGCGCGACGATCGTACGCGAGGAACCGGAAGGAGGCAGCTCCTCCCAGGTGAGGATGACGGAGAAGCATAAGCTTTTCCCCGGCGCAAGCTCCAGGCCCGCGCTCTGCACGAGCCGCTCGATCTCGGGGTCCTCGGGTTTGCCGTGCTTCAAGAGCAGGAGCAGGCACTGATTGCGCACGTAGGGCTGCTGCATGTCCGCCCGCGCGCTGTACTCGTGGATCGTGGAGCGAATCCAGTCCCACTCGTTGCGGGTGTCCGTCGTCTCGGCAGCGCCGGTGCCTCTGAGCTTGACGAATTCCATCAAATTTTTGATCGGATGATATTGCCGTCTGGCCAGCACCATGGCCGCCGCGATGCCGATCAGGCCGACGAAGCAGAAGACGACCAGGATCAGCGACCGAATGTGCGCGACCCGGCTGAAAAACTGATGGCTCGGCATGGTCGTCACGTAAGTCCAGCCGTTCGCCTCGGACTTCACGGCCACGACGGACTGCTGCTTGCCGTCGAGCGTCAGGCTGTGAATGCCCGTCGACAAGGACGCGAGCCGGTTCAGGGCGACCCGGTCCATCGTTTCCCCGCGGCTGGTGCCCGTCAGCTTGATGCCCTGCGCGTCGAAGATGTAGCTGCTCCCGGAAAAATCGTTCAGGATCGAAGCCATCATGCCGGTCAGATTCGATTCCTTCATCAGATAGACGACCGTACCGTACGGAAACGGATTGTTCGGCTTGATCGGCACGAGCAGGGTCAGCATCGTCTCCTGCCGGGCGTTGATCGTGACCTGCTCGGCGGGACGCATGACCGGCTGGATCGCGGTGTTCATCTCGCGCAACAGCGCCTGCCGGCTCGCTTGGCCGAACTGGTAGGTGCTCCCGAACGCGACGTCGAGATTCATCAGCCCGCGGTAGGAGTAGACGACCGAATCGTCCCGGAAGTACAAAAAAGAGATCCTGCAAAATGCCGCTGCTCGCCTTGTAGTTCGCCAGCGTCTGGATCGCTTCCATGCCGTAGTAGTCGTGATGCACCATGTAGGAGGTCAGATGCTCGTCGTAGGCGATGCGCCCGGCGGTCTCCTGCAGCTCGGCGATGCGGCCGTCCAAGGTTCGTTTCACCTGGTTAAGCTGGTTCAGGTTCGATTGTTCGATCTCGGTACGGAGGCTGCGGACGGCGCTCTCGTAGACGGAGGCCGTGACGCCGGTCAGCGGGATCAGGAAGATGAGGATATAAGAAAGCGTATACTTGAACAGCAGCTTGGATTTGAAATGACTCCAGTTCAGGCGCATGCGAGAAACGAAAGCTCGCTTATTCGCGGAATTCCACACCGGCATCTCTCCTTGCTTCAATCTCGTATAGCGGACGCAGGCGCCGGACCGGAGATCGCGCGCTGTCCACGACCAAACATTATAATGATATAAATCGATATTCATCATTATAACGATAAAGCGGGCTTTAAGGGAAGGAAGGATGCATTTATGCGAAGCGCTTGCCCTCGGGCCGGCGCTTTTTTATCGTCTCGCCCATGCGCAAATGGTAAAATATCGGAAACAAGTCACAATTGTGCTATCTCGGTCATCCCAGTAGATAGATGGCTCCGGAAGCGCCCTGTACAATGACATCACAGACCAAAAGTAAGGAACGTGATGGAGATGGAACAGGCCACGCCGACCGTGCCGGCCGCGATCGACAAGCCCGCGCGCCAAGCGGCCCGGACGAAGACGCTGAATCAGGGCTACTGGAAAAGATACGGCGTGTTTTACCTGATGATGGCGCCGGCCTTGATCGTGCTGATCGTCAACAACTACATTCCGATGGCGGGCGCGCTGATCGCGTTCAAGCAGATGACGTACGCCTCGCCGAGCTTTATGCAAAACTTCATGGACAGTCCTTGGATCGGCTGGGGCAACTTCAAGTATTTGTTCGCGAGCAGCGACGCCTGGGTGATCACGCGCAATACGATGGCGTACAACGCGGTTTTTATCGTCCTCAACACGGTCATCGGCGTCGCGATGGCGATCGGGCTTAACGTCATGCGCAGCCGCTTGCAGTCCAAGCTGCACCAGACGATTCTTTTTCTGCCCTACTTCATGTCCTGGATCATCCTGTCGTATCTCGTGTACGCCTTCCTCAATCCGGACATCGGCATTCTGAACAAGTTCGTCCTGCCGTTGTTCGGCGCGGAGCCGGTCGACTGGTACTCGGACTCGAAGTGGTGGCCGCTCATTCTGCCGCTCGTCAATACGTGGAAGGGCATCGGCTACTACGCGGTCATCTTCCTCGCGGCGATCGTCGGCATCGACAACGAATATTACGAGGCCGCCCATATGGACGGCGCGACCAAGTGGAGACAGATCTGGACGATCACGGTCCCGCTCATCCGCCCGGTCATCGTCACGATGACGCTGCTGCAGATCGGCCGGATTTTCTACGCGGACTTCGGCTTGTTCTTCCAGGTGACGCGCAATGCCGGCGCGCTCTACGACAAGACGCTTGTCATCGACACCTATGTGTACCAGGGCTTCCTCGTCTCGGGCGATATCGGGATGTCCTCGGCGGCCGGCCTCTACCAGGCGGTCATCGGCTTCATCCTCGTGCTCACCGCGAATCTGGTCGTCAGACGCGTCAGCAAGGACGACGCCTTGTTCTAGGCGGCGCCCGCCCGCGACCACAGAAGGAGGAACCCATCCATGGCAACCAGCGTCATCCGAAAACGGAAGTTCAACGCGAACGAAATCTCGACCGGCACCAACGCCGTCATCAATGCGGTCTTCTGGATTTACAGCGCGCTTTGCGTCATTCCGCTGCTCATCGTCGTGGCCGTGTCGCTTTCCGACGAGCGGACGGTCACGGTCGACGGCTACAATATCTGGCCGAAGAAATTCAGCCTGGGCGCCTACGACTTCCTGTTCAACGACTGGAAGCCGATCGTCCAATCCTACGGCGTCTCGATTTTCGTCACCGTCGTCGGCACGATCGTCGCGCTCTCCATCATGACGCTGTACGCGTACCCGATCTCGCGGCGCGACTTCAAGCATCGCGGCATCTTTTCCTTCATCGTGTTTTTCACGATCCTGTTCAACAGCGGACTCGTGCCGTTCTACCTGACCTACAAGCAAGGGCTTCATCTGCAAAATACGCTGCTCGTCCTCATGCTGCCGTTGTTCGTCCAAGGCTTTTTCGTCATCCTGATCCGCACGTTTTTCTCGGGCTCGATCCCGCCGGCGCTCATCGAATCGGCCAAGATCGACGGCGCCGGCGAGCTGCGCACCTTCGTCCGGATCGTGCTGCCGCTGTCGCTGCCCGTGCTCGCTTCCGTCGGCCTGCTGTGCACGCTGAACTACTGGAACGACTGGTTTTTGAGTCTCCTCTTCATCAATCAGGACGGGCCGATGAGCATCCAGTTCCGCATGTACAAGACGCTGCTCGATATCGCATACTTAAGCTCGAACTCGCAGGCGTATTCGGCCATCATGCAGGCGAACCCGAACTTTCAGATGCCGAGCGAGACCGCCCGGATGGCGATGGCCGTCGTCGGGATCGGGCCGATCATCTTCATCTATCCGTTTTTCCAACGCTACTTCATCCAGGGACTCACCGTCGGCGCCGTCAAGGGCTGACCTTGCATCCGGCCGTTGCCCGACGCGGCGGCGGCCGGCTCGATCAATCAGGCTGAACCCGGTTACCGGCCGGTTCATGCATATACGCCTTACTCACTATGAAAAGGGAGGCAATACCCATGCTCGTACAGAACAAGCTCGGCAAGTCCGCGCTCGCGCTCGCGGCGCTCTCCGTCGTGCTCGCAGGCTGCGGCGGCAACAACAATAACGACAAAGGCGCGGACGCATCTCCGTCGTCCTCGGCGTCCGCTTCGCCGTCGGCATCCGCCGACGCATCGGCGACGGCGAGCGAGTCGGCGTCGCCGTCCGCGTCCGCCGCGGCATCGAATCTCAAGGAATACAAGCTGACGCTGTATCTGCCCGGCACGCCGCCCAAGGACGAAGCCAAGGTCGAGGCCGAGATCAACAAGTATTTGAAGGAAAAAATCAACGCGACGCTCGATCTGAACCTCGTCGACTGGGGCCAATGGGACAACAAGATGAATCTTGCAATCGCTTCCCGCGACCCGATGGACATCATCTTCACCGCCGCCTGGAACGGCCACGCGACCAACGTCGCCAAAGGCGCCTTCCTGCCGCTGAACGATCCGAACGGCAAATACGGCAATCTGCTGGAAAAGTACGGTCAGGACATCCTGTCCACGCTGCCGGAGGCGTTCCTGAAGGGCGCCAAGATCAACGGTTTCAACTACGGCATCCCGACGAACAAAGAGCTCGCCGAACAGGGCGGCATCATCTTCCGCAAGGACATCGCCGACGAGCTGGGCGTCACCGACCAGCTGATGGCCGCCAAGACGATCGCGGACCTCGATCCGATCCTCGCCAAGGTAAAGGCGGAGAAGCCCGAGATGACGCCGGTCTTCCTGCGCGACGGGGACAACTTCAACGCGCACTATTTTGCCAAGTACGACTACCTCGGCGATGCGACGATCGAAGGCGTCATTCTGAAGAACGCGCCGGACACGACCGTCAAGCCGCGCTTCGAGCTGCCGCGCTACAAAGAGACGCTGACCATCACCCGCGACTTTTTCAAAAAGGGCTATATCAACAAAGACGCGGCCACGACGCAGCTGAGCGGCAACGATGCGCTGAAGAAGGGCAACGTATTCATGATCACCTCGGCGCTCAAGCCCGGCAAGGACGCCGAGACGGCGAACGCGACCGGACTCGCAGGCAAGCTGGCGCAGGTCGCGATGACGGACCGTACCGTCGCGACGAGCGACACGGCCGGCTCGATGCTCGGCATCTCCACGACGTCCGGCGATCCGGAGCGCGCGATGATGTTCATCGACCTCCTGCATTCCGACAAGTACCTGAACAACCTGCTCAACTTCGGCATCGAGGGCGATCACTATACGAAAAACGGCGAGATCATCGCGCCGACAGCCAATACCGGCAACTACGCGATCGGCGCGACCTGGATGCTGGGCAGCCAATTCCTGAACTACGTCTGGGATACGGAAGCGCCGGACAAATGGGAGCAGTTCAAGAAGTTCAACGAAGGCGCGCTCGACTCCCCGGCGCTCGGCTTCACGTTTAACGCGGAGCCGGTCAAGTCGCAGGTATCCGTCGAGTCCAACATCCGCAAGCAGTACGATCCAGGCCTCGACACCGGCTCGATCGACCCGTCCAAGGCCGACGAGTACTACAAGAAGCTGAAAGCGAACGGCCTCGACGCGATCATCGCCGAGAAGCAGAAGCAGCTGAACGCGTTTTTGGGCAAATAAACAGCCGGCAGACATGAGAGCCGTCGGGCGCGAGAGCGCTCGGCGGTTGTTTGCGTGCGAAGAGGGGGGAGGCGTGAATGGGGCGGGGCGCCGGATTGAGAGTCGCGGGGGCGGCGTTGATGGGGCGGGATGCCGGATTGAGAGTCGCGGGGGCGGGCGTTGATGGGACGGGGTGCCAGATTGAGAGTCGTGGGGGCAGGTGGTCCTGGGTAGGAACAATCGTGTGAGCTCGAAGTGTCGCGGGGTCAGGTAGTCTTGGATAGGAACTATCGTGGGAGCAGGGAGTTTCGCTGGGGCTAGTTAGTCTTGGATAGGAACAAACGTGCGAGCTCGGAGTTACGCTGAGGCCAAGTAATCCTGTGTAGGAACAATCATGGAAGCAGGGAGTGGCGTTGGGGCGAGAGAGTCCTGGGTAGGAACAATCGTGCGAGCAGGGAGTGTCGCGGTGACCAGGTAGTCTCGGGTAGGAACAAACGTGCGAGTTAGGAGGGGCGCGGGTGCTGGTGGTCCTAGGTAGGAACAATCGTGGGAGCAGGGAGTGTCGTGGTGGCGAGGTTAGTCCTGGGTAGGAGCAATCGTGCAAGCTCGAAGTGTCTCGGGGGCGAGGTAGTCTTGGATAGGAACAAACTTGCGAGCAGGCCGCGTCCGCAAGCGGATTTATCCGATATTGATACGATGCGCTCGCCCTTTGGCAAGCGTTTCTTTTTTTGCACAAGATCGCCCGTTTTGAAGCTGGAAAAAGTGGTTTAATACGTGAAGAGTCTGACATTTTCATCAAGGAGGACATTCATGTATCGGCAACTACGCGCGCTTGGGGTCGCTCTTTTTTGGAATAGGAATCATCTGGTCGCTCGGTCATCCCGCCGGCTCCGCGCTGGCTGCGACAACGGCAACGACGGGTAACGCCAAGGCGTCTGCTTCGGTAACGGCCAACTTTAAGGACCGGGATCCCGAAGCGGGGGGAGATCGGCGGCATTTTCTATTGGAACACGACCGGGTCAGCGTCCGCGGAGGGCTATGAGGCATACCTGGTAGATAATAAAGGAAAACGTTACGGAAAAGCGCTAGGCAGGTACGTCGAGGAACGCCAGTCGATCGTCATCCCCGAGGGAAAGAAGGTAACCGGGAAAGCGGTGGCGCTCGGCCTATTCGATGCGGCAGACCGAAGCAAATCCGCGGCCGTGCCGATCGCGACGGCGAAGCTGCTGGACGAGCCGGCTTTTCGCGTTAGAGAGTTGACCTACCAAGACGCCAATCCCGGCGCTGGTGCGTGGGCCTCGATCG
The DNA here is from genome assembly GCF_029525575.1 of Cohnella rhizosphaerae. GTDB lineage: Bacteria > Bacillota > Bacilli > Paenibacillales > Paenibacillaceae > Cohnella > Cohnella rhizosphaerae. Next base: position 1,818,958 of record NZ_JAPDIA010000003.1, read on the forward strand.
CATGGAGCGATCCGGCCGGCGGTACGGTCTACGACGGCTATCAGATTGAATATCCGGGCGGCCAGGAAAAGATCGCCAGATCTTCGACCGGTCGATACAAGCTGCCTTTGCAAAATCTCGACATCCTTGGCGAGGTAACGGTCGTTCCTTATCGCAAGGACGGCGTGTTCGATTACTCGGCAAGCGCACGGGTGCAGACGTACGACGATATAAGCGACGAGGCACCGAGCTGGATCAATGTCGGGGATGTAAATTCTGCCAGTGCGCCCGTGTCTGATATTCACTTCAAGCCGGTCTTGTCCGGCGGCAAAACGCGCGCCTCCGGCGAGCTGAGCTGGTACGACGCGAAAAGCTCCACGACGGTAAGCTACGTCGTATACGGCGCCGACGAAGCGGGCAAGCCGATCCAGCCGCTCGTCGACGTGACGAACGACTATCCGTTCGACGGCAGAGCGATCCGCGTGACGCTGCCCGAATTCAAGCTGGCAGGCGTCGCGAATGTCGCCGTCGTCGCGATCCGCGACGACGGGCATTCCGCAGCCGCGTTCGTTCCGGTCGGCGGAGATCCCGATCCGCTCTTCGTAGATACCGACGCTGCGAAAGGCGAGATCGGCGGTACGGTCTACGTGACGCCGCGCTTCCCCGACTACGGGGCCACGCTCCACTTCGTCGACGAATGGCAGCAGCCGATCGGCGATACGCTCGACACGGTCGTCGGCGAGAGCCGCTACTTCGAGATCCCGGCCGGCACGGCCATTCCCGAAGGCGCTTGGAAGCTCGCCATCTACGACAATGGCGGTCTCGAGGGAAGCGAATTCGAGAAGCCGCCGCAGTATCTTGCGTTTGAGGATAAGACTGAAGAAAATTGACGCGTGATAGCGGGCTTCGGATAAGCGGGCGGGAACGCGGGCCTGGCGATGAGTGAGCGGAAAGGTGCCGCCCCGTCTCGTTGACACCGGCCATTGCGTTGGATAGCATGAAGGAAACAGCTGTCTAACCGGAGGTGCGGAAGCGGGATGCACAATCTCGTCGGAGGTAATGAGAAAGAGCAGAGGGTACGCGGCGGGGAGGTAGGACTCGGCGACCGGCCGGGCATCCTCGTCATCAGCCACGGCTCGCGCGAGCCGGGCTGGGTCGCGCAGGTGGAAGATGCGGTCGCCGAGGCGAGGACGAAGCTGCCCGCGGACCTGCCGGTCGAAGCCGCTTACCTTGAACTGGTCGAAGGCCGTCTGATCCAGGACGGCGTGCGCGCGCTTGAGGCACGGGGCGTGACCGACATTTACGCGCTGCCGCTGTTCGTCTCGTCGGGCAGCACGCATGTCGACGAGATCGGCTGGGCGCTCGGCGCATACGCGGAGCCGCGGCGCGAAACGGATCTGGAGCCGATCGCCGTCACGGCGCGTCTCACCTACGGCGAGCCGATCGGCAGCGATCCGGAGATCGCGCGCGTGCTGGCGGCCAAGCTGGCCCCGCGGTCGCGCGAGCCGGCGTCGGAGTGCGTGCTGCTCGTGGGCCACGGCAGCGACGAGCCGTGGTTCTATGAAGCGTGGCGCAGGGAGCTTGAGGGGCTGGCGGCTGAGATCGCGCGCATCGGCGGATATGCCGGCGCCGACGCGGCGCTGCTGCGGCCGGACGAGCCGGCGGCGCGGATCGCGAGCTTGCGCGCGCGGTATCCCGGTGCGCGGCTGCTGGCCGTTCCGGTTTTTCTGAGCGAAGGTTACTTCACGTCGTCGGCCGTACCGAATCGGCTGGCGGGGCTGGATATCGATTATGCCGAGAACGCGCTGCTGCCGCATCCGCTCGTCAGCGACTGGATCGCCGGCAGAGTCCGGGGTTGGCTCTCGCGCCGCACCGAACGGCTTGAAGTTTGACTGAAAAAATAGAACGAATCGAGGCCTCCGCTTGATAAGAAAAGCGGGGGGTTTTTGCCGTTTGATGTCAGGATGGCGTAAGTTGTGTAAGAGGCTGCGCGTCGCCCGCCGGCCGCGTTGACATTGGCATGACGATTCAGTAGCATGAATAAGTAAAGACTTGAATCGGAACGGATAGAGAGCGATAGAAGAGGGGATTCAGCTTGGATATAGTGAGAGCGCGGTTGATCTACAATCCGACGTCGGGTCGCGAAGAGATGCGTCGGAGATTGCCGCAGATTCTGCAGCGGCTCGAGCGGGGCGGGATCGAGACGTCCTGCCATGCGACGGAGGCGGAAGGCGATGCCGTTCATGCCGCTTCAGAGGCGGTGGAACGGGGCTTCGACATCGTCATCGCGGCGGGCGGCGACGGCACGCTGAACGAGGTCATCAGCGGCATCGCCCCTCACGACCGGCGTCCCGTCATCGGCATCCTGCCGGTGGGGACGACCAACGATTTTGCAAGAGCGCACGGTATCCCGAAGAAGTGGGACGAGGCGTGCGACCTGATCGTCAAGCGCTACGCGAAGCCGGTGGACATCGGTCAGGCCGACGGCAAATACTTCATTAATATCGCAGGCGGCGGCTCGCTGACCGAGCTCTCCTACGAAGTGCCGAGCAAGCTCAAGACGATGATCGGGAATTTGGCCTATTACATAAGGGGATTCGAGAAGATCGCGCGGCTGCGTTCCTTTCATATGAAGATCTCGATGGAGGGCGTCGGCGAGTTCGAGGACGAGTACATGCTCATGTTGATCGCCAACAGCAACTCCGTCGGCGGCTTCGAGAAGCTCGCGCCGAACGCCTCGGCAAGCGACGGCATGTTCGACGTGCTGCTCATGCGCAAGTGCAACCTCGGCGAATTCATCCGTATCGCGACGCTGGCGATGCGGGGGGGAGCATTTGCAGGATTCGCACATTACGATGTTTCAGACGAACCGGGTGACGGTCGAGTCGGATGCGGATCTGGACATGAATCTCGACGGCGAATACGGCGGGCAAATGGCGCGGACGTTCACGATGCTGCCGGGGCATGTGCGGATCATTATGGATGAGCTTGGGGAGACCAAGTATCACTGACGGACCGGCGAGTCGAAGTATGATTGATGGGCTTGGGGCAAATGAATTCGGATGGCTGTAAAAGCAAAATTGTTTCCGACGGGCCTTTATTTGTATATATAGAAGCGGAACCTATGAACGGGGCTGGACAGCATGAGTGACAAGGGCAAGCGCGGCGGCGGCTCGCGGGGCGGCGCGGCGAATCGGGGCGGCAGGCACGGGGGCAGCGTCGGGAGAGACGGGCGGCAGGCGCCCGCCCGAGCGGCGGACCAAGGCGGCAGGTCTGTAGACGGCGTCGGGAAAGAAGGGCGGCAAGCGCCCGGCGGTGCGGGCGATCGCGGTCGGGCGAGCGGCGGCCAGCAGGAGCGGGGGCAATCGAGCGGGGCGACGGTGCGCGCGGAATCGCGCGGGCGCGGCGCCGCTGGCGGCCGCGGAGCTTCGGGTGCTGTTGGCGGCGGAGGTGCGCGGTCGCGGGAGCGCGGCGAGGGCGAGCATGCAGTTGGTGGACGGCCGCAGGGTCAGCCGCAGCATGCGCGTAGTGCCGGTGCGCGGGAGCGCCGGCAAGGCGAAGCGCCTCGCCGGATCGCGGGCGTGCCGGTCGCGGTCGGCGATTCCGTCGTCATCGACGTCGTCGGGATGACGCATGAGGGACAGGGTGTAGGCCGGGTGGAGGGCTACACCCTGTTTGTGTCGGGCGCGGTGCCGGGCGACCGGGTGCAGGCCGAGGTGCAGAGCATCGGCAAGTCGTTCGGCCGCGCGCGTTTGGCGGCGCTTGTGGCGGCGAGCCCGGACCGCATCGCGGCGCCGTGCGAGATCTATGAGGCCTGCGGCGGCTGCCAGCTGCAGCATTGGGGCTACGCGGCGCAGCTCCGCTGGAAGCGGGAGCACGTCGCGGGCGTGCTGGCGCGCATCGGCAAGCTGCCGGTGGCGCCGCTGGAGGAGGCCGCCGGCGAAGCGGGCGGCCCCGGCACTGCGGACGCCGCGCAAGCCGGCGTCCGCGAGATCGCGCCCGATGCGGGGCGCGCGCCGGTCGTCGTCCTTCCCGTCATCGGGATGGACGAGCCTTGGCGCTACCGCAACAAGGCGCAGGTTCCCATGGCGGCCGGCATCGGCGGCCATGGACTCATCGGCGGCTTCTTCGAGCAGGGAAGCCACCAGGTCGTGGACATGGAGGCCTGCCTCATTCAGCAGGAACAAAACGAAGAGACCGTGCGCGCCGTCAAGCGCATCGCCCGGTCTCTCGGCTACTCCGCTTACGACCGTGCCACCGGCCGCGGTCTGCTTCGCCATGTCGTCGTCCGCCACGCCGAAGCGACCGGACAGCGCATGGTCGTCCTCATCACCAACGGCCGCGACATGCCGCACGCCGACGAGCTCTGCGGACTCATCCGCCAAGACATCCCCGGCGTCGCGAGTATTTGCCAGAACATCAACACCAGCGCAACCTCCCAGGTGTTCGGCGAAGAAACCCGCGTCCTGTGGGGCGATGAGGTCATTTACGACGAGATCGGCGGCATCACCTTCGCCATCTCCGCGCGCTCCTTCTTCCAAGTCAACCCGACCCAGACCGAACGCCTCTACCGGACTGCCGTCGACTATGCTGGCCTAACCGGCGAAGAGACCGTCATCGACGCCTACTGCGGCATCGGCACGATCACGCTTTTCCTCGCCCGCCACGCCCGTCGCGTCTACGGCGTAGAGATCATCCCCGAAGCCATCGAAGACGCCCGCCGCAACGCGCTGCTCAACCACATCAACAACGCCGAATTCGCCGTCGGTCCGGCCGAAGTCGTCATGCCGCAGTGGCAAGCCGAAGGCGTCGCCCCCGACGTCATCGTCGTCGATCCGCCGCGGAAGGGCTGCGACCCGGCGCTGCTCGCTACAATGCTGGAGCTTCGCCCGGCGCGCATCGTCTATGTCTCCTGCGATCCGGCTACGCTCGCGCGCGATCTGCGTGTGCTGGAGGATGGCGGCTATCGCACGGTGGAGGTGCAGCCGGTGGATATGTTCCCGCATACGGTGCATGTGGAGTGCGTGGTGGGGATATGTCGCGTCGATACCTAGAAGTCTATAGTTATCAGTACTCGGCGAATTATTTCTCCTTTGCGAAGGATGAGAGCGATTATATGAACAAGGAATTGCGAGACACGATCAAAGTTTCGGTTGTTTTGGATTTGAAATGGGTAGATATGACGAGCGAATTTTAGTCATTAAAAATATAAAGGGGCTGTTCAGGTCAGTTATACTGACTTGGCAGCCCCTTGAGTTGTGTTTAAGGCAATCGGTTAATTATCTAGTCTAATGCGAATTGTATTAAGTGCTCTGTACCTGTTTAAAGCTTCTATCTCACTGTAAACATCCAAGGTTCCACTAACATCTTCTATTGTGACAACAAGCGCGTAGGGAACATCATCATTTCTATCATCCCACCGTGCAAAAAGTTCAAGCCAAACTTGCCAATCACCAGCATTAAATCTGGAAAAGGTTTTACTAAACTGATGGCAAATGTCCCATTTTTGTCTGCCTTCTCGGTGATCCTGTTGAACAGGTATTAATGTGACTCCATCCAGATGACTTTTCTTTAATGAAGCTCGTATATACGCTCCTAAATATTCTGTTCCTTTGGTTCTATCAACTAATGGTCTGGAAACACATGTGACAGATACCTTTGCAACATTACGCCCAACCTGGGCTGCCAGAATTGGCGGCATGTAAATGGATACTCTTTCTTTAGTTACTCTGTTTAAAGAGCCTGTCCTAACAAATGTTACTCTTGAGGGAGATGAAAACCTACTTTCTTCAACATTAGAAAGCCCTCTGCCATACAGATTATGTGCTAGGGTAAGCTCTTCTTCTTCCATCCCATCTTCGTCCCACAATGCAACAGCATTGTGATAAAGTAGGGCTTTAGAAAGTAGCGTGTCTCGATCTGGAATGGAGTTTAGTATCTCTGCATAGTCACCTGCAACAATAGGAGCAGAAAAGCTAGTCCCTGCGTCGGCTATAAGCTTGCCGTCTTTTGATATAAGCATTGAAAGAGGATCATTAGGAACTGTTGCGTCCTGACCATCAAGAACGATCGTCCCCGAATAAGCGCTTAAATCTGGTTTTGAGAATCCTTTAAAACCTGGACCGCGGCGGCTATACGGTGCTATTTGGTTTCTTTCGGAAAGACTATTATCATGGTCTGCACCTACGATTGATCCAACAACTATAGATAGCATAGAATCCGCTGGGGCCGAGATTCTTGAATCATCATCATCAATAATATCTTCTAAACGAAATTCTGTTCTCCAAAGTGCATGATTGCCTGCGGAGACAATAAACTGTACGCCAGTTCTTATTTGCAAGGCATCCAATTCAAAACCGACGATGCTCATTTCATCCCCTTCAATAGGGGACGTTGCATTTGCGGATAGATTGTAGATTTTCACAATATCGGAATGTGCATTTACCGCCGCTTGTATTCGCTGTATAAAAATATTTACTGGCACATTTCCGTCAAGTATGTTGCAATCGAGGATTCGGGCTCGCGGAGTAACTATATTCGATTGCAACTGTTGATTGAGGTACTTGAACGCTACTCGGCTGGCGACCTTAGTCCCGTGGTCTCCATCACCAACACCAGAATTAGGTGCAACCCAATTCTGGGTAATTAATGGGGACAGAGATTGAGGGAAATTCACACCTGAGTCCAACACAGCGACAATAGGCAGTTCATCTATGTTTACGCTGGGGTCAATTTCTATACTTTCCAAGTCAATCGCGGTATTTTGTGTAGCATCTACGTTAAAAAAAATCAGTTTTTTCAATCCTGTAGATAGCAGAATCATTTTCAAATCGAGATAATGCTGTCGAAGGAATTATTGCACGGACAACAGGTGTTTTATCCGACAAATAATAAGGTGACTCTTGAAGTTCTCCTTTTGTCACTTTGATTTTTTCCAGTAAATGAGTCATTGCCAATTGGTAAACGTGATCTTCAAGATTTGGTATCAACATTAGTTGAACATCTAAAGTAGCTGGGGTATGAGTAGAAGTGGTTAACTTTTGCAACTCCCTTGAATTCTTTTCAGACCCGACATAGGGCTTGAAATCTTCAATGAAATCGAAATAAGTTTTCCCGTTCCCATTCCGTGTATACGCGTCCACTCGATTTCTGAGAGTTTGAAATTGGGTGCTTGTAGAGGTGACAATAGCACTTCTCACATTTTTTTACTGCCCTTACTTTCATGCCGTTAGAATCGAATAAAGTTTGTTTATCTTGAATTTTTTCACCCTCAGGCAATTCAATGTTAAAAACGAGTAAATCCGAATCCCCTAATGAGTTGTCGGTTGCAACTGAATCCAGCGTATGTTTAATTTCCTGTAGACTGTGGCTTAGTTTGGAACCGTGTTCCGTGTAGGATACATTTCTTTGCGGTGGAATTGCCCTTAAGGTTTTATTCAGTCGTTGTACTTCCTCATCTGGAATCCATAGATGACTTTTATTATCCTTGTTCATCAACCTTCTCCTCCTTATTGAATCTGTAGCTCAAAGTAGATTTTGATATCCCTGTTATTTCTTCGAGTGTACGCATTGATATTCCACTTTTATTCAATTTATAGAGCGCGCGAGTATACGCATCGCTATCCTCACTAACCAGAAGAGTGGATTGCTTAACCCAAACGTTGGCAATATCCTCTTTAGTAACAGTTTTTTCTCTATGCTGCATAATGCAATATTTTGCAACTGCTTGCAAAAAGGTTCCTACTTGTGCGCCACTCATACCTTCTGTTAACGTAGTCAAAATTTTAATGTCAATTATATGACCTTCAAGAGTTTCGCTGATAAACTTGCTTATCATGCTCTCTCGTTGTTGTGCATTGGGCAATTCCAGCAAAATTGAAGTGTCAAACCTCCTCCAAATCGCTGGATCAAGAAGATGGTGATGATTAGTTGCTGCCACCAAAAAGACGTTAGCTGGCATTGAATCCATATTTTGAAGTAGTGTCGTTACAACCCTCTTCAATTCCCCCAGTTCATGCGCATCATCCCTTTTTTTTAGCTATCGCATCAAACTCATCTAGGAATAACATAACTCGCTTGTTTTTTTACGAACTCGAAAATTTTTCTTATGTTTGTTCCCGTCTGTCCTAAATATGAGGATACAAGTCCATCTAGTCTGACATAAGCAATTGGAATATTGATTTCTCCAGCAATTGCGTTTGCTGTTAATGTCTTACCGCAACCAGGAGGGCCGCAAAATAATATCCGATTAGTCGGGGAAACACCATTAGATAACAGATCAGTCGCTTGCTTCTGTTCTTCAATAATTTGAAGCAGTGCTTCTTTTGTTTTTTCTGGTAATGCCACATCAGTCAACTTGACCTTAGGCTGTAAAACCTCTAAAAGTTCCAATGCACTGTCTTTGTCTTTGGGCATGGGCAGAGCATTCTGTACAGAAAAAGACATTTCTGATAAGGGGCTTGAAGAGAATGAAATGTTGCTTTTTTTTATCAAATGAATAAGCTGTTCTGAGGGAATTAGACAGAGCGACATTTCCTTTACGTTCCTCATCATTCGCCAAATCATCTAAAGCTTTCTTAAAAGCATCCTCGCTTCCAGCGCAATGTGCTTCAATCAATTTTATTATCAAACCTGATTTCATTTATTCTCCTCAATTCTGTGGACATAATTGACTATGGTATTTATTATATGCAACACTCCATTTTTAGTCAAACTTAATTTGGACACTGTTGGACAAAATGATTTTATTCAACTGTATTTTATGAATATTTTTTGGACACAACAGAACGGAGGTGTCGATAGGAGGTGGTGGTTATCATATACGTTTCAAAGTGAAATCGCCCACCATTCACATCGTCTTATTACATTACTTTGAGAAAACTAATATTGATATCTAATTTTCAAAATGAAGGGAGTTAGAAAATCTCGTGATTATTTTGAATATGCTACCCGATTTTGCCCGAAAAATGAAACGGCTTGTAGAGGGAGCGTTGTCCCTCCGCTTTGTTCCTTGAAAACCACATACAAGTTTGTCCGGTACATTCCCCATGCAGCCTCAGAGGAAAGCCAGTATGCAAACGCGCCATGACCATGTTTCTCCTGTTCGTCTATTTTAGATGCAGGATAACATGAGAGCGATTCCGTGAAGCATAGCGAAATGGTGGTTCCATTTTCGGCGATGACCTGCATGGCGGGATTATGATACTTCCGTCCAGCCATAGTTCATCGCAATGGGGGCGGCCTGCAGAAATCCTGGAGGAGGTGTATTCGTGCGCCTATGAGGACAGTCAGCCGCTGTCCGCCGGATAAATTTTTCTATACTTAATCCCGAATCGGCCACTCCACGATTGGAGATCATGGAAGAGCCTGCAATCAAACTGGAGTACAACAATTGTTTCGTACAAGCAAGAAACCTTTCATATATTGAATATTTTTGCCGTAAAATCATCATTCAAAGTTATCCATGAACATAAAGATTCTGTCAGGCAACCACGAAAGGAACGCTAGGATCGAATATCCAAGAGGACATCCTTACCGGGTGTTCTCTTTTTATATAGATACTCTTGAAAAGCCGGTGCTCGAATTATTCAAAGCGACCGGCTTTCTTCTATTGAAAGGAGCTTTGAACACATGGCCAAAGTGATCGCCCTCGCCAATCAGAAAGGCGGCGTTGGCAAAACGACAACAGCGGTCAATCTGGGCATCGGGTTGGCGGCGGAAGGGAAACGGGTGCTACTGCTCGACGCCGACGCGCAAGGCAATCTGACGGATTCGCTTGGCTTTCAGGAGCCGGACAATCTTCCAGTATCGCTGGCGACGATGCTGCAAAAGTGTATGGCGGAAGAAAGCTATGATCCGCAAGAAGGCATTTTGCAGCACCACGAGGGGATTGACCTGATGCCGGGAAATATCGAGTTGTCGGCCGTTGAAGTGGCGCTCGTCAATACGATGAGCCGGGAAACCATCCTGCGCACCTACATCGACTCGCTAACGGATCACTACGATTACATCCTGATCGACTGTATGCCGAGTATGGGCATGATGACGATCAATGCTTTGGCAGCGGCAGATAGCGTCATTATTCCTGTTCAGGCCCACTATTTGCCCGCAAAAGGCATGACACAGTTGTTGCACACGATTGCCCGCGTTCGCCGTCAGATCAACAAAAAAGTTGGTAGTGGATGGGGTTTTGCTCACAATGGTGGACAGCCGCACCAATTTTGCCAAGGATATTTCATTCGTCCTGCGCCGCGACTATGGGGACAAGCTGCGGGTATTTCAAACGGAAATCCCTCTTTCCATTCGCGCGGCGGAAACGAGCGCTCGTGGAAAGAGCATTTATGCGCATGATCCGAACGGACAAGTCGCCAAAGCTTACGTCGCGTTAACGAAGGAGGTGCAGGACATTGACGGCGAAAGAAAACCGGCGCGCCAACATAAAGCTGACCACAGTCGATGATTTGTTTACAACGGAAGAAGGACGGAATACCCAGCATAAGGAACAAATCAAGGATATTCCGCTATCGGATATTAGCGATTTTCTCGATCATCCCTTCAAGGTAAAGGCGGACGATGCGATGCTGGAAATGGCGGAAAGCGTGAAGCAATACGGGGTGCTGGTGCCCGTTCTGGTACGGCCCAAAACGGACGGCGGCTTTGAAATGGTTGCCGGGCATCGTCGGAAAAAAGCGAGCGAGTTGGCGGGGATAGAGTCGATCCCCTGCATTGTACGCGAACTGGACGACGATCAGGCGACCATTATTATGGTGGATAGTAACTTACAACGGGAGCATGTGTCCCCAAGTGAAAAGGCGTTTGCATATAGGATGAAGCTTAATGCAATGAAACGCCAAGCAGGCAGACCGAGCAAAGAAAATGCTGCCCAAGTTGGGCAGGATATAAATGGAAAATATTCCGTCGAGATTTTGGCGGAACAAGTAGGCGAAAGCCGTAATCAAATTAAACGCTTCATTAGATTGACGGAACTGATTCCCCCCTATTCTCGAAATGGTAGACGACAAGCAAATCGCATTTAGCCCGGCCGTTGAAATCTCTTACTTGGCCGAGAAAGAACAGCAAGCCCTGCTCGAAACGATGCAGGCGGAGGATTGTACACCCTCGTTGGCGCAGGCGCAACACATGAAGAAGCTGAGCCAGGACGGCAAGTTGAACGGCGATGTTATCCTCGGCATTATGACGGAGGAAAAACCCAATCAGAAAGAAAAACTGACGATTCGCAAGGAACGGATTGACAAGTTTTTTCCGCAAGATTTCAGTGAGCAGCAGAAGGAAGACCTACTCGTACAACTATTGGAAACTTGGTATCGCCGGAAACAGCGAGAACGGGATCACGAGCGTTAATACAGCCCTTAGTCTCTTGGACAGAGGGATTTTTTTATGCCCATTTTTGCAGAAAGGAGCTTCCCATATGGACTTTACCGAAGGAAGACGGCGGCAATATGAGCGGCTGATGAAGGAAAAGCCCGGCTTTACGAACTCCGAACCGTCCGAGGAGGAAGAACGACCGCCGCGCAAGCAGGCACCAAGCATGGATACGGTGCCTAAGAAGCCTGAATGTAAACGAAGTCGGGGGGGACTGACGATGGAGCAGGAGAAACGAATGGCTGGCGACTACGAGATTTATCATGCATTGCCCGTTGGCCGGATCGAGGTCATTTTGGGCATCGACGCGACGAATCCCGAGAAGCCCTATTTAGTCTGCTACTGCGACCAGAACAATTTGTTTGGCATCGACCAGTATTATGGCGCAGAAGGATATGCGGACTATTTGCAGGCGATGCGGGAGTTTACCAAGCTGATGCAATGGGAGATCGAGAAGCTCCAGGCCGAGCGTTCGGCCCTTCCGGAGCCGATGGGCTCGGTTCCATCTGCCCATTGTCTGCCCATCAAGGGCGAGGATGAACTGAACGGCAAGCTCATCGTGATTCGCCCGGAAAGGCTGCGACCGGAGTTTCGCACGGCGGATCATCAAGTGGTCTGGGTGACGGGCGGCTTCGGCGCATCAGGAAATTCACGCGGCCGTGCAGTTTTCGCGATGAGGCTCTATTCCGGCGATGAATGCCGCTATAACCGCGAAGACCTGTTGGGCTTCCTGAAACCGGAGCATACACCGACGTGGGCAGCCGAGAAGCTGGCGCTGCTTCAAGCGGAGAAGCAGCAGAAGCCGCGGATGCGAGACGAAGCCCGCTAGGTTAAGACCAATCCCTTCCAAGTGAAGAAAGGAGTCGTTGTCGATGTCATGGACCTCTCGCAACCGCAAGGCATTGGTCATTGGGGCCTTTGCGGTTAGTATGGTGCTGCTGATAGCGGCGGCAATTTACCTGTTGATGCAGCATGACGAGCAGAAGCAACAGCAGCAGCAATTGCAGAACTACTATGAGCAGCAGCTTGAAGCATTGAAGCAGGAACAGGAAAGGAGCAGTCGCGAGGCGTGGGTGGCAAGCCGGGCTGTCGCGGCCGGAGCTGTGCTGACAGCGGATGATCTCAAGGCGGTTCCGATGCCCGCCGATATTCTTCCGGCAGGCATATTGACCAATCGGGAAACGATTATCGGCAAGCATGCCAAGGTGGCGCTGGAGCCGGGAACGCCGCTGCTCGCTTCCTTGATGTTTGAAGGACAGCCGGTTCCAAAGGATGTGCGGCTCAAGGAATTTCAGGTGATCCAGCTTCCCTCCAATCTCCAGGCCGAACAGTTCATTGATGTCCGAATCAGTTTTCCGACCGGCGAAGACTTTGTGCTGCTGTCCAAAAAGAAGGTGCAGCAGTTGGCGGGCAATGTGGTCTGGCTGGAAATGAACGAAAAGGACATCCTGCAAGCCTCCAGCGCTATTATTGATGCTTATTTGCAAGGCGCGCGCCTTTACGCACTGCCCTACATCGAGCCGGGCTTGCAGGAGGCGGCTGTCGTCAACTACCCGGCCAATCCGAAGGTGCTGGATTTGATGAAGAACGACCCCAATCTACTCGAAACGGCCGAAACGGAATTGGCTCGCAATCTGCGCCAAACCCTGGATGCAAGTTTGAAGGCGGTCAGCGAATCGAACAAGCTGCGGGTGTCCAGCGGCAATGTCACGGTCCAGCAGCAACTGCAAAACGAGCGGGCGACTACCCGGCAAGGCAATGCCATGTTTGAAGCGCAGACGCCATCAGGGGGGCGGAACTTCGGAGACGACGGCACCCACTGACACCGCGTCGGGGGGCGGGACAACCACCGGCTTCTGAGGGGACAACGCAGCAACCGTCGCCCCCCCTCGGTTCCGGTAGATCCCGTTACGCCTCCTCCGGCTTCAACGGGAACGGAATCACCACCAGAAACGAATGCCCCATCGGGAGAAGACCGTTGGGAGGACATCTTAAATCAGTGAAGGAGACAGCTATGAAAAAAATCGTATTTCTCGGCGCGGCGGACAAAAGCCATGTGCTGCTGGCGCTCGGTCGTTTATGGACCAGCCTGGGGCAGAAGGTGCTGCTCGTGGATTCCACGATGGGACAAGCCGTTCAAGGCTATCTGCCGCCTGCGTTCACCGGCAGCGCCGTGCAGGAGTTTGAGGGTATGGATGCGGCTTACGGCTTTGTGACCGAAGCGCAACTGAAGCGCGCGTTGGTACAAGCGGGAACCGAAGGCACGTATGATGTGCTGCTGCTCGACACCGACCATACGCAAATGGTAACGGGCCGCGATTTGCCCGGCTATCACAAGCGGGTATGGTGCTGGGACGGCAAGCGGCTGTCACTGCAAAAAAATGAAGAGCTGCTACTGCGCTTGTGCTTGCACGAAGCGGAAGCGCCGCTCTCTTTTTTATGAATGGCTGTCTCCGGCGTTGCCGGGCAGACTGCCCGCGTGGCAGGCGGAAACGCGAATGCGCCATGTGAAGTGGCTGGAGCCTTCCTTTCATTTTCCGCTGGATGAGCGCGATGCCACGGTTGATGTGCATAACCAGCATCAGCATCGCCTTGACCTTCGCGGCGTGAGCGGAGCGTTTCGGCAGGGGCTGCTCACGATGCTGCAACAGCTTGCCGAATGCGATGCCAAGGCCGCGCGGCGCGCTTGGGCGACGGCTCAAAAACGATGGCGAGCCTGGTAGAAAGGAGAACGCACATGGGAATGATCGTCGTGTTTTGGAGTCCGTTCCCCGGTCAGGCCGGAACGACAACCAGTCTGTTGGCGACAGCAACGTGTTTGGGGCTGGAATACTCAGCCCGGTTGCTGCTCCTCGGCCTTCTTCGCGAAGAGGATGAGGCAGTGCAGCGCGCCTTTTACCGGCCGGAAAAAAATCCGACCCGATTGCCGGATAGCGGCATTGACGCGCTGCTACGGTTGCTGCAAAACCGGAAGCTGGAGGCGAGGATGCTGCGGGATTACGCGCAGCCGCTACTGCGGGAACGGCTGGACGTGCTGCCCGGCTCGGCGAAGCCGAACGAAGGCTTTGCCGCGCTGGCGGAGCGCTGGCTGGAGCCGCTTTTGGATACGGCCAAGCGCGCTTACGATCTGGTGCTGCTGGACGGCGGCAGCGGGCAGGCTTCTGGCTGGCGGAAGACGCTGCGAAATCGGGCGGATCTCGTCGTCGTATGCCTGCCGCAAAATCGCTTGCTGCTGGAGCGCTTTTTTCAATTGCCGGAAAGCGAGCGTCTACACGGACGGAACGCGCTGCTGGCGTTTGGACAGTTCGATCCGGCGTCGGCTCTGACGGTAAACAACCTCCAGCGTCGTTTCCGCTGGCAGCAGCCGGCTTTTCCGGTCGCGCATAATACCGGCTGGCTGGATGCGGTGCAGCAAGGGGGAGGCGATCCCGTATTGGTTCCGCAATTGCAAGCTGCCGCGCCAGCATGAGAACCATCGCTTTGTCCGGCAGGTGCGCGCGCTGGCGCAGGCGCTGATGGAGGGCGCGGGCGTTAATCGGCCCCTGTTCGGCGGCAAGGAGGACACGCCATGATGACGCTGCTGAATACCCTGCTTGTGCTTGCGCTTCTGCTGCTGGCGGTCTTTTTCTTGTATTTGCGCATGAGCCGCCGCCTGCCGGAGCGAACGGATGGCGAGACCGTGTACACGCTGGAGGCGATGACTGCGTTCGTCAAAGACACCTTGCACGAGATGACAACGAGCCATCTCAGCGACTTCGGCTTGTCCGAGGAAGAATACCGCCGCCGTAAAAACAAGCGGGCGGAGTTAAAGAAGACGCTGCGCGGCTGCATCTCCGGCGATTTGCGAGACAAGGAATACGTGAAGCAGGTGATCGCAGATTTGCTGACACAGCAATACGAATTGGACGATGAACACCTGAACCTGTTGCTGCCGTTCCATCAGCCGGATGCCCTCACTGCCCAAGATCAGTTTGACATCCTGCTGGATCGCTACAGGCAGCAATTCGGGCTACGGGCGCTGGAGCAGATGCTTCAGGCGTATGAGCTGGATCGGCAACGTTTGGATAACGACGGGCAGCTTGAGGCTTACCGGATCACGGAGGAAGACATTCAGAGTATCTATGCTCAAAGCGCTCCTCAGTTGACAGTGGAGGATAAGCTGCGCATTGTCGTGCAACGGATTTACCAGCACTACAAGGGATTTAGCGTCATCGACGAGCTGCGCGATATGCGAATCGACGGCGTATCCGGCGGGGTGTCCGGTTTGCCGCCGCTGATGTGGGAGGGCGAATGGGCGTTCGAGGAGGATGTGCAATGGCAGGCATTGCCCCGTTCGCACGATAGCGTCTGGCTGTTTTACAAGGGCAAGTCCATTCATCTGAGCTTCCTCTCGTTCGGCTCGGAGCAGGAGCTGCGCCGCGTCTGTCAGATCATCTACAAGCATAATTTTCCCGGCCAGTTGTCCGAGGCGAACGGCTATAAGGTTAATGAAATGGGCGACGGCTCGCGCGTCGTCGTCTTGCGCCCCCGGTTTGCGGAATCGTGGGCTTTTTTTTGTGCGCAAATTCGATGTGCAGAGTGCCACGCTGGAGCAGTTGATTCAAGACGAAAATGCGGAGCTGCCGATCGGACTCATCCGCTATTTGGTCGCGGGTGCGCGGATTACGGCGATCACCGGTGCGCAGGGCAGCGGCAAGACGACCCTGCTGATGGCGATGGTGCGCCATATTCCGGCCGTGCTGCCGATCCGGGTTCAGGAAATGAGCTTTGAGCTGCAACTGCGCAAGATTTACCCGAACCGCAACATCGTCAGCCTGCGCGAAACGGAAACGATTACTGGCCAGCAAGGACTTGACATTCAGAAGAAAACGGACGGCTCGGTGAACATTTTGGGCGAGGTGGCGACTGACCCGGTTGCGGCCTGGATGGTGCAGATGGCGCAGGTCGCATCCCTGTTTACGCTGTTCACCCACCACGCCAAAACTTTCCGCGATCTCGTGCTGTCGCTGCGCAATTCTCTGCTCAAGACCGGCGTGTTCAGCAGCGAGCGCGTAGCGGAGCAGCAGGTCGTCAGCGTCGTCAATTTCGACATTCATCTTCGCCGCGATTTGGACGGGCGAAGATATATCGAACGGATTACGGAATGTATGCCGGTGCCGCAGGAAGCGGACTATCCGACTGATTTCACCGGCAAGATGACCAAGGATGTGCGGCTGGCCGCCTTTATGGAAACGGTGCTGGAATTTTTCCGACGCTCGACGGATCGTCCGCTGTACACTGCCCGGAACTTGATCGAATACCGGGAAGGACGGTATGTTGCTGTTCATCCGTTGTCCGAGCAAAGCCGCCGGGACATGGCAACCTATTTGAGCGGCCCGGATCAGGCGGTCTTCGATGCCTTTCTGGACAGCCATTGGGAGGAGGAATCATGATGCGGGAATGGCTCTCTCCACTGCTCGGCATATCGACGGTTTTGTTCCTGATGGCGGTGGCGGCGTTCCTATGGCTGTCCCGACGCGATTCGGATATTGCCGCCATTCGGCGCTACGAATCGCTGCGTAAGCCTGGACAGGCGTCGCGCAGAAAAGCGGTGTACAGTTTCCTGCAACAGTTGTACAGCGTGTGCGAGCAGGTGCCGATCCTGCGTGCCTATTTGCATCATCTGCGCAAGCGGCTCCTGATCGTTCGGTTGGGCGACGAGTGGAAGTTGCGACTGGAAACGATCAAGTCTGCTTTGCGGGTATGGAGCATCCTTCTCTTGCTCGTCATCCCGCTTGCCGTCATGGTGCGCGATCCGTTCACCTGGGGCATGCTGCTGCTTGGGCTTTGGGTAGGCCACGGTGTGCTAGCGGACATGGGCGTGCAACGGCTGGAACTGCGGCTGCTCCGGCAGCTTCGCACGTTCTTCGGTGATGTGCGTCATCACTACCATCGCCATGGCATGGTCGAGGAAGCGATCTATGAGGCGGCGGACGGCGCGCCCTATGAAATGGCGCTGCACGGGCAAGAGCTGTACGACATGCTGACGGACAGCAATGCGGAGGACAAGCTGGCGCAATACGTGGAGCTGGCCCCCAATCGTTATTTGCAGGGGCTGGCCGGATTGTCTTATCTCATTAAAGAACATGGCGACCGGCAAACGGAAAGCGGCTCAGTGTATCTCAAAGGGCTGGAAAAGCTGTCCGGCGAGCTGAGTCTGGAGCTGCTGCGGCGGGAGAAGCTCAGTTATTTGCTGCAAGGGCTGACGGTGATTGCGCTGGTGCCGCTGCTCTTTACCCGCCCGATTGAAGCATGGGCAAGCCGCTTTTTCCCGCCGATGGATGCCTTCTACGCCGGGGCGCTCGGTTGGCTGGCGAAGCTAAGCCTGCTCGTGGTCGTCTGGCTGTCCTATGTGCTGCTCCGTGCGCTGTCGGAGCTGGATGGGGCTGCCCGATCTACCAGCCGAAAAAGATGGGAAAAGCGGGTGTATGGCTGGCCCTGGATGCGCTGGCTTGTGCAGCGGCTGGGGCCGGCTCCCGATTCGCGGGAAGCGCAGCGGGTGACGCGGCTGCTCAAGGATACCGCGTCGCCGCTGCGGCTGGAATGGTTTTATGTGCAGCGGGTGGTCGCAGGGGCGTTGGCCTTTGCCGCCGTGCTGGGGCTGTTTGTATCCCTGCACGCCGCAGAGCGTCATCAACTGCTGTATGCGCCTGTCAAGCCGGGGATGCTGTTCGGGCAGTTGTCAGCCGAGGAAGAAGCCAAGGCGCGGGAAGCTGCGGCGCTGGATCGCCACATCATCGAACAGGTAAAGGAGGTGAGGCCGCGCAACGAACAAATGGTCATGAACCTGCTCCGTCAGCAGGCCGTTAAAGGCGAACAGGAGGAAGAGCTTCGCCTAACCGCGCGGCGGGTGATCGAGAAGCTGGAGAAATTGGAGCGGCCGCGGCTGCTGTGGTGGGAGGTGCTGTTGGCCATCGCCGCAGGCTGGGGCGGGTATGCGCTGCCCGTCGGCATCCGATGGTTTGAACGGCGCATGCGGCGGATGGAGATGAAGCACGAGGTCGATCAGTTGCAGGCGGTGATCGCCATGCTGGCCGGGATGGAACGCATGTCAGTCGAGCAACTGCTCATCTGGATGGAGCAGTTCGCCCGTTTGTTCAAGGAGCCGTTGCAGGCGTGCTTGCTCCACTTTGAGCAGGGCGAGGAGCAGGCGCTGGCTCAGCTCAAGGAGGACGCGCCGTTTGTGCCGTTCTTGCGCACGGTGGAGAAGCTGGAGCTGGCGTCGCAGCATTTGACGATCCGTCAGGCGTTCGACGACTTGGAGGCGGAGCAGGCTTTTGCGCGGGAGCAGCGCAAGCAGGAGTATGAGCAATTGATTGAACAAAAGGCAGGCTGGGGGCGCTGGATCGGCTTTACCCCCCTGATGACGCTGATTTTCGGGTATTTGGTTATCCCGCTGCTCGTTGTCAGCCTGCATCAAATGACAGCTTACTATGAGCAGCTTCAACGCATTCAGTAAGCCGTGCAGGCATCCTTCCTTTACTTAGGGGGAAGGCTTTTTGTCTATTCAAATTAAAGGAGCGAATTCCATGTCGAACGCACAAAAAAGCGTTGGTGATGGCGGCGGGCATTTTCCTCGCTATCGCGCTGATTACCTTGGCCGTGGTGCTGTTTGTTTCGGCCCAGGATTCCACCAAGGCGGCGCAAAGCAATTTCAGCAACATCCAAACTGAACTGTCGCAAACGGCCTTTACCGTGTATGACAATACGACGCTGTCGGGCAGTCAGGTCGTCAATGCGCTGCGTAAATTCCGCGATGTCGATCAATTCGGCATCCAGATTTTCACGGGCAAAAACCCGGCCGGGCAATGGTACGGCAAAACGATCAATACGAGCGTGCCGCTCGACAACGTGACCTACGGCACTGTCGTCGGGGTGGCTCCGGGCCTGATCGCGCAGACGGTGGACGAGGCGGACATCAACTACGTGAACCCGAGCGGCAAGTTCCGCGCGAATCTGGTGCTGGACAGCAGCAATGTCATTCGCGGCATTGTGTTCCGGCAGCAGTAAGACCGGAGGAAGGAACGGAAGCGTCCGGGAAACCCGGACGTTTTCCGTCTGAAGGGAGGAAAACCGAATGGATTACGCCCCGAGAAAGATGATGGAGATGAGTGTCGCTTTTTTTGGCGTTTCTGATGGCGGCGGGAACGGGGCTGCTGCTGTTTGAAAACGGGGCTTCGCTGAATACGTTGGCCTACGTCTCCGGTCAGGCCCAGAATCGCAGCTTGCATCAGAGCGCAAGCCCAATAGCCAGTGACGGCACGATGAGCGGCGCGGAGGTGCTCCACGCGCTTGCACGGCTGGAGGAAGGCGATGCGGACATGCTTGTGGACGGTATGCGGTATGGAGCGCCGCTGGAACGGGAGCAGCTCCGCATGGCAGGCATTTCGTTGCAGGCAAAATATGTGCCTGAATACGAACGCGATGCGGAGGGGCATTTGCTGCGTCTGGTCTTGAGGCGAGTGCCATGAACACGCTGCTCAAGCTGTTTGCGGTGCTGATTGCGCTCCTGTTGCTTTACCTGTATCCCCTCTCTGCCGCCTTTGACCAGCAGGACGACATTTCCGAGCTGATGGCGCTGCGGGCGACGACCTCGTTTGTGGATGCTGTGCGCGACAAGGGCGGCATTACGCCCGTGATGTACAACGATTTTATGGCCGCGCTGGCGGCAACCGGCAACAGCTTTGCCGTCGAGATGGAGCATGGCAGCAAAATCTATGTGCCGGTTTACGAAGACCCGACCCGGCCGGAAACGTTCCGCGGCACCTACGAGATTCACTACGCGGCGTTTTACAACGCGCAGATTTTGCCGGTGCTGTTCCCCGACAATACGCTGGCCAAGGATGATCCGAGCCGCCGATATCGGATGAGGGTGGGCGATTCCTTCTCGGTTACGGTGCGCAACACGAACCGGACGGCGGGGACGCTGATCTTTGACATGCTGAACAACACGATCAGCCCGAACGAAAAGATCGTCATTCCTTACGGAGGGACGGTGCGCCATGCGATGGATTGAATGGGCCATTGTCGGCGCGCTGCTGTTTCTTCCGTTTGCGACGATCAATCGCATCGAGACGGATGCGCTGCGCCGGACGCTGCTGACCGAATTGCGCTATGACGCCGCGCTGGATGCGGCGGTGGACGATGCGGCCAGCCAGTTGATCGGCAACGCCAGCCAGCAGCAAGAGGCGCAGTATGGCTCGGACAAACGGGTGGCGCTCAATAAGGAAGAGTCGATTGCAGCGTTCTATCGGACGCTCGACGCGGGTTTTGGTGTAGTAGGTGATTCGGTGGCGCAAGGCGCATTACACCGCTATATTTCGGCCGTGGTCATCGTCGGTTATGACGGCTTCTACGTCTACAGCGAACAGGAATGGACAGGTGCGGACGGCCAAACGATTATGAAGCCGGTTTGGGGAGCGAAGCAGCCGTATGCTTATGCGGATAAGGCGGGCAACAGCCTGTCGTTTACGCTGGATCAGGAAGTGCTGGCCTACGACGCGGCAAGCGGAAGCTGGCACGAGGGCTTGCGGCAGGACATTCGGCAGCAAACGTCGATTCCACTTTTGCAGGATGCCGAGCGTTTTGAACAGGTTCGGCGCAGCACGATTGTCCGGGCCATTCAGGACGAGTTGGCCTACCGGATCAACCAATATAACGAGGCCGTCTCCCGATCCGGATTTTCATACCTATTCACCTTGCCGCTGATCCCGGACGAGGACTGGAGCAACAGCATCGACGACGTAGGCGTTCTCGCGTTTTTGCAGGGCGTTCCGATGGGCGCGAAACAGTACAACAGTTACGCACTGGGAGGGAGCCGGGTGCTCAAGCAGGAGACGATTATCGGTGCCCGAAAGGGCGCGATAAAGGTATATTTCCGCAGCTCCTGCGGCTATGACTACCCGCGCGAGGAGGTCTTTGCCAGCGAGCAGGCGGCTGCCCGCAACGGGTATATGCCGCTGCCCTGCTCGCCGTAGCAGAGATTGATGAAGGGAGCGAATGAGACATGTGGATTCGACTGTTCCTGCTGGCAACGGTTATTTGGGTTGCTACTGGCTTGTCAGTCTCTGCGGAGGAGCAGCAATTGATCATTAGCGGCGATCCGACGCGTATCCAACCGCAGCTTGGCGCTTACATGGAGGGGATCGTCCCCGGAGAAGAACGCGAGTATACGGTGGAGATCACCAATCCGACCGAGAAAGATATCACGGCCTTACTGTACACGGCCGATGCCGTCCCTGCGCCGGGCGGAGGCGAGGATTTTACGTTGCCGGATGATCCGGATCTTGGAGCAACAGCGTGGTATACAACGCCGGATCGCTCGATTACGTTGCGGGCGGGCGAGACGCAAAGCTTTACCGTGAACATGCGTATTCCGGATCATGTTGAGCCGGGACAGTACGTTTCGGTGATCGGCGTGTACGACGATCAGGGGCAGACGCTGGCAAGGTTGGACAACGAACAAACGCAGCCTGTGACCCGCACGATCCGCAAGACCGGCTTGCAAGTCATTCTGAGCTATAAGCTGGACGAAGCAAAGCCGCCTCAGGCGGTTCCGCATTCGGTTACGTACGGGCTGGAGAATGGGCGCGCCTTCCTGTCCATTTTGATGATGAACGAGGGCGGCAGCCTGTCCGAGCCTGAGATGACGATGCTGGTCAAACGCCAGGATGAGGGCAAGCCGGTGCTGGAGTTGGAGGCCCATTTCGATTCCATCTATGCAGGAACGGTGGCGCAGCACCGGGCCAAGCTGAGTCGGCCGTTGGCTCCGGGCGCTTATTTGGCGGAGGTCATCACGACCATCAATGGAAAGACGGAGCAAAAGGAACTGCCCTTTGAGGTGGCAAATGAGGAACAGCGTACCCGTTCGGGCATGGCGTCCTCCGGTGAGATCATCCAAGTGTCGGGGGGACGGTTCTCCGTTGCCTTCACCGTGGCTTGGCTCGCCCCGCATCTATGTGTATGCCGGACTGCTGCTCCTGCTGGGAATTATATCGTGGCGGCGAAGGCAGGCGGACAAGCGGCGTTCCAAGGAGCCGCGCTAAAACGCCATGTTGCCCTAACAGTGCAACGCAGACTTATACGCGACTTGTGACTTTACCCTCGACTTAGGCATGTAAAGCGCACGGAACGGTTTCTGTTCCTTCATTAATAAAAGCCGTTTTCCGGTTGTAATCTGGACAACCTGCAACACGATCCCCTATTATGTAGGAACAAGAAGGTTTTACCAAGTGGAAGATTCATACACGAAGGAGTGAAGCGGTTGAAAAAACGAATCCTGTTTGTTTTGATGATGGCTGTGCTGGTGAACGGTTTTACACTGACTGCGAGCGCTGCATCCAAACCGCCCACGTTTGTCAGTGTGGTCATGGATGGGATGAAGCTTTGGTTCCCGGATGCGCAAGCGTTTGTGGATGACAATCAGCGGACGTTGGTGCCGGTGCGATTTGTAGCGGAGGCGCTCGGCGCAAAGGTCGGCTGGGAAGCGGGGAGCCGAGCGGTTCCGATCCAAAAGGGCGATCAGTCTATCCGGCTAACCATCGGCAGTAAGGTTGCGACGGTGAATAGCGAAGAAGTGGCTTTCGATACCCAGGCAGTGATGCAAGGCGGTCGAACCTTTGTCCCGCTGCGGTTTGTCAGCGAAATCCTCGGCGTAACGGTGGAATGGGACGATAAAACGAATACGGTGTTGCTTTCAACCAAGGCATTGGAGAGTAAGAACGATCCTTGGGGGCGATTGATTCGCACCTCCAATTTGCCGAGCAACGCAGCGGATTATCCTTACATTCTGGCGGATATTCCGAATGCGATGTACGAGCTGGCTTATCCGTATTCCGACCCGGAGGATCGAAAGGTATCCTCTACGCTCTATTCGACCATTTCGGAGTACAACAAAGAGAACGTGGACATTTGGCTGAGCAGACTGAAAACGTTTGGCGCATTGTGGCTGAATGTGGATTACCGGACGATAGATGACGCATGGGCGCAGGCATTATTTGCGACCAAGCTGCAAAACTCCGACGCGGAGCTGAAATATATTCGCCAGTATGTCGAGTGGGTAAAGGAAAACAAAATTCAGGTTGAGGGCTACCTAGATCCGGAGCCTTCCATGATCTATTATGATGGCTTTGGCGGCGACTACATCCGGGTCAAGTTCAGAATCAAATTTGTTTCGTTCGACAAACAGGACGGTCTGCTGTACGACGAATGGTTTCCGAAGGACGCCAAATTCGAAAAAAATGTGTGGTATGAAGGATACTCGGATATAAAAATGAAGGCCAGTGTTGGTGGCGACTGGGGCAACTCCTTGAAGGTCTCTTCAACAGCAAGCCTGTTCTTCAATCACACCATATCAAAGGTGGAGTAGATATAATGAAGCTTTCCAAATCGCATAAATTTATCTTGTACATGCTGCTGGCATGTACTTTTTTTTATGTCGCTGATGCCTCAGCAGTTACTCGCCGCTTCTCCTGAAATCAATATTAAGGAAGGAGCTATCCAATTTGAAATCACCAGCACGGCGGCTACAACTTCTATTCGGTACAGAACGGTAGGCTGGGTAGTCACACGAGAACAGGCATGCTCTTCGACAGTGCCCAAGCAATGCAGCGATCCGCGAGCACTGCCGCACGCGCTGTTTCTCGATCAAGAGGTCAGGCAAAAAGGGCAGTATCCCGATCCTCCTATCCCTGGTCAGCCCCTGACCTCATTATACGAAGTGCCGGAATCGGTCGTCACTCAGCAATTGTGGGCGGCAGGCATGGATGGCATTCAGGACAATGACGATTTATATTTCTATGCGGTCATGGTCTCCATCAATGGCGACGGCTCGGTCCGCAAAGGCCCCTTCTATACGTTGTCGGGCATCAAGCAGGCTGAGGGCTGGCTGCATCCCGACGATCTCGATGACTATTTCGGCCTCCATATTCCGTATCGCAGCGCCAAATTTCCGGTGGATGTCGTGGCCAAAACCGTCGATGGCCGGGTCATTCAAAATCCGGACGTCACGTTCCTGAAAGGCAAATACAAAATTGGCGAGGAAATTAACCATGAGTTTCCCGCAGTTATTGAGGATGGCGGGAAAACGTATCGGATTGTTCGCTCCTACATGACTCCGAAGCAGGATGCGACGCAGAAAAAGTGGGTGCAGGAAAACCCCGAAACCAACGATAAGGTTCGGATTCGAAGCTTCACGGTGGCGCTTGGCGGTTCGGACGTGATTGCCGAATATGAGGAAGCCGCCAGTCCGGTGAAGGCCATCTACCAAAAGGAAGACGGCACAGTGCTGCAGGAAGTGGACAAGGGCGAGTTTGCAACTGGAGCAGAAGCCAACCATACCTTTGAGGCGACGATCACTAAGGGCGGCCAAACCTATGACATCATCCGCTCCTATATTACCAGCAACAGCAATCCCTCGGAGAAGTTGTTCATTCAGGAAAAAGACGACGACAAGCTGCGGGAGCGTTCCATTCTGGTTGGGCCGGGCGGCTCCAACTTTGTCGGTATCTACAAGGTGCCTTCACCTGTGACGGTGACCTCCCGCATCGACGCGCCGACCGAGGCATCGTCGTCGGAAACGGCGGTTATCGGCGATTTCGTCTTTGAAGCCAAATCGCCGAACCCGCTCAAGTCCTACCAAATCACGCGCATCGAAAATGCGCAATTGGTCAACGCCAGTCAACAAACCGGCGCGTTGAACGGCAAATCGGCGGGCCAATCGCTGCCGATCCGTATCCCGCTCGGCAGCGGCGATAGCGTCACGGTGAAGATTACGGTTGTCGTGGCGGATACCGCAGGACAAACGGGCGATTCCACCTCGGATCATACGGTGACCATCCATGGCGGCGAGGATACCTCGCAGACCGGCTCGGAGCAGCAGAGCGAGGCCATGGATGCCTCCGCATCGGCGGTCATCAAGGCGGATGCGCGCGGCGCGGAGCGATTCGATGTGACCAAGGGCATCCCGACATCCGAAAGTCTGTACGTGAATGCGAACGCCAGATCTTACCTGTATCGCAACCAGTTCACGGAGATCAAGGGAACGAAGCCGTATCCGATCACCGTCAGCCGCACGTATTCGTTGTCCTGGACCGAGCGTGTCCCCGGCCCGCCGGACAGCGAAGGCCATCCGACGACCGTTTCGGTATCTCGTTCGGATACGCAAACGGTCACCCAAAGCTATACGTTGGAACGCAAGTTTAGCTATTGGTTAATCGACCGGCTGGAGGTATACGGCCTGCAGCAAGCGGACGTTTCCAATTATGCCTTGCCGGGCGGCAAGGTGACGCTGCAACCGAGCGGTTACACGCCGCCAACCGTGTCGGCCAGCCATGACGCTTCGCCGTCCGCGCATGTAACCGATCCGGTTTATCGTAACGTCATTCTGCCCGGAAAATCGTTGAACGGCGGCTCCAGCCGCCCCTCCGTACCCTCCGAGAATTGGAAGGGGGAAGCGGAGCAGGCGGTCGGGAAAATCAAGGTGCGCAACGATTCGCTCGTCTTTAATGGGCAGACCGTTATGGACAATCGCACGGTGGAGGAAGCGGCTCCGGCTCCGGGGACGATCCCGGCTGCGCCGATGATCGGGCAAAATGTGCTGTACGGCAGCGGCTATGTCATTGATGCGGGCAAAAGCAACAAGGCTGCACAGCCGAGCAGCGGGACGCTCGCCTATTCCTTGGTTAAAGGCATTGGCGGCGGTAGCAAGCAAACCTTCCCGATTGCCGGTATCAACCCGGTGACGGTGCATACGCCGGTAGTCAATTTCGCCTCGGTGTCCGACGATCGGGCCCATAACCAGAAAACGGTGCCGACTGCCGGACGCTCGACGCTCATCCTGAACCGCCCCTTTACTGTCACGATTCCGACCAGCGGTCAGCATCGCGACATTACGGGCTATGGCAACCGGGATTACGCCAAGTATATCCGGGACAAGCAGGTGCGCTTCCCCTTCGATGTGTACAAGGCCGACGGCACTACACTGATTCCGAAGGAAACCTGGACGTCGATTCCGGTCGGTCAGCTACAGGCGACGTTTTATTTGCCCGTTTGGGTAGACGAAGGTAATTATGAGGTGCTGTTCCGTTCCTTTGCCGAAAACAGCCCGGCTTCGTTTACCTCGCAATCGAATGCCAATCTGGACGTAACCCATCATGTGGCGACGCAGATCGTGCCGGTCGAGGTGATCGGGCGGTTGTTCGATTTCCGCATCACCGACATTGCGGACTACCAGTGGGAGACGGTATTCCGCGCGGCCAAGGGGAGCGCCACACCAACCGGCAACAGCTATTGGGTCGGGCCGAAAGACGTCGACGGCGCAGCGCGGGGTAATGCCGCTCCCTATGTGCTGCCGATTCGGCCGGGCAGCCACCCGGAGAGCGGCAAGAAAAACGTGGCGATCAAGACGGGCTATCATTTCAAGTTTGAGGTGAAGACGCTCGGCAACATGTTCGGTTCGGGCGACGGTATCCTGATCACGCCGACCTTTTACTTCGTGGACAAGAAGGGGCAGAGCCGACAGCCGGTGGACCTGTACTATCATTCGGGCGACAAACGCTTTATTCGCATCGGCTCTGCGGAGGACACGGAGCAGCGGCTGGTGACGTTGGATACCCGCCTGCGCAACGTGCCACAGCAAGAGCTGACGAATACCGCAAGCTCACTTTGGAAGTTGAATGGCGCGACGGGCAATCAGGCGGCGTATGTGCAGCAATTTCTGAAGGATGCGGCGCAAAAGAAGATTGTTGTGGGCGGCTATGACGGCATGCTGCTGCCGTCGCAGCTTCGGACCTTCATCGGAAGCATGCAGGTGCCAAGCGGCGTCGATGCGGCGCGGGCCAATACGTCCGCTCAGCTTTGGCGCGGCGAATACAGCTTGCCCGCCGCGCCGTATGCGGTGCCTGCCGGCTTCAATGTGGCCGAGTACGGACGGACGCACAAGCTAGATGACCAATCACCGATCTTCCTGCGCGACGGTTACCTGATCGTCAATTTCAATATCGAAACGATCCGCAATCGGAACACAAGTCAACCGCATTTGCAGTACAAGAATGCGCCGCTGGATAACCAATGGCAGTTGGAGGGATTTGGCCAAAGCTTTGTCGATCCGTATGGAGCCAAGTTCACCTTGCTGGACGGCGATGTGGCGTTCTATCATGCGGACTTGTCCAGCTATGACGATTTTGGAACAGGCGGCACCCATTAACGTGCATCAGCCGGGAGGAATGAATATGTTTGAGAAGCTGCAAAGCGCCGCTCCCGACGAAGCGGCTTATTTTTATTCCGGTTCGGCGGAGCAAGAAATCGGACGCGGCTGTATCGGCCATCTGCGCGGAGATTTCGGACGCTCGGGCGAAGAGTTTTGGGTGACCTGGTTTCCCCGGCGTTCTCCCTTTGAAACGACGGCCTTCAAGGAAGAATTGGGCAAGGTGTTTCAAGCCATCGGCGACCAGGACGTGCTGAAAAGCCGTCAGCAAATGCTTCGCTTTTGCAGCAAGCACCCGGAGACGCGCATCAATGGCGCATGGAGCACGGACGTATACGGCTTCCGCATGGAGACGCCCGAGCACCGCTACTTCCTTCGCTGCTTTCCCTTTGCCGGGGACTACAACTTCTACCTGTACTGCTACGCGCGCCCGGAGCGCGTGGCCGAGCAGCAGCGGCAAGCCCCTTCCGCGCCCGCCGCGCAGAAGAACAAGACGGAGCCGCAGCGATAGGAGGAGGACGCCATGAACGATCTGACGCGTTACCGGCTGCTGGCGGAAGCCTCGCTTCCTCCGGCGGCGAAACTGCTGTACAGCTATTTGCTCGATTTGGCGGGCGGACGAAACGGCACGGTGTGGCTGTCCTCCCGCCGTCTGGCATCCGAGGTCGGCCTCTCCACCTCAGCCATTCGCCGCAATCTGCATCGTCTGGAGCAGAGCGGACTCATTCATCGCACCTCCCGGTATTCCGAGGAGGGCATTCGGCTGACCAACAAAATTACGCTACTGTAAAGGGGGGTGCCCCTATGACAGCCAAGCTGCAGCGCATGGTCGAGCTGTCGGCCCGCACGGCGCATGCGCTGGCGAGCGATACCGAACGATGGGCCGATTTCCTTCGAACCGCCGCATGGAACTACAAGTATCCGTTTCAGGATCAGTTGCTGATCTACGCGCAGCGCCCCGACGCCACCGCCTGCGCTCCGATTGAGGTCTGGAACCGCAAGCTGAACCGCTGGGTCAAGCGCGGCGCGAAGGGCATCGCGCTGATTGAGGATCGGAGCAGCAGCCTGGGGCTGCGCCATGTGTTTGACGTTTCGGACACGCAAAGCCGCCAGTCGCACGCCGTGCCGCTTTGGCGCATGGAGGAGGCGGATACGGAGGCTGTACTGGAAACGCTGGAGAACGCCTTCGGCCACGAACGGGAGCCGGGCATGGAGCTGCCCGCCTCCTTGCTGGCCGCGGCGCGAAATGCGGTGGAGGATCACAGCGCCGATTATGTGCGGCTGCTGCTCGCCGAGCGCGACAACAGCCTGCTCGAAGAACTGGATGCCTCGCATGTCGAGCTGCTGTTCCGGGAAACCGCGCAGCATGCCGTCGCCTATATGGCGATGGCCCGTTGCGGTCAAGAGCCGTCCCATTATATCAATAGCGACGACCTGTCCAGTGTCGGATACTTCACTACCTTGCCCGCCCTTTCGCATTTGGGCGCGGCAATCAGCGATGTGGCGGAAACGATGCTGCGGGAAATCGAAACCACGGTGCGGGCCTTGCACCGGGACAGAGAACGTCCGCTTCCCCGCACCATTGCAACGCAGGAATCGATCCCGCACAATGAGGATAAACCACGCGAGAGGATGATCGAACATGGAACTGACGTACACGCAGAGCGGGGGATTACCTGCTGCCGGATCTGGCGCAGCCGGAGGCGATGAGCATCGGCAAATACGGCCTGCTGCGCAAGACGTTTCTGAAAACCGAGCGCAAGGGCACCTACGCCCACCTGATGCTCTCGGAGCAACTGCACCCGCATCTGACGGAGATCGACCGGACGACGAGGGTGCAGATCGAGTTGACCTTGGCCCAACTGCTGGAGCAGCACCCAGCACCGGACAAAGCGACCGACCCGCTGGGCTGGACGGGGCACCTGAACAGCCTGAAGCAGCAGGCGGAGGAGCTGATCCTGAGCGAACTGGTGTATCGCTAAGCTGGCGTGACCGGAGAACGGAGGACAATCGTCTTCCGTTTTTTCATGACACGGACAAGATCAACGACATGCTGCGAACTGCGCCGCTCTTGCAGAGCAAGGCGGAGATCGCAGCTTTTTTTTGATGGCAGCGACGAACGCACGTTGTATGTCAGGAGCCTGTTTCCTCCGGGACAGACGGAACTGGAACTGGAGCCGGACAACTGGATCGGCGTGGAGCCTTACCAGAATGTGCTGCATATGTGGACGGGCCGAGCGGATGACCGGACGGCGCAGAGCTTCTACGATTGGGGCGTGATCGTCGGCCATATCCACAGCATGCTGCTGCTAAATGAATGGGACCGGACGCAGCAGCCGGAGCCGTCCGCTCAGCAGCAAACGATGTGGCTGGAGGAAGCCGCGGAGGAACGAACCGCTGCCTTTGTCTGGCCACAGGCGGTGATTGATGCCGTCCTGCAAAACGGCAGCGGCGTGGAAAACGGCAAGCTGCGAATTGCCCTTCATTTTCAGCAATCGCTGTCGGCGCAGGACCATATCGAGTTTTTGAAACGGGAATACGGGACAGGCGGTCGAGCCCCCGCGTTGACCGGTACGCACATCCATGAGCATCACGACAGCAAGGGCATTACCTTGGAACGCGGGTTTCGAGCGGCCCAGGAAGACAAGCTGGTGCTGCCCTGGACGAAGGTGCAGAAACGGATCGGCGAGCTGCTGGCCGCAGGGCGGTATCTGAATCGTCGGGAAACGGAGCAGTTGCCCGCCTATGCCGAACAACTGGAGGAGCAACGCAGGCAACGCGAAGCCGAAATGCATGAACGGCGGCTTTCTTCGCCGGAGTCGCCGCCCGATGCCCCGCCGCGCGACCGGAAAAGCCTGCGCTATGCGTACGCCGAGGGCAGTTCGCTTTTCATCGGCGCGGATGAATATGAGATCGTGCAACTGGAGGCGCGCAAGGTATGGTTGCAGGATAAGCAGTTCCCGCTGTTCTCCAAGGAATTGAGCCGCGGGGAACTGGAACGCCTGCTACGCGACAATCCGCTGAACGACCATTTGCTGACAAACGAACCGCTATCCGAGGCAGAAGTAGCATTATGGGAAACCGAAGAGACGGAGGAGCGTGCGGAGGTACCGGAAGGGCTGGGAGAACCAGCAGAACCAGCAAAATCAGAGCAAACAACTTTGGTGCAAACGACAGAAAACGAATCGCCTGCTTCCAAGGCCGCTGCCCTTCCTCGCGAACCGACGCACAATTACAGTATTACGGATTATGCCTTGGGTCACGGAGGCACTAAAACAAAGTTCCGCCGCAACGTGGAGGCGATTCGGCTGCTCCAACAGTTGGAGCAGGACAACCGCCAAGCGAATACGGAGGAACAAGCAGTGCTGGCGCATTATGTGGGCTGGGGCGGCATTCCGCAGGCGTTCGATGACGCCAACGCCCAATGGACGAATGAATACGCCGAGCTGCAGGCGCTGCTCGACCCGGAGGAATACGCATCCGCCCGCGCTTCGACGTTGAACGCCCATTACACGTCGCCGACCGTCATCCGGGCGATGTATGAATGTCTGGAGCAGATGGGCTTCCGCAACGGCAACATTTTGGAGCCTTCCTGCGGGATTGGCAACTTCTTTGGATTGGTGCCGGAATCGTTTCAGGATTCGCGGCTGTTTGGCGTGGAATTGGACAGCTTGACCGGGCGCATCGCTAAGCAGCTTTACCCACAGGCGTCCATTGCGATCAGCGGATACGAGCGGACGAGTCTGCCGGACAGCTTCTTTGACCTTGCCATCGGCAATGTGCCGTTCGGCGGCTATGGCGTGGCGGACAAAAAATATGACAAGCACAAGCTTCTGATTCACGATTACTTTTTCGCCAAAACGCTCGACAAGGTGCGGCCCGGCGGCATTATCGCCTTCATTACCTCCAAGGGCACGATGGACAAGCAAAATCCGGCCGTGCGCCGGTACATCGCGGAACGGGCGGCACTTCTCGGCGCGGTTCGTCTGCCAAGCAATGCGTTTTTGGCCAATGCCGGAACGGAAGTGACCGCTGACATTCTCTTTTTGCAAAAGCGGGACCGCATGGTGACCGTCAGCGAGCAAAGCGAGCCGTGGCTGGCGCTGGCCGAGACGATGGACGGCGTGCCGATCAACGCCTACTTTGCCGCCCAACCGGATATGGTGCTGGGCACAATGGCATTTGATGATCGGATGTACGGCAATCGCGAGGAAACCACCTGCCGCCCGTACCCGGACGCGCCGCTTGACGAGTTGCTGCGCGAAGCGCTATCCAACATCCACGCCGAATGGGTGGAAGCGGAACGCGAGGAACAGCCGGAGGAAGAAGTCGCCTCGTTGCCGGCCGATCCGAACGTGCGCAATTTCAGCTTTGCTTTGGTTGAAGGTCGCATCTATTTTCGCGAGAACAGCCGCATGCACCCGGTGGAAACGTCGGCGACGGCGGCGGGACGCATCAAGGGCATGCTTCAGCTTCGGGACACCGTGCGCGAGCTGATCGAATACCAGACCGAGGACGGCAGCGAGGAAGCGATCCGCGAGCAGCAGCGCAAATTGAACGTGCAGTATGATCGCTTCGCAGCGCAGTACGGGCTGATAAACAGCCGCGCCAACAGTCTCGCCTTTTCGGACGATAGCTCTTATTTTCTGCTATGTTCGCTGGAAATTCTTGATGATGAAGGGCGCATGCTGCGGAAGGCGGACATGTTTACGAAGCGCACTATTCGACAACGGACGCAGGTCGAGCGCGTGGATACCGCCTCCGAAGCGCTGGCGGTGTCCATCGGTGTCAAAGCACGCGTCGATTTGCCCTATATGAGCGAACTGACCGGCATTCCCGAGGAAAAGCTGGTGCAGGACCTACGCGGCGTCATTTTCCCCAATCCTGAGCAAATGGATGAAAACGGCGAGCCGCTGTACGAAACGGCCGACGCGTATTTGTCCGGTCCTGTACGCGACAAGCTGCGTATCGTCAAGCAGCTCGCAGCCTACGATACCGAGCGGTATGCCGAAAATGTCAAGGCGCTGGAGGCGGTGCAGCCCCCGGATTTGACGGCTTCCGAGATCGATGTCCGGCTGGGGGCGACTTGGCTGCCTCCCGACGTGATTCGCGATTTCATGTTCGAACTGCTGGATACGCCGCCGATGTTCCGCCCTTCCATTCAAGTGCTATATTCCGACTATACGGCGGCATGGAACGTGCGCGGCAAGAGTGACGACCGGAGCAACAACATCAAGGCCAACGTCACCTACGGCACCGAACGGATTAATGGCTACAAAATTCTTGAGGATACACTCAATCTGCGGGATGTGCGCATTTTCGATACCGTGACCGAAAGCGGCGTGGAGAAGCGGGTGCTGAACCGGAAGGACACGGCCATTGCCCAGCAAAAGCAGGAGCTGATGAAGGAAGCGTTCGGCGAATGGATTTGGCGAGATCCGCAGCGCCGCGAACGATTGACACGCCTGTACAATGACCGGTTCAACGCCATTCTGCCGCGCGAATACGACGGGAGCCATATCCGCTTTACCGGGATGAACCCGGAAATCCGGCTCCGGCAGCATCAGGTGAACGCGGTCGCCCGCACGCTCTATGGCGGCAACGCGCTCTTTGCCCATTGCGTCGGTGCGGGCAAAACGTTTGCGATGACCGCTGCGGCGATGGAGAGCAAGCATTTGGGCTTGTGCAACAAAAGCATGTTTGTCGTCCCGAACCACTTGATTGAGCAGTGGGCCGCCGAGTTTTTGCAGCTTTATCCGTCGGCGAATGTGCTGGTAACGACGAAAAAGGACTTTGAGACAAAAAATCGCAAAACGTTTTGCGCTCGCATTGCCACTGGTGACTATGATGCGATCATTATCGGGCATTCGCAGTTCGAGAAGATTCCGATTTCAATGGAGCGCCAGCGGCAGCAGCTCGCAGAACAGATTTACGAAATCACCGGCGGCATTCGCGAGTTAAAGGAAGCCAAGGGAGAGCGCTACGCGATCAAGCAACTGGAGAAGACGAAGAAGACGCTGCAGATCAAGCTGGAAAAGCTGACCGACACAAGCCGCAAGGACGATGTGGTGACATTCGAGGAACTGGGCGTAGACCGGCTGTTTGTGGATGAGGCGGATTCGTATAAGAACCTGTTCCTGTACACCAAAATGCGCAACGTGGCCGGGCTGTCGCAAACCGAAGCGCAGAAGTCTTCGGACATGTTCATGAAGTGCCGGTATCTGGACGAGTTTACCGAAGGACGCGGCATCATCTTTGCCACCGGGACGCCGATCTCGAACTCGATCACGGAAATGTATACGATGCAACGTTATTTGCAGTACGCGAGCTTGCAGAAGCAGGGCTTGCAGCATTTTGACGCGTGGGCATCGACCTTTGGCGAAACCGTCACGGCCATTGAACTGGCTCCGGCAGGGACGGGATATCAGGCGAAAACACGCTTTGCGCGCTTTTACAACCTGCCGGAGCTGATGAATATGTTCAAGGAAGTGGCCGACATCCAAACGGCCGACATGCTCCAGCTTCCGGTGCCGAAGGCGCATTTCCATAACGTCGCGGTGCCGCCAAGCGAGTTTCAGCGGGAGATGGTCGCCGATCTCGCCCGCCGCGCGGAGCAGGTTCGGGCTAAAGCGGTCGAACCGCACGAGGACAACATGCTGCTCATTACCAACGACGGGCGCAAGCTGGCGCTTGATCAACGGCTGACCAATCCGCTGTTGCCGGACGACGAGGGCAGCAAGATCAGTGCCTGCGCGGATAACATTTATCGGCATTGGCAGGAAGGTAAGGAGCAGCGGCTCACGCAACTGGTTTTCTGTGATTTGTCTACGCCCAAGGCGGATGGCACCTTCAACGTCTATGATGAGATCAAACGCAAATTGATGGAGAAGGGCGTTCCGGAGGCGGAGATCGTCTACATTCACGACGCCAATTCGGACGCGCAGAAAAAGGAGCTGTTTGGCAAGGTGCGAACCGGACAGGTTCGCATCCTGCTGGGATCGACGTTCAAAATGGGGGCCGGTACGAATGTGCAAACGAAGCTGGTTGCCATTCATGACCTTGACTGTCCCTGGCGACCGCGCGATTTGGAGCAACGGTTAGGTCGTGTGATCCGCCAGGGCAACCAGAACAGCGAAGCTCACATTTACCGGTATGTCACAGAGAATACGTTCGATGCGTACCTGTATCAAACGCTCGAAAACAAGCAGCGCTTTATCTCGCAGATTATGACGAGCAAGTCGCCGGTTCGTTCCGCTGAAGACATTGACGAAGCGGCGCTTTCCTATGCCGAGGTGAAGGCGCTGGCGACTGGCAATCCGTATATCAAAGAAAAGATGGATTTGGACATTCAGGTTTCCAAGCTCAAGCTGCTCAAGGCCAACCATCTGAGCCAGCGGTATGCGTTGGAGGACAGGCTGCTCAAGCTGCTGCCGCAGCAGATCAAGTCCACGGAGGAACGGATAGCCGGGTACGAGCAGGATGTGGCCTTGTATGGCCGTCAGGGCGGCGCGAAGGAAAGCGGTGAGGAAGCTGCCTTTGCCGGGATGAGGGTCAAGGAATTTATGTACAAGGAACGCGCATCGGCTGGGTCGGCGCTGCTCGATGCCTGCAAGGGAATGACCTCTCCCGATCCGCAGGAGATCGGCCATTACCAGGGCTTTTCGCTGTGGCTTTCGTTCGACAGCTTCAACAAGGAATACAAGGCGACGCTGCGCGGCGCCTTGGGTCATACAGTATCTTTGGGAGCCGATGCAGCGGGAAACCTGACGAGACTGAACAATGCGCTTGTTGCGCTGCCGGAGAAGCTTGCCTACAGCCAGGACCAGCTTGTCACGCTTCGGAAGCAGATAGAAACGGCGAAGGCGGAAATTGCAACACCCTTCAAGCAGGAGGAGGAGCTGCAAGCCAAGTCGGCACGGCTTGCCGAGCTGAACGCGCTGCTGAATATGGATAAGCGGGAAAACGAGACGATTGATTCCGGCATGGCGGAGGATGAGCCGGAGCAGCCGGAGCGCAGAAGAACGTATGAACCTGAACGCTGA
Organism: Cohnella rhizosphaerae; assembly: GCF_029525575.1. Lineage (GTDB taxonomy): Bacteria > Bacillota > Bacilli > Paenibacillales > Paenibacillaceae > Cohnella > Cohnella rhizosphaerae. The sequence continues at coordinate 1,854,604 of NZ_JAPDIA010000003.1, forward strand.
GATTTCTTGACGAACGCTCGCTTGATTGCAGGTTCGCGCGCTCCGTCCCGATCGGGTATGTTTGTGTTAGGGAGGGAGGAGCGCGCATGGAGCAAGGGGTCTGGAAACGATTGGAGCAAGAATACGACGAGTTGGACAATGAAGTCGTTCGGCGATTGCGAAGCGAAGCGGCCTACAAGATATGGGTGCAGCGCCGAGTGGACATTCAGATGGAGCATCCGTTTATCAAAGGCATGATGGACGGTGATGCCGGTATTTTTCCAAGCGATGAGGACTATCAGGCATGGCTGGAGGTTCGCAAGACGCTGGATGAAACCGAGCGAATGGAGCGAATGGCGTTCTATTGGCAGGGACACGCGGACTGTTATGCGTACTGAAAAAAATGGGGGGCCTTATAGCCGTCGAAATGAATAAGTCCGAAACCGACAAGTCTGTTGCCGTCCGCAGCAGGCTTTATTGTTGTGGAATAAAGATGTTGACGGAAGGAGCGAGTCGATGGCCTATGTGAGCAAAGAGCAGATTGAACGTGCAAAGCAATGGGATTTGCTGACGTACCTTCAATATTTCGAGCCCTACGAATTGGTGCGCTGTTCGCGGAATGCTTACACGACGCGCACTCACGGCAGCTTGAAAATATCCAACGGAAAATGGTTCTGGTGGTCCCGCAGATTTGGCGGACGCTCGGCCTTGGATTATTTTATCAAGGTGCGAGGCATGACGTTCCCCGAAGCTGTGCTGCATATTGACGAGCAGGCTGCGGCGTCTTCCCCCCGAACTGCAATCCGATTTACAGGCGAACCCCTCCGCTCAATTCAAGCTTCCCGAGCCTTATGAGGATGCCAAGCGGGTCATGGCCTATTTACGAAAGCGCGGGATCGCCCATGACATTGTTGAGGCTTGCATACTGTCAGGTTGCTTGTATGAGAGCCGAAATTATCACAATGCGGTATTTGTCGGTTTCGATGAACAGCACACTCCCCGCTACGCCGCCATTCGCGGAACGACGAGCACTCGCTATATGGGGGGAGGTGCGGGGCAGCGATAAGCGGTATGCCTTTTCGCTTCCGGCAAACGGCGACAATACCGAGCTGCATTTGTTTGAAAGCGCCATTGACCTGCTGTCGTACTGTACGTTGGCGCAGCTCCAGGGAAAGGATTGGAGGCAAGTTCATCTCTTGTCGCTTGCCGGGATACACGGCCCCGCAGCGGATAAGGACGAGTCTGCGATTCCAGTTGCTCTCCTATCCTATTTGAATTGCTATCCACAAATCCAGCGGCTGGCGCTTCATTTGGACAATGATGAGCCGGGGAGATTAGCGGCGGCGATGATTCAGCAACAACTTGGTCAGACATACTCGACGGTGAATGCGCCGCCTGCGAGGAAAGATGTGAACGACGACTTGATGGTGTATAGAAAGCAACGCGAGGCTGCCTCTCGTTAGGGCGTCCGTACAGTGGCCTGTGATTTCCTTGCAAGCCATAATGAGAAGGTAACCACTTTCAGGAGATCGGAGGTTTGCGGATGAAACCGACGGAGAGCTACGAGCAGGGTGAGCCGTGTCTGGATGAGGGAAAGATTGTCCAAGCACTTTTGGAGGCAGAGGAGCAAGCGCTGAGCGACAAGATGCGATATGACCATCATCAGGTCATGAGTGAACTGCGTAACCAGTTCAATCTGAAGGTACTTTGAGATGGTTGTGGTCGGTTTGAATTGAATCATGCTTCCACGAAGACGCTGTTCGCACGGCGTCTTTTTTGTGTGCCCGCATCCCTCCTCTTTTTCCCGGCGGGTGCCCAGATGGCAATTTCGGACGCTGTCCGAAATTGCAGCAAGCACTGAATTTGGCTGGCCGCCAAATTCGCTTGTTAGGGGCAATGCCCCTAAGACCCCTGCGTTTGCGCAGCAGTTGGCTTTAGAACAAACGCTATTCGCGACGAGTCGATTTTTGAGCAGCAGTATTTTTCAGAAAAGGAGTGCTTCAATTGCGAGCGAGAAGAATTAAGATTATGGTTCGTTTGAATGAGCAAGAACAAAAGCGTTTGGTTCAGCAAGTGAAACAAACGGGCCTTTCTCAAGAAGCCTACCTCCGCTCTCTGATTAACGGATATATTCCCAAATCATTGCCGCCCATGGATTACTACACCATGTTGCGTGAACTGCATGCCATCGGCAATAACATGAACCAGCTTGCGGCAAAAGCTCATACGACCGGTCATCCGGACCGCAACGCCTTCCAGCGTGAAGCGGAGGATTTGCGGCAGGCCATTCAACAGATACAAGAAGCGGTAACTGCGCCGGAGCCGCAACAAACGCCTCCGTGAGCATGGAGAACAAGTGATGGCGACAACCGCGATATGGGATGTGAGCGACCGTCTAAAGCGCGTGTTGAACTACGCTGTCAATCCGGAAAAAACGGATCAGAGGCGTATGGAAGCGGATGGTTTGCGACAGACGCTTGCGTACACCGGCTCGCATGCGAAAACGGAGCGACAGCTTTATGTGCGAGGCATCAACTGCGACCCCATTACCGCGCATGAGCAAATGCAGAGCACCAAGCGGCAATTCCAGAAAACAGGCGGCATTGTCGCTTTTCATGGCTATCAATCCTTTGCGCCGGGGGAAACAACACCGGAGCAGGCACATGACATTGGCGTGAGGCTGGCGCAGGCGCTTTGGGGAGATCGGTTTGAAGTGGTCGTCGCCACCCATTTGGATAAGGATCATTTGCATAATCATTTCGTGCTCAATTCCGTCTCCTTCATGGACGGCAAACGCTACTACGACAATAAGGCATCCTATGCGCGGATGCGGCAAACCTCCGATCAACTATGCCGGGAGTATGCCTTATCCGTCATTGAGCAGCCGGAGCGCGGGAAAAGCAAGCAGTATGGGGAATGGCGGGCCGATCAGGAAAACAAGCCGACCTGGCGCGGCACCGTTCGCGAGGATGTAGATGCTGCCGTGGTCGGGGCAAGGACGATGAGCCAATTTTATGCGGCCTTACAAGCGAAGGGCTACGACATCAAGGCTCATGTCAAGCATTTGGCCGTTCGTCCGCCGGGCAAAACGAGATTTGTCCGTTTGCGCAGTTTAGGTGCGTCCTACACCGAGGAAGCGATCAAGCAACGTATTTTGGACAGCGCCTTATCGAAGCGCCTGCCGCTTCCGCGGCGAAAGCGTGCCGTACTGCTTCCGGGCAAACACCCGGCGAAGCGGCGCAAATTATCCGGTCTTCAAGCGTTGTATGTTCGTTATCTGTATGTTTTGGGCATTTTGCCCCGCCACCGTTCGTCCCCAAGACGAACGTTTTTTTTATTGGCGTGCCCAGAGGCACGCATCTTCTAGCCGGTGAAAGTCCGGTCGCGGGGAGGGGCCAAGCCCCCGCGTAGCTAGGATACTTGCGTATGGCGAAATCTGTGCGTAAAAGCGTATCGACAAAAGTACCTGTCGGAGACAGGGCGAGCAACATGCCAGGCCGTAACATCAAGTGAATCCTGCCGCGTCGTCAAAAAGGCCTCGCAAGAGGGAAAAGGGGAAGCCGAGTCTCGCTTAAATAGACGAAGGCCATGGAAGCTGTTTGGAACTTGGAGCAACAGCGATGAATCCTCCGGCGTAGAGGGATCGGCATGGCATGCAAGAAGATGCAGTGAACTGGGGAGGCCCTCCCCCTGCACGGAACGAGACGGTCCGTAGCGAGGTGCTCTATAAGCCAGAAGGTGAAGTGAGCCATCTGCAGGAAGGGAGTCCGAGGGGCGAAAAGTACCGATGAACGCAGGACAACACAACCTGCGGGAGGGAAGGCGCCCTGCTTTGTTCAAGCTTCTTGAGGGAGGTACGAGTGAGTGAATGCCATATGGCTAACGACACCGAAGGAAAAAGTTCAACAACTCCAAGAGAAGCTAGGTCATGCCGCCAAGATGAGCAAGAGCAGAAAGTTCCATGCACTGTATGACAAGGTCCACCGAATGGATGTGTTACAGGAGGCGTGGCGTAGAGTACGGGCCAATAAAGGAGCGGCAGGCATCGACGGAGAGACGCTTGCGGATATCGCGAAGATGGGCGAAGACCGATTACTAGCGGAATGCCAAGAACGTCTCCTAAAGAAGACCTACCATCCCCAACCCGTGCGCCGTCATTACATTCCGAAGAAAGATGGGCGTAAGCGTCCGCTCGGCATCCCGACGGTAAGAGACCGCGTCGTGCAGATGGCAACCAAACTCATACTGGAGCCGATCTTCGAAGCCGATTTTCAGGAAAGCTCATTTGGATTCCGGCCGAAGCGCAGCGCGAAGCAAGCGCTGGAGCGAATTCGCAAAGCCTGCAACCGCAAAGGGAATTGGGTGGTCGACGTCGACATCCAAGGCTACTTCGACAACATCAACCAAGAGAAACTGATGAAGCTGGTGGCAATGCGCGTCAGCGACAGAAGGATTCTCAAGCTGATCCGCGGGTGGCTCGGAGCAGGCGTGATGGAGGAAGGAACCGTGAGACGTTCTGACCTGGGAACCCCCCAAGGCGGGGTCATTTCTCCGCTGCTGGCGAACATCTACCTGAACTACGTCGACCGATTGTGGGAGAAGCATGGTTATGAAGTTGGAGAACTGACGCGGTATGCAGATGATCTCGTCGTGGTGTGCAAGACAAGGAAAGACGCGCTTCATGCCTATAAGCTTATTCAAGCGATCATGGAGCGGCTGGAACTGACGATGCACCCGGAGAAGACGCGAATCGTGGGGCTATGGACAGGGGAGGAAGGATTCGACTTCCTCGGCATGCACCACCGGAAGACGAAGGCCGAAACGAGCCAGAACCGTGTATACTACACGACCCAGCAATGGCTGTGCCCAAAAGCAGAGAACCATATTCGGGAAGTGGTGAAGGAACGGCTTGCACCGCCAAGAATGCGGCACCTCTCGTTCCAAGAGCACGTGGAGTGGCTCAACCTGAGAATACAAGGCTGGAAGAACTACTATGCCACGCCATACAGCTCCAAATGGATGACCAAGTTAGACTGGTACATCCGCATGCGGCTGACAAAGTGGTATGCAAAGAAGCGCCAACGCAAACGCTGGCGCAGTTCCGGGTATGAAGTAAAGCGGTTCAGCCAAATGTATGGACTTAAGACGCTGTTGTAAATCGCATGCGCATGAATGACGAACATCGGAAAGCCGTATGAGGGAAAACCTCACGTACGGTTTGATGAGGAGGGGCTGGGCTCCGCCCAGTCCTTTACTCTAGCGGGAAGATCTGCATCACTTGTCACGAATCATCGAACAAACTAGGCTGCTTTGCCGACAGCATATTGCCAGCCGGGAGCAATTGCTGGTCTATCAGCAGAAGTTGGAAATCGATGTGCAGCGCATCTCCAGCGACCGCAAAGTCATCTACAATAAACTTCGCCGTTGCCGACAACCGGAGCAGATCGAAGCTTACCGAGAACAAATTGCCGTTCATTCCCGTCAACTGGCGCAGCTTCGAAAGGAGGTGAGGCTTTGCGCGGGCATTTTGGCGCGCTCTGAGACGATCAAGGACAAGCTGCAGCATCGTGAAGAAACATTTGGCAAGGAGGTAGAAGCCCATGAGCGGAAACGAGGCGGCCGATCAGGTCGTCAGCATGAGCCTGCGCGGCATTGAAGTGATGGCAAAAATATCCGGCGAAGGCGCAAAGCATCTGGCGGTCTATTTGTACGCAGTGCTGCAGGGGCAAAAGCAGACGCGCGGCCGAACGCGGCTGGAGAATTTGCTCCGCAGCGGGAAGGAATTGAAGGTATTTGCCGTTCGGAATGAGGATTTGCCTACCTTTTGCAAGGAAGCGAAGCGCTATGGCGTCTTGTATTGCGCCTTGCGGGACAAAAAGAACGTGGACGGTCTGTGCGATGTGATGGTTCGCGCCGAGGATGCCTCCAAGATCAACCGCATCGTGGAGCGCTTCCGGTTGGCTACGGTGGATACCGCCAGCATCAAGCATGAAATTGAACAAGCCCGTCAGGAGAAGCAACCGGACAGTATGGACGTGGAACGAACGAGGGAAACGGCAGAGCATCTTGAGCCGGAAGCGGAGGAGACAGCGGCTCCCGAAACGCCGATCAGCGAGGATTTTTTTGGACGAGCTGCTGGGAAAGCCCGAACGGCTGGAGGAGGCGGAGCCGAAAAACGAAGTGCTGGAAGACGAACAGCCGGTACACGAGGAGGAACCGCTGGCCGAAGCAGTGGAACCGGAGCGGCCCCAGCCGCCCCGCCAACCCGAGAACCGGAACCAAGCGGAACCCCTCTCTCCGTCCGCGCCTACCTCCGCGCGCAGCGGGGCATCCGAAAAGATCCCTGAACAACCGCAGCCGAAGGTATCCGTGCGGCAGTTGCTGCGCGAAATTCGGGAGGAGAACCGCGCGGCGGAAAAGCTGCGGCAGCAACGGCAGCAAGAACGGGAGCCGGACTTGCCGAAACGAAAGGATCGGGGCCGGGCAAGCGGGGCCGTTACCGCTCAGGCCGAGCCGCCGAAGCGCAGCAGTCGAAAGCGAGGGAAAACCAAATGAGCGAGTGGGACGATTTATTCCGACAGGAACCGCATTCGGAGACGGACACTCCGCAAAACCAACCCTTCGACAAAGAGGCTTGGGTGCAGAAAAAGCAGGAGCTTCGCCAATGGACCTACGACACGATTGATGCGACAACCGAGACCGTTTCGCAAACCGGCGAACAGCTTCAACACTATTTGGATGTGCAAAGCCGCTTTGGCCGGTACAGTGTTTCCAATGCGCTGCTCATTTTGGCACAGCGGCCGGAAGCTACGCGGATTGCCGATTTTGAGGGCTGGAAGGCGATGGGCTTCCACATTCGCCGCAAAGAAACCGGCTTTTATATTTTGGAGCCGGGTGAGGAGTACAAGCGGGAGGACGGCAGCACAGCAGTAAGCTATAACCCGAAAAAGATGTTTGACGTTGCCCAGGTGATCGGCGAGAAACCGGAGCGGCCGGCGCAGCCGGACGAACGCACCCGGATCAAGGCGCTCATGCATCGGTCTCCCGTTCCGATTCAGATGGGCGACGCTTTGCCTGCGGATATGCATGCGCTCTATCAGCCGGATGTTCGCCAAATTATCATTCGCCGCGGGCTGTCGGCCGGTGAGATTTTCCGCGCGCTTGCGCAGGAATTGGCGCATGCGGAAATGGATACGGGCAAGACGGATTACAGCCGCTCGGAGCGTCACGTTCAGGCCCATAGCGTGGCCTATATACTGAGCAAGCAGTTTGGCGTGGAGACCAGCGGCTTCCGTTTTAACCGAGCCGTCGAAAGACTCAAAGGATTGGAGCCTCAACAGATTCGCACGGAGTTGGCGGTTATTCGGGACACCGCACACACGATGAACAGCCGGATGTTCCACGTGCTGGGTCAAATGCGGTATCAGCAGCCGAGTCGAAACGATACGGCTCGTTGACGTGACTCGTCAGGCAGACGACCTTTACCAAGATGCGGGAGGAAGGACGATGAGAGAGGACGAGCGCATACTTTGTTTGAATCACTATGAGCACGGTATTGTCATCAACGCACTGAACAATCTGCGCAACGGCTTGATCGGGGAACGGCGGCCGACCGATGCCGTGGACGAGCTGCTGCTGAAGACCATTGATGCCCCCCATCAAAAGATAAAGCGCAGGAGCCAGCATGCAGCCCGCTAAAACCGTGACGAGTCAGCTTGTACTCGTGGCGGTTTTTTTATTGCCGGTGATCTGGCTGGCGCTGCAAGCCGCCCCTGCGCTATCGGACGGCTTGCCGGCCCTACTCTTGCAGCTCAGCGCGGCGGTGGAGCATCCCTTCCGCATTCGCTGGGTTTCGGATACGCCGCGCAGCCTGCTGCTCTTTACGTTGGCCTATGCCATGAGCATCGGCGTGTATGTGTCCTCGCTGCGCAACTATCGCAGGCGCGAGGAGCATGGCAGCGCCCGCTGGGGCAAAGCGAGGCAAATCAATGCCAAATATCGCAGCAAGCAGCCGGAGCAAAACAAAATCCTGACGCAGCACGTTCGGATTGGCCTGGACGGCCGCAAGCACCGCCGAAATGTGAACGTGCTGGTGGTCGGCGGCTCGGGGGCCGGGAAAACGCGCTTTTATGCCAAGCCGAATGTCATGCAAGGCCATACCTCACTGGTCGTTCTCGATCCGAAGGGCGAGATATTGCGGGATACCGGCAGCTTGCTTCGCTCGGAAGGGTACGCCATCAAGGTGCTGGATCTCATCAATCCGCAGCTTTCGCACGGCTACAATGCGTTTGCCTATTTGAAGGACGATAAAGACGTGCTCAGGCTGGTTACCAATCTCATTCGCAATACGACGCCGAAGGGCAGCAACACGAACGATCCGTTTTGGGAGCGCTCCGAAACGGCGCTGCTGGAGGCGCTTGTGCTGTATCTGCTCTACGAAGCGCCGCCGGAGGAGCAGAATTTCCCGATGGTCATGGAGATGATTGCGGCTGCTGAGGTGCGCGAAGAGGACGAAACGTATCAAAGTCCGCTGGATGAGCTGTTCGAACGGCTGGCTATGCGCGACCAAGAGCACCTGGCCGTCAAGCAGTACAACATTTTCAAGCTCGCGGCGGGCAAAACAGCAAAGTCGATTCTGATTGGTCTGGGCGTGCGGCTGGAAAAGTTTAATCTGCCGACCATCGCCGGCATGAGCGTGGTGGATGAGCTGGATTTGTCCGTCATGGGCACGAAAAAGACGGCGCTGTTTGCCGTCATTCCCGACAACGACAGCAGCTTTAATTTTATTGTCGGCATGCTTTACACGCAGTTGTTTCAGTGTCTGATGTACGAAGCGGATTACCGGCATGGGGGGGCGCTTGCCCGTTCATGTACATTTTGTGATGGATGAGTTTGCGAACGTTGCGCTGCCTACCGAGTTTGACAAGCTGCTCTCGACGATGCGAAGTCGCGAAATATCCGTGTCGATCATCCTGCAAAATTTGGCCCAGCTCAAGGCGCTGTACAAGGATGAGTGGGAATCGATTGTTGGCAACTGCGACCTGTTCCTGTATCTGGGCGGCAATGAGCAATCCACCCACAAATATGTGTCGGAGCTGCTCGGCAAGGAGACGCTCGATACGAATACGTACGGACTCAGCAAAGGCCGCAGCGGCAGTTATTCGATCAATTACCAGCAGACGGGCCGGGAGCTGCTGATGCCGGACGAGGTGCGGCTGCTGGACAATCGTTATGCCATTTTGTTTATTCGCGGCGAGCGGCCGGTGCTGGACGGGAAGTACGATGTGCTGGGCCATCCTCATGTGGCGCTGACGACGGATGGCGCCGGTGAGGCTTACCGTCACGGCGGCACGGAGCACGAGTTGGATTGGCGGTCCGTGGTGCTGCACGAGGAAGGCGACTATGAATTGTTGTCCGAACGTGAGCTGGAGGAGCAATTCCTACAAGGAGATGATGGGCATTGAAGCGTAAAACGCAATGGTTGCTGACCTTCGGCATGCTGCTCATGCTGGGTGTGGCAGGGGCTTCGACGGCCTATGCCGAGGGAGATCCGATGGAGACGGTCAACAACTTCTCTAATTTCATTTTTGGACTGATCCGGGCGGTCGGCATGATTATTTTGGGCTTCGGCATCGTCCAAATCGGCCTGTCGCTCAAGTCCCACGATCCGTCCCAACGGGCTAATGGATTTTTAACCTTGGCTGGCGGCGTCATTATTACGTTTACGAAGGAAATCCTGGCCTTGATTGCCGGTTGAGGCTGATTACCGGAGGGGAGTGCATCTCCCCTCCGTTTCAAAGGGTGAAGCCATGTCGAAGAACAGTTGGATCGAGGACAATCTGGAAAATGCGCTGAACACCTGGAACGAGAAGATGAATGAGATTTGGCAGCTTGTCACGCAGTCGCCCGAAGCGTTTAAGGGCGGCACCATCTGGCGTGTTGTCACAGATATTCACGGCGCCCTGCAGGCAACGGGTCTGGCCCTTCTGGTGCTGTTTTTCGTGGTCGGCGTGATGAAAACGGCGGGGGAATTTTGCCGAGCTGAAACGACCGGAGCTGGCGGTTAAGCTGTTTATCCGCTTCATCCTCGCCAAAGCGATTGTGACCTACGGCTTGGAATTGATGATAGGGTTGTTCAAGATCACGCAAGGCATTATTTCTACGATTATGGGGCACTCGGGCTTCGGAGCGATGGAGTCGATTTCCTTGCCGGGGACGATAGCCCAGGCGATTGAGGATGTCGGGTTTTGGGAGAGCATCCCGCTCTGGATTGTGACGCTGCTCGGCAGTCTGTTCATTACCGTTCTGTCCTTCATTATGATTCTTTCAGTCTATGGGCGTTTCTTCCGAATCTATCTGTATACGGCCATCGCGCCTGTTCCCTTGTCGTCCTTCGCCGGAGAGCCAAGCCAACGGATTGGCACCTCCTTCCTGAAAGGGTATGCAGCCGCCTGCATGGAAGGAGCCATTATCATCCTCGCTTGCATCATTTACGCAGCCTTCGCCGAAGCGCCGCCCGCGGTTGCGGAGGGCACCGGAGCCGTGACGATGATTTGGACCTACATTGGCGAGCTGATCTTTAATATGCTCGTACTGGTGGGAACCGTTAAAATGGCAGATCGCGTGGTTCGGGAAATGATGGGCTTGTAGGTTTTTCATTTGCAATTTGTGCGCTCCCCCCTTCTGCTTGACTATACGTAGCTTCTTCATTTCGATATTTGATTTGCAGGTTTGACATATAGAAAGATCGCAAGTACCATTTATGTATATTTGTTGCTGATTCGTGTCGGCTCTCCGAGAGGAGGTCAAATCCATGAACAAGCTGGAACGAGAGCTGGAAGAAGAACTGGAATCGCAACGAAAGAGGTTGAACGAGCTGGGGCGGCAACTGGCGCAGCAAGCCATTCCGCTGGCCGATCATCGGGAGATGCAGGCGCTCAGTCAGAAGGTCGATGAACTGGTGGTTCGTTGTCAACGACTGAAGCAGCAACGGAAAAGGCTGGAACGATAGGCCTGGTCGTGAGGGGGGAGCGCATATGGAATTTCCGCCATGGTTTCGGAAAGTAATTCAACAGAGAGTGGATAAGGCGGCCGCGCAGGCGGAGCATCATTCCGATTTGAAGCAAATCAAGATGGAGGAGGAGCGGGCTTTCCGGGCGCTGTTTGCCGGAATCGACACCGAGCGGATGGCCGAATTTTCGGAGTGGGAGGATCGGCACGGCTTAAAGCAAGCCCTCATCAATGAGAAGATTTATTTGAGCGGCATGCAGGAGGGCATCCAGCTTGCCGTGGCGCTGCTCTATCCGTCGCTTTGGCGGGACGGGAAGGAACCGCCGGGTGTATGATTTCGGCCAGCCACAGCCCCTTCTCCGGGAGGGATGACCATGGAAGTGAAAATTAACCGGGAAATCCGGGCCTATACGGAAAGCTTGTTCTTCGGACTATCCTTGCGGCAGTTCTTTTTTTCTGTCCTCGCGGTAGGAGCGGCGATTGGTCTGTACTTTGGACTGCGCAGCCATCTTGGCGTCGAAACGGTAAGCTGGCTGTGCGTTCTGGGAGCCGCCCCTTGCGCCGCGCTGGGCTTCATTCAGCACCACGGGATGACCGCCGAGCAATGGCTTTGGGCGTATATCAAGTCGGAGTTCCTGATGCCGAGGCGGCTTGTCTTTCATCCCAAGAACAGCTACTATGAAGCGCTGCGAGGGAAGCTGCGGCAGCGCGGCTTGGAGGAGACGCGATGATCAAAACGCTAAAGCGCATCATCAGTCAGGACAAGGAACGGTTTCTCGTTCCCAAAGGCGTTCAACAAACGATCCCGATCCGGGCCATCTGGCCGGACGGGATTTTTTTTGGTTGGCACGAAATTTTCCAAGTCGTTTCGCTTTGAAGACATTAATTATGCCGTCGCTTCCCGTGAAGACAAGGAAGCGATGTTCCTTGCGTACGGCGAGCTGCTCAATTCGTTGGACAGTGGAGCGACCACGAAAATCACAATCAATAATCGTCGCTTGAATCGGGCGGATTTGGCCGACTCGATTCTCATTCCGTTGAGGGACGATGGGCTGGACCCCTGACCGGGAAGAGTACAATCGCATGCTGCTGGATAAAGCGACAGGCTCCAACGATACGTATCAGGAAAAATACATCACCGTGTCTGTCGCGAAAAAGAGCATTGAGGAGGCGCGCCAGTACTTTGCCCGTATCGGCGCTGATTTGGCGGGGCATTTTTCGCGGCTGGGCTCGAAGTGCCTGGAGCTGAATGCGACGGATCGTTTGCGCAGGCTCCATGATTTTTACCGCGTTGGCGAGGAAGCCGGTTTCCATTTCGATTTGTCGGAGACGATGCGAAAGGGACACGACTTCAAGGACTATATCTGTCCGGATACGCTGGAGTTTACGCGGGATCATTTTCGGATGGGCGACCATTATGGCCGGGTTATTTTTTTACGGGAGTACGCCAGCTACATCAAGGACAGCATGGTAGCCGAGCTTTGCGACCTGAACCGGAATTTGCTGCTGTCTCTCGATGTCATTCCAATCCCGACGGACGAAGCGGTGCGCGAGGTGGAAAACCGGCTGCTCGGCGTGGAGACAAACATTACGAACTGGCAGCGACGGCAAAATAAAAACAACAACTTCTCGGCGGTTGTGCCCTACAATATGGAGCAGCAGCGGAAGGAAAGCAAGGAATTTCTGGACGATTTGACCACACGCGATCAGCGGATGATGTTCGGGCTGCTTACGATGGTGCATGTAGCGGACAGCAAGGAGCAGCTTGACCATGACACCGAAGCGCTGCTTACCACGGCCCGCAAGCATCTGTGCCAGCTTGCGCCGCTCACGTTTCAACAAATGGATGGTCTGAATACGGTGCTTCCCTATGGGGTACGCAAGGTACACGCCCTTCGCACGCTGACGACCGAAAGCACGGCGGTCTTTATCCCGTTCCGCGCACAGGAGGTCATGCATCCGGGAGGAATTTATCAAGGGCAGAATGTCATCAGCAAAAATGTGATCTTCGCCAACCGCAAGCAGCTTCTGAACGGCAACAGCTTTATTCTGGGAGTTCCCGGTGCCGGCAAAAGCTTTACGGCGAAACGCGAAATCGTCAATCAGGTGCTGGCGAGCGACGATGACGTGATCCTGATCGACCCGGAGCGGGAGTATTCGGCTTTGGTGAAGGCGCTCGGCGGCGAAACGATCCATATCTCGGCCACCTCGTCCAATCATATCAATGCGATGGATATGAATCGGCAGTATGGAGATGGGGCGAATCCGATCATCTTGAAATCCGAGTTTGTGTTGTCCTTGTGTGAGCAGTTGATGGGCGGGTTTCAGCTTGGGGCCAAGGAGAAATCGCTGATCGACCGATGCACCGCCAGCGTCTATCGCAGCTTTTTGCAGAGTAACTATCGGGGCGAGCCGCCGACGCTGCAGGACTTTCATGCGGAGTTGCTGAAGCAGGCGGAGCCGGAGGCGCAGGAGATTGCGCTGGCCATTGAATTGTTTACCTCCGGCAGTCTTAATACCTTTGCCAAGCCCACCAATGTGAACGTGCATAACCGGCTGATCTGCTACGATATTCTGGACTTGGGCAAGCAACTGCTTCCGATTGGCATGCTGGTCGTGCTGGACAACATTCTGAACCGGATTACGCAGAACCGGGTAAAGGGCAAAAGCACCTTTATCTTCATTGATGAAATTTATTTGTTGTTCCAGCACGAATACAGCGCCAACTTTCTGTACGCACTGTGGAAGCGCGTCCGAAAGTATGGCGCTTTTTTGCACGGGCATTACGCAAAACGTGGATGATCTGCTGCAAAGCCATACCGCAAGGACGATGCTGGCCAACAGCGAGTTTATTGTAATGCTCAATCAGTCCAGCACGGACCGAAAGGAGCTGGCGGAGCTGCTCAACATTTCGGATTTGCAGCTCTCCTACATCACCAATGTGGACGCCGGGAACGGTCTTATGAAGATTGGAAGCTCCTTGGTTCCATTCTCCGATCAATTCCCGCGGGATACGATGCTGTACAAGTTGATGACGACGAAGCCGGGCGAATAAATAAAAGCAAGGGAGCGGCTGGAATCCAGGCCGCTCCCCCGTCTATACCGTACCTTAGCTGCTCTCATCCTCCGTCAGCAGCGCTTTCAGGATACGATGGGCTTGCCGCTGCTTGGCCTCGTCCTGCTGCAAGAGCAGCAGGACGCTTTCCCAGATCCAGCGATTCTCCTGCAAGCTGCCCGCCTGATCGCCAAATAAATCATGAACCGACATATGTAAACCGGAAGCTATCTTTTCAATCGTTTGCAATTTGACATTGATTTCGCCGCGTTCGATTTGAGCCAGATAACTGCCAGCCATGCCAATCAGCTCGCCCAGCTTGTCCTGCGTCAGATTTTGCGCCATCCGATGCAGGCGTATCTTGGCTCCAACAGATTGTGCAAAGGTAACCATAACGACACCACAACCTCTCTTCTATAAAGTGTAGAGTACACCTCAAGAAGGGGGGAGAGTCTTAAAACTATATTTGAATCATAAAATTATAGCTCAGAAATACAAAAGTTATAATCCTCCATGGGCTAAACAAGCACATACGATATGTTTGGATCTCCTTTGTTAACTATCGCTCTGGCTTTACTATCTATGGTTTTGCAAAGGCCATAGAGGAGGGGGAAATTGTTTTTCGCTTTTTTTGGACATACCGATTGTAGGAAGGATTATTTTTTTTATTTTTGGGGTGTCTACCCTCCTGCTATCCATGTATTCAGAGAGTCGGTATCGTAAAAACAACAAATTGTAGCATGTTTAAGAAATAACAAGATGGGAGGAACGGTGGCATTACGCCAGCGTTCCTCCCATCTTATATGGAAGAGATTGTTTTTGAGTCCATTAGCCAAATAGCGTATGGCGGGCTGCATTTCGAATCTTTTTCCGCAAGCGATAGATTCGTGTCGTGACCGCCGATTCCGATACATTGTACTTTTGGCTGAGCGCGCGCACCGAGAGGTGGCGTTTGAAATAATCAACATAAAATTCGCTTTCTTTGAGATTTAACTGCTGCAAGACATGATGGGCCAAATTGTCAATGTCCGCCGTTCCCATTAAGACTTCACATATCTCATCCTGGTGGTTTGCTGTTAAGCGTTTAGTCTGTTCATCGCTCAGGGTTACCTCGTGCTTTTGCTCTCGATAAAGCTTACGGTACATGGCATTCACCTGATTCCTAGAGGTGACATAGAGCCATCCCGCAATGTTAGGATGATTTCGCAATTTAGAAAGGTTCGCTTGAACCTGCAAAAACGTATTTTGTACGCATTCCTCCACCAGAGTGATAGAACGCCCTCTCATTAGCTTTTTACAATAATGGTAAATCCGTTGAGAATATGCATTGAAAATCTCCTCAAAAAAAGGCCTCGTTGCTTATCTCGAACTGCATGGCAAACGCCCCTCCTTTACTGGTACAACCAATAGCTTATTGAGTTGGACAAAACGACCAGAACAAATTGAAGGTTATCCTCAATATCCCCTCTTCGTCTAGTAAGTCTATTGAACGAGTGATTAATAGCCATAAAAGACTAACTGCGTTCAATATTTTACCATTCTTCGCCATTTGTCGATCTAGCTCCAAAGATGGAATTTGTTAAAAGATATTGGGTCTTATTTCTTATTGAATAGTGATTTTATCCTAGTTCTCCTTTCTCTCATTCGAAGTCAACGACATTTTTTGTCATTCATGTGATCTTGCGGTTTTGTAGCATCAACTCTTATAGGAGGACAATTGATTCTGGTTTACCCACTAGAGCCTCGCTTTAGTCCTAAGAGGCAGTAGTTGGGCGGACACTTATGCGAAATATTGCTAGTACATCAAACTCATCTTGGTCAGTACTTGGACAACTCGGGACCTGCTAACCAGCGGTGCTGCCTGGAGGTCAGGAGCTGATGCGATTTGCGGTGTCATCGAATAGATTGCACGATGGTTTTCGTTTCGTGTTTAGTCCCTGAAGCTAAACCCAATGGTGCTTTTATTTTTATAAAAAAACAACAGGAGATCTTGCCAGAATATTGCGCTCTTGATGTACAGGGCGTTCTGGGGCAAGGTCTTTTTTTTTGTTTATGCAAAAGGGAAAGGCGGGCGGATGGGCAGTTCAGGCTGCCGCTCCCCTCCTTCCTTCTGTTCTGGTTGCACAAAAAAAACCAAAACGGAAGGAGAAGCCTATGAAAATAAAAGTAAATTTGCGAGAAATTTATCCGTATTACCGAACTGATATTTGGGTGGAGGTAGAGGAGGAAGTCGTGAGTGAAATGAGACAATTTGAGTTAGCTGAAAACGCATACATCCTGAGGAGTTATCGAAATCGGGCCTACTTCTCTCTGGATCGGGAAGACGGAATTGAACAAGGAGCGCAGGACAGCTCAATTTCACCGGAAGATTTGATCATGCAAAAAGCTTCCGACGAAGAATTGTACGCTGCACTTTGTCAATTGCCGGACAAATGGGCTCGACGCATCTACGCTCATTATGTGTTGGGTCTGAGTAAGGTAGCGATAGCTCGGACGGAAAAGATGGATGAGAGTACGGTGCGAAAATCCATTAAGAGGGGGGATCAGGCAATTGGCACGGTTCTTAAAGGCGGAGTTGGAATTGTAGATTCTGCAATTGGTTGTGCATATGTCCGAGATAAGTTGTTGACATGTTGGTCAAGCTTTGATACTAAATTCGCTTTATATTAAAGAGGTCATCCTGCATAGTTCAAAGGACTTCCCGATGGACGGTACGCGGGTAAGGGAGTAAAGAAAGGACAAGCTGTCGCAAACCACGACTTTTGAAATGACTTGGAGGAGCAGTTCCTATGAAAAGAATGAGATCCTTCAGCCGAGGGCTGCGCTTACGAGCATTGGTCATTCCTTTGTTCGTGGCCTCGTTTGTTGTTTACGTTATCTGGTGTGCGAGCCCATTCGGGAGCGAGCCGGTTAAGTAGGAATGCCTACAGCGCCCCTATCAAGTGTTCAGCTCACGGATTCGCTTCCACAAGAGACGCCGGAGGAGATGTCCAAAGCCCCGGCGTTTCCTCCGGTTCAATATGAATCCGCCTGGCCGGTACAAACGGTTCTTTCCGAACAAGGGTATCCGGTAAACAGCTGTGTTCCCGAAGAACTGCTCACGCATGCCGCGACGCTGAAGACGAGCGACGGGAAGTACCTGTACACGCTTGTGCTGGGGAGCGGCTCCGACGGCGTATTGCTTGCGCATGAGCAAGGGTATAGCATATGCTCCTTCCTCGATATGGGCAAGGAGCTGGCTGAGCAAGGTTACTGGTCGTGCTTCCTGAATATCGGGCTCATGGAGCCTCGTAGCAGTCCAAGAATACGGATTCTACTATTGAGATTGACGCCGAAGCCGCGCTCAAGGAGCTGGAGCGTCAAGGCGCAAAGTGCGTTTTTCTGGCCGGCGCTTTTTTGCGGAGGGACGACTGCCATCATTTCGGGAGTCCGGCAAGCATTGCCCATTCAGCGGCTTCTGATTCTGTCTTCGCCTTGCGCAATGCTGTCCCAAGCTGGATGCCGTTCCAAGCGTAAAAGGAAATAAAAGCGCCCTCTCTGTTTGTCGTATCTCTGGGATATATGCTGGGGGCGGTTGAAAAACAGGTTCGCCAGTTATACGAAGCTTCCGGAGCGGCTCAGAAAGAACTGATGATTGATGAAGCGGCTTTCACGGAACGGACATGTATAAAAGAGGGGAGAACGGCGACAAGCTGAGGACCCGAGTTTTGGATTTTATAACCGCAGCCCTTCATTGGTACGAAGTGTTAAAAACAGGCCGCCTTCATTCAGATGGAGGCGGCCTGTTAGGGTACGCCCAGCATGGGCGTCATCTATACGGTGAAAGTCCGGAATGGGGGCTGGCAAGCGCCTACCATTAGCCAAGAGCAAGGGTGTCCGTCGCGAGGTGGAATCCGAAGGAAGCTGGAGGCAAAAGCACGGCCTGAGGTACACGAATCCAATTTGAGGCGGCTGCAGCCGGATGAGTCACCACTACATGACAAAATCCAAAGCTGCCAAGGGCTGTAGCCGTAAACTTGGGCAGGCGCGGGCGGAAAGATGACGTTCTTATCTGGGGAGGCCTGCGGAACACGCGAAGTCACTTCGTAACCAGAGCCGGGAGGCTCTGCTGAATCCGCAGGAGTCAGCAGAGGCCATAGTACGCGAGTACGGGACGCCGGAAAACGGAAGGGCCGAACCGAAAGGAGAGAGGAAAACGATGCGTTCGCGCGAAGAGCAACGACAGCAGAATATCCCGCAAGGGAGCTTGCGGCAAAGAGAAGCGGTGAAGCCGTCAGGGTATGCCGGAGCGCCGAGTTCTTCGTCGGCACAAGCCGCCCCCTCCTCTCGCGAAGACCCTAGCGACTTGCTGGAGCGAATGCTCGAAGGAAAGAATCTTCGAGACGCTTACAAGCGTGTCGTCCAAAACGGAGGAGCACCGGGTGTGGACGGTGTAACGGTAGCCGAGCTACAAGTTTACCTGAAGACCTATTGGGAAACGGTGAAAGCCGAACTCCTCGCGGGAGCCTACAGACCCGCGCCAGCCAGACGGGTGGAAATCCCCAAACCCGGAGGCGGCGTAAGGCTGCTCGGCATCCCGACCGTAATAGACCGATTCCTCCAGCAAGCGCTTCTGCAAGTAATGAACCCGATCTTCGATGCGGAATTCTCCCCGCACAGTCACGGTTTTCGTCCGGGCAAGCGAGCGCACGATGCGGTGAAGGAGGCCCAACGCTACATCCAGAGTGGACGACGATGGACGGTAGATATGGACTTGGAGAAATTCTTTGACAAGGTAAATCACGACATGCTCATGGCCAGAGTGGCGCGGAAGGTAAAGGACAAGCGTGTCCTGAAACTGATTCGAGCCTACTTGAATGCCGGGGTCATGGAGAACGGCGTGTGTCAGAGGACGGAAGAGGGGACACCGCAAGGCGGCCCGCTGAGTCCGCTCCTCGCGAACATTCTGCTGGATGATCTGGACAAAGAATTAACTCGTCGCGGTTTGCACTTCGTCCGCTATGCGGACGATTGCAACATCTTCGTCGCAAGTAAGCGCGCGGGAGAACGTGTCATGGAATCGGTAACGCGCTTTGTAGAAGGAAAACTACGACTGAAAGTGAACCGAGACAAAAGTGCGGTGGCAAGACCCTGGAACCGGAAATTCCTCGGTTTCAGCTTTCTAAGCAACCGCGATGCGACGATTCGCCTGGCTCCGAAGACGATAGAGCGCTTCAAGGAGAAGGTGCGAGAACTAACATGCCGAACCCGTTCTATGGCGATGGCAGACAGGATAAACCGGCTAAACCGCTATTTGATGGGATGGCTAGGTTACTTTCGGCTTGCGTCAGCGAAAGGGCACCTCGAACGCTTCGACCAATGGATTCGCAGACGGCTTCGTATGTGTCTGTGGAAGCAATGGAAACGAGTCCGCACGCGTATCCGCGAACTCCGGGCGCTTGGCGTACCAGAATGGGCTTGTTTCGTGATGGCCAATTCGCGTCGCGGCGCATGGGAAATGTCTCGAAACACGAACAATGCCCTTCCGACCTCCTACTGGGAGGCGAAAGGGCTGAAAAGTCTGCTTTCTCGCTATTTAAGTCTTTGTTAACTTTTCGGAACCGCCGTATGCGGACCCGCATGTACGGTGGTGTGAGAAGACGGGGGCTAGCCGCCCCCCTCTTACTCGATTATTTTCGCGAGGGGACTAGTCTTTGTAGCCACTTTCAAACAGCTTCTCGATCTGGGTGGCCATATATTTCGGCGAATTCGACATTTTCTGCTCGATCCACCATTCAATCATGCCGACGAAGGCGGAAGTCATGAACTGTGCTTGCAGTTCGATGGGAATGTCTGTACCAGATGGCGGATTGCGATCCAGCTTGCTTTTCATGTTCGCGGATATGATCGTTGTCAAATGCTTCCGAAACATAAGCGATTTGGAGGTGGTCAACATGGCCGAAAAAAAGTCGCTATGCTCCTTCAAATATTCAAATAACGGAACCAGTTCATCGCGGATGCGCGTCTGGCTGTCCGGATCGCAAAAGCCGATCATGTTTTGGATATGCTCCTCGATCAAGGTATCCAGCAAATCGTATTTGTCGCTGTAATGTAAATAGACGGTTCCTCTGTTGACATCGGCCAGGTCCGCAATCTCATTAATCGTAATGCTCTCCATATCTCTTGAATAAAACAGTGTGAGAAAAGCTTGGTGAATCGCTTTTCTCGTCTTGACAACGCGTCGATCCAATTTCACTGCACTCGACATAGGCGGACCCCCTTGAAATAATAATCACTTCGGTATCAGATGTTGATTATGCGATAAAACCTTGCACATTAACCATTGAAAAGCTGCTTCTGATTTTTATAATAATAGACATAAGACGATTAATCAACATTCGTTTTATAAAAGACGAAACGAAGGGTGAGTAGAGATGGAGAATATTCAATCGAAAGTGGTCATCGTTACGGGAGCTTCCAGCGGGATTGGCGAGGCAACGGCGAAGATGCTGGCGGGATACGGTGCCAAGATGGTATTGGCGGCACGGAGAGAGGATAAGCTGAAACAACTCGCGGATGAAATCAAGCAGGCGGGCGGCGAAGCGCACTTTCAGAAGACCGATGTGACCTCCCGGGAGGACTTGCAGACGCTTGCCCAGTTGGCCGTGGATACGTACGGCCGGGTGGATGTTCTGGTGAACAATGCAGGCATCATGCCGGTATCGCGTCTAAATGAATTAAGAGTCGATGAATGGGACCGCATGATTGACGTTAATATCAAAGGGGTGCTTTACGCGATTGCTGCTGTCTTGCCGATCATGAAGACACAGAAATCGGGGCATGTAATCAATGTCTCTTCCGTCGCTGGTCATGTCATGAGCCCGGCTTCCGCTGTATACGGCGCGACCAAATTTGCGGTCAGAGCGATTTCGGAGGGCTTGAGGCAGGAAGAATCGCCGGAGTTCGGCATCCGCTCCACCAACATTTCTCCCGGTGTCGTGGCGACTGAATTGCTCAATGGCATCACCAGTCCTGAAATCATCGGCATGTCGGACTGGGTTCGCAGCCTGAGCATTTCGGCGGACCGAATTGCCAAAGCCATCGCGTATGCCATCAACGAGCCCGAGGATACTTCGATTAATGAAATGATTATCCGGCCGACGATTCAGGCGCAGTAAGTGCGCTGGATTTATCGAGGGGGCAACTCACTCTCCACATACCGGGCAAATAACGGCGAACAGACACGATTGCTCGCATGGGGTTCTCACGCGGCTCTTTCCTATGATTTTCGAGTAATTCCTGACGTTGAGGAATCGTCCCCTCTCCTTCAACCGCCAAATTGGTGAATCGTTGCAGATTGGCTATGCTAGTTGAATGATCGGGAACATGTCCTGTAACCCTAAACGTCCAAATCCATCATGTTTGATACCCACTGTCCGAAGTGTTCAAACCTTCGTGACATGTAGAGAGTGTTAGCACCCTTGATCTATAAGGAATTAGGATGATTTAGTGAGGGGATTGGGGACGAAAAGGGGACGTGAGCTATTCACGTCCCCTTTTCCCTGATAAGGTGATTTCATATTTATCGCAGCAGCTTGATCTACTGAACGAAGTGCATGCCCATAGATGTTTATCGTTGTATTGATATTGCCATGCCCAAGACGCTCAGAGATGTTTTTAGCATGAATTCCCTGGTTGATCAACGATGTAACAGATGTATGTCGAAGATCGTGAAACGGATATACCTAAGGTTGTTCTTCTTAATAAAAATGCGTAACCACAAGCAGGGACGCTGTTGATGAAATGCTTTTCCGCCAGGGTTTCCTCCGTGCAGCTCTTTTTATTGTTGAAGTAACGAAGAGTTAGCAAAATAAAGAGCCTCAATATAGAGGTCACAAATGCCTTTAGTTAACCCAGTCCCCTTGAATGCCCCTCATTTGCGGTTCTATCATCTTGGAAAAAGTGTTGTTTTTTCCGGGTATGACTAAAATTGAAAGCTATTAATGGCGAACAACTTAAACATCCTTAGCACGGTATCCCCCTAGCTAAGGCTACTTAAGTTGAATTTGACGTCATAACGCGAAAATTCCCGGCACACAGTCTTACGGCTGCGGTTTGCCGAGGAACCCAAAGGTCATTGTTGATTCGGACTTTAAACGTTATTGCCGTTAGCAAAAAAAGTCGCGCGTTTCTTGGCGCGCCTTAGGCGTTAACACGCGATCGAGCTCTTCATTCAGCCAAATCAATGACTTGTTGCGCAACGTATTGCGCATGCTTTCCTCGGCTTCAAGCATCGTTAAGTTAATCACGCAGGGAGTGACTCGAGCGCATGCCGCAAAATCTTCATCACGGCAGATATAGCTGTTATTTTTGATATTTTTACATTGAAAAATGGGAGTGGCGCCTTCAACGGCTTCTACGACATCCCAAAACGTGATATCCGCAGGAGATTTGGCTAGCTTATAACCGCCTTTTGCCCCGGGAACAGAGCTGACGATACCGGCTTTAGTTAATTTGCCGAAAATCTTCGACAGGTACGTTTCCGAAATGCCTTGAAAAGCAGAGAGTTCTTTGATTCCAATAGTAGCATCGGCCGGAATATCGATTAAATATACCAAACAATGCAGTGCATATTCGACGCCAATACTATACTGCATGCAAACACCTACTTTCTGGACGCAAAAGTTGATATTAATCCATCTTAAGTGGATTTTAGAGCCCTTGTCAAATAGGGGGGTGGGGGAACTTGTAAGCAGAATTCCACTTGATTGTTAGTTGACAACCCCGAATGAATGATTTATATTGTAGATGAAGTTAATCGACGATAAATATTATCGACGTTATGCTTCGCTAGGAAAAATGTCCCAATCACGGAGGAGATTACGATGGAAGTTAGATTCAACTATGTCGATCCAAGTACAGGCGCTTTGTAAACGATGTTGAAGCTGGAAGGATTCATCGGGTTGGACGCGAAGATGTATCAACACATCAAGTTCAGAGCCTCGCAAATTAACGAATGCGCTTTTTGAATCAACATGCTCACGCAAGCGGCACGGAAAATGGGCGAGTCGGAACAGCGGATTTATTTGCTGAACGCATGGCGCAGAATACGTAGCAATTATTATGGCAATCAATCCCATCAATTCATGGAATCGAATCGCCATCTCAACGGGGATGCTTCCTGAACAGAATTAACACAAGGAGAAAACAGCCATGTTAACCGTTTTGTATGTAACCGCGCATCCGTTCGACAAACGCGCATCTCATAGTTTGTCGGTAGGCGACGCATTTATTCAAGCCTACCGTGAAGCGAACCCAGCGCATAATGTTACTTATTTGGACCTCTATCGAATAGATATCCCGCAGCTGGATGCCGAGGTGTTGACGGGTTGGAACCAGTTGAAGAGCGGCGGTTCTTTCGATCAATTGAGTCCGGGATCTCAAGCCAAAGTGGCCCGTCTGAGCGAACTGGTCGAGCAGTTTCTCGCTGCGGATAAAATCGTCGTCGCCAATCCGGTTTGGAATTTCTTGTTCCCGCCCGTGCTGAAAGCTTATATCGACGCCATCTGTATTCCCGGAAAAACGGTGAAGTACGCGCCGGAAGGCATTATTGGTTTAGCATCCGACAAAAGGCTGCTTCATATTCAGTCATCCGGCAGCGTCCTTTCCGAAGGTCAATGGGCAAGCTTTGAATTCAGCCACCGATACCTGGAGGCTATATTCAACTACATGGGCATAACCGCAATCGAATTTATTGCTATCGAGGGCACGAAAGCGTCGCCGGAGCGAGCCGCTTCTAATAAAGAACAAGCGGTTCAACAAGCGCTCGACCTAGCCAAACGCTTCTGAAATTCAATGTGCGCTACTCAATTAGGAGTCCAAACAGAGGCATCATGAAATATTCCTTGTTTGTTTTGGCTGGTGCGTGCAGTTACGGATTATTATCCACGTTTGTAAAGAAAGCCTATGCGTCCGGCTTCCAGGTCGGCGATGTTGTTGGAAGCCAAGCACTTTTCGGCGTCATGATGCTGTGGATTTTGGTGCTCGTCTCCCGGAAAACCGCCAAGCAAACCGCAGCGTCGCGAAGATTATCCGTAACCAGGCGTCAAGCGTTCGCGCTTATGGCCGTAGGCACAACTACAGGTATGACCGGCATGTTTTATTATGCGGCGCTTCAATATATTTCCGCGTCATTTGCAATCATTTTGTTGTTTCAATTTACGTGGATGGGCATTTTGCTGGAAGCGTTGGCGGAGCGCAAACGTCCCGGCAAAGAGAAGATTTTATCGCTCGTCATTTTGTTTGCCGGGATTATGATGGCAAGCGGCTATTTGGTCAGAGGGCATACAGCGGTTTCCTGGATCGGCGTTGCGCTTGGTTTGTCGTCGGCCGTTACCTATGCGCTTTTCATCTGGTTCGGCGGCAGAACTGCCAAGCAAGTCGCTCCGATCACGCGAAGCGCGATTATGCTGTCCGGCTCGTTTATACTCGCCATGCTGGTGTTTCCGCCCCATTTCCTTATTAACGGTTCTTTACACGAAGATTTATTGCCGTGGGGGCTGCTGCTGGCGCTCTTCGGGACCGTCATTCCGCCATTGTTTTACGCTATCGGCGTGCCGCGCGTCGGCGGCGGATTGGCGACGATCCTGAGCGCGGCTGAATTGCCTGCGGCCGTAATGATGTCGTACATCGCACTGAAAGAGCCGGTGACCGTGCTGCAATGGTTCGGCGTCGGAATCACGATGGTCGGCATTGCCCTGCCCGAGATGATGAAGCGCAGGAAAAAGCAAGTGGCATGACATAATTGAATCTTGGAATGCAGTCCATGATGGTTAGTCGGTTCGGGGGGGCTCATTGAATGATGCATCGTGTGGCAGGAGATACTCTGTTTGTATGAAAAAATTAACACATTCTTTATGATTTGGCCAAAAAACTGAAGGGGTGTATCGACAAATGGAAATGAGACTGAATTATATGAAAGTGCAGCCGGAGTCCTTACAAACGCTTTTGAAATTGGAAGGATACGTGAAGAAAAGCGGTCTTGACCATAATTTGTGGGAGTTGATCAAAATTCGTGCCTCGCAGATCAATGGCTGTGCCTACTGCCTGGATATGCATACGAAGGATGCCCGTGCGATGGGAGAGACGGAGCAACGGTTGTATATGCTTAACGCATGGCGTGAAGCTCCGTTCTATACAGAAGCGGAGCGGGCCGCGCTGGCATTGACGGAAGCTGTGACCAAGATTTCGGAAGCTGGAGTGCCGAAGGCGCTGTACGAGCAAGTCCGCAACCATTTCGACGAGGGGCAGTTTGTTGATTTGATTATGGCGATTAATGCCATTAACTGCTGGAACCGAATAGCAATCTCAACAGGCATGGTACCTGGCGATTATCAGCCAGCTGCACGTAAATAACAACGAAGGCGATCACCCCGTACATCGACGATGTACGGGGGGATTGATCGTAGTCGAAACCGAGGGACAAATGAGCTACAGGATACTTCTATTCTATCTGAAAGTTCTGTCAGCGCTTATCTGCAACTCATCGACTGTTTGTTGTTACGAATGGTATCCCCCCACACGCAAATACAGCGATTAAAGACGTTGGGTTTAGTGCGAAAGGAAGTCCTCAGTACATCCCTCATCAACATTACCCCTTAAAGGGTTAGGATTTCTATTCTTTTCCGATTACTACCGACAAGTCAACAATATAAACTATGAAACCGCCGTATACCGAACGGTATGTACGGTGGTGTGGGAGGTCCGGCTACTCAACTAATGAGTAGCCCTCTACCCTTATTCGGTGACAAGTTTTCGAGGTTGTATTGCTTCGAGGACTGTGAGTGCTGATCTTGTGAGAAATTATTCGTCCGACCTGCTGGTTGAATTTTATTGTGCATAGTACATTTCTAACATGTCCCATAACTGCTCGGCAACATTCTGCGGTGATAGGGGCATCTTGTTTTTGATCCACCACTCCACGACGCCAACGTATGCTGATAACATAAATTGAACGGCAACCTCTTTGTTGCCTTCCTCGTAGTTCCTGCTTACTTTCAATCGTTCCATTATACCGTTCTTGATAATCTGAATAAATTGCTCTTTAAAACAAGAAATTCCTTTATTGGTGATAACAGTAAAATAAAAAGAAAAGTGTTCCTCAAAATAAAGGAACATCGATAGAAGAGATTGATCAAAATCCAATTCCTCATCCGGAAGTCTCGATAAAACGCAAAATTTCAACATATTGCTTAAATGATCTTTAATCGCTCTGTCGAGCAAATCATATTTATCCGAATAATGAAGATAAACTGTGCCCCTGTGAATATTAGCTCTATTCGAGATATCGTTAACCGTAATCGTATCGAAATCTTTTTCGGACATCAATTCAATCAGGGCTTGATAAATTGCTTCCCTTGTCTTGATAGTTCTTCTGTCTACTTTTGACATGGTGTTATGACCTCCCCCTCGGCTTATATTTCTGATCAAATTTGAATGATGTGTCAATTACATGACACAAATCACATTTTTGAACATTGAGCTGCAGTATGGACTCTTTATAATGTAAATCAATACATGTGAGTTAATCAACAGAAGTCATCTAATCATGTTGAAAGTATAAACATGTAGAGCTCTAAAAAATTACGGAAAAGAGGCGGAATGATCATGAAAATTGAAGTTTGGTCGGATATCATGTGCCCGTTGTGCTATATCGGCAAAACGAATTTAGATAACGCACTAGATCAATTCGGTCAGAAGGATCAAGTAGAAGTCATCTATAGACCGTTCCAGCTATTCCCTGATGCTCCCAGCAATACTGGAAAAAATTATTATGATTGGACAGCTGAGATTCATGGAGGCGGAATGTCCCCCGACTTTGTAAGAGAAGGTAATAAAGCGGTGGTTCAGATGGGCAAAAATATTGGCCTCACCTATAATCTTGACAAATTGATTCCGTCCAATACGACAGATGCTCTACGCGTGGAGATTTTTGCTCAGGGACAGGGCAAAGCAGCGGCATGGCTGGCTTCTGTTTATAAAGCTTACTTTACTGATGCTTTGGATATCAGCGATCATGGGACACTTGCTATGTTAGCTGGCGAGAGTGGTCTTGACGCTAGTGAAGTTCTTGCTATGCTATCAACGGATCTATACAAGGATACGGTCAAGAATGAGCGCCTAAACGGTTCTAGAAGGGGAATTACCGGAACACCGTACTATATTTTCAATGATAAGTATGCCGTCTCCGGGGTAAGAAGCAGTGATGCATTCCTCGATGTTATTGTGCAAGTTTGGAGAGAGGAACATCCTCTGCAGATGATTGACAATGGGGCAAACGGAAATTTCGAGGGCGGTATTTGCGGCGAAAACGGCGTGTGCAGCATATAAATTGATCCACATTCTTAGAGTCGATTACAAATGAATTGAGCCTTAATGGCTGATAATCTGATTTGTAAAAAAAATTCACCATCACTATTTCACTTTTACCAACAGGGGAGTAAATCTAAAATGAAGACTAATTTTGAACAGATCTTTGAACCTTTGACCTTTCGTTCAGGTGTACAACTCAGAAATCGGGTGCTTATGGCACCGATGACCAACTCCTCCTCTCATGAGGATGGAACCGTGTCAGAGCAAGAACTGGCTTATTATCGAGAGCGGGCAGGGGGGCGTCGGTGCAGTTATCACAGCTTGTGCACATGTTACGCCGGAAGGTAAGGCTTATGTAAACGAACTCGGTGCGGATAGGGATGCTTGTATTCCTGGCTTGGCCAAACTTTCGCGCACGATTCAAGATCAAGGATCGAAGGCGATTTTACAAATTTTCCATGCTGGGAGAATGACATCGCAAGATTTAATTGGCGGGCAGCAGCCGATTAGCGCCAGCGCAATCGCAGCAGCACGTCCGGGCTCGGTTATCCCGAGGGAAATGACAGAAGAAGAAATCCTTGACATCATTAATGCTTTTGGCGAAGCAGCTCGCAGAGCCATTGAAGCAGGCTTTGACGGTGTCGAAATTCACGGCGCAAATACGTACTTGATTCAACAATTCTTTTCCCCTCATTCCAATCGTAGATCCGATCGGTGGGGAGGTACAATAGAAAAAAGAATGGCGTTTCCACTTGCCATCATCCAAAATGTGAAACATGTTGTCGCTGCCCATGCCAAAGGGCCGTTCGTCGTCGGGTATCGAGTATCTCCTGAAGAAGTAGAAAATCCGGGCATTACCATGGAAGACACGTTGCATTTGGTGGACGCTTTGGCCGAACAGGAGCTTGATTACATTCATGTGTCGGTAAGAGGCTTTTGGGACGGATCAATTCGGGATAAGGAAGACACCCAATCACGCATCCTTCGCATTCAAGAAATGGCAGATAATCGAGTCACCATAATTGGAGTAGGAGGGCTTTCTTCACCAGAAGATGTCGCTAAGGCCCTAGACACCGGAGTATCTTTAGTGGCTTTGGCTCATGCTATCATTATGGAGCCAAAGTGGGTCGAAAAGGTTCTAAGTAATCAGAGTGCCGATATCCGAACGACCTTGCCGAAATCGGCTCAAAAAAGAATTGGTCATACCGGATTCCATGTGGAATTTGCTTTTAAGTGTGCCGGGCTGGTTTCCGGTTGTGTAAGCAAGTTACCCAGGCACATTGTAATCAGCCATGTAAACGATATTAAGAAGGAGTTGTAGCCGTTCTTTATGCGGCTTCGAGGATAAATAAGGCCCGCAGACAGAGTGGTATCTGCGGGCTTCCTTATAGATGTTTCAGTCATCTGCACTGCAGTAGTCGGTAACGAACCGCAGTTCGCGTTCACGCGCGCCCATTTCGTCCGAACTGTGGCGCTGTATGATTGCTTGTACTGAACATACGCGAAACCATCTGGGAAATCTTCGCCCGGCGTGACCAGTTGCTGCGCAGGCTCAAGTAGCCGCCAGCGCCGCGGGCGAGCCGGAGCGACCGATGCCAGCTTCCGGCTTACGTTTCCGCTGCAAACCGCCTTTACTGCCCGTGTAGTTTTACCCACATTTTGGTTAAAACTTGGAAATGTAAATATCAAAAGACAAACGATCACCTATCTGTTCCGTTTCTCGCTTTCCTCTACGTTAGGGCTGTTGGTGTGGTTGGTCGTCCTCGTGCGCGCCTGCGCCTTTGCCGAACGCCTCGCCTAAGCGTTCGAGCGCGATGAGAAGCGTATACAGGAGCGGAAGTAAACAGTATCACGAGTTCGCAAGGCTGGATCACGGAACTGTCAACGGACGCGCTACGCGACCTGTTCAAGCTGTGGCGTGATTGGTCGGAATAGCAAGACCAGAATGGCAGCAGGGTCGTCTTGAGAACCACCAATCTATCGGCACGTCAGCAAAGAACGTGATATAGCCGTAATTTTCAAACGGCTAGGAGTGGCAGATTATCAGCGGCGCGGAGTACTTCGGCGGCAGCCGACTGCCGTCCCAAGAACGCCGGGCGCGGACTAAGCTAATAAATGTTTGAAGCCGGTATACACTGCGACTGTCGTAGTATGAGTGGAATCGGGCCGAACAAGCGCTGAGGGAAGGAACTTTTGAAACGATGACAGAAACGATGTACTATAGTTGACAAGCTTGACTCAAAGAGTTATATTGCAGATGAAATTGATCGGCGATATGTTTGATCTCCGTTGTACCTGAAGAAATAAATTGCGGAGGAAATCATCATGCAAGCTAGATTTCACTACACCCAAAATAATTCCGGATCGTTCCAAATTATTCCGAATCTGGAAGGGTTCATTAGGTCAATTGGGTTGGAGCCATCAATAGTTGGATTCTAATGGCGATATTGTCACGAATGGGGACCAGGTGATAAAGCCGAAATCCCTGAACATTTTTTGTACAGGGATTTCATCATAAACAAAATGATGGAGGAAAAATGAGATATAAGATTCTATTATTTGATCTGGATGATACATTGCTGGATTTCGGCGCGAATGAGGTGGATTCATTAACCCAATTGTTTCTTCAATATGGATATACATTTTCGGATGAGTTGTTTCAACTATATAATTCTGTAAATAAACAATTATGGACTGATTATGAAAATGGAAAAATTCCACTCGATGTTGTTCTGAACTCCAGATTCTCGGAAACGATGTTGAAGCTGGGAAAAGTCGTTGACGGCTTGGAATGGGAAGGTTTATATAGAGAACTGTTGAGTGATGGAAACCAACTGCTGATGGAAGGCGCAATGGATGTCTGTCATCGCTTATCTAAAACCCACCGAATGTTCATAATTACGAATGGTATCACCCACACTCAAATCAAACGCTTGAAGAAGTCGGGACTATATGACTTTTTCGAAAATATCTTTGATTCACAAAGCATTGGTTATCAAAAACCGGCAAAAGAATTTTTTGATTACGCGATAGGTCATATCTCAGATTTTCATAGAAAGGATGCGCTTGTCATTGGAGATTCGTTAAATACGGATATCAAAGGTGGTCTTCTGTCCGGCATTGACACTTGTTGGATCAACAGAACGGCGCAGAAATGCCCGGCAGAAATTAAAAGCACATATACGATTTCAAGCTTAACGGAGCTAATTCCCATCTGCTAGGCTGTATAACAATCGTGTGTGCCACTTCAATTACCACGTTTTGGTGAATATATAAAAACCGGTAAAACACCGAATTTTATTAAATCAAATTGGGATTATCCGAAAGTGCATACAGATTGCGTGCGTAAGCCATATACCGACTGCTGCTCATCCACACACTTAGTTTGGCAATGGCTGCTTTGCTCCCGCCAAAGGATTAATGGCGTTATTCGGGATTAGTGGTTTAGAAATTATTCTGTTATGTATCGTGATGGCGATAGTTGCTGTGATTTCCTCTCCCTTCGGTATCTTGGTCTCTGGCGCGAATACGGGCGTTGAAGTGAAGGCCTCTTTGACGAGAGCACCGGCGAAGAAACAGTTGAACACGTTTGCATGTTACCGTTATTAGCAAAACAACAGAGCAGCAGAATAGCAAGCTGACTTCTATCATTTTACCGAAGGACAGGCAGACTTAATGAAGGAACTGCTATCGGAGGAATTTCACTCGCTTATGTTTGCGATTTTTGGCATATATTGACGCTGGTTTGGAACGGAGGAGCGTTAAGCCACTCAGCATGATCTGCCTGATGGAATACGAGGAATTGAGGCCGTCAAATTGGCGTTGATCGTTTAGGTATCCATACAGACAGCCAAGGCCAGGCAGGACAACTATACTGATTGCAGTTATCTCGTGCAGTGGGTTTACAACTTGGCAGTTTACCGAGAACCGCGGCGGAGCGGGCACGGTACTGCTTGGAAGAAGGACAAGAAGCGATATGCTTATTAAACAGAAAGTTTAAAATCATGCCACATAAACACACTGAGGTAAACAGTCGTTCCTCTCTTCTCCCCCGGAAAGCGAAAACTCTCGGATATATGGAAAATAGCCTGTAAAAACTAACGTTTTCTCAACCATTGGATTGTTATAATTTATTAACAGGTTGCGCAACCTTGATAAAAAACTTAAATTTAAGGAGTTACGAAAATGGTACTTACAAGAACAAAGGTAGTTGGTATTGCACTTGCAGGGATTATAGCTTTAGGAGGCACTACTGCATTTGCAGCAACAAATTATTCACTCACCGAAGTCAAAGGTGTGAATCTTGAGGAGATTGCAGCCAACTCCCCAATGGTTGATGCAAAAGATTTGAAAGTAACGGGTGAAATCCCACAGACTGGAAAGGATCAGTTGGCTGGCAAAACGACGGACCCGGCAGAAAAAGGACAGTCTTCCATCTCCCTCACCAAAGTCAAAGGTGTGAACCTTGAAGAGATTGCGGCCGATTCCCCAATGGTCGATGTAAAAGTAAAGGTTGCGGGCGAGATTCCACAGACAGTCAAAGATCAATTGGCTAGCAAAACGACATCAGCAAGATAACCATTTTACAGAAAAGGTGGGCAGCTGACACTGCTCGCCTTTTCTGTTATAAATATGGAGGATTTCATGAAGATATTGCTCGTTGAAGATGAAGAGGAATTATCAACAATTATTGATCGCGGGCTTCGTAAACGCGGGTATGCTGTCGACAAAGCCTATGATGGAGAAGAAGCACTAAACTACTATTCTGTAAATGTATACGATGTGATTATACTCGATTTAAATTTGCCCCAAATTGGTGGTTTAAAGGTTTTGCAATACATCAGGCGAAAGGACAAGGAGACAAAAATATTGATTTTGTCCGCCCTTAATGCGATAGAAGATCGGGTGACGGGGCTGGATATGGGGGCCAACGATTATTTGACAAAACCGTTTGATTTTTTGGAGCTAGAAGCAAGAATACGAACCTTGTCACGTATCGTATATATTCAACAGGGGAATGAACTTACCTGCAATGGACTTAATTTAAATATGGCAACAAAAGTGGTTTCTTTTCGTGAAACTAAACTTTCTCTTACGAAAAAGGAATATTCCATTTTGGAATATTTGATGCTTCACAAGGGACAAGTGATTAGTACGGAACGATTATTAAATCACACGGTTGATAGTGATGCCGATCTGTTTCCTGACACATTAAAGTACCACATTCATTCTATAAAAAAAGAAATTTGTAAAAGCTCACTGTAATCAAGAGTTGATCCAGAATGTTCGCGGTAGGGGATATAAAATCGAGGAGGCGGCAGAATGAAATTTGCAAGCAAAGTATCGTTAAGAATGCGTATAACTTTCCTTGCGGGAGCTATTTTAATATTTTGTTCTGTTATCCTGACCATAACCTCTTCCTATAATGCCCACTCGCAATTTTCCAGGTTAACGTATGCTGGTCCTATTTCTCCCAAAGTTATAACCATGGATAAAAATAGTTTAATCGATGTAGGATCAACTCCCAATGTGACATTAACTTCATATGCAGTTACTGCAGCAAAGAAAAAATTTGATACAACCAGTATGATTATTCTTGCTATTATTTCTGTGCTTGGCATGGGAATGGTGTATTTCGTCGCAGGCAGGTCCCTGCGTCCAATCCATGAATTGAGCAAAACGATTTCCATCATTACCGAGGATAACTTGCAGCAGCGCATTCCAGATGAAAAAAGAAACGATGAAGTTGGTGTGCTGGGAAATTCATTTAATAACATGCTTGACCGGCTGGAAAAATCGTTTTTAAGACAAAAGCAATTTTCCGCCAATGCTGCTCATGAACTAAAAACACCATTAGCAACAATTCACGCAGGAATACAGGTTCTTCATCTAGAGGAGAGTCCATCATTATCCGAATACGAAGAAACTATTGAGACGACAGAACGAAATGTGAGAAGATTGATGGCGGTGGTAGATGATCTAATGAGCCTTTATGACGAACGGGAGGAATTCGATACCACTGCCATTAACCTGCAGGATATGTTTGAATCCATTTGCAGCGAGCTCCGTTCGTTTCTTGATGAAAAGCATATTGAAATTGAACTTTACTGCGGACTCGGGACTGTGCAAGGTAATCAAGTCTTACTTTACAGAGTTTTCTTCAATTTGTTAGAGAATGCAGCCAAATACAATAAGGTTGGCGGTAAAATCCGAATTGAAACCAAGGTAGAAAATGAAGTGGGCCAGATTATTATATCAGATTCAGGCAATGGTATTCCGTCAGATGAGCTGCAGCAGA
The DNA here is from genome assembly GCF_029525575.1 of Cohnella rhizosphaerae. GTDB lineage: Bacteria > Bacillota > Bacilli > Paenibacillales > Paenibacillaceae > Cohnella > Cohnella rhizosphaerae. The sequence continues at coordinate 1,888,296 of NZ_JAPDIA010000003.1, forward strand.
TTTTTGAACCATTTTACCGTGTGAATAAATCGCGTTCCCGAAAAACGGGTGGTGTAGGACTTGGTTTATCCATTGTAAAAACAATCATTGAGAAACATGGATGGAAAATTTCAGTTGATAGTGTACTCGGCAAATATTCAGTCTTCACTATAAGATTTGCGGCATGACCACCAAGTTTTTTGCTGGGATATGTAACAATAAGTGTAGTTGTATAGCAATCAAAGGGAGCGATGGCAGAACGTAAATTAAGTGCATTACAAAACTGTCAAGAGCATGTGCTCTTTTAGCAACGATGCATTCGGAATTCCTAAAAAAACTACAGTTAGACCCGGTGATGTTAGAAACCCAACCATATCCAAATTCCCCACAATCGTATTCCAATTGTCCTCATGCGGAGTTAACCCAGAGTTTTTGAAATATTATCAATGATAGGTCAATTACCTATGGTTTAACAAATGGGTTCACTGAGCCAAAAACTTCTAAGGACTTCGTGTATTTGAAAGAAGGGAATATCTTGACTAAATCGCTCATATCAAATTTTATTGCGGCTCCTCCATTGCCGTTCAGAATAACTGGAATTGATTTTAGCCGCCTATCAGTATTGCTACCGCTACATATGCCTGTTCGCCGATATTGAGAAGATCGAGTCGGGCGAAATTGTTCTAAACAGCTTGAATATGTTGGTCAAGTATCAACGCTTCGTATGGCGCGAGTCGAAGAAAATCATGCATCATGGTGCTAAATTGATCGGTTCGCTGGACTACGAGACAGACAGGAGAAGTGTATTGCACACAAGAAATCCAATATACCGCTCAAGTATGCAAGGGCATCAGTCTGTTCTCACCTTGTTGTATCTCCCGCCCTATAGCCCGAAGCTGAATTTTGATCGAAGGACTTTGGGCTTTGTGTTCAACTATAAATCTCTAATGCCGAATATATAGATACTTATTTAGCCCCATGGACCGTATTTAGGTGTAGCCTCTAAAGAAAATTGAAAGGCTGCACCTTTTGTATACGTGCAGTTTGGAAAGTGAAATGAAAATTACCAGCGGCTACCCGATTTGAACTCCAAAATGAAATGGTTAGTAGAAGGTCGTCCTATTCTTTGACCTTCCGGCTTTCCCAAAACATTTTGAGAGGAGAAATCATATGGTTCCTGCCTTGTTTCGGGATTCCGCACACGAATCCTTTTACTATCGTATGTTGGCTGAACGTCAATGTACGGATAGTTATCATCGGTCATTATTCTATACGTTGGGTATTTCGAAAGACACACGCGCGCATATCCAGGAAGTCTTCGATTTTTCCAATGGTGGTATCAGGCCGGAAAGCTTGTCAGCCTCATGGCAAACGGGAAGCTCAATCCGAACGTGCCGACTCGCATTCAATCTCTGGAATGGCTGGAGCCAAAACGGCGAGGAACGCTATTTCACCCCGCATGATCTGTTCGATTGTGGCTTTGCCCCCTACTTTTTTGAAGCGATTCGTCTCCGCCATCCCGATTATTGCCGCAATCAAGTCCCTTCCTTCAAGCCCAAGGCGGAACGCAGCCGTTAAGGCAAGGAGGAGTGTGCTATGAAAACCATAAAAGTCAGGATGATGGTCAAGTCCATCAAACGGATAAACAAGCGGGCGCGCGTTCTGACACGGGCAGTAGCGATACGAAAACATACGGCCCGATATAAGGACGATGAAAGCACTTCTTCTTCCTCGGAGCAGATACAGGGTCGCATCTATGCCAACGTACATCGAACTGCGAGTACGATGATCCGAGTTCCGACGATGGGAGTAGTGAAAATCAACCGACGCTGGCATTCTCGTGTTCGCTTTCAACATGATCGCCGAACTATTAGGGTGTATGCACAGCAACCACCCATGATTCAAGTCCGGTTGCAACGAATGCCATTCAATGGGACAGGCCCGAGATTAGCAAAGCGAAAGAGAACACTCCCCCCAGGTTGAAGAGACAGCCCGGCATGTAAGAAAGAAACAACCAGCCGACAAGAAGAAGGGGATTGTCCCCAATCCTCCAAGACCCAAGCGCAGTTACGACGAAAAATCAAAAGTTTATGCGCCGCGACAGAAGCGTATGGCCGGGGCCGCTCGGTCCTTTTCAGGAACTTTGAAAAGAAACAGAAGTATTCGTCAAAAACGCTTTTCCGTAAAAGGCGTGGCTCCTTCCATAAAAGTAAGCCGATCCGTCGGTCAGGTAACAAGCCAGAGGGAGAAGCGTTCAACTCAACAACTGGGGATGATTCAAGCTGCCATCCAAGCGCGCCATTCGATCCAGTGGTCGCGTGCTGCCGCTCAGATGAATCTCCGAATGGCTAAATTGCTGATCCGAGCGATTGCGTTGCTTGTCAAAGGACTGTCGGCCATGCTGGGAATCAGCAGTTCTGTTATTATTCTGCTGTGTATCATCATGATTGTAGCCGCGCTGCTTTCTTCCCCGTTCGGTATTTTTGTCGCTGACGAAAACACAGAACCTGATACGAAAAAGCTGGTTCAGATCGTGGAGGAGATGAATGCCCAATTTGCCGCCCGCATAGCGAGCGTGCAGCAGGCCGCTGGAGAAGTGGATCGCGTCGAAATTGAGTATGCTGGCAGTGCAGACAATACCCGAATTGATAATTGGCCGGACGTACTGGCTGTTTACGCGGTAAAGACATCAACTGACAGCGCGGCTGGTTTGGATGTGGTCACCATGGATCGCCAGCGGGAGGAACTGCTTCAGTCTGTGTTTTGGGATATGAACCAGATCGACTCGCACATGGAAACATTGGAGTTTACGAGGACCGCCGCTGTTGAACAGAGCGATGGAAGTGTGGAGGTACAACCGGTGAAGGAGGAGGAGCGTGTCCTGCAGCTTTTGATTTCGGCACGGACGGCGGAGCAGCAAGCAGCGATCTATAGTTTTTCAACGGAACAGGTTGATTTGATGAATGAACTCCTGTCGGAAGAATTTCGTCCCATGATGATGGCCATACTTGGAAAGAAAAGTGATACCGGGTTAACCTCCGAACAGTCAGCAGCGGTGATCACCGATTTGCATGCCGGTGTGCTTGGAAGCCAGGCTGTCGAACTGGCGTTAACCCGTTTGGGTGATCCGTATAGCCAGTTAAAAGCGGGTCAGGATAACTACACGGATTGCAGTTATCTTGTGCAGTGGGTATATCGGCAATTAGGCGTTGATGTGCCCCGAACGGCGGCAGAGCAGGCGCGGTTTATCGTGGATAATGGATTTTCCCTTACCTCCGATGAGCTAATGGCGGGCGATTTGATTTTCTGGAGCTACGAGCCGAACGGAAGGTTTATGGATATTACGCATGTTGGCATCTATGCCGGTGAAGGCAAGGTTATCGACGCTTCCTCCAGTCGATTGCAGGTCGTTTATCGGAATGTATTCGATACCGATTTTCAAGTGATGTATGGGAGACCGTATGTTCAAGATTGAAGCATTTTCGGTTATTTTGTAAGGTTTTATATACAGTGACATATGAAAAGCGGCACATTTCAGCCCTACAGACCTTTGGCAATAATTGCTGAAGCTCTGTGGGGCTTTCATTTTGAATCCAATCTTTGCGTGGAAGTGCCCGATTTGAATCTCAAAATGAAAGGGTTAGTAGAGAGCTTTATTTTCACATATTGCTACCCAAAGCTGTTTTGAGGAGATGATATCTTGAAAGCGGATTTGTTGAGGTACAGTATGCAAATTGCGATGCTGAGGCAGCTACTGACACTTTCCTTAATAAGTGAACAAGAATTCGTTTTGATTAAAAACAGAACAATGCGAGACTATGGTATTTATTCAGACCTTACTTCCAGGTAAGCCATGTGTCACACACGGAAGGGCTTTAAAGCCAAATTCGCACATTTGTTGAATTCGCCTGAATTCATTACGCTTATAGCGTAGAGATCAACTCAGGGGAGGAAACGGCAATGTCATATTCAGTAGAAGTTATAAAGGCAAATCGGAAGCTGTCAGATCGTACAGGCGGGCGCCAAGAAATTCTGAGAGTAGCTCCGTATGCGCGGGTAAGCACAGATACAGAGGAACAACTCAACAGCTACAAATCTCAAGTCTCCTATTACAAAGAGATGATTGGTCAGCGCAACGACTGGATACTGGCAGATATTTATGCGGATGAAGCGATTACGGGTACTCAAGTTAAAAAGCGTGATGATTTTCAGCGATTGATTAACGATTGCTTGAATGGAAAAATTGACATGGTTATCACCAAGTCCATTTCAAGATTCGCCCGAAATACGGTAGACACCTTAAAATATGTGCGCATGCTCAAGGAAAGAAATGTGGCCGTGTTTTTTGAGAAAGAGAACATCAACACCTTAACCATGGACGGTGAATTGTTGCTAACCATCCTAAGCTCAGTAGCTCAGCAAGAAGTTGAAAATATCTCATCCATTGTAAAAATGGGCTTAAAGATGAAAATGCAACGCGGTGAGCTTGTTGGTTTTCAAAGCTGTCTCGGGTATGACTATGATCTCGTAACCAAGCAGATTTCAGTGAATGAAGAAGAAGCCGAGGTTGTTCGATACATTTTTGATCGTTATATTGCTGGCGTTGGAGCCTCGGTGATCGCCAAGGAGTTAACGAAGCTTCCTCATAAAACGAAGCGAGGGAACATGGAATGGGGCGATACTGCAGTGCTCGGTATCATTAAGAATGAGAAATACAAAGGAGATCTTCTTCAAGGCAAAACTTTTACACTCGATCCTATATCCAAGCGCAGACTGGATAACCATGGAGAAGAGGATCAATACTACATCAAGAATCATCACGAGCCAATCGTAAGTGAAGAGATTTTTGAGAAAGCCCAAGATATTTTGTACAGACGGGGAAAGCCTCGTGGGAAGCTTGAAAAAGGCGGCAAACGCGAAAAGTTCAGTCGGAAGTTTACGTTTAGCTGCAAGCTTGAATGCAGATTTTGTGGGAAAAGCTACTCCCGGAGAAGCTGGAACAGTAAAACAACCTACGCAAAAGTCATTTGGCAATGTGTCTCTTTCTCGAAAAAAGGAAAGAAATATTGTCCTCATAGCAAAGGGATTGAAGAAAAAATAATTGAGGGCGCTTTTGTCGAAACGTACAATAGGGTCTGCGGCAATCATAAGGATGTGTTGGATGAGCTTCTGTTAAGGATGGAGTCAGTACTTGGTGAGCAACAGCATCAGAAGCAGTTAATCAAAGTTAAGCACGAAATCCAGGCTCTTGAACAAAAACGTTCTAATCTGATTGATCTCCATCTGGATGAGAAAATTGATCGCTCCACTTACGAACGTAAATATGATGAACTGGAGTCCACGTTAACAGCACTAATTGAAGTGAGAGAACAACTGGAGGCATCGGCTCAAGAAGAAATTGACGTTGAAAAAAGATTGCAACAATTTCGTAACGTGCTTCAGAGCAATACCGTCCTTACTGAATTTGATCGCAATGTATTCGAAAGTGTTATTGAAAAGGTTATAATGGGAGAAGAACAGGATGACGGTAGCGTAGAGCCGTATCAATTAACCTTTGTATTCAAAACCGGCTTTAAGAGCGGTATTCAAGGCAAGAGCGGAGTGAAAAGCCCAAAAAAAGCTGGCAGTAGCAGAGAGGAATGATGCATGTCCCCATATCCCAGACAACACATGTGGAGTCGGTGGCTTTGTTGGTGAAGGATCGAATATGAACTGGTCTCTAAAGTACGGTTGGATTTTCAATAATGAGCCGAAAAGAACGCTCAGGAAAATCACGAGGTTATTAATGACAGCCTCCCCTGTGTTATAATGTGTTATCGAGTGACAATGGAGGGATCATGATGATCCTCAAAAAAATGGATCCACAAGCCGCGAGTACGATAAAATCCATCCTTCAAAAACTCAACATAAATAACCCTCGTGTATGGATTGACCTTGAAAAGCAAACTGTGGAAGCTCAAGAAGACGACTATTCCGTTGATGATCTTTTGGAAGCGGCAGGCACTTTAACGCCTGAACGAGGGAAAGAGCTTCTTAAAGAAGTGGGCCAATCGCGTGAGGAATGGAATGCATGAGCAGAGGGTATCTCCTGGACACGAATATTGCGATTGCGATTCTTATTAACGAGAGTAATGTAATCGATTTTGTTCAACAGGCCTCCCGCGATAAAATGCCGATTTATTTTTCGGCAATTACGATTTCTGAGGTATTTGCAGGGTTAAAGCACGAGGAACGACTGCGTGCAGAAAAGCTGTTTACATCAAAAAGATGTATAGATGTTACGGCCGAAATTGCAAAATTGGCTGGAACGCTTCGTAGGGATCTTATAAGCAAGGGACGTAAGTTAAAAACGCCGGATGCGCTTATTATTGCTACGGCGTCAGTATTTGAACTTACATTAGTTTCTAGAGATTCTGACATGAAATTCATCGAGCAAGAATTGGGTATCCCACGATTGAATATAGATATAGTTTAAGTTTAAGCTTAACCGTCTCTTCTACTATAAGTTGGAGAGCCGGTTTTTTAATATCAATTTACTCCCCTGTGATAGAATGGATACGACCAAATCTTTTAATTCAGGAGACGGTATGAGTAGCGATCTGGAACAACAATTATTTAGAGCTTTGAAAGAAATAGAAGCTCTTAAACAGGAGAATCGTTCCTTGAAGCTCCAACTTTTCAACTATACAAATCTTAAGGAAACGACACCTCCGGCACAATATTTACCTAAAACTGCAAATGAACAAGAACCAACATCTAAGAGCAATGTACATGCAAAATCTAGTTCTGAAGAAAAAATAGCACTGTTTCGTTCTCTATTTCGTGGGAGAGAGGATGTTTATCCCGTTCGCTGGACGAACAAAACCGGAAAAGCGGGGTATTCGCCAGCTTGTAAGAACGAGTGGACAGTTGTATGTAAAAAAGCCGCAAGTCAAATGCTCGGAATGCATACATCAGGCATTTGAACCTATATCTAATGAAATTATCTCCCGACATCTCGATGCAAAGAAAAATCGTACCATTGGTGTATATCCTATGCTTCAAGATGAAACTTGTTGGTTTGTTGCCATGGATTTCGATAAGCAAAATTGGCAGCAAGATGCTGTCGCTGTATTGGAAACTTGCAAGGAGTGGGACATTCCGGTTGCACTTGAACGTTCCCGTTCGGGGAATGGCGGACATGTTTGGATATTTTTCAATCAACCGATTGAAGCCGTCTTTGCAAGGAAATTGGGGTGCGCCATATTAACGAAGACGATGGAACGCCGGTACCAGATTTCATTAGATTCATATGATAGATTGTTTCCGAACCAAGATACGCTGCCAAAAGGCGGCTTTGGAAACTTGATTGCACTTCCTCTTCAGGGAGGCCCTCGCAGGGAAGGAAATAGTGTATTCGTGAACGAGACTTTCCAGCCATATGAGGATCAGTGGAGTTATCTAGCGGGAATGGAGAAGCTTCCGATAGAACGAGTTCAGCATTTAGTTTATGAAATGACAAAAGGAGGCTCTTTGCTCAGCACGGGTACTTGGAATGAAAATAACGATCAGGACCTGTTCTGGTCAACTACGGGGATAAATGAGCATTCCGATTTAATTTCGGGTGCGTTGCCGTCAAACGTAAACGTCATTTATTCCAATATGATCTACATCGAGAAAAAGGAGCTGCCACCGGCTTTTATTAAGCGGCTTCAAAACTTAGCAACATTTCAGAATCCGGATTTTTATAAAACGCAAGCAATGAGGCTTCCTACGTATGGTAAGCCAAGGGTTATCGGTTGTTACGAGGATTATGCAAAATATATCGCCCTACCTAGAGGCTGCTTCGAAATGATGATGGACTTGATGAATGCCCATCAAATCGAGACAAACATTTCGGATGATCGTAACGCTGGAAATTTAATTGATGCTGACTTCACCGGAACGCTTTCCATGCTGCAGGACGGCGCGGCGAGGACTATTTTGGCGCATAACACAGGAATTCTTTCGGCAACAACTGCATTTGGGAAAACGGTAGTAGCGGCCTCGATCATTGCATCTAGGAAGGTAAATACATTGGTGCTCGTTCACAGAAGAGAACTCATGGACCAATGGAGAGAGCGAATTGGCACTTTTCTGAATCTCGATAAAAAAGAATATTGGCATTGTTGGAGGAGGCAAAGATAAAAGAACCGGAATCGTGGATATTGCGGTCATTCAAAGCTTAAATCAAAAGGGAAATGTGAAGGAATACGTGGAAGAGTACGGACAAATCATTGTGGATGAATGTCACCACATTTCGGCGTTCAGCTTCGAACAAGTGCTGAAAAAAGCAAAGGCTCAATATGTCTTAGGCTTAACCGCAACTCCGACAAGACAAGACGGGCATCAGCCGATTGTCTTAATGCAATGCGGCCCGATTCGAGTAAAGATTGACCCTAAGTCGCAAGCGCAAGCTCGCGGGATTGAACATAAAGTGGTTCCGCGATATACAAATTTCCGTTTACCGGAAGCAAGTGGTTATGACATTCAAGACATATATCATCAACTGACGCAAGACGAGGAGCGCAATGATATGATTTTTGACGACCTGCTCGTAGCCTTAGAACAAGGCAGGTCACCACTCTTGTTAACGGAACGCACAGCACATCTGGAGTATTTTGAGAACCGATTAAAGGGGTTTGCTAAGAATGTGATCGTCATGCGCGGGGGGATGGGGAAGAAACAGCGTGAAGCATTACGAGAGCGAATCGGCAGCATACCTGTTTCTGAGGAACGGGTATTTATAGCAACAGGTAAACTGATTGGCGAAGGTTTCGACGATGCGAGGCTAGATACCTTATTTTTGGTGCATCCCATCTCTTGGAGAGGGACGCTTCAACAATATGCAGGCCGGCTTCATCGGATTCACCAAAGCAAAGAAGATGTGCAGATCTACGACTATATAGATCTGCAAGTCCCTATACTCATGAGCATGTATAAGAAAAGGGTTAAGGGTTATCAGGCGATGGGATATAAAGGTATGAGTTTGTAGCCTGTAAACCAAATTTTTTGATGTCTAAACGCCTAAACTTACATCAATATGATGACGATGATGATGAATGGGAATCCTATCGGTACGTTCTGAGATGTAAGCGTTCGGAGCTAAACTATCGAAAGGCCCTTTTTTGCGCCTAATGATATTTACTTCATCAACCTTTTCGAAAAATACGATATTTCATTTTTATGATAGTAGAGGACTTGACGTGGCAGCCAGCTCCAAGGAAGAGCTAAGAGACCTTTATTTGAAACGAAATGATTGGATATTGAAATACGATCGTAAGAGAATCGACTCTATGTTCATGGAAGAAGATTAATTCAGTCTTGTCTATACGATGAGGATGAAACGGTGGGATATGATGGAGAGAAGGCACTGCAAAGCCATCATTGAATGGGATAAGGATAAAGACCCGAGCAAATTTTCATTAAACGAATGGCTTCGCGATATTGTCGTCATATTCGGTGAAGTCGTCGGCAAGACCATTCATGGCGATGCATGGACTGTCTTGGTTCGCGTTAAAGAAGTGGTCGATGAATCGCATACCTATGCAGATGTCACTTTTGTCGTAGACGAGGCACCGTGGCACTTGCTTGAGCCAGGATTCAGCTTCAAATTATGGGCTGGGAGGGAGATTGCTGGCGTCACCATTTTATAATGCGATCTTGATAACGTAACTACCCCCGAACCGAACACGGTTCCGGGGGGTTCTTATTCCACACTCATTTTCGCCATACACAATCTCTTAGGCCAAAGCTTGTTCGACTTCCTTGATTAACCCGTTTGCATCAATTTCATCAGGGTATTGGATCTCTTTGCCGTTAATGAATACGGTCGGCACCATCTTCACACGACGTTTAATGGCTTCTGCAATAATGCTTAAACTTAAGTCGATGTTATCGGGTTGTTCCTGTAGCCCGTACTCTTCGGTTAACATTTTTTTAATCGAATGGCTGTCGGATTCGCTCCACTGGCTTTGTTTGGCGAATAAATCCTTCATAAGCGCGTAGACTCGCTCGGGATCCTTATAGTCTAAAAAAAGCGTTCGCCAGTGTGCCGTATAAAAGCATTTCGCGCGGTTTGTCATAGTGTTTAACCACATATTGAACTTGTCCGTTTTCGATATAAGAAGGCAATGTTTCATCGGCAGATTGAAAAAATGTTGCGCAATACGGGCACGCCAAATTTAAGAACACTTCTACTTTTACAGGCGCATCTTCCTTGCCATAGCTTAAAAATGCATTTTCGATAACTCGTGTCATGTTCAATCCCCTTTGCTTGATGTTACCTGGAATGATGGACTCGTAGTCATGGCTAATTATTGCTGGCTTGCCATGATTATATCATCATTCAGTTGTATCCCCGTCTTCCGGTTTAATCATCTGAGCAACCAGCCGCTTTGACCAAAAGGTACAGATCCTCTTGATTGGAGGAGGCTGTACCTTTTTCTTGCATACTGGATTGATTATGTGACGAAAGTGATGACCGCTGTCACTACTAGACATGAGTCAAACAACGTAATATCAAAATATAGGAATCTATGCCGGATCTGGCAACTGTGATATTGGATCATTGTTGAAGGGCGCGAGCTTGCCAACATTGACGAGACGTGACATCTCTTTAAGTTAAATTTTCGACAAACAATCTGTATCACACAATTTGGAGGGAACTGTATGAATCGTTTACATGGCAAAGTTGCATTCGTATCGGGAGGGGGGCCGAGGAATCGGCGCGGCGGCAGCGCTGGAGCTGGCCCGGCTTGGGGCTAAGGTTGCCGTCAATTATGTGCGCCAGGCGCAGTCGGCGCAAGCTGTCGTGGATCAGATCCGGCAAGCCGGGGGAGAGGCGGCGCTCGCCAAAGCGGACGTGCGCGATCCCGAACAAGTAAGGGAAGCACTGGATTCCATTCGGGCAGCATGGGGCGATATCGACATTCTGGTGAACAATGCGCATATGTCTTTTGTTATGAAGCCGGTATTGGGGATCCAATGGGAAGAGTTAGCCCAGAAGTTGAACGACGAGATGAAGGCTGCTTTTACATTGACGCAAGCCGTATTGCCTGCCATGATCGAACGGAAATACGGAAGAATGATTTACGTTTCCAGCAATGCGGCCGACACCCCGGTGCCTTATATGGCCGCACACGGCTCGGCCAAGGCGGCGCTTGAAGCGTTCGTCAAATATGTGGCGCTGGAGAGCGCGCCTTATGGGGTGACCGCCAACATCGTTTCACCCGGACTGGTCGAAACGGAAGCGTCAAGCGTAACCCCGGAAGCGGTCAAGCAGCAGATCGCGGCGATGACTCCGATGCAGCGGGTAGCTTTGCCGGATGACCTGTCGGGTGCGATCGCCTTTTTCGCCGGCGAGGAGAGCCGGTTCGTCACCGGCAGCTGCATGAAAGTGAACGGCGGCATACAAATGGATTAATGCCTCCAGCGGACACGTGACCGACAAGGCGCGTTCCCGGGCTCGCAGTCGCCTCTGTCTGGCTCAGTCAGCCGGACAAGGGCGATTTTTACATTTATTTTGCTCTCTCCGTATCGGCAGCCTGGTTTTTGCTGGCTTGCCATGATTATATCATCAATCCGTCGTAGACCCGTCTTCCGGTTTATAATGTCTTAAGGAGCCGAGGCTTCGGCTGCGAGACGATTTCGACAGCGTCCAGATAACTTTAGAGAGGTTTTTGCTATGACAAACCATTCTGGCGTGATCTGCCACGCCCTTTTTTTTATACTGTCGCCCATGGAGGCTGTGACGGATGTCGTTTTTCGCCATGTCGTGAGCGAAGCGGCCAGACCGGATGTGTTTTTACGGAGTTTGCGAATACGGAGAGCTATTGTCACCCGGAGGGGAACCATTCCGTGCGCGGGCGTTTGACTTTTACGGAGGATGAACAGCCCATTGTGGCTCATATCTTGGGATATGGGTTGTCCTGTAGCGAATGTTATAAGAAGAGAAGCCCGGCGAATAACACCAGGGCTTTTAACTTGATTGTATCTGCGCCGATGCTCGACTGCTCCCCCCCCATGGACTGCGCGCTATGTTCGCGCCTGCGACGCACCTCTGGCGACCAGCATATATCCGGCCCCCCCCGAGCCGTAACGATTCGCTCCGGATTGGCGGGGTCGGTCTCGATTTTTTTGCGTAAATTGCTGATGTGTACGGCGACCGTTCTCGTATCCTCGAGACTTTCCGTTCCCCAGATGAGCTGGAACAACGTTTCGACAGGGACGATCCGATTCACGTTTTGGGCCATATAGGACAGCAGGCTGAACTCTTTTTTTCGATAAAAAAGATGGTTTTGCTGCCCATGTTGACGGACTGTGCGTAGTAATCCAGCGTCAAACCCGGGAGCTGCAGCAGCTGTTCATGTCTGCCCGTCGACACTCTGCGAAGGTGCGCCTTGATCTTGGCCATGAGCACGCCCGGGCTGAACGGTTTGGTCACGTAGTCGTCGCCGCCATCGGATAGGGCGCTGATTTTTACCTCGTCTTCCTCACGGCTGCTCAGAAACACGATCGGCGCATTCGTGCGGCTGCGCGCGTTCCTGCACCAGTCAATGCCGTTTTCGTTAGCCAAGAGGACATCCAGTACAATCAAATCCGGCTCGAAGGACGCCAGCAGCTTCATGGCTTCTGCCCCGTTATGACTGCAGGCGGACAGGAAACCCTCCCGCTCGCAATACACCTGGACAATCTCGCAAATATGGGGATCGTCATCGACGATCATGATTTTGTGCGCGTCCGCCACATCGTCACCTTCCTTCATTTACAGTGCAAGGAAGCGATACATAGAAGATCGACCCCGTCTTGCCGTCGCTCTCCGCTCGAACCGTGCCGCCGTGCGCTTGTACGATTTCTCTGCAAATCGCAAGCCCGAGCCCGCTGCCCGCTATGCCTTTCTCCAAGCCCGGCCGATCATACCTGTAATTGCGATCGAAGATTTGCTCAAGCTGATTCGCGGGAATACCCGTGCCGGAGTCTTGTACGCTAATGATCGCACAGCGGGTACCCTTGACCTCGTCTACTGCCAGCGCAAGACGCACCAGCCCGCCTCTGGCGGTGAATTTCATCGCGTTCGACACCAGATTAAACAAAGCCTGCTCCAATCTTTGCGCATCCAGCTCGACAACAGGCGAGCGAAGTCGTTGATCATCCGTACTTCCATCTCCGATATCCAGCATAAAATGGAGCCCTGCGTCGCGGACGACCAACTCATATTGTTCAAAAAAAGCCGCGCAAAAAGCGAGTCACAGCTACCGGCTCCATGCGGTAAGAAACTTGTCCCGTCTCCAAATGCGACAGGAAGGACAACTCCTCGATCATGCGGTTAATCCGGATCGTGTTATCCTGGATATACTTCAGGTACTGTTCGTTCCTTTCCGGCTTGACGCTGTCCTGTACGGCTTCTACATAACCAAGCATGCTGGACAGCGGCATACGCAGATCGTGCGTAATATAGGCCAGGAGCTTTTTCCTCCCCTGCTCGGAGTGAAGCAGCCGGTCATACGAAGTGCGGAGATCATCGTGGGCTGCGGACAAGGCCTGCGTACGTTCCTGCACGGTCCGCTCCAAATTCGTATTCAATTCGGTCAGCTTGTCGTTCGCATACAGCAGCTCGCGCGCAATTCTCTCCTCGTTCGATGCCGCCCTCGTAAATCTGGATGAGAGCAGCATCATCTGCGCGATCGTAAATATCAACAGACCAAGCGGAGATAGATTTCCGATCAGCGACCAGCCGTTGTAATATAAAAAATCGTCGATCACCGTCACTAACGTAATCGCCGACACGACAAGGAAGATTAACGCACTATCCTGACGCCGCACGGCCGCCTGGACCAGCCCGACCATCAGGTACACCATGTGCAGAACAACGATTGCGCCGATCGTCAGCAGCAGTTTCGAATAGATGAGCGCAGGGGTCGTCACAACTACAAGACAGAGTGCGCCGGTTGCGATCCGGGAGCCAAGACGAAACCATCGCGACACATAATGGGGGAAAATGCAATCAAAGTACATCGTGATGATATAACCGCTGACGCAAAGGATCAGATATTCGATCTTGAACTGCAATTCCCACGGGAAACGAGGAAACAATTGCGTAAGCATCAGCTCGCCGACCAGCAAGGACCGGATACCGAACATCATGCTGAACAGACCGAAATACAACGGCGCCCTGTCCTTGCGTCGCTGCACGAACAACAGCAGATTATACAAGCCGATCACCAGCAGGCTTGCCGTTATGAATGTCTCTGCGGCAACGCTCAGGTTTGTCCGGGTCGTTAACGCGTCACTGCCGCCCAGCTCTATGAACTTGGTGATGCCGCCTCGCTTATGCTGGAAGTTCGCGACCTGCATAACCAGCTCTACCGTGCTGCCGGCAGGCTGGAAGAACACCAGCTTCGTTGCCAGACGCGGCGTCACGCCGTTCTTGTCCCGACCAACCACGCCGACTTCGGCCAGCAGGGCCCCGTTCACCCATAATTTATACGCATGAAAAATGCTGGGCAGCCGCAGCGCAAGCCGCTCATTCCGATCCTGCTCGCCAAGCGAAATGACCAACCGATAGGTTGCAAAGCCTTCTCCGTTGAGTACATGACCGTCCAACGAGTAGCCTAGCCAGGATCCGGGGGATGTCGATATAGCGATCCGTCTTTTCCCCTCGTTCCATACGGCTTCGTATATCCGCCGGCGACAGCAGCTCCTGCCAGTAGAATGCCCATTCTCCTTTTAATTTGATCGGATTCTCACTGACATGAACCTGCGTTACATCCAGCATGCCTGCTTCACTTTGGAGCTTGGGGGCTTCCGGCGCAGACACGACTGCATAGCTGGCGACCAGGCCGACAACAACGACTATCGCGATAGGAAGCAGGATAGAACGAGAACCGAAACGCAGAATGCGCCTCATTATGAATTCGACCCCAATCTACAAAATACGCTAAATAATAGTGGTTTCCTTTATGATAGCATCGCGCAAGGAAATGTGGGAATAGCGTCGATAAAATCTCGCGAATCGCTCGAACTTAAAGTTTTCTTTGTAATACACGAGTTGCCTCAGCCCCTCTGCTAGAATGAAAGGAGAAAAATCGACATTTTTTTCCTGTATCCAGCTGCTAGAAGGGATGAATAAGTGTGAACAAGGCGACAAAATGGGGATGGAAGTCGAAATCGCGGATTTTGACGTGGATGTTGCTCATCAGCATGATCGTGACTATACTGCCTGCGCAGCAGGCGACAGCGGCCGCGCTACCGGCGCAGCTAGTGGCCGCGTCCGAATTGCCTGCGCAGCAGGCGGCCGCGTCCGAGCCAGGCGGATTCCAGGATGTGCGTTCGACGGACTGGTTCTACGATGCGGCCGACTATGTCCGGAAGAATGGCATATTCAGCGGAACGGGAAGCGGCGTCTTCTCGCCCAAAGGGACGATGACGCGCGCCATGTACGTGACGGCGCTTGGAAGAATGGCAGGCGTGGATGCCGAAGCGTATTCGGCCTCGACCTTTGCGGATGTGCAGGCGGGGATTTGGTATGCGCCCTATGTAGCGTGGGCGGTTAAGCAAGGGATCACGTCCGGCACGGGCCAGGAGCGTTTTTCCCCGGATGCGAACGTATCCCGGGAACAGATGGCGACGATGACTTTGCGGTATTTCGAAAGCTATCGGATTCCCTATCAAACTGGCGATCGCGTAACGACGGAGCCGGGCGATCTCGACGATGTATCTCCTTGGGCGGCGGATGCAGTCGTGAAGCTGTGGCAAGCAGGGGTATTCCTCGGGGACAGAAACGGCAATTTCAATCCGCATGCCCAGGCGTCTCGCGCGGAAGCGGCTGTTCTCTTCATGCGCAACGACGCGATTGTGGAGGCATGGGCACACCAAAATCAAGCGACACCGACACCGACGCCAACATCAGATACGATTAGCGGCGGCAGCGGCCAACCGACGCCCGAACCTACGAGCAGCGGCCAACCGACGCCCGAACCTACGAGCAGCGGCCAACCGACGCCCGAACCTACGAGCAGCGGCCAACCGACGCCCGAACCTACGAGCAGCGGCCAACCGACGCCCGAACCTACGAGCAGCGGCCAACCGACGCCCGAACCTACGAGCAGCGGCCAACCGACGCCCGAACCTACCGACAACGGCGGCGAGATCCCTGCATATACGCTTTCGTTCGAGAGCAACGGAGGCACGGCGATCGCGGATCAGGAGGTGCGGCAAGGAGAGGCGCCGAGCCGGCTGCCTGCTCCGGTGAAGGAAGGGTATATTTTCCAAGGCTGGTTCAGGGACAGCGATTTGTCGCTCATATTCGCGGAGGGCAGTACGGTTGCCGCCGATACGAAGCTGTATGCGAAGTACATAGATAACGTGAGCAATGCGGTCCAGCGCACCCCAAGCTACGCGGTGCTGGATGTCGCGCCGGGCTTCACGATCGCTGTCAACGATGCGACCGGCAGTCTGACGGCATCCGAGGTGCAGGCGCGGATGACGATTGAGGATACCGCGAATCCTGACTTCGCGGGGATTGCGGTGACCGGCGCGAACGGTACCTTCACGGTAGCGTCCGCAGCCGAAGACGGTCAGTTCACGGAAGGTCACACCTATCAACTTACGTTGACGGACGACAACCTCGCCTTCCAGGGTCAAGATTCGACGACGAGCATCTATGTTTTTAGCGTTGCCAAGCAAGACGCCATGAATATCCCGTTGAATCCGGACATGATCTATCTGCCCTTCGCGGAAGTCTCGGATATGATGCTGGACGGCGCGGAAGCCGGTTCGCCCGCGATTCCGGTCGTCACGACGACGGTGGGCGACGGCGATACCGGTCTTCCCGCGGCGAATGCGGGCAGCGGAACGTTCACGTATACCGGAAGCGCCGGGATTCAGGTTGGCGATGCCGTCGCCATCTATGAAGGGGTTCGCCCCGATCTGCGCACGGTAGACACGACCGGCGCCGACGACGGCGATGTCGCCTATGTACAGATTACGGCGATTAGCGGCAGCACCTACACCTATCGTCACGCGGATGCCAAGCAAGTGTTGTTCAAGCCGGATGTTCTGCCTGTGAGCGTAGAGGCGGATACGGATGGAGACCGTGACGACCACGCGATCACGGTCGCGCATACCGCGATGAACTACAGCGACAGTCTGTATGCGCCGCTGGGCTTGAGCGAACTCACCACCGTCGATGCGGGCGATTTTATCGCTTTCTACGAGGGTCAATTCAAGGAAGAAGATGCCGCGGTCATCGGTTATGGGCGTATTACGTCGATTACGCCTATGGCGGAGATGGATGTCATTACGTACACCGATGCTTCAGTCGAAGACATCGAGCATGTTTTCGACATCTATCGGCAGCAAGCGATCGACGGCGGCCTGCTGTTGTCGGATGAACAGATTGCGAAGCTCGAAGATCAGATTGAGCGGCAAGCGACAGCCAGCGGATTCGTCGACCAAGCCGCGGACTATCTATCTGCGCTGGCCATGAAGACGAATGCATTCAAGACACAGATGGAGGTGAATGTACTTTCGGCCTCAAAAGGCGCGGGCGAAGTCAGCGTGGAGAATCTGACCGTCACAGCTTCGCTTGGTACGACATTGAAGCATATAAACGGACAAACCTCCGGCGTAAGCGCTACGCTTCAAGTCGAAGCCGATATTGTCATTCGAATCAATGAAGAAAGCGACCTCGTCATCCATATGACCGGTACATTCCTTGAAGAAATGAGCTTGCATCTCGGCGTCAACGGGGAGACGGAGTGGGGAGAAGCATGTCTTTGGTTTGTCTGCATCCCCTACCCGAGTGACTATACGGTCACCGCTAATCTGGACGCTTATACGTATACCGGGATCAACGTTACGGCGGAGATCGCCACCGTCGAACACGACAAGCTGCAGGATGCGCTGGATGACTGGGACGAAGCCGTTACGGGCGGCAAGCTGGGCAAGGTGCGTGACATCGCGACGGAAATTAAAGCGTTAATCGACGGTGTGCAGGATACCGGCGTAGACGATGCGTCGCTGCTGGCGCAGTATCAGGAAATGATGGAGAACGAGACGGATTGGGTACCATTAATCAAAAAAAGAGCTCGTAAGCAACAGCACGCGCGTGGCGTATGGTATTGTTGAAGTCAACTTTACGGCAACGTTCGTCGTCAACGCCAATGTAAACCTGACGATCGGGGCCGATTTCAACTATACGACCGCCAAGCGCTACTCGGCTGCCCTGCACGTGCTTGGCTTCACAGGCTCGAGCAGCACCGTAAGCCTGCCGGGTGACGGCAATTACCAGTTCACCTTCTATGTCATGGGGACGCTCGGATTGCGGGCGGGCATACAGCTGGAGCTTAAAGCGGGGGTCGGAAGCGTCAAGCTGAACAGCATCGGGCTGTCCGTAGAACCCGGCGCTTACGTGAATCTGTGGGGGTACTTCTACTATCAGTTGAAGCAGCTGAACGGGGTGCAGTCCACCCGGTCTCTAGGTGCGCTCTATATAGAGATCGGCATCTATCTGGAGAGTGCAGTAGGCGCCCAATTGGGCGACGGACTGCTCTCGGCCAGCATACCGGTGTACGACAACGCATGGCCGCTGTATTCGGTAGGGGAGCAGCAGCATGTCGTCGACTTTGCCTATACGCAGGATAAGGCGCCCGTAGTGAACTTGGCGGGTTCCGCGTCATCCATCGCCGTGCCGGAGACGCTGTTCACGATGCGCACGTTTGATCTGAAGACGGGCGAGACGAATACTCGGGTGTATGACCGCTCAAGATTCGACATCCAGGTGGACCATGCGAATTTTAGATATAAACCGACGACCGGGAGGATCGAAGTGGTGAACCGGGACATTCAGGTGAGCGAGGGCAACCTGGTCATCACCTGGAAGGGCGCGCCGCTGTCGTACTCGTCAGCTTCGCTCACGCGCAAGATTCCGTTGAACTGGTTGGCCAGAGTGGGCGACTATATTCTCCAGCTGGATCCGCAAAACGGCGGTGTGACCCAGGTGGTCGCCGCTCCGTATAACGCGGCGATCAGCGTGGACACGCCGGTATATCCGGGATACACCTTTGACGGCTGGTACTGGTCGATCTCCGGTGGCACGAAGACGACGATTCCGAGCCATATGCCTGCCGAGGATCGGAATTTGATCGCGCACTGGATTCCGAACAAGAATACGCCGTATACCGTGCAGCATTATTTGATCGACCCGAACACCAGGACATCGACGTCGCCTGCGGCTACGGAAATGTTGACCGGCACAACCGGCGCGGAGATTCGAATCGCCTCCGACAGGTTCAAGAACCAAGGTTATGCGACAGGTACGGCAAGCGGCGTGTCGATAAAAGGGGACGGCTCGACGGTCGTCAGGGTCGATTACTATCCGGTGAATCGAACGATGACCTTCGATTGGGCTTATCCGGGGGGCGCCCGGAAGTTCGGTAACGGAAGCCGTCGGCAAGAACATCGCATCGCGTATACCGGTGCCGACAAGGCCGGGATATACGTTCTCCGGCTGGTCGCCGGAGGTTCCAGGTGCGATGCCGGCTTCGGACACCGCCTATGCCGCGAAGTGGACGGCGAGAGAGGACACGCCTTATCAGGTCGTCTACTTGCTGCAAAATATCGGAAGCGACACCTATACGGTGGCGGATACGGAATCGTATCGCGGCACAACCGATACCACGGCAAGCCTGACGAATCCGACCAGGTCCTATGAGGGCTTTACGTTCAACGACAGCGTACCGGGGACTGTGTTGTCGGCTCCGATCGCAGGCAGAGGCACAACGGTGCTGAAGCTGTACTACAAGCGCAACAGCTACGCCATGACGATCAATTACAATGGCTCCGGCGATACGACCAAGGTCGTTAACGTACCGCTTGGAGCAACGATTGGGTTATACCTTGGCGCTCCGACCCGGCAGGGTCATGCATTCACGGGATGGTCGCCCGCTTCTCCGGCTACGATGCCCGCGCGCGATGTCGAGTTTACCGCTCAGTGGACGTTGAACAACAACACGGTGAGCTTCAACAGCAACGGCGGGTCGGCGGTGGCTGACCAGACGGTCGGTTACGGCTTCCAGGCAAGCGAACCGGATGAACCGACGAAGAACGATTTGGTGTTCGCCGGCTGGTACAGCGACAGCGCGCTGACGAGCGCCTACGACTTCGCGGCACAGGTGACGGCAGATCTCACGTTGTATGCGAAGTGGCTGCGCAGTTACACGGTGAGCTTCAACAGTAACGAAGGGTCGGCGGTGGCTGATCAGACGGTGAACGAAGGAAACAAGGCTGCGGCGCCCGGCGCACCGACGAAGGAAGGCTTTGTGTTCGGCGGCTGGTACAGCGACAGCGGCTTGACGAACGCCTATGACTTCGAGACGACGGTCGTGACGGGCAGCTTCACCTTATATGCAAAATGGACGCTTGCTCCGAAAAACAGCTACACGGTGAGCTTCAACAGCAACGGCGGCACGGCGGTGGCGGATCTGACGGTAGAGGAAGGTGCGGTGGCTGCGGCACCCGGCGCACCGACGAAGAACAATTACACGTTCGAAGGCTGGTACAGCGACAGCGGCTTGACGAGCCGCTTCAGCTTCTCGACGACACCGATCGCGACAAACCTCACGCTGTATGCGAAGTGGACGCTTAACGCCTACACGGTGAGCTTCAACAGCAACGGCGGATCGTCGGTGACGAACCAGACGGTGAGCTATGACGGCCATGCGACGGCGCCATCCGCACCGACGAGGAGCGGTTACACGTTCGGCGGCTGGTATAGCGACGCCGGTCTGAGTACGGCCTACAGCTTCACGACACCGGTGAGGTCCAACCTCACGCTGTACGCGAAGTGGACGGCGATGTACAAGGTCAGCTTCAACAGCAACGGCGGATCGCCGGTGGCCGACCAGACGGTGGCAAGCGGCGGCCAGGCTGCCGCGCCTGCCGCACCGACGAAGGACGGTTATACGTTCGTCGGCTGGTACAGCGATTCCGCACTGAGCGAAGCTTATCTCTTCACGGAGAGACAAGTGGTCGCCAACCTCACGTTGTATGCGAAGTGGTCATTTAACAGCTATACGGTGAGCTTTGACAGCAACAACGGACCGACCGTCGTGAGCCAGACGGTGATTCCCGGCGGCAAAGCTGCGGCACCTGCCGCGCTGAAGTGGGTCGGCTACAGGTTCGGCGGTTGGTACAGCGATCCCGCGTTGACGAACGCCTATGACTTCTCGGCAGCGGTGAATGCAGACATGACCCTGTACGCGAAGTGGACGATGACCTCGTGGCTCAATCTTGGCGACGCGATGGAAGCGGGCGTGAATCATCAGTCCAATGTCGTCATCGACAGCCAAGGCACGCCTTATGTTGCTGTACTGACCTGGAGCAAAGAGGTATTCGTGAAGAAATACGTGGAAGCGGCAGGCGAGTGGCAGATCGTCGGCGGTCCGACCGCCCTCGATCAGTCGTGGGCGCAGGTTGGCGTAACGCTTGCCATCGACAGCCAGGATACGCTTTACGTTGCTTATATCGGTTCAGCCATGAAAACTATCGTTAAGAGATATAGGGGGAGGGGCTTGGGAAACGGTAGGCAGTATAGCGGAATTTGGAGACCATATCTCCATTGCGTTCGACGAGGATGACACGCCTTATATGTCTTATATCGATGTCTCTCAGAGCTCGTTCCAGTACGTACACGTGGTGAGGCTTCAAGACGGCAACTGGCAGAAGATACAGACTGGCATAGGGGCGAGAGGCGCGAATCATTCAGTCATCGCGCTGGACCCAAGCAACGCGCCTTACTTGTTCTATACGTATTATAACGTCGGGAACCCGGTTAAAGCTGCCGTGGCGAAATACGAGGGCCAGAGTCTTACGCGGAATTTTCTCAGTGAGCCCCCGATACCAAGCGGTTATTGGAGCGCATCCTTCGCGCTTGATCCGGGCGGCGTACCTTATATGGCCTATACGAACAATGCCAAGCTGGCGGTGGCGAGATATACGGGCTCCGCGTGGGAGGCTGTAGGCACTGCCGACTTCCCGATCCAAGACAATGGCGGAGTCCTATACGCAAGTATCGCCTTCGACAGCCAGGGTACACCTTATGTTGCATATCGGGACGTGGCAAACGGCAACCGGGTGACTGTGATGAAATTCGAGAACATGAGTTGGAGCGTCGTAGAGTATGCCGGCATCTCCGCCGATAATGCAGAGTGGGTCAACCTCGCCATAGACAGCACGGACAACATCTATGTGAGCTATTATGTGGCAACAGGCAACGGCGCATTAGGCGGTAAAGTGACCGTGCTGAAGTATGATCCGGACTTGCATTAACCTTAAACCGATCAAACGAGCAGAACAGCCTACTCCCGTCGGAGTAGGCTGTCGTTCAAGCTGCCCTGCCGTTGACTTATCCGACATTCAAGGGCATTGGGCAGAAGAAGGTTAAGGAAAGAAGGTGATGTTGTGGCGGACGCGCACAAAATCATGATCGTCGATGACGATCCCCATATTTGCGAGATTGTCCAGGTGTATTGCGAGCGGGAGGGTTTCCTGTCCGCCTGCAGTCATAACGGGGCAGAAGCCATGAAGCTGCTGGCTTCCTTCGAGCCGGATTTGATTGTACTGGATGTCCTTTTGGCTAACGAAAACGGCATTGATTGGTGCAGGAACGCGCGCAGCCGCACGAATGCGCCGATCGTGTTTTTGAGCAGCCGCGAGGAAGACGAGGTGAAAATCAGCGCCCTATCCGATGGCGGCGACGATTATGTGACCAAGCCGTTCAGTCCGGGCGTACTCATGGCCAAGATCAAGGCGCACCTTCGCAGAGTGTCGACGGGCAGACGGGAACAGCTGCTGGAGCTGCCGGGTTTAACGCTGGATTACTACGCACAGTCCGTCAACAGGGGAAGCGAAACGATCTTTTTTATCGAGAAAAGAATTCAGTCTGTTGTCCTATATGGCCCAAAACGCGAATCGTACCGTCAGTGTCGATGCGTTGTTTCAGCTCGTCTGGGGAATGGAGAGTCTGGAGGATACGAGAACGGTCGCTGTGCATATCAGCAATTTACGCAAAAAAAATAGAGGACGATCCCGCTAATCCGGAGCGAATCGTTACGATTCGAGGCACGGGATATATGCTCATGGCCAAAGGTGCGCGTGACGATATTAGTAATAAGGGGTGAATGACGTGAATGTAAAGTCGGTGCAGCCGGTCAGTGGTTATTTCAAAACGATGCAGCCATACAAGGACGCACGCGCGGCGATGGATCAGTCGCGTGTGACAGCGATTCGAGGTACACTCATGCTGGGCAAGAAGCTGCGCACCGATGAAATGGACTACTTGCAGCGGCACGATCCCAGTCTGCATCAGCAAGCCATGAGCCTCTCGATGGAACGCCAAGCGTACGAGGACGCCTTGCAGCATAGCCGCAGCAAAGCGGATGCGAACTACTACAACACGTTCAAGCTGATGCAAATTGCCGGGCAGTTGAAGCATGGCGGTTCCGAGGAGCTGCTGATGCGCGCGAACGCGATTCGGGATGCCCATCGCGAGTTTGTGGGATCGAGCAAGTATGCCTCGCTGGGATGAGACGGATATTAAAAAAAATAGCGGCGCAGGGATGGCCTCCCTTTGCGCCGCTATTTTTCTCGGGTAATTTGACCTTGTTGTTAATCCAACAACGTGTTGTATGATAATATTGTATGGATTCGCCATACAGTCATCAACAATCAGAATTTCAATATGCGTCGGATCGTCTATTGAATCGGAAGTGGAGGCCAATCATGAACAAGCAACCGGAGATTACAGACAAAACCAGGCAGACCTTTATAAATGTGTTCTGTGATTTATATAGCCAAAAGCCAATTGAAAAAATATCGATTCAAGAGATTGCCAACAAGTCAGGGTATAACCGCAGTACATTTTATCAGTATTTTACCGATATTTATGAGCTGCTGAACGATGTTGAAGAGAGGGTTTTCAAATCCATTAAAGAGGAAATGGCAAGCAGGGAGCTGTCTACGCATACTTTCCAGGATGCGCTTCAATGCTTGGAAAGTACAGAAGAAATTTCTGTCCTCAAAGCCCTCCTGGGCGACTATGGTTCTGTTCGTTTTGTTGAACGCCTGAAAAGAGAAATTCCCTTCGAGAGATTGATTGTGAACCTTCCGACAAATGATAAATTAGCGCCATACCTGATTGAGTTTTATATATCAACATTAATGTCACTGTTTCGCCTGTGGATACGCAACGGCAAAGATTTATCGTCGGAAGAATTGGTCAAGCTGATCGATAGCCTATTCGCAAATGGGATAACGCCGCTTCGAGGTGTTGTATGAAGATTTTTATTTTGGATGACGACGACAACATCGTTCAAGCTTTATATAGAATGATCGAGCGAAGCGGCATTCCTTTGGAAAAAACGGGACTCACAAGTTCGCCGTCCGACGCGATCCGCATCGTGGAAGAAGAACGGCCGGACATTATCCTGACCGATATTCGAATGCCGGGCATGACGGGGCTCGAGTTCATCGAAGAGATGAAACGGTGCGGCATCCGCAGCAAGGTTCTCTTCATGAGCGGCTATAAAGATTTCGAATACGCAAAGGAAGCGATCCGCCTTGGAGCTCAAGACTACCTCGTGAAGCCGATCAAGGAACAACGCTTGGTCGAAGTTCTTCACGCGACGCTTGAACTGATTAACGAGGACAATCGATACAAATACGAACGTGAAACGATGCTGAAAAAAAACCATGTATCATAGTTTGACGTCGGGGTTCCAGTGGTCTTCTTCCAGCATCGTCCAGATCGACACGATTAGGGTAAATGCGGCACTCATCTATTGGGTACTGGCGATCGAGATCATGAATGAAACCGACGCTTCATCCGATCGAATCGCGCATCTTGAAGCAGGTCTCCGGCGGTGGGAGAAACAGACGTCGGCATTTAAAGATCGAGTGCTCCTGCTTCACGATGACGCGAGACGTCCGGTTCTCGTATTCTCGGACTACGAACCGGGAACGGATGCCGTTCGTTTACGCCTATGGGCGGCAATCAAAGCGGAACTCGAGTCGGCACTCGGAGCCGAGATGAATATCGGAGTGGGCGACGCCGCTACCTCCGTCGCAGCGTTGCCCCGCGCCTTCCAGGAAGCGAAGCAATCGGCGGAGAGGATGTTTTACGCGGATGCACCCGGCGTTTATGCGTTCTACCCCTATGCCGCCGCAGCCACGAACCTGGTGGATCCTTTTGAAGAAGCCAAAGTTGTTGAAGCCGTTAAGCTTGGCAAACACGGGGAAGCCGCGGACCTTATCGTTAACGCGTTTGAACGAATCAAGCGAAGCGGCGGAGACAAGACGGCGCTGCTGGCCGCATGCAATCGCTTGCTCGGGCAGCTTGATCCGGCCGAACGGGCGACGGAGACGTTCGAGACCGTTTCGCGATTAAGGGATTGGATGCTGGAACGATTGGCTTCGGTATCGATCGCTTTGAACAAAGCGCGAAAGTCGCCCGACGACCAATTGATCGACAAGATCGTCGCGTATTGCGCGAATCGAATGGGCGAAGACATTACGCTGCAGCAAGTCGCCGAATTCGCCGGGTACAATAAAGCGTATTTCTCCTCTTTCTTCAAGAAAAAAGTCGGCGAGTCTTTCTGGGATTACTTGACTGGCGTTCGTATGGCTAAAGCAAAAGAACTGCTCGAGACGACGACGCTCGCCGCCCACGAAATCGGCAAGCTTGTCGGCTACCATAACCCGAGCCATTTCGGCAAAATGTTCAAGCAGGCGGTCGGGCGCACGCCGGCGGAATATAAAAACAACATGACAGGGATCGTCCGATGAGAAACGTGCTGCGACTGCTCGTTCGCTCCTACCAAAATTTAATGCTTCGCAGCAAAATGACGATTACGTTCTCGGTCATGGCGATCTTGCTGCTCGTCGTCCAAGGCAGCGTCATCTATGCGATTTCGGTCGGCGTGCTCCGCAACGAAATGAAAAGCGGCGCCGAACAAACGATCGAACAGACAAGCTTAAACATTAATTCCTACTTCGAAGAGATCAAGACGATTATTCAATTGACCGCAAACAACCGTACGTTGATCGACGCCGTCGAAAACTACGACTCGAGTTACGTGGATCAGCTGACCTACAACGAAAACCTCCAAAATATTTTAAGCCAATATACGTACATGATTCCTTACGTGGATAACATTCTCGTCGTCAAGAACGGGCGGGCCATCTACGATAAGAACAGCTCGTCGCGGGACGATTACGACTTCAATGCGCAACCTTGGTTTGCAAGCAGCCTGGGTCCCGTCGTTCGCGCTGCATTCACAGGTCCGCATCCGAACGATTATTATTACGACGGCGACACGAACGAAGTGATCTCCGTCATTATTCCCGTGCGCGACCCGCTCAAGATGAAGGCAAACGCGGGGGCAATCGTCATCGATATCGATATCCGGAAGATTACGAGTCTGTTCGGCCAAATCGGGCTGCGAAACTCGCAGCGGATAGCCATCGTGGACGCGGCAGGGAAGATCGTCGCCGACCGCGAGGAGAGCGAAAGCGGGGGCGCTTACGACGCAGGTTTATGGAAGCGAATGAAGAGCAGCGACAACGGAACGTTCACCTATAAGGAGGGCAATTCGATGACACTGGTCGTTTTTTCGACTTCCCCGATTACGGGATGGAAGACGGTCATCGAGACGAAGATGACGAAGATCAGTCAAGTCGCAGGCGATGTGCGTTTTACTGCACTGTTGACCATCCTCTTCGCCATATTGCTCGCAATGGGAACGTCTTTGTTTCTCTCTTCCAAAATGTCGGAAGGCATCATTAAACTAAAGAATCGAATGGACCAGCTAAGCCGCGGGAATGAACTGACTCCCGTAGAAGTGACGTTAAACGACGAGATCGGCATGCTCAGGACACCATTACAACCGAATGGTTGCTCGATTAAACCAAGCGATCAACGACAACTACATCGTTAAAATCAAGCAGAAAGAAGCCGAACTCAGCGCGCTTCAATCCAAGATAAACCCGCACTTCCTCAATAATACGCTGCAATCGCTGCACGCGATGGCTGTGCTGGACAAAACCCGCGAGATTGAAACGACGATCGAAAGCTTGGGCAGCTTGTTCGATTACGTGCTGTACGAGACCGGCGATATCGTGAAGGCGCAGGAAGAGATGAACTATCTCGAATCCTATTTGCAAATCCAGCAGAGCCGCAACAGCAAAAGATTCGAATACGCCATCGAAGCGGACGCGGAAGCGGCGAACTGCCGGATGCCGAAGCTGTTGATCCAACCGATTGTGGAGAACGCGATTCTGCACGGACTGGGCGATAGCTGGTCTGGCGGCCTTATTGAAGTACGACTGCATTATTCGGCAGGGCGGCTCGAGATCCGGGTTACCGATAATGGCAAAGGGATGACCGCGGAGCAACGTGAACACATCGACCGCCTGCTGAGAGACGAAGATACCGGCTCGAGGAGCATCGGGTTGAAAAATGTCTATGACCGACTTAGATTGATTCACGGTTCGGAAGGCTTTACCTTCGGAATCGAATCCTCGCCGGGAGAAGGAACGACGATCTTGGTCGGTTTTCCGGCAAGTACTGAATATTAGAACATGAATCTAAACAGAACGAGATTTAACGAACCGCCGCCCGGGTTTAAGATTAACTTCAAGAGAAGGCGAACAAGAAGAGCTCCTTGAGCGTCGCTCATCACATTCACTGGGGGTATTAGAAGTGAAAAACAGAAAAATCGCGCTCGCATCCGGTATCGTCGCCATGTCGCTCGCGTTGGCGGCATGTGGCAGCAACGCAAGCAACAATACAAGCAATGGCCATCAGTCGTCCTCGACCGATTCTTCGACGAATGCTTCTGAAAGCGCTAGCAATACGCCGAAAGAAAAAGTGCCGGTCACGATGGTCGTCCAATATAATCCGAATTTGTTCTCGGATCTCGAAACTTCCTTCGAGAAGGCGAATCCCGATATCGACCTGCAGCTCGTATTCATGGACAACGCGCAAGCGAACAAAGTGCTGAATGCGCAATTCGCGGCCGGCGAAGGTCCGGACATCGCGCCGATGAACCTTGACTTCTTCAAGCTTGGTTACGCGCTTGAGCTGAACGATCAGCCGTTCATCGATCGCCTCAGCGATGGCGCGAAGCTCGCAACGACGCAAGCGGACGGCTCGATCTTCTCCGTTCCGTTCGAGACATGGTTCCAAGGCATCATGTACAACAAGAAGATATTCGCGGACAACGGCATTGAGATTCCGAAAACATGGGACCAATTCATTGCGATTAGCGAGAAGTTGAAGGCGGCAGGAATTAAGCCTCTGGGCGTAGGCGACAAAGACGGCGACGTCATTGGCAAGATGGCGCTTGGCGTCGTGCTCTCTACCGGCGCGATCATCGAGCCGGACATCGAATCGGCGAAGA
Organism: Cohnella rhizosphaerae; assembly: GCF_029525575.1. Lineage (GTDB taxonomy): Bacteria > Bacillota > Bacilli > Paenibacillales > Paenibacillaceae > Cohnella > Cohnella rhizosphaerae. The sequence continues at coordinate 1,916,750 of NZ_JAPDIA010000003.1, forward strand.
CGACGTACTCGGCGAGCTGGAAGACCGGCTTAGACAAGTTCTACGAAGTCGTGAGCAAAGGAATCATCGGCACGGACGCGTTCGGCATGTCGGTGGACGACATGGTTAATGAGTTCTTGACGGGCAAGAGCGCGATGATCAGCATGGGCAGCTGGCAAGTGGCCGACATGCATAAGAAAGCGCCTGACCTCGATTTCGATATCTTCCCTTATCCTTCCGTAGCGGAAGGACAAGACAACTGGGCAGTTGGCGGCGTTGCAGGCGGCGGAGGCGTCAATGCTCACTCCAAGCATATCGACGAAGCGCTTCGCGTATTGGATTACATTGCGAGTCCCGAAGGCGATGCGCAATGGATCGCGGTCACGCACGGCGGACCGGTTATCAAAGGCACGCAAGGCGGCTTGGATCCGTCGTTGTCCGGCTTGCAAGACACGCTTGGAGCCGGCAGAACGTACGCACCGTGGGAGGGCTTCAAGAAAATCAACGGCGAGAATTTCGTTCGCACGTGGTTTAAGACGAGCCAAGAGATCGTGTCCGGCAAGAAAACGGTCGACGAAGGACTTCAAGCAGTCGATGACTACGTCTCGAAACAACTGGCAGCGCTGAAGTAACGTTTGCTAATCATAGCGAAACGAAGGGCAAAAGGCGGTATGCGAATACCGCTTTTTCTTTATCTCATCGCTATGCTACACATGAACAGCGAGGGCAAGGAAGGAGCGTCACGGCGTGATCAATAAACAAAAGCTGAAGGAGACGTTGCAATACGAAATGTTATTGCTTCCCGCGCTGGCCGGGTTCGTCATCTTTTTCCTGTATCCTTCGCTTCAATCGATCTACTATAGCCTCACCAATTACAGCGTCAACAAGCTCACTTATTCCTTCATCGGGTTCACCAATTACGTCGAAGTATTCAAGGACGAGCGGATACTCGCTTCGATCCGCAATACGGTGTATTTCGCCGTATTCTCGACGTTGCTCCAGAATGCGCTTGCCATTCCGCTCGCGATCGCGCTTAACGCGAAATTGAAATCCAAATTTTTGCTGCGAATGGTATTCTTCATGCCTTGGTGCTTCAGCGGACTCATCATCGGCTTTTTGTGGTCGTTCATTCTATCTTCCAGCGACGACGGTTTGTTAAACCATGTTTTGCATCAACTCGGCATTCATTTTCTTCCGCACAACTGGCTCGGCGATCCCGGGCTGGCGATGAAATCCGTTATTTTCGTCGCGGTATGGCAGACGACGGGGTGGGCAATGATTATTTACTTGGCGAACTTGCAGAGCATTCCGGCCGAATTGTACGAGTCGGTAAAAATCGACGGCGCAGGCAAACTCCAAGCATTCTGGCATATTACGTTCAAGTTTCTCGCGCCGGCGATGACCATCAACGTGCTTCTCTCGACGATCGGCGGCTTCAAGGTATACGATCAAATATTGGCCCTCACGAACGGCGGGCCGGGGTACGCGACCGAATCGATCACATTCTCGATTATGAACTACGGATTCTCGGAGAATCGATACGCTTACGCTTCCGCGTTGTCCGTCGTCATGCTCGTCATCATTCTACTGATCTCCCTGGTTCAGCTTCGTTTCTTCTCGAAGAGGGAGGATAATATCGCATGAAGAGCATTACCGTCTCTACCGGCGCTTCGCGCAAAGGCATAGTTGGCAATGTCGTGTTGGAAGTCTCGTTATGGATTTTAGCATTGGTTATCCTGATCCCGTTCTACTATTTGGTCGTCAATACGCTGAAGCCTGCCAAGGACGTCGTCGCAAGGCCGATGAGCTTCGATTGGTCGACGTTGTCGATCGATTCGTATATTAAAGCGTTCCAGGACATGCATTACGGCCACGTATTCCTGAATAATCTGATCACGACAGGCGGAGCGGTCATTCTCATCGTGCTGATCGGTTCATCGGCCGCCTATACGCTCGTGCGCAGAAACACGAAGCTCCACAAGTTCGTCTACTACTTATTCATTTCGTCGATCATCGTTCCGTTCCAGATGGCAATCGTTCCGTTGTTCAAAATCTTCGTAAAGATGAATCTGATGAACACGCTGCTTGGCGTTATTCTGGTGTTCGTGTTCACGAATATCGCGTTCGTTGTGTTCTTGTATTATAGCTTCATCCGCACGATTCCGTATGCATTGGAAGAAGCCGCTAAGATGGACGGCGCCTCCGTGTTGCGTACGTTCGTCAGCATCTGCTTTCCTTTGCTCTGGCCGGTAACCGGAACCGTCATCATCATCCAGTCGGTTGCGTTCTGGAACGACTTTTTCGTGCAAATCTTGTTTATCGTGTCGCCCAAGTACTTTACGATTACGCGCATGATTTACGCGAACGTCGGTATCTTCTCTACGGATTGGAGCGCTTTGCTGCCGATGTTCGTACTTGGCATGCTTCCGATCCTGATCTTCTACGTGTTTATGCAGAAGAGCATTATCGGCGGAATAACCGCAGGCTCGGTCAAAGGTTGACGGTATTCGATTTCTCATTCGAGGAGGAACATCCATGTCCATGAAAAAAATTCCGATCGCCGCCTTCATCGCGGTGTTCGCGTTCGTCGGCACGATTCCCGCCACAGTATCGGCGGATTCAGCAAAACCTACGGTCGGCATGTGGTACAGCACCTGGTATGCCAAGAAACCGGCCGTCAACGGCACCTGGATCACGAATTTCGGCGTTGGCAGTTCCAATCAGCTGCTCGGGGACGTGAACGGCGACGGCAAGGACGACGCCGTCGCATTCGCATCTTCCAATGGCGCATGGAGCGTCGCGCTCTCGAATGGGAATGGATTTAACGCCCCGACGTCATGGGCAACCGGCCACGGCACAGGCTCCGCGAATCAGTTTCTGGCGGACACGAACAACGATGGCAAGCTGGATGCCGTCGTTTTCGACGGCTCGACGGGCGCTTGGAAAGTCGCGCTGTCGAACGGCAACGGATTCGGCGTACCGTCGGTCTGGATCACAGGCCATGGCGTCGGTTCGGACAAGCAATTCATGGGGGACGTGAACGGCGACGGCAAGAGCGATTCCATCGTCTATTTCGGCAGCAACGGCACGTGGTACGCGGCGCTCTCTACGGGCAGCGGGTTCTCCGGATATACGCAATGGATCGCAGGCCATGGCATTGGTTCCTCGAATCAATTTCTTGGCGACGCGAACGGAGACGGCAAGCTGGACGCGATCGTCTACATCGCGAATTCAGGCAGCTGGTTCGCGGCGCCATCGACGGGTTCCGGATTTTCACCGTACTATCAATGGGCGGCGGGTCATGGCTACGGTTCCGTGAAGCAGCTCGTGTCGGATGCCAACGGCGACGGGTATGCCGATGCATTCGTCTATTTTGACTTTGACCAGAACGGCGATGGCCTAAGTGGCGATTTGTACGGTATGACCTACATGAAACGCGGCCTTAGCACGGTTCTATCTTCGGGTAACGTTGTTATGAACTCCGGGTTCGGCCTTCATTCGGACAAGCTGCTTCAAGGTAACGTGACGGGCGACGCTTATGGCTGGAAAGCGACTGTGGCCTATAGTGCGGCGACCGGTTCGTGGACGGTGCAGCCTTATCGCTACTTCAAGAAAAACCTGCACGACACATGGTCGGCTTGGAATTTGAAATACGTCCCGCTTACGCTCGGAACCTACCGGCAATACGATAGCGACGAAGTGCCTGTCGTCGACGAACATCTGGCGACAATGTCCGGCGCCGGCGTCGATTTCCTGCTTCTGGACGAGACGAATGGTTTGTACGTCGACGACGGATATATCTTCGACCGGGCAGTAACGCTTTCCAAGCGCGTGAATAACTGGAACAGCACAACGGGCAACCGCAGTCTGAAATACGCGCTTGCGATCGGCGACTTGCAATACACGCACGATCCGAGGTCGGTGGAGTATGAGGCGGGAGAAGTATGGAACCAATTCGTGAACGCGACGAACGGCGGCACGAAAAACTATTACTACTTGAACGGCAAGCCCTTGCTCGTCTTGCATGCCGGCGAGGCGGACCGCAATGCATGGCTGAACTGGAATGGAGACAAGACCAATTCGAGCAAGTTCACCATACGTTATTCCGAAGGCGGCACCCCTTCGGGGTATTACGGATGGTATACGCCCGCATCGGGCACGATCGCGAACGACGAAGTCATGGTCGTGATGCCCGGGCACAATCCGAACCAAGCGACGTATACCCCGATATCGCGGGCGAACGGGGATTACTACGCGACCAAAGCATGGGATCGCGTCATGAACAAAAGCCCGAAACCGCAAATCGTAATGGTTAATTCCTACAATGAATACGCCGAAGAAACAGCTGTCGCGGTGACGGATACGTCCCAAGCGACCGGTCTGACCGAGAAATGGTTGAATAGCAGCGGCGTGATGGATAACGCGATGTATTGGAATATGACCAAGGAATATATCAGAAGGCTCGGCAATCTCGCGTTCGGCGCGACGGTTACCGCTTCGAGTTCCGGAGAGAGCGGCGATTGGGGCAAAAGTCGGATCAACGATGGCTTGCTGAATACGATAGGCGGATCGGCGGGGTGGACCAGCAGCGCTTCGCTCACGTCCAACCATACCGAGTACGTGCAACTGGATTTAGGCACCACAAAATCGACATCCCGCATCGATCTGTATCCGCGCAACGATAGCGGCAATGTCGGTCAAGGATTCCCGGTCGACTTCTCCATACAAGTATCGACGAACGGTTCGAATTGGACGACCGTCGCTTCGCGAACGAACTTTACGTTGCCGGGCAATGCCGTTCAAGCCTTCACGTTCGCGGCGACGAACGCCCGTTACGTGAAGGTGACGGGAACGAGCCTGAGACCGAATCCGAACGACGCCAACAATTACCGGATGCAATTATCGGAAATCGAGGTTTATTAATCGAATGGGAAGGCAGGCGGAATGACCGATGACGAGACGCAAAGTATATATCACGCCTACGACCCATTGGGATCGTGAATGGGTGATGACGAAAGGGCAGTTCCAGGTCCGGTGGGTGAACCTCGTGGACCGATTGCTGGATATTCTGGACGAACATCCGGACTACCGGTTTCTGTTGGATGGGCAAACGGTCGTGCTCGAAGACTATTTGGCTATCCGGCCTGAGAGAAGAGACAAGCTGTCGGCACTGATGGAGCAAGACCGTCTCGTCGCGGGACCTTGGTATGTACTGGGCGATCAGTTTTTGGCGAACGGCGAATCGATGATTCGGAATTTGACGGTCGGCATGGAGCAAACCCGCCGAATGCGCGGTCGTCCCATGGAAGTCGGTTACGTGCCGGATTCATTCGGCAGCATTGCCAGTTTGCCGCTCATTCTGAACGGATTCGGCATTCGTTACGCGACATTCGGTCGCGGGCGTCCGCAGTGGGACGGGGACTTTAAGAATTACGAGTTTCGCTGGCAAGGCCCGGCGGGTTCCAACGTCGTTGCGGCCAACCACGGCTACAGTCATGGCATCTTCCTCAGCTACCCGGACATCTGGACGAACATCGAGAGCGAGTCTTCGCTTCGTCCCGACCCTGCGGCCGTTATGGCCGTGTTCCTGGAGGAGGCGGCGAAGCAAGAGGAGAAGGCGGCATCGTCCGTCCTGCATTTCTCCGTCGGCATCGATCATATGGAGGCGCGGAAGTCCTTGCCCGGCATCGTGACATACATGAATGAGCATCAAGACCGTTACGAGTTGGTGTACGGGACGCCGGAGGATTATCTAAAGGCGGTAGAAGACGAAGTTCCATCGCTCGTAGCCTACAGTGGGGAGATGAGAGGCTCCGAAGAGCTGCCCATGGATCTGGTCGGCACGCTGTCCTCTTACATGCGGTTAAAGCAGCATAACGACCGTTGCGAGCGAATGTTGCAGAGGGAGCTCGAGCCGCTGTGGACGATTGCCTCGATGACCGGAGCGGCAGCTTATCCCAAAGGGCAGCTCGATTATCTATGGAAGCTGCTGCTTGCGAACCACCCTCACGACTCCATCTGCGGCTGCAGCCTCGACCAAGTGCACAAGGACATGATGAACCGCTACGAAGAAATCGAGGGAACCGGCGACTATCTGATCAAAGACGGACTGCAAGCGCTGACTGCGGTGATCGATACTTCAGCAGGTGAGCCGGGCTCGGCTGCGCTCATTGTCGTGAATCCGATGGGTTCTACATCTCCGTCGCCGGTTAAGGGCCTCGTCAGGGTGCCATTTCGTTTCAAGCACGATGCATACGAAATCGTTGACGACCAAGGGCGTGTCATTCCGTCGCGCATTCGGCACGTCACAGATAAGAATAAAGATTTGGAGAGCGTCTATATGACGCCGGAGATGCTATCGAAGGTGAGCTCCAAGACCGCCACGGCGGAGCATCCTGCGGATCAAACATTCACGGTCTTGGACGTGGATTTCATCGCGAGAGACGTGCAGTCGAGCGGCTATCGGACGTATTGGATTCGTCCGGTTAACAGGGGCGCAGTTGGATCGCCTACGCTCGTTTCCGCTCGCGAAGACGGCATGGCGAACGAGATGATTGACGTCCGGTTTTTTGGACAACGGCACTTTCGATCTGACGCATAAGAAGACGGGCAAGACGTATAGCGGGTTGCATGTGTTCGCGGATCGCGAAGAAATCGGCGATTTGTATGATCACCATGAATTCGCCGTCCCGGACGAACGACGGTCCAGCGGAAGCTCAAAGGGGTGGCAGCTGCACGAGAAGTCGGAAGAGCGCGTCGTATTCAAGCACGAGATCTCATGGTCGCTGCCGGATAAAGCGGGTGATAAAGTGCGTTCCGTCTACGAGAAGGCCGTGACGATCGTAACCTACGCGACGCTTCACGCAGGTATTGATCGATTGGATCTTATGACGGAGCTGGACAATGTCTGCGAAGATCATATGCTCAGGGTTGCCTTCGAGACGGGAATCCGAGCGGATGCCGTTCATGCCTATGACCATTTCAACGTCGTTTCCCGAGCCGTCGCGAAGACAGGCGCGGAATGGCGGGACAACCCGTTTCAGGAATTCGTAGACGTATCGGACGGAGAGACGGGTTTGTGCCTATCGTCCATCGGACTTCCTGCTTACGAAGCGATTCAAGGCGCGAACGGCATCGAATTGCAGCTCACGCTCGTTCGATCCGCGGGGAAAATCGGTCCTGCCGCTGGGGCGAATTATCCAGCGCCGGGAGGTCAGAGTCCGGGCAGCCATCGTTTCGAATACGCGCTTATTCCGCACGAAGGCGATTGGCTGCAAGGCAATTGTGCGAGCCGTGCCGCCGATTACCGCAACCGGATGCTGCTCGCGGCGGACTCGCTTCATGGCGGAACGCAGCCCTCATCGTCTGCCGCGATTACATTCGTTTCCGGAGGCGACGCAGCGACGCCTGTGCTTAGCTGCTTGAAACGGTCGGAAGTCGGGGATGACTGGATCGTCAGGTTATGGAATCCAGGCAAAGGGAGCGACATTCGGCTCAATAGCGTATCTTCCGGGGCACGATTCCAAAGAACGAGACTGGACGAAAGCGCGTTTGCCGAGGAGAGTGCCGAGTCGAATATCAATTATAGGGTTACCGGCGGCGATCTGTTGACCGTACGCGTCTCCATGAAGGAGCCTCCCCGTGGTTGAATCGCCGTTAGCGCTCGACCGGCGTTAAGCTTGTTCGACTTCCTTGATTAACCCGTTTGCATCGATTTCATCAGGGTAGATCCTCGTATAGTCTAAAAAAGGCGTTCGCCAGTGAGCCGTATAAAAGCATTTCGCGCGGTTTGTCATAGTGTTTAACCACATATTGAACTTGTCCGTTCCCGATATAAGAAGGCAATGTTTCATCGGCAGCCTGGTTTTTGCTGGCTTGCCATGATTATATCATCAATCTGTTGTATACCCGTCTTCCGGTTTATAATGTTTAAGGAGCCGAGGCATCGGCTGCGAGACGATTTCGACAGCGTCCTGATAACCATAGAGAGGTTTTCGATATGACCAACCATTTCTGGCGTGATCTGCCACGCCCTTTCTTTATACTGGCGCCCATGGAAGATGTGACGGATGTCGTTTTTCGCCATGTCGTGAGCGAAGCGGCCAGACCGGATGTGTTTTTTACGGAGTTTGCGAATACGGAGAGCTATTGTCACCCGGAGGGGAACCATTCCGTGCGCGGGCGTTTGACTTTTACGGAGGATGAACAGCCCATTGTGGCTCATATCTGGGGAGACAAGCCCGAATACTTCCGTCAAATGAGCATCGGTATGGCGAAAGAGGGATTCAAAGGCATTGATATCAATATGGGTTGTCCTGTCGCGAATGTGGCGGAGAACGGGAAGGGAAGCGGCCTGATCTGCCGTCCTGAGATCGCGGCGGATCTCATCCAAGCGGCCAAAGCCGGGGGACTGCCCGTCAGCGTAAAAACGCGGCTCGGTTTCAGCGAGGTCGACGAGTGGCGCGGCTGGTTAACCCATATTCTGAAGCAAGACATCGTGAATCTGTCCATCCACCTGCGTACGAGAGCGGAAATGAGCAAAGTAGATGCGCACTGGGAACTGATTCCGGAGATTAAGAAGCTTCGCGATGAAGTGGCGCCGGATACGCTACTGACCATTAACGGGGATATCCCCGACCGTCAGACCGGCCTTAAGCTCGCCGAGCAATACGGTGTGGACGGCATTATGATCGGGCGCGGTATTTTTCATAATCCGTTTGCATTCGAGAAGGAGCCGAGGGCGCACGGCAGTGAGGAATTGCTGGATTTGCTGCGGCTGCATCTGGATCTCCATGATCAATATTCAGGACTGGAACCCCGTTCGTTCAGTTCGCTGGTCCGTTTCTTCAAAATATACGTCCGCGGATTCCGGGGAGCAAGCGAATTAAGAAATAACTTAATGAACGCAAAGTCAACAAGCGAAGTGCGCGCACTGCTTGGCGAGTTTGGAAGCAAGGTAAATGATGAGACCGAGTAACGCGGGGACTAGGAGCGGTTCAACAACACGTTATATGATGCCCCTAAAAGGTTAACCTCTTCCGTCACCAACCAGTGCAGCACGGCGTAATCATCAATCGATTAAAAGTGCAGGATTTTCCCCTCAAACATCGATTAAAAGTGCAGGATTTTCCCCTCAAACACGCTCTTCAGCGTCCCGGACCGGTCCAAGGTGCTGTAAAGGCAAAAAGTTACTCTACAGCCTCGCGAACCGGTCCAAATGGTGCTGTAAAGGAAAAAAGTTACTCTACAGCTTCGCGAACCGGTCTAAATGGTGCTGTAAAGGAAAAAAGTTACTCTACAGCCTCGCGAACCGTTCCAAATGGTGCTGTAAAGGAAAAAAGTTACTCTACAGCCTTGAGAATCGGTCCAGCAGGTACTGTGCTTCATACCCAAGCTTCGTATTTGATAGATCGATGATTTAATCATGCATGTACCAGGTGACGGATTTATTTTGATATGAAATTGATTTCCTGAATCTTTGCCCATTCTGCCGCCTCCGCAGCAAATTCCGACTACTGATCAAATATTGTCCATATAGGATTGTTTTATCGTTAGCTATAATGATGCCCAACAACCGCTCGAGCTTGCTGCTTACACGGGCGGAGTGTCACATTCGGGAGGGATGGATACGATGGGCAGAAATCGTTTTATCAAGCTTGCAGTCGCCATTGCGGTCGCTGCAGGAACGGTGCCGCTGTCTTTTTTCGGCACATGCGCAGGATACGAGCATCGACCGTCATCTTGCTTTGGATCAGGCGCTGAATTACGGCCGGGGAATATCCGAATCGGCGCTGGGCGGTCGGCTCGCATGGGGAGAGAGCTATTATCTGGATAGCTACATGACGATGTACGAGGCCACTCGCAACCCTTTCTACCTGGACAAGGTCGTGGATCATGCGGACCGGATGATCGCGAACGCGAGCGACCAAAATTCGGACGGATACTTGGGCTGGGCCGACCATCTCTATGCGCACATGCAGCTTAAAAACGAGGATCTGGCGCTGCAGGGAGCGGCAGAAGGGAGCGCCGAGGCCGTAACGAACGGTTCGTTCGAGGACGATTCCGACAGCGACGGCATTCCGGACGGGTGGCATCGGCAAGGCGCGGCGAATGGCGCTTATCGTACCGACGCAGCGGGAGCTTCGTTCGAAGGAATGGCGGCGGCGGTCCTGGAGAGCGACGGCGCAGGCGAGAACCGTCTGGTCCAGACCTTGAATTATTTTCCGAATGCGACCTATGAGGCGGAGGCCTTCATGAGCGTCGATGACGAGGCCTCGGAGCCGCTGATTGAAGTGTATAACGCAAGCACGAATAAAGTCCTTGCCTCCGTGCGGGCGCATCACGTCGGCTACGAGCGTTACTTGCTCACGTTTAAGGCGCCTGCGGCAGGCAATCTGCAGCTGCGACTCAGCTTGCAGGATTACGCGCATACAGGATACAAAGGTTATATCGACAACGTGTCAGTCAAACCGGTGCACGACATCCAAGTCGTACCCGTCGCCAACGGAGATATGGAGACGCTGGATGCCGCGGATCCGACGCTGCCGGCCAACTGGACGAGGTTTGCCGCCTCGAATGCCTCTAACGTCTATGCCAGTACCGATTCGTACAGCGGCGCTTATTCGATGGCCGTCACGACGGACAATACTTCATGGGAAGCGGCCGAACAGGTCGTTGACTATGTACCCGCTCGGAGCTATACCTTAAAATTCGTCGGGAAGGTATCCAGTTCCGCGGCTTACGGACGGGTGCAAATCTTGAACGAGACCGATAACGTCTCTCTCGGGAACACGGTGATATCCTACGCGGATTGGACAACCTCCAGTGTAACGTTCACCGCTCCTCCGGTTGCTGGGAAAGTTCTTAAGATCCGTCTATTGCAAAATATTTGGAGCGTGCCCGGATTTACGAGCTATTTCGACGATCTGGTTATGTACGAGAGCTTCCCGTCGACCGAACGGGTCGCCAATCCGAGCTTCGAGACCGTCGGCGGCACGGACGGCACGCTGCCGCTTAATTGGACGCGTACGGCTGGTTCTACCTCTGCAGAGGTATACGGGTCTTCCGGTATCAATCGCTATTATACGGGCACGCGCGGGTTAGCGCTCGCCTCGTCCGCTTCCGGGACGGTCGGCATCGAGCAATCGGTCGCTTACACGCCGGGGGGAGACCTACGTGCTGAGCTTCAGAGGAAGAACGACTCGCCCCGATGCTGCGGGAACGGTGGAGATCTATAACGAGACGGCAACGGCAAGCTTGGCCGCCGTCGCGTTTTCCGGAACGGCATGGAAGAAGCAATCGATCGTATTTACGGCCCCCGCGGCAAGCGGACAGACGCTCAAGCTGCGTGCGCTGATGCCGCCGACATCGACGGGAGAGGTCGGGTTCGTGGACGTCTTCTCATTGAAGCCGCTGGAATACACCGAGGCGGCCGGCTGGACGCGCGATGCCGGCACCTCGCTGGCCGCCGCGCATCGGTCTAACGACGCCGTGCGGTTCCCGGCGGACGATGCGGGGCTTGAGCTTGTTCATGACGGAACGTCGGACCCGATCGTATATCAGGAAATCTATAATTACGCGCCGAATGCCCGATATGGAATATCGTTTGCCGGACTGGCATCGGCCGGCGCGGCTGGAGAAGTACGAATCTACGATCGGACGGCCTCTACCGTTCTGGGGAGCTGGACCTTCAATAACTCGGATTCATTCGCTACCGCGTATGAAAGCTTCATGACGCCGGCTGCCGATCATGAGCTGCTGCTTGAGGTCGGCATCCCGTCTGGAGCTGCGGGAGATACCGTATGGCTGGATTCGTTCAAGCTGGGCCAGTATTGGGAGCAGATGGTGCAGGAGGGCATTATCCTGACGCCGATTCTACGCTTCGCCAATGCCGTTAAAGAAGATGAAGAGCTGCATGCGGCTTATTTGACGAAGGCCGAACAATATACGGAGTTCGCGGCGGACAATATGGTCCACAAGTGGGATCCGTACTGGCGGCAGCTGACCGGTACGGACGGCAGCGACAACGGAACGGGTCTCTATATCATGCCTCCCGGATTCAGTACGGAGGTGGCGCCCGGCCGCAGCTTGCCGCACAACCAGTATCTAGCCTATGCCCGCATGCTATATTTGCTCTATGACGCAACCGAAGGCGATGCCGCCTATGCCGCGGATCGCGCGCTGTATTGGAGCCGCGCCAACGACATGACGCGGGCATTCCAAGGGACGGTGGCCGCGCATCCGCTGAATGCAAGCATGAACACGGACGCCTATCTGTGGCACTATTGGGACCCGATGGGATCCTGGGACGAAGGGCACTATTTCTCCTATACGCTGGAGGATCTGTCCCACGCCGGTCTGACGATGACCGGGGCGTTGGAGGCTTATGCGCACGGCCAAGTATTCACACGGCTGGACATGGAGAGATTCTCCAGAACGTTTACGGACATTATGTGGAACCAGAGCTTAACGGAGCCCGTTTTATCCTGGCAGAATAGCCGCGCTCCATCGGTTACCGCAGATAAAGAAAGAATGCACCAGATGTCGGGCTGGACGCAGTTTATCCCTTTTAACCCGGAAGTGCGGGATATCGCGGATGCGGTGTGCGAGGTCAACGCCTGCATGCCGACCGTGGCGGCGGATCTGGCCAAGTGGAGCTCCAACAAGCTGTCCAACCCTGGCTTCGAGTCGGCCGACGCAGACGATCCGACCCTTCCCGACCGTTGGACGAGGTACTTGTCGACCTCCGCGACGGCCGGCCTGACGAATAGCGATTCGGCCATTGGCGACCGTTCGCTATCGATCGCTTCAGGTTCGACTTGGCAGATTGTGGAGCAGCGATTGGCGCAATACGAACCGAACACGCCCTATTTGATCGAATTTATGGGCAAACGGTACGGAACGACCGGCTTCAGAGCGCAAGTGTACGATTACACCGCTTCGACGATTGTCGGACAAGCGTATTTCAACGATACGGATTGGGCGCGCCACTCGTTTACCGTGACGATGCCTGAGGAAGGGCATGACGTTCGCGTGCGGCTGTACAACCTGTCCGTCTCGCCTTCCGGTCAATCGATCGCATTCGACGACGTTCATGCGAGGCCTTTGCTGGCGCTTGGTGAAGTGGCGAACGCGGGCTTTGAGACAGCGGACCGCTGGGATGCCGCCCTCCCTCGTTATTGGACCAGAGGCAGCGCGACGCCGGCGAACAATGCCGTGCTTGATTCGTCGACCCGATCGGCCGGACGGTCGTCTCTTAAGCTGGTATCCGCGGCGACCGGAGACAGCCAGCGCATGTCCTACCTGTGGCGCGGGTACGTACCGGGCGCAGCCTATGACGTCAGCTTCGACGGGAAGGTCGACGGCGCCGCAGGGGGATTGCTGCAGATCATCGACAAGACCGCGAACGCCGTATTGGTCAGTCAATCCGTGAGCGCCGCCTCCTGGACGACGATGGCCGCGACCTTCACGGCGCCGGGCGCACATGACCACGTGCTCGAGATCGTGCTGACGCATAGCGATCCGGCGCAGCCGGGGACGTTCTGGGCGGATCAAATCAGGGTAAGCGCGGGATAACCTTTTTTTGCGGAATAGATCGTATTTTACTGGCGCTAGGAAATAGAGGCCAAAGCGTGAAAAAAGACAGCCTCTCAATAATCGACAATAGGCTGCAAGTACCCGAGAACCCTATAATCCGAAAGTGTAAGGCAATCTTGCAGACGAGAGGGGCCATTGACATGAACGTGTATGAGAAAAAAAACGAAATGGATCACATGGGCGGCGGCAGCGTCATTGCTGCTTACGACGGCTTGCTCGAATGACGGCGGCACAGCAGGCGACGCGAGCGCATCGACAGCGGCAGCGTCTTCCGCGGCAAGCGGCTCAGCGGAGGCGGTTCCGTCAGGGGGAGAAGTTGTCGCTGAGCTTCTTCCTGGATGCCGGCTTATCCAGCGCGCTGCCGTCCGACGCGTCGAAGGACTTCGTCAAGCAGGCGATCGAGGAGAAATTTAATGTCGAGCTGAACGTGCAGTATATGGCAGGCGGTCAGGATCATGTGAACAAGATCAATACGCTCATCGCCGCGAACGATGCGCCGGATATGTGGAAGGACACGAGCGCCGACGGCGGCCTGAAGCTGGCCACGCAGAACGTGCTGGCGGACTTGACACCCTTCGTAACCGAGGCTTCGATGCCGAATTACTTCAAATATTGGATTACGCCTCAAGAGCTCAAATATTTCCAGGGGATCCATCCGTTCATGCGAGCTGCGGTTCCGTACGAGAAACGGGCCTACCGAGCCTACTATATACGAGAAGATTGGCTTAAAAATCTCGGGCTCGAGGTGCCGGACACGTACGAGGAATATTTACAGGTACTGCGAGCTTTCCGCAACAACGATCCCGACGGCAACGGCAAGAAGGATACGTACGGCTTCACGACGACGGGAGACAGCGGGAAGCAGCTCGGTCTGGACTGGCCGGAATACATGAAGAACGGACTGGTCTTCGCTTCGAGAGTGGAGGACAACAAGTTCGTCGATACCCAGACCGATCTGCGCATGGAAGGCGTGATCAACGATATTGTGAAGGTCAATGAAGAGGATCTGGTCGATCCCGACTGGTTCCTGAACAAGATCGGACAACAAACGGAGAAGGCGGCGCAGGGCAAAGCCGGCGTCGTGCTTGGAACGACGATGACGTTCGCGCTCGACTCCAACCCGACCAGTCTGCAGTCGATGACCAAGCAGCTGTTCCCCGAGGCGAACTGGATTGCCTTTAATCCGCTTGGCGACAAGCCGCTTCAGACGATGCTCTCGCCGGGCAATCCGTTTGTATTCTCGAAGAAGACGGCGGAGAACAATCCGGAAAAAATTAAGCGCACGGTGCAAATTCTGGACTGGCTCGCTTCGCCGGAGGGCTTCTTGCTGACGCATTACGGCGTCGAAGGCAAGCACTATACGCGGGAGGGCAATACGATCACGCTCAAGCCGGAAGCCTACCAAGCCGATATCGTCGACCAAGGGAACTTCCTGGACGTGTGGGACTTCTTTACGCCTAACAATCCGACCGTATTCGGCTTCGAAGTGATCGACCCGACGATGTCCGATCGCGATCGCCAGATTCTGGCGTCGATCGCGCAGATTCCGACGCTCCCCGGTTACGGAATGACGCTGACCGCGCCGGAAGGCTTCGACTTGGCTTCCTTCCGCAACAAGCAGAAGGAATGGCAGGTCAAGCTCGTATTCGAGGACAAATCCGGCAGCAAGTGGCCGGAATACCGCGAGAAGCTGATGACGGAATATAAAGGTCAGTTGTTGTTCGATACCTACGAAAGCCAGTTGAAGCAGGTCGGCGTCATTAAGTAAAGCGAAAGGTTCGGGAGGAGGAGCCATCCGGCTCCTTCCTTATTCTCCAAGTAAACGGGGGGGTGTGACATTGAAAACCGAAAACGGCATTGCGGCGGGAACGAGTGGCGCGAAAGGGATCAACCGCAGGCTGCAGCCGATCGGCAGGGATCTCCTCCGCAATCGCTGGCTTTACCTGATGATGGTGCCCGGGCTGCTCTACTATATGATCTATCATTACGTCCCGATGGGCGGACTTATTATCGCCTTCAAGGATTACAACATGGGCGACGGGATTTGGGGCAGCAGGTGGACGGGCTTCGACAATTTCGTCACCGTATTCTCTTCGCCGGATTTCCCGCAGCTCCTGCGAAATACGCTGCTGATCAGCGTGTACCGGATTGTTTTCAACATGGTGCCCGACTTGCTGCTCGCGCTGATGCTGAACGAGATTCGCGCGCAATGGTTCAAGCGCATCGTCCAGTCCGTCACCTACGGACCGTACTTCTTGTCCTGGGTCATCGTATACGGCCTGGTCTTCTCGTTCCTGGCGCCCGACTCCGGATTAATATCGACGGGGTGGAGGGAACTGACCGGCCAATCGATCAGCTTGCTCACGGATAAAGCGTTCTTCCGACCGCTGCTGTTGATTACGGATTTTTGGAAAAACACGGGCTTCGGCGCCATCATTTATTTGGCTGCGTTATCGTCGATCAATAAGGAACTTTACGAAGCGGCCGTTGTCGACGGCGCGGGCCGGTGGCGCCAGCTGTGGAATATTACGCTTCCCGGCGTTCGGGATGTATTTATCCTGCTGTTGATCCTGCGTGTAGGGACGATTCTGGATGCCGGCTTCGAGCAAATCTATATATTCTTGAACGCGCGTGTCACCGAAGTGGGCGACATTATCGATACATGGGTATTCCGCCGCGGACTGGAGCAGCTTGATTTTAGCGTAGCGACGGCCGTCGGATTTTTCAAATCGGTGATCGGCTTCATTCTGGTCCTCTCCGCCAATCGATTGGCGAAGAAATTCGGCGGCTCGGGAATCTGGTAGGAGGGGAACATGTGGTTGAATCGAGAAAAACCTTGTCGGACAAAGTCGTCGACTTCTTCATTTACTTCTCCTTGACGCTGTTCGGACTTGCGACGCTGTTCCCGTTATATTACGTCGCGGTCATGTCCATCACGCCCATAGCGGAGGTGCTGCGCAACGGCGGCTTCGTCCTCTGGCCGAAGCGCGTCACGTGGGAAGCCTATCGATTTATTTTCAGCAGCGACCGCATCCCGAACGCTTTAAAAATCACGGTTATCGTGACCGTCTTGGGCACGTTCTGCAATCTCGTCGTGACGACGATGCTGGCCTATCCGCTGTCCAAGAAGCACCTGCGCCTCCGCAATCCGATTCTGATCGGGATCGTCTTCACGATGCTCTTCAGCGGCGGACTCATTCCGCTGTATCTGGTCGTTAGCGCCACGGGCTTGCTGAATTCGATAGGGGCTCTGATCGTGCCGGGGCTTGTGTCAACCTTTAATATGCTGATCATGAAGACCTACTTCGAGAACCTTCCCTCCGAGGTAGAGGAAGCCGCGAAGGTGGACGGCTGCGGAGACCTGCTGACGCTGATCCGGATCGTGCTCCCCCCTGTCGCTGCCGATCATGGCAACGATGGGCTTGTTCTACGGCGTCAATCACTGGAATGCCTACTTTGCCGGCATTATGTATTTGACGGACAGAGCGCTCATGCCGATTCAGGTCGTGCTGCGCAGCATGATCGTGGCCCCGAACGTAAGCTCCGAGCTGGGCGTCAGCTCCGGCGAAATGGTCCAGCTGCCGCCGGAGTCGATCAAGATGGCGACCGTGGTCGTCGCGACGCTTCCGATCCTGATCGTCTACCCGTTCCTGCAAAAGTACTTTGTCAGAGGCATGCTGCTCGGCGCGGTAAAAGGGTAGATACGGCAGGCGGAAGGCGGTAAGGGGAGGTAAGGTCAGGTAGGATTCGGCGCAATAACAGGGGCTGTCCCGTATGGGACAGCCCCTTTGCCGTTGTATCCGTTATAGCGTCGTTCGTTCGATTAGACGGGAACCGTCAGCTCCGTGCCGTAACGGTGGGATAAATAGAGGCTGTCGACGACCGCCACGATGCTGCGGGAATACGCGAGCGAGCATTCGGGCTCCTGGCCGGTCTCGATGCACGCGAGCAGGTCCAACAGCTGCATAATGAACGGAGAGGGCTGCGGATCGGGCTCGATCGGCTCGTATGCGGAACCGCCCTTGCTGACCCACAAGCCGCGGCTCGTCTGCAGCTTGATCGATCCGCCGGTGAAGCTGAGCTCCGTCTCGTTGCGGGGCGCGCCGAGATAGCCGGATTGCATGATCGCTGCCGGCACCCCGGCTTCATTTTCGATAAAAATCAGACCGCTTCCTTCGACATCGCCTCTGTCGGCATGAAACGTCAACGAAGCGCGTACCTTCTTCACTCGGGAACCGCCCAGCCATTGAACTTTATCGATCGAATGCGAGCCGAGATTGGCGAGAATCCCGCCTCCCGCCAGCGCCTTGCGATAGAACCAGTCCGGTCTGGAAGGCGAGAAATAATTCATGTTGCGGGTGTCCTGAATCATGACCAGCTCGCCAAGAACGCCGCTGTCGATAAGCTGCTTCGCTTTGCGATTCTCGGCAATGTAATGCTGCGTATGACCGACCAGCATGACGGCGCTATTGCGCTGCGCCGCTTCGATGATCTCGTCGCATTCCTCCGTGTTCAGCGCCATCGGCTTCTCGAGCAGTACCGCGCAGCCGCATTCGGCCGCGTAAAGGGCGCATTCCTTGTGCAGAAAATGCGGAACGGCCACGATGACGATCCGCGGCGATTCATGGTCGATCATCGTGCGGTAATCCGAATACGACCGGATGCCGTATTCGGCGGCGACCTCCTGCGCGCGAGTCTCGTTCGGATCGGCGATCGCGACGGGTGTTAGCCGATCGACCTCTCGTATAGCTTGCAGATGCTGTACGGCGATGGCGCCCGCTCCGATGCATGCGATCGTGTAACTCATGAATTAACCCTCTCCCTGGATATCGTTGTGGCAGTCGCTTTTGGCGCGATTCGCGTTCTTGACCAGCGTCTTGCGATAAGCGCCCGGCGTCACGCCCGTCTGCTTCTTGAACACTTTGATGAACGTAATGACCTGGTTATAGCCGACTTGTATTGCAACGTCCTGAATAAGGAGATCGGTGCTCTCGAGCAGCTTGCGGGCTTCGCGGATACGCAGGTCGGTAATATAATCGATGAAATTAACGCCGACCGTCTCTTTGAACACGCGGCTAAGATGGCTGTGGCTTAGATTGAACTGTTCGCTGAGTGCCGAGAGGGAGAAGTCAGGATCGCTGAAATGACGATGGACATGATGCTTCAAGTCGGTCACGAACTTGTCGATGTTTTTGTTCAGCCTGAGCTCCGCCAGCCGTTCGAACGTATCCGCCAAGGTCGCCTCGAATTTCAGGAGCAGCTGCGCCGTCGTGTCGCTTTGGTCCATCGCAACGCGCAAGGCGGACATGGCATGTTCGTTCCAGACTCTATCGAATTCCTTGGGCAGCTCCTTCATTTCATTGTTCAATTGAAACACAAGATAGCCTGCGAAGGAGTCTAATTGATCCTTCGTGATTACGATCCTGCCCAATGCTCCGCCGATGTCCCGGAATCGCTCGCTCCATCGCCCGCTGCCGTTTCTGTAGTCCCTGACGAACGGCATCACGTGCTGCAGCGGGTAGGCCGGCTCGCCGATAGCGGCCGGGACATCGTCCGGAAGCAGGAGGCGGTCGTCGCCGAATGAACACTTAAAAGAAAGCATGCGCTTTGCTTCCTCGCAGCTTTCGCTGAGGCGCTGCAGCGGCGACTCGGGGCCGATGGAGATCGTGACGGTCATCGGCAGGTTGTCCCGAATCCAGTCCGCCGCCGACTCGGCAAGACCCCTCAAGGCCGAGACGACATCGTACTCGCCGTCCCGCTTTTTGAACAGAACGACGGCTATTCGGCTGTCGTCCATCCATTCGCTCCATGCCGCCAATCCATCCCGCTCGCACAATTCAAATACGACGCGATGCAGGACTTGCTTAAACTGATGCTGGTCCCGATGGGTATGGCTGCGGACAAATTCGGCGTATCGATCCATCTCCATGACCATGACCGCGGCGGACGAAGCTTCGGAGACATGCTCCGTGCCGATCAACCGCAAATCCTCGACGAGTTTGGAGAACGGTCTGCCCGGCGGCTCCAGCAATTCAAGGAAGAGTTGACTTTTGCGGAATAAAGCAAGCTCCTTCGTTTTCTTCTCCAGGCTGCCGGACCTGGTAATGAGCTGATCCATCGCCGTCTCGATCAGACGGAACTCGTCGTAGCGTTCTCGTTCATTAGAGGGCAACGAATCATTGTCTGAATAGGGGGTGATCCGCCCGATCAAATATTGCAGAGGCTTATAGTGTCGTCTGGAGATCAGGACGATCCAGCAGGCGCAGCCGAGCAGCAGGAGCAGTCCGATGCCGGCCAACAGCCAGACGCTGTTGAGGGGAAGAGGAATATCCGGGCGCAATCTTGCTGCGGACCGACCATCCCGTGTAATCGGACGTTGTCTGGGACATCGCCTCCTGCTGGGTTTTGCCGATGGAGGGGGATGGTAGATTGATGCCCGTTATCGTTAAGCCTTCCTGGTCGAGCAATTCGATCGAACGGTTCTTTTCCCTTGCGATCAAGGCGATTTTGTTCTGAAGCGCTTCGGCGCTCACATTGATGACCAGCAGTCCGTTGCTGACCGGGTCTGCGATTCGAACGAGCGAAACGACCGGTATGGACGCTCCGAAGGACGAGGGATTATAAGTTCTGGCGCCCGTCCAGGTGTACCGGCCTACCTTATGCTGCATCTCAAGGATGAACGCTTTGTCGCCGAATCCTTGCAGCGATGCGCTGCGATCCGACGCCTGGATGAAGCCGTCCTCCGGGCGTACGAGATAGAGAGATTGGATCAACGGGAGATTGGCCGCAATACGACGCAACGTATTGGAAGCTTGCGTAACCGACAAGCCTTCCGCTCCCGATTCGCCTTGTCTGTAGAACGGTTCGAACAGGTTCGGGATGACGACCTCGTTGTCCATCGTTTTCTCGATTTGCAGCAGATCGTCATCGATGATGCGGCTGATATTCTGAATCAGCGTCTCATTGGAATTGACGGCGCTGCGCGTGGATATCTGGTTGATCGCCAGCACGGTGACCAGGATAAGCGACAGCACCATCGTAACGAACACGGGCAAATACGATAGAAGCAAGCGATTTTGCCAATTTTTCCGCATAGGCAGCCCTCGAATTCGATGTAGTATGTTTCGCTTATGCGAATTTTTCAAATATCATATCGCATGCCGCGCCATAATGTAATTGTCAATATTTTTGAAGTTGTCATTTTTTAAGCTGCGCAAAGCGCGAACCCGTTCGGCAAAAAGAAACGGTTCAAACAAAAACCGGCGATAGACACGGAATCCGGCGCTGTTTATAGTGGCCTCGACACCTACTACGATCAATCGACGATCAATCAGGGGAGGCGCACGCATACAATGACTAAAATCCGTCTTGGCATTATCGGATGCGGCAACATGACCGGCTCGCACAGCTCGGGGTTTAGCGAACTGGGGGAACGCATCGAAATAACGGCAACTTGCGATATTGTCGTCGAGCTGGCCGAGGAGGCGGCGAAGCTTCTTGGCGCAAAAGCCGCTTATGCAGACTATCGCGACATGCTCGATGACGTCGATGCGGTGCTGGTCGTATTGCCGCATGATTTGCACTTCGAAGTGGGGATGACGTGCCTGCGAGCAGGCAAGCATGTGCTGATGGAGAAGCCGATGTGCAACACGGAAGAAGAATGCCTCGAACTCATCCGGACCGCCGAGGAATGCGGCAAGGTGTTGATGACGGCCTATCCGGTGCGGTTCTGGCCGGTCATCGTGAAGCTGAAGCAGCTGCTGGACGACAAAGTATACGGAGAGTGCTTCCAGTTGTCCATCTGGACGGAGCAATATACCCATTACCCGGAAGGTCATTGGGGCCGCTCTGCGGATCGTTTGGGCGGGGGGCAATTTTTTAGCCATGGCTGCCATTATGTCGATCTCATGTTGTGGATCATGGGCAATCCGGTACGCGGTACGCATCTGGGCACGAACTTCGGAACGCCTTGGATGGAAAAGGAAGGGACGAGCAACGTCGCGATCGAGTTCGAAAACGGCGCGCTCGGGTATCACTTCGGCACCTGGGGAGCGCGGGGCACCCGGCTCGGCTGGAGCCTTCACGCACATTGCACCGAAGGGATGCTCGAGATTCATCTGGGCGAACGGAAGCTGTACGCGCATACGAAGATTAAAGAGGAGAAGGGAAACCTGGATACGCGGTCGGAGACATCCGTCCTCATGGAACTCGAGAGCGGGAAGTTTACGCACTTCGAGCTGGAGCACTTCCTCGATTGCATCCGCGACGGCAGCCGTCCGTTAACCGACGGCCCGACCAGCCTGCAGAGTCTGCGCGTGATCTGGAAGCTGTACGAAGCGGAGAAGCAAGGGATCGTAGCCGATCTGCGAGGCTTGGGCCTGAATCGGTAGGAGGCAGGAGGTCGGTGGCCGAATGAATTGACAAGAGGATGGAGAGCAGACTAAACGCTTTTTTCGATATTATAAAATAGCGGCGCAGGGATGTTCTCCTTTGCGCCGCCATTTTTCTGGGGGGATGTTATACGGTTAGGAAAAGATCGACAACGTCCTGAATATCTTGTTTGGTAGACATCGGCGTTCCAAAAAGGATTGTTCCTGGACTCCTGATAGGCCAATTGAAGTTCATCTAAGATAGCGTCCAAATTGGAAGCATCCACACCGGTGATGCCGGCGCGAGCGAATGCTTCTACGGTAAGGGGGAGAGCCTCCGCCGAAAGGATTTAAATAGGCATAGATGGCATCTACCGTCATTTGTTGAATCAACTCGTCAACGATCGCTTGAATGTCGGCCAATGTTCTTGGCAGCGGCGAATGCGTTGATACAGCAGGATCCAAGTAGTATTGGACGCTGTATAGGTTCTCAGATGTAACACCCGTAACACCCGCGTCGGCAAAAGTCGTTTCATCGACATTGTCCCAATCGCCCGACTCCGATGCTGCATTGATCAACGCCAGTGCCGTTTTGAAAAGTGCAGGCGCGATCGTCCCCGTATAGGGCATAGTTGCCGTTGCCGGAGGCGTTGCCGAATCCGTCGCGCCGATCGTAAAGTGATATGCGCCGCTAACGCTTGGCGTTCCGGCAATCTCTCCCGTGCCTGGATTCAAAGCCAGCCCCGCAGGCAGTGCGCCTTCCGTCACCTCATAAGCAACGGCGCCTGTTCCTCCGGACAGCTTGGCTACGCTGCCGGTATAGGATTGACCTTCGGTCAAGGGCGAGATCGCGTCCGGCAAGACGATGGGCATGGCGACGGTATATTCGAATGTCGCAACCGAGCTGTTCGTCGAGCCAGGCTTAACGGCGATGGCTTTGATCGTTGTACTGCCCGTAAGGACGATCGGTCCTGTATACAGCGTGCTGGACGCGGTCGGCTCGCTGAGATCCGTCGTGTAGTATACCGCCGCAGATTCGGTCGGAGAAGTCAAAACAACTTGCGTTCCCGCATTCACAGCGCCGCCTGCCGGAAGTGCCGCCGGCGTCTCAACGGTAGCCTGCACCGGCGGCGGAGCCGGCGTCCAGGACTGCGCTTCCTGCCTTTTCTTTTCTTCTTCCGCCTTTTTCAGTGCTTCTTCCTTCTTCAGTTCTTCTTCCTTCTGTTTCTCTTCTTCCTCTTTCTTTTTTTTGTTCGACCTGCGCTGCGTATTGCGACTGGGCTTCGTATGCGCCCGTAACAAGCAGATCGCGCGTTGCGTTGGTTTGACCGCCGAACTTTCCGTCCGCGCCGTTGTCCAATAATTTTGTTTCCAACGCCAAGGCGACATACCCCTTCGCCCAGTCGGATACAGAATCATCCTTCACGCCCGGCGTTGACTTGGCTTCCTCGTTCTTGCCGAGTCCGCGAACAAGGAACGTCGCGAGCTGCTCCTTCGTCACGTTGCCGGCAGGATTATAAGTTCCCTCGCCATAGCCATCCGTGATCCCTGCTGCTTTCACCGCCTCGATGTACGGCAACGCGTATCCATTTGCAGGATCGTCGGCTTTGACGTCTTTGAAGGAAGACGTCTTAACGTCCTTATCCACCTCCAGATCAAAAATTAACGCTGCAACCTTAGCAAATTGCGCCCGGTTCATCTCATCCGCGATACCGAATTTGGTTCCGCTAACGCCGTCGAATATACCGGCAGAGATCAACGCGTCGAACTTGGCTTTCGTTGCAGCATCCAGATCCTTCAAGTCCGTAAAGTCGGCTGAAGTCTTCGAGGCGCCTGCTGCAAAGCCGACCGAAAAGTGGAAGCACAGCAGCACCGCCATCAACACGCCGACCACTTTTTTCCTCATTGTTTGTCCCCCTGAAATAAAATGTCGATTTTTCTCCTCCTATTTTATCAGGGTGTATTCGTCCATATGGGAAACGTAAAGAAAACTTTAAGATTCGCAACAAGGCACCCGAAACCATCGGAGGCTTCTTTATATTTCTTTTGCATATTCCGTATTTTCAAATGCCCTCGTAAGACGCGGCAAAGGGATACCTGCCTTTTTTTGCTTCTCTCACAACTTCAGCTACCGCAAAACCTGCTTTACTATTGTTGTATTCCATAAAAAAGCCGCGCTAAGCTGCCCTTTGCAAAAATAACTTTGTTAAAAAGCGTGCCAAGAAGTACCGGCGGAGTCTTAGTCAACAGCAGCAAAATCATATCAGGCTTTGCGCCTCTTGCCTTAAGTACAGGGACCATTTCCCTCATATGCTTACCGACATTTGCGAATGAGTCACGATGGTTCATGATTGCCGGGAAGCTTCCCCGTTTTAACACCTCGGCTTCCATCGCTGCATTCATGGCAAAGTGATTCCATAGCCAGCTTTGCATATCCTTGATCCAACTAATTTTAAAATGGGCACTTTCAAATAGTTCTTTGACCTTGTTGTTAATAAGCTCGGTGCCTGCCCGCGGTTTTTCCAGAAATACCATTTTCAAAAAGCCGCCCCTAAGCGTATTGTCCGCAATGCCGCCTCCTGCTCCGGGGAAGCCAAAGACAACGTTGTTCATAGACAATGGCGCGATCGCTGATTTTAAATCTTTCCAAATGTTATTAAATATGAGGACAGGGGTATTTCCTGCGGCAGTCGATAGGAATTGTGTTGCTGCCGGAAGCTGTTCCGTATTGACGCTCGCAATAATGAGATCGTAATGGGGAAGGAGCTCTTCATGCAGTTTGACGTTCCAGCGTTCTTTTATAAGCTTTTTCCCTTTTCGTGCGTCCCACATTTCAAGTTCGATGTTGCTCCCGAGGGTTTCTTTTCTCCCCTTTCGAACGTAAAACTCGACTGTATGACCTGCCTGTTCGAAAGCCCATGCATATTGGGTCGATATTAAACCTCTGCCAAAGAATAAAATTTTCATGTTAGCCTCCCCCAAAGCGTTGATCATCCGTCATTGATTATCCAACAACGCGTTGTATGATGATATTGTATGGATTCGCCATACCGTCATCAACCATCAGATTTTCAATATCTGTCGGATGATCTATGGAGCTCCTCAAGCTGATGCGACTTCACTGACGGCAGTTGTCAGTGAAGTCGTTTTATTATGATGATAACCACTCATTTCAAATGATGGGCTGCTGTTATCAAACGAACTTTATGAGGAGATCTAAAAATGAATCGTGCAGTATATCTTTATGTATTCGATACCATGTCCGATTGGGAAGTCGGTTATTTAGCCGCCGAACTGAACGCCGGAAGATACTTCAGACAGGGGCTGGCTCCAGTGAAAATAGTCACTGTCGGTATAGAAAAAACGCCAGTAACGACAATGGGCGGATTGAAAGTAATGCCCGATATTAAAGTGGATGAGTGCAGTATCAATAGCGTAGATGCACTGATTTTACCTGGCGGAAATACATGGGCGGAAGCTGTTCACGTACCCCTATTAAAAATGGCCGAGAGGTGTTTAAAGGAAGGGGTAGCAGTCGGAGCCATTTGCGGTGCTACCTTTGGACTCGCTCAAGCAGGATTGTTGGATTCACGTTGGCACACAAGCAATGACTTGTCCTACCTTAAAATGATTTGCCCTGCTTACGCGGGCGAAGCCTATTACAAAGCGGAATCTGCTGTCACCGATGGGAGCTTGATTAATGCATCCGGAGTAGCCCCATTAGAATTTTCTGTTCATGTTTTAAAAGCGCTAGATGTATTTTCTCCCCAAACATTAGACGCTTGGTATCATCTTAACAAAACGCATGAACCTAAATACTTCTACGAGCTGATGAATTCGATCCAATGACAGTAGATGGCTAAAAAAAACATAAAAGGGCTGCCCCTCAGGTCATTTTCATGACCCTTTTGGGACAGTCCCGTTTGGATTTTACTTGTGCGACTGCGAGTCCAGCGTCAAGCCGATCCCGCGCGTTGCGGCATCCCAGGAGACGTCGAAGCCGAGCGCTTCGCCGAGGAAGCGGAACGGCAGCATAGTGCGTCCGTTTGAGATGTAAGGAGCGCCGAGCAGCTGCTTTTCCTCGCCGTTTACGACGGCTGTTTTTTCGCCGATGGTCAGCTTCATCGATACATGGGCGGTGTCTACCCGCACGGTGCGCGTAGCCGCTTCCCAGCGAATGTCTCCGCCTACGGCCTCCGTCAGGAAACGAACCGGCAGGTAGGCGCTGCCATCGATCAAGGCGGGCGCCGTGCCGTAGCCGGGATCGATCTCGAACGTCTCGCCGTTCAGCTTAAAGTCGCGATCCCCGATTCGCAGCGTAAGGCGGCTTTGTTCGGCGAACGGGTTGATCACCCTTTTGTCGCTGTACGTCACCATATAATCGATAATGATCTCGGCGGCTTTCGGCCGCATATCCATCTTCAGGCCGGGATCGAATGCCACGTCTGCGACGGTTTTCCACACTTGGGGCCAGCCGGCGTCCTTCATCTCTTCCTGCGCCTTGACGATGGCATGAATCAACGCAGCGGTGAAGCTGTCCGGCAGCAGTTGGCGTGCGCCTTCCAGCCATTGCTCCGCCACGCGCGTATCCAGATAATCGTCCATCGCCAGCAAGTAGCCGATGACAAAGCGTTCGTCGCCGCGCAGCTCGGACTGCTTGAGCGCTGCAAGCGACTTGCCGTACGCCTGCTTCGCATAGGCTTCCGCGCGTTGGGTCGGCTCGGTCTCCCAGCCCAAGGCGTTGATGACGGCGGCGCGCAGCGCGAGCGGCGAAGATTCATCGGCCAGGTAGGTCGCCAGTTCGGCCGTCATGCCGCCCGCTTGGAGAGCCTTCTGGACGATCGGTTCGTCCGTATACGCTTTATAAAAATCGGTGGAGGTGACAGGCGAATCGGCATGTGCCGCCGGCAGAGGCGTCAACGCGAACAGCATCGCCGTCAAAACGCACAAAAGGATGAACGGATTTTTCTTCATAATAATAACGATCCCTCCCTCTTTTTTTATGAATTAGCCGAAAGCGCGCATATCGAAACGGACGACGTTCGTAGGCAGCGGCAGTCCGCGGGTGCTATCGTGCAAAAGTGCATCATCCAAGCCTAGCAGAGAGGAGATTTGCGAGCTATCGCGCAAAAGTGCGCGGTAGCTCGTCTATTTAAGAGAAAACCGGGTTGTCACGGGTGAAAATCGTGCACTTTTGCGCGATAGACTGAAGCGATGAGTAGGTGCGGCCTCGATCGTGTACTTTTGCGCGATAGCCCCATCCGCCCTAACGGACATAGACGTAGACGGGCGTCCGGTATAGATCGGCGCAGACGACCGTCCGCACCGGCGTCCAGCCCGGCAGCGCGAAGCAGACGCTGATGACGCAAGCGCCGGGCGCCAGATGTCGCCGGAGCAGCGGCGCAAGGCGATACATCGCACCGGGATAGAGATAGCAGATCACCGCGTCGGTGTCCTCGTAAGGGTACGCGAACAAGTCGCCGCGCATGAATCGCAGTTCCGGCCGTCCCCTCGCCAGCAGCCGCGACACCGCAAGCGGCAGCGGCGAGTTCTCGATGCCGATCAGCCGCCAGCCGGGACAGCGCCGCGCCGCATGCAGCGCCAGGCTGCCCCAGCCGGAGCCGGCCTCGATCGCCGAGCCGTGCGGACCGAGCCGCCGCAGCTCCGCCGCTACCGCACGGCGGACGGGGCCGGACGCCGGCATCGGAGAGATGCCGTTGCGCCAGCTGTGCCAGACGATGGACAACACGGCCAGCAGCGCCGCTCCCGCCGCGATCATGCCGACCCACCAGCCAGCCGTATACGCAGCCGCGGCCATGTCAGCGCGTCCCTGCCGCGAGACGGCGGGAGGGCGAGGCCGGTTCCGTTGCCGGCTCGTCCTGGTCGAACTTCTCGAGCCTATCGCTCATTTCCGCTAACAACCCCTTCGAAGTAAATATGGATACCCGTCAAGTGAGAGGTTTATCTCAATCTCAACATAGCATAAATAGCCTCAAAGGAAGCTGTCAACGTTTCGGGCAAGAGAAGGCGAAGCAGCTGTCGTCGTCTTTTTGCCGGTATATACTTCATACAATTCTTCTCCGTTACTGGGGGGAAGCGACCTGCGCGAGTTCTGAAGAATTCTTAAATCAATTGGATCGGCTGGCGACAGAATGGCCCTCATATTATACTAACATTGAAGCAAGGAGGGGCGAGAATGAGCAATCAAATTTTAATTGCTGACGATAATAGCGAAATTCGGGATATTGTAAGGATTTTGCTGGAAAGTGAAAATTATGTGGTTATCGAGGCCGTTGACGGGCAAGATGCAATCGACAAAGTTAATGAAGAGACGGACCTCATTATTTTGGATATTATGATGCCGAACAAATCCGGCCTAAAGGCTTGCGTTGAAATCCGCGAAAAAACAAGTGCTCCTATTTTGTTCCTGACAGCAAAAACGCAGGATTCTGACAAGCAACTGGCGTTTTCATCCGGAAGCGACGACTTTTTATCGAAGCCTTTTTCCTATACCGAATTGGTAGCCCGAGTTAAAGCGCTGCTGCGCAGATATTATGTTTACCGTGGGAAAGAAAAAGCCGAGGAAACGGATAAGATCATCATTCATGATCTTACGATTTACCAGGATTTAAAGACGGTTTATATCGGAGATAAGGAAATATTTTTAACCGACATCGAATACAACATTTTGCTTCTGCTGGCAAAAAGACGAAGAAAGGTGTTTTCGTCCGAAAATATATATGAAAGCGTCTGGGGGCAACCTTATTTTTATAGCTGCAACAATACGGTCATGGTCCATATCCGGAATTTAAGAGGCAAGCTGGGGGGATGACCCGCCAAACCATAAATATGTGAAAACCGTATGGGGGAAGGGTTACAAAATTGAGTAAACTGCTCATCGGAAAAAAGTTGAAAATCAAATTGATTCTCGCCATTTTGTTATCTTTGGCAATCTCCGTGGGCACCTTTCTCATTTTGGAGACGGTTGGGGAGAAAGTGTTAAATCAATATTTGAGCAAATCCGCCTTTAACGAGCAAAGGCAGCGGGAGGCACTTGAACGGTTTATCGATTTTGTGCGGAGCGGTAACATTTCAAGTGAAGATCATGAAAAGCTGTCGGCTTGGGTTGACAAGGAAAGGTATCTGAATTTATATATATTCAGCAATGACAAGCTCATTTATTCATCAAGTACCCCCATTGACCCCCTTGTAAATGAAGAGCTTTTAATGAATTTTTTGCCCTCTAAACTACCAGTCACGACCGTTTCCTTCCAGGATCGAGCTGCACAAGTTTATATGGTAGGTCTTTATGAATACCAATACTATAATTTCATTCTGATCATTGGACTTTCCCTGGCAGGCATTACATTTATTATTTCCTTTCTGCTTATCATCAACCAAAAAACGTCCTATATCGGCAAGCTTGAGCAAGAAATTAAAATTTTGGAGGGCGGCAATTTAGATTACCCGATTACGATATCCGGGGGAGGATGAGCTTTCTTCCTTGGCGCAAAGCATTGATGAAATGAGAAAGTCTTTTATAGATAGACTTAACAGCGAAGAAAGAATGAGACTGGCCAATCGGGAGCTTATAACATCGATCTCTCATGATCTGCGCACGCCGCTGACGATTCTGCTAGGCTATATGGACATTATCCAGCTTAACAAATACAAGTCGCAGGAGGACATGCTCAATTACATTCATAATAGCAGAGAAAAGGCTTATCAAATTAAAGCCTTATCGGATAAGCTATTTGAATATTTTACCGTTTCCTCTTCCTTCGAAACAGAAGAAATGGAGCTTGGAACCTACGAGGGCAGAGCGCTTCTGGATCAACTGATAGATGAGCAGCTTTTAGCTACAGGCCGCGAAGGATTTCAATTCCAGGTGGAACCTTCTCTTGAAAGTTTTTTGCTGGAAATCAATCTGGTTGCGATTCGACGCGTATTTGACAATATTTTCTCCAATGTTCAAAAATACGCCGATCCCTCCCATCCTATTGTCATCAAGTATGAGCTGAGTCAGCAAATGGTTCATTTTGTGGTGCAAAATAAGATCAAACGTATCGATAAAAAAAGCGACAGCAATCAAATCGGCTTGATCAGCTGTAAAAAAATGATTCATCAGCATAATGGAACATTGACGTATAAACAAGAAAAAGGCGTTTTTTTTGCTGGAGATGATTTTACCGGTTCTCCTGAGACGTAAATAGGCCGCCCACGCCCGAGAAGGGGACGGCGCGATTAAACGCCGCCGACCGATAAATCGCTTATTCGGGGGGGCAGAAGCTCGGAGTGTGTCAGTTTATTAAAGGCCCCATTCTGGTTGATCAATTCTGAATAGCTCCCCTGCTCCAAAATCTTCCCATTCTCAAGAACGACGATGCGTTCGCAATGGCGCACCGTGGAAAGCCGGTGCGCTATGATGATTGTCGTCCGATTGGCACCAATCTTATGGATACTAGCAACAATGGAGGCCTCCGTGCGGTTGTCGAGCGCACTCGTCGCTTCATCAAAGATAAGAATCGGAGGATCTCGCAGCAAAACCCTGGCAATGGCCAATCGTTGCTTTTCACCACCCGAAAAATTGTGCCCGCGTTCGCCCAGCATGGTTTGATATCCGAGTGGAAGAGCAGTGATAAGGTCATGAATTTCCGCGGCTTTCGCCGCTGCCACTAGTTCATCATGAGACGCATCGGGCTTAGCAAATCGAAGATTTTCCGTGATCGTGCCCTGCAGAACGTAGACATCTTGCGTAACAATGCCTATCAGCGAGGCGAGCGTATCGAACGACAGATTACGGATATCGATGCCATCAATGGATATACGTCCGCTGTCGACATCGTAAAGTCTGGTCATCAAATAGCTAAGCGTGGACTTGCCGGAGCCGGTTTTTCCAACAATCGCTATGCGTTGTCCTTCTGGAATGGCAAGATCGACATATGAAATGGCCGGCTTGTTTTGCCCGTCATAAGTGAAACTGATATTCTCGAATTTCACATCGCCTCGCACTTTCGACCTCGAAACAGGAATAGGTTGATCGACTTCAGATATATCCGGCTTTGTATCCAGATATTCGAAAACTCTAGCGAACAGGGAACGGGCCTTCCGGACTTCGACATTGGTATGCAATAGTTCCAAAAGCGGCCACAGCAACCGCTCTTGCAGCGCGATTAGCGCCACTAAAGTGCCGATCGTAATGCTCCCGTAGTTGACCAGTATCCCCCCGCCGACGAGGAACGTAAGGGCCGGCAAAATATCGATTCCGAAATAAATGAACACCCACTCGCCTTGCCCGGCTGTATGTGCGCGGATCTCGAGTTTAGATACCTCCTTGGAGGATTTCGTAAAACGATTGACGAGGTGCTGTCTACGTCCCATTGTGCGACCAAGGATGATGCCGGAAATGGATAACGTCTCCTGAACCATCGAGGACATGTCAGCCAGCTTCATTTGCTGTTCGTACATGATGCGCTCGCGACGTTCGGCAATACGTTGGTTAAGCCAGATCATAACAGGGACGGTAACAAACGAAAGGAGGGTCAATCTCCAATCCAGGAAGAACATAGCCAGAATGGTGGCGAGGACGACGCTCACGTTCTTTGCAACGTCGGCAATCGTATTTGTGACTAACGCCTGCATACCGCCGATGTCGTTTGAGATCCGAGATTGAATATCGCCCGTTCGCGCATAAGCATAGAAGCGCAGTGAGAGTGACTGCAGATGCGCATACAGCTTTACCCGAAGATCGTGCATGATAGATTGACCTACATGCGTAGTAAAATATACTTGCAGCATGCTCATACTCGCAGCCAGCGCAGCCAGTCCCCCCATACCTAAAACGAGCAGGTACAGCAGGTTTATATTTCGTGAAGGCAACGCATCATCGACGATCGCCCTGATCAAGAACGGGGCAATCGTTCCGCCAACGGCTGCAACGGCAATAAACAACATAACAATGAACAGCCGCCATGCATGCGGTCTGAAAAGCTTCGCGATTCGTCGCCACGATACATGTTTCTGAACCATATCATCATAAATGTCATGATCTAATTCTGTATGCATTCAATGTATTCTCCTACTAAAGCGGATTATATTTTTTTAAACCTAAATTTGGATACCATAAAGTAAGAAAGAAAAAGGAGTAAACCAATCGCTAAAAAAAACGGAAACTTTATTAATGGGAGCAAGCAAGGAGTATGCGGAGAGAGCCAACCCTGCAACTGTTATCGGAACTCCAATAAAATTGCCTTCAAATTTAATGATGTTGAATCTGACCAATCGATAGGAACCGCATAGGACATAGAGTACTAGAACCCCTAGCCCTACCAACTTAGCGTTCAATTCAAGGAAGTTGAATTTATTGAAAATTAACAGGGCAGGCGCAACGCCGAAAGAGACCAAATCTGCCAGGGAGTCCAATTCCTTTCCAAAATCGCTGCACACATCCAAACGCCGGGCAATTCGACCGTCATATCGATCCATAAATGCTGCAATCATGATGAATGCGGCACTTGCGATGTAATTTTGCTGGATGACTTCAACAATCGAAAGCACCCCGAATGTTAGGTTCGAGAATGTGAGCACGTTTGGTATTGCCCGTTTTAACATATACTTTCTCCTTATGATGATTTATCAGCACTTTTGTTAAATCTGTAAAGTGTGTTAATCAGCTTATCTTTGTATATCAATCCCAGTATAAAAGCCAGCACTGACACGGCTGATATAACAATAGTGGGGATATAATTTTTTTCGTAGATATTAGCTCCGATGCTTACGGACGCTAATAGCCAAGGGAATCTCGCGACTAATAAAATCATGAAAAACTTTAACGGCTTTATAGGCGTCAGTCCTGCCGCATATACGAATAAATCCTTGGGGAGTCCAGGAATAACGAAAATAATGAATAGGAAAATAGATAACTTTTTTATTGTCCATCATGCCTGATATCCATCGAGAGTTATTCTTCTTTAATAATTTTTGAATAAATGTACCGCCTAAAAGCCTGGTAAAGTAAAAGGCCATCATGGAGCCCAGCAACATTCCTCCTGATATATAAACCGTTCCCCAAAATGTCCCGTAAATATATCCCCCGGCAATTTGAACCACTTCTCCTGGAATTGGAGCAATTACGGTCTGAAGGACCTGAAAAAAAATAAGCACTAGGGGGTCCTGCATTCCCCATTGAAAGAATATAAGCTCGAAATTCGTCAATGGAGACAGTCAATCTAACCAATTCAGGCATGTACGGAACCATTGCGACAATAAGTAGAAGAGCCATTAAAGCAACAGATAGCCTGACGACTAATAATTTGTTTGTTTTGCCCACCATAATTATCCTCTCTCACTTACTTTTCTATCGATATCAACATTTTATGAGGAGGTTCTTAAGATCGAGTTATAAGGAATCTTAATAAATCTTAAGTCATATAAAGATGGGGGCGTATAGGCGGGACAGGGTGGGGGGCCAAAAGACACTAAGTCTCGTGAGACAAGTGGCGGCGGAATTTCCGTATAAGCGGCATTTGCTTGGAAGCGTCAAGGAATAAGGCGTGGAGATCGATCTCGTTCAACAAAAAAAACCGCTGACTGAGGGTGTCAGACGGTTACGCGGATGATACATAGCTGGCGCATAAGATGTCGGACTACCGCGCTTACTGGACGAGGGGGGGGCCGGGCTCGCTATAGAGCCAAGTCCCCTAACCCCGCACCAACATTACCTTAAACACGCTTCCCTCTTCCGAGCTCGACTCCAATTCAACGCTCCCCCTCGAAAAAGCCAAGCAAATGTCGGACGATCGACAGGCCGAGGCCGGCTCCGCCATGCCTGCGCGCCCGCGAGGCGTCGACGCGATAAAACCGCTCGAAAATCAGCTCCCTGTTCGAAGGGGATATTCCTTTCCCGGTATCCGCCACCCGAACCGCTACGCGTCCATCCTCATGCGCAATCTGGATCGTCACGCTTCCGTTCGGCCGATTGTAGCGGATGGCGTTGTCCAGCAGGTTGCGGAACGCCAGGAACAAGAAGCTCTCGTCTCCCTTAACCGCAGCGGAGAAGGGCGCCATCAGATGGACCTTCACGCCGTATTCGACGGCCATGGGCGCCATAAAGGAGACGGCATCCGCGAGGATGTCGGCAAGCTCCACTACATTTTGCTCGCGGTCGGTGCGATCGTACGACCCGTCGGCCAGAAGCAGCAGATCCTCCGTCAGCGACTCCAGACGCGACAGCGTCCGCTCCGTGGTCGCCCTGTAGTCCTGCCAATCGCTTGGATCGATACCGTCGTCGTCCCCGGCGACCTCCAAGTTAGTGCGCAGGATGGACAGCGGCGTTCTTAATTCGTGCGCGGCCGCGGATACGAAGCGGGCCTGCTGATCGAAGGCGCGCTCCAGCCCGTCCAGCATCGTATTAAACGCGATGCCGAGCGTCTTTAATTCGTCATGAAGCAGGTCGATCTCCAGTCGCTTGTCGAGCGTGGTTGCGGTAATTCCGGCAGCGGTCTCGCTCATCCGCTTCACGGGCTTGAGAATAATGGATGCGAGCCATTGCGCGCTGAGGATCATGCCGGCAAGCGCCACAAACAAGCTGATGATCCGCCCCTGCGTCTCCGATACGATCCCGGTAGCGGAGAAAAAGGACTCTAAGCCCGTATAGGCAATAAGCATGGCTGCCAAATAAAGAATGGCGAACAGCGTCAAGCGGGAACGGAGGGACAGACGATTCCATCGCGTCACGTCGTTGCCTCTTTCTCTTCGGCCGCGCGCAGCGTCCACCGGTACCCATGACCTTGAACGGTCTGAATATAGGTTTCGCCCGCCGCCGGATCATGGAGCGAGAGCTTCTTGCGCAGGGAATTGATATGAACCCGGACCGTAGAGGAAAAGGGATCCGCGTGGATGTCCCACACATGCTCGAGCAGCCGCTCGGACGAGATGACTTCGCCGGGATGGAGCATCAAATATTCGAGCAAGCCGAATTCTTTTTTCGTCAACGGAAGCAGCGCCTTTTCGAACCACACTTCTTTGGTCTTCGAATCCAGGGTGAGCCGGTCGAAGCGCAGAACCGTGCTTTTCACGGACGAACGCCGCCGCAGGAGCGCCCGGATGCGGGCAAGCAATTCATTGAATACAAACGGTTTGCGGAGATAGTCGTCCGCCCCTGAATCGAGCCCTTCTTCCACTTCGTCCGGATGGCTGCGCGCGGTCAGCATCAGGATACATACGTCGCGATGGTGCGAGGACCGGCGAATGCGTTGGCATAGCGAGATGCCGTCCAGCTCCGGCAGATTGATATCGAGCAGGATCACGTCGTATTCGTTGGTATCCGCCAGCTCCCACCCGGTCAGTCCGTCAAGCGCGCAGTCCACGGCATAGCCTTCTCTTTTTAACCCCTTTGCTAACGCACGCGAGAGGTCTTCCTCATCTTCTACGATCAGGATTCGCATAAGACCACTCCTTCCTGATACCGAGAATAGCACAGCAAACGCGTTTTCGCGATGCAAAGGAAACATGCGGTTTTTCGGGGATCGACTTAACAAGGATTTAACAGCCCGAGCTTTATAATCGGAGACAATCTTCTTTTTGCATGGAGGACCTTTAACAGAATGGAATGAAGGAGGAGGAGGTTTTTTGTTAATCGAGGTGGTATCGGCGGGACCGGGGTGTTCCGTTTGTCAAAAGGCGCTAAGTCTTGTGAAACAAGTGGCGGCGGAATTTTCGCAAATCGAGGTTCGGGAGCTGCATGTGGTCGATGCGTTCGAACGTCTACAGGAACTGAATATTTTCAGCGCCGGAGCGATTCTCATTAATGGGAAAGCGGAATTCGGCACTTTGCCCAAATTGCCTGAGCTCCGCGAACGCGTGTATGCATGGCTCGATTATGAAGAGGATCATAGATAAAGGGAGAGACGGATGGAAGACTTATATCACTTTACGATTACGGGCGGCATTTCCATATCGACCTACATTCTTGTGTTCATCGTCGGCATCGTAAGCGCGGTATTGGCCTGCTATTTGCCCGTGCTGGCGATGTTTGCGGGTTACGTTCAGCGAGGCGCTGCCGATAATAAAAGAAGGGCCTTGCTGATCGCGATCAACTTTATTCTGGGCATGGTTGTCACTTCGCTGGCGGTCGGCTTGATCGTCGCGCTGCTTGGCCAACAGTTCCTGCCCTTTGTTGAAAAATATCGTTTGCTGACCTGGGTTCCGCCTATCTTTGATATCTTGGCCGGACTGCAGCTGCTCGGCGTCATTTCGTTCGCCATGCCGACATTCCAAAAGTCGTTGAATCGGCCCGAGCATCCGCCAGGCGCCGCGGCCGCATTCAAGCTGGGAATTCCGTACGGACTCGTCATCTCGCCCTGCGCGATCCCGATCTTTTTTTGCGCTGATCGGCTACATCGCCCTCCAGGGAAGTCCGCTGCACGGCGCGCTGCTCATGACGGCCTATTCGCTGGGGAAAGGCGTGATTCTCGCGGCGGTTGCGGTTTTCTCCATCTCCATTCTGCGCAGATTGGCAAAATGGGGCGGTCCCATCAAAAAAAGTGGCCGGCTATGTCTCCATCGCGCTTGGCATCCTTTTCCTCGCGATTGGATTTATGAAATAACAGAGTGATCACATAGGAGGGGAATCATCCATGTCCTTCAATCAAACGCTGGAAGAAATGAAGCAGCAATTTATCGCCCATTCGCCTATGGAGGTACAGGCCGCAATGTTCCGTTCGATCCGGGAGCAGCAGGAGTCTGGCGTGCAGTATGGGCTGCAGGAAGGGCAGAAGGCGAAGGATTTTACGTTGAAAAACGCAAAGGGCATCCCCGTCCACCTATACGACGAGCTGGCCAAGGGACCTGTCGTGCTCACCTTTTATCGCGGCGGCTGGTGTCCGTACTGCAATGCGCAGCTTCGCGCTTACCAGAAGGTGCTGCCGGAGATTCACGCGCTGGGCGCCAGACTCATCGCCGTCAGCCCGCAAAGCCCGGACAACACGCTGTCCCATCAAGAGAAGGAGGACCTGCAGTTCGAGGTGCTCAGCGATACGAACGGTCTGGTCGCCGCCTTTTACCATATTTTATACGACGTGCCGTCATACCTACAGGAGCTGATGTCGAACCAGTTCAAGATGGACCTGGCCGAGTACAACGCGACCGACAGATGGATTCTGCCCATTCCGTCCACCTTCATGATCGACGAGTCCGGCATCGTCCGTTCCGCGTACGTCAACCCGGACTTTATGAAGCGCCTGGCGCCGGAGGATATTTTGGACGAACTGAGGAAGCTGTAAGTCGTTTTCCCTCTTATTAAAGCGGCAATCAAAGGCTGAACGCCTTTTTTTTTGCCGCTTTATGGTTTATGTCCAGTTGGAAGACATCCGACTTTCATAGCGTGTAGCATTCTACACGAAGGAAGTGGCATGCATTGACCAAATTACTGGACGCCCGCACCTCGCAAAACGCCAGTTTTCAAAATTCGCTGTCCTCGCCGATCTCCAGTACGTTGACGGCGTTCGGACAAGTCGGCTTGAACTGCTTCAATCCGGGAACCGACATTCGGGTCCAGATGAATGGAATCGTGACCGTCGAATTTCTGGCCGGTTCGCCCAGCACGACGGTTCTCATCACGATTGTAAGAGGCACTTTAGCGACGGATCCGCCCGTCTATACGGGCATTTTTGCCGTCAACGGCGTCAGCCAGGATGGACCGTTGATCGTGCCCTTCGCCTTTACGGCCTCGGACAACAATGTTCCCGCTCCTGCGAGCCATCTGCTCGTGTACACGGCCTTTGTAAGCGCGAGCCGCGTGACGGCGGTCCGCATCGGACCGGAGAGCTTCAACGCGGCCGCGTACAGCGACTGACGCTCAGAGAGACAAGCCGAGAAAGCCGATCAGTCGTCGGCCTTCTCCTTTTTTTTGCACATCTGCTGGTAATCGCTCGGAAGCATCCCGGCATGACGCGTGAACAAGCGGGTCAAAATCTCCGTATTGCAGCCGACCTGATCCGCGACTTCCTTGAGCTTGAGATCGGGATTGTCCTGAATAAGGGCGCAGGCCTGGCGGAACCGGTATTCGCCGACATAATCCTTGAAGTTGCGGCCCACCGCGTTTTTGAACAGCGTCGATACGTAATTGCGCGACAGATTGAGGTAATCCGCCAGATCGTACAAGCTGATCTCGTTGCGGTAATGCTCGTGAACATACGACAGCATCTTTTCCGCCAGGCTTGAATTGGACTTGTCCTGCGCCTTGGCGAACCAGGCTTCGAGCCTGCCGAACGCATGCAGCGCCTTCTGGTGCAGCTCCTCGAAGGAACGGCAAGCGCGAAGTTGCAGATCGTCCGCATCGTTCGGTCCGGGCGGCGCCTCCGACGCCGATAGATCCGTACCGTCGATCATTCGTTTGACGGTGACGTCCAGCATAAGCGTCAGCGTGGGCAGCAGATTGCCGCGCTTCTGGCGGTTGGCGGCGATCAGCTCCTCCAGAGAGCTTTGCCAGATGGCCGTTTTGCCGTGAATGACGGCGTTGATCAAGGTCTGCTCTTGCTGCAGCGGATAGTCGACCGCGTTTTTGTCCGCTGTCTTGACGTCGTCGGCCTGGACGACCTTGGCGTGCATGCCGCTGTAGCCGAGCATCTCAGCCGCTTTGACGGCTTTGCGATAGGACGCGGGGATGGCGGCCAGCGTGTCGCAAGGCGTGCCGATCACGGCGCTGATCTCCAGACCGTTCTCCGGTTCGATGCCGATAATGCTGTTGCGGAGCTTCTCCGCCGGCTGCTGCGTCGAATCCCATTGCAGGATGACGGCCTGCGTCTCGAAGTTCAGATCGATCGTATGCTGCAATCTGCCGTCGGCGAACAGACTCTCGAGCAGCGCGTTCAGACGCTGCTTGACGTTGTAGGTCATGCCGTGCAGAAAATCGCCCGTATATTGACCTGTCTCCCGGTAGTGAATCAGAACGATCACGAAAGGACCTTCCGTATTCAGCTTCGGGAAACGCAGCAGCCGCTCCTGAAATTGCTCCGGGGGGAACGAGACCGGTCAGCAGCTCGTGCAAAAACTTGTTTTCCGCGGACAGCTTGAACTGCTCCAGCGACTGCGACATCGTCTCCACGTTCGATGAGAGCGATTGGATGGTCGACTGGATATGCGCGAATTCGTCGCCGGAGGTGAACGCTTCGCCGGTGCTCTTCAACACGCCTTCGATCGGCGTGTACATTTTTCGCGTGACCAGCGCCATCAGCCATAGGCTGAGCGTCATCGCGGCGAGACCGCATGCGACGATCATGATGAGCGTAGGCGTCACGATCGCTTGCGGCTCGGTCAAGTACACATAGCGGTATCCCGGCACGCCGGACGAAGTGCCATATTGGATATAATCCGTTTTCTGAAAGCCGCGGTCGGCGAGCTTCTTGACCACGTCCGGTTCCAGCAACCCCGAGGAGGCAACCAGGTCGTTGTTGAAAAACAAAGCGACGGTTCCGTTTGTAAGCGTATTCAAATCAAAGAGCTGCGATTCATGATAAGCGGTAAAGGTATAGATGGGCGCAGCTCTGCCGAACCACTCCTGCCGGGCAATCACGTACGTCGTATTTTTGCCGGACAGATCGGCAATAAAAAATTGCGACAATACGCGGGGGGTTCTCTTTAAAGTATTGAATGGCCGCGTCCAGCTGCTTTTCGCTTAATCTGAAAATGCTGCGGAAGTACGGAATGCCTCCGGTCTCGCTGTTCATAATGACGTAATTGTCATCGTACTTCGTGACGGCGAGGCCGAACTTCGGCGTTGCCGTCAGTCCATGGATATTCTGAATGAACTTGATGAATCGAAGCTTCTCGTAATTGGTAAGCGTATTGCCCACATACTTGCTCGTATAATCCGACGCGTTCAAAATGATGCCGATCTCGAGCGGCGACTTCAGCCGGGAATCGGTATATTCGGAAAGGCTGCGCGCCGTCGTCTCCACGTTCTCCGCGAATTCCCGCCGCGAAGGAATCCAGTAGAAGCCGATAAAAATAATTTCGATCAGCAGGGTATAGGTGATCGCGATCGCCGCGAAAACCCGAAACATTTTTTTGTAGTAATACAAACCCCACCGCCCCTTTTGTTTGTGTCCCTTAATAGTAATGAAAATGCGCCCAAAAATGAACCGCTTTTATGCACGTAAAAATTCCGAACCGCAGGATCGTAAGAAATAAAGGCCTAAAATCCGTATTTTTCGGGCCGTTCAGAAAAAGAAAGGGCTTACATCGAGCTGAGATCAGGTTATGTTGAAAAGGCAAAAAGTCATCGTCGGCGAATGCAACAGATAGGTTTCAAGCGCTTTCGCGAACGCTTGGAGCGATATATAGGAGGGAGAAATTTGAAACCAGCTGCGAGCCTGAAGCCATCGCACCGCAGCAAGCTACGGCTTAGCGAGGCAGCGACCAACATCATAGCCAGCAAACACTTGTACATGATGCTGACGCCGTTCGTGCTTTATTACCTTATATTTTATTACATGCCGTTCGGCGGGCTGCGCATGGCCTTTATGAATTACAAACCCTTCCTCGGCATGGACGGGAGCGCATGGGTAGGCTTTCAAAATTTCATCGATTTTTTTTAACGGACCTTATTTTTGGCGATTGATTCGAAACACGGTGCTGATTAGCGTCTACAATCTGCTGTTCGCCTTTCCGATCCCGATTATTCTGGCGATATTGTTCAACGAGCTTCGGAGCCGCAAGCTGCGCACCATCGCCCAGACGATCTCGTACATGCCGCACTTTATATCGACGGTGGTCATCGCGGGGCTCGTCGTTAACTTTCTGTCGCCGTCGACCGGCATCGTGAACGTGCTGCTGGAGAAGCTCGGCATAGACAGCGTCTACTTCCTGACGAAGTCGGAATATTTCCGGACGATATTCGTCGCGCAAGGCATATGGGCCAGCGCCGGCTTCGCCTCGATCATTTATTATTCTTCGCTCATGTCGATCGACAGCGCCCAGTACGAGGCCGCGACGATCGACGGAGCGGGGCGGTTCCAGCAGATTCTGCGGATTACGCTGCCCAGCCTGATGCCGACCATCGGGATCATGCTGCTGCTGAACCTCGGCAATCTTTTAAATGTAGGCTACGAGATGATCATCTTGCTGTATCAGCCGATCACGTTCGAGACCGCGGATGTGCTCGGAACTTACGTATACCGCGTCGGGACGGGCGCCAGCACCGGCCATGGAACCGCGGGCACGACGCCGAACTTCTCGATGGCGACGGCCGTAGGCTTGTTCAACGGCGTCATCTCGCTCATCCTCGTCTTGACGGCGAACCGGATCTCCAAAAAAATAAGCGATGTATCCATCATGTAGAAAGGGGGGAGCGTCCATGTTCCAAACCCGGGGCGAAAAAGTATTCAACGTAATCAACGTGTCGTTCATGCTGCTGCTCATGGTCATCATGCTGTACCCCCTTTATTACGTGGTGATCGCCGCGTTTTCCGATCCGCTGGCCGTATCGACCGGGGAAGTTACGATATTGCCCAAAGGCTTTGCGATGGATTCCTTTCACCGCGTCGCCACCATGGACAGGATTTGGACCGCATACGGCAACACCGTCTTTTATTCGGTGATCGGGACGGTGATCAGTCTGACGCTGACCGTACTGGGCGCTTATCCGCTGTCGAAGCGAAAGCTGCCCGGACGCAAGCTGATTACCTTCTTCGTGCTGGTCACCTTATGGTTCAACGCAGGCATCATGCCGACCTACTTGAATTTTCAGCAGCTTGGTTTGCTTGACACGCGTCTTGGCATCCTGCTCTGTTTTGCGATCGACACGTTTCTGGTCATTCTCATGCGCACCTTCTTCGAGAACGTGCCGGATTCGATGGAAGAGTCGGCCAAGATGGACGGCGCCAACGACTGGACGATTCTGAGCCGCATCTACTTGCCGTTATCGGGGCCGGCCATCGCGACGATTACGATGTACTATTTCGTCGGGCGCTGGAACGCCTTTTTCTGGTCGATGATGCTGCTCAAGGATCAAGACAAGGTGCCGCTTCAGGTACTATTAAAAAAAGCTCATCGTGGAAGTCTCCTATAACGTGAACGAAGCGGTCGATATGAGCGCCTCCGCCATGACCGAGCAGACGATCGTCTACGCGACCATCGTGATTGCAGTTATCCCTATGCTTGTCCTGTATCCGTTCATTCAGCGCTTCTTCGTGAAGGGCATCATGGTCGGGGCGATCAAGGGTTAACATACAGCAGGGCCAATCCAAGTAAAAGGGGAACGCAAGCATGAAAAAGAAGCATTTGATCGGCATTATGTCTATGGCGCTGACCGCATCGCTGGTGGCCGGCTGCGCCAAGGACAACAATGAAGGCCAGGCGTCGCCGTCCCAATCGGCGAAGCCGTCGGAGTCCGCTTCCGCAGAGGCGCCGAAGGGCTACAACGGCATGGATCAACTGCAAATTTCCGAGAAGCCGGCCAAGGTGACCCTGTTTTATCCGTTTACGGCCAACGGCGCGCCGAAGGGCGACATGCCGGTGTGGAAAAAAGCGGCGGAGATTACGAACGTATCGATGGAAAACGTGGCGAACGAGTCGATTACGGAGGAAGTGCAATCCTTTAACGCGATGCTGGCTTCGGGCAAGCTGCCCGACATTATTCAAGGTCAGCGGACGACGCTCGCTCCGGCCGTCAGCGATGGCGCCTTCATTCCGCTGGATGAGCTGATCGAGAAGCATGCGCCGAATATCAAGAAGTTTCTGGAGGACTTCCCCGAAGCCCGCCGCGCCGGCATGGGCGCCGACGGCAAGCTCTACACGCTGACCGGCACGCTGGGCGGCGAACCGGGCAAGACGCTTCCTTCCATGGGATACTTTATCCGTCAGGATTGGCTGGATAAGCTGAACCTGCCGGTGCCGACGAACTTCGAGCAATTCGAGCAGACGCTGTACGCCTTCCGCGAGAAGGACCCGAACGGCAACAACAAGAAGGACGAGATCCCGTTGTTTTCCCGTAACTCCGGCTTGTGGTCGCTGCTCGAGATCTGGGGCGCGACGAACGGCTGGTATATCGGACCGGACGACAAAATCTATCACGGCAAAACGTCCGAGCCGTATAAAGCGGCATTGACCGACCTCGCCAAATGGTATAAAGACGGCATTATCGATCCGGA
The DNA here is from genome assembly GCF_029525575.1 of Cohnella rhizosphaerae. Taxonomy (GTDB): domain Bacteria; phylum Bacillota; class Bacilli; order Paenibacillales; family Paenibacillaceae; genus Cohnella; species Cohnella rhizosphaerae. The sequence goes on from NZ_JAPDIA010000003.1 coordinate 1,959,843, forward strand.
AATTTACACAAGAGGCGCTCAGGCGCGTCAGTTCATGCTGGGCAACAATATCGGCGGGGCGACGATCGATTGGTTTACCTCCACCGCCGCGGTGAACGACACGGTGCGCGCGCAGGTGCCGGATATTAACTTCGTCGCGATCGCGCCTCCCGCCAACAAGCAAGGCGTCGTGCAGATGATAGCCGGCCGCGAGCCGATTCACACATATGCATGGGGCATCTCCCGCGATGCGGCCGACCCGGAGATGGTGATCAAGTACATGGATTTCTTCTTCACCAAAGAAGGAGAGAGACTGACCAATTTCGGCATCGAAGGCGAGCATTACGATCTGGTGAACGGCGAGCCCGTATTGCGCGACGTCGCGCTGAAGTACGAGACGGGACTCCCGAACTTCCTCCGAAGCATCGGCGGCGGCTACGAGATCGGCAGACGCGGCAGTCTGGTGGGCGAAATAAGCAGCATGAACGAGATCGCCAAGGCCGGCTTCAATATGTATGCCGAGAGCGATTGGATCAAACCGCCGTTCCCGGTGCTGACCTTCACCGTGGAAGAGCGCAAAGCGATCGACGATGCGCTGGTCAACCTGAATCCTTATATGGACGAATACGAGCAAAAAGTATTTATGGGCGCACAGGACATTAACGCGACCTGGGATGCGTACCTGGCCGAGCTGGATAAGCTGAAGCTGCAAAGCGCGGTCGATGCGTACAACAGCGCGTACGCGCGTTACAAAACGGAATCGAAATAAGAAGCAGGCATCAAGGACATCCGAATATATGGCGAAATACGGATTTCTCCAATACTCGGATGTCTGTTTTTTTCAAGGGTTCTGTAAGCGGTTCCAAGGAGGATTGGAAAAGGATCGGATTCGAAAAATTATCATACTCAAAAGGAGGATTTAAGAAATGAGATTATCCTGGAAAAAGCTTGTGAGCGCGGCGCTCGTCATGGCGCTGCTCGTCGGTCTTGTCTACCCGGCGGCATCGGGACGAGGCGCCGTGGCATCGGCCGCGTCCGGCACGACTGTAGAACTCGTTCCGACGGACGACGCGTTCACTTCCGCCGTTGCCAAGGATGCGAATGCCAACGGGACCTGGATGCAATTAAAGGGCAGCATTGGCGGACAACGATACATTTACATGAAGTTCGATCTGACGGCGCTTGCCGGCGTGGACGCCGACCGGATCGAAAACGCGAAAGTATGGCTGAAGAAGATGGGGACGAACGGAACCGCGATGACGGTCGGTTTAAGAGCCGTCGACGATACGAGCTGGTCGGAATCGACCTTGACCTGGAATAATGCGCCTGTTTACGGGAGCCAGGTACTTAGTCAGCAGTCCGTATTGAGTACGCCGGATGTTTACTATCCATTCGATCTCGCCGAATATTTGAAAACGCAGCTTGCCGCAGGCAAGTCCAAGCTGGCGATCGCTTTTGTACCGATATCCACGTTAAATGAAAATATGGAGTTCTACGCCAGAGAAAGCACCGCCAATACGCCGAAGCTCGTCGTTGAATTGAAGGACGAACCGCCTGCGCCGACCGGGCTCATGCAGCTTGTCCAATCGTTCGGCGGCCATAACAAGGGTCATCTGCGCGTCGTTGAATTCGATGCGACGCCTGCTTCGACTACCGGCAACGGCACGGTAGGCATTACGGCGGACGGAGCGGCGCCCGCCGCCGCGGCGGACTTCCCGATCGCGCTTCGCTTCGGGACGGATGGCACTATCAAGGCCGCGAACGCAGCCGGCTTCGAGTCGAAGACGCCGGTCAATTATACGGCGGGCCAAAAATACCATGTGAAAGCGATGATCAATCTGTCGCTCGGCACGTACGATCTGTGGCTGACGCCGCCGAATGCCGGGCAGCCCGTCCTGCTGGCGGCCGACTACGCGTTCGCTGCGAGTGCGCCTGCCTTGAACGATATTGGCGGCGTCCATGCAACGGCCGATGCGCAATCGACCGATGTCCCGGCCGTTGCGAATGCCAGATTGATCGCGGACCATTTCGTATCCAAGGCTCCGTTCAAGGACGAGCAGGGACAAAGCTTGGCGATCCTCCTGGAGTCGGACAATAGCCTCGCGAATCGATCCTATGCCATCAAATTCGATATGAACCTGACGGGCAATCCGCTGGAGACGGACGCGCTGATCAGCTATGCGGACCGCTCGGTGACGCTTAACGGATTCCCGGATCTGGCTTATATCGTGCGTTCCAACTTCGGCAACTTCGATGCCCGCAATGACAACGTGTATGCCTCCTCCCATCCTTTGACCGCCCAAGCGAACCGAACCTATCAGGTGGAGGTGCGGATCAACCCGGCAAGCGGCACGGGTCAGCCGACCCGGACTTACGATGTATGGATCGCGTCTGAAGGGGAGCAGCCGGTTCATCTGGCCGATCAATTTAAAGCGCGCAACTATGCGAATACAGGCTATGCGCTGAACAATATCGGGCAGGCGTTCGTTTACAGCCAGGCCGACGGGCTGCTGTCGATCGACAACCATGTCGTGCAGGACGGACAGCGTCTGGATGAAGCGCTCGCCCGCGTCAATGCCGCAAGCGGCGAGGCGGCGATGACGGCGGCGTTGGAATCCAACGCGCTGGGGCTTCCGATGGAACGTTATCGGCTCATGGATGCGGCCAAACGTGCGCAGGTTGCGCAGGACGTTTTGGCCGGCAGGCCGGCCGAAGGCTACGCGCATGCGTTGAGCGTGCAGGCCGTATTCGTATCCGCCGTGGCCAACCGGCTGGATACGGAGAACCCGACGGCCCCCGCGAACGTGCAGGTCGCGATCTCCAATACGATGCAGGCGCACGTCAGCTGGACGGCATCTTCGGACGATACGGGGATTCTGTACTACAAAGTTTTCCGTGACGGAGCCGAGGTCGGCACGGTTACGAACGCGACGAGCTTCGTCGACAACGGACTTGCGCCGGCAACCGAATATACGTATGTCGTAAAGGCGTACGACCTGGTGCTGAAAGAAGCCGTATCGCAGCCTGCGACCGCAAGCAGTCCGGGCGAGCAGGCGCAGGTTCGCATTCCGTTCAGCGCCGAAGCGATCGCGACGGCTTTCGGACAGCCCTTATTGGACTACAATCTGGAGACGCATTCAGGCACGTTGAAGTGGGTCATGGAATGGCGGGAGGAATACGAAAAGAGCGCCAACGCGCTTAAACTGTTGACGCTGCTGTCCGCGTCCGCTCCGGACTACATCGGTCCGGACGGCGTTACGACCGCTTCGGCCAAGGCGCTGCAGCATCTCCGGTCCGTGACGGCGGGAGGCAACGAGCCTGGCTTCGCCGGCAACGGCCTGTCGGGGCAAGGCTATATGCCGCTGCTGAGCGCGATCGTGATGGCCAAAAAAGAAGGCGCCCGCGATTTGGAACGCGCTGACCGCCGCCGAGAAAGAGAAGCTCGATCTGATGATTCTGGCGGGTCTCTATGGCGCCAAGTTCGCTTACGACGACGAAAACGACAATAAAACGGGCATCGACGCCACCGGGAACTTCGACAAGGAATGGAACCCGAACCATCGGTCCGGCATCGCTGGCGCCATCATGGCGATGTACTATTTCGAAGACGCCCAGTGGCTGAACGACCAGATGCGCAGCTTTAACTACGACGACTGGCTGGCGAGACTGACCGCGGCCGGATTGACGAATGTTCGCACGATCTACCAGAACTCGGGCAAGACGCTGACCGAACGCGAGATCCGCAAGGATGCGGCAGGCGACGGCTTCGTGTACAAAGGGCATCCGCTAAGCCAGCCGGGCAAAATCATGGCCGAATTCGTGAATTATACGTTTTCCCATCCCGTCTCTCCGGTCGGCGGCTTTGACAGCGGCATCGGGAAATACCGGGGTTACATCGTCGACGGGCAGGACGATCTGCCGAATCTCGGCGCGGACAGTATGGGCTTCGAATTCGATACGCTGGACGCGAACGGCAAGCGAAGCAGCCTAGTTTACGTATTCATGGGCTGGAAGCCGAACGTGGATGCGATCACGCCCGTATTGCTGCTCGATAATATCGACTCAGGGTTGACGAGCGCCGAAACGCGGGATGTCGTAAGCAGGCTTAGCATCGGAACGACGGATATGCTGTACAAGAACGAGCATGGCTATATGACTTACGCCAAGGGCGTGAATGAAGGCGTGAAGTCGCTGAACGGACCGATTCTGACGATCAACGAAGAGATATGGAACCGGATCCTGAATAACCCTGCGGCGCCGATGGAAGCGGTCAATCAAGCTTCGAGCGCTGGACAGATGCGTACGGCGCTGGAAGCGAGCGCGCTCGGGATGATTCTGTACGGCTACGGCGCCTTGTCCGAGACGGGCAAAACCGCTGTCGCGCAGCATGTGCTGGACGCGCGCCCGGCCGCCGGCTATGCGAATAAAGCCGCGGCGCAAAATGAATTGTACGAAGGCGTACGTCTGCAAGCCCTGCTCGCCTTATCGCAGGCGCAGACGGCCGAGCAGATGCGTTCGGCGCTGGAATCGCGGGCGCTCGGCCTTTACAAGCCGAAGTATGAGACGGCCAGCCAGGACAAGAAACAGTTCGTGGCCCAATATTTGCTGGACAACAAGCCGGCGGACGGCATCCTGACGAAGACCGAGGTGCGCGAGCAGGTCGAATCCGCGCTGGAGCCGCAGGGCAATCAGCTTCGGAATCTGCCCCCGCTCGCATCCGGCGAGAAACGGATCAACCTGGCGGATTACGATCATTGGCCGCAGCAGCACGGCGACGCGGAGGTGGCGTTGTGGGCCGACGACAAGACGGGCGCCTTCTCGCTGACGATCGACGACAATTTTGAAAACGAACACGATACTTGGCGCAGCCTGGCCCAGCAATACGGCTTTAAATTCAGCTGGTTTGTCATTACGAGCTTGATCAAAGACCCGAACAAATGGCGTACGCTTGCCGCGGAGGGGCATGAGATCGGCTCGCACACCGTTACGCACGAAGACAAAGGCAGCACGCTGGACCCGGCGCACCTGCACGGCGAATACGCAGACTCGCAAGCGCTGCTGGACACGATCGAGGGCGTTCGCGCAACGACGCTGGCGTATCCTTTCGGCAGCGGCAGAGAAGATATCGCCGCCGAATATTATATCGCCGCCCGGGGAACGGTCGGGCTGCCGAATCCGGCGGACAGCATTAATTACATGAACACGCAGTCGCTAAGCGTTCGTCCGGGCAGTCTTGAGCTGACCAATCAAGCGGCGAACGGCAACAGCGTAGAGGCGATGGTGAAGACGCTTGTCGATCCCAACCACAAAGTATGGAGCGCCTCCTATTATCGCGGCTGGAGCAATATGCTCGTCCATAGTCTGAATGAAAGCGGCAAGACGCCTTCGGACGGCGTGACGCGGACGAGCCGCGATCTGACGCAATACCTGCTGCAGCTTCTCGATACGTATCGCGATCAGATCTGGGTAGGCCGGTACGGAGACATCGTGCGCTACAGTCAACAACGGGATACGGCGCACATCGTCGTGACGCGGAAGGACGATCGGAAAATCACCTTTAATCTGACCGACCGCATGGACGATACGTTGTTCGATTACCCGCTCACGGTGAAGGTACGCGTCGACGATGCCTGGAGCGATATCGGCGCGACGCAAGCCGGCGAGCCGATTCCGTTCGTCGAGACGATCCGGGACGGCAAGCGGTATTTGCTCGTTCAGGCCGTACCCGACAAGGGCAGCGTCAGCATCGTGCCGGATGCCGCTTCGCCGCTCAATGTCGTCAATGGAGCCGTTACGTCCGAACAAATGCTGTCGGCCATCGCCGCTCCCGGCCTGGGACTCGATCTTGGCGAATTCAACGCGCTAGGCGCAGGGAAGAAGCGGATGGTCGGCAGCCGCCTGCTGGAGGTGCGCCCGGCCGACGGCTTCGCGGATGCGGCGGCGCTGCAGGACGCGCTTGACGCGGCAGTGGAGGAAGCGCAGAACGCGCCTTCGTTAAGCGAGAACGCCAGCTTAAGCGATCTGAAGGTCAACGGCGTTACGATCGCCGGGTTTGCTCCGGAAACGTATGCGTACGACATCATGCTGCCGGAAGGAACGACCGCGCTGCCGGTCGTCGGCTTCAAGGTGGCGGATACCGGCAAGGCGACGGCCGTGCTTCAGAATGCGCCGGCGCTTCCAGGAACGGCGAAGGTGACCGTGACGGCGGAGGACAATTGGACGGTGGCGACGTATACGCTCCATTTCCAGGTGCGTATATCGGCGCTGCAGCGGGTCAATACGGCCCCGGACGCGTCGGCCATGCGAACCGCCATCGAGAACGCTGCGCTCGGACTTGCGCTCGTTTCTTACAATGGCTTGACGAGCGAACAGAAAAACAGCGTGGCGTCTTCGGTGCTGACCCATCGTCCCGCGACGGGGTATGCCGATGTTCAGGCGGTGCAGGCGGAGCTGAACGCCGCGCTGCCGAAGATCAATGCGCCGCTCCTGGCGCATGCCATCGTGGACCAGTTGAATCCGGATACCGTCAGTACCGCCAACTGGACGAATCTGTACGGCGGAACCTCGCCCCGGAAGGGCGGCGTTTATATCAAATTTAACATGGCGTCGTTGGCGGGCCTGGAGGCCGACGCGATCGGAGAGGCGAAGGTTCAGTTTTTTACAACCAGGGAAGGAACGGTCGTCGGTTACGCCGCCCCGAGCAGCTGGGAAGCGCCGCTGACCTGGAATACGCAGCCGCTCGCCGATCTGAAAAACAGCAATATGGCGGCGCTGGCCGAGATCGGCAGAACTGCCGTTCAGGCGACGGGAGCCAATTACGAAATGAACATCACGCAGTACGTGAAGGATGCCGCGGCGGCAGACAAGACGGAGCTGTCCCTGGTCCTTCTGGGGTCGAACAATACCAATATCACCATGCAGAAGATTCCGACGGCATTCGCCTTGTCCGTCGCGCTGGCGACATACGGCGAACCGAATCCCGAGCCTTCTCCGCTCGCGGCCGTCAACGAGGCCGGCGATGCGGCGGCGATGCAGGGCGCGATCGCGGCAGTCGGGCTTGATCTGAACCTGACCGCGTACAACGGCTTGACGGCGGCGCAGCGGATCGACGTTGCGCAGGCGCTGCTGGACAATCGGCCGGCGGCAGGCTACGCGAATGCGCTCGCGGTCCAGGTCGCGCTCGATGCCGCCGTGGCGGCGGCGCAGCCGGCGAATCAAGCTCCGGGCGGCACGCTCGCGGCCAGCGCAGAACAGCTGCAGCCGGGGCAGCAGCTGGAGCTGACGGTCGGCGTAAGCGACGCAAGCCGCTTTACCGGCGCGGATATCCTCGTCCATTACGATCCGCAGGCACTGGAGTTCGCCACCGAGCTGTACGAAGGCGTCCGGATGCTGAATAGCGAAGCGATCGAGTCGCTGCAGGACAACTATCAGGTGGTGGCCGCGATGGCCGATCAACCCGGAACGCTGAAGATTCTGCTGTTCACGGCCGGCGCGGGGCAGCCGCTCTCAGGAACCTTGCCGCTGTTCAAGCTGCGCGCAGCGGTCAAGGACGACGCGCAGACCGGCGTATCTACCGCCGTGTCGTTGTCCGATTTTGAGCTTACCTTCGAAGGGGAAGATTCGGTCTGGCCGGATACGACGGGAGCGGCCGTCTCCCAGCAGATTGCGGCTCATCCGGTTGAAGCGGACAAAACGGCGTTGATCGCCAAGATCGCGCATGCCCAGGCGCTGCTGAATGGTGCGACGGTCGGCGCGAATCCGGGACAATATCCGCAGGCGGCCTATGACGCGCTGGCGGATGCGATCGGGCTGGCCGAGGCGAAGCGCGATCTGACGGGCGTGTCCCAAGCGGCGGTCGACGAAGCCGTCGCCTCGCTGGGGACCGCCGAACAGCAATTCCTGGACGCGGTCATTCCGGGCGTACCGGCCGACTTGACGGCGCTGAACGCCGCGATCGCGAAGGCGCAGAGGCTTCACGACAACGGTCCGTACGGAGACAAGATCGGCCAGTATCCGCAATCGGCCAAGGCTCCGCTCAAGTCGGCGCTCGATGCGGCCAAGGCCGTCCGCGGAAGCGGCGCCTCCAGCCAGGAGAGCGTCAATGCGGCCGCCGCTTCCCTGAACGGGGCCATCCAGACGTTCGAGCGCGCGCTGGTCACGCTCGTCGGGGGCGGAGCGACCAAAGTCGGCATTCGCGACCTGTCCATCGTTGCCAAGTACTACGGCGTAACGAGTTCGGACCCGAACTGGGGCAAGGTGTCGGCGGCCGCGATCGACGGAGGAAATGAAATTACGATCGAGGTGCTGGCTGCCGTCGCCAGAATGATTCTGGCCGATTGGGCGGCAGGACAATAAAGGAAGAACGGGCAGGCATGCAGATGAACGGGATACCGGATGCGGCTCGGCGAGCCGCGTCCGGTCTTCGTGCCGCGAAGGGTGGAGGCGTACGGATGAGGCTCAAGATGAGGCTCAAGATGAGGCTCAAGATGAGGCTGAGGCTGAGGAAGAGGATCAAATTTACGATCGCCATGCTGGTAAGCTGCTTATGGATGACCGGGATGCCTGTCGCATTCGGCGCGGCGGCCAACGAATCCGCGGCGTTCGAGATGACGAGCGGAGGCGACGGTTCGCTGGCGGTCGTCATCTCCGCCCACGGGACAAGCGACGTCTATGCGTATGAATTAAAGCTGACGTTCGACGAGCGGCGGCTGAAGCTGGAGAAGGCCGAGGCGCCTCCCGACGGCTTGCTGGTGGACCCCCTGGTGGACGGGAATCGGATTCGCGTCGCTTACACGCTGATCGGACCGAAGCAGGGGCTGAAGGGGGGATCTGAAGCTCGCGACCTTGCGGTTCAAGCGTCTGGCTCCCGGACCCGCCGAGCTGGCGCTGAACGAGGTCAAGCTGGTTGATTCCTCTATTAAGAGCACGCTGTTCAAGCCCGCGTTGAAGACGAATCTGACGGGGGCATCGGGACTGGCCGATATGAAGGGACACTGGGCGGAGTCATCCGTTCTGGAAGCCGTGGAGAAGGGGATCGTCACCGGCTACGAAGACGGCACGTTCCGTCCGGAGCGCCCGGTGACGCGGGCGGAGTTCGCCGCGATGCTCACGCGGGCGTTAGGACTGCAAGGAGGTCAAGGGGGGGCAAGGAGGTCAAGGGGGGGCAAGGAGGTCAAGGAGGTCAAGGAGGTCAAGGAGGTCAAGGAGGTCAAGGAGGTCAAGGGGGTCAAGCTGCGCAGGCGGTCTTTGCGGATGCGAATCGTATTCCGGCCTGGGCCGCGGCATCGATCGCGGAAATGGCCCAAGCGGGAATCATTCAAGGCTATGAAGACGGCACTTTCCGCGCCGATCGGCAGATCGCCAGGGCGGAGATGACGGCGATGCTGGCCCGCGCGGCGGGGCTGAAGACGGAGTCGGCGCCGGCGCTGCCTGCGTTCGCCGACAGCGCCCAGATTCCGAATTGGGCGAAGGCGCCCGTCGCCGCGGCCGTGGAAGCCGGGATCGTGCGCGGCAAGACGGGCAACCGCTTCGCCCCGGTCGAGATCGCGAAGCGGGCCGAAGCGGTTGCCGCCATGATGAATCTGCTGCAGGAGCTGGAGAAATAAAGGATGGGAGCGCACCGCGGGGGAGGAGAACCATACAGGTGATGAAGTGCAGCTTTTCAACATTGGCGACGCCGGAATTGAGCGGCGTCGAAGCGATCCGGCTGGCGCGCCGGTACGGCTATGACGGGATCGACCTGAGGGTGTCGGAGATCAAGGGAGAGCTGACCCTCGATTCGTCCGCCGCGCATATCAGGGAGATCGTGCATGCGCTGGAGGCCGAAGGGATCGCGCTGGCAAGCTTGTTCCTGTATCCGCACTACGATCATCTTCGATCGGATGCAAGAAGGATCGTCGAGGATACGTTAAAGCGGAGCATGGCGCTGGCGAACGAGACGGGCGCCCGCGCCGTTCGCCTGCAGGTGCACGGCGATACCGATCCGGCGTACGCCAACGTCAATCTGTCATCCGTCGCCGAGATGCTGGCCAGGCTGCTCGAACGGGATCGATCCGGGCTTGAAATCGTCATTCAGAATCATAGCTTGTACGCAAGCGCGCTGGAAGTTGCCGCGGCGGTCCGGCAAATAGGGAATGACCGGGTCGGAATCGGCTATTCGCCCGATCATGTGCGGCTTGGCGGCGAGGATGCGGACCAGGCGCTGGCTGCCGTCAAGCCTGCGGTCAAATGCCTGTACGCGGCGGACCTGCAGTTCGCGCAGGACGGCGGCTATACAAGCGTATTGCCGGGAACCGGGGGAGATTCCTTTGGAAAACATTATCGAAGCATTCGGCGGGAAGAAGTACGGCAGGTGGATCACTTTTAAATGGGAAAAGCTGTGGCATCCCGAGCTGGCCGACCACGACGCGGCGCTGCCGCACTTCATCTCGTATATCCGGCAGCTTGAAGGGAAGATGACATGAATCTATTCATTACGATGGAGGACGGTGCCTGGAAAGAGCGTTTTTTTGCCGAAGCCGGCGATGGACGCGCTGCGCCGGATCGGGGACGTCCGGATGAACGACTACGGAAGGGCGATGACCGCGGGGGGGAGCTGGGCGACCGCTTGCGCGACGTCGACGTTTGCTTCGCGCTCGGCTGGCTGTCCTGCCCGCCTTTTACGGAAGCCGTCCTTGCGCAGGCGAACCGCCTCAAGCTGATTGTCAGCCCGGGCGCGAGCGTGGCCGGATTTATCACGGATGGCGTGTATGAACGAGGAATAAAGGTGTGCAGCGCGAACGATGTCATGGCGGAATACGTGGCCGAAGGAACGCTGGCCTATATGCTGACCGCCCTGCGGCAGATCCCGCGACGGGAGCGCGACGTCAGGACGATGAACTGGAACAATCGGGAATGCGAGACGCTGATCGGCAAAACGGTCGGCCTCGTCGGGCTGGGGGCCGTAGGTCGGCATTTGATTCTAATGCTGCAACCCTTCCGGGTCCGCGTGAAGCTGTATGATCCGTATGTGGATATGAACAGCCTGGCGCACGCCGCCGTCGAGCCCTGCTCGCTGCATGAAGTGCTGTCCCAGTCCGACATCGTCTCGATCCACGCCTCGCAAACCGACGAGACCTACCGGATGATCAACCGGGACAATCTGAAATGGATCAAAGATGGAGCCGTGTTGATCAATACCGCGCGGGGCTCGCTGATCGACGAAGCCGCGTTGGCCGAGACGCTCCGGACGGGGCGAATCACAGCCGTGCTGGACGTCTACGAGACGGAGCCGCTTCCGCCGGACAGTCCCCTGCGCGAGCCGGACAATGTCTATTTGCTGCCGCATGTGGCCGGGATGGTGAAGCTGGAAAATTACGCGTGGGCCATGGTGAAAGAGATCGAACGGTTTGCCGCGGGGCAGCCGCTGCAATACGAGATTCCCTACCGGCAGTTCAAGCGGATGACCAAATAGGCGAACGTTATGAATCGCGCTTGTACGAAAAAAGCCTTCCCATCTATGTGTATTCGACATAGACGGGAGGCTTTTTTTGCTTGGCTGCGATGGATGGACAGGCAACCGCGCTATAGGTGCGCCGGAGCGTTTCGAAAGGGATCGCGTGCGAAAGGCGCTTCACGGAACGCAAGCCAGACAGGGGCATCGGACTCAGGAGACGTTATTTCTTAAAATCCGTCCCCCAATGCGATCATTTCGGACTGGAGGGACGTTATTCATCCGGTTCAAGGCTAAAAAAAGGTCGGCAATCCTGCAATAACGACCCCTGAGTCCCAAAGCGGGCTTCGAATCGCTGCAGGAACAAGAACAAGGGCTCCTCGGTCCGTCCGCTACGTGCGGCACGCAAGTAGACAGGCCGCAGATGTTCAAAACCGGGTCCAAACGTTCGGATGCGAGAATTGTGGCACTTCGACGAGGATCTGGTAACGCTGTACAGCGCCACTTCGGTCCGGCATACGCCGAAATCCCGACAAGTAACGCTGTACAGCGCCTCTCCGGTCCGGCATACGCCGCAGCCCCGACAAGTAACGCTGTACAGCGCCTCTTCGGTTCGGCATACACCAGTCATCCTCCACGTCTGGAAAAAGCGGGAAGACGCCGGTCCGTTAAGCCGCAAAACGCCCGCGATCAGTCCAAAAAGCGTAGATGATTCCATATTTATCGCCCGATTCGAACCGTATACTGGGACGTGAAATCGTACATAAGAGAACGGTTTCGGCCCCGTCTTCAGGTTAAAACAACATTTTCCTCAAGGAAAGGTGGAAAGCTTCGTGGTCAGAAAAGGGTTGGCGTACGTGTTGATAGCGTCCATGCTATCGATGTATTTCGTTGCGGCGCCTTCAAGGCAGGCATCCGCAGCCGCATCGGTCTACTTTGTAGACGCAGAAAATGGAAGCGATTCCAATGATGGGAGCACAGGCCATCCCTGGAAAACGATAGGCAAGGCCGCGGCCGTCATGGTCGCCGGCGATACGGCCAAGATCCGTACCGGCACCTATCGCGAGACCGTCAAGCCGGCCAGCGACGGCGTGACGTTCGAAGCGGATACCGGCGCCGACGTCACGGTCAGCGGCGCCGATCTCATCACGGGCAGTTGGACGCCGGCCCCGGCCGTCGCGAACGGCGCGTACAGCATCGACGCGACGCTCGGCATGCCCGATTATTTGAACCAGATCTACGTCGCCGGTCAGGCGAACAATTGGGCGCGCAGCCCCAACACCGAGGTCGGCAACCTGTACGATCCGAATCTGTATCGATACGACAATACGAAGTCGGACTCGAATAAACTGGTCGACGCCGCGAATCTGACGCAGCCCGACGGGACATGGAACGGAGCAGCCGTCTTTTACGAGGATGCGGGCGCATGGAATTTCGGCAGCGCGATCGTATCCTCGTCGACCCATGCGGGCGTGCTCAACATACTAAGCGCCCCGTCGTTCTATTCGGTCCGGCTGTCCAGTCTCGACAACAAGCTGACGCTGGTCGACCAGAACGGAACGACGCTCGGCGCTTCCAACGTCGCGGTGCAGCTGAATACGACGTATAACGTCAAGATCGAAGCCGTGGACGGCTCGATCAAAGTCTATTTGAACGATCAATCCGCGCCGGCGATTACGGCGACCGATCCGAAGCCGATCGAGGGCTTTTTCGGCGTCGGCGTGCAATCGGGCAGCAGCTCCGTGGCGGCCTCGGCTTCGTTTGAAAATGTAAACGCAACCATATCGAGCCAAAGCATCGACCAGGCGACGGGCAAGGAAAAGGCCGGCTTCGCCAGCAATCTCGAGGGCTGGTCCTCGGGCGAAGGCAACGGCTACTGGACGGTCGACGGATCGTCGGTCGTCGGCTATACGCAGCCGCAGTCGCAGCGGCTCGGCGCCGCCTACGATTCCGCCACGAAGGCGAAAAACTTCACCTATTCGGCGGACGTGACGCTGAAGACGGCCGGCGCGGCCCTGCTGACGTTCCGCAAGCAGGATTTGCCGTACGTGCTCGGCATGGCCAACTGGGGCCTGAACAACTCCGAATACATGATTATGGGCAAGCTCGCCGCGCTCGACTACCCCGGCGAATGGTATTACGACAAGGCGGCCGGCAAGCTGTATATGATCGCGCCGGACGGCGGCGATCCGGCCGGTCATACCGTCGAGGCGAAAGCGCGCAATCTCGCCTTCGACCTGACGAACCGCTCGAACGTCGTCGTCAAGGGCGTCAAGCTGTTCGCCTCCACGATCGACATGGCGAACGGTTCGGGCAACGTCGTCGACGGCATTCGCGCCAAATACGTATCCGACTACTATGTAGAGTTTTCGTCCGGTTCCTCGGGCATCTGCCTTTGCGGTTCGAACAATACGCTGAAAAACAGCGAAATCGCCTTTTCGTCCGGCTCTCTGGTCACGGTCAAGGGCGAAAACAACAGGCTGATCAACAACGTCATTCACGACGCCACGTACGGCGGGATCGTCTTCGACTCCGCGATCGAGCTGAACGGCGTCGGTCACCTGGTCAGCAACAACACCGTCTACAACGCCTCCCGCTCGCTCATCGGCGGAACGTTTTACGCGGCGGACATCCAGTACAACGATTTTTACGGCGGCAACGCCTTCGCGACCGATACCGGGCTGCTGTATACGGCGCACAGCGATCTCGGCAACACGCAGATCCACCACAACTATTGGCACGACAACATGCACCGCAGCAAAGGCGTCGACGATACCGGCCAATGGTCGGGAGGCGTCTATCTGGACGAATCGACGATGAACGCCACGCTTTACAACAACGTGACGTGGAATTTTCCTTGGCGCGGCATTATGGTCAACCATCTGTCCAACTTCGTGCAGGTGTACAACAATACGACCGACAACGCTTCGATCGTCGAGATATCCCGTCCGGGCTATACGATCGACGACTACAGGGACAAGGTGTACAACAACATCTCGGTGGACGGCCTGGACACGTCGGGTCTGACGATCGGCGCCGACTACAAGGCGAATCTGGCGGCGGGCGATCCGCAGTACATCGATGCCGCAGGCGGGAACTTTCGTCCGGGAGCGGGCTCTCCCGCGCTTGACGCAGGCGTGCCGATCGAAGGCATTACCGATCCTTCCGACAGTACGCCCGATATCGGCGCGTACCAGACCGGAGGGCCGGACTGGAAGGCGGGCGCCGATCTCGACAACCCGCCGGCCGTCGAGCCGGCGTACGGGCTGGTTCATACCGGCTACGAAAATTTGCTGACGAACGGGGCGTTCGAGCTGAACCGAATGCAGCAGCCGGGCATGGACAGCCTGTACGCCTGGACCCGGACCTACTCGAAGGCGGCGCAGCCCGTCTACGATATCGCCGGCAACAAGGATACGAATCTCGGGCCGGCCCGCATCGTCAACAAGACGTCGATCGCGCTCGGCACCGGCGAGGACGGCATCGAGCAGACGATCGTCGGCCTTAAGCCGAACACCAAGTACGAGCTTAGAGGCTTTCTGCGATCGGCCGTATCCGGCAAAGCCGTCAAGCTTGGCGTAAAGGATTTCGGCGGCAGCGACACGTCCGGCGAAACCGCCGAATCGAAGTGGCAGACGAAGACGCTGACCTTCACGACGGGACCGGCCGCTACGACGGCCACCGTATACGCCTACAAGCCGGAAACCGGCAGCTATGCGTTCGTCGACGACGTCTCGGTATCGCTGTGGGAAGAGCCGGCGGCGCTTCCGCCGGGTCCCGCCCATCCGGAGCCGGGCACGCTGTCGATCAACGATACGGCGACCGGCACGGGTACGAACGAATTCGCCTATACCGGCTCCTGGAGCGCGGAGGCGGGCAACGCGTTCAATTATCATCTGGATAACCACCATTCGTCCACGGCCGGCGATTTCTACGAAGTGAAATTCGACGGCGTGCAGATCCAGCTGTATGCCGAGCTGAAGGACAATACGGGCATCGTGGGCGTGTCGATCGACGGCGGCGCCGAAACGCTGGTCGATACGTATTCCCGCACGCATATAGGCGATGCGCTCGTCTATACGAGTCCGCGGCTTGCGGACGGCGCGCATACGCTGAGGGTGCGCGTCACGGGCACCAAAAACGCGGAATCCGGCGGTGCCGGGCATGTCGTCGACCGGGTCGTCGTCGTGTCCGCCGTCGCGCCGATCCGCATCAACGACAGCGAGACCGGCACGGGCCTGGGCCAGTTCGATTTTGCCGGAACCTGGCATCAGGCCGCGAACAACACGAACTACGGCGCGGACAATCATTTTTCCAATACGCCGGACAGCTACTATGAAGTCCGATTCGAAGGCGTGCAGGCGAAGCTGTACGCGGAGCTCGATACGGGCATGGGCATCGTCGGCGTCTCGATCGACGACGGACCGGAGTTTAAGGTCGATCTTTACGCCGCCTCCCATATCGGAAGCGCGCTTGTGTTTACGAGTCCAAGGATGGCGGCCGGCGCTCATAAGATGAAGGTGCGCGTCACGGGCACGCAAAATACGCTCGCAACCGGCAACTGGGTCGTCGCCGATCGGGTGGACGTCGTGCCGGCGGGCTCGCCGATCGTGGTCAACGATTCGCGGACGGGCACGGGGAACTACGCGTTCGATTTCCACGGCGCGTGGACGGCCGGCACGAACAATGCGTCCAATTACGGCAGCGACAATCATTTTACGAACGAAAAGGATGCCTACTACCAAGTCCGCTTCGTCGGCAAAGGCGTTCAGCTGTACGCCGAAGTGAACTCCGGCTTCGGCATCGTCGGCGTCTCGATCGACGGCGGCGCCGAAACGCCGGTCGACATGAACGCTACGGTCCATATGGGCGACTATCTCGTCTATACGAGCCCGGCGCTGACCGACGGTCCGCATACGCTGAAGGTGCGAAGCACCGGCGACAACAGCGCGGGCGGAGGACCGTGGAGCGTCGCGGATCGGGTGGACGTCGTCCCGACGGACATTTCGGATACGGAGGCGCCGGGCGCGCCGTCCGGCCTGATGTCGCCTTCGTTTACCGCGACGGCAGCAGACCTGAGCTGGGATCCGGCAAGCGACAATTACGGCGTGGAAATGTACGAAATTTATGCCGACGGCACGCTGACCGGCGTATCGATGGGCACGCATACGACGATAACGGGCCTTGAGGACGGTCGGACGTATTCGTTCACGGTCAAGGCGAAGGACGCCGCGGGCAACTTGTCCCCGGCAAGCGCGCCGGCCGTCGTCACCGTTCATGCGCCGCTGCCCGACCTGGCGCTCCATCAACCGGCGACGTCCAATTCGGCGGTTCAGACCGGTTACGAGGCGGGCAAGGCGGTGGATGGCGATGCCACCACCCGCTGGAGCGGGGACACGAACGACAACCAGTGGCTTCGCGTCGATCTGGGCGAGGTGAAAAGCGTCGCCGAAGTGAAGCTGAACTGGGAGACGTCCTATGCGACCGCCTACAAAATCCAGGTGTCGACGAACGGCTCCGACTGGAACGACGTCTACGCGACAACCTCCGGCAACGGCGGACTGGACGACATTACGTTCGCCGCCGCCGACGCGCGGTACGTGCGAATGATCCAGAGCGCGAGAAACGGCTGGTACGGCGTATCGCTGTGGGATTTCGAGGTATACGGATCCTGGGGACCGACCACGCCGCCGCGCGTCAATCTGGCGCTGAACAAGACGGCGACGGTCAGCTCGATCGAGGGCGCCGGCTACGAGGGCGGCAAGGCGACGGACGGCGACCTCGGCACGAGATGGTCGGGGGCGGCAGGCTCGTCCGAGCCGCAGTCGATCGCGGTGAACCTGGGAGCGTCGATGAAGGTCGACGAGGTGAAGCTCGTATGGGATGTCGTCCATGCGACGGCTTATAAAATTCAAGTGTCGACGGACGGCGGGGAATGGAGCGATGTCTACTCGACGACATCCGGCGCCGGAGGAACGGAGACGATCAAGTTCGCCGCCGCGGACGCGCAGTACGTGCGAATGGTGGAAACGGCAAGAAGCGACGCCTGGTATGCGAGCTCGATTCAGGAGTTCGAGGTGTACGGAGAGCCGGGGCCAGTCACGCCTCCTCCGGTCAATCTGGCGCTGAACAAGACGGTGACGGTCAGCTCGGTCGAAGGCGCCGGTCACGAAGGCGGCAAGGCGACGGACGGCGATCTCGGCACGAGATGGTCGGGCGGAGCGGGCTCGCCCGAGCCGCAGTCGATCATGATCGATCTCGGATCGCCGGCGCAGGTCGACAAGGTGAAGCTGTTCTGGGATGTCGTGCATGCGACGGCCTATAAAATCCAGCTGTCGGCCGACGGCGCGCAGTGGGACGATGTGTATGCGACGACGGCCGGCGCGGGAGGCACGGAAACGATCACGTTCCCGGCGACGGCGGCGCAATACGTGAAGCTGGTCGAATCGGCAAGAAGCAACGGCTGGTATGCCAGCTCCATTCGGGAATTCGAGGTATACGGCAGCCAGGAGGAGCCGCCTGCCAACCAAGCGCCGGTCGCGACCGACGCGGCGATCGAAGGCGACGGCCGGATCGGGCAGACGCTGACGGGCAAATACGAGTACAGCGACGCGGATGGCGATCTCGAAGCGACGTCGGCGTTCCAATGGTTCCGCGGCGCTGCCGCGGACGGCTCGGACAAGTCGCCGATCGCTTCGGCGAACGCCGTATCGTACATCGTGACGGATGAGGACGGCGGCCAATATCTGTTTTTCGAGGTGACGCCAAAAGCGTCCGCGGGCGTGGAAACGGGAAGCCCCGTCGTCAGCGCCGGCATGCTCGTAGAAGGTGCGACGCCGACGCCGAGCGCATCGCCGACGCCGACGCCAAGCGCAACGCCGACGCCGGCGCCAAGCGAGTCGCCGACGCCAACGCCAAGCGCATCGCCGACGCCGACGCCAAGCGAGTCGCCGACGCCAAGCGAGTCGCCGACGCCAAGCGAGTCGCCGACGCCGAGCGAGTCGCCGACGCCGAGCGAGTCGCCGACGCCGAGCGAGTCGCCGACGCCAAGCGCGACACCGACGCCGGACGCAACGCCGACGCCAAGCCCGACGCCCACGCCGCCTGCCGGCACGATTCGTGTCGCAGCTTCGATGGACGGCGGCAAGGCGAAGGCCGTCGTCCGCTCGGGCGAGCTGCGGACGGCGATTCGCGACGCGCTTGACGGAGCCGTCCACATTGTGGTCGATATGCCGGCCGACGCCAAGCAATTCGCGCTGACGCTGTCGGGAGACGCGTTTGCCGCAGCGCTCGACGGCCATATCGGCACGATCGACATTGCCGCGGGCGACGCCACGGTGTCGCTTCCGACGAAGCTGCTGGCCGGCAGGGAAAAAGCGCCCGGCAGCGTCCAGCTCGACATCGCGGTTGTCGATCCGGCGCAGCTGCCTGGCGATGCGGGAGCGAGTCTCGGGGACAGTCCGGCATACGACTTTTCACTGAGCGTCGACGGCAGCAAGCTGAACGACTTCGACGGACAAACGGTCGGCGTACAGCTGAAATACGCGTTGAAGCCGGGAGCCGACCCGGTTAAGGTAGCTATCTATTATGTGAACGACGAGGGCGAGCGGGAAATCGTGCGCAACGGACGCTACGATCCGGAGACGGGGACGGTGCGATTCCGGGCGGCGCATTTCAGCACTTATGCGGCTGTTTACAATGATATCAGCTTCGCCGACGTGACGAGCTTGCCGTGGGCGAAGGCCGCGATCGAAGGGTTGGCTGCGCGGGAAGTCGTTCGGGGCGCGGGCGACGGCTCGTTTATGCCGAAGGATCAGGTAACCCGGGCCGAGTTCGTGGCGATGCTGGCCGGCGCGCTCGATATCGCAGGCGGACAGGGAACGGGCGGTTTCAAGGACGTCGACGAAGACAGCTGGTACGCGTCGGCCGTCGCCGCCGCGCGGCATGCGGGCATCGTCGCGGGCCGTCCGGACGGAAGCTTTGGACCGGACGAACGGATTACCCGCCAGGAAATGGCCGTCATGATCTACCGGGCGGCGTTGGCGACGAAGCTGGACCTGAAAGGCTCGGCGAGCGGCGCTTCCTTCGCCGACCGCGCCGACATTGCCGGCTATGCGGTCGAAGCGGTGGACGCCATTCACGGCGCCGGCTTGATCGCAGGCATCGGCGACGGCAGCTTCGCTCCGCAAGGCCTGGCAACGCGGGCCCAGGCGGCGGTTATCGTCTGGAACCTGTTTGCGGCGCAATAAAGCAAAGAAGGCAGCTTCGGCCGGCGTAAAACTTGCGCCGGCCGTTTTTGCAGCGCGGCTTGGGCATGCGGGCCGACAGTCGCCGGCATTGCCGAAAGCGAAAATCATCGATTGATCGATCGATTTAAAAGCTCAAACCCGAAACGCCTATCGCGCAAAAGTGCACGATGACATCAGTACGCGCGCTCGTCGTTTCTCCTATCGTGCAAAAGTGCACGATTTTTACCCGAAATAGCCGGCTTCTCGCTCAAAAAAGGCGATCTACCGCGCACTTTTGCGCGATAGATCGCAAAAAGCCGCCACCCTGGCTTTGGATGATGTAGTTTTGCGCGATAGCGCCCGCATACGCCCTGCTTCGCGCGCCCTGCTTCGCGCGCCCTGCTTCGCGCCTCCGCCTGACGGCCTGCCGCACGGCAGCGCCGATGCGTCGTCAATCGATGGTTTCAATGCCGCTTTCCGGGCTTGAAATAAACATTTCAAAGGAAGAAAGGGTGGAATCGATGAGGAAAAAAGGTTTGGCCATGCTGCTGGCGGCGGCGATGCTGATCGCATTCGCCGGGCCGGGCGCCCCCAAGCGCGCCGAGGCTGCGGGGATCACGTATTACGTGGACGCCGCAAGCGGCAGCGACACGACGGGCTCGGGAAGCTCGGGAAGCCCGTGGAAAACGATCGGCAAGGCGGCAAGCGCGGCGGCCGCCGGAGACACGGTGAAAATCCGCTCAGGCACGTACCGGGAGACGGTCAGGCCGGCCAATTCCGGCACGTCCGGCAATCCGGTCACGTTTCAGCCGGATACGGGGGCGAACGTGACGATCAGCGGAGCGAATCTCGTATCCGGCTCCTGGGCGGTACATTCCGGCAGCGTCTACAAGACGGGCGCGACGCTGCCTATGGGCGATTTTTTCGACCAGGTTTACGTCGACGGGGTCGCCAACAATTTGGCGCGCTCGCCCAACACGGCGGTCGGCAATTTGTACGATCCGGCCTTTTACCACTATGCGACGACCACCGTCGCCGACGAGTTGGACGACGCGACCAACCTGACGCAGCCGGCGGGCTATTGGGACGGGGCGGCTATATTCGTCGAGGACGCGGGCGAATGGAACTTCGGCGGCGCCCTGGTCACGACCTCGGAGACCGGCAAGCTCCATCTGAAGAGATCGCAGAGCGCCTATACGCTGAAGCTGTCGAGCTACGACAATTCGCTTCGGCTGTACGGCGTCTCCGGCGCCCTGCTGGGCAGCTACAGCATGACCGTCTCGACCAATACGACCTACAATCTGAAGGTGTCCGCTTCCGGCAGTTCGCTGAACGTGTACGTCAACAACGGCGCCACGCCGGTCATCTCGACGACGAACGCCGCGCTGACCGAAGGCAGCTTCGGTCTCGGCGTAGAATCGAGCAGCGGCTCGACGGCGGCCAAGGCCGAGTTCACGAACGTCAACGCGACGATCGCGAGCCAAAATCCGAACCAGCCGACCGGCCGGGAGACGGCGACCTTCGCCAGCAATCTCAAAGGCTGGTCGTATCCCGAAGCGACCGGCTACTGGAAGACGAACGGCACGACGCTGTACGGCTACACGCAGCCGCAGACGGGCGGGGCTTCGGCCGTATACGAGTCGTCGACGACGGCCAAGGATTTTACGTACGCTGCCGACGTGAAGCTGACGACGGCGGGCATCGCCGACATGACGTTCCGCAAGGAGCCGGTCCCGGGCAATGTCGTCGCGCTGGCGAACTGGGGCTACGGCGCGTCGGAATATATGGTGATGGGCAAGCTCGGCGCGCTGGACTACCCGGGCGAATGGTTTTACGACAAGACCGCCGGCCAGCTCTATTTGCGAACGACGGGAAGCGACAGCCCCGCCGGCCACACGGTCGAATACAAGGCGCGCAGCCTCGCGTTCGACCTGACGGACCGTTCCAATATCGTCGTTAAAGGCGTGAAGCTGTTCGCCGCCTCGATCGACATGGCGAACGGCTCGGGCAACGTCATCGACGGCATCGACGCCAAGTACGTCTCGGAATTCAACCGGGCGCCCGGCTATTCTGCCGGCATCTGCCTGTGCGGCGCGAACAACACGCTGAAGAACAGCGAGTTGGCGTATTCCTCCGGCGCGCTCGTCACGATCAAGGGCAGCGGCAACAAGCTGGTCAACAACCTGATCCACGACGGCACGTACGGACCGATCGCGTTCAACTCGGTCATCGACATTTTCGGCATGGGCCATCTGGTCAGCCACAACACCGCGTATCACTCCGGCCGCTCGCTCATCGGGGGGCGATTTTTACGCGGCGGTCATTCAGTACAACGATTTTCACGATGGCAATTATCTCGCCAAGGATACGGGCATGCTCTACACGGCGCACGACGATCTCGGCAACTCGGAGATCCACCACAACTACTGGCACGATAACGTGCTGCGCAGCGACGGCTCGGGCGAATGGACCGGCGGCATCTACCTCGACGAGTCGTCGGCGAACGCGCTCATTTACGACAACGCGACCTGGAATCTTGACTGGCTCGGCATCATCGTCAACCATCTGTCCAACTTCGTCGGGGTGTACAACAACACGACTTACGGCAAGTCGGGCATCCGCATCTCGGAACCTTCCTACGGCATCGACGCTTACGGCGACCGGATTCAGAACAATATCGCGGTCGACGAGCTCGGCACGGGCGCTTCGGCCGTCGGGGCGACGTTCGACCACAATCTGACGAGCGGCAATCCGCTCTACGTCAATCCGTCGGCCGCCGATTTCCGGCTGCAGTCGGGCTCGCCCGCCATCGACGCCGGAACGCCGATCCGCGGCATTACGACCGGCTACGGCGGCTCCGCGCCCGACATCGGGGCCTACGAATACGGGGCGACGGCGTGGAAGGCGGGGCACGACTTTGCCAATCCGCCGAATCCGACGTACCAGCTGACCGACACGGATCACAAAAATCTGGTCGTCAACGGCTCGCTGGATCTGAACCGGATGCATCAGCCCGGCATGGACAGCCTGTACGGCTGGACGCTGACGAACGCCCAGACGGCGCAGCCTGCGTTCGATTATCAGGGTACGCAGACGTCGAGCCGGTACAAGAACGAGACCGGCGTCAGCCTGGGCACCGCGGCGGACGGCATCGAGCAGACGGTCGCGGGGCTGACGCCGAATACGACATACGAGGTGCGGGGCTACCTCCGGGCGGCATCGTCGGGACAGACGGTGCGTCTCGGCGTCAAAAATTACGGCGGAGCCGACTCGTACCAGGAGCATGGCGGCACCGGCTGGACGGCCAAGACGTTCACGTTCACGACCGGCGCGACGAATACGAGCGCGACGCTGTACGCTTACAAGCCGACGACCGGAGGCTACGCCTTCGTCGACGACATCATGATGTCTGCGGTCGGGGGGACCGGCGCGGGCGCCGATCTGGCGCTGAACAAAAGCGTGACGGCCAGCTCGACCTACATGACCGGCTACGAGCCGCAGAAGGCGGTGGACGGCAATTCGGCCACCCGCTGGTCGTCGGCGTTCGCCGATCCTTCGTGGATCTACGTCGATCTGGGGGCGCCGCAGACGGTGAGCCGGGTACGCTTGAACTGGGAGCTGGCCTACGCCACCGCCTACCGGATCGAGACGGCGACGACCGTCGGCAGCTGGTCGACCGTTTATTCGACGACGACCGGCGACGGGGGGGCTCGACGATATCGCGTTTGCGCCGACAACCGCCAGGTACGTGCGGATGTACGGCACGGCGAGAGTCGGCTTCTACGGCTATTCGCTGTGGGATTTCGGCGTATACGGATGAGTCGCATATCGCAGTCCCTTAAACCGCCAAGCGGTTTGAGGGACTTTTTTTTGGCGGTAAAATGTAAATACTCATATTTGGGGGCTTCCTAATTTTGATATCATTATCCACGTTGGATTAAAACGGAAAGCGGGGCTTCGATATGAATACGGTCAGCATGAATACGGTCAGCCGGGAAGTTCAAGATTTATCGATTAAATCCTTGGAGTCCACGCTTCATAAACTTAAAAACGCCTATAAAAGTTCGACGGAAAAGGGTTCGAACACAACGCTTGTCCAAAAGAGACTGAACGCCATAAAGGTTGGTTTAGAAAGTCTTAACGGTGCTTGGCAGGGGGGCGGACTTTGACTATGACGAAGAGATCGTCTCGACTTCTAAAGACGTGCTGCAAGGCGTCCTTCCATCTATTGAAAAACAAATCGCAAAAGCAAGGGAAGGCAGTCCTCAGAAAACACTAAACGAACGACGCTTAGCCGCACTGAAACTGGCCATCGAATCTTTGGAGAACCGTCTTATATTATTCAGGCAAGCGTGATACAGGAGTGCCGGAACGTTTCGAAGGGAGGCCATGCGCAAGGCGCTACATTTTCAAAATTTCTCCGGATCGTTGGATCTAGCAGATATTGTAATAGAACTGGATTTCCGACGACAAGGGTGTATATAATGATTGAAACTGTTTTGAAGGCGGGATTCATGGATGTACAAGGTTGGCGTTGTCGGGCCCACACAGTCCGTGGAGCGAATCTTAGCTGAGGCCAAGGCGTTTGATCAAGGACTGGAATTTATCCCCTACTCTTATGTAGAGACCAAAGAAACCGCCAGAATTGTACTGGAAAACGATCATAGGGTGGACTCATGGCTGTTTTCCGGAGCGATCCCCTACAAAGCTGCGAAAGAGGCGCTGGGTTCTGACGAAAAGCTGGTACATATTCGGTTAACGGAATCCAGTCTGTATAAGTGCTTCCTCGATTTGGTTTTTTCGCAAGGCAAATTGATCGACCGGGTCAGCATCGATATTTTTACGATAAGCGACATTGATATAGACAGGGCGCTTCAGCAGTTGGAGATGTCTCCCAGGATTTGCAAGTGAAATACTTCGATGTGGATATCGATCCGCAGGCGCTATTCCAATTCCATCTCGATTTGTGGAAGAGCAAAAGGACGGAAGGGGCGTTTACCTGTTTTTCCATGGTATTCGAGGCCTTGAAGGAAGCTGGCGTCCCTGTCTTTCTGATCTCGCCGAGCCGTATGGAAATTATGCAGACCTTAAGGATATTTGTCGAGAAGGTAAATACGTCTTACTTCAAGGAAACGCAGATCGGCATCGAGATTATCGAGATCGAAAATTTCGACCGAATTATCGACAAGGCCAAATCGCCCTATCATCTGCAGTATCTGGAGCTGCGGCTGAAAAAAGCGCTGATCGATCTTTGCGAGAAGCTGGACGGCTCCTTGCTGGAAAAGGGAAACGGCAGATATGCGATCTTCAGTACCCGAGGCGCGATCGAACGGGAGATTAAGATGCTTCACCACACGGTGAACTATTTGGCGGCCGAGGCGGAGACGACGGTAGCGGTAGGCATTGGATTCGGAGAGACAGCTTACTCGGCGGAGACGAACGCGCATCGCGCGATTCAGCAATCGAAGGGGAAAGAGGAGCACGGAATCGTCATTATCAAAGAGGACGGCACGATGATCGAGTCGGCAGGGCAGGAGGAAGAGCTGACCTATTCCTATCGCACGGATGACAAGGATTTTATGGAGAAGCTCAAGAAAGGCAATATCAGCGTAAAATCGTATAAAAAAAATCGACGCGCTGAACCGCAAAATGGGCTGGACGGTATTTACGACCCGGGATTTGGCCGCCAACCTTCACATGAGCGAGCGAAATGCGCAGCGAATCGTCTCTGAGCTGTGCGACGTTGGATTGGCCGAATACATCGGAGAAGAGTCTTCCCACAGTCGGGGCCGCCCGAGCAAGATTTATCAATTGAAATAAGCTGTTCCAGCAGACCAACCTCGATTATGCCAATCGAGATTGGTCTTTTTTTATCCATGACCATGAATGTACAAACCGGCATGTTATATACATTGACATTCCTTTAAGTGTTCACTATACTGATTAAAAAACGAATATTTAAAGAAATTTTCGTTAAATAAGAAAGGGGGATGCAAAAGGTGGAAATCATCGACTCCCACACGCATGTGGACAACGTCGAACCATGGGTGGACCCTCCCGAGAAGCTGATTGGGCTGATGGATGAAGCCAATATTCAAAAAGCGGTGATCATGACTTACTGCGACACCCCGATCGCCAAGGAAGACGGCCTCGACTACATCATAGCGTCCGTTAAAAAGTTCCCCGACAGGCTGATCGGCTATGCGCGGCTTCATCCGCAAGCCAAGCAGAAAGCGATTGCATTGCTAGAGGAGGTCGTGCGGGACCATCGCTTCATGGGATTGAAGTTTCACCCTGAGAGCAACAAGACACGTCCCTATCATGAAGCGTCCTTGGCTTTGATTCGCAAGGCGGGGGGAGCTGAATATCCCGACTTTGTTTCACTGCGGAGACGAGTCGCTTAGCTTGCCCCTGCAGATCGCCCGGGCGGCGGAGTTATGTCCGCAATCCAAGATCATCCTTGGCCATATGGGGGGGATATTTCCATGTAGACGACGCTCTCTTGGTCGCGGAGAAATACGAGAACGTATATCTCGAGACATCCGCCATGCCGTATCCGCACAAAATTCATGAAGCCGTCCGGAGAATAGGCGCCGAAAGGGTTCTATTTGCAAGCGACGGACCGGGCTGCAATCCCGAATTGGAAGTCAAAAAAGTGAAGTGGGCCGGATTGTCCGAAAAAAGACTATCGGCTGGTCATGGGAGAAAGCTTCGCTCAAATCCTCGAGCGCGCGAAGAGAAGGTAGGGGAAGGCTATGATCATCGATGCGCACGTTCATGTAGGCAAGTCCATCTACGGCTATGAGCAGACGCCGGAACCGCTATTGGAAAGCATGGACAAACTCGGCATTCCATGCGCCGTGATCTGCCCCGTTCAACCGATGAATTATCATCTGGAGCCGGAAAACGATTATATCGCGTCCGTGGCGGGATGGCAAAAGCAGCGTTTCATCGGTTTTGCGCGCGTGGATCCGAGGCAAGGAAAAAAAGCCGTGCAGGAAGTCGAACGGTCCGTATCCAAGCTTGGACTTCGGGGCGTATTTCTACATCCTTGGGAGGAGGGTTACTCGGCAAGCGCCGATTATGTCGTTCCGGTGGCCAGACAAGCGGCCGCGATGGGCGTTCCCCTCATGATCGCATCCGGTTTTCCTTGGGTGTCGCACCCTATGCAAGTGGCGCATCTGGCAGGCGAGGTGCCTGAAGCCTCCATTATTATGACGAACGGCGGGCAGCTTAATGTCAGCGGCATGGCCCAGGCCGATGCCTATGAGGCCATGCGCAGCCGTAACAACCTGTATATCGAGACTTCGGGCGTATACAGGCAGGACTTTCTGGAAAATTGCATTCAAGCGTTCGGGGCTCATCGCGTCATTTTTGGCAGCAACGGACCTTCCATGCATCAAGGCTTCGAATTGGACAGGGCCCTATCCGCAACGAAAAAAGACGAGGCCAGCCGGCAGGCTGTTCTTGGGGGCAGCATGAGCCGTCTATTGAAGTTGGCGGCAGGCAGAGAGGAAATCGGGGGAATGAACTTGCAAAGCTACATATCCGAATATATAGAAAGCAATAAGGATCAATTTATTGCGTTAAGCGACAAGGTGTGGGAGCGGCCGGAGATTTTCTTTGAAGAGCATGAATCTTCCGCATATATATGCGAGGCGCTGGAGGAAGCCGGGTTCCGCGTGGAAAAGGGAGTAGCCGGGCTGCAAACGGGATTTATCGGAAGCTACGGAAATGGAAAGCCGATCGTCGCCATTCTGGGAGAATTCGACGCATTGGCCGGTTTAAGCCAGAAAAACGGGCTGGCTCGCAAGGAGCCTGCCGTGCCGGGAGGACCAGGACACGGGTGCGGTCACAATCTGCTGGGCGCCGGCGCCCTGGCGGTTGCCGTTGCCATTAAGGAATATATGGATACGACAGGTTTGCGGGGAACCGTTCGTTTTTACGGCTGTCCCGCCGAAGAGAGCGGATCCGGAAAAGCTTATATGGTCCGCGACGGTTACTTTGGCGACGTGGACCTGGCCCTCTCCTGGCATCCTTCGACAACGGCCTATGTCATGAACGCCAGCTCCCTTGCCAACTATTCCGCGAGATTCGTATTTTCCGGTACGAGCTCGCATGCCGCCATTGCTCCTCACTTGGGGCGCAGCGCGCTGGATGCGGTGGAGCTAATGAACATTGGCGTCAATTACTTAAGGGAACATATGATTTCCGAGGCCAGAATCCATTATGCCATTACGGACAGCGGCGGCGTATTGCCGAATGTCGTGCCGGCCCATG
This sequence comes from Cohnella rhizosphaerae, assembly GCF_029525575.1. Classification (GTDB taxonomy): domain Bacteria; phylum Bacillota; class Bacilli; order Paenibacillales; family Paenibacillaceae; genus Cohnella; species Cohnella rhizosphaerae. Next base: position 1,987,761 of record NZ_JAPDIA010000003.1, read on the forward strand.
CCGAGGTCGTTTATTTGATACGCGCTCCCAAAACCCAGCAGGTAGTCGAGCTCTACGACAGGGTATACGACGTGGCCAAAGGCGCCGCCTTGATGACGGGAACGAAGATGGACGTCGTTTTCGAAGGAGCGGCCCTGGACCTGATACCCAATCGGACCTTGGCGGGAGTCATGCACAAGCACCTGACCGGAATCGGCGTTCCGGCTTACGACGAGGCGGACCGGCAATATGCCGAGGCGATCAGGAATACGCTGACGCCGGAAGAGCTGGATGCTGCCTTTGTAGGCGTGGATCAAGAAACGGCGGCAGCGTTAAAGGACAAAGCGATATCGGACCTTATTCTGCCTTTAGCCGAACGGGAGATCAAAATGCTAAGCTCTACCGACGTGGGGGGATGTCAGCTGGGTGGTGCCGACCATGCAATGCAGGACAGCGTGCTGGGCATTGGGTACGCCCATCCATACTTGGCAGGTCGTCGCCCAAGGCGCGATGCCCATCGCACACAAAGGCATGCTGGAAGCCGGCAAAGTCATTGCTTGCACGGCCATTGAAGCGATGGAAAACCCAAGCATTCTGACGATTGCAAAGGCCGAACTGTCAGAGCGGCTGCTCGGAATGGCTTATCGATCGCTCATCCCCCAACACCTGAAGCCCCCGGAAAAATTAAAGCCATCCTACCGCGCCGTTTGATGTTATGTATATTGACATAATAAATCCGGTTCACTATACTGTAACCAATAAGCGCATATTTAAAGAAAATTGCGTTAAATAAGGGGAGACGAATCCATGAGGAAACTAGTGAGCGTAAGCATGGTATTGGTAGTCGCGCTAACGCTGGTGCTGGCCGGCTGCAGCAGCAAACCATCGAGTCCGGCCGCATCTTCAAGCTCGACGGATACCAAAGGGACCGCGCAAAGCAGTGCGAACGCCGGCGGATCCAAGCATCTGACGATTGCCATCCCGTACGATGTCCAAGGCTTCGATATACATAACCACAACAACACGCCTACGGAAGCCGTACATGTCAACCTGTTCAGCTACCTGGTCAAGAAAAACGAGAAGCAGGTCATAGAGCCCGACCTCGCCGTATCCTGGGAATCGATCGACGACACGACTTGGAGATTCGTCCTCCGCCAAGGCGTTAAGTTCCACAATGGCGACCCGTTCACCTCCGCGGACGTCAAGTATACGCTCGAGCGCGTATCCAAAGACGACAAGCTTCTGGAATACGGCAACTACAAGCAGATCAAGGAAGTAAAGATCGTAGACGAATATACCGTAGATATTATTACGGACGGCCCTCAGCCTGCCTTGCTGAACCGGTTGTCCCGGCTCGGCTCGGGGATGCTGCCCTCCAAGTATCTCGAGGAACAGGGCTGGGAGAAGTTCCAGAGCAATCCGATCGGCACGGGACCTTACAAATTCAAGCAGTGGATTCGCGACGACAGGCTGGAGCTGGTTCGGAATCCGGATTACGTCGGGGATGCGCCCAATTGGGACGAGGTCACGTTCCGCGTGATCCCGGAAGACGCAACGCGCGTAGCCGAGCTTCTGACCGGCGGCGTGGACATTGCCGTGAACGTCCCGGCGATCGATATGGACCGCATCGAGAGCAACGAAGGCACGCATGCCGCCGCAACGCCTACCCAGCGGGTCATTCAGCTGAACGTGCGCACCAAGGAAGGAACGGTCACCGCGGATCCGCGCGTTAGAGAAGCGATCGATCTGGCCATCGACAAGCAGGCCATCGTGGACAGCATTTATATGGGAGCCGCTACGCCGACCCGCACGCGCGTGACGCCGGGCAACTTCGGAGCCAAAGCCGATCTGTTCGGCACCTCGCTGTACGATCCGGAACGGGCCAAGCAGCTGCTGAAGGAAGCCGGCTACGAGAAAGGGCTCAAGCTTACCTTCAACGCTTCGGGCGACAGCTCCAAGGACAAAGAAACGGCAGAGCTGATTACCGCCATGCTCGCCGAAGTCGGAATCGAAGCCAAGCTGGAATTGCTGGAGAACAGCGCTTACCAGGAGAAGTTCAGAGGAAGAACCTTCGACGAGCTCGTGCTCATTCCGTTCGGCAATTCGATGTTCGACGCGGCATTGGCCTTTTCAAGAATCTCTACGCAAGGCGCCAAGGGCGAAACGGACTACAGCAACGCCGAAGTCGATCGGCTTCTTGCCGCGGCGGAAACCAATATGAATGCGAAGGAACGGGAGCAGCAGTACTTTAAGGTGCAGGATATTATCGCGCAAGAGCGTCCTTTTATCTACTTGTTCCAGGAGAACGCGAACTTCGGCATCAGCGACAGGGTCGAATTCAGTCCGCGATTGGATGAGATGCTTTATGCGGACCAGGTTACGTTAAAGTGATTTTTTAGGGGTGAAAGAGGAGGCTCCAAGGGGGCCTCCTTTTGCTCGGCAACCTTTCTCAAGGAGGTGAAGACGATGAAAGGCTTTTTAATCAAGGCCGTTCTTCAAATCATTCCGGTTATGTTCCTCATCACGCTCATCGTTTTTATACTCGTTCACGTGACGGGCGATCCGGTAACGCTCATGTTGTCCGAGACGGCCACGGACGAGGATCGCCGCGTGCTGACCGCCGCGCTCGGATTGGACCAGCCCCTGTTCGTCCAATATTTCAAGTACATGTTCAATCTGCTGCAAGGAGACTTCGGCACCTCATTCCGGTATAATACCGCCGCATTGCCTATCGTGCTTGAACGCCTCCCCGCGACATTCGAACTGGCAGCCGCTTCGATGCTCGTGGCTACGCTTATATCCATCCCGCTCGGCATTTTATCGGCGACCAAACGAAACTCCGTGCTGGACGTGTTTATTACCGGGTTCTCCGTGCTTGGCAAGGCGATGCCGAGCTTCTGGCTAGGCATTATGCTCATCTTGTTTTTCTCCGTCTATCTGGGACTATTTCCGGTGTCCGGCCGCGGTACCTTCGCACAGCTCGTACTGCCCTCCATTACGCTCGGAGCGGCGATCGCCGCCGAGATGACGCGCTTGATCCGCTCCAGCATGCTGGAGATTCTAAGCCAGGATTATATCCGCACGGCCAGGAGCAAGGGCCTGTGGGAGACGATCGTCGTCTACAAGCATGCCTTTCGCAACTCGTTGATTCCCGTCGTGACCATTATGGCGCTGCAGACGTCCACCTTGATCGGCGGAACGTTAATTACCGAAGCGATCTTTTCCTGGCCGGGCATGGGACAATTGGTCATTCAGGCCGTCAATGCGCGGGATATGGCCATCGTGCAAGCCGCGGTTTTTATCATTGCGCTGTTTGTCATCGTTAGCAATCTGCTGGCTGATCTTGTTTACCGTTTGCTCGATCCGCGAATCAAGATATAGCTTGCCGGAGGTGGTCTTGTGTCAGTTCTATTAAACGATCGAGCCGGCGATATTCCGGGAACAGAGCGGACGAAGCGGCCGGGAGCGCGGCGGCGGCTCACGCGGCAGCTGTTCAAGAGCAAGACGGGGACGATCGGTCTCGTCATCGTCGTCATTGTCATATTAACGGCGATTCTGGCATCGATCCTGTCTCCTCACGATCCTAAGCATACCGAGGTATCCAAGAGATTCACGCCTCCGATGTGGATGGAAGGCGGAAGCGCCCAGCATCCATTGGGCACGGATAACCTTGGCCGGGACGAATTAAGCCGCATTATTCACGGCTCCAAGGTTTCGCTGATGGTTGGCATCGGCGCGGTCGTGCTGGCGGGGGGTCATCGGAATCGTGTTCGGCTTGATCGCCGGATTTTACGGCGGCTGGATTGATCTTGTTATTATGCGAATCGTAGACGCTTTTCTGGCCATACCGGGCATTTTGTTTATGCTCGTCATTTTGTCCGTATTAGGTCCGAATACGATCACGCTGGTCCTCGTGCTTGGCTTGACGAATTGGACGCAGTATGCGCGGATTGTCCGGGGAGAAGTGTTGAGCGTAAAGGAAAGGGATTTCGTGCGAGCGGCCCGCGCCATCGGCACGAAGGACTTCGGAATCATCATGAAGCATATATTCCCGAACATTGTGTCCTCTCTGATCGTCATTTCAACCTTAAGCGTGGCGACAACCATTATATTGGAAGCTTCGCTTAGCTTCCTGGGTCTGGGCATTCAACCGCCTACCGTTTCGTGGGGAGGCATGCTGAGCGATGGCCGCCAGTATCTGGCTACCAGCTGGTGGGTGGCTACTTTTCCCGGCATCGCGATTACGATTACCGTGTTGGGGATTATTTTCCTGGGCGATTTCATACGGGACGTGCTGGACCCGCGCATGAAAGCCAGGGGATCGAAATAGAAAGCGGGGTGAATCCGATTGGGAGCGCAGAAGATTCTCGAAGTCCGGGATTTGCAGACGAATTTTAAAACGGAAGAAGGCGTCGTTCCCTCCGTCAATGGGATCTCGTTATTCGTGAGAAAGGGAGAAACCCTGGCGATCGTAGGGGAATCCGGATGCGGCAAAAGCGTGACGTCCCTTTCGATCATGGGGCTTGTCGCGGAACCGGGCAAGGTGGTGGGCGGGCAGATTCTTTTTCATGGGCAGGATCTGCTCAAGATGAGCAAGAAAGACATGCGCAAGCTGCGGGGAAATCAAATATCGATGATTTTTCAAGAGCCGATGACGTCCCTGAACCCCGTATTCACCATCGGCAATCAAATCGGCGAAGTGATACGGATTCACCAGAAGGCCGATAAGAAGGAAGCGCGCGCGAAGAGCATCGACATGCTGAGGCTCGTGGGGCTGCCCCACCCGGATAAGGTCGTGGATCACTTCCCGCATCAGATCTCCGGCGGCATGCGTCAGCGGGTGATGATCGCCATGGCGCTGGCCTGCAATCCGGAGCTGCTCATCGCGGACGAGCCGACGACGGCGCTCGATGTCACGATCCAGGCGCAAATCCTGGAGCTGATGAGCAAGCTTGGCAAGGAGCTCGATACCGGGGTCATCCTGATTACCCATGACCTGGGCGTCGTGGCGGAAATGGCCGACCGCGTGATGGTCATGTACGCCGGCGAAGTGGTCGAAGAGGCGACGGTCCGCGATTTGTTCGAGCATCCGAAGCATCCTTACACCATCGGGCTGCTAGGCTCCCTGCCCGATATCGACGAGCAGCGGGAAGAGCTGGATACGATACCGGGCATGGTGCCCAATCCGCTCGATATGCCTAGCGGGTGCGCGTTTCATCCCCGTTGCAAATGGGCCGATGCCCAGTGCAAGGCGGTTAAGCCGCGGCTTGCGCATTATGGGAACGATCACTACGCAAGCTGCCTGAAAGCGGGTGAGGTCCATTGAACGAACGGAAACCGTTGCTGGAAGTAAAAGGGCTGAAAAAACATTTCCCTCTGAAAAAAGGGATATTGTCTAAGCAAGTCGGGGTCGTACGTGCGGTTGACGGACTGGACTTCGCGGTAAACCAGGGAGAAACCTTAGGCATCGTAGGGGGAGTCCGGCTGCGGCAAGTCGACGGCCGGCCAGCTTATACTTCGGTTGCTTGACGCGACGGAAGGCGAGATCTGGTTTGAGGGGCGAGACCTGAACCGGCTGAGCAAGGAGGAGATGCGCAGCGTTCGCCGGGATCTGCAGATCATTTTCCAGGATCCGTTCTCCTCGCTCAATCCGCGAATGAAGGTAGAAGACATCATTGCCGAGCCGCTGAAGGTACACAGCGATTATAAAGGAGCGGCGCTTAAGAAAAGGGTGTCGGAGCTGCTGGAGGTCGTAGGGTTGGGTCCGCATCATGCCCACAGGCATCCTCACGAGTTCAGCGGGGGACAGCGGCAGCGAATCGGGATTGCGCGCGCGCTCGCGCTCAATCCCAAGCTGATCGTATGCGATGAGCCGGTGTCCGCGCTCGATGTATCCATCCAGTCGCAGATTCTGAATCTATTGAAGAAGCTGCAAAAGGAATTTCGATTGACGTTTATTTTTATCGCTCACGGCTTGCCGGCCGTGAAGCACATCAGCGACAGGATCGCCGTGATGTACTTGGGTAAAATCGTGGAGCTCGCCGACCGGGAAGCGCTGTTCGCCCGGCCGCGCCACCCTTATACGGAAGCCTTGATATCCGCGGTTCCTAACCCGCATCCCTCCCGGCGCAAGGAACGCATTATTTTGCAGGGAGACCTCCCGAGTCCGTCGAATCCTCCCGCAGGCTGCAGCTTTCATACCCGTTGTCCGTATGCGCAGCCAATTTGCATGGAAGTCGAGCCGGAGCTGCGGCAGATCGCGGAGGGGCATGCCAGCGCTTGCCACTTTCCGGAATTTAACGAACGGTCCTCTCAAGTCCATAGGAAAGCAGGGATCTAGGTGTCCATATCGACGACCATCGTGATCCGCATGGAGATTCAGAAATCGGTTACCAGCTTCGCGGAAGTGGCGACAGTCATCACTGCCGCCGGCGGAGATATCGTGGCGATCGACGTGATCCGGTCAGGCGAAGCCGTCACCGTCCGCGACGTGACGGTTAATCTTCGGGTATCGGCCAATGACGGGATCATCCGGGCGCTCACGGAAATGCCCGGCATTCATGTGATCAATGTATCGGACCAGACCTTCCTCGTCCATCTGGGGGGGGAAGATCGAAGTGAATCCGAAGTTCCCGATCAAAAACCGGGACGATCTATCCAAGGCGTACACCCCGGGAGTCGCCCGGGTCAGCATGGCCATCCACGAGGACCCCGGCAAGGCGTATTCGCTCACGATGAAACGAAACACGATTGCCGTCGTATCGGACGGGACCGCCGTGCTCGGTCTTGGCGATATCGGTCCGGAAGCGGCGATGCCCGTGATGGAGGGGAAGGCGATGCTGTTCAAGCAGCTCGCCGGCGTCGATGCCTTCCCGCTCTGTCTGAATACGAAGGATCCGGATGAAATCGTAAACATCGTCAAGGCGGTCTCGCCCGGCCTCGGCGGCATTAATCTGGAGGATATCGCATCGCCCCGCTGCTTCGAGATCGAGCGGAGGCTGGTGGACGAGCTGCAAATTCCGGTTTTTCACGACGACCAGCATGGAACCGCGGTCGTCGTGATGGCGGGATTGCTGAACGCGCTGCTGGTGGTAGGGAAACGAATCGAGTCCGTGAGAATCGTAGTGGTCGGCATCGGGGCGGCGGGCGTATCCATATGCAATATGCTGCTGGCAGCTGGCGCCAAGCATGTCTATGCAGTCGACCGTGAAGGCATCATTCATCGAGGCGCGGCGTACGACAATCGAGAGTGGCAGCGGCTGGCGGACGTGACGAACCCTGATGGCCTCGAAGGTTCGCTCGCGGATGCCATTGCGGATGCCGATGTGTTCATCGGCGTCTCCGGGCCGGGCGTTCTGCGCGAAGCGCATCTGCGGCGCATGGCGCAGGACGGCATCGTTTTCGCGATGGCGAATCCGACGCCCGAGATCGAACCCGAGATCGCGGAGAAATACGCGCGGGTCGTGGCTACGGGGCGGAGCGATTATACGAATCAGATCAACAACGTGCTATGCTTCCCGGGTATATTCCGCGGCGCGCTGGATTGCCGTGCCCGCATGATTACGCAGGATATGAAGGTGGCTGCGGCCAAGGCGATCGCGGCTGTCATTCTGCCTCATGAGTTGAACGAGCACTATATTATCCCAAGCATATTCAACGACAAGGTCGTCGAATATGTCCGAAGGGCCGTGATCGAATCGGCCATTCAATCCGGCCATGCCAGACGGATTCCTCCGGATTTTATCGAACACGATGTGCCTCGTTCGATCGTCGAGGGAGGGGCGGCGGCATTGTAGCGGCCGGCAGCTGCCTTTCGCAAGAGAGCGCCGATGTCTTGATCATCGGCGTTTTGTGCGCTTGAAGTATACGGCTGAGTCCGCTGACGAAGACGGCTTGCGTGATAAAGAGCCGCTCGACCCGCATGCGCGGGTCGAGCGGCTCTAAGCACGGTCGCCCGAGCGACCTACAGGTCGTCGAACTTCTTGAGCATTTTGCGACGCAGCTTGAAGCCGAAACGACGCGTATACACTTCGTTGTTCGCCAGCAGCCGATAGGCTTCTAAAAGCGTGAAGTACCGGGTCATGATAAACAGACCGACCGCGATCAGCACAAAAAACAACGGATAGTAAGACATTAAATGTTCAAACGCCACAATCTCTTTGCGAACCAGCGCGACGGGCAAGCATCCGGCCGTGAAGACGGCAATTCCGGACATCACGAACAGCATGTTTTTTTTGCTTCAAGCGTGCATACCGCTGTCGAATTTCCTGCAAAAACGGCTGATCGATCAGCAACGGTTCCTGCTTTAAGATCTTGTACCCGACTTCTTCAAAAAAGCGAAGTGGAAGCGAGAAATCCAATGCCGACCGTAGCGATAATAACCGTCGGAAGCAAATAATAAGCCACGTCGCGCTCGAACAAGTAGTACGGCACAAAAGCCAGCGCCAAAAAGAAAATGCCGAAGGAGAGGGAGCGGGCATACTTGCGGGAATATACCAAATAGCCCTCGGCCATCTCCTTGCTGACGTAATAACCCGCCTCTTGCTCCGAGCGCGGTTCCACAGAATCCTTCAATAGAAAATCCATCGATACTTCAAAGACATTGCCGATCATGAGCAGCTTCTCCGTCTCGGGGTATCCTTGGCCGTTCTCCCATTTGCTAACCGCCTGTCTGGTCGTTCCTAACTGTTCGGCCAGCGCTTCTTGCGACAATCCTTTTTCTTTGCGCAGACTCACCAGCTTTTCACCGAATGTCACGCTCCAAAACCCTCCCCGATCCGATTGCAAGGCTTGCTATTCGATCAATCTCGCTTTCAGGAAAAGACCGACGGCCAACCCGACCGCACTGTAAACGACAATGCTGAGGGTATGCCACAGGATCACCTTTCGTTTTCCCGTACCCGCAGCCAAAGACGTGAAGGCGGCGATATGCCCCGAAGCGATAAGCGGCGAGATCAGAGCGAGTCCCGGTACGCCATACGTATCGAAGATCTCGCGGGCGCGCTTCGAACGCCGCCGAACGAATCCCGATTTCTTGTTCGGACGATTCCTCAACCAGCGAAACAAGGCGTGGAAGGGCGCAATGATGATCATCACGGACAGCAGATTTCCGACGATTCCAAGCAGAAATACCCCTATCAACGGCAGCTCGAGTATGGTTCCGGCCATGGTGGCTACAATCGCTTCGGCAAACGGAATGCCGGCGATCAGCAAGATCCCCGCGTATTGAAACAGGGGGTCCCAGTCCTTTAAATGTTCTACCACGAATTTTAACATATCCCGCGTCATGTTTATCCTCCCGATTCTGGTTAAGTGTGCTGAACATCCGTCAGTCAGCCTTTAAAAATTGTATAAAGCACCCTTGTCGCTTGCTAGCGACTGATGGTTGCGTCTTGTCAACATGGCGTTGCAGTCCTGTTATTTTAAGTATCCTTGCGATTTTTGGGCGGGGGCAAGGAAATGAAACGACGGTGTTGAATAGTATCCTAAATCGACAAAATGCGAGGGTGAGGAGAGGAGCGAACGGCATTGCTTTTGATTGGAGATCCGGGTTATCGATATCCGATTCGCGGAAAAAGGGGGGACGATGATACGCGCCATGTGGGCCAGACTGCTGGCCGCGACGCTTGCGATCGGGCTGCTTCAGCCTTTGCAGTCGTTATCCGATACGGCCAAAGCCGCTCCGCCGGATGCAAGCGCGGCAGCGACCTCTTTGTTGGCCCTCGGACAAAACGACCGGGGGCAGTTGGGGCTTGGGCATACGAACGATCAAACCGTTCCGGCAGCGGTCGATGTTGGCGCCTTGGTGCAGGCCGTGGCCGCCGGCAGCAACTTTACGTTGTTCGTGGCGGAAGGCGGCGATGTTTTCTCGGCCGGCAACAACACTTACGGCCAATTGGGACTTGGCGACACCTCGACGCGCCATGCGCCGGAGGCGATCGCCGGGATCGCGGATGCGGTCTCGGCGGCCGCGGGCAGAAACCACTCGCTGGTACTGACGGGTAACGGCGACGTTTATTCGTTCGGTCTCGGCGCGGACGGGCGTCTGGGGCATGGGAATGCCAATTCCTTAAACGCCCCCGTCAAGATTGCGGGCCTTCCTCCCGCCAAGGCCTTAGCGGCGGGCGGCAGCCACTCGTTGGTGCTGACGGTGACCGGGGAAGTATATGGATTCGGAAGCAATAACTTCGGTCAGCTAGGACTTGGAAAAGCCGTCTCTTCTGCTGCGGTGCCGACCAAGCTTGCGCAACTTCCGCCTATAGCGGCCATTAGCGCGGGCACGGACTTCTCGCTGCTCCTGACGGAGGACGGCGACGTCTATTCTTTTGGCCTGGGCGTGAACGGACAGCTTGGCCTCGGCGGGGCGGGGGAAGCGGAGATCCGCTATACGCCTGTGCGGATCTCTGCGCTGGATGCGGAAAATAAACGGATTCGGCAGATTGAGGCAGGCGGTTCGCATGCGCTGCTGCTAACGGAGGACGGCGAGGCCTACGCCTTCGGGCTAAACGGCTTTGGGCAGCTTGGACTGGGCGATACGCTGGATCGCTCGGTGCCAACGAAGGTGGCCGGCCTCCCCAAGCTTGCGACAATCGCGGCGGGCGGGTATCATTCGTTTGCGATGGACGAGGAGGGCGCGTTGTATGCCTTCGGCTACGACGCATTCGGCCAGCTTGGCGACCGGGACACCGAATCGCAGCTTGCGCCAAAGCGCATTAAAGGACTGTGGAACATTCAATTCATCGAAGGCGGGACGTATTCTACTTTTATATCGGGCAGTTTAGCGTCGCTTGTCTCGCCGACCGCGGCGACCTTCGAGAAGTATGAACGCGAACAGCAGGACATCGCCGTTTCGCTGGAGCTGAACGGGAATGCGCTGACGGCCATACGCAACGGCGCGACCGAGCTCGTTTCGGGGACGGATTATGTGCTGGAGGACGGCGGGGCGACGGCGATCGTCAAAAAAAAGTTATTTGGCTACGCTGAGCGTCGGCGCGGCGTCGCTTCATTTTGAGTTCGATCAGGGACCGACGGAACAGCTGAACTTGTCGGTCATATACACCGCGAGCAAGGAAAAACGCGCCTTCGGGTTCGGGGACAATGCATACGGTCAGCTGGGACTGGGAGATTCAGCCGACCGGGCCGCACCGACCGCGCTGAATGCGCCGGGCTACATTACGGCGGCAGCCGCCGGGAGCGGCTTTACCTTTTGGCTGACGGAGGAAGGCAAGTTGTATGCGGGAGGCTGGAATGCCAACGGCGAGCTGGGAATCGGCGGCGGGGGCGATCGGAATGTGCCGCAGCCGGTAAGCGCGCTGCAGAGCATCCCGGTGAAAAGCGTCGCATCCGGCTATTATCATACGCTCGTCGTGTCGGCAGACGGCGATGTTTATGCGTTTGGCGTCAATTCGAACGGTCAACTGGGATTCAGTGCAGGCACGACGCAAAATATACCGGTGCGGCTTGGATACTTGCCGCCGATCGCCGCGGCCGCAACGGGGATGGATCATTCGCTGCTGCTGTCCGTGGCGGGAGAGGTTTACGCAGCCGGCTCTAACCAATACGGACAATTGGGGCTTGGACAGACGGCGTCCAGCTCCAGCTTCGTGCGGATTCCCGGCATTCCCGAGATCAAAGCGATCGCGGCCGGCGAACAATATTCGCTGCTCATCGCGGCCAACGGAGACGTCTACGCGTTCGGGCGCAATCAAAGCGGAAAGTTGGGGCTCGGGCATACGACGGACACCAACGTGCCGACATTGATCGAAGCGATGGACAAGCCCGTTAAAGCGGTCGCCGCAGGCGCAACGCATGCGCTGCTGCTGACCGAAGACGGAAAGGTGTACGCCGTCGGCAGCGGCAGTCGCGGCCAGCTTGGCCAGGGCAATACCGCAAGTCTAAATGTGCCGACGGTCGTTGCCGGCGCGGAGGACGCAGCCACCATTGCGGCGGGAAGGGATTTTTCGTTGTTTACGACGAATGACGGCCAGGTCTATTCGTTCGGGCTCGGCGATCAGGGCCAGCTGGGACATGGCGATACCGCGAATCGTCTGGTGCCGGAAAAAATCGCCGCGATGGACGGCTACTACGTGAAGTCGGTCGCGGCGGGAGCGATGCACGCAGTCTTGACGATCGCGCCGCGTCCGGCGCGCGACAGCGCGATCAGCCCGTCGCAGGCTCCCTTCGACAAATATACGCCCAACCAAACGGATATCGCCGTCGTGTTGAATTTGAACGGCAATGCCTTGACTGGAATTGCGAACGGCGGCACGGCGCTTCAGGCGGGGACGGATTATGCTTTGACGGGAAATACGGTCACGATATACCGCGGCTACTTGTCGGGGCTGGCCGTCGGCTCCGCCAACCTGACCTTTACGTTCAGCGCGGGCGCGCCGCAGCCGTTTGTCGTAGACGTCACGGACGGCTCTCCGACGCCGACGCCAAGCGCAACGCCGACGCCAACGCCGAGTGCGACGCCTACACCGACGTCGAGTGCGACGCCATCGCCGACGCCGAGTGCGACGCCAACACCGACGCCGAGTGCGACGCCGACACCGACGCCGAGTGCGACGCCATCGCCGCCGCCGAGTGCGACGCCATCGCCGACGCCGAGTGCGACGCCAACACCGACGCCGAGTGTGACGCCGACACCGACGCCGAGTGCGACGCCGACACCGACGCCGAGTGCGACGCCATCGCCGACGCCATCGCCGCCGGCCACGGTACCTGGCGCGCCGACGAGCGTGACGGCGACGGCGGGCGTGAAGGAGGCGACGGTGAGCTTCGTCGCCCCGGCCGACGATGGAGGCAGCGCGATCGCCGGCTATCGGGTCGTATCGTCGCCGGATGGCGTGGAGGCGACCGGCAGCGTCAGCCCGATCACGGTGACTGGACTGCGCGCGGGCGTGTCCTACACGTTTACGGTGCAGGCGATCAATGCCGTCGGCAGCGGTCCGATGTCGGCGCCGTCGAATGCGGCGACGCCAGAAGCGCCGCCGGCCACGCCGACACCATCGCCGGCCACGCCGACACCATCGCCGGCCCCGGCCACGGCACCTGGCGCGCCGACGAGCGTGACGGCGACTGCTGGCGTGAAGGAGGCGACGGTGAGCTTCGTCGCCCCGGCCGCCGATGGAGGCAGCGCGATCGCCGGCTATCGGGTCGTATCGTCGCCGGATGGCGTGGAGGCGACCGGCAGCGTCAGCCCGATCACGGTGACTGGACTGCGCGCGGGCGTGTCCTACACGTTTACGGTGCAGGCGATCAATGCCGTCGGCAGCGGCACGATGTCGGCGCCGTCGAACGCGGCGACGCCTGCGTCGGCCCCCGGCTCGTCCGGCAACCCTTCTCTTTTCGATATAACCGGTCACTGGGCGGAGGCGGCTATAGAACGTGCCGTCGCGCTCGGTATCGTCACCGGCTATGCGGATGGCGCCTTCAGGCCGGACGCGAACGTTTCGAGACAGGAGATCGCTGCGATCTTCATTCGCGCGTTGCAGCGCAATACCGGAGCCGGAGCCGCACCATCCGCTTTCCGCGATGCCGGCGCGATCGGAGACTGGGCTTCCGGAGCCGTCGGCCAAGTCGCGGCGCTCGGACTGATGTCCGGCTACGAAGACGGGACCTTCCGTCCGGCCGAGCGGCTGACGCGATCGGAGCTGGCTGTTATGCTCCGCCGTGTCTATGCGCTGAACGGCAACAAGGAATCCGAGCCGAAAGACTCCGCCGCGCCTGCCGCATACGCTGACGAAGAAGCGATTCCGCCATGGGCAAGAGAGGCGGTCATTGATCTGACGCAGCTTGGCATCATGAGCGGCCGCGGCGGCAACCGTTTTGAGCCTGGCGCATATGTCACGCGCGCGGAAACGATCGTCGCATTGTTGAGATATTTAGACGATGCCCGCAAGTCTTGAGTAAGGAAAGGGCTGTCCAGAGAGCCGGTGAATGCCGGCATCTGGGCAGCCCTGTTTTTTTTTGTGGAGCGAAAATTTCGATCCATTAGCCGCATTGTCGGCAAATCGCGTTAAAGGAAGGGGATTTGTCGAATCAAGGAGAATATTATCGATGAGACGTTAAAAAAAGAAGGCGGCATAATCGGTGGGCGATGAAAATGGAACGGGAAACGGGCGCCATGCGAAAACAATTGACGGTATTGCTTGGCATGATCGGGGTATTTGCCGTCGTGTCGTCGCTGTTTATATATGAATGGCTCAATCCTACGTTCCAGTATCCCGAAGCGCGGGATGGGGCGTTGGACGCCAGGGAATGGAATTTTGCGAAGCAGGGGATCGTACCGCTGCGCGGAGAGTGGGAGTTCTACGAGAACAAGCTGCTGACGCCGCAGGACTTTCTAGCAAATGGCAAGGCGCTCGAGGCAGAGCGCCGAATCGTTCGCGTGCCGGGGGGCTGGAAGCGTTCCGGGTCCTCCGGCGGCGGGTACGGCGCGGGGACGTATCGCCTGCGCATCGCGGTGAGCGACCCGAATTTTTATAGCTTCAGAGGCAAAAAAGATTCGCTTGTCCAGCCGCATCTATATGAACGGGGCGGACCTGGGCGGCAGCGGCAAGCCCGCTCAGTCGGCGGATCGGTTCGTGCCGAGCAATCTTCCGTTTATCGGTACGATCAAAGCGGATAACGGTACCGTCGAGATCCTCATTCAGATCGCCAGCTATCGCTATATGGAAGGCGGGCTGGTGCAAGCGCCGGAATTCGGTCTGATGGACGATGTATGGGCCAGACGAGACAATGCCCGCCTGGCGGATATGATCGTCATCACCACGATGCTGGTATTCGGCATTTATTTCGCGGGAACGTTCAAGCAATGGAAGAAGGAGCCCTATCTCTTCTTTTTCAGTCTGTTCTGTCTGTCGTTAGGGTTGTTCTTCAGCTTTGACAACGAGATCGTCATGGCGTCCATGTTTCCCGAGATTTCCTTTCTATTTTTGCAGAAGATGCTCTTTATCCTGCCTTATATATCGATCTTGTCGTTCGCGCTTTATGTTTATCTGTATCTCGACGATAAGGGAGGCCGGGAGTTTAAGTGGTGGAGCCGGATTTCGTTTGGCTTTCTGATCGTGTTGGTCGCCATTCCGAACGCGTATTTGGTTCATATTCTTTGGCTGGGGATCGTCCTTCATATCGCCGCTTTCGTTTTCGTTATTCGCCGGATTTTCCGTTACCGGAACAGCGGGGTTCATGTTTACTATATTTTGTCGGGTTTATTTTTCCTTGTCATCAGTTGGATCTACGCGCAGACCCGTTATCAACTGGCATTGGACAACCCGTTCTACATGATCGTCACGCCGTTGCTGCTCGTTCTATCGCAATCGTTCCTGATGTCGGACCGGGCTCGCGAGGCGTTCGTGCGCAACGAGCGATTGGCCGAGCAACTCATTGCCTACGATCGCCAGAAAGACGAATTCCTCGTCCACACGTCGCATGAGTTCAAGACGCCGCTCCACGGCATTATTAATTTGGCGCAGGTCGTCATCGATCAGAACGGCTCGGGGCTAACGAGGCGGCATCGCGAAAATTTGGATTTCATCATCGGCCAGGCGAACCGCCTTTCTACGCTGGTCAACGACATTATCGATTTTCAGAGCTTGCGGCGCGGCAGTCTGGCGTTCCACGACCGGCTTTTCGATATCGGCGGCACGGTGCAGGGGACGCTCGAAGCGCTTAAGTACATGCGCAAGAACGATCGAGTACGGCTCATCAATCGGGTGCCTCCGGGAACTTGTTATCTGTTCACCGACGAGGACCGCCTGAAGCAGATTATCGTGAACCTGGTCGGCAATGCGTTGAAATATACGGAGCAAGGAAGCGTCTCGATCGCCGCCGAGTCTCGAGAGGGCTGGCTGTATCTGACGTTTGCGGACACCGGCGCCGGGATAAGCGAAGAGCGGCAGCAGGGGCTTTTCAAGGATGACGCTTATGCAAGCGAAGGCGAACCGGCGGGTTCGGCATTCCAATCGTCCGGCCTGGGACTTAAGATCTCGAAGGCGCTTGCGTTGCAAATGAAAGGCGATCTGGCGCTGAAGCGCTCGGAGCCGGGAAAAGGATCCGTATTCGAGCTGCGGCTGCCGGAGGCGGATGCGGCGCAAAGGGAAACGGGGGCCGCCGAGGCACAACTCGCTGCCGGTACGGAGCTGCAGCCGCTAGCCGGGATGAGCCCGAAGACAACGGAAGAGACGCCGACGCATGAGGCGGCGCCATCCGGCAAGGTGAAGATTTTGCTGGTGGATGACGATGCTTCCAATATCAAGGTGCTGCAAGAGTTGTTTGCGTCCAGCCGGTATCGCCTTCTCGCGGCGAGCAATGGAGCCGACGCGCTTAAGCTGATCCGGCAGCATCGCGGCGATCTGTCGCTCGTTCTGCTCGACGTGATGATGCCCGAGCTCTCCGGGTACGAGGTGTGCAGGCGCATTCGTGCCGAGCACCCGCTTTATAAGCTGCCCGTCTTGCTGCTGACGGTGCGCAGCTCGCCGGCCGATGTCGCGATGGGACTCGAGGCCGGAGCCAACGATTTCCTGGTCAAGCCCTTCAGCGGCAAGGAGCTGCTGGCCCGGGTGGAGACGCTGCTTCAATTAAAGGAGGCGGTCGAGCAGGCTATTCGTATGGAGACGCTTTTTCTGCAGTCGCAGATCAAGCCGCATTTTGTCTACAACGCGCTCAGCGGCCTGATCTCGTTATGCTACAGCGACGGCGCGCGGGCGGGCAAGCTGCTGGGGGAATTCAGCAACTATCTGCGGCTCAGCTTCGATCTTGATCCCCGTCACGCCAAAGTCGGATTGAAGCGTGAGCTATCGCTTGCCAGATCCTACGTCGAGTTAGAGAAGGCGCGGTTCGGCGCACGCCTGAACGTGGAGTGGGACGTGGATGTCGGGTCAGAGCCGCAGATTCCGGCATTGATCGTGCAGCCGCTGGTCGAAAACGCGATTCGCCACGGCATTATGAAGCGGTTGTCGGGGGGCACGGTGGTCATTCGGGCGAAGCCGGAGCCGGAGGGCTTGCGGATTGCCGTTCAGGACGATGGGGTCGGCATGAGCGAAGCGCAATCGAGCCGGCTGCTGAAGCCGGAGCAAATGGGCGGCAGTATCGGTTTGATCAACGTCCATAAGCGGCTGATGAATGAATATGGGCAAGGCTTGCGGATCGAGAGCGTACAGGGCAAGGGGACAACGGTCGCTTTCTTGATTCCTTCACGTACATGGGCGGGAGAGGCGGACGCTGACGGAGAGGCAGGCCAAGCATGATGAGAGCTGTTATCGTAGACGACGAGCCATTGGTCGCCGAGCAAATCGACAGGATGCTGGCGAGCGCCGGCGTAGCCGTGCTGGGCTGTTGCGCGAATCCGCATGAAGCGCTGGGAATGGCGAAGGCGCTGCAGCCGGACGTGCTGTTTTTGGATATCGAAATGCCGGAGCTGAACGGACTTGAGATTGCGGAGCGGATATATGCGGACAAGCTCGACATGGAGGTCGTGTTTATTACCGCCCACAATCAGTACGCCATCGATGCGTTCCGGGTGAACGCGCTCGACTATTTGCTGAAGCCGGTCATGGAAGAGGACTTGCGGCGTTCGCTGGAACGGGTCGAAAATAGACGGCGGCATCGCGCGGACGCTGTCGGCAGCGGCGGTCGACGGACGGTTGCCATTGAATTGTTCGGCCCGTTCGCGCTCTATTTGGACGACGGCCCGGAACCGGTTCGCTGGGTCACTTCCAAGTGCGCGGAGCTGCTCGCTTATATGCTTCTGCAGCCCTGGGAGAAGGAAGTCAGCAAGTGGGAGCTGTTCGAGGCGCTCTGGTCGAGCCAGAATGAGGAAAAGGCGGGCATCAATCTCCGCAGCACGGTCAGCAGAATCAACAAGACTTTACGGGATGGCGGCTCGGGGATGGCGCTCGCTTCCGTCAAAAACGGCTACAGGCTGGTTTTGCCCGAAGAGGAGCTCGGCGTAGACGCGGTTGAATTGGAGCTGTTCGTGCTGGAAGCCGTCGAGCCGGATCCAGTCAGCCAGGCGCCTATCGAGCAGCTCGTTCACCGCTGCAGCCGACCGTTCCTGCAAGGGTTCGACGGTGCCTGGTGCGAGCCTTACCGCAAGCAGTATCGCCTGTATTTTCTGCACCTGGGCAAGAGACTGCTTTCGTATTACGAACGTACCGATGCGGAGCCGCTCAAGGCATTGCTGCTGGCCGAGTTGCTCGTGGAGCACGACCCTTACGACGAATCGCTGCGGGAAGCAGCCATGAAGCTGCATGACCGGATCGGCGGTCCTCAGCGGGCGGCCGCCTACTACGAGGCGTATGCCGAATTCGTTCGTATCGAGCTGGGCGCCTTGCCGGGCGAGACGCTGCGCGCGCTGCTTCGCGAGTTAACAAGTTGAACGCTAGTATGATGGGACCTGCTCCAGCCATCCGGGGGGCGGGTTCCTTTTTGTTTTGCAACAATTTTGCAACATCGCTCCCGCTATAATGACACCATGGCGACTACCAGCATGAAGGCGAGTGAAGAAAACAATGATTAGACGTTGGATATCGATCGCGACCGTCATATTTTTGATCATGACTCAAATTCCTCAGTATGCGTTCGCAGGTTCTATCGACACGTGGACGCTCCGAAGCCCGTTGCCGACTGGCAATATACTGACGAGCGTTACTTTTGGAAACGGTACCTTCGTCGCGGTAGGGAACAAAGGAACGATTTTGACCTCAAGCGACGGCGCGAGCTGGTCGAGCCAAGCGAGCGGCACCGCGAATATATTGAACAAGGTCATATGGGGAAGCAACCTGTTTGTCGCGGTCGGTGCAGGAGGAACGATCCTCACCTCCGCCGACGGAATGAGCTGGACGAGCCGGGCGAGCGGACTTACGACGAACATTGCCGGGATCACTTACGGAAACGGCCTGTATGTGGCGGTCGGGAACAGCGGGAAAATCGTGACTTCCACCAACGGCGTGAACTGGACGAGCCGAACGAGCGGCGTTTCCACCTCCTATATTTTATATGACGTCGCCTATGGCAACGGCATGTATGCGGTGGCGGGCAGCAGCGGATTAATTATTACCTCTTCAGATAATGGCGTGACCTGGCAGCAAAAAACGAGCGGCTATACGTCCTCGCTAACGGACATCGCATTCGGGGACGGTCGGTTCGTAGCGTTGGGAGATCAAGGAAGAACATTATTCTCAAACGATGGCGTGCTCTGGAGCAAGAGCGGGACCAATTCCCTTAGTGCTGCCGGCATTAGTTTCGATAACGGAAATTTTGCGGCTGTAGGGCACAATGGCGCGATTTTAACCTCCGCCAACGGAGTGAGCTGGACCACCCGGAGCAGTGGCACGACGATTACGCTAACCGGCGTTACATACGGTAACGGGACGTATGTCGTGGTAGGGGAAACGGCGATTCTGACCTCGCCGGACGGAGCAAGCTGGACGGACCGGATGATCGGTACGCTAAATTCACTTCTGGGGCTCGCCTATATAAACGATACGTATGTGGGGGTAGGTGCAGGCGGAACGATTATAACCTCCGGCGACGGAGCGAACTGGACCGCGCAAGCGAGCGGCACGCCGAATCATTTATATGGAGTCGTGTACGCAAATGATTCGTATGTGGCGGTGGGACTAAACGGTACGATTATAACTTCGAACGATAGCGTGAACTGGACGAAACGAACAAGCGGCACTTCGAGTCAACTAACCGGCATCGCCTATGGTAACGGCATCTTTGTGGCGGCAGGCGCGGGCGGAACGATTGTAACCTCCGTCGATGGCGTGAACTGGACCGGCCGGACGAGCGGCACTGCCAATAATCTGACGGGCGTTACCTTCGGCAACGGCCTGTATATAGCGGTCGGGAACAACGGAACGATTGTGACCTCCAGCAACGGCATCAGCTGGATGAGCCGGACGAGCGGCACTGCGAATCCGCTCAATGGCGTCGTTTACGGCAACGATTTGTATGCGGCAGTAGGGAAAAACGGGACGATCGTAACTTCCGTTGACGGAGTTAGCTGGACGAACCGGACGAGCAACACTGCGAATCAACTCAGCGGCATCGTTTACGGAAACGGCCTATATGTGGCGGCAGGCGCAGGCGGAACGATATTAACCTCCGGCAACGGAGCAACTTGGACGAGCCGAACGAGCGGCATTACAAACAATCTAACTGCCGTCGCTTACGGGGACGGTACCTATGTCGCGGGCGGCGAAAATGGGACTATCGTTCAATCGGATCCCGTACCTCCGGCCATAACCGGCGTAGGCATCACTCCGGACCATGCATCCGTATCGCAGGGAGGGAGCAAGCAGCTTGCGGCTGTAGTAGACGCGCTTGATGGCGTGATGACGACGGTCAAATGGACGAGCAGCGACGCCGGAGGCAAGGTGACGGTGGACGGCGCGGGCAAAGTTGCGGCCGCCGCGGATGCCGCGCCTGGCGACTATACGATCACGGCAACGTCAACGGTTGACGGCAGCAAGAAAGGGACCGCGACGATTACGGTCATCGCGATGCCGCTCGAACCAACCCCGGAGGCGGAGATCGACTACGCGGCCGAGCAGTTGACAGGGCTGGCGCCGAACGCGGCCTACACGGTCAACGGAACGCCGGTGACGGCGGACGGCGGCGGCAAGGCGGCGATCGACGCTAGCTGGCTGGGTTCGACCGTGAACGTGGTGAAGAAGGGCGACGGCACGACGACGACCGACAGCGCGGCGCAGACGTTGAGTCTGCCGGCGCGACCGGCGACGCCGACAGCGGGCAAGACGGACGAGAGCGTCATTGGCGGCAGCAACGGCACGCTGACGAACGTGACATCGCAGATGGAATACAAAAAGGCATCGGCCGGCAGTTGGACGAGCGTCGCCGGCACAAGCGTAACGGGACTTGCGCCGGATACGTATGTCGTGCGCGTCAAAGCGACGTCTTCGTCCTTCGCGTCGGCAGCGCAAACGGTGACGATCGCGGCGTTCAACGCGACGCCGGAGACGAAGCCGGAGGCGGAGGTCGACTATGCGGCGGAGCAGTTGACAGGGCTGGCGCCGAACGCGGCCTACACGGTCAACGGAACGCCGGTGACGGCGGACGGCGGCAAGGTGGCGATCGACGCTATCTGGCTGGGTTCGACCGTGAACGTGGTGAAGAAGGGCGACGGCACGACGACGACCGACAGCGCGGCGCAGACGTTGAGTCTGCCGGCACGACCGGCGACGCCGACAGCGGGCAAGACGGACGAGAGCGTCATTGGCGGCAGCAACGGCACGCTGACGAACGTGACGTCGCAGATGGAATACAAAAAGGCATCGGCCGGCAGTTGGACGAGCGTCGCCGGCACGAGCGTAACGGGACTTGCACCGGATACGTATGTCGTGCGCGTCAAAGCGACGTCTTCGTCCTTCGCGTCGGCAGCGCAAACGGTGACGATCGCGGCGTTCAACGCGACGCCGGAGACGAAGCCGGAGACGGAGGTCGACTATGCGGCGGAGCAGTTGACAGAGCTGGCGCCGAACGCGGCCTACACGGTCAACGGAACGCCGGTGACGGCGGACGGCGGCGGCAAGGTGGCGATCGACCCTAGCTGGCTGGGTTCGACCGTGAACGTGGTGAAGAAGGGCGACGGCACGACGACGACCGACAGCGCGGCGCAGACGTTGAGTCTGCCTGCGCGACCGGCAGCTCCGGTCGATATATCGGTGACGGACGTCACCTATAACGGAGCGAATAACGGTTCGATTCTCCAATTAAATATCGGGATGGAGTTCAAGGGAGGAAATGCCGAAACATGGACAAAAGTGACCGGGACGTCGGTAATCGGTCTGGCGCCGGGCAGCTACGATGTACGGGTGGCTGCGACGGAGTCGGACTTCGCTTCCATCCCCGCTCAAGTAACCATCCATGATTCGGATGCGATCCTGCCGGCGGCTCCTGAAGTGAGCGCCGACGATGTTAAAAACACGATTGTCGGCTTGGATACGACAATGGAGTTCTCGGTCGACGGGGACGCTTACGTTCGCTACGACGGTACCAATATGCCGCTGCTGAGCGGCGAGCACACGGTTCAGGTGAGGGTAGCGGCCAGCGGTTCCGTGCCGGCGGGACCGTCGACGACATTGATCTTTACGACGAACGTTTCCGTTCCGGCCGGCGGTTTGACGGTGACCGTCACGGACCCAAGCGGCGCGGACCATGACGGCAAAACCTTGATAACGGTAACGCCGGCCGTCAACGACGAGCATCGGCTGGTGTACTTCAATTTCGGCAACGGCAATGTCATCGTACCGCATGTCGGCGACACGCTTAGCGGCTACGCGAACGTCCCGAACGATCGGATCATCCCGGCAGCGAACGGCGACAAGATCGGCGTAGCAGAGGTGGATGGGCATGGCCAAGTCGTGAAGTTTGGCCAAGCGGCAGCGATCGTCATCGCGGAGCCTCCGGCTCCTCAGCCTTCGAACGAGGGATCGACGGGAGTTGGCGGTCCGAAGGAAGAATCGGTCGACGTGCTGGTTAACGGCAAGGTTGAAAATGCGGGCAAAGCGACGACGACCGAATCGGGCGGCGTCAAGACGACGACGGTCGCCGTCGATCCGGCCAAGCTGCAGGCGAAGCTGGAAGCGGAGGGCGCGAACGCAGTCGTCACCATTCCGGTCAAGTCGGCGTCGAACGTGGTTGTCGGCGAGTTGAACGGCCGGATGATTAAAAACATGGAGAGCCTCTCGGCGACGCTCGTTCTGCAGACGGACAAAGGAACGTACACGCTGCCTGCGAAGGAGATCGACATCGACGCATTGGCCGGCAAGCTCGGCAGCGGCGTGAAGCTGGAGGATATTCAGTTTAAAGTCACGATTGCCCAGACGCCGGACACGATGGCCAAGGTCGTCGAAAACGCGGCTGCGAAGGGCGAGTTCTCCGTTGTCGTGCCTGCGGTTGATTACACGGTGTCGGGCACTTACGGCGGGAAAACGGTCGAAGTCAAGCTTTTTAACGTCTACGTCGAGCGCATGGCGGCTTTGCCGGACGGTATCGACCCGGATCGCATCACGACGGGCGTCGTCGTTGACGCAGACGGAACCGCTCGGCACGTGCCAACCAAGATCGTGCTTGTCGATGGCAAGTATTATGCGAAAATCAACAGCTTAACCAACAGCACGTACGCGGTCGTTTGGCATCCGCTCGAATTTTCCGATGTCGCGAATCACTGGGCGAAAGC
Source organism: Cohnella rhizosphaerae (assembly GCF_029525575.1). Taxonomy (GTDB): domain Bacteria; phylum Bacillota; class Bacilli; order Paenibacillales; family Paenibacillaceae; genus Cohnella; species Cohnella rhizosphaerae. Next base: position 2,010,952 of record NZ_JAPDIA010000003.1, read on the forward strand.
CGCCGTTAACGACATGGGATCGCGGATGGTCATCGACGGTACGGGAGGCGGGCGGTTCAGTCCCGATCGCGCGATCACCCGAGCCGAGTTTGCGGCCATTGTTGTACGCGGATTGGGTCTGAAGCTGGAAAACGGAACGGCGGCATTCTCCGACGTGAAGGCATCGGATTGGTTCGGCGGCGCGATCGACGCGGCATCCGCATATGAACTGATTCGCGGTTACGAGGACGGCACCTTCCGGCCGAACGACGAGATTACGCGGGAAGAGGCCATGGCGATTGTGTCCAGGGCGATGGCGATCACCGGACTGAGGGCGAAGCTGCCTGCGCAATCGGACGATGCCATGCTTCGGTCGTATAAGGATGCGTCAGACGTGTCCGGCTGGGCGCGAAGCGGCGTTCAAGACAACGTGCAGGCCGGCCTTGTGTCCGGACGTGGTACCGCCTTGCTTGCGCCGAAGGCATCTATTACAAGGGCCGAGGTTGCAACCGTGATTCAAAGACTTCTGCAAGCTTCCGGGTTGATTTAAGGAAGGATATCGCTCAATAAAAAAGGAGACAACGATGAAATCTATGACGAACCAATCGAAAAAATGGGGAATTCTTTCAAGCTTGCTGGCCGTCACGCTGCTGATGCCGTCCGGATGGGGAGGCGGCAAAGCGTATGCCAGACCGACGCCGCAGGCTCCGGCTTACACCGGTTCTCTCACGTGGGTGAATTATACGGATCCCGCGTATCAATTGTATCCGCCTCAGCTTCCTACGAATCCAGGGGATATCTACATTCCGTTGTTTATGGACATCGACAATGCCGATCATTTTTATATCTCCAAAGTACGGTCTCCGTTATCCCTCGGCAGCGGCAGCTCTCTTCATTCCGGAAAAATCGAGAAGCTGTCGGATAACGGCCAAACGTCAAGCGATATTACGTACGATTCCGGCGTGACGACGCCGATCGGCATCGCGGTGAATGACGCCGGGGATGTATACGTTGCCGACAATACTTGGTCGATGGGTACTTCTAATAACACGACCCCCAATACAGCCAGACTGTTGAAGTTGACTCACGATACCACCGCTTGGCAGTCGATCACGCCGCCGGGATTGAAGTATGCCATGGGCGTCGACGTAGACAAGCAAGGCAACGTATATGTGATCGACGGCAAATCCGACACCCAATCGACCGTTACGCCGCGCATTTGGAAATGGAGTCAAGCCCAATCGACGTGGACGGATATCGCGACGAGCGCTGTCACATATCCGATCGATATCGCAGTCGACAGCGCGGGAGACGTCTTTATCACCAATATGAAAATGAACCAGAGCAGCGGCACGACGAGTCCGTATCAGGTTCTCAAGCTGGCAGCGGGCGATACGAATTGGACGGATATTACGCCTGCGTCTTCGTCTTCCCCGAGCGCTGCGATTCCGTTTATGGCTTACGGAATCGGTATCGATAGGTACGATAACGTATGGGCAGCGAATATGGCAGGGCTCCAGGGCGTATCCAAAGTCATGAAGCTCGAAAGCGGCGGCGGCTCCGGGGGATTGGACGGAGATCGGCATCCTTTCGAATGCATCTAACCTCTATCAAATTTTTGACGTCGCGGGCGACAGCGCCGGCTATGTTTACGGAACCAACTATTTAGCGGGCAATATCTCTACGCTGAGGGCGGCTCTCGTCTATGACGGCAACGGCGGCACAGGCATGTCCCTGGCGGCGACGCCCGAAGGTTACCTGCCGAACGAAACCGCGATCGTGGCCGATCAAGGCGACCTGGCCAAACCGGGATATGTGTTCAAAGGCTGGAGCTCGCAGGGCGGTACCACTGTCGAATATGCGCCCGGCGATACGATCGTGATGACCGAAACCAAAAGGCTTAGCGCGGTATGGGGGCTTCCTGCCGCCATAACGGGCATTCAACTGGATAGCGCCGCCTACTCGCTAAGTATCGGCGGAACGCACCAATCGGCAGCGACTGCGCTCTATGACGATAACAGCACGAAGGCGCTGAGCTCCGGCGTGACCTACAGCTCCAGCAACTCGGAAGTCGCCACGGTTGACGCTTCGGGCCTGGTGACGGCGGTGGCAGCCGGCGAAGCGACGATCACCGCCCAATACGGCAATTATCAGGCTCAAGCGACCGTGACGGTCAGCGATACGCCGCTCCCTCCTGCCATAACGGGCATTACGCTTGATAGCTCCGATTATTCGCTGGATGTCGGAAGCACGCACCAATCGGTAGCGACCGCGGTCTATGCCGATGACAGCACGTTCGTGCTGAGCGCCGGCGTTGCCTACAGCTCCAGCCATACGGAAGTCGCTACGGTTGACGCTGCGGGAATGGTGACGGCGGTCGCTGCCGGTCAGACGGTCATTACCGCCGTTTACGGCGATTACCGGGCCGAAGCGAACGTAACGGTCAACAATGCGCCGACGCCGCTGCCCTCTCCGTCGACGACACCGGCGAACCCGGATGTCGAAATCTGGGTAGACGGCGTGAAGCAGGATCAGCTGGCGACTTCTCAGCAGCAGACGATAGGCGGCCGTACCGTCACGACGGTTAAGCTGGACAACCAGAAGGTGCTGGACAAGCTGTCGCGGGAAAACAACAAGCTGTTGACCATTCCGGTCGGCGGTAGCAGCGACGACGTCATCGGCGAGCTGAACGGAAGCGTGGTCAAAGCGCTGGAGGCCAACGCTGCGCAGCTTCAAATTCAAACCGGCAAAGGCACGTATACGATCCCGGCATCCCTGATCGATATCGGCGGCCTGTCCGCGCAGCTTGGTGCAGGCACGAACCTTCAGGATATCGCGATCCGCATTCAAATTTCCGCATCGTCCGCCGATAAGACGGCTCAAGTGCGGGAGGCTGCGAAGACCGGGCAACTTCAAACGATCGGAAATCCGGTAGACTTCGAGATTGCCGCTGTCTACGGTCCGCAGACCGTTCCCGTGAACAAGTTTAACGGATACGTCGAACGAAAAATCGCGATTCCGGACGATGTATCGCCAAGCGGCATCACGACGGGCGTCGTGCTGACGGACGACGGAGCGCTGCATCACGAGCCGACGGTCGTCGTACAAGAGAACGGCAAATATTACGCGAAAATCAGCAGCTTGACCAACAGCACTTATTCCGTCATCTACAATCCTCGCGTAATGACAGACGTGAGCGCGCATTGGGCGAGCGCCGAAGTGAACGACATGACTTCCCGTCTCATCGTCGAAGGCGTAAGCGACAAGGAATTTATGCCTAACGCGGCGATTACGAGAGCGGAGTTTGCGGCGATCGTGACGCGGGGGCTTGGGATTCAACCGAAGGACTATACTGGCGGTTTTTCGGATGTTGCTTCAAGCAACTGGTACGCGGGAGCCGTTCAAGCGGCGGCCGATTATAACCTGATCGACGGTTACGCAGACGGGTCGTACCGTCCGAACCGGAACATTACGCGGCAAGAGGCGGTGGCCGTGCTGATTCGCGCCGGCGCGATCGCCAAGCTGAGCGCCGATCTGACCGAGGATGAAGCGAATCGCTCGCTGCTTGCCTTCGCGGATGGCGGCGACGTGCCAAGCTGGGCCCGTACCTCCTTCGCTAGCGCCGTGCAGCTGAACCTCTTGAAGGGCAGGAACGGCGAGCTTGATCCGGAAGCCAATCTGACGCGCGCGGAAGCCGCCGTAGTCGTACGCCGACTACTCCAAGCCGCCGGACTGATCGATTAATCGCAAAAGCAAGCCTTCCCGACTTCAAAGGACAGATGCTCGAATAGGCATCTGTCCTTTGCCGTTCAGGCGGTCCCGCAGAATTGCCTGGCGCACCTGGCAATATCCGTCTATAATATTGATAACGATTCTCAATGGATGTGCATACGATGACAACAAAGTTCCGCCTGCAGGAGCAGCTTCTCCTCTGGGATGCGGCAGTGATTCGCGTGATCGACGTCAGACATCGCGTGATGGCGAGTGGCGAGAGGCTTCGGGATTATCGGCTGCCCGCGAGCGCTTTTATGTATGCCGTGCGGGGCGGCGCACGAATGAAGCTGGACGGTGTCGAGCATGAGGCGCGGCGTTTTTATGTGATGCACGGCGGCAAGGGCGCATGCATGGATATCGAGCTGACGGGCGATAGCTTGGAATTTTATTTTATTTTTTATAAAGGGACGATGCCGGAGACGGCGCGGCGCGAACTGCTGCGTTTGTTTGAGCGGCATGATCCCTTCAGGCTGAACTACGGTTTTGCGCCGTCGCATCCCGCTCTTTTGCTGAATCGGGCCGAGTCTATGCTGGAAGCGGTAAGAGGCAGGGGGGACGCTCGATCGGCTTCATGTAAAATCGATGTTCTATCAATTCGTGAACGAACTGCTGCGTCAGATGGAAGAAGATCGGATCGAAGCGATCCGTCCGAAGCTGGCCGAGCAGGTCGCCCGCTATATCGAGGCGCATTATGCCGAGACCATTACGCGCGAATCGTTGGCGAACCTGTTCCACTATAGCGTCCCTTATATGTCCAAGCAGTTCCGGCGGGAAACGGGCGAAAGCGTCATCGATTACTTGATTCAGGCGAGGGTACGCAAAGCGGGCGAGTTGCTGGCCAACACCGAGCTGTCGATTCAGGAGATCGCGGCAAGCGTGGGCTACAGCGACGTTTCCTACTTCAACCGGATATTCAAGAAGACGACAGGGATGACCCCGAATCAATGCCGCAGCGGTTCGCATGGTGCGCCGGCAGGCTCCGATCGTCCTGTCGCGAAGCGCGGATCGTCCATTGCTGCTTCCGGCCTTCGCTTTTATACTTGTTATGAGAATGAAAATCATAATCAGCTTAGCAGAAGGAGAAGTGTTTCGGTGGTTCGTAATCGATCGGCCAGAGGCGTGTCCGTACTGCTCTGCCTCATCATGCTGTTAGCGGCTTGTTCGAATGCGTCCCCAGGGGGAGCGGGCGGAAGCGGCAGTCAGGCGAGCGGCACGGCAAGCAGTAATGTCACCGCGCAAGGAAGCGCGGCAGCGACGTCAAGTCAGCAAGCAGAAGCGCCCGCGAGCGCATCGTCGGAAACGATCGCGTATCACGCCATTAACGGCGATGTGCAAATTCCGAAAAATCCGAAGCGGATCGTCGTCGTGGCCGGTGCCTATGTCGGATACTTGTTGACGCTCGGTATCAAGCCGATCGCGGTCGGGGAAGAGGCGTTCCATAATTACAATGAGGGCAAGCTGGACGGCGTAGAAAATCTCGGCAGCGACGTTCCGTATGAGAAAATCGTGGAGCTGCAGCCGGATTTGATCCTGATCTGGAATACGGCCGATGTGGTAGAGCGGCTGTCGCAAATTGCGCCGACGGTCGCCCTGGAGTACGGCGTGCCGGTGCGGGAGCAACTGCGTGAATTCGGCAAAATGACCGGCCGCGAGGCGCAGGCGGAGGCGTGGATCGATTCGTGGGACAAGAAGATCGCTGCGTACAAGCCTGCTGTGGAAGCTGAGGTCGGCGATCAGACGGTTGCGATCTTCGACTCGAGCAGCGCCAAGGAATTCTACGCCTATGGCAGCTTCGGCAGAGGCGGGGACATCGTTTACGGGGGAATTCGGACTGAAGGCGCCGCCGATTATACAGAAGGAAGCGATCGACAGCGGCACGGGCTGGGCCAAGCTTACGCTGGAGCTGCTTCCCGAATACGCCGGCGACTATATCTTCATCAGCGGCTGGACGGGAAGCGAAGATCCGGAGCCCGTCTTCCAGGGCACGATCTGGGACAAACTGCCCGCCGTGAAAAACGGCCGCGTGTACCGCAACGACACCCGGGGCTTCATCTACAGCGATCCGGTCTCGCTCGAAGCGGAGCTTGAGTTTGTCGTCGACAGCTTGACGAAGCGTTAACAAAGAACAGAGGAGCGTCCTTGACGGGACGTTCTTTTTTATTTAATCCAATGAGAACCTCGGAAACGCAAAATCGCCGTACGTATCCTTCTCCAGCTGCCCGACGTCCATGCCAAGCGCCTCGAGTCCGAGCAGGATGCCGCCGATGACGGGATCGAACTTCGGCGGGATCAGGGCGATGTCCGGATAGCGCGCCTTCACGCGCCGGCCGAACGACCGGAAGAGCAGCGGACTGGATTTCCAGACCCCGCCCGACACCGTTAAAGGCAGAGCCTGCGCGTTCGTTTTATCGATCAAGTGCACCATCTGATCGGCCAGCTGTCCGGCCGCGTCTTCCAGGATCCGGGCGGCGACCTCGTCGCCCGATGCGGCGCACTGGCCGACGAGCGGACAGAGCGCCGCGACGAGCTTGCGCTGCGCGTTCAGCTTCGTCGCATAGAGCATGATCATGGCGTCCAGCAGGCGGGGAACGTTCCATAGACGCAAGATTTGCTCCAAGAGCATCGTGGACGGTCCGCGTCCGTCCGCCATGAGCGAGCAAGCCGCCAGCGCCTGCTGGCCGATGTACGTCCCAGAGCCTTCGTCGCCGATCATGGCGCCCCAACCGCCGACGGCCGAAAAGCCTTCTTGATTGCGCACGCCGGCAAACGACCCGGTGCCCGCCAGCGCGAGACTCCCGTACCTCTCCTGGATGGCGCCGAACAGGGAGAGCGTAAATTCGTCCAAGATATGGACGGCCGTATTCCCGCCGACGATCGTGTCCAGCGCTCCTTCGACGATCTCGACCTGGAGGACGGGCATCGCGGTATAGATCGCCGAGAGGTCCGAGGCCGCGATGCCCGCTGAATCCAGCGCTTCAGCAACCCCCGAGCGGATGGCAGACCGGATCTCAAAGACGGTATCGAACTGGGAGTTGGTCGAGCCCGCGATCGCCCGGCCTACGAGCCTTCCCCGTTCATCGGCGATCAGGCAGCATAGTTTGGTGCCGCCCCCGTCCAGCGATGCGATGTATCTCATCGGCCATCCATCCTCCGCCTAAGTCAGGTTAGCGACCCGAATCTCGATGCCTTTCTGCTGAAGAACGCTGTCGAACGGCGCTTTGGGCGCTTGATCCGTGACGACGTGCCGAACCTTATCGAAGCCGCAGATGCTGAAGACGACGTTCTCATTGTTGAATTTGCTATGGTCAGCGAGGACGATGACTTTGTCGGCGGACGCCATCATTTTGCTGCGGATGGCCGCTTCCTGCACGCTCGTATCCCGCAGCCCTTCCGGCAACAGACCCTTCGGCGCGATAAAGGCTTTGCTCACCCGCAGCTTGGCGATCATCTCTTCGGCGAAGGGGCCGACGAAAGACTGCGTGTACGGACTCAGGGTACCGGCGATGCCGATCATCGTACCGCTGCGGTACTCCTTCAGCTTGTCGAAGATCGGGATTGAATTGGTAATAACCGTCACGTCGCTCATCCCGACGATCGCGTCGGCCAGCAGAATGGTCGTCGAACTGGAATCCAGGAAGACGCTGTCGCCTTCTTCGATCAAAGCGGCCGCCTCGCGCGCGATCGCCGCTTTAATACCGCTGAGCAATTGAGAGGTTGTGGAAAGCGGCTGCACGTCTTCGCTGATAATGGACGCGCCTCCGTAATTTTTCGTAATCTTGCCCTGCTGCTCCAGCAGCTTGAGGTCGGACCGGATGGTGACGTCGGACACCTGGAAAATCCCGCTTAGCTCGGCGACCGAGATGAATTGGCGATCCCGGGCCAGCTTGTAGATCTCTTCACGTCGTTGCGAAGCGAACATCGTCGATCTCTCCTTGCATGATGCGTGATACGGACGGATTTATGGTGATTTTATATCAAAACCTTTCGCTTAACAACGATAAAAGAAAAAATATATAAATTGACATGGGAAAAACAGATAAATATAATAAAATCGAAAATAAATGAAAGAAAACGAAGGGTTTTAGATATACCGGAGTGCTATTCGATTTCAGGGAGGCGTATGGCGATCCTTGTACAACCGTTCGATCTCAAGCAAGTTTACTTTCAGAAGATTAACGCGTTGATTCGACAGGTGGAGGAAACGCAAAGCGAGGCCATCGAGCAAGCCTCGGCCCTCGTCGCCGATGCGATCGCGCACGGCAAGGGCGTTCACGTGTTCGACACCGGCCACATGCTGGACAGCGAATTGATCGATAGAGCGGGAGGGCTGTACAGCTTCAAGCGGCTCGCCTTGAAGTTCGAATTGAACAACGACGTCCGCAAGCGTCCCCAGGACGGAGAGAAGGACCGCAGCCTCGAAGGCCTCATGAAGTATGCGCTGAAGTCGAGCAACGTCCATCCCGGCGATGTCCTTATTATAGGAAGCGTGTCCGGGAAAACCGTATTTCCCGTCGACCTCGCGATCGAAGCCGGGCAGCTGGGCGTCACGGTCATCGCGCTGACGAGCCTGACGTACTCGCGGCTGCTGGAGAGCGACCACTCCAGCGGCAAGAGGCTGTTCGAGCTGGCCGATCTCGCGATCGACAACTGCGCGCCGGCGCTGGATGCGATGATCGAGGCGCCGGGCATGGATGCGCCGATCTGCCCCGCTTCGGGCATCGCATCGTCCGTCATCATGTGGGCGATCGAAGCCAGGACGGTTCAACTTCTGCTGGAGCGCGGGATTCAGCCCACCGTGCTCAAGTCGATCAACAACCCCGGCAGCGACAAGTTCAACGACGCGCAGATGCGGCGTTACCAAGAGACGGGACATTAAGATGGACCCGATCGCGGCATATTGCCAGAGCGTGACCGATGCGGTGCGGCGCATTCAAAACGAGCAGCGCGATGCGATGGACGCCGTCGCGGCGCTGCTGGCGGACAAGGTGGCGGAAGGGCGATCGATTTACATCACGGGCTGCAGCCATTCCAGCATCTTCGCCCAGGAGGTGTATTACCGGGCCGGCGGGTTCCTGCTCATGAATCCGATTCTGCTGCCGGGCATGACGCTCGACGTTCGTCCAGTGACGCTGACGAGCCGGTACGAACGGATATCGGGGGATTGCCGAAGCGGTGTTGTCCGGCTCGCCGATCGAAGCGGGGGGACGTGCTGATCGTCGCGTCGGTATCGGGACGCAACGACGTTCCCGTGGAGATGGCCTTGTGGGCGCGGGACCAAGGCATTACCGTCGTCGCGCTGACCTCGGTGGCATACTCCGAGGCCGTAACCAGCCGGCACGCCAGCGGACGCCGCCTGTTCGAGATCGCGGATATGATCCTGGATTTGATGTGTCCGGAAGGAGACGCGGTACTGGATATCGCGGGACTGCCGGTCAAGACGGGCGCCATCTCTACGGTGACCGGCATTACGATCATGCACGCGGTCGTCTCGGAAACGCTGCGGCTGCTGGTCGCGCGCGGCATGACGCCGCCGGTGTTCATGTCCGGCAACCGGGACGGCGGGGACGCCTACAACCAGGCGTTGCTTGCCCGGTACCGGACGCAGATCCACTATATGTAGGCAGGGGGGAACGGGACATGAGCAAGACTTCTTTTGTCGGCGAACGATCTTTTCCGATCGGGATGTGGGTGCCGCCTCCGGCGTCCGAGATTTCTATCGAGCGATACAAGGAGATTCGCGACGGCGGATTTACTTTTGTCATCGGATTCAGGGAGATCGAGGATGGCGAGGAGACGGTCTTCAAGGCGCTCGATTGCGCCGAGGCGAACGGTCTCAAGTATCTGGTCAGCGATCCCCGCGTGAAAAACCTGGCCTTGTCCGAGTTGTCGGAAATGGGTCCGCTGGTCGCCCCTTACGCAGCGCATCCCGCTTATATGGGGCATTTGTTCTTCGACGAACCGGGGGCCGAGGAATTCGAACGGCTGGCCGCGCTCGCCGACAGCTATTACGCGCATGTGCCAGGCGGCCTGGCTTACGTCAATTTGCTGCCGACCTACGCGAAGCCTCCGATGTGGGGGGACCGATACTTACGCGGACTATCTGGAGCAATTTCTTCTTGCGTTTAAGCCGAAGGTGCTGTCGTACGACCATTATCCTTTGCTCATGAACAAGAACAAGCCGGACTATTTTGCGAACCTGTGGCAGATCAGCGAAGCTTGCCGCAGGCACGGCGTGTCGTTCTGGCTGTTCATTCAGACGCTGTCGTTCAACGGCAAGTACAGGGAGCCGAATGAAGCGGAGCTACGTTGGCAGGTCAATTTGAGCCTGGCTTTCGGTGCGGTGGGGATCCAGTACTTTACCTACTGGTCGCCGGAGGATTGGAACAACGAGACCTTCGGGGAAGCGCTCATCCGCAAGGACGGCTCCAGAACCGAGCAGTACGACAGGGTCAAGCGGATCAACGGCGAGCTGGCTGTCGTCGGTCCGGTGCTGCAGTCCTTGCAGCCGGAGGGCATTCTCGTAAGCGGGGACATACCGGAAGGCGTCGAACGCGTTTTGCCGTCCTACGGTCCGGCGACCGCCCTGCACGGAGACCCGGTCGTCGCGGGCTGCTTCTCCGCGGACGGAGCGCCCGACGCGCTGTTCGTGGTCAACCGCAGTCACGACGAGCCGGCCGAAGCCGTCATCGTCTACGAGCGGGCGCCTGCGCTGACGATCCGGCTGGAACCGGGCGCGGGCAAGCTGGTTCGGCTGCCGGGAACCGACGGCGATTAGGACGATCGCCTCCGCGCCGAGAATCAAATGGAAAAGCAAGCAGGATGAAGAGACGCCGGGATTCCCGCGCGTCTCTTTGCGATTGCTGTCAGAAGAAAATAAAGTATTAGACTAAGAAAATAAAGTTGTAGACTGAGAAAATAAAGTATTAGACTGGAGAATGACGCCCGTTGGTTAAGCTACCGTCGCCCTTCCTCCGTGATTCGGTTGTCAGGGCGATGGCGGTCTGCAAGGCCGACAATGACGACAAAAGGGAGACCCAATCGATGAGCGACCCTTACGAGCTTGTGGAGAAGATTGTGAAAGCAGGCGGTACCGTCGGCGTGGATTGCGATTATACGGATTTGAAGACCGCACTCGACGACATAACGGACAATTCCTTCCGAAAGCGTTATGTGCTACGGATTTTGAACGGCGTGTACGATGTATCGAACGACGGCAATCTCTGCTTAGGCTTAAAAAATTACGTAGAGCTTGTTGGCCAATCCCGTGGCGGGACGCGAATCGTCAAGCGGGACGACGTCTACAGCGACGGTAAAAACGTGTTTGACACCCTTTACTATCGCCAAAGGATTGAATATACGGGGTTACGGAATATGACGATCGTTAGCTATAACGCGAAGGCTCCCATTCACATCGACGACGATTTCCTTCTGGGTACGATCGAACTGATCGACTGCACCTTGATCAATGAGAACACGCCCGACATGGGGAATTACCGGAACTGTCTCGCATGCGGGCTGCGGAAAGGACAGCGGGTCGTTGCCAGAGGCGTACATTCCAACGGCATGCTCTGGTTGCGCAACGACTTCGAAGCCTACGCAGGAGAAGGCTGCCGGATCGAGCTTTACAATTGCATCAGTCCCTTCATTGTCATCGGCGATCTGATTACCTACGGCCAAGATACCGTAGTCGTCGAGGGCTGTCGGGCGGAGTTTCTCCGCTATCTCTATTTAAAAGGGATCGCTCCGAAGCGACTGCGGCCGTACGTACAATCCAGCTTCTCCTTCGAAATGCGGGGCAATTCGATCGATTTTGTTGAAGCCGTCACGACTTTGGACTTGGGGTTCACGTCGCTCCCCACTGCATTCAACGAGCTGTGCGAGGGAAAATGGTCCATAAGCGATCCGTCGATCCATCGTTTCGCGTGCAATACAGGTACGATGGATATTGGCCGAGGAAGTCTGGTATCCATGGACGGGCATGACGTGAAGCCTTGGACTTACGGCGATCCGCTGTGCGGTACGGCGCTTGACGACATACCGGCCGGTGAATACGGGATCGTGCAGGATCGCGGAATCGTCATGATCCCCACGGCTCCGCTTGCCGAACTTGCCGTGAACGATTCGGTCGAGCTGGATGATGCGGGCCGGGCGGTCAAGCACGATAGGGGCGAGAAGATCGGGGGAAGCCCGTGGCCTGTACAACCAGGGGGGACAATCTGATGAAGGTCAAGCTTGTAAACGACGGCGATCGGAAACGATAGGCAGTCTAAGACTAACGATTTTCCAGCTCGAAAACCCGCGTCAAATAAACAACTGTAGTCTATTACTTTTTTTCTTTGGACAATTGCAGTACGGTGCAGTGCGGCGCGGCGCGGCGATCAAACGCCTTTTCTTCCCTTCGCCGATCGGGCCGCCCGCTTTGCGGACGGCAGCGGATATACCCTCGCCTTTTCCACATAGGTAACCCCGGTGTATTTTTTCAGCTCCAATTTTAAGCTGGGCGAATCGCTGTTCGGATTTTTAACTAACCAATGGTAGATCCACACTTCGTTTGGGGGGCGCGTTTCCGTTTTTGATCGGACAGAGCAACCTGCCGTTTTTCACTTCCCGGCCCGCAGGGAATGCGGGAGATTTCGGCACTTTGAATTTGACGGCTACGCAGGATCCGGCCGGGATCGCCGGAGAGGCGACCGGACCGTTGCAGCGTCCGTTCTGATCGCTTTTCATAAAAGGCGTCTTGCGAATTTCAATAGGCGTGGCCGTGATCAGTTGGCGAAAAAGATGCCCTGTTTTCCTGTTGATGTTGTAATGCAGGATCGTAACCGGCCCGCTGTAAGTTTTCGGATCCAGACTGCTGGGGGTAACGAGAACGCCGTCGTGAACGGTAGCCGGCGCTCCCATCGTCGTGAAGTAGAGAATGCCGACGCAATCCCCGGCCTTGATGACAGCCACATGCACCACTCCTCATTTCGTCAATATTTCATGATATGAGGATGTTTCGCTTTTTGCCTTAGGCAGACGCCGTCGCGACGCCTATCTCCGATTCATACGATGGGCACAGACAAACGGAAGGGAATGTGATCCTGTTGCGTGTGAAATCCGGGTCGGCGGCGAATGCGGCATCGTTGTTCGAAACCTCTGCGCGGCGTCTTCGAAGCCAGGTGCGCAAGCTGAAAAATCCGAATGATTATACGTTCGTTTTTATGGGCGACGGCTGGGCGGGAGACGGTCAAGCGAGCAATACCATCTTTGGACTGGCGCTGTCGGCCGTCCGTGCCTTGAAAAGAAAGCCGCTATTCATATTGCATAGCGGGGATTCGGTATTTACGGGGACGGCCAAGGAATTTAAAACGGGAGGGATCTACACCGACAAACTTCCGGTCAAAAGCCTTCTTCAACTCATTCGGGATCCGAACAAGGGCGTGCCGGACATTCCGTTTTTCATTACGCCGGGCAACCATGACCGGACCGGCATCAACGGACCGCTTCGAAATTTCCGCACCTTTATCGCACCTACGCGATTTAGTCTGAACCTGCCTCGCATCCGAACGAAGATTATCGGTCTCAACAATATCCGGCAATTGGGTCTGGATCAAAATAAAGAGCCGATCTACGGCTTTCCGCCGACGGAATTAAACTTCCTGAAGAGGAAGCTGAAAACGGCGGCGAAAAACACGCTTGTGCTGATGCACGTTCCGCCAAGGATCGGAAAGTGGGCCAACCCGAACTATTTTCAGGACCCCGAGTCGACCTTCGGCAATCAGAAGGGGCAATTGACTCGGTTTCTGAATACGATCCGCGGCAAGGTCGGCCATGTGCTGCTCGGCCATGTACACGCTTTTGATTCGTTGACCTATCAGGGAACCCGCTACGTCATATCCGGCGGAGCGGGCGCGCCGCTCGTTAAAAAAGGGATTTCTGAAAGGAACAAGAACGCCGATCTTCCACATCGTCGAATTCACCGTACGCAACGGCAAAGTCGTCAAGCGTCGCGTCATTCCGATCGGGTATACGGCTTGACCTGCGGACGAGGCCGTCACGTCGGAATGCCGAACGACGGCTCTGTTCGAATATAATAATTCGCTCTGACCTCCGCCGCCCAATTCGCAAGAACCTCTCTCCATTGGACGCTGCTGAAAAACTGTTCGATCGACTGATTGTCGGAGTCCCACTCGACAAAAATGTTAAGCGGCGAGACGCCTCCCTGCCATATGCCGTTGCTGGTATCGGTCCCCTTTTCCCGAACGAGCAGGATGGGGAGGCCGAATTGAAACGCCATCGAAGGTTCGATCTGCAAAAAAAACGGAGCCTTCCCAGAAGGGCGTCGCAACAGGCGGCTGCCCTGCGTTGGTTTTCAGGATCTGAACGAAAAATCTTCGGAAATCGATCGCCAGCAGCCCGTAGCTGGATATGACCAAACGTCGAATGTTGGTGAGCACCGTTTCGGGATATTGTTCGCTCTCGGGCAACGTTCGCGGGAACAGCAGCGCGTCCTCGATCTCTGCGATAAGACGATTCAAAAATCGCTCCTGCTGGCTGTTCAGCGTGCTCGTCATGCTTAAAAAAAATCGGAATCCGAAAGGCGCGGTCGATGCATTTTTCCATTGCGTCCGATGCATGGCTCTCGTTGTTCGCATGGATTGGCGTCGATGCGGGCGGTTTAACTTGACCGACGACTTTGGGATAGCGTTCGGCAACGCTTAAATGGGGGAGCTTTTTTTAAAGGGATTCGTCGATACCCTTTCGTATTTTGGCTTTTCATTGCATAACCCCCCTCCGTGCAAATTGAAGACGACCTCAATATATGTGCGTTCGCCTATATTTGTTAACGTTCGGTCGGCCCCGCCAGAAGCTGGAGGGGCTTTTTTTAAATATCGAAAGTATAAATTGACAGGTAACGCCCTTCAGCGCCTCTTGGCTCGGTATAAGCCGACGTCCCGACAGGTAACGCTGTAAAGCGCCTCTTCTGCCCGGATAAGGCGGCAAGGTAAGCGTGCGATGAAAATGAGAACTGTGGGAGTAACCGGAGGCAAGCCGAGCGAAGATACCGGACTCAGATGACGCTATTTCGTACAAAACGGAGCAATTGCGATCATTTCGGACTGGAGAGTCGTTATTCACCCAGATCCAGGCTAAAAAAAGTTTCCAACCCCGCAATAGTTATCATGAACGAAACCGACATCCTGTTTGCTTATCTCGGAGGTTACATTTGGGAAAAATGGCGTTTACAGAAACACCCATTTACCAAATACAGAGCTCAAAGCAAAAGGAGTCGGTTTAGTATGAGTATGGCCATCAAGTACGTAGGTTTAGACGTATCCAAATCCAAAATCGCGGTTGCCTTCGCGGATGAGGGACGAGGAGAAGCACGGTACTTTGGCGTCATCGAGCATAGCAAGGAAGCGGTATTGAAACTCCTGCAAAGGCTGCGTCGTCCGGGTGAGAAAGAGGAGGTGACTTTAAGGGTCTGTTACGAGGCAGGTCCCACCGGCTATGTGCTCTATCGTTGGCTATTGACGGCAGGCATCGCTTGCAGCGTGGTCGCGCCCTCGCTCATTCCCAAGCGTGCCGGCGACCGGGTCAAAACAGACAAACGGGATGCCATTCGACTCGCACAGCTGTATCGCGCAGGAGAACTGACGCCGGTATACGTGCCCACGCCAGCAGACGAAAGCTTGCGGGATCTCGTTCGCGCACGCGAGGATGCGGTCGAGGATTTGAATCGTTTTAAGCAACGACTGGGCAAGTTTCTGCTTCGCCACCAGCTTCAGGACGCCAAAGGCGCCAAACCCGGAACTTTCGCGTACGAGGAATGGCTGGATACGCTGCGTTTTCCCGAGGACAGCTGCAAACAAATGACCTTTCAGGAGTACCGCCAATCGATTTGGGAAACGAAGGAGCGAATCAAACGATACGAAAAGCAAATTGAAGAACAAGCCGCTTTAAGCGAGCAGGCGCCGGTCGTTCAAGCGCTGCAAGCCTTGCGAGGCGTAGCAGCCGTCACAGCCGTTACGCTTTCATCCGAGATGATGAGCAGCGACCGCTTTCACTCCGCCTCTTCGTTTATGAGTTACTGCGGACTGGTCAGCAGCGAATACTCCTCGGGAGGCAGCCGCTGGCAAGGCCGTATTACGAAAGCCGGGAATGCGCATCTGCGTCGGGTACTGGTGGAAGCCGCGAAAAGTTACCGACACGCGCCCGCGATTCGCAGAAGAATGCGCGACCGTATCGAGGGGCTGCCACCGGAGGTTCAGTCGATTGCCTGGAGCGCGCAGCATCGATTACACAAGAAGTATTGGAGTCTGGCGCGAAGAGGAAAGCACAAGGGTTGCATCGCGGTCGCGATTGCCAGAGAACTGGCGGGGTTTGTATGGGCGATTGCTAAGGAGATCGAGAAGCTTCGTTTGCAAGCAGCGGTGTAAACAACGGGTCCGAACAAAGGAGGCGATTGAGGGGAAGCGATTCTTTTTTTACCTCAGAGGCAAAATCAGGCAAGGTGGAGAGAAAACCGCGTGAGCCGCTTGAGCAAGCGAATGCTTATGCTCGTCAATAGTTAGCGGGTAAGCTCTCTCCAGACGTATGAATAACATGTGTGAATCCACGAATATCAGATTGCCGACCAGCGAATTGCTTTTGCCTCTGAGCTAAAGAAGAATTGGCCCCTTCCGTCCCCTAAAGGGGAAACGCAGGGAGCGACGCCCCCTGCACCCCGTTACTCGCCGTAGGGGCACCTCCGGGCATTTCCATGCCGGAGATCCAGAAAAGTATGGGAAATGATGCGACCGCCTGTAAAGAAAATCGCTTGACAGGCTTCTATTCGCTATTGTCAAAAACACGGGTGCAAACAGAGACGCTTGACAGTTTCGTTCATATCAGAGGCTCCTGGGTCCGCGAGCGGGCCGAAAAGCGCGATCGGAACAAAAATAAGGGCTCCTGAGTCCGTCCGCTGCGCGCCATTGCGCAAACAAAGGCCGCAAGTGTATTTATTGATATTATTTTATATTGACATAATACAAATTTAAAAGATATATTTTGTAATAGAACAATATGAAATAAATCGAATTTATTCTTTCGGAGGTGTGTAATGAGAAAGAAGATGTTGAGTATTTTGGCAGCGCTAACAATGGCGGGCGCTATGCCTGCGTATGCGGCAGCAGACCCCGTAAATGTCCAACCGCCCGTTCGTACGACATTCCAGACGGCGGCGGCAGGGGCCGATGAAAGCGCCCATGTCTTGGCGGATTCCGTCATGGTTTACGTCGTCGACCCTGCCTCGATCGAATCGCGGGTGTCGGCATGGGCGAATCGGGGCTATCAAGTGGACGTGATGATGGCTTTAAACCGGGACATGAATTATTACAAGCGGGGACTGTACGACGGCGCAGAACACGAGGATGAAATCCAGAAGGATAAGAGCGGCAACCCGATCACCCACTCGACGAGCGTCGACGTCCCTTATATGGTGCCGACCGAAAATTGGAACGATTTCATCTATTCGATGGCCAAGGCCAGCGTCGACGCGGGGGCAAGGCGCATCGTTTTCGAAGAGCCTGACGTCTTTATCAAATCCGGATACTCCGATGCGTTTAAACGAGAGTGGCTGGCTTATTACGGGGAAAATTGGGTCGATCCCGCCTCCTCCAAGGAAGCGGAGTTCAAATCGCAAAAGCTGAAAGTGTATTTGTGCTACCGCGCGCTCAAAGACGTCTCCGAGCGAATCAAAGCGTACGATCCGGACGTCAAAGTGTTGGTCGCCTCGCATACGGCGATCAGCTACCTGATGTACGGGATCACCACCTCCAACTACGATTATTACAACATCCCGACGATCGACGGCTATATCGCGCAGGTATGGAGCGATACCGCGCTGGTGCCGGTACCCGCCAACGGAACGAGCGAACGGCGGGTTTTTGAATCCGCTTACATCGATTATTCTTCTTTTGCCCACTTAAAATTGGACGGCGACGGCAAGCAGCTGTACGCTTTGGCCGATCCGAAGGCCGATACGCCGGGATATAGCTGGACGGAGTACGAGCAGTTTTATAAAACGACGATCGCCGCGCAGCTGATGCAGCCGCAATTCAAGCAGTTTGAAGTCGTCCCGTGGTCGGAGCGGGGATTCGCGCAAGCGCCCGGTACATACAAGACGATTCAGACCAATGTATACCGGGCGCTGCAGGATATGTACGACAAGTCCGCAACGATCGAGGCCGGCACGCAGGGGATCGGCATTTTGTATTCGGATACGATCTCGCAGATGTCGACCGCAGGCGCGGTCACGTCCTTCTACGGCCCGATGGTTCCCTTGGTCGCCAAAGGCATTCCGCTGCAGGTGATTCCGGCGGAAACGTTAACGAAGCCGAATGTCTTGGCGAATACGAAGGTGCTGTTCGTCAGCTATGACCAATGGAAAGCGATAGACGGCAATGCCGGCGCGGGAGAGGGGACGGGCTCCAAAGTAAACGACGCCTTGCGCGACTGGGTGAAGGCAGGCGGCGTGCTGGTATACGCCGGAGGCTCGGGCAGCACGGACCAACTGAACGAATGGTGGGCGGAAAACAACCTGTCTTCGCCAAAGCAAGATCTGTGGAACAAGCTGGGGCTAAACGTATCGAACGAGCAAACCTCGGCAGGCACGAACGACGTCGAGCTCCAAGCTTCGGGCGGGACCGGCGTATTCGGCGGACGCTCCTCGATCGCGGTTCCCAAGCGTTTTGCGGTGACTTCTGCCGAGCCGGGTGCCGGCGCGACTTCGCTGTACGCGGCGAGCGGACGGTCCGTTGCCTATGAGCAAGCGGTCGAGCAGGGCAAGGTCATCGTCGTGGGCGTAGCGCCCGACTACTTCGCTTCGCGCCCGGCGGCTTCCCAGCTTATCCGCGATATTGCGAAATACGCGGTAGAGCAGGCGGGGGGGGACTTACGCCGAAGCGAATCTGCTCAAGTCCGTCCGCGGGCCGTACACGACGATTCAAGTGATGGACCAGCCGGAGCAATTGCAGCTGCAAGGGTCCTACATCGATCTGTTCGACGACCGGCTGCAGGTCGTGACAGGGATGACGGAGATGCAGCCCCGCACGACTGCGATGCTGTATGACATCAATGACAGAGATACGTCCAAGCCCGAGGTGTTGTTCGCAAGCGGCAACCTGACGGACGTTGTGGAAGACGCTGTCGACACCGCCTATACACTGGCCGGTACGCCGAATTCACGCGCAAGCGCCAGACTGGGCGCGCCTGCGGGACTGTACCCGGAGACGGTGACGGCAACGAATGCCGCGAACGAACCCGTCACCGTATCGACGGAATGGGAGAACGGCTCCAGGACGCTGCTGATCCGGCACGATCACCTGAAGCAGGGCGTGAAGATCCACGTGCGGTGGTCGACGACGCCGGTTCCCGATTCGGCGCCGGCCGACTTGGCGGAAAAGCGCGTGGAGACGAACCAAAAGGATCGGGACGCCGACTACAAGGTCCGTTATAACGGCGGACAGCATCCCGATTTTCGATATACGGATCTCGATCAGGAGCTCGTTTACAAATTCGATACCCGTCAATACCCGCAAGCGAGCTTGCTGCTGGAGATCGCCAACAACTACGTCATCAGTGTCTCCGGCGACGATTCATCCTGGACCGAGCTTTTTCGGGCAGATCTCGATGCGAACGGAGAGCCGGTCGTCGGGGGGCGCTAACAAAGGGATACGAAAAATCGGCAATTTGGCGCAATATGCGAATGCCGACGGCGAAGTTTACGTGAAAATGACCAATGCGGATCCTTCGAGAGGGTTCGGACCCGTGATGTACAGCTTTACGCTTAGCTACGAAGAGCGTATTCCGCCGTTTGCCGTCCGCGCGAACGACGTCTTGAATATTCAGCCGGGAGAGACCAAAGCGTTGGAGCTGGCCGTGACGAATCGCGATACGGTCGCGCATCAAGCGGCGATGTCCGTGCTTCCTACGCTCAAGGACGCGTTGTCCTTCGTTCCGGAGTCGTCATCGGAAGGGGATTATCTGATCGAAAATGAAGGCTCGGCGATCTCCGGAGGCGGTCGTTATGCGGACGGGTCCAACGATTTCGTTTACCGGATTCCCGTACCGCAGGACCTGGGCAACCCTGTATTAAAGCTGACCCTGTCCAACCGCTTTGAAATGTCCTTGTCCGCCGACGGAACGAATTGGAACGTCGTCGACTACGAAGCCGATAGTTCGGTAGAAGGCAGCGCGAACATCAGGGAGCGCAGCTATCCGGTCGGCAGCTACGCAAGCGTTGCGGAAGCGGTCTATGTCAAGATCGGCGATCGCTATGGACAAGGCTGGGGCGGCATGCTCCACAAGCTGACGCTGTCCGGCGACAGCGAACCGGAGCTGGCGATCGCTTTCCCCGACGATCACATCGAGATCCAGCCGCATCAGACGCGAACGATTCGCGTGCTGATCACGCCGAATGCGGATATTGCGACGGCTTCGCCGCAGCAGCCGATTCGCTTGTCGGCAGGCGGGATCGGAAGCGACTATATGCTGCCGGTCAAGATTAACTTCGTCAAGCCGGTCTATGCCGGTCATTGGGCGGCCGCGCCGATCTCCGTAGACGGTATCGTCGATGAGGGCGAGTGGAGCGACGCGCAGGACATCGTCATTAATGAGCGCGATCCGGATCTGCTGCGCTACGGCGCATTGTGGGGAGATACAGGCCATATCGATGCCAGATACCGGCTGAAATGGGACGACACGAATCTGTACGTGCTTGAACAGCGGCAAGACAGCGAGTTTTTGTTTACGGAAACGGGCGCCAATATGTTCAGCTCGACTGCGTCGATGCTCTTCCTCGACACCGACCACGACAAGTCGGGAGCGGCTTACCGGTCAGGCGATTACGCGGTTCTATTTACGGCCGGCGGTCCGGATTCGCAGCCGCATGCTTATATGAGGCAGGGGGATGACGGGGGCGTTCAAGAATATCCATTAACCGATGCGGTCATTCAGTCGAAGGTGGATACGGCGGCGCACGCGTACGTGCTTGAGATGGCGATCCCCTGGAGCGCTTTGCGATCGACGTCCTTTGTTCCGGGCAATGACGAGGTTGCAGGGATGAGCGTGCTCTCGACCCGCAAGCTGAGCGGCAACGTATGGGGACAGCTCATGTGGATGGGCAATGGCGACGATCAGGCGAATTGGGCCGATATGAAGCTGGTCGGCAAGCCTGCTCCGGAGACGCCCGTCGATGTCACGCCGCCGACATCGACCTCGCCGATCGATAGCGGCAGCCGACAAACGGTTACGGCTGCGGATCTTAAAAATGCGCAAGACGGCATTGTACGCATTAAAGTGTTGGAAAACAAAGAGTCCGTATGGCTTCCAACCGATATAGCCGACCTGATCGGTTCGAATCGTCTGCAAATCGAGCAGCACCATATGACGGTCTCGTTCTCCAGGGAGCAGCTGCAGAAAATCCAAAGCGCCGCAACCGGTGCGCAAGCCGCCGGCGCGCAAATCCGTTTCTCGGCGGCGCTTGTTCCAAACGAGACGGTGGCGACTGTTCTTCAAGGCTTGAATAGGAGCTCGCTTCAAGTGACGGCTGCCGGCGACGTCATTGATTTCAAGCTGGATGTCGTTGCCGCCGACGGCTCGGTCCTGCCGGTTGCCGCTTTTGCGGATCCGTTAACGCTCACGTTGAAGGTTAATCCGGATGCGAATGCCCGCTTGTCGGGCGTGTACGAGATTGCGGCGGACGGAACCGCGAAGTATGCGGGCGGAGACCTGACCGATGGCGCGATGACCGTTAAAATCGATCATCCGGCCGCCTATGCCGTGCTGGAATATGACAAAACCTTCTCGGATGTCCCTTCAAGCTTCTGGGCCGGCGAAGTCATTAAGCTGATGGCCGCGAAGCATGTGATCGAGGGCGTATCCGATACGCGGTTTGAACCGCAGGGCATCGTCACGAGAGCGGAATTCTCGGCCATGATTGCGCGGGCATTGGATCTAAAAGCCGTAAACCAGGCGACGTTCAAAGATGTCGATTCAACGAAGTGGTATGCGGACAGCGTCGCCGCCGTATATGAGGCCGGCATTGTGCTTGGAAGAAGCGAGGATTTGTTCGCGCCAAGCGATACGATCACGCGCGAGGAAATGGCAGTGCTGGCGATCCGGGCTTATGCATACAAAAAGGGTCATGCGGGTGCGGGCGCTAGTACCGCTCCATTTAACGATCTGGATCAAATCCACTCGTGGGCGCAAGCGGCGGTTAGTCAAGCGCGAGAACTGGGCTTGCTTGACGGACGCGGCAACAATCGCTTTGCGCCGAAGGAAAGGCTGACGAGAGCGGAAGGCGCGCAAATTCTGTCCGAGTTATGGGTCGCACTTCAACAATAACGAAGTAAAAACGCCCCCTGCCGAGCGTGCTCGTGCGGCAAGGGGGCTTTTCGTTTCGTGAAATCTGGAACCCGCCTGCGCATGGACAGGCTATCATCAAAAAAAGTAGAAAATTTAATAGCGCGACATTGAAATTTTACTATTTGAAAGGAGAGGAAAAGTTTTATGCTTTTGGGAAGCGCTTACTTTTTCTGGCGCAATCCAACGAATGAAGAGGAGGAACGATTAATGGCATTCATGAAAGCAAGGCGTTCAACCCAGTGCTTATTGGCGATCGTTGCCGTGCTGTGCAGCCTGCTCCCCCCTGCCGGGCCTTCGAGCCGATTACGCTTATGCGGCTTCGACGGTCACGGCAAACTTTACGTCCAACAAAGGTACGGGATATCCCGATGTGTTCGGGAGCGCCATCAATACGCTGAACGCGCCGACGAAGCTCGATGCTTTTAAACAATCCGGCAGCAACTTTGCGAGGCGCGACGCCTATTTAGGAGAAATCTTGCCGAATACGACGGTTTCCGCCTATTTGGCGAGCATGCAGAGCGGCACGGGAGTGTCCGATCCTGCGACATGGGACTGGAGCAAGTATGACCCCTGGATCACTGATTACTACAATCGCGGCATCAAAATATTATTGATCATGAGCTACAATACGGGGTGGCTCTCTCACGACGGGACATGGTGGTCTCCGCCTACGAACTGGGTCGTTTACGAGGATGTCGTCAAAAAAAATCTATCAGCGCTATCAAGGTAAGATAGGGATGGTGGAAATCTGGAATGAACCGGACCACCCGAACTTCATGCACATGCCTGCAGGCCCTTACAACGACAGATTAACCGCCTATAAAGATATTTATTATCATGCCGCGTCGGCCATCCGTTCAGTAGACGCTTCCGTGCCGATCGGGGGGGCCGGTCGTATCGGATCCGAACCTCACGAGTTGGGGGACGGCGTTGCTGCAGGACAGCAGAATTACGAGCGGCTCGACCGGCAGCTTGCTCAATTTCTTGAGCTATCACCACTATTATTCCGTGAACAACAACGAGGCCGTCGCCAATTGGAAAAACGCAGCGAAAAATTATAATGCCGCGCTGATCAACTTTCCTGTGTATATAACCGAATGGAATTGGGATTGGCGTTATATCGGGACGCCGCTTAATAATGATCATCCCGATGCCGTCAGCTTTGCCGGCAAGCGGCTAACCGATTTCTATAAGCTGCAGGCCAATGGCGCCAACGTTTTCGCCGATAATGACCAGGTGACGGACAGCGATTTTTTCGGCGTGTATGCGAATGGCTTCCAGACGCCGCGTTCTAACGCTTTTCGGCTGCTGTCCAAGGATCTGGGATTGGGCGTCGGCAACGGCACCATACGAGACATCGCGTTCAGCAGTCCGGTGACGAATGCGGGGGGCTGCTACCAATTCTAACGGCGAACATGTGGCCTGGGTCGTCAACGACGGCACATCTCCAATCGAAATCGATATGAACCTGACCGGCTTGGGGACCCTATCTTCGGTCAAAGCCAATATTTTCGAAGCGAGCGCCTCGAACAACGCCAGATCGCCGTTAACGACGGTTCCCCTGGCGGTGAACGGGGGCAATGCGCTCCTTCATTTGGCGGCTCCCGCCAAATCGGTGGTCGGCGTGCTGCTGACGCCTTACACGATTTCCAATACGACAAATCTTGCCGCGGCCGCCACCGCCACCGTGTCCTCCGCGTCCGGCGGTACGACCGCATCCCTGCTTAACGACGGCATCGTCGGCATCAAGGATTGGGCCTCGAACGCCGAAATGACGCCATGGACGCAATTAACCTGGGCCAGCGGCCAAACGATCGGCAAGGTCGTGCTTTACGACCGCAGCAATCTCACCGATCGGATCAACGGAGGTACGCTGATCTTTAGCGACGGCAGCTCGGTGAACGTGCCTGCGCTGCCCAACGACGGAACCGGAAAAGCCATTCAGTTTTCCAAAAGAACGGTAACCTGGGTCAAGTTCCAGGTCACGGACGGCGCAGGGGCCAACGTCGGATTGTCCGAATTTCAAGTCTATCGCGGTTCGAATATTGCGCCGGCGGCCATGCTGACCGCCTCTTCGCAACTGAATACCGCTGCGGCAGCGCACAGCAAAGCGACTGATAATGTCATCGGAGCGGCAACGGGCGAATGGTCGTCGGCGGAGGTCAACCCGTGGCTGCAATTGAACTGGCTCAACAACCAGACGATCAACGAGGTGGTCTTGTACGACCGGGCCGACACGTCGGTCAATGCCAACGGCGGCATATTGACCTTCAGCGACGGCAGCTCGATCTCGGTTAGCGGCATTCCTGCAGACGGCGCGGCTAAAGCGGTTTCGTTCGCGGATAAATCGGTCTCCTGGGTTAAATTTCAGACCAGCGGCGGCGCGGGCGTCCATGTCGGATTGTCCGAGATTCAGGTGTTCCAGGCGGTTAACGCGGCGAGCAGCGCAGTCGTGACGGTATCTTCCCAGGCCTCCGATCCGGGGAACGCCGCGACGATGGCGACCGATGGCGTCATCAACCAATGGTACAAGGGAGAATGGGCCTCCGATGGGCAACAGAGCCCGTGGATTCAGCTTAATTGGCCGAGCAGCCAACGCATTAACAAGGTTGTGCTGTACGACCGTCCGAACATGATCGATTCCGCCAACGGAGGCACGCTGACGTTCAGCGACGGCAGCTCGATTGCGGTGTCGGGAATCGATAATTCAGGCTTGGGCAAGGTTGTCTCGTTTCCGTTCAAGCTGGTCAACTGGGTGCGCTTCCAGGCTTCAGGCAGCGGGCCGAATGTAGGCTTGGCGGAAATCGAAGCCTTTGGCAAGGAAGCGTCCGGGGGAAGGGTATTCGAGGCTGAGGGCGCAGAGGCCGCTCACCGGATCGGGCGCGCGGACGGCAACGGCTGGTCCGCCAGCTGGACATTGGATAACGCGGATCATATGGTGTATGGTCCCTACTGGAACAATGTCGCGGCCGGCAGCCATTATGCGGTATTCAGAATGATGACGGACAATAATACGGCTAACGACGATTCCGTAGCCAGAATCGAAGTGTACGACGCTACGACAAGCGCGATGCTCGCGCAGAAGACCCTTACAAGAAAGCAATTCATTTCTACGTTCACGTACCTGGATTTCCCGTTGCCGTTCTCTTCGGTCGCCGGGCATGAATTGGAATTCAGGGTTTATTGGCTGAACGTTGCTTATATTAACGTAGACAAGATTACGCTTGATCCCAGTTAAAAGGAAGCGCGACAAAAAGCCGTTGGAGCGCCAACGGCTTTTTTGTCGCGCTTTAGGTCGCAATCTAGAAGGCAGGCAAGCAGACAGGCGGGCTTGCAGTCGCGCGGCCTTCCTACGTCGTGCGTCCTTCGTTCAATTTAACGGGAATGACGATTTGCCGGTTGATGGCGGGGTCCTCGATGGCCGCCAGCAGCAAGCCGATCGCCTCCTCGCCCATTTTATCCTCCTGCTGCTCGATATAGCTGAACAGGCACCCTTGGAAGTCGCGAATCGGGGGCGCGTCGAAGGAAAGAATGGCAAGCTCCTCGGGCACCTTTTTGCCGAGCTCCATCGCGACGTCGGCCGCATACAGCGCGATCGTGTTGGAAAAAGCGAAAATCGCCGTAATCTCGGGCTGCGACGCCAGCCACTTGCGAATCATGTCGCGACCGATATTCGGGTCCAAATAGGTGACTTCGTCGATGCGGGTCAGCCAGTGCGCGGGCTCGATTTTTAATCCCGCCTTTTTTGGCCATGTCCAGGTAGCCGGAGAAGCGGTCCTCGGAGCTGGACGTTTTCGATTTGGTGCCCGATATGATCCCGATTTGACGATGGCCTTTTTTGAACCAAAAACTCGGTTCCGATACGCCCGCCGGCAAAATTGTCGGAATAGACGGCATTCGTCTTGATGCCCGGCAAATAACGGTCGATGAGGACGAACGGGAAGCCTTCCGTTTTTAAATTCAATACGGCCTCGCTGTAGGCCTCGCCGTCTACCGGGAAAATCAGCAATCCGTCGACGCCAGCCGCGCGCAAAAACCGGATGCCTTCCTGCTCTTCGCGCTGCGTCATGGCGGAGCGGACGATCAGGATCAAGTTCTGGTCCTTGCACGCTTCCTGTACGCCGATCAGCAGTCTCATCGAAAATTCGTCGTTCGCCAGGGGGCTGAGAAAGCCCACTTTTTTTAACGGCGGCGCTCGAATCGATCGGGAGGGGCTCGGAGGATTCGGGATCGGCTACGAAAGTGCCCTTGCCCGCGATTCGATAGATGAGTCCGTCTTCGACGAGCATCTTCAGCGCGCTTTTGATCGTAATGCGGCTGACGCCGTGTTGTTGAACGAGCTCGGACTCGGTCGGGATCTGGTCGCCCGGCTTCAAGACGCCGAGATTAATTTTTTCTTTAAGCATATCTCTGATCTGGAGATATAACGGTTGGTTATCGGAGGTCAAGGACATATTCCTCTCGTCAAAAGGTATTATAAAGTAATATAACATTATGCCATTAGAGAAGCAACGGAATTGGAAAATCTTATATAACCTTGACGAAAGGTATGGAATAAATATAACAAAACAACAATTGACATAAGACAATATGTATATTATCATATGGCTTAAAGAAAGCGGATACAAATTTCTGGTTTGGGGGAAGGCATTTGCGGACGATTTGGAAATGGCGCTACTTTTACTTGCTGCTGACGCCCACGCTGCTGTATTTTATTTTGTTCAGCTATGTTCCGTTTTACGGCGTCGTCATCGCCTTCAAAAACTTTCAGCCGTTTTTGGGCATCGGGGACAGCCCGTGGGTCGGGTGGAAAAATTTCGAGACGATGTTTTCGTCCGTCAAGTTTCCCGAACTGATCCGCAATACGGTACTGATCAGCACGTACAGAATTATTTTCGGTTTTCCCGTTCCGATCCTCTTCGCCCTGCTGCTGAACGAAGTGCGCGTCATGTGGTTCAAGCGGAGCATTCAGACGATCGCGTATTTTCCCCACTTTCTGTCCTGGGTCATCTTCGGAGGCATTATCTACAA
Source organism: Cohnella rhizosphaerae (assembly GCF_029525575.1). Classification (GTDB taxonomy): domain Bacteria; phylum Bacillota; class Bacilli; order Paenibacillales; family Paenibacillaceae; genus Cohnella; species Cohnella rhizosphaerae. Next base: position 2,038,126 of record NZ_JAPDIA010000003.1, read on the forward strand.
TGTCGTCGGCCCTTCCGGCATCATTAACTTGCTGCTCGACAAGGTCGGCATCGAAGCGATCAATCTGTCGGCCAACCCGGATCTATTTCGCCCGCTGGTCGTCGTCACCGGCATCCTCAAGGAGTTCGGATGGGCGGCGATCATCTACCTGGCCGCGCTGACCGGCATCGATCCGCATCTGTACGAAGCGGCCAAGATCGACGGGGCGAGCAAGCTCCGGCAGATCTGGCATATTACGCTGACGGGCATCCGGCCGATGATCGCGATGCTGCTGATCCTTCAGCTGGGCAGCATTCTGGATGCCGGCTTCGAGCAGATTCTGATTCTGTCCAACCCGGTCGTCTACGGTGTCGGGGATATCATCGATACGTACGTTTACCGCGTCGGATTGCTGGAAGCGAACTATGGATTAGCCACGGCCGTGGGACTCTTTAAAGGCGTGATCGCCGCGATCTTGATCGTGTCGGCCAATCAGATCATTCGACGGACAGGAGAGAAGTCGCTTTGGTAAATCCACCGGTTCAAGCGGATACGAACGAATTGGCGCTCATCAACCGACCCGGAAGCTTGGACCGCAATCCGGCGTGGGTCCAAACCTTGATCTATCTCGCATTGAGCGCGATGGCGCTGATCACCTTGCTGCCGATTTTGAACGTGTTCGCCATGTCGTTCAGCGAGGCGGACGCGATCTTCAAGCACCCGCTCATGATCATGCCGTACAGCTTTACCTTCGCGGCATACGAGTATATTTTTTCGACCTCGATCCTGCTGAAGTCGTTTTTCGTCACCGTCTTTGCCACGGTCGTAGGCACGCTCTGCAATCTGGCTTTTACGATAACGGGGGGCTTACTCGCTCTCCAAGACGGCCATGCCGGGCAATAAATTCCTGCTATGGATCTGCATCTTCCCGATGCTGTTCGGGGCGGGGCTGATCCCGACCTACATGCTGCTCAAGGAGCTGCACCTGCTCAACAACATTTGGGTGCTCGTCGTGTCGGGCATGGTCGTTCCATTTAACCTGATCCTGATGCGCAATTTTTTCTGGAGCATCCCCGAGGAGCTGGAGGAGGCCATGCGGATCGACGGCGCTTCCGATATGGGCATTTTGTGGAAAATGGTCATTCCGCTCTCGAAGCCGGCCATCGCCACGATCGGTCTATTTTACGCCGTCGCTCACTGGAACGACTTTTTTTACCGGCTTGTTTTATCTGAACGATAATACGAAATGGCCGCTTCAGGTGCTGCTTCGTTCCATCGTCATCGATATGAACGCCCTCAATACGCGGGGCGTAACGGCCGTGATCGGCCAGGACGCGACCAAGATCATGCTGACGCCGGAAAATATCAAGGCGGCGACGATCATTTTCTCGATCGTACCGATCCTGCTGGTCTATCCGTTCCTCCAAAAGTATTTCGTAAAAGGCATCATGCTCGGATCCGTGAAAGGCTGAACGCGTTGAGAGATCCGCAAGGATTTTTCATATAAAACAAATTGGCGAAGGGGTGTCTTGCAACATGCGTAAAAGCGGAATCATGCTGCTCGTTCTGGCGATGATGACAGCCATGTTGGCGGCTTGCTCGGGGAACAAGGAAAACGGAAAGGCGGGCGAATCGGGCTCGACGCAAGGAGGAAGCCAAGCGGCAAGCGCGTCCGCGGGGAGCAAAGAGGAGACGGCCAAGTTCAGCTATGTGCGGCCGGTATGGGGGGCGGCCACCTATACGAAAGGCGGCGCCTACGAGAAAGAGATGTTCGAGAAAGCGAACGCGAAAATCGACGTGCAGATCATCCCGGTAACCGAATACGACCAGAAAATCATGACCGTCATCGCATCCGGCGATATTCCCGACGTGTTCTGGGCATTGGGGCCGACGGACAAGAAGTTCAAAGATATGCAGGACCAGGGCGCCTTTTTTGAGAATTAACGATTACCTCGAGAAATATCCCGCCATCAAGGATGCCGTGCCGCAATCGGTGTGGGACACGCTGACGGACGACAAAGGCAATATTTATTTTATTCCCAACGTATCCAATCCGCTCATTCCGATCTTCATGTATTACCGCCAGGACATCTTCGAGAGCCTCGGCATCGCCGAGCCGAAGACCGTTCAAGAGCTGGAGGCCGCGCTGGCCAAAATCAAGCAAAGCGACGCCAAAATGATTCCGCTGACCGCCCAGGACACGATCTGGGGACTCGGCGCGCTGTCGACCTCCTTCGGATTTACGCATTTCGGCTGGGGACCGGCGACCGGCGAGGACAAAGAGAACCCGAATACGATCGTTCCTTTCTATTTAACGAAGGAAATGAAGGACTACTATTTTTACTTGAAGGACCTCAGAGCCAAGGGACTGCTGGACAAGGAATTTCTGATGGCGAAAAACTGGGATCACGCGAAGCAAAAGTTCACCTCCGGCCAGGCGGCGGTGCTCGGCATCAACTGGGGCTACGGTCCGGAAATTTACTCGACGCTGAAGAAGACGCATCCGGAAGCGAAGATCGGCGTTCTGCCTCCGCTGGAAGGTCCGGGCGGCGCGATGGGCGGCATTCGTCCGTTCGGCGCGTGGGACAGAGGAATGTACGTGAACGCGAAAATGGCCGATCCAGACGGATTTTTCCGCGTGCTCAACTGGACGCTGACGGAAGGCAGCGATTTTAGAAGATACGGCGTAGAAGGCAAAACCTACAACGTGGTAGACGGCAAGAAGGTGCTGCTGGGAGACGACGAGAAGGAAACGGATTACAAGACCGGCCAGATCGAGCCGCTGAAGTTCCTGCAGCCGATGTCCGAAGCGCTGGATTGGGATACGATCCAGGCCACCTACGAAGGCGCCGGGGTCGGGGAGGCGTTCGCGGAAGCCAAAGCCAAATTCGAGGCGTACAACGCCGTTCAATATCCGGAATACCGCAATCCGACCGTCTTCTCTCCGCTTGAAGTCGAACAAGGCGCGCAGCTGTATACCGATTATCTGCAATCGGTGATCGACGGCGCGATCATCAACGACAAAGTGACCGGGCAAGAATGGGATACGGCGATCGACAAGTATCTGAAGGCCGGCGGACAGAAAATCGTCGATGAAGTGAACGAGCTTCAGAAAAATAAAACGAAGCCCCAGTATTAAAAAGAGGATAGGAGAATCCGGAGAATGACCCTACAGCAACAGAGCAAGCAGCTCGGCAAAGTGTACGTCGTCTCTCATACGCACTGGGACAGGGAATGGTACCAGGACTTCCAAAGCTTCCGGACGCGGCTCGTCTACATGATGGACGAATTGCTGGATCGTCTGCGGGAGGATGCCGCCTACCGGCACTTTATGCTCGACGGCCAGACGATCATGATCGAGGATTACCTGCAAATTCGTCCGGAACGAAAAGAAGAGCTGTTGAAGCATTTGCGGGAAGGCAGACTGGCAGCGGGCCCCTGGTATGTCATGCCGGACGAATTTCTCGTGAGCGGGGAGTCGCTCGTGCGCAACTTGCTGACCGGCTTCCGGCAATCGAGAAAGCTGGGATTCGAGCCGATGAAGTCGGGCTACGTGAACGATATTTTCGGGCACAACAGTCAGATGCCGCAAATTTTCCAAGGGTTCGGCATCGATAACGCGGTGTTGTTCCGCGGGTTTTACGGCAACGGGGGATCCCGCGGAAATGTGGTGGGAAGGCGCCGACGGCAGCCGATTGCTTGGTCTGAAGCTGGACGAAGACCGGTCCTACAGCGATTTTTACTTCTTCCTGCGCTGGCCGTTTCTCGATCGGGCGTTCCAGTACGAGGAGCAAGAGCTGGTCGAACGCGCCGAGGCGATGCTCGACTACAAAGCCAGACGCGCGACGACGGACATCGCGCTCAGTCTCGACGGCTGCGACCATATCGAGATCGAGCCGAATCTGGGCTGGATGCTGGACCGGTTAAACGACAGGACCCCGGGCGTGGCGTGGGAGCATAGCACGATCGAAGCTTATGTGGCGGCGCTGCGCGCCCGGATCGGCGAGCTTGAAGTGTTCAAGGGCGAGCAGCGCATGCCCGGCTACAACGGCGTCAACAACATGGTGCTGGCGAACGTGCTGTCGTCCCGCGTACATCTCAAGCAGCACAATCAGCATGGCGAGAACCTGCTGACCGGGTGGGCGGAGCCGTGGAGCGCGTTTGCGTCGCGGGACGGACGCCCTTACCCGAAGGCGTTCCTCGACCTGGCCTGGAAGCATTTGCTTGAAAATCATCCGCACGACTCGATCTGCGGCTGCTCGATCACGCAGGTTCACGAGGATATGCTGTATCGCTTTGCCCAGAGCCGTTCGCTCGGGGAAGGCATGCTGGCCGAAGCGTTCAATTACGTGTCCGGGCATATCGCGGAGCAAGCGTTAGAGGGACGGCACGCCGTCGTGCTGTTCAATTCGTCCCAGCGCCCCGTCGACGGCGTGATCCAAGTCGAACTGGAGCTGCCGCTCAATACGGCGGTGCCCGCCGTATCGCCGCAGATCGGCGGCGCGAACTTTAGGTTGCTGGATTCGGAGGGCCAGGAGGTGCCTTTCCAGGTCGTCGGCGTGAAGAAGCAGAGCATGAGAAGATGGCGTCCCTACCGCGATATTCCGCACGGGGGAGCAGGTCGACAGGATCACGGTCGCGCTGAAAGGCGACATTCCCGCGTTCGGCTATACGACGTACACGGTCGATATGCAGGCGTCCGAGCCGCCGGGCAAAGGGGGAATACGGATTTCGCCGGGCCGCGGAGCCCGTACGTTATATCGGCAGCCAGCAGATCGCGCCGAACGTATGGGAGAACGGCAGGCTTCGTCTGGAAGTCGCGGCGAACGGCACGCTTGCGCTGCGCGATCTGGACACCGGCTACGAGACGGAAGGCTTGCTGACGTTCGAGGATCAAGCCGATATCGGGGACGGCTGGCAGTACATCGCGCCGGTCGGCAACGAGACGGCCAGCTCGGCGGCCGGCGGCGCGTCTGTGTCCGTCGTGCATGACGGGCCGCTGGAAACGTGTCTGCGCGTCGCGCTGCGGCTGGAGGTGCCGGAAGAGATCGCGCCGGACCGGACGAGGCGTTCGGACAAGCGGACCGGTCTCGCGGTCGCTACTTATATCACGCTTCGCAAGAACGACCCGGTCGTCCGCTGCCGCACGGTCGTGGACAACGGCGTGCGCGACCATCGTCTGAAGCTGCTGTTCCCGACGCGCGTCGACAGCGACCGCTACTATACCGGCACGCCTTTCGATATCGTGGAGCGAAGCGTCCGGCTTCCGGATTACAGCCGTCATATGGAGAAGGACAGCGGGATCGTGCCTTCGAACGGGCTGCTGGCCATCCGCGGCGAGGGGCATGGATTCGCCGTCTACAGCAAGGGGCTCTACGAGGCGCAACTGCGCGACGACCGGACGCGGACGGCGGCGCTGACGCTGTACCGAAGCACGAGGGACGAGGTGCTGAGCGACGGCGGCGACGGCGGCCAACTGCTGGGACGACTGGAATTCGAGTATGCGTTCCGGCCTTTCGCGCCGGCCGACGCCTCATGGGGCGACTTGCTTGCCGAGCAGCAGCAATTCTCGCTGGGCATCCGGAGCGTGAACCGGAAGCCGGGACCGGTCGCTTTCGAGACGCTGCACAGACGGGCGACCGACCTGCCTGCCCGGCACGCTTATCTGGGCCTGACGGGCGCCGATCTGATCGTCAGCGCCTGCAAGCGGGCCGAAGACGATGCCGGCGCCTGGATCGTCCGGCTGTGGAACTGCTCGGATCGCGAGACGAGCGGTAGCCTTCGGCCGGCCGATCCCGTGATCAGGGCGGAGCGGACGAATCTGGACGAGCACACCGTCGGCACGGTCGAAGTCGAGCAGGACAACAGCTTGCGCGTCGCGGCGAAGCCCAAGGAAATCGTAACCTTGAAGCTTTGGTTTGGTCCGCAGAAGGAGCGTTGACCGATGCGCATCGATCTGACGGAAAATTGGGAGTTGACCGGATCGTACCCCGGCTTCTGGGCGTTCGGCCGGAGCATGGAGGTGGGCGTGCAGCTCAAGGGGATCGTCCCTTGGCTGCCGGCCGAAGTGCCCGGCAGCGTACATTGGGATTTGCAACGCGCGGGCTATTTGCCCGACCCGTATTACGGCGCGAACGCGCCGGCTTGCGAATGGGTGAACCAGCGGGACTGGCTGTACAGAACTTCTTTTACCGCCGAAGCGTCGTGGAAAGGCAAACGGATCGCGCTGCTGCTCGATGGCGTCGATCATTCGGCGCAGGTGCTGCTTAACGGCGAGCGAATCGGCAGTCACGCGGGGATGTTCGTTCCCGGCGAATTCGATCTGTCGGCTTCGCTGCGGTATGGCGAGCGCAATACGCTTGTCGTGGTGGTGGAGCGGTCGCCGGACGGTGTGGCCCAGCTTGGCTACACGCAGCAGGTGGAGCATCTGAAAAGCAGGTTCGGCTACAGATGGGATTTCTGCCCGCGGCTGGTGCATATCGGACTCTGGAAGGGCGTTAGCCTGCAAATCTCGGAATGGAGCCGGTTCGACAACGTTAGGGTCGAAGCGGTTCCCGGGGCGGACGGAGGCGGCGAAGCGACGGTGAGCGCCGCGATCGACAGCGTACGGTCGGGACGATTCCGGCTGACGGCCGAGCTGTACGAACCTGGCGGCCGGCTCGCCGGGGAGGCCGGCTATGAAGGCCAAGCGGTTCCCGGCTTGCAGACGGTCAGGCAGCGCATCTCGGTTCCGGATGCGCGGCTGTGGTGGCCAAACGGCTATGGAGAGCAGCCTTTGTACCGATTGAAGCTGCGGCTCGAGGCGGCCGAATCGGAGGGCGAATATCGCCTTTCCGACGATCATGAAGCGAACGTGGGCTTCCGCACGCTGTCGTTCCGCGCCAATCCCGGCGCGCCCTCGGATGCGCTGGCGTTCACGGTGGCGGTGAACGGAGAGCCGATCTATATCAAGGGATGGAACTGGGTGCCCGCCGATCAACTGTACGGCAGGGACCGCGAGGACCAGGTTCGGCACCTGATCGCGCTGTCCAAACGGGCCAACGTCAACATGCTTCGCGTGTGGGGCGGCGGTCTGATCGAGAAGGATCTCTTTTACAGGTTATGCGACGAAGCGGGCATTCTCGTCTGGCAGGAGATGATGCAGTCCAGCTCGGGCTTCAACAACGAGCCGTCCGTCAGACCCGCCTTTCTCCATACCGTCTCGCATACGATGCGGCACGTCATTCGCGCCAAGCGCAATCACCCGTCCATGGCCATCTGGTGCGGCGGCAACGAGTTGACGGAGGGCGGACATCTGGACAGCCAGATGGTGCCGCTCACCGACCGGCAGACGAACCTGCGCCTGCTTCGCGATCTCGTCTCCGACCTCGACGAGACGAAGCTTTATCTACCCACCTCGCCTTCAGGCCCGTCTTTTTTTCTGGAAGAGGCCCACGCGGGCGAAGGCAGGATGTACGACGTGCACGGACCGTGGAAGTATGCCGGGGAGACCGCGCACTACCGGCTGTATAACGGGAGCGATGCGCTGCTGCACAGCGAATACGGCGGGGACGGCTTTGCTTCGATCGAAAGCATACAACGCTTCATGCCGGCGGACCGGATGGAAGCCGGGCATGCCGGGTCGGTCGAATGGCTGCTGCACGGCTATGAATACTGGAATATGGACGACCAGCTGCAGTATTTGTTCGGCGATTCCTTCGGTACATTCGATCGGATGGTTATGGCGTCGCAGTGGCTGCAGGCGGAAGGCATACGGTATGCCGTCGAGTCGAACCGCAGGCGGGCGCCTCGCTGCAGCGGAAGCCTGCTATGGCAGCTGAACGAACCGTATCCGAACGTATCCTGCACGAGCGCGATCGACTACTACGGCGACCCGAAGCTGGCTTATAGCTGGGTGGCGAAGGCAAACCGCAATTTGCACGTCTCGCTGCAGTATGACGGCATTTCCTATCGGCCAGGCGATACGTTTAGAGGTTTGATCTATGTAACGGCGGATGGCATGGAAGCGGGCGATCTGACGGTGGAATGGACGGCAAGGGACGAGAAAGGCGGCATCGTTGCGAACGGCGCTTATGCGCTGAACGCAACCGTGGTTGCTGCGGCGTTTGCCGGCACCGTTGAATTTCAAGTTCCCCGGGCTGTCGCCGTATTCGTCACGCTTGACGCGGTCGACGCCGCGGATGGGCGGGCGCTGGCGGACAATGAATATGCCTTCGCCGTCAAGGAACGGGACGAGGAGCCGCCGCTGCAAGCCTTCCTCGCTTTGCCCGCGACAACGATCGAATGGGAGACGAGGGAGGAAGACGGCGCAACGACTGTCGCAGTCCGTAATACGGGAGAGACGGTCGCGCTATGGGTGAGAGTTAGCGGCACGACGCCTGAAGACGGCGGCAACCACCCGGTCGTCCGGCCGCTGGAAGACGGATTTTTGATTTTTCCCGGCGAGACCGTCCGCCGTCGCTTCGCGGACATTTTGCCGCAGGACCGGCGCTGGCGCGTTAAAGCGATGAATACCCCTACCGAGTGAGGTGGTCGTGAATGAAAAAGTCCATTCGCAAGCTGGCGACAACCGCGATCGCAGTCGCGGCGCTGTCGCAGAGCGCCGCCGCCGCGCAGGCGAACGCCTACACTTTTTTCAGACCGGGCAAGACTATCGAACCCATCTGCATCTGCCGGTCGACGCCGCGGCTCCTTATTTGTTCAGCAACAAGGACCCTTACGAAAATGCGATCGCAAACTACGGCAACGCCGGCTACGAAAAGATGGCGATGCTTTCATTCACCCACGATTTTGACAACCGGTATGTCGGCGGCTTCTACGACGGATCGACGCACTACGATATCGTGCAGAAGGACGCCGCTGGCAATCTGAAGCAGCATCTGGGCACGCACAGCTACGTGACGCCGACCGCCGGCTGGAACGATTACGTCCGCGACCAGGCGGTCAAAGCGATCGGCAAGGGCGCGACGACGATCATTCTGGAAGAGCCGGAGCTGTTCGGCGACGCGGGCTACGAGGACGCGTTCAAAGCCGAATGGCTCGCCTATTACGGCACGGCGTGGGCCAACCCGGCCGGCAGCGAGGCCAATTTCCTCAAAGCGTCGAAGCTGCGGAGCTACTTGCTGCAGCGGGAGATCGACGCCGTCTTCGGCTATATCAAGACCCACTATCCGACCGTCAAAACGTATATCGCCGCGCACAGCCAGCTCTCCTACTTCCCCTGGAAAAATCCGTACGCAGGACAGGAAGGATTGGCGAACGCGAGCGTCGACGGCATCGTCGGGCAAGCGTGGTCCAATACGATGGAAGCCGGCGTCCTGTACGAAGGCTCGTCCGTCTCGCTGCCCTTCGAGAACGGTTATCTGGATTACAGCTACTTCGCGCAGCTCGGCAGGGCGAATCCGGGCAAAGACGTCGCGCTCATCATCGACCCGAAGGGCGACGGCTATTCGGCCAAGTCCTGGGACTGGCTGGCGGACATGAACGCCCATCAGTTGACGGCCGCCCTGTCGCAGCCGAACGCGTACCGGTACGAGATCCCGATCTGGCCGGAACGGATCATGGGCATCGACGAAAACGAAGCGCCGGAGAGCTTCAAGACCGCGATGGCGAACGAGATTACGGTTTTGAACGATATGCATAACTATACGGGCGCGATCGCGACGCCCAATCGTCCGCTGAAGGCAGGCATCCTGATCTCGGATACGACGAACTGGCAGGCGGGCGGTCCGGGCAATACGGCCAATCAGGACAGCGTTTATTCGCTCGCGATGCCGCTGCTGCACCGCGGCTTCCTGATCGACGGCGTGCCGCTCGAAGGGATAACGGCCGCGGCGAACCCGCTCAGCCAATACGATGTCGTCTACGTGAGCTACGATCTGATGAAGCCGCAAAGCAGCGCCTACAATATCAAGCTGCGGGACTATGTGAACGGCGGCGGCATCGTGGTCTACTTCGGCGGGCGCACGCCGTACGAGAACACGCCGAACCAATGGTGGAACTCGGGCGGCAGCAGCTACGCCAGTCCCCAGGACCACTTGCTCGGTCTTTTCGGAATCGGCGCGACCGGCCGCACGGCCGGCACGCTGTCGAACGCGACGCTGTCGGCGGAAGCCGGATCGGCGCTGGCTGCCGGCATCGGCTCGCTGCCTTCGACGTCCGGCGTCGGCTATATCGGCTACACGGGCGGCAGCTTCACGCCGATGTATAAGCAGGGGACGACGACGATCGCGTTCGAGAAAAGCTACGGATCCGGGAAGTTCGCGTACTTCGGCATCGATCCGTATTATTTCGGGAACAGCGCCGGCGGCAGCTCCAAAATGTTTAACATCATGCAAAATATCGGCTCCGTGTACAAAAGCGCGTCGGTGAGCGCGCAAAACGCGATTTCCTATACGAGAGGCCCGTACAAAGGCATTTATTCGATCAGCGGCACGGCCGTGGAGACGGGTAAATACATCGACGTGCTCGATCCGGACCTTCAGGTCGTCACGACGCGCAAGGTCGCGCCGGGCAAGTCGGCGCTGCTGAAGGACGTCTCGGGCGCCACGGTGACGACGATCCCCCCGCGTGCTGTTCGCGCAGGGCAACAACCCGGCGATCAGCGAGAACGCTTCGAGCACCGTCGTGACGGCCAAAGGCGCTTCGAATACGCTTGGCGCGCTCCGAATCTTAAGCAAGGACGGCCTCGTACCGCAGCTCGCGACGGCGGTGAACGGCAGCGGCCGCAGCACGCTGTATTCGCAGGAATGGGACGACGAGAGCAAGTCGGCGCTGGTCAAATACTGGAACGATCCCGGCGGCGTGACGGTGACGGTGAACTGGAGCGCCGCGGGCGCGCCGGCGAAGCTGCAGACCAAATCCGTCGACGATCGGGACGCTGCCGTCGCCTATAGCGGCGCCTGGAACAATTGGGACGGCGACAAGCTCGACCACGCCGCGACCGAGAAGTTCAACTACACGGCGGGCGGTTATGCGGAGTTTGCGTTCACCGGCAGCCAGATTCGGGTCATCGGCAAGTACGGCGGCAATCAGGGCAAAGCCGACTTCTACGTCGACGGCGCGCTGCAAGCGTCCGACGTCGATCTGTACGCGCCGGACGCGCGGTACCGCCAGGTGCTGTTTGCGAAAACGGGGCTGACGGACGCCGCGCATACGGTCAAAGTCGTCGTCAAAGGGACGAAAAACGCCGCCTCGACCAACGCGAACGTCGTCATCGACCGGTTCGAGTACGGCACGTCGCTCGCGACCAAGGTGGACGACCGCCACGCATCCGTCGCGTACACCGGCAGCTGGGGGCAGTGGGCGGACGCGTCGGACTACGCAGGCACGGAGACGTTCGGCAGCGCCGTCGGCAACGGCGCGCAGCTGACGTTCACCGGCACGGCCGTGCGCGTGATCAGCAATTTCGGTTCGAACCAAGGCCGGGCCAACATCTATGTGGACGGCAAGCTGGTTCGCACGGTCGATTTGTACAGCGCCGTCAAGAAATATCAGCAGATCATCTACAGCGCGGCCGATCTGACGCCAGGCTCGCACATCGTCAAGGTGGAGGTCGACAGGACGAAAAACGCATCGGCGAGCGATTACAACGTCGTCATCGACGCGTTCGAATTCGGTTAATGCGAGCAACAAGGCGGCCAAGTATGAACGACGGTCGATAGTTGGCGGGTAGTAGTCACGACGAACGACGGCGAACGGGGATGCCCCGTTCGCCGTCGTTGTTCATGGTTGGCATATGCCGGTTCAAGCAGTCAGCGCGAATCCGCCTGTTTGCGAAACGCGATCGGCGACATGCCCGTCTTTTCCCGGAACACCCGTTCAAAATGAGCCAGCGTATTAAATCCCGATGCGTAGCAAATCTCGGTAATCGACGATTCCGAAGCGAGGAGCAGCGATTTCGCGAAGCGAATGCGCAATTGCTGCAAGTAGCCCCGGAACGAGAGGCCGACCGTCTTTTTTAAACAGCCCGCTGAAATAGTTCGGGGCCAGCGCGGCCTGCTTGGCCACGGCTTCAAGCTCCAGATCCTCCCTGAAGTGATGCTCCATATAGAGCACGGCCCTGCGAATGGATAGCGGCAGCACTTGCGAGTCTTTGGTGCGTTCGAGCGAAGCCGATCCGCGACAAGCGCGGGCATGCCTCAGCAATATGCGTTCGAGCAAGTTCTCGAGCATCTTCCGTTTTCCCGGCCGGGTGTCGTTCGCTTCGTTCCACATCGCGGCAAAATCAGCCGCCGCACCATCTTCCGGCGCATAACGATGCCCGAGATGGGGCGCCTCCGAGAACAGCAGAAACCGCAGCTCGTCGTCCAGCATGTCCTCGGAGAAGATGACGTTGATCAGCTCCAGGCCGTCGCCCGCAAGCGGGCTCAGATGATGAAAATCCGCGGGCGTGAGCAAAAAAAGTGCTGCCGGGCCCCACCGGATAGGCTCGACCGTTCCAATCGTTGCGCCCTTCTCCGGACACGATATGCGTAATTTCATAAAATTCATGCCAGTGCAGCCCGGTCGTGCCGCGCAGACATCCGGAAAACACCTGGACGGAGGCGTCCTTCGGCATAAACTGTTCCATCGTAAGCCTTTCGGGCTGCTGGGTCATCCGCATTCCGCCTCCATCCTCGTCTCTGTCTTCGTCTTCCTCTTCGCCTTCGTCAGCCGACTATATCCATGCTTCGCTGCCGCGGAAGCGCATATGCTGCGCCGGATCGAACTTGGGACGCTCTAAATAGCTGTTAACGCCGGGCACCGCTTCGCCTCTGAGCAGGAATGCGCTGGGCCAAGGGTCCACGGTGATGCGCGTGGAAGTCGGGATGTATCTGATGGTCAACCCGCAGCGGCGCATCGGAGACAAATTCGCTTCCGACCCGTGAATCACGTTCGGATGATGCACGGACACGTCGCCCGAGCGGAGAATCAGATCGACCGCCTTGTCTTCCTCCACGAGCGACGGGTCGACCTCCGACTCCAAGACGCTCATGACCTGCGTATTCTGCTTCATTTCCTGCAGCTCCATCGTCTGCGTGCCGGGAATGACGCGCAGGCAGCCGTTCTCCCGTACCGAATCGTCTACGGCCAGCCACAGCGTGACGACGTTCATGGGCGCAAGCGGCCAATAGCTGCCGTCCTGATGCCACAGCACCGGCCTGCCGTCGAAGGGCGGCTTGCTGATGTAGTGGGAAGCGAACAAGGCGATGTTCGGTCCGATGAACTGTTCGGCGATATCGAGCAGCCGGTCGTCGCCGATCAGCCGGATCCAGAACGGATCGTTCGCGAGCAGATCGTTGCCCAGCTGCTCCGGCCGCTTCTCGGGATATTTTTTCATGAGCCAGGCGATGTGTTCTTTGGCTTCCCCCATCAGCTCGGCATCCAGCACGTTCTGAAAGACCGCGTAGCCCAGTTGATCGTACTGCTGCTTTTTTTCCGCCAAAACCGATTGATTATTCATATGAGCACCGTCCTTGAGAGGATTGGTTGATGAATCTCTCGTTATTATAGGATAGGAGCGCGGAAGCCGGCTTTGCATTTCTACATAATGAGTATGCATTTACTCAGGTGTTGAAGGATGGCGGACCGAGCGCTACCGGTTGGCGCCTTGATAGAGATTCGCCTTGATAGAGATTCGCCTTGTACTTCTTCGGACTGACCCCTGTGTATTTCGTAAACACATGCGTGAAGTAAGCGGGCGTATCGATGCCGACGGCACTCGCGACTTCCAATACCTTCCCGGAGGGGGCCTTCAGCAATTTCTTGGCGATCTGGATCCGATGCTTGTTCATGGCGTCGACGATGGATTCGCCGGTCTCCCGCCTGTACAAGCGGCTCAGATAGCTGCTGTTGACGTGGATATGGTCGGCGATGATCTGCAGCGTCAGATTCCGGTTAAAGTTGTCGCGGCATTTCAGCGACTATGGGCAACGGCAGCTTCGGCCCGAATGCCAGCCTGACCCGCGGCGATTTCCTGGTCATGCCGGGCCCCGGCCCTTTAGCGAAGCCCCACAGTTTCCTCCAGGTAACTCCCTCACGCGAAAGTGCCTACTTACGCAAATGGAACGATGACTCTACAATGGGCTAGAACTGAGCAAGCACAATCACCCGAAGGAGAGATCATTCCATGGAACTTCAATTGGCGCTGGATCTTGTAGATATCCCCGGAGCGAAGCAAGTCGTTGCGGAAGTGGCGGATCATATCGATATCGTGGAGATCGGCACGCCTGTCGTCATCAACGAGGGGCTGCGAGCGGTTAAGGAAATCAAGGAGGCTTTTCCGTCGCTGCGCGTGCTGGCCGATCTGAAAATCATGGATGCCGGCGGCTACGAGGTCATGAAGGCATCCGAAGCGGGCGCTGATATTATCACCGTGCTGGGCGTATCGGACGATTCGACGATTCGCGGCGCCGTCGAGGAAGCCCGCAAGCAAAACAAAAAAAATCATGGTCGACATGATCAACGTGAAGGACATCGAAGGCAGAGCGCAAGAGATCGACGCGCTCGGCGTTGATTACATCTGCGTGCACTCCGGTTACGATCATCAGGCCGAAGGCAAAAACTCCTTCGAGGAGCTTGCGGCGATCAAACGCGTCGTCAAGCAAGCCAAGACGGCGATCGCCGGCGGCATCAAGCTGGACACCCTGCCGGAAGTCATCAATGCCCAGCCGGACCTCGTCATTGTCGGCGGCGGCATCACCGGCCAGGCGGACAAGAAGGCGACGGCGGCCGAAATGAAGAAATTGGTCGGCCTGGCCTAAACGCATGGAAGCGATCCAATACGTCGCCGAGATCGTCAAGGAGCTCCAGCGTTCGGCCGAGCAGATCGCCGATGCGGAAGCCGAGACGCTGGCGGATCTCATTTTGCAATCGAACCATGTATTCGTCGCCGGCGCAGGCAGATCGGGCCTGATGGGACGGGCCTTCGCCATGCGTCTGATGCACACCGGGGCCAACGCCTATGTGGTCGGCGAGACGATCACGCCCGGCATCGGCAAAGGCGATGTACTGATCATCGGAACCGGCTCGGGGGGAAACGAAAAGCTTGATCCCGATGGCCCAAAAAGCGAAAAGCTTCGGCGCATCCGTCGTGGCCGTCACGATCGCGCCCGAGTCTACGATCGGAAGCCTGGCAGACGCGGTGGTCAGGCTGCCCGGATCGCCCAAGGATCAAGCAAGCGGCAGCTATTCGACCATTCAGCCGATGGCTTCGCTGTTCGAGCAGACGCTGTTGATCTTTTACGACGCCGTCATTCTCAGAATGATGGAGAAGCAGGGACAGGACAGCGGCCGGATGTACGGCAGGCATGCCAACCTGGAATAGCGGACGCCAACCGCTCAAATAACGGACCGGACAGTCCTTGCCTTCGCGGCGGGGGCTGTTCTTTAGTTTCCAGTTGGTAGGTATAGGCTTTTACATCCTGTAATCGCTCGTTGTATACTGCCTAGAGGAGGGGATGACGATGGCGACGGAGATCAAGGATCGGATCGACTTGGCGACGATCAACTGCGAGAAGGAATTGACGCTGGCGGTGATCGGCGGCAAATGGAAGCTCATCATCTTGTGGCATCTTGGTCTGGAAGGCACGAAGCGGTTCAGCGAGCTGAAAAAGCTGATCCCCCACATTACGCAAAAAATGCTGACCAATCAGCTGCGCGAATTAGAGGAGGACCAGCTGGTTTTCCGCAAAGTATATCCCGTGGTTCCGCCGAAGGTGGAGTATACGTTGACGGAATATGGCGAGAGTCTCATCCCCGTTTTGAAGATGATGTACAATTGGGGCAAACATTACGGCGAGCAAGTCATCTGGAAAGACGGCAAGACGGCTCCGGAGACCGCGGCGGCCGAGGCGTGATCATCGGTGCGTAGAAGGTGAGCATCGTGACGAGCGATGGTGACGCCTCGCTATTCGCTGCGTCCCGCCGATCTCGCCACCATAAGACGCTCGCACATCCTTATTCCTCTGCGTCCTGCCGCTTAGGCAGGAATAAGACGCTCGCACATCGCTATTCCACCGCGCACCGCCGATCCCGCCGGAATAAGACGCTCGCACATCGCTATTCCACCGCACACCGCCGATCCCGCCGGAATAAGACGCTCGCACATCGCTATTCCACCGCGCACCGCCGATCCCGCCGGAATAAGACGCTCGCACATCGCTATTCCACCGCGCACCGCCGATCCCGCCGGAATAAGACGCTCGCACATCGCTATTCCACCGCGCACCGCCGATCCCGCCGGAATAAGACGCTCGTATATCCTTATTACATTGCGTCCCCGCCGGTCGCCGCTCCCGCCTCGTTGGAAGCGGTCATTCTAGCGACGTCGGGGAGCAGCATCAAAAAATCGTACGGCAGCTGGTGACACGGCACCGGCATTTTAACCGAAGCGGGGGGCGGTAACCCCCTAAATATCCGTGTCCGCCGCCTGGATGCCCACGATCCGGTCGCGGTAGTCGCTCGGGTGATAGCCGGTCGCCTCTTTGAATATTCGGCTGAAATGCTTCCAGTCGCTGTAGCCGACCTGCGCCGCAATATCGTAGATTTTGGCTTTGGGATCGGCCAGCCGCTTCTTGGCTTCCGCTACGCGAACGTTCGTTAGATATTCGAGAAAAGTCGCGTTCGTGCGGGCACGGAACAAACGGCTGAGATGGCTCGGGCTGACATAGACGGCCGCCGCGACGTCGCCGATGTTGAGCGCTTCCGAAAATCGGGCTTGAATGAACGTCTTGGCAAGCGCCACGATGCCGAATTCGGAGTGATCGGGAAGTACGGCGCCCAGCCAGCCGTTGAATTCGGTCATAAGCAGCTGAAGGAACCGATCCTTCGTTCTTGACCATAACAGCTGTTCGGTGAGTTTGGGAATCCGGTTGAAAAGCGTAAGACTCGCCGCCGGGTAGCTTTTGGCCAATTGGGCGTACAAAAACTGGATCAACCCCTCTGCAGCCGAGAGCGGAGCCGCCGCCTGGCGCTCGAAGATGCGCAGCAATTCCTTTTCTAGCTCCGAGAGAACGGCCTGCGCATCGCCGACTTCGATCGCGGATGGAAGCGAAGACCTGGCCTGAACGGACAGCGGCAGGGGCGCCGCAGGCGCGAAACGGTAAATGCCGCTGCGCAAATGAATGCGATAAGACAGCGCGCTGCAAGCTTCCTTCTCCAAGGCGCGAAACGGCGACGTTCCGCTCGCCGCCGACAGGCCGAAGCTGATCTTCAGCTTGATGCTGTCCGACCAGAACGCGCGAACGGCCGCAGCCAGCTTATCGAGCTTGCCGGCAGCCGCTTCGGGCGTCTCCGCGCCGGCGCCGATGAGCATATTGAAGCTGTCCAGCGGCGAGCTGGCCGATATAAAATAAAGATGGTCGAGCCCGTCGGCAGCCTCGTAAATGACCTTCCTGTACATCCAGAGAATCATTTCGTCGTTTCCGAGCTGGGAACGCCTATCCTCGCCGCCTTCATCCAGATCGCAAGCGAGGATCATTTTCGTCGGATACGCAAGCGCGTCGAACTGTTCTTCGCGGAAAAACCGGTCGCGTTTGCGGTCGGTCGTCTTCCGCAGGTGAATTCTTTGGAACAGGCTCGCGAGATCTTCCTTTTTGACGGGCTTGAACAAGTAGTCCTCCGCCTTCAGCCGGATCGCTTGCTGCATGTAGGAGGAATCGTTATAGCCGGTCAGCAGCACGACCGGAATCTCGGGATGGCGGTAACGGATCGTTCCCGTCAAGGATAAGCCGTCGATCCCGGGCATATGGATGTCCGTGATGACCAGATCCACGGGACGGGAAGAAAGGATATCCAAAGCTTCGGCGCCGCTGAGCGCGCTGTAAATCTCTCCGCCTGCCGACGCTTCCGGCAATTCGGAGAGGAGCGCGGCCAAGCCCTTCAGAATCGTATCCTCGTCATCTACGATCAGCACGTTCATCGCGCAAGCCCCTCTCCGTAGTCGAATTTAAGCGGGATTTTCAAGGCGACGATCGTCCCGTTGTGCGGCTCGCTTTGAATATACATTTCCCCCTTCCTCCTTGTAGATCAGGCGAATTCTACGATAGACGTTCAACAAGCCGACGCTGCCCGTCTGGCCCGTATCGGCGCTCAGATCGCTCCAAATCTTGTTCAACTTATCCGGGGAAATGCCTCTGCCTTCGTCGATGACGGAGATGCTAAGCTGCCCCTGCCTGGCTTTGATACGGATCGTCACGGCGATCGTCCCGGTCAGGCTGCTGCCGTGGACGATCGCGTTCTCGACGAGCGGCTGGAAAAGCAGTCCCGGCAAATAGGCGGGGAGCGCGGCGTCGTCGATGTCGTACTCGATCTGCAGCCGATCGCCGAAGCGAAGCTTTTGCATGTGCAGGTAGTTTTTCATAAATGCCATTTCCACCGCGAGGGAGACCATCTCGTGCTCCCGGACGGCGTGATAGCGGAACAAGTCGGCCAATGCGATCAGCCCTTGCTCCGCGGATTCCGACCGGCCGCTCTTGACGAGATAACGCAGCGTTTCGAGCGAGTTGTTCAGGAAATGGGGATTGATTTGGCTTTGCAGCGACCGAATTTCCGCTTCCTGCTTCAAGATTTTCGACTGATACACTTCGTTGATCAGCACGTGAATCCGGCCCGCCATTTTGCTGATCGCGCCCCATACGCGCCCGACTTCGTCGGTCCGCATCGGGGGGGAACGGCATTTGAAAGTCGTTTTTTTCCAGGTCCCGCAGGCTGACGACGAGAAGCCGAAGCCGCCGCGTCATGCTGTACGCCAGCAAGATGGCGGCAATGACCGCCACGGTCGTGCCCGCGGCAATGCCCCCGATCGTCGACCATTTCACCTTGCCGATGCCTTGCGTCAGGTATTCCGCCGGGATGACGGCGATGACCTTCCAGCCCGTCTGGTCGGATTTGGTGTAGCTGACGAGATGCCGGATGCCGCCGAGCGAGACGAAGCGGGAGCTCCCGGCTCGCGACCAATCGCCTCCGGCGAGGCCGAAGTCGCCCTTCCATTCCTCGCCCGCGCCGACGCCTGGATCGCCTTTGGCATACATCAGCCGATCGTGGTGATCGAGAACGAAGAGACGGGTGTCCGGCCCGAAGTTCACGTCGAGCAGCATGGTGTTGATCAGCTGCAGGGAACCGTCGACTTCGAGAAAACCGGCCACGTTCTGGCCGTCCTGGCTGCGGATCGGCTGAACGATCTTGAACACGGGCGGCGCGCCCGGCGTATCCGAGAGCGCTTCGGTGCCGAATATGACAGGGACGGGGTTGCGCTCGTCCACTTCCGGATACCACGATTCTTCCCTGTAATTCCGTTGCGCCAGCCATACGCCGCCTTCCCCGATCTGATAGTAGAACGCGCCGGAGTTGTGCGAATAGAGCGTCACGCCCGTCACGTATTGCCGCTGCTCGATGTTCAGCTGCCGCATCGCGTCGTTGAGCTGGATCGAGGCCATCAGCGACTGCGTGCCAAGCGCGCCGTCCGATTCGGCTTGCCGGAGCGCACGGCGGATCGATGAGATGTTCTGCTTCGCGAGCGCCGTGCGGGTAACGTACAGCAGCTCCCCCTTGATACGTGTCCAGATGGCGGCTCGTCTGGCTGAGCAGCTGCGGGATATACGCTTTGATTTGATTTTCCATGGAGAGGCTGTAGTAGTAGTAAGAAACGATGCCTACCGTGGAGAGCGTCCCCGAGATCAAAAGAGAGTAGACGACGATCAGCTTGGTGGCGATCGGCCAATTGTCGATCGTCCAACGTTGATTGGGTCGCTTCGACGCTTTCGGCGGCTTTAGCGGTTTCAAAGGCATCAACGGCTCCCTTCCCTGAACCGGAACCAAGTGAACGGCGCGGTTTTCTTCTACGATGACTTCAGTTAATCACGATCGTCGGGAATGCGCAATTTCCTCGAAGCGACAAGGTCGGATCGTCCCCCCCATGCGCAAGGATTGACCTATTTCCATGCGCCGCTCTATTCCCTAACATTAGGCGTATACAAACGGCGGCGAAAGGGGAGGGACGCGTGCTTCGGTCGAAAATAGGGAAACATAAAATTCTCTATCTGCTTTTTATCCCGGTCATCATCTACTTTATTACGTTCCGATATTATCCGATGTTCGTTCAGGTGCTGCTGGCGTTCAAGCAGTACAATCTGACCGGCGGCATCTGGGGGGAGCGGCTGGGTCGGCTGGGACAATTTCAGCGCGCTGCTTCATCACAAGGACTTCAAGAGAGTCTTTATGAACACGGTGGAAATCAGCCTTTTGCGCATCGGATTCGGATTTTTTCCGCCGATCCTGCTCGCGATACTGCTGTTCGACCTGGCCTCCTCCCGGTTCCGCAAAGTAAGCCAAACCGTGCTTTACATTCCGCACTTTTTCTCCTGGGTTATCGTGTACGCGATCGCCTATGCGATGTTGTCGAACACGGGGTTCGTGAATCAGGTTTGGCAGGGGCTGACGGGACATACGATCGCCTTCCTGACGTCCGAGTCCTGGTTCCGGCCGATCTTGATCGGCACCGGCATCTGGAAGGAAATCGGCTGGGGAACGATCATTTACCTGGCGGGGTTAACCGCCCTGGATCCATCGCTCTACGAAGCGGCGAAGATCGACGGAGCGGGACCGGTCAAGCGCATTATCCATATCACGCTGCCGGGCATCTCCTCCATCATCGTGTTTCTGTTTACGATCCAGATTGGCTCCATCTTGTACGCGGGCGGCGAGCAGGTCCTGCTTTTCTACAATCCCGTTACGTATTCGGTGGGCGATATTATCGATACGTGGATTTACCGCCAAGGCGTTGCGCAGCTCCAGTACAGCATGGCGACGGCCATGTCGCTGTTCCAATCTTTCTTTGGCCTGCTGCTCGTCCTGGCGGCGAACAAAGCGGCCAGAAAATACGCCGGCACGGGCATTTGGTAGAAAGGAAGCGTGGATATGAAACCGTTCCGGGGCGAACGCCTTTATCAAATTTTCTCTTTTGCCGTCATCGGGCTGTTGTCGCTGGCTTCGGCGTATCCGATCGTATACGTAGTGTCCATGTCGCTCGTCAGCGAACAGGAGTGGATTCAGCGCAACGGCTTTATTTTTATTCCGTTCCATCCGACCTTTCTGGCGTATGAGCGGTTGTTCGCCGGAAGCGTGTTTACGAATGCGCTGACGGTCAGCGTGCTAAGGGCCGTAATCGGCACCGCGCTGACGCTGACCATGACGATGATCGGCGCCTATGTCGTATCCCGCAAGCGGCTGCCGGGACGGAAGATTTTCTTGTTTCTCATCCTGGTCACCGTCTTGTTCAACAGCGGGCTTATCCCGACTTACCTGGTCGTCAAGGATCTGCATCTGCTCGACACGTTCTGGTCGCTGATCGTTCCAGGGTTGATCGACAGCTGGAGTTTGCTCGTATTAAAGCAATTTTTCGAAGGAATTCCGCAGGAGATCGAAGAGTCGGCCGAAGTCGACGGGGTGAACGACTGGTCCTTGATGACCCGCATCATCCTGCCGATGAGCAAGCCGGCGCTGGCGGCCATCGGGCTGTTCATCGCCGTGGCCCACTGGAACAGCTGGTTCGACGCTTTCATTTATATCAACAGTCCGGATTGGATGCCGCTGCAGTTGATCATGCGGAACATGTTCGCGAATGCGAACATCGGCTCCGACTTCAATCCGACTTCCGTGCTCAATCCCGCGCAGCGCGTCTCGACGGAATCGCTCAAGATGGCGGTCGCGGTGATCGGTACGGTGCCGATCTTGCTCGTTTATCCGTTTCTCCAGAAGCATTTCGCCAAAGGCATGTATCTGGGCGCGGTGAAAGGATAAATGCAGAAAACTGACGATGGGGGAGCAGCAAATGAGGAAAAAGCTAGCAAGCGCACTATTGACGATGGCGTTGTCGGGCACGGCGGTGTTGACGGGGTGCAGCGGAGACAAGTCGGAGACGGGCGGTTCGAGTCCGTCGTCCGGGAGCCAGGCAGTCAGCCAGACAGCGGGCCAAGGCACCGCGGCAGCATCGGATTCTTCCGACAAGAAGGTGACGATCTCCTTTATCGAGAACGGCTGGGTCAATACGCCGACCGACGACAACGATCCGTGGAAAAAGTGGATGAACGAGACGTACAACGTCGACTTCAAGCTGTCCGCCTATCCCGAATCCGATCTCGAGAGCAAGCTCATGGTGCAATTCGCTTCGAACGATCCGCCAGATATGATCTACGCCTGGGATCTGAATACGATCAAAAAGCTGTACAAGCAGGGCGTGCTGCTCGAGGATTGGACGCCTTATCTGGATAAGCTGCCGACCTTGTCGGGCACCTTCTCCAATCAGTCTAAAGCGTACGTGAACGAAGGCGGCAAAATGATCGGATTGCCGACGCTGCCCGAATCCTAATACGTTTTCGTTCAAAATCAGGCAGGATTGGCTCGACAAATTACAACTGAAGCAGCCGACGACGCCGGAAGAGCTGCTGGACGTTTTGCGCAAATTCACCCACGACGACCCGGACGGCAATCAGAAGAACGACACCTGGGGCATCAGCTCGGCCGGCGCCGGCGCCAATCTGGGCGAACTGAAAAACCTCGAGCTGATGTTCGGCAAAAGCCGGATCTTCGCGGGCAGCGGCGAGGCGGAGAGCGCGATCGTCAACGGCACGCACAAAAAGCTGCTCGACTACGTGAAGACGATCGTGGACGAGAAGCTCATCGATCCGGACTGGTACACGCAAGGCTGGGAGCAGCGCAAGCCAAAGCTGTTCGCGGGCAAGGTGGGCTTGACGTTCTACCCGGGCGTACTCGTCAACGAGGTGGAAGGCGGCACCGGCTCGACCGGCTCGACGATCGGCTGGTTCGAGAACCTGCCGATGCCCAAAGGGGGCCCGGATGGCGGCAAGCTCCCGCCCGGCGCGATCAACAGCGGGATCATCACGATCTCCAAGGCGGCCGCGCAGGATCCGGTGAAGCTGGAACGTATCCTGAAGATCCTCGAGAACTCCACGTATCCGAACGACGGCTACTGGGCGCTTCGCTGGGGCGTCGGCGTCAACGGACAGAAGGTCATGGACGTCGAAGGCGGCGGCAAATTCGTCAGCCTCAAGGGAGAAGCCTACCGCCAGGACAACAAAGGCGCTTACGACTGGGGAACGTGGGTCGCCACGGGACAGGACGGCGTGGTGGAGAGCACGAACGAACAGCCGGCGGAATCGGATAAAAAGCAGATGAGGCTGGACAACGAAACGATGCAAATGCCGGCCAATCCGAACGATATGGCGATGCTGACCCTTGATCCGCAGATTGTGTCCGACCTGGATACGCTGCAGAACGAGTTCGACATCAAGTACATTTTGGGCGGCACCAAAGATTATGACGGGTTCGTGAAGCAATGGCTGGCGTCCGGCGGACAGACGCTGCTCGACGAGGCGACGAAGCAGTTCAAGGCAGCCGGTCTGATCAAATAATGGCGCGGTTCGCGAAGCTGTAGCGTAACTTTTTTGCCCCTACAGCAACTTTTGGACCGGTTCGCGACGCTGAAGAGCGTGTTTGAGGTGAAAATCCTGCACTTTTAATCGATTGATGATTACGCCGTGCTGCGCTAGCCAGCTGCGACATCGCGGGGGCGTCGAAGTTCTATCTAGGAACAAACTGGCCCTCTTGCGCCATCGCCCCGCCGCCGAAGTCTCGGTTAGAAACAAACTAGCCATCCTGCGCCATCGCAGGGCCGTCGAAAGTTCTGTGTAGCAACAAACTGGCCCGCTTGCGCTATCGCGCGGTCGTCAAAGTCTCGGTTAGGAACAAACTAGTTTTCTTGTAATCGGATGTTCCAGGAGGAGATCAAGCGCAATTGTGCTCGATCTAGACACGGATAACCCGGAGCTGAGAGCTGAGAGCTGGGAGCCGGGAGCCGGGAGCGATAAGTGTTGAAAAGCAGTTAATCGGCGCGCTGATCGGGGCTGAGAAGGAAATAAGTGTTCAAACGCATTTAATTGGTTCAAGACCGGGTCAAAACGCTCGAAAGTGGGAATTTAATTGCGCTTCAACACTTATTTGGCCCAATAATGTCGTGATCAAAGGAAATAAATGCGTTTTAACAACTATTGGCTATACGCCGCGAGCGCGAGCACGTCAAGCCCGTCAAGCCCGTCAAGCCCGTCAAGCCCGCCAAGCCCATCAAGCCCGTCAAGCCCACGCCACGCCTCGCTGGCGGGCGCCGCCTGCGGAGGCGTTGGCGCGGTTGGTTGTGCGTTCAGGCGGTCACGGGCTGTCCACCGATCGTGAACGCGCTTGATGCAAGGACCGTCAGGGAGAGCTGCGACCTTCCCTGACGGCTTTTTTTATGTTCGCGCAGAGCTGGGCATCTTTTAACGCCAATTCACAAAAGCCGGCCAATCTTTAAGTTTGATTTAAGCCGCGGCCCGCATGATGGAAACAAGACATAAGGCAATAGCCGCCGTCTTAACCATAATCGCGCTCTGCCGAGCGTTCAAGGAGCGTTGAACGATGAGATTAAAAACAGTAAAAATCCTAAGCGCCGCGACGATGGCCGTATTGCTTAGCGCATCAATCGCAGGATGTTCCCGGGCGCAAAGCGGCGGCGAAAGTGCCGAAGCTGCGCAAGCAGCGGTTACGCAGTCGGCAAGCGCGCCATCCGCGAGCGAGCCGTCCGCCGCAACGTCAACGACGAGCACGACGGCTGCCTCCGGCGCAGCTTCGGCAACCGGAACGACGAAGCTAGATTCGTCGACTTTGTTCAGCGATCGCGATCTAGCGCAGACGGCGGATCTGACGGCGGCTGCGCAAGTGAAGCTGGAGAGCGGCAAAGACGTGACCATCGATGCCGAAGGCGTCTACGTGCTGAGCGGCGACGCGACCGATGCGACGGTGATCGTCGAGGCGCCCGACGATGCCAAGGTGCAGCTTGTCCTCGATGGCGTCAGCATCGTCAATGCGGATGCGCCGGCCATTTACGTAAAGACAGCGGACAAAGTGTTCGTGACTGCGACGGACAGCGCGAATCGTATGGAAGTCACGGGCGCTTACGCGGCCGATGGAGAGACGAACCTGGATGCGGTCATTTTCTCCCGCGCGGATCTGACGCTGAACGGAACCGGGACGCTGGACATCGTATCGAAGGAAGGGAACGGGATCTCGTCCAAGGACGATCTCAAGATCACGGGCGGCGTTTATAATATCCAGACGGCTGCGGATGCGCTGGAGGCGAACGATGCGATTTTGATCGACGACGGTACGGTCACGATCGACGCCGGCAAGGATGCCCTGCACAGCGAAAACGAGGAGGATGCGACGCTCGGCTATATCTATATCAAAGGCGGCACGCTGAACATCGCCGCGGGCGACGATGGCATCCAGGGCACCAGCCTGGTTCAAATCGACGGCGGCACGATCGACATTGCCAAAAGCGAAGAAGGCATCGAAGCCAACTATATTTTGATCAACGACGGACAAATCAAGCTGTATGCGAACGATGACGGCATCAACGCCGCGCAAAAGGCGAGCGGCGACGTCGCGATCGATGTCAACGGCGGCACGATAGATGTTACGGTGGGCAGCGGGGATACGGACGCGTTCGATTCCAACGGCGATCTTTATGTGAACGGCGGCACCATCAAGGTGACGGCCCCGACCTCTTCGTTCGACGCGGACGGTACGGCCCAGCTCAACGGCGGCGATGTCACGGTCAACGGCGAGAAAATCACGGAGATGCCGGTATCGCGCATGGGAGGCGGCGGTGGCGGTGGCGGCAGAGGCGGCATGCGAAGGTAAGCGGAAACGTCCCGAATGAAGAGAGGCGGCAGCCTCTCTTTATCAGATGAACGCGCCAGATTTATGCATCATTTTCGGTTCCCCGGGGACGCTAATCACCAAACGACGGGGAGCGGATACAAAGATGAGGCTGGCGCCGATCCAGAATCCGGAGAAGATCAAGAAGGTTGGCGAAATATACGAAAAGGTCGTCGATGCCAATAAAGATTATTTCGACTTTTGGCTGAATCATACGCTGTTCCATTGGGACTTCTGGATATCCCTGGCGCTGACGATATTGCCATGGGCCGTGTGGCTGAAGGTCAGAAAAAAAGGCAGCGCGGACCGTTCGTTATTCGTCATTTTTTTTTACCGTTATCGTTACGTGTTGGTTGGACTTTGTCGGCACCTCTTACGGGCTATGGTATTACACGGGCAAAGTGATTCCTACGATTCCCGTGTTTGTCCCATGGGATTTTTGCGTACTTCCCGTTTTTATCGCTTTGCTGATCGAATACAAGCCGCATTTCTCTCCGCTGGTCAAAGCGATGATCTTCGCTGGCGTCAGCGCCTTTATCGGGGAGCCTGTCTTCCTTTGGCTGGGCTTTTATGTCATGGTAAATTGGAATATCCTGATTTCGTTCCCCATTTATTTTCTCATCTACCTGGCTTCTTACAAGATCGGCACAAAAAAAACGCTTTGCGGCGTTTTAAGAGAAAACAACTGCGTTTCAACCGCTGTTTGGATAGGCGGCGAGCGCAAGGACGCCAAGCCCGCGGGCTTGGCGTTGTTTATGGTTCTGTAACGACGAATATTGCAGCCTCTCATTGCATCCGGCAGATGTCTTGACATCGATTCTTGTTTAAGTTAGTCTTTATATAAGCAATTCCTTGTATAATAAAATGCTTGTATAATTGCGTTTATCAGGGAGGCGAGCGCCATATTTAATCTGGAATCCTGCCTAGGCGCCGTTACCCGCACGGTAACGGAGCTCGAGCGAGAGGGGGAAGCCCGCGCGCAACGTGACGCTGGAGCGCGCGTACGACACGACGCTGGACGATCTGTGGGATGCCATGACCAATCCGGAGCGCCTGCCTCGCTGGTTTGCGCCGGTCGGCGGCGAGTTGCGCCTGGGAGGCAGGTATCAGATCCAGAACAACGCCGGCGGCACCGTGACCGAATGCGAACCGCCGCGTTTTTTCGCCTTGACCTGGGAGTTCGCCGGGGGGCTAAGCTGGGTCGAGGTGCGATTGTTCGCCGAAGGGGAGGACCGGTCCCGCTTAAAGCTGTCGCACATTTGCCCGGTCGACGACCATTGGAAAAAGTTCGGGCCGGGCGCGGTCGGCGTAGGCTGGGATTTAAGCCTGGCCGGTCTGGCATTCCATCTTGCCGACGGCGGTGCGGAGCGGATCGATGAGCATGAATTCGGCGCCTCCGTCGAAGGAAAGGCGTTCATGGCCGACTGCAGCGAGGAATGGCGTCGCGCGGCAGTCGCCGGCGGGGAGAACGAGTCCCGGGCCGAGGCGGCCGCGAACCGGGTTACGGCCTTCTACACGGGCGGCGAGCCGCCGGAGGCCGAATGAACGCATTCGACGTGCTCGGCGATCCGGTTCGGCGCCGCATTCTGATGGCGCTGGCCGAGAGCGAACGGCGTTCCGGCGATATCGTCGAGATCGTCCAAGGCGAGTTCGGCATCTCCCAAGCCGCCGTCTCGCAGCACCTGAAGATTTTGCGGGACAGCGGGTTCGCCCGCGTCAAGGTCGACGAGCAGCGCCGCATCTATTCGCTCGATTCCCGGCCGCTGCAGGAGGTCGACGAATGGCTCGATCGTTTTCGCGCCTTCTGGGAACCGAAGCTCGGCGCGCTGGACACCGAGATCGCGAGAGGCAAGAAAATGCGGCAAACGAAAGGACAACCTGAAGGGCAACCTGAAGGGCAACCGAAAGCGTGAAGCTTCATGGGCGTTTGGCGGACCGAACCTTACTTGAGAGCGGGAGGAAGATAAAAGATGGACAAGGTGATTCCTTTTTTTGATGTTTCAGGACGGCAAAGCGGAAGAAGCGATGAATTTTTACACCTCGCTGATCGAGGACTCCGCCATTACGAATATCATTCGGTACGGCGCGAACCAAGCCGGGGATGAGGGCACCGTCATGCAGGCGACATTTACGTTAAAAGGCCAGGAATTCATGTGCATCGACAGCAACGTCAAACATCAATTTACGTTCACGCCATCGTTCTCCATCTATGCGGTCTGCCATACCGAGGAAGAAATCGACGCGCTCTACGAGAAACTGAAAGAGGATCGACAAGCG
Source organism: Cohnella rhizosphaerae (assembly GCF_029525575.1). Classification (GTDB taxonomy): domain Bacteria; phylum Bacillota; class Bacilli; order Paenibacillales; family Paenibacillaceae; genus Cohnella; species Cohnella rhizosphaerae. Next base: position 2,066,134 of record NZ_JAPDIA010000003.1, read on the forward strand.
CTGATGCCGTTGGGCGATTACGGGTTCAGCAAAAAGTTCGGTTGGGTGAACGACCGTTACGGCGTTTCGTGGCAGCTTAACCTGGTATAACGGCTTGTTCGGAAACGGACGCGGAGAGAGGCTGCCCGCCTCTCTTTTTTTGTTATCGGTAATGGTTCATGATCTCCGCTATATAACGTTGAAAATCCGCTACGTAAGCTGCCGGCGCCACGAGTTTGATTTCCTTGCCAAAGCCCGCCAGATGTCGAAACACGATTTGGCTTTGCGGAATGCGGATGGTCGCCGACAGCCATTCGGCGCTATGGGGCGTCAGACTGCTTCTCCCGTACCTTTCGATGAATTGATCCCTGATCGCGGGCGAGATGAGCGCCTGGACTTCGACGAGCTGCGGCGTGAAGTCTTCTGCGGGCTTTCGGTCCATTGCGTCGTCCCGCGGAACGAATGTCTGCTTGTCCGGCGCCAGATGGTCGGTTCGGGACAGCTTGAACGTTCGATACCCCGCGCGCGTCAGGCAGAACCCGATCAGATACCAGCTCGACTCGCTGAAATGAAGCTGATACGGCTCGACGGTTCGCTTCGTGGACGTGCCGTTTTTATCGATGTAGTCGAAGGTCAGCCTTCTGCTATGCCGGATCGCCTCCTGGCACAAGCGCAGGATGTCCGCGATCTCGTCGCGGCCGCCCCAGTCGTAGAAGGAGAGATGAACGGCGCTTTTTTACATGCCCGGCCTTTACCATCGATTCGATTTTTTTGATCGTGACCTCGACTTCCCGGCTGACGTAGATTTGCTCCAACCCGCCTAAGGCAACCAGTATATTCTCCAGGTCGCCGCTGTTCAAAAGGCGCTTGTCGATCTTGTATTCGTCCATGATACCGTAGCCGCCGTTCGCCCCATGGATCGAATAGATCGGTATGTTCGACAAGCCGAGCGTCTCCATATCGCGGAGGACGGTTCGTTTGGAAACGTTGAACAAGCGCGACAGCTCCGTCGTCGAGACGGTTTCCTTTTTGCAGCAGAATCATGACGATCGCGATCAGCCGCTCGATTTTATCCATCTTTTTTCTCCCGCCCGGTTGGAATGATGACAAGATGCTGTCACCTATCATAGCGTATGCTCCTCTTATAACAAAGAGGAGGTTTTAAGCATGGCGGTTATCGCGTACTTGAACTTTGATGGGAATGCGGCGGAAGCGATCGATTTTTATGCCAAGGCGTTCGAGGCGGACGAGGTGAAGCAGGTGAAGTTCGGGGATCTCCCGCAAGATCCGAACTACCCGCTGCCTGAGCGCGAATTGAACATGATCATGGAGTCGTCGATCGCGTTTGCCGGGGGGAAGCTCATGATATCGGATCTGTTGTCGGCGATGAAGCAAGGCTCCGGCGAACTGGTCCGAGGCAACAATGTGCTTATCAGCATCGCGAACGAAAGCCAATCGACGCTGGAACGCTGCTTCGAACGCCTATCGGTCGGCGGCCATGTGATCATGCCATTGTCCGATACGCCCTGGTCCTCCTGCTTCGGCATGCTGGCCGACCGGTTCGGCATCGTCTGGAAGTTCAATAGCGACGCGGACAAGTTTCTGGATCGCGTGCTCGCGATGAAGCAATCGTAAAAAAAAAGGAGCTGCACGGCTTGCCGATGGAAATGAAAAACCTGCTCGCCGTCAAAACGAAAGCGGAATTAAGGGCCTGGCTGCGCGAAAATGGCGGGACCGAAAAAGAATGCTGGGTCATCGTCGGCATGAAGCCGGCCGCGGATACGCTGCTGTATCTGGATGCCGTCGAACAAGCCTTATGTTTTGGGTGGATCGATAGTACGAAAAAGAAAGTCTCAGAAACGGAGGTTGCGCAAAGACTATCTCCAAGGAGCAAAAAAAGCGCCTGGACCGAACTGAACAAAGCGCGGGTCCGCCGGCTCGAGAAGCTGGGGCTGATGACGGAGGAAGGCAGGCGCGTCCTTCCCGATATGCGACCGGATGCTTTTAAGATCGATCCGCTCGTCGAGCGACGGCTTAGGGAGGACGCGGCGACCTACGAGAACTTCGCCCGGTTCCCGACTTTGTACCGAGCCGTCCGGATCGATACGATTCAGAGCTGCAAGAAGGATGCCGAATTGTTCGGCAAGCGATTGGAGAAGTTCGTCCAACATACCAGAGAAAATAAAATGTACGGCCAGTGGCACGACGACGGACGGCTGCTGGAGGATTCGGATTCATAATTGGCGCACGCTTTTAGGGGCGAACTAAAGGGAGAAGCAGAGGAATATCCTGCTTCGTCCCTTTTTCGTTTGGTGGCTATGGCCTAAGTGACAGCCGCACCATTATGGTGCTATCATTTCCTTTATACTAAACTTCGTTTATTATAATAAACGATCTGCTGTGTGCGGACGTTATCGGATTGACGGATCCGGACCTCGGGAATTAAGGTAAAGAAGGGCCGGTCCGACGCGAGGCGTCCGCCTCAGCCACATTTTGTAAACGGTTCCATTTAGCTTGGCAGAACGGGGGATAAGATGCGCAAGTTTCGTCTGGCGAACGTAGATAAGAGTCTTTACATCCGGATGCTCGTGCTGATCACGGTGCTGCTGCTAAGCAGCGTGCTGCTCATCTCGCTGCTGACGTATTCGCTTGCGAAGAAGAACAGCTTCGAGAATGCGCAGCAGTCGAACGCGGCCGCGCTCACGCAGCAATTGTCGCTGATCGATCAGGAGCTGGAGTCGGTGAGCAGCCTCGCGGCCAACATTTTGATGACGCAGTCCTATATGTTCGCCGAGTGGGAAAATACGCTGTCCGTCGGTTCGATCATCGATCTGAACAACTACCTGAAGCAGCAGCGTTCGCTTAACCCGTATATCGATTCCATCTATTTGTACTACGACAAGCTGGATCAGATCATCACGAGCGGTCTGCAGGCGCGGCCGCTTGCCGAGTTCGCGGACCGGGGCTGGACTTCCGCGTACGGAGGCAACGTCCAGCGTACGCAATGGCTGGTGAATCGCGAGACGCATCCGGAAGTCGCGGTCGCCAAGACAGCGGAAGCGCCCGCCTCCGAACGACGCTGGATCACGCTGGTGCAGACGATGCCGCTGATCGGCAAGCCGATCGGCGCGATCGTGATCAACATCGATCAGGACAGGCTGTTGGGCGATTACCTGCAAGCCTATTCGTCCAGCGCCGGCGAGATGCTCGTCCTCGGTCCGTCCGGCGAGTTCCTCTACGGCGGCGACGAGCTGCGGACGAACGGGGGAGCGGATCGTCAAGATCGCGCTGGCCCAGCGCGGCGGAGATTCGATCGTCGCGACCGTCGCGCATCGGAAGCAATTGGTCACCACGCTGGAATCGGAGGCGACGCATTGGCGGTTCGTGCATCTGGTGCCGGTGGCGCAGCTGCTCGCGCACATCGACAAGCTGAAAACCGTCGTGTTCTCGGTCTCTCTCCTTTATGTCGCGATTGCAGGCGTGAGCGCCTGGTATTTTTCCCGGCGTATCTATCGTCCGCTGGCCCAATCGATCGCCTATATCCGCAGGCTGGAGGAGGAGACGAGCGACAGCCGCAGCGAGGCGGAGCTCATCGTCTCGGTGTACGACCGCTTGCAGCGAACGCGGCAGCAGGAGCGGCAAAATCATGAGGAAATCGTGCGGCAAAGGCTGCTGCTCGACATGATGCAGGGGCTGGGCTTGACCCAGTACAAGCATCTGCCGATCGCGCCTTTGGAGAAAGAAGTATGGTCGGCCTGGGAAGCCCAATATACGCTTTTCCTGTTCGAGCCGGAGAGCCAGTCCGACGGCCGACGGGCGGAGGACAACATTCAGCAGCAGCTGTCGCTGCTGGAATGGAGCGATTCGCTCCGCAAGCAGGTGTCGGGCGAGGTCGTCCTGCGCGACGACGGACAGATCGTCGTCATCGTCGGCGGCGAACCGGCGCCTGACATGGCGGAGCACTGGCGGCGGCAGGCGCTGCAGTTCGGCTTGCCGCCGATGACGGTGGGGATCAGCGAGCTTCACCGCGGGATCGACCGACTCGAGCAGGCCTATCGCCAGGCGAACGAGGCGCTGCGCCGCAAGCTGTACGCGGGCCGCGGCGCGATTATCCGCTACGAACGGCTGCAGGACGGCGGCGACGGCGCGGATCGGCTCCAATCGTATCCGGGCGCGATCGAAAAGCAGCTCGTGCAGGCGATTAAAGATAAAGATGCGGAAGGCGTCAGGCAAGGGCTCGACAGCCTCAAAGACTGGATGCTCGAGCACAGGCCTCACCCGGTCGTCATGCAGCAAGCGATGACGCAGATTCGCGGCGAGATGCTGAAGCTGATCGCGGGCTTCGGCGCGGAGGAGCAGACGCTCATCCTGCAGCTCTCGATGCCCGAGCGCCACGACATGACGCTCGACGAATACATTCGGCTTGCTTCAGCACATCGCGGACGCCCTGATCGAGCAGTACGCCCGAATGTCGTCCCGGGCGCACGACGCCACTTTGGAGCGCGCCGTTCGCTACATCCAGGACCATTATGAGCAGCAAGCTGTCGGTCGAGCAGGTGGCCGACCATGTGCGCCTGAGCGCATCGTACGTGAACAAGCTGTTCAAGGAGCGGCACGGCACGACGATCAACGAATACATCATCGAGCTGAAAATCGGCCGGGCCAAACGCTTGCTGACGGAAACCGACCTCGTCATCGAAGAAATCAGCCAGCAAATCGGCTACAATACGCTCAGCTATTTTACGCGGCTATTCAAAACGAAAACCGGGATGACGCCCGGACAATATCGCCGGCAGCATGGCGCGAAGCCGGAAAATACCTAGAGAATCAGCGATGATTCTCTTTTTACATAAGAAAACGCGAAAAAGACAAAGGCAAAATCGGCCGATATTCACGGAAAACGCAAAAAAATCGGAATAACGAAATTGTGAAAGCGCTATCTATTCCGTTACGCTGTGCCTTGAATCGATCGCGATTCCATTTAAGCCAAGGGGGAAATTCCACATGCAACAAAACATGCGTTGGTGGGCAAAGGCGGCCGCGACGGCGACCATCCTGACATCGGTGCTGAGCGCCTGCTCGTCGGGCAACACGTCCGAGTCGTCGCCCGCTTCATCATCGGCAGCGGCCACGGAGACAGCGGGCGGCAGCGCGAGCGCCACGGCATCCGCCGAAGCGTCGAACAACGAGCACTATACGATTAATTGGGGCATTCACTTCCAGGCGCCGGGCGTCATCGCCGATACCCGCGTTCAGAAGGAGCTGGAGAAGCGGTACAACGTGACGATCAAGCCGGTCAAAATTACCGATGCGAGCATCGCCGGCGGCGAAGTGCCGGATGTGTTCACGCTAAGCGATCCGAGCGCGGTCGCGGCCTATCAGACGCAAGGCGTGCTGATGCCGATCGAGCGATCGCTGATCGGGGAGCGGCTGCCGGAATACGAAGCCGACATTCAATCGGTGCCGGGCAATTTATTCGCGCCGGCCACCTTCGACGACAAGCTGTGGGCGATTCCGATGTTCGTGATGCTTCGCGGCTACGACTTTGCCGGCCTGTGGCGCACGGATTGGCTTAAGAAGGTCGGCATCGAGAAGACGCCGGAGACGCTCGAGGAGTTCGAGAAAGCCGTATACGCGTTCGCCAAAAACGATCCGGACGGCAACGGAAAGAACGATACGTACGGCTTGACGGGCACGATGACGACGACGTGGTCGTCCGGCTTCTACAACATATTCGGCGCGTACGGCGTGGAGCCGACGATGTGGCATGTCCGCGACGGCAAGGTCGTCAACGGCTCCGTCATGCCGGAGACGAAGGAAGCGCTCGCCACGCTCCGCAAGTGGTACGCGGACAAGGTGATCGATCCCGAATTTATCACGGATACGCAGGAGTCGTACCGGACGAAGCTGTTCAACGGCCGCATCGGCTTCATCGAAGAGACGATCGGCCGCCTGTATCGCGAGGACGCCTCCACCATCGCCAGCATGAAGGAGATCAACGCCTCGGCGACGCTGGCGCCAGGCGTGAATCCCACCGGTCCCGGAGGCAGCGGCTCGTGGAGCTGGGGCTCCAAGAGCAACTACGTCGTGTTCGGCTCGCAAATGGCCAAGGACCAGGGCAAGCTCGATCGCATTCTGCAGATCATGCGGGACTACAGCGCCGACCGGGAGCTGTACCTGCTGCTCAACCAGGGCTATGAAGGCGAGCAGTGGAAATACGTATCCGGCACGAGCGGTCCGACCGAATTCCTCGACGGATGGGCCAAGGTCGAGGACAGAGACCAGACAGGCGCGCGCATGTTCGCGCTGGGCGCCATCAACACGAACGCCATGCGCGCCGACTTGACGGATCCGGACCTCACGGCCGCCATTCAAAAATACGGAGCGGGCGACAACTGGACGGACGCCACCTACTTCATGGTGCTGCCTTCGGAAGGCATGTACAAAGCGGATCTGACCCTGCTGATGCAGCGCACGTTCGCCGAGATCATCACCGGGCAGAAGAGCCTGGACGACTATGACGCCTACGTGAAGCAATGGTACGCCAAAGGCGGCCAGAAGCTGACCGATGAAGCGAACGCGCTGTATGCCACATTGAAGTAATCATCGCCTGAAGCGGTGCGCCTCTTCGCCGGGAGAGCGGAAAGGCGCGCCGTTGAATCCGAATCCGCAGGAGGAATAATGATGAAAGTCAGAATTTTCAGGCGAATTACGGTTTGGACGGTTTTTCTGACTTTGCTGTGGGGGCTGCTGCCGCCCGCGGGCGGTGTCATTCGGACGGCAAGCGCCGAAGAGAGCGGCAGCTTGACGATTCAAGCCTCGCTGTATCCGAAGCTCGAATGGACCGAGGACGCCGGCGCGTCGCAATACCGATTGACGGTACAACGGGAAGGAGAAGCGGCGCCGGAGGCCGTGTACACGTTGCCTGCCGGCGTGCGTTCCCTCGCATTGCCGAACCGTCTTCAGCCGGGCGCGACCTACGACCTGACGGTCGAGTCGGGCAGCGCCGGGAGCTGGACGGCGTGGGCCGAGGATTCGCTCGCGACGCCGGCCGATCAGGAGCAGCTCGTGTCCGATTCGTTCGAGGACGATGCGGTCGGCACGCTGCCGGCGGGCTTCACGAAGTACACCCCGGATGCCAACAACACCGTACAGGTCGTCGCCGACGGGACGCAGCACCGGATCGAGCTGAACCGGTCGGTAGGCTCCGCCGTATACGGGCCGGCGCTCACGTATCCGTTCGGGGCGCCGCTGACGGACGGCATCGTCAGCGCGGAATTCAGCGTGAAGCGTTCGAGCACGCAGCGCTTCATCTTGTATTCGCTCGGCTACAGCCTGACGCGCTCGCAAAATGCGGCTTGGGCGTTCGTCGACTACAGCCGCCACTACTTGTACGATCCGACGTACCGCGACGTCGGCGCCATGAACGCCGATACGTGGTATCACTACAAGCTGGTCGCCGATATCGATGCGGGGACGTACGATTTCTACATCAACGGCGTCAAGGCGAACGCGGCGCCGGTGGCGTTCCAGGCGACCCAGCCGATCCGCGAGTTCACCGTGTACAACTCCGCCGGGCGGGGCGGCGGCGATCTGGCTTACCAGACCGGCCCGTACTGGGTCGACGACGTGACGATCCGCCATTCGCGGACGCCGCCGCGGGCGGTAGCGCCTGCATCCGGCGCGAGCCAGCTCGGGTTGACGGAGACGCTGCAGTGGCAGGACAGCGGCGCCGAGGACTATGCGATCGTGATCGCGCGCGACGCGGCGATGACCGACATCGCATGGAGCGGCGCGGCGGCCGGTACGGCGGACAGCTTGAGCATTCCCGCCGCCGCCGGGCTGGATTACGACACGACGTACTACTGGCGGGTCGTCGCCCATGACGACGGCTGGAGCTGGACGGCCGACACGGCCAGCTTCAAGACGATGAAGGATCCGGCGGGGCCGCAGGACGTGAGCCGCTATCCGTCGCTGACCTGGACGGCGGTGCCGGGCAGCGACGCGTACACGGTGAGCATCGCGTCGGTCGACGGCACGCCTCAATCCTACGCGTACAACGGCATTGCCGGCACGCAATTTACGGTGCCCTTCGCGCTCGACGCTTCGCGCAGCTATAGCTGGCGCGTGCTGGCGGACGACGGCGTCACCGAAGCGGGCAGCGGCTTGTGGCTGACGGAGGCCGACGACAGCGTTTGGGTGTCGGAGGACTTCGAGTCGGCCGCGACGGGCAGCGTTCCGGCGCCGTTCACGGCATTTGCGCCCGGCGCCGTCAGCACCGTGCAGGTCGTCGAGGCGGGCGGGGAGCGCTATGTCGAGCTGAATCGCTCGACCGGATCGACGGATGCGGGCCCGGCGCTCATCTATCCGTTCGGACGGACGGTCGCGAGCGGCACGCTGGACGCGTCGTTCCGCGTCAGACGCGATGCGACCCAACGCTTCCTCACGTATGCGATGGGCAACAATCTGACCTACAATCAACAGCCGGTATGGGCCTTCGTCGACTACGGCAACGTCTACGCGACCGACCCGACCTACCGGTCGCAGGGCAAGATGGATGCGGATAAGTGGTACGACTACCGCATGGTCGTCGACGTCGATGCGGGCGCGTACGACCTGTATATCGACGGACAGAAGACGAACCAGCAGCCGATCGCGTTCCAGGGCGCGAATCCGCTGACCCAGTTCATGGTCTTCAACAAGTACGGCAGAGGGGGGCGCGGACAACGGGTATCATACCGGCGCCTACGACGTGGACGACGTGACGGTCGCCTGGCAGCCGACTTCGCCGTCCGCAGTCGGTCCCGTCGACCGCAGCGAGGACACGTCCGTCACGCCGGCGTTCGAATGGCGGGACGCCCACGCCGATTCGTACACGCTCGTCATCGGCAGAGACAGCGGACTCACCGAGGTGACGCAGGTAATCGACGGCATTACGGACAACGCGTACACGCTGCCTGCGTCCGCGGCGCTCGATTACGACACCGTCTACTACTGGAAGGTCGTCGCACACAAAGGAGCCGACAGCTGGTCCGGCGGCAGCGCGGCGAGGCTGACGACGCAGCTCGACGCCAGCGGCAACCGCGTGCCCGTGCTGTTCTCCGCGGCGCCGACGGAGGCGAAGCCGGGAGAGATGTTCCAGCTGTTCGGAGCAAGCTTCGATACGGACGACGTGCGGCTGCTGCGTCTGGACGATACGCCGGCGGCCGGCCTCGAAGCTTTGATCGGCGCAGCAGCCGATCCGGAAGCGCTGGACCGCGACGAAGCGGCGGCGATCGGCGAGCCGTACGGCAACGATACGGTGCTGCGGGCGGTCGTGCCGGCTGCGGAGACGCCGGGCATGTACGCCGTATGGGCCGTGAACGATACGCAGTGGAGCGCGCCCAAGCTGCTCAACAAGACGACCGTTTACTTCGCGTCGCCGAATCGCTTGAACGCGGCTTCCTCGCGCGAGGTGCGGATCATCGGCAAGCAGCTTGCCGGCGATTCGAACGCGGCTTATGTATATCTCGTCGACGAGGAAGGAGACGCGACGGCGGTCACGCTCGAGGAAGCGGGACCGTACGAGCTCGTGTTCGAATGGCCGCTGGCGCTGGGGCCCGGCACGTACGAGATTTGGACGCACAACGGCTACGGCGGGGCGTACGGCTGGGGAGAGACGCAGACGATCGAAGTCGTCGACGAGCCGTTCTCGACCTACTCGGCGTCGATCGCGACCTACGGCGCGATACCGGACGACGGTCTCGACGACCGGGCGGCCATTCAGGCGGCGCTGGACGCGGCCGACGGCAGCGGCGGCGGAACGGTTTTGGTGCCGGCGGGCACGTACGATATTTCAAATACGCTTCACGTCGGGGAGCATACGGCGCTGAAGGGGCTTGGCAAGGACGCCGGCGGCGAGCATCAATCGGTCATCAAGTTTATAACCGGCGATCCCGTCGGTCCGTCGACAGGCGGCATCGGCAAGGCGATCGTTCGCGTCGGACCCGGCTCGGGCGTCGAAGACCTGAAGCTCGTCGGCAGCGTCAGCGTCGACATGGGCATCGACGTCGAGGACGGCGCGGACGACGTATTTATCCGCAACAACGAGGTGCGCAACTACTTCCCGACGAGCGGGATCAAGGGCTATTACAGCGGCGTCTCGGGCAGCAGCGGCACGACGGATTATTTCGAGCGGCTGCAGATCGTGGGCAATACGTTCGAGGGCTACAACGGCATCAACTTCGACCTGTCCGAATACGGCCGTTTTATCGACAATACGGTGCTGACGCGGCGGTATACGCCGATCGCGTTTACGAGCTCGTCCAAAAACATCATCGAAGGCAACACGATCGACGGCCGCAACGCCTCCGGGGTGAGAGAGGCGAGCCGCGGCATCACGTTCAACACGGGCTTCGACCGTCCGGGGCTGAAGCCGAACGAGATGAACTATGTGTCGGACAACAACATCACCTACGTCGGCAACCAGGCAGCGCCCACCAACGACGGCGAATACGTGCTGTTCGACAACAACGGCGACGCCCCGTTTCCGAACACGCATTATTACGGCGCGGTGGCGGACGGCACGCCCGAATCCTTGACGTTCGCCAACGTGAGCTGGACCGCGAACCAGATGAAGGAGCTGTACGTGCTCGTCGTCGACGGCCGCGGACTCGGGCAATACCGCAAGGTGACGGGCAGCAGCGGCGGCACGATTTACGTCGACAAGCCGTGGGACGTCACGCCGGACTATCGCTCGAAGGCGGTCGTGGCGCGGTTCCACACGCTTAACCTTGTCGTAGGCAATCATGCATACCTCAACAAGGGCAACAATTTCGTGCTGTGGGGCAACGTGCTCGACAACATCGTGGACGGCAACGAAGCGGAGCAGGGCGGCTCCACCGTGTCCGCGCTCGATCATTCGTCCCATCCGAGCCAGTACGGCGCGGCTTACTACAACCTGATTCAGAACGCGGATTCGCCGGAGGCGGCGATCACCTATTCCGAATACGGCTACGGCAGCACGGCGCGCGCGTCGGTCATCTCGTACGGCAATACGCTGCGCCGCAACGACACCGACAGGCTGTCGTTCCGCACCAACTCGGTGCAATCGGCCAGCGGGAGCGTGCGGGCGAATCTGCTGGAGCACAACAAGGTCGGCAGCGCCATCGTCGTCACGCCCAATGCCAGGAACAACGTGCTGCGGGAAAACGCGGTGTCCGGCGCGTGGCCGCTCGTCGCGGACGGCGGCGAGTCTACGATCGTCATCGAGCGCGGACTGCTTCCTGCGCCGTCGGAGGTATCCGTCATCCCGGCCGTATACGGCGTCCAGTTGAACTGGTCCGCGGTGACGGGCGCGGACGGCTACTATGTCTTCCGCAAGCTTCACGGCTCGGCAGATTCGTACGAGCGGCTGGACACCGGCACGGGCGCCGGCCCGCTGGCGGCGACGAGCTGGCTGGATGCGGATGCGGCGGTCGGCGAGCTGTACGACTATCGCGTGGCTACCTATGCGGATGGCGTCGGACAGGGTCATGCCGGGCAGCCGCAAGCCGGGTTCAGCGGCGCGATCACGGCGGCGTCGCTGACGGCGGCGGAGTGGCAGTGGACCGCTCCGTATGACGGGGAGGTCGAGGCGCTCGCTTCGCTCCGCAAGCTGGACGGCTCCGATTACGACTTCGAGCTGCGAGTCAACGGCGATCCCGCAGTCGGCGCATCGGTGCTGACGTCGGTCTACCAGGCGCACGAACGGATCTCGCTGCAGGCCGGCGACGAGCTGACGTTCGTCTGGACGTCTGCCGATCCGGGCAGCCGATGTGCAAGCGCACTACGGCGTGCTGTTCACGCGGGACGCGCCGATTCCGCTCGCGCCGCAGCAGGGTTCGCACGACGTCGTCACCGACGGGGCGGCCTTCTCGTGGACCGGCGTGCCGAGCGCCGAATCGTATCGTCTGCTGATCGGCACCGATCCGGCGCTGACGTCGCCGACGTTCGTATACGAGGACATCGCGACGAATTCGTTCACGATGCCCGCCGCAGACGGGCTCGACGAACGGACGACCTATTATTGGAAGGTGCAGGCGGTGGACGGCTCCGACGTCTGGGAGCGGGCCGACGCGGTGCAGCAGATTCGCACGGCGCCGTACGGACGCGAGCTGCTGTATGCGCAGAACTTCAACGCCCTGAGCGGGCTGCCGTCAACGTGGACCGTCCGCACGGGCACGACCAGCAGCATCGGCATCGCGGAGGTGCCGGGCAGGTTCAATCGCTCGCTGGTCATCTCTTCCGAAGGCCAGCAGGACGCGCCGCGGCTCACGATTCCGCTGCCGATGTCGCTGGACAGCGGCAAGGTGCATCTGAGCTGGGACGTCATGCATACCGGCAACCAGACGGCCCACTTCCAGCTGTTCCCGGCCAAGGCGCCGGTGACGGCCAGCGGTTTGAGCGGCCTGTTCTCGGCCTACGGCTACTACTACGTGGACTGGAGCCCAGCCTCTACGTATCCGAGCCTGCTGAACCAGTGGAGGCATATCGACATGCTGCTCGATCTCGATACGAATCAGTACACGGTCGACATCGACGGCGTACGGCTCAAGCTGAACAACGGGACCGAAGTGTTTACGTACGCGCCCGGGGCGATCGATACGCTCGTCCTGCAGTTTTCCTCCGACCGCTGGCCGGCCGTCGTCTACTTTGACAATATCGCAATCATGGCCGTAGAGGAGTAGAGAGATTTGAGCCAGATCCGACTGTTCTGGAAATATAAAGAGCTGAGCGTCATGCTGCTGGTTTCGTTGTCGGCCTTCATTTTGTTCAAGTTCGGTCCGATGTACGGCCTGCTGATCGCGTTCAAAAATTTCAGGGTGGTGGAAGGCGTGTGGGGCAGTCCGTGGGTCGGACTGCTTCACTTCCGCCGGCTGTTCGCCGACCCGAACTTTTACACGCTGTTCCGCAATACGATGCTGATCAACGTCTACTTCGTGCTGATCGTGTTCCCGGCGCCGATCGCGTTCGCCATCATGCTCAACGAGCTGCGGCATCGCTGGTTCCAGCGGCTCGTGCAGACGACGACGTATTTGCCGCATTTTATCTCGTGGGTCATCATTTCCGGCCTGTTCATCTACTTTTTGTCCCCCAGCATGGGCGTCGTCAATTATGTGATCCAGCTGCTCGGCTTCGATCCCGTCTTCTTCATGGGCGAAAAGCAATATTTGCGGCCGCTGCTGGTGCTGTCGATGCTGTTCAAGGAGCTGGGCTGGAACTCGATCATTTTCTTCGCGGCGATCGCCGGCATCGATCCGCAGCTGCACGAGGCGGCCGTCATGGACGGCGCCAAGCGGTGGAAGCGCATCTGGCACATTACGCTGCCGTGCCTCATGCCGACCGTCGTCGTGATGCTCATCCTCAACGTGGGCGGATTTTTGAACACGAACTTCGAGCAAATTTACAACTTTCTCAATCCGCTGAACTATGACCGCGGCGACGTGTTCGAGACGTACGTGTACCGCATCGGCCTGCAGCAGTTCCAGTACAGCTACACGGCCGCGATCGGGCTGTTCAAGTCGGTCGTCGGGCTGACGCTCGTGCTGCTGACGAACGCGATCGCCCGCAAGGCCAGCGGAGGCGAGCAAGGACTATGGTGAGGAGAGAGACGCAATGAACTTAAAATCTCCGGGCGAAAAGGCGGTCGACGCGGTGCTGTACGCGGTGATCGGGGCGGTGCTGCTCATGGTGCTGTACCCGTTCGTCCACGTCCTGTCGGTATCGTTCAGCGACCGCGGAGAGGCGCTTCGCTACGGGTTTCACTTTTTCCCGAGATCGTTCAGCCTGGAAGCCTACGAGCAGGTGTTCCAAGCCCGCAACATCTGGGTCGGCTACGAGAACACGCTGTTCCGGATGATCGTCGGCACGGCGGCGAGCCTGCTCGTGACCATTCTGGCCGCCTATCCGCTGTCCCGCCCTTATTTTCCGTACAAGCGCGCGTTTACGCTGGTCATTCTGTTCACGATGCTGTTCGACGGGGGGCATCATCCCGACGTACCTGCTGCTGCGCGATCTCGATCTGATCAATACGCGGGGCGTTTACGTCGTGCTGCATATGGCCAGCGCGTTTCACGTACTCGTCATGATGAGCTTCTTCCGCACGATCCCCAAGGAGCTCGAGGAGTCGGCGCGCATCGACGGCGCCGGCGAGATGCGGACGCTGATGCGGATCATGCTGCCGCTCACCGTGCCGGTGCTGGTGACGCTGACGCTGTGGAATCTCGTCATGCATATGAACCAGTTTTCCGACAACCTGCTGTACGTGACCGATCGCGGCAAATTCGTGCTGCAGTACGTGCTTCAGGAAATCTTGATCCAGGACCGTCAGGACTCGTTCGGGTCGTTGACGCAAACCCAGGAGCCTCCGGCGCCGGAGAGCCTCAAGATGGCGTCCATCATGGTGGCGATCACGCCGCTGCTCGTCATCTATCCGTTCCTGCTGAAGTACTTCGAGAAGGGCACGATGGTCGGCTCGGTTAAAGGCTGAGGCTGTCGGAGCAGGGACCGGCGTTTAATCAACAACGGGATGAGGGAAACGAAAAATGATAGCGATACGCAGTACGCTGCCGCTCGTCGAACCGCCGGCGTGGGCGCAGCTGGAGCGCGAGCTGATCGCCCGCATGAACGAGGCGGCGGAGCTGGCGATCTCCCGATACGTGCGCGAGGACGGCACGATGCTGTGGCCGCCGGACGCGGACCACGAGGACATCGACGCGCTCGACGATATGTTCGAGAGCTTCCACAACTGGCCGCTCCTGTATATGCTCGGCGGGGACGAACGGCTTCGGGGATGGTCGCTGCGGCAGTACGACGCGATCGTCAAGCAGTTCGCCGGCGTTCAGACCGGCCACGGCCATCCGATGGTCGTGGACGAGTACGAGCAGGGATACGACTGGTTCCACCAGGGCGAGGGCTATCTGTTTTTTTACTTGCTGAACATGATGGACCCCGCGGGCGGGACGAACCGGGAGCGGGCGATCCGCTATGCGGATCTGTACGTGGAAGAAACGGCCGGCAACTACGACGCGGCGCGCAACGTGATCCGCAGTCCGCACAGCGGGAGCATGGGGCCGGGCTGGCGCAACTTCGCCGGCAAGTCGTGGGGCTACGCGAACTGGAAACGGTTCTACGGCTTGCCGTTCCAGGACGTGCCGGGCGTCGGGCGGCTGGACGACGTGAAGGAAGAAGCGGCGGCCGCGGCGATGGGCCGGGCGCTTGAAGCGCGGCAGAGCCGCGGCGACGCGGCGGTGAATCTGGCCGTCACGTCGATGGTGGCGCAGGCCTATCTGCATACGGGCGACGACAAGTACCGCCTGTGGATCGAGCGTTATGTAAGCGGCTGGATCGAGCGGGCGGAGGCGAACGGCGGCGTCGTGCCGGACAACGTCGGTTTGGGCGGGCAGGTCGGCGAGTATACGGGCGGGAAATGGTACGGCGGCTACTACGGCTGGACGTGGCCGCACGGCTGGCATGCGGTCGGCTGCGCGGTGATGGCGGCGGCGGAGAACGGCTGGCTCGTCAGCGGCGGCGACGAACGATACTTGCAGTTCGCGCGGCGGCAGCTCGACGCCTTGACGGAGCGGGGCATCATGCACCGCGGCACGCTGCATGTGCCGTACAAGTACGGCGATCCCGGCTGGTACGATTACGACCTGTGGATCGACAGCGTGCTGCTGGCGGACGGGAGCGCGTCGCGTCCGCACGAGCCGACCGGCAGTCCGGTTCTGTGGCGGGACGGCTGGTTCGAATTTCAGCCGATGGAGCCGCACTTCCCGGCGCATCTGTGGCATGCGTCGATGGCGGAGGACGACTGGGACCGCGCGGTCAAGCTGCGGCACGCGCACGAAGACGACGCGCGGCGCGTCCGGTCCGGCTTCCGCGTCAAGAAGGACTTCGGCGGCAACGACGAGCCGTGGGCCGCTTACTTGCACGGGGGAATACCCGGATTATCCGCTGCATATGCTCCGGCACAGCCTGACGCTGCTGTATTACCGGCTGGCCTTCATCCATCACGATCGGGAGGATCCGGCGTCGTATCGCGAGACGTACTTCCAGTATCGCAATCCGGTCGTGACGGAGGCGCTGTCGCAGCTCATGTGCGGCGCGCCGCGCATGATCTACAACGGCGGGCTGTGGTTCCCGCGCGTGCGGTATTACGATGCGGAGCTGCGGCGTCCCGGCGTGCCGGACGACGTGGCGGCGCTCGTCAGCAGGCTGACTGAAGACGAGGTGGAGCTGGAGCTGGTCAATCTGCATCCGTCCCGCGCGCGGCGGCTGATCGTGCAGGCGAGCGGCTACGGCGAGCACCGCATCGTTCGCGTCCATGCCGGGCAGCTGTCCGGCGAGCTGAAGCTCGCGACGTACGTAGAAGCCGGGGCGCCATGGCCTGCCGCCGAGCGGACGACGCGGACGACGGAGATCGGCGCGCCGGCGTTCGAGGTCGAGCTGGCGCCGGCTTCGCGGCTGCCGCTGGTGCTCGAGGTGGAGCGCCATGCGTACAAGCCGAGCTATCGGCAGCCCTGGGAGACGGCATGAGTAGAGTGCTTGCGGGAGAGCACTTGAGGAAGCGGATTTCTGGAAGAGAACTTGCAGAAAAGTGCCCGCGGAAGAGGCTTTGCTGAAGCGTACTTGAGGGAGGAGGACTGGAGCGGAAGTGACAGCCATGATCGAGGATATACGAAGCTTTTATTTGCTGCACGGCCGTCGGGACCCGATCCCTTACGGCATCGGCTGCGCGTACGTGAGGGATGCGGCGGTTCACCGCGCCGCCTACGGGAGCGGAGTCCGGTATTTCGATACGTCCTATAACTACGGCAAAGGCGCGAGCGAGGAGGTGCTCGGGCAATTCGTCGCCGAGACGGACAGGGGTTCCATATTCATCGCGACCAAGGCGATCGTCGTGCCGGGGCGGTTAAGCGGTCCGGAAGCGGCGGCGCTTGTCCGCGCCAGCCTGGAGGCAAGTCTCGGGCGGCTGCGCACCGACTATATCGATCTGTATCAATTGCACGAGACGACGTCGCTCCATCAGGCATTCGGCGAGGACGGCATCCTGCAAATGCTTCAGGCGGCCCGGCGGGAAGGCTTGATCCGCTATATCGGGATCGGCACCGCCAGCCACGAGGTGCTGGGGGAAGCGGCGGCAAGCGGGGCGTTCGACAGCATTCTGACCTATGGCGACTACACGCCGTTGGAGCAGAGCGCGCAAACGCTCATTCAAGAGGCCGCAGCCTCGGGCGTCTGCGTTGTCAACGGCAGCCCGCTCGCCGGCCGGCTGATCTCGCGCGAAGACCCGCGCAGCCTGGCGCTGACGGAGGACGATCATCGGCGGCGGCGCTTGCCCGCCGCGGTCGCCTACCGGAGCTGGTGCGCGCGCGGCGGCGTCGATCCGGTCGGCTTCGCCCTGCAATTTCCGCTCGGCTGCCCGGATATCGCGCTGAATTTATTCGGACCGGCATCGCTCGGCCAGCTTGAGGAAAATCTGGACCTGCTGGCAGAGCCGTTCGAGCAGCAGGCGTACGATTCCTGGCTCCAATGGTATCAGGCGTGGCGCGGCGGCGGCGGTTCTGATCCTGAAGCTCGCCGGGAGGAGGGGGAGCGGTCATGCGCTATTTTGACAGCCACGTGCACTTCTGGCAGCTCGCGCGGGGAGATTACCGCTGGCTGAAGCCGGACAATGCCGCGCTCTATCGGGACTATGTGCCGGACGATCTGTTCGCCGCGGCGCCGGGGGGCCGATGTTGAAGGCTTCATCGCCGTACAAGCCGCGGCGACGACGGCGGAGACGGCGTATTTGCTGGCGCTGGCCGACCGGCATGAACGCATCGCCGGCGTCGTCGGATACCTGAACCCGCTCGCGGACACTTTCGCAGAGGAATACGGCAGGCTGCGCCGCCATCCGCGATTCGCGGGCATTCGGATCGACCGCGCCATCGTCGAAGCGTACCGCGGAGCGCCCGACCCGGAACGCCTGCCGGCGAATCTGGCCCTGCTGGAGCGGGACGGCCTTGCCGTCGATCTGCTGATCGGGCCGGCGGATATGCCGGTCGTGGCCGGATGGCTGGCGCGCCTCCCCCGGCTGAAGGCGGCCATCAACCACATCGGTTCGCCGGACGTCCGCCGGGGCGAGCTGGAGCCGTGGGCAACGCTAGTGGGCGAGCTGGCGTCGTTTCCCCGCGTTTATTGCAAATGGTCGGGGCTGATCACCGCGGCGGGGGGCGCGGATGCAGAGGCGCTCGCGCCGTATATTGGGCGGACCGCGGAGCTGTTCGGTCCAAGCCGCATCCTGTTCGGCAGCGATTGGCCAGTCGCCTTGACGGCGGGAACGTACCGGGACGTCTTGCAGCTGTTCGAGCGGCTGCTGCCGCAGGCGTGGAGCGAATCGGAGCGGGACGCCGCGAGAGGGGCGAACGCCCGGCGATTTTATACGGAAGCGGGAGATCGGTCGTGATGAGAGTGAGGCAGCTGTATTACGCCCAGCTTCGCCAAGGCGCGGAGCGCGCGTTCCGTCAGCAGGTCGGGCGTGAGTCCGCCGCGCTGCGGGAAGGCTGGGAGAGCGAAGGCTTGCGCGAGATATCCGTATTCGCCTGCGGCCCGTACGTTTGCATGTATGCCGAGCGTCTGGACGCGAGGGAAGGCGCCGTTTGGGATTGGCCGCGTTCCTACGAGACGTATTTGGAAAAATGGCCGCCGGCGCCGTCGGGGACGCGGACGGGCGGCGCGGACGAGGCGCCGTTCAGGCTGGCGGTCCCGATGATCGACATTTTCCACGACGGGCTTCCTGAGGAGCTCGAAGCGTCGGGCGTCCGCTTCCGGCCGGAGGAACGGATCGGCACCCTCGCGCGGTTGAAGCCGGCGCTGGCGTCGAGCTATATCTACTATCACTATCAGCGCCAGGAGGAGACGCCCGGCAGCTTCAACGCAAGCTGCGTCATCGGCAGCGCCGGCGCGCTTCTGTTCAACTACCGCGAGCTGCCGGCCGTCGCGGGCGCCGTCAATCGGCAGGGGCTGCTGACGACCAGGCTGTCGCCGGCCGACTGGCACGAGGTCATGGCGCCGCATTTCGATCCGTGGGCGGATGCGAAGGCCGGGGAGGAGCTGTGGCGCAGGATGGTGCGAATCGTATGATAAGCCTGCTCCTTGACATCGGAAGCACCTCGATCAAGTGGGCGGTCTACGACCGGGAGAAACGGCTGAAGTCCGAGGCTGCTTCGGTGCCGTTTCCGATGCCCGTGGAGAATCGTCCGCCTATACACGAGGTGAGCGTCGAAGATATCGTCCGGCCAATCATGGACATGTTGCAGCGTTATGCCGCCACGGTGGACCGCCTTTACATCTCCACGCAAATGCACGGATATTTGCTCGGCGACGGCAGCGGCGGCTTGCTGACGCCGTATATTTCCTGGCAGGACCGGCGCAGCACGCTGTCCGCGAATGGACGGAGCTGCCTGGCGCAGCTCCCCCGTTCGATTGCCGCCGGCGTCGGGCAGCAGCGTTAAGCCGAACTCGCCGCTGTGCGGCTTGTTCGCGATAAAGCTGCTGGAGCCCCAACTGTTTTCGCGGGCGCGGCGCTTTTACACGCTGGGATCTTATATCGCCTGGCGGCTGACGGGCGCGAATGCGACGCATATCACGGATGCGGCAGCTTGCGGGATGTACAACAAGGAAAACGGCACGCCGCAATTTAACCCCTATCCCGAGCTGGAGCTGCCCGAGGCGACGATGAAGGTGCTTCCGATCGGCTTTTGGGGGCATGTAGCGGTGTACAGCCCGGTCGGCGACCACCAGGCCTCGGTGCTTGGAAGCGGGCTGCAGGACGAGCGCGAATACTTGCTGAATCTGGGGACGGCGGCCCAGCTTTGCGTCGTCGCGGAGTCGCATGCCGAAGGCGCGTTCGAGAGCCGGCCGTACTTCGGGGGCCGGACGCTGTGCACCGTGTCCGGCCTGCCCGGCGGCCTGGAGATGGCGGCCCGCTCCGGCACGGCCGGGCTTGCGGACGAAATGACAAGCGGCTACCAGTCCGCGATGATCAAGCTGCCCGCCAGGGCGCGGCTGCTCGTGACCGGCGGAGCGGCCAGGCATCACGAGGCGCTCGTGTCCGCGGTCTGCGATCGGCTGAACGTGCCCTATCGGCTGCGTTCGGATCGCGATGCGCTGGACGGGCTGATCGAACTGATCGATCGGACGGATTGATCGGGCGGATCGATGCACATTTCGATGAACGGGTTGATGAACGGATTGGTTCGAGCAAATGAAGAAGGTGAAAACGATTTGAAACCCAACGAGATATATGCGGGCACGATGCTCAGCGAGATTCCGCTGCCCAATATGGCCGTGCTGTTCAAAAGCGGCGGACTGGACTTTTTTTATCGTCGATACGGAGCACGGCGGCTTCGACCACGCCGCGCTGTCGGGACTGATCATGACCGCCCGGCTTGCCGGCATCACCGTGCTGGTGCGGCTGGCGGATCATTCGCGCAGAGATATTACCCGGCTCATGGACATGGGCGCCGACGGCGTGCTGCTGCCGATGACCGGCGGCAAGGAAGACATCGCGGCCGTCGTCCGGCATGCCAAGTACGCGCCGGTCGGGCGGCGCGGCATCTCGACCACTCGTGGGCATACGTTGTACGCGCCGCCGGCCTTACGCGATTATATGCAACAAGCCAACGAACGCACGCTTGTATTCGCGCAGATCGAATCGAAGGCAGGACTGGACGCGATCGATGAGATCGTCGGCCTGGACGGCGTTGACGGCGTCATTGTGGGACCGAACGATCTGGCCTGCGATCTCGATTGCCTCGGGGGAGGCGGCGCCGATTCTGGACGCGATCGCCGCCGTTGCGGCAGCGGCGCGTCGCCACGGCAAGGCCGGCGGCATCATCACCTCGGAGCCGGTTTTTCTGCGGCATGCCAAGGCGCACGGCATGGGCATTTTCTGCATCGGCAGCGAGCTTCATATGCTGAAGCTGGCATGCCGGGGTATCATCCAACAAGTAGAGGAGCTGCAACGATGAACCGAATTCGTCTCGTCCACCGCGACCATCTGAGCTGCGAGCCGATCCTTCGGCGCTGTCCGAACGGCGAGCTGATCTGCGTCGGCCAGGTCGGCGACATCACGGAGCCGGCGCCCGGCAATCGGGTCGTCGTTTTTCATAGTAAAGATAACGGAGAAACCTGGTCGGAGCCGTTCCCGATCTATCCGGAAGACGGCCGGGCGGTTTACGCCACGGAGCTGATGCTGCTGGACGGCGTGCTCTACGCTTTTTTGACGCTGCACAACGGTCATTTCGTCAACTGGCGGTGCACGACGATGCAAAGCCGCGACAACGGCTATACGTGGGAGGACATCGGCATCCATCCCGCCCTGCCGAATTTTTCGTTCGCGCGCGGGATGATTCGGCTGAGCAACGGCGACATCGTCATTCCGTATCAGTACTACCCGATCTCCCCCGAAGAAAACGACCGTCTGGCGCAGTCCGGCTTGAAGATATGGGAAGCGCGCATCTCGCATGTGGAAAACGGGGTGCTGATCAGCAAGGACAACGGCCGGACCTACACCCGGCACGAAGGGCCGCGGACGCCGATCAAGGGGGGAGGGGCTGCCCAAATGGAACTGGCCTGAGCCGACGCTCGCGGAGCTGTCCGACGGCACGCTCGTCATGCTGCTGCGCGTCAACGAATCCGGCTGCCTGTGGCGAAGCGAGTCGCGGGACGGCGGGGCCGGTTGGAGCGCGGCCGAGCGCACCGACATTCCGAATCCGTCCAACAAGCCGAAGCTGATCGCCATGCCGGGCGGCCGAATCGCGCTCATCCACACGCCGAACGGCAAGCACGGCATGCTGGAGCGTAATCCGCTGGCGGTCTGGATCTCGGACGACGACATGCGGACCTGGGGCTACAAGCGGATCGTGAGCGATTTTCCCGGGGGCTTCTGCTATGCGGACGGCATCTGCGAGGAGGGGGGCAGGCATATTCGATTCACGATCGAGTACAGCCGCTTCAACATTTTGTTCGTCGATCATGAGGTAGAGTTAGAGATCGAGGCAGAGGCAGAGGCAGAGGCAGCGGCAGAGCCAAAGGAAGCGGAAGAGCCAAAGGCAGAGGTTTAAGGCACAGCCCGGCGGCTAGGAGGGGGAGAGCGAGCGATGAGCGATAACGGATGGCCGATCGAGACCGTCATCTATAAAGAAGCGAACGGCGCGCGCCTTAAGCTGCTGGTCTGCAAGCCGGAAGGCTGGCACGAAGCGGACGGCCGCTCCGCGGTCGTATGGATTCACGGCGGCGGGTGGCATAGCGGCGCACCGGAACAATTCTTGCGGCACAGCCGGATGATGGCGGATCGGGGCGCGGTATCCTTCAGCGTGGCGTACAGGCTGCTGCCGAGCCCCGGTACGCCCGATACGGCCGGACGCGCGTCCTCGCTCGAAGATTGTATGGCGGACTGCCGTTCTGCGATCCGCTTCATCCGTACGAACGCCAGCCGGTTCGGCATTCGCCCGGATCGAATCGCCGTCGTCGGCGATTCGGCCGGCGGCCACCTGGCGGCCAGCCTCGCATTCGGCCCTGCGTTCGGCCTCGTCGATGGCTGCGACTCTGAGCAGGCTAGCGTGGACGCCGATCGCGAGGTTTCCGCCAGGGCCGATCTCATCGTCGATTGCAACGGCATCGTCGATTTGACGGGGAAATGGAAGCAGATGATTCCGGCGCGGTCGCCGGTCGCCGGATGCGAGGACGACGCTGTGCACGCCTGGATGGAGAGGCATGAGCGAGCCAAGACATGGTCGCCGCTCTATCGCGTGTCGGCCGGACAACCGCCGATGCTGATCTTGCACGGTTTGGCCGACGACGTGGTTGCGTCCGAGGATGCCGTTCGCTTTTATGAAACCTATCGATCGGCCGGCAACGACGCGGAGTTGGCGCTTTACCCGGGCTGGCGACATGCATTTATCCTATTCGACTATAAGGCGGCGGAGACCGAGGTGCTGCGCGCGATGGGGCGGATCGAGGCGTTTCTGGCGCGGCATGGATACTAGAATACATTTTCACGATAGCAGGTCAGCCGGAAGTTTCGGCTGGCTTTTTTTCTATGATTGCTATGCGGGTAGCCGTTGAGTGCAAGCCGGGCGGCGGGCACCGGACCCAGGAGGCGTTATTTTCGCCAAAACCGGTACTTTGGCGAACGTTTCGGACCGGGTGACGTTATTGACCCGGTTCGAGGCTTAAAAAAGGCCGGCAACCCCGAAATAACGGCTTCTGAGTCCGCAACCGTGCCGTTAATCGCGCCAGGAACAAAATAACGGCCCCGGAGTCCGCTAGCAGGTCCGCTAGCAGGTCCGCAAGCGGGACCGCAACCAGACCGCGAATCGTGCCAGGATCAGAAATCAGAATCCACCCGCGTCTACGAGGGAATTTAGCGATCCAGGCAGGAAAACGGAGATTGGTGTCGAAATCGTGTGGGTCGAGAAGCCGGATGAGTCATCTTTCTATTTCTTCTAAACGAAAGGGGCGGACTTATTGCGTTATGCGATCGGAAGCGCGGTAATCAGCGCATGTCTGCTGCTCGGTACGACCGGACCGTCTATAGCATCGGCGGCATCCTCCCAGTCGAAGAGCGGCGCCGCGGTGAAAACGGCTGACGTGAAGGCGAGCAAGACGTACGCGCAGAGCACGGTCGACCGTCTGAACGTACGGACGTCGCCGAAGCTGACCGCGTCGGTCATCCAGATGATCGGCAAAAGCGGCAGCTACGAGGTGCTGGACACGCAGGGCGAGTGGCTGAAAATTCAATTGTCGGACAAGCAGGCGGGCTGGGTGTTCGCCGATTATATCAAGCTAACGACTAAAGGCTCAACAAGCGGCGCCGTTACGGCGGTCGTCAAGTCGAATACCGGGCCATCGGTCGTGAAGATCACGGACGTCACCAACCTGCGCAAGGGGCCGAGCACCGAGGACGATATCGTAGGCAAGGCGCAGCCTGGAGATTCTTATCCCATCCTCGAGAAGGTGGGGGGATTGGTACCGCATCTCCCGCGGCGCGAAGGGGACGGCCTACGTGGCGGCCTGGGTCGTATCGACGAGCGGCGGCGCGGACGATTCCGGTACGAAGACGGCGAACGCGGCGAGCGGCAGGCAAGTTTACATTTATCATACGCACAATCGGGAGTCCTGGAAAAACGTCGCGACGCAAACCAAGGGCTCATCGATCGACGACCCGAAGGTTAACATTACGCTCGTGGGCGAACGGCTGGGGACCGCGCTGCAGAAAAAAGGCGTCTCGGCGTTCACGGCGGACGACGACGTTACGGAGCGGCTCGCCACAAAGAACTTGAGCTTCTCGCAGTCGTATACCGAGTCTCGTAAAATCGTGCAAACGGCGATGAAAGAGAACGCGTCGCTCGGTTACTTTTTCGATATTCACAGGGACGGCGACGTACCGCGCAAGCAGACGACGGTGACGATCGGCGGCAAGACGTATGCACGAGTGCTGTTCGTCATCGGCATGGGCAACGCGGATTACAAAGCCAACAAGCAATTCGCTGAGGCGCTCAGCGAACGCCTGGAGAAGAAATATCCGGGCTTGTCGCGAGGCGTGCTGATGAAGGACAAGGCGCACGGAGACGGCGAATACAACCAATCGCTGTCGCCGAACAGCATGCTGCTCGAATTCGGCGGCGCCAACAACACCTTGCAGGAGGCGCTGAATACGGCCGACGCGTTCGCCGATATCTTCGCCGCTTATGTCGGGACGTCGAAGCTGTCGATCTGATATGAAGAGAGCCATGGGAAACTTCCGCGAGGAGGTTCTCCGTGGCTTTTTAACGATGGCAATCTTTGCGTCTTGCGATATAAGGAACCATTATACATGCCGCCGGCGTGCTGCTCGGTATGGGACGCAAAGGAAGGCGAGAAATGAAAGGATGCATTAACTCGTTGAATACAACTTCAACAATCATAACCACATTTTTCGATACTGCAGCGGCGTGCGATTTTCGTATTTCTTAAAAGTCACAATATAATGGCTAACGCTATCAAAGCCAACGAGCTCGGCAATTCTCTCTATTGATTTTGTTCGTTCTCGGAGCAAGAGCGATTTGCTCATTGTAATACGCTGTCTGATTAAATATTCAATGGGAGAGCACCCGGTCCAAAGTTTGAAGGCTCTCGTAAAGTGGGATTTGCTCATGTTTGCTTCTCGGGCCAAGTCGTCTACGGAAATAGGTTCGGCATAACGAATTTGCAGGTATTGAAGTGCTTTCTCGAGGCCATCGCTTTGACGCGCCAGAATACCATTGCCGGAAGGGGGAGGTTGTACCTGCTGTGAAAACCTCCATTAGTAACTGAAAGATATGAAGTGCGGCTTCTGCTTCAAGGTTAACTCCGTTGCCTCTAATGATCTCGATAAGACTTCGCTGGTGCTGAATGAACCTGTGTGGAACCGGAAGCCGAATGACGGGTCCGTATTTATCGTGTATAGCTTGCATATAAGAGGCACTTCCGTTTCCATCGAAATGTACCCAGCCTACGTCCCATTGCTCATTCGAAAGCGTCCCGTACTCATGATATTTCCGGCAATCGATAAGAATGACGGAATCAGCCAGTAACTCATATTCCCTGTCTTCGTGCTTAAGATAGCCGCGACCGCTAAAGGTGTATTGAAATAAATAACTATCAAACCCTTCCCGCGTAATGACGTAATCGTCGTCATACTTCCATCTTCCGATATGTTGTACATACAAAAACGTAGACCTAGCCAACTGACTTGGTGTGTAGACAAGCATTCCATAATCTGTTGAATCCATAGTTATCCCCTCTACTAATTAGCGCAATAGTTATATTTTTAAGCATTTTAGCTAGAAAAGTCCTTTTAAATCAAGGATATAATATAGCTGGATACATGAAAAATATAACACATAGACGGGGTGCAAGAATGAGCGGCGATTTTCCAATCAGCGAAATGATTGAATGCGCGATCATGGACAGCCGAAGATATCACAAAGCCGACGGAGACATGTGGCCGATTACTTGGGCGGCGGACGGCCATTGTTACGGCGCGGCAGGGGACAATCTTGGAAGTCCAATGAACGTATGGCGGATTGAAGGCCATCCGGGCGAACCATTCTGG
Organism: Cohnella rhizosphaerae; assembly: GCF_029525575.1. GTDB lineage: Bacteria > Bacillota > Bacilli > Paenibacillales > Paenibacillaceae > Cohnella > Cohnella rhizosphaerae. Next base: position 2,092,256 of record NZ_JAPDIA010000003.1, read on the forward strand.
GGGGCCGTATCCTCATCTGTTTCTCATCGACAACCTGCCGATCGACCCCAAGGAATATTGCCAGCGTCCCCATGTGCATCCGCATTGGGGAGTCAAGCCGGCGAGCTTGCTGAGCTTGAACGGTGTATTGTATTTCGCGGTGCAGTTGATGAATTTCGGAGATAATCCGTCTTTTAATCGCCAACATAATATTTCCAGTTGGATCATTACGAGCGATGATAACGGCAACACATGGAACCGGGAGGCGACTCGGCAGGATTTCTTTGACGGCCGATTGGCATCTCCGCATTTCATCCAATTCGGGCAGGATTACGAGGGGGGCCAGGGACGAGTTCGTCTATGCGTATTTCCCTGCCGCGACGGACGGGAATAGCTATTGGTGCAACGGCGATTACCTGCTCCTGGGAAAAGTCCGCCGAGATCGCATCCTCCAGCGCGATGCGTGGACGTTCTATTCGGGCGATGAGCATGGCCAACCGGTCTGGCATTCGGATGCGGACCGCGCAGCTCCGGTATTTGAATATCCGCTGATGACGGGAGAAAATCATGTTTCGTTCAATAAAGGCTTAAATCGGTATATCATGGGCAACTTTTCATTCACGGATAAACAAGGCAACCCTCGTCCTTATCACCAGCAGCCGGGAGATCCCATTGACGACAGCCGGTTTCCGAGCCAGTTGACCTTGTTCGAGGCTCCGAATCCATGGGGGCCTTGGTCCCTGTTCCATCAGGACAACAACTGGGGAAGCTCAGGTGACTATCAGCCCATATTTCCGACGAAATGGATCAGCGAAGACGGCAAGGAAATGTGGATGGTGTCTTCCGGCAGCGAAGAGGATTACAATTTTACTTTTCAGAAAGTCCGGTTGAAGCTGCGCTGAGAGAGAAGCATGTGACTCAGGAGAAAATCGCAAATCTGTCGTGGTCTGGATATCCCGCAAGCTTCTCGTACGCTTAGCAATGCGTAACGTTAACCGGCAGGGGCGCTGCAGCCGCTGGCGTGAAACGAGAATGCCGCCCGTCGCCGCCAAGCGCCAGCACCGCTACGATTCGCTCCTGAGGACGAACGCCGAACGGCTCGCACTGCGCCGGCTCGTAGATCCATTCCGGCATCGTGCGCCGTACGGGCCACGGCTCGGATGCGGCCAACAATTGAAAGTTCTGGATCAGGCAGCATACCGCCGCATAATCTTCTTCGCGCTTGTGCGGATCCGATTCTTCCTTGGCTACGACCAGGAGGAACGCTGCAGAAGAATCTCCCTCCAAGGCGCGGAGCCTATTCGCCGATTCGCCGCCGGCCACGTAGACAAAACGCCACGGCTCTCGCAGTCCGTCGTTGGGCGCCCAGACGGCATCGTTCAGCAGGGCCAGAACGCTTTGCGAAGATACCGTTGGCAAAGAGGCCTGGAGTTCTGAACCTTTCTGCGCAGATGCCTGAGGCTGGTCCGCATACCCGCTCATGTCACCTTCGACGATCGTCCACTTTTGCTCCGCGGGCGTTCTTTTGCGCGCTCGCGGCACCTTTTCATAAAATCCGATGCTTAAGATCCCCGCGAATCTTTCGCCTTCCCCCAAACCGATCTCCCGGTCGAACGCAGCGCTGTTCAGCATCGGATCCGTATACCACAGCATGCCGAGTCCCTGTTCCCAGCCCAGCAGCTGAACGTTCTGCATAATGCTGCATACCGCCGCATAATTTTCGTCGCTCTGCCGCTGCGTGCTGCCGGATTCCGCGATGAAGACCAGGTGCGCGGGCGTATCCGTCACTTGCTTTTTCATGAGATCGAGCATTTTGCCCGGCAGCAGCTTGCCGAGCGTGCTTCCCTTCACCTTGGCGACCATGCTGTCGGCCAGTCTGTGGCGCGCTGCCGGCGTGGAATAGCAAATACTGCGCCAATGAGAGGCGCCTTCTCCTTCGGCCTGGTACAGACTTGCAGCCTGGTTCAGCAAGGAATCGATCATTTCCCTTGCAACCGGCCTGGCGCTATATCTGCGGATGGATCTGCGTTCTCTTATCGTGGTGGACGTATTCAAAGTAAATCCCTCCCCGCACGCGAATCTAGTCGCAATATTGTTTACAGGTAAACTATAATTCCGGAATACGCATCTGTCAAATTCATTTTTTATCGCCTAGACGATGTGCTATATTTGTTTATACATAAACGATAATCACCGTATCGTAAGGGGCGCTATGACATGACGAACACATCCGACGGGCTTAAGCGATTGCTGCACAGCCGATTCAACCACTATCTGCATGTACTCGAGCAGACCGTCACTTCCGAGATCGATGCGTTCGCCGATCTTGCGCGCTTGCAGGGCATCTCGTCGATTCCGAGCCATATGACCAGCGTTCACGTCATCGATTGCATCGGGCGCCACGAGCCCGTTAACAACACGTCGATCGCGGAGAAAATGAACCTGTCCAAGGCGAGCATCACGAAAATAAGCGCCAAGCTGCTGCAAGAGGGATTCATCAAGCGAAGCCAGTTGAACGACAACAAAAAGGAAGTGTACTTCAGCCTGTCGACCAAAGGCAGGCAGATTTTCGAGGTGCACGATATGATGCACGACAAGATAGAGGCTTCTTTCATACGTGCATTAGATGCCTTTTCCGAACCCGAGCTTGCGGCATCGCTGAAGTTTATCCAGACGTTGATCGACCAGACGGATAAGATTATAAAAGGCGAGATCACGTTGTAAGGCAATTGCGACAGGGTGCTGCCTGCTTGACTGGACGCGCGCATGCGGCGAAGATAGAGGCAGGAACGCAAAGGGGTGACTTGGCCATGACCGTTTCCGCGCGCAGGAAAGTCGACTTTTTGCAATTGGCGCCCTATGTCCGTTATATTCACGAATACGACGGACCGGGCGACATCAAGGTGCCGCCCCGCTTTATCTACGATCACGAGCTTGTCTTCTTCACGCATGGCGGCGGCGTCTACGCCATCGATGGCGTAACCTACGAGGTCGGCGCTGGCGACCTGCACGTCATTCGGCCCCATCAGCGCAATTCCTGCGTTATTCCCCCCCGGACACGCGCGTTATTTTGCGGTTCACTTCGATTTTCTGTACATGGGCGACACGCTCGATTTTCCGCCGGAGGTGTACACGGACTGCGATTATACCCAGGATGCGCTCCCCGTCGAGGAAGGCCTGGACGAACGACCGCTCGTCGAGCCAAGCGAAGTGGAGTTTCCGTCCTTGATCCGAACCGGCGACCCGCTGCATTACGAGCGACTGTTCACCGACCTGCTGCGCGCGTTCACCGAGCGGACGCCCGGCTTCCAGTTGGAGATGCGCGCGATTTTGCTGAAAATATTGCGGCTCATGTACCTGGATACCGCTTATGCGGAAGAGAACGCCAACAAGCGGCAGGGGCGGAAGGAGATCGACGAGGTTATCCGCTACTTGCGCGACCATTACCGCGAGAGCGTCGACTTCGCGCGGCTGGCGGCCGATCTGGCGCTATCGCCGAACTATTTGCGCACGATGTTCAAGAAAGCGACGGGAAAATCGCCGTTGGAATTCGTCATCCAGTGCCGCATGGAGAAAGCCAAGGCGCTGATTCTGGAAGGACGGCATCCGATCAAGCGCATTAGCGAGATGGTCGGGTACGACGACGCGCATTATTTTAGCCGGCTGTTCAGGCGGTACGAAAAAAGATCGCCGAGACAGTACGCGGACTTGATGCTTCCTATCGTAAAATCGTCCACCTTTTCCGATATCCCCTCTATCTACAATCCGGATCCCCGCGCCTATAATGGAGGCAAATCAATGAAGCGTGTATTCGAAGGAAAGCAGTCCAAGAATTAGGCAAGGAGGACGTTGTTTGAAAAAGTCGCCATTCGAAAAAGAGACCATGCTCGTTCGCGATGCCTATGAAGGCAAGGAGGGGCCGGCATGCTAGCCGGCCTCGTTCGCACGATCCGCTCCCGTCTGCTGTACAAAATGCTCATCAGCTACTCGATTCTGACGCTCGTCCCGCTCGTCGTCGTCAGCGCCGCGTTCTATGTCCGCTCCGATCAGTTGCTGGAGAAGAAGGAGACGGAGACGGTGCAGCAGGACCTGAACGCCACCGCGAGCAAGATCGACGCCCGGCTGCATGAGGTGCGCAAGCTGCTGTCGGAGCTCGGACGGCAGGAAGCGATCCGTTCCCTGCTGCTCATGGACGCCCGCGAGGGAATCAAGCCGGAGGACGAGGACCACCGGCGGCAGGAAGCGGCCGCGGCCGAGCTGATGCAGTCGGAGTTGGAGCAGGCCCGCAACAATGTCGGCGAATTCGTCGACAATATGTACCTGATCAACAAAGAAGGCGCCATCTATGCTACGGATTCCAGTAAGCGTTTGCAATACGTATCGGCTTTCGGGCTGCTTCCCTTCGAGTTTCCGAACGTGCCGCAATGGGCGTTTTTTACGGACGACAAGCGGATGGCCTGCGACTTGAAGCTGTATGTCGGCGGCGCTGCGATGACTTCGGAAACGGAGATCGGCATGCTCGTCCTGACCCTCGATCCGGCTAAGGCCTCCCAGCTGTACGAGAGCTACGAGCGGGGCACGTTTTATATCGCGAATGCGGACAACCTGATCGTATCCTCCTCCGAACTGTCCGACATCGGCAACTTGCTCGATTCCGAAGGCCAAGGGGACCGGCTCGTCGTGCGGCAGAAATCGCAAACGTCCGATTTTCAATATGTCCGTATCGCGACCGCAGGCGCGAACGAGCTGGTCAAAAAGCAAACGCTGTTCGCGCTGGCGGTGACGCTGGCGGCCTGGGCGGCCGTGTTTATTACGACCTATCAAATTCTGAAGCGGATCACCCATCCGATCGGTCGGCTATACCGGCTCATGCGCAAGGCGGAGCTGGAAGAATACCACATCTTCCCGAACATCCGCGGACGGGACGAGATTGCCATGCTCTGCCGCGGCTACAATCGATTGGTCACCCGGACGGAGCAGCTGATCGAGACGAACTACAAGAACGAGCTGAGGGTACGCGAAGCGGAGCTGAAGGCGATCCGCATGTATATCAACCCGCATTTCCTGTACAACATCATGGAATATATCAGCGTCATCTCCCAGGAGCCGGATAAAGCGAAGTACGTGCCGGATGTCGTGCGGAAGCTGTCGGGCATTTTCCGTTATTCGATCACGCCCGGCGGCACCTTCGTGCCGCTTGCGACGGAGCTGCAATACGTGGAGAGCTTCCTGCAGATCCATCAATACCGCTTCGGGGAGCGGCTGCAGTATTCCATCGTATTGCCTGCGATGTTCCGCCAGGCGGCCGTCCCCCGATTCATGCTCCAACCGCTTGTGGAGAACAGCATTCTGCACGGCATCGACCGTCTGCCTGAGGGCGGGAGGATCGAGATCGAGGTACAGGAGGCGGACTATCATCTGGAGATCGTGATCCGCAATCCTTCGCCCGAGGAAGAAGAAGCGCCGGACGGCGATTCCTCGCGAGCGAGCGAGAAGCGCGCAAGGCGCGGGCTCGGCTCCGGCATGGACAACGTGAACGATCGTATCCAGCATCATTTCGGCGGCGATTATGGCGTCCAACTGGCTCGCGACGAGGGATTCGTAACCGTGAGAGTGACGATACCGTTCCAAATATGGCAGGAGGAATCGACGGGATGAAAATGCTGGTCGTGGACGACGAACGGGAAATTCGAGACTATATCGCAGGTATGCCGGAATGGGCGGACATCCGCTGCACCGTGGCGGCGGTCGCCGCGAACGGCGCGGAAGCGCTGACGCTCGCGCGAACCATACGGCCGGATATCGTGCTGACGGACATCCGCATGCCGGTGATGGACGGCATCGCGCTCGCGGAAGCGATCCGCAAGGAGCAGCCGGAGCTGCCGATCGTTTTTCTGTCCGCCTACAACGAATTCGAGTACGCCAGGCAAGCGATCCGCCTCGGCGCCGTGGACTTTATTACGAAGCCGTTCGTCGCGGCCGATCTGGTATGGGCCGTGAAGCAGGTGCAGCAGCAGCTCATGACGGAGTGGAAGCACCAGGAGGCTTTTTTTTGCCTTGTTCGGCGGGCCGGCGGAGCGCGACGAGGAGAAGCTGGCGTGGCTGCGCGACCGCAATCAGCCGGACGAGCCGTTCATCCTGCTCTACGGCGAGCTGGATACGGTCGCGGGGGCGGCCGGCGAGCGAAGTCCGTTCCGCGAGCGCGCCGTACTGGCGGCGGTGATGCCGGCGCTGGAGCGAAGCGCCGTTCCTTATTGGACGCAGGGAACGAACAGCGGTCTCTATGTGTTGCTGCGCGGGAGCGGGATCGATCCCGCGAGACTGCAAGAGGAGGCATTCGAGCTCGCCAAGCAGATGGTGGAGCTCGGAGGCGCCGCAAGCGAGCTCTCCCTGTCGGTCGGGATCGGACGGGCCGAGCCATCGCTGCTTCGCTTGCCGGACGCGCTCCGGCAGATCGCGGAATGCATGGAATACCGGATGCTGATCGGGAAGCGGTCCGTCATCGCATACGATGCGATCCGCTCGATACGGAGCGAGAAGGACCGGCAGCTGTTGCTATCTACCAACCGGCTGGAGGAGCTGCTGCGCGTCGGCGATCGCGACGGCATCGCGGACGCGCTGCGCGAGGCGTACCGGACGATGCTGACCGTGGGCGCCGGCAAGCCGGACATTCAGCATTTTTGCATCGACCTGGTCGAGAAGGCGGAGTACGTGATGGAGGAATTCGGCCTCTCGATCGATCCGAAGGACAAGCTGCGCATTCGGGAGAAGGTGCTATCCAGCGTCATCCTTACAGATATGATGCGGGATATCGAGCAGCTGCTGCAGGGCAGCGCCACCCGGATCGGCACGCTGGTCGAGCAGGCGCCCAAGCGGCTCGTCGCCGAGACGAAGGCGATCGTAGGACAAGCGTACGAGGACGAGCTGACGCTGCGGATGGTCGCCGAACGGCTGAGCGTCAATTATTCCTATCTGAGCCGCGTGATCAAGAAGGAGACCGGCAAAAACTTTTCCGATCTGCTGTGGCTCACCCGCATCGAGGCGGCGAAGGCGAGGCTGCTGAGCGAAGACTTGAAGGCGTACGAGGTTGCTTATGCGGTCGGGTTCAAAAACTACGCGCACTTCAGCCTGCTGTTCAAGAAGGTCGTCGGGATGTCTCCGAGCGCCTACAAGCTCCATGCATCTGAGCAACGCGACGGAGGGAAGTAAAACACAGCAATGATAAACCAGAATGCAAGTATCCGCGCGTCGTTAGAAAGCGGTTACAATCGGGCTAGCAAGTTATCCTGTTGCAACTAGAGCCAGACAGGAGGGAGCTCGAATGGGCAGCGGCTACGAGGTGGCGGTTTATTACTTTCCGCAGTGGCATGCGGATCCGAAGAACGAAGCGGGCAAAGGGAAGGGATGGACGGAATGGCCGTCGCTACGAAGTGCCCAGCCCCGCTTTCTAGGGCACGAGCAGCCGAAGCGGCCGCTCTGGGGCGAGATCGACGAAGCGGATCCGCGCGTGTCCGAAATGCAGATTCGGGAGGCGGCCGACCACGGCATTACCTGCTTTCTGTACGATTGGTACTGGGATATGGGCGGGGGAGAGGGTCCTTTCCTGCAGCGCGCGCTGGAGGAGGGATTCCTGCAGGCGGCCAACCGCGATCGGCTGAAGTTCGCCCTCATGTGGGCGAATCACAACGAAGTGTCCCGGGCGCGGTTCGACGCGATGACCGATTACATCGCGGCCCATTATCTCGGTTATGACAACTACTTGACGATCGACGGGAAGCTGTACTTCTCGGTCTACGAGTGCATGACGCTGATCCGCGGGCTGGGCGGCATTGAGGCGACGGTCGAAGCGATGGCCGATTTTCGCCGCAAGGTCAGGGAAGCCGGCTATGCGGATCTGCATCTCAATTTTGTCGAGTGGGGATTAAATCCGCGGCATGCCGACATCATCGGCTCCGACGCGAACGCGCTGCTCGCCAGGCTTGGCGGGAACAGCGTTACGTCTTACGTGTGGCTGCACCATGCGGAGCTGGAATCGTTCCCCGGCGTCGACTATGCGTCGTGGTCGCGGCAGGCGACGGGGATGTGGGACGACTTGCAGGCGCGATTCGCCTCCGTGCCCTATTATCCGAACGTGACGATGGGATGGGACCCGAGTCCGCGCTGCGATCCGGACCTGCCGTACGTCAGAGGGGATTATCCGTATACGCCGGTCGCGACGGACAATACGCCGGCCGCTTTTGAAGCGGCGCTGCGAGAAGCCAAAGCGTATTTGGACCGCATGCGGCTCTCGCCCCCGATGCTGACCGTCTATGCATGGAACGAATGGACGGAAGGGGGATATCTGGAGCCGGACACCAAGCACGGCATGGGTTATCTGGAAGCGATCCGAAACGTATTTCATTCTTGACCGAGAGGGAGAGATTCAGATGCGAAAAATCGTTTTCTTTTGCGTATTGTTCGGCTCTATGTTGGGATTGGCGGTGCTGGGGGGGGATTCTCCGGCACCCGGACGGCGTATGCCGCCGATTATTCGGTTCAGCAGTGGCAGGCGGTCGAAATTACGCTGAACAGCTCCGTTGCTTACGCGGATCCGTTCAACGGCGTGGACGTGACGGCAACCTTTACGGGGCCGGGCGGCACAGTCATCACGCGTCCGGCGTTCTGGGACGGGGGCAGCGTATGGAAGATCCGCTTCGCGCCAACGAAGACCGGCAGCTGGACGATGACGACGGCCGCCACGGATACGGCGAATACGGGCCTGCACAACGTGACGAAGACCGTAGATGCCGTGAGCTATACGGGCAGCAAGGATATCTACAAGCACGGCTTCTTAAAAGCGAGCACGAATGGCCGTTACCTCGCCTACGCCGACGGTACGCCGTTCTTTTACCTCGGCGATACGCACTGGATCCTGCCTCATGAGCGGTTCTCCACGTCGAACGCGACAGGCGTCGCTTCGCAGTTCAAGTACACGGTGGACAAAAGGGTCGCCCAAGGCTTCACCGTCTACCAGTCTGAGCCGATCTGGCAGCCGCATGGCGGCGGGACGCACGCAGGAGCCGACGAGGAAGCGGTCGCCAACCTGAGCGACGGCTTTACGAACGCCGATCTTGCAGGCTTCGCGAACCTCGACCGGAAGTTCAAGTACATCGCGGATCAGGGGCTCGTCCATGCGAATGCGCAGGTGAGCTGGGCGAACGATCCTGCAAGCTACGGCGTCTACACGAATGCGTATATGGCCAAAATCGCGCGTTACTGGGTTGCCCGCTACGGGGCCTATCCCGTCATCTGGACGATCGCGCAGGAAATAGACAAAAATCAATACGGCACTTATAATGCGACGACGATCCAGAAATGGTACGCGGTCGGCCAAAGCATCTCCGACAACGACGCGTACAACCATCCGCTGCTGCCGCACATGGAAGATACGAGCTACACGGTCGCCTCGACCTCGTGGTGGGCGAGCAAAGCCTATCACGACGGCTGGGCCGTGCAATGGCAGGGCGACATGACCGGGATGAGCAACGCCAAGAACTTCTGGTACAATCCCGTCGCCAAGCCTTCGGTTCTTTATGAGAGCGCTTACGATCAATTCTGGACCGACTCCAATGGGGCGTTAGGCGCGGCCTACAAGGCGTTTCAATACGGCATTTACGGCTATGGCTACGGGGCGGCCGGCGTGTGGAACGACATTTATGCCAAGACGGGAGAGCCGGACGATTATGGCACTGGCTATGAGATGCCGGCCAAATATTACTGGTGGTACGACGGCGCCAACCTGGCGACCGGGGATCGGCTCTCTTATTTCAAAGCGTTCTATACGAGCCTCGAATGGTGGAAGCTCACGCCGCGGTTCGATGACAACGCTTGGGGTTCTTTCAGCGACGGATCGCGTTCTCTTCTCTCGTCGGACGGGAACAGCGTCTACGTGGTGTTTTTCTTTAACGGCACGACGGCGTCGGGGACGCTCAAGCAGATGGACAACAGCCGCCTGTATACGGCGCGATGGTTCAATCCCCGCACCGGCGCGTATACGACGATCTCCGGCGCGGTGCATGCCTCGGGCGGGCTCTGGTCGATACCGGGCAAGCCGGATGCCTCCGATTGGGTGCTGCTCGTGCAGAAGACGACCGCCGCGGCGCCGACCAATCTGGCGCTGGGCAAGACGTATTCCAGTTCGTCTTCGTGGGATGCGAGTCAGATGGCGCCAAAGGCGTTCGACCAGAACTATATCACCGATTGGCAAGCGTGCAACGGCTGCTGGAGCGGGCAATGGCTGGCCGTCGATTTCGGCGCGAATACGACGTTTAACCAAGTCGTGTTGACCGAATACAACAACCGGACGCAGGGATACCGAATCGAATACTGGAACGGTTCGACCTGGCAGACCGCGTATACGGGAACGACGATCGGGGCGACATTCATTCCGAGAGCGCTGACCTTTCCCGCCGTGACGGGGAGCAAAGCGCGGATATACTTTACGTCCGGCAACGAGAGCGCACCGATCCTTTACGAATTCGAGCTCTATCATCTTTGACGCCTCTGGCAGGGGGACAACCGAGACGACAAAGAACAGAAGTAAAATGGAGCGATGATAAACACGAATGCAAGCATCCAAGCGTTGCGGCAAGGCCACTATACTTTGGAGTGTAAGCCATCATTATTAGAGAGAAGGTATGTGTATGAAAAAGAGGGCGATGATCCTGTGCGCGCTCACGCTGCTGGCGGGCACCGTGTTCGCGGGCTGCAGCAATTCCAAAAATGCGGGCGGCAGCCCGGGAGGCTCCGAGACGCCTGCTAGCGCGAGCAGCAGCGCAACGGCTTCCGGAGCGCAGCAAAGCGAAGGCGTTTCCAACGACAAGAAGTTTACGATTCGTGCCGGCGCCTGGTTCCTGGATGACCGGGCATACCAAGTAGCATTTAAAAAGGCGATCGAGGATGGTTACAAGAAGCTGTATCCGAACGCCAAGATTCAATGGGACGTTACGCTTGGGGCGACTTACTTCGACAAGCTGAAAGCGCAATTCGCCTCCGATACGGCGCCGGACGTGACGTTCTACCAGACGCTCGACTACGCAAAAGCCGGCAATTTGCTGGACCTCTCGAACGAGCCTTGGGTTTCCAAAATGTCCGAATCGTCGAAGAAGGATCCTACCTTGAACTATGAAGGCAAGATATACGGAGCGTCGGGCTGGGGCTACCTGGCCGGAGGCATATGGTACAACCAGAAGCTGTTCGACGAATTGGGCATTCAGCCGCCCAAGACGGTGCAGGAATTTCTTGACGCTTGCGAAAAAATCAAGGCGGCCGGCAAAACGCCGATCGCGCTCGGCTTCAAGGACTTGTGGACCGCGGATATGTTTCTCATGTGCTGGCTGCAGTCGTATACGTTCCCGAACGATCCGGACTTTGGCAAAAAGCTGTACGACGGGACCATCAAGTTCGACGACGCCACCATTCAAAAGGTCTATCAGAACATCGAGACGATGAAAAGCAAGGGCTACTTTAACGAAAACGCGCTTAGCATAGACTGGCCGCAATCGGCGCAGCTATTCGCTTCCGGCGAAGCGGCGATGATCGTTCAAGGCCCGTGGATGCCTGCCTCGAATAAAGAAAATATCGCCAAGGGCGGTTATGATTCGTTCCAGATCGGCTTCTTCCCGTTCATGGACGATCAGGGCCATCAAAGCCTTGTCGTGAACTCCGGCAGCGGGCTGGGCATCAACGCCAAGACCAAGCTGGTCCAAGAATCCAAAGACCTTGTCAACCTGATTCTGAGCCCTGAAATTATGGGCCCGTGGCAGGAAGGAGAAGGCAGCCTGCCTACGCTTGAGGGCGTGGAAGTGAAAAGCACGGATCCGGTTAACGATACGGTTAAGCAGTATTTGGACAGCGGTCTTACGCTCCCTTACAAACTGAGCGCATTTATGCCGGCCAGCGCAAGCAATGCCATGATCGACGTTCTGACCAAGGTCGTCTCGGGCGTCAAGTTCAATCCTTCTGATCTGCAGGCGGCGCAGAACGCCATGGAAAAGGATAAAGCGACAGTCGTGCTGCCGCAAAGCTGATTCTGCCTGAACAAAGGCAATATAGGCTTTATCGTCTTAAGCCGCTACCGTTCAACCGCAGTTGCTGCGGTTGAACGCATTAATACTTGAGAGAGGGAATTGCGGCGATGAATTTGAAGCGAAAGCAGGTCGTGGCGGCGAGCCTTTTTTTTTAGTTCCCGCAGCCGCCATTTTTCTTTTGTTTTTCTATGTTCCTTTTATCCAAAGCATTTATTATTCGTTCACCGACTGGAGCGGAATCGGGGCACCGAAATTCATCGGTTGGGATAATTACGCGCATGTCTGGAAAGATCCGCATATGACGGAAGGGCTTAAAAATTCGTTGAAGATGGCGATATTCGGCCTTCTCGTGCAGAACTCGCTGGCGCTGCTCGTCGCGATCTCGCTCAATCGGCAATTTCGTACGCGCTCCTTCATTCGAACGGCTTTTTATTTGCCGGTCATCATCAGTCTGGTCGTGGCGTCCGTCGTATGGGGGCAGATGCTGCAATTCGATGGATTTATCAATGCGGTGTTGAGCCAATTCGGATTCGGAGCCATTACGGAAGATTGGCTTGGCAATGTGAAGACTTCCTTCCCGGCCATCATCTTGCTGACGCAATGGCAGGCGATCGGCTATTGCGCCATTATCTACCTGGCCGGCCTGCAGGCGATTCCCAAGGACATGTACGAAGCCGCGGAAATCGAAGGTGCAAGGGGCTTGTCGCTATTCCGTTACATTACCCTGCCTATGCTTATGCCGGCTGTATCTATCGTGCTCTTCCTTACGGTGGTCGGCGCGCTTAAGCTGTTCGATTTGCCTTATATTCTGACCAACGGCGGTCCGGGCACCTCATCGTATACGCTCTTTTTTGGCGGTGTACAATGCGGCGTTCAAGGAAAACAATTACGGTTATGCTACCGCGGGCGGCATCGTGCTGGCCATCTTTATCGTCATGGTATCCATCGTACAATTGACCTTCACGCGCCGAAAGGAGGTCGAGCTCTGATGAACGATGCCAAGCGGGCTTCTCTCGGCATGGAGATTGTGCTGATCGTAGCGGCATTGCTATTTTTGCTGCCGGTGCTGTACTTGTTCGCCATGACGTTTAAGGAGCCCGGCATCTTCTACAAGCCGCTTAAATTGCCTGATCAGCTGTATTTGGAGTATTACAAGCAGGCGCTGGGCGTGGAATTTTTCCGCAGCTTGTGGAACACGCTGCTCATCACGATCGGCGGCTTGTCGCTGACCATTTTCGTCGCCTCCATGGCCGGATATGCGCTGTCGCGCCGAAAGGAACGGGGCTTCCAGATTTTTTTCTACTTGTTTATGTCTGGCATGATCATTCCGACCGTAGGCTCGCTCATTCCCTTGTTTAAACTGGCGACTTCTCTTCATCTGATCAATACGCGACTCTTGCTCGTCTTCTTATACACGGCAGGGTTCATTCCGTTTGCTTCCTTTCTCTACTCTGCGTTTACAAAGTCGATTCCGCGCGAGTTGGAAGAGTCGGCAAATATAGATGGCTGCGGATCCATTCGGACGTTCTGGGTCATTATTTTTCCCTTGCTGCTGCCGGCTACCGGTACTTTTATTCTAACGAACGCCTATGGAATCTGGAATGACTTCCTGACGCCGCTTATTTTCCTGAATTCGCCGGAGAAAATGACGCTGATGCCGATGATCGTGCAGTTTATTTTCAACAAGCAGTCCACCAATTTCGGCCCCGTATTCGCAATCAGCGTCCTGGCGATGCTGCCTCTGCTCCTTTTTTTCATATTGACGCAGAAACATATGCTTAAAGGGCTCGTTATGGGCTCGGTCAAAGGATAAGCAAACAGGGCTGCACCAGCGAGACAAACTTGAGACGGGTTTGAGAGGAGCAATAGCAGCTAAATGAAGGAACTATTTTCAAAGTTTAAAAATCCCGGCAATGAATATCGGGGCAAGCCCTTCTGGTCCTGGAACGGGGAGCTTGATCGCGAAGAGATGCTCAGGCAAATCGACGTCTTCGAGCAAATGGGGTTCGGCGGCTTTTTTTATGCACTCGCGGACCGGCTTGATCACGGAATACTTGGGAGACGAATGGTTCGAGCTGACGAAGGCTTGCGCGGAAGAAGCGCAGAAACGGGGGGATGGAGGCCTGGCTGTACGATGAAGACCGATGGCCGAGCGGCACCGCCGGAGGGATGGTCACAGAGGAGCCGCGATTCCGCCGGAAGTTTGTGAAGATGCAGATTGTTCCTTCAGATCAAGCTCGCTGGCAGGATTCATGGATCGCCGCCTTCGCATGCAGGCTGGAAGACAACGCTTATTATGACGGTCGAAGATTAAGGGAAGAGGACTTGTTAGTACCTGTGACAGAATCAAGCGTGATTGCCTTCGAGATCGTCGAGATGGAAGCCGACAGTTTTTATAATGGACAGACCTATGTGGATACGATGAACCGCGAAGCCACGGAAGCATTTATAAAGATCACGCACGAACAGTACAAGAGCCGCGTGGGAGACCTGTTCGGGAAGGCAATCGCAGGCATATTCACGGACGAACCCCATCGCGGACCGCTTATGACCTCCTTCAGCATTACCAACGCGTCCCCTGAGTTTTTGCTTCCTTGGACGTATGAGCTGTTTGAACGCTTCTCTGTCAAATTCGGTTACGATTTGTTGGATCGGCTGCCCGAGGTGTTCTTGTTGCCGGAAGGTCGAAGGATCTCGCAAGTGAAATGGCATGTGGTGGACCTGCTGCAGGAGCTGTTTATCGACGGCTACGCAAAGCCGCTGGACGAGTGGTGCCGTTCGAACGGCTTGGTGCTAACCGGGCATGTTCTGCACGAGGATTCTCTTAGCGCGCAGACGGCCATGATCGGATCTGTCATGCGTTACTACGAGCATATGGCATATCCGGGCATCGATATCCTGAACGAAGGGAACCGATGCTATTGGGTAGCCAAGCAGTTGTCGTCGGTAGCCAGACAAATCGGGCGGAAGTGGCTGCTGTCCGAATTGTACGGCTGCACCGGCTGGCAGATGCCGCTCGAAGGTCACAAAGCGGTCGGGAATTGGCAGACGCTGTTCGGGATTAACTTGCGTTGTCACCACTTGTCCTGGTACACGATGGAGGGCGAGTCGAAGCGGGATTTTCCCGCCAGCATCTCGTTCCAGTCGGCATGGTGGAAAGACTATCGGACGGTGGAAACCTATTTCGCCAGGCTAGGAACGGTAATGAGCCATGGGGAACCGCAATGCGAGCTTCTGGTCATTCATCCGATCGAGAGCGTATGGTGTCAGGTCCGTGCCGGGTGGGCCGACTCCCTGGAAGCCAATACGCCGGAAATCCGGCTGCTGGAAACGCAATTCGCCGATGTATTCCATTGGCTCGCGGGCTCGCGGGTCGACTTCGATTACGGAGACGAGGAGATCATGCAGCGGCTGTCCGCGGTCGCACGGGATGAAGATGGCCATGCGGTGTTCAGAGTCGGTAAAGCAGTCTACAGAACGGTTCTGATTGCGGGCATGACGACGATCCGTTCTACGACATTGCGGCTGCTGGAGGAATTCCGGAATGCCGGAGGTACGGTTATCTTCGCAGGAGAAGCGCCTGCATACGTGAATGCCGAGCCCTCGAGCGAATGCCGGGAGCTTGCCGAGCAGTCGGTGCAACTGCCGCTGCTTGAAGAAGCGGTATCACAGATCGGGATTCATCTGCAGGGTAGGCAGGTGTCTGTATGCGACGAGCAAGGAAGGCCGATGGCCGACATCTTCGCGCAGGTTCGTAAAGACAACGAAAATACGTATGTCATTTTACTCAACATCAATCGAGAAATCGATTATTCGAACGTGAAAGTGCATATTCCGTATATCGGATGCGTGGAAGAATGGAACTGTATGACCGGAGAACGGTTTGCGGTGCCTTCCAAGCAGATTGGGGACTCGACACAACTTATCGCCGATTTCCCCCCGGCAGGCGAGCGGATATTCGTACTTGCCAAACAACAGGATGAAGAACTGCCACATCGGAGCAGCGTGCAGACTGCGGCGATATATGAACTCAAAGGCCCTTATTCGTTCACGCTTGATGAGCCGAATGTATGCGTACTGGATCGCGCTTCTTACAGGCTGGGCGAAAACGAATGGGAAGAGGCGTGCGAGATTTTGAAGCTGGACCGCAAAGTCCGCCAAGAACTCGGTTTCCCCTTCCGCTCGGGTGATATGGTGCAGCCTTGGCATGTCATTAAACATAAATCGCCGACGCATCATCTCGGACACCAATTAACGCTGGCTTATGACTTTTATCGACAAGGGGCAGCTGCTGTTGATTGCTGGCTTGCCGTAGAGAGACCGGAACAGAAAAACATTGCCGTCAATGGTGAAACGCTCACGTTGCAGGACAACACGGAATGGTGGGTCGACCCGGTATTCCGAACGATCCCGATTCCGGCGGCATATCTTCGGGATGGAGAGAACCGGATCGAGATAACGGTTGACTTCGACGCGGCAACGGACTTGGAGGCGGTCTATCTGCTCGGCCGCTTCGGCGTAGAGGTGCAGGGGACGAGAAAAACAATCCGCGATCTGCCGGATCGGCTCGCAATCGGCAATCTGGCGGACCAGGGACTGCCGTTCTACGGCGGGACAGTCAGCTATGAGCTGCCATACGATTCGTTCATCGAACAGGTCATGGCGCATTATGAATCGATCGGAGGATCCTCGATTTCATTGGAGATACCCGCTTACGAAGGTGCATGCCTAAGAGTGGGAAGCCCAAACGCGGCGATGTCCACAATCCCCTGGAAGCCTAATGTAACCGATGTTTCTGAAATCGTTTTCTCCAAAGCGCCGCTATGGCTGGATGTCGTTCTGACCCGGAGGAATACGTTCGGTCCGCTGCATATGGAGCCGATCTACAGTTCTTCATATGGCCCGGACCATTGGTTAACGGAGGGAGATTTCTTCAAGGAGCATTACATGCTGGTCCCTTCAGGGCTCATGCAGAGCCCGCGGCTTTTGTTGCAAACCCAGAAGGCATACTGAGGAGTGAATCGAATCGTGGTGAAGAAACCGATAGTAAGACGGATTGCAACATTTATTCTGCTGTGTCTGATTGTACAGGTTTTCCCTGTCGGCGTTACGCAAGCCGAAGAAAGCAAGGCATACAGCGAAGCGCCGACAGAATCCCATCTAGTTTCAAATGGAGCTTCTGTTAACGTGCTTAACGGCATGGTATTCCACGAAGGCGATCCGGCTAACTTGACGGACGGCAAGGCGGATACGCTGACCGGGGGCTATGGACTTGTCGACTTCTATGTGGACCTGGGACGTAAATTGCCTTTAACTTATGTGAATATTTCGTTCAGTCGGATGTGGGACGGCGTCAATACGGTTTATGTCTCGGATGATGCTCAGAGCTGGCAGCAGGTTATTGCCGGTTCAGGCAGTCAGTACGAGTATATCAAGGATACGGCCGCTACCAACGGAGAAACCCAGCCGAACGAGTTCGGGGCGCTGTTGCCCGAAGGAACCGAGGGGAGATATGTCCGCATATCGACCAAGGATTGGGCGAATTTTTATGAGCTGCGGGTGTATTCCTCACAGGAGGTTGCTGCTCCGAATACCGATTACAGCGAAGCGCCTTCCGGATTAAGAATCGTCTCCACAGGGGCTCAGGTTACCGGCTATAACGGCATGAAATTTAACGATGGCGATCCGGTTAACCTGACGGACGGCAATCCTGCAACGATGGCGGGGGGGCTACGGTCTGGTCGATATGTACGTGGATCTGGGCCGCAAGCTTAAGCTCGATTATGTAAAGGTGCTCTTCAACCGGATGTGGCACGGGACGAATAAGCTCTATGTGTCGGACGATGCCGTGCATTGGACGGCCGTCTTGAGCGGCAACGGGGCCGAGTACGACTATATGAAGGATAAAACCGCTACGGACGGAGAGCGTCAGCCGAACGAGCTGGGGGCGCTGCTTCCCGAAGGGACGGAAGGCAGATATGTTCGTTTGACGGCTCGCGATTGGGCGAACGTATATGAATGGCAAGTCTATTCTTCTCAGCCGATTGCGGCGGAGAGCATCTTGGTAAGAGGACCGGCGAAGCTTGAGGTCGTCAACGGGCTGTCCATGAAAATGAATGCCGAAGTTCAACCCTCTACGGCTACGGAGTCATCGGTTACGTGGAGCGTATATGCTAAAAACGGTTCGCCAGGCGCAGCGGTTATCGATCCTGCGACCGGTCTGCTGACTGCCAAGTCGCCGGGTATCGTAACCGTAGAAGCGACGGCTGCGGACGGTTCGGGAATAACCGGTTCAACCGACGTGGTCATTTTGCCTGAGGCGGAAGTGTGGCGAGAAATCGAGATGGCGTTCGAAAGCGGGAAGTCTTATGGAGATCCTTTCCTGGATGTGGACGTAACCGCTACCTTTACGGGACCGAACGGCGAGGTATTAACCCGGCCGGCTTTCTGGGACGGAGGGAATACGTGGAAAGTCAGATTTGCCCCTACTGCACCGGGAAAATGGAAAGTAACGACGGTATCGAACGATATCGGGGACGAAGGCTTGAATCGGACGGCGCCGGTCGCGTTTACGGCGGTGCCTTACGAGGGAACGCTGGAAATCTATAAGCGGGGCTTTCTAACAACCGGCGAAAACAAGCGTTATTTTATGTACCATGACCAGACGCCCTTTTTCTATTTGGGAGACACGCACTGGCTCATGCCGGACGAGGAATTTGAATCGTCCAATGTCGACGGCATCGATTCTCAATTCAAATATGCGGTCGACCATCGCGTCAGCCAAGGCTATACCGTCTATCAATCGGAGCCGCTGTACGCCAACGGGATCGGTCTGAATGTGGCGCGGGGCATACAATCGGACAGCTTGGCCAAGCTTGCGGATATCGACCGGAAATTTCAATATGTCGCGGATGCGGGGCTTGTACATGCGAACGCGGCGTTGACCTTCCATAGCGTGCTGAATGTGACCGATCCCGATTTGCTCCAGCGTTTGGGCAGGTACTGGCAGGCCAGGTACGGCGCTTACCCGGTATTATGGACGACGGCGCAGGAAGTAGATCCTCCCGTATTCAATAGCGACGATAAGTACTGGCACTTCGTAGCCCAGGGCATACACGACAGCGACAGCTACAAGCAGCCGCTAACCGCCCACATGGCGGTGGTGCCGACGTTCGAGACGACATGGGGAGATAAGCCGTATCATTCTTGGTTTGCGGCACAAATTTTGACCTTTACCAAGGAACTGTTTGCGTCCTATATGGCGTTTCCGATCATTAAACCGATCATCACTTATGAATCGGCTTACGAGCATAACGGGGTGACGTCCGATAAGGCGCGCACAGCGCCGTACATCGCATTCCAGAACGGCTCGTTCGGCTTCGGCTACGGCGCCCAAGGGGTATGGGCGATTCAGCATTCGCCGGACGACTGGTTCCACTATGGCCCTTATTACCGCTGGTTCGATGGGCTGCAAGCAACGGCGGGCAGCCAGATGACTTACTTTAAACGCTTCTATTCGGATATGGAATGGTGGAAGCTGACACCCGTGTTCAGCGACACCAGCTATGCGGACTTCGCGGCCGATGCCCAATCGTTCCTAAGTACGATCGGCAACCATACGTATGTCGCCTATTTCGCCGACAGCTCCAAGAAGACAGGGAAGCTGAAAAGGATGGGGAATACAACCTATAAAGCGCAATGGTACAACACGAGGACGGGCGAATATACGCTCATTTCCGATCAAGTGGTACCGATTAACGGGGGAGTGGATCGTTCCCGAGAAGCCGGACAAGCAAGATTGGATATTGCTGGTCGCCTCGGCCCAATCCGCCGTTGCACCCAAGCTCACGGTATCCAGCGAGAACAATGCGACAACGATTTTTACGCAGCATGGCAAACTTCAGATGACGGCGAATCTTGCCGGCAGCGACAGGACGAACGACGTGAACTGGAGCGTGGTCAATCCGGACGGCTCGGTTACCGATCTGGCTTCGATTGATGCGTCCGGTATGCTGACGGCGATGGACAACGGTATCGTTCGCGTCACAGCAGTTGCCAAGGACGGCAGCGGAATGGCCGCCTCCAAGACAGTTATTCTTGCCCGGCAAGACAAGAGCGAGCCTCCTGCCTTGGCTCGGCATATTACGATCAAGGACGGGGGCAACCGTCAACTGCTGGCTTACTTCGATCCTGACGATTCGCTCAATCAGTTGGTCGAATGGGCCGTATACGAGCCGGATGGCGTTACACCTACCGACAAGGCAAAAATCAGCGATATGGGCGTTCTTCAACTTTTCCAGGAAGGCGCAGTGAAGGTAGTGGCTACAGCGCTTGACGGCTCGGGCGTCAGCGGAGCCTACGATTACACGATCGCATTTAACGACGTCATCGTCAATCCGCTTTTCGAGGGGGCGACCGTCACGGCATCCACTACGGATTATGTTAACGACTATCGTCCGATCAAGGCCATTACGAGCCAACATGGAAATTGGACAGGGTGGACGTCAGGCCTGGACGAAAAGACCTCGTATGACAACCCGCAATGGCTTGAGGTTCAATTCAAGCAGCCGACGGCTTTCAATCATGTCGAGATCTATTCGACCAGCGGGTTCCAAATGAAGGACTTTGATGTCCAATATTGGGACGGAGGCCAGTGGCTTGCCGCTTTATTCAGTCAAGGGCAATGGATCGGAAGCGGTTAAGGCCCTGATTCCGGAGGTTTTAACGGAGAAGATTCGAGTTATCTGCTATAAGGGGGGATTCGCTGGGAATCGCCCGGGTCAGCGCGATCGAAGTGTACATGGATAGTGAATCTCATGATGCAAGACTGAAGGGGATTGCCGTTGACGGCAGTTCGCTTGCAGGGTTTGATTCGGGTAAAACGAGCTATGATCTCCAGCTTCCTGCCGGAACAACGGCTGTACCGGCTGTCACTGCAGCGTCCATGCATCAGAATGCAGAGGTCACGGTTACGCAGGCGGAGTCTACGACGGGTAAGGCCGTTATTCAAGTGACGGCGGAAGACGGGATCACGAAGTCTGTCTACGAGATTCGGTTCTCTGTCGCTTCGATCGTAAATCCGCAGCAGCCAGGATCCGGCACGGGAACGAATCAAGGGACGGATCCGGGTAAAGTGCCGGACCCGGATAAAGATCCGGATACAAAGCCTGACGATTCGGGCGTTAAAGTTACCTTGTCCGATGTGCCGGTCGGCCACTGGGCGGCGGACAGCATCCGCAAGGCTGCCGGGCTTGGGATCATAACCGGCTATAAAGACGGGACGTTTAAGCCTGATAGGGAAGTGAGCCGCGCAGAATTCATTGCCATGCTAGCTCGCGCGTTAAAGCTTCCGACAGACGGCGCTTCGGCTGTTACGTTTGCCGATGCCGGCAGTATCGCCAGCTGGGCGCAACCGTATGTCGCACAAGCTGCGCAGAACGGTCTGATCACCGGCTTTGCCGACGGTACCTTCCGCCCGCTGGCGACGATTAACAGGGCTGAGCTGTCGGCACTGCTTGTCCGGGCATCCGGATTGCAGGTGCCGTCAGATGTAGAGGCGTCTTCTCTTTCCTTTAACGACGTAGACCAGATTCCGAAATGGGCAGTACGTTATGCGGCGATCGCTGTGGATAAAGGATTGTTGCAAGGCGTGAGCGGCAATCGCTTCGACGCGACGGGGATCGTCACGAGGGCGCAAGCGGCGGTGGCTATCATGAGGCTCTTGAACGAATAATGATGAGCGCCTCGAACTTTTAGCAAACGGCAAAAAACCGTTCTTTGGTAAATGGAAGCGACAAGCAACCATCTACGAGAGGAACGGTTTCTTTGTGCTCTCAAAGAGCCAACATGGACTTCGAATCCGATGGATTTGGGAAGAAAACAATGGATTTGGCAACGAATATTGTGGAGTCTCTTGCACGCTGTACTTACGGACCAATATTTTCTAAAATAGGCATATCAGTCTATCAGTCATACGCGGAAGAGGAGAATAGAAAAAGATGAGCAATGTCAGTTCAATCGTAGATATTGGCGTCAACCTGATGCACCGTTCGTTTAATCAAGACCGGGAGGCGGTCGTCGAGAAGGCGATTGCGAGCGGCGTCACGCCGCTGGTCATTACAGGAACCAGTCTAAGAAGCAGCCAAGAAGCGGCACGCTACGCCGGGCAATATCCGGGCAAGCTCTATGCGACGGCGGGGGTGCATCCTCACGATGCCAAGAGCTGCAGCCCGGACACGATTCGGAAGCTCAGGGAGTTGGCCGCCCTGCCGCAAGTCGTCGCGATCGGGGAGTGCGGGCTCGACTACAACCGGGATTTCTCGCCGCGGGACGTGCAGCGCCGGTGGTTCGGCGAGCAGATCAAGCTTGCGATCGAACTCGATATGCCGCTTTTTCTGCATGATCGGGAGGCGCATGAGGACTTCATATCCATTCTGAAGGAGCATGGCGCGCCAAAAGCGGTCGTTCATTGCTTCACGGGAACCTATGCGGAACTGAAGGCCTATCTGGACCTGGGCTTCTACATCGGGATTACGGGCTGGATCTGCGACGAGCGAAGGGGCAAACCGCTGCGGGAGCTCGTGCGGAATATTCCGCTGGACCGCCTGATGGTGGAGACGGATGCGCCGTTCTTGACGCCGCGGGACCTGAAGGATAAACCGGCGGAGGGAAGGAACGAGCCCGCTTTTCTGTCGCACATCTTGCAAGCCGTGGCTCGTTGCATCGGCAAGCCGGCCGAAGAAGTGGCGAGGGCGACGACGGAGACCGCTAGAGAATTTTTTCGCCTAACATAGAAGAAGCGCCGGGCTTCCCTGACCGGCGCTTGTTCTTATTTTCTACGGTAGAACTTTTCCCAGTGGTTGATCCACGCTTCTAGGCTTTTGGCGCGTCTCCATACCCAGCGTTCGGTCTCCCACTCCAGGATCGCTTGCTGCTTGGTCCTGTAAAATCGATAATCGCAAATGTTCCAGGAGCAATACACTTTCCGATACCACTTGCCGTTTGCGATTTCGCCGTTGTAGCGACGAACCGCCTTGCTCGCCATTCGTTTGGCCAGATGCGTATAAGGAGTGGCGTGATCGTTGCAAACCGGCGTTTTCTTGAAGCTTCTGCTCATCTGTGCTCTAACCTCCTCAGGGGGAAGCTAGAGACCGTCGAGTATGACCATGTTTCACCTCTTTCGCGGAAACGCCATGTTAATTTCCCAGCAAGCTCGCCACATTCATCAAGCTATGAACGACATATTTCGTGCGAACATCCGCATCGATCGGTCGGCCTGCTCGATTGTAATGCATGGATTTGAGCTCGCTCATCGAGTCGTTTAACAGCGTATTGTAGAGATCAAAGAGAATCGCCTTGTAGCTCACGTACTACCTTCCGAAATGCGATGCTAGAATTTTCGTATGCGTATTATGATTATACCGGTGAACGGTTTGTTTGGAGGGGGGACTTTTGAGAATTATTTATGCGACTGAAACCGACTATGAATACATAAGGGAACATGATCGACATGTGTTGGAGCACTTAATTGCGCAGAAAATAAGGCAAAAAGAAATATATCTATTTAAATCGGACAATGATGACACGATCGGCTGGATGCGCTATGGATACTTTTGGGACAACACGCCGTTCATGAATATGATCTGGATCGATGAACCCTATCGCGGCAAGGGATTCGGAAGGACAGCTATACGCTTCTGGGAAGACGAGATGAAGCAAAAGGGCTTTCGGCTGGCGATGACGTCCACTTTGTCTAACGAAGAGGCGCAGCATTTCTACAGAAAGTCCGGCTATCGGGATTCGGGTTGCTTGCTGCTTGAGCGGGAGCCTTTAGAAATTATATTTACGAAAAACTTGTGTTAAAAGGAGTGAACGAGATGCCCGTAAGCAGTCATAGTCGCCAAGCCCATTCGCCTCAATACGCGGTCGCTAACTATCAGTTATTTCTCCCTCATGACTATTCCTCGACCGAATCGGATTATCCGATGATTTTATTTCTTCACGGCATGAACAGGCGAGGCAGCGATATTGAGCGTTTGGACGGGTACGGGCTTGCTTGGTTCGCAGAAAAACAACAACACTTCCCGTTTATCGTCGTCTCTCCGCAATGTCCGGACGACTCGGATTGGACGAAGGAATATGAGTTGACTGTCGCGTTGGTTGAAGACATTCAAAGGAACTATCGCGTCGACGCGAATCGGATATACGCAGCCGGATTCAGCATGGGCGGACATGGGGCCTGGGATTACGCTTCAAGGTCGCCGCGGCGGTTTGCCGCCTTTGTACCGATGTCCGGCTGGTTCGATCCGAGTCGAGCGGCGCTGCTCAAGGAGGTTCCCATCTGGACTTTTCACTGCGAGGATGACAATAAGGTTCCTGTGTCTGAGACCAAAGCAATGGTCCACGCATTGACGGCCATCGGCGCGCCGGTTCGGGCTACCTACTATACCGGATTGCGACACGACGCGAACAAAGTAATCGCAGAAACGTTCGGCAACGCCGCGTTGATCGCATGGTTATTAAACCACAAAAATACTGGGGGAGGGCGTGTCGCGATGATCAGCTTGGACGCAGATACGATCGCTCTATTTAAGCAATTTACGGACTGGACGGATACTTTGCGGAGGATCGACGAACGGATATGGTCGGGGCCTGTTGCCGAGGGAAAAGCGACCGTAGCGGAGATTATCGCGCATTTGCAGCATTGGGACCAGTATCTGATCGACACGGTCATTCCCGCCATTAAGCGGGGTGAAGGAGTGACGTTTCCGGCGTTCGATGCGTTTAACCGGATCGCGTATGGGTACGCCCGGTCGGGCGTAGCTCAGGATCGCCTGCTCGACGAATTCAAGCAAACGCGCCATGCGTTGGTCGACCGTTTGTTGGAGGAGCCCGAAGTTGCGGCAAAGTACGTAACGGTAAACGGCATCGAGACTTGCCCGCACACCGGAACGCCTTATTCGCTGCTTTACATCATCCATGAGTTTAACGATCACGACCGTCATCATCAGGGTCAGATTGCAGCGGTTGTTTGAGTCTTTGCAGGGGGGCGCGGGGACGGAGACAACAGGGGAGAACCGGCTAATTGTGCCGGATGCGGGGCGTGAAGTCCGAGATAGCCGGAATAATCGGCCATCTCGTCCGCTCGAAAGGCGGCCGCCCCGGATGCTTGCTCCGGTTTGTGCCGATAAGCGCAAAAGGGCGCTATCGGGGCCGGCGAAGCGCTGGAAAAGGTGCCGATAAGTGCAAATGGGCATTATCGGGGCCGGCGAAGCGCTGGAAAAGGTGCCGATAAGTGCAAATGGGCATTATCGGCGCCGGCGAAGCGCTGGAAAAGGTGCCGATAAGTGCAAAAGGGCATTATCTCGGCCCGCGAAGCGCTGGCAAGGGGGGCCGATAAGTGCAAAAGGGCATTATCGGCGCCGGCGAAGCGCTGGGAAGGGGGCCGATAAGTGCAAAAGGGCATTATCTCGGCCCGCGAAGGGCTGGCAAGGGGGCCGATAAGTGCAAAAGGGCATTATCGGCCCCGGATAAGGGCTGGAAAAGGTGCCGATAAGTGCAAAAGGGCATTATCTCGGCCCGCGAAGCGCTGGGAAAGATGCCGATAAGTGCAAAAGGGCATTATCGGCACCGGAGATGAGCGGAAAAACCGGCTAACTGGTGGCGAATGCGGGTGCAGTGAGTTTCGCGACTCAAGAAGGGAACCGCCCCCTCGATGTCGAAAGGCAAGAAAAGAGTCAAATTTTGGCGAAATGGAAATAGGGAGACATACCGCATGATTCGCGTGATGTTGATTGACGATGAGGAAGATGCCCTGGATTTGCTGGAGATCCTGCTCAGGCAGATGGGGGGATGTCGAGATTGCCGGCAGGTACGTGAATCCGGTTCAGGCGCTCGAAGCGCTGGAAGGTTCAGCCGTGGATGCGGTGTTCCTCGACAATCAGATGCCTGGCATCATGGGGACGGAAGCCGCGAGACGAATCCGGCATACGCTGCCGAAGCTGCCGATCATCTTCACGACGGCTTATTCGGAGTACGCGGTCGAAGCGTTCGAGATTCAATCGACCGATTATTTGCTGAAGCCGTTTACGATGGAGCGGCTGCAGAACGCGGTGGCGCGCATCCGGCAATCTTTGCCGCAACCGGCGTCGCAAAGGAACGCGAATGGGAACGGGGATGGGAGCGCAGAGTCAGCCAGCATGCCTGTCGTTCAGTGCCTGGGCGGGTTCCAGATCCAAGCGCCGGACGCACGCAAGAGCGGAGTGTCCTGGAAGACGAAAAAGGAAAAGGAGCTTTGCGCGTACCTCGTCCATCACGAAGGGAAGTCCGCGACCGCGGCGGCCATCATCGAAGCGCTATGGCCGGGCTACGATCTGAACAAGGCGAAGACGTATTTGTATACGTGCCTGTCCTATTTAAGGAAAACGTTGACGGAGCATCGCGTTCCGATCCGCATCCACAAGTACGATCAGGGCTTCATGGCCGAACTGGGCGGCGTAAGCGTGGATGTCGCGGACTTCGAACGCCAGTTGGAGGGCGCTGCGTCGGATCAAGACGTAAGCGCATACGAACGGATGAACCGGTTGTATCAGGGCGAATACATGGAGGCCTGCGACTTTGGCTGGGCGGCGTTCAGGCAGCTCGAGATCAGGGCGTCCTACATTCGCACGCTTCGCGCCTGGCACGCTTCGTTCCGGAGCCAGGGCCGTCATGCGCTCGCGGCCGACAGCCTGCAGCGTATATTGGCGCTCGTCCCCGAGTCCGAACCGGATGGGCGCGAGCTGATGCGGCTTCACCTGGAGGCGGGCGATCGTCATGAAGCCCACCGAATCGGCCGGCAGCTCGAGCAGGCGGTGCGGGTCCAGTTGGCCGCCGAGCTGGAGGAGGAGACGCTTCAGTTGATGCGCCAGACGACGGACGAAGCCTTCAGGGGCGTCCGATGAGGAAAAAAGTCGCGGCGGCGCTGATCACGCTCCTACTGTTAATCGCGACCCTCAGTCTATTGGCGGCTTTCTCCTCCCGGCTTCAGAAGCCCGCACCCGCAGCGGTCAACGGATATATGGACCTTAGCGCATGGCGGTTCGAGGAGGACGGCGTCATTCCCCTGGACGGCCAGTGGGAGCTGTATCCGGACAAGCTTCTAAGCGAACGGGACTTCGCCGCAGGCGAAGAGCGGCCGAAGCCCGAGATGACGCAGGTGCCCGGCTCCTGGTCGAAGCAGATGGACACGCTCGGCATGGCGACCTATCGATTGCGGGTTCAGGTCCGGGATACGGGCGAGGTTTACGGATTAAAAACGGCATCGATCCCGGCGTCCAATCGTCTCATCGTCAACGGCCGGGTCGTCGGCTCGAGCGGGAATCCGGCGGAGGCGCGGCAATACGAGGCATTTAACCGGCCATATGTCAGCTACTTTACGCTGCAGCCGGGCTGGAACGAAATTTTGCTTCAGGCGGCCAACTACGACTTTCGCGCCAACAGCGGCATCGTCGAGTCGATCCGGCTGGGCAAAGCCGGACAGATTGCCGAGCTTCGCGACCGGGCGACCGCGCACGATTGGATCTCGGTCAGCGTTTTTCTGATCATGGGGCTGTACTTTTTCGGCCTGTATACGCAGCGCAGAAACGATTTTTCGCTTGCCATGTTCGGCATCGTCTGTCTCTGCATCTCGCTCTTCATTAGCGTCAGCGGCGAGCGGGTGCTGCTCCATGCAGCCGGCTGGCTCCCGTTCCGGCTTTATTATCGCATCCAGCTCACTTCGGCGATCGGCGTGGGGCTAGGATTTTTCCTTTATTTAAATACGGCTTTCCGGCCCTATTGCTTTAAATGGCTCGTTCGGTGCAGCGTGGCCATCGGAGCGGTACTGGGCGTACTGAATGTCGGCTTCGGGCCTGAGCTATCGGGAGGGCTGACGCGACCGCTGACATCTCTATTCGCAACCTTCGCTTTGCTCTACGCTACCTACGTGTTCATATTGGCTGCATTGCACCGCGTGGCCGGCAGCCGGTATCTGGCCGTGGCCGCCTTGGCCTTGAACGTGATGGCGCTAAACCTGAATATGAACTTTTATTTTGGGGTGCCGATCTATGCGTTCCCGCCGGTCGAGCCTTTCCTGGTGCTGCTGATGCTCGCCCTGCTTATGTCGCTCCGATTCTCGAACGCTTTTCGCAAAATCGAAGAGCTGTCCGGTGAGTTGCTGGAAGCGGACAAGATGAAGGACGACTTTCTGGCCCGTACCTCGCATGAGTTCAAGACGCCGCTGCACGGCGTGATGAATATTTCACAGTCGATGCTGGATAACGCCGCGTCTCCTCCGACTGCCGATCAGCGGGATAAGCTTCAATTGATTACGGATATTACGAAGCGGCTCTCGCAGCTCGTCTACGACATTTTGGACCTGTCCAGGCTGAAGCGCGGTGAGCTCGGGATCTCGCCGGCGCCGATCGACGTCCGCTCGGTCGCGGGGGTGCAGGTACAGTTCTATTCATATTTGTGCATGGGACGGAGCTTCGCGCTGGACAATCGCGTTCCTGCGGACTTGCCGCTCGCGCTGGCCGACGAGAGTCGTTTGAGCCAGGTCATCGGCAATTTGCTGGACAATGCGATCAAGCATACAGAGAGCGGCAGCATCGTCGTGACCGGAGAGGAACGCGGCGGGAGGCTGGCCATTGCGGTGCAGGATTCGGGAAAAGGAATTGAGCCGCAGGATCTTCCTTTCATTTTCGAGCCGTTCAGATCGCTAGAGTCCACGCAGAGCCGCAGCTTCGGGCTGGGTCTGTCGATCGCGAAGCAACTGGTCGAGCTGCAAGGCGGTACGCTTACGGTCGCTTCCTCGCCCGGCGCCGGCTCGACGTTTACCTTCACGCTCCCGATCGCGGATCGAGCGTCAGCCGCGGTATCGGCTCCATCGTCCGCCCCGCCTCCGCCCAACGCTCGAACCGCGCCTTTTGCTGCTGAATATTCCTTTGATACGCCGCATTACGCGAACCCGGACGGCGAGCGTACGGTGCTCGTCGTCGACGATCAGCACGTGAACCTGAAGGTGCTCCTGGACGCGCTGCAGCCGCTCGATTACCGGGTGATCGCGGTGCAGAACGGGTATGAGGCGCTGGCGGAGATCGAACGGCCGGGCCGGCTCGACCTCGTCATTCTCGATCTGATGATGCCGGGCCTGTCGGGCTACGAGGTATGCCGGGAGATTCGCAAGCGCTATTCGCTGCTGGAGCTGCCCGTCCTGATGGTGACGGCGGCCATTCAGCCGCAGGAGAAGGTGGCCGCCTTCCAGGCCGGGGCCAACGATTACTTGCCGAAGCCGTTCGATCTGGAGGAGCTGAAGGCCAGAATCGGCAGCCTGCTGGCGATGAAGGAATCGCTGGGCCGCGCGGTCTATCTCGAGGTCGCGTTTTTGCAATCGCAGATTAAGCCGCATTTTTTGCATAACGTACTGAACAGCATCGCGGCATCCAGTTATACGGATGCGGATCGCGCGCGGAAGATGATCGTCGATCTCTCCGACTACTTGCGCGGCAGCTTCCGCTTCAGCAACGCGGAGGGGCGGATTGCCTTTGCGGAGGAGTTTCAGCTGATTCGGACGTATGTGGATATCGAACAGGCCAGGTTCAAGGATCGGATCCGCTTCGAATACGACATCGCAGAAGAAGCCTACACGCTCCGACTCCCACCGCTTCTGCTGCAGCCGCTGGTCGAGAATGCGATCCGGCATGGGATCGGCAGCCGGATCGAGGGAGGGACGGTCAAGCTGACGGCGGCCTTGTCGGACGGACATTGGCAGCTGGTCGTGACCGACAACGGCGTCGGCATCGCCCCCGAACGCTTCAAGACGCTGCTCGACCGCGCCGATACGAAGGATCCCCAAGGCGTCGGCCTGCTGAATATCAACAAACGTCTGAAGTACGAGTACGGGGTTGCGCTTGAGCTCGCGAGCGAGCAAGGACGCGGTACGACCATCACGATGCGCATTCCGGCTCAATCGGCTTAAAATGACAGGCTCCCATTCTAGGAACGGCGAAGCCTGTTTTTTTAAAATAGCAGCAGTAAAATGTGGCGGCAATTCGTAGGCAGGTAAGCGCATTTTCGGCACGCCGGCGCTTTTCGGCGGCTTTCAGACCCCCAAAACCTGTATTTATACATGTATTTTCTGCCGACGCGCGACACGTGATGCAATACCTGCAAATGTGCAGGCAAATGCAAAACGCAAGCCGGAAATTCGGCCGATGACGTAAAATAACTGCGCTTTTGCATCTATCCTGTTGAAAAGGGCCGCCATCGGCGGAAAAAGATGTATATTTGCAGGCATTGCTGCAAAGGAACAACGCGGGCGACGATATGCGGGCCTACTGAACCGGCTGGTGGCCGATGAGACATGGACAGGCGTTTCGCATGAACCAAGTTACGGATAACGCTAACCTAAGAGAGGCCGTCAGGGCGATCTTTCCTGGCGGTCTGTTTTTGACGGACGATTTAGAAAAATGTCGATTTTTAAGGTTTTTTTTAAGGTGTCGTCGGCTAAGCTGAGCGTGGATTGGAATCTATTGGATAAAGGTGGGTACGACGTGAATACACGGTACGGCGCGCGATGGAATCAAGCTGCTGGCGACAAGAGATGGATTGCGATTCTCTCCAGTCTCGCGCTGGTCTTGTCCCTGTTCTCCTTCGCAGGCGGGAGAGCTTATGCCGATAGCGGCATGAGCGGAGAAGGCACGGCGCAAAATCCATGGAAGGTCACGAATCAGTTTACCTTGAGTCTCATCGGTTCAAGCAATTATCCGCTAGGCGGCTATTATCTCTTGAAGAACGATATCGATCTGACGGGCGATTGGACGCCGATCGGCCTTGGTTCCGGTACCGGCTTCACCGGCACCTTCGACGGCAACGGCCATAAGATCGGGGGGTCTGTCGATTAATCGGCCGACGGAGGACAATATCGGACTGTTCTCCCTAATTACCAACGGTGCCGTATACGACTTGACGATCGAGACGGACCCTTCTTCAGGCGTCGTCGGCAACAATAATGTAGGTATGCTGGCGGGAGCGATCGCGCAGACGAACAGCAACAAGCAAGCGTGGGTGACTTTAGTTAAAGCCAAAGGAAACGTATCGGGAAATAAAAACGTTGGCGGTTTGATCGGAACTGCGGAAGCCGCCAATTCCTTTTACGCTATATTCGCGTACGATCGAATGGGGGCCGGCGTCGTCACCGGCAGTAAAAACGTCGGAGGACTCGTCGGATTGTCCGACAAGACCCAGGTGTATAATTCCTCGTCCGCTGCGTCCGTCGGAACCGGCGAAGGAATAGGCGGCCTGCTTGGCAACGCCTCCGGCACGAAGGTGACAAGAAGCTATGCCACGGGGAATGTCGCATCGCTTGGCGGCAGCAACATCGGCGGTCTCATCGGCGCATCGAACGGGAACGATATCCAGATGAATTATGCGACCGGCGACGTGACCGGCTCCGTGGTCGGCGGGTTGCTTGGTTTCTCGGGCGAAGACAAGATCCTGCACAATTACGCGGCCGGAAATATCGCAACGACGGGCCTGACCCACGGTTTGATCGGCGAAAATTTCGGTTCGGCATCGACCGTCGTCGCGTCCTTCTGGGACACGAGCGTGTCGGGCGTTCCTGACGCGGACGCATCCGACGCCGCGCAGTACGGCATCGGTCGCAGTACGTCCGAGCTGCAGGACGAGACGACGTTCACGTCGGCTGCGGCAGCGAACCAGAAGTGGGATTTCGAACACTACTGGTTTATGCAGGCGGACGGTTATCCGCAGCTGTACGGCGGCATGGATCTCAAGTTCGAGGCGAGTCCGAGCGCGGTATCGGATCAGATCTCGCATTCGCACGAGCTGACGATTAATGCGAACTCCGGTTATGTCGTTTACGGCCAGACGGTTACGGTCTATCGGGCGGCGGACGATGAAATTGTCGGCACGTTTGGCCCTAGCGAGAGCGCGCCGATACCGGTCACGGTTGACACGACGGGAGCGATCGAAGGAAATAAGCGATTGGACGACGGCTATTACCTGGTGGATCAAGACGGCCGCCGGACGAGCGTATTCTATCCCGAGGTTCTGGTAGACAATACGCCGCCGGCTTGGGGGGAATGGCGCTTCGATCACGCCGAGCGACAATGGCGGCAATATCGACCTATCCTGGAACGGTGCCGTCGACGGCACGGGGGAGCGGCGTGGCCTATTATAATGTGTACGTCAACGGGACGGCTGCCCAGGTTTACGGAACGACGACGAACGTAAGCAATCCGCCGGCTAATGCCTTGTATGAGGTAGAGGCGGTAGATGGGGCGGGGAACAAGAGCGCGAAGCTAGTTTTCGGCGGCACGCCTTCGACGACAACGATCAGCGGTTTGAAAAATATTACGTTTAGCCAGAGCTCAGGCTTCTACCTGGCCTACGTAACGGGCGCACCAGCCTCTTCGGGAATCGGCTCGTACAGTTACGGAGGAACGCTGTCCTTTTACATCGACGGCGCTCTGCATCAAGAAGACGTGCAGTTGGGCTCGTTAACGGGCTCGTACAGTGTATTTACCTTTAATCTCAGCGGCCTTTCGGAAGGTCCGCATACGCTGAAGGCGATTTATTCCGGCTACGTCGGCAAGTTTAGCGGAATCGATTATGCCGTGGGCGGGAGCGAGGGATCGCTGGATATCGTCATCAGCGGTCTGAAGGTCGACGCGAGCGATCCGAGCGGCGCGGCGAACAACGGCAAGACGAAGCTGACGGTGACGCCAACTCCGGCGTCTGGCCATAAGCTCGTGTATCGCAATTTCGGAAGCGACGACGTTACGTTGCCCGTAGTAGGCGGAACGCTGGATCAGACCGAATACGCGGAACTGCCGGAGAGCGGTCTGGTCGCGGCGGCGAACGGCGATCACATCGGCGTCGTGGAGATCGATGCGACAACGGAAAACGTGGTTCACTTCGGCCAGGGCATCGCCGTTTCGACGGACGAGACCGAAGGACCGGGTCCGATTCCGGCGTCCGGGCTGACGATCGTGTCGACCGACCCGAGCGGTGCGGAGAACGACGGCAAGACGCGGCTTACGGTAACGCCAACGCCGGAGCCTATGTCGGTGAACAAGCTGGTGTATTTTAACTTTGGCAGCGGCAGTGTGAACGTACCGAATATGGGCGATGCGCTTAACTTGTCCGAATACGCGGACCTGCCGGCCGACGGCCTGATCGCGGCAGCGAACGGCGATAAAGTCGGCGTCGCGGAGATTGACGCGGCTGGCGCTGTCGTTCGCTTCGGTCAGACGACGGCTGTGGCATCGGACGAGTCCCAAGGACCGGGTCCGGTTCCGGCATCCGGACTGACGGTCGTGTCGAGCGACCCGAGCGGCGCGGAGAACGACGGCAAGACGCGGCTCGCGGTAACGCCGGAGCCGATGTCGGTGAACAAGCTGGTGTATTACAACTTCGGCAGCGGGAACGCGGTCGTACCGAATGTGGGCGATACGCTGAACCTGTCCGAATACGCGGACCTGCCGGCCGACGGCCTGATCGCGGCGGCGAACGGCGATCGGGTCGGGGTTGCGGAGATCGACGCGGCGGGCGCCGTCGTGCGCTTCGGACAAACGACGGCCGTCGTCGCGGCGGAGGATGATGTGTACGTTCCGCCGATCTACGTGCCTTCGAACCCCGTCCCTACAGATGAGGTGGAGGTGCTCGTAAACGGCAAGGTAGAAAAACTGGGCAAGTCGAAAACCTCCGAAGCAGGCGGCCTGAAGACGACGACCGTCACCGTGGACGCGGCCAAGCTGCAAGCGAAGCTGGAGGCGGAAGGCAACAATGCAGTCGTGACGATACCGGTTGCCGGACAATCGGCGCTGAAGATCGGGCAATTGACCGGACAGCTGGTCAAAAATATGGAGAACGCTTCGGCTACGCTCATTCTCCGGACAGACCATGCAAGCTATACGATTCCGGCAAAACAATTCAACATCGATGCCTTGTCCGGGAAGCTTGGCCAGTCGGCGAAGCTGGAAGACATTCAAGTGCAGATCGAGATCGCCGATCCGACCGCGGACACGTCAGCCATGGCGGAGCAAGCAGCCGAGAAAGGCGCGTTCGCGCTTGTCGTGCCGCCGGTCAGCTTCACGGTTCGCGCCATCTATGGAACGGAGTCGGTGGAGATCGATCGGTTCAACGCGTATATCGAGCGGACGATCGCGATTCCGGACGGCGTGGACGCAAGCAAGATTACGACGGGCGTAATTATTGACGCGGACGGAACGGCGCGCCACGTACCGACGCAAGTCGTCGTCATCGACGGCCGCTATTATGCCAAGATCAACAGCTTGACCAACAGCACGTATGCGGTCGTATCGCATGAGCCGGCATTTGCCGATATGGCGAATCATTGGGCTAAGGCGGCAGTTGAGGATATGGGCGCCCGGCTGGTCATCGAGGGCACCGGGGGCGGACGGTTTAGTCCGGATCGCGATGTGACGCGGGCGGAATTTGCGGCGATCGTCGTGCGCGGACTCGGACTGAAGCCGGAGAGCGGCGCTTCCGCATTCTCCGATGTGGCGGCCGGGGAGTGGTACGGCGCCGCGATCGCGACGGCAAGCGCGTACGGACTGATCGAGGGTTATGCGGACGGCACGTTCCGGCCGGACGATAAGATCACCCGGGAGCAAGCCATCGTCATTGTCTCCAAAGCGATGGAGATCACAGGACTGCAGGGCAAGCTGTCTGTAGAATCGGCTGAAGCGACGCTTCGCCCGTTCAAGGATGCGGCCGACATATCCGAATGGGCGCAAAAAGGCGTTGCGGCGAGCGTGACGGCCGGCCTCGCCAAGGGACGCGGCGACGCGAGACTTGCGCCGCGCGAGTCCGTATCCAGAGCCGAGGTCGCTGCGCTCGTGCAGCGGCTCCTGCAGAAGTCGGGCTTGATCTAAGCTTGCAATGGAATGAGCCAATGAGCGATCAGACAGGCAAGCAGCCGCTGGTTGGTCCGAGATTGGAACATGGATAACAGATACAGTCTGCCGTCAGGGTAATTTCCCTGACGGTTTCTTTGAATGTCAGAACATGCAACATTACCCTTGCGCTTTCAGCGTAGAGGCGCTTTTTCGATGCCTGCGGAACGAAAAGCCTGCATATATACATGTATTTTCTGTCGACTGGCGGCACTGGATGAAAAGCCTGCAAATGTGCAGGTAAATGTAAATCCCTAGCCGAAAATGAAGCATACGAAGGGAAATAAATGCGTTTTTGCAGCTATCTTGTTTAGAAGGGCCGACATCGACGGAAAGAGATGTATATTTGCAGGCATTACTGCGAAAGCGTACCGCGGGCGACGTCAGCGGGCTCATCGGAACGACCGGCGGATCGGCTTTCGATAGGCACTGCGCGTGAAATTAAGCGCCTGACCGCTTGGCCGGCGCTTGTCCTCGATTGGCGTGGCCGTACTTTAATTTCCCAGCAAACTCGCCACATTCATCAAGCTATGAACGACGTACTTCGGGCGAATATCCGCGTCGATCGGCCGGCCCGCGCGATTGTAGTAACAGAAGTCGATGCCGGCATTGACGGCTCCATGGTAATCGTCCCGCAACGAATCGCCAATGAACAAAGCCTCGGTACGATCTATGCCTAATTGCTTGAGCGCTTCGTCGAATATTTTTTTATCCGGCTTCCAGTAACCCACTTCATCCGAGATAATCAGCGCGTCAAAAAAAGTGATTCATCCCTCCCGCAGCAAGTCTGCTTCTTTGCGCTTCGCCGATGCCGTTGGAAATGATGGCCAGCTTGTGCCTGCCGTGCAAGCGAGCCAAGACTTCCATGGCGTGGTCTTCAAAGTCGCAAGCAAGGCAGAAGGTCTTCCAGTATAACGCAGAGAGAATGTTCGCTTCCGAATGATCTAATGCAAGTGCTTGGAGCGTATCCCGGAATGAATATTCTAATACTTGATGAATCGTATAGTTGGATATGAGGCGCTCATTCCAATAACGGAAGTTGACGTCGCTGAAAAGCGCCCAAAAAACGTCCCACGAAAATGCTTCTTTATGGATGAGTCCGTGCTTTTCTACAGTGTTTTGCATGGATTTGAGCTCGCTCATCGAGTAGTTTAGCAGGGTGTTGTCGAGATCGAAGAGAATCGCTTTGTAGCTCACGTGCTGCCTCCCGGACGCTATCTAGATTTTCGGATACGTAATATGATTATACCTACGAATCGTTCGATTGGAGGAGGGCGCTTGAGAATTATTATTTACGTTACTGAATCAGGAGCGTGTGAGCGAGAGGGGGGAGTGTCTCAGTGATCAGCCTGGGCGCCGAAACGATCGTTCTTTTTTAAGCAATTCACGGACTGGACGGATACTTTGCGGAGGATCGACGAACGGATATGGTCGAGGCCTGTAGCCGAGGGGAAAGCGACCGTAGCGGAGATTATCGCGCATTTGCAGCATTGGGATCAGTACCTGATCGATACGGTCATTCCCGCGATTAAGCGCGGCGAAGGAGTGACGTTTCCGGCTTTCGATGCGTTTAACCGGATTGCGTATGCGTACGCCCGGTGGGGTGTAGCTAAGGATCGACTGCTCGACGAATTCAAGCAGACGCGCCATGCGTTGGTCGAACGTTTGTTGGACGAGCCCGAAGTTGCGGCAAAATACGTAACGGTAAACGGCGTAGAAACTTGTCCGCACACCGGCACGCGCTATTCGCTGCTCTACATCATCCATGAGTTTAACGATCACGACCGTCATCACCAAGGTCAAATTGATGCGGTTGTTTGAACCTTTGCGGGGGCGCAGGGGGCCGGAGGTAACGGGGAGGGCCGGATAACTGTGCCGGATGCGGTGCACGGAGTCCGAGATTGCAAGGGGGCCGGCTAACTGGCGGCCGCTCGAAAGGCAATGTCCCGGATGCTCGCGCCGGATCGTGCCGATAAGCGCAAGGGGCACGATCAGGGCAGGCCAAGCGGCGATGAAGGTGCCGATAGCCGATAGCCGATAAGTGCCAAAAGGCACTATCTGGGCAGGTGAGGCGTCGATGAAGGTGCCGATAAGTGCCAAAAGGCATTATCTGGGCAGGCGAGGCGCTGATGAAGGTGCCGATAAGTGCCAAAAGGCACTATCTGGGCAGGCGAGACGCCGATGAAGGTGCCGATAAGTGCCAAAAGGCATTATCTGGGCAGGCGAGGCGCCGATGAAGGTGCCGATAAGTGCCAAAAGGCACTATCTGGGCAGGCGAGGCGCTGATGAAGGTGCCGATAAGTGCCAAAAGGCATTATCTAGGCAGGCGAGGCGCCGATGAAGGTGCCGATAAATGCCAAAAGGCACTATCTGGGCAGGCGAGGCGCTGATGAAGGTGCCGATAAGTGCCAAAAGGCACTATCCAGGCAGGCAAGACGCGGTTGAAGGTGCCGATAAGTGCCAAAAGGCATTATCTAGGCAGGCGAGGCGTCGATGATGGTGCCGATAAGTGCCAAAAGGCATTATCTGGCCAGGCGAGGCGTCGATGAAGGTGCCGATAAGTGCCAAAAGGCATTATCTGGGCAGGCGAGACGCGGTTGAAGGTGCCGATAAGTGCCAAAAGGCACTATCTGGGCAGTCGAGGCGCCGATGAAGGTGCCGATAAGTGCCAAAAGGCACTATCTGGGCAGGCGAGGCCCCGATGAAGGTGCCGATAAGTGCCAAAAGGCACTATCTAGGCAGGCGAGGCGCTGATGAAGGTGCCGATAAGTGCCAAAAGGCATTATCTAGGCAGGCGAGACGCTGACGATGGTGCCGATAAGTGCCAAAAGGCATTAAAGGCGCTTGCAGGCAAGTTCTTTGCAAAACTACAGATAAATATGGATTGCGCGCGGAGCATGAGATAGCCGGAAAAACCGGTTAACTGTGCCGGATATGGGTAAGCGGAGCATGAGATAGCCTGAAAAACCGGTTAACTGTGCCGGATGCGGGTGCGCGGAGCATGAGATCGCCGGAAAACCGGCTAACTGTGCCGGATGTGGGTGCGCGGAACCTGAGATAGCCTGAAAAACCGGCTATCTCCCGCCCTGCGGCCGACGGGCCTGCGCACCCCTCAGTCATTCACCTGCCGCAGCCACCGCCGCAGCTCGCTTCCGACGGCATGCGGATTTTCCTCCGCCAGGTGGTGGAAGCCTTTGCCGATATCGCAGAGGGTCAGATTCGGCAGGTTCGCGCGGCACCAGTCGAGCTGCGGCTCGCGAACGGTGCAGCCGGGCGTCGCGTAGAACAGCAGCTTCGGCACGGGCGAAGCGGTCAGCCATTCGTTGCGCGCGTTGACCGCTTCCACGACTTCTGCCGGCCTGCCTTCGATCGGGATCTGGTTCGGGAACGCCCACATCGGCTTGCGGTCCTCCGGCTGGCGGAACGGCGCCCGATACTGCTCGTGCTCCTCCTGCGAGATCGTCCGGTTGACGATCGTCGTCGTCATGCCTTCGACGAACACGCTGTTGTCCCGCATGAACGGCCAGCCTTCCGCAGGATCGCGAAGCTTCCGGAACAAGGGCTGCGCCTCCGGGGGAGAGAAGTCCGACCAGGCGGCATTCGGATACAGCGCCTGCGGCTCGAGCATCGCGATCGCCTTGATCTTATCCGCATGCCGCATCGCATACTGCAGGCCGATGGCAGCCCCCCAGTCATGCCCGACCAGCGTGAGGTTGTCCAATGCCAGCTGCTCGATGAACCGGGTCACATAATCGACATGCTCCAAAAACGTGTAACCGATGTCAGGCTTGTCCGAACGCCCCATCCCGATCAGGTCGACCGCGATGCAGCGGCGAGCGTCCTGAGCGTAGGGGATAATGTT
Organism: Cohnella rhizosphaerae; assembly: GCF_029525575.1. Lineage (GTDB taxonomy): Bacteria > Bacillota > Bacilli > Paenibacillales > Paenibacillaceae > Cohnella > Cohnella rhizosphaerae. The sequence goes on from NZ_JAPDIA010000003.1 coordinate 2,131,126, forward strand.
GCGATACATGTAGGACCAGGTGGGATTGCCGTGGAGGAATAAGACGGGATCGCCGGCTCCCAAGTCGATGTAATGCAGGCGATGGCCGTTCACGCTTATATAGCGCGACTCGAACGGGTAGGCGGCGCCGACGGACAGCGCGTCAGAAGTGGACAAGGCGAGACAGCTCCTTTTCGTGTGGCGGTTGATAGCCCTATCCTATCATTGCCCACGAAGCGCTCATTGTAAAAAAAGCGACAACCTCGACTTCTGCCTGCTAAAAGCGTTCCCGCGGCGTGGCGGACGCGTTCAGTAGTATAGATGCTGGCGGTTCTTCTCGTCGTCCTCGGTTTCACCTTCTTGATACGACTTTTTAAGCTCCGGCTGCACTTCGCTGCGGAAGAATGCGTCGGGCCGGACGCCTGCGAACGATTTGAAGTCCTTGGCAAAGTGGGCGTGGTCCGTATACCCGCATGCCTGCACGATGTCCAGGTAATCGCAGCCGGCATGACGAAGGCGAATCGCATGCTGAAAACGGACGATCCCCGCAAACTGCTTGGGGGACGCGCCGATCAAGGCGTTAAACTTGCGCTCCAGCGTGCGCTTGCTCACGTACAGCTGCCCGGCCAGCTCCGCGATCGACAGATTGCCCTGCCGCTTCATGATCCGATGCGCCGCATGCAGCAGCCATCGTTCCTCCTCATGGTCGCGCAGCGCCGAGATTAAAAATCGCTGCACGATCCCTACCCGCTCCTCGGCCCCGGACGCGCCGGCCAGCCGTTCCTCCATTTCCCGAACGCCAGGCTCCGGAAATACAAGCTCCAAAGACACGTCGGCATCTTGAAACTCGTGGATCGGATACCGGGTGAACCGGGACAAGCCCCCGGGCTTGAAAGGGACAATGATCGTTCCGATGGCACCGGTGCTGACATATTCCTTGACCGTTCCGTGCATGCCGGTAATGCCGCTTGAACCCAGCGATACCGAGCCTTTTTGCGTTATCGTCTTCATCGGCTGCCCGTATTGAATGCCGATGACCGTCATCGCTGAGGGCAGCACCTTGACCGGATTCCGGTTGGCGAAGTTGGCCGGGTTCAGATCCTCTTGCACGAGTATGCCGTCTACGTAAGGACGAAGGAGCGGCAGGGGCGCGAATCGTTGAATGAGCATGCGCATTTCCCTTTCGCGCCGGCGGCGCCTCCGGCGGGAGAATGGTTAATCTTCTAAGTTCCATTCTATCCGAACTGGCGCAATGCATCATCGTCGAATTTCGAAATACATTCATTGCGAAAGGGAGCGTATGAAGTCGTTTTTGACATGACAGCGTTTTTATTTTCATGGTAACGTTATCATTGTTGCAATATACTTGACATATCAAGAGAGGATATTTAACATAGTGGTATGCTTAATTTCCGATTTGTTCGGAGAGCGGGGGGAACCACCATTTGGGGCGAATCGCGACAGGACCCGTTCCTGTCGGTAGGGTGCCATCTTACCCGAGTCCGTCAGCTAACCTCGTCAGCATGAAGATGGGTCCTTTTTTCCGCACGAACCGATTGCGACATGAGACCCTTCGATCCTGAAGGGTCTTTCTGCTTTCACGCCGCGACCCATCGCTGGCGCCCCCCCTCTTCGGCATGGTTCGGCTTAGGCAGAACAGACATCCGGAGGGAGTAGAGACAATGAAAAAGAATAATGGAATCAAGGCGATTATCTTCGACTTCGACGGTACGATTATCGATACGGAGACCGCTTGGTACAAAGCTTTCCACGCCGCCTACAAGAAGCATGAGGTCGACCTGCCGCTCGAGATGTATGCCGGTTGTATCGGCACGAGCCTAAACAAGTTCAACCCCTACGAATATTTGATCACGGAAATGAACCTCCCCATTAACCCCGATCAATTCCGGGACACCGTTCACAAGCATCACAGTCTATTGATGGAATGGGAAGAGATGCGCCCCGGCGTACTCCATTACTTGAACTGCGCCGAGAAGTTCGGGCTTCGTATCGGTCTTGCTTCCAGCTCGCGGCGCGAATGGGTGGAGATGCATCTCAAGAATCTGGGCATTTACGAGTTCTTTAAGGTTATTCGGACCGCCGACGATGTGAAGGAGGTCAAGCCGAATCCGGAGCTGTACCTCCAGACGCTGAGCGCCCTGGGTGTAGAAGCGCACGAAGCGGTGGCCATTGAAGACTCGCCAAATGGCGCCCGGGCGGCGGAGGCTGCCGGCATTCCCTGCATTGTCACGCCCAATCCGCTCACGGAGTCGCTTGATTTTGGACGCTGTCTGCACCGCGTGAGTTCGCTTCATGAACTCGAATTTCACAGGGTGATTGCCGGAGCCGCTGGATAATCGCGTGGATAATCAGGTTATCGTAACTGCGGCTGAGGATCGTTTGCCTTTGGTGCTATAATTTTCGGAATATTCTGATTAAAAAAGGAGTGAAGTCGTTGAGCGCCTCTATAAACACGACCGTATCCCCGAACGCCCTGATCGCCGGCAGTATCGCCTGCGAGCCGTCGGACGAACGGCGCGCCGTTCATTTCGGAGCCGGCAATATCGGCCGCGGATTTATCGGGATGCTGCTATCCAAATCCGGCTACGAGGTTTGCTTCGTTGCCCGGAACGAGACCCAGATCGCTCAATTTCAGAAAAACAAACAGTATACCGTCATCTATGCCAATGAACGGGCGGATTCCGAAGTCATACGCAATGTCACCGCCATTCCCATCAAGAGCGGGACCGATGTGAATGCACGCCTTCTTACCGCCGATCTTGTAACGACGGCTGTCGGCGTATCCAACCTGCCCGCCGTCGCGAGGACGATGGCCGCAGGAATCGAGAGGCGGCTTGCCGCGCACGACCGGCCCCTTCATATTATCGCCTGCGAAAACGCCACGCGGGGCAGCACGATGCTCAAGTCTTATATTTACGAGCATCTATCAGCCGCGGCTCGAAGCAGAGCCGATCGTTGTTTGTCCTTTCCCGATTCGATGATCGACCGCATCGTTCCCGTTCAATGGAACGAAGATCCGCTCGCCATTCGCGTCGAGCCGTTTTGCGAATGGATTATCGACCGGAGCAAGTTGATGCCGGGGTTCCGGCCCATCGAAGGCGCGCTCTGCGTAGATCGGCTTGCCCCTTATGCGGAACGCAAACTGTACACCGTGAATACCGGCCACTGCTATGCAGCATATCTTGGCCGCCTCGCCGGCTTCAGCACGATACAAGATACGCTTCGGGAGCCCGCGCTTCGCGAGAGAATTCGGCTGGCTTTGGAGGAGACGGGCGGCTTGCTGATCCGCCGGCACGGCTTCGACTCCGCGGAGCATGCCCGCTATATCGACAAGACGGTGGAGCGCTTCGCCAATCCGGCGATCGTCGACGACGTGACGCGCGTCGCCCGCTCCCCGCTGCGCAAGCTGGCTCGAAGCGAACGGTTGATCCGGCCGCTGATGCTCGCGCACGAGAATGGCCTGCAAACGCCGAATTTAGTTTTCGCCGCTGCGGCGGCTCTGGCTTACGCGGATAAAGGAGATCCCGAAGCGGTACGCATGCAAACCGCTATCCAAGAAGAAGGGCTGTCAGCCTTTGTCACGCAGCACCTTGGCATTCCGTTTCAGCACGCCTTGCACGGTCAGTTGCTGGCCGCATATAGAGAGTTGAGGACGGAGTTCGGCTAAACGAAAAACAATCGGGCCGGTACGAAGGCGCCAAGCTCCCTCTTCGTACCGGCCTGATTCGATTTGGCGATTAGTTGGCGGCGTTTTTTTTCAATAAACCGGCGCCTTTTGACGTTCCTTTATAGGCCATGAACCGCCTGAAACTCGGGGCGGTTATTTTTTTTTATCGTTTTTTTTTCGCGCATGTGTCGATTCCTTCTTCAGCCGTTCGTTGTCTATATAGAAGCAGCCAAACCAACCAAATTCGAAAGGGATGTTGAGCATGAAGGCACAATTGAACGCTTATATTCACTCGGAGGACGCCAGAGCGCAGGCCGGGTTTTACGCAGACGCGCTGGATGGGAAGATTGTATCCGTAATGACGCTCGGCCAACTGCCGGGGACGCCGGCCGACATGCAGGACAAGGTGATGCATCTGGCGCTCGAGGTGGCTGGCGGGAACGTGCTGTTCCTGGCCGACGCGAACGTAGCGGTACCGAGCGGCGGCCGAGCAGTCACGTTGGCGCTCTCCTTCTCCGGCGAAGACGAGGCGCGCGAAGCGTTCGGGAACCTGGCGGACGGCGGGACGGTGAAGTTCCCGTTCGAGCTGCAGCCGTGGGGCGGCCACCATGGAGAGGTTGTGGACAAGTACGGGATCCATTGGCAGATCGTAAAGCAATAAACGGCCAGGGAGCCGACAGGCTCGCATCCACCATCGTAGAAGGGGCGAAAATTCAATGATCATCGAACGGGAAATGAAGATGCAAACAGCCGCGCAACGGCCGAATATCTCGGGCGCCAGACGCTGGACGGCGCGGGTATTGGGCGGCATAGCGGTGCTTTTCATGCTTTTTGACGGGATCGGCAAGCTCGCAGGGCCGCAGCCGGTCGTCGAGGCGACGCGCGAGCTCGGATTCGCCGAGCACCACTTGGCGATCATGGGCATCCTAAGCTTACTGGCCACCTTGCTGTACATCGTACCTCGCACAGCCTTCCTTGGCGCGCTGCTGTTGACCGGGTACCTGGGCGGCGCAGTTGCGGCGCAAGTACGAATCGACATGCCTCTTTTCACGAACGCGCTGTTCCCGGTCTATGTGGCCATTTTCGTCTGGGGCGCGCTCTGGCTTCGGGACGAGCGGGTGCGCATGCTGCTGACAGGCGGAAAGTGACTCGATAGAGAAGAGAGTCGACAAGTCCTAGCGATTGAAGGAGACGACAATGACAATAGTGCGAACGTAGATAGACGGTTGGCGCGTTCGCTAGAAAGTGGCGCCTAAAGTATGCACGTAGATAGACAGTTGGCGTGTTCGCTAGAAGGTGGCGCCCAAAGTGTGCACGTAGATAGACAGTCGGCGTGTTCGCTAGAAGGAGACGTCAAAAGTATGCACGTAGATCGGTAAGCGTCAAATAGCCCCCACCTGGCGGTGGGGGCCATTGGAGCGGGCAGGAACGTCGCCGCGTCCGTTTAATTAATCAGGTTCGCGATCATCTGGGCCGTCTCTTCGCGCGTGGCTGTGCCTTGCGGCGCGAACGTATCCGAGGAGCGGCCTTGCATGAGCTTGGCTTGACGGGCTTTGCCGACGGACGCTGCGGCCCAGGCGCTGATCTTGTCCTGGTCCTTGAACGCTTCCCCCTTCGGCGTCGGGCGTCGTCCCGTGATTAAGCTCATAGGCCCGAATCAGCATGACGGCCGCTTCTTCTCTCGTCAGGACGGCGTTCGGCGCGAATATCGACGCCGCTTGGCCCTGGACGAGGCCTGCGGCGACAGCCTTCGCGACATCCGCCGCGTACCAGGCGCCGGCGGGCACGTCCGTGAAGGCGACGGCGCTCGATGCGGGAGCCTCAAGCTTCAGCGCCCGGGACAGCAGCGCCGTGAATTCCGCGCGCGTGACCGCCCGCTGAGGCAGGAAGGTGCCGTTCCCCGCGCCCGTGACGATTTGCTTGGCCGCGAGGCTGCGGATGGTCTGGTAGGACCAACGGCCGGACGGCACGTCGGAGAACGCCATATCGACCTGCAGCAGACCGTAACGGCTGAAGTGGGAAACGTCTGCGCTGACCGTGCCGGCTTCGCTTTTTCCGCCGATATAGGTGATTGCGTTGTCCGCGATGTAATAGATGCCCGTAATCGCCGGGTCCATGGCGGTCTCGGCGTCGAACCGCAGCGTAATCGGCTTCTCGAAGGCGGTCAACCGCTGCTTCTGCCCGGACTCGGTCTGCAGGTAGAGCTCAAGGTCGTACAGCTGCGCGCCTTGGCGAATGACCGCGCCAGACGTCGAAGCGATCGCTTGAAGCTGCTTGTCCGCTTGATCCGCGGCGTTGATCTCCAGCACGATGCGCGAGCCGTTCAACTGAGCGCCTGCAAGGCTATTCGCCAGCTGACCGAGCACCTCGCCGGGAATCGACAGCTTCAGGCCCGATGCGGCGACTTCCACGGGCTTTCCTGCCAGCAGCTTGCCTGCGTCCGCCGGCATGACGAGCTTCGTGACGCCTGCGGGTACGGCAATCGCGACCGGCGCGCTGCCTGCGGCGCCCAACTGCTCGGCCTTAACCTCCAGGGTCTTGTCCTCATTCGCAGTGCCGGTGTTTGCCGGGTTGCCGGAAGGGAAGGGCGTCGATACGCCCCCGTTTACATATACAACCTGATTGGCTTCCAGCCCGAGCCCCGTCTGACTCAGATCGGAGCGAACCAGCTTGACGTCCTTCACGGTCACTGCCGCATTCGAAGTGCGCTTGGCCGCGAAGGAAAAGGTAGCGAGGTCCGCGGCGCCGGACAGCGTAGCGGTCGAGCCCGTCTTCGTGAAGGCGAAGACGAGATGGTGCCCGCCCGATTCTGACGCGGATACGGGAACCATGAAGCCCGGCGTGCCGGCTTTGGCGCTGCCTTCCACATACGTCAGCTCGTCCGGATTGTAATAAACGCTGAATTCGTAAGCGAATATGTCTGATAATTGATCGCCGCGAACGGTGACGTCGACGGATTGCCCCTCCTTCGGCGCGCTGTCGGAGACAACGAGCGCGATGGAGGGGACGGCGTCGGCCCAAGCCCTGAAGGGGAGCGCCGAGAAAAGAAGCGCCAATAGCGCGCTGAAGGAGATTAGCCGTTTAGCAGACAGTGAACCCATTCTCCCATTCTCCCTTTCTGATTGCAGGATGGTGCAGGACGCCTCATCAGAGGCTTCCTGCAGCATGATCGAGATTCATTGTGGGCGTCAAGCGGCCGGCCGCAGCGTGGACGCTTCGGGAATTTCCGGCGTCGTAGGGGGGCGCCTCGCGGTGATGCGTTAGCTGCTCGAAGGAGTAAGCGAGCTTGATCAAGGTGCCTTCATCGAACGGCCTGCCGAGCAGCTCGATATTTTGGGGCAGCTTGGGCTGCGCGCCATTGTCCACGAAGCCGGCGGGAATGCCGATCGCCGGGAAGCCGGAGTACGGGCTAAGCCGGTTGGCACTGCCCGCGTTCGTGCCGGTCAAGCTCGTCGGCGGGTTCGCGGTGGACGGATAGAGCAGCGCGTCCAGGTTGTTTTCGTTCATCGTCTTCAGCAGCGCTTGCTGCGCGAGCTTCGGACGGTTGATGATAATGTCCCGATAGTCCTGGTTCGTCGCCAGGTCGGCCACGTTGTTGCGCGTGATATAAGAGTTGCGGGCGCTCACCAGCATGTCCGTGCCCGAGTCGATAATATCGGACAAGGAGTGGTAGGGGACCTGCGAGGACGGATTCGAATTAATGTAGGTGTTGAAATAGGTGTTCAGATCCGACTTGAATTCGTAGCCGCTCAGACTGGAGTAAGACAGGATGCTCGACAGATTCGGAACGACGACATCGATGACCGTGGCGCCGGCCGCCTGCATATCTTCGACGGCTTTGTTCGCCAAAGCGATCACGCTCTGATTCGTGCCCATCACGAGCGGATCGCGGATCACGCCGATTCGGGCGCCTTTCAGGCCGTTCTTGTCGAGATACTTCGTATACGTCGTCGGCGTGCGGCCGACGCTGTACAACGTCGCGGGATCGGCTGCGTCATAGCCCTTCAGGAAGTCGAGCGCGACGGCGATATCTTCGACGCTGCGGGCCATCGGGCCGCCGACATCCTGGGACAGCGCCAGCGGTACGATGCCTTCGCGGCTCGTCAGTCCGATCGTCGGGCGCAGGCCGACGAGACTATTGTAAGAGGACGGGACCCGGATCGAGCCGCCCGTATCGGTACCAAGACCGAGCACGGCGAAGTTGGCCGCGAGCGCGGCACCCGTGCCGCCGGACGAACCGCCCGGGTTTTTGGTCAGATCGTACGGGTTCAGCGTCTGGCCGCCGAGCGAACTGATCGTCGTCAGGCCGAACGCGAATTCGTGCAGGTTGGCCTTGCCGATAATAATCGCGCCTGCAGCCTTCAACTGCGCGACCATCTTCGCGTCCGTCGTCGTGAAGTTGTTCTTCAAGCACGTGCAGCCTGCGGTTGTCGCCATTCCGATCGTGTTGTAATTGTCCTTGACGATGACCGGTACGCCGTGAAGCAGGCTGCGAGGCCCGGATTGGCCGCGCTCCGCGTCAAGCTGCGCCGCGATGGCGAGTGCGTCCGGATTGACCGAGATCACGGCGTTGATGGACGGCCCTTGCTTGTCGTATTCGGCGATCCGCTTCAGATACGCGCTTACGAGCTCAACGGCCGTCAGCTTTCCTGCCGCCATCGCATTTTGAATATCCATAATGTCGGTTTCCATGATATCGAAAGAGGAACCGGCGTCGTAGACGATAATTTTCCCAAGCGCTGCGAGATCGGCGATGTCGATCGTACCGTCGCTATTGAAGTCCGCCGCCGAGACGAGAGACCATCCCGCGTCCGTCGACTTCGCCCCGTAATGCGCGACGAGGATAGAAAGATCGCCGACATCGACCGCGTTGTTGCCGTTCAGGTCGCCCGTGACGCCAAGCGCCGTCTCTTGGGACGCGATCCCGAGCTTCTGCGGCGAAGCGGATTGAAGGGCGCCATTCGAACCCAGACCCAGCTCGGCCGACACTTCAAAGTCGTTTACGCCCGCCGAAGCTTTGGAAGTGAAGGTCAGCTTGATGATCGGCGCTTGCGGCGCAAGCGCCGTGCCGAGCGCCGCGGTCACGATCGTAACCTGGCCCAGCGCTTCATTCGTGTCTACGATCTGCGTGCCTGCTTGTGCCGCCGTCGCCGACACAAAATCGAACAGCGAAGCATTATATTTGACGACGAACTTGCCTGCCGTCACCCCGCTTGTATCCGATGCCAATGCAATGCCCAATTCAAAAGGCGTCCCTACCGAAGCGACGGAAGGACCGGACAGCAGCAATGACGCATCTGCGGTCGACAGTGTCAGTATAGGGCTTGCCGTGCTTTCCGTCGTCGTGGGTGCGGATATTCCCTGCTCAACGGCTCCGCCTACGGATGCGAAGGAAGAAATGGGAAGGGCGGTGAACAACAATCCTGCCGTCAATGCGGTCAACATTCTCTTTTTTTGCGCTTAATCTAACATGCATCTAACAAAAACCTCCCTCGAATTATTCGTAAAAAACAAAGAAACCACTTCTTTAATAAAGATTTTTTCTCCCCAACCTCGTTTCTCGAATTTTGTGTTATATAATATGACTTGATAGAATCATAACGGCTACCTATGGAAGCGACAAGAACGCACTAATGAGTCACTAAGTCACAAAATGGATACCTGGAAGCCAAGTACACGGCAGGGGGGCGGCAGCGAATGAGCAAACAAATCTACCAGGCGAACGTCGTGAACTATGGCTGTCCGATCGCGATTACGAACGAGGTGTTGGGAGGCAAGTGGAAAGGCAGCGTCCTGTATCACTTGTCCGATGGAGGCCGGCGATTCAACGAGCTTCGCAAGCTTCTGCCGAATATCTCGCAGCGGGTGCTCACGGTTCAGCTCCGGGAAATGGAGGAAGACGGCCTTGTACGAAGAAAAGTGCTGGCCGGATCGCCGCCCCCCGTCCACTATTCGCTCACGCCATTGGGCGAATCGCTCAAGCCGATCGTCTACCTCATGCTGGATTGGGGGGCTCAAGCACGGGGAAGAACTCCCGAATTTGAAAGCGAGACTGCCTTGAGCCGACCGCGATTCTCCTTTCTCGTCTCCTCGATTGGATCGTATAGGTGCGGAGCGTTTGTTGACTGTTTGTTGAGAGGAGATTGCTACGATAGAACCAGCAATCTACTTTATTCGACAGGGGAGAAACAAGAGGATGAAAAGGAGAATCATCGGTCTCGGGCTCGCTTCGCTTTTGAGCTTGTACAGCCCGGTCGCGAGCAGCTTCGCCGAAGGGACGACGAGTACCGCCGCTTCGGAAGTAAGCAAGACTTCCGCCGACTTCAAAGATCTGGCGGGAATTGACGCCGCGCTAAAGTCAAAGATCGATGCGCTGCTCAGTAAAGGCGTGTTCGAGGGGGGTCAGCGACGATAAGTTCGGTATCGAGGAGAACATGACGCGTGCGCAATTCGCCAAAGTGCTGACTTTAATCTACGGCGTTCAAGTCAATGACGATGTACAAGTTTCTAGCTTTAACGATGTAAAAGCAGACGACGCGGCCAACGGTTGGGCAATCAAGTATATTGAAGCTGCCAAAAAAAGCAGGTCTTTTAGAGGGCAGGGGAAATAATAGCTTTGACCCCGGCAATAACCTTACTTTAGGCGAGTTCGCGACAGGATTGGTCAAAGGCTTGGGCGTGAAGCCGGATACCTCCGGGACACCGTGGTACGCCGATGCCGTTAAGCAGGCGGTAGACCAGAAGATTTTGCCGGATGGCGTTAACGGGTCGAATCTTGCGACCCGCGCAGATCTGGTCATAGGCGCATACGGCGGACAACAGGCCTACGCTGAATTAAAAGAGGCCGCGGCGACGCCAACGCCGACGCCAACGCCGACACCGACGCCGACCTATGTACCGCCGGTCTATGAATCGACGCCGTCGCCGTCGCCGGAACCGACCCCGTCGCCGGAACCGACCCCGTCGAGCGAGCCAACCCCGTCGAGCGAACCGACCCCGTCGAGCGAACCGACGCCGTCGAGCGAACCGACCCCGTCGAGCGAGCCAACCCCGTCGAGCGAACCGACCCCGTCGAGCGAACCGACCCCGTCGAGCGAACCGACGCCGTCGACCGAACCGACGCCGTCGACCGAACCGACGTACTCGCCTCCGCCAACGTCGCCGCCGACGTACTCGCCGCCACCAACGTACTCACCGCCACCGATGGTTTGCCCGAATCCGTCAGATATTTATCCGAATTGCAGCATATAAACCGAAGAGTTCCAGCTAGCAAACAGAGTTCACCGCAGCGCCAACACATTTCATATGGAACGCAGAGACGTCGTTCTGACGTTCTCGACAGCGCGAGCGGAGCCGGAGATGATCCTGCTCCGCTTTTTTTCTACTACCGTCCAGCGTTCGCTTGACGAACTACTACATATTGTAGTAGATTTAGATTACTACGTAGTGTAGTAATCGATGCCGTCATGGACGCATGACGGATGAAGAGGTGTTCGCCTTGACCTTGGTTCAAAAGCTGTCGGATACGGAATTGGAGTTAATGGAGGCGATCTGGGCGTGCACGCCTCCGGTCACGTCCACGGAGCTGCTGCGCATGTTCGCGCAAAAGGGGGAAGGAATGGAAGGCGCAGACCATTTCCACCTTTTTATCGCGTCTGGTGGATAAGGGCGCGCTGGCGGCTACCAGGGACGGCAGGACCAACAGGTACGTGCCGCGCATATCGCCGGAGGAATACAAGCTGCTCGAGACGCAGCACGTTCTGGACGGGCTCTATCAAGGCTCCGTTAAAAACCTGATCGCGGCCATGTACGACGGCGACAAGCTGTCCGATCAGGACATCGCCGATCTTAAAAAATGGTTTTCGGAAAAGTAGGTGCACCGATGAACGCGATGCTTGAAACGCTGTTTACGCTCGCCGTCGCCGGAAGCGTCGTCGCTGCTTTCCTCGTCGTGTTGCGTCAGGTTCCCGTCGGACTGTTCCCTGCCAGGTGGCGTTACCGGCTTCAAAAGCTCGCGATCTCGTTCTATCTGCTGCCCTTTGCCGTCGCCATTTCTCGATTGGTGCCGCTGATGGGCGCGCATGCGACGACCGCACAGGATTCGTCGTCCTTATCCAGCGCAGGCGCGACGATAGCCGGGTCTCTCTTGTCGGGTCGGACCCTTCCGGCCGTTGCGGCCATTGTCATTTTAGGTTTATGGGCGATCGGCGCGATCGGGTTTGCGGCGCGTCAGCTTTACGATTATCGCGCATTTGCCAAGGCGTTGACGCGTACGCGCACGGCGCTTCCGGAACGCGGCGAAGCGGCCCTGCGGCTCGTGCAGGTCAAGAAGGAACTTGGTTTAAAAAGCGACGTCGCGCTCGCCGTCAGCCCGATCGTTCGAAGTCCGGTTCTCGTGGGCATCCGGAGGCCCGTGATTTATTTTCCGCCGGCGCTCGCCGCGGACGTGGATCTGGACATGGTGCTCCGTCACGAGTGCGTCCACCTGAAACGAAAGGACTTGTGGGTCAAGGCATTCGCGCTGGCCGCGGGCGCCGTGCATTGGTACAATCCGCTGGTCCATCTGCTCCGCAAGGAGATTCAGATCTGGAGCGAGCTGTCCTGCGACGAAGAAGTCGTGATCGGGATGTCCCATTCCGAGCGAAAAAGATACGGCAGCACGCTGCTTAACGTCATGGCCGGTTCGGGGGAATTCGCCGGCGCGGTTCAGCGCCTCCTTGTCCGGCGACGGCAAGCAGCTTAAAAGGAGACTAACGCTTATGCTTAACGCGAAAAAAATGAAAACGAAAACGATGCTTCTGACGGCGGCGGCCTTGTTCCTGATCGCCGGCGTCAGCACGACAGCGGCCGTATGGGCTTCGGACAATACGCCGACCGTGGCCGCGCAAAAAGAAGCGGCGCCTTCGGAACCGGAAGCGAGTGCGACCGCGGCCGCACCGGAGGCCTCCGATCCGACAGCCGCACCGCAGGCCGCCGCTTCGACGGCCGTAGCCGAAGGAGAAGAAGCGGCAGCCGACTCCGACGACGCGCCGCGGGCAACGGCAGCGCCGGCCTTCGTTCCGGCGACGACGGCACGAGCGGAGGCGGCCTCTGCCGGCGAAGCGGACGCCGCTCCGACGGTGGCGCCCGCTCCGACGGATGCCGAAGCGGCGATGCAAGCTGACGGCGCGCATGCCGTTTCGGAGGCGGCGCCGGCGCCTTCCATCAAAGAAGCCGTTCCGAAGGATGTGCCGGCACCGACCGTCGAAGCAGCCGCGTCCGAACCGGCGCTCGTTCCTTTTGTCAAGTGACTCGTACGGCAAACAAGAAGACCGGGACCCGGTCTTCTTGTTTATTGGCGCCGAAATAACAAGCAGTGACCAAGGGAATCCGCGAGCCGTCCGCTTATTGCCGTTTTCGCACCGGCACCCACACCTCGACTTCCGCGTCCGCCGGATTTCCGTTCAGCAGCACCTCCGCGATCGGTCCTCCGCTATATTCATATTCGTACGCCTCGGTGAAGAGCGAGCCGAACGCCTGATCCTCCAGCCGATCGAAGGCGAGGCGAGACAATCCGCCCTGGCCCGACAGCACCGCATATTCCCCGCCCGGGAATCGAAGTTCATCCGTATGCTCCGGCAGCGGCTTCGCGGAGACGACGCCCGCATAGTAGCGGGCGACGCCGTCCTCTACGGCGACCGCGGCATAGCCGTAGGGTCCTTCTGCGAGGGGCCGAATGCCAGGGAGCTGCCCGTTTTCGAGCTTGCTTTTGAAAAACGTCGTCTTTTGGACCGAATACTGCGGCGCGTGGATGCTTGTCCCGCCTTCGAGCGCTGTTTTAAATCCGATGAGACGAAAAGCCGGCTTTGTTTCAACGCGTACATGGTTCATAGGGGGAATGCCTCCTAAGCGAGTGTGGCTTGCTTCTCCAGCATAAGCTGTAAACTATGACACCTGTGTGGCATACTTGAATCGGAGGTGTCCCGATGAAAATCGATCGCTTGATCGCGTTGATCCTGATCTTGCTGGAGCGCGACCGGATCAGCGCCCGCGAATTGGCCGAGCGCCTTGAAGTGAGCCGCAGGACGATTTACCGCGATATCGATACGTTAACCGTGGCCGGGTTGCCCATCTATACGCACGAAGGCGCAACGGGCGGCGTCGGGCTGATGAAGGCCTACAAGGTCGACAAGTCCTTCCTGTCGCGGCGCGAAGCGCAAACGCTGGCGGCCGGCTTAAAAAAGCTATCGGCAGGTGTTCGGCCACAAGGAGCTGGCATACGTCCTGGAGAAGCTGAACGCCATCCATCGCGAGGACGGCAGCGGCATTGCGGCGGACGGGAAGTTCGCGGTCGATCTGTCGCTTAATCAAGGAAACGAGTCACTGCGCGGCTTGTTGGGGTTGATCGAGACGGCGATGAACGCGTCGCGCTATTTGGCGTTTCAGTATGCGGATCGAGCCGGACGCCTCAGCGCCCGGCAGGTCGAGCCCTACCAGGTTGTTTTTAAAGAAAGCAGTTGGTACTTGCAGGGCTATTGCGTCGAACGCGCGGATTATCGCATCTTCAAGCTGGCGCGGATGAGCGGGCTGCGGGTGCTTGAGGGCCAATTTGCGACGAGAGACTTCAAGCCGCTGCCAATGGACGGGGGCGAGTGGATGAGCCGGGAGGAGGTCGCGGTCAAGATTCGCGTCCACCGTTCCGTCGTCGATCGGGTGATCGAGCGTTTCGGCGAGTCGCATGTCCTTGAGATGGGGGAAGAGACTTGCTTGGCCGCGTATCCGATCGTCAACGATTCGTTCGGCTACGACAAGCTGCTCGCCTTCGGGGATAAGTGCGAAGTGCTGGAGCCGCCGGAGGTTCGGCTTGGGTTTCGGGAATATGTGCGGAGGATCATGGATAAATATAGAAATTAATTCGACTTGAAAAGTGAGAGGCAGCAGCGTGCGCGATCCATTCGATATTGCAAATTACTTAGAGGCACGTTAAAATACTGAATAATTGTTCAGTATTATTCGGTTTTGTTTTGGGCGCTACAGCAGGCTATCCGGCTATTATGTCAAGAGGTGATCCCCATCAACAAAAAGCAGCTTCAAACGGAGCAAACCAAGAAGAAAATCGCAGACGCGTCTAAAGCGCTCTTTATCAAGAAAGGCTATAAAGCGACCGCGATCGAGGAGATCGTGAAGGCGACCGGATGCAGCGCGGGCAATATTTATTACCATTTCAAGAGCAAGGAAGGGCTGTTCCTGTATTTGATCGAGGAATGGGACCGGGAGTGGGAGGAAAACTGGCGGGCGAAGGAGGGGCTATATGCGACGACGGCCGACAAGCTGTACGGCATGGCCGAGCATCTGGCGCTCGAGCAGCTCAACCACCCGCTGACCAAGGCGATCGACGAGTTCTATCACAATGCCGAGAAGGGCTCGGAGATCGAAGAGCGAATCCGGCAGATGATCAAAGGGTACGTCGACTTCAACAAGCAGCTGGTGCAGCAAGGCATCGACGCCGGGGAGTTCAAGGCGGCGGACGCGGCCGCGCTCGGCATGATCCTCGACGGTCTGCTGTTCGGACTGAGCCAGCACGCCCGGCATATGGAGCGGAGCGAGGCGCTTGCGGCATACCGGCTGGCGGTGGACGTGTTCCTGCATGGGATCGCCTGACCGCCGCCTCCCCCTTTTTTTGCCCACATCTAGAATGAATATTCAGTATTTTTGAAGCGACTTGGAGGACGTTGGCAATGGCAATCTTGGTTAAACAACAGGGCGCGCTGCTCATCGTGATGCTGAACCTGTTCCTCGTATTCACCGGCATCGGCCTGGTGATCCCGATCATGCCGAGCTTCATGAACGAGCTGGGGGTGAGCGGCAGCCTGATGGGGCTGATGATCGCGGTGTTCTCGCTGGTGCAGTTCCTCTTCTCGCCGCTGGCCGGACGCCTGTCCGACACGATGGGCCGCAAGCGCATGATCGTCGCCGGCATGCTCGTGTTCGCCGTCTCCGAAGGCTTGTTCGGCATCGCGCATTCGCCGACGCTCATGTTCGCGTCGCGGGCGCTCGGCGGCCTGAGCGCGGCGATGATCATGCCGGCCGTCATGGCGTATGCGGCGGACATCACGACGGACGAGGAGCGCGCGGCGGGCATGGGCTACGTGAACGCGTCGATCACGACCGGCTTCATCATCGGTCCGGGCATCGGCGGCTATCTCGCCGAGTTCGGCATCCGCATGCCCTTCTACGCCGCAGGCGTCGGGGGCGTCGTCGCGGCCGTCGTGACGCTGCTTTTCCTCAAGGAGTCGCTGCCGGCAAAAGGGGCCGGGGCGCCGCAGGCCGAGACCGCCGAGCCGCATAGCGGTCTGCTGATCCAAATGAGGCATTCGTATCGCGCGCCTTATTTTCTAAGCCTCGTCATCGTATTCGTCATGTCGTTCGGCCTCGCCAACTTCGAGACGATCTACTCGCTCTTCGTAGACCACAAGTTCGGCTTCGGACCGAAGGACATCGCCTTCGTCATCACGTTCGGCTCGATCGCCGGCGCCGTCGTGCAGCTTACGATTTTCGGCCGGCTGCTGAACCGGTTCGGGGAGAAGCCGATCATCGCGGCCTGCCTGTTCGCCAGCGGCGTCTTCGTCCTGCTCATGCTCTTCGTGCATCAATTCTGGACGATCTTCGCCGTCACTTTCGCTGTGTTCCTGGCCATCGACATCCTGCGCCCCACGATCGGCACCCAGATGTCCAAGCTGGCCAAGGACCAGCAGGGCTACGTGGCGGGCTTGAACTCGGCGTTCACGAGCCTCGGCAACATTGTCGGCCCGATCGTCGCGGGCGTGCTGTTCGACGTCGAGATTAATGCCCCGTATACGCTAGCGGCCGTCGTGCTGCTGATTTGCTTCGCGGTGTCGATGCGGGGGGCTGGGGCGGAAGGTGAGGGCGGGGGAGCGAGTATAAGGAATGATTGATGTGCAGGCATGTTATAATTTAAGGCAAATGAACTCATTTGCATGGACGGCGAGGCCAATGAATCGGATGAAAGATCTTAAAAAAGCTTATTAAGCCTAACGGGCGACCGCGCGAAATAAATATCGCTAAAGAAAGAAACAAACGCAGGGGGAGGTGTGTGCGATGGCCGATGCAGACGGCGACGACACCGGAGAACGCGTGCTCAGCCGGCATACCGACCGGCAGTGGCGCAGGCGAAGGATGGAGCTTGCCGAATGGACGGAGCGCCCGAAGGTCAGACGGAGGCCGAAGCAGGCGGCCTGGCTCGGGCAGGCAGAGATCGACGCAGAGCTGCTCGGCGCGTTGACGCATCTAAAGCGAGCCGGTATCGCGACGGAGTTTTCCTGCGCAGGCGTCAGCGTATTCGACGAGCCGGAGGATCATTCGCTGTACGCCTATATTACGCTCATTGCTTCTCCTGCGGCAGACCGGTTTGTACAAGCGGCGATGGCGTACATGGGACACCGGCTGCTGGTTACCTTTGAGCCCGGGCGGCGCCGGTACGACTGCTCCTCCTTCCTGATCGGGCACAATCGTTCCTTTTGCCTGCTGATGGAGAAGTGCGCGAGCGGCTTTGCGGCAGCGTTATGATACAATCGATTAGCGCCACGGGCTTGGCTTCTTATTTTAGAAGCGAAGCCCGTGGCGTTTTCTGCAATCGGATTGCTTCCATCGTTTAGATCCCGCTCAGAATGGCCCCGCCTTCGACTTGAAGCACGGACCCGGTCGTGTAGGTGTTTTGCGCCAAGTATACATAAGCTTCAGCGAGTTCTTCCGGTTTTGCTACGTGCTGCAGTAAAAGGGACTGCGCAATCTGCCGGAATACGGCTGTACGGCTTTCATTGTCCATTCCGCTAAAAACAGGCGTATCCACCACCCCTGGCGACACGGCATTGACTCGTATCGGCGCCAGGTCTATCGCCATCGCACGGACAAGGCCTTCAATGGCTGAATTTATCGCCACCATCGTCGAGGCCCCTTTTGCCGGACGCGCGGCATAAGCACCGGAGGTCAGCGTGATCGACCCGGACTTTCTGATGAAAGGCAGTGCGGCTTTTACTGTTGCGTATTGCCCCCAGAACTTGCTGTCAAACTCGGACCTCGCTGAATCGATTGCCAAAGCTCCGAAGGGACCTTGAGAGGTCGCGCCGCCGGCAGCAGTTACGACGAGGTGATCGAATTCGCCTATTTTTTCAAAAAACAGTCTCATTTGACGTTCATCCTGGAAATCCAGGACATAACCTTGCGCTGTTCCGATCTCCTTCACTGCCGCGTCTACTTTCTCTTGCGAACGGCTGGCGACGATGACCTGTGCGCCGTGGGACACAAGTAACTTAGCTGTCGCCAAACCGATGCCCGAAGTGCCGCCTACAATTACGGCTCGATGATTTTGCAATGACATTTGTAAAGACCTCCCGTTAAAAATGATGCAACATTAAGCGGAATATTAACTCCGTTTATTATACGGAGTGGAGACTCCGTTTGTCAATTTGGTGTATAATGTGTTTGTCAGAGGGGGGCAATCGGATGACGGGAAAATCATTGCGGGCGGATGCCAGGCGAAACAGAGAACGAATACTCGTGGTGGCAACGGAAGCGTTCTCCAATGAGGGCTTGGAGATTCCGATAGATGAGATTGCGAACCGCGCGGGGACGGGGATCGGCACGGTATACCGTCACTTTCCGACGAAGGAACAGTTAATTGAAGCTGTGGCGCTGCGCATTAAGCAGCAGCTCATCGACAAGGCAAGGGAGATGCTCGGGCAAGACGATCCCGAACAGGCTTTTTTTTAACTTTCTGTCGTTGATCGTGAGAGAAGGAGCGGGAAACAAAGCTTTGATTGCCGCGCTGGCCCGTTCCGGAACGGACGTGCATCTGCAGCACGCGGACATCTCCCTTGATTTTCAAAATGTACTGGGACAACTGCTGAAACGCGCGCAGCAAGCGGGCTCGGCTCGGAATGATATTCAAGTAACCGATATAACGGCTATGCTGTTCGGTATCATGCGGACGCTTGAAAACAATGACGACGCCGGATTGTCGGAGCGCGTCCTGTCGGTTCTGTGCGAAGGGCTGCGCAATCGTGAGGTTGCAGGAGGCTGAGTATGGCAGGGACAAGATCTTGCGCAAGATTTTGGCCCGAACATTAATGCGTACAGCAGCTCCCGCCGTCAGGCGGGGGCTGTTGACGTTCAAGCCCAGGAGCGGAGGGGCCGAGAGGTCCGCTGCGCGGAGGCTGAACGGGGGGGGGGGGGGGAGCTAGGAGAAGTTCTGCAAAATTTGCGCGATTTTACTTTCCAGCGCCGACTGGCCTTCCGGGTCCTCGAGCGCTTCATGCAAATACGCGGGCGCGAGCAGCTGATACTGCTTCATCCGGTAAAAGTCGAGAATCGCCTGCTTCAAGGTGACATCGTACTGGATCGAAAAGGAGGGCTCGAGGAAGCGCCGCAGCACGGCGTCGTCCTGAACGATGAACAGCTGCGCGTTTAACGGGTTGAACGCCTGCCGCTCCATCCCGGCTTCGAAAAACGATTGCAAATTTTTGCTCCGGCTTTGCTGCGCGGCGGCCAAACGCTCGTAGTGGTGCGGGTAGTAAGCCTTAAGGTCCTCCAGGAACAGATCGGATACGTACAGGACGCCGATCAGCGACTGCGCGAACGTATGCCGAAAGCGCTCGGCATAGGAGAGGGAATCGTCGCCAACGACGGTGTCCGAGCTTTGCAAATAATCGATGTAATAATCGGTCACCTGCTCAATGATCTCATCCTTGGAGGAAAAGTGCTTGTACAGCGTCACCTTGCTGATATCCATCGCCTTGGCGATCTCGTCTATTTTAAGCTGGCTGAACCTGGTTTTGCGGAGCAAAGGCTTGATTTTTTGCAGATATACATCGATGCCCACGGGTTTTCTCATGCTTCGAAGGCCTCCTTGGCTGCTGGTCCTTAACAGTATAACAAACTCGCTTTCAACAGAAACGTCTTTTATTTAAATTACTAAATTAACTAAATAATTAAATATAGTTTACTTATTTAATGGTCGAGCGTATAATCGGCTTTGTATTGAGCGACCGATAACGCCGTACATGCCTGAGGCGAACCGGATCACGAGGAGGAATTATAAATGCGTGTATTTGTAACCGGCGGGTCCGGCTTCATCGGCTCCGCCGTCGTCCGCGAGCTGCTGGGCGCTGGACATCAGGTTCTCGGACTGGCTCGTTCGGACGAGTCGGCGGCAGCATTGGCGGCGGCGGGCGCGGACGTTCACCGCGGCTCGCTGGACGATCTCGACAGCCTGCGTGACGGCGCCGCGGCGGCAGACGGCGTCATTCACCTGGCGTTCGTGCATGACTTCTCGAATTACGGCGTTTCGATCGGGATCGATAAGCGCGCGGTCGATGCGATGGGCGCGGCGCTCGAGGGCACCGGCAAGCCGTTTGTCATCACGTCGGGCACGTTGATGCTCTCGCACGGACTGCCGCGGGGACAGGTCGGCACGGAGGCGGACGCGGTCCATTCCGAGGTGCCGCGGGGCGGCGCGGAAAATGCCGTGCTCGCGCTGGCCGGGCGCGGCGTGCGCTCCGCGGTCGTCCGGCTCTCGCCGTCCGTCCACGGCCGGGACGATCACGGCTTCGTGCCCGCCTTGATCGGGATCGCACGCGCCAAAGGCGTCTCCGCCTATATCGGCGACGGCTCCAACCGCTGGCCGGCCGTGCATCGTCTGGATGCCGCGCGCCTGTACCGGCTGGCGCTCGAATCCGCCCCGGCAGGCTCGCGTCTGCACGGCGTCGGCGAGCGGGGCATCCCCTTCCGCGAGATTGCCGGCGTCATCGGCCGTCATCTGAACCTGCCGACGGTCGGCATCCCGCCCGAAGAAGCGGCCGCTCACTTCGCCTGGCTCGGCGGCTTCGCCTCGGCGGACAACCCGACGTCAAGCGCGCTGACCCGCGAGCTTCTGGACTGGCAGCCGGCGCATCCCGGGCTGATCGAGGACCTCGAACAAGGTCACTACTTCGAGGGTTAGAGCGGCGTACTTGCAGCGGCTTTTCTTGCGCCGGTTCGATGCCGCGGGACAACCGCACATTCCGCTGTCTATCCCAATCCCGGCACGGGCATCTCTCATACGTTGGTATCAGCATTGCCAACAACAGAGGAGAGAGGTCGGAGCCGAATGGGGATGTACGAGTTTTGCGTCAAGCATCAGAACCGCAGGGTGCGCGTGACCACGCACAATGGCGCCTTCGAGGGGACGATCGTGGGCGTGGACTGGGATAATCTGTACTTAAAGCCTGCCAAGGGCGAATTAACGCTGTCCGCTTGGGGGCGAGGCTACGGCGTCTATGGCGGCTGGGGTGCCGGCATCCTCGCGCTGTCATTGTTTACGCTGCTGGCGATCGCTCTGATCTAGTCGCCATCCTTGAATTTGTCCGGAAAAAGCACAAACGGGATGAAGCGGGACCATTCCTGCTTGATCTCGGTTGCTGTTTTTTTGACCGCGAACCGTCGCAACCTTCCGATCTCCAGAAGCGTCTGAGAGACTGTCAGAATAAGGAGGGAAATCCATTGCGCGTAAATGTAACGAAATTGGCGGCGGGCATCGGCGGATTATGCGTATGTCTATTGGGCGCCACACTGGTCATCCAGACCTTGAACTATGCGAAGATCCGGCATGCCGGCGAGGTTGCGGCCCAAGAGGCTTCTGCGCGACAGCAGCAGCAGGAGAAGCCCCGCTTGATCCGCGTGGAAATCGAGACGGAGCCGCTCGGCTTCCAGATCAGCCACCCTCCAATCCTGCTTGATTCAGACCAAAAGTAACTGCAAACACTCGCAGCGGCGCTTCTTCGGGAAGCGCTCTTTTATTTTTCCGCGGCCGCCCCTCGAATTTTGTCCGAGATTGTCCTCGCCTGTTACGAATCAGGGAAGTTGTGGGTTATATAACTTTGAGGTCATCAACTAGAGGGGGAAGGGATATTTTTTGAGAAAAGCCGGATTGCGCCTGACCATGCTTGTAGCTTTGATCGCGCTCGTGTTCCAATCGACGCCGACCCATGCCGCTAACGACAGCTATGCCGATCGCCTGTATTCGCCGATGTTCATTACGAAGATCGCGGGTCTGTATTTTATCGCAGATTCCTGGAACCACAGATTGCTCTACAGCAAAGACGTCAGGCAGCCGATCAAGGACTGGAAGGTGCTTGACAATGACATAGCCGCTCCCCATTCCATCGCGGGCAACGGCACCATTTTTGTGTCCGAAGATACCGGCCGCGATCGCCTGATCGTCTATACGCTCACGACGAAGGGCTTCGTCAGAACGCAGACGATCGCCGGCATCAAGGGCAGACCGCACCGCACGATCTACGATTCCGCGACACAGAAGTTCTACGTGCTCACCTCGGACACGCAGAATATCTATACGCTATCGATCAAAGACGGCAAAGTGCTGGTCGACAGCAAAAAAGAATCTCACTTACTTAGAAGCCGCGTATGTCCGGTCCTTCTCGATCATCGACGGCAAAATGTACTTCGTGAGCGGACCGAATCAGATTCTCGTCGCCAACTACCAAGACGGCACCTTCTCCCTTCAAGAGAAGTACGACGTCCCCCCTGGTTACCGCTCCATGAACGATATTAAGAAGATCGGCAATTACTACTACATCACGGTCTATTACAACCAGTTCATTCGTCTGAAGGACTTGTCCGATTTTAGCACGGCCGAGGACCTTTACACGAAGCTGGGTTTCAAAGGCATTCCTTACTACATGACCTACTTCGATGGCAAGGTGTATGTCACCGAGATCGACTCTTATTCGGCCATCCGTTCGTTTAAGCTGTACAACGACGAGATCTCGCAGATCCAGGTGATCCACGATTACGGCCCGCCGAATGCGGCCGTGCTCAATCGGAAGCGAATCCTCGGCACTTAATCGCGCCAGTGGCGAAGCGTTCGCGGCTTCGCGTTGCGGCGGACGCGCGAATCCCCCCGAACGGTCGTTCCGTTCGGGGGGATTTGCATTACGGCCCGGAGCCGACGGAGGCCACTCGCCAGCCTAGCTTCGATTTTTTTTACATAGATGTACGATTCGCTAATATCGGGGTCCGAGACTTCGTAGAGATCGCCGTACTTCGGATCGTTTTGGATGCTCCCCGGGCGGACCTCGGCAGAGACGGCTTTGATCGGATGGAAGGAGATCAGCAGGTGCTTTCTCACGGCGAGCTGAGGCGTTGGGGCTGGGAAAAAGAGAACGTAGACGATGAGTAAGGCAATGACGGAAAGCGCGAGTTTTCGAATTCGTTTGGACATGAGCTTCACCTCCAACCCATGAAAAAGCGCTTCTTGTATCCTTATCATAGCAGGCTTGCGGTGACCAAGGTACATTTGCCTACGCTGGGCATAGGATGAGGTATTCCAGCATGGAGGGATGAACCCGATGCAAGCTTTGTCTCAAGTCAATCCGAACCTGGCGTATGCGCAATATGTGTGGGAGCTGTATCGCAGCTACAGCTATCCTTATTTTCCACAGCCTGCGTATCCATCACCGTATGGCTACCAGCGGTTCGCCTCCCAGCCCGCAGCCGGGACGGCGATCCAGGATTACGGGAAGCAGCCGACAGTCATCAATATTGAGAAGGTGACGGAGCAGAACGACACGTTCCGTACGGCCATATGGACGGGCGAGCACTTCCAGGTGACCGTGATGAGCATCCCAGTAGGCAGCGACATCGGTCTCGAGGTGCATCCGCATACGGATCAATTCATCCGGATCGAACAGGGACAAGGGCTCGTGCAGATGGGAAAAACGAAGGAGCGGCTGGACTTCCAAACTGCGGCGGGAGAGGGCGATGCGATCATGGTCCCGGCCGGCACCTGGCACAACGTGACCAATACCGGCAACGTACCGCTTAAGGTGTACGTCATCTACGCGCCGCCGCAGCACCCGTTCGGCACGGTGCATCCGACGAAGGCGGATGCGATGGCGGCCGAATAAGCGAGGATCAAAACGAATGAAGCTCCCCGTCCCAAGGGACGGCGGAGCTTCATTGCTTATGCTTGCTCTACATTTATCTTGTACAAACTTATGGCGAGCTCCAAGGACCGATTGATCTCCGATATCACCTGCAAGGCGGGAGCCAGCGAGTCTTCGATTCCATCCACGAAGAGATCGAGGTGGAACTTTAACGTATGACCCAGCTGCCTGCCATTCGGCGTCTCGGGCGGCAGCGCAAACGGCCGCAATTGCATTTTGCGGCCGCCTCTTGCACAATCGCGGACGAACCAGCCGAGAAACTCAAGCGCATGCCAACCTTCCCGTGACGGCTGCAGCGCCAACTCAAATTGAATCAGAACTTCATGGTCTAGTCCGCCCCCGGTACGCAGCAGCGCGGCATGCGGCAGATGGGCGTATTCGGGTACGGCAAGCAGCTCGGCATCCACGGATGACAAGTCATCCACGCCGCTCACGACAGAATCGACACCGGCCAGACTGCATAGGGTTTGATGGAATTGTTCGATTTCCGGGGGGATATCCGCTCATTGTTTTCCCTCTTTCTAGTGGTGTGTGTTAATTATCTATGCCAATCACTTACATCGCACTGGCCAAATTCGTTGCTGCCCGCGGCAACCACGGTGCCGTCCGACTTCAAGCCGAGCGTATGTGCGCAGCCCGCCGCGACCGCCACGATATCGTGCCAGCCGCCGACATTGCATTGGCCCTGCTCGTTTTTACCCGCAGCCGTCACCGTTCCGTCCGCATTGAGCCCGACGGTGTGGTAGCTGCCCGCCGCGATCGCGACGAGATCGCGCCAGTCGCCGACATCGCATTCGCCGTGCCGATTTAAACCGACAGCCGCAGCCGTTCCGTCCGATTTTACACCGACGGTATGCAAGTAACCCGCTGCGATCGCAACCATATCGCGCCAGCCGCTGATGTCGCATTGCCCGTATCGATTGTTGCCCACGGCCACCGCCGTGCCGTCCGATCGAAGGCCGACGGTATGCCAGTCGCCTGCCGATATCGCCGCGATATCGCGCCAGTCGTCTACGTCGCATTGGCCTTCATGATTGCGGCCTGCCGCCACCACCGTGCCATCCGATTGGAGACCGACGGTACGGCGCCACCCTGCCGCTATCGCGACGATATCGCGCCAGTCGCCTACATCGCACTGGCCATGCTTGTTCCAGCCGGCAGCCACCACTGTCCCGTCCGACCGAAGGCCGACGGTATGCGAGTTCCCCGTGTTCGT
Source organism: Cohnella rhizosphaerae (assembly GCF_029525575.1). GTDB lineage: Bacteria > Bacillota > Bacilli > Paenibacillales > Paenibacillaceae > Cohnella > Cohnella rhizosphaerae. Next base: position 2,156,009 of record NZ_JAPDIA010000003.1, read on the forward strand.
CGCCATATGAACGTTGCCGGCCGCGACCGCGACCATATCGCGCCAGTCGCTTACGTTGCATTGGCCCAGTTTATCGTCGCCCGCGGCCGCCACAGTACCGTCTGGTCGAAGAATGACGGAATGGCGATGACCCGCCGCTAGGATGCCTATAGGCCATCGGTTCACCTTTAGTGCAGCATCAGTCGTTGATTTATTATCCACGCTTAGGTCTCGCGAAGGTGATGTAATCGACTTGGATAGGCTCCGCCGATTCCATTCGAAGTCCCCGGTTGATCTGTCCGCGGTGATACTGTCCATGCAGGAGAACCTGCGACAGGATGTCGCGGACGGACGTCCGGAACGGAACCCCGCTCTGGTTCGCATAGTCGACCATCTCGTCTAAAGCGGATTCCTCGAGTCCCTCGATATAGATGCGATATTGCTCGGCGTTTTCCTCGAACATTTTCCGAATCGCCGTCAGGTCCTCCGTCTCCTCCCAGAGCGAATACTGTGCGCTGCCCTTGCCCTGCAAGCGGGACAGCCAGACGCGCTCCGCGACCGCCACGTGCCGTGCCAGCTTCAGGAGGTCCTTGTCCTGCGTCTTGCTCTCCTCGAGCGCACCCAGGATGCGCCCGTCCGCCCAGTACATGTGGTCCAGCATGCGCTTGATTGTTTTCATTTGGGTTCCTCCTTGAGGGGGTGTCGATTTGCCTATTCGATCGTTAATTTCCATCGTACTTTCCGAATGTAATTCTCCCATCATGGCTTATCTCAATAAGTTTGTTCATTTCCATGTTTACAATCCAAGTATTGAATCCAACGGCTTCCACATCATCAAAATGATTTAGAATCTTTTCCAAAGTACTTTCTACTACAGGTAAATTCATTTCATCCCATATGATTAATAACTCATTTTCGTTTTCAAACTCGTCTAGTTTTCTTATTTCATCCACATCATGAATGGCGATCTTTCGTTCGACTGAATTCCAGTCAATGCTTCCCCAGTTTGTAAAAGGAAACGAAAAAACTAATCTGGCAATCACTCTAACAGATTCGTCTAGGCTATAAATTCGCGTATTATCGCCTAACGCATCCATACATTCTTCAAACAAGATGTTAGGGGATGCTTCTTTTTTTCACTTTTCGTTTTAGCTGCTCGATTTTTAATTTTCTTTGTTGTATATCCATGTAATCACGCCTCATTGAAACTTCGAAACTTTATGGTAGCTGTTAGCTACCATTTAACATTCGCGGCGGGAGGAAGCTATCCTGCCTTCGAGCTGAACAATCTGCCGATTTCCATCGCAGCGGTCGATCTTCCGAACAATGCGGGATTCAACGCCAAGGGCTATCAAAGCTCAACAAGCTGCCGATCTTCTCGGCAGCTTGTTGGTCGCTGAGCTAGCGGTCAGACGATCACGCGATAGTGGAGATGAATAATGCCGCTTCGGAAGCGGCGCTCGCCAAGTAGCTCGAGCCGCGTGCGGAGGTTGTCCGGCAATGCGCGCTTACCTCCGCCCAAGACGATCGGATTAAGCAGCAGATGACACTCGTCCACCAGCCCCGCGCTCAGCGCTTGCCCGGCAAGCTCGGGGCCGCCGATCGACATGTCGGCTTCTGAAGACGCCTTCAGCCTCCGAATCGCATCAGGATCGAATTCACGTTCGACCTTCGTCTTGGCGCTTGCTGCCGCCGGAAGCGTCCGGGAATACACGATCTTCTCGGCTGCTCGCCAGATTTGCGCGAATTCCCGTGTTGTCTCCGGTTGTGCGGCGCCTGCGTCCGCCGTTTCCCAGTACACCATCGACTCGTACATTTTTCGCCCGTACAGGTAAGTACCGATCGTCCGCTGGAAGCCCGTCCAGAAATCATACGTCTCGTCATCGGAGATCGACCAATCGAGCTCGCCGCGCTCGTCCTCCATGTAGCCGTCCAAAGACAGGTTAACAGGATAGATCAGTTTAGCCATTTCAATAACTCCTCCCATTTACTTGCTCGTAACCACTTACTTTAATCGTATCACAATGAATTTTTCCAAGTTCTTCTGGATTGCTAGATTCATGGGTATAGGCGTCCGCACAATCCCCTAGGTACCGACCCACATATTTGTAGGCATAGAGAATCGACTGCGAATAGGGGATGTTCGAATGTACGAAGCGCGCTCGCGAAGCATCGTTCTGCTCGATGCGAAGCAGGGGGACGTCAACGGGGACGGCATCCTCGATAACGTTTATTTATACGGAAACCAATCCGACGGCCCCTTTGCCGACCATATTACGCTAATCGTTCAGGATGGGCGTTCCAACCGAAGCACGGCGGTCAATCTGCCGAACAACGCGGGATACAACGCCAGGCTCTTCCTCGGGGATTTTACCAAGGATCGCGTACAGGACATACTCGTGAGCATCGATACCGGCGGGAGCGGGGGGATACGGGATCTTTTATATGTATTCCTTCAAGAACAATGTCGTTTACGAGATGTTTGATTTTGAAAAATATAACGAGGCGTATAAGTTCAACGTGAATTACGAGGACTTCTACAAGGTGAGCGTCAGTCATCCGCAGCTTGACGTGCTATTTACCATAGACATTAGCAGCAAAGGCTACGACTATTTATCGCAATATTACGATGACGACGGCAAGCTCAAGCAGCCTGTCCAGGGCGAGGTTCTTGCGCTAGGCGGACTGTTCCCCATCGTGACGAACGAAAGAGGCGTGGGCTACGATCTATTTGCGCTTCAACGCATTATCGGTACGACAAACGCCGATACGTTGGGCTATGTCGAGAATCTGCTCACCTGGAACGGCGACCGATTCGCGTCCGCCAGATTGACGGTTGCGATACTGGGCTCGAAGTTGATCAGTCTGTTCTAATCTTTTTAATTCCGTTGCGCGGCGATAGACCGGCCAACGTTCAAGTGGACCCGTCAAGCAGCGCATTCCAACGCAATCGCATGGCGCGCTCGATACTGGCTGCGACAGCGCAGGCTCCGAGCACGACGTTAAGCCACGCCGGCAAATGAATGGGCGAGATGAAAATCCCGAATTGCTGAGCGATCGGGGGCACCTTGGAGACCGCTTCGAGGACCTGTGGAATGGCGAGAACGATCGGAACGATGAGCATGAGCAGCGACACAAATCCGATCCATCGGCTCAGTGCCGGGTGCGTCCTGTCAAGACGAGCGCGATAGCCTTCCGCGGAGCGTGCATCCGGGATCAGCTGCTGCATGCTTCCCTCGTCGGTCACAAAGTGGCAACGCTTCATGCCGAACGCTGAGGTCTCTACGATGATCGTTCCTCCCGGGACGGGGAAGGCTGCAGGAAGCTTGGACATCGCGTAATGTTTGCCGTCGAGGTACAGGTGTGCTTTGCCTTTCCCGTCGTCCGATTGAAGCTGTTGCCAATGCGGGACGTCAACGGCATAGACGGTCTGTCGGCCATCGTCGCGGGTCAACGGAAGATAGAACAAGCTGCGGGCGAACAGCTGCCACCATCGGATCGGCTTTAATGGACGCCCACTACCCGCCTGGACGCGTTTTGCGGCTCTGCGCCACTTGCGCTTCTTAATCATGCCGGACTCCTTTCAAGGGGGGTCACCGGATGCGAATATTACCCGAGGTTGCCCTTACTTTGATCTTGTCCGTCGTCTCTTGCGGGGGCTCCGGCGCGTTGACGCGTCCGGTCGTGGTCTTCAGGTCAAAGAATCCTTTGAACGCCGGATCGAGCGACAGCGTCACGTCGCCGGTACGCACGGAAATATCCAGGTGATCCGAACGTTGCTCCGTCAAATCAATGCTGCCGGACGTTAATTTAAATACGCCGTCTCCGGTAAACCGATCGAACTTGATCTTTCCTGTACGCAAGGAGACATCGGCCGAACCGTCGACGTCTGCGGCGTTAATATTGCCGGAAGTCCCTTCCACGGTCAAAGCGCCCTGCAACCGATCCACCTTGATATCGCCGGAATGAAAGGAAACGTCGACATGTTCGGCCTTCAAATCGGTAAAGCTGGCATCGCCGGCTTTTGACTTGTAGCTGACCTGCTGCAGCCGGGCGTCATTCGCCAACGCTACGGTCATCTTCAGCTTGGTGGACTTGTAATTAGGGGCGACTAATTTAACATCCTTATTCAGCGCCACCTTCAGCGTATTCCCCGCGATCTCCGTCGCTTCCAGCTGATCGATCGTGTGCTGCTGCATATTGCCGCTAATCTCCACATAATTGGAGCCGTCGGCGCTTGCGATGAACGCCATGCTCACGTCATATTCGCTGTCGACGACGAGCGAACCCGGCTTGCCTTGCGTAAACGTCCACTTTTGCTCATGAGCAGGCAGCTTGTCGACCAAATCGCGCGACTGACAGGCCGTCCCGATGAGGCTCAGAAGGATCAGCGCGAATAGTGGACCGTACCGTTTATGATGGATCATCGATTATTTCCTTTCCTGTTCGAATGTGTGTCAACGAATCATTTTTAAAATGCTCTTGATCACCTTTTCACTGTACGCTTCCAGGCTTAACGCATCCCCCCTTTTGAGGAAGTCCCCTCGCCCCTGCAATCGCCCCCCGAATAATCATGGCAGTCACTTGGGGATCGAAGTCGCCGAATTCTTTCGTTTCTTGTCCGTTGCGGAGAATCTCCTTCAACAACACGAGTAATCCGTCTTCCTCATGAACTTCGACCTGGTAATACGGGACGTTGTCCGGCGTGCGGCCATTAAAAACGATTTCGAGCAAAGCGTTGCTATATTCATCGTTCGTACCTTGATAGGCTAAGCTTGCTTCGATAAAAGTCACTAATTTCTCCATGGATGTCTGTTGTGGCGTTACTTTTTCCTTGATGTAGCTTCGCTCATGCTCTACCAGATACATCAACGTATTTCTCATCAAATCTTCCTTGCCGGAGAAATGGTAAGAAATGAGTCCTGTGCTAATATGGGCTGTATTTGCGATCTTGGAAAGACTTGTGCTGTGATATCCGATGTCCGTCAATACCTTAATAGCGGCCTTAATGACTTGTTCTCTGCGCGCTTCAGCGATCAAATATTGTTTATTTTCCATTCGATCCATCTCCTAAAGTTGGTTGTTCATATAAAAAAACTGATCGATCAATATTTTTTATTTTATATGCCCCATTTCCTGATGTCAACGTTGTACTAACTTAAACCAGCTTTATGTAAAAAAAGACAGCCGGTCTTCAAACCGACTGCCTCATATTCATTTCGCCATATTCACCGTAACCTCAAGCTCCTTCAAATAATGTACATTTAACTGATACGTGCAAACATATAACGCATCGACATCGCCTATATTCGAAAAAGTAACTTGATACCTATTGCCGTCTTCCCTGCGAATCGTCCCGTTTTCCTTGTCGTATCGGTTACCCTTGCCGTCTTCGAGCCAGATGTGCTGCACCTGATCGAAAATGCGGGCGCCCGACACTTCATAGGCGAGCGTTATTTGGTTATTTTCCCGTTTCTCATCCAAAATGGTCAGTGCTCCTGCTTTCCCTTGCGATAAAGTGACCGGCGTTCCGTTCCACGCATCGCGCCATTAGGTCGTGGAGTCGGCGCTGCTTAAATACGGCTTGATCGTTAATAGTTGAGGTGTGGACGCGAGCGGCTCGAAGTAATACTTATATTCCCTTTCTTCGCCTGCGCCCTGGCCGTGACTGTTGAGCGGTTCAAGTACGCGGTTCTGTTCATCATAGACCTGGAACGCCCAGAACACGGAATCCGTATTTCGCAGCTGAAGTTTTAATTCCGTAGCCGTCGGGAACGACGTAACGGCTTCATAGTTCACTTCGATATTGTTCCACTTCCTCGTCTGCGAGATCGCGTAGGAGGCCAGGCTCCCACCTTTACGTTCCACAGGGATCTCTGCGATGGTCTTCGTTCGATCGAGAGAGAGGATTCCCAGCACAAATGAATCCGGCAGCTGCGCGTCCGGCGGCCTTGATAATGGCCTCCTGAATCGCATCTTCGCAATCCGCATCGCTGGCAAGGATCGTTTTGGCTACCCGATACATGACGGTCTTGTGCGCGTGAATCAACTGCTCGAAGGCAGCCACGTTGCCTTTTTGCGCCTTCTTGAATTGCTGAGCTACGTCCACCGATCGCCCCCCTTTCGCATTGACGTATATTAGATGAGCGAGATGGTGGGTGGGGTTTCAAAGGTATGTAAGAAATGATGGATTTTATTTTTGTCTTCTGATGAACTCGACAATGAAAACAACCAATGCGATTGCACCGACAATCACGCCGATAATCGCCAAGAGGAACCACGTTGGAACAATATTACCAGGGGCCACCATAGCGTAACACCGCCTATTTATAGTCTTATAAAAAAGTTCGGAGTCGATGGAGAAAACGGATTCTCAATAATAATGCTTAGCACAATCTGAGCGACGATGCTGACAGCAAAAATAATCGTTATTCTCGTTAATAGGATGCTCCTTACGTCCCCTTGTTCCAGCGTTGGATAGTTCAAAAATACGATCATCGGCGCAAAAATCAAGTTAACGATAATCATCAGCGCAGTGATGAAATAATGGGCTAGCCCGGGTAGAAATACGCCATTTTCATAGTAATCCGCAAAAATGACCCTGAAAACAAGTTGGATTAATGCAGGCGTACCGATGGACAGAAACACGACGAGCGTAGCGACTTTGAATTTGGATCTTTTGTTTTTCATTGAACAGGCTCCCTATCGATCAGAATTACCATTATCATAGGTTCTCTGCCCGGTGCCTGCTAAGTACTAACTTTATATAGTACCTCGGCGGTTTTGCGCCTTCTGCCGCATTCATGAACAAAAATCCCTCAAACAGTATGAACTGTTCGAGGGACTGTGTGAAGTCGTGATACAGATCTTTAAATTAAACCGGAAGTGTGTAGCAATCGATCCACCAGCACAGTCGCTTCAGCTCTGGTAATAGAGGCATTCGGTGCCAGCTGGGTATCGCTTCTGCCGGTCATCAAGCCCGTTTGCAGCGCTGCGGCGATACTGCTCCTGGCCCAAGGCGAGATGAGCGTGGCATCCGTGAAAGAGGTCAGTTGAGGCGCTGTCGCTTCGGACGATTGCGCCTTCTGCAAACCGGTCACCTGCATGGCCCTTGCCAGGATCGCTACGGCTTGCTCGCGCGTGATGCTGTCCGTCGGATGGAAGGTACCGTCTTCGTACCCGTCGATCAGGCCGTATGCGTAAGCGGTCTGAATGGCTTGGCCGGACCAGTCCGTCGGCGCGACATCCTTGAAGGCCGTGGCCTGTTCGGCCGGCTTCAAACCCAATCCGCGAACGACGATCTCGGCAAATTCCGCGCGCGTCACGGAAGCATCCGGATTGAATCGGCCGTCCGGATAGCCGCTGACGACCATTCTGGCGCCCAGATCATTGACGGCATCCTTCGCCCAATGACGATCCACGTCCGCGAACGTCAGCGGATGGTACACAAGCGCGTAGGTGCTGTTCGTCAAGCTGTTGATCTTAGCGTAGTACTTGCCGCCACTGACAACGACCTGCGTCGGTACATGGCGCGTCGAGCCGTCCGGCTCCACGACGATGGCGGTCGTTACTTTTTTGTGGATCGGTAACGTCCGGGATCTCGATCGTTCGTTCTACGTAGACGGAGAATTGCTCGACCTCGGCGGACTGGCCTTTATAAATCCGATTCACCGTAAAATCGACGGGCGATCCGACTACAGCGAAGCCGTCGGCTTTGGCCGCAGTTTCGGCTAGCTGCCGCTTGTCCGCGGCACTCGTCGCAATCTTAACCTGCAGCTCGATATCCTGCGGTGCCGCTGCCGAATCGAGACCTGCCGTTAATGCAGCCGGAGCGAGTTGGCTGGCTGGAACTTTGTACGAAGCATGCGCTGTCTTTAATTCCAGCGTCGCTCCATATTCGTTGATGGCTTCAAGGCTCTGGCCGTTCAGCCGGGCGACGGAGATGTCCGAGCTGCCGCCGGTCACCACCGTGATAATGGCGCCTTTGCCCTCCGCAGCAAGCTTCGCTGCGATCTTCTGCGGGTCCAGCGATACGGTCGTCACGGTCCGTCCGTTCACGACGGCAGTGGTCGACGTTCCTGTCGTTTCAGCCTTGCCGTTGACATACACGACGACGTCATTGTTCTGCGATGGTACAGGGGGGCTGCTGTACAGTCGGCTCGTCGGCTGCGCGACGGATCGTCACCTCATAATACTTCACGGTCACGCCATCCTGCGCTGTGACTTTGACGTAGACAGTCGTCGATGCGCCGGCGGTCAACGCAATCGTGGAGCTATCCGTAATCGCAGTTGCGAAGTCGCTGTCCGAATAAAGGCCGTACGTCGCGCCCGTTACTGTGGCGATATCGGCCGGTCCGATAGCGTTCTTGCCGTTTGGTACGTTCACCGACCAGGTGACTGCGTTGCCAGCCGTTGCGCCGTCGCCGCCGGCAGGGGAGCCGTCCGTCTGGCCTGCAATGCTCGTCAGTCCCGCATCGTCGCTGAGCGCCGCATCGCGATGGATTGCCACCGCATAATACTTCGCAGTCACGCCGTCCTGCGCCGTCACTTTGACGTAGACAGTCGTGGCGGAACCCGCCGTCAGCGCAATATTGGCGCTGCCTGTTACTTCCGTGGCGAAGCTGCTGTCCGAATACAGCTTGTACGTGGCACCGGTTACCGTGACGATGTCCGATAATCCCACATCGGTTTTGCCGTTCGGCACGTTCACCGACCAGGTGACTGCGGTGCCAGCCGATACGCCGTCACCGCCGGTAGGGGAGCTGTCCGTCTGGCCTGCGACGCTCGTTAATCCGGCATCGGTGTTAAGCGCCGCTTCGCGATGGAACGTGACCGCATAATACTTGGAGGTAACGCCATCCTGCGCCGTTACTTTAATGTAAACGGTCGTCGCCTCGCCGGCGGTGAGCGGAATCGTGGAGCTGCCCGTTACTTCCATGGCAAAGCCGCTGTCCGCATACAGCATGGAGGTCGCGCTGGCAGCCGGGGCGATATCCGTCAGTCCTACTGCCGCCTTGCTATTCGGTACGCTTACCGTCCAGGCAACTGCTGCGCCGGCCGCGCTGCCGTCGCCACCCCCAGGGGAGCTGTCCGTCTGGCCTGCGATCGTCGTTAATCCCGCATCGCCGCTAAGCGCCGGACCGCGATTGACCGTCACCGCATAATACTTCACGGTTACGCCGTCGGAGGCGGAGACCTTCACGTACACGGTCGTCGCCGCGCCCGCCGTCAACGGAATCGTGGAGCTGCCCGTCACTTCCGCGGCAAAACCGCTATCCGAGTAGAGCTTCGAGGTCGCGCCGGCGGCCGCAACGATATCCGTTCGTCCGACAGCACTCTTGCTGTTCGGCACGTTGACCGACCAGGTGATCGCAGCGCCTGCAGACGCGCCGTCGCCCCCTGCGGGGGAGGCGTCTGTCTGGCCTGCGAGACTCTTCAAGCCTGCGTCGTCCGACAGAACCGTCAGTTGGATGATTCGGTGAAAATACGTGTCGGCGATGAATACATGCCCGCTGCTGTCCACAGCCAGTCCGTAAGGATTGTAGAGCGCCGAGTCGATCGTATAAATCTTCTGGCTGACGCTGTCCACCTTGCGAACCCGATTGTTCAGGGTGTCCGAGACATAGACATTGCCGTCGCTGTCTGCCGCTACACCCATAGGCACGCTTAGCCATGAAGAGCTCGCCGGCGCGCCTTCGTAGTCGTAGCCGTTGCCGCCAACAAAGATGCTGATCTTACCGTCCGTATCGACCTTGCGGACATTCTGATTCCCGTTATCGACGATGTACAGAACGTTGCCGGGTCCGACCGCAAGGGCGACCGGACTATCCATCTTGGCTGCCGTTGCCGCACCGCCGTTGCCACTGTTGCCGTAGCTGCCCGTGCCGGCGACCGTGCTGACGATGCCGGCTGTATTCACCTTGACGACTCGATGGTTAGAGGTATCCGCAATGTACAGATTGCCGCCGTCATCCAGCGCCAGGCCGGACGGAGTGAACAGGCTGAAGGCGGTCGCCGCAGTGCCGTCGGTGCCGCTTCCGGCCGTTCCAGTGCCGGCGAACGTACTGATTTTCCCGTCGGTGTCCACCTTGCGCACGCGATTATTGTTCGAATCCGCGATATACAGGTTGCCGCTGCCGTCGACCGCTACCGCGGTAGGCGTGTCCAGACTGGCCGAAGGGGCTGCGCGGTTGTCCCCGTTGTAGTCGGGCGTTCCCGTTCCCGCGACCGTGCTGATCTTGCCGTCCGTGCCGACCTTTCGGACCCGGTGATTTTCGGTATCGGCTATGTATATGTTCCCGCTGCTATCCACTGCTACAGCGTTCGGCGTATTCAGCTTGGCAGCCGTCGCATCTCCGGTGTCGCCAAAAAAATCCGGACGAGCCGGTCGTTCCCGCCACCGTCGTAGCGCCGTACGTGATCGTCGCCGCCTGCACGGCAGCAGGCAAGCCGCCTTGGACGACCAGGAGCAGGGCGCCGAGCAGCATCCATATTTTCGCATACAATCGTCTTGTCCTCATCCTGATACTCCCTTCGATGTGTGCTATCGCTGCGCTATTCTAGCACATGGCGCTTAAAGGGCGCTGAACAGATCGTTGCAGGCGGCGATCGGACAAACTGCCCGCTCGTCGTTTTAAAGGAAATGCTTCCGTTTAGTTGAATGTATAGAGACACATCATTAGGCCAACGCAGAAGCGAAGCGGGGATTGTTCATGCCCGGGCTGAAAGGGGATTGTTCGCTTGGAATGGCGCTTAGAGGACGTAGAACGAGCGAGTCTGCAAAACCCGAATACCTTCTTTATCCCAAGTCTTAAAGAGCGGCAAAAGCAAAAGAAAGGCGACTTGGTCAGATTACACTTTGTGCTCGAGCAGACAGCCGAGGGTGGTCCTCGCGCGGAAAGGATGTGGGTGGAAGTGACCGGGAAGAAGCGATGGAGTCAGACGTACACCGGGATTCTAACCAATCAGCCCGTATCCATTAAATCCTTGCAGATTGGCGATATCGTTGAATTCGAGCCCAGGCATATTGCGAGAGTTTTAATCCCCAAAGACGATCCTAGGTGGTTGGATATCGGTGAACAAATGGCGCTAGTCTCCAATAAATGCCTGGAAGAAGGCGGCTGCGTGCGGTGGCTCTACCGTGAAACGCCGGACCGGGAGGACGACAGCGGGTGGCGGTTATTCGAAGGAACCGAGAGCGATGCGTATAGCAGCCAAGCTTCAAACATTAGCGTCTTAAACCTGTATGCATTACTCGATAAGGATCCTAGCCTGATAACGCCGCTCAAAGGCGCGTTCGGAACGGCCTTCGAGAGAGAAAATACGAACAGTCCTTGGATAGAAATCAAGGATTGGAACGGATCATCCGATTAATTTGATCATAGGCGAGGGGTCTCATGAAGTACGCGTTGTCCGCATATGGAATCGTGCTGTTTCTCATTCTGCAAGCGACCACGGCCTGCGGGGAATCGGAGCCATCCGGCTCGGCGCAGGTTAACGGTCCGAATACGGCAAGTCATGCCGCTAACCCGGTCCAACATTCGCGCCAAACGCCATCGACTGGCCAACAAGAGCCGAAGCATAGCGCAGCCTCACCCGTTATCATTTCCGATGTAGACCATTGGAATCACCCGATCAAGCCGTACTTCATCGACAGAGGCCTTTCAAAAATTGTATTTCCAACGAAAGCATATCCCGTTTTTTATATGCGGTATGATTGGAATCTAACTGAAGTCATCAATGATTATCTGAATGGGACGACAGAAGCCATGTTAAAGGCTAACGGGTATTGGGACTTTGAGATCCGCACGCCGCATCATCGGATCGCTGTTAAAGCGCATGAGCGGAAGCTGACGCGACTGTCCTATGATGGTCAGGATCAGAATTTGGAGCAGCTTCGCAAGGAATACAACTTGATCGATGCGGCAACGAACGCCCGATGGATTAAAAAAAGACAAGAAGACGGGATATTTCTACTGGCGTTCGCCAGGTTCATCAATAGCGCCCAGCAGCCCCGACGATCTGTATCTGAATTACGTCTTATCGTTCTCGGAGAAGAACAAGAATGGATGGAACGAATACGTCATTGAGATGCCAAGAAGCAGCGATACGGTCATTGCAAGGTGGTACGCTAAAGTGGAGAATGGAGCGGCCGTGTTCTATGGGGAAACGGGCGAGAATTTAGCGTGGGATCTCCAGCAGGTCAGGGGGGCTATTTGCCAAGCGGTTTGGGTTCAAGGCGTCTGCGGCAGGCACGAATTACGACATTACATGCGATGCTTTTCTGATGCCTGAGGGACTCTATCGCATTCGGTTGACACAGAAGTCTGCAGAGCAGGAGAACATAATCTATTATGATGGAGATAGCAATCAGTTCTACAAAGATGCAAAGCGTCAGTCGCTGCTCAAAAAACTTGACCTACCCTAATGTTCGATAGATGAGTTTACCAGCGCATCCTGGGACTTCACTTCCAGTCCAAGCATGCCGCTGGTTTTTTTTGTGCAAACAAAACTCGGTTTGATGGAGCATGGCGGAGGACTTGCAGGCTTCGTCATGCTCAAAGGAAGTGTAAGCAAGAGCCTTATTTCGAGGGGTAAAGCACATCGCCATTAGCATTTGTTATCATAATAACCTCTTTGCTAATCCTTGCATCCAACTTAGCATCATTTGTAACCGAATTAATGATATCTTCGACCAAGTTTTCCATGGTAGTCTCATCATAAGTTAATTCTGTTCGTAGAACCATCGAACCAGTCAGATCATAATAACCTTCGGCATCTTTTACGTTGGACACAGAACCAAGTACGATCTTTACATTTTGGCTCTCTAACTTCAATTGTTTTGCGATTGATAATTGCAGTTCTGACTGTTTGTTAACAGACCACTCAGCCAGTTCCTCTTTTGAAGAAAAGCCTTCCTGCTTTTTAGTTTCTCCAATGGGTAGTACCTCATGCACTGCCGATTCGGCTGTAGACATTGATTCTCGAGCAAGAGCAGAATTGTCGCTACTATTCGTGAGATATGCGTAGGTTACGATGATGATAGCTACGAGTAGAATAGAAAAAAACATCATTTTTCTATACTTTTTTTTCAAGCTTTTCACTCTCCTGTTATTTCTCATCTTGGCTTAATGCTATAAGTCATTCCACATTTGCTTTGAGGAATCAGCCACGCAGTCGAACTCCAATTAGTAAGAGTAGTTATATAAAGCTGCCATAACCCCTCCGACTTGACTCGAAATATCAAGATTGATTTGTAACAACACACTTGTAGTCGGAGTGTTGTACGACATAGCACCGTACGCGGTAACAATAATGTTGTTGTTAGATACAATACTAGCGGCCTGCGGTGTTGTTGCACTGTACCCTGAAACGGTAGTTGAACCTGAAATAGCAGGATTACTAAGGGTGAGGCGATAATTTTTCTTGCCAGAAGTAATTTCGTTTCCAGTGGCATAGTTAACAGTAAACACTGTTGTATCTCCGCCTAGTGTAACATTTGTAATTGTCAAGGTGAAAACATAATTCGAATTGGCAGTGAGGGTACTTGTGTACGATCCGTAGTGAGTAGTTCGCGCCAATGGATTTCCAGGTAATACCTCTCGGTTCGAAACTTCAGCAGTAACAATAGCACCGTCACCAACAGGGATTTGGTATACAAGAGAGTCTTGACCATCTGGAATTGCGTCGTTCCCATGTTCGTTCAAATATGCGAATACAATCTCCATTCTTCTATCAACTTCATCTTGCGTGATATCATTTTGCGAGCTGGTTGCCGCTGCGAATGCCCCATTTATTGGAATTACCAATAGAACCAACAGGAACAACATGACTGAAATCTTCTTCATCAAAACTACCTCCCAAGCGTTTTTTAGGCGAGTCATCACCTATCACAAAACACAGTCTGTCCCGACGTAGCGCCAATCATCACCTAGAGCAAGGCATCCTCTCCCCGGAGAATAAACTACCACTCTCAATGATCACCGCGCATTTATATGTATAATGATTCTAGGTCGCTTGCTTGTGCGTCAAAGTAAGTGGTGCGATAAATCGGGTCGACTTCTCGTGCCCATGCAAAGTTCATCGGAAGTCGGCTCATTTATTGTACAAGACACCCGACGGCAATCGCCGCCCGATCACCTTGGCACAATCACTGGATGTGCATTTTGCTCTACGATTAGGAATAACGATAATTAGGCTTCAGAAATACTGACGCTGCGACCAAGAACCTGCAACTTCATTTTTTCTCACTACCTTCATCCGTTACCTTAATTAGTAAAATTTCCTTTTGTTAGTATAAATGAAAAGCTGAAGAAATGTAAATATAGATTTGAAAAGGTTATTCGAGATGTCTTAACCGCAGCACACAATCGTTTTACAAGCAGTAGTCGGATGTGGTCAGCTTTCAATTCAGATGAATTGGATATTGTTCAATCTGTACAATCCGATCAAGAACATTCGCGACATTCTCTTGCACAGCATCCGCACCAACGGTATCGCCACCGAAGCCGAATGCGACGGCGATGCCCGCGAAGACCCCCGCGACGAGCTCGGCCGCATCGGCAGCAGGATCCGCTCGCTGTTCACGCAGAATCGCAACGCCAGCCTCAAGCTGAGCGAATCCGGCGCATGATGGAGACGGGCATCCGCTCCTTCGTCATGCTAACCAATCGTCTGGCCACACCCGGCGAATCCGACGACGTATGGAAGCGGGCTGCGGAGCGGATTCTGAGCGCCTTGCCAGATGTGGACTTCGGCCTGTACGAATGTCCGTATCCCTGTAAAAGGCTGATGAACCCCGCGCTGCTGCTCTGCTCGACATTTCGGAGGAACGGTCAGATCGAGACTATTTGCGGCACGGAAAAAAATGAACGTAAGATTGGGGGAGGACTACGCGTATGAACCATTCAGATCCTGATTGGTATAAGGACTTGCAGGCGGATATTTTTAGACAAAAAAAAGTTTAACGATCGGTTGCTGCAAAAAATCGTGCTGCGTTCTCAAAGTGCCGAAGCGACAGTGTCTAAGCCGATACGTTACTGGTTGGTTCATGTAAGTTTGGCTTCATTGCTCGTCATATTGACGGTGCTGTTCGTTACGCATCGAACGAGCACCAACCAGACCCAATTGTGAAACAAGGCGGACAAACACAAGCTGGAGGCTTGGAGGACTTGCCGGATCAAGAGCCTGCCGTGCCGGAGCCAACGGACCTCACTAGTGATCTGCCACTTGGTCACATCGATCTATCTGAGGTGCCTGCTCACGAGAATTTCGTACCCAAGACTGTTCAGCTGTCACACGCATCCGAGGAAGATTCCATTCAATATTTGGAAGGATCGTCTGCATGGGCCGAGAAAACGGAGAGAGGATTCACGCTCAGAACCACTTATCGTACATCCGATGGCGTAGAGTTTTTATTTATACAGGCAGCTGAGCCGGTCCCTGAAGAGAAGACGCTTCAATGGTTTTTAACAAGCGATGCCTATGGAACTGAACAGAAGGAACAAACCGAGATTCAAGGACATGCAGTCATCTACGTAGACGGTAAAGTAAGAAAAGTCGCTCATTTAATCACGGACAAGCATATATTCACGGTCATGACCAATGAAGGGACTGTAGAGGAATGTATGGAGATATTGGAGCAGATTGAGCTGAAAGGGGGAGTAGAAGCAGGGAATAGAATCATACATGTGCACTAAAGCTAGTGGCAATTTGACCGAACTACAATGAGGCGAAGCTCCGCAGTCCCTATGAGACGGCGGAGCTTCTTCATGGATGCCGAGATCGATTCACGGGCCTGATCCAACAGAAGTTACGCGCCAGCCTAACCATGATTTTTTAAGATATATAAATGGTTCCGTTATAGCTTGATCCGCTACTTCATAGAGCGTTCCGTATTTCGGGTCATTGCTTATTCTGCCTTGCCGCACTTCAGACGTCACTGCTTTAATGGGATGAAAGGAAAATAACAGTTGCTTTCGTACAGCTAGCTCAGGCGTTATGGAAGGAAGAAATAAAAAGTAGACGAGCAGGATCACGACGAGAGTAAGTACGATCTTCTTCGATTTTTTTGACATGAGCCCTCACCCTCCCGGAAAAATAAAATGATAGTCGTATTCGGGTCCCCATAGCTATACACCACTAACATTCCCGAGGCCGCCGTCTACCTTATGATTTTCATGGTCTTGAGCAGCCTATGAGTTCGAATTTATGATATTTGACGGTCGATATGGAAATAAGTTTCAGGTGGATGTTGCGATGCTCGTTACGTGACACAGAGTTCCAATGAGCAGCACGATCCATCTGACCAAGACAGCCGTGTAAATTGCATCTCAAGCTCAAAGGAACGGATGCTCCTTCTACATGGCAAATCGGCGAAAAGAATGGTAATGGGTCAATTGCTGTCTGACTATGGAGAGAATTCAATGAATTATGGAAGGATGTAGGAATATTGTTGTAGAATAAGATAGTAAAATAGGATTACTTTAGGAAATGGGGGCTGTTTTGTGGAGGTTGTTTCATTGCCGCCCAATGCGCCAGTTCTTATGGAGGCTACTAGAGCAATTGGTTATTCAATTGAAACCGCTGTGGCCGATATTGTAGATAATAGCGTTACAGCGAACGCTACACAGGTACATATCATGTTCTTTCCAGTCGGAAATCCATATGTTGCAATTATGGATAATGGGGATGGCATGAATAAGGATGAGATAAAGAATGCAATGCGGTATGGAAGCAAAAATCCGCTTGATGCGAGAGCACTTGGTGATTTGGGGAGGTTTGGATTAGGACTAAAGACCGCCTCGATGTCCCAATGTAGAAGGCTTACTGTAATAAGCAAAAAATGTGATGAAATTATTGGCGCACAGTGGGACTTGGACTTTATTGAATCAACTAATGACTGGTCGTTAAAGCTCCTTAATTCAGATGATGTTGCGGATATCCCACATATCGGACAGCTGAAAGAGAATAACACAGGAACATTGGTCGTATGGCAGGCTTTGGATCGCTTAAGTCTAGGAGAGCTTAACTTTGACCAAATAATGGGCAAATATATGGATCGCGTTAGGGAACATTTATCTTTGGTATTTCATCGCTACCTTTCTGGAGAACAGGGAATAAAGAAGGTTGAGATACTAATGAATAATGTTAGGCTTGAACCGATTGACCCTTTTTTTATCGGGTAGAAGTACCCAAGTAATGGCAGATGAGAGCATTTCGATTGAAGGACATAAGGTTATAGTAAGACCCTATACACTGCCCCACGTTTCCCAACTGTCCGAATCCGAAATCAACATGCTCGGAGGAAAAGACGGTCTAAGAAAGCTGCAGGGCTTCTATGTTTACCGCAACAAAAGATTGCTTGTCTGGGGAACCTGGTTTCGTTTAATGCGGCAGGGGGACTTGTCAAAACTTGCTAGAGTTCGTGTTGACATTCCTAATTCGTTAGACTACCTTTGGACACTTGATATAAAAAAAATCAAGCGCAGTTCCTCCTGAAGTTGTGCGTAAGAATCTGGCGGGAATTATCAATAAAATATCCGAAAGCAGTAAAAGAACATGGGTTTTTAGAGGGAAGAAGGAAACGGATGACTCTAAAATACATGTGTGGAACCGCGTGAAATCTCGACAAGGAGGAGTATTCTACGAAATAAATCGCGATCACCCGTTGGTAGAGGCAGTCGGCTCAAGCGCTTCTTTGAATAAACAATTAGTTGAAAGATTGCTTTTGCAAATAGAAAGAAGCTTGCCTCTAAATCAGCTTTATATTGATCTGACTAATGATGAGCGTGTTGTAAATGAGAACGAAATCTCAAAATCGGATCTGTTAAGTCTATTGGAGCAACTGCTGGCTGGGTGTAGGAACTTGCAAGAAAAAGAAACAATGATTAAGAGGTTGGCAAGCACAGAACCTTTTAATCAACAACCAGAATTATTGAGGGAATTAGTTCAGGAGGCTGAGTAGAATGTTAAGTCAAGCAGCGCAAATGCTCGAAAGGTTTATTTCCGTTGCAGTCAATACAAAGTATCCTGATGCTCCTCCGAGTGAGGATGAATTTATTGCCGAGGCTAATGCATTACGAGCGGCATTCCCCATACCCGATGAGGAATTTGAGCAAGTTGTAAGAAATCTTAAGGCCGCGTTAGTTATTACAATGGATGTTGGCGTATATATCTCCAATAGAAGTAGCGACCATCAATCATGGCTCCCTAGCCGTAGAGCAGGAATTGATTTTTACTATTGGAATCGGTTCAAACGTTATCTGGAAGATGTAAAAGGATGGAATACTCGTGTGACAGCAAATCTAGAGACCGTATCCAATGATATTGTGGACTTATTTGGCGATCCTCAAAGTAGCAAGCCGTGGCAGAGAAGAGGATTGGTTCTAGGCGACGTTCAATCGGGCAAGACCGTTAACTATACCGCTATCTGCAATAAGGCAGCGGATACAGGATACAAGGTCATCATTGTTCTGGCAGGGACTATGGAAAACTTGCGCATGCAAACACAGAAGCGTCTGGATAAGGAGTTCGCAGGCAGATTAAGCAAAGATCTATTGCGATTGAAGGGAAAACAAGAGGTTAAAAATGTATTTGATGGAGTAGGGAAACTAGACTCGACCAAACGAATTTCTGCGTTTACATCAGTACTTTATGACTTTAACTCGAGTATTTTGAACAGCAATGATTTGACTTTAAAAAACATCAAAGAACCTGCGTTGTTCGTTGTGAAAAAGAATAAATCAGTATTGAAAAATCTTGAGAGCTGGCTTTATTCCAATAATGCAGATAATTCTGGAAAAATCGATTTGCCGTTGCTCCTTATTGATGATGAAGCGGATAATGCATCAGTAAACACAAGAAAAGAAGAGGAAGATCCAACAGCGATCAATGCGGCAATCCGATCAATCCTAAATAGATTCTATCAGGCAACTTACCTGGGGATTACAGCCACTCCATTCGCCAATATTTTTATCAATCCAGAAACAGAGGACGATATGGTGGGAGATGATCTTTTCCCAAGAGATTTTATTTACGTTTTGTCTCCTCCTACGAACTATATTGGATCTAATGCAATGTTTGGAGAAGAAGCGAAATATGAGAAAAGCATAGTACAGATCAACACTGAGGAGATCGAGTGTTTCTTTCCATTCAGGCATAAGAAAGATCTTGCAGTTGATGATCTGCCTCCAAGCTTGTATGAGGCGATGGGCTATTTTCTGTTAGCGAATGCAGTACGGGATGTTCGCGGTGATATTAAGGACCATCGGTCCATGCTCATCAATGTAAGTAGATTTACTGATGTTCAGGTAAAAATACGCGAAAATATTATTGTATGGTTAGAACAGGTTAAGTCGGATGTTCGGAATTATGCTGCCTGGGAAGAAGAGCAAGCTCTTCAGATACGTTCACTGAATTTGCTGAAGCAAATTTGGGACAAGTATGGTTTGAAGGATAAAGCAGGGGTTTCATGGCGTATTTTACAGATGGAATATTTGCATAAGGCCATCTCCCCATTAGAAGTTCGTGCAGTCAACCAGAAAACAGGGGCTGCAAGCCTTAATTATGATACTCATGAAGAAAATGGGCTGAGAGTTATTGCGGTCGGAGGCAACAGCTTGTCTCGGGGATTGACACTAGAAGGCTTGTGCACAAGCTATTTTTATCGCAATTCCCAAATGTATGATACGTTGCTTCAAATGGCAAGATGGTTTGGCTACCGTCCGAATTATAGCGATCTGTTCAAAGTATGGATGTCTGCTGATGTAATTGATTGGTATGGATATATTACAGCGGCAGCAAATGAGCTGAAAGATGAAATAAGCAGAATGAACAAGCATGATCTTACGCCAAGAGATTTCGGTCTAAAAGTTCGACAAGATCCTAATTCTTTAATAGTAACTGCTCGGAATAAAATGAGAACGGCAACACATGTTAGTCGTCCAATTTCGGTAACGGGCAAATTGCTTGAAACGCCGCGGTTGAAATCCAAACCTGATGTGCTTGCAGCGAACGAACGTGCCTTTAAACTATTTGTAGCTAGCCTGGACAGCGCTGGTTCAAGGCGCGATATAGATCAAAACGGACTTATGTGGAGCGGAATCCATAAGGATCTCATTGTTGAGCTGCTATATAGTTTTGAAACACATCCTTGGCACATGTCATTCCAAGGAAAGGCGTTGGCCGAATACATTGAGAAGAATTCAGGTTTTATTGAATGGGATGTATTCATTCCATTCGGTTCCGATACAACGGAGTTCGAGCTAGAAGGTGCCAATGGCACTATTTCGCTGAAGAGAGAAAAACGCTACGTTGAAGAAGCCAACGGCATGATTAAAGTCATGGGAACAAAGGTCAGAGTCGGGTCAGGCGGGTGTACAAAGGCAGGATTATCGAGCGATCAAATAAAAGCAGCTGAAATTAGTTTTCGACAGTTGAATCGTGATCGAAGAAATGTTCCAGATAGTGCTTACCTGATAGGTGATCGCAAGCCGCTATTAATGCTTCATGTGCTGAAGAGTACCCAAAAAGAAAATGAGCCAGCCAATCCTAAGATTCCAGAAACTCTTTACGCTATTGGTTTAGGGCTCCCAGGCAATGGACAGACCGAAGCGGCCTATTATGTTGTAAATATGGTTGAGGTAAGCAACTGGATGGATATCGATGACGATGAGGACGATGATAATGTTGTCTAATGAAATGCTTCTAGAAAAATGGGATAAGCTTTCACACCATAATAGCGGATATGTCAGAATAGATGGAACTCATCCTCTTGATTGGCATATCGGATATGAAGACATTAGTCAAAAATCTCTTCTATTATTATGTGATGATGAGCCAGAATCGGTGCCATCTTCCAAGTCAATCTTGTCCTCATTCGGACAACGTGGAGACGGAAAATGGGCAATAGCATTCCGACTAGTACGAAATGAAAATGAAGAAGTATTCATACGACTATGTTGCGATTTGATAGAGTCATCAAGGACTCAAGCAAACTCTAGGCACGGTATTCAATATGCAATAAAGCGTTATAAACAGTGGTCTAAGTTGATGGAACAACAGAAGAATGGATTGTTGAGCGAGTCAGATAGGAAAGGCTTGTTAGGAGAAATTATTCACTTGCAGCAATGCATGGCACAAGGAACATCTCAACAAGAAGCTGTAACATGTTGGATGGGACCTGAAGGTGCAGATCAGGATTTTATCTTTTCGACCATCTGGCATGAAGTAAAAGCGACAGGTATAGGTTCAAAAACTGTTTCTATCTCATCGCTGGAGCAGTTAAATGTAGCTTTTCCTGGGTTGTTGGTATTGTATTTTGTTGATAAAACAGCGCCTAATGAAAATGCTTCATTTACTCTTCTGAGCAAAATGGCAGAGATTCGAGATGCTTTGAAGAACAATCAAACGGCATTGAACTTATTCAATGAAAAATTGCTTCGCCGAGGATTTATTGATGTGAAAGAGTACGAAGACTACTGGTATCGATTGAGCGGGACGCAAAGATATAAAGTGGACAACACCTTTCCCAAATTAATAAACAGCAACGTCCCTTCCCAAATTGCATCAGCAGGCTATGAAATAAGTTTAAACGCTATAGAAAGCTGGAGAGTCTAGTATGGAGGCGTCATATGGAGCTGCAGGAATTTAGAAAAGAGCTTATAGAAGATGTTCGTTCGACTGCTGCAGCCTATGGTGAAGGTTCCAGCGCTGCATTTGTTGGAATTTTCTCAAACTACCTTGTAAACGCGGAAGTGCTTCCAGATTTCGAGGCTACCTTTTATCTGGGGGCAGGCTTGCGTAACAGAAAGATACGGATCGATGGCTATGCTCTGGACGAATTTGATTATACGATGAATCTTATTATTGCAGATTTTCAAGGAGAGAATGCCGAGAGAACGCTTACCAAATCAGAGGCAGAGCAAATATTTGAATGGCCGATACGATTTGTTGATGAAACTTTCAATAATAATCTCCATAAAAAAAATAGAGATCAGCAGTGCTGCTGCGGATTTAACTGATATATTGATGACTAATAAAGAACGGATTAGGAAGTATCGTGTTTTGCTATTCACTGATGGGTTTATGAGTGGTCGAATTGAGAGTTTTCCAGTTAAAGAATTTGCAGGGGTTAATATAGAGTTTCAAATCTGGGATGTAGAGCGGCTCTTCAAAATGTTCTTGGCTGAGTCAGGTCGCGAGAATATTGAAATAGACTTCACTCAATACACTCCATATGGAATCCCGTGCCTTGATGCAAGTGGCTTCGGAGATAATTCCTACCGTTGTTATTTGTGCGTGGTTCCAGGTTCTGCTGTTGCGGATGTATACGATCGTTTCGGTGCTCAATTGCTTGAAGGAAATGTGCGTTCATTTCTAAGCACCAAGGTTGCCGTAAACAAGAAAATACGAGAAACCATACTGGGTTCTCCTAAGATGTTCTTTGCATTCAACAACGGAATTGCAGCTACGGCAGTTGATGTAGTAATCAAGGAGAGGCCAGAAGGGAAATTCATAACATCTGTAAAGGATTTTCAGATTATCAACGGAGGACAGACAACGGCCTCATTATCCAATGCCCGCTATAAGGATAATGCCAGCCTTAGCGAAATCAGCGTTCAAATGAAATTGACTGAGATTGACGCCGATTTGGATGCGACTCACATACTCATGCAAAAAATTTCGAGATCGTCAAATAGCCAGAATAAAGTAAGTGATGCCGACTTCTTTTCAACTCATCCATTTCACATTCGAATTGAACAGATTTCGAGGAGGTTGTTTGCACCTGCAACAGGAGGTGCACAGCATGATACGCGCTGGTTTTATGAACGTGCTAGGGGTCAGTACCTTCAAGCTCAAATGCGTATGACCAAATCTGAACGCAACCGCTTTCTGACACAAAATCCAAAACATCAGCTCATTTCGAAGACTGATTTGGCGAAGGCCCGCAATACTTGGCGGGGGTTGCCTCACACTGTAAGCAAAGGCGCTCAATCCAATTTCAGTGAGTTCGCAGAATGGATAGATGATGCTTGGTCGATTTCGGATGAGGCATTCAATGAACGATTTTTTCAAGAATCTATTTCTCTCTTTATTCTTTTTAAACATGTTGAAAAGCTGGTTACGTACCAAATATGGTATGAGCAAGGTTATCGGGCTAATATTGTAACGTATTCAATCGCTTTGTTGGCCCACTTGCTTAAGAGTCAATACCCCCATCACACTTTGGACCTGCAAATAATTTGGAATAAACAAGATGTTCCCGAGGTGCTTGCTAATCAATTAAGCAAGCTGGCGAAAGCAGTGTTGGATTCGATTACCGATCCGACTAGGGCAGTAGCCAACGTAACACAGTGGTGTAAACGAGAGGCATGTTGGCTCAGAGTCAAGTCATTGGACATTACTCTCGATGCTGAAATTGAATCGGTTCTAATTGATACAAGCGATGCAAAAACGGAAGCTCGAAGAGCACGCAAGGATCAAAAGTTGATAAGCGGAATTGAAGCTCAAGCCAAAGTGGTCAATTATGGATCGGAATATTGGAGAAGGGTGCAATCATTTGTTGCCGAAAAGAAAATACCTTACCATACGGAAGCAGAATCTTTAAAAATTGCTTGCAATATGCCCGCGAAGCTGCCAAACTCGGTACATAGCCAGAAGTTGCTTTCTTTGCTTAAAAAGGCGGTATCGGAAGGCTGGAAAGAGGACTGAAGAGAGGTGCATCAAAGTGTATAGACTGCTGGATCTGTTTGCAGGCGCGGGTGGCATGAGTCTTGGTTTCATGCAAACAGGCAAATATAATGTTGCTGTCGCAGTTGAAAAGAATGAAAATGCAAAAGCAACTTATAGACGCAACCATCAACATACAAAAGTACTTAGCGATATTTTGGATATAACGGATTATGCCTCTTTTACACGCGAAAATGGATATTTTGACGTTATTATAGGTGGGCCGCCTTGCCAGGGGTTTTCAAATGCCAATCGGCAACGCAATCATATCATTAGTCAAAATAATAGCTTAGTTAAGAAATATGTTGAAATTATTCTCAATTTAAATCCAAAGGCTTTTGTTATGGAAAACGTTCGTATGTTGAAATCGGATATTCATCGGTTTTATTGTGCATGTAGTGATGGTGTTGAATTTGAGCAATTGGGAATAGATACTCGAAGTGAGACAATCATTCTATTAGAAGAAGAAAGCCCCGTTGCAGACTTGGACGATTACTTATTTGATAAAGCTACCCTTGAAGAGTTGATACTTCCTGATAAAGAATTCTACGCTTTAAGAATGATGCATAAAAATTCCTTCAAGCCAGAGTCGCGTCAAAAAATGCTCAAAGAAAAGGCAAAACAATGTATTAAATACATTGCAGGTATGCCCCAAAGAAGTTCAATGGTATCTAGAGAATATATTAAATTCGAACAGGATTCACTAAATGTCTTTATTAATTATGTTGGTGAAAGAATCACTTTTGAGGAAGCAGTTCCTACTATGACAGATTATCTCAATGTTCAGCGTCTGATGATGCGTGCTAAAGAGTTGCTGGATAGTGATATTGCAGTGAGTGAATTAAAAAAAAGACCACAGAGGTTTGTATGTCGAAGCAACATCATATTCGGTAATTGATTATATATTGAAAAGGTTGGGCAAGGCATATTTCATAGATGATGGCGTGCTTAATTCCGCATGGTACGGGGCGCCTCAATTACGAGAAAGATATATTGCATTTGGGCTGAGAAAAGACTTAAACGTTCAACCTAAATTGCCAACTCGGGTATATCAAGAATCGGAATATCGAACTGTGCATGATGCAATTCAAGACTTGGAAGCCGTTGCTCCTGTATTTGAAATAGGGGCTCCTCCGCTTCCTTTGCCCGGTGAATTTAAGGTTACAACGCTGACAGAACAATTGAGAAATGCCTCTGAATTAGTTAACCATATTACAACTGAAACAAGGGAAACAGCCAAGAAACGCTTTGAAGCGCTGGAACCA
The DNA here is from genome assembly GCF_029525575.1 of Cohnella rhizosphaerae. Taxonomy (GTDB): domain Bacteria; phylum Bacillota; class Bacilli; order Paenibacillales; family Paenibacillaceae; genus Cohnella; species Cohnella rhizosphaerae. The sequence goes on from NZ_JAPDIA010000003.1 coordinate 2,180,983, forward strand.
GGCCAAAACTTTCATGATCTTGATCGCAGTTTAATCGAAGACACGTACACTCGCCCAGAGCGCACTCAGAATTCAATTTATTTAAGGCTTGAATACCAAAAACCCAGTGGAACAGTTACGAACGTTCGCAAATCTATGTGGATTCATCCTAAAATACCTCGGGCGATAAGCATTCGCGAAGCGGCGAGACTTCAAACATTTCCAGATAACTTTGAATTTATTGGAACAAAGGACTCGCAATACCAGCAAGTAGGCAATGCTGTGCCGCCAATGATGGCTAAAGCAATAGCAGAAAAACTTGCAGATTTGTTGGATTCGTGCAATACACCACCCGAAGTTCAGGGAGGTCTTTCCGATGACGGATTCACTGACTCCAGAACAGAGAAGCAAAATGATGTCGAAAATAAAGGCCAAGAACACAGTGCCAGAAATGATCGTCAGGAAGTATCTGCATAGCAAAGGTTTTAGGTTTAGGTTACACGACAAAAAAAATGCCTGGAAAGCCTGATATCGTTTTGCCAAAATTTAAGACTGTGATCTTTGTTCACGGTTGTTTCTGGCACGCACATGGAGGCTGTAAATATTATCGTGCACCTAAATCCAATACAGATTACTGGATGCAAAAGATAGAGAAGAATATCACCCGCGACAATGAACATCAAAAGCTTCTTAAAAAAATGAATTGGAATATAATTGTTGTTTGGGAATGTGAGCTAAGAAGTGATGCAACAGGAAGGTGTTCAGATCTAATTGAGCAAATTGTAAAGAAGGTCAATCAGTGAATTAATTGATGGGGACATGATATGATGAGATATATAGAATACTACGGCGATGACAGACTACGGCATAAAGTCGTCTATAAGAGGAAATCATATTCCGAGTGTATTTATTGTGGAAAAGAGGCCAAATCACGCGAACATGTCCCCTCAAAAGTGTTTCTTTCAAGACCTTATCCAGAAAACTTAGCAATTGTTCCAGCTTGTTCTGAGTGCAACAACTCTTTTTCAGCTGATGAGCTTTTTCTATCTATATTAATTGAAAAACTAAAAAGTTGTTTTTTTTGGTGATGAGTATGTTTTTTCGAAAGAAGTGGACGCAAGAATTAATGAAAACAAACATTTGGTAAGTATTATTGATGAGGCGATTGAGAAAAGCCATCTAGATATGTTCAATGAGAAAATATCAAGAATCATAGCTAAATTGGCTGTTGGCCATTCTGTCTATGAACTTTCAGAAGGATATTGTATCGTTGATAAAATAATTGAATTCTCGTTTTTAAACAATATGACCAATGAAGAAATAGAAGAGTTTACCCTCCCATTTAATCTAAATGACCAGCTCCTTCCAGAAGTGGGGAGCAGGGCGTTTGAAAGAATTCAATTTCTAGAAATCAATTTGACTGCCAAACACAATTCTGAGCAGCAAATAATTGTTCCATTGATTCTACTAGACTGGGTAGATGTTCAGGATAATAAATATCTATATACATGTTATAGGTTTGGTGATGAAACTCTGGTTAAAATGATAATAAATGATTTTTTATATTCAAAGGCGGTACTTAAAGTAGAATAACTTAGTCTTCAATGGAGAGGCAATGTCTCCCTTCCTTTGTGATCTTGTTGTCCTATCTATGTTATATTGAACAGTGCAGTGAGTAATTAATAAAGGAGAGTCGAAATATAGATTAAAGCGTCGATGCAAATGCTTATAAGAGCTTAAGTGCATCATGTATTTAATATTTGAAGCATTGCCCAGAGAAAAGGAGCTTGCATGACTAAAAGAACAATCAAATGTATTTTTCTCTTGATAAGTTCTGGTGGCTGGGAGGATGAAAGTGTTTAGATCAATTAAATGTCGATTAAAAGATATGGGAAGTCAGTGCCATAAGGAATTCTATGTAGAAACAGCGCAAGAGATAGAATTGCTTTTTTCTCAGCGGGACAAAGCTAATTCGCATTATAATGACTGTATTAGGAGAGTACATCAATGCAGTACGATTGAGGAAATTATTGATGTAAAATTGGATATTCAAGAACGAAGTTTAAGTGTTAAGAGTAGCAATATTTCATATAAAGAATGCTCCCTTAATCCCAGTGGTTGTGATCATGATATTCGCGAGATTGATAATCAATCAAGAAAAATGAAGAAAGAAATTAGGGAGATTGAAAATAAGTTATCCGACTTGAGAGAAGTAATAGAGCAACTCAACGAATTTTACGAAAAAAACAATAAGTCATCAAATATATATTATAGGTTTTTTTGAAGATAAATACGGAAAAACCGTATGCACCTATTTTAACCTTGATGATTTTTCTGCTGGTGAATATAATCTTATGCAGATATGGTTAGCGTTTAAAAAAGCCCTTTCATGGTGAGGGATCTAATATTGCAATAACTAATTATAGTGGGAAGCTGAAGATCGATGAGTTTTGTGTTAGGGAAAAGAGAAGATGGCATGGACGATTCATTTTAAAATCGCTACTTGAAATTATTCCGTTATTAAATGAAAAAGTTGAGGAGTACAATCAGAATTATTTTAATACTTTTTCAAAAAAGGTTTACCTCATACAAAGAGTATGAGAGTTCAATAAACTATAGAATGCCGATAGGTTGCATTTATGGAACTATAAAACCAACTGGCGGTCTTACCGTTTCGGAACTAACAAAATTTTATGCATCAGAGGGATTCATTAAAAATGGTAAGTTGTATCGGGAATTGTGATAAAGAATTATAAGCGTTCCAAAATGCATATGGTCTTATCAGTTATAAATCTGGGTACTAAGAAATTACTAAAAAACCGATGCTAATATGAATACAGCTTTCGGTTTTTTTTGTGAATTTGACGGGTAGCCTCAAGAAAATTTGAATCATATTCAAATGGAAGTCGGCATTAAGCATGGAAATGTCAAATATCAATAAAGCTTTATTCCCGTCACGTACCCTCGCTTCGCTTCAATAACCTTGATTATAAAGCCATTATGATAAGACAATGGCAAACTCAGATTCATATAAGGTCACACAAATAAATTTACATTAAATGAAAATTAGTTATCGCACTTATGACATTTAGAGCCTGTTAAACTCCCCTTATCAAACAGAGTTGCACAGCCCGAACAGAAATCGTATTTCTCTTTGTGATTCTCGCAAACACCACTTCCTGATTTGGTAAAATAAACAGCAGCATTATCGCAATGAACACAGTATTCTTCAGAAGAGAGTTTCTCATAATATTGTTCTTCTTCGTCATAATCTGTTTGATTATCGTAGTCCTCAATTTCAAAGCCGCCTACTTCAAACTTTTCCGAATCTTCGATATATATATTGTCCTTTTCCTCTTGTTGCTCCGTGTTAAGTTCAAACTCGACAGAAAATGATCCGGTTATTTTACATAATCCAGAACCATAAGGTAAGAAGGTTCCATTGAAGCTAGAGGTCTCCACGCTAATTTCTACTTCAACTTCAAATCTCCCTTCCATAAAAACTTGGTTATCATGAAAGTCAACGGAATCGATTTCAAAGTCCGGTATAGAGCTAGCGCTAATAACTTCAACATCAGCAATTGGATCATCGACAAATGGTTGTAAATCACCACTGTGAATGAAATATGACGTGAGTTCCATCTCGTTATTAAAAATTGCATCCCAGTCCTGCTGATCCGCCAACTCTTTGCAAATATCTAATGCATTCACTTCTAAATATGCTAAACGATTATCAATGTGATTGATTCTAGCGACATAATCTAGAAAATTCGATAACGTCACTAGGATTAAATTGTTTCTTGTTTTTTCTCTGAATTCCTGTACTAGTTCTTTTCTTGCTTCTACTGGTTTACCGTCTTTGTCTAGTTGCCACCAATCTTCTTTGACGTCTCTCGTTACAAAAATAATGTTCTTATTCTTAACAGTTGCCTGATGAAGAACTTGTTTCCATAGAACTAAATCTCCATATTTTCTCGTTCCGGTAGGATCATCATCATCTTTAATTGAATCCTTATATCCCGGAGGAATCAAATATTTATATCTTCTTTCACCTTCTTCATAAACGGACAGCAATTCTTCAAGCGTAAATTGATGGCCCTTACTTCCGTTTGCCACCAAATCTTCGACTAATGCTTTGACTTCATTCTTTCTAATTATGTCTTTGTTTCTTTTAATATCATCTTCAATATCTTTCACATACTTGTCTGATACTTTCTGCATTTCTTTGATGTGCGTTAGTAACTGATCTTTAAACTGGTCAATTAAAGGGTATTTTAGTTCAATATACTTTACAAACTCCCCATCAATGGAGTTCTTGGTTTTTTCAATTATACTACGAATAGATTTAGTTACCTCTTGATACTTATTAAAGCTACTATTGTATTCTTTTTCTTGATGTTTACAAAACTCCTCATGGACTTGATGAGGAATCCATATTGAATCAAAAACTGAACGAAGTGTTCTTAACGCTTGTTCTATTGATTCTGGAGTAAGACGATAAATTCTTAAATAAACGTTAGTATCAAATACAATAATCGGTTCGTTATCCCAAATAGACTTGAAATTATCGAATGAATCTTTCATGTAGCACCTCTCGAGAGAATTTTGATGGTCGGAGGATGAGCATGTATTAGATTGAGGAGATCGTAGGCTTTATGCTGTCGGCATCTGCCACAAACCACCGGGCATGATGAACTAACGATATCAAGCATTCGCAGGCTGAGTCATGGATGCTGGAAATTTAAAAGTTTTATTTCCCTATTGCTTCTTAAGATTCCTTCAGAAGATATATAGATGATAAGGCTAGATTTTAAGATCTGAAACCGATAAAACGTCTCAGCTCTGTTTTGATTCACGTTCGTACTCCCCCTTCAATAATTTTGAAAAAGGCGGAGGGCTTAATCTTTAATCCCTTACACAGGTCAAATATTTTCGTAACTGAAGGCTCGTTTCTGCCAACCTCAATCATGGAGATGTAGGATCGATCCACATCACATTCCTGCGCCAAATCCTCTTGGCTCATGCCCTGCTTTATTCTAAGTGCCTTTACGGTTTTGCCGATGATTTGCTTAATGATAACGGGCTGATCGTTCAAGGAAATTACTCCTTTTCTGTCCATTATCAATTTGCTATACTAACCGCAACAGATAAGGTATTCAACAAAAAGTAATTAAATTACATTTATCGAAAATCGCATTTAATATGCATACAGCAGGGAGGGCCGCTGCGCATTAATACTTACTTACTTCATGAGTATGAGAATAAAAGGTGACAGTTAAACGAGGTGGGGAGTCGATCGTTGGGACAAAGAATTTCTTTGCACGTGAAAGTGTTGTAGTTCCGGGGCTGGAGTGTGGTTAATAATTGAGCTCGAGGAACGCTTAATATCTAAAGTGGAAGTTCAGTTAAGAAGGAGTATATCGACACTGATAAAAGCTCAATACAGCAGCAGTTCAATGTTTTGTTCCCCATGCGGAAAAGCAGGCATATGACCGTGCGAAGCAGGATCGATGTGATTATTGAAAGTAAAATATGAATACAATTTGCATTTTTTCAAACGTGGCAGGGCAAGAAACCTTTATTTATTCTGTATCTTCGCCCAATAACTCACTAACGGAAATATCCAAAGCCTTTGCAATGGCTACAACCTCATAATCCTGAACAAGCCGATACTGCCCCTCCAGTCGTGACAGGCTAGTTGGACTTATATCAAGACCAAAGGTCTGGAGCTTAGCCAGAAACTCCTTTTGCTTTAACCCTTTAGCTGTGCGGACGGCAACCACTTTGGTGCCGATTATGTTTTTATCGCCTGGCGGTTCTTTCCGATGCTTCATCTGATCGCACCTCACATTTAGCCAAATTGTAAGTGAGGTTATGGTTGTTTTAATGCGATAATCGCATTAAAATGAAATAAACCGATTTTCGCAGTAAAGTATAGAAGTTGCCCGCATCTTAGAAGAGCACAAAGCGATTAAACACGATGCAGGGAGGGCCAACCATGCTCCACTTACTCCATCAGTATGAGGAGGAAAAGCGAAAGTTAAACGAGCTGGGGCGCCGATCGTTGGAGCAGGGGATACCGTTGTATATGAATGAGGCGGTGCAGGCGCAGAGTCGGAAGGTGGACGAGCTGATCGTTCAATTACATAAGAAGAAGGCGGAGCGCAATAAGCGGCTGCGTCCATAATGGATGCAAGGAAGGGGGGAGGCGGATGGAAGTGCCGGACTGGTTTCGGAATGCCATGCAGCAGCGGCTTGACGAGATTATTTCCCATAGCGATGTAGGACTGGAGCTGCGGCAAGCGCGCACTGAGGAGCAGGAGGCATTCGCGTCGTTGTACGGCGGTATGGATGCGATTCAATTTACCAAGTACATGGCTTGGGAAGACAGGCATCTGTACAGGCGAGCGCTGGAGAATGAGCGTCTTTATATGGAGGGCGTGAAGGATGGCGCTCGGTTGGCTGCGGCGCTGATGGCTGATGGGAGTAAGCCAGAAGAGGATCATTCTTAAAGCCGCTTCTCCCACGTTATCGTGCTACAATAGTTATAAATGTCCTGGGGAAAATGGTAGGTGTAAAAGTGGATAAAAAATTTATTGAGAATCGACTTAGAAATGCACTAAATAGGCTTTACCATTTTGACTCACTCATTATCTCTAACAATTCAAATGAACGATCGATCACCCATCGGCTAGCTGTTCATCTGGGCACCCTGTTTTTTGAAGACTGGAATGTTGACGTAGAGTACAATAGGAACCTTGGGGACAGGAAGCAGATCTCATGGCTTGCAAGAGGGCTAGATGAAGAAGATGTTATATCCGGCCGCAAATCCGTTTATCCCGATATCATCGTACATAAAAGAAATTCTTCTGAAAATCTGCTAGTGGTCGAGGTCAAGAAAATGGGGGGTCTCGGAGCGTCTGGAGCAATACGACATTGAGAAACTAAATGGGTATTTCCGGGAAGAAACGTTGAAATATGAATATGCAGCTTTTGTTAAAATTTCGGATCCAAACATGAGACCTAAGAAAGAATTTCTCTTAAGAACAAGAGATGAGTGGTTGGCGAATGGGACATCGGCTGATTTCTGGAGTTGGTCGTCGCGGTAAATGAATAATCCTGGCGGTCAGGGGGGAGCTTACAGCAATTTCGTCTAAGCGGGCGTTGCGATATGAATGAGATACATCGTATTTGCGTGATCTGGTAAAAGTATAACAATCAAGAGGTGTTTGTTTAAAAAGGGAGAATTTGTTTGAAAAAATTAATCGTAATGCTTGGATTGGCTTTTATTATGATTCTATGTAGTTGTAATGGCAATTCTAAAAACGAAAAAATAAATGAACCTAAACAAACAGCAATTTCCCCTAGTACTACACGGACCACAGGTTCTTCTATTTCCAATGAAAAAATCTCTATTTATGACATCAATAATAAAGAGATTGGAAAAATTGAACGTTATGGGATTTTAGTTCTTACAGATGACAGCATTATTTATAATAAGATTCCGACTGGGTCTGTTGACTCCATAACTGATATGGATTACTATCGCTACATTTTTAAAACAAAAGAAAATATAAAACTGGGTACAGTTGAGAATTGGTCTTACGAAGCTAAGTATGATACGACAGTCATTGGCAACTCATTATACATGTATGTTACAACTGGTGAAATTTCGGATATTAAAAATAGAACGCTTTATCTTTATAAAGTGGATTTATCCAGTAATTCGATGTCAGTTGTTTTTTCTGAAAGAGGGGGGATTTCCCTATAATACGATGACTGCTGTGGGCAATAAACTGTTATTGGTTAGAGTAGTCCCAACCGGCGGTTCTGTGTTAGAAGAATATAATTCAGATACGAACAAGAGAAAGCTATTAAAGCAATTTGATTTTGATGACAGAGCAAATACAGGAGAAGCTATCCGGCAGATAACATCTGACGAAAATACAATTTCATTGTTACGTTTAAAAATAGAATCAGGCGGTAAAATACGGATGTATCTCGATGTATATGACCATAATATGACTTTTCTGCGATCTGTCGATGTTTCTAAGATTCCGTCTAATTCTATCGACTCGCCCGAGAATGAATTACGTCAAGGTGTATCCAATTTTGTCGCTTCAAACGATTATATATACTATGCGAATTTTAGCATTACTAGATTTATGGGGAAAATTACAAATAATTCCCTGCATCCTATTATGAATGTTAATCCAGAATTCGAAATGGCTTCAGAATCTGTAAAAGGAAAATTTTCGGGTTTGTTTTATCAATCGTTCAACAAGAACAATGAACTATATCTACTAAGTTACACAGACGGCACGCTGAAAAGAACAACGTTTAATGTTGATGACGAAAGGTATTATATCATCAACATTTCGAAAAATACGAAAAATAATCTCTTAATTACAATGAGATATAAAAACCCCGACACAGGAGAAGGACTTGCGCCAAGATTATACTATGTTAATTTGTCAGATTTGGATTTTAAGAGGTTTATACCTTCGGTACCTGAGAAGTAAAACGCTTTATAACCCGTCATTTTCGATGGGTTATTTATGTTACATAAGAAGAAGTCGGAGCGCTATAAGCGGCTTGCGTCAATAATGGTTCAAGGAACCGGCTCCAAGCTCCCTCCAATGAATTCAATTGAGGCTCTCCGCTTCCTTGAATTATACTGAAGGTAGCCCTTCGGGGGAGATCGGATTTTCATGCAAACCATCCGGAGCGATTGAAGCAATAGGTTATATTCGTTAGGAGAGTGTCGTATGCCGATCGAATTTGGATTATGGAAAATAAACGGTGAGTTAGAGCGTGTGCCTTTTTTCTAGTTTGGAATCTGAACAAAAATTAGAAGAGGCGATTTCCAAGGATATTGGAATCATAGATCCATCCTTAATGTTAATTGGACGGCAGGTAATGACGGCATTTGGAAAGATTATTGATATCTTAGCCATTAATTCTGAAGGCTGTCTCACCATTATTGAGCTGAAGCGCAATAAAACCCCTAGGGAAGTCGTTGCACAAACCTTGGATTATGCTAGCTGGGTTCAAACCCAAACTTACAATGATATCGTTCGTATTTTTAATGAAAAAAATCTTGGGTTAAGCTTCGAAAAGGCTTTTACCGAGAGATATGAGGTTAATTTACCGGAGACGCTTAATGAAAGTCATAATTTAATCATCGTAGCCGCAGAGCTTGATAATGCTACAGAGAGAATTATTAATTATTTAAACAGCTATGGAGTTCCGTTAAACGTTGTATTTTTTCGTTACTTTAAAGCTGGAGAAAATGAGTATTTGGCAAGGTCTTGGTTACTTGATCCGAATCAAGTAGAGGCTCAAAGCAGTAAGGCGAACTCGTCGAAAACTGGGAAACAGCCTTGGAATGGTAGAGACTTCTATGTATCCTTGGGTGATGGTCCATTCCGTAGTTGGGAGGATTGCAGAAAATACGGTTATATATCCGCTGGACAAGGCCGTTGGTATAGTAATACGCTGAGCCAATTAAACCCTGGTTCACGTATATTTGCCTGCATTCCAAAAACAGGATATGTTGGGGTAGGTATTGTTCAAGATACGGTAGTCCCAATAAAGGACTTTACTGTCCAGATCGAAGGAAAACCAACACCACTCATTGAGGCAGACTTGGAAGTCAGAATGGATATCGATATTAACGATCCCGACTTATGCGAATATGTCGTACGTGTAGAGTGGCAGAAAACCGTATCTAAAACCCAGGCCTACTGGGAAAAGGGGGATGTTCGCCAATCAAAACTCTGCTTGTAAACTACGCAACCAGTTCACCTTGGAAAAGTTGGCGAAGTTCTTCGATATTGATGATTAAATAAAAACAGACTAATGCCAAGGAGCCGGTATTCCCTCAGTGCCTGCGAGCTGCGAGCTTCATTTGGAGACGGCAGTCCTTAATTTGCTGGAAGAGCTGAGCCACAAGAAGCTGCCGCATCGCGATCGCATGCTTCGGTCGTTTCTAGATCTGGAAAGTGATCTTTGGGCGCATTCCGACCTATCTTGAACTACATCTGCACGCAGCTCAAACAGCGGGAGTATCTTGGTGAAAATTATGGTGTGTTTGTCATTGAGACCAACAACTACACGGGATGGATCATGGGGAGCGAGAATTCGGAGTATTGGACGCAAGTGATCAAAGTTTCTTTATGTAATCTTTAATTTGGTTCTTCTCCCTGGGTGTTCCGGGCTTCCTGGAACTTTACCAAGAAAGCTATTAGATACTTGCTTCTGCACGTGGTAAATTTATATCATCGAGAAACGGTAAGAGGTGAAGCATGAAAACCAAATTGAACGATGCCATCATACTGGCGGCTGACAAACATCGCGGACAAGTCGATAAGGGTGGGAGCCCCTATATCCTCCACCCGTTAAGAGTCATGCAAAAGGCAAAGCGTGACGAGGAGAGAATTGTCGCCGTGTTGCACGATGTGGTTGAGGACACCGACGTAACCTTGGATGAATTGCGCGTGATGGGATTCGATGAGCGCATCGTAACGGCGATCGATCATCTGACCAGGAGAGGCGGAGAAACATACAACGACTTCATTCTTCGGGTCAAACAGAATGAGCTGGCTACACGGGTTAAGCTGCTTGATATCGAGGATAACAGCGATCTGTCTCGTTTGCAGGAGGTAACCGAGCAAGACGAGAATCGATTGAGGCGCTATCAGAAGGCAGTGGAATTACTTGCAGATCGGTGATGGGCTTGTAGAAGGTCCGGCATCTCGCACGCGGGCGCATCGCAAATACAGGCCGAATGTCAATGTGGCACACTCAAAGCACAGGATCTATAGCCGTCTGCGCACCGAATCCCATACAGTGTCGCCGCTCACTTCCGTTGACGGAAGCGGAGCGGCGATTTCTTATGTAAGGTGACGGTCCGAAGCCGCTCATATATTGGCGAGCGAATTTCCATTCATAATTTCATATCTAATTGAACGAATCCCTTAAGATTTTCGCTTAATCCTCGATATCTGCAGACCTATAATTATGAAAGCGTTCTATTTGTTGGTTTGCGATGATCTTATACGACGAGGAGAGATGAGATGAATAAGAAAATCGATATTCACGCAACGATTCAAGCATTTTCAATGAAAAGCTGGTTGTCTGTGCTATTGATACTGACGATGGTTCTGACAACGATATCGTTATTTCCGGGAGTCAGCTCAGCAGCTTCATCTGCTACGATTAGTTTCAATCAAAATGTAGGCTCTCGCAGTCCCAACATTTTCGGAGGCGCGATCAACTTTCTGGACGGCGCGTCCGATATCGATTCTTTACGCTCGGTAGGCATCAATTTCGTTCGACGCGACGTGTATTTGTCGGAAGTTTTGCCGAATACGACGGTTGCGCAATACCTAGCTGACATGAACGTTGTGGGCGGCGTTGACGATCCGAACAACTGGAATTGGAGCAAGTATGGCTGGATAGACACCTACAAAAATAAAGGTCTAAAAACCATGATTATCCTGTCATACAATGTTCCTTGGCTTTCCTACAATAATGCGACGAATGGCGTTCCCAAGAACTGGACGGTGTACGAAGATATTATCAAGAAAATCACGCAACGCTTTCAAGGGAAAATCGAGTATATCGAAGTTTGGAACGAGCCCGATCTGCTTCAGTTTCTAAATGTGTCCGGCAGCGGATACGCGAACAGCCTGGCTGCGTATAAAGACATTTATAAGCATGCGGCCAGTGCGGTGCGCAGCGTGAATGCGACGATTCCGATTGGCGGACCCGCATTGTCCAATGGGGATACGAGCTGGGCGAACGCTATGCTTCAAGATGCGACCATCAAGCCGAACGTGAACTTTTTATCTTATCACCTATATAAGCAAATTCCCAATGGAGAGTCGGCCATAACGGACCTTAAAAACGTAGCCACGGCGAACGGCGTTGCGAACATGCCCGTCTATGTCACGGAATGGAATTGGGATTGGCAGTACATCGGTTCACCTATGAATGACGGTTCGACAGATGCAATTCCTTACGTTGGTCACCGATTGCATGACATGATTTATTATAATGCGGCAGGTACCGGGTATTTCGCGTTCAACAAAAACGATTCGGCGTCCGATTTCTACTCGATATATGCCAATGGCAGCTTAACGCCGAAAATGAACACGTACAGTTTGTTGTCGAAAAGGCTTGGGCTCGGAGACGGGACGTTCACCTTAAGAGGCAGCTCCTGGTCGAACGGCGCGGCGTCCATTGTAGCCGGAGGCGCGACCAATTCGAGCGGCAAAAATGTCGCATGGGTTGTGAACGAGGCCCCTAACAGCGACGCGATGACTGTAAATTTAACGCAATTGTCGCCGAATACGAATTATAAAGCCGAACTGTACCTTGCCGACTCCTCGAATAACGGCAATACCATTTCACAATCGACATGGATCGTCCAGACATTGACCACGAACTCGAGCGGCAACGGAAGCCTTGTATTCACGCTCCCACCAAGATCGGTCGTTGGTATTAAGCTTGGTGCCGTTACAACCGGCTCAACCTATCAAGCGCATGTCGGGAACGTAGGCTGGCAAAGCTGGGTGAATAACGAAGCGACTGCAGGAACGGTTGGGCAAGGCTTGTCGATGGAGGCGTTAAAAATACAACTGGTTGGACTGCCGGCTGGCTCGCATATTAAATATCAGGCGCATGTCTCCAATGTAGGTTGGCAAAGCTGGGTATACGATGGCGTAATGGCGGGGACAACAGGTCAGGCAAACGCAATGGAAGCGATCAAGATCATGCTTGAAGGAGCGCCGGCTGGCTACCATGTTAAATACAGGGCCCATGTCGCGAATGTAGGCTGGCAAAGCTGGGTATCGGATGGTGCGATAGCAGGGACAACAGGTCAAGCGCTGCCGATACAGGCGATTGAAATATCCGTCTATCAATAGTGGAGTCAGTTGAAAAGCGTAGCGAGAGCGATGAACGGCGATTCGGGGGGACACCGAATCGCTTTTCTTTGTTATAAGTCGGACGCGGAATTCAATTGAGCCTCTCCGCCCCCTTGAATTATACTGAAGGTAGCCCTTTGGGGAGATCGTTAAGGGAGGCCGCGATGAACCAGACGATGAACGAGACCGCATTTGACGAACCTTTATTTGCAAGCTTGAAGCCGGGCTTAACGTCGTTCTGTTACCGGATGCTGGGCTCGATGGACGATGCGGACGATGCCGTTCAGGAGACGAGTATTCGGGTGTGGCAGAGCGGGAGCACGTTCAGACAGGAATCTTCGTTCAAAACCTGGGTTTATCGGATCGCATCCAACCTGTGCCTGGACAAGCTGAGGCAGTCGAAGCGCCGCGCACTTCCCGTCGACCTGTTCGATCCGGCCGGCGCCATCGTTGAGCCACGCGACACGCATCCGGACTCCGCCTGGATCTGGCCTTCTCCCGACTTTGGGGGCAATCCGGAGGATCGGCTCGTACGCAGAGATACGCTTCAGCTGTGCTTCATCGCGCTCCTGCAGACCTTGCCTCCGCGGCAGCGTGCGGTACTCATTTTGAAGGATGTATTCGAATGGTCGTCCAAGCAGATCGCGGAGACGCTCGCGATGTCGCCCGCGGCGGTGAACAGCGCCCTGCAGCGAGCCCGAGAGACGATGGACCGGGCGCAGCTTCGCTCCGACGAGCTTAGCAGCATGGACGTTCAGCCGGAGCCGGAGCTGCTGTCCCGGTACGTGGAAGCCTTCGAGCAATTCGATATCAACGCGCTCGTCGCGTTGTTCCACGAGGAAGGCTGCATGTCGATGCCGCCGTTCGAGATGTGGATTCGCGGCAAGGACGATTTGTCCGCCTTTTATTCGCTTACGCGCTGGCATTGCGAGGGCTCGCGATTTGTGCCCGTTACGGTCAACGGCGGTTATCCGGCGTTGGCCCAGTATATGCCGGGCAAGGAGGACGCCGGCCTGGTGCCTTGGGGCATCCACGTCATCGAGACCAAGGAAGATCAAATCCTGCACGTTCAAAATTTCATCAACGCCGAATTATTTTCGCGATTTGGACTTCCTGAGCGACTCGACCGATGAATTTCGTATTTGGCTTACGTCTATAGGATTGAGACCAACCAAACGAACAAATATCATGAGAGAGGTGTCCATTTAAATGGAAACGAACCAACCGACGAAAGTAACCGTAGAAACGGTCATTCAAGCCCCTGTCGAGAAGGTATGGCGCTATTGGACCGAGCCGGCGCACATCACGAAGTGGAATCAAGCGTCCGAAGACTGGCATGCGCCGAGAGCCGAGAACGATCTGCGGGTGGGCGGCAAGTTTTCGACACGGATGGAAGCGAAGGACGGCAGCATGGGCTTTGATTTTGGCGGCGTGTACGATGTCGTGAATCTGCATGAGGCGATCTCCTACACGATCGGAGACGGGAGACGCGTGGATATTACGTTCGTCGATCAAGGCGATGCCACGAAGGTCGTTGAAACGTTTGACGCGGAAAGCACCAACCCCGTTGAGATGCAGCAAGCGGGCTGGCAGGCGATTATGGATAATTTCAAAGCTTATACGGAACAAAATTAAGAAATGCGAAGAAGACGCCTGGGGAACGTGCCCGGCGTCTTTCTTTTAGATTCAAAACCCCGTGCATTTCAGGGTCCAGTGTGCAATTGCCTGCTCACCAGGACTGCGGTATTCACGATTCGTCGACCTATGCCCGGTTGTTAAAAGCCAATGTGAGCCCATCTGTTCATACTTGCTTGTAGAGAAGAACGATTAATCATCGTTAAACGTGTATAATATACACAACATTTCCTAAGAGAGGGCTATAATGAACAAATATGTACTTTATATCGCTATGTCGGTTCTAATGATAATACTTCCGTTATGTGCAATGCTTTATGGATTGTGGGATGCTAACCAGCCTAAAACCGGGCCTGTAGGAGATGGAGACAGTACGCCATCTTTTCAACAGTTGTTTCCGATTTACTGCGCAATTCTGTTAGGGGTCATTAATCTTCCAATTTCAATTATTAACTATTTAAAATATAAAAAAAAGTAAGGGTGATCAATAAGTGGGTGCTTACCCATCCCTTTAAGATGTTCCATTCAGCTTTGGTTGTAGAAACGCTACGGGCTTATCGCAGCCGGTCACTTCAATGTGGGAGGTGCGTTTATGAAAAATAAATTCATCTGGACAGGTATTATAGGTGCGATTTCAGTTACTACTTAGCACTCCACCAGCGAGGTGCGGTAGCGCAACGCGTAGGTCAACGAATCGAGGATCGGCTTGCCCTGTTTCATCAGGGTCGAAATGACGGAGCGCAGCCGAGCAAATTGTTTCGCTCCTTGCTCGGTACGAAAGCAACCCGAAATTTTGTGTTTCACTTTGGTCATTCGAATGTCCCGTTCTGCCTGGTTGTTGTCAAACGGAACCCTTGCATCGGAAAGAAACCGGAGGATGGCCGGTTTTTGCGCGTTCATTCGCTTACCAAGATTGCTCGCTTTGCTACCCATTTTTCGTCCGCGGGGTCCGGTTTTTTCACGAAGCGCGTCCTGGGCCCACTCCGCTTCGCCGCTTTTTAGTATGGCGTCATAGCGGTCTTTCCACTGGTCAAGCCCATCCGCTGTCAGGGGCTGCTGCGCGTTGCGACTCGCTTTGGCTGCTTTCCAGGCTTCGTGCAAAAACGTATGCATCTGCTTGGCCCACTCGTGCTTGTCGTGTTCCACAATGCCTTGGCATTCGCGAAGCAAGTGCGCTCCGCACAGCGCATGTTCAAAGTCGTAGTGGGTCTTGAAATACGATGCGTAGCTGTCATGCACCAGCACGCCAGTAAAGTGAGGTAGCACGCCCGCTTCGTCCATACCTCGGCTCCCCCCGGCTCTCATGGATCTGCAAAAAAGGTCCACTGCGAATCGGAGGCCACATGCATCCACTTAATCTGTTTGCCGACGCGCAGCCCGGTTTCGTCCGCATGGAGGACCGGGAGCTTTCGTACCTGCTCTCGGATTTGAATTTCGGTCGCTTCCATCGCGCTTGCAGCCTTACCAAGCTGAGCGAGCAGCGTCGCTTCGCTGGGACGGCAACCGCACAGATCCTCGTAGCATTGAGCGATTCGCTCCAACGGCAACAGTTGGTACACGCTCAGATACGTCGTCCAGGCAGAGAAGCTGGCTCCGTATTGGGTCCGGGCGTGGACGCCTTCGGGAAAAGGTGCTCGGGCTTTGACACCGCAGCCTGGACAGATTTTATGCTCAGACCGGTGTTCTGTCACGACGACGCGGGGAGCCGGCAGGTCAAACACCTGCCGTGCTTCATGAGCCAAAGCAGGAACGCTCTGAAGGGCAGTCTGGCAACAGGAACAAACTTCGAGCGTGTGGACGATGATTTCATCCGGGCATTCCGCAAAGCGAAGCGTATGACCGTCGTGACCTTTAGGCGCGCCTTTTTTTACCACCTGCGACCCGGGAATTTTTCGGTTTGCGAAAGCCGTCGCTGGAAGGCGGCTTGCTGCTGTTTTGACTGTTTTGTCCGAGCTGTCGTTCAAGCTCGTGTACGCGCCTTTCTAGCTTTTGATTCTGTTCAAGAAGGGTCCGATTTTGCTCCAAAAGAAGGGTAAAGACGTCTGCGATTTCGGTGTCACCTTTGCAAATATGCAATACTTGATCCGGCTTCAGCTCCACAAACGTCTCTCCTTTCTAACGGAAGATGATGGAATAACTAATTCAAGACCAATCTCTAAAAATCCTTTTTTTGTAGAGTCACGACACGAGAGGACCTAAGTAGTAACCGATTTCAGCTTCTTTATTTTTTATCGATTCATCCGCTGAAAGCGTTGTTCATACGGACGCGATAAAAAAAAGAACTTCTTTCAAATAAGGTCGATGTCCTATCCGTCGATTTTAATGATTCGAATTTAAAAGTTGATTTGCACACAGCGAGTGATGGCTCCATAGCAACAAGCGAAGATATTAGAGGAATAAGAGCAGTTCGAAATGCGGCAAGGATGACGGAAAATCAAAACATCATTGACTCCATAACAGTGGAGTTAAAACTCGATGAAGGAAAAAGCTTTTACAAAGAAACGATTCATGACATTCGTCATATTCCGGAGTACACAGAAATACCTGAAGTGAAGCTGGCAAGCGATGATTCGAAAAAACGGCTGGAAGCGGAGATATCTGCGCATGGCGTTTTCCCTACTTCCGTTGAAGTTGCAGACTACGAATTGAGCGGGAAACTCGCATCCGTATCGTTCATTTCTAACGCAGCTGGAGTAAACGCTATAATTCCGCAATTTGAACAATGGATAACGCAATTAAACAAAGAACAGGGAGCAGGCGTTACTCAATATAATTTAAATATATATGATGACGCTAAAAATCTTCTCGTTTATTTAAGTGCCGATCTTGTATATAAAGATATCTTGTGGTGGCAAAATCCGAGCTTGGGGTCCAATACATGGACGGGGCATAGCCCTCAAATATCTGCAAAGAAGACGCCGGGGAAAGGTTCCTGGCGCCTTTTAATTTGAACTCAAGTATGAGGCATTGCCCTTCATTAGTCTTAAGCTTGAGCCGGCTCGTTGTCCATACAGTTGATCGCCCACAGATGGCCGTCCAAGTCCACGAAGCCCCAATGGTACATAAACCCATGATCCTCAGGTTCTGCGTGCAACTTCCCGCCCAAGGAGACCGCGGTATTCACGATCTCATCGACCTTAGACCGGCTCTCGAAGGCCAAAGCGATCGTGAACTGCGAATACTTGCTCGTATCGACGATTTCCCGCTCCGTGAGCGTTGTAAAGAATGAATCGGCGATCAGCATGACCTGCAGGTTGTCGCCGATGATGATGGCTGCCGAGTTCTCATTATCGGGGAATTGCGGGTTGAGCGCGAATCCGATTCCGGTGAAGAACGCCTTCGATTGCGCTACGTTTTTGACAGGCAGGTTCAAGCTCGTGAATGTGGACGTCAATGCCATTTTCCAAACACCTCTTCGTCAAATTGGTTGGTTGTGATTGATGCCTTCGATTATATAGACGACAGCAGATTCGGGAATTCATCGGTCGAGTTGTGCTGGAAGCCTTCATTAACTAAGGAATAAGGTAAAAGACTTGGAATTCAGTAACAACGCCGTTCTTTACAATAATATCTATATTACGTCCTTCTTTATCGCTCAGATTATAAGTTGAATCGTTGGGTGTAGAAGGGTCGTAGATACTGAGGTCTGGATAGGCTTTTTTTTACATCGTCCAATATACTGCCTACTCCTATGCCGGCAGGTGTAACGAACGGTTGCCCAGAATGGCTTCAAGATCCGTTTTATCGTCGTAATCCATCAGATGAATCACCTTATCCTGCACCATCAGGCCATGGAGGGACACGACATCCTCAAGCGCTTGCAGGCGCTTCATCCTTGACGCGACGGAACGAAAACAGAGCTGAAACGTATATCGTCTCGGCTCTGTTTTTCATTAAAGGCTGACGACGATCTGAAATGATGTGACTGCACTGCCGATGAATCTGAAAGGGAAGTGTGTTGAGTATGGCCGTGGTCTTGTTTATTTTAATTCTTGTATTTGGCGTCCCGGTGATCGGTAAAATGAATAAAAGAATCGCACAATTAGAAGAGAGAGTAAGAGAGTTAGAGGGAAAGAATAACATCAATACCCCCCATTAAATAAATGCAGCGGATCCCCCATACGGCGGATCCGCTGCTGCACGAGTGCCAACTCCCAGCTAACTTTAGTAAGCGCCCCGAATATGTTCGCTGACCTGCTCCCGATAAAACGCCCGCAACCGCTCATGCTCTTCCGCGGTAAACGGCTTCGTGGCCAGCACGCCGAGATTGTCCTCGACCTGACGGACGTTCTTGAATCCCGGGATCACGCAGGTGATCTCTTTGAAGTCCAGCAGCCAGCGAAGCGAGGCGCGCGTCATGTTGCCGCGGCCCTCCGCGATCCAGCCGAGCTGCGATGCCAGCTCTACGCCTTTGGCGAAGGGGAGGCCCGCGAACGTCTCGCCTACGTTAAAGGCTTCGCCGTTCTGGTTGAAGCTGCGATGGTCTTCGGCCTCGAAGGAAGCATCCGCCTTAAATTTGCCGGTCAACAGACCGCTGGCGAGCGGCAGCCGGACGAGCAGGCCGACGCCGCGCTCGGCCGCGCGGGGGAGGAGCTCCGCGATCGGCTTTTGCCGGAAGATATTGAATATAATTTGCAGCGCCTGCACGCCCGACTGTTCCAGACAGAATAAGCCTTCCTCCACGGTCTCGACGCTGACGCCGTAAGCGCGGATCTTGCCTTCCTGCTGCAGCTTGTCCAGCACCTCGAACACGGCGCCCTGCTTCAGGATCTCGAACGGCGCGCAGTGGATCTGGTACAGATCGATCGTCTCGCGCTCCAGCCGCTTCAGGCTGTCCTCGCACCACTGGCGCACCCGCTGCTCCGAATACGTCTGCGGATCGTGAATGTCGCCCTGACGGCAGAACTTCGTGGCAATGTGGATCTTGTCTGCCTTGCCCTTCGTGGCGCGGGCGAGCAGCCGCTCGCTCTTGCCGTCGCCGTACACATCGGCCGAATCGAAAAAGTTGACGCCCTCGTCCATCGCCTTGTCCAAGGCGCGGAGCGACTCCGCGTCGTTCGTCTGCCCCCATGAGCCCCCGATCGCCCACGTGCCGAAGCTGACCTCACTCAACTGCAAGCCCGATTTCCCGAGCGGACGTAAGTTCATGTGCTCATCCTCCGATGTCAGTACGCGAAGTGATATCAACCGTATTGTAGCAGATGGGGAGTTGAATGCGCTATCACGCCTGTTAAGCGTTTGTTAATCAAGATCCAGTATATTCTTTATAGTTAAAGTTTTTATGCTATTCAGCTTAGAATACCGAGGAGGACAATCATGAATACTTTGGCTGCGCGCAGATACTTGATTGGTTTGTTATTGTTGTGTCTGATAGTTCCTCAACTTCATTTGACATCCGCGCATGCGGGCAGCCCTGGACTCATCGTAGAGTCCGCGAGTGTGTCAAATGTCGATGGCAGCTTGGCGAGCGTCGTTTACGGCGAAAATATCAACGGCGACGGTGCTTACGTGGCGGTGGGCGCAAAAGGACGCGTCGTCCGATCCGAAGACGGATTGAATTGGACGCGTATCGTCTTGCCGGGATCTCTTGACAAATCGGACTGGAAAAGCGTCGCTTACGGCGGCGGGAAGTATGTGGCGGTAGGCACTGATCGTTCGTCTGGAACAGCTCTTGCCAAACTGATCGAATCTCCCGACGGTTTGTCCTGGACGGAGCACGCCGTTGCCGGAAGTACGTTACAAAAAGTTCGGTATGTTCCCGAGGATGCGGCGTTTTACGCAGCCGGCGCAACCTGGAACGGGAATAACAGTCAGGATCAGGGCATTATTTTGCGCTCTGCGGACGGGGAGACTTGGAGCCAATGGGGCAATATTCCCCGATTTGTAAAAAGCGGTTCAAGCAGTTCAAGTGCCTTCTATTTAATAGACTTTGTTAAGTTTAAAGGAAAATATGTTGCATCCACGAATTTGTTTACCGGCTATGCCTACTCGACGACCGGGTCGAGTTGGACCACTGCATTTGCTACAGCAATCCTCAGCGACGGTTCCCTTGAATTTTCCATTTACAATAACCAGTTGTACGCGAACTATAATTGGCAAGAAGGTTATATCAGCACGGACGGCGTCAGCTTTACGCGAGCGGCTTCATTCGACGGCACGATCGGAGTCGGCCAATCAGGATCTGCGTTTTATCGTTACGGCAGAGCTGGAAAGCTGGATATTTCCACGGACAACGGCGTGAATTGGACGCCGTCGGCCAAGATATCGAACATTTCGATCTTGTCGTTCGCCTCTAACGGTACGAGTATCGTCGCGGTGACAGCGGCGTTGAACAGCTTGCTCGTGACCGCAGACGGCAACCAATGGCAGAGAATCGAGATCGACTTGAAGGGCGTTGCGAGCGGTGGCGGCAAATGGGTGGCCGTTGGCGAAGCGATGCCTTCAAATGGCAATGAAAGCGCCGACGGCGGCTTGTTTACTTCCGAAGCTGGCTTCAACCAGCTTGCCCCACTAACGGGTCTGCCTCCTTATTATACTTTCTCCAAGATTGTATATGGCGAAGGGCGGTTCGTCGCCGGCGGCTCCAAACTCGGCTCAAGCGAAGACGGCGTCAGCTGGGCGACTTACGATCTGCCTGCGGGCGCTTCCGGCCAAGTCGTCGGGCTTGAGTACGGCAACGGCGTATTTGTAGCTGTGACTGACGCCGACCAGGTGCTGACTTCCCCGGACGGAATCAGTTGGTCTCATGAGACGGAAATAAGCGACGCTTTTGCCTTGAACCTTGCCTTTGTCAATGGCATGTTCTTCGCTTTTGATGAAGGCGGCGTCTGGACATCGGATTCGAACGGCGCTAGTTGGACCCATATGGGTTCTTTGGACGACTATGTCACGAATTCCTATTATAGCTTTAGAGATATTGCATTCGACGGCTCCCAATATGTATTGATCGCTGTAGACGGGAACACGGGAGCGGCCAAGGCGCTGTCGTCGACAGACGCGCTGACCGGGGGCGC
Organism: Cohnella rhizosphaerae; assembly: GCF_029525575.1. Taxonomy (GTDB): domain Bacteria; phylum Bacillota; class Bacilli; order Paenibacillales; family Paenibacillaceae; genus Cohnella; species Cohnella rhizosphaerae. Next base: position 2,202,542 of record NZ_JAPDIA010000003.1, read on the forward strand.
GATGACGTGGACCGAGCACGAGATCGATCCTGCATATTCCGAGCTGAGCAGCATGGTTTACGGTGACGGTTACTTTGTCGTCGTCGGAACGGTTTACGACGCCGACAACAACGTTCATCCCGGAGTCTATTATTCGACCGATGCCGAGAACTGGATATCCAACTCCGAACAGGAGCTTGGCATAGCGGGCAGCACGCTGACCGATGTGTATTTCAAGGACGGCAAGTTTTACGCGGTTGGCGGCGACAATGCCAAGATCGTGCTGGCGAAGCCGGCAGGCGGCTCAGGCAGCACCACCTTCACCGTCGTCAACACCAACGACAGCGGCACAGGCTCGCTGCGCTGGGCGATCGCGCAGGCAGGCGCCGTTGCCGACGGCCAGGTCGTGTTCGATCCGGCGTTGGCGGGACAGACGATCACGCTGCTGTCGGACCTCACGACGTGGGACACCGAATCCAGCAATAATATGACGATCGGAGACAACTCGACGAACTTCACGCTGACCGGACTTAAGGATTCGAATGGCAAGCCTGCCATTACGGTGAACGGCAATGGACACTTGGGGCTATGGGCAAGGGGCTCGGGGACGTTTAGCCTTTCAGACATTCGGTTTACCGGTTTCGATTTGAACGATGCAGATGGAGAGTTTAATGGTTTTGGCTCAGTGCTGACCGTTGGCGGAGACGATTACAGTGCGATTCATATCAGCAACGTACAGTTCGATCATAATGCGATGACATCGGGATACTTGACCTCGATAGCGTCTCTTGCCGCGATTTCTTCTCCCAACGAGATTTTGTTGGACCGGGTCGTATTTGCGGACAATGAGCTTCATGCTTTGGAATCTGAAGGAGATACGAAGCAATCGGCTGTTTACGTGCACCTTTTGGCAGAAGACAGCAAGATATCAAATTCATTGTTCGTGAACAACAAGACCATCAGCAACACGAGCGGCAAGGCATATGGCGGCGCGTTCGGCGGCTTGCTAAGCGTTCATCTGAAGGTGGTAAACAATACGTTTACCGGCAACAGCGTAACCAATAGCGGTGACGGACAAGCGTTCGGTCCGGTTGGCTATGTAGCCGATAATGCAGACAGTTCCGTAGACTTCTATAATAACCTGGCGATCGGCAACAAGGTTAACGGCCTGACGGTCGCGACCTTCGAAGATGCCTTTTACAATGAGAATTCGACTACCTTAACACAGGACGGCAACAACCTGTACACAGGCTCGCCGTTCGTCGACGCTGCAGGCGGCGACTTCCGCCTGTCGAGCGCGGCGACTGCCGCGATCGACAAGGGTCACGACACCCAGGTGATCGGCACCGTAGATCTGGATGGCAATACGCGCAAGCAGGGCGATCACGTCGATATCGGCGCGTATGAGTCCGATCCGGTTCCGGTCGGCGACGGTCCTTCGCTGGCAAGCGTACTCGGTCAAACGGATACCTCTCCCGGAGGCGGTTCAGGTACGGCCGCAGATCCGATCACCTGGTCGATCAACGTGGCGAACAGCGTGACGAAGCTGGACATGGCCGATATCGTACCTGCCGCGGGCAGCGGCACGGTCTGGTTCTACGATGATCCGGATTATGCGGGTACGAACAGCGGAGGCTTCAGCATTTCGTATTTGAACCTGCCGGAGGGCGATTCTGCGACTGCCTATATTCAAATCGACAGCAGCGGCAGCGATAATTCCCTCTACTATGCCGTTACGATCCATCGGGCGGCGGGGGTTCCAACTGCAACGGATCCGGATACCGGAGTAGTGGATTCCGACCTTCAAACCGGTGACTTAAAGAATGGCAACCCCATTTTCCTCGATATCAACCGGGACGCTGCAGGCAATTTGTACACGATGGTGACGGATAGCGCCAATAGATTCGTGTTTTATAAATTCGACGGATCGTCTTGGACCAAGTTCACGACGTATACGCCGCCGGCATCCAATCCGTATTCCCTTGTCAACCGCGGTTCCTTTGCTGTCGACGGAAGCGGGCATTTACATGTCGGGTTCATGACCCGCAGCTCCGCAGGCGTAGACTATCTGGATTACGCCTACTATGATGGATCGATATGGCATCCGGAACGTTTGATAACGGGGCAAAGCTACAGCGGCAATTCAATGGATAGGGACTTCTTCGACGAAGTCAAGATTGAAGTGGACGCCAACAACAAGGTGTATATTGTAGCCAAAAAATACAACAATGCGCTGTACACGGCCAACGGCTACTACTCGGCGATTTTGACTACGAACATTAGCGGTTCGTGGCAGACAAGCAACATCGAGTACTACGCAAACCCGACCGACGTGTATGCGCCCGTTTACGTCCTTTCTCCGGCAGCGGGCAAGCTTTATTTAATTTATTCGAGCGGGGAGTTCTCCGTGTACGAAAACGGAGTCTTCAGCGCGAAGACGACACCGTTTGAACATGATGGCGAATTATCGATATCGGGTGCGGCTATCGATTCCCGCAACGGAAGATTAAAGGTCTATTATACGGATATTGATTACACCGATATCGATCATGTGCAAAGCTCTGTTAATCTTAAGGAATTCGACGGCGTAACTTGGGGAAGCAAGCAGGTTATTACCGGCAACGTTCAAAGCGGAGAGGGCAGCTACGTCGTGTATGCGCCAACGATATCCAACAACCTGCATCCCGGAAGCTCCGTCGCGATTGGCGCCGATGGCGCAGCTTATTTTCTTCAATCCGAGATGGACGCATATGGAATCATAACGAATAGAGTCGTGACGCTTGAAAGCAATGGCACGCTCATCGACGGCCGAAGCGATATTGCTTTGCTCAACGAGGTGATGAACACCTATGACGCGTATGGGATGGCTGTCGACAAAAACGGCAGGATTGTGATCGTCGGCGGGAAGAACCAGGCTTCGGGCGTCGTGGCGCTGACTTACTTGCAGGGTTTGCCGGTCGTGTTCCAGGTACCGAGGTCGGGAACGACGCCGGAAGCGGTGCCGACGGCGACGATCGACTACGCGAACGAGCGCTTAAAGGGCCTCGTGGCCGGAGCTGCTTACACGGTGGACGGCGCGAGCAAGACAGCTAACGGCAGCGGGGGAGATCACGATTGAAAACGGGTGGTTCAATAAATCGCTCTCCATCATTAAGGTCGGAAACGGCACGTCGACGACGAACTCGGCGCCGCAGACGCTGGTTGTGCCATCGCGTCCGGCCGCGCCGACGGGCGTGGGCAAGACGGACGAGACATCGGCCGGCGGCGATGGCACGCTCACTGGCGTAACCAGCACGCTGGAGTACAAAAAAGGCGCGGCAGGTTCGTGGACGCCAATTATCGGTACGACAGTGACGGATCTTGCACCGGACACCTACTATGTGCGCACGGCTGCAACGTCAACGGCGTTTGCGTCGGAAGCGACGTCGGTGACGGTAGGTGCATTCACGGCCTCGCTGGAAACAACGCCGACGGCATTAATCAGCTACAGCGACGAGATGCTGACGGGCCTGACGGCAGGAGCGGACTATCTCATCGGCGGCGTGACCAAGACGGCCGACGGCAGCGGCAAGCTCGCGATCGAAGCCGGCTGGCTCGGCACATCGCTGTCGATCATCAAGGTCGGCAACGGCACGTCGACGACGGACTCGGCACCGCAGACGCTGGTTGTGCCTTCGCGTCCGACCGCGCCGACAGGCGTGGGCAAGACGGACGAGACATCGGCCGGCGGCGACGGCACGCTCACCGGCGTAACCAGCACGCTGGAGTACAAGAAAGGCGCGGCAGGTTCGTGGACGCCGATCACTGGCGTGACGGTGACGGGGCTTGCACCGGACACCTACTATGTGCGCACGGAGGCGACGGCAACGACGTTTGCGTCGGAGGCGACGTCGGTGACGGTGGGGGCGTTCACGGCAGCGCCGGAAACAACGCCGACGGCATTGATCAGCTACAGCGACGAGATGCTGACCGGCCTGACGGCAGGAGCGGACTATCTCATCGGCGGCGTGACCAAGACGGCCGACGGCAGCGGCAAGCTCGCGATCGAAGCCGGCTGGCTCGGCACATCGCTGTCGATCGTGAAGGTCGGCAACGGCACGTCGACGACGAACTCGGCGCCGCAGACGCTGGTTGTGCCTTCGCGTCCGACAGCGCCGACCGGCGTGGGCAAGACGGACGAGACATCGGCCGGCGGCGACGGCACGCTCACCGGCGTAACCAGCACGCTGGAGTACAAAAAAGGCGCGGCAGGTACGTGGACGCCGATCACTGGCGTGACGGTGACGGGCCTTGAGCCGGACACCTACTATGTGCGGACGGCGGCAACGGCAACGATGTTTGCGTCGGAAGCGACGTCGGTGACGGTAGGGGCGTTCACGGCAGCGCCGGAGACGACGCCGAATGCGGCGATCAGCTACAGCGACGAGATGCTGACCGGCCTGACGGCAGGAGCGGACTATCTCATCGGCGGCGTGACCAAGACGGCCGACGGCAGCGGCAAGCTCGCGATCGAAGCCGGCTGGCTCGGCACATCGCTGTCGATCATCAAGGTCGGCAACGGCACGTCGACGACGAACTCGGCACCGCAGACGCTGGATGTGCCAGCGCGTCCGACAGCGCCGACCGGCGTGGGCAAGACGGACGAGACATCGGCCGGCGGCGACGGCACGCTCACCGGCGTAACCAGCACGCTGGAGTACAAAAAAGGCGCGGCAGGTTCGTGGACGCCAATTATCGGTACGACAGTGACGGGTCTTGCACCGGACACCTACTATGTGCGCACGGCTGCAACGTCAACGGCATTTGCGTCGGAAGCGACGTCGGTGACGGTAGGTGCATTCACGGCCTCGCCGGAAACAACGCCGACGGCATTAATCAGCTACAGCGACGAGATGCTAACCGGCCTGACGGCAGGAGCGGACTATCTCATCGGCGGCGTGAGCAAGACGGCCGACGGCAGCGGCAAGCTCGCGATCGAAGCTGGCTGGCTCGGCACCTCGCTGTCGATCGTGAAGGTCGGCAACGGCACGTCGACGACGAACTCGGCACCGCAGACGCTGGGCATTCCCTCTCGCCCAGCTGCGCCGACCGTTACGGCCAACGATACAGCCAACACCATTGCCGGACTTGCCCTCGGCATGGAGTACGCGGTCGATAACGGCGACTTTGCAACGTACAACGGCACGAACGCACCGGACCTGTCCGGCACGCATACGGTAAAAGTGCGCATGTCCGCCACCGCTACAGCGCTAGCTGGTACAGCGGCGACGCTGCATTTCACGCCGAATGCGCCGGCAATGCCAAACGTATCGGCGAACGACACCTTAAATACGATTGTCGGCGCAGATGCGACGATGGAGTACGCGATCGACGACGGCAACTGGGTCGCCTACAATCCGGCGAACCCGCCGGCTCTGAGCGGCGAACACACGGTCAAGGTTCGCGTGAAGGCCAGCGGCAGCGTACCGGCAGGCGAAGAGAAGACGATTTTTTTCACCATTAACGGCACCTACAGCGTCCTCGGCACGGTGGTAGACGACACGCCGGATGCGAACTTCAGCGCCGGTGCGAACGTCAAGGTGATGATGGGCAACGTCCAGATCGGTTCGACCGCGACGACGAATGCGAGCGGACGCTTCAAAGTGACTGGCGTGCCGAACGGAACTTACAACCTGGTCGTCACCAAGGACGATCAGATCATCACGGTCACCGTGACGGTGAAGGATCAGGACTACGACTTCAGCCCACGGTTCATCGTGCTGCCGAGAGGCAACAAGAACAGCGCGCTGGAAATCAAAGGCGACACGCCAAGCGTTGTCGTCGACGGTCTCAACGATCTGTTCGCGGATACGCAACACGTATATACGTCCGAGGATCGACAGTTGGTCGCGGATGGCGGGTCGGTAAAGATTACGCTAGGCGTGGAGAAGCTGGACGCTGCCGTTGCTCCAGGCGCTCTGCAGTTGCAAAATCTGGCGGCCGGTCAAACGCTCGATCTGTACCTGGACATGACGTTGACCAAGACGCGCGTCGATACGTCCAATCAGACGACACGGAGCACGCTGTCTACGGTGGGAAGTTTGCTGAAGATTATCGTGCCTTACGATCTGACGGGCAAAAACAATATCGTGATTTACCGTTACCATGACGGCGCAGCTCAGCAATTGACGTTGCTGCCTTATGCAGCGGCCACGCCATCGACAGAGGGCTATATGCTGGACGCTGAAGGCAATCAAATCGTCATCTGGTCACAGAATTTTTCCACGTATGCCATTGCATACGGAACGGTCGACGCGCCGCCTGCTGGCGGTCCGATCGGCGCGCCGATCGCGAGCTACATGCTTACCGCGGCGGCAGGCGTCGGCGGCAGCATGAGTCCTGCGGGCAACATCACCGTGACGCAGGGCGGCAGCCAGACCTTCACGATCAAGCCTGACGAAGGCTATGCGATCGCGGATGTGACGGTTGACGGGAAGAGCGTAGGCGCCGTCGGCAGCTACACGTTCTCCCATGTCACGGAGTCGCATACGATCAAGGCCGAGTTCGCAAAGATTCAAGCGGCCGGACTGCCATACTACGAAGAAGAAGGCGGCAGCAAGGTATTCATCGGCTTCGCCGCCGACGCCACGGGCACGATGAAGTATATCGCGCCAAGCGGCAAGACGGTCCAGTTCCAGGCGAACCCCCAAGCGTTCACGGACATCGCGAGCCATTGGGGCAAGTCCTACATCGACTTCGTCACGGAGCGCGAGATCTTCGTCGGCACGAATGAACGGATTTTCTCGCCGGACACGGGCATGACGCGCGCCATGCTGGCGACCGTCATCGGCCGCTTGTACGAGAGAAGCTACGGCCCACTGAGCGCGGGTGCCAAGCACGTCTTTACGGACGTAGATTACGACAGCTGGTACGGCGCTTATCTGGACTGGGCTGCTGGCAGCGGCATCATCCAAGGCGTGGGCGGTACGCGGTTCGAACCGGATCGTCAGGTGACGCGCCAGGAGCTGGCCGCGATGCTCTACCGCTTCGCGCAGTTCATCAAGGTTGACACAAGCGTGGCTGCAGGCAAGACGCTAAGCTATTCCGACGCATCCGCGATCGATGCTTGGGCACGCCAAGCGGCGCTGTATACGCAGCAAGCCGGCATTATCACCGGACGGAGCGACAACGCCTTCGCGCCGAAGGAAACGGCAACGCGCGCGGAAGTCGCGGCCATGCTGCAAAGATTTATTGAGACGGTCGTATAAAAAAGGGAGTAGCTCGCCATCAGGCGCGGCCGCTATAGAAATGAAACAGGACCGAGACTGAGACGTTTCTCAGCTTGGTCCTGTTTTTTTGTCGTGCTAAATCAACCCGGCCGCCTTCTTAATGCGCGTTCGCTCGCCGACGATGACCGACTTCATCGCTTCGGTGCCATAGGCGCCGGCCGTGAAGGCGTTCGCGTTCTCGTAGAAGACCATTCGGAAGGAAGTGCCGTCCTGCAGGTGCACCCGCAGGAAAATGCCGTATTCGGGCTTGTTGTCTTTGTAGATCGCATCAAAGCCGACCAGCTTCAGCTGCGGCAGATCCCTGGCGAAGACGGCCGACGCTTCCGGCGCGAAGTCGCCGATCGGGCTGCCGTCGATGCCGCTCTCGAGGCTGACCTTGGCGATTTTTCCGTCGATATCCCACAGGTCGCCGAGCGTCTTCGCATTCGGATTGGCATGAGCCTCATACACTATGCCGCCCGCCATGACCCGGTACGACGGTTTATAGCCGTCCATCGCATAGATCGCCGTGCCGATCGGCAGAAAGGCGGCATCGCCGTTCTTCGACTGATGGTCCGTGCAGGCATGATCGTTCAGCATATAGGAGACTTCGCCGACTTTCTCTCCTTGCTTGGCGGGCGAGACTTCCTTTGTTCCTTCGGAATTGGCCGTGTACGTCACATCGTTCAGCATGAGGAAGTCGGCCCATTCGATTTCTCCAAGACACGCTCCCCTAAGCGATCCGGGCAGCCCATCCTTCAATCCGCAGCCGGCCGCGGACAGCATCGCTGCCAGCACGAGAAGCGTCACGCTAAGCCGTGTGACGATCTGCATTGTCATTCACCCATTCAACCGTTTGTTATTGGCAAGGGCGATGGACATCAAGGTCGTGTAGATCGGCTTCGCGTTAAATTTTTTACCGAATTCAAATTTGTACGAAGCGACTGAAATATTGTTGCTCTTGTGATAAGGGGAAGTGATGTAGTGGATCGTAACTTCGCTATCGTCGAACCCGGTACCCGCCGTCTCCATCGTCACTTCATAGATCGCGTCCAGATGAATCGATACAACTCTTGTTTTGCTGCCGGTCACGCCTTGATGATCGATCAGAATCAGCCGTTCTTCCGTGAACACGAAGGCGTCCCGAACCAGCTTGAAGCCGGTCTGAATCGTCTCGTTCGGCGTTAGATAAGCACCGTATTTCTCCTGCAGCTCCTGTATCGATACTTCCGAGTAGTTGTTGAACAATCCGCTGAAAAGACCCATGAACGATGACCCCCTGAAGGTTGAGATGAATACACAATTCGGCACGACTCGCCAAAACCCTCCTGAGATGGTAAAACGTTCATGTATAATAGAAGAAGAGCGGGTGGATGCCGTCGAAAAATTGTGTATGCGGTCTCAATGGTTTTAAGTAGCGCTTTGCTATGTACTGGAAAAGTAACAATCCACACGCTTCATTTTATAATTAATTACGAAAGAGGGATTCTAACTTTGCGTGCAAAAAAACTATATATAATGCTTTTATTGTTCTTATTATTTTGCGCGATGGTCATATATTTGATTTATTCAAAATCTCAAGATAAATATGAATTTAGTCGTTTAAACGGCAAAATTATAGTTTCTAACCCCACATTCAAAGTTAATAATGGAAACGGCGTTCTACTTTTTAATCCATTAAGCAAAAACAAAGAAATAATAGGAAATGAAAAAATCAATCATGTTATTTATTTTGATGAAAACGAGAATATGATTGCCTCTGACGAACGAGCGAATATTGTCCAATTAAATATGAAAACAGCAAATTCTAAGAAGGGGTTATCTGGAATTCCAACTGGTGCAATTGGGTTTGCAATGAGAAACCACCATAATTCAGTAAGTTATATGATTGGAAATGAATTAATGCTGCTGGATATTTCTACTTTAAAGACGAACACTATTCGACTGCCCAATATTCAGAGTGAAAAAAATTTCTTGGCGGGATATAGCTGGATTAATGAGGGTGAGTCCATTGTCTATAGTAATGGAATAGAAATCTTTCTTTATAATATAGATACTGGAGATTTGAGGAAGCTGGGAATTGGACGATATCCAGGCTTTTCACCAGACAGTCACTATATGTTCTATAGTTCGTCTAGAGACGAGCTGATAGTTAAAGAGATTTCAACTGGGGGACAATGGACATATAAAGGGGAGCACATATACCCTCAGTTTTCACCAGACAACAATTTTTTAGCCTTTCAAATTCAAAGTAAGAAATCTTTATCCAAGGGGAGAGACTTAATAATTTGGGATTATAAAGCTGGGAAAACGATAACTGCTATTCAAGATATTGGTTTAGATCGTTCGAGCCAGTTTGTCTGGATTGAGTGACCAATGCCGTAAGTCAACCTGGGGTAACAGAACAGAGGTACAGCGTGTATCAACACATTAGGGGCTCCGGGATGACTTTGCAACAGGTACTCTTAAGCTTTTTAAATTAAATAAGAATGAGGAATCGTGTGCACATCAAAAAGTATTTAATTCTACTAATTCCATCTATTTTAATTTTTATTTTCTTATACTTTTTCTTTCTTAAGGAAAATAATAGGGGTTATGCTTTGGTGGTTCCTGGTTTTTTTTTGGGCGTGTTATTACATTTGGATATTAATGGAAAGGAATAAAAAAGGAAAAATAATTGTTTGTTAAAAGATACTTGGAGAAAGAATTTATGCGGGTCATTGGATGCAGCATTAAATCAAGAATTCGAAGAGTCGACTTCGATTATATGATCTTGTATCTTACCACATGTTAAGCTTGTATTTACTGAAAAAGGTATTTATCTCGCTCAACTAAAGGAGCGTTATCATTATTTACATTCGCGTTGTATTTAGATTAATTTTATTTATCGTTTTAATCGGGGTTATGCTTTATGAGTTTTTAGAATACGTCTCGCTTGTTGACCTGATGGGACAATACATTGTGTCGTATGACCCCGAAGCCTACTTGATCAAATTATTAGGTTTAGGTGCAGGCTCGCTCTTCCTTAATTACTTGTTCTACCGGATACAATCCAGAAATTTTTTATCTGAATGGATATTCTTTCTTTTGATGGGCTGCATGCACGGGATCTTTATTGTCCTTGTTTCTTTATTAGGCGTCTGGTTGTTCGGGGACTATAAATATGCGATTGTCGTCTATTGGGGGATCGATATCATCCACCTCGCGATCGCTATGCTTTATTTCAAAAGTTTAGGGAAGAATCGGAGACAAAGGAGCTTGGTAAATGAATTCTAGCTTATACTGGCGTCGACATTGGACGCGTACGCTACATCGCTCAGCATGAGAAAGGCGACCCAAAGAGGTGAGTTTTAAAACGGTATGGTACAATCCAATGACTTGGTTTTAATAAATGAGCTAACAATTAAGAATTTGAATGTCGTCTGTGATCCTAAATTGTTTAACTATGGATCGATGAGGGACTCTCTTGATGATTTTAGCTACACTTTTAAAAAGGGAATGATCTATGGATTGATTGGAGAATGCTGTGCGGGTGGGTGGGCTTTATCTTATGTACTTGCGGGTAGACATAAACCACTTAGCGGTGAAGTTTTAGCTGATGACAAGAAGCAAGAGTTTACATTGTTCAAACAACTTGGCTGGTATTTGGGAGATGATAACTATAAAGATGATATGAAGACTAAAAATATTTTCGCCAAATCAGTTCATGCTCAAATTATAAAAGGTATTAAAAAAAATGGTGGGAATTATCAAGAAATTTTGGATGTTTTTAAATTGACGGACAATCGAATAAAAAGAAAAATAAGTCATATCGGAAATGAGCGATGGAACGCATCGGCTGCAATCGGATATGCACACTCAAGGCAAATATTTTGTTTTCCATGGTTAAGTTCAGGCTGGTTACTCAGACATAAAGCGAGATTTCAAATTTTTTTTAGAATTTTTAAAATCTAAGGGTGCAATTATAATTATTCCAACCACCAAATCTGAAAATCTACTTCAAATTGCTGATGATTTTATTTATGTTCGAGCGACTGATGATAAGGGGCCTTAATAATTAAGTTGTGTTTAAGTTAATGATGAAACCATAAGAAACTGGGACCAAGAAGTCAACATTTTAGACTATCGTGATTTATACACGATTAGGCTTTTCCTTTTTAGCAATTATTTTTTGGCAGCTTCCGGCGGTCGGCGGCAGTCAGCGCATTAGTTGCTTTCTAGTAACGATATCCGGGCAGCTTCTGGCGGGCAACGATAGTCAACGCATCGGGTCGGCGCTCTGGCTTCGGCGATCTGACGATTGAATTCGAATAATTCTCTGTTAGATACCGCAATTAAATATATACTAGTGTCAAATGCAATCAATCCGTTAAAGGTGTGACGAAAGATGGCCTATATGGTCCCGGAGGTTATTCGGACGAGTGCCGCAGCGGGAGAACGTCTACTTTTTCGCACATTGGAAGAATACCTGCCAAGCGATTATATGGTGTATTACGAACCGGAGATCGAGGGGCGGAGGCTCGACTTCGTCATTATCGGACCTGATCTCGGACTGGTCGTGCTGGACGTGAAGGATTATACGCCGGCCGCGCTCCTCCAAGTCGAGCATGATCAATGGCAGCTGCATGGCGCGGCCGGCCGCGTGGAGATCGTGCGGAATCCGTACAACGAGGCGAGAGATAATGCGAGGTTTGTCTCGGAGCAGCTGAAGCAGGATGACCGGCTCATCCAGCCCGCGGGGGAAGCTTCGGGGCCAGCTCAAATTTGCGTGCGGCAACGGGACCGTATTTACGAGATTGAAGCAGGCAGACTTCATCAAGTATGACCTTTACGAGGCGATTGCCCCGGCGTTCGTGCTCTGTCGCGACGAGGTGGATCCGGAGGATGCGGCCTTTTCGGCAGATGTCCTGATCGAGAAAATACATGCGATGTTCACGGTGTGGAGCAGCAGCCGCTATTATCTGACGACGGCGGATATTCGGGCGATTCGCCAGCATCTGTTCGCCGAGGCGCGGATCAGCGCGGAGTTCAGGCAGCCGCCGGATGACCAGGATCAGCTGCTCCTCTCGCTTCGCTATATCAAGTCCACAGATTCGTATGCGGAAAATAGAGCCGGGCAATCGGGCGACGATCAGCGGAAAAGACGAGGGGCGGCGGGGAGCGGGAATGCGGCGAAACTGGCCGACCGGGCGCGGAAGCTTGCCAAGCAGTACCCGGACTGGAAGCTTCTCGTGCTCTCCCGCGATGCCGCGCGGTCGCTAACGCTCCAGCAGACGATCGAACGGCTGATGAACGAGCCGGAGGACCTGCTGGATCTCATCCGCCTCGAAGAGCAGAAGGCCGGCGCCGCCGCGGCGTCGAACATCGCGGTGTACGGCTTTCACGAGTGGTTGAGGGCGGTCCTGAATGCGCGGGTGACGGATATACCGATCCTGATCGGGAAGCTCGATCAGAATGAGGCGATTCTCCCCACGTACGACGCGATCCTGATCGACAACGTGCAGGATTTCGAGCCGGAATGGCTGAAGCTGCTGGGCCTCGTCTTGAACCCGGAGCCGCAGGGGAACCCGCTGGCGGGGGATCGGGCGCAGACCCATTCACTACGCGGCAGGCCCCGTATTCTCTCGATGAATTACCGCAACACGGCGCAGATCGCGCAGTTCGCGTGGGATTTTTACCAGCGGCATTCCGCTCTGCAGGATACGGTGAGAAGCGGTTCCGTCGACGGCGTAGACATCATCCCGCCCTACAGCACGCACCGCAAGGGGCCGGAGCCGGTCATTGCGCGATGCGATCGCTTTACCGATGAGATCAAGCGGGTGTGCGAACGGATCGCTTATTTGCGCGACGAGAAGAGCATTCCGTATGCCGACATGGCGATTCTGTACCGGGTGAAGGATAACTACCAGTTCTCCTACGTCGATACGATTCGCAGAGCGCTAACTGAGGCGGACATGACTTATTACTGGGCGACGGAAAACGAGGATGCGAAAAAGCGGCTGGAACGCGCTCACGATTCGATCAAGATCTCCACGATCGACGGCGCGAAGGAGCTGGATTTTAGAGCGGTCTTCGTCGTGAATGCCGACAGCATGCCGTTTCCGCTCGAGGAGTCGGAGGAGAAGGAAGTGTCGCTGCTCTACATCGCAATGACGCGGGCGCTCGACTGGTTGTTCCTCTCCTACAGCGGCGAATCGAAGTTTACGGCGTATCTGGACGAGGTGCTGGAGCAGCGGAGCAGGAAGGGGAAGGCTTCGAAGAAGATGGGTTGAGACAGGTTAAATATAGACGGTGTTAGGGCCCTCCATTCGTGGAGGGCTTTTCCACTTTCTCCAGCGGATGCTGATTCGAGGCTGCCTCTTTGGCTTCCTGCCTGGCAAGAAGTTGACGGAATGCTGTTTTTATTGATTTTGTTTTCTATCGCCGTTCTCCGGATTTCGTTATGCTTGGGTGGAAATTCGCCCGTAGTCGGCATTCATGCGGGGAAAAACTTCATGGGGGAGAGGAAGCACGGCGATGTTGAAACGAAAATTTGTAAGCGCTGTACTCGCTTTGGCGATGGCGCTTGGCGCGGTTGGGGTACCGGCGCCGGGGGTGTCGTTCGCGGAGACGGCAGGGCTGCAGCTCACGTTCGACCTGGGCGCGCAGGGCCAGACGATATCGAACAAGTTTTACGATCTGACAGTGTGGGATTTGAACGACCATTGGACGGAGGAGGCGGAGAGCCAGCCGGCCGACTTTTTCGCGGAGCGGTATCCGTTCATCGACCGCGTCCAGTTGATGACGGCGACAGGCGGCTGCTATGAGGGCTATGCAGGCTGCAGTACGAATCGCGATCTGTTCGTCGATCCTGCGGACCGGTCGAATCTGACGGACTACAAGTTCGACGCGCTGATCGAGGCGGCGGGCAATGTCGTTCGGCAGGGGCTGCGTCCGTATATCGTCACGGGCAACGTGCCGATGAAGTACAGCGCCCATCCCGCGATCGGCGGCTTCGGGGTGAACGTCAGCCCCCCGGACGACTACAACGTGTATTACGACTACATCAAGGCGCTGGCGGACGCGCTTGTGGCAGAGTTCGGCATCGACGAGGTGAAAACGTGGGATTGGGGCGTGCTGACGGAGTTCGAGAATCGCGATTGGTTCACCGACGGCGCGGTCGACCCTGCGGGGACGCGCAGCGCCTATTTTAAACTGTACGACTATACGGTGGCCGCGCTGCAGGCTGCGATCGGAGCGGACAACCTGACCGTGGGCGCGCATGCGATGGCCGTATCCCCTGGCATCTGGAGTCCGCTGGAGTTCATCGACCACGTCGCCAAAGGCGTCAACGCCAAGACGGGCGCGATCGGGACGCAGATCGATTTTATCAGCGGCTCGTTCTACGACCAGCGGCCTGGCGTGCCGGCGCCGTCCTCTAAGACGCTGGCGGATACGATCAACATGCTCCGCCTCCGCGCGCAGGAGAACGGACTGACGAACTTGAAGTTCGGCATCGACGAGGGGAGAATCCTGCAGGGGCCGGACGGCAAGGACCTGTATTCGCGCGTCGTCGGCCACAGCTTCCAGGCGTCCGCGGACGCCAGGCTGTTCAAGCAGTTGCACGATTGGAACGCGGATTACTTTTCGATGTGGGGCATGAACACGGAAGGCATCTGGGGCGGGGTCGATTCCGTCAGCGCCCACGTCGCCAATCTCGCTTACCGGATGGTCGGCGACAAACGGGTTAGCGCGCAAGTGTCCGGAACGCCGGCCGGCGCGGGCAACGAGGTCGACGGGATCGGCGGGTATGACGGCGCGGACAACAAGGTGCGTCTCATGCTTTATAACTACAACGCGAATATGAACGCAACCTCCGGCGAAGCGCCGGCGGTGACGATCCGCAATATCGCGCCGCTGTTGGGCAATACCGTCACCGTGAAGCAGTGGGTCGTCGACGATCAGCGCGCCAACTTCTGGCCGACGTGGTGGGAAGACCAGGCGAGTCGAGGGCTAAACGACGCCTCCTACAATGTCTGGTCCAAGTATTCCGTCGAGGTGCCGCACGCGCTCGTCGGCCAGGCGGATCGGGATTACTGGTACGACAGAGAGGAAGTTTATAAAAATCTGGCCACGCTGACGCCCACGACGACGACGGCGACGGTCAGCGGCGGCTCGCTCACGCTGCATCCGACGCTCGGCCATCACGGCGTCGTGTTCTACGAGATCGAGAATGCCGTAAGCACGGCCGAGCCGACCGTCGTTACGGACGATCTGAACGACTGGAGCAAGTCCGACACGCATAGCGCGGGGCTGACGTTCGATACGGGCAACGCCGCCCTGCTCGGGGACGACAGCCGGGTGATGCGCAGCAGTTCGTCCTTCCGTCCGGAAGGCGGCGAGACGGTCACCTATCATTATCCCGGCATGATCGGCGCGGCGGTGACGGGACTGTTCGCCACGAACGGAGAGCGCATCAGCGACTTTAAGCTGTACACGTCGCCGGACGGCGCGACATGGAGCCGGCAGCTCGGCTGGAACGGCCGGGATACGGCGATTAACGACGGGTTGTGGACGAAGCGCGAGTATCGTTTGGACACGGTACCGGCCGGGACGAATTACGTGAAAATCGAGTACCCGCCGGAGCAGGCCTTTTTCTACAGTCCGCAGTTGTCCAAGGTGGAACTCGTCTACGCGGCATGCGCCTGCGACGACGGCCTCTCGCATGTCGACGAGCTGGACGACTGGTCGATGGCGGACAGCCATAGCGAAGGGCTCCAGTTCGATACGGGCAACGGATCGCTGCTGGGCGACGGCAGCCGAGTCATGCGGTCGACGGCCGACCCGGGCAACGCCGATTACGTCGTTTACCGGTTCGACGAGATGACGAGCGCCCAAGTGACCGGCCTGTTCGCCTCGAACGACGAAGCGATCAGCGACTTCAAGTTTTATACGTCGAAGGACGGAGCCGACTGGACGGCGCATACGGCATTCGAGCATGCGGATACGCCGATTACGAGCCTGCTCTGGACGAGCCGCACGTATTCGCTGACGGACATTCCGGCAGGGAACGTCTATCTTAAAGTCGAGTTCCCGCTGGGCGGGAACAACTTCTGGAATCCGCAGCTGGGCCGGGTGGCCGTGCAGACGGCTCCGCCTGCGCCGGTTAACGTCACCGCGAGCGCGGACGGCATGGCGGCCGTTCAACTGAGCTGGGCGACGTCGCCGGGCGCCGGCGGCTACCAGGTGTACAGGGCTACTGGCGTCAATGGTCCGTATGTCAAGATCAACGCGGCTCCGGTGACCGCGACCGTGTATCGGGATACCGGTCTTGACGCGGGCACGACTTATTATTACAAAGTCGCAGCCGTGGGCAGCGCGGGAGAATCCTCGCCTTCGGCGCCGGTAAGCGCGACGACCGCGAGCACGGCAACGGTTACGCACGTGGACGAGCTGAACGACTGGAGCGTCGCTTACGCGCACACCGACGGGCTGGAATTCGATACGGGCAACGGCGGGGTGCTCGGAGACCCGAGCCGGCTCATGCGGTCTCAGACCCGAGAGGAGCCGGAGCAGTCCGTCGTCTACCAATTCGCGGGCATGTCCAAGGCCGTGATTAACGGGTTCTTCGCCTCCAATCAGGAGCAGATTTACGATTTTGCGTTTTCGACTTCGCCTGACGGAGAGACCTGGACGGCGTATGAAGACGCGGCCGTGCTCGATTCGCCGATCGCGAGCGTGCTGTGGACCAATCGCAAGTATACGCTTGGGGATTTGCCGCAGGGCACGGTTTATTTGAAAATCGCGTATCCGGAAAACGGCACCTTGTTCTGGAATCCGCAGCTCAGCAGAGTCGAAATTCAGGTGACCGAATACGGGGCGCCACCGGTGCCTGCGGGAGTGACGGTCGGCCAGAAAGGTACATCGGCGCTTGACGTCAGTTGGACGGCATCGGCCGGAGCAACCGGGTACAACGTATACCGGGCCGCCGATTCGACCGGTCCGTTCGAGAAGATCAATGACGCCTCTGTGGCGAATGTCGTCTACGGCGATACCGGCCTGTCGGCCGGCACGACTTATTACTATAAGGTGTCAGCGCTGGGTGCAGGCGGCGAATCCGGACTGTCGGCTGCGGCAGCGGGCACGACGGCTTCGGCGGAGGAGCCGGGTGGCGGCGATCCGAGCCCGAGCCCGAGTCCAAGTCCGAGTCCAAGTCCAAGTCCAAGCCCAAGCCCAAGCCCCGACCCGACGCCGAGTCCGGGATCTGGCGGCCAGACGTCGGGCGTGGGCGGTACCTCCGTGACTATCGGCAGCGGCAGATTAACGGCGGTGACGCGAGCGGACGAGAAGGGCGCAGTCGTATTCAAACTGTCCGAGGCGGACGTTCGCCAGGCGGCCGAATCGGCCAAGGTTGACGCAGGTACGCTGACGATCGATGCCAAGGTCGACGCGGTTGCCTCGCCGGCCGAGATTCGCCTCGAGATTCCGATCCGGGCATTGGTAGGCGAATCCGGTACCGGCGGCGTCAAGACGCTGAAGATTCAGGCGGGAGCAAGCGTCGTGACGATGGCCCTCGACAAGGCGCCGGGCTTGCTCGGCGAACCGTCGTCCTCGGGGCTGCTGATGCTGACTTTAAAGCGGGTCGACGCCTCGACGCTGCCGGATGGAACGAAGGAAAAGCTTGGCGACAATCCGGTGTATGACTTTGCGTTGACTGCGAACGGCAGCGCCGTCACCTCCTGGCAGCCGTCGGGGGGCGATTGCCGTATCGCTGGATTACAGCCTGGCGCAAGGGGCGCGGCCCGAGCAGGTCGTCGTCTGGTACTTGCCGGAAAACGGGTTGCCGCAAGCTGTGACGAACGCCAGTTACGATCCGGCGACGGGGCAAGTCACTTTCCGGCCTGGGCACTTCAGCCGCTTCGTCGTCGCTTACGCGGATGTCGGCTTTAATGATCTGCAAACGGCGCCTTGGGCGGAGACCTACATCCGCGCGCTGGCGGCGAAGGAGATCGTGCAAGGCAGCGGAGACGGCAGCTTCCAGCCGGATCGAACGGTCACGCGCGCAGAATTCGTGCAGATGCTCATGAAGGGGCTGGGTCTGATCGACGGCAGCGCCGCGAGCACGCTGAGCGACGTGAAGGAAGGTGCCTGGTATTACGCGGCGGCGGCCAGCGCCCAGACACTGGGCATCGTGCAGGGCCGCAGCGGCGGCAAGTTCGACGCGGCGGCGCCGATCACGCGGGAGGAGATGGCCGTCCTTGCGTACCGGGCGGCGCAGAAGGCGGGGGCGCTTGCGTCAACGGATGGCGCCGCTTCGCAGATCGGTTCATTTATCGATCAGGCGTCGATCTCGTCCTTCGCCGTGCAAGCGATCGCGGTCATGCGACAAGCCGGCGTCATCGACGGAATGAGCGACGGCCGCTTCCAGCCGAAGTCGACCGCGACCCGCGCCGAGTCCGCTGCGATCATTCAGAGACTGCTTTTCCTGCCGCAATAAGAAATCGACAGATGCCGTGCCCGCAAGCGCGGTATCTGTATTTCTTCATTAATAAAGCGGGCTATTTTGTGCCGCCGGATTATGTGTCCGGGCATAGCGGAACTTCTTTCCGCTAAGCCGGGTCGGCGAGCGGGTGTGCGAAGCGATAGCGGAACTAATTTCCTTTAATGCGGTGTGGCGCGATGATGTAAATTAGTCTGTGTACCAGCATCTGGCGTCTAGGCAGCATGCAAAAAAAGTAGGGTATCCTCGGGATTGCGACACCACCAAGGAGGGACCCTACTCGATGACTAATGTACCCCAAAATGCGTATAACGATCTACTGGATAATGCTGTAACGCAACTGATTAAAGACAAACTCGAGCTACTGTTGCGTGAAGAAATCAAAAACTTTATGGAAGTCGAACAGTCCGAGAACACCCGTAACTTCCGTAACGGTTATTATGAACGCACCTACGATACCTGTTATGGCAAGATCGATGATCTTCGTGTACCTCGCGACCGCAACGGTGAGTTCCATACCCAGCTCTTCGAGCCCTATCAGCGCCGCGAGGGGCTGGCTCGAAGAGGCAGTCATCCAGATGTATAAGGGTGGCATGAGCACGCGTGAGGTCGCTAAGTTTATCGAGAGCATGTACGGCGCGCAGTACTCGCCCACTACCGTCAGCAACATCACACGGACCGTCATGGAGGACATCGAGGCTTGGCAGAAGCGTCCGCTTGAGAGGCGTTACTCCGTGATTGATTTGGATGGCCTCTACGTGAAATTGCGACGCAACACCGTAAGCAGCGAGGTCGTCTACCTGGCCATGGGCATCGATGAAAAAGGTTACCGGCAGATCCTGGGCTTTTACGTCGGCGGTCACGAGAGCTCAAACGGCTGGCGTGAGGTGTTAAAGGATTTAAAACAACGGGGAGCAACGGATGTGCTGGTTGGTGCTTTCGACGGTCTGCCAGGGCTCGAAGAAGCATTCCGCGAGATCTATCCGAAAGCCGATGTCCAGCACTGCATCGTGCACAAAGTCCGTGCCACGTTCCCTAAAATCCGGGTTGCCGACAAAACCGAATTCTTGGGCGATCTTAAGCTGGTCTACACGGCGTTGGATGGAGAGGTCGCAAGGGCCGTGTTTGACGGGTTTAAGGCGAAGTGGAGTAAGCAGTATCCCAAAGAAGTGAAGAGTTGGGAAGAGCAGTTGCCGACGCTGCTGACTTTCTACAAATATCCACAGCTCACTTGGGCGGCCATCTACACCACCAATGCCATTGAACGAACCAACAAAGAACTGCGCAAACGTCTACGACCCATGAACAGCCTAACAAACATTGAAGCGGCAGAGAAGATCATCTACCTGCAAGCCACGGATTATAACGAGCAATGGTACGGTAGAGCGATCCGAGGCTTTAGTGATCCTGAGACGAAGGCTGTCTTCGAGAAGATGTACAAGGAAAGATACGGGAGCAACGAGTAAAGCCTCCCGCGCCTTCGCTTGAGCGATGCACCTTTGCAGAACAACTTCATACCGGGCACAGTTCCCGATGGATAATCTTACTACACAGACCACTTGACACTACCTGTGGCGCGGGGGCAATCGGTGCAATAGCGGAACTGTTTTCCGCTATGATGGGTCGGCAAGCGGTTCTGCGAAGCGATAGCGGAACTAATTTCCTTTAATGTGCTACGGCGAGGGGGGGGGGATGGGCGCGATAGCGGAACTCATTTCCGCTAAGCCGGGTCGGCGAGCGGGTGTGCGAAGCGATAGCGGAACTAATTTCCTTTAATGTAGCTGGCCGCCGCCGGACTTTCGAAACCCTACTCAAGTTATGGAGCTTCATTAACATCTTTTTTACGAGGAGCGCTGTGCATGAAAATCCGGATCAAAGCCTTGTTAAGCTGCCTGATCGCCGCCTCGGTCGCAGTCGGCGCCGTATCGCTGCCCGCATCTGCCGATGCGGCTTACCAAGTCACGGTGGACGCGTCGGTTCAGAGCGATACGCTGCTAGACACGTTTAACACGCTAAACAGCTGGTTTTACAAAAGCGACTGGACTTCCGCCGCGTCCGGCCAGCCCAACGGCTATTTTGCCGACAACTATCCGTTCGTTCAATACGTGCGTCTGTTCGCGGCGACGGGCGGCTGCTATGCGGGGTACGCGGGCTGCAACGACCGGGACTTGTTCGTGGATCCGGCCAACGCGTCGACGATGACCGATTACAAATTCGACGACTTGAAGGCGGCGATCCAGAACGTGCTGAACAAGGGGCTGAAACCCTACATCGTCACCGGCAACGTGCCGCTCAAGTATTCGACGTCGCCGAATATCGGCGGCTTTAACGTCAACACGAGGCCGCCGGCCGACTATACGGTCTACTACAACTACATCAAGGCGCTGGCGAATTCGCTGGTCTCGCAATTCGGCGCGCAGGAGATGAAGTCGTGGCGGTGGGGCGTACTGTCGGAGTACGAGAATCCCGATTGGTTCTGGGACGGAACCGGCTCGCCGAACGCGGCGGCTTCCCGCACGGCTTACTTCAAGCTGTACGACTATACGGTCGCCGCGCTTCAAGACGCCGTCGGGGCCGGCAATCTGATCGTCGGCGCGCATGCGATGGCCGTGACGCCGGGCCTTTGGGATCCCCGCGACCTGATCGATCACTGCGCGACCGGGACCAACTACAAGACCGGGGCAACCGGCACGCAGATTAATTTCATCACCGCATCCTATTACGACCAGTCGCCCGGCAATTATACCGCCAACTCGCTGCCGACAGTCATCGCAAGCTTGCGCGATCGCGCGATAACGCAGGGTCTGACGAATCTGCAGGTCGGCGTGGACGAAGGCTGGTTTCTGACGGACAGCGGCGGCAAGGACTTGTATTCGCGGTCGACGGGAACCGGGTATCAAGGCGCTTACTTGGCTAAAAAAAATCAAAGAGACCGTCGACAACGGCATCGACTGGTTTTCGGTGTGGGCGCTTAATGCGAACGGCGTATGGGGAGGCGCGAGCGTACCCACCATATCGACCAACGTCATCTCGCTTGCCCACAAGCTGGCGGGAGACCGAAGAGCCGGTCTCTCCATCGGCGGCAGCGCGACGAACGCCGGCAATTACATCGACGGGTATGCCGGCTACAACGACGCGACCAAGACGCTGCGCATCTTTTTGCACAATTATAATCCGAATCCGGCGGCGACGAGCGGAGAGACGTTCACGCTCGGCATCAACCAGATCGCGCCCGTCGCGGGCAGTACCGTCAATGTGCGGAGCTGGACCGTGGACGACACCCATGCGAACTATTGGCCGCAGTGGTGGAGCGACAAGGGCTCGACGCTGTCGTCGGCCGACTACGGCGGATGGTCGCCGCAGACGGTCGAGGCTTCGGCGACGCTGACGAATGCGGCCGCGAGAACGTATTGGAACAGCAGGCTCGGCACCTATCAGACGCTGGCTGCGTTGACCGCCTCTTCGACTTCGGCCGTCACGGTCGCAGGCAATGCCATCTCGTTGTCCCCCGTGCTGAATCGGCACGGCGTCGTCCTGTACGAGATTACGAACGTCGCGAGTCTCTCCAATACCGTCACGGCGACGGACGAAGTCAACGATTATACGAAAATGGACAGCCATAGCGCAGGCCTGTTTTTCGACAGCTTAAACGTCTCCGCGCTCGGAGATACGAGACGGCTGGCGCGCACGGGAACGGGGACGACGCCGGAGTATGTCGTCTACCGGTACGACAATGCCAAAGGCATGGCGTTGACGGGATTGTTCGATACGTCCGCGGAGCCGATCAGCAACTTCAAGGTCTATTCGTCGCCGAGCGGGGGGAGCGGGAACGTGGACGCTGCAGAGCGGCTATACGACGGCCGACACGCCGATCAACGGCAATTTGTGGACGAAGCGCGACTACAACTGGGCTTCGCTGCCCGCCGGCACCAACTATATCAAGATTGAATTTCCGACGGGCGGCACGTTGAACTGGAATCCGCAGCTCAGCCGTGTATCGGTGAGGTATACGCCGACGGCGGACACCGATCATCTGAATGATTGGAGCAAAGTCACCACCCGCAGCGCCGGACTTGCGTTCGATACGTCCAATGCCACCGCGCTTGGCGATGCCAGCCGGGCGATGCGAACCGGCACTAGCGCGGGTACTGCCGAATACATCACCTACCATCGCAGTCACGTGAACGAGGTGCAGGCCGTCGGCCTGTTCGCCACCGATCAAGAGGCGATTCGCGATTTTAACTTCTACGCTTCGCGGGACGGCCAGGTCTGGCTGCCCGTGCGAGCCGACTACGCCGACGCGCCGATCAATGGCGGCTTGTGGACGAAGCGAACGTACCGGCTGCCGCCCGAGCGGATCCCGTCAGGCACGAACTACGTCAAGGTCGAATATCCGGTCGGCGGGTCGCTGAGCTGGAATCCGCAGCTGAGCCAGGTCACGATTACGCAGTAGCTTTAGGCGCACGCGATAGGCGCGAAAGGAAAGGCCCCCTGTCTCTGGCAGGCGTCGATGACGCGCGCCGGGAGGCAGGGGGGCTGATTGTGACTTGGGAGGCTAGTCACCCAAAGTATGCACGTAGATCGACACTTGTGCTGGTTCGCGGGGCTAGACGGCCAAAGTATGCACGTTGATCGACACTTGAGTGGGCTCGGCAGGCTAGTCGCCCAAAGTGTGCACGTAGATCGACACACAAGTTGGTTTGCGGGGGTGGATGGCCAAAGTATGCACGTAGCTCGATACTTGGGCGGGTTCGCGAGGCTAGACGTCCAAAGTATGCACGTAGATCGACACTTGGGCGGGCTCGCAAGGTTAAACGCCTAAAGTATGAACATAGATCTATACTTGGGCGGGCTCGCGGGGCTAGACGGCGGAAGTACACACGTAGAACCACAAACGAGCCTGCGATAAGCGCATTCGGGCACTATCGCGCCCCGACCTGCCGGCGCATCGCCCGCGATAAGCGCATTGGGGCACTATCTCGCCCCGATTTGCCCGCGCATCGCCTGCGATAAGCGCATTCGGGCACTAACACACCCCGACCTGTCCGCGCATCGCCTGCGATAAGCGCATTGGGGCACTATCGCGCCCCGACCTGCCGGCGCATCGCCTGCGATAAGCGCATTCTGGCGCTATCTCGCCCCGATTAGCCCGTGCATCGCCTGCGATAAGCGCATTCGGGCACTAACGCGCCCCGATCTGCCCGCGCATCGCCTGCGATAAGCGCATTCGGGCACTAACGCACCCCGATCTGCCCGCGCATCGCCTGCGATAAGCGCATTCGGGCACTATCCCGCCCCGATTTGCCCGTACAGTGCCTGCGATAAGCGCATTTGGGCGCTATCTCGCCCCGACTTGCCCATGCATCGCCTGCGATAAGCGCATTCGGGCGCTATCTCGCCCCGATTAGCCCGTGCATCGCCTGCGATAAGCGCATTCGGGCACTAACGCGCCCCGATCTGCCCGCGCATCGCCTGCGATAAGCGCATTCGGGCACTAACGCGCCCCGATCTGCCCGTGCATCGCCTGCGATAAGCGCATTCGGGCGCTATCTCGCCCCGATTAGCCCGTGCATCGCCTGCGATAAGCGCATTCGGGCACTAACGCGCCCCGTCCTGCCCGCGCATCGCCTGCGATAAGCGCATTCGGGCACTATCCCGCCCCGACCTGTCCGTGCATCGCCCTCACTCCTTCACCGCCCCAAGCACCATCCCCTTCACGAAGTACTTTTGCAGGAACGGGTAGACCAGCAGGATCGGGATCGCGCCGATGAAGATTTGCGAGGCTTTGACGGTTTCGTTGGAGATGAGCTTGACGTCCTCGGGCCGCATGTTGATCTTGCTGAAGTCCTCGGTGACGACGATTGTCTGCAACAGCGTGCTGAGCGGCCATTTTTGCGCGTCGGTGAGGTAGATCATGCCGTCGAACCACGAGTTCCAGTGGGCGACCATCGTGAAGAGCGAGAGCGTCGCCAGCGAGGGCATCGAGACCGGTAAATAAATGTACCACAGCGTCTTGATGTGGTTGGCCCCGTCGATGAGCGCCGCTTCCTCCAGCTCCCGAGGCACCGTCTTGAAGAAGTTAAGCAGCAGCACCATGTTCCACGCCGATACCGCGCCGGGCAGCACGAGCGCCCAGATGGAGTTCATGAGATGCATTTTCTGAATGACCATATAAGTAGGAATGAGGCCGCCGTTGAACAGCATCGTGAACACGAAAAACCAGGTGTACATCGTCCGCCCGCGGAACCGCGCGTTCATCTTGGACAGCGGGTAGGCGGTCAGGACGGTGACGGCCATGCCGATGACGGTGCCGAGCAGCACCCGCTCGATCGAGACGACGATCGACTTCAGGAAGTTCGGATTCGAGAATGTCTGTTTGTACGCGTCGGTGTTGAAGCCGATCGGCCACAGGCCGACCGCCTGCGCGTTGGCCGGTTCCTTGGCGCTGAACGAGACTGCGAGAATATGGATGAGCGGCAGCACGCAGGCAATGGAGGCGACAAGCAGAAAGGCAAAGTTGCAAATATAGAAAAGGCGATATTTTCTGGATTTATAATACATCGTCGCTCGGCCCCTCTTGGTTTAAAATATGCGGTAGTTGGCGAATTTGAAGGCCATCCGGTACGCGACCACGATGAGCACGAAGCTGATCAGCGCCTTGAACATGCCGACGGCCGCGCCGAAGCTGAACTGCGTCTGAAGCAGGCCGACCCGGTAGGCGAACGTATCGATGATGTCGCCTTTATCGTAGACGAGCGCGTTATACAGGTTAAAAATCTGGTCGAAGCCGGCGTTCAAAATGCTGCCGAGCGAGAGGGTGCCCAGTACGATCACGATCGGGGTCACGGCGGGGATCGTCACGTACAGCGTCTGCTGCCAGCGTCCCGCGCCGTCCATCTCGGCCGCTTCGTACAAGGACGGATTGACCGCCGTCAGCGCGGCCAGGAACAAGATCGTGCCGAAGCCGAATTCCTTCCAGATGTCGCTGACCACGACGGTAAAACGGAACCAGTCGCCGTCCGCCAGAAACGGCACGGGCTCGATGCCGAACAGCGAAGACAGAAGTTGGTTGACGGGGCCGCTGTTGCCGAGCAGATTGATCAGAATGCCGCCCAGGATGACCCATGACATGAAGTGGGGCAAATAGACGAGTGTCTGCACGAGCCGCTTGAAAAACATATGGCGCAGCTCGTTCAGCAGCAGCGCGAACACGAACGGCACGAGCAGGCCGAACACGATCTTGAGGCAGGCGATCGCGAAGGTGTTGCGGATGACCTGCACGCTGTCTTCTCTGGACAGCATCAGGCGGAAGTGGTCGAGCCCGACCCAGGGCGAATGAATGAACCCCAGCCAGGGCTTGAAGTCCTGGAAGGCGATGACCAGGCCGAGCATCGGCAAATAAAGGAAGACGACGGCGAGCACGATTCCGGGCACGAGCATCGCGTGGAGCTGCCACGTCTGCCGGGAATCCAAGAGAGATTTGATCAAATTCAATGGACGTTCCTCCTGCGCGGAAAAATTTACGGTAGCGGAATTTCGAACGGAATTTCGGTTCGGACGAACATCGGGCGGCGGTCTGCGGGCGGCATAAATTCATTGTAAAAGAGACGTTTTTTCCCCGATACGCCAATCTCTCAACAAAAAAAGCACTCTCTCAACTTTGTGCGGCGGCCGCCCGTTCATGTTGACGAATTGCTATTTTTCTTGAATTTGTTTTCTATTTTCGCCGAAGTTTTTCCGATATGCTGAGTTTGCAAAATCAAATACACGGGAGGTCCACACATGAACGTACGCAACAAACGGATCGCGGCCACGCTGGCGCCGGCGCTTCTGGTATCGATACTGGCCGCATGCTCCGGCAATGCGAACAACAATGCCGGCAGCACGGCGTCTCCGGCCGCATCCACCGCCGCCTCGACGGCAAGCGCAAGCGCTTCCGAGCCGGCAGCGAAGGAGACCGCGCCTTTCCAGAACGGCAAATACGATCCGCCGATCTCGATCAACACCGTTATTCCGATCAGCGACGACATCCAGTACTTCAACGGCGAGACCGCGGAAAAAAATATTTTGTTCGATAAAGTGAAGGCGAATCTGGGGCTGGACATCAAGGTGCTCTGGACGGCGCCGACGAAAAACGAAGGCTTCAAGACGAAAATGCTGCTGTCGCTGTCGTCGGGCGAGAAGCTGCCCGACGTCATCAACACGATGGGCGACACCGATCTGACCAACCAACTGATCGATTCGGGCAAGTTCATGGATCTGACGGACGCGATCGCGCAGTACGCCACGGACGACGTCAAGCGCGTGTACGACGCCAATCCGGACCTGTTCTACTCCGTCACCCGCAACGGCCGCATCATGGCGCTGCCGATTCCGTCCTTCGGCCCGAACGGCTCGCCGGTTATGTACGTCCGCCAGGACTGGCTGGACAAGCTCGGGCTCAAGGCGCCGACGACGATCGACGAGCTGGAGAAGGTGCTGGACGCCTTCACGAACCAGGACCCGGACGGCAACGGCAAGAAGGATACGGTCGGGCTGGCGCTTCAGCTTAAGAACCTGTCGGGCGACATCTTTGCCGACACGACGGCGCTGTTCGGCGCGTTCGGCGCCATTCCGAACAACTGGAGACCGGCAGCCGACGGACAATCGCTCGTCTACGATCCGGTGCAGCCGCAGATGAAGAGCGCGATCGCCGAACTGCGCGACTGGATGGCCAAGGGCTACATTTCCAAGGACGCGCCGCAGCAGGACGGCGCCACGGCGACGGGCCTGTTCACCTCCGGCAAGGCGGGCGTCGTGTTCGGACCGAACTGGTTCCCTTATTTCCCGCTGCCCGACCTGGAGAAGAACGTCAAGGGCGCGACGTACAAGGTGTACCCGGTGCCGACCGGTCCGGACGGCGAAGCCGGCAGGCGCGCGTTCCCGCTGGTCGGGGCGACGATTCTGATCAACAAAAATTACGAGCATCCCGACGCCGTGTTCAAGTACGCCCAGGCGATGTACGAGTTCGCCCGAGATAGCGGCATCTGGGACATGACGCGCGACAGCCTGATCGACCAAGGCTACGCGGCGCAGGGCAGCTTCTTCCACGTGGCTAAGTACGGCTTCATGCCCAACTATTTCGTCGATCCGTGGGAGCAGGTCGACGGCTATCTCGACTACATGGCGCAAGGCAAGCCGGGCCGGACGGACAGCGAACAGGAGAGCTTCGACGCCTGCAAGAACAATCCGCTCTGCATCGACGGCCAGATCGAGGCGATGAAGGCTTGGAAAACGCAGCAGGACGCCGACACGATGAACGCCTTCGTCGGTCCGACGACCGATACGCAGAAGACGCAGGGCGACTTCCTCGGCAAGCTGGAATACGAGACGATCGTCAAGATCATTTTCGGCACGAGTCCGCTGGAGGAGTTCGATACGTTCGTCGCCAAGTGGAAGTCCGGCGGCGGGGACAAGATCACGCAGGAAGTGAACGACTGGTACGCGAAGAACGTGCTTAAAAAGTAACGGGGCGGGCAAGCGGAGGCGGGATCGTCCGTCTCTCTTGTCCGTTTTTCCGGCACCGCTCATAATAGAATGCAAAAGCGCGGATGAGGCGATCCTCCATGGTCAAAATGAACAGCTTCGCGAAAGTAAACATCTTGATTCTCATTTTGCTGGTGCCGCTGCTGACCCTGTACATGATCTCCAACCGAACGAGCGTCTCCGTGCTGGAGCGGCATATCCGCGAATCCCAGATGGACCGGCTGAATTACTTGTACAAGCAGCTGGACAACAACGTCAATCAGCTGTCGATGATGGCGAACATGCTGCTGCGCGATCCGACCGTGAAGGAATTCCGGGACATGGAGCTGTACGAGAACGACATGAACTATAACGCGCTGAAAACGGTGCAGACGATCAGTCAGAAGCTGATGCTGCAAAGCGTTGCGAATGCGTTTACCAACTCGGTCGTCATCTACGCGCCGAAGATCGGCAAGGCGGTCGGTCAGTCGTCGCTCGTCTACTACGATGCGGGAGATATCGCGCAGCGGGCCTTGCCGGATTGGCGGTACGACGCGGCGCGGGACCGATTCGTCATGTATGCCTTCGATCCGATCAGCGAGCGGGGGGCTTGCGGAGAATGCCCGACTGATCGTCGAGGTCGGCTTCACGGCCGACAATATCGTCAAGCTGCTCGACAACAACGA
The DNA here is from genome assembly GCF_029525575.1 of Cohnella rhizosphaerae. Taxonomy (GTDB): domain Bacteria; phylum Bacillota; class Bacilli; order Paenibacillales; family Paenibacillaceae; genus Cohnella; species Cohnella rhizosphaerae. The sequence goes on from NZ_JAPDIA010000003.1 coordinate 2,231,437, forward strand.
CCGCGCGCAGAGCGGGGGCGGGACGTTCCTGCTCGATCCTGGGAGGACGGCGTCGATTGTGCCTGTCGGCTCGGCGTCCATGGCCGATCGGTTGAAGGCCGAACTGGGCGGCAAGACGATCCAGAGCCGGGGCTACGATACGATCGAGATCGACGATGTGGGGTATTTCGTCAACTACATGCAGTCGGAGAAGCTAGGCTGGTACCTGGTCGACTATGTGCCGGTGCAGGATATTCTCACGCCCATTACCGATTCGCGCCGTTATTTCATTTTATTTGCCTCCATCCTGCTCGTCGTGAGCCTGCTCATCTCCTACGTGCTGTACCAGAACATCCGCAGGCCCATCAAGGCGCTCATCCGCGGCGTTCAGCAGCTGAAGAAGGGCAACTATGCCGCGCGGATCCCGGTTAAGGGCGACAACGAATTCACCTTCCTGTTCCACAAGTTCAACGACATGGCCCAGGAGATCGACCTGCTCGTAGGAAAAGTTTACGCCGAGCAGCTCCGCTCGCGCGAAGCGACGCTCAAGCAGCTGCAATCGCAGATCAATCCGCACTTTCTGTACAATTGCCTGGCCTTTATGAAGAGCATGGCCGTGCTGGAGGAGAAGGAAGCGATCATCGCCATGTCCGTCAGCTTGAGCAAATATTACAGGTATACGACGCGCAACGAGCAGCAGCTCGTCTCCGTGCGGGAAGAGATGGCGCTGGTCGAGAACTACTTGCGCATTCAAGGGCTTCAGATGAAGCGGCTCAGCGTATCGATCGAGCTGCCGGATGCGCTGCTGGACAAGCAGATCCCGCGGCTGCTCATCCAGCCGGTCGTCGAGAACGCGATCGTGCACGGCATTGAGCCGTGCGAGACGGCGGGAAGGATCGTCATCCGGGGGGAGCTCGGCGGACGGGGAGAACACGATTGTCGTCGAGGACGACGGAACTGGGCTGACGGAGGAAGCGCGAAGCGCGCTGTCCCGCAAGATCAACCTGCCGCTCACGGACGAGATCGGCTGCGGCTTGTGGAACGTGCATCAGCGGCTCGGTTACCAGTTCGGCGACCGGTCGGGCTTGCGGTTCGAAGCCTCCGCGGCCGGCGGGCTGACGACCATTCTGCATTGGCATGACAGCGTAGAGGAGTGAAGCGGGCATGTTCCAGGTTCTGCTGGTCGACGATCACGCGCATTTGGTAGACAGTCTGGTCAAGTCCATCCCTTGGGAATCGCTCGGAATCAGTCAGGTTCATACAGCCTATTCGGGGCCGGCTGCGCTCGAGGTGCTGGACACGTATCCGGTCGACATCCTCGTGACGGACATCCGGATGCCGGGCCTGTCCGGGCTGGAGCTGATCCGTCGCGTCATGCAGGCGCGCAAGCGGATCAAATGTATCGTGATGAGCGGCTACGCCGACTTCGAATACGCCCGGCAGGCGCTGCAGTTCGATACCGTCGATTATATTCTGAAGCCGGCGGAGGACGAGGAGATCGTCGCGAGCCTGCGCAAGGCGACGGAATTGATCCACGGGGGAATGGGAGGAGATCAGCTCCCGACAGCGGGCGTTGACCGCGCTAAGAGAGAGCTTCCCCAAGCTGAGGGACGGACTGCTGGGCGAGCTGCTGACAGGCGGCGCCATGTCTCCGTCTGCGCTGGCGCAGCGGCTCGAATCGCTGGAGCTTGCGTTTGCGGCCGAAGACGAGGTGCGGCTCGTGCTGCTGCGTCCGGACGAGGCGTTTTTTGCCTATAGCCGTCACGATCTGGGCTTGATGGAATACGCCATCGGCAACATTGCCGAGGAAATTTTCCGCGACGGCTACGAAGCCTGGTTTTGCAAGGATACGCACGGCTATCTGGTATTTCTGGTCAAGGAAAAGAAATCGTTAGGCTTGGAGGAGGCGCACGCGTCCGGACCGCCGCGGCGGCCGCGCATGCTGGAGCGCGAAGCGAGCGAAATTCAGAGCGGCGTCAAAGCTTACCTGCACGGCACGGTATCCGTCCTGATCAGCGGCAGGGGAACCTTCCCGCGCGATGTGCCGGCGCTGTACCAGGCGTCGCTTGCCATGATCCGCCAGCGGTTCGGGCAGGAGGGCGAGTTTCTGATCTCGGCGGAGGCGTTCGGCGAGGCGCCGCCGGTCGACGGCCTGACCGGATTGCACGATACGCCGACGCTCGTCCAACTGCTGGAGGCCGGGCGCTGGGAGATGCTCGCGGACAAGCTGGAGGCCGTTTTTTCATCGATCGGACGGCTGGACCGGTCTTTGTCGCAAGAGCACATCATGGAAGTCGTCTTTGCCCTGGGCAGCGCCTTGATCTCGATCTGCCACAAGAACGGCAAACGGCTCGAGGACGTCATCGGCGAGCCGTTCGGCGCGCTGCTGCAGCCGTCGCAGCTGCGCCATGTCGAGCAGCTGCGGGAGTGGTCGGCGCGCGCCATCGATCTGGTGCGGACGGACGATATTCAGGGCAAGCAGGGCGAGACCGCGGCCTACTTCGTCAGACGGGCGCAGGAATACGTGGAGCAGAATCTGGCTGGGGATACTTCGCTGCAGGCGGTGGCGGATCATGTCTGCCTGCATCCCGTCTACTTATCCAGGCTCTATAAGTCCGAGACCGGAGAGGGGCTGAGCGGCTACGTGCTGCGGCTGAAGATGGAGAAGGCCGAGAAGCTGCTGACCGAAGGCAACAAGAAGGTGCACGAGATCGCCGAGCTGCTCGGCTACGACAATCCGCCTTACTTCATTAAAGTGTTCAAAAAAGCACGCCGGATGGACGCCGAAGGAGTATCGCGAACAGCTTCATCGCTGAAGACGGTTCCGCATGCGCCCGGCGCCATGCCGAATACAGGCAAGGGAGCCGCACATGAACGAACGCATCGATTTGAACGGAAGCTGGAAAGTAACGGGCATCATGCCGGAAGGACAGCCTGTCGGCCCCTTCGAGGGGACGGTGCCGGGGCATGTCCATACGGATCTGCTCAGGCACGGGTTGATCAAGGATCCGATGTGGCGGGATCAGGCGAATGAATGCCAATGGGTGGAGCATTGTGAGTGGATTTATGAAACGGAATTCGAGTGGCCGGCCGACCGGGACCGAACTTCGGCGCGGATCTGCTTCGAAGGTCTGGATACGATCGCGGCGGTTTACTTGAACGACAGCCCGGTCGGCGAGGCTGACAATATGTTTATTCCGCATGCCTTTTCCGTCGCGCATGCGCTGCAGCCCGGGATTAACCGATTGAAGGTGCGTTTTACGCCGATCCCGGTCTATCTGCAAGATAAAGACAAGGACAAATACGTATCGCTGTTTTCCCAGGATCGCGTGTATGTGCGCCGGATGCAGTGCACGTTCGGCTGGGACTGGGTGCACCGGCTGGTGAGCTACGGGATCTGGCGGCCCGTATATATCGAGGCGAAGCCGGCCGGCGAGATCGCCCACAGTTGGGTCCGCACGCTGGCGATCCATGAAGATGCCGCTGCGCTGGCCTGGGAAGTGGAAGCGGCGGGTCTGAAGCAGGATAGCGTGCTCCGCCTGGGACTCGCCGCGCCCGGCGGGGAACCCGTGTGGTCTTTTGTCACCGGGATAAGTCCGGCGCAGCCCGTCGTCAAGGGAGAACTCCGGGTGGAGCAGCCGCAGCTGTGGTGGCCGGCCGGTTACGGCGAGCCCGCGCTGTATCGCTTCTCCGTCTCGCTGACGGCGAGCGGCGGCGAGGCGCTGGATACCCGGAGCGACGAGATCGGCATACGCATCGTGGAGGTGGAGCAAATCCCCGACGATCGCGGCAGCTCCTTCACCATCGTCGTGAACGGCGAGCGCATTTTCGCCAAAGGGGGCAACTGGGTACCGGCCGATCCGTTCCCGTCCGCCGTGACCGCGGAGCGCTATTCGCACCTGCTGCAGCTGCTGGTCGACGGCCATATGAACATGCTGCGCGTGTGGGGAGGCGGCACGTACGAGCTGCCGGCATTCTGGCAGACATGCAATCGGCTGGGCATTCTGGTGTCGGTGGACTTCATGATGGCCTGCGCCGAATATCCGGACGACGAGCCGTGGTTCATCGCGGCCATGAAAAAGGAAGTCGCCTCGACGATCAAGCAGCTTCGCAACCATCCGAGCCTCGTCATCTGGTACGGGGACAACGAGCTGGCGATGAACAACAACGAAGAGGACGATTATTGGGGCAAGCGGGTGTGCGCCGAAGTAACGACGCCGCTATGCGCCGAGCTGGACCCGTCCCGTCCGTTTTTCCCGACCTCGCCCATTTACGGACGTCCGTTCAACAGCCAGGATGCGGGAGACTGCCATGTATCGCCCTGGTACGAGGTGGACTTTCTGCTCGGCGATATGCGCGACTACCGCGAACGCATCCGCGAGGGACGCGGCCGGTTTCTGAGCGAATCGGCGATCCCCGGCTCGCCGCCGCTGTCCTCGCTGCTTAAGATGATGACGATGGCGGACGTGGCGGACGAGCAGGCGGACATCTGGGAGTTCAGGACGAAGGACAATCCGTACAACGGACAGGACGAGCTGACCCACTACCGGCTGCTGGAAAAGACGGCTGCGGCGCTGTTCGGGGGAGAGCGCGGGCCCGCATGAGAAGGTCAAGAAGATGGAGTACGTGCAGTACGAGTTCGAGCGCATGCAAATCGAGCATTACCGCCGGCGCAAATACGATTCGAGCGGCGTCCTCTTCTGGATGTACAACGACTGCTGGCCCGCGAGCGGCTGGTCGATGGTCGATTACTACGGGTATCCGAAGGCCGGCTATTACGGGGCCAAGCGGGCGTCCAAGCCGGTCATGATCTCGCTGGAGGACCGCGGGGGGAGCGCTCGGCGTATGGGTCGTGAACGATACGCTGACGGAGCGGCGGGGCGTGGTCCGGGTGCGAGCAGCTACGACAGCGGGGGCATACGGGGAATCATGGGAAACGGAAGCCGTCGTTCCGGCGAACGAGGCCGTGCTGATTCATACGATCGTTAAGCGGGATTGGGGATTGACGGAAGGGGCAGCCGATGCTGTTGTCCAGGCGGTTTGGGAGCCTTATGCGACGGGAGACGGTTCGGAGGGCGGTCGGGGTGACCGGGGCGATCTAGGCGTTCGAGACGTTCGAGACGTTCAAAGCAATCAAGACGATCAAGACGATCAAGGCGTTCAAGGCGTTCAAGGCGTTCAAAGCTTTCAAGGTTTCCAAGGCAATCAAAGCGACAGCTCGGTTTTCTTCGACGTCCTACCGAAGGAATTGGTCTGCCCGCCTGCGAAGCTCGAGGTCGAATGCGTGCGGCACGATGCGACGTCCGGCCGCCTCATTATTCGTACGGACGTTTATGCCCGCGTAGTCACGATCGAGAATGAGCTGCTGCTCGAAGACAACTATTTCGATCTGATGCCGGGCGAGACGAAGGAAGTCGCTTACAGGACGATGACCGGCGTCGAGTGGACTGGTATGCCGGTCGTCACGTGCTGGAACGAGGCGCCATAAAAGGGCTTTAACGGCGAGCGTCGATGCCTTGCCGAGTTATCGAGGCTGGCGACGATCTGACGCTGCGTGCGAAAACGGATTGGGACGGTGTCCGGATTCATGGAATGTTATACTACGGTTATCGCGCCAACCGGCAGGAGGACATGCCATGAACAAGGAAGATCAAGTCATCGAAGGCTTCAGGGAGCTTTACAACAAGCTGGCGTGGCTCAATAAATCGAAGATGGAAATCGCCCTGAAGGGGCACAAGCCTTCCGAGGTGCACTGCATCGAATACATCGGCAAGCATGCGGATGCCAACGTGACGAAGCTGGCGGAGCGCTTTTACATGACGAGAAGCGCGATCAGCAAGATCGCGAAGAAGCTCATGGAGAAGGGGCTGATCGAGAGCTACCAGAGGCCGGAAAACAAGAAAGAAATTTATTTTAAGCTGACGGAGCAAGGGGAAGCCGTGAGCCGAATCCACGAGGAACTGCACAACGCGTTCCGGGAGCGGGACAAAGCGGTATTCGAGCAGGTAACCGAGGCGCAATACGACAGCATGCTGCGCTTCGTGGAGCGGTATAGCAGCCACCTGGAAGCAGAGATCAAGAAGCACGGCGTCGAGCGGTCCGCTGAAACGGACGATTGACGCGCCGGACGCAAAAAGCAAGGCACAAGGCGCAGACAGCTCTTTTCGGATGAGAAGAGCTGTCTTTTTTTGTTCGCCGCTTACGGCGACGATCCGTTCGAAGGCAGCGGGTTGGTGCAACTGACAAAAGCCGAGACGGTTGAATGCCAGTCATACGGAGGGATAGGACTCAGGAGACGTTATTTTGTAAAAATCGGTTCCCTTTGTGACCTTTTCGGACCGGAGGGACCTTATGGGCCCGGATCAAGGCTAAACAAGGGCGACAAATCCGCAATAGCGGCCCCTGAGTCCGCGAGCGGACCGCGAATGGCGGTTGGGACAATAATAACGGCCGCTCTGTCCGTTCGCTTACGATAATGCGTAAATTTAACGTCCCCAAGCGCCTTTTTCTTCGATCTTTGTTGACGAGGAAACAAAATCGCGTTAAGATTAACGTGTTTCCGAGGAAACAAAAACGCGAAGTGAGGAGCAACAATACAATGTCGACCATAGATCGGAAGGCGCTGCTATTCGGCCTGACGTCCGTATTTTTGTGCGGCGTGGGCTTCAGCATCGTCGCGCCCGTCGTTCCGTTCCTGGTGAAGCCGTATATTGGCGATCCGGGCGCGCAAGCGACGGCGGTGACGCTGCTGACCGCCGTTTACGCCGCCTGCGTATTTTTTGCGGCCCCGGTGCTGGGCGCATTGAGCGACAGATACGGCAGGCGTCCCCTGCTGCTGCTCTGCCTGCTCGGCTCCGCCGCCGGGTACTTCGTCTTCGGCATCGGGGGCGCGCTGTGGGTGCTGTTCGCCGGCCGTATCGTCGAAGGGATAACGGGTGGGAGCATCGGCACCATTTTCGCTTATTTCGCGGATATCGTCCCGCACGAGCAGCGGACCAAATACTTCGGCTGGGCGAGCGCGGTCGTCGGCGCAGGCACCGTCATCGGCCCGACGCTGGGAGGCCTGCTCGCCAAGTTCGGCTATGCGGCGCCGCTGTATTTCGGAGCCGCCGTCACGCTGCTGAATGCGGCCTTCGGATGGCGCTTTATGCCGGAGAGCCTTGCCGAACCGCACAGACTGAAGAGGATCGCCCTCATCAGATTTAATCCTTTTGCGCAGCTTGCCGGCATCCTTTCCGCCCCGAATTTGAACAGGCTGCTTGTCGCGGCGTTCTTGCTCTGGGTTCCCAACGGTTCGCTGCAGGCCATATTTTCGCAATTTTCCATAGATACGTTCGCATGGAAGCCGGCGCTGATCGGACTGATGTTCTCGATCATGGGCGTTCAGGATATCGTCTCGCAAAGCTTGATTATGCCCAAGCTCCTGAAGAAGCTAAGCGATAAACGGATCGCCGGCCTCGGGATGGCGGCGGAGCTGGCGGGCTACGCGCTGATCGCAGCCTCGGCGCTGCTTTCGTTTTACCCCCTTCTGATCGCCGGCATGTTCGTTTTCGGTTTTGGCGACTCGATCTTCGGGCCTTCGTTTAACGGGATGCTGTCCAAGTCCGTCGATGCGAGCGAGCAAGGACGGATTCAAGGCGGCAGCCAGTCGATCCAGGCGCTGGCCCGGATGATCGGCCCGATCGTCGGCGGACAAATCTATGTCTCGCTGGGACACGCCGCGCCGGCCGCGATGGGAATGATCCTGATCGCCGCCGCTTTCGCGGTCCTTCAACGTTACCGGCAGACGATGAAGCAGTGAGAGGCTGCGACGCCCGACCCGCTTGACCCGTCTAACCCGTCTAACCCGTCTAACCCGTCTAACCCGTCTAACCCGCCTAACCCGTCTGACCCGCCACCCACAAGACGCGCTATGCGAGAAGCGCCGTTTGCGGGTCGTTTGCGTTCGAGCGCGGCTTTCCCACTTTCTTGACTTCGTATGTTATGATTAAATTTGCTTTCTTGAAAGCGCTATACTTCTATTGCTGTCGGAAACCGGGGCTGCGCAAGCTCCGCACTGTTAATTTCATGTTAAGAATTTTCGGATAGATGTTATAATAGCTAACAACACACCTGGGACGAACGGAGGAACGTGAGTCATGCGCTTGAGCAATCGACTGGGCCAGCAGCCTTTATTTCTCCGAATGATGCTTCCTTATTTCCTGTTTATGCTCTTGGCGCTGACGCTGGGATGGCTGTTCTATAACAAGACGTATCATGTGGTGAAGGAAGAAGTCGTCCGCAACAACATGCAGATTCTCGACCAGGTGAAGAATACGCTCGACAGCCGTTTCTCCGAGATCAACACGATCTCCCTGCAGCTGCTCAACGATCCCGGCGTCAACAGCTTCCAGCGGGTCTCCGATCCGTTCAGCAGCACCAACGCTTACAAGGTTCTGCGCACGCAGAAGAGCCTGTACAGCTACAATGCCTCCAACAATTTCGTGCTGGACTATTTCCTCATTTTCAAAAACAGCAATCTGGCGTTATCGTCCAATTCCTCGTATGAGCTGCCGTACTTCTACGATCATGTCCTTACTTATAATGAGATCGATTATAAAAACTGGCGCGACGACTTGCTCTCGAAATACCGCAACCGGGAGATCATGCCGACGGGACCGGCCCGGTACGAGGATAAGACGTACGATATGATCACCTACGTGCAATCGCTCGGTTATCCGGGACGCATCCAGGGCGCTTTGATCGTGCTCGTGGACGGCAACGAACTGAACTCGCTGCTGAGCGGCATCGACATCTCGGACGGCGGCTGGGCATCGATCGTCGACGACAAAGGGAACGTGGTCGCTTCCCTCTCCGGCGACGGCTCGGAGCCCGCGCTTGGCGGAAGCGTCGCGCTGTCCGGCCTGTCCGGCACGATCGAAGCTTCGGATAAAACGGGCGGACGCATGGTGACCTATACGACTTCCTCGTACAACAAATGGTCCTATGTCGTAGCCCAGCCGCCGCATATCGTGCTGGGGAAGGTCATCTCCATCAAAAAAGCTGACATTCTCGATCGTGGCGGTGTTCCTCGGGCTCGGCATCGTGCTGGCCTATCTGTTCGCGAGGCGAAGCGGCCGTCCGCTCGTGCGCATTATGTCTACGCTTCGGGAGAGTCATCAGGCAGCGGGCGCGCCGAGGAAGCCGAAGGACATGTACGGCTACATCCAGCAGTCGCTGTCCTCGCTGCTCGATAACAACGCCGAGCTGCGGGAGGAGATCGACAAGCAGGTTCCGCTCGTCTGGGATACGTTTTTCCAGCGGCTGCTCAAGGGCGACTTCCTGTCGATGAACGAGATCAATTCGCTGCTCGCGCATCAGCGGATCGGCTTGTACGGCCAAGGCTATGCGATCGGGATCGTGCACTTCAGCCGCGCGGGACAGAGCAATACGGAGGCGGAGCTGAACGCGCTGGACGTCAATCGCGTATGGGTGACGGAGGCGATCCGCAGAGGTCTCGGGGACGACCGTTACGCCCATCATATCGCGGAGGACAAGATCGCTTTGCTGTTCGTGGACGAGCTGGGCGACGAAGCTTCGTTCAGGCATATGATCGACCGGAGCGTGGCCGCGATCGAGGCGGAGACGGGCGGGCGAGAGGGATTGCAGCTTTACTTCGCCATCGGGGGCTTCCGGTCGACCTTGCTTGAGGTATCCGGCTCCTACGAGGAGGCGAGACAATGCTTGTCCTCGATCGGCTACGAGGGCAAGAACGAGACCATCTGGTTTGCCGATCTGCCGCATACGAACGCCCGCTTCTTCTTCCCGCAGGAGCTGGAGAACCGCCTGATCAATTATGCCAAGGCGGGCGAGCCCGAGGAAGTCGAGGCCGTGCTCCGCCAGCTGTACAAGGAGAATTTTAGCGACCGGCATCTGCCTCTGGCGCTGCAGCAGCTCTTCTATTATGAGATCGTAAGCTGTCTGGCCAAGCTGCAGGAGCAGCTCGCGCTCGACCAAGCGATCGATATCCCGCAGCTCCTGCAGCATCCGAGCGCCGTCGACAATCCGAAGCTGTCCTACCGCAGCGCCTCGGAGATGTTCCTGGCGACCGCCCGCGATCTCGACCGGCGCAAGAAGAGCCGCAATCACCGGCTGCTTGACGACATCCTGGCACACCTGCAGCGGCATTACGACGACGCCAACCTGACGCTCGACGCCGTTGCCGACAATATGAATGTCTCGAAGGGCTACATGTCCCAATTTTTTAAGGAACAGACGGGCATCAACTTCTCGGAGTATCTGGAAAATATGCGCATGGACGAGGCGAAGAGCAAGCTGGCCTCGACGTCGCTGACGATCCGCGAGATCGCAGAGCAGGTGGGCTACCATTCGTCCAGCACGTTCTGCCGGGCGTTCAAGCGAGGGACGGGGCTGAGCGCGACCGTGTTCCGCGAGCTGGCACGCAACGAGACGGCATATCCGTCCTCCGCCGGACATCCGGGAGCGGTGGGCGAGGCTTGACAGTCGCATAGACGGGGGTTCCCCGAGCCGCCAGGCTTGCGCCGGCGGCTCTTTGCTTTCGTCGCGGCGAAGCTGGGGAAGGGCTCTTTTTTACTCATATTCGCCCCAAAAATGGGAAATGAAGTGCGATTTCTGATCAATTGCACACTGAAAACGCAAACATCAATGCCCGATTCTGAACGAATGGCGATCATCCGGCCACAACGCAATTTACTTCCCCGGCCACCGGCGCCTAAGCTTGCCCTAAGCCGCAGAGCAGCCCGGACGATCCAAGACGATCGTGCCCGGCGAACCCGATCAAGGGCTACGGACTCTAAGTTTAGGCAAGGGAGGTGAGAGGAAGTGAGCGTACCCGATGTCAAGCGTCCGGCAACCAGAGCGCGCGTCGCACCCAGATCGGCCGTCTCCAAAAAAGATTATCCGGGCGTGGCAGTTGTACGTGCTCATGGCGCTGCCCTTCGCGTACCTGATCATTTTCAAGTACGTGCCGATGTACGGCGCCCAGATCGCGTTCAAAAACTTCATCGTCACCAAGGGAATCTGGGGGAGCGCATGGGTCGGACTCGATCACTTCGAACGATTCATTCATTCGTACGACTTCACCCGGATTCTGGGCAACACGCTGCTGCTCAGCTTCTACAATCTGCTCGCGGGATTCCCTTTCCCGATCCTGCTGGCGCTGGGCCTCAACTACTTGAGGAGCAGGACGTACCGCAAGGCGGTCCAGATGGTGACGTACGCGCCGCACTTTATCTCCATCGTCGTCATCGTCGGCATCGTCAAGGAGCTGCTCGATCCGCGGATCGGGATCGTGAACAAGCTGCTCGACTTCTTCGGCGTCGCTCCGATCAACTTCATGGGCGAGATCTCGATGTTCTCTTCCATCTATGTCTGGTCGGACGTTTGGCAGCATGCCGGGTTCAACTGCATCATTTTTATCGCAGCACTGGCCGCTATCGACCCTGCGCTGCACGAGGCGGCGGTCGTGGACGGAGCGAGCAAGTTCAGGCGCATGTGGCACATCGACTTGCCCGGCATTATGCCGATGGCGGTCATCCTGCTCATCCTCAATACCGGACACATTCTGGACGTCGGTTTCGAAAAGGTGCTGCTGCTGCAAAATCCGATCAACCTGAAGGCATCCGAAATCATCGACACGTATGTGTACAAGGTCGGCCTGACCGCGCAGGTCGCGAATTACTCCTACTCCACCGCCATCGGACTGTTCAAGTCCGTCATCAATCTGGCGCTGCTGCTGGCGGTAAACAAACTTGCGCAGAGAACGAAGCAGGCGAGCTTATGGTAAAGGAGGGTGCGCATGGATATCCGGTTTCGCAACGAGTCCTTCACGGACAAGCTGTTCACCATCGTTAACGCGATCTTCATCACCGTGCTGTTCGTCAGCGTGCTGTATCCGATTATCTACATCGTCAGCGCCTCGTTCAGCGATTCGCAGGCGGTCGTATCCGGCGAGGTATGGCTGTGGCCGGTGCGTCCGAGCCTCGAGGGCTACACGGCGGTGCTCGACTACAAGATGGTGTGGACGGGCTTTAAAAACTCGGTGATCTACACGATAGCGGGGACGGCCGTCAACGTCCTGATGACGGTGCTGGCAGCTTATCCGTTATCGCGCAAAGATTTTTACGGGAAGAATGGATTCATGTTCCTGTTCATGTTCACCACGATGTTCACCGGCGGCCTGATCCCGAACTACCTGCTCGTCCGCGAGCTGCACATGCTGGACACGGTATGGTCGATGATCATCCCGACTGCGCTGACCGTCTGGAACGTCATCATCGCGCGCACCTACTTCCAGATGTCGATTCCCGACGAGCTGCTCGAGGCGGCGCAGCTGGACGGCTGCAACGACTTTCAGTTCGTGTGGAAAATCGTCGTCCGGCTGTCCGGTCCGATTCTGGCCGTCATCACGCTCTATTACGCGGCGGCGAACTGGAACCAGTATTTTAACGCCATGATCTATCTGAAGTCGCAGCACATGTATCCCCTGCAGCTCGTGCTGAAGGATATTCTGGTCAAAAACGACGTCGACGTCGCGATGCTGTCCGGAGACCCGATGGACGCCGCGAGGCGCGAAGCGCTGAAGACGCTGCTCAAGTATTCGCTGATCGTCATCTCTACCGTACCACTGCTCGTGGTTTACCCTTTTGTGCAGAAATATCTGGTCAAAGGCGTCATGATCGGTTCATTAAAAGGATAAAGAAGGGGATAGATACGATGAAAATCAAACAGATGGTCTCGATGGGGCTCGCCCTGGTCATGCTGGTTACGATTCTGGCAGCCTGCAGCGGCGGCAACTCCGATTCGAACGCAGCCTCCGGAGGGGCTTCCGCGAGCACGCAAGCGGCGGTCGCGCCGGCCGGGGAATTCCCGATCGTGAAGGATAAGATCACCTTGAAGGTGATGACGGGGGCCAACCCCGCCGTAGAGGACTTCAACACGAACGAATTCACGAAGTACTTCGAGGATCTCACCAACATCCACGTGGAATGGGAGATCGTGCCGAGCAGCATGGTCGCGGAGAAGCTTAACCTCGCCCTGGCCAGCGGCGACCTGCCGGACGTCGTCATGATGATGGACGTGACGCCGGAGCAGCAGGCGCTGTACGGACAGCAAGGCGTGCTGCTTCCGCTTAACGATTATATCGAGAAATACGGCGTCAATACGAAAAAGATGTTCGAGGAAAGCCCGCTCGTCAAGCCGACGATCACGTCCGCCGACGGCAACATCTACGCGCTGCCCGCGCCTAACGAATGCTACCACTGTTCGATGCGCCAGAAGATGTGGATCTACCAGCCGTGGCTCGACAAGCTCGGCCTGAAGATGCCGACGACGACCGACGAGTTCTACAACGTCCTGAAGGCGTTCAAGGAGCAGGACCCGAACGGCAACGGCAAGGCGGACGAGATTCCGTTCTCGGGCGCGCCGGCGCAATCGCAAGGCTCCACGCTCACGACGAGCGTCGAGAATTTCCTGATGAATTCCTTTACTTACGCGCCGTTCACCCGCCTTTACGTGAACGAGCAGGACAAGGTCGACGTGCCGTTCACCAAGGACGGCTGGAAGGAAGGCATGAAGTACCTGCACAAGCTGTACGCGGAAGGCCTGATGGATCCGCAGGCGCTGACGCGCGACCCGGCGCAGCTCGTTCAGCTCGGGGAGAATCCGGATACGGTCATTCTCGGCGCGGCCTCCGGTCCGAACATGAGCGTCATCACGCAGCTGAACGGAGCGAGCGGACGCTGGAAGGAGTACGTCGCCGTACCTCCGCTGAAGGGACCGGGCGGCGTGCAGCTCACCCAATACGATCCGTACCAGGTCGCTCCCGGCAAGTTCGTCATCACGAAGGAAGCGAAAAATCCGGAAGCGGCCTTCCGCTTCGCCGACGCCTTGTACGACCGCGAGATCACGCTTCGCTCCACGATCGGAGAGCCGGACGTCGACTGGCGCTGGGCGGAAAAAGGCGAGATCGGCCTGAACGGCCAACCGGCCGTCTATAAGGACATGTCGTCGTTCGGCGTGACGCAGAACAAGCACTGGTCGCAGAGCGGCATCGCCTACCGGCCGAACTCGCTTCGCCTCGGCGCGGTCGCCAGCGAGGACAACCCGCTGGAGTCGATCTTGTACAAAGAGACGAAGGACAAGTACGAACCTTACCGCGTCGACGTCAAGTCGGTGCTGCCTCCACTCAACCTGACGGTGGACCAGTCCCAGGAGATCGCCGACCTGTCCAAGACGATCTACGACTATACGAGCGAGATGATGGCGCGCTTTATTATCGGAGACGCCGACGTCGACGCCGAGTGGGACAAGTATTTGAAGACGCTGGACGGCATGAACCTGAACCGCTACCTCGAGATTTATCAGACGGCTTACGAGGCGCGCAAGGCGGCGGCTGCGCAGTAAGTTTTACAGGCAAAGGTTGAGGGCTGAGGCTTGGGGCAAGACACAAGGCTTGAGGCAAGGCAAAAGCATGAGGCAAGCAGAACGCACAAATTGAAATAGCGGCGATAAGGGAGGCGCCGGCACGGCGGTAATCGGCAGAGCCGCAAGCCGCCGGGCCGGCGTCTTGCTTCCGCGCGCTCGGAAGGGAAGCGGATTCGATGACGACGCAGGCTCCTGCACAAACCTTCTCGGTGCCCGACAAGTGGCAGTGGTTTACCGAGAGCCGGTACGGCTTGTTCATTCACTGGGGACCTTACGCCCAATTCGGGAGAGGAGAGCAGGTGCTGTTCCGCGAGCATATGAACCAGGCGGAATACGCGGACGCTGCAAGCGCCTGGAACCCGGAGCGCTTCGATCCGGAGCTGTGGGCGGACACCGCGCGCAAGGCGGGCTTCAAGTACGCCTGCTTCACGACCCGGCACCACGACGGTTACTGCATGTGGGACAGCGCGTACACCGACTATTCGAGCGCGAAGCAGGCGCCGAAGCGCGATTTCGTCCGCGAGTATATCGAGGCTTTTCGCAAGGCGGGACTTCGCGTCGGATTGTACTATTCGTGGATCGACTGGCGATTGCCGGCCTACTTCGACGGGCCGGAGAAGGACCCGGAAGGCTGGGCCAAGGCAAAGGAATACCTGCACAACCAGGTGAAGGAACTGCTCACCAACTACGGGCAGATCGACCACTTCTTCTTCGACGGCGTATGGCCGCGCAACGCGGACGATCTCGGCAGCGTGGAACTCTTGGAAGAAATGCGGAAGCTTCAGCCTAACATCCTGATCAACAATCGGCTGGGCTACTCCGAGCAGCACGACGGATACCGCGCCGACGGCGGCATCGGGGCGGGAGATTCGGATACGCTCGGCGACTTCGGTACGCCGGAGCATCTGATCGTCGTCGACCGCAAGCGGCTGTGGGAGTCGTGCCAGGTCACGACGTGGCGCCTGTGGAGCCACGTGTTCGGCGAACGTTGGCGCCCGGCCGACTACCTGCTCGACATGCTGGTCGAATGCGCGGAGAAGGGCGGCGCCCACGGGGGCAACCTGCTCCTGAACGTGGGACCGACGGCCGACGGGCAGTTTCCGCCCGAATTTGTCGAACGCGCCGAAGCGATCGGCCGCTGGCTCGACGTGCACGGGGAAGCGATCTACGGCTCGGACGGCGGCGCGATCACGGAGTTCATCACGCGCGGGCGCCAGACGACCCGCGGCAACAACCTGTATCTCATCATCCGCTTCTGGGACGGACGCCCGACGCTTCGGCTCGCGGACCTGGCGACCCGCGTCAAGGGCGTCACCCTGCTGACGACCGGCCAGACGCTCGGCTTCGCCCAGCAAGGCGACGAGCTGGTCATCGACGGACTGCCGCAAGAGGCGCCGTCGCGCCTGTTCCCGGTCATCCGCGTCGAGTGCGAGGGACCGCCGGAAGCCAACGCCTGGGGCAAGCAGCGCCTGTGGGAGGGCGATCCCCATCGCGTCGCCGAATGGGCGCGGGCGCAGCGCGGCACCTCGGTGTATCGGGATGGGCAAGAGCGGTAAGGTGGTCTAGCGGGACGGGCAAGAGCGGTAAGGTGTTGGAGTAACCAAAGGAGAGACTGAGGCTAGCGGCATGCCGTGCCGCTAAGATGAGGGCCAGGGCGCCTGGCGGCGTCGATAGCAGCATGCTGTGCCGCTATTGTGAGGGCCAAGGCGCCTGGTTGCGGCGGTAGCGGCATGCTGTGCCGCTATGGCGGTGCGAATGTGTGTGGTGGTGGCGATAGCGGCATGTTGTGCCGTTATGGCAGGGCGAAAGTGTCTGGCGGCGTCGATAGCGGCATGCTGTGCCGCTATTTGCGGGGCCAAAGCAGGATAGCGATGTGCGAGCGTCTTATGCCAGCGAATCGTCGGTTCGCGGCGGGATATCGATGTGTGAGCGTCTTATGCCAGCGGAACCGTCGGTTCGCGGCGGGATAGCGATGTGTGAGCGTCCTATGCCAGCGGAACCGTCGGTTTGCGGCGTGATAGCGATGTGCGAGCGTCTTATGCCAGCAGAACCGTCGGTTTGCGGCGTGATAGCGATGTGTGAACGTCTTATGCCAGCGGAACCGTCGGTTTGCGGCGTGATAGCGATGTGCGAGCGTCTTATGCCAGCGAATCGTCGGTTTGCGGTGGGATAGCGATGTGTGAGCGTCTTATGCCAGCGAATCGTCGGTTTGCGGTGGGATAGCGATGTGTGAGCGTCTTATGCCAGCGGAATCGTCGGTTTGCGGCGTGATAGCGATGTGTGAGCGTCTTATACCAGCGGAACCGTCGGTTTGCGGCGTGATAGCGATGTGTGAGCGTCTTATGCCAGCGGAACCGTCGGTTTGCGGCGTGATAGCGATGTGCGAGCGTCTTATGCCAGCAGAACCGTCGGTTTGCGGCGTGATAGCGATGTGTGAACGTCTTATGCCAGCGGAACCGTCGGTTTGCGGCGTGATAGCGATGTGCGAGCGTCTTATGCCAGCGGAGCCGTCGGTTTGCGGCGTGATAGCGATGTGCGAGTGTCTTATGCCAGCGGAACCGTCGGTTCGCGGCGCAATAGAAATCTAGTTACTTAAAACCCAACAGGAGGAATTCGCGATGGGACAGGCCGAACAAGCGCTGGAGCGGCTCGGAATCAAGTTGGGCGAGGTGCCGACTCCGGTGGCGTCTTATGTGCCGGCCAAGCAGGTCGGAAATGTCGTCTACACGTCGGGCAACGACTGCCGCATCGACGGCGTGCTGATGGCGACGGGCAAGGTCGGCAAGGACTTGACGGTGGAGGAGGGCTATGCGGTCGCGCGGCAGGTGGCGATCAACCTGCTTGCCGTGCTCAAGGCGCATCTGGGCGAGCTGGATCGGATCAAGCAGGTGGTCAAAATGTTGGCGTTCGTCAATTCGGCCGACGGGTTCACCCACCAGCCGTTTGTCATTAACGGCGCTTCGGATCTGCTCGTGGAGGTGCTGGGCGAAAAGGGAAGACATGCCCGTTCGGCTATTTCGGCCAACGAGCTGCCGTTCGATACGCCGGTCGAGATCGAGCTGATCGTAGAGGTCGAGGAGGCGTGAGCCTCTATGCGGAATTGACGACGCCGGCCGTCATCGTCGATCTGGACATCGCCGAGCGCAACATTTCTGCGATGGCGGAGCGGCTGCGGCGAAGCGGCGTCGCCCACCGGCCGCATATCAAATCGCACAAGTCGGCCGCGATCGCCCGACGCCAGCTGGCGGCAGGCGCCGTCGGCATCACGGTGGCCAAGCTGTCGGAGGCGGAGGCGTTCGCGGACGCCGGCATCGCGGACATTCTGATCGCCTATTCGATCGTCGGCGAGGACAAGCTGCGGCGTCTCGAGGCGCTGCATCGCCGCGCGAGCCTGATCGCGACGGCGGACAGCATGCCGGTCGCGAAGGGGCTGTCCGCCGTCGGCACCCGCGCCGGCAAGCCGGTCAAGGTGCTGATCGAGATCGACGGGGGCCTCCATCGCGGCGGACGCCAGCCGGGCGAGGATACGCTGGCATTCGCGCGAGCGCTGCGCGAGCTGCCGGGCATCGAGATCGCGGGCCTCATGGGCTATTACGGCAAGATCTACGCGCAGCGGGACGAAGCGGGCTTCGCGGCGGCGATTCGCGGCGAGGTGGCCGAGATGAGCGCCACGGCGGAGCTGCTGCGCGGCGAAGGCATCCCGATCGGCATCGTGAGCACGGGCGCTTCGCCCGCGGCGATTTACAGCCATGAGCTCCGGGGCGTCACCGAAGTAAGAGCCGGCAACTATGTGTTCTTCGATGCGTCCGGCGTCGGCCTCGGCATCGCCCGCGAGGACGACTGCGCGCTGCGCGTCGTCGTCACCGTCGTCAGCGTGCCGCTGCCGGGCCGCGCGACGATCGACGCCGGCACGAAGACGCTGACCGGGGACCGGGCGCACGGCCGCGAAGGCTTCGGCATCGTCGTCGGCCGGCCGGGCATCCGGGTGACGGGCTTGAACGAGGAGCACGGCTTTCTCGAATTCGATCCGGAGGGAGAGCGAATCGAGGTCGGCGATCGGCTGGAGCTGGTCCCGAATCATTCCTGCGTGCTCCCGAACCTGTGCGATCGGGTGGCCGGCGTGCGCGGCGGACAACTGGACGCGTGGATCCGGATCGACGCCCGCGGATGCTGCTACTAAAGAAGAGGGGGAGGAAGATGACCGTTCCGAACGTCGATCGCGAAGAGATCTGGCGGGTACTCCGGGACCTGGTAGCCATCCCGAGCGTGAATCCGGCTTTTCTGGGCGGAACGGGAGAGGCGGATGTCGCATGTTACGTCGAGAATTATCTGGAAAGCAACGGCATCCCCTATATCGTCCAGACGGTCTCGGAAGGCAGAAGCAACGTCATCGGCATGCTGTCAGGCATGCGCGCCGACAGAACGCTCTTGCTTGAGGCGCATATGGACACGGTGCAGACGACCGGCATGACGATCGAGCCCTTCGGGGCGAAGACGGCGTCGGGCCGTCTTTACGGCAGGGGCGCTTGCGATACGAAGGCGTCGCTGGCCGCGATGCTGGTCGCGCTCGGCACGCTCGCGCGCAGCGGACGCAGGCCGCCGGTCGGCGTGCACCTCGCGGCGGTCGTCGACGAAGAATACCGCTATGCCGGCGTGGCGAAGCTGGCCCAGGCGATCGAGGCAGGCGAGCTCTGCTACGAGGCCGCGATCGTCGGCGAGCCGACGGGGCTCAGCCGGGTGGTGGCGCACAAAGGCTGCGTCCGCTTCCGCATCGAGGCGCGCGGCGTCGCCGGCCACAGCTCCGATCCGGGCAAGGGCGTCAACGCGATCGAGCAAGCGATGGAGATCGTGCGCTACCTGCGCGAAGTCGTGGAGCCCGGCTATGAGGCGCTGCGGCATCCGCTCGTCGGGCCGCCGACGCATTGCATCGCGCAGATCGAGGGCGGGGAAGCGCCCAACACGATTCCCGGCGCCTGCAAGCTGACGATCGACCGCAGGACCGTGCCGGGCGAGGACCCGCTCGACGTCTGGGCGCGGATGAAGGCGGACCTTGAGCGGTTCGCGGACGAGACGCCGGGCCTGACGCTCATGGTGCACGAGCCCTTTATCGTCGATTATGCCATGGAAATCAGTACCGACGAGCCTGTCGTCGGCAAGCTCGCTCACGCAGTGGACCGCGTGAAAAGCGGAACAGCCGAGCACGGCGCCGCCTACGGGACGGATGCGAGCAAGCTAGCCAGAGTCGGCGTACCGTCCATCGTCTTCGGACCGGGCGACATCCGCCAGGCACATACGGACGACGAATGGGTGGAGCTGGCCGAGGTGTGCGCGGCCGCGGACGCGCTTGCGGCGCTGATCGCGAATTACGGAAACGAAGAGGGAGAGGAACAAACGGCATGACCACCACGGATATCGTGAAAATCGGCGTCGTCGGCGTCGGAACCATTTCGGAGCTGCACCTGAACGCCTACAAGAACAACCCGAACGTCCGCATCGAGGCGATCTGCGACCTGAACGAAGAGCGGGCGAAGGCGACTGCCGCCAAGTACGGCGCGCCGCAGGCGTTTTCCGATTATAATCGCCTGTTCGCCGAAGCCGGGCTGGACGGAGTCAGCATCTGCACCTGGAACAACACGCACGAGCCGATCGCGGTCGCGGCGCTTCAAGCGGGACTTCACGTGCTGCTGGAAAAGCCGCTCAGCACGACGGTGGAAGCCGCGCTTCGCATCGAGGAAGCCGTCCGCGCGACGGGACGCAAGCTGCAGGTCGGCTACGTCCGGCGCTACGACAACAATGCGCAGCTCGTGAAGCAGTTCGCGGACGCCGGGGAGTTCGGCGAGTTTTATTACGCAAAGGCTTCGAGCATCCGCCGGGTGGGCAACCCGGGCGGCTGGTTCGCGGACAAGGAACGCTCCGGCGGCGGTCCGGTCATCGATATCGGCGTGCACGTCGTCGATCTCTGCTGGTATCTGATGGGGCGTCCCAAGCCGGTGTCGGTTTCCGCGAATACGTACCGCAAGTTGGGCAACCGCGCCAACGTCAAGCATATGACCTCCTACAAGGCGGCCGATTACGACGCCTCGCGCAACACGGTCGAGGACATGGCGAACGCGATCATCCGCTTCGAGGGCGGCGCGTCCCTGCTGTTGGAAGCGAGCTTTACGCTGCACGCCAAAGAGAACAAGACGACGATCTCGCTGTTCGGCGACAAGGGCGGCGTCGAGATCGATCCGGCGCTCGCCATCGTGACGGAGAAGCACGACACGATCCTGAACGTGACGCCGCAGACGGACCACGCGGGCTTCCACCTGGAGAGCGCGTTTCAAAACGAAATCGACCATTTCGTCGACTGCGTCCGGACCGGCAGCGAGCCGATCAGCCCGGTGTCCGACGGCGTCGCGGTCATGAAGATGCTGTGCGGCATATACGAGTCGGCGGAGAAAGGCGAGGAGATCCGGCTGTCGTAACCGCGGTCGGCCCGGAAATCAAGAGGAGAGCGGACCCGCTTGAAGTTGGGCGTCAGCACATACAGTTTGTATCGGGCGATCATCGCAAGGCAATCGCGAGACTTCACGGCCAGATGACACTTTATCGCATTGGAGTTGACATCGGCCATCTATAATCTCTTTTATTGGCAAGACGCATAAGAGAGAGGATGTGCCTAACGTTGAGAAAAAGCAAGAAGGGGCTTGCCCGAATCATCGTCGGATCGATGGCGGCGCTGTTGGCCGTACCATTCGTCATGCCGGGGGGCGTCAAGCATGCCGCGTTCGCGGCGCCGGCCAGCGTCGCCGACGACAGCGGCGTATTGATGCTGGAAGACTTCGAGGCCGGCGATCCCGGAGTCGTTAAATTAAATCCGAAGCGCGTCGTATCGGCGAGCGCGTCGATCGAGAGCGATCCGCAGCACGTGAGGAACGGCAGCCGATCGCTCAGAATCGACTACGACATGATCGACGTCGTCGATAATCCGTCCCAGCTGGAGCTGGCGCCGGGCGCGGGCAGCATCGCCGTTCAAGGCAAGCCGATCAAGGTCGGCATGTGGGTATACGGCAGCGACGACGGTCATCTGTTGACGACGAAGTTCCGCGACGGCAAGGGCTCTTCGTTTACGCCCGAATATTACTCGGACGCGTCCGTGGGCGTGAACTGGACGGGCTGGAAGTACATAGAGGTCGACATTCCCCAGGATAAAGTCGAAGGCAGCAAGCTGGAGCTCTACTTCCAGCTGAAGCAATCCGACATGTCCAAAAAAGAACAAAGGCGCCATCTGGATCGACGACGTTCAGCTGATCTACGAGGATACGGGAATCGACCGGGAGGTGCCCGGGATCGAAGCCGTCTCTCCGGCGCCGGATGCCGTACTGACAAGCGAGCTGGACAAGTTCGAGGTGCGCATCGCGGACGCGCCCGCGGGCACGGATGCCATGTCCGGCATCGACCCGGACGCGATCGCGCTGCTCGTAGACGGGCAGGATCTGACGGCGCAGGCGGCGTATTCGGAGGAAACGAAGCTGCTGACGCTGCCGGCTTCGCTCATCTCGAGCGGCTACCACGAGGTCGTCGTGACGGCCAAGGACAAGGCGGGCAATCCGGCCCGGCTGAGCTACGCCTTCACGGAGGACGCCGGCGAACGTCTCGTCATGTCGGCGCCGGCCGAGGCGGTCAGCAACGAGCTGTACGAAGTGACCGTATCCCTTGCCGGCGACCGGACGAGCCAATCTTCGAAGATCTCGCTCCAATACGATCCGGGCACGCTAGCGGTCGAGCGGATCGTCTCCAAAAACGGAACGACGGCAACCGGGACGTCCGATGCGGACGGCGTACTCCAATTCGACGTGAACGGCATTCAGGCTTCGGGCGAGCTGGCCACGGTGCAGTTCCGCGTCAGTCCCGATGCGGTGCTGGGCCGCGGAGAAAGCTTCAAGCTTGTGAAGATGCGCGCGGGCACGCTCGCTTCGGATGCCGCTACTCGCTCTTCCTTGGCCCAGCCGATCCGTTATACGATCGCTTTTCCATACCTGCTTGCGGTCGAGGGCGTCGGGCTGAATTCGACGTCGACCTTCAAGGTGACGAGCCGAGACGGCGCGCCGTTTGCCGGTGCGGACATCTACCTGCGCGGCGTGCTCGAGCAGATGGCCGTCGTGAAGTTAAGCGCGCAAGCGTCGGTGTATGAAGACGACGATACGTCGGAGCCCGTCGTGGCGACGCTTCCCGCAGGCACGCGCCTGTACGGAACGCCGGAAGCGGACGACGGCTGGTTTGAAGTAATGCTGCCCGACGGCGCGACGACCGGATACGTGGAAGAGACGAGCGTGGACGCCGCATCGATCGTCCCTTTGAACTTGTCCTTGGGCCAGACGGACGAGAAGGGCGAGCTGAAGACGAACCTGACGACTTTGGCGCTCGGCACCTACAAGGCGCAAGCGGTCGTCGGCAGCAAGAACAGCGCGGCGATGAGCTTCGAGGTCGTCGAGCCCTACGGCAATAGGAATCCGGAGTACGTACAGACGTACGTGACCAAGGATCTGTCTTCTCAATTGAGCGTGGGATGGACGACGAGTCCGATGGCCGCGACGAACTATATTCAATATGCGAAGGCAGCCGACTGGGCGAAGGGAGCGTCCGGTCCTGACGCCTCGAAGGTCACGACGGTCGAAGCGGAGAGCGCCACGCAAGTGCTCAGCGAGCTGGAGAACGGACCGAAGGGAGAAATCCGGTTCAACACGGCGCTGATCGGCGGCTTAAGCGAGTCGACGGCCTACAAGTATCGGGTAGGCAGCGAAGGCGCATGGAGCGATTGGTACGACTACGCGACGGCGGACGCGAAGACGTCCACGCCGGTATCGTTCGTGTTCGTCACGGATTCCCACGTCAAGGCCGACAACGGCAAGGAGACTTACCAGTCCTTGATCCGGAACGCGCTCGATACGTATCCCGACACCCAATTCCTGATGCATGGCGGCGACGCGGTGGATGTGGGCGGCGCGTTCGCGGAATGGAAGCGGCTCTGGGAGGCTGCCTCAAGCTACGCGACTTTCCTTCCTACGGCGGCGACGCTCGGCAACCATGACGTGAAGGCGGAGGGCAAGGAAGTCTTCGTCAAGGGAGCGAGCCTGCCGGACAACGGACCTGACGCGTACAAGGAATACGCGTATTCGTACGACGTGGATGACGCGCACTTCGTCGTCTTGAACTCCGAGGGAACGAAGGCGCAGATGGCGCTACAGGCGGAATGGCTGCGCAAGGATCTGGACGGCAACGACAAAAAATGGACCATCGCGATGTTCCATCGTCCCGTCTACCATACGGAAGCCGGACGGGGGGGATCTCGTAGAGGACGTTAAGGTTTATTTTGCCGATATCCTCGAGAGCCACAAGGTCGATCTGGTGCTGGTCGGTCACGATCATGTGTACGCGCGGACGTATCCGATGGCGGGCGGCAAGATCGCCGCCAGCGGCGCCGGTACCGTGTACCTGGACGGCGGCTCGTCCGGCTGGAAGTTCTACGATGGGCAAAAATACGATTATTTGAGTTTCATGTACGATGACGACGTGCCCGTCTATTCGCACGTCCGCGTCGCGGACGACGCGATCGAGGTCGAAGCCAGAACGTTGACCGGCGACCTCGTCGATTCGTTTTCCATTGCCAAGACGAGCGGGACGACGGAACCGGGCACGACTGGCCCGAGCGCGCCGAACAATCAGACCGGCTCGGGCGAGACGAACCAAACGGCGCGCGAGTTGACGGAAAAGGAGCTGCAGTCGGTTCAGCCGAACGGCGAACTGACGGTGAAGGTGTCGGAGGCGGTGCGGCAACTGAAGATCGGCGCCGGCGTTCTGTCCAAGCTGGCCGCCAATAAAGTCGGTTCCCTGGTTATCCAAAGCGACAACCAGCCGGCCATTCGGATCGACGCCGCTCAACTGAGCGCGCCGGCCGACGGCTCGGATCTCGTACTGACGTGGAAAAGGGAACCTTTCGCGAATGCAGGCGCCTTAAAGCAAGTCGCGCCGGCCCCGAACGCGGCAGCGTCCGGCCGCATGGCCTTCAGCGTGGCTTCGAACGGCAAGGCGTTCGCGTATACGCTGGACTGGAGCGGGATGTCCCTTACGCCTTATACGAACCTGTACAAGATGACCGAGGAAGGCGCGCTTGAACTCGCGGCCTTCAGCATCGTTAATCAAAAGCAGGCGGCGTCTTTGTCCTCGGGCGCGACGTACGCGGCGATTGAAGTGAAGCACGATTATTCGGATCTTGCGGCGTCCCATTGGTCTTATCCGTACGTCCAGATGCTGTCCGGCATCGGCGTGATGCAAGGTACCGGCAACGGGCAGGTAAGCGCGGACAAGAAAGTGACGAGGGCGGAATTCACGGCGATGATCGCCAGAGCGCTTGGGCTGAAGGCATCGGGCGCGGCTGCATTCGCGGACGTGAAAGGAAATGCCTGGTACGGCGCGGCTGTCGCCGCGGCGGCAGAGAACGGCATCGTGACGGGCGACCGCGGCGGCCGCTTCAACCCGAACGCGGACATCTCGCGGCAGGAAATGGCCGTCATGCTCCAACGGGCCCTGGAATATCGCAAGGTTGCCGTTCCTCAAGAAGGCGGCGGCGCGAGCTTTTCGGATCAGGCCGATCTCGCGGATTGGGCGCGCGACGCGGCTCAAGCATTGCGCAAGCTTGGCCTCATGGAGGGCGATGCAACGGGCAGCTTCAAGCCGCTTGACCCGGCCAGCCGCGCGGAGACCGCCAAAGTGATCTCGATGCTCTTGTTCCAATAATCGCTCAGGTTGAAGCACAAAGCCGAATCGAAGCTGACATCGTCGAACGGGACGGAGCAGAGAAATTTTCTGCTTCGTCCCGTTTGCGTT
The DNA here is from genome assembly GCF_029525575.1 of Cohnella rhizosphaerae. Classification (GTDB taxonomy): domain Bacteria; phylum Bacillota; class Bacilli; order Paenibacillales; family Paenibacillaceae; genus Cohnella; species Cohnella rhizosphaerae. The sequence continues at coordinate 2,256,730 of NZ_JAPDIA010000003.1, forward strand.
TTTGGCCTATCGCTACTGTTTTGGCCGCTCCCGCATTTGGCGCGCATTTGATGTCGACGTCCGCCCGTTTCGTATGGATGCCGGCTCAAGGAGTTTCGAAGGGGGGCGTCGAATCCCTTGGATATGGAATACAGCCCAGCGAATTAAAGGGGATAATCGGGAAATGGCCAACATTCTTGTCGCGGACGATGACGCGCATATTCGCAAGCTTATCGCTTTGTATTTGCGAAACGAAGGATTTGACGTCTTCGAAGCGAAGGACGGCGTCGAAGCCCTCTCTGTCCTGGAGCGCTCGGCCGTCGATATGGCGATTATCGATATTATGATGCCGCATATGGACGGCTGGGAATTGTGCAGGGAAATCCGGCGACTGTACGCGGACATGCCGCTGCTCATGGTCACGGCCATCGGAGAAGCCGGTCAGAAGGTGAAGGGATTCCAGCTCGGTACGGACGATTATGTGACCAAGCCGTTCGATCCCGTTGAGCTTGTCATGAGAGTAAAGGCGCTGTTGAAGCGTTATCGAATCGCGGCCTCCCAGATCGTTCAACTAGGCGGAATCGTGTTGGACCGGCGAGCCCATAAGGTCGTCCGCGAAGGCGAAGCGCTTCTGTTGCCGTTAAAAGAGTTTGAACTATTATTCAAGCTGGCTTCGCACCCGGGGCAGATCCTGACCAGAGAACAGCTCATCGTTCAAATTTGGGGGATGGATTATGAGGGCGACGACCGAACCGTCGATGTTCATATCAAACGGATAAGGGAGCGCTTCGCCGAAGATGCCGGGCATTTCCGAATCGAGACGGTCCGCAGTCTCGGATACAGGCTCGAGGTGAATAGATGACGAGGTCCTTGTACGTCCGCGTCGTCTTCACGTTTTTGGCGGCCATGCTCATCGGTCTGCTAGTCTCCGTTCTTGCCGCGCTTGCGCTATTCGAGGCAAAAATAGACCGGATCGGGCAGAATGATCTGATCGCAGCGGGCGAAGAGATCGTTCGCGTCTATGCGCAGACGCACCCGGCCGATATGGAGACGTTCATGCAAAGCATGGTGAAGCTAAGTTCCTACTCCGTTCAACTGTACGCCGACGCAGGCGTCATGAGATCGTTCAAGTACAGCGCCGACGCGGACGAGCTTGCGATCTCGCAGGAAGCCGTTCGTCAAGTAAAGGAGGGGACGATCTACCGATCGACCCGCAAGGACAAGGCGACGTTTATCGGGCTGCCGTTCCAAATCGGAAGCGAGCGGCAAGCTTTATTTTTGCTGCCCTCCTCCAAAAACGAACCGACGCTCATTCGCTTGATGCTGACCATCCTCTTGTTCGTTTTGATTACGGGAAGCATCTGCATTCTCATCGCCGCCATCTATGTGGTCAAACCGATCAAGGCGCTAACCGCCGCTACCCGACGACTGGCGAAGGGCGACTTCGACGTGAAGCTGGGCGTGAAGCGCAAGGACGAACTGGGCACCTTGGCTCGGCGCTTTAACGAGATGGCGGTCGGGCTCAAACAATTGGAGCGGATGCGCCAGGACTTCGTCTCGAATGTGTCGCACGAGATTCAGTCACCGTTGACATCCATATCCGGATTTGCGAAAGCGCTCAAGGATATGAACGCCATCCCCGAAGAGGAGCGCATTCAGTATCTGGATATCATCCTGACGGAGAGCGGCCGATTATCCAGGCTCAGCGACAATTTGCTCAAGCTCGCCTCGCTCGATTTCAATCGGCAACCGATGGACGATGTCACGTTCCGGCTTGACGAACAGATCAGGCAAGTCGTCGTGAGCTGCGAACCGCTCTGGTCGGCGAAAAACATCGATGTGCATCTGGATCTGCCCCAGGCTGCCGTAATAACGGCCGATAAGGATCAACTCAACCAAGTATGGATGAACCTCCTCGTCAACAGCATCAAGTTTACGCCCGAAGGCGGACGCATCCATGTGCAAATAACCGCTCGCACGGACGCCTATCTCTTGACCTTATCCGATTCGGGCATCGGCATTGCGCCTGAACAACTTGGCCGGGTTTTCGAGCGTTTTTACAAGACGGATCGGTCCAGAAGCGACAGCGAAGGCAGCGGTCTTGGTCTGTCCATCGTCCAAAAAATCGTCGAGCTTCATCGCGGCGACATTCGCATAGAAAGCAAAGTCGGACTGGGCACGAAGGTCATCGTCGAGCTGCCTGCCGCTCCGCCTGTCAAAGCGTAAACCGGTTCACGCTCCGTTCATATTTCTTTCCTACTCTTCCGTATGTATCGCATGGGGGCTAGGGAATAAATGAATGGAAGGTGTTGGAACATGAGCGTGATCGGGACGATCGATTCGGTAAAATGGCTGACGGTTTATGAGCTGGCGATGTGCGTCATCGATTTATTCGTGTTGACGCTTTACGCCGTGCCTGCCAAGAAGCATTACAGATGGTTTGATTTTTTACCCGGCGCAGGGATGCTTGCGGCGATCGCAAGCCTTCTGTCCGGGGACGCGACCCTGCTGGCGCTGATCGTCGATTCGCTGACGTTGGCCGTGTTTTTATGCACCGCGAGGAGACTGTATAAGCCTAAGGCTTGGGCCGCTCCGAAGAGGAAGGTATTCCGAATCGTAAGGAGCGTCATCTGCGTATGCGGCGTTGTCCCCATCATACTCGCGTTGGCGTATGCGGGAGTCATGCGGTACAACCCGGTTAGCGATCTTAGCGGATTGAGCTACGCCGAAGCTTTTGTGAAAATGAACGAGCGCTTGTCGCGGGAGTATCCGTTCGGCGAATGGAAGCGCATCGACTGGGAGGCGCTCCGAAGCAAGTACGAGCCGCTATTCGAACAGGCGGAGAACGACAAAAACTTCGATTTGTACTATACAACGTTAAGAGAATACCTGTTCTCCCTGAACGACGGGCATATCAAAATCGTGAACGATAACGTGTACGATGGGAATACGGTGTTTAAAAAGGAAGTCGGCGGCGGCTTCGGGCTAAGCGCCGTACAGTTGGATAACGGCAAAGTTCTCGTGAGTCTGGTCCTGGAGAACAGCCCCGCCGCCAGGAGCGGAATCAAGCTGGGCGCGGAAATCGTCGCATGGGACGGAATGACGGGAGCGGAAGCCTTCGAACGAACGAGCTGGAGCGAGAACGGAACGGCTACGGATGAGGGGAAAAGGTTCAATCAGGGACGGTTCATGGTGCGGGCGCCGATCGGCAAGGAAGTACAGGTCGAATATCGCAATTGGGGGTCGTCCGAGACGGAACGAACGAAGCTAACGGCGTATGACGATCAATTCGAGACGTTGAAGAAAACGAAGAACAAGCTGACCCCGGCCGACCTGGAGGCATCTCCCATTGAAGGCGAAATGCTTGACAACGGCTACGGCTATGTGAAAATCAAGCATTTTCTTCCCAAGTCGAATGTCGCTTCGCCCGAAAAAAAACTGGCGGACCTGTTGAGGATGTTTAATGCGAAAAACGCGAAAGGCCTGATCATCGATCTGCGGGATAATCCCGGCGGAGAAGATCAGCTTGCCGCCAATCTGGCCGGCTTCTTCGTCAAAAAGGAGAAAATCTATGAATACGTCAGCTATTACAACAGATATACGGGCAAGTTTGAACTGAACCGGAATGAGGTCGTCAAGGTCAAGCCTTCAAAGCCTTACTATGACGGCAAGGTAGCGATCTTGATCAATAGCAGAACCGGCAGCTCGGGAGAAGGAATACCGCTTGTTCTAAAAGGGATGCCGAATGTCAAAATCGTAGGATTTACCTCCACGGCCGGGTCGTTCGGCCTCGTGAGCAGCCCGATCGAGATCAAGATGCCGGAAGGCTACGTCATCCATTTCCCCGATGGAAGGTCGCTCAACCAGGATAAAACGGTCCAGGGCGACGCCGACGCATCCGGCGTGGGAGGCGCGGTTCCCGACATCCAAATTCCCCTCAACGAAGCAACGTTTAAAGAAAGCGTAATGGAAGGGCAGGATGTCGAGCTGAAGTATGCGACCGACGCGATGGAGAGATAGCAGGTGGGGCGACAAGCAGACGCGCGGCGTCTGCTTGTTTGTCTTTGCTGCGCTTGGCGATGCCGCCGAAGCCTAGCTGCAATTTTCCTTCACTTCGACCCGGTCGTTCTGAATCGTGATCGTGGAATAGCCGGACGCGCTCTCCGTGTACGAGCATACCGTTTTCTGAACCGTGTCTCCGCGCGAATTCGTGTACTTGACATAGATGCCGCCTTCGCCGTTCATGCGCAGCTTGGGACTGATCACCTTTTTTGTCTCCCGCCTTGATCGTTTTTGCGAAGGTGTGTTTCGCGTTGCGCTTGACCGCTTGGCCGGATCCGCCGCCGTCCAGAATGCCCGTCTCTACGGAGATTAGGTCGTAATCGGACTGATTGACCACGGTTACGGAGAAGCTTCGGAAACGCTGGAACAGTTCGTCGTTCGTCTTCCACAGCACGAAGAGGGACATCAACAGGACGGCTACGGCTGCAGGCAGGGCGATCGCGACGATCGCGACTTTCGTGTTTCTTTTCATCATTCGTCATCCCCCTTCTATAAATAGACACTTCAGGCCTGCGGAAAGTTACACACGGAGCCTTCGGAATATTGGGACGGCATCATCGACGGCGAAGTGCTCGCCCTGCATCTCGAGCAGACCGGCTTCTCCAACTTACACGGACTCGAAGGCGCGCGTTACGGCTGGACCAAGTGGTGCGGCGAGCTGGACAAGATAATGCCAGCTGCGCGTCTTCTTAAGAAAAAATTAAAAGTTAGCCCGGAAAAAAATTTAACATTGCGCGCTAAAATGCACCTAAGAGCTGCAGAGGAGCGTGGAACGAATGAACGTAAAATACTTTTCTCCTGTCCTATGGCTGAAGCTAGGCGCCGCCGCCTTGTTTGCCGGCTACCTTTACGTATTGATCAAGATCATCCTGTTCAAGTTCGGCGACGTGAACGTCTCCTTGCTCGGACGCCTGATGCTGGAGACGGCCGAGCAGCCGAGCAACATCGTCTATCGCTGGCACTCCGCCAACCTGACGCCGCTCGTATCGATCCGGGAAAACATAGCGGGACTGCCGCATATGCACGACACGGTCAACCTGTTCGGCAACATCGCGTTGTTCGTGCCGCTCGGACTGTTCCTCGGTTTGTTCGTCGGCTGCCGACTGCCCGCCGTGCTCTTTTATGCGCTCGTCGTCAGCCTCGCGCTCGAGACTGCGCAGCTGATCTCCGCCATGGGCAGCTTCGACGTAGACGACCTGATCCTGAACACCCTCGGCGGCGCGATCGGCTATGGCCTGTTCGCCGGCTCGGGAATTGCGCGGGGCAGGTCGAGCGGGGCAGGCGGATCTTCAAAAGGCATGAATTGAATGGTCGAATGGCCGTCCCAGCTGGGACGGCTCGCCGCAGTTTCTCATGAGCAAGAGGGCTGCCGGAAACAAACCGAGTCGCCGCGCGGTTCCTCATGCGCATGAAGTTCTAACCGGAAACAAATCGAGCCTCCGCGCGGTTCCTCATGCGCGGGAAGTTCTAACTGGAAACAAATCGAGCCTGTCCGTGGTTCCTCATGCGCATGAAGTTCTAACTGGAAACAAACCGAGCCTCCGCGTGGTTCCTCATGCGCGGGAAGTTCTAACTGGAAACAAATCGAGCCTCCGCGCGGTTCCTCATGCGAGAGAAGTTCTAACTGGAAACAAACCGGGCTTTCGCCGCCGCTTCCTGTGCGCAAGACGTTCTAACTGGAAACAAACCGAGCCTCCGCGCGGTTCCTCATGCGCATGAAGTTCTAACCGGAAACAAACCGGGCCTCGCCGCCGCTTACTCATGCGCAAGTGGTTCTAACCGGAAACAAACCTAGCCTCGCCAGCGGAACGCGGCGTGTCGGTCCAGTCCAGGAGGCTCTCGTTCCGGGGGGCTATCGACTCGCCGCTCCGCCGACCTGCCACTCCGCCACTCCCCCCACTCCCCCACTCCCCCCACTCCCCCCACTCCCCCACTCCCCCCACTCCCCCCACTCCCCCCACTCCCCCACTCCCCCACTCCCCCACTCCCCGCTCCATCCTCATTTCGGCCGGAATTGTTAAATTTACGAAGAAAGTTCCTAAGTTTTGAAAGTGCGGCCAGGACCGCGATGCGCTACAATAGAAGCCATGAACCGACTAAAATCCGCGCCGTGCCCGGCATAATAAATGAAAGCGATTACACAAAAACGATGGCGAACGCGCCGGACGGGAGGCTGCCGTGAGAAAGGTCATTCTGGTGGACGACGAGATGTTCGCGCGCAAAGGGCTGGCGGGCCTGATCCCGTGGGAGCAATACGGCTACGAAGTGGTCGGCGAGGCGGAGGACGGGGAAGAAGCGCTTGCGCTGATCGGGCGCTTGTCGCCGGACGTCGTCGTCACCGATATCCGGATGCCCGTGCTGGACGGACTCGGGATGATACGAGAAGCGCAGGAGCGCGGCTATCGCGGCACGCATTTTATCATCATCAGCGGCTTCGGCGACTTCAAGTACGCGCAGCAGGCCGTGCGCTTCGGCGTGCAGGACTATCTGCTGAAGCCGATCGACGAGTACGAGCTTATCGCCGCCCTCGTCCGAATCGGCGAACAGCTGAAGCGGGAGCAGGCGCGAACCGAAGCGGAGGACGCGCTGCGGCGTCCGTCGCTGTTCGAGGCGCTCGTATCCGGACGCGCGGCGGAGCGCGAGCTGGACGCGGACCGCCATACGCTGGGATGGCCGGCGGACTTGCCGTACCGCTATTACGCGGTCGAGCTGAACGACGCGCCGGCGGAGGACGCGGAGGCGGCGCTGCGCCGCGCCGGCGACGCGGCACGCGCGCTCGCCCGCGCCGCAAGCGCCGCAGCGGAAGCGGGCCTCGTGCCGCCCTGCGCCGGCGAGCCTTACGTTCACTTCCGCGACCGATACGAGCTGGGCCTGCTCGTACCGGGCGCGAGCGAGCCGCGCGAGGCGAAGGCGCTCGGCGAGCGCCTGGCCCGGGCGGCCGGCTGCTGCGACGGCATCGCGCCTCGCATCTATATCGGCGAGCCCGCTTCCGGGCTCCTGCTGGCCGGACACTCCTTTTTGACCGCGCAGGAGACGCGCAAGGCCAAGTTCGCGAAGGCCGATGACACCGTCCTTCTCTTCGAAGACGTCCGCGATGCCGGGCCCGGGGCCTGCCGCGAGATCGAGCCCGCGGTATACGCCGCGCTGCTCGAGGCGCTGGAGGAGAACGACGCGGCCGCGATGACGGACGCCCTCGACCGGATGTTCGCCGCATTCGGCGAGCAGCGCTTCGCGCCGGACGCCGTCGCCGCCGCCGTATCCCGCGTCGTCTACGGCGCGGCGGCGATCGTCCGCACGATGCAGGGCGACGACCGCAAGCTCGAGACGATGAACAGGGCGCTCGGCTGGCAGGAAGCGCCGCTTTCGCTCGCCGGTCTGCGGGCGCTGCTGCTGGCCTTCCTCGCCGAATGCGCCGGTTATATCGCGTCGCTGCGCGAATCGATCGGGAAGGGCGACATCGCCAAGATCAAGGCGTACATCGACCGGCATTTTCACGAGAATATCAGCCTGAAGAGCATCTCGCGGCGCTATTACATGAACGCGGTCTATCTCGGACAGCTGTTCAAGAAAACGTACGGCGTCTACTTCAACGACTACGTGCTGCAGCTGCGCATTCATGAGGCGAAGCGGCAGCTCCGGCAGACGGACAAAAAAGGTGTACGAGATCGCGGCGAGCGTGGGCTTCTGCAATGCCGACTACTTCGTCACCCAGTTCGAGAAGGTCGAGCGGAAGACGCCGACCGCTTACAAAAATGCCATTAGCGAAAAGATTTGAGCATCGGCGGTGCGGGAAATGCGAATGGGGATGCGATGGATCCGGAAGCGGTCCTTCAGTCTGAACAATGTCAGGCTGCGCAACAAAATGCTGATCGTTTACTTTTTGTCCGTGTTCGTTCCCGTCGTGCTGACGAACGTCATTTTCTACAACATCACGACCAACAACGTCAAAAAGCAGAAGATGCGGGACATCTCGCTCGCCATCGAGCAGATCCGCAACGACTTCATGACGCAGGTGAACGTGGCCGTCGGCATCTCCGCGGTCATCTACAACGACGCGCTGCTGATCGAATACATGGACAAAAATTACGACGTGCCGTCGGACTACGTATACAATTACCAAACTTACATTATCAGCATGCTGAACAAATACAGCCCCGTGTACGAGTCGATTCAGCGAATCACGCTGTATTCGGACAACGACACGCTTATCTACGGCGGACAGGTCGAGCGCGTCACGGCAAGTACGAGCGAGCAGCCGTGGTACCGGCTCGTCCGCGATTCGGCGCTGTCCGCCCCGATCGTGCTGCGCACGGCGTCAGATTATCCGGGCGCGACCGGCGATATGCTGAGCGTCGTCCGCAAGATCGGCAATGCCGAAGCCGCGGAGCCCTGGGAAAAGTACATGAAGATCGATCTCCATCCCGAAGCGATCCGGGAGATTTTCCACAACGTGACCCTGGAAGGCGATCTGTACCTGCTGCAAGGCGACGCGATTCAGTATTCGACCAAAGCGGGCTTTGACCTCGCGCAGACGGCCGGCACTGCCGCGTCCCCGGCGTCCAGAGACACGATCGTCATAGACGAGGACTTCGGGGACGTCCCTTACCTGTCGGACTGGCGCATCGCGGGCGTCTTCAAGGAATCGGCGGTGCTGGAGGAGGTGCGCAAGTCCAAAAATTTCGTGCTGTATCTGGCCATTCCGAACGTGCTGCTGCCGACGCTCATCATCATCTGGTTTTCCCGGTCGCTTAACGCCCGGCTCGTGCGCATTCTGAAGCATATGAAAAAGGTGAAAAACCATTCGTTCGAGATCATCGCCAGGCAGGACGCCGAGGACGAGATCGGACAGCTGACCGCCGAGTTCAACCGGATGACGCTGCAGATCAAGCGTCTTATCCACGACGTCTACATCGCGGACATCCAGAAGAAGGAGCTGCTCATCAAGCGCAACCAGTCCCAGCTGCACGCGCTGCAGAGCCAGATCAATCCGCATTTTCTGTTCAATTCGCTCGAGACGATCCGTATGCGCAGCCTGATGAAAAAGGAAGAGGAGACGGCGCGCATCATTCACAGCATGGCTAAAATTTTCCGCAAGTCGCTCGCCTGGGGCAAGGACTGGGTGACGATTCGTGACGAACTCGATCTCGTCGCGTGCTTCCTCGACATCCAGAAGTACCGGTTCGGGGACAAGCTCGACTACCGGATCGAAGCCGACGAGTCGGTGCTGGGCCTCATGATCCCGAAGATGACGCTGCAGCCGCTCGTCGAGAACGCCAGCATCCACGGCATCGAGAAGCTGAAGGAGGGCGGTCTCATCCGCGTCGCGGTCGTCAAGACGGCGGAGGGACTCGTCTGCACCGTGAGCGACAACGGGGCGGGCATCCCGCCGGACAGGCTGGCATCGATCTTAAGCGAGCTGGAGCGAGGGGAGGATATCGGCGAGAGCGTCGGCATCAAGAACGTTTATTACCGGCTAAAGCTTTATTACAAGGAAAACGTCGGCTTCGAGATATCGAGCAAGGAGGGCGAAGGGACGACATTCCGCATCTGCGTGAAGGCGGGCATCGGGCAGGACGCGATCGGCGGCGGCGTTGGCTGAATACGGAGGGTGCCGTCAAAAGCTTTTTTTTACGCCGCGCAACTTTGTTGCGAACCGACACGATTGTTGTGAACCGACACGATTGTTGTGAACCGACACGTTTGTAGCCCCGGCGAAAAAACGTTTCTCTAGACCCACTCCGAATTCGCTTGCTAGTATGGATGGTACTGGATAGGGAGCGAGGTACTTCGGGAAATGGATCAACAGGAGCGATACGACAATCTGAAGCTGGGGGGAACGGGGCGCGATCGTCAGCATCGTCGCCTATATCGTCCTCTCGGCGTTAAAATTAATCGTCGGCTATGCAGCGGGATCGGAAGCGTTGAAGGCCGACGGCCTGAACAACGCGACCGACATCGTCGCGTCCGTCGCCGTCCTGATCGGACTGCGCCTCGCGCAGAAGCCGGCGGATCACAACCATCGGTACGGCCATTGGAAGTCGGAGACGATCGCATCGCTCGTCTCGTCCTTCATTATGGCGGCGGTCGGCCTGCAGGTGCTGTTCGCCGCCGTATCTTCGGTGTTCGGCGGGAGCGAGAAGGCGCCGGACCCGATCTCGGTCTGGACGGGCCTGTTCTGCGCGGCCGTTATGTATATCGTGTATCGCTACAACCGGAGACTTGCCATTCGAATCAACAGCCAGGCGGTCATGGCCGCGGCCAAGGACAACATCTCGGACGCGCTCGTGAGCATCGGCGCCGTCGTCGGCATCGTCGGTTCGCAATTCGGCCTGCCGTGGCTAGATCCCGTCACCGCCGTAGCGGTCGGCGTCCTCATCTGCAAGACGGCCTGGGATATTTTCCGCGACGCCTCCCACCATCTGTCCGACGGGTTCGACGAGTCGACGATCGAATCGTTCAAGGAAGCGATCCTCGAGGTCGAAGGCGTCGAGGCCGTCAAAGATATCAAAGCGAGAAATTACGGCAGCAGCGCGATCGTCGACGTCGTCGTGCTCGTGAACATGGAGCTGGACTTCGCCGAAGCGCACGAGATCGCGACGAGCGTGGAAAACAAATTGAAGAAGACGTCGGAGGTGTACGAGGTCCACGTTCATTACGAGCCGGTGGACGTCTCCGACATGCTGTCCTAGCGGCATCCCGCCGCACGCCTTCTGGCGGCTTGTCCCGCTTCAGGCCTGGCACCAGTCCTCCCATTGATCGGCCGACAGATAGCGCACGTTCGCTTGAACCATGCGTCTTGACGCGGGGCTGTCAAAAGCGGCTCCGCCCAACAAGAACCGCAAATTCGGATACTTCAAGGCGGTTGCCTCGATCCACGTCAACAGCTTGTCCGTATTGCGGGGGTCCGTGACGGAAGCCGCGACGAACGAGATATTCTGACTTTCGATAATCCCGTCCAGTTCCTTGAGCGGCGTGTCGGGACCCGCGTACAGGACATTGACGCCTCTTTTGCGCAAAAACAGGCTGAACGACAATAGTCCGAGATGGTGGCGCTCGCCTTCGGGGCAAAAAGCCAACACGATCGGCAGGCCCGGATTGATGGGGAACACCCGGAACAAAGCCGACAGTCTGCGCATGATCGTTTCCGAAGCGAAATGCTCCTGGACCACTTTGATTTTCCCCGACTCCCACTCCGTGCCCACCCGATAGAGAACAGGAACGAAAATGTACCGCAGCGTGTCCTCGACGTCGTACAGGGCAAAAGCCAAATCGATCGTTTGATCCGCCTGCGCGGAATCGAATTGAATCAATTCGGCGTAAAGCTTATCGACCAGACTGGCGTACATTTGGCCATGTGCGGGCGGGCTCGCTGCGTGCGCCGCAGGTACGGAATCGCTTTGCTTCAGCTTTTCCACCGCTTCGCTGATTTTCAGGCCGTTTTTATCGATCTGTTCTTTAAGAAAGCCAAGCCTTGCCAGATCCTCGTCGCTTAGCAGGCGGTGTCCGCCGCTGCTGCGGCCCGGGGAGATGATGCCGTACCGGTTTTCCCAGGCGCGGATCGTGACTACCGGGATGCCCAGCAGCTCGGACGCCCTCTTCATGCTGTACATGTAACGTTCCTCCTCATTGTAATTATACAAAATCGATACAAGGATGAGGATGGTCAGGAACGGATTCAGACTTCGATTTTTCGTCCCTTCCACTTCACGGAATGCAATACGCGCGCCCTGAAAAGGGAGTAGATGTGCAATGCCGCGAAAAACATAAACAATAAAGGGTAAATCAAAAACAATCCCTTGTTGAAATTGCCGCATCTGCGGGCGAACCGCAACGTTTGGACGGCATAAGCCGCGTACAAGAAGACGGCGAGCGCCATTGCCGCGGGATTCCACGCCGCGATCGAAGAGATCAGGGCGGCCGCGCTCATGAACCCGCCGGTAATCCAAAGAATGGTCAGCGACATGACGACCGGATGGGTGGATTTCGAACCGACGGCAAAGCTTTTGCACCAGCCCTCCACAAGGGTGCCGAAGCCTTCCGGATACATGCGAAAAGAGATGACGCCGCCCCCGCCCACGCAATGGACGGGGAGATCCCGGTCCAGAAACGCCTGTCCCAGCGCCAGGTCGTCGAGTACGGCGCCCTGGATTTTGCGATGGCCGCCGACCGCGAAATAATCGTCTTTGTTGCACAAGATGCACGGTCCGAAGGAGCCCGCGGTTTTAAAGCGCGTCCCCCATAGGGTGAAGACGTTCATGCCGACGATGACGATCACGTTAAATACAGCCGACAAGTTTTCATACAAGCGCTGCACGGTATGGTAGGGCTGCAGGGACAAGATCCCTCTGGCGCCTTTTTGCGCATAGGAGCCGACCAGCTTCGTGAGGCTGTCGGCATCCGCGAGCGCGGTATCCGCATCGAGGAACAGGAGCCATTTTCCCTTCGCGTGACGCGCGCCGTGCCAGCAGGCCGCGGATTTGCCCGATCCCGCTTCGACCGTATCGTTGCGCAGCACCGTGGCGCCGAACCCGCTGGCGATCGTCGCCGTCTCGTCGGTCGAATCGTCGTCCACGACCAGCACCTCGAACGACGGATAGCGCTGCTCCCGCAGCGAACGCAGCAGCGGCGCGATCCGGCCCGCTTCGTTTCTGGCGGGAATAATGACGGTCAGCGACGGCAGCGGTACAGGCATTAGGATAGGCTTGCCGTTCGTCTTCAGCGTCGGCAGCGCGCCGAACATGACGAAGCCGGCCAGAAGCGCCAGCAAGCCGATCCCCAGTTGAACGCCTTCCAAGACGGTCAATGCATTCCCTCCTCGTTCACGTGCCGGACGTGCCGGAATAGTCGAATCGAATGCCTTGATCGTCCTGGATCAGCTCCTGCGACGCGATGCGGGCGGACAGCAGGACGATGGGCACGCCCGCGCCCGGATGCGTGCTGCTGCCCGTGAAGTACATATTGTCGCAGTGCTTGGCTTTGCTCTGCGGACGCATATGGTTGCTTTGGGACAGGACGGGCATCAGGCCGAAGGTGGCGCCGTTGTACGCATTGAACCGCGACTCGAAGTCGCGCGGGGTGATGCAGGTTTCCGTCACGATCTCTTGCTCGATGTTTTCAAGACCGCGTATTTTCTTTAACGTGTCGAGTATATAAGCGCGGTATTCCCGGATCGTCGTCTCGTTCCACTCGTAGTTAGCCGCCGCCAGATTAGACACCGGCATCAGAATGTACAGGCCGTCTTTTCCTTCCGGCGCGAGGGATTCGTCCGCTTTGGATGCGACGTATACGTAGAACGATCCGTTCGTCAGTTTGTTTCCGGCAAAGATGTCGTCCAGATTTTTTTTTCAGGTCTTCATTAAATATAAAGTTGTGGACGTGCTCGATTTCCTCGTATTTGCGGTTCATGCCCAAATAGAGAAGGAAACAGGAGCAGGAATATTTCAATTTATCGATCTTCTTATCGGTGTATTTCCCTTTCGCCGCCCGGTCCTTCACGAGATTTTTCATGGCGTACGGAAAGTCCGCATTGCATAGGACGAAGTCCGCCGGCACCTGCTGCCCGTCTGCGACGATCCCGGTCGCCTTGCGGCCATGAATGCTGATCTCCTGCACGCTGCGGTTATAGTGGACGGTCCCGCCCAATTCTTTAAAGAGCCGCTCCATCGCCAGCGCCATCGTATACATGCCGCCTTTGATGAACCATACGCCGTACATGAATTGAATCATCGGTATCATCGTATAGAACGAAGGGCTGCGAAAAGGCGATATGCCGATGTACAGCGTCTGGAAGCTGATCAGCTGCTTGAGCCGTTCGTTGCGGATATATTTGCTCATGAATCGGTCGGCCGTATCCAGCGTCTTCAGCTTCATCGCCTTTTTCAGCATGGAGAAGTTATAAAAATCGCGGGCTTTGCGGAAGGGCCTTTGAATGATGTTGTGCTTGGCGACGATAAAGCGTTTATAGATTTCGTGGAGATAAAGGAAAAATCCCTCCATGTCCGCTTCGCTGACGCCTTCGATCGTCTTCGTCAATTGCGTCAGATCGGAGGAGATGTCGAAGGGCTCGTTCGGCTTGTCGTTGTAGTACACCCGGTACATCGGATCCAAGCGCTCCATGGGGATGTAGTCGTCCGGATTGCGGCCGCACAGCTCGAAGATCTCCCTGTACAGCTCGGGCATCATGACGATCGTCGGCCCCAAATCGAACGAATAGCCGTCCCTTTCGATCCGGTGCATTTTCCCGCCCGGCAACGCTTCTTTTTCGTAGATTTCGACCTGGTATCCGGCTTGCTGCAGCCTGATCGCGCTGGCCAGTCCGGCCACGCCGGCGCCGATCACGATAACCTTCTTTTTTCATGTGAATGACCCCGTTCCCGTTTTATTCGACGCGGATACGATGGCATCGATGCGTCCGCGATTGTAGCGCTGCACGACGATGATCGGCAAGTTGAACGACACGGCGTACAGGACCATGATCCAGCCCACCCATACGGGGTTCCAGAGAAAGAACAGGGGGAGCCGGCAGGATGGACAGCCAGTGGGTCAGCTCCGCCCGTTTGGTCTCCGCGGCGAAAACTTTCAATTCGCCGACGCGGGTGCCGCGCAGCTTCTTTTTGCCGTAGCCTTTTCTTAATATCGCAGTTCCGTCGATGATTCGGCCCTTCCACCGCTTGACGAAAAAGCTGCTGCCAACGCTTGCCCGATCGCTCCCAGGCACCCAGCCGAAACCAGGCGCCGTCCTTCAAAAAATAGGATCGGGGAAGCTTCAGGCAAAGGACGGAGATGGCGATATGGAAAAAGGCCCAGGCGAATATATCGATCGCGACGATCCAAAAGTTAGATAACGTTACGAGCGGCACGGCAGTCCTCCTCAAGCGTTCTGTTTTCCTTCGCAACGGACGCTACAACAGCCACTTTCTGAACTTTCGGACGATCTTCATGTCCATGGCCGTATAAGGCGGATATTTATCGGATACATGCCAGTAGCGATAGGCGCGGTAGTCGGTCTTCGGATAGCTGAAGGCTTGAAAACCGGCTTCGCCGTGATAGCTGCCGTGCCCGCTTCGCCCGACCCCGCCAAAGGCGACGCGGGGGTTGGCGCCGTGATGGATGACCTGATTGACGCTGACGGTCGTCGATCGCATATAGGCTTGAACCCGCCTGATCTGCCGCTTGTCTCTGCTGAATACATAAGCGGCCAGGGCATCGCGCTGAATCGTCTGCCCCGCAAGCAAGGCATCCAGGTCGCGATAGGGAATGACCGGGAGAATCGGCCCGAAAATCTCCTCCTGCAGGATCGAACTCCCCGGCGGGATATCGGTTAATATCGTCGGCGCGATAAACAGCTGGTCCGCGTCGCTGGCGCCGCCAAACCTAATGCGGCCTTGCTCGATCAAACGCTGCAGCTTTTGAAAATGCGCGGCATGGCAAATGCGGGCGTAATCTTCGCTCGACTCGGGTTTTTCCCCGTAAAATTCGAGCAGCGCCGATCGCATTTCCGCCAGCGTACGCTCATAGACCGATTCATGTACGAACAGCGTGTCCGGCGCGATGCAGGTCTGGCCGGCGTTGAGGAACTTGCCCCAGACGATCTCGCGAACGGCCGCGGGAGAAAAGCCCGACGCATCCAGGATGCAGGCGTTTTTCCCGCCGAGCTCGAGGATGACGGGCGTCAGCTGCGCCGCCGCCTGCTGCGACACGGCCTTCCCCGTCCGCTCGCTCCCCGTGAAAAAAAGGAGATCGAAGGGGGAGGGAGGTCAACAGCCTGGACGTCTCGGCATCACCCGTCACGACGGTCAGCATTTCGGGCGGAAACGTCCGTTCGATCGTCCGTTGCAGCAGCGCGCTCGTGGCCGGCGCGTATTCGGACGGTTTGATCACGCAGCGATTGCCGGCCGCGATCGCGCCGATCGCCGGCATCAAGGCGAGCTGCAGCGGATAGTTCCACGGGCTGATGACAAGCACGCTGCCGTACGGATGTCTCGCGGTGCGGATCGCTTCCCTATAGCCGAATTTGAACGGGCGGGAACGCTTCGGCCTGGCCCATTTGGTTAACGACTTGCAGACGTATTCGATCTCGTTCAGCAGCAGCGCGATTTCAAACGAATACGCTTCGAAGGCGGGTCTGCGCATATCGGAGACGAGCGCCGCGATGAAGGCCGCTTCATGGTCCAGCAGCATCCGCTTGAGCCGCAGGAGCGCGTCTTTGCGCGCTTCCACCGTAGGAACGGGGCCCGAGCGCGCAGCTGCCTGCTGTTTTTCCAGTATCGCCTGCAGCGCGTCGCGCCGTTGACTATCCATCGCTCCCGTCCCTTTGCACGATCTTATCCCGGACCAGCTGTCCGCTTAACGTGACCATCGGCATGCCGGCGCCCGGATTGACCGTGCCGCCGACGAAGTACAGATTGTCGTACCGCGTGCTCTGCTTCGGATGCTTGAACCCTTTGTTTTTTTTGCGGTCCGACAAGGTGCCGTAGATCGCCCCGCGATCCGAGCCGTAGACTCGCTTGATGTCTTCAGGCGTCCATACGTCTTTGGTCACGATATGGCTGCGCAGATCCTCCAGCCCCATTTTTTCCAGTTTGATCAGCACCCGTTCGGCGAACCGTTCGTAGTCCTGCTGCGTAAAAGGCTTCTCCTGGATATGCGGGATATGAGGCAACACTTTTAAATTCTCGCAGCCTTCGCGCGTCTGCGCAGGATCGGTCTTATTGGCGTTCACCAAATAAATGACCGGATCGTCGGGCAGCTCGTGGGTGTGGAAGATGCGATCCATTTGCCGCTTCATGTTTTCCGCGAAGAAAAAATTGTGATGGGCGAGCTGCGGGTACGACTTCTTCACGCCAAGATGCATGACAAGCCCCGAGCTTGCGGGTTCGTATTTCTTTTTTCATCTCCTGAATGAAAGGCTTTTCTTCTTGCATCAGCTTCTCGTAGAACGGGATGACTTCCATATTGGAAATGTAATAGTCGGCCTTAAGTTCGGTTCCGTCCTCCAGCGACGCCCCGGCGATTCGGCCATCCTGTTTGTGAAGCCGGACGATGCGCTTGCCGGTATGGATGGAGACGCCCGCTTCCTCCGCCAGTCGCACCAATCCGCCCGCGAGCAGGTGCATGCCGCCCGGTACGTACCAGAGACCCTGCTCGTGCTGCATATAGATCATCATGTTCAGGACGGCCGGCGCGTCATAAGGAGAGGAGCCGACATATTTAATGAAGTAAGAGAGCATGTCGCGCAGATCCGGGTTGCTGATTCGCTTGGCGATGGACCTGTAAACGGTGGAGAACAGATCGAAGCCCGTCAACGCGTTGAAAACGCCGTTATACCTCGCGATATCCTTCGTATTGTCGGCGCCATGCTTAAAATAGCCTTGCTCCGTCAGCGCGTACAGCTTTTTGGCATATCGGAGCAGGTTTTCGTACTCCCGCATATCCCGCTCGTTCAGCGCTGGATTTTTCGATTTCATGTCTTCCAGATTTTCGTAGAGATCGATTCGATTGCCGTTCGGGAAAAAGGACCGCCACTGATGATTCAGCTTGACGGTGGGCACGTAATCCATCATCCGTTTGCCGCTCGCGGCAAACATTTTTTCGAAAATATGCGGCATCGTCAGAATGGAGGGGCCGAGGTCGAAGCCGAAGCCGTCCTGCTCGAGCCGGTTCAATTTTCCGCCGATATGCTCGTTCTGCTCGTATAAAGAAACGTCATAGCCGCTCTGTCTCAAAGATATCGCCGCGGATAGGCCGCCAAGTCCGCCGCCGATCACGAGTACGCTTTTATTTTTCAACCTTCACACACACCTTTCAGCGATTGAGAAGCCGCCTGCGATCGCGGCGCCGATCTTGGCCGCTTCTTCCTTGTTCACATAACAGCGCGTCGAGAAGCAGTCGTATCCGTTGTTTCTTACGGCATCCAATATCGCTCTGTACAGGCCGACCGACAAGGCGAGAGGCAGCCGGCTGTCCGCGTCGAAATGGCCGATACTGCCATAAAAACCGTCGTATAGCGATTCCGCATGCCTGGCGAGACGCTCCCATAAATCGACGAAGCGCTCGTTGATCAAGCCTTGCTGCAAGTCGACCCGCGTATATCGGAAGCGCTCCATTTCTTCCTCGGGCAAATAGATCCGTTGCTTCTGATGAAGATCTTCGCCGACGTCGCGCAAAATGTTCGTGATTTGCATGGCAATGCCCAGCTTGACGGCCGACGGGCGCAGATCGGCTTCAGCCTTCGAGGCGAGCACGGGCAGCAGCATGAGGCCGACCGAGCCTGCGACATGGTAGCTGTAGGTTTCGAGCGCATGCATGTCGTTCGGACTGGAAAAATCCAAATCCATGAATTGCCCGGCCAGTTGGTCGTAAAAGGGCCGAATGTCCATATCGTATTCCGTGAAAACGTGACGGAGCGCGCGCCACAGGGGATGATCCGCTTCCGAGCGTTCCCTGAACAAATCGAGCTCGCTTTTTAAACGCTGCAACGACGCGCGCTTATGCTCGGGCAGTCCGTTCGAATCGGCGCAATCGTCCGCCGTTCTGCAGAACGCGTAAATGGCGTAGACGGCGTTCGCTTTTTCCGGCGGAAGCTGCGAGAAGGCGTAATAAAAGCTTTTGGAATGCTTCTTGATAATGGCTTCGCAGTAAGCGAAATCCGCTTGCAGCTGCACGTTGTCCATAATGGCCTCCTTCGGACTGGGCGATGATCCGGCGGTTTGCGGTCTGTAAATGACGGCCTATCGCAAGCGGCTTCACTTGGCGGCGACAAGGCGATCGGTCTCCCGAAGCGCCCGGATATCGGCCGCGCCGATGCCGAACATGGCGATCCGCAGCTCCAGTTCGGCTTGTTCGAGCACGCGCTGCAGCTTATCCTCGGAATCGTGGGCGGCCTCCAGCAAGCTGCGTCCGAATCCGGCAAGGTTCGCGCCGAGCGCCAATGCTTTGGACGCCTGATGCCCGTCGGATAGGCCTCCGCTTCCGATTAAGACGACGTCGGGCAATGCGGCTCTTACCTCCTGAATGCATTCGGCCGTCGGAATGCCCCACTGCGCGAACCGTTCCGCCGCCGCTTTTTTGACCGGATCGTTGGAACGCAGCTTTTCGACCTGGCTCCAGGACGTTCCGCCCGCGCCTGCGACGTCGATAAACTGAACGCCCGCGTCGTACAACCGCCGAGCGGTCGTCCCGTCGATGCCCCAGCCGACCTCTTTGACTCCGACCGGGACGGCCAGCGAACGGCACACCTTCTCGATCTGCCGCAGCAGTCCGCTAAAATCCGTATTGCCGCCGGTCTGGATCGCTTCTTGCAGCGAATTGAGATGAAGGACGAGGCCGTCCGCCTCCGCGATGTCGATCGCTTGGCTGCATTTCTCGGCATCGAAGCCATAATTGAGCTGAACGGCGCCGATGTTGGCCACGAGGGGAATGTCGGGCGCCAGCGTCCGAACGCGAAAGGTCGCGGCTGCGTCGGCATTTTCGATGGCCGCTCTCAGCGAGCCGAGCCCCATGGCCCAGCCCCTTGCCTGGGCGGCCGCCGCGAGCCGGCGGTTGATCTCGCCGGCTCGCGGCGTTCCGCCGGTCATGGAGCTGACCATAAACGGCGTTTTCAGCCGACGGCCCAGAAAACGCGCGGAGGTATCGATCATTGAAAAGTCGAGCTCGGGCAGGGCATTGTGGCGGAAACGGTAATCGTCAAGTCCCGTTCCGATATCCCGTCCCCGAACTTCTTCATGCAGGCAAAGATCCAGATGTTCATCCTTTCGTCTGAGCGTCTCCGCGCGCGGCGCGTCGTTGACCCAATCGCTTGTCACCCTGCGAGAACCTCCTTCCGCCGATTCCTTTATGTATAGATTTTGTATAGCTATTGATTAGATAATAGCCGATTTTGTATAGGTTGTCTACCGCTTGGCCGAATACGCTTTCTAAGGGCCGCTCCCTAGCATTGTTGCCCAAAGTGCCCATCCTAAATATCCTAAGTAGGATCTTTAGTTTATCCAGTAAACAAACTAGCCGATTGCTTTTATAATGAAAGTGCTTACAAAAACCATGTATCGCGTGGGAAGGGGTTCGAAAGCAGTGGCGAAAAAACTGTGGACAGCCGGCATGGCTGCCGCTCTGGCCGTATCGATGGCTGCGTGCTCAAGCGGCAACAACGGAGGCAACGCGTCCCCCGCCGAGTCAAGCGGCGGTTCGTCGGCACCTGCGAGCGGCTCGGCATCGGCTACGGCAACGGCATCGGAGAAGCCGCTCGACAAAGTCACCTTTTCTTTCTTCAGCGGCGTAGCCGGCGAGAAGGATCTGAACACCAACGAGACGACGATCGGCAAAGCGCTCGAGGACCAGACGGGCGTCAACTTCAAGATCGAGCATCTGGTCGGCGACCTGAACACGAAGATCGGCACGATGATCGCCTCCAATCAGTATCCGGACGTCCTCATCCCCGACGCCGCGATCGAGGAAGTGCTCAAGGCCGGCGCCTTCATCCCGATCGACGATCTGATCGAGCAATACGGCCCGAATATCAAACGCGTCTACGGCCCTTACTTCGAACGCATGCGTGCGGACTATGGCGGCAAAATCTATTTCCTGCCGCTCGGTCCGCAGGTCGGCGAATTTTCGGCGGACCCGAACATCAACCAGGGCGCCTTCTGGGTACAGCGCCGCGTGCTGAAGGAAGCCGGCTATCCGAAGATCAAGAAGCTGGACGACTACGTCAAGCTGGTCGAAGACTTCGTCGCCAAGCATCCGGAGGAGAAGCTGACCGGCATGCTCACGCTGACGAACGACTGGCGGTTTTTCGCGACCTCCAATCCGCCGATGCATCTGGCCGGCTATCCGAACGACGGCAACGTCATGGTCGACATCGCGACGAACGAGGCGAAAACGTACGCAGGCTCCGAAAACGAAAAGCGCTGGCTTAAAACGCTTAACGACCTGAACGCCAAGGGGCTGCTCGACAAGTCTTCGTTCGTCGACAACTACGATCAATATATCGCGAAGCTGACTTCGCACAAGGTCGTTGGCTTCTTCGACTACGGCTGGCAGATGGCCAACGCGCAGAACGTGCTGAAGGACGCCGCCCGGAAGGACCAGTCCCAGGACGACTTCGTCTACTTCCCGCTGCCGGTCACGTTCGACGGCACCCACGACCAGTACCTGGATCCGCCGGGCTGGACGAGCAACCGCGGCATCGGCATCACGAAGAGCGCCAAGGACCCGGCACGCATCATCCAGTTCTGGGACAATCTGCTCAAGGAAGAAAATCAGGTTCTCAAGAGCTGGGGCATCAAGGGCGAGACCTACGAGGTCGACGACAAGGGACGCTTCTACCGGACGGTCGAGCAGATCGACAAGCTCGACGACGCGTTTAACGAGAAGTTCGGCTTCAAGACGTTCGACTGGGATTGGCCGCAGTACGGCACGTCCTCCACGCTGGCGGACGGCAATGCGGTAGCGCCCGGCTACCAGCCCGAAGTATTCCAGGTGGGCCTGACCGAAGGCGACAAGACGATCCTCGACAAATACGGGGTCAAGACGTACGCGGAAATGTTCGACACGCCTGAAGACCGCCCGTGGTTCCCGGCGTGGAGCATTCCGAAGGAGCAGGGCTCGCCGCAGCAGATCTGGGAGACGAAGAAGGACGATCTTCAGAAGAAGTACTATGCCAAGATCGCGCTGGCGAAGCCGGCCGACTTCGACAGCGCCTGGGACGGCTATATGAAGGAATTCGCGAAGCTGGATACGGCGGGCTACGAGAAATGGTATACGGAGCAGATCAAGAAGATCGTAGACGTCGCTAAATAATACGCGGCGATGCGATTCGCAGGAAGGATAAGCCGGCTTCGCGCGCAGCTGCGTGGCTGAGGCCGGCTTTCCTTTTCGGTCGTACAGCTAGGCGGAAGGAGCAAGCAGAATGGATAACAACGACGTGCCGGCCGCGCCGGCGCCGCAGTTCGGAGCCAAGCCGCAGCCCGCCGGGCTGAAGCTTTTTATGAAAAGACTCGTATCGCAGCGCATGCTGGTTCTGATGTCCGTTCCCTTTGTCATCTGGCTGTTCGTGTTCAAATACGTGCCGGTATGGGGATGGACGATCGCCTTTCAGGATTATCAGCCCTCGCTTCCCTTCAAGGCGCAGGCCTGGGTCGGCTTCAAGCACTTTCACGCCTTGTTTTCGGAGGACCGCTTCCTGATCGCCCTGCGCAATACGCTCGCGATGAGCGGCATCAATCTCGTGCTCGGATTCGTGACGGCCGTATCGCTCGCCCTGCTGCTGAACGAGGTTCGCAAGGTCGCGTTCAAGCGGGTCGTGCAGACCGTCAGCTATTTGCCGCACTTCATCTCCTGGGTCGTCGCGGCCGGCATCATCCAGACGACGCTCGCGCCCGAAGGGATCGTCAACGAACTATTGAAGGCGTTCGGCGTCATCGAAGCCGGACAGGAATACTTGTTTCTCGGCAAGGCGGAGTGGTTCTGGGGCATCTTCGGCGCCAGCTCCGTGTGGAAGGACGTAGGCTGGAATACGATCGTCTATCTGGCCGCCATCAGCGCCATCGATCCCGCGCAGTACGAGGCGGCGGAGATGGACGGCGCAGGCCGCTTGAGACGAATGTGGTATATCACGCTGCCGGGCATCAAGCCGGTCATTATCGTCCTGCTCATTATGAACATCGGCTACTTGCTGGAATCGGGATTCGAACCGCAGTACCTGCTCGGCAACGGTATGAACGTCGATTATTCCGAGAACATTGACATATTCGTGCTCAAGTACGGCCTCCAGCAGTTCAACTTCCCGCTCGCGACGGCGGCCGGCATGTTCAAGACGGTCGTGAGCTTCATCCTGCTGTTCTCGGCCAACCATATCGCCAAGCGATTGGGCCAGGACAGACTTTTCTAAAAAAAAGGAGGCGGTCCCTATGGCGAACGCTTCAGGCGCGTCGCGCCCGTCCCGCAGCCCGCGCCGTCACGCTTCGGTCGGAGACCGGACGTTCGATATTTTGAATTACGTCTTTCTCACCCTGCTGATGGTCGTAACGCTGTATCCGTTCCTCAACACCCTCGCCGTATCGCTGAACGCCGCGAGCGATTCGGTCAAGGGCGGCATCCACCTCTGGCCGCGGGCGTTCTCCAGCGAGAACTACAAGTTCGTGTTCGGCGAGGCGACGATCTACAACGCGACGCTCATCTCGGTGCTGCGCACGGTCATCGGCACGCTCGTCACGGTGTTCGCCTCCGCCATGGTCGCCTACACGATCAGCAGGCAGGAGTACGTGCTGCGCAAATTCGTCACGATCGCTTTTATCATCACGATGTACATCAACGGGGGGCCTCATCCCGAACTACTTGCTCATCCGGGATCTGGGGCTGATCAACAGCTTCTGGGTGTACATCCTGCCGGGCGTCATCGGCGTGTTCAATCTGATCATCATCCGCTCGTTCATCGAGCAGCTGCCGGAGAGCGTGATCGAATCCGCGCGGATCGACGGGGCGGGGGACTTCCGGACGTTCTTCAACATCGTGTTCCCGCTGTGCCTGCCCGTGCTGGCGACGGTGGCTCTATTTACGGCGGTGTACCAGTGGAACTCGTGGTTCGACGTGTTTTTGTACAACTCCTCCAACGTCAAGCTAAGCACGCTGCAGTACGAGCTGCAGAAGATTTTGCAAAATTCCAATACGACCTCCAGCGCGGCATCGGCGTTCGCGGGCTCCGCGGCTTCCTCGCTCAAGGTGTCCCCGGTGTCGATCCGGGCGACGATGACGATCGTGGCGGCCGTGCCGATGATCGTCATCTATCCGTTCCTGCAGAAATACTTCGTGAAGGGCATGACGGTCGGCGGCGTGAAGGGATGAAGCTGAGGAGGACAGGAAGGAGACGGGCGAGATGAAAACGGGAAAAAAGCCTGCGGAAGCGGGCGGAGACGGCGCGATGGATAAAGGCACGACAGACAACGGCGGGATGGATAGCGGCAGGGTGGATAGCGGCACGATGGAAAACGGCGGGATGCATAACGGCACGAGGCATAATGGCACGGGCGCCTTCGTCACCGGACAGTATCCGAATCTGCTCGAACGCTATGGCTATGCGCCGGAGGTGATCGAGGCCTGGCTGGCGGATGCGTGGCGGCGGCTGTTCGGCGAAGACGATCGGACGCGCATTTATTATCCGTCCGGCGACGACATGGGCTACATGCTGGACACCGGCAATCTCGACGTGCGGACCGAAGGCATGTCCTACGGCATGATGATGGCCGTGCAAATGGACGACAAGTCGCTCTTCGACCGGCTGTGGCGCTGGGCCTGGACGTATATGCATATGAAGGACGGCGTGCATGCCGGGTATTTCGCCTGGTCGTGCGCGCCGGATGGGACGCGCAATTCGAACGGCCCCGCGCCGGACGGCGAGGAGTACTTCGCGCTGGCGCTGTTTTTCGCGGCGCACCGCTGGGGCGAAGGCGAGCCGCCTTTGGACTATGCAGCCAAGGCGCGGGACATCCTGCGGGCCTGCCTGCACAACGGCGAGCAGGGTCCGGGCTATCCGATGTGGAACCGGGACAACCGGCTCATCAAGTTCGTGCCCGAGTGCGAATACAGCGATCCGTCGTACCATCTGCCGCATTTCTATGAACTGTTCGCGCTGTGGGCGGACGAGGCGGACCGGCCGTTCTGGCGGGAGGCGGCGGTCGCGAGCCGGGCATATTTGCCGCTCGCCTGCCATCCGGAGACCGGGCTCTCGCCGGAGTACGCCCACTACGACGGCACGCCCAATGACGAGCGCGGCTACGGGCATTTCTACAGCGACTCGTATCGGGTCGCCGCCAATGTCGGCCTGGAAGCCGCATGGTTCGGCGCAACGCCGTGGATGGAGCGCGAGGCGGAGGCGATCCTGCGCTTTTTCGCGGACAAGGACCCGGCCGACTACCGTCGCTACCGGATCGACGGCGCGCCGTTCGAGGAGCCGGCGCTGCACCCGGTCGGCCTCGTCGCGACGAACGCATGCGCCGCGCTTGCCGCGCCTGACAGCCCGCATGCGAAGGACGCGGTCGCGCGCTTCTGGGACACGCCGGTGCGGGAAGGCGAGCGGCGCTACTATGACAATTGCCTGTATCTGTTCGCGCTGCTGGCGCTCGCCGGACGGTACCGGATCTGGCTGCCCGAGGCTTGAAGGTTGAAGCCTGAAGCCAGAAGCCTGAAGTAGCGGCTGACGGCATGGGCGGGATGGGATTATCGAAGAGAAGGGAGTCTCTGTTGCGGGAGACTCTTTTTTATTTGCACGGAGAGGAGCGCACGGGATGGATCGAAGTCAAGCTGGACAAGAAGCATACGAGCAGGCGTGGCTCGATTACAGACGGATCGGGGACGAGACGCTGCGCGCGAAGTATGCGGCGGCATGCGGCAGGCTCGTCGTGGTTGGCGATGGCGCCGAGCTGGCATCGGCGCGTCTCGAGCTGCGCCGCGCGATCGGGGGGCTTGCTTGGCATGGCGCCTGCCGATGGCCCGGCGGAATCGGTTGAGGCCGGCGCACGCGCGGGCGAGGGAGGAACGGTAGGTCCCGCGATCGTTGTAGGCTTGGCGGACGCGGCGGAGATCAATCTCCCGGACGACGCCGGCATGCTCGGCGAGGAAGATTGCGCGATCCTATCCGGTGCCGACGGCAGCGTCTATCTGCTCGGCGGCGGCGCGAAGGGCGCGCTGTATGCGGCCTACGGCTTCATTCGATTGCTGTGTGCGGGCAGCGACATAAGCGATCTCCGAATCGTCGAACGGCCGGCGTATTCGCTGCGGATGATCGATCATTGGGACAACGCGGACGGGTCCGTCGAGCGCGGCTACGCCGGCGGAAGCTTGTTTTTTGAGGCCGGACGACTGGGCGAGCGGGCGGCGCGAATTCGCGATTATGCGCGCTTGACCGCTTCGATCGGCATCAACGCGGTCGCCATCAACAACGTCAACGTGCATGCCGAGGAGACGCGGCTGCCTGTCGCCGGAGCGGCTGGGCGACGTGGCGCGGGTGGCCGATATTTTGCGCGAATATGGAATTGCAATGTACCTGAGCGTCAACTTCGCCGCGCCGATGGCGCTCGGCGGGCTCGCGACGGCAGACCCGCTGGACCCGGCCGTCGCCGCATGGTGGCGCGAGACGACGGCCGAGGTATGCCGGCACATTCCGGGCTTCGGCGGCTTCGTCGTCAAGGCCGATTCGGAGCATCGGCCGGGCCCCTTCACTTACGGGCGGGATCACGCGGACGGCGCCAACCTGCTGGCCGACGCGCTCGCGCCGTTCGGCGGCACGGTCGTCTGGCGGTGCTTCGTTTACGATTGCAAGCAGGACTGGCGTGACCGGCGGACGGATCGCGCGCGCGCCGCTTACGATCACTTCATGCCGCTCGACGGCGCGTTCCGCGACAATGTCGTGCTCCAGATCAAGCACGGACCGATGGATTTTCAGGTGCGCGAGCCCGTATCCCCGCTGCTGCTCGGCCTCCGGCGCACGCAGATCGCGCTGGAGCTGCAGATTACGCAGGAGTACACAGGACAGCAGCGGCATCTTTGCTATCTTCTTCCGATGTGGAAGACGGCGCTGGACTTCGACGGCGGCGACGGACGCACGGTAGCGGATGCGGCGGCGGGCGGACGGATGGGCGGCGCGGTGGCGGCAGAACAAGCCGCAGGACAGGCCGCGCCTTCCGCTGGGAAGGAATGCCGGCGCGGTGGCCTCGCCGCCGTATCCAATGTCGGCACCGACGCCAACTGGACGGGCCACTTGCTCGCGCAGGCGAACTGGTACGGCTATGGGCGACTCGCCTGGAATCCGTCTTTATCGGCGGAAGCAATCGGGCGCGAATGGATCCGGATGGCGCTGGGGCCGGACCCGGTCGTCGAGGAGACCGTCATCCGGATGCTGATGGACTCGTACGCCATTTACGAATCGTACACGGCTCCGCTTGGCGTCGGCTGGATGGTCAACCCGCACCATCATTATGGCCCGAACGTCGACGGGTACGAGTACAGTCCCTGGGGCACCTATCACTACGCGGATCGCGAAGGCCTCGGCGTCGATCGCACCGTTGCGACCGGCACCGGCTACGCGGGACAATATCCGGCCGCGGCAGCGGCCTTATACGAGTCTCCCCATACCTGCCCGGACGAGCTGCTGCTCTTTTTTCACCATGTCCCCTACGGCATGCGCCTCAAGAGCGGCAAAAGCGTCATTCAACACATTTACGATACGCGCTTTGAAGGCGCCGACCGGGCCGCCGGGCTGCTCGCTGCCTGGGACGGCATCGCCGATCGTCTTCCCGTGCGCGTCCACGCGTCGGTGCGAGAGCGGCTCGCGCACCAGGCCGAACACGCGCAGGAATGGCGGGACCAGCTCAACACCTACTTCTATCGCAAATCCGGCATCCCGGACGCCTGCGGCCGGATGATTTATTGACCGTCGCCATACGCGTCTAATGCGCCGAGCGGCAGTTTGTTGCTAACCGGGAATATCAGCGCGTGGAGGCTGCGGCGAGTGGCGGATTAGTTGCTATGTGAGACTACCTGCGTGGGGTGCTAGGGTGAGCAGGTGGTTTTGTTCCTATGTGGGACTACATGCGAGTGAAAGCTGTAACGAGTGGCGGATCAGTTCCCGGGTGAGACTCCTTGCGAGAGGAGACTATGGCGAGCAATTGGTTAGTTCCTATCTGGGACTACTTGCGAGAGGAGACTATGGCGAGCAATTGGTTAGTTCCTATGTGGGACTACTTGCGAGAGGAGACTATGGCGAGCAGTTAGTTAGTTCCTATGTGGGACTACTTGCGAGAGGAGACTATGGCGAGCAGTTGGTTAGTTCCTATGTGGGACTACTTGCGAGAGGAGACTATGGCGAGCAGTTGGTTAGTTCCTATGTGGGACTACTTGCGAGAAGAGACTATGGCGAGCAGTTAGTTAGTTCCTATGTGGGACTCCTTGCGAGAAGAGACTATGGCGAGCAGTTGGTTAGTTCCTATGTGGGACTACTTGCGAGAGGAAGCTACTGCGAACAGTTAGTTTAATCCCATGCGAGACTACTTGACGGGGAAACTGCGAGCCCGAGACCCGTTTTTCGCACGGTGGACCGAATCTTTATTTTTTGTAGGAAATACCTTGCTTTTCCGGGTACGACCGATCTGGCGGAAATTGCATAATGGAGAAACGCAAGCAATGAGCGCCAGCTTCGACACGGGCACGGGCGGCTGGTTCAAGCGTGGCACCGAGACCGTCGCGCAGTCGACGGATAAAGCTTGCATGGCGGTTTCGCATCATCGGGGCCCCAGAACCTCAAGCCATTGGCGTGTGGTTCTTGGGCTTGTTTCCATTGTCGCACCACCCATTCCGCCGCCGCTAATCCGATGCACCAGTATAGCGCAAAATTGCGCTATTCCCGCACTCGCCAAACCGTCCACGCCGCCGGCGCTAACCTGCTGCTCGGAAATGGCGCAAAATTAAGCTATTCTCGCATTTTCCAAATCACCCATTCCGCCGCCGCTAATCCGATGCACCAGTATAGCTCAAAATTGCGCTATTCCCGTATGTGCCACTTCACCTGCGCCGCCGTCGCGAACAAGATGCATTCAATTAGCGCAGCGGTTCAGAGAAAATGAAAGAGAACACGATCGCGGTTCAGCGCATACTTTCGGATTTTTTTGATGGTCAGCGTTAACTGGCGAGATGAAAGGTTTGTCGACGAGCACTCTAAGGTACTTGTGAGCCGTATTTTTGCTAATTCCGATAGCGGCAGCAACTTGCGAGGGTCCAAACTCGAGATATTCGCAAGCCATTGGCCGCGGTTCAAAAAAGAGGAATGACTTGCTCGCATGAGAATAATTTGGATACGCAGGCAGCTTTATGAGAATTTTCTCAACATATTTTAATAAATAACGAAATTTTATGATTCATCGGCGTTTTTTTCTCTTGGTGGGAACATTTAGGTTGTTTTAAATATGCTATCGTGGGTATCGAGGCAAGCCATACATACATCACGGGAGGTACTCACATGTCTGAAACAAAGCCTACATTTCTTCGTCGGGTCATGTCCGTTGGTTTGTGCGCCGCGATCGGTCTGGGCGTCGTCACGGCCGGACAAGCCGTATCTGCGCCGAAGGCGTCTGCCGCCGCCTATTACGATACGAGCATCAAAAAAGGGCGTCAATCTGCGGGTCAGCGCGTCGACGAGCTCGGGCGTGATCCGTATGATCAATGCCGGGGAGAAGGTTCATGTCGTCGGACAAGCGAACAGCTATTGGCTGCACGTGCTCGATCAAAAGGGCAACTCCGGCTATATCTCGTCCAGCAGCCAATATTCGAATTATGCCGGCGGCGGAAGCGGCAGCAGCGGCGGTTCGGCTCCTTCCGCCGGCGGCGGCGCGAAGGCCGATCAGGTCGTCTCGATCGCCCAGAGCTATATGGGCCGCGTCAGCTACGATTACGGCACGCGCAATCCGTCCAAGCTGATCTTCGATTGCTCGGCCTTTACCGAATTCGTCTTCGCCAAGGTAGGCGTCGATCTGAAGTGGGGCACGAAATACCAGAAGTCCGCAGGCTCCTACGTGAGCAAGAGCAATCTGGCCAAGGGAGACCTCGTATTTTTCGATACGATCGGCAGCAATAACGGCGTTATCAACCATGTAGGCATCTACATGGGAGGCGGCAAGGTGATCCACGACACGCCGTCCGTTAACGGGCTTCAGATCAGTTCGATCACATCCGGCTACTGGTCCACGCACTACGTGACCGCGCGCAGGGTGCTTTAACTAGCGGACAAGGCGCCCATGGGCGGCCGCCAAGCTTGCTGCAGAAGACGTTGAATTCGGGATGTATACGGGAAAACGTTCGGTTGATATCGGCGCTGCGACTGCCGCCGGTATCGACGGCGTTGCCGGGAGCTCAGGGCTTCCGGCTTTTTTCCTTATCGGGCCCCGCTCGGCGGGAAGGCGAGCAGGGCGGCCCAAAAGCGAACTGCGGGCAGTGGTTGAATGCGAGTAGGGCAGAGGCATCGGAACGGCGCCTTCCAGGAGCGGGTCCGTCAAGCGATCCGCTTAACTTGAGAGCGTCTGCTATCTGCGAAAATAGGAGTTGTATGTTGCTGAAAAAAGAGTTATGATATTTATGCAACCGGTTGCATTGGAAGGAGAGAGCTTCGATTGAAAAGATAACGATCAAAGAAATCGCGGAATTGGCCGGGGTCAACAAAGCGACCGTCTCGCGGGTGTTGAACGGCAACGCGAACATCTCGGCGCGGACGCGCGACAAGGTGATGGAGATCGTCAAGCGGCACAATTATGTGCCCAACGCGTTGGCGAAGGGACTGGCTTCGAACCGTACGTACACGGTCGGCTTTTGTTACGACTATACGGAAAAGCAAGCGGTCTCGAACCCTTTCTTCCAGACGGTGCTGCAAGGGGTCGAGGATGTCGTGTACGCGCGCAATTTTCTGTTCCTGATGATGAGCATGCAGCGCGATCAGCTGGCGCATTCTTCGTTCGCCAAGGTCGTGACGGAGCGTCGTATTGACGGAGTGCTCGTGCCCACGCAGCTGTTCACCGAAGCGACGCATCGTCTGCTGCGGCAGGAGGGCATGCCCTTCGTCGTCGTCGGCGAGCCGATGATCTCGCAGCCCGACGTGCATTGGGTAGACATCGACAACGTGCAAGCCTCGGAAAAGCTGACCCGGCGCCTGCTGGACCAGGGGCTCGGAGACGTACGGATCGTGTACGACGAGGCGGACAAAGTCAGGGACAAGTTCGTGCTGGATCGGATCGAAGGCTACAAAAGGGCGATGGGCGCATCGCGGTTGAAGCCGAGAGAGGCCACGCTGCCGCAAGTCGAGGAAGCGTTCGTCGGCGAAGCCGAAACCGTACCGCAGGCGTTGATCTTTTCCACCGAATCGTTGCTGTTCGACTGGCTGGACACTGCGGCGTCGTATCCGCAGGCGCATTCGATTCGTTTGGCTACGTTCGACCGCAGCCCGTTTCACCGGCATATGAAGTACGCCGTCGAGGCGATCGAGATCGAACTTGAGGCCATGGGCACCGAGGCGGCGGACATGCTGTTCGCCTTGATCGACAAGAACGAGCTGGCGCAACCTTATATCAAAATACCTTCCAAGTAAAAGCGGGAACAAGGAACAGGCAAAGGATTGGTTAGATGACGGCAACGACGACAAGGCTTTACCACGATCCGGCGCTTGATGCGACGTTGGCGCGGTTAGACGAACTCGAGATTCGTTTTGCGCTGCCGAAGGACGCCCGCGAGGTCGAGATCGTGTACTGGGATAAGTACAGGAAGCAGGAGCAGGGTCTGCGCAGGTTGCGTCCGGTGCGCTGGGCGGAGACGTCGGAGCTGGCTTTTTACAGAGTCGTATTGAGGAGCGACGCACCGCGCGTTCGATATCTTCAATATATATTCACTTTTGAGCGGGGGAGGACAAGCCCGGGTATTGCAGGCGGCAGGCTTGACAGAAGAGGGCGCGCAGGCGATTCCCTTTCAATTCTCGTACGCGGGAGACCGGGATACGGTGCACCGGCCTGCCTGGACCGCGGATCGGGTATGGTATCAGATCTTCCCGGAACGCTTTTTCAACGGCGATCCGAGCCGCGATCCCGAGGGTGTCGTGCCGTGGCACTCGGCGCCCGGCCGGGACAACTTCTTCGGAGGCGATCTGGCGGGAATCCTCGCGAAGCTCGACGATCTGGGACGATTGGGCATTAATGCGATTTATTTAAATCCCGTGTTCGTCTCCCGTTCGAATCACAAATACGATACCGAGGACTACTTCGAGATCGATCCCGCGTTCGGCACGCGTGAACAGTTGAAGGAGCTGGCCGACGCTTGCCATGAACGGGACATCAAGCTGGTGCTCGACCTGGTGATCAATCATTGCTCGTATTACCATCCGTTTTTTCAGGACGTGATCGAACGGGGAGAGGCTTCGCCTTATAAAGAGTGGTTCTACGTCAACCGGTATCCGATCGCGTTCGGGGAAGAGGACTACGACTCTGTCGGCTACTACAAGTGGATGCCCAAGCTGCGGACATCGAATCCCGAAGTGCAGCGGTACATCTTCGATATCCTATCCTTCTGGCAGGAAGAGACCGGTATCGACGGATGGCGGATCGATGTCGCAGACGAGGTGGAAGCCCGGTTCCTGGGGGGAACTGAGTTCCAAGGTCAAGCAATTGAATAAAGACTCTTTTATTATTGCAGAAATCTGGTACGATGCCAAGCTGATGATGACCGGGCGAGGCGTCGACAGTGTCATGAATTACGAACTTCGCGATATGCTGCTGGCGCTCGTAGCGGACGAGAGCATCGGTGTCGGCGACTTTCATGAGCGGCTTGTCCGCCATGCGAACCGATACGCGCTGGCCGAGGCGATGGGGCTGTACAACCTGCTCGGCAGCCACGACACCGAGCGAATTTGGACGCGCTGCGGCGCGGACAGGCGCAAGCTGTCGCTGCTGCTGGCGATGCAGTTTATGCTGCCGGGCATGCCCGCGGTGTACTACGGCGACGAGATCGGCATGGCGGGAGACAACGATCCCGGCTGCCGAGGCGCGATGAGATGGGAGCCGGAACCGGCCGACAGCGATATCTGGCAGGAGACGGCAGAATGGATTCGGCTGCGCAAGTCTCATCCGGCGCTGCTCGGCGGCGATCTGATCCTTTTTGCAGCCGAGCGATGTAAGCGCTTATACGATTGTCAGAAGACATGAGGGTCGCGAGCTTCGGCTGATCTTCAATGCATCGGGCGCATCCGCCCGCTCAGCCCAAGAGACGATGCGGGCATGCGGCGTCGATCCGGAGGCCGTCGCGGTCATTCGCTCCGCCGGCGCGGATCTTGCTTCGGACGCCATGCCGCCATGGTCATGGCTGTTGCTAGACATCATTGATACAGGGGGGATTCGTCCATGAATAATCGTCCGTACCGGTTATTGCTTTCCATATGCTTGATCCTGGCGCTGTTCGCGCTGTCCGCTTGCGGCGGCAATAACGGGAACAAGGGCGGCGACGCCTCGCCCTCGGCTGCCGCGCCCGCTTCTTCGAAAGCGTCCCCGGCGTCGGCCAAGCAGGTGAAGCTGACGTTCTGGCACCACTACAGCGCTTCTTCTCCCGAGGAGAAAACGCTGACGGAGACGCTCATTCCGAAATTCGAGCAAGAAAATCCAGGAATCAAGGTCGAGGCCGTCGCCTTTACATGGGAGGATCTGCACAAGAAGCTGCAGATCGCGGGCAGTACGAACGAGCTGCCGGACATCGCGCGTCTCGACATTATCTGGGTGCCCGAGCTGCAGCGCAGCAACTGGCTCTTGCCGTTGGACGAGAAGTTCCCGGACTTCAAGCAGACGGTCGACGGCCTGCTGGAGGGCCCTGTGTCGACGGCCAAGGTCGGCGAGCATTATTACGGCATTCCGCTGAACACGAATACGAAGGTGCTGTTCTGGAACGAGGCCATGCTCAAGCAGGCCGGCTTGTCCGAGCCGCCGGCGACGACCGACGCGTTTTTTGCCGCGCTGGAAGCCGTGAAGTCGTCTGCGCCGAAGGCATGGGGGTACGGGGAGCCCGGCTTGTACGGTTGGAACGTACTGCCGTGGATATGGAGCAACGGCGGCGACGTGCTGGCGCCGGATATGAGCACGGCGGACGGCTATCTGAATTCCGCGGACACGGTCGCGATTCTGACCCGTCTGCAGCAAGCTTATCAGGACGGCATGATCGCGGGCTTCAAGCCGGGCGACGTGCCGGTCACCGAAGGCCATGCCAAAGGCTCCTATGCGCTGATTGCGGAAGGGCCGTGGGCGGTGGCGCAGTTCCAGGGACAATTCGCCGGCTTCAATGCCCGGATGACCGGCTTTCCCGCCGGCAAGACGGGCTCGGTCCAGGTGCTGGGCGGAGAGGATATCGGCATTTTGAACGATCGGCACGAAGCGGAGTCCTGGAAGTTCCTTCAGTTCATGACGGGCGAGTTTGCCCAGGTGGAGATGGGCAAGGTCGGTCAGATCCCGGTTAATCTGGCCGCGATGGACAATGCCGAGATCAAGGCTATCGACTATTTCGCCCCGTTCCTCGAGCAGCTGTCGACGGCCAAAGCCAGACCGCCGGTAGCCGCCTGGCCGCAGATCGATGAAGTCATCAATACGACGATGTCCAAAATATTTTTGAAGAAAACGGACGTAAAAACCGAGCTGGACCAGGCGGTCAAGCAGATCGACGACCTGCTCGGGGCTTAACCGAGCCGCAAAAAAAGAAGAACTCCGCCTCCCGGGGTTCTTCTTCGGAAACGGAAGGGAAGCACGATGAGACATAGACGGTTCCAACCGGACGCTTACTTGTTTTTTTTGCCCGCCTTTTTTATTTTTCGCGTCGTTTGTGCTTTATCCGCTTGTCCGCAACTTGTTATACAGCTTCACGGATTTCCGCCTGACGGATCTCCGCGACGCTCCCTTCGTCGGTCTGGACAATTACGGCCGTGTCCTGAGCGATCCTGTCTTCTGGATCTCGATCCGCAATGTGCTGATCTACGGGGCGATATCGGTACCTGGCCAGATCGTGGCGGGCTTTGCGGTCGCTTTTGCGCTCCATCGCCGGATCGCGGGCGTGCGGCTGTTTCGTACGCTTTATTTTCTTCCTGTCATCACATCATGGGTCGTCGCGTCCTTGATTTTCAAATTTATTTTTACGGATCGCGGGTTGCTGAACTATGTGCTGTCGGACGTGCTTCATCTGAGCGACGAACCGGTCAATTGGCTCGGCACGCCGATGTACGCGATGATCGTACTTTCGCTGCTGGGGATCTGGAAGGGGGCCGGCTGGGTGATGGTCATGTATCTGGCGGCGCTGCAAAACGTTCCGAAGGATCTGTACGAAGCCGCATCGATCGACGGTGCGACGGTGGCGCAGTCCGTACGCTACATTACATTGCCGGCGATCCGCGAAATGACCGGCTTCGTGCAGATTATGCTCATCATCGGCGCGTTTAACGTCTTCACCTCGGTTTATCTGGTTACGGACGGCGGACCGCTTAATCAGACCGAGGTGATGCTGACTTGGATGTATCGGCAGGCGTTCGGCAATTACGATCTGGGCTATGCATCGGCGCTTTCCTTTTTTATTCGCCATCCCGATCGGATTGCTGACCTGGGTTCGGTTTCGCCTGACGGGGAGGAGCGCGACATGAGAAAAGGGATCCTTCGCTTCGCCGTATACGTTCCGCTGATCGCCGGCGCGCTGCTCAGTCTTTATCCCTTGCTGTTCATGCTTTCGACGTCGCTGCAGCCGATGACGGTCGTGTTCGAGTATCCGCCGAAACTGTTCTCGGGTTCGATGACCTGGAGCAACTTCGAAGCCGCATGGACGAGCCGCAATTTCTCGCTTTACCTGTTCAACAGCTTGTTCGTGACGGCTTCGTCGCTGCTCGTCATTGCCCTGCTGTCGTCGCTGCTCGCGTTCGCGTATTCGCGGTTCGCGTTCGTCGGCAAGCGATTAAGCTTCGCCTTGCTTATGAGCAGTCTCGTCATTCCCGGGCTCACGCTGGTCATTCCGCAGTTTGTCATGATGCATCAGCTCGGCTTGAACGATTCGTTCGGCGGACTTATCACCGTTTACGCAAGCCGGCGCGATTCCGTTTACGACGTTTCTGCTGAAAGGCTTCTTCGATTCGATCTCCAGGGAGATCGACGAATCTATCGCGATCGACGGCGGCTCCAGTTGGACGCTGTACTGGCGAATGATCGTGCCGTTGTCCAAACCGGCGTTCGTGCCGGCGATTATATTTAACGTGCTGTCGATTTGGGAGGAATTCCCTTGGGCGCTTACGATTATCAGCGATCCCGCCAAGCGGACGCTGCCGATCGCGCTGGCGAACTTTCAGGGTCAGTACACGACCCAGTGGGGCGTCGTGTTCGCGGGGGGCGCTTATTGCCGTGCTGCCGATCGTCGTTGTCTTTTTTGCTGCTTCAGCGCTTTTTCGTTCAAGGCATCATGTCGGGCGCGGTCAAGGGATGATGCTCCGCGTCTCTGCGGCTTAAACGAAGAGGGTTCCCCTGCCGGCCGTATGGCCGGACGAGGGAACCCTCCTGTTATCGTTCGGGCTGCCGGTTTATACGCCCGCGGCTTCGCCCGTCTGATCCGCCCGCAGCAGCCTTTTCGGCGCCGGAAAATATCCGATCGATACGGCGTAATCGATCATCTGGCGAAGATAGCGCTCGTCCGCCGGCGCGCAGCGGATGTCCGTCGACTCAAGGAAAGAGGACGTGGCCGGGCAGCCGTAGCGATAGTCCGAATCCTTCGCGCCGTCGCCCTCGAGCTGGGTGATCGCGAGCTTCACCGCTTCCGGATCCTTGAGCAATGCCGAATCGAACAGCCAGCTCGAATAATCCGAGAAATCGAGCGTCTCCACCGGATAACCAAGCGCGACGACCATCTCGATCAACCGCTCGTAGCGAACGGGCGCCGGATTGCAAATGTGGAACATTCGCCCGCAAGTGTCCGCCCGCAGCGCCAGGTGCACGATCGAGCGGCCGGCATAGTCGATCGGGGTGAAGTCCACGTCCCAATTCGCTTTCGGCGCTTTGCCGAGCAGCAGCATCGCTTTGATCATCCGGTAGAATGCGTTGTTATCGATGTTCTGCTGGAACTTCCCATTCTCCGAATGGCAGGACAGATTGCCCGCCCGGTAGACGTTGACGGCCAGGCCGCGGTTCGCGGCGGCGAACAGCAGCTTTTCCGCTTCGAGCTTGCTCTGCGTGTACAGGTTGGCCACCCGCAGGTCCGGATCGAACGCGGGGCGCGCAAGCTGCTCTTCCCACTGTCCGCTCAGCGCGAGATCTTCCGGAATGCCGAGCGTGGAGATGTGGTGAAATCTCACGTCGCGCTCCGATCCTTCGGCGAGCTCGATCAGATGGCGGGTGGCGAGGACGTTCGACCTGGCGAATTGCTCCGCGTCCCCGAAATGGCGCACGTCGGCTGCGCTATGCAGGATGGCGTCCGCATGCGCCCGGACGAACTGCGCGTCGGCTTGCGACAATCCCAGTCCCGGCTGCGACAGGTCACCCTCGAAGACGTAGACGCGCCCGTCCAGCAGATCGAGCGAAGCCGGGCCGAAGTAGTGCGCCAACGTCTTTTGAATTCTGAACGGCGCCGAGTCCCCGCCGCTCGGCCGCGCGAGGCAGAGGATCTTCGCCTCGCTCTGGACGAGCAGCTCGTAGAGCAGATAGGCGCCGAGGTAGCCGGTCGCGCCGGTCAGCAATACGCCTGACGGCCGTTCGCGGCGCCGGTCGTCCCGCTCCGCGGACGAGGGTCCCAGACAGGCGGGATGCTCGTCGAGCGGGATCGTCTCGCCTCCCGCGAACGCTTTTCGTGCGCCTGCGGCACCTGGGCCGGCACCTCCATCGGCATCGGCTCCGGCGTTCGCCCGATCCGCGCGCGCCGCCAGTTTTTCGATCGTCCTGCATTCGAAAAAGTCGTTGATGCCGATTTCCGGGAAACGCGGCTTGAGCAGGACGAGCACATGCATGATCGCCAGCGAATCGCCGCCGATCTCGAAGAAGTCGTCGCGGATGCCGATGCTGCCGAGCTCCAGCGATTCCTGCCAGGCGGCCGCTATGGCGGCCTGGGTCTCGTTAACCGGGGGGTTCGAACCCGTCGTCGTCTTGCTCCTGTTCCTCCTGCCGCAGCTCGTAGCCGGCAAGCTTTTTGCGGTCGATCTTGCCGGTCGGCGAGAGCGGCATCTCGTCCAGCTGCACGATCAGCTTCGGCACAAAGTAGGAGGGGAGCTTGGCGCCGAGCAGCCGCTTGACGTCCGCGGCGACCACGCGCGCGCCGTCCTTGGAGGTGAAGAACCCGACGAGCATGTTCTGGCCGTCCTTTTCCTTCTTCGGCACGACGGCGATGTTCTGGACGTTGGGAATCTTGGCAAAAGCGTCCTCGATCTCGCCGATCTCGATCCGGTGTCCGCGAATCTTGATCTGCGAGTCGCGGCGGCCGACGTACTCGATCGTGCCATCCGGCAGCAGCTTGGCGAAGTCTCCCGACTTGTAGATCAGGCTGCCCGGCTCGAACGGATTCGGGACGAACGCGTCCCTGGTTTTCTCGGGCTGGTTCAGATAGCCTTTGGCCAGTCCCACGGTCGAGATGAGCACTTCTCCGTGGACGTTGACCGGACACAGCCGGTTCTCCTCGTTGACGATGTAAACTTTGTAGTTGCCGATCGGCCGTCCGATCGGCACGTTGGCCAGATCGTCCGGAATATAATCCTTGATCGTATGGGTCGTCGTGCACACCGTGCATTCGGTCGGCCCGTACACGTTCACGATCGCGATGGCGTCTTTGAACTTGCGCTGAAAAGCGCGCACCTGCTCGCCATACAGCGCTTCGCCCGCCACCGTGATGAGTTGGACGCGGGACAGCTTGCGGTAGCCTTCGTCCGACAGATACGCGGACAGTTGATTAAAAAACACGGTCGGCAGGATAGCGACGATCGTCGTTCCCGTCCGTTCGACCGCCGAGGCGAATTCCTCGACCGACATTCGCTCGGCCGGGGACAGCAGGTACAGCTCGGCGCCGTAGAACAACGCGCCGATCGTATCCCACACGGAGGCGTCGAAGCTGTACGTGGCGAATTGGGTCAGCACGTCGTCCGGCCCGATGCGGCAATCCTTGCGGACCGATTCGCCCAGGTTGACGACGCCTTCGTGCGCGATAAGCGCGCCCTTCGGCCGGCCGGTCGAGCCGGACGTATAGATGACATAAGCGAGATCGTCCGGACATACGCCAGCATCCGGATTTTCCAAGCCCTCGCAAGCCGGGAATCCCGCTTCGACGTCGAAGATCGCCTTAACCGTCCCGATGTCCGCGCAGAGTCGCTCCGCGGCGGGCATGTATCTGCCTTTCGTCAGGACGAACGCCGATCCCGTATCCTCCACGATATAACGGTTGCGCTCGTCGGGATGCTCCGGGTCGACGGGAACGTATACGCCGCCCGCCTTCAGAATGCCGAGCAGGCTCGCGATCAGCTCCGCGCTGCGCTCCATCAGGATCGTGACGAACTCGCCCTTTCGAAGGCCGCGATCCATCAGCATCCGCGCCGTCCGGTTCGCCAGCTCGTTCAGCTGCCGGTACGTCCATTTGCCTTCGGCGGAGGAGACCGCGGTCTTGTCCGGATAAAGCGCGGCCGCCCGCTCGAACATGCCGTGAATCGTCGCGTTCTTGTCGTACGACGCTTCCGTCGCGTTCAGCGCCGCATAGACCGCGGCATCCGCTTCCGTCAGCAGATCGACTCCCCCAAAGCTCGCGTACGGGTCTGCCAACGCAGCCTCCAGCAGGGCGACGAAGTACCGGACGTAGCGGCCGATCGTCGCTTCGCGGAAAAGAGAGGTATCGTATTCGACGACGACGGCCCAGCCGCCGTCGCGCTCGCGCAGCTGCCAGTTCAACTGCTCGCGCTCCGCGCGAAGGGAGAAGCCGACGGAGAAGCGGGTCTCGCAGACGCCCTCGAACGGCGGCTCCGGCGCGATCAGGCCGCGATGAACGGCATCGCGCAGGTCGGCGAACGTACTGGCCGCGGACGCGTCGACGAACACGGGCGCGTCGCCGGCCGCGGCGGCGATGCCGGCCGCCATCTCCCGCTCGCCCGACAAGCGGCAGATCCATGCGAAGTAGACGGCCGCCAGCAAGGCGATATCGCGATTTCCCTCCTTTTTTCGATTCCCC
This sequence comes from Cohnella rhizosphaerae, assembly GCF_029525575.1. Classification (GTDB taxonomy): domain Bacteria; phylum Bacillota; class Bacilli; order Paenibacillales; family Paenibacillaceae; genus Cohnella; species Cohnella rhizosphaerae. The sequence continues at coordinate 2,296,486 of NZ_JAPDIA010000003.1, forward strand.
GAGCTTTCGGGTTAATGATTCGCTTAACGCATATTCGATCGTATCGTAGGCGTAAGTCCGGCGATGACGGGGATAGTCCGTCGGCAGCAGAAGAACCGGCTGTTGCGATCCGCGCGCGTGGTTCAGTTCGGCAGCGGTACGATTGAAAGACATGTTGTTATTGCCTCCATTGCTAGAATGGAGACGCACCCCATCCCAGAGAATAGAGTGCGTCTCGGTGATCCGGGAGAGTGCTGATATGGTTTATTCGCAATCAAAATCAAATCTTATTTATCGTTGAATCGCCGTTGAACTAACGTTGAATTAACGTTGAACCGTGAAGCGTTCGACCAACTGCTGCAGCTCCGCGGACATGGCCGCCAATCCGGTCGACGATTCGACGATGGCCCGCATCGATTCCTTCTGGTCCGCGATCGATTCGTTGATCCTGGCGCTGCTCGCCGCGGTCTTGCCCGCCGAGGCCGACAGCTCCGCCGAGGTCGCGGTGAGCTCTTCGGTGCCGGCCGACATCTGCTCGGTCGAGCTGGACACCTCCTGGATTTGGAGCGCGACGTTGTTCGTGGCGTTCAGGATGCCGCCGAACATCCGCTCCGCGTCGGAGGCGACCTCTTTTCCGATACGGACCTCGTTCGTCCCCTGCTCCATGGCAAGGGCCGCGATGCCGATCTCGCTCTGAATCTCCTTGATGAGCTCGGTGATCTGATTGGCCGACTGCGCCGACATCTCGGCGAGCTTGCGCACTTCGTGCGCCACGACGGCGAAGCCCGCGCCGTACTCGCCGACCCGCGCCGCCTCGATGGCCGCGTTCAGGGCGAGCAGGTTAGTCTGGGTCGAGATGCCGGTGATGATGGCGACGATATTTTCGATTTCCTGCGAGCGTCCTTCCAGGAGCTGGACCGCATTCGAGGTGCGGCTCACGAAGTCCTCGATTTGCGCCATCTGGTCGGACACCTGCCTGACGACCTGGTTGCCCTCGAGCGACAGCTTTTCCATCTCCGTCGCTTCGTCCGCGACTTTGGACGCGTTGGCGGCGATATTCTGGATGACGTTGGCCATCTCGGCCATCGCCTTCGCGCCGTCGCCTGCCGCTTGCTCCTGGGTCACGACGCTCACGGTGATTTCGCGCATGCCGGCCGTCATCGTTTCCATGCTGGCGTCGTTCTTCTCGGACACTTCATGAAGCGCCCTGGCGGAGGAAGTCAACGCGTGCGAGGTTTGCTGAACCTTCGCGATCGTGTCGTTGATCCGCGCGACCATGCCGTTGAACTTGTCGTTCAGCATGCCGAGATCGCTGCGGCCGGTCTGCAGCTTCACGTCCAGATTGCCCTGGCTCACTTGCTCGATGCCCCGGATCAGCTCTTTGATCGGCTTCATCATGCGGCGGGAGACGATGAACTGGATCAGCAGAATGACGGCCAGCAGGATGAGCAGGATGGAGATGCCGTAGGTCAGCAGCTTGCCGAGGCCCTTGGATACCGAGCTGGCATCCACGTCGACGGCGAAATAAGCGAACGTGCTCCCGTCGGCGCCTTTGATCGGGTAGGCGATCGTCGTCCACGTGCCGAAATCGTCCGAGTAAATGCTGGTGAAGGTGGGATTGCCGGTACGCAGCATATGGGCGAGCGCGTCGGCGACGATTTTCGGCTGCTCGTACATGTCGCCGACGTTCAGCTTCGCTTCTTCGAACGCCGCCACGAGACTGGTCGGCATCGCCGCGATCGACGTTTGGTTGCCGTTCGTCAGCTCCGTGCCGAAGACGTACGCTTGGGCGATATTGGGATTGTTTTTGTTGATTTGGTCCAGATAAGCCGTGAGCTCCGTCTGTACGGGGTCCTTGTAGCTTTTCTCGGCCATCGCCTTTTGGATTTTTTGGGGCTCGATGCCCTTGGCCCAGTTTTCGGTGACGACCTTGATCTGACCGCGCAGTTGGTCGATCAGAATGTTTTTTTCGACGATGTATGCGGAGGTGATGAGCGCCGCTCCGATGAGAATAATATTGATGAACGATAAAATTAAATTTTTGGAGAAAAAGGACATTCTAAGCAACTTCTTCACTAAACTCCGCTCCTGTTGTATAATTTGCAGTCTAGACGGTTATTGCAGCATGACCGGCCTTCCCTAATGACCTGCGACTTTGGTCATGAAAGCCCTTCAAAAATTGGTTCTAGTTTATAAAACTCCCTCCCTATCCAAAATTTCCACCATTCCTATATCGAACATTAGGAAGACGAAAGTAATAGGTTTTCTAAAGAATTGTTTAATTTTTCAACATATTCCTCCCTTTAGCCTATGTAAATTGTTACATAAGTCCTATCCGCCCAATAATAGCCGGCGGAGCAGGCCTGCCGCATTTGCAGCGACAAGGAATTCGCCTGTTTTTGTCGAATCCTTTTGTCGAATCCAAGTGTCCATAAAGATATCGAAGGAGGCGAGCGCGGTGGATACGAGGCAATGGATGTCGGTGCTGCTGTGTCTCGCGACGGCGCTCATGCTGTTCGTCGCCTGTCTCTCGTACCTGAAACGCCAGCAGCCGATGGCGCGCACGATGGTCTGGATGATGCTGACTGCTTCATGCTACGCGATGGGGTACACGCTCGAGATCGTGAGCGAGAGCCTGCGCGAGGTGAAGCTGTCGTATCAGCTGGAATACGTCGGCATCCCGTTCGTGTCGGCCTTCTGGCTGCTGCTCGTGTTCCAATTCACCGGGTTCGCCGCTAAGCGCCGGAGGCAGGTCGCGATCGGCATCTTCCTCATCCCGACCGTCACCTTCCTGCTGCATCTGACCAACGACTGGCACCATCTCCTCTATCGCGCCTTCGTCCCGAATGCGGAAGGTCTCGTCCCCGTCTACAACACGATAAAAGGTCCCTGGTACGCGGTCCACGCGATCTACAACTATACGATTCTCCTGTTCGGCATCCTGCTCTTCCTCCCGATGTATCTCAGAGCCGTTCCGATCGTCCGCAAGCAGATCGTCGCGCTGATCGTGGGCGCGGCCGGTCCGATCCTGTTCAATATCGCCTACATGTTCAACAAGGAGATCGACTTCACGCCGCTCGGCTTCGCTTTGTCCGGACTGGTGTACGCATGGGGCATCTTCCGCTTCCGGCTGCTGCGGCTGACGCCGCTCGCCTATGCCAAGATGTTCGATACGATCCGGGACGGCGTCATCCTGCTGGACTACGACAACCAGATCGTGAGCCACAACGACGCGGCGACGGAGGCTTATCCCGGCCTGCCGCATGCGGCGAAAGAAGGGCCGATGCCGGCCCGCGCGCTGCTCGCGGAGAGCCCCGAGCTGCTGGACAGATTGACGTCGCCGGCGCATCTGGACGAGCGCTTCCCGCTGGCGCGCGCGCTAGGGGAACGGACGCGGCACTATATTTGCAGCATCACGCACATCTACGATGCCGGCACGTCCCCGATCGGGAAAATGGTCATGCTGAGCGACGTCACGGCGCTCCGCGAGAACGAGGAGCGGCTGAGGGAAAAGTCCGAGCAGTTGACGCAGCTGAACGCCTTCAAGGATAAGCTGTTCACGGTGATGGCCCACGACATCCGCGATCCGATCGCGCTGCTCGTCAGCCTGACGGAGATTCTGGAAGCGGAGCCGGCGGAGCAAGGTCAGGCGAAGGCCGAGGTGCTGCCCGAGATCAAGCGCCAGGTGCGCGGCACCTACCAGCTCGTGGACAACCTGCTCGACTGGTACCGCAGCCAGAACGGCACGATCGCCTTCCGCCCGCAAGCGTGGAATCTGCAGCAGGTCGTCCGGCAGGCGCTGTCGCTGGCCGGCGCGAGAGCCGCCGCCAAGCACATTCGCATCGCGGAGCGGGTCGACGACCGGCTGACCGTGAACGCGGACAAGGAGATGCTCGATCTCATCTTCCGCAACCTGCTGGCGAACGCGATCAAGTACACGGACGTCGGCGGGCAAATCGCGGTAGGCGCGTCGCTTCGGGAAGGCGAGGTGAGCGTATCCGTGAGCGACGACGGAAGAGGCATCGACGAAGAGACGGCCAAGCTGCTCCGGCGCGACGAGATGTACTTCAAGGAGCCGGGCTTCGCAAGCGCGGGCGATGGCGGAGAGATGCGGTTCGGGCTCGTGCTCACCCGCGAATTTCTCCGGATGCACGGCGGCGGTCTCCGGTTCGAGAGCGAGGCGGGGCGGGGGACGACATTCTGGTTCACGCTGCCGGGCTACGCGGACGGGGATGCCGCGACGGAAAAAGAGGAATGGGCGGTGAGCGCGTATGAAAGTGATGCTGGTTGACGACGAGCCGGTCATGCATCTGATCATGAGGAAAATGCTGGAGAAATACGACGGGCTGGAGGTCGTCGGCACGTTCTCGGACGCCCCGTCCGCGACCGCCTTCCTGAAGGAGCGGGAAGACGTCGATCTGGCGTTCGTCGACATCTCCATGCCCGGCGGCAGCGGCCTGTCCTTCGCCGCGCAGATGGACCGCGAAAGCGGCGCGCCGCGGATCGTGTTCGTCACGTCGCACAAGGACTATGCCGTGGACGCGTTCGAGCTGTCCGCGCTCGATTATCTGGTCAAGCCGGTGACGCAGGAGCGGCTCGAGCGGACGGTCCACCGCGCGCTGGAGAGCCGCAAGGCGCTGGGACCCGCAAAGACGGCGGACGCGCCCGCGGAGATCCGGGACAGGGTGACCGTATCGGCGCTCGGGGATTTTGCCGTGCAGAGCGAACGGGGCAGGGTGAAGTGGATGTCGGGCAAGAGCGCCGAATTGTTCGCCTACCTCCTGCTGAGCCGGGGAAGAGAATCTCCCGCCACAGGCTGATCGCGGAGATTTTCGCGGGCATGACGGTGTTGAACGCGGAGAAATATCTGAACACGGCGGTCTACCAGCTGCGCAAGTCGCTGGAGCCCCTTGGCCTGCGCGAGGCGGTCCGCTCGGAAAACGACGGGTACGTCCTGGAGCTGGACGAAGCGGTCGTCGACTTCGAGACGTTCGAACGGGAGACGGCCAGGCTCGGCAGGCTCCATGCCGGCAACGCGGCGGAAGCGCTGGATGTCGAGCGGCTGTACGCGGGCGACTTGTTCGGCGCCAAGGCTTACGTCTGGGCGGTCCGGCATACGGAGCGGCTCGCGGACCGCTATGCGGCCTTCGTGCGGGCGGCTGCTGCCGCGCTGCTCGAGACGGGGGACACGGAGGCCGCCGGCAAGCTGCTGCACAAGCTGCACGTTCGCAACCCATGGGACGAGGCCGCCGTCGCCCTGCTCATGCGCAAGCATGCGATGGTGCGGGACAAGAAGGGACTGACCGCGCAGTATACCGACTACGTGAAGCTGCTGAGCCGCGAGCTCGGCATCAAGCCGTCCAAGGAGCTGCTGCTGCTCTACGATTCGCTCGTCAGCGGGCTTTCGGAGGGCGCCAACTAATATTTTCATGAAAGGGACAAACGCCGCCGAGCCTTGATGCGAAGCGGTTTTTTTGTCTGATTTTGACGAACTCTTTCATTATTCTTTTATTCGGGTCCCGTAGACTTAGCCCTAGCATGCTCGCCATCCGTCCGCAGTCAGGACGATCCTGATCCGGCGCGGCGGCAAGCGAGGGAAGGGGTTAACGTACTGTGGGGAATAGAGGAAGGAATTGGCGCGGCGTCGCGCTCGCCTGGCTGCTCGTCGCAAGCATGCTGGGCAGCTTGATTTTGCCGAACTTTAGCGGAGGCAAGGCCGCTGCCGCAGCGCCGTTGGCGGCGGGCTTCGGGACGCCCGGCATCGGGGCGTTGTCTGCCGCTGCCGCTTCCGCCGACACGTCGGGACACTGGGCCGGCGAGACGATGGCGGAGTGGCGGCGCTTGGGGCTGATCGACGGCTTCCCGGACGGCAGCCTGCGTCCGGATCAGGTCATCAGCCGGATCGAGTTCGTGGCGCTGGCGAACCGGCTGTTCGCCTACGGGGGGAACCGCGAGCCTGCAGTTCGCCGACGTGCCGGGCAATGCCTGGTTCGCGTCCCAGGTGCAGGCGGCCGTGGCGGCGGGCTATATTAACGGCTTCCCGGACGGGACGTTCAAGCCGAGCCGGCAGCTCACCCGCGCGGAGGCGGCCGTCATGCTCGCGAAGCTCGTGCCGGCAGTCGAACGCGACGGCGCGAATGCGCTCGGCGCGTTCGGGGACCGGGACGATGTGCCGGCTTATGCCCGGGCTTCGCTGGGCGCGCTCGTCGAAGGCGGCATCGTCCAAGGCTTCGCGGACGGGACGGTCCGTCCCGGAGGCAAGCTGACGCGCGCGGAGGCCGTCGTGCTGCTGGACCAGATCCGCACGCAGTCCGTCGTCGCCGCGAACGGGGGCATCGTGCCCGCCGCGCTGCGCTTGACGGAGGCGGGCGTATATGGGCCGGCATCAGGCACTGCCGCGGTCGGCGGGGACGTCGTCATCGATGCGCCGGGCATCACGCTGCGCAACGTGACGGTGCGCGGGAACCTGACGATCGGCGCGGCGGTCGGCGAAGGGGATGTCTACTTGAAGGGCGTCGCCGTAGTCGGGAGCACGAATCTGCAGGGCGGCGGGGCGCACAGCGTACATATCGACGACTCGCGGCTCGGGACGGTCGTCGTCGAGAAGAAGGACGGCCGGATCCGGATCGTCGTCGGCGGCACGACGGTCATCGAGCGGATGGACGTGCGGACGGACGCGAACATCGAGTCGGCCGGCACGGCGGAGAGCGCCGGGATCGCCGGCATCTCCATTACGGCGGCCGGCGAGGTCGAGCTGTCGGGAAGCTTCGGCAAGGTCGAAGTCGCCGGCGACGTGTTGCTGACCGTCGGCGCCGGGACGATCGGCGAGCTGCAGGTTGCGGATGGCGTCAAGTCCGCGGCCATCAAACTGGGCGACGGCGTATCGGTGGAGCGCGCGGAGCTGCACGGCGGCGCGCAGTTCACGGGCGCGGGGACCATCGGCCATGCGCTGGTAGACGCGGCGGACGTGCGCTTCGAGACGAAGCCCGCGACCGTGGAAACGACCGAGCGCGCCGTCGCGGCCGGAGGGTCGGGCGGCACTGGCGGCACTGGCGGCACTGGCGGAAATGGCGGCGTGCAGCCGACGACTGCGCCGACGACGATGCCGACGAGTACGCCGACGCCGACGCCGCCGGTCGATACGACGATAACGGTCGTCCCGACGCTTGTTCAAGCGCGAGTGTCCAGTCTCAAGGTGGCGCTCGACCCGGCCGTGCCGGGTCTGACTGCCGCGAACTTTGCCCTGAAGGACGCCGCGGGCGGCAATGTCCCCGTGACGTACGCGGCAACGCTTGACGGCGGCGCGACATACGCTTTGGCTGCCGCGTTGTCAGAAGGCGCGACGTATACGCTGACGATCGCGAAGACGGGTTATGGCTTCGGCTCGGGCCTCGCCGTCGCGGTTCAGGTCACCCAGCCGGCGGACGTCGACGTCGCTGCGTCCCTTGTCGGCGCGGCTGCGCCGTCCGGCTTCACGTTGGCGCTGAGCGGACCGGTCGCCGGCCTGACGGCGGCCGATCTCGCGCTGACGCACGGCGGCGAGCCGGTTGACATCGCGTCCGCGGACAGCGCCGACGGCGGCGCCACGTATGCGGTCGTCGCGGCGCTGTCCGCGGGCGAACGCTACCTGCTGACGATCGTCAAGCCCGGCTATCGCTTCGGCGGCGCGCTGACGATCGACGTGCTGCCGGAGGGAACCGAGGAGATCGCCGTCACGCTGGCGCCGGGCGGTACGGTCGGCGGCGCGGGATTGTCCGTCGGCTTGAGCGTGCCGATTCCGGATCTGTCGGCCGGGCAGTTCCAGTTGACGCACGGTTCAGACAGCGTGGCCGTGACTAGCGCCGTCAGCGAAGACGGCGGGGCGACGTACGCGATCGCGGCTTCGCTGACCGAAGGCGAGACGTACCGGCTGACGATCGTCAAGCCGGGCTACGGCTTCGGCAGCGGCTTGACCTTCACGGTGCCTGCAGGTCTTGTGGTCGTCGCGCCCAGCGTCAGTCGTCTTACTTCCTCCGGTTTCGTTTTGGAGCTGGACAAGCCGGTGCCGGAGCTTGAGATGGACAGCTTCACGATTAAAGGCAGCGACGAGACGACTGTCGGCATCAACATGCTGGAGACCGAAGCCACGCACAAGATCGTCGAGGTGTACGCGCCGCTCGCGCTGGGCGACACGTACACGGTGTCGCTGAACAAGCCGGGCTATACCTTTGACGAACCGCTGACGCTGTCCGTCAAGGCGACCGAATCGCCTTCTACGATCGAGTGGGTGTCGTATCAGGGCTTCTCCATCCGCTTCGGCTCGCCGATCGCGGCGTTGACCGCCGACCGGATCTCGCTGACCGGGGCGTCGGGCGCGGCAATCGCCGTTCAGGGCGTACAGCTGGCGGCGGACGGCAGGTCCGCCGTCGTGACGGCCGAGCTGCCCGCCGCCGGCGACTACGGGTATCGCATCGCCTTTGCGGACCTCGTGTTCTCGGGAGAGCTGCATGTACCTGAGACGATCGCCGTCAGTCGGTACACGACCTTCGAGTCGGTCAATTACGTGGATCAGGGCTTGCGCGTGCATTTCAGCGTTCCGGTCCAGGGGCTGCCTCCCGAGGCGTTCGCGCTGACGCACCGGGACGGCACGCCGTATGCGCTCGCGTCGGCGACGACGGACGACGGAGGCCGGAGCTACCTGCTGGTACCGGAACAAATGACGTACAGCGACTATGCGCTGGACGTACGGCATGCGGGCTACGACTTCGGCGGCACGCTGCAAATCATCCGTCCGACGATTAACAACTGGGGCGGGTTGGCCGACCTGGCCGCGTTTATCGGACTTAATCCGTCCGTGCCGACGACCATGGACAACTATCGGATTACGGACGCATCGGGCGCTTCGGTCGCGATCAAGGCGCTCATCCCGATGCAGAACGCGTTCATCGCCACTTTTGACGGCCTGCGGGGCCGCGGCTACGATGTGACCGTCGTCAAGGAAGGCTACGACTTCGGCGGTCCGCACCGGATCAACGTGTACGCACGCAATACGATCGTCGATCCTTCCAGGACCGGGTTCACGCTGGCGCTCAATCCGCCCGCGGCGATCGACACTGCGCACGCCTTTGCGCTGTACAGGGCGAAAGATGGCGCAGTCGTCGGCAGCGCGCTGCGGATCGATTCCGTCACGACAACGGACAACGGGGCGAGCTATCGGTTCGCGGCCGCGCTGACGCCCGGAGACTACAAGCTGTCGGTGGACGCGGACATTGATGAAGATTCGTTCTACTTCACGGTACCGGTCGTCGCTACCATAACGGTCGATCAAATTACCGCTAGCGGCCTGACCGTGAAACTAAGCGAAGCACTGAGCGGTCTGACCGCCGGCAGCTTCGGACTTGTCCAGGCGGATACGGGTATGCCGGTTGCGATCGATTCGGCGACGACGTCCGATCAAGGCCGCACTTATCGGCTGTCGGCCGAGCTGTCCGGGGGGCAGTTACACGCTGCGGCTGTACGGCCATCTTCCGGACGCGGGCGTCCCGTTCCAGGTTGCTCCTACGGTGGATGCGGGCGTCCCGGCCGTCGACCGCATCGGGGCGGACGGCTTCGACCTGACGTTCGACAGCGCCGTGCCGGGCTTGCTGCCGGCCAATCTCGAGCTGCGCGACGCGAGCGGCAATCGCCTGAGCGGCGTGACGCTGTCCACCGCGAACGGCGGGGCCAGCTACCGCGTCCATGTCGGCCTGACCAGCGGACGGGACTACAAGCTGACGCTGAGCAAGGACTTTTTCCGCTTCGCCTCGCCGGTCACCTTCCACGTCGGCTACTTCCTGTCTGCGACGATCGTGCAGACGACGCTGGACGGACGCATCGAGGTCCGCTTCTCGTCCGCGCTTCCGCAGGCGCAGTACGGCGGCGTGTTCGCCCGGGACGAAGCGGGGGAACGATTATCATCCGTACGAATATGCCATGGCCGGCGGCGGTACCGTCTATCGGCTGAGGCTCGTGACTTTCTCGCCTGCCCATACGTACAGCATCGCGCTGAATCCGGCGGCGGTACCGGACCTCGCGGATTATGCGCTAACCTCGCCGACGTTCGGGTTCCCGACGGAGATCTCTGCCGCGGACGGCACGGCGACGGGCCTCAAGGTCCGATTCGCCACGCCCGTCGACGGACTGACCGGCGCCGGCTTCATCGTCCGCGACCCTTCCGGCGCGGCGATCCCCGTGACCGGCGCGTCTACCGGGGACGGCGGCGCCAGCTATGCGCTGACGGCCGCGCTGACGCCCGGGAAGTTTTACACGGTACAGTACAAATCGCCGGCGTCGTATCAACAGACGCAGCCGGTCTCGTTCGCCGTGCGCAAGTCGCTGGCCCCGACGATCAAAAACGTGACATCGACGGGCTTCACGCTTCAATTCGGCGAGAAGGTCGCGGGTCTCAAGGGTTCCGAAGTCGTCCTGCGCGATCCAAGCGGCGGCGTGCTCGGCACGCACCTGTACAGCTTCTCGACGGCGGATCAGGGCCTGAGCTATCAGTTCCGTTACGCGGTCGGCGCGGGTGCCGTCGAGCCGGGCGCAGGATACACGCTCGACGTGCAGCGCGACGAATTCGCGCTCGACGCGCCGCTCGCGTTCGATATTCCGATTCCGGCGAACGTCCTCGTCTCGCTGACGACTAGCACGGATCTGCTGCTGGATATCGGCAGCTACGGAGGCCGGGAGCTCGGCCTCGTCAAGAGCAGCTTCGACCTGCGGGACGGCAAGGGACGTCCGGTATCGTTCGCGATGGCCGATCTCGGCGGCGGCTCTTACAAGCTGACCGGCGCCTTCGACGCGCAAGAGACATACACGCTGACCGTCTCCAAGCCGGGCTACGACTTCGGCAAGCCGCTGACGTTCGGCCTTAGCATCGCGGTGGGCATCACGACGATGTTCCAGAACCAGCAGGGCTTCAGGCTGTTCCTCAGCCCTCCCGTGGCCGACTTGGGCGTCTCCGAGATCGTGATCAAGGACGGCGGCGGCCAGACGACGGCCGTGACGTCGACAACCACCGCCGATGGCGGCGCCACCTATCAGGTGTCCGCGAAGCTGACGGCCGGCAAGACCTATACCGTCACGATCGTCAAACCGAATTATACGGTGAAGTTCACGATTCCGTTCAGCCTGAATCGGCGTGCGGCGTCGGTGGATATGGCGTCGGTTGGCGGCTTCCGGCTGAACTTCGACCGTGCGGTGAACTGGAGCAGCGAGTTCAAGCTCGTCGTCATGGACGAGCAGGGCAATGTTGTCAAGACGAGCGGCATCGTGTCCAAAGATAACGGGCTGAGCTACGAGATCGATGCGGCGCTCGCGCCGGACGTCAACTACACGGTCACGCTCACCAAGCCGGGCGACGACTACGGGCCGGGCATTCCGCTGATCGTCCGGAAGGCGCAGACGACCTTCGACGGCCTGGCGCCGGGCGGCAGCCGCACTTTCGGCTTGACGCTCGATCCGGCGATTCCGGACATGCGTCCCGGGGAATTCGTGCTGCGGCGCGCTTCCGACGGACGGCGTCTACCGGTGCTGTCGGCCGAATCGACGGACGGCGGCACGACGTACGCGCTGTCCGCCGACTTCCTTCAATCGGAGAGCTACACGATTATTCCGGAAAAAGACGGCTACGCATTCGGCGATCCGATCCCGTTCGACGTGCCGATCTTCGAGCGGACGGCCGTGACCGGCGCGAGTCCGCGCGAGATCCGGATCGGCTTCAACCCCGCCGTGCCGGGTCTCGACGAGAGCGGCTTCGCGCTGCGCAGCGGGGCAGGTACGACGCTGCCCGTCGGTTCGGTCTCGACCGACGACGGCGGAGCGACTTATCGGATCGTCGCCGACTATGCGGGCGGGGAGACGTATACGGTGTCGGTCGCCAAGGCCGGCTACGAATTCGGCGAACCGCTCGTCGCGGATATTCCCGACGCCGTGACGGCCGCGATCGCGGCGATCTCCGAGACGGGTCTCACCGTGTCGCTCGCTCCTGCCGTAGGCGGACTGTCCGCTTCCAGCTTCTCGCTGCGGGATGCGTCCGGACATGCGGTCGCGCTGACCGGCGCGACGACGGCGAACGGCGGCGGCACCTATGTGCTGAGTGCGTCACTGACGGGCGGCACCGGCTATACGCTGACCATCGGGCTGGCCGGCTACGACTTCGGCACTCCGATGACGCTGAACGTACCGATCCCGGTAACCGCCGCGTATTCGGACGTTGGGACGTCCGGGCTGACGATCCGCCTGGCCGCTCCGGTGTCAGGGCTTACGGCCGCGAACGTCACGCTGCTCGATCAGGACGGCAAGCCGATCCCGATCGATGCCATGACGACGTCCGACGGCGGCGCCGCCTACGCGGTGGAGGCTACGTTCGAGGCGCAGCGGCGCTATACGCTGCGTCTATCCAAAGCGGGCTACGACTTCGGCGCCGATGCAGGCTTCGTCGTGCCGCTTGCCGTACAGACGGAAGTGCCGGCGCTGCTGACGACGGGCTTCGCGATCAAGCTGAACCTGGCGGTGCCCGGATTGACCGCAGGCAATGTGGCGCTTGCGGACAGCGCCGGAAAAGCAGTCGCCATCACCGCCTGGACCGCGTCCGAAGACGGGCTGTCCTATCAAGCTTCCGCCGAGCTGGCTGCGCATGAAACGTACGCGCTGCAACTCGTCGCGAACGGCTACGACTTCGGCCCGGCCGTCCGGCGCGAGGCGCGGCCGGCGCTTGCGCTCTCGGCGAGCGGCGTTTCCGACGTCGCCTTCGTCCTCGAGCTCGGCGACGCCGTGCCGAATCTGAAGCCGGACGACGTCTATCTGACGGATGCGTCCGGTACGCGGATCAAGCTGAATGCGGTCTCGTTCTTCGATTTATCTGGCGCGGCCAACGCCGGACGCCGGTACCAGGTCGTCTATTCATTGACGAGAGGCGAGACGTACACGATCGACGTCCGCGATCCGGCGCATCCGACGGCCGCACCGCTGCAGGTTATTTTGCCGATCCAGGCTCAGGTCCAGGTGTCCGGCATCTCGAAGAAAGGCTTCACGCTCGCCTTTAACAAAGCGGTTCAAGGACTGAGCGCGGACGAGATCGAGCTGCTGAACGAAGACGGAGAGCGGATCGCCGTCGGCAGCGCGGTCGCGGGAGAGACGGCGGCGAAGTATGCGGTCGACGTCAAGCTGACGGAGGGACGCACGTATACGCTCAAGCTGAACAAGAAGGGCTATAGCTTCGGCTCGGCCGGCGGGACGCAGGTACAGGTGCCGATCGCCGTGACGGCTACCGTCTTGAATCCGAACGAATCGGGCTTCACGATCGTGTTGTCCGAGCCGGTGCCGGATCTGGATATCAAGCTGTTCAAGCCAGGCTTCGCCAGCGCCTATTACGATCTGACGATTGCGACGCCGGATGGAGGCCGGACTTATCAGGTGGGCGTATCGTGGCCAAGCGACTATCCGCTGACGCTCGCGCTGTCGAAGCCGGGATACGCGCTCGGCGCCGACCAGACGGTGCAATACGCGAAGAAGCCGCCCGTCATGCTCCGCGCGGTATCGGGCGCGGACAGCGCGAGCGTGCTGCTGACGTTCGACGCGCCGCTCGTGTCGATGGAGACGAGTGCCGGATTTACGCTGAAAATAGGCGACCAGTGGCAAAGCGGGGTTAAGTCCTACTTTATCAACGCGACGACGGTCAAGCTGACCTGGAGCGGATCGCTCCTCCGTTCGACCGACGAACTGGCCGTCGCCTATACCGGCGTGAACCGGGTAAAAGGCGTGAACGGCGCGTTCCTGGCGCAATTCGCCGCTACGCCGGCGCTGAATGCCTCGAGCGAGCTCGGCCTCGTGCAGAGCTACGTCGACAGCCGGAATGCAGATACGCCGGCGGCGATGCTGCACGCGCAGTTCGGACGCTCGGCGCTCGAGACCGCGAAGCTGCTGCGGGAGGGCGGGTTCTCCGCCGCGCTATACGCGGCCGCCGTCGGCAAAGCGTATCAGCTGGACTTTGCGGCCGTGCTCGGACTGCTGTACCAGATGGACACGGATGCGTCCACGGCATTCGGCGCCGTCCGGGCGACGCGGTATTTGCCGAACGCGCCGGACACGTGGATCGCGGGCTTCCTTGCCGCCGGCTATGCGCCGGAGGAATTCGCGGGCAGCTTCCGCGACGCGGGTTATCAGACGCGGGATATCGTGCGCGGGCTCAAACTGGGAGGCGTGTCCGCAAAGACGGCGGCGCTGACGATGAACCGCGCGCTCCATGAAACGGGCGACAGCGCGGCCGCCCAGCTGCGCATCCTGTACGGAGCTGCGGACACCGCGGGCGCCGTGCAGAGCGCGTACGGTCTGACGGATGCCGGGACGGTGCAGGCGCTGGCGGCCGGCGGGATGTCAGCGGCCGATGCAGCCGCTGCGAGCAAGACGCTGTTCTCCGCCGATGCGGCGACCGCGGCCGGACTGCTGAGCGGCGCCGGCTACCCGGCGAAGGCCATCGGCGCAGCCGTCCGGCAGCTCTATACGTTCGCGGACGCGGCAGAGGCCGTCCGGGCGCTCGGGCAAGCGGGTCTGGCCGGGGCAGAGCTGTATGCCGCAGCCGGCGCGATCTTCTCGCCGGCGGACGCGGCTTCGGCCATGCTGGGCCAAGGGATGTCAGCGTTCGACGTGGCGGACGCGATCCGGGCGGCCGGCGGCGGCGCGGCGACGGCAGTCGCCGCTCTGCTGAGCCGCGGCGGGGATCCTGAAGCGATCGCCCGCCAGGTGATGAGCGCATGGGGCACCTCGCTGACGCTGCGGGAGACGGCAAGCCAGTTCGTGCAGGGCGGCTTCAGCAAGATCCAGGCGGCGGCGACGCTGCGCACCGTCTACGGGGCGAATACGGCGTCGGCCTACGACGCGCTCGAGCCGATGTTCCATCCGTGGGGCTTCGATGCCAAGGGGCTGTTCACGACGCTGCTCCAAGGCGGGTATGATCCGGTAGAGGTGGCCGATTACTTCCTCGCGCACGTCTATGCCGGCATCGCGCCCGTGCTGGAAAACTTCCTGGAGGATGCGCGCTACCCGCTCCCCGCGTCGCTGACGTACGTGCACGATGCGGTGACGAAGGGCGGCAAGGCTTATGCGATGAAGGACGCGGTCCGGGACATGTTCGCCACCGGGGCTTTCTACTCCGCGGAAGAGGCGCTCGCCGCGCTGCGCGCCGCCTATGCGAGCGATGCCGCCGAGCCGGCCAATCCGGCGAACCTGGCGGCGGGCATGAGCGAACGGTATTCGTTCTACGATTATCAAAGGGCGCTGATCTCGCAGTTCGGCCAGACGATGGCGATGTGGATCGATCAGCAGACGGCCGATTGCGCTTGCGACGCAGCCAAGCTGGCCAAGGATGCGAAGTTCCTGTTCGGCGCCTCGTCCGTCGGCGACATCACGGCGACGATGAGCGCGACCGGCAAGTTCACGCTGCAGCAGATCATCGAGGGCACGATCTCGCTGTACCCCGGCGCTTCGCGGGAATCGCAGATGTCCGCGCTCACCGCCGTGCTGAGCGGTACCGGGTATCCGGTCGGCGAGCTCGCAGCCGTATATGACAGCGAGGGCTGGGACTGGATCAAAGCGTTCAGCCGGTACGGCATCGCGGCCAAGGAAGCGGCTTTGTATTTGCAGTCCAAGGGGCAGACCGAAGACCAGATCATCGTTCGTCTGCGCCCGTATCCGCTCAAGGATATCGCGCTCGTGCTGCGCGAGCAGTACGGACTGGACGAGTCGGGCGCGATTGCGGCGCTGCTGTCCGCGCAGTTCTACGATCAGGACGAGATCGGATCGGCGGTCGCCTGGGCGTTCGGCGGCAACCCGGTCGCGCTGTGGGTGAAGACGCTGAAGGCGCAAGGCGCGTCGGCGGGCTCGGTCATCAGCCTTCTGGCCTCCCGCTATACGGAATACCGGGATCCGAGCGTAGCGGGTCCGGCGCTGATCCGCGGCGGCTACGGCATGGAAGAGGTCATTCAGGCGCTGATCGCCCGTTCGAGCAATCCGAACCTGCAAAATACGATCGCCGTGCTCAAATCGCTGTACGCGCAAGACCAGGTGACGGTCGCGCAGCTGCTGGCCGCATCCGGCAGCGCTGCGCCGGCCGACGGCATCGTCTTCCTTAAAAACGCGAAGTATTCGCAAGCGGAGATCGCCCGCAGCCTGAAATCCTATTACGGGCTGGAATCGGGCGAAGCGGCCAGGCTGCTCGCCGACGCTTACCCGTCCGAGCTGACGAAGGTCATTCAGACGGTGGCGGGCATTTACGGGGACAGCAAGGCGGCTGTCGCGGCCGCCGCGCTTGCGGCCGAGGGCATTACCACGCTGGAGGCGGCGATTCCGTACTTGCGGGATGCCGGCTTCGGGTTGCAGGATATCGCCGCCATCGCCCGCGATCGCTTCGGCGCGCCGCTCGGCCGGACGGCGCAAGCCCTGCTGGCGCACAGCGGCGAACGCGACAGCGTCGTGCTCTATGCGGCGGCGGGCGTCTACGGCCAGACGGTCGAGCATGCGATCCGCGAGCTGCTGACGGCGAACGGACAAGCGTCCTTCGCCGACGCGATCGCCTATATTTACGCGCAGCAGCGGTTCGATCTGCGGACGGGCGCGATGCTGGCGAAGGAAGAATACGGTCTTTCGTCGGGACAAGCGCTGCAGGCTTTCCGCGCGTTCGGCATGTATAAGGACAAGGACGTCGTCGCCACGGTGGCGGGCGTGTACGGCATGTCCGGCGACGCGAGCGTCGTCGATTCGCTCGAAGCGAGCGGCATGCATACGTTGACCGACGCGGTATCGTACCTGCTGCGTATGAACTTCGATCTCCGGAGCATCGTGCGCGTCGGCCGCGAGCACTACGGACTGACGCAGGGCCAGACGGCGTCGGCCCTCGACGCATCGGGCTTCTTCGACGGCAGCGGCAGCGAAGTCGTCGCCGCGATCGCCTCCGTATACGGACAGACGATGAGCCAGGCGCTGGTGGCCGCGCTGGACGGGCTGGGGGCAACGACGTTCGAAGCCGCCATTCCGGATCTGCGCGCTGAGAACCTGACGCTGGACGACCTCGTGCTGGCCGCGCGCGATCACTACAGGCTGACCGCCGGTCAGGCGCTTGGCGCGTTGCTGCCGATCGCCGCTTACCAGACCGGCGCGGTGACGGCAGCCGTCCTGGAGTATTACGGCAAGCCGTTCGCGGAGAGCGCAGGAGACCTGCTGCGCGGCGCCGGCGCCGCCAAGCTGGAGGACGGCGCGCCGATCCTGCGGCAGATGGGCTATTCGTTAAAGGAAATCGTCGCGGCATCGCGGTCGTACTACGGCTTGACCGCCGAGCAGACCGCCGACGGGCTCGCGGCGCTCGACCTCGACAGCGCGTCCCTGATCGCGGCGGCCGTAGCGGACGTCTATGCGCCGGCTTCGGCCGCCGATGCGGACGCGGTGCTTGCCGGCGGCGAAGAGATCGCGGATCCCGCTGCCGCCGCAAGGCTCCTATGGCAAGCGGGCATTCCGCTGGGCGACATCGCCGGCGCGCTCAGCCGTCATTACAGTCTGACTGCCGGCGAGATTGCCGCCGTTCTGGCAGGCACGGAGCTGTTCGATCCGGCTACGATCGTCTATGTGCTGGTCGCAGGATCGGAAGGTTTGACTGGTGCCGGCGTGGCTGCGGTGCTGAGCGCGGTAGGCGTCGGTTCCGCATCGGACGCCGCGGGCATGCTGCGGCAGGCCGGCTATGGCGCGACGGACATCGCGTCCGCGCTCCTGAACGGCTATGCCCAATCGGAGACGAATACGAAGGCCATCCTGTCCGGACTTGGCGTCTACACGGCGCAAACGATCGAAGCCGCCGTGAATCAGGCGCGCGGACAAGGACCGACGTCGGCCGACCTGCTGTCGGACGTCCTCGAGCTGTACGGGGTGACGACGCCGGAAGGCGCGGTGGCTTTCCTGAAGCAAACGAACAATTCGCTCGCCGACATCGCGCTGCAGCTCAAGAACCGCTATCAGATAGACGCGGCGCGCGCGACCGAGCTGCTCAAGCCTTACGCCCAGGCCGGAGACATCGCGCTGGCGATCGCCGCCGTCTACTATGCCGATACGAATCTGTCGTATCTGAAGCAGATGGTGCCGGCTGCCTATGCGGGCAATCCGACCAATTTGGCGGGCTATATGTCCGGGAAGTTCCCGCTGTCCGACATCGTGCTCGCGCTCAAGCTGCTGTTCGGTCTCGACGCGCTCGGCGCCAAGGATGCGATGATCAACGTGGACGCTTCGCCGGATCAGATCAACGGCAAGATCGCGGAAGTGTACGGCGTCGATCCGGTGCTCGCGCTGCTGACCCGGATGAAGGCCCAGGGAGCCAGCGCAAGCGATATCGCGGTCGAGATGCAGCGCAACGGCAAGTTGGAGGTTAGCGACCGTTACTTGGTCGATACGCTTGCCGCTCTCGGTTACGACGGGGCGACGATTCTGAATTTGCGATATCGATCCTTCAACCGCGTGTTAAAAAACGAAGGCACCATTGAGGGACAGGCCGCGCTGCTCATCCGGTTCGGCGTCAACACCCCGGCGGCGATGGCGGACTTCCTGATGTACAAGAGCTACGGCGGCAGCTCCGCGGGCGTGCTCGCGATGATGCAGATCATGCGTGCGGGCCTGCCGAACGCCTCCATCGGCGATATCGCGCTGGCGGTCGCGGGCTACGGCTTCGGCCGGCTGCCGATCGAGAACGCGATGCTGGCGATGGACGAGCTGAGCGGCAGCATCGCGGAGGAAGCCATTCTGAAGCGGCTGGGCTACAGCGCCTATGACGCCGCAGGCTTCGTAAGCCGCATGTTCGACAGCCGGAACGATCGTTTACGGCTGCTTGCCCTCAACGGCTACAAGCTCACGGACTACTTGAAGTATGTGTATTACGGCGCGGAGTCCGTCGCTTATCTGAAGCAGACCGGGCTTGGCGCCACGGAGATCGCGGTCGCGGTCGTCCAGTCGGGCGCGTCGAATAACTATGCGATCATCGCGCAGGACCTGAAGCAAGGCGGCTTCACGGATCTGGACGAGATCGTGAAGGCGGTGTACAAGGCGGGACTTCGTCCCGAATGGATCCCCGACTATCTGTACGGCATGGCGCCGCTGCAGGATATCGCCCAAGCGATGGTCGACACCGGCGAGATCTCCCTCACCGTCATCGTCAAGGCGTTGCAGATCGCGGAGGCGAACAACAAGCAAATCTACGACATCGTCAAGGCCATCAGCAAAAACGAGCAGGCCGCATTCCTCGGCGAGCTGTCCGCGGTCGAACGCCGCGCGCTCGGCGACGACGAGGCCGCGATTATCGTGACGCTGGGCACGCTGCGCGGCGCCGGGTTCGGCGCGCACGAATCGGCCGACCTGCTCACGAACGACATGGGCGACTGGATGAAGGCGACGGTGATGCTCATCCTGTCGGGCTACGAGTGGGACGATGCGCTCGGGGCGGTGTGGGACGAGTACCGCGCGGCGATCGGCGTGTTCATCCTGCAGTCGATGATGGGCAGCACGATCTCGAACTTCATGAAGGATTTCCAGAATTACTGGAGAATCGGCAAGATTGTCATGAAAATCGTAAAACGCGAATTGTCCTGACGTTTAAACGAGAAACGGAAGTCTCCTTCCCTTCGGGGAGGGGGACTTCTTTGTCGTCTGGCGCGCCGATCAATCGAATTTCGACGGAGGCACATGATAGTACTTCTTGAACGCCTTCGAAAAGGTGAAGGGATCGGGGTAGCCGAGGAAGCCGGAGATTTGCTGGACCGTGTATTTTTTTTCGTACAGGTAGTCGCGCGCCCGGTTCATTTTAATCTGATAGATATACTGCCCCGGCGTGATGCCGACGGCTTTTTTGAAGTAGGAAATGAAATATTTCTCGGAGATGCCGGCAAGGGGAGCCAGCTCGCCGATTCGGACCGATTCGTGCAGATGATCGTCAATGTACCGGAAGATCGGCTGGAGGACGTCCAGATCCCGGCCCGATCTCCTCGGCGAGGTCCCGATCAGAAAGGCGCCGTGATACTGCCCTTGGGCGTGGAGCTCGATGATCTTGGCGATGACGGCCATGAGGCAAGCTTTTAAATATAGACGGTTCCCCGGCTTGCCGTCCGAACGCTCCGATTGCGCGTAGGCCTTGACGAACAGCTCGACATTTTCCCGTATCAAATCGCCGCCGACAATGCCCGATAGCGGAAAGTCGCCCAAAATGCGCTGCTGCTCGCCGATGCCGTAGTCGAAATGGACGTATATAAACCTGCAGCCCCCCCTCTTCGCAGGAAGCGATGTACGGGATGCGGGGATAAAAGAAAACGACGTCGCCCGGACGGGCCGTATGCGAGGTGCCGCCGATGCTAAGCTTCACGGTGCCGGATTGAATGAACCAAATATCGTAATCGGCATGCGCTTTATGCTCGATCCAGTCCCCTTCCGGCGCGATCGCCCAGCAGGACTTCAGGCGGAGCGCGATGAACTCGGAGAGCTCGTTAAAAATGTCCATATCCGGCATGTACGATTCCCCCACTCGTAGACATTGCGGGCTTTTATCCGATTATATCATTGAATTCGCAGGCTTCAGAAATTCGTACTTTTTGACATGGATGCAAAACCGCCGCATATTCCGCTTTCCGGCCATTCTCCTATAATGAGGCTATCAACTACTTAGGAGGTTCGATCGTGAGCGACTCGAACGCGTTTCAACCGAAGGTCGTCGTGCTCGGCGCGGGCAGCCTGTTTTTCGGCCGTCAGTCGATTTGGCAGATGGTTCATTCCCCTTATTTGAACAACGGGACGCTTGCCTTGGTCGACACGGACGAAGACAGGCTGGCTAAAATGGTGAACCTGGCCAAGGCGGTTGCCAAGGAGAATGGCGTCCCGCTGAAGGTGGAAGGTTCAACGAACCGGAGAGATGTGCTGAAGGACGCCGATTTTGTCGTGCTCAGTTTTGCGGAGGATACGGTCAAATACCGGGGCATCGACTGCCAGGTTTCGTTGAAATACGGGATTCGCATGTGCTCGGGCGATACGATCGGACCGGGCGGCATCTTCAGGGCCATGAGGGAGATGCCGGTTATCCTCGCATGCGCCAGGGACGTCGAAGAGCTGTGTCCCGACGCCTGGGTCATCAACTATATCAATCCGTCGACCGTCCATGGGATCGCGCTGAGCCGCTACGCGCCGAAGCTGAAGTCGTTCGCGCTGTGCGACGGCCACCATATGCCGCACATCAAAGCGAATTATGCCGTCAGGGCCGGCATTATCGCGGATCGGAGCGCATTCGACGCGGATCTCGATCGGCGATTCGACTTCCGGGTGGCCGGCGTCAATCATTTTACCTGGCTGCTGAAGGCGGAGTACGATGGAGCGGACGTCGCTCCCAAGATCGCCGAGGCGATGAGAATAGCGGCCGCGACGGAGACCGACGGCGGAGATACGGGTGCCAAAGCGCGCTTCAACGATTCGATTACCTATCAGCTGTACGATATATTCGGCTATATCCCGACTTGCACGGCGCACACCAAAGAATACGTCCGGTATTGGCAGGGGCTGGGGAAGACGAAGGACGCGATCCCGCCGCTGTCGATCTGGGAGACGGACGAGCGGTACAAGCGCCACGAAGAGATGTGGGGCCAAGTGGACGGCTTCCTGTCCGGCGCGCTGCCGATCTCGGACTATATGCGGTCGTTCGGCCCCGACCATGCGACGGATATCATCGAGAATATGGTCGGCAATCTGGGCAAGCGCTTCTATATCAACACGCTGAACAACGGAGCGGTGTCCAACATGAACGACGACGCGTTCCTGGAGCTGCTGAGCGAGGTGAGCATGGAAGGGATCAAGCCGCTTCCCGCAGGGGAGATGCCGAGAGGCATTCGAGGCATGCAGGAGCTCGTGCTGGACACGCACGAGCTTACCGCGGAGGCGGTCGCCGAACGGAGCTTCGTCAAGCTGCGCAGGGCGATGATGACCGATCCGCTCGTGAATTCGATCCATGACGCGGACCTGATCATCAAGGAGCTGCTCGAGCAGGAAAAAGATGTCCTCCCGCCATACTGGTACGAATAGCGGAGGCGCAAAAGCGCCGCCATCCAAAACAAGAACCGCGGAGCCTTGGGGCTTGGCGGTTCTTGCTCGTGCGCCATGTCTCGCGCTTGCGCGTCTCGCCGGGCGGCATCACGCATGCGGAATACGCTTATCCGCCATACGCTTATCCGAGAAAAGCCTGCTCCAGCTTCGCGATGTCGAGCTTTTTCATCGGCATGAAGGCCTTCGTCACGCGCTCGATCTGCTCGGGCGTCCCGCCGGACATCATGTCGTTCATGGAAGCGGGCGCGATCTGCCACGACAGGCCGAACTTATCCTTGAGCCAGCCGCACTGTTCAGCCTGCGTATCGGCGGACAAACCGCTCCAATAGGCGTCGATCTCGGCCTGCGTGTCGCATCGGACGAGCAGGGAGATCGCTTCGTTGAACGCGAAGCCGTGGTCGTGCGCGCTGTCCATTGCGGTCAGCCAGGTATTTTCCACCATAAAGTCGCTGAACATGACCGTGCCTTCCTTATCCGGCGCCATGCCGGGACCGTAGCGTCGCAGCTGTCCCGGACGCGAACGCGCGAATACGGACAGATAAAGCTCGCGGGCTTCCTCCGCTCTGCCTGCGTTGTCGCCCGTGAACATGAGAGACGGGATGATCGTCGGACGAGGCTCCCCTTCCGGATTGGTCAGCATAAGCTGCCACGTCACGCCGTACTTGTCCCGAATCCAGCCGAATCGCGCGCTGAACGGGTATTCGCCCAGGGGCATCAGCGCCGTGCCTTGTTCGGCGAGCTTGTCCCATGTCTCGTCGAGCAGCTCCCGCGCGCGGCTCTCCCTGGACGGATCGAAGTTCACGATAAACGAGACGGACGGATTGAACTTGAAGAGCGGGCCTGCGGAGATCGCCATGAAGGGCGTGCCCCAGATCGTAAACGATACGAGGTCGGCGTCGCCGGAGGGCGTGTCGCGAAGCGTCGTCGCGCTCGTGACGGCGGACCCGGGAAACGCGGTACTGTAAAACGCCGCTGCTTCCTTGGCCTCCTTGTCGAACCACAAATGCGGGACGATGCGCGGCTCGGATGCGCCGGCGGTAACGTCGCTCATGGATGTCAGCCTCCTTTTTTGTACCATTTTATCATGGACAGGCGGGCCGGCGTTTCTCATGGATTGCTGGGTTTCGTCGAAATTCGCGCAGGAAGCCGGCGCGGTCCGGACGATGACGGGCGAGACGCGCTCGCCGATCAACGCCGGCAACCTCCGGAAGACGCACCTGATGCTGGAGACCTGCCGAACGGCGGGCAAGGTCGTGCTCGAAGGATTTTAATTCGAGTCGCCGTAGTGCTATGATCATTAAAAAGGAAAACTTGGTTAACGGAAGCAAGGGACAGCTAATCTGATCAGCAAAGAGGGATGCGCGATGGCGGACAGGAGAGAAAAGGTCGACGCTTTAATCATCGGTTTCGGCAAAGGGGGCAAGACGCTGGCGCCCTATCTGGCCGCCCAAGGCCTCAAGGTCATCGTCGTCGAGAAGTCTCCGCTGATGTACGGCGGCACCTGCATCAACGTCGGCTGCATTCCGACGAAGGCGCTGGCTCACGACGCGCATCTGCTGTCTCAGCGGGTCGGGCTGAGCATGGAGGCGCGCAGCGAAGCTTATGCGCAGGCCGTTCGGGACAAGAACGCGCTCGTCTCGCTGCTGCGGGCCAAAAACTTCGACAACGTTAACGGCCGCCCCGGCGCGACCGTGCTGACCGGCGCGGCGTCGTTCCTCAATCCGCGCGAGGTGCGCGTGGAGACGGAGGATGGCGAATGGATCGTCGAAGCCGACCGGATCTTCATCAATACGGGCGCGCGGGCGGTCTTGCCGAACCTGCCGGGCATCGAGGGCAGCCGCATTTATACGAGCACGGAGCTGCTGGAGGTCGAGCGCTTGCCGGCGCGCCTCGCGATCGTCGGCGGCGGATATATCGGCCTTGAATTCGCCTCGATCTATGCCGGCTTCGGATCGGAGGTGACGGTTATCGAACGGGGCACCCGGTTCATGCCGCGCGAGGATCCGGACATCGCGGACGAAGTGCGGAAGACGCTGGAGAAAAAAGGCATCCGCTTCCTGTTGAACGCCGGCGTGAATCGGATCGAAGACGGCAGCGATGCTTCGATACTGCATGTGTCGTGTCCGGAAGGCGAGTCGGAGCTGGCGGCGGACGCGATTCTGATCGCGGCGGGACGCACGGCCAACACGGAAGGCCTGAATCTTGACGCGGCGGGCGTCGCACGGAGCGAACGCGGCTTCATCCAGGTCGACGAGCGGCTGCGAACGAACGTCCCGCATATTTGGGCGCTCGGGGACGTCAACGGAGGACCTCAATTTACCTATATCTCGCTCGACGATTATCGGATCGTCAGAGACGCGTTGTTCGGCGACGGCGGACGCTCGACGAAGGATCGGCATTACGTTCCGTATACGGTGTTCATCGATCCGCCTTTGTCCCAGGTCGGCATGACCGAGACTGAGGCGCTGCGGGCCGGACACCGGGTGAAGACGGCCGCGCTGCCCGCGTCCGCTTCGCCGCGCGCGCGCCAGCTCAGGCAGACGGAAGGTCTGATGAAGGCGGTCGTCGACGCGGACAACGGGCGGCTGCTCGGCGTTACGCTGTTCGCCGCGGAGTCCGGCGAAGTCGTGAACATCGTCTCGATGTTCATGAAGACCGGCGAGCCTTACGCGACGCTCCGGGACTCGATCTTTACGCATCCGTCGATGGCCGAGTCGCTGAACGACCTGCTGTCGGCCATCGGTTGAGCGTCCGACGCCGAGTCAGTCGGGCATACCGCAGATCGGAAAGGAGAACCGCATGCTGATCGCTATTGTAATGGCCGCCGTCCTGGCGGTCGCCGGGGCCGCCATTTGGCTTGTCCGGCGCCGCCGAACAACGCCGGCAGCGCGCAGCGCGAAGGTTGTGCCGCTTCGGGCCGCCCGCCGGCGCAGAACCGGCAAGCCGCGAACGGGCGGACGCCAAACGCAAGAGGAGCCGGGCAAGACGCGGCACCCCGAAGCAGGGGAGCAAGCGCGGCCCTGCTCTTTGTGCCGCAAGCGCGCCGCGCGGCTTTCTTTTTTATATCGACGAAGGCGGGCGTACGATCGGCGTATGCAAAAGCTGCCGGCCCAAAGCAGAAGCGCGGGAGCTCGACCGTCTGTAGTCTGCCCTGCGTCCCGACAAGCATCCGCCGATCACGGAAGCTTGACGGCAGCGATACGCAAGCGACTTTTATGGATCGTCCATTGGCCGTCGCGGTACAGGCGCGGCATGAGCGCGGCCTCGACTTCGTCGTAGACGGCATCGTGCTCCTCGGGCGCGACGCCGTCGAAGAAGTAGCTCGCGAAGCTGTCCATCATCGCTCTAATGCCCGCGGGCGCCTTAATCGGCGAATGCTGATCGAAGTGCAGGGCGGACGTCACGCGAAATCCGGTTCGCTCCAGCAAGCCCGCATATTCGCCGATCGTCGGTAGATACCAGGGAATGCGTCCCTCGGGCTTGTAGCCGCGCGCCGAGAGCGTCTTCACGACCGCATCGGTCAGCGAGACGAGGTTGCCGCTGCCCGCGAACTCGGCCACGAATCGTCCCCCGTCCCTGAGGGCGAGCCGGATGGTGCGCGCCGTCGCCTCCGCGTTCCCGATCCAATGCAGCGCGGCATGGGAGAAGACCGCGTCATAACGTTCGTCCGTCCGGTAATTGCCGGCATCCGCCACAAGAAGATCCAGGCCCGGGTGCCTTAGTTTTGCGGCAGCGATCGAATCCGCAGACAGATCGATGCCCGTGGGAATCGCTCCCGCGGCCGCGATTCGGGCCGTCAGGTCCCCGTTTCCGCAGCCGAGGTCGAGTATTCGCTCTCCGGGGGGAGGGCTGGAGGAGGGACAGCACTTCCGTGCCTAGTCGGGACAAGGGTTCCTTTCGCTGCGCCCCGTTCGGAAGAGTTGAATCGAGGTCGGGTTGGCTGGACATGGTCGCAGTCTCCTTTATTAATGGAATCGATTTTTAATTAAAGATATTGAATATCCATAATAGATTCAAATGGGTGGGGACGTCAAGCGTCATCGACGAACGGTCGAGCGAAAGTTTGAAGTGCAGACGGACGCCGTAAACCGCTACAATGATAGAAAACGATGAAATTACCGAGGAGCGCAGTTTATGACCGAAATTTCCGAGCTGGAAACGATACTAAGCCGTTTGTCCAAAGAAGAGCTCGTTCAAATCGTAGCGAACGTATGCGAACAGGACAGCATGCTTAAAAATAGCCTGCTATTGAAATACGGGAAAGGGAAAACGGACAAGCAGCAAATCCAAGCATTAAAAAAAAATGATCAAATCGACCGTAAGAAAGTACAGCGGAAAACAAGAATTCATTTTTTATCGGGAGGTATCCGGATTTGCGGCGGAAATGTTGAATCTGCTGGAAAGCATCGATGACAGCCACGGCGCCGTGCTATCGCTTGAAATGACGTCCGCGATGCTGGAAGAAAGCATGGAAGCGCTGCAATATGCGGACGATTCGGGCGGCGAGATCGGCATGCTGATCCAGGAATGTTTGGGGAAAATCGCGCAGCTTGCAAACGAATGTCGCGAAGATAGCGAGACGGCGCGTCTCTTTTTCTTTGAGCGCTTGCTTGCATTGAGCGACAGCGGGATGTTCGACGGCTGGGACTCGAACCGTACCGATGTGCTTGAAATTTGCATGGCCTTCGCCGATCTGCCGGGACCGAGAGAACGGTTGAAAAACAAGCTGGAGGAGCAGCTTGAAGACGGTGCCGACGACGGATACGCTCAATACAATCGGGAGAGCTTGCTTCAACTGATGCATCGGCTGCTCCTGCTCGATTCGGAGGAAGAAGCGGAGCGGTTTGCCTATGAACATATCCAATATCCTTCGTTTCGCGAGCTGATCATCGATCGTTTCATGGAATCCGGGGGACACGCGCCGCGCGATCGAATTGGCCGAGGAGGGCGAACGGGAGGATCGGACGTTGCCGGGACGCGTCGCCAAGTGGAAGCGCATCAAGTATGAAGCCTATAAAAGGCTTTCGCTTAAGCAGGAGCAGGCGGCGCTCGGCAAGGAGCTGCTGCTGGGCGGCGAGTATGCGTACTATGAAGAGCTGGCTGTCCTGGCTGGAGAAAATAAGGAAGCTTTCTATCGACGTATCATCGCGGAGCTGAGGGAGGCTGGCGGTTGGCGTTCCAGAGACGTGTATCTTCGGCTGATTCTGGAGAACAACGATCTGCCGGAACTGATGGATTATGTCCGTACCGCGCCTTCGGAGATCGAAACGCATGCCGAACGGCTTGCGACCGATTACCGGGATGAAGTTCTGCAAATTTATGAGCGGTACATTGATCGTCAGGCTGAACAGTCGACCGATAGAAAGGGCTACCGGGCGGTGTGCGGCGTTATCAAACGCTACAAAAAGATCGCCGGCGAGGCCAGGCAAGCGGAGGTCGTCTCCCGATTGAAGGCGGCTTACGGGAGACGGCCCGCTTTTATGGACGAGCTGGCGAAGCTTAGTTAACGGCGGGTTTTGCTTCGAGCGATTTGACGCTTTTTTCGGTGAACGCATAGAGAATCGCGAGCAGCGGCAGAGCGGCACCGATCAGCGAAGCGAGCTGCCAGCCGCCGTGCGCGTATGCCCAGCCGCCGAGCGCCGAGCCGACGGCGCCCCCCGATGAAGAAGATCGACATGAACAGGCCGTTCAAACGGCCCCGCGCTTCGCTGCCGAGCGAATAGACGACGCGCTGTCCGAGCACCAGGTTGCCGGAGACGGCCATGTCGAGCGCGATCGCGGCGACGAAGAGCAGGATGAGCGATGCGGTCGAGTGGCCGTGTACAATGCGCGGGAGCAGCCAGGACAGCAGGGCGACGCTCATCGCCAGCCAGGTAAGCGGCCGGCTCCAGCCCTTGTCCGCCAGCCGCCCGGCGATCGGAGCGGCAATCGCGCCGCCGACGCCGACGAGCGCGAACCAGGCGATGCCCTGCTGCGACATGCCGTAAGCATCCGCCAAATGGAGCGGGGCGACCGTCCAGAAGAGGCTGAAGGCGCCGAACAGGCAAGCCTGGTACAACGCGCGCCGGCGAAGGGCCGGCGTGCGGGCGAGCAGCGGCAAAAGGGAGCCGATCAGCTTGCCGTAGGATACGCTGGGCGCAGGCTGCCGTTTGGGCAGCTTGCGCGACAGCAGCGCCGCCAGCAGCGCGATGGCGACCGCCGAGGCGGCGAATACATAAGGCCAGCTCCAGATGCCGGCGATGAAGCTGGCGACCGGCCGCGCGAGCATGATGCCGAGGAGAAGTCCGCTCATCACGTTGCCGACAATGCGGCCCCGTTCGGCTTCGGAGGCGAGCGAAGCCGCGAAGGGCACGAGCACTTGGGCGACGACAGAAGCGGTCCCGATGAGGAGCGACGCGGCCAGAAACAACGGCGCGTTCGGCGCCAGAGCTGCCGCGATCAATGCGGCGGCCGCCACGGCGAGCGATACGATCGTAAGCCTGCGATTCTCGACGATATCGGCCAACGGGACGATGAACAGCAGCCCCGCGACATAGCCGATCTGGGTCAACGTGACGATGAGGCCCGCGGCGCCGGCGGACAGTCCCGTGGAAGCGCCGATCGGTCCGACCAGCGTCTGGGCATAGTAGAGGTTCGCCACGATCAAGCCGCATGCTGCCGCGAGCAGGATCGTCAAACCGCGGGAAATGCCGCCGTCCTTCGCTTTTTGTTTCGTATGCATCTGAATTCCTCCGATTTGTACGTTCGAATGGTATATATACTGAACGTACAGTTTATTAATTTGTGATCTCATGATATACTGAACGAAGCGTTTTGTAAATAGGCGAAGGGAGAACAGAACGATGCATGAGCAGGGCAAGCGGGGGAGGCCGCGGGATCCGAAGACGCAGCAGGCGATACTGTCCGCGTCCTACGAATTGCTGCTGGAGGTCGGCTTCGGCGCGGTGACGGTGGAGAAGATCGCGGAGCGCGCTGGCGTCAGCAAAGCGACCATTTATAAATGGTGGCCGAACAAAGCCGCGGTGGTCATGGACGGATTTTTGTCCGCCGCCACGGCCCGGCTGCCGGTGCCCGACACGGGAGACGCATTCGAGGACGTTCAGCTTCACGCCGTGAACTTGACCCGCTTTTTGACAAGCCGGGAAGGCAAGATTATCGCCGCGTTGGTCGGGGAAGGGCAATTCGATGCCGGTCTCGCCGAAGCGTACCGGACGCGGTACTTCCAGCCGCGGCGGCAGGAAGCCAAGGGAATTCTGGAAAAAGGAATTCGCCGAGGACAGCTTCGGGAAACGCTGGATGTCGGACTGGGCGTGGACTTGCTGTACGGACCGATCCTTTACCGGCTGCTGGTGACCGGCGAGCCGCTGGACGACGATTATGTGCGCCGGCTGGTGACGAGCGGGTTCGAGGGCATTCGGGCGTAGCGGGAAGAGATGCCCGGGAGATGAAGCGTGCAAAGTAGTGAGGTAGGGCAGTAGTTGGGCGGTGTCTGGGGCTGAAGGGTGCAAAGTACGGTCGTAGGGCAGTTGATGGGCGGTGTTTGGGGTTGAAGGGTGCAAAGTACGGTCGTAGGGCAGTTGATGGGCGGTGTTTGGGGTTGAAGGGTGCAAAGTACGGTCGTAGGGCAGTAGTTGGGCGGTGTCCGGGGTTGAAGGGTGCAAAGTACTGTCGTGGAGCAGTAGTTGGGCGGTGTTCGAGGCTAAGGCGCGCAAAGTACGGTCGTAGGGCAGTAGTTGGGCGATGTCCGGGGCTAAGGCGCGCAAAGTACGGTCGTAGGGCAGTAGTTGGGCGATGTCCGGGGCTGAAGGGTGCAAAGTACTGTCGCAGGGCAGTTGATGAGCGGTGTCCGGGGCTAAGGCGCGCAATGTACGGTCGTAGGGCAGTAGTTGGGCGATGTCCGGGGCTGAAGGGTGCAAAGTACTGTCGCAGGGCAGCAGAAGTTTAAACATCGATCAAATAAAAACGGGATTAGGCAGGAACAAACCTGCCTAATCCCGTTTTCAATCAAAGGTGCAGTCAGTTGGAGCGTTTGGACAATCGCACGAGGAACGCCGCCGCTTCGGCCCGGGTCGTTGGCGCGCCAGGCTCGAAGCGATTGCCGATTTTGCCGCTCAGAATGCCGTGCATCGCGGCGGTTGCGGCATACGGCTTCGCCCAAGACGGGATGCTCGCGTCGTCCGCGAAATTTGTGACAGTCGTTGAATCCGTCGTCCACTTCGCGGCGCGGACGAGGGTGGCCGCGGTCTCGGCGCGGCTGATCGTCACGGCGGGGCGGAACGTGCCATCCGGATAGCCGTTCAGGATGCCGCTGTCCAACGCGGCGGCAATCGCCTCTCTGGCCCAGGCGGGAATGCTGGACGAATCCGCGAACCCGGAGACCATGGCGATACTTTTGACGTCCGAATTCAACCATCTTGCGATCATGACGGCCCACTCGGCGCGAGTGACGGGACTGTCCGGTCTATAAAGGCCTTCGGGCCCGCCTTGGACCAGGCCGAGCGCGCAGGCTTCGTTAATTTCCGCTTCCGCCCAGTGGCCGCGGATATCGCCGAAGCAAGTAACAACCGGCGGCTTCTCCTGGCGATTAATCGTCAGACTATAGGCGCGAATACTGCCGTTAGCCGCCCGTACTTCGATTTGGATCTCGTTCTTGCCCGGGGCGAGATCGATCGCGAGCGGGAGCTTGCCGGGGACGCTCTGTCCGTTAATCCGCAAAACAGCGGCTGGAGAAAGGGGCTCGGCATTCAGCGTAACGCGCGATTCCGTAGTCGTTGCCTCGTAAGCGAGTACGTTCATGTCGAAGGCAGGCGTCAAGCTGACGGAGCCTGCATCCGTAATGAGCGTCAGCAACTGAACTCGGTTCTCGCCCGAAGCTTCGGGCGGCTGCGCAGTTACAGAACGAGGCGGCGTCGAGGCCG
The DNA here is from genome assembly GCF_029525575.1 of Cohnella rhizosphaerae. Lineage (GTDB taxonomy): Bacteria > Bacillota > Bacilli > Paenibacillales > Paenibacillaceae > Cohnella > Cohnella rhizosphaerae. Next base: position 2,327,508 of record NZ_JAPDIA010000003.1, read on the forward strand.
TGGCCGTCAACGGGGCGCTTCGGTTGCCCGCAGCATCCACGGCGACGATGGAAAATTCATAAACGGTCGAAGCGGCCAGGTCTCCGATATCGCGGGACAGCGTGGAAGCCGTCAAAATAATGGGCGTACCCGCGTTCTGCGTCAGCTCGTAATGGTCGACGCCGCGGTCGTCCGCGGCAGCAGGCCATGAGAGCCGGAGGCTCTCGTAGGTGACTGCCGAGACGGATAGCGTCGCACCAGCTTGCCAAACCGGTGCCGCGACGTCCGGCGCGATGCCCTTTGTCAGCGTGACGGTCACGGCCGCCGCCGCTGTGCGCGGCGATTCGGTGCCGACGCCGTCGGTCGCCGTGACGACGAACTTGTACGTGCCGGGCGCGAGGTCGCCGAGATCGGCGGCCGCGACCGAGCCGTCGGCGCCGCTCGTGCCGAGCGCGATAGCGGCGCCGAGCTCGCCCGTATCGACGACGCCGTCGGTGTCGGCGTCGGTCCAGCGGTAGGCGCGCACGGTCGAGCCGGCGCGGCCGATGGCGTCAACTGCGCCGGCCAATTGGTCCGGCGTGCCGTAGTAGTTGTCGACGATCGAGAACTTCGCCGGATCGACGAGCGGCGAAGTCGCCACCGTAGCGGCGAGCGGCGCGCTGCGGTTGCCCGCGGCGTCCACGGCGACGATCTCGAACGCGTACGACTTGCCGGCTGTCAAGCTGCCGACGTCGTAGGACAACGTCGCTGCAGCAGGCGAGGCGATCAGTCCGCCGTCCTTCGTCAACTCGTAGTGGTCGACGCCGCGATCGTCGTCGGCTGCGGGCCAAGACAGCTTGACGCCGGTGCGCGTGACGTTCGTGTTCGCGAGCGTCGCCCCTGCCTGCCAGGTCGGATCGGCGACGTCCGGCGCGATGCCCTTCGTCAGCGTGACGGAGACCGCGGACGCCGCCGTGCGCGGCGATTCGGTGCCGACGCCGTCGGTCGCCGTGACGACGAACTTGTACGTGCCGGGCGCGAGGTCGCCGAGATCGGCGGCCGCGACCGAGCCGTCGGCGCCGCTCGTGCCGAGCGCGATGTCCGCGCCGAGCTCACCAGCATCGACGACGCCGTCGGTGTCGGCGTCGATCCAGCGGTAGGCGCGCACGGTCGAGCCGGCGCGGCCGATGGCGTCAACTGCGCCGGCCAATTGGTCCGGCGTGCCGTCGTAGTTGTCGACGGCCGAGAACTTGGCCGGATCGACGAGCGGCGCCGTCGCCACCGTCGCGGCGAGCGGCGCGCTGCGGTTGCCCGCGGCGTCCACGGCGACGATCTCGAACGCGTACGACGTGCCGGCTGTCAAGCTGCCGACGTCGTAGGAAAACGTCGCCGCAGCAGGCGAGGCGATCAGGCCGCCGTCCTGCTTCAGCTCGTAGTGATCGATGCCGCGGTCGTCGTTGGCTGCGGGCCACGACAGCCGGCCGCCGGTGCGCGTGACGTTCGCGTCCGCGAGCGCCGCACCTGACGGCCAGGTCGGCGCCGCGACGTCCGGCGCGATGCCCTTCGTCAGCGTGACGGTCACGGCCGCCGCCGCCGTGCGCGGCGATTCGATGCCGACGCCGTCGGTCGCCGTGACGACGAACTTGTACGTGCCGGGCGCGAGGTCGCCGAGATCGGCGGCCGCGACCGAGCCGTCGGCGCCGCTCGTGCCGAGCGCGATGTCCGCGCCGAGCTCGCCCGCATCGACGACGCCGTCGGTGTCGTCGTCGGTCCAGCGGTAGGCGCGCACGGTCGATCCGGCGCGGCCGATGGCGTCTACCGCGCCGACCAGCTGATCCGGCGTGCCGTCGTAGTTGTCGACGGCCGAGAACTTCGCCGGATCGACGAGCGGCGAAGTCGCCACCGTAGCGGCGAGCGGCGCGCTGCGGTTGCCCGCGGCGTCCACGGCGACGATCTCGAACGCGTACGACGTGCCGGCTGTCAAGCTGCCGACGTCGTAGGACAACGTCGCTGCAGCAGGCGAGGCGATCAGTCCGCCGTCCTTCGTCAACTCGTAGTGGTCGACGCCGCGATCGTCGTCGGCTGCGGGCCAAGACAGCTTGATGCCCGTGCGCGTGATATTCGCGTCCGCAAGCGCCGCGCCAGCCGGCCAGGTCGGATCGGCGACGTCCGGCGCGATGCCCTTCGTCAGCGTGACGGAGACCGCGGACGCCGCCGTGCGCGGCGATTCGGTGCCGACGCCGTCGGTCGCCGTGACGACGAACTTGTACGTGCCGGGCGCGAGGTCGCCGAGATCGGCGGCCGCGACCGAGCCGTCGGCGCCGCTCGTGCCGAGCGGGATGTCCGCGCCGAGCTCGCCCGCATCGACGACGCCGTCGGTGTCGTCGTCGGTCCAGCGGTAGGCGCGCACGGTCGCGCCGGCGCGGCCGATGGCGTCAACTGCGCCGGCCAATTGGTCCGGCGTGCCGTCGTAGTTGTCGACGGCCGAGAACTTGGCCGGATCGACGAGCGGCGCCGTCGCCACCGTCGCGGCGAGCGGCGCGCTGCGGTTGCCCGCGGCGTCCACGGCGACGATCTCGAACGCGTACGACGTGCCGGCTGTCAAGCTGCCGACGTCGTAGGACAACGTCGCTGCAGCAGGCGAGGCGATCAAGCCGCCGTCCTGCGTCAACTCGTAGTGGTCGACGCCGCGATCGTCGTCGGCTGCGGGCCAAGACAGCTTGATGCCCGTGCGCGTGATATTCGCGTCCGCAAGCGCCGCGCCAGCCGGCCAGGTCGGATCGGCGACGTCCGGCGCGATGCCCTTCGTCAGCGTGACGGTCACGGCCTCCGCCGCCGTTCGCGGCGATTCGTTGCCCGCAGCGTCCTCGGCGGATACGACGTATTTGTAAGTTCCAGGCCCGAGGTCGCCGATGTCGGCGCCCGGAACAGAGCCGTCCGCGGCGCTTGTACCGAGCGGGATCGCCGCGTCGAGCTCGCCTGCATCGACGACGCCGTCGGTGTCGGCATCGATCCAGCGGTAGGCGCGGACGATCGCGTCGGGTTCGCCGATCGCGCCCGCGGCGCCTGCGAGCCGGTCCGGCGTGCCGCTGTAGTTGTCGACGGCGGCGAACTTCGTCGGATCAAGGGTAGGCGCGGTCGTATCCGGCGCCGGATCGTCCTCTTGAATGGTGACGACCGCGCTCGTCTGCGCGCCGAGCGTCGCTCCGTTGGTCGGACCGGAGATCGTCACGCCGAACGTCCGGTCCGTGCCGTAGACCGAATTGTCCTTGACCGGCACCGTCACGTTTTTCGTCGTCTCGCCGGGACCAAAAACGATCGTCTGGTCGACGGAGGTATAATCGGTGCCCGAAACCGCCGTCAAGTCCGATGTCTGAACTCGAACCTTCGTTTGGCCGTAGTCGCTGCCCGTACGATTGACGGTCACAGTCGCATTGCCGCCATTCTCGGCGACGGTAAAGGTCGGCGCGGAAAACGCCAGCTCGCCTTCGGCCCGGCTATTCAATAATTTGAGGTTTGCGCCGTTCGCATAGACCAAATCCGCCAGCCCGTCCTCGTTCAAGTCTTCCGAGGCTACATAACCGAAAATCGGCAGATCGAACTTCGGCTGGAAGGTTCCATCGGCGTTGCCGTTAAAGAAAGAGACTGTGCCTACCACCTGGTTCGAGACGGCCAGATCGAGCCGGCCGTCGCCATCGTAATCGCCCGCCGCGATGTCGAATGGATAGGTACCCGGAGCGGTCGGGTACAGGACGGCTGTGCGGAAGGAGCCGTCGCCGACGCCGAGCAGGACGGCAGCGCCGCCGGGATTGCCGTTGTCGGCGGTCGCCAGATCAGTGATCCCGTCGCCATTGAAGTCGCCCGACACCAGGGACGTCGGGGTCAGAATGCCCCCGAAATCGCTGCGGTTAAAGGTGCCGCCTCCCTGATTAAGCAGCACGCTGATATTCGCCGAGCCGGTGTCGGAGACGGCCAGATCGGGCTGCCCGTCCTTGTCGAAGTCATGGGCGATGATATAACGAGGATAACTTCCTACCGGCAAAGAAACGGGGGCTAGGAAGGTGCCGTCTCCGTTGCCGTAGAGGAGAGATACTTGATGACTATCGTTGTCTGCGATCGCCAGATCCAGGTGCCCGTCCTTGTTTAAATCGACCGAGGCGATTCCGATCGGGCCGTCTCCCGCCGCATACGCGGTTCCAGGCTTAAACGTGCCGTCGGCGTTCCTGAGAATGACCGTTACTTTGTCGTCGGAATAGCTGGTAACAGCGAGATCCGGGAAGCCATCGCCGTCGAGATCCTCGATCGAGATCCTTCTCGGACCGAGGCCCACCGTCAAGTATTGGGGCGTTGCCTGAAGCGTCCCGTCGCCATTTCCTTTGAATATCGCGATTCGGTCATTTATCGGATCGCTCACGATCACGTCCAGGTGCCCGTCCTTGTCCAGATCGGCGAAGGCGATATGGTTAATCGAGCCGCTGTTATTAATCGTGTAAGCAGGCACCGCACTTTGAAACTTCGGTCCGGCCGCGAACGCGCCGAGCGGAGCTGCCGCCATGGCGATCGCCAGCCCGGCGGGCACGAGACCCGCTAGTTTTCTTTTCATAGTAAGGGCAAATCTCCTTCTGACAAAATATAGCCTTTTTCAACATTATACTAGATTCGTTCTTGCTAGAAATCCCCCAATCGATTAAACCAATCAGCCTGGTTCGGATAATTCAGCGTAATCGTACCCGACAACATTCAAGTGAAGTAGAAAACGAAAAAAATATAGGCATAGTCCACAATAATCCACGCGGGAGCGATGGGGAAACGATGAAAAACGCATTGAAAAAGAAGTGGCTGCGGATCTTTTCTTGTCCGCGCCAGGTGTCCGGGGCTGAAGAGCGCAATGTACGGTCGTAGGGCAGTAGTTGGGCGGTGTCCGAAGCCGAAGGGTGCAAAGTACTGTCGCAGGGCAGCAGTTGGACGGTGTCCGGGGCTGAAGGGCGCAAAGTACGGTCGTAGGGCAGTAGTTGGTCGGTGTCCGCGGCTGAAGGGTGCAAAGTACGGTCGTAGGGCAGTAGTTGGGCGGTGTCCGGGGCTGAAGGGCGCAAAGTACGGTCGTAGGGCAGTAGTTGGGCGGTGTCCGGGGCTGAAGGGCGCAAAGTACGGTCGTAGGGCAGTAGTTGGGCGGTGTCCGAAGCCGAAGGGCGCAAAGTACTGTCGCAGGGCAGCAGAAGTTTAAACATCGTTCAAATAAAAACGGGATTAGGCAGGAACAAACCTGCCTAATCCCGTTTTCAATTAAAGGCGCAGTCAGTTGGAGCGTTTGGACAATCGCACGAGGAGCGCCGCCGCTTCGGCCCGGGTCGTCGGTGCGCGAGGCTCGAAGCGATTGCCGCTTTGGCCGTTCATAGTATCGTGCATCGCGGCGGCTTGCGGCATACGGCTTCGCCCAGGACGGGATGCTCGCGTCGTCCGCGAAATTCGTGAGGGACTTCGGATCCGTCGTCCACTTCGCGGCGCGGACGATGCTGGCCGCCATCTCCGCGCGGCTGATTCTCACGGCGGGGCGGAACGTGCCGTCCGGATAGCCGATCAGGATGCCGATGTCCGTCGCGGCGGCAATCGCCTCGCTGGCCCAGGCGGGAATGCTGGACGAATCCGCGTACTCGGAGACCATGGCGGTACTTTTGACGTCCGAATTCAACCATCTTGCGATCATGACGGCCCACTCGGCGCGAGTGACGGGGCTGTCCGGTCTATAAAGGCCTTCGGGCCCGCCTTGGACCAGGCCGAGCGCGCAGGCTTCGTTAATTTCCGCTTCCGCCCAGTGGCCGCGGATATCGCCGAAGCAAGTGCCAACCGGGGGGCTTCTCCCGGCGATTGATCGTCAGGTCGTAAGCGCGGATATTGCCGTTGGCTGCCTGAACTTCGATCTGTACGACGTTCTTGCCCGGGGCGAGATCGATCGCGAGCGGGAGCTTGCCGAGGGCGCTCTGTCCGTTAATCCGCAAAACAGCGGCTGGAGAAAGGGGCTCGGCATTCAGCGTAACGCGCGATTCCGTAGTCGTTGCCTCGTAAGCGAGTACGTTCATGTCGAAGGCAGGCGTCAAGCTGACGGAGCCTGCATCCGTAATGAGCGTCAGCAGCCGAAGTCGGTTCTCGCCCGAAGCTTCGGGCGGTTGCGCAATTCCAGGACGAGGCAGCGTCGAGGCCGTGGCCGTCAACGCGGCGCTTCGGTTGCCCGCAGCATCGATGGCGACGATGGAAAATTCATAAACGGTCGAAGCGGCCAGGTCTCCGATATCGCGGGACAGCGTGGAAGCCGTCAAAATAATGGGCGTACCCGCGTTCTGCGTCAGCTCGTAATGGTCGACGCCGCGGTCGTCCGTTGCAGCAGGCCACGAGAGCCGGAGGCTCTCGTAGGTGACTGCCGAGACGGATAGCGTCGCACCAGCTTGCCAAACCGGTGCCGCGACGTCCGGCGCGGTGCCCTTCGTCAGCGTGACGGTCACGGCCGCCGCCGCCGTGCGCGGCGATTCGGTGCCGGCGCCGTCGGTCGCCGTGACGACGAACTTGTAAGTGCCGGGCGCGAGGTCGCCGAGATCGACGGCCGCGACCGAGCCGTCGGCGCCGCTCGTGCCGAGCGCGATGGCCGCGCCGAGCTCGCCCGCATCGACGACGCCGTCGGTGTCGGCGTCGTCCCAGCGGTAGGCGTGCACGGTCGCGCCGGCGCGGCCGATGGCGTCAACTGCGCCGGCCAACTGATCCGGCGTGCCGTCGTAGTTGTCGACGGCCGAGAACTTCGCCGGATCGACGAGCGGCGAAGTCGCCACCGTCGCGGCGAGCGGCGCGCTGCGGTTGCCCGCGGCGTCCACGGCGACGATCTCGAATGTGTACGACGTGCCGGCGGTTAGTCCAGCGACGTCGTAAGTCAGCGTCGCCGCAGAAGGCGAGGCGATCAGGCCGCCGTCCTGTTTCAGCTCGTAGTGATCGACGCCACGGTCGTCGTCGGCTGCGGGCCACGACAGCCGGACGCCGGTGCGCGTGACGTTCGTGTTCGCGAGCGTCGCCCCTGCCGGCCAGGTCGGATCGGTGACGTCGGGCGCGAGCCCCTTCGTCAGCGTGACAGTGACCGCTGCCGCCGCCGTGCGCGGCGATTCGTTGCCCGCAGCGTCCTCGGCGGATACGACATACTTGTAGGTTCCCGGCCCGAGGTCGCCGATGTCGGCGCCCGGGACCGTGCCGTCCACGTCGCTTGTGCCGAGCGCGATGGCCGCGCCGAGCTCGCCTGCATCGACGACGCCGTCGGTGTCGGCATCGATCCAGCGGTACACGCGTACGATCGCGCCGGGTTCGCCGATCGCGCCCGCGGCGCCTGCGAGCCGATCCGGCGTGCCGCTGTAGTTGTCGACGGCGGCGAACTTCGTCGGATCTATCGTCGGCGCCGTCGTGTCCGGCACGGGGTCGTCCTCCACAATCGTGACCGTCGCGCTTGTCTGGCCGCCCAGCGTCGCCTCGTTCGTCGGTGCGGATATCGTCACGCCGAATGTGCGGTCCACGCCATGAACGCCGTTGTCCGCGACCGGTATTGAATACGTCTGCGTCGTCTCGCCCGGGTTGAAGACGATCGTCGCGTCGACCGCCGTATAGTCGGAGCCGGCGATCGCGGTGATGTCCGACGTTTTAATCCGAACCTTCGTCTGACCGTAGGAGCTTCCGGTCCGATTGACGGTCACGATCGCGCTGACTCCATCCTCGGGGACGGAATAAGCGGGGGCGGATAGCGCCAGCGCGCCTTCGGCTCTGCTGGTCTTCAGAAAAATCGTGTTCCCGCTTAAATTGGCCAAATCGGTAATGAGGTCGCCGTTCCAATCGCCGGTCGCAATGTACCCGGAGAGCGGAAGATCCGACTTGGCCTGGAACGTGCCGTCGCCGTTGCCGTTCAGGAACGAGACGGTGCTCCATTGGTTCGTGACCGCCAGGTCCAAATGGTTGTCGCCGTCGAAGTCGCCCGTGGCGATATCGATCGGTTGATTGCCGGTGTAGTACAGGACGGGCGTCTCGAAGGAACCGTCGCCACGGCTGATCAGAACGTAGGCGCCGTTGCCGCCGACGCCATTGGCCACGACCGCAAGGTCGTCGTCGGCGTCGCCGTCGAAATCGCCCGACACGAGCTTGAACGGACCTGGGAAGCTTCCGTATGCGCTAGTCGTAAAGGTCCCGTTTCCGTTATTCAGCAGCACGCTGATATTCGAATCGGAGTCGTTGGAGACGGCGAGATCCATTTGTCCGTCCCTGTTGAAGTCGCCGGCAGCGACGTAACGAGGAATATGTCCGACAGAAAAAAGAAACGGGCGCGCCGAAAGCGCCGTGTCCATCGCCGTAGAGGACCGACACCTGATCCGAGAGGGTATCAACGACGGCTAAATCCGCATTGCCGTCTCCGTTGAAATCTGATTCGGCTAAGCCCATCGGATAGGTGCCGGCAGCAAAGAAGGTCTGCGTGTCGAAAGTGCCGTCTCCCCGGTTGAGGAGGATCGATACGTTGTGAGAGTCGCTGTTGCTGATCGCCAGGTCAAGATCGCCGTCTTTGTCGAAGTCCGCCACGGCGATTTCTCTCGGTTTGGCGCCGACCGGCTGATAGGACGGCGGGTCCTGGAACGTACCGTCACCGTTTCCTTTGAATATCGCGAGTTCATTTTTATAGAGATCAATCAGAACTGCATCCTGGCGTCCGTCGCCCGTCAAGTCGGCGAACGCTGCATCGAATATGATTGAATAAGTGTCCGGCAGCGTATACGAAGGAGTCGCACTTTGAAACTTCGGTCCGGCCGCGAACGCGCCGAGCGGAGCTAATGCCAGGGCGAGCGCCAGCACTGCGGGCACGAGACCCGCTAGTTTTCTTTTCATATAATGGCAAATCTCCTTCTGACAAAATATGGCCTTTTTCAACATTATACTAGATTCGCCTTCGCGATAAATCCCCCAAACGATTTAATAAATCAGCCCGGTTCGGATAATCCAGCGCAAATAGTCCCCGACTACACTCTAGGTGGAGAGAAAACAACAAGAATATAGACATAGTCCACAATAATCCACGCGGGAGTGAAGGGAAACCATGAAAATCGCATTGAAGAGGAAGTTAGCTGCGGGTCTCGCGTTGTCGACGCTCGCGCTGTCGCTGGCGGCATGCGGAGAAAAAAGCGCGGACGGCGCGGAAGCGAGCGCAGCACCGCAGCAGGAAATCTCGGTGGCCGACCTGGAAAAGAACGCGAAGGAAGAGGGCACCGTCGTCAGCGTCGGCATGCCGGACACTTGGGCGAACTGGAAAGATACGTGGGCAGATCTGCAGACCCAATACGGCTTGACGCATACGGACACCGACATGTCGAGCGCCGAGGAGATCGCCAAGTTCGACGCGGAAAAGGACAAGCCGACCGCGGACATCGGCGACGTCGGCATCGCCTTCGGCTCGGTCGCGATCGACAAGGGCGTCACGCAAGCCTATAAAACCTCGTACTGGGACGAGATTCCCGCTTGGGCCAAGGACCAGGACGGCCACTGGATCGTCGGCTACCAGGGCACGATCGGATTTCTGACGAACAAGAAGCTCGTCGCGAACCCGCCCAAGAGCTGGGAGGACCTGAAGAACGGCGACTACAAGATTATCGTCGGCGACGTCACCAAAGCCGCGCAAGCCCAAATGGCCGTGCTCGCGGCGGCGATCGCGTTCGGCGGCAGCGAGACGAACGTCGAGCCGGGCATCGCGTACTTCGAAGGCCTGGCGAAGGAAGGCCGTCTCTCCAATGCGGAAGCGAGCCTCGCCAACATCGAGAAGGGCGAAGTGCAAGTGACGCTGCTCTGGGACTTCAACGCGCTCAACTACAGCGACCAGCTCGGCAAGGACCAGTACGACGTCGCTATTCCTACCGAGGGCAGCGTCGTGAGCGGCTACGCGACGATCATCAACAAGTACGCGCCGCATCCGAACGCGGCCAAGCTCGCGCGCGAATATATCCTCAGCGACGAAGGTCAGATCAACCTGGCCAAGGGCTACGCCAGACCGATCCGCGACAGCGTGAAGCTGCCGGACGACGTGGCCGCCAAGCTGCTGCCGAAGGAAGCCTACGCGAACGTCAAGCCGGTTAACGACTACAAGGCGTGGGAAGAGACCGCCAAGCAGATTCCGCAGCTGTGGCAGGAACGCGTCCTCGTCCACATGAACTAAATTCTTACGGGGCGTCTTCGACTTCGGCCGAAGGCGCCTCTCCGATCCGATAGGAGCGTGGCGCGTTTGAAACGAAGCAATCGGTGGATGTGGCTGGGGCTTGTCCCCTTTTTTGGCGATGGTACTCTTGTTTCAACTGATCCCGGTCGTATCGATGGTGACGGGCAGCCTGAAGCCCGAATCGGGCCGGGGCATCTCCTTCGGCTTCTATGCGCACATTCTGCAGAGCGCCTATTATATGCAGGCGATCAAGAACAGCCTGCTCATCTCCGCCGCTTCAAGCGCGATCGGCATCGTCGTGGGTCTTGCCTGCGCGTATGCGATCACGAGATTCCCGTCAAGAACGCGGGACCGCTTGCTGATGCTATCCAACATGACGTCGAATTTTCAGGGCATCCCGCTCGCCTTCGCTTATATCGTGCTGCTGGGCAGCAACGGGGTGTTCACGCTCCTGTTCAAGCAGTGGGGCTGGAGCGTGTTCGCCGATTTTAATTTGTACAGCTGGTCGGGGCTGGTCCTGGTGTATGTGTACTTCCAGGTGCCGCTCGCGCTTCTGCTGCTGTATCCGTCCTTCTACGGCATCCGGGAGCAGTGGCGCGAAGCCGCGTCGCTGCTGGGCGCGAGCCGGCGGCAGTTCTGGACGAGCATCGGCTTGCCGGTGCTGTCGCCCGCCGTGTTCGGCACGGTCGGCATTCTGTTCGCCAACGCGATGGGGGCGTACGCGACGGCCTATGCGCTGGTCGGGGGCAACTACAATCTGCTGGCCGTGCGGATCGGCTCGCTCGTGGCGGGCGACGTCGTCAACCAGCCGCAGCTCGGCAACGCGCTCGCGGTCATTCTGGCGCTCACGACGCTGCTCGCCGTCTTTCTCAATCATAAGATGACCCAGCGCGCGCGGCGACTCGACGCCGCATTCGCCGCTCGCCCGGCCCGCAAGCGCCGTTCTTCGCCGCCGCGCTCGTGGACTGCGGCAGCCGCCGCCAAGGAGGAGCTGTGATGGACGCTTCGACCAAGCGGGCGGGACCCGCGCATCGCACGTTGCTGCTGCTGCTGATGGTCTATTTGCTGCTGCCCTTGCTGGCCACCTGCATCTATGCGTTTGCCCGGGAATGGCAGACGACGCTGCTGCCCGAGAGCTGGACGCTCGAATGGTTCCGCGGCATGTTCATGGACCTTCGTTTTCTGGCGTCGCTCTGGAATTCGCTCTATCTTTGCCTGATTAGCGTCGCCATCAGCCTGCTCGTCATGCTGCCCGCGGTGTTCGTCATTGCGATCTACATGCCAAGGCTGGAGTCGCTTATGAAGGGGCTCGTCGTGCTTCCTTACGCGGTGCCCGGCGTCGTCGCGGCGGTTGGACTCATCCGCGCCTATTCTTCCGGTCCGCTCAACATATCGGGCACGGCTTACATTTTGATCGGCGCCTACTTCGTCGTCGTGCTGCCTTATATGTACCAGGGCATCCGCAACAGTCTGCTGACCGTATCCGCCGGTCCGCTGCTCTCCGCCGCGGAACTGCTCGGCGCAAGCCGGATGCGCGCGTTCGCGACGGTCGTTTTGCCCAACATTTGGCCCGGCGTGCTCGTCTCCGCGCTGCTGTCGTTCTCCGTGCTGTTCGGCGAATTCGTGCTGACCAACATGCTCGTCGGCGGGCAGATTCAGACGATCCAGGTGTACCTGTATCGACGTATGGGCGAGAGCGGGCACGTCGCCAGCGCCATCGCGATCACCTACTTCGTGTTTATATTGATCCTGTCCGCCATGCTCATGAAGCTGGGCCAAAAAGTGAACGGAGGTTTGAAACGATGAGCGACTACCTGGAGCTGCAAGGCATCCGCAAGCGATTCGGGTCCGCGAACGTGCTGGAAGACGTGAACCTGCAAATTCGAGAAGGCGAGCTCGTGACGCTGCTCGGGCCTTCGGGCTGCGGCAAAAGCACGCTGCTGCGGTGCATCGCGGGGCTCGCGGACATCGACGGCGGCCGAATCCTGCTGGACGGCAAGGATATCGCCAAGCTGCCGCCGCGGAGCCGGGAGATCGGCATGGTGTTTCAGGCATATGCGCTGTTCCCGAACCTGACGGTCGGTCAAAATATCGAATACGGCCTGAAGATGCGGGGGGATCGACAAGGCGGCCAGACGGAGCCGGGCCGAGGAGCTGCTCGCCGTCGTCGAACTGACGGACAAACGGGATGCGTATCCCCAGCAATTGTCCGGCGGTCAGCAGCAGCGGGTGGCGCTCGCGCGCTCCCTGGCCGTCCGTCCGAAGGTGCTCCTGCTGGACGAGCCCCTCAGCGCGCTGGACGCGCAAATCCGCAAAAACCTGCGCGCCGAAATCCGCGCGATCCAGCGGCAGTTCAACATGACGACGGTGTTCGTCACGCACGACCAGGAGGAAGCGCTGACGTTGTCCGACCGGGTATGCCTGATGAACAAAGGCCGGATCGTCCAGGAAGGCTCGCCGGAGGCGATCTATACGAAGCCGCGGACCGAGTTCGTCGCCCGGTTCATGGGCAGCTACAATGTGCTTAGCCGAATGGACGCGCTCAAGCTGTTCGGCAAAGTCGACGGCGCGGCGCAAAGCTTCGCCATTCGTCCCGAATCGGTCGTGCTGCTGAAGGAAAGCGCCGAATCGCTTGGGACGGATCGGCGCATCGCGGCGGGCATGATCCGTTCTGTGTCGATCCTCGGCAACGTCATCCGGTACGGCGTCGAGGCCGCCGGCGTGCGGCTTACGATCGACGCGCTGAACGACGGACGCACGCTGCCGCTCGCCGAGCGGAGCCTCGTCCTCCTTGCGCTCGACGAATCGCAGCTGCTGCAGCTGGAGAAAGAAGGAGCTTGAGCGTATGTCCATCTCGTCGGAAGAGCGCAAACGCGTCATCGTGGATCAGTTAAAGCTGGAAGGGCAGGTCAAGGTGCCCGAGCTGTCGCTGCGGTTCGCCGTGTCGGAGGAGACGGTGCGCCGGGACCTGCTGCTGCTCGAGCGGGAAGGGCTCGCGAGGCGCGTCTACGGCGGCGCGGTGCCGAGCAAGCAGACCAACTACGAGCCGCCTTATTTGCAGCGCCAGAAGGAGAAGGCGCTGGAGAAGGAACGTATCGGCCGGGCGGCCGCCGCCCTCATCTCGTCGGGAGACACGATCGCCATCGACGTCGGCACGACGACGCTGGAGCTGGCCAAGGCGATCGCGGGCCGCGAGCGGCTCACCGTGCTGACCAACTCGCTGGCCGTCGCTTACCATCTCATGGAATCGTTGAACGGCGGCCGTTTTACGGGCAAGATCATCGTCATCGGCGGCGAGCTGAATCCGGAGCAGCAATCGATGTCCGGCACGATGGCCGAACGGACGATCTCGCAGTTTCGGATCGACAAGGCGTTCATCTCGGTCGGCGGCGTATCGCCGAATCGGGGGGATCAGCGACTACGATCTTGCCGAGACGGGCATGTCCAGGCGCATGGCCGAGGCGGCCGGACAGACGATCGTGCTCGCGGACGACTCCAAGCTGAACAAGGAAGCGTTCGTGGAGATCGTCCCGCTTCGCAGCGTCCATACGATCGTCAGCAACGTCGCCGCGCCGCGGGAGTGGGCGCAGACGCTGCGCGCCCACCGCTTGCAATGGACGGTCGCCCATTAAAGGAGGACAACTCGCATGAACTCAACGTTTTCGAAGCTTATCGTCGTCGTGCTGGACGGATTAAGGTACGATGCCGCGCGCCGCTATCTCGGCTTCATGGAGCATCTGGCCGAGCAGGGAGAAGCGGTCTGCCTCAAAGTCCGGTCCGAGCTCCCGAGCCTGTCGCGTCCGCTGTACGAGGTGCTGCTGACCGGCACGCCCGCCGCGCAAAACGGCATTACGGCCAATCATATCGCGCGTCCGAGCCGCGAGCGCAGCGTGTTCCAGCTTGCCGCCGGCGCGGGGCTCGGTACGGCCGCCGCAGCGTATCATTGGGTCAGCGAGCTGTACAACGCCGCGCCTTTCCGGCCGCTCGCGGACCGTCACCAGCATGACGGGGACAAGCCGATTCAGCATGGCGTTTTTTACTTCGAGGACCACTATCCGGACAGTCACCTGTTCGCGGACGCCGAGCATCTGCGCAAGGCGTACGATCCGCATTTTCTGTACGTTCATACGATGAACATCGACGACGCGGGCCACAAGTTCGGCGGCGAGAGTCCGCAGTACGAGGCGGCCGTGAGGGCGGCGGACGGCATGCTGGCGTCGCTCGTGCCGGAGTGGCTGGCGCTCGGCTACCGAATCCTCGTCACCTCCGACCACGGGATGAGCGCGTCGGGGATGCACGGCGGAACGGCGGCCGAGGAGCGAAGCGTACCGCTCTATCTGCTGGGGGACGCCAGATTTATGCTGGAGCGGGGGCGCGGCGAGTCTGCGCTGCCGCAGCTGCTGATGGCCCCGCTTATGTGCCGCTGTCTCGGCATCGCGCCCTCGCCTGCGATGGTCGACTTGCCGGAAGCGGCGTACACATCGTCCGCCTCATCCGCATCGTCTGTATCTTCTGCATCGCGTGTCTAAATGCGGCCCGGCCGGTGCGAGATTCGACGATTTGCGGGATAGGTGCATAAACCGGACGGGCTTTGGATAATCTTGGAGCGGATGATACAATGAATTGAATCCAACTTCAGGCCAAGGGAGGCAATATCATGTTGAAAATCGGCATTATCCTGGGGAGCACGCGCGAAGGCCGTCTCAGCCCGCAGGTCGGTGAATGGGTCAAATCGCTCGCGGACAAGCGCGGCGACGCCGAATACGAGATCCTCGACATCGCCGACTACAAGCTGCCGCTGCTCGGCGAGCCGGGTCAGGACGCGTCCGGCGCCGCTGCGTGGACGGCGAAGATCGACAGCTGCGACGGATTCGTGTTCATCGTGCAGGAGTACAATCACTCCATCACGGGCGCGCTGAAGAATGCGCTCGACTACGTGCGCAAAGAGTGGAACGACAAGGCCGCGGGCATCGTCTCGTACGGCTCGGTCGGCGGCGCCCGCGCGGCGGAGCATCTCCGCGGCATCCTCGGCGAGCTGTCGGTCGCGGACGTGCGCGTGCATCCGGCGCTCTCGCTGTTCACCGACTTCGAGAACGGCTCGGTGTTCAAGCCGAAGGACGTGCAGGCGACTTCGCTCGGACAAATGCTGGACCAAGTGATCTCCTGGTCCACGGGTCTGAAGACGATTCGCAAGTAATTCGCTTCGCGACGCAATCAGAATAAGCCTGCCCTTTGTCGGTTTATCCGGCAAGGGGCTTTGTTTTGCGCGGACATGGGGGGGAGCGTGGTCGCGCGGCGCAGCATGGCCTAGCACGGCCCAGGGCAACCCACCCAGAGCACGCCCCGCCCAGGGCAGCCCACCCAGAGCACGCCCCGCCCAGGGCAGCCCACCCAGAGCACGCCCCGCCCAGGGCAGCCCACCCTAACGCGGCTCAGCGCGGAATAAGGGTTAAAAGGCCGTTATTTCGTGCGGATTCGGAAGCAAGCAGCAGTTAGTTGTTAAAAGGCAGTTATTTTCATGCGGGATGCGAGAATTTGACGTTTTAGCGGGAATTAGCAGCCTTTTGACACTTATTTTTTGCGGATATGCGATTGGCGGGGAAATAACTGCTTATTGACAACTATCTCCAGGAGGTCGGTTGCTGTAGCGCTCATCAAGCTGCAATCACGCATCGCAGCCGGACGCTGTTTGAGCCGCGATTCCCCCCTTTGCTACAATAGGTACAACACAGACAAGGGAAGGATGTTCGCCATGATCGTCGCCATCAACACCATCAAGATAAAGTCGGGACATGTCGCCGAAGTCGTCGAACGCTTCAAAAATCCGAAGGGCGTCCAGCACGCGCCAGGCTTCGTCCGAATGGAGCTGCTGACCGAATCGCTGGCGGAGCATGACGAGCTTAAGGTGTGCACGACCTGGGAAGATCGCGCGGCCTTCGACAGCTGGGTGAACAGCGACGCGTTTAAGCAAGCGCATGCCCATGCCCGTCCGAAGCCGGAAGCCGGTGCCGAACCGGCAGCGCACCCGGGCGGTCACGGCGAGCAAGCGCGTCCCGGCGGCGGCATCATGCTTGGCGCGAAGCTGAGCGTGCACGACGTCGTTTTCGCTTATCCGTCGAATTAATATCTGTGCGATGACGCGCCGTTGAGCGGTCGCGGACCGCGCCAGCACGCAGGGAGCCGCGCCAAACGGCTGTAATCGCACTAAAAATGTGCGATGACGCGCCGTTGAGCGGTTGCGGACCGCGCCAGCATGCAGGGAGCCGCGCCAAACGGCTGTAATCGCACAAAAAATGTGCGATGACGCGCCGTTGAGCGGTCGCGTACGGCGCCAGCATGCAGGGAGCCGCGCTAAACGGCTGTAATCGCACAAAAAAATGTGCGATGACGCGCCGTTGAGCGGTCGCGGACCGCGCCAGCATGCAGGGAGCCGCGCCAAATGGCTGTAATCGCACAAAAAATGTGCGATGATGCGCCGTTTAGCGGTCGCATACGGCGCCAGCATGCAGGGAGCCGCGCCAAACGGCTGTAATCGCACAAAAAATGTGCGATGACGCGCCGCGCTACCTTGCAACACCTTGCAACTTCGCCTCGCCTCGAAGCCCGCCCGATTGTATCGTTAACGCACGCCTCCAACGCCCCTCAAGTATCTGACTGGCATAGCCCGCACACCATATATTTATTTCGTGCTGCTGCACTGCAAAAATGCGCGGTAGATCGTCTCTTGAGCAAATCCGGTGCATGTCGACTCTACATTCACTTATGCGTGCGCGTAGGCGATAGACTGAGCGGCGAGAGGGTACGAGTCTGAATGGCGAGAGGGTACGAGTCTGAATAGGGAGCTGCTCTGGAGCGTGCAATGTTGCGCGATAGACTGACCGACGAGAAGTTACGGTCTCATTTCTTCAATTATGAATTCGAAAATGAATTTGCGCCTTCGCATTTCTAACGCCAAAAGCGCCATCCGCGCCGGCGCCGCGATAAGCGGGGCCGACGCAGCATGGCGCCATCGCATGTAGCTCGGTACGGGTTGCACGGGGCTCGCTTTAATGCCCCGCCAGCATGCTCTCCTCCCCGCGCACATCGCCGGAACCGCTCTTCTGCGCGGCCGGCTTGACGCGCCGGATGAACAGGCTGAGCACGAAGCCGGCGATCGCGAAGCCCGAGGTGAGCAGGAAGGTATCGCCGAACGCGCCGACGACGGCTTCGAGCGGGTTGGGACCTTTGTAGGCTGCCAAAACCTTGTCGCTGTGGGTGGACAAGTAACCCGTCAGACCGGCTACCGCGAAGGACACGATGACCTGCTGGGCCGAGTTGGTCAGCGGCGTGACGCGGCCGACAAGCTCCTTTGGCGCCGTATTGAGGATATACGTGTTCATCGTCATCATCGATAGCCCCATGCCGCAGCCGAGCAGGAACAGGTTGAGCATGATGACGTACAGCGGACGATCGAGCGTGATTTGCGACATGATGAGCAGCGCCGTGGAGATGAACACCGTGCCGGTGATGACGATCGGACGCGCGCCGAACCGGTCGAACAGGCGGCCGCCGATCGGCATGCCGAGCATGGAGCCAAGCGCCTGCGGGAGCAGGATGAGTCCGGTCTCCAGCGGCGTATAGCCCTTGGCCTGCTGCAGCATGAGCGGGAACAGGATGATGGAGCCGAACAGCGCTGCATAGAGGATCCAAGACAAGATAATGCCTTGCGTGAAGGCGAAGCTCTTGAATACGCGCAGCTCCAGCAGCGGCTGGCGATGCCTCAACTCGACGAAGATGAAGAGCAGGAGCGCGACGCCGCCGACGATAAGGCCCGTTAACGTGCGCCCGGAGCCCCAGTCCGTGCCCCCCCTCGCTGACACCAAAGGCCAGCATGGCGAATGCGATCGGACCGAGGATCATGCCGAGGATGTCGAGCGCCGGCGGCTTGCCGCGTTCGAACGCGGGCAGGTAGCGCCACGCGACGATCACGGCGGCGACGCCGATCGGCAGGTTGATCAGGAAGATCCAATGCCACGAGACGTACTCGACAAAGTAGCCCGACAGCACGGGTCCAAGAGCCGGAGCGAGCAGGATTGGAATGCCGAGCATGCCCATGACCGCGCCTCGCCTCTCCGGCGGCGAGATGCGGAAGACGAGCGCCATGCCGATTGGCGCGACCATGCCGCCGCCGATGCCCTGGATGACGCGGAAGACGACGAGCTGCTCCGTGTTCGTCGCCAGCGCGCAGAGCGCGGAGCCGAGCGTGAACATCACGATCGTCGCGATGAAGATGCGCTTTGAACCGAATTTGTCGGTCAACCAGCCGGCGAGGGGGGATGACGGCCGACAGGGCGAGCGTATAGCCGGTGACGGCCCACTGCAGATGATGCAGCGTCGTGCCGAAGTCGTCGACCAGCGTCGGAATCGCGTTGTTGACGACGGTCGTGTCAAGGATAACCATGAACATGCCGATAATAACGGCGAGGAGCGGCGGCAGCAGCTTGAGCAGCGAGAAAGGCTCTGCTTGGGCGGACGAGGCCGTGCGCGGGTTTGCCATAAGTATTCATTCCTTTCTGAATAAGGGCCTGAGCCTTGACGGAATTCCGATTTTCCGTTAACTTTTGACTAAGTGGTTTTAACAAAAACCGCAGAGTCATAAAAGTCTACAGGCCTAGTTTTATCGTGTTAGGCAGCCTTTGTCAATCCTTATTTTTAAGGAGGGTCCTCATGAGCATCCTAAAAAACAAAATTATAGCGTCGGCCGAGCGCATGTTCGCGGAGAAAGGCTACGAGGCGACTTCCATTCAAGATATAGCGGACGACTGCAGCATCGCCAAGGGCTCGCTGTACAAGTTTTTTCCTTCCAAGGAGGATCTGTACATCGAGATCATGGAGGTTCATTTCGCGCGAATCATGGAGGATTCCGAACGGATTCGCGAACGGACGGAGCTCTCCCCGCGCGAGCTGTTCGTCGAGGAGATCCGCCATCAGTTGGACTACTTTCTCAATCGCGGCCTGTTCGTCGCGAATTCGCTCAAGGAGAAGCCCGCGATTCCCGGCGACAAGCTCGGACCGCTGATGTTCCGCAAGCGCGCCAAGCTGCTCAACTACAATCGGGGCGTGCTGCAGCGTCGCTACGGGGAGGCGCTCGAGCCGCATATCTGGGATGCGGTCATGATTCTGAACGCGATGGCCAAGGAGTATCTTCACCTGATCAAGATGTTCGCCAAGCCGATCTCGGTGCCGGCGCTGGCGACTTACTTCGCCGACCGGATGGACGATCTGGTCGAGGGACTGCTCTCGCGGAAGGCGGAGCCGATGCTCTCGACCGACCTTATGAAGGAATTCGAGTCCGAGCGGCCGGAGACGCTGCAGGAAGCGATCGAGCGCTGCGGCGCCTTGGTGCTCGAGCAGGCGTCCTCCACGATCCGCGAGCTGAGCGTGCCCAACGCGCGCAAGCGGGAGCTGGAGCAGCTCTTGGATATGCTCCGGGAAGAGGGAGAGAAGGAGGCGCCGCGGCGCTTCCTCGTCACGGCGCTGCTCAACGAGCTGGCGACCGAGCACGAGCTCGCGCCGTACGTGGCCAAAATGCGCCGCTGGGCGATGCAAATGTTGCAGGATTAAAAACGAGCGTTGGAAGCAGGATAAGATAAGCATAGTTTTCGTTATTTTTTTGGCGAGTACGGGGATGGCGGGCGCTCTATAATCGGTACTGCAACGATCAGAACCGAGGAGGCATCCGCGCATGACGCAGTCCGTACTGACCGAAGACGAAGTCGCGTTTTATCGCACCGAAGGCTATTATTTGCACAAGAAGCCGTTGTTTTCCCCTGCACGCTTGGCGGAGCTGACGGCGATCTTCGAGGATCAGCTCGCGCAAAAAAGGCGCCAAGCTGTCCGACGAGCTGGACACGCCGCATTTTCGCGACGAGCGTCTGCTCTCGTTTTTGCTGAGCGACGAAGTGCTGGATTTGATCGAGCCGATCATCGGACCGAATATCGGGCTGTGGTCGAGCCACTTTATTTGCAAGGACCCGTATGTAGGCCGGGCTACGCCTTGGCACGAGGACTCCGCGTACTGGAACGGACGGCTCAGCTCCTTCGACAAGATCGTGACCGTATGGCTCGCGATCGACAGGAGCAACCGGGAAAACGGCTGCATGCGCGTCATTCCCGGCACTCACCGGGGCGGTTTTTCCGAATATGAGGATATCGATACCGAACGCAATGTTTTCCCGACGCAAATCAAGGGCGAATTGGACGAAAACAAAGCCGTCTATTTCGAGCTCGAGCCGGGCGAGTGTTCGCTCCACGATTCGCGCATCATCCACGGCGCCGCGCCCAATACGAGTCCGTACAGACGCTGCGGCTATACGATGCGTTACTTTTCTACCGAAGCCCGCGTCATTCCGGAGCGCAATCCGGGCTTCAAGATCTGGCTCGCCCGCGGCAAGGATATCGCCGGCAGTCCGTTCGTCAACGCATAAGGCAGGCGTCGCGCCGCATCCGAACGGCCGACGCGGAGGAAACGGAGGCGCCCGAACATGACCGTCCATCCAACCCGCGAGCCGGATCGGCTTACGAATCGCGATTATATGCACCGGGCGCTTCCGTTTCGGCTGTACTTGAACGAGCTGACGGGAGACGTCGACGTACATTGGCATGAGTTTTTCGAGCTGGGATTCGTTATCTCCGGCACGGGCGAGCACGTGCTGAACGGCCGGTCCGCCCCGCTGCGGCCCGGCACGCTGTTTTTGCTGACGCCGGCCGATTTTCACGCGCTGAACACGCCTTCCGGTCCGCCTTGCGTCCACTACAATCTCATCTTTTCCGACGAGGCGCTGCGGGACGAGCTTCGCGCGTTGCTGTTCGTTGCCCGCACGGACAGCCTCGTCGTTCAATTCGAAGAAGAAGCGGAGATCGCGCGAATACGCGCGGAGTTCGAACGCATCGAAGCCGAGCTCCGCCAGGAGCGGCGTCCCGGCGCGAGCTTGGTCGTCCAAGGGACGATCGAACGGATTCTGATCGAGCTGATCCGGCGCATTCCGGCAGCGCCTGCTGCGCGGCCTGCTTCGGAATCCGCCGTGGACGATGCCGTCAGACAGGCAGCCGCGTACGTGCAGATTCATTTCCGCGAGCCGCTTACGCTCGAGGCGACCGCCGCGCAAGCCCATCTGTCCCCCAACTATTTCAGCCGCCGCTTCAGGGAGCTGACGGGCATGACCTATCAGCGCTTCCTGCAGGATCTGCGGCTTCAGTTCGCCGGCTCCCTGCTCAAGGTGTCGCGGCTGCCCGTCACCGAGATCTGCTACGCTTCCGGCTTCAACACGCTGCCCCATTTCGAGCGGGCATTCAAGGCCGCCTTCGGCCATTCTCCCAGATCCTATCGAAAAACCGCCGAATACGGATGCGACCGAATCCAATAGCGCACAGAAGGCAAAACCATTTTGCGGGCTTAAAACGGCTTCTGCGCAACAGAATCGTGCCAGCCGACTTGTAAGTTTGGCGGAATGCGGCAATAATGGAGTATCGTTAAAAATTAGGAGTGGTCGTTTGAAAAAGCAAAAGCCGATGTCGATGGAAGAATTGTTGAAGGATCTGCAAGGCCAGCGTACGTTCCAGGAGGATCCGAATCATGTCTCGCTGGATAAACTGTTCAACGAAGCGTTCATGAGCAAGTACACGAACTTCGATTCGTTCCTCGCATTTCTTGAGAAGGGCAACTTCCAGGTATACTCCCACGAGGATATCAAAAATCTTCATGAAGAGCTGTGGGAGCGGCACGTGGCCAGAGAGACCCGATTCGCCGACTGGAAGTCGATGCTCGATACGGCGAACGCCGAGTACGCAGGCAAAAAAAGCGTAACGCAACCGGCTTGTGGCCCAGCGGAGTTCCCCTGAGCGCTTTCCCGTCAAGCGGGAACTCCTGATCGATTCTATCTCATACTTCGTTCTATCTCTTCCATAATTCGAATCTGACGAAAGCGGCGAATACGCTATCGTTTTTCGCATTTTCAAAAGCTTGCGTCCGGCATCGAACGCCCCTCGCTCGGAGATACGCGAGGGGCGTTTTTTGCGCTTTCATCACGAAAACGTATAAAGACGCAAAAAAAGATTTGTCTCGAAATAGCTTCGGCTATTATGATGGACATAGGTCGTTTGCATCAGCTTCAGATGCATATGGTATAAATGTCACCGCTTGGCAGCTGAACTCGTTACGATGGTACTTTAATTATTGGCAGCTCCCGCGGCACGCCTTCAAGGGACGCCCGGGCGCACCGGCCAAACAGACAGGATGATCATCATGAAGCTTCAGCCGCTGCGTTATTTCCGCAATCTGTCGACGACGCTCTTTTTGCGCCTCATGGCGGGGTTTTTGTGTATCATTATTCTCCTCGTGTCTTTGACCGCGTATGCGCTTTCCGTATCCAAGAGCAATGTTCGGCACGAGATCGTGAAGTACAACACGCTCATGCTCGACAGCACGATGGAGAACTACGAAAAGCATTTTAATATCATCCGCCAGCAGATGTACCTCTTTTTGTTCAGCGATCGCGTGCAGAAGCTGCAGCGGGAACCGAAGTATTCCGACTTCGGCGCCATTATCACGGATATCTTGACCCAGGTGGCCAACTCGAATCTCTATATCGCCGATATCGTGTTTTACTCCAAGTCGCATCAGTTCGTCATCGACAAGTCGGCGAGCACGACGCCCGACAATCTGTTCGACGTGTTCATGGCCGGCGAGAAATATCCGAAGTCGTTCTGGGACAAGCAGTTCGGGGAAAGGTACACGTACCGCAATTTTCCGGCCGACCGCTTTTACTCGCATCTCTTTGCCGGACGCAAGGAGGTCGTCGGCGACTACATCCCGATGATCTTCAAGCGCGCGGACAACAGCGACTTTTATATGGCCGTGTTTCTCGACGCGAACAAGATGTACGAGGCGTTCCACCAATCGATCAATGACGACTTCGTCATTTACGGCACGGCGGGGGAGACGCTGTTCGAAAGGTCGCAGACGAGCGCCTTTCCTGCGCTCGATGCGCTGAACGCACGGGGCGGAGAGGCGTTCGTGCTGAACAACCGCTATCATTTTTACAAGACCGGGGCCAGCGGCATGACCTACATGCACAGGCTGCCCGTCGCGCAGATGGCTTCGCAGACTCGCCTGAACTTGACGCTCGTCGTGCTGGTCGTCGCGGTCGTGCTATTCAGCGTCGTCATCTCGCTTCTGATGGCAGCCCGCATCAACAATCCGTTCAAGCAGCTCGTCGCTTCGATCAGAGGAACCAGCGAAGCGGGGCCGTATCGCTCGAGCATCAAGGAGTTCGATCTGATCAGCAGCCAGCTCCAGGATAAAAACAAGCTGATGCGGCAGTGGGCGTTCATTCATCTGCTGAAGGACATTCGGGGAGGCAGCGGCAGGGATGCCGCGAGTCTGGAGTTTGCCGGCAAGCCTTTCGTGTTCGTCATGTTCCAGGTCGTCGAGAAAAAAGGCGCGAGCTGGGACGACGGAACGTTCAGCAGCTGGCTTTACTATATAAAGGTTTTTATCGAGGACAAGCTCAACCGGGTGTTTCCGGATGCGCTGACCAATCAGGTGGAGTACAACCAGATTCTGAGCCTGGTGTTCATCGATCGGCTGGAGACGCTGCAGGAGCTGCTGCGGGAGATGAAGACGGTGTTCGACCAGGACCACGACAGCGGCACGATCACGATCGCCGTCACCTCGATTTACGATCGCTCCGATCAGATTAGCGCCGCCTACAAGGAAGTCCGGGAGCGGATCGACGATCGCGGCCTCGTCGACGAGACCCAGATCGTGACGTCGTCCTCGAGCCGGGAGACGGAGATCGCCTTTACCCAGGAAGAAGAGGCCGAATTCAGGGCGAATCTGCGGGAAGGCCACGGCCAAGTGCTGGAGCGGCTCATGGAGCGCTTCTTCGCGAAGCAGCGCGGCCGTGAACTGACGGCTGCCGCCTGGCTCGGCTTTGCCCAATCCGTGACCGAACGCATCCGAAGCGTCGCCGCCGATCAGTTGGGCGCGCCGGCTGCGGATGCGATCCTCGAAAATGCGGAGCAGCGGATCGAGGGCTGCGTTACGATCGACGCGCTTGAGCGCCTGCTGCTCGAATGGGTAGGTTCGACGGCGGAGGAGATCGAAAACAGGAAGGACCGCAAGGATACGGTGACGACGTTCGTCATGAATTACGTCAACGAGCATCTGTCGGAGGAAATTTACTTGGACGCCCTAGCGGAAAAGCTGAATCTCAGCAGCGGCTACCTGTCGACCTACTTTAAGGAAAAGACCGGCAAAAACTTCGTCGAGTACGTGAACGAGACGCGAATCAAGGAAGCGGCTTCCCTGCTGGTGAGCGGCCGCTCGAAAATCCAGGAAGTGGCGGAAGCGGTGGGTTATCGCAACATCGCGTCGTTCAACCGGATGTTCAAGAAGTACACGGGCCTGCGGCCCAGCGATTACCGCAAGAGCATGCAGGGCGCTTCGGAGGAATGAAGCCGGCGGCGGCAGGGAACGGGAAAAGCCCGTCCTGCCGCCGTTTTTGCCTGTTTTCCGCCGTTTTTTTGCCTGTTTTACGGAAAGCTAATACTTTTTTTAATGCGCCTCGAAAAAAAGTACCATTTTTAAAGACAACCGATTATTTACCGGGCGGGCCCGGACCGCCTACGATGGGAGCAAGCCGAAGGACGGCCGGGGCGGACGCCGCGGCGGAGTCGAACGGCATCGCGAAAGGCAACTAAGACTATATCCGAAAAGGACGGGGTGTCGGAATGAAATCTTTAAAATGGACATGGGCGGCCGCGGCGGCGGTCGCGCTGACCGTGAGCGGCTGCAGCGGCAACAATAATAACGAGCCGGCTGCAAGCGCCTCTAGCCCGGCAGATGCAAGCGCATCCGCCGGCGCGACGCAAAGCGGATCGCCGAGCGCGTCGGCCGCGCTGCCGGAGCCGGCGAAGATTCGTATTTTCACGGAAAACAACACGGCCTGGCCGCCGAAGCCGGACTGGGGCGTATGGAAGTGGGTCAAGGAAGAGACCAACATCGACGTCGAACAGGTGCTCGCGACCGGTCCGGAATCGCTGGCGCTGGCTGTCTCTTCGGGCGACATGCCCGACGTGCTGTCCGTCTTCCCGAACGACGTCCAGAAGTTCGGTTCCCAGGGCGCCTTCGAGGACCTGTCCAAGCACATGGACCAGATGCCGAACGTCAAGGCGTTCCTCGACAGCCATCCGGACGTCATGTCCCGCGTGGTGTCGCCGAACGGCGAGATTTACAGCATTATTAACGACGGCGCGGGCGAAGGCAGCCAGATGGTCTGGTTCTATCGCGACGACATCTTCCAGAAGAACAATCTCGAGGTTCCTAAAACGTGGGACGAGCTGTATACGGTATCCAAGAAGCTCAAGGAGCTTTATCCCGACAGCTATCCGTTCATGTTCCGCCACGGCCTGAGCACGCTCGATACGTTCGCGCCTACCTTCGACTTTTATCCGGAGTTCTATCAGGATCCGGCCGACCCGACCAAGATGAAGTTCGGTCTCGAAGACCCGAACGCCAAGACGATGGTCGAATGGCTGAACAAGTTCGTGAAGGAAAAGCTCATCCCGCCGGACTGGCTGACGATGGATTACAAAGCCTGGACGCAGTTCATGTCGACCAACAAGTCGTTCGTCACCCTGCAGTTCATCGGCCAGATCGAAATTATGAACAGCCAGTTGACCGAAGGCCATCTGCAGTTCATGGCGCCTCCGATCGGCGCCGGCGACAAGCCATACCTGCCGAAGGGCGGCCAAGAGGGCTACGGCCTGGCCGTCGCCTCCACGTCCAAGAACAAGGACGCGGCTTACCGCTACCTGGACTATATCTTCTCCGAGAAGGGCAAGGACATCCAGAGCTGGGGCAAGGAAGGCGAGACGTATACGGTCGTCGACGGCAAGCGCAAGTTTAACGACAACTACAAGGAAGCGAACGACCTGCGCGTCATCTCCGGCATCCAGACCGCCGCGACCTACGGCTGGTTCGACTTCAACGCATGGCTCTCGCTGGTCAAGCCGGAAGAGCAATACGCGTACGTCGAGGCGCCGAAGTACCGGTTCCCCGTCGCCTACAGCCGTCCGAACCTGACCGCCGACGAAGCGGCCGCGCTCTCGACGTCGAACGACCAGTTGTGGAAGTTCTGGACGGGCGAAGTGACGAAGTTCATCAACGGCGACCGGCCGCTCTCCGAGTGGGACGCCTTCATCAAGGATCTCGGCAAGCACGATCTCGAGAAAGTCCGTACGACGTACCAGACGGCGCTCGATCGTCAGCTCGCGAATACGAAGTAAGCAACGATAGCAAGCCGTGGGGCCGTGCGTTGACGAGCAGTGCACGGCCCCGTGCTTTTTCTGAAAGGAGTAACGCCATGAAGCAGTCCTTACTTCACCGCATGAAGCGCGACAGAGTTTATTTGCTGCTGCTTATACCCGTGCTGCTCTACTATCTGTTGTTCCACTACGTCCCGATGTTCGGGATCGTCGTCTCCTTCATGGACTACAACCTGTTCAAGGGCGTCTGGCACAGCCCATGGGTCGGGCTTAAGCATTACCGGATGTTTTTCAGCAATCCCGACGCCTGGCTTATTGTCCGCAACACGCTCTTATTGGGTTTATATAAGTTTATTTTTGCCTTCCCCGCGCCGATCGCGCTGGCGATTTTGTTCTACGAGATGCGCTGGAAGAAGTTCAGGCGATTCGTGCAATCGGTCAGCTACCTGCCGTTTTTTCTCTCCAGCGTCGTCTTGTCCAGCATCATGATCATGCTGCTGTCCCCGAGCACGGGGTGGATCAACAAGGCGATCCAGTCGCTCGGCTTCGAGCCGATCAACTTCCTGCAGCGGCCGGAATGGTTCCGGACGA
Source organism: Cohnella rhizosphaerae (assembly GCF_029525575.1). Taxonomy (GTDB): domain Bacteria; phylum Bacillota; class Bacilli; order Paenibacillales; family Paenibacillaceae; genus Cohnella; species Cohnella rhizosphaerae. Next base: position 2,354,578 of record NZ_JAPDIA010000003.1, read on the forward strand.
TCTATATCGCGTCGGACATCTGGCAGATGACCGGCTACGGCACGATCATCTTCCTCGCCGCGCTGGCGGCCATCGATCCCCAGCTGTACGAGGCGGCCAGGATGGACGGCGCGAACCGTTGGAAGCAGACGGTTCACGTGACGCTCCCGGGCATTATTCCGGCGATCGTCATCATGTTTATCCTGAGCATCGGCGGTATCCTCAACATTCCCTTCGACAAGGCTTTCCTGCTCGGCAACGCAGGCAATCTGGACACCGCGGACATCATCTCGACCTACGTCTACCGGATCGGCATTCTCGGCGGCGGCATGAGCTACGCGACGGCGATTAATCTGTCCCTGGGTCTCGTTACCATGCTGCTCGTCTATTTAACGAATGTCGCAAGCCGCAAAGTGGGGGAGACCAGTCTATGGTAAGAACAGGAAGAATCGGCGTATTCGACGTCGTCAACTTTTTGCTGCTGCTGTTCGTCGCGATCACGATGGTGTTCCCGTTCCTGCATATGGCTTCCGTCGCGATCAGCGCGCCGGAATACGTCGTCCGCAACGAGATCAGTTTTTTTCCGAAGGGTCTGCAGTTCGACGCCCTGAGAGCCATATTCGAAGACAATCGGCTGTGGATCGGCTACCGCAATTCAATCGGCTACGTTATCCTGGGTCTTTTCATTTCGATGTCCTTGACGATTATGGGCGCCTACGCGCTTTCGCGCCGGGGTCTCGTCTTCTACAAGCCGGTCATGCTGTACATCGTCTTTACGATCATGTTCTTCGGAGGCATGATTCCGTTCTACCTCGTGGCGCGCGCATACGGACTCATGGACTCGATCTGGGCGATGGTGCTGCCGAACGCGATCAACACGTACAATCTCATCGTCATGCGGACGTTTTTCTCCGGGATGCCCGTCGAGGTCGAGGAATCGGGACGCATCGACGGCTTGTCGGACTTCACGGTGCTCACGCGCATCGTCATGCCGCTGTCCAAGCCGGTGCTGCTGACGATCGGGATGTTCTATACCGTCGGGATCTGGAACGACTTCCAGAGCGCGCTGCTGCTCATCCGCGATCCGAACCTGTTCCCGCTGCAGCTCGTCATCCGCAATCTGGTCGTCGTCGGACAAGCGGGCGACGTGCTGGAGGCAACGACCAGGGACGGCCACAAGGTCATACTCGAATCGCTGAAATACGGGGTCATCCTGCTCGGCTGTCTGCCCGTCCTCATCGTCTATCCGTTTATTCAGAAGCACTTCGAGCAAGGCGCCATGATCGGCTCCGTCAAGGGCTGATCGGGGCGTCAAAAGGAGACCGACCTCATGAAAACCGTAACGGCCGCCGTCATCGGCGCCGGAGGAAGAGGCAGAGAATACGCCCAGTACGCGCTCGATCGGCCCGGAGAGCTGCGGATAACCGCGGTGGCGGAGCCGGACGCGATCCGGCGCGAGACGTTCGCCGACCTGCACGGCATCGATCCGGCCATGCGCTTCGACAGCTGGGAGGCGCTGCTCGCGGGGCCTCGCGTCGCGGACGCGGTCCTCATCTGCACGCAGGACCGGATGCACTACGACCCCGCCGTCAAGGCGCTCGAACTCGGCTATCACGTCCTCCTCGAGAAGCCGATGTCGAACGATCCGGGCGAATGCGTCAGGTTAGGACAGTACGCCGAACGTACGGACCGGGTATTCGCCATCTGTCACGTCCTCCGCTACACGCCTTTCTTCTCGACCGTCAAGCGGCTGCTGGACGAAGGGCGGATCGGCGAGCCGGTCACGATCGACCTGATCGAAAACGTCGGCTACTGGCATCAGGCGCACAGCTTCGTCAGAGGCAGTTGGCGAAGAGCCGACGAGTCCAACCCGATGATCCTCGCCAAAAGCTGCCACGATCTCGACATTCTGGTGTGGCTGGCCGGCGCGGACTGCGATACGCTGTCTTCCTTCGGCGGGCTCAGGCACTTCAAGGCGGAAAATGCGCCGCCAGGCGCGCCGTACCGCTGCCTGGACGGCTGCCCGGTCAGCGACGCGTGCCCGTATTATGCGCCGGATATCTACCTGAACAACGCGGACAAGGTCTCGGAGCGCATCCTTCGGGGCGCGATCAGCCACGATACGAGCGAGGCGGGCGTGCTGGAGGCGCTGCGCACCGGTCCCTACGGCAGATGCGTCTACCGCTGCGACAACGACGTCGTCGACCATCAGGTGGCGGCGATGGAATTCGCGAATGGCATCACGGCGACGTTCACGATGACCGCCTTCACGACGGACGGGGGACGCACGCTCAAGATCATGGGCACCCGCGGACAATTGCGCGCGCATATGGCCAAGAACACGATCGAGATAAGCGACTTCAAAACGGGGCGCGTGGAAACGATCGATCTGGAATCGACCGGGCTCAATCACGGCGGCGGCGATCTGGGCATCATGCGCGACTTCACGCGGCTCGTGCGAGGGGATGGGGGAGGGAGACAGCCTGTCCTCGGCGGACGTCTCGGTGCAGAGCCATATGATGGCGTTCGCCGCCGAGCAGTCGAGGCTTGCGCGCAAGACGATTCCGATTCGGGATTTGATCGCATCCTTAAGCGTTTAGTCTTAAACGTTAGTATCGATGGCGGCTCTCTGCGGAGAGCCGTCCTTTAGGCGATGAAAAATCGTAAACGCTTACAGAAATTGGGGTTAAAAACGGAATGCCAATCCAGATCGAAAGGGATGAAGTGTAGTGACGATTTACGGGAAGTTGAAAAAGCAAACCGCACTTGTATTAGCTTTCACGATGCTGCTTGGACTGCTTGGCGCAGGTTGGCCGGCAAGTATGACGCCCAAGGCCGCGGCAGCCGATTCCGGTTGGCCCGCGAACGTGCTCGGCGGCACGAACATGCCGTTTCGGCCGACGGATTCTCTCGTCACGACGCAGAACCCGCCCGACTTCAGCTGGCCGTTCGTGACTGGAGCGGACAAGTACGACCTCCAGGTCAGCCGCGATTCGTCCTTCGCGACGGTCGCGCACGAGAACGACGCGATCCAGTTCAACTACTACAACTTTCCCGTGACCTTCGATGCCGGCACCTGGTACTGGCGCGTCCGCTATCACCAGGCGGGCGGCGCTTGGTCCGATTGGAGCACGACGCGCAAATTCCGCATCGACCAGGACAACGTGGCGTTCCCCGTGCCTTCGGTCGAGACGCTCATGAGCAACGTGTCCACGGCGCATCCGCGCGTCTGGACGACGCCGGCCGAACTGACCGCCTTCCGCGATCTGCGGCTGACGGGTAACTCGAAGACCGTATTCGACCAGACGGTGACCGCGTATAATGCGAGCGCGAGCAAGCCGCTGCCGGCCGATCCGACGTTCCCGTATATGAACAACGAGGTGCCGACCAACAGCGACGCGTACGTGGCTGCCCAAGGCGTGCTCAAAGGGTATGCCGAAACGGCGCTGACCGATATGATGAACGCCTCGTTCCTCTATCTCGTGACGGGCAATGCGACCTACGGCAACCGTGCCAAAGCGCTGCTGCTCAACATCGCGACCTGGAATCCGGACGGGGCGACGAGCTATCGCATTCACGACCAGGTGCATCGCGCCATCGCCTATCGCTCGGCGATCGCGTACGACTGGCTCTATCCGCTGCTGTCGGAGAGCGACAAGACGGCGCTCCGCGCGATGATCAAGACGCGGACGGATACGCTCGTTCAGAAATACCTGGACAGCGGCGCAGCCGGGCAAAATTTCTACAAGTTCCCTTACGACTCTCACGGCTGGACGATCGTCGGCTACATCGGCATCATCGCGACCGCGATGCTGAACGACATGCCGGAAGCCGCAAATTGGTACAAGCTGTCCGTGCCGCTGTTCATCAACGTGCTGCCGCCGTGGGGCGGCGAGGACGGCTCCTGGTCGCAAGGGACCGGGTACTGGCAGTGGTCGTCGGGCTCTAACAAGGAGCTGATGGACGTGCTGCTGAGCTCGGGAGCGATCAACCTGTACGACAAAGCCTTCTCTCGCAACGAAGGCCTGTACCCGCTGTATATGTTCCCGCACGGCAGCCCGATCGGCGTCTTCGGCGACGATTCCCAGTATACCCCCGGCGCGGCCAGCACCAGTCTGCTGACGCGGATGGCCCAGATCTACGACGACTCCCGGTTAAAATGGGAGGCCGAGGCGATCGGCGCCAAGTCGACCGGCCTGACGGATTATTTCTACCGGGCCGACGACGTGGGCAGCCAGCCGCCGGTCGATCTGCCGAAGGGCATCTGGTTCCCGGATACGGGCGCGGTCGCCATGCATTCGGAGCTGTACGAGACCGACCGCACCTCGCTTTATTTCCGGTCGAGCCCGTACGGCACTTACAATCATACGATGTCCGATCAGAACAGCTTCGTGCTGAACGCCTTCGGCGAGTCTCTGGCCGTGAAGGCGGGCTACTACGATTTCTACGGCAGCAAGCATCATGCCAACTTTACGCGGAACACTTACTCCGCCAACGCGATTACGTTCGACGGACGCAAAGGCCAAGCCAACGACAACATCGCGGCCGACGGCAAGATTCTCGGCTTCGTCACAAGTCCGGACTTCGACGCGACGAGCGGCGACGCCACCCAGGCTTACCAGGGCGGTTTGTCCAAGGCCGTGCGCCATATCATCTACGTGCGTCCGGACGCCTACGTCGTCATCGACGACCTGGCGACGACCAAGGACGGCGGCTCCGAATTCGAATGGAACCTGCATGCCGACGACAATCTGGTGCTTGACCAGGCAGGCAAGGGTGCGACGATCGCCAAGGGCGACGCGAACTTGAAGGTGCAGTTCTACGGTCAGGCCGCGCAGAGCTACCGTACAACCTACGAGACCCAATACTTGGGGCCGGACGGCGTATCGTATCCGCCGGTGAACGCGTTCGCCGGCAAGTCGCAGGTGCATGCGGCGTTCATCACCCCGCGCGCGAATGAAGCCAAGATGGTCGCGACGCTGGCGCCTTACAAGCGCGGCGATTCGCCCGAAAGCGTAACGCCGGCCGAAACCGCGACCTATATCAAGCTAGCCTTCGAGGACGGCACCGCCGTATACGTCCGCAAGTCGAACAGCGGTCTGGTCGACACCGGCGCGGACGGCGTGCAGTTCGACGGTGCGGCTGCCGCGGTCAAGGGCGATTCGGCGCTGCTCGTCGTCGGCACCAAGCTCGTCAAAAACGGCGTTACGCTCATCGAAAGCGATTCGGCCGCAACCGTCTCGTACGGCGGCGATCGGCTGTCCGTATCGGCGCAGACGGACGTTCAAGTCACGCTGGCTGCGTCGGGTCTGACAGCCGTGCGCGATGCTGATACCGGCACGGCCATTCCTTCCGGCGGCACGGTTGCCGACGGGATGAACAACCGCGGCGTACAATGGTCGTTCGCGAGCGGCAAACTCACGATGCACGTTGAGAAGGGCCAACGCGCGTTCAAGCTGAACGCCGCCCCGATGCCGGGTCCGCTCGCGCCGGTCACGCTGCAGACCGAGATCGACGGCGTCGCCGGTTCGGTCACGCTGCAGGCATATCGCGACGTGAACGGCGACAGCGTCGCCTGGGGACAGCTGTCCAACGCGCAGGGCTTCTACGAAGTGCTGGAAGCGCCGTCGGGCTTCTCCTTCCAGAAGTACGGCAAGATCGCGAGCGGCCTGATCGACGCGAACGCTTCCGTTCTGCTGAAGGGCGCCACCGGCACGCTGAAGCTGAAAAACCTGGGGTTGGGCGCCGCGCTGCAGACGGAGCAGTATCAGGATCCGGATCAGACGCGGCAGACGATGGGCATTGAATGGCAGGAAGCCGAGTCGTTCACGCAGTGGAACGGCACCAAGCAGCCGACCGTGTACGACACCCGCCCGTTCCTCTCGAACGGCAAGGGCGTGAGCAACTGGGATCAGTTCGGCGTGTCGCTCAAGTGGAAGTTGAATGTGCCGGAGACAGGCACTTACGACCTCGTAGTGAAGTACGTGGCGGGCTGGGACGTGACGGCCGCGGATACGGATTCGATCCGTTACGTGAAGCTGGGCGACGAGATCAAATACTTTAAGCTGCCCAAGACAGAGAGCTACGGCACCACGGCAGAGCAGTGGCGAGGGCTTCGGGTCAAGACCGGCGTGCAGTTGTCCGCCGGCGTCGTCGACCTGACGTTATTCCATTCGCTCGGCGGCGTGAACCTGGACTGGATCGGCTTGATCAAGGTAAGCGACGACGAGGTCCGTCCGTCCGCGCCGGCCAATCTTCATGAGGTTGCCCAGGCGGACGGGCAGGTCACGATCGGTTGGGATCCGTCCACGGACAATGCGGCCGTGAAGGAATACGAGATCGAGATGGACGGCGTGAAAAAGCTGACCGTGCCGTTCGGCACGAATACGGCTACGATCACGGGGCTGTCCTCGGGCAAGGAATATGCGTTCCGCGCGACGGCCGTCGATACGAGCGGCAACCGCTCGTTCAGGGCGCCCGGTTCTGCGCCGCTTACCGTCCTGATGACGGATACGACGCCGCCGGTATGGGGCGCCGACGCGGCGGTGCATACCCGGTTCCTGTCCAACAAGATGGTCCGGTTGACCTGGACGCCGGCCGTAGATAATGCGGGCCAGGTCAGCGAATATCAGATCTATCGCGTGAGCGGCTCGACGCTGCTGCCGGTCGGCACGGCGAAGGGTACGACGATCGACCTGAACGTTACGCAGGCAGGCGGCACCTACACGTACAAGGTCGAGGCGAAGGACAATCAGAACAACGCAACGACCGACGGTCCGGACGTGACCGCGACGCTGCCTTCGTCCGTCGTCCTGCCCGTCTACGATACGTTCGACAACTGGGTAGGAGACGGCGAGGTTTCCGATATCAGCGGCTGGTCCTTCACCAAGACGGGCGGCACGTCGGTGCAGACCGCCAGTCTGCCGGAAGGCGGCAAGGCGCTGGTCGGGATCGACAACTATTATCCGTCCACCGACGAATACGCGTCTTCGCCGATCATGCGGAAGACCATCGCGAATACCGGCGGCAAGCTGACCGTCGAGACGCGGACGATGTTCTCCAAGGTGAATCACGACGTCGGCAACTATCTGATCGACCTGAGCGGCAACGGCAAGGTCTTCGCCGGCTTCGTCGGCTTCTCGGACGGCGGCATCGGCTTCCAGAAGATGGTGAACGGCGTCTCGACGAACATCCGACTGGCGGAAGGCTACAAGCAGCCCAAGGATCAGTGGATGACGATCCGCTGGGACATCGACTTCGACGCCAAAACCTACGATCTGATCGTACAGGAGGACGGCCTCAGGGATTACAAAGGCATCCTCGTCGCAGGCGGACAGCTGGATCGCGATTCCGGCGTATACCGCGTCGACGACATTCCGTTCCTGAATACGAGCGCGACGCTCGTCGGCTTCGAGATGTTCCGCTTCTCCGCCCAGCGGTATACGGGCAAGTATTCGTTCGACCATCTGGCCGTCTATCCGACGGATTCGATCAAGGACAGCCTGCCGGCGCCGAAGCTGCGGCTGGCGTCGCAGTCCGACACGTCGGCGACGCTCGCCTGGGACGCTTCTTCGGATCCCGCGGTGAAGAGCTACGCGATCTATCAGAACGGCACGCTGAAAACGACGGTGCCGGCGAGCGCGAATACGGCGACGTTGACGGGCCTGACGGTCGGCAACGCGTATACGTTCGCGATCCGGGCGGTCGACCAGAGCGACAAGGCGTCCGCCGAGTCGCGAAGCCTGGCGGTGACGCTGGCCGGCGCTCCGACCTGGAGCGCGACGGCCGCGCTGAACGCGGAACTGACGTTCACGAACGCGGTGCGGCTCGCCTGGGATCCTGCGACGGCAGGATCCGGTTCCGGTCAAGCGGCTTCTTATACGGTGTATAAGGCGGAGGGGGGCGTCGGCCGCCGTGCCTGCGGGCACCGTGACGGGCACGACGCTGGACGTGGCCGACCTGACGCCGGGCGCGACATACACGTTCCGCGTTCAGGCGAAAAACGCGGCCGGCGGCGAGTCCGGAGACGGACCGACGCTGACCGTCACCCTGCCGGCAACCGGCAAGATGGTATACGATTCGTTCGATACGTGGGCGACCGGCGAAGTCTCGAACGGCGCGGGCTGGACCTATACCAAGACGGGCGGCACATCCGTGCAGGCCGTGCCGCTTCCGGATCTCGGCGGCAAGGGGCTGCTCGCGATCGACAACTACGATCCTTCGACCGACGCTTACGCTTCGTCGCCCGTGCTTCAGCGCACGACGGGCAGCATCGGCGGTCTGGTGACGCTGGAGACGCGCACGAAGTTTTCCAAGCTGGACAGCAACATCGGCCACTACCTGATCGATCTGGCCGGCAACGGCAAGGTTTTCGGCGAGTTCGTGGGCTTCTCCGACGGCGGGCTCGGCTATCAGAAGCTGGTCAACGGGACGCCGACGTTCGTACGCCTGACGGACTACAACGTCTACAAGCAGCCGGCCGACGAATGGGTGACGCTGCGCTTCGACTTCAATTTTACGGCCAAGACCTACATGCTGACCGTGCAGGCGGATTCGCTCAAGACTTACGGCGGCACGATCGCGGCGGGCGGCACGCTGGACCCCGCAACGGGCGTCTATCGCGTGACGAACATTCCGTTCATGGATCCGAACAACGTCGTCAAAGGCTTCGAGCTGTTCAAGTTCACCGCGCAGCGGTTCACGGGCAAGTACACGCTGGACAAGCTTGTCCTGTACAACACGAACGACGCGCTCTCGTACGCGGCTTCCGCCGAGGCGGCAGTGCCGGCGAGCGAAGAGGCGACATCGGTGCCGGACGCCGTATACGGCGACGAGTTGCAGGCGGGAGAAGAGCGGCCGCCGCTCAATCTTGAACCTGCGGACGCCTGATCGGCCGCGCGAATAAAAACCGTTTTTCATTAAACATCCATTCATTAAACATCAGGACCATGCAGACGGCGCGCCAACGCGCCGTCTGCATCCTTGTATCGGAGGAATTACTGGACATGAAGATCACGATGGGGCTCGCCCCCGACAGCTATAAATACGTATTCGGCGTCTATCACAAGTTCGACGCGCCGTTCGAAGCCGACCGCTCCGTATCCGTCTCCTGCGGACGGCGCGACCGGGCGGCCGCGCAGCTGCTCATTTACGCGGACGAGGAGCTGCTGGTCTGCGTAGGCGAGGATGCCGCGTTCGACGAGCGCGGGCCGATCGACGTCCTGCGCGTGAGCGTCCGGGTGCCCGGCCTTGCCGACGGGGGGCGTCACCGCCAGCCTGATCGGTCTCGTCGAAGACGACGACCGTCAGCTCAAATCGGACATCGTCCTCCGTCAATCTTCGATCCGCGTGGACAAGCGGCGGGTGCAGCCGGTCTGGATCGAAGCCGAGATCGGCGCCGGCGCGGGTCCGGGCGTTTACTATCCCGAGATTACCGTTTACCGCCGCCGGATGTTCGAGGACGAGCGGGTGGAGGCGACGCTGAAGTTCGAAATCGTCGTCCATGACGTGACGCTGGACGAGCCGGCGAACAATACGTTTTATCTCGATCTGTGGCAGCACAACGCCAACCTCGCGCGCAAATACGATGCGCCGCTGTGGAGCGACCTGCACTTCGAGATTTTGGAGCCGTACGTCGCCTCGCTGGCGGCGCTCGGCCAGAAGGCCGTCTCGCTCGTCGTCTCCGAGATTCCCTGGTCCGGCCAGGGCTCGTGCTACGACCGGATCGATCCGGCCAACCTGTTCGAGTACAGCATCGTCGGCGTAACCCGGCGTGCGGACGGCGCTTGGGCCTATGATTTCCGCGCGCTCGACCGATACGTGGAGCTGTGCGAGCGGCACGGCATCGCGGACGAGATCGAGGTGTTCGGCCTGCTCAATATCTGGGTGATCGAGGATGCGGGCTACGGCGGCGTCATTGCGGATCATCCGGATGCCGTACGCGTCCGGTACTATGACGAGTCCAACGGCACTTACCGCTTCATCCGGCAAAAAAGCGAGTTCGAGGCGTATGTCGTCGCGCTGGAGCGCCATTTCGCCGAGCGGGGCTGGATCGAACGCGTCCGGGTGCTGGCCGACGAGCCGTCGGACCTCCCGCTGTTCCGCGAGCGGCTGGGCGCCATGCGCAAGATGGCTCATTCCTTCCAATATAAGGCCGCGATCGCCCATGCTTCCTTCATGGCGGAAGAGGGCATCGTGGATCACGTCCCGATCCTCGATTGCGCGGGCCAGGAGCACGAGCAAATCATGGAAATGAGGGGAGGGCAAGACGGGGCGGACGCTTTACTACGTCGCCTGCGACGTCAAGCATCCGAACACCTTCATCTCGTCCAGCCTCCTTGAGGCGCGCGCCATTCCCTGGATCGCCTGGCAGCTTGAGCTGGACGGCTTTCTGCGCTGGAACTACACGGTATGGCCGACCGATCCGCTCCGCAAGATCTCGTATCACAACCCGTTTTTTCCGGCGGGCGACACGAACTTCGTCTATCCGGGCAGGGACGGCCGGCCGCTGCTAAGCCTTCGGTACAAGCTGCTGCAGAAGGGAATCCGCGATTACGAGATCATCGCCCGGTACGTCCGCGAAGGCGGAGATCGGGCGCATCTGGAGACGCGCCTGCAAAGCGTCCTGCGGTGGCGGTCGCCGGCCGACCTGCACCGGGACGCCAGGCGGCGCGTCGAGGAATTGATCTCGCTCGACGAGCGGGATTACGACGGCGTGATCGCGGAGCTGCTGACCGTGCTGGCGGCCGGATCGGAGGCCCGATGATCAGGGCCGCGCCTTCGGCTCAAGCACCGGCGCTCCGCTTCGCGAGATCAGCCACGCGACCGCGCTTCTCGGCGCGAGCGCAGCCTCCCCGGCGATCGTAGCCGGCACGGCCTCCCCGGTCCAGAATGAGGTCCACGCGAGATCGGATGCCTGGAAGGATTCGGGAATCCGCTGCGTCCGGTAATCGTCGCCGAGATTGAACAGCGCGAGCAGCCGAATGTCCGGGTCGTCCGTCTCGGCCGCGACGACCGGCAGCTCGTCGCCGTCCGGCGCGAACAGGTTAAGCGGGATGCCGCGCCGAACCGGAGGCTGCCGCAGCAGGCCGGCGAGCAGCCCGGTGCCGACGCCGTTCAGCTTGTCGAGCGCGTCCCCCAGCAGGAGATCGCCTCCGCTGGCATAGCAGGCGAGGAGCAGCGTCTTGGCTTCCTCCAGGTTCATCTCCCTGCCCGCCGCCCAGCCGCCGCCGAGTCCCCACGGATTTTTCGCCAGCCGGCGGTTGAGCCGGCGGTCGTCCGTCGTATCCGGGCAGCGTACGATGGCGGTGTCGGGATCCGTATTGCCGACGGCCCCCTGCATCCACCATCTCGCCAGCATCGAGCGGATATTCTGGCGAATATGGCTCCAATAATTGTGGATGTCTCCCGTCGTGCGGTGCGCGTCCGCGATGCCGATGACGGCTTCGTAGGGCGCGCCGCAGGCGAGCAAGTAGGCATCCGGCCCGATCGCCTCGCGGATGACCTCGAACAGCCGCCGGATCATGCCGGCGTGCGACATGCGGCTGCTGTGGAAGGCGGAGGCGCCGAGCAGCAGCTGGGCGAAGTCGCATTTAAAATAGGTAAAGCCGGCGGCGCGAAGCCGCTCGAACGTCTTGCGGATATGCGCCTCGACTTGCGGGTGCGTCACATCCAGCTGAACCATGCTGCCGTAGCCCGCATTTTCGACAAAGGGGTCGCCCTTCTCGTCGCCGACGAACCAGTCCGGGTGCTCGCGGTAAAGCGGCGTATACACGCCGACCATAAGCGGCGCGGTCCAGATGCCGGGTTCATAGCCTTCGGCGCGGATCTGCGCGCAGAGGGCATCCAGCCCCTGCGGAAATTTCCAGCCGGCGTCCCAGACGCCCCACTGGCGCTCGTAGCCTTCGTCGATGACGACGTACCGCAAGCCAGCGCCGAAAAGCTTGTTCGCCGCGTTCGCGTTGGCCAGCACGTCTTCGGCTTGAACGGCGCCCGCATAGTAATCCCAGCTGTTCCAGCCGCCGATGCGGGCCGCGGGCTGACGATATTGCAACGCGGCGAGCCGCTGCCGCATCCGCTCCGCATATTCGGACAGCAGCGCGATGCCGTCGTCCCCTTGCAGCACGATCAGGTGCGCCAGGACGTCGTGCTCACCCGGATCCAGCTCGCGCGTGGCGCGGAGATGGAAGCCGAGTCCGAACGCGCCGTCGCGATGGGGCTGCGCATGCAGAATCGCGATATCGACGAAGCAATCGCCAAAGGGCGGCAGCGCGCCGAGCAGGATGCAGGCGCCCGTCCGACGGTGGCAGATGACGCTTACCATGCCGGAGGGCTCTGCGCCGGGCGACCAAGCGGCGGGCCGATGGAGCGGGCGAACCCCGGAATGGCCGGAGAAATCGCGGGCATGATGGAGCTGGACGTAATCCCGCGCATCGAGCCGGTCGCCCAGGCTGGAGGCGGACCATTCCAGCCGGATCTCGCGCATCGCGAGCGGCTCGGGCCCGTCGTTGACGACGGAGACCGTCTGCGTGCCGTCGGCCGCGGAAGCCAGCGACACGCTGAGCCGGTCCGCGCGGAACGCCGGATATTCGCCCGCTGCCGGTGCATGGAATCCGCCCTGAAGGTACCAGCCGGAGCCTGAAGCGGCTACGGGCAGCCGCGCGCAGCGGCGGCAGTTCGAATCGCATCTTAATCCCCCCTTCGCAGATCGCGTCGTTCAGGTTGCTTCGTTCGGATGGCGTCTTTCGAATCGTGCGTGGAGTCGGATGGCGCATGGAGTCGGGATCGTGCATGAAGTCGGATCGCGCACGGATCCCGGACCTCGATGCCGGGGCTCCCGAAGCAAGCGTACCAGATTGCTCTCATGGAGGAAGCACGCCAAAATGCACTTTTGTATACGCAATGGGACGGTCGAATTGCTATATTTATAAATAAGTGAACGATCGCAACATACAGTAGGGGACAAAAGGCATCGAGGAGGAGCGGTTGATCTTGGACAGACCGATTGAACGGAGGATTGGCAAACGGCGGGCATGGGCGTTCGTCATCTGCATGTTGTGCGCGGGAGTCTTGGCGGGCTGCGCGGGAACGGGCGCTTCGTCCGGCGCGGCGGAGGGAACCGCCTCGTCCGGGCTGGTGCCGGTGGACCTGGTATGGTATTACCCGCAATACGGGGCGAATCCCGACCAGCAGCTCGTGAATGACGCGGTCAACGAAATTACCCGGAACAAGATCAACGCCACCGTCGACTTGCGGCCGATCGACTTTGCCAATTACGAGCAGAAGCTGAATACGATCGTCGCCTCCAGCGAGCCGATGGACATCCTCTGGACCTCCAACTGGCTGTTCCAGTGGTCGACCAACGCCAAAAAAAGGCGTGTTCCGGCCGATCGACGATCTGCTCGGCCAATACGGCGGGCAACTGCTCGCGTCGATGGACGAGAAGTACTGGAACGGCGGCAAGCTTGGCGGCAAAACGTACGCGGTCCCGAACTATCAAATCTCCGCGATGCGTCCGAGCCTGGTGATCCAGAAGCGCTTCCTCGACAAATACAAGCTGGACGTCGGCAAGCTCAAGCGGATCGAGGACATCGAGCCTTTTCTGAAGCAGATCAAGGAAGGGGAGAAGGGCGTCGTTCCGTTCGGCACGACACGCGGCTTCTATACGAATCTCCTGTACGGCATCGACTGGAACGTGCCGGTCTACCGCAACGATCCGACGCCGACGGTGCTGCCGGACGTCACCGCGGAGATGCGGGCCAACTTCGTCCTGATGCACGACTGGTACACGAAGGGCTATATTAATGAAGACGCAGCTACGCTCAAGGATGCCGCGCAAGCCTACAATAATGGAAACACGGCGGTGTGGTTCGATATTACGGGCAAGCCGGGCTCGGAAGTCGAGTTCAAAGCCGCGGACGGCGGCTACGACGTGCAGCTCGTGCCGGTCGCCGGATCGGTCTTCGTCGGCGCCGGCAACTCGATGAACGCGATCAGCCGTACCTCCGCCCATCCCGAGCGGGCCCTCATGCTGCTGGAGCTGGTGAATACGGACAAGCAGCTGTACAATCTGCTCGTTTACGGCATCGAAGGCAAGCATTATACGAAGACGACCGGCAACTTCATCCGGACGAATCCCGACAGCGGCTACTTTACGAATACGGACTGGGTGTTCGGCGACATCCGCAACGAGTACCTGCCCGAAGGTTCGCCGCCCGGCAAGATCGAGGATACGATACGCGCGAACGAAGAAGCGGCCGTATCCGCCTTCGACGGCTTCGAGTTCGACCCGGACGCCGTCAAGACGGAGATCGCGAACGTGCGCGCCGTCAACGACGAATATTATCCCGCCCTCGCCACGGGCACGATCGATCCGGCGCGCTTCCTGGCGGAGTATGAGGACAAGCTCGCGAAGGCGGGCGCCGGCGTGATCGTCCAGGAGAAGCAGAAGCAGCTGGACGCTTGGCTGAAGGCGAAGGGGAAGAAGTAGCCGGGCCGGGCCGGCTTAACGATGCGCTGCATCGCTATCCTCGCCAAAGTACCAATCTCCTGCGAAATAACGATGCGCCACATCGCTATTGCCGCCAAAGTACCAATCTCCGGCGAAATAACGATGCGCCGCATCGTTATTGCCGCCAAAGTACCAATCTCCTGCGAAATAACGATGCGCCGCATCGCTATTCCCGCTAAAGTACCAATCTCCGGCGAAATAACGATGCGCCGCATCGCTATTCCCGCCCAAGTACCAATCTCCGGCGAAATAACGATGCGCCACATCGCTATTGCCGCCCAAGTACCAATCTCCGGCGAAATAACGATGCGCCGCATCGTTATTGCCGCCAAAGTACCAATCTCCGGCGAAATAACGATGAGCCACATCGCTATTGCCGCCAAAGTACCAATCTCCGGCGAAATAACGATGCGCCGCATCGCTATTCCCGCCCAAGTACCAATCTCCTGCGAAATAACGATGCGCCGCATCGCTATTGCCGCCCAAGTACCAATCTCCGGCGAAATAACGATGCGCCGCATCGCTATCCTCGCCCTAGTACCGCCCGCCGCCGAATTTACCTTTCACGCCATGTTGCTTTAGCCCCGCATACATGCAGCCGCAGCCGCGAACGACGGGATTTTCCCCGTCCGTTCAGCGGCTTTTTTCGTATGGCCGCCGCATGCGCGGAATCGGGCAGAAAAAAGCAAATCGCGCACTTCTGCGGAGAGTAAAGTACGATTTCTTCACTTTATTTGGTCCCGAAACGGCGATATCGTCAAGGCATGAGCAAGGGCAAGACGCAAATCCAAGCAGCAAGGAGGACGCCGGCCGATGAAACGCGGCAAGTTTTTAAAGTTTGTGAGCAGGAACGGCGAATTGTTTATTTTCTCGCTTCCCGCGATCATCTACATTTTCATCATGTCGTATGTCCCGATGTTCGGCGTAATTATCGCTTTCAAAAATTACGTGTACGACAAGGGCATTCTGGGAAGCGAATGGGTCGGCTTCAAAAACTTCAAGTTCCTGTTCGAGAGCGAAAACGCCTTTCGGATCACGCGGAACACGGTGCTGTACAACCTGGGCTACATGTTCATGACGACCGTATTCTCGCTGGCCGTGGCCATCTTGCTCCACGAAGTCGCCAAGAAGTGGCTGAAGATTTACCAGACCGCGATGATCCTGCCTTTCTTCCTGTCGTGGGTCGTCGTCAGCTACATTACGATGGCGTTCCTCGACCACCAGAACGGCTTCCTGAACGGTTGGCTCGAGGGGGCTCGGGTTCGACCGGGTCCAATGGTACTTCAAGGCCAACGTCTGGCCCTACATTCTGAACGCGGTCCATCTGTGGAAAGCGATCGGCTTCTCGGCGCTCGTGTACTTCGCCGGCATTCTCGGCATCGACGCGGAGCTGTACGAGGCGGCCAAGATCGACGGCGCGAAGCGCTGGCAGATGATCACCAACGTCACGATTCCCCAGTTGACCCCGCTTATCATCATTCTGCTGATCATGAGCATCGGCAATATGTTCCGCGGCGACTTCGGGCTTCACTACTTCATCCCGAACAATAACGGCATGACGTACGCCACGACGGACATTATCGACACCTATATTTATCGGGCGCTCAGCGAGCTAGGGGATGTCAGCATGGCCTCCGCCGTCGGTCTCTATCAATCGGTCGTCGGCCTCGTGCTCGTCGTCGCCGCGAATTATACGGTCCGCAAAATCAACGAAGAAAATTCCTTGTTTTAAGGAGGCCAGTTCCATGACCGCCAAGTCTGTACCCGCCAAGGCCGTTGCCGTCCAGCCCGCCAGGGCCAAGTCTTCTTTCAAATGGTCGAACCTAATCATCCATCTCATCTTTATCTTGATTACGCTCAGCATGGTCGTGCCATTGGCGCTCGTTATCGTGGTGTCGCTGACGGACGAAAATTCGATCTTGCATCACGGATACCGCATGATCCCGGATAAGCTCTCCTTTTCGGCTTATGAGTACTTTTTCAAATCGCCCGACGCGATCCTTCGCGCTTACGGCGTAACGATCTTCGTCGCCGTCGTCGGCACGATCCTAAGCCTGATCCTGACGGCCAGCATGGGCTATACGTTGTCCCGAAGGGATTACGGCCTCGTGCGGCCGACCTCCTTCTACGTTTTCTTCACGATGCTGTTCGGCGGCGGGCTCGTCCCGTTCTACATTCTGGTCACGCAGTATTTGCACTTGAAGGATACGATCTGGGCGCTGATCGTGCCGGGGATGCTCAGTCCGTTCTACGTGCTGATCATGAAGGGCTTCATGTCCAAGATTCCGTTCGAAATCGTCGAGTCCGCCAAGGTGGAGGGCGCGCGGGAATGGCGAATCTTCGTGCAGCTGATCCTGCCGCTGTCCAAACCGTCGCTCGCGACCCTCGGCTTGTTCATCATGTTCAACTATTGGAACGAATGGTTCAACGCGCTGCTGTTCATCGACAACGAGCGACTGGTCCCGCTGCAGCTGCTGCTGGTGCGTACGATGAACTCGCTCGACTTTATCACCTCGCGGCCCGAATTCGCGCTCGTCATGTCCAACTTCAACTTGGCGAACTTCCCGAAGACGGCGGCCAAGTTCGCGATCGCCATCCTGTCCGCGGGTCCGATGCTGATCGTCTTCCCGTTCTTCCAGCGCTTTTTCGTCAAAGGGTTGACCGTAGGCGCGATCAAGGGTTAAGCAAGACCGGCTATCCACGACCGGGATGTCGCAATCAGAACGTCTCAATCAGAATCGTTGCACTCAGGATGTCGCATTAAAGGCGCTCGGAAAGGCGGTGAAGGCGGTACGGTTGCGCGGCGGCCTTTAATCTATCGATATAGGCAATATCATTCACACATTTCTCGGGAGGGTTCACGTTGCAAAAAACAAACAGCAGCAAATTCAAATTCCGGACTACGCTTCTCACTTCGATCTCGCTGGCGGCTGCGCTTACGGCAGCAGGCTGCGGCAACTCCAACAACAATTCGAACGCTTCGCCGAGCGCCGCCGCTTCCGGCAGCGCCAGCGCGACCGCGTCGGCGTCGGCCGCGGCTTCGGGCAGCGCCTCCGCTTCGGCAAGCAGCGAGCTTGAGCCTGTAGAGCTCACCTGGTATTACCCGCAAAACGCGGCGAACGCCGACCTGAAGCTCGTCAACGACGCGGTCAACAAGATTACGAAGGAAAAAATCAACGCGACGATCAAGCTCATGCCGATCGACTTCGGCACCTACGAGCAGAAGATGAATACGACGACGGCGGCCAGCGAGAAGATCGACATCATCTGGACCTCCAACTGGCTGTTCAAGTTCGATACGAACCAGAAGAAGGGCGTATTCCTGCCGCTCGACGATCTGCTGAAGTCCAGCGGACAGAAGCTGTACGATTCGATGCAAAAGAAGTTCTGGGACGACGCGACGCTGGACGGCAAAATCTACGCCGTGCCGAACTTCCAAGTCTCGGCCAGCCGCCCTTCGCTCGTGCTCCAGAAGCGGTTCGTCGACAAATACAACCTCGATCTCGGCACGATCAAGAAGATCGACGACATCGAGCCTTTCCTGAAGCAAATCAAGGACGGCGAGCCGGGCATCACGCCTTTCGGCACGACCAAAGGCTTCTACTCGGGCCTCATGTACAACATCGACAACAGGGTCGAAGTCTACAGGGACGACACGACGCACACCGTCCTGCCGGACGTAACGGACGAACTGAAGCACAGCTACGAGCTCGCGCATTCCTGGTACACGAAGGGCTATATCATGGAAGACGCGGCGACGCTCAAATCCGCCGCGGATGCCTACAACAAGGGCACGACGGCCGTTTGGTTCGACGTAACCGGCAAGCCGGGCTCCGAGGTCGAGTTCAAGGTCGCGGACGGCGGCTACGACGTCGTGCTCGCGCCGCTGGCGCAGTCCACGTTCACCGGCGCGGCCAGCACGATGAACGCCATCAGCCGCACATCCAAAAATCCGGAGCGCGCGATGATGTTCCTCGAGCTCGTCAACACCGACAAGGAGCTCTACAACACGCTCGTTTACGGCATCGAAGGCAAGCACTACGAGAAGACGACGGGCAACTACATCAAGATCAACCAGGACGCCGGTTACTTCACGAACACGGACTGGATCTTCGGCAACATCACGAACGAATACCTGCCCGAAGGCGCTCCGGAAGACAAGATCGAGCAGACGATCAAGGTTAACGACGAGGCGTACGTATCCCCGTACACGGGCTTTGTGTTCAATACGGAGCCGGTCAAGACGGAGATCGCTAACGTGAACGCGGTCAAGGAAGAGTACGGCGCATCGCTCGGCACCGGCACGCTCGATCCGGCGAAGTATCTGCCGATCTACGAAGAAAAGCTGAAAAAGGCCGGCGTCGAAACGATCCGCGCCGAGAAGCAGAAGCAGCTGAACGAATGGCTGGCCGCCAACGGCAAGAGCTAAGCGCGGGGTGAGTCAAAACGGGACGAGTGGCGAGGCATGCTGCACGGCATGAAATGGCATCGACATCCAACATATCGGGAGGGTTTATGTTGCAAAAAACAATGAACGGCAAATCCGGATTCCGAACCACGCTCCTCGCCTCGATCTCGCTTGGCGTTGCGCTTGCCGCGGCAGGCTGCGGCAATTCCTCCAACAACGGCGACGCCTCGCCGAGCGCCTCCGCTTCCGGCAGCGCCGGCGCGACCGCATCGGCCGCGGCTTCCGGCAGCGCTTCCCCTTCGGCGAGCAGCGAGCTCCCGCCCGTCGAACTGACCTGGTACTATCCGCAAAACGCGGCGAACGCCGACCTACAGCTGGTGAACGACGCGGTCAACAAGATCGCCAAGGAAAAGATCAACGCGACGGTCAAGCTGAGTCCGATCGACTTCGGCACCTACGAGCAGAAGATGAACACGATGACCGCCTCCGGCGAGAAGATGGACATCGTCTGGACGTCCAGCTGGCTGTTCAAGTTCGATCAGAATCAGCTGAAGGGCGCGTTCCTGCCGCTCGACGATCTGCTGAAGACGAGCGGGCAGAAGCTGTACGATTCGCTGGAAAAGAAGTTCTGGGACGACGCCACGCTCCAAGGCAAGATCTATGCGGTGCCGAACTTCCAATTTTCCGCCCAGCGCGCGAGCGTCGTCATTCAGAAGCGGTTCATCGACAAGTACAACCTTGATGTCAGCACGATCAAGAAGATGGAAGACCTGGAGCCGTTCCTGAAGCAGATCAAGGAAGGCGAGCCGGGCATCACGCCCTTCGGGACGCAGAAGGGCTTCTACACGGCGCTGCTGTACGGCATCGACACCAAAGTGCCGGTCTACTATACCGATGAGACGAATACCGTCCTTCCCGACGTGACGGACGAGATGAGGGCGAACTACGCGCTCGCTCACTCCTGGTACACGAAAGGATACATTAACCAAGACGCCGCGACGCTCAAGTCCGCAGCCGATGTTTACAACAAAGGAACGACGGCCGTCTGGTTCGACTGGACCGGCAAGCCGGGCTCCGAGGTCGAGTACAAGGCGGCCGACGGCGGCAACGACGTCGTGCTCGTGCCACTTGGCGAGCCTGTCTTTACCGGAGCGGCGAGTACGTTGAACGCCATCAGCCGCACGTCCGAAAATCCGGAGCGCGCGATGATGTTCCTCGAGCTCGTGAACACCGACAAGGAGCTTTACAACACGCTCGTTTACGGCATCGAAGGCAAGCACTACACGAAGACGACGGGCGACTTCATTAAGATCGACCAAACCGCGGGCTATTTCACCAACACGGACTGGATCTTCGGCAATATCACCAACGAGTATCTGCCCGAAGGTTCTCCGGCCGACAAGATCGAGCAGACGATCAAGATGAACGGCGATGCGCGCGTATCCAAGTATAACGGCTTCGTCTTCAACGGAGAAGCGGTCAAGACGGAGATTGCCAACGTCAACGCGGTGAACGGCGAATATGCCGCGTCTCTGGGCACGGGCACGCTGGACCCGGCGAAGTACCTGCCGATCTACGAGGAGAAGCTGAAGAAGGCAGGAGCGGAGAAGATCCGCGCCGAGAAGCAGAAGCAGCTGAACGAATGGCTGGCCGCCAACGGCAAGCAATAAGTCAGGCGATCAAATGGATCGAATGGCCGACGAGGAAAATAGACCGGGGTTCGCCCCCCGTCTATTTTCTTTCGCGGTAAGGGAGGTTAAGCAGATGAAAATCGCGCTGCTGCAGGGCAAGGAACAGCGGGAGAAGGTATTCAAACAGCAGCATCTCGACCGGCTGCGGAAGCTGGGCGACGTCGTCGTGAACGATACCGTCGGCGACCCGTCGGAGGCGCAGCTCGAGACGCTCATCCGGGACGCCGACATCGCGATCACGTCCTGGGGCTGCGGTCCGCTGACCGCGCGGGTGCTGGACGCGGCGCCGAATTTGCGGCTGGTGCTGCACGCCGCCGGCACCGTGAAGCCGATCGTCACGCAGGAGCTGTGGGACAGAGGCGTCCGCGTGTCCAATGCGACGGCCGCGCTCGGCAAGGGCGTGGCGGAGACGGCGCTCGGCTTCACCATCGTGTCGCTCAAGGATATGTGGCGGCTCGTCCGCGAGACGCGCGAAGGCGGCTGGGGCGACGGGACGAACGTGCGGGAGGTGTACAACGTCACGATCGGCGTCGTCGGCGCGGGGAAGGCCGGCTCGCACTATATCAAGCTGCTGCGCCAGTTCGACGTGGACATCGCGCTGTACGACCCGTTCGTCAGCGAGGCGCGGGCGAAGGAGATGGGCGCGCGCAAGGCCGGGCTCGAAGAGCTGCTCGCGCAGAGCGACGTCGTCTCGATTCATCTGCCGTCCTTGCCCGAGACCTACCGCATGTTCAACCGGGAGCGGCTGGCGCTCATGAAGGACGACTGCGTCATCATCAATACGGCCCGCGGCTCGGTCATCGACGAGGAGGCGCTGGCCGAGGAGCTGCGCAAGGGACGGTTTTTCGCTTGCCTGGACGTGACCGATCCCGAGCCGCCGCTTGCCGACCATCCCTTCCGCGGCCTGCCGAACGTCGTGCTCACGCCGCATATCGCGGGGGCCGTCAACAACGGGCTGCAGCGGCTTGCGCAGGCCGTCGTCGAAGACGCGGAGGCGTTCATGGACGGCGAACCGCTCGAAGGCGAAGTGCGGGCGGACCAACTGCACTTGCTGGCTTGAGAAGAAAGGAGCGCAGGCGCAATGGCGAATTACGTGACCATCAGCTGTCTCGGCCCGCGGCCGCTCGCCGTGCCGGCCGAAGTATCGGACGAAGAGGCGATCCTGCGGATGATCGCCCATTGGCAGGCGCAGCTCGACCGGGTGCTGCCGGACCGGCCGGACCTGATCGTCCTGCCGGAGGCCTGCGACAGGCCGGATCCGTTAACCTTTCCGCTCGATCGGCGGCTCTCGTATTACCGCGCGCGCAAGGACCGGATACGCGATTTCTTCGCGGGCGTCGCGCGGCGCCACGGCTTGCTACGTCGCCTATCCGGCGCATACCGAAGCCGCGGACGGCACCTGGCGCAACGCCATGCAGCTCATCGACCGCGAAGGCAACGTCATGGGGGGCTTACCGCAAGAACCATTTGACGCCCGACGAGCATACGCGCGCCAACATCCTGTATGGGCGGGAGGCGCCCCTCTTCGAATGCGACTTCGGCCGGGTCGCGGCCGCGATCTGCTTCGACCTCAACTTCGAGGAGCTGCTGCGGCGCTACGCGGCCGAGAAGCCGGATCTGATCCTGTTCCCTTCGATGTATCACGGCGGGCTGATGCAGGGCTATTGGGCTTATGCCTGCCGCTCCTACTTCGCGGGCGCGGTGGCCGGAGCGCCGTGCACGATCGTGACGCCGCTCGGGGAAGTCGCGGCCAGCAGCACGAACTATTATTCCTTTATTACGACCCGCGTCAATCTCGATTACGCCGTTCTGCATATTGACGAGAACGACGCCAAGTTCCCCGATATCAAGAACAAATACGGCCCTGCGGCCGTCATCCACGATCCGGGCTATCTCGGCTGCGTCCTGCTCTCGAGCGAGTCAGCCGATGTCACGGCGGACGATATCGTAGCCGAGTTCGGGCTCGAGCGGCTCGACGATTACTTCGCCCGGGCGGACCGGGCCAGGCATCTGCCGGGAAGAATGGAGCCCTGACAAGGAGGGATGCGCTGTGAAAATCGGAATCGTCGATCTGGATACGTCTCACCCGAACGCGTGGGTGCCGATCCTGCGACAACTCGGGCACGAGGTCGTCGCCGTATTCGACGGCGGCACGGTGCACGACGCGGGCGCGGCCGAAGCGTTCGCCGCGAAGCACGGCATTGCGGTCGTCTGCGACAGGCTGACGGCCATGCCGGCGCTCGTGGACGCGGCCATCGTCCACAGCGTGAATTGGGATCTGCACGTGGAGCGGGCGCGTCCCTTTGCCGAAGCGGGCAAGGCGATCCTGATCGACAAGCCGATGGCGGGCAACGCGCGCGACATCCGGCAGCTGCTCGCCTGGGCGCGCGCCGGCGTCCGGATCGCGGGCGGCTCGTCGCTGCGCTTCTGCGCCGAAGCCGAGGCGTGGCGCCGGTCGCGCGATCCGGCGGACCGGCTCGTCGCCGCTCTGGCCGGCTGCTCGGTCGACGACTTTAATTATGGCATTCATGCTTACGCGCTGATGCTCGCCATCATGGGTCCTGGAATTGCGAGCGTAAGGTTCGCCGGCGTTCATATCCAGCACCGGATCGAGCTTCTATGGAACGACGGCCGCAGCGGCTATCTTGGCGTCGGCGCGACCGAAGGCTACTTGCCGTTCTACGCGACGATCGTCTCGGAGCGCGAGGTCCGTCATATCCAGGTGGACCCGGACGGGCTGTACCGATCGTTCCTCGCCGCTACGCTGCCGTACTTGGCCGGCGAGCCTGCCGCCGTACCCGCGTTAGGGGGAACTGCTGGAAGCGGAGCTGGCGGCGATCGCCGCCAGGCGCTCCCGGCTCGAAGGGGGGACGCGCCGTCACCCTCGAAGAGGCGGCGGCTGCCTCGGAGCCGGGGTACGACGGAGCGGACTTCGCCATTCGATACCGCATGCAAGCCAGGGGGCAAACGCGATGATCACGATCCAAAAGACGAGCATGGGCACGATCCGGGAGCCGCTCGCCGCGCCATTCGGCTTCAAGGGCGGATACGTCGACGAGCTGTGGCAGTCGGTCGTCTGCCTGGCGGACGAGCGCGGCAACCGGTCTACCGGGCTTGGCGTCCAGAGCGTGCTGTGGTCCGATTCCGACGTGCATGCGAGATGGGGCCACGAGCGGGGCAATGCATTCATGCAGGCGATCACCGCGCATGCGCTCAAGGTCGCGGACGGCGCATCCTTCGCGACGCCGCTGGACCTGTTGGACGACCTGGCCGGCCAGGCCCGCGCTTATGCGGACCGCGAATGGAGCGGAGGTCCGCTCCGCGCGACCTTCGCCTTGAACGCGCTCGTGCCCGTCGACCATGCGGCCTGGGCGCTGCTCGGGAAGAGACATCCGGACGCCGCCTTCTTCGACCTGATCCCGCAAGCCTACCGTTCGACCCTGACGGCCCGCCACGACCGGCTGGCCTGCACGCCGGTGGTCTCCTACGGGATGACTGCGGCGGATGTCGAGTCGCTGCTGGACGAGGGGTACTTCGTCCTGAAGATCAAGCTCGGGTCCGATCCGGACGGCGACGGCGATTCCGCCAAGATGCTGGACTGGGACATCCGCCGTCTGGCGGACATCCACCGGATCGCGCAGAACCGCGACTGCCCGCACACCGGCAACGGGAAGATCGCGTACTATCTGGACATCAACGGACGATACGGCGAGAAGGATACGCTGTGCCGGCTGATCGACGCGGCGGAGCGAATGGGCGCGCTCGACCGCATCCTGGTCGTCGAGGAGCCGTTCCCCGAGCATATCCAAGCGAGCGTCGCGGACCTGCCCGTCCGGGTCGCGGGCGACGAGAGCGTGCACGACGAGGGTGACGCGCTGGCGCGCATCCAGATGGGCTACGGCGCGTTCGCGCTCAAGCCCGTCGCCAAGACGATGAGCATGAGCCTGAGAATCGCCCGGACGGCGGCCGCCTACCGCATTCCGTGCTTTTGCGCCGACCTGACGGCCAATCCCCTCATGGTCGACTGGAACAAAAACCTGGCGGCGCGCCTCGCGCCCCTGCCCGGACTGTCCATGGGACTGATCGAATCCAACGGCGGTCAGAACTACCTGCACTGGGCGGCGATGAAGCGTCGGCATCCGAGACCCGAGGGCGATTGGATCGAGGCGTCTGCCGGGACGTTCAGGCTGACGCCGGACTTCTATGCGACCAGCGGCGGCGCGCTGGACGGCGGCGAATGCTACGCCGACGCGTGCAATCTGCATTAGGGAATCATTTCAACGACTGTAAAATGGTAGTTCACATGCTGTCTATAATGGAGAAAAGTGCGGATTTTGCACTTTTCTCTTTGTTTATTTTCCTGTTAAGGTTAAGGCAGAGGAGGGATCAGCCATGACTCACTACCTGCGAAAATACAGAGAACGCAAATACCTGATGCGCATCATGCTCTCGATCAATCTGTTGATCGTGGCGTCGATGCTCGCTTCCTTGCTGTCCGCGTACATGTATTCGAAGAAGATCAGCCTCGACGCCCAGCGGGAAGCCAACGAGAAGGTGCTCTCCCAGATCAACTACAACATTTCTTACATGAACGAGACGGTCAAAAACTTCGCGATCTCGTTATATTACGATAACGACATGGCGCATCTGCTGTTCAGCCGCGAACCGGACCGGTTCGAGGATACGCTGCGGATCAACAAGCTGAACAAGACGATCGCTTACAATTCGTTCGTCCACTCCATCGTTTTTTACAACAGCAAGCGGGACACCTACTTTACGAGCGGCGACGATTCGATATCGAACCCCAAGAGCAATCTCATGGACATTACGAAGAGCTATCTGGCCGGCACCAAGCCCCTTTACAAAATGCAGCTGATGCCGGTCGCCTATGCGCCCAACACCGAACGTCCGCAAAACATGCAGGAAATTTTCTCGCTCTACATGTACGACTCCATCGATGCCTACAACAAAACCGACAGCGCTCTCATTATTAATATCAAACCGGAATGGCTGTTCCAGAAGCTGGAGCTGATGAACCGCACGTCCGACAATCCGTCCAACCGCATCTTTATCGTGGACCAGAACAAGGAAATCTACAGCCCGATCGCGCCGGTGGACGCCGGGCTCGCCGAGCTCAAAAACGAGATCTACAAGCGGATCGACGCGTCCAAGCAAGAAGTGTCCCAGTTCACCTACGCGTACGGCGGCCAGAAGCAGATCGTGAACTACATGGCGAACGCGTCGACGAATTGGGTCATCGTGGACATCGAGCCTTATACCGGCGTGCTGGCCCAGATCGAGCAGTTGAAAAAGGTGTTCATTACCGTAGCCGCCATCTCCTTTTTCCTGGCGCTTCTCGCTTCTTTGTTCGTATCCAGCAAGTTGTACAATCCGGTCAACGTGCTGCTGAAGCAGACGGCGCGCATGCCCGGCGTGAATCTGCTGGAGCGTCCGCAGGGCAAGGACGAATTCAGCTACGTATCGGACATTTACGACAGTCTGGCCGAGAAGCTGGCATCGGAGCAGTCGCGGCAGGCCGGCAACGAGAACATCATTTACTCCTACAATCTGCGGAAGCTGGTGACCGACAGCACGGCGATTACCGCGGACGAATTGCGTTCCTACCGGGAGCGGGGGTATCTCAAGACCGACCTGGAGTGGCCGTTCATGCTGGGCGTTCTGAAGGTCGACGACTACAAAAAAACTGAAAGCCGCGCGGGGACTGGACCTCAAGCTGCTGCAATTCGCCATTTCCAACATCGTGCAGGAGGTCGTGTCCGAGGTGATCCCCGTCGATGCGGTGGATCTTCGGGAGGAGCACTTCGTGCTGCTGCTGGACATCGGCAAGCCCGACGAGGAAACGTACGAGCGGATCTCGGCGCTCATGCGCAAGTCGCAGAAGATTATCAACGATCTTTATCACATCACCTTTACCGTAGCGCTCAGCGATATCGTGCCTTCGTACAACGAACTGACGTATTCCTACGAACGGACGCTCGATTATTTGCAGTATCGGATGAACGTCGGCGCGAACGCGGTGATCACGCCGGACACGGTCCGGGTCCGGGAGGACAACCACGATGCGCAGATCCCGCCAGAGCTCGAACGCAAGCTGATCGAAGGGATCAAGTCGGGCCGGCAGGAGCAGGTTCACCAGGAGCTCGGACGCATCCGCGGCGTCATCTCCGAGATGAGCTCGGACGCCGTGATTCAGTCGGTCGTCCACGTCGGCATCATCATCAAGCAGACGATCCGGGAGATCAATCAGAACAAGGTGTCGCCGCTGACGCTCGATCTGCGCTCCATCGACGGCCTCGTGTTCGAGAAGGAGACGCTCGAAGAGATTTTCGAAGCGTTCGTGCAGATTTTGGATCCGATCTTCGCGGACCACAAAGAGGTCGTCGAAAACAAGGTGCAGGTCATCGTCGATACGATCAAGGACGTCATTCAGACGAACTACGCCAACGGAAACCTCAGCCTGCAGGAGATCTCAGATTTGCTCAAGATGTCGCCGGCTTACGTGGGACGCATCTTTAAAAAAATACGAAACCGTGTCGGTGGCCGATTACATTAATGAGGTTCGGCTGCAAAATGCCGTTTTGCTGCTCGAAACGAACAATTGGCAGGTCAACGAAATCTCCGAGAAGGTCGGCTTCAGCTCGCAGAGCTACTTTTTCAAGCTGTTCAAGAAGCGCTTCGGGACGACGCCGAAGGATTACCGGATCAAAAAGTCGATGGGAATGTAAGGGAAGTGTGATGGGAATGTAAGGGGATTGTGACAGAAATGCGATAGGGGTGCGGCATGTAATTCACTAAAATCCATATCGAGGAGCGCGGGGAAGGGGAAAAGTGCAGATTTTGCACTTTTTTTCTTTAACGTCCTGCTAGTCTATGAGTGCGGATGAACGCCGATTCGCCATCAGACAAGAGGAGGTATGGTTCTTGTACAAGAAACAGAGATCAAAGCTTGTGTCCAGCATGGCGGCACTAATGATTGCGTTATTGATTTTCGGATTGATTCCGGTTACGGGCGCTCAGGCGGCCGAGCCTGGGACGATCGTTCCGGACGCGGGCAACCAGAGCGTAGCATCGATTACGTATAGCGTGACGGGCGCTACGTATTACGTATCGACGACCGGCGACGACAACGCGGCCGGCTCCGAACAAGCGCCGTTCCAGACCATCAGCCAGTGCGCCGAGGTGCTGCAGCCGGGCGATCTGTGCCTGATCGGCTCGGGTACTTATCGCGAGACGGTCAAACCGGCCGTCAGCGGCACGAGCGACAAGCCGATTACTTATGCGGCCGCGCCCGGCGCGACGGTCGTCATCAGCGGCACCGAACAGATCGGCGGCTGGACGCAGGATGCCGGACATATTTATGTAGCGGACCTTCCGGCGGGGATGGACAGCCTGGGCGACCAGAACCAGCTCTTTATCCGGGACGGCGGAGACGTCACGAAGCTTTGGGAGGCAAGATGGCCCAATATTGACGACTATACGTTTCCCGAGCTGAAGCAGCATGTCGGGATTGCGAGCGGCGGCTCGGAAACGACGCTGTCCAGCGATCAGCTGACGCAGGCCGACGATTACTGGGTCGGCGCGACGATGTGGATGCGGGGCGGCGACGCTTACGATCCGGTGTCGACCAAGATCACCGGTTTTGACGCAGCGACGCATACGCTAAGCTACCCGCTCATCATTCAGAATTTCGACTACATGTGGCCGGAGCTCGGATCAACCTTCTACCTGTCCGGCCTGCGCAGCGAGCTGGATGCGCCGCACGAATGGTACGTCGACTCGGCAGCGCGCAAGGTCTATCTGTGGGCGCCGGACGGCGGCGTGCCCGAGAACGTCGAGATCAAGCAGCGCATGAAAACGTTCGACCTGAGCGGACGCTCTTACATCCATGTCGAAGGGCTGCAGACGTTCGCCGGCAGCATTCCGATGGACGGCGGCGCAAGCTACAACGTGCTCGACGGCATCACGGCCGAGTATTTGTACTTCTCGACCGAATCGCACGGCACGTCCGTCGCCCACCAGCTAAACGGCGGCATCAACATCGGCGGCAGCAACAACGAGATTAAAAACAGCGAAATTTCCTATTCTACCGGTACGCTGGTCAATATCGACGGCAGCAACAACCGGCTCGTGAACAATTCCATTCACGACGGCAGCTACTTTGCGGCCTACGATCCGGTGGTCAAGCTGACAAGCGGCGCGCAGAACCTGATCAGCCACAACGACTTGTATAATTCCGGGCGCTACCTTCTTTACTGGAACCGGGGCAGCGCGGAAATTCAATACAACGATTTTCACGACGGCATGTGGCTGTCCCGCGACGGCGCGCTGATCTACAGCTGGGGCGCCGATATGGGCAACAGCGAGATCCACCACAACCTGATTCACGACAGCCAGGGCACGGACATGAGCGTCGGTCTTTACTTCGACAATTATGCCAACAACGCGGTCGTGCACCACAACGTTATTTACAACAATAACGTCGGCATTCAGCTGAACACGCCGGGCAACTACCGGCTCATCTACAACAACACCGTCGCCAACAACGACGTGAGCAGCATCGGATACTGGGGATCCGCTCCGTATGCGCAAGAGCTGTACGGCTCGCGCGTCTACAACAACATCTTCACGAACAAGGCGGATCTGACGCCGGATACGGCCAGCGGGTTCAACGTCGTATCGGCGAGCGGCGTGAACTTCGTCGATGCGGCGCAAGGAAACTTCCGTCTCGGCGCCGGGTCCACGGCGATCAACACGGGGGCCGTCATCGAGGGGATCACGGACGGCTATGTCGGCGCAGCGCCGGATGCGGGCGCATACGAGTATGGCGGCACGGACTGGACGGTCGGACCGGACTTTGACCATCCGCCGACGCCGACGTATACGCAGATCAATATCCCATATATGAACCTGGTCAAAAACAGCGGTTTCGGAACGCTGGACAATTGGCTCTCCTGGGACTCGACCCTGGCCAAAAACTTCCTTGAGCAAGTGCCGCGCGCAACCGGTACTGAAGTGTGGAAGAACAGAGGCTATCAAACCAGGCTGAAGCTCGCAAAGGGCGGCGGCGAAGAGCAGAGGATCAACAACCTCAAGCCGAACACCGATTATAAACTGGTCGCTTGGGTTTACAACGAACCCGGAGAAAAGGTTATCGTCGGCGTGACGAAGTTCGGCGAACCCGATAGAGACGTTTCGACGGCGGAAGAAAAGTATACGCGTTTGGAAGTGCCGTTCCGGACGGGCGCCACGAACACGTTTGCCATTATCCGTGTGTACAAGAGCGGCAATGTCCAAACGAACGGTTATTCCTATGCGGACGATTTCGGCGTGTTCGAGACTACGCCGTTTGAATCCGGCGTCAGCGATTCGCTGCTCAAGGAAGTAAGCATCAACCTGTCGAATACGAACCTTACGGTAGGCGGCACTGGCACGATCCCGCTGGTCGGCAAGCAGCAGAACGACCAGGCAGCCGATCTGTCCGACGCCGATGTCACGTTCACGTCGAGCGACAGCAGCGTGCTGCGCATCGACGGCGCGACCGGCGGCGCAGCATCCTATACGGCGCTGGCGCCGGGACAGGTGACGATCGAGGCGATCGCCGTCAAGGACGGCATTACGAAGGCCGCTACCAAGGTCGTCACGGTATTCCCGGACGGGCAGCAGTCCCCGATCGGCGACTGGTCCGTGCGGACTTACGGCACGAACAGCCGCGGCTTCGCCACGGTGGCGAACGCGACCTATACGTTGATCGGCCAAGGCGACAACGTCTGGAACGTGTCCGACGACTTCGTGTATTTCAGCAAGCCCGTGCACGTGAACGACACGAATGCGAAGGTTACGCTGACCGCAACCATCGACTCGCTCGGCGCCGGCGATCCGGCTTCGGTCGGCCTGATGCTGCGCGCCGAGGATACGGCGGATTCCAAGCACGTGCATTTCCGCACGGACGGTACCGGCAAGGTGCTTCGCTACGTATTCCGCAACGAGGAGAGCATTCTGGACGCGCAGAAGCCCGTGGCTCAGCAGAAGTATTGGGGTTCGCAGACCGGTCTGCTGCTCGACTACCAAGGCAAGAGCATCGATGCGCCGTTCCAGATGAAGCTGGTCAAGCAAGGCGATGCCGTCGAAGGATTTTATTTTAAAGAAAACGCATGGGTATCGATCGGCAGCACGACCGTCGAATTCGAAGACGGCGACTTCCTGGCAGGCATCGGCATGTTCTCCGGCGCGAACAAAATGCCGGTGAAGGCCGTCATCTCCAAGCTCGAAGTCACGGTCGAGGGCGATACGCCGGATCCTGAGCCGTCGACCTCTCCGACGCCAACGCCGACGACTACACCTACGCCGACTCCGACACCTACGTCGACGCCGACGCCATCTCCGGTATCGTCGCCGTCGCCTACGCCAACGCCGACCGCGTCGCCGACACCTGCGCCGGCACCGACATCGGGCGCCGCGATCTTCAAGGATGTAGACGCGAAGTACGGCTGGGCGGACGAAGCGATCGGCACGCTCGCCGCCGCGGGCATCATCCAGGGCACGAACGAATCGACGTTCGATCCGGCCAAGCCGATCACGCGCGCCGACTTCATGACGCTGCTCGTGCGGATGCTCGATATTAAAGCGGACGTAGACCGCGCCGGCAATTTTATGGACGTCTCGGAGAACGATTATTTCTACGACACGCTCGCCGTCGTGAAGAAGCTCGGCATCACCAACGGCGTGGACGGCGTCAACTTTAATCCGCGGGCTGAGATCTCGCGCCAGGATATGATGGTGCTGATCGCAAGAGCGCTGGAGCTGACCGGCAAGCTCGATCTGACCGGCGGGCCGGCGGATCTGACCACGTTCAAGGACGGAGACGACGTCTCGGGCTATGCGAGGGAAGCCGTAGGCGCGATGGTCGGCGCCGGCATCGTCCAGGGGGAGCGGCGGACAGTTGAAGCCGGATGCCTCTGCGACGAGAGCCGAGACCGCGACGATGCTGTACCGCATCTTCAAGCGGCTATAATCCGCTTTTGCGACTGGAACGCCTAATTCAATTGATGCATTAGAACTTAACAGAAGGAGAATTGTCATGACCCACCCCGACGCGCCGTTCGAAACCCGGTGCCTGCATTCCCTGGAGAAGGTATTCGCGGACGAACCGCTGAGCGCGGTCCCGCGCGCGCGCGGCTCGGCGCTCAAGGGCGAGACCTACGCCTTTCAGGTCGCTTACCGCGCGCCGAGGTTGACCAAGCAGATCGCCGTGAGCGCGCATTCCGCGCTCGGAGACCGCGTCTCCCTCAGATCCGTGGGATTGTCGCCGGCGGAGCTGGCCAGCCAGTACGACCACGATGACTACATCCTTCGGTCGACGCCGGGGCTGTACCCCGATCCGCTGTTCCCGATCCAGGAGGAAAAGGGAGTGACCGGTTTTCGCCATCAGTGGCGGTCGGTGTGGATTACGGTAACGACCGATGCCGATACCCCGGCGGGCATTCATCCCGTCTTCGTCCGGTTCGCGGGCGAGGACGGCGAACCGCTCGGGGGAGGCGCGCTTCGAGCTGGAGGTGATCGGCGCGGAGCTGCCTCCGCAGACGCTTCTTCATACCGAATGGTTTCATGGCGATTGCCTGGCTAATTATTACGGCGTCGAAGTGTTCGGAGAAGCGCACTGGTCGCTCGTCGAGCGCTATCTGGACACGGCCGCGCGGCACGGCATGAACATGGTGCTGACCCCGTTGTTTACGCCGCCGCTCGACACCGCGGTCGGCGGCGAGCGGCCGACGGTTCAACTGGTGGACGTGACGAAGGACGGGGACTGTTACGTTTTCGGGTTCGAACGGTTGGAGCGCTGGGTCGCGATGTGCGACCGGGTCGGCATTCAGTATTTTGAATTCTCGCATCTGTTCACGCAATGGGGCGCGAAGCACGCGCCTAAGATTATGGCGGACGACAACGGGACGTATCGGCGGATTTTCGGTTGGGACACGGACTCCGCAGGCGAGGAATACAGAGCGTTCCTCGGCGCGTTCCTGCCGTGCCTGGTCGCCTTTCTTCGCCGGCGCGGGCTCATGGACCGCAGCTATTTCCACATTTCCGACGAACCGCTTGCAGAGCATATGCCCTGGTACCGCGGCGCGAGCGAGCTGATGCAGGCGCATCTTGGCGAGCTGCCGATCATCGACGCGCTCACCGACTACGCTTATTACGAGCAGGGTCTCGTGCGGCGGCCGATACCGTCCAACGATCATATCGGCCCTTTCCTGGAGCGGGGCGTGCCGGAGCTGTGGACCTACTACTGCTGCGCGCAATACAAGCAGGTGTCCAACCGGTTTTTCAACATGCCGTCTGCCCGCAACCGCGTGATCGGCATTCAGCTCTACAAGTTTCAAATCGCCGGATTCCTGCACTGGGGCTACAACTTCTGGAATACGCAGTATTCGCTCGAGGCGATCGACCCTTATCGCGTGACCGATGCGGGCAATGCGTTTCCTTCGGGCGACGCGTTCCTCGTCTACCCGGGGGCGGACGGGACGCCCGTCGAATCGATCCGCTTGGAGGTGTTCTACGAAGCCCTTCAGGACCTGCGCGCGCTGCAGCTGCTAGAAGGCTTCGTCGGCCGCGAGCGCGTGCTCGCGCTGATCGAGGAAGGACTGGAGGAGCCGCTGACGTTCAGCGCGTATCCGCGGGACGCCGAGTGGCTGCTCGGCTTGAGAGAATCGGTGAACGCGGCGATCAAGGCGCATATCGGTTAATACGAACGCGGCGCAGGACGACACGTCCTGCGCCGTCATTTTGCCAAGGAGTGAATCCCAGTGAACGGAACTTCCGACAAGGCTGGCGCGTTGGGCGAGCCTGTCAACGTCGTCATCGTGGGCGCGGGCAGCCGCGCGATGAATTATGCCTCTTATTCGTTGAAGCATCCGAAGGCCATGCGGGTCGTCGGCGTCGTCGAGCCCGATCCGAAGCGACGGGCGCATACGGCGAGACTGTACGGTCTGCCGGCGGACAGGTGCTTTGAGAGCGTCGAAGCGCTCGTCGCCCGGCCGCAGCTGGCGGACGCCGTCATCAACGGGACGCTGGACGCGCTGCACGTACGGACGACGCTGCCGCTGCTCCGCAAGGGCTACGACGTACTGCTGGAAAAGCCGATCGGCATCTCGGAGGAAGAGGTCCTCGAGCTCTATCGCGTCGCCGAGGCGCACGAACGTAAGGTGATGATCTGCCACGTGCTGCGCTACGCACCCTTTTACCAGGCTTTGAACCAGGTCATCCGTAGCGGCGAGATCGGCGACGTCGTCCATGTCCAGACGGAGGAGAACGTCGACTATCACCATATGGCGACCGCCTTCGTACGGGGCAAGTTCGCGAGCCTGGAGCGGGACGGCTCCTCTTTTCTCATGGCCAAATGCTGTCACGATCTCGACTTGATCTCCTGGTTCAAGACCGGCGTCAAGCCGGTCCGCGTCGGCAGCTTCGGCCGGCGCTCGCAGTTCCGCGAGGACCGTGCGCCCGAAGGAGCGGGTACAAGATGCGTGACGGATTGTCCGATCGAAGCGACATGTCCTTACTCCGCCAAGACGCTCTATGTCGAGCGGGGGACTGTGGCCGGTGTACGTGTGGCCGGGTTACCTGGACGGCGTGCGGCTGAGCGACGAGGAGAAGCTGGCCAGCCTGGCTGTCGACAATCGGTTCGGCCGCTGCGTATGGCGCTGCGACAACGATATCGTGGATCATCAGGTCGTGCAGTTCGCGTTCGAGGACGGGAGCACGGCCGCTCACAGCCTTGTGGGCGGCGCCGCCAAGGCATGCAGGACCGTGCATATCACGGGGACCAAGGGAGAGATTTACGGCGAGCTGGAGGAAGGCGCGTTCGTCGTCCGGCATCCCGATCCGTGGACGGAAGGCGGCGTTTATTCGGAGCGAAAAGTCGACATCGGGGTGTCCGGGGGAAATGCACGGGGGGAGGCGATCATCGTCTCGTCGAGGATTTCCTGCGGGTCGTCCGGGGCGATCCCGACGCGGGCTATTCGACCGCTCTGGCGCACTCGATCGTCGGGCATGTGTCGGGCTTCCGCGCGGACGTATCGATGGCGACGGGGCGGACGGTCGAGATTGATTGGGACGACGTATTCGTTTGAAGCGGGGCCGAGAAGGTTATATAGAAAGGAGCTTGAGCCTATCAGTTAAAAACGCGAAGCGCTTA
The DNA here is from genome assembly GCF_029525575.1 of Cohnella rhizosphaerae. Taxonomy (GTDB): domain Bacteria; phylum Bacillota; class Bacilli; order Paenibacillales; family Paenibacillaceae; genus Cohnella; species Cohnella rhizosphaerae. The sequence goes on from NZ_JAPDIA010000003.1 coordinate 2,389,377, forward strand.
ATGGAGGGATGATCCGATGGCCGACCAATATACGATGCAGGATCCGACGCAGCAGTATCCGAAGGCGGGACCCGAATATATGCAGGAGCAGGAGCCGCCGGGACTCCAGGTCGAGATGACCCCGATCCCCGACTGCGGCGAACGGACGTACCGCGGCACGGGACGGCTCGCCGGGCGCAAGGCGATCGTGACCGGGGCGGACAGCGGCATCGGCCGCGCCGTGGCGATCGCCTTCGCGCGCGAGGGCGCCGACGTCGTGCTGTCGTATTTGCCGGAGGAGGAAGCGGACGCCCGGCAGGTCGTCAAGCTGGTGGAGGAGGCGGGGAGCAGGGCCGTCGCGGTGCCGGGCGACCAGAAGGACGAGGCCTACTGCGAGCAACTGGTCGAGACCGCGGTCCGCGAGCTCGGCGGCCTCGACATCCTCGCGAACGTGGCGGGCATGCAGCAGTTCGTGACGGACATCGCGGAGCTCACGACCGAGCAGTTCGACGCGACGTTCAAGACGAACGTGTACGGCCTGTTCTGGATCTGCAAGGCGGCGATCAAGCACATGAAGCCGGGCGGCACGATCATCAATACGTCGTCCATCCAGGCATACAAGCCTGCGCCGATTCTGCTCGATTACGCCACGACGAAGGGCGCGATCAACGTGTTCAGCAAGGCGCTTGCCCAGCAGGTGGCGAGCAAGGGCATCCGCGTCAACGTCGTCGCGCCGGGACCGGTCTGGACGCCGCTCCAGGTCGCCGGCGGCCAGCCGACGGAGAAGCTGGCGAAGTTCGGCGAGACGACGCCGCTCGGCCGTCCGGGCCAGCCGGCGGAGATGGCGCCGGCGTACGTGTACCTGGCGAGCCAGGAATCCAGCTACGTCAGCGGCGAGACGCTGAACGCGAACGGCGGCACGCCGACGCCTTGAATCGCATGAGGCGGAGCGGTTAACGGCCGGCGGGATGATACGGGACGAAGCGATTTCGGCTTCGTCCCGTTTTGTCGTTTTGCGTTCTTTTTCACACCTTTATCGCGCCCTTCCGATAGCCCGTTTTCCGCCTCGCTACTCATCGATCGCAGTGCTGACTCTCGCGGCCTCTCTTTTCCGTTGCGCGATCATTTCGAATATACTAAATAGAGTCATCTCCAATTCGATCTATAAAGGAGCGCCTTGCCATGGATGAAAACCGCCACGCGTTCGCATCGACGGAAGCCTACATCGCGACCTTCCCGCCCGAGATTCAGCGTCTGCTGCAGGACGTCCGGGCTACGATCCGCTCGGCCGCGCCGGAAGCGAAGGAGAAGATCAGTTATCAAATGCCGACTTTCGATCTGCACGGCAACCTGGTCCACTTCGCGGCGTTCAAAAACCATATCGGATTTTATCCGGGCGCCGACGGCATCGCGGCGTTTAAGGACGAGCTGTCGGCGTACAAGGGGGCGAAGGGCTCGGTGCAGTTCCCGCTCGACAGGCCGCTGCCGCTCGAGCTGATCGGCCGAATCACGGTTTACAGGGCGATTCAGAACAAATCGCGAGCCGAAGCGAAGCGCGGCAAAAAAAGCTTGAAGCTCGGGCGGTCCTTGGAGCGGCGGTCGGGCAGCCTACCGGCCCAGCGGCTCTAGCAGAGCGGGGGATTCGCCGATGGGCCATCGTCTGGCCTAGTTCCCATGCTCAGAAGTATGCCGCTGCTCGAGATTAGCGTGGCGCAGCGACGTCCGGACCGAGCGGGTTTGCTCCTGCTTGGGGCTACCGTGGCGCAGCGACGCCCGGACCGAGCGGATTTGTTTCTACCTGGGACTACCGTGGCGCTGCGACGCCCGGACCGAGCGGGTTTGTTTCTACCTGGGACTACCGTGGCGCAGCGACGCCCGGACCGAGCGGATTTGTTTCTGCCTGGGACTACCGTGGCGCAGCGATGCCCGGACCGAGCGGGTTTGTTTCTACCTGGGACTACCGAGCTGCAGCGACGTTTGGACTGAGCGGGTTTGTTTCTACTTGGGACTACCGTGACGCAGGCGCCTGGACCGAGCGGGTTTGTTTCTACCTGAGACTACCGTGGCGCTGCGACGCCCGGACCGAGCGGGTTTGTTTCTACCTGGGACTACCGAGCTGCAGCGACGCCTGGACCGAGCGGGTTTTTTTCTACCTGGGACTACCGTGGCGCTGCGACGCCCGGACCGGGCGGGTTTGTTTCTACCTGGGACTACCGAGCTGCAGCGATGCCCGGACCGAGCGGATTTGTTTCTACCTGGGACTACCGAGCTGCAGCGACGCCTGGACCGAGCGGGTTTGTTTCTACCTGGGACTACCGTGGCGCAGCGACGCCCGGACCGAGCGGATTTGTTTCTGCCTGGGACTACCGTGGCGCAGCGATGCCCGGACCGAGCGGGTTTGTTTCTACCTGAGACTACCGTGGCGCAGCGATGCCCGGACCGAGCGGGTTTGTTTCTAAAGAAGACTAAACGACTCACGCTAATACCCGCAACCCGATTCGAGCTAGCGTCCAGCCGTCAAGCTAACGACCCCCGCTCCATCCATTCTGCAATCCAAAGGAGGACTTTGCGTGAATTTTAAACTGGAAGAAGCGATCGCCATCCTTAGCCGCACGCCGCAGACGCTCGATTCTCTCCTGTCCGGACTGCCCGAAGGCTGGCTGGACTGCGACGAAGGAGAAGGCACCTGGAGCCCGGACGAAGTCGTCGGCCACCTGATCGAGGGGGGAGAAGACGAACTGGATTCCGCGTCTGGCATTTATTTTGCAAGAGGGCGAGAGCAAGCCGTTTCCCGCGTTCGACCGGCATGCGCACCTGAGCGCCGAGCCACGGACGACGAACCGGAAGCTTGAAGAGTTCTCCGAGCTCAGAACCCGCAGCATCGAGCGCCTGCGGGCGCTCGTCGATACCGACGATGTCCTGGAGCGGACCGGCGCGCATCCGGCGTTCGGCACGGTCAAAGCCAGGGAGCTCGTCTCCGCATGGGTCGTGCACGATCTGACGCATCTTGCGCAGATCGTCAGGACGATGGCGCAGCGCTACAAGACGGATGTCGGCCCATGGGTTCAGTACTTGGGCATTCTTAACCGTTGAGCGAGTCTCTTGGCACGCGCCGAACCGTCTCGTTTTTCATTGACGCTCCCCTGCCCGCATAATAAACTGGAAATAACGGATTTATTTTGTAAGGGGCTTTGCGTTTGCGTTCGAACCGGCTCCTCGGATCGTTCGGCGGCCACGCCAAAGCGGATACGCCGGTGCCGTCGAACGCGTCGATCTTCATTCAAAAAATGCAGGATTCCCGCAGCGCAATCGTCGGCAATATGAGATAAGCGGGCAGGTCCCGCGCGGAAACGGAAGAGCGGCCATGACCAGAGAAGACATCATCGCGTTTCTGGGCGACCATGCCCTGCTGCGCGGCATACCCGAACCAGAGCTCCGCATCGCGGCCGCTTCGATCGAGCCCGTCTCGTTCGAGGACGGCCGTTCGCTGCTTGTGGAGGGCGATACGGGAACGGATTGTTACTTTATCAAGCGCGGTTCGGTACAAGTGTCCTCGCGCAATCTGGTAGGCAAGACGCTCTTGCTCGCCGAGCTTGGACCCGGTGCGCTCGTCGGCGAGATCGGGCTGCTGCGCCGCGAGCGCCGGACCGCGACGGTGACGGCCATCGGCGAAGTCGAGGCGCTGCGGCTGGACCGGCGTTCGTTCGAGCTGCTCGCCGAGCGCAGTCCGCTATTCCACGAGAGCCTCCTGCTCACGGTCCGGATCCGCATGATCCACCGTTTGCTGCGCAAGGCCTCGATCTGGTCCGATATCCCCGACGCCGAGCTCCGCGGCCTGGCGGAGATTACGACGGTCCTTCCCATAAAGAAAGGCGACGTCCTCGTTCGGGAGGGCGATGCGGCCGACCGCTTTTATATGATCGGCGCGGGACGCGTCGACGTTCGCGCGGCAGGAAGGCGAAAAACGCAGCTTCGGGAAGGCGACTTTTTCGGCGAGATCGGTCTGCTGTCCGGTACGCCGGCCGAGGCGACGGCGACGGCCGCCGAAGACGGCGAGCTGCTCGTGATGGGCAAAAGCGAATTTCAGTACATATTGGACTATTACGCGCCCGTGCGCCGGCAGTTCATGGAGATGCTCCGCATTCGGGCGCCGCATCTGACGCCGCGGTCCGTGGGCGCCGCAACGCCTGCCGTCGTGACCGATCCCGCGCTGCCCAGGGCCAAGGAGCGGTGGGTCGACGCGCTGCTGTGGCTGGGCGGCGCCTTTGTCCTGCTGACCGTTCTCGCCGTGATCGCGCGCAGCGACTGGCTGAGCTTCGTCACGCTGATCGTCGGCGGCTTCGTAGGTCCCGTGACATTCGTCGCTTATATTCGGGGACATCAACTGCTGGGGTTCAGCACCATTCGTCTCGGCCTGATCTTCCTTTCTTCCGCGGTCGTCGCCGTCCCGTTGGCCTGGTATTTGGAGCATGTGTCGCTCTTCGGCGCGGATCAGGGCGACTTCACGCGCTTCAGGGCGCCCTTGACGGTATCCGTCATCGAAGAAGGAGCCAAGCTGCTCGTCTGCCTGGCGCTGCTTCGAACGAAGCAGATGCGCTTCCTGATGGACGCCGTCGTCTTCGGCGCGGCGGCGGGCATGGGGTTCGCGGCGATCGAGAGCGTGATCTACGGCTGGTCCCATCTTGGCGAAGCATCGTCCGCGGGCATGCTGTCCGTGCTCTGGATCCGCGCGCTGCTGTCGCCCTTCGGCCACGGCACCTGGACGGCGATCGCCGCGGCCGGCATCTGGATCGCCGCGGCGCGCGCTTCCGGCGCGGGGCCGGGGACGAGGCTGCGCATTCGGCCGTGGAGCGCGCTCATTCTCCTCGCGGCCGTCGTCGCGCTGCATGCGCTCTGGGATCTGCGGTTCGCAGGCGGCCTCGCGAAGGTAGGACTGATGGCCGCGGTCGGAGGCGCAGGCATCGGTCTTCTCTACTTGCTGGTCCGCGCGGGCAGCAGGGAAGAACACCAAGCCTTCGCGGCGCTGAATCCGTACGTCCAAGAGCCGGTGCGGCACGTCGACGCCGTTCCGCAAGCGTCCGGCGAGCTTCGCTGCGACGGCTGCGGCACCGTCTCCCCGCGGGAGACGCGCTACTGCGCCCGCTGCGGCCGCGCGCTGAGGGCCAAAGGGTGAACGCCACGCGCGGCAAATAGAGCCCGGCGTACGACTCTTAAAAAATAGAGTAACGTCTTACGCCGCTGTTACGTATTCACCATATAAGGCGGCGACGCCGCCGCGCTGTCGAAGGCAATCGCGCAAAGGGATATTTTGTTTGCGGCCCTCGAATCCTAGCGTTATATGGTACTATTTAAGTATATGAACTGAGCGCCCGATCGATCGCATATTCATAGCATAGCAGGCATAGCGAGCGGACCGGACATCCATACACAGAGGGAAGGGGCTACGAGCGTTGGTCGCCAAGAACTATTTGAAAATGCTGGGGGTCGTGGTCGGCGCGGCCCTCGTGAATATTATCGCGCTGTCGCCCGCCTTCGCCGGCCTGACGATCGGCGGCGGCGCGTTCGAGACGGCGCTGGGCGTGACGCTGCTGGCCGCGAGCGCCATCGCGATCATTTACGGCAGCTACAACTGGCTCTACAGATCGTCGATCGTGCTGGCTGCCTCCAAGCCGATCAAGACCCGCGAGGACTATGCGAGCGCGCTTGCGCAGTACGGCAAGGTCCGCGCGCTAGCGGAGGATATCGCGCTGGCGCTGGAGCAGATGGACCGCATGGACAAGAAAAAAGCGACGCTGCTTAAAGTGCTCCACCAGCGCTTCGATCCCGCGGAGATGAGCTTCTCCAAGTTTTCCGGGGTGGCCGAAGAAGTGGAGAATCTATTCTATTTGAACATTAAGAGCGTGCTCAACCGGCTCGGCGTGTTCGACGAAGCCGAGTACGAGCGGGTGATGACGCGCAAGTCGGCGCGCTACTCGCCGAAGCTGCTCCAGGAGAAAACCGATTTTTACAACGAATACATGTCCTACATCAAGCACGCGATCGGCACCAACGAGGAGATGCTCCTGCAGCTCGACAAGCTGCTGCTGGAGATCTCGCGCCTGGACAGCATCGAGCCGGGCGACATCGAGCGGATGCCGGCCATGGTGGAGATCGACTCGCTGATCAAGCAAACCAAGTACTATAAACAGTAAGGGGTGCAAGCGCATTGAGGAGCGGCAAAAAGTTTTTATGGGTAACCGGCATCATTCTGATCGTCGTGTTCGCGATCGTCTACATCGGGGTCAACGTGTCCACGAACTGGGGCAAGTCCGACAAGCAGGTGGCGACGGAGGACGCGGGCAAGCGGCTGAACAAGCTCTACAACAATATCGACGTCACGACGGAGACGCCGGTCAAGGGCCAGATCGACCTCGATCCGGTCGACGTCGCCGCTTCGCTGCCCGATATCGCCAAGTTCCCGATCACGGTCGACAGCACGACTTCGGACTTCGCGGAGATTTTCTCCTCGACGGAGAAGTCCGGCACGGGCAACGACGGATGGCTGACGGACGTGGCGAACGACTTTAACAAAGCCAATATCAGCGTAGGCGGCAAGACGGTCTCGGTCAAGCTGCGCAACATCGCTTCGGGCACGGCGGCGGACTATATCCGCTCCGGCAAGTACGTGCCGGACGCCTACACGCCGTCCAACGAGCTGTGGGGCGAGATGGTCAAGGCTTCTGGCGTCAAGACGCAGCTCGTGACCAAGCGTCTCGTCGGCAACGTTCCGGGCATCGTCATCTCCAAGGCGAAAAACGACGCGCTCGTCCAGAAATACGGCTCGGTGAGCGTGAAGACCGTCACCGATGCGATCGCGGCCGGCGAGTTCGCCATGGGATACACGGACCCTTTCGCCAGCTCGACCGGACTTAACTTTCTCGTCGCCGCGCTGAAGACGTTCGACAGCTCGAACCTGCTCAGCGACAAGGCGGTCCAGGGTTTCGAGAATTTCCAGGCAAACGTGCCGTTCATCGCGTCGACGACGCTGCAGATGCGCGACGCCGCCAAGTCGGGCGCGCTAGACGGCTTCGTGCTGGAGTATCAGACCTACGTCAACGCGGCGGATCTGAAAGGCGGCTACGTGTTCACGCCGTTCGGCGCCCGGCACGACAGCCCGTTGTACGCGCTCGGCAACATCTCCGCCGCGAAGCTTGAGATCGTCAAGAAGTTCGCCGAGTTCGCGGCGCAGACCAAGTATCAGGATGCGGCCAAGAGCAAGGGCTTCAACGGGCTGGAAGATTACAAGCCGACGGTCGGCGCGGTCGACGGCAGCACGCTGATCGCGGCGCAAAAGGTGTGGAAGGAAAAGAAAAACGGCGCCAAGCCGATCGCCGCGGTATTCGTCTCCGACGTCTCCGGCAGCATGGACGGCGAGCCGCTGAACCGGCTGAAGGAGTCGCTGCTCAAGGGGCAGAAGTACCTTGGCCGCGACAACAGCATCGGACTCGTCTCGTACTCCAGCGCCGTCACGATCAACCTGCCGATCGCCAAGTACGATACGAACCAGCAGTCGATGTTCGTCGGCGCGGTCGACGGCCTGCAGGCGGGCGGCAGTACGGCGACGTTCGACGGCGTCGTCGTCGCGCTCAAGATGCTGCAGGACTACATGGCGGCCACGCCGAACGTCAAGCCGCTGATTTTCGTTCTGAGCGACGGCGAGACGAACGTCGGCCTCAAGCTCAAGGAAGTCCAGGGCCTCATCGAGAGCTACAAGATTCCGATCTACACGGTCGGCTACAACGCGGACATCAAGGCGCTGCAAAATATTTCGAGCATCAACGAGGCAGCCAGCATCAACGCGGACACGGACGACGTCGTCTACAAGCTCGGCAATCTGTTTAACGTGCAAATGTAACTTTAAGCCATAGGAGAGGTGGACCCGAGATGTCATTTTCGATGGAAGTCCCAAGCCAGGAACAAATTAAGGTCGCGATCGAAGAAGAGGTCAAGCCCGTACCCGAGGAAGTCGCCAAGCTCAAGGAGCTGGCGGACAACAACGTGAACGCGATCATGTCGCTCGACCTCGAATCGCTCGACAATCGCAAGGGCATCCTCCAGTCGATCGATACGTTCGGCATGAACACGATGCGGTCTTCGTCCGAGAAAAACCAGCTGCTTCAAATCACGGTCGGCAACCTGTCGAAGACGGGCGACGACGGCGGCCAGGTCGCGAAGGGGCTCTCCGAGCTGAACATCCAGCTCAAGGATCTCGACCCCAGCGCCGTCGACTTCGCCAAGCACGGACTGCTCGGCAAGCTGTTCAATCCGCTGCGCGCTTACTTCGCGCGGTACGAAAAGGCGGACACCGTCATCGCGGACATCATCGTCTCCCTCGACAAGGGCAAGACGACGCTCAAAAACGACAATACGACGCTCGAAATCGAGCAGCAGACGCTGCGCGACCTGACCAAGAAGCTGCAAAAGGAAATCGAGCTCGGCACGCTCATGGATGCGTCGATCGAGCAGCAAGTCGAAGCGGCGAAGGTAAGGGGAGAAGACCCCGAGAAAATCCGCTTTATCACCGAAGAGGTCATGTTCCCGCTGCGCCAGCGCCTGATGGATCTGCAGCAGATGCAGGTCGTCAACCAGCAGGGCATCATGGCGATCGAAGTCGTCGTGCGGAACAACAAGGAGCTCATTCGCGGCGTCGACCGCGCCAAGAACGTCACGGTGTCCGCGCTCAAGATCGCCGTCACCGTCGCAAGCGCGCTTTACAATCAGAAGATCGTGCTGAAGAAGATCGAGCTGCTCAACCAGACGACGAACGAGCTGATCGCCGGTACATCCCGGATGCTCAAAGACCAGGGCGCCGCGATTCACAAGCAAGCGCTCGAGGCGAACATCTCGGTCGATACGATGAAGCAAGCGTTCACCGACGTGCTGTCCGCGCTCGATTCGATCAGCGCGTTCAAGCAGGAGGCGCTGCCGAAGATGCGCGAGACGATCAACCAGTTCCGCGAGCTGGCGGACACCGGAGAAAAGCAAATCCAGCGTCTCGAGCGGGGCAACAAGCTGGGCTTGTAAGCAAGTCAGTAATTCAAGCGGGGCAACAAGCTGGGTTTGTAAACCAATCCCGCATCTCCAGCGTGGCAACAAGCTTGGGTTGTAAGCAAGTCCAGCATTTCAAGCGGGTCAACAACAGGCTGGTCTTTTTTAAGCCAACGCCTAGTGAAGAACGTCTTGCCCAGCCTCATGCGCCATTCTTCGTAAGCCTGCCCGGCACGTCTGGTTCTCAGACGGCCGGGCTTTTCTTTTAGGCGAGGCTCGGGTCGGCGCGACGGTGCGTGAGGCGAGCGGCGGCAGGCTTGCAGCGGCGAGCGCGGGGGTGGCGAGAACCGCACAATAATTGTGCGGTTCCGGGGCGGCGCGAGAAGCGCGAAGGGCGAGAGGAAGCCGGCGTGCAGCGGCGAGCGCGGGATGGGCGAGAACGCACAATAATTGTGCGGTTCCGGGGCGGCGCGAGAAGCGCGAAGGGCGAGAGGAAGCCGGCGTGCAGCGGCGAGCGCGGGGTTGGCGAGAACCGCACAATATTTGTGCGGTTCCGGGGCGGCGCGAGAAGCGCGAAGGGCGAGAGGAAGCCGGCGTGCAGTGGCGAGCGCGGGATGGGCGAGAACCGCACAATAATTGTGCGGTTCCGGGGCGGCGCGAGAAGCGCGAAGGGCGAGAGGAAGCCGGCTTGCAGCGGCGAGCGCGAGGTTGGCGAGAACCGCACAATAATTGTGCGGTTCCGGGGCGGCGCGAGAAGCGCGAAGGGCGAGAGGAAGCCGGCGGGCAGCGGCGAGCGCGGGGGTGGCGAGAACCGCACAATAATTGTGCGGTTCCGGGGCGGCGCGAGAAGCGCGAAGGGCGAGAGGAAGCCGGCGTGCAGCGGCGAGCGCGGGGTTGGCGAGAACCGCACAATATTTGTGCGGTTCCGGGGCGGCGCGAGAAGCGCGAAGGGCGAGAGGAAGCCGGCGTGCAACGGCGAGCGCGGGGGTGGCGAGAACCGCACAATAATTGTGCGGTCCCGGGGCGGCGCGAGAGGCCCGCGAGAATAGGCCGCGCCCGGCTGCTCGGCATCTTCGCGCTTGATCTTCCGTTCGCCTCTGCTATGATGTAGCTATTCCAATTGGAAACGGAGTCATTCGCTTGCGCAAATCGTTGTTGATCCTGATCGGCGTCCTATGCGCGGTCCTCTTATATTTTACGGTCCGTTCGGCGGACCGGGTATTCCGTTCCGACGGGGAGCTTCCGCAGACGCGGGCGGAGCGGGAGCCCCGCTACCGCCTCGTCCTTATCACGCAGGAGCTGGATACGCCGTTCTGGAACGAGGTCGCCGCCGGCGCGAAGGCCGAGGCGAAGGCGAGCGGCGCCGGCATCGAGATATGGGGCAGCTACAACAAAGACCAGGACGATTTCCTGAAGAAGCTTGAGATCGCCATCGCCTCCAAGGTGGACGGAATCATTCTTCAGGGGCTCGATACGGAGGCTTTTAAAAATTTGACGAAGGTCAAAGCGGCCTTCTACGGCATCCCCGTCATTACGGTCGGGAGCGATGTGCCGATGGCCGAGAGTCTCCGGCGAACGTATGTCGGCTCCGATCAGTTCGCGGCCGGACGGATGATCGCCAGGCAGCTCATCTCGGACATGGGCACGTCGGGCACCGTTATCCTGATGGGCGACGACCGGCAGGAATATTATCAACGGCAGCGCATTCAGGGCATCGACGACGTGCTCAAAAGCTATCCCGGCGTAAAGACGGCCTACGCGAAGACCGGGGAAACGCGCGAGCAGGTCATCGCCGCGACGCAGGACATGATGAACAAGCTGCCCGACGTCGACGCCTTCGTCGCCGTGAACGCCAGCATCGCGGACGCGATGATCCAGGAGATCGGCAGGCGCTCGCAGGTAGGGCCGTACGATATTTACACGTTCGACGACGGCTCGGACAGTCTCGACCTGCTCAAAGCGGGCAAGCTCGACGGCGTACTCGAGCAGTCCCCGGACAAGATGGGAAGGATGAGCGTGAACCTGATGGTCAAATGGCTGAGCGGAGAGATCATGCCGCTCAATACCGACGGCTACCTGACCGACATCCGGATGCTCAAGCTGAAGGAGGCGCCATGACGAGCATTCAGCGCAAGATCTGGACGCTCGCCGCCATCGTTCTGTTCATCATGGTCGCGATCTGGATGACGCTGACCTACTACAACCAGAAGACGCAGGAGCAGTACAACGACATTTTGCAGCGATATCTGCGCATGAACGAAGTGACGACCGCGAGTCAGCAGACGATCGCCGCGCTCAACAACTACCGGCTCGAGCCGACGACGGCCCGCCTCGGACTGCTCGACAGAAGCAAGGAAGAGCTGCGCAGAGCCCGGCTCGGGGTCATCAACCTCCGGAACGCGGACAACGACTTCGCGATTACCAACTACATGAATCTGATCGACACGCTGCTCGAGACGGTGGACCGCTCGCTGCTCTTCCAATCCGAAAAGGAGTCCGAGGATTCGGCGAACGCTTTTCTCGAAGCGACGCGCATCTCCAAGTACATCTCGGAAATGACGCTCACCTTGATCGACACCGAGCTGAAGACGTACGACCGGTTCTACCGCGGCATCATCGAGCAATCGGCCGAGCTCAAGAAGCTGGGCGTCTGGCTGCTGCTGACGATCACGCTGCTCATGCTGCTGTTCACATACGGATTTTCCCTTAGCATCACGCGTCCGATCCAGAAGCTCACGCAGGCGGCCCGGGAGCTGTCGCGCGGGCGGTTCGACCTGAAGGTCGAAGTCAAGTCCAACGACGAGATCTCCTTCCTGGCCAAGATGTTCGATCGCATGCGCGTCAATATCAACAATCTGATCTCCGAAATTCAGCAAAAGGCCCAGCTCGAGCGGGAGCTTCAGCAGAACAAGCTGCTCTTGCAGGAGAGCCAGCTGCGGAGCCTGCAGAGCCAGATCAATCCGCATTTCTTGTTCAACACGCTCGACACGCTGTCCAAGAAGGCTTACCTTGAAGGCTCCGAGGAGACCAGCGACCTGCTCGCGAGCGTCGCGGGCCTGCTGCGATACAACTTGAAGCGGCTCGACCGGTCCGTCACGCTGTACGACGAGGTAAAGGTGCTGAGCCAATACATGGAGATTCAGAAAGCCCGTTTTACCGACAGGCTCCGCTTCGAGACGGACATCGACGCGTCGTGCCTGCACGTTCAGATCCCCGGTCTTACGCTGCAGCCGATCGTCGAGAACGCTGTCATCCATGCCGTCGAGCCGAGCGAGGAGGGCGGCACGCTCCGCTTCAGGGTAACGGACGGGGAGGAGCGGGTGAGGATCGAGATCGCCGACGACGGACCGGGCATGTCGGAGGACAAAGTCAGACAGATTCTCGAGGAGCGCCCCATGGAGGCGGAAGGGCATTCGACCGGCATCGGCTTCAGCAACGTCGTCAGACGGCTCCGCCTGTTTTACGGCATCGACGACGTCATGGACATCGCGAGCGGGCCCGAGGGCACGACGGTCGTCCTGCAAATACCGAAGATAAGGAGATTCGATAGCGATGACTAGGCTTTTGATCGTGGACGACGAGCAGATCGAACGGGACGGGTTGCAGGCGATTCTGCGAAAAGGCTTCCCCGAGCTTGACATCGCGCAGGCGAAAAACGGAAAAGTCGCCGTTGAAATGGCCGCGTCGTTGCAGCCCGACCTTATCCTGATGGACATTAAAATGCCGGGCATGAACGGCCTTGAGGCGATCGAGGTCATCTCGCAGGCGCAGCCGGGCATCAAATTCATCATGGTCACGGCGTACGACACGTTCGAATATGCGCGATCGGCCATCAAACTCGGAGTGAAGGACTACCTGCTCAAGCCGAGCAAGGCGAGCGAGATCGTGGCGACGGTAGGCAAGGCGATAAGCCAGATCGAGGAGGAGCGGCGGACGGCGGAGACGAGCAAGCGGCAAGAGGATACCCTGCGCAGGGTGCTGCCCGTCATCGAGGCCGATATCGTCACGCAGCTGCTGTTCGACCATGTGCACGAGGTTCACCTCGACGAGCTGGTCGGGCTGCTGGGCGAAGGCGCAAGGAGCGGGCCGTTCGCGATGTGCGTGCTGCTGCCGCAGGGCGCTGAAGGGCTGCATGGCTCCATACGGGAAAAAGCGAGACAGGCCGGCGGCGGTTGGGTCGGCGCTATGTACGGGCGGCATATTCCGGTCATCGCGTTCCGGGATCCGGCGCGCTCGTACCGCTCGCAGGCGCTGGCCCTGGCGCGCGATCTGCTGTCGGTCGCGGACGCCGGGATGCGCGGCGTTGCACCGTCCGGTGCGGACCTGCCGGACTCGGGCTTGTCGGGTGCGGGCCTGCCGGGATCCGGCGGTTCTTTCGTCGGCATCGGCGGCGTCTGCGATTCGCTGGACCAGATCCGGCAATCCTACCAGGAAGCGCTTATCGCGTCCTCCGACCCGACGCTGCCGGTCAGATACCGGTTTTACGCGGATACGCCGGCACTCGGCATGGCCCGGGATGGAATATCGGCGAAGCAGTGGGAGCGCCAGTTTTTCGACCGCATCCGGCTTGGGCAATGGGAACAGATCGAGGCGGACGTCCAGGAGCTGTTGAGGCGGAGCGAGAGCGAGGGCGCAGACCTGCTGCTCGGGCAGCAGCGGGCGCTGGAGCTGCTCTGGCTCGCTTCGCGCGTGCTGCTCGAGATGGGCGTGGAGACGGAGTCGCCGCTGTTTGCGGTGCAGGCCCGGGATTATCGGCAGCTGCGCGCCGAGACCGCGCTGCTGCTCGCGCGGATGCGGCAGGCGTTCGAGACGCATCAGGAGCAGGTCAGGCCGGATGCGATCCAGCAGATCAAGCAGTACGTCTACGAGCATTCCCACGAGGATATCTCGCTGGAGGCGATCGGCAAGCGGGTGGGACTCAGTCCTTTTTACGTCAGCAAGCTGTTCAAGGAGCAGCTCGGCGTCAATTACATCGATTTCCTCACCGAGTGCCGCATCGACAAGGCCAAGAAGCTGATGGGCGATCCCGGACGCAGCTTGAAGGAGATCACGTTCGAGGTCGGGTATCACGATCCGAACTATTTCAGCAAGGTGTTTAAAAAAATGTGCGACGTCTCGCCGACGGAATACCGCAAAACGCTGTTGGGCAAAAGGGGACCGTGAACATGATGCAATCGTGGAAACGCGCCAAGCGAGTGATGAATCCGCTGCTTATGCTGGCTCTCGGGCTTATGCTGGCAGGCTTGGCGGCAGGCTGCGACGGCGGCGGCAGCGGCGGGCAACCGGGCAATGCGCCTGAAGCATCGGCTACGCAGGGCGGAGGAGGAGGACTGGCGTCTCCGCGCCATAGCGGGCCGATCAAGATCGGCTTCGCGATGGACACGCTGCTCGAGGAGCGCTGGCTGCGCGACCGCGATCTGTTCAAGGCGGCCGCGGAGGCGCTCGGCGCGGAGGTCGTCATCGCGGCGGCGAACGGGGACGACGCCAAGCAGATCTCGCAGGCCGAGACGATGATCGGCGAAGGCGTCGATATTCTCGTCATCGTGCCCCACAACGCAGCGGCGACGGCGGCGATCGTCAAGCGCGCCCACTCCTCGGGCATCAAGGTGCTTGCCTACGACCGGCTGGTCAACAACGCCGATATCGACCTGTACGTCTCGTTCGACAACGAGAAGGTCGGCGAGCTTCAGGCGCAGGCCATTCTGAAGCAGGTGCCGCGGGGCAAGTACGTCTATATCGGCGGAGCGGATACGGACAACAACGCGCATATGTTCAAGCAGGGCGTGTTCAACGTCATCCAGCCGAAAATCGACGGCGGCGACATTCGCGTCGTATACGACCAGTGGAGCAAGGACTGGCTGCCGGCGAACGCGCTGGCCAACATGCGGGCGGCGCTCGACGCGAACGCAGGCCGCATCGACGCGGTCATCGCGGCCAACGACGCGACGGCCGGCGGCGTCGTTCAGGCGCTGGCCGAGCGCGGGCTGGCGGGCCGCATTCCGATCGCGGGCCAGGACGCGGATCTCGCGGCGGCGCAGCGGATCGTCGAAGGGACGCAGACGATGACCGTCTACAAGCCGATCAAGCTGCTCGCCGAGAAGGCCGCCGAGCTCGCCTTCAAGCTTGCCCGCGGAGAAGACCCGCGCGCCGACCGCAAGGTCAACAACGGCAAGATCGAGGTGCCGTCCGTGCTGCTCTCGCCGATCGCCGTCGACAAGTCCAACATCGACGAGACGATCATCGCGGAGGGCTTCCACACGCGGGAGGAAGTGTACAAGAACGTGAAGCAGGGGGGAACATTAAGTCCAAAACCGCAAGAGGCTGGCCCAAACGCCAGCCTCTTTTTTGAGCAAGCGCGACGCCGTGCGATTTATGCCGCGCCAAGATGCACAAAAAATGTGCATCTTTAGGGCAAATATAACGCATCGCGGCCACTGCCGCGCCAAGATGCACAAAAAATGTGCATCTTTAGGGCGAACACGACGCCTCGCGGCCACTGCCGCGCCAAGATGCACAAAAAATGTGCATCTTTAGGCCAAACACAACGCCTCGCGGCTACTGCCGCGCCAAGATGCACAAAAAATGTGCATCTTTAGGGCAAACACAACGCCTCGCGGCTACTGCCGCGCCAAGATGCACAAAAAATGTGCATCTTTAGGCCAAACACAACGCCTCGCGGCCACTGCCGCGCCAAGATGCACAAAAAATGTGCATCTTTAGGGCAAACACAACGCCTCGCGGTAGCGTCAAGATGCACAAAAAATGTGCATCTTTAACGCAAGCGCGACACCTGCGGCACCGTTTTGTAATGCAGCTATTCCTGATTCTCACGTGCACCATTTCGCTACTTTTCCTGCGCCAGGATCACCTGCTCGACCCCCAGCAGAATCAGGTTCAAGCCGAATTCGAACGACCGGTCGGTCCCCATCAGCTCGAACATGCCGCTTTTGAACAGCCTCCGGAACAGTCCCGCATCCTCCTCGCTCATGTCGTCCAACAGGCGAATCATCCCGCCTTTTTGAAAGTCTCCCTGGTCGTTCATCATCGCGGCCACGTTGCGCTGATGCTGGTAGTCGTCCAGCACGAAGTTATGAACGTAATTCACGAGCGCAAGCACCGTCTGTATTTTCTGCTCCTGCGCAAGCGGCGTCGCTTCCAGGCAGCGCAGCATGCGGTTGGTAAGCCGAATGATGTCCGGCTCGTGCGGGAGCGTCAGCATCATTAGCTGCGTGGAGCAAGGGTATCGGCGGTGCACGTTACGTATCGTCGTCGCAATTCCAGCGAGCTGAGCCTTCCAGTCCCCTTCCGAACGATACTCCTCCAGGACGATTCGCGATACTTGGCTGGCCAAGCGCTGATAGAGATCCAGCTTGCTCTTGAAGTACCAGTACAGCGAGGGCGCCTGGATTCCCAGCCGGTCGGCCAAGCGTCTCATGCTGAACTTTTCGATGCCTTCCTCTTCCAGAAGCGCCCACGAGGCTTCCAAAATCTTGTCCTCCGATATTTGCGGCTGCTGCTTTTTCATCGGTATCCGCCCTTTTGTCTAACAGTGTAAGATTGTTCTTTACAGGTTCATAAACCCATGATATCATCTAACACTGTAAGGTTCAATCTAACGGTGTTAGACTGGTGCTTGCTGAGTTAGACGGTTGCCCAAAAAGTTAGACGAGCGCCTGCAAACTTAGACGGCTGTCTACGTTTAGACCGAAGCCTGATCAAACCCAAGAAAGCGGTGACTCCCATGGAATCTGCAAACCTCCACTATTTTGAAAAAGCGCCGATCGCCAAAGCCGTAGCCCATTTCGCCGTGCCGATGATGCTGGGTACTTCAATGAGCGTGATCTACTCGATCTTAAACGCCTTTTTCCTTGGCACGCTTGACAGTACCGCCATGCTGTCCGCGCTCGCGCTCACGCTGCCGTTGTTCGCGATCATTATGGCGCTCGGCAATCTGATCGGCATCGGCAGCGGCGCGTTCATCTCCCGATTGCTCGGAGAGAAAAAATACGACGACGTGAAGCATCTGTCTTCATTCGCTTTTTACAGCAGCTTAGCTCTCGGCCTTATCGTGATGGCCGTCGGTCTGCCTTTGATCGACCCGATCGTGCACGGGCTTGGGGCGACGCCGGATTCGTTCGGATTCACGAAGGATTATGTCACGATTATGCTGATCGGTTCGCCGTTCGTCGTGCTTTTTTTCACCCTGGAAAATATCGTGCGGTCGGAAGGCTCGGCCATCACGTCGATGGTCGGCATGATGCTCAGCGTCGTCGTGAACATCGCGCTCGATGCGCTCGCGGTCTTCGTCCTCCACTGGGGCGTGATCGGCGTCGCGTCCGCCACCGTCGTATCGAACCTCGTCGCGTGCGTATTTTTCGCCTTCCATATCGGCTATAAAAGTTCGTTTCTAACCATCTCGGCTAAATGGTTCAAGGTAACCAAGGACATCCTGAGCAATGTATTCAAGATCGGCGTACCCGTCTTCGTCATGAGCGTATTCCTGGGGGCCATGTCGCTGATCTTTAACCATTACCTCGTCGAATACGGCGAACAAGCCATCGCGGGCTACGGCATTTCGTCTCGCTTGCTGCAATTTCCCGAGTTTATTCTGATGGGCTTGTGCGAGGGCGTCGTGCCGCTGATCGCCTTCTCTTTTACGGCCGACAAGCTGCGCATGAAGCATACGATCTCCTTCACGATCAAGACGATCCTGGCGCTCGCCGTCGTCTTCGGCATCGTCGTCTACCTCGTATCCGACCACCTGATCGGCTGGTTTACGAACGACCCGCAGTTGATCGAAATGGGCAGCTACATTTTGCACGTGACGTTCCTATCCTTGTTCATTACGGGCATGACCTCGCTGTTCACGGGGGATTTTCCAAGCGACCGCGCAGGGTACCGCCGCTCTTGTCATGTCCGTCATTCAAGGGATCACGCTCATTCCCGTCCTTTATATCGCCAACCAAATGAACGGCTTCCACGGCGTCGTCTGGTCGCTCGTCATCGCGGATGCCGTAGCGTTCCTGGTCGGGGGGGGATCATGCTGTACGCGCTGCGCAACAGATTGCAGCCGGATCTTGCGCAATTGGCACAGTAAAACCACGGACCAAGCCGTCAAGCAACGCAAACCGTACCGTTCAGGTGCGGTTTTTTTGCCGTTCCCGACCAGGTTAAATTTTTGCAGAAGGTCGCAAAAGAGTGCTATCGATAAGCGCTTTCACGCATCTTGTCCGGTGCTATATTTGTCTTGTCAGAAAAACCGACGAGTTCGAAAGGGGATACAACGAAATGAAAAAAGGATTTAAAACGATCGCGCTGCTGATGGTCGTCATGCTGTTCGCGGCGGTCGCCGCAGCTTGCGGCAAGGATGGCGGCAGCAGCAAGGTGAGCGTGGGCATCGTGCTTCCGACGAAGGACGAACCGAGATGGGTACAGGACGAGCAACGCTTTAAGGATGCGCTGTCCGGCACGAAATATACGACCGATATCCTGTTCAGCCAAGGCTCCTCCGCCAAGGAAAAGGAAAACGTCGAGACGCTGATCAACAAAGGCATTCAAGTCCTCATCATCTGTCCGCAAGACGGCGACGCGGCGGCGGCGGCGGTAGAAGCGGCCAAGAAGGAAGGCATCAAGGTCATCTCCTACGACCGTCTGATCACCAACACGGACGCGGTCGACTACTACGTCACCTTCGACAGCGTCGCTGTCGGCGCTGCGCAAGCGCAATACCTGGTCGACCACGCCAAGGGCAGCGGCGAGCCGCTCTACCTGTACGCCGGCGCCGCCACCGACAACAACGCGTTCCTGTTCTTCCAGGGCGCATGGCAGACGCTTCAGCCGAAGATCGCGGACGGCACGTTCAAGATCGCGAACTCCAGCGAAGCGGTCGCATTGAAGGATACGAAGGACCTGACCCGCGAGCAAATGAGCAAGATCATCGGCCAAGTCACGACGAACTGGGACGCCAACGAAGCCAAGAACAAGGCGCAAACGCACCTGACCTCCGCGGCCGCCGACATGAAGGGCGACGTCGCCATCCTGGCGCCGAACGACGGCACGGCCCGCTCCATCGCCGACGTATTCGCCTCCGACAAGGCGATCACGAGCTACGTCGTTACCGGCCAGGACGCCGAGAAGGCCTCCATCCAGTACGTCATCGACGGCAAGCAATCCATGACGGTATTCAAGGACGTCCGCACGCTGGTCAAGGACGCGATGGGCATGGCGGTCGCCATCCTCGACGGCAAGACGCCCGAGACGACCGGCTCCTACAATAACGGCAAGGTGGACGTGAAGGCAAAGCAAACGGACGTCATCGTCGTCGACAAGGGCAACGTGAAGAAGGAACTCATCGATTCGGACTATTACAAAGCGGGCGACTTCACGGGACTGTAATTCCGGCCGGCCTATAGCTTAAAGCGCGGGATCGTGATAGATGCGTCTATCGCGATTCCCGCCGTTACCGAACGTCGCTGCGCCTAAGGAGTGAAGAGAATGAGCGACTATATTTTAGAAATGAACAACATCACGAAGGAATTCCCGGGCGTCAAGGCGCTCACCGACGTCAGCTTCAAGGTCGAACGGGGCGAGATCCACTGCCTGATCGGGGAAAACGGCGCGGGCAAGTCCACGCTGATGAAGGTGCTGAGCGGCGTGTATCCGCATGGCACGTATTCGGGCGACATCGTGTTCGACGGTCGGGTACAGGCGTTCTCCAAGATCAGCGACAGCGTCAAGACCGGCATCGCCATCATTTATCAGGAGCTTGCGCTATTCCCGGATCTTACCGTTTACGAGAACATTTTTGCCGGCAACGAAGTGAAGCGAGGCGCAGTCGTCGACTGGAACCGCACGATCGTCGAAGCCAAGCGCATGCTCAAAAAAAGTAAAGCTAAATGTCAATCCCGAGACTCCGATCAAGGACCTGGGCGTCGGCAAGCAGCAGCTCGTCGAGATCGCCAAGGCGCTCAGCAAAGAAGTGAAGCTGCTCATCCTGGACGAGCCGACGGCCGCGCTCAACGAGAACGACAGCGAGAACCTGCTCGAACTGCTTCGCGAACTGAAGGATCAGGGCATTACCTGCATTATGATTTCCCACAAGCTCAAGGAAGTCATCTCGATCGCCGACAAGGCGACGGTACTGCGCGACGGGCGCACGATCTGCACGCTCGACGGCGCCAAGGGCGAGATTACGGAAGGCGTCATCATTAAAAACATGGTCGGAAGGGAGATCGAGGATATCTATCCGAAGCGCGCGAACAAGAAGTTCGGCGACACGATCCTCGAGGTCCGCGATTGGACCGCCTACGACGCGCCTTCGGGCAGAAACGTCGTCAAGAACGCCAATGTGCACGTTAAAAAAAGGAGAAATCGTCGGTATCGCCGGCTTGATGGGCTCGGGGCGGACGGAGCTGGCGCTCAGCATCTTCGGCAATCCGAAGTCCTATAAACTGCAAGGCGAGCTGCTCGTGGAGGGCAAGCGCCGTTCGTTCAAGCATACGAGCGACGCGATCGAAGCGGGCATCGCCTATGTCACGGAAGACCGCAAGGGAGACGGCCTGTTTCTCCTCCAGGACATCAAGAGCAACGTCACGGCCGCCAATCTGCACGGCATCGCCAGAGGCGGCATCATCAATCAGAACGAAGAGGTCAAGGTCGCGAGCGAATACAAAAAAATCGATGAACGTGAAGGCGCCGTCCGTCGAGCAGATCGTCGGCAACTTAAGCGGAGGCAACCAGCAGAAGGTATCGCTCGGCAAATGGCTGTTCGTCGGTCCGAAGCTGCTCATTCTCGACGAGCCGACCCGCGGCATCGACGTCGGCGCGAAGTTCGAAATCTACACGATCATGAACAAGCTGATCGCCGAAGGGATGAGCATCATCATGATCTCGTCGGAGCTCGGGGGAGGTGCTCGGCATGAGCGACCGCGTCTACGTCATGGCCGAAGGCAAGATCAAGGGCGAACTGCCGATCGAACAGGCCAGCCAGGAAAAAATCATGGAGCTCGCCACGCAATAGGAGGTATCGTCGATGAATTTTTATAATGAAGCCAAATCGCTGCTCAAGGTGAACATTCGCGAGTACGGCATGTACATCGCCCTGTTCGTCATCATGCTGACCTTTTCGATCATGACCGACGGCCTGTTCATGTCGTCGCGCAACATCAGCAATCTGCTCGACATGACCGGCTACACCGCCGTGCTGGCCGTCGGCATGACGCTCGTCATCGTGATCCGGCACATCGACTTGTCGGTCGGCTTCGCCGCCGGCTTCATGGGCGCGATCGCCGCGATCATGCTGTCGGACTGGGGCGTGCCGGTCTACATCACGATTCCCGTCATCCTCGTGCTGGGCATCGTCATCGGCATGTTCAACGGCGTGCTGGTCGCATCGATCGGCATACCGGCGTTCGTCTCGTCGCTCGCGGCGATGCTCATCTTCCGCGGCGCGCTGCTCCTAGTCACGGAAAAGACGGGGACGATCATCGTCAAAAACGAGCATTTCAACGCGCTTGGCAACGGATTTATCCCGTCCCTGGGCGAAGTCGGCGGCCTCAGCGTGCTCTCGCTCATTCTCGGACTCGTAGTCATCGCGCTGTATATTTACTTTGAATTCGCGAACCGCCGCAACAAGCTGAAGTACGAATTCGAGGTCGTCTCGGGCGGCATCTTCGCGGTCAAGCTCGTATTCGTATCGGCCATCATCGCTTATATCACCTGGATCATCGCCGGCTACAACGGCTTCTCCTGGACCGTCGTCATCATGCTGGCCGTCGTCGTGATCTATCACTTCCTGACGACCAAGACGGTGCTCGGCCGACATATCTACGCGGTCGGCAGCAATCCCGAGGCTGCGCACCTGAGCGGCATCAGCGTCAAAAAAATCACCTACATTGTCTTCGGTTCGATGGGCATGCTGTCCGCGCTGTCCGGCATCTTGTACACGGCCCGTCTCCAATCGGCGACGACGACGGCGGGCACGCTGTTCGAACTCGACGCGATCGCGGCCGCATACGTCGGCGGCGTATCCGCAGCGGGCGGCGTCGGCAAAGTAACCGGCTCCATCATCGGCGCCATCGTCATGGCCTCGCTCACCAGCGGCATGAACCTGCTCGGCGTCGGCATCTCGTACCAGTACATGATTCGCGGCGGCGTCCTGGCCGCGGCCGTCATCTTCGACGTCATGACGCGCAAGAAGAGAGCGTAAGGGCAAGCTGCCAGAGCCGTTCCGGTCCGCCGCGAGATTCACGGGGGGATGGGGCGGCTTTTTTTGAGGATCACCATAGGGCGGCCATTGGCGTACAATGAAGCGCGCTATGACGGATAGTCGAAACTGGTATCGCGCGGAACGCCTGTCGATCCTTTTGCCGCAATGCCTGCAAATATACATCTATTTCCGCCGGTATCTGCCCTTTTGTAAAGAATAGATGCGAAAACGCAGTAATTTTACGCCGTCAGCCGAATTTCCGGCTTGCGCTTTAATTTTGCCTGCATATTTGCAGGTATTGCATCAAGTATCGCGCGTCGACAGAAAATACATGTAAAGTTGCAGGTTTTTATACCCGTCAATCTTCGAAACCGCCGGTACGAGGTGGCTCATCCGACAGCCGTTACAATTGGCCAGCGTATCGTCGCCATCATTGGGCCGCCCGGGCGATCTAATCGGACGGTTTTTTATTGTTGGGTCGGCGCGAGGTGCGGGATCGTCTGCACGACGACGGAAGATCGGGCGCGAATTCGCAGGGGCTATCTCAAACGGCTACATGGCCTCGGCTATCGATAGGGTATACAAAGAGGGCCGTATAAAATCTGTTAGCCTCAGCTGGATCCGCCGAAAATGTGGGCGAAGGCGCAACAAGGGACGCAGCACAGCCGCTGCCTGTTTTGGAGCGTATGCGGGACAGGCTTAATTCCGTACGCGATCATGTCGACTTAGATCAACGCTTGGATTGTATTTGGCTCCGCAGGTCTGAATGTGTCGACTTAAATCGACACTTGGCGGAGGGAGGGCGCCGGCAGAGAAAGTTCTTCACGTCCCGCATACAGGTTCCCCCCCCAGCCCACCTCAGACCCATTCCTATTACAGCAGTTCCCGCGCGAGCAAGCGGAACACATTGAGGCGCGCATCCATGCCGTGCGGAATGCTGTTGATCATCACTTCGTCGAACCCGTACAGCTCCCGGTCCCGGCGGAGCTGGTCGGCGACCTCGGCGGGCGTACCGACGAGATGAAGCTTGCGGTTCTCGCGGATGACGGCAAGGTCGGTCTCGGTCAGCGGATAATCCCGCGCCTCCTCCGGCGTCATGATCTGCTGCAGGGAGCCCCGCATGAGCGACAGGCGCATCAGGTCGGCCGGCTTCGCGATGTACTCGGCTTCCTCCCGGGTTTCGGCGACCGTAGCCGAGTAAGTGACGAGGATGATCGGCTTGGGCATGAAATACGACGGCTCGAAGTTATCCCGGTAGGCGTCGAATATCTCCCGCGTCATCTGTCCGTTGAAAAACTGCGCAAACGAGTAGCCGACGCCGAGACGACCCGCGCGGACGGCGCTGTTGCCGGTGGAGCCGAGCAGCCATGCTTCCGGCAGCGGCACCTCGTAAGGCGAGGCCAGCAGACCCTCGTACAGCGGGTCCTTCGGCGCGCGGTCGGCGATAAGCTGCATCGTCGTGTGCAGCTTGTCGTACAAGTCGCCGGGCAGATGCGCGCGACCTTCGGCGAGCGCGCGCGTCGAGTAGTGGTCGCCGCCCGGCGCGCGGCCGGCGCCGAAGTCGATGCGCCCCGGGGAAAAGGCGCTGAGCGTCTTGAACACTTCGGCCAGCTTGAGCGGCGAATAGTGCATCATCATGACGCCGCCGGTGCCGATGCGGATGCGCTTCGTCAGCGCGGCGAGCCGCGCGGCGGTGATCTCCGGCGCCGTGCTCGCGAAGTTGCGTGTGTTGTGATGCTCCGCCATCCACATCCGATGATAGCCGAGCTCGTCCGCGAGGACGGCGATTTCCTCGGCGTTGCGCAGCGCCTGGGGCGCGTTGCCGCCTTTCACGATGGGAGCTTGATCCAGGATTCCTACTTTCATGCGCGTACATTTCCTTTCCGAATTCCGTCTTCGCATGGCTTTACCTATACCGTAGCATATCTTCGGCCATAAAAAAAAGCCGCCGAAGGCGCCCGGCTTGCGCTATTCCTTGATCAGCGACAGCGCGTTGTCGGCTTTTTGCAGGTTGTGTTCGACTTGTTCTTCTACGTTGTATGGATGGTACACCTCGTTCTCGATCATATCGGCCGCGATCTGGACCGCGCGCATGCGCCGTTTGTTTGACTGTGGTATATTGAATCATAAATAGCGGAGGAGGCGCAGACATGCTACCGATTCAAACCGTGGAAATACAGAACAGGATCGATTCGCTCAAGAATCAGGACCTGTACATACACCTGGAATTGACGACGGGCGCTTACGCGGCCCACAACGATAGCACCAAGCATCCGGCGGCAAACTTCATCACGAACGCCCTGATACGCTTCGGCATCGGTTCGATCTCGGGCAACGGACCGTACAGAGTCGGCTTGAAAATGGAAAAGGGCTGGATTTACGCAGAGGGACTGACGCATTACGACGAGACCGACGCGGAGCGCCTGATCATGGCCGGACACGACAGCTCGGGCAAGCTCGTCGTCGCCCTGCAGCTTAGCCGCGAGCCCTTTTAATCTAACGATCGGGAAAGGAAGAGATTCATGGAACAACGTATACTAGTCGTGCTGCCGCATCCGGACGACGAATGCTTCGGCATCTCGGGCACGCTGGCCAAGCGTATCGCGGCGGGCGCCCAGGTTACCTATGCTTGTCTGACGCTGGGCGAAAGGGCGCGCAATATGGGCAATCCGCCGTTCGCGAACCGGATCACGCTTCCTCAGATCCGCAAGGGCGAGCTCGAGCAGTCCTGCAAGGCCATCGGCATTCAGGATCTTCGGCTGCTCGGCTTTCACGACAAGACGCTCGAATTCGAGGACCAGGACCTGCTGGATCTGAAGATCGGAGAATTGCTGGCGGAGCTCGATCCGACGCTCGTCATCACCTTTTTCCCGGGCTTCGCGGTCCATCCGGATCACGACGCGACCGGCGCGGCGGTCGTCCGCACGATCGGCAAGCTGGATCCGTCCGCCCGTCCGCCCGTGCACTGCCTCGCCTTTTCGCACAATCACCAGGAGTCGATCGGCGCTCCCGACGTCATCGTGGACGTGAGCGAATTTCTGAAGCAGAAGATCGCATCCGTTTTGTCGCATCGCTCGCAGTTTTACGTCCCGCAGCTGTTCGAGAAAAACCCGCACAAAAACCGCGAGGTGCAGGAGCGATTCGGCACCGAGCGCTTCTGGACGTACAAGTTCGCATAAAGCAGGGCGCGCGCCTTCGGGCGCGTGGCTTCGGCAAGGCTGCTGGCGCCCGGAACGGGACCTGGCAGCCGGTCCAGGGCCCGCTAACCCGCATTTAGCGCCAACTATCGATCTGCGTGCATACATTGCCCCCCGGCTCCGGCTTCAAGTGCCAACTATCGATCTACGTGCATACATTGCCCCCCGGCTCCGGCTTCAAGTGCCAACTATCGATCTGCGTGCATACATTGCCCCCCGGCTCCGGCTGCAAGTGCCAACTATGGATCTACGTGCATACATTGCCCCCCGACTCCAGCATCAAGTGCCAACTATCGATCTACGTGCATACATTGCCCCCCGGCTCCGGCTGCAAGTGCCGACTATCGATCTGCGTGCACGCTTCCGATCCTCATGGCTCCCGGCGCTCGCCCCTACTGCCTGCTTCCTTCAAAATTTTGTTCTATTCGCCCTCGAATCTCCTCAATTTGTTCTATCGCTTGCATCATTTTGTTGCTGACGCGCGCTGCGGTCCGCATGATACGATAAACCTGTCGCCGGACTCCGGCGGCCGTTCATGCAAACGCTTCACCGGCGTCCGCTGCCGAAGCGGCCGCTCCGCAAGATGCGGTTCATTCCAAGCGATAGAGAGGAGAAGGTGAATGATGAATTGGAAAAAGCAGCTCAAAACGTGGATCGCGGGGCTTGCGCTGGTCTCGCTGCTGCCCGCGGGGGACGGGGAGCGCGGCTGCGACGCTGACACAGGTGCCGTACGCGATGGATTCGAGCAATCAGGCGGGCTGGTGGAGTCCGCTGGAGACTTACGGCACCGGACTGGAGTATGCCTACATGGCTTACAACGCGCCGGGCAGCACCGCGGGCACGCACAAAGTATACATCGCCAGGCGCGACGGTGCGGGAGCCTGGTCGAACATCCCCGTCATGGACGGCGCCAAGGTGGCCGAGTACGTGGACGACAACGGCCACAACCAGCCGTCGATCGCGCGGGACGGCAGCGGTCGCTTCCACGTGTTCGCCTCCATGCACGACTCGGCCTGGCATTACTTCCGGTCGGATACGGTCGGCGGCGCGCCGCAAAACCACGCGGCCGACATGCCGGACCAGACGATGAAGGTCACATACCCGGTAGTGACGACGGCGCCGAACGGCGACCTGTACTTGCTCGTCCGGTCCAGCCAGGACGCAGCCGGCAAGCGCAACGGCGTGCTGCTGCGCTGGGACAACGCGGCTTCGACGTGGAGTCAGATCGCGGTTATCGCCTCAACGCTTAATCGCTCGGTGTACCCGGACGACCTGGCGTTTGACGCGAACGGCGACCTGCATATTTTGTTCGAATGGGCGTACTTCGCGGCCAGCCCGCTGCGCCATCAGCTGTCGTACCTTAAATACAGTCCGTCCACGAACGCGTTCTCCAAAGCGGACGGCACGCCCGTATCGGTACCCGTATCGCTGACGACAGCCGACATCGTGCAGCCGATGGCGCCGACCGAGGCTTACGTGCAGAGCGGCAGCGATCCGGGCGGCCCCGGCGTGCAGAGCGCCAAGCTGACCGTGGATTCGGCGAACAAGCCGGTCATCGCTTATCGTTACCGCGAAGAGGGAAGCACGACGTTCTCGGTCAAACAGGCGACCCGCGGCGCGACGGGCTGGAATCTGCAGACCGTCTACGACGCTTCCGAAACGACGGCCGCCATCGACGTCACCTGGACGGGCGCGCAATCGCGCGTCTACTACGCAACGGCCGCAGGGACGGATCGCGCCTTCATGGCCGCTGAATCGGGCACGGGCTGGAGCCAGGCGTCGCTTGCTCCGGGAATTCCGATCCAGCGCCTGGCAGTCGAGCGGAACGCGAACGGCGTAGATATCCTGTATCTGGTCGATATCGCCAACCTTAAGCTGTACTACGGACGCAATTGAACAGAGGTGAACGGGAGCGGCGGGCGCTTGCAGCGTCCGTACGCTCTCTTTTTTGCCATCCGTTGACAACAAAAAGAAAGAGCGATTATAGTTAGTGCACGAATGCAACTCGGGAGAGAAGTCTTATGAACGTGTTCCGAACGCTCCGCACCCGCAAGTTCCTGCAGCGAATTCTCCTCAGCTTCATGCTCGTCGTCGTCACCCTCGCGGTGACCGCCTATTTGCTCAACGTCAACGCCCGCGGCAAGGTGCTCAGCCTGCAGAACGACGCCGACCGCAAGCTGCTCACGCAGATCAACTACAATATCGAGAACATGAACGGCATCGTCAAGGACATGGCCGTCTCCCTGTTCAACGACGACGAGCTGATCGCGCTGAAGGCGGGGGGCCGATTACCGGCAGAGCATCCTGAAGATCGACCGGCTCGACCGCACGGTCGCCGAGTCGCCCTATTTGCATGCCGTGGCGTTTTACAACCCGAGCCAGAAGCGCTTTTTCTCTTCGCTTAATCACGGGATGGACAACAGCCGGCTGTACGAGGTTTTGGGCGGCTACCTGCAGCAGCATCCGGACGTTCCGAAGCTGCAGCTGATGCCGCTCGATCTGGACGGCGGCGGCAGCGGGATCGACGTTTTCGCGTGCTTTTTGTACGACGGTCCCTCGCTCGGCTCGGTCAACGGCAGCGTGCTGATCCTGACCGTGAAGCCCGACTGGCTGCTGGACAACGTGAAGGCGCTGAACAAGCTGGCGGACCGGGAGAAGGATCTGCTCCTCGTGACCGACGGGGACGGCAATGTCCTCATGTCGAGCGAGCCGCTGTCCGCGGCCCAGCTGGCGCTCAAGGACAAGGTGATGCCGCGGATCGCGGCGTCGTCCAGCACGCTCGAAGACTTCGTCTACCGGCATGCAGGGAAGAAGTACAAGGTCGCCTATCTCGGAAAAGGGATGAACAACTGGCGCATCCTGAGCCTGCGCGACTACGATTCGGTACTGGGGAACGTGAACCGGATGAAGTGGACGGAGATCGGGGTCATGCTGTCGGTCGTCCTGTTCGCCGTGCTGCTGTCGGTGTTCTTCTCCCTGCGGCTGTATCGTCCGGTCGGACGCCTGCTCAGCCTTATACCCGAAGACCCGCGCGGACATCCGCAGGCCGAGGACGAGCTGACGCTGATCGCCGCCAACTACATGGGCATGGTCGACAAGCTGAAGGGGTTGGAACGGGACGAGGCGTCCAAACGCAACATCGCGAAGGTGTACCATCTGCGAAGCTTGCTCGGCGGAAGCGATGCCGTATCCGAAGCCGAGTTCAGGCAGAACCGGGAGCAATACGGCATCGACGTCGCGGCGTCCGGCGCGCTTAGGCTCGCGGTCGTCCGCCTCGACAGGCGGGAGACGCTCGTCGCGGCATCGGGCGAAGGCTCCGAATCTCTCTTTACCTTTGCCATCGCGAATATCGGCGAAGAGCTGCTTCGCCTCGACTACGGGTGCGAATACGCGGATATCAAGGACGGCCATCTCGTATTTATCGTCAGCGGCAAAGGCGAAGGAGGCCTGGAGGCGCTGGGCGAGCGGTTCCGCGAGCTGCAAGGGACGATCCTGTCGTACTACCGCGTTTCGTTCACCGTCGCTTTGAGCCGAACCTTCGATCATTATCGGGACATCTCGCGACACTATGCCTTGACGCTGCGCCAGTCCGATTACCGGATGAGCCGTGGACACGGCGCGGTCATCGAGCCGGAGGATATCGAAGCCAACGAGCGCAACGAGCAGTTCCGGATTCCCGGCGAGCTGGACAAGCAGCTGATCGAGGGGCTCAAGAGCGGGAACCTGGCGCAGACGACCGAAGCGATCGAGAGCTGGCAGCGGGCGATCGGCGCGTTCAGCTTCGAAAATATGTTTTCGGCGCTCCTGCAGATGGGGATGACGATCAGCAACACGCTCGGCGAGATGAACCAATTCAACCTGAATCCGGTATCCGTCGACCTTCACGCGGTCAACCGGCGCCTGGTCGGCACCGAGACGCTGGACGAAGCGAGAGAAGTGTTGCTCGCCGCGGCGCGGGAGATGTTCGAGCAGCGGCAGAGCGGCAAGGAGGACAAGAGCCGGCTGCTCGCCGACACGATCGCGGAGATCGTCGACAAGCACTTCGCCGACCCGGACCTGAACGTCCAGAAGATCGCCGACATGCTCAAGATGAACCCGGTTTATCTTGGCCAGGTGTACAAGGCGCAGGCGGGGGAGACGGTCGTCGACCGGATCAACAGCGCGCGGCTCGCGCAGGCGAGAATGCTGCTCGAGCAGCAGGACCTGACGGTATCGGAGATCATGGAGCGGGTCGGGTTCGGCAACGAGAGTTACTTTTACCGCTTGTTCAAGCGCAGGTACAGCGTCACGCCCAAAGAATACAGGCTCAAGTCCGCCATCGAACGCAATACGTAAGCCTTCGTGAGCATGCCCGTCCGGTAACCCGGTACGGGCTTTTTGCTGCGCAAATCTACTGAGTCAAGCTTGCCAGGGTGGCGGGGTGGCGGGTCGATGTAGCGCTCACGGACGTTACTTCCGGGACAACGGACGGTTGGCGACTTGAAGTGACGTTCACTGGCGTTACTTCCGGGACAACAGAAGATTGGCGGATCGAAGTGACGTTCACGGACGTTACTTCCGTGAGAACAGCGGGTTAGAGAGCAAGTAGCGTTTACGGACGTTACTGCGACGCGCGGGGTGGTCATCTGTGCGAAGAGGTGCCGATGGAGACTTCTTTTGACGCGCCGGTCGGCCTTAACATCCGACTGGCTTGTTTGTCGTGAACCCGGCCGCAACTCCGGACCTGCACTACACCTGCACTTCACTGCACCTGCACTGCACCTGCACTTCACTGTACAGCGCCTGTACAGCCCGCAAGCCGCGCCGTTACAGCATTCTGGCATACGTACAGCCGGCGTTTACAGGAATCCTGCATATGTACAGTACCGTCTCCGAAGCTCCCTGCGCTATCGTTAGACCTGCAAGCCGGAGCAACATGGCAGCAAGGGGAAGCAAGGGAAGGAGCATTCGTCATGCCGAACAAAGCATCGGTCGCCTTGAGCGACCAGAGCCGCACAAGCGCATTAGCCGAAGCGCAATCGTCGCCGCCGGCCGGCACCGCCAACAAGCCGAAGCGCCAATCGTTTATGCGAAGAGAGCTCAAGCACTTCAAAAACAACCGGGAGCTGTTCCTGCTGTCGCTGCCCGGGCTTCTGTACAAATTGATCTTCGCGTACCTGCCGATGATCGGACTCATCATCGCCTTCAAAAATTATCGTTACGATCTCGGGATGTTCGGGAGCAAATGGGTCGGCCTGGACAACTTCCGATTCCTGTTCACGACGGACACCGCCTGGCGAATCACGCGCAACACCGTGCTGTACAACGCCGGCTACATGTTGATCACGACGCTCGGCGCTTTGTTCCTGGCGGTGCTGATGAACGAGCTGAAGGCGAAGTATACGAAATTTTACCAGACGGCGCTGTTCCTGCCCCACTTCTTGTCCTGGGTGCTCGTGGGCTACATCGCCTACGCGTTCCTGAATCATTCGGACGGCTTCATCAACCGCTTGCTGATATCGCTGGGCATGGAGCCGGTCAGCTGGTATCAGGATTCAGGCCCTTGGCCTGTCATCCTCATCGTCGTACATCTGTGGAAGGCGATCGGCTTCACGACGCTCATCTACTTCGCGGGCATCATGGGCATCAGCGGGGATTATTACGAGGCCGCCCGGATCGACGGCGCGACCAAGGCGCAGATGGCGCTGAAAATTACCGTACCGCTGCTGACGCCGCTCATCATCATCATGCTCATTCTCTCGATCGGCGGCATGTTCCGCGGCGACTTCGGCCTTCACTACTTCATTCCGAACAACTCGGGTTTCCTGTTCTCCTCCACGGACGTCATCGACACCTACGTATACCGGGCGCTTCGCGAGGTCGGGAACGTGAGCATGTCCGCCGCGGTAGGCTTCTATCAATCGGTCGTCGGCTTCATCCTGGTGCTCGTCGCGAACGGCATCGTACGCAAAATCAACCCGGATCACTCGATGTGGTAAGGAGGAATCGCAGATGCAGCAAGCAAGACCGATCCCGCGCACGTTGATCCACCTGTTTTTCGTCGTCCTCTCCATCCTGATGATCCTGCCGTTCCTGCTCGTCGTCGCCGTTTCACTAACGGACGAACAGGCGCTGACGCAGCACGGCTACCAATTTTGGCCGAGCGACTTCAGCTTGAACGCCTACCGCTACATGCTAGACTCCCCGGTCATTCTGTTCCGGGCTTACGAGGTGACGCTGATCGTGACGGTCGTCGGCACCATCGTCAGCCTGCTCATTACCGCGATGACCGCCTACGTCGTCTCCCGTCCGGACTACAGGTACAACCGAATGACCACGTTCTACGTTTTTTTCACGATGCTGTTCAGCGGAGGACTCGTTCCTTCTTACATTTTGGTTACGCAGTATTTGCACCTGAAGGACAGTCTGCTGGCGCTCATCCTGCCCGTTCTGCTGTCGCCGTTCAACATCATGGTGATGAAAGGATTCCTGTCGAAGCTGCCGTTCGAGGTGATCGAGTCGGCCAAGATCGACGGGGCGCGGGAGTTCAAGATTTTCTTCCGCATCATCCTGCCGCTGTCGACGCCGGCCCTGGCGACGATGGGCCTCTTGATCGCATTCGCCTACTGGAACGAATGGTTCAACGCCATGCTGTACATCGACGATCCGAACAAGGTGCCGCTGCAGCTCTTGCTGGTGCGGACGCTGAACAGCATCGAATTCATTACGGCCAACTCGGACTTCGCCCAGCAGCTGGGCATCGATCTGTCGCACTTCCCGAACAATTCCGCGCGGATGGCGATCGCCGTTCTGGCGGGCGGGCCGATGCTCATCGTGTTCCCGTTTTTCCAGCGTTTTTTCGTCAAAGGACTTACGGTTGGCTCCCTCAAGGGTTAACATATTCGAATCAGAGCAAAACACTAGGAGGTCACAGGAATGCTGAAAAGAAAAATCGGCTCCACGGCGGCGATCGCGCTGCTGACCGCAACCGCGCTGGCGGCTTGCGGCAACAACAATAACGGGGGCAATAACGCCGCTTCGCCTAGCGCGAGCGGTTCGTCCCCGGCGGCGTCCAGCGCGTCGGCGACGGCATCGAGCGGTTCCGAGCTCAAGCCGGTCGAGTTGACGTGGTACTATCCGCTGAACCAGATGCAGCCGGACCAGCAGAAGGTCGAAGACGCGGTCAACAAGATCGTCAAAGAGAAGATTAACGCGACCGTCAAACTGAAACCGGTTGCATTGGGCGACTACGTGCAAAAGATGAACACCGTGCTGGCCGCCAGCGAGACGTTCGACATCATGTGGACCGGCTACCTGATCAAGCCGGAGGAGCTCGTTCGCAAGGGCGCGCTGCAGCCGCTCGACGATCTCATCGAGCAATACGCGCCTGCGCTGAAGGCCGACATGCCGCAGTACATGTGGGACGGCCTCACGGTCGACGGCAAGATCTACGGCGTCGCCAACCAGCAAATCAACGGCTCGCGATACGGTTTCATCATTCAAAAGCGCTTCGCGGACAAATACCAGCTCGACACCGCCTCCATCAAGAAAATGGAAGACATCGAGCCGTTCCTCGAGAAAATCAAGCAAGGCGAGCCGGACATCATTCCGTTTAACGGCTACTACAACACCGTGCTGCACGACGCGACGTACTGGGGCGTGCCGGGGCTCGACGATCACTTCTTCATCAAGTCGGGCGACCCGACCTACAAGCTGTACCGCTATCCGGAGGAAGAGCTGAATACGTTCAGGCTGGCGAGCAAGTGGTACAAAGCCGGCTACATTTACAAAGACGCGGCGACCGCCAAGATGACCGACTACGGGGCGAAAGGCCAGATCGCGGTCGACTTCCAGAACGTTCTGAAGCCGGGCGTCGAAGCCGAAGTCAAAGGACGCAACGGCGGCAACGACGTCGTCATCGTGCCGATCAGCGACTGGTTCACGAACGGCTACTCCGCGACGACGAACCTGTCGATCAGCCGCACGTCCAAAAATCCGGAGCGCGCGATGATGCTCATCAACCTGATGAACAGCGACGCCGAGCTCTACAACCTGATCAGCAACGGCATCGAGGGCGAGCACTATACGAAGAGCGCCGAGGGCTTCATCACGCCGACGGCGGATTCCAAGTACCGTCCGAACATGGACTTCATTTTCGGCAACGTGTTCAACAGCTACCTGAAGGAAGGCCAGCCGAAGGACGTATGGGAGCAAACGAAGAAGATCAACGAAACGGCCGAGCTGAACCCCGTCGGCGGCTTCAAGTTCAACTCCGAGCCCGTCGTCACCGAGATCGCCAACCTGAACGCGGTATGGGGCGAGTACAAGAAAGGCATCCAGACCGGCACGCTCGACTTCGACAAGACGTGGCCGGGCCTGTACGAGAAGCTGAAGGAAGCCGGCGAGGAAAAGTACGTCGCAGAGGTAACCAAGCAATTCGAGGAATACCTGAAGACATCGGGTCTCAAAAAAATAATCGCTTAAGCGGTCCGCGGCAACCAGAAAGGCGCCGAAGTCGGGCGCGGTGTTCCAGACTCATACGCTGAGGAGAGATGGAAACGCATGCACATGAAAAGACGGATGACGGCTTGGCTCGCAGGCTTGATGGTATTGTTCTGCGCTTTTCCGATGATGCAAGTATCCGCTGCGACCGACGAGGCGCCCGAAGCCGGTGCCGTTCTGTACGTCGCGACGAACGGCAGCGACGCCAACGCCGGCACGATCGCCGCGCCCTTCAAGACGCTGGAGAAGGCGCGCGACGCCATCCGCGGCATGAAGGAGAATGGCGGCCTGCCGGACGGCGGCGTCACCGTTTATTTGAGAGAAGGGCTGTACGAGCGGACGTCGAGCTTCGAGCTCGGCGCGGACGACTCGGGCGAAGCCGGCAAGACGATCACGTACATGGCGTATCCCGGAGAGACGGTCCGTCTCTCCGGCGGCCGAGATATCCCGAAGAGCGGATTCGCGCCGGTGACCGACAACGCCGTGCTGAGCCGGATCATCAGCCAGGATGCGAGATCGAAGGTGCTGCAGATCGATCTCGCCGCGCTCGGCATCACCGACTACGGCGCGATGAGCCGTCACGGCTACTATCTGGCCAACGACCTGAGCCAGGTGCCGCCGATGGAGCTGTACGTGAACGGCCAGGGCATGACGCTCGCCCGCTGGCCGAACGAGGGCACGGTCCAGATGGGCGACATCCTCGACCCGGGCCCGACGCGCAAGGACGCGGATCTGCAGACGCGCGGCGGCACGTTCACGTATACGTACGACCGGCCGCAATATTGGACGCAGGCCGACGATATTTGGCTGGACGGCATTTTCGGCTATAGCTGGGAATGGTCGTACAACAAGATCGCCGCGATCGACACCGCGAACAAGACGATCACCCTGCGCTACGGCGAGATGAGCGGCCTGTTCAAGAACTGGTACCCGGACTTCCACTTCGCGCAAAACCTGCTCGAGGAGATCGATATGCCGGGCGAGTACTACATCGACAGGGGCGCCGGCAAGCTTTACTATTTGCCGAACGCCGAGTTCAAGACCGCGAATCCCGAGATCACGGTGACGATGCTGAAGACGCCGATGATCAATTCGATCGACGCCTCGTACATCGATTTCAAGGAGCTCATCCTCGAAAACGGGCGCGATTCGGCGGCCGTCATCGTCGGCGGCAGCCACGTGCGCATCGTGAACAGCGAGATCCGCAACTTCACGAACAGCGGCGTGCTGATCAATACGCAGAGCCGGTTTTTCTACAATATCTTCGACGGCGCGCCGGGCACCGACCTCGGCGTGGTAGGCTCGCATATCCACCATATCGGCGGCACCGCGGTCACGCTCAGCGGCGGCAACAAGACGACGCTCGCGCCGGGCAACAATTACGTCGAGAACTCGCATATCCACGACTTCGCCTACTATCACAAGGCGTACAATCCCGGGGTGATCCTGTCGGGCGTCGGCAACCGGATGTCGCACAACGAGCTGCACGACGCGCCCCATCCGGGCGTGCTCGTCTTCGGCAACGACCATCTGATCGAGTACAACGACATCTACGACGTTTGCAAAAGCTTCTCGGATCTCGGCGCGATCTACATGAACGCGGGCGAGACGCCGCAGCAGCGGGGCACCGTCATCCGGCGCAACTACTTCCACGACATCGGGATGAGCAAGGCCGGCGTGGAGGGCATCTACCCCGACAACTTCACGATGGGGCTCAAGATCGAGGAGAATATCTTCTATAAAATGGGCAACTCCGCCATCAAGAACAACGGAGGTTCGTACATTTTATCGCGCAACAACATCTTCGTCGACGCGAAGGTGCCGTACGACTACGCGGACCTGTTCCTCGGCGACGAGCCGGACGACCAGATCCCGAAGAACTACATGCCGAAGTGGCAGGCGCTGTTCGAAGCGAACAACGACTTCGTCGGCACGCCGTACCTGACCAAGTATCCGGAGCTCGCGACCTTCTTCGACGAGAACCGCTACTACCCGGATTCCAATACGTTCCAGGGCAATATCGTCTACAATCCGACGGTAACCCGGAGCGTGACGACCAACGTGTACGGGGCTTACGACAAGTTCAACCTGGTCCAGTACGCGAACAACTGGGTGACGACGACCGATCCCGGCTTCGTCAACCTGGCGGGCGGGGACCTGACGCTTGCGGCCAACGCCCCGGCCTACACGCAGATTCCGGGCTTCCCGCAGATTCCGTTCGGCGACATCGGCACGTCAGGAACGCCAGGAACGACCGCGGGACCGCACGCGTTCCCGGTGACCGGCGTCGCGGTGTACAACGACGACGTCATGGTCGACCGCTTTAAATCGGTGAAGCTGCAGACAGCGGTCCTGCCATGGAATGCCAGCAATCCGGCGCTTACGTTCGCGTCCGCCGATCCGTCGATCGCCACGGTTGACGCGGCGGGCAGCGTCACCGGGCAGTCGGTCGGCGATACGACGATTACGATCGCTTCGGCCGCTAATCCGTCGCTCACGACCGTCGCAGCGGTGCACGTCGAGGCCGGCGACGGCGTCATGGACCGAACGGACTTCGAGAACGGCTCGGGCCTGTGGCCGCAGGACGCGAACCGTTCGATCGTGAAGGTCGACGACAACCGGTGGTATAAGCTGCTGAACAACGCGTCGACGCTCATCAACAAGGATTTTACCGACTACGAGTTGACCTTTAAGCTCAAGACGCCCGAGGTCATGCCGGCCTACGCGACGCTGTACATCTTCGACAAGCAGGCGGGCAGCGGCTCGACGCGGATCGGCTACAAGGTGCGGGATGACGGGACGTCGTCCTGGCTCCTGTACAACTCGGCCTGGGCGGTGCTGAAGGAAGTGAAAATGCCCGGCCAGGATCTGCTGCCGAATACGACGTACGACATCAAGGCGCTCGTCAAGGGTTCGGACTACAGCGTCTACGTGAACGGCGCTTTCCGGATGAAGGGCTCGGATCCGGGGCACAACGCGACCGGCAAGGTCGGCTTCTACGTCAACAACGTGACGAACATGATGTTCGACGACATCCAGTTCAAGGCGTCGACGACCGACGTGTCCGGCGTGATCCCGACGGAAAATCCGGTGCGCATCACCGCCGGAGAGACGAAGCAGCTCGCCGTATCCTTCGATCCGGTCGATGCGGCGAATAAGGGCTTGACCTGGACGTCGGGCGATCCGTCGGTCGCGGCCGTAGACGCCAGCGGCGTCGTTACCGCCGTGAGCGAGGGCGAAGCGACGATCACGGCCACCTCGGTCGAAAACGCGAATGCGAAGGCGGCCGTTCAGGTCATCGTCTCGAACGTCATGCACTTCACGAACTTCGAGTCGGGCGGCAACGGCTGGCCCGTCGACCCGAACCGCAGCATCTATCTGGACGCGAGCGGGAACCGCTGGTATAAGATTTTAAACGGCGCGACAGGGATATTGGATAAGACGTTCTTGGATTACATGCTCGAGTTCAAGCTCCGGACGCCGCCGACGCTGCCGACAGGCGGAGGCACCCTGTACATTTTCGACCGACAGGACGCGACCGCATCGACCCGCATCGGCTACAAGATGAAGACGGACGGCACGTCGGATTGGGTGCTGTACAACGGCAGCTGGGCCGTGTTGAAAACGGCGCCTCAAACCGGCTGGGATCTCGCGGCCGATACGACGTACGACGTAAAAGTCATTGCCGAGGGCGGACATCTCAAGGTGTACGTAAACGGGGCGCTGCGTCTGGACGCCACCGACCCGGGCTATCGTCCGTCGGGCAAGGTCGGATTCTACGCCAGCGGGTTCGGCTACCTGCTGTTCGACGACGTCCGCTTCTCGGTCGTGCCGCAGGAGCCGGCGCCGGCATTGTCGACGCCGCTCGCGGTCGCGCCCGGCAGCGCGCCGGGCTCGACCAAGGTGACCGCCGTAGCTTCGGATGCGGCGAACAGCCTGCACTTGGTCGTCTCGGCGGCGCCGCTCGCGACGCCGAAGCTGGGCAGCGCGACGCTGCCGGGCGGGGCGGTTCCGCTTGCGAGCGGGACCGCGCTGGAGCTGCCCGCGGCAGCGGCGGGCGCTTACGTCGGCGTCTACGAGACGGCGACGGCGACGGGCAAGATCGCGCGATTCGGCGCGCGGCAGCTCGCCGCCGCCGACATCGCGCCGTATCCGGCGGCCGCGCTCAGCGTGACGGCGGCGCCGGGAACGGCCGCGGGCACGACGCGGCTGGCCGTGGGCGATGTGCCGGCGGGCCATGCGCTGAAGGCGGCCGTGTATCAGGCGGCAGCCGAGCTGCCGGCGGCGCCGGATCTGGGCGGCACGGCTCCGGCCGGCGCGGCCGACTACACGGGGGGGCAGCGATCTCGCCGCCGCCGAGGGCAACGCGGTCGCGGTGTACGAGCTGGACGCCGCAGGCAAGATCGCGGCGTACGGCACGGTGACGCTGACCGCGGAGCAGATCAAGGGCGAAGAGGCGACCGAGGGGCCTGGGCTGCCCGGCAAACCGGTGCTTTCGAGCGACAACGGGTACGACACGGGCTTGCTCGACGGCGACTACAAGATCGCGATGAACCTCTGGTACGGAGAGAACGGCACCGTCTACAAGCTGTACGAGAACGACGTGCTCATCGATACGCAGTCGCTCGCCAGCGCATCGCCGGCCGCGCAATCGGCGGTCACGGCGATCTCGGGACGAACCGACGGCACTTACCGCTATCGGGCCGAACTCATCAATGCGAATGGCAAGACAACCAGCGATACGCTGACCGTCACCGTCAAGGACGCGAAGCCGGGCAAGCCGGTGCTGTCCGCGAACAACTGGGACGGCGACGGCAGCTACGACGTGTCGATGAACATGTGGTGGGGCACGAACGGCGGGACGTACCGGCTGTACGAGAACGGCGAGCTGATCGATACGCAGCAGCTCGCCGCCGGCACGCCGGCCGCGCAATCCGCGAAGACTGCGGTCTCCGGCCGGGCGCCGGGCAGCTACGAATACCGCGCGGAGCTCGCCAATGCGGCCGGAGCGACGTCGAGCGAGACGCTGGTCGTGCAGGTGACGAAGTAATGATTTAAAAAGAAACCGCTCCTCTGCGACGCGGCTGCGACAAGCGGCCGTTGACTGAGGGGGGCGGTTTTCTTTTGTATGTTTCTGCACGATTCAAGCGGCACTTCCACACCTCTCCAGCCAATCAACAATGTGCCGCATCCTTAGTGGCGCTCGATCTCGCACGCCTCGCCGAATAACAATGCGCCACATCGCTATTGTCTCAAGATCACACCTCTCCAGCCAATTAAGAATGTGCCGCATCCCTATTTCGCTCAACCTCGCACGTCCCGGGCTACTTTTAACGAAAATAGCGTCCCCTCGGTCCACGAACAAAGCGGGGCGAAGGAGGCAGGCTATTCGCGCATCCTGCGGCGGGCGATGTCCTGCGCTTCCCCCGCCATATCCGCGATACGGCGCATCTCTTCGTTCGCCTGCCCGGCATAGGCCTCGGCAAGCTGCGGATCCCCGAGGGCGGCGAAGTTAATCTCCGCGGTCAGGAGCGCGGACCGTGCCGCGGCTTCCAGCAATATGGCGGCGATTGCCAGGTCGGACAGTACGTTTTTGTTGGCGCCCTCGGCAATACGCAGCGTATGGGTCAAGCCCTCCCGGCATTGCGCCATGAGCCGGAGCGGCACCGCGGTCGCCTGCGCGGCGGCTTCGCGCAGCGCATCCCGGCGCCGCGTTTTTTCCTCGTCCGTCGCCTTCGGCAGACGCAGCGCGTCCATATAGCGGCCGAACGACGCGATGTCCGCATGCATGAGCGTCTCGCACTCGGCGCTCAGACGGTTCATCTCCGCAAGCGTCTCCTCGACCTGCGGCCGGATCAAGGCGAATTTGTCGCCCTGCGACAGCCGGCCGACCATCGAAGTCATCGCGGCCCCGAGCGCGGCGACGACCGCGGCGACGCTGCCGCCGCCGGGCGTCGGGTCTGCGCTGCCCGCTTGGCCGATGAAGCTCCGAATCGATTGCTCCCACGAGATGTCGTTCATTCGACCGTCGCCTCCTTTTGCTGCCAATCGATCGCCTCCATCAAATTTCTGAATACGATCGCGGTCGTCAGCGTACCGACGCCGCCCGGCACCGGCGAATAGGCGGCAGCGAGCTCGCCCGCGCCTGCGGCGACATCGCCGGCGATGCTGCCGTCGGCAAGCTCGTTGATGCCGGCGTCTGCGAGCACGAGGCCGGGATGGATCATGCTTGGCGTCACCGTATCCGGGCGGCCGACGGCGACGAAGGCGAACGCCGCGCGCGCAAGGTGCTTCGCGATATCCGGCGTGCGGGAGTGGCAGACGGTGACGGTCGCCTGCTCCCGCTGCAGCAGATGGAAGAGCGGCAGCCCGACGGTCTGGCCGCGTCCGATGAGCGTAACGTCGGCACCCTCGAGCGCATAGCCGTAATGCTTGACGAGCGCGATGCAAGCTTGGGGCGTAGCCGGGTAGAGGCCGGGTTCGCCCGTGACGACGGCGAGCTTGTTGGCGGGCGATACGCCGTCGACGTCCTTGGCCGGCGCGATCGCCCGCTCGATGCGTCGCGCGGACAAATGGGCGGGAAGCGGCAGCTCCAGCAAAATGCCGTGGACGGCTGGAACCGCGTTGCATTCTGCGATCAACTGCAATAATGAAGCTTCGGTCGCGTCGGCCGGCAGCTCGTGAAGGCGATAGGCGATGCCGAGCCGGTCCGCGATTTTTCGTTTGGCCTGCGCGTAATACGCGGAAGCGGGGTCCCCCTCGACTAAAATAACGTCCAGCTGCGGCTGTATGCCGGTCGCCTTGAGCGCCTGCGCGCGCGAGCGGACGTCGTCGTAGATGCGCTCCGCGGCTTCCTTGGCTTTCAGAATCGTCGCCATGCCTCGTTCCTCCTTGAATTGGGAATCTGAAATGTAAAACGAAAAGGACCCGCGGCAGGCTCGTACTCGCATACGAGTCCTGCGCGCGGATCCTTTTCTCCCAGGCGAACGGAAGGGTCCCGCCGCATGCTCCCTCGTGGTCGATTCCACTGATCTCGCCAGTCGCATGCGGTTTATTGCTTACTATAGTAACAGACCGAGCGGCGATTGGAAACTGGCGCGCAACGCGAGGGAGGTGTCGGAAGGAGGAAGCGAATGGTAAAATGGACATAACGCAAAAAAAGCGAAAGCAGCGGAGCGTGCACCGGATGCCAAAGGAGAGGGGAACGGCTGCCGAGCTGGCGGCAGCCGACTTCATGGACAAGCTCGAGCACCCGATGAAGATGGAGATCGAGGCGCTGCGCGCGATTGTGCGCGACGCGGACGCCCGTCTGGTCGAGGGCATCAAGTGGAATGCGCCCAGCTACAGCGTTGACGGCCAGGATCGGGTCACGTTTAATCTGCAGGGCAAGGGGATGATCCGGCTTGTCTTCCATGCAGGCGCCAAGAAAAACGATCTGAATGTCCGCGCTACGCTGGGAGAGGACCCTACAAGGCTGCTCGAATGGGCCGCCGACGATCGCGCGATCGTTAAGCTCGTCGATATGGACGACGTGCGGGAAAAAGCCGATAAGATCGGCGAAACCGTGCGGCGGTGGCTGGAGGCGACGAGCTGAGACTGCGGTGCTCGGCAAGTTGCGTTGACAGTGTACGGACCGGTTTCGTTTTACCAGCCTGGCATCAATCGTCGCCGTTCGGCAGCCTGTTCAAGAGGAAGCGTTTGCCATGGCGCTGCGGCATGTGTTAGAATCGATTTACTTTACGAAAACGGAGGGTTGCCGTGTGATAGACTACATCCGAGTTCGCACTTTGGTCGGCTAATGATTAGCGCCCAAGCTCTGCCTGCGGGCAGGGGACTCAGATGAAGTCTGTCTACATTCGAAGGCAACCCGCGCGGGAGCTGCGCTTGTTCGCGGACGTTTGGACGTCCGCCGGCGGCCGGCCTTTGGATAGGCATGATTTCGAGCGCGATTTTCCCTCGTCGGGCGAATCGCGTTTCCTCGATCTGATCACCCTGAGCGCAGGCGGACGACGCCTGTGTTTTTTTGTTTTTTTCGATCATGAGAGGATGATGAATGTATGGAACGAGAAAATATCGAACCGAACAACCTGGCGCGCGCGATCGTCGTCGGCGTTCAGCTGAACAACGCGCCCGGCTTCGAATATGCGATGGAAGAGCTGCGCAACCTGGCCGACGCCTGCGGCATCGAGACGGTCGGCGAGCTGACGCAGAAGGCGGAACGCGTGAATTCCGCCCATTATATCGGCAGCGGCAAGGTCGAGGAGCTGAAGGCGATCGCCGCGGAGCTCGACGCTTCGACTGTCATTTTTAACGACGAGCTGTCGCCCTCCCAGATCCGCAACCTGGAGTCCGCGCTGGAGCGCCGGGTCATCGACCGCACGATTCTGATCCTCGACATCTTCGCCGAGCGCGCGCAGACGAAGGAGGCGCAGTTGCAGGTCGAGGTGGCGAAGCTCCAGTACATGCTGCCTCGGCTCGTGGGCCTGCGCGAATCGCTCGGACGCCAAGGCGGCGGGTCCGGACTCAAAAACCGCGGCGCCGGGGAGACGAAGCTCGAGCTCGATCGCCGTCGGATCGAGGAACGCATTTCGCATATGCAGCAGGACCTCGAGAAGCTCGTCGCCCGCCGCCAGGTCCAGCGCAAGCAGCGCCAGAAAAACGAGGTGCCCGTCGTGGCCCTTGTCGGCTACACGAATGCAGGCAAGTCGAGCCTCATGAACGCTTTGCTCGCCGCCTACGAGCCCGAATCCGGCAAGCGCGTGCTGGCCAAGGATATGCTGTTCGCCACGCTGGAGACGGCCGTCAGAAGCATCTCGCTGCCGGACCGCAAAACGTTTCTGCTCGCGGACACGGTCGGCTTCGTCAGCCAGCTGCCTCACCATCTCGTGAAGGCGTTCCGCTCCACGCTCGAGGAAGTGTCCGAGGCCGATCTGCTCATTCACGTCGTCGATGCGGCCAATCCCGAATTCGAGCAGCATATCGCCGTCACCCGGGAGACGCTGAAGGATCTGGGCGCGGACGGGATTCCGGCCATCTACGCCTACAACAAGGCGGATCTGCTGCCGGACGCCGACTACCCGCGCATCGACGGCGACATCGTGTATCTGTCCGCTGCGAGCGGCCGAGGCGTCGAGGAGCTCGTGAAGCTGATTCGCGACCGCGTCTTCGGCGACTATGTCGAGGGCGAGGTGCTGATCCCGTACGACCAGGGCCGACTCGTCGCTTACTTCAACGAGCATGCCGACGTAAGAAGCACCGAGTACGAGGAAACGGGGACGCGCCTGTCGCTCAGCTGCAGGGCGGCGGATTACGAGCGGTACCGCGAGTTGTTCGTGCGCGTTAATTAAAAGAGGCGGACCGCCTTCGTGGCGGTCCGCTTTTTTGAACTTTACTTGTTGCGACGGGCGTCCCCGTCCTTGGGAAACGGGGCTAAACGCATCTCGAGCGCTTCGCGATCCGCTTTTCTCAGCTTGCTCACGACCGCATCGTAGGAATGATCGACCATCGCCTTCAGGTCCGCGTCCGGCACGGTGCCGTCGAGACGAACGGTGTTCCAATGCATCTTGTTCAAGTGGTAGCCGGGAATGACGGCGGCATACTGCTGCCTGAGGCTTTCCGCGAGGACGGGATCGCACTTCAGGCTGACGGAAGGCGGCTCGCCGCGTTCGTCCACCAGGGCGAACACTTTGCCCGACACCTTCAGCACGAGCGGCTGGTCGCCGAACGGATAATCTTTAATGGCGCCTTTTTTTGGTCAGGATGTACTTGACCAGAGACGGGACGTTCATCCGGGAATCCTCCATTCGCGTATGTATCCTTCAGATATAACACGCCGGGCGACAAAAGTTAAGCCATTCCGACGCGCGATTTTCGACGCTTTAATTGCAATCAATATTTAAGAATGGAGCTGATGCGCGATGAGCGAAAAAGACATCGTCGACCGCACGAGGCGGCCGAACACGATATCGACGATAACGGCGCAGCTCGGGCAGCTGGGCGTTCGGCCCGGCGACACGCTGCTCGTCCATTCCTCCTTGTCCCGCATGGGCTGGGTATGCGGCG
The DNA here is from genome assembly GCF_029525575.1 of Cohnella rhizosphaerae. Classification (GTDB taxonomy): domain Bacteria; phylum Bacillota; class Bacilli; order Paenibacillales; family Paenibacillaceae; genus Cohnella; species Cohnella rhizosphaerae. The sequence continues at coordinate 2,433,330 of NZ_JAPDIA010000003.1, forward strand.
GTCCGCAGGCCGTGATCCTGGCGCTCCTGCAGGCTGTCGGCGAAGAAGGCACGCTCGTCATGCCCGCTCAGAGCGGCGACTGGAGCGATCCGGCCGAATGGCAGCATCCGGCGGTGCCGGCGGACTGGCTCGAGACGATCTATAGCGAGATGCCCGCGTTCGATCCGGCGCTAACGCCGACGCGGGGAATGGGGCGGATCGCCGAGCTGTTCCGGACCTGGCCGGGCACGCTGCGCTCCGACCATCCGCAGGTATCCCTCACGGCCAACGGCAGGCACGCCGCCTACATCGTATCCGGGCACCCGCTGACGCCGCAGTTCGGGGAAGCCTCGCCGCTCGGCAAGCTTTGCGGGCTGGATGCCAAGGTGCTGCTGCTCGGCGCAGGGTACGATTCGTGCACCTGCATGCATCTGGCCGAAGCCCGGCTTCCCGGCATGCCGATGAAGCGCATGGGCGCGGCCGTCCGGTCGGGCGGGAAGCGCGAATGGCGCTGGTTCGAGGATTATGCGTACGACGCGGACGACTTCGAGCGGATCGGCGTTCTGTTCGACAAGAGCGGGCATGTCGCGTCCGGCCGCATCGGCGAAGCCGAGTGCCGGCTGTTCGGGGCCAGGGAGGCGGTCGACGCCGCGGGGACATGGCTGCGCGAGAACCGAAACCGCGAATGACGGCTAACAACGAAGTCGGCTAACAATGAAGTCGGAACGAGGGCTCGGAACTATCGCTTGCAACGAAGGCTCCCTGCGAGCCTTGCGGAATGCGAAAAATCGGAGGGAGCGACGGCATGACGCTGCGAGATTCGTTGTTCGACGTCTATATCGGCGTCGACTATTCGGGAGCCGGGCTTCCCGACAAAGAAATACCCGGACTTGCGGTCGTAAGAGCCGCAGGCGACGAGCCGCCCGCCGTCGTGCGCAATCCCCGTCACCCGCTGGGAAGGTGGTCGCGCTCCGGGCTGTACGGTTATTTGATGTCGGAGCTGGCGCAGACCGACAGGCGCGTGTTCGTCGGCATCGATCACGGCTTCTCGTATCCGAAGTCCGAGCTCGCATATTACGGGCTGCGCTCCTGGGACGCGTTTCTTGTTTGGCTCTCTCGTCATTGGGACACGCGACAATCGTCCGTCGACGCATGCAAGAAAAACGGGGCGCCGTACCGCAACGCCGATCTGCTGCGTCTGACGGAGGCGCGTTACGCCGTCGGAGCCAGCAGCGTGCTGGACCTGGACCGCACGTACGGGCATATGACAAAAACCGTATCCTATTCGACGCATGCCGGGCTGCCCTGGTTGGCCGAACTCCGGCTGCGTACGGAACGCGGCCGGGTCCAGTGCTGGCCCTACGATCATATTTTCGCGCCTGTCGAGGGGGGAGCCGGCTGTCCATCCGATCGACGGACATATCGTGGCGGAGGTCTATCCGAAAATATGCAAGGAACGTCTCGCCTACAAGGCCTCGCCTCCGTCCGCGCGATACGGCATGACGCTCTCCGACCACGAGACCGACGCCTTCGCCGTCGCGGAGTGGGCGCAGCAGCGCGATCGGGCAGGCGTCCTCGCGCCGTATTTTCGATTGGGGACGCTCACGTCAGACGAGCTGCGAACGGCCGCGCTGGAAGGCTGGGTGCTGGGCTGTTTGTAAGCGGGGCGGTTCATGTCCGCCTGTCGCGGTCGCTTTCGTACCGCTCCCGATGGCGCTTCTTCATCGCCAAGTAGTCGGGATCGGTGCGGGCCTCGTCCCATTTCTTTTGAAGATCGCCGCCGACTCCGCCTTGACCGGGTCTTGCCGGTCGGGCAGCTCGGCGCCGTCGGCGGACGCATACTTCCGGCCGCTCTTGTGGTTCGCGTAGCGGCGGGCGCGGGTGAAGCCCATCTGCAAAAACTTGCGGGCCATATCCATGCCGACGAAGTCGTCCGCGGCTTTGTAAGCCAGGAACATATCGTAAATTTTTACCGACGATGCCTCCGCTTCCTCCGGCGTTTTGAAGCGCCAATGCGGCAGTATCTCGCTCTTGTAGGGCTCCACCATCAGCACGCCCTGCTCGCCGCGGCCCACCGCGTACAGCTCGGGATGCGCGCGCAGATCGAGGCCGTCGTAGTCCAGCGAATAGTCGAACGGTTTCATGCGTTCGTTCCTCCTCAAGCGGCGCCATGCCGCGCTTCGTTATTTATGCTTTACCCCGTCGGTCCCCTTCCCTCCGCCCGACGCCGTCGAATCGTATCCCTTTACCGTACGTTCACCGCTCCCGCCCGCCGGACGGCTCGATTATATTTGTAGGTACGCGTTCACAATGACATAATCGGAGATACAACCGACTTCAATCGCGAGGCGTGATCTATCGATGAACATCTCCAAGCTCTCCTTTCGCAACAAGCTCAAGTCGGCCTTCCTGGTCATCTCGGTTTTATCGATTCTGATTACCGGCCTGTTCTCCTACACGACGACCGCGCGCATCCTGGAGGACAAGGCGCTGACGCTGACCCAGGATACGGTCGCCAAGTCGGCGCAGGTCGTCGACGAAAAGCTGAACAATCTGATGGTCGTCATGATGACGTTCATGATCAGCAATTCGTTCCAGAACATGCTGAAGGACGCGGCGAGCGGAAATGCGAGCGCTTACTTCACGCATATGTCCAATATGGACAACGTCTTCTCCCAGGCCCGCATCGCCGAGCCGCTCATTCAATCCATCTATATTTCCACGCCGATCGGCGACTTCTATCCGCTGCCGATGAATTTGAACCGGTCCGTCGCGTTCAAGGATACGGCGCTTTACGCGCGCGCCGCGAAGGCGAAGCGCAACATCTGGATCGAAGGACACGAGGACCCGCTGTTCAAGGGCAATCCTCGCGTCGTTTCCCTGATCCTGCTGCCGATCGCCCAATTCTCGACAACCGACGTCTATGTCGTCGTCAACATCCGCGAGAGCGGTCTGCGCCAGATCGTGGGTTCGCCGGCCTCCGGCGGCTCCGAGCGGTTTCTGCTGAATTCGGACGGCGGACTGGTCTATGCCGACGACGATCCGCTCGCCGGACAGACGGCGCGCAGCGGCCGCGCGTCGGCATTTCTCAAGAGCGAGGCGGAAGCGGGGTACACGACGGTCCGGCTCGGCCGCGAGGACTATCTGCTTAACTACGCGCGTCTTGGTCTTAACGACTGGACGGTCGTGGCGGTTCAATCCAAGAGCGAGGTGCTCAAGGATCTCGACGCGGTCAAATGGGCGATTCTGCTCATCACGGCGCTTAGCTTCTTCGTTACCTTTCTGCTGTCCGGCTGGTTCACGCGCTATCTGCTCCGCCCGCTCAAGGGACTGCAGCTTGTCATGAAGCGGGTCGAAGGCAACGATTTGACCGCGCGCTTCGATAGCGACCGCGAGGACGATCTGGCGCAAGTGGGCTTCCGCTTCAATCGGATGCTGGAGCAGATCGTCGTGCTGATCGACGAGGTCAAGTCGGCGGAGGCGAGCAAGCGCTCCGCGGAGATCAAGTCGCTGTCCGCACAGATGGATCCGCACTTTTTATACAACACGCTGAACACGATCTATTGGAAGCTGAATCTGGGGCAGGTCGAGCCTTCGCAGCGGATGATCGTCGCGCTGTCCCGCCTGTTCCAGCTGGGTCTGAACAAGGGGCGGGAGATGACGACGCTGCACAAGGAGCTGGATCATGTCCGCCAATATCTCGAGCTGCAAAGCTTGTGCTACGAGAACCTGTTCGACTATGCGGTCGGCGTCGAGGACGACGCGCTGCTCGCCCGGCCGGTCCCCCGTCTCATTTTACAGCCGCTCGTCGAGAACGCGATCCTGCATGGCTTCAAGGACATGGAGGACGGCGGCCGTATCGGCATCGCGGCGCGGCGCGATGCCGGCGGCGACGCTTGGATCGTGGAGGTTCGGGACAACGGGCGCGGCATGGACGCGGTCGACGTCAAGCAGCTCAGCCGCGCAGAAGGCGAGAGCGGCGGCTATGCGCTGGACAATCTGGTCAGCCGTCTGCAGCTCGTATACGGCGACGAGGCGCGGCTCTCCATTGAGAGCGCGCCGGACCGCGGCACGACGATCACGCTGCGCATACCGCTGAGAGGAGAGGATTAAGATGGAAGACGCTGAACGCGTACGTATGATCGTCATCGACGATATCCGCAGCGTGGTCGCGGGCCTGACCGCGATCGACTGGGCGTCCCGCGGCATCGAGCTGGCCGGCTCCGCCTACAACGGCGAGGAGGGATTCGCGCTCGTCGAGCGGACGATGCCGGATATCGTCGTCACCGACATCCGGATGCCCCGGATGGACGGGTTGGAGATGCTGAAGGCGGTCCTCGCGCTGAAGCCGTCGTGCAAGGTCGTTCTGATCACCGGATACGCGGAGTTCGACTATGCGCAGCAGGCCGTTCAACTGGGCGCGTTCGACTTCGTCCTGAAGCCCTTCACCGAGACGGAGATCTCGGACGTCGTGCTGCGCGCGAAGGAAAAAGCGCTGGAGGAGCGGACGCAGTCGCTCGGACGCAAGGAGCTGGAGCGCAAGGTGCGCGAGAGCATGCCGCTGCTCCGGCAGGAATACTTTTCGCTGCTCGTCCGCCACCGAACGACCTGGGAGCGGGCGGAGCGGCGTTGGGCGTTTCTGGGCGTCGGGCTGGCTCCCCCGGGGCTTCACGGTCATGCTGATGAAAATAGACGGCTTCCCCGCGCAAGTGGCGGGTTTGTCCGTCCGCGAGGTGGAGTTGATCCGCTTCTCCCTGCAGAATATCGCGGAGGAGACGATCGCGAGGCACGCGAGCTGCGTCGTCTTCCGGGCGGGCGACGACCGGTTCGCCGCCGTGCTGAACGACCCGGGCCTGTTCGGGACGGACGAGATCGCGGAGCGCGTCTGCCAGAACGTGGAGCGCTACACGAAGTTCACCGTGTCCGTCGGCACCGGCGGACGCGTCGAGGAGGTGGCCGAGCTGCCTGACTCGTACCGGCAGGCGGAATCCGCGCTCGCCTACCATCTGTATACGGAGGGCAACGGCGCGATCGGCTACGGCAGCCTGCCGAAGACCGATCGGCAGGAGCCGATCGCCCTCGAGCACAAGGACGAGCTGCTGCTCGTCCTGCGCGCCGGCAGCGCCGACCGCGCGACCGCGCTGCTCGCGGACATGGCGCAAGCGCTCGGCCGCCTCGAGCCGCAGCCGACCCCCGACTATTTGCTCGGTCTGTACGAGGAGCTCGCGGCCGCGGCGATCCGCACGCTCTACGAACTGGTGCCGCAGCCGGAGCTGCAGCCGCTCGTCGACCGGTACAAGGCGCAGCGCACCTCCGCGGGCGCGACGCTGGCCGGCCTGCAGCAGCAGCTTCGCCTGCTGTGCGCGAGCGGCGCGGAGCTGGTGCGCAGCCATGCGCGCTCGGAGGGGGGAGGCGGTCATTTACAAGTCGCTCGAGTACTTGAAGTCCTGTCTCGCCCGCAATGTCACGGTAAGCGAATGCGCTTCGCAAGCGCACCTGAGCGTCAGCTACTATTCGAGCCTGTTCAAGCGCGTCACCGGACTGACCTTCACGCAATATTTGACCGGCGAAAAGATGAACCGGGCCAAGCAGCTCATCCTGAGCGGCAAGCCCGTGCAGGACGTCGCGGCCGAAGTCGGCTACGAGGAGCGGCGGTATTTCAGCGAGACGTTCAAGCGGGTGACGGGGATGACGCCGTCCGAATTCCGGGACAGCTACGCCGCCGGCGGCGACCGGACGCCAAGACCGTAAGAATGTCGCCCTGGACAGTCGACTCGCCGTACGTTCCCGCAGGCGGACCGCGCCTATAATGAACACGTAGCAACACTATACGATCAAAAGGGGTAGTTACACATGTGGAAAAAGAGCCTGGGTCTCGGCTTGACGGCCGTGCTCGCGATCGGCACGGCAGCGTGCGGCAATTCCTCGAACAACGGGGGCGCAAGCTCCGCTCCTGCGTCGTCCGCGGCTTCATCGTCGTCCGCGGCGCCTTCCAAGGCGCCATCCGGCGAGAAGGCCGTCATCACGTACTGGACCGACGACCGTCACGACCAGGAATATATCAAGTCGCTCATCGACAAGTTCAATGCCGAAAATTCGGATAACATCGAGGTCGAGCTCACCGTGCTGTCCGAGAATTACAATCAGAGCGTGGACATCGCCTTCTCGAGCAACAAGGCGCCGGACGTTCTTCGTCTGAAGAGCGCCAATACGGAGACGTTCGTCAAAAAAGGGCTATCTGGCGCCGATCGACGAATACGTCACGGACGACATGAAGACGAAGTTCTCCTCGCTGCTGCTCGACGGCGTCAATATTTTCGGGGGCAAGCTGTACAGCCTGCCGAACTCGGGGCAGACGCTCCGCCTCGTTTACAACAAGGATCTGTTCGACAAGGCCGGCATCGCCAATCCGCCGCAATCGCTGCAGGAGATGGTCGACGACGCCAAGAAGATCACCGCGGCGGGCAAGAGCGAGGGCGCTTACGGCTTCGCGCTCAACTTCAAAAACCCGAAAAGCGCGTTCGACCGTTCCATGCGCGAAATTTTGTCGCTCAGCGGCTATCAGGGGCTCGGTTACGACCTGAAGACCGCGCAGTTCGACTTCAAGCCTTACAGCCAGGTCGTCGAATACTTCAAGCAAATGTGGGCCGACGGCAGCGTGCTGCCCGGCGCCGAGACGCTCGACATCGATCCGATGCGCGCCCAGTTCGCGGCCGGCAAGATCGGCATGTACCTCTCGTTCGCCACGGAGCCAGGCGTGTACAAGGATCAATTCCCGACGACGATCAACTGGGGCGCCGCGCTCGCGCCGACGCTCGAAGGCAAGCAGGTCGGCACGTCGGAGATCGTCTCCGCCGGCACCTGGCTCGGCATCAGCGACAAGTCCAAGCATAAGGATGCGGCATGGAAGTTCATGGAATACATGTATCAGGACGATATCTTGACCGCTTATCACGAGCAGGGCTTCGGCATCTCGGTCGTCCCGAGCATCGCGGAGAAGGCCAAGAGCCCGGACATCCCCGGCATGGAAGGCTTCCTGGTCGGCGAGCACGATTCGATCTGGCCGGTCTCTCCGAGCGTGACGCCCGAAGGGGCGAACTATGCCGACGCGTTCTTCAAGTACATGCTGAGCGGCGGCGACGTGAGCAAGGTCGTCACGGATCTGAATACGCGCTACAATGACGCCTTGGCCAAAGCGGTCGAGAAGGGCGACGTCAAGACGCAAGCCGAATCCGTCCTTCGATCCGTCGAAGCTGGGGTCGTAATCGCAAGACGATAGAGAAGGAAGCGGGGGCTTTCGTGCGCTATTGGCGAAGGCCCTTCGTTATCCCCGGAAGGAGTGGAAGACATGACGCGCTGGACCCGTCTGAGAGAAAACTCGCTGCTGCTGCTCCCCAGCGTCATCCTCACCGTCGCGCTTGGCATTTACCCGTTGATCTGGGTGCTGCGCTATATGTTTTACGACTATCCCGGTTACGGCGCGGAGACGTTCGTCGGGCTGGACAACTTCAGGCGGCTGCTGCGCGATGCGGCATTCTGGGAATCGGTGCGCAATACGTTCGTGTTCGCCGGCGGCAAGCTGCTCATCACCGTGCCGCTGTCGCTGCTGCTGGCGGTCATCCTGAACGGCAGGCTTCGCGGGCGCCATTTCCTGCGCGCGGTATTTTTTATGCCGACGGTCATTAGCTCGGCGGTCATCGCCGTCGTATTCTACCTGATCTTCAACTCGTACAACGGCATGGTCAACCAGTTGCTCATGAAGTATCACCTCATCGGCAGCCCGTTCGAATGGCTCGGTCCGAAGCATGCGATGCTGACCGTCATTCTGGCGGCGGTGTGGGGCGCCGTCGGCAACTATATGCTGCTGTTCCTGGCGGGACTGCAGAGCATTCCGCACGACCTGTACGAGGCGGCGTCGATCGACGGCGCGGGTCCCGCGCAGCGCTTTTGGCGCATCACGGTGCCGATGCTCGGTCCGGTCATGCAGATCATCATCATGTTGGCCATCATCGCCGCGCTGAAGGGCTACGAGAGCATCATGGTCATGACGGAGGGCGGTCCGATCGGCAAGACCGAGGTCATGTATCTGTATTTGTACAAGCTGCTTTTCCCGGTCGCTACGTCCGGCGCGGTCGTCGACCAGCAGTTCGGCTACGGCAGCGCTGTCGGCTTTACGACGGCCATCATCGTCGGCATGATCACGGCCGTCTACTACTGGATGAGCCGGAAAATGAACAAGGTGTTCTAAGGAGGCGATTCGCATGAACGAACAAACGGCTGCAATGGGCAAACCGGTCCCGCACAAGCGCCGGGACGGCGCCGCCTCCGGCCTGTCAGGCGCGCGGTTCGCGGCTGTCGCGGGCCGGACGGTCCTCTGGCTATTTCTGCTGATCGTCGCCGCCCTGACCTTGTTCCCGATCCTGATGACGGTGACGGGCTCGCTGATGACCAACGCGGATCTGATGAGCGGCGGCCATATTTTGCCGACCGATTGGCAGTTCGGCAATTACGCGGAGGCGTGGCGCCAAAGCAACTTCGCCCGCTTCACCTGGAACAGCGTCTACATGAGCGTCGCGGCGACCGTCGGCACGCTGCTGGTTGCCGCCGCCGCGGCGTATGTCGTCGACCGCCGGGTTTTTCCAGGCAGGGCGCTGTACGTCGGACTTCAGGCGTCGACGATGTTCGTCTCGGTCGGCGCGGTCGTGCTGCGGCCGCAGTTCGACCTGATGGTCAAGCTGCACCTGAATTCCTCGCTGTGGGGCGTCATCCTCATTCTCATCAGCGCGCACGCGAGTACTTTTTTTATCCTGTTGGGCTTCTTCAAGGCGATTCCGCGCGAACTCGACGAGTCGGCCATGCTCGACGGCTCCGGCTTCATCCGCACCTTCTACCGGATTATCCTGCCGCTGCTCGCGCCGGGACTCGGCGTATCGGGCCTTTTCGCCTTCCGCCATGCGTGGAACGAATACATTTTGCCTCTCGTATTCACGCTGACCGATCCGCATCTGCAGACGCTGACCGTCGGACTTGCCAATCTCCGGTACGGCTCGTCGGCGGCGATGCAGCTCAACCTGATGATGGCCGGCGCCTGCCTGTCCATCCTGCCGATGCTCGTCGTCTACATTCTTGCCAACAAGTCGTTCATGCAGGCGACGGCCGGCTCCGTCAAAGGCTAGACATAGAGATCATTATGGAGGGGAAACCATGACTGTATCGACGATTGGCGCGCTGGCGTCCAGCACGCTCGTCCGCCGGCACCAGGCGAATCCGATTCTGAAGCCGGAGGACGTGCCGTACGGGCCGGCGATGGTGTTCAACGCGGGCGTGACCAAGTACGAAGGCAAGTACGTGATGGTATTCCGCAACGACTACGGCAATGCCGCGCTCGGCACGATCGAGCCGCACAGCACGACGAATCTGGGGCTCGCCTACAGCGACGACGGCGTGACCTGGGAGGTGCAGCCCGCACCCTGCTGGAGTTGGCATGACGAGGAAGTGACCCGCGTGTACGATCCGCGGCTGACCGTCGTCGACGGCCGCTGCCATCTGTGCTTCGCGGTCGATACGAAGCACGGCGTGCGCGGCGGCATCGCGGTCACCGACGACTTCAGCCGCTTCGACGTCCTCAGCCTGTCCGTACCGGACAACCGCAACATGGTGCTGTTCCCCGAGCGGGTCGGCGGCAAGTACGTGCGGCTCGAGCGTCCGTTCCCGGTGTACAGCCGGGGCGGCGTCGACCGCTTCGACATGTGGCTGTCCGATTCGCCGGACCTGCGCTACTGGGGCGGCTCCCGTCTCGTGATGGGCGTCGAGCACGTGCCGTTCGCCAACGACAAGATCGGTCCCGGCGCGCCGCCGGTCAAGACGGACAAGGGCTGGCTGACGACGTTTCACGCCGTGGACATCGATCCGTCGCGAGGCAAGAACGGCTGGGAGCCGGCCTGGAGGAAGCGTTATTCGGCTGGCATCATGCTGCTCGACCTGGACGATCCGGGCAAGATCGTCGGCATGTCCCGCGCGCCGCTGCTCGCGCCGGAGGCGCCCTACGAGACGGACGGCGGATTCCGCAACGACGTCATCTTCCCCGGCGGCATGATTCTGGAGGAATCAGGCGAAGTGAAGATCTACTACGGCGCGGCCGATACGGTGGAATGCCTGGCGACGGCGGACGTGAACGATCTGGTTCGGCTCTGCCTGGAAGGCGAAGGGGGGAGGTGCCGGGGCATGAGCTTCGATAGAGAGGTCGGACAGCCGGGGAAAAGCGTGACGCTGCCCGCTCAAGACATTCCCGTCTCGCACGAGGCCGACGTCGTCGTCGTGGGCGGCGGCGCGTCCGGCATCGGCGCGGCGATCGCCGCCGCCATGAACGGCGCGAGCGTGCTGCTCGTCGAGCAGCGCGGCTACCTCGGCGGCATGGGAACGGTGTCGCTCGTGCCGGCGTTCTGCCCGTTCACGGACAAGGAGAAGCCGATCGTCCGCGGCATCGGCATGGCGCTGATGGAACGGATGAAGCAGGCGTGCAACGCCGACTATCGGAGCGAGTACAAGGACACGCTCGACTGGGTGCCGATCGACCCCGAGACGCTCAAGCGCGTATACGACGACGCGCTCGGGGAGCACGGCGTCCGCACGCTTTTCCACTCCTTCGTCTACGACGTGCTGAAGTCGGCGGACGGCCGGCGCATCGAGGGCATCGTCGTCGTCAACAAGACGGGGCGCTCGGCGATCCGCGCGCGGTACGTGATCGACGCCACGGGCGATGCGGACATCGCCGCGCTGGCCGGCGTTCCGTTCCAGAAGGGCGGGGAAGAAGGCGAGCTGCAGCCAGGGTCGATGTGTTATTTGCTGGCGAACGTGGACCGCGCGCGCTTTCGCCGCTATCTTGACGAGACCGGAGACTCCGGACAGCTGCACGCCACGGTCGAGCGGGCGATCGCGGAGGGCGCGCTCCCCGAAGGACGCAAGTCGATCTCGGGCCTGGCCTGGGTGAACGATTACCTCGTGGGCGTCAACTTCGGTCACGTGTTCGGCATCGACGGCACGAAGGCCGAAGACTTGACGCGCGGCGCGATCGAGGGGCGGCGGCTGGTCGAGCGGCAGCTGCTGTTTTTTCAAACGTACGTGCCGGGCTTCGAGCATGCGCACCTGGTCGCGAGCGGCGAGCAGGTCGGCATCCGCGAGACGCGCCGCATCCAGGGCGACTACGTCCTGACGGCGGAGGACTTCATGAACGCCCGCTCGTTCCCGGACGACATCGCGCGCAACGCTTATTACATCGACATTCACTTGGCGAACAGCAAGGGCAAGATGACCTTCACGCATTTGGAGCCCGGGCAGTCGCACGGCGTGCCGTACCGGGTGCTCCTGCCCGTCGGCATCGACAATTTGTGGGTGCCGGGACGCGCCGCATCGTCGGATCGCGCCGTGCAGGGCTCGCTGCGGGTCATGCCGAACTGCTTCGCCATGGGGCAGGCCTCCGGCACCGCGGCGGCGCTGGCGATGCGCGAAGGCACGGGCTCGCGCGGGATTCGGGTGCCCGAGCTTCGGCGTCTGCTCGTGGAGCAGGGCGCGTGGCTGGGCGAACAAGCGGCGGCTTCGGCATCTTCGGCGTCTTCGGCGGCGGAGTAAAGAAACGGTTATACGGATTGGAGCGTGAACGGGGTGAAGTGGCAAGGCAAGCGCTGGGGGACGCTCGGGGACAGCATCACGGCCGCTAACGGCTACCAGCCGATCGTGCAGGCTGCGCTGGGCTTGTCGGAGGTGCTAAACTACGGCAGGAGCGGCTGTCCGATGACGGCCGGCGGCGCGACCGACGAAGGCGCCACCGTTAACATGGCGGCGGCGGTCGACGCCGGCTTGGACTTCGTCACCGTTTTCGCGGGGACGAACGACTACCGGCTCGACAAGCCGATCGGATGCCGGGACGGGGACGACCCGCTCACCTTCGTCGGCGCTTACAGGAAGCTGATCGAATCGGTGCTGACGGCGAATCCGGGCTGCCGCTTAAGCCTGTGGACGCCGCTGCAGCGGGACAAGGACGGCTACGATATCGCACGGCCCAACGCGCCGGGACACCGTCTCGGCGACTATGCGGAAGCGGTCTCCGCGCTCGGACGCGAATACGCGCTTCCCGTGCTGGACTTGTATGCGGAGAGCGGGTTGAACCGGCTGACGCTTCCGCTGTTCACGGACGACGGGCTGCACCCGAACGCGCGGGGGGCACGCCCGAATCGCCGCGATGGCGGTTCCGTTCCTGGAGCGGATCTAGAGCTTAGAGCTGGTCTAACAGAGGTTCACTGGCGGCCGCAGCGCGGTCCGTCGGCAAACAAGCGCAGGCCCCCGCCTGCGCTTGTTTGCGATTGTAAGGGGAGGCCGTGAAGTAGAGGAGAGTAACTTCTTGCCTCTACAGCATCATCCGGATCGTGCCGCGAGGTTGTAGAGTAACTTTTTTGCTCTTACAGCATCATCCGGAATGTGTCGCGAGGCTGTAGAGTAACATTTTTCCCCTATAGCATCATCCGGATCATGTCGTGAGGCTGTAGAGTAACATTTTTCCCCTATAGCATCATCTGGATCATGTCGTGAGGCTGAAGAGTAACTTTTTGCCTCTACAGCATCACCCGGATCGTGTCGCGAGGCTGTAGAGTAACTTTTTGCTCTTACAGCATCATCCGGATTGTGTCGCGAGGCTGTAGAGTAACATTTTTCCCCTATAGCATCATCTGGATCATGTCGTGAGGCTGCAGAGTAACTTCTTGCCACTACAGCATCATTCGAATCGTGCCGCTCATGCCTGCGCCGCTACAGCTCAGATCGTCCGTCCACGTAGCCGTCGTCGATCGCCCGCCACAAGTAGAGGCAGGCGATGCTCCGGTATGGACTCCATCGGTCCGCGTACCGTGCGAGGCAAGCCGGGCGCTTCGTCGGGATTGAGGCGTCCGTACAGCCACTGGGCGGCGCGCTGCAGGCCGGCGTCTCCGAGCGAGAGTACGTCGGGTCGGCCGAGGGAGAAGATGAGGAACATCTCGGCCGTCCATTTTCCGATCCCCTTCACCTGCGTCAGCATAACGACGGCTTCCGCCTCCGGCAGGACGGCCAGCGCTTCGTAGTCCAGCTCACCCGACAAGGTCCGCCGGGAGAGATCGTGGATCGAGCGAATCTTGGCGTAGGAGAGGCCGACGCTCCGCAGCGCTTCTTCGTCGTGCGCAAGCAGCGACTCGGGCGTCAGCGGTCCGCCGATGAGCGTCACGAGCCGCTGCTTGATCACGCCGGCGACTTTGGCGGAGAGCATCTGGGACACGATCGAGCCGACGAGGGCTTCGTACGGCGTGCGGCTCGGCGACAGGCGAATCTCTCCGACGCGTTCGATGAGCCGGCCCAGAACGGGATCGGCTTGCCGCAAGCGGCGTCCTTCGGGAGATTCGGCATGCACGATCAAGGTCATGGGAGTTCCCTCCTATCGGATGGCGCGTCCGGATCGCTGGGAGCCGGCGGAACGAGGTAGCGGACCGGTACGCCCGTGTGCGTCGCGTATTCGATCTCCTTCCTCGTGCTGTCCCCGATATAACCGCCCGGATTGACGACGAGGATCTCGTCGGCCATGTCGATTTTTTGCAAATGAACGTGGTCCAGCAGTCGCTTTTGCGCTTCGTCGACTGCCGAGCCTTCCGCGTGAACGAAGACGCCGACGGAGATGACGACGTTGCCCGCCAGCGTCAATTCGGCATTGATGCGCTCGAACTCCGACTTGAACCGCGTGGATCCGCACAGCGTAACGACTTTGAAGCGGCCGCTCGCATGCGCCTGCGCGCCATCATTCATCATGGGTAGCCTTCCTTTCGAAACGGGTACAGTTTATCTAATAGTAGCAGAATCGGCGCAGATAAGCTTCGCACGATCGCGAAAATTGCCTTTATTTGCATTTTCGGGCGTCGATATGGCGCCTGCGCCTTTCAATCCCAGTCTCAGGTAGGGTATAATGCTTGGCATGACCATTGTACGATACGCTTAACATAAAGGAGATTCCATGAACTTCAACGACCTCAAGCTCAAGCCGGCGATTCTCAAAGCGCTGAGTGAAGAAAACTATACGACGCCTACACCGATCCAGGAGCAAGCGATTCCCGTCGTGCTCGCGGGCAGGGACCTGTTCGGCTGCGCGCAGACGGGCACGGGCAAGACGGCCGCGTTCTCGCTGCCGATGCTCCAGCTGCTCAGCGATCAGCAGAAGCCGCCGGGCAAGCGCCGCCCGATCCGCTCCCTCGTGCTGACGCCGACGCGGGAGCTGGCGATCCAGATCTACGACAACGTGCGCGCTTACGGACGTCACCTTGACGTGCGCGCCATCGTCATCTTCGGCGGCGTGTCCCAGAAGCCGCAGGAGGAGGCGCTCGCGCGCGGCGCGGATATCGTCATCGCCACGCCGGGCCGACTGATCGACCTGATGAACCAGGGCTTCATCGATCTGTCCCACGTGCAGATCCTCGTGCTCGACGAGGCCGACCGGATGCTGGACATGGGCTTCGTGCACGACGTGAAGCGCATCATCGCAAAGGTGCCGCAGAAGCGGCAGACGCTGCTGTTCTCCGCGACGATGCCGACGGAGATCACCAAGATGGTGCAGACGATCCTCGTCAACCCGGCCAAGGTCGAGGTGACGCCGGTATCCTCCACGGCCGAGCGGATCGAGCAGTCGGTATATCTGGTGGACAAGGCGAACAAGCAGACCTTGCTGCTCGACCTGCTGCGCGACAAAAAAATCGCTTCCGCGCTCGTGTTCACCCGCACGAAGCACGGCGCCGACCGCGTCGTGCGCCATCTGGCCAAGGCGGGCGTCTCGTCCGCGGCCATTCACGGCAACAAGTCGCAGAACGCGCGTCAGAACGCGCTCGCCGGATTCAAGAACGGCACGACGCGCATTCTCGTCGCGACCGATATCGCCGCGCGCGGCATCGACATCGACGAGCTGCCGTACGTTATTAACTTTAACCTGCCGAACGAGCCCGAGACTTACGTGCACCGCATCGGCCGTACGGGCCGCGCGGGTCTGAGCGGCACCGCCATCTCGCTTTGCGAAGAAGAGGAGCTTCCGTATCTGCGGGATATTCAGAAGCTGATCGGCAAGAAGATTCCCGAGATCACGGGGCATCCGTATCCGCTGGGCTCTGCGCCAAGCGAGCCGAAGGAAGAGGGCGAGCGGCAGCGCGGCGGCCGCGGGCGCCAAGGCGGCGGGCGTCCGGACGGGGCCGGCGGCAGGCAGGAAGCAGGGCGTCAGAGCGCAGGCCAGGGCGGACGGGCTGACGCCGGTCGCGGCGGCGCGGCCCCGCAAGGACGCCAGAGCCAGCCGCAGGGCGGCGGGCGCCAGCAGCAGGCGGCGCGTCCGCACCAAGGGCCGCGTCCGTTCTCGCTGAAGGCGCAGCCGACGGATACGCGGCGCTCATAATAGCGCGCGAATCGCCGCAGAGTCGCGATGGCGCGTGAGTGCGAAAAGGAGCGGCGAGCGTAACTCCGCCGCTGCTCCAAGCGCTTTGGTCGCACGTATCCTGCAAAAGTGTGTGATACAGCGGCCGTCTTAGCTTGCGGCGTTGCAAACGTGTATGATGCAGATTTGCGCGATAGACAAGTCCAGCACAATGATGCGCTTGCCTATCGCGTACTTTTGCTAAATACCTTGCGAAGGAATGTCTTGCGCGATCCATGGTCGATGCGGGTGATTCCTTTTTTGTTAAGCTCCAGCGTCGCCTTCATCGCCGATAATGTCTTGAAGAGCAACTATTCCCGCCCATCCGTCACTCTCTACTCCCCGAAGTCCCAACGGAAACAAACCTCACCGAACCCGCCGGCCCATCGCCCCAGAAGTCCCAACCGGAAATAAACCGAGTAGATAATCAGTCGGGCATACTTTCCGCAGAGGGGGAGGACATCGGCTTCTTTGATAACCGCTTGCTGCCGATATAGACAATACATGAGGCAGAGGAGAGAGAGAAAGAAGATGATGAAACGTTGGTTGTGGTTCGTGACTGCCATTGCTGTAATCGCGGTCTTGTTGACCTCGGCGGCATCGGGCGCCCGAACGGTTGCGGCGGCGGCTGTGCCTGCGAAAGGTTTGATCTACGTGGATACGCAAGGGAGATCCTTTATCACGCTTCGTTCGCTGAACGGTTTCGCGGGGGGCGTGGCTGGGACAAGGCGAGGATGGACGCACCATAACGATCACGGTGGGCGAGGGAAACGCGCTCTCTATGTCGTCCGGCCTCGCGGCCGCGACCCTGAACGGCGCTTCTCTGACGCTAAAGGCGGCGCCGTTCAACAAAGGAGGCAGCTTGTACGTACCGCTGTCTGCGTTAACCTCGGCGTTCGGCTGGACGGTTCGCTGGGAGCGCGATCCGGATGCGGCGCAGCTAGTCGCGCAGGACGGCGCTTCGCTGCGGCTTCCCGTCGCAAGAGGGAAGCATCCGGCGGACATGAAGCCGGTCGAGCAAGCTGCGAAGCGCTTCAAACTCGGAGGCAAAAGCTTCGACGCGCAGGTCGTCACCGTCTCGCTGCTGCATCCGGACGTACGCCTGGATACCGTGCTCGCCGGAGACCGGATCGGCAAGGTCGAGGAGCTGGGCAGCATGGCGAAACGAACCAAAGCGAAGGTCGCGATCAACGGCACTTTTTTCGACGCCTATACGGATAGCGACTACAAAGCGCCCTACGGCTACATCGCGGGGAGCGGCAAGCTGAAGAAGAACAGCTCCGGAGACAAGCGGGCGACCTTCCTGTACGGCGCCGATCAACTGGCGGAGATCGTCCCCGGTCTCTCGTTCATGGACCGCTTCGACCAAGGCGCAGTCGAAGGCGCCGTGCAAGCGGGACCGCGGCTCGTCGCGAACGGCAAAGTCGCGCTCGATATCGTCGGCGAAGGCTTCAAGGATCCGAAAATATTGACGAACGGCGGGGCGCGCAGCGCGCTCGGCATCACGCGCGATCATCGGCTGATCCTGCTCACGACGAGCGGCGCGACGATTCCCCAGTTGGCGGAGATCATGAAGCAGGCCGGCGCCTGGCAGGCGATGAATCTCGACGGCGGCGCTTCAAGCGGGCTGTGGATGGACGGAAAATATTTGACGAAGCCGGGGCGATTGCTGAGCAACGCGCTCGTCGTGCGCGTCGGCTGAACGTGAAAAAGCGGGCATGATCTCCTGTCAGAGGAGGTCATGCCCGCTTTGCTGCGGCTTCATGCCGCCGCCTTCGCTCTAGCCTTCGAGACGCCCGTCGGGCTCGGCAAGGCGATGCGGAAAAGGGTGAGCGCGACGATCAGGCCCGCGGTCGCGATATACGTCCATTTCATCCAGGGCTGGCCGGCGTCGGTGCCGAGGAGCAGTCCGTGGGCGAGCCCCATAAAAAAAGCCCGGGAACGCGAGAAAGTGGATCGTACGCCACGTTTTTTTGCCGAGCCGCTTCATCATGTCCGACGAAGCGATCAGGACGAGCGAGATATAGAAGCTGAGCGTGCCGATTCCCGTCAAGTAAGGGTGAGTATGCGCGGTAAAGGGGACGAGCAGCTCCAGCGGGCTGTAGCCGACGTATTTGTCGAACAGCAGCACTGCCCCGTGCAAGGCGCCGAACAAGAAGCCGAACCAGCCGGCGGATTGGTGGAGAAAGAGCACGCCTGCGCGGGTTTTCGGTCCGAACCGTTTGAGACTCGTCAAAATGCCGGCGCCCGTCGACACGAACAACAGCAGGTAACACGTAATGCCGGCCGCGCGGGTCGTCGTCCACACGGTCAGCCAATCAGCCAATCCGTTCATCGCTCGCACGCTCCTCTATCCCATACGTTTGCAGATCGCCGCCGTAGACGAGCGAGCCGTCGTACCGAACGCCGATCATCGCGCAGCGGGGGTTCGTCCGCTCAAGCCAGGCCGGGCCTTCATCGGCGCCCAGCAGCAACGCGCATTTGGCGTATACTTCGGCCATGACCGCATCCGGCGCGATCACGGTCGCCTGCGCCAGATCGGTGCGCGCCGAATCGCCCGTGCGCGGATCGACGAGATGATGGCGCACGCTGCCGCCCCGGTCCTGCCAGCGCCGCTTGACCGCGCTGCTGGTCGCGATGCCGGCGCCTCTGCGAGGCGTGAGGCTCGTCGCGTCACGCTCCGGGCGCCAGGGATCCGCCACGCCGATCCGCCAGCCTTCCGGCGGGCAGCCCCACAGGATCAGGTCGCCTCCCGCGCCGACGGCGCCTGTCCGTACGCCGTCCTGCCGGGCCAGCTTCGCCAAATGCCGGGCCGTCCAGCCCTTGGCGATGCCGCCGAGGTCGACCGCAACGTCGGCCCGAAGCCGGATCGCGCGGCTGCCCGGGTCAAGCTCGGCAGCGGAGAAGCACTCGCTCGCATTCGCCAATCCGCCGTTCCGCGTATTCCTATCCGCCAACCCGCCGCCTCGCGCATCCGCACCCGCCAACCCGTCGCCTCGTGCATCCGCAGCCGGCACCTTGCCGCCAAGCTCGATCCTGCCCGCGATCCTGCCGCCATGCGCAATTCCTTCCGCTGCCGCGCCATCAGCGCAGCACGAGCTGCCGTCATTTCCTTCCGCGGGACTCAGCCGCTCGAAGCTTTCCCCGTACCCGAGCCGCTCCATCACCCTGCCCAGGTAGGGGCTGAACAGCCCGACGGTCTCGCGATGATAGCGATCCGCTTCGGCGAGCACCTGATAGAGCAGCGGCGTCGCCAGAAACGGGCCGCCCGCCGCGCGGTTCAGCTTCGACAGCTCGCTGTCCGGAAGGAATCGGCTCAGCTGCGCTTCCGCGAACGCAAACCAGCTTCTCGCTTGCGCGCGCCAGCGAACCGGCAAGCCCTGGGTGGCAATCGTCGTATTCATCGCCCTGAAGCTGTCGTTCTCCATCTTACTACGCCTCCTTGCATCAAGATGCGTGCGTCCGCATGCTGCCTTGGCCGTTCGACGGCATCTGGTTCTCCGTGCCGCCGCCCGATCCCATGTCGCCGAATCTGCGTCCGCCGCGGCGTTCGAACCCGCCCGACTGTCCTTCGTCCGTTTGGCTTTGCCACTGGTCGGTGATCTGATCGTCGCCTTGCGCGATGGAGCTGCCCGACTGATCGATCGTCGGGGCCGGCTTCGTCTCCCCCGTTAGCCGATATCAACCCGACGAAGCCGGTAAATACGGCAACGCCCGACAGTCCGACGATCCATTTGATCCACTTTTGCTGGGCCATAAGCGCCCTCCTTCTTTTATAAAAACATGTATGCTTGACCATCGATAAACCCATTATGCGCCGTCAACCTTAAACGCCATTTAAACGAGACTGAAAGTTGGCTGAAGATGCATGGTTCGCAACGCGCGCGGCTTCCATTACAATAGAAGCATCACGAGCGAACGGGAGAAACGAAAATGGCAGACGCAGCGAATGTATGGGCGCCGCTAGGCGTGGCGGAGATCCACCGGTTGTTCGGAGAATGGGATGGGGCGTGGGGCATCGCGGGCGGATGGGCGCTGGATCTGCGACTCGGCAGACAAACGCGGCCGCATGACGATATCGACGTACTGCTGCCGCTCGCGGATTACGCATCGGTCTATGCGCGGCTGGGCGCGGATTGGGAGCTTCACTTGGCGGAAAAGGGACGTCTGACCCGGCTTGGCGCGGGGGGATCGGCTGACGGAGGAGACCGACATTTGGGTCAGGCGCGATTCGGCTTCGCCGTGGGCGTTCCAGCTTATGCTGGTCGATCTCTCGGACGGCTGGTGGACATATCGGAGAACAAGGTCGATTCGCAGGCCCGCGGCGGAGCTGTTCGTCCGAACGGACGAAGGGATTCCCTACCTAAGACCCGAGATTCAGCTGCTGTACAAGGGCGGGAGCGTCCCGATCCGGGAAAAAGACGAAATGGACATAAACGCGGTACTGCCGAGCCTGGATGCGACGGAGCGCGCTTGGCTGCGGGATGCGCTGCGCGCGCAATTCCCGCAGGGGCATGATTGGCTCGTTCGGCTGGAGGGGGCTGCGCGACGGCCGGCAGGGGGGCACGACCCGCCCTTACCTGAAGCTGATCCAGCGGGCCGGCGAGGCGGAAGGCGTATCGTTCGAGACGATCACGCCGGACCTTACGTACCGCGCTTGCAAAGGCGCGTCGAGCTTCCTGATGACGGACGCGGAGCTTGGCCTTAATCCGAGCTCCGCGTCGGCGCTCGCACTGAGCAAATCCGCCGCGTCCGATGCGCTCCGTGCGGCCGTCGTGCCGTGCGTCGAGCATCTCTTTGTGCCGCATCCGGGCTACAGGTTCGGCGGCGGCAGCGCCGAAGCGCACTTGCGCGCCGAAGCCGCATTCGCCCGGTTCGGCTGCGACGCGGTCGTGAAGCCGGACGACGGCGCGCAGGGGCGGCACGTATACCGCGTTCGCAGGCCGGATGAGCTGCGGGAAGCGCTCGACGCCGTCTTTGCGCTCGAGCGGCATGCGGCGATCTCGCCGTATCGGGAGGCGGAGCTCGAGTATCGGATCGTCGTGCTGGACGGGGAAGCCCGCGTCTGGGTGGGCAAGCGGCGAAGCGGTTCCTGGAAGCACAACCTCGCGGAGGGCGCGCGATCCGTCGAGGTGCCCGCCGCCGACCGCAAGCGGCTGTCGCCGCTCGCCGTGCGGGCAGCCGCGGCGCTGGATATGGCATTCTGCTCCGTCGACATTCTCGATACCGCGCTGCATGGGCCGCTCGTCATCGAGCTCAACCACAAGGTCATGCTGGGCGACCATTACCGGCAGCGCCCGGAGACCGAAGCGGAGCTGTCCGCGCTTTACAGGGATGCGATCGCTTTGCGCTTCGAGCGGCTGTGAGCGAGACGTTTACGATCGAGAAAGGCCGCCTGTTTCCGATGAAGCCATCGGAGCAGGCGGCCTTTGTTCGTCTGCATGGGACGATTTATTGGAAGCTTCTGTTCATGCCGCCCATCGGCGAGAAGTGCTGCTGTTGCTGTTGCTGCGGGAACGCATTAAACCCGCCGAACTGGGTGGAGGACGGCTGGGATTGCATCGCTTGCTGCGACATTTGCATGTTGACCGTCTGCTCCAGCTGACGGCAGATTTGGCCGACCTGCTGCAGCTGCTGAATCGCCGTTTGGTGGCCGTGCAGCGCTTGCTGGATCATCTGGGCGGCCTTGTGCTCGCGTTGAGCCAGCTCCTCGAGGCGAGAAGCGTTTTGCTGCTCTTGCTGCTGCAATTGCTGATACATTTGGCTGGCCTGCTGCGTTTGGTTCACGAGCTGTTGGATCAGGTGCTCGCATTGGTTGATTTGGCTGGACAGGTTGAAGTTGTTCATGACGGCGATTCCTCCCGGACTTGTGATGGTGAGCCGTGGATTAGCATGGCTTCGGATTTCCGGATTATGCGCGAATCGCAGAAAAAGTTTTCCCTCGCCGACGGTCTCTTCCTGTTGCGTTTTACCGAAATTTGACGGCCTCTTTACACTCCATGTCTATAAGCGCAGCGCTTCCAAAGCGTAAGGTTACCTCATGAATGGCGATTTTTTCATTGGGAGGAATGGAAGTGAAAAGAAATCCCGCGCGGACAAGCCGCCTTCTGGCGGCTGTCTTGCTGTGGACTTCGGTTTTTTCCGGAGGCTATTACCTGGTGCAAGCAGCAGGAAACGACAATACGACGGGAGCTCCGGCGGTCGTGACAACGGTCGCTTCGGAGACGGGCGCCAGCCTGAACGGAGCGGTGCAGGCCGACGTAGGCGGCCAAGGTCTGCTCGGCGAATATTTTGCCGGCACGGGCAGCTTCGACTTCGGCGACTATAAGGGCACGACGATCGATTCGCAGATCAATTTTACGAATCTCGATCCTGTGCTGCAGGGCATGACAGGCAAGCAGGACAGCGCCAACGCGCGATGGACCGGCCGGCTCCTTGCGCCGGAGACGGGCGACTATACGTTTTACATGACCGGCGATAACGGCTTCAGACTTTGGATCGACGATCAGCCGGTCATCGATCACTGGGTGAACGATTGGGACAAGGAGCAGACGAGCGCGCCGGTCTCTCTGGCCGGCGGCACGAAACACAAGATCAAGATCGAGTACTTCGAAGACTTCGGCGGCTCGAACCTTTACCTCAGGTGGTCCACGCCAACGATAGCCAAGGAGATCGTGCCGGCTTCGGCTTTCTACTTGCCTGAAGGATATGCAGGACCCGTATCCGGCTTTATTCCCGCGGACGGTTTAAGCGTCACGATGACCACGTATGCCGACCTCAGCGCGCCGCCGGCCGGACTGAAGGATCATCTGACCGCGACGGCCGACGATCAGCCGATTCAGATCCTCGCCGCAGGCGCCGGAGCGTCGCCGGCTTCCCTGACGCTTAATCTGGGAACGGTCGTCAAGCCGGGCCAGCGGCTGAACGTCTCCTATGACGGGCAAGCGGGATTGCAACTGTCGGACGGCACCCCGGTAGCGGCCTTCCGCTTCACGCCTTCCAACAACTCGGAGGCCATGAACTACGAGCCGATCGCGATCGCGATGTCGCTGTACGGCAGCGCCAAGACGAACCGCTCGTTCGCCTGGTACACGCCTTACGACAAGCCGAACGCGGCGCCGGCCAACATTTTGGACAGCATCGTCGAGGTCGTTCCCGCAGGCAAGTCGTTCGATTCGCAGGACGTGAAGCGTTACGTCGGGAAGCCGGAAGAGACGCGCGTGCTGACGAACCTCAAGATTACGAGCTCCACGACCGGTTCCTTCATCAGTCACAAAGTGCTCGTGGACGGCCTGACGCCAGGCACGGCTTATCAGTATCGGGTAGGCAACGACGGACATTGGAGCGAGGCTGGCAGCTTTACGACAGAGGGCAACGACGATCACAATTATGAGTTCCTCTACATGACCGATTCCCAGGGCTCCAACTCGAACGATTACGAGGTGTGGGCCAATACGCTGGGCAACGCGCTGGACGATTATCCGAACGCCAAGTTCATGGTCATGACCGGCGACCAGGTGGATGCGGGCGCGCTGGAGTCGCAGTGGCTGGATTACTTCGGCAAGCCGCAGAAACTGCTGATGAACCTGCCGCTGATGGCCGCGGTCGGCAATCATGAAGGGCCTTATAACGATAACTACTACTACCACCTCAATTATCCGAACAACTCGATCGAGAAGCCGCTGCCGCCGGGCAGCGTGTACGCGTTCGACTACGGCGACGCGCATATCATGGTGCTGAATACGATGGATATCGGTTGGGACGACAACCAGAAGGAATCGTTCGGACAGCAGATCGAGTGGCTGAAAAGAGAGGTTGCGCAGACGGACAAGAAGTGGAAGGTCGTCGCGTTCCACAAGGCGATCTACTCGCTCGGCAATCATGCGAAGGACACCGATATTTTGGCGCTGCGAGATACGCTCTACCCGGCATTCGACGAGCTGGGCATCGACGTCGTTCTGCAGGGTCACGACCATACGTTCATGCGTTCCTATCAAATGTACGGCGACAAGCCGGTCGCGAACATTCAGAAGGACGCCAGCGGCAACCCGCTGAACCCGGACGGCACGCTGTATATGATCAACAACTCGGCCGGTACGAAGTACTACAATCTTCAAAATGGCGTCGATCGTTATTATGCCGCCGTCTTCGAGCAGCCGTACAAGCCGATCTACTCGGGTATCCGGATGACGGAGGACAGCTTCACGATCGATTCCTACAAATCGGGCGAAGACGCGCCGTTCGATACCTACACGATCGTCCGCAAGGACGGCAAGCCTGCCACCGTAGAGGAATTGAAGGCAGCCCCGGCGGGAACCGGCAAGACGAAGCTCTCCTGGCGTATGCCTGCGTCCAGCGCGGACGACGCGATCCGCGGTTTCCGGATCTATGAGGCGACGGGCAAGCTTGGCGCCAACTGGAGCGTATACGTACCGGTTGCCGCCGGACAGACCGACTACAGCTACACGGTAGAAGGGACGAGCGCGTCCAAGGGCTACAAGTTCGCGGTTCGATCCGTAGACAAGCGGGACAATTCGGACGCGGCTTTCGCGAGCACGGCAGGTCTTGCGCCTGCGGCTCCGACGGCGCCGAAGGTCGACGACGGACGCAATACGTTCGGCTGGACGAACGTGCCGGGCTACGACAAGGTGTCCGACTATGAATTCAGCGTCGACGGCGGCGTCTCCTGGCAGCGGGCCACAGTTAATCCGCAGCCGGTCGGCGATCTGGATTATGCTGCCGGTAAAGTGCAGGTTCGCGTTGCAGCCGATGAAACGGCCGGCACCGCGGAAGGCGAGCCGCTGCTCTCCGACGCGCCGTTTACGGTCAATGGCAGACTCGACACGTACCAGATCGCAGGCGGGCTGAAGCGAGGGGACAAGCTTGAGGCGAACGTCACGGTGGAGCGTCTGGAAGCGTACGACGGCGATGCCTATGTCGTATTCCAGCTGCTCAAGGGAGACACGCCGCAATTGATCAACGCGGTGCCGCTCAAGAAGGACAAGCTCAGCATCGCGCAATACTTCGATGTCAGCGGCGCGGAGTACAGCGTGAAGGTGCTCGTGCTCGATCAATTCGACAGCAATCTGAGCCTGCCCGAGCAGTTGGCGAGAGCGAAGGTGCTTCAGTGACGGACAGAGAGAGAGGAATGAATGCGGTGAAGAAATACGTGGCGGCCGTCATGTTATGGATATTCGCGCTCTCGCCGGCAGCCGGCTACGCAGCCGCGCCGTTCGAGCTTGCCGTAAGCGCGAAGGAGGTGCTGCGCGGCGGCACGATCACGCTGTCCGGCACGGGCGCCGGCAGCGGCGCGCAGGTCGCGCTGAAGATCGTGAGCCCGGCTAAGACGACCTTCTACGTCGACGTGCTCACGGCGGCGAACGGCAGCTATGCCAAGACGCTGACGATTCCGTCCGATCCGGATCTGGCGCCTTACGGCACCTATACGGTAATCGCGGGCTACGGCTCGGACTCGGCGCAAAAGACGTTCGCGGTCGTCGATAAGCTCGCCGGCGGCAACGAGAACCCGGGCAACGAGAACCCCGGTAACGAGAATCCGGGCAACGAGAATCCGGGCAGCAACAACCCCGGCAACGGGAATCCGGGAACCGCGCCTGCAAACGGAGCCGCCATTCCGGCGGGAGCCGGCAAGGCATCCGGATCCGTCGCGCAGCCGGAGCTTACGCAGGACGGGCGCTACATCGTGGGCGCCGATACGTTGGACGCCGCGATCAAGCAGCCGGGCGGCAGCGTCACCATCGAGCTGCCTGCGGCCGCTCTCAGAAGCGGCACGCCGTTAGAGCTGCCGGCTTCTTCGTTCAAGTCGCTAAGCGACAACAACCGGGAACTGGTCCTGTCCGCAGGCGATGTCACGATCCGACTGCCGGCTGGAGCGATCTCCGCTTCCGGCGACGCACAATCCAAGGTCCGGCTGACGCTGAATACCTCGTTGACGGACGACTTGCAAGGCCGGATCGATCGATTGATCCGTACGGATGCGTCCTTCAAGGCCACGGGCGTCATCCTCTCTGTAGACATCCGGCTCTTGTCCGGCAGCGCGAGCTCGGACATCCACGACTTGGGAAAGCAGGCCATGGTAACGATCAAGCTGACGGCAGAGCAGGCAGCGGCGATCTCCCGGCAAACGGCAGGCGTCTACTACTTGAACGGCGAACAGGCCGAGTATGTGGGCGGCACGGTCAGCGACGGCATTTTTACCTTTAAGCCGAAGCACTTCTCGACCTATGCCGTGCTTCATTACGACAAGCGCTTCGTCGATCTGTCGTCGCATTGGTCCGAACCGGCGGTCCGCTCGCTGGCGGCCAAGCATATCGTCACCGGCGTGGACGCGACGCATTACGAGCCGTCGCGGAGCATCACCCGCGCGGAGTTCGCGACGATCCTGATGCGCGCGGTCGACTGGAAGGGCGAAGCGCCGACTGCCGCTGCCGGGACTGCTCAATCGTTCAAGGACGTCGCAGCAAGCCAGTACTATGCCGAACCGGTCGCCATGGCGTCCGCGCTGGGGATTCTGTCCGGCTACGGCGGCGCCTTCAGGCCCAATGACAAGATCACGCGCGAGGAAGCGGCGGTCGCGC
Source organism: Cohnella rhizosphaerae (assembly GCF_029525575.1). Lineage (GTDB taxonomy): Bacteria > Bacillota > Bacilli > Paenibacillales > Paenibacillaceae > Cohnella > Cohnella rhizosphaerae. Next base: position 2,459,367 of record NZ_JAPDIA010000003.1, read on the forward strand.
TGGTGCGCGCGGCCAAATACTTCAGCCTGAGCGGCGGAAGCGGGGCAAGCGCAGGCAAGACTGTATTTGCCGACCAAGCCGACATCTCCGCCTGGGCGACCGCCGCCGTCGAGCAAGCGTCGACGCAAGGCCTGATGCAAGGCGACGGGAAGCGGTTCAACCCCAACAACCCCGTGGTGCGCGCCGAAGCCGCCGCGATGATCGACCGGCTGCTGCCGGTCGCCACGAACTAATCCAAGTGCGGGAGGATCCGAACCCCATGTTAAAAAAGGTGGATTGCGGCCGCGATGGCTGCGCTGCTGCTGTACGGCGTCTTGTCGTCGGCGGCGCCGGGCGCGGCGCAGGCGGAAGAGACCGCTGCCGACACATATACGAAAACCTGGAACGTCGCCCTTAATTCGACGGCCACGGCTTCCGGCAAGTGCAACGCCAACGAGTCGGCGTCCGCAGCCGTCGACGGCAAGCTCACGACCAAATGGTGCGACAATACCAAGGTTAAAAAGAAATGGCTGAAGCTCGATCTGGGCAAAACCTACAATATCAACCAGTGGGTCGTTAAAAACGCGGCCATCGGCGAATCTGCGAACAGTCCGTTTTGGAATACGAAAGACTACCGCCTTCAACGCAGCGACGACGGCACGGCCTGGGAAGATATCGACGTCGTGCGGAACAACGCGCAGACGCTCGTCGACCGCCAGGTGCCGACGTTTTCCGCGCGGTACGTCCGCGTCTATATCGATCAGGCCGCTTACGACAACAATACGGCGCGCCTCTACGAGGTCGAGATCTACGGCGTCGAAGCGGACCAGATTCCCGCGGTTCCGGCCGCCGATCTGCTGCCCGTCGATTACGTCGATCCATTCATCAACACGCTCGGTGACAACGGGCAGACCAATCCGGGGCCGACGATGCCGTTCGGCCTGGCTTCCGTCGGTCCCGACGGCGACGGCGGCGCCTTCAGCGGCTACTACTATCAGGACCGCTTCCTGAAGGGCTTCTCCCAGCTTCGCTTCAGCGGCGTAGGCTGCAGCGGCGCCGGCGGCAACATCCTGATGATGCCCGAGACGCGCTCTTTTACGAAGAATAGCAGCGAATACAAGCAGCAATACGACAAGCGCAGCGAATACGCTTCTCCGGGCTATTACGGCGTGACGCTGGCGAGCGGCGTCAAAGTCGACCTGACCGCTTCGGACAACGTCGGCTTCCATCGCTATACGTTCCCGGGGACCGATACCGGCTCGGTGCTGGTCGATCTGTCCAACTCTTATGCAGGCATGGTGGACGCCAACCTGAAGGTAGAAGGCGCGAACGAAATCAGCGGCATGATCCAGTCCAAAAACGTTTGCGGACACGGCTATTATACGATCTATTATTCGATCCAGTTCGATCATGACTTCGACTCATATTCGTCCTGGCAGGGCGATTCGGTCGGCGCCGTGGCGACCCGAACCGGCTCCAATAGCGGCGTATGGCTGAACTTTAACACGAAAAACAATGCCGTCGTCCAGGCGAAGGTCGGTCTGTCGACCATCAGCGTCGAGCAGGCGAAGTACGAGCGTTCGCACGACATTCCGGACTGGGACTTCGAGGCGCAGCATCAGCGCACGCGAAGCGCCTGGAGCGATGTCTTGAACAAGGTCGAGATCAAGGACGACGACGAGGAAAACAAGCGGGTGTTCTACACCCAGCTGTACCATTCCTTCCTTCATCCGAAAAACGTCACGAGCTCAAGCGGCACGTTCCGCGCGGGCCGGGACGAAAACACGATTCGCCAGGCCTCCGAGCTGGGCGAGGACTTCGAGTACTACAACGGCTGGTCGACCTGGGACGACTTCCGCAAGTACGCGCTGTATTCGGTGCTCGATCCGAAGCGGTACGAAAACATGGTGAAGTCGATGGTCGACCTGTACAGCACCCGAGGCTCGTACGTGCAGTGGGGGAGACGGCTACTGGCCGAGCCCGACCGTGCGCAACGAGTTCAACGGCGCGGTCATTTTGGACGCCTACGCGAAGGGCTTCGCCGATTTCGACGCGTACAAGGCGCTTCAGGGCATGGCGGTCGACACGGACAACTATACGGTGAGCGACGGCGAGATCTCGGGCAAGCTGGAAAAGGCGTACAGCGCCTACTTCCCGATGAAGCTGGCCGCAATGCTCGGAGATAAGACGACCTACGAAAAATACAAAGCGGTCGCCTTGTCCTACAAGTCGCTATGGAACGCCAATCAGGTCGACGAGAAAGGCGACAAGCGCGGCTTTTTCACCCCGAACGCCCAGACGGTCGCAAGGACCGACGTCACGGCGGTGGACAAGTACGCTTACCAGGGCAACCTGTGGACGTACCGATGGTTCGTGCCGCAGGACGTCGGCGGGCTGGCCGACCTGATGGGCGGCAAGCAGGCGATGGCGCAGGATCTGCAGCATTTCTTCGCGATCGACGAATATATGGCGATCAACGAGCCGGATTTGCAGGTTCCTTATTTGTTCAACTACCTGGGACATCCTTACCTGACCCAGTATTACGCGCGCGAATTCACCACGGAAGTCGTCACGCAAAAGTATCACAACCACGGTCCGTACGCTTACCCGATCCAATCGCGCGTCTACCGCGACGATCCGGAAGGCTATCTGCCGTCGATGGACGACGATGCGGGCGGCATGTCCTCCTGGTTCGTCTACAGCGCGATGGGTCTTTACCCGGCCAATCCGGGCGATCCGTACTTCCTGATCGGCTCGCCGATCTTCGACGAGATGACGCTGCATCTGGACGGCGGCAAGACGTTCACGATCAAGGCGAACAACGTTTCGAGCGAAAACCGCTTCATTCAATCGGCGAAGCTGAACGGCGCCGACTTCAATCAGGCCTGGATCAATTATGATGACATGATGGCCGGCGGCACGATCTCGTTCGAGATGGGCGCGGCGCCCAACACGAGCTGGGGCGCTGCCGCAAGCGCGGCTCCGCCGACGGCCGACTACGGCGCGACGGTCGACAATGCGCTGGCACGCCAGACGCTTGTCCCCGCAGGAGCGGAGTGGAAGTATCTGGACAAAGGTCAGGCGGCCGCAAACGGATGGACGGGACGCTCGTTCGACGACAGCGGCTGGGCCGCCGGCGCGGCGCCGCTCGGCTACGACAGTAAAAACTATGCGAAAACGAAGACGAGCTACGGCCCGGATGCCAACAACAAGTATCCGACTACGTATTTCCGCAAGACGTTCGAGGTGGCGGATCCCAAGCAGCTCATCCAGCTGAACGCCAGTCTGATCCGCGACGACGGGGCCGTCGTGTACCTGAACGGGCGCGAGATTATCCGTACGAACATGCCGTCGGGCACCGTGAGCTACGGCACCTACGCCAATGCGACGGTCGGAGACGAGCGAAACGTAAACGTGTATCCAATCGATCCTTCTTACCTGGTCGCAGGCACGAACGTGCTGGCCGCCGAGGTTCACCAGGTGAACGCGACCAGCTCGGACATCGCCTTCGATCTGGGACTGGAGGCCGTCGTTCCGATGGTCAAGCCGGCGGCGCCGACCGCGCCGGTCCAGGACGATACGGCCAATACGTTCGGCTGGACGTACGTTTCCGGCTTCGAACAGGCCAAGGATTATGAGTTCAGCGTGAACGGCGGACAGAGCTGGAAGCCGGCGACCGCCAACCCGCAGACCGTCGGACCGCTCGCCTACCGTGCCGGTCAGGTGCAGGTGCGGATCAAGGCCGACGATACGCGGGGCGTGACCTCGGGGTCGGCATTGCTCTCCGATGCGGCTTATACGTCGGATATTCAGTGGAACGTCTACGATCTGCAGGCTGACGTCGGGCGGGAAGGCAATATGGACGTCCGCGTCACGGGGACGCTGAAGGGCGACTATGAGGGATCTGCTTACGCGGTCATCCAGCTGATGGACGGCAACGACCAGGCCTGGGTGAGCAGCGCCATGCCGGTCGAGGCCGGCGGGTTCGAGGTATCGCAGATTTTTAACGTAAACGCCAAAAAGTTCAAGGTAAACGTATATTTGGTCGACGCGTTTGACGGCGACATCTACGATTCCTTGTGGCTCGCCGAGCCGGTCGTATCGGAGCCGGAGCCGAAGCCCGCGCCGGGCGAAGAACCGCCCGAGCAGCCGGAGCCGCTGCCCGATCCGCTGCCGATTCCGGTCAAGCCGGCGCTGCCGCCGCTCGATCCGATTCAGCCGGACGAGCCGCCTGCGACGGACCCCGGCGAGGTGCAATTCGAGAGCCGCAGCGAGTGGAGCGCTGCCGTGAATACGTTTAACGGCAATCCGCTCAAGACCGAGGACGGCAACGGCGGCACGGTCGTCGCCAATACGTTCGACGGCGCATGGCTCGCTTATGCGGATGTCGATCTGGGCACCGAAGGCGCCAATCATATCACGGTCGAATATGCGGCTCCTGCCGCGAAGGTGCCGGCCGACGCCAGGCTGGAGGTTCGCCTCGGCAGCGTGGACGGCGAATTGCTCGGCACCGTCGCTCTTCCGAGCACGGGCGGCGAGTGGACGTCGTACAAGACGGCGGACGCGCAGTTTGCGAAGACCGTGACCGGCAAGCAGACGCTGTATATCGTCATGCATGGCAGCACGACCAGCGGACTGCCGTATATCGGCAACTTCGACCGGATGACGTTCGCCAACTGGAAGATTCGCGGCGACTATGCGAAGCTGGAGCTGGAGAAGTACGATGCCTGGTCCGACAGCGTGAACCCCGTCAACGGCGGACCGCTCAAGACCGAGGGCGGCAAGAGCGGCCAGCAGGTCGCCAACACGTTCGCAGGCGCCTGGATGGCGTACAAGCATATGGACTTCGGCAGCGAGGGCGTCAATCAGTTCAGCGTCGAATATTCGGGCAACAGCACGAGCGTACCGACGGATGCTGCGGTGGAGGTTCACCTGGATGCCGTCGACGGGACGCTGATCGGAAAAGTCGGCGTACCGCCTACCGCTGCCGCATGGGGCACGTACAAGACCGTGTCCGCTGCGCTAACGCAGACCGTGACCGGCGTCAGGGACGTTTACCTCGTGCTTACCGGCTCGACGGACACGACCTACAAGTACATCGGCAACTTCGACAATGCGGCGTTCTCGTTCGCGGTGCCGGAGCAGCCGGTGCGGACCGACTATGCCAAGCTGGAGCTCGAGAGCTACGACGCGTGGTCGACCGCGTTGAATCCGTACAACAATTCGCCGCTTGCCACCGAGAACGGCAAGAGCGGCAAGCAGATTAAAAATACGTTTAACGGCGCGTGGCTGGCGTTCAAGCGCATGGACTTCGGCAACGCCGGCGTCGACCAAGTATCGGTCGAGTACAGCGGCAATTCCGTGAGTTGTCCGGCGGATGCCGCGGTCGAAGTCAGACTCGGCGCGCCGGACGGCGAGCTGGTCGGCAAGGTGCTGACGCCGCCGACGGCCGGCGCGTGGGGCACGTACAAGACTGCGACAGCCTATCTGACGAAGAAGCTGTCCGGCGTACAGGACGTGTATTTCGTGCTCACGGGCACGTCGACGCCCACCTACAAGTATATCGGCAACTTCGACAACGCGGCCTTCTCGCTCAGCGAGCCCGATCTCAACGTCGAGTTCGAGAGCCGCAGCGAGTGGTCGACGGACAAAAACACGTTCAACAACAATCCGCTTAAAACGGAAGGCAACAACGGCGGCACCACGGTCGGCAACACCTTCACCGGCGCGTGGCTGACCTACAAGGATCTCGAGTTCGGCACGCTCGGCAAAAATTACGTCGACATCGTCTATGACGCGCCGACGAACCGGGTGCCCGCCGACGTCGTCGCCGAGATTCGGCTGAACGACAAGAACGGCGAGCTCGTCGGCGCCGTCAGCCTGCCGAATACGGGCAGCGGCTGGGGCTCGTACAAGACAGCCGGCGCCGCGCTGAACCGGACGCTCACCGGCAAGCAGACGCTCTGCGTTGTCTTCAAGGGAAGCACGACTTCCAGCTTGCTGTATATCGGCAATCTGGATCGTATGATTTATTCGAGGAAGGGCTAAAGACAAGAGCGCCGTTCGGTTCCACAATGGAATCGGCGGCGCTCTTTTTTGTATTTACTTCCCGATATCCTCCAAATCCTGGCCATACAGCCGCTTCGCATTGCCGATCAGCGTCTGCGTCCCGACGATGAGAATGCAGTCGGGCAGCGGGCCTTCGCGTAGGGCGTCCAGCGCGTCGGCGAGCAGCGGGTAGGCGGCGCAGCCTTCCGGACAATAAAGCTTGGCCACCTCAAGCGCGTCCTCCGGGAACGCGAGGTGGCTGACATCCGGCCGCGTCACGAGGATGCGGCCCGCTACTTGTGCCAGCGTCTCGATGACGCCGGCATAGTCCTTGTCTTTGGGCACGCCGACGACCGCCGCGACCCGGGCGCCGGCTCCAAGGCCCAGCGAGCGTACGACGCCCGCCAGGTAGGCGGCGGAGTCGCGATGGATCGCGCCGTCGACGATCGTGAGCGGCTCGCGGCTCACGATCTCGCAGCGGCCGGGCCATTGCAGGCCGGCGAAGCAGGCGGCGACCGTCGCGGGATCGAGCGCCGCGCCTGCGATATCCTCGCACGCCTGTACCGCAAGCGCCGCATTGTCGGCCTGGAACGCGCCGAGCAGCGGCAGCGACAACCCTCGGTACAGCGCCCGTCCGGTGCGGACGTCGAACGTCGTTCCCCGTGCGGACACGCCAACACGCTCGGCGATAAAAGCCTCGCCTGCGATCGCCGTGCGCTCGGTTCGGCACTTCAACTCCAACTCCATCTTGATCGCATCGAGCGTGTCGTCTCGCTGCTCCCCGATGTACAACCGCGTGTCCGCAGACTTCGCGATCCCCAGCTTATGCCGGACGATGTCGCCAAGGCCGGGGCCGAGCTCGCGGACATGTTCCTCCATGATCGCCGTGACGACGGCCCACTCGTTCGCGAGCACGTTGGCGTCGTCATAGCGTCCGCCTCTTCCGCACTCGATGACATTAATGTCGGTGCCTTGCTCCGCGAACCAGTTGACCGCGATCGCCAGCGATACGCCGACCGGACCTTGATAGGCAGCCGCATCCAAGCCGCGCTCGATCTCCGTCCAAGCGGGCTCGATCCGACGGACCAGCCGCACGAAGTCCGCTTCGCCGATCGCCCGGCCGTCGATCCGCATCCGCTCCCGGTAGTCGACCAGGTGTGGCGAGGTGAACAGGCCGACCTTGCAGCCCAGATGGCTGAGCAAGGAGGAGAGGAGACGCGAGGTCGAGCCTTTTCCTTTGCTGCCGGTCACGAGCACGAATCGCCTCCCGCGATCCGGCGCGCCGAGCAGATCGAGCAGGCGGCGGGTCAACTGCGGATGGCGGACCCGCTCGTCGCCCGCAGACGGCAGATGCGGGGCGGCGCGCAGATAGGAGCGGTAGATGAGGTCTTCGGCCTCGCGTTGGTTGGCGATCGACATGCGCGTACGGGAGCTCCTTTACTTTACGATGGGTTGTGTGAACGAGGGAAGCCATGACAGTGGGACGGAATCGGACCCGGAAGCCGTTATTTATGCGCAAAACCTCATTGTGCAGGCGGCAGCGGACTCAGGAGCCGTTATTCGTAAGTTATGTGGCGGTTAACGGCGTTTTACGCGAAATAACGTCTGCTCGGTCCGTGCGCGGCTCTTCAAAGCGTGATTCGAACAAAATAGCGGACGCTCAGTCCGCTACGCTTTCCGTTCATTATACCAAAGCCAGCGACGCCAAACAGCCCTCCGCTCGACCCCGAACGAAGGGCTGTCCTTTCTGCTGTCCGCGCAGCCTTTCCGCACAGCCTATCCCTACTGCCCATCCGCCCTGCCTGTCAGCACCGTCCTGCCTGTCAGCACTACCTGTCAGCACTACCTGTCAGCACTACCTGTCAGCACTACCTGTCAGCACTACCTGTCAGCACTACCTGTCAGCACTACCTGTCAGCACTACCTCTCTTCCCTGACAGCCCGCCCCGCCTCTCACTAAGGCTTCAGCACGACCTTGATGCACCCGTCTTCCTTGTTGTTAAAAATTTTGTACGCATCGCTCGCCTCTTCGAGCGGGACGCGGTGCGTCACGATCTCGGTCGGGTCGAACTCGCCTTTGACGATCATGTCGAACAGCTTCGGCATGTAGTGGATGGCCGGCGCCTGTCCCATTTTCACGGTCAGGTTGCGCTCGAACATGTGGCCTAGCGGAAACATGTTGTACAGCGCGCCGTACACGCCCGTCAGCTGGATCGTGCCGAACTTGCGGACCGCGTCCATCGCGATATCGATCGCGCTGAGCGTGCCGCCCTGCAGCTTCAGCTTTTGACCGATTTTCTCGAGCGCGTTTTTCTTGCCGTCCATGCCGACGCAGTCGATGACGACGTCCGTGCCGCCCCGCGTGATCTCGCGAATGTGCAGGGCAACCTCGTCATGCTCGTCGAAATTGATCGTCTCGACGTTGTTCATCCTGCGCGCGTGCTCGAGACGATAAGGGACGTTGTCGACCGCGATGATCCGCATCGCGCCTTTCATGGCGGCGAACTTTTGCACCATCAGTCCGACGGGCCCGCACCCGAGCACGGTCACGGTGTCGCCCGGCTTCACGCCGGCGTTCTCGACGCTCCAATACGCGGTCGGCAGCACGTCGGACAGGAAGAGCAGCGCCTCGTCCGGAAGCTCGCACGATTCGGGGATGACGAGCGGCATGAAGTTCCCGTACGGCACGTGCAGGTACTCGGCCTGACCGCCCGGATAATTGCCGTAGCGCTCGGTATAGCCGAGGTAGCCGCCGGCGTCGATCTCCTTTAGCGGCGGGTGGGGGTTCGAGTTGTCGCACTGGCTCTCCATGTCGTGCTCGCAATAATAACATTTGCCGCAAGACACGTTAAAAGGAATGACGACCCGGTCGCCTTTTTTTGACGCGGGTCACTTCGGGTCCGACTTCTTCGACGATGCCCATCGGCTCGTGGCCGATGACGAAGTCCTTGCGCGTAGGCATGCCCCCCCAGATAAATATGCAGATCGGAGCCGCATATCGCCGTGGACGTGATGCGAACGATGATGTCGTCTTTTTGCTTGAGCCTCGGATCTTCGACCTCTTTGACCTGGATATCTTTGCTTCCCTGGAAGGTTACCGCCCGCATTTTCGTTTCGTCCTCCTTCGTCCTGTTGCGCGTTGTGGCGAATCATTATTAAGTACCCTGTAGGATGACAATTCCTTCAACGATTAATCCGCGGTCGCCGAGGGTAAAGTTGAATATCCTATGTACAGCAAACGGAGGTAGCCCAGATGTCCATGACCGTATACGGCGTATTCGACACGAGCAAGGAAGTCATCGACGCGATTCAGTCCTTGAAAATAAGGGGGGCATTCCGACCACGATCTGACGGTCGTCGCGGACCGGGAGGAGTCGTGGAGCCTCGGCAACCTGGGACAGGCGGCGGATCTCGTCGCGGTAGAAGGGGCCGGCGCAGGCTCGGATTCGCTGCTCGGCAAGGTCAAGCGCATCTTCAAGGCCGGCGGGGACAGCGAACTGTCGGGACGGCTCGAGGAGATTGGCCTCTCGAACGGGGAAGCGATGGAGTACGCGCCCGAAGTGGACAAAGGGCGGTTCCTGCTGCTGATCGGCCATGACAACGGCTTGGCCGACGACGTCGTCGCCAACTCGCCCGCCGACGACAATGTAGCGGACAGCGCCATCCGCAACCAGGCGATCGACCGGGAGCTGCCGCGCATTTTGTCCGAGGACGGCCCGCTGCCGCCGGGAGAACGTATCTGACTTCGAATTCGGCCGGCCCTGAATTTCGTTTCGGCTTCGGGCCAATCCGCTGAGCCCCGCCCCTCAAAGGCGTGGCTCTTTTTTGCGTACCCGCGTTATAATGAAAAAAGCTTGATACGCGACAAATCGCGATTAACAATGGGGTGCGATGAGCATGACACAATCCAGCGATCCGAACGCGTCCGCCTCCGCGGACAAGCCGGGACAGAAAAAAATCAGCCTGGCGGAAGCGATGAAGCAGCGGCTGGCCCAGAAAAAGCAGGAAGCCGCGCATGGCGGCGGACAGCAGAGCGGCTTCTCGACAGACGTGAAGCAGATGCGCAGCCAAATCAAAAAGAAGCCGAACAACCAGAAGAAACGTACGGGCGTCTGAAGCGTTCTGCGCAGGGTTCGGCAAAAGGCCCGGCGTTCGTCGATCGGGCTTGTTTTTATTAAAACGGAAGTAGGATGATGATGGCAGATCATATGAAGCTTAACGGCGAGTGGCCGGCTTTGGCTTGGCCGCTGGCGCTGAAGGACGCTTTGATGCCACAGACGCGCGAATCGCTGCAAAAAATGGCGAGACTGCTCAAGCTATACGACTGGGAGAACGAAAAAGATAAAGACGCGCTTGTCGGCGGGCTCTTGCCCGCGTTGGCCGATCACGCCGCCGAATCGACCCGGCTTTGGGACGAGGAACGGTGGTCGCTCATTCGCAAGCTGGTCAAAAATAACGGTCTGATGACGGAGCCTCCGGAATCCGGGCCGGTCGCTTACTATTTAGCCGAGCGGGGAATCGCGTTTCCCGGAGAGGTGAAGGGCAAGAAGTCGCTGGTCATGCCGACCGAGTTGGTCGAACGGTTCGCCAGGCTGGAAGGGCTGTCCGGCACGCCGGCCCAGGTGAAACGCAACACGGAACACATCAAGCTCACGCAGGGGCTTCTGTACTACTATGGCGTCCTCGAAGAATCCGAGTTGGAAGCCCGTTTGATCGCGCTGACGGGAGAAACGCCGGAGGACGGTCCCGACCTGTTCGAGGTGCTCGTCGATGCCTTGGATTTCCGTGCGATGTTCGACTTCGACGAAGACGGCCTGTATGCGAATCTAGACGTCGAAGAGCCTCGGGAGCTGCTGCGCATTCAGCAGGCGCGGCGGGAGCTGCCTTACCGCGAATTCGCCAAGGCGGAGCTGCTGAAGGCGGGCGAGCCCGAATACGTCGAACGGACGAAGGCGCATCAGGAGCTGGCCGGGTATCTGGCGAACGAATACGCGGTAGACATGCTGGAAGCGGACACGATCGTCGAGATCTGCGCCGATACGTTCAAGAACGGCAAGTCGATGAGCGCGGCGTTCGAAATTTTGCAGTTCGAGTTTTCGATCGAGGATGGGCAAACGGTCCAGGAGGTCGGCGGGCTGCTTGCCCGGTTGAACAACGGCACGCGGCAATGGGTGCTGAAGGGACATCGGCCGGACGAGCTTCAAATGACCGTGGGCGGCGGCGTGCCGTCCAACGTGCTTGCGATGCCGCAGCGATCCCATCATGCCGACGTCATCTCGATCCAGACCGGCCGCAAGATCGGGCGCAACGATCCCTGTCCCTGCGGCAGCGGCAAGAAGTTCAAGAAATGCTGCGGCGCGGTCGGAGACTGAATCGGTTCTTCGCATGTAAAAAAGGCTTGGCTTGCGAATCGGCCCGTTGTGGAGGGCGATCGCGCGCCAAGCCTTTTTTGCGCCGCGGCTCAGCGGCTGCTCCATTGCTTGCGGTACGCAAGCGGGGTCAAGCCGGTCCGATTCTTGAACAGATCGATGAAATGGCTGACGTTGTCGATCCCGACCCGCTCCGCGATCTCGGCGATCGGCGCATCCGAATATTTCAAATATTCCTTCGCGTGGTTGATGCGCACCTCGATGAGATAGGCGATGGGCGCGAGCCCGATATACCGCTTAAAAGCCCGCGACAGATTAAACTTGCTGACCGCCAGCGCCGCCGCCAGCGAATCGAGCGTCAGCTTTTCCCCGTATCTCGAATCGATCGTCCGGACCGCCTGATTGACGTAGGCCGGCACGTCTCCCGGCGACGGTCCGCTGCCCGAAGCGATGACGACCAGCTCCGTCAGAACGTCGGTCAGCAGCCTGGAGCTCAGCAATTCGGTGTGCGCGAAACGAGCGCGATGAAGGCCGATCAACTCCCGGATGCGTCCGGGGATGACCGAGCCGCCGCCTGCATCGACGACGGGTGCCGGCGAATAGCCGCAGAAAGCTTCGTAATAACGGCTTGCCTGGTTGCCGTTCAAGTGGACCCAGAGCAGCTCCCAGGTTCCGTCTCCATAGGCGGAATAATGCTGATAGGTCCTGCAGTCGATAAAAAACGCTTGTCCGCTGGCGAGACTGTACGATTTGTCCCGATACGTGAGCCGCCCGGATCCCGCTACCGTATAGACGACCAGATAAGAGTCGATTCCCTCGCGCTCGGTAAAGTAAGGGACGGCCGCATGAAAGTGCCCGACCTCCTGGACGAAGTAGTAGGCGGAGCGCGCGAACTCCGACGGCGTAGCGATCAATCTGACCGAATCCGCGGACCAGGCGGGAGAGACGTTGACGTAAGAAGCGGGCAAGGGAATCGCCCTCCTTGCAAGATCGTCGTATTTTTGGTCAACATTCTTCGATGATATAAGGATTATAACCGTTTACAATTTGGTGAGAAAGGTATGATTAAACGAGGAAACGAGGAATGGTCATGTCCCTGCTGCAGCCGATCAAGCCGCCGCGAAAAGCGCGGATCGGTCTTTATTCCGTCGGCCTGCGCGCCTATTGGGATCAGTTTCCCGGGTTGCGCGAGCGTCTGGAGGGCTACGGAAAGTTTATCGAAGGCCGCTTGTCCGGGTGGGCGGACGTGTTCAACTTCGGACTGGTCGATACGGAAGGCGAGGGCCGCCGCGCAGGCGAGTGGCTGAACCTTCGGGACGTCGACCTGGTGTTTTGCCATGCGGCCACGTATTCGACGAGCGCAACCGTCCTGCCCGTGCATCAGATCAACAAAGCTCCCGTCGTATTTTTGAATTTGCAGCCGACCGAACGCATCAATTATGAAGCGACGACGACGGGCGAGTGGCTGGCGCATTGCGGCGCCTGTCCGGTACCCGAGTTCGCCAACGCGTTCAACAGGGCGGGCATTCCTTTCCGCGTCGTGAACGGCTTGCTCGGGCTGGCCGCCACGCCGGCCGGTTCCCTGACGAACGAGATTACCCATGAGCGGGAGGAAGCGATTCGCGCATGGCTGGAGATCCGGGCGTGGGCCCAGGCGGCAGCGGTGCCGCGGACGCTCCGGCACAGCCGGTTCGGGTTTTTGGGCAATACGTACAGCGGGATGCTGGATATGTACAGCGACTTCACGATGATCCAGGCGCAGACCGGCATGCACGTCGAGGTGCTGGAAATGTGCGATCTGGACCGTCAGCTTCAATCGGTGACGGCGGACGAGGTTGCGCGCAAGCTGGCGGAAGTGCGGGAAATGTTCGAGATCAGCGGCGATTCGCCCTCCGATCCGATCGCAAGACGGCCTACCGACGAACAGCTCGAATGGTCGTGCCGGGTGGCTGCGGCGCAAGAGAAGCTGGTCCGGGAATACGATCTGGATGCGCTGGCCTACTACTATCACGGCGCGCCGGGCGGCGCGTACGAGAAGCTGCAGGGCGGGTTCATCGTCGGGCATTCGCTGCTCACGGCCCGCGGCATTCCATGCTCGGGCGAAGGCGATCTGAAAACGGCCGTGGCGATGAAAATTTGCGACATTCTCGGCACAGGCGGCAGTTTTTCGGAGATTGTGGTCACGGATTATGTGGACGGCACCATTCTGCTCGGTCACGACGGGCCGTTCCATATCGCGATTGCCGAAGGCAAGCCGATTCTGCGCGGGATGGGGCTGTACCACGGCAAACAGGGCACCGGCGTCTCGGTCGAAGCCAAGGTCGCGCCAGGTCCGGTCACGACGCTGAACGTGACGCAGACGGGAGACGGCAGGCTGAAGCTGATCAGCGGCGAAGGCGAATCGACCGACGGGCCGATCATGCGCATCGGCAACACGCAGACGCCGGTCCGTTTCCGCGAACATCCGGACGCGTACTTGACGAGATGGTTCGCCGAAGCGCCGACGCATCACTGCGCGCTGTCGGTCGGGCACAATGCCGCTTTGTTCGAAAAGGTGGGGCAGCTGCTGCAGGTCAGGCACGCGAGACTGTAATCGCGGCATGACATGAAAAAAGGCGATGCGTTTCTAGCCCGAGCGGGCTCCGCATCGCCTTTTTCTGCCTGGTCGCCGTCTCTAGCTTAGGCGCCAGCTATCGTGCCGGCTTTCTCCGCTTCCAGCTCCGCCGCCGCCTGCAGGCCCGCCTGGTTCAGCAGGTTCCAGGGTTTGTTGTAATGCGGCTGGAAGAAGAAGTCGACGAATCCGAGCTCCTCAACGGTCATCCTGTTCTGGATGCATACCGACAGCGTATTGGCCGACTGCGTCAGATCCGCCTTCGACAGCACCTGCGCGCCGAGCAGGCGTCCGCCGTCCGCTTCGTAGACGAGCTTGACCAGCGCCCGTTCGTACGTCGGCATGAATTCCGGCCGGTAGTTGTCGCTGACCGTCGTCGTCCTTATCTTGAGCCCCGCATCGACGGCGGCCTGCTCGGTCATGCCGGTCGAAGCGATGTTGAGGTCGAACATCCGGATGCCCGACGTGCCCTGCGTGCCCATATACTTGACGCGCGGCTCCATGATGTTCATGGCGACCAGCGTCCCCATGCGGACGGCGTTGGTCGCCAGCGGGATGTAGGCGGCCTTCCCGGTCGGGTTGTAGCGAATCGCGCAGCTGTCGCCGGCGGCGTATACGTCGGGGCAGCTCGTGCGCATGAATTCGTCGACGACGATCGCGCCGTTCGGCAGCATCATGACCTGGCCTTTGAGCAGGTCGGTATTCGGACGGAAGCCGATGCAGAGGATGACGAGGTCCGAATCGTACGCGCCTTCCGTCGTGACGACGCGGGCGACTTTGCCTTCTAGCCCCTCAAGGGCCGTCACCGTCTGGCCGAGCGCGAGCCTGACGCCGCGTTCCTTCATATCGGCTTCGACGATGTCGGTGAACGCCTTGTCGAGGTACTTGAACATGACTCGCGGCGTATTGTCGATGAGCGTCACGCTTTTGCCCAGCTGATGGAACGCCTCGACCAGCTCGACGCCGATATAGCCGGCGCCGACGACGGTGATCCGCTTGGCGGTCGCCGCCTTTTCAATGATGGTCTGGGCATGCGCGTAGTTTTTGCACAGGAGCACCCGGTCGAGATCCATGCCCGGCATCTGCGGGACGATCGGCCACGAGCCGGTCGTGACGACGAGCTTGTCGTAGCTGTCGACGAGCACCTCTTCGGTCTCCAAGTTGCGGACGGTTACGGTCTTGTATACCGTATCGACGGCGAGCACGTCGTGACGCATCCGCGTGTTCACGCCGAGCTCGGCGAGCGTGTCGGGGTGGGCGTAGAACAACTCTTCCGCATTTTGCACGACGCCGCCTACATGAAGCGCGATGCCGCACGACAGGAACGAGATGTTGTCGTTGCGCTCGTACACGGTGATTTCTGCGTCGGGATAACGTTTGGCCATTTGGATGGTGGCAGCTGTGCCGGCGTGTGTGCAGCCGATAACGACGATTTTCATAAGGAAGTCCTCCTTGCGTTCAATTATTGTGATAAAATTCACATAGTTGGCGAAAAGGTGAGCGAGCATCCGTGGCATCGTAGCAATCGTAGCCTAAGAGTTACCCGATTCCCGCTCAAGATTCTGACTGAATAATCTCGCTCCACATATTGTGATTTAAATCACAATGTCTTGATGAATCCAATATACGCCACTCCGCAGAGGAATGCAATAGATAAAGTGAAAATAATCACAAACTACTTTTTGAAGCCCACGCTGAATTTCGATAGCTTGAATAGGGCTCGATAAAGCGCAAAACTTATGGTACTTCCCCTCGAAAGCACATGTGAGTCGAAGCGCCGAATGATCGCCTAAGTACTTTCCCTCGAAAGCACATAGACGTCGAAGCGCCGTATGATCGCCTAAGTACTTTCCCTCGAAAGCACATGGACGTCGGAGCGCCGAATGATCGCCTAAGTACTTTCCCTCGAAAGCACATGTGAGTCGGAGCGCCGTATGATCGCCTAAGTGCTTTCCCTCGAAAGCACATGGACGTCGAAGCGCCGTATGATCGCCTAAGTACTTTCCCTCAAAAGCACATGGACGTCGAAGCGCCGAATGATCGCCTAAGTACTTTCCCTCGAAAGCACATGGATGTCGAAGCGCCGAATGATCGCCTAAGTGCTTTCCCTCGAAAGCACATGGACGTCGGAGCGCCGTATGATCGCCTAAGTACTTTCCCTCGAAAGCACATGTGAATCGGAGCGCCGCAAGAGCCTCTCTAGTGTTTTCCGAGGAACGATTGTTGCCGGCAGCCATCGCGCAAAAATGCATCATTCATAGGGGGGAGTTGTGCGAATAGGCTTTTCACGAGCGTGTATCATGCAGATTGCGCGAGAGATGTGCCAAAACGGGTTTGGTGGCTGGCTATCGTGTATTTTTGCGCCCTAGCGCCCTAGTGGTAAGGGAGGGAGATTTGGTGTCGAACGGCAGATGTGCAGAGCGCACAACCTGTCGCCGTTTGCGCGACCATCTCCATTCGCACGACCGGCCTACGCCGCGCAAACACACAAGAACCGCACAAAAAAATATGCGGTTCCGCCCGCGGCGCGGCGAACAGCCCCGCGAGCCAGCCCGCAAACACAAGAACCGCACAAAAAAATATGCGGTTCCGCCCGCGGCGCGGCGAACAGCCCCGCGAGCCAGCCCGCAAACGCAAGAACCGCACAAAAAATGTGCGGTTCCGCCCGCGGCGCGGCGAACAGCCCCGCGAGCCAGCCCGCCAACGCAAGAACCGCACAAAAAATGTGCGGTTCCCCCCGCGGCGCCCGAGCCACGGCCCGCGCACCGCATTGGCCCCACAAGCCACCGCGCAAACGCAAGAACCGCACAAGGTCTGTGCGGTCCCCGCTTCCACTTGCTATTGGGTTCGCCGCGCCTTACTTCGGCTGCTCCGGCGGCGCTTCCGGCGGGATCGCATCCGGCTTGACGTCGGGCGGCACGGCGTCCGGTTTGATCTCGGGCGTCGGATTCTGGACGATCTCCGGATTCGGCACGACCGGCGAGATCTCGGGCGAGGTCGGCGGCGTGATCTCCGGCGTACCGGGATCGAACTGGGGCAGCTCGGCGGCATAGTCTTTATATTCGGACATCGGGCAGCACTCCTTTTTTTGTCGCTTGGTCTCCATTACCCAATCCGAGGGAGGCCTTAACGGGTATGCCGGCCCGCAACATTTGGCACTTAGGTCTAATGACGGCAGGCTTGGCGCTGTGATATGCTGATTGAAATAATACGGCAACAGGGAGTTTTATACGCGATGGAATTTGCGAGAGCATCATCTGTATTCAATGCGATGGAACCGATCGTCGTGAGCTTCTTCGAAGAGCATATATTGCCCAACTATTCGTTAAAGTGCGGCTGCGACAAGTGTGCGACGGACATCATCGTGCTCACCTTGAACCATCTCAAGCCGCAATATACGTCCACGCAGGCCGGTCAAGCGTACATCAAGGCGCTCTATATGAATCCCCAGATGCAGTCGGACATTTTGCAGGAGCTCACGCGTTCCCTGCAGATCGTGGAGTCCAAGCCGCAGCACCAGCTCGCCGAATAGCCCCGATTCGCCTCGAAAGCCCGCTTACCGCGGGTCTTTTTCGTACAGCCCGCCCTTTACGAATCCCGACGTTCCCGCGTTCATGCTCCGGTTTGCCGCAATCGGGGTAAATACTTAGAGGATTGGGGCTACTGGCCTCAGCCATAATAAGGAGACGATCCGAACAGAAGCGAGGGGACGAGCGATATGGCGCTTACCGACGAGCAGCGCATCACGCTTCACGGGTTCAACAACCTGACGAAGACGCTGAGCTTTAATATGTACGACATCTGCTACACGAAGACGAAGGAAGAGCGGGAGGCGTATATCGCCTACATCGACGAGCAGTACAACTCCGACCGGCTGACCAAGATTCTGAACGCGGTGGCGGAGATCATCGGCGCGCATGTCCTGAACACGGCGAAGCAGGATTATGTGCCGCAGGGCGCGAGCGTGACGCTGCTCGTGTCGGAGGGGCCGATCGTGGAGGTGCCGACGGAATCGTACGAGGAGTCGCCCGGCCCGATGCCGGCCAATGTCACGTTGCAGCTCGACAAGAGCCACATTACCGTGCACACCTACCCGGAATATCATCCGAGCGAGGGTCTCAGCACGTTCCGCGCGGACATCGACGTCTCGACTTGCGGCGAGATCTCGCCGCTCAAGGCGCTTAACTATCTCATTCACTCGTTCGACACCGATATTATGACGATCGACTACCGTGTGCGCGGATTCACGCGGGACATCAACGGTCAGAAGCTGTTTATCGACCACGACATCAATTCCATTCAGAATTACATTCCGGACGCCGTCATTGATGCGTATGATATGATAGATGTCAATGTATACCAGGAGCATATCTTCCATACGAAGTGCAAGCTGCGCGAGTTCGACCTCAACAACTACCTGTTCGGTTACACCAAGGACAAGCTGAGCGAGGCCGAGCAGACGGAGATCGCGGAGCGGCTGAAGATCGAGATGGACGAGATTTTCTACGGTAAAAACATTCGTTA
Source organism: Cohnella rhizosphaerae (assembly GCF_029525575.1). GTDB lineage: Bacteria > Bacillota > Bacilli > Paenibacillales > Paenibacillaceae > Cohnella > Cohnella rhizosphaerae. The sequence continues at coordinate 2,477,898 of NZ_JAPDIA010000003.1, forward strand.
GACGTTGCGCGAAGAGGGGGAGCTGCGGTGGGACTTAGAGAAGATGCGGCGAGGTTGAGGCAAGATATCGAAGACGAGCAGAACGCCAAGCTCCGGATCGCCCTGTTCGGGCAGCCCGGATCGGGCAAGTCTTCGCTCATCAATCAGATCGTCGGGCAGCCGGTCGCGCGCACGGGCGTGACGACCGACACGACGGTGGAGGCGCAGATCATCGCCCACGAAGAGCTGCTGCTCGTCGACCTGCCGGGATACGGAACGTCCCGGTTTCCGCCGAACGCGTGGATGGACCGGTTTCGGCCGGAGGAGCTGGACTTGTTCCTGTGCGTATTCGCGGGCAAGTTTCATGAGGCGGACACCGCCTTCTTCAAGGAGCTGCGGGAAAAAGGGCGGATCTGCCTGTTCGTTCGCAACAAGCTCGACGACCTGTGGGAGGACGGGCGCACGACAGACGAGCTGAAGGCGGAGATCGCAGCCGACGTCGCGCGCCAGGTCGGGGCGCCCGAACAGGTTTACTTCGTCAGCTGCCGGACCCGCGAGGGCTTGAGCGAGCTGGTGGACGGGATCAAGGCGGCGCTCGAGCCGGCGCTGCAGGAGAAGTACGCGCGTTCGGCCAAGGCGTTCAGTCTTGCGCACCTGGAGGCGAAGAAGGATGCGTGCGAGAAGTCCGTATACAAGTACGCCGGGCTCGCCGCCGCCAACGGCCTCAATCCGGTGCCCGGCGTGAACGTTGGGGTCGACATGTCCATCATGTACAAGATGTTCGCCGAGATCCGGGCCTCTTACGGGCTGACCGACGAGAAGGTGAACAAGCTGATCCCGTCGCTGCTGCCGCTCGGCAAGCGCGTGCTAGACTATGGAACCAAGGAGGGCATCATGCTCCTCCTCAAGAAGTTCGCGGGCAAAAGCGCGTCGACGGCCGTCGGGCGCTTCGTGCCGATCGTCGGCCAGGCGATCGCGGCCGCAGCCGGCTTCGGCATGACGGTCGCCGCCGGCAAGTCGTACTTGAACGACTGCCACGAGCTGGCGGAGCGGATTCTGGAGCGGGAGCTCGGAATCGAGCGCCAGCCGTGAGCGCGAAGACGAGGCGCGCGGTCGGCGACACAGGCACGGGCGCACCCGCGAATGCGAAGGCAAGAAGCGCAAGGAGCGGTACAGGCGCCGGCGCGGAGCCGACGGTGCTGGAGCGCAATCTGAGGCGGCTCGCCGCGGAGCTCGCGGTGATCCCGCGAACGCGCAAGATCGCCATTCTCGGGCAGCCGGGGGCGGGCAAGTCGGCGCTTCTCGATCTATTGACGGACCGCGGCTGCGTGCCGAGGCCCGTCGTCGGCCAGCGGACGGACGCGACCTCCTGGGCGCACGACCCGAATGCCGCGTTGATCCATAGGTGCGGAGAAGCCGTGTTCGTCGATTCGCCCGGCCACGGCACCGCGGCGCATCCGGCGGAGGCGTTTTTTCGTCTTTTTCCATACCGCTCGTTCGACCGTCTCCTGCTCGTGTTCAAGGATAAGCTGCATGCCGCGGACGACAGGCTGCTGGCCGGCATCGCCAAGGCGGGACTTGCGGAGCGGACGATGCTCGTCCGCAGCTTCGCCGACGGGCTGCTGCCCGAGGAGCGGGAGCCGCTGCGGCGCGAGCTGGCCGGCAAGTTCGCCGGGGCGTTCGCGTGGTACAGCGCCAGAGACCGCAGCGGCTTGGCCGAGATCGAGCGGTTCGCGTTCGGACCGCCGGGGTTCTGAGATTCGTTTCGTTTCCATTCGGGTATGATTATGGCAAATCGTCCGCCGCACGGCGGGCGCGCGTCTCATGCCGAGGAGGACCGGGATGGAGAGGAATCAGGCGCTGCGGCATCCTGCATTCGTTTTTGAGGGCACGGGATCGCGTTTTATACAAGGTTTGGCCGGGCGCTTTCGCCCGGCTTTTCGCGTTGCGACGCGTGGCTGACATTTCCGCGTTTGCCAAGGGAATGAACGCCCGGGCGGGCACGCATAATACAGGAAGATCGGATCGGCGGGAGCGGGATCGCCGATCCGACCTTGCCCCGGAGGAGGACGGACGATGGACGAGGGAGGTCTCACGCTCCATACGGACAAGTACCAGATCAATATGATGTACGCGCACTGGGTACAGGGAACGCTGAACGAGCGGGCCGTCTTCGAGATTTATTTCCGCAAGCTGCCGTTCGGCAACGGCTATGCCGTCTGCGCGGGTCTCGATCGGATCGTGCGCTACATCGAGGCGCTGCGCTTCGGAGAACGGGAGCTCGAATATTTGAGGCAGCAAGAGGAAAATTACGCGCCGGGATTTCTCGAGGCGCTCCGTTCTTTCCGCTTCACGGGCAGCCTGCACGCGATGCCCGAAGGAACGCTGGCCTTTCCGAACGAGCCGCTCGTGCGCGTCGAAGCTCGCCTCTTCGAAGCGCATCTCATCGAGACGGCGATGCTGAATTTCCTGAATTACCAGACGCTGATCGCGACGAAGGCTTCGCGAATCCGGCAGGTCGCACCCAACGATCTGCTGCTGGAGTTCGGCACCAGGCGGGCGCAGGAAGCGGACGCCGCCGTTTGGGGGGCCAGGGCGGCCTATGTCGCAGGCTTCCATGCGACTTCGAACATGCGGGCGGGCATGCTGTTCGGCATCCCGTCCAAAGGAACGCACGCGCATGCCTGGGTGCAGGCGTTCGGCACGGAGGAGGAGGCGTTCCGCAAATATGCGGAGGCGCTCCCGGACCAGGTGACGCTGCTCGTGGATACGTACGATACGCTTCGCAGCGGGGTGCCGAACGCGATCCGGATCGGCAAGATGCTCGAAGCGTCGGGCAAGCGCATGGTCGGCATCCGTCTGGATAGCGGGGACTTGGCTTATCTCTCGCAGCGGGCGCGGGACATGCTTGACGAGGCCGGGCTCTCCTACGTCAAGATCACCGCCTCCAACGATCTGGACGAGCACATTATCGACAATCTGAAAAGCCAGCGCGCGCGCATCGACGTTTGGGGCGTCGGCACGAAGCTGATCACGGCGGCCGATCAGCCTTCGCTCGGCGGCGTGTACAAGATGGTCGCGATCTCCAGGAACGGCGCGTTCGAGCCGGTCATCAAGATCTCCGCCAATCCGGAGAAGGTGACGACGCCGGGACTCAAGGACGTCTACCGGATCATCGGCCGCGATACAGGCAAGGCGGAGGGAGATTATATCGCCCTCAAAGACGAAGCCGACATTCGCGAAGGACGCCGGATCAAGCTGTTTGACCCGGTGCATCCTTATATTCACAAGTATATCGAACGTTACGACGCCGTGCCGCTTCTGAAGCCGGTGATCGTCGACGGCGAACTTGCGGTTCCGCTGCCTTCGCTCGAAGAGATTCGCGCATACCATGACGCGCAGCTCGGTCAATTTTGGCCGCAGTACTTGCGCAAGCTTAATCCGGAGCTGTATCGGGTCAACTTGAGCGAAAAAGCTTGGAAGCTGAAGATGGATTTAATCGCCGAACATACGCAAAACGATCCGTTGTGATTTCCAGTTAAGTGAAATATCTGGTAACTGACATGCTAGTGACATGTAATGGTTCTATTGAACGATTGTTTATGAATAATTCACAAAAGAATTCGCTTTCATTTATCACTTTCCATCGGTAAAGGGAAAACGCGTTAAAGAATAACCGCTTTTATACGCTAAAACACGTAAAAATTATTTCAACGTTTGATTAAAAATTGTGCAAATAATCATAGATTTATTAATAATCTTGCTTTATAATCGCCTAGGAGAGAGAGCAACCGCTAGAAAACTGGAAAAAGTTCATGCGAAATTTGCTCGATCAAAATTCTGGGGGAGGCCAGTACATGAAGACAAGGAAGATTGTGTCAGGTATTCTTACGTTGACGCTGCTCGGCGCTTCGTTGGTTGCTTGCGGCAACAACAATAACAACGCAGGCAGCAGCCCAAGCGCCAGCTCCGGCGCCAGCTCGTCCGCAAGCGCGAGCGCGCCGTCCAGCTCCTCCAAGACCGAACTCGTGATGAACTACCGTGCGGATCCGCCCGCGCTGGACGTATCGATCGCGGAGAGCGCCGCCTCGTTTACGATCCTCGGCGCCGTCAGCGAAGGTCTGTACCGTTTGGATAAAGATTTGCAGCCGCAGCCGGCGCTCGCCGACGGCATGCCGACGATCTCCGAAGACGGCCTGGTCTATACGATCAAGCTGAAGTCCGGACTGACCTGGGCGAACGGCGATCCGCTGACCGCGAAGGACTTCGCCTATTCGTACAAGCGCACCGTCGATCCGCGCACGAAGGCGACTTACGCCTTCATGGTCGCTTGGATCAAGGGCGGCAACGACGTGCTCGCCGCCAAAGACGATGCCGCGATCAAAGCCGCCCAGGACAAGATGGGCGTCGTCGCCAAGGACGACACGACGCTGGAGATTACGCTGGACCACCCGGTTCCGTTCTTCACGTCCCAGCTCGCGTTCCTGAACTTCTACCCGCAGAACGAGAAGTTCGTATCCGCTCAAGGCGACAAGAGCGGCGCGGATGCGGACAAGGTGCTCGGCGCCGGTCCGTTCAAGCTGACGAAGTGGGATCACGAGCAGCAGCTCGTGCTCGAGAAGAACGACAAGTATTGGGATGCCGCCAACGTCAAGCTGACGAAGGTTACGCTGAACATCGTGAAGGATACGGCCACGGGCTTGAACCTGTACGAGACGGGCGCGACCGACTATGCGGACGTCAAGGGCGATCAGATGCTCGCATACGACGGCAAGCCTGACCTGCAAATGAAGAAGGAGCTCGTCACGGGTTACCTGAACTTCCAGGCCACGAAGGTTCCGGCATTCGCCAACGTCAAGGTACGCCAAGCGTTCACGATGGCGATCGACCGCGCAGGCGTAGCCAACCTCGTTCTGAAGAACGGCTCCGTCCCTTCGACCGGCTTCGTGCCGGCCGGCAACCAGGACGGCAACGGCAAGGACTTCCGCACGGTCGTCGGCGACACCGAAGCCGCGTTCGATGCAGCCAAGGCGAAGGAATTGCTGGCCGAAGGCCTCGCAGAATCCGGCCAAAAGCTGCCGAAGCTGTCCATCATCGGCGACGACACCGAGACCGGCAAGAAGATGCTCGAATACCTCGTTTCCCAATGGAAAACGAACCTGGGCGTCGACGTCACGACCGAGCCGCTGCCGCACGCGAACCGTCTGGATCGCGAACTCTCCAAGAACTACCAGATCGTCAGCAGCCTGTGGGGCGCGGATTACAACGATCCGATGACGTGGCTCGACATGTTCCTCACCGGCGGTTCGTTCAACACGCAAGACTGGTCGAACGCCGAATACGACAAGCTGATCAAGGCCGCGCAGCTTGAGACCGACAACGCGAAGCGCGCGGACGAAATGGCGCAAGCCGAGAAGATCCTGCTGAGCGAAGCCGCAGTCACGCCGCTGTACTTCCGTTCCTCGCCGTTCGTCATCAATCCGAAGCTGAAGGATCTGATCCTGCCGCCTTACGGTCCCGATTTCGAACTGAAGTGGGCTCACTTCGAAGGATAAGACAAGCGTCAAGCTCGCTTTACGACTAACGCACCTGGTACAGTCAACGCCAACCATGAGGGAGGCCGTTCTTGAACGGCTTCCTTCATGTGCTTGACGCTTGTAAATCCATTGAAGGGAGGGTTTTCCATGCTGAAGTACACCTTGCGCAGATTTCTTTATATGATCATTACGCTGTGGGTCGTCGTTACCGTTACGTTTTTCCTGATGAAGCTGCTGCCGGGCAATCCGTTCGGCGAGAACGCATCGAAGCTGTCGCCCGAAAATCTGCAGATTTTGCGGGAGCAATATGGCCTGGACAAACCCGTCTGGCAGCAATACTTGAAGTATATGGGACAAGTGGTTCGAGGGGGACCTGGGCGTCTCCTATCAATATCCGACGCGCGAAGTCGTCGAGATCATCAAGCACAATTTCCCGGCATCGCTTGAGCTGGGTATCGAATCATTGATTTTTGCCGTTATCATCGGCCTCTTACTTGGCATTTTCGCGGCGCTGAGGCACAACAAGGCCGGAGACTACACCGCGATGCTCATCGCGATCATCGGCATCTCCGTGCCTTCGTTCGTCATCGGGCCGCTGCTCTCATACTTCGTCGGCGTTAAGCTCGGGTGGCTGCCCCCCGGCTTGTGGAACGGACCGGAGCACCGCGTGCTGCCGGCGCTCGCGCTGTCGTTCGGCACGATCGCGATTCTGGCGCGCATGATGCGGGCATCGATGCTCGACGTCGCCAGCCAGGATTATATCAAGACCGCGAAGTCCAAGGGCATCGGCGGCAACGCGATCGTCTGGAACCATATGATCCGCAACGCCATTTTGCCTGTCGTCACCATTCTCGGTCCGATCGCGGCCAACGTGGTCACGGGTACGCTCGTCGTCGAGACGATCTTCTCCGTGCCGGGGCTCGGCCATCAGTTCGTGCAGTCGATCCTGACGACGGACTACACGATGATCGCAGGTCTTGCGATCTTTTACGCGGCGATACTGATCTTCGTCATGTTCATCACGGATATCGCGTACGGCCTGGTCGATCCGCGGATTCGGTTAGGGAAGGGGAGATAACGAGTGGACAACATCGCCAAGAGCCAATTCGAGCCGGCGGTCAAGTCTGGCGACAGAGAAGCGATTCTTCGCCCTTCCGTCAGTTACTGGCAGGACGCCTGGCGGCGCCTGAAGAAAAACAAGCTGGCCATGGCCGGACTTGTCGTCATGATCGTCGTCACGCTGCTCGCCCTCATCGTGCCGCTTGTGAGCGGCTACGATTACGAGACGCAGAATCCCAGCGCAGTCAATCTTCGCCCGTCGGCGGCCCACTACTTCGGCACCGACGATTTCGGCCGCGATCTGTGGACGCGCGTCTGGTGGGGCGCGCGCATATCTTTGTTCATCGGCATCATGGCCGCGCTGCTCGATCTCGTGATCGGCGTTCTGTACGGTGGCATCTCCGCGTACTTCGGCGGCAAGGTCGACAACTTCATGCAGCGTTTCATCGAAGTCATCTACTCGATCCCGTACCTGCTGCTCTCCATCCTGCTGCTGATGGTGCTCGGGCCGGGCGTATCGACGATTATATTGGCTTATGCCATCACCGGCTGGGTGTCGATGGCCAGACTCGTGCGCGGACAGATGCTCGTGTTAAAGGAGCAAGAGTTCGTATTGGCCGCCAGAGCGCTTGGCGCCAAGCCTTTTCGCATTATCCTTAAGCATCTCATTCCGAACGCGCTCGGCGTTATCGTCGTTCAAATCACGTTCGTCGTGCCGACCGCCATATTCGCCGAAGCCTTCCTGAGCTTCATCGGCCTCGGCATCAAGCCGCCGCTGGCATCGCTGGGCAACCTGCTGAGCGACGGCGCCGCCTATATGCGCTATCATCCGCACCGTCTCGTATTCCCGACCATCGTGTTCAGCTTGATCCTGCTGAGCTTCAACCTGCTCGGCGACGGCCTGCGGGACGCGCTCGATCCGAAGATGAGAAAATAAGGAGGAGAGTCCGATGAGCACGCCTCTATTGGATGTGAACAACCTGCGCGTATCGTTCAAGATGCATGCGGGCGAGGTACAAGCGGTTCGCGGCGTCTCCTTTAGATTGGATAAAGGCGAAGTGCTCGCGATCGTGGGAGAATCGGGCAGCGGCAAGTCCGTCACGGCGCAGACGATCATGCGTCTGACGCCGACGCCGCCCAGCTATATTAAAGAAGGCTCGATCGTATACGAAGGCAAGACCGATATTACCAAGCTGAGCGAGTCCCAGATGGGCAAGGTTCGCGGCGCCGAGATGGGCATGATCTTCCAGGACCCGATGACGTCGCTGAACCCGACGATGACCGTCGGCATGCAGATCGCCGAAGGCATCCGCAAGCACGAGAAGCTGTCGAAGAGCGCGGCGCTCGCAAGGGCGATCGAGCTGCTGAAGCTCGTCGGCATGTCGAATCCGGAAGGCCGCATCCATCAATATCCACATGAGCTGTCCGGCGGTATGCGCCAGCGCGTCATGATCGCGATCGCGCTGGCCTGCCATCCGAAGCTGCTGATCGCCGACGAGCCGACGACCGCGCTCGACGTGACGATCCAGGCGCAGATCATGGACGTCATGCGCGACGTGCAGGAGAAGACCGGCACGTCCATCATTTTGATCACGCACGATCTCGGCGTCGTCGCCGAGCTTGCGCAGCGCGTGATCGTCATGTACGCAGGGCAGGTGGCCGAACAGGGCAGCCTGCACGATATCTTTTATAATCCTCGTCATCCTTATACCTGGGGACTGTTGAAGTCGGTGCCTCGCCTCGACAGCGACAAAAAAAAGCGAGCTGTCGTCCATCCCCGGCACGCCGCCGGATTTGTACGCACCGCCTAAGGGCTGCGCGTTCGCGGCGCGCTGTCCGTACGCGATGAAGGTGTGCACGGACAACGATCCGCCGCAGTTCGAGATCGACGGACCGGCTCATACGGCCAAGTGCTGGCTGAACCATCCGGACGCCCCCAAGGTAGACAGGCCGATCGAGGCAGGGGGGTGCCGCACATGTCTAACGCAAACGCGCCTATTCTCGAATTGACGGATCTGCGCAAGCATTTTCATCTGTCCGGCGGCCGCGTGCTGAAGGCCGTGGACGGACTGAACTTCAACGTGCGCCGCGGCGAGACGTTCGGGCTCGTCGGCGAGTCCGGCTGCGGCAAGTCGACCGCCGGCCGCACGATCATGCAGCTGTACGAGCCGACGTCCGGCAGCATCAAGTTCGACGGCCGCGACGTGAGCAAGCTCACGAAGTCGGAGCGGATCAAGTTCACCAAGGAAATGCAAATGGTGTTCCAGGACCCGTACGCGTCGCTAAATCCGCGGATGACCGTCGGCAAGATCATCGGCGAAGGCCTTGAGATTCACGGGCTGGCTTCCGGCCGCAAGCGCACGGAACGCGTCGCCGAGCTATTGGACGCCGTCGGCCTGAACGAGGAGCATGCGAACCGTTTCCCGCACGAATTTTCCGGCGGCCAGCGCCAGCGGATCGGCATCGCGCGCGCGCTCGCCATCGAGCCGAAGTTCATCGTGGCCGACGAACCGATCTCCGCGCTCGACGTATCGGTGCAGGCCCAGGTCGTCAACCTGTTCAAGAAGCTGCAGCGCGAGCGCGACCTGACCTATCTGTTCATCGCGCACGACCTGGCGATGGTCAAGCACATCTCGGACCGCATCGGCGTCATGTACCTGGGCAAGCTGGTCGAGGTCGCCGATTCGGACGAGCTCAACGAAAACCCGCTGCACCCGTACACGCAGTCGCTGCTGTCCGCGATCCCGCTGCCCGATCCCGAGCAGCAGAAGTCGCGCGAGCGCATCATCCTGAAGGGCGAGATCCCGAGCCCGCTCAATCCGCCGAGCGGCTGCCCGTTCCGCACGCGCTGCCCGCACGCGATGGACATCTGCGCCAAGACGATGCCCGAGTTCAAAGAGATTAAGCCGGAGCACTACGTCGCCTGTCACCTCTATTAATAAGTAATCGCAAGACCCGCGCCGGAGGATACGCCTCCGGCGTTTTTTTTGCCAGTAGCCCGGCACCCCCGGCAACCCCGGCACCCCCGGCAACCCCCGGCAACCCCCGGCAACCCCGGCAACCCCGGCAACCCCATCAAGCCTGGCACCCCCGGGGCAATTTAACACCGTTCCCAGTGACGCCAATTCAGATAAGTGTCAAAAAGCATTTAATTCTGCCTTACGCGATAAATCTCGCCGAATAAGAGTCAAAAGGCAGTTAATTCTCCAAAAGCGACTCCCTACTCGGATATTCCGCTGAAATAACTGCCTTTTAACAACTATCAAAGCTTGCCCCCCCCTTGAGCCGCCGAAATAACAGCCTTTTAACAACTAATCAGCTACTCTCGACGATATCCGCTCCATAGGCCGGCGAATACTGCGTCATAACAACCTCCAGGCCGCTTCCGTTGCTTCGTATCGTACGATCCGGCTTTCTTTCGGTCCGCGTACTTCCGTGAATAACCCGGCTTTACATAAGGCGTTCAGCGCCCGAAGCGCTGTCCGGTGACCGATTCGAAAATGCTGTACGATATCGACGGGGCGTAGGGAATTTGGAAGCGTGGCGGCCATTCGAATAATTTCGCGTTCCAGCAGCTTGTCCATACCGAGGTGAGAAGATTGCGCCTGGAAGCGGCTCAGCAACAATCGCAGCAGCGTCACGCACAGCTCCGGCCTCGCGGCCACGTCGTCGTAAGCGAAGCTGACAACCTGATAGCCCATGGCGGTCAGGAAGGTCTCGCGGTTGAGCTCGTTGCAGTACTTCTGCCGGTCCATGTCCCGTACGTGCGGGCCGAAGCCCTTGATCTCGATGACCAGCTTGACGGCCGGCCCGATCCATACAAAATCGCAAAAGTACGACAAGCCGCGCCAATCTCTCACCTCGTACTCCGGATGCAGCCCGTCGAAGTGACCGTGCAGCTTCCACCATACGTTTTTACAAAACAACTTTTCCGCTTCACGATGCCCGCGCTCGAGTCTGCCTCTTCGCTCGCCCGATCTCGCAGACAGATGCTGCGCGATAAAGGCTTCGTGCGCCTGCTCGAATCCCATCGACTCCAACCTCCCGTTCTAAATAAAAACGCCCCGTCGGCAATCCCCGAAGGGAATGCTGGCGGGACGTTCTTCGTCTCGATAGTTACATTATAGAGGGGGGAGGCGCATGCCGGCAACCCGAGATTGGACACATTCGTCAATTCTTGCTGCTATAATCTGCCGTTCCGCAGCTCCTGCTTGTCTACGGTGCTACTGCCGGTCTGCTGTCGCCTACTTCAACCCCGCCCAAGCCGGCTCCTGAACCTCCAGCCAGCGATTGCGGATGTCGAGGATCTCGCGATCGGGCAGCTTGCCCTTGGCCGCGTAGCCGATGTTTTGGCGGAAATGCGACAGGTTGGTCGTACCCACGATGGCCGTGTCCACGTAAGGGACCGAGAGCACAAAACGGAGCGCCTTCTCGGCGATGGCGTCGGAGTCGTTTTTCAGAAACGGGTAGTTCAGCTTCTCCAGCCGCTCGATATAAGGGTCGGGCGCATTCTCCAGCCCTTGGCGCACCCACACCGCGTTGGCGATCGGACGCTTCGCGATGATGCCCATGTCGCGCTTGGCCGCCTCGCTCACGGTGAGCTGCAGCGCCTCTTGATCGGCGATGTTGATCGACGTCTCGAGCGCGTCGAAGACGCCGGTATTTACCGCGTACAGCGCATCCGTGCTGTCGCCGCTGTAGCCGATATAACGCGTCAGGCCTTCGCGCTTCAGGTCGCGCAGCGCCTCGATCAGGTCGCCCTGGCGGAGTACGGCTTCCGAGCAGCTATGGATCATCATGAGGTCGACATAATCGGTCCGCAAATCCCGCAGCGTGCGCTCGATGCTGGGCCGCACGTTGCGAACGTCCCAATCCGGGTAAGGAAGACCGACGCTCTCGCCCTCGCCGAGCTTGCTGAAAATATAGTATTCGCTGCGGCGGCTCGAGACGAGCTGACCGATCAGGCTTTCGCTGCGCTTGTAGCTTGATGCGGAATCCAGCACGTTGACGCCCTCGTCGAGCAGCGCGTTGAGCAGATCGCCGACCTCGCGGTCGGTCGCCTTCGAGCTGTCCATGCCGATCTCGGCGCTGCCGAAGCCGAGGACGGACACCTTCATGTCGGTTTTGCCGAATTTACGCGTCTCCAAATTCCATTCCCTCCTATTGAGTCGATTCGCTTAAGCTTGCTACCCCTTTGTACCCCTGGATGCCCCGTCTCACGCATATTCGGAAGGAACACAACGCCCGGCGCCGTGCGCTCACCTCTGGGCGGGTCCGCGCATATGTTGAATGCAGAAGCGCCGCCTGGACGCCGCTCCCCCTCCAAGCGTTTCCCTTAATCGACTATTTGACCTAAGAAGCGCGGTTTCGTTTTTTAAAGAGCCGATGTTAAAATAGAAGGAGCTAGTCCGCATTCGGAAGGAGATCTGAAGATGGCGAACACCTACGTGTACACACGCAGAGAAGAAGTGGCCAACGCCATTACCCACGGATTGGGCGCGGTGCTCAGCGTATCGGCGCTAACGATTCTGATCGTTTACGCGAGCTTGTACGGGACCGCCTGGCATGTGGCGAGCTTCGCGATCTACGGTACGACCATGCTCCTGTTGTATACGGCTTCGACGCTCGTTCACGCGCTCCAAGAGGGCAAGCTGAAGGATCTGTTCGAGACCTTCGACCACTCGTGCATCTATTTGTTCATCGCCGGCACCTACACGCCGATTCTGTTGACCGTGCTCCGCAGCCCGCTGGGCTGGACGTTGTTCGGACTCGTCTGGGGGCTCGCGATCGGCGGGGTCATTTTCAAAGCGTTTTTTACGAAAAAGTTCCTTTACTTGTCCACGCTGGTCTACATTCTGATGGGCTGGATGATCGTGTTCGCATGGGGACCGCTCACTGAGGCGCTGTCGACGGGAGGGATGCAGCTGCTCATCGGCGGCGGACTGCTCTATACGATCGGCGCGATCTTCTACGTGTGGCGCGGCTTTCCCTACCATCACGCGATCTGGCATCTCTTCGTGCTCGGCGGCTCGATCGCGCATTTTTTCGCCATTCTGCTGTTCGTTCTGCGGATCTACTGATATTTCCCCGGAAATGGGTCGCCAAATGGGTCGCCGGCGCTTGGGCCAACAATGCCCGAGCGCCGTTTTTGCTGCGAGCGGTTTGGAATACGCTTTCCGCGTTTAATTAGGGGTATGCGGTTTAACCATGCTCGTCGGGGGGGAGCGATCAGGATGAAGCATCATATCAATAGCTGGACTTTTGAAAATTGGATGGGTCCGTTGACGTACGTAGAGTGGGATGCTGATGCATCGGCGCTGACGACGAGCGTAGAGGTACATCCCGAGCGGCTCGGGCTGGCCGAGCTGATCGCCCGGCTCGGCGCCGAAGGATACGGCGGTATCGAGCTCGCTTATCCGCATCTCAAGGACCGTTCGACGGAGGGACTGGCCGAAATAAGGCGGATCTCGGCGCTTGCGGGGGTGGAGCTGAACTCCCTGCTGCTCGACTTCGGCGATCCGGGCACGAACGATGCGGCCAGGCGCGACGCGGAAATGGCGCTGTACCGCGAATGGATCGACGCGGCCGCCGAAGCCGGCTTTCGCCGCGTCCGCGTCGGCGCGGGGGACGGCGACGACGAAGCGTCGTTCGTCCGGGCCGCCGAATCGCTTGCGCTGTTGTCGGCATATGCGGGGCATGCCGGCGTCCGGGTCGTCACGGAAAATCTCGGCGTTTCGCTGAGCACCTCCGACCGGGTGCTGCGCATGCTCGAAAAGACGGGCGGCAGCGTCGGGCTTACGGCCGACTTCGGCAATTTCAAGCAGGACAAGTATCGCCAGCTTGAAGCGATTCTCCCGCATGCCGAGACCGTTCACGCCAAGGCGAGGGAGGACGGGCCCGGACGGCTGGATTCCATGGACTTCAGGCGATGCGTCGAGCTTGCCGGGCAGGCCGGCTACGAGGGGCCGCTCTCGCTTACCTATCTGGGCGACGGCGATCCTTGGTCCGCGCTCGCCGAGATGCGCGAGCTGGCTGGACTCAAGCCGGCGGCAGCCCCCAGACTGCTATAGCGCCTGCTTCGCCGTTATCGCCGACGAACTTCATACTTGCAAGACCGCATCCTGCCCGCGCGCTTCTTCTATAGGAGTCGCATTCGTGCGCGTCTTGAACGACCGCGGGCCTGCGCCTGCGGTTTTTTGCTACGATACGACGCAGTCGTATTCCCGCATACCTTACAACCAAGGAGGAGATTGGCATGCAAACAGGACAGACCGCCTTACAGACGCCGGCATTCGTCGCTTCGTACGATTATCGCGCCCAGGAAGGGACGGAGCGCTACTTCGATTATGCGAGGACCGTCGCGAGAATCGCCGGCTTGCTCTCGGACCGCTTCGGTTGCGAGTTCAAGCTTTACGACCAGGCGGATCAAGGAGACGTATGGGACGGCTTGGCCGAAGACATCGAGTCGGATTATCCGGGACTCGTTCACGTTGCAGCCGTCTTCGACCTTGTCGAATCCCGCCAAATCTCTTTTCAGCCGAAGCTCGGCGAGACGAACTACCGGATGCGTCCGTCGGTCCGCAACAATCTGTTCGCTTATCCCGAATATCGCGTCGCGCTGGTTCGGATGCCGATGCTCGTCCATTTGGGACTGCTCTCGACCGAGGACTTGATTTTCGCGCCAGACGACGAGCAGCTTATCTCCTGTCTTCAGGCCATGCAGCTGCGGCGTACGGAGGAGCGCAACATGCACGTCTACACCGACACGCGCGAAGGCCTCCAGCATTGCCGCGAGCCGATCTCCCAGGCGATATCCCGGGATGAAGTAGTGATGGACGAGACGCTCAAGCAGCAGATCTTCCGTTCCGTCGACGAATTTTTCGGCGGCGACCGGACGTTTTTCGAGCAGTACCAGATTCCGTACAAGCGGGGCATCCTGCTCTACGGCAAGCCGGGCAACGGCAAGACGACGCTCGTCAAATCGATCGCCGGAAGCGTCGAGTCGCCGGTCTTTTACTGGCAAATTACCGAGTATACGAACAGCGAATCGATTCGCGAAGTATTCGCCGCAAGCCGTCAAGCAGGCGCCTTCGGTGCTCGTCATCGAAGACATCGATTCGATGCCCGATTCGTGCCGGTCGTTTTTTCTGAACATTTTGGACGGCGCGACGGCCAAGGAAGGCGTATTCCTGATCGGAACGACCAATTATCCGCAAAAAATCGATACCGCGCTAATTAATCGAGCAGGCCGGTTCGATCGCGCGTACGAGGTCAAGCTGCCGGACGAGTCGCTCCGCCTGTCTTACCTGCGCCGCAAGGGGCTGCCCGAATTGGCCGGAGAAGAGCAGGCCGTCCAAGCGGCGCAGCGTACCCAGGGATTTTCGCTCGCGCAGCTCAACGAGCTGTACGTATCCGCGGCCCTGCAGAAGCGGTATGACGACCATATCGATCTGGAGCAGCTGGTGCTCGGTCTGCGCAGCGATCTGGACAAAGGGCGCAAGCGGGATTGGCTGAACGGCACGGACTGGGGCGGTGCTTCCAATCGCATTGGATTCCAATAAAAATACTAGGAAATAAGAAAGAGCTTGCAGGAATTTAGCGATAAGAATCGAATTGATACATTGTCGAATCTTACCAAGTTTCCGAGGAGCTGACCTTACTCATGTCCGAGCATCAATATCAACCCGAAACGCTGGCGGTCCATGCCGGCCAACAGATCGATCCGACGACGCTATCGCGGGCCGTGCCGATCTATCAAACCTCGTCCTACGGCTTCCGCGACGCGGAGCATGCAGCGAACCTGTTCGCGCTTAAGGAATTCGGCAACATCTACACGCGGCTCATGAATCCGACCTCGGACGTGTTCGAAAACCGCATCGCGGCGCTCGAAGGCGGCGCAGCCGCGCTTGCGACGGCTTCCGGCCAGGCGGCGATCACCTATTCGATCTTGAACATCGCCGGCGTAGGCGACGAAGTCGTATCGTCCTCGACGTTGTACGGCGGCACGTATAATCTTTTCTCCACGACGCTGCCCAAGCTGGGCGTCAACGTCAAGTTCGTCGATGCGTCCGATCCCGAGAACTTCCGCGCGGCCATCACGGACAAGACGAAGGCGCTGTACGCCGAGACGATCGGCAACCCCAAGGGCGACGTGCTCGACATCGAAGCGGTCGCGAAGATCGCGCACGAGAACGGCATTCCGCTGATCGTGGACAATACGTTCCCGAGCCCGTACCTGCTGCGTCCGATCGAGTGGGGCGCGGATATCGTCGTACATTCGGCCACGAAGTTCATCGGCGGCCACGGCACCTCGATCGGCGGCGTCATCGTCGACGGCGGCAAGTTCGATTGGGCGGCCAGCGGCAAGTTCCCCGGACTCACGACGCCGGACCCGAGCTATCACGGCGTCGTCTACAGCGAGGCGGTCGGGCCGATCGCCTACATCATCAAGGCGCGCGTGCAGCTGATGCGGGACATGGGCGCCGCGATCTCGCCGTTTAACTCGTTCCTGCTGCTGCAAGGCCTCGAGACGCTGCACCTGCGCATGGAGCGCCACAGCTCGAATGCGCTTGAGGTAGCGCGCTATCTGGAGAATCACCCGCATGTGGAGTGGGTCAGCTACACCGGCCTGCCAAGCCACGAATCGTACGAGCTCGCCAAGAAGTACCTGCCCAAAGGCCAGGGCGCGATCCTGACGTTCGGCATCAAGGGCGGCGTCGAAGCGGGCAAAAAGGTGATCTCGAGCGTCAAGCTGCTGTCTCACCTGGCGAACGTCGGCGACTCCAAGTCGCTGATCATCCACCCGGCCAGCACGACGCACCAGCAGCTTTCCGAAGAGCAGCAAAACGCGAGCGGCGTCAGTCCGAACCTGATCCGCCTGTCGATCGGCACCGAATCGATCGTCGATATTCTGGCGGATCTCGGCCAGGCGATCGAAGCGAGCCAACAGTAATTTTAGCGATAGCTTATAGCGATTACGGATGAGAGACGATCTCTGCGGCCGACCGGGCCGCGGAGGTCGTTTTCCGTTACGCGGGGGAATATATATGGGTAGGCCGTGCGATCGGCGAACGGAAGGCGGTCCGCAAATGGAGAGCAAGCTTCGGTTCCGCAAAGACGGAACGTTTAAAATCGTGCAATTCACCGATTTGCACTGGCAGAACGGCGAGGCGGAGGATCTGCGGACGCGGCGGCTGATGGAACGGGCGTTAAGCGAAGAAAAGCCGGACCTGGTCGTCTTTACCGGCGACATCGTCTTCAGTCTCGGCTGCCGGGATCCGTACGCGTCCGTCGCGCAAGCCGTGGCGGCCGTGGCGGAGAGCGGGACGCCGTGGGCGGCCGTTTTCGGCAATCACGACAGCGAAGGCGACGTCTCGCGCGGCCGGCTGATGGAGACGCTGACCCGGCAGCGGGGATGCCTGGCGAGCGCCGGGCCCGAAGCGGTGCACGGTGTCGGCAACTATGCGCTTACGATCGGCGGGCCGAACGGCGAGAAGCGTCACGCGCTCTATTTTTTTGGACTCCGGCAGCTATTCCGAGCTTGAGCGGATTCCAGGCTACGATTGGATTCGCGAGAGTCAGATCGACTGGTTCAGGGAAAAAGCCTCCGCGTTACCCGCTAAGGGCGCTCCGCCGCTGCCCTCGCTCGTCTTTTTTCACATTCCGCTGCCCGAGTACAAGGAGGTCTGGCGAACGCGCCGGTGCGACGGACGCCGGTTCGAGGATATTTCGTGCCCCAAGCTTAATTCGGGCCTGTTCGCGGCGCTGGTCGAAGCGGGCGGAGTGCTCGGCACGTTTTGCGGACACGATCATATCAACGATTTTGAAGGGACGCTGCACGGCATTCGGCTGACTTACGGGCGATCGACGGGGTATCATACTTATGGCAGACTGGGGTTCAAACGGGGGGGCAAGAGTGATCGAATTGCAGGAGGAAGGCGCGCGGTACGAGACCTGGATCAGGCTGGCCGGCGGGCGGAAGCTGTCCGCGCCGAGAATCCACAAGCCTCGCGGGAAGCGGCGGTAAAAAAAGGGATCAGCGCCCTCGCTTGTGCCCGGCATGCGGCAGAAGGAGCGGCGCTGATCGGCCTTCTTATTCGGTTGGACTTGGGTATACGGCTTGCGGACCCACTCGCTCCGCAGCGCTTCGGGATTCAGCTTGCCTTCGCGCACGGCTTTGCGCCTCGCTTTTTTTGAACCTGACATTCCCATTCGGGAACACCTCCATCAGTCGGGATTGAACTCGATTGTATCGCATCCTACCGTGCCGGGCAATAGGCCGGGGGAGCGCATGGACGTGCGGACTCGCTCTCTCTGCGCGTTACGGACTATAATAGAGAGAAAGATAGAGCGAGGAGAGCTGCTTCATTATGCCCCATTTATACTTTAGAGGCTTGACCGTCGAACTGGTTCAGGCCTTCGGCGAATCGCTGGAGAACGAACTGTCGGCGATCATCGGCTGCGAGCCGGGCGATCTCATGCTGGAGGTCGTCCATACGACCTGCGTAGCCGGAGGCCGGGTCGCGCCGTCTTACCCTTTTGTCGAGGTCGCCTGGTTCGAGCGCGGACGGGAGATCCGCGACGCGGTCGCCCGCTGCCTGGACAGGCATATTCGCGGCAGCGGCGTGTGGGAAGCGGAGGTCGCCTTCCGCAGCTATCGGCCGGCCGACTATTACGCGAACGGCGAGCCGTTCGGCGCCGATCCCGCGGAGGCGGAGCTGGATGCGCTTCGCGCGGACAACGCCAGGCTGAAGGACGATCTGGCCCGCGCCCGCAAAGCTTCGGCCGCGGCGGCCGCAGGATCGATGTCGACCCGCTTGCGGGACGCGCTGCGAGAATAGCCGACCGGGAGGTGCATACATGCTCGTTTTTTATTACTTGCTGGCAGTCAACCTGATCTCCTTTATCGTCATGGGTTACGACAAGACGAAGGCGATGCACAAGGAACGGCGCGTGCCGGAGAAGCGGCTGTTCCTGATCGCGACGATCGGCGGCGCGCTTGGGATGCTGCTCGGCATGCGCTTTTTCCGCCACAAAACAAAGCACCGCTCCTTCACGGCGGGCATTCCTGCCCTGCTCGTGCTGAACGCGGTGCTGGTGATGGTGTGGTTCGGTCGTTGATCTGGCCGCGAGGCGGGGAGGTTATCTGGCGTCGTCCGGATCCGGGGACGGATCGAGACCGACGACGTCGGCCAGCTTCAGGTCGCTTGGCTCGTGAATGCCTGCCTCTGCGCGCAGGGCATCGAGCGCTCGCTCGAGATCGTCTTCCTTGACGATGATATAAGGGCTCTCCCAACGGCTTTCGAGCGGCAGCACGTTCAGCTTATCCGGCTTCATTTCCTTCACGTTGTAAATGTAATCTCGCAGGATCGATTCGGGAATGTCGGTCTGCACGTTTTTGCCGAGCAGGTCGAGCACTTTGCCCCACTGGAGCATGCCCTGGAACGAAGCGAGCTTCTCGGTGAGCTGGCTCAGCACCTGCTGCTGGCGGGCGTTGCGGGCGATATCCGAGGATTCGCCGGTGCCGCGGTTCGACTTGCGGTAACGAACGAAGTCGAGCGCCTTGGCGCCGTCGAGATGCTGATAGCCTTTTTTCAGATCGATGTTCGTGCCGTCGGCGTTGTCCACGTAGCGCATATCCATATCGACGTCGACGTCGACGCCGCCGACAGCGTCCACCAGCTTGCGCAGGCCGTCGAAGTTGATCATGATCATATAGTCGATGGGGAAGTCGAACAGGTCGCCGTAAAATTCCTTCGTGTTCTCCATCGCCGTATCTTTGTCTTTGTTGTAGAAATAGGCGTAGTAGTAATTGGCCTTGTGGGAGCCTAGGTCCTCCGGCTTAAGCTGAAGGTCGCGGGGGGAGGGAGATCAGGCTGGCCGAATTGGTCTGCGGATTCAGGCTGCCGAGCATCAGAACGTCGGTGTTGAGCGTGCCGCCGCTGCCTTCTCTGCGGTCGATGCCGGCCAAAAGGAAGGTGACGGGCTTCTTGATCAGCGTGCTGTCGCTCGCATAGTCCGCATCCTCCTGCCGCTCGCCGGCTGCGCCGGACGCCGAGGCGGACGGGGGAGGGAGAAGGAGCGGGCTCGTTGCCGGCCATGAGGTTGATGGCGTGGTTCGCTTTATATACCAGGTATCCCGCATAGCTGCCGACGATGACGACGAGGGCGCCGACGACGATCCCCGCGTACTTTAACGTTTTGCGCACCCAAGCGCGTTTTTTTTCAGGCGTGTTCATTTGAGTCCTCCGCTTGATTTAAAATTAAAAAATGAAGGCAACCCTTTCTATTTTAGGGCATTCGCCCTAAGAGTAAAGAAAGAAATTCCACATTATTTGACGATTTGAAGACCGGATCGGTTGCGGATTTCGAATGACTGGCGAGATGTTTCGATAAATTCAATTTTTGTTATAATAAAGGTTGTTGTATATTGCTAAAGGCGAATAACGAAAAGGGGGATATCGGTGACCAAGCCAAATGATTCGGCGATCCGTCATCAGGTCATTTTCGATCTGAAGCATGAGAAGGGGTCTGCGGAGGCGGATCGATTCCTGAAGGACGGTTGGCGTATACTTACCTCCATTCCGGCCGTGCGAAACTTCGAGGTATTGAAGCAGGTCAGTCCTAAAAACGATTATACATACGGCTTCTCGATGACGTTCGCGTCGCAGGCCGATTACGACAGCTATAATGCGCATCCCGCTCATGTTGCGTTCGTCGCCGAGCGGTGGGAGACCGAAGTCGCGCGTTTCCTGGAGATCGATTTCGTCAGAGATGATCATGTCGAGGAGGGACATGGCCATGCAAATTAATTTGTCGGGCAAAACCGCGCTTATCACCGGCGCATCCGGTCAACTGGGCCGCGTGATGGCGCGGACGCTGGCCGCATGCGGGGCCAACGTCGCCATCCATTATCGGGGCAACGCCGCGAAGGCGGAGGAGCTCAAGGCCGAGCTTGAAGCGACGGGCGTGCGCGCGCTGACCGTGCAGGCGGACGTGACCAAGCTGGACGAAGTGCTGGCCATGAAGGAGACGGTAAAAGCCGGTCTCGGCGCCGTCGACATCGTCGTCGCGAACGCGGTCATCCAGTATCAATGGACAAGCGTGCTGGAGCAGGCGGTCGAAGACTACGTCGGCCAGTTCGAGTCCTGCGTGCTGCAGAGCGTGCATCTGGCCAAAGCGTTCGTGCCGGACATGATCGCGAAGGGCGGCGGCCGGCTGGTCGGCATCAACACCGAGTGCGCGATGCAGAACTTTCCGACGCAATCCGCTTATGTCGCCGGCAAGCGCGGCATGGACGGCGTGTACCGCGTCCTGGCCAAAGAGGTCGGCGAGCATCAGATCACCGTCAACCAGGTCGCGCCGGGCTGGACGATCAGCGAGCGCGACCGCGAAGCCGGCACGGAGCGCAGCGAATCTTACGAGAGCACCGTTCCTTTGAAGCGGCGCGGCACGGACCAGGAGATCGCCAACGTCGTCGCGTTCCTGGCCTCGGACCTCGCGAGCTTCATTACCGGCGCTTACGTGCCGGTGAGCGGCGGCAACGTGATGCCGGCGATCTGAAGTCGGCGAGGCTAGAGACGGCAATGGGAAGACGGCGATGGAAGGGCGGCTGCGGTTAGGGGCGGCAATGGGAAGAAGGCGATGTAAAGGCGGTTGCGGTTAGCGGACGCCGTCGTGCCTTACGCCATCTAGCGCGAGGCGCGGCGGGGGAAGGACATGCCGAAGTCATGGATTTCCGCGGCGATATCGGTTATGCTGTCGTTGACGAAATGACCGATGGACCTGAAGGCGGGACGCGACATGGACTTCCTGAACGAATTGCGACACATAGACGAACGCACGCTGCTGGATTGGCTTGACCAATACCGCGCTTACGGCCCTTTGCCTGGCATCTTGCTCACCTTCATGAAGTCATTCGTTCCGCCGTTGCCCACGATCCTCATCGTTGGCGTGAACGCGGCGGTGTACGGGCTTTGGTGGGGGGTTCCTCTATTCCTGGATCGGCATCGTGCTGGGCTGTCTCGTCACGTTCGCCATCATCCGCAAGATCGCCGACCGTCCTTATTGGCAACGGTGGGCGGAGCGCCCGCGGGTGAGCAAGGGCATGCGCTGGGTGCGCCGCAACGCCTTCAGCTACGTGTTTTTGCTCAGCCTTTTCCCGGTCGGACCCTTCGTCGTCATCAACATCGCCGCGGCGCTTGCCCGCATGCGGTTCCGCTCGTTCCTGGTCGCCATCATGCTCGGCAAGGCGGTCATGGTGTTCGTCATCTCCTTTATCGGGCACGACCCGGCCCAGTTCCTCCGACATCCGGAGCAGGCGCTGTATGCGCTGCTATTCGTCGCCGCTACCTGGTGGATCGGCCGCCGGGTCGAGAGCTATGGGATTAGACGGACGGAGGCGCGAGAGGGCGCAGGGACTGCGGGAAGACCTAGCTGACTGGACAATTCGTAGAGGTCGAATCGTGAAGGCCAAAGTTACGCTGCAGGCTCGCGGGACCGTCCGAAAGGTGCTGCAAGGGCAAAAAGTTACTCTACAGGCCCGCGGGACCGTCCAAAAGGTGCTGTAAAGGCAAAAAGTTACTCTACAGGCTCGCGGGACGCTCCAAAAGGTGCTGTAAAGGCAAAAAGTTACTCTGCAGGCTCGCGGGACGTTCCAAAAGGTGCTGTAAGGGCAAAAAGTTACTCTGCAGGCTCGCGGGACCGTCCAAAAGGTGCTGTAAGGGCAAAAAGTTACTCTACAGGCTCGCGGGACCGTCCAAAAGGTGCTGTAAAGGCAAAAAGTTACGCTGCAGGCTCGCGGGACGCTCCAAAAGGTGCTGTAGGGGCAAAAAAGTTACTCTACAGCGGCAAATTCTCTTTTAAAGCTCGACATCTCCGAGCGGCTCTTATAGAATAAGTTTATAAACGCGTGAAGCACACGCCGTTCGCCTCCTTTGGAGCGGGCGGCGTTTTTGCGTTCCAGGCCAAAAAAAAGACCAACACAATAATGGAGGGCGGTCATGGACAGAAAGCATGCAGTCGATCGTTTTATTGAGATGCAACGGCAGGAAGCGAGAGGCATGCGCCGCGAGATGCTGGAGAGAGACCTTTATGGCACGCGAATCCTGCTGAAGAACGTTGCGCTACCGGTATTTAAGACGCTGGAAGGCTTTGCGCTGGAACATGAATTTTTGTCTCAATCCGGGATTAAGCTTTACGCGGATATCTTTTACAGCTTGCTTCGTTTGGTGCTCGAATGCGAAGGATACGTTCCGCATGTAGAGAAAATGACGAGGGAGCGGCACGATTTTGAACAGAGCAGGCTGCGATCGTTCGCAGCAAGGCGTCTTATTTATGTCCCTTTCAGTCGCGATGAGATCGAGAAGAAGCCCGAAGCGTGTCGCCGCTCATTATATGAAATCATAGGCGAATGGAAAGTGGCGGCTGGCGAGAACAAGCTGGAAAAGCTGGAGGTGAACGAAAGAGAGTTATTACGATTGGCGCTGCATAGCCAAGAAGCGTTCAGCTTTGCTTCGGCGCGCGAATGCTTGGGTCTATGTCCGAGTTCGACGCGCAAAAACTTGCGGTCACTGCAATCGAGAGGTCTGCTGGAGGCTGTTGCGTCGGATAGACAGCGTCATCGTTATTATCGGATTTCAGAGGAAGGGAAGGGGCTCTTTTATTAACAAAGCAAACCCCGACTTCGCTTTAGCGAAAATCGGGGCAACCCAAATTAAATTTATTCTTGCAGTCGGCCGCGTGCCCATACGGCGCGCAGCTCGAGCGCTTCGTTCAGCAGAAGCACGTCCGCGCGCTTGCGCGCTTCGAGCGAGCCGGTGACGCCGTCCAGCCCGAGCTGACGGGCGGGATTGCCGCTGGCCATGGCGCTGGCGGCCGGAATGTCGATGCCGACCTCCCGCACCATATGGCGGAAGGCGCCGATCATCGTGAGCGTGCTGCCCGCGAGGTTGCCGCCATCCTTCAGGCGGGCGACGCCGCACGTCAGGACGACGGGCAGGCCGCCGAGCTCGTAGCCCTCGCCGTCCGGCATGCCTGCCGCGGCCATCGCGTCGGTGACGAGGATGACCTTCCCGTTGCCCTTGGAACGGGAGAGCACCTTGATCGCGGCGTGGTGGACGTGATGACCGTCCGCGATGACCTCGGCGCTGATCCGGTCATCCGTTAGCACCGCGCCGACGGTGCCCGGATTGCGGTGGTGAAGCGGCGTCATCGCGTTAAACGTATGAACCGCGTGCCGCAGGCCGCGGTCCGCGGCGGCGACGATCTGCTCGTAAGTCGCGTCGGTATGTCCGGCCGCAGGCACGATGCCGTGCGAGGCCAGCCGTTCGATATAGTCGAGCGCGCCGGGGAGCTCGGGCGCCAGCGTCTGAAGCTTAAGGACGCCGGGATAACGCGCGGCCCATTCGTCCAGCCAATCGAGCTGCGGGGGGCCGATATAGTCCGGATTTTGCGCGCCTTTCCACTTGAGGCTGACGAACGGGCCTTCGAGATGCACGCCGAGCACCTGCGCGAACGGCATATCGCCCGCCATGTACCGGCTCGCCCGGTCGATCATGGCCGTCAGCTCCTCGCGCGAGGCGGTGAGCGAGGTCGCCAGCATGCCGGTTGTGCCGTGCTTTGCATGGAACCGCGCGATCGCCTCGATACCGGCCAGCGACTCGTCGGCATCCATGAAGTCATGCCCGGCGCCGCCGTGCACATGAACGTCGACGAAGCCGGGGAGCGCCCAGCCCCCGTCGCCGTCGATTCGCTCGGCGCTTGCCGCTGCGGACGGCAGCGGATCCGATGGCCCGCCGATGGCCGCGATCTCCGCGTTCCGCAGCCAGATCCAGCCGCCGTCCAGGACGCCGCCGGGCGTGACGATGCGGGCATTCGCGATCAGCGTCCCGCCGGACCAGGCGTTGCCGGCCTGTCTTGCGGGGCCGCTCATGACAGATGCCTCGCGGCGGCGCGGTCGAGCAGCACCGTCAGACGCGGGTGCGTCTGCAGCAGCGAAGCCGGCACGTCCGTCGTGATCGGGCCGGTCAGCGCCCGCTTGGCGATCTCCGCCTTGTCCGCGCCGCGAACGACGAGCAGAATGGTCTTCGCCTTGAGGATGCTGCCGATGCCCATCGTGATCGCCTGCTTCGGTACGTCGTCGATGGCGTCGAAGTACCGCGCGTTCGCCTTGCGCGTCTCCTCCGCCAGCGTCACGACGTGCGTGCCGCGCACGAGATCGGTGTCCGGCTCGTTGAAGCCGATATGGCCGTTATGACCGATTCCGAGCAGTTGAAGGTCGATCTGCCCCGAGCGCTCGATCATCTCGTCGTAGGCGGCGCATTCCGCATCCGGATCGGTCGCGTTGCCGTTGGGCAAATGCGCGCTGTCAGCCGGCAGATCGATATGGTCGAACAGGTGCCGACGCATATAGGTATGGTAGCTCTCGGGATGATCCTCCGGCAGGCCGACATATTCGTCAAGATTGTAGCTGGTCGCGTTGCGGAAGCTCACGAGTCCTTGCTTGTACATCCGGACGACTTGCTCATAAATGCCTACCGGCGTACCGCCGGTGGCGAGGCCCAGCACGGCCCGCGGATTCGTCTGCACCAGGCTTACGATGATGTTCGCGCCTGCTTCGTTCAGCTTTTCGTTGTCGTCAAATACCAGCACATTCATGACGGATTTCTCTCCCTTTTACCTGTATATTGGCGCACGGTCTGGAACGATCGCTCCAGCCTCGGCACATACTCGTCAAAATGCTCGCTCACGAGACCCGTGAAGAGCACGTCTACCACATGAAGCTGCGCGATCCGGGAAGCCATGTCGCCGCGCCGCATGCCCGCTTCGGATGAAGAGGTGAAAAGGCGAATCGAAGCGTGCGAGGACAGCGTTGATTGCCCGAAGCGTGTGATGGAGATGGTGGTGGCGCCCCGCTCCGCGGCATAGCGCAGCGCGTCGATGATCTCGAGCGTTTCGCCCGAGTACGAGATGCCGACGGCGACGTCGCGCTCGGTCAGCGAGGCTGCGGAGGTCAGCTGCATATGATGATCGGAAAAGACCGCAGCTGCCTTGCCGATCCGGATCAGCTTGTGGAAAAAGTCTTCCGCGACGAGTCCCGATGTCGCAACGCCGTACAAATCGATCCGTCCGGCGCCGTGAAGCGCCGAGATCGCCGCGCGCAGCTTGCTGCAGGTCGAGCAGGTTGGTCGTGTCGTTCAGCGACCGGACATGGTTTGCCGTAATGGCCGACACGATGTCCGCCAACGGATTGCCGGCGACGATATCCTGGTACTGTCCGGCAGCGGGCAGGCTCGCGAGTTCGGCAGCCAGCTTCATCCTGAAGTCCGCGAAGCTCTGGAACTGCATCGTGCGACAGAAGCGGGACACGGTGGCCGAGCTGGCGCCGGTCCATTCGGCGAGCTTGGAGATCGTCAGGCCGACCGCTTCCTGCGGCTGTCCGAGTATTTTCTCCGCCAGCTCTCGTTCCTTCGGATGCAGCGTGTCCAGCCGATCCTCGATCGCTTGCAAAATCCCCATGCGATCCTGCCTCCCTGTTCATGAGGAAAATATATTACTTGATATACCTATTATATTTGAAAATAATTTTCTTGTCTATTTATAGTACGGGTCTATAAGTTCGATTCATTTTATGTATTTCTATCAATAGACTGTTTTTGATAAGCTGTCGTTGCATCGCTGCAATCAAAGCGACGTACGAAGGGCGGCATCTTCATGGATAAGAAAAAAAACGGAAATCGGCCGCAAAACCGAATTGAACGGCAAATTGAAAAATACATTGAACGCGCGCACGCTCGCGGATTCCTTCCCGCGTCTCGCGCAACGATTACGCCCGGGCCTTCGAGTGCTGGACGTCGGCTGCGGAACGGGCGCCATCACAAGGGGCATCGCGGATGCCGTCGGTCCGCAGGGTTGGGTCGTCGGCGTCGACAGCAACGCTGCGCTGATCGCGGAGGCACGGGCGAGACACGAAGGCACGCTTGGTTTAAGCTTTGACGTGGCGGACGTTTATAGCCTGGCGACGGATCGCCGGTTCGACATCGTAGCGGCGTCACGGCTGCTCGTCTGGCTGTCGGACCCGGGACTTGCGATGGCGAGTTTGGCAGGCGCGGCGCGGCCGGGCGGCACCGTGCTGGTTGCAGACTACAACCATGACAGGATCGAATGGCGTCCGGAGCCGCCGGACAGCATGAAGAAGTTTTACGCGGCTTATTTGAAATGGCGCGCGGACAAGGGCCTGGACAACGCGGTGGCGGAGCGGCTGTCCGCTTTGATGGAAGCAGTCGGCTTGCGGTACGTCCGCGTTTTCCCGCAGCATGAGGAGATGCACCGAAGGCAGGCGGACTTTGAGGCAAGAGCTTCCATTTGGGCGGATACGGCGGCCAGCAGGGGGGCCCCAGATGGCAAGGGACGGGTATGGCACCCCGGAAGCGTGGGCACTGGCGGAATCCGAGTACAGACGATGGACGGCCGAGGAAGCGATCTCGATCAATATGTATATGCTGGCGGCGGAAGGCGTCAAACCCGAATAAATGCCGCCGAGCAGGTGAAGCGCCTCAGGCGCGCACTTTCTGAGTGTTTCGGGCTTTAACGGTAATCAGAAAACGCCCGCCCTCCGCCTATCGCGGAGAGACGTGCGTTTTTGCGATCGAAGAGGCGTCAGTAGCGTTTCTCGTAATCCACGATATTTTTCGCAGGCGTTCCGGTCCTTAGATAGGCTTGCAGATTTTCCACGAATAAATCCGTCATGCGCGCTTTGTAGCGTTCGGTCGCGCCGCCGATATGCGGCGTGAGGATGACATTGTCCATCGCCCATAGCGGATGGTCCGCGGGCAGCGGCTCCGGTTCGCAGACGTCCAGTCCGGCGCCGGCGATCGCCCCGCCGCGCAGCGCCTCGGTCAAGGCTTCCGTATCGACTGCCGAGCCTCGGCCGATATTGATGAAAAGGGCGGACGGCTTCATCGAGGCGAATCGCCCCGCATCGAATAGACGAACGGTCTCGGCGGTATGCGGCAGCACGTTCACGACGACGTCGCTCTGGGCCAGCACGTCGTCCAGCCGCTCCGGCGTATGCATGACGTCTACGTGCGAGGCGGGCTGCCCGCTGCGCCTTACGCCCAATGTACGCATGCCGAACGCCTGCGCGATGCGCGCGACCTCGGTGCCGATCTCGCCCGCGCCGATGACCGCAAGCGTAAGCCCGCGGAGCTCGCCGTAGCCTTCCGAGCGCGCCCATTTGCGCTCCGTCTGATGGCGGACGGCATGATGCAGCTTGCGGGTGAAGGCGAGCAACATCGCGAATACCGTCTCCGTCATCGGCACCGGATGTACGCCGCTCGCGGTCGTCAGCACGACGCCGCGCGTCTCGAGCTCGCTAAGGGGCAGATTGTCGACGCCTGCGGAGCCTGTTTGAATCCATTTCAGCTGGCCGGGGAACTCGGCTTTCTTTTCCCAAGCGGCCTTCCACCACCCGCACAGCACCTCAGCTTCCGCGAGCAGTCCGGGGTCGAGCTCGGCCGGTTTGCCGAATATGACGTTGCAGCCTGGCGCCGCGGCTTGAATTCGCCGCTCCTGCTCGGGATCGAATCCGAACAGGCTGACGATCGTGCGCATATCGATTCCTCCTTCCGATTTCTTCTATTGTACCGCTTATGGCGCTTATTCCCAAAGCAAAACGGACCGAGCCGGCCCTTTGGGCCAACCGGTCCGTTGCGGAGCCGCGCCGTGGCTTAAGAAGCGGGCAACAGCTTCGCGAGCGCTGCGCTGTCTTTTTTGGACAGCTTGACATAGCCGCTGCCTTTTTCCTTCACGAGTTCGTAAGCGTCGGCATCGGCGGTCCAGACATAATAAACGTCCGTCTCCTTGTCGCCAGCTAGCGCCGACAGCTTGTACGAAGGCGAAGTCGACATGGCGACGCTCTCCTTCTTTTCCCATTCCGCGCTTTTCAGCACCGCCTCGACCTTCTTGGCGCTTTGTTCGCTGATTTGCATAAACGGCTTGAACTCGCTGCCCGAAGGCAGGCTGATCAGAAAACCAGGGGCGTCGGCAGCTTCGCCGTCAGGGCTGGATGCCGGGGCGGAGGCGGAGGGGGATGCCGAAGGCGCGGCTTCGGTCTCCTGGGGCGAGCCGGAGGCGGGCGCCGATGCGGAAGCGGATCCCGAGGCTGTCTGCGTGGCTTCGGGCGACGGAGAAGCGGAGGAAGTCGATTCGGCATTTTTATCGTGATTCGTACAGCCGGCGGCGGCTAACGACACGGATAGAAGCAGTGCGGCGGTCGTGATTCGGAGTTTCATGGCGATCTCCCCCTTTCGAGACGTGATACCTTTTAGACGGAACTCGGACAAGGGAAGTTGCGCTTATGGGAAAATGAGGAAAACGGCGACGGTCTGCGGCAAGCCTTGCGCCGGCGAAATGCGGCTCCTGCTGCGGTGGGCGGACATGCTATACTGTTGGTTACACAGACGTGGAAAAGGAGGCGTTCGCATGTCGTTGATGCCGGTGGATCGGACGATCCCGGACATTAAGGCGGCGCTGCGGGACCGCGGAGGCGCCGTACTGGTCGCCGCGCCCGGCGCGGGCAAAACGACGCGGGTGCCGATCGCCTTAATGAAGGAGCCGTGGCTCGCGGGGCGCAAGATCGTCATGCTGGAGCCCCGTCGCATCGCCGCACGGAGCGCGGCCGAGTACATGGCGGCGGGACTTGGCGAGCGGGCGGGGGGAGCGCGTAGGTTACCGCGTCCGGATGGATACGAAGGCGGGGCCGAAGACGGCCGTAGAGGTGGTGACCGAGGGCGTGCTCACGCGGATGCTGCAGCAGGACCCTTCGCTCGCGGATGTAGGACTCGTTATATTCGACGAGTTTCACGAGCGAAATTTGAACGGCGATCTCGGGCTTGCGCTCTGCCTGCAGGCGAAAAGCTTGTTCCGCGACGATCTGCGCTTGCTCGTCATGTCCGCCACGCTCGAGCCTGGACCGGTGGCAGAACTGCTCGGCGGGGCGCCCGTCATCGAGAGCGCGGGCATCATGTATCCGGTCGAGACCGTCTATCTCGATCGCCGGTCCGACGCGCCGGTCGAGCGCTTGGCCGCGGAGACGACGGCGCGTGCGCTTGCGCGGCACGATGGCGACGCGCTCGTCTTTCTGCCGGGCTATGCGGAGATCCGGCGAACGGCCGCGTCTCTGTCGGCGCTGCTTGGCAGCGCGGGCGCGCAAGGAGTGGAGATCGCGGCGCTCCACGGCAGCATGCCGCCGGGAGAGCAGGACCGCGCGCTCGCGCCGGCCGCGAACGGCCGACGCAAGGTCGTGCTCGCGACGCCTGTGGCCGAATCGAGCTTGACGGTCGAGGGCGTGCGAATCGTGGTCGACGGGGGGGCTGATGCGAGCGCCACGCTTTTCGCCGCGAACCGGCATGTCGCGTCTCGAGACGGCTCGCATTCCAGCGTCTTCGGCCGATCAGCGCCGCGGGCGCGCGGGCCGCGTGGCGCCGGGCGTCTGCTACCGGCTGTGGACGGAGGAAGAGCATCGGCAATTGGCGCCGGCCGGGACGCCCGAGATCCGGGAAGCGGATCTCGCGCCGCTGGCACTCGAGCTGGCCGTGTGGGGCGTATCCGATCCGGCGGAGCTGGATTGGCTGGACGCGCCGCCGGCCGCGGCCTACACGCAGGCGCGGGAGCTGCTGGCCGCGCTGGGCGCCATCGGCGCCGACGGCGCCCCGACGCCGCACGGCTCGGCCATGGCCCGCTTCGGCGCGCACCCGCGGCTCGCGCATATGATGCTGCGGGCGCAGCCGCTCGGCCTCGCGGCCGATGCCTGCCGGGTCGCCGCGCTGCTAGGCGACCGCGATCCGATGCAGGGCGGCGACGCGGACCTGTCGCTGAGACTTGCCGCGCTGGCGGCGAACGACGGCCGCATCGAGGCGGGCCGAAGGGATCGCCTGCTGGCGGAGGCGCGCCAGTTCGAAGCGCAGCTTAAGACCGCAGGCGGCGGCGATTCTTCGCGCGCGGTTTCATCTGCGGGCACGGTTGCGACGGCCGGCGTTGTTCAAGGAAGCGGTCCGGCCGCGGGTGCGATGCGCCGGTCTGCGCAGCAGACCGCCTACGATTGCGGCCTGCTGCTTGCGTTCGCCTACCCCGATCGGATCGGCAAGCTCCGCGGGGGGAGGCAGGTTCACGCTGTCGGGGGGGAAGGGGCGCTTACGTGCCCGAAGGACAGCCGCTCGCCGGCGAGCCCTGGATCGTCGCGGCGGAGCTCGACGACCAGGGGACCGAAGGGCGTATTCGTCTGGCCGCGCCGCTGCGGGCAGACGATCTCGAACGGCATTTCGGCGATCGCATCGCCGAGCGCCGGACGATCGCCTGGGACACGGGGGCAGGCGCCGTTCGGGCGCGGCGGACGATCTATCTCGGCGCGTTGACGCTGCGCGAAGGGCCGCTCCCCGACCCGGATCCGGGCAGCCGTGACCGAGGCGCTGCTGGACGGGATTCGTCTCGAAGGACTCGACCTGCTGCCGTGGTCCAAGACGTCTCGCCAATGGCTGGAGCGCGCGCGATTCGTAGGGCTTCACGATCCCGAAGGCTGGCCGGACCTGTCCGACGCCGCGCTGCTGGAGGGGCTCGATGCTTGGCTCGGACCATTCGTCCAGGGCATGCGGACGCGAGGAGACCTGCAGCGGCTGAACCTGGGGGGATGCTTTGTCCGCACTGCTGTCCTGGGAACAGCGGCGAAGGCTGGAGGACGAAGCGCCGACGCATGTCGCCGTTCCGAGCGGTTCCCGCTTGCCTGTCGATTACGGCGATCCCGCAGCGCCCGCGTTGCACGCGAGGCTGCAGGAGCTGTTCGGATGGCCCGCCTCTCCGCGGATCGCGGGAGGACGGGTTTCCCTCACGCTGCATCTGCTGTCGCCTGCTCAGCGTCCGGTTCAGGTCACGCGCGATTTGGCCAACTTCTGGCGGGAGACTTATTTTGAGGTTCGCAAAGATTTGAAAGGGCGCTATCCGAAGCATTACTGGCCCGACGATCCGATGCAGGCGCAAGCGACGAGCCGGGTTCGCCCTAGAGTATAGACTACCTTTATTTTCCTGGTATGTGGTATGATCGGGGCAGGCGCGCACGCGCCGGCTTGTCGTTTGATGCGATGGCGATCGGGAGGTTGCGCGATGAAAATCTTTTTTTATTTTCGTTTTGCTCTCATGGCTGCTCGGCAATCCGTTTTTGGCCCTTATCGTACTGCTCGTCATTTTTTTATGCGCTCGACCGGCGTTTTTTTAGGCATTACGCCGAGTCTGCTCAAGCCGTTCAAACGGCGCAGCCGCGCAAACAAGCTGAAGCGCCAGCTGCTGCTCAACCCGCACGACACGCCCGCCAAGTCGGAGCTCGCGCATGAACTGATCGGAATGCGCAAGTTCGAAGAGGCGCGGAGCTTGCTGGCGGGCATGGAGGACCGGATGGCGCAATCGGCCGAGTATTGGAGCGATTTGGGGCAGTGCGAGCTAGCTTTGGGGCAATTGGAGAGCGGAGAAAAACATATGCGCGAGGCGCTGGAGATCAATCCGCGCGTTAAGTTCGGACTGCCTTACTTGCTGCTCGGCGATGCCTGGGCAGGCAAGGACGACGAGAAGGCCGCCGCTTATTTGCGGGCGTTTCAGGATATCCACGCTTCCTCGTGCGAGGCTTATTATTTGCTCGGGAAAATCTACGAAAGGCTCGGAGACCGGGCTGCAGCGAAGCAGGCTTACCGGGATTGTACGGGCGTCTATCGCACGCTTCCCCGCTATATGAAGCGGCGGGAGCGAAGATGGGCATTTCTATCGTCCGTTCGCGGCCGCTAGCGCTTGCCGTCCGAATCGTCGCCCGGAAGGCGTTTAAAAATGCAGCGGGGCCATCGCCGACGGTCCCGCTGCAGTCCGCTATTCATCAATCTGCCAGCGCATCTTCTTCTTCAGCCGCGTCGTCCTCCGCCAGCGCTTCGGCATCTTCCTCCGCCACGGCGTCGGCCGCGTCCGCTTCGGCCTCCTCCATTTCGATCGATGCGGCAGGCGCATCTGCTTGGACGGCCCAGTCGTCAGTCAATACGGCGTCTTCGACGGCGGGCGCCGCTTCGACCTCTGCTTCGTCCGAGTCTTCAGCGGACGCGACGGTCTCGGTATCCTCCGCGGAAGCCTCCTCGCCAAGCTCTTCCGTATGCGCTTCCAATACCTCTTGGTCCAGCTGCTCGTCGTTCGTGCTCATAGCGCTCTGCCTCCTTGGCGATGTTCGGGGCATGTCCCCGAATTCAAAATAACACGAAGGTCCCGGACTGGATACGGGTGTAAATTGACGCTATTTGTCCGGAAGCATCGAAACCGCGGTCTGTAATCAAATTGTAATCCGATCCGACCGGAACCGACAAAACCTCCCTCGCGCGGCATTCGATCGGAATCGACGGACGGGGCGCGAACGAGGACGGTCGCTGACGAAATTGACATCCATAAGCCGTTCACTTATATTGTGCGAAGAAGAACCTATGAGAGTACGGAGTTGAAGCGCATGAGCGGGGCCGGACGCAATCGGCAGGGCAAGCCGAAGCAGCATAAGGGACAGCAGCAGGGAAGCCGGGGAACGGCGCAGGGCTCGCGCTACGGCGGCGACGTTAATCGGCAGCGGAGCCGGGGCGATGCGGATGCGGGAAGCGCCGGCGGACGGCGAGGCCGATCGGAGCAAAGCCGGAGCGGAACGGGCAGAAACGGGAGCGACCGTCCGAACGCGGCTCGCGGCGGCCAAGGCGGCGGCAGTGGCGGGCGTGCGCAGTCGAGACCGGATGCAGCCCGAGGCTTTGCCGGTGCGGGACGCGGAAGCGGCGGCGGGGGGGATTCGAAGCCGTGCGAAAGGAAGTGCGATTACCGAAGGCTACGGCGCAAGCGGCAAAAGCGGCAGAGGCGGCGTTCGGCCCGATCCGCGTTCGGCCGCGCTTGCCGGCATGGACGATGCCATGCTCAAGCAGGGGAGACGCAAGGCGGAATGGATGGAGCTTCGCCTGCCGGGCGAGCTGGCGGCGGCGCCGCTGCAGCAGATCATGAAGCATACGCCGCTCGCGCCGAAGCTGGTCTCGAAGCTTGCGCAGACCAAAGGCATCGTGCAGCAGGGCGCTACGCTCCGGCTTGCGCTGTTTCCGCGCGAGGCTCGCGATTTTCCGCCGGATTGGATGGAGCTGAACGTGCTGTACGAGGACGACTTCACGCTCGTCGTGAACAAGCCGTCCGGCTACGAGGTCCATCCGAGCGAACGCGGTCAACGGGGGACGCTGGCGCACGGCGTCGCCGCGTACTACGAGATGACGGGGCAGGACGTGCGCATCAGGCATATCCACCGCATCGACAAGGAGACGACGGGACCCGTTTTGTACGCCAAGAACGAATTCGCCCACTATCAGTACGACAAAGCGATGCGGGAAAAAGGGATCGAACGCATCTATCTCGCGCTGGCGGAGGGAGAACTGGCGCAGGATCGCGGCACGATCGACCTGCCGATCGGACAGGACCGTCACCACTCGACGCGCCGCCGCGTGAGCGAGACAGGGGATCCTGCCGTCACGCATTACGAGGTCGTCGAGCGATTTCAAGGCTATACGCTCGTCCGCCTGCGTCTCGAAACGGGGCGTACCCATCAAATCCGCGTGCACCTCGCAGCGATCGGGCATCCGCTGGCGGGCGACGGCCTTTACGGCGGCAAGCGTACGGTAATCTCCCGGCAAGCACTGCACGGCGAACGTCTCGTCTGGCCGCACCCATG
Organism: Cohnella rhizosphaerae; assembly: GCF_029525575.1. Classification (GTDB taxonomy): domain Bacteria; phylum Bacillota; class Bacilli; order Paenibacillales; family Paenibacillaceae; genus Cohnella; species Cohnella rhizosphaerae. The sequence continues at coordinate 2,512,239 of NZ_JAPDIA010000003.1, forward strand.
GACGGGCGAGCGGCTGTCGGTCAGGGCGCCCCTGCCGGCGGACTTCGAGGCGGCGTTGGGCAAGCTGCGCGCGCAGGAAATGGAATAATACGCTTGCATCTTTTCATCGCAAAAGGTATGTTATAAGCAATGACATCATTGCAAGGTCCTGAAGCACAGGCCGTTCACCGGAGCACATCCGGCGGGCGGCCTGTTTTTATTTCTCTGAGGGAGGACATGCAGATGAACATGAATTCCAATCCGGCATTCGAGCGCGCATACGACGAGATGATGGAGAGGGCGATTAAGGCGAGCAGCGGCGAACGGAAACGAAGGCTGCTGCTGGACAGATTCAACGAGAAGCTGCTCGCTCAAAACGTTTGGTGGGAGGTAAGAGGGGATCTGAAGGGCCTGATTCCCGAGATGGAAATCAAAGATTTGAAGGACGGAACGCGTTTTAGCGACTACGGATTTCTCTATCCGATCCCGCGTCCCAATGGTTTGCTGATGGAGGCGGATGCCTTCGGCACGCACTTGCGCGACGTGAGCCGGTGGAAGTATGCCGACGACCTGGAAAGGCAGAACCATTTGCTCATCGACGGTTGGCGACTGCTCCGCTTTTCGCGGGACGACATGATCGAGAAGCCAAGACGCTGCCAGCAGACGCTGCTTGCCGCGCTCTCGGCATGGGGCTTTATCGCTCCCAGGGACCGGCCGAAGCTGAACGTGTACGAACGGGCGATCCTGCATTACGCGAGGGAGCAAACCTGCAACGTGAAAATCGGTGAATTGGTCGAACAACTGCAAGTAAGTTACCGCTCCATAGGCAGGCACACCCTTGAACTTGAGCAAAAGGGACTTTTGATTTTAGAGCGCTCTGCCGGCGGGAGAATCATGAAGCTTGCACCCGTACGAGACTTCTAACTAACTCCCGAATCAACTACTGTCGAGGAAAAGCACATGGGCGGCAGGCGAGCGTAGGTAGCTAAAGTACTACCGTGGGAAAGCAAGCACATACGGCGGCAGGCGAGTGTAGGTAGCTAAAGTACTGTCGAGGGAAAGCACATCCGACGGCAGGCGAGCGTAGGTAGCAGATGTACTGCCGTGGGAAAGCACATGGGCGGCATGCGAGCGTAGGTAGCAGAAGTACTGTCGATGGAAAGCACATGGGCGGCAGGCGAGCGTAGGTAGCTGAAGTACTGTCGAGAGAAAGCACATCCGACGCAGGCGAGCGTAGGTAGCAGAAGTACTGTCGAGGGAAAGCACATACGGCGGCATGCGAGTGTAGGTAGCTGAAGTACTGTCGGGGGAAAGCACATGGTCGGCAGGCGAGCGTAGGTAGCTGAAGTACTGTCGAGAGAAAGCACATCCGACGCATGCGAGCGTAGGTAGCAGAAGTACTGTCGATGGAAAGCACATGGGTGGCAGGCGAGCGTAGGTAGCTAAAGTACTGTCGAGGGAAAGCACATACGGCGGCAGGCGAGTGTAGGTAGCTAAAGTACTGTCGAGGGAAAGTACATCCGACGGCAGGCGAGCGTAGGTAGCAGATGTACTGCCGTGGGAAAGCACATGGGCGGCATGCGAGCGTAGGTAGCAGAAGTACTGTCGATGGAAAGCACATGGGCGGCAGGCGAGCGTAGGTAGCTAAAGTACTGCCATGGGAAAGCACATACGGCGGCAGGCGAGCATAGGTAGCAGAAGTACTGTCGAGGGAAAGCACATACGGCGGCATGCGAGCGTAGGTAGCTGAAGTACTGCCGTGGGAAAGCACATACGGCGGCAAGGGGCTTAGGTAGCCAAAAATCCCCCCGCCTCCCGGCAGGGGATCCGCACAACCTATGATAGCCCTTAGCGGCACAAGGCCGCGGTCATCAGATAGGCGATGGTCGATTCGGCGCCGCAGTTGACATTGGGGCCGTCTTCCTGGAGACCGTCGCAGCCGCTGCCGTCGCTTGGGTCCGCCATGATGGCGCCCAGATCGTTGTCGCCGAAAAACCATTGAAGGCAGCGATTGCGCGCGGACCGCAGCTGCGCCGCATAGTCGGCGACCTCGATCGCGTGCGCGGCGGACTCGCTAGCCGTACTGGCTGCGCCGCGACTCTCGACCTGGCCGTCCTCCGTCTCAGACCTGACGGCGAGCGCGATACCGACCTCCGGCGCCCGTATAGCGCCTGCGCCGCGGAATCCGCCCGTGCCGCGGTCTCCGCCCGGCGCCCCCGCTTCCGCCGAGCCGCCCTTCGCCGCGGCGCCTTGATCGTAAGCAAGCAGCAGCGCGACGCCCTGCTTGCCCGCTTCCTCCAACGCGACGGCGCCTTCCTCGAGCGCCAGCGCCAGCTTGAAAATCTCGAGCGGCTGCTGGTCCCACTTGCTGCTTCTCGAGCGCGTGCGCCAGCCGGAATTGCCGATCGGGCGGAACCAGCCTTCTTCCGCGGTCATCGCCGCGTGGAGAGAGGAAAGGCTGTCGAGGCCGATCTCGAGCGCTTCCGGCGCATGGGTAACCCGGTAGGAACGCAGCAGCGCCCATGGGAGCACGCCGTTGCCGTAGCTCATCTGCGTTTCGAACCAGCGCCATTCCTCGTCCGAATGGCGAAGGAACGTCTCGATCAGCTCGTCTTGGAAACGGACGACATGCGTCTTGAGCTGCTCGCGCCAACCCGGCTTGAAGGCGATCGCGCCGAGGCGCTCGCTCTCGAGCGCATGCGCGCAAGCCGACAGCGCGTACGCCTTGCCGCGCAGCGAACCGAGTTGTCCAAGCGTGGGCATCGCGCATTCGAACATCGCCTTCGCGGCGTCCTTGTGCGAGTCGGGAAGCCCGACCCAGGCGCTGACGCATGCCCAAATCGACCTTCCCTGGCAGTCGTAAGAGACCGATTCCGACTCGGGAGCGCGATCGTAAGCGACGTTATTGTGCCACCAGCCGTCTTCTTTTTGCTGCCACAGCATGAACGACAGGTAAATGGACGCGAGCTCGAGCAACTGAGCGCGATCCGACTCGCTTACTTCGGCTCCGGGCACGTCCCGCAGCCATTCGGTGACCGCCCAGAGCGAACGCGCATTATCGTCCGTCGTATAACCTTCGCGTCTGCGGGGCGTGCGCCCGAGCGCATGCTCGATCAGCCCCGTATCGTCCGTCATTCGCCGCAAATGGGTAAAAGAGGGCGGATGGCTCCGCCCCTTGGAGTTATATAACATCGGCCATCCTCCAACGCTTCTCCGCAGCGGTCCGTTCAAGCAGCTGCAGGTATTCTTGGCCCACGACGGGCCATTGCATGCTTTTTCCGATATCGGCAGCGAGCTTCTCGCACAGCTTGAGCTTTTCGGGATAGGAGAACAGCTCGATGAGCTTCACGCTCCAGGCTTCTACGTCGCCGTAAGGAAGCAGTAGCTCCTCGCAGCCTTGAAGCAGATCCTTCGCGTAAATGTAAGGCGTGCTCAGCACCGGACGACCGAGGCCGACCGCATAAGCCAGCGTGCCGCTCGTAATTTGCTGCATGCCGGGATAAGGCGTAACGTACAGATCGCAAGCCTGCAGCAAAGAAGTGAGCTCCTCCTCGGGGATGTAACGGTCGATCATGCGCACATGATGCTGCAGACCGAGCTCCTCGATCAGCGCGTTCAGTTCCTCCCGGTAGGCTTCGCCCTCGTGCTTGCGCACTTCGGGATGCGTCTGTCCGGCAAGCACGTAGAGCAGGTCGGGCACGGCCTTGACAGCGGCAGCCATGGAGCGGAGGATCAGTTCTACGCCTTTGCTGCGGCTGAGCAGACCGAATTGGAAGACGACCTTGCGCTGCTCCCAGCCGTATTCGCTGCGCGTGCGGATCCGGTCCGCTTTGCTGGGAACGGGCGTTCCGTGAGGGATATAGGAGATTTTTTCCAATGGAATTCCGAAATTGTCGCTGAGATATCCGATCGCCTTGCGATTCATGACGTGAATGCGGTCGCTTCGCTTCGCGATCTCGGCTTGAACGGCGGCATAAGGCTCTTGCGGCGTTTCGAACACGGTGTGGAAGGTCGTGACGACCGGCTTATTAAGCCTATTCAGCAGCTCGAGCGCGTAGGAGCCGGCTTCTCCGCCGAAAATACCGAATTCATGCTGGAGCGAGACGATGTCGACGGCGCTTCGGTTCAAATAGTCCGCCATTTTGCGATATTCTTCTTTGTCGTTTTTAAGAAGGGGAAAATGCCAGCTTTCGTTATAAAGTTCCAGCTCGTCTTCATTGCACATGGCGACGATCGGATCCGGAAAAATGCCGTTGTGGGCAACTCGAACCGCTTCCCGAAGATGGTGGGTATACGTGGCCAACCCGCACTTCTTCGGTACGTAGGTGCTCACATAGGCGATTTGAAATGTTTTTGGACTCATTAATGTCGCACCTCCAGCTTGTAGTAGCGAAATTGCCAACTCATAGCGCCGCTTCGGCGACGGAACCGCCAAATCCGAACGCATGCCCGTCGAGTCGCGACGAATCGCCGACGACCGATCGGGCAGGGACGATCGTCCTGGAGATCCGGGCTCCTTGGCCGATCTCGCAATGGGAACCGATGACCGTATAAGGACCGACGATCGCTTTGTCGCCGATCCTGACATGCTCCCCGATCAACACGGGGGGGGACGAGCAGCACACCTTCTCCGATGACCGCGCCTTCTCCGATCCAAATGCCTTGTTCGTTCATTTCCGTGCCGCTGATCGAAAGCGGAAGCTTGCGGTCGAGCAGATCCCAGTGAAGCTGGGCGTAGCTCTCGGGCATGGTTGCCAAGATACAATAGTTGTCCGGCATGTAGCCGGATATCTTGCTTCCATTGCCGATCAGGAGAGGAAATGTTTCGTTTTCGAACGAGACGTGTCGTCCTGCCGGGATGTGCGACAGCGCGGATTTACTCATCATGTATACGCCCGAGTTGAGAAGGTTAGACGGCGCATTCTGCTTGCTTGACCCTTGGACGAGCGAGAGGACGTCCCCTTCGGAACCGAGCTGCGCGATCCCGTAAGGAGAATCGCGTCCGCTCTGCGTCAGGCACATCGTCACAAGCGCCGCCCGGTCGCCATGGAGCTCCATCGCCTGGTCGAGACGAAAGGCATGAACGGCAGCGGGGTGCAAGACGACGAACCGGTCCTGAAGCAGCGGCTCCGCCAGCTTGATCGCGCCCGCCGATCCGAGACGCTCCCAACCAGTCAGATAAGAGACGCGCATGTCGAAGCGGGAACCGTCTCCAAGCAGTCCAATAAGGTCCGCCTGATCTTGCCGGCCGACCGCGACGACGAGTTCGAGGACGCCTTGCTCGCGTCCCTGCGAGATCCAATGCTCGATCCAGGGGCGATTGACGACCGGAGTCGTCCACGCACCCAAGCCATCCGCTCCAGGATTCGCGCCGAGTAACAATGCTTGCATGGACATGTCGACCTCCGTAACGGAAATTGCCATCGCGGGATCCGGCGCAAGCGGCATGTACTTAATTAACGCATTTCGACGTCCGATGAAACAGGAATTGTCAGAAATTCATTCCTTTCTCATGAATTTTCCGAACGATCCGAACGTTCTGCCGCAGTAAAAAAGGCAATCGCAGCGGGGGGGTTCCCGCGGCCGATTGCCTTTTAAATTCAGCTCTGTTGAATTTTTTCGAAAATATAACGCTACTTATATAATGGGCTTGTATTCAGCCTGTTATGAAGCAGCGTTACCCGACTCTGCCCGTTTATCGCTTTATAAATTCCGGCGACGGCCGAAGATGAGCGAGATGACGAACAGGATCAGGAACAGGAAGAAGAGGAACTTGGCTACGCCCACTGCCGCGCCGACGATGCCGCCGAATCCGAAGATGGCCGCGACGATGGCGACGAGCAGGAAAATAAATGCCCAGTATAACATAAGAACGCCTCCTGAAGTATAAATGATGGTCATACCTTGCGGGATCGTGGCGGGTCGGGGTGGCCGAGCTTTTATCGAACGGCTCTAACGCCTTGCCGAAGGACGAAGTTCGAGAGATTCAGTTCGCCCTTATCGGCTCCCGCTAGTTTCGAGCGTCGGTATGATCTTGCTGCATCCTTACCACTGCCCTAACCGGCTGAATCAGGTGCGGATCAAGGCAAATTAATCCTACATTAACTTCTTGATTTTACGTGCGGGACATACAGGGGCTGGCCCGGGAGCGCGCACGCTTACCGCGTATACGTCGTTTCGCCGCGTGTCGGCTAGGGTAATTGACGTTAAGCAAGAGACAATCGAAATTCCCTTGAAAGGAAGGTGATACGCATGAGCAACCAGGCATTGATGGCTTGGAGCGTCGTCGTCGTCGCGATTAGCTTTGCCGCCCTCTGCGTATACTTGATCGTCACCTTGAAGGCGGCCCGGGAGACGCTGGTCTCCGTTCAGGGCACGATCAAAGAGGCGAATCAGACGGTAGGAATGCTGCATACGAAAGTCGAAGACCTGACCAACAACGTCAAAGTCATCTCCGAGGACGTGAAAAACAAGATTCGGTCGACGGACGACTTTTTCCAAGCCGCGCGCAATGCGGGCATGACGCTGAAGGAAACGACGGGAGCCGTGAAGGATATCTCCACGACGCTCTCCCGGGCCGTCAGGCAGCAGGTCGCCGCGCTGGAGCCCGGTCCGGAGCATAAGAAAACGTGGACCGAGTGGTTCAAGATCGGCATGAACGTCGTCTCCGCGATTCGCAGCGCCAAGCAGCAGAGCAAGGAAGAAAAAGCGGTTTTCGCCGCCGAACGCCAGGAAGAGGAACATCGTTTGTACGACAGCGCCGCGTATGTTCCGGAGCCGTTTCAGCCGGGCGGTCAAAGGGTATATAACGGTCACAGCCACAGCTGAAAAATCAATTCAAGGCAAGTTTCAAGGCAAGTTGTCGCCGATCCGGCGGCAACCGCTCGAAGAAGATAACGGAACGATCGATAAGGAGGAACCGACATGGATAAAGCTTATGCCAAGCTGGTAAACAACGGACTCGAAGCGTTCGACACGGTCAAGGACCTGCACCGCCAGGGCTATCGGGAAGAGGAGATTTACGTGCTGGCGCACGGCGAGAACCGCACGGACCGGATCGCGGACGTGGCGAACGCCAACACGATCGGCGCTTCCGAAGAAGGCGTCATCCAATCCGTCGCGAATCTGTTCAGGGATCGGGGCGACGAGCTAAGGGCCAAGATCAAGGCGCTCGGATTCGACGCCGCCGAGGCGGAACAATACGAGGCCGAGCTTGATCGGGGCAAAGTCCTCGTGCTGGCTAAGCATTAATCGCGAGATTCGCGACCCTTCCCAAGGTTATGGATTCTGGTTGACGGGAATAAGGAATGAGAGGCTTAAGCCTGCTCATTCCTTATTCCCGTTTGCCGGCTTTGCTTTACAGCGGGCCGTCGGCTGCGATAACTTTAACGTATGATACAGGCGAGGAGAATTGGACAATGAGCATTTTGGTCGTAGACGACAATCCGATGAACGTGATGGTTGTCCGGGAGATGCTGAACCGCTCGGGGTACGAGGACGTGCAGATCGCCTATTCAGCCGATGAGATGTTCGATATACTAAGATCGGACAATCGCGGCGCTCAGGCGCCTACTTCGATCAACCTGATTTTGCTCGATCTCATGATGCCCGGCATGGACGGCATCGAGGCTTGCGCCTTGCTTCAGAAAGACGAGCGTCTTCGCGATATTCCGGTCATCATGGTGACCGCGATCGGCGACTCGCGCAAGCTCGCGGAAGCGCTGGACGCCGGGGCGACCGACTACGTGACCAAGCCGATCAACAAGATCGAGCTGCTGGCGCGAATCAGGTCCGCCCTTCGCCTGAAGACCGAACTCGATTGGCACAAAGAGCGGGATCGCAGGCTGCATGAGGAGCTGAGCCTGGCAAGACAGGTTCAGGAGGCCGTCATGCCCAACGACGTCGATGGCGATAATCTGAGCGTGCAGGCTTACTTTCGCGCCTCCGAGGGATTGGCGGGCGATCTGTACGCCTGGCATGCGCTCGATTCTAAACATTACTTGATCGCGATCATGGACGCGATGGGACATGGCATCTCTTCCTCGCTGATCAGCATGTTCACCGCCTCCGTGCTGCATGAAGCGATGCGCACGACGGTGACTCCGAAGCGCATCGTGCACGAGCTGAACAGGCGATTGCTGCAGCTGCAATACGAGAACGAGATGGTTCAGTATTATTGTACCGGCATATGCGCCTGGATCGATCTGGAGAACGGGATCATCGAATACGTCAATGCCGGCCATCCGCCCGGCCTGATCACGAGAGGAGACGGCGGTACGCAGCAGCTCTGCACCACCGCGCCGCCGATCGGCATGTTCGAGCAGATGAACGTGCAGATGGAGACGGCCAGCCTGCGAACGGGGGGATGTGCTCCATCTTTTCACGGACGGGTTGCTCGATTTGTTCCCCGGAGACATGGAGCAGCGGATCGAACAGCTTACGGGCACGATCCTGGAGGCCGGAGGCGACAACAAAGCGCTCGAGAGCCTGCTCGTCCAGGAGTCGCTGGACCGGCGGCCGGACGATCGCTGCCTCGTCAGGGTCGAAGTTAAAAAGGCAATGCGTTAAGGCGGCTCTGCGACGCCGGAAACATCTTTACATAGCGAGCGCAAGGAAAGTTTCTCTTGGCCGGCAGGCCGGCGAACGGCGATTCATAAGAAGCGTGGTGTTACTTTGACCGATTTTTTAGATAACAGTCCCTACGACGAGCGCCTGGAAAAAATCGAAATCGAAAGCCTTCTGGAAGCGCTCTTCAAAAGGTACGGCTACGATTTTCGCAATTATGCCTATCCGTCGCTGCGCCGCAGAATATGGCACCGCGCTTCGATCGAACAGCTCGAGACGATTTCCCTGCTGCAAAATCTCGTGCTTCACGATCGCGACGCGTTCGAGCGGCTGCTGTCCGATCTGGTCATTCCGGTCACGGAGATGTTCCGAGACCCCGGCTTGTTCCAGATTCTCAGAGCGCGCGTCATGCCGATCCTTAAAGAGGCGTCCTTCATTCGCGTCTGGCATGCGGGCTGCGCGACCGGCGAGGAAGCCTATTCCATGGCGATTCTGCTGGATGAGATCGGGATGCTGAATCATTCCCGCATCTATGCGACGGACATTAGCGAGGCGAGTCTGCAGCGCGCCCGGCAAGGCCTGATCTCGCAGGAGCGGATGAGTCTGTACGCGCATAACTACGAGCAGTCCGGAGGGAAGGCGCCCTTCGCGTCTTTTTACGAAACGAATCACGGTCAAGCGATGCTGCATGCCAGGTATCTCGAACGAATCGTTTTCGCCGAGCACAATCTGGTCACGGATCGCTCGTTTAACGAGTTTCAGATCATTTTTTGCCGCAACGTCATGATTTACTTCGACAACGAGCTTCGCGAGCGGGTCCATGCGCTGTTGTACGAAAGCTTGTCGCCCGGCGGCTTCCTCGTGCTCGGCAACAAGGAATCGGTCGCCTTCACGAGCTTTGCCGGACGCTACGAGACCTGGAACGACGAATACCGGATCTATCGCAAACCTCGCTGAAGCATGCGGTTAAGCGGCGCGCGGTTCAAAGCGCCATCCCTCGGGTAAAATTACAAAAAGGCGAAGCGTTCGTTTGCCGCCTATAAGGAGGGTATGGCCATGGGAGTCACGATCGGCATTTTTGAAAGCGAACAACGCGTGTTGGACGCCGTGGAGCTGCTTCGCGCCAACGGCGCGCATCAGGGCGACGTTCGCGTCATCGTCAAGAGCGAGGAGAACGTGCCGCTGCTTGCTGCCAGCGAAGCGGTCCAGGTCGAGAGCATCGCCGGCATCGAGGAAGCTAGGAATCGTTCCGACGGCGACGGTTCTTCGTGGGGAGATGAAGGCGTAATTCCGCTTCCGGCGGCCGGGCTCCTGGGGACGCCTGGCGTCAGCGGCACCGGCGGCTACGTCGGCGGCGTCGCGCCTGCAGGTATCGTGGCCGCCGGCTTTACCGGACGGGGCGGCGGCCTGTTGGACGTGGACGGCGACGGGCCGCATACCGACGACGTGCTGTCGGATCTCGGCTTGCCGGACGGCGATGCCGACAGACTGGCCGACGAAGTCAACGAGGGCCGATATCTGGTCGTCGTCGGCGATCGCCCCGACGAACAAGCGGGCAGCCTGCTGAGTCAAGCCGGAGCTATCGAAGTACTTAACTGACGGCGCGTGTCGCCGCAGAAAAAAGAACCGGTCTCCGCGTTATTGCGGACCGGTTCTTCGATTGCGGAGCCCGACGATATCGGCCAACGCGCTGGTCTTGCCTTGGAGCAAGTCCGTCAGAATGTCGCTGGCGAGCATGCTGTATACCGCACCGTTGCCACCGTAACCAAGCGCTACATAACGCCCGGGACGCTCCGGATCCTCGCCGATCCATGGCAGGTCGTCCGCGGATTCGCAAAAGGTCGCATTCCATGCGTACTCGGTTTCCAGCGATAAGCCTGGGAACAGCTTGCGGGCTTCTTCGAGCAGCCGATTCGCATATTTGTTCAAATCGTATAGGTCTGTCACGGGGCGGCGAATGTTTTCGTCGAGGCCGCCCATCACGATGCGGCCGTCTTGCGTCGTCCGGGCATACAAATAGGGCCTTGCGGTTTCCCACAGCAGCCATCTTTGATGCCAATCCGCGAGCGAAGGCAAGACGCGGGTCGCGATGGCGCTGGTACGGGCATACCTGATGGCTAGATTGCCGATGCCGGCGATCTCAGGACGATAGCCGACCGCGTAAACGACAGAAGCAGCGCGCACGATGCCGTGCGACGTTTGACACGCAAAATCGCCCTTCGATCCTTCGACGGACTTCAGGGACGTATTTTCGTAAATGCGCGCGCCTTTTTTCGCAGCCCGTTCGGCGAGCCTGACGGACAGACGATATGGGTTCAATTCGCCGTCGCCGCTCGTCACGAGCGCCGCGGGCTTGGCGAAAGGGAAGATCGCGCGAATGTCGGCTTCCTCCAGCCAATCGACGCTGAAGCCTCTGGCGCGGAGCGCCTCGTATTCCGATTTGAGCTTGGGGACGTCCGTGTCGGCGCTGGCAAAGTAGAGACTGCTGCGGCGTTTGAACGCGACGTCGCCCGGAAGCGTCTCCGCAAGCTGGCACAATCGCTCCACGGCGTATTTGCAGGCCCGATAAAAATGCGAAGCCCGTTCATCGCCGAGCCGGGACAAGAGATCCGTGAGCATGATATCATTGGAATATTGAAGCAAACCGGTGCTGGCGGCGGAACTGCCTTCGCCGATCCTTCCTTCGTCGATCAGGACGACGGACATGCCGGCCGCGGTCAATGCGTCGACCGCCATGGTGCCGGTCAAGCCTCCGCCGACGACCAGAACGTCGCATTGCGAAGATAAGCCGGACAGGGGCGGATAACGGGGAGGCTCGCCGCCGCCGGCGAGCCAGAGCAAAGAGCCGAAATATAGCGGTTCCAATCGAACGCCTCCATCTAACGGGATTCGTCCAAGTATATCCAAAGGGAATGTCCGTTAGACGAGCGGCAGCAGATAGTAGATAATCAAGTACAACACGCCGAAGAAAATGATCAAATATGCGGCATACTTGATGAAGGTCGACCAAACCATGCTGGAATCCGACTTTTCCTGAACCTCGTGCCTTTCGATGTCGACGTCCTTGTTCATGATGTTCAGCTCCTTCGCGTAATTTTAACCTGCGCTGGGTTATGCTTCTTTACCCGACCGCGGACCGCCCAAAACAAAGGCTTTTTCCAGCTTTAGGGCTGTTTCAACCGGCAGGGGCGGGGGTAATAAAATTTATGAATAACGGAGAGGGGTTTCGTATGCAAAGCGAAAAATTGACTTTTCAAACAGAAAATCTGGACGGCCTGACCGTCGTGCGGATCGCGGGCGAACTCGATCTCGAGGTTGCTTCGCAGATGCGCTCCGTGATGGAGCCCCTGATGGAATTGTCCGACCGCAAGCTCGTACTTAATCTTCGAGATCTCAAATACATCGATAGCACCGGCATCGGTATTTTGATCAGCATCGTGAAGGCCCGTCATGCTCGCAACGCCCCGTTCGGAGTTGAAGAAGTGCCTTCGACGATTCAAAAGCTATTCGATATGACGGGGATCACCCCGTTCTTGGCCGCTTCTCCCAATGCTTAACGCGAGCGAGCACTTACATTCCGAAGGGAACGAGGACGAAACAACGATGAGAAACGATGGGACAGTGACGCTTACGGTACCCGCCAAAGCCGAGTTCGTTGACATTATCCGCTTGACCTTGTACGGCATAGCCGCCAAGATGAAATTTTCATTCGAAGAGATCGAGGATATGAAGGTTGCCGTCTCCGAAGCCTGCAACAACGCCGTATTGCACGCTTACGATCACTCTCAGCCGGGCCAGATCGAGGTATCCTTCACGATCATGAACGAAGATCGTCTCCAGATCGCGGTGAGCGACTCGGGCGTCAGCTTCGAACAGGTGACCGACCGGACCACGTCCACCTTGCATGGAAAGTCCATCGATGAAATCCAGTCGGGCGGATTGGGACTTTACTTGATGCAAGCGTTGATGGACGAAGTGGAGATTCGAAGCAATCAGGGCACGAGCGTCATCCTAACTAAACGGCGGCTGGCCCAAGAAACGGTATGAGTCTTCAATCGAGCGCCCGTCTGCCCGACGACGCGATCTTGAAGCTGCTGGAATATCAAAAAACGTTGCGCAACGAGCTGGCCGAGGAGCTCATCCGGCACTACGAGCCGCTCGTCCGCATGGCCGCGCACAAAATGTCGCGCAGCCATCTTAGCTTGCAAGAGGATTTGTTCCAGGTCGGCCGAATGACGCTGTTCCGGCTGTTGAAGCAGTTCGATCCCGATCTGGGCATGCCGTTCGAGCCGTACGCGATGAAGAGCATCGTCGGCCAGATGAAGAATTACCTCCGCGACAAGTCGTGGTACATTCAAGTGCCGCGGCGAATCAAAGAGAAGGGGCTCGTCGTGCAGCAAGCGATCGACGAGATGACCGTACGCCTCGAGCGCTCGCCGAGCGTCGAGGAAATCGCCGAATTCCTGGAGATGAGCGTCGAGGATACGCTCGAGGTGCTCGCCGGACGCGAGCTGCATCACTATGTCTCGCTCGATACGCCGGTATCGCAGGAAGAAAACACCGCCACGCTCGGCGAACTGATCGGCTCCACCGCCGACGACTTTGCCGGCGTCGACCGCCGCATCGATCTGCAGGAGGCGATGATGAAGCTGAAGCCCGAGGAACGGCAGGTGCTGTTGCTCCTGTACGAAGAAGGGCTGTCCCAGCGGAGCGCCGCCGACCGTCTGCAGGTGTCGCAGATGAGCATCTCCCGCATCCAGCGTCGCGCCATCGAAAAGCTGAAGGGCTGGCTTACCGAACCCGGCGACGACGAGGACTAAGATTAATTTCCATTCGATCAATTGTTTCTACCGTCCCCCCGCCGGGTAATAATCGGTAAGCTACACCATTCACTTCGCCGAAGGCGGTGGACATAATGACGGTTAAATATCGAATCGAATGTTTCGAGTGCGACATCGTAGTCAGGCAAAAAGACGAGGCCCATACACTTAGCATTCAATCCCGCAAAACGCCACTTGGCAACGGCAACCGGTTAGCCGAATATGCATCCGAGCAAGAGGCCGTACACGCGGCGGATCAACTCTGCCAGTCGTACACCATTGCGAGGGAATTCGGCTACCATCTCTCCGGTGGGGAGTTCGTCAGAGACGGCGTACCTTCCATCGACGTCGTAACGCTGCTCAGACAGGAACTCGACGCATCCGATCTGAAGTCGCTTCTCAATCGCGAAGCCATCAAGCACGGCATTCAGCAGACAGGGTGAAACCGGTTGCAGCATAAATGAGGGCCTCTTCGGAGGCTCTTTTTTTCAACGATTCAGCGTATAAGTAAATGCAAATTTTCAATGTAGGAATCGCGGATAGATTGAAAACCTGCATTTATACATGCATTTTCTGCCGATTTGCGCCAGTTCATGAAATACATGCAATTATGCAGGTATTTCCAAAGCAAAAGCCGGAAATCCGGCTGATGAAGGAAAATAACTGCGCTTATCAATTATGCAGGTATTTCCAAAGCAAAAGCCGGAAATCCGGCTGATGAAGGAAAATAACTGCGCTTTTGCATCTATCTTGTCCCAAACGGCAGACATGGAAGAAGATAGATGTATATTTGCAGGCATTGCGGTGCAGAAACGGCACGTGCGCAGAATACCCAACTGATGGTTTTCTATTTTTGCCTGTAACTGAGGCAAGCTGTCACCTATATGTTTGTGGCCAGGAAAACCGGCGTGGGAACAACAGTCACGCCATTGCGACCAATAGCGGCTACAACAGGAGGCGTTCACGCCTCCTCCTGAATCGGGTCGCTTACAAGGCCTTCCTCGCTCAGCTCGCTGCCGGTCTTCACGCGCTCCATGTCGCGGCCGAGACGCTTCAGATCGTCGAAGTCCTGAACCATCGAGCCGTTCATCGCCTCGTCGAGGGAGCGGGTCTCGATCGGGCCGGAGGGCTTGCTGTCTTCGTCGGATCGGTAATCGCCGTTCTCCCCGCTCGTCGCATGGGGCCTAACTTCGGCGCTTTCGGCGACGGACTCGCGTACGTCAGACTGCTTGAATTCGTTCATCTCGATTCGCCCCTTTTTCATGAATCGGCACAGAAATTGACACAGACAAAAGCCAATCCCGAGCAAGCTCGGGGTTGGCTTTTGGAAGTTATTCAGTTCGGCTTCGTGGATTCCTGAAGGGAACTCGTAATGTCGTCCTTGGCGGTATTCATGCCGTCCTTCGCGTTCGACAGTACCGATTTGGTCTGGCTGATCATATCCGAAGCGGATTGACCGACCTTGGATGCCAGCTCCTGCGTCTTGCTGCCGGCGGTGGAAGCCCATTCCTTGGATTTATCCATGGACTTGCTGTAGGCGTTCATCAGATCCTGGCGCGTCTCCTTGCCTGGCTTGGGAGCCAGAAGCAACGCTGCCGCTGCGCCAACCACGCCGCCGATAACAACACCCTTTACCATTCCTGCCATGTGAATTCCTCCTTGTAATGGCTATGCCATTTTGTTATAAGTGTTAACGTCCTGCTTGAGTTTTTTTTACCCTTGACGGTGGGCGCTGAATCAATGCGGACTTTCCGCAGGGCGTGCTTTCGACTACAATAGGTAGCAATAGGTAGCAATAGGTAGCAGACGATCAAAGAGGGCGAGGACGTTCATGGAATCACAAGAATACCGCGGCAGCCTGTCTTCGTACGGCTGGGGCCGCAGCGAATCGGAGCGGGACAGAAGGCCCTGGGGCCGGATCGATTTTATTTTGATCGGGATTCTGATGCTCGTCTCGGCCTGGCTGTCGCTCCACGATCTGGGCAACCGGCATGCGCCGCAGACGTTCTGGAGACCCGACGTATCGGGCGAGGGCTTCGTAGCCGACTTCGGGGAGCTGCGCCAGGTCGGCCGCATCAGCCTGTACGAGGGGCCGGGCGCCGCGGGCGAGACGCAGATCGAATCGTCGGCCGACGGCGTGAACTGGTCGCCGTATCTGACGGTCGAACACAAGACGGGAAGGGTATTCACCTGGATGGCGGAGGACAAGCCCGTCAGCGCGCGGTACATGAAATTTACGGCCAAACGCACCGGTTACAGCCTTTACGAGGCCGGCTTTTTCGAGGCGGGTACGAAGGCGCGGATCGCCATCGCCGGCATCGAGCCCGCCGGCGCCAAGGGAGAGACCTCCGCGGGCGGCGGCGAGCAGGTATTCGACGAGCAGGACGAAGCGCCGTATCGGCCGGATTATCGGAACAGCATGTATTTCGACGAGATCTATCACGGCCGCACCGCCTACGAATTCATCCATGAGATCCAGCCTTACGAATGGACGCATCCGCCGCTCGGGAAGTGGCTGCTTACGTTCGGCATCCGCCTGTTCGACATGACGCCTTACGGCTGGAGGTTCATGGCGGCGGTGTGCGGCACGCTGATGGTGCCGGTTTTCTACGCGGCGGCCAGGGCGATGTTCCGAAGCACGCGCTATGCGTTCATCGCGGCTTTGCTGCTCGTGCTGGAGGGCTTTCATCTCGTCCATTCGCGGATGGCCAACGTCGACGTTTTCGGCGTGACCTTCACGATTCTGATGTACACGTTTATGTACAAGTACGGAGAGAAAAAATGGGAAAGCGGGGGCTTCGGACGAAGCTTCGGCTACCTGGCGCTTTCCGGCGTGTTTTTCGGATGCGCCGCCGCGGTCAAGTGGAACTACATGTACGGCGGCGCAGGCCTTGCCGTCCTGCTGTTCCTGGCGCTATACAGACGCTGGCGCGAGTCCCGCTGGGAATACGGCAGCGCCTACTTCAAGAAGCTGACGCTCACGCTGCTGTCGTGCTTGATCCTGTTCGTCGCGGTTCCGGCGGGAATCTACGCGGCTTCATACATTCCGTATGAAAAGGCGACCAAAGCCGACGACGGACTGAAGGATCTGCCGCGTTACCAGAAGGACATTTACAACTATCATAAAGGCGTCAAGGAGAAGCACCCGTACTCGTCCAAGTGGTATACGTGGCCCGAAATGCTTCGACCGGTCTGGTACTACGGCGGCAAGGACCTGGCGAAAGGCGATGCGCAGAGCATCGCCGCCATCGGCAATCCGCTCGTCTGGTGGGGCGGCCTTGCGGCCATGCTGCTGTCCTGGTGGCTGGGCGCGCGCAACAGGGACAAGATTGTGCTGACGATCGCGGTCATGTATTTGTCGTTTTACGTCCCGTGGATGGTGTCGCCGCGCAGCATTACGTTCCTGTACCATTACTTCCCGATGGTGCCGCTGCTGATCCTGTCCATCGTGTGGATGCTTCGCTGGCTGGAGCAGCGCTGGTACTACGGCAGGACGTTCACCGCGCTCGTCATCGCCGGCGCCGCCGTCCTGTTCGTCTGGTTCTATCCGGTCCTGACCGGCATGACCATCAGCCGCGAGTGGATGAACTTCGGCATACGCTGGCTGCCGAGCTGGGGATTCTGATCGTATTCGTCCTGAAGTTCAGGCAAGTTGAGGAGGAAGCCGCATGGCTGCTGTGGTGACGCTGTCCGTCGTCGTCCCGATGTATAACGAGGAAGAGGTCATCGAGACCACTTATGCGAAATTGACCGAGGTGCTGGAGGCGACGGGAGAGAGCTACGAGCTCGTATTCGTCAACGACGGCAGCAGGGATCGAACGGCCGCCATCGTGCGGGGAATTTGCGGGCGGGACGCGAGAGTGAAGCTGCTCGACTTCGCGCGCAACTTCGGGCACCAGATCGCCGTGACCGCGGGCATGGACCACGCTTCCGGCAGAGCC
Organism: Cohnella rhizosphaerae; assembly: GCF_029525575.1. GTDB lineage: Bacteria > Bacillota > Bacilli > Paenibacillales > Paenibacillaceae > Cohnella > Cohnella rhizosphaerae. The sequence continues at coordinate 2,529,544 of NZ_JAPDIA010000003.1, forward strand.
GTCGTCCTGATCGACGCCGACCTTCAGGACCCGCCGGGCCTCATCCCGCAGATGCTGGCGTTATGGCGCGAAGGCTATGACGTCGTCTACGGCAAGCGTATCTCCCGCCAGGGAGAGACGTGGTTCAAGAAAACGACCGCCAAGTGGTTTTATCGCACGCTGGCGGCGCTGACTTCGGTCAACATCCCGGTCGATACCGGCGATTTCCGGCTGATGGACCGCAAAGTGTGCGACGCGCTGAGCGGGATGCGCGAGCGAAGCCGCTTCATCCGCGGCATGGTCGCCTGGGCGGGGTACCGCCAGATCGGTCTGGAGTATGCGCGCGAGGAGCGCTTCGCAGGCGAGACCAAGTACCCGCTGCGCAAAATGGTCCGGTTGTCGCTCGACGCGATCACCTCCTTTTCGACCAAGCCGCTCAAGCTGGCCGGCATTCTCGGCTTTTTGCTGTCGGCCGCAGGCTTTATCTACCTGATCGTCGTCATCTGTCAGCGCATTTTCACCGACACGACGACAGCGGGATGGACGTCGCTCATCGTGATCAGCCTGTTTTTCCACGGCATCACGCTGTCGCTGCTCGGCGTGCTGGGCGAGTATATCGGCCGTATTTACGAGGAGTCCAAGCGGCGCCCGCTCTACCTGGTGGCGGACAAGCTGAACTTCGAGGCAGCGCCGGATGACTCCCGCGATTCCCGGGAGCACGCACCTTACGCGCTGCGGAGATGAATAGCGTCGCCGAATATCGAAAACGGGACATCGCGGAGCGTCGGCGCTCTGCAGTGTCCCGTTTTTTCGTATTTCTCACAGCGCTGCCGATATCTCGCCTTCGCCTTCGCCGCCTCGCCCGGCCGCTTCGCGAAGCAGCTCGATCATATGGCGAATCGCGGGATCGCGCCACTTTTTGCGGTGAATGACGATCTGCGTATAGAAGGTGATATCCGGGTGGGAAAAGGGAAGCCGAACGAGTCTGCCCTCCGCCAGCTCGCGAACGACCGCGATCCGAGGCAGCAGTCCGATGCCAAGACCGTAGGAAACGCACTGCTTGATCGCCTCGAGACTGCCGAATTCGTGATGCACGTCGCAAGCGACGCCATGCTTGCCCAGCAGCTTCTCGAAGGCATTGCGGTACGTGCACGTGTGCTCGGTCGCGATATAGGATTGGCCGTTCAAATCGGCTGCGCAAATCTGGACGGCCTGCTGCAGCCGGTGTCCCGGGCTCGCCACGAGCACGAGCTCTTCCTCGCGCAGCTTGATCGCCTCGATATCCTCCTCCTGGATCGGCTGGTCGAGGACGACGCCCAGGTCGATCTCGCCTGCTTTGATCAGTTGCAGGATCTGGGTCTCCGTGATCGGATGCACCTGGAGATTGATCTCCGGATAAACTTGGCGGTACCGGTGAAAGACGGGAGGCAGGAAGTAAGAGAAAAGCGATTCGATCGTGCCGATGTCCAGATGTCCCTTGGCGGGCCTGGAGATCAGATGCTTGGAGCTCTCGTACAGCGCCAGGATCTGCTCGAACGTGTCGCGAAGCTGCTCGCCCGCGGAGGTGAGCCTCATGGATCGGCCGAACCGCTCGAACAGGACCACGCCGTATTCCTGCTCCAGCTTCTGTATGTGCGTCGTGACGCTGGACTGGACGTAGCCCAGGTTCTCGGCGGCTTTGGTGAAGCTGTGGCAGCGCGCTACTTCGATAAAAGAACGAATATAAATAAAGTCCACCTTTGCCACCACCTGTCTGAAGGACGGATCAGTGACCGCGCAGCCAGCCGAGCAGCATCAACGCCAGCCAGGAGGCCGGCAGCTCCGCATGCGGGCGCTTCGTCTCCCGAACATGCCGTTCGAGGTCCCAGCGCCGCTCGCTGACTTTGATCTCGTTCTCCCATATTTTATAAGCCGTCCGGTCCTGGATCAACATCTAAATCGCCCCCCTCGGTCTTTGGTTGAGGAATATCTTAACACCGTCGCCGGACCGGGGGTTATCGAGCGATTTGCATGCCGATTATCGATAATATCGATGGAAACGCCATCATGCGAACGTTAGCGCGAGTCGGAGCGGTCGCGGATCAGGAGCGCAAAGCGTCCGTCCTGTAGCCCGTCGGCGTCGTGCCGAACGCGCGCCTGAACTGCTTGGAGAAATACAAAGCGTCCGGAAAGCCGACCGAGGAGGCGACCTGCTCGACCGTCAACTCGGGCCGTTCCCGCAGCAGACGCTTGCCGCGGTCGATCCGGATGCGCGTCAAAAACGCGATCGGCGTCACGCCTGCGTGGCGCTTGAACAAGCGGGACAGATAGGCGCGGTTGTAGCCGAGCGTCTCCGCCATCGCCTCGATCGATACCGGCTCGGCATATTGCGTGGAGAGGTAGCCGATCACCTGGCGGACGAGCTCCTCGCCGTGCGTATCGGCCATGGGCGGCTGCTCCGCGCGCTCCGCGCCGGTCATCATGAAGGAGGCGAGCAGCAGATGAAGCAAGCCCGCGGCTTCAAGCGAGGCAGAGGGACGCCGCGCGCGGAACGCCTCGTAAATCTGACGGCATCGCTCGTCGGGCGACCCGTCGTCGCCGGTGTAGGCGATAGAGCGGTCGGCGTCCAGGCCCGCTTCGGCAAGCAACGACGCCGCCCCGTCGCCGGCGAAGGCGACCCAGCGGTACCGCCAGGGATCGTCGGAGTCCGATTCATAGCTGAACAGGCGCTTGGGACGGATCAGGAACGTATGGCCGGGCCCGAGCGCGTGAACGCGTCCCTCGGTCTCGAAGACGCCGTGCCCGGAGACCACATGGTGCAGCAAGTAGTAATCGACGACCTTCGGTCCGACGCGGTGCGCCGGACGGGTCTGGCTCTCCCCCCGCGAACAGCGCGGCAAGCCCTTGCTGGAGCGCGCGCGCGGGATTGGAGGCGACGCGGTAATCGGGGGGCTCGGTTCATCTGAATTCGACTCCTTATGGGGCTTCTCTTCGCGATTGTACCGCACGAAGTCACATTTCTCCATAGAGACCGCATTTCAAGCCATTTCCCGTTCTCGCGTTCCGGCGTTATACTGGTAGTAAATCGCAGCCCTAATTCAGGAGGAAACCCACCATGCCTCATTATCCGACGCTTCGCGAGCAATTCATCACCCGCCTCGGCGAGGGCGAGTCCGACATCCGCGTCTTCGCCGCGCCGGGCCGCGTCAACCTGATCGGCGAGCATACCGATTACAACGGCGGCGCCGTCTTCCCGGCCGCGCTCACGTTCGGCACGACGCTGCTCATCCGTCCGCGCGCGGATCGTCAGCTGCACCTGGCGTCCACGAACTTCCCGCAGTCGCGGCTCGTCCCGGCGGACGGTCTCGTCTTCTCCGAGGACGACGACTGGACCAACTATCCGAAGGGCGTCGTCTGGGAGCTGGCGCAGCGGGGCATCTCGCTGTCGCGCGGCTACGACATTCTGTATCACGGCGAGATTCCGAACGGCGCGGGGCTGTCCTCGTCCGCTTCGATCGAGGTCGTCACCGCGTTCGCGCTGCTGACGCTCGAAGGCCGCAAGACCGACACGGTCGAGATCGCGCTCTGGTCGCAGCATGCGGAAAACGAGTTCGTCGGCGTCAAGTGCGGCATCATGGACCAATTCGCGGTCGCCAACGGGCGCAAGGACCATGCCATCCTGCTCGACTGCGACACCTTGAAGTACGAGCTCGTCCCGTTCGAGTCGGGCGATTACAAGCTCGTCATCGGCAACACGAACAAACGGCGCGGGCTCGTGGATTCCGCGTACAACGAGCGGCGCGCCCAGTGCGAGGCGGCGGTAGGCGACTTGCGGGCAGCTTTTCCGGAGCTGACGCTGCTCGGGCAGCTGACGCTTGCCCAGTTCAACGACAACGCGCATCTGATCGCCGACGAGATCGTCCGCAAGCGCGCGCGCCACGTCGTCGAAGAGATCGACCGCGTCGGCCGCTCCGTAGAGGTGCTGCGCCAGGGCGATCTGGCCGCCTTCGGACAGCTGATGAACGCGTCGCACGATTCGCTGCGCGACCTGTACGAGGTGACGGGCGCGGAGCTCGACGCGATGGTGGCCGCGGCCCGCGAGGTGCCGGGCGTACTCGGCTCCCGCATGACGGGCGCGGGCTTCGGCGGATGCACGATCTCGCTCGTGCACAAGGATAGCACGGAGCGCTTTATCGCCGAGGTGGGCGACAAGTATAAGGCGGAGACGGGATTGACGGCGGATTTTTACGTATGCGACATCGGCGACGGCGTCCACGAGATCAAGGAGGCGAACTGATATGGCGGTATTGGTGACGGGCGGAGCGGGCTATATCGGCTCCCATACGGTAGCGGCGCTGCTGGACAAAGGCGAAGAGGTCGTCGTGGTAGACAATCTGTACCAAGGTCACAAGGAAGCGCTGCTCGGCGGCAAGCTGTACAAGGGCGACCTGCGCGACGAAGCGCTGCTGGACCGGATTTTTTCCGAAAACGAAATCGACGGCGTCATCCACTTCGCGGCCAATTCGCTCGTCGGCGAGAGCATGACGAACCCGGGCAAATACTACCATAACAACGTATACGGCACGCTTGTGCTGCTCGAGGCGATGAAGAAGGCGGGCGTCTCGCGCATCGTATTCTCCTCGACCGCGGCGACTTACGGCGAACCGGAGAAGGTGCCGATCGACGAATACGACCGCACCAAGCCGACCAATGCTTACGGCGAGACGAAGCTGGCCATGGAGAAGATGATCTCCTGGTTCGACGTCGCGCACGGCATCAAGAACGTGTCGCTTCGCTACTTCAACGCCGCCGGCGCGCACGAGAGCGGCAAGATCGGCGAGGACCATACGCCCGAATCCCATCTGATCCCGCTCGTGCTCCAGGTGGCGCTTGGACAGCGCGAATTCATCTCGGTGTTCGGCGACGATTATCCGACCGAGGACGGCACCTGCATCCGCGACTATATTCACGTCAGCGATCTGGCTGACGCGCACATTCGCGCCCTGAACCGTCTGCGCGAAGGCGGCGAGAGCGCCGTCTACAACTTGGGCAACGGCACGGGCTTCTCCGTCAAGCAGGTGATCGACGTGTCCCGCGAGGTGACCGGGCGAGAGATTCCGGCGAAAATCGTGCCGCGCCGCTCGGGAGATCCCGCTGTGCTGATCGCTTCGTCGGAGCGGGCGCGCACGGAGCTCGGCTGGACGCCGAAGTTCGCCGATCTGCGCCCGATCGTCGAGAGCGCGTGGGCCTGGCATTCGGCGCATCCGGACGGGTACGGCAAGTAAAGATGCGGCGGGTTGAGTGGAAATGCGCGATGCGCGCGCGTTAAGCATGCGTCATGCATGCGTTTTGCACGATAATGTGCTTCTAATGCGCGTTTTCGCCGGCCGCGCCGGCGACAAGGGAAGGTTAGAGCAGACGAAGGGATGACGCGAGATGAGCAACAACGGCGAAGCCGCGGACGCGGGCTTGATGACGGAAGCGCGCAGGGACGAGATCGGATCGCTGATCCGGCGGCTGGTGCGTTTCGCGCTGAAGCGCGGCATGATCGGCGAGCTGGACGAGGACGACGCGCATAACGCGCTGCTGGATTTGTTCGGACTGACGGCGCCTGCGGGCGGCCCGCTGCCGGAGGAAACGCTGGACAGCCCGGTATCCGTGCTGGAGCCGCTGCTGGATGCGGCCGCCGCGCTGGGGCTGATCCCGGACGATACGACGACGCAGCGCGACCTGTTCGACGCCCGCATCATGGGACTGCTGATGCCCCGTCCGTCGGAGACGTCGGCCGCTTTCGCCAGGCTGTCGGATGCGGAAGGCGTGCGCACGGCGACGGATTGGTTTTACAGGCTTAACATCGATTCCAACTACATCCGGATGGACCGGATCGCGAAGAACGGCTACTGGCTGCATCCGACGGACGACGGCGAGCTGGAGATCACGGTCAACCTGTCCAAGCCGGAAAAGGATCCGCGAGAGATCGCGCTGCTGCGCAGCCTGCCGCAGACGAAGACCGACTATCCCAAGTGCCTGCTGTGCCGCGAAAACGTCGGCTACGCGGGCCGGCCCGATCATCCGGCGCGCCAGAATCTGCGGATTTTGCCGCTCACGCTGCGGGGCGAACGGTGGTTTTTCCAATACTCGCCGTACGTGTACTACAACGAGCACAGCATCATCCTGCGGGGCGAGCACGTGCCGATGCGGATCGTGCCCGAGACGTTCGAGCGGCTGCTCGACTTCGTGGACGCTTATCCGCATTACTTCATCGGCTCGAACGCGGATCTGCCGATCGTGGGCGGCTCGATCCTGAATCACGACCACTTCCAGGGGGGGCAGGCACGTATTCCCGATGGAAAAGGCGGGCGTGGCGGAATGGGCGACGCACGGCGGGGAGCGCGGGGTGCGCGGGGGGCATCGTGCAGTGGCCGATGTCGGCGTTGCGCCTGCGCAGCCGCGACCGCGCGGCGCTGCTCCGCGTGGCGGATCGGGTGCTGGCCGATTGGCGCGGATATAGCGATCCGGCCGCAGAGGTGTATGCGGCGAGCGGCGACGTGCCCCACAACACGATCACGCCGATCGCCAGGCTCGCCGAAGGCGGCGAATACGAGCTCGATCTCGTGCTGCGCAACAATCGCACGAGCGACGAGCACCCGGACGGCATTTTCCATCCGCACCGGGAGCTGCATCATATCAAGAAGGAAAACATCGGCTTGATCGAAGTGATGGGTCTTGCGGTGCTGCCGGGCCGGCTCGACGCGGAGCTGTCGCAGATCGCGGCGCTGCTGACGGGCGAGACGGCGTACGATCCCGCGGCCATCGGCGGCGGCCATGACGACGGGGCATCGCATCCGCTCGCGAAGCACGCGGATTGGATCGCGGAGCTGGTCGCCGCGCACGGCACGGCGATGGCGCCGCAAGCCGCGAAGGCCGCGCTGCAGGCGGCCGTGGGCGACAAGTTCCACGCCGTGCTGCGCGACGCCGGCGTGTTCAAGCAGGACGCCGCGGGCCGGGCGGCGTTCGGGCGCTTCCTGGCGGCGGCGGGCTTCGAGCCCGTCGGCGCAGAGTAGCTGCACGCGGTTTGACATCGTAAAAGGGGCTGTCCCAAAAGGATCATGAAAATGACCTGAGGGGCAGCCCTGTTTTTGTTTTTGTAAAACAAAAAGAAACCGTTCTTTGGTAAAATGGAAGTGTCGAGCAACCATTTACGAAAGGAACGGTTTCTTTGTACATTCAATATAGCATGGATCAACTTTGTCTGCCAATGGATTTGGAAACGGATATTTCTGAAAATCATCTCGTACGCGTCGTGAATAGCGCGGTGAACCGTCTGAGCGACGCCTTGTTCGACGCAGCCTATCCCGGCGGCGGACGGCATAGCTATCACCCCAAAATGCTCACCAAAGTCATCATCTATGCCTACACGCAGCGCCTCTATTCCTCTCGCCAGATTGCCAAAGCCGTCCGCGAAAATATCATGTTCATGTGGCTCGCCGGCCGCCAGCAGCCGGACTTCCGCACCATCAACCGTTTTCGCTCGGAACGGATGAGGGACGTGCTCGAGCAGATTTTTACGGCTGTGCTGGAATTGCTCGTGGAAGAAAAATATGTACAGCTCGAGCATTATTTTATCGACGGGACAAAGATTGAGGCCAATGCGGGCCGCTACACGTTCGTCTGGAAGAAGGCGGTCGTCAAGCAGCACGCGAAGCTGCAAGAGAAGGTGCGGACGCTGTTTGGAGCCATCGAAGAGGCGCAGCAGCAAGAGGATGCCGAGCACGCCGGAGCTGATCTACTGGAGCTTGGAGAAGCGTCGGAGCTCACGGCAGACCGGCTGGAGCAGGCCATCCAGCGACTAGAGGAACAACTACAGGAGAAGCCCAAAGACAAGCCGCTCAAAAAAAGCGGTTCGTTTGCTGCGGAAAGACTTGTTGCCACGCCTTCAAAAATACGAGCATCAAGAGGCACTTTTGGGCGATCGGAACAGCTTCAGCAAGACCGATCCGGATGCGACGTTCATGCGGATGAAAGAAGATCATATGCGAAACGGCCAGCTAAAGCCGGGCTACAATGTGCAGATCGGAACGGAAAACCAGTTCGTGCTCGGCTACAGCGTACATCAGCGGCCGACAGACACGAGATGTCTAAAGCCGCATCTGGAGAGCGTTAAAGAAAAGCTGGGCAAGCTGCCGGGTACCGTCATTGCAGACGCAGGCTATGGTGGGGAGGAGAACTATGCCTATCTGGAAAAGGAGCAGGTCCATGCCCTCGTAAAGTACGGCACCTACCACAAAGAAAAGAGCAGAGCCTGGAAAAAAGACATCGGCAAGATCGACAACTGGCACTACAACGAAGAGGAAGACAGTTGGACCTGCGCAGCCGGACAGAAGCTTGCGTTCCGTTACGAGAGTAAAACGACGACAGAGAGTGGCTACGAGATACATACGCGCCATTACCGGAGCGCAAGCTGTGAAGATTGTCCGCTTAAAACCGCATGCACCAAAGCCAAAGGTAACCGGGAGATATCCGTAAGCCTGACGTACTGGCGGCAAAAGAATGAAATGCGGGAACGGTTGCGAAGCGAAGAAGGATATGAGCTATCCGTCCGTCGCATGATCGAGCCGGAAAGTGTATTCGGCCAAGTAAAAAACAACCGGGGATTCCGGCGCTTTCTGCTTCGAGGCTTGGACAAGGTAAGTCTCGAGGTCGGATGGCTTTGCCTTGCCCATAATCTGCTCAAGAAGCTAGCCATCGACCAAAAACGCAAACGGGACCAAGCAGGAAATTCCTCTGCTTCGTCCCGTTTGGCTATTATTGACATCATTTCAGCTTTCTACTTCAACTTTAGAGGGCTTTTGGGACAGCCCCTTTTGGCTTGGCGTGACGGATGCTTGGCCAGCGCTGGATTGGCCGCGAATCGGAGCGACAGCGGCACGGAATGCCGCTAAGCGGCCCGAACGACAGCGAATCGGAGCGACAGCGGTACGGAATGCCGCTAAGCGGCCCGAACGACAGCGAATCGGAGCGACAGCGGCACGGAATGCCGCTAAGCGGCCCGAACGACAGCGAATCGGAGCGATAGCGGCACGGAATGCCGCTAAGCGGCCCGAACGACAGCGAATCGGAGCGACAGCGGCACGGAATGCCGCTAAGCTGCCCGAACGACAGCGAATCGGAGCGACAGCGGCACGGAATGCCGCTAAGCGGACCGAACGACAGCGAATCGGAGCAACAGCAGCACGGAATGCCGCTAAGCGGCCAAGCCGTGGCCAAGCGTCTGCCCGTGCACGAAACGGAGCCCGTTTAACCCCGCAGCTTGCCCAGCTCCGATACGAGCGCTTCGACCTCGCTGATGCTGAACCGGTCCTTGGACGCGACCATGTCGTATATGTCCTTGAGATCCTCGTAGCGCTCCGCGTTGAAATGCGATGCTTGCATCGCGGCACCCGACGCCATCCGCAGCTTCGTCTTGATCGCTTCAATCATATATTCTACGTTCTCCTGTGTCGGCTTGGACAGATCCATTGGCGCAGCATCCTCTCTCTGTATAAACTCATCCCATTGTATCACAGCGTAGCCTTCTCCGCGCTGGCATAAGCGATCGTCGCGTGATACGCTGTAACGAGAAACCGTTCGTCCAAGGTGAATCTTCTATCCGTTAGACGGGGAGAAGCAGCATGAAGGAGTACATGGAGAGGCCTTTCAAAACACGGAGCTTTGCCCAGTGAGTCGAGCAATCGAATACGTTTGCGCGGTCGCAAGAAAAAATCACTGTCCCGGCCTTGGTCGTTGTATTTTTGCATGATCGTACGGATCACTTCGGAAAGGGGCTTGACGATGACCGCAAACCGCGCCCCAGGGCCGCTTCCATTTTTTTTTGCCGCTTCCGGTGAGCCGGAGCTAGAGCGTTTTTTTCGAAGCGCGTTCGTCAGGCATCCCGGCGAGCCGATCGTCTTTCTCTGCATCGGCACGGACCGCTCGACCGGGGACAGCCTTGGTCCGCTGGTCGGCACGATGCTGGAGGCGCGCGGCGTCGTCGGCGTGATCGGCACGCTGCGCGAGCCTTGCGACGCGGACAGGCTGGAGCGCAATGCGTCGTCGTTGCCCGCGGAAGCCGTCGTGATCGCGATCGACGCCTGTCTGGGCCGGCCGGAGAACGTCGGAAAGTTTCTGCTCGGCGAAGGACCGCTGCAGCCGGCCAGGTCTGTGGGCGGGACGCTCCCGCCGGTCGGGGATTACAGCGTCGCGGCGGTCGTGGCCGAATTCGGCCCCAAGCCTTACATGACGCTGCAGACGACCTCGCTCTACGCCGTGATGGAGATGGCGAAGCGGATTGCCGCCGCGGCCGCCGCCGCGCTCGGCGATGTGCGTCCGGACGCGTTCGGCGCGCGCGCGACGGGAATTGCGGCGGCTTCATTTGAGTTCGAGGACGACAGTTCGTTAAAATAATACAAAACGGCGGAAGGATGTGCTGGCATGGCTCGCAACCGGTTGACATTAAATAACGGGCTCGAAGTCTCGTATCAGGACGAGGGACGGGGCGTCCCCCTTGGTGCTGCTCCATGGCTATTGCGGCAGCGCGGCGTATTGGGACGACTTGCTGCCCCTGTTGACTGCGCATGCGCGAGTTGTCGCGCCAGATGCGCGGGGACATGGAGAGACAGCGGCGACCGGAGGAACGTACGGGATGGAACAGCTTGCGGAGGATGCCTTGCAGTTGCTCGACGCTTTGCATATCGGACAAGCGTTCGTGCTCGGCCATTCGATGGGCGGCTATGCGGCGCTCGCGCTCGCGGAGCGCGCTCCGGACCGGCTGCTGGGGCTCGGCTTGCTGCACGCTACGACCTTCGCGGACGACGAAAACGGCAAGGCGAATCGCGACAAAGTGGCGGCGCGCATCGCCAGCGAAGGCATGGAAGGGCATATCCGCGACCTCGTGCCGAAGCTGTTTTCGCCGGATAACCTGGCGCGGCTGCAACCGCAGGTCGACCGCGCGCTGGCGATCGGCTTCGGCACCTCCCCCCGAAGGAGGCATCGGGGCCGCGCTCGGCATGAGAGCCCGTCCCGACCGGCGCGGCGTGCTGGAAGGGCTCGATGCTCCGATCCTGCTGCTGGCGGGCGCGTCGGACAACGTCATCGGCCCGGACAAGCGCTTCCCGGTCTCCGGTCCGGACGTGACGCACGTTTTGCTCGAAGGCGCTGGACATATGGGCATGATGGAGCAACCGGCGGCATTCGCCGAAGCGATCCTTTCGTTCGTCTCGGCCGCCGGGCCGAAGCAGGGAGCGGCCGATGTTTGATCGCGACTACTTCATGCGGATGATCAATCAGATGTCGGTCGCCTTCGGCGCGCTGATGGGGCTCAAACAGCAGGGCAAGCACGAAGAGGCGCTGCTGCTGATCGACGAGTTCATGAGCAAGGAGCTGCGCATGCGGGCCAGGCTGGCGCTTGGGCTGTCGGACGCGGACCTGATCGCGATGTTCGGCGGCGGGGGGCGATCGGACGCCGAAGCGATCGGAGCGATCGGCGCCTTTTTGCAGGAGGAGGGCGACGTGCTGGCGGATATGGGACGCGAAGCGGAGAGCCTTCAGCGCCTGGAAAAGGCGTTGCGCTTGATCGGCTACGTCCTCCGCACGCACGGGCCTGTCGAAGGTCTCGAACTCGAGCGACGGATGGAGCGTCTTGTCGAAGGTCCGGCCCGCTTGTACGGCTCCGCGCAGACGCTGCGCGCCGCTTGGGAATGGCAGGAGCATGCCGGGCGCTACGCGGATGCGGAAAACAGCTTGTACGAGCTGTTCGATGCCGGGGAGGCCGGGACCGAGGAAGGCCTGTCCTTTTACGAAAGGCTGAAGGCCTTGGATGACGAGGCGCTGGAACGCGGCGGACTCTCGCGCGACGAGCTGCGCGAAGGCGTGCGTCAATGGAACAATCTGACGAAGGAGACGGCATCATGAGCGCGGAGACGACAACGGAAGAATTGAGCGCGCTCGTCAGGGGCGCGATCGAGGCGGGCAAGCTGATCCAGGCGACCGTCAGCCAACCGCGAAGCAAGTCGGAGGAGACGCGCAAGATTGCCGTTCGTCCCGTCCTGCTTAAAGGCGAGCTGCGTTATCAATTCGAACGGTTCGCCGGCGCGAAGGCGCTTCATCACAATATGGCGCCCGCCGACGCCGCCGACGAGCTGCTGCGCCTCGTCGAACGCGATTACCGCCAGGCGCTGCTCAAGACGCCGGAGAACGACATCCAGATTCTCGTCAGCAAAAAGGGCAAGGCCGCCGTTCTTCGCGGCGCGCCGACGGCGAAGGCTGCGGCGGCCGGAGGCGCTGCCGAACCGGCGCCCTCGCACAACCGAACCAAATCGTACGTGCTGCCCGAAGGAGAACCTGTGCCTTTCCTCGAAGCGCTCGGCGTCATGACGTCCGAGGGGCGAGTGATCAAGGCGAAGTACGACAAGTACCGGCAAATCAACCGGTTTCTCGAGATGGTGGCGGACGTCGTTTCCCATTTGCCGGCCGACAAGGAGCTGACCATCGTCGACTTCGGGTGCGGCAAGTCTTATTTAACGTTCGCGCTGTACCATCTGCTCGCCATCAGGACAGGTCTGCGCGTGCGGATCATCGGACTCGACCTGAAGGCCGACGTCATCGCGGACTGCGCGAAGCTGGCCGAACGGCTCGGCTGGGATCGCCTTCGGTTCGCGGTAGGCGATATCGCGGATTATGCGGACGCCGACCGGGTCGATATGGTCGTGACGCTGCATGCCTGCGATACGGCGACGGACGCCGCTCTGCTGAAGGCCGTGGGCTGGCAAGCGTCGGTCATCCTGTCGGTGCCTTGCTGCCAGCATGAGCTGATGGGCCAGATCGAACAGCCGTTGCTTAAGCCGCTGCTGCGGCACGGTATATTGAAAGAGCGTTTTTCCGCGCTCGTCACCGATGCGGTGCGCGCTCAACTGCTGGAAGCTTCGGGCTACAAGGTGCAAATGCTGGAATTCATCGATTTGGAGCATACGCCCAAAAATTTGCTCATTCGCGCCGTCCGCACAGGCTCGCCGGTCTCTGCGCAAACGTGGCAGGATTACGAGAAATTCAGGGATTTTCTATCGATTTCGCCTTATATGGAAAAAGGTATGGAATTTAAAGCGAAGGTATAGGGGAATTCAAGATTTGGTTTTACAATGTTTGCCATTCGCCTTGTCGGCAAAATCCGGCCTGTGATAGAATAAATCAATTGCCCGGGTTAATGGGTTAGTCTTTCCATGAAAAGGTGAGCCGATTGGAATTTATCCGGCCAGACTTTCTGTTGTTCGTTTGTCTGTTTGTGCTGCTCGGCCTTTTCATTGCCCTTAATCCGATATCCAGAACGCACAAGGCTTATCTGGCATTCCATTTTATCATGATGCTCTGGCCGCTGGGGCAGGTCGGCGTGCGTTCCACGGATATCCCCTCCTATCAGCATTTCTACTTGACCGTATCCTTCGTCGCGTTAAGCTTGCTCGGGCCCGGCTGGCTCGCTTTCGTGCTGTTCCTCACAAAGAGAACGCACTATTTGCGAAGACCGCCCCGCCTGCTGGCGTTTTTCATGCCCGCGCTTCTCTGCGCGGCGTCCGCGATCTTCAATCCGTTCGGCCAATTTCTGAAGCCGGAAGACGGACAGTACGCGGATCGGCAGTACGGCCCGCTGTTCTGGATCATGACTTTCGTTCAATTCGCGTACTTCTTTATCGCGCTTCTCCATATGTTTAATGCCCACCGGACGGTTCGCTCGCTCAACGAACGCAAGCAGCTGGCCACCTCCCTGCTCGGCATGTTCGTGCTCACGGTGTTCGCGGTGCTAGACCTGCTGTTCAACGTCGTGCTGTCGCCTTGGCTCGGCGTGGTTCAAGGGCTTACCTCGACAGGCATCGTCCTGTCCGATATTTGTTTCGTCGTCGCGATTTACCGGTACGGCGTATTCGATCTGGTCGATACCGCCAAGCACAAGATTTTCGAGCAGGTGGAGACCGGGATCGTCGTGATCGACGAATCGTGCAAAGTGTTGGACTTCAACCGCAGCGCCGTCGGCTTCGCGCACCTCGTCAAGGGAGAGACCTTCGATCTCGAACGGATTTTGCTGTCGGGACAGCCCGCGAACGACGTGAGCGAGTTCCTGTTCCGTTACAGGCATCATCCGGAGGATCGGATTCGTACGGAAATTTTGCTGACGGACGGGCCTTACCGATCGGTCTCGCTGCAGATCTCGCCGTTGATGGATCAGTTCAAGAGCTTGCAGGGGCGGATCGTCGCCTTCTACGACGTCACCGAGCAGCGCAAGCTGATCGACGAGATGAACGAGAAAAACGAAGCGCTCCACGAGCGGAATCTGGAGCTGATCGCGATTCAGGACGAGCTCTATCGCGCGAACAAGAAGCTGGAAAAGGCCGCGATTACGGATGGTCTTACCGGCTGCTTCAACCGGACCTTTTTCCAGCATTACGTCGAACATGAAGCCTTTCTTTGCAAGCAGCGAGGCGTTCCTTTCTCCATCCTCCTGTTCGATATCGACCACTTCAAGCAGATCAACGACAGGTACGGACATCTTGCGGGCGACGAAGTGCTCCGTTCGACGGCCGAGGCTGCGCGCTCGGCGCTTAGAAGCATCGACCTGCTGGCGCGTTACGGCGGGGAGGAGTTTACGGTGTTCCTGCCCCAGACGAATCGCGACGAGGCGCAGGCGGTGGCGGATCGCATCATGGCTTCCGTGGTCGGCAACGAAGCGTGGATCGCAGGCGAGAAAATAAGCGTCACGATCAGTATGGGAATCGTAACCGACGGAAGCGACGAAGCGGCGGCCGCTTCGGACGCAGGCGAGGAACGGACGGACATCGCCGGAGAATTGCGCGCGTTGTTCGCGAAGGTGGACGTGGCGCTCTACAAAGCGAAAAACGATGGGCGCAATCGGGTCGTCGTCTCTTAATGCAGGGCAGAGCGGAGCCGCGCTTGCGGCGGGCCTGCAAAGCCGCTACGCTAGAGAAAAGACGCTGAACGAAGCAGGGATTTGATATGTTTTACAAAGGATTGCTGCGGATAACGTTTTCGCTGGCCGGCGGCTTGCTGTTTGCTTGGGTGTTATGCTGGGCCGCTTACAAGCAGGGGCTATTTTACGACGCGGACTTGTACGGCCTCGAGTCGGCGCTGCTCTTCGCCGCGGCCGTCGCGTCGATCGCCGCGGTCGCCGTCGGACGGGCGCCGCCTTGGTGGGCGCTCGCGCCGCTGGGGCTTGCGGCCGCATACGGCTGCGCCTGGCTGGCGGGCCCGGCGTCCGTCAAAGGGACGGCGGACAGTCTGCTCCGATGGTGCGCATACGGCGCATGGCTCGCGCTGGCGGCGCTGTTTGCCGCGCGGCGCGGCGGAAGGACGGCTGGACATGCCGCCCTGCACGTCGCCGGTTTGTATTTCGTATGGGGCGGATTGGCAGGCTGGTATGGCTGGATCCATTACCCGGATATCGTCTACCGGTCGTCGGATGCCGCCTTATCGATGACCGGCGCGAGGCTGGCCGGCTTTCTTCAGTACCCCAACGCCTGCGGCGCCGTTGCGGCTTTTTTTTGCGCTTGCCCTATGGCAGCAGCTTGACCGGCCGGGATGCGTCGCGAGGATCTTTGCGGCCGTCTCGCTCGTGCCGGCGCTGACCGTGCTGCTGCTGACCGAGTCGCGAGGGGCCATGCTCGCGCTTGCCGCCGCAGGACTCGTGTCGCTGCTGGCGTCCTATCGCAGGGACCGCAGGGGCTACGGTCTCGCGGCAGCGGGAATTGCCGCGCTTGGCGCCGCGATCGCGGCCAGATCCGCATTTTTCGCGATGGAGGCCGGGACGCCGGGAGCGGCAGCCTGGACGCTGGCCGCGGCTTGCCGCCGCGTACGCCGTGGCGGCGCTGCTGCTGCGACCGCCCGAGGGGGGAGCGGTCGTCGGGCATCGGCGCAGGGCTGCGACGGCAGCTCACGACGTTTTGGGGCGGGGCGGCGGTGTTCGCGGTCTGCGCGGCGATCGCTTACCTGCTGCTTGCTTCCGACGGCGGCTCTGGCGGACGCGCGGGAGGCAACCTCGAGACCGCCGGCGCGCGCGCGCTTTATTACAAGGACGCGCTGCGCATGTTCGCCGACCGTCCGCTCTTCGGCGCGGGAGGGGAGACCTGGCGCATGCAGGTAGGCTTGTACCAGAGCGCTCCGTATATCGGCAACGAGGTGCACAGCGGTTACCTTGAAGCGCTTATCGATACGGGTGCGCTTGGTTTCGCAGCGCTGCTCGCCATGCTGGCAGGCTTTGCCGTCATCCTTTGGCGTCGTCAGGGAACCGGGCGTGTCTGGGGACCCGCGGCCGTGCTGGCGCTGCATGCAGGCGTCGACTTCGATTGGTCCTATGCCTATATTTGGCTGCTGCTGCTGTTCTGGCTGGCGCTGCATCTGTCGCTGCCGGCGCGAGAGCCTGCGCCGGCGCGCTCCCTGGCGCCCATGCGCGCCGCGGACGCCCCAAGGGCCGCGCGCAATGTCGGGCTGACCGTTCCGGCGCTGGTGCTGCTTGCGACGGCGATCGCTGCCGCGGCGCCGGCCGTCCGCTACAAGTCGGCGGCGGGCGCGTACGAAGCGGCGCAGACGGCCAGGGGCGAGGCGGCGAAGCTCGCGCTGCTCCGCGAAGCCCAGCGGGCCAACCCGCCGTGGAATCGACCGCGCCTTGAAGCCGCGGCGTTGCTGCCGGCGGCCGAACGGGCCGACCTGCTGTCGACCGGGCTGCGCTACGAGCCGGATTCGCCGACCGTGCATTATGCGCTAGGGCTGGCCTACGCGGACGCAGGCGAGGTTGCAAAGGCGGAGACGCACTTGAAAGAGGCGCTGCGGCTCGCCCGTTTCGATCGCGACTCGCAAAACGCGGTTATCGCCAGGTTCGCGAAGCTTGCGCAGCAGTTGATGGACGAAGGAGACGATGAAGGGGCAAGGCAAGCGGGCCTCGCAGGCATCGGATTTTTCGAACGATACAAAGCGCTTTACGCGCGTCAGTACGCCGGTAAGACCAATCCGTGGTCCGGCACGGGGCTGTTCGTCTCCGCCAAGGTCAACGCCGCGAGATGCGCGATACTGGCCGACCGCCCGGAAGAGGCCGCTTCTTGGCTGCGCGAGGCACTGCGGGACGGGGACGCCGACTGGCGAAGCGAGGCGCAAGCCTTGCTTGACTCTCTTGCTTGATTCTATAGGCGAACCCTAACAAGCCCGGCAGCACCCGCATCGTTATGAAGGCGGCGCTGCCGGGCTTTTATTTGCGGACTGCGCACGAAGCTTCAACCGCCGAACGCGTCGCGGAACGCCCGGACGAGACGGTCAGGGGCGATTTCCCACAGGCTCGCGATATCGGCGGCGACTTCGGCTTCCCACCAGTCCGCCAGCTTTTTGCGGTCGCTGCGGTGCTCGTGGATCCAGAGCAGGTTCAGCATAACCCGGCGTACGTACAGCTCCTCCGCTTCCCTTACCTTCGCGTCGGGTACGTATATTTTGAGCCGCTTCACGGTACGGTACAGCTCGTTGCCGCACGCGCGCCTGATCGTCCTGGCGGTAGGCAGCGAGCCGGCGTGCTTGCCTGATTCGTTTTTCATGCACAAGCGCTCCTCTCCGCGTTAATCTATGCGGAAGCGGAGCGCTTGGTTACGAGCGGCGGCGGGCGGCCGACAATCGGGGGGAAACTATTGGACGACGAGATAACCGACCATCGGGACGCCGTCTTTCGGATCGCTATGCGTCTCGCAGACGATCGCGTAGGTGCCCGCTTCCTTTGGCGTGAAGCGGACGACCGTCGTTTTACCTTTGTTTACGGTCGCCTTGACGCCCAGTCCTTCGATCGTGAAGGGATGGGACTCGCCGTTTACGCCGGTAATGCGAAGTTCGACGGGTTGTCCCTTTTTCACCGGGATCGTGCCGGGATCCCAACGATACGCCTCGAGTTGCTGCCCGCTGTCCGTCTTCGAAGTGAATTCCGTCGTCACGATGTACCGGACTTGCACGTCCGAAGGCGGAGGCGCGGAAGCCGCCTGCGACCGGTGCCATCCCGCGTAGGCTGCGCCCAGGACGACGATCGCCAGGGCTGCGATGTACCATTGAATTCTTTTTTTTGCTGATAAACATGACTCTGCTCATATCCGTTCGCTCCTCTTCGGCTTTGTCCTATTGCATTTGTATGCGCGGGCCCGTCCCCGCATGACATCGTTTCTACCTGGACCGGCGCCCAAGTAGAATCGGGAGGCGCGGATATGCTAGAATAATAAAGGTTCCGGCCCCTACTTATATCGCGTTTGTCCAACGACGCAAATACGATGAAGAGAGCAGGTACATACGTTTATGATGGATACGGTTCACGAATGGCTTAACCAGCTGCTTCAATGGATTGAAAGCCTCGGTTATTTCGGCATCATCATCGGTCTTGCCATCGAAGTCATACCCAGCGAGATCGTGCTCGGTTACGGCGGTTA
Organism: Cohnella rhizosphaerae; assembly: GCF_029525575.1. Lineage (GTDB taxonomy): Bacteria > Bacillota > Bacilli > Paenibacillales > Paenibacillaceae > Cohnella > Cohnella rhizosphaerae. The sequence continues at coordinate 2,547,987 of NZ_JAPDIA010000003.1, forward strand.
CCTGGTCTGGAAGGGAGACGTCAACTTCTGGGGAGCGGTCGTGTGCGGCGTGATCGGGGCGCTCATCCAGCAATGGATTTTATACGCGATCGGCCGTTACGGCGGCAGACCGATCGTGGACCGTTACGGTAAATTCTTGCATCTGAAGCCGAAGCATGTCGACAAATCGGAGCAATGGTTTCAGAAGTACGGGCCGATTATCGTGTTTACCGCGCGATTCGTGCCGGTTATGCGACAGGTCATCTCCATCCCGGCCGGCATGGCCAGGATGAATCTGGCTTTATTCAGCGGCTTGACGCTGCTCGCTTCCATCCCCTGGTCGATTTTGTTCGTCTGGCTGGGCAAGTCGCTCGGAGACAACTGGGAGCAGATCGACGAAAAAGCCGCGCCTTACGTGCGTCCGATTATTTTGATCGCGCTAGCGGCACTGATCGTTTATTTCGTTTATATCTTCCTGCGCAAGCGCGGCAAATCCATTTAACGGATTTGCTTTTTTTTCGTATACATGGGTTTTCCTTTTGCCGCAGGGATTGCTACAATAGGATCAAGTTCATTCAAGTTGTCGAAACGAGGGATTCGCATGAGCCAACAGCTCGCACACAAGTTTAACCAGGGCATCTCGCCGCGCGCGTTTATGGACGGGATGGAGAAGAACAAGGAAGCCTTTAACGCCAACTACGACAGCTTCGCATGGCCCGACGACAAGAGCCGGGAGTTTTTCGAATCGTTGAACAATCGGGACGATCTTCGCGCCATGATCATCACGGCGGACTGGTGCGGCGACGCGCTGCGCAGCGTACCCGTCGTGTTTCGCGCGTTCGAGGCCGCCGGCATTCCGACCGAGGTCATGATCATCGAGCAGCATTTCGACCTGATCGACCAGCACCTGACCTTGGGCGGACGTTCGATTCCGATCGTCCTCGTCACGGACACGGGCGGCGCGCTTCTGGGCAAGTGGGGACCGCGTCCGCAGCATGTGCAGGATGTGATGATCGCCTTCAAGGAAGCGAATCCGGACAATCAGGCGTCCGATTATCAGGACAACCTCGCGGTTGCTCGCACGGAGATCGTCAAGCAATACGGCGACGCCTCCGAATACACGCCTGTCATCCTTTGGGAGCTGCAGGACGTGCTCGAGCGCGTCTAAGGGAGCCGGGAGATGCTGACTTTTCAAGCTTTTCCGCTCGGTCCGCTGCAGACCAACGCCTACGTGGTCGTCGATGCGGCGCGGACGCGGGCGATCGTGATCGATCCTGGCACCGCCGATCCGGCGCTTTCGCGCAAGGTCGCGGGTCTCCAAGTCGAGGCGATTTTGCTTACGCACGCCCACTTCGACCATATCGGCGGCGTGGACGAGCTTCGTGCGAAGTGGGGCTGCCCCGTCTATCTACATCCGCTGGAGAGGGACTGGCTGACCGATCCCGCCAAAAACGGCTCCGCAAGATGGAGCGACGTGACCGCGCCGGTCAAGAGCGCTCTTCCCGACTATAGTCTTCAGGACGGACAGAAGCTGCAGTTGATCGGCGAGACGTTCGAAGTGCGCCATACGCCTGGTCATTCGCCGGGCAGCGTCAGCTTTGTTTGCGGGGATTTGCTGTTCGCCGGCGATGCGTTGTTCAGGCGCTCAGTCGGGCGTACCGACTTGCCGGGCGGCCATCAGGATACGCTTGCGAAGTCCATTCGCAGCAAGCTGTACCCGCTGCCGGACGATACGATCGTCCTGCCGGGGCATGGTCCGTCGACGACGATCGGCGAAGAAAAACGGGAAAATCCTTACGTACCGGCACTATCTTAATGGCGGCGCTTCCGGATTTCCCGGGAAATTGTCGATCGATGGAAAAAAAGGGGTTTACAACCCTTGCGTTCCTCTGCTATATTGGCGGTACGAAGATATATGTATAGTAACGGCTGCGAAGAACGCAGGCGACAGAGAGCTCGGTCTCTCTTGCGCCTGCGTTTTTTCGTTTGTCGTCGTAAAAGGAGGCTAGTCGTTTGAACAGAGGAAGGCAAATACGGATCAGCGTTTCCGCGGCCGTATTGTCCGGTTTGCTCGTCTACGGCGTTTATTTGCTGCAGATGAGGCAGATCAGGCTGACGGAGACGACGGAGGTCGTCGTGCCGAAGCAGTTCGTGCCCGCCGGTACTTCGCTTGGCCGCGAGATGCTGACGAAGCTTCGACTGCCCAGCGGCGCGGTTACCGGCGAGATGATCGTCGACATGGACGAAGCGGACGGATTGGAGTCTTCCGTTCCGTTGGGCGGCGGGGAGCCGCTGCTGCGATGGAAGCTTGACAAGTTCAGGCTGCTGCCGCGCGTCGGGGAAGCGACCTTCCAGGTGCCGCGCGACTACGTAAAGTCTGTCTCCAGCGGCATCCGGGCGGGCGACCGGGCGATCGTATATTTGTCGGCGGAGGACGGAGCTTCGCGTCGGCTGTTCGCGGATCCGGTCGTCGTGGCGGCGGTCAAGACGGCTTCGAATCAAGAGATCGATAATCCGAAGAGTTCGAATCTGTTGTCCATGGCCGAAGGAGACAAGGAGCGGATGTACGCTTCCCGACGGGATGCGAACGGCAGCATCGACGCGGTCAACCTGAACTTGACCGAAGCGCAGTGGCTGGAGCTGGACGCAGCGTGCAAGGACGGGAAGGCCAAGCTGATCGTCGCCTTCGACGCATCGTCGTTCGATTCGGGGGGAGGCGACGGGCCCATGAGCGGCCAGCGTGGATCGCTGATCGCGTTCGCGGGTTCGACGCCGAATATCGGCACTTCGCTCGCGGCGTTCGGGACCGCTTACCGGATCGCCTCCGTAACGGGCAAGCGCGTCGGCTATTTATGCCTGAATTTGAAAAGCGCCAAGACGCATCTGTATCTCGGCATCGACAGACCCGAGATCACGCTCAGCGGCATGCGGCCGGAGCTGAAGTCGGGCACGCTGACGGGCGCGAAGCTCAGGCAGTACGCCTTCGCGCCTTCGCGGCTTGACGGCCTGCACGTGCTGTTCGGCAATCTGGCGAGAGACCAGGCCGAGTATTACGAGCCCGGGCAGATGGACACGCTGCTGGCGGCCGCGCGAGACGCGTTCGACGTGACGGTGGCGGACGTCAGCGCCTATTGGGACAACGCCGCGACGGTATGCGCCATGCGATCCGCAGATCACCGGTGTCTGGTGACGACGGGGAGCCTGACGCACTTTCAGGAAGACGTGAACCGATGGACAGGGCAAGTCGGCTCGCAGTTCGGGCTGTCGCTAGCGAATTATCATTTAGTGCTGATGCAGAGCAAATACAGGCACGCGGGGGGGATTTGGGATGAAGGAAATTCGCAAAGAAACGGGAGCCATCTCGCTGACCGAGCTGCAGCTCGCGGAGAGCGTGCATCTGCAGCTTGACAGCGGGCGTCTGGACGAATGGCTGGCGGCGGACGAGCGGCACGCCTCCGCTTTCGATCCGGTCGCGGGCACGCTGCTGCGGCAGTTGAATTGGGAAGAGCGGCTAAAGCGAACAGAGCGGCCCTGGCTGCGGAGGCTGCTGCAGCATAGGAGCAGAAGCCGATGACGGCTGTTTATCGGCAAGCCGGCGAAGATCGAATCGGGGAGCCGCTTGATGCGTCGGCTCGTTTCTCGGCGGCGGCTTACGCGGCGCGGCTGCAGGAGGACAAGCAGGGCGTCGTCCCTTACGGCGCCTCGCAGGAAGGCGGTTCGGGAGCCGGCGGCCAGGATCTCGGCGCCTTGACGGAGGAAGCCCGCCATATGCTGGCGGCGCCGCGAGGCTTCAGCGACGAAGACCGAAGGCGTTATGCGGAAAAGCTCAATCGGGCCGTGATCGGGTTTCCGCGGGAGAGGCAGGAGCTGCTCGCCATTTTATCCGATTGGATCATTAAAAAGCGGCTTCAGCATGCGAGCTTCGGCCCGCTGCCTTACGGCTCGCTTGCCGAAGCGCTGTTCGCGGAGGTCATCGGCCTCAACGTGCTGGAGCTCGTCCTCAAGGATCGCGAAGGGCTTGAGGAAGTGCAAGTCGTAGGAACGCGAATTTTCGAGGTGAGGGACGGCGCGGCCGCCCGTTCCGCCTTCAGCTTCAGTTCGGTCGCGCAGGTGGAGCGTATCCAACAGAACCTGGTGCTGTTCAACGACGACTCGATCAGTCCCCGCAAGCGATGGGCGGAGGTACTGTTGCAGGACGGTTCGCGGGTGACGATGACCGGCTTCGGTTTTACGGCCCAGCCCTCGCTCACGATTCGGTTTTATACCGTGAGGCGGTTCGATCTGCAGACGCTGCTTAAGCCCGAATATCGCTCGATCGACGAGTCCGTGTACAAGCTGCTGCGCTGCATCGTGAAGTCCCGCTTCAACATGGTCGTGATCGGCCCTACGAATACCGGCAAGACCCATCTGATCAAGGCATTGATCGCGGCAATGCCCGACGAGGAGCGGATCGTGACGATCGAAGGCAGGTTCGAGCTGCGGCTGCAGCGGGACTTCCCCGACAAAAACGTCATCGAATACGAGGCGGACGAGGACGATCCGCAGCACGGCCCGCAGCAGGCGTTCAAGCTGGCGCTTCGCCAGTCGCCGCAGCGAATCTGTCACGCCGAGATTCGCGACGCGGATGCCAATATCTACGTACGCGCCTGCACGCGCGGGCACGAAGGCAGCATTACGTCCGTCCATGCGAACAGCCTGGAGGACGTGCCCGATGCCATCACCGACATGTGCATGCTGGACGGCAGGGCGATGAACGCGCTCCGATTGACCCGCCGGATCGCGGAGCACGTCACGCAGATCGGGTTCGAGATGCGTATGGTGGGCGGCAGCCGGAAGCTGGTCAGAATCGGGGAGTACGTCTGCAGCGGCGATGCGATCGAGGTTCGGGATTGGGCGCGTTACGACGAAGCGCGGGATGTTTGGCTGCTGAGATTAGAGCTGTCGGAGCGGGCATGGGAACGAATCGGCAGGCTCGATCCAGAGAGCTTCGCCTGGCTCAGCGACATGCGAAGGGTTGACTCATGCTGACGGCCGGTCTTGCGGCGGCAGGCTGCTTGCTGTTCTTGCTGCTGTTCGCCGCGCTAAAGGCATTGTTCGCTTTGGCGGAGGACAGTCACAGCCGCTCCAAGCGACTGGGCAGATACGAAGCCGAGGATGCGGCGCCGCAAGCGAGCATTGCCTGGTTAGGGCCGCTATTTACGCACCTGGCGGACGTTCTTTCGGCTTCCGGATGGCGGATGAAGCCGAGCGCATTTTGGAAGCTCGCGCTGGGGTTGGCGATCGCGGGCTTCGCGGGAGGCGCCATCGTGTTTCAGTCGTTGCGCTCGGCGGCGCTGCTTGGCGCGATGCTTGCCGTACTGCCGTACAGTCTTTTGCGAATGTCGCTGATCAACCGTCAGATTTCGGCCAGGCTCAATTTTTTGCCGGCGGCCGAGCTTTTTTTATCAGTGCTATCTTGTGAACGGCTCCAGGCACGTGCGCACCGCGCTGCAGCGGATGATCGAAGAGCGGCAACTGCCCGGCGACACGCAGGCGATATTCGAGGAGCTTTATCGGCAGTTGAACATCCATCACGACGACGAACGAACCTTAAGGCGATTCTCGATGTCCATCGGCCATATCTGGGCGGATTATTTCTCGAGTTTGCTGGCGGTCTCGTTAAGCGAAGGCAACAACATCGCGGACAACTTGCGGGAGCTTATCGACGATATGCGAAAAGCGCGTATGGACGACCATGCCGAACGCCACAGGCTGCTCGAGATTCGTTTGGCCAACTTTACGCCCTTGTTTTTCCTGGGACTTTTCTTGGCCATCAATTTCAGGCTGAACGCACAATCGAGCGCCTTGTATTACTTGTCCGATCCGGGCGGCCGGCGCATGCTGTTGAACGCTTTGGTGCTCATTTTCGGATCGTTTTTGATGGGGTTGTATTTATCCAGGCGGAAAATGTGAGCGAGCGACGAGGCGACGCGTCTCTCGGCGATCAATCCGATCCTGCTTGGGAGGTGAACGGAGTTGGCGGACATGAGTCAGACGCTATATGTCAACGTACTATGGCTGGTCCAGTTTATGGCGGGGGCTGTCGGCGTCGCGTTCGTACTGCATGCGGTCACGTACCGAAAGCCGCGATGGAAAATTACGTTCGCCAACTGGCGGAAGCACGGTCCGCCGCAGTGGTGGCTCCGGGCGACGGGCTGCGTCACCGACAGCTCCGCTTTACAGGAGAGGCGGCTGCTGCTCGCCGGTTGCGGCATCAGACTCGAGCCGGCGGTCTATTTGGCATCCAGGAGAAGCTTGATCTTCATATGCGTCACGGCGGTTTGCGCGGCAGCTGCGGGCGGGACATTCGGCATCGTTTCCGAAATAATGTTGTGGAAAGCCTTGCCCGCGGTGTCGGCACCGGCGGTCGTCGCCGCGTTCGACAAGGTTTTGCTGGATTCGTTCAAGCGGTATCGATGCGATCGGATCCGAAAGGAATTGATCGCGGTCATGAACCAGTTGATCTACTATATGGGCTCCCGCTTGCACCTTCACGGCAAACTCATGCGCTGCATGCCTTACACCCGCATCATTCGGGGAGACTTTCAACTGCTTCTGAACGAATGGTACTACGACGCGGACAAAGCGCTCCTTCGCTTTAAAGAGCGGCTGGGCACCTCGGAGGGCTACAGCTTCTCCGAGACGATGCGGTCGATGCGCCTTCACGAGAGCGACGAGGTTTACCGGATGCTTAGGGACGTGCTGGCCGAGTACAAAGCGAGCATCGAACTCGCCAAGGCGGGGAGAAAAGAGACGGCATCGTACGCTTTGTTCGTGCTGGCGGGCTTGCCCATTCTTTATACTTTTCAAATTTTTTTGTATCCGTGGGTTCGGGAGTCCCAGAAGCTTTTTGAAGTGTTGAAGCCCTGACGCGGAGGAAAAGGGAGCAAGCATTCAGGCCCTAGGAAAGGAGGTGCTTCATAATGCGGAATATTTTGATCACAGTCATGATGCTCATCGTCGTCGCTTTAATGTTTAACGGGATCGTCGCGAACGACACGACGGGGACCCGCGCGCGTATCGAGACGCACGGCACGACGGCCAATACGACGCTTGGATCGATGGAGCCTTAAGGCACGATGTCCGGAAGCAAGGAGGAATTCGTCATGAGACAGCTGCTGATGACAGTGATGCTCATCCTGACCGTTGCGCTCATCTATATCAATGTGGCGGGAGGGGAAGGGGGCACCAAGGCCACGATCCGCGATTCAGGCACGGGAATGGCCGGCGCAATCGCCCGGATCAGTCCATGAAGCAATTGCTTGTTTTTGTGTTGTTCGCGACGTTGTTCTGCTGGCTTATGTTTTCCCCGATCTACAAGCATGTGGTCGTACTTCGCCAATCGCTTTTGCAGCAGGAGGTCGATTACATGCTGGAGGTCGGAGCGAGCGGACGGTACGGGTATATCGACGCGGCGATGATCGACGACTCCCGGACGAGATTGTCCGATTACGGATTCAGGCCGGAGATGCTCGAGTACGAGGTGACGACGACGAGCGGTTTGCCGGGAACGGATGGGACGGTGCCGCTTCGTCGAGGCGACGGTCTGCGGCTTGTGATCCGTTATCCGTACGACGGTCTGATGGATATCGACAAGCTGATCGGCGTCGATCCGCCTTCAAGCACGTCGCGGATGGCAGCGGCGGGCATGAAGATGAGCGAATACGTGCCGTAAGGCGAAGGGAGAGCATCGCTCTTGCACAAGCTATTTTTCAGCTTTCTCATGATCGTTGTCTGGTGGCTGCTGCATGCGATGCAGCTCGAAGAGGAGACGGCGCTCGGCACTTTGCACGAAGGCAAACGAGCCGTCGATCGGGCTGCGCACGCGGCTGCCCAGCAAATGGACGAGCTGAAGCTGGAAGCGGGCACGGTGTCCATCGATCCCGCGCGAGCCGAAGCGATTGCGCGAGCCTACCTTGCCGCCAATTTGCGGACGGCTGCCGATTTGACGCCGATTGAGGGAGAATGGCTGGATTCGGCGCCCGAGATCGTGGAATTTGCCGTGATCAACGAGCAGTATACCTTCCCTTATACATATATCAATACGGCCTACGATTACGAGGTCACGCTGCGCAAACCCGGCGTCGTTATGATCGTTCGCCTCGTTTGCCCGCGCGTGTTCGGGTTCATCGATCCGATCGAATGGAATTTGAAGGGGACGGCGGAGCTGGTGTTCGCTTGAGCATGGATAAGCTCCCGTATGTGATAAACTAGAGAAAAGCGCATACGATAGGGGAAATCCGATTTGAACGAGACCCAATATTGCTCGGCCGAAGAGAACCTAGAAAGACGGCACCGTCTTCAGCGGCTGATGAAGGCAAGCGGCCTGCAGGCATGTTTGATTACGCAAAACGTAGGCTTGTATTATTGGACGGGCTCCATGCAGACGGGCTACTTGTTTATTCCCGAGCGGGGCGAACCGACCTATTATGTGCGCCGCAGCCTCAGCAGGGCGACCCGAGAGTCGGCCGCGAGGACGGCGCCTCTCGGGTCGCTTCGCTCCTTCGGCGACGCCCTATGCCGCGATTATCCGAAGCTGTTCGCGGAAGGCCGCCGTCCGGCCGTCGGGGCAGACCTCGACGTGCTGCCGGCGCAGTTGTTCCTGCGGTTGCAGGAGGGGGGTGCCGAATGCGGAGCTGCTGGATGGCTCGGCCATCATGCGGCAAGTACGTTCGGTGAAGTCGGCAGGCGAGATCGCGCTGATCGAGAAGGCGGCCAAAGCGGCCGCGGCCGCTCTCGACCTGGCGCTCGGCCGCATACGGGCAGGCATGACGGAGCTTGAAGTCATGGCGATCATCGAGAGCGAGATGCGTCGCCACGGGCATATCGGACTGATGCGCATGCGAGGCTACAATCAGGAGATCATGACCGGCATGGTCGCGGCGGGAGAAGCGGCTGCCCGAGCCCTCTTACTTCGACGGACCCGCCGGCGGCAGAGGCTTGACGCCGGCGGCGCCGCAAAGCGCGAGCCGAAGGCAGATCGTCGCAGGCGAGCCGATTTTGCTCGATATCGGCTGCTGCATAGACGGCTACACGATCGATCAGACCCGAACCGCGGTCATCGGCGAACTGGACGACGAGCTGTCCCGCGCATATGACGTCTCGGTGCGCATCCTTAGGCACGTCGAGTCACTGCTGCGTCCCGGGGCTTCCCCGGAATCGCTGTACGCAGAGGCGCTTCGGCTTGCGGACGAAGCCGGTTTGGCCGCGCACTTCATGGGGTTCGGCGCGGATCAGGTCCGCTTCCTGGGCCACGGCATCGGTCTGGAGATCGACGAATGGCCCGTGCTCGCACGCGGTTTTTCCGATCCGCTCTTGCCCGGCGTCGTGTTGGCGATCGAGCCTAAATTTACGTTCCCCGGCAGAGGCGTCGTGGGCATCGAAAACACGTACGCGATTACCGTAGACGGCTTTCGCACGCTTACGGCTTCCCCGGAGCGGCTTTTCCGTCTGCCTCTTCAACCCTGACGCGTCTATTGCTCTTGGACAATCGTCGCGTTATCTAGTAGGATAGTAGGATAAGCAGCTACCTACGATTTATGTCCGCTTGATCAGGGGGAGGGAGAAACGGATGCTGAAGCTGGGGGGAGAAGATCATCATCGTAAACGACCGTTTCGAGCAGAACATGCCCGTCGGCGAATACGGCTATATCATCGCTTATGACCGCAACAACGACAGCGCCTTCGATTATATCATCCGGGTTCCGAATGCGAACCGTCAATATTATGTGCCCGCTTCCGACGTCGAACTGGAAGAAGTGCTGCTCGAGCTCGAAGCGGATCGGATCGGCCGCGAGGCGCTTATCGATTATGCACTGGCGACGCACAATGCCGAGCTGTTCAAGCGCATCATGAACGGCGAGCTGGATGAGACCGAGGAGGAGGCGCCGCGCGAGGTTCAGAGCCGCGAAGAATTCATCCGCCTCGTTAACCTGAAGGCGTGGATTTGATTTTCCGCCGCAACAAAAAAAAGCTTCCGAAGCCGCTGCTAAGCGAATTCGGAAGCTTTTTTTTTATGAATATCGCCATGCACGTACTGCCTTCGACGCGCATGCAAAAATAGAACTGCCGATTTGGAAGTTCTTAGGGGGTTGTAGAGTCAGTATTCATTAAGCCAATTTGGTGACGGAAAAGCCGCTTTCTTCAAGCTGTTTAATCATTTGAGACTGCTTGCGAAGCTGACGTTCAGCGCGATGCCGATCCAGGTAATCGGGTCCCAACTCCTGATACGGACGGCGATGAAGCAGGAGGTGATAGACGATTCGAAGCAAAGTATGGCCCAGCGCAACCAACGCTTTCTTCTTGCCCAGTCGTTTTACCCACGACCAATAACGGGCAGAAAGCCTTGTATTTCGTGTCATCGAGGCCGCCCAAGCACATTCGCAAAGGATCGCTTTTAGTTGACTGTTTCCGGACCTTGCCCGCTGCCGTTTTTTTTACCCGCACTCTCGTGATTGCCCGGGCTCATACCTGCCCAAGCTGCCAGACTGTGGTCGCTTTTGAATTGACTCATGTCCGTTCCGATTTCGGCCAAGATCACGGCCGCCGCGTTTTCGTTGATTCCCGGTACGGTCAGCAGCAGGTTGAAGCTCTCCTCTTTGTCTTTGGTGTAGTTGCGAATATGCGTTTCCATCTGAGCGATGGAGGACTCGATGTATTGCAAATGCTCCCAGGACATACGGATCATGCTGCGATGGTGAGCGCGAAGGCGGCTGTTAAGCGATTGAAGCAGCTTGGGAGATTTATGCCTTAGCGCACCCTTCATGTGCGTCTCCAGAAAATCCATCGTGATGACCTCGTGATCCACAATCTTCTGGAGCAACAGGCGGCCGGAAACGCCGAAGATGTCGGACATGTGCGAGGTCAGCTTCACATTGGCATCCTGCAGCAGCTTGTGAATGCGGTTTTTCTCCGCTGTCGCTTCCTGGACCAACTTCTTGCGGTATCGTGTCAGATCACGCAATTCGCGAATATCGACCGGGGGGGACGAAGCTGTTCTCGATCAAACCGCAGCGAAGCAGCTTGGCAATCCATTCAGCATCCTTGATGTCGGTCTTACGGCCGGGTAGATTCTTGATATGATGTGCATTGGCAAGCAGCAGATCGAAATCGAAGGATTCCAGCACGTTCCAAACGGGCTTCCAGTACACGCCGGTACTTTCCATGGCGACCTGACTACAACCTTGTTCCGACAGCCACTCGCCAAGGGCCAGCAGTTCGTCGGTCATCGTGCCAAACGTGCGAATTTCGCACTTGGGCTTTTGGTCAAGCGGACCGGACAGCACACAAGCGACGACGGATTCCTGGTGCACGTCCAGTCCAGCACAACGCTCTAGAATGGCTTCAAGCATACCCATGCGCTCCTTTCCATCATGAAAACCAGGAAGACAACCTGAAACGTGAAAATTTTTTATCCGGACTCGCAGTCCAATAGCCTGTGCTTCGAAGGTTGTCCATTCAGTTTTGTGTTCGGGGTAAGATCCACCGCAAAAAACCACGAACTTGACCTGGTCAACTTCAGTATCTTAGAAATCACTAAAAAAAGGCTACGATGAGATATTCATCATAGCCTGTGACCCGGCAGGATCATGAATGTTTTGTGATATAGGCGATTAACGCTGCGGCGCGCCCGTCTTGACCTCGACGTCGATATCGCCGCGGGTCGCCCTGGAATACGGACAAACTTGATGCGCTTCTTCGGCCAACTGCTGCGTTTGATCGGCATCGAGACCGGGCACGGACACGTTAAGCGTAACGGCAAGCCTGAAATCGGCGCCGTCCCCTTTGAACAGAGATACCTCCGCTGCTACCTCGGAGCCTTCCGTCTCGATTCCTTTGTTTTTCGCGATCAGCTTCAGCGCGCTGTGAAAGCAGGCAGCGTAACCTGCAGCGAATAATTGCTCGGGATTCGTCGCGCTGTCGGCCGAAGCCGACGGCTGGGAGAGCTTCAGGTTCAGTTTGCCGTCGGAAGATTTGACGAAGCCTTCGCGTCCGCCTCTCGAGGTTACTTGCGCCGTGTAAATTTTGTTCATTTCCTATCGCTCCTTTTAATGTACGATTCAGACAGAGACGGTTGAAGCGGTGCGTTCGAACCTGACCGGCATCGGAACTGGCGAAGGCGGGCCGAACAGATAGCCCTGCATGAGCGGTACGCCCGCTTCCCGCAAATATCGCCATTCTTCCTCGCGCTCGACGCCTTCGGCCAGCACGACGCCATGGAAGCGGGACGCCCGCTCGAGCACGTCCTCGATCCGGCGCTGCTTGTCCGCATCCGCGTCGCAGCCTGCGACCCATTTGCGGTCGAGCTTGATATAGTCCGGCTGCAGCTGCTCCATCGCTTCGACCGTAGCGAATTCGTCGCCAAGGTCGTCCATGGCCAGACGGATGCCCATATTACGATAGGCCGCAAACACTTTATTCAGATGCTTCACGTCGTCCATCCGTTCCGTCTCCACGACCTCGAAAACGAAGTCGGCCGGATCCATGCCGCTCATAATGATGCGTTCAAAGGTCTGCTGCAGGCATTGGTCGGGGCGATAAATCGAAGACGGCAGGAAATTGATGAACTTTTTAACGCCGGCCGGCAGTTGGCGCGAAGCGACACGGATGGCGCTGTTCCTCGCCTCGCGGTCCAAGAAAGAGTGAAGTCCGGCTTCCCGCGCCGCTTCAAAAAGCTGCGACGGCCGAAACGGCGGCTGCTCGGGCAGCGGACGCAGCAGCATTTCGTAACCGATCGGCGCGCCGCTTAATTGCACGATCGGCTGCATATAACTGGAAAAACGGCGATTGGCGATATAATCGACGACGCGATGAGAACCGAAACCGGTAAGCAGACGCGATGCTTGAACCCATCCGTCGCTCTCGTCCGGCTCCGTTCCCGCGACAGGTTCCTCGAAAAAAAAAACGGCATTCGACGGACTGCCTCTGCGCATCGGTCAGCCGGCGGTCCGCGGCGTTCAGCATCTGAAGAAGCTGCTGGTAATGGTCGTATCGGACGCTCCAATTGCCCGATTCGCCCGGAGGGCCGAGCAATTCCTTCAACGTCCGGGCAGCGCCTGCGTCCCTGTCCGCTTTGAATTCGACGTAGCCGCTGTCGCGCAGCGGCGTCTGCCGTTCGAAGGCTTGACGAGTCAACATCGAGACAACCTCCCTGTTTTTTATAATGGCGTTTACTCCCGACTACCCCGACAATTCGATCTAAGTATTTCCCCAATTCCAGTCTTTATGAAACAATTCGGAATGCCCGCGCGCATTGAGTTCCCCCGATATGTCCGATATAATAATGAGAATTGAAAGGGTATCGAAGCAAAGGAGAGGAACGGTTCATGAGCATCACAGCGAAGGACGTCGAGCATGTCGCCAACCTGGCGCGCTTGACGCTGACCGACGACGAAAAAGAGCAGTTTACAGGACAATTGAACGCCATCCTTAAATATGCCGAAAAGCTGAACGGCCTCGACACTTCCGGCGTCGAGCCGACGAGTCACGTGCTGCCGATGTCGAACGTCATGCGCGAAGACGCGCCGAAGGCTTCCTTGCCGATCGAAAAGGTGCTCCGCAACGCGCCGGAAGCCGAAGACGATCAATTCAAGGTTCCGGCCGTACTGGAATAGAACAACTCCGAGGAGGAAGCTGCATTGTCGCTGTTTAACCTGAGATTGTCCGAAGTGCACGACAGGCTTCATCATAGAGACTTGTCCGTTCAGGAGCTCGTCGAGGCCTCGGTGGCCCGGATTTCCGAGACGGACGCGAAGATCGGCGCGTTTCTGACGTTAAACGAAGATGGCGCGCTCGCCCAGGCCAAAGCCATGGATGCATCCGTTACGGCCGAACGGGGGGCTGCTGTACGGTCTGCCGGCCGGCATCAAGGACAACATCGTCACCGAGGGGCTGCGCACGACCTGCGCGAGCCAATTTCTTTCCAATTACGATCCGATCTACGACGCGACGGTCGTGGAGAAGCTGAAGACCGCCCAATCCGTCACGATCGGCAAGCTGAACATGGACGAGTTCGCCATGGGCGGCTCCAACGAGAACTCCTCGTTCCAACTGACGCGCAATCCCTGGGACACCGATCGCGTTCCCGGCGGCTCCAGCGGCGGCTCGGCAGCTTCGGTCGCGGCCGGACAGGTTTATTTCTCCTTGGGCTCCGATACCGGCGGCTCGATTCGCCAACCGGCCGCTTATTGCGGCATCGTCGGCCTGAAGCCGACTTACGGACTCGTCTCGCGATACGGACTGGTCGCTTTCGCGTCGTCGCTCGACCAGATCGGCCCGCTGACCAAGAACGTCGAAGATTCGGCGTACGTGCTGCAGGCCATCGCGGGTCACGACAAGCGCGACACGACGTCGGCCAACGTCGAGATTCCAGATTATACGTCCGCGCTGACGGGCGATATCAAGGGTCTTCGCATCGGCGTCGCCAAGGAATACCTGGGCGAAGGCATCGACCCGCAGGTCAAGGCGCGCGTCATGGAGGCGCTTAAGACGTTCGAAGCCCTCGGCGCCGAATGGGAAGAAGTGTCTCTGCCGCATACCGATTACGCGATCGCGACTTATTATTTGCTGGCTTCGTCCGAAGCATCCTCTAACCTCGCGCGGTTCGACGGCGTCCGTTACGGCGTCAGGGCGGAGAATCCCGCCAACCTGCTGGACTTGTACAAAAAAGTCCCGCAGCGAGGGTTTCGGCCCCGAGGTCAAGCGGCGGATCATGCTCGGAACGTACGCGCTCAGCTCCGGCTATTACGACGCTTATTATAAAAAAAGCCCAGCAGGTCCGTACGCTGATCAAGCGCGATTTCGACCAAGCGTTCGAGCGCTTCGATCTCATCGTCGGCCCCACGGCGCCTACGACGGCGTTCCGCATCGGCGAGCAGGTCGGCGATCCGCTCACGATGTACCTGAACGATATTTGCACCATCCCGGTTAGCCTTGCGGGCGTGCCGGCGATCAGCGTGCCCTGCGGTCTGGCGGACGGCCTGCCCGTCGGTCTACAGATCATCGGCAAGCCGTTCGACGAATCGACCGTGCTGCGCGCCGCTCATGCTTTCGAAGGCATGACCGAATTCCACAAGCTGCGCCCGGCGCTCTAATAGGAGGAACAACCACTCATGTCCACCGTATCCCCATACGAGACGGTCGTCGGCCTCGAAGTGCACGTGGAGCTGCACACGAAAACGAAGATCTTCTGCGGCTGCGAGACCTCGTTCGGGGCGTCGCCCAACAGCCATACGTGCCCCGTATGTCTTGGCCATCCGGGCGTCCTGCCCGTATTGAACCGCCAGGCCGTCGAATACGCCATGAAGGCCGCCATGGCCATCAACTGCGAGATCGCCGACTGGTGCAAGTTCGACCGCAAGAATTACTTTTATCCCGATTCGCCCAAGGCGTATCAGATCTCCCAATACGACGAGCCGATCGGCTCGAACGGCTGGATCGACATCGAGGTTAACGGGCAGACGAAGCGAATCGGCATCACCCGGCTTCACCTGGAAGAGGATGCAGGCAAGCTGACGCATATGGACGGCGGCCTGGGCTCGCTCGTCGACCTCAACCGCGTCGGCACGCCGCTCGTCGAGATCGTGTCGGAGCCTGACATTCGCTCTCCCGAGGAGGCCAAGGCCTATCTCGAAAAGCTGAAGGCGATCATGCAATATTGCGACGTTTCCGACGTGAAGATGGAGGAAGGCAGCCTGCGCTGCGACGCCAACGTCAGCATTCGCCCTTGGGGCCAGGAGAAGTTCGGCACGCGTACCGAGCTGAAAAACATGAACTCGTTCCGAGGCGTGCAGCGCGGCCTGGAGTATGAGGTCATGCGACAGTCCGACGTGCTGGACAGCGGCGGCAAAGTCGTGCAAGAGACGCGCCGCTGGGACGAATCGCAGGGCAAGACGTTCAGCATGCGCTCGAAGGAAGAGGCGCACGACTATCGTTACTTCCCCGATCCCGATCTCGTGCGGGTACAGATCGACGCGGCTTGGAAGGATCGCGTCCGCGCTTCGATTCCCGAGCTGCCGGACGCACGCCAGGCTCGCTATACGCAGGAGTACGGCTTGCCGTCCTACGATGCCGGCGTTATCACGTCGTCGATGAAGCTGGCCGACTTCTTCGAGGAGTCGTTGAAGTATACCGACGATGCCAAAGCATCGGCGAACTGGATCATGGGCGATCTCCTCGGTTACTTGAACGCGAACAATCTGGAGATCCAGCAGGTTCCGATCACGGGCCAAGGACTCGGAGAGATGATTCAACTCATCGCCAAGGGCACGATCAGCTCCAAGATCGCCAAGACCGTATTCAAGGCGATGCTCGAATCCGGCAAGCTGCCGCAACAGATCGTCGAAGAGCAAGGACTCGTGCAGATCAGCGACGAAGGCGCCATCCTGGCGATCGTCGACCGGATCGTTGCGGCCAACCCGCAGTCGGTCGAGGATTTCCGCGGCGGCAAGGACAAGGCGATCGGCTTCCTCGTCGGCCAGATCATGAAGGAGACGAAGGGCAAGGCCAACCCGGGGCTCGTCAACAAATTGCTCATGGATCGTTTGAAAAATTCATAAGATTGGCTGAGGCGGCATACCCGATAGTCGGGAAGCCGCCTCTTTTAAAATCATCCGGAGGAGCTGGCCCGATGCCAACGATAGAGCTGCTGGACCTGACCAGCGAGGACGATGCCGGCGATCTCTGGCGTCTTCAGCACGCCGCTTATCGGATCGAAGCCGAGCTCATCGGCGCTCCCGATCTGCCGCCGCTTCACGACACCATCGCTACGCTCCAGGCGTCGGAGGAGACGTTCTGGGGCTGCAGGGACGACGACGGCGAGCTGGTCGGCGCGATCGCCGCGGAGCAGGCCAAGGACGGTACGGGCGTCATCAGCAGGATGATGGTGCATCCCGACCATTTTCGCCAGGGAATCGCCGGCGCGTTGATCGTGCATATGATGCAAGCATGGAACGAAGTGCCGGGGTGGGAGGTCACGGCCGAAGCGCGCAACCTGCCAGCCATCGCGCTCTACGGGCGCAATGGCTTCGTCGCGGTCGACACCTTCCATCCGCGCGAGGATATTACGATGGTCACCATGAAGCTGCAGCCCAAGACTTAAGTCGGGCATCCCTCCCCGACGGGAAGCCGTTGCCGCTTCAGGCGAATTCCAATTAAAATGTGACTTATAAGGCGTGATACTGACTTGGACAATCCATGGGTTATCGACGATTGGCACCTAATGCTTCGCCTTTTGCTGTCCGTACTGCTCGGGGCTTTGATCGGTTACGAGCGCGAACGCAAAAACCATGCCGCAGGCTTGCGCACGCATACGCTCGTAAGCTTGGGCTCCTGCCTGATCATGCTCCTGTCGATTTACGGCTTTTCCGAATTTACCGGACAGTACGGCGTGAACCGGGATCCGGCACGGTTGGCGGCGCAGGCGATTACGGGCATCGGATTTTTGGGCGCGGGTACGATACTGTTTACGGGAAAGTCGATCAAAGGCTTGACGACGGCCGCTTCTTTGTGGGTCGTCATGGCGATCGGCCTTGCTGTGGGAGCCGGCTTCTACGTCGGCGCATCCTTTACGGTGTTCTTGGCGCTCGCGGTGTTATGGGGGCTGAACGTCGTCGAGAAGCGGTACGTCGCCCACCCGCGGGAGTTCGTCTTCACCTTGGCGGCGCAAGCCGATCGGGAACTCACGGGGCCGATCCGTCTGCTGCTGGAGGCGAAGGAAGCTAAGCTGATCAAAGTGCAATTCGACGAGAGCGCGATCGAGAGCAGGGGAGAAGGCGGTATTCGGATCCGGCTTACGATCCGGCTCGGCGATCCGCTGCAGGCGGTATCGCTCGCGGAGCAGTTGCGCAGGCTTGAGGGCATTCGGACCGTGTCCGCGGAGTAGCGCCAAAATTGATGTCGGGGGGATGAATGATGAATAACGAGAACAAGGAATGGCAGCAGCCGCAGGGACAGCCGTCGAATACCTCGCAGGGCTCCTCCGGAGAGACCGTCTGGACCGATCCTGGCGCCCTGCCTTACCCGCCCGGCTACGATCAAAACGCAGCATCGACGGCGAGCAAAAAGAAAAGCAAGTTTCTGGCGGGATTGTTCGCTTTTATTTTCCCGGGAACCGGCTACATGTACCTGGGGCTCATGGGCAAGGGCGTCATGATGATGCTGCTTCTTGCGCTCAACATTTGCGGCGTCGTGTTCGTCGTGCAGGAGATGGAAGGCAACGTACTGACCGTCGTGCTCGTCAGTCTGCTTCTGCCGATCATTTACTTGTACAATTTGTTCGATACGCTGCAGAGCGCCGAAGCCGTGAACGAACGGATCGCTTCCGGCGGCTACTACTATCGTCAGCCGCCGCTTGGCTGGGACGGGCGTCCGGATGCCCGCGCCGAAGGCGATTCGCGCGCCTTCCCTGCGCTGAGCCTCGTGCTGCTGGCGGCTGGAGCGGCTATTTTGCTCGGATCGTCCAATATTCGCTGGCTCTTCCATTCCGCAGGCGCGATGGTCGGCGCGATCGTACTGATCGGCGCAGGCGCAGCGCTCTGGTTATGGGAAAATCGGGGCCAGCAGGGCCGCAAATCCTAAACATGAAGAAGGGCCGTCACGCGCGTGGCGGCCTTTGCCATTGACAGCGCCTTTTTAAACCGCTTAAAATATACTTTAACCCGAAGGAAAGGCTGTGAGGAGCATGGAAACCCGGATCTATCATGCCGTGGACCAGCTCAAATCCGGAGGCGTCCGGATGACGCCGCAGCGATACGCGATTTTGAAGTACTTGATGGAGTCCACCTCGCATCCGACGGCAGACGATATTTTCAAGTCGTTGTCCCCGGCGTATCCCAGCTTGAGCGTCGCTACCGTCTACAACAACCTGAAGCTGTTCGTCGACGCCGGTCTGATCCGGGAGCTGACCTACGGCGACGATTCCAGCCGGTTCGACGCCGACTTATCCGATCATTATCATGCCATTTGCACCGGATGCGGTGCGATGGTCGATTTCGATCACGATCCGGTCGTTGAGGTCGAACGCGCGGCGGCGGCGCGTACAGGGTTTCTCGTGCAAGGACACCGTATGGAGATTTACGGTCTATGTCCGTCATGCCGCGGACCGATTTCCTGATTTCTCTATCGACTTGAACCATATTTTCGCATAGACCGCGCCGGGCATCCGGCGCGTTTGTTATATCGAGGGGCAAAAATTGGTCGAAACCTCTCGGGCTTTTCATTCGTCCTTTAATAGAATAGACATAGGAGCGTGAGAGATTGCAGACGACGATAATGGGCGGACGCGGCAAGCGGCGCAGGAAAATGGCGCCGATCCTCGGCCTGTTGCTATTATTTTTTCTTTCCGCCACGGCGGTTGCGTTCGCATGGTGGTCCTCCCAGCCGAATCGGGCCCACGTCAAGCCGGATTATATGGCAAAGGCGCATCCGATCATGAGCGAAGGGGATTGGACCGGAGATTACGCGTTGGGCGAAGGCGAAGGGATATGGATCCCGCTACCGCTCGCCAAAGAACTGATCGGAGACGGGGTACGTTACGAAGCGGAGACGGATTCCGTTATTTTAACCTCGGATACGAGCGTGCTTCATTTTAAGACAGGCAAACTGAGCGCGACGCTTAATGCGAAGCCTTTCAATATGAGCTTTGGCGCCAAAAAAGCGGAGGACGGCACATTGTATCTTCCGTTCGCGCCGCTTCAGCAACTGTTCGGTTTGACGGCCGTGACGGATGCGGATACCGGCATCGTCACCTTGACGAAGCCGGGCCGCGCGATACAAAAGGGCGAAGCGCCGGCACGGGGGAAAGGCGCCAAACTTCGCAGCGCCGCGGGAAAATCGAATCCGATCGTGCACGATCTGCCCGCCGGATCTGCCGTCGTCGTATGGGGAGAAGAAGAGGGCTGGTATCGAGTTCAAGCCGCCGATGGTTATATTGGTTATGCGAGCAAGCGCGATATCGCGCTGGTCGGCGTCGAGGAGACGGCTTCGGGCGCCGTTACCGAGCAAAAAGAGCCGTATGTGCCGTGGAAGGTGACCGGCAAACGGATTAATTTAACTTGGGACGCCATTTATAACGTTCAGCCGGACCCGACGAAAATCGGCGACTGGAACGGCGTCAACGTCGTCAGTCCGAGCTGGTTTTCGCTCTCGGACGGCAAAGGCAATATTCGCAGCAAAGCCGACGCCGCGTATTCCGCTTGGGCGCGGAATAAAGGCATGCAAGTATGGGCAATGTTCGGCAATTCGTTCGAACCTGATATGACGCACGAAGCGCTTTCTTCCTACGCTTCCCGCAGTTCGATGATTCAGCAATTGATCGCCTACGCGCGAACGTTCAGGGTTCAGGGCATTAACCTAGATTTCGAAAATGTGTATACCAAAGATAAAGACAATCTGATCCAATTCGTTCGCGAACTGACGCCGCTTATGCACGAGCAGGGGCTGAGCGTATCGATCGACGTGTCTCCCAAGTCCAATAGCGAGATGTGGTCGGCTTACCTCGATCGGGGACGCCTCGCCGATGCCGTCGACTATCTGATTTTGATGGCTTACGACGAGCATTGGGCGGCAAGTCCGGTATCCGGCTCGGTCGCATCGTTGCCATGGACGGAAAACGCCATTACGAAAATATTGAAGGAAGACGGCGTGGCCCCAAGCCAATTGATCTTGGGCGTTCCGTTTTACACGAGAGTATGGACGGAAAAGACCGACGATAACGGAAAAGTCGAGGTATCGTCCAAAGCGATCGGAATGGACGCCGTCCGGAAGCTGATCGAAGACAACAAGCTGACACCCGCGTTATCCGAAGAGACGGGACAGCATTACGTCGAATTCAAAGCTAACGGCGCGTTGCAGCGTATTTGGCTTGAAGACGAGTTGTCGGTTCAAGCGAGGGTGCAGCTCGTCAAGAAGTACAAGCTGGCCGGCGTCGCTTCCTGGACCCGCGCGTTTGCTGCGGACGATATCTGGAGCGTGCTGGATAAGGCGTTGCAAAGTTATCCGTAAGCCCTCTGCTTCGCATCATGCAATAGAAAAGGCGCTTGCCGTTAAAACGGCGGAGCGCCTTTTTTTATACCGTCGTCGACGGGGAGGGTTCGTGTTCTTTCGGGACCGAAGCGTTCGTCGCCTGGGAAGGATCCCAAGTCAGGATCGTGTGGCAGTACATGCACCGGTCGGTTTTGCCGAGCATCTTGGTGCGCTTGCCGCATTCGGGACATTCGATGACTGGCGCGCTGGTCGATAACATGCCGACCCAGAAATAGATAAACATGCTTGCTCCGCAGGTAAGAATGCCGATCACCATAAAGATCGCGGCGATGATCTTGCCGACTTGTCCGAACAGGATGATGCCGCTTGTCCCGAGCACCATGAGTCCCATTCCGCCGAGCACCAGCAGCAGGCCCCAAGTGCGCATCGTCGATATTTTGCTGGCCTTCATTTTCATTGCCTAATTGCCCCCATGATCTTAATTCGCCTGTCGGCAGGAAACTTGCTCCCGGCGTAGAATTAAAATAAACTGTCGAGCTATCCTCGAATCGAGATATCTCATTATAGCCTACAAATAGCAGGCAAGCCACTTCAAAGCCTGACTAGGTGGTGAAATTTCATGAAGCGTCTTGAAGACACCAATCTATTTTATACGGCGCTGTTCGGCTCCGACGAGCGGCTCTGCGGGCTGCTGCTCGTAAAGAATCTCGAAGCTTCCCCCCTCCTTGATCGGCGGGATGGATCGTCTGATCCTCGCGCTGTACGAAGACGGCCATATCGAAGGCAAGGCGTCAGAGGAGCATTGGAAGTGGAGCGACATGACGATCATGGTGCGCAGGTCGACGCCGGAGCGGTTGAACGCCTGGATCGCTGGCGGGGAGCATTGGCAGCCGTTTTTTCAATGGCTGACGACCGGCGAGGTGCTTCTGGACAGAGACGGCTACCTTGCCGTCACGCGCGA
Source organism: Cohnella rhizosphaerae (assembly GCF_029525575.1). Taxonomy (GTDB): domain Bacteria; phylum Bacillota; class Bacilli; order Paenibacillales; family Paenibacillaceae; genus Cohnella; species Cohnella rhizosphaerae. Next base: position 2,569,948 of record NZ_JAPDIA010000003.1, read on the forward strand.
CAGGCTCGACCGGTGGCCCGAGCAGTTGCGCGAGAGACGCCTCATCAGCGAATATTCGCGATTTTTGGGCGCTTATTCGCAGGCCAAGCAGAATTTGAAGGATCGACACGCGATGGACGCGTATACGAATATATTGGCGGCGCTGAATCATTGGGCACATATCGTTATTATTGAAGAAACGCTTCACCCGGAACCGAGCTTGTGGGAACAAGTAAGACGCGTAAATCCAGGGATCTTTAAGCTTTACGACGAATTGACTTCGAGCGGGGAAACGATGGAGCAACGTGTGAATCTCGTGATTCTTGCCGTCGAGTTCGCCGTGTTGACGAAGATGAAGACCTCCTCTTCGCTGCTTTTGCGCATTTTGCAGAGCCGTCCGGAGCCTTGGAGTTTATCCGAATTGCAGGATCATCCGTCGCTTTCGGATCTGAATCTTGAACTTACTCCATTGCTGCGCAAGCTCTCGCATCGCGGATACGTGGCGGAGATCACGAGAGGCGTCAAGGAGCACGGCCTTCATTTACTCGATCTTCGCTATACGGCGTCGGGTTTTGAATAATCGTTCGGCTTGGATGCGGAGTCCTTCCTAAGGAAGGGCTCTTTTTTTATGCTGCTTGGCGTTGGACGTCCGGGCAAATGTTGCGATCAGCTTGCAGGATACAAGCAGGGAAGCTATAATCAGTTCAGTTGATAACGATTCTCATTATCGAAAATGAGGTGCGATTATAAATGTCTCGAAATTCACCCCGTTTGGAGCCTTTGCTCTTCCATCAGTCCGCGGTTCGAACGCTTGTCGATCGTCGGCTTCTCGTTTCTCCTGCAGGCCGCGGTCTTTGGAGGTCGGCCGAAGAGGGAGGATGGGAAGCGTTCATGGAAGGCATTCCGCAAAAGGTGCACGTAAACCGCCTCGAGCAGGCTGCGGCTGGTTCGATCGTCGCTTGTACGAACTATGGCCTTTACGAGCTGGGTAATGAGCGTTGGTCGGACCTTCGTCTTCCCTTCGTCTGTTACGCGTACAAAGAGGTGGGAGGCATCGGATTTGCGGCGACTGAGCGAGGACTATGGTGCCGTACGAAAGAAGGGTGGAGAAATATCGCGTCTACGGAAAATCCGGTATACGATTTATTTGCCACGCCTCACTTTATGTTTTTAGCTTTGCCTTGGGGAATTGCCATGTACGACCGTTTGACCTGTACGTGGGAGCAGTTTCCCTTAAAGACGGCGATCATTCGACTGGCTGCGCTGGAGGGAGCGCTTTTAGGAATCGCCGAAAGGGGCGAGATCGTGCTGGGTGATCTGAAGGGCGGCTTCGAACGGTTCCGCATGCCCGGTATTTTTGCGTTTAACGCGGTCCGGCTCGGTCAGAACTTATACTTCTGCACAGACCGGGGCTTGTATCGGGCGGCGAAGCTGCGCGGCCAGTTTTCGCTCGTATCCGTAACTTTGGGATGCCCGGTGACCGATATCGACCTGAGGGAAGGACAGCTGCATATGGCGACGCTCAACGAAGGCATTCAGACCATTCCGTGGCGTTAAAACAAAGCTCGAAAATATTCGACATTTGGTGTTGACGGGGCATGTACATCTGTGATAAATTAATTCTCGCCGCCTTCGACAGAAGGATCATGGCGAACGGCAGCGAAAAAAGAAAATGCCGAGCGGTTAAAAAAAATGCTTGCATTGAAATGGGCTGCT
>NZ_JAPDIA010000009.1 GCF_029525575.1 Cohnella rhizosphaerae
GATGTGGAGGAACACCAGTGGCGAAGGCGGCTCTCTGGACTGTAACTGACGCTGAGGCGCGAAAGCGTGGGGAGCAAACAGGATTAGATACCCTGGTACGTCCACGCCGTAAACGATCAGTGCTGAGGTGTTGGGGAACTCCACCCCTCGGTGCCGAACTTAACACATTAAGCACTCCGCCTGGGGAGTACGTTCGAAAGTACTCGAAACTCAAGGAATCGACGGGGACCCGCACAAGCAGTGAGAGTATGTGGTTTAATTCGAAGCAACGCGAAGAACCTTACCAGGTCTTGACATCCCTCTGACCGGTCTAGAGATAGGCCTTTCCTTCGGGACAGAGGAGACAGGTGGTGCATGGTTGTCGTCAGCTCGTGTCGTGAGATGTTGGGTTAAGTCCCGCAACGAGCGCAACCCTTGGATTTAGTTGCCAGCACTTCGGTGGGCACTGAGATCGACTGCCGGTGACAAACCGGAGGAAGGCGGGGATGACGTCAAATCATCATGCCCCTTATGACCTGGGCTACACACGTACTACAATGGCCGGTACAACGGGCAGCGAAGTCGCGAGACGGAGCCAATCCTACCAAAGCCGGTCTCAGTTCGGATTGCAGGCTGAACTCGCCTGCATGAAGTCGGAATTGCTAGTAATCGCGGATCAGCATGCCGCGGTGAATACGTTCCCGGGTCTTCTACACACCGCCCGTCACACCACGAGAGTTTACAACACCCGAAGCCGGTGGGGTAACCCGCAAGGGAGCCAGCCGTCGAAGGTGGGGTAGATGATTGGGGTGAAGTCGTAACAGGTAGCCGTATCGGAAGGTGCGGCTGGATCACCTCCTTTCTAAGGAGCCCTTCGGGGCAATACGAAGTCCGTGGTTTTAACGCTCAAGTTCAGTTTTGAAGGAAAAATCCTTCAGATCAAATAGAGAGGAGGAAATAGCCGATTTGACGAGCACTTGCTTGTACGGGTGGGGATTTGAAAACCGGATAGCGAAACGAAAATGCGCAAATTAGAAATTCTCTACAATGCCTTGTGTAGACTTTGCTGAGAGCGAAGAGATGTCGAATGGAACAGCCTTTCGAGGATCGGCCGGACTGCGGAAGCAGGTCGGCGGGTTGATCGGAGAACGCAGTGACATCGACAACTCGGAGCGTTAGGTTAAGCTATTAAGGGCGCACGGAGGATGCCTAGGCGCCAGGAGCCTAAGAAGGACGCGGCGAACAGCGAAATTGCCTCGGGGAGCCGTAAGCAGGCTTTGATCCGGGGATGTCCGAATGGGGAAACCCGGCTGGGGTCATGCCCAGTCATCCATGAGTGAATACATAGCTCATGAGAAGGCACACCCAGGGAACTGAAACATCTAAGTACCTGGAGGAGAAGAAAACAAGAGTGATTCCGTCAGTAGCGGCGAGCGAAAGCGGATTAGCCCAAACCTGAGAGCTTGCTCTCAGGGGTTGTGGGACGTCTCACATGGAGTTACAAAGGAGCAGGTTAGGCGAAGAGATCTGGAAAGGTCCGCCATAGTGGGTAAAAGCCCCGTAGCCGAAAGTCTGCTCCCTCCGAGACGGATCCCGAGTACCGCGGGACACGAGAAACCCCGTGGGAATCCGGCAGGACCATCTGCCAAGGCTAAATACTCCCTGGCGACCGATAGTGAAGCAGTACCGTGAGGGAAAGGTGAAAAGCACCGCGGGAGCGGAGTGAAAAAGAACCTGAAACCGTGCGCTTACAAGAAGTCAGAGCCCGATCTAGGGGTGATGGCGTGCCTTTTGTAGAATGAACCGGCGAGTTACGTTTACGTGCGAGGTTAAGTCGGGAGAGACGGAGCCGCAGCGAAAGCGAGTCTGAATAGGGCGCTTGAGTACGTAGTCGTAGACCCGAAACCGGGTGATCTACCCCTGTGCAGGGTGAAGGTGAGGTAACACTTACTGGAGGCCCGAACTCGTGAGCGTTGAAAAGCTCTGGGATGACGTGGGGGTAGGGGAGAAATTCCAATCGAACTCGGAGATAGCTGGTTCTCCCCGAAATAGCTTTAGGGCTAGCCTCGAGATTTAGCATCATGGAGGTAGAGCACTGATTGGGTGCGGGGCCCGCCAAGGGTTACCAAGTCCAGTCAAACTCCGAATGCCATGGATGTATGCTCGGGAGTCAGACGGCGAGTGCTAAGATCCGTCGTCAAGAGGGAAAGAGCCCAGATCATCAGCTAAGGTCCCCAAGTGTGTGTTAAGTGGGAAAGGATGTGGAGTTGCGAAGACAACCAGGATGTTGGCTTAGAAGCAGCCACCATTTAAAGAGTGCGTAATAGCTCACTGGTCGAGTGACTCTGCGCCGAAAATGTAACGGGGCTAAACACACCACCGAAGCTATGGCTCGCGTTTCTTTTAGAAACGCTTGGGTAGGGGAGCGTTGAATGCGGGTAGAAGTCGGACCGAGAGGACCGGTGGACTGCATTCAAGTGAGAATGCCGGTATGAGTAACGAAAAGACAGGTGAGAATCCTGTCCGCCGAAAGCCTAAGGGTTCCTGAGGAAGGTTCGTCCGCTCAGGGTAAGTCGGGACCTAAGGCGAGGCCGAAAGGCGTAGTCGAAGGACAACAGGTTGAAATTCCTGTACCACCGTAATCCGTTACGAGCGATGGGGGGACGCAGGAGGGCAAGAACGCGAGCTGATGGAATAGCTCGTCCAAGCAGTGAGGGGTGCATGTAGGCAAATCCGCATGCTTTAACCTTGAGCTGTGATGGGGAGGGAAAATTACAGTACCGAAGGTTCCGTGCTCACGCTGCCGAGAAAAGCCTCTAGCCAGGAGAAGGTGCCCGTACCGCAAACCGACACAGGTAGGCGAGAAGAGAATTCTAAGGCGCGCGGAAGAACTCTCGTTAAGGAACTCGGCAAAATGACCCCGTAACTTCGGGAGAAGGGGTGCCTCGGTAGGGTGAATAGCCCGAGGGGGCCGCAGTGAATAGGCCCAAGCGACTGTTTAGCAAAAACACAGGTCTGTGCGAAGCCGTAAGGCGAAGTATACGGGCTGACGCCTGCCCGGTGCTGGAAGGTTAAGGGGAGCGGTTAGGGGCAACCCGAAGCTGTGAACCGAAGCCCCAGTAAACGGCGGCCGTAACTATAACGGTCCTAAGGTAGCGAAATTCCTTGTCAGGTAAATTCTGACCCGCACGAATGGCGTAACGACTTGGGCGCTGTCTCAACGAGAGATCCGGTGAAATTTTAGTACCTGTGAAGATGCAGGTTACCCGCGACGTGACGGAAAGACCCCATGGAGCTTTACTGTAGCTTGATATTGAACTTGGGTACGGTCTGTACAGGATAGGTGGGAGCCTAAGAAGTTGGAGCGCAAGCTTCAATGGAGGCGCCGTTGGGATACCACCCTGATCGTATCTAGGTTCTAACCTGTCACCGTGAATCCGGTGAAGGGACCGTGTCAGGCGGACAGTTTGACTGGGGCGGTCGCCTCCTAAAGCGTAACGGAGGCGCCCCAAGGTTCCCTCAGAATGGTTGGAAATCATTCGAAGAGTGCAAAGGCATAAGGGAGCTTGACTGCGAGACCTACAAGTCGAGCAGGGACGAAAGTCGGGCTTAGTGATCCGGTGGTACCGAATGGAAGGGCCATCGCTCAACGGATAAAAGCTACCCTGGGGATAACAGGCTTATCTCCCCCCAAGAGTCCACATCGACGGGGGAGGTTTGGCACCTCGATGTCGGCTCATCGCATCCTGGGGCTGAAGTAGGTCCCAAGGGTTGGGCTGTTCGCCCATTAAAGCGGTACGCGAGCTGGGTTCAGAACGTCGTGAGACAGTTCGGTCCCTATCTGTCGCGGGCGTAGGAAATTTGAGAGGGGCTGTCCTTAGTACGAGAGGACCGGGATGGACGCACCGCTGGTGTACCAGTTGTTCCGCCAGGAGCATCGCTGGGTAGCCAAGTGCGGGAGGGATAAGCGCTGAAAGCATCTAAGCGCGAAGCCCGCCTCAAGATGAGATTTCCCAGTATGTAAGACCCCTGGAAGAACACCAGGTTGATAGGCTCGGGGTGTAAGCTCAGTAATGGGTGTAGCTGACGAGTACTAATCGGTCGAGGGCTTATCCTACCGTTCCTTCCGAGGAACAAACGGCAAGCCGCACAGGTAAGAGCATTTCTAGCGCAAATTCGTTTCGCATCCGGTTTTCAGGGCGCAAGCTCTGTAAAACATAAGCTCTCATAGCTCAGTAGGTAGAGTGCATCCATGGTAAGGATGAGGTCACCGGTTCGATCCCGGTTGAGAGCTCCAGCTTTAATGGCCCGTTGGTCAAGCGGTTAAGACACCTCCCTTTCACGGAGGTAACGGGGGGTTCGATTCCCCCACGGGTCACCATACATACGGAGGCTTAGCTCAGCCGGGAGAGCATCTGCCTTACAAGCAGAGGGTCGGGGGGTTCGATCCCCTCAGCCTCCACCATCCATTATCTTATCCGTTGGGGATTAGCCAAGCGGTAAGGCAACGGACTTTGACTCCGTCACTCCTAGGTTCGAATCCTAGATCCCCAGCCATTTGGTTTTTACAGCCGGCTAGACACTGGCCATCTGCGCGTATGGCGGAATTGGCAGACGCACCAGACTTAGGATCTGGCGGGCAACCGTGGGGGGTTCAAGTCCCTCTACGCGCACCAAAATGGAATTCATTAGCCTTTAGTTCATTTGAGCTAGAGGTTTTATTTATTTTTCTCCCTTCGATCCAAAATGCGTTTAAAGGAGTGAAGCTAATGAGCAAGGGGAAAGGATTTCATCCGGATCTTGTCACTTTGATGACTGGAGCAGAACCTCCGATCGGTAAGACGCCGACAGTAGCGATGCTGCCGGGAAATGAAAAAAAGCTGGTAGTAAAGCAACTAAAAAAGAATTAAGCCGTTATATAAGCCGAAAAAGCAGCGCCTACGGTGCGGACACTGCGGTCAAGTGGGAAACTATGATCTCGGATTGATTGTAATGGACGTCAGCGGCTGGACAAAAGCGGCGGAAGAGGCACCAAGATCCGGCTCGGATCCACAGCAAAGTATAAGGAGTCTACTCGACCACTCGCAATTTACCGGTTATTTTCGTTGTGTCGAGTGCAATGCTGCGGGGGCATGGGAATTCACCACGGTATTTTTTGGACTTGAATTATTGGGGTATGTGTTACGGGCCAACTTTGAGGAAGAAGAACTGAATTCAGGATATATGATTGGCAGGATAGAACTGCATAACGGTATGAGTCCGCGATGGGCAACTCAAGGCGAAGAAGGTTTTTTTAGAGCAGTTGAGGAAAGAGCCAGACAACAGTTTGCTCTGGAACAAATTTGGCAACTTGTATCATAAGGGTGGAAGGCCGGATTTGGCGGCAAGCCGTGTTCGAGTATTCGATCGGCATCGACCAGACGCAGGTGGAATCCCATTATTCGTTGGGCAGTTTGCTGTACGATGTTGGGGAATGGGAGCTTGCTGCGAAGCATTTCCGTCAGGCGCTCGTATATGCCCGGTTTTATACCGAGCTTGATTCCTTACAGTTGCGCGCTATTTTGGCGAGCGGGCTGGAAATGCTGCTTGATATTTATCGTGGGCTGCAACATAAAGTTTCCTTTCTGCCTACAGAGGAGGAGCTTGCAGCAGCAAGTGAGGGGGGAGGAATCGACTTCTTCGCACTTGCCTGTTTTAAAATCCTATGAAATTGACTTGCATGCAGGAGATATGGATTCTTTCCTGCCCGTTGCTGAGATGTATATGGGTGAGAGGGTGGACGAATTGCCCGAGCATGAACGCACGCTGAGCAAGACTTCATCCGTGCCATTACTTATGAATGGGGGACAGGCGGCAATGACAGAGAAGAATGCCTATCCGGAGAAGGGATGGGGTTCCGCGCATCAGCCGATTATAGTCAAGGTAAACGCTCCGGAGCGAGCGGCACAGGTTACACAGGTGTGTGAGCATTTCAACTGGAATTATATAATGGGCATGGACTATATGGAAGATCTGACTGATTTGAAAAAGGCGATTCGGGAAAAATATATGCCAGCGAATGTGTACGAGCCATGCCCTTGCGGTAGCGGAGCGAAGTATAAATTTTGCTGCGCCCAAAAGATGAAAAATTTTGATTTGCATCATTATTTGAGCACATTCGAGGCTACGACGGAATCTTGAACGGACAAGCTGCCAAGGGTCTGAGGGGCAACTTCTGGAACACGTTTAGGAAGTCATTCAGGAAAAGCGTCGGCTATATCGCAACAGTTGGGACGAAGCATAGGCTTCGTCCCTTGTAATGGTGTTAGCCAAAGGCAAACGTCCCGAAGTAAGGACTCAAGTGAAAGTCGGGCTTCGGAACGCCGACTGGAGACCAGGATACATAATGCTGGACCGGTGTCTCTCCGCACTTGTAGAAGTTCCCCTTAAACGCATAGCCCGGCACGGCTGAAAAGCCCGGGAATACCTCGGCCAGCCAATCGAGCGGAATACGAAAGGATAACGTCCAGTAGATGCGGCCCGCTTCGTCGGCAAGTCCGCGTTCGGCCAGGATGTTGAAGCGTTCGGGGACCAAACCGAAAGCGTTGTCCCGATCATTGCGGTCTACGCCGAGTCCAAGCAGCATCGTGCCTGCCGCGTTAAATTCAAAATTCAAATAGCGAGGGTCTGTCTCCGGCATCGGCTGCAGGAAAAACTCGACGCAGCTGTCGCGGTAAACCGGCTCGTTGGCGCCTGAATAGCTAATGACAGGGGATTGCTCGTAACAAACGAATCTGACGTGAAGCGCATCTTTCGTCCAGCAGAGCTGTACACTTGTTTCCGGGCGGTAAGGCGCGACCGTTTCCTTCTCCCAAAGATAGTGGGTTATAGGAGCGGGCTGGACGTGTAACCACGTCTCTTCATCGATACTGCCGGCCTGATAAGCAATCGAATAGTGCGGGGCCAAGGCAATGCTCCTCTCATCGTCAACGGTATAGACAAAGTTTACCTCCAAAGCGTAGCCGAAACAACGGCAAATAAAAACGCCGGCAGATGCTCTTGCCCGCGATGCGCGCAGCGTGATATACTGACCTCGTCGATTTGGGGCCAAGGACAAGCGATAACTCCAGACGGCTAACGCTAGCGGTGCGATTCCGCTTCGTTTGCCGTGTGGAGTTTTTTTGTTGCCGTCGGACCGGAGGAGGTAAACAAGCATGGCAGGCGAAATAAAAGCTAGAGCGCTATCCGACATTCGGACCTGGCTGTTCGATCTGGACGGAACGCTCTACCGCGGCGGGGAGCCGATGCCGGGCGCGCGAGAAACGTTGAACGCGCTCAGATCCGCAGGCGTCCGCATTCAATTCGTTACGAACAATTCCCGGCATCCTGCAGAAGAAGTCGCCCGCAAACTGAACGCCATGGGTATTCGAGCCGCTGCCCGCGACATCGTGACGGCGACCGAATATACGGGGCGCTTTATCAAGGAGCGGTATGGCTGCCTGAAGCTGGCGGCGGCTGGAAGCGATGCGTTCGTGTCGGCGCTTCGGGAAGCCGGCCATCACGTGCTGATGCCGGGCGAGAAGGACGCGGCCGACGCCGCGGTCATCGGACTCGATCCGGGCTTCACTTATGAGAAGCTGGAATGGCTGACCCAAGCGGTCTCGGCCGGAGCGATGCTCATCGCGGCGAACGCGGATGCCTCCCATCCGGGTGCGGGAGGACATCCGGTGCCGGAAACGGGCGCGTTGGCAGCGGCGCTGGAGACAGCGTCGAATGTGAAGGCAACGTACGTAGGCAAGCCGGAGCCGTATTTATTCCATTGCGCGCTCGAGCGGTGCGGGGGAGGGATCGAGCGCGCGGCGATGGTCGGAGACAACTACGATACCGACATAACGGGAGCCAAACGGGCGGGGTTATATACGTTATGGTTAACGATGTCGGCCGAAGATGCGAATCAAGCAGGGATCCCTGCGAAAAAACGCCCGATGGCGGATAAGGTCATACGAAGCTTGACGGAAATCGCACAAGAGCTACGGCATGGAGGGGAAAAACGTGAAATATGAGCACGTATGTACGAACAGCGACAGGCAGACGATCATTCGCGTCGCAGGATTGCCTGCGCCGGTCACCCTGCTGCACCTGACCGACAGCCATATGAACGCGTCCGATCTGACGGAAGGCGTCGAGGCATTGGCGGAATCGATTCGGCTTTATAACTTCGACGCGCTGGATACGCAGACCCGATTCGACAGAGCGCTAGCTTATGCGAACGACCTTCAGGCCGACGCCGTCGTGCTCACCGGTGATATCGTGAACGGAGCGACCGCAGGAAATCTGTCCTTGTTAGATAAGCGACTGTCGAGTCTGCGAGTCCCCTATTTGTACACGCCGGGCAATCACGACTGGGAATACCCGGGCCGGTCGTGGGGCGAAGCGACGCGCGCCGAGCAATATCCCAAGTTTGAACCATTAATGGCGGGAGATCCGTCCTTTCAAACGCTTGAGATCGGCGGCATTCAGCTGGTCGCCGTCGACAACAGCACCTATCAGATCTCGGAAGCGCAGCTGGCCGCCTTCGAACAGGCACTGTCGCGGGGCTTGCCTACGCTGCTGTTCATGCATATTCCAATTTACGTGCCTTCGTTATTGCCGGATGTCGTGCGTGTCTGGGGCTCTCCGATCATGATGGCCGCGCAGGGCTGGGATGCAAATCTGATGAAGCAATGGCAGGTTGAACCGGCGGGGATGGAGACGCTCGCCTTTTACGAATTATTGATGGACAATCCCCAAGGAAACCTGATCGGCGTCTTCTGCGGTCATGTTCACTTTGCCCACGATGACGCGTTCGGGCGGGGCTCGCGCCAGTACGTGACGGCCGCCGGCTTGGATGGCGGGTATCGGGTCATCCGGCTGCTGCCTGCACGCGAGTCGGACGGACCGGCGGAAACGGCGGTACACGCATGACGCTGCTGCACCGGTTGGCGCAAAGCCCCATCATCGCCGCGGTCCGCTCCGAGGAAGCCGGCGAGTTGGCGCTGGCGAGCGGCGCCGCCAATCTGTTCGTCATGGACGGCACCGTAGATGCGGTCGTGCGCCTCGCCAAGGCTGCTAGATCACAAAGCAAAGGCCTGTTCGTCCATCTGGACCTCGTGCGCGGTCTGTCGAGCACCGACAAGGAAAGCCTGGTTCTGCTTCGAGACTGGATCGGCGCCGACGGGGTGGTCACGCCCAAGGCCCATCTGGTCAAGGAGGCGAAGCGGATCGGCTTGTACGCGATATTGCACCTTTTCGTTATCGATTCGCGCGCATTGTCCGCCGGTCTGTCGCTGGCCGAATCGCTTCGGCCCGACGCCGTCGAGATCATGCCGGGCGCCATTCCCAAGATCATCGGGGCATTCGCGGACGCGCTCCCCGACATCCCTGTCGTCGCGAGCGGCCTGATCGACAATGCCGCCGAGGCTGCCGCCGCGCTGAACGCGGGAGCGACCTCGCTGTCCGTCAGCAGCCCCTCGCTCTGGGCATTGACGCACCAGGAACTGTAAGCTTGACGCCGCTCCGCTGCCCGCGGACGCGGCTTTTTTTCGCGCCTGACGCGCAGCCCGCTCGCCCAAATGTGAATAGCATTCAACCACATCCTGATAGAAGCCGGCGCAATATCATGCTATTTTTAAAGTCGATCGGCCCATTCGCAACCATTTGATGAAAAGAGGAGCTGGGATGATGGGAAAGAAAACGATCTGCCTGCTTGGCTTTACAGCCGCTTTCGCGCTGCTGCTGCTGTTCAACGTACGCAGCGGCGAGGCGGCAGCCGCGACGTATTATGTAAGCGATTCCGCGGGCAACGACGCCAATAGCGGCACGAGCGCGACGGCGCCATGGAAAACATTGAGCAAGGTGTCCGCCGCGACATTCAGCCCGGGCGACCAGGTTCTGTTGAAGACGGGAGATACGTGGACCGGACAGACGCTGACGCTCCACGGGGAAGGGACCGCTGCCGCGCCGATCACGCTGTCCGCGTACGGAACGGGTGCGAAGCCGGTCATAGCGCCGGGCATCGTGGACGCGATCTGCATCTCGCTGAACGGCGTCGGCGGCTGGACGATCGCGGGGCTTGAGCTGCAAAACGCGATGACGGGCATCATGCTGACGTACAACGACGTGTACGACAAGAGTCATATCGTCATCGACAATATGATCTTCCTGCATATGAATCACACGTACAACAGCGCGCCGGAAACCTACAACCACGTCTCCGCGGGCGTGGACGTGCGCGGCCTGCAGCCCTGGCCGGGCGGCGTGCCGGGAGATGCGACGGATTTCAGCATTAAACGCACGGCGCTGGACGGCTTCTCGCTGACCAACTCCAGCTTTTACGACTGCGATACGGCCAATTTCTTCGGGCGGGTCGGCACGGGCTACATGCACGAGGTGAACGCGCCTGCCATCAAAAATGTCGTCATGTCGAATCTGTATGCGGAAAACGGCGGCATGTGGGGCTTCGATTTTCACTGGATCGACGGCGGTACGATATCGAATTTGCGCGTAAACGGGCTCGGTACGGCGTATAATCCTTTCGGCGTGGGCGGCATCATCGTTCAAGTGTGCCGGAACCTCACCTTCGACGGCGGAGAGCTGGCCAACATCCGCAGGAATACGGCAGCCTATGACGGCGTCGGCTTCGACTATGAAGGCGCCAATGATCATATCACGCTGAGAAACTATTACATCCACGACACCGATGCCGAAGGCGTATTCATTTTCAACAATGCGGGCGTCAACACCAATATGGTGATGGAAAACAATACGATCGCGAACTATGCCAAAAATCCGGGCGTCGCCGACGAAAACTACGCGGTTCGCATCCTTGGCAACTCTACGGGAACGGTGCAGAACAACCAGTTCGTCAACTTCAAGCCGTCCGCGGGGACCTTCAACGCCATGCCGAGCACGCTCGCGTTTTCGGGCAACGAGACCTACGGCACGCAGGACTGGGACTTCAACGTCGCGGCCACGTCGGCGGACTACCAGCAATGGATCATGGCGAACGAGCTGGCGGGCAGCGTATCCGGCGGCGTGCTGACGCTGACTTCGACGGGCGGCGATCCCTACATGATTTCGGCCGAGGGCTTAGGCTTGTCCGCCTCCAACCGCTACTTCAAGATTCGCCTGAAAAACAATACCAGCGCCACCCAGGCAGAGGTGTTCTTCAAAACGAATGCCGACGCCGTCTTCACGGCGGCGAAGTCCAAGACGTTCGCGATCGCGCCGAACATGACGGGTTACGCGGACTACGTCGTCGATCTGGGGACCGTCGGCGGCTGGAGCGGGACGATCAAGCAGTTGCGACTGGACCCGTTCGCGAATACCGGCACGATGAACATCGACCGAATCTCGCTTACCGATGCGTCGGGCGGGGTGACGATGGCGAACGCGGGTTTTGAAGCGCCGGTCACCGCGAATTACGCGTACGGGCCGATCGCGAGCGGCTGGACGTTCGCGAATTACACGGGCGTGCAGCGCAACGGCTCCGACTTCGGCGCGCAAGCCGCGCCGGATGGCGTGCAGACGGCATTCATCCAGCATGACGCGGCCTTCGAGCAAAGCGTGTCCCTGAACGCGGGCATGCACACCGTGGGCTTCAAGGCGGCGATGCGGACGAACTTCGGGGGACGGCAGACGTTCGACGTCTACTTTGACAACCGGAAAATCGGTACGTTCTCGCCGTCGACCGGAGCCTTCGCGCCATTCGAGACGCGCGCCTTCTATGCGACGGCCGGTACGCACACGATCAAGTTCAAGGGAGCGACGACGGGGGACAACACGGCATTCGTCGACAGCGTCGTTGTGCAGTAGCATGCAGGGACCAGGAGGAGAGAGACTTGAAAAAGAACAGACGGAATGCGGCGGTGGCGATGCTGCTCGCGGCGGCGGCGCTGGGCTGCTTCCTGTTTTTCGCGACACAGGGGAAAGGGGACGATGCGGAGGTGGAGAACGCGCAAGGACAGTCACAAGGCACTCAGGATAAGGACGCGTCGGCTTCCCCGGCAGCGACCGGAGGAGGAGAAGAGACAGGGGGCGTCCGGGGGACATCGGAGGCAGGCGCCGAATCAGCCGCAGAGCGGCCGAAGCCGGCCGCTTTCGACGAAGCGCAGTTCGCCGATCCGGACGTACGGTACCGGCCGCTGCTCATGATTCACGATAAGCTGCACACCGGCGTCATCAAGAAGCTGAGCGATCTGGGCTACGGCGGCATGGTGACGAACGTCGATTACAACGGGTACTTGAAAAACGAGGAATTTTGGGAGATTCTGAAGCAAAACGTCGCTTATGCGATCGACAAGCTCGGCCTGCGCGTTTGGATCTACGACGAAAAAGGGTATCCGAGCGGCACGGCGGGCGGTCTGGTGCTGGCCGGGCATCCCGAGCTTGAGGCGCAGGGACTGGCCGTCGTCGTCAAGGAGGCCGCAGCCGGCAAGAAGGTCGTCATCGAGCACCCTTACGGACACGGTGAAGTCCAGAACGCGACCGCTTACCGGGGCACGGCATCCCGCTTCGATGCATCGTCGGCAGTCGATCTGCGGTCCGCCGTCGACGGACAAGGAAATTTGAATTGGCAGGCGCCGGCTTCCGGCAGCTGGGTCGTGTTCTACTTCGTTCAAAAGCCGTTCTACGAAGGAACGCATGCCGTCAACAACTGGTTCGAGCAGCGCCGCTACATTAATCTGCTGGAGAAGGACGCGACCGAAGCTTTTATCGACGTCACGCACAAGCAGTATTACGAGCGGCTCGGCTCTTATTTCGGCAAAGGAATCGAAGCGTTCTTCACGGACGAGCCGGCATTGACCGGGACGTATATCGGCACGCCTCCCCGGCAGCCGAGCGTCCTCGACGCGCCGGATCCGGGGGTGCCGCTGCTGAAGACGTTGAATTGGGGCAACGAGCTGGCCGAAGAGTTCCGGAAGCGGCGCGGCTACGAGCTACCGCCCGTCCTGCCGTATCTGGTCGGGGGGCGAGGGCAAGGAGGCGCTGCGCGTGCGCGGCGATTATTACCGGACGCTGTCGGAGCTCGTCCTGGAGAGCTACTTCGAGCCGCTCGAGACGTTCTGCGGAGAGACGGGCGTCGCCTGCTCCGGCCATCTGCTGCTGGAAGAGGAAATGTACCATCAGGCCATCTATGAGGGCAATCTGATGAACATCTACCGGCATATGCAGCTGCCGGGCATCGATCTGCTCACGGCGCATCCGAAGCTCGCCAAGGAATGGGCGGCGACGACGGCCAAGCTCGCCAGCTCCGCGGCGCAGGAAGACGGGAAGCCGCATGTGATGAGCGAGATTTCCGACGCGTTCGACAGCGACAAGGCCGACTTCAAAGGGCGCCTTGCCGCGGCTGCCGTCCAGTTCGCCTTCGGCGTCGACCGGTTCAACTCCTATTACGAGTACGACCGGATGAGCGACGAGGAGAACAAGCGCTTCGCGGACTATATCGGGCGGATCGGCTATATGATGGATGCCGGCAAGCCGGCACCGCAGGTCGCGGTGTACTATCCGATCGAGAGCGTATGGGCGGAGACGCTGCCGCCGATGTCGCTCAATCCGGCCGATTATGCCGAGCGCGCGGTGAAGGTGAGCGAGAGCTTCAAGCAGACGGCGCTGCGGCTCGCCGATCGTCAGCTCGATTACAACTACATCGATGCGGACGGCATCGCGGACAGTCGCGCCGAGGACGGCGGGTTGTCGGCCCGGGGCGGGCTGCGTTACGAGGCGCTGATCGTGCCTGAGACGACGGTCGTCGACGAAGGGACCGCCGCCAAGCTGACCGAGTTGGCGACCGCGGGCGTGCCGCTCGTGCTGATCGGCGAGGGGCCGGAGTATATCCGGACCGAGAGCGGCTTGAAGGAAGCGGACGGTCTGTACGAACGGCTGGCCAAGCTCCCGGGCGTGCAGCGCGTCGGTTCGGCGAACGAGCTGGACGGGCGGCTCGCGGCGCTGGTTGCGCCCGATCTGAAGCTCGCGGCGTCGGACCCCGATCTATTAAGCGCCATGCGAACGGGCGAGGGCGGCAAGACGTTCCTGCTCGTCAATACCGGGAACGAGGCGAAGACGCTCTCCGTGCAGTTTCGCGCGACAGGCAAGCGGGCGCGGCTGTGGGACCCGGACGGCGGCGGGGTGAAGCAGCTGGCCGTATCGGCGTCCGGCGACGGGTACGCGCAGGCGGAGCTTGCGATCGGAGAGCGGCAGGCGCTGCTCGTGACGTTCGAAAAATGAGCGCGGCCATGGAGCGCGATATGGAGGGCATTAAGCGGGGAAAGGAAGCTTGATGCGCGGAAAAAGGGATGACGGCGATCGAATCCGCCGTCATCCCTTTTATTGCGTGGAGGACCGGATGAAATGATTGCGCTTGAAGGCGCTGGGCGTCTGCCCGGTCAGCTTGCGGAACGTGCTTGCGAACTGCGAGCTGTTGGAGAAGCCGCAGTCCAGGGAGATGGCGCACATCGTCATGTCGGTGGACAGCATCAGCTTTTTTGGCGTGCTCGACGCGTTTGTTGATAATAAAGCTGAGCGGCGATTCGCCCGTCTTGTCCTTGAATACATGGCGGAAGTGGTCGTAGCTGTATCCGGTGATCTTGGCCAGCGAAGGAAGGTCGATTTCCTGGTGGAAGTTTTCGTTGATATAGTTTTCGATGTACTCCAGCAGGTCGGCGAACGACCGGGACGAACGCGTCCGCTCGATCTCGATGATGAACTCGTTCAGCAGCAGCTCCAGCTTGTGCTGGTAATGCAGACGCTGGGTCGAGAGCTCGTGCTTGAGCTTGTTGACGATCTGCATGAGGAGCGAGGAGCGATCCGGATAGACGCCGTTTTCGAATTGAACGGAAGCGCTCTCATTTAACGAAAAGCCGATGCACAGCAGCTCGGTCGTCTCGTCGTGCACCTCGTTGTGCGCGGTGCGGGGCCTGATCAGACTGAAGGTGTTCGGCGCGTAGCGGTACTCCGTGCCGCCGATCGTCGTGGAGCCGGCGCCGGACGTGTAGTACACGAGCTCATAGCAGTTGTGATGATGGGCCGTAATCTCGGTCTGCGGCTTGTGGTGGTAGGTGAAGGCGAATTCAAGCTGATCGGCGAACATGCTCGTCCTCCTGACATCCCCATATATGAATGATTGACGGTCGGCAATCTCACCAACAGTATAGTAGCAAAAGGCATTTTTGTCTGCATGCTCCTCGGGAAGATCGCCATTTTTAGATAATGTTCAACCACTTCCGGATAGATGGCCCCCGGAGGCTGTGTTACATTCAGATAGGACAGGAAAATAGCTCTCGCGAGGCTGACGCTTTACAGAATCGGGAGGTCCTGCGTCCAGAGGACTCCGGCAACAAGGCTTTAATGGCGCAATTGCAAATAGGAAAGGCCGATCGCGCGACAAAGATAAAGCGCTTCCATAATCGGCGTTCGGAGAAACAAAGGAGGTTGCAATCAACTTGTCTACGATAGCAGGGAGCGCGCAGCGCGTCATCATCGACACCGATATCGGAGACGACATCGACGACGCGCTCGCGATATGGCTGGCCGTCAAATCGCCGGAGCTCGACATCGCCGGCATCACGACCGTATATAAGCAGACGCACAAGCGGGCGCAAATGGTATCCTCGCTGCTGCGGGCGACAGGCAGATCCGATATCCCCGTCGTGCCGGGCGCCTCGCTGCCGCTGATCGGCCGGCAAATCTACGGGAAACCGGTCGATCCGCAGGAGGCGCCGGCCCAGTACCTGGAGGAGATGCGAAGCGAACCGGTCGACACGCGCTGGACGGCGGCCGAATTCATCGTGCGTACCGTGCTCGAGGCCGAACGGCCGATCGCGCTCGTCACGCTCGGCGCGCTCACCAACGTCGCGCTGGCGCTGCGCGTCAAGCCGGAGATCGCGGACCGCATCGCCAAGATCGTCGTCATGGGCGGCGCCTACGATATGAACGTGTCCGAATACAACTTCTCGTGCGATCCGGAGGCTGCGCAGATCGTACTGAACGCGGGCGTCCCGATCGTCGCGGTCGGGCTCGACGTCACCTTCCGGTGTCTCTTGTCCGAAGCGCAGACGGCGGCGATCCGCGACAGCGCGGACCCCGCCGCCAAGCTCGTCATGCGGATGCGCGAGCATTGGGCTTCTCCGCATATCTACCTGCACGACCCGCTCGCGGTGGCTGCCGTATATCGGGAGGACCTGGTCCGGACGGAGCGGCGGGTGATCGATATCGAGACCGGCGGCGCGTATACGCGGGGGGATGAGCATCAGCTTGTCCGGCATGAACTGGCACCGGCCGGCCGCGGAATCGCATGTGCGGGTATGCACGAGCGTCGAGCAAGAGGCATTTTTGGATCTGTATATGGAACGAATATTGGCTTTTACCCCGATAGAGGAGCGTGACGGCATTGCTTAAATTCAAATGGCAGTCCCAGACTCTTATGCTGGCGGCAAGCCGCGCTCGTGGCGAGCGGCTGCTCCGGCGGATCCGGCAATTCGGAGTCGACGGCGAGCGCCTCGCAAACCGCGAGCGCATCGCAGACGGCGGCCGGCTCGGCGACCGCATCGCCCGAAGGGACGGAAGCTGGTCCCAAGGAGATCGCCGGCGGGCGTCCAGTGACGCTGACGGTCGACCTGCACGGCTGGATGCCGACGGTCAATACGGAGCCGACGGCGGAAAATCCGACGGTATTCCTGTCCACGCAAAAGATCGCCGACGCGTTCATGAAGCTCCACCCGAACGTGAAAATCGCCTGGGCGCGCACGAAGCCGGTCGGCAAGCTGCAGAACGAAATTGCGGAATGGCTGACGACCCAGATCTCCGCGGGCACCGCGCCGGCGATCACCTTTACCTGGGGCAACAACTACCTGGACCGCGACTGGTACGAGCCGCTCGGCGACGCGCTGTCCACGCCGGACGAATACGTGGCGGGCAACGCGAAGTGGAGCGACCTTTTTCCCGACTATCTGATGAAGCACCGTTCGCTTGTCGATAACAGCAAGCAGCCGGTCGCCGTGCCGATCGTTCTGTACTCGGGACCGGCTACGGGTTACTACTACAACAAGGAACTGTTCGAGTCGCTCGGCATCACCCCCCCCCCCGAAGGACTGGGAGGAGATGTTCGCGGACGCCAAGATCCTGAAGGAAAAGGGCTACGTGCCGTTCGCCCAATGGGGCAACTTCAAGCAGATCGAACTTGGCCAATGGAATCAGCAATTCAGCGTCGGCCCGTTTTTCGCGGCTGCGCTCATGGACAAGACCGACTACGACAAGGACGGCCAAGTCGACACGCTCGAGACGCTGCGCGCGACGAAGGCGGGACTGTTCAACGCGGCGGAGCACGATTACGCCCAGGAGATGTACCGGCAGCTGAAGCGCATGTACACGGAGCTGCTGCCTGCAGGCTGGCAGAACACCGACTTCTCGCAGCCCTGGAACGACGGCAAGGTCGCCATGCGCGAGGAAGGACTGTGGGCGCTCCAGGCCGAGAACGGCAACAAGCAGCGCAAGTTCAACTACGGCGTCATTCCCGCGCCGCCGATCACGAAGTCGACTTCGCCCGACGTCGCCGACGTACAGTACACGGAGAAGGGGCCGTACCAGCCCGATCCGGACCTGTCGCTCAACATCCTGAAGCCGATCGTCAAGGACAATCCGGATCTGAAGGAAGCGGCGGTCGCCTTCCTCAAGTATTTGACCGTCCCGGAGAACATCTCGATGATGGTGCTGGAACAAGGCGCCTCGCTCGGCGCGGTCAAGGGCTCGGAGATTCCGCCGCTGCTTGACGACTGGATGAACAACGCGTTCCCGATCATGCCCAAAGCCAGCTGGCCGAACGCCTTTACCGACGAGCAAGGCATCGCGCTGAACAAGGCGTTCGAGATGTGGGTGAAGGGCGAGACGGACGACGCCAAGTTTTTCGCGAAGAGCAACGAGATCCAGCAGAAGAGCGCGGACGACTATATCAAAAAAAATGAACATCGATACGACCGGCTGGTAAACGGCGGGAGACGGGGCGGCAGGCGATCGGCTTGTCCGCCCGCGTACCGTCCCGGGCTCCCGGCCGGCGTGGATTGGAGTGCGGCATGAAAAGAAAATGGACGATCGCGGCGGTCGTAGTGGCCATCGTCGCCCTGCTCGCCGGTTACGACGCTTATCGCGCGACGCAGTACCGCATCGCGCTGCTCTCGATGGAACCGCGGCAGGCGCCGGCGGACGGCCAATCGCCCGTCGCGCTGCGATTTAAGGTCACGGACGCGAGCGGCCGGCCCGCGAAGGGACATTCCCTTTACGCGTTCCCGAGGGGCGGCGGCATATTGTCGGCCAGCCGCGTCGTGACCGACGATGCGGGCGAGGCGTCGTACACTTATTATCCTTACAAAGCTTCCGATTTGCAGCCGGCCAAAGACGTGCGGATCAAGGTCATCGACGAGTCGAACTCGGTCTTTATCGAGATCAACGCCAAGACGACCGTGACCGTGCCGCTCGTGCAGCCGGAACGGTCGGCCAAGAGCAATCACAGCCTGGACGACATTTTCGGCGAGTGACGAACAAGCGCCGCGCCGGGCAGGAAAGGAATGACAGAAGGATGGCAACCGGTTCTACGCTTTGGGCGAAAATCTGGGGCAGCCGCAAGGCTTATCTGTTTTTATCCCCGCTGTTTCTGGGGCTGATCATGTTCTGCTACTACCCGCCGATAAGCGGCATTTACCACTCCTTTTTCGACTGGGACAGCGTGGGCAAGGCGGTTTACGTCGGCTTGGACAACTACAGGGAACTGTTCAGGGACCAGGTGTTCCTCGACTCGATCCCGACGGCGTTCCTCATCCTCGTGCCGCGCCTGATCATCGGCATCGTCGTGCCGCTGATCGCGGCGGAGATGATCTTTAACGTGAGACAGAAAAAACTGCAGTCGGCGTACCGGGTGCTCGTGCTGCTGCCGATCGTGGCGCCGGGCGTCGTCGGACTGCTGATCTGGAAAAACATATACGATCCGACGAACGGCCTGCTCGTCTCGCTGCTGCGCGGCACGGGGCTCATCGCCCCGGACCGGGTGATCGACTGGCTGGGCAGCGCCGACCTGATCATTCCGAGCATCATCTTCATGGGCTTCCCCCTGGATCGGAGGGACGAGCGTGCTGATCTACATGGCCGGACTGATGAACATCTCCAGCGAGGTGATCGAGTCCTCGGAGCTTGACGGCGCGGGGCTGCTGCGGCGCATCTGGCATATCGATTTGCCGCATTTGATGGGCCAGGTCCGCTTCTTTCTGATCTTCGGCATCATCGGCGGCTTGCAGGACTTCGGCATTCAGATCGTCCTGACGTCGGGCGGGCCGGGCTACAGCACTTACGTCCCCGCCTACTACATGTACATCGAAGCCTTTACCGCCGGCCGGATGGGCTACGCGACGACGATCGGCACGGTCATGTTCGCCGCGATCTTCCTCTTGAGCCTGGTCGCGTACCGCGGCATGAAGACGGAGACGAATTAATGGAACGGGGAGAAGAGGCATGACTCAATACAGACGGCTGCCGCAATGGTTCCTGAACGCCGCCCTCGTCGCGCTGCTCGCCATGCTGCTGTACCCGCTCGGCTTCACGCTGTGGGGCGCGTTCAAGTCGGACGTGGCGTTCACCGCGACCCGGTGGTATCCGACGCTGCCGCTTCGCGTCGGCAACGTGTCCAGCGCGTTCGGCAGCATCTGGCGCTATTTGCTCAACACGGTGTTCGTCGCGGGCGTCGGCACGGCGGGCATGCTGCTGATCGCCTCGCTGTCGGCGTTCACGTTCGCCCGCATGAAGTTTTTCGGCAAAGAATGGCTGTATATGCTCGTCCTGGCCCTCATGATGATTCCGGGGGCGCTCACGCTCGTGCCGGGCTACATGCTGTACAAAACGTTCGGCCTGCTCAATTCCTATTGGGCGCTCATCCTGCCGCTCGTCACGGGCGGGCCGATCTTCGGCATTTTCCTGCTGCGGTCGTTCTTCGAGAGCATTCCGAAGGACTACTTCGAGGCGGCCCAAATGGACGGCGCGCACGACTTCAAGCTGTACTACCGCATCGCGCTGCCGCTATGCATCCCGATCATGGGGACGCTGGCGATCATGCAGATCGTCGGCGCCTGGAACGAGTACCTGTGGCCGATGATCACGATCGCCGACCACGAGAAGCTGACGATCGCGGCAGGCCTGCTCATCAGCTTCACCGGACAATATTCGTCCAACATGCCGGTGACGTTCGGCGGCTACCTGGTCGCGTCCGTTCCGCTCATCCTGCTGTTCACGTTCACGAACCGCTATTACGTGCAGGGCCTGCTGTCGACGGCGATCAAGCTGTAGGCGGGCGGGCGTCAAGGATTGAGGTTCAGGGGTTGAGGTTCGGGCGGTTGAGGTTCGGGCGGTTAACGTTCGGGCGGTTAACGTTCGGGGCGGTTAACGTTCGGGGCGGTTAACGTTCAGGGGCTTAACGTTTCAGTAGGATAAACGTTCAAGGGCTTAATGTTCAAGCATGCTTAACGTTCAAAAAACCTGCATTTATGCATGAATTTTCGAGCGCCCCGCGACGCTTGATGAAATACATGCAAATGTGCAGGTATTTTCGAAGCGCAAGCGGGAGCTACGGCCGATGGAGGAAAATACCTGCATTTTCGCATCCTTTATGCCCAAAAGGGTCGATATCGGCAAAAAAAGGATGTATATTTGCAGGTTTTACGTCGAAAGTCGGAACGACAAGCGCCAGGATCGGCCGACCTTCCGGTACGGCTGTCGGATAAGCCGTCGCCAGGCGTTCTACGCGAATCGCGTCGCTAGGCGTTGTGCACGAATCGCGTCGCCAGGCGTTGTGCGCGAATCGCGTCATTGTCTGCGGATCGCGTCGCTAGGCGTTGTGCGCGAATCGCGTCATTGTCTGCGAATCGCGTCGCTAGGCATTCTAAGCGAACCGCGTTTCGGATATCGGCCAAACTTCAAGGACCGTCAGGAAGATCTTCGATCTTTCCGGACGGTCCTTCTTGGCTGTCCATCTGCCGCGGCCGCCGCCGGGCGTGTATAATAGACGGCATGCGATTCAAGGAGGGTGAGACAGGCCGTGAGCAACAAAAAATCCGGCGGCAAACCGGAAGGACGCTACCGCGCGATGCTGCGCGGCTATTTGCTGCCCGAATGGCGGGCGCTGACGGGACTCGGCATCCTGCTGCTGTCTTCGATCGCGCTGCAGCTCGTCAATCCGCAAATCATCCGTTACTTTATCGATACGGCGCAAGGAGAGGGAAGTCTGACGCCGCTCTACTATGCAGGGGCGCTGTTCATCGGGTTTTCCCTGCTGCAGCAGGGGGTGTCCGTCGCGGCTTCCTACTTCAGCGAAAATCTCGGCTGGAAGACGACCAACAAGCTGCGCGTCGATCTCGCGGCGCATTGCCTGTCGCTCGACATGTCGTTTCATAAGAAACACACCTCGGGCTCGCTCATCGAACGCGTGGACGGAGACGTCAACGCGCTCGCGCAATTTTTCTCCAGCTTTATGATCAATCTCGCGGGCAACGGGCTGCTCACGCTGGGCATCCTCGTCCTGCTGTTCCGGGAGAACGTCTGGATCGGCATCGTGATGGCCGTCTTCGTGGGCGGCAGCATCTGGGCGATTCAGCGCATCCGGGCGTTCGCGGTTCCCGTGTGGACGCGGTGGAGGCAGGCCAACGCCGAATATTACGGCTTCATCGGCGAGCAGCTCGAGGGAACCGAAGATACGCGCGCCAATGGCGCAGTCGGTTTTGCGATGGGCCGCTTCTACGAGCTGACCCGCCGGATGCTCCCGATGCGCGTGCGCGCATTCATGGGATACTTTCTCATGTGGAGCACGACGATTCTCGTGTTCGCGCTCGGCAACGCCGCGGCGTTCATCGTCTGCGCGTTGCTCTGGAAACGAGGCGAGCTGACGATCGGGTCGGCGTATCTCGTGTTCTACTATACGGAGCTGCTCGCCAAGCCGATCGAGAAGATCCGGACCCAGCTCGAGGATCTGCAAAAGGCGGACGCCAGCATGGTACGGATCGGCGAGCTGCTCGCGACGCGATCCGCGGTTCAGGACGGACCCGGCGCCTCGCTGCCGAGCGGTCCGGCCGCCGTCGAACTGCGCGGCGTCACCTTCGCCTATGAACAAGACGGGGCGCCCACTTTGCGCGACGTGAATCTGAGACTGGAGAGCGGCCGCACGCTTGGTTTGCTCGGCCGCACGGGCAGCGGCAAGACGACGATCGCGCGCTTGCTGCTTCGCTTCTACGATCCGCAGCAGGGCACGGTGACGCTGTCCGGCACGAACCTGAGCGATTTCAAGCTCGGCGAGCTGCGCGGGTATGTCGCCATGGTGACGCAAAACATCGAAATATTGGCGGGCACGGTCAGGGACAATCTGACGCTCTTCGACGCGCGCATCCCCGATCGCCGCATTATGGACGTGCTGTCCGAGCTGGGACTGGACGGATGGTTCGCGGGCATGCCGGACGGACTGGATACGTACTTGTCGTCGGGCGGCGCGGGGTTGTCCGCCGGCGAAGGACAGCTGCTCGCATTCGCTCGCGTGTTCCTAACCGATCCGCGGCTCGTCATCTTGGACGAGGCTTCGTCTCGGCTGGATCCGCTGACGGAGAGCCGGATCGAATCGGCGGTCGACCGGCTGCTGCGGGATCGAACCTGCATCATCATCGCGCATCGGCTCGCGACGATCCAACGCGCCGACGACATCGCGATTCTGGAGCAGGGGCAAGTGGTTGAACACGGCAAACGGGCGCAGCTGGCGGGCGATCCCGATTCCCGCTTCAGCCGGATGCTCGCCGTCGGCATGGAGGAGGTGCTCGTATGAAAACCAGCGAGTTTTTCTGGCGGATGCTTCGTTACCGGCCGGGCTTGTACCTGCTGAACCTGCTGGCCTGGACGCTCATCCACATGGCGCCGCTGCTGCCGGGCCTGCTGACCAAAGCGTTTTTCGATCATCTGGAAGGCACGCATCCGTTTCCCTTCGGCGCCGGCGCGATCGCCGCCCTGCTCGTCGCCGCGGCGCTGGCGCGCATCGCGCTCATTTATTGCGGATTTCTGACGGACGTCGCTTTCCGCTACCGGATCTCCAGCCTGCTGAGGCGCAATCTGCTGGCCCACGTTCTGCGTGCGCCAGGCGCACGCGCGCTCCCCGGCTCTCCGGGCGAAGCGATCAGCAACTTCCGGGACGACGTCGAGCAGGCCGAAGAAGCGACGAGCTGGTCGGTCGATACGCTCGGGCTCGTCGGTTTTGTGATCGCGGCCAGCTGGATTCTGCTCTCGATCGACGCGCAGTTGACCGTGCTCGTCTTCGTGCCGCTCATTCTCGTCGTCACCGCCGCGCAGATCGCCACGACGCGCATTCGAAAGTACCGTGCGGCAAGCCGGGAGTCGACGGCCCAGGTGACGGGAGCGATCAGCGAGATGTTCGGCAGCGTGCTGGCCATCCAGGTGGCGGGCGCGGAGAAGCGCGTCGTCGACCGGTTCGCGAAGCTGGGCGAGAGCAGACGGCAGTCGATGATCAAGGACAAACTGCTGACAGAGACGCTGTCGTCCGTGTTCAACAACTCCGTGAACCTCGGCACCGGCATCATTTTGCTGCTCGCGGGCATCAAGATGAGGGGCGGCAATTTTACGATCGGCGACTTCTCGCTGTTCGTCTATTATTTGACCTTCGTGACGCAGCTCATCTCCAACGTCGGCAACTTCATGACCTACTACAAGCAGATGGACGTCAGCTTCGGCCGGCTCAAGGAGATGCTGCGCGGCGCGTCGCCGGCGCTGCTCGTAAGGAAGGCGTATATCGGTCTCGGCAAAAAGGAAGGGCGGAGAGACGCGCACGACGAGAATGGACGGAAGGAAGGCGCAGCGCACCATGCGGAGGAAGAGGCGCTCGCGCCGGCCGTTCGGGCGGCGCCGCTGCGCGAGCTTGCCGCATCCGGCTTGACCTACCGGTATCCGGAGACAGGAAGGGGCATCGCGGACATCGACCTGACGCTGCCCCGCGGCTCCTTCACGGTCATCACCGGCATGGTCGGCTCGGGCAAGACGACGCTGCTGCGCGCGCTGCTTGGCCTGCTGCCGGCGGAACGCGGCACGATCCGGTGGAACGGCGAGCCGGTCGCGCAGCCCGCCGACTTCTTCGTGCCGCCGCAGAGCGCGTATACCGCGCAGATTCCCAGGCTGTACAGCGCCACTTTGCGCGACAACATCCTGCTGGGTGCGCCGTCAACGCCCGAGGAACTCCGGGCCGCGCTGCATGCAGCCGTGCTGGAGGAGGACATCGCCGGGCTCAGAGACGGGCTGGAGACGATGGTGGGACCGCGCGGCGTGAAGCTGTCCGGCGGACAGGCGCAGCGTACGGCGGCGGCCCGCATGCTCGCGCGGGAGGCGCAGCTGTACGTGTTCGACGACTTGTCCTCCGCGCTCGACGTTGATACCGAGCGGCGGCTGTGGGAGCGCCTGTTCGAGGCGAAGGGCAGCGCGACCTGCCTCGTCGTTTCCCACCGCAAGGCGGCGTTGGCGCGAGCCGACCGGATCGTTCTGCTGCGCGACGGGCGAATCGAAGCGCAGGGCACGGCGGCGGAACTGCTCGAATCGAGCGAGAGCTTCCGCAAGCTTTGGCAAGGGGAAGCGTCGGAAGACGCCGGGTAAAAGTAAAAAAAGCGAGGAGGCTTGCTAGGAGTGGAAAACAAAGAGCGTTTTACCGATCGCGTGGAAACTTACGTGAAGTACAGGCCGAGCTATCCTGTGGCCGCCATCGATTATTTGTACGGGGAGGCGGGCCTGAGGCGCGATTCGCAGGTCGTCGACATCGGCGCGGGCACCGGGATCTTCTCCCGGCTGCTGCTTGCGCGGGGCACGCCGGTGACGGCCGTCGAGCCGAACCGGGCGATGCGCGAAGAAGCGGAGCGGGCGCTGGGCAGCTATCCGGGCTTTAAGGCAGTGAACGGCGCGGCGGAGCAAACGGGGCTGCCCGACGGCTCCGCGGATTTCATCGTATCCGCCCAGGCGTTCCACTGGTTCGACCAGGCGGCGGCAAAGCGTGAATTCAACAGGCTGCTGCGGCTGGGAGGGAAGGCGGCGCTGATCTGGAATACGAGGCTCACGAGCGGGACGCCGTTCCTTGAAGCGTACGAGGCGCTGCTTCTGCGTCTGGGCACCGATTATGCCACTGTGAATCATCGCAACATTACGCCCGAGCAGCTCGCGGCTTTTTTTCAGCCGGGTACGAAGCGCGAAGCGCGGTTTCCCAACCGCCAGGTGTTCGACTTCGACGGCTTGAGCGGGCGGCTGCGTTCCTCCTCGTATACCCCGGTGCCGGGTCACCCGGACTATGAGCCGATGATGCGCGAACTGCGCGATATCTTCGATCGTTATCAGCAGGACGGTTACTTATCCTTCGATTACGAGACGGAGATCTATACGGGCTCCGTATGAGCGATATCCGTCAGTCGAGGCTGACAGGCTTGTCTTCAAAGGTTCCTTCGCTTCGGTCGATTCCATGATTGAGCATCGCATAGAAGCTCTTGGCCGCTTCTCTTGGTCTTAGTTGGCGACGAAGTCCAGCCAAGAGACACTGTACAGCGTCCCTTTGCCACGGTTGGCGCTGAAGTACCGCCAAGTAGCTGTGCAGTGTCGCTTGGCCACGGTTGGCGCCGAGGGTCGCGTCAGGAGGCGCTGTACAGCGTCACTTGGCCAAGATTGGTCCGAGGACTTGTTATGAGGCGTTGTACAGCGTCCCTTGGTCAAGATTGGCGCCATGTTCCCGTCAAGTGACGCTGTGAAGTGTCTCTTTTACCCGGTTGGCGCCGAGTTCTCGTCATGTGACGCTGGCTAATGTCACTTGCCATGATTGGCGCCGAAATCCCGCCTTCGAACCGCGTCCCACAAACAATTTCATCTTTTTTTAAATTACCGCTTGCAATTCTCTTGGGGATTTGCTAATATAAAAAAGTCGCTTTTGGGGGAAAACATGAACGAAGACAACGACGATGTTCGCCCTCGGACTAACCATCATACGCGGAAATAGCTCAGTGGTAGAGCATCTCGTTGCCAACGAGAAGGTCGCGGGTTCGAATCCCGTTTTCCGCTCCATCATTTGCGCCCTTAGCTCAGCTGGATAGAGCGTCAGACTACGAATCTGAAGGCCGGGAGTTCGAATCTCTCAGGGCGCGCCACTTTAATCATACTGTCGGGACGTAGCTCAGCTTGGTAGAGCACCTGGTTTGGGACCAGGGGGTCGCATGTTCAAATCGTGTCGTCCCGACCATTTTTTACGCGGGTGTAGTTCAATGGTAGAACCTCAGCCTTCCAAGCTGATGGCGTGGGTTCGATTCCCATCACCCGCTCCAACATCCATTTGCAAGCACAGCCTTGCCGTCAAGGCTTTTTTATTTTGAGTACATATGCGGAAATAGCTCAGTGGTAGAGCATCTCGTTGCCAACGAGAAGGTCGCGGGTTCGAATCCCGTTTTCCGCTCCATAACGAACCTTACATCCGCCGAGAGCGGATTTTTTGTTTTTGGTGATTATCCCGCCAAGATCAAAAATGCGGCACTTGTGGACCTAGGATAACACCGTGCCCGTTCACGTCGCACAGTCTCGGTCAGGAACAAGAAAGCTCCGTCGCAATCTCGCCTGCCGCAAGAAGTCTCAACCGGGATCAGACGAGCTCGACCGCAATCTCGCCTGCCGCGAGAAGTCTCAACCGGGATCAGACGAACTCCGCAGCAACCTCGCCTACCGCGAGAAGTCTCAACCGGGATCAAACGAGCTCCGCAGCAACCTCGCCTGCCGCGAGAAGTCTCAACCGAGAACAGACCAGCTCCGCCGCAACCTCGCCTACCGCGAGAAGTCTCAACCGGGAACAGACGAACTCCGCCGCAATCTCGCCTGCCGCGAGAAGTCTCAACCGGGAACAGACGAACTCCGCCGCAATCTCGCCTGCCGCGAGAAGTCTCAACCGGGAACAGACGAACTCCGCCGCAACCTCGCCTGCCGCAAGAAGTCTCAACCGGGATCAGGCGAGCTCCGCCGCAACCTCGCCTACCGCGAGAAGTCTCAACCGGGAACAGACCAGCTCCGCCGCAACCTCGCCTACCGCGAGAAGTCTCAACCGGGATCAGACGAGCTCCGCCGCAACCTCGCCTGCCGCGAGAAGTCTCAACCGGGATCACACGAGCTCCGCCGCAACCTCGCCTACCGCGAGAAGTCTCAACCGGCAACAAATGATCTCCTTGCTGCTTGCTAAGCCGCCAGAGACAAAGCGCAGAAATCCGCGCAACGTCTCTATATGGCAAGGCGGCACGCTCAATAAAACCGCTCGATCGTGAAGTTCGGGAAATCCCCCGCGGAAAATGCCGTAGTTGTACTCAAGCGGCGTGTTGTCCGTCAAATAGGTGATCGTCTGCACCTCGAAGCAGGGCGAGCCTTCGGGGATGTTCAGCAGCTTCGCGGCCTGCTTGTCCGCTAGCACGGGCTTCAGCTTCTCTACGGAGCGGTGGATCTGCAGCTGGTAGCGGCTTTGAATGAGCGAGAACAAGGAGCCCTCGTCATGATTAAGCGCAAGACCCGGCGCCAGGCTCCAGGGAATGTACGAGGTCTCGTAAATCAAGGGTTCGTGGTCCGCGTACCGAAGGCGCACGAGCTTCGTCACCGGCGATTCCAGCGGAATGCCGAGCACGCCGGCAAGCGGGGAGTCGGCGGGCACGACGACCGCTTCGAGCACTTTGTTGCTCGGCTTCTTGCCCTGGGCGCTGATATCCTCGGAAAAGCTTCGGGTCGCGAGCAGCTGCAGCTCCTTGCGCTTGACGAACGTCCCGCTCCCCTGGATCCGCTCGAGGATGCCTTCGCGCTCCAGCTCCTGAAGGGCGTATCGTACGGTCGTGCGACTCACCTGATACTGATCGCACAGCTCCGATTCTGTTGGCAGTCGATCCCCCCACCTTATACTCCTCGGATTGAATTTGAAGCAGCAGCTTCTCCTTCAGCATCGCGTAAAGGGGATTATGTTGTTTCTTTGTCATTACAAATTACCTCCACTAAGTGCAACTGCCAGCATTCATCATTATAAATGTATTCGTCATTTTTGTGAATCGATTCCTTGATTCCGTGTATTTTCGCTATTTTTTCACGATTATTATTAAAAAAGACAACGTTTGCTTCGTTTAGCACTAGCCAATGCGCACAAAAATTTTTTAGATGATTGACAAAGGTAATAACAAATAATAACATGTACTTAATTCATTATTACCATTTAGGGGTGAGTGGGTACGGAAGGTACGAATTGACTGGCGGAGTAAAGGTTGGAAGCACATCCGATCATTGCTTGCTCGTCGCATGGCTAAGCTGCGGGCAGCGCGCGGAAGGATCGCGCAGGCGAACCGGCGCGTTTCGCACAAAGGAAAGCGTTTCCAAAAGAGATATTTCCAAAAAAGAGATGTTTCCAAAAAAAAGAGATGTTCCCAAACCATGCAGAAACCGCATCATCCGCAACGAACGAAAATCAGACAGGGAGGTCATCCGTTTTGCCAAACCAACATTCCTGGCCCAAGTGGGCCGCGCCGATCCTCTTATCCGCAGCGCTGCTGACCGCATGCGGCGTGACGCCGTCCGCCAAATCGGACGCCTCGCAGACCGCCGGTTCATCGGCATCGGCCGGAGGCAGCCAAGCGGAGATGGACTGGTCCAAGCTCGGCGACGGCTCGCAAAAGGGCAAGAAAATCACTGTGCTGATGGTCGACACCGACGGACGCGTCGCGCAAATGGCGAAAAAATTTACCGAAGAGACCGGCATCGAAGTAAACTTCATGGGCGTCGACTACAACTCGCTCTTCGGCAAGATCACGACGGCCTCGCTGTCCAGCTCCTCCGACATCGACGTCATCGAGATGGATACGATCTGGGGCGGCCAGTTTTACGAGGGCAAGATCGCGGCGGACCTGACGAACGTCATGCCGAAGGAGATCCTCTCGAACTATACGCAATCCTCGGTCGATTCGGTCATCTACAACGGCCACGTGCTCGCGATTCCTTATTACTCCAGCAGCAAGCATCTGTATTGGAACAAGAAGCTCCTCGCCGACGCGGGCTACGACGCCCCGCCGAAGACGTGGGACGAATTCCGCGAAATGTCCAAGAAGCTGACTAAGGGCGGCGTCTACGGCTCGGCCTGGTCCTGGAAGCAGGCGGAGTCGCTTAACATCGACTTCGACACGATCGTCGCGGCGTTCGGCGGCAAGCTGCTCGACGACCAGGGCAAGCTGCACGTCAACTCCGAGGAAGCCGTTCAGGCGCTCACGTATATGACGGACCTTATTCATGTCGACAAGACGGTCGACCCGTCGAGCCTCCAATGGACGGAGGACGACGTGAAGAACGCCTTCGCCGCGGGCAAGATCGCCATGATGATCAACTGGGAGGGCATGTACCCCGACCTGAACAACGCGGAGATGTCGCAAGTCGTCGGACAGACCGACGTCGGGCTGATCCCCGGACAGGGGGACATCAAGTCCACCGCCGTCTCCGGCTCCGAAGGCATCGGCATCATGCAGAGCAGCAAGAACAAGCAGGCCGCGCTGGAGTTCGTCAAGTGGATCGGAGAGAAGGGCTTCCAGCTCGACAACTTCAAGGAGATGGGCATCTATCCGTCGCTGAAGAGCCTGTACGAGGACCCCGACATGATCGCCGCGGATTCGACCCAGACGCTGGGCAAGATCGTCGAGCAATTCCAATACGGCTCCAATCGTCCGAACGCGCCCGGCTACGTCGAGTGGGCCGACATTCAGTCGAACGAGATCTACAGCGCGCTCGTGAAAAACAAGACGCCGCAGCAGGCGCTGGATGACGCGGCCGCCAAGATCGACCAAGCGATACAGCGCGCGGCCAAATAGCAAGGAGGAGCAAGAGTGGCTGAGCCGAACGCGGCACCCAAGAGAAAACGAGCGAAATACACGCCCGCCATGCGACACGACGCGCTGCTGGCCTACGTGCTGCTGGTGCCGACCCTTTACATTTTGTTCCGCATCTTTGTCGTGCCGATTTTCCAGTCCTCTGTATGGAGCCTTTACAAGTACAACCTGATGGACGGCTCGGATCCGAAGCCGGTTGGCCTCGGCAACTATGCCGACATCTTCAGGCTGCAAGACTTTTGGACGTCGATGGGGAACACCGTGTACTTCACGGTTTTCTCCGTCGCCGCCGAGCTTGCCATCGGTTTTTTCGCCGCGCTGCTGTTGAATCATGCGTTCAAGGGGCGGCTGCTTTTCAGAGGCATGATCATGATTCCGTGGGCGATGCTGACGCTCGTCAGCGGCCTGCTGTGGAACTGGATCTACCAGCCGGGCTATGGCGCGCTGACGGTCGTCCTGCACAATCTTCACCTGCTGCCGGAGTCGTCCAACCCGCTCTGGCTGTCGAGCTCGACGAAGGTCGTCACGTTCTCGGCGATCGCCGACATCTGGAAGATGACGCCGTTCATGACGCTGCTGCTGCTGGCGGGACTTCAGAGCATTCCGCATTCCTTGTACGAGGCGGCGGTCATCGACGGGGCGGGCTTCTGGAAAAAGCTTCGGCATGTCACCGTGCCGCAGCTGCTGCCTACGGCGATCGTCGCGGTCATCCTGCGCATCATCGGGGCGTACCGGGTGTACGACATTCTCACCGTATTCACGGGGGACGCCAAAACCTCGACCTCGTATCTCACCTACAACTATGCCTTTCGTTACTTCTATCTCGGCAAGGCGTCGGCGATGGCGTGGGTATCCACGCTGCTCATCCTGATCCTCGTCGTCGTCTACATGGTGCTGCTGAGGCGCAACCAAGATTCCCACCTTTAAGGAGCCGAGCATCGTATGGAATCGACCAATCGAAGCGCCGGCCTCCGGCGCTGGTTCACCAGGCCGCGCGACGGCGACCTGATGCCGCCGTTCTATCTGTGGCTCGGCATCGCCTTGCTAACGCTGTTCACGATGGGCCCCTTTGTCTATCTGCTGACCAGCTCGCTCAGCCTGACCCGCGATCTGCTGTCCGGCCACCTGCTGCCGCATGCGCCGACCTGGCTTAACTATCGGCATCTGCTGGCGGGTACGGTCGGCAGCGACTTCTTCCACGCGCTCCGCAACAGCTTCACCGTAAGCACGCTCACGACGGTGCTGACGATCGTCGTCGGCACGCTGGGCGGTTATGCGCTGGCCAGACTCAAGTTTCCGCTGCGCGTCACGCTGCTGTTCATCATCCTGGCGATGCAGCTGCTGCCGTCGATCAGCATCATCGTCCCGCTGTACGTGATGATGCGGGACGGCATCGACTTCAGCATCCCGTTTACCGGCATCGGCTGGCATACGCCGCCGCTGCTCGACACGAACGCGGCGCTCATCGCCGCCAATCTGTCCTTCTCCCTGCCGTATGCGGCCTGGCTGCTGTCGGGCTACCTGCAGGCCGTGTCCAGGGAGCTCGAGGAGGCGGCGTACATCGACGGCTGCGGCAAGCTCGGCACGATGGCGCGCATCCTCGTGCCGCTCGCGATGCCGGGCATCGCGGCGACCGCGATCTTCACGTTTCTCAACTGCTGGGACGAATTTATTTACGCCAACGCGTTCACCCAGACCGTCGCCTCGAAGACGCTGCCGATCGTCGTACGGGAATTCATCGGCAAGCACAGCATCGACTGGGGCCTTATGACCGCAGGAGGCGTCGTCGCCTCGCTGCCGCCGGTGCTCATCTCGCTCGTGCTCTACCGTTATATCGTGAGCGGCCTGTCCGCCGGCGGCGTCAAGGAATGATCCGGCGGCGGGCGGCGGTTGCGCGAAGCAAGCCGGCAAGATGAAGGTCAGCAAGACGAAGGTCAGCAAGACGAAGGTCAGCAAGACGAAGGAGCGTAAACGTATGACCAGACAACATTTGAAGGTGGCCGTCATCGGAGGCGGCTCCTCTTACACGCCTGAATTGATCGACGGCATCCTGCGGTACCACGACGAATTCCCGGTTCGGGAGCTCGTGCTGGCGGACATCGAAGCGGGCGCGGAGAAGCTCGCGATCGTCGCGGAGCTGGCTCGCCGCATGATCGCGCGCAGCGGCAAGGAGATCGCGCTGCGTACGACGCTGGACCGCCGGGAAGCGATCGCGGGCGCGGACTTCGTCACGACGCAGCTGCGCGTCGGCATGCTCGAGGCGAGATCGCTCGACGAGAAAATCCCGCTGTCGCACGGCCTGATCGGCCAGGAGACGACCGGGGCGGGCGGCTTCGCCAAGGCGCTGCGGACCGTGCCGGTCATTCTGGACATCTGCCGGGACATGGAGGAGCTGGCGCCGGACGCCTTCCTCGTCAACTTCACCAATCCCGCGGGACTTGTGACGGAGGCGGTGCTGAAGCATTCGCGCATCAAGACGGTCGGGCTGTGCAATCTGCCGATCGACACGAAGATGCAGATCGCGGCGCTGTACGGCGTGGAGCCGGAGCGGGTGTTCATCGAGATGGCGGGCATCAACCATCTGCACTGGACGACGCGCGTGCTGCTGGACGGCGAGGACGTCACGGCTTCGTTCCTGAAGACGCTCGCTTCGGGCAAAGGGCTGACGGTCAAGAACGTCCCCGATCTCGAATGGGACGCGGCGTTCATCGCCTCGCTCGGCGCGCTGCCGTGCTCGTACCATCGCTACTATTATATGAAGAACGAGATGCTGGCGGAGCTGGCGTCCGACTTTGAACGCACGGGCCGGACGCGCGCCGACGAGGTGAAGTCGGTCGAAGCCGAGCTGTTCGACATCTATCGTCGTCCCGAGGTGACGGAGAAGCCGAAGCAGCTGGAGAAAAGGGGCGGCGCCTACTACTCCGAGGCGGCGGTGCGGCTCATGAAGTCGATCTACGCGGACAAGGGCGACATACAGGTCGTCAACGTGCGAAACGGCGGCATCGTCTCCTGCCTGCCCGACGACGCCTCGATCGAGGTCAACTGCGTGATCAAGGCGGACGGCGCGCATCCGCTGCAGTTGGCGGCGCCGCTGTCCCCGCAAATCCGCGGCCTGCTGCAGCTCGTCAAGTCGTACGAGGAACTGACGATCGAGGCAGCCGTTCACGGGGACCGCCGCGCCGCGCTGCAGGCGCTCACGGTTCACCCGCTTGTCGGCGACGCCGCGCTGGCGAAGACGGTGCTCGCCGATATTCTGGAGGCGAACGCGGCGTACCTGCCGCAGTTCGCGACGTTGGTGCCGTGAGACCGGCGGTGAGCGGGGGCGACGCGTTTCATGCGGAGCAAGTCGCGGACGCGGCGAACAAGGCGAACCCGGAGCGCGCGGTGAAACCGGCGAATGCGGCGAAAGCGGACAACGCAGCGAGCGCGGCGGACACGGGCAACGCGGCCAACACGGTGAATGCGGCCTACGCGGTGAACCCGGCGGGCGCGGCGAAAGCGGGAGCCGAACGGATGGCGGGCGGCGTGCGTGTCGCGGTGCTGCCGTCCGCGGACGAGGCGGAACGGCATGTCGCGGCGCTGTTCGCGGCGCAGCTGCGCCGCAAGCCGGACAGCGTGCTCGGACTGGCGACCGGGGGGACCCCGGTCGGGGTGTACCGGGCGCTGGTTGCGGCGCATCGCGCGGGCGAAGCCGACTTCGGCAAGGCGCGGACCTTTAACCTGGACGAATATGCCGGCGTGCCGCCTTCGCATCCCCAGAGCTACGCGGCGTATATGAGGACGCATTTGTTCGACCACGTCAACCTGTCGCCGGACCGGACGCATCTGCCGGAAGGCGACGCAGACCGTGCCGAAGACGCGTGCAGGCTGTACGACGCGCTTTATCGCTACTATGGTCCCGCCGACCTGCAGCTGCTCGGCATCGGGGCGAACGGCCACATTGGCTTTAATGAGCCGGGCTTTGTTTCCGCGACGGGCGGCACGCAAGTCGTTCGGCTGGCCGAATCGACCCGTCGGGCCAACGCAAGGTTTTTCGGCGAAGGCGAGCAGGTGCCGGCATATGCGCTGACGATGAGCGCGGGGCGGATCCTGCAAGCCAGGTCCATCGTGCTGCTCGCCACGGGCGCGGCCAAGGCGGCGATCGTCGCCCGCGCCCTCGAAGGGCCGATCGGCACGGATTGTCCGGCGTCGCTGCTGCAGCTCCATCCGGACGCGACGGTCGTGCTTGATCTCGAGGCGGCCGGCGCGCTGGCGCCTGAGAGGGGCTGATCGGCCGGCGGCGCGGCGCCGGAGCGAGCGGGGGCAGGGAGCAGGGCAGAACGGGGTTCGGTGAAACAAACGCTAAAGATACCAAACGATCAACCGAGGAGGCTCACCAATGGGCAAAAGGTGGAAGCAAGGAGCAGTGTCGCTGCT
Source organism: Cohnella rhizosphaerae (assembly GCF_029525575.1). Taxonomy (GTDB): domain Bacteria; phylum Bacillota; class Bacilli; order Paenibacillales; family Paenibacillaceae; genus Cohnella; species Cohnella rhizosphaerae. Next base: position 34,335 of record NZ_JAPDIA010000009.1, read on the forward strand.
GTCGGCGTCGGCGCTGATGGCGCTCGGGCAAGGCGCGTACGCGGCGACGTCCGCGGAGACGATCCCGGCCTGGGCATCGGCCGACATTCAGACCTGGCAGGCGCTCGGTCTGCTGAAAGGCGACCAGAACGGGCTCATCCGTCCGAACGGAGCCGTGACGCGGGCGGAGCTGGCCGCGATGCTGAATCGCATCTACGGCTATGAAGCCGGCAGCGCAGCGTCGTTCGCCGACGTGCCGGCGCAAGCCTGGTATGCGGCCGATATCGCGAAGGTCGCGGCGGCGGGCATTATGCAGGGCGATGCGGCAGGCAACGCGACGCCGCTGGCCGACGTGACCCGCGAGCAGGCGGCGGTCATGCTGGACAGGGCGCTGCACTTGGGCGCGGCTTCGTCGGCGGGTACGTTCGCCGACGAGGGTCAAATCGCGGCCTGGGCGAAGGATTCGGTGCATGCGCTGCAGGCAGCGGGCTACATAACGGGAACGCCTGCGGGCGAGTTCCAGCCCAAGAAAACCCTCACGCGCGCCGAGGCGGTCAAGATGCTGAACGGGGCGATGGGAACGCTGATCGCCGACGGCGCAGCGCACGACGGCGTGTCCGGCGGCAACCTGACCGTCAACAAGCCGGGGGGCCAAACTGTCGGGCTTGAACCTGACGGGCAGCCTGTATATCGCGCCTGGCGTCGGCGACGGCGAAGTGACGATCGAAGGCTCGGACGTCGGCGGTACGGTCTACGTACTCGGCGGCGGCGCGCATACGGTCGTGCTGAAGAATACGAAGGCGGCGCGCCTGGTCGTAGACAAGCCTTCGGGCGAGATTCGCGTCAAGCTCGAGGGCGACACGCGCATCGCGAACGTCGAGTTCGCATCCGGCGGCCAACTGGAGAACGGGTCTACGCAGCCGGTCGGCATCGTCGTCATCAAGGCGAAGCCGTCGGACACGGTCCAGTGGAAGGGCGACGCGACCGAGCTTACGTTTGTATCGGGCTTGTCGTTCGGGAGCGGTGCCGGGCATATCGCGAAGTTTACGGCGGACGCCGGCTTGAAGAACGCGAAGATCGAATTCGCAGCGGATTTGGCCGTGGACACGTTTACGGCCAACGGCCCCGTACAGGTGACGGGCGACGGGAAGATCGCGACGGCGGTCATCAACGCGGAAGGCGTCGAACTGTCCAAGGCGCCCGGCTTGCTGACGCTGAACGCGAAGAGCGCCAAGATCGCGGGCGAGACGAAAACGAGCGGCGGCGCGGCCGGAGGCACGGGAGGCAACGGCGGCGTTGTAGACCTGAGCACGAAGCTGTACAGCTACGCGGAAGCCGCCTCGCAATTGGGCAGCACGAAGGCCGAGCTTCAGGTCAAGCAGTATATCGCCTTCCTGCAGGATCCGAGCTACAAGCCGAGCGTCGCCAACGCGGCGACCGCGGTGCCGGATCTGACCAACGCGACGACTTTCGTCAATGCTTCCTTTGACGTCAAGCCTTCGATCTTCGCCTCGCTCCGGGGCGTCAACACTTCGGTGCTGGACGCGTCGCGTACGTGGCTATGGCTCGGAACGAACGACGGCGTAACGCGCGTCCGCCTGGCGGACAACGAGATGAAGTCCTACACGCTGGCAAGCAAGGATCTGAAGGACGACAAGGTGCTTCTTCTGATCTCCGACGGCGGAATGGGCGTCTATGCGATCACGGAGACCGGCGTATCCCACATCCAACAATAAGGAAGGTGCCCCATGGCGAACAAAAAACTCAGCAAATGGACGACCGGCGCGCTGACCGCGACGCTGGCCGCCGCGATCGCCGTTCCGTCGGCCAGCGCGAACGTCGCGCTGCCCGGCGCGCAGTTCACGCCGGTCCAGCTCCATGCAGCCGCGACCAAAAACGTCGTTTATTACAAAGCGGGCGACGCCTCCATCCCCGCGAATCTGGACTGGACGACCGCCACGGACATCCCGTTCTTGCCCGGCGCCGTGACCGGCGACGTCACCGCGGCGTTCAAGGACAAGGACAACGTCTACTGGATCGGCACCAAGACCGGCTTGCAGCGCGTGGACTTCACGGAATCCGACGCGCGCGACATCGTCCAGTACTTCGCGGGCCCGCGCTACCTGTACGGCGGTGACGACAACGTGCTGGCGCTGGCTTCCGACGGCGACGGCGGCGTATGGGCCAAGACGGCGAGCGGCGTCACGCATATCACGATGCCGAAGATGACGCTGCTTGCGCGCACCTCCGTCTACGAGAAGCTCGTCAAAGCCGTCAACGACCGCCGCGGCATGGCTTCGGGCGCCTCGTTCGCCTTCTCGGACGGCGCGAACTCGAGCGTGGACTACAGCTCCGCAACCGGAACGTTCACGGGCTCGCCCGCGACGAGCGACAACGACGGCTTGTGGACGACGATGTACGCGATGGGCGAGATCTTCCGCTACCGCACGCTGAAGGATGAAGCGGGAGCAAACCCGACGACGCAGCAGCAAGCGGATATCGCGGCCGCAAAAGCGGATGCGCTGCGCGCCTCCAAGGCGGTGCTGCTGCTGGACTACGTGTCCGGCCGCGGCAACGGATTCCCCGCCCGCTCCTATATGCTGACCAGCGAAGGGAGCGCCCAGACGACCGACGGCACGGATTACGGCTTCCAGAGCCAGAACGGCCTCTGGTTCCATACGATCGTCGGCGACAACGCCGTCAATCCGAACGCCATCGTCCCGAGCATGCAGCAGGCCGGCAAGACGCCGATCGGCTACGGTCTCGTGCGGGTGACCAAGGACGCCGAGAGCAAGAAGGGCGATACGCTGTTCCCTTCCGGCGGCTCGGACGTCATGAATTACAACGGCTTCGGCCTGAGCCAGGAGTCGATCGATGCGCTGAACGCGGCGCGTCCGGACGGACAGAAGCTCGGCATCGATATCAAAACCTCGGTCGCCAAAAATGTCTACCAGGTGCTGCCCGTGATCACCGCCAAGACGAACAACGCGAACGCGGCGGAGGACAAGACGACGACGGCTTCGAACAAGCCGCTTTTCCAGCTGACCGTGCCGGTTTACGAGAAGATCCCGAAGTTCTTCAATGACCTGTTCCCGGCCAGCGCCATCGGCAGCGACGGTTATATCGATCAGAATCAGATCGTCTACAAAGCCGACACCTCCTCGGATGAGGTCGACGGCCACTACGCGCTCTTTTTCACCGCCTATCAATACTTGTGCGACGACACGTCCGATCCCGAGCTCGCCGAGTTCAAGCGCCTGACCGCCGAGGCGACCGACCGGATGACGAACCTGATTCTGAAGGACGACCATTACTACATCGAGGACGCGACGGGCAAGTCGACCCAATGGTCGAGATGGCTGTCCAAATACTTCAACGACAGCTTGAACGTCATGGAAAAGCAGGCGCTCTGGACGCAGCGCATCGGCGTGGACGCGAACGGCGACGATGCATTGTCCTACGGCTACGAGGACGGACCGCTCAACGCGCTCGAGATCATGTCCATGCTGAAGACGGCGATCACGGTGACCGCGGAGGCGTACCCGCAGGATCAGGCCAAGTTCAAGGCGGCCTACGATCTCGTCTACGACGGCGATTACAGCAAGGAAGAGCCGTTCGTCAACGGCAAGGGCTATATCAACATGGCGCTGGACTATCAGGCGCGCAGGCTCGTGCGCCAGGCGAACAACGCCTACAACATTAACGGCAACAATCCCGTTACGTACGAGAAGCCCGGCTACACGGGAGACCGCGAAGACGACTCGAACATCAACGGGACGCTGCACGGCGATTGGACCCAGTACATCAACTACTCCGACGAGGAGCTCGGCTGGTTCCCGGTCTACGAATTGATTCTGCAAGAGACCGATCCGGTCCGCAAGGCGCAGATCGTCGCGGCTTACGACCAGTGGTACGCGAACGAGAAGCGCGAGGAAAATCCGTTCTATACGTTCCTTTATCAAATGGCGCATCCGGAGGATACGACCGTGGACCTGGCGTCGGCCGTCCGCTTCCTGTACCGCATGCCGCTGTACCGCATCGAGCTCGCCGCCCAGTACGACCGTCAGGACGTCCTCTACATCGAGCCCGGCGATCGCGACAAGCTCAAGCAGACGAACTACGCGCTCGCGCCGGACGAACGGAAGATCGTCAAGAACAACAGCAATCCGTTCGCACAGTTCGACGGGCCGTATACCGCGAATCCGAACTTCGATTACAATCACGGCAGCATGGATACGTCCGCGGTGTTCACCCTTCCCTACTGGATGGGCCGGTACTTCGGCATCATCAAGGAAGCGCAGTAAACTCGTCACGCTGCATGCATACGAAAAAACGTCCTTTCGGGGACGTTTTTTCGATCTGTCTGAAAAGTAGAATAAGGCCTCACCGGTCCGTTCGCTGCGCGTCAGTGCGCAAGCCAAAGGGCCGCAGGCGGCTTTTTCGGTGTGGGATGCTGCCCTTTTCAGTTTGCTTCAGTTGCAACCCAAGAGAGGCTTCATGGAGCGTTTGCCGAAGGATTCTCGGTTAGAAACGAACGAATACGCTTGCACTGTCGTCCCGCCGCCGAAGTCTCGGTTAGGAACAAACCGGTCCTCTTGCGCCATCGCGCGGCCGTTGAAGTCTCGGGTAGGAACGAACTCGTTTTTTTGTAATCGGATGTTCCAGGAAGAGATCAAGCGCGATTGTGCTCGATCTGGACACGAATAACCCGGGAGCTGGGAGCCGGGGGCCGGGGGCGATAAGTGTTGAAATGCAGTTAATCGGACCGATGATCGGGGCTGGGGAGGAAATAAGTGTTCAACCGCATTTAATTTGTTCATGGCCGGGTCCAAACGCTCGAAAGTGGGAATTTAATTGCGCTTCAACCCTTATTTGGCCCAATAATGTCGTGATCGAAGGAAATAAATGCGGTTCAACAGCTATTCTATATAGGCCGCGAGCGCGAGGACGCCAAGCCCCCAAGCCCGCCAAATCCGCCGAAGTCTGCCAAACTCGTCAAGCCCGCAGGCTTGGCGTTGTTCAAGGTTAAATATAGCGGCATATCGGCCGATTGGACCAGCCGAAGAGGACGTTTCTGCAAATCCGTATCCATTTTGCTGAAGCGTTAGAAGGACGCTAAGGAATTCTAATCCTTCGCGTATGCTGATCGCGCAAAGGCGTCATTCAAACGCACCTCTCTGGCGGGCGGGTGCGGAGGCGTTGGCGCGGCTGGTTGTGCGTTCAGGCGGTCGCGGGCTGCCCGCCGATCGTGCCCGCGCTTGATGCAAGGACCGTCAGGGAGAGCTGCGACCTTCCCTGACGGCTTTTTTAAAATGATAGAAAGTATAAAATCGACAGGTAACGCTTTACAGCACTATACAGCGCCTTAAGCCCCCTCTCGCATCGTCGCGCGAGGCGAGAGGGGGAAGTACGCTGGGTAACGCAGGTTTTTCAGCCGACTGGAAGAGCAGAGGAGGAAACGCCTGCCCATTCTTTGCAGGCATTCGCAATTTATCCCTCGCGCAGACAAATTGCGAAACATGAGCGGCGGCATCCAATCCCCCTCCGCTGACTTCACTTTCTAACCTTACGATGACGTTAGGCGGCAAGGTAAGCTTGAGAGGCAATTGAGAATTGCTGAGCAGCCGAATGTAAGCCGAGCGAAGATGCCGGACTCAGATGACGCTATTTCATAAAAAATGGTGCAATTGCGATTATTACGGACTGGAGAGTCGTTATTCACCCAGATCCGGGCTAAATAAGTCTCCAATTCCTCAATAAAGGCCCCTGGGTCCGCGAGCGGGCCGCAAATCGCGTTAGGAACAAAAATAAGGTCTCCTCAGTCCGGCCGCTGCGCGCCATTGCGCAAACAAAGGCTGCAAGGGCCGTTTTTCTTGCCTTCGAAACGGCTGAAGCGATGATATACTAGAGTCCATACGCCATTAAAGGGAGGTCCTCGCATGTTGGGTCAAATTTTCGCGGGCTTGGTCGCCCTCGAGCATGTCTACATCCTGATCCTCGAAATGTTTCTCTGGACGACGCCGCGGGCGATGAAGTCGTTCGGCACGACGCCGGAAACCGCCGCGGCGACCAAGTCGCTCGCTGCCAACCAGGGGCTGTACAACGGATTTCTCGCAGCCGGCTTGTGCTGGGGACTGCTGCACCCGAACGGACAGACGGGGGAGCAGATCGAAGTGTTTTTCCTGGCATGCGTGCTGGTCGCTGCCCTATTCGGCGGCTTGACGGCCAAACGTTCGATTCTGCTGGTGCAGGGTCTTCCGGCCTTGATCGCGCTCGCGCTCGTGCTGTGGACTTAGCGTCGGAGAGCGGCGGCGAGCCGCGTTACGCGTAAACGCGATGCCAGACGCCGGCAAACTCCGGCACGACGGGCGAGCCGCTCGCCGCGACCTTGTCCCCGGTCTCGTCGCCGAAAAAGAATCGAGCCAGGCGCTCGGCCTCGGCCGCGTCCGCGAACGTGTAGTCGAACGGGAAGCATTCGTGGGCGAAGCCATGGACGCGCTCGAGCGCATCATAATAGGAAAGCAAAAATGCCGGCGGGTTCGGCGCGGTATAGCCGGTTCCCATCGTTTCAAAGACGATGGCCGTACCGCCGGGCCGCAGCACGCGGCGAATCTCTTCTATGATGGCGGCGAGCGCGGCGCCGTCCGGGTCCGCATCCGAGGCGGCCGAATAGGCGATGCTCCAGCCCGAGACGACGAGGTCGGCGCTGGCGTCCTCGGCGGGGATGCGCAGGTGCGTGCCGACGGCGGTGCGCCAGTTGCGGGCACCCGACGCCGTCAGCCTGGAAGCGGCCACCTCGAGCATGGCCGGCGACAGATCGACCGCCAGCACGGTGCGGGCCATGGCGGCGATCGGCACGGTCAAGCGGCCGCTGCCCGCGCCGAGGTCGACGACGTCGAGCCCGGCGAGCGGACGGATCGCGTCGATGCGCGCGCCGAGCGAGGGCTGGGCGGAGATGAGCCTCTCGTACTCCGCCGCCCTGCTGCGGTAGATCTCGTCGTGATTCGGCTCGGACGAGTTCGAGGAAGAGGATGAGGAAGAAGAATTCATAGCGATAACCTCCGTATGTACATAATCAGGTATATTTTACACGCAGCGGCATTCTCCTGGATAGCTGCAGGGCTGCGACGCTGCCGACGGCGGGAGTCCGCATGTCTCCGCGGTTCATCGGAGCGCGGGATGCCGCGACCTGCAAGGAAAATAAAGTTTGCCGAAGGCCCTGCGTCCCGGTTCCCGGCTAACCCGATGCGGGTACATTATTTTCGAAGGCGCTGACGCGAGGGGCAGATTTTATAGATCATTTGTAGTATGATGTTTAGAAGATTGTTTAGCGTCGAAAGTCATGATTTTGAGGTGAATGGGATGACAGAAATGGCCACGGCAAGCCGCTCCTCGACCAACCATTTGCTGCGCCGGGACGTGCGGTTCCTGGGCAACATCTTGGGCGAAGTGCTGGTGCACCAGGGCGGCCGCGAGCTGCTCGACCACGTTGAGAAGATCCGGGAGACGAGCAAGGCGCTGCGCGCCGAATTCGTGCCCGAGCTTTACGAGGAATTCGTCAATACGATTACGGGGCTGGAGCCGGGGGTTCGCCACCTGGTGATCCGCGCGTTCGCGATCTACTTCCAGCTCGTCAATATCGCCGAGCAGAACCACCGCATCCGCCGCAAGCGCGATTACGAACGTTCCGCGGGCGAAGCGGTCCAGCCGGGCTCCATCGAGAGCGCGATCGTGGAGCTGAAGAACAAGAATTTGCCGCTGAACGAGGTTCAGGAGCTGCTGTCCGGGATCTCGCTCGAGCTGGTCATGACCGCGCATCCGACCGAAGCGATGCGCCGGGCCGTGCTCGACGTGCACAAGCGCATCGCCAACGAGATGATGGAGCTCGACAATCCGTCGCTCACCTACCGCGAGCGCGAGCGTCTGCGGGAGCAGCTGCGCAACGAGGTGCTCACCCTCTGGCAGACCGACGAGCTCCGCGACCGCAAGCCGACGGTCATCGACGAAGTGCGCAACGGCATGTACTTTTTCCACGAGACGCTGTTCAACGTGCTGCCCGACGTCTACGACGAGCTGGAGCGCTGCCTGGCCAAGTACTATCCGGAGCAGAAGTGGCATGTGCCGACTTATCTCCGCTTCGGTACGTGGATCGGCGGCGACCGCGACGGCAACCCGTCCGTGACGGCCGACATCACCTGGCGCACGCTGAACATGCAGCGCAACCTCGTTATCCACAAGTACGAGACGCTGTTGAAGGCGCTCATGCGCAAGATGAGCTTCAGCACGACGATCGTCAAGGTGAACCCGGAGCTGCTCGAATCGATCGAGCAGGAGCGCGAGGCGGTCGAGCTTCGCACGGTGGACCGCTGGACCAACGACCACGAACCTTATCGTATCAAGATCACCTATATGATCCAGAAGCTGCAGAACATGCGCGAGGAGAAACTCAAGGGCACGTCGCAGCGCTATCATCAGGTGTCCGAGTTCATCGCGGACCTTCAGCTGATCGACCGCAGCCTGCGCCATCATTACGCGGACTTCGTCGCCGATACGTATCTGAAGAAGCTGATCCGCCAGGTCGAGCTGTTCGGCTTCTATCTGGCCGCGCTGGACGTGCGTCAGCACTCCCAGGAGCACGAGAACGCGATGACCGAGGTGCTGGCGAAGGCGGGCGTCACGGATCGCTACAACGAGCTGGGCGAGGAAGAGAAGATCGAGCTGCTGCACGGGCTGCTGTCGGATTCCCGGCCGCTGCTGCACGCGACGGCATCGCTCAGCGAAGGCGCCAAGGAGTGCCTGGAGGTATACCGGACGATCCACCGCGCGCAGGAAGAATTCGGCGAGAGCTGCATCACGACGTACCTGATCAGCATGACCCGCGGCGCGAGCGACCTGCTTGAGGTCATGGTGTTCGCCAAGGAAGCGGGCCTCGTGCGCCGCACGCCGGAGGGCAAGCTCGTCAGCTCGATCCAGTCGGCGCCGCTCTTCGAGACGATCGACGACCTGCACGCCGCGCCGGCGATCATGAAGACGCTGTTCGACCTGCCGGTCTACCGCGAAGCGGTCGCCGCGCGCGGCGACATGCACGAGATCATGCTCGGCTACTCCGACAGCAACAAGGACGGCGGCATGGTCACGGCGAACTGGGAGCTGCGCGTCGCGCTGAACAAGATCACCGAGACGGCGGGCGACTACGGCGTCAAGCTGAAGTTCTTCCACGGACGCGGCGGCGCGCTCGGTCGCGGCGGCATGCCGCTGAACCGGAGCATTCTGGCCCAGCCGCCGCATACGATCGGCGCGGGCATCAAGATCACGGAGCAGGGCGAAGTGCTGACGTCCCGCTATTCGATGGAAGGCATCGCGTACCGCAGTCTCGAGCAGGCGACCAGCGCGCTCGTCAAGGCCGCGTACCTGGCGAAGCATCCGACGCTTGACCAGACGGCCGACGCGCAGTGGGAGGAGATCCTTCCGTCGATCTCGGAGACGGCGCAGACCAAGTACCAGGATCTGATTTTCCGCGATCCGGGCTTCATGACCTTTTTCAAGGAGTCGACGCCGCTGTCCGAGGTCGGCGAGCTGAACATCGGCTCCCGTCCGTCCAAGCGCAAGAACAGCGAGCGCTTCGAGGACCTGCGCGCGATCCCTTGGGTATTCGCCTGGACGCAGAGCCGCTACCTGCTGCCTGCGTGGTATGCGGCGGGCACCGCGTTCGAGAAGTACGTCGCCGGCGATCCTGCGAAGCTGGAGACGCTGCGCCGGATGTACCGCGAATATTCGTTCTTCGCGACGCTCGTCGACAACCTGCAGATGGCGCTGGCCAAGGCGGATCTGCTGATCGCGCGGCAATACGCGGACATGATCAAGGACGACGAGATCCGTACGCGGATATTCACGCTCGTTCAAGAGGAGTACGACCTGACCAAGCGCATCCTGCTGGAGATCACCGGCCAGGAAGAGATTTTGGACAACGTGCCGGTCATTCAGGAGTCGATCCGGTTGCGCAACCCGTACGTCGATCCCCTCAGCTACCTTCAGGTTCAGCTGCTGAGCGAGCTCAGACAGCGCAGGGACGAGGGCGAGGACGATACGGAGCTGCTCCGCGAGGTGCTGCTCACGATCAACGGCATCGCCGCCGGCCTCCGCAACACGGGCTGATAAGCGTTTATATCGGATAGGCGGGCCCGGGCAAATGCCCGGGTCCTTTATTTTGGCGGAGCGGAGTCTGGTAGATTTCGGGAGACTTTGCGGACCCCGGGGCCGTTATTTTCTTAAAAATAAGTCCGAGGGCGATCTTATCGGACTGGGGGGACGCTACTTCCTCGGATCCGCGTCAAAAAAAGGCCGCCAACCGCGCGATAGCGTCCGCTGAGTCCGCGAGCGGGCCGCGAATCGCGGTAGAAAGAAAAATAGCGGCTGCTCTGTCCGTTCAATATGCGCCAAAACGTGTAATTGTCTTTTGGAATGGACGGAAATCAGTGTCTTGGAAATTACAGCGAGGGCTGAGCGTCGGGCGGCGCATAGGACGACAAATTAGGCGAAGGGGGAGAGGGAGCCCGAGCATCCGCGTCTTGCTTTTTTTGATACAGGTGCATTACCATTTTCTTGATCGCATTCATGCGAAGGGTCTTCCCGACCCGGCCGGGCCTGGGCGTCCCGCCCGCGGGCATCGCGATGCCGAGCGGACGAGACGGGCCGAGCGCCGGGCGACCGGCGAAGAAGGTGAGGGTTAACACGTTGAAGCCAATTGAGACGCGACTCGCGAAGCTGGCCCGCAAGGGCGATCAGCGCGCGTTCGCGGAGATCGTGGATTTATACAAGGACAAGCTGTACCATCTGGCTTACCGGATGACGAGCAACAGGCAGGAAGCGGAGGACGTTGTGCAGGAGTGTTTCCTGCGCGTTTACCGCAACCTGGACCGTTACGACGAAAACCAGAAATTTTCGACGTGGATCTATCGGATCGCGACGAATCTGTGCATCGATCGGCTGCGCAAGCGCCGTCCGGTCTACTCGCTGGACGCCGAGTCGTCGGACCACGAGGGGCTCGACGGATACGCGATGCTGCCGAGCGACGACCGGACGCCCGAGAGCGAGCTGATCTTGTCGGAGACGCAGCGCATCATCCGGGACGCGATCGACACGCTGCCGGTCAAGTACAAGTCGGTGATGGTGCTGCGCTATTTGCAGGACATGTCGCTGCAGGAGATCTCGGACGTGCTGGATATGCCGGTGACGACGATCAAGACGCGCGTCCACCGGGGCCGCGAGTTCATGCGCAAGAAGCTGGAGCACAAGCTTTAACGGATCGGCCCATTTTTCCGCCAAAGATGAAACCGTCCCAAGACGGGGAACGTACAGTATAGAAGCATTCGCAAAGGAGGCTTTATGTTCTCCTGTGCAGAAAGGGATGGCTATCATGAAGTGCAACGATGCCGTGAAGCGTATGCACGATTATCTCGACGGGGATCTGCCCCGCGAGGAGTCCGTGCTGCTGCAGCAACATCTTCGCGAATGTCCGGCCTGCGAGGAGCGCTACGGGGCGCTTGAGCGAACGGAAGCTTTGATATATGCCCAGCCTGTCCCGGCTGCGCCGTCCCATCTGACCGACGCCATCATGGGCGCGCTGCCCAAGAAGCGGAGCCCGAAGGTGTGGACCTCGTGGGTGCAACGGCATCCGGCGGCATCGGCGGCGGCGATCTTCCTGGTCGTCATGCTGTCCAGCTTCGTCGCGATGTGGAATCAGGACGATCAGCTCAGCCTGAGCGGAGACCTGTCGCACGTCGTGATCGAGGGCAACAAGGTGATCGTGCCCGCCGGGCAGAAGGTCGAAGGCGACCTGACGATCAAGAACGGCGAAGCCGAGGTGCTCGGCGAAGTCGAGGGCAACCTGACCGTCATCGACGGCAACGTGACGCTCGCGTCGACCGCGCATATCGCCGGCAAGGTGAAGACCGTGGACCGGGCGCTCGACTGGGCTTGGTACAAGGTGACGACCTGGTTCGACACGGTGGCTTACGGAACTTGACGGCCGCCGTCCGGCGGCCAGACAAGGCGGCCTCCCTGGACATCGGGGGAGGTTTTTTTGTATTCTAAACAGGATTTAGAAGTTCGTTTATAGAAAACAATAGGTACATATCCTAAGCGCAATCTGACAAGATTCGGGAAACCCGATCGAGACGCCAGACGGGGGGTGCGTCTTGGATTATTTCGAGAACTTAACGGTGTGGGGCGCCGTCAAGGACGCCGCCGACATCCTCATCGTCAGCTATCTTATATACCGCATGATCCTGCTGGTGCGCGGCACGAAGGCCGTGCAGCTTCTTAAAGGCATCCTGTTGCTCGTGCTCACCTGGGCGCTCAGCACGTGGCTGAATCTGTATACGCTCAAATGGGTGATGAATCAGCTGTTCCCGTTCGGGATCATGACCATTCTGATCATCTTCCAGCCGGAGCTTCGCAGAGCCCTCGAGCAGCTCGGCCGCGGCACGTTGTTCAGCCGTTCCTCCCTGGAGGAGCATGATATCAGCCATCCGATCAACGAGGTCATTAAGGCCGTTCAATACCTCGCGAGACGCAAGATCGGCGCCTTGATCGTCTTCGAGCGGCGCACGGGCCTCGGCGACTACATCGAGACCGGGATCAAGATGAAGTCCGCGATCAGCTCGGAGCTGCTCATCAATATTTTTATTCCCAACACGCCGCTGCACGACGGCGCCGTCATCGTGAGCGGCGGCGAGATCATGGCGGCGGGCTGCTATTTGCCGCTGTCGGAAAATCCGTTCATCTCGAAGGAGCTGGGCACCCGTCACCGCGCCGCCATCGGCATCAGCGAGGTATGCGACGCCATCTCGGTCGTCGTCTCCGAGGAGACGGGGCACGTATCGCTCGCGCTGAACGGACAGATCGTGCGGGACATCAAGGAGGAGTCGCTGATCTCCAAGCTGTTCGACGAGCTTCGCCAGACGAACGCGAAGAAGACCGGCCGGAGCTGGAACATCACTTGGAAGTTCTGGCGGCGGAAAGGCGGTGACGGCCATGGATAAGTGGCTCAGCCATCCCAACGCCGTACGGCTCATCTCGCTGGCGCTCGGCATCCTGCTGTGGGCGGTCGTTCACTTTAATCCCGATTCGACGCCGAACAACGTCGCTTCGCTTATCGAGACGCGCACGTTTACCGACGTGAAGGTGCAGGTGCGCGGACTGGACGAGCAGAGCTATGTGCTGAAAAGCATGGACCCGACAAAGGTCAAGCTGATCGTGCGGGGGGACGCCGAGCGACCTGCTCGCCGCGCGTTCGGACGGCGGATATATCGTGGAGGCCGATCTAAGCACAGTCAAGGCCGGCACGCATACGATAACGCTAAGAACGGATCTGCCCAGAAGCATTCAGACGATCCAGGTCGAACCCTCGACCGTGACGGTCGAGCTGGAGGAGCTGCAGACCAAGGAATTCGAGGTTCAAGTGACGACGAAGGGAACGCCGAAGGAAGGCTACAAGGCGGGAGCGCCCGTGCTGCGTCCGACGAACCGGGTCCATGTGACGCTACCGGCGAGCGAGATGGATCGCGTCGATCACGTCGGCGGCTCGATCTCCATCGATGGCGCGGACAAGACGCTCAAGGACAAGAGCGTGAAGCTGATTGCCTACGACGGCTCCGGACAGGAGATTCCGGGCGCGGAGGTCGATCCTGCCGTGCTCGAGGTCGAAGTGCCGATCACCAATCCGTTCAAGCAGGTGCCGATCCAGCTCAAGCTGATCGGTCAATTGCCAGCGGGCCTCAGCGTCGCGAATCTGACCCCGAGCGCGGAGCAGGCGACGATCTACGGACCGCAGGCGGAGCTGGACAAGATCGACTTCATCGAAACGGATCTCAACCTGTCCGAGGTGACCAAGTCGGGCAAAGTCGATATCGCGCTGAGCAAGTCCGATGCGGTAACGGAAGTATCCCCGGCGGCGATCACCGTCGATGTCCAGGTCGTGCTGACGCAGACGCGGACGATCCAGGGCCTGCCGATAACGGTTAAGGGGCTCGGCAACGGCCTCAAGATGCAGATCACGAAGCCGGCGAACGGTCAGGCGGACATTACGTTCAAAGGCGCCCCGGCCGTGCTCGACAAGCTGCAGCCGGGCGATGTCAGCGTCGAGGCCGACCTTAGCGGACGCGGTCCCGGCACGTACACGATTCCGCTGAACGTGAATTCGCCGCGATTCGTGGATCAGAGCGGAGGCAACACATCGATCGAAGTCGAGATTACGAACATCGGCACGGAGCCGACGCCTACGCCTGGCGCGTCGACGACGGACGAGGCCGCCTCGGGCGGCATGACCGAGCCGGAGGGCGGCGAGTCGACGGGGACGGACACGGCAGGCGCGGGCGGGACCGAGGGGGGAATCGCCGACGCCAAGCCCGTCCCAGGGGCCGACGCCGAGCGTCACGCCGTCGTCGGCGCCATCGCCGACGGACGGCGCTTAGGCAGTATCGGGGGGTACGAACTGCATTTCGTCGGGAACATGAATTGGGAATGAAGGGGTCAAGAGGAGCATGGGGAAATATTTCGGAACGGACGGCGTTCGGGGCGTAGCCAACTTGGAGCTCACCGCCGAGCTTGCATATAAGATCGGCCGCTGCGGCGGCTACGTACTGGCGGGTGGCGCGCAGCGCCCGAAGGTCATTATCGGTCTCGATACGCGCGTATCGGGGGCGATGCTGGAAAATGCGCTTGCGGCGGGATTGCTGTCGATCGGCGCGGACGTCATTCGGCTCGGCGTCGTGAGCACGCCGGCGGTCGCGTATTTGACGCGCACGCTCGGCGCGGACGCGGGCGTCATGATCTCGGCGTCGCACAATCCGGTGCAGGATAACGGCATTAAGTTTTTTGGCGGCGACGGCTTCAAGCTGCTCGACGAGAAGGAAGCGGAGATCGAGCGCCTGCTCGACGCCGAAGAAGATACGCTGCCGCGGCCGGTCGGCAAGGACCTGGGCACGGTAACGACGGATTTGGCGCTGAAGCGGATGTACGTCGATTATTTGAAGCTGACGGTGAAGCATTCGTTCGCCGGATTGAAGATCGTGCTGGACTGCGCGCACGGCGCCGCCTACGAGCTCGCGCCGACGATCTTCCGCGAGCTGGGCGCGGAGGTCGTGACGATCGGCGCGCAGCCTAACGGCCTGAACATCAACGAAGGCGTCGGATCGACGCATCCGGAGAAGCTGGCCGCCAAGGTGCGGGAAGCCGGCGCCGATCTGGGCCTCGCGTTCGACGGCGACGCGGATCGGCTCATCGCCATCGACGAGAACGGGGAAGAAGTGGACGGCGACTATATTCTGCTCATCTGCGGCGAAGCGATGCGCGGCCGGGGAAGGCTGAAGCACGACACGGTCGTGACGACGGTCATGGCGAACATCGGATTTTTCAAAGCCGCGGACCGATTGGGCCTGAAGACGGCTAAGACGGCGGTCGGCGACCGCTACGTGATGGAAGAGATGGTCCGCGGGGGCTTCAATTTGGGCGGCGAACAGTCCGGCCATGTCATTTTCCTCGATCACAATACGACGGGAGACGGCATCCTGACCGGGCTGCAGCTCGTCGACACGATCGTCGCCGCCGGCAAGAAGCTTGGCGATCTCAAGCAAGTAATGAGCAAATATCCGCAAGTACTCGTCAACGTTCGCGTCGCGGACAAGTCGAAGTATGAAGGCAATGCGGCGATCGCGGACGCCGTCGCGACGGCGGAGTCGGCGCTGGGCGACAATGGGCGCATCCTGGTGCGGCCGTCCGGCACGGAATCGCTTATCCGCGTCATGGCCGAAGGGCCGGACAAAGCGGAGATCGAAGGACATGTCGAAGCGATCGCCGACGTCATTCGCGCGGAGCTCGTCTAATTGACAGCAAGCTGGCGCGCCCGGTGTCGACGATGCCGGGCGGTGTCATTTCCTGGGCAATACGGTCATTTGGCGGAAAGTTGCGGATAAAGGTTGCACCGAATTTTCAAAACGAATATGATGAGTTAGATTATCGGCGCAAGCCGCGGGTAATAAGTAAGGACGCCATTCAAGAAGGAAAGGCAGGGTCGAGGTTACATTGGCTTCATAAGCGCCAGAACTTGCCGCCGGCGCGCGGCGAGTTGACGAGGTGGAGGTGTTCGGATGATCGGCGGGGACCTCCCGGCCCAATCGGGGCCGTCAGCCGGAAGACAAATCGCTCAGGGCAACCGGGCGCACAATACGCCGGCACGATAAGATGAATGAATCGGAATCATACTATAGCGGAATGTCCGGCGAACCGGAGCACGGGGGGCCTCGACATGTCGTGGATATCGGGTAATGCTCATCCTGCGCAAGGCTGCGGCCGGCGGGACGCCTGCGAGGCGTCCGGGCCCGACTTGGCATCGCGGATCTGCATGCGTACCCCTGGTTGTCCGCGGTCTGCTATAGGCGTGCGGCAGCCTGACCGGCTCCGGCGCGTCCATCGGACGTTGACCGAAGCGGAGGCATATAGCAATGTGCGGAATTGTCGGATATATCGGATTTAGAGAGTCTCAGCCCATTCTGATCGAAGGGCTCAAGAAGCTGGAATACCGCGGTTACGACTCTGCGGGCATCGCCGTTCAGACGGCGCGCGGTCTTGAAGTGACGAAGGCCGTCGGACGTCTGGTTAATCTTGAAAATCGGCTGACGGGCGATCCGCTGCGCGGTACGATCGGCATCGGGCACACGCGCTGGGCGACCCACGGCAAGCCGTCGGATGCCAATTCGCATCCGCATACGGACAACTCGCTCAAATTCTCCGTCGTGCATAACGGCATCATCGAGAATTATCTCGAGTTGAAGGAAGAGCTCATGCTCGCGGGTCATCGCTTCCTGTCCGAGACGGACACGGAGGTCATCTCGCATCTGATCGCCGTCGAATACGAAGGCGATATCGTGAAGGCCGTGCAAAAGGCCGTCCGCAAGATGCGCGGCGCATTCGCGCTGGGCGTGCTGACCGAGCACGAGCCGGACCGTCTCGTAGCCGTTCGTTATGCGAGCCCGCTCATCATCGGCGTCGGCGAAGGCGAGAAGTTCATCGCTTCGGATATTCCGGCGATCCTCGAGTATACGCGCGACATCTACATTCTCGAGGATGGCGAGATGGCGGTGCTGACGCGCGACGGCGTCGAGCTGCTGACGGTCGAGGGCAGCCCGGTCGCGAAGGAAGTTTTCCGCGTGAACTGGGATCTGATGACGGCGGAAAAAGGCGGCTACGATCACTTCATGCTGAAGGAGATCTACGAGCAGCCGCGCGCGTACCGCGACACGATGCGCGGACGCGTCAGCGAGGACGGACGCTCGGTCGTCCTGCCCGAGCTGTCGATCACGGCCGAGCAGCTGCGCGCCGTGAGCCGCGTGCACATCGTCGCGTGCGGCACGGCGATGCATGCCGGCATGGTCGGCAAGACGGTCATCGAGCGCCTGGCGCGCATTCCGGTCGAGGTCGACGTAGCGTCGGAGTATCGCTATCGCTCGCCGATCATCACGAAGGATACGCTCGTCATCGTCGTGAGCCAATCGGGCGAGACGGCCGACACGCTGGCCGCGCTGCGCGAAGCCAAGCGCTGCGGCGCCCGCGTGCTGGCGATCACCAACGTCGTCGGCAGCTCGGTCGCGCGCGAAGCGGATGACGTCATCATCACGCTGGCGGGTCCGGAGATCGCCGTCGCATCGACCAAGGCGTACTCCACGATGCTGGTCGCGTTTTTCCTGCTCGGGCTGTACATGGCACAGACGCTGGGGACGCAGGAAGAGGCGGAGATCGCGCACATCCTGGCGGCGATGGACGCGCTGCCGGAGCAGGTCGAGCGCATCCTTGCCCAGGCTGATACAGTCAAAGGCATCGCCGAATCGATCGCGAAGTCGAGCAGCCTGTTCTTCATCGGCCGCGGCATCGACTACGCCGTCGCGCTTGAAGGCTCGCTCAAGCTGAAGGAGATCTCGTACATTCACTCCGAAGCTTATGCTGCGGGCGAACTCAAGCACGGTACGCTCGCGCTGATCGAGGACGGCGTGCCCGTCATCGCGCTGCTCACGCAGGAGGACCTGTTCGAGAAGACCGTTAGCAATATTAAGGAAGTGAAGGCGCGCGGCGCCGAGGTGCTCGGCCTCGTCAACGAAGGCCACGAAGCGGAGTCGGCGAAGTCCGTCGATCGCCAATTCGCCATCCCGCGCACGCTGCCGCTGCTCACGCCGGCCCTGTCGGTCATTCCGCTGCAGCTGCTGTCGTACTACGCTTCGCTGGCGTTGGGGCATGACGTGGATAAGCCGCGGAATTTGGCGAAGAGCGTGACGGTGGAGTAATAAACAGCAAGTTCAGTTATAAAATTGATTCATTACAATAAAGTGTTGTTTTGGACATTAAGTTTTGTTCAGACCGATAAAATTACAAAAAGTTATGTTATATAAATCATGGGCCGTCCTGCTGCATAGGGACGGCCTTACTTTTGTTTAAAGGGGGGCTAATGTGATGAGCATAGGGGACAAGGTGAAGGCCATTCGCAAACGACATAAAAGGCGTTCATTCATTCGCAGTACCAAATTGTCCTCTAAAGATTATTGAATGATTCAAGAAGAAAGAATACGCTAAACCAGAAACAAATACCAAAGGAAGGAATGCCCAATAATCTGCTGACACTGTAGCTGAAAAAACAATGGATGCTGCCAACAGTGTTGAGGCGAGAAAACCTTTTTTCGTTTCATCGTACTGTTATCGAGTACCGGTAGATTACTTATGAACAGGAGGAATTTTAATGATTCGTACGGTCGGGCTTCTGAACAAACCGGTGCTAGTTCTTTCCATGTTATTCACGCTTTTCGCGGCGCTTCTGTTCCCCTCGCAGACGTCGGCGACGCCGGGACAAATCACGGTTAACGGTTATACGTCCACGTCCGCGTCGATGTCGATGGACTCGTTTTACCCCGATAGCGATCTTTTCCCCGGGGGACGGAAGGTCACCGCAACCTTCGATAACTATGCGTTTCGCTTCTCCTCCGGCAGCAGCGGGATTATGGTCGCCATCAAGAGTCTTGCGACGGGCAACGTGATCGCTTCGCCGGCCAATATCTCAAGCGGCAATACGTACGACATTCAACTGGACGGCACCTATGAAATTCATACGTTTCCCGTCGGCTACCCGGCGCCTTCGTCCTGGAACTTGCAGATCAACGCCCAGAGTCCGGGACTGGTCGATATCGGCTCTCCGTCTCCGAACGCCTACCTGCTCAAGGGAAGCACGCACACCATCGTCGCATTTGTGACGGGTTCGCCGACCTCCGTGACCGCGACCGCCGTGAACGGAAGCGGCGACACGACCACGCTCGGGACATTGTCTAATATTACGGGCACCCGCTACGAGCTGACGCACACGTTTAACACGCATTTTCCGGTCGGAAGCGGCAGCGCCATGACGATGCCCAAGCTGCGCATCACGGCCACGTACGGAGGCGCAACGGTATCGAAGGAGATTACGTTCTATGTTACGTACGAGACGAGAAGCTTTTACGAGAACGCAGACGCTACCTGGTACTATAACACGCCTTACGACCATAGCTTCCTCGGTCCTGCCAACAACGAGCAGATGTGCTACGAGTATATCGTCAATCAATGGTCGGTCGTCGAGCCGCTGCAGCCGGATTCTTACATTATCGACTTTATGCTAAGGCAGGGTATCTACAGCGGCAGAGCGGGCACCGTGTTCACCTCCTATTCGATGACGCCGGCGCCTTATCCCGATGCGATCTATTACGGCGGCTTCCACTTTGCCAAGGTGACGGCATGGGACGCCAGCGGCAATCCGACGCAGATCCAGTCCAAATGGGGACCGTACGAATATATCAAAAGCGGTAAGGCCAACGCATTCCCAAGCTTGTACGGGACGCCTCGCATTTATTTCTGGGATTAACGAGCGGATAGGGTTAAGCGAACGGTAATCATTTGAAAAAAAAGCGGAGATCAAAAATCTCCGCTTTTTTTGAACATGTTCAATTGTTTATTCTGCGGATGCCGCTTCATGAAGCGTCTGAGGGAAACCATCGCGCCATGAAGCGAACCGCGGACGCCAACCATTCCGAAGTGCCTTTGTATTAAGCGCTCCGCGTTCTGCTCGCCCGCTTCCTGGCAATGTGTTGGGTTCGGGAGCGTTAAGGGCTTTCGCATACACAGGCACCCATTCGGTACCCGCTGCCGGATCGCTGTCCACAATGTTATACGTGCCTGTGGGCCATTCCAGTGCCAAAACAGCAGCAAGTGCGGCATCTTCTGTATGAACAAAAGAAGCGACGCCGTCAGTAGCGGGCAATTTCCCCATTCGAACTTGCTCTGCGAACAAGCCGTTCGAAGCGTACCAGGTCCCTTCGCCGTACAGCACGCCGTATCTGAGTATGACATGCTCCGGCATTTCCGCAGCGGCGGTTTCCAGCGCATGAACGCCATGTACGCTTGTTAGTTGCGGTTCCGGAGCCTCGAAGTCCAGTGGACAATCCTCCGTTGCCGGCCCTTCTCCGGGCGCATAGGTCATTGTGATGCTTTGCGCGATCATCCGGCGAACGCCGGCGGCGAGCGAAGCATCCACTAAGTTTCTCGTTCCTTCCACGCGAATTTTTGCATTGGCTTCCGGATCCAAAGCCTGCAGCGAAGTCAGTTGGTGAATGACCACCTCCGGGGATGTTTCGGCAAGTACGCTGAACAGATTCTTGCGATCGTATACATCCGCCTGGACGAATGAAGCTCCGACTTTTTTTTAAGCTTTCTGCATGCTCCGGATTGCGTATGAGCCCAATCACTTCATGTCCCTTTTGTACGAGCATCGGAATGAGTGCCCTCCCGATGACGCCGCTTGCTCCAGCAACTAAAATCTTCATTTGTTACTGCCTCCTTTACTGTTTGTATTTAAGACCCATTTGTTATCGCATTTGTGACATAAGATGCGGCAAGCGCTAAACTAAATGGAAAATAACAAATAAATCGTATGAAGAGCTGTATGGAATTCGATAAGGTTTAGCAGAATAATGGAAAGAAGCAGTATAATAACGGGACATGAAAACCTATCATTCGAAATTTAATAGATTCGATTGAGATAAGGAGTTGCAAGGAATGTTGGATATGTCGGCGGTTGAATCGTACCGTCCTCTGCTGATGACGCTCGCCTACCGGATGCTCGGTTCCTTAAGCGAAGCGGAAGACATCGTGCAGGATGCGCTGGCCGATTATGCAATGACTGTGGATCGCGGCAGCATTACGCACGAAAAAGCTTATTTGGTTCGAATGGTCACCAACAGAAGCCTGAAACTGAAGCAATCCGCTCGCAAACGCCGCGAGTTCTATGTCGGGCAGTGGCTCCCGGAGCCTGCCATTTCCGATGGCGGGGTCGACGGTGCGCCCGCCGCGCTCGGATCCGCAACCGGAAAAAACGGAAATCCTGCCCATTACATCGAGCGGCAAGAGAACATCACGTATGTGATGCTCGTCATGCTGGAGAGGCTGACTGCCGTCGAGCGCGCGGTCTTCCTGCTTCGCGAGACGCTCGACTTCGACTATGGGGAAATCGCGGACGTCGTGCAAAAGTCGGAAGCGAATTGCCGCAAAATTTTCAGTCGGGCAAAGGAAAAGCTGCAAGGCTTGGCGGGAGAAGGCGGCGGCGCGGAAGCGATCGATCCCATGCGGCGCAACGAGGAACAAGCATGGGCGATCGCCAAAGCGTTCATACAGGCGGCCGAGACCGGAAATTCGTCCGCGCTCGTGGACATGCTGGCGCATGACGCCGTACTCGTAACCGATGGCGGCGACAAGACTCGCGCGGCGATCAATCCGATCGAGGGCAGCGAGCGCATCGCGGCATTCTTTATCGGCAACGCGCGCAAAGGTACGATGGGCGATTCGTTCTTGCCGGTCGACGTGAGCGGCCAACCCGGTTTTATCGTTACCCAAAATGGCCAGCCGGCCATGGTCATGGTGTTCGGTTGGGATGCGGAAAAGCGGATCTCGCGCATTTTTATTATTTTGAACCCTGACAAGCTTGAGGGTGTCACAAACCGATTCGCCGCTTGGTCTTAGATAGCGAATGTCGATGCAAGCAGGTCGGCACAACTATTTAAGGGGTGATTGGCAATGGAACCCAGAATGTTGTTGAAAGAGGTTAACCCTGCGGCTTTCACGGCGATGGTCGGACTCGAAAAATTTCTGGATGGCGCAAGTCTCGACAAAAAACTGAAGGAGCTTGTAAAAATACGCGCTTCGCAACTCAATAGATGCGCCTTCTGTCTCCAAATTCATGCAACCGACGCCCGAAAGCTGGGGGAATCGGAGGTTCGCATCTACACGCTTAACGCTTGGCGCGAAACGTCTTACTTCACTCCGCAGGAGCGCGCGGCGCTGGCGTTGACGGAGGCCGTCACCCTGGTCGCATCCAATCACGTTCCGGACGACGTGTACGAAGATGCGGCCCGCCACTTCAGCGAGCAGGAGATCAGCGAGCTGCTGATAGCCATCATCACGATCAACGGCTGGAACCGCATCGCGATCACGACGGGCTTGACTCCTCCGGCATAATGGATAGCATGGGGGGAGACGGTCATGTCGCTCTACATTACGCAACAGAATCTGTAATACCATTGAGCTGAATCAAACCGCGTCGATACAGTAGGCGAGATCGGCCACGGCGAATGCTGCCGTGGCCGATTTTTGTCGAACTGCCGTTTCGCCATTTGAGAATTTTGAGAGAATGATCTTGTAGTATGCAGGGAGGGATGTAAGCGACAAGGAAGAGGAGCGTAAAAGCGATGAATCAGAGGAGTACGTTTTATTTCGCCGGAAAACGGTGGGTATCAGGCATTTTGATTTTTATGCTCTCTATCTCATTATTTGCTTTTCCGGCGCAAGCCGCGGATCAATGGAGTCAATATGCCAAGATCGGTCAAGGAAGCAATAAATATCTCGGAGCATTTGCTAATCCGTACAGCGTAACGGTAGACAGCGGCGGGAATCTATACGTGGCCGATTTTGAAAACCATCGCATCCAGAAGCTGACCGCGGCGACAGGCGTATGGAGCGAGTGGAAGAAGGATGGCGGCGGCTCAGGCAGCGGACCGGGGGGAGTTTGCCAACCCTAGCGGCGTGGCGGTAGACAGCGTCGGAAATGTATATGTGGCGGACTATTATAACCACCGCATTCAGAAGCTCACGGCAGCTACGGGGGGTATGGAGCGAGTGGAAGAAGAGCGGCGGCGGATCGGGCAGCGGCTTGGGCGAGTTTAGTTATCCCCGCGGCGTAGCGATAGATGGCGACGGGAATTTGTATGTGGCCGATTCTAAAAATCATCGCATCCAGAAGCTGGATGCCGTATCGGGCGTATGGAGCGAGTGGAAGAAAAGCGGCGGCGGGACGGGCGGCGACCTAGGGGGAGTTTAATGAGCCCACTGGCGTGGCGGTGGACGGCGATGGGAATGTGTACGTGGCCGATTCTAAAAATAACCGCATCCAAAAGCTCACGATCTCTACAGGCGCGTGGAGCGAGTGGAAGAAAAGCGGCGGCGGAACGGGCAGCGGAACGGGCAGCGGATTAGGCGAATTCAACCAACCGTCCGACGTAGCGGTAGACAGCGGCGGGAATGTATGGTATGTGGCCGATTCTAAAAATCACCGCATTCAGAAGTTGGATGTCGCCTCGGGCGTGTGGAGCGAGTGGAAGAAGAGCGGCGGCGGATCGGGCAGCGATCTGGAACAATTTAATAAGCCAAGAGGCGTGGCGCTGGACAGCAGCGGGAATGTCTATGTGGCCGATGCCGGAAATCACCGCATCCAGAAGTGGACGGCAGCTACGGAACTTTGGAGCCAATATGGGTATCGGGGGAGCGGTTGCCGGCTCCGGCTTGGGCGAGTTTAGTTATCCGGTCGGCGTGGCGGTAGACAACCTGAGCAATCTATATGTAGCCGATTTCGATAACCACCGCATTCAGAAGCTGGATGTCGCCTCGGGCGCGTGGAGCGAGTGGAAGAAGAACGGCGGCGGATCAGGGCAGCGGCTTGGGAGAGTTTGACTCGCCGACGGATGTTGAGGTAGACAGCAGCGGAAATATGTACGTTGCAGATCCATATAACCACCGCATTCAGAAGTTGGATGTGGCCTCGGGCGCGTGGAGCGAGTGGAAGAAGAACGGCGGCGGATCGGGCAGCGGCTTGGGAGAGTTCGGTTATCCCGGCGGCGTAGCGGTAGACGGCAACGGGAATGTGTACGTGGCCGATTCCAATAACAATCGCATCCAGAAGCTGACGGCAGCGACCGGGGAGTGGAGCGAGTGGAAAAAGAGCGGAGGCGGCGCAGGCAGCGGCTTGGGCGAGTTTAACGATCCGTCCGGCGTAGAGGTAGACGGCGAGGGGGAATGTCTATGTGGCCGACATGGGAAATCATCGCATCCAGAAGCTGACGGCAGCGACAGGGGGAGTGGAGCGAGTGGAAGAAGAGCGGCGGCGGCGCAGGCAGCGGCTTGGGC
The DNA here is from genome assembly GCF_029525575.1 of Cohnella rhizosphaerae. Classification (GTDB taxonomy): domain Bacteria; phylum Bacillota; class Bacilli; order Paenibacillales; family Paenibacillaceae; genus Cohnella; species Cohnella rhizosphaerae. The sequence goes on from NZ_JAPDIA010000009.1 coordinate 58,836, forward strand.
GAGTTCGATGAACCGTACAGCGTGGCGGTAGACGACAGCGGCAATGTCTATGTGGCCGATTCCAATAACGAGCGCATCCAGAAGCTGACGGCAGCTACGGGGGGGATGGAGCGAGTGGAAGAAGAGCGGCGGCGGCTCGGGCAGCGGCCTGGGCGAGTTTAGCAGTCCGCTCGGCATAGCGATAGATCGTGACGGGATCGTGTACGTGTCCGAATTCGACAATCACAGAATCCAGAAATTAGAAATCACGAACGAACCGAAAACGGTCATCGCTTCCGTCGCTGCGGCGACTCCCGTGGTCGGTGCGGACGATGCGGTCACGCTGACGGTTAAGGATGAGCTGGGGAACACGGATACGACGTTTAACGGGGCGCACGATGTGACGATTTCCGGTCATACGGCGGCCCCCGACGGTTCTTACGGCAGCTTTAACGGGACGGATTTGACAACAGGGCCGAACACGATCGGCGTTACGTTCGCGAATGGCATCGCGACAGCGAACCTGAGGTTGAACAAGGCCGCTGCGCAAACAATCGGTTTTAGCGTGGCGGGCGTGGCGACGCCGGCAGCGAATCCGGTGAGCATCGCGCCAGAAGCGGGAAGCGCGGCTGCGATGGAGCTGACCACGGACATTGCGGCTCCGGCCGGCAACGGAGGCGCGTTTGCGCAGCAGCCGGTCGTGGCGATTGTCGATGCTTTCGGCAACGTGAGCACGAGCGACAGCGGCACGGTCGTGACGGTGTCGAAAAAGGATGCGGGCTCGTGGACGCTGACGGGAACGGTAACGGCGACGGCGAACTCGGGGGTTGTCGCATTTACAGGTCTTGGCGCAACGAACGCAGCCGAGGTGACGGGGGCGCAGCTCTCCTTCGATGCGACGGGATTGCCGCAGATGACGAGCCGTACGGTGACGCTCCCCTGGCCTGGAGCCGTTGCGCCGAGTCTGGAAGCTGTTACGGCAGGAGACGGCCGCGTGCGCCTGGCTTGGCGTGCAGGGTATGGGGCGGTTAGCTACGCCGTTTATCAGGGGACGGTTCCCGGCATTTATGGGGAGGCGGTAGCTAATGTGACCGGACTCGCATATGACGCCACTGAATTAACCAATGGGACAACGTATTATTTTGTCGTAAAAGCCGTTAATCCTTCCGGAATCAGCGCAGCTTCCAATGAATTGAGCGCAACGCCGCGAACGGCATCCGGCAGCACCAATCCATCGACGCCAACGTCAACGTCCGAGAAGCCTGCTACGACACCCGATTCGCCTGCTAATCCACAGCCTGCGGCAGATGTATTCAACAGCAGCATGGTGGATGAAGCCGATTTGGTAAAGACGATTGAATCCAAAATCGCGGAAGCGAAGGAAGCGAACGCAACGGCTGATTTTGCCGACATTCAAGGGCACTGGGCGGAAAAGACGATTGCTATTTTCTATAAAATGCAAGTCATTAAAGGCTACGAGGATGGGACGCTCAGGCCGAATAGCAACGTCACGCGCGCAGCGTTCGCAGTGATTCTGGATCGCGTGTTCGGCATCCAAGGCGGCAGCAATACGCGTGTGAGCTTGAAGGATATCGGTCATGGCTGGGCGAAAGAAGCGATTGAGCGTCTTGTCGCGGCAGGCGTAATCAATGGCTATGAAGATGGTTCGTTCAGGCCGGACAACGCGATTACACGTCAAGAAATGGTCATGATGCTGTCTCGCATCGTAAACCTGGATAACGTGGCGAAAGATACAGCCAAGGGCAGCTTCAAGGATTTGAATGGCGCTTATGCAGCTGGCGAGATCAAAGCGGAAGCGCAAGCAGGCATCGTCAGCGGCAAAAGGGGGAGGGAACGTTCGATCCCTGGAGCAGTGCAACGCGCGCAGAGGCGCTGCAAATCATCTTGAATGCGCTGGAGCTTAATCCGCGATTGAAGACGTTGCTTCATTCAATTAAATAGTGCAACGAAAAGAGATCGCCGCATTAACGGTGGTCTCTTTTCGTTTTTATAAGAATTGCTTAGACTGAGGGAGACAAGTTTCGGCATAAAGAGTCGTTTTTCGACATTTAGCAAAAATCCATCCTCGTTTTTAGCATTTCTGCATTCCCGAGAGAGGAAAGATCGTGAATAATAGATTGTTATCGACGCGAGGGGAGAAGACAAGGTGAAAATGCGACTCACGTTTGCGTGGAAAGTTTTTATTTTGTATTCTTTGTTCTTCTCGACGCTTATCCTCGGAATCGTGCTGACCGTTTATTTTTATATCAGTCATTCGTTGACGAACAGCAAGACGGCCGAGATGGAGCAGACCGTCAAGGCGATCTCCGCGCAAACGGACGCGCTGCTCGACCGGATGAACAATCTGTCCCAATTGTTCCTCTTCAGCAACGACGTGCAGGATATGCTGCTCGACACATTGCCCTATCAGAACAGCGACAGCAACTATTTCGATCTGAACCTGCCGGAGCGCATGCAGTTCAAGGATACGATGCTGTCGATCATCGGCATTCGGGACATCCCGCGAAGGGTCGCCGTTTACAACGGAAAGCATACGTTCGTGAACTATTCCATAACGCCCCGGACGGACGGCATGTGGATAGCGGATCTTCGAACGTTGCCCTGGATCGAGCAGCTCAATGAAAAAGGCGGCAACGAGCTGTTTTTGCCCCCGCATGCGGATCTATGGTCTACGGAGCGGGAGCCCGTCAGCGTCATCTCGTTCGTGCGCAGACTGCTCTATCTGAAGGGCGGGACGACAATCGGCTTTCTGGAAATTCAACAGCCCTCCTCCCTGCTGGACGGCATCGTCAAGAAGTCTTTGCCCGAGGGGTCTCGCTTGACGATCCGGGATGGCGAGGGCCGCATCGTCTACCCCTACTCGAAGCCAGACGAGAACGATCGGCCGCACGCCTCCAAAAAGGATGGAATACCGTTACGTATCTCCGGCGACCCAATGGACGTTCGTCCATTCGATCTCCGGCGCCGATCTCATGAAGCCGGTCAAGCGCGTCCAGCAGATCATCGTATCCGCGGGCGTACTCCTATTTTTGTTTACGTTAATCGTCATTTATTTGATTACGAATTCGTTAACGGCGCCGATCCGAACGTTAAGGAAGTCGCTGGCGTCCGTTTCCCTTCAATCGCCGTCGCTCGAATTGAACGTTCAAGGCTCCCAGAACGAAATCATCTTGTTGAATCGCGCGTTCAATAAGACGGTACTGAAAATGCGCGACTCGATCGATCAAATGCTCGAAGCGAGGTCCAGGGAACTGGAGGCTCACTTTGAAGCGCTGCAATCGCAGATGGATCCTCACTTCCTGTTCAATTCGCTCATGGCGATCAGCTCCGTCGCCCGGGAAGCGGACGCGCCCGTCGTCGTCGAGATGTGCGATTGTCTCTCCCGGATGCTGCGCTATACGGCCTCGCACAAGCAGTCCTCCGTCGATATCGCCGACGAATGGGGGCATGCGGTTAACTACATCCGCATGATGAAGCTTCGCTACGAGGACTTCATCGAAGCGAAGTTCGATTTGGACGACAGCTTGGCCGGCATTCGCGTACCCAAGCTGATTTTGCAGCCGCTCGTTGAAAACGCTTTTTCGCACGGATTCGCGAATGCGACCCCGCCGTATTGCGTCGCCATAACGGGAACGCGTACGGAGCGGACATGGGCGCTTGAAATCAAGGACAACGGAGGCGGATTTTCCCCGTCCGCCCTTCGGCGGATCGAGGAGCAATTCCGGAAGCACGATACCAACCTGTCGAACCACGACTTCAGCAACCAGCTCGAGATCGGCGGCATGACGGTCAGCAACGTCTATATCCGATTAAAAATGCTGTACGGGCAAGATGCCGTATTCGAGATCTCGAACAACAGTCAGGGAGCGACAGTAAAGATCGGCGGCACCATCGTACGTACAGAAGGCAAGGAGCGTGGAGCTGATGTATAAAATCGTCGTCGTGGAAGATGAACCGCTGCTGCTTCGCAGCATCGTCAGGAGCATCCGGGACGCCCATAGCGGCTTCCGGATCGCGGGCGAGGCCATGAACGGAACGGCGGCGCTCGAAGTGATCGCGCAGTCGAATCCGGATGTCGTCTTCACGGACATTCGCATGCCGAAAATGGACGGGCTAAGCCTGATCGAGGCGCTCAGGGCTCGCGGGAATGCAGCGAAGATCGTGCTGCTTAGCGGATATCAGGACTTTGAATATGCCAAGCGCGCCCTTCGGCATCAAGTGGAGGATTATTTGCTGAAGCCGTTATCCGATGCGTCCTTGAAGCAGCTTCTGGAAAAGATGCACGGCGATTTGAACCGCGTCCGCGAAGAGGAGCGCCGCGCTATGCTCGAATCGCTCGTCGAGAGCGACGTCCACGACCAGCTCCCGCAAGCGAAGCTGCAGGCGGCGTTCGCGCCGTATGCATCTTACGGCATGCTGCTGATCTGCCCGGGCTCCGTATGCACGTTCAGCTGCGACTGGTTCACGCCCGCCAAAGATTATTGGCTGCGGACGGATCTGGACCGGATCGTCGGCGAATCGATCGGAGACGGCGAAGACTACTGGATATACCCGTTTAACCACGGGAACGAAAAGCTGGTCGTCCTGGCTTCTCGCCAGGCGCTCGAATCGTACGCGACTTCGTATGCCGCGATATACGAACGGCTGCTGGACGGGAACTTTCCCGTGACCGTTACGGCCAGCCGGGCGATGGAGGCCTTGTCGGACCTGCCGTTTTTGCTGCAGATGGCGAAGATCGTCCTCAAGAAGCGCGTCGTGTTCGGCAAGTCCGGACTTATCCTGCCGGATTCGGATACGGAAGCGGAAGCGCTTCGCCGATCCGAAGCTTCGGGGCAGAACCTGCACCTGGACGCCAAGACGGAGAGCAGGCTCGGCTTTTTCCTGGACAATCGCAAGAAGGAGCCCTACTTGCAGGAGGTTTACCGTCTTTTGAACGTTTACCGGGAGAACGACGCCCCGCAGCTGCTGCTTGAAAATCTGCTCAAACGGCTTGCCGGTCAAGCGCAGGCGGCGAGCGCCGTCGTCCCCGAAAGCCGCAGAATCGATCTGGATCTGGAGATCGACGAGCTGATCAGCAACGCCGTCTCCTACAAGGCCGTGAAGGAGGGGCTGACCTTCCTTCTTGAAGAGATGTTCAAGGCTTGGGGCGGAGGGGCCTCCGAGGGAAGCCGCGCGCTTACGCTCGCCGATCAGGCGGACCGCTATATCCGGGAGCGCTTCGCCGAACGGCTGTCCGTCCAGTCGATCGCGGATCATTTCGGCGTGGTGGCGCCTTATCTGGGCAGTCTTTACAAGAAGCAGAAGGGCATGACGCCGCTGGAGCGAATCATTCAGCTCCGAATCGGCAAGGCCAAGGAGCTGCTGGCGATCAAGCCGCCCATTCCCTTGAAGGATATCGCCGACGCGGTAGGGTACGACGACCCGTATTATTTGAGCAGGCTTTTCAAATCGGTGACCGGCGCAAGTCCTTCAGAGTACAGAGAGACGCATACCAAAGGCGATCGGGCCGCCTTCGAATAATCCATCCTTCCGATTAGCATTCGTCCATTTTGACGCCGATCCGTTCGCCCTATACTGATGAAGCAACGACAAATACGGCTAGGGGGGAACAGAAATTGAAGAAATGGATCAAGCGCACCGCCGCCATCGGCACGCTTTGCTTGTCGCTTTTGCCCGTCCTTTCCGCTTGCGGCAACGGGAACGACGGAAACCATTCGTCGAGCCCGTCGGCCCTGGACACGGCGACCGCGACGGCCTCGGGGACGGCCGCGGCCGAATCGCCCTCCGACAACCAAAAGCCCGTTACGCTGACTTTCGCGACGTTTAACACCTGGTGGAATTATGACAACCTGAAAACGGCGATCAAGATGTACGAAGAAGAGACCGGCAACAAGATCGAGCCGCAAATTTATCCGGACGACCAGTTCATGAACATTCTCAAAGCGAAGCTGGCGACCAGCGACGTGCCCGACGTGTTCGCCTTCAATACGTCGATCAGCGACTTCGGCCCCGGTCAGATCGCGCCTCTGACCGGTCCCTGGGTCGAACGCGTCGACAAATCCTCCGGTCCAAGAACCGGCGTGATGATCGCCGGCGACGACAACGTCTATGCGGCGCCATTCGGCAGCGCGGACTTCCAGGGCATGATGTACAACAAAAAAAGTGCTCGAGCAAGCGGGCGTGAAGCTTCCCCCTCAAAACGTACGGAGAATTCGTCGCGGCGCTCGAGGCGGTCAAGAAGCTGGGCATCACGCCGCTCTACCTTCCGAACAAAGACGGCTGGACGGCGCAAATTCTCGTATATATCGGCTCCCAATACGTACCGATCAAGGAGGCGTCTTTCGCCGAAGGCGTCTACACGAACAAGCTCCAGCTTCAAGATTCGCCGGCGCTCGTGGATATGTTCAAGCGCGTGCTGGACTTCAAGACCAAAGGGTACATGAACGACGATATGCTGTCGGCGACGATGGCGATGGCGGAGCAAGCGCTTGCGGAAGGCAAGACTGCGTTCGTGGCGGGCGGCAACTGGCTGTATACGGACTTCCAGAGCAACTATCCCGACCAGGCTGCGGATATCTCGATGACCGGCGTCAATTGGGGCGACGATCCCGCCGACTTCAACGTCATGAAGACGGGCGCAGGCGCTTCCCTGTACATTCCGGCCCAATCGCGGCAAAAAGAAGCGGCGGAGGACTTCGTTAATTTTGTCCTGAGCGAGAGAGTCATGAAAGCGATGTACGAGGTGCGGCCCGGCGCGAACGTGCTTGGCTACGAGACGAAAGCGAATCCTTGGGATACCGAAATGCAGTCTTTGCTCACAAGCGGCGTTGCGCACGACAACGAAATGTTCGTATCCGCGATCGCCAACTTCAAAGTCGGCACCGGCTTCAATGCGGGTGACATCGGGGCCGCGGCCCAGGCGCTCTTCGCGGGGAAAGATCCGGTCAAGGCGCTCGCGGATATGCAGAGCGGCCTGGCTAAAGCGAACAAGGCGAAAGGGATACCGGGTTTTTAAATCAAGGTCAGAAAGCATGCCCTGAACGATCGGCTTCAGGGCATGTCACATCGAGAGGTGTTCGAGGGATGGGGCTTAGAGGGAACCGCAGGTTCTACACTGCCGCGTTTTTGCTGCCGGGGATGCTTGTCTACTTCGTTTTCTTTATTTTACCGAATTTGCTCAATCTTGTTTTCGGATTTACGGATTGGTCCATCTATCATCTCACGGAGATACGGTTTAACGGGCTGGACAATTTCAAGATGATGCTGGACGAAACGATATTGGTCGATTCCATATGGCACACGTTCTACTTTACGATCGTGACCGTCGTGGCGGGCAACGTGCTCGGATTTTTGCTGGGCGTCGTCATGAACGCAAAATTGAAGCTTCAAAATTTCTACAGAAGCGCCTTTTTTTATTCCCACGACGCTCAGCTTCGTCGTCGTCGCGCCGATTTTTAATGCTTTGTACAACCCGCAGTACGGTCCGATTAACGTATTTCTCCGCAATATCGGCCTTGGGGGCTTGGCGCGGGATTGGCTGAACGATGCCGCTTTCGCCATGAACAGCGTCATCGTCATGTCGATCTGGAGCGGCATAGGCGTGACGATTTTGCTCTATTTGGCAGGCTTGCAGTCGGTTCCGTCCGATTATTACGAGGCCGCCGAATTGGACGGATGCAGCGCCTTCCAGAAGCTTCGGCATATTTCCGTCCCGTTGATCATGCCTTCGATTACGGTCAATTTGATCTTGGGCTTGATCGGGGGCTTAAAGGTATTCGGGCAGGTGTTCGCGTTGACGAACGGCGGTCCTAACGACGCCACGCAGGTATTCGGGACATTGATCTATAAAAACTTTGCCATGGGACTGTTCGGATACTCTTCCGCGATCAGTCTGTTGTTCACCATCCTCGTCTGCGCGATCAGCTTCGTGCTGTTGTCCTTGCTCCGACGGACGGAGGTGGAGTACTGATGCGCGTCGCCGGCGCTTATCGCTATGCGGCCGAGGCGGTCATGCTGCTGTTTTCGCTCGTATTCGTCATTCCGGTGTGGATGGTCGTTGTCAATTCCATCAAATCGCAAAAGGAAGCGGCATTTTTCGGCATCGGTTGGCCGTCGCGCTTTTCCTTCGAAAATTACGCGACCGTCTTTAAGGAAGCGAACATCGCCGATGCCTTTCTGAACGGCCTGTTCTATTGCGCCGTCATTATCGTATTTTCCGTGCTGTTCAGCTCGATGGGCGCTTTCGCGATCGCGCGGATGCAGACGCGCTTGACCGAATTCAGCTATTACCTCTTCCTGTCGGGGATCATTCTTCCCGGCGCGATTATTCCTACCTATTTTATGCTGCAAAAGATGGGACTCGTCGGCACGTATTATTCCGTGATCGTCGTCCTGCTCTCCCAAACGATGCCGATCGGCGTTTTCCTGTACACGGGATTCATGAAAACCGTGCCTCGCGAAATGGACGAGGCGGCCATTATCGACGGGGCAGGCAAGCTTCGGATGTTTTTCTCCGTCATTTTTCCGCTGCTGACGCCCGTTACGATGTCGCTCGTGATTTTTAATTTCATGGGCGTTTGGAACGACGTCGTCACGCAAATCTATTTTGTCGATGCGAGCAAGTGGACGATGCCGATGATGGTCTACCGTTTTCAAGGCATGTATATCTCCAAGTGGAATTTGATCTTCGCGGACCTGGTGCTGACTTCGATCCCGGTGATTCTCATTTATTTGTTCGGGCAGAGATACATGGTGTCCGGCATCACGCAAGGCGCCGTAAAAGCTTGACGGAAGGGATGGGAATACGATGAATCCGCTGCTGCCTCCGGGCACGTTCGTACCCGACGCGGAAGCCCGAGCGTGGTCGGACGGGCGTCTCTATTTATACGGTTCGCTGGATATCGAGGGCAATACCGCCTACTGCAGCTGCGAATACAAGGTGTTCTCCTCCGGCGATCTGAAGCAATGGACGGACCACGGCGTAAGCTTTCGTTCGCGTGGAGAGGCCTCGGGCGTGCCCTGGTCGGAGATGCCTTTGTACGCGCCGGACTGCATCTGCGTGGACGGCAAGTACTATCTTTACTTTTGCCAGGCGGACAACGGCGAGGGGGTGGCGGTCGGCGACGCTCCGCAAGGCCCGTTCGCCGACGCCGTTCCGGTGCAAGGCGCACACGGAGACGCGATCGACCCCGCGGTCTTTTTTGGACGACGATGGCCAGGTTTATTACTATTGGGGCCAATTCCACGCGCGGGGCGCGCGAATGCGGGCCGATCTGGCTTCGCTCGACGCAGCCTCCGTGCGCAGCCATCTGCTGAACGAAGCGGAGCACGGCTTTCATGAAGGCGCCTCCGTGCGCAAGCGCAACGGCATTTATTATTTGGTCTATACGGACACCTCGCGGGGCAAGGCGACCTGTTTGTCCTATGCGACAAGCGCGTCTCCGCTCGGCCCTTTTACGAAGGGCGGCGTCATCGTCGACAACGACGGGTGCGATCCGCATACCTGGAATAACCATGGCTCGATCGCCGAATGGGACGGACGGTGGTACGTCTTTTACCATCGCTCTTCCCGCGGGAGCCCGTACAGTCGCCGCGTATGCGTCGAACCGATCCATTTCAACGCGGACGGATCCATTCCCGAAGTCGAGATGACGACGCAGGGCGCCTTTGGACCGATATCGGCATTCGAACGCATGGATGCCTACAGAGCCTGCTTGCTGGCCGGGAATGCGCGAACGCAATCGTCCGAACTTCCGGTTGCGGTCGAGGGGCCGCCTGCCGAGTTTTTGTCCATGATCGAGGACGGAGCCTGGGCGGCTTATAAATATTTGGATTTCGGACATGGGGCAGTCTCCTTCGAGGTGCAGGCGGCCAGCATGACCGAGGGCGGCGACATCGAAGTCCGATTGGACCGGTTCGACGGGCCGCTGATCGGCAAGTGCAGCGTATCCCGTACGGGCGGCTGGCAGCGCTGGCGGACGTTCGCTTGCGAGGTTAGCGCCGAGGGCGGCGTTCATGCGCTCTATCTGGTCTTCCGCGGGGGGCCCGGGCAGATTGTTCAACGTGAGCGGCTTTCGATTTCACGTGGGGGGAGGGAACGCGTTGAATCACGCATGGCAAGCGGAATTCCGCGATCCGGGCGTCGCCTTCCGAGGCAAAACGTTCTGGTCGTGGAACGGAAAGCTGGAGAAGGACGAGCTGCTTCGTCAATTGTCTGTCATCAAGGAGATGGGCTTCGGCGGATTTTTCATGCATTCCCGGACCGGGCTGCAAACGGAATATTTAAGCGAAGAATGGTTCTCGCTCATTAACGCTTGCGCGGACGAAGCGGAAAAAATGGGGCTGGAAGCTTGGTTGTACGACGAAGACCGGTGGCCGAGCGGTACGGCGGGCGGCATGGTCACGTCCAATCCGGCTTACGGCATGAAGTTTTTGCATTTGCGCGTTCATGAAGCGGCCGATTACGTCCCCGATCCCGACGCAGTCGCGAGCTTTTGCTGCGAGCTGGACGGTCTGGACTACAAGAACGCCGCCGTCTGGCGCGCGGATTCGCCGCCCGGCGCATGCGCGGGGAAGCAAATCCTCGAATTCGTCGTCCGGCCCATGAACGCATCCAGCTTTTATAACGGCTACACGTACTTGGATACGATGGATCGGGAAGCCGTGAACGCCTTCATCCGGATGACGCACGAGAAGTACAAGTCCGAATGCGGTCCCCGGTTAGGCACGTCGATCAAAGGCATATTCACGGACGAACCGCACCGCGGCCCGTTGATGGAAGGGTTCTCGATCGACATGGACCGTCCCGAGTGGAACGTGCCGTGGACGCCGCTGCTGTTCGACCGGTTCCGCGAGCGCTTCGGCTACGATCTGCTGCCGCGCCTGCCGGCTCTTTTCCTTCGTCGCGAGGGGGAGACGGTGTCGCAGGTCAAGTGGCATTACGTGGAGATGCTCCAGACGCTGTTTATGGAAAATTACATCCAGCCGATTCAGAAGTGGTGTACGGCGAATCGGCTGCTGCTCACCGGACACTATCTTCACGAGGACAGCCTCTCGGCGCAGACGGCGATGGCCGGATCGCTGATGCGGTTTTACGAGCTGGTGGATTATCCCGGCGTCGACGTGCTGACGGAAGGCAATCAAAATTACTGGATCGTGAAGCAGCTGTCTTCGGCCGCGAGGCAGACCGGGAAGAAGTGGCTGCTCTCCGAGCTGTACGGGTGTACCGGCTGGCAATTCAGCTTCGAAAACCATAAGTCCGTCGGCGATTGGCAAGCGCTGTTCGGCATTAATCTGAGATGCCATCATCTTTCCTGGTACACGATGGAAGGCGAATCGAAACGCGATTACCCGGCCAGCATTTTTTATCAATCGGCCTGGTGGAGAGACTATAAGTTCGTGGAAGATTACTTCGCGCGGTTCGGCGCGGCGATGAGCGCGGGGCGTCCGGCGTGCGATATCGTTGTCTTGAATCCGGTGGAGAGCGTATGGGCGCAGGTGTATCCGGGGTGGTCGAGCTGGCTGCGGACGGCTTCGCCCGATATTCAGCGCATCGAACGAACCTATCGCGACATGTTCCATTGGCTTGCGGGAGCGCAGCTTGATTTTGACTACGCGGACGAAGAGATGCTCGGCCGGCTTCACAGTCTGGGCGAAGAACCATGCGGGACGCCCTGTTTGCGGATCGGAGAGGCGCGCTACCGGATCGTCGTCGTCGCGGGGATGACGACGATGCGCGCTTCGACGGCCCGCGTGCTGGAGTCGTTCATTCAGGCAGGCGGCATCGTCGTCGTCGCCGGAGCGCGCCCCGCTTATATCGACGCTGTGCCATCGAAGGCGCATCGTCTGGCCGGAGCCGTCGAGGTGCCGCTTGCGGGCGATGCCGTCGTCGCCGCATGCCAAGCGTCTTCCTCGTTCGTCATCGCCGTGACGGACGAACGTACGGGCGCGGCGATTTCCGATCTGTTCGCGCAGCTTCGCATCGTCGAAGACGGCTATCTCCTCATGCTGCTGAACGTGAACCGGGCAAGCGGCTTTTCGGACGTCAGGGTGACGCTCCCCTTCGCAGGGCGGCTTGAGGAATGGAACTGCTCGACGGGAAGCCGGTCGCTAGTCGCTTGCGAGACGGCCGGCGAGGGCATCTCCTTCCGGACGTCGTTCACCCCGTCGCAGGAGCATCTGTTCCGCATCGAGACCGGGACGATGCAGGCGAAGGCGCCCGACACAATCGTTCCGACGAAGCGGGACGCCGAATGGGTGACGGTAAATGGACCGTTCGCTTATCGGCTGACCGAGCCTAACGTCTGCGTGCTCGACAGCGTCGTCTATCGGATGGATGGAGACGCGCCGTCCGCGCGCATGGACGTGCTGCGAGCGGATATCGAGCTTCGGGACCGGTTCGGCCTGGATCGGCGCGGAGGCGAGATGATTCAGCCCTGGTTCGCCGCAAAATCCGAGTTCGAGCCGCTCGGCACGCTTGAACTGACGTATGCCTTCGAGCTTGAGATGGGTAGCGAAGGCGGAATCGAGCTGGCCATCGAGCATCCGGAGATGTTTCGCGTCTCGGTGAACGGTCAGGAGCTGGCGCTGGTCGGCGATGACGGCGATGACGGCTGGTGGGTCGATCCTTGCTTCCGCAAATTCCCGATTCGGCCAAGCCTGCTCGCGATCGGCCCGAACCGAATCGCGCTGACGGTCGATTTCCATGAAGGCGTCAACCTGGAGGCGATCTACCTGCTCGGATCGTTCGGCGTCAAGCTTGAGCAGGAGCGCCCTGTCCTGACCGCGCTGCCGGAACGGCTCGCCGCGGGCGATGTCGCAAGCCAGGGTCTGCCGTTCTACGGCGCCGGCATCGTCTACGAGATTCCGGTTCCCGCGCGGGCGGATCGCGCGCCGTCCGTCCCGCTGCGCATCTCGCTGCCGGCGTTCGGCGGCGCCTTTGCCCGCGTCCGAAGCGTGGACGGGACGCAGCAAACCATGATGGCGTGGCAGCCGTACGAAGCGGACATTGAAGCCATCGCCGGGGATGCCGGCGCGATCGAACTGGAAACGATGCTGACCCGCCGCAATACGTTCGGACCTTTGCACATGGTTCCGGTTCTCGCTCCCGCCTACGCGCCGTTCAGTTTCGTGACGGAGGGGGAAGCTTTTTCGAGCGGCTACGCCTTGCTTCCTTCGGGACTGCTCCAGCCTCCGGCGATTCAAGTGATATCGCCGGCCTGACACCGGCAGCCGCGTTGGCTCCCCATTCATCGGGAATCGGGGAGCCAACGTTCATGCATAGATGTAAGCGGTAACAAAAAACGGGATTGCATTCGATTCAGGAGAGGATGTTGTCTAACATGGCAAGCAAGCTGAAAAAAGCGGCGGCGGTGTTGTGTACGGCGATGCTGGCGGCGGGAGGGACGATCGTCAGTCCGCCGAAGCCGTTCGCGCCGGTCGCGCATGCGGCCTGGTCGCCGCCTGTCATCCAGTACCCGGCCTCCGTCTATTGGGGAGGTTATTCCAACAATGACCAGCTCGTACAGGACGGCGCCAGATGGGAGTATGTCAAGAAGTACGCCGACGGCTTTCATTTTCACACCGCGTACTGGGGCAGCGATGTCCGATCGCTGGACACGGGGCTTAAGTTCGCTTGGGCGCTAGGTCCGTACAAGCCCCAGTTCACCGCCGAAGGCGGGCTGCCGCATCCCGCGCTGCCGGCGGACGGCAGCATCGGCAATATCGGCACCTTGACCGGACAAGGGGACGCGAACGCCGCCCAGATCATCGGCTCGTGGGGCGTGCGCGTCAACGAGGTCATCACCAACTACAATCTTTATATGACGAAGATGATCAAGAACGCCAAGCCCGACTACAACAGCCAGGACCTGCTTGCGGCGCTGACCGGGGATCGCGCGACTTATCCGGAGACGGCCGCGCAAAACGATTATTGGGTCGATTACTTCAAGGAGATCGTCAAATCCGACCCCGACATCCGCTATTCGCATTTTAACAGTCCGGTCTACCTGAGCTGGTACGGCTATCCGGCGGTTTCCGACAGCTTCATGAATTTTCGGGACGTGAGCGTGACGGGCGACCAGTTCATTCAGTCCGCGTTCAAGGCGGCTAACGACGATCTCGGCAAAAAGATGACCGCGTTCGCCTCGGATATGCCGTATGGGTATTATACGACATATAACCAGGCCGCCAAGCTGCAAGCGTACGAGTCATGGCTTCACGCCAATGGCTACCTGCACTCCCTGACAATTAATGCCGACAGCCTGGACAGCCTGACGCCGGCGCAGCAGGATCAGCAGTATTACAACGACTCGATGGCTTATGTCAAAAAAGTATCAGGCCGACGGGGGGGCGGGCCGATCGCTACCTGCTGGAATCGTGGTATCCGTGGCCCAATACGCTCGTTCCGGAGACGACCGCTTATACGTATACGAACCTGGTCAAAGACTTTATCAAATACATCAAGGGCATCAAGGAGGACGGCAGTCTCGAGAACCTCGATCTGACGATCAAGACAGCCGCAGACGCTTCGTACGCCGGCACCGGATCGTACCAGAGCGAGCCGGGGTCGTCCCAATACCGATCGGCCAAAACGAACACGTCGACGGTCGCGTACAGCGTTCAATTGAAAAACGACGGCGATGTCGAAGCGATGCCGAACCTCCGCGCGCTGGAGAGCGGAGACAATGGCTGGACGATCGCGTACAAAGACGGCGCGACGGATATCACCGCAGCGGTCAAAAGCAATGCGGGGTATACCGTAACGGGAAAATTGAGCCCTGGCGCGACAAAGACCATCACCGTGGAGGTAACGCCGAGCGGGGCTTCGAACGGGTCCAAACGGGCGTTCGATCTCGTGGCGTTCTGGAATCCGCAAGATCCGACGGGACGCGTGAGGGACGTCGCATCCGGCGAAGCGACGCGCGACACCGCCTATGGCGGAACCTCCGCGTCGACGGCCTCCGGAACGATGGCGGCCGGCCTCATCCCGGTGCCCGTACCTGCGCCGCAAGGGCTGTATGAGGCGGAGAACGCATCGCTTGGCGGCGGCGCCGCCGCGGCGAACAATCATACCGGATACACGGGCAGCGGATTCGTGCCGTTCGGGACGGCCGGCCAGTCGGCGACCTTCACGGTCGACGGCGGCGCGGGGGGGCCAGAAGCAGCTCCTGATCCACTACGCCAACGCGCAGACGATTCCGAGAACGCTAAGCCTGTACGTGAACGGAACGAAGCTCAGGCAGCTGTCGTTCCCGGTAGGCGTAGCTGCGGACTGGAGCAAATGGAGCGTGCTGTCCGCCAAGACGCTCCTGAACGCGGGCAGCAATACGGTTAAGATTCAATTCGATGCGGGCGACAGCGGCATTATGAATATCGACGATATCGTCGTCCTGGACAGCGCGACCTACGAAGCGGAGGATGCGGCGCTCAGCGGCGCGAATGCCGTCGATCGGGTGCAAAATGCGTCCAAGGGAGGCTACGTCCGCGGATGGGACGCCGTCGGAGACGCCTTTAAAGTGCCGGTTCTGGGCGGCGCCGGAGGCAGTCAGCCGCTCGTCTTGCGATATGCGAACGGCGACGCGACGACGAAGACCGTCAGTCTGTACGTGAACGGAGCGAAGATCAAGCAACTGAGCTTTGCGCCTACGGGCGGCTGGAGCGCCTGGGCAAGCTTGTCGGATACGGTCAATCTGACGGCGGGCGACGGGAAGAACGCGATCGAGCTGAAGCAGGACAGCACGGACACCGGCGGGATTCAGCTGGATCATCTGACGGTCAACGGCTTCCGGTACGAAGCGGAATCCGTCGGCATCTACAACCGTCCTTTCCTGCAGGGCACGATGAACGGTTCCCCGCTCCTCGGCGGAACCGGCTACGTGAAGGGATGGACTGTGGACGGCAGCAACGTCCAATTCAGCGTAAGCGCGGCCACGGCAGGCAGCAAGACGCTGAGCCTCCGGTTCAAAAACGAGAGCACGAGCGCCAGAACGGTCAGTTTGTACGTGAACGGGACGAAGCTCAAGCAGCTCAGCATACCTGCGCTCGCCTCCACCTGGGCGCCCTGGCAGATCGTGAACGAGCCCGTCACGCTCGCCTCCGGCTTGAATACGATCAAGATCCAGAAGGATGCGTCCGATTCGGGAGAGCTGCTCATGGATTCCATCATCGTGAATGACGGCGCTGCGGCGCTGTCTCCGAGCTACGCGCCGAACGAAAGCGTAGCGGCCGATACGGTGTACGAGGCGGAAGCCGCGACGATCAGCGGCGTGTCTGCGGCCATGGGGACGGCCGAGGACGATCCGGAATATTTCACGGGACTCGGCTACCTGACCGGCTGGGATGCGGCCGGGGACAGCGCGGCGTTCACGGTGAACGGCGGCACGGGAGGGTTGAAGCATCTGAAGATCTATTATCAGAATCGCAGCGATGCCTCCGCCAAGACGGTCAGCCTGTACGTGAACGGCGCCAAAATCTCGCAGGTGACGCTTGCGCCCGGAGATCTGGACGGCTCCGCGGGCTTCTGGTCGGGGAAGGTCATGTCCGTCGCGTACGCGAACGTCATGCTGGGGGGCGGGATCGAATACGATCAAGCTTCAGATCGACGCCGGAGATACCGGGGGGCTTCGACCGATTGGATAAAATTGCGATCAAGGATGCCGGGATGATTGCGATCAAAACGGTGGGCAGCGGCAAGTACGTGTCCGCGGACAACGGAGGGGCTTCTCCGCTCGTATCCAATATCGGCGGCGTCGGTCCCGAGGAATTGTTTTATGTCGTGCAGCTTGGCGGCGGCTATGCGGCGCTTCAATCCAACGTAAACGGCAAGTTCGTGTCCGCTTCCGGCGGAGGGGCTTCGTCGTTGATCGCCAGCGCGAGCAGCATCGGCACCGACGAGAAGTTTTATCTGATCTTTAACGCGGACGGAACCATCGCCATGCAGGCCAATGCGAACGGCAAGTTCGTCACCGCCGACAGCGCCGGCGTCAATCCGTTGATCGCGAGCGGCAGCTCGATCGGGACCTGGCAGAAGTTCAAGTGGATCGCAAGGTAGCGTAAGCTGCCACACAAACGGCAGGGTTATTCAATGGCTATGAGGAGCCGCCGATCTTATCAATGCATCGCCAAAGCAGCCCCGTTTCCGTAAATCGGAAGCGGGGCTTTCGATCGAAGCTAGGCGACATCGGCATTGGACAACGGGGAACGGGCATTGCCGCCGATTTCGGTCACGCTAACATTTTATTTTTGCCGAACCTTCCGCGAAGACGGGAACGTAAAAAAAGTGTCAGTCGATTCGAAATAGCAAGGAAGATACATTAGGAACGGGCTTGATGAAATTAAAAGAGAGTAGAGGTGAGCAAGGGCGGAGCCCGCATGAATATCATTTTAGACGCGGCCATACAAAGCGACGCCGTACCGGAAACCGTTGTTTATGAGGAAAGGCAAGGCGTATCGCTAAAAATGCGGGTCGTGAAGCCGGAGGGCTGGCAGGCGGGCGATCGGCGAACGGCTTTGCTGTGGATTCACGGAGGAGGCTGGCAGGGCGGCTCCCCGGACATGTTCATTCCGCATGCCCGCTATTTTGCCGTGCGGGGTGCGGTGTGCTTCAGCGTGCAGTACCGTTTGATCGGGGGCGCCGATGCGCCCGCATCGTCGGTTCGGGATTGCCTGGCGGACTGCCGATCGGCGCTGCGTTTTATTCGCGGCCATGCTTCGACATGGGGCATCGACCCGGAACGAATCGCTGTCATCGGAGACTCGGCGGGCGGCTATCTGGCATTGGCGATGCAGATGGTCAGGGACGGCGACAACGACGGCAACGGCGAAGGCAGCCCCGACGGCATCCCCGATGGCCGCCCAAGCGCATATGCCAATGCCGTCATCGCTTGCAACGGGATCGCCGACCTGACGCAGCAGTGGAGGAAGACGGCGGGGCTATGCGATGAATCCGAGGCGCAGCCGGCTATGGAAGAGGCGGCGGTGGAAGCGTGGCTCGCGCGCTATGGCGAGGCGAGGCGCCTGTCGCCGATTTACAACGTCAGGGAAGGCGTCCCTCCGCTGCTGATCCTGCATGGTCTCCGGGACGGCACGGTGGCTGCGGAGGAAGCGGTACGTTTGTACGAAGCGTACAAGCAGGTCCAGTCGATGACGAGGCTTCGGCTGTTCGCCGATGCGAAGCACGCCTTCATCCTGTACAACTACACGGCGACCGTGGCGCAGACGGAGGAGGCGCTTTCCGAGATCGATCGTTTTCTGTCGGACCTCTCGTTTCTCCCATCAATTAAATGACGATGAGAAAGGATGATTGGATGAAAAGGATAGGAATGCTGGCGCTAATGCTGACATTATGCGGCTCGCTGATTCAGGCGGCGGGACCGATCGGACAAGCCGATGCGTTGACGCCGTCGGCGCAGTACGTGTCTACGGATACCGGGACGCAGGGGGAATTGGGTGGGAACGTATGGGGCGGACGGGTATGTGCTGCCGTTTTTTACGACCGGGTTGACGACCGGGAGAGATACGCCGCCCGCAGCCGATGTGGCTCAATTACCTAGTTATGTAAACGCTTACTCCAAAAGCGGGACCAACTACTGGACCTATCCGGCCAACGATCCTCGGGCGCTGCAGCTGCCGGACGGGAGCGCGAGGAAAAAGCTGACTGCGTACGTGGGAACGACGGGCACGTACAGCTTCGACCTGAATGACGACGATCCGCATTTATTTACCGTCTATACGACCGACTTTGGCAGTCAAGAGTCCGTCGAACAAAAGTATGAAATTTTGAATGCCCAAAATCAGGTGCTTGAGGGACGGACCGTCGATACGATCAACCAGGGCAAATATATCACGTATCAGGTGAGCGGCGACTTCAAGCTGAAAATAACGAAGCTGAGCGGGCCGTACGCCTATGCCGAGGGATTTTTCTTCGACGACATCGTGCCCGTAACCGTATCCGATCTGACGCTTCACAATCTGGGCGGACGCAGGGTACAGCTCGATTGGAACGACGCTGCGTCGACGAAAGTCGATGTGCTGCGAAAAAAACAGGGCGAAGACGCATTCCAAAAGATCGGGGAAGCGGCTCCGGGCGTGACGACGTACACGGACGAAAATCTGGAACAGGGCGCCCAGTATCAATATGCTTTGCAAAACGTGACCGGTCAGCTGCGCTCCTTGCCTTCGGGCGCTGCATCAATTACGCTGCCCGTGTACACGGCGACCGGTCTGACTTTCGATTCCGCGCAGGAAGTCGTGGATGCGGGCCAGACCGTGAACCTCAGGGGTTACGGTGGAATCGGTCGCCGGATCGGTGTATACGCCGCTGGAAGGCATTGAGGTCGAATTTCGTCTAGAAGGGCGCTATGTGGGCAGCACGATTCCGGATGAGATCGGGACGGCGGTCACGGACGAGAACGGGGAAGCGAATATAGCTTGGACGGCCGATTATGCCGGCGAGTATGAAGTGGCGGCAGCTGTGCCGCCGGACGATACGGCGCTCTTGTCCGGCGCCCGGGACAAAATGAAGGTGACCGTGCTAACCGCGTCATGGGAGCAGCCTCCTGTCATTATACGGGCCTCCGAAGCGGTTAAAGCGGGAGAAGCGCTATCCTTGTACGGCGGAGGGATGGAAGGCGCCGACACCTCGGTGTGGATCGAACCATTAATCGGTTCGACGCTTCCCTTAACGCCTTCTTCCCAGGCGATGGAGCTGACGACGGAGCAGCGGGAAGCGGAAGGCGGCCGGTTTGTCCGGGTCGTGGTGCCGACGTCGCTCGATGACGGGATGTATGCCGTCTGGGCGGAAAATACGTACGGCTTGAGCGATCCTGTCGCGGTCAACGGCGCGGATCCGCGCTGGCTGTCGGACGACGAAGCATTCGCGGGGATGGAGGTTCGCCTGTTCGGGCGCAATCTGGACGCGGCGGAATTCGGCGGGACCCGTCAGACGCAGATCCGACTGGTCGATACGGTCAGCCAAAATGCGGAGCCGGCCAGTTTGTCGTCCGTGTCGGCTTATGCGCTGGATTTTCAGGTGGGCAGCGCTCCGGCAGGCGAATATGCGGTTGAGGTGAGGAACGGTTCGAACGTTCCGTGGACCCGGCTGAAGGACGAAACGCTGACGGTGGTGAATGCGGGCGCAAATCCGGATCCGCTCGGATTAAACGTGTCTTGGGCCAAGGATTTTAACTGGTTGCAGGTGCGCGACATCCGGGTCGACTACGGCGCGTCCGGCGACGGCGTCGCTAACGATACGGCGGCGATTCAAGCCGCGATCGACGATATCGCCGACGACGGCGGAGGCGTGCTCTATTTTCCGGCGGGCACCTACAGGTACACCGGACTGAAAATGAGAGCCGGCGTGGTGCTGCAGGGCGAAGACCCCGATACGGCCATTCTTCATTATACCGGCAGCGGAGGCGCGATGATCGGCAGCAAGGGAGACGGAATTACCGAGGGCAGGTCGGGATTCGCGGATTTGAAATGGACGTTGGACGAAAACGGGCTTGCCTCGAAGGTAAACCTGTTCGTGCTCGGGCACCCGTGGAACACGCCGAATCAGACGGCCGGCCGGTTTTTCGTGTATCGTTCGATCGTCGATTTTCCGCTGGACAACCCGATGATCGGCCCGTCGGGGATCATCGGGGCGAAAGAAGACGTCTTGTTTTTGGACAATGAAATTACCGGCTATGAAGCGGGAATTTATTCGCCGAATGTCGAGCGGAGGGCCACCCTCCGGAACAACCGGTTCGATGTGGCGGAAGGAAATATCGTCAACATCGGCGCCAAGCGGATGATTATCGAAGGCAATCACGGAACCGGCCATCTCATTCCCGGGGTGACCGAAGGCGGCAATTTCCGCGGCATCAAGTTCGGAATCGGCTCGCGCGGCTGGAATGCGGAACAAATCTACATGGCGTCCAATACGATTGAAGGCGTAGGCTCGGCGTTCAACGACGGCGAGACGCTATTGATGGAAAGCCCCGGATCCAACTTCGCTGACGGGGAGATCGTCGCGGCCACCGCCGACACGGCCACGCTGGGGATCGACTATGCCGATCCGGCGAGAAGCTGGAACGAGCAATGGAATATCGTGATCGTCGACGGCAAAGGACTCGGACAGATGCGATCGATCGCCGGTTATGAGGATCATGTGGCGACCGTGGACGAGCCCTGGACGATCGTTCCCGACCGGACAAGCAAGTTCAGCGTACTGCGCATGGGGCGCGATGTCGTGGTTGCGGATAACCTGACGCTGAACAGCCGCGGCGGTATCCAGGTTTATCACAATACGTACGACGCCGTCATCGCCGACAACGTATCGGAAAATACGCAGGGCATCTCGATCTGGGCACGCGATACGAGCACCAGCTCGCCGCAAGCCGAGTTATTTCATCCAAGTGAAGCGCAATACGCTGACCGGCGCGTCGCCGCAATTGGAGACGACCTGGGCCGGCATCAACGCGGCGCTGGCGGGATTAGGCAATCGTGTGGACGTTGTCGTCGTATACGGAGCGGAATTCAAGGGCAACGCCGTCGATCGCGAGGGATCGGAGGACGAGTCCACGCTGAGGGACGTCGCTGCGGCGATACCCATCGCTTTCCGCACGCCGTCCTCGTTGACGGGCAAGGGCGTGCTGGCCACTTTGCTGGAAGGAAACAGCATCGGCAACTCGGATGTCGGCATTCTGTTGTCTCCCGGCGTCGATGCGAGTTTTCTAAAGGATAATTCATTTACTTCCGTAGGCGAACCGCTTCGGGACGAGGGAACGAACACGATCGACTGGTAAGAGGCTGCGCAGCAAATGAATCTAACCCGAATTCCGTCCTGCGGAGTTCGGGTTTATTCGCCTGGACGCGGCACACATGCAGGCCGCAAAAAATGTTAATGGATACGTAACGCCGTGGCTGATAAGGTGAGCAAGCGCAATATTAATGGAATTGTAAAGCACCTTATGACATCATGAGATGAATAGACGCAATCAACAGGGGGATGTGCGGCGTGAAAGGGCTTTCGATGAGAATCAGAGCTTCCTCGAAATGGGTTACGCACACGCTGCTGTTGTCGATTGTTCCAGTCATGCTGTTCGGAGCATTCATCTACCTGATGGGGTCCCGGATCGTGCAGGATGAGATTCACCGTTCGTCCATGGAAAGTCTGTCCCAGGTCCGGCACCAGGTGGAGTCCGACATGGTGAATATCGAGCAGATGACGAATCAAATCGCGCTGCAGTCCGATATGATCGCGGTGATGAACGTTCAGAATGAAACGACGCTCGGGGCTTTTCCGCGGACGAACGCCGTTCGCAATCTGTTGTCCCAGATCAAAAACGTAACGGATACGATCCACTCCATTTATTTCTATCATATCGGGCAGCAAATCGTCGTGAGCCACGATATCGTCTCCGATGTCCATGAACGCCGGACATTCAAGGATTCGTCCTGGCTCGACAACGTGGATTCGATGATCGCTTCCAGAAGAACGCGAACGTGGGTGTCGCCCAGAGAGATGGTCAGCTTGAACGGCGAAGCGACCTTCACGTTGACGCACATTCGTTTGCTGCCGATGCTGTACAAAGAACCCAAAGCCGCGATCGTCGTCAATATGAAGCCCGACTTTTTGCAGCGGACGATCTCCAGATTTCCCCTGAACGCCCACGGCAAGCTGCTCGTGATGAACGAGGAAGGGCGGTTGATTGCCCAATTTCCCGATGAGAACGGGAAAGACGGCAGCAACGAGACCTTTCTTCGCGAAATGAGCCTTTCTTCGCAGGAGGATGTGCGCACCGTTCGGGTCGGCAAGCATTTCTTGTCCGTGCTCCAATCGGAGAAGAACGGCTGGACGTATGCCATTGCGGTGCCCGCCAACGTGCCGAGACAGCAGGTCGAAGGGTTTAAACGCATGATCGTCGCGATTTCCACCCTGTTGTGTCTGCTGGCCGTGTATTCCGCCTATTTTACGCACAGCAAGTTTCAGCGGAGCATCCGCTCGATTCTCGATCGACTGTCTTCTGCCCGTCCTGCCGGGCAAACGCAGCTTCAGGGAGACGGGATCGCGGTGATGGAGGAAGGAATCAACCGGCTTCTCTCCACCGTCCAAGAAGGACAGAGCAAGCGGGATCTTCATCTTTCCCTGCTTCGTTCGTATTATCTTCAGGCTCTCATTCACGGCAATGCGGTCGATATGTCGCGGCTGGCGAACGAGCTCGACAGAAGCGAGATGTTCCCGCTCGGCAAGCTGTGCGTGATGATTGCGCAGATGGACGAGTCGGGGCACAGCGCCTTCCTGAAGGATCGGGAATTGTTCTTGTTCGCGGTATCGAATATCGGCATTGAGCTGAACAAGCTGCAGGAGCAGGACGGGGCGACGTTCCGGATCGAGACCGTGATTACGGATCGTCATGCGGTGCTCATCGTCAATTATGACCAGGATCCGGAAGCGAGCAAGCTGCCGGTGACGCTCGCCGATCGGCTTCGTTCGGTCGTCAAGCAAATCTTGAAGCATACGGTCACGATCGGCGTGGGCACGGGCGTCGATTCCGCCCACAATCTGGCCTATTCCTACCGGGACGCGCTACAGGCGCTCCAGATGAACATGGCCAGCGCCTATGACGAGGTGCTGCCCTATGCCAATATGACGCTGGTCGCGCAGAAGCTGGTTCATTATCCCGCAGCCGAGGAGCAGGAATTGCTGAATGCGCTTCGTTCAAGGAACGGCGCGCTGGCCGAGCGCAGCCTGAAGGCGTTTCGCGAGGAGCTCGACGGCGAGCACGCGTCGCTGCAGATGACGAAGACCTTTTATTTGCAGCTGCTGGTCGCCGTCGTGCGGTTCGTGCAGGAATACGAGGAGGATCCGGCAGCCGTATTCGGCGATAATCCGTATGAGTCCTTTTTCCGCATGCAATCGGTATCTCAAATCGACAATTGGTTTCGCGTGTGGCCGCTGCGCCCGATACTGGCTTATATGGACGCCGTCAAGCGGCGCAATACCGACACGATCGTTCGGCAGACGGTTGAACTGATCCATGAACGATACGCGTCCGATCTGTCGCTGCAGCTGGCGGCGGATAACATGGGGATCAGCGCTTCCTACCTGAGCAAGCTGTTCAAGGAGGAGCTCGGAGAGACCTTTATCGATTACGTGACCCGCATCCGGCTGGAGAAGGCGCAAAATATGCTGGTCGAGACAGAGCTTACGATGCAGCAAATCGCGGAGGCGATCGGCTATACGAGCGTGCAGCAGATGTTTCGCGTCTTCAAGAAGAAGCTCGGCATGACGCCGGGGGAATACAGAGAAAGCGCGGCGGACCCCAAAAGCGAATAACGTCTCCGGCGTCGTTCTTTGCGCGATGCCGGAGCTTTTTTTATGGCTCCGGCCGTCGTTACGATTGCGGGGACTTATTTTTCCCGGCTGACGCGGCTTCCCGGACAGCCGTATATCGCCCATTCAAAAAGTGTGAATGGCATCGAAATCCATACTCCGGCTACATTGGGGTCAGGCCGGCTAGCAAAGTACCTGAATTGGGAGTGATGGGGAGTGAGACCGAACAAAACCAAAGCATTGCTTCGTTCCTATGCATCGAATAAGTATTTGATTGTGATGTTTATGCCGGGCTTTCTCTTGTTCCTGTTATTCCATTATGTGCCGATGTACGGCATATTGATCGCCTTCAAGGATTTTAAGATTACGGAGGGCATTCTGGGAAGCCCCTGGGCGGGCTTCAAGCACTTCCGATATCTGTTCACGGGCGAAGGCTTTACCGATGCGCTGAGAAACACGATCATCATCGCTTTGCTTAAATACCTCTTCGCGTTTCCGGCCCCCATCGTGCTCGCGCTGTTATTGAACGAGGTGAGACAGAGCTGGCTGCGCAGGAGCGTTCAGACGATTACGTACCTGCCGCATTTTTTCTCCTGGGTCATACTCGGCGGCATCCTGTTCACGTTCCTGGGACGGGACGGAGGCTTCAATCGGATTTTGAGTTACTTCGGCGTTAAGCCCGTCAGCTGGCTGATCGAGCCCTCTTACTTCTATGGCCTTATCGTAGCGACGGACATATGGCAGAGCGTGGGCTGGGGCTCCATCGTATACTTCGCGGCGCTTGCGGGGGATCGATCCCACCTTGTACGAGGCCGCAATCGCGGACGGCGCCAACCGGCGGAGGAGAATCTGGCACATCACGCTGCCTGCCCTCGCGCCTACGATTACCATTATGCTGCTGCTGTCGATCGGCCATTTCCTGTCCGTCGGATTCGATCAGGTGTACAATCTGATGACCGCTACCACCTCGAAGGTCGGCGATATTCTCGATACGTACGTGCTGCGCAGACTGCTGTCGATGAATTATGAGCTTGGGGCGGCGGCGGGCGTGTTCAGCTCGACCTTCGGACTGCTGCTGGTCATTCTCTCCAACCGGTTGGTCAAGCTGCGAGACAAAGATCAGGGCATCTGGTAGAGGAGAGAGACGATATGCATCATCGTACCCGAAGCGAAAAGTTATTCGACGTCATGAATATGCTGGTTTTGCTCATTCTTGCTTTTTTTGACGCTGTATCCTTTCCTGTACACGCTGACGATGTCGCTCAGCACGCCGATCGACGCGAAGCTGCCCGGTCTGCATATCCTTCCGATGCGCCCCACCCTGGAGTCGTACGGGAAGGTGTTCACTCAAAGCGGCATCGCGCAGGCTTTCCTGAATACGGCGCTGCGAACGGTCGGCGGCGTGGCGCTGGTGCTGTTGTTCACGGCTTCGTCGGCGTATCCGCTGTCGCGCCTTCATTTTCCCCACCGCGGCTTCCTTATGAAACTGTATGTATTCAGCATGCTGTTCAGCGGCGGGCTGATCCCGATGTATTTGCTGATCCGCAATCTGGGACTGCTCAACAGCATGTGGGCGCTTATGCTCCCAGGGGCCGTCAGCGCTTTTAACCTGATTATCATGCGCAACTTTTTCCAGTCGATCCCGGAGGAGATCATCGATTCTTCCAAAATAGACGGAGCGGGAGAGCTGCGTACGTTCGCTTCGATCGTGCTGCCGCTGTCGCTGCCGGTGCTCGCGGTGGTGGCGCTATGGGCGGGCGTCGGTCACTGGAACGCCTGGTTCGATGCCATGATCTATATTCAGGATTTGGATAAGCAGGTGCTCCAACTATTCGTCCGAAGAACGGTTATCGAGGAAAGCGACGCGCTGGCCACGCAGGCGGAGCTGATGCACGCGGAGTCTTACTCGAAGGAAACGCTGAAGGCCGCCACCGTCATGATCGCGACGCTGCCGATTTTATGTATCTATCCGTTCATCCAGCGATTCTTCGTCAAAGGAATTATGCTGGGCTCCGTCAAAGGCTGACAGGCGCATTCGCTTGCCATAGACGGCTAGAGTACGGCAGTTCTTTAAACTTCTCGAATGGGGGACCCACAATGGTACGGAGACGGGGAAACAAAAGCAAGGCGCTGCAAGCGCTGACATTGACGATGGCTGCGGCTCTCGCGGCGTCAGGCTGCTCCGGCAATACGGAAAAGG
The DNA here is from genome assembly GCF_029525575.1 of Cohnella rhizosphaerae. Classification (GTDB taxonomy): domain Bacteria; phylum Bacillota; class Bacilli; order Paenibacillales; family Paenibacillaceae; genus Cohnella; species Cohnella rhizosphaerae. The sequence continues at coordinate 85,352 of NZ_JAPDIA010000009.1, forward strand.
AGGCGAACTCCTCGCCATCCGCAGCGGTTAGCGCAAGTCCGACGCAGAAGGCGGCGGGAACCGAGCCGGTCGAGTTGACCTGGATGGTCAACGACGTGATGCTGCCGGATTCGTTCGGAGAAAAGTTCGTGGAGGAAAAGTTTAACGTCAAGCTCAATATCGTCTCGATTCCGCGGGCGGATTACGCCCAGCGCCAGCAGATCATGATGACGACGGGGGGAAGTCCCGGATGTCATGCTGGTCATGGATCCGAACGAAATGAAGAAGTACGCGGAGCAAGGTCTTCTCGCCGAGGTGCCGATGGAGACGATCGAGCAATATGCGCCGCGTACGAAGGCGGAGATCGACAAGAACGCTTCCCAGGGATGGTTTTATACGAATCACAAAGGCGTCAACTACGGCGTGCCGACGTTGTTCGGCGGCAAGACGACGACGCCGGGATTGTGGCGCGTCGATCTGCTGGAAAAGGCGGGCATCCAAAAAATACCGGAAACGATCGACGAGATGACGACGGCGTTCGAGGCGCTGAAAAAAAATCGGCGTATACGGCATGAGCACCAACGGCAACTCCGATTATGCGGCCTTCCAAAAAATATTCGGCGCGTTCGGCGTCATGCCGATCCAGTGGATGGCGAAGGACGGCCAGGTGACGAACGGCGCCGTCATGCCGGAGGCCAAGGAAGCGTTGACGCTGCTGGCGGATTGGTACGGCAAAGGGTATATCGATCCCGAGTTCGTGACCGGAAAAAATCTGGGCGAGAAGCATCTGGACGGCGTCTACGCCTACAACGACACGGCCAGCATCTACTCGACGGACGAGAGCAGCTCCAACTCCACGATCTCGGCGCTGAAGGCGGTCAATCCGGCGGGCAAGGTCGAATTCGGCACGCTGCCGAAGGGACCGAGGGGCGAGAGCGGCGGATGGTCCTGGGGGACGGCTGCCAACGGAATATCGTTCGGCGCGCAGCTCAAGGATCAGCCGGAGAAGATGCAGCTCGCGCTCGAGATCATCGATGCGGTCATCAACGACGAAGAGACGTTCGTCCCGCTCGCTTATGGCACGCAAGGCAAGCATTGGGACTTCAAGAACGGCACGGACCTGAAGGAAGGCGTCAAATATTTGCCGCCTTACGACGACGCGGTCAAGCTGAAGGAGGAAGGCATCAAGGCGGGCGAGACGTACTTCGGCGGACGTCCCGGCTTCGATATCTTCTATAAATATTACGGCGACCAGCTGGTGGCGATCAACGAGAAGTACGCGTCGAACCCTGTCGCCGATATTTTCGGCAAGCCGGACATCCTGCCTTCGTCCGGTCAATATTGGGGCGATCTGAAAAAGCTGAAGATCGAAACGTATGCCGCGATCGTTCGCGGGGGATCAGCCGGTCGGCTATTTCGACAGCTTCGTGAAGCAGTGGAACGACATGGGCGGCGAGCAACTGCGCAAGGAAGCGCAGGAGCTGTACGACTCGCTGCAATAGCGCCGCTGCGTCACGATAGGCAATGGAGGTACGGCCATGGGCACAATCGTATATGAACTGAAGGAGCATTTGAACCACCACAAGTACGAATGGCCGCTGTCGCTGGTCAGGTACCCGATCCGGCTGAAGGCCGGCGAAGCGCATCCGGACAGCCTGAGCCTGCGTGACGAAGCGGGCCGACGGGTGCCGGTGCAGCTCGCCCAAGCCGAGCTGCGCGACGGCTATGTCGTCTCCGGGCAGATCGCTTTTCTGACCGATCTGCCCGGAGGGGGGGACGCGGCGCTACGAGCTGCAATACGGACCGGCCCCGGTCCCGCCGCCGGCGCAAGGCAGCGAGACGCAAGCGGGGGGAGCGCGGGCTTCGCGGCATAGAAGTGAGGCAAGAAGGCAGCCGGCTTCGCTATGGCAACGGGCTGCTCGAGGTGACCGTGCCGGGCGCCGGCTATTCGCCGGAGGAGGCCGGGCTGCCGGAGGCCGGGCCGCAGGAGACGTTCGGCCTGCATCTGGCGTCGGGCGGCGAGCTGGCCGCGGCATATCTGGCAGGCGGGAAGCGGCCTTGCGCGGTGCTAAGCGAATGCGTCGCCTCAGGTCCCGTGCTGCATGAGCAGCGGATCACTTTTGAATGGGAGAGCGGCGGGCGTTATTCCATACTGATCCGTCTAGCCGCAGAGATGCCTTTCGTAGAGCTGGAGGAGGAGATGGAGGCGGCGGCCGGCGCCCGGCTGGACATCGCGTGGAAGGGACTGCGGCCGACCCGCCGCTACACCCGGAACCGGGGCGAGGAGCCGATCGACGCTTATCTCGGCGAGCGGGGGAGAGCTGCCGTTTCTCCTGTTGCCCTACGACAACTTTGTCTCCTGGAACCGGGGGCGGTCCGCCGCGTTTGTCGACGAAGGCAGGGGCCTGACGGCCGGTCTGTTCCTGGGCGATCCGATGAAATGGGACGACGGGGAATATGCGTTGTGGAGATCCTCGGATACGCTGGCGGTCTCCTTCCGGTACGGGAGCGATTCCGGTACGGAGGAAGATAAGCTGAGCTGGTCCTATCCGCTCGCATCCGGCGTGCGGGCGACCAAGATCGCGGTGTACGACGCGGATCGCAAGCGCGCGGCCGAGGCGACGGCGGCATTCGGCGATCCGAAGGCCGACAGAGGGCTGCCGCCGATCGAGGTGCTCGCGCTATGGCACAGCTTCCTGGCGCTCGACAAGGTGAAGGACTGGGTGCTGGACTGGGAGGAGCCGCAGGAGCGCTATCCGCGGCTGTTCGACCCGGCGCTGTTGCCCAAAAAGGCGCATCTGTGGTACTTCGATCTGTATCGGCCGCCGACGCCGGAGGATATGGAGGAGATCGTCGGCAAGCTGTCCTTCAACTTCAATCAGATCGAGGGCACCTCTCCGGTAACGAGCAGGGAGTTCGCTTATTGGACGCCGGTGTTCGACCTGGCGGCCAGGGATATGACGCCGGAGCAATTCCGGCGCTGCAAGGCTGCGAGCGCCTTCATGGCCTATGTGCGCGAGGATGAATATGTAGCCCCGATTCATACGATGCTGGGGGGGCCATCCCAACTTCCTTGCCGATTACAAGATGGTGCCGGGATACATGGCAGCCCCGTTCCCCCATCACCCGCATGCCGTTCGGTGGATGGCTCATTTCGAAAAAGCGATGGCGCTGAACTTGAAATACCACACGCGGCCCGACGTAGCCGCGTGGAACGCGGATGGCGGCCGCTGGACTGAAAATCTGGGCTGCTACGTATGGGCCGCGCTGGTACCGATGGTGCGCGCCGCCTGGTGCCTGCGAAAAACGTACGGCGAAAACACGCTGCTGTATCCCAATCTGGCAAAGCTCGCGAACTGGCTGCTGAACAGTCTGAGCGCGCCTCTGCCGGGCGGCCGGTCCTACCCGCCGCAAGGGGCGCATGCCGGCGTCCACGAGGATCCGCAGTTCCCGCCCTATGCGCTTCGCGTCCTGGGGGGAGCTGATGATGGATTACGATCCGCTGCTGGCGGAGCGGCTGCTGGCGGTATGCCCGGCGGATGCGTCCGGCTTCGGGAGCATGCAGCACGACGATGTGTGGAGGCTGATGCTGGAGGGAGAGACGGCATCCAACGCCGGCACGCCGCCGCGGCTGAGATCGGCGAAGTTCACCGGCTACGGCATCGTGCTTCGGAGCGCCGCGGGGACGTCCGGCGAGATGTCGGTGCATATGCAGCAGATCGACGAGGGCCCCAACTATCGCTGGGGAAGATCGGGCGACGGCGGAAATGGCGTCATCTATTATTATGCGAACGGCAAGCGGTACAGCTATAACCGTCCCGAGGACGTCGGCGACGACAATATGGGAACGGGCGAAGGCAGCTCGACGTTCGCCGTGCTCGACGGGCACGAATACAAGAGCATCGGCCGCCGGGAGCTGACGGGGCCGCTTCACGATTTCGGCTTCGCGCAGTTCGCCGAGCTGAACGCGGGGCCGGACGCGCAGCCGCACTATCGCTCCCGCAGCGTCCTCATGTCCGGCAACGACTATATTGCCATCTACGACGAGGTGGCCGATATGCGGGTGCGGGGGGCGCTTCTCCTGGTTCGCGCATCGCGACGATCCGTTTCCGGCCATCTATCAGTTGAAGCCGGGCGTCGCGCCGTCGCCTGTGTCATTGGCCGGGCCGATCGACGGGCCGCAGCTCCCCTCCGGGCGGCTATCGGATCAGCCGGCAGTCGAACGGCTACCCCGACGGCTCGGTCGGACGCTACTACGACGGCTTCGGCGATTTTCTGACGATCGTTACGCACCGCGGAGAGTGGCAGCCTCAAATAACGGGCGTACAGGCGACGTCATACGGCGCCGTCGTCTCGATGGCCGGCCGAGTGGATCATCTCTTCCGCAGCGCCGTCCGGATTCGCCATAGCGGCGAAGATCTCGCCTTCGACGGTTATGCGGGCATCGTCCGCCGATATGGCCCGGATCATGCGGAGGCGGCCCTGTTCCGCGGCCGGTATATCGCGGCGGCGGGCATCGCGGCGACGATCGGGCTTGAAGCGTCGACGGAAGCGCCGGCGAATTCGTCGGCTCATGGCGCTGCCGTGGGAGAGGCGCCTGCAACGGAGCAGTCGGCGGATCGCGTCGCCGCGGGCGTCGAGGCAGCCTTCGCCTTTGCGACGGTCGGCGGCTTGCTCGGCGGTCAAGCCGCTTCGGCGGCACCGCTGGCCGTCCGGCTGGAGCTGCCGTCCTCCCGCGCGACGGCGCGGCACAAGCTCTATGTGGACGGCAAGGTATACGAATCGAAGACGATGGCCGGCGGCGAGCGCGGCAGGACCGTGCTGACGTTTGCGCTGCCGGCAGGCCGAAGCGACTGGCAATGGACGGATGGCGATGCCGTGCCGGGGAATCCGGGACCGCTGCATGTCTCGCTCGCATCCCCGCAGGCGGCGGACATCGAATGGGGCGCTGCGGCGGGCGCGGACGGGTATGAGCTGGCCGTCAGCAAGGACGGCTGCCGCTCCTGGCAATTGGCGGAGGGTCCTATCCTTGGACCCCGGTATCGGCTGGAGGCGCTGGTTGCGGGGACGAAGCTTCATGTCAAGGTTCGCGCATGCCGGGGGCAGGCGGCGGGAGCATGGGCCGAGCCGTACCCGATCTATCCGTCGGAGCGGCCGCCTGCCGCGCCGCAGGGATTGCGGCTCAGCCGCAAGAACGGAGCGGTCGAAGCGTCCTGGGGGGATGGTGCTGGGCGCGCTGCAGTACCGGCTTTATCGGCGGAGGCCGGGAGAGAGCGACAGCCAACTGCTTTACGAGGGGCGGGAGCGCCGTTTTCTGGACGAAGGCTTTTTGCAGGATGGGACGGAGGGCGACTGCGCGTACAGCGTGGCGGCGGTGAACGGCATCGGGGAAGGCCCTCGCTCGCGGGAGCGGGATACGGCCGCGGGCGGGCTGATCGATTGGGATCCGAAGCCGGGCGAGACGTTCCGGCGCTATATCCGCAGCCACGAATACGGCCACAACGGCTTTCATTTTTGGGACAACGAGCGGAAGGGCAGCTTGCCGCCCTACCCGCAGTCTTGATTCAACGCGGAGAGGGCGATACGGATGTCAAGAACGATTGAGGATCTAAGACGCGACGCCGTGGATGCGACGCTTAGGATGCCGCTTCGCGAATGGAACTGGAGCGAAGGCGTAGCGCTGTACGGTTTGGCATCGCTATGGGAGCGGACCGGCTCGCCGGACATTCTTTCTTATCTCGAACGGTGGTACGGCGAGCGTCTGAGCGGAGGGGGAGATCGCGGAGACGGTCAACGCCACGGCGCCTTGGGCCGGCTTGATGAAGCTGGCGGGCAAGCTGCAGTCGCTCGATTACGCGGACCGGCTCGCAGGCCGCGTCGAGCACCTGCTGCACCGCTCGCTCAGACTGGCGAACGGCGCTTACGAGCATACGCTGACCGAGACCAAGTTCGAGAAGCAGATGTGGGTCGATACGCTGTTCATGGCCGGATTGTTCCTGACGGAAGCGGGCCTTCGCCTCGGCCATGAGGAGGCCGTCCGGGAAGGGCTGCAGCAGTTCCATGTCCATGTCGAGCGATTGCAGCAGCCGAACGGCTTGTTCTACCATGGCTGGGACGAGAGCAAGGGACGCGTCATCGGCTGCCAGTGGGCGCGCGGCAATGCCTGGGCGGCCGTCGTGGCGGTGGAGCTGCTGCGCATCTTGCCGGAAGGGTACGCGGAGGATCGGAAGGCTATCCAAGAGGCGCTGCACAGGCAGCTGAAGGGACTGCAGGCCTACCAGGACCTGTCGGGCTTGTGGACGACCGTCGTGACGGAGCCCGGCACGTATACGGAGAGCTCGGCGGCGGCCGGCATCGCCTATGCCGTGCTGCGCGGCATTCGCGAGGGAGCGGTCGATCCCGCCTTCGCGGATATGGCTCGCATGGCGTATCGGGCCGTCTGCGCGCTGGTCGATCATGACGGCGTGCTGCGCGGCGTATCGAGCGGCACGGGCGTGCAGAGCCATCCCGGCGAATATCATGTCATTGCGCGCGGGCGCCAGGAGGGCTACGGCCAAGGCTTGCTGCTCATGATGCTCTCCGAGGAGCTGTAAACGATGGAACGACAGGATGACGGACGGAGGAATCGCGCATGACAAGATCGATGGAAGCGGACGTCGTCGTATGCGGAGGCGGACCGGCCGGCTTGGCCGCCGCGATTGCAGCCGGCAGGACCGGCGCCAGAACCGTCTTGGTCGAGCGGTACGGCTTTGTCGGAGGCATGTCGACGGCCGCGTACGTTTATCCATGGATGACTTTTCATACGTTGCAAGGCAAACAGGTCGTCAAAGGCATCGCGCAGGAGATCGTCGATAGGCTAAGTGCGTTAAAAGGGTCGCCGGGCCATCTGCGGGACACGGTCGGGTTTACGCATACGATTACGCCCTACCACCCGGAAATTTTCAAAGTGTTGGCCGTCGATATGCTGGCGGAAGCCGGCGTGAAGCTGCTGCTGCACAGCTTTGCGGACGACGTGCGAACCGGGGCGGACGGCCGGTCGATCGACGCTGTGCGGCTTGCGACCAAGTCCGGGAGGATCGATATAGCGGGGGCCCAGTTTGTCGATGCGACGGGCGACGCCGATCTGGCCTTCCTGTCCGGGGCGCCCTGCCTGCAGGGGGAGAGACGGGGACGGTCTGACGCAGCCGATGACGATGAAGTTCCGGATGCGCGGGGTCGATCTGGCGCGGGTCAAGCAGTATATGCTGGAGCATCCCGATGAATTTTACCGAAAAACGCCGTTCGGCGAGCTTGCTGCGCTGCCGCTCTCCGGCGTACTGGGCTTCTACAAGCATTGGCAGGAGGCGGACCTGCCGATTAACCGCGACCAGGTGCTGTTTTTCACCGGTCCGGCGGAGGACGAGGTGCTGGTGAATACGACCCGCGTGCAAGGGTTAAACGGATTGGACGTCGAGGACCTGACCCAAGCGGAGGCGCTGGGACGCAAGCAGGTGCTGATGGTAGCCGAGTTCATGCAGCGCAGGCTGCCGGGCTTCGAGCGCGCATCCATATCCGGTGTCGGCGCGCAAATCGGCGTGCGGGAGACGCGCCGGATCGACGGCTTGTATACGCTGCAGGCGGAGGATGTCGTACAGGGTCGCCGATTTTCGGACGTAATCGCCCGCAGCGGCTATCCGATCGACATCCACGACCCGTCGGGCAAAGGAGTGACCGCCGCTTGGGTGCAAGGCGACGGCGCCTACGACATTCCGTTCCGGTGCCTGCTGCCCAAGCGGATCGACAATCTGGTGGTGGGCGGCCGCTGCATTTCCACGTCGCATGAAGCGCTTGCGACAACGCGGCTGACGCCGAGCTGCATGGCGACCGGCCAGGCGGCGGGGACGGCGGCAGGGTTGGCTGCCATGCTCGGACGGACGCCTGCCGCGCTGGATATCGGCGTGCTGCAAAGCGCGTTGTTATCTGCCAGCGTTGTATTATCGTAACGCTATCTTTAGGAACCAAGCTGCCCCCTTATTCCGCCCAATCGCCGGAATAAGGGTTTTTTTTCGCGCAGACGTTCATATGGCTGTCGTGAACGGATAGGGAAGGCGCGATCCGGCACGCCAACTACGCTAAGATCGTCAGGAAAAGTTTATGATCGACTCGTCGCTTCAAAAGGCATCGATGAGATACGCTAGTATTGAAAATATTGCCATATTAACCACTCGAGGAGGTAATTATGAAAAAGGCGAAGCTCGGCAAACTGCTGCTGTCCGGAACGATGCTGACATCGGTTCTATTCGGCTTCACGTCGGCCTCGTCGGCCGCGGATCCCGTCGTCATGTCGGGCAACCCGATCATTACGAGCATCTTCACGGCGGATCCTTCCGCCCATGTGTGGAGCGACGGCCGAATCTACCTGTATCCGTCGCACGATATTTTCCCGTCCCGGGGCAGCGATCTGATGGACAAGTATCACGTCTACTCGTCGGACAACATGGTCGACTGGGTGGACGAGGGAGAGATTCTGAGCGCGGACGACGTGCCGTGGGGACGGCCGGAGGGCGGCTTCATGTGGGCGCCGGACGCGGCGTACAAGAACGGGACGTACTACTTCTACTTCCCGCACCCGAGCGGCACGAATTGGAACGACTCATGGAAGATCGGCGTCGCGACGAGCAGCCAGCCCGATTCCGGCTTCACCGTGCAAGGCTATATACCCGGGCTGCCCGGCAGCAACATGATCGATCCGAACGTGTTCCGCGACGACGACGGCACCTATTACTTGTATGCCGGCGGCGGCGGGGTCAGCTACGGGGCGAAGCTAGGGTCGGACATGATGTCGATCGACGGTCCGGTCTCGCAGTTCACCGAGCTTCAGGATTATCACGAGGCGCCGTGGGTATTCAAAAAGGACGGCCTGTACTACATGACTTACGCCGACGGCAATCCGGGCGCGAACCGTATGCGCTACGCGACGAGCGCAAATCCGCTCGGCCCGTGGACGAACCGCGGCATTTTGCTGGATCCGGTCCCGGGAAGCGAGACGACGCACGGCTCGGTCGTGGCGTACAAGGGCAATTGGTACTTGTTCTATCATACCGCCAAAGTCTCGAACAACGGCACGCTTCGAAGCACGAGCGTGGACCGGCTGTACTTCAACGCCGACGGCACGATCCAGAAGGTCGTGCAGACGGAGGATGGCGTGCCGGCGGTCGGACCGCGTTCGACGGCGACGGAGGTCAAATCCTACGATATCGTCAACGCGAACTATAGCGAATACACCCAGAAGACGGACTACGCGATGACCGCGGGCAACGTGACCTTCGGTGGCGGAGCGACGCGGCCCGGCAGCACGATCGAGAATTTGCATCTGTCGGGGTCTTATATTCAACTTGGCGGCATTAACGGAGGCGCGAGCGGAGGCAAGGCGCTGTTGACGGTGACGTATGCGTCGGCCGACGGCGGACCGGCCTTCAAAGTCGACGCAAGCGGAGATCCGTACGGCGACGGCTACTATCTCGGCATGGCCAATACGGGCGGCTGGGGCAATTATACCGGGGTCGCGAAGCGGCTTATCGACCTCAATCCCGGCGCGAACAACGTGGTGAAGCTGACAGGGGGCATGGGCGGGGTTAACGTATCCCAAGTCAGCATATCGTTAAAATCGTCGGTTCCGCAGACGACGACGGAGTACCCGGTGACCGGCAGTAACGTGACTGTCGGGGGCGGGGCGACGAAGAGCAGCTCCAGCATCGAGAACATGCACATTTCGGGTGCGTACTTCGAGGTGTCCGGGGTGAACGGCGGCACGGGGGGCAATGCGCAAGTGACCGTCGTCTACGGCTCCGCCGACGCCCAGTCGACGTTCGGCATGACGATCGGCGGCAACGCGTATTCGTTGACTTTGCCGGGAACCGGCGGCTGGAGCACTTACACAGGCAGCGTAAGCAAGCAAGTCGTACTCGCCGCCGGGACGAACAACGTCATCCGGTTCAACGGCGGCGCGGGCGGAGCGAACGTGACGAAAGTGATCGTGACGATGAATCCGTAAACGCTCTATACAAGCAACGATCGCAAAATCCCTTGCCGAGCAAGGGATTTTTTGCGCATATTACCTTTTTTCAGTTTGCATAAGTAGCAACGCAAGAGACGGCTTCACCGAGCGTTTGCCAAAGGATTGTTGGTTAGAACGGGCGGCTGTGGAGACGTTGGCGCGGCTGGTTGTGCGTCCAGACCGGTCGCGGGCTGTCCGCAGATCGCGCACGCGCTTGATGCAAGGACCGTCAGGGAGAGCTGCGATCTTCCCTGGCGGTTTTTCGTCTTCTTTTCAACAACTTAACTTCCTGCATATCAAGCTTAAAAAAACAGCATACTACCTGATTTCGGTCTATGTTAATTTTAATGCACGGAAATGAAAGCGGCGCTCACGCACCCGTCATCGCTTCTTTCCAAAGAAGGTTTTATCGATAAAGGGAGGCTCTTATCGCTATGGCAATGAATAAAAAAAGCGGTCGCATTATCGATCTCGAGCGTTATGGCGCTCTCGCTCGTCTTGTCGGCCTGCGGCGGCAACAATAACGCTTCGAACGGCGGCGCGAATGCTTCTGGGTCCTCGTCCCCAATCTCATCCGCTCCGGCAAGCGAACCGGCGGTAAAAAAAAGACGTCACGTTTTCCGTCGGCTACGCCACAGGCGATCCGTCCACGAAGCAGGCGATGGCGGATGCCATCGCCGCATTCACCAAGGCGAATCCGAACATCAAGATCAAGGATATCTCCGAGGGCGGCTCGATGGCCTATCTGGATTGGCTCAAAACGAAGGAGGCCGTCGGCGAGTTCCCGGATCTGATCGAGATGCGCGACACGCAGCTGTTCGCGGAGGCCGGCAAAATCGCCGAGCTGCCCCAGGAGTGGCTGGATCTGATCGCAGCTCCGCCTGCGCTGAACGACAAGCATTATACGGCGCCGATCGCGGGCACTGTCCCGCAGGGCATCATTTACAGCAAAAAAAGCGTACGAGAAGGCCGGCGTTACGGCCGAGCCGAAAACCTATGACGAGTTCCTGGCGATTCAGGAGAAGCTGAAGGCGAGCGGCATTACGCCGTTGACCTTCGGCGGCAAAGATATCTTCCACTGGGGCTTCTGGGTCAACAAGTTTTTCATGGACAACATGTTCGCCGACGATCCGCACTGGAACGCCAAGCGCACCAAAGGCGAAGTCAGCTTCGCGGACGAAGGTCCGATGCGGGCGATGACGGACTTTACCGAGCTGTTCACGAAGGGCTACGTGGATAAAGGCTGGGCGAGCACGGCCGACAATCAAACGGCTTCGATGCTCGTGACGGGCAAAGCGGCGCAGCTGTTCTCGGGGCCGTGGATGTTCGCGCAGATCTCCCAGGCCGATCCGAACTTTGAATTCGGCTGGTACCCGGTGCCGGACCGTCAAGGGAGAATTGTCGTTAACGGATTAAACAATCTGCAGGGCTGGGCGATCTCGACCGATGCGGGCAAGGATGCGGACAAGCAAGCGGCGATGACGGCTTTCGTCAAGTTCTTCTTCTCCAAGGACCAGTACACGAAGTATATTCAAGCCGTGAACGGCATCCCGACGACGAAGGAGCCGATTGCCTACGAGGCTTCGCCGCAGATGAAGCGCGTGCTGGAGGTCATGAGCGACCCGAATACGATCAAATCGATGCAGATCAACGCGTTCTGGGGCGAAGACCAGATGCCGACGCAATGGCGGAACTGGTTCTACAAGCTGGCGCAGGAGTGGCTGGTCAAGGGCAAGTTCAGCGCGGAGTATATGAAGAAGGCCGATGCGGAATGGGACGCCAACGTGAAGGCGAACGCAGCCGCCAAATAAAATAAAGCGGATGAAGACGGGGCGGCCGGTAAAGGCTGTCCCCCTTTAACCGCGGGCTTTAGGAGTGAGAGCGTGGCGAATACGATGGCGAGCGCAAAAGCGATGCGCGCGGCGACGCAAAGAGAAGCCAAAAGAAAACGACGGATATCCTATTCGATTTTATTCATTTTGCCTGCTTTTATTTTCTATACCGCTTTTGTCATTTATCCGACGTTGAACAGCGTTAACCTGAGCTTCACGAGCTGGGACGGCGTCAGCGACCATGTTCGTTATATCGGCTTCGACAACTTTAAGGAGATGCTCCATAGCGAGCGCGTCTACAACGCCCTGAAGAACACCTTGCTATTATCCGTGTCGCTGGTCGTGCTTGAGAATATCGTTGCGCTGCTGCTCGCGATCCTCGTGGACCAGGTTCGGTGGGCCAAGAGCTTGTTCCGCAGCGTTTTTTACTTCCCCGTGCTGTTAAGCGGCATCGTGATGGGCTTCGTTTGGGCGATTATTTTTAACTTTAACTTCGGCGTCATTTCCCAGCTGCTGGACCGGATCGGACTGAGCGAATGGAAGATCGACTGGCTCGGCGATCCGAATTATGCCTTGCTCGCGATCATTATCACGACGGTATGGAAGGGCTCGGGTTACTATATGATCATTTATCTGGCCGGGCTTCAAGGCATTCCGCCCGAGCTGAACGAAGCCGCCGCGATCGACGGGGCGAACCGCGCGCAAAGATTCCGCCATATCACGTTCCCGCTGCTGGCCGGCGCGATGACCGTCAGCGTGATGCTGTCCATGATCGGCGCGCTCAAGATTTTCGACCAGATCGCGGTCATGACGGACGGTGGACCGGGCTTCGCGACCGAGACGTTGACGTACATCGTTTACAAGGTCGGCTTCGGCGAACTGCGCCAGGGCTACGGGACGGCGTTGTCGCTCGTGCTGTTCGTCCTGATCCTCGCGATATCCCTGATTCAAGTCAAACTGCTGCGCAGGCGGGAGGTGCAGATGTAGCATGGACAAGGCCAAGCTCCGGATCGATCTCATCGTCGTGGCCGTCGCGCTGCTGCTCGCGGTGCTGTTCTTTTTTCCCGTGTACTTCAGCCTGATCTCGGCATTCAAATCGAACGGGGAAATATTGCGGAATGCCGTATCGCTCCCTTCGAGCCTGTATTTGGACAGCTTTAAATATTTGCTCACGGAGACGGACTTTCCGAAGGCGATGCTGAACAGCCTGATTCTCACCGTCGCGTCCGTCTTCTGCATGATCGCTTTTATTCCGATGGCCGCCTATGCCATCGAGCGAACCGCCAGACGGTGGACGAACGGCATCTACGTTTATTTTCTGGCGGGGATGATGATTCCCTTCCAGGTCTACATGATCCCGCTGTTCAAGGAGATGAAGACGCTCGGACTGTACGGCACGCTGACGGCGCCGATCCTGATCTACATTTCCGGCTCGGTCGGCATGGGCGTGCTTCTCTACACCAGCTTCATCAAAGGGATTCCCGTCGAGATCGAAGAAGCATCCGCGATCGACGGCTGCTCGCGCGCGAGGGCGTTCTGGCAGATCGTGTTCCCGCTGCTCGGACCGTGTACGGCCAGCATGGTCGTTCTGCAGGGACTGGGCATCTGGAACGACTTCCTTATGCCGAGCCTGGTTCTCCACTCGGATCGGCGGACGCTGATCGTCGAGATTTTCCGGTTCGTCGGCGAGCTCGCCTCGCGGTGGGATCTGGTGTTCGCAGGCACGACGATGTCCATCGTTCCCGTCCTGATCGCCTTTATCGCGCTGCAGAAGTATTTTGTAAAAGGCATTGCCGCCGGCGCCACAAAAGGGTAGAACGGCGGATTTCGATTACTTCGTATACGGCGACCGAAGTGTTATGATAGCGGGAAATTGGAATTGCCCGCTACTGCTGACGCGGCAATGATCGGAGGATTCCATCGTTGAACGCTTTGAAGCTTAACCGGCTGCGAAAAAGCATTTTTGCGAAGTTCGCGTTTTCCTTCATTATCGTCGGGCTCGTTCCGCTGCTGGCGGTCAGCTTCTTTTCGCTGAATACGTTCGGCAGCTATATGGAACGGTACACCATTAATAACTTTGAGCAAATGGTGTTGAACGCCGGCAACAACGTGAATGAGTTCTATATCAAATACAACAATATTTCCAAGCTGATGTACGCCTATGGCCAGTCTGGCGGCGTCGGTCAGTTAGCGAAGCGCATGGGGGGAAGGCGCGGCCGAGGGGGGACGGCCAGATCGCGGCGTCGGTAGACGATCTCCTTCAGACCGTCGTCGCGACGGACGTTCATATTCGCAGCGCCGCCTTCGTATTTGCCGGCGGCGGCTATCAGGATTTGAACCGCGCAGGCAGCCGCATCGACTTTCGTTATAACTTTCCGCCTCCCGCATGGCGGCAGGCGCTTCTCGAGCGGCCTAACCGGCTGGCGATGTTTCCGACGCACCATCAGGATTACTACCTGAATTCAGGCACGACGGTATTGACGTTCGCCCGCAATCTCATCGATGTGACGGGCAGCCCCGGTCTTGACGGCAAAGTCGTGGGAAGCCTCTACGTAGATGTGTCCGTCGACGCCTTCGCGGACATCTTTAATCGTCTCACCATCGACAGGCACGACGGGATGTACGTCGTCGATCCGGACGGATGGATCCTTTACAGCAACAAGAACGACCGGATCGGGCAGCGCTTCGGCGCCGCGGATTCCGGCGACTATCGGTATGTGAAGCAGGATATGCCCGACGCCGGCTGGCATGTGATCGGCGAGGTGGACAAGGACGAGCTGTTCCGCAAGATCAACGGCATTAAAAATACGATCGCCGTGGTCATCGCGCTCTCGATCGCGGCGCTTGTCCTCGTGGCGATATGGTTTTCCAACAATCTGTCGAACCCGATTCGCGTCATTATCCGTCATATGGCCAGGGTCGAATCCGGCGACTTCGATACGCAGGTGCAGGTCAGGAGTCCCGACGAGATCGGCATGCTCGCCCGGGGCTTCAACAAGATGACGGATCGTCTCAAGAGCTATATCGATAAAGTGTACGTCGCGCAAATCAAGCAGAAGCAGGCGGAGCTGACCGCGCTGAAGAGCCAGATTCGTCCGCACTACCTTTACAACACGCTGGAAGTGATCCGCATGAGCGCCGTGGCCAACGACGACGAAGAAGTCGCCGACATGATCCTGGCCCTCTCCCGTCAGTTGAAATACGTGCTGGACTACGGCGACGAAACCGTAACCCTCGCCGACGAGAAGTCGAATATCGAGCAATACTTTAAATTGATGTCGCTCCGCTACGGCGAGCAGCGGTTGGCGATGGATATACGCATGAGCGCAGACGCGTTGAATTGCCGGCTGCCGAAGCTGTCGATTCAGCCGTTGGTCGAAAATGCGATCTATCACGGGATCATGCCGAAGTCGAGCAAAGGAACGATCCGGATCTCCGCAGTGATCGAGAATCAGAAGCTGATCGTCACCGTCGACGACGACGGAGTCGGGATGGCGCCCGAAAAGCTGGAGCGGCTTAGAGCGAGACTGTACCGGGATGCCGAGCGCGCGGAGCCGGAGCTGCAGGAGAACGGCGGCATCGGCATCAAAAACGTGCATGACCGGCTGGCCGCGCTGTACGGACCCGAATATGGCGTTCGCATCCATAGTACGCCGAATATCGGGACGTCCGTGCGACTGGATCTTCCTTGCAGAGAGGGGAGGAACGAGCCTTGATTCACGCCGTGCTTGCGGACGACGAGCCGATGATCCTCAGGGGACTGCGCAAGCTGATTCCGTGGGAGACGCTCGGCATTCAAATTGTAGGCGAAGCTTGGACGGGGCGCGGACTTCTCGAGCTCGTGGAAAAGAAACGGCCGGCGCTGGTCGTGACCGATATCAGCATGCCGGACGGCACGGGGGATCGACGTGCTGAAGGAGATCGGACGTCTCGGCTATGGCGCCAAAGTCATTTTCATAAGCGCCTATCAGGAATTCTCCTACGCGAAGGAAGCGCTGGCGCTGGGTGCCGTCGATTACCTGATCAAGCCCATCGAAAAGGAGCTGCTGCTGTCGGCCGTTACGCGCGCCCTGTCGCTCCTGAGAGAAGAATCCGAAGAGCGCCGGACCAAAAATAAGCTGGCCCAGTACGAGCAAATGGATCGCAAAACGAAGCTTGAGGAGCTGTTCGACCGTCTCATCGAAGGCGACATTCGGATCGAGGAAGCGGAGGAAAAGCTGCGGCTGTTCGGGCACCGCTTTACTTATCCGCGCTTTAGCGTCATGCTGCTCGAACCCGAACCGCAGACGGACATTCGCTGGGGCGAGCACGAGCGGCGTCTTCTGCTCTTTGCGATCGGCAATATGACGGAGGAAGTGGTCGCGCGCGAGGCCGCGATCGTGCTGTTCAGAAAAGGCGACCGGCTCTGCGCCATGATTAATCATAGCCGGGCCACGTCCGTTAAGAAGCTTGCTTCGGAAGTCGTCATGCATGCGGCGGGCTATCTGAAGATCGCCTTGTCGGCCGGAATCGGAGAAGAACAGTCGGGCGTCGAAGGCATTCGACGCGCCTATCGGACCGCGGCGGAAGCGTTAAACCGGAGCTTTTTCGCCGATGGCGGAGCGGTCGTGTGCTGGGCGGAGGAGAACTGGGAAAGCCGGGCGTCCGCCAAGGAGCTGGGCGAAGCGAGAGACCGGGTGCTGCAAGCCGTTCTGAAAAAAGACCGCGGCCTGATGCGCGAAGCTTGCGAAGCGCTGCTGGAGAGCATCGAACGTCACGCAGGCGGCAGCAGGGAAAAGTCGGCGATGGCCGCCTACGGGACGCTCGCGGAATGGGCGGACGGTTTGGCGCAGATCGGCATCGCGGTCGAGGAAGACGAGCTTCAGCGGCATTTGGACAAGCTGCAAAGCTTCGGCAAATACCCGCAATTAAAGGCGTATATGCTTGAAGCCGCGGAAGGCATTTTCCAGCGTCTCGAGACAGGGGGCAGAGAGAGCCGGCAGCTGACGGACGTAAAAGCGTACATCGAGCAGCATTACAAAGCGAATATCACCCTTGAAGGGGCCGCCTCCAAAATTTTTATGAATCCGTATTACTTCAGCAGCTTTTTCAAAAAGCATACGGGAATGAACTTCAAGCAGTATTTGACCGAGGTTCGCATGAAGCAGGCGATCAAGCTGCTCCTCCATACCGATCTGATGATCTATCAGATTGCCGAGGAGGTCGGCTACAACAATGCCAGGCAGTTCAGCGACATGTTTAAAAAGCATAGCGGGAAGCTGCCGCAGGAATTCAGAGCGTCCGGCGACGGCAAGCAGCCGTAGAGGCGCTCGAGCGGCCATCTAACGAATGTGAAGAGAAGGAAGGGAAGCCGATATGCTGCAAACCGCAGACGAGACATGGCTGCGCGACATCATTGGCAGAGTGACCGCCAAAATGGAATGGGTCAGCGAGAAAACGAAGCACAAGATTCCGTATACGACCTTAAACGGCACCTATGACGACCGCGCCGCGCTCCAGCCGGCGGGCGATCCGGCGGACGGCATCAGTTGGTGGACGAACGGGTTTTGGGGCGGCATGATGTGGCTCATGTATCACGAGACCGGCAGCGAAAAGTATAAAGCGATCGCGGCGATCTCGGAGGAGAAGCTGGACCGGTGCTTCGAGGTGTTTTACGGGCTGCATCACGACGTCGGATTTATGTGGCTGCCGACCAGCGTCGCGAATTATCGCGTGACGAAAAATCCGGAATCGCGCAAGCGGGCCCTGCATGCCGCGAACCTGCTGGCCGGACGCTTCAACCTGGCCGGCGGCTTTATCCGCGCCTGGAACGACCTTGAAGGGCAGGATACGAGAGGCTGGGCCATCATCGATTGCATGTTCAATATCCCGCTCCTCTACTGGGCCTCCGAAGAGACGGGAGATCCCCGGTACAAGCAAATCGCGATGAGGCATGCGGACACGGTCATGGACACCTTCGTCAGGCCGGACGGGTCGGTGCATCATATCGTGGAATTCGATCCCGAGCGCGGAGGCGTCGTTCGTACGTACGGCGGGCAAGGTTACGAGGAAGGCTCTTCATGGACGAGAGGACAGTCCTGGGGCTTGTACGGATTTATGATGAGTTATATCCATACGCACAAGGAAGCGTACCTGCAGACGGCCAAACGCATTGCGCACTATTTTATCGCCAATATCCCCGAGCAAGGCGTCATTCCGGTCGACTTCAGACAGCCGCAGGCGCCGCGGCTTGAAGACGATACGGCGGCGGCGATCGCCGCTTGCGGACTGATCGAGCTGGCCAAGGCCGTCGGCGCGAACGAGCGGCGGCTCTATCTGGACGCCGCGGTCAAGCTGCTCAAGGCGGTCGATGCGCGGTGCGACTGGACGGAAGGCTCGGACGCCATCGTGCAATACGGCTCGGCCGCTTATCATTCGAAGGCGCACCATCATCCGATCATTTACGGCGATTATTATTTAATGGAAGGGATCTTCAAGCTGAAGGGCAACGATTTATATCTTTGGTAAACGGGCCAGCTCGTTCGAGCGCATCACGCAATGAACCCGGATCGGCTTGCCGATTCCGGGTTTCTTTGTGTACATCGCCGAACAGGAAGCTTAAAAACTGCCGCGTGAAGCCGCTCAGTTCCTCCGGAACAGCTCGGGAAAAGCCTCTCCTGCGAAAAGATCGCCGTCGCGTCCGCCCAGCAGGCCCACGTTCATGTGGCCGTCGCCGCGCGTTCCGGCTCTGTAACGCGTATCTCCCGTCGTCAGATGGACGGCCAGCGAGCGGCGCGGCCGCGAGGTCGTGTTGGGGCCGCTGCCGTGGATGGCGAGCGCGTGATGGAAGCTCACCTGGCCGGCCTTCATGGCCATCGGGACGGGCTCGAACGAGGCGTCCTCCGGAATGTCCATGCCTTGGCGCTGCTTTTCCATATCCTGCTCGAAGAAATCGTTCACGTTAAGCAAGCCCCACCGGTGGCTCCGCGGAACGACCTGCATGCAGCCGTTGTCCGGATTGACGTCGTCGAAGGCGACCCAGGCGGTGATGAGCGTCGGCTCGGCCGCGCACTGCCAATAGGCATAATCTTGATGCCAGCCTACGTTGCCGCCCGCCCTGCGGTCGGGATTGCCCGGCTTGAACAGCAGCTGGTCGTGCCACAGGCGGATGGCGTCGGCCCCCGTCAGAAGAGCTGCGATCTCGCCGATGACGGGATCGGTTGCCAGCGCGCGAAGCTCCAGGTCGGCCCAGTGGGAATTGTCGGTTTTGCGCAGCCCGTTGCCCTGCTCGGGCGTCCAATAGCCGTCGAACGGCGCGCGTCCCGTCTCGAATTGGCCGGCAAAGACCCGTTCCATATGCGCGCGCAGCCGTTCCAGCCGAGCTTCGTCGATGAGCTGCGGCGCAATCCAATACCCGTTCTGTTCGTAAAAAAGCGATGTCTGCCTCCGTCGGCAGCAGTTGGTTCCGATCCGACATGTCCGATTCCTCCCGTTTCGATGGGTGCCGCACGATTTCCTCGTGCGATGCCTTCATTTTAACGCGGGGGGGTCGGCGGCCGGCTTTGTTCGGCTTCCACCGGAAGTTAACGTTTTTCGTCATTCGGCGAGGCAGGGTGCCGATAGGCGTAAGGCGAGATTCCCGTCTGGCGCTTGAAGAACACGCTGAAGGCGTGGAGCGACGAGAAGCCTAATTTCTCCGCGATCGACGTGATCGTCTCGCTCGTCTCCGCGAGCCAATATTTGGCGCGGTCGGTGCACAGCATGCGGATGTACTTCCCGAGGGGCATGCCGAAGGCGCGCTTGAATTCCCGTTCCAGATGCGTCCGGCTCAGATGCTGTCTCTTGGCCAGGTCCGTCGCGTTGAAGTCGATGCTTGCATGCTCGTGAAGGTAATGAAGCAGCGCCTTCATCGCCGGAGCGAGCGGACCGTCTCCCGGATCGCCGTCCTGCAGGGCCGCCGCGCGATAAAGGCGGACGACGCGAATCAGCAACTGCTGGAACAGGCTTTCCGCCATCAGCGCCGAATGCGGGCCGGGCTCCTCGATCTCGGCGAAGACGGCATCGAACAACCGTTTCACCTCGCCGCTGGTGTCCCGTACCGTGCGGGCCCGCCCGAGCCGGTAAAAATCCGCTTCGAGCTTCTGCCGGTACGCCAGCCGGAACCCGGTGTAGTACAACCGGTAAGACTCCCCGAGCGAAGCGCCTTGATGCCCTTCTCCCGGCTTCGTCAAAAACAAGTCCCCCCTGCCGCACGCGATACAAATCCCCGTCGATCGAGAACCAGCCCTGTCCTTCATCCACGTAGCACAGCTCGAAGTGCTCGTGCGAATGCCTGTCCACCTGCCAGGCGCTTAGCATCTGGATGCCGATGTAAGAAAGGCTGTCGAAGTCGTGTTGAAAAGGCAGCTCCTCCCGCCATTCCGAGGAACCCTTGCAGCCATGGGGCGAAGCGGGCGGCGGCGTTTGATGTGCGGTTATCCCGATCCCCTCCTTGCTTCGTGAGGTTCAGCGGTTCAATTATAGGTCCCGGACAGTGGAGCGAGCAACATCGAATGTGCCGGCGGGCTTCTAATCCAAGCCGGAGAAAATGCCGAAGTAATATCCAGGTACAGGAAAAAGGAGGGAATTGATTGGAACGCACGGCTATGCCGCAGCAGCGCAGTCAAGCGGAGCCGCGTCCTGCACAAGCCAGGGACGCCTCCCGCAGCGGAACGGCCCCGCAGACCGCCGCGTCCGCGCCGCCCGGGGCAGCCTCGTTCGGATCGCAGGCGCAAGCGCTGCTGAAGCTTCAACAGCAAGGCGGCAACCGGGCCGTCATGCAGATGCTGCGCGCCAAGGGCGCGGTCCCGGCGGCTTCGGCTCCCCCGATTCAGCGCATGCGCATCGTCAAGGACGCGGTTTATCGGGAAGCGCAGGAGACGGATGCGGCCAAAGACGTGGTCGATACCGAGAGACTGAGCGCGCTCGAACGGCACTCCCTCATTTTGGAGATGACCCTCGAAGGCAATCTGGCGCTGCTCCAGCGCATCCAGCGGGAATGGGACAAGGGCGAGCTTGACGGCGAGGTGGACTTGGAAGAGCTGTTCGAGCTTGGGGGGAGGGATCGCGGAGCTGCAGAAGAAGAAGCCCGAGGAGCTTGAAGCGTCCGACCGCGACAGGATGAAGGAGATTGCCGTCAAGCTGGCGTCCGCGCGGAAGTTCGTCGAACAAAATACGGCGCATCCGTCCGTGCAGGTGTACAAAGATGTCGTCATCTCGCTTTCCCGGGAGCTTGCTAAAGCCGAAGGCCAAAGCTCCGGTTCGAGATCCGGGTCGGACGCCGGCTCGGATTCGGGAGAGGCGCCGCAGCAGGCGCCCGACCATCTGAACCTGGACGTCGGTCCCGACGAACGCCGCCATTATCGGGAGGATCTGAAGAAGATGGGCACCTGGGCGGGAGAAGCGGAAGCCGAGTCGCTCGCCGATCATCTCCGGGTCAGGGCCCAGGTATACGTCATCGTCGCAGGGGTATTTCACCGCGTCAATCAAGTCGGCGCCAATCACACGCCCGTCGGCGAGCTGGCTCTGGTGCATCTGGGCAACCACTACGAGGTGGTGGACGGCGTGGCGGACGGGATGGAGGTCGGCCGTCAGCGCAGGTGGCTGAAGACGAGCAAGACGGGCGATTGCCTGTTCGAATCGATGCTGCTGATCCGCCACAACGGCAAGCCGCTCGACGAGGACAAGAAGCAGCGGGCGATCCTGAAGCTTCGCCAGCGAACGGCCGACAATCTGTCGGACGACGCCATCGACGAGACGATTCACGAGATGCTCGTCTATGGCGACACGGCCGGCACCGGCGAACATACCTCCAAGCTGGTCGAGGAGCGGCGCGGCGATGCCGCGTCGAAGCGAGAGGCGGACAAGGAGAAGCGCAGTCGGGACGATGAAAATGAGAGGCGCGTCGCGAGGGTCGACGCCAAGTTCTTGCAGGACAGGCTCGATACGCTTCAGACGCTCGAAGGGCTGTCCGCCTTCGGGTTCGACAAGGCGATCGCGGCTTATCTGAAGGAGCGCGGCCAGGACCCGAAGTCGAAGCAGACGTTGGCCGAGCTTCGCAAGCTTAACGACCTGTTCCGGGAAGCAGACTTCGCGTTCAAAGCGCAGAAGAAACGCGCGGCGTATGAATATCAGCCTTTTGAAAAAGAGGAAGAAGAAAGCTGGACCGGCGAGCTGGACAGGCCGGAGGATGCGGAGGAGCAGCTTGCGCTGGAGCGCAAGGCGCGCGAGCGTACGCTGAACCGCCGGGACATCAAAAAAACCGCGTCGCCGAACAACGCGAATCAGACGCTGATCGTTCTGCGGGGCGAGGAGGGCGAGTTCGTCCTCGACAAGCTTGGCCAATTGGTCCCCCGGTACTCGCGCCGCAATATCTCGCAGGCGAATCTCGACGAGCTGAACGGCAAGCACGGGGAAGAGAAGGGGATGTACCCGTCGCGCATGAGTCCGGTGGAGGACGCGGACATCAGCCAGGTCGCGAGCGGCACCGGCGGCAATAAGATCCGCAAGGAGAGCGACGAGATGCACCATGTCCAGGGACACAAGCCTTCCGACTACTTGTCGGTCACGGCCCAGAACGAGGATGCGGTCAATCCGAAGGGCAAGAAGTTCGATGCGGCGGCTACGGTCGAGGTCGATCTGTCCTATATCGATCCGGCGAACCTGTCGGCCTTGTACACCTCGCAGGGCATGCGCTACTTCCTGCTCGACGGCATGCTCGCGGGCGACAAGGGAGAGACGATCGATCTGGCCATCCGCGAACAGTCCAAAGTCCCGCCCGACAAATCGCACGAGAAGGATGAGCGCAAGGCCGGAGGCAAGAAGAAAAAAGACAAGAAAGACAAAGACAAAGCGAAGCCCTCCTCCAATCAGCTCGCGCTCGACCACGATCAGCTGTCGGCCAAGGAGTGGCAGGCGCTGCTCGACGTCATCCGCACCAAGGAAGTGCTGATCGAAGACATGATCCCTCATGATGCGGTCCGGAAGCTGTAGCGCCGAACGGGATCGAAGCGTTCGCGCGATCAAACTGGCTTCCGTCAGTTATAGCTTCATAGCCGTAGGCCGATGAGCCAGCCGTCGTTTCTTCCCAGGGGAGGAGCGGCGGCTGGTTTATTTAAAATCGACAAGTAACGCTGTACAGCGCCTCTTCGGCCCGGAGTGCGCCACAGTCCCGACAGGTAACGGTGTACAGCGCCTCTTCGGCCCGGAATACGCCACAGTCCCGACAAGTAACGGTGTACAGCGCCTTACGCCCCCTCCCGCATCATCGCGCGAGGCGAGAAAGGGGATAACGCTGGATAACGCAGGCTTTTCTGCCGATTGGACGAGCCGAGGCGAAAATGCCTGCCAATCCTTTGCAGGCATTCATAGGTTATCCCTAGCGCAGGCAGATTGCGGACAGGAGCGGCGGCGTCCGATCGCTCCCGCTGGCTTCACTTACTAACCTGACGGCGGCAATAGGCGGGAAGGTAAGCGCAAGATGCAAACGAGAACTGCGGGAACAGCCGGACACAAGCCGAGCAAAGATACCGGACTCAGGTGACGCTATTTCATAAAAACCGATGCAATTGCGATCATTTCGGACTGGAGAGTCGTTATTCACCCGGATCGAGGCTAAAAAAAGGTCTCCAATCCTGCAATAAAGGCTCCTGGGTCCGCGAGCGGGCCGAAAAGCGCATTAGGAACAAAAATAAGGCCTCCTCAGTCCGTACGCTGCGCGCGCTATTGCGTAAACAAAGGCGCAGGCGGCTTTTTCAATCAAGTCAAACGGCCGCGTGTCGACGCACCCGGGACGAATATGACGCGAGTTGTCATAGGGGGTGACAACATTGGGTGACAATTCCAGTGACCCGTCTAGTCGGATGGATGCTTACGCGCGGGTCGAAGCGGCCGCTATACTATGTCAAACAGTAGGGGTGAGGAGGCTTGGAAAATGTACAGAAAGCTGATCAAACGGTGGACGCCGCTGCTTCTGGCAGCGGCGCTTGCCGTGCAGCCGCTCGTTCCGGCGGGCGCCCTGGAGACCGCGTCCGCGGCCGGGCCGGAGAGCGAGGGGAACGCCGCTGGGCCGGGGAGCATGGAGAGCGCAGGCGGCGCTGCGCGGTGGACCGACCGTTTGCCCGCGTGGGCTTTAGCTGAAGCTGCGGAGCTGGCGGACGCGGGCATCCTGAGCGGCTATGAAGACGGAACCTTCCGGCCGGACCGGGCCGTGACTAGGGCGGAGTTCACCGCGATGATGAACCGACTGATGGCCAAGCTGCCGAAGGACGGGCTGGTCGAAGGCGATCCGACGCGGGAAGCGTTTTTTACGGATATTAACGATGAATGGTATGCGGAGGACGTGAAAAAGGCGGCGCAGCTGGGGCTGGTACAGGGAGATGCGACCGGCGCTTTCCGGCCGCAGGCGCTCTTGAACCGCCAGGAGACGGCCGTCATGCTGGCACGGTTGACGGGCCGGAAGGCGGAACGAGCGGTCGAATTCACCGACAGCGGCCGGATTCCGGCCTGGGCGGCTCCGGCGATCTCGGCTCTTCATGAGGCCGGCATTGTTCAAGGCTATGAGGACGGCGCATTCCGCGGCGAGAAGAGCCTGACCCGCGCAGAAGCGGCGGTGGCGCTTCATCGTGCCTGGAAACTGCTGAAAGGGCCGGACAAGGCGGCTCCGCTGACGGTTGCGGTCAAGTCGGACGAAGGGCAGCCGCTGGCCCATGCGCTCGTTCGCGTTCACGCGAAGGGCAAGCGGGCTCAGCTCGCCGCGGGGCGGACGGATGCGCAAGGCAAATTTGTGCTGCCTGGAGCGTGGGAGAGCGGGTCGTACGATATCTATGCGACGGGCGACGGCGTCGCCGGCTTCCGCAGCGTGGATTGGATGCCCGGTACGACAGCTTACGACCTGGTCGCAAGCAAGGTGGCCGTGCTGGAAGGCAGGCTGACGGGAGAAGACGGCAAGCCGGCGGGCGGCATCGTGCTGGCGTTTACGACGAACCCGACTTATTATGCGATCACGAAGGCCGACGGTTCCTTCACCGCGTATGTCGAGCCGGAGCGCGTATACCGATTGTCTTATATCGCGGACGAAAGCATCCGTGCGGCGGCTGCGAAGGCGGGGACGACCGAGCCGGAGCTGCTGCAGACCGAGCAGGCAAAGCAGGCGCTGGCCTTGCTGGACGGCGAGGCGGCGAAGTCGGACAACTGCAAATGCGTCCGTACGGACGCGCCGGAAACCTACACGGCCCCCAAGGCGGGAGCCAGGCTGGAGCTGGGCATGCTTCGCCTGGACGGCGGCGCGCCTAACTCGGGCGGCGGTGGCGGAGGCGGCACGCAAACGCCGGACGTGACGCCGCCCGCGGTGCCGGGCGGCGTGCGGACGGAGGCCGGGGACGGGAAAGTCGTGCTGACCTGGGATCCGAGCGCGGAGGACGATCTGGCCGGTTACCGAATTTACTGGCGCGTGGCCGAAGAAGCGGCCTGGAGCAAGATCGACAAGCCCGGACGCGAGAGCGGACATACGATTACCGGACTGACGAACGGCACGACGTACGATTTTGCCGTGAGTGCCTACGATGCGAGCGGCAACGAGTCGGCCAAATCCGAGACGAGGCGCGAGACGCCGCGGGACGATCAGACGCCGGACCGGGAGCCTCCGGCCGTGCCGAGCGGGCTGAAGGCGGAGCCGGGCGTTCGTAAAATCGAGCTGAGCTGGACGGCCAACACGGAGACGGATCTGGACAGCTATCGGATCTACAGCCGCGTGGAAGGAAGCCAGACCTGGAGCGGAGGCGTCGATGTCGGTCTGGAGACGACGTATACGGTGCTCGACGTCTGGCACGACCGGACGTACGAGTTCGCCATTGCGGCGTACGATACGAGCGGCAATATCTCCGCGATGTCGGCGGCCGTCAGCGCGACGCCGCTTGGCGAGGAGCAGCCGGACACGACGCCGCCGGCCGTGCCCGCCGGGCTGACCGCCGTCGCGGGAGAGGGCAAGGCCGCGTTGCACTGGACGGCGAATACAGAGGACGATCTCGCCGGCTACCGGGTTTACGTCCGCGCGGCAGGGGCCGGCTCGTGGGGCGCGGCGCTGGAAGCCGGTAAAAGCGCCTCCTACACGGCGACCGGCCTGACGGGCGGCATCGCCTATGAGCTGGCCGTATCGGCCTACGACAAGAGCGGCAACGAGTCGGCCAAGTCCGGCGCGGTGCAGGCGACGCCGACCGGCGGCGGAGGCAATCTGCCGCCCGATCCGGGCAGCGTAGCCTCGGAGCTGCCGGCCTCGGGCCAGGCGAGCTTCCAGGAGATGACGGACTTCCTGTATACGGGACCGAATCCGATCCAGACGGGCGTGCAGCCTGGCGCGATCGAGGCGGAGCGCGCAGGCGTGCTGCGAGGGCGCGTGCTGGACACGGCCCAGGCGCCGGTCGGCGGCGCGCGCATCACGGTGCTGGATCATCCGGAATGGGGGCAGACGCTGAGCCGGGCGGACGGGATGTTCGACCTGGCCGTGAACGGCGACGGCATCTGGACGCTGCAATACGAGAAGGACGGGTATATGACCGTGCAGCGGAAAAAGCAGGCGACGCCGGGAGACTACGAGCATCTGGAAGATGTCGTGCTGACGGCGTACGACAGCAAGGTGACGCAGGTGCAGCTGGAGGACAGCACGGAGCTCCAGGCAGCGCAGGGTACGCCGGTAACGGATGAGGACGGAACCCGTCAGTCGACGGTGCTGTTCCCGGCGGGGACGACGGCGACGATGAGGCTGCCGGACGGGACCGAGCAGCCGCTGCCGAGCATCGGCTTCCGCTCGACGGAGTATACGGCCGGGCCGGAGGGGCCGAAGGCGATGCCGGGCGAGCTGCCGCCGTACGTGGCATATACGTATGCGGTGGAGCTGTCGGCGGACGAAGCGGTGCAGGCGGGAGCGACGGAGGTGACCTTTGACCGGGAGGTGTACCATTACCTGGACAACTTCATCGGCTTCCCGGTCGGGGAAGCGGTGCCGAATGCATACTATGACCGGGAGAAAGGGCGATGGATCGCGGCGCCGAACGGCAAGGTGATCGAGATCGTCTCGGTCGCCGGCGGCCTGGCCGGGATCGATGCGGACGGAGACGGAACGGCGGACGGCGATGAGCAGCTGGCGAAGCTGGGCATGACGGAGGAGGAGCGGCGCAAGCTCGCGGAGTTGTACGAACCGGGGAAAACGCTGTGGCGGGTGCCGATCACGCATTTCACGCCCTATGACCACAACTGGCCGTACGGTCCTCCGGGAGACGCCGAATCGCCGCCGGATCGGGAGCCCTGGGAGAAGCGGAAGAAGGAAGACGATCCGTGCAAAAAGAAGGGCTCGATCATCGGCTGCCAGAATCAGACGCTCGGGCAGCAGATTCCGATCGCGGGAACGCCGTACATGCTGAACTACATGAGCGAGCGGGAGGAAGGCTACAAGGCGAAGTCGACGCTGGAAATTCCGGTGAGCGACGGCAAGCCGCTGCCGGCTTCGCTGCGGCGGATGAACGTGAGCATCCAGATCGGCGGCAAGCTGTATCGGGCGAGCTTCGCCCCGGCTCCGAACAAGACGTATACGTTCGAGTGGGACGGCAAGGACGCTTACGGCCGCGAGCTGACTGGCTCTCATCCTTACACGGTCCGCGTCGATTATGTGTACAAGGCTCAGTATTATCCGTCAAACGGCGAATTCGAGCGCAGCTTCGGCCGGATCTCGGCCGCTCCATCCACCGTATACGGGCAGATGAGAGACACCTCCGAGGTCAGCGTAGGCCAGGAATGGCGCGGCGCGCTGGAGAGCCCTCGCAATCCGTACGCGGACGCCGGCGTCGCAGGCTGGAGCCTTGATCCGCATCATATTTACGATGACGGCTCGAAGAGACTGCTGCTGGGAGACGGCACGACGCAGACCAAAACCAGGTCGCTACGCGGCGAAGTGGATTTCTCGTTCGAAGGATATACGATCGATTACGGTACGATGACGACCGGCATGGACGGGTGGATCTATTATTCCGCGGTCGACTTCTTCAAGCGGAGCAGAGCGATTTTAGGTCTCGATCCGAGAGGTAAAGTCGTAAAGGCGGCGGAGGTTCCGCTGTCCAACGGGAGCGTCATCGCGGTTGACGCGCAAGGGACGATCTATAGCTACGATACCGACAAAAACCAGCTGCTTCGCAAAACGAAGAGACAGTCCGATTGGGAGGTTATCGCAGGCACGGGCAGAAGAGGCCCTACAACGCCGCTGCCTGATGGGGCGGAGGCCACGAGCGTAGCGTTGGCAGGCATCGCCGAGTTGGCTGCAAGTCCGGACGGTTCCGTCTACTTCACGTCTTACCCGTTTCGGCCGGGCGACCAGAACCTGGTTCCGTACCGCACCACCTTGTATAAGATCGGTCCGGACGGCATCCTTCAGACGCTTGGAGATCATATGGCCAAAGGCAAGGACGGCGGTCCCGGCGACAAGGCGGGGATCGGCGCGGTGGAGCAGATCCGGATGGGCAGCGACGGCTCTCTTTATATGACCGATACGACCGGGGGGACGATATATCCCGACAGCCGCGCCTTCACGCGGATCCGCAAGCTAAGCCCGGACGGCACCTTGTCCCGGGTGGCGGGCGTACTGCTCGATGAGCCTGGGAGCAGGCCGGCCGCTCATGGCATGAAAGCGACGGAAGCCGAGTTTTTCTTCCTTTCGAGTTACTATGCCGGCGGACTAAGCAGGCTTTTCCTGGACGCGCAGGACCGGCTTTATTTCAGAGCCGGAGGCAGGGACGTTTACCGTGTCGCGCAGGACGGACTTCTGGAGAAGCTGGAGACGCCGTCATGGGTCATGGACCAGGCGACGCAGAAGTTTAACCTGACGGCGGTTACCGCCGACGGCGGACGTATCGTCGCAACGGAAAGTGATCGGGTCCGCTATTTTCTGGTGAAAGAGGCGGAGGGCCTGCTTGAGACGCCCGACGAAGGCGGACAGGTCGTCTATCAGTTCGAGGCCGGGGACCGAACGCATGCCGAGACGACGGACGCCTTGACGGGTGCTGTATTGACCACGCTCGGTTATGACGAGGAAGGCCGTCTGGTACGAATTACCGACCGGAGCGGCAACGAGATGTCGATCGAACGCGACGACGCCGGCAAGCCGGTGGCGATTATCGGAGCGGGCGGACAGCGGACGGAGCTGGCGACGGATGAGCAAGGCCGTCTGGTTGCGGTGACAAGTCCGGCCGGAGAAACGTATCGGATGACGTACGACGCCGGCGGATTGCTGCAAACCTTCGTCGATCCGCTGGAGCGGACCAGCAGCTACGCTTATGACGAAGACGGACTGCTGATTCGCGCCGAGAACGGGGCGGGAGGCGTGCAGACGCTGAGCCGCGCGGATACGGACGACGGGACGACCGTCACCTTTACCGATGCGGAGGGCCGTGCGACCGTGTACGAGACGAAGCGGATCGAAGGCGGCGTGCAGCGGACGACGACCGGTCCGGACGGCACGCGTCTGGTCGCTGCGGTACGGCCGGGCAGCGAACGGATCGAGCTTCCGGACGGAAGCGTCATGACGAAGACGATGACGGGCGATCCGCGCTGGGACATGGATGTCCCGGTCATGAAGGAAGCGACGCTGACGCAGCCTGACGGGAAGAAGGCGATCTTCAACGAATCCCGCGCGGTGGAGTGGAATGAGGACGGCAGCTTGAAATCGTTGACGCATACGAACAAAACGGGGACTTCCGTAACCGAGTCGAAGTACGAAGCGGCGACGCGGCAATTGACCGAGACGGGGCCTGACGGGCTGAAGCAGGTTTTCGCCTACGATGAATACGGCCGGGTCGTACAGGTGGAATGGCCAGGACAGCAGCTTGCGCCGATCGTATACACGTACGACGAGAAAGGACGGCTGGCCCAGTCCGCGCAAGGGGAACAGCTCGCCAAGTACACGTACGACGAACGGAATCGGCTCACCGCATTGACGGATGCGGCCGGCCGGACAAGGTCGTTCGCGTATGACGAAGCCGACCGGTTGATCTCCTCGACGACGCCGGGCGGCAAAGTATACGGCAGCTCGTACGACGAGCTGGGGCAGTTGACCGGTCTGACGATGCCGGACGGCACGACTTACCGGCAAAGCTACAATGAACTGGGCCAGTTTGACGGATTTGCGTCCGCGGAAGGGCCGGATTGGATCAGCCTGGCGCATGGCGACGGCGGCAAATTGGCGCGGTCGACGCTGCGCGGCGGCCGTCAGATCGACTATGTCTACGATACAGCAGGCGGCAAGCGGATTACCGGCATGAACGATGCGGATATCCTGCGCACGTTCGAATATGCGGACAATACAGACCGGGCGAAAAAGCTGGAAAGCGTCGGTCAAATCCCCGGATCGCTGCCGCAAACCAACGAGTTCGCGTATGTCGGCGATCTGGTGAGCAAGCAGACGATCACGGGCAAGGCAAAAGGCGTTTACGATTACTCGTACGACGTATTGGCCAATCTGACCAAGATCCAGACTTCCGTGACCAGAACGGTCTATGGCGTGTCGCAGACCTCTAACATGACAACCGATATGCGCAGGGATGACATGGGCCGGCTTGTCAAGTACGGACCGTTCACGTTCGACCGAACCGGCCCGAACGGCAGCGTAGCGGGGATGAACGACGGCAAGCTGCAGGTGACGCAGACCTACGACGAGCTGGGCCGGCAGAAGGAGCGCATCTATACGCTGGCTGGCAGGGAAGTCTACCGCATCGCGCCTGAATACGATTTGAGCGGCAACATCACGCGCTTGACGGTGACGACGCCGGAAGGCACGGAAGCGACCGTCTATACGTTCGATCTGGACGGGCAGTTGACGAATGCGCGGCGCAGCGGTCCGGAAGGCGCGACGACGGAGACGTATGAATACGATGCGAACAAAAACCGGATCGTCCGCGAAGTAACGGGTTCGGAACGGATGGCAAGCAGCTACGGCTCGCATGACGTTCTGACGGCTGTGGGCGGCACGGCGTACAGCTTCGACGAAGACGGCTATCTTCGCCAGCGCGGCGCGGACACGTTCAAATACGGCGCCCGCGGGGAGCTGTTGACAGCGTCGGTAAGCGGCATAACTTACAGTTATGCGTACGACGCGCTGGGCAGACAAACGTACCGCGAGGATGGCGCCGGGCATTCGACCCAGTATTTTTACGGAGACCCGACCTCGCTGCAACTGGTGACGAGCACGGTGAACGAAAACGGGGAGCTGACGAATTACCTGTACGACGGAGACGGCCTGCTGCTCGGACTGGAGCGGAACAACGTCCGATATTATGTGATTACCGATGGCGTAGGGACGCCGCAGCAGGTGCTGGACGGCCAGGGGGAAGGTCGTCAAGCGGCTGAAATACGACAGCTATGGCGGCTTGCTGTCGGATTCGAATCCGGGCTTCGCGCTGGCGATCGGATATGCGGGCGGACTGGAGGACCGGGGGGACGGGACTGGCGAGGTTCGGCGCGCGGGACCTGGATACGCTGTCGGGCCGGTGGACGGCGCGCGATCCGATTCTGTTCGAGAGCGGCCAGGCGAATCTGTATGCCTACGTCAACAACAATCCGGTGCAGTACCGCGATCCGTGCGGAACCATGTGCATCGGAGCTACCGCCTATGACGGAATCGGCGGGGGCGGGCGCGTCTGTATTACGGATGAAGGCTTTTCCTCCTGCCTGGAGGCAGGCTTTGGCGTAGGGGGCGGACTGGATATTGCGCCGCTCGAGGGCTTGACCTCGGACGGGTTGTCGGTCGAAGCGACCGCCAAAATCGTCAAAGGCCCGCTGGCCCTGACGGTCGGCGTCAAGCTGAAGGATCGATGGGAAGGCGGATGTCTGGAGGTCGAGCCGATCGGAAAATTCGAAGCGGGGCCGTTCAAGACCGATCTGTTCCATCCGTTAGAGAAGTTTTCGGTAAAAGGAAAGGAAGAGAATCTGGGCAAAAATATTCTCGATCTTTTCACGCCGAGTAAACCCGAGCTGGCCCTGAAGGCCAAAGGCTGCAAGTCTTTTAAGTGGTAAGCCGGTTCAATTGCAACATGCCGGCTTTGCCGGCGCGGAGCCGCTTCTCTTCCCTGAATGGGAGGAGGAGCGGCTTTTCGTTTCGTTTCATGCAGGGGCTTCGGCCGAGGAAGGTCATCGATTTGAACTTTCAAATATAAAAAAAAGTATATTTATTTGTTTTATTTTTTGATAAAGTATATTATACAAAGAATGAAAGAATACTTTTATTCGCCATAAACGAAAGAACAATTATTCAAATCAAGTGCGGGGAGAAGAGCATGCGTTCACAACAACAATGGACGGCAAAGTGGATATGGGTCTCGGGAGCTAAGGATCTGAACGACGTCTACGCAGAGGCTAGAAAGGTTTTCGAGGTCGGACCGTCAATCAAGCGCGCGAAGCTTCGAATTTCCGCGAACCAGGCTTACAAGCTTTATTTGAACGGCGAGGAATTGGGAAGGGGCCCTGCCCCTTCGGATCTGGCGTGGATGTCGTTCGACACGTATGAGGTTGCGGACCGCCTCTCCAGAGGGTCGAATGTGCTCGCGATCGTGGCGAATAACTTCGGTACGGGAGAAATCGTGACGAATCAGCTTCAAGGACCCGGCGGGCTTATCTGCCAGTTGGATTTGTACGATTCCGAAGCGGCGCACGAGGAGCCACTGCAGACGATCGCGAGCGGAACCGAGTGGAAGTGCAGGCGTTCTCCGCGTTGGAAGGCGAACGCGAGCCGGCTGCATCTCTGGGGCGGCTACCGGGAGATCTTCGATGTCGCTCGGGAGGATGGCTGGGAGCGGATCGATTACGACGATTCCGGTTGGCCCGATGCCGAGGTTGTCGCCGGAGCGGAGGAACCGGGCTCTCCCTGGCCGCGACTGCTGCCGCGCGAGATTCCGTTTCTGCGGCGCACGCTCGTCCGACCTGCTTCGGTCGTCTCGTCGGAGCCGTTTCTTGGCGGGCTTGCGTTCGCTGAAGCTGCGTTGACGGATTCGCCTGAAAATGCGCTGACGATGGATGCTTCGAAGCCGGGGGAGCTTACCGCAGGTTACCTACGACTTCGGTGCTGAAGTGGTCGGCTACCCGAAGCTTAGGGTTGAAGCGCCGGAAGGGGGGCGTCCTTCAACTTTACTGCGGAGAGTCGCTGGAGGTATCGCTGACAGATACGTATCTGCTGCGCCCAGGAGAGAATCTCCTCGAACCGTTCGGCCGCCGCGCGTTCCGTTACCTGAAGCTGGCGGCGATGGCAACGCCGGTACCGCTTCGCGTTCAACGCTTAGAGATGGAATTCGTGCGTTATCCGTTTACGGAGGCGGGCTCGTTCCGCTGCAGCGACGAGAGGCTGAACCAAATATGGGAGACGGGCCGCTATACGACGTTCGTGAACAGCCAGCATCACTTCGAGGACTGTCCTTACCGCGAGGCGGCTTTGTGGGTCGCAGATGCCGTGATTATGGCGAAGGTCGTCTATCAGGTTTCTGACGACTCCGCCCTTGTTCGCAAGTCTCTCTTGCAAGGGGCGCGAATCCAGAACGAGGATGGCTCGATTCCGGGCAACGGCCCCGTGCGCAACTCGTTTATGCTGCCCGATTTTTGCGCGCATTGGCTTTTTGGCGTGAAGGCGTATTACGATTACAGCCATGACAAGTCCTTCTTGGAGGAAATCTGGCCGACCATCGTTTGCCTTGCGAGGTGGTTCGCCGACCAGGAGGACGAAACCGGACTGTTCGCCAGGGCGGACCGCGACGGCTGGTGGTGTTTTATCGATTGGTCGGACGATATCGAGCGGAAGGACCGGGTGACGGCGCTCTCCTGTTTCTACTATAAATTTTTGATGACGGCAGCGTCCCTGGCCGATACTGCGGGAGAGCCCGTCTTCGGGAAGGAGCTGGAGGAGAGGGCAAAAAAGGACGAGAGCATCGATCCGAAGAATGCTCCGGGAGCCGGATAAGGGAATGTACGTCGACTGCCGGACAGACAAAGGTTTATCGTCCAGCATCACCGCGCAGACGAATTTCGCTGCAGCCTGGTCCGGCATAATGGAGAAGAGCGAGGTCATGGCCTTTGTCGAGGGCGAGTTTCTGGCCGGCAGGCTGCCTCCGATTCGCGGATCCTTCTTCTACCATATCGTGCTGGAGACGCTATTTGACAATGGCTACGCGACAGACGCGGTTCGCATTATTCGGTCGTATTGGGGAGCCATGCTGGACCGGGGAGCGACGACTTGGTGGGAAAC
Organism: Cohnella rhizosphaerae; assembly: GCF_029525575.1. GTDB lineage: Bacteria > Bacillota > Bacilli > Paenibacillales > Paenibacillaceae > Cohnella > Cohnella rhizosphaerae. Next base: position 119,484 of record NZ_JAPDIA010000009.1, read on the forward strand.
GTTCGATCCTTCTCTGCCGTTCTCGACGACTCCGAGTCCATATATGGGCCATACGCCTACGTATCTTCAGGATTTCATTCCGGTCAGCCTGTCCCACGGATGGGGGGGCCTCGCCTACGTACTTGTTAAGCAAAGAGCTGCTGGGCATCGATGTCTCCCACATGGGAGAGAACAGGGTCGTGCTGCAGCCCTTCGCGGCCCAAGGGATCGACTGGGCCGAAGGCGTCGTTCCGACCAAGCGCGGAGAGATCCGCGTCCGGTGGGGGCGGCAGTCGAATGGAGAGATCAGCTACCAGGCGGAACTGCCGAAAGGGATCTTCTGGTCGGCGGCGAGCGTAGCGTCGGCGACTGTTTCGGAGAACGGAGACAGCGTTCGCATTACAGGTACGTTGCCGGCAATGAATGCGGAGGCGGCTTGGACTACAACCGTATAATGTAATAATTCCTTTGTTTTGGCGGCTGGTTCTCAAGGAAGCGAGCCGCCTTTTTGTGTTGCGAAAAATCGCGAGCTTAAGTATACTTAATCCATTCAGGGGAGTGGATTCGTATGGATACGGACAAATTTGACAAAATGCCCATGTACCAATATATCGTGAACGATCTCAGGCGTAAGATCGAAAGAGGCGAGCTCAATCCTCACGACCCGCTGCCCACGCAAATCGAACTGGCAAAAGAATATAACACGAGCGAGATTACATCCCGCCGGGCGATGTCGGAGCTCGTGAAGGAAGGACATGTCTATCGAATCCGGGGCAAGGGGAGCTTCATTCAAGAGAAATCGAACGCCGAAGGCGGCGTCAAACCGATTCGCACCCTTTATTTCGTATACCAGATTGAGACCGACAGCTTTAATCATCCTTTCTTTAACGATATGTTCGACGGGATCAAAGAGGTATGCGAGGAGAACGGAGTCGACTTCTATCTTTGGAATATCGGCAAAGATTATGTGCTTCCCGATGATCCTCAGGCAGGCATCATTCTTCTGACAGGGCAGGACGACTTCGATCTAACCCGCCTGAGCAAATGGCAGCAAGAGCGCAGGCGGATTGCGACGGTTCACTTTTATTATCCGCATTTGGGCATACCGTATGTGATCGTGGACAATCTGACCGGGGGTTATCTGGCTACGCAGCATTTGCTTTCACTGGGGCACAGGCGAATCGGAGTCATCCTCACGGGCAACTCGGTTCTAGACATGAATCAGGAGTTTTCTCTCCGTCTGCAAGGGTACCGATTAGCGCTGTCGCAGCACCAGATCGCGTTTGAGCCTGAGCTCATCGTCTTTGTGAGCGGCAGTCAGGAGCGGACTGAGATGGGGGCGGACGGCTTTCGGCGCTTAATGAGCCTGGATCATCCGCCGACCGCGGTATTTGCCACAAGCGACAATAAGGCAATCGGTGCGATGGAGGCGGCCAGGAAGATGCTGCTGAATGTGCCGAACGACATCAGCATCGTCGGTTTTGACGATATTCAGGCGGGCCAGTATACGTATCCACCCCTTACCACCGTTAACCAGAATACGAAGAAGCTCGGTCAGCGGGCTGCGGAGATCCTGCTGTTTGAATTGAAGGACGGACAGAATCAGCTTCTTAAGGATGAGATCGTACCGACCTTAAAGCTGCGGAACAGCACGGGACCGGTGGCGATGAAAGGGCCGGACCAATAAAGAAAGATTTCATATTCGTTAATTAAAGGAAAGGCTGTCGGCTCAAGACGACAGCTTTTTTCTTGTCTTTTCGCCAACTTTTCAAAAAGGCTATTGCACGATGGGGAATGTTTATTGTATACTTTGATTTGTAAGGTATATCGATTTAGTATATACATACCTTTCCGAGAAAGCCATTTATCGGGGGGAAAGTAGCGCTTCAAAACGTTTTGAAATGAGAGAGGAGATTGACATGAACATTAAAAAAAAGCTCGGCGATCCTCGCTAGCGCGCTGTTAACCGCGACTGCGCTGGCGGCATGCAGCAACAACAACAACAAAGCGGAGCCAGAGTCGAGCGCATCCGCAAGCGCATCCGCAAGCTCGACCGAAACGGCGGCTTCCCAGCTGTCGGGCACGTTTAACATCTCGCTTTCGAACGGTTCGTCAGCCGTTTGGAACGCGGTCGCAGGCGCCTACATGAAAAAGAATCCCGGCGTGAAGGTTAACGTCGACATCAAACCGGCGGATAACTACAAAGAATGGCTGACCGCCCAGTTCGCGGCGGGAACGCCGGATGCCGACCTCGTCACCAACAATGAAGTGGCGAACCTGTTGGCGGATAAAAAATTCGTCGATTATTATCCGTATTTAGACCAAGTGAATCCTTATACCAACAAGCCTTGGAAGGATTCGCTCGATCTCGCCGCGATGGGCATCAACCTGGATAGCGTGGGAACCGAAGACCACTTGTACAATCTGAATTTCGAATCTGTGCAGATCGTCTGGATGTACAACAAGGAGATCTTCGACAAGATTGGCATTTCGGAGGTGCCCAAGACCTTCGGCGAACTGACGGCGGACTTCGACAAGATCAAGGCCGCAGGTTACACGCCGCTTGCCCTGGCCGGAGACGCTAATTCGATGTGGAGCGGTCAGGCCGGCTGGCTGGTGCGGATCTATGCCGACCAATACTTGCGAGATTATATTAATGTCATCCGGTCGCAAGAACAGGATTACACCTATTTGCCGAGCGTAGACGGCATTTGGAAGTACGACCCGACGGATCCGTTCAACGATGCAAACAGCAACGTCACCAAGAACCCGCTTCGCCAATGGAAGGCCGTTCAAGACAAGTCGGGACCGTACAAGATCGCGGGCAACCCGGCGTGGACGGCCTACGCGGATAACTTGAAGAAGCTGTTCTCCTATACGCCGGACGGATTCTTCGGCGTAAAGGATGACCAGGCCTACCAGATGTTCCTGACGGGCAAGGCGGCGACGATGGTCTCTACGCCCGCTTCCTACTGGCAGCTGCCGAAGGATTTCGCCGATGAGGCGAAGACGGGCGCTACAGGCGGCGTCAAGGCATTCGACTATGGATTTTTCAACATGCCGTCGATGGAAGGCGAAGGCGTCATCGCTCCGGCCCGCACGATACAGATTCCGATCGGTTTCTACGGTCTTGTGAGCAAAGATGCAGAGCAGAACGCGCTCGGTATGGATTTTATGATGTATCTGACTAGTCCCGAAGGGTACAAGGTCTATGCCGAAGCCATTCAAAACAGTAAGGATGCGTCACTCTCCGGAGCGCCGGCGCTGAAGGACATCACGCTTCCGGCCGAGATGACCGCCGCGTTCGCCAACTTCGAGCCGATCGGCAATACAGAGGGCTACGAGAGCCCGAGCAACAATCTGGCCCGCGGCATCAACGATTACCAGCCTTCCGTGCAGGATTGGGTCGGCAGCGTGCAGCGCTTCTTCGCGGGCAAGCTTACGACGGAGCAGTACCTGAGCGAGCTTCAAGCCAATATCGACAAGTACCTGGAGCCCATGCTGAAGCAGAGCAAGAAGGAGCTGTCCGATCTGGATACGCCTGAGAGAAGACCGCCCGAACGCAAGTAAGAAAATGAGTTTCAACCGCGCAGGCGCCGAGCCTGCGCGGTTGAGTTTGCACGTTGACGAAGGAGCATCCCGTTTATGAACATGGAAGGCCAAGCACAGGCAAGGAGGAGCACGATGAGAAAAATCCCTTGGATCCTATTGACGCTGTTGCTCCTGTTGGGACTCGTGCCGAGCGCCGTCTCTGCGAATTCAGAATGGATCATCGAAGGTGCCGGAGGGATTACATCCATCAGCGCCTCGGCGGACGGAAGCCGGTTAGCGGTCGGCACCCATGGCTCCAAGACGAATGTCTACGATCAAGAGGGGGAAGCTGCTGCATGAGACGCAAGCGAAAAATGTCGTCACCGACGTTTCGCTGCTAAATGACGGAACCTTGTTCGTTGCCTCGGACGATCGGCATCTTTACGCTTACGATCCCGAAGGCAGCCTGCGTTGGGACGTCGATATGAAGCGTCAGGTGAAGAGCATATCGGCCTCGAGCGACGGTTCCGTCCTGGCCGTCGTCATTCAGCGGAGCAACGATCTGTTGTTCGTGAATGCGCTAACCGGAGATACGACGGGCACGGCCGAGATCGGCACGGTCATGAAGACGGTCAGGATATCCGGGAATGGGGAATGGATCGCCGTTGCGACTGCGGACCAATATGTGCATCTGGTGGCGAAGGACGGGAAGGTTCTGCGCAAGTTCGGCGCCGAAGGTCAGATCGCTTCCATTGCCGTGACGAACGACGGCTACACGGCCGTCGGGACGAATTCCGACCAGGTCGAGCTTTTCGACGCGAATGGTAATAAGGCGAAGGTCTACGACACGCGGGATAGCGTCTCTGCCGTTACCTTTTCGAAGGACGGCGAGCTTGTGGGAGCCGCGGATCTGTCGGGCAACTTCTATATTTACAACCGCGGCGGCAAGAAGCTGTGGGAAGCGAAGGAAGGCAAGGCTGGACGTGCCGTGGAGTTCGCCCCGGACGGCAAGACCCTCTACGCGGGAACGGACGTCGGCCGAGTTCTGAAGCTGGACGTCGGCAGCGTCGTGAAAAGCGCGGAGAGCGAAGCGAGACTAAAAATCATCCTGTGGACGGCGTTGGCGGCTGCAGCCGTTGCGGCCTTTCTGCTGCTCCTGCTTTATATGAAGAAGCGCAATAAGCTGGGCATATTCAAAGACATGTGGCGAGCCAAATGGATTTATATCGGACTCGCTCCGAGCTTCCTGCTCATCTTCGTGTTCTTGTACTTCCCGGCGTCCTCGGGACTGTTCCACTCGCTGTACAAGTGGCAGCCGGGCGGAACGACGACCTTCGTCGGTCTGGACAACTTCAAGCGCATGATCGACGATCCTTATGTAACGAAAGGATTCGGCAACCTGCTGATTCTGATCGTGACGGGACTTGTCAAGACGCTCATTCCTCCGCTTATCGTCGCCGAACTGATCTACCACTTGCGAAGCAAAAGGCTTCAGTACGGCTCGCGGACGGCCTTTACGGCTTCGATGGTCATTCCCTCGGTCGCGGGGTTGCTCATATGGCAGAACTTCTATGATCCGAACACGGGACTGTTCAACAATTTCCTGGAGTTGATCGGGCTCGGTTCCTGGACGCACGGGTGGTTGGGCGATCCGAATACGGCGCTCTGGGCGCTGATCTTTATCGGTTTTCCGTTCGTGGGCATCCTTCAACTGCTCGTTCTGTATGCGGGCCTGCTGGCCATCCCCGGAGAACTCACCGAATCGGCTAAGATGGACGGTGCTGGATTGTGGAGGATCATTCGTTCGATTCATCTGCCGATGCTGTCCAGCCAATTCAAGTTCCTGATTATTCTCGGCCTGATCGGCATCATCCAGGACTTCAACGGGATCTTGATCGTCACGGGCGGCGGTCCCATGGATTCGACCTACGTTCCCGCGCTGCAAATGTACTATGCCGCTACGAAGTTCAACGATCTTGGCTACGCGTCGGCGCTCGGCGTCAGCATGTTCGCCGTCATACTGGTCATTACCGTCATCAATATGAAGCTCATCAAATCGGCGAACGATTAGGGAGGCACGACTATGAATATTCGCCAGCACCTTAACTTTCGACAGCTCGGCATCGTCGCGATACTCGCTTTGCTGGTTTTCCTTACGCTTGTGCCGATTCTGTTCATGATGATCAGCTCCCTGAAGAGCAATGCCCAGATTCTCGGCAACTTTTGGGGGGATACCGTCCCCCGCGAGATGGGGCAATTATGCCGAAGCCTTCCGCGTCATCTGGCGCTACATCGTGAACACGGTCGGTTATGCGGTCGCCGGCAGCGTCTGCGTCATGATTCTGTCCGCGGTGTCGGGTTATCTGTTCGCCAAAAAGACGTTTCCCGGCAAGGAAACGCTTTTCTTGATGATGCTTGCAATCATGATGATACCGGGCATTCTGACGCTCATTCCTTCTTACGTGCTGTACGAAAACATGGGTCTCACGAATACGCCCTGGGCAATCATCGTCTCCAGCGCGGCGGGCGGACAGATCTTCGGAACCTTCCTCTGCCGAACGTATATGGCGGGCTTGCCGGGCGAACTGTTCGAAGCGGCTCGAATGGACGGAGCGACGGAGAGGCGGGTCTTCCTTCAGATCGTCGTGCCGCTATCGCTGCCCATTCTCGCCACGCTTTTTATTATGCAATCCGTCGGCGTATATAACGATTATATCTGGCCGCTGCTCACGATTCGCGACAGCAACCTCCAGGTCATCTCCGTCGGCCTCACGCTCTTCACCAAGCAGTTCGGGGTTACCGATCTCGGAACGCGGTTCGCGGCATATGCGATCTCGTCCGTTCCCCTGCTGTTCATTTTCTCCTTCGGCATGAAGTACTACATCCAGGGGATGACGCAGGGCGCCCTGAAGATGTGACTGCTTTATATCATCAAGGAGGTGACGAATGGATAACGCGGGTTATCGCCCCAGGTTCGTATGACCGCCCCGTATCGTCTTGGTTGAAAGCGCATCAACTACAGGGCCGGTGGCCGATCTTGTTCCGATCGGCATGAAATGGAAGCAAACCGGCATGCTTAAGGGCTTTTCCGCTTTGACAATCGAAGGGAGATGCGATCGTGAACATCAAGAAAATGGCCTTATTATCGGTTGCGCTAGCCAGCATTGCAGGGGGGCATCCGCACAAGCCGCGGTCCCCGCCGTGGATCCGTTTCCGATCGGAATTTTTTGGTCGCCTGGCCCTGCGGAAACGACGAGCGCCAAGTACCAGGAGATTAAAGATATGAACGCGACCTTCGTGCTGCTGTCCAACGGCGTGGACACCTACGCGGAGAACGATGCGTCGCTTGCGCAATGCGCGGCAAAAGGCTTGAAGTGCGTCGTCCAGGACGACAGGCTCGGCTCGTATAAATTCACTGTCGGCCAAACGGCCGGCAACGACGGCAAATACGTCTCCAGCGGCAATTCACTGGGACAGACGTTTACGACGCCCGCCGATCCGGACATTGCGATCGATACGATTCAGCTCTATATCGACAGGACGCAATGGACGGCGGGGAGAAAACTTACATTGAGCCTCTATACTTCGCCCAGCAAAACAAATTTGCTCGGCTCATCCTCCATCACGGGACCGGTAGCGGACGATTACCCCGTTTTTAAGCTGTACCAGTGGCTCGCGTCCGGCACGACTTATTATTTCGAGCTGACGAGCGATAACGCTTCAAATATTGGCTGGGTCGTCGGCCAAACCTCGAACGTATATGCCGGTGGTACGGCGTATCAGAACGGTACGGCGCTGGCCAATTACGACTTCTGGTTCAGGCTGAACTATGGACAGAAAATGTACAGCGGCGGCACGCAGCCTTCGACGACGTTAATAAACGATATTGCGGCACATTACGCCGCGAACCCGGGCGTGCTGGGTTACAGCCTCGTGGACGAACCTTCCGCGGCGGCGATGGTCGGACTGCAAGGGACGATGGAAAAGTTCAGGCAGGCCGATCCGAATCATTTGACTTACGTTAATTTGCTGCCGACCTATGCTTCAAATCTCGGCTTCGGCGCCGCGGCCGGCGATTACGTCACCACAAGCAGCGCCTTGGGTCAATCGTTCAAGACGAATTCAGGTACGACTCATATTTCGACGATTCAACTGTATATCGACAAGAGCCAATGGGGAAGCAATGAACCGTTGACGCTCAAATTATGGAATTCGTCGGCCAAAACGACGCTTTTGGGCCAAAGTACCTTATCGGGCTCGTCAACGAATTTTCCTATATTTACGGTTAATGCGTCGGTCAGTCCAAATACGGTATATTACTGGGAATTGACGCATGGCGGGGAGGAGACAACTCCGTTGGCTGGGTTATCCGCACCACAGGCGGCGTGAAGTTGGAAAAGGACGGAACCGCTTACGCGTCCGGCGTCCCGATCAACGGGGATTATTGGTTCGCGCTGAATCAGAGCCTGAACCCTTTCTCCTACGAAGACTACGTATACCGATGGGCGAGCAAGAAACCGGACTTTCTCATCTACGATCATTATCCTTTTGATGCAGGCGGCGGTTTTAGCAACGAATACTATACGAATCTGGAAATCATCCGGCGGCAAACGCTGGCAGCTTCGATCGATTTCTGGACCTATATCCAGTCGGTCGGGATAACGGGGGGCACTGCGTCTGCCGACCGAGAACGAGCTTAGGTATCAGATCTATACCAGCCTTGCTTACGGTGCAAAAGGGATCAATTATTTTACGTACGAAACGCCGAGCGGGCAGGGAGAGTCGTTCCATGACGGGATCATTCTCCCCGACGGTTCCAAAGGCCCCTTATACGCACCTGCGCAAACAATAAACGCGGGCTTGCTTAAACTCGGCCCCACGCTCAAGACGCTCGTCTCGCAGGCCGTATATCATACCGGAACGTTGCCGCCGTCGGGATCGGCGCTGCCGGCGAACTTTTTCTGGAAGCCCGTCGATACGACGCAAGCCGTTGATTATCGGCTATTTTAAAAACGCGAGCGGAAGGAAATACGTGATGGTCGTCAATCGGGATTATGTGAACGCGAGAACCGTCTCGTTTGCGATATCGCCGAAACCGGCCAACGTTGCCGAAATATCCAAATCGACCGGTTTGGAGACGAGTACGGATTATAATGCATCGACGGGAATGTTGACTTCGTCGCTCGCTCCCGGCGAGGGCAGGCTTTACACTTTGCCTTTAACTACAGATTAAGGCTCCAAAAAAAGAAGCGAGCACAAGCATTCGAGGTGGAAACCATGAAGACGGCGCATATCGATAAGTACTATACGGCCATGGCCAGTTTGGCGGACAGGTTCGACCGGGTTGCCCGCAAGCTGCGATACAATGCCGCGGATCTGAAGGCGCACGAAGCTTGGAAGACGAGCGTCCGATCCAAGCTTGGCGATATCACCGGCCTGACGAGGATGGAAGCGTGCGACTTGCAGCCTGAACGGCTGGAAACGATACAGCTGGACGGGTATCGTCGCGAGAAATGGCTCATCCAGACGGAGCCGGGCGTGTGGATGCCATTCTATACGTTGATACCGGACGATCTGCAGCCGGGCGAGAAAAGAAGCTGCATGATCGCGGCGCACGGTCACGGCAGCGCCGGAAAATTTTCCCCGGCGGGTCGAACCGATATACCGGCTCTTAAAGAAATGATCGAAAACGATCGTTACGATTACGGCGTTCAATTCGTACGCAGGGGTTATATCGTTTTTTGCCCCGACGCCCGGGGGTTCGGGGAGCGCCGGGAATCGTCGGGACAAGGCGATGAGGAGAATGTATTCATATCCAGCACCTGCAATCATTTGAACGTCATGGCGATCGGTCTTGGACTGTCTCTTACGGGGATGTGGACATGGGATTTGATGCGTCTCATCGACTACATCGAGACCCGCGAAGATTGCGCGCAGGACCGAATCGGGTGTTGCGGTTTGTCGGGTGGCGGACTGCAAACGCTCTGGCTGACGGCGCTCGACGAGCGGGTGAACTGCGCGGTCGTCAGCGGCTATTTTTACGGTTACAAGGACGCCTTGTTGAATCTATACAACTGTTCGTGCAATTACGTGCCCCATTTGTGGGAAAACGTGGATATGGGCGATATTGCGGCCTTGATCGCCCCGCGCGCATTGCTGATCGAGACCGGCGATCAAGATCCGCTTAACGGCGAACGGGGATTGGATAACGTGACCGAACAGGTCGAGATCGCCGCGGGGGCCTACAGGCTGATGGAGGCGGGGGGAACGATTCGTTCACCATGTATTTAAAGGCGGGCATGTGTGGGACGGCGAAAAAACGTACGCTTTCGCGGATCGGTGGCTCGGCGAATAAGGAGGAGTCGAAGTCGGCTCATTCCGCAAGCTCGTAAATCGTGGCTCGCCGACAGGCGGGCCATTTCGCGTGGCAGGGCAGGCTTACGCCTGCTTCAGCATAAACGCTTTGCCGTATTCTCCGTGATCGTGCAGGATCGGGTGTTCAATCTGGATCGTCGAATGCGCGATGCCGTATTTGTTTTTCAAAATCTCATTGATCGCCAAAATGGCGCAGAAGGGCTCGATCCCTTGCTTCACGAAAACATGCGCGGTTAGTGAGTAATGCTCCGTCGTCACCGCCCACAGATGAAGCTCGTGTACGTCGACGACGATGTCCAGATCGTTAAGATCTTTGCGAATGGCGTCCAGATCGAACTTGTCGGGGACCGATTCCATCAGCACGAGATACGATTCGCGAATGATCCTCGACCCTCCAGTGAAAATAATCGCGCCCACGACCATACTGATCAGCGGGTCCAGCAGGAAGAAGCCGGTAAAGTGGATGACGATCGCGGATACGATAATGCCGATGGAGCTAAGCAGGTCTCCGATAAAATGCCAAAGCGCGCTTTTTTACGTTCAGATTGTCTTCTTCCTTCATGCTGCGGCTGAGTACGATCGTCAGAACGATGTTCACGACCAGGCCGATGGATGCGATCGTCAACATAATCGGCATATCAACCGTTTGAGGATGAACGATGCGCTTGATCCCTTCCACGAAAATGCCTGTCGCGATGATGGCGAGCGCCAGCCCGTTCAGAAACGACGCGATAATCTCAAACCTGAGGAAGCCGAACGTGTACTTCCGATTGGGCTTGCGGGTGGCCATATAAATGGCGACCATGCTGAGGCCCAGAGCGAGCACGTCGGAGATCATATGCGCCGAATCGGAGAGCAGGGCGAGGGAGTTGGACACAAGCCCGCCCACGATTTCTACGATGGTGAAAAACAGAGTCAAAGTCAGCGTAATCCAAAGCGTCTTTTTTGGAGGTCTTTTGCTCTTTGACGTGATCAAGGTGATGGAAATCGTATTGGTTCATGCCCATCTTCCTTTCGTCCTACATTAGAATAATTATTATCTAATAATTGATTAAAACTTACCACGATTCGTTCCTGCGCGCAAATGAACATTTTATGGATCCTATCAAAGATTTTCATTATCAATGGGGGCGAAGAGAGTGCGAAGGTGTCGCGGCGCGGCGGGCACCGGGCGATAACCGCACAATATTTGTGCGGTTCCGGCGTCGCGGGCTTGGAGATGGAGCGAAGGTGTCGCGGCGCGGCGTGGGTGAGGCGATAACCGCACAATATTTGTGCGGTTCCGGCGTCGCGGGGCTTGGAGATGGAGCGAAGGCGTCGCGGTGCGGCGGGCCCCGGGTGATAACCGCACAATATTTGTGCGGTTCCGGCGTCGCGGGCGAGGCGATGAAGCGAAGGTGTCGCGGCGCGGCGGGCACCGGGCGATAACCGCACAATATTTGTGCGGTTCCGGCGTCGCGGGCGAGGCGATGGAGCGAAGGTGTCGCGGCGCGGCGGGCACCGAGCGATAACCGCACAATATTTGTGCGGTTCCGGCGTCGCGGGCGTGGAGATGGAGCGAAGGCGTCGCGGCGCGGCGGGCACCGGGCGATAACCGCACAATATTTGTGCGGTTCCGGTGTCGCGGGCGTGGAGATGGAGCGAAGGCGTCGCGTCGCGGCGGGCACCGGGCGATAACCGCACAATATTTGTGCGGTTCCGGCGTCGCGGGCGAGGCGATGAAGCGAAGGTGTCGCGTCGCGGCGGGCACCGGGCGATAACCGCACAATATTTGTGCGGTTCCGGCGTCGCGGGCGTGGAGATGGAGCGAAGTGTCGCGGCGCGGCGGGCACCGGGCGATAACCGCACAATATTTGTGCGGTTCCGGCGTCGCGGGCGAGCGAGCGCACGACGCAAAAACGGGACGAAGCAGAAAAGACTCTGCTTCATCCCGTTTTTTCGCTGTACGCGTCCTTACAAAGACTGGCTTTCCAATATGGGCTCATAGAGCTTGGCCCAATTCCGTTCGATATCGGCGATCAGCTCGTCCGGATCCTCGATGCCGATGTACAGGCGCACGCTCGCCAGCGCGACGCCTTCTTCGACATCTTTGGCCGGCGCGGAGCCGACGGTGACGAGGCTCTCGTAGCCGCCCCAGCTGACGCCGATGCGGAAGTAGTCGAGGTCGGTCGCCCACTGCTTCATTTTCTCCACGCTGTGGCGCGTCACGAAGGAGAACAGCCCCCCGCTGCCGCTCAGCAGGCGTTCGGCCAGCTCTTTTTGCGGGTAGCTCTCGAGCCCCGGATGGTTGACGCGGGCGACGTCCGGCTTGGCTGCCAGATGCGCGGCGATCTTGAGCGCGCTGGCCTGGTGGCGCTCGAGCCGCAGGGGCAGCGTGCGGAGGCCGCGCGTAATGAGGCCCGCGGTCTGCGGGGCCATCGCGGCGCCCAGGTTCAGGTAGCTTCGGTGACCGATCAGACCGATCAGCTCGCTGCTGCCGACGACGACGCCGCCAAGGCTGTCGCTATGGCCGGAAAAATATTTGGTGAGCGAGTGCATGACGAGATCGATGCCCATCGCGATCGGCTTCTGGAAGTACGGCGTCGCCCAGGAGTTGTCGATCGCGGTGATAATGCCGTGCGCCTTGGCCAGGCTGGCGAGCGCGGGGAGGTCCTGCATTTCGAACAAGCCAGACGTCGGACTCTCCAGGTAGAACAGCTTGGTATTGGGACGGATCGCGTTCGCGAAGCCTTCCGTATCCTTGCCGTCGATGAAGGTGACTTCGACGCCGAAGCGCGCCGACAGATCGGCGAGCAGCTCGCGGGTCGGCCCGTAGGCCTGATCGACGCAGACGATGTGATCGCCGGTGCCGGCCAGCGCGAACAGCACGGCGGAGATGGCGCCCATGCCGGAGGCGAAGCAGCGGGCGCTTTCCCCGCCTTCGAGCCGCGCGATTTTTTCCTCCAGGTACATGACCGTCGGGTTGTTGCCTCGCGAATAGACGGAGGCTGCGAGCACGTCCCGCATCGCCTCGTCGAACTTCTGATGCGTCTCGAACGCGAACAGGCTGCTTTGGTAGACCGGCATCGAGATGGCGCCTTGATGGCGGGTGTCCACCGCATCGTGCGATACTTCGGTATAAAAACGATTTTTGTCTCTTTCGCTAGTTGTCATGATTACCTGCTCCTATCCCGCAAGAAACTTGCTCAGCCTTTCTCTGCCCCCTGCGTCAGGCCTTCGACGATATATCGTTGAGCGAAGGCAAACATGATGATCGTCGGGATCACGGAGATGACGGTTCCGGCCGACATGGATCCCCAATCGATATCGAATTTGAGTACGAATGAATTCATCCCGACGGGAAGCGTCTTAAGCGAATTCGTGTCGATAAACATGACCGCCTGGAACAATTCGTTCCAATTCTGCACGAAGGCGAAAATAAACGTCGAAGCGATGCCCGGCAGCATGACCGGGATAATGATGCGGAACAGCGAACTGATGCGCGAACAGCCGTCGATCATCGCCGCTTCCTCGAGACTGGCCGGTATGCGCTGGAAAAAGCCCCGGAGCATGATGGTCGAAAACGCGATCGAGCCGGTCGTGTACAGCAGGATGAGCGACAGGCGGGTGTTCGTCAGTCCCATGTTGGACATCATCAGGTACAGCGGCGCCAGAGACACGAAGCCCGGCAGCATCTGCGTGAGGAAAAAGGCGAGCATGATCTGCTTGTGGCCGCGGAACGTGAAGCGCGCCATGACGTATGCGCACAAGATCGAGATGATGATGACGGCCAGCGCGGACACGATGGACACGATCAGGCTGTTCATGATATACACGTGAAACTTGGAGACCGTAAAGATGCGGTCGAAGTTGCTCAATGAAAAGTTGGTCGGCCAATAGGAGATCGGCAGCTTGAAGATGTCGCTCTTCGGTTTAAAAGACGTGATGACGATCCAGTACAGCGGGAACACCATGACGATCAGGTGCAGCGCCAGATACAATATTTTCAAACCTTTAAGCGTCGACTTGGCGGCCATCAGAAGTCACCCACTTTCTCGGACTTCGTCACGAACAGATAGAAGACGGTATACAGCATCAGGATGACAAGCATGATAACCCCGACCGAGGAAGCTGCGCCGTAATTGCCCGCGAGCAGTCGTTCGATGAGGAGGGAGGACAGCACGTTCGTGCTCCCTGCCGGTCCGCCGTTGGTCATGCCGTAAATGAGCGTCGGATCGTTGAAAATCCAGATTACGCGAAGCAGCGTCGTGGCGATGATCGTCGGCATGATGTAAGGTAAGGTCACATTGAAAAACTTGCGGAACGCGTTCGCGCCGTCGATATCCGCCGCCTCGTACAGCTCGCCGGGCACCGATTGCAGCGCGGCCAGCAGCATGATGGCGAAGAAAGCGATGCCGTACCACACGTTCGCGACGATAACCGAGAACATCGCCCAGGACGGATCGGAGAGAAAGCCGATTCGATCGTGGATGAGGCCTGTTCTGAGCAGCAAGTCGTTGATAACGCCGTACTGGGAGTTAAACAACCACTTCCAGATCAGACCGATCAGGAATCCGGACAGCGCCCAGGAATAGAATACGAAGCCCTGATACACGCCTCTTCCGCGGAACTGCTTTTTCAGCATCAACGCAAGCGCGAGTCCGATCGCAAATTGAAAGATCAGCGAGAAAAAGACCCAATACACGCTGTTCTCCAGCGCGGACAGGAACTTGCCGTCCTTGAAGGCAGCTTCGAAGTTATCCAGCCCGACGAATTCGATGTTGTTCAGGTTGAACAGTTCGTAATGCTGGAAGGCCATAACGACGCCCCGCAAAAACGGGTAAAACGTGAAGACTGCAAGCAGCAGAAAAGCGGGGAACAGACTAAACCATATAAATGTACGCTGTTTCAATTAGGAGTCACCGCCTTTAGATGCAGGGAACATGGCAGACAGCTTGCGCTGCCCGCCATATTCGCTTTTGTTTTACGCATTCATTGCCGTTTCTTATTTAGCCGCGTCAAGCTCTGCTTTGGCGTCGACCCAGAACTTGTCCCATTTGGCCAGCGTTTCTTCAACGGTTGCCTTGCCGAGCAGCATTTGTTGGCCGGTCTCCATGGACACCGTGCCGAACTTGCCGTTGGCCGGGTAGTTGAACGGAGCCTTGTAGCTGACGAACGTCTTGGCGTCGGCCGTCATATCCAGCAGCGTCTTGTAAGGACCGGATTTGAAAAACTCGTCTTCGGTGGCGGTGCTGTGAATCGGAATCGTGCCGTAGGTCTTGGACCATTCGACGTTTTGCTCGTTGGAGCTCAGGAATTCGATCAGCTTCCAGGCTGCTTCCTTCTTCGTGGAGAAGGAGGTGATGCCCCAGCCTGCGCCGCCGGAGTTGATCAGCGCTACGCCGCCAGGACCGACCGGCATCGGCGCCGTCGCCCAGGTTCCTTCTTCCATGCTGTCCTTCAGCGTGTTGATGACGTCCGGATCCTGCAGGAGGAAGGCGGTAACGCCGGAAGTGAAGGCTTGTACCTGTTCGGAGAAGCCCCAGCCGACGGAGTCGGCAGGCGAACCTTCCTTGAAGAGCTTGACGTACAGCTCAAGCGCTTGCTTGGCCGCGTCGGAAGAGTAGATCGACTTGCCGTTGTTGAGGAACATGGCGTCGTTCGTGTTGACGTCCGCGCCGTTGTAGGCCAGAACCATCGCGTCCGGAACGCCGTTCGCGCCAGGACCGCCGCGGAACGAGAAGCCGTAGCGATTTTTGGACTTGTCGGTCAGCTTGATCGAGGCGTTGACCAGATCTTCGTAGGTCTTAGGCACATCGATTCCCGCTTCTTTCAGCCAGTCGGCGCGGTAGAACAATTGACGCTGGTACAGGCCGTTGGAAATGAAGTACAGCTTGTCGCCGATGCTGCCGACGTCGAGCGCCGTTTTCGTTACCGTGGAGAACTCGCTCCAGTTTTTCGTGTACGCGTTAAGCGGCTCCAGATAGCCGTTGTTGACGAATTCCGCTACGTTGAGGTCGCGCGCCTCGACGATGTCGATATCTTCCTTGGCGGAGAGCATCGTGCGGATCTTGTTGTCCGCTTGGTCGAACGGAGGCGAGATTAACTCGACATCGATATTGGAATTGGCTTTCTTGAATGCGTCGATCATTTTTTGGAGCTCTGCCGTGCGGGTGTCCGAGGTCAAGCTTTCGATCATGCGGAGCTTAACCTTTTCTCCGCCGGACGCATTGCCCGCCGAAGCGCCGGACGAATTTTTGTTGTCGTTGCCGCCGCAAGCGGACAGCACCAGAGCGAGCGCAACCGAAGATACCGCCAACTTTGAAATCGTTTTCATTCCATCTTGTGTAAACATTTAATTCCCCTCCTTCTATGGATATCATACCGGCAGGCTAGCTATCTCACTATCTAACTATCAACCTGTATGATAGGTATAATGGTATGTGTAGACCTATTTTTTGTCAACCATTTTGTTACCTGGGTGTTAATAATTCTTACAATAAATTTTTAAATCGCATACGAACACAGGACCTGCGGCTTTAAATTTCGTAATTTTTAATAATTTCTTCCAGAGAGTCCATTAACTTATTGAATTCGGTTAGCGCGGCGCGTACGTCGTGGGCCGCGATGGCCTCGAACATCGTAAAGTGAAAAGGGTAGGTCGCGTCGAACAATCCCGTGTTCCCGAGCGGTCTGTCGAAAAATTTATTGTAAAGAGCGGAAAAAGATTCTAAAACGCTTTCTAAAATCGGATTCGCAGCCGCCTTATTGACGAGTTGATGAAAGGTAAAATCGATTTTGGACGTGCTTTCGCCTTTTTCCTTTAATCTGCGGTATTCGTTCAGGCACGCCTCGATTTCTTTGATCTGCTTCGGCGTAATACGCTTCGCCGCCAATTCGATCGCCTTGCCTTCGAGCGCGCGGCGGACATCGAGGGTCGCGAGCAGCGAATTGCGCTCCACTTCGATTTTAATTTTCCCCGAGAAACGGAAAGTATCCATGTCTCTTACGAAAACGCCTTTTCCGTTCTCGATGCGGACCACTTCGTTCGCTTCGAGGTAACGCAGCGCTTCGCGGAGCGAAGAGCGTCCGACGCCGAACATTTCCGTCAATCGCTCCACCGAAGGGAGCTTGTCGCCTTCCTTCAGCTCTTTCTCCTGAATATAATTTTGCAGCTCCTCCGAGACCTGCTCATACAGATGGATTTTCTGTATTTTTTTCATGAACCTTTCCTTCTTCCCTATTCACCTATCAGACAGGTCAATCATAGTTAAAAGACCGTTTAATGTCAATGGAAAATTGGATGCCGAGCATCGTTACGAAAAGGGATGCCGGCTACGAAACTGGATCGGGGTCATGCCTTCCGCGCGCCGGAAGCAGGAGCTGAAAACGACAACGAACCAGCGGCAATCCCGAACTTTGCTTTTCAGTCCGGGTATGCCGCTGGTTCGTCGCGAGCCATTCTCAGGGTCGTAACCCTCGTCTTTGAAAAAGGCGTTGCTCTTAGACGCCCGGCTTGCCCGCAATCGCGCGATACGTCGTTTCGTCGGCGACGATATACAGCTTTGCGCCGGCCGGAATCGGTTCGCTTCGTTTGCGATTGATGCCGAGATCGCCCCTGTCGGCGATCAAGGTCGCGCCGCGTTCCAGCAGATCGTTGAAGGCGTCCCCGTACGTTCGCCATTCGGGCCGGACGGGCACTTCGTAAATATCGTCTCCGTGCCGGCGGCTGAGCAGCTGGTTGAAAATGTCGGCGTTGCCCTCTTTCATGGCTGCCCGCGCGGCCAGCCGCGAGATCGCGTCATAGGAGAGGACGAACTCGTTGACATTGATGTAGCGGAAGTTATGTACGTTTTTTTCCAGGATGATCTCCACGGTCGTATGGATATCGGGCGCGATTCGCTCCAGGCTCGAGGCGATGAGGAGCGTCTTGCCGTCGGCCAGCGCCGCCTCTTCGATCCGCGCGTCCGCGAAGACGATGGCTGCGCGCGCACGTAGGAGTCCGGCCTCTTCGAGCGTCTCCTCGGCGGAGGCGTCCCCGCAGATGAAGTGGACATTGCTGTGCCGCTGCATCGGGTGCCGATCGATCTCGTCGATGATGACGATATGCGCATCGGGCAGCCTGGCCAGAATCTCCTCTACGGCATACTGCGCCTTTTTTGCCCCAATTAATGACGATAAAGTGATCATTGCCTTGAAAGCGCAACAGGCCGGCCTCCCTCTGCCGTTGAATGAAAGCGATCGAATCGAGCACTTTGCCGATCAGGACGCTCAGCAAGCCGATGCCGAAGATGTACAGGAAGATCGTCAGCATTTTGCCTAGCGCCGTCTTCGCGTAATAATCGCCGTAACCCACCGTGGACATCGTCGTCAGCACCCAATACAGCGCATTGAACCAGTTGCGGAACGTGCCCGGCTCCAGCAAGAAGGCGGCCGAAGCGCTGAAGACAATAAAAGCGGCCGCCGTTAAAGCAATGGACGTATTTTTGAAGCGCATCGTCCTGACCAGCAATCTTAGGAAAAAGTGCATGCGGACTCCTCATTCTTAACGCGGGATCGATTCGTGCGTCATGCTGCGAACAGGCGGCTAAACGATCAGGCTGCTGACCGCGAAGCTGGTCCCCAAAAAGACGCAGCAGAGTAAAATGCCGATCGCCAGGTTGCCCTGCTGCAGATGCTCGGAGATCTTCAGCTTCGGCGTCGCAAGTTCGAAGATCCAATAGGAGGCGACCAGACAGACGTAACCGACCGCAAACCAGAGCATCATATCCCAGATCGTCGAATTCGTGTACGCGGACACGCCGAGGATGATGGCCGTGCCCAGAAATTTGCCTCCGAACGCCAAACCGACGGCCGCGTTGCCCCGGCGCAGCTCTTCCATATCCTTGAACGGCGTCATCCAGCTGAAGATCAGCATGCCGAGCAGCTGCAGAACGATCATAACGATCACGCTGACGATAACATTGGTGACGACAACCATTACGCCCACCCCCTGAATTTTGCGTATGCCAAATCGTAATCGGCAAAATCGTGAACCTCTTCGACCATGATGGGCACCTTTTTCAAGCTTTTGAGCCGATTAAAGCGCTCGTCGTCGATCGGCTGCTTGAGCTGGTTCCCCGAGGGCAGCGTGAGCACGGCGAAGTTTCGCGCTTTTCCTTGATACGACGTCTTGTATACGCCGACCAAAGTCACCGTCGTCTTCAGCGAGACCTTCAGTTCCGCGATGTCCGCCTTCGCCGCGCTCTCTTTGGTATAGGACTTGATGGGCGTCCAGGCGGACAGCTTGACCTCGCTGCGGCCGCTGTCGTTGGTCTTCATGTCGGCGCTCATATATTGCAGCGTCCAAATCTTGTCGCCTGTCGCATAATTGCCGTCATTGGGCAGCAGCGCATTGTCCGGCAAGATCGTCATGTCGCTGCCGATCAGATCGCCCACCGTTCCCTCTACCAGCTTGTAATCCCAAGGGATCCGGGTCGCATCGCCCGATACGGCGGCGGTCGCCGAGTTTTTGAAAACGGAGGGCTGGTCGCTTCCGCAGCCGCCGAGAAGTAGCGGCACGAGCAGCGCGAGCCCCGCCAGGACGGGGAATTTGCGTCGGGCGCGAGTCGGCTTGCGCCTTGGCACAGGCCGGTCTGAATGTCGATCGGTCATCAAGACTCCTTCACTCCTATAGGGATAAAATGACTCGTATTGCCTGTAATCAGACCGCCTGCCCGCCCGAGCAAGCCGCACGGCTCTCCGTTCAGCATGAACATGCCCGTCAGCAGACGGAACTCGCCCGCGGCGGTTCGAATGGACGCCAACTCGGCTCTTTTCTGGTATACAAGCGGGAACATGGCACTCGTATCGAAGCCGTCTTCGTCCGCCAGCTCGAGCTCTCCCCGCTCGTCATACAGGCGGACGGAGCCGCCTTCGCGGCCGAACATGGACTTGGAGACGAAGCTGTCTTCCAGCACGGGCGAGTTGTAGGTCGGAAGCATGTACCGTTCGATGGCTTCCCGTTCTTCTTCGTCGAACAGCAGCCCCAGCTCGAACAGTCCCCACGCGGCGGCCTGTAGTCCTTTGGATTGCAGAATGATGCTGTGCGGCCCGTTGAACAGCGCCAGATTGCCGCTGTCGATCGCATAGAGCAGCGCTTCCCCGCCGTCGTCGAAGGCCAGCCACTCCTTGGGGTACAGGGCGAACATGCGCCGGATCGGCAAGCCTTCGCCATCCTTGAGCACGCCGTCCTCCACCCATAGCTCCAGACAATCGACGCAGCGGGCGTCCAGCCCGCCGTGGCGCACTAGCGCCTCGATGGTCCCCGAATCTTCCAGATGCTCGCCGTAGGCTATGCAGGCCGCCGCTTCCGGGCGTTCGACCGCCCAGGCGGCGGCGACCTTGGCGGCCATCGCCTCGTTCGGAGAGGCGATCCCCGCTTCCCGGCAGAGCCAAGGCGTCGCTACGGCCGCTTCGACGTAGCCGGTGGGCGTATCGGCGTTCAGCTCCAGCAGCTTGATCGCGCCGTCGTCGCCGATCGCGAAGTCGAAGCGCGCGTACCGGCTGATCAGCCCTTCGGACGGCAGGGGCAGCAGATCGAGCGTGTCCCACAATAGGTCGGGAATGCCGAGCAGCTCGTAAAATTCATGCTTCCCGGCAACGAAGCGGACCGTCTTGTCCAGGATGCGCCACAGCGCCTTCGAAGCTTGTACTAGCTCGGCGTAGAGCTCGGGCGGCATCGCGACGATCTGATCGAGCCAATATTCCTCTTCCTCGAGATCCGCCCATGCGAACCCGAGCGCTTCAAGCTGCGCGACGCGCGCGGCGCGGTCGCCATGCGGAGTCCCCCGCACCTCGAATACGGAACTCATCCGCCGAAGCCGCCCGAGGAGGAACGGGAGCTCTTGGAGCTCGATTTTGAAGATCCGAAGACGGATTTTTTCGAGCTGCCGGACGACGAGCTGCTGAAGCCGCTGGATTTGCTCCCGATCCCGCCGGGTTTGGAGGAGGAGGAGCGGCGGGTGACCGTCCCGCTCTTGTCGACGGATTTCGGTCGCACGGAGGACCCGACCACGGGTTTGCTCTGGAAGCTGTCGGCCGTATATTTCTTCGCTTTGTAAGGCTTGCTGGTACCCGCATAATAGGTCGTATGGGAGTTATACCAGGATGACGTGGAGTAGGACGCGCCGTTATTAAAGAGAAGATGGTATAAGATCAAATCGTCCCAGCCGAGGCCTGAACCGTAGTGGTTATTGACGACGACGGTGCCGCTCCCGCTTTGTACGGCGTTGCCTGCGCCGGCTGTCGGCGCGGCATCGCACGGAACGGCCGGGGTCTGCGCGCTTTTGTTGTCGGCGTTGTCTTGGACGCAATCGTCTTCGCCGGGCGCCAGCGGGATATTCCAATCCACCGCCGGGTCGAAGTAGGCTTTGACTTCCTCGGACGACCAGGACACCAGCTGAGGCTGCTCGGCCGAGGAGGCGCTCGGCGACGCGGCCGCTGCGTACGCGGCGGGTCCGATCGCAGCGTTGGCCAGCAGCGCGATGCCCAGCGAAGTGGACAGCGTGCGCAGCGGCCTGCTGTCCTTCGATAATAGCTTAGGTTTGACCGGCTCGTCCGGTCCATGCTCGGGTTTCAACCGCTTTTCCTCCAATCGGTCTATCGATCAAGCGTTTTCCGTCGGCGTCACGAGAATCTCCAGCTTGCCGGTGTCGAGATTCAGCCGGCCTTCCTCGGTCTCGTATTCCTGCCCGGAGATGGTGATGAAGTTGACGTGCTCGAGCGAAGCGATCATATTCAGCGTCCATGCGCGTTCATCGACGACAACCAGACTGTCGTCCAAGTCTTTCTTATATAAAATGACGGCTATTCCGTTGTCCAACGGCCGCACCCTTTCCAGTTTGAATTCTCTTCCAACAATTACAGTAAGCGAGCGCCTGAAGAATTGTCAATACATGTTGAAAAATAGCAAAACGGCGGCGGACGTCGGGCAAGATGCCTCACGGCGCCAGCGCAAGCGATCCGGCTGCAGCGATCCCGGGATCTCTTCCGCGGGCATCGGCTGGCTGCAGTAGTAGCCTTGTACGTTGAAGCAGCCAAGCTCCTTCAGGAGACGAATCAGCTCCTCGTTCTCCACGCCTTCGGCGACGATATCGAGCTTCAGCTGCCTCGCCATGGCGACGATCATCTCGGCGATCGCGCGGCTGTCCGGATCGGTCGTGAACTTGCGGATGAAGGAGCGGTCGATCTGTTCTCCAGCGTGATCTGCTCAAGCGTGGTCTGATCGCGCTCGGCGTCGTAGAAGCGATACTGCGAGCTGCCGTTCTCTTTGGCATTGTACATGGCTATGTCGGCATGCTTGAGCAGCGACTCCGCGTCCCGGCCGTCTTCGGGATAGCGGGCGATGCCCACGGAAGCCGACAGCTTGACGGTATGGTGGCCGACGCCGAACGGACGCGCGAATTCGCGAACGACCGCGGCCGCCGCCCGCTCGATCTCCTCCTGCGCGGCCGGATTCGGCATCAGCACCGTAAATTCGTCGCCGCCCATGCGGGCGAGCGTGCAGTTCGGGGGCAGGCAGCTGCGCAGCTTGGCGGCGGACTGCTTGATCACTTCGTCCCCGAAGGCGTGCCCGAACAGGTCGTTCACACGCTTGAAGCGGTCGAGATCGATGAAGAAAACGGTGAAGGGACGCTGGGTCGCCGCCGACTTCGCGTCCGTGCGCGAGGCGAGGAACTCCTGGAAAAATCGCCGGTTCGCCAACCCGGTCAGCTCGTCGTGATAGGCCAGATGGCGGATCGTCTCCTGGTCTTTTTTCGCCTCGGTGACATCCTTCATCACGCTGTAAGCGCCCCGCAGGCCGCCGTCGACGAAGATCGGCAGGGAGGTGAGCCAGAACGTGTGCGTCTTGCCGTTGAGCGCCTTCGCCTGCAGCTCGATCGTGCTGGATCTCCCGTGCAGCACTTCTTTGCAATGCCGCATAGCCTGGTCGTGATATTCGCCTTCGAACAGGTCGGAGAAATGCAGGCCGATCGGCTTCAAGCCGAAGCGCTCCGCGAGCAGTTCGGCCTGGCGGTTCAGCCCGGTGATGCGGCCGCCGCTGTCGAACGCGAGCACGCTGTCCGGGTTGTGCTCGAACAAAGACATATAGTGCTGCTCGGTCTCGACGATCCGCCGGTTCTGCCGGCTCTGCCGGGCGCTGTTGTACGAATCGGGAATGAGATGCAGCCCGACGCAAACGAACAGCGTCAGCAGGTACGGCGTCAGGTTCGCATAACCCCCGAAGCGCGTATCCGCGGCCGGCACGACGGAGATTGCGCAAAGCAGCGGGACGGCGAACAGGCCCGCTCCGCATAGGATAAAGCCCGGCACCGTCGCCCGGGAGTGCAGGTCGTGCTCGCGGTTGCGGTTGGAGACGTCGAGCACCCGCAGGACGGACAGCATCAGACAGCCGACGGTGGCTGCGGTGACGGCGAACAGCGCCGGACGCCAGGCCGTTATGCCGCGGAACAGGAACAGCGCGTTCGCATAATCGAAGGCGAGGATGATGCCGGAGACGGCGATGCCGGAGAGGTAGTAGCGAGAGACCCGGCCGCGGGGGCGTCCGGCATAGCGGAAGTTGAACAGCGTAGCCGCATAGCAGCCGGCAAGCGTGAAAAGGACGTGCAGGAGGTAGTAGGACGAGACGATCGGGATGTTCAGCGCCAGCGGGGCGAAGAGATGGGACAGCGTGAAGGCGACGGTGCCGAGCCAGACGGTTCGCCTGCAGCGGCCGGACACCTGCCATGCGCTTCGGATGGAAAGGAGCGGCACGGTGCCGTAGGTGACGATGGCTGCGCCGGCGACGCTGGCGATCAGCCCGAACGCGAAGAGAAGCCAGTTCATATGAAGCGGTTGAAGGTCGGTCATCGGGTCCCCTCTTATCCTCTGTAATCGTATTCAAAGGCACGCACAGGCTGGGCGTTGTTGATCCTTTAAACCGATTCCGCTTCAGTGAACCATTATACCTATATATTTTTAAATATTTGGAACTATAATATGGTAAATATGACCAAATAAAGCGACGATGGATTCATGTTCTATACGATGTTGCGACGCTTGTGAGCGTCGAACGTCCCGGTTGGGGACTGTATGCGCAGCTTATCCTTCGTTTCCTGCGAATAAATCCCGATTGAAATCTCGATCAGGCAACCGATCGACGCTCATAAGGAATCGCTCCCTTCCATAGAAGAAGCTGAACGCTTCGCGGCCGTCGAGAACAGCAGCATGCCGCCGATGACGACCGTCGTGCCGATCCATTGCGATGCGTTCATTCGTTCGTCGAGCAACAGGTAGGCAAGCAACGCTGTGAATACAGGGTTTAAATTCAGAAAGATACCTGCATGCGTGCCGCCTATTCGTTTGACGCCCAGATTCCATAGCAGCGAGGCAACCACGGTCGCGCCGACGCCGATGTAGATCATGGCTGCCCAGAACGCGGGCGAGGCGTCTGCTAACGTGAACTGCTGGATGTTAAAGGGCAGCATGAACGCCAGGCCGAAAATGCCGGACCACAGCGTTGCGGCAAGCGGCGACACGTAGGCCATCGCTTTTTTGGGACAGGATGGTGTAGCAGCCCCAGAACAGCACGGCGCCGATCATCATCAGGTCGCCGCGATTGAATTGGAGGGCGAGCAGCCGCTCCAAGTCTCCCCGCATTAGGACGATCACGACGCCCGCGAAGGAGACGAGCATGCCGGCAGCCTGGCGCAGGGTCAAACGATGACCGAACGCCAGGAACGAGATCAAGGCGATCGCCGCAGGATTAAGCGTCGACAACAGCCCCGTGTTGGCGGCCGACGTATGCGCAAGCGCCTCGAACAGCAGCACGTTAAACAAGGTCACGCCCGTCGCGCCCATGCCAAGCAAAAGAAGGATGGCCTTCCGCGGCGGGAACAGGCGTTTTTCCTTCATCCATACGAATGGGAGGATGACGAGGATCGCGATCCCGAATCGCAATTCGGACAGCATCATCGCCGAGGCGTGTCCGGCCGTCCATTTGCCGGCCACGAAGTTTCCGGCCCACAACAGGCTCGTCAATACAAGCTGCCATACGAACATTTGCGGACTCCCATACTTGAATGTATTTAAAGATAGCGGCGTACGTAGTCGATGAAGGCCGGGAATGCAACCTCGGGTTCTTCAATCTCCGGATGCCAACGTTTTTCCCATTCGAAGGACAACCAGCCGTCATAGCCAACCTCGCGCAGCAGCGCGATCCAATCCGGGAGCGGCAGCTCGCCCTCGCCCAAGAGAACGGGCCGTGCGCCAAGCGCATCCTTGATGTGCGCATGCCGGATATCGTCGCCCAGCCTTCGCCACGTTTCCGCAGGCGATTCATGGCCGCCGTATTTGAACGTATGGTGAATGTCCCAGATGACGCCGATAGCGGGCGAAGACGTCTGCCGAAGCACCTCGCTCACCCGGTCTGACGAAGAAAAGTCGCCATGCGTCTCGAGCAGCACTTGAACGGCTTTGTCTTCCGCATAGTCTCCGAGCGTCTGAAGCCCGCGGGCCACGCGTGCGACGGTCTCTTGCGCGCGGGCGTTGTCCGCGATCGAATCGCCGAACACGCGGATCGAAGAGACGCCCATGCGTACGGCCAGATCGATCGTCTCCATGCCTTCTTCAATGGCTTCGTCGAACCGTTCCTCGTCGTGGAACGCGCACGAAGTATCCAGGCAGCATATCGCGATGCCGCGCTCTTTTGCATAAGCCAGCGAAGCTTCCAGCCGCTCTTCGCGCAGCGCCTCGCAGCGGCCAAGCCGCAGCTCGCCCGCGATGCCGCGAAGCTCCACGCCGTCGTAGCCCAGCCGCGACGCCTCGTCGACGATGCGCTCCCACGTCCAATCCGGACAGCCGAGGGTGGTAAAGGACAACTTCATTTCTATATCCTCCATGTCTACAAAGTGTCGTTGCCCGAATGCGATTCCGTCCGCCGCTCCGGCAAACCGCCTGCTCCGCAGGACCGTCATGCAGGACCGTCTTGCACGTTTGTCATACAGGTTCGCCTTGCAGGTTCGTCAGGTGCTTCGCAAATAGCGATCCCGGTCGAACCGATGCAGGAGGGGTTTTCCCTGGCTGTGGCGGATCAGATTTTCGAGGCAGACGGCCTCGTACCTTTCGAGCGGCGGCTTCTGCCAGTTGGCCGAGAAGAGATCGTGCGCCGTAAAAAGAACGTTCGGCCAGCCGCGCGCCGGGTGGTCCGGTTCAAGCGCGTCCCTTCCCGCCAGCACGTCGAGTCCGGCCCGCAGGCGGCCCGTCTTCAGCTCGGCGAACAAGGCTTCCTGCTCGACGATGTCTCCGCGCGCCGTGTTGATGACGATGCCGTAGTCGGGCAGCTTGGCCAGCACGGCGGCGTTCACCGCGCCGCGCGTCTCGTCGGTCAGGCCGGCATGAATGACCAGCGCGTCGCTCTCCGCCGCGAGCCGTTCGAGGCTCTCCGCCGCCTCGCAGCCGGCCGGCGCCGATGCGGGGGGCAGATAAGGATCGTAGTAGCGGATCCGGCATTCGTAGGGACGCACATAGTCGACGAACTTCCGACCGATCGCGCCCATGCCGAAGATGCCGATTCGCAGTCCGTACATCGAGCCGATGCGGCGGTCGGGCCGATGCCAGCCGCCTTCCCGCACATGCAGCTGCTGTGGGAGGAGCTCCTTCAACACGGCCAGCAGCAGCGTCACGGCCGCTTCCGCCATTTCGGGAGCGATCGCATCTCCCCAGTTGGTGACCGGTATGCCCGCTTCGACGATCGAGAGCGGGATCCAGTGGGAGATGCCGCCGGAAATATTGCAGATGTAGGACAATCGGCCGCGCGATTCGGCGATCTGTTCGGGCACGCGGCTCGATCCCCAGAGCGTCAGCAGCACGTCGCATTCCCGAATGAGCGCCGCGCGCGCTTCGTCCGTCAACGCATCTCCGTTCCGGATGACGGTCAGCTCGCCGATTTCCCGCAAGGCGTCGACGAACGGACCGGCTTCCGGAAAACGCGAGTCGGCGTTGCCGATATGGAGCAACTTCATACGTTTGCTAATCCCCCCTTAAAAACCGTGCGGTCTGGTAATCGGATACGAAAAGGATTCGGAGCATACGCACATAAGTATAGTAAGGGGCACTCCGAAACGTAAAGAATCGATTCATTTAATCCGTCTCGATTCCGACGATCGGCGTATTTTTGCATGATCGTCGGATTTGTTCATTTATCATGGCTCCGAATATGACATATACTCAAGTAAACATAGAATGAATGCGCTTTATTCGTGATGGGGAGGGTGGTCGCTTTGAACCGTTTTGCGAGGCAAAAGTCGTTTTATAAAATTTTGGCGATGTTTGTGATCGCCATCAGCTTGCCGGCGATTTCGATCGGCTATTTGGCCATGAACTATAGCACGGCGCATATTATCCGACAGGCGGACGTTTCCAGCACGATTTTGCTTAACGAGAAAAAGCTGTACATGGAACGGCAAATATCCGAGCTCGTCTATTTGACGAACCAAATCATCGCCAGCGATGAAGTGTGGAAATTGTTCGAGCCGAACGAAACGTATCCCGAGCAGGCGGAGGCGATGTCGGGCGTCCTTCGTTTCTTCGATAAGATCGTCAGCGCCAACAAACACGTCGCCTCTCTTTACTTGATCAACAAAACGAAAAACTACGTCCTGTCCGACGCGAAATACAGCCTGGACAACTTTTACGATCCCGAAGTGCTTCAAGTCGACGTCCAGGGCGACTATACCGTTTTGCCGCCGCGGACCGGGGGCGCGATCGGCGCGTCGAACCGGAGCCTGGTCAGTCTCTTGCGGACCTTCCGCAACGTGTACAGCGGAGAGTCGATGGAGGTCGCGGTCAATATCGATTACCGCGATTTCTCGGAGAGTCTGGAGCAGACGAGGGGCATGTCCTCCCCGATGAATCTGCTCATTTTCGACGATCGGGATCGGCTCATCCTGAATCATAGCGGCATCGAGGAACGTCTTCTTCGCGATCAACTGGCCCAGATGCGCAATGCCGACGGGACGTCGATCAACCGGACCTTCGGCAAAACCGACTATTATTTGAGCATGACGCGCTCGGATGCGCTCCGGTGGACGATCGTCTATTCCCAGCCGTACGAGCAGGTCGTGGATTCGACCAGGCTGCTTCGTCGCGTTCTGCTGTCTACCGTGCTGATCGTGCTGTCGATCTCCCTCGTCATGGCCGGGCTGTTTTCCTTCTACTTATATAGACCGCTTGCGCAGCTTGTCGCCGACATTCGAAGGCGGACGAATCCCGCTTCGGGCAAAGGCAAAGACGAATACGCGATGATCGGCAGCGCCGTGAATACGCTGTACCAGCAGAACCGCGAGCTGCAATCCCAATTCGATATGGCTTACCCCTACATTAAACAGCATTCCGTGTTCGAGCTCCTGAGCGGAAAAGTGTGGGATGAAGAGAAGCTCGGCGCGGTGATCCAGCTGCTAGGGATCAGTCTCCACAAACCTCATTATGTCGTCGCCGTTCTCGACTTCGAGAATACGGAGCTGACCGACCGTCTGATCGGGGACATCGAAGCTTTTTTCCTCGAATGCGAGGAATCGATGCTGCTGTCGATCATGAGCGAGCGCCGTCTGGTTGCCATCGTGAACTCGGAGCGGGACAAAAACGAGCTGATCGATCTGTTCAATCGGTTGAAGCTGAGGCTGAACCGCGGCGACGCGGAGCTGACGATATCCGTGAGCAAAATATTCGACAGCCTGGACAAGCTTTTTCTCGCTTACCAGGAAGCGCTGCAGCTGCTGAACCATAAATTTTTCGTGGGCAAAAACGAAATGATCGTCAGCGAAACGATCCGGCCGATCGTCGACCGTGGCGCGTTCTACCCCAAGCAGCAGGAGCAAAACCTGCTGGAGAGCATTCGTTCGCAAAACGCGGAAAAGGCGGCTGCTGCGCTCGCTTCGCTCACGCGTACGTTGACCGAGCTGTCGTATTCGATCGACTATATCAAATACGTGATTTTCCAGGTGTGTTCGAACCTGATGGACGCCTTATCGGAGGTCGGCGGGAAGCCGGAGGAAGCGGGCATCGACGTACAGGCGCTCTGGAAAGACATCCATGAGGCGGATACGCTCACGCGGCTGGAGGCGTTGATCGCGGCGTTCATTCACGATTGCATGGAGACGGCCGCCGTTCTCAAGCGGAAGCAGCACACGGAGACGATCGCCAAGACGATGGATTTTATCGAACGGCATTATCGGGAGGATCTTTCTTTGAAGGAGATCTCTACGAATGTCTATTTGAGTCCGGGCTACTTGAGCACGATCTTTAAAAACGAGACGGGCATGACCATATACGACTATATCACCCAGGTCAGGATGAAGGCGGCGGGCCATCTGGTCCTCGATCCGGACGTCAAAATCCAGGATGTGGCATTGGCGGTCGGATACAACAACATTCAAAGCTTCATCCGCTTCTTCAAAAAGGCGTATAAGATGACGCCGCTGGAATATAGACGAAGCAGGAAGACGACCGGATAAGGCTAGGACGCCGAAAACGATCAAATCTTCCGGTATCGTCGTAATCGCGATAAATCGGAGAAATCGAGCATTTACAGCTTGGGGCATCCGGCGCCTATACTAAGGGCACAGTGCACTGTAAGCCTTTTCAAAAACGGTTGGCCGGCCGAGTATGCTTTCAGCTTGTTCAAGGGTGGGAAAATGAAATGGAGGTTGTATCGTTGCCTAATACGTATAAAAAGGTCATGATTATCGCGGTTGCCGCCTCGGTCCTCGCAGGCTGCTCATCGAACGGCAATTCTGAATCGTCCGTAAAGCCGTCGTCATCGTCATCTTCATCGTCATCGTCTTCCTCTACGGCGTCCCCCGCGTCTGCCGAACCCAGCAAAGAGGCGCCGACGACGCTTAAGCTCGCGGTGATCGAGATGTACCCGGGCGTCTCGTTCGACAACAAGACGACCCATTATATCGAGGAGAAAACGAATACCAAGCTGGAAATCACCGCGATTCCGGGTGCGGACTTCGAGAACAAGCTGCAGATTATGCTGGCGTCCGGGGACAAACCGGATATCATTCAGATCGGCACCGACGCCCTCGAGATGAAATTTACGAAATCGGGGCTGCTCCTTCCGCTCAATGCCTCCTTCGACAAAACGCCGAATTTGCAAAAGTTCGGGGCGGACGGCATTTGGGACGCCATGAAGCATAGCGACGGCAACGTTTACGCCATCCCGATCCGCGGCAGCGCCATCGACAACATTCCGATCTATCGCAAGGACTGGCTGGACAAACTCGGCCTGAAGGTGCCGACGACGATCGACGAGTACTACGCGGTAGCGGACGCCTTTTCCAACAAAGATCCCGACGGCAACGGGAAGAAGGATACGTATGCGCTTAGCGGCTGGACCGCGAACGGGGGGCTTCGATCTATCGACGTCGGACCAGGTGTTCGGCGCATACGGGACCTTGCCGAACTCCTGGCTCTTGCAGGACGGCAAGCTGGTATGGGGCTCCATCGTCCCCGGCGCGCTCGATGCGCTCAAATTCCTCAACAAAATGTACAAGGGGAAAATGATCGATCCCGAATTCGTCACCGACAACAGCGCCCGATTCAAGGACAAAGTGCTCAAAGGCGTCATCGGCGCTCCGGTCTACCGGTACTTCCTGATGGACAGCTCCAACCTGAACAATTATTACGAACCGTTAAAGCAGAATAACCCGAATGCGGAGTTCGTCGAGGGCGGCATCCTGAAGGGTCCCGGGGACAGCGTCGGATTTCGCATGCTGACGCGGCGGGGATGGTTAAAGACGGCGGTGCTCAACAGTTCGCCCCATGTCGATGCTGCGCTGCGCGTGCTGGATTTCCTCGCCTCCGACGAAGGCAACAAGTATATGAACTATGGCGAAGAAGGCGTGGATTACAAGGTTGAAGGCGACCTGCTGACAAAAACGATTACGGACGATCAGATGAAGCAAGAAGGAATCGGACAATTAAGGCTCGCCTTCAATGCGTTGTACGACCAGACCTCGCCGCGTTACCGGGAATTGTTCGACTATGCGCACAAGATCGGTTACAAGGATCCGGCGGACGGACTCGTCGTAGAGAACAATACGAAGCAGGTCGAGCTGGATCAGTATACCGGCCAGCAATACGTCAAGATGATCATGAGCGACGGACCGATCGACAACATGTTCGCGGATTACGTGAAGGAATGGAAAAAGCGGGGCGGCGATGCGCTGACGCAAGCGTTCAACGACGCGTATCAAGAGAAAAACAAGAAATAAAGTCGCCTCGCATTACGGAGATCAGCAACACGGTCCATGGGGAGCGGAGCGGCTTGCCCGTCCGCTTCTCCCTGGTCCTTGCCAGGAGGAGTTTCATATGGAGACGGTTCATACGTACAAGCGCGAGGAGGCGGCCGCGAAGCGATTATCCCGGCGTCATCCGATCTATAAAGACAGACATCTGTATTTGATGCTGCTGCCCGGGCTGTTGTTTTTTTATCGTATTTAAATACATCCCCTTGTACGGCATCGTCATCGCCTTTCAAGACTACGATATTTTCCGCGGCATCCGGGAGAGCGAGTGGGTCGGATGGGATACCTTCAAGGAAGTTTTCGCGTATTCGGATTTCTGGGTCATTCTCGGCAATACGCTGCAGATCAGCGTCTATAAGATTTTGTTCGGATTCCCCGCGCCGATCGTCGTCGCGCTGCTGCTGAACGAGCTCGGCAACCGATATTTCAAAAAGTACGTTCAAACGATTTTGTACCTGCCTCACTTCATCTCGTGGGTCGTCATCTCCGGCATCGTGCTCACCATTATGTCGCCGACGAACGGCGTATTGTCGATCGTATACGAATGGTTCGGCATGGAACCGAAAAATCTGCTTGCCGATCCGACCGCCTTCCGCATCATCCTGGTCGCCTCCGATATCTGGAAAGATCTTGGGTGGGGAACCATTATTTATTTGGCCGCCTTGACGCAGGTCGATCCGAGCCTGTACGAAGCGGCGACGGTCGACGGGGCGGGCAAATGGAAGCAGACCTGGCATATCACGCTGCCGGGCATCCGCAACGTGATCGTGCTGCTGCTGATCTTGCGCATCGGCCTGCTGATGAACGCCGGATTCGAGCAAATCCTCGTCATGCAAAATTCCGCGGTACTCGAAGTCAGCGAGATTCTGGACACGTTCGTCTTTAAATTCGGCCTGCAGCAAGGGAACTACAGCTTCGCGACAGCCGTCGGGCTATTCAACTCCGCGATCGCGCTGGTATTGATCCTGGGCGCGCAGTGGATCAGCAAAAAATTCGGCGAGGAAGGATTGATGTAAATGAACCGCACTCGCCGCATTCGCTTCTCCGTCCTGTTCCTTTATTTGTTTTTTATCCTGACGGGCGTCCTCATGCTCTATCCATTCTGGTATGTGTTGATGTTCTCGCTAAGCGATCCGCTGCGCGCATCCGTCAACAAGCTTAATCTGTACCCTTCGCATTTTTCGCTGTCGACCTACAAATACGTGCTGACCCAGCCCTTTCTGTACACCGGTTTCAAGAACACGATTATCGTTACCGTCTTCGGCACGTTGATCAGCATGCTGCTCACGATCGGCTGCGCTTATCCGCTGTCCAAAGAGAGCTTGCGCGGCCGCAAATTTCTGTTTTCGCTTATTTTTTTCACCATGCTGTTTAACGGCGGACTGATCCCGACCTATATCGTGATCAAGCAGCTCCATATGATCGATTCCTTATGGGCGCTCATGGTGCCGTCCGCGGTGAGCGTGTACAACATGCTCATCATGATCAAGTTTTATAAAGGCATTCCTTCCGAATTGATCGAATCGGCCAAAATGGACGGCGCGGGCGACTGGTACGTGCTGCTGCGAATCGTCGTTCCGCTGTCGGGCGCGGTGAACGCCACGATCGGTCTTATCTACGCCGTATCCCGCTGGAACGAGTTTTTGCCCGGCGTCCTGTACATCAACGACCAGAGCAAGCGCGTGCTGCAGGTCGTGTTGAACGGCATGCTCCGCGAAGATTCGCTCGCCAACCAGCCGGGCCTGCAGGATCTCGCTTCGTCGCCGGAGAGCATCAAGATGGCCGCGGTCGTGATCAGCATCGTTCCGATTTTAGCCGTGTATCCGTATCTTCAAAAGTATTTCGTGAAAGGGATGCTGCTCGGTTCCGTTAAAGGCTAACGGGGCGTTGATCGATTCGAAAAGGCTCGGCCCGAATTCGAAGATCGGACGAGAGGAGGTGATGAATTAAAACCTTGTATTAGGATTGGATAACTTTATTTTGCGGCGACAATCTGAAGTGACGAAAGGAAGGGTTCATGGATGGCGTGGAAATGGCTGCGCAGCAAGTCGATGCTCTCCGGACTGTTAGTGATGATGCTTCTCGTTTCGTCGATACCTGCAATACCCGTCGCCCGCGTGGGCAACGCCCATGCGGATACGCCTTCGCTTCCGTACGCCGAGAACTTCGAGGATGGCACTGCGGCCGGATGGACCGTCGTCAATGGTCCCTGGACCGTCGTGAACGATGACACCGAAGTTTATCGTTCCTCCGCCGCAAGTTCCATCGCGCGTACGGTTTACGGCCAACCAGACTGGGACAATTATGAGGCTACTGCGAGATTCAAGTTGAACGGCTGGGGCTCGACCCAGTTTCAGACCGTCGGCCTGGTGACCCGCTATACGGATACGAACAATTATTATCTGTTCACCTACGACCTTGGCGTGCTGAACATCAAGAAAAAGGTGGCCGGCGCGATGACGGTGCTCGCCAGCGTGCCGTATACGTTAAACGCCGGCACCTGGTACACGCTGAAGGCCGTGTCCGACCATTCGCGGCTGAAGCTGTCGATGAACGGAACGGAGATTTTATCCGCGATCGACACGGCCCTTTCCGCGGGCAAGCTGGGGCTTCTTACCGCATACGGAGACGTCAGCTTCGACGATATCTCGATTCAGGAGACTCCGCCTCCGTCGGACGTGCAGGCGCCTACGGTTCCGACCGGTCTGACCGCGGCAGAGTCGCCGCCCGGACAGGTCAATCTCGCGTGGTCGGCTTCGACGGACGACGATGTCGTGGCGGGCTATGTCGTGCGCCGCGACGGCAGCGCCCTCGCCATGACGACCTCGGCGAATTATACCGATACGCAAGTGAAGCCCGGCGTTGCTTACACGTATACTGTAAGCGCTTTCGATCCTTCGGGCAACCATTCGGCCGACGCCAATCCGGTATCCCTCACGCTGGCGTCCTTCGTGAACGGCACATCGTTCCGCTCGGATCTCATCGGCGTCCATCCGCGGCTGATCGTCAATCCGGCCTCCGAGAGCGAATTGGCGCGGAGAAAGGAAGATGCCGACTACCAGACGTACTACGCCTCCATCATCGGCAAGGCCAACGGGTTCTCGAATACGGTCGACTGGTTCACGTCGAGCTATGGCTCCGATTACGACTGGGAAGTCGTCTCTTTCCGCTTTCCGACCTTGGCGATGGCCTATTACTTGACGAAGGACGACGCGTACAAGACGAAGCTGAGGAGCTACGTGCTCGATGTCGTCAACCGGCCTTCCTGGGGCAACGAGTCCGTCGATTACGGCGGCTCGATGGGCAACGCCTGCGGGCTGATCGGCGTCGGATTCGCGTACGACTGGGGCTACGATGCCTTTAGCGAGAGCGAGCGCGCCCAGATCGCCTTAAAGCTGAAGCAGCAGTCGAAGAAGCTGTACGACGAATTTTTCAATCATATGAGCGGCACGCTCGCTTATTGGAAAAGCGACTACCAGAACAATCACCGGCAATTCCGCATCGAGGGGCTGTTGACGGGGACGGCCGCCGTGCTCGGCGATGTCGGCGATCCGGCAGTCGCGACGATGTACGCATTCGCGGAGCAGGAGCTGGAGACGCTCCTGGACGAGATTGCGCCGGACGGCTCCCAGCACGAGGGAATGCAGTACATGTCCTTCGGCGACGAGCATATCGTCCGTTCCCTGACCACCTATGAATCCGTCACCGGCGACGGAAGCCTTTGGAACGAGTCCGTTCGGAACATGGGCTTGTTCAAGCTTTACGGTTACGGTCCGGGCTACAAGCGTCTTGCGCCGTATGCCGACGACTCCAACGGCACGGGGTATTTCAACAATTTTCTGTTCAAGGTCGCATCGAAATACGGGGACGCCAAGCTTCAGGCCGCGGCCAAGTCCGCTTATGCGGTCGATCCGAATTCGTTCGCCTGGGACGTATGGAATTTTCTCTACTATGACGACTCCCTCGTTCCGGACAGCACGCCTTACGAGCCCTGGCGATACTTCCCGGACCTCGAGATGGCGAATTTTCGCACCGGTTGGGGAGCGAACGATCTGAGCGTATCGTTCAAAAGCGGTCCTTCGGGCGGACACAAGCTGAATGCGTGGAGAGACCGGATCAGTCCGGACGGCACTTATGTCAACGTCGGGCACGATCGGCCGGATGCGGGCAATCTGTATATCGAATTCGCCGGCAAGCGCTGGGCGGAATATCCGCCCTATGACAAGGTCGACCGCTGGACGAAGGACGTCAACTCGCTTCTGGTCGACGGTGTCGGACAATCGGGGGGAAGGCGCGATCGCCTTTTTCCAGCCGACTGCCGGCATGCGGGACGACGCGCGCATTACCGAGTTTTTCGGCAGCCCGGGCTACGGCTTTACGACGGGGGGACCTGCATAACGCCTACCCGAACATGAGCAAGATGGATCGCAATCTGCTGTTCGTCGACGACCGGTATGCCGTCGTGTTCGACGACCTGGCGTCAAGCGCCGGGGGAGCGCACGTATCAATTTTTGTACAACAGCAACGGTACGTGGACCGGAGACGCGAGCGGCGGTTATCGGATTACGCAGGGTACGGACAGCATGCAGCTGTTCATGCTTCAGCCCGACGCCTTGACGGCGACCGTGGGTCCGGCGCGCAAAGCGGAGATGGGCACGAATCTGAGCGTCAGCAATTCGGTGCCGTCGACGGCGACGAACTTCCTGGGCGTCTTCTACCCGAAGCTGAACGGCGAGGCGGATCTCGTCAAGCCGACGGTCGTCAAAGATGCAGAAGGCACGAAAATGACGGTGGCGCGAGCGGGCGGAAAAACGGACTACCTGTCGTTCCGCAGCGCGGGCACGGGCGCGATTAGGACCCCCTATGCAGACTCGAATGCCCGTTCGCTCGTGTATACGATGAACGGCACGAATCTGGCGAACGCGATGATGATTCAAGGGAACGCGTTGACGATTCCGAACCTGCGCTTCGCTTTCAGCCAGGCCGTCAATGCCCGCTACGCCAAGCAAGACGGCGGCTTTAAGCTGTGGGCGTCCAGTCCGCGGGATGCGGCTGCCGCGTCCGGTCAGGTGACGATAACCGGGCTGGCGCCCGATACGAATTATACGCTGACATGGAGCGACGGAACGACGGAGACGTCCGCTTCGTCCCATACCGGGCAGCTGACCTTGACGCTCGACCTCGCGCAAAGCGATCTGTCCGTATCGGTCGGCGGCCCGACGCCCGCCGATACGAGCGCCCCGACCGCGCCGCGCGGCTTGACGGCCGTGTCGACGGCCAGTTATTCGGTCGATTTGAACTGGACGGCGTCGAGCGACGATATCGGGGTCGGCAAATACGAGGTATACCGCAACTGCGTGCCGGTGGGCACGACGTACGGCACTTCGTATACCGATACGGGCCTCACGGCTTCCAGCCGGTATTTCTATTCGGTCGTCGCCTACGACCTGGCGGGCAACCGATCGGGCGGACTCGGGGCATGCCGGTCCGTCCCGCCTCCCGACGTGACGCCGCCGACCGTGCCGGGCGCGCCGACGGGCATGCAGACCGGCAAGTCGATCGTGCTGTCGTGGACGGCCGCGACCGACGACCGGAGCTTGAGCGGGTACAAGGTGTACCGGAACGGCAGCGAGATCGCATCGGTCTCCGGTATTACGTATACGGACGGTACGATCGAATCGTCGACGTCTTATTCGTATACGGTCAAAGCCGTCGACGCCAGCGGCAATTTATCCGCGGCCAGCGCGCCGTTCACGGTCGCGACGCCGAATTTCGTGTCGTATTCGGATTTTGAGAGCGGCTCGGCGGGATGGACGGCGGTTACCGGAACCTGGAGCGTGATCGCCGACGGCAGCGGCGTTTACAAGTCGGGCACGACTTTCGATAATTCGGCTGCGATCGGCAGCGATACGTGGACCGATTATACCGCGGAGACGCGCGTGAAGGTGAACGGCTGGACCTCGACCAATTCGCCGAACGCGGGCATACGCGTTCGGTTCG
Source organism: Cohnella rhizosphaerae (assembly GCF_029525575.1). Classification (GTDB taxonomy): domain Bacteria; phylum Bacillota; class Bacilli; order Paenibacillales; family Paenibacillaceae; genus Cohnella; species Cohnella rhizosphaerae. Next base: position 156,677 of record NZ_JAPDIA010000009.1, read on the forward strand.
CGGACGCCAACAATTACTACTTTCTCGGCTACAAGAACAACGTTCTGACCATCTACAGAAGAGTGGCTGGCGCGAACGTCGCCAAAGCCTCGAAGCCGTTCACCCTTAATTTGGGCGAATGGTATACGTTCAAAGCCGTCGTACAGGGGACGTCGCTCAAGCTGTACGTGAACGGCAGCCTGGAGCTGACCGCGACCGACGACAAGCTCGCGCAGGGCAAAGCAGGCGTCGACAGCCGGTTCGGCGATTCGCGGTTCGACGATTTTACCGTCACTCAATAAGGGGAGAAAGGATGTGCTTGCTGGCATGAAGACAAGATCCCATGGCAAAACGACCTATAAGGCGCTTGTGCTGGGCCTCGTCGCCGCGATGCTGATGTCCGCCCAGGCGAGCGCCTCGGACGCGACCGCGCCGACCGCGCCGTCCGGACTGACCGCCTACGAGATGGCTGCCGGTACCGTAGAGCTCGGCTGGAACGCATCCGAAGACGACACCGGCGTCGACCATTACGCCGTGTTCAGAGACTGCTCGCAGATCGGTACGACTTCCGCGACGACATATACGGACACGGGCGTGCCCGCATCCGCCGACGGCTATTATTACGTGCTCGCCTACGACGCTGCGAACAACGATTCCGGCGGCAGCGGCGCCTGCGTGACGACGCTCGCCCCGGACGTGACGCCGCCGTCCGTGCCCGGCAGCGTCGCCGCAGCGCTGCAGGGGGAAGTCGGTCAGGCTGACGTGGGCGGCGTCTACGGACGATCGAAAAATGGCAGGGTACAAGGTGTACAGGGATAACGTACAGGTCGCAGTCGTAAGCGGGACCCAATATACGGATACGAGCATCGATTCGTCGACGACGTATGCTTATACCGTAGCGGCTTACGATGACAGCGGCAACGTATCCGCGGTCAGCGCGCCGGTCACGATGACGACGCCGAATTACTTGCACTTCTCGAACTTCGAGAGCGGAGCTGGCGACTGGTCGGTCGTCACGGGTACCTGGAAGGTCGTTAACGACGGGAGCCGCGTCTACAATTCCGGTACGACCTTCGACAACTCTTCCGCCGTCGGCAGCGCCTCCTGGACCGATTACACCGTGGAGACGCGCGTGAAGGTGAACGGCTGGTCTTCCACCAATTCGCCGAATGCGGGCATTCGCCTCCGATTTGCCGACAAGGACAACTATTATTTTCTCGGCTACAAAAACGGCAGCTTGACCATCTACCGACGGGTAGCCGGCGCCAATGTTGGATTGGGCAGCAAGGCGTATACGCTCCAGACCGGCGAATGGTATACGTTCAAAGCCGTCGTTCAGGGCACTTCGCTCAAGCTTTACGTGAACGGCACCCTGCAGGTGTCCGCGACGGACAACAAGCTCGCGGCCGGCAAGGCCGGCTTGGACAGCCGATTCGCAGATGCGCGGTACGACGATTTTGCCGTTTGGGACGGATAGCGGTTCTGGATGCCGGCGCAGCGCGCCGGCATCTTTTTTTAGCGCCGATCAGACGACGCTCCGCCAGAAGTCCCAGCCGAGACTACTTTGTACCGCCGATCAGACGACGCTCCGCCAGAAGTCCCAGCCGAGACTACTTTATTCCGCCGACGAGACTACGCTTCGCAAGAAGTCCCAGTTGGGACTTCTTTGTACCGCCGATCAGACCACGCTTCGCAAGAAGTCCCAGCCGAGACTACTTTATCCCGCTTGCCAGACGACGCTTCGCAAGAAGTTCTAGCCGAGACTACTTTGTCTCGCCGATCAGAAGACGCCTCCAGAAGTCTCGACGGAGACTTCTTTGTTCCGCCGACCAGACGACGCTTCGCAAGAAGTCCCAGCTGAGACTACTTTGTCCCGCCTGCCAGACGACGCTTCGCAAGAAGTTCCAGCCGAGACTACTTTGTCCCGCCGATCAGACGACGCTCCGGCAGAAGTCCCAGCCGGGACTACTTTGTCTCGCCGATCAGACGACGCTTCGCAAGAAGTCCTAGCCGAGACTACTTTGTACCGCCGATCATACCACGCTTCGCAAGAAGTCCTAGCCGAGACTACTTTGTCCCGCCGATCAGACGACGCTCTGCAAGAAGTCTCGACGGAGACTTCTTTGTCCCGCCTGCCAGACGACGCTCCGCAAGAAGTCCCAGCCGAGACTACTTTGTCCCGCCGATCAGACGACGCTTCGCAAGAAGTCCCAGCCGGGACTTCTTTGTCCTGCTGACCAGACGACGCTTCGCAAGAAGTCCCAGCCAAGACTACTTTGTACCGCCGATCAGACGACGCTCCGCAAGAAGTCCCAGCCGGGACTTCTTTGTCCTGCTGACCAGACGACGCTCCGCAAGAAGTCCCACCTGAGACTACTTTGTCCACAGGTTAGAACGTATAAAAATCCGGCAGGTAAAGCTGTACAGCGTCTCTTCGGCTCGGAACCCGCCGCAGTGTCGGCAGGTAACGCTGTACAGCGCCTCATCGGCTCGGAACCCGCCGCAGTGCGTGCAGGTAAAGCTGTACAGCGCCTCATCGGCTCGGAACCCGCCGCAGTGCGTGCAGGTAACGCTGTACAGCGCCTCTTCGGCTCGGAACCCGCCACAGTGCCGGCAGGTAAAGCTGTACAGCGCCTCTTCAGCTCGGAACCCGCCGCAGTGTCGGCAGGTAACGCTGTACAGCGCCTCTTCGGCTCGGAACCCGCCGCAGTGCCGGCAGGTAACGCTGTACAGCGCCTCTTCGGCTCGGAACCCGCCGCAGTGCCGGCAGGTAACGCTGTACAGCGCCTCTTCGGCTCGGAACCCGCCGCAGTGCCGGCAGGTAACGCTGTACAGCGCCTCTTAGGATCAGACTATGATGGTTTTCTCTTCATGTGCGATCGTACGGAAAATATGCGCGATATTACATAAATAGATGAAATTGGTTGTTTGGAAATCGGTGGCATGTTAGATTATCGTTGCTTCTATTCAAATCCATTCCATATCGAATCGAGAGGACGTGTATGATGAAATTTCGCAAATGGTTAATGGGAGCTTTGGTGGCGGCGGCGACGCTTCCTGCCGCGACGGCCAGCGCCGCGACAGGCGCGTCCGTGACCAACGTCACGGCTAATTCGCTGCAGCTGAACTGGACGCTTCAGCCCGGCGAAGGCGTCGTGACCGTCTACCAGAACGGCAGCTATCTGACGACCTACGCGGGCAACGGCATGATCGTCAACGGACTGACGCCGTGCACCGCCTACACGTTCACCGTTGCCGGCGGCAGCGGGTACGGAACGACTTCGGCCGCGGCCACCACGCTTGGCTGCGCGCCGGCTCCGACGGCGCCTTCGATCGCGTATACCAGCACATATTCATCGGTCAATCTATCTTGGACCGCCTCCAATGCCGTAAGCTACGAAGTGTACAGAGACAATGTGCTGCTCGGCACTACGAGCGGCACCTCGTATACGTTCGGCGGTACGCCGAGCCGAGCCTACGCGGTCCGGATCGTCGCGCTGAACAGCACGGGTCAATCGGCATCCGCCTCGATTACCGCGACCACCCAAGCCTTCTCGGGGACGTGGACGAGCGCGTTGGCGTCCGGGAATATTCGCGTCGGGGGGCGCCTGGACCAATACGAGTTCGGTCTACGGCACGTCCATGAACATGACGCTGTATCGCGTCACGTCGGCCGGAGACGTCTATGTCGGCAGCAACTCCGCCTACATCGGCCCGGGTCAGACGGTCGGCGGGTGGTACAATCTTGCGAGCAGCCAGCCTTCCGGCACGTACAAGGTCGTATTGACTTCCGATTACGCGATCACGTCGGGCGCCACGCTCGGCACGTACTAGTCATTTCGGAGTCTGCCAGCTTCGCGGAACGGCCTTTGTCCTGAACGTTAAGGACGAAGGCCGTTTTATTTTCTTGGAATCGGTCAGGAGGACTTGTGCCGGTAGTCTTGCGGCGTCAGCCCGTAGTGCTCCTTGAACAGCTTGATGAAATACTGCGGCTTGTGGTAGCCGATCGCCGAAGCGACGTCGCTGACCTTGAGCTCGGGCTGCTCCAGCAGCAGCTCGCGCGCCCGCTGCATGCGCGCGCGGTACAGATAATCGCTAATGTTTTCGCTCATCTTGCTCTTGAACAGCGACGACAGGTATGCCGGATGCAGGCCGACATGGTCCGCCGCCGATTGGAGCGTGGCATCGGCGAGCCGTTCCGCGACGAAATGCTGCACCTTGCGGATGAGCGCGGCCTGCTCGTTGTTCCATTCGCTCTTGGTCATCTCCTGCAGCCGTTCGAGCGTTTGCGCGACCCAGTCCTGGAGCTGGCGCATCTGACGGAACCGGCCGGCGTCGCCGGGCTTGTCGGGCTCGGACGGGAGGACGTCGTGGAGGCTGAGTCCGTTTTTGTGGGCGAAAAAGCTGAAAGCCCCCATCGCGTGATAATAAAGCTCGAGCAGCGTCTCCCGCGATTCCATCCCCTTGTCGGCGACCTCCTGGAAGACCGTGTCCCACTTCGAGCGAATCGCGTCCCACTGGCCGATCTCGGACAGCTGGATGAACGTCGGCGACTCGTACAGGCTGTGAATGCGGTAAGGCATCTCGCGCGCGGCGGCGTCCTGCAGCCGGATGAGCAGATCCGTCCCGCCGCCGAGCTGGCGGGCGAATACGGCCAGCGAATCCCGGTACATGCCGCGCAGCCCGCGCGACATGACCTGCCAATCGCTCAGGACGACCGAGATGCTGCTCTTGAGAAATTGCCGGACGTGCTGCTGCAGCCGCGACGCCAAATGCTCGAACGACTGCTGCCGGGCGCGTTCGGGCTCGGGGTCCTGCGCCAGCCACGTCTCCTCCCGGACTTTGAGAATGAACACCTCGTAATCGTAGGCATCGCGGCCGTGCCAGATCTGGAACAGATCCGAGAACGTCTCTTCCGCGATGTTGGCGACGGCAGAGGCGAGCAGGGACTGGTCCCGCCAGTTCAGCTCCTCCGCGGACGACTCGATGCGCACCAGGCACATCGCGGCCAGGTCCTCCGGGCGAAACGGCAACTGGTAATAGGCCAGCTTCTCCTCCAGCAGCTCCGGCGGCAGCTTCCGCCCCTGCAGCAGATCCGTCAGCAGCTTCTCCCTGAACAGCGGCATGTGCTCGCGAACCAAGTCCATCGCTTTCCGCTGCCTGCCGCGTTCGTCCCACTCGAGACGAAGGGCCTCCGTCAGCCGGCGGACCGTGCCGGCCAGCTCCTCGTGATCGACCGGCTTGAGCAGGTAGCCGTCGACCTGCTGCCGGATCGCCTCCTGCGCATAATCCCATTCCCCGTACCCGGACAGCAGAATGCTTTTAAAGTGCTTGTCGTATTTTTTGAGCTGCTGGATCAACTCCAGGCCGGAGATGCCGGGCATGCGGATGTCGGTAAGGACGATGTCTACGGGGCAGGTCTTGCAAAATTCAAGCGCCTCTTCGCCGGAAAACGCCTTGTGCACCTTGCCGATCCCCAGCTCCTGCCAGGACATATTGCGCTCGAGGCTGTCCACGAGGTGAGCGTGGTCGTCGACGATGAGCAGTTCGTACATGCAGGCTCCCCCCCATGGTTCGATTCCTTGCGATTTATTGCGGTTCGTTGCGACCCGTTATGGTGCATCCCGGTTCATGGCGAATGTACGGTTCATTGCAAATTTACGGTTCATTGCATACGCCTATTGCTTACGATACCACGGCAGCCGCGAGAGCGGCGCTTCAACTTCAAGCGCGGCGGGACCTTCGACGAGGCTGCCGTCATCGCCCAGCCAACGGCCTTCGGGGAAATGAACGACCCTGGCCGTCTGTCCCTTGACGACGACCGGCGCGACGAGCAGGTCCGAGCCCAGCAGGAACTGATCCTGCACGAGCGCGTAGCCTTGGCCCGGATGCTCGAATTCCAGGCTGCGCAGCATCGGGAGACCATCGACTGCCGCTTGGCGGGCGAGCGCGAGCAGTTCCTCGCCGAGCTCGGTGCGCAGCCGCACGGCATCCAGGCACCAGGCCAGCTCGTCGCCGCTCAGCACGCGCCAGGGCGCCATGGAGAACTGCATGACCGGAAACAGCGCGGCGCACTGGGCATACCGGACGAACAGCTCGCTGTCGAAGCGAAAATCGGGGGCGTTGATGTCGCCGTCCATGCCGCCGCCGATCATGTCGGGACAGTTGAACGCGTAGCCGAGCAGCCCCTGCGCGATGGCGTTCGGGATCAGGCCGCCGAGCCCGCTCGCGTCCCACGTGTGCGTCTTGTCCCGCTGGCGCTGGATAAGCGCCTGCCCGCCGAGCTTCCAGCACATGCGCAGCTCGACGAGCGAGTAGCCGACGCCAAGCGATGCGTAAGCCTCGCAGTCCTCGAGCTGGCGCAGCGGACGCGACCACGCGACGGGCTGCGTCACGTCGGGCGTACCCGGCACGATCGGCTCGCCCGCGTCGAGCTTGAAGCCGTCGACGCCGTAGTCCGCGATCAGCCGGTCCATCTGCCGCCTGAACCAGGCCGCGCCTTCCGCCTTCGTATAGTCGACGACGGCGCTGTAGCCGTTCCACCACTGGCGAAGCACGGGCGCTCCGTCTGCGCCGGTCATGAGCAGCCCGCCGCTTCGAAGCGCCTTGAAGATCGTGCAATCCGCGCTCACATAGGGGCACATCCACAGCATCACCTTGAAGCCCAGGCGATGCAGTTCGGCCACCATGGCAGCCGGATCGGGGAACCGGTGTTTGTCGAAATCCCACATGCCGTAGTCCTTCATCCAGTTGTCGTCGACGATGAGAATGCCAGGCGGCAGCCCGTTCGCCAGGATCGCTTCCGCGTAGCGGATGATCTTGTCCTGCGTGGGCGCGTAGAACATCTCGATCCAGGTGCAGTACTGCGGCGCCGTGAAGGCGAGCGCGTCGGGGATGTGGCCCGACGGCGGAAAGTGAGCGCTGCTGGCATGCATGTATGCGCCTTTGAGCGAACCATGCCCTTCTTCCAGGATAACCTTGCCTGCGCCGGGCGAGACGGACAGCCCTTCCTCGTCCGCGCGGAAGACGAACGGCTCCTCGCTCCAGATGTATCGGCCCCGGCTGGACAGCAGCAGGGGAGAGGCCTGATTATCGTCTGTCATGCGCAGATCTCTCGTATGGACCGTTTGTCCAAAGGGCATCGCGCTGCCTTCGTTGATAACGCCGCCCCACCAATATTCGCCGGGCAGCCTGGCGATCGATATGTCGGTCATGACTTCATTCTCCTTGTCTGTAGCGGACGGTTGCGGGCGGAAGCCGGCGATTGTTGCGTCCTCGTTCAGCTGATTTTGGCTTCAGTTGTAATTATGCAGACAACGCAGACGGCTGGAAAGCGGATCTAAAGAATGTGGCCGCAATCTTAAAATCGGGGCATATCAACGCGCAAATCCCGTGGCTTATGATGAGAGCGTCAAGAGCTCACGACGATCATCAGCCAAAAACGAGGGGGATATCACGATGAACGCAACAAAAAAATCGAAAGCGGCTTCGGCGGCAGGCGTGCTGCTCGTCGCTTCGCTGGCGCTGGCTGCCTGCGGCGGCAATTCGAACAACGGAGAGGGCGCGGCCAGCAGCGCGCCGGCTTCGGCGGGAGACGCTTCGAGCCCGGCAGCCAGCAAGCCGGCAGGCGGCGACGGCGGCAAAGCCGTCACGATCTCCTACACGATCTGGGACAAGAACCAGCAGCCGGCCATGGAGGCGATCGCCAAGGCGTTCACCGACCAGAACCCGAGCATCAAGGTCAAGGTCGACGTCATCCCCTGGGGCGACTACTGGACCAAGATGTCCGCGGCCGCGCCGGCGGGCACGCTGCCCGACGTCTTCTGGATGCACGGCGGCCAGTTTATCAAGTACGCGTCCGGGAAGTTCCTCGAGCCGATCACAGACAAAGTGCAGGCGGGCGAGATCGACCTGAACAATTACGCCGCGAACCTCGGTTCGATCTACACGCTCGACGGGCAGAACTACGGCATTCCGAAGGACTTCGATACGATCGGCCTCGCTTACAACAAGGAGCTGTTCGATCAGGCGAGCGTTCCGTATCCGGACGATACGTGGACCTACGAGAAGCTTGCCGAAGTCGCCAAGAAGCTTAGCCAGCCGGACAAGGGCATCTACGGCTTCGGCGCCAAGCTGGATACGCAAGCCGGCTACTGGAACGACATTCTCGCCAACGGCGGCCACATTCTGAACGACGACATGACCAAGTCCGGCTACGACGAGCCGGCGACCATCGAGGCGCTCAAGGCCCGCTACCAGCTGATTCTCGACAAGGCTTCGCCGACGCATCAGCAGATGACCGACACGGACGCGGTCGAGATGTTCAAGTCCGGCAAGCTCGCGATGATTTTCGACGGCTCGTGGGACAACGGCAACCTGGCCAGCAGCGACGTCATCAAGGGCAAGTACGACTGGGCGAAGCTGCCGCAGGGCAAGGTCAAGCGCGGCAACATCATCAACGGCCTCGGCAACGTCATGTCCGCGAAGGGCAAGCACAAGGAAGAGTCCTGGCAGTTCCTGAAGTTCCTCGGCTCGAAGGAAGCGGCGGACATCACCGCGCAGATGGGCGCGGCGATCCCGGCGTTCAACGGCACGCAGGACGCTTGGGTGAAGTCCAAGCCGGACCTGAACCTGCAGGTGTTCATCGACCAGACGGCGGACGCGGTCCCTTATCCGAGCGGCTCCAAGTCGTACCCGGTCTGGTTCGCGAAGGAGAGCGAGATCATGTCCCAGGCATGGGGCGGCGCGATCTCGGTCGAAGAGGGCGCCAAGAAGGTCGCCGAAATGATGAATCAGGCGATCGCGGACGCGAAGTAAGTTTCGTCTCAAGAGGTAATATCGTCGAAGGCGATCCCGCTCGCGGGACGCCTTCGGCCATGACGGGGTGAACGCAATGAACGCAAAGAGCAGGTACGCATGGGCCTACGTGATGATCGCCCCTACCTTGATCGGGACGCTGGTGTTCTGGCTGTGGCCGGCGATCTACTCGGTTTATCTGGGCTTCCTGAAGTCGGAAAATTTCGGCATGGACAATCGCTGGGTCGGCCTCGCCAACTACGAGCGGTTGTTCAAGGACGACGAGTTTTGGCAAAATCTTAAAAATACGATGCTGTACGTCGTGCTGTTCGTGCCGCTGACGATCGTGCTGTCCACGTTTTTCGCCGTTCTGATGAACGCGAAGATCAAGGGTAGATCCGCTTACCGGGTCATCTACTTCCTGCCCCAGGTCACGATGGCCGCCGCGGCCGCGATGGTATGGGTCATTATTTTCGCGCAGGACTATGGCCTGCTGAACTCCGCGATCGGCACGCATATCGCCTGGATCTCGGACAAACGGTTCGCCATGTACGCGCTCGTGATCGTAGGCGTATGGGGCGCGATCGGCTTCAACATGCTGCTGATCCTGGCGGGTCTCCAGGGCATCCCGCGTCCGCTGTACGAAGCGGCCGAGCTGGACGGCGCGGTGGGTTTCCGCAAGTTCCGCTATATTACGCTCCCGCTGCTGACGCCGACGCTGTTTTTTACGTCCATCGTGCTCGTCATCGGCGCCACGCAAATTTTCGACAGCATCTATCTGATCATCGGCAAGACGAACGTCGCGCTGCCATCCGTGCGCTCGCTCGTGTACGCCTATTACCAGAATTCTTTTATCTACTACGATCAGAATTACGGCGCGGCAATCGTTAATATCCTGCTCGTCATCAACCTGATCCTGACCGGCTTCCAGTTCCTGATGCAAAAAAAATGGGTGGTTTACGACTGAGGAGGTACGAATATGAGCGGCGTCGCCTCTGCCAAGCGTAGAAGCAATCTCGTCATTCACTTGATTCTCATCGCGGGAGCTCTCATCATGGTGCTTCCGTTCCTCTGGATGGTCCTTACGTCGCTCAAGACGACGACGGAGGCGACCCAGATTCCGATCCGACTGTTCCCTGCCGAGCCCAGCCTCCGCGGCTACAAGGACGCGCTCGCGCAGTCCCCTTTTCTGCACTACTACGCGAACACGCTGATGTCGGCGTTCATGAAGACGCTGTTTCCCGTCGTTTTCAGCGCCATGGCGGCCTTCGCGTTCGCGCGCATTCGCTTCCCGGGCAGCGCGCTGTGCTTCTTCCTGATCATCTCGGTCATGATGGTGCCCAACCCGGTCTTTTACACGCCGCAATACATGATGATGAGCAAATTGGGACTCGTCAACACGGTGACCGCGCTCTGGATCGCCTCGCTCGTCAGTCCGTTCGCCACCTTCTTGCTGCGGCAATTTTTCCTCGGCATCTCCAAGGAGCTGGAGGAGGCCGCCGTGCTCGACGGCTGCAATCCGTTCCAGATTTTCCGCCACATCATGCTGCCGCTCGTGAAGTCGGCGCTCGTCGCGATCGTCATCATCCAGCTGCTCTGGTCGTGGAACGATCTGCAATGGCCGCTGATCATCAACAGCTCGCCCGAGAAGCTGACGCTGTCGGCAGGACTTGCGACGCTCGTGTCCATGTTCGGCACCGACTATCCGGTGCTCACGGCCGGCGCGTTCATGGCGGTCATTCCGATGCTCGTGCTGTTCTTTATCTTCCAGCGGCGGTTCATCGAAGGCGTCGCGTTCAGCGCGAGCAAGGGCTGAGGCGGCTCGAGGGAGAAGCGTCATCATTCGAACCTGGCAGCGCCAAGACGCCGCCGGGTTCGGAGGGTGGCAGTGAGGTCAATAGTTGGGCAAAAAGTTACTTTAGAGCGGCAAAAGTGCCTGGTTTTCGAGCTGTAAGGGCAAAAAGTTACTCTAGAGCGGCAAAAGTGCCTGGCTTCGGGGCTGTAAGGGCAAAAAGTTACTCTAGAGCGGCAAAAGTGCCTGGCTTCGGGGCTGTAAGGGCAAAGTTACTCTAGATCCGCAAAAGTGCCTGGCTTCGGGGCTGTAAGGGCAAAAAGTTACTCTAGAGCGGCGTAAGTGCCCGGCTTCGGGGCTGTAAAGGCAAAAGTTACTTTAGAGCGGCAAAAGTGCCCGGCTTTCGAGCTGTAAAGGTAAAAAGTTACTTTAGAGCGGCAAAAGTACGCTGCATTGGGGCTGTAAGGGCAAAAAGTTACTCTAGAGCGGCGTAAGTGCCTGGCTTTCGAGCTGTAAGGGCAAAAAGTTACTCTAGAGCGGCAAAAGTGCCTGGCATTGGAGCTGTAGAGGCAAAAAGTTACTCAAGAGCGACGTAAGTGCCCGGCTTCGGGGCTGTAAGGGCAAAAAGTTACTTTAGAGCGGAAGAGCGGATTAAGCTCCTGTTAAAATTTTTCTTTAATCCTATTTGATAACGCTATCATTGGTAAAAACCATTTAAGGAGGTTTCCGATGCATCCAATATCGGCCCATCAGATTCGAAAATCGTCATTCAGCGTTTTTCTGGCGATGTGTTTGCTCTTGAGCACGGTGCTGGCAAATACGGCGGCGCCTGGCAGAGCCAATGCCGAAGGCCCGGACCCGGCGCAGCGCGTGCCGGTCAATCCCTACCCGAGCCCCGCGGTGGACAGCGCGCTGGCCAAGCACGATCTGACCGCCGCTCCCAGCCCGCTGGACAATCCGCTCAAGGGCTTCGCCCCGTTTTATCCGTGGGACAACGAGACGTCGCTTCCCCACAGCCTGGAATGGTTCTACGTTCCGCTTAAGGCGGTCATGAACGGCCCGAATTCCTTTACGTTCGACTCGGGCATCGAGCCGCAAGCTGAATGCGATTGCCGCCAGAGGCAATCAGGCGGTGCTTCGCGTCTATCTGGAGTACCCCGGAGAGGCAGACGCGATCCCGCAGTTCATGCATGACGACGGCATCGCGATTCGACACAACGACGCCTTCAACCAGGACGAACCTGATTACGACGATCCGCGCATGGTCGCGTATTTGACCGACTTCATTCAAGCGTTCGGCGCCAAATACGACGGCGACCCGCGCATCGGCTTCATCCATATGGGCCTCGTCGGCCTCTGGGGCGAGTGGCATACGTGGCCGTACGACACGGATACGAGCAGCGACAGCTACCCGGACCATATGCCGAACGCCACGACGATCAACGCCATTTTTAACGCCTACGACACGGCCTTTAATCACACGAAATTAGAGGTTCGCAATCCCGGCCTGCCGGGCGCGGGCGATTATAATTTCGGCTATCATGACGATTCGTTCGGCTTCAAGGAAGGGAATCCGCTGCAGAGCGTAACCCAGCCGGAGAGCATGGGCGGCGCCTACTATTCGTTCATGACGCAGATGCTGGATGCCGGTTCGGAAAACAAATGGATCGCGGAATCGATCGGCGGCGAAGTCCGTCCCGAGATTCAGGAGCGATTCTTCAGCGGCGGCGCCGACGTCGACGACGCGATCGACGACATCGAGCTTACGCATGCGACGTGGATGATCAACCATAAGGGCATCGGCAGCTACAACGCGAACGATGCCGCGGTGGCTGCGGGCATCCGCAAGATGGGCTACGATCTGAACGTGAAGCGCGCTTATTACAACAATGTGGCCCAGGGCGATCCGCTCAAGGTCGGCGTGACCATTCAGAATAACGGCGTGGCGCCGTTCTCTTATCCGTGGAAGGTACAGCTGGGCGTCAAAAACGCGTCCGGCAAGCTGGTCAAGCAATGGGACACGGCATGGGACATCACGAAGGTGCAGCCTGCGCAAATCCGCACGTATCCGGAATGGAACGTCGACGGCAATCCGAAGTACGTGCCGTTCGGCGAGCCGTATTATTTCGATGCGACCATCGACGATCCGGCCTTAAGCGACGGTTATTATTACCTGGTCATGAAAGTCGTCAATCCGCTCGAGGCGATCAGCAGCAAAGCGAAACGGGTGGGATTCGCGAATACGGATCAGGACAAGGAAGGCTGGCTCAATCTCGGGACCGTGCTGATGGGGGACTGCGCGTCGCCATGCACGCCGCCGCCGACAACGCCTCCGCCTCCGCCGACGAAGCTGCTCGTCGATAATTACGACGGGACGCCGGCCTGGTCGGCCAGCACGCAGAACGATCTGAATCAATGGACCGGCTCCAGCAACTTCGCGAACGGGAACGGCGCGGGCGTCGTTGAAGACGGCGCGCTCATCCTTCAGTATCAGAACATGTCCCGGCTCGAGACGAATATCGGCCGCAACCTGGCCGCTGCGAGCAAGCTTGTCATTCGGGCGAAAGGCGCCGTGGGCGGCGAAGAAAGCCAGCTCAACCTCACGATCGGCGGCGTTACGAAGACGCTCGGCCAATTCAGCGGCGACACCGTTACGACAAGCTATAAAGATCTCGTGATCGATCTGCCGGCCAACGGCGTCGATCTGTCGCAGACGATCTGGAGCATCGCCCTCGCGCAAGCGACCTGGAATACGACGGGCACGATCTATATCGATGAAATTTACTTCACGGACAAATACGAATCGGATACGGAGACAGGCGGAAATGGCAATGGAAACGGTCCGGACACGCCGACGAATCCGGGCGCCGGCACGCCGGGGCTGATCGAAGACTTCGAGTCCTATGCGAACGATGCGGCTATCGGTCAAGCGTGGACGGAAGCCTGGTCGGACAAGCCGGGCTCGGTGACGAGAGCGCTCGGCCAAGCGAGCGGGAGCAAGGGCCTCCGGCTGTCCGTCGCCACCGCGGATTCGGAGTGGGCGAATATCATCCACGCGATTCCGGCAGACAAGCGGGATTGGTCCCGCTATGACGGCTTAAGCTTCTGGGTGAACAACACGACGAGCGACAGCAAGGATTTCAGCTTGAACGTCGCGCTTGAGACACCCGTCGCCAAGGGAGAGTTCGGGTTAAAAGACGGCGGATCGGCCTGGACGCTCGCCGCCGACGGAAACTGGCGCGCATCGGCGTTTAACGGCGCTTCGCTCAACGTTCCTGCGGGCTTCAGCGGCGTCGTCCGAATCCCTTGGGATCAATTCGTTCAAGCCGCCTGGCAGTGCGACGGCGATCAGACGGCATGCGCGGCCGCGCTGGACCCGAGCGAGATCGACGGACTCCAGTTCGGCTTCCCGCCCAAGGGCTACATCCACAATGTCGTCACGATCGACGACATCGCGCTCTATCGGGCGGATCGCATTTTAGACAACTTCGATACCTATGCGGACGATGCCGCGCTGCAGAACGTCTGGAAGATCGACTGGGAGGACGGGAATCCGTCCGCGCTGCGGACGATCGACAAGACCAATGCCGCAGACGGCGCGCAGGCGATGAAATTTTCCGTTGTTCCGCCGTCCGGCAAGCCCGCGTCCAATTGGGTCAATATCAAGCGCGCGGCGTTTACCGGGACGGACACGAACTGGACCGACTACGACGGACTGACCTTCTGGGTGAACAATGCGTCGCCGAGCGGCAAAAGCATGGATCTTAACGTAGCGTTGGTTACCGACGCGTCGAAGGGCGAGTTCTCCTTAAAAGCCGGAGCCGCCGTCAAGTTCTACAACGCTGCGGACGGCTGGAAGGCGACCGCCCTCGGCGGAGGTTCGCTGTCGATCGCGGCGGGCTACAAGGGCATGGTCCGCATTCCTTGGGATGCCTTTTCCCAATCGTCCTGGCAGGGCTGCGGCGCTTGCGACGCCGCATTCGACAGAAGCAAGGTGCTGCAAATTCAGTTCGGCTTCGGCCCGGCCAGTCAATCGGACAATGTCCTCACGATCGACGCGCTTGGCTTGTATGCGCTGGCGGGCAGAACGAGCGGCGGCGACGGCGGTCCATCCGGACCGGAGCCTGTGGACCACCCGAGCGCGCCGGCCTGGGCGACGGCAGAGGGGACGCATGCGCTCGCGTACAGCCAGGCACCCGTAGACAATCCGCTCAAGGGCTTCCTTCCTTTTTACGATGCGTCCGAGGAAGCGTACTTCACGGCAGGCGACGACTGGAGAGACCGTCCGACCCAGCTGCCGTACAGCATGGAGTTTTTCTACCTGCCGCTGAGCAAGCTGATGAACAACCTGAACGATTTCGATTGGACGGAGCTCGACAAACGGCTGGAAGCGGTGGCGGCCAGAGGCAATCAGGCGGTGTTCAGAGTGTATCTGGACTATCCGAACAAGCCTTCGGGCATTCCGCAATTTCTGATCGACGAAGGGCTGAAGACGTTTGCCTATGAAGGCTACGACAACGGCAAGGATGCCACGAGCCTGGCGCCCGACTACAACGACGAACGCTTGATGGGCGCTCTGGACCATTTCATCGGCGCGCTTGGCGCGCGTTATGACGGCGATCCCCGGATCGGATTTATCATGATCGGCCTGATCGGCTTCTGGGGAGAGTGGCATACGTACCCGTATGACGGGAACTTAAAATCGCCCAACCTCATGCCGACCGACGCCAACCTCAAGCGCGTGCTGACCGATATGGACGATGCGTTCGACAGCACGCAGCTTGTGCTGCGGTATCCGATGGACAACGGCACGCTGACAACGACGAATTTCGATGTCGGCTATCACGACGATTCGTTCGCGTTCCAGACGCTGCCGCCGAGCCTCGGCGGTCAAAGCTGGCACTTCTGGGGCCGCATCAAGGATGCGTCGGCAACCGAGTTCTGGAAGACGAACAGCATGGGCGGTGAGATGCGGCCCGAGATTCAGGTGAAGATGTGGAACAACGATCCGCCGCGGTACAACGAACCGGCGACGCCGATCGAAGGCGCGCAAGGCGAGGATTATTACACGAGCCTCAACCTGACCCACGCTTCCTGGCTGATCGCGCAGGGTATCTTCCAGACGCCGCTGGCCCAGGATCCGCTTGCGAGAGCGACGGAAGGCTCGCGCAAAATGGGTTACGAGTATAATGTGCCGACGACTTATCTGGATGCGGCGGGCGGAATTCTGAAGGTTGGCGTAGAACTGGAGAACAAAGGCGTGGCACCCTTCTACTATAATTGGAAGGTTGAGCTCGCGGCTCAAGCGGACAACGGCATCGTTAAAATATGGGAGCCGGGTTGGGATCTAAAGGACCTGCTGCCCAATACAAACGGCTTCGACGGCAATAAACTGTTCGAGTCTACGAGCAATCCGGAACTGGGCAACGGAAGCTATCAAATTCTGTTGCGTTACGTGAATCCGCTCGAGCAGATCAATGCGGACGCCAAGCCGTTCCGCTTTGCGAACGCCGAGCAAACTGACGGCGGATGGCTAAATCTCGGCAGCGTCGTCGTGTCCGGCAGCGCCGCCGAGGCGCCGGCTAGAGTGACCGGCATCGCCTCGGATACCGCGGAGCAACTGCGATTGGCGCCGGGCAAAAGCGCGCAGATCAGCGTCGCTGCAGCGCCGGCAGAAGCTAGCAACACAAGAGTCGTGTGGTCCTCGGCAGACCCGGCGGTCGCCTACGTATCTGCGGCTGGTTTGGTTAAAGCTGTTGGCGTCGGCCGGACCGTGATCACGGCCAAGACTTCGGACGGTAACTTCGCGAAGCAGTTCCAGGTGACCGTGTCTTCCGAGACCGAGCCGGAGACCAACCCGCCTTCCGGCGGCACGAACGTAACGCCTTCGACGCCGGCGCCGGAGCAGACGAAGGATGGCGTCAAGCTGGGGCAGGACGCCGTGAAGACGACGCAAACCAAAAATGCGGACGGCGTCGCCGAAACAACCGCGACGATCGATGCAAAGCGGCTTAAAGAGGCTTTCGACGCGCTCGCGAAGCAAGCGTCGGCGACCTTAAACGCGGTCACGATCGACGTGAAAAACGACGGCGGCAGCGTGAAGGTAGAGATTCCGTCGTCCGCGCTGATCGATGCCGCGGGCAAACTGCCGGGCGCGTCCATCGTCGTGCAGACGGATTTGGGAAGCTACAAGGTGCCTGTCCCCGTTCTGGGATTGTCTTCGATGGCGGAAAAGCTGGGCGTAAGCGCCGATGCAATGACCGTCCGAATCGAGATCAACAAAGTGGCAGGCGCGGCGGCAGAATCCTTGTCCGCACAAGCAGCTAAGGATGACCTGATCTTGCTTGCCCCTGCGCTGGCATACAACATCTTTGCGGAGGCGAACGGAAAATCCGTCGAGCTCGCGGACTTCGGCAGCACTTACGTCGAGCGAACGGTGATCCTGTCCGGAAAGGTGGATCCATCGATAACGACAGCGCTGCTGTACGACCCGGCTGCAGGCACCTTCCGTTTTGTACCGGCCGTCTTCCGGACGAGCGGCGACCGTACGGAAGCCGTGATCAAGCGGAACGGGAACAGCATCTACGCGGTGGCGTCCGGCAGCAAGACTTTCGCCGATCTGAACGGTCACTGGGCCAAGGCGGATATCGAATCGCTGGCTTCGAAGCGGATCGTCAACGGAGATTCGTTGAACCGCTTTTCGCCCAATCAATCGATCACGCGCGCGGAATTCGCGGCCCTGCTCGTTCGCTCGCTCGGTTTAAATTCGCCGGCTGCGGCAGCTTCGTTCAGCGATGTCTCCCAAGCGGACTGGTATAACGGTGCGGTCGAACAGGCGGTGAATGCGGGTATCGTCGAGGGCTATCAGGATGGTACATTTAAACCGGACGACCGGATCACCCGCGAACAGATGGCGGTCATGCTGTCCAGAGCGTTAAAGTATGCGGGCTCATCCACGCAGGCAGGCGATGCCCAAGAGACGATTCTCGCGAAGTACGCGGACAAGGACGCGATCGGCACATGGGCCAAACCGGCCGTCGCCGGGCTGCTTGCCGCCGACATCATGCACGGTAGATCGGCAACGACGATCGATCCCGGCGCGAGCGCAAGCAGAGCCGAAGCGGTCGTTTTGCTCAAACGGTTTTTGCAGCGCGTTCAATTTATGAACTGAATGTTTGGAGCCTCGGCAGGAATCTGCCGGGGCTTTATACAATTGAATGGTATCCATGTTCAATTTCCGGGGGAGACAGGCCTAAGATGAAAACCATCCATCGTATTTTGCTGCTATGTTCGTTCATCGCGTGGGTCGCGGCTGCCTCGGCTTGCAAAGGCGCGCCGGAGCATGGCGAATCCACGGGCGCGGACGTGCCGCAGCCTTATGTCACGTTAAGCATGATCATGCCGGGGGGACGAGTCGGCGCGCATGCGGGAGTTCGTCGACAACGAGCTGAACGCGCGCTTGAAGCAGGAGCTCAACATGAAGCTGGAATTGACGTATATCCCCTGGGCGGACTATCAATCCAAGGTCGAGCTTGCGCTGTCCACCGGGGAGAACTACGATTTGTTCTGGTACGGCACCTCGTTCGTATCGGATTACAAGACGAAGGGGTATATCCAGCCGCTCGATACGCTGCTTCGGACGTACGGACAGGATCTGACGGCGAAAATCCCGGCGGACAACTTCAAGCAGTACGAGATGGACGGCAGCCTGTGGGCGATTCCTTCCCAGGCATTCACCTCGGCGGGCAAGTTCACGTCGGTGATGGTGCGCCAGGATCTGCTGGAGTCGGTCGGCATGAAGAATATCCGCACGATCGCCGATTTAGAAGCTTTTTTATACGAAAATGCATGCGCGAGATCCGAGCTACTACGGGTACCTGGAGAACGATCGCGGTCAGGACGTCCTCTGGCGGGAGCTGTCGGATCAGCCGCTCACCTTCCTCGATGAAAACCAGATGTTCGCCGTGAACGAGAATACGGGCGAGCTGGTCGATTATCTGGAATCCGATCTGTACAAGAAGGTCTCGGAAGTTCGCAAGCGCTGGGTGGACATCGGGGTCATCGACAAGCGTCTCGCCGGCAACAAGGCGGCCAACATCGATCAGGAGGACGCGGGCAAGCTGCTGTTCCGGGTGGGCGCCGTCTCCCGGGCGATGGAGAACCTGCAGACGGTGCAGAACGCGGACCCCGCTGCCAAGCTTAGGGAATATTACCTCGCCCCGGACAAACCGAAATACATCGTGGCGCCGTCCAACGAGGCGGTTATGATTCCGGCCAAGGCCCTCCACCCGGAGCGCGCCATGCAGTTTATGAACTGGATCCTGCAGAGCAAGGAGCACTACAACTTCATCATTTATGGCGTTGAAGGCAAGGACTATCGGATCGAAAACGACAAAATCCAGCTGCTCACGAACGACCAGTTCATGTACGAGTGGATGTGGCGCAACAAAAATTACTTCATGCCGGCGACCAACGTGGACGACTCCGTCGTGGAGGATATGCTGCATAACGACGACAATGCGCGGATCTCGAAAATTTTCGGTTTTCATTTTAACCAGGAGCCGGTCAAAAAAAGAGTATGCCAAAGTGCTCGCGGTTTACAACGAAAAGTTCCTGCCGATCAACCTCGGCATCGTCGGTTATGACCAGGCATTTCCGGGTTCGATGGAGGCGCTCAAGAAAGCCGGCTACGACAAAGTCTGGGTGGAATTCAAGCGACAATATGCGGATTTTAGAGCGTCGCAGACCTCCCGCGCGGATCGGGAGGGAGCGAAGTGAAATCCAGCATTTTCACGAGGATGGTACTTGCGCTGCTTCTGCTGCTGACGCCGATCATCGCGCTGTACGCCTACTCGAACCATACGAGCTCCAGCGTGCTGAAAAGGGAAATCGTGAAGGCAAAGCGTACGCAGGTCGAGACGTTCGTCGGGCAGCTCGGTCAGATGTTCGCACAATACGATTCCTATCAAAAGATGCTGTACGAGAGCACCGAAGTCCGCAATCTGGCCTATCCGGACTTGCTGAACGACGATCTGCTCTATTACCGCACGCTTAAGACCGTGTCCGAGGAGATCAGCAGGCTGGCGGGCTACGGGCGGTGGAAGGGCATCATCGCGGTCGTCTACCCGAAGACGGGGGTGGTGATCAAGAGCAACTCCAGCCTGGGCGCCGTGCCCGCGGAGCTGCCGGACAAGGACGGCTTCTGGAGCTACCGGACGGGGCCGAAGGGCAACGCCTATTTTATCGAGACGATCTCCAATCCGGCCAAGAGCGCCAGGGAAGAGGAGGCGGACCTGACGGTCGTCGCGAAGGTGGACGAAGGGGAGATCAAGAGCGATCTGTCCGAGATGAAGAGCAACGGGCTGGAGGATCCTTTTCTATACAAGCCGGGGGGACAACCCGATCTACAATTATACGGCGAATCAGGCTTTGATCCGGGAGCTGCTGCCCGAGCTGGATCCGGTCGCCGCGGAAGAGGGCTTCGAGCCGCTGCTTATCCGGACGAGCGGGGGCACGTACCAGGTGCATATGGACATGGTGCAGCCGCTGGGCTGGTACCTGGTGGATTACGTGCCGATCGACACAATCATGGCGCCGATCAAGCGCAGCCAGACGATGTTCTACTCGATCAGCGGCATGATGCTTTTTATGGCGTGCATCCTGAGCTTTTTGCTGTACCGGAGCATCCGGATTCCGTTCCGCAAGCTGATGCAGGGCATGAACTTCATCGAGAAGGGCATCTATACGAGCCGGATGAAGGACCCTCCGAAGGGGGGAGTTCCGCTACGTCTATCAGAAGTTCAACTCGATGGCCGCAAGAATCGAGGAGCTGATCGAGGACGTGCTGAAGGAGCAGATCCGGACGAAGGAAGCGAACGTCAAGCAGTTGCAGTCGCAGATCAATCCGCATTTCCTCTACAACACGCTGGCGTACATCAAGAGCATGGTCGAGCTCGAGGAAAAGGAAGCGGCCGTCTCGATGACGATGAATTTGAGCCGGTATTACCGCTATACGACCAAGCTCAGCAGTAGCTTCGCGACCATCCAGGAAGAGCTTAGCCTGATCGAAAACTACTTGGACATTCACCGCTTGCTGACGGACGACTTCGAATACGAGATCGACATCGATCCGGCGTTGCTGAAGATGGAGATCCCTCGTCTCTCGCTGCAGCCGTTGATCGAGAACGTGATCGTGCATGCGTTCAGAAAACCGGTGAAGTACGGCAGCGTCCGCATCCGGGGAACGCTGGAGGATGGCGGCCTCGCGCGGCTTACGGTCGACGACAACGGCACGGGCCTCGCGCCGGCGCAGCTGGAGGCGCTGCAGACAAAGATCCGCACGGCGCCGAGCGACCAGATCGACGCCGGCCTGCACAACGTCCACCAGCGGCTCATGCTGCTGTTCGGCAAAAGCTCCGGGCTGTTCCTCAGCCACTCGGAGCGGGGCGGGCTGTGCGCGGAGCTGGTATGGCAGGTGCAGGAGGATAAGGAAGCGGAGTGATGGAGGCCACCGCTGCGGGTGCGGTGCGCGAAGCCATTTCAGCGCTGCCCATCCCCTGCCAAACGGCTGTCTCGACAGGTCATAAAGCGACCTGAGAGACAGCCATTGTTTTGTTTGCCGGTACTGCCCGACCCCGGACAGCGAATCTAAAAAAAGATGGTTTAGATCTTAAAATCGGGGCCTATCGACGCGCAAAACGCGTGATTTATGATGATATCGTAAGCGCTTACCAAGATATTCGAGTCAGGCGGGTGATGGTCCGTTCGTTTGCGTTGTCATGGAGCGCAGTCGCGTGACCGTACCGGAAAGGGGGGCGAGGAGCAGGGACGGCGGGCAGGCTCGCCGGACGCTTCGGCAACATATCCCATGCGAACAGGAGTGAACGATGTGGTGTGGAACGCAAGAATCGCAAGGCCCGCAAAGCCAACGCTCGTTTTGATAATCGTTGTTCTGATCGGCACGATGCTGTTCATGAACCTGAAACCTCCGCACGCGGCCGCCTCGGGCGAATGGCAGGCTCAGACGTACGACCCGAACAAGCCGGGGCTGGAGCAGAATCCGCTCAAGGGCTTTTTGCCCTTTTCCAAACAGCCTTCCGAGAGCGTGGATCCGAACAACAGCTTCCCGCACAGCATGGAGTGGTTTTACGTCTCGCTGCGCGATCTCATGACGGGCTGGAACACGTACAACTGGGCGCCGCTGGACGCGTATCTGAACGATATCGCGAGCCGGGGCAACCAGGCGGCGTTCCGCGTCTACGTCGACTACCCGGGACGCACGACCGGCATTCCGCAGTTTCTGATCAACGGCGGTCTGCTGACGCGCGATTACGACCAGAACGGCAACCACGACACTTCGACGCACAGCCTGGCGCCCGACTGGAACGACGCCAACCTGAACACGGCGTTGCGCCAGTTCGTCGCCGCGCTCGGCGCCCGCTACGACGGCGATTCGCGGATCGGCTTCGTGACGGCGGGGCTGTACGGCTTCTGGGGCGAGTGGCATACGTGGCCCTACGACGCCGCCCCGAACGATTGGCGGATGAACCAGACGAACATGGACGCGCTGCTGACGGCGTTCAAGGACGCGTTTCACACGACGCAGGTGCTGGCCCGGTATCCGTACTCCGCGAGCACGGCGACGCTCAAGAACGCCTTCGGGTACCATGACGACTCCTTCGCTTACGCGACGTTGTTCGAGACGGACTGGGACTTCTGGAATCTGATCACGCAGAACGGCGTGCAGAACATTTGGCAAACGCATCCGATCGGGGGCGAGCTCTATCCGCCGCTCCAGCAGGATACGAGCTTCTGGCAGACTTGGCCCAACCAGAACGGGCAGAACTACCAGACCTCGGTCGAGACGACGCATGCTTCCTGGATGATGTACGACAGACTGTTCAAAACGTCGCTGCCGAACGCCACCGCCTCGGCCAACGCGCTGCGGGGGCACAAGATGCTGGGCTATACGCTGTACAACTCCGGCGTGCAGCTGCCCGATTCGCCGGCGTCCTCGCTGACGGTCAACGTCAAGCTGCAGAACAAGGGCGTAGCGCCGTTCTACTATAATTGGCCGGTCGAGTTCGGCGTGCTGAACGCCTCCGACGTCTGGGTCAAATCGCTGGGCACCGCAAGCTGGAATCTGAAAAGCGTGTTGCCGGGCGGCGCGGATTACAGCTTTGCCTTCAGCGCAAGCCACAATCTGCCCGCCGGCGACTATAAGCTGGTCATGCGCGTCGTCAACCCGCTGTCGAACGGCAAGCCGCTTCGCTTCGCGAACACGCGGCAGGACGCCAACCGCAGCGGCTGGCTGACGCTGTCGGGCTTCCGCGTAACCGCGAGCGCCACGACGTCCACGACGCTGGCCGATCCGCCGCTGACCGGCGGGCCTACGCCAACGCCGACACCAACCCCAACCCCGACACCGACACCGACACCCACCCCAACCCCGACCCCGACACCGACACCGACACCGACACCGACACCAACCCCAACCCCGACGCCAACCCCGACGCCGACGCCGCCTGCAGGCACGACTGTCTATGAAGCAGAAGCGTCGGGCAACACGCTCGTTAGCCCGGCTGCCGTCTCGAGCTGCGCGACCTGCTCCGGCGGCAGCAAGGTCGGCTACGTCGGCAACGGCAGCGGCACGCTGCGGTTCAACGGCGTGACGGCGCCTGCCGCCGGCGATTATACGCTGACGATCTACTACTTGAACGGCGACGCGAGCCGCTCAGCCTCGCTTAGCGTGAACGGCGGCGCGGGCGCGTCGATCAGCTTCCCGAGCTCCGGCGGCTGGACGACGGTCGCATCGAAGACGACGACCGTGCATCTGCAGGCAGGTGCCAACACGCTGCTCTTTTCCCAGACGACCGGCTATGCGCCCGACTTCGACCGTATCGTACTGAGCGCTAGCGGCGGCGGAGGCGGCGTAACGCCGCTTGTCTTCGACAATTACGACAATGCCAACCAATACAACACGCTGCACACGAACGATATGGGAGGCGGCTATTGGGGAGACGGCACGATATCGAGCAACGGCTCCGAGCTGTCGCTTAACGGCGTCAGCTGGTGGGACGCCACGTTCAGCGCCGCCGAGACGAACGTCGACCTGTCCGCCTACATACCTCGTCTACGTCGTGAAGAGCGGCACGAACGGCGCCTCTTTTAACGTGACGATGTGGGACGCGGGAGGGGCGAAGGGGACGAAGACCGTCACCGCGACGACCGGCTACCAGACGATCCGCATTCCGCTCGCCGACTTCGCGGGCTTCGACAAAGCGACGGCCAGGAAGTTCAAGCACGGCGCGTTTTCGGGCAGCTTTACGATCGACGAGATTCGTTTCGAATAGCGGTATGATCCAAGGCGAAGTGGACCTGAGAGCCGCTATATTAACAATCGAGTTCGTTTTGGAGCGTCTTGCGGACCCCATATCCGTTATCCTCGATAAACAGTATGAAAGCAGGCGTTTTAGGAGGAAATTACGGCACTGGAGTCCGCGGAGCATGAAAAATGCAAGCAGTTTGCAACAATAGCGGACGGTGAGTCCGCTACGAAACCAGCAAGTCGAAAACAAGCCGGCGCGCGACTCACCGCGTACCGGCTCTTTGCCGTCGGAAGCGCGCCGCATCAAGCGAACCCCCCATCGATTAATAGACTTCTCCCCGGCAGCGTGCCGACTTGCTCGGTCATCAATTTCGTTGGGAGGAGAGATCGAGGAGATCCGTCCCGGCGACGTCGTTTTTATTTTTATTGAACGGGAATCGCCCAGCGGCGAAAACTATTCGCAATAGCCGGGGCCGATTAAAGACGAGGAACGACAGTCAGCCGTTTCTCGTCTTTTCCTGATTCGCCGTCGTGATCGTCTTCTCGTAATGGCGGGAGGCGTCCTCGCCAAGCGCGACGCAGGTGCACATGTACAGCAGATCGATGATCGTGATCTGGCCGGTGATGAGCGGCATGTCGATGTTGAGGAACATGTTCGCATTGCGCGACGTCGTGTAAAGGTTGTAGTCGCAGGTCTTGGAGAGCGGGGTGATGGCGTAGTCGCTCAGTCCGACGACAGTCACGCCGTTTTTCTTCGCAAGGCGCGCCGCCTCGACGACGTTCTCCGTGCGTCCGGAGGAGGAGATGACGAACAGCAGGTCGTCCTCCGTCAGCAGGGCGGCCTGCATCTTGTACAACGTCGAATCGATGTCGGAGGCGCAGTTCAGTCCGATCCGGAAGAAGCGGCTGTAGGCATAGCGCGCGCACAACCCGGAAGAACCCGCCCCGATAAAACACAGCTTTTTGGCCTTGATCATCTGCTGGACGACCATCTCGATCTCGGAGATGTTCATGATGGCCAGGCTGTCTTCAAGCACCTTAAAGGCAAGATTGTATACGTTCTCGGCGATGCCCTGCGTGGATGTCTCCTGTCCGACCGTCAGATTCTGAATGATCGTCCCGACATTGTTATTGTTGATGACATCGTAGATCAGGCTTGCCTTGAACTCCCGGAAGCCCGTGTAGCCCAGCTTGCGGCAGAGGCGGTCGACGGTCGAATAGCTGGCGTCGCTGGCGACGGCGAGCTCCTCCATTGTCTGGGCGGTGACGAGTTCCGCATGGTCCAGAATATAGTTTGCCACGCGATGTTCCGCCGACTTGAGGTTGTTCAGGATGCTCTGAATACGTAGAATGCATCCGCCTTTGGATACGAGCATGGACTTCATAGCGGCTCCGTTCTATCTCCGCGGTCCGTTCGTTGCGTGCGGCCGGAGATGATATTCGATATCGCATCAATAGATGAATGATGAATTAAATCATATCATAAAAAAGGTTTATTCAAAAAGATAAAATAAGATAATTTATATCATAATTTTATTATTACTAAACCAAGCCGATTTCCGTAACGCACCCTAATAATCCTTTATATATAAAGGTATTTTAAATTAGGTCATAAGTATTTTTTTAATAATTGATATCTTATATATCTAAAATCAAAATAAAAATTTGATAATTGATATTTACTATATCGTAAAAGGAATGCTATTCTTTACCTGAAGAACAAGGCGCAAAACAAGATAAAGAATCGACACGGGATTTAGGGCCGCATGAACGAAACGCGTACGTCCTGCCATACGGAGGGGATAGCCACAAACAATATCGAATCAATAGAAAGCGCTTACCTTTCAAGCTTCATTCATTTCATCATCAGAGCCGCCAGGTGAAAGGAATGTGAGATCGATGAAACAGATTCAAGGAGATGTTGCTCGTCGTACGGAACAAATAACCGCTCATCGATGGAGCGCCGCGCAGCGGATCGGGGGAGGGCGTCAAAAGGTTCAAATCGCAGATCACGCTGCAGGCGATGGTGCTGCCGGGAATCGTCTGGCTGATTATCTTCATGTACATTCCCATGTATGGCATCATTATCGCCTTCAAGGATTACCGGATTTCGGAGGGGTTCTTCTCCGGCGCCTGGGTCGGTTTCAAGCATTTCGAAGCGTTCTTCTCCGATCCGTTCGCCATCCAGGCGATCAAGAACACGCTGATCATTAGCGGTCTCAAGCTCGTCTTCGGCTTCCCCGCACCCATCCTGTTCGCCCTCCTGCTCAACGAGATCCGTTCGCTCGCCTTCAAACGGATCGCGCAAACCGTATCCTATCTCCCGTTTTTTTATCTCCTGGGTCGTCATGGTGTCGCTCATGCAGACGATGCTGTCGCTGGACGGACCACTGAATTCGATCCTGCTGCAGATGGGGATCATCTCGGAGCGCATCAGCTATCTGTCGCAGCCCGAGCTGTTCCGGGCGATCGCGGTGCTCTCAGACCTGTGGAAGGGCGTAGGCTGGGGATCAATCATCTACCTGGCCGCCATCGCGAGCATTCCCCAGGAGATGTATGAATCCGCTTACATGGATGGGGCCAACCGATTCCGCCGCATCATCCATATCACGATCCCGTCCATCATGCCGACGATCGTCATCCTGCTCATCCTGTCGGTCAGCGGCATCCTGGGCTCGAACTTCGAGCAGCACTTCCTGCTCGGCAACAAAATGGTATCGGAGACGGCGGAGACGATCGATACGTACGTGTTCCGAACCGGGGTGCAGTCGGGCCGCTATTCGTATGCCACCGCGATCGGCCTGGCGACTTCGATCGTGTCGTTCTGCCTGCTGCTCGCGGCGGACAGGACCGCCCGAGTGATGACGCAGGGCGAAAAAGGACTGTTTTGAAGAAAGGAGGCCGACGATGTTCAAACGAAGCCCGGGCGACAAAGTGTTCGATACGTTCCTTTACGCGTTTATGGTGCTGCTGACCCTCGCGTTTTTGTATCCGTTCTGGAAGGTCATCGTCATGGCGTTTAACGAGGCGAACGATACGTCGCTTGGCGGTACGCTGCTGTGGCCGCGGAAGTTCACGCTGCAGAACTTCAAGGTTGTTTTCCAGAACGACCTGATCTACAGCTCATACCTCATTACGATATCCAGAACGGTGCTCGGTACGATCACAAGCGTCGTTGCAACCGCTTTATTCGCTTACGGACTGTCCAAGAAGAAGCTGATGTTCCGCAATTTCTACCTGACGCTTTGCTTCATTACCCTGTTCTTCAGCGGCGGGCTCATTCCTAGCGTCATCAACATGACCAATCTCGGCTTCTCCAACAATTATCTCGTCTATATCATCCCCGCGATGTACGGCATCATGGCGATGATCATCATGAAGTCGTTTTTCAACTCGCTGCCCGCCGCCCTCGAGGAGTCTGCGATGATCGACGGGGCCAACGACTTTTCCATCTTCTTCTGGATCGTCTTCCCGAGCTCCATGCCGGTCATCGCGACGATCGGGCTGATGAATGCGGTCTCGCAGTGGAACGCCTGGATCGACGCCTACATCTACATCTCCAAGGAATCGCTGATGCCGGTACAGCTCGTGCTGCAAAGAGTGATCCAGGGATCGAGCGCGGCATCGGAGATTACGAAGATGGTGTCGAGCGACGAGATTTTGTCCAGACGCGTCACGCCTTATTCGATTCAGTTGGCGACGATCGTCGTCGCGATCGGACCGATCATATTGATCTATCCTTTTTTTTCAGAAATTTTTTGTCAAAGGCTTTCTGATCGGCGCCATGAAGGAGTAGTTCCTTTTGGAAGCTCAGTCGCCAGTATCCGTACTGCCGACTCTTCAAACATATAAGGAGGTCACTATGGTGAACAAAAGAAGATTGACAATCGCCGCGAGCGCGCTGGCGCTCATGCTGACGGCTTGCGACGCCGGGAAAAGCGCGTCAAGCTCCGAATCCGCCCCGCCGAGCTCCGGCTCCGCCTCGCCTTCCGGCGCTTCGAGCGCCGCCCCGTCCGCTGGCGCAAGCGCAGGGGAGAAGGTGTCCTGGGACATCACGAAAAACGTGGACGACAGCTTCCCGTTCGACCAATACGTGCAGGACGAAAAAGCAAAATGGAACGTCGGCCGCAACGTCGACTTCACCTGGTACTTCAACTACAACCACCATCTCACCACGAAGCCGTGGACCGAATACGAGGCGCTCAAGACCGTCGCCGAGATCACGGGCATCAACGTCACAGGGTCGATACCGAGCGGCGATCCCAACGAGAAAATCCATCTGATGATGGCGACCAACGACATGCCGGACCTCATTACGCTTCCCTTCGGCGACGCCGCAGGCGAGGAGCTGATCAAGGGCGGATACGTGTACTCGCTCGACGAGCTGATCGACAAGTACATTCCGGATTTCAAGAGCGAGGTGCCGCAGGTGCTGCGGGAGATCGGCACTTACGAGGAGATCGACGACCGGATGTGGAGCATCTCCGGCGTCACGAACCCCGAGTGGCTGCTCAAGGAGAAGAAGGACCCGATCATCGGCAACTTCTCCTACAGCGTGCGCAAGGATATCTGGAATGAGCTCGGCCATCCCTCCATCGCGACGCCGGACGATCTGTACAACACCTTGAAGCTGTTCAAGGAAAAGTACCCGACGATCGACGGCAAGACGTCGATCGGCATCAGCGGTTGGGGCAAGGGCGAAGGCGCGCTGTCGACGATCGGCTACTCCTTCGGCATCCACGACATTTACTGCGACGAAGCCGGCAGCGCCTGCACCGTCAAGTATATGAACCCCAACTATCCGGACTTCATCGCCTACATGAACAAGCTGTTCCGCGAAGGGCTGCTGGACCCCGAGATCTTCGTTAAGGACGAACAGCAGGTGAGCGAGGACCTCGCGACGAGCGCGTTCATGCTGCCTTACGTCTATCACGCGGCCGGATCGGCCAACACCATCCTCGACGCCAAGAAGCCGGACAGCCACTTCATCGCCATCCCGCCGATGTCCGCCACCGGCAAGCCGTTCAGCTTTCCCGGCCAATCCCGCATGGGGGGGCGCGACGCAGACCTTCATCACCAAGAAAAACAAGGATCCCGAAGCCGCTATCAAGCTCATCCGCTACGGATTCAGCACGACGGGTACGATGCAAATCAGCCAGGGCAACCCCGGCAAGCACTATCAAGTGAAGGACGGCGTGTACTTCAGACCCGAGGCGGAGGCCAAAGAGGTTGAAAAAGACGTGACGGCTTACCAGAACAAGACCGGCATCTGGGACTATTATTCGCTCTGGTATCAGCCGATGCCCGGCCAGCGCAGCGACTCCCCGGACAACATCGCGTACGATATCCCGAATTCGGTTCCCTACGCTTATGACTCAACCAACGAATCGTATCGCATGACGCCGAGCGGCTCTTCCGACGAGGGCATCGCGCTCACGACCGTGACGAAGCTGGCGGACAACGTGATCAAGGCGATCGCGGCGCCGACCGCCGAGAAGTCCGCGCAGGTCCTGGACAAAATGCTGGCCGACATGAAGAAGGTTAAAAATTACGACAAGCTCGAAGCCTTCATGACCGACCGCTACAAGAAAAACGTCGAGCGATTCGGCGACCCGATCTACTGATCGCCGGCTGCGATTCGTAAGCGACTATTCAATAGAAGGAAGGAATACCGCCATGACCGCTAAACATCAGATGACGATGCTGACGCCGGCCGTCAGTTGGAGAGACGGCCTGCCCTGCGGCAACGGCGCGCTGTGCGCGTCGGTGTACGGCAACATCTCTCCGGAGACCATCCAGTTCAATCACGATTCCCTGTGGTACGAAGCGACGCAGTCGCCGCTGCCCGATGTCTCGGATACGCTTGCGGAAGCGCGGCGGCTCGCCCTTGCGGGCCGCTTCGCCGAAGCGAACCGGCAAATGACCGAGGCGCTGAGCGAGCGCGGCTTCGTATCGGGATTGCCGATCCTGCATCCCGCCTTCGACCTGAAGATCGTCATGCACCAGAAGCAGGGGTTCGCCGCGTACCGGCGAACGCTCGACTTCGAGACCGGGCAGGCGACCGTGACTTGGAAAGACGGCGATGTCGACAAACGCCGGGACTTCTTTATCAGCCACACCGACGACGTCGCCGTTCTGCGGATTCAGTCCGGGGATCGCAGCGTGGACGCCGGATTTCAGCTGTGCGAGCACAATCTGAGCGATTCGGTGCAGATGGACGGCGTTCCCAAGACGCCGCCTCTCGAATTCAAGTCCGAGGTGCGCGGCGACAAGCTCGTCCTGCGCGTGAACGGCTCCATGGGCGGCGAGTACGGGGCGGTGCTCCGCACGGTCTGCGGGGCGGGCGAGCGCCGGTTCGCCCGCGAGCTGTCGTGGACGGAGCAGCTGTCCTCGCTGAACGTCATGTGGAACCTGCCGATCGAATCGCACGAGACCGAGAAGATCGTCGGCGCGGCGGAGATCGTGGCGATCGTCGGCGTCTATGTCAACACGGACGATCCCGAGCGCGAGATCGAGGCGCTGTGCCGCCGTCTGGACGCGCTGCCTGCCGACTACGACACGCTGTTCGAGCGGCACGCCGTCGTGCACCGCGAGAAGTTCCTTCGGTGCGAGTTCGTCCTCGGCGATGTAGCCGCCAAGGACGCCGCCGAAGCCGCTCCTGCGCCGAACGAAATGCTGCTGTTGGAGGCCTATCAAGGCGTCGCACCTCTCAAACTGGTCGAGCGCATGTTCGACATGGGCCGCTATCTGCTGATCGCCTGCTCCACGGGCGACTGCCTCCCGCCGACGCTGCAGGGCACCTGGAACGGCGACTATTATCCGCCGTGGAACAGCTTCTACGTCCACAACGAGAACACCCAGATGTATTACTGGCAGGCGCTGGCTGGCTCGCTCCCCGAAGTGACGGGAGCCATGTTCGGCTACTTCGAGGATCGGATCGCCGATTACCGGGAGAACGCGCGCAAGCTGTTCGGCTGCCGCGGCATCTTCATCCCGCTCACCGCGGCCGCCGACACCGGCCTGATCCGCGACGGACAGCCGCACGTGCTGCACTTCATCGGCGTCGCCCCCCTGGATTGCACAACATTTCTACGACTACTACCTGTACACGCGGGACGAAGCCTTCCTACGGGACCGAGCCGTTCCGTTCATGCGGGAGGTCGCCCTGTTCTATGAGGATTATCTGCTGCGGGACGAGGAAGGCTGCGTGCTCGTCGTGCCGTCCAACTCGCCGGAAAACGCGCCGAGCGAGGATATCGCGGGCGAGGTGGACCTCAGCGTCATGATGAATCCGGGCGTGCCGCTCACGATCAACTCCACGATCGATACGGCGCTCGTCCGCGAGCTGCTGGGCAACCTGTGCGAAGCGTACGACACGCTCGGCCTACCGCAAGCGGATACCGCCGTCTGGCACGATATCGTCGCACATCTGCGTCCCTTCCGGATCAACGAGGACGGCGCTTTGGCGGAGTGGATTCACTCGGACCATCACGATAACTACGCGCATCGCCATCTGTCCCACATTTATCCGGTATTCCCCGGCTTCCAGATTACGAAGGAGGAGCAGCCCGAGCTGTTCGAAGCTACGAGAGTCGCGATGGAAAAGCGAATGTCGATCGGGCTCGAGGCGCAGACCGGCTGGTCGCTTGCGCATCAGGCCGGCATCTATGCGCGGATGGGCGAGGCCGCCAAGGTGCAGACGTGCTTCGATCTGCTCGCCCGGACCTGCGTCGGCGCGAATCTGTTCACCTACCACAACGACTGGCGCAACATGGGCGTCACGCTGCGCGTCTCGCTCGGCAAGGGGGGCGCCGTACCAGGTTGACGCCAATATGGGTATCAGCGCGGCCGTGCTTGAAGCGCTCGTCTTCTCGACGCCGGACACGGTGAAGCTGCTGCCGGCGCTGCCCGAACGCTGGGCGAGCGGCCGCATCGGTCGCGTCGGCTGCCGTAACGGGGCGTCCGTGACGCTGGCTTGGGATCAAGCGCAGCGGACCCTGGACGTCGAGCTCGCGACGACGGTCGAAGGCGCTTTCTCGCTGATGTTGCCGGAGGGTTATGCGATCGCAGATTTGCACGACGGCCTGGTTGACCGGGGCGACGGAATTTACAACGTGGAAGGAAAGCCGGGCAGCCTCTGGCGCTTCGTCGCCAAAGACGCAGTCCGCGAATCAAGCCGATCATGACTGCCGTGCACAACCATCGGCGCGGACTGCGCCGAACGATCGAATGCATCGAGCGCGGGGAGTTGACGATCGGCTTTCTTGGAGGCTCGATCACCGACGGCAGGGCGCGGCAAAACTGGCCCGAGCCGGTGATCGCCTGGTTCGTCGATTGCTTCCCCGGCCTCAAGGTGAACGTCGAGAATGCGGCGATCGGGGCTACCGCAAGCAATCTTGCCGCCTTCCGCTGCGAGCGGGACATTATTCGCCGCGGCTGCGATCTCGTATTCATCGAATATGCCGTCAACGACCAGGGGCTGCCGGCCGCCCGGCGCATGCGGGCAAGAGAGGGGCTGCTGCGCCAATTGCTCTCCGGGGGAAGGTCGCGACATCGTGATCGTCTATGCGTTCGAGCAAGGCTGGTATGCGGATATGATGAACGGCGTATCGCCCCCGTCGGTCGCCGAATTCGAACGGCTCGCCGGGCACTACGGCATCGGCTCCGTCTGGATGGGAATGCATGCCGCTGGCGAAGTGACGAGAGGCGGGATGAGCTGGGAGGAATGGCTGCCGGACGGACTTCATCCGTCCGTCCGGGGGGGAGTCTGAGCTATGCGCAGAGCGTGACGTCCTTTTTGAATCGGGAGCTGCTGGATGCCCCGGATCCGGGGGGCGCATATGCCTGGCCCGAGCGGCCCGCACCGCTCGATACCGATCTGTGGGAGCATGTGTCGCTGCTGGACTTTTCGCTGATCGAGCGGCAAGGGCCATGGACGGTTCGGCGCTGCCTGAACAACCCCTGGATCGATCGGACGCTGGAGACCGCGGCCGTCGGCGCGCGCTTGGCTTTTACCTTTACCGGACGCGGGCTCGCGCTCGGATTCGACTACGGCAAAGCCTCGTCGGAATACATGATCCGGCTGGACGGGGACGAGTGGACGACGACCAGGCGCGATCGTCCGGACTGGTGCGGCAACGACGGCGTGTTCTGGACCGATGTCGTCTCGGATGATCTGCCGGCGGGCAAGCATCGCTGCGAGTTGGTCGTCGTGCACGGGGACCGGCCGGAATGCAAGGGGACGAACTTCCGTCTCGGATTGATCGGCATTATTCAATAAAACAGCTTTATTAGTGAAGGAGGATTCGGACAATGATCAAAGCGGAATACGTCTACTCGCTGAGCGGGAAGGATTGGACGCTCTCGTGCGAGGGCGGGGCATTCCCGACCGTCCCGGCCCAGGTGCCGGGCAATATTCAGGCCGATCTGGAAAACGCGCGCTGCCTGAAGCCGATCTATTACGGCGTCGGGGACGAACGAATCTGGGAGGTCGCCCGCCACGACTGGCGGTACAGCAAATCGTTCGAGGTGCCGGCCGAATGGGCGGGCAAGCGGATCAAGCTGAGCTTCGACGGGGCGGACTATGCCTGCGATGTGTATCTGGACGGCCTGCCGATCGCGTCGCACGAGGGGCAGTTCGAGCGGTTTTCCGCGGATATCACGGACCGCGTCGGCGCCGGGACGACGCACGAACTGTCGGTGCTTTTTCACAAGATGCCGCCCGAGCTCGAGGAATACATTCAGAAGTCCGACGGCGCTGGAAGCGGCGAAGGCACCGAATTCTTCTTCGTCTGGGGGGATGAACAAGACCCGTCAGGTGCTCCGGGGTCTGAAGAGCATCACGAACTTCAGCTACGACTGGGGCACGAACATCTGGACGATGGGGCTGTGGAAGGATGTCGCGCTGTACGCCTCCGACACGGTCCGCATCGACGATCTGCACGTGCGAAGCGAGCCGGACGACACGTATGAGCAAGCGGTCGTGCGCGCGGTATGGGAAGTGGACAGCGCGGCGGACGCGGAAGGCGAGCTCGACATCAGGCTGCTCGCGCCGGACGGCGGCGAGCTGAGGTTCAGGCAGGCGGTGCGGTTGAAAGCCGGCAGCAACAAGCTCCGGTGGGAGCAGACGATCGAAGGTCCGGCTTTGTGGTGGCCCGTCGGACACGGCGCGCAGCCGCTGTATACGCTCGAGAGCAAGCTGCATGTTGCGGGAAGCGAACAGCCTTCGGACGGTCGCGCGGTCCGCTTCGGCATCCGCCGCGTGGAGTGGGGGCAGCTTGCGGGCGTGCCCGCGGACTTTATCAATCCGCTTAAGCTCACCTTGAACGGGCGGCAGATCCGCACGATGGGCAGCAACATGTCTTCGCCCGACCTCCTGCATGGAAGAGCGCACGACCGCGCGCGGCTCTATGCGCAGCGAGCCGTGGAGGCCGGCTTCAATACGCTGCGCATGCACGGGGGGACAGATCGTGTTCACGGAGGACTTCTACGACGCGTGCGACGAGATGGGCATCCTGCTGTCCATCGAATTTCCGGCGGGCAACTGCATCATCGAAGAGGACGAGGACATCGTCGCGCATTGGAGCAAAGTCGTCACCGACATGGTGAAGCTGCTGCGCAACCATCCGAGCATCATTGAATGGTCCGGCGGCAACGAGATGGGCTGGCAGCAGGACACGGTCCACCCGGCGCTGACCGCGACCCGGGCGATCATCGCGGAGGAGGACGGCCGGTACTTCCGCGCGACCTGTCCCTCGCAGGGCGTGCGCCATGCGCCATGGGACTACAATTCGGCCGTGCATTACAAGATCTACAACGACGAGAACATGCGCGACCAGACCGGGACCTATCCGATGCTGCGCAACGGCGAATTCGGCACGCAGACGGCGGGCAACGTCGAGCTGCTGAAGCGGACGATCCCGCCCGCGTCCCGGTTTCCGATCGACAAGGAAGATCCGGTGCTGATCCGCAAAAACATGATCCGCGCCGCGTTCAACGATGAGGTGTGGCTCATGCCGGACAATATCGAGCGACTGTTCGGCAAGGCGGAAACGTTCGAGGAGCTGATCGCGACGTCGCAGTGGATGGGGGCCGAAGGGCTGCGTTACGCCTACGATTCGCTGCGATGGCGCATGAACATGGGCGGCTTCACGAGCTGGTGCTTTAACGAGCCGTGGCCGAACGGGGCCGGCTCGTACTTGGTGGACCATGACGGCCGGCCCGTGCACATGTTCTACGGCGTGGCGCAGGCGATGAAGCCGATCAGCCTGTGCCTGAAATACGACGCGGTGCTGTTCGACCTGTTCGACGGGCTCGAGGCGGAACTGATCCTGTGCAGCGACGCGCCCGAGCCGGCCGCCGGCCTGCAGTGGCGCTACATTTTGCGGGATCGCCACGGGGACGTCTATCGCACGGGCGAAGGCACCGCCGAGATCGCAATGCTGGAGGCCAAGTCTCTGGGGCGCGTCCGGATCGAGCCGGCGCTGGCCCTCAAGACCGGTCCCGTCATTATGGAGCTATACCTCAACGATGCGGACGGCCGCCGTCTCGGCGAACGCCTCTACGTCTTCGGCGCGCAGGGCGCGCGGGCGCCGCTGGCCGGACTGTTCAAGGAAGGGCTTCCGGACCCCGAATTCGGCACGCCGCCGACGTATACGGGGATGATGGGCGGATCGGTCAAGCGCACCGCGCTTCGCGCCGAGGTGCGGAGCCATCGGGCCGACGGGGAGCGGGAGACGCTGGTGCTTCGCGTGGAAAATACTGGCGGCATGACGGCGCTGTACGTCGAGACGCATCCGCTTTTGCTCTACCGGACCGACCTTACCTTCTCGGAGCAGTTCGGCTTCATTCCTCAAGGGGGAGTACCGGGACATCACGATCACCGCGCCGCGGCGGGAGGATCTGACGCTGGCGCAGACCGGCTGGTACGTTACCGCATACAACGCGGCGACGGCCGAGGCGCCGCCGCAGGACGTGGCGCTTTGGACGGGGCGGCAGGACCTGACGTGCGAAGGCTTTGCCGGGTTCGACGGCACATCGGCTGAAGCTGATGGCGCAATTGCTGCGGCGGCTGTGGCGGCCGCGGTCGAACAGGGAGCCGGGACTGAGAACGCGGCCGCGGTCGCGGCGGCGCCTTCCGTCGGACGTGCAGATGCCGCTGCGTCGGATGCCGTGTTCGTCGCAGCCGCATCCGACGGCCGCGTACCGACGGGAGAAGTGCCTTATCTGTGGGACCGGCAGCTGACGTTCCGCTTCACGCTGAGCGCGGAGCAGGCCGGCCGGGCCGGCACGCTGCGGATCTATTCGGCGGACCAGGCGGAGGAAGGCGGGCGTCTCGCGGCTGCGCTCGGCTGCGTCTCGCTGTCCGCGGAGATCGAGGCCGGCTACGGCTTCCAGCTTGCGGAGCCGTGGCAGCTCGCCCAATCTCGGACGACCCGGATCGATTTTCCGCCGGACGCTTTCCGCGAAGGGGAGAACCGGCTTGCGATCTCCGTTGACCGGGGCTGGATCACGTTGGACGCTATGAACCTATCGCTGCGCTGATGCCCGTAACACATAGAACGAACGGATATGGAGTGAAAGGCATGAAAACCGATCCTAAATTATATTTGGCCGTGGACAATAGCTTTGCCAAAAAACGATGGACCAGGCCGGCGGAGTGGATGGAGCTGCTGCGGGAGTTCGGCGTGAGCGTCGCAGAGGCGAGTGCCGACAACGAATTGGATCCGCTCTATATGGACGTGTCCTACATGGCCGACTGGCTGGCCGAGGCGAAGCGCGAAGGCGAGCGGACGGGCGTGCGGATCGGCAATATCTATTCGGGTCACGGTACCTACGCGACGCTCGGGCTCGCCCATACGGATAAGCGCAACCGGGATCGGTTTTTGAACGACTGGCTGAAGCCGATATCGGCATTCGCGGCACAGGCGGGCGCAGGTCTCGGCTTCTACTGCCACGCCTTCTCCGATGCCACGCTCCAGTCGCCCGAGGCTTATGACGATGCGGAGCGGGACCTGTATGCGAGACTGGCCGAGCTCGCGATTCATTGCCGCGACCTCGGCATCAGCGCGGCCGGCGTCGAGCAAATGTACACGCCCCATCAGATCCCGTGGACGATCGAAGGCTCCAAGAGGCTGCTGCGCGAGGTGTACCGACAGTCGGGAGCGCCGTTCTACCTGACGCTCGACACCGGGCATCAGAGCGGACAGCGCAAATTTACGAGGCCGAGTCGGGACCGCATTCGGCAGGAGGCGGCGAGGAAGGCGCAGGCAGCAAGCGTTCAGGGTATCTGGCTCGGTCCGAAGTCCGCCGAACTGCTTTTCCAGGAGATGCTCGCGAAGCCGGAGAGCCAGTGGGCGGCGTATCTCGAAGCGATCGACGGCGAGATGGACCGGTATCCGCACCTCTTCGCGTCGTTCCCAGACGGGGATACGTATCTGTGGCTGGAGGAGCTGGGACGCTATTCACCGATCGTCCATCTGCAGCAGACGGACGGGACATCCTCCGCGCATCTGCCGTTTACGGAGGAGGAAAACCGCAAGGGCATCGTGTTCGGCGAACCGCTGCTGCAAGCGCTCGCCGTCTCCTATGAACGCGAAGAAGCGCAAGGAATGCCGCCGCCGTGCAAGGAGTTGTATCTGACGCTGGAGATCTTCGCCGGCACGAGCGAGATGAATGCCAACATTTTGTACAAGATGCGCGAATCCGTGCGGTACTGGCGCCAGTTCATACCCCACGATGGCATTCTGTTAAGCGAGGCGCTGCGTCATTTGTCGGGAGCCGGTCTTACGGACGCGAGCCGCGGCTGACTCATCCCATCAATTTACCGAGGTGCTGCATCGTGAATCGAACGCTGAACATGCTGGCTATGGATTACGGCGCGAGCGGGGGGCCGGGCGATGCTCGGGGCCTTCGACGGCTCGCGCCTGCAGATCCAGGAGCTCCGCCGGTTCGACAATACGCCCGTTCGGCTGGGCGGCCATTTTTACTGGGATTTTTTGCGCTTGTACCATGAACTCCTGCAAGGAATCGGACAATTCAAAAAGCATTACGGGGACGGGCTCGCCTCCATCGCAGTCGACACCTGGGGCGTGGACGTCGGCTTTCTCGACGGGCAGGGCAGGCTGCTGGCCAATCCCTATCATTATCGCGACGCGCGCAACGAAGGCATGCAGGCGCTCGCGGCCCGTCAGCTCCCGGAGGAAGACATGTACCGGCTGACGGGCTCGTATCCGTGGCAGTACAATACCGTTTTCCAGCTGCTGGCGACAAGGCGCTACGATCCCGTCCTGTGGGAGAAGGCCGAGACGGTGCTCTGGATGCCCGACCTGTTCAACTATTTCCTGACAGGAGCGAAGACTTCGGAATTCACGGTCGCCAGCACCGGCGGCCTGCTCGATCCGGCGCTGCGCAGTTGGTCCGAGCCGCTGCTGTCCGCGCTGCAGCTGCCGGACCGCATGCTGGCCCCGCTCGTGCAGCCGGGCAC
This sequence comes from Cohnella rhizosphaerae, assembly GCF_029525575.1. GTDB lineage: Bacteria > Bacillota > Bacilli > Paenibacillales > Paenibacillaceae > Cohnella > Cohnella rhizosphaerae. The sequence goes on from NZ_JAPDIA010000009.1 coordinate 195,056, forward strand.
CCGGGTCGGCGCGCTGCTGCCCGCCGTCGGTGCCGAGCTGGGGATGCCCGCGGTTCCCGTGATCGCGACCGCTTCCCACGACTCCGCGGCAGCCGTCGTCGCCGTGCCGATGGAGGACGACAGCGCGGCGTTCATCAGCTGCGGCACGTGGTCCATCATGGGCGTCGAACGCGCGGCGCCGATGCGAGATCCTCTTGGCCTGAAGCTGTCTTTTACCAATGAAGGCGGAATGGACGGGAAGACCCGGATCGTCAAAAATATCATGGGTCTATGGCTTCTGCAGGAGTGCCGCCGGCAGTGGGCGATCGAAGGCGAGGAGGCGAGCTATGCAGACATGCAGGCGTGGGCGCGCGCCGAACCGGGCGGCGTCTGCTTCGTCGACCCCGACGATCCGGCATTTCTGGCGCCGCCGCATATGCCCGGAGCGATCGCGGCGTACTGCCGCGAGACGGCGCAGCCGGTGCCGCGGACGAAGGGCGAGATCGTGCGCTGCATCGTCGACAGCCTGGCGCTGAAGTTCAGGCAGACGGCGGAAAATCTGGAGCGTCTGCTCGGCAGGAGGCTTGGCGCGATCCATATCGTCGGCGGTGGCGTCCGGCACCGCTTGCTGTGCCAATTAACAGCGGATGCGACGGGGAAACCCGTCATCGCCGGCCCGGACGAGGCGACGTCCGCGGGCAATCTGCTTGTACAGGCGATCGGCTTGCGGCGAGCTCGCGGACCAGTCGCAAGCGCGGGAGGTGGCTGCGCGATCCTTCAAGTCTGAAAGGTACAGTCCGGCGGACGTTTCCTTCTGGGACGACGCATACGGACGCTATTTACGAATCGCAAGGAGGGAGGAAGCGCTTGAAGAAGAAGGGCGCGGTTATGTCTAACCCATTGAATCGAGAGGAGCATGACGGATGAAGAAGTTTGCGAGATTGTGCGGAGGTTCACTGTTCGTCTTCATCGCGGCGATCGGGCTCGCGTTGGCGGGGAACGGCACGGCTTCGGCGGCAACCAGCAAAACGGACTCCATCTTTTCGTTCGACAGTACGACCGGCTGGTGGGGCGATGCGGCGCTGTCGCTGAACACGAGCGGGCAGAAGGAAGGCGCGGGCTACTTCAGCGAGAGCGGTTCGATCGTCGCGGGCAATCTGTCCGCGCCGGTCGACGTGAGCGAGGCCCAGGCGTTCAAGCTGTGGGTGTACATCTCCGACGCGAGCAAGCTGATCGCGACGGGCCCTCAGCTGTATCTCGAATTTTCGCATGTGGAAAATGTTCCGCTTCAAACGGCGCAGTGGACCGCGGACGGACTGCAGACCGGCTGGAACGAGGTCGTCTTCTATATGGCCGATGCGGCGATCTCCAACACGAAGCTGCATGCGATCCGGTTCGTCCGCATCCGTATCGATGCGACCGCGCCGGTCACCTTCGGTCTGGATGACCTGCGGCAGGTGAAGCCGGTCTCCCCGACCGTGAAGCGGATCGATGCGTTCGAGACCTTGACCGGGCACTGGGGAACAGGCACGCTGACATTGGAGACTGCCAATGCGCCGCAAGGGGATGCCTATGTGAAGGTCTCGACGCCGGACGCCAACAACAGCTACGTCATCGCAGGCGAGTGGCAGGCGACGGATCTGGGCGCGTATGCCGCGGACGGCGTGCTGAAGCTCGACGTCTATGTGGAGGATGCCGCCAAGCTGGTATCGACTGGTCCCAATCACGGCGCCGTCGAGCTGCACGACAGCGGTTCGGGCGTCATCGTCTGGGACGACTTCTCTTCAGGACTGACGACGGGGTGGAACGAACTGACGCTGCCGTTGTCGCAGGCGGCGAGCAGCACGGCCGATCTGTCGGACATCGTTTCGTTCCGGTTTTTCCAGACGACGACCGCGGCCGGCACTTCCTTCGGCGCCGATGATCTGCGCATCCTGAACGCGGACGCCGCCGATCATGTCGTGCAGATGTTCCCGTTCGATACGACGAGCGGCTGGTGGGGCGACGGCACGCTGAATCTCGCGACGACGGGCCAGAAGGAGGGCGGGGGCTTCGTCACGACGCAGGACGGCAACGTCATCGCAGGCAACCTGGCAAGCACGGTGGATGTTAGCCGGGCCGAGGCGCTGAAGCTGTGGGTTTACATCTCAAACGCCCGCAAGCTGGCGGCGTCGGGACCGCAGCTCTACTTCGATATTACGCATACGGAGAGCGCCCCGCTGAACACGACCACGTGGACGGCATCCTCGCTGCAGACGGGCTGGAACGAGCTGACCTTCCGTCTGGCGGACGGGGCGAGCGCGGGGACGGATTTGTCCGCGATTAAGTTCATCCACATTCGCGCCGTCACGACCGGCACTCTCGTATTCGGCGTCGACGACCTTCGCGTCGTCGACCGGATCGAGCCGACGGCGACCGCGCTCGGCGAGTTTGAATCGCTTGACGGGCTTACGGGTTCGGGGACGTTGGCGCTCGTCAGCGGCGGCGCTCCGCAGGGCGACGGCTACGTGAAGGTAACGGCTCCGGATACGAGCGGCGCGTATGTCGTCGCAGGCACGCTGCCGGATGTGGACCTGAGGTCTTACCTGGCCGGCGGCATCGTCAAGGTAAGCGTCTATGTCGAGGATGCGGCGAAGCTCGCCGCCGGCCTGAACCAGGGCGGCATCGAGCTGCACGACGCCGCGTCGGGCGTGATCGCCTGGGACGACATCTCTTCGCAACTCGTGACCGGCTGGAACGCGCTGACGCTCAGCGTTGCGCAGGCAACGAGGAATACGGCGGATTGGTCGAATATCGTCTCGTTCCGTTTCTATCAACATACGACTGCGACCGGAACCTATTTTGCCATCGATCATCTGCGCATTCTGAATGCCGACTATGTCGAGCCGCGGTATGCGAACGCGCTTCGTCAACTGGATGCGACGACATTGCTCGGTGCCCAGAGCTTCAAGGGCAGCTCCATCTACAGTACGGGCGGCTGGAAGATCAGGGGCATCGCCGTCGAAAAGCCTGGCATTCACCTCGCTGGCACCGGCGTGCTCGAGGTCTCGAGCCTGGACGATAAGGTCGGCTTGTCCAAGACGTTCAGCAACACTGATTTTAGCGAGTATGCAAACGGAGGCTACGTGTATCTGTGGCTGTACGTAAGCAATCCAGCCAATATTGCAGGCGGTCAGCTGGAATTGACGAGCAGCACGATTCCCGACTACGCCGAGACCTCCTGGGAGCTGGACCAGCTGAATCTGACCGCCGGCTGGAACGAACTGGCACTCCCGGTCGCTTCGGCGGACGGCAGCGACGACGCCAACTGGTCGGCGATCAACTACTTCGGCATTCATGCCGAAGTGACGGCGCCGACCACGCTGAAGCTGGAAGGCGTCTATCTCGGTACGGCCGCCGATCTGCCGACGATCGGGAACACGAAGCCGGTGGCGCCTCGCAAGCCTTACCAGATCGACAATATGGACAGCAAGAAGGACTGGAGCGGCTCGACGATGTCTCTGGTCACGACCGGCGCGCCAGAAGGCAAGGGCTACTTGTCGTCGACCGCGGTGGCGGCAGGCTATATTAATTTTCAGAAGCATTATGTCACGAATGCCTGGGCGGTCAATACGTTCCGCAAGGACCTCCAGGAATACAAGGATTCGCTCATCCACTTATCCGTCTACGTGAGCGACGCATCCAAGATTACGGGCGGACAGATCGAGCTGACGAGCAGTGCGCAGGCAGACGTGAACGAGGTGCACTGGGGCGAGCTCGGCACGGACATCCCGCTCGCGAACGGATGGAATCACTTGACGCTGCGCTTCGACAAAGGCGTATTTACGGGCAATGCGCCGGACCTCGCGAGCCTGAACTGCTTCAGGCTGTACGTCTACAGCACAGGCGCCGTGACTGTAGGCATCGACAACCTGTACGCCGGCACGACCACGGCGCCGGGGACGTTGACGTTCGACAAGGGGCATGCTTCGGCCACGGGGACGGCGCCTACCGCGATCAGTCTGCTGCCGGGCGGACGCGTAGCGCTTCCGGCAAGTCCTTTCGCGAGGAGCGGGTACGCGTTCGCGGGTTGGAGCGACGGCTCGAAGACATATTTGCCGGGCGCCTACTATACGCTGCAGTCGTCCGACGCGACGCTGACCGCCCAGTGGACGGCGCTCGGCGATCCGCTGCTGGCGAATGCGGTCGAGGCATGGGCGCTGGACGACGGCGGCCTGTCGGGCATCGTCCGGTCCGAGCTGGCAGGCGGCACGGCTGCCGCGAGCCATTACGGCGTATGGCTGAACAATGCCACGTTCGGCAAGGTGCTGGATTTCTCGATCGCGGAGTCGTATGTGTCCGCGGACGCGGATCTGGCAAGCGAGCTGTCGTCCGGCGAATTTTCGGTGGCAGCTTGGATCATGGCGCCGGTGCGAGAGGAGGACGATCGCACGATCCTCGCGTCCGGCAACATCAAGCTGTATCTCGATGCGGACGGCCGGTTAAGCGTAGACAGCGGTGCGGGTACTGCCGTCATGAGCAGTACGAACCTCGCGGACGGTCTCTGGCATCATGTGCTGATCTCGTACGGAAGCGGGACTTTAAAAGGTTATATCGACGGCACGAGCGCGTACAGCGGTACGCTGAGCGCCGGCTCGGTAAGCTTGGGCGACGGCGTGGTGATCGGAGCGAACGCGAGTCATGGGGAGAGCTTCGACGGCTCCATGGCGGAGCTGCGCATTTATGACGCGGTGAAGCTGCCGTCCCAGGTGACCTCAGCCGTCATCGATACGGCGGACAATACGCCCGCGGCGCCGGCGCTCGATCTGAAGAAGGGCGTCGTCATCGATCGCCGCCAATACTGGAACTGGAATCCGTACGACTACGAACGGTCGATCGTCGCACCGCAGGATATCGCCAACATCAAGGCGCTTGGCTTCGATCACGTCAAGGTGCTGATCACGCCGAACTGGCTGATCGACAATGAAGGCGCGCTGATCGAGGAGCGGATGGCCTTCATCGGGACCGTGCTCGACGAGGTGGCGGCCCAAGGGTTCAAGGCGATCCTGTGCGTTCATCCGGAGGAGGGTTTCAAGGGCGCGTACATGGGCGGCGCCGATAAAGCGGCCGTCGAGGCTAACCTGCAGCCGCTGCTGAAATGGTACGGCGATTTCGCCTCTTACGTCGCCGAGCGCTGGAGTGCCGACACGGTCGCCATCCAGCTTATGACCGAGCCGAACAGCAATTCTACGGCGGTCAGCTGGGACTGGATCGCGGACCGTACTTGGGGCGCCGTGCGTAACGCCGCGCCGGACCATACGATCGTCACGAGCTCCGATGCGAGCGGCAACCTCGAACGGCTCAAGCTGATGTCGCCGGCGACGGACAGCAACCTGATCTACTCGTTCACGACTTACGAGCCCTATACGATCGGCTTCAATACGCTGCAATCGATCTCGAACGAATACTGGAAGTACATGAAAGAGATCCCGTATCCCGCGCCGACGGGATTGACCGCGCAGCAGAAGGAGGATCTCGTCGATGACATCGTCGCGGACGTGCCGTCCAATCTTCAGTCCGCAGCGCGCGGCGCGGTGAGCGCGTATCTGGACGCGACGTCCGACAGCGGCATGCCGAATTCCTATCCCGGACTGACGTACGGCTACGACTGGCACTTGGCGCGCGCGAGCAGCCTGAACGATTGGCGCATGCGGTACGGCGGCAACATTCACATCATGAGCGTCGAGTTCGGCGCGATGGACGGCCAGACGCCGGTGGAGCTGTTCGAAGCCAACCAAGGCACGGGCAACAGCGATGCGACAAGAATCCAGTTGATCGAGGATTTTAGAAAATCGTTCGAAGCGTACGACATCGGCTGGAGCTACTGGTCATACAACGAGTCGTTCACGCTGCTGAAGCCGGGCGACCGCAAGGGTCTGATCACGGCGAGCCTGCATCCGGACGCATTCGGGCAGAAGGTCGATTCTGCGCTCGTCGAGGCGCTGCTGGGAGACGACTAAAGCGGCGCGGGACGCCGAAGTGGAGGCCTGGATATGAGCAAGCCGTTCATAAAGCTGGAAAAGGGAATCGTCATCGACAAGTGTCAGCCTGCGGGCATACCGCCGGATGCGTCTGCGAGAATCGAGCCCGGGGGATATGCGCATCATCAAGCGGCTGGGCGCCGACCATGTGAAAGTGTTGTTCACGCCGTCGTCCCTGATGGCAGGCGATGCCCTGGACCGGAGCAAGCTGTGGTACGTCGAGGAAATCGTCGGGATGGCCGTAGGGGAGAACTTGCCCTGCCTGGTGTGCATTCACCCGGAGGCGCCGTTCAAGCAGGATTATCTGGCGTCGTCCGAACGCTTCGAAACCGTGCTCGCTTTCTATCGCGAGTTGTCGGCGTGGCTGGCAGAACGATGGGAGGAACGCGAGATCGCGTTTCAGATCATGACGGAGCCTTTTGCCAACTATACCGACTGGAACGACATGCATCCGAAACTGTGGCAGGTCGTGCGTGCGGAGATGACACGGCATACGCTGGTTCTGTCGGGCGATCGGGTCGGAAGTTTGGCGGGCATGCTGGCCATGAACCCCGTGGACGACGACAATGTGTATTACGGCTATACCAGCTATGACCCGTTCGCCTTCACGCTGCAGAGCTGGAATGCCTTCTTTGGCGGGACGCCGGCCGAGCTCGATCGGGTGGGGCGCGTGCCTTATCCGGCCAGTCCGGCGATCGTCGAGCGCCGACTGGACGATATGCTGTCGGGCGTAGCGGAGGGGCATCGCGAGGAGGCGGCCGGCTATGCGAGGCGCTACGGCGAAGGTAATTACCAGCAGGGCAACCACGGCTGGTTCGACCGCGGCTGGCACGAGCGTCGCGTGGAGCGGGTAGCGGATTGGCGGGCGAGGCATGGGCGCAGGCTGCCCGTGCTGTGCAACGAGTTCGGCGTAATGGATGCCGTGATGGGCCGGAAGTACGGCGGCCCCGGCTGCGTGCCGGAGGAGCGGCTCTCATTCATACGCGATTTCCGCGAGGCCATGGAGGCGCACGATATCGGTTGGAGCTACTGGTCGTACAACGAGACGTTCACCCTTTTTTGATCCGGAAAAGCGCACGCCCTTCGGCCACGACGACGCGTCGCTGCTGGATGCGGGTGTGCTCGGGGCGCTGGGATTGCGGTTGGACAGGGAGTGAAGCATGGGAGCAGCGAAGTTTGCTGCTCCAGGGAACGGCAATCAGCCGTTCCTCTTTTTTTCGCGAAATGGATCTCTTTTATAATCGAGCAATCGGTAAGAAACGTCTTGTCGGGCTTTGACTTATAATCGGGCTATGACAAGGAGGATGCCAATCATGAGCTTGATCCAGCTGTTAGAGGAAGAACTGCACCGGGAGGCGGCGTCTACGCGCCGTATCATCGAGATCATACCGGAAGCAAAACTGGCTTGGAGACCGCATGCCAAGTCCATGTCGCTGGGACAGCTTGCTCTGCATTTGGCCGGCATGCCCGAGGCAGTGGCCTCGATGCTGTCTTCATCGTCCCATGAAGTGCCGACCGTTCCACTTCCCGAAGCCGAATCCGTATCGGAAATCATGGCGCTACTGGAACGTTCCACGACGGCAGCGGCAAGCCAGATCCGCGAGTGGAGCGACAATGATCTCCAGCAGAATTTCAACTGGACGCTCGAGGGCGCATCGATCGCTTCGACCTCGCGATACGAGCAGGTACGTTCGACGCTTCTTAATCATTGTTATCATCATCGCGGGCAATTGACGGTCTATCTAAGGCTGCTCGATGTGCCGATTCCGGGCATTTATGGCCCCAGCGCCGACGAGCAATAAAGAGAAACATCTACGGCAGCCCAAGTCGTCCGAGCGGACGTCCTGGGCTATTCGTATTTTCGCAGCATTGCCTTTAACGGCCTTCATTTTCGCATCATCGGTCAGGTTTCCTCGATCATCGATCATTTACGGTGCGAAATAATAAAGATGAGATTCTTGGTACATAACTTGATTTGCGGATTGGCGGACAACTGTTATCTGATCGCGACGGATCTTCGCATCGCGAGCGGAAAAAGCTGGGAGGCTGCGGTGAATCGGTGCAGCCGCGTGCCGACCGCAAAAAAGTCTCAACCAGAAACAACCGCAGCCGCTTTGAGGATCGCCATCCGCAGAAAGTCCTAACCAGGAACAATCGCGGCCGCATAGAGGCGTGCCGACCGCAGAAAGTCCCAACCAGAAACACCCGCGGCAGCTTTGAGGATCGCCGGCCGCAGAAAGTCCTAACCAGAAACACCCGCGGCCGCTTTGAGGCGTGCCGGCTGCAGAAAGTCCCAACCAGAAACACTCGCGGTCGCTTAGAGGCGTGCCGACCGCAGAAAGTCCCAACCAGAAACACCCGCGGCAGCTTTGAGGATCGCCGGCCGCAGAAAGTCCTAACCAGGATCAAAACTTGCAGGCGATGATCGGTAGGCTCTGCATGCGATCGTCTTTCGCGATTGAGCCCTTTGACGTTGGGCATCGGTTATGCGGCTATTGACGAGCAGCTGCCTGGCGCTGGTGCGCGCGATAGACAAACCTTGATTCGCGACGATTCGCTCCAGTCGCGCGCTTGCTTCGTCATGCTTTTAACCTCTTGAAAAATTATAAATTAACCATAAATGGGTATTTCCATTATAATGAATGAATGGTCCGCGCATCATAAGCAATCGCAGTTTAGCGCGACCTTCTTCCCGTTCTATACGTAGTAAGCCTTGGATCATCATTAGGAGGGACTTTGCATCGTGGAATCGGACAGTCAACGGACAAGCTTTATCGCATTGTTGAAAAAAGGAAACACCTCGTCGGCGGCGGCCGCCATCGGCAACACCGGGGTCGCGATCGTCAAAGGCATCGCGGCGGCTACGACGGGCAGCGGGGCGATGTTCGCGTCGACGATGCATTCGATCGCCGATGCCGTGAATCAAGCGTTCGTATTCGCCGGAAGCGTGCTGGCGGAGAAAAAGCCGACGCGCCGGTTCCCGACCGGATTCGGCCGGGTCATCAACCTGTTCTGCATGGTGGCGGTCATCGTCGTCACCGTGATGGCGTACGAGACGATGCTCGAAGGCTTTCACCTGCTGAAGCACCCTTCGGCCGAATCGCACGGATTCTGGTTTAATCTCATTGTGCTGCTCCTGTCCGTCGGGGTCGACGGATTTGTCCTCATAAAGGCGATGAAGGAAATCGTCCACGAGTCGCGGGCGGAAGCGAAGGGACTGGCGATCGTTCCCCAAGCGTTCAAAAACGTAGGACGCGCCGCGCCGCCGACGCGTCTGGTCTTTTACGAGGATCTCGTCGCGACGACCGGCGCGCTTCTGGCGCTGCTGGCCGTTGTGGTGACGTCGCTGACGAGCTTTCATCTGCTTGACGGCGTCTCGACCATCCTCATCGGCTTGTTAATGGTCGGGGTCGCGTTCAAGGTCGGCTATGACAATATGGTCGGGCTCATCGGCGTTTCCGCGCCAAGGGATGTGGAGGACAAGGTCGCGCAGATCATTTTCTCCAACAGCGATGTGACCGATATTTATCAAATGCGCATTTTGCAGGAAGGCCGTTACTACCACGTCGAGGGACTGATCGAGCTGCGACCCGGCTTGACGCTGGCGGATGCGGACGATATCAAGTTCAAGATCCGGGATCGGTTGCTGCTGGACGCCGACATCGCCGACGTGACCCTCGGGATCATCGAAGACAACGGCGTGAAGAACTGGAATCCGGAGCCGGTAAATTCTTAACGACGCGAACGAACGATAAAACATCATGAAAAGCGATAGCCTGCCGGCGCAATCCGGCGGGCTATTTCTATGAGGGGGGTTCAAGCAACTTTTTAATAAAATGGATCGTTTTTACTTTTTATAGGGGGGGATAGACGTGAGACTGATCGCGGTTATCGTTTTGGTTTTGAGCATCGTCGCGACAGGTTGCACGTTCGCCAAACACACGAACGGCAAAGTCATGCTGAACGGAAAAGAAATCGTGTCCGTCAAGCTGGAATGCGCGGACTTCTGCAAAAAAAGCGGAAAAACCACCGTTTGCGAAAAAGATTTTTACGAAAGAAAATGGCGACGCGCTGAACGTATTCCGCAAGGCGATCGTTAAAGCGGAAAAAATGAACGGCGTTCTGGATTATGGCGTCACTTTTTTCATGTATCTCTTTTTCGAGGACGGCACGCAAAAGAAATACGTCCTTAACGTCGAGGACCAAGACGGCATGAACGCCTTGCTCGTAGATACGGATAACAGCATGCAGGGATACAGGATATCGAAGGAGCTGACGAGCGAGTTAAGAGGAGTTATATATGGGGGGGAGTCGTAGCGAAGGATGAAATTAAAAAGAAGTTTACTTTCATCGCTTTTCAACCCGATGAGCGAAAAAACCTGGGACCAGAATCGGCTTAAAGACGGATTTTATGTCAAATACACGGGTTATAGTTTATATCGTTACTCGAAGATCTAACGCGATTAAATACGGGTTCAACCTTGCTGAGAAGTGCGGGTTGGACCTTTTTTTGCGTTTCCTCTTGTTTTTTTACCTATAAAGCAGGTCCTTTAATGAACATCGGCCTGGATTCGGCCGGATTAGTCCAGATATGAGCATCGACGGGCATCGCCGAAGGCGTCTAGAATCGGGGGGTAACCGCCGGGCCCACAGAGATCGGGCGAACCAAAAGGAGGTGAGCAGCACAGGTCCTTAAAGTCGCCGCTCGTTCCGATGGTAACTGAAGAGGCGGCTGCGCCAAGCACGGATAGGAGAATAGAGAGAGCCTCTGATGTTGGAATTGGAGGTTATATGATGATCGCATTACGACGCGAGGTATGTTGGCTGTTGATTCTGGCGCTGCTGTGCGCCTGGCTGCCGGCTGTGTCCCGGGCAGAGGTGAGCGCGATCCAAGTCGAAGGGGAATCGGTGAACGGCGCGAACTTCACGCCGAGCATCCAATTGGGGACGGCGTACAGCGGAGGCAAGTATTTGGCCCTGTTTACGGATACGCAGGCGCCTTCCGAAGGTTACCTGATGCCTTATCAATTTCAAGCTCCGGCAGCGGGGCTCTATCAGCTTGACGTCGCAACGACGCCCCCCCGAAGCGAACTGGACGTCGCCGTACGATATCCAGATCAACGACGGGGCGTTCGAACGTGTCCAGGGGGGCCGTGGAATACGGCCAGTTGAACAGTACGGTTCACAAGTATCACCTGAATCGGGTGCTGCTGCAGGAAGGGACGAATACGATCGTTTTTCGCGTGAAGGACCGGCGCACGGTTCCGGATCAGAAGTACACGTTTTATATGGATTCGTTCACGCTGACCCCCCTCGCCGATCACGTATCCCTTGACCATAGAAGGGGAGGCGGCAACGACCAATTTTGCGCCGGGCATCCAGAATGGCAGCGCGTACAGCGGCGGGAAGATGCTCTGGCTGTTTACGGACACGCAGGCGCCCGAAGGAGGTTATACGGCCGCATATAACGTCTTGATCGACCAAGCGGGCACGTATCAGCTCGACTTGACCTCGACGCCGCCGAACGAATCGTGGGCGTCGCATTTTGATATAAAGATCAACGAAGGCGCTTTCAACCGGGTGACGAATGCGGTGGAGTACGGCCAGATCAACAGTACGGTCCGCCAATTTCATCTGGATGGGGTGGACCTGAAGGCCGGCTTGAACACGATCGTCTTCCGCGTCACGGACAGGCGCGCGCAGCCGGATCAGAAGTACACGATGTTTATCGATTCGTTCTCGTTGTCGCCGGCCCCTCTCGAGCTCAAAACGCTGACGACCGAAGCTCCGCTTAACGTTTTTCAGGACGGGAATCCGGTTAAGCTGGGCGTTCAACTGACGGCAATGGCGCAGCAGGGGACTGAGGTGGCCGTCGATATCACGGATTATTGGTCGAGCGGGACCGAGCATCATACCGTCACGTTCCCGGCGGGCAGCAAGAGCGCGGATCTAACGCTGACCGGGCTCGCGAAAGGGCACTACCGGTATACGGCCCAATTGACGGGCTCGGAGCAGACGGTGTCCGGCATGTTCGCCGTCGTCAGCGCCTTGTCGGATCGGCCGGCCCTAGGCGACACGCCGTTCGGGTTGGATACCGCCGCCGCTTGGCTGGTGCCGAAGAGCAAGATGGAAGATTTCGCGTCGGCCATGAAGCTGTCCGGCATATCCTGGGCGCGCGATCGGATGAACTGGGGAGATACGGTGAATCCGGGGCCGGGCGCGTTCAACTTTGCCGCCGACTCATCGGACGAGTCTACTCAGGCGCTTTCCGACAATGGCATCAACGTGTTGATGGCCTACCACAGCGCCCCGTCGTGGACGACAGCGAACGGCTCGAAGCTGCCTTACAATCTGTTCGCAGCCTACGATTTTGCGCGCAGCGCGGCCGACTACTACGGGAACCGCGTGGATACATGGGAGATGTGGAACGAGCCGGAAAATCCGTTTACGAATACGGATGAAACCGCGGACGAATACGCAGCCTTTCTGAAGGCCGCCGCCATCGGATACCGCGATTCCGCAGCCAACCCGACCCTATCCGTGAGCGGATTTGCGCTCCTTCCCGGCAATTATGAGAACTTGCTCGCGCAAAACGACATTTTCCCCTATATCGACATCTACAATTTCCACCGTCATCAGCGGAATAAGCCGGGCGTCTTTCCGGTCCCGTTCCCGGACGGCGTGGCGGCGCACCAAGCGTTCCTCGACCAGAACGGCGGCGGAGACAAGCCGATGTGGGTGTCGGAGGCCGGACTTGCGATCGCTTCCCAGGCGCCGAACGACATCACGTACGAGGAGCAGAAAGCGCAGGCCCGTTATTTGGTCACCTCGACCGTAACCTCGCTGTCGCAGGGATCGGATAAGCAATTTTATTTTGTCGCGCCGCCTTACCAAGAGAATTCTTATTACTGGGGGCTGTTCGGCCGTTCGTTCACGCCATACGCGGCGTATGCGGCCGAAGCCGCCATGACCGAGGCGCTCGGCAAAGGGCAGTACGCCGGCGCGCTGCAAGGGCTGCCGAACGGCGTAACAGGCTATGCGTTCCATGACGGAGCCGATTCCGTGCTCGTCCTGTGGGGGACTTCGTCTACCGCTGTGACGCTGTCGCTTGAGCAGCCGCAAGCCGTATTGACGGATTTCATGGGCAGAAAGCAGACGCTGACACCCGCAGGCGACGGGTCGTACAGCATTCCCGTCGGCAATGATCCCGTTTATGTAAGGATTGCAGGGAATGTCTCCGTACCGCTCTCGGGCGGATCGGTATCGGGCACGGACAGCGTACCGCCCGCCACGCCGTTGACTGCGGCGGAGCGCGTCGTGCTGGTGCAGCGGTATCCGCAGGAAGTAAGCGCCGACAGCAAAAAATACGGGTATACGCTCGCCGCCGATCAGCCCACGACAGTCAAAGTGGAAGCCTACAATTTCAACGACGTTCCGATGACCGGAACGATAGAAGGCGTGGCCGGCGGCGGCTGGACGTTAAGCGAGACTTCCAAATCGGTGACGATTCAGCCGTTCGAGAAGGCAGAGGTGGAATTCCAAGTATCCGCCGGTCCTAACGTCGTCCCCAATCTTTCGTCGCCGATTTCGTTTCAAGGGACGTTCGGCGGACAAATGACGACAAAGGCCGTCAGCGATGTGCGTACGGTGCAAGACGTTCCGATCAGCCAGCTGGTTGCGGGAAGCGCCGATCCCGCGAGCTGGCGCCTCGATTTGCCGGATGCGATCGCGTCCGTAGGGACGGGAGCGATAACGACGGGTACGGACACGGGTTCGGTGCAATTCGATTACGCGTTTACGAACGGGGACCGCTGGGCTTATCCTTACCTGATTCTGCCCGCGGGGGACGGATTATACCGGCTACGAGGGACTGGCGTTCGATATCTATGCCGATCAAGCGTTGGCCGGAACGACGTTAAGGCTCTTCCTCAAGGAGAGCACCGGCTCCCGCTACTACACGGCGGACGGCTATTCGATCAAGCAGGGCTGGAACCAGATTCGCATTCCGTTTGAGGAATTCACCTCTTTCGGCGGCGACGATCCGAACGGACAGCTCGATTTGAACGGTCTGCTCAGCCTGCAGCTCGGGGTCAACACGACGGTGAACGACTTGCCGCCGTTTACGGTCAAAAACCTCGGCGTCTACGATTGAGTACACGGCCTCTCGGCCCGCACACGCTTACCGTGACGGCGAGCGACATGTTGTTATCCAAAACGTGACAGATCAGCCGTTGTCCAAGCGAATCCCCCGGGGACGTTGTTCCCGGGGGGATTTACTGGAGAGATCGGACCCCTATGAGACGAAACAGGGTTTTGGCCCGAACGTCGCGAAATAACAGCGTAGACAAAGTGCCGAAGGAAGGTTAAGGAATGGAGCGTCTGATCAAAATTCCCCGCTTCGTTAGAAGTCTCATTCTGTACAGTTGCTTAATCGGAGCGCTCCCGGTTCTCATCTTGGGTTATGTGTCCAATACGCTCTATTCGAATAAGCTTCAAGAGAAAGTGAACCGCGTGTCGGAGCAGTCGTTGACGCAATTTCAATTGCGCATCGAACAAATACTTACCATGGTGGACTACTCGATGACCCAGTTCATGAACTCCCACGGGCTTGTGGCGGCTTGCCGCCAAAGAGCTGGTGGGGAGCAACTTTGACTTTTTCGCCGATTTGACAAGCTTGTTGTCGGGCATACAGTCATTCGAGATGGGCGTCAGCGATGTGGTATTGGTGAATCTGGATAAAGCGTGGCTGATCGACAATCAGTCGATGATTCGGTTAAGCGAGGCTCAGAATACGCAGCGCTTTCAAGATTATGCGTCGCGCAGCGAAAGCTCGTTCTGGGTGTCGGAAGGGAGCGTCGGCGGAGAAGGCATCGGGAAGCTCAGACCTTCAATGGTTCGACTCGTCAAAAAATTTCCGATCTATAGCCGGAAGCCTTCGATTATCGTGGAAGCGCAAATTCCCGACTATCAGATGCAAAAATGGCTTTCGCTCGCAGGCGGCGACGGCGGGATCTTGATGATCGCCGATCGGCAGGGGAGCATCCTGACGGCTTCCGGGCCGGTTGCCGGGCTGGAGGGGACACTTCCGGCCAACTGGCTATCGGAGATGCGGGGCGCGTCCAATGCCGGGCTCTTTCACGCGGAGCTTGGCGGTCGGCAAGTGGTATGCATTTATCGCGAATCCGCATACAACGGGTGGAGGTACGTCTCGGTTTCCTACGTCCAAACGATGACGCAGGACGTTCGAACGATCGGATGGACGACGTTCGCGCTCTGTTTGGGGATTCTGCTCGTTACCGGGGCGCTTGCCATCGCGCTGTCGCGAAATATGTATTCGCCGATCCGAAGGCTGTACAACCTTTCAACCGGGGGAGGCCGCGACCTGAGGGATCATTCGGATGAGCTTTTAACTGTCGGGAATCGGCTGACTGCTTTAATGCAGACGGAATCGGACCTGAGGGACAGAACCGCGCGACAGCAATCCCAGCTCCGCGACTACACGGTGTTCAGACTCCTGACCGGTCATATGAAAAGGTCCGATTGGGAAGAGCTCGCCAAGTATATCACGCCGCCTGAAGCGGCTACCTTCTTCATCGTTTCGGTACAAATCGATTCCCTGCTGAGGACGAAATACGAACCGAACGATTTCGACCTGCTTATGTTCGCGGTGCAGAATATCGTAGGCGAACTTCTGGCGGAGGATCAGGCCTTCCCGCCCATTTGCATGGAGCGCGCGGTCACTGCGGTGCTCAAGCTGGAGACAGGGTCCCTGACGTTTAAGGAAAGGGCTTCCGGCATCGTGGAGCGTATACAACGCGCCGTACTTCAGTTCCTGCAGCTTAGCGTAAGCGTGGGCATCAGCTCCGAGTATGGCGGCTTGTCCGACATGGCCGCGGCCTATCGGGAAAGCACCTTTGCCTTGCAGGATCCGATCAACTTCGGAGAGGGAAGAGTCTTGTTCTTCCAGGATGTCATGCCGGCTCGAGCCGAGGTTCGGCCTTATCCGGACAACCTGGAGCTGGAGTTGATCGAATCGATTGAGAATCGGGATCCCGCAAGCGCCGATTCTACCTTGCATGAGCTGGTAAGCGACATCTATAAAGCGAATTCGGTCCGAGAGATTCAGTTTGCTTTGGTCAGGCTCCTCATCGATATCATGAAACTGGCGCCGCATCAGTGGGGCATGCTGCAGGGACACGATACGAAAACGACCTTTGAACGATTATTCGAGCTGGACGGACAGGAGGAGGTCGAAGTCTGGTTCCGGAGCAGCATCATCGGACCGATCCTGAAGGACATGTCCGAACGATCCGAACAGCAGGTAACCAAAATATCCAATGCGATGCTGCAGATGATCCATGAGGGATTCGATACAGAGTTGACGCTCGAAGTGTGCTCCAAGAAGTTAAACTACCATGCCGACTACTTGCGACGGGTATTCAAGAAAGGAACGGGCATCAACTACAGCGATTATTTGGCGCAGTACCGACTCTCCATGGCGAAGGATTGGCTAATGAATACCGATATGAAAATTGCCGAGATTGCCGAGAAGCTCAAGTATCACAGCCCTCAGAATTTCATTCGCTATTTCAAAAAAGATGGAGGGAATAACGCCAGGCCAATATCGGGACAATCGTCCCGTCGGATAACGCGAAGACCGTCGAATCCTTGCCGATTCGGCTTTTTTTTATGTATCCCTCGATACGTTTCCTCTTGGTTTCTTTCTGTGCAGGAAGGTCCGCAAATGAACATCGGCCTGGCTTCGGCGGGTTTAGTCCAGTTATGAGCATCGACGGGCATCGCCGGAGGCATCTAGAATCGGTTTGTAACCGCCGGAACCACAGAGATCGGGCGAACCAAAAGCGAACCCAAAGGGAGGTGAGTCACTTGTTAACCGTTTGGAACAGGCAATTGCGCAAGCAAGGATGGTTGTATTTGCTCGTCACGCCGGGCATTCTCTATTTTGTCATTTTCAAATACTTGCCCATGACGGGCCTGGTGATTGCCTTTCAGAATTATCAGCCGTTTCTGGGCATCGCTCACAGCAAATGGGTGGGCTTGAAGCATTTTGACCGTTTCATCCATGAGCCGGCCTTCTGGATGCTGATGAGGAACACTTTAGTCCTTTCGCTCTACAACATTGTGTTCTTCTTCCCGCTGCCTATTCTCATCGCCTTGATGTTAAATGAACTCCGCATTCAATGGATGAAGCGGGTCATTCAAACGGTCATCTATATTCCGCACTTTATGTCATGGGTCGTCGTCGTGGGACTGGCGTATATGTTCTTCACGACGCAGGATGGCATCGTTAACAATTGGTTGTCCATGGGCGGGGCAGATCCGATTCCTTTCCTGGGCAGCGACGGCTGGTTCCGACCGATGATCACGTTGGAAGTCATTTGGAAAGAGACGGGCTGGGGAACGATTATTTTCCTGGCGGCGATCAGCGGCGTCGATCCGGGTCTCTACGAATCGGCCAAGCTGGACGGGGCGAATCGCTTCAGACAGATGTGGCACATCACCCTTCCGGCCATACGAAGCACGATCATTATCCTGGCGATTCTAAGACTGGGCAGCTTCATGGAGAATGGGTTCGAGCAGATTTTTCTCATGCTGAACAGTCTGAACCGGGATGTCGGAGAAGTGTTCGACACCTATGTCTACACCTCTGGCGTCCTGCAAGGCAATTTCAGCTATAGCGCGGCGATTGGACTGTTTAAATCCGTCATCAGCCTGGTATTGGTCGTTGCCGCGAACTACGGAGCCCGTAAATGGGGAGAGGAAGGAATCTACTAATGCCTCAACGTTCGTCGTGGATGGGTCGAATACTGGATGGAACGAACTTGATGCTCCTGCTCTTGATCTCCTTGATTACCCTCGTCCCCTTCATCTATGTATTGGCCGGCTCTCTGGCTCCGAATGAACAGATCGCGTCCAATGAATTTTTTCTGATCCCGAAGCGGCTTACGCTGGATGCGTATCGCTACATGTTCTCTACGTCGACGATTCTGCGCAGTCTGTGGGTCACGGTAGGGGTCACTGTAGCGGGAACCCTCTTCAACCTTCTGATGACCTCCCTTATGGCTTACCCGCTGGCCAGAAAAGATTTTGCGGCGCGGAAGCCGATTATGATCATGGTCATCTTTACGATGCTGTTCAGCGGCGGGCTCATCCCGACTTTTATCGTCGTGAGATCCCTCGGCCTGCTCGATACCTATGCAGCCTTAGTCATTCCGGGGGGCCATCAGCGCGTTTAATCTGATCATCTTGAAAAATTTCTTCCAGCAGCTTCCGGACGGCATTGAGGAAGCCGCCAAGATCGACGGCTGCCACGACGCCGCGATCCTGTGGAGAATCGTCCTCCCGCTTTCGACGCCGGCGCTCGCCACTTTCGCGCTCTTCTACGCAGTGGGCAATTGGAACAATTACTTTAGCGCGATCCTTTATATCAATGATTATGCGAAATATCCGATCCAGGTGCTGCTCCGCCAGATTGTCATTCTGGCTTCGGGCGGGATCGGAGACTCGTCCCAATTCTCGGGGGGAGTTTGTCGTGCCGTCCGCTTCTGTCAAAATGGCCGTGATCGTGATCGGTACCCTTCCGATTCTGCTCGTTTATCCGTTTTTGCAAAAGCATTTTACAAAAGGGATCTTGCTTGGTTCCGTGAAAGGTTAATATCCGTAAGGGTATTTACTGATAAATTAAAAGTGGACAAAGAGAGGGGCAACAGAAATGAGCAGACGGAAAATGACTCGCGTGCTGGCGGTTGTCAGTACGTTGGCGTTGGCGGGGAGTCTATTGGCGGCATGTGCCGGTACGAAGGAGGGGGGAAAGGAAGCAAGCGGGATTCCGACGATTTCCATTCTGGTTCCGCAGTTCACGACCGAGCCGATCAAGCCGGACAATGCGGTTGTGAAGAAAATAGAGGCGTATACCAAGTCCAAACTGGAGCTAACCTGGGTCCCAAGCGTAGCCTATGACGATAAGCTGAGTATTACGATTTCTTCAGGCTCGATGCCAAAGGTTCTGACTGTCATCAATAATAAAGCATCCTACATTGTTAACGGAGCAAGAAGCGGTCAATTCTGGGAAGTAGGGCCGTATCTCAAAGATTATCCGAACCTGAGCAAGCTCAACAAGGACGTGCTTAATAACATATCCATCGACGGCAAAGTGTACGGGCTGTATCGCTATCGTCCGCTAACGCGCGACGGTTTCGTTATCCGCAAGGATTGGTTGAACAACCTGGGCTTGCAGCCGCCGAAGAGCGTCGACGATATCTACAACGTTCTGAAGGCGTTTACGACGCAAGATCCGGACCAGAACGGGAAAAACGACACGTTTGGTCTAAGTTTGGAGGCAGGCTTGGGCGCCTTCAACGACATACTCGTCTACAACGGGGGGCTTCAACGAGTGGGGGATCGTGGACGATAAAGTCACGCCGGCCTTCATGACGAAAGAATATGTCGAAACGCTTAATTGGTTTAAAAAAGCTTTACGACGAGAAGCTGATGAACAGCGACTTCGCCATTACCAAAGACGGCAGCCCGAACATTAATCAGGGCAAGGCGGGGGGTCAAGTTCGGCGCCGTTGACGATGTCTGGGCGAAATACAAGGACCTCGCCAGCGCCAACCCGAAAGCGGAGCTTGATGTCGTATCCCGCATTCAAGGTCCGGCAGGAGAGAAGACGCCCGGCGCGCCCGGTTATGGCGGTGTCATGATGTTCCCTAAATCGAGCGTGAAGACCGAGGCGGAGCTGAAGGAGATTCTGGGTTTCTTCGACAAGCTGAGCGACCAAACGATCCGCGATCTTCTGGTATACGGGATCGAAGGGGTTCACCATACGAAGGAAAACAATGTTCGTAAAATCACCAATCAGGATCTCTATAATGCCGAAGTTAACCCGTTGAATCAGCTGATGGTCTTCTTGAGCGTATTCGATCCGATGGATGGAGATACGCCGGTCGTTGCCAAGGCCAAGAAGATGATCAGCGATAACGCTCCGCTCGCAGTCGTAAGCGCCGTGAATCCGTTTACCTCCGATACGCAAACGGAGAAGGGCGAGCAGTTGACTAAAATGATTAACGATGCGAGAAC
Source organism: Cohnella rhizosphaerae (assembly GCF_029525575.1). Taxonomy (GTDB): domain Bacteria; phylum Bacillota; class Bacilli; order Paenibacillales; family Paenibacillaceae; genus Cohnella; species Cohnella rhizosphaerae. Next base: position 215,155 of record NZ_JAPDIA010000009.1, read on the forward strand.
CAAATACATCATGGGCGAGATCGACGAAGCCGGTTGGAACAAAGCCGTCGAAGAATGGACGAAAGGCGGCGGCAACAAAGTCATCGAAGAATACAATGCGCAATACGCACTTGTGAAAAACGAATAGGACAACGGGAGGAGGCTTGTTCGTCGGGCCTCCTCCTTTACTTTGAAGCGCTTGAATGCAAAAGGAGGACGTAACATGGCGATGACCTTTCGAAGCCGGCTTCTGCCTATGCCGAAGGACGGCGGATTTCGCATGGACGGTTATTACATATGGTGCGGCAGCGTTGTGAAGGCGGAAGACGGCCGCTACCACATGTTCGCTTCAAGGTGGCCGGTCGAGACCGGTTTTCCCGACGGGTACCGCACGCATTCGGAGATCGTAAGGGCGATCGCCGAAAAGCCGGAGGGCCCCTATACCTTCGTCGAAGTGGTCTTGCGCGGAAGAGGGGGGCGGGCATTGGGACGCGCAGATGGTTCATAACCCGGCGATCGTGCGGCATGGGGATCAATATATTCTGTATTACCTGGGGGCGAGGAGCCCGGCGCCGGAGACGAGAGCGATCGGCTACGCCTATTCAAAGTCTATCGAAGGCCCTTGGGTTCGGACAAGCGACGCGCTTCCGCTTATGCCGGATTCCAATAATCCGGCTCCCTGGATCGGTTCGGACGGCCGCGTGCTTCTGGCCTTCCGGCATGGGCCGCACATGAGGATCGGAATGGCCGAGGCGGAAGCCTTCAATGGGGCGTATCGGGTGGTCCAAGAGGATCTTGTACCCGGTAAAAAGCTGGAGGATCCATTTTTATTCAGTCGCGGCGGGCGGTTCGAGATGATTCTCGAAGATAACGGAGGCAGCGTTTCCGGCTATGAACGGTATGGCGTTCATCTCGTGTCGGACGACGGTTTAACCGGTTGGCGTCCCCATGAATCGGTAATCGCTTATGACCATAGCCTGGTTCGGGAGGATGGGGTCATTACGTTAGCGGATCGCAGAGAGCGTCCCCAACTGCTCTTCGACGAGTACGGTCGGGCGACGCATCTTTTTTACGGGCGTCAAGGTTGGAGAAGAGACCTGGAACGCGGTTCAACCTTTATTGGTGGACTAACTGCAGTTTAAGCCGGAGGAATCCCGGCGCCACCAACCAAAAGCAAACGAAGCCCCCGGGAAGGGTCCGCCCCGTGATCGGCTGGTCGAAAATACCGTCATGCGGCGTGTGAGCATCGATCGGTCGAGCCGGGTGGGCCGTTTCCGCCTCCAGCATTCGTTCGTCCCCTCGCATTACGGCAGCTGCTCGAAGTTATTTTGCTGCGCTTCGATTAACGCCAGCTTGTAATTGATTTTTTCCAGCTCGCTCATGAGCAGCGCTATCTGGTCCTGCACTTTGCTTTTTTTGGCGTTTCAGCAGTTTTTTTTCGCGGCTCAAGGGTGCTGCTTCCCCGCTTGTAAAGCGCCACGTATTCTTTGATCTCCGCCAAAGGCAAGCCCGTCGAACGCAGGGCTTGTACCGTTTTCACCATATCGACGTACTGCTCGTTAAACAGGCGCGCCCCGTTCGGCCCCCCGGCCGACGATCGGCAGGACGCCTTCTTTCTCGTAGAAGCGAAGCGTATACGGAGAGATGCCCGTTTTTTGCGATATTTCTTTAACGGTATAAGCCATAAGTTCGCACCCGCTTCCGGTTAGAGTGGCTCTAACCAATTTTACTGTTCGCGCTTTTATTTAGTCAAACCATTCGGATCGTTTGGGGACGCCAAAAGGCTTGCGGAGACGCATTTGACTTAGAGCGACTACCGCCTGTTAAGCTTACAAGGTAGTCAAATAAGCGGGTATAAAGGAGAATTTTAATGATAAAAACGGTTTTAATTACGGGCTGTTCGACCGGGCTCGGCCATACCGCGGCCAGGAAGTTTGCCGATGAAGGGTGGAACGTGGTCGCGACCATGCGCAAACCGGACCAAAGCCTGGCGGCAGAAAACCCCGAGCGGATTTTCGTGACGGAGCTCGACGTGACGAAGCCCGCGAGTATCGGGACGGCGATCGCGGCGGGGATCGCCAGGTTCGGAAAGATCGACGCCGTCGTAAACAACGCGGGGGGTCAGCATCCTCGGACTTTTTTGAGGCGACGCCCATGGACGCGATCCGCGGCGTTTTCGAGACGAACGTCTTCGGTACGATGAACGTTATTCAAGCCATTACGCCTTACTTCCGCGGGCAAGGCGGCGGTTCGATCGTGAATGTCACTTCGAATATGGGCTTCGCGTCGAACCCGCTGCTGGCAGTCTACGTGGCGACCAAGCATGCGGTCGAGGGGCTGTCGGAGTCGCTAACCTACGAGCTCGAATCGCAAAATATTGCCGTCAAACTGGTGGAGCCGGGAGCCATGCGAACGACGAGCTTCGCGTCGAACACGATGTCCGCTTCCCGGGACATGTCCGTTCCGGAGTCGTACAGGCCGTATTTCGATCATATGATGCAGTCGATGATGAACTATCCTTTCGCATATGCGGACGAGAACCAGGTTGCCGAACAGATTTACGCAGCCGCTTCCGACAAGTCCGACCGACTGCGTTATGTCGCGGGGCCGGACGCGGAAGAGACGGCCAGACTGAGATGGACCGCTTCGGAAAATACGTACATGGCTGCCATGCGCCAGCTGCTGGGGCAAACGGCATGGAGAAGCAAGCAAGGAATCTGACCCTACGGGAGGGAGATAGGATCATGGAAGATAGGCTGCACCCGGAGCTGAAAGAAATGTTCGCGTTCGTGCCGGAAACGATTTATACAGAAGAGAACATAGGTGCCGCAAGAAACGAGATGAACGAGATGTACGCCGATATGGCCGCTTCTCTGCCCGTTAACGATTCGGTGCTCACCTCGGAGCGATATATTCCGGGAGCCGCGGGGGATCCGGAGGTTCGCGTCAAAATTTACGAACCGCGGGCAAAGCCCGGCAGGGTTCCCGGCGTACTTTATATTCACGGGGGCGGCTATATTTTTGGAAACGCGGATATGATGGATCCTGCCTTGCAGCAGCTCGTACCGGAAGTGGATTGCGTCATCGTATCGGTCGATTATCGCCTGGCTCCCGAACATCCTTTTCCGGCTCCGCTCGAAGATTGCTATGCCGCTCTCGTTTGGTTCGCCGCCAATGCCGAAGCGCTGGGCGTCGACGCTTCCAGGATCGCGGTCGTCGGTCCGAGCGCGGGAGGCGGATTAACGGCCGCCCTCTCGCTGCTGGCAAGGGACCGGCACGGTCCCGCGATCCTGTTCCAGATGCCGCTGTACCCAATGATAGACGATCGCAATCGGACCAAATCCAGCAATGAGATCACGGATGCAAGGGTGTGGAATAAGGATAAGAATCAATTAGGATGGAAAATGTATTTGGGCGAGACGGGCGAAGCGTCCCCGTATGCAGCTCCGGCGCGCGCGGACGATCTGTCGGGTCTTCCGCCCACGTATACATGCGTAGGCGACTTGGATCCGTTCCGCGACGAGACGATCGATTATGTATCAAGGCTGACGCAGGCCGGCGTTCCGACGGAGTTCCATTTGTATCCGGGGGGGCTTTCACGGCTTCGAAGAATACTTCCCGACCGCCGAGATCAGCCGGCGCGTCGTAGCGGGATACCGGACGGCTTTAAAACGCGCTTTGCGCAAATGACTTTAACAACGCCTTTTAATATGACATAAGGTGACATATATAAACCTTATACTGGGAGGTAGATGAACGAAAGGAGCGACAAGCTTGAAACGAAAAATCATACTGGATTTGGCCGTTACGCTGGACGGTTTTATTGAAGGGAAAAACGGCGAAGTCGATTGGTGCATCATGGACGCGGAGATGGGATTCGATCGGTTTTTGAATTCAATCGATACGATTTTTTACGGAAGAAAAAGCTATGACTTATGGGGGCAATTCACGCCGGATCAGGAATCCGGAGAAGCCGAAAAACAATTTTGGGAATTGGTCCATCGCAAAGAGAAATACGTGTTTTCCAGGACGCAGAAGGGAACCGGCCATCAAGCCGCGTTCATCAACGACCATCTTGTTGAAGAAGTCGATCGGATCAAAAATAAGCCCGGCAAAGACATCTGGCTGTATGGCGGAGCGAGTCTGATTACGACGTTTATCCGTCTAGGGCTGGTCGATGAATTCAGGTTATCCGTTCATCCGGTCGTATTGGGAGAAGGAAAGCCGCTGTTCGTCGATGTCAGGCAGCGCTTAAATTTAAAATGGGTGGATACAAAATCGTTCTCCTCGGGCGTCGTGCAGTTGATTTATCGGCTTAACGAATAATAATGAATGGCAGCCGATCTGAAGAAGTGTCGGCTGCCATTGTCATTCGGTTTATCTTCCGAGATACTTCCGGTACGCTTCTTCTTGCTCGGCGGTGGCTTGGGGGATCGTCATGCCTTTTTCCCAGATGACGATTCGATCGTTTTTATTGATGCCTTCAAAGTAGATACCGGTTTTCTCCTGCTTCGTGTTCGCGTTCTTCGTCGACCAGTTCTCGGGCATCGTAACGACGCTTTCCTTCTCCTTGGAGAACAGCCGCCTATGCTCGTAGATCCGGTAGATTTCCGTATGATTATTGCCGCGCGTGGACACCCGGCTGACAATTCCCTTTATATTGGCGGTCACGCGATAGTGGATCGTGCCGTCTTGCATCCGGTACACGTCGCTGATTTTCGCATCGCTCGCCGGTACGGAGAAGTCGCGCGTTCCGAACAAGTAATAAGCGCCGATCAGGAGCGTGGCGACGATCGCGACGCTGACGCTGGCGACGAGCCACTGTCTGCGCTTGATTTTCTTCAAAAAGTTGATTTGTTTGGGCGGAGCCCCTTTGATGCCTTGGGTATCGCGCGTCATCTGCTCCAACGCTCTTCTGCATTCCCCGCAGTCGGCCAGATGCGCTTGAATGGACTTGTTCGTCGATTCGCCGGTCAGGCCCTCGATATAGTTGGGCAGCAGATCTTGCACGATCTCGCAATTTAATCTCGGTTCCATTCGGATCTTCCTTTCGCCATTTTTTGTTTGCCGCGGTAGAAGGTGACTCGCGCCCAGTTCTCGCTTTGGCCCACAATATCGCCGATCTCGGCAAAGCTCAGTTCGCCGGAGAGACGGAGGTACATGACCTCTTTGGTTTTCGCGTCCAGTTGATGGAGCGTTCGGAACATGGCGAGCTTATCTTCGTTTCGCAAGACATCCTTCTCCGGGTCTCGGCTCGCGGGGAGCGGGGATTCAAGCTCATCCAAGGAGACGGAAGGCTTCCGCTTAGTTTTATTCAGCTCTTTATACCAGGCCCGCTTGGCGATCTGGCACAGCCATACGGACAGCTTGCACTCGCCGCGGAATTGATGGATGGTTTTCATCGCTTGATAAAACGTCTCCTGCGTCAGCTCCTCCGACAGATCGGCGTTCTGCGTAAGGCTATATAAGTATCGATAAACGGTCTGCGCATAGTTTTCGTACAGCTTGCTCCATACTCTCCATCCATTCACCTCCTACAACATAAGTATCGGCAACGGGATTTTCGTTACGGAAGGTTGAAAAAAAATTTTCGAAAGGAATGGCATAGCTGCCGCGAAAGCGGCGGGGACCGATCGTATGGAAAAGGAGCTCAATAAGTCATATACTAGCTGTAATCGTTTGGTGTTGAGGTGAATAGGGAATGGACGAAGTCGACGAATCCAGGCAAATGGTATTGCAAATCGGCGGCGCCTTAAAAAAGTACAGAAAAGAAAAAAACATGAGCTTGGACGACTTGGCGGCGTTAACGGGCGTAAGCAAATTGACGCTGGGGAACATCGAGCGCGGCGAGACCAATCCCACCTTGGGGATCATCTGGAAAATTTCGAAAGGCATCTCCTTGCCGCTGTTTGCCTTGTTTAAATCCGAGGAATCCGTCAGCCTGTATCGGGCGGGCGAAGGCATGCGATTTTCGAACGATCAGAAAAATTGGACCATCGAACCCATATTCAAAAACGCAAGCAGCGATATCGAAATGTGCCGGGCGTACCTGCAGCCCAATAGCGCGTACTATCCTGAAGGTCATCATGTAAATACAACCGAAATCGCGACCGTAATGACCGGCTCCGTCGAAATTCAAGTCAATGGAGAAGCTTATACGTTGAATCAATACGATACGATCAGCTTTCGTGCGGATTACCCTCACGCCTATACTAATTCTACGGATCGCGAAGCGGTGCTCCATATCTCCTTGAAGTATGGGTATTGATGGCGAAGGCAGCCCAATACGACGCCTTGAATGCAACTCCAAATTCCGTGCAGGGATTTTGGGGTTGTTTTTTAATTTTAACGAGATTTAGTATATTATAAATTAATTATTGTTAAAAATATAATACTATAATATACTTTCCTTGTTCGCGCGAACGAGATTGCTTTGTTGTCGATCAAGGAAGGAGGCAGGAGAATGCCGGACAAACAAATTAAAAAAGCGGCCGTGCCCGCGTCTATGGGGCTGCTAATACTTTGCATCATCGTTATAGCGGCTAATCTAAGAGCGCCACTAACTTCAGTCGGTCCCTTGGTGAGCCTGATTAAAGCTGAGGTTCATATTTCCAATACATTGGCAGGCTTGATCACGACGGTACCGCTGCTTGCCTTTGCTTTATTATCGCCTCTGGTACCCAAACTAGGACGAAGATATGGATTCGAGCGCATGATTCTGATCGCGCTTATCTTTTTTGACGGTCGGTATCGTCATCCGTTCGTTCTACGGCGCCGCCAGTCTGTATATCGGTACGGCCGTTCTTGGATTCGCCATTGCCGTTTGCAACGTATTGTTGCCGAGCTTGATCAAGCGGGATTTTCCCAGACGGATTGGCGCCATGACGGGCGTCTATGCCATATCGATGAATTTATGCGGAGCGATCGCATCGGGGATCAGCGTGCCGCTTGCCGCGAATGCGGGCCTGAAGTGGCAGGGGGCATTGGGAATATGGGGCGTGCTTAGCTTTGTCTCGATCCTATGCTGGCTAACCCAATTCAAAAACCGTCTACCCGAGCAAGGAGCGACGACGCGTCGGACGGTCAGTCATCATGTGAACGTGTGGCGTTCCCCTGTCGCTTGGCAAGTTACCCTATTCATGGGGATACAGTCGATGGTTTTCTATGTGCTGATTGCCTGGCTGCCTGAAATATTAATTCAGTTAGGCATTGACGCGAGCCAATCCGGCTGGTACCTCTCCCTCATGCAGCTAGCCGTGCTGCCGTTTACGTTTATCGTTCCCGTTGTGGCCGGCCGAATGTCCAACCAACTTGGCTTGGTGACGATCACAAGCCTTTTGCTTATGGCGGGAACGCTTGGACTGCTCTACGGCAGCGCCGCCGTCGTTTTGTTGTGGATGATCCTGCTCGGCATCGGCGCAGGCTTCGCCTTTAGCTTGTCCATGATGTTCTTCAGCTTGCGTACGAAGCATGCCCATCAAGCGGCGGAGCTGTCCGGCATGGCGCAATCCGTCGGGTATCTTCTGGCCGCTGCGGGTCCCGCGCTCATCGGCTATCTGCATGATGCGACAAATAGCTGGACCCCGCCGCTTTTCATATTGCTGGGCGCTTCAGTCTTGCTGTTCATCGTCGGGATGGGGGCTTCAAGAGACCGGTTTGTAGGTGCGAACTAAGGGCATCGATTCGGGAATTGATCAGACACCAATCGGTGTCATATAATAAAACAGACACTTTTTCAGTGTCTGTTTTATTATATGAGAGAGTCTGCAGAATTTGCGGGGGAGGGATCGTATGAACGTATTCGCAAAATTCCTGGATCCTATTGAAAACCCGGAGCATCAAGCGCGTATGGAAGAGGTATTATCTTGGGTGACGAGGAAATTCCCGAATTTGTCTCCTGCGCTGAAGTGGAATCAGCCTATGTTTACGGATCATGGTACATTTATCATCGGGTTTAGCGTATCCAAGAAACATATGGCCGTTTCCCCGGAGCAAGCGGGGATGGTACGTTTCTCCGAGGAGATCTCAAAGGCCGGGTATGAGCGAACGAAAGAGATCGTGCGTATCCCCTGGGCTCGTCCGGTTGAATACGCATTACTTGAAAAGATGATTGAGTTTAATATAGCGGACAAGGCAACATGCACCACTTTTTGGCGGTGAAGAACAGGGGCATCTTCATCGGGAACTCAAGGGATTGGAGGGGGTTGTCCCTTCCATCTCGAATATCAAAGCAAACGGATATCCAAAAATAGGCTGCGTGGAGGAGCGATTGCCGTGATCAAAGGCTTTGGAGGCGTGTTCTGGAGAACCAACCAGCTTGAGGCGACTAAAAAAGTGGTATAGCGAAGTGCTGAAGATCGAGATCGGCGATTGGAACGGGACGATCATCCAGCCGCAGGAAGGCAACCAAACGATCTTTTCGTTTTTTGCCGGGGACGACGGCTACTTTCCGCCCGAGCAGCAAGCGATGTTGAATTTCCAGGTACATGACCTGGACGAGATGCTGCGGCACCTCGACCGGATCGGCGTACCGCTTGCCAAAGCCAAAGAGGTCGGCGATTACGGAAAGTTCGCCTGGATCAAGGATCCCGAAGGCCGGCTGGTCGAGCTTTGGGAAAAGTGATGAACGGGTATGAGGGAGCAGATTGTCGACGCGACAGCTGCTCTTTCTTTATGAAGCGGCTTAAAGAAACGAATGTTCCTGTGGTAAAATGAACGGACCTGGAAAAACGGAGGGGATCGCGTGATGTTCGAATCTCAGGACGATATCGATGCGCGCCATTCGAAAAAAGCGAGGGAAGACAGACAATGAACTGGCAGTTGGCGCAGGCCGATCAGCACGAGCACGAAGCGCTCGTTGATATCTGGGAGCGTGCGGTGCGGGCTACCCATCGTTTTCTCGCGGAATCGGACATTCGATTCTATCATCGTATCGTGCGAGACGAAGCGCTCGGGGCGGTCGAGCTGTGGGTCGCGCGCGACGCGCATGGCGCCCCGGTCGGCTTCATGGGCCTTGACGGCGAACGTATCGAGATGCTGTTCGTCGATCCCGATTATCATGGGCGGGGAATCGGCAGCGAGCTGATCCGACACGCGGAGCGCATGAAGGGCCCGGGTCTGCAGGTCGACGTGAACGAGCAGAACGAAGGCGCGTTTTCCTTTTACAGCCGATACGGATTCGTTCAGACCGGACGATCGGAAACGGACGGCTCGGGCAAGCCTTTTCCGCTTGCTTCATATGAAGCTTCGAAGTTAGGCCAAGAGATAAGCCAACTGCGATTTGCGAGGAGCGTGCAAATGTGAAGTTAAACCATCTCAATCTAACCGTTACCGATGTGAAGGCAACTGCGGATTTTTTTGGCCCGATATTTTAATATGCGAATCGGGCACACCCGCGGCAATGCCATGGCCTTCCTGTTCGACGACAGCGGCTTCATGCTTGCGCTGATGAAGGGCAAGGAAGTCGCTTATCCCGACAACTTCCATATCGGCTTCATTCAACCAAGCGAAGAACGGGTAAACGAGATCAACCAACGGATGCGCGAGGACGGGGTCGAGGTGGATCAACCGAAGCGGACCCACTCATGGACGTTCTACGTCAAAGCGCCGGGCGGATTCCTGATCGAGGTGCTGCATTGATCAGCCGCTTCTCGGCGCCCACAGCATGACCGATACGCCCACGAGACAGATGGCGGCCCCGATCCAATCGTACAGATCGGGCGCCTTTTTATCGATGAGCCATCCCCATAGTACGGCAAGCGCGACAAATACGCCGCCATAAGCGGCGTATACGCGTCCGAACGAGGGGAAGCTTTGAAGTGTCGGAATGATCCCGTATACGATTAGAATGAGGCTGCCGACGATGCCATACCACAGCGGCCTCGATTCCCTCAGCCACAACCACACCATGTAACCGCCTCCGATCTCGGCCAATCCGGCAATCGCGAATAGTAGAATGGCGAAAAGCAAAAGAAAAATCCCCTTTCTGACAAATGTCCGCGTGAAACAAGTTTAACATGACCGCAGGGAAGAAGCCTCGAGGATTATGATCTCTGGCCAATCCTTTTATACGATAAACCATATACGCTCGCAGAAAGGAGCTACAACGCCGATGATCGTCATTCCCGATACTTTTAGGAAAAGGATGCAAGAGCTCCACGGGGAGGAAGGATCCGCTTGGACGGAGGCGTTGCCCGGGTTGGTTCGCGACTTCGCGCAGCGCTTCGACTTTGTGCCGGAAGAGCCGTTTACCAACTTATCCTACAACTTCCTGCTTCGCGGTAAGCGCAGCGACGGAGAACCGGTCGTCCTTAAAGCGTCCTTCATGAAAGAAGAACTGTCCAGGGAAATCAAGACGCTCCGGGCCTACGAAGGGCGGGGAACCGTCCGCGTGCTGGAAGAAAACGAAGAATGGGGCGTGGCGCTGCTTGAACGCGTAGAACCGGGTACGCCGTTATCGGCGATCGAGGACGATGCGGCTGCGACCGAGATTTTTTGCGAAGTATTGAACGGCCTTCATCTCTCGGCTCCGACCGGTGCGGGGTACCACGCCATGAAGCGGCACTTCGCGGGCATCGAGCGATATCGCGAGAGACAAAGCGGGGGAGAGCTCGAAGCTCCGCTGCCGGAGAGTTGGCTGGAAAATGCGGAAGAATGCCTGGCCTACCTTATCGCGACGACGAGCGAGGACGTCCTGCTGCACGGCGATCTGCATCATGAGAACATCCTGCTCCGCGGCGAATCGCAATGGGCGGTCATCGATCCGAAAGGCGTCGTCGGCGATATCCATTTCGAAACGATCCAATACCTGCTTAACTACGAAGATCGAGGCGGCGACCGCGATCAAGTGTTGCAAAACAGAATCGCGATCATGGCCGATCGTCTTGGGCTGGACCCGCGCCGGATCGCGATGTGGGGCGTCGCGCGAGGCGTGCTCGAAGCGTGTTGGACGATAGAAGACGGGGGGAACCGACTGGCAGCGTGGGATCGGCATATCGGAGCGCTTTGCGAAATATTTAAATAAGATCGTTTAAAACAGTCAGGGGGGCTGCGGCAATGGTAGCTTTTCTTTTTTAGCTCCATTTATCTCGTGCCGATATTGAGCTTCGTTTTTATCGTGACTTTATTAAAGGCGATTGAGAAGATCGTTCATAAAAGGCGCTACGGCGCAGTGATGTTTTGGTGCGGCATTTTTTTTTGCTTTAGATATGTGGACGATTAGCGTGTCAGCGTCTTTATCGTCTTTGAACTGATCATTGGATGGATGGAATGCGCGACTTGTCGGTCAGGAGGGGATTAATACGAAAACAAGACTGGCATTGGCATGTGTAATTGTATGCGTGTTGGAAGAGATGAGGAGATAAACATGGGAGACAGAATTACTCTTGCACTGTTCATCGCATTAATACTAATGGTCCCAGGGATATTCTCAATAATAAAACCTGAAATGATGTACAAGTCTTCAGCTACATTCGTATATCCAAAAAGTCCATCAAAAGCTACAATCAAAAGATTTATTATAAGCGGATATGTTAGTGTTTGCTTAGGGATCGTATTAGTAATAGTTGCATTGCTTGGAGGGTTCAAAGGGACGTAGTCAGTGTTACGCTAACGGGAGTTAACATAGAGTCGCCAACGGGATGAGGGGAATGTACAGTGCCGCCAGGGACAGTTATATTTTTAAATGGAACTTCAAGTTCGGGGAAAACCAGTATTTCCTTAGAATTACAACGAACTTTAAACGAACCATACTTACACATATCGGTAGATAAATTTTTGTATATGCTGCCAGAGGATTATCTTAATGGAAGTAAACCAGCGGAAATATCAAAAGATGCGATGTTGAACGTTATTAAGGGTTTTCATCAGGCACTTCCTGCACTAGTTGCTGCTGGGAATAACCTAATTGTCGACCATGTACTCGAAGAAAGACAGTGGTTAGATGAATGCGTTACGTTGTTAGCAGATTACAAAGTGATGTTTGTTTCAGTAAATTGTTCGTTAGAAGAACTTCAACGAAGAGAAAGGGAAAGAGGAGATCGGAATATTGGTCTTGCAAATTATCAGTTTAATCTGGTTCATGCCCATGGCATTTACGACTTAGAAATAAATACTGAATTCAATAGTACTTATGAATGTGCACAGCAAATCAAACAGTATTTGCATAATAACTTCGATTTATATGCTTTCAAAGTACTAAAACAAAAATTAAGTAATTGAACTATCGGAGAACGTTAGTTCAATGACATGAAGGCAGCCGCAATGAGAACAATCGGCTGCCTTCTCCACGCGAACGGGCGAGATTGATTAACAAAAGCGGGTAGGCAAGAAAGTAGGCGGGACATTGAAACTAAAAGGAACCATCACTGAACAAGGATACAGAAAGGAATTACAAGCATCGAAAAATCGCTTATTCAATGATGAATCCACGTGCAGGTTTCTAAGCATCATTAAAGAAAGCTTTCCAGCAATGAAAACAGCATACATTCTATATTGGATACCCGAACAAGGTGAAGATATTATCACATTCCTGGTGGATACACATTCCGTTATTACGATCGAGCTTGATCGTTTCGATCATCAAGTTGAGCCTATAATTGAGATATATCCTTTTGAATCGTTACTTAAAGGGTTTAGCAAAATGCACCAAATTAAAATTGCAGTGGCATTAGATTTGGCAACTAAAGATATGAACCAAGGGAAATGATGTTAAGCTAACGGTGAACGGTAGCATAACGAGCATCGCGGCAGCCGGTCAGACGATCGGTTGCCGTTTCCGTTTGAAGTAATGGACAGTTAGGCGTAACTTCCAGGGAATGTAAGCGTCTAAAAAAAGTAAGGAACGAGGAGGCAGATATTTCATGGGAGGAACGAATGTATGGGATGCGGAGTGGGAGGTTAACGAAGAGCAGGCGCGGATGCTGATCGGCAGACAATTCCCTCAGCTGTCATTGAAAGAAGTGAGGCGATTGGACTGGGGCTGGGACAATACGGTTTTTCTCATCGGTGACGAGTACGTGTTCCGGTTTCCTAGAAGAACGATTTCAGTTGGCTCGATTCGTATGGAAGGGGAAGCTGCTGCCGATGCTGGATGCATATATGACCATCCCCTATCCCAAACCGTTGTTTTATGGCGAAGCAAGTGACGAATACCCGGCACCATTTCTTGGCTATGACTATGTGCCGGGAGATTTTCCCATCGGGTTGGCGGAAGAACGCCGGGCTTTATCGGCAGAGACGCTGGCGAAATTTTTGCGGAGATTGCATGAGTTTCCGGTGCAGGCGGCGCTGAAGTGCGGAGTTCAGCAAGATCATCGAAGCCTGACGGACATCGCATCGCGCAAAGTGAAATTGGAGGGCTTTCTATCGAAGTTGGTTGAACACTTGTCGCCGGAGGAGTACGGTGTGATCGAAGCGTATATTAGCAGGCTGCAAACGGACCGTGTCGAGGCGGTGAATGCACTGCTACATGGCGATCTTCATTTCAAAAATATGCTTGTGAATGAGAAAGGGATCGTTTCCGGCATTATTGATTGGGGCGATCTGAGCATAGGCCATCCGGCTTGCGATTTGAGCGTTGCTTATAGCTTTTTACCACCATACGCGCGCGGCGTGTTTTTCGAAACTTACGGAGGAGCGGACGAGGAAACGAAGTTGCTGGCGCGGCTGATCGCGGTATACATCCCCGTACTGATCTTGATGCAAGCGGTCGATGACAGGAATGAAGAGATTGCGGCAGAGGCGAAATCCAACATCATGCGGGCACTGTCGGATTAAGCACATTATGTCGTTGCAGCTATGGGCTATAGTTGCGCTGACGGAGAACGAGCGTTCGATCAGACACAAGGGCAGGGGGTGGTTACACTGTATTACAACATTACTAAACAATACATGCCCAAGTCATTTTCATCCGACACACCAGACAGTGTTTTTATGTCCATAATTGCAAAAAGAGTGATATATCCTATTTTTGGTTTTGTGTTAACGATTATTGGTTATACGTTTTTGAAATTCGTTCGTGAAAATGAAGAACAAACGCAGTTGCTTAGGGAAGAGCTAAGTCGGTTAACAAAAGTGGTTGAACAAATACAGAAGAAGCCATAACTTATTTGGTAAGGGAAATTATGAACGCTGAAGGCAGTGAAGCGTTATAAGCCCATTCAGCTTGAGACCGGGTCGGACGAGTAAGCTTGGTTAAAGGGAGGCTGTACGAACTAGGAATGATATTTCGATTTAGCGAAAAAGGGGGGAAGTTCACATCGCTACCTACTTCAATATTTCAATGCCTGTTATCGATTTTCTTATGCAGAGCCAGCATGCAATGATGAGCCATGGCGTTAAACTGTACGCCGAAATATTTGTTAATGCCGAAGGCGACCGTCAATATTCAACTTTCGAAAGTAAAGAAATGGAATTATTCGCGGACTATTTCACAAATACGGCGTATAACTCATTTTTCTTTTCCTGCTATCCCGTACAAGCCACAACGCAAATCAAAGAATTCGGATATTTTTATGATGAACCGGATTCCTATTCGATCGAAGTTAAAGGCGGCAGAGAAACCGATAAAAGTCGAGAACTCATTCAAATGCGTATGATATCCAAGCAACCGGATAAACAGATCCAATCTTTTTATCGAACTTTACAAAAAAGACTTAAAGAAGATCTCGGGCTTGCAGAAACATGATCAAAAGAAATATTTTTATTTGCCGACGGAAAAGTTTATCATACCTGCAAATGCACAATCAAAGAACACGAGGGATCATTGGGAAGACTTTTGTCTTTTAAACCTAAAGACGACTTGATATTTCGTAAGCGCTGGTATTGCAGCGTGTACTTGAATTCCTAAGGCATTTGGATGCCCGAGCGTGGCAGCGCAAGAGGAGATAATGATGATCATCAGGGAAGCAAGTATGACAGACTATCCGCAACTGAGGCAAATTTATCTGGACGCCCGACGTGAAAGCTTCCATTGGGCCGATGCTGATGAGATGGCGCTTGATGATTTTGACCGGGATACATCGGAAGAGCAAATTGTTCTGGCGGAGGAGAACGCCCAAGTTCTCGGATTCGCCTCCTTGTATGTGCCTGACCGCTTTATTCACAATTTGTTTGTCCACCCGACTGCTTCCGGCAAAGGTGTCGGCGATCTGCTGCTCAAACGCGCTGTGGCCGAGCTTGGAACGCCAGTCACCTTAAAATGCGTCTCCGAGAATCATAAAGCGCTCCGTTTCTATAAAAAAGCGGGGCTGGAAAGCCGTCGTAGAGGAAGGAGCGCCTGGCGCGAGATATTGGGTTCTTGTTTATGAATGAATCAGGAAGAACCGCTAGATCAAGACTGCGGACGCGCCGTTCGCTCAATGGCATCGGAAATGACCGGGTACAGTTGATGCGGAATGTCGTGTCCCATGCCGTCAACGAGCATGAACTCGGCGCCTGGAATGGCAGAAGCGGTGTCCTCGCCGCACGCCGGGACGAATAACGGATCGTCCGCACCATGAATGACAAGAGCCGGTGCTTTGATGGTCGCCAGCCGTGGACGACGATCGCCGGAGACCGCGATCGCAGCGATTTGTCGTCCGACACTGCCTGGATCGTAGGCGCGCTGGACTTCCTCCAGAACAAGGGCCCGATAAGCGTCCTCTTCGAACGGATAACCCGTGCCGGCGATGCGTTTGGCAAAAGTGAGGCTGTGTTCCAAAAAGCCTGCTTCATCTTCAAAGGGGTTCGGCGCCGGCGTCGTCATCATCGCCATGACATCGGGAGCAGCTTGCGGAAGGGCGGGATTGCCGGAGCTCGACATGATGGAGGTGAGCGATAGAACCCGTTCAGGGTAATCGCTTGCTGCAAGCTGGGCGATCATGCCCCCCATTGACCTGCCAACGATATGTGCCCGGTCGATGGAAAGGGCGTCGAGCAGCCCGATCGCGTCGTTTGCCATGTCATCGAGCGTGTAGGGGATATCCGGTCGCTGTCCCGACATGAGCGCTGTCGCCAATGCGGCAAAATCCATCGTCGGGTAATGGCTAAAATGCGTTGAGCAGCCTACGTCGCGATTGTCAAAGCGGATCACCCGGAACCCCCGCGCCGCCAATCCTTCGCAAAACGGAACCGTCCAGCGGATCATCTGGGTTCCAAGCCCGGCGATCAGGAGGATAGCCTCGTCAGTTTCTTGACCGAAATGGTCATAGGCCAGCTCAACGCCGTTCACTTTCACAATGTTCATGGTTATGTTCTCCTCCCTGGGAAGGCATGGGCGGATAATTTCTTGATATGGTCTCGGATATCAGGCGCCCAATCTTCGATAAAGCGATTAAAACGATCCCCATCACCGGCATACAATGCGCGCAAAGCTTCTTCGTAATGAAGGAAGTCCCCGGCCATCGCCGTCATAAAGTTATAGGTTGCTTCTTGTGACTCCCGGATGGTACTCCGCTGTTCTCCTGCACGGCGAGCTTCATCAATCAGTTTTCGTAACGTTACCGACGCTCCGCCAGGTTGGCTCTTGAGCCATTCCCATTGCCGAGGCAATAACGTAACTTCGCCGGATACAACACCCAGCTTGGGGCGGCCGACCCGCCGTGTCGTCTGGGGATTCAATTCCGTATCGGATGCGCCGCTAAATTGTTCCTTTAATCGTTGAAGCACATCATCTATCTTTCCACGAAAATCGACATCGATCGGCTTCCCCCGTGGAATCGTCGAATATAAGCAGCTGTGTGCATTCTCTATCGCTCAGAGCAGCCTTCACTGTCGTGACGACGTGCTGCAACGAACCGCTGGCGACGATCCCCTCGCCCGAAAATGCCGTGCAGGTTAAGTGCGTGAGGGCATCATTCATGTTGTTTCTCCTTTCTGCTCATTTGAATTATACCCGGGTAAAAATAAAAAATCAATTAGCGCATTTTGGATTGAAAAAATTCGATGAGCCTTTCCGATAATTTCTGCTGGGCCTTGCTGATAAATCGGTCTGCATAGTACGTCAGTTCCAGGTGGCGAATGGGCGCAGGCTCGGAGATGGGGATGGATACGATATCTGGCCAATCCGAATGTTGTTGAAGCAAGTCTCTCGGTTGTATAGTGACGCCAACGCCGGCGGAAACTAATTGCAGCAATGACGAGGCCGAGTCCACCTCCATGACAGTCGGCAATTCAAAGCCTTGTTTTCTGCATGCTTCATCCACCAAATCCCGACCCAAATAGCCCTTCGGGTACATCACAAGCGAATGCTGATTGAGCTCCTCCAGAGCGATCTCATCCCGCTTGGCCAGCTCACTTGCCATATGGACAAACAAGTAGTAGGGCTCGCTTCCGAGAGGGACTTGAACCAGTCTTTTATCGACTGGACTACGAAGTCCAATGCCTAAATCGACTTTATGATTAAGTACTTCATCCCTTACAAAGATCGTCGAGAAAACTTGAAGCTGGGTGTCGGGATATTGGGTCTTGAATTCGACGAAGAGCGGAACTAACCGGAAATCCAGATCCGATGGCAATACCGCCAGCCGCACGGTGCCACGTTTCTCGGATATAAGTTCTTTAATCGCATTTTTCGCATCCGTTTCGGCTTGCAGCATTTTGATACCGTATTGATGCAGCAGCTTGCCTGCCTCTGTCACGATCACTTTTTTGCCGATGCGATCGAAGAGCGGGATACCGAAATCTGCTTCAAGCAGGCGAATCTGCTGGCTTAACGTAGGCTGAGAAATGCCGAGCGCCTCGGCGGCTTTTGTAAAATGAAGATGCTCAAATACAGCCATGAAATACGTTATATTTCGAGTATCCACGTTTTCACCTTCTTTTCGATAGTTTTTTACTATCATAATAATATGATTTATTGTATTGATCAATGATTGTCGGAAGTCTATACTCATCCTTACTTAGCAGCAGGGGGGGATGAGCAGCGATGAAAAAATGGTTGTATTTATTCGCTTTATGTATGGCTGCCCTGAATTTGCGGCCCATCATTACATCGGCGGCCGTTTTGCTCGGTACGATCCAATCCCAGCTGGGGATGAACGCTTTGACGGCGAGTCTTCTTACCACATTGCCCGTTTTGTGCATGGGGATATTTTCTCCGGTCGCGACGGTGATAAGCCATCGAATCGGACTGGAACGTACCGTCTTTTTCTCGCTCCTTCTCATTACTTTAGCTACGGTACTGCGGGGGAAGCGACAGTTCTGTCCTGATGCTGCTCGTTACTGCTTTGGCAGGAGGAATCGGCATCAGCTTGGCCGGACCGATGCTGTCCAGTTTTATTAAAAAGTATTTCCCGGAGAGACCTGACATCGTCAGCGTTTATTCGATATCGATGACGGTAGGCGCCGCTTTGGCTTCGGGCTTCACGATTCCGATATACACGCACAGCGGACATAACTTGCTGTTCGCCTTGTCCAGCTGGGCTATTCCAGGTTTGCTCGCGCTTATGGCTTGGCTTGCCTTGGTTCGACGCAAGCCTCATCCATCGAACGCAACCACGCGTCAGAGACTCCCGATCGCGAACAAAAAGGCGATTCAGTTGACCGTTTTTTTCGGTTTAATGGCCAGCATGTTTTACTCGATTACAGCATGGATTTCGCCGATCGCCCGCAGCTTCGGATACAGCCCGGCAAGTTCCGCGATGTTTCTTACTATTTTCACCATGATCCAGATTCCGATTGCATGGATTGTTCCGCATGTCGTTAAACGTTCCGGAAAACCCAAATTGCTGCTTGTCTTATGCAGCTTGTCGGAGTTTATAGGCGTGGGCATGCTGCTGCTGCAGTTACCGATGCTTCCGGCCGTCCTTTTTCTCAGGGATTGGGGCCGGCGGATTGTTCCCTCTGGCGCTGATGCTCCCGATTAGCGAGACCAAGACAGCGGAGGAAGCCGGGACCTGGTCGGCCATGTCGCAGATGGGCGGTTATGTGATGGGGGCTTGCGGTCCGCTTTTGATGGGCTGGATCTATGATCAGAGCGGGAGTTTCAAATCTTCGATTTTCGCGATGCTCCTTATCGTTATGGCGATGATCGCCGTGCAGGTATGGATGACCGTGGGCAATAAAGAAGCAGAAGGACAGGTGCGTCGGTGAAGATCCCGCTGTATTGCAGGTGAATCCTTCCTAACTAAGAACAGCCTGCCGACGTGATCGGCAGGCTGCTCGACTAACGGGCAGGATTGCTCAACAGATTTAATGCATCGGCTTTTCCCATTCCCCTTTGATTACGATTCCTGTATCTTTGGCCGCTGCCTCAAGATCATGGATTTCCTGTGCGGTCAGCACGATTTCGGCGGCTTTTGCAGCATCGGCAATTTGGACGGTTCTCGTAACGCCGATGATCGGAACGGTTCCTTTCGCAATGGCCCAAGCGATTGCAACTTGCGCAGAAGTCGCATGATGCTTGTCGCCGATTTCCTTCATCACATGGATCAAGTCTTCCAGCCTCGCAAGCACGTCTTCATTAAACGCCTCACCTCTCCTGGTGCCGCCTGGGAGAGGATTTTTAACATTGTATTTGTCGGTTAATGCGCCTTGCTCCAACACCATGTAGGAGAAAAACACGATGTTGTTTTCGTTGCAGTAATCAATAATTCCGGCTTCTTCGGACGAACGGTACAGCAAGCTGTAATGATTCTGTACGGCAGAGATTCGAAGCCCTTCTTCTGCCAGAATACTTTGCGCGAGTTTGATTTCCTCCAGATTGTGGTTGGAGACGCCTGCATATTTTACTTTTCCGCTTTTCATGAGCGGGATCAGCGCTGGCGTCCATCTCTTTACATCCAGCGGATTGTGGATCCAGTAGATATCCATATGGTCTGCGCCGAGCCGCTCCAGGCTGCTGTTCAAGCTGTCTTCAACAGGCCCGCCAATTCGTGGATTAAATTTCGTTGAGAGCAGCACATCGTCGCGGCCTTTTGAAAGCTCGCCCAGAATACTTTCGGAGGCTCCCATTCCGTACACAGGCGCAGTATCCCATAAGTAGAGCCCGGCCTGCATCGCCGCATCAAAAACCGGTTTTAATTGTGCCGCGGAAAGATCATTCCCGAAAATAGCATCCCCGCCGCCTTGACCGGTCCCCCATGACCAGGTACCAAGCGCGATCGAAGGAATCCATTCATTTTGCAATTTCACCTTTTTCATTTGTTTCAACGCCCTTCTATATTGAATACCTGCGGCGTTTACCGCATGAGTTCAGGATATCAAGGAGACGAATGAAGTTCTTTGCCTACAAGCTCATCCTTTTTGTTTATTTAGCTCATTTTGTTTCTAAACGCCGACGGCGGGAGTCCGAATCTTTCCTTGAATACTTTGGAAAAGTGGGCGATATTTTCGAATCCGGTCGAAAAACAGATATCCGTCACAGTAAACGCCGTATTCGCGAGCAGTTCCTTGGCTTTATCCAGCCTCCGATTGCGAACCCATTTGAGCGGCGTGGTGTTGTATACGGCTTGAAAATCCCTTTTGAACGTCGCTACGCTTCTGCCGGACAAATAGGCCAGGTCGTTCAGGGAAACGGGATTCAAGAAGTTCTCCTCCATGACCTTTGCGATGCTGCCTCTGTCCTTGCTTAGGGGTTGCACCATTTGATACAAAAAACGATCATTCGAATCTGCAATGTGAAACAGCAATTCCATCAGCTTTACGCGGACCAGACCTTCTTTGACTTCATCCGGATTGTTGAAATACGGTTTTAACGACTCGATATAGCTTCCAATGCGGTCATTGATCGGGAAGACGGTGATCGGAACGACATCATTCACGAGATAAATGGGTTTAAGACCGGCAAAAGTGAGGAATTCATCTACGATCTTCTCGTTCAGGAAAAACATCATATAGTCGAGGATGTAATCGGAATCGGGTTCGCCCGTTTTCTCGTATTCGACGCCAATGGATTTATGAATAAGCATCATTTCGTTGCTTCGCATCGTATAGGTCTGATCGCCGAAGCGAACGGTATAGACGCCCGATTTGACGATGAGCAGCAGATGATCCTGAAGAAAAAAGGCTCCTTTTATGCCTTGCGTGTAAAAACAAAATTCGATGACGGACATTCCATCCAGCTTCAAGCTCCCTTTTTTTATGCGGAGACTTTACCAGTTCATGCGGTGCCTTGACCATTTTGCTTGATCGAATCGCCATGGACGTCCCCGCTTTACTTATGCCTGCGACTGCTCTATTTTCCACTTCATGTTCACCCTTTCGGTTATGCCATTCCCGATGTTTCTTAACAAGCGATTCCCCGCTTATCCTTTTAGTATAGCTGGAAACAGGTGCAAAATACTTTGCTGAAAAGCTCAAATGATTTGTTCATTTAGCTCGTGCAAGTTCTATTGCGAAAGCTTGTTTCACTGACTGTATCTGTCAACTATATTGAAGTACACTACAAGCAGGAGGCGATTCAAGTGATCGATAAGTCGAAGGAATTACCGGTTATGTTATTTGGCGAGCAGCGATCTCTCGAGAATTGGCTTGAGAACAATCATGACACTTCGCCGGGAATCCGGCTGCAAATATCGAAAAAAAATTCCGGTGTGATGACCGTATCCTACGATGAGGCACTTGAAAGCGCATTGTGCTACGGCTGGGTTGACAGCCAGAAGGAAAAGTTTGATGAAAAACTGTGGATACAGCGATTTACGCCGCGTAAGGCGAAAAGCATCTGGTCGAAAGTAAATAAAGACAAAGCGGAGATTCTTATTACGAATGGAAGAATGAAGCCTTCGGGGTTCAAAGCGATTGAAGCTGCCAAAAACAATGGAGAGTGGGATAAGGCCTACGAATCGCAAAGCATCGCTTCAATGCCTGAGGATTTCGCAATTGAACTTGAGCGTAATGTCCAAGCGAAGGCGTTCTATGATACGTTAAATAACCAAAATAAATTTGCAATTCTTTTCAGAATCCATAATGTCAAGAAGCCGGAAACCCGGGCGAAAAAAATTCAACAGTTTGTCGCGATGCTTGAAAAAGGCGAAAAAATATACCCCTGAAGCAGGAGAAGAGAGATGGCCTTTGGCGTTCGGATCTCCCTGTCCCGGGGGATCAACGTTTGTTCGCAGTCGGTGAGGCTTGTGAAGCGCCAAATAAAAAAAGGGAACGATGCGTAACTGATCCGGAAGACTATCGCTTAATGAAGACGCAAAGAGAGACGGTGGTCATGTGCAACCTGTAAAAGTCTATCACTATGACGCATTCAGCAATATTCCGAATAAGGGAAATCCGGCAGGCGTCGTCTTTAACGGCGAAAATCTCTCGGAGGAGCAAATGCGGGAGATTGCGGAGCGCGTCGGGTTTAATGAAACGGCATTCCCGATGACTTCGGATCGGGCGGATCTTAGAATCCGCTTTTTTTACGCCCGGACATGAAATAAATCTTTGCGGGCACGCGACGATGGCCACTTTGTATGCACTAAAAACAAAAGGCCTGCTGGGCGACAAATCGGAGCTTACAATCGAAACGAAGGCCGGCGTATTGCCGATTCGGTTTACTTCGGACAGCGAGCTTTTTTATCACGATGAGACAAGCTGTTCCCCAGTTTCAAGCGTTCAATGGCTCCATTAGAAACCTGGCTCATTCGATGGGCATTGAAGAGGACGATATCGAAACACGACTGCCAACGCTGTACGGCAGCACAGGCACGTGGACATTGCTGGTTCCCATTAAAGGCCTGGATGCTTTCAAACGCATGCGTCCGCATAATAAGCAATTTCCGGAGGTGCTGGTAGAGATGCCGAGATCCTCGATCCACCCGTTTTGTCTGGAGACTTACGATCCCGGTGCGCATATGCATGCGCGTCACTTTTCATCGCCTTTTTCCGGTACGATCGAAGATCCGGTGACGGGTACGGCCTCCGGCGTCATGGGAGCTTATTATGCCAGGTACATAAACAACGCGTCCGCCCCATTGAAGCTTGTAATCGAACAAGGACAGGAGATCGGCCGGGATGGCAGGGTGAGCGTATCGGTATCCGAGGGCGGCCATGAGATAGAGGTTACCGGGAACGCGGTATATGTAAACGAGTTTGAGGTGACTATTTAGTCGTTACAGGAAAGATACCGGACTCAGATGACGCTATTTCGTGCAAAACGGTGCAATTGCGATCGTTTCGGACTGGAGAGCCGTTATTCCCCAGATCCAGGCTAAAAAAAGGTCTCCAATTCCGCAATAAAGGCTCCTGGGTCCGCGAGCGGTCCGCAAAGCGCGTCAGGAACAAAAATAAGGGTTCCTCAGTCCGTTCGCTGCGCGCCATTGCGCACTCAAAGGCCACAGGCGGCTTTTTCGGCTAAAGCGCGTGTTAAAAAGTTTAATCTCTTGCTGAACCTTTTTCACCGCGCGAGCGAATCCGACGAGAAGGTTAGACATGAGGAGAAGCTGACCCAAGAAGAACGGCGACAGTTTAAGGAGCTAGCCTCCAGACTAGCCCCGTATTTTGAGAAAATAAACGGAAAGAAGGAACCGTGAGCGAATGCCGGGTTGAGTCGATCGATCTCCAAATGGCCTTAGAGAACGCAACGATGCGCGCTCTTATAGCTGGGCCAGCCCGGCCATTCGATTCTCCAGCTCTTTGAGGTCGAACAGATTGTCCGGATTTCCTTGACACCGTTCCAGCCCAAGGCTGTAGATCGATGCTGCTTTGGCGCGGTCGCTTTTCCTGTACAGATCTCCCCACTGAATATACGCCCATACGGCGTCCGGGAGGTCGGCCGTAATGTTTTCAAACGTCAGATCTGATTGGGCGAAATCCCCCATCAGCCCGTACGATTCGCCGATTTCGATACGCAAGTTCAGCAGTTGGTCGGGCTCGATGTCGGTAAATAGCTCCTGCTGCTCGCGGCAGAGCGCGATTCTTTCCTCCAGCAGCGCCTTCCGTTGCTCGACCTCCAGCGCGACTGACGCATTGCGTAGCGTCAGCGAATATTCGTCTAACACCCATGCAAAGTCGATAAACGTCGGGAATCGCGCATAGAGATTGTCCCAGGCACGAATGCCCAGCGGGAGGATAAAATGCGTCTTCAATCGATCCCAGACGGTGCGCAGAAGTGCCAGACGTTCTTCATCCTGTTGCGGCGAGCCGTAATCGCTTAGACGTTCGACCATGTCTTCCAGCTTGTCGAAGCTAAGCACATCCGGCGCCCAGCGCCTGCTGAGCTCTTTGGCCGCGAGCGTCGGGAACATCGCCTCTTCGCGAACCGAAGGCGAGCCGCTTTGCTCCAGCCACAGCTGTGCCACCCGATCTGAATGCATAAACGTCTGAAGATCTCGTAGGAAAATCTCCCGATCTACAGGAATACCCATTCGTTTCAACCGTTTTAAGATGTCTTCGTCCGACATGCGCTTTGCAGCATCCGGCTGCGGTCGGTTTTTTTGGATCGAGCGTTTTCGTCAATGCTTTTGCCAAGCTTGCCATACTGGGCGCGGCGGCCGGCACTGGCTTGTCATATTTGGGCGTACAGCATTTTTTATATTTTTTTGCCGCTGCCGCAAGGGCAGGGATCGTTCCGACCGGGCATACGTCAGCCTTCCCCTTTCGTGCATGAAATTCATTTTTTTCCGAGCGAGAGTCTCGTTTATTTTAACATATTCGGGGGCGCAGTCTGGAATCGAACGGACAGATAGATTCGCAATTTTGGACGGTTACATTAAGGACAAGCGCGGCAAGCTTGACTGTTCGATCTCGGATGCCGAGGTATTTGCGTTCTGGACGGACTTCCAGCGGCCGATAGGCACCTACCTGTACGGGCGCGGAATGTACGCGAATCGATGGTGTACTGGGAGACGGCGGACATCTAAACCAGCCCGTCCGGCGCCGATCAACCGGACGTCATGCGGGACTTCGCGCACATTTGGCGAACTGCCGAGAAGATCGTGTTCTCCCGGACGCTTCAGATGCGGAGTCATGCAGCTTCGCTATCGCGTGATCGGCTGACCGGAGACGACAATTAAACGAGACAGCGGCGATCGTCCCCGGATTCGTACATTCCGTCTAATGCTTCGCCGGAAGCGGAATCTCGATGGCAAGCAGGCAGCCGACGCCGCCGTTCGCGGAGACGGCGAACGTACCGCCGTGACGCTCGACCCGCTCCTTCATCGCGGTCAGGCCGAAGCCGAACGGGCCGGTCTCGTACGGTCGTCCGTCGCTCGCCAGGCGGAAGCGGAGCTGCGAATCCGCAATGCCCAATCGGAAGTTGAACGTTCGGCTTCCGCCATGCCGAATGCCGTTCGTCAGCCCCTCCTGCAGCGCCCGGTACAGCGTCGCGCCGAGCGCTTCGTCCAGCGCGGGCAGCGGCTCGATCGTGTATTCGACGGCAATGCCGGTCAGCTCTCCCGTCCGTCGAAGCAGACTGTGCAGCGCAGGGAGCAGCGCTTCCTGCTCGTCCGCCGTCTTCAGCAACCGCACCGTGCGACGGATCTCGTCGAGCCCTTCGCGCACCGATTCGCGGGCGGCATCCAGCTTGCCCACAGCCCGCTGTGGGTCGCCTTCGAACAGCAGCTTCGCCGCTTCGATCTGGATCATGGCGGCCGTCAGCGTGTGGCCGACCTGGTCGTGCATGTCGTGCGCGATCCGGTTGCGCTCTTCCAGCACGGACACCTCCGCGAGCGCATGCGCCGTCTCGTGCACGGAATCGATCAACTGCCGATTGGCGCGCTCCAGCTCGGCCGTTCGCTCCTGCACGAGACGCTCGAGCGAGCCGGTCAGCCGCGACAGCTGTAAGTGTACGCGCACGCGGGCGAGCAGGTCGTCGGAGACGACGGGCTTGACCAGATAATCGTTCGCGCCGGCATCGAACCCGGCCGCGATGTCCGCCGGACTGCCGGTGGCGGTCAGCAGCAGGATCGGCAGCGCGCCGGCATCGTAGGACAGGCGAAGCGTTCGGCACAGGTCGTAGCCGTTCATGATCGGCATCATGACGTCGGCGATGACCAGATCGGGCTTGCCGTTCGCGGCGATCCAGACCAGCGCCTCCCGGCCGTCTGCCGCGGCAACGCTTCGCATCCCTTGAAGCGACAGCAGATTGGTCAGCACCTGGCGGTTAATCCCATCGTCGTCGACGATCAGCGCCACGGCTGAAGCGAGATTAGCGCTCGGCGTTTCCGTGGACCGGGCAGCAGAAGCCGCAGAAGTCGCAGAAGCCGCAGAAGTATCAGAAGTATCAGAAGTATCAGAAGTCGCAGCCAAAGCAGGCTCAAGCGGTTCGTCGGCAATCGCGCCAAGCTTCGATTCCGGTTCGGCGACAGATGCCGCGACTGGTATCGCCGTATCGGCCTCGAACGTCGCTGCTGCTTCCGCTTCCGGCAACGCCTCCACGGCCCCCGCCGCCTTCTTCGCTTCCGGCAACATCTCCACTGATTCCGCCGCCTTCCCCGCTTCCGACAACGCCTCCGCTGCCGCCGCGGCCTCCACCGCAACCGCATCCGCTGTCGCCGCATCGGCCGCCTCGCCGCGCGCCGCGATCGGCAGCGTGAACGTGAACACGCTGCCCTTGCCGGGCTCGGACACGCAGGATAGCGTGCCCCCGTGGAGCTCGACGAGCTTCCGCGCCAGCGGCAGGCCAAGACCTGCGCCCCGCAAGCTGGCCTCGCCCTGCTCGAACGGCTCGAACAGCCGCGGCAGCTCCCGCGGATCGATGCCCGCGCCCGTATCGGCGACCGCGACGTGCAGCGCGTCTCCGACCGGCTTGGCCGTCACGCGAACGACGCCGGCATCGGTATACTTGATCGCGTTGCCCATAAGGTTGAACAGCACCTGCTGAACGCGGTTCTCGTCGGCGAAGACGAGCGGCGCATCGTCGGCGATGTCGACGACGACGCGCAGCCCCTTGTCCCGGGCGAGCGGCGCCACGAGCGCGGCGACGACGCCGGTCAGCGGCGCCAGAGCAACCGGCTCGCGGCGCAGCCGCAGATCGCCGTGCTTCAGCTTGGAGATGTCGAGAATGTCGTCGACCATGTGCGCGAGCCGCTTGCCGCTGACGGCGATCATCTGCAGCTGGTCGCCAACCTTCTCGCCGACCGGGCCGGCCGCGCCGCGCGCGAGCGTGTCGGCGATGCCGATGATGCCGTTCAGCGGCGTGCGAAGCTCGTGCGACGTGTTCGCGAGAAAGTCGTCCTTCAGCTTGTCGAGCTCCGTCAGCCGGACGCTCTTGCGTTCAAGCTCCTCGGCGTGCCGCTCGACCTGGGCGTACACCGCCCGCACCCGTTCCCGAAGCACCATCCCCATGCAGAACAGCAGCACGAAAAAGGCGTGCATGAACCGGCTTTGCTCGAAAATCAACCGATCCAGCCATACCCACCAGATGCCGACGGCCGACAGGAAATAGACGGCCAGCACGGGCCCGAGCGCGGAGAAGCCGGCCAGGTACCAGAGCGCTTCCGGGCTTCGCCGACGGCGGTAGTGGGCGACGGAATGCGCCAGCACGATCGCGATGACCGGCAGCATAAGCGCAAAAAACACCGTGTTTATCGCCGGATAGGCAGCGGGATAAAGCCAGGCGGCGCCGATCGAGGCGGCGAAGAAAGGCGGCATGGCCTGCCATAGCCGGCGTACGATTTTCCGATAGCCCGGACCGAATACGGATTCGTAGAAAAGCAGAAAGCACATGACGCCAAGCGGCACGATCGCGTTCATGTAGTAGGGATACAGATACGTGTCCGCGAACAGCTGCAGGAGGGGGGAACGCCCGTCCGACGCACAGCGACGAGATGTAGAGGGCGAACAAGGCGAAGTAGAGATAGCTCCGGTCCCGGCGGGAAAAGAAAAAAACGAGCGCTCCGACGCCAATCAGCGCGGAGACGAAGCCGAGCGCGATCAAATAGGCGTAATCTCCGAACAACGCGGCAAGCTGATCGGCATAGCTGCGAATATAAACGCCGCCTACGCCTGCGAATTCGTTGTCCTTGTATACGCGTATGTATAAGGTGCGATCGGCGGACGCGTCGAGCGGCAGCTGCGCGCGGCCCAGGCTGGAGCCCGGCACGAAGCGGCGCTCGTGCGGCTCCCGCATGCCGCGTTCCAGAATGACGGAGCCGCCGAGGTAAACCTCGTAATGCAGCAGTCCTTGAACGAACAAATACGGGTCGCGCCACCGGTTGTCCGGCAGCGCCAGCGCATACCAGAAGTAGCCGGTCGTCTTGCGCCCGCGGAGTTCCTGCCAGATGTCCGACGCGCTGCGCCAAGGCGCCGCATCAAGCCGGTCGTTCGGCAGGTCGCCGGCATAGGCGCGAAGCTGCTGCTGCGCGCCGACCGGATAAACGTCCGCGTACGAAGGCGTGACGCGCTGGTCGAGGATCGCGAACGGCACGAGGGGAACGATCGTGATCGCCAGCACGATCAGCATGACGATATACGGTTTGGTTTTCGACAACAACATGGAATTCTCCATTCCGGCTCGCGGATATACGAACGCGCCCAACCACCATCATCGCCGCTTCTTTCGTCGCGTGACCAGTGACGGCGGTCATCGATTCGGTCATGGTCCGTCTGTCCGCCGCCGCCGTTCTATTCCGGGTTAATCCTCGCCGCCGCCCGTCGGCTCCGCTTCCCGCATCAGGCCCTGCAGCAGCAGGAGCGCCTTGGCGCGATCGTTCGTGCCGATTTTCTGATAAATGACGCTGACGTAGTTCTTCACCGTGCCTTCGCTCATGAACAGATATTCGGCCATCTCCCGGTTGCTCCGGCCCTCCAGCATGAGGAGGATCACCTTCTTCTCGCGGTCGGTGAACCGGATCATCTCCTGGCGCAGCCGGTTCGGATCGAGCACGTCGGCAGGCGCCTTCGTCAGGAAGGCGAGCCGCGACGCAAGCTTCGCGGCGACGGAGGCGGGCAGCATGAGCTGGCCCTTGACCGCGTCGCGGATCGACTCGACGATCTTGAGCGCGGGCAGGTCCTTCAGCATATAGCCGCAGGCGCCGTTCGCCAGGGCATCGACGATATAGTCGTCTTCGGCGAAGGTGGTCAAGATCAGCACGGCCGTCTCGGGATGCTCCCGCTTGATCGTCTTGGTGCTCTCGATACCGTCCCGCAGCGGCATGCGAATGTCCATCAGCACAAGGTCGGGACGCAGCTCGCGGACGAGCGCGCATGCCTGCTCGCCGTCTTCGGCGGCGCCGACCACTTGCATATCTTTTTTGCAGGTCGATGATCGTCTGCAGGCCGTCCCGCATCAGCGTCTGATCGTCGGCGATGACTACGCGAATCATTAGGAAAGAACAACCTCCGCCTCCACGTTCGATGTTCCTATTATACCGCTGCGCGTGCTAGAACGGAGACATTTTGACAAATTTCGTCATCATGACGCCGGTCACTGGTCATTCGCGCTTCTTGCCTTAACAATTAAGCATGGCGGAATAGAAAGCCGGAAGGGGAGAATCGGCATTTCAGGTGATCGGCGTTTAATTCGTGCGGAGGGGAAAACAAAGATGAATCGCAAGAGAATCGTGCTGCCGGGCGCCATTGCGCGCCGCTTCATGCGCGGAGCCGTCCGATCGGCAGCGGCAGGCGGCCGTTTTATTCGCGGCTGGCGTCTGGGAATCGCGCTTGCGGCCGTCGCCTGGATCGCCGTGGCGGCGTTCGCGTCGGCCGCGCAGGCGGACGAGCAGACCAAGCTGACGGCGGTCGCCGTGCAGATGACGGCAAGCGACAAAGGCGTCGTCTACCAATCGTACGCGAATCGCTACGTGGTAGGACCGAACGGCTGGCTGGAATGGAAGATTACCGTAAAAGAAAAGCTGGCAGGCTTCACCGAAGGCGCCTTATACGTTTTCGATAAAGACAGCGCCCTGAACTGGTGGGAACGCAGTCGAGCGGTCATCAAGAGACAGGAAGGCGACCATACGCTTGTGTTCCGTTTCGAGCCGGGACTTTCCGATCCAAGCGGACCGCTCACGCTCGATCGCAAGCTGGCGCTCGACGGCCAATACGGGTCGATCAAGTACTACGCGCTTAATCCGGACAACGGACAGACGGTCCTCAAGTCGACGACCGTCATCGACCTGTCGGGCATCTCCGGCATGGCCGCCGCCCAGTTCAAGCGCGAGTACCCGACGCTGACGATCACGCCGAATCCGGCCGATCTTCAGCGCGGCGGCCAGCCGCCAAGCGGCTTGTCCGTCGACCGGATCATCGTCGACGTGAAGGACGCCGTGCTCGATCCGCAAGACTTCGAGTTCAAGTACAGGCTGAGCGCCGGCATGTACAGCAAGTCGGTCGACTGGACGACGATGGCGGAGCGCAACTACATTCCGGTACCGCCGGAAGCGCGCGGCAAGGCGGCGGATTTGGACATCGAGGTGAGAGACAGCGGCGGCAATTGGAGGCCCTACACGCTCTTTTATCCCGGCCCCGGCGGGTTCGTCGAATCCCGGGTCACGATGAATCCCTTCTATATAATCGGCGGGGGCTCCGGCGATGCGGGAGGCCGATACCTTCAAATGCTGGCCGATGGCGGCGTCGATCCGGCGATGCGCGCGGACGTCCTGCGCACGGCGGTCGCGGATTTCAAATTTTTGCGGCAAACGTACGAGATGCCGAAAAACGCGTATACCTGGCTCGCCGCGTTTGTGTACAGCACGGGGCAGAAGTCGGTGAACGGCTACAAGGGCTATGCCGACGTCGATCTGACTGCGAGCGGCTACTTGTGGAGTACCAGTTCCAAGCTGCCGGTGGACAACCTGCCGGTCAAGCCTTTCTCCGACACCTACCAGGCTGTCGAGACCAACCCGCTGAACGGGCGCCAATACGAAGGCTACTGGGCGGTCCTGCCCAACGGGGACACGTCCGCGCTTGGCGAAGGGGCGCACTATCTGTACGTCAAAACCGTCGACGCCGTCACGGGCGGCTTCATGTGGCAGCAGGTGTACTATGATGCCGACCGTTTTCTGACCGATAAAAACGCGACCAACCCCGTGCCGGTCAAGCTGATCAAGGATACGACGCCGCTCACGATCGACTTTGCGGACCAGCCGCTCGCCCGCGGCGATTATGTCGTCGAAGCCCATGTCGCCGACAATACGGGCCTTGGCGCCGTGCAGTACATGGTCAGCGAATTCGACTTCTGCGCGCGCAGCCCGGGCGCATGCGAGTCGATGGGCGCCAAATGGACGGACGTGCCCTTGGCCGCCGGCGGCAGGACGGCGCAGGTGGGCATCGACACGACGCCTTATTTTACGGACCGGTCCGCCTTACGCCTTTACGTCTACGTAAGAGGCGTCGAGCAGCGCCACAAGCAGCCTCCGTATGACAAAGATCCGTTCGCGGCCGGCAACAAAGCCAATATCGTCGCAGCCTCCTCTTCTTATTACGTTCTCCGGGGCAGCGACGCGCTGGAATTGAAGGCGACCTATGTCGACCGCGTCGACGCGCAGGGACGTCTGGCCTCGGCGCCGGAGCACAAAGTGCGGCTTTACACGCATGCGGCGGGCTTGCTCGCCGCCGAGGGCGACGTGCGCTACCGGATCGAGAAGGCCGGCGGCGACGTCGTTCAGGATTGGAAAAACGTGCCGAGCGGGCAGGAGATCGTGCTGGCCGGGGCGGACGGCGAGTACCTGCTGCGCGCGCAGCCGCTGGATGCGGAAGGAAAGGCAGCAGGCGAGCCTTACGCGCAGTCATTCGTCATCGGCCCTGCGGTGTCCGCCACGGCCGTGTCGGCCAGCTTCAGCACGACGGAGATGACCAATCAGGATGTCGTGCTGACGCTGACGACGGGCGTGCCGGTTAAAGTCCTGAATGCAGACGGGGTCGATCCCGCCGTTGCGGATACGTCGCATACGCTGACGATAAAAAACGCTACGCCGTTTGGCTCGCCGCTTTCGATTCAGATTCAGCCGGACGGCGGAGAGACGGAGACGATTCGGGTGTCCGTCGGACAGATCGACAAGACCGGCTTTGGCCCGCTGGCCGGAGGCGGAGCGGCCATCTATACGAACAGCCAGCCGACCGCGGGCGAAGTGACGGCCTATCTGTACGTGGGCAAGCGGGTCAAGCCGGGCGTCGGCGACGGCATCGCCTATCGTAACGGCTGGCTGTCCTACACGTTCGCGGCGAACGGCGAGCATGTGTTCGAGGTCGAGGACCTGGCGGGCAGCGCCCTTCGGGGCTACGTGAGCGAAAACAACCGCAAGGCGGTCGTGACGTGGATCGACAGTACCGCGCCAGCCGTATCCGTCTCCTACAGCACGACGGCGCTGACCAATAAGCCGGTGACGGCGTCCGTACAGTTGCCGGACGGATTCGCGGTGATCAATAACGGGGGGGAGCGCGTCCTACATGTTTGCGGACAACGGCGAATTCGTCTTTCTCGTCAAAGACGTCAACGGCGTCGTTCGCGAGTACAAAGCCGCCGTCGCCAATATCGACAAGGAACCGCCGGCGCTGACGCTCGCCGGACCGCTCACCTATCCGGTCTATCAGGGGCTGCCGTTCACGTTCGACGAGCCCGGCTATACGGCCGTCGACAACCGGGACGGCGACTTGACCGCGAAGGTCGGCGTGTCCAGTCAGGTCGACGTGTACAAAGGCGGTTACTACGAGATCGTCTATACGGTCGCCGACAGCGCAGGCAACGCCGCGCGCGCCATTCGGAGCGTGTCGGTTATGGAAATGAACGGGATCAGCTTGTTCGTCAACCAGATTCGGCTGCGCGGCGACATCGCGATATCGCGGGGAACGCTGCGCTTCGACATTGCCGGGCAGGAGAGCGACGACCTGGTCTTCAAGTATCTGCCCGGCAAGCACGCTGCGGGCGCCTTCAAGAGCGGCGGTACGCCGATCGCGGGCCGGACGCTTACGCTTGACGAAGCGGGCTGGTACACCTTCTTCGTCCAGGACCGGGAACGGCGAACCTTCGTCGGACAGATCAATGTGCAGTAGAAAAAGGGAGAGAACGGGTCAATGCGCATGCGATGGATAAAAACGGCTTGCGGCGGCAATCGCGGTCGCGGTGGCGGTCTCGGGCCTGGCGCCGGGATGGACGCTGGCCGCAGGCCGGCCCCAGCTCTCGGACGATGTGCTTCGCATCAGCGTGAACGAGGCGAACGGGCGGATCGGCGTGGGGACGACCGGCGGCGATCCGGTACGTTCCGGCGACGAGGATCGGCCGCTCGTCTACAATCCGGAGATGCCGGAGACGTCGTTCACGAGCTTCCGGATCGACGGCGAGGAAGCGATCTACGGACATGCGTACGGCCCGGAATCGGCGCCGTACGGCTATTTCGTGCAGGAGCCCGTCGTCGAAGGCGACCGGATCGTGTCGGTATGGCGATACCGGGGCGTCGACATCCGCCAGACGGTCGAGCTCGTGCCGCAGGGCGACAAGACGCTGCCGGCGGGCAATGCGCGGCTGTCGTACCGGGTGGACAACAAGTCCGGCAAGAGCGTCAAGCTCGGGACGCGGATTCTGCTCGACGTCAAGGCCGGCGACAACGACGGGCCGCTGCTGATGGCGCCGGGCGAGCTGACGCCCGTCATCGGCGAACGCGAATTCGGTCCTGCCGAGGTGCCGCTGTACTGGCAGGCGATGGACGACGTCGACGATCCGCAGGTCGTCGCCTACGGCACCTTGTACGGCTTCGGCGAGAAGAAGCCCAGCCGCGTCATTTTCGGTCACTGGAACGGCCTGTCGGCGACGAAATGGAAATACGACTGGAACCAGTGGACCGATTATACGGCGGACGGGGGGGCTTTACGGAACGGCGGACAGCGCGGTTGCCGTCTATTGGGACGAAGCGTCCCTGGAAGGCGGCGCTTCCGCGTCGTTTTCGACCCTGGTCGGCATGGGCGAGATGAAGCAGCGGCAGACGCTGCTCGACAATATGGCGGTGACCGTCTCGGCGCCGCAGAAGGTGACGGCGGAGACCGGCGGCCAAGCTTCGTTCGAGCTGTCCGCGGAGCTTGCGAACAATCTCGCAAAGTCGGTCGCGCAGAAAGACGTCCGCGTCGAGATCGTATACCCGGGCAGCGCCCAGTTGACCGGAGGCAGCGAGCGGGTCGCCTATATCCCGGCGGTCGCCAAGGGCGAGCGGCTCTCCTTCCGCTGGCGGTTCGTCGCGACCGGCGCGGATGCGGTCAACGTCTATGCCTTCAAGGTGCGCGTGACGGTAGGCGATCCCGACGCGCCCGGCGTGAAGACGCGGGAAGAGACGGCGCATATCGTCGTGCTGAACGACTTCCGGCAGCCGCCCGATATCCAGTTCACGGCCGTCGCGCCGAACCGCATGTACGAGAAGGAAGCGTTCCGCAAGGTCGTCCTCTACGGCAGCAACCTGAATTTTCTCAAGGACGCTCCGGACCGCTGGCATGTGTACATTCAGGCTGCTAACGGCCAGCGGACGAACATCGAATCGAAGTATGTCACCGTCGAGAGCGACAGCCAGCTGTCGGTCATGCTTCCGCAACTGCCGCTCGGCGCTTACGGCATCGGCGTGGAGCACGATCTGAGCAAGGGCATGTACCGTCCCGACGCGATCCGCATCACCGACGACATCTCGGTCATGAAGCGCGGGTACGGCACGCTCCTGATCACGAAGAAGGATACGCTCAAGACGCGCACGGACATCGGCGGGCAGTATACGCTGCGGACGAACAAGATTTATTACGCCAAAGGCGGCGCGCTGCCGTCCGTCCCGGCGGGCGAGGAGGAAGTGCTCCGCATCCAGGGCAACATCCAGGACATGGGCGACGGCACGTATTCGGTCGTGCCTCATCCGTCGCAAGCGGTATCGCTCGGCAACGTGCTGAAGCTGACCGTGTCCGAGTTCGACGCGGACATGCCCGGCGAGATCGTCGTCAAGCCGGTTACGTACGAATACGAGGACAACGGCCTCGTGTACGACAGGGCGACCCAAGCGGTCGTCAGCGGCAACGACCAGAGCCGCATCTACCTGAAGCAGCTGACGAAGATTCCGAATTCGCCGCTGATCTGGCAGAAGGCCTTCACCTTTAACGTCAACGATATGAAAATCAAAAACCCGAACGTATTCGGGTTCAGCGACGACGCGCAGGCGATCGTCGGACCGTACGTGCTCGGCATCAAGCAGGTCAAGGTCGTCTACGATCCGGACGCCAAAAAAATACGCGGCCGAATTCAAAGGCTCGCTCGACATTTTGTCGATCATGAAGACGCTGTACCGCTTTTCGGGGCCAGCGACAACGCCGCATTAAGCAAGCTGCTGTATGCGGAGGTGGCGGTCGATCAATTCCGCGTCTACGAGGACGGGCAGATCAAGTTCGCGCTGGAAGCGGGCGTCGGGCTGCCGCAGATGAAGATCGGTCCGTTCGTCACGATGGACAGTCTGAAGCCCGGCCAAACCGGCGGGGTCGAGGGGCGGCTGCGCATCGATTCGATCCAGAATCTGTACAGCATCTACGCCAAGCTGAGTCTGCCGAACCTGGAGTCCGTCCCGACCGGATCGGGTGGCAGCTTCAACCGCAGCTCGCGGATTCAGGGCAAATTCGGCATCTTTACCGTACCGACGCCGGAAGGCGGAACGATCGTGTTCCCGGACGAATTCATGGCCGAGTACGCGGACAATGTCGGCTTCATCAATATCCCGAACATTCCGCTGACGATCAATCAGCTCGGCGGGGAGATCAAAGGGCTGCACACGATCCGCGACAGCATCGCCAAGGGCATCTATCCCGACTTCGGCGGCAGCTTCTGGTTCGGCGTGACCGATACGGTGTCGCCTGTCCTGCTCGGCAAGCGGGCGCTCAGCGCGTCCAACGTCAAGCTGTCCATCGGGGCGCGGGAAGCTTCCTTGAGCGGGACGGCGAATCTGTACTTCTTCCCGATCGCGGACATGACGGGCAAGATCATGTTCTATCCGGTGTCCGGCGCGCTGATCGGCGGGCGCATCACGCTGCTCGACGTCATCGTCGGCCAGGCATCGGTCGAGCTCAGCTACAACAACGAGTCGTCGCAATTTTACTTCGGCGGTTATGTCCGGGGTTCCGTCCAGCTGCCGCCGTACTCGCCGATCTTCCCGGGGCTGAAGCTCGCGGACGCGTCCGCGGCGCTGAACACGAACTTCGTTCAGGCGTACGCCAAGGCGCTGAATACGATCCCGGTCGGCGTGCGCTATACGTGGAGCACCCAGCAATTGCAATTTTTCAATCCGGATCAGAAAGGCTTCTCGGCGGTGTCGGCCCTCTCGGCGCTGTCGGCTTCAGGCGAGGCGGATCCTGACCGGCTGGCGATCGGCACCAATCTGAAGCAGCTTCCGGTCAAGACGGCAGCCGGCGCCGTAAGGTCGCTGGCCGCGAAGACGGCGACCGCATTCGAATCCGCGGGCGGGGAAGCGCTGCTCGTTCAAGCGAAGTACGCGAAAGACCGCGACATCGTCCTGAAGCTGACCGATCCCGACGGCGAGGAGGTTCGGCTGGTCGAGGAAGGCGACGGGGCGAACGTGTACCGCAGCGAATACACCGATCCGGACACCGGCGAGGTTCAAAGCTATATCGCGGTCACGGTGCCCGCCGAGCGGAGCAAAGCCGGGACGTGGACGCTGACGAGCAGCCTGCCGGCGGAAGTCGAAGCGTTCGACGCCGCCCCGACGCCGGAGATCGAGACGATTCAAGCGGCGCAGGACGGCGGAGAGACGGCGGTCGATCTGAAGCTTACGCGGACGCCGGCGGACGGGCGGACCAAGGTCGATCTGTATCTGCAAAGCGTCGATGCCGCGAAGCCGTTCCTGACGCGCATCGCCGCGGACGCGACGATCGCGGACGACGAGGCGACGCTTCGTCCGAAGCTGCCGGAGAGCATCGCGAGCGGCGCCTACAAGATCGTCGCGGTGCTGAAGCAGTACGACGGGAGCGGCGCGCTTTTGCAGAACAGCTTCCGCGATTCCGCGCCGTTCGCCGTGACGAACCCGAAGGTGCCGACCGCGCCGGGCAACGTGACGGCCAAGGCGATCGGCCGCGGCGCGCTGAAGGTCGAATGGGACGCCTCGGCTGGCGACCATCTGGCCGGCTACTACATCTTCACGGTAGACGCGGAAGGAAAGCCGGCGGAGGGCTCGAACTGGACGTTCGTGCCTTTCGAGGAAGGGAGGGACAGGTACGCGGCCGAGATCAGAGGCTGGACGCCGGAGACGTACCGGATCGTCGTGCAGGCGGTGAGCGAAGTACCCGACGGCACGGCGAAGGATCCTTACGACGGTTATCCGGCGGCCGATTGGGCTTTCGTGGACGATCCGCTTAAACTGGGCCAATACGCGGCAGTCTGGTCTCCGATCGCTGGCATATCGGAATACGTCATCCGGCTGAAGGATACGGACGGCGCGACGTATGCGATCCCGTATTACGGCGAGCCCGTCGCGAGCGACGAAACCAACGGCAGCGTGTATGAAACGACGCTGTACGGACTTCCTGCCGGAAAATCGTTCGACATCGCCGTATACGGCGTCGTCGAGCAGGATCTGGAAGCGAAAGCCGTGGTGGCGGTCGACGCCGGCGCCGGCAAGAAGCGCATCGGCTGGGACAAAGTCGAAGCGGACGACGTTCGCTCGTATACGATCTACGGGAAACCGGCGGATGACGAGGCGCCTGTCGTGCTCTTCGAGCACCCGGTGCCGTCCTCGGGTCAGCCGGCGCGGTATGAGGACGTCGAAGCGGATGGCTTCGCCGAAGGCGTAGCTTACGATGTCTCGGTTATCGCAAATGTGACCGAAGCGCAGCCGGAGCAATATTTCGGCGAATGGTCGTCGCCGGTCGAGCTGAAGCTGCCGGTACCCGATCCGCCTGCGTTCGACGTCAAGGTGCAGCCGGTCGATCCGGCGAGCGGCGTCGTGCGAATGGACCGCGATGCGGATGGCTTGCCGTACTTCCGCAGCAGCACGGGGGACGTGACGCTCAGCTTTACGAGCGACGGGGCGGTCCGTACGGAGGTTCGGGTGAATCCGTCCATGTACGATCCCTACGCCGAGCCTGACGTATATACGGGCATGGCGTGGACGACGAACGTCGTGCTCAAGGAAGGCACGAACGAGATCGAAGTCGCCGCGTACGACGAAGACGGCGACGCCGACGAGAAGACGTATCGGGTCGTCGTGAAGAAGAACGGGCCGATGCTGGCGGTCGACGAGCCGGCGTTCCCGGACGGCCAGGTCGAACTCACGGGCCAGACCGATATCGGCGCCGTCGTGACGGTGAACGGCTACCCGGCCGAGGTGGACGATACGGGACGCTTCGCCTACAGGCTTCCGCTGCCGGACGAGCAGGCGTTCGATGTCGAGATCGCGGCATCCGACGCATTCGGTCTGGACAACACGTACGTCGAGCGGATCGTCAACCCGGCCGTCGGCCGCATCGAGAAGGTCGTCATCGGCATGCAGCGCGAGATGCGCTCGGGCGCCAGCCAGCCGCTGCGTCTGTACGCCTACGACGGCGCAGGCAAGGCGGTGCGGCTGCCGGACGACTCGGTCGAGTGGCGCATTCTCTCGGGCGGGCAATATGCGGAGATCGCCGGCGGCGATCTGAAGGGCTTGCGGCAAGGGCAGGCGGTCGTAGCGGCGAGCTATCGGGTGAACGAGCAATATGCGTGGACGGACTACGGCGTCTTCGACATCGACCAGCGCAGCGTCGTCGCGATGACCGATCTGGACGCGGTGACGGCCGATCTGGGCACGCTCTCCATCGGCTACGCGGAGGGCGAAGGACCGTCCGGCGCGACTAAGAACCTCGTGCTGCCGACCGCGAGCGCGAACGGAACCGACGTCGAATGGTCGTCCGACAAGCCACAGATCATCGATGCGGCGACCGGGAAGGTGACCCGGCCGACGTTCGAAGCGGGCGACGCGGCCGTGACGCTGACGGCGACCGTCTCCAAAGGCATCGTCAAGCAAACGAGGACATTCCTTGTCAACGTGCCAAAGCTCGCTGAGACGGCCGGACACATGACCGATCTGGAGGCGGTGATGAACGATCTCGGCGCGCTTGCCATCGGTTATGCAGCGGGCGAGGGGCCGACCGGTACGACGAACAACGTCGTGCTGCCGACCGCGAGCGCGAACGGGACGACGATCGTCTGGTCGTCCGACGCGCCGCAGATCATCGACGCGGCGACCGGGAAGGTGACGCGTCCGTCGTTCGAAGCGGGCGACGCCGCCGTGACGCTGACGGCGACCGTCTCCAAGGGCATCGTCAAGCAAACGCGGACGTTCCTCGTCAACGTGCTGAAGCTTGCGAAGTCCGGCGGCAACGACGGGGGCAACAATGGCGGCAACAACGGAGGCAACAATGGCGGTAATAACGGCGGTAATAATGGCGGTAATAATGGCGGTAATAATGGCGGTAATAATGGCGGCAACGACGGCGGCGAAAATGGCGGCAGCAATAGTGGCCCTGACGGCGGCAACGACGACGGCACGGGCCAACCGGCCCAGCCGAACCAACCGTCGGAACAAGCCGGCTGGCGCATCGATCCTTCCGTCGGAGGGACGATCTCCGGCGCCGGCGCCTCGATTCGCTTCCCGGCAGACGTCTTTCCCGGAGCGTTCCGCGCCTACATCGCGGCGCTGACGGAGGATGCCGCCGGCAAGCTGCCCGATGCGCCGCGCCGCGTAAGCCGCGTATACGACATCGCGAAGTCGGCGCCCGGCATCTTCCTGAAGCCGGTCACGATCACGCTGCCGTTCGACAACGCCAGACTGGACGCCAAGACTGACAAAGTCGGCGTCTATTGGCTGAACGAGGTGACGGGCGAGTGGGTGCCGCTCAACAACGCTTCGATCGACTGGAATCGCGGCACGGTCAGCGGCGAGACGAATCATTTTACCAAGTTCGCCGTACTGACGGCGCCCGGAGCGCTTCCTTCCGGTCAGCAGCTGCCCGCGCTTAGCGACATCTCTGGCCATTGGGCGGAAGCGAGCATTCTGACGATGGTCGGTCAAGGCTACGTCAAAGGCTATCCGAACGGCACGTTCCGTCCGAATGCCAAAGTGACGCGGGCGGAGTTCGTGCAGCTGATCGTACGCGCCTTCGGCATCGCGGGAACGGACGCGAAGGCCGGCGCCTTCGGCGACACGGCGAATCACTGGGCGCGCGACGCCATCGTCGCGGCCCATGCGGCCGGCATCGTCGACGGCTATGAAGACCGCAATTTCCGGCCGGACGATCCGATTACGCGCGAGCAGATGGCCGTCATGACGGCGCGGGCGCTGAAGCTGCAGCCGATCGCCGGCGGCGGCAAGAACGCTGCCTTTACCGATCGCGCGACAATCGCCGATTGGGCGCTGCCGTCGGTTGCGGCCGCGGCGGAAAAGGGCTTGTTCATCGGCTACCAGGACGGCGCGTTCCGTCCGCATGCGAATGCGACGAGAGCCGAGACCGTCGAAGCGCTGACACGCGCAATCGCTTTACGTACACCATAACGATTCACGGACTGGACGGGCTTCCTCGCTGTAAGGCGGGGAGGCTCGTTTTTTCATCTAGAGGAATATGTAAATCCGGACAAAAGACAGCTTCACTTGCGAATCTTGCGGCGATAATAGGCGGTAAGGAAAGCGGGTTGGCGAAATGGAGAACCGCGGGTAGCAGTTGAATGCAAGCCGGCAGATAGCATCGGACTCAGGAGACGCTAATTTCGTAAAAACCGGCCCAATGACGGTCTTTGCGGACTGGAGGGACGTTATGGCTCCGACTCAAGGCTAAAAAAAGGCCGACCATCCCGCAATAACGTCATCTGAGTCCGCGAGCGAGCTGCGAATAGCCATATGAAAAAGAATAACGGCGCCTCAGTCCGTTCTCTAAACGCTCATGCGCAAAACAAAATCCGCACGCGGCTTTTTCGTCTCCATGCCCGAAAAAGAATCCCAACGCAGCCGCTTGACTTGGAGCGTACTCCAGCGGGTATGCTGGTGGTGATCATGATCACGCTTGACTTTAGAAAGGATACCATCGATGTCGCGACAATATACGATTGCCGAAATATCGCAGGAGACCGGGCTTGCTCCGGATACCTTGCGTTTTTACGAGAAAAAAGGGCTGCTGCGATCGCCGGAAAGAGGGCCCGGCGGCGTACGCCGTTATTCGGAAGAGGATCTCGGCCGGATCCGATTCCTGCTTTACTTGCGCAATACTTCGATGCCTCTGAAGGAGATCCAGACGTATGTGGAGGCGTACAACCGTAATGACGAGACGGCCTGCTTCGATCTCCTGGACAAGCACCGCGTACGCGTCGAAGAGCAGGCCAGACAATTATCGGAGACGCTTGAGGTCATTAAGTACAAGCTCAAGCATTTCCAAGACATTAAGGATGGAACGACGAAAGGACGATAATCAATGACTATTTTAACGCCCCAAGCTCCGCTATCGACAGGCTACGGTCCCCGCACGACGGCGGCCGAGATTCTCGCCCATACAGACTTGACGGGGAAGATCGCGATCGTTACCGGCGGACATTCGGGCCTCGGTTTGGAGACGTCCAGGCGGCTGGCGGAGGCCGGCGCCAAAGTGATATTACCGGCAAGATCGCTGCAAAAGGCTGCGGAGGCGGCCGCAAGCATACCGGGTGCGGAAGCTGCCGAGCTGGATCTAGCCGATCCGGCGTCTATCGATGCGTTCGCGCGACAATTTCTGGATTCGGCTCGCCCGCTCCATATGCTTGTGCACAGCGCAGGCATCATGGCCATTCCGCTCGAACGAGACGCGGCGGGACACGAGCTGCAGTTCTCGACGAATTTCCTCGGCCCTTTCCGGCTGACGGCCAGACTTTGGCCGGCGCTTAAGGCGGCCGGAGAGGCCCGAGTCGTCATCGTTTCCTCGCGCGGCTATCGGCTGGGCGACATTCGCTGGGAAGATATCGACTATCGCAAGGGCGGTTACGAAAAGTGGGCCGCATACGGACAGTCCAAGACGGCGGCCTCATTGTTCGCGGTGGAGCTTGACCGGCGCGGACGCGAGTGTGGCATAAGCGCCTTCGCCGTTCATCCGGGATCGATCGTCACGAATTTGTCCCAGTATCTGACCGATGACGAGATGCGGGGAATGGGTGCGCTGAACGAGCGCGGACAAAGAACGTTCGCCTCATACAATGACGAACGGAAGACGATTCCGGAAGGGGCGGCCACGATCGTCTGGTGCGCTGCGAGCGAGATGCTGCGCGGCAAGGGCGGCGTCTACTGCGAAAACGGCGATATCGCCGAGCTGATCGACGCCGGCGCGTCGAACGACGCTCCTCGTCCCGGCGTCGACGCGTACGCCGTGGATGGAAAGTCGGCCAAGCGGCTTTGGAGCGTTGCCGAGTCGATGACGGGGCTGGCATTCACGGCCGATTGAGACGAAGGTTTGCTGCATAAGCAAAATATTCGATCCCGCACGGCACGGCTTAAATCGTCAATCGATTAAAAGTGAAGTGGC
Source organism: Cohnella rhizosphaerae (assembly GCF_029525575.1). Lineage (GTDB taxonomy): Bacteria > Bacillota > Bacilli > Paenibacillales > Paenibacillaceae > Cohnella > Cohnella rhizosphaerae. The sequence goes on from NZ_JAPDIA010000009.1 coordinate 257,461, forward strand.
TCATAAAGGGCTATCGCGCAAAAATGCACGATCGAGAGCCGCGCCCGTTCGTCGCACCATCTATCGCGCAAAAGTGCAGCTTTTTTTACCGAAACCCCCCGTCTTCTCGCCAAAAGAGACGGTCTATCGCGCGCTTTTGCACGATAGAACGCCAGAACTCCCCATCCCTGCCTTGAATGACGCACTTTTGCACGATAGAGCGCCAAAACCCTCCATCTATGCCTTGCGCGATGAACTTTTGCAGGTTAGCATTTGCCCGCGCTGCGCACGTTAGCAATCCATGAGAAACCGGGCTTGCGCCTGAATGATACAATGCAGACATAAAGGAGGCTGCATAATGGGACGTATCATACTGATGATGAATGTGACGCTGGACGGCTGTTGCGATCATACGCAGGTGGTGGCCGACGAGGAGCTTCACCGGTATACGGAGGAACTGATGGACCGGACCGATGGCGGGCTTTACGGACGCGAGGTTTACCAGCTGATGGAGCGATCTTGGCCGCCCATTGCCCGTAGCGGCGAGGGCCCCGCATACATGGTCGACTTCGCGCGCAAGCTCGACGAGACGCCCAAATACGTTTTCTCCCGGACGTTGGATCGCTTGTCCTGGCAGAATTCTTTTTTGCTGAAGGGGCTAGTCTCCGAGGAAGTGCCGAAGCTGACGGCAGCAGGGAAGCGCCTGCTCGTGAACGGCGGTCCCGGCCTCGGTTCCACGCTGGCGGAGCTGGGGCTGGTGGACGAGTATCACTTTCTGGTGCAGCCCATCGTTGCCGGGCGCGGTCCCCGATTATTGGGGGGGCATCCATGAGCGATTGAACCTGAAGCTGATCGAGACCAGGCCCTTCCGCTCCGGCGTCATGGCGCTCCGTTACGAGCCGGTTCGTTAACCGGTTGGCGAATGTCCGGACGCTTTAATGAAGAAAGGAGGCGCATAGATGACGCCACCGAGCAAACGGATGGAATGGCAAGCAGGCGCGTGGCTTAATCCTCCGCACAGCTTCCGGGAGGAAGGCGGATTTTTGAAGGTGTCGCCCGAGAAGGGGAGGGATTTTTGGAAGAAGACTTTGTATGGATTTGAATATGAAGACGGGCCGGCATTGCTTGCGCATTGGGATCCTGAGACGGCGATCGAGGTGAGTTTTCGACTCCATTCCTTTACGGAGCTGTACGATCAGGCAGGCGTGCTGTTATACCACGGTCCGGGGCAATGGATTAAAGCAGGCATTGAAATCAACGACGGCATTCCTCAGCTGGCAACGGTGGTCACGGACGGTTATTCGGACTGGTCGCTTGCAGCCGTGCCTGAATGGGCAGGCGAAGAAGTTACCGTACGCGCGTCGATCCTTAAGGATGCCGTCATTATCCGGGCGCGAAGCGATAAGCATGCCTGGCGGACCATTCGCGTCGCAAGGTTTCCATATCCGACGGGTAACCGGGCAGGCCCTTTCGCATGTTCGCCGACCCGGGAGGGTTTTGAAGTTACTTTTACGAGATGGGCACTGACTGCGCCCGATCATGATCTCCATGTCGATCCGCCGGTTGAAGGATGAACGCAGGGGACGTCAAGGATTGAAGATTAAAGAAGATTAAATCAGAACGTGCAAACGCGGGAAATCGCTCTCCAGGCAATGGGGAGCTTTTTGTCGTGCAGGCTGAGCCATGTCGGCGAGCGTTGTAGACAAGTTTATTGATTAACAGGCGATCTTACTGTACGCTGTTGCTTAAAAGTAAACGGTTTCAACGAAGGGGAGAGAAGCCATTTATCGCGTTCTGCTTGCGGAAGACGAAATGCTGGTGAGGCTCGGCTTAAAAAATGCGGTCGACTGGCGCCGCTTTGATATGGAGGTCGTAGCCGACGTTCCCAACGGCGCGGATGCCTGGCAGGCTTATGAGAAGCTGCAGCCCGAAGTGGTCGTGACGGACCTGAAAATGCCGGTCATGGGCGGCATCGAGCTGCTCTCGAAAATTCGCGGCGTCAATCCGAAGACCAGACTGCTGATCCTGACCTGCCTGGAAGAGTTCGAGCTGGCCAAGCAGGCGATGTCGCTCGGCGTCAGCGGTTATATCGTGAAGCACAGCATGACTCCCGAAGAGATGGAGGCGATGCTGGCCAGAATCAAGGACGAGCTGGCCTCCGCGTTCCCGGAAGCCTCCCGCAGGGCGATCGCGTCCGGCGCGGATCTGGCGGTCATGAAGGAAACGCTGTTAAAGGATTATTTATTCGCAAGCAAGTATGACGAAGAAGCGTTCGGCCGCAAGGCCGTCGAGCTGGAGCTTAACCTGAGTCCGCGAAACGTGACCGTCTGCACGATGGAGATCGCGTCGTTCGGAACCTTGCGGGAAAAGTTCGGCGACGACAACGGCCAACTGGTCCGGCTGTCGCTCATGAACGTGCTGCACGAGGTCATCAACGTGCACGGGCGCTGCGAAGCGTTCCAGGACACGGACACACGGTATGTCTTGTTGTTCAGCCATCCCGAAGCGATCGGCGAGCGAGACGCGGGGGAGACGCTAAACCGCATGACCGGGCAAATTCGCCGCGCGATGCTGACGTACTTCAACGTGCCGATTACGTTCGGGATCAGCGGCAGGCAGAACGGCTACCGGCATCTCAAGCGGCTGTACCGGGAGAGCCTCCAAGCGCTGGAGCGAAGCTTCGCGGAAGGGACGGGGCGCGACTACTTCGCCGGCGCCGGCGGCGGGACGAGCCTGCCGGCAATCGCGCGGGAAAGGCTGCTCAGGCTGGCCGACGCCTGGGAGCCGGCAAGCCCGCAGCTCCGTTCGGACATGGCCGGGAAGATCGACGCGTTCGTCGCGCGGGGCGACTACCGTACCAGGGGCGACACGCTGCATACGTTCATGCAATGGCTGCACGCGCCGGTATTGACGCTGCGCTTGGCGGGCGAGGAGATGACCTCGCTTTGCTCCGCTTACGCGCAGCGGCTCGTCGATGCGGGGACGCTGGACGAGATGATCGACCTGCTCGAAGCCTACGCGCGGGAATCCGTCGGGGCGCTGGCCGCCCAGAAGCGCACGAGCGGTCCGATCACCCGCGCCCTCCGTTATATCGAGTCCCGCTACGCGCAGGATCTATCCTTGCAGCAGGTCGCCGATACGGTGTCGATGAACGCGAATTATTTCAGCACGCTGTTCAAAAAAAGAGATGAACCAAAACTTCGGGGATTATCTGCTGCATTACCGCGTGGAACGGGCGAGAGAGCTGTTTTTGCATACGAATCTAAAAGCCTACGAGATCGGGGAACGGGTCGGATTCGTCAACACGAGCCATTTTAGCCGGGCCTTTAAAAAGGTGTGCGGACTGAGCCCGCGCGAATACCGCAAGCAATGGGACGGAGGCGCGGCGGAGGAGGATCGGCTTGAAGACGCATGACGGCATCGCGCCGAACGTCAAGAGCCGCAGTCTGAAGTTCGAGCTTCGGCTGTCCTTTCTCCTGATCACATTGATCGCCCTGATCGTCAGCGCCCTGCTGACTTATTTCGGCGTGCTTGGCATTCTTGAACGGAAGACGAACGAATCGTCGATGCAGTACTTTTTGCAGGCGGGCGATTCGGTCAACGAGTTCCGCGAAGAGATCGACAAGATGACGAAGCAGCTGCTGATCGACCCGAAGATTCAGCAGTTTCTGGACAACGAGCTGAAGGAGATTCCGAGCCAGATCGAATTGCACCGCGAGCTGATGGCGGAGATGGACGCTTACCTGCAAACCTACGAATATTTGGACTCCATCTACCTGTATGCGGAGGACGGCAGGGCGATCGGCGTCGCCGGGCAGAAGACCGCGCTGCTCCGCGACGATACGAAGCGGGCCAGCTTCTACGCAACCGATCTGTACCGGGAATCGCTGAATGCGGGCCTGCAAAAGACGTATCCCCAGATCGTCTGGTCGGGCGCGAACCGGCAGGCGGACTTCGGCGAGCCTTCCGAGCCCGCGGCCGGGACAGCCGGCGACAGAAGCCTCGTCACGGCGGCGCGCTCCGTCAAGTCGCTCTATCAATCGCTCCCGACCGCGATCCTGATCATGAACGTCAAGGAAGAGAAGCTGTTTTCCCTGTACAACAACCTGCGATCCAGGCTGAACGGACAAATCTATCTGTGCGACGCTGCCGGCGTGATCGTCTCGCATGCGAACAAAACGCTGCTTGGCGCGGGCAGCGATGCCTGCGGCCGGATTCCGGGCGGCACGGAGAGCGGCAGCGTCAAAGGGAACAACGAGCAAATCGTCTATTACCGCATTCCGTCCACGGATTGGACGATGGTCAAGGAAGTGCCGATTCACGAGCTGATCGGGGACATCCTGAAGCTGAGATACCAGCTGTTCTGGATCGTGGGCGTGTGCTTCATCGCCGCGCTCGTCGCCTCCGCGCTCTGGATCCGCAAGATCATGCGGCCGATGCGGAACTTGATGGAGGCGATGGGAAAGGTCGAGAAGGGGCAGCTCGACATCGCGCTGGACGACCGCGACACGAACGAATTCGGCCGGCTCAGCGGAGGCTTCAATCGGATGTCGGGCGGGATCAGGCAGCTCATCGAGCAGAATCGGGAGACGGAGAAGGAGAAGACCAGAACGGAGATCCAGATGCTGCAGGCGCAGATCAACCCCCACTTTCTTTTTAACACCTTGAACACGATCAAGTGGATGTCCGTCGTCGGCGGGGCGGACAACATTACGAAGAGCATCACGGCCTTGAGCAGCCTGCTGCGGCCCATCTTCAAAAGCACGGCTCCTTTGTGCGCGCTGAAGGAGGAGCTTGCGTACGCCGAAAACTACGTCACGATCTTGAACTACCGGTACGGCGAAGGCATCGAGATCCGATTCGAGGTGGCCGAGGGGGGCGGCAGACTGCGTCGTGCCGCGGTTTTTCCTGCAGCCGCTGCTGGAGAATGCGGTGCTTCACGGCTTCGAGAAAACGGGCTACACGGGAACGATACGTATCGCAGCGGAACGCGTCGACGCCGACCTGCTCGTCCGCGTCGTCGACGACGGACAGGGCATGACCGACGAGAAATTGGAAGATCTGCGGCGGTGGATGGCGGGTGACAAGCCGGGAGTAGAGGCGTCCGACGCGTCCGACGCATCCGACGCATCCGGGTCCTCGGCGTTCGGCATCGGCCTTAACAACGTGCACCGCCGGATTCGCCTGAACTTCCCGGGATCGTCCGGCCTCTCGATCTCCCGTGCCGCGTCCGGCGGCACGACTGTCGAGATCCGCATCCCGACCGCAACACCTGAAGACAAGCAAACAAATCCGTAAATAAGAACACTTTCGCATGGCATGCCAGCCGACGATGCAGCGGCTCCGAAAAACGGACATGATTTTCGGAGCTGCGGTCATTTAGCTGCATGCTTTTTGCTTTTATGATGGCTTTGCAAGACAGACAAGGGGTTGTGAGGAGGAGAGTGGACTTGAAGGCAATGGCGGCGGGGCGAACGGGAGCCGGAAGCGTGAAAAGGAAGCAGGGCTGGACCCTTCTGCTGCTGGCGCTTCCGTTCATAGCGGTGGTGTTCGTTTTTTACTACGTCCCGCTCTTCGGCTGGGTGTACGGCTTTTTCGATTACAAGCCGGGCATTCCGCTGAACCGGTCCGAGTTCGTCGGGCTGAAATATTTGAGGATCGCTTTTACGGAGCAGGAGATGGATCTGGCTCGGGTGCTGAAAAACTCGCTCGCGCTCAGTTTTCTCGGCATTTTGGTGTCGCCCTTGTATGTCGCGTTCGCGATTCTGCTGAACGAGATGAGGGGCAAGCTGCTGCGAAAATGGGTGCAGGTGACGACGACGCTGCCGAACTTCATCAGCTGGGTGCTCGTGTACTCCGTGTTCTACGTTTTTTTCGCAGTCTCGGACGGCGTGGTCAACAACGTGTTGATCAAGCTGGAATGGCTGGCGCGGCCGTTCAACTTCCTGGGCAACAGCGAGATCGCTTGGGGGTTCCAGACGCTGGTCGGCTTGTGGAAAGGGCTCGGCTGGGGCGCGATCATCTATCTGGCCGCCATCGCGGGGATCGACCAGGAACTCTACGACGCGGCCAAGGTCGACGGCGCGGGCAGGTTCCGCACGATCTGGCATATCACGGTGCCGGGCATCATGCCGACCTTCGTCGTGCTGCTGCTGCTGAACGTGAGCAACATGCTGAACAACGGCTTCGAGCAATATTACGTGTTCTACAACGCGCTGGTCGCCGACAAGCTCGACGTCATCGATTATTACGTGTACCGGGTGGGGCTGGAGAACAACGATTTTTCCTACTCGACCGTGCTCGGCATGTTCAAGACGATCGTCAGCGTCGTCGTCCTCTTCACCGTGAACGGGATCGCCAAGAGAATACGCGGGGAGAGCATCATTTAACCGCAAAGAAAGGAGCGTGCTTCAGTCGATGTGGCCCGGCCGGTGGCACGATGTTCTGTTTCATACGCTTAATACCGTCTTCTTCGTCTTGTTCGCGCTATGCTGCGTCTATCCGTTCTACTACATCCTGATCAATTCGGTGAGCGACCCGCTCCAAGTGACGAAGGGCGTTTATCTATGGCCGGAAGGCTTCAATCTGACGGTATACCGCGAGATGCTGAGCCAGAAGACGATCTCGGTATCGTTCTGGGTGTCCTCGGCGCGCGCCGTGGTCGGCACGATCCTGACCGTGTTCAGCTGCGCGTTTTCTCCTACCTGCTGACCAAAAAAGGAAATGCCGTTTCGCAAAACCGTCTATCGCTTCGTCGTCGTGACGCTGTATTTGAACGCAGGCTTGATCCCTTGGTACCTGACGATGAAGATGCTGGGGCTGAAGAACAGCTTCTGGCTTTACATCCTGCCTACCGTGATCGTCGGATTTTTCGTCATTTTGATGAAAACGTTCATCGAGCAAATTCCCGCCGCGCTGGAGGAGGCCGCGGTCGTCGAGGGCGCCGGCTATCTGACCGTGTTCGCCAGGATCATTTTCCCGGTCTCGCTGCCGATCGTCGCGACGATCACCGTATTTAATGCGGTCAATCAGTGGAACGCGTGGATGGACAATCTGTTCCTCGTCAACGATCCGAATCTGCAGACGCTGCAGCTGACGCTGCTCAACTTCCTCAAGCAATCGGAGGCGCTCGCGCAAGAGACGACCAGACGCATGATGGGCAACCAGACGTCGGGACACCTTATTTCTCCGCAAAATGTCAAGATGGCGATCACGATGATCGTCACGGCGCCGATCCTGCTGATCTATCCGTTCATGCAGCGGTACTTCGTCAAGGGCATCATGCTCGGCGCGGTCAAAGGCTAACGCTTGATATACAGGGCCCTGCGGTCCGGGGCCATCGTATATAACCACAAAAAAATGGAGGGTCCGATCGATGATTCGAAACAAGAGAAGGCGCGTCGCGGGAATGGCGGCCATCCTGACCGTAGCGGTCATGACGGGATGCGCGGGTTCGAACGACCCGAAGCCGTCCGCGGCCTCGTCCGCGGCGGCGTCGAGCGCTGCGGCGACCGCCACGGCGGGCGCGAGTCCGACGCAGGCGTCGGAGAAGGAGCCGGTCACGCTCAAGCTGTCGAGCGACAATGCCTTGTTCATGGCGACGCTCGCGCCTGGCGCGCAGCACGATCCGGTCATGGAGGAGATTCGCCGGAAGACCGGCGTAACGCTAGAGCTCGACACGCAAACCGACGACAAAAAGTTCAACCTCATGCTGGCCGGCGGCGATCTGCCCGACATCATCGTGCTGCAGAACGCCCCCAAGTACTTAAAGCAGATGATCGAAGGCAATCAGGTCATCCCGCTGGACGGACTGATCGAGAAGCACGGTCAGACCATTCTGAAGGAGTCGCCGTCGAAGATCGAGATTAGCAAGCGTTTTTTCAGCAACGGCACCGGGCAGCCTGTACGCCATCCCCGGCATCGCGAGCCGGAAGGGGCCGCAGTACAAGTACGGCAACCATGCATACAACATCCGCTGGGATTATTACAAAGAGCTCGGGTTCCCGGCCGTGAACAATCTGGACGATCTGCTCAAGCTGCTCGCGGATATGCAGCAGAAGCATCCGACGAACGCGCAGGGACAAAAGGTGTACGGCATGGCCCCGTTGTTCGATTGGGGACTCGTTCCGTACGAGATGTTCGACCGCCTGTTCAACCGGATCAATAAAAACAACCTGTTCGTCTACCTGGAGCCGGGCACGTTCAAGCCGGCGGGCGGCATATTGGATCCGAACGTCGCTTACTGGGAAGGCACGAAGTTCTACCGCAAAGCGAACGAGATGGGCGTGCTCGATCCCGATTCGTTCACGCAAAAGTACGAGAACTTTACCGAAAAGGTGAAGAGCGGGCGCGTCCTGCTGTCGCCCTGGACCTGGGCGGGCGTGACGGAGGCGAACGCGGCCCTGGCCAAGGAAGACCCGCTGAAGGGATGGGAGCCGCTGCCGGTTCCGGCGGGGCAGACCGTCTACCTGGGCGAATTCGGAGAGAACGGCTTCTCCAACCGCCTGGTCATGATCTCCAAGAACAGCAAGCACCCCGAGCGGGCGATGGAGCTGATCGACTACCTGCAATCTTTCGAAGGCTCGAGGCTGATCCAGAACGGCATCCAGGGCAAGGATTGGGACGTGGTGGACGGCAAGCCGCAATGGAAGCAAGCGACGATCGACGCGCAGAAAAACGATCCCAACTTCTCGCAGAATACCGGCATCGGGCTTTACTGGAACCTGGCGGGCTTCGTCGACGGCTACCCGGATCCGGATTACGGGACACCGATCAATTTTACGAATCAAGCGGACTTCTGGCGGACCCAGATGACGGAGCTGGACCAGGATTATTCGAAGCATTACGGCGTATCGTATCCGGGCGAGCTCGTCGAGAAGCGCGTGGAAGCGGGCGAGATCCGGACGATCTACTACGATATGGACAACGAGCTGGGCACGGATACGAGCATGCCGGACGATATCAAGCGCATCGAGACCAAGGTGACGGATTACCTGGTGCGCATGGCGCCGAAGCTGATCTACGCGGCGACGGAGGAAGCGTACGACTCGACGCAGGCGAAGATGATGGACGAACTGAAGGGCATGGGCGCCCAAAAAGCGATCGACTACTGGATGGCGAACATGACCAAAGCGTCGGAAACCTACGCGGGCTTGAAGAAGTAAGCGTGTAACGGAAAGGCAGCGGGAGACGCAAGTCTCCCGCTCATACCGGGCTAAGGGAGAGGATCGCGATGAAGTTCGGCGCAAGCAGGCTAGTTGCATTCTTAACGTTACTTGCGGCCATCGGGTTCGGCGCGGGAAGCGCGCACGCCCAGGACCAGGCGATTGCCGACGATCAGTTCACATTGTCCGGCGGAGCGGCACGCACGGCGGATGCGTCCGCGGGCGACGGCTACTCGGCGCATATGACGAACGACTCGGCGGCGTGGAAGATCCAGTACCAGAATTGGGACTTCGGTACGCTGAAGGCAGGGAAGCTGTACGACGTCTACGTCAAGGTCAAGGTCAAGCACGCGGTCCCTGCCCCGACCGGCAATGCCTTCGTGGCGGGCATCTACGACGCGACGAACGCAAGCGATGTCGTTCCCGCCCGGACGATTGCGGCGGCGAATACCGCGGACGGCGTCTGGCGGGAATACAGGCTGGGCACGTTCGCGCCGAACGCCGGGGTCAACTCGCTCAGCTTCTATGTAGGGGGCGCGTCCAATGCGGCACAGGTGTCCGACATTTACGTGGACGCGTTTATTTTCAAGGAATACAGCAACGTGCAGATCGAGGACGCGTCATTCTATAAATTTAACGGCGCTTCGCTCGTGACGGACGGCATGACGCCGGATCACAGCGCCGCCAGAATGGCGAACGGCCCGGGCTCGGGCTGGAATGTGCAGGCGAAGATCGACGGCGCCCGAATCGAGGCGGGCAAGCCGTACCGGATCACGGCGGACATCAAGCCGGAGCGGTCCGACTGGCAGACGTCGTCGGGCGATCTTTTCGGATATTTGGTGTACGACCTGACGACGAGCAGCTACCTGGTCAATCCCACGGTCGTCTCCTCCGCGACGATACCGAAGGTGGCGTACTACCATCAGGTGCAGCTCGGTACGGTGACGGTCGATCCCGCGCATGACGTTCGCGTTTGCTTCTATCCCGTCAACAATGCGGCGAACTTCCCGGCTGTCCGGATCGATCGCGTGGCGCTAACCCGGCAGCCCGAAGACGAGAGCGCCGCAAAGGCGATCAACGCCTATCCCTACAAGCTGTCTCCGGCCAATCAGGACGGACTTAACGATTCGACGCGCATCGCGTATACGCTGCCGGCGCCGCAGACGGAGAGCGTCATCGTACAGCGGGTATCGGACCAGGCGACGGTTCGCACGCTGACGCCGGCTTCGACTTCCTCGGGGAGCCGCGCGGTCGTCTGGGACGGGAAGAACGACGGCGGACAATACGTGAGCAACGGCTTGTACGTCGTGCGCGTCCGCAGCGGTTCGACCGACTTGCGCCGGGTGAACGTGCAGGTGATCGCGGGGGTGTCGCTCGCAGCCAGCGCGAATCCGGTGAAAAACGATGTGCCCAAGGGCGTTTTCTACGAAGCGGGGGGCGATCCCCTACGATCCCGTCGAAGCGGCCGATTATCTTGACGATACGTTCGCGGACATTCATCAATTGGGCGCCGACACCGTTTTTCTCGCCAATTGGCATGCCAAGCCGGCAGCCGTCTATGCCGAGACATTGACCCAGGCGGCGAACCATCAGCTGAAGGTCGTCGGGCTCCCGGACGCGGCTTATGCCTTGTTCAACGAAGCGCTGTACAACGACGAGCAGGCGATGTACGCCCGGATCGGCGAGATTGTCGCGCCGTACATGAGCAACAGCGCTTTGTACGCGTACTATCTCTACGACGAACCGGGCAATGACGCCAAGCTCGCCGACAATTTGAAGGATATGAAGCGGATGCTCGAGACGATCGACCCCAGTCGGGCGGTCATCAGCACTTACGTCGGGATAGACCGGGTGCCGCTGCATTACGACGTCCAGAAGCCGCATGTCATGAATATCGATCCGTACGGTGTCACGGAAGGCAGCGCGATCGGGGGATTTTCGCAATATTTATCACTATCCCGGCTTCTCCTTCGAGTCGTACACGGACTTCTCGTCCTACCAGGTGCGCAAGGATATCGCGGACGACGCGCCGATGTGGACGATTCTGCAGACGACCGAGGCGGCCGGCTGGCTGCGGAATCCGACCGCGGCGGAGATTCGCGCGATGACGTACGAGGCGATCGGCCACGGGTCCAAAGGCTTCACTTATTTCGTCTACCAGACCGAGCTGGACTGGAACGGCATCGTGGACGAACACGGCCAGCCGGGCCCGGACTACGGCAACGTGCAGACGCTGTTCGGCGAGATCGAGGCGCTGAAGCCGACGATCCGCCGGATGGAGCGGGTCGCGAACGTCGCGACCGCCTCGGGCGGCGGCAACGCGGCATACGCGGCGGCCGATGTGACGACGCATATCGATCGGCAGACGGGCGACTACTACCTGGTCGTCGTGAACCACGACTGCCTGAGCGCGGCCAACGTTACCGTCACGATCGACCGTGCGGCGCTCGGGATGGGTATCTCGGCGGTGACCGATCTGCGAAGTCAGTCGGGTGTCGCGTTCACGGCCACGCCGACCGGCTATACGATAAGCAATCTGAGCTTCGCGCCGGGCGACGGCAAGGTTCTGAAGCTGACGAAGGATGCCTCCAAGGTCGTTTACGTCGGCGAAGATCCGTTATTCAACGTCAATAATGGCGCGTCGAAGGGGCTGACGGACGTGTCCGCCGGCGACGGCAAGACGGCGAAGCATACCGTTACGTCGACCAGAACGTGGAACTTCCAATGGTTCTGGGACCGCGCTCAACTGACGCCCGGCGCATCGTACGATCTGTACGCGGTCGTCAAAATCAAATACGCGACCGATGTTTACAAGGACGGAAGCGGCGTCGACCGACTTTTCCAGCCGACCGGGACCGCCTTTTCCTACGGCGTGTACGACGTGACTTCGAATACGTATCCTGTGCCGGAGCAGACGAAGGCGGCCTCGCAAATGGAAAATATGTTCTGGCATACCGTCAAGATCGGGACCTTCACGCCTTCCCAGACGAACAGCCAAGTCGTCTACATCATGCCATGGGATAACCCTGCGAACGTGCAAGAGGTCTACGTCGACAAGTTCTACTTCGTGAAGCGTTAAATCAGGAATGAATCAGTCAAGGAGCGTGCAGCCATGGGCATGAAAATGAAGTCGCTTCAAATCGCGGGGCCGGGACAATACGGGGTCGTCGAATCGGAGATGCCGGCGCTGCAGGACCATGAGGTGAGGGTAGAGATCGAGGTCGTGGCGACCTGTCCGCGATGGGATATGAACATGCTGGACGGCCGCGACATGTTCGACTATTCGAAGGCGCCCGCGTATCCGCTGCCGCCGGGCTGGCCGGGTCACGAGGCGGCCGGGACCGTGCGGGAGGTCGGACGCGGCGTGCGGAATTTGCGCGTCGGCGACCGGGTCGCGGCCCTCGAGCATATCGAAGGCAACGGCGCCTATGCCCAATTTCTGTCCTACAAGGAGCATGAACTGATCAAGCTGCCGGATAGCGTCACGTTCCTGCAGGCCGTATCGTTCGAGCTGCTCAAGTGCGTCATGATCGGCCTGTCGCAGTTCGGCGATCTGCGCGGCAAGTCGATGGTCGTCTCCGGACTCGGCCCGGCGGGCATGCTGGCGATTCAGGTCGCCCGCATCTGGGGCGCCTCGGAGGTCGTCGGCATCGATGTGAGCGAGCAGCGAATCCGGTACGTGAGCGAGCTTGGCATCGGGCAAGCAGCGCATGTCGAGGAGCTGGACGGACGCCGCTTCGACCTGGGCTACGACTGCGTCGGCGCGGCCGCATCGGTCCAGCACCTGCTGCGTATCGTCGACGAGCATGTCGTCATCTTCGGCGTATTAAGAGGGACGCTTCAGTACGAGGACCATCTGTGGGCCAAGGGCATGAAGCTCGAGTCGTACCGGTACCGGCCGTTCGGCGACAGGGACCGCGAGCTGATGCTCGACGCCGTCGTCAACAAAGGGCTCGACACGACGTGCATTCAGACGCATTGCGGTTCGTTCGCAGCATATGGCGAGGCGGTCGAGCGGTTGAAATCGCAGGAAGCGATCAAATTTCATTTCTTCCCGGCGAGGGAATTTTCGTAGATCATAGGAGGGAATGCAGTGCAAGGATATGCAGTCGTTTTTACGGATCGGATGACGGCGGCCTACCGCCCGGTGGACTTGCCGGAGCCGGGGCCGGACGACGTCGTCATCGACGTGGACGTATCCTGGATCAGCAACGGCACGGAGTCGTCGTATTTCCGGGGCGAGCGCATCGCCGGCGATACGCCTTATGAAGAGGGGATGCCATGGCCTTTTCCGATCGTGGCCGGTTATCAGAAGACGGGGACCGTCCTCTCGGTTGGCTCGCAAGTGACGACGGTACGGCCTGGCGACCGCGTATTCTCCACGGTCAGCCGCGTAGCGGGCATGTTCGAGCCGCTCGGCGGACATGTGAACCCTGCGGTCACGCCGTCCGGCCAAGTGTGGAAGCTGCCCGAAGGGCGGCCTTCCGAAGACTACGCCGGACTCGTGCTGACGCAGGTCGGATACAACTGCGGCATGCGGGCGCCGGTCCTGCCGGGCGACCGCGCGGTCGTCATCGGCGACGGGCTCGTCGCGAACTGGACCGCGCAGACGCTGCTTCATCGCGGCGCAAGCGTCATCGCGCTCGGCAGGCATGTCCGACGGCTCGGCGCATTCCCGGCCGACGCCGTCCGGTGCAATACGCGCGAGTGCGAAGCGGCTGAGGCTGTTCGCGCGTTTGCGCCGGAAGGCGTGTCCGCGATCGTCGATACGGTCGGCGACATCGACGCCATGTATCGGCTGCTGCCGCAGATGAAGCGCGACAGTCATCTGGTATCTGCCGGGTTCTATGGCAGCCGGGGGGCTCATCGATATCCAGCGGCTCAGAGATATGGAGATCACGCTGCATGCCCCGTCCGGGTGGACGCGCGAGCGGATGGACGCGACGCTTCAAGGCGTGAGCGAAGGCTGGCTCAAGACGGGCTCGCTTGCGACTCACCGCTTTCCTGCGGAGCGTGCGGCCGACGCATGGCGCTTAATTACGGATAAGACGGAGCCCTTTTTGGGGATTTTGCTGGACTGGCGATAAGAGAATACGGGAGGCCGACGCAATTGCCATTTTTTCGTTTTAACGAACGGCTTGCGGGAGAAGGCCGGCGACGCCGGGGCGCGAGCTGTCACGTATGTGGCCATGGGCGACAGCGTCACGCAAGGCTGCATGGCGCTCGGCGTATCGGAGTACGAGCGGGTCTACCATCAAGTCGCGAAAAGAGAAATCGAACGCCGATACCCGGGCACGGTGCTGAATGTCATCAATTCGGGCGTGAGCGGGGATACGGCTGCGGGCTCCAGAGCCCGCTGGGAGCGCGACATTCTCCTTTACAAGCCGGATCTCGTCACGATCTGCTTCGGCCACAACGACGCGCACGGACGCGAGGCGGGGCTCGAGCCGTTTGCGGAGGCGATCGCCGATCTGGCGGCGCGCATCCGGTCCGATACGGAAGCCGAGCTGCTGCTGATGACGCCGTGCATGATGACGGACAGAGACAACGACGCCGTCGCGGCCGAGCACAAGTCGCTCATTCCCGCATTCGTAGGGCTGGCGGAGGACGGCATATTGGAAAAGTACGCAGACCGCATCCGCGCGCTGTCCGCGGAGCTGGACATTCCGCTGCTGGACGTCCACGCCATATGGCAGCGGATGGTTCGGGACGGCGAGCGCGTCTGCGACCGTCTGTCGAACGGTATTAACCATCCGGACGCGCGGTTTCACGTGACATGGGGCGGCGCATTGGCCGAGGCGCTGCTCGGTGACCGCGACGCAGCCGAATAACGAAGTTTTGAGGAGCAGGACGCCGTCATGGCGGCTGCTCCCTTTTATTTTGCGCCATAAATCCGTAGACTGGATTCATAGCCGAATCGGGTGGCGAATCGATTGAGAACTGCCGTTTTCCGTTCGGTTAAGCCCGTTCAGCGAACCGTTTCAGCGCATCCTCGGTCACCGGGGCGAACAGGTTGACCAGGTTGCCGTCGGGGTCGCGAAGCAGCGCGGAACGGTTTCCCCAAGGCATCGTGGTCGGTTGCTGCACCCACTCGCCGACGAGCGGCGCCAGACGCGCGTACTCGGCATCGACGTCCGGCACGCGGAACTCGATGATGAGGCTGCGGTTGGCGGCCGCGCGCGCGGCGTCCGCACCGAACAGCGACACCGTCTGGGAGTGGCCGATCGCCAGCGTGCAGGAAGGCAGAACGAATTCTGCGAAGACCGGAGCGGGCCGCTGCGCCGATACGCCCGTCACCTTTTCATAAAATGCGATCAATCGTTCCAAGTCGTCGGTAATGATTCTTACGGATGCAAATTGCATAAAAGATCGTCCCTTCAGCCCCGGGGAGGGTTTTTTATTTGACGATTCCGATTATAGGGGTACTCTGCTGACAGCGTTATGTCAGGGGACTGGATTTTTCGAACGACGCCATCTGAAAAGGATGATTCGACATTGGATGATGCCGCCAAAAAACGATCGTTGCTTCATAAAATCAAAGCGATGGCAAAAAAGCTGAAGTCCAACTTGCTGGCGATGTATTTGGCTTACCGCGACCCGCGCGTCCCGTTGTTCGCGAAAGCTTTCACGCTCTGCGTGGTTGCGTATGCATTTAGTCCGATAGATTTGATCCCCGATTTTATACCGGTCCTTGGATACCTGGACGACTTGATTATTGTACCGCTAGGTGTCTATATAGCTCTCAAGCTGCTCCCGCGAGAAGTGCTGGAGGAATGTCGGGCAAGGGCGGAGGCACTAAGAGGTCGAGGTAAACAGAAGAACTGGATTGCGGGCGCGCTCATCATTGCCCTTTGGATCGCGCTGGCTGTGTGGGGGGAGCTGGTATGTATATGGATGGTTGGGGCGATAGGATTGAGAGGAGACGAGGTTAGACGATGGAAAACACATTGCCTTTATTTATCGTGACGGGCGCAAGCGGGTCCGGGAAAACATTCGTCATTAAGGAACTGCGGAGAATGATGCCTGATTTCGATATTTTCGACCCGGATGATCTAGTTGAATTTATCGGACACGATTGGGAGAAAATGCGAAACATCTGGCTGCGGGTTGCGCGAAATATTGCTCAAAGCGGGCGCATGACGATCCTATGCGGAACGATGATGCCTTGGGACATTGAAAAATGTGCGGACTTTCCTTTTTTTTAAGCATGTCTATTATCTAAACCTGCATTGCGATGAACAAACGCGCGAAAAACGTCTGCGCGAAAGAAACTGGACGGAGGAAGAGATTCAAAACCACAAACATTTTGCCAAACGATTGCTTGAAATCGCGGATGAAGTCTATAACCCGCCTATGCCTACTATTGATACTACCAATACGGATGTAACCGAGGTTGCCTTTCAAATAAAGGCGTGGGTTCACCAGTACGCTTGAAGTCAACGGAATCGCTGACTGCTCAGCTAACGGGCAGCATAGCAAGGTGGCTAAAAAAGCGAGCAGTATCGGACGCGAATTTGGTGCTGCAGGTTTGTCTGCATATCTTGAGTTAAAAGGGATCAATCTATAATATCTTTGCCATTTAGAGGAGGAAAAATAAAATGACACAAATCAAAGCTAATGATCCAATTTTGACTTTTATTAACGTCTTCAAAGTTGAACCAGAAAATCAGGAACGTGTCGTGGAACTGTTGACTCAGGTAACAGAAAGTTCAGTTAAATTTACACCCGGTTTTATTTCTTGTGCATTACACAAAAGCACAGATGGAACAAAAGTAACGATGTACGCTCAATGGCAAAGCTTGGAGCTTTATCAAGCGATGCGCGACGATCCAAGACCGTTACCTTTTTTTTAAAGAAGCACTCACAATGGCAACATTCGAATCTGGCATGTACGAGGTTGTAAAAACGTTCGATTACACAAAAGAATAAATATCTTACCCGTATAGATTGATTTAGAACGAATTTCAGATGAGCAAGCTGATCACTGGGGTACTTCATGGATGAGCCGTTAAACGGACAAGGATTGACCACGGAGGCTGTTCGTTTGACACTACATTCGCTTCTTGAGATGGAGGGTTACATAGGGTACAAGCAGGGGTTATTTGGGAACATCATAATTTATGCAGCATCACAAAATTGGAAAGCATAACCGATCTTTAAGCTAACGGAGAACGATAGTTCAATTAACCAGCCTGCCGTCAAGAAACGGCAGGCTGATCAGCTAACTGGAAGGAAAGTGCAACAATCCCTCCTTCATCGCGTTTTAAATAGTGGCAAATAATAAAGGAGGGAAGCATGAAGCACACTTCTATCACCATTTTGATTTGTTTGGTCTTTTACCTTTTGACTTCGTGCAGTGATTCGTCGACTACACCACACGCCGACATGCTTTCGCCTAAGCCAGAATCCGCCATGCTTATTGTGAAACGCTTAGACCCTCTGCATCAATCTGATACAGAATTTGAGAAGAGCATTCAAGACGAAGCAGACGTTAAGAAGTTGTATGAAAAAATATCGAGTCTTCCTTCATTTCCCCAAACCTTCATCTCTTGTCCTGCAGATAATGGCGTTGAGTATGAAATGACTTTTATTTTTCCATCTCAGTCCGCATCTAAAGCGAGTGTAAGAGCAACAGGATGCCAACAAGTGATGATGAATGAAAAAACTTATTGGGCTATGGAGCCTAAGGGAAATGGATTTATAGCATTGCTAGAACATGTCTTGCGACTGAATAATGATCAATTTAGTGTAGGATTTGCCTCCCAAAGCTAATAGGAAGTTTGGATTTAACGAGGATGCCTTTTTCACAGTTTATTACATGAGAAAACGCTAATCAAACGCTCTCGTTTCCGAACCATACAATGAATGGCTTTTCGAGAAGATGATGCTTACATAGAACCGCATGCGAGTGAAATATTTACGCCCGACCTGTTCGTAACTCAACTCCGCGAATAATTATGACCATCCTTAAATTATTGCTTCATTATAAGAAACGCAATTAAAGAAACGCAATTAATGCGAACGCGCGAGTGCGCTTTTGCGCGCATGTCGCAAATTGTTGTCGAAATTCGTCCGATTATGGTAGGATGGACTGGCCTTTAAATTGAGGCAATTACAGACACAGATAAAAGATAGGATTAGGAGATTGCCATCTTATGTCCAACCAGAACAACGCGCATGTCGTCAGACAAGCGCTATTGCTCGGGCTTTTTTTCGACGCTCGGGCCGTTTACGATCGATATGTATCTGCCGGCGTTCCCGGAGATCGTGGAACGATTCGGCACGACCGCTTCGCTGGTACAGCTCAGCCTCACCGCCTGCCTGCTCGGACTTGGCATCGGCCAGCTTGTAATGGGCTCGCTCAGCGACGTTCACGGCAGGCGCAATCCGCTGCTCATCGCCATGGCGTTTTACGTAATCGCCTCGTTAGGCTGCGCTTTATCGCCTCATATCGGCATCTTGATCGCCTGCCGGTTCGTGCAGGGCTTCGCTGCCTCCGCGGGCATCGTCATCTCGCGCGCCATCGCGCGGGACCTGTACGAAGGCCATGCGCTCACCCGGTTTTTCTCGATGCTCCTGCTGGTCGGCAATTTAGGACCGCTCGTGGCGCCGGTCGCCGGCAGCGGCGTCTTGTCGTTTTCCTCCTGGATCGGCGTGTTCGTCGCGCTGTCGCTGCTCGGCGTCTACTTGTGGAGCATGACCAAGTGGCGCCTGAAGGAGACGCTTCCGGCTGAGCGGCGGAGCCCGAGCAACTTCAGGCAGCAAGCTGCGAAACTACGGCACGCTCCTGCGCGACCGACAGTTCGTCGGCTACATGCTGGCGCAGGGCATCATGATCGCGGGCGTGTTCGCTTACGTCTCGGGAACGCCGTTCATTTATCAGAATATATACGGCGCTTCGCCGACCTTGTTCGCGCTGTTGTTCGGTTCGAACGGCATTAGCCTAATCATCGGCTCCCAGATCGTCGGACGGGCATCGCACCGGATATCCGAGCGCGCCTTCCTGCTGTTCGGCCTGTGGATGGCCATGATCGCCAGCGTCGCCGTCCTGATCGTGGCTTACGTGCACGGTCCGTTGTTTACGCTCGTCATTCCGCTGTTCGTGTTCGTCGCGTCCATCGGCATGACGTCCACGGCGGCCTTCCCGCTTGCCATGGAGAGCCAGGCGAAAATGGCGGGAAGCGCCGCCGCGCTCCTCGGCGTCATTCCGTTCCTGCTCGGCGCGGTCGTCTCGCCGCTCGTCGGCATCGCGGGCGAAGATACCGCCGTTCCGCTCGGCGTCATCATCCTGGCGACGAGCGCGGCCGCGATGCTCGCTTATTTCCTGCTGGTGAGGCGCGGACGCACGGCCGAGCAGGCTTAAGCTTGGCGCAATCAGCCCGATCGGCGCTTCGCCGCATTCCAATATCGGAGGTGCTCCCATGACCGTCAACCCGAAGCTTCAGCAAATGTTGGCCGACAAAGGCGTCACGTTTTCGGCCTTGGATATTTTTAACCAGCAGTTCGATAAAGGCCGCATGATGTCGCGGCGCTACGACGCCGATCAAGTGGACGCGTTTTTGGACCAGGTCGTGAAGGATTACGAAAAGCTGTACAAGCTGCTCGGAGACATGCAGGTAGAGATCGAGGCGTTCCGCGAATCCATCACGAACAAGGCGGAGATGTCGGTCGAGCATCTGCACGTCCGATTGCGGAAAATCGAGCATTACTTGCAAAACAACCGTTAAAAGCGTTCCGCACAAAACTGAAAACATCCGACCAGGTGCCGATCGTTCATAAAACTGCACATTGTTGAGTTGTGCCGTCCAGCTGCCGCGCTTACCATGAGGCTACATTCCGAAGAGGAAGGAAGTTTGTTATGGAAAACGCAAGCAGAAGCGCGGAGGCCGCATCGATCAAGCAGCCGCGCGAAGTGACAGGATACCCTTGGCCTGCCGAGCTAATGGCGAACGCCAACCTCCCGTTCCGCCCGGCCGACGCGCTCGTCACGACGCAGAACCCGCCCGACTTCGGCTGGCCCTTCGTCCCGGGCGCGGACGGGTACCGGCTGGAGCTCGCGCGCGATGCCGCCTTCGACGGCGGCGCGACCGCGTCCGCGGAGCCGGCGATCAACTTTTATAATTTTCCGCATGTTTTAGAAGAAGGTACCTGGCATTGGCGCGTGCGATTCCATACGCCCGAGACCGGCTGGTCCGCGTGGAGCGACGTGCGCAAATTCCGCATTGCGGAAGGCAGCGTGCCGTTTCCCGTGCCGCCGGTCGACGAGCTGCTCGCGCGCATGGAGAGGGCACATCCGCGGGTATGGACGAACCCTCGGGAGCTTGAGGCATTCCGCGAGCGGCGCCTGCACGGCGTCGCTAAAACCGTGTTCGAGCACGCCCGGGATTCGGTCCTTTCGCGTATGGAAGACCCGTTGCCGCCGGATCCGACCTTCCCGTACATGGACAGGTCCATCTCCAGCGTGTCGCCGGAGTGGGTCAAGGCGCTGCAGGATCTGCGCAAGTACGCCGACGCCGCGCTCGATCATTTGCTCAAAGCCGCGTTCGTCTATCTTATCGGGGGGAGACCGCGGGATCGGCGAGCGCGCTAAGGCCCAACTGCTGAATTTCGCCTCGTGGGACCCCGAAGCCGCGACCCGGTTCGACATTAACGACCAGGTTCACCGCGCCGTCGCGTACCGCTCCGCCATCGCCTACGACTGGCTGCACGACCTGCTGTCTCCCGCCGAGCGGCAGGCCGTCCAGGACATGGTCCGCACGCGCATCGCGGTGCTGATCGAGCATTACCTGGACCGTCAGCCGATCAATCAGTATCCGTTCGACTCCCATGGCTGGACGATCGCCGGCTACATCGGGCTGATGGGCACGATCCTGCTGCACGACATCCCCGAAGCCGAAGTGTGGGTGCGCCGCGCCGTGCCTGCATTCATCAACCTGCTCCCGCCATGGGGCGGTGAGGACGGCTCGTGGTCGCAGGGCACCGGTTACTGGCAGTGGTCGTCCGGCTCGAACAAGGAGCTCATGGACGTGCTGCTGAGCGTGGGCGCCATCGACGCGTACGACAAAGCGTTTTCGCGGCACGAGGGTCTGTATCCGATCTATATGTTCCCGCACGGCAGTCCGACCGGCGTGTTCGGCAACGATAGCCACTACCTGCCGGACTGGCCCAGCATCGGCCTGCTGAACCGGCTGGCGCAGGTGTACGGCGATCCGCGTTTGAAGTGGGCGGCGGAGGCGATCGGCGAGCGGACGGCTTCGGGGCTGCAGGATTACTTCTACGGCGACGAAAGCATCGTCCCGCGGCCGCCGGCAGACTTGCCGAAGGCGAAGTGGTTTGAGACGACGGGCCTCGTCGCCATGCACAGCAACCTGACCGATCCCGAGCGGATCTCGCTGTACTTCAAGTCGAGCCCGTACGGCAGCTACAGCCACAGCCAGGCGGATCAGAACGGCTTCATCATCCATGCGTTCGGCGAGACGCTGGCGCTCAAGAGCGGCTACTACGATTATTACAACAGCGTGCACCATCGCGGCTACACCAAGCGGACGTACTCTGCGAACGCGATCACGTTCGATGGACGGCAGGGCCAGCCGATCGACGACTTCGACGCCAAGGGCCGAATGGTCGGATTCGCGTCCCATCCGGCATTCGACGCGGCGACAGGCGATGCGGTCGCGGCGTACCGGGGCGGCGAGCTCTCGAGCGCTTTGCGGCATATCGTCTATATGAAGCCGGACGTCTTTGTCGTCATCGACGAGCTGGCCGCGTCCGATCCGGAGGGCGTTTCCTTCGAGTGGAATCTGCATGCCGACGAGCGCCTGACGCTGAATCCGGACGGCGTCGGCGCCACGATCGAGAAGGGCAAGGCCGGGCTGCAGGTCCGCTTGCACGGCGCGGATTCGCGCGGCAGCACGGCGTCGGTCGAGGCCCGGTTCCTCGATCCGGACGGGAACGAGGCGACGCCGGTCGCATGGGCGGCCGGCAAGTCGCAGGTGCACGCAACGTTCGCGACGCCGAAGCAGCGGGCGGCGGTGCTGATCGCGACGCTGGCGCCTTACCGGCTTGACAGCGGTGCGCCTGCGGCGGTCGCGACGGCGGAGTGCGCCGGCTATGTCCGGCTGTCGTTCGAAGGGGACGCCGCGCTCTATGTTCGCACGGCTGCTGCCGGCACGGTCGACACCGGCGCCGGCGGCTACCGCTTCGACGGCGCGGCGCTGGCCGTGCATGGCGATGCGCTCCTGCTCGTGCAGGGAACGCGGGTCGAGCTCGACGGGGGGCGTCGTCTTCGAGAGCGACGCGCCGGCGACGGCAGCGTGGGGCGACGGACGGCTGTCCGCGTCCTCCGATCGCGATGTCTCGCTCTCGCTGGCGGTGCCGCCGGGCGAGGTCCGCCTGCGCGAGCTCGTCACCGGCCGCGAGCTGCCGGCGGACGGCGATCCCGCCGCCCGTCTTGGCGCCGGGGGGCGCGTACTGGACCGCGGCGCCCGGTCGACTGGCGCTCCGGCTGGAGCGGGGTCAGCATGCCTTCCGGCTGGACGACGCGCCGCTGCCGGGGCCGCTCGCGCCGGTGACGCTGCCGACCGAGATCGACGGCGCGCACGGCGAGGTGTCGCTCGAGGCTTGGCGCGACGTCGACGGCGCCCGACTTGCCTGGGGCCGGCTCGCGCTCGAGCCCGGCGACTACGAGGTGCTGGGCGCGCCGGCGGACTTCGCGTTCGCGCGGCACGGCCGCATCGGGCGCGGCGCGCTCGGCGCAAGCGAGCCCGTGCTGCTGCGCGGCGAACCGGGACCGCTGCGGTTGCGGCGCGTCGGCTTAGCGGGCGAACCGCGCTAGTTGGGGCGAGCGGGAGCTCGGACGTTCAAGAATAGCACGATTTTGCGCTATTCGGAGGGCCGAGTGAGCGACGGGCGTGCGGTTGCAGGGTGTGAGTTCGAGAATAGCGCGATTTTGCGCTATTCCTAGTATCGCGTGAGCGACGGGCGTGCGGTTGCAGGGTGTGAGTTCGAGAATAGCGCGATTTTGCGCTATTCCTAGTATCGCGTGAGCGACGGGCCTACGGTTGCTAGGTGTGCGTTCAAATATAGCGCAGATTTGCGCTATTCCGAGTACTATGGTGAGCGGCGGGCGAGCGAGAGGGGATCGTGTATATCGCAGCGGCTGCCCAAATTAATGGCGCGCGTTAATCTTAGCGCAATCTGCATAGTCCAAAAACGCAAACGAGACGAAGCAGTCATTCTGCTTCGTCCCATTTGCGTTTTTGGACTACCGTGCGTTTCACGCTTGAATATAAAATACAGCTCGCGGCCGTCGTTCTCGGTCTCGTGCCCGAGAACGAAGCCATGCTTGACGACCTCTTCGGGTAAGTTGCGCAGCGAGGCGGGACAATCGGCTACCGCCTGAAGCAGTAGTCTCTTTTGGAATTGGTGCACGATAGATCGGAGGAACATATTGGTTTAAATTAGTTGCAATATCATCCTATATAGCGTATTCTGTAATTAGTTGCAATAGCATTCTATTGGAGAGGATGAGTGACATGAGCGAGCCGGGGCTTTCAGACGGCGACGGCGCAGCCGCAGGCGCCGCCGATTCGCATGGCCAGTATATATCGGCCATCTACCGTCACATGCAGGTCGTGATCGCCGCCGAGCTGGCGCCTTACCGGATCGGGAGCGGCCAGTACATTTTCCTGATGGCGATCGCGTCCGGGCGAGCCGTTACGCAGAAGGCGCTGAGCGCGCGGCTGCTCGTCGACAAGGCGACGACGGCCAAGGCGATCGCCAAACTCGAAGCGGAAGGCTACGTGCGAAGGGATCCAGACCCCGCAGACAACCGTTATCAGCTGCTCGAACTGACTGACGAGGGAAGGCAAATCGTGCCTTATGTGAAGGAGGCGCTCGCTCGCGTAAAGGCGAGGACGCGGAAGGGGCTTTCGGACGAAGCGTACGATTCGTTCATTCAATCGTTAAAGATCGTGCTCCGCAATTTAACCGAACTGGAGGAGATTCGCGAATGATCGTCATCCCATTTATCGTATTGGACAACTGCAAGGAAGAGATCGAGTATTATCGGACGATTTTCGGCGGCGAGATCGAGGTTTTACGCAAGCAGGGAGATAAGGTGCTCAACGCGGATCTGCACGTGGACGGCGCGACGCTGAAGTTCGCCGATACGCAGGCGGCGAAGCCGGCGCGGAAGGGCGACTACGTTAGAGTTTTCCTGAAGCTCGAGACCGAGGACGCGTTCCGAAGGGTCTACGAAGGATTGGCGGCCGGCGGCACGGTCAACGCGGAGGCGTACGAAGCGCCGTTTAACGGACTGCTGGCGATCGTGACCGATCGCAACGGCGTTTGCTGGGTGCTTTCCTATTATCGCGATTGAGACGGATGTCCCGGCAAGAGGTTAACGGCAGCAGAGGTTAACGGCAACAAAGATGAAGGCAAGCAAACTTCCAAAGACAGCAATTCGTAAGAAATCCGGCACGCATCGTTGTGATACCTTGAAGGAGGATCATACAAACAGATCGGGGCGGAGGCTTATCATGGGCGCATTGAAGCCGTATATCCAGTCGGAGGACGCCAGAGCGCAGGCGGACTTCTACCTGCAGGCACTCGGCGGCAAACTGATGTCCGTCGGCACGCACGGCGAGCTGATGGGCGCAGATCATGAGCACAAGGACAAGGTTATGCATATGTGCATCGCCGTTTCAGGAGATAACTATGTCTTTTTAGCGGATGCGATCGAGCCGGTCGACGCCGGTTCGGCGATCTCGCTGTCGATCGGCTACGGGTCGCAGGACGAAGCGCGCGAAGCGTTCGTGAAGCTTGCCGAGGGCGGACAGATCAGGCATCCGATCGAGATGCAGCCGTTCGGCTTATACTATGGCGAGCTGACGGACAAATTCGGCATACGATGGATGATTACCGCGGGGTAGTTCGGCGACTGGTCGAGCTGCCCTTCGAAACGCTGCACCGGTACCCAAATGGCTCAGTTGCACGGAAAAACCGTGTAACTCCGCACCGAACGCTGCCACGCATTCGCCAAGTATCGGTTCAAGACGATGGAGCTCGGGCTTCATTTTCACCGCTCGATGCCGTCCTGGTTCCAATCGTTGCTGCGGGAAATCAAGGAGGATGAGGGACTCGCATGAGTGAAGCGGTCGTACAGGCTGCGGCCGTCATCGGAGCGGCGATCGCGGCATTGATCGCGATTTTTCATTTGCTGCTTCTGCTTGGTTTGCCGCTGGGTGCCTATAGCTGGGGAGGGAAGTACGCGGGAATATTGCCGCCGCGCGTCCGATGGATGAGCCTGCCGTCCGCCGTCCTGCTCGCTATCATCGCGCTGATGATACTGGCGTATGCGGACGTGATCCAAATGGGCGATAGCGCCGTCGCCGTCATCATGATTTGGGCCATTGCCGTCTTTTTCGGCCTCAACACGCTGGGCAATCTGGCATCGAAGAGCAAGCGGGAAAAAGCCGTCATGACGCCCGCGGCGGGCATGATCTTCCTTTGTAGTCTGATCGTAGCGATCTGGGGAGGCTCCTAATTTGTTCCTGGCCGCGCACGATGATATGCTTGACCTATATATTATATCTACTCTATAGAGGAGCGATGAATAGGATGTATCGATCGATCGAACAAGTCCTGAGCGACTGGAACCAGGAAGCGGCGATGACACTTAAGGTATTCGAGGGG
Organism: Cohnella rhizosphaerae; assembly: GCF_029525575.1. Lineage (GTDB taxonomy): Bacteria > Bacillota > Bacilli > Paenibacillales > Paenibacillaceae > Cohnella > Cohnella rhizosphaerae. The sequence continues at coordinate 283,299 of NZ_JAPDIA010000009.1, forward strand.
CTGAGCGACGCTTCGCTGAAGCAAGCGGTATCCGCCACCCGCCGCAAGACGCTCGGCGAGCTCGCCTGGCATGTGGCAAGCGCGCCCGCGGGCATCCTGGGCGCCGCGGGTCTTCAGATCGCAGGACCGGATTTCAAACGGCCCGTTCCCGAGAGCGCCGCGGAGATTGTGGACGCCTACCGCAGCATGAGCGCAGCCGTAGCCGACGCGATCCAAGCCCAATGGACGGACGCGCGATTGTCCGAGAGCCTGCTCCTGTTCGGCTCGATGAACATGACTTACGACGGCGTGCTCACGCTGGTCGTTCGCCATCAAATTCACCATCGCGGCCAGATGACCATCCTGATGCGGCAGGCGGACGTCGTTCCCCCGGGCGTATACGGGCCGAACGAGGAAGAAGGCGCTGCGCGCGCAGCGCGAGGCTGACATTCCAAGCAGGCGCACCCAAAAAAACGGAGACCTTTGCCGATCGCAAAGGCTCCTTTTTTCGTTCAGCGAGTCTTGCGTCGCGGCCTTGTCGGTTCGCGCGTTTCCACCTCTTCCAAGGCGAGGGGAATGCGGCTGCTTCGGTTTTCAGCCGCTATAAGCGAGAAAAGCAACGTTACTCGAGCGACGACGGTGCGGGACCGTGCTGTAAGCGAGGTAAACGCTGCTGCATGAGCAGGCAGCCGCTGTAAGCGAGAAAAGCGCGGCTACAGGAGCCGTACCTATGCAGCGACCAAACGAAAAGACCTTCAGAGTCTGCTGACTTGAAGGTCTTTCTGCGTGGCGCAGAACACATCTCCATGCCCTCGTCCCCCCGATCCTTTACACAGATTTGTTTTTTTTGGACATACTGCTCGAACATTTCGGTATTAAATTTATAGCTGTGGGATCGTTCCCATACCACGCCATTAAAAAAAGGGAGTCCTGTCATGCTGATCGATATCCGTGCGAACGCGACTCCCGAAGACTCCCGTACGCACGTCCGCTTCGCCTTTAAGCTGGACGAGCCGGCATATGCGGTACGAATTCATTTCGAATATTCGCCCAAGCGATTGGACGACGACGGCAGAGCGCGCGAGCTGCTGGAACAGAGCTTTGAAAAATACGTCCTTCCGGAGCAACTGGCGCTCGCCAAGGAAAGGCTCGACCGGTCTTTGCCGCTCAACAACCTCATTACGTTGTCGGTGGACGACCCGGACGGCTGCCGCGGTGCCTGTCACCGCCCCGATCCGGTCCAGTCTCTAACGATCTCCGAGCGCGAAGTGTCTCCGGGCTTAGTGAAAGGCAAACTCGCGGCGGGGGAATGGACGATCACGCTTAGCCTGCATGCCATCGTCTCCGACAACTGCGCCTATCGCCTGCAAGTATGGACGGCGGACGAGGAACGGAAGGGGGGAGCGGCCATGAGATGGACGGCCTGCGAGCTGCACGCACACACGCTTCATAGCGACGGCAAAATGACGCTGACGGAGCTTGCGTCGGCGGCGGCCAAGCTCGGCTTCGAGTGCGTGGCGCTCACCGATCACAATACGATGTCGGGCCTGGCGGACAAGGAAACGGCGGAGCGCCGAGCGGGAATCGCGATCTTGCCCGGCATGGAGTGGACGACATTCCACGGACACATGGTCACCGTCGGCCAGGCGGAATACGTCGACTGGCGGCACGCGAATGCCGGCAATATCCACGACGGCGTGTCCGCCGTCCATGCGCGCGGCGGCGTCGCCGGACTCGCGCATCCGTTTCGCATCGGAAGTCCCGCTTGCACGGGCTGTTACTGGGAGTACGAGGTGGACGATTGGAACGACTTCGACTATATCGAGGCCTGGTCGGGCACATTTGCGCCGATCAAGACGGACAATGCGCGCGCGTTCTCGTTGTGGACGGACAAGCTGAACGAGGGCTATCGGCTGGCGGCTACGTCCGGACGCGATTGGCACGAAGACGCAGAGACGGACGAGCCGATCTCGGTCACCTATCTCCGCCTTGAAGACGAGTCGAGACCGATCGGCGAGGAGGCGGTAGAGGCGCTGCGCCGGGGCCGGGTATCGGTCACGATCGGTCCGCTGGTCACGCTGGAAGTTGATACATCCGCCGCCTCCTGCCGGATCGGAGATGTCGTCCCGGCCGGCGAACCCGAGGCAATCGTCCGGATCGGGATCGACTTCTCCGTCCGCCAAGGTCTGTGGGCGCTTGCCGATCCCGCTTACCGCATACGCTTGTCCTCAAATAGGGGCGTACTGGAAGAAAGCGCGGTCCGGGATATGGAAGGGACGCAGGGGACTCAGGGGACACAGGGGACACAGGGGATGCAGGCATTCCGCATGTCCGTGCAAACCGAAGGCTTGTCATGGATGCGGGCCGAGTTGTGGGGAAACGTCCGCGGCGTGACGACGATGATCGCTTTTACCAACGCCATTTATTTCGATTAGGAGCAGAATGCCGATGAACGATTTTCCACTGATCACCGCGCATACCGGATGCATGGGCACGCCGGACAATTCCGTCGAATCCGCCCGGGCGGGCCTGTCTCTGGGCGCGGACATCGTCGAAGACGACATTCGGGTCACCCGCGACGGCGTCCTCGTGCTGAGCCATGACGATCGCGTCGTGCTGGCCGACGGACGGATCGCAAGCTTGTCCCGTCTGACCCTGCAAGAGCTGGACGCAGGGCTGGCGGCGCCGATCGTCCGGCTCGAGACCGTGCTCGATCTATTAACCGGCAGCGGCGGGCAAACCCGAATGAATCTGGACCTCAAGACGGACGATTGCGTCGAGCCCATCATGGCGCTCATCCGGAAGCGGGACCTCGCGGACCGGGTGCTGCTGACCGGCTGCGAATACGGCAGAGCGGTTCGGGCGAACGACGTGGACGGCGGCATCGCGAAGCTGTTGAACGTCGATATCGGCAGCTTCCGATCGTCCGCCTATGCCGAAGCGGCCAGAATGGCCTGCGAGCAAGCGCTGCGCGCCGACTGCTTCGGTCTCAACGTGCCCTATCAGCTTGCCCTGCCGGAGCTTATGACGCTCGCATCCGATCGCGGACTGTCGGTATTCGTCTGGACTATCGGCGAGGCGCAGGACATGAAGAAGTACGCGGAGCTGGGCGTCCAGTCGATTACGACGCGGGACGTCGCGACGCTGCTGCGCGTCAAGCAAGGCTGGTTAGGAGAGGGGCGGTGCGGGCATGACCTATAACATCAAGGAGATCGCTTCGCTGGCCGGCGTATCCAAGTCGACGGCTTCGAGAGTCATATCCGGCAACGGTTATGCGAGCCCCGAAGCCAGGGCGCGCGTGCTCGAAGTCGTCGAGCAATTGCAGTACAAGCCGAATGCGGTGGCGAGGGCGATGGTCGCCAAGCGGACGAACAACATCGGCGTGATCGTGTTCCGCGAGCGGCAGCCGATCGTCTCCCATCCGCTGTACGGCAAGCTGATCGACGCGATCCTCGAAGCGGCCGAAGGGCTTGGCTACTCGGTGCTGCTCAAGACCGATCGGGAGATGTCGGTCCGCTCGGCGGATCACATGCTGGAGCGGCGCGTCGACGGCCTCATTCTGATCAGCAGACTGCGCAAAAACGTCGTCGACCACGTCAAGAAGTACAACCTCCCTTACCTGATGGTGAACGGCTCGACCGACGATCCGGACGTCATCCACCTCGTCAGCAACGACGAGGAGGGCGGCGCCAAGGCGGCCGCTTACTTGCACGGCCTCGGGCACCGGCGGTTTTTCGTCATCGCGGGACCTCAGGAGCATCGAAGCCACCATCTCCGGCTGGAGGGGTTCAAGCAAGGGCTGCAGCAGCTCGGCGTCCCGGCGTCGGACCTGGCCGTCGTCTTGTCCCCGGAGTCGAACCTCGAGCAGGGCGCCCGGCTTATGGCGGAGCACTTCGGGACTTTCATCGGAGGCGGTTATACCGTGCTTTTCACCACGAACGACATGCTGGCGCTCGGCGCCATGAAGGTGCTGCTGCAGCGATCGGTCCGCATACCCGAACAAGCGGCGGTGATGGGCTTCGACGATATCGACTTCGCGGCGGCGTACGCGCCGGCGCTGACGACGGTCAAGGTCGATACGAACCGGATGGGGTACGACGCCGTCGCTTTGCTCGACCGCCTCATTCATCAAGAAGAGGTCCTGTCTAAAAAAGAACGAATTCGCCAGCGAAATCCTGATTCGCGAATCGACTTGAGAAGGAGGCGCGAGCCTTGTGGGCTGGTATTTTAAAGCCATCGGCAGACGAAGAATCATCGAATTTATTCTACTGACGGTGTTCGCCGTGTTTTTCGCGGGCCCCTTGCTGAATCTGGTCGTGCTGGCCTTCAGCGGCCAATGGACGTATCCCGATCTGCTGCCCCATCAATGGTCCTTTAAATGGTGGAAGTTTGTGTTCGAACAGGACGACGTCGCCAAGTCGATCGGGCTGTCCTTCCTGATCGCGACGATCGTCACCGCGCTGTCCATCGTTCTCTGCATTCCGGCGGCTTACGCGTTCGCCCGTATTCGTTTCCCTTTCAAAAGAGTGTTTTTGTTCTCCTTCCTGCTGACGCACGCCTTTCCGAAAATGGGCCTCTACGTATCGATCGCCGTGCTGTTCTACAAAGTGGGACTCATGAACACGATGCTCGGCGTCGTCCTCGTGCACATGATCAACGTCCTTATGTTCATGACCTGGATTCCGACCGCGGCCTTCCGCAACATTCAAGCCGCCCAGGAGGAATCGGCCCGGGACGTCGGCGCGACGCCGCTGCGCGTATTCCGCAGCATCACGCTGCCGATGGCGATGCCGGGCATCATGGTCGCCTCCGTATTCACGTTCCTCAACTCGCTCGACGAAGCGCAAGGGACGTTCCTGGTCGGCATCCCCGACATCAAGACGATGCCGATCATCATGTACTCGATTATATCGGACTTTCCGAGCAGCGCCGGCGCGGTATTTTCGATCATCCTGACGGCGCCGACCATCATTCTGCTCGTGGCCGCCCAGCGTCTCATCAGCGCGGACGTGATGGCCAGCGGATTTCAAGTGAAATAACGAGAAGGAGGGGATCGAAGAGATGAGCGTCCAATTGGCCGTGCGCGGCCTGACCAAACGCTACAAGACCGGCGAGGGCGTCACCGGCATTAACCTCGAAGTGAACAAGGGCGAGCTCGTGACGCTGCTCGGACCGTCCGGCTGCGGCAAAACGACCGTGCTCCGCGGCATCGGAGGATTCCTCGAGCCGGATGCGGGAGAGATTCTGATCGAGGGCAAGCGCGTGACCCAGCTGCCGCCGGAGAAACGTCCGACCTCGATGGTGTTCCAAAGCTATAATTTATGGCCTCATATGTCGGTCTACGACAACCTGGCATTCGGACTCAAGATTCGCGGCATGCCCAAAGCCGACATCAAGAGCGCCGTCTCGGACGCGCTGCGTCTCGTGCGGCTGCCGGGCGCGGAGAAGAAATATCCGACGCAGCTGTCCGGCGGCCAGCAGCAGCGCGTCGCGCTCGCCCGCTCTCTGCTGCTGAAGCCGGCCGTGCTGCTCCTGGACGAGCCCTTCTCGGCGCTGGATGCCAAGCTGAGGCACGAGATGCGCGAAGAGCTGCGTGACATCCAGACGCAGAAGGGGCTCACGATGGTGTTCGTCACCCATGACCAGGAAGAAGCGCTCTCCCTGTCCGACCGGATCATCGTCATGAACCACGGGCATATCGAGCAGATCGCGCCGCCGCAGCGCATTTACAACGAGCCTGAGACGCTGTACGTCGCGCAATTCATCGGGAAAATGAACTTTTTTGGAGGGGGTGGTGGACGGGGAGCGTATTCGGGTCGGCGAGCTGTCGTGGCCGAACGCGAAGCGTCTCTCGGGGGAAGGTCAAGGTGGCCGTAAGACCGGAGGACGTCGGCTTGAATGCGAGCTCGGATTATCAGGACGAACAGGGGCCGGGATTGCCGGGGAAAATCAAACAAATCATGATTCTCGGACACTACGCGGAAGTATCGGTCGACATGGGCCAGCTCGGCACGCTCAAGGCGTTTCAATCCAAGGAGGCCATCGAGCAGCTGCGCGCGGGAGAAAACGTGCGCGTAACCTTGGCTTCCATGATCGCTTATCCAAACGATTGACACCATCTGAGGAGGATGAATATCCATGGTTCGTTTGAAAAAAAGCTTGACGGCGCTGTCCGCGCTGACGTTGACGGTCGCGGCATTGTCGGCTTGCGGCAGCAATAACGACGCGAATGCGAACGCCGCCGCTTCCGGCTCGTCTTCCGACTCTCCATCCAGCTCTTCTTCCGCTCCTTCCTCGTCCGCGGAGCCCGTCCAGTTCTCCTTCTATTTTACCGGCTCGCAAAACGTCAAAGACCTGTGGGACACGTTGATCCCGATGTTCGAAAAGCAGAACGACAAGGTCAAAGTCAAGGAAGTATACATCCCGTCCGGCGCCGGCGCCGAGCCGACCTACGACCGGATTCTCGCGGCGAAAAAAGCCGGCAAGGGCTCGGGCGACATCGATCTGTACGAGGACGGCATCAACGTCGTGGCGCAGGGCACGAAGGACGACGTATGGGCGGCGCTCGATACGAGCGGCATTCCGAACCTTGCCAACATCGACCCGAAGACGATGACCGACGTATCCAACATGGCGGTCCCTTACCGTTCCTCCGCGGTCGTGCTCGCGTACGACAGCGCCAAAGTGTCCGCGCCTCCGAAGACGCTCGACGAGCTGCTGGACTGGATCAAGCAAAATCCGGGCCAATTCGCGTACAACGACCCGTCTACCGGCGGCTCGGGCAGCTCCTTCGTCACGACCGTGCTGTACGACGGTTTGTCGGAAGATGATATCCACAACAGCGATCCCGCCGTCATGGCCAAATGGGACGCGGGATTCAACAAGCTCAAGGAGCTGAATAAATTCGTGTACGGCAAAGGCATTTATCCGAAAAAAAACCAGGGCACGCTCGACCTGCTGGCGAACGGCGAGGTGGAGATCATCCCGGCGTGGTCCGATATGGTGCTCCAGCAGCTCGGCGAGAAGCTCCTGCCCGACACGGTGAAGATGCAGCAAATTACGCCGGGCTTCAACGGCGGTCCGACCTACCTGATGGTCAACAAGCTGTCGGACAAGCAGGACGCCGTCAAGCAATTCCTGGACTTCGTGCTGTCCCCGGAGGCGCAAGAAGTGATCGTCACCAAGATGAACGGGTTCCCGGGCATCGAGCTCTCGAACATGTCCCAGGCGATGCAGGATAAGTTCAAGGGCGTATCGGAAGGCTTCCGCACGTTCAACATCGGCGATCTCGGCACGGAAATCAATAAACGCTGGCAGAGCGACGTCGCGGCGCAATGAGGAAGGAAGTCAAACAAGCGATCGGGGGGGCTGATCATGGTCAGCCCTTCCTTCGTTCTGCTGCTCGTCATCGTGGTCATCCCGATCGTTCAATCGTTTGTCACGAGCTTAAGCAACGGCGAAGGCGGGTACGATCTGAGCCGTTATCAATTTTTGTTCGCCGACAAGGGAATGCGTTCGAACATCCTTTTTTACCCTTAAGGTAACGGTCGTCTCCTGCGCGCTGGTGCTGCTGGTCAGCTATTCGCTCGCGCTGTACATGCGGTTCAGCTCGGGGGAAGCTGGTCGACTGGATCCGCAAGACGTACATGATCCCGTTATTCATTCCGGGCGTGATCGCCACGTACGGGCTGATGAACCTGCTGGGCAACCATGGGTGGCTGGCCCGGATGCTGCTGCCGCTCGGCATGACGCTGCCCCGCCTCATTTTCGACGAGAAAGGCATCGTGATCGCGAACATCTGGTTCAACATCCCGTTCGCCACGATGCTGCTCAGCTCGGCGCTGACGGGCATCCCGGCTTCGATCATCGAGAGCGCCCGCGACACGGGGGCGGGCAAGCTGCGCATTTTCCTGCGGTTCATTTTCCCCTTGTCCTACAAGACGTTCCTCGTCGCGCTGACCTTCGTGTTCATGGGCGTCATCGGCTCCTTCACCGCGCCGTTCCTGCTCGGACCGAACGCGCCGCAGATGCTCGGCGTATCCATGCAGCAGGTATTCGGCGTCTTCCAGGAACGCGAGCAGGCGGCGGCCATGGCCTTTTTTTACCTTCTTGCTCTGCTCGGTGCTGGGCTACTTCTACATCCGCTCGATGGCAGGCGAAGAAGCCGCGAACCGTTGAACTCCCCTCCGGGGGAGTTTTTTTTGCGCTGGGCCGCTCCGGTGGGAGCGACTGAGGGCTTGTCACGGAGTAGTTGCTCTAAAGGCATTAACAGCAAAAGTCATATTTGCATCTATCGCGCACGGGCGGAGTCCTGCCCGCGGCACTCTACTTCACAGCACGCCAGGCCGTCCAACTAACCACCGCTACCGCTCACCGCCGTTGGATCGCGGCGGGGATGGAGCTCGGGGGGCGCCGATGAGTGCCAAAAGGCACTATCGCGGCGGGGATGGAGCTCTGGAGGGCGCCGATGAGTGCCAAAAGGCACTATCGCGGCGGGGATGGAGCTCTGGAGGGCGCCGATGAGTGCCAAAAGGCACTATCGCGGCGGGGATGGAGCTCTGGAGGGCGCCGATGAGTGCCAAAAGGCACTATCGTTGCCCCGATGGAGCTCAGGGGTGCGCCGATAAGTGCCAAAAGACCCCTGTCCGCAGCTACTCCTCACCGCCGTTACCCTCGCCGCCGCTCTGCATCGCCTGCTTCGGGATCACGACCCGCATGCACGTTCCCCGGCCGGCCTCGCTTTCGATCAGCAGTCCGTATTCGGCGCCGAACATTAGTTTGATTCGTTCGTCCACGTTCTTCAAGCCGTAGCCGGCCGTGGGCTTGGTTAGCAGCTCGCTTAGCAGATGCGGTTCGATCCCCGGCCCGTTGTCGCGAACGCTGAATTCGATCGTGTCCTCGTCTGCGCGCAGCTTGATCTCGAGCAGGCCTTTGCCGTCCGACTTTTTTGTTGATGCCGTGCTTGACCGCGTTTTCGACGAGCGGCTGCAGGATCAGATTGATCGTGCCGTAGTCGTAGCAGCTCTCGTCCAAGTCGCAGACAACGTCGAAGCGGTGGCCGCTGGTCATGAGCACGATGTCCACGTAAGACTTCATGTTCTCGATCTCATCGCGCACGGAGATTATATTGTCTCCGCGATTAAGCGCGGTCCGATAGAACTTGGACAGGCTGGTGACCATCCGGCTGAGCTCGAGATCGTCGCTTTTTTACGGCCTTCCAGTTGATGAAGCTGAGCGTGTTGTACAGAAAATGCGGCGTGATCTGCGACTTCAAGGCGCTCAGCTCCGCTTCCTTCTGCTTGATCTTGTTTTTGTAGCCCTCGTTGATCAGCTCGTTGATCCGCTGCAGCATGTTGCCGAACCTTCGCGTCAGCTCGCCGATCTCGTCCTGCGACGTGCTCTTGATTCTCAGCTCGAGCTCTCCTTCTTCGACGCGCCGCATCCAGTTGTTCAGCTTGTAGATCTGCCGGATCATCGATTTGGCGAACACCGCGATGATGACGATCAGGATGAGCAGGCAAAGTCCCGCGACGATAAGCGTGGCACGCACGATGCTGCCCGAATGCTGGGCGAGGTTGCGATAGGGAACGAGGCAGTACAGCAGCCAATCGGTCGCGGGAACGGGCTGTTTGATCAGGATCATATCGGTTCCGCCGATTTTCAGATGACCCTCGGGTCTGTCGACGATGCCGGCGAGCGTACGCGTCATCTGTTCGTCCATGTTCTGATTGGCGTAGACCGTCGTTCCGGAGGCATCCACAAGGAATACCCACTGGTCCTTCATCGCGTCCGGCAGGCTCGCGAACAAGTTGCGGTTGTTGACGCGGATGTAGAGGACATTTTCGTCGCCGGCGCTTCCTGCCGCTTTGTCCGCATTGCCCGCGGGCCTCAGCTTCGGGAAGCGGCTCGCGAGGAACAGCTGGTTAGGTTCGTGGAACCACTGCGGCCGGTTGCCGTCCTGCAGCGCCGCATACCACGGCATGTCTTCGATGCGTTCGATCCGATTGATGTAGTCGCCGTACTCGGGCATCTGATTCTCGGTGTAGATCGTGAGCTGCAGCGTGTCCTTGTTCAGGTTGAGCAGCATGTTCAAATACGGGTTCAAGAACTCCGTCAAGTCATCGTACAAATTGAACAGGTCCAGGTAACGTTTGGACAGAATCTTTTGAATAATATCGTTGTACAAGACCAGGCTGGCCATCGTCTCGTACCGGTCCATGTTGGCGCGGATGCTTTCGGCGAAGATGCCCGCGCTGCCGCGGAAGTCGTCCATCGCCTGGTCGTTCAGGAAGTGCTTCGATTGATTGTAAGAATACGTCCCCAGAAACAAGATGGGGATCAAGCTGATAAACAAGTAGGACAGCACAAGCTTCTGCCTGAACCGAAGCCGATCGACCGCATGCCGGATTCGGGCGATCATGTCCGCCCTTCCTCCCGGATTTGCGTGGGCGTCTTGCCGTAATAGTTTTTGAGCAGCGAGCAAAAATACGGGTAGTTGGCATAGCCCACTTCGGCGCCGATATCGACGATTTTGCGGTTGGTTTCCTTCAGCAGCTGTCTGGCCTTCTCCAGCCGGTGCATCGTCAAATATTTGATCAGGCTCACGCCGGTCTGCTTGGCGAACAGGTGGCTTAGATAGCTGGGCGTCAGGTAGACGCGTTCGGCGATCGTGTCCACCGACAGATCGGTATGATATTCCCGCTCGATGATTTGAATGACCTCGTCCACGATCTTGTGATTCGCTTCCGGCGGGGCTGCCGGCTCCGCGCGGGCGCCGCATTCCCTGAACAGGTCCAGCATCAGTTGCCGCAGCTCCTTCAGCGCGGTCGTGCGGAAGATCGCTTCAAGCGTCCCCCGGAAGTCGTCGGAGTCCCCTTTACGCATCGTCTGGAGGAGCGAACGGATAATTTCGGAGCAGATGTATTTGACGTAGATGACCGAGAAATGTCCGCCCTTCTTTAAATCGTCGAAAAGCTGGACGAAGCGGATTTGGGCGACATCCCACTCTTTGCGCGACAGGCATTGGGAAATATCCGCGATCGCCCGCTCCGCGAACGCGGACGATTGCAGCTGCGGCAGGGCGGCGTCGGCGAACAAGACGAAGCCTTCCTCGTAGAAAAACTTGCTCTCGAGCATGGACTCCAGCTTGCGATATTCGGCCCGCATCTGCGCGAAGTCCTGGAACGCGCCGCTGCATACGATGCTTAGTTCCTTGCCGTAAAGCCCTTTGAACCAGCGCGCCAAATCCTCGCACATCCGCGCCAGCGAACGCTCCGTCTCCCCGGTGCGCGCTTCCAGGAGAACGAGCGCCTGATATTCGTTCAAGACCATGACGGAACCTTCGCTGTCCAGCCGTTCGCCCAGCAGCGCTTCGAATCCGGCGTCGACCGTATCGAAAAACCGCATGCGCGTATCCAGCATCAAGAAGCGGTACGCGCGATCCTCGGAAACGCCGGGGCCGGCGAACAAGCGGTTCAACCGGAGCAGCTCGCCGCGGTCGTCTTCCCCCGACAAGGGCCTGTTTTCTCCTTCGCCCATAAGATCGGCCAGCAGCGTGATTTTCTCCGACTGAATGCCGCGGCGGTACACCTGCTGAAGCTTCGATTGCCGTTCCAGCTCGAGCCGTTCCTCCGCGCACAGATCGACGACTTGACGAAGCGCCTTCACGAAGCTCTCGACTTCGACGGGCTTCAGCACGTATTGAACGGCCTTCAGGTCGATCGCTTGCTGCGCGTATTCGAATTGTCCGTAGGCGCTCAGGATGACGATTTTAACGTTCGGCTGCAGGTCCCGCGCATGACGCGCCAGCTGGAGACCGTCCATCCCGGTCATCCGGATGTCGGTCAGCAGAATATCGACGGCATGCGCTTGCATATACGCAAGCGCTTCTTCGCCGCTCTCCGCTTCGGCGATCGACAGATCCAGTCCGAACTTGCGAATGAGATAGACGACGCCGTCGCGTTCGAAAGGCTCATCGTCGACGATCAGGATGCGGAACATAGCCAGCCTTCTTTCCGTTGCAGGTTAGCGTAAGCGCTTTAATCGATTATTGCTTACCCGGAGAAAAGGCGTCAAGCGCTACGCGGCATCATCGGCCAACAACGAATAAAACTGAAACGAATCGAAGAAATGAGAACGATACAAAGCCATTCGGGCTTGCTAATATTACTCATGCAAGGCACAAGCACAGGGCGTTCGGCAAGCGCTGGAAAGGAAGCGAGCGATGCAGGCAACCGCAACGGAATCCGCCGTCCAGACCCGTTCGAGCGGTCGGGCGAAGGGACGGTTCAACAAGTTCAGGCAATACCGGATGTTGTTTCTAATGCTCGTCCCCGGTTTTATCTTCTTGCTGGTATTCAATTACGCACCGATGTACGGGCTGGTGCTCGCCTTCAAGGATTTCCGCATTACCTCGGGCATTCTAGACAGTCCCTGGGTCGGCATGAAGCATTTTAACAAGGTGTTCGACGATCCGCATTTCTACGTGGTGCTTAAGAACACGATATTGATCAGCGTCTATAAGCTGATTTTCGGTTTCCCGGCGCCGATCGCGTTCGCGCTGCTGCTTAACGAGATGAGACGTCCGCTTTTCCGCAAATGGGTGCAGACGGTGTCGTACTTGCCGCATTTTATTTCCTGGATCGTGCTTGCGGGCATCTTCACGACGCTGTTCTCGCTGGACGGACCCGTCAATGCCCTCGTCAAGGCGTTCGGTCATGCGCCGGTCGTCTTCATGGCCGACGAGCGTTACTTCAGAAGCATCCTGGTCGGCACCTCGGTTTTTCAAAGCTTCGGCTGGAGCTCGATCATTTTTCTGGCCGCGATCGCGGGCGTCGATCCGCAGCTTCACGAGGCGGCGATCATGGACGGGGCCGGCCGCTTCCGGCGAATGATCCAGATTACGCTGCCGATGCTGGCGCCCGTTATCTCCATCATGCTCATTCTCTCGATGGGAACGATTCTGGATGCCGGCTTCGATCAGATCTTTAACATGTACAACGCGCAGGTGTACGGCGTTGCCGACGTGATCGACACCTACGTGTACCGGCTGGGGCTCATCAACGCGGATTACAGCTATTCAACGGCGGTCGGCATGTTCAAGTCGGTGGTGGCGTTAATCCTGCTGCTAAGCGTCAACCGTCTGGTCAAAGCCGTCGGAGGCAGCGATCACACGCTTTGGTAGACCAACGTACGAGAAGAGGTGAGAAGATGGTGTATCGTAAAACGCGGCTCGGCATGGCTGCGGATCTATGCCTGTATGCGGCGATGACGCTGCTCATGCTGATTACGCTTTATCCGTTTTGGATGCAGCTGGTTACCTCGCTGGAATCGGGCGCTTCCGTCTATACGACCCGCCTGATGTTCGTTCCGGAGCAAGTTTCACTCGAGGCGTACCGCCTGGCCTTTCACTTTAAGCCGCTGTGGACGGGGTACCTCAATACGATCGTCCGAACCGCGCTCGGCGTGCTTTGCATGCTCATCGTGACTTCCTTGACCGCCTATCCCTTGTCCAAGAAGGATTTGCCCTTCAATCGCGCCTTTACCGGCTTCCTGCTTTTGACGATGCTTTTTACCGGCGGCCTGATTCCGAATTACTTGTTGATTCGCGAGCTGCATCTGCTGAACTCGGTATGGGCGCTCGTGCTGCCCGGGACGCTCAGCGCTTTTAACGCGCTGGTCATGCGCAATTTTTTCCGGTCCATTCCGGAGAGCCTGGAGGAGTCGGCGCGCGTGGACGGCGCGGGTTATTTGCGAATATTCATCTCGGTCATTCTGCCGTTGTCCGCGCCGGTACTGGCGACGCTGGCCTTGTGGGTCGGGGTCGGTCACTGGAACGCGTGGTTCGACAGTTTGATTTATATTGCCGACGGACACAAGCAGGTGCTTCAGGTCGTCCTCCGCAAGATTCTCATCGAAAACGATACGGCGGACATGAACGCGATGATTCAGAAGATGAATACGCACAGCGAATATACGGACAGACAGCTGCAAGCGGCGGTCGTCATGCTGTCGATCGTGCCGATGCTGGTCGTCTACCCCTTCGCGCAGAAATATTTCGTTCAAGGGGTCATGGTAGGCGCTATAAAAGGCTGAGCCTTTTATATACAGATTCGAAAAAGACATGCGAGGGAGCGGTTCAGATGGATAAACGGAAGAAAACAATCACGCTGCTGCTGGGGGCGGCGCTGCTGGCGACGACGGCGACGGCATGCGGCAACGACAATGACGGCAATGCCGAGGCATCGTCCGGCGCATCAACGGCCTCGGCGTCGGCGTCGGCATCCGGCGAGAAAATGAAGCTGATGGTATGGAACTTCGACGCGGACAAGACGAATCTCGACGGGTATGCGATGAACGCGATCCGCGACAAGCTCGGCGTCGATATCGGCTTCTATAACTCGACGAACGACGCGGCGGCCATTAAGGAAAAGCTGCTGCTTCAGATCGCCTCGGGCGACATCCCGGACTGGTGGAAGGAGGTGCCGTTCGCGGATGCCGACAAGTTCGCCGATCAAGGGGCCGCGGCGGAGATTCCGATCGATATGCTGCAGCAGAACGCGCCGAAGTATATGGCCTGGATGGAGAAAAATCTCGGCGCCGATCCGATGCGGTTCGTCCGCCATGAGGATGGCAAGATCTACAATCTGCCGGTGCTGTGGACGCTCGCTTCCTCCTCCGAGATCATCGGTTATCGCCAGGATTGGCTGAAGAAGGTCGGCATCGCCAAGACGCCGGACACCGTCGAGGAGATGGAAGCGGCGCTTACCAAGTTCCGCAACGACGATCCGGACGGCAACGGGAAGAAGGATACCTACGGCATGACGGCCAGCGCCACGACGATTCAGACGATTTTCTCGTCCGTCTTCGGCGCGTACGGCGTGTATCCGGGCGCTACCGTTGACGAAAACGGCAAGGCGGTGCGGGGCGAGATCGAGCCGGGCGCCAAGGAAGCGCTGACGACGTTGAACAAGTGGTTCAAGGCCGATCTGATCGATCCGGAATTTTTCGTCAACAAAGACTCCAACGTGGACGACAAGGTCATTTCCAGCAAAGTCGGTACCGTACAGAGATCCTGGTGGGAGTTCATCCAGCCCGAGGCGTTTTATGAGGGGAAATATTACGCCCAATTGCGCAAAAACGTGCCGGAGGCGGACTGGGCGCTGTCCAGCGGTCCGAAGGGTCCGAGCGGCAGCTTCGGCATCACGCAGGGCAATCCGATGCTCGGAACGGGCATTCAGTTCGGCAAGCAGCTCGAGAAGGATCCCGAGAAGATGGCGGCTTATCTGAAAATGTTCGACGCGACCTCCTTCGATCTCGACCTGTATACGAAAATCCACTACGGAGAAAAAGGCAAGACGTTCGAGATCAAGAGCGACGGCACCTACGCCTACATCCCGCCTTACGACACGGACGAGGCGCGCACCAAGTTCGGCATCGGCAACTATTATCACGCGCCGGCCAGCTTCAACGATTATGACTTCCAGGCGCCGTTCATGACCCGGGGCGACCTGATGCCGGTCAAGGAAGCGGCCGCGAGCAAAGGGATCGGCAAGTACGACTTTATGACGCCGCTGGCCAAGCCGGCCTACGACGAGTTCCAGGACGCGCTGACGCAGCTTACGATCAAGAGCTTTATCGACTTCATCACCGGCCGCCGGCCGATTAGCGAATTCGACAAGTACGTAGCGGACTGGAAAAAGGCCGGAGGCGACAAGGTGTTGGCCGAAGCGCAGGCGACCTTGGACCAGCTTAATAAGAAATAAGAGGAGCGGAAGCCCGTGCCGTCCAATGATGAAAGCTTGAAGGCAGCGCGCGTCGAAATATCGGGCTTGCCCCGCAAGAAGGGAGCGCTGCAAGCCAGGATCATTTTGCCGGAGCGGGAATCCGCCCGGCACGAGGGGCACGAGGGGCCATCCTACCGTTGGCTCACTTCGGATGCCAAGGATGGGATTTATACGCCAATCGCCGGCGCTTACTACGATGTGCTGCCGCTCTCCGCGGCCGCCGTCGGCCGATATGTCCGTTGCGAGGCTGCGCTTGTTAGCGGAGAGGAGCGTCTCGTCTTGACCGGCGAAGCGATCGGCCCCATTGCCGATGCGGAAGGAAATCCGAATACGGATTGGCTGCATGACGCTCGATATGGCATCTCGCACCATTTGCTGGCGGAGTTCATGAACCGGGTGGCGCCGATCGACGACGAGAAATGGCGGGACGGGGAGCGCTGGGACGAGGTGATCGCCGGCTTCGACGTCGATCGTTATGTAGAGCAGGTCGTAGAGAGCGGAGCCGGCTTCGTCATCCTGACGCTCGGGCAGAACAGCGGCTACTTGCTCTCGCCCAACGCGACCTACGATCGCATCGCCGGCCTGCAGCCGGGCGAACGCGCCTCGACGCGCGATCTGCCGCTTGAGATCGCCGACGCCCTGGCGCCGCACGGGATCAAGCTGATCCTGTACGTGCCGGCCAATCCGCCGAGCAAGGCGCATCTGGAAGACGGGGATAACGCCATCAACCGGGCATTCGATTATCCGGTGGAGGTCGCGCCATCGCAAGAGACGCAGGCCAAGTGGCAGGCCGTCATCCGCGAATGGTCGGACCGGTACGGGGAAAAGCTGGCGGGCTGGTGGTTCGACGGCATGTGGTTTCAGGAAGCTTATGACGACCTGACGCTGCCCTGCAACTGGTACAGTCTCGCCGGCGCCGCCAAGTCGGGCAACCCGTCGCGCATCGTGGCCTTTAACGGCGGCATCTTCCGCGACCGGCTCGTCAACTCGCGGCTGGAGGACTATACGGCGGGAGAGACCAACGAGATCGGTCCTTTGCCCCCGAACGGGCGATGGGCCGATGAACGGGAAGGCGTGCAGTGGTTCCATTGGACGTTCCTGGGGCGGTTTGTCACGGATCTGGCGGGCTGGGGCAATACAGGGCTGAACTGGCCGACCGGTGAGTTGACGGATTGGGTCAAGTCCGCCATCGAGATGCAGGGCGTCATCGCGCTGGACGTTCACGTCAACCGGTTCGGTCATTTGGATGGGGAACAACGGGAGAAGCTGCAAGCCATTAAGCAGGCGATCCGCCAAGGGAGGGTTCAAGCATGATGACACGTCAAAGTCCATTTAAACGTTCTCATCGTACGTATGCGTTGGTTCTGGCTTTACTGGTCGTTCTCGCGCTCATCCCGCCTCATCGCGCGCAGGCCCAGACGTACAATGCCAACACGGATTGGTTCATGCAGGGGAAATTCGGGCTGTTCGTCCAGTGGCTGTACGGCGGCGGGGATATTACGGGCGATTGGAACACGTTGGTCGACAACTTCGACGTCGACTATTTTGCGAAGCAAGTGAGCGAGACCGGCGCGAAGTACGTCATTTTTACGCTCGGTCAGAACAGCGGTTACTTCGCATCGCCCAATGCGACGTACGACAGCCTTGTCGGGCGCACCGCTTCGACGTCGAAGATGTCGACGCGGGATTTGCCGGCGGATCTGTACGACGCGCTGAATCCTTACGGCATTAAGCTGATGCTGTACCTGCCCGCCCGTTCGCCTTCGGACGATCCGGACGCGGTCGCGGCGCTCGGCGATCCGACGCCGATCTACGACCATCTGGCGCCGCAAGCCTTCCAGGCCAAGTGGGAGAGCGTCGTTCAGGAATGGTCGGACCGTTACGGCTCGAAAGTCGCCGGCTGGTGGTTCGACGGGACCTACAACAACGGCGCCATGTACGGCAAGCCGGATATTTCGCAGGCGTACACGGATTACACCGCGGCGCACAATTTTCAGACCTTCGCCGCGGCCGCCAAGCACGGCAATGCCGACGCGATCGTTTCCTTCGATCCGGGTCTGTCGGTAGAAGCGCCGATGACCACTTACGCGGATTATATTACGGGCGAGCAAAACCTGCTCCAGTACGTGCCTTCCCAATACAACGCGGCGCCTTATTCCAGATGGATCGGCGGGGTCCAGTGGAGCGAGACGGCCTATCAGGGCTACGATTGGGCGCGGAACGGCATGAAGTACACGACGCTGGACTTGACCAACTATTTTTCGACGGTGACCAACCAGAGCGGCGTCATCTCCATCGGGCCGAACGTGAGCAAGGAAGGCCATATCAATGCGCCGCAGTATGCGCAGCTGGTCAACATGCATAACGCGATCGCGGGCGTAGGGCCGGGCGTGACCGTGGTCGAAGACAACGACGCAGGCATCGCCTATTCGGGAACCTGGCTGACCAGCGTGCCGTCGGGGACGGGATATTCCGGGAACAACGGTCACTTTACGACGACCGCGGGCAGCTACTCGGAATATACGTTTAACGGCACCAACGTGGTCTGGTCCGGCGTCAAAGGTCCCGATCACGGCACGGCGGACGTCTATATCGACGGCGCGCTGGACAATTCGGTCGATTCTGTACGCAGCCCATCGCTTCGTCAATACGGAGATTTACTCCAAGGTCGGTCTGACGAACGGCCCGCATACGATCAAGATCGTCGCCAGGAGCGACAGAAACAGCGCTTCGACGGGCAACTACGTGGAAGTGGACCGCTTCAACATTACGACGGGGACGCCGACGGTCGTCGACGATTGGGCCAGAGGATTCACCTACGCCGGCACATGGCAGAACAGCATCCCTTCGGGCACCGGTTATTGGAACAACACGGGCCACTTCACGACGACAGGCGGAAGCTATGCGCAATATACGTTTAACGGGGCAAGCATCGAATGGTACGGCGTCATCGGTCCGGATCACGGCAAGGCCGACGTGTATATCGACGGCACGCTCGATCAGACCGTCGATCTCTACAATGCCAACCGGTATGTCGATAACCAAATCTACGTGAAACGCGGGCTCTCGGACGGAGCGCATACGATCAAGATCGTCGCGCGCAGCGACAAGAACGCGGCATCTACCGATTATTACGTGGAAGTCGACCGGCTGAACAGCTCGAAGGGCACGCCGATCGTCACCTGGGACGACAGCAACTCGCAGCTGGCTTATTCCGGCACGTGGAGCACCGGGATCTCGACCGGCACCGGCTACTATCGCGATACCGGCCATCATACGACGGCGGCCGGCGCGTATATGCAAGCCAGCTTCACGGGAACGAGCGTCGAATGGCGCGGCAAGACGGACGCCGATCACGGGATGGCCGACGTGTATATCGACGGCGTGCTGGACCAGACGGTCGATCTGTACAGCGAGGAGCGCTTTACCGACGTAGCCGTCTATCGCAAGCAAGGCCTGACGGGTGGCACGCACACGATCAAAGTGGTCGCGAAAAACAGTAAAAACGTGAGATCGACGAACTATTACGTAGAAGTGGATGCCTTAACGTTCCAGTAGACGTAAGTCAGTCAATGCAGCCCTTGGCCGTTCCCGAATGGAGCGGCCAAGGGCTGTTTGCGGCGCGGTTACTAATAAATCGGCGCGTAGGCGGAGGAGGGGCGGGCTGGCGATGTAGGTGCAGGTGGCGGCGTCGGTGCAGGCGATACAGGTGCAGGCGATATAAGTGCAGGTGCGGATGCGAGTGCAAATACAAGTGCAGATGTAGTTGCGAGTACAAGTGCGGGTTCGAGTAGATTTGCAAGTGCGAGCAGAAGTGCGGGTGCGGATCCGGCTGCAGGTTTCGAGCAAGAGGGGGGTGTTGAGCGACAAGCGGAAATACCTGCAAAAGAAGTCAATTTCAGAATTCATTTGGTGATGGAGCCAAGCATGAGGCCAATGTTGGGGAAGTCCTTTTTTTTTGAGGTTAAGCGGCTGGTTTTGCTTCGCGGATGCGCTTGTTTAATTTATCTATTGCAAGTTTGCATACATTGTATGTGAGACAACTTAAGTCCATATCTACGAATGCACGTCTTTTAAGCTTTCGCGTCGTGCCTAATTCCAGATAAAGTTTTAAATAGGCAAAGACACGCTCAACCGCGGTCCGCTGTTTAAATAATTGATGGAACTTTTCACTGCCTCGCCCAGGTGCAGTATATCTACGAACATCCTCTTTTACTTGTTTTTTTATCACCTTTTGGCAGCCGTCGGCTTGAAACGGACAGGCTGCGCATTCTTTGGGTGCTACAAATTTAACAGTATCCCGAGTCGCATCATAGCTATCGTAGCGGTACGAATGACCTTGTTTGCACGTTGGGCGCAAGTGCTTATCTACACCATCCGGCAGTTTGGTGCGATGAACAAGCGGAATAAGCGAACATGCACCTACATCTCTAACTTGCTGGTAAACGGGCTCGCTATCGTAACCTTTGTCGCCTAACACGTACTTAGGCTGGAGTGTTGGGAACCGCTCTTTTAATCGTTTAAGCAGCACGATCGCCGGACGTTGGTCGTTTACATGAGCCGAGCAGTTTACGCCAGTCACAATATACTGACTCTGGCAATCCACTAACAAATTGAGCTTGTAGCCGTACCAATATTTTACGCGTCCGCTTCCGCGGGGATCGCCTTTTGCTCCTACACTTGGATAGGTCGGCATGTCCGCGATGAGTTCCTCGTAGCTGCAAGACAACATCCCCGCAACTTCCTTTTCGAAGTGTGTTAACGAAGCTTCATAGGCCTCGACTTGCGCACGCCACGCGGCCTCCTCGGCTTTGGGGACGCGCCCGCGTTTGACACGCTTGGGTTTCTCGGGCTTGGGAGCTGGCTGCGGGACATGGCTGACGGCGTCCAGAAAAGCAGGCTCTTCGCTGTCTTCTACCTCCTTGGGGAGAATGGACGGGGCCGGTTTAGACGCGTCAATTTTGGGGTTTCGGTCAAAGGCTTCCACATGCGAAGAGTCCACCGCCATGCTTTCACCTTTCAGGAAGCCTTCTGTAATCGCTGCATCCACCGTAATATCGATGACCTCATGCAGGATACCGGACTGCTGAAGTTTGGTGAAAAGCCTGGAATAGGCGGCTTGGCTCGGTACCCGATCAGAGCCTGTAAAGTGACAGCGCAATCTGAATTCTGCACTGCTTTTCAGACGGTTGACCAGGTCCTTGATGAAGCGAATATGCTCGATTTTGCAAAGGATAAGCGAAAAGATCATCGCTCTGGTGTTCAAGCTTTCGGGCCGACCACGTCGTTTGAAGCTACTGATGGCGTACAAGATTTTCGCAATAGGAACTTCTTCCAAAATGAGGTCGTCTTTTGACGCCGGGGACATTTTTAGAAGGGTCTCAAAGGAAAAGAGCTCTTCCTGTCGAATTGGTATCGTAGGAGTACTTCCTTTCTTTCTCGTTTTGGGTGGCTAACCTTAATTTCGAGAATGTGGGGAGGTACTCCTCTTTAGTGCGCCAAAAAAAGTCAGTCGTAGCAAGGGGTTTGAATTATGAAATTGACTTAAAGTACATCTTTTTTCGCCCGAATGCCCCAGTATGCGTCCAATACCTGCGAAAATGCAGGTATTTTAGCCCGCTCGCTGCCAAACGGGCTTAGTCGAAGAAAATACCTGCACATTCGCAGGTATTTTCTCAGACCTCGATTCCCCCTTGCGTTATAAAGCTGCATATTTGCATCTATCGCGCGCGGCTCACCGTCGCAACCCTCGAAAGAACGTCTAGCGCCACTATTCTAACCTGCTCGCCGCGCCTACGACCATTCCGCCACCCGTGTCGCCGCCTGCGCCGTTCGTGTCGCCACCCGTGTCGCCGCCTGTGCCGTTCGTGATTTCGCCAACCGCGTCGCCGCCAGCGCCGTTCGTATCGCCACCCGTTCCGCCACCCGTTTCGCCCGCCCCACTCGCTGCCGCCTCGCGAAGCTCCTGCACGTCCTGCATCGGCGGCCGACCGTACAAGCGGGCGTATTCCCGGCTGAATTGAGACGGACTCTCGTAGCCTACGCGAAAAGCCGCCTCGGACGCCGATACGGCTTCCGAGAGCATCAGGCGCTTCGCTTCCTGCAGACGCACCGTCTTCTGATACTGCAGCGGGCTCATGGCGGTGACGCGCTTGAAGTGCTTATGGAAAGCCGACACGCTCATGTTGACGGCGTCCGCCAGCTCTTCGACGCGTATCGGACGCTCGTATTGCCGGTTGATCAATCGGACAGACTGGGCGATGAGATGCGATTGGCTGCCGACCGTGGCGAACGACCGCAGGAGCGGGCCTTGTTCGCCTTGGAGCAGGCGATACAGCATCTCGCGGATGACGAGGGGGAGCGAGCGCCGGGATGTCCTCCGGCGCATCGAGCAGCTCGACCAGCCGACAGGCGGCTTCGAGCAGGGCGGGGGGACATGCGGCTCACGGTAATGCCGCGGACCGGCTCCGAAGAGACGAGCTCGGGACGCCGGATCTCGCCGGCGACGTCCAGAATGACGTCGGCGTCGAAGCACAGCTTCAGGCTTAAATAGGGAATCTCGGGCGAAGCCTCGACGATTTTGCCGAAGATCGGCAGTTCGACGGAAGTCACCAAGTAGGTCATCGGGTCGTAAGTATAGGTGCCGTCCGCCACGGCAGCCGTTTTGGCGCCCTGCGCCACGATGCAGATCGAGGGCTTGTAGACGGACTCCAGCGGTTCGGACGTTCTAATAGCGTGCAGCAGCGTCAAATCCGGTATGGCCGTTCGATGCGTGCCGCTCCTCGGGGCATGGCGCTGAATCGCATTCGCCAATCGCTGCCGGGCCTGCTCCAGGCGCGAAGGTTCATTCATCGGTCAACGGCTCCTTTCCGCGCGCTTCGCGTTTTTTTTATCATACCCGGTCCGAAGAGAAATAGGCAAGAATCGAATACGTCTGTTCTACCCGGCGCCGGCCAACCTTTTCTATAATGAACTCACAAGGTCGACGCATTCAGCAAAACGGCCAGTTCAACCCAAAGGAGAGATTCGATATGGAATTGCAGGGAAAAGTCGCGATCGTCACAGGGGCTTCGAGAGGAATCGGGCGGCAGATCGCCATTCAACTGGCAGCCTCCGGCGCGAAGGTGATCGTCAATTATGCTTCGAATCCGGGCAAGGCGGACGAAGTCGTAGAGACGATCAAGCAAGCCGGTGGAGAAGCGTTCGCCATCGGCGCCGACGTGAGCAAAGTAAGCGACGTCGAAGCGCTGTTCGAGCGGACGCTCGGGCAATACGGCCGCGTCGACATCGTCGTCAACAATGCCGGCATCATGGATAACGCGGCGATCGCGGACGTGACGGAGGCGGCGTTCGACCGTCAATTCGCCATCAATGTGAAAGGGACGTACTTCGCTTGCCAGCAAGCGATGAAGCATATGTCGCCGGGCGGATCGATCATCAACTTCTCGACCTCGGTCTCTGGCGCGATGCTGCCGACGTACAGCGTCTATGCGGCGACCAAGGGCGCCGTCGAGCAGTTGACCCGCCAACTGGCCAAGGAATTCGGGCCCAGGGACATCACGATCAACTGCATCGCGCCGGGACAGGTGTCGACCGAGCTGTTTCTTGCCGGGAAGTCGGAAGAGCTGGTCGAATCGTTCCGTCGGATGAACGCGTTCGGACGTCTGGGAGAGCCGGAAGACATCGCGAACGCGGTGGAGCTGCTCGCAGGCGACAGAGGACGCTGGATCACCGGACAGACGATTCGCGTGAACGGCGGCTTCAATTGATTTTCCGGTAAAATTCGTTTACCCGCAGGCAAGCGTGAAGTATGCTTACAGCATAATCGCGTATTTTGTCGAACGAAGAGGCGGGATCGGATGCACGGAAGAGGGATACCCGGAAGATGGATGGGGAAGCTGGCCCCGTTGTTGATCTTGTTGACGCTGGCAGCCGCCGCGGCATCGCTTCCGCAGCGCGCGTTCGCGGCGGGCGACGCCGGATCGCAGCAAGCCGCAACCGAAAACGCAGTCGCAATCGCAGCCGCACGCGGCGGAAGGCGCCTTGCAGATCGGTGACGATGCCGAAGCCGGCGGACAGAGGATCGCGCTTGACGGCGAGTGGGCGTTTTACTGGAACAGGCTGCTCGAACCGCAGGATCTGAAATTAAACGAGATCCAGCCGTCCTATCGGACGGTTCCTTCCTCATGGGACACGCACGGATACGGCACCTACCGGCTACAGCTGCGCGTGCCCGCTTCGGATGTCGGCCAGGGCAAGGCGCTCTTTATCCGTTCCGTCGGGAGCGCCTACCGGCTGTGGATCGACGGCGCGGAGATGGAAGGGCTGGGCAAAGTGGGAACCGCGCTGGGCGAAGAGCGACCGCAAGCGCACATCAACATGGTCTTTTTTCAGCCGCGCGACCGGACGGTGGAGATCGTCATGCAGGTGTCCAACTATTCGTTCCGCGAAGGCGGGATTAACCGGGACATCATGTACGGGGATACCGCCGCGCTGATTCCTTTCGTGCTGAAGGAGCTGCTCATCGACATTTGCGTCATCGGCGGCTTTCTGATGATCGGCGTATACCATCTGATCCTCTTCGCCATGCGCAGGAGGGACCAAGCGACGCTTTGGGTCGGTCTGCTGGCGTTGGCCGTGTCGCTGCGGACGCTGTTCATCAACGGCTACGTGTCTACGCAGCTGCTGGGCATCGAGAGCTGGGAGCTGCTCGTCAAGCTCGAATATATGAGCGAGATCGGCGGCCTCGTCGCCTGCATCTTCCTGATGAAACGGCTATATCCGCAGGAGGCCGGGCGGTGGATGGTGAGAATCTCGCTCACCGTCGCACTGGCGCTGGCGCTGTTCGTCGCGCTTACGCCCGCCCGCGTCTACACGGAGACGATGCTTCTTCAGACCGTCGTCAAGGCGGCGGTACTGCTTTATTTTTTGTTTTATGTCGGCGTGCGGGCTTATTTGAGAAAAAGAGAAGGCGCGCTTATCCATCTGATCGCTTTGGGCATCATCGTGGCGGCTTCGATAAACGATATGCTGTATTATCTGAGACTGGCCGACACGCCGGAGCTGCTCGGCTACAGCGTCGTTCCTTTTATCATGGCGCAGGCGATCATCGTATCGTACCGCTATACGCAGCTGTCGGCGCGCAACAACATGCTGCTGGCGGAGATGAACCGGTTGAACGCGGACCTGGAGCACAAAGTGGCGCTGCGCACGCGGAGCCTCCGCGAGGCGAACGATACCCGGACGAAGATGCTGCTCAATATCGCGCACGATCTGGGTACGCCGCTGGTTGGCATTCAGACCTACTTGCAACTGATGCTGCGAGGGAAAGCCGGGGCGAACCGGGAAGCGCTGACGCGGCAGTTGCTCGATCATACCGGGTATATGAAACGTCTGGTCGACGACCTGTTCGAGCTGTCCAAGCTGGAATCGGGCGGACAGGCGTTCCAGTTCGAGCCTGTCGTTATGGGGCCTTGGCTTGACGCGGCGTATCGCAAGCTCGAGTCGGATCTGAGACACGGAGGCATGACGCTGCGCCGGGGCATGTGGAGCACGGCGGCGGAGAACGGCGAAGAGGCGGTCGCCGCGATCGATTCGGGCCGCATCGCGCAGGCGCTGCAGAATTATATCGACAACGCGGTCAAGTTCAGCAGAGGCGTCGGCGATACGATCGAGCTCGAGGCATACGTCCGCCCGGATCCGGCGCATTCGCGAGGCATGCTTGTCATCGCCGTTCGCGATTACGGCACCGGCATCGCGGAGGAGGAGCTGTCGCACGTATTTCGCAGATTTTACACGCAGCGGGAGAACAATGAAGGCGGCAGCGGCCTGGGCCTGGCGATCGTCAAGGAAATCGTCGAGCGGCACGGAGGCTCGGTCGGCGTCGACAGCAAGAAGGGCGCGGGAAGCACGTTCAGCATCGCGCTGCCGCTCTTGTCGGCCGCCGAGGCGGAACGCTCGCTTCAGTTGCCCGAATCAAAGCCGTGAATATATTCGTTCAGCAGCCGGGCGGCATCGTACCGGCTGTTTGCGTTTAATTTATCGTAAATGACGGTCAGCTTGTTTTTTACCGTGCCCTCGGTGAGAGAGAGCTTGGCCGCGATTTCCTTGTTGGACAGCTTGAGCATCAGCAGCGAGATCATCTGCCGCTCCTTGTGCGTGAACAGCGTATCGTGCGTCATGAACCTGTCCATCATCTGCTGCTGCCGCGCCGACTGCGAGTTGTTGACGGCGTAGCGGGCGACCTTGGCCGCGACCTCCGCCGGCAGGACGAACGCATCGTTCGCGGCATCGCGAATCGTCCGGATCAGCTTGTCGATATCCAGACTTTTAAGCAAGTATCCGTTCGCCCCGCTCGCCAGGCCTTCGAATATATATTCTTCTTCGTTAAACGTCGTCAAAATGACGATCTTCACCCGATCGTCTCGCTTGCGAATCTCCTTGATGCACGCGATCCCGTCCATCTTGGGCATCTGCACGTCCATGAGGATGATGTCGGGTTGGAGCTGCTCCCAGCATTCCAGCGCTTCGAGGCCGTCGGCGGCCGTGCCGACGACACGAAGGTCCTCCTCGCTGTCGATGGCCAGCTGCAGTCCCCCCGCGAAGCAGAGCATTGTCCTCTACGATCAATACGTTCCACTTTTGTGCAGGCACGTTGTTCGTCCTTTCTAGTTGCGCGGCTTCCGTTGGCCAAGGTGACTAAAAGTCACTTATGGGATGTCTTTCCGATACTAGGCGTAGTCTATCGTATCTATTATACTTCATATCGCTTCGTAGAATGCGCTTCATTTTGTCGAATGCGGGCGAACGGGCGACTCACGTACCGGAAGCGCCGTTATATGAAAAAGGGGAGGAATCCGCTTGAAAGTCGTCCAGAGCAGAAAGATTTCCGTCATGGCGGGCGCATTGGCAATATTAATCATCCTTATGAATTTCCGCATTCCGGCGGCGCTGGCCGAGACATGGAGCTTCGTAGACGGCAACGGGACGACGGGATTAAACTACGATGTGTCGAAGGCGGCTTCGACGCCGTACATGGTCAATTTCGGAGGCAGCCTATACGTAACCTGGGCGGAGTCTAGCGGCACCAACGGGCAGATCCGCGTCAAAAAGTACGATAGCGATTCAGGCACATGGTCGACGGCGGACAACGACACGCCGCTTAACGTGAACGCGGCCAAGGATGCGCAAAATCCGACGCTGGCTGTATTAGGCGGAACGTTGTACGCCGCATGGCAGGAGGCCGGCTCACCTTATTGGCAGGTTCGGGTTAAGAAGCTTACGGCAACGGGCTGGGTATCCGTGGACGGAGACGGCGCCGGCGGACTCAATTATAATACGAGCAATAATGCCCGCAATGCCAAGCTTGCAGCGTATAATGGCTCGCTCTATCTATTATGGGACGAAGCGCTCGGCAGCGGCATCACGCAGATGCGAGTCAAAAAAGTATAGCGGCAGCGGATCCTCCTGGGGGCAGGAAAACGGCGGCTCCGCGCTAAACCGAAGCGTCTCGAACTCTGCCCAGATCGTCAGCGTTGCAGTGTGGAACAACAAGCTGATCGTCGCCTGGTCCGAGAACAAGGATTCCTCCATTAATTTGCATGTAAAAGCATTCAACGGATCGTCATGGAGCTACATTGACGGCAACGACGATAACGGTCTGAATGTCGATGCGAGCAAATGGGCGCAAAACTCGGACCTGGCGACGGACGGCACTTCTCTCTATATCGCATGGCACGAGACAAGCGACGGCCAAAATCAAATTTATGTCAAAAAAGTACGATGGCACCTCGTGGACACTTCTTCAAGGCAGCGCGCCGGGATTCGGCATTAACCAAAGTACGACTACGAGCGCATATAGGCCTCGTATGGCCGTCGTGGACGGCACGCTGTTTGTAAGCTGGTACGAGGGCTCGCCGTCTCGGATTCGCGCCAAGAAATATGTCGACAACGCGTGGGTATCGGTTGACGGCAACGGTACCGGCGGCTTGAACAAGGATTCCACCAAGGCCGCCATGAACACAAACCTGGCTTCCGTTTCGGAGAATAGTGTTACTAAATTATATGTCGTTTTTCAAGAAACGAACGGTACAGCCAATCAACTGCGCGTGAAGCTGATGGGACCGGACAATACGGCGCCGACGGCGAGCGCGGTGAGCTTCGGCGGCACGCTGAAGGTCGGCAACACGCTTACCGGCACTTACACGTACGCGGATGCCGAGAGCGACGCGGAGGGCGCGACGTCGTTTAAGTGGTACACGGCGACGGACGCGGCGGGCACGGGCAAGACGGCCATCTCCGGCGCGACGACGTCCACGTTGGCGCTGACGAGCGCGCATGCCGGCAAGTATATTATCTTCGAAGTGACGCCGGTTGCGGCGGCGGGCACGGCAACGGGCACGCCGGTGTCGTACACGAGCGCGGCGGCGGTCTTGGACAACGCGGCGCCGACGGCAAGCGCGGTGAGCTTCGGCGGTACGCTGAAGGTCGGCAACACGCTGACGGGCGCGTATACGTACGCGGATGCCGAGAGCGACGCGGAGGGCGCGACGGCGTTTAAGTGGTACACGGCGAATGACGCGGCAGGCACGAGCAAGACGGCGATCTCCGGCGCGACGACGTCCACGCTGGCGCTGACGAGCGCGCAGGTCGGCAAGTATATTATCTTCGAAGTGACGCCGGTTGCGGCGGCGGGCACGGCAACGGGCACGCCGGTGTCATACACGAGCGCGGCGGCGGTCTTGGACAACGCGGCGCCGACCGCAAGCGCGGTGAGCTTTAGCGGAACGCTGAAGGTGGGCAACACGTTGACCGGCGCATATACGTACGCGGACGCGGAACAAGACGCGGAGGGCGCGACGGCGTTTAAGTGGTATACGGCGAATGATGCGGCAGGCACGGGCAAGACGGCGATCTCGGGCGCGACTGCGTCCACGCTGGCGCTGACGAGCGCGCAGGCCGGCAAGTATATTATCTTCGAAGTGACGCCGGTTGCGGCGGCGGGCACGGCAACGGGCACGCCAGTCTCGTACACGAGCGCGGCGGCGGTCTTGGACAACGCGGCGCCGACGGCAAGCGCGGTGAGCTTCGGCGGTACGCTGAAGGTCGGCAACACGCTGACCGGCGCTTACACGTACGCGGATGCCGAGAGCGACGCGGAGGGCGCGACGGCGTTCAAGTGGTACACGGCGAATGATGCGGCAGGCACGGGCAAGACGGCGATCTCGGGCGCGACGGCGTCCACGCTGGCCCTTACGAACGCGCAGGTCGGCAAGTATATCATCTTCGAAGTGACGCCGGTCGCGGCGGCAGGCACGACGACGGGGACGCCGGTTTCGTATACGAGCGCGGCGGCGGTCTTGGACAACGCGGCGCCGACGGCAAGCGCGGTGAGCTTCGGCGGCACGCTGAAGGTGGGCAACACACTGACGGGAACGTACACGTATGCAGATGCCGAGAGCGACGCGGAAGGCGTGACGGCTTTTAAGTGGTATACGGCGAACGACGCGGCGGGCACGGACAAGACGGCGATCGCCGGCGCGACGACGTCCACGCTGGCGCTGACGAGCGCGCATGCCGGCAAGTATATTATCTTCGAAGTGACGCCGGTTGCGGCGGCGGGCACGGCAATGGGCACGTCTGTGTCGTACACGAGCGCGGCGGCGGTCTTGGACAACGCGGCGCCGACGGCAAGCGCGGTGAGCTTCGGCGGTACGCTGAAGGTCGGCAACACGCTGACCGGCGCGTACACGTACGCGGACGCGGAACAAGACGCGGAGGGCGCGACGACGTTCAAGTGGTACACGGCGACGGACGCGGCAGGCACGGGCAAGACGGCGATCTCGGGCGCGACGGCGTCCACGCTGGCGCTGACGAGTGAGCAGGTCGGCAAGTATATTATTTTCGAAGTGACGCCGGTCGCGGCCGCGGGTACGACGACGGGCACGCCGGTGTCGTACACGAGCGCTTCGGCGGTCGCTGCGAACGCAGCGCCGGTTGTGAGCAATGTCCATATCACCGGCGGCATTAAATTAGGTCAGGTTCTGACCGGTTCTTATTCCTATGCGGACGTGGAAGGCGATGCAGAAGGCTTGCCCGTTTTCAAATGGTACGCGGCTGACGACGCCGGCGGCTCGAACAAGACGGTCATCGCCGGCGCGAGCGGCATCAAGCTGGAGCTGAAGGCGGCCCAATACGGCAAATATGTGAGTTTTGAAGTAACGCCGACCGCGTCGGCCGGCACGACGCCGGGCACGCCTGTCGAGAGCGAGGCGCTTGGACCCGTCGGCGTCCTTAAGGGCGATGCCAACGGCGACGGCATCATCTCGCCTGCCGATGCGCTTTTGGTCACCAAGTACGTATCCGGCAAGCTGACGCTGACCGACGAGCAGAAGCTCATGCTGGACATGGACGACAACGGCAAGATAGACGCGAACGATGCCAAGCTCATTCTTAACATTTACAACGGCAAGGGGGCGTAAGGATCGATGAATATCGAACGCGTGACAAACAAGCGATCCGTCTATCGCCGACTGACCGCGCTGGCAATGGCGCTATGCTTGATATTCGGCCTGCTGCCTGCGGCGCAGGCGGAGCCGGTGCAGCGCTTCAAAGCCGAGATTGCCGATGCAGCAGGCATCGGCGGCCAGTCGGTCGCCATTTCGGTCTATCTGGAACCCGGACGCCTTGCGGATTACGACGATGCCTTTTGGGCGTATTCGCTGAATCTGACCTACGATACGAATGTGCTGACGCTGTCGGCTCCCGTAGCCGATGAAGCGGCTGCGCAACATTTCGAAGCGGATACGTCTACGGCCGGCACGGTCGGCATCGAAGCGAATACGTTCGGCGATCTAGGCTTCGTCTTCGAGAGGCAGAAGGTCGCTACATTGTACTTTACGGTTAACAAGGACGCGGCGCCGGGCGGCACTGCCGTCTCGCTGACGTCCGCATCCTACACGATTGAAGCCGATCCGGTCGATATCGAGTCCCTGACGTCGGGCACGGTTGGCGTAATGAACGACGCGCCGACGGCGGAGAACGTCGCGATCTCCGGCATGCCGGCGGTCGGCCGGACGCTGACGGGCGGCTACGTATACGCGGACCGGGAGGGCAACGCAGAAGGCGCCACTGGCTATCAATGGTACATGGCAACCGATGCCGCAGGTACGGATAAGACGGCAATCGAAGGCGCAACGTCGAATACGCTGGAGACGACTGCTGCTTTGGCAGGCAAGTACGTATTCTTCGAGGTGACGCCGATCGCGACGGGCGGAGCGACTGCAGGCGCTGCGGCGCTTAGTGCGGCGGCAGGACCGGTAGAGGCTAAAAGGGAGACGGCCGCGGTCACGATCGGTCAAGCTTCGGGCCAGCCGGGCGCGACCGTCGAGGTGCCGGTGACGCTGACGGACGCCTCGGCGGATGTCGGTTCGTACGGCATGAAGCTCGCGTTCGACCCGGCCGCGCTTGAGGTGACGGGCATTGCCGGACCCGGCGGCGAGTTGTTCGACAGCGGCTATGACAATGAAGCGGGCTGGCTGAGAACGGCCTGGGCCGATCTTGCGGGCGGCGACGGAGCGCTCAAGGTTGGAGACAAGCTGTTTACGGTGACGTTTAAAATCAAGACGGACGCAGCGTATGGCAACTACGCCTTGAAGGTCGCCGACGAGGCGGATCTGCGGCAGTTCACGGTCACGGACGTCGAAGCTTACGAGACGGCGAAGACGCTGACCGCGGGCAACGTAGTGGTTTACGCGCCGTCGACGGGGCAGCCGGACAAGGAGATCATCTACGTCGACGTGAAGGATGCGGGCGCTGCGAACGGCGGCGCGGTCGCCAAGGCGCAGATCGAGCGGACGAAAAAAGCGGATGGCACGAAGAGCGACAAGGTCGTGCTGACGGCGGATCAGGCGAAGCAGACGGTGGCGAGCATCGTGGCCGCAGGATCGAAGATGGCGAACATCGTCATTCCGGATACGAAGGACGAAGTGTCCGAGGTGAATGTGATCGTGCCGAAGGAAGCGGGCC
Source organism: Cohnella rhizosphaerae (assembly GCF_029525575.1). Lineage (GTDB taxonomy): Bacteria > Bacillota > Bacilli > Paenibacillales > Paenibacillaceae > Cohnella > Cohnella rhizosphaerae. The sequence goes on from NZ_JAPDIA010000009.1 coordinate 315,089, forward strand.
AACTGATCCGTGATGCGAAGATCGGCCTCGGCATCGTGACGGACAACGTGAAGGTACAGATCCCGGCAGCGTCGCTGCAGGACTTCACGGAAGAGCTCTACTTCCGGTTCGTGCCGATCAAGAGCGAGGCGGGCAAGCAAGAGGTGAAGGCGCGCGCCGAGCAGGATGCGGCCGTGAAGGCGGCGGCAGGCGAGCTCGGCGTCACGGTCGTCGGGCGGCCGATGACGATCGAGACGAATCTGCAAAACCGCGAAGTGACGCTGATCATGCCGCTTAAGGGCACCTCGTTGAGCCAGGCGGAGCTTGCGAATCTGGGCATCTACGTCGAGCACGGCGACGGGACGAAGGAGCTTCTGCACGGCAAGCTCGTCACCGACGAAAGCGGCGCACAGGGCATTGAATTCAAGGTGAGCAAGTTCAGCACGTTCACGCTCGTGAAGACGGCGGGCGATGTGCACGAGGCTTATGTGCAAGGCTATGCGGACGGCACGTTCCGTCCGGAGCGGACGATCACGCGGGCGGAGATCGCGGCGATTCTGTCGCGGACGGTGACGCTGCCGGCTGCGACGGCCGATATCGATTACAGCGATATGGCGAGCGGCTACTGGGCAAAAAGCGCGATCTCGTCGGCGACGAAGATGGGGCTCATGAAGGGCTACGCGAACGGCACGTTCGGCGCGGAGAAGCCGATTACGCGCGCCGAGCTCGCCAGCTTGGCAGCGAAGCTGATGGCAGGCGCCGCGACGGGCGATGCAGCTGCGGCTGCCGGAGCAGGCTTTGCGGACACCGCCGGCACGTGGGCGGAAGCGGCGATCAAGCAGGTGCAAAGCGCCGGCATCATCAAGGGCTATGCGGACGGCAGCTTCCGTCCGAACAAGCCCGTGACGCGCGCCGAGGCGGTCGCGATCGTGAACAAGCTGCTCGGTCGCGATAGTTCATCCGCGTCTGCGGCAGACACGACATGGCGAGATGTTCCCGGCACGCACTGGGCGTACGCCGACATCCTCGAAGCGTCGGTAACGCACCGGTACACGACGGATGCCGATGGCCGAGAGCAATGGGGCACAAACAATTAATGCAAGCTGCGGAAATCCTCTTCCCGAGGGTTTCCTTTTTTTTTATGCCCCGTTGATCATTCAGCCCCTGAACGAACGCTAGGACTGCGTTTCAAAATAGGCGAGCACGACCTCCCGAAAATCCAGCGCCGCCTGCGACAGGTAGCGGCTCCTGTGCCACAACAAAGCGATCTCCCGCGTCAATCCGGCATCCTCCAACCGGAGATAGCGGACATTGGCGTGCGGGTATCTGGCCGTGCCCGGCATAAAGGCCACGCCGATATCTGCCTCTACGAGAGCGCTCAGCCTTGCGGGTTCATTTCCCTCGTACAGGTACCGGGGCGCGAAGCCGGCGGCATCGCAGACGACGTCCAGCAAATCGCGCGTGCCGTAGCCCTTTTTTTACGCCGACAAACCATTCGTCTCTAAGCTCCCCCCCAGCGACACGCTGCCGCGATCCGCCAACCGATGCCCCTTGGGAACCGCCAGCACGAAGGGATCGAGGAACACGACCTGACAGTGAATGTCCTCTTCCTCGACAGGCGGCGAAGTGATGCAGAAGTCGACCTCCCCGCGACGCAGCAGCGCGATCATCTCCGTCAGGTTTGCCATTTGCGCATGAAACTGGACCGAGGGACGCTTTTCCCGAAACGCCTTTAAGATGCCGGGCAGCGTGCTCGCGGTCGTCATTGCCAGCTTAAGCGTACCTTCCATCCGATCCGACAGCTCGCCGAGCTCCTGCTTCCCTTGCTCCAGCTCGATTCATTCCTTCTAGTCAATATTAGTATAGCTTAAAATGCGTTGGAGTAAATGAATGGCATGAAGTAAGATGGCTGTAGCGAGGTTGTTGGAGGGGGAAGCATAAATGGATGTCCGCAGCAGAAAGCTGTTGATCGCAGTCGGGTTGGGCGTGTTGTTAAATCCGTTAAATTCTTCGATGATCGCCGTCGCGATCGCGCGTTTGCAGCAGGTTTACGAGCTCGACTATACGGAAGTATCCTGGATCATCTTTTCTTTTTATTTGGCGAGCGCGATCGCCCAGCCCGTCATGGGCAAGGTCAGCGATCTGTTCGGCCGCAGAAAAATCTTTCTCGCAGGGCTCGTCGTATCCTTCTTCTCCTCGATGCTGGCCCCGTTGTCGCCGGGCTTCGGATGGCTGATCGCGTCGCGCGTCGCGCAGTCGATCGGAACGAGCATGCTGGTCGCGGTCGGCATGGCGATCGTCAGAATTCACGTGACGGAAAAACAGGCATCGGCGCTGTCCGTGCTGTCGGTATTTTTGTCCGGAGCGGCGGCGATCGGCCCTTTTGCGGGGGGGCGTCTTGCTGGAGCGATGGGACTGGCACGCGATCTTTATCGTCAATGTGCCGTTCGTGGCGGCGAGCTTCCTGCTGGCACGCCACGCGATTCCGGAGGACGCTCCGGCGGCCGCAGGCAAGCTGTCTCTTCGAAAATGGGCGGAGAAGATCGATGCGATCGGGATCCTGCTTTTTGCGGCGGGATTGCTAGGTTTGCTCATCGGCTTGCTGTCTATCAAGACGGCCGGGCACGTCCCGATGCAGAGCATCGTCGCCGGGGGGGATCGGCCTGGTGTCGCTGATTTTATTCGCAAGTCGCGAGCTGACGACGGCGTCGCCGTTTGTCCCGCTGCGGACCTTTGCCCAATATCCGGCGATGACTTGGGTCAATGTGCAGTTCGTGCTCGTCAATCTGCTCTTTTATGCGCTCTTTTTTCGGCGTTCCTTCCTATCTGCAAACGGTTCGTCAGGTCAGCGAGTTTCACACGGGGCTTCTGATGCTGACGCTCGGCCTTTGCTCGGTCGCCGCTTCTCCGTTCGCGGGCAAATGGATCGACAAGTCGGGACCGAGACCCGCGTTAATTGCGGCCGCCCTGCTCATGTTGCTGGGGTCTTTATGGCTTGTGGCGTTGGGTAAGTTTTCTCCTGTGATCGGCGTAAGCCTGGCGTTGGCAGCCTTCGGAATCGGCAACGGGCTGAACGCCGTCGGCATGCAAGCGGCCTTGTTCAGAAGCTCGCCCAAAGAAATTGCCGGCGTAGCCTCGGGACTCTTCAATACATCCAGATACCTCGGAACGATTCTATCTTCGCTGCTCACCGGCATGATTATGGGCGGGACGTTTAGCTTTGCCGGCTTCCGGCTGCTCGGCGTCTTCCTCGCGGGTCTTGCGCTGGTGCTGGTCCTGATGAACTTGCGTCGAGACGCGTCCGCGCCCGCGGCTAATGCTCCGCAGCAGACCGGGCGGGCCTAAATGCAGGCGGCGAAGAAGCAGCCTCTTTCTGTTTTTCTTGCTGAACAGGAGGTTGGCGGCCAAAGAAACGCTGACGGGAATTACTTTCGGGTCACGAGGGTGTTGGCGGGTCAAAGAAACGCTGACGGGCGTTACTTTCAGGGCACACCAAAAAGCCGCGTGATAAGCGGCTTTTTGGTGTGCCGACTAACGTGGTGCAGGCAAAATTGGCAGCGCACGTGTGCCCCAATTTAATCTGGCAGTCCGCCGCCCGCATGCGGCAGCTTGCGGTACTCCGACGGCGTCATGCCGAAATGCTTTTTGAACGTCTTGCTGAAGTGCGCGTAATCCGAGAATCCGACGCGAAAGGCGATCTCGGACGTCGGCTCGGACGTCTCGCGGATCAGCCGCTGCGCCGTGCTTAGCCGCACGCCGATCAGATGCTGGACGAAGGGAACGCCGATCTCCTCCTTGAAGCTTCGGCTCAAATAGGATACCGACATGCCGAGCGAGGCAGCGACTTCGGGCAGCGATAGATCTTCGCGGGCATAATGCGTCTCGATATAGCGAACGGCCTTGTTGATCGTCTGACGGGAGCCGAAGTTGCGGGAGCCCTTGACATCGGCAAGCCTTTGCAGGCAGGCTTCCTTCAGCCATTGCTGACAGTCCGCCTCCCGGACTGGTTGGTCTTCATCGGCCTGCTCCGGCTCCGATCCCTCGTACCCTCTGGCGCGGAGCTCCTGATCCACCGACCGCATGACGTGGCCGGCCCAATGGCCCGCGCGCGTATCGGCATCGGCGGTCTCGCGGTGCGACGCCAGAATCTCGCTCAGCTTCGCCGAAGCGCCCTCGGCGTCGGTCGCCCAGATTCGCTCCGCGAGCTCCTTAATCTGCTCCTGCTGCTGCAGGAACAGATCGTTATGTCTCGCGTGACGCGCTTCGCTGTCCGCCAGCTCCTGCAGCAGCTTGCCGAGCGTCTGCACGAACTGATCGGGATCGATCGGCTTGAGCAGAAAATCGGACACCCCGTGCCGCAGTGCCTCACGGGCATAGTCGAAGCGCTCGTAGCCTGTCAATATGATAAACCGGATGTGCGGCGAAGCTTCCCGGGCGGCCTTGATAAAAGCCAATCCGTCCATCTCGGGCATGCGAATATCCGTCACGACGATATCGGGCGCGGCCTCTTCCAGCAGCAAGAGCGCTTCGGCTCCGTCCTCCGCTTCTCCCGCGATGCGGACGTCAAAGCCCGAGGTCTCGACGAGCTTCCTTAGACTGCGGTGAATGGCAGGTTCATCCTCTACGATCATCATCCGATACATCGGTCTTCTCCACCTCCCGAAGGGTTAGGCCAGTCTCATAAGGCAGCCGGACGACAAATGCAGTGCCTTCCCCGGGCGACGAGGAGCGGATGCTCACGCCGAACGGCGCTCCGTAATACAAGCGCAGGCGTTGATGCACGTTCAGCAGGCCGATGCCGGCGGAAGAACGTTCGCCGTCGCGGGCATCTTCTTCAAGCGCATCCTCTTCGCGGAATCCAGCCTCCGCGTGAACCCGCTTTCGCAAGTCGCCGCCGGCCGCAGTCTCATAGATGGCTCCGGAATCGCCGGCATCCGCGTCCGCCGTCTCCAACAGCCGTCTCAGCGACGCCAGCCGGTCAGGCGTCATACCGACGCCCCGATCGGCGACGGTCACGCAGTAGGCGTCGTCCTCCGCCGTCCCCTCGATGCCGATATACAGCGGCTTCTTGTTCTTGTAGCCGTGCATGAACACATTCTCGACGATCGGTTGAAGCGTCAGCCGCAGCGCCTGTACCCTGGCGGCGTCCGCTTCGCCGATCGCGACGTCCACCTGCAGCTTGGGGAACCTGGCCTGCTGAATGCTCAAGTAAGAGCGAATATGGGCCAGTTCCTCCTGCAGCGGCACATGCTGCCTGGAATTTCCTAGATTGTAGCGGAACAAGTGGGCCAGCGCCGTCGTCATCCGGCTGATCTCCCGGTTGTCGCTGACGATCGCTTCGGAGTTGATGATCTCGAGCGAATTGTACAGGAAATGCGGATTAATGCGCGCCTGCATCGCCTGCAGCGCGGACTCCTTGTGCTTGATCGCGAGCTCCCGCTCCTTCAGCCTGGCGGAGTGGACCTCGAGCACGAGCCGGTTCAGTTCGCCCACCATCCGGTAGAAGCTGCGGAAGACGGAGCCGATCTCGTCGTGTTTGAGTCGCCTGCCGGGCTTGGGGACGGTAAAGTCGCCGGCCTCGACCTTGGCCATTAGCCGTCGGAGCTTGGTGAGCGGCCGGGTGAACGAGAATGAAAAGCCGGCGACGGCGGCTATGGCGACCAAGAGGAGGATAGCGGCGGCGACGAGCGACAGATTGCGCATCCGGATCATATTGCCGATCAGGTCGTGCAGGGAGATATCGGCGACGATAATCCAATCCGTCGAGCCGGAGAAGGCATAGAGCACGATCTTTTCCTCCCCGGACTGCCGCAGGCGAAAGGAGGTATTGCGGCGTTCGCCCTGGATGCGGTCCATAAATTCCTGCGGCAGGCTCGTATCCGTCAATGCGGGATCGGAATCGTAAATGACAGAGCCGTTAGAGTCGGCGATCCAGACGTTGAAGCTGCCCAGCGACACATTGCGGCTGATATGCTCGATCTGCCGCAGATTCAGGTCGACGATCAGCAGCCCTTCGTATCGGTACGTCGTATTGCTGTACAGCTTGCGCACGACGGTAAAGACCGGAGTCGTGCCCACCTTGCCGGTGCCGAGCACCTGGAAGTCGTCCATCTCGCCGATCCGCGTCATATAGCCGGCGTTGCGAATGCGGATCTCCTTCATGTCGAGCAGCTGGTCCGCTTCGCTGAAGTCGTGCATTTGCCGACCCGAGCTCGTGATCAGGGAGATGCCGACAATGTCGGATCTGCCGTAGACCATCTGGGCGAACAGATCGTCCTCCACCTTTTCCGACAGCTGGAAATAAGCGTAGGGCGTGAGCGACGGGGAAGCGAGCAAGGTCTGGATCAGGGCATTGTTGAGAAAAGGGTAGGTCGAGTTGGCCAGATTCGTCACGTACAGGTCGAGATAATCGTTCGTCTGCTCAATGATGCGTTGGTTGGCTTCGATCGCCGATTGCTCGATTGTTTCCGTCGAGGAGCGATACCAGGACCACCCGATGACGAGCACCGGAAAACAGATGAAACAGACGATCAGCATGAGCAGTCTCTGATGGATCGTCAACGTGACACGGTGCTTAACCTGCTCCTCCACCGCCGCGGCTCATTCCCCTCCGGCATGCCTGTTATCGAATGAATGTCTCACATTATAGCAAAAAAACACAAGTTGTATATGAAAATACATGTAAGATAAGCAAACATTTTTTTATACTCTGAACAAGAAAAAGAAGAAGGCGCTTTATAATAGCGCTTTACTCTGACATTTATAACGGGGAGGATCAGAGGAGGATCGATAGCGTTTATTCACGTCATTTTAACTAACATATTGATAGGCAGAGGAGGACGGTCCATGCATCGCAGCGTTCAACGATTAGGATTGTGCCTGATGACGATGGTATTGCCCGCAGGCGCGCTCTTGCCGATGCCCAAGGCGGAAGCGGCTGCCGTACTGACGATTGACTCGCTCCAGGAGGGAGCCGTAGTGACGTCGGACATCAAGCGGATCGAAGGAACCTACGCAGGTGCCTACAACGTTCAACTGGTGGTCAACGGCGAGCGGATCTTCGATACGCACATGGTCGACCCGGACGGCGACGAGTCGGGCACCTGGTATTACGATCTCGACACGTCGGCCTATCACGGAGAGGTGGAGCTGGCGGTACGCGCGGCGGACGTCGCCACACGGTACAATGCATGGTCGGATTTCCTGCGGTTCAGAGCCGTCCATCCGCAGGCAAGCGCACCTGAGATCGAGGTTGTTGCTCCGGCGGACGGCGCCGCGGTGAGCGGGACGGTGCAGATTCGTACCGAACCGGATGCGGTCAAACCGGTGCAGCGCGTACAGGTGCGGATCGACGGCGGACAATGGCTGGAGGCGGCGAAAAGCGGCAAACAGTACGTCTACGCCTGGAACGCTTCCGGTCAAGGTGACCGCACGCACAGCATCGAGGCCCGCGTGATCGACCGCAACGGCAACATCGGCCGCAGCCTCACGACCTACGTGGACACCGGCGCGGGCTCGCATGAGACGACTGTGCCGGCCGATCAGGACCGGTCGATGTGGATCTGGGAGAACGCCTCTTACAACCTGATACTGAATCCCGGCTCGCGCACGGTGCTGGACGCCATGGCGTCCGACACGACGACGTTCGGACAGGATGCGGTGACGACGTTATACTTGGGCGTAGGCGTTTATGACGGCATCGATATGCTGGAGGACGAGCGCGACCGCGTTCGCAGCTTTGTCTCCTGGGCGCATGATCGCGGGTACCGAGTACAGGCGCTGATCGCAGGCGGCACGAATCCGCCGTACTTCGGGACGTACGCGCGTTACCGGGAACAGGCCGTTCGCGAGTTCGAAAAGGTGCTGAACTACAATCTGGCTTCGGCTGACGGCGAGCGGTTCGACGGCATCAACCTGGATACCGAGCCTTACAGCCTGCCGGATTTTCATACAAGCTATCCCGACGTGCAGATTCAGTATCTCGACATGCTGGAGGCGCTCATGCAGCGCAAGCAAGCGTCGGGTCTTGGGCTCGCCGTAGGGGCGGCCATCCCGAGGTGGTACGATTCGTCGGCCTCGGCCGCAAGCATCGATTGGCACGGCGCGGTCAAGTGGATGTCCCAGCACATCCAAGATACGGCGGATTATATCTCCATCATGGATTATCGGGATCAGGCGGAAGGCAGCGTCGGCATCATCCAGCAAGCCCAGGGCGAGCTCGATTATGCGCTGTCGATCGGCAAGCCGAAGTCGGTCGTCGTAGGCGTGGAAACGAAGGACATCGCCGACGGCGGCGATCCGGAGACGATCAGCTTCAACGAGGAAGGACGCGCCTATATGGAGGCCGAGCTCGATGAAGTCTACGCGGCGATCGGCAGCCACCCGGCATTCGGCGGCATCGCGCTGCATCACTACGACTCGCTTCTGCTGCTGCCGTCGGCATGGGGACCGGGCGCCGTCTACTGGCAGCCGCCCGCCGATACGCAGGCGCCGACCGCGATCGGCGGTACGCCGACGGCGACGGCCTTCGATTACCAGCGGATCGACCTCGCGTACGGCAGAGCTTATGACGACGGTGAACTGAAGGAATACCGCATCTACCGCGGCGACAGTCCCGACTTTTTACCGTCGCCCGAGCGGCTCGCCGGCACCTCCAGAGGGCTTGGCTTCAAGGATACGGGCCTGCTGCCGGATACGGTCTATTATTACAAAGTCGCCGCCGTCGATCTGGCGGGCCACGAAGGACCTGCATCTGCGGTTGTCTCGGCCCGCACGGCCGTCACCGAGCTTAAGCCGATGATCGTCAGCGACATCGACGTCGTCTATGCCGCCTCGAAGGCGACGGTCACGCTCCGGGTGTCCGATCTCGCGACGGGCGCGGGCATCCCGGCTTCGGTGCACGGCAGATTCACGGCGATGGCCGGACGGTTCGTAGACGGGACGGCGGGCGCGAGCGGCACGTACGTCGCTTCGTCCGAGACGATATCGGCCGCCTCCGGCGAGATCGGCTTCGCGCCGACGCGTATCCTGGCCGCCGGCTACTACTGGGCTTCGGCCTACGACACCAAGGAAGCGCCTGCGACGGTCTGGCCGTCCTGACATATTAGGTTTCGCAAATATATCAACTCGCACGCACCTTACCTATAGGAGATGATTGAACGATGGCGATTACCTGGAAAAAAACGATGCTGGCGGCGTCCTTGACGCTGACGCTGGCCGCAACCGGCTGCGGAAGCAACAATGCGAACAACGGAGCAAGCAGCGAAGGAGCGAGCGGGAGCGCATCCGCACCGGCTTCCTCGTCCGACACCGGCGCATCCGCTTCGGCGTCCGCCGCCTCCGGCGAGAAGGTCGACATCTTGCTCGGCTACTACTCCGACGAGAAATCCGACTCGAAGATGAAGGAGCTCATCGGCCAGTTCACCGCGGCGCATCCGAATATCAACGTCAAGACCCAGAGCGCGCCGTACGGCCAGTTCTATCAGAAGCTGGACACGCAGATCGCGGCCGGCACCGCCCCGGACGTCTGGCTCTCCGACGGCGTCTACGTCATGAAGTACGCCGAGCGGGGCGCGGCCAAGGATCTTACCGACTGGATCGCCAAGGACCTGAAGGCCGACGATTATTACGGGCTCGAATACAACAAGGACGCGAACGGCAGATACTGGGGCGTACCGCAGGGCATCCAGGTCGGCGTGCTTTTTTACAACAAGGACATGTTCGACAAAGCCGGCGTCGCGTATCCGACGGACGACTGGACGTGGGAGGATCTGAAGACCAATGCCGCCAAGCTGACGATCGACGCCAAGGGCATGACGGAAGGCGAGAGCGGCTTCGACAAAAACAACGTGAATCAGTTCGGGCTCACCTTTTTCAGCATCACGGAAGGCTGGTTCTCGGTGCTTAAATCCTACGGCGGCGGCGTGCTGGACGAGACCGGCAAGAAATCGGCGATCGACTCCGCGCAGAACAAGCAGGCGTTCGAATGGATCGTCGACGGCATGAACCGCGGCATCGTTACCGACCCCGTCGACCTGAAGAGCTTCCAGAGCAATACGGCCGTCTTCCCGAGCGGATCGGCGGCGATGCGGATCGGCCTGTACGCCCGCGTGCTGGCGGCGAACGAAGCCGGACTGAACTACGACGTGACCGTGCTGCCCAAGGGCCCGGACGGCAAGCGCGTCGCGCCGGTCATCGCGAACTCCTGGGTCGTCAACGCCAAGTCGAGCGACGCCAAGGCGCAGGCCGCTTGGGAATGGATCAAATACTGGGCGACGCAGGACGACGTGCAGAAGCAGTGGGCGGAGCTCGGCGAGGCCGTCCCGGTCAAGAAGTCCGTCGCGAACTCCGATGTCTTCCTGAAGGCGGGCGCGCAGCCGGCGAACCGCCAAGCCTTCCTCGACAGCCTCGGTTTCGCCCAGACGCTGGACGTGAACGCCGTATGGGAAGAGTGGGTCGGCAAGTTCAACGACAACGCCCAAAAGGCCTTCCTCGGCGACACGTCGATCGACGATGCGCTGAAGAGCGCCAATACCGACGTGCAGAAGGTGCTCGACGACTTCTATCTCAACAAGTAAAGCTAGCTTAGAGAGGCGGAATTCCGATGGACCAGACGATCAAGCAGGCCGGACGACCGGATTCCCGGGCGTTCCCGGCCGCCAGGCGGAAGCGGTTCTCTTCGGAGGGCAGGTGGGGACTGATCATGGTCTCCCCTTACCTGATACACTTTTTCGTATTCGTCGCGGGGCCGCTGGCGGCCTCGCTCTACTTCAGCTTTTCGGACTACGACATGCTGAACCCGCCCAAGTGGGCCGGGCTGGACAACTTCGCGCGGATGGCGGACGATCCGCTCTTCTGGCGGTCGCTGTGGAACACGTTATACTTCGCCGTGCTGTTCGTGCCGCTGCAGACGCTGCTGGCGCTCGTGCTGGCCGTCGTGCTCAACCAGAAGCTCAAGGGACTCAAGTGGTTCCGGATGGCGCACTTCATTCCGGTCATCTCCTCCTGGACGGTCATTCTATACGTTGCGGACGCGATCTTCAATCCGCGGTTCGGCATGGCCAACGCGCTGCTGACCCGGCTCGGACTGGACCCGCAGCGGTGGCTGCAGGACGAGGCGCTGGCGATCCCGCTGCTCGTGATCATCGCCGTATGGAAGGGCATCGGCTACATCATGGTCATCTATCTGGCGGGACTGCAAAGCGTGCCGGGCGATCTGTACGAGGCCGGCGAGATCGACGGGGCTGGCGCGCTTCGCAAGTTCAAGTCCATCACGCTGCCGATGATCTCGCCGACGACCTTCCTCGTCGTCATCATGAGCACGATCTCGACTTTCCAGGCGTTCGAGCAGATCTACGTGCTGACGGGCAGGGGCGATATGGGCTCGGCCGGCGGGCCGAACAACGCCGCGATGGTGCTCATGCTGGACCTGTACCGCGAAGGGTTCACCTATATGCGGATGGGCTACGCGTCCGCGATCGCCTGGGTGCTGTTCATGATTCTGTTCGCCCTGACCATGCTGCAGCTGTGGGGGCAAAAAAAGTGGGTCCATTACGATTAGGACCCGCGGCGGGAAGGAGATCGGCATATGAAGCATAAGAGATGGTCCAGAGCGGCCGCTTACCTCGCCATCGCGATCAGCTCGCTGATCATGATCGTGCCTTTTGTCACGACGCTGATGAATTCGCTCAAAACCTACAAGGAATATACCTCCGTGCCGCCCAGATGGATTCCGGAGACGCTCCAGTGGTCCAACTACGCGAAGGTGCTGGAGCTCGGCAACTTCGGCCAATATACGCTGAACAGCCTGTACGTCGCGGCGCTGTCCGTGGCGGGTGCGGTATTCTCCTGCTCGCTGGTAGGCTATGCGTTCGCAAGGCTTCGCTTCCCGATGAAGAGCGCGCTGTTCGTCATGGTGCTCGGCACGATGATGATCCCGCCCGTCGTCATCATCATTCCGCACTTCATTATTTTCAACAATATGCGCCTGCTGGACACGCTGACCCCGTTGTGGGTCATCGAGTGGCTGGCCCAGCCGTTCGGCATCTTCCTGATGCGGCAGGCGTTCATGAACATACCCAAGGAGTACGAGGAGTCGGCCAAGATGGAAGGGTGCAATCCCTTCCAGATCTATCTGCGCATCTTCGTCCCGATGGCCAATCCGACGATCGCCACCCTCGTCATCTTCACCTTCATGGGCAAATGGAACGAGATTCTCGCGCCAGTCATCTATCTGACGACCAACGAGAAGTTCACGCTGCCGATCGGCATTCTGTCCCTCGGCGGGCAATGGGTCGGCAACGAGCAGCTCATGGTCGCGGCGGCGCTGATCAGCCTGATTCCGATCCTGGCGCTGTTCCTGTTCGCGGAGAAGTACTTCGTGCAGAACCATGCCAGCTCCGGCATCAAGTGAGGAGTGCGGGCGGTAGGTCGCAGGCGTGCCGAACGCTGTTGTGCGGTAACATCGCATATGTCCGCATCATCGACCGGAAACAGTCGGGGATCAATTTCCCAACGCCGTTTCCGGTCTTTTTTGGTTTTTTTCGATCAGCCCTTCGTCGTCGCGATCCGAATAACGTTCCAAGAAGCGCGGCCGAGCACGGCTTGCACACGTCCTTGATCGATCTTGGACTCGCCGCCCTTCCGGGGAACGACCCGGTTTGGATTTGACTTGGTGTTGGTGGCCTTCAAATCGTCGCTTTCCAGCACGATGTGCTCCAGCAGACGCGTTTCGCCGAAGCTGCGTACGTCGACGTCGAGCGCCATCGATTCTTCCAGGTGACGGTTCACTGCAAAAATCGTCAGGACGCCTTGTTCTTCGTCGAACACGCTGACCGATTCCAGGTAAGGAACGTCGGTGAAATCCTTGGCGTCGTACTTTGGAGAATAGACGATCGATTGCAGAACCGTGCCTCTGCCGTAGTTCGAAGCGTGGAGAAACGGATAGTAGGTCGTCTGCAGCCAGAGCGAACCGCCCGTCTCCGTCATGATCGGCGCGATCGTGTTGATCAGTTGGGCGAGACAGCCCATTTTCACCCGGTCGGCATGCTTCAGCATCGTGATCAGATAGCATCCGACGGCCAGCGCGTCTTCGAAGGTGTACGCGTCCTCGAACTCGGGCGGCGCGATCTGCCAGCGTTCGCTCGCGCGGCTTGAGCCGATCGAGTGCCAGACGTTCCATTCGTCGAGCGACAGCATGATTTTTTTGTTGCTGCGCTTTTTCGCCTGAACGTAATCGGCGATCGAAGCTACGCCCCCGATGAACTGGTCGAGATCTAGCGAGCTGGCCAGGAAATTGGCCGTATCGCCCGCGTTATTGTTGTAATAAGCGTGCAGCGAAAGATAGTCGACCTGATCGTAAGCGAGGTCGAGGACGGTCGCTTCCCATTCGGCGAACGTCGGCATGCCTCTGGAGGAGCTGCCGCAGGCGACGAGCTCGATCGTCGGATCGACCCAGCGCATCACTTTTCCCGTCTCGTTGGCAATACGTCCGTACTCGACCGCGGTTTTCGCGCCGATCTGCCAGGGACCGTCCATCTCGTTGCCCAGACACCACGTCTTGAAGCGATGGGGCTCGCGATAGCCATGGGCGATGCGCATGTCGCTGTAGTAGGAGTCGGAAGGGTGGTTGCAGTATTCGACGAGATTTCTCGCGGCGTCGGGGCCGCGCGTGCCGAGGTTGACGGCCATCATCACTTCACTGCCGGCCAGCTTGGCCCAATCCGCGAATTCGTTCGTGCCGACGGCGTTCGTCTCGGTCGTCCACCAGGCCAGCTCCAGCTTCTGCTTGCGCTCGGACTTGGGGCCGACGCCGTCCTCCCAGTTGTAGCCGGACACGAAGTTGCCGCCAGGATAGCGAATGATCGGGACCTGAAGCGCGCGGATCGCCTCTAGCGTGTCCCGGCGGAAGCCGTTCTCGTCCGCAGTCGGATGACCGGGCTCGTAAATCCCTCCGTATACGGCGCGTCCCAAATGTTCGATAAAGGAACCGTACATCCGGGGGATCCACGGCGGAGATGGCGAAATGTTTGTCGATCAGCATATGAGAGCGGATTGTCATAAGTGGACCACCTTAGGATTAAGTTTAAACTTAATTCATTTAAATGTTGAAATCTGATAATATTCGTAACATAATCGAATTTAGCAGACAATCATTTATTGCAGGATTTAATTAAAACAAAATCCTTAACGGATGGTGAGCAAGTGATACTCTCTACCGATTCCAACGCGCTTCGCATCTACGAGGCGCTGGCCAGCGAGGTCCGGTTAAAAATCATCGATAAATTGTACGAACGAGAACGGCACGTAAAAGAGCTGGCGGAGGAGCTGTTCCTGAGCAACGCGGTCGTCAGCGGACATATCCGCAAGCTCGAAGAGGCCGGCATCGTCGGCAGCAGGATGAAGCGGATCGACGGCGGGACGTACAAGCTTTGTTACGTGAAAACGGAATTCATGCAGATCAAGCTGTCTCCCGACGCGCCCGCTTCGCTCGGCTGCCACGAGCTGTCCCTGCCGATCGGCCAGTACACCGACTACGAGGCTTGGCCAACCTGCGGCATTGCGACGCTGGAAAAGATTATAGGCCAGTTCGACAATCCGGTCTGCTTCATGGACCCGGAGCGGGTGAACGCCGGCATTCTGTGGATGGCCAAGGGATGGGTCGAATACAAGCTGCCCAACTATCTGTACAAAGACCAGCGGCTGCACGAGATCGAGATCTCGCTCGAGATTGGGTCGGAGGCGCCTCGCGTGAACGAGAATTGGCCGTCGGACATCCGCTTCGATCTGGGCGGCAAGACGGTAGGGGTGTGGACAAGCCCGGGCGACTTCGGGGACCGGCGGGGACGACTGACGCCGGAGTGGTGGCATTCGGACGTCAATCAGTACGGCTTGTTGAAGGTGCTTCGCATCAAGGAGAAGGGCACCTACGTCGACGGCCAGAAAATCTCCGACGTCGGCCTGCGCGATATCGAGACGGACGCGATGAACTGGACGCTGCGCATCGCCGCCGAGGATACCGGGCGCGGCCGGGGCGGTCTCACGCTCTACGGCAAGGGCTTCGGCAACTACGATCAGGACATCGTCGTGCGGAGCTATTACGAGTAGGGATCGCGGAAACAAACTTCGACAGGACCGAGGGAAGTTTCCCGGTCCTTTTTTTGTCGTGTTGCAAAGTCTGTGCGGGGGATTTGCGGCGCTTGGCGGCGGACTGGAAGATAGAATTGGACACCTGTACGATGAGGGCAGTCGCAGCGGACCCTGATTCCGCTATTTATACGCGTTATGCGAATATGGAGGTGCTAGCGGACCGTGGTTCCGCTATTTCCTCCAGACGAGGCCCGAAACGCCGCTTTTACACGAAATAGCGTCCTCTGTGTCCGGTAACTTTCTCAAACGCCGTTGTTGGCGCAAATAGAGGATCCTGGGTCCGTGCGCTACCTCGGGGCGTCTGCGGTATCGCAAGTGAATGCATTTCCGACCGCCAAATCCCCGATTCGCTCTTAAAAATAAGGAATCAAACTAAAAAATGACGCGCTTATGGCGGCGGCCGGCGGCCCTTACAATGAAAAATGTAAGCGGCTAACAAGCTGCTAGATCATGAGGGGGAGTCAAACATGAAGTCATTGAAATCCCAAGTCGCCGGCGTCGCCGTAGCGTCGCTGTTCACCGTCGCGCTCGCCGCGTGCGGCAGCAATAACAATAATACGGCATCGCCGTCCGCCGCGAGCTCGTCCGCAGCCAGCCCGTCGGCGTCCGCATCCGCATCGGCCAGTCCGTCCGCAAGTACGCCGAGCGCCGATCCGGTCACGCTCACGATGCTCGTCTCCGGCTCCAAGGCCGCCGACGGCGCCGACTTCGAGCTCGACACGCTGCCGAAGCTCGTCAAGGAGAAGTTCCCGAACGTCACGCTCGAAGTCCAGAAGCTGCCCGACGAGCAGTATTACACGTCGGTCAAGACGAAGCTGGCGGCAGGCGAAGGCCCTGACATTTTCCTCGTCTTCCCGAACATGGCGAACATGGGCGCGATCGAAGTAGCGAAGGCCGGCTACGCGGCCGACCTGTCCGGCCTCAGCTTCTGGAACAACGTGAGCAAGGCCGCCATGAACGATATGAGCTACGAAGGCAAGCCGTACGCGGTCGCCAAGGGGATGGACATCCTCGGCACTTATTACAACAAAGATCTGTTCGCCAAAGCCGGCATCACGGAGGTGCCGAAGGATTGGGACAGCTTCCTGGCCGCTTCCGAGAAGCTCAAGGCATCGGGCGTCACGCCGATCGTCATGGGCGACAAGGACCCGTGGGTCGTGCAGTTCGGCATGTACCAGCTCGCCGCCAACACGGTCTACCCGTCCGATCCGGACTTCGACAAGAAGCTGCAGACCGGCGAGACGCAGCTGACCGACGCCAAATGGGTCGAGACGGTCAACCAGTACAAGACGCTGTATGACAAAGGCTACGTGTCCAAAAACTCGCTCGGCATGGCCAGCGCACAGGCGATGCAGCAGTTCGTCGACGGCAAGGCGGCCATGATCTTCACGGGCACTTGGGATCTGCCCGGCGTCACCGCCAAAGGCGCGGCCGACTTCGAGCGCGGCTTCTTCTCCCTCCCGGGCAACAAGGCGGGCGAGCCGGTGTACGCATCCGCGGCAACGGCGGCGGGCTACGCGCTGAACGCCAAGTCCAAGCACCTCGACGTCGGCAAGCAAATTTTCGACTACCTGTACGACGGCCAATCGCCGCTCTTCCAGGCGTGGGTGGAGTCGAATCCGTCCATCAGCGTATTTAACGGCGTGACGCTCAAGAACGATATCTTCAAGGACGTCCTGACCGAGATTCAAAGCACGGGTCACGCCTTCTACTTCTCGAATCAAATGTGGCCGGCGGGCGTCAGCGACGTCATGCAGTCCAAGTTCGGCGAGATCATCGGCGGCAAGAAGACGACGGCCGAAGACGTCACCAAGGCGATGCAGGACAAGTACAAAGAACTTTATAAAGGCTGATCGCCAGCGAGATCAAGGGGGAGCGAGGTTCCCCCCTTGATGCAATTCACGCCGAAAGGAAAGAAGCATCATGAACAGTGCCGTGATGAAAAAAACGATGTATTGGTTCGTGCTCCCGGCCCTCCTTTTTTTACTGCTTGTTCTGGGTTTTTCCCATCCTCAAGCTGTTCCAGTACAGCATCACCGACTACAACGGCTATGTCCAAAAGTTCAACTACGTCGGCCTCTCCAACTTTAAAACGCTGTTTCACGAGGAGATCCTCGGCTTGTCCGTCCGCAATACGCTTATTTATACGTTCGTCACCGTCATCCTGGGCAACATCGTCGCGCTAGCGATCGCGTTTCTGCTGAATGCGAATATTCGAGCCAAAGGTCTGTATCGTTCGGCATTTTACATTCCGACGCTGTTCAGCGCGATCGTCGTCGGCTTCATCTGGAGCTACGTGTACATGCCGGACGAAGGACTGATTGCCTCTTTTCTCCATAAGATCGGTTTGAACGGCGTCGATACGAACTTTCTCGGCAGCTACGACAAGGCGCTTTACTCCATTATCGCGGTCGATATTTGGAAAAATATCGGTACGAGCACGATCATCTTCCTGGCGGGGCTGCAGACGGTACCGATGGACCTGATCGAAGCGGGGAAAATCGACGGCGCCGGACGTTGGAAGCTCGTGCGCTTCATCAAGATTCCGCTGCTCGCGACGTCCGTCACGATTAACGTCACCCTTAGCGTCATCAACGGGCTGAAGGCGTTCGACTATCCGTTCGTCATGACCAACGGGGGGCCCGGGCACGTCGACCAACACGCTTATCTACGCCATGTACAAAATGGCGTTCACCGACCAGTTGTTCGGCAAAGCTTCGGCGCTCGGCATCATCTCGTTCGCGCTCATCATCGTCATCACCGCCGCCTTCGTCTTTACGCTGAACAGAAGGGAGATCTCCGCATGACCTCCGCCACGCTGGCCAAACGTTCGTTCACGCATATCGCGCTGCTCGCGCTCGTCTTTGTCAACCTGGTGCCGCTCATCATCGTGCTGTCCAGCTCGCTGCGGTCGCCGAAGAACATGACCGACCCGCTAAACTGGTTCAACGAATTCACGTTCGCGAGCTTCCGTTCGGCCTTCACGCGCATGCACTTCCCGACCGCGCTGTGGAACAGCGTCGTGCTGACCGGCGTCTCGGTCGTTTTTGTCGTCCTGCTGGCCGCGATGGCCGCCTATCCGATGGCGCGCATCCGCAGCCGGACGAGCAAGTTTCTGTACATCTTCTTCCTGTCCGGCCTCGTCGTGCCAGGCCAGATGGTGCTCATTCCGATCATTCAGATGATCAAGTCGTTCGGCATCCCGATGAACCAGTACACGCCGATCCTCATGTTCATCACGTGCAGTCTGCCGTTTTCCACGTTCCTTTACACAGGCTTCATTCGCAGCGGCGTGCCCGAGGAGCTGGAAGAGGCGGCGCACATCGACGGGGCGGGGATGTTCCGCAGATACTGGCAGATCGTGTTCCCGCTGCTGCTGCCCGTGACCGTCTCGGTCGTCATCACGCAGGGCGTCTGGATCTGGAACGACTATTTCTTCAACATGGTGTTTATTACGAAAACGCTGGCGGCGCCGCTTCCGGTCGCCATGCTCGGCTTCCTCGGCGACCAGCAGAATCCGGCGCAGTGGAACGTGCTGTTCGCGGCCTGCATCCTGTGCGCGCTGCCGCTTTTGCTCGCGTTTCTCGCGCTGCAGAAGTACTTCGTCGGCGGCATGACTGTCGGCGCGGTGAAGGGCTGAGCGCAACGGGCCGGTTCTTAATCATCCCGCGGGTCCGCTATGCTTTCGGCCGAATTTGAGCTATCATGAGAAGACTCCGGACGGAGTCTTTTTTTGTGCGATTCAATCGTAAAAACCAGCGCTTGTTTTAAACAGGGAAATAACGGCTAACAGCTATTTCAATAAGCGGCGTGCTTTTTACTGTGTGTTACTTTTTTAACGGAATGAAGGATGAATCGATGAAAATCAATTGGAGCCGACCGACGCCCCGCCCGGCGCGCGTTACGCTGCTCGTCGCCTGCGCGGCGGCGCTTGCGGGGTGCGCCAGATCAGGCGCGAACCCGGTCGTGCCGGCGCCTTCCGCCGAGACTGTCCCCGTGCTTTATATGACCGCCGGCAATCCGGGTTCAGGCAGCACAGGCGTCATCCGAGAGCTCGCGACGGAGTACGCCGGGACGCATCCGCACTTCAAGTTCAGGATCGAGAGCGTGCAAAACAACGATTTGTCGCAGAAAATGCAGCTGCTCGCGGCGAGCAACGATCTCCCGGCCATGTTCAGCTATCAGTCTGGGGAGCCGCTCCTGGACCTGATCCGCAGCGGTGCCGTGCTCGAGCTGCAGGGAACGTTCGAGCGTCTCGGCATCGCGGACCGGCTCAATCCGGTCGCCGTCGATCTACTTAAGCGCATGACGGACGGCATGGGGCTTTACGCGCTGCCGCTCGAGCTCAATATCGAGGGCTTCTGGTACAATAAGACCCTGTTCGCCCGTTATCGTCTGGACGAGCCTCGTACCTGGGACGATATGGAGCGGGCAGCCGACGTGTTCAAGCGTGCGGGCATTCAGCCGTTCGCCGTCGCCGGCAAGGACAAATGGCCGATTACCCGCCTGATCAACGCTTATGCCATCCGCAAGCTGGGTGCGGATGCGATGGAACGGGTGTACCGCGGCGAGCTGAGGCTGACCGACCCGGGATTCGTCGAAGCTGCCGGTGCGGTGCAGCGTATGGCGCAGGCAGGATATTTCGGGCAGGATCCGAACACGATCGACATCGGCTCGGCGATGCGAGCGTTCACGCAAGGCCAAGCCGCGATGATCTACACGGGCAGTTGGGCGATCCGCGACCTGAACAAGACCGTGGCAGGGCGAATCGCTCCCGAAGCGATCGGCTTTTTCAGCATTCCGCTTGCGCCGGAAGGCTCGGGCTCGCTCGACGAATATCCGGTGAATGCGGGACTCACCACGTCGTTTTCAAGCGAGGCGTACAATGAGGAGCTGGGCGATTTTATCAAATACGCGTTCCAACGGTACGGCCAGCGCTCGATGGACGAACTGGGCCTGATCACGGGCTTCAAGGCAGATACGACGGGCACGGGCGTGCCGCCGCTCACCAGGATGGTACAGCGCGAGCTCGATGGCGCGTCGCGAACCGCGCTCTGGTTCGAGGCGCGCTTCGATACGCACGCCCAGATGACGGCATGGAACGGCGCACAACTGCTGATTCAAGGTAGCGGTTATACGCCGACAGACTATATGAACGAACTTCAGGCGGCACTGAACGGCCGCTCCGGCTGACCCAGGCTTAAGCCTGGAGCGATTGTCAATTCCCATTCCGTTTCCCCTCGGGAGGCGGTTTTTTTTTGTCTTAAAAATGAGGACTAAAACTAAAATATGGCGCACTTATGACCTGGCGAGCAACCGCTTACAATTAAACTTGTCATCGGCGATCCTGCACCGGCACGGAGGAGTGATGAAGAACGCAAGGCCATCGGCTTGAAGCGGCGGCAGGAAACGATCGATCCATACTTATAGAAACGGCAGGTGTGCAAATGAACAAAATAAAGTTCCGAACGGGCAAAAAGAGCGTATCCGCGCTGCTGGCAGGCGTGCTGACCGCAGGGCTGGCGCTTGGCGGGCATGCGCCGGCGGCCTCGGCGGCGGAGCCGGGCGGCGCAATCTCCTTCAAGACCCAGTCGGGCGGCATCTTCGACGGCATGCCATTGTTCGACGGCAACCCCAGTCACCTCGATGCCTTTGTGGACACTTACTACGATTATATCGGGCTTGAGGGCGCCGCGCTTTACGCAACGGGCATCCGGGACAATTATACGTTCGTCATGGACGATGCCGACAACAACGGGCACAAAGGAAAAACGGTCCCCGGCGGTCTCGCGGCGGCCGACAACGTATACGGCGTATCGACGGATTTTCCTGCGCTCGTCGGTCTGGGCCAGACATGGAACAAGTCGCTCGTTTCGCAAGTAGGCAAGGTGATGGGCAGCGAGAAAATCAGCCAGTTGAACGTCAAGCAGGGAACGGCCAACATCCATAACGGTTCCAACACGTCGCGATCGATCGCTTTTACCGCGCTTTCCGACGTACGCGTCAATCCGCTTAACGGGCGGACGCCGGAAGGCTATGGCGAAGATCCGTATCTATCCGCTACGCTGATCGATAACATGGCTTCGGGCCTTGCCGGCACTGACCAGGAAGCGAGCCAGGACGGGTTCTGGCAGCGCGCGGTCGTCGGCACCAAGCACTTTTCCTTGTACAACGCAGAGTGGTTTCGCCAGACATCGAGCACGAACGCCGGCGCGCGGGCCATCTACGAGTACCAGATTCCGTCGGCGTTCAAGGGGCTGGAGTCGGGTTCGGTAGCCGGCGTCATGACGTCTTTCGGCCGTACGAACGGCGTTCCGAACATTATCTCGCCATACATGATTCTGGGCAGCCAGCTCGCCCGCTATGGGATGTACTCTTCGCCGGACTTTAACGGCGAGAATCATCTGTTCAACACGAGCTTCAGCAACGGGTTCGACACCCAATACACGCTCGATCGCAAGCACGCGCTCGCGCTGATGGTCCTGGCGCATTCGGAGTCTGTACGCGCTTCGGGCACGGACAAGACGGATGTCGTCACCTTGGCGAACGCGGTCAAGGAAGGCTTGTACGGCATCACGCTTCAGGACGTGGAGGAAGCCGGCCGTCCGATCGTGAACCAGCTCGCGCGCCTTGGCATTTTTAACGAAGTCGACGTAAGCGGCGTGCCGATCAACTATCCGTTCGCCGGTCAGGCGAAGGACGTGGCCGCTACGCTGACTAGCTTCAGTACGCCGGCGCATCAAGAGGTGGCATTGCAAGCCGCGCGCGAATCTGTCGTTCTGCTGAAGAACACGGACGAAGCGCTTCCGTTGGCCAAGAACAAGAAGGCCGCCGTCATCGGCGCCTACGCCGACATGCGAATGCGGCCGGGCTACGCGGCAGCGACGCCTACGACGCTCCCGAATGCCGGCAAGACGCCGCTGTATTCGATCCTGAATACGATCGGCGCAGGCAACGTGAAGTTCGCGACCGGCAGTGCGATCGTCGCGCTCAAGTCGGACTCGAACGGCAAGTATGTCACGGCAGGTACCGGCGCAGGCGCGCAGCTTAACGCAAGCTTTGCGGGCGCCGCGAACGCGCTGACCGATGCGCAGCTGTTCGAATATTACGACTGGGGCCAGAATGCCGCCAGCCTGAAGTCCAAGGCGAACGGCCTCTGGGTGACGGCGCCGACCGCCAACAGCGCCAGCGTAGGCAATACCGCTGCCGCGAACCTTTTGCTCACGAATCCGGATTGGACGACGCTGGCAACTACCGGCAACAACAGCACCGTGCCCGCCAAGCTGCGCTTCGAAACGAGCGGCGGCAGCTCCGTGTCGATCGTCTCGGGCGGCCTGGCCATTCAGACAGGCCTTTTCAACGGCCGCCTGCTGACGACCGGCACCGACGGCGCCATCGCGACCGCGGCTTCGACGATCGGCACGATCGCGAACTTCAACGCGCGGGATAATAGCGCCAAGTTCGACAAGACGATCGTGCAGGAAGCAGGCTCGGGCGCCGATATCGCCGCGATGGCGAACACGCAGGACTACGCGCTCGTCTTCGTCGGCGCGCATCCGAACAACAGCGGCGGCGAAGGCTCCGACCGCGCCGACCTGTACCTGGGCGCCGACGATTACAAGATCGCGCACAACGTCGCGGCGGCGTTCGCGGCCAAAAACAAAAAGACGATCGTCGTACTTCTCGCGAGCTCGCCGGTCATCATGGAAGAGATCCAGAAGGACCCGAACGTATCGGCCGTCATCACGCAGCCATACTCCGGCGAGTTCGACGCGCAGGGCCTGACGGACGTTCTGTTCGGCGACTACGCGCCGACCGGCCGCCTGTCCGCGACCTGGTACGCGGATATGTCCGCGCTGCCGGCGATCGACAAGTATTCGATTCCGGAAGGCAACACGACGATCTCGGTCGTCGACCAGCTGGACCCTCGCTTCGTATCCGACATGTTCAACGCGGATCCGGTCGAAGCCAAGCTGACGTACATGTACACGAACTCGCCGGTTACTTATGAGTTCGGCTACGGTCTTTCCTATGGCGAATTCACGTATAAAGAGTTCACGGCGCCGACGACGGCGGCAGCGAATCAGAAATTCAACGTATCCGTGGAGCTCACCAACGAAGGATCGATCACGACCTCCGAGGTCGTGCAGCTGTACGCGCGGAAAAACGGTTCCGCCTACGGCGAAGAAGTGCCCGCCAAAAAGCTGGTCGCCTATGATAAGGTCGAGCTGACCCAGGGTGAGCACAAGATCGTCACGCTCAGCGTCGATCCGAAGGACCTCGCGATCTGGGACGTCAACAAGGGCGACTATATCGTCGAAGACGGCGCTTATACGTTCATGATCGGACGTTCCTCCAAGGACATCCGGTCGACCAAGGACGTTACGATCTCCGGAGACTCGCTCGCGACGCTGGATGCCAAGACGGCATTTAACGTATTCGACCATGCGTACGACTCTTATGCGGTCGCCTACCGAGAAGCTTCGAAGGCGCGTACGGTGGAGAGCCTGCGCGACGACAGGATCGCGGGCGAATACTACGCAGTCATGTCCAAGGGGGGCAGACTCCTGGGTCGCGCTGCCGAAAGCGGACTTCACGGGCGCGAAAAAAATTGAAGCAAGCGTAGGCACGAACGGAGCGGGCGGCAATATCACGCTGCGGGCGGACTCGCCGACGGCCGAGCCGTTCGCGACGATCGCCGTGCCGATCACGGGCAAGACGACTTATGTCATGCCGACGGCCGCCGATCAGACGGTTAACGAGCTGGGTTATGCGAAAGTCGAGGCTGCGGTAGCGACGGCGCCTGCGGGTACGCACACGGTGTATGTCGTGTTCGAAGCCGCCGACCTGCGCATCGACTCGCTGCAGGTGACGCAGACGGCCGTGAACATCGCCAAGCCGATGGACGGCGCGGCGCTGCCGGCCGCGAAGCCGGGCGTGGCATACGATCAGACGCTGGCGCTCGAAGCAAGCGGCGGCACCGCTCCTTATACGTGGAGCGTGACCGGACTGCCCGAGGGACTGAGCTTCGACGCCGCGACGGGCAAGATCACGGGCACCGTGGCGGACGGCGCAGTGGATAGCAGTCCTTATACGGTGACGATCTCGGCGACGGACGCGAACGACGAGACGGTATCGGTGTCGAACACGCTGGCCATCGGCGACATGCTGGGCATCGGCTCGCCGGAAGGCGGAGCCGTGCCGGCGGCCAAGGTTGGCACGGACTACAGCGTGCAATTGGCGGCTTATGGCGGCACCGAGCCTTACACCTGGACGGTGACGGGACTGCCGGAAGGGTTGGCGCTGGATGCCGGGACGCAAAAGATTAGCGGCGTACCGGCTGCGGGCACGGATGCGGACAGCCCGTACGAAGTCGTCATTCGCGTGACGGATTCCGCCAATGTTTCCCGGGAAATGACGGCATCTCTGACCGTCTCGCCGTCGGATCCGGTCGATCCGGGTACGGAGGAGCTGGCGATTGTAGCGCCGGTTGCGGGAAGTGCGATCGTATCTGGCAATGAAGGCAGCGCGTACGATCAATTGCTGACGCTGACGGCCACGGGCGGCATGGAGCCGTACGTATGGAGCGTAAGCGGATTGCCGACGGGATTGACGTTCGATCCGGCGACCTTGCGGATCACGGGTACGCCGGCGAGCAGTGGCACCTTCCCGCTGACGATCACGGCGAAGGATGCGGAAGAACGTACGGCAACGGTGGCGGCAAGTCTCACGATCGCGCCGATCTATGTACCGCCGTACGTCCCGCCGGTGACGACGCCTGTTACGGAGACGAGTCAGCCGGATGCCGAAGGCAAGTTGAAGGTGACGGAATCGATGTTGACGGTTGGCGACACGGGCGCAACCGTGACGCTGCCGGCCGGCACGAAGACGGCGCTGCTGCCGGGAGGCCTGCTGGGCAAAGCGGAAAGCAAGAGCCTGGAGCTCAAAGCTGACGGCTTGTCCCTCACGCTGCCTGCAGCGGTGGTGAAGCAGCTTGCGGCCGCGATTCCGGCGGATCGCCTCAGCGATGCGCAGGTGCAAGTATCGTTTAAGGCAGTAGACGCGGCTGCGGCTGCGCAAGCCGTCGGGGCTTCGACCGACGCGACGAACGTGCGTCTTGCAGGCGACGTTATCGAGTTTACGCTGACCGTCGTCGTTGGCGACGCAAACACGGCCGTGACGACGTTCGACGCGCCGATCACGCTGACGCTGAAGGCGGACGGCGTCGCGAATCCGAAGCTCGGCGGCATCTTCTATCTGGCGGGTAACGGACAGCGCCAGTATGTCGACAGCAAGTATGTCGACGGCGCCTATGTCGCGCAGATTCAACACTTTAGCAAGTATGCGGTACTGGAAGTAACCAAGAACTTCGCCGACGTCCCGGATTCGCACTGGGCGATCGACGTGATCAAGGAGCTGGCGGCCAAGCAGATCGTCGGCGGTACGAGCGAGACGACGTTCGAGCCGGGCCGCACGATCACGCGCGCCGAGTTCACGCAGCTGCTGGCAGGCGCGCTGAAGCTGACGGACGAAGGCAAGCAGTCCTTCGCCGACGTCGCAGCAGGCGCCTGGTACGCCAAGCCGATCGCGTTGGCGGCGGAAGCCGGCATCGTATCTGGCCGTGGAGACGGCACGTTCGACCCGGGCGGCGCGATCACCCGCCAGGAGATGGCGACGATGATCGTGAAGGCTTACCGCTACCTGCACGGCAACGCGGCAGCGTCCGGCGTAGGCGCGAGCTTCGCCGACGCGGATCGGATCGCGGCCTGGGCGGCGCCGTACGTGGCAGAAGCCTCGTCGCTCGGCCTGCTGTCGGGCCGCGGTGAAGGGCGGTTCGCGCCGCGGGGCGTGACGACCCGCGCCGAAGCGGCGCAGTCGGTGTACAATTTACTGCAAAAGTAAAGTCGTGCAAGAACGACGCAATGAGCGCCAAGCCTGCGGGCTTGGCGTTTTTTTTGCGCAGAGTCGAAAGGCAGTGAGAGGCGGCGGGGGCCGGACGTGGCAGAAGTAGGGAGGCGGGGCGAAGGGTCTAAGGCGGATCTTCGGATCCGTAGGTCGGAGGAGGATCGGCGGATCGGCGGCGATGAGAGACGAATCGGCGTCGGTTAAGCGGTGTCGCGGATCGGGATTGAGAGGTTTCGGGTTCAGCGACGAATCGCAACGGGATCGCAGCAGCCCTTCTCCTAAAAAACGCGGAGCTTTCCCAAAAAAAACGCACCTTAATATTGAAGGCGCGATTGGTTACAATGAAAGGAAACGGGCTCGCGCCGCGGCCGCACCGTCATCCGCGATGCGCCAAAAGTGCGGTGAGCCGGGCGGAAAGCATCTTTGGTTCCGCTTACAAGGCGCCCGCGACGCCCGTAAAGGATGCTTGCCATGATTACGAGACTCCGCCGTTTTCTGCTGAAGCTCAGGCCGCCGCGAATCCGCAGCCGATTTCTGGCGGCCATGATTCTGGTTTCGCTTCCGCCGCTGTTCGTGCTGGGATACGTCTCCCTGAACATTTCTAAAGACATGCTCGTGCAAAACCATATACAGGCCAACGCGGACCATCTTAAGACGTCCAGCGAGGTCGCCGATCTGCTCATGCGCAACATCATCAACATGAACCGCATCATCCTGTCCAACGACCAGCTCCGGCAGGAGTTGTACCAAAGCGGCGAGGCCAAGGCGGACGGGGAAGGCGTCATCGACGTGCGCACGGCCAACCTGCTGCAAAATATCGTCGTGTCTAACTTGTTCGACATCCAGAACATCGACTCGATCTGCCTGTTCGACCGCAACTTCCGGTCCGTCTGCTACGGACGCTCGGAGCAGGCGGGCAAGTACGGCTCCGAGGAAACGCGCGGCCTGATCGAGCGCACGGACTGGTACGCGCAGGCCGAGCAGGCCAGGGGCAAGGAAGTGTTTTTCGGCTATAACGTGCTTGAGGAGTCGCCGTACGGCAACGCATTTTCAAGCGTCAAGCTGCTGCGGGACCCGAACCGGCTGAGCGGGGACAAGATCGGCCTGCTCGTCATCAACATCCGCAAGTCGATCTTCGAGCAGACGGTCAACGAGAGCGACGAGAGCGGCTTCCTTGTGCTGGATACGCGGGAGACGAATCCTGTCGTCGTGTACGATCTGCGTCCCGAGCTCACGGCCGGCGTCGGCGTCGGCGGCAGCCTGGACGCGACGTTCGCGAACATGCGCGAGGCCGGTTACCTGTACAGCCAATATCGGAACGCGACGAGCGGTTGGATGTTCGTTCACTTCGTTGAAGCGAAGGCGCTGCTTCAGCAGTCCCAGCGCATCACGCTGACGACGGGACTGCTCGCCGCGCTCATGGCCGGCATCGCGCTCGCGGTGTCTTACTTTGTCTCGGGGACGATCACGAAGCCGCTGTTGCAGCTGAAAAAAATGATCGGCGACTGGGCCAAGGGCCATTCGTCTGCCGACGCGGGCGAGGCGTTTCTCGCGGACGAGGTCGGCGTCATCGGGCAGACGTTCCATCGGGTGACGGCGGATTATCAGGTGCTGAGCGAGCGGCTTGCTGCAAGCGCAGCTCAAGGAGCGGGAGGCCGAGCTGCGCTCGCTGCAGGCGCAGATCAAGCCGCACTTTTTATACAATACGCTCGATTCGATCTACTGGATGTCGATGCTTGAGGAGCAGCACGATATCGCCCAGATGGCGCTGTCGCTGTCCGAGAGCTTCAAGCTGAGCCTGAACAAGGGCAAGGAGACGATCCCGGTCTACAAGGAGCTCAAGCACATCGAGCATTATATGATCATCCAGAATCTGCGCTATGACAACCGCTTCAAGTACGAGCAAGAGGTCGATTCGGACATCATGAGCTATGAGATCATGAAGCTGATGCTGCAGCCGCTCGTCGAGAACGCGATCTATCACGGGCTCGAACCGAAGGTCGGCGAAGGAACGGTGCGGCTGACCGGGAGAATGGACGGAGAGTTCCTGTCGTTCACGGTGATCGACGACGGGGTCGGCATGGCGGATATCCGGAAAACGGAGGAAGGATACGGCATGCGCAACGTGCGCGAACGGCTGGAGATCTACTATGGGCCGACGAGCTCGTTTACGATTCGCAGCCGGCCCGGCGAGGGCACCTCGATCGAGCTGCGCTTCCCGCACAAGCTATACAAGGAGGAGTAGACATGCTGAAGGCGGTCGTGTTCGACGACGAATTCATCGTGCTGAAGGGGCTGGAGCGGCTCATCGACTGGCGCGAGCACGGCGTCGAGCTGGCGGGGACGGCGAAGGACGGGCTGTCCGCGCTGGAGCTGTTCAAGGCGCTGCGGCCCGATATCGTCATGACCGACATCCGCATGCCGGGCATGGACGGACTCCAGCTGATCGAACGCATCCGCGAGGAAGCCCCCGATACGGTGTGCATCGTGTTCAGCGGCTACAACGAGTTCGACTACGTCAAGCGCGCGATCAAGCTCGGCGTCGTCGACTATCTGGAGAAGCCGATCACGATCTCGAAGATCCGGGAAGGGATCGAGAAGGCGGTCGCGCGTATCGGCGAGCGAAGCGAGATGTCGAGTCTAAAGCGAAGATGGCAGGAGGGGCTGCTGGAAAAAGCGACGCTCGATCTGCTCCTCTACGGGCGCGACGCCGAAGCGGAGTGGCGAACGCAATTCGGTCCGGAAGCGGAGGACGTACGGGGCGTCACGGTCGTCGCCGGCGCGGATTCGGCGTTCGAGCTGCCGGAGGGGCCCGGCTTCCGCGTGGTTACGGTGCGCAACGGCGCCGAATTTCTGCAGGCCGTGTTCCACCTGGGCGCGGTCGGCAGCGATTGGACGAACGCCCTGCAGGCATGGGACCGGACGGCCGTCGGCTCGGGAGCGACGCATGCCGATGTCGGCGAAGCGGCCGTCAGCTGCCGCGAGGCGCTTCGGGCGCTCCGATACGGTAAATACCTCGAGGGCACCGGCTGGACCCGGTACGAGGATCTCGGCGACGGACATTCGCCTGCGCCGGCGTTGTCCGATCTGGAGGAAGGCATTCTCTTTGATCTGCGGCTCGGAGACAAGGACAGCCTTATGCAAAAGCTGGACGACTACCTGGCATCATTCAAGCAGGGCAAGGTCGATCCGGAGATCGCCGAGCTCGAGCTGCTGAAGCTGCTGCTTCACGCCT
Source organism: Cohnella rhizosphaerae (assembly GCF_029525575.1). Taxonomy (GTDB): domain Bacteria; phylum Bacillota; class Bacilli; order Paenibacillales; family Paenibacillaceae; genus Cohnella; species Cohnella rhizosphaerae. Next base: position 344,355 of record NZ_JAPDIA010000009.1, read on the forward strand.
TCGAAGCGGCCAGGGAAACGGGAGGCGACGCCTCCGAGATTGACGGCGCCGGCGAGCCGCCGCAGCTGACACTGCGTCAGCTTGAGACGAGGTCGGCGCAGGCCGCCTGGCTTCGCGAGGAGATCGAACGGATCGCGGACTGGATACGCGGCGTGCGACAGCGCACGAAGCATTCGGCAGTGGAGAAAGCGCTTGCCTACATGGAGCTGCATTATGGCAGGGATCTGACCCAGCAGGAGGTCGCGGCCCACGTAGAGATGAATGCCGCGTATTTCAGCCTGCTTTTCAAGGAGCAGATGGGACTCTCTTATATCAAATATTTGACCAAGCTGCGCATGGAAAAAGCGAAGACGCTGCTGGAGGAAGGCATGCCGACGCAGGAGATCAGCGAACGGGTGGGGTACTATCACGCGCGGCACTTTGCCGAGGTGTTCAAAAAGCAGACCGGCATGACGCCAGGACAATACCGTTCAACCGGGAGAGGCAGGTGAGCGGCATGCGGCAAAAGGGATGGAAGCGCTTGATCAGGCTGCCGGTTTTCCTCCTGACGCTGCCGGCGATATCCGCGCTCCTGTTGACGTCCTGCGGCGGCACGCCGACGCCAGCACTCGTCCCTTCCGACGATGCGACGACGATACTGTACCTTTCCTCCAATAAAGAAAACGAAGGCAGCTCCAGAATCATCAGCGAGCTCGCTCGCGAATATCAGAACGCGCATCCGTCGGTCCGCTACAAGTTCGAGAACGTGTCGGAGAGCGACCTGAGCCAGCGGGTGCAGCTGCTTGCGGCGAGCAACGACCTGCCCGTGCTGTTCAGCTATCAATCGGGCAAGCCGCTGCTCGACCTCATCGCCAGCAACGCGGCGCTCGACCTGGAGCGGACGTTCGCGGAGCTCGGCATGGCCGACAGCCTGAATCCCGCGGCCGTCGAGCTGCTCAAGGCGTACGCGGAAGGAAAAGGACTGTACGCCCTGCCGCTGGAGATGAACATCGAAGGCTTCTGGTACAACAAGGCGCTTTTCGCAAAATACGGCCTGCAAGAGCCCCGGACCTGGGACGAGATGCTGGCGGCGGCGGAGACGTTCAAGCGCGAGGGCATCCAGCCGTTTGCCGTGGCCGGCAAGGAGAAGTGGCCGATCACCCGGTTGATCAACGCGTACGCGATACGCAAGCTCGGCGTCGACGCAATGGAAAAAGTGGATAAGGGAGATCTGTCGCTCGCGAATTCCGGCTTCGTCGAGGCGGCGGATGCCGTGCAGCGGATGGGGCTCCAGGGATACTTCGGCTCCCGCGTGAACACGATCGACATGGGCACGTCGGTTAATTTGTTCCTGCAGGGCAAGGCGGCCATGTTCTACATGGGCAGCTGGCAGCTGCGCGCTTTTAACGACTCGACGCAGAACAAGATCGGGGCGGACAACGTCGGCTTTTTCAGCATCCCGCTAGTTCGGGACGGAAGGGGCTCGCTTGACGAATATCCGGTGAATGCCGGACTGACCACTTCCTTTTCCAAATCTTCGTATACGCCCGAGGTCGGCGATTGGATGAAGTACGTGTTCGAGCGGTACGGAGACCGTGCCATGTCGGAGCTCGGCATGGTGACGGGATTTAACGTGAAGGACGTGCCCGAGGACGCGCCGCCGCTCACAAAAATGGTTCAGAGCAAGATCGGCGAGGTCACCAAGGGAGCGCTGTGGTTCGAGGCCCGCTTCAGCACCAAGGCGCAGCTTCTGGCCTGGGACAATGCGCAGTTGCTCGTCACCAGTGCGGGGTATTCGCCGAAGGACTATCTTGGCGAGCTGCAGCGGCAGTTGGAGGCGGATCGCGCTACGGAGGGGCGGTAGGTGTCGCGTCAAATGAGGTAGGCGCGCGCTATTTACGGTTCTATAAGCGAGTCAAGGTTGACTGATACAGCGGATCGTACAAGCGATTGAAGGAGGAGCCTGGAAATGTCGGATACGATCAAAATGCAAACGGCGCAGGTAAGAATCGTACGCAGCGAAGCTTACGTTAGCAAGGCGGAGGCGCTAAAGCCGGTATTGCTCGAGGAGGCGGTCAAGGCGGCGCGCATCGTCGAGGTCGTCGCGGACGCCGAGGCCATGCACGGCTGGCGCGCGAGGGAGGCCGCACCGATTGAGGCGCTCGAGATCCGCGAATTCAAAAAAGGCGATGCAGTCGTGCTCGACTTCGGGGATCATCGAGTCGGCTTCGTCTCGCTCGGCGTCCGCCCGGTCGGCAGTCCGCCGGACGCACCGCTGAAGCTGAAGTTGACGTTCGGCGAGATGCCGGTCGAGATGGCGGAGCCGTTCTCCTCTTATAACGGCTGGATCAGCAGCTCCTGGCTGCAGGAGGAGATCTTGATCGTCGACGTGCTGCCGGCGCGGATCTCGCTGCCGCGAAGATACAGCTTTCGCTATCTGAAGCTGGAGGTGCTGGATACGTCTCAAAAGTATCGTATCGCCTTCGGCGATGCGGCGGTTCGCACCGTCACATCCGGCGACGCTTCCGCAGTGAGCGAGCTGGCGCATCCCGATCCCGTCCTTCGGGAGATCGACCGCGTGAGCGTCAAGACGCTGCAGGATTGCATGCAGGACGTATTCGAGGACGGGCCGAAGCGGGACCGCAGGCTGTGGCTGGGCGACCTGAGGCTTCAGGCGCTGGCGAACTACGAGACGTTCCGCGGCGACGACCTGGTCAAGCGCTGCCTCTTCCTGTTCGCGGCCGTGCCCGACGAGCTGGGACGGGTGACGGCGAATCTGTTCGTCGAGCCGGATTTGATCGCGGACGATACGTACTTGTACGACTACTCGCTGTTTTTCGCCGCAACCTTGCACGACTATGTGGAGGCAACGGGCGATGAAGAGACGCTGCGGGAGCTGTGGCCGCTCGCGCGCCGGCAGGTCGAGCTGGGACTCGAGCGGCTCGACGAGTCGGACATGGTACGGGACGATGAATCCTGGTGGGCGTTCATCGACTGGCACCAGTCGCTTAACAAGCAGGCGCCCGCGCAGGGGGTGCTAATCTATACGCTGAAGCGCGCGATCGCCATGGCTAAGCGGGTGGGCTGCGATTCGGCGGCCGGACTGTCGGCGCGGCTCGCCGAAGTCGAGTCCGCGACGCTGGCGCGGCTGTGGGATGCGGAACGCGGCTTTTTCGTCAGCGGCGCGGACCGGCAGGTGTCCTGGGCGTCGCAGGCTTGGATGGCGCTGGCGGAGGTGCTGCCCCCCGCGGAGAATAAAGCGCTGATGCTGCGGCTGCTCGCCGAGTCGCCGGACATCGGCCCGACCACGCCGTACATGTACCATCACATCGTCGAGGCGCTGCTGCTGACGGGTTGCCGGGACGATGCGGTTGCGATGCTTAAGCAGTACTGGGGCGGAATGCTTGAAGACGGCGCAGACACGTTCTGGGAGCTGTACGATCCGCAGGACAAGAGCTTCTCTCCGTACGGCAGCCACCTCATCAACAGCTACTGTCACGCGTGGAGCTGCACGCCGACTTATTTGATCCGCAAGTACGGGCTATAGCACAAGCCTCTTTTTCATGTTTTAACGGTATCCCTTTCGATCAGGCATGATGCTTTTATTCATTTGCACAGTATCCCCTTCGTTCAGGAACGTCCTCGATGCTGCGCATGGATGCCTCCTGTTCGAAGGGGATATCGTTCAAATGCGGCGAAGGGCATGCGACAACGAGAAGAAGCGCCCGTACCGCCCGGTACAGGCGCTTTTCTTTTTACGGCTGAGATCGGCGTCGGGCCGAAATTATGCGAGTGCTTCGATGATTCCCGCGGATGCCCTTATATCGATCCCCGGGACGGTTGACCCGGGCGCGAACAATCGTTACGTTTATCGTATACAAACAGATCGCACGGCGGGAGAGGATCGGATGTTTTTGCGCAGTCTGTCGGTGATCGGTGCAGGCGAAGCGAATCGGGAAGGTTACCCGTTCGACATCCCGGCGATACGCGGACTCGTTTCGCTCGCTTTTGAGTCAAACGTCACCTTCTTCGTCGGAGAAAACGGATCGGGCAAATCGACGCTGCTGGAAGCGATCGCTTACCAATGCGGGTTCAACCAGGCAGGCGGCAGCAGAAACAACCTGTACGAGGTGGAGGCTGCCGGTTCTGCGCTTGGCGACGCGATTCGGCTGTCCTGGATGCCCAAGGTGACGAACGGCTTTTTTCTGCGCGCCGAGACGTTTTACCACTTTGCCTCCCATCTGGATACGATGCCCGAGAGCTTGGGCGCCTACGGCGGACGCTCGCTGCACCGGCAGTCGCATGGCGAGGCGTTCTTGTCGCTGTTCAAGCACCGGTTCGGCCGCAGGGCCGTTTATTTGCTCGACGAGCCCGAAGCGGCGTTATCCCCGGCCAGGCAGTTGGCGCTTATGCGAATCATCAAGGACCTGGAAAAGGATGCGCAGTTCATCGTGGCCACGCATTCCCCGATACTCCTCGGCTATCCGGGGGGCCCGAATCCTGAGCTTCGACGAGGCGCCGATCCGGGAGGTCCGGTACGAGGACACGCTGCACTATATCGTAACCAAGCGGTTTTTGGAAAACCGGGACAAGGTGCTGGACGAGCTGTTCGACGACGAAGACGGTTGATAGGGAGGAGTGATCCTAAGACGCGTAAATTATTGCACGATGTCCAAAATGCGAAGATCAGGCCGAGCTCGCAGTTTGGACACGGGACGCAACTCCAACTTTCGCCGTGCAGACACCTGATATCGATGCGGGTACGGCTCTTTTCCTATGCGTGCGCCCAAGCTCATCGGGAAGCCGGTTGCGCACGCATAGAGCGCTGCGGGTAGAATCCAATCGCGTCTGCGATGGCGCGCATGTCGAACACGGGCTTGTGCGCGTGGCCAGGCTGTTCGTAGTAGGACAGGTCGTAGTCCGCCGCACGGTCCCCCAGCACCGAGCGGAGCATGTCGGCCGTAGGAATGCTGCAGCTGCTGTCGGGGCCGACCAGGTTCCACGTATGGACGCCGGGCGGCAGCTCAGCTTCGGCCGTGCGAACGATACCCGCGACGATGTCGCTGACGTACACATGGCTCAGGCGCACGAAGGGGATCGTCAACTTCGTTCCGGCGTCTACCGGCTGCGGCGTCCAGTCTGCACCCACGACTGCGCCTAATCGCAGATTGACGAAGCGCGTGTCCGGATGCAGGCGATGGAAATAGTGCGTTACCTGCTCGGCCATCGCCTTGCTGAGGCCGTAGGCGTCCGTCGCCAGACAGGGGTGCTCGTCCGGGATCGGCAGCCGCTCCGGCAGGAAACCGCTGCCGAGACAACCGGGAGCGGCGACCGAGCTGGCCGAGACGAACCTTTCGGCGCCCCTGTCGAGCAAGTAACGGAACAGCCGCCTCGTACCCAGTACGTTTACGGATAAGCCGTCCTCCTCGCTGCAGCCGCCCGTCACCGCAGCCAGATGAATAACGGTATCGATTCGATAGGCATCCAACTGCCGCAAGTCCTCGAACCGATCGAACGAACCCCGCACATGGACGCACCCGGCATCGTCCCGTTCCAACGCCTTGCCGCCGCGCGACAGACAGACGACTTCATGGCTGCCGGCCAGACGCGGGGCCAGCTCGCGGCCGATGAACCCGGTCGCTCCGGTAATCAGGATCGCCATGCTAATTCACCTGCTCCCAGTTAATAACGATGCCGTTGTATGCGTTGCGCTGCTTCGTGAACAGTTGGTTATACAGTTCAGGCGAAGCGTCCCACCGCACTTCATGCGAGATCAGGCCCGCCAGGTTCAGACTGCCGGATTCGATGAGCCGGATCACGCCTTCGCGCGAGGGGCGGTCGCCGATGAAGCAGGGGGAAGATTGCGTTCAGCTGCTTGCTGTGCGGCACGTCGTAGCGGAATCCGACCCGGTCCGGATACCAGCCGAGGAAGACGAACGTTCCCTTGCGCCGAGAGGCGTCCAGCGCATCGTCCAGCAGTGCCTCAAAGCCGGTCGATTCGGCGACGATGTCGATTCCCTCGGGGAACCGGGCGCGGATCGCCGACGGCACGGACTGCACCGAGGCGTCGATTGCCCAGTCCGCGCAGTACGCCCGGGACCGCGCCAGGCGATCGGCCGAGATGTCGGAGACCACGACATAGGCGCCGCGCAGACGGGCGAGCATAGCCGCGCACTGGCCGATCAGCCCTTGCCCGACGACGTACACGGTGTCGCCCGTATTGACCTTGGCCAGGTTCCAGGCGTTGGCGGCGACGCAGGGCTGGACGAACATCGCGCAATCCCGCAGCGAAGCCTCCGAAGCGAGCGCGTGCACATGATGTCTGCTCGCCTTCACATACTGCGCATGCGCGCCGTTGCAGAATACCGTCACGAAGTCGCCGATCTTGACCGTGTCGGCCGCATTCGCCCCGACCTCGACGACCGTGCCGCTGGCCTGATACCCGTTGACGAAGGGCGGCGGGCCATAATCCTGCCGTCTTCCTTCGGCGATCCACATCTCCGTACCGATGCTGATCCCGGAATAGGCGGTCCGGATCATAATCGAATCGTCGTCGATCACAGGGTCCGGCATCTCCATGATTTCCGCCCGCTTGCCGAGCTCCGTTACTGCCAATGCTTTCATCGCTTTCCAGCCGCCTTTCGTTATAATGAAGCTGTACGTTGTTATCGTAGCCCCCTACCGGGCAAATCGCGATGGCAATTATTCAGACTCGGATGGCGGATATACCGATATACCGATATCGTACAAGAAAACAAAGAGGGCAGAGGAGGGGTGAGCATGACGCTGGGCGCCGTGTACCTGGGAGAGCAGTTTTTCAGGCCGGGAGAATCGTTTCGTATCGTCAAACACTCGGAAGCGGTCATCGGCGGGCAGCGGCCTCACGCCCACGACTTTGTCGAGATTTGCTACGTCTATGCGGGTGCGGGCTATCACGAGGTCGGCGAAGAGATCTACCGGGTGGCCAAGGGAGACCTGTTCCTGATCAACTATGAGGTCAAGCACGCCTTTTACCGCGATCCGGAGGACGAAGAGCTCATTACCTACAACCTTTTGTTTCTTCCGGGCTTCATGGACGACAGCCTGCTGCCGTTCCAGGACTTCACGAGTCTGACGATGTCCTATCTGTTCAAGGACAGCTGGACCGAGGGACGCGTACGGGAGAATCTTCGCCTGAATGCCGAGGAGCAGCGGGAGTTCGACGAGCTGATCGGCAAGATGGAGCGGGAGTACAACGGTCAGCTTGAGGGGTACAACGCGGTGCTGCGGGCTTATATGATCGAGCTGATCGTCAAAATGATGCGGGGCTACCAGCGGAGAAGCGCGGCCGATGAGCGGCAGCCCAGGCGTAAATCCGAGATCGAGGCGGTGCTCCGATATCTCGATACCCATTACCGCGAGCCGTTCCGCCTCGCGGAATTGGCCAAGCGGACCTTTTTCAGTAAAAACTACTTCAGCCAGCTGTTTAAGGAAACGACCGGCATGACCGCGATGCAATATGTGCAGCAGGTGCGTATCGAAGAGGCATGCAGGATGATGCAGGACCCGGACAAAAAAGATGGCGAAGATCGCCCTGGACGTCGGGTATGCGGATTACAAGACGTTTTATCTGGCGTTTAAAAAGCAGAAGGGACGCTCGCCGCACGAATATCGAAGCGGCTTGACCCGGTAAGCGGCACTGGTATAGCAAGGGAAGGGTAAGTAAGTCCCCCCCCAAGGACAAGTCTTGCGGGCCAGTCCGCCACTGGCGGCATACTCCCACTCGGCCTCGGTCGGTTACCAACGTCCAATTCAAAGCTTCTGTTGTAGCGACGGGCTACGTCTCCGAGGCGGAGCGCTTCGGCGGGTCCTACGCCTTTCACCTTTTCGTCGTTCGGGGATTTGAAGGTTGCGCTTAAATGCGGCTAGCCGTACAGCGCGATGCCGACCAGGCCGGATAGGAGAATGACGACGAACGGATGCTTGTGCAAATAGATGAGCGCGAACAGGGAGCCGACGAATATCGCGAGCTGGCACCAGGTCCGCCAATCCGGCGCTGCCGTCACCATGCCGGCGTGCCGCGCGAACGATACGGCCGCATACGCGACGAGTCCGACGACGACGGCCCGCAAGCCGTAGAAGGCCGCCGCCACCCTTGGGTTGTCGCGATAGCGGAAAAAAAGCTTGCCCGCCGCGAGAATGAGCGCGAACGAAGGCAGCACGACGGCCAGCGCCGCCAAAGCCGCTCCGAGCCATCCGGCCTGCCGGTAGCCTACGGCGACCGCGATATTCGTGGCGATCGGACCTGGAGACATGCCCGCGACGGCTACGATGTCCGCGAACTGGCCCGCCTCCATCCAGCGATAGCGGTTTAGAATCTCTTCCTGAATGAGCGGGATCATCGCATAGCCGCCGCCGAACGAGACGAGCCCGACCAGGAAAAACATGGCGAACAGATGGATCAGCATGCCCTCCACCTCATTTGCTCAGATTATATCATGTAATCGTACACGGGCTCTTTGTCCTTGATTTTCGTTTCCTTTCCCCTTAACGCTCGGAAATGGACCCAAAGCATGCCTGCGGCTGCGCCCAAGGCGATGACCCATAGCGGATGAATGCCGGTAAAAAGCAGGAGCGCGGCCCCCGTCGCGAGCGCGCCGGAGGCGAAATCCACGATCGAGGAGCGGGCGACCTTGATCGCCGCGAAGGCGATAAGCGCGGCGACCGTGGCTCGTATAGCGGTAAACGCCGCCTCGATTTTCGGATTGTCCTTGAATTGAACGTAGAAGACCGACAAGACGATCATGAGGACGAAGGTGGGCAGGCAGATGCCGAGCAGCGCCGCGATCGCGCCGGAGACGCCGGCGATGCGATAGCCGATGAAGGCGGCGGAATTCGCCGCGACGGCGCCCGGCACGGTGCCGGATACCGCGAATAAATCGGCGACTTCCTCCCGGCGCAGCCAGCTTTTCTTTTCGACGACCTCGCGTTCGATGGCGGGAATCAGCGCGTATCCGCCTCCGAACGTTAAAGGGCTCATTTTCAAAAATACGAGGAAGAGTGAGAGATGGAGCTTTCTTTTGTCGGTCATGGCAGAGCCTCCCGTCTTCAATAGTATAGCATCTTAAAACCAAAATGGAATAAAGTATGGGGTCTTCGTATGGCTCGCCGCAGGGCGTTTCGTTATAATGATAGAAATGATGAGAGCCGAACGAACGAGTGAGGATGTGCCCCATCGATGGATCGCGCGAATCGAGTGCTTACGTCTAAGGAATTGATCTACCGCCATATCGCCGAGCAGGGCGCCGTTTCCAAGGCCGAGCTGCTGGATCGTTTTCGGATTCCGAGCAGCACGCTGACGCGGACGCTTGAAGAGATGATCGCGGACCGGCTAATTCAGGCATCGGGTCTCGGCCCGTCCAGCGGCGGCAGAAGGCCGATCGTATACGAGACGAACCCGGCATTCGGTTATTTTTTCGGTCTCGAGATTTCACGTTCCCATGCTTCGCTCGGCTTCTTCGACGTCCGCATGAATCCGATGTCGTTCACCCGCTGGCGCATGGACGAGGCGATGACGCCGGACAGGCTGATCGCGCATGCCGAGCAATCGGTCAAGGCCATCCTGTTCGATCACAAGATCGAGCCCGGCCAGGTGAGAGGCTTTGGCATCGGCGCCGTCGGACCGCTGGACCGCGAGCGCGGCATCGTGCTTCGGCCGCTCCACTTCGCGGCGCCGGGCTGGCAGGACGTCCCGATCCGCCGAATGGCCGAGGAAGCGACCGGGTTCGCGGCGCGCCTCGAAAACGGCGCGAACGCGGCGCTCATGGGCGAGCGCTGGGCGCTGCGGCGTTCCAATCCCCAGCATATGCTGTACGTGCATGCCGGGATCGGGCTGCGCTCCGCGATGATGTCGAACGGCCGGATCGTCCACGGCTCGATCGATCTGGAGGGCGCCGTCGGACAGATGATCGTTCAGGCGGACGGCACGCGGCTGCACGAGGGAGGCAACTTCGGCGCCCTGGAGGCGTACGCCTCCATTCAGGCGCTTGAGAAGCAGGCGCAATCGCAGGCCGAGCTGGGACGCGGCGGCTGGACGGAGCGGCTGCGGATCGCGCCGGAGCAGATCCGTTACGACGATCTGCTTCAGGCGCTGAGAGAGGGGCATCCGCCGGCCGTCGAGCTGTTCGACGGCGCGGCAGTATACCTCGGCATCGGCCTCGCCAATATGATCAACATGTTCCATCCGGAGACGGTCATTCTGGGCGGGGCGCTTATCTACTCGGATGAACGCTTTTACAAAGCAGCCATCGAGACCGCGCGCCGGCACGTATACTACTATCCGGCGTACCAGCCGGCATTCACCAAGGGCGAGCTGCGCGAGGACGCCGTCGCCACGGGCGCCGCGCTTATGATGTGGAGGCGGATGGAGGTCTAGGTACCGGAGCATGAGGCGAGTTATAACGGCAGCGAAGCCCGAAGAAAAGGCCCGCTCCCCGGAAATTCCGGGAGAGCGGGCCTTTGCGCATCATGAGGGGTAATGGATGAGCGTAATATAGGTAGTGACCTGGCCGGTATTGTTCCGGTACGCGTGCGGCTGGTCGGCGGGGAAGCGCACGGCGTTGCCCGCGGCCACCGCGTACGTATCGCCGCCGACTTCGACGTCGAGCGAGCCGTCCGTCACGACGATGTATTCCTCGACCGCTTCGTTGTGCGGTTCCGATTCGTGGCTGCAGCCGGGATCCATGCGGACCGCGTAGATTTCGAAGCCTTTTCGCTGGTCGTAAGGAAACATCGGGAACGAGCGATAGGCGCCGTCCTCCTCTAAAAACGGCTCGATCCCGGCCATGTCGACGAACGTGACTTCCGCCTTCGTCTCTTCAATGAGCGACGTAAATGAAATTTTTAAGCCGTTGACGATTTTCCATAGCACGGAGATCGTCGGATTGGAGTCGCCCCGCTCGATCTGGCCGATCATCGCCTTGCTGACGCCCGTCAGCTCGGCTACCTGGTCCAGGCTGAGACCGCGGGATTTGCGCACGGCTTGCAGGTTTTTGCCGACTTTCTTATGAATGGCGTCCATTATATCCACCTAAGTCCCTTTATTTTCTCTCCATTATACCGAACGCCACGCGAATATAAACCCCATAATAATTTCATTGTGCAATATATAATACAATTGTATAATATGTTGTATAAAGCGGAATTAACTCGATACGAGGGTGATGACCATGCGGGAGAAAACGATGCTCGGCCTGGTGAAAAAGGACCGGGGGCCGGGCGCGGCGCTGATGGAGGTGCCGGTACCGGTGCCCGGTCCCGAAGAGGTATTGGTACGGGTAAAGGCGTCTTCCATCTGCGGCACGGATCTGCATATTTACAATTGGGACGCCTGGGCCGAGCGCGCCGTCGTGACGCCGAACGTCTTCGGACACGAATTCGCGGGCGTCGTCGAAGCCGTCGGCGAGCGGGTGACCAACGTCAAGGTCGGAGACCGCGTGTCCGGCGAAGGACACATCGTGTGCGGCCACTGCAAGGCCTGCCGGACGGGGAACGGGCATGTATGCGCCAACACGCGCAGCTTCGGCATCTCGGCGCCGGGCTGCTTCGCCAAGTATGCGGTGCTGCCCGCCGGCAACGTCATTCACAATCGCCCCGAGATGCCGTTCGAGCTGGCATGTTTGCAGGATCCGCTGGGCAATGCCGTGCAGACCGTGCTCGCCGGCGACATCGTCGGCAGGTCCGTCGCCGTCATCGGCACGGGCGCCATCGGCTTGATGGCGATCGCCGTGGCGCGCGCATGCGGCGCGGGCAAGATCATCGCCGTCGACGTCCGCGCCAACCGACTGGAGATGGCCAGGCAGATGGGCGCCGACGCGCTCGTCAACAGCGCGGAGACGCCGATGGCCGAAGCGGTTCGCGCGTTCACCGACGGCGAAGGGGCCGAGGTCGTGCTCGAGATGTCCGGCCACCCGGCGGCCATCCGGGGCGGGTTCGAGGCGGCGGCGAACGCGGGCCGCATCTCGCTGCTCGGCATCCCGACGGACGACGTGCCGATCGACCTGGCGCGTCACTTGATTTTCAAAGGCATCAGCGTTCACGGCATTACCGGCCGCCGCATGTATGAGACATGGTACCAAATGAAAGGGCTGCTCGATTCGGGGGCTTTGCGGCTTGACGGACTGGTCACGCATACGTTCACGCTGGACCGTTACGAAGAGGCGTTCGAGCTGGTGAAGTCGGGCAATTGCGGCAAGGTCGTATTTACGCATTAGTCGCGCATGGAAACGAACGATAAGAGAGGGGCCGACAGATCAACGATGGCAAACCTGGACTTTTTATCGAAGGAACTGGAGCAGCTCAAGGCGGACGGCCGATACCGGCCGCTGACGGAATGGGAGGGCGGATCGGGCAGCTGGATGACGCTCGGCGGACGCCGGGTGCTGCAGATGTCCTCCAACAACTACTTGGGCTTGACCGCGCATCCGGAGCTGAAGCGAGCCGCGATCGAAGCGATCGAAAAATACGGCGTCGGCAGCGGCTCCGTCCGCACGATCGCCGGCACGCTCGACATTCATGGGAAGCTGGAACGAGAGCTGGCCGCGTTCAAGGGCACCGAGGCGACGCTGGTGTTCCAATCCGGATTCACGACGAATCAGGGGATCCTCGGGTCGATCCTGGGGCCGGACGATGTCGTCATCAGCGACGAGCTCAACCATGCCAGCATCATCGACGGCATCCGGCTGACCAAGGCGAGCCGCAAGGTGTTCGCCCACAAGGATCTCGACCAATTGGAGCAGGCGCTGAAGGAGAGCGCGTCCTACCGCGCCCGCGTCGTCGTCACCGACGGCGTGTTCAGCATGGACGGGGACATTGCGCCGCTGCCGGCCATCGTCGAGCTCGCGGAGCGGTACGATGCCGTCGTGTATGTCGACGATGCGCATGCGAGCGGCGTCCTCGGACGCAACGGCAAAGGCTCGACGGATCACTTCGGCCTCCACGGGCGGGTGCACATCCAGGTCGGCACGCTGTCCAAGGCGATCGGCGTATCCGGCGGATATATGGCGGGCTCCGCGCTGCTCAAGGATTATTTGATTCACAAGGCGCGCTCGTTTCTGTTCAGCACGTCGCAGACGCCGGCCGTCGCCGCTTCTTGCCTGGCCGCGGTGAAGGTGCTCGGACGCAGCCCCGAGCTGATCGAGCGGCTGTGGAGCAACGCGAATTATTGCAGGGAAAAGCTGCTCGCGCTCGGCTTCGACACGGGGATGAGCGAGACGCCGATCATCCCGATCATCGTCGGCTCGCCCGCGGATACGATGCGGTTCTCCGATGCGCTGCTCGCCGAAGGCGTGTATGCGCAGGGCATCGTCTATCCGACGGTCGCGATGGACAAGGGGAGAGTGAGACTGATCGTGACGGCGTCGCATACGCGCGAGGATCTCGACTTCGCGCTGGACGCGCTGGCCCGAACGGGGCGGATCGCTGGACTGATCTGATTCCGACTTCGGCTTGTCGCTGGCCCAGCTCGCGCTCGCCTGGATGCCGCGCAGTGGGCGGAATTCGAGGCCGTGCGGGGCCGCTAGGCGCGTCACTTAAAAAACGTAAGCCCCTGTCCTCCGGCGGTCGCCGGCTGCAGGGGCTTTTTGCGCTGCGCGTCGGATTGCTATACTTAAACCAGATGAACATCGTCAACGGATGAGGAGGCGCTGGAGCATGAAGGAGAACAAGTACGACGACCCGCGTTTTTTTGAAAATTACAGCCGCATGCCGCGATCGGTCGGCGGCTTGGAGGCGGCAGGCGAGTGGGACGAGCTGCGTACGATGCTGCCGGATCTGGCGGGCAAGCGGATGCTGGATTTGGGCTGCGGCTACGGCTGGCATTGCCGGTACGCCCGGGAGCAGGGAGCAAGGTCCGCGGTCGGCGTCGACCTGTCCGAGAAGATGCTGGAGCGGGCGCGGGAGATGACCGATGATCCCGCGATCGCGTATGTGCGAAGCGGCATCGAGGATTTCGAATTTCCCATTGGTGCGTTCGACGTCGTGGTCAGCTCGCTGGCGCTGCATTACGTGGCGGACTTCGGCGAGATCTGCGAGGGCGTACGCGCTTGCCTCTCGCCCGGCGGAGCCTTCGTGTTCACCGTCGAGCATCCGACGTTTACGGCTTTGGAAGGGCAGGATTGGCACTACGGTCCGAACGGGGAGAAGCTGCATTGGCCGCTTGACCGCTACCATGAGGAAGGACCGCGGCTCGCGAGATTTTTGGGGCATGACGTCGTGAAGTACCACAGGACCGTAGCCGGCTATCTGAATCCTTTAATCGAAACGGGCTTCCACGTCGACAAGCTGTCCGAGCTGAAGCCGACGGCAGACATGCTGGAGCGGCATCCGGCATGGGCGGAGGAGGCGCGCCGCCCGATGTTCCTTTTGGTCGCGTCGACCAAGCTCTGACGCGGCGGCGCATGGCCTCATTTAACGAGGTGAATCTATTTATGATAAAGGGAGGGTGCGCCGCCGGCTTGCGGCACTGACCCTTCCCCCGATGCGAACGGCAATATCCCGCGCGCGGACGGGGGCGTCGACGCCCCTGCGTTCATTTTCGCCGGGACTGAGCGCTTCCTTCACCGAGTGCGCGATCGTGTGCAAGACGTCGCCCACCTCTTGCGTCGTCTCGAGCAGCGGATCGACGGTATCGATGCGCCCTTTAACGTCCCTAACGGTTCGGTTAACGGTATGAATTAACGCAGTCGCCTCATGCGTAGCCTGAAGGGCGGACGTCTTGACGTCGACGAGCGTGCGATTCGCTTCGTCGAGCGTCGCCATCGTCTTTTTCATCGTCTTGACGGCGTAGACGACGAAGACCGACAGGGAGATCGAAGCGAGCGCCGCGCTTTTGCCGCGCATCGGTCAGACCTCCCTGGAATCGTGGGGAATGACGAGTTCCTTCACGGGCGTCTGTACGTCGCCGTCCTTGGCATTGATATAGACGCGCATCTCGTCGGCAGGCTCGTGAGCGGCTGCTGCCGGCAGCGGAGACTGCACGTACGAGACGGCCGTTGAACGGGGCCCGACGGCGCCGAAGGTCTGGAAGATGCGCTCTGCGTGCGCCCGATCCTCGGCGTTCGCCTTCACGATGACGAGCAGATGATCCTGCTCGACCAGCGTCTTGTAGATCTCCGCCTCGCGATCGGGGATGCCGAGACCGACCAGGCCGCCGATGAGCGTGCCCGTGCTGCCGCCGACGGCCGCGCCGGCGATGACGGTCGCGATCGGACCGGCCGCGAGCAGCGGACCGAGACCCGGTATGAACAGCAGGCCAGCCGTGGCCAGGAGTCCGGCGGTTCCGCCGAGAAAGGCGCCCGCCACGCCGCCCGTGACCATGCCTTCCGCGCTGTTCGTGCCGGTGACCGTGTCTACGCGATGGACGGCTTCGCGTTTATGGCTGACGACGGAGATATCGTCCTTGTTCCAGCCTGCCGCCTTCAGCGCCTCGATCGCGCCGATGACGTCCTGTTCGTTTCTAAACGTTCCAACGACCGGTGTATGCATCGCAATCGCCTCCATTGTGTTTTTTGCTGGCCGCGCCAGCTGAATACTGATACTTCACCACGTTGCAATTGGAAATAACAGGGTGGACAAGCGGTGGGCGAACAATATTTTCGGAGGCTTGTACAACACGGCGTACATCGTCGATCGAGATCGACAGTTTGCCGGTCGATGGGGTTAAAGTACCGCAAGTATGCACGTAGATCGACAGTTGGCGGGCCGGCGGGGTTGAAGGGGGGCGAGTGTGTGCCGCGAAAAACAAAGAACCTGCCGGGCACGACGGCAGGTTCTTAAGTATGCTAAACTTCCTTCGGCCTCCGGCCGCGTCTGCTCGGCGGCTTCGGCGCGGTCGGCTCGCTGGGCACATCCTCGGTCGCGGCTTGTACCGGTGCCTCGGCTTCGGCGGCGGCCTGCTTCCTTGTACCCCGCGTTCTCCCGGCAGTCTTCCGCGTTCCCAAAGCCGCTGTCGCGCCCGCCGCTGCCGATTTTTCGCCCGTCGCTGTCTCGCCAGCTTCCGCGGATTTTCCACGCGGCGCCGCTTCGCCAGTCTTTGCCGGTTTTCCACCAGCCGCCGTCTCGCCTGCCGCCGCCGTTTTTTTTGCTCGCCGCTTGACGGCCGGTGTTCGGCGCTTTGTCGGCGGCGGGTTTCCTGCCGCCGCGGGGCGCTCTGCCCTTTGCAGTCTTCGGGCCGACATCCGCAGGCACGCCTTCGGCCGTCTCCGAGCCAGCGTCCGCCGGTTCGCTGTGCAAGGCTTCCCCGTCGACGGCGGCTTTTTCGTTCCCGCCGCTCGCTTCCCGCTCGCCCGCCGCTTCGCCGCCGGCCCCGGTCGCCAGGGCTTCCGCAGCCGCTGCCTCCGGAACATCCCGCCGCTCATCGCTCTCGGCATCCTGCAGGCCATCGCTTTTGGCATCCCGCCGCTCATCGCCCTTGGCATCCTGCAGGCCATCGCCCTCGGCATCCCGCCGCTCGCCGCCCTTGGCATCCTTGCGCTTGGCGGCTAACAGCTTGGCCCGCGTTTCCTCGTCCAGATCCAGCTCTCCGAAATGCTCGATATCGATCTCCGGATACGCGAGGTCCAGCGACTCGAACGCCTCGGTTATAATTTTCAGCACGCGGTAATCGCGGTACCAGCGCTTGTCGGCAGGGACGATATGCCAAGGGTTGCGCTTCGTGCCGGTCGCCTCGAAGACGTCTTCGTAAGCGCGGACGTATTCGTCCCAATGCCGCCGCTCCTTGAGGTCGTTCGGATCGAACTTCCACAGTTTGTCGGGCCGGGTCAGCCGATCCTGCAGCTTTTCCAGCTGAAATTCCTTGGAGATATGGAGAAAAATTTTGATGACCAGCACGCCGCTGTCCGCGAGCAGCTTTTCGAAGTGCTTGATATGGGCCAGGCGCCGTTCGGTTTCTTTTTTTATCGATGAGGCCGTGAACCCGGGTGATTAACACTTCCTCGTAATAGGAGCGGTTGAAGGAGGCGATGTATCCCTTTTGGGGGACCAGCTTGTGCGTTCGCCACAGGAAGTCGTGGGCCGCTTCCTCCGCGGTCGGCGTCTTGAAGCTCTCGGCTCGGTAGCCCTGCGGATTGAGCGCGGACAACACCTTTTTTTACCGTGCCGTCCTTACCGCTGCAGTCCATCCCCTGGAACACGATCAGCACGCCGTGCGAACGGCTGGCATACAGCTTTTCCTGCGCTTCCTGCAGTCTGTCGCGAAGAACCTCCATCTCCGCTTCAGCCTGTTCCTTGCTCTCGATATCGCCCGTATCGCGGGGATCGAAATCCTTCAGGGAAACGTGACGCTTGCGGTCAAGCCTGGTGCGGTCGGCCATGCGCTCTCCTCCGATTCTCGCTCGAATATGTGTCTGACTTGATGCTCGTTTATACGATTATAGCACTCCTTGCCTGAAAACCGGAATCGCGCAAAGCGCGTCGAAAGGAGCGTTCTATGCTATCATTTTACTCATAAGGAATCGGAGCTCCCGAGGAGGGAACGGCTTGCTTATTCGCGTACTCGAAGAGGAAGATGCAAGCGTCTATCGGCAAATTCGTTTAACCGCGCTCAGGACCGATCCGGACGCGTACGGATCGACCTATGAGCGGGAGGCGCGGTTCGCGTTGGAAACGTTCGCCGAACGGATCAAGCCCGGCGCCGCACGGTTCACGCTGGGCGCTGTCGGCGACGGAGGCGGCGGGACGCTGGCCGGCATCGCGTCGTTCGTCCGGGAGGAGAGCTTAAAGACCTCGCATAAAGGCAACGTGTACGGCGTGTACGTGGCGCCGGAGATGCGAGGCGCGGGCGTCGGCAGAGCGCTGATGCTCGATCTCATCGGCCAAGCGCGCGCGCTCGACGGACTGGAGCAGCTCAATCTGGCCGTCATGTCGGACAACTTGGCGGCCAAGCGGCTGTACGCCTCCGTCGGCTTCGAGCCGTACGGCGTGGAACGGCGCGCGTTGAAGTACGGCGGGCGATACTTCGACGAGGATTTTATGGCGTTGCGGCTGTGAACGGACGTCCGGGCGGTCCGGCAAAAAAAATTTTTTGAATGCATGTCGATTCGGCCGCCAGGCGTTCGTCGTGTTTATGTAAGCGAAGGAAACGCCAGCCGATGAAGCTGCCGGTTCCCATCCAAAGGAGGAAAACAAAATGCGTTTTATGATGATCGTCAAGGGAACGTCGGATTCGGAAGCGGGCGTCATGCCGAGCGAGGAGCTGGTCGCGGCGATGCAGCGGTACAACGAAGAGCTTGCCAAGGCAGGCGTCCTGGTGGCCGCCGACGGGCTCCATCCCACTTCGTCGGCCATTCGGATCTCCTACCCGGAGGCGGGAGGCAAGCCCAAGATTACGGACGGACCGTTCACCGAAGCCAAGGAGATTATCGCCGGATTTACGATGATCGAGGTGAAGTCGAAGGAAGAAGCGCTCGAGTGGGCGCTCCGGATGCCGGATCCGCACGGGTTCGGGCAAGGTCAAATCGAGCTTCGGCAGATTTTCGACATGAGCGATTTGACGCAGGATCCGGGGATGCTGGCCAAGGAACATGCGCTGCGCGAGCGGCTTGAAGGACCGCGCCGGACGTGAGCGACCGGGCCGCGCACCGCGCGATCGACGCTGTCTGGCGAATCGAGTCGGCCAAGCTGATCGCACGCCTGGCGACGATGGTTCGCGATGTCGGCCTGGCGGAGGACCTGGCGCAGGACGCGCTCTTGATCGCGCTCGAACGGTGGCCGGAGACGGGCATTCCGGACAACCCGGGGGCATGGCTTATGACGACGGCGAAGCGACGGGCGATCGACTTGCTGCGGAGGAACAAGCTGCGGGAACGCAAGTACGAGGAATACGGGCGCGCCAGCCCCTTGTATACGGAGGACGATGTGGAAAAGGAGTCGGGGGAGATCGGCGACGAGCTGCTCCGACTTATCTTCGCCGCCTGCCATCCGTCGCTCTCGCGCGAATCGCGCGTGGCGCTGACTTTACGCCTGCTGGGGGGGGCTTACGACGGAAGAGATCGCGCATGCGTATCTCGTCCCCGAGCCGACGGTCGCGCAGCGGATCGTCCGCGCGAAGAAGACGCTAGGCGCGGCGCGCGCGACGTTTGACGCGCCCGAGGGGAAGGCGCTGGAGGAACGTCTCTCCTCGGTGCTCGAGGTTGTCTATCTGATGTACAACGAAGGATATTCGGCAACGTCGGGCGGAAACTGGATTCGTCCGACGCTCTGCCAGGAGGCGCTGCGTCTCGGCCGGATGCTGGCGGAGGCGGTGCAAGGGGAGCCGGAGGTGCACGGTCTTGTCGCCCTGATGGAGATCCAGTCGTCGCGCTTTAAGACGCGCATCGGTCCGTCGGGCGAGCCGGTCTTGCTCATGGATCAGAATCGCGCGCTTTGGGACCGGCTGCTGATTCGGCGAGGTCTGGCTGCGCTCGAGCGCGCACGCAGCCTGGGCCGTCCGCTCGGGCCGTACGCGCTCCAAGCCGCGATCGCCGCCTGCCATGCGCAGGCAAAGGCGCCGGGGGACACCGACTGGGCCCGAATCGCGGCGCTCTACGAAGCGCTGTCGCGCGTCGCGCCTTCGCCCGTCGTCGAGCTGAACCGCGCCGTCGCGATCGCGATGGCGTTCGGACCGGCCATCGGGCTGCGGATCGTCGACGAGCTGAACGACGAGCCCGCCTTGCGTGACTATTACTTGCTGCCGAGCGTTCGCGGGGATTTGCTCGCGAAGCTCGGGCGCATGGAGGAGGCGCGCGCGGCGTTCGAGCGGGCCGCCTCCATGACGCAGAATGTGCCGGAGCAAGAGCTGATGCGAAGGCGCGCGGCGGAATGCGCGGAGCGACAATAACCATATAGAAGCGAGGATTGGACGAACGGTGAAGAGCGACTCGAACCGTACGGAACGGTTTGGCGATATCCAAGACGGAACGCGGATCGCCTACGATGCGGTCGGTCGATGGACGCGCTCGCGCCGGTGCTGAAGTCGTTCTTCCTCGCCTGAGCCGTCGCTTGAAATTCACTCAAGGAGGCGATGCATATGCGATTTATGATCCTGATCAGGGCGAACGCGCGCTTCGAGGCTGGCATCGGGCCGGCTGGCGAACGGGCCGCGGCTTTTGCGGCTTACCTCCGGGAAATGAAGGCGGCTGGCGTCCTCATCGAGTCCGCCAGCCTGCTGCCCAGCGCCGACGGGCTCCGGTTGACGTATTCGCAAGCGGAAGGTCCGCCGGCGATGACGGCGGGACCGTTCTGCGACGCGGAAGGACAGGTCGCGGGGTACATGCTGCTGGAGGCCGACTCGGAACGGGAGGCATACGCCTGGGCGGCGGGAATGCCCGACCCCTATGGCTTCGGAGAAGGCGGGATCGAGCTGCGCCGGCTTCGCGATACGGCCGTGCCGCCGTTCGCCGCAAGCTTGAACCCGATCGAGGCCGACCTGCGCGACCAGATCGGCGCTTTAAGGAATTCGCACGAATAAGCACACGATAGGAGCTGTTGACATGAACCCTGAAGTCGCGCAATTTATCGCCGATCTCAAAGAGCCTTGGCAGGCCGAGCGCTGCAATGCGCTGCGGGAGCTTACGCTTGCGGTCATTCCGGACGCGTTGGAGCGCATGCAGTACAAGAAGCCCCATTACCTCAAAAACGGCAAGTACGCCGCCGTCATTTCGACGTCGAAGGACGCGGTAAGCTACACGGTCTTTAACGCAGCGGGCGTCGCGTTCCCCGAAGGCGCCTGGAGCGGTCCGCCGGAACGCAAGACGATCAAGATCGGGAAGGCGCAGGACGTGGACAAGGAGGCGCTGGCGGACTTGCTTCGGCAAGCGTCGGCTGCCTTGTAAACGGGGTCAGCTGATTTTCCGTTGACAGATCTTCCATTTTTGAGCATAATCGAATCAAAGAAAGAAACGGGGAAGCGCCCCGTCAGAGCCGAACACGAACCGTGTCGCTTTGACGGGGTTTTTCTGTCAGGAGGATGCCTGGGATGGATGACAAAAAAACGACCGGAAGACAAAAAAAAGACCGGAGGATCGGGTCGGCGAGCAGCAGGTGACGTACGACGTTTATGCTGCGATGCCGGACGACGGCTTGCGCTACGAAGTACTGGACGGTTCGCTGGAGCTCATGTCGCCGGGACCGAACACTTCGCATCAGATACTGAGTTACAATTTGCAGTTTACGCTAGCTGGCAGTTGCAGAGCGGAATATCTCATTTTAAGCGCGCCGCTCGATGTCATCCTCAGTCCTACCAACGTCGTGCAGCCCGACCTGATCTTCATTCGTCCGGAGCGCGCCGATATCGTGACCAAGCGGGGCATCGAGGGGCCGCCGGACCTGGTCGTCGAGATTCTGTCGCCCGGCTCGCGTCACCGGGACCGCGTCCGCAAGCTTCGAATCTATGAAAAGCATGGCGTGCCTGAGTATTGGATCCTCGACCCTGGCGCCCAGACCCTGGAGCAGCATCTGTTGCAGGGCGACCGCTTCGAGCTCAGCCGCGTATACGAAGGCGAAGATACAGTCTCGTCGGACAGGCTGCCCTGCGTGTCGTTCACGGTCGCCGGACTGTTCGACGATCCGACCCTGCGGCGGTTGCTTTCCTCGAACTGAATCTCCGCCGTTCCTGCGCAGTCTATAATAGGTGCGCCCGAGCATTTCCTCTCGGGTTAAGGTTCCGACACATGCTTGCGAAATGAAAGAGAAAGATCAAGCGCGCGCGATCTGGCGTCGTATGCGGCGATATCGGTCTTGCCGTTGCCGTCGAAGTCGGCGGCGATTCCGATGCGGCCGCGTCCCGCGGCCCAGGGACCGTAGGCGTTGTCTATCGGCTTGAATCGGCCGGCGCCTTCGTTTGCGTAGACGCGCCAGACGCCGGTTTTAGCGGTATACGAGATCAAGTCGTCGAGACCGTCACCGTCCGTGTCGCCGACGAGCAACTGTTCGCCCTTTTTCAAGGGAACTCCCTTTACGGCGATAACGGGGCCCCTGGTCGAATCTCGCGCGTCCGCCGGCGCGATGGACAAGCCGCCTTCGGACAGCGACGAATAGAGCGCGTCGTCGCTCTCCATGCTCAAGAAGCGGCCCGCATAGAGCACGGCGTCTGCGGGGAGAGCGGTCAACTGTTCGGCGGAGGAGGCCAAGCGGCCGTCCCTGTACGAATCGGAAACGAGCTTGCCGTCGCTGCTCGCCGCAAAAGCAACGCTGCCGTCCTGCGTCCGAATCGGCAGCAGCCGGTCAAGACCTGTCGGCAGCTTGCCCGCGGGCGCGGGATCGGCGAACCGGCCGTCTTCGGCCATGCTGACGCGCACCGCTCCCGTCACGGGATCGTACGCGACGAGATCCTGTCTGCCGTCGGCGTTCATATCGGCCAGCAGCAGCCGCTCCTGCGGCGGAAACGCGGCTTTGAGCCAAACCTGCGCCGCCGCCTGCGGCCGGTTGCGGGGGGTGCCGTAGTCGCCGAGAATGACCGAGATCCGATGCGCCTCGCGTACGACGACGTCCGCATGGCCGCTCCCGGTCACGTCTCCCGACAGCACGTCTTCCGCGGTCGTGCCGAGCGGGAGCGTCACCCGGTGAGCGGGCGTGAAGGGGACGACCTCGTTCAGCGACATCCACCGGTAGCCCTCCCTTTCAAGCCCTTCCACAAGCCGGTGCAGCTTGGATGACGCGCCGTCTTCTTTGTAACGATAGACCGGCAGACCGTCCGACATTTGCGTCCGTCCGTCCGCGCCCGTCACCGCCTCGAGCGCGGGGAACTCGAGGAACGGGTGGAAAAAGAGCGAGGCTAGCCCGTCGAACGTTTTCGCCTTTCTCAGCAGCTTGTCGACCGAAGCATCGTCCGTAATATAGTCGAGCGGAGCGGGCACGTAGACCGAACCGAGACTGTCCTGCCCGTACGTATTGCGGCTCTCGTATACGTTCATGTCCTTGAAAGACCGAAGGGAGAACAGGTCTGGCTGATAAAGGATGCCGACGTACGAGCGGAACACCTTTTCCTGCGCTCGCGTATCCCGGTAATGCGGCGATTCCCAGAATGCGGGACGTAGCCCGGCCCGTTCGAAGGCCGCCAGGCTGCGTTCGATGCGGGCGGCGGCATAGCCGGCATCCTTGGTCTCGGACGCGCCCGGAACTTTGAATTCGTAACCGGTGCCGGAATTCTGGCCGTCGCCCTTCATGACGGTATCCCCGTATTGGTGGGTATAGCCGTGCATGCCCAGCACGCCGCCGTTGTCTTCGGCCTGTCTGAGCAGTCGGATCAGCGATTGCGTAAGGGCGTCGGGCTGCGGATCGTCGATGCCGCGCTCTTGCCAGACGCCGTCGCTTCCAAGGCGGATGCTCCGCGGGATGACGGCCATTTGAAAAGGGATGCCTTCGGATTCGATATAATCCAGCACCGCGCGCAGCTTGCCCAGATTTTCTGGCGTGCCGTATTCGCCGCCGGGACCGATATCCTCGAGCCGCAGTATGGCGTGACGTTTGTCCTTGTTCGGATAAATATTCGTACCCGTATACGTCAGGGCGTACAAGGTCGCGGCGACGGCAATGGCCGCGCCGCCGGCGATCATGCCCGCCCATTTCCATCGTTTTCGTATCAACTTGCCAGTCCCTCAGTTCATGGCTTCCTATCGGTTGCGGCCGTTCGCCGCAAGCGCACTCTCTACTGTAACAGGTGCCGGCTTGTTGTAAACCGAAAATCGTCTGCATTTTACGTGCGGCACACAAAATCTAAACACGCGCTTAACGAAGCCGTTCTAGTATAGGATTGTATACCAAATGTGGAGGGGAAACGATGAAACTTCGAGACAAGAAAGTGTTCAAAGCCACGCTGGCCGGTACGATGACGGCAGCTATTCTGACAGCCAGCGCAGTCACCGCTCAGCCGAACGACCGCGCGGACGCCGCATCCCCTCAAACGCAAAATGTCATCCTGTTCGTCGGCGACGGCATGGGCGCCGCGCAGCGCGACGCCATCCGCCTGGCGACGGTCGGCGAGAAGGGCAATCTGGCGATGGACGCGATGCCGTACGTCGGATTGATTCATACGAGCTCCACGGTGCCGGTCACGGATTCGGCGGCCTCGGCGACCGCCTATGCCAGCGGCGTTAAGACTTACAACGGCGCAATCGGCATGGATGCCGACAAGAAGCCGGTCAAGACGATCATGGAATACGCGAAGGAAAAAGGAAAATCGACCGGCGTGGTCACGACCAGCCAAGTCACCGACGCCACCGGCGCAGCCTTCGGCGCGCATGTCGAAGACCGCTCCAAGCAGAGCGACATCGCGCTGCAATATTTGACCAAGAGCAAGATCGACGTCATCCTCGGCGGCGGGGAAGATTTCTGGTATCCGGCGGGCAACCCCGGCAAGTTCAAGGACGAGCCTGCCGAGGATCCTTCGGAGAAGAGCAAGGGCACGCAGGGCAACCTGGTCGACAAAGCCAAATCGCTTGGCTACAGCTACGTTTCCACGAAGGCGGACCTGCAAAAGGCGAAGGGCGGCAAGCTGCTCGGGCTTTTCTCCAACGAAGAGATGTTCCAGCAAAAGCCCGAAGGCGAAGGCGACATCTACAACCCGGTCGTCTCTCTGCCCGAAATGACCCAAAAAAGCGATCGATACGCTGTCCAAGAACAAAAAAAGGCTTCTTCCTGATGGTCGAGGAAGAAGGCACGGACGAGTTCGCGCACCAGAACAACGCCAAAATGACGATCAAGGCCGGCCAACAGCTGGACCAGGCCGTCCAGGTCGCCAAGAGCTACGCCAAGAAGCATCCGGAGACGCTCGTGCTCGTGCTCGCCGATCACGAGACCGGCGGCTTCTCGATCGAGGAAGCGAACGCGGAAGACGAATCCGGCGACGGTATCTCCAAGGAAGACGGACCGTTCCAGATCGTGGGCACGAAGCAAAACTTCGTCGTCGACTGGACGACGTCGGGCCACACGGCCGTCGACGTTCCGATCACGGCCATGGGTCGCAATGCGCAGCTCTTCACCGGCATCTACGAGAATACCGAAGTGTTCACGAAGCTGAAGCAGGCGCTGGGCATCAAGGGCAAATAAGTTCGCCCGCGAAGCGGCGCGATAACGTAAAAAGGTACAGTCCCGCGAAAACGCGGGGCTGTACCTTTTTTGCTTGTTAATTGCACGTTTTCCGTCTCCCGGCCAACTCGCCCCTCAACCGGGCCAACGGCCCCAGTTGCACGGTTTTTCCGTTTAATTCTCCCCACTCGCCGCGCTAACGGCCCCAGTTGCACGGTTTACTTCTAACTCGCGATTTATTGTGACTCATTTACCCTGATTACAGGTCTCATTAATCATTTTTTATTATTTTCGTGTAGCTTATTGCAATATTAATGACGCATATATATAATTGTGACACACAATAAATTTTAAAAGGCGGCATTATTCCGAACCGCCGGGAGGAGAAGCAGCATGTCGAACGCGACGAACGCTTTACAGGGAACCGCTCCGGCTCTTGAACTGGGTATGGTCATCTGCAAGCACTGTCAGCAGCTCATGTATACGATTCCGACCAACGGTGTGAAAAAAATATACGGCGTGTGCGGGCAGGAAGGCTGCCTGGAGACGGTCGAGGCGAGCGAGGGCGAAGATTGATGAGTATGCAATCCTGGGTTTATAGCTTTGAAGAAGGAAATGCCGGCATGCGAACGCTGCTGGGCGGGAAAGGCGCCAATCTGGCGGAAATGACGCGCGTCGGACTTCCGGTGCCTCCCGGGTTTACGATTACGACCGAGGCGTGCCGCGCTTTTTTCCGGGCGGGCAATCGGATCTCGGGCGAGCTTCAGCTTCAAATGAGGGAAGCCGTCGCCCGGCTGGAGGAGAAGAAAGGTCAGCGGCTCGGCGATGCCGCCGACCCGCTGCTGGTCTCCGTCCGGTCGGGCTCTGTCGACTCGATGCCCGGGATGATGGACACGATCCTCAATCTGGGATTGAACGACGAGACCGTGAAGGGCCTGGCCGCGGTCACGGGCAATGACCGCTTCGCCTACGATTGCTACCGGCGGCTCATCCAGATGTTCGGCCAGGTGGTGCTCGGCATCGAATCGATCCGTTTCGAAAAGCTGCTGCGCCGCCTGAAGCGCGAGCTCGGCATCGAGCAGGACCAGGAAGTGTCGGCCGAGGGCTGGATGAAGCTGATCGGCGAATACAAGGAATGCGTGAAGACGTTCTCGGGCATTGATTTTCCCCAGGACGTGCACGAGCAGCTCACGCTTGCGACCGAAGCCGTGTTCAAGTCCTGGCACAACCAGCGGGCGCAGGTGTACCGCAAGATCAACCGCATTCCCGACGAGCAGGGCACGGCGGTCAACGTTCAGAGCATGGTGTTCGGCAACAAAGGGGACGACTGCGGCACCGGCGTCGTGTTCACGCGCAATCCGTCCACCGGCGAGCGCGCGCTGTTCGGCGAGTATCTGACCAACGCGCAGGGCGAGGATGTCGTCGCGGGCGTGCGCACGCCGCAATCGATCGCGACCCTGAAGGACGTCATGCCGCGGGTCTACGAGGAACTGGCCGAGCTGTGCGATAGACTGGAGCTGCACTACGCCGACATGCAGGACATCGAGTTCACGGTGGAGCGCGGCGAGCTCTACGTGCTCCAGACGCGCGGCGGCAAGCGCAATGCCCAGGCGGCGCTGCGGATCGCCGTGGACCTCGCGGCCGAAGGCGTCGTCTCGCGCGAGGAAGCGCTGATGCGGATCGAGGTATCGCATCTGGAGCAGCTGCTCCACCGCGGCATTGACGAGCAAGCGGCGGGAGAGCCGATCGCTTCCGGTCTGCCCGCGTCTCCGGGCGCGGCCGTCGGCTTGGCCGTGTTCGACGCGGATACGGCCGCGGCGTGGGCGCAGGCGGGCAAGCCCGTCATCCTTGTGCGGGCCGAGACGACGCCGGAGGACATTCACGGCGTGCTCGCCGCGGAGGGCGTGCTCACCAGCCGTGGCGGCATGACCAGCCATGCGGCGGTCGTGGCGCGAGGCATGGGCAAGCCGTGCGTATGCGGCTGCGAGGAAATGCGGATCGATCAGGCGCTGCGGCAGGCGGAGGCGGGCGGACGGACGATCGCCGAAGGGGACTGGCTGACGCTCGACGGTACGAGCGGCCGCATTTACGCGGGCAGCATTCCGCTTAAGGAAGCGGCGGTGACGGATGAGCTGCAGCAGGTGCTGCGCTGGGCGGACGACATTCGCAGGCTGCGCGTTTACGCCAACGCGGATACGCCGGCCGACGCTGGAATCGCGCGCGGCTTCGGCGCGGAAGGCATCGGGCTGTGCCGGACGGAGCATATGTTTTTTGCGCCGGAGCGGCTGACCGTCATGCAGGCGATGATCATGGCGGAGTCGCGCGAGGAGCGGCTGGCGGCGCTCGAGCTGCTGCTGCCGATGCAGCAGGCAGACTTCGAAGGGCTGTTCCGGGAGATGGACGGATTGCCCGTTACGATTCGGCTGCTCGATCCGCCGCTGCACGAGTTTCTGCCGAATGCGGGTGAATTGCAGCAGAAGCTGCAGGCGGCCGGAACGGAGGAGGAGCAGGAGCAACTGCGGCGAATGATTCGCAAGGTACATGCGCTGCACGAGGCCAACCCGATGCTCGGTCAGCGGGGCTGCAGGCTGGGTATCGTTTATCCCGAGATTTACGACATGCAAGCCGAGGCTGTCTTCCGGGCTGCTGCTGCATGCATGGACGGTGGAATCTCCGTGCATCCCGAGATTATGATTCCGCTTGTCGGCGACGCGAGCGAGCTGAGCCTGCTGCGCGAACGGGTCGAACGTGCCGCGGATCGCGTGCTCGGCGAGGCTGGCATGAGCGCTTGCGGGTACAAGGTCGGTACGATGATCGAAGTGCCGCGCGCCGCGCTGACGGCGGATCGCATCGCGGCCCATGCGGACTTCTTTTCCTTCGGCACGAACGACCTGACGCAGATGACCTATGGCTACAGCAGAGACGACGCGGAGGGCGGCTTCATGTCGCACTACCTTGAGCAGAAGCTGCTGCCGCACAACCCGTTCCAGGTGCTCGATCCGGACGGCGTCGGGCAGCTCATCGAAATTGCGGCGACGAAAGGGCGCTCGCGCAAGCCGGGCTTGAAGACGGGCATTTGCGGGGAGCATGGCGGAGACAAAGATTCGATCGCGTTCTGCCATCGCACGGGACTCGATTATGTAAGCTGCTCGCCGTACCGCATTCCGATGGCGCGGATCGCGGCCGCGCAGGCGGCGATCGAAAGCGCGGCCGAGGAGAAGAAGAGCCGGACCGTTCAGGCGATCTGAATAGATATGGAAGAGAGGCGGGCAACCGGGCCGTAAAGGAAAATCGTCGAGATCGGGCGCCTTTGCGCGGAGGGGTGTGATGCGGGACGCGGATCGGTTACAATGGGGGAAAAGAGTCGTCCAGCCTGGAGGTTGCCATGCTCGAACTATCAACGCGCCAGCTTGAGATCGTCGATCTGGTTCGCAAGCGCGCGCCGATCACCGGCGAACAGATCGCGGAGGCGCTCGGCGTTACCCGCCCTTCGATCCGCTCGGATCTCGGCCTGCTGGCGATGCTGGGATACATCGACGCCAAGCCCAAGGTCGGCTACTTCCCGGCCGCCGCGTCCGGCGATGCCGGCTCGTCCGGGCAGGATGCCGTCCTGCGGATGCGCGTGAAGGAAGTGATGGGCGTGCCCGTCGTCCTCCGCGAGACGGCGACCGTCGGCGACGCCGTCGTCTCGCTTTTCCTCGAAAACGTCGGCAGCCTGATCGTCGTCGATGCGTCGGGCTCGCTGACCGGCATCGTCTCCCGCAAGGATCTGCTTAAGGTCGCCGTCGGCAACGCGCACGCGGACGCCGTCGTCCTGGGCATGGTGATGACCCGGTTCCCCAATATCGTCACCGTCGCGCCGGAAGATACGATCCTCGACGCGATGCGGAAGATGATTACGCACGAGGTAGACGGTCTTCCGGTCGTCCAAGCGCATCCGCACGGCGGAACGCCGGTCGCCGAAGTCGTGGGCCGGATTACGAAGACGACGATCCTTAAGCTGATCTACGAGGCTGCGCTATCGAGGGAAGTTCCCTGAAGCCATTCGAGCATCCGATCGGCAAGAGCCGGAGGCGATCATGCCGTCGCATAACGCGACGCGGATCGGCCTCTTTCTCTTTGCCGGGATCGTATTGCCTCATACAGAACGGAGAGAAACCGCATCATGCCGCACGTCGTCATCAACGCCTTTCTCCTCGCGCTCGGACTCATTCTCCCGCTCGGGGCGCAAAACGTATTCGTCTTCAGCCAAGGAGCGCTGCAGCCTCGTTACGTCCGCGCGTTGCCGATCACGCTAACGGCTTCGGTCTGCGACACGCTGCTCGTCTCGCTCGCCGTATTCGGCTTGTCTGCAGTCGCGCTCGGCATCGGCTGGATCAAGACGTCGCTCGTTTCCGTCGGCGTGCTGTTTATGCTGTATATGGGTTGGGTCATCTGGCGGAGCAAGCCAAGGGCCGCGAACGGCGGACAGGCTGACCGGCTCGGCGCGTGGCGCCAGATCGCGCTGACCGCCTCGCTGTCGCTGCTTAATCCGCATGCGATCATGGATACGGTCGGCGTCATCGGCACGAGCGCGCTGCGCTACGACGGCTGGGAGAAGTTCGTTTTTGCCGTCACCTGCATCGCCGTCTCGTGGCTGTGGTTCCACGGTCTGGCGCTCGCGGGCAGAATCGCGGGCCAAGCCGATCCCTCGGGCCGTTTCCTCCTCGCGCTGAATAAAATCTCCGCCCTGATCATGTGGGGGGGCGGCGATCTTTCTCGGACTGTCGCTGTTCGAGTAGGTCCGGGCTTCGGCCAACGCGCGCCCTCCTGATCGAAGGGGATACCGTTCAAACGGCGAAAAAGGGCGCGTTCCTGATCGAAGGGGATACCGTTCAAACGGCGAAAAAACAGCCGATTGCGCGCGGTTATAATACGTGTTATATTCACG
The DNA here is from genome assembly GCF_029525575.1 of Cohnella rhizosphaerae. Lineage (GTDB taxonomy): Bacteria > Bacillota > Bacilli > Paenibacillales > Paenibacillaceae > Cohnella > Cohnella rhizosphaerae. The sequence continues at coordinate 374,302 of NZ_JAPDIA010000009.1, forward strand.
GTGAGGTGCGACTTATGACAGGCAAAGGCAAGACGCCGAATATCGGCAAGCGAACGACGAGCTTCGACGTGGCCAAAGCCGCGGGCGTATCGCGAAGCCTCGTGTCCGCCGTCATCAACGGCACGCCGGGCATTGGCGTCGGACCTGAGACAAGAGCGAAGGTGCTTAAAGCGATCAAGGAGCTGAACTACCAGGTCGACGCGCAGGCGCGGGCGATGAAGACCGGGCTCAGCCGGTGCGTGGCCGCGTTCGGCGACATGAAAAATCCGCTTTTCCTGCAGGTGCTCGAGGGCATGCAGAAGGCTTGCGCGGAGCGCGGCTACCACGTGCTGATCAGCGGTGAGAGCGAGGACGACCAGGACAGGCTGAACATGCTCGACTTGTACCGCCAGCGCAGAATCGACGGGATCGTGACGCTCGACGTGACGGAATACGAGAGCGCCGCATGGATCGAGCGGGTCCGAGAGTCCTGCGTCCCTTACGTGTCCGTAGAAGGTTATGCGAAGACGGATGGCGTCGCTTCCGTGCTCGCCGACTACCGCGACAGCATTCGTGAGGCGTTGGATTATTTGGGGGGCACGGCGGACCGTTATCCCGCGTACCTCGAAGCGTACGAAGAGGGGCCCGGGCTGAACTGGGCGGAGCGCGACCGCAAGGCGGCATACGAAGCATGGTGCCGGGAGAGAGGCTTTGCGCCCGTCATCCGCAGCTTTCACGTGGGCGACGAAGCGTGGCTCGGCCGGTACCTGGAAGAAGCGGCCGCCGGCGGCAACGAATTGCCGCCGATTCTGATCAACTGGTCCGTGGGCGCCGTGCCGCTGTACAAGGCGGCTTGGGAGAAGGGCATTCGGATCGGCGACCAGCTTGTTCTCATGGCGGGAGACAACACCCGCCGGAGCAACGCGTACATGACGCCGTCGCTTGCCTCGGTGGAGATCCCGTATGCCGAGATGGGGGGAGGAAGCGGTGCGCTTGCTGTTGGAGTCCCCGCAGGACGAGCCTGCCGCCAAGCGCTGGCTGCGTGCGTCGATCAGACCCGGGGACAGCGCTCCCGAGCGCTCACGCGGATGACGACGCCGCTTTTTTTACGGAAGTGCATAACACGTGTCATAACTTATTGGAGGAGGTCTTCATTCATGTTTTGGATCGTGGAGAAGCTTCAGAAACGAATCGAAGAATTGGCCGCGTACCGTTACCGCCACGCTTTGCCGCTGGACGAGTGGGAGATGCAGGAGGACGAGGCGGGCGCGAACGGCGTCAGCCGTCCGCCGGAGTTGACGGGCGAGCTTCGCATGCGCAAGGGAGAGCGCTGGGTCGGTTACGACCGGTACGTCTGGCTGCGGCGCAAGGTGCGCGTACCGGAAGACTGGAAGGGCCGGGAGGTCGTCGGCCTGTTCGACTTCGGCCTGACCGGGGCGGGCAACAACGCGGCCTTCGAGTCGCTGCTCTATCTGAACGGCCGTCCCTTTCAAGGCGTCGACACGAACCATCAGGAAGTGTTTGTTCCGGCGGAGCTCGCCGGCAGCGAGATCGAGCTCGTCTTCCGGCTCTGGTCGGGACTCGAAGGCGGCGGCGGTCCGCGCGATCAGGAGCATCAGTTCAAGCGCGCCGAGCTCGCCGTGCTGGACGCGGCGGCCGACGATCTGTACTTTACCGGGCGCGCTGCGCTTGAGACGGCCAAGATTCTGGAGGAATCCAACCCGTCCAAGCACGACCTGTTGACGGCTGCGGACCGAGCTTTTAAGCTGCTCGATTGGTCCCGTCCGGGCTCGGACGAATTTTACGTCTCGGTCGGCCTGGCTGCGGACGCGCTCCGCACGGCGTTATCCGAGCTGGACAACAAACATCCGGTGACCGTCCGCGCCATCGGACACACCCACATCGACGTCGCCTGGCTATGGCAGCTCAAGCATACGCGGGAGAAGTCCGCCCGTTCCTTTTCCACGGTGCTGAGACTGATGGAGAAGTATCCGGAGTACCTCTTCCTCCAGACGCAGCCCCAGCTTTACGCTTATTTGAAAAAGGACTATCCCGAGATCTACGAGCAAATTCGCGAGCGGGTCAAGGAAGGGCGCTGGGAGGCCGGCGGCGCGATGTGGCTCGAGGCGGACTGCAACCTGACGAGCGGCGAGTCGCTCGTGCGGCAGATCCTGCACGGCACGCGTTTTTTCCGCGACGAGTTCGGCGTCGAATGCGACTACCTGTGGCTGCCCGACGTATTCGGCTACAGCTGGGCGCTGCCTCAGATTTTGCGCAAGTCCGGCATCAAGACGTTCATGACGACCAAGATCAGCTGGAACCAGTACAACCGGATGCCGCACGATACGTTCAAGTGGAGGGGCATCGACGGCTCGGAAATATTGACGCACTTCATCACGACGCCCGAGGTCGCGGATCCGAACGTCTGGTGGTACACCTACAACGGCCAGATCGAACCGTTCACCGTTAAGGGGATCTGGGACACGTACCGCGACAAGGATATCAACCGCGAACTCCTGCTCTCATACGGTTACGGAGACGGGGGCGGCGGCGTTAACCGGCATATGCTGGAGATGCGGCGGCGGCTCGACGAGATGCCCGGATTGCCCAAGGTCGTGCCGGGGCGGGCCGGAGACTTTTTCGACAAGCTGCACGAAACGGTAGCGGGCACGGACCGGTACGTCCACACGTGGGACGGCGAGCTGTACCTGGAGTACCACCGCGGGACGTATACGAGCCAAGCCTACAATAAAAGAATGAACCGCAAGCTTGAATTGATGTACCGCGAAGCGGAATGGCTGCATTCGCTCGGCGCCGTCGCGGGCGGCGGGGATTGGTCCGGATATCCGAAAGAGGCGCTGTACGAAGGCTGGACGACGATACTGCGCAACCAGTTCCACGATATCATCCCCGGCTCTTCGATCGGCGCCGTCTATCAGGATGCGAGAGCGGAGTATGCCGAAGCGGAGCGCCTGGGCAAGGAGGCGATCCAGGCGGCGGCCGAGCGGCTGGCCGGGCAAGCGGAAGGCGCCGTCGTCAGCGTATATAACGGAGCCGCCTTCGACCGGACCGAGCTGGTCGAGATTCCCGTGCAGGCCGGCATCGGCTCGCAAGGCGGATGGCTCGGCGAAGCAGGGCGGCCCCTTCGGGCGGAATTCGACGGCAGCCGCTGGCTCGTGCTGGCGGAGGACGTGCCGGCGACCGGCGCGGCGACGCTGCGCTTCGATCCGTCCGCCGGGCAGCAGACGTCGGTCAAAGCGTTCGAATGGGCGGACGGCGTGCTCCGGACGCCGCATTACGAGCTCGCGTTCGACGAAGCCGGCCGACTTGTCCGCCTGTACGACCGCGGTTTGTCCCGCGAGGTGCTGCCCCGGGGAGCGCGCGCGAACGAGCTGCAAGTATTCGAGGACAAGCCGAAAATGTTCGAAGCGTGGGATATCGATTTGTTCTATCAGGAAAAGCGGCGCGAAGTGACGGACCTGAGGAAGCTCGAGCTCGTCGAATGCGGCGCGCTGCGCGCCGTTCTGCGCTTGGAATGGGCGTACGGGGCTTCCGTTATCGAGCAGCGTCTTGTCGTTTATGCGGACGACCGGCGAATCGACTTCGTCACGCGCGTGGACTGGCGGGAGCATCAACAGCTGCTGAAGGTCGCGTTCCCCGTGGAGATTCGCGCTACGGAAGCGACCTACGACATCCAGTTCGGCAACGTGAAACGTCCGACGCATTGGAACACGAGCTGGGACCATGCCCGGTTCGAGACGGTCGGCCACCAGTGGGTCGATCTGTCCGAGCGCGGCTACGGCGTCAGCTTGCTCAACGATTGCAAATACGGCCACGACATCAAGGACAACGTCATCCGCCTGTCGCTCATCAAATCCGCGATCGATCCCGATCCGAACGCCGACCAGGGCGAGCATCTGTTTACGTATTCGCTCTATCCGCACGCGGGAGACTGGGCGTCCGGCGGAACGGCGACGGCGGCGTGGGCGCTCAACGATCCGCTGCTGGCGGTCCCGGGCGCGAGCGCGTTCGCGGGCAAGTCGCTGCTGCGCGCGGACGGCGCGCATATCGCCTTCGACGCGATCAAAAAAAGCGGAGGACGAGGACGCGCTGGTCGTCCGGCTGCACGAATACGCGGGCGGCCGCGGCTTGACGACGCTGACGCCGGGCTGCGAGATCGCTTCCTGGCAGGAATGCGACCTGCTGGAGCGTCCGATCGGCGATCGTCATGACGGAGACAAGCCGCTGCGTTTCGAGCTGGCGCCCTGACGAGATCAAGACGTTCCTTATTCGGCTGCGTTAAATTGACTTCCCTCGCTTGGGCGGGAACGAAATGCGAAGCTGACAGGTTGCTGCTGATTGAGACTATATCGTAAAGGAACAGGCACCGAAGTTGTTCTTACACGGAACTTCAGCGGTGGAACGGACTGCGCAACTGGCGAGTTTTGTTCCTAACCGGGACCGGCGAGGAGGCACGGCAGCGCGAACGGACAGGGCTGTTCCTGGTTGAGACCTGCGAGGCGCAATGCCGAGAGAACGGACACGTTTGTTCCTATCCGCGATTTCAGCGATCAAACTTCCCTTGAAGAGGACCCCTCCCGCCGGTACGGGAGAGGGTCTTCTTCGCTTTGCGGCCTTCATCGCGCGCATACTTCCATCCGATTTGTGGGATACCATCATTCGTAGGCGCATTTCGCCGATTCGATTGCCGAAGCGCGGCACGATCGATAGCGGCACGATCGATAAAATACAATTCTTTCGGCATATTCTATCAGATTCGACAAATTGTTTTGAAATAAAACTTGCAAATCCGACTAACCCGATGTAATATAATCAAACTGTTACAAAAACAGATACAGAGATTTCGTGGAGGGTGAACCTATGCTAAACCGCAACAAAAAACGATTTACCGGCATCGTCGTTCTTACGCTGCTCGCCATGCTCGCCAGCGCGTGCTCCGGCAACAACGCGAACAACGCTTCGCCAAGCGCCTCAGGCACCGCGTCCGCCGGCGCTTCGGCTTCCGGCTCGCAGCCGGCGGCGAGCGGCGAGGCCAAGGACGGCGGAAGCTTGATCGTCGCCGTCGCTTCGGACCCGGTCGTGCTGAACCCGAACTACGCCGGCGACCGCGTCAGCCTGACGATCGACCAAGCGCTCTACGCGCCGCTTTTTCAAGTGAACGAGGGCAAGAAGACGTTTTACCTGGCAGACAGCCTCGATCTGTCCGAGGACAAGCTTACTTATACGCTGAAGCTGAAGAGCGGCCTCACCTGGCATGACGGCCAGCCGCTGACGGCGGACGACGTCGTGTTCACGATCGACAAGATCCTCGACGAGTCCCAGAACAGCTTCCTGCGCGGCAACTTCATCATCGGCGGCAAGCCGATTCAAGCGGTGAAGGTCGACGACACGACGGTAGAGCTCAAGCTGCCGCAGGTCGCGCCAGGCTTCGAAGCGACGCTTGTACAGGTGTCCCCTATTCCGAAGCACATCTTCGAGAACGAAGCCAACATCGAGAAGAGCGACAAGAACAAAAAAACCTGTCGGCTCCGGCGCGTTCAAGTTCAAAGCGTACAAGACCGGCGAGTACTTGACGCTCGAACGCTTCGACGGCTACTTCGGCGGCAAGCCGCACCTTGATTCGATCACGTACCGGATCGCGAAAGATACGAACGCCGCGAACCTCGCGCTTCAAAACGGCGAGATCAACGTGAAGTATCTCGATCCGCAGGACGTGTCCACGATCGAAGCCACGGGCAACTTCGACATTCAGCCATATAGCGAAGGCCGTCTGGCATATATAATGTTTAACCAAAATAGCGACACGGGCGTCCTGAACAAGAAGGAAGTTCGCCAAGCGATCGCCTACGCGCTCAATCGCGAAGAGCTGATCCAAGTTGCGTATACGTCCGCCGAGTATGCCGATCCGGCCCATTCGTTCCTGACGCCGGACGTGCTGTACCAGACGAACGACGTACCGACCTACGACAACGACGTCGCCAAGGCAAAGGAACTGCTGAAGACGGCCGGCGTGAGCAACCTGAAGCTGCGCTTTATCGTGCAAAGCGGCAACAAGGTGCAGGAAGCGATCTCCCTGTACGTGCAGCAGAAGCTGAAGGACATCGGCATCACGATCGAGTTGAACAGCATGGATTCCTCGGCTTGGGTCGCGAAGTTCATCGATCCGAAGGCGACCGACTATGAACTGGCGATCACCGGCTACATCATGGGCTTCGATCCGGATGCGTACAGCATGCTGTTTACGTCCGACGGCTCGTCCAATTACTCGCACTACAAAAACGCCGAAGTAGACGCTCTGTTCAAGCAAGGCGCCGGCGAAGGCGACGCGACGAAGCGCGAAGCGATCTACAAGAACGTTCAGAAGATCATCGCGGAAGACGCGGCGATCTACCCGATCGCTTACACCAAGACGATCGTCGCCGTCGACAAGCGTTACGGCGGTCTTGACGAAGCCGTGCTGAAGCCGGTCGTCATTTTCGAAGATCCGTCCAAGCTCTACCTCAAATAAGCGCTGTTGAATACCGGGCGTTCAAGAAAATAAGCTGGTTCGCCAGCTTATTTTTTTGTACGTCCGTCCCGGGGGAGCGTACCGAATGAGACAACTCTTAATTAGAAGGCTCTTGCAGACGATACCGCTGCTGATATTCGTCTCGATCGTCTGCTTCGCGATGATCAAGCTGGCGCCGGGCGATCCGGTGCTGTCGTTCGTCACGCCGAACATGCACGCGGAGGACATCGCGCGGATTCGCCACAATCTCGGCTTGGACAAGCCGGCCTATATCCAGTACTTTTTTGTGGATCAAGGAAGCGGTGACCGGCAATCTCGGCTACTCGCTCGTCAATCACCAGCCGGTCATGGACCAGATTCTGGACCGCTTGCCGGCGACTGCAGGGCTGATGGGCGCCGCGCTTGCGCTCGCCGTGCTGTTGGCGATTCCGCTCGGCCTGCTGGCCGGCGCGAACCGCGGGCGCTGGATCGACAAGCTCGTCAACCTGGTCGCCTACGTCGGTATCTCGGTCCCGCTGTTCTGGCTCGCCATTTTGCTGATTTACTATTTCTCCATCCACCTGCACTGGCTCCCGAGCATGGGCATGCGCACGATCGGCGTCCATAGCGCCCTCGACGTGCTGAAGCACGGCATCATGCCTTGCGTCGTGCTCGCGTTCAGCTTTCTCGCGATCTACGTCCGATACATCCGATCCAGCACGATCGGCCAGCTGCGCGAGGATTACGTGCAAATTCAATATGCGTACGGCTCGACCAAGCGCATCGTGCTGGTGCGCCATGTGCTGAAGCACGTGCTGCTGCCGATCATCACGCTGCTCGGCATGTCGATGGGCGAGCTGGTCGCGGGCGCCATCGTGACGGAGACGGTGTTCTCCTGGCCGGGCATCGGCTCGCTCGGCATGACGGCGGTCCGGGGCATGGATTATCCCGTCATCATGGGCATTACGCTGTTCTCCTCCATGATGCTCATCCTGGGCAATCTGGCCGCGGATCTGCTGTACGGCGCAGCGGACCCCAGAATCAATTCGAAGAGGTGAACCTATGAACCGGAGCAAATGGCGAAGCGTCGCGGAGGAGCTGCGTTCGAGCGCATTCGGCATCGCAGGCATCGTTATTCTTATCCTATTTACGGTTGCGGCCGCGCTGGCTTTCTTGTCCCCGCACGACCCGAACGCCTTGAACGCGCTCGAGCGCCTGAAGCCGCCGAGCGGCGCGCATTGGTTCGGGACGGACGACTACGGGCGCGACTACTTCACGAGAGCGCTGTACGGCGGCCGCGTCTCGCTGACCGTCGGCTTTGCGTCGATGATCCTCGCGACGGGCATCGGCGTCGTCGTCGGGGTCGTAAGCGGCTATTTCGGCGGATGGATCGACAACCTGCTCATGCGGCTCGTCGAAGTCGTCATGTCGATCCCGTCTTTTCTTATCCTGCTGCTGCTGAGCGTATTCCTGAAGCCCAGCGTCGGCAATCTGATCGTCATCATCTCGCTCCTCATGTGGATGAACATGGCCCGGATCGTCCGGGCGGAGACGATGTCGCTCAAGGAGCGGGAGTACGTGCTGTACGCGCGCGCGTCGGGCCAAGGTACCTTCGGCATCGTCCGCAGACACATCCTGCCCAATCTGATGCCGGTCGTCATCGTCGGGGCGACGAACAATATCGCGTCCGCGATCATGATGGAGTCGTCGCTCAGCTTTCTCGGCTTCGGCGTCCAGGCGCCGAACGCGACATGGGGCAGCATGCTGAACAACGCGCAGGGCCTGATCGCGCAGGCGCCTTATCTGGCGTTGTTCCCCGGCTTGTTCATCCTGCTCACGGTGCTCAGCTTCAACGTGCTGGGCGACATCCTGCGCGTCGGCTTCGAGCCGAAGCTGGTGAAGCGGTAGGGCGGGGTACAGGGTAAGGCGCGGGCGAAGGCGTGGTAGAAGGCAGGACAAGGCCAAGTTTCGGACACACGATCCGTTATTTTGTCGAAAATGCCGCTTTCTCGCGATTGGCGGACTGTAGAGCCGTTAAACGCGGATTTGTACACACAATTCGTTACGTTTGGAGCAAATAGCGTATCCTGAGTCACTAGCGTTGCATTAAAACTAACGCATTAAATTTAGCTCCAATTAATTACTATATTTTCCATTCCGTGTTACTTTTTCGTGGATAGGCATGAAAAAATCTCCTATTGTAGAGGTGTGTAGGTTGCAATCCGTACACCAATACAAAGGAGACCTGCGTCCTTGAGTGTAACGGATTCTACAACAATGCGTCAATGCTTGTCTATGTTGCCACTGGCCGATTTCTCGGCTCCCTGTTTGGATTATCGCGTTCGCAAACTCCGATGTGCGAACTTGCTTAAAGTGTTTATCGCTGCCCAAATCTGCGGGTGGGACTCGCTTCGCCGAATCGAGCTGGAAATCGCGGCGGACCCTTTGCTGCAGCAGGAATTTGGTTGTGCAATCTCAGCTTCTCAACTTTGCCGGCGCATCGACGATTTTCTCAGCTGCGTGCTTGAGGCCCTCTTTCATGCCTTGCTTTCCCGTATTCATCACCACACGGTGCGGCAAAAGAAATGGCCTTCGGCTAAGCTCTACGCTGTCGATTCAACCAACCTGCGGTTGCCGCAGCAATTGGCCGACTGGACCTATGTGACTCGAAGCCGCAGCGGCGTTAAGGTGCACACACGCCTAGCCATTTTGCCGGATGGGAACTGCTTCCCAGATCGCATTGTACCGTCGACGGGCAATGTAAGCGACTATGAGGGCTCGGATCTGCTTGTCGTCGATCCCGATGCCACTTACCTGCTGGATCGTGGCTACGTCTCCTACAAACGGATGGATCAGTGGCTCGAACGAGATTGCCACTTTGTTCTGCGGATCAACACGCACCACTTGGTTAAACAAGTGCTCGAAGCGTATCCGACCGATGCAAGTGATCCGGGACTCTGCCGGGATGCCATTGTCTATCTGGGCGGCACTTTTCGATGGATGGAGCATCCCGTGCGGCTCGTCGAGTTTCGTGATGAAAAGGGACGCTTGTACCGAATCGCAACTTCCCGGTTTGATTTATCCGCTCGGGAAATCGCAGATTTATACCGGCAGCGATGGCAGGTTGAGCTTTTCTTTCGCTGGATGAAGCAGCATCTGAAGTTCGCCAAGCTCTACAGCTACAAGCCGCAAGCGGTTTGGAACCACATCTTGCTGGCCATGATTGCGTATAGCTTGATCTTTCTGCTGAAGATGCAAACCAAGGCGAACCAAACACCGTGGCAACTGTTGCGGCTGATACGTGTCTATGCGTTTCGAAGTTGGCGTGGCTTCCTGGAAGCCGCAAGCAAGGTGCCAAGAGGAAGGACCAAAGGTCGCCAAGCTCGTAAAACACCAGCTCCGCCGTTACAGCCGCAACACTGCGATGTGGCGCTAACGAAGCCGTCGAAAAGAAAAAGACGATAAAACCCAATTTTTGGATTTCGCAACCTACTTTATCTCACCTCTTCTCTTTTTGGAAAGTGGAGCGAAAAGGGGATGTAAAATTTTACGCTAAGAAACTTTTTGAGGGAAATGATTAATGTACGTCAGCGTTTATGCAACGCTAGTGATCCTGAGTCCGCGATGGGCTGAATTTGGTCGACCAAAAGTGAAATAGCGGATGCTGGGTCCGTATGGAGCTGCAATAGGAACTTGGCATAGCGATGCAGTGAAATGCTAGACATCATCCAATGTAAAAGGAGGGAACGGGACATGACGGAACGGCTGCTAGAAATGGAGGATCTTCGCGTGTCGTTCTACTCCCGGAGCGGAGAGAATCAGGCGGTGCGGGGCGTGAGCCTTCACGTCGACGCGGGGGGAGACGGTGGGGATCGTCGGCGAGTCCGGCAGCGGCAAAAGCGTGACGGCGAAGGCGGCGCTCGGTCTGATCGGTCCGCCGGGCCGCGTGATCGGCGGGGACATCCGCTACCGCGGCGAGCGTCTGCTGGGCTGGTCGGACAGCCGCTGGCGCAAGCTTCGGGGCAATCGGATCGCGATGGTATTCCAGGATCCGATGACGGCGCTTAATCCGGTGAAAAAGATCGGCGCGCAGATGATCGAAGTCATCCGCAGGCACCGCGGGCTCGGCAAAGAGGCCGCGAGGCAGGAGGCGGCCGCCAAGCTGCGCGAGGTCGGCATCGCCGAACCCGAACGCCGGCTGGAGCAATATCCGCACGAGTTCAGCGGCGGCATGCGGCAGCGGGTCATGATCGCGATGGCGCTCTCCTGCGAGCCGGAGCTGCTGCTCGCGGACGAACCGACGACGGCGCTCGACGTGACGATTCAGGCGCAGATCCTCGATCTGCTGAAGGATATCAAGGCGAAGTCGAACATGGGCGTCGTGCTGATCACGCACGATCTCGGCGTGGTCGCCCAGGTGTGCACGCGGGTCATCGTCATGTACGGCGGCATGGTGATGGAGGAAGGGACCGTGGAAGATATCTTCTACCGCCCGGGCCATCCGTACACGCAAGGGCTGCTCAAATCGGTGCCGAAGCGCGGAGGCGGCACGCGCGAGCGGCTGGTGCCGATCGAGGGCACGCCGCCGGATCTGCTGGATCCGCCGCTGGGCTGTCCGTTCATCGAGCGCTGCCCGCACGCTTTCGGCAAATGCGCGGAGCGGCCGCCGTTGTTCGAGCTCGGCGACGGTCACCGCGCGCTGTGCTGGCTGCACGATGCGGAGCATGCGGCGGCGGAAGGCGAATCGAGCGGGAACAAGCCGAATGCGGACGGAGCCGCAATCGATGATGAGCGTGCCGGCGGAGCAGGTATCGCGGAGAACGGCGCCGGCGAGAACGCGGGGAGGGATTCGGATGGATAAGGCGGCCAAGACGCTCGTCGACGTTCGGGGGGCTCAAAAAGCATTTCGCCAAGGACAAGGATGTCTGGGGCAGAACGACGCAGGTGCTGAAGGCGGTCGACGGCGTGAGCTTCGGCATTCGCAAGGGCGAGACGTTCGGCCTCGTCGGTGAGTCGGGCAGCGGCAAGTCGACGGTAGGGCGCTGCCTGCTGCGGCTGTACGATTATACGGAGGGCGAGGTTCTCTACGATGGTCAGCCCCTGTCCGCGTTGGACGACAAAGCGCTTCGGCCGTTTCGGCGGCGAATCCAGAGCATTTTCCAGGACCCGTACTCGTCGCTGAATCCGGGCATGAACGTGCTCGAGCTGATCGGCGAGCCGATGGACATTCACGGCGTCCATGCCGGCAGCGCCCGCAAGGAGGCGGTCGCGGACCTGCTGGTGAAAGTCGGGCTCAAGACGGCGCATCTGACCCGTTACCCGCACGAATTCAGCGGCGGGCAGCGGCAGCGGCTCTCGATCGCGCGCGCGCTCTCGGTCCGGCCGGAGTTCGTCGTCTGCGACGAGCCGATCTCCGCGCTCGACGTGTCGGTGCAGGCGCAGGTCGTCAACATGCTTGAAGATCTGCAGGCCGAATTCGGCCTGACGTACCTGTTCATCGCGCACGACCTGTCGATGGTCCGGCACATCTCCGACCGGATCGGCGTCATGTATGCCGGACGTCTCGTCGAAGTCGCGGATAGCGACGAGCTGTACGAAAATCCGCTGCACCCGTACACGCAAGCGCTGCTGTCGGCGATCCCGGTGCCGGACCCGCGGGCCGCGTCCAAGCGGATCGCCTGGGACCGGGCGGCATGGACCGGCGAAGGCGCCCCGCTGCGCGAGGTGGGGCCGGGGCATTTTGCCGCGATTCCGTGAATCGCTGACCGGCGAGGGAGCTTGGCAAGGCGAAGGAATGCGCGTGCAAGCGAAAAAGCGCGGTTGCAGCCTCGTGATACGATAACGGTGGTGTAAAGGCAAAAAGTTACTCTACAGTCTAACGGACCGGTCTAAACGGTGGTGTAAAGGCAAAAAGTTACTCTACAGCTTCGCGGACCGGTCTAAACGGTGGTGTAAAGGCAAAAAGTTACTCTACAGCCTCGCGGACCGGTCTAAACGGTGTTGTACGGGCAAAAAGTTACTCTACAGCCTCGCGAACCGGTCTAAACGGTGGTGTAAAGGCAAAAAGTTACTCTACATCCTCGCGGACCGGTCTAAACGGTGGTGTACGGGCAAAAAGTTACTCTCCAATCTCGCGGTATGGTCGAAATGTTGCAGTAAGGGCAAAGTTACTCTACAGCATTACAGCATTTTCCCGGCAAGCAACATAGCAAGCGGCAGATCGCGCAAGCCGCGATAGCGCGCGCTGTAGGCGCGGAAAGCGCGGCTTGCTGCGCGGATGCGAATAAAGCGAGCCGAGCTTTTCACAGCATCATCATAGCATCATTAAAGGAGCGGATGAGCATGAGCACGACGAATCAGGCGAAGCTGTCTCAATGGGACGCATTGCTGTTGGAATCTTTAAGGGCGATAGGATGGACGAACGAGGAGCTGATCGCGCGCGTCCGGTCGGGCGAGCTGCCGGTCGACGAGAGTCCGTTCCAATTCAAGTACGAGGCGCTCTCCGCGTTCGCGGCGGAGGAGTCCGAGACGTTCGAGACAGCCGTCAAACAAGGCTATCGGATCAAGTACAACACGGTGCGCGGCATCCATAGCTGGATCGGGGTCGCGCTTGGCCTTGAACCGGAGCTGCTGCTGGAAGCGGGAGCCGAGGCGGTCCGCGTTTCGCTCACTGCCGACGAGAAAGCGCGGCTTGCGTCCGTATTGTCGTTCGGTTGGCGCGTTCGCGAGGAAGAGGCCGGGGCGTCTGAAGATTCAGGCGCAGAGCGCGGCGTCTACCTGATCGAACCGATTCAGCGCTAACAATAGCCGCGGGATAACCGCATAAAAACTCGTTGACAGATTATCCAGTCTTGTCCATAATAAATGCAGAATGAACGCGGGGAAGCGCCCCGTCAGAGCCGAACACGTTACGTGTCGCTTTGACGGGGCTTTTTTTGCTAAGGAGGAGACTTGCCATGGATAAAAAAAAGGAATGGGAAGCGGCGATCAGAGAAAAGCGCGTGACGTACGACATTTACGCGGAGCTGCCGGAGGACGGACAGCGTTACGAGGTGCTGGACGGAGCGCTTGAGCTGATGTCGGGTCCGTCGCTCGTGCATCAGATGCTCGGCGCCAAGCTGACCTATCTCACGACGCAAAGCTGCGGCTCTGATTATTTTATTTTAACCGCCCCGCTCGACGTCATCTTAAGCCCGCGGAATGTCGCACAGCCGGACGTCATCTTCATCCACCGGAGCCGGACCGGCATCATGACGATGCGCGGTATCGAAGGCGCGCCCGATCTCGTCGTGGAGGTGTTGTCGCCGGGCTCCAGGCACAGGGATAAGGTTCGCAAGCTGGACATCTACGGGAAGCATGGCATGCAAGAGTATTGGATCCTCGATCCCGACGCCCGCACGCTGGATCGCTATGAGCAGGAAGGGGATCGGCTCGCGCTGACCGAGCTGTTCGAAGGCGAAGACCACGTCGTGTCTGACAAGCTGCCGTGCATCTCGTTCGCCTTAAGCGAACTGTTCGCGGAGGAACAGATCGGCCGTTTGCTCGCGGGCGGTTAACGGGCGGGCAAACCGTTTGACATGCAGATTCATGCGCTTATATATTAAGGCGGTGAAGGATTAAAGCCGTTAATGGCGCAAAGGAGATGGAGCGCGTGAGCGTTCAATTCAAGTGTTTTCCGGGAGGCCGGCGCAAGGCTGTCACGTTCAGCTTCGACGACGGCAGGACGCAGGACCGCAGGCTGGTCGAGACGATGAACCGGTATGGCCTCAAGGGGACCTTTCACCTGAACGCAGGCAAGCTTGGCTTGGATGGCTATATCGGTTCCGATGAGGTCGCCGGCCTTTTCACGGGGCATGAAGTGTCGGCCCATACGATCAACCATCCGTTCCTGGACCTGTATCCGACCGACGCGTTGGCCGGGGAGATCTGGCAGGACCGCATGGCGCTGGAGCGCTTGACCGGGTATCCCGTTCGCGGCATGAGCTATCCGTTCGGCACGTACGACGATCGGGTCGTCGCGGCGCTGCCCGCCTTTGGCATCGAATACGCCCGCACGACGAAGAGCCACGGCGGCTTCGAGCTGCCCGCGGATTTTTTGCGCTGGCATCCGACCTGTCACCACAAGCAGATGGTCGAACGAACGGAGGACTTTCTGAGCCGCCGGGATCGCTTCGGCAGAATGTCGCTGCTTTACGTGTGGGGGCACAGCTACGAGTTCGATTCGGACGACAACTGGGATCTCGTCGATGCCGTCGGCGAGATGCTCGCCGGCGCGGACGACGTATGGAAGGCGACCAATGCCGAGATCGTCGCGTACAAGCAGGCGATCGACCGGCTGCGTTTTTCCGCGGACTGCTCGATCGTGCACAATCCGTCCGCACGCGAGGTGTGGCTCGAAGCGGACGGACAGCCAGTCCGTGTCGGGCCGGGCGAAGTGAAGCGCCTTTAATTCACGCCGGATTCAGCATCCGGTCGTTCGAATAGACGCATACCGCATAATAAACGGAGTACACCGCGATATAAGCGCCCATCGACAGCAGGATCGGGATCGTGAAGTTCATGCCGACGAGTCCGGCCGTGAACACCTTCATGATTACGTAGCCGTGCGCGGTGCCTACCGCGAGCGGCATAACGAAGACGAACAGCGTCTGCCAGGCGATCGTCCGTCGGAGCTCCCGGCGGCTGACACCGAGCTTGCGCAGCACCGCGTACCGCCCGATGTCGGCTTGCGCCTCCGTCATTTGCTTGAAGTAGATCATGCTGCCCGTGGCCGCGAGGAAGACGAGACCGAGGAAGCCGACGATAAAAAGGAACAGTCCCGACTCTTCCTGCGTGCGCTTGTATTCCGCGTAGAAGGTGCTCAGGCGGACGTCTTCACGGTCCGCGGCCAGCGCGTTTAGCCGGTCCGCGGTCACGCCGGCCTTTTCCTGGCCTTCGACCCTGTAGACCTCGAATACGGTAGGCGCGGCTGTCTTCGCGAGCTCTGACCAGGTGACGTCGTCCACGACCGCGAACAAATCGGGGAACCGCCAGCTCAACACACGGCCTTCCAGCAAGGCCACAAAGGGCAGCGCTCTATTCTCGTCTTCCATGCGCAGTTCAAGCGATTGCCCGGCATATTCCGCATAGGTTTGATCGTCCAGCATCGGACGGATCGCTGCCGCTTCTCCTGCGGCCAGCCGGACCGTCTCGCGCCTCCCGAGCGCCTTGGACGCCTCATTATAGGCGCTCGCGGACAGGATCGATACCGTCTTCCCTGGCTCGGCGAACGAATAGTAGTGTATCGGAATATCGCGCAGGTTGGTCAGGCTCGCGTCCAGCTCGACGACGGGAATCGAGAGATGCGAGACGACCGGGTGGCCCTTGTCTGCGTCGATGACATGTCTGACGGCTTCGTCGAACGCGGGATCGACGGACGCATGCTCGTAGCTGAACGGCCGGCTCTCGGTGGTGCTGCGTTCTGCGAAGTAGTATTGGATGTACACGATGCTGAAAATGCCGAGTGTGATGCCGCTTAGCAGCGCGATCATCGAAAAGGTACGGACATGGCTGCGCACGCGGAACAACAGCTGCGATACCCCGATCATGGCGGTGCCCCGGTAATAACGGGATTTGTTGCTGCGCCAGGCGGCGAGCAGCGCCGGCACGGCCGCGCGGAACAGCAGCCAGGTGCCGAGCAGGATGCAGACGAGCGCGATGCCCATATTCAATGCGAACTGCTCGGTCGTATGAATCTCCTGAAGCGCCGAGACATAGCCTCCTGCGATCAGTAGCGCTGCTGCGAGCGCGGCCCATACCGAGACGCGGGGCGCCGGCTCGCCCTGTTTATCCGCTCTGAACAGCTCGATCAGCGAGAACTTATAGATAATCCGGTAACTGTGGAGCGAGGTTGCCAGGACGATCAGTGCGAACACGGCGATCGTATTCCCCGCGGCCTCGAGCGAGAGCCCCAAGCCGACGGACGTCGACGCGCCCATCCCGAGCAGCCGAACCAGAATCATGCCGAACAGCTTGGACAGCAGCGTGCCGACCCCGATGCCTGCGGCCAGCACGACGGCGCTCAGGATCAGGTTTTCGTAGAGCAACATGCGTCCGATCGTCTTGCGGCGCACGCCGAGCAGCGCATACAGTCCGATTTCCTTTTTTGCGGTTGCGCGTGAAGAAGGCGTTGGAGTAGCCGATGAATACGGCGGCGAACAAAGCCAGTACGAACGACGAGCCCATGAATACGGTGCGCAGGTTTTGCGAAGAGGCCATCCCCGCTTCGATGTCCTTGTTGTATTGAAGGCTGACGAACGTGAAGTAGATGACGACGCTGATCAGCATCGACAAGAAATAAATCCCGTAGTTCCGGGCGTTGCCTTTCATGTTTTTCTTGGCTAAATCCCATGGCGTCATGGCGAGCCTCTCCTTTCCGCAATCGGGCGGCGGATCATTCGACGACCGGCGCGCCGCTGCTGAGGACCGACAGCGCGTCCATGATTTTTTTTGAAAAATAGCGACCGCGCCGTCTCGCCTCTGCCGATCTCGGTGAAGACGCTGCCGTCCTTGATGAACAGCACGCGGGAGCAATAGCTGGCCGCGAACGGATCGTGCGTAACCATGAGGATGGTTGCGCGTTCGCGCAGGTTGAGCTCCTGCAGGCACTCGAGCAGGTCCGTTGCGGACTTCGAATCTAGCGCGCCGGTCGGTTCGTCGGCCAGGACGAGGCTCGGCTTCGCCACGATGGCGCGGGAGGCCGCCGTGCGCTGCTTTTGCCCGCCGGAGATCTGGTACGGGTACTTGTCCAGAATGTCCCGAATGCCGAAGCGCTCGGCGATCTCGATCGCGCGGCATTCGAGCTCCTTGATATTGGCGCGAGCCAGCGCCAGCGGCAGAACGATGTTTTCCCGGACCGTCAGCGTATCGAGCAGATTGAAATCCTGGAAAATAAAGCCCAGCCGATCTCTGCGGAATGCCGACATCCGAGCCTCATCCATATTTAAAATGCTGACGCCGTCCACTTCGATCTCGCCCGCGGTAGGTCTGTCGATCGTCGACAGCAGGTTGAGCAGCGTCGATTTGCCCGAGCCGGACGGCCCCATGATGCCGACGAACTCGCCTTCCGCGACGGTCAGGTCGATCCGCTGCAGCGCCGTGAACAGATTGCCTCTCGCGCCGTACGTTTTTTGCACATTTCTCGCTTCCACGATCGTTTTCATCGTCGATTCCTCCATCTCGGTCGTTCAAGAGCGTCAGGCCTGCGATACTTATTGTACAGGAACCGTTATGCGTTCAACCGAACAGCCGGGGCGCGCAAACTAACAATATTGTCACATACGGCGTGTTGCGCGGGACAGGCGGGGATGGTATGAATGACTCAAGCGAAAAGGCGAGCGGCCAGGGGGAGGCACGGTATGAGCATGAAAATCATGATCGTCGAGGACGATCCTACGATCAGGGAGTTGATCGCGGAAGCGCTCGGCAAGTGGGGCTTCAAGACCTGTCTCGCGGAAGATTTCGGCCAGGTGCTGGCGGCGTTCGTCCGGGAAGCGCCGCATTTGGTGCTCATGGACATCAACCTGCCCTCGTTCGACGGCTTCTACTGGTGCGGTCGGATCCGGGAGGTGTCGAAGGTGCCCATTCTCTTCCTTTCCTCGCGGGACACGCCGATGGACATGGTCATGTCCATGAATATGGGCGGGGACGACTTCGTGCAGAAGCCGTTTCATATGGACGTGCTTGTCGCGAAGATCCAGGCGCTGCTCAGGCGGACGTATACTTATCTGGACGCGCAGCCCAGCGTCATCGAGCACGATGGCATCGTGCTCGACCTGAAGGACGGGACGGTCGTCCGAGGCGACAGTAGGGCCGAGCTGACCAAGACCGAGTTCGCCATCCTGAGCCTGCTCATGCGGAACAAAGGCGCCATCGTCAGCCGAACAAAGATCATGCGCGCGCTTTGGGAGGACGAGAGCTTCGTGGACGAGAATACGCTCACCGTCAATATCGGACGCTTGCGGCGGAAGCTGGCGGAGCTGGGCCGGGAGGACTTCATCGCGACGCGCAAAGGGCAGGGGTACGTGGTGCCATGACATTCGCGGAATACGCCAGAGACAAAGTGCCTTTTTTTTGCGTTCGCGACAGGCTTGACGGCATTCGCCGCCTTGATGATGTCAGTCAGCGGCGTCGATTCGGGCACCGTCCTGTACGCTGCATCCGCCTGCATCGTTTATACGATCGCGTATGCCTGCGCGGGTTATCTGTACCGGAGAGGATTCTACCGGGAGATCGAGCTAAGCACGAAGGTTAAGGACGTCAAGGTCGATCACCTGCCGAAGCCGCAGACGCGGGGTCAGGCGCGGCTGCTGTCCTTCGTCCGACATCGGCAGGACGAGCACGAAGAACGGCTGAGCAGTCTGCGGGCCGAGATGCGCGAGCATCAGGACTTCGTCATGTCCTGGATTCACGAGGTGAAGCTGCCGATCTCCGCCGTGCGGCTGCTGCTCGAGCGAGAGGAGACGCTGCCCGAGCCGCTCGCGGACAA
This sequence comes from Cohnella rhizosphaerae, assembly GCF_029525575.1. Taxonomy (GTDB): domain Bacteria; phylum Bacillota; class Bacilli; order Paenibacillales; family Paenibacillaceae; genus Cohnella; species Cohnella rhizosphaerae. Next base: position 393,315 of record NZ_JAPDIA010000009.1, read on the forward strand.
GCTGGAGGACGAGATCGCCAAGATCGACAGCTATGTGGAGCAGGCGTTGTATTTTTCGCGCATCGATTCCTTTTCCAAAGACTACTTCATCGCCGAGCTGCCGCTGCAGACGGTCGTCAAGGCGAGCGTGCGCAAATACGCCAAGCTGTTCATCAACAAACGGATCGCCTTCGACATACAGGAAGGAGAAATCAGGGCGCACAGCGACGGCAAGTGGCTGGCCTTCATCGTCGAACAGATTATGGCGAACGCGCTTAAATATACGCCGGAACAAGGAAGAATCGCGGTCGGCTGGGACGAGGATGCGGCGGAAAAGCGGCTGTGGATTGAGGACGACGGGATCGGCATTCCGCCCGAGGAGCTTGGCCGCGTCTTCGACAAAGGCTTCACGGGAACGAACGGCCGCGTCCATGCGAAGTCCACGGGCCTCGGCCTCTACCTGGCGCGGCAGATGGCGCGCAAGCTCGGGCACCGGCTGTCCGTCAGCTCCGAGCAGGGTGCGGGCACGCGGCTTACGATTCATTTTCCGAAATTCAGATCGTACATGGACGTCGGCCGGCCGTGAGGCAAGCTTGCGCTTGCGCCGAAGAGCGAATAGGCGTTTACTAGGTGGAGGAAGTTCGATGGATTTGGAGGAGGAGAGGCGGCACCGTGAACTCACATACCGATATTGTTGCTTTCGTCAAGCATGGGGCCGAGACTAGGGGCATTCGCTTGTCCGAAGTGGCATTTCCGGACGAGATCGTCCTAGCGCCTGGTGCGTCTGAGCGATTGCCGGCCTACTTGAAGGAGAAAGGCCATCGTCGGGCACTGCTGGTCGGCGACCCCCTTACGATGGCTGCCGCTAACGGCGACGAGCTGGCCGATGCGCTCCGCGAGCTGGGGATCGCCGCCGAGGCGACGCTCGTGAAGCCGAACGCGGCGGGCGACGTCGTGGCGGACGAAGCGACGATCGTGCAGACGCTGCTGGACATACAGCAGCACGGAGCAGACGTCGCTATAGCAGTCGGCGCGGGGACACTGCACGACATCACGCGATATGCCGCCTATACGGCAGGCTTGCCGTTCGTCTCGGTGCCGACGGCGCCGTCGGTCGACGGCTTCACCTCGAAGGGCGCGCCGCTGCTCATCCGCGGCGATAAGATTACCGTTCCCGCGATCGGTCCTGCGGCGATTTTCGCGGATACGGACATTTTGGTGCAGGCGCCGGGCGCGATGGTTGCGGCCGGCTTCGGCGACATGCTCGGCAAGTACACGTCCTTGTTCGATTGGAAGGTCGGACATGCGCTCGGCGGCGAGGACTACGACCCCTATGTCGCCGAGCTGACCGCTATGGCGCTTAATGAATGCGTTGCGAGCGTCGAAGCGATCGGCGCCCGGACTCCGGCGGGCATCGAGACGCTGACGCGGGCGCTGATCGTGTCTGGACTCGCGATGCTCATCTTCGGCCAGTCGCACTCCGCGTCGGGCGCCGAGCATCATTTGTCGCATTATTGGGAGATGGAGCTGCTGCGGACAGGTCGCCGGCAGGTGCTCCACGGGGCGAAGGTCGGCGCGGCATGCGCCGTCATTGTCGAGCATTACCGCCGTTGGCTCGGGCAAGCCGCGGCGGCCGACGCCTCGGGTCCGGCCGCGGCGCTGGCCGCCCAGCTAGGCGACCGGCTGCCAGAAGTCGCGGGATGGCTTGGCGAGCTGCCCGACGCGCCGCGCATCCGCGAGCTGCTGCGGACTGCGGGCGGGCCGGCGTTGCCGGAAGCGCTCGGCATCGAGGGCGAGCTGGTCGCGCGGTCGCTGCGCGAAGCGGACGAGATCCGTCCGGGCCGCAAGACGCTGCTGCGGATGATCAACGGGCGGCGGTGAACGAAGCTTGTCCGCATCGCCTCAAAGAAAGGTGAGGCCGGGCAAGCTTTTTTAACGATTCAGAAAAGTATAAAAGGACGGAGGAATCACTGAAGAACCAGGCATTGGGCACAGGACTCAGGAGGCGCTATTTCGTAAAAATCGGTCCAGATGGGGGTCGTAGCGGACTGGACGGATGTTATTTACTCGGATCAAGTCTAAACAATGCCGGCGATTCCGAACTAACGGCCCCTGTGTCCGCGGAGGGGCTGCAAACAGGGATTTGACCAACAATAACGGCCACCCAGTCCGTCATTTACGCTTGAATAGGAATGCGCCAGCCAAAGGCCGCAGTCGGCTTTTTATACAGTCGGAAAATAGAGTCGTTGCGGATGGCGCAGCTTTCGGATCGACAGGGATGTATTCGCTCCAGGCTTAGGCTGGCATCCGTAACGAGTATCGAAGCGCTTTTTTTAAAATCCGACAGCCTCGTTAAAATCCGCTTGACGACGGTTGCGATTTGTTTTACGATGTGTGTGTAATCGATTACGTAAACGATTCCATTGACAGTCATAGCAAGCGGCAGGAGTGAAGGCAGTGCCGAAGGCAACGATCAAGCAGGTGGCGGCGGAAGCGGACGTATCGACGGCGACCGTATCCAGGGTGCTGAACGATAGCGGGTACGTGAGCGACGAGATTCGCGCGCGCGTGATGACGGCGGTGGAGCGGCTGAACTATCAGCCGAGCGCCATCGCCCGCAGCCTCAAGCAAGACAAGACGTATATGATCGGCGTGATCGTACCCGATATTTCCAACTCGTACTTCGCAGGCATCTCGCGGGGGGATCGAGGATGTCGTGGGCCGGGACGGATTCCAGCTCATGTTCTGCAGCTCGGACGAGAATCCCGGCAAGGAAGCGAGACTGCTTCGGCTTGCTTCAGGAAAAGCGCGTCGACGCGATCGTGCTCGCGACCGCCGGCGGCAACGAGCAGACGGTATCCGCGCTCGCCGAATCCGGTCTGCCGGTCGTGCTGATCGACCGCAAGCTGTCGGGAGAAGCGGATCTGGATCTGGTCGCCGAGGACAATGAGGACGGCGCGAAGCGTCTGATGAGCAGGCTGCTCGAAGACGGGCACCGCGTCATCGGCGTCGTGAACGGGCCGGCGAGAGTCAGCACGGGACGCGAACGCTACGAAGGCGTGATCGCGGCGATGCGGGAGCGCGAGATCGAGCGGGAACCGATCGTTTACAACGGAGACTTCTCGACCGAAGACGGCATTCGGGCCGTCCGCACGTTTCTCGAAGCCGAGCCGAAGCCGACGGCCATCGTCTCGCTCAATAACCGCATGAGTCTCGGCGTGCTGCTCGAGATCGTGCGCCAGGGCTTGCGCATTCCGGACGATATCGCCGTGGCCTCGTTCGGGGAGGTCGAAGCGGGCTCGCTGCTGAAGGCGCCTAAGCTCTATTACATCGACCAGCATCCCTACGATATGGGCCAGCGGGCGGGAGAGATTCTCCTGCGGCGCCTCGGCAAGGACGGGGAAGGGCAAGCGCCGATACAAGAAATATTTCGCAACGAGATTAATACAATTGAATGAGAGGATGGGCTTGGAAATGAATCAAAGCGGAGCGTACTGCAATCGATTGCAGGGAAGCCTTCCGAAAATCGGCATTCGTCCGATCGTCGACGGCAGGCGCGGCGGGATCCGGGAATCTCTTGAGGATGTCACGATGGACATGGCGCGCAGCGTGGCGGCATTTCTGTCGGAAAATCTGCGCCATAGCGGCGGCCAGCCGGTCGAATGCGTCATCGCCGACACCTGCATCGGCGGCGTGGCCGAGGCCGCGCGGACGGAGGAGAAGTTCGAGCGCGAAAACGTGGGCCTGTCGATATCCGTGACGCCGAGCTGGTGCTATCCGACGGAGACGATGGATACCCATCCGACGCGACCGAAGGCGATCTGGGGCTTCAACGGCACGGAACGTCCGGGCGCGGTGTATCTGGCCGCGGTGCTGGGCGCGCACAATCAGAAGGGCCTGCCGGCCTTCTCCATCTACGGACAGGACGTTCAGGATATCGGAGATACCGAGATTACGCCGGACGTACAGGCCAAGCTGCTGCGGTTCGCGAAGGCGGGGCTTGCGGTCGCGACGATGCGGGGCAAGTCGTATCTGTCGATGGGCAACGTCTCGATGGGCATCGCGGGCTGCATCGTGGATGAGCCGTTTTTCCAGCGCTACCTCGGTCTGCGCAACGAATACGCCGACATGACGGAGTTCGTCAAGCGGATGGAGCTTGGCATCTACGACAAAGAGGAGTTCGAACGGGCGCTCGCCTGGGTCAAGGAGAATTGCCGCCCCGGCGCGGACGTCAATCCGGCGCACCTCAAGCGCTCCGAGGAGCAGAAGGAGAAGGACTGGGAGACGGTCGTCAAAATGACGCTGATCGCACGCGACCTGATGGTCGGCAATCCGCGGCTCGCCGAGCTCGGCTTCGGCGAAGAAGCGCTCGGCCGCAACGCGATCGCGGCCGGCTTCCAAGGGCAGCGCTCCTGGACGGACTACTTCCCGACCGGCGACTTCATGGAGGCGATCCTGTCTTCCTCCTTCGACTGGAACGGCATTCGCGAGCCGTACATGCTGGCTACCGAAAACGATACGCTGAACGCCGTGACGATGCTTTTCGGCCACCTGCTCACGAACGCGGCGCAGATTTTCGCCGACGTGCGCACGTACTGGAGCCCTGAAGCGGTGAAGCGCGTGACTGGCTACGAGCTGGAAGGCCCCGCTGCCGGCGGCGTCATTCACCTGATCAATTCGGGCCCTGCCGCGCTTGATGGCACGGGACGCCAGACGCGCGACGGCGAGCCGGTCATGAAGCCGTTCTGGGAGATTACGGACCAGGAGGTGCGCGATTGTCTGGAGGCGACGGAATGGTGTCCGGCGGTGGACTTCTTCCGCGGCGGCGGCTTCTCGACCGACTTCACGACGCGTGCCGGCATGCCCGTCACGATCGCCCGCGTCAACCTGGTCGCAGGCGCAGGCCCGGTGCTGCAGCTGGCCGAAGGCTTCACGGTCGAACTGCCGGACGAGGTGCACGACAAGCTGGACCAGCGGAGCAATCCGACGTGGCCGACGACCTGGTTCGTGCCGAGACTGACCGGCGAGGGGCTGTTCAGGGACGTGTATACTGTCATGAACAACTGGGGCTCCAACCACGCGTCCATTAGCTACGGTCATGTCGGCGCCGATCTGATCACGCTGGCCTCGATGCTGCGGATTCCGGTCAGCATGCACAACGTCGCGGACGATCAAGTATTCCGGCCCAGCTACTGGACGGCTTTCGGGGGGTCTCGAGCCGGTCGGCGCGGATTATCGCGCTTGCGCGGCGCTCGGGCCGCTCTACAAGTAAGGGGGCGCTTGAAAATGAGCAAGCGGTATGCGGTCGGCGTCGACTACGGCACCGAATCGGGGCGGGCGCTGCTCGTCGATATCGCGACGGGCGAAGAAGTCGCGACGCACGTGACGCCTTACCGTCACGGCGTGATCGACGAGGCGCTGCCGGGCGCCGGGCTTAAGCTCGAGCCGGACTGGGCGCTGCAGCACCCCGAGGATTATATGGAGGTGCTCCGACAATCCGTGCCCGCCGTGCTGCGGGAAGCGGGTGCGAGCGCAGACAGCGTGATTGGCATCGGCATCGACTTTACGGCCTGTACGATGATGCCGCTCGACGCGTCGGGCACGCCGCTGTGTCTGAAACCCGAATGGCGGGACAATCCCCATAGCTGGACGAAGCTGTGGAAGCACCATGCCGCGCAGGACGAGGCGAACAAGATCAACGAGACGGCGTCGGCGCGTGGCGAAGCGTTCCTCGCCCGCTACGGCGGCCGGACCTCCTCCGAATGGATGCTGGCGAAAATCTGGCAAATTCTCGACGAGGCGCCGGACGTATTCGACAGCGCGGATCTGTTCATGGAAGCGGCCGATTGGGTCGTCATGCAGATGACGGGCAATCTTGCCAGGAACAGCTGCACGGCGGGCTACAAGGCGCTCTGGCACAAGCGGGACGGCTTCCCCTCGGCGGCGTTCCTCGAAGCGCTGGATCCCCGGCTCGCGGACCTGCCCGATACGAAGCTAAGAGGGCCGATCCTCCCGCTCGGCGCCAGGGCGGGCGGCCTGTCGGCGGAGATGGCGGAGGCGATGGGACTGGCGCCGGGCACCGCGGTCGCGGTCGGCAATATCGACGCGCACGCGATGGTGCCGGCCGTCGGCGTCGTGACGCCGGGCAAGCTCGTGCTGACGATGGGAACGTCGACCTGCCACCTGCTGCTGACCCAAGACGAAGTATTGGCGGAAGGCGTCAGCGGCGTCGTCGAGGACGGCATCGTGGCGGGGTACTACGGCTACGAAGCCGGACAGTCCGCCGTGGGCGACATTTTCGCCTGGTACGTGGAAGAAGCGGTGCCCGCCTACGTGAAGCAAGAGGCCGAGTCCGCCGGCATGGGCGTCCATCAGTGGCTGGAGCGGCAGGCCGCCACAGCCCTTCCCGGCGAGAGCGGATTGCTCGCGCTCGATTGGTGGAACGGCAACCGCTCGGTGCTGATGGACGCGGATCTGACGGGGCTTATCGTCGGGCTGACGCTGGCGACGAAGCCGGCCGAGATCTACCGCGCGCTGCTCGAGGCGACCGCGTTCGGCACGCGCAGAATCATCGAGGCGTTCGAAGCGGGCGGCGTGGCCATCGACGAGCTGTACGCCTGCGGCGGACTGCCGCAGCGCAACCGGCTGCTTATGCAGATCTATGCGGACGTGACGGCCCGCGAGATCCGGATCGCGGATTCGACGCAGACGGCCGCGCTCGGCGCGGCGATGTTCGGCGCGGTCGCGGCAGGCGCCGAAGCGGGCGGCTTCGATTCGGTCGCGGAGGCCGCGGTCCGCATGGCCCGCATCCGCGAGGAGACGTTCAAGCCGAACCCGGCGAGCGTCGAAGTTTACGAGCAGCTATACCGCGACTACAAGGAGCTGCACGATTATTTCGGCCGCGAGAGCGGCGTCATGAAAAGATTAAAGGCGTTAAAAAAGCCATCCGCATTGACGGATGTGCTTTCTCGCCAAAACTGCAATCGATTGCGGGATGGGGGGGAAGCGGGAAGCGAGAAGCGGCAAGCCGACGCTAGCCGCGCCTGATGCGGCAGCCGACGCTGGCCGCGCTCGAGGGTAGCCGACGCTGGCCGCGCTCGAGGGTAGCAGACGCTAGCCGCGCCCGAGGGTAGCTGACGCTGGCCGCGCCGGTTGCAGTAACGACGCTAGCTGTACTCGATACGGTAGCCAACCGCTAACCGAATGAACCAATGGTCGCGACGACAGCGGTAGGTTGTACGATAGCCGTACTCGATGCAGCCGCCGACGCTCGTCACGCCCGACACACCAGCCTAAAGCTACCGTGCAAAAGTGCACCATCCAAGGCGGGTATGGAGCGTTTTTGCGGTCTATCGTGCAAAAGTGCGCGATAGCACGTCTCTTTCAGCGAGAAATCGGGAGGCTACGGGTCAAAATCGTGCACTTTTGCACGGTAGGCGGAGCGACGAACGGGTGCGGATCTCTATCGTGCACTTTTGCGCGGTAGCCCCTATATCGATGATGTGCGAAGGGCTATAAGAGCGCAAGCCGAGCCCGTAGCCGACCGCTAGCCGATCCGGCAACCTGGCCTTGCGCGGCCCGCCCCACAGCCGCTCGCTCCTTTTTTTACCCGCCGACTGCAATCGATTGCCGAAATCCGCCGAAATACAGCCGGGCAGAAGAAATCCAGACATAAAGGAGCGCATTCACCCATGGAAATGCAGCAAAGCTTGACCTCTCTCAGCCAACAGAGAACCGGCAAAAAGAAAACGCGAATCCAGCTATGACCGCACCGGGGGGAAACAAGGACTACTTCTCGATCGGGCCGGGAGACAACGCGGTCGTCTGCGACATTCCAGGCGCGGGCGCCATCACCCACATCTGGATGACGATGGCGACGGACGCGCCCGCGGAAGAGGCGTACCTGCCCCGCAAGATCGTGCTCCGCATGTATTGGGACGGGGAGACCGAGCCGAGCGTTGAGGCGCCGATCGGGGACTTCTTCGGGATGGGCCACGGCATCACCAAAAACTATACGTCGGCGGCGCTCATGATGAGTCCAGAGGATGGCAAGGCGTTCAACAGCTTTTTCCGGATGCCGTTCGCGCAGGGGGCGCGCATCGCCGTCGAGAGCGAAGCGGAGCAGCCGATCAAATTTTACTTCTACGTCGACTACGAGGCGTACGACAGCCTGCCCGCGGACGAACTCCGTTTCCATGCGCAGTGGCGCCGCGAATGCCCGACGGACGGCATCCCCGATGAGGGCGTGGACAACGCGGAGTTCGAATTCGGCGGCAAAAACACGACGGGCGACGGCAACTACGTCATCCTGGACGCGGTCGGCCAAGGTCACTACGTCGGCTGCAACTTCAACGTCCACAACCTGCGCGAGACGCGGGAGTGGAACTGGTACGGCGAAGGCGACGACATGATTTTCATCGACGGCGAGCCTTGGCCGCCGACGCTGCATGGCACGGGCATGGAGGATTACTTCAATACCGCGTGGTGTCCGCAGCAGGAGGTATGCACGCCTTACCACGGCATCATTCTGGGCGGCGGTCCGAACTGGAGCGGCAAAATCTCGACGTACCGCTATCATATTCTCGATCCGATCATGTTCGACCGGAGCATCAAGGTCACGATCGAGCACGGACACAACAACCATCGGAGCGACGACGTGTCCTCGACCGCTTATTGGTACCAGTCGGAGCCGCATCAATCGTTCCCGGCGCTGCCCAAGGTCCAGGGACGCCTGCCGCTGCCGGATCTCAAGCCGATGAACCCGGCCACGCTGTCGCGCATTTTCGGACATCAGAACCCTTGAGTCGTCCCTATTTTTTGAAGGAGGTGGTAGCGTGAAGCCCAAAGCGGGCCTGGCCGCGGCAGCCGCGGCAATTCTTCTGTTCGCGGCAAGCGGCTGCGCGGGCGGCGCGAAGGAGAATCCGATGCTGGGCGTTTCCGGCGAGCCTTTCGTGCTCAAGGGGATCTCGGGACTTGCGCAGGTGGGGCAGATCACCGGGGCGGAGTCGCCGAACAAGACGGATCGCTACGCCGTCTACGGCACCGATCTCGGCTCGATGATGAACGCGCGCGATCGGACGTACTTCGTCTTCGGCGATACGTTCGGCGAACGGCCGGCCGATCAGATCGGCGGAGGCGGGAGCTACTGGCGGTCCAATACGATCGGCTACACGACAGACAAGACGCCCGAGGACGGCATCGCGCTCGACGGCATGATCGTGGACGAAATTGGAACCGCCAAGGAGCTGTTGCCGTCCAAGAAGATCGACTATGATGAGATGACCAAGATCCCGACGCATGGCGTCGAGGCGAACGGCGCGCTTTATTTGTATTACATGTCGGTCAGTCATTGGGGAGACCCCGGCAAGTGGGATGCGGGCTATGCCGGCATCGCGAAGTCGACGGACGACGCGCAGAACTGGACGCTGCTCGATGCGCCGAAGTGGCCCGGGGACAGCGCGTTCGTTCAAGTGAGTCCCTACAAAGTGAAAAACGAAGACGGTACGCCGGATATTTACCTCTGGTGCATCCCAGCAGGGCGCTTCGGCGGCGTCAAGCTGATGAAGGTCGCCGAGACCGACATCGAGCGGCAGGATGCCTACCGTTATTATACGGGCAAGGACGACAAGGGAAAGCCGCGCTGGAGCGCGGACATGAACGAGGCGGAGACGGTCGTGGACGACACCGTCGGCGAGCTGTCCGTCGTGTGGAACCCGTACGTGAAACGGTGGCTCATGACCTATCTGAAGGAAGGGCGCGGCGTCGTCATGCGGGAAGGACTGTCGCCCTGGGGGCCTTGGGGCGAGCCGCTCGACCTGGTGACGAAGGAGCAGCAGCCCGGCTTGTACGGTCCGTTCATGAACGACCGGTACAACGCGCAGGACGGAAAGACGATCTACTTTGCGTTGTCGCTGTGGGACCCGTACAATGTTTTTTGGTTCAAGGCTTCGCTGGAAAAATGAAAGCGCCTTCGGTTTAAGCGCAAATTGCGTTTAAATAGCAGCCTTACACAAATAAAAGGGAGGATTCACCCATGCAACTTCAAAACGGCAAAAAGCTCAAATCCCTGACGGTCCTGTCTTCCGCGCTTCTGACGCTGTCCCTGGCTGCGACTGCCTGCGGCGGATCGAACGGAGACGGCAACGCGAGCCCCAGCGCCTCGGGCGGCAACAGCCCTTCTGCAAGCGCTGGAGCAAGCGCTTCCGCCAGCGCCTCTCCGAGCGAGAGCGCGGAGCCTGCCGAGAAGGTGACGATCGATTTCTGGGCGCAGAAGTTCGAGGACACGACAGACGCCTGGTTCAAGAAGTACGTGGACGCGTACAACAAATCGCAAAATAACGTACAGATCAAGCTGACGATCGTGCCGGGCGACGCCTGGGACCAGAAGATGAAGGCCGCCCAGGCTGCGGGCAAGGCGCCCGAGATTCGCACGCTGAGCTACGGCAACATCGCGACCTCCGCCAAGACGGGCCAGATTTTGCCGCTTAACGATCTGATGGACCCGGCCGTCTTCGACGACCTGTACGACAACGTCAAAGACTTCGTCACCGTGGACGGCAAGTATTATGCGTATCCGAAGCTGGTCGAGCCTTCGACCGTCATGTACTACCGCAAGGATCTGTTCCAGGCGGCCGGGCTCGATCCGGAGAAGCCGCCGACCACCTGGGCGGAGCTGCTGGAGGACGCGAAGCTGCTCACCAAAAAGGGCGTATTCGGCTTCTCCATCGCGCAGAACGCGGGAGATCTGGGCTGGTCGAGCTGGGGCTTGCAGTATAACGCCGCGGGTCATCTGGCGCTGACGGACGACTGGTCCAAAGCGGACATCAACAACGACGGCTACAAGGCGCTCTTCAAGTTCTATCAGGACGCCTACCAGTCCGGCGCGATGCCGAAGCAGCAGCTGGCCGGCTATACGGACATCAAGGGCTTCGGCGAAGGCAAGGTCGCGATCCAGGTCAACGGCTCCTGGGCGATGGGGCAGCTGCGCAACACGTACAAGGACATGGTCGGCAAAGTCGGCATCGCGCCGATGGCTTCGATCGACGGCGATCAGACGAAGCCGACGGCGACGCTCGGCGGCTGGACGCTGGCCGTCGACGGCAAGGCGAAGCATCCGAAGGAAGCGGCCGGCTTCATCCAGTATTTGCTGGCGGGCGATCCGGCCATCATGATCGACTTCTTCAAGACGGCGCAGTTTTCCAAGTTCTCTCCGCGCAAGTCCGTGGACGAAGCGATGAAAAGCGATCCGGACGCCTCCAAGGACGAATGGCGCGCGCTCATCGCCGAGAAGATCATCCCGTACGCGAAGGCGGAGCCGATCTATCCGTGGGATGTCGCGATGGCCGTATCCACCGGCATCGAGTCGGCGATGAAGGGCACCAGCGTCGACAAGGCGATCGCCAAGGCGGAGAAGGATATCAACGACTTCGTCGCCAAGAACAAGCTCGCAGGCACCAACCCGAAGTCTTAAGATTCGCTGCCCGCGCGTCTTAACGAACGGCGGCATCCGGCGGTCGCCACCCGACCGGCGGATGCCGCCCTCATCCCGAGCATGGCGGTGATTAATGATGGCCAAATCGAATACCGTATCCAAATTCAAGCAGGACAACAAGACCGCGTACCTGCTGCTCGCGCCGATCGTGATCCTGCTGACGATCTTCGTCGTCATTCCGTTTTTTTTACGCCCTCGTCGTCAGCTTCTACGACTGGAGCTTCTACCAGGAGTCCAAGTTCGTCGGCTTCCGCAATTATTATCTTGTCCTCACGGACGACCTTTTTCTCGAATCGGTCTGGACCGGCCTGAAGTTCGCGCTGATGGTCGTGCCCGCGATGCTGATTTTGTCCTTTTTGTTCGCAAGCGTCGTCAAAAACCTGTCGCCTCGCTTTTCCGGCTTCGTCAAGACGTCCATTTACATTCCGACGATCATATCCGGCATCGTAGCATCCGTCATTTTCGTTTTTATCTACGACTATACCGCCGGCCTGGCGAACTATATTCTCGGCTGGTTCGGCGTCGAGCCCGTCGCCTGGCTCGCCGAAGTGCGCACGGCGCTGCCGAGCATCGCGGTGCCGGCGATCTGGCTCGGCTTCGGCCTCACGTCGCTCATTATGCTGTCCGGCCTGCACGACATTCCGGAGAGCTACTACGAAGCCGCCGAGCTCGAAGGCGCCGGCACCTGGGCCAAGATGCGCTACATCACGATCCCGCTCATGCGCAACGTCATCCTTTTCCTGCTCGTGACGGGCTTTACCGCCCAGATCTCGCAGTTCGAGCTGTCGCTCGTCATGACGAACGGCGGTCCGCTCAGCGAGACGGTGACGCCGAACCTGTATATCCTGAACCACTTCCGCAACGACGTGATGGTCGGCAATTCGATCGCCGCCTCTCTGCTGCTGTTCGTGGTGCTGGGCAGCATCTCCGCCGTCATCTTCCGGGTGCTTAATTCCGAGAAAGCGATCGACGGTTAATCCGCGCCGGGCGCGAGAAAGGGAGGAAGCGAAGCATGAAAACACTGACCGCAACTCAAAAAACGATCATCACGGTCATCTCCGCGTTGGTCACGCTGGCCGCCTTGTTCCCGCTGCTGTGGGTCGCGATCGCCGGCTTCAAGGAGCGATCCGAGGTGCTGGCGACGCCGTTCCGGTTTTTTCCGAAGCGCTGGCTCGTGCAGAATTATACCGATATCCTCGGCGATTGGACGTTCGTCCAGTCGATGCTCGTGACGTTCGGGGGGCGCGGTGCTGTTCGCGGCGCTCAGCCTGGCCGTCAACGCGCTGGCGGCCTATGTATTCGCGAGGCTGGACTTCAAGTTCAAAGGGCTCCTTTGGGTGTACGTCATCACCACGATGTTCGTCCCGGGCATGGCGATCCTGCTGACGTCCTTTATCGTCGTCAACAAGCTGGGCATGCTCGACACGCTGGCCGTGCTCGTGCTGCCGGGCGTGGCCTCGGCCGGGCATATGTTTTTCATCCGGCAATTTTATTTGAATATTCCGCTCGCGCTCGAGGAAGCGGCCCTGATCGACGGCGCCGGCCGGATCCGGATTTTCACCGGCGTGTTCCTGCCGATGTCGTTCCCCGTATTCGTCATCGTCGGGATCGGCTCTTACCTGGCGTACTGGAACTCCTTCGTCTGGCCGACGATGACGATCACCAACCCGCATCTGTTCCAGATCATGCAGTACCTGTACACGTTCCGCTCCGAACGGGCGACCGAGATGGGCATGCTGATGGCGGGCTCGGCGCTGTCCGCGCTGCCGACGATCGTCCTGTTCCTCATCTTCCAGCGGCATATCATCTCGGGCATCAAGATCTCCGGCTTGAAATAAAGGAAAAATGGGGGGAAGCGATGCGATGATCGTATTGGAAAACGAAGCGCTGCGGATCGAATTCGGGGGAGCGGGACGGCGTCATCCGGCGCCTGCTCGACCGTCGGCGAGGCATCGATTATATCGCCGCCTCGGACGAGGGCGGGGGAGCCTTTTCGCATCGAGACGGACGAGGGCTTCGATAGCGGCTTCGAGTCGTTCGCGTGGTCGGCCGCCGAAGGGAAGGCGGATGCGACGGCGAATGAAAAGGCGGACGTAAAGGCGTACGTAAAGGCGGATGCGAATGCGGATGCGATGAAGGGCATCACCATGACCTGGCGGACGGCGGACGGCTTCCTCGTGGAGGCCGCCGTATCGCTGGCCGCGGACGGAGAGACGCTCTCCTTCCGCTGCGCGGCCCAGGGCGCGCCGGCAGCGCGGCTGCTCAGTCTTGAGTATCCGATCTTTCCCGATATCGGAGCCGTCACGCCTTCGGGCGAGGCGGACTTCGTCGCGCATCCGTTCGCGACCGGCGTCCTCGTCCGCAATCCGATGAAGCACTTCGCGCCCGGCGGGATCGGGATGCGGCACATGCCGTACCCCGAATGCTTTTCGGGCGCCTCGATGCAGTTTTTCGCCTACTACGGACTGGGGCGCGGCGGTCTTTACTTCGCTGCGCTCGATGGCGAGGCGCATCCGAAGTGGCTGAATTTCTACAAAAACGGCCGGGACCTGCTCGAAGCGTCTTTCATTCACGGATGCGAGGATATCGGCAACGGCAAGGGCGTCGCCCCCGCGTACGAGGTTCGGATATCCTTCCTGAACGGAGACGGCTGGCACGAGGCCGCGGACCGCTACAGAGCGTGGGCCGAGGCGCAGCCCTGGTGCGCGAAGGGCAAGCTCGCGGACCGGGCCGGCGGGGACGGCGACTGGCTGTTCAGGGACATGGGCGTCGCGACGTTCGGCATCAACGCAGGCAGCGACCGCACGCCTTGGCTGCATGCGTACCACAAGCATATCGGCACGCCGATGTTCCACGTGCTAGGCCCCGACTGGACGAATGCGCCCCAGACGTTCGGCAGCGGCGTGCCCGGCGGCTTCGACGACTGGTTCCCGACCCGGTTCGATCCGGCCAATCTCGCCGTCATGCGGCAGTACGGCGACAAGTTTGCCCCTTTCGAATTCGACTACCTCTATCACTTCGGCGGCGCGGACGGCGAGCTCGGACGCGCGGCGGCCCAGAAGTTCCCCGACAACAAAAAAAGCGTGGACGCCTACAACTTCCCGTTCCTGTGCCCGGCCCATCCGTATACGCACGACTTTCACGTCAAAAGGGACGCGGAGCTGCAGCGGACGGTCGGCGTAGACGCCATCTACTACGACATCTCGGCCAACAACATCCTCAAAGTATGCATGGACGATTCGCACGGACATCCGGTCGGCGCGGGCCGGCTGATCGACGAAGCTTACCGCCGCAACTACGCGGACACCAAGGCCGCGATGGCCGACATCGCGGGCCGGTACGTGCCGATGGGCACCGAGATGATCAACGAGACGATGCTCGGGCTGATCGATTATTACCAGGCGCGGGCAGGCGGACAGCCGGCGGCGCCGCTAGAGATCTGGCCGAAGCGCGACCTGCTCAAGACCGGCGACGCCGAACTCATTCCGCTTTTCAGCTACGTATATCACGACTTCGGCGTGCTGCGCATGGACGGCTGGGGCAAGCTGGTCCGGGAGATCGGCGACCTGTTCTATTACACGGTAGCGCGTACCTATCTGTGGGGCGGTCTGTACGAGCTGAACTACGAGTACAGTCCGATGGAGGCGCTGGACGGCAAGGAAAATCCGCCGGAGGAGCACTACTATACTTTCGATCCGAGAGGCTACGCCTTTGACGAAGAACGGGCGGATTACGTCGGCGTCTACGCGAGACTGCGCGTCGGCGCCGCCAACAAGTATTGGGCGTACGGCCGGATGCTGCGTCCGCTCGCGTTCGCGAGGGAGCGCGTTGCGGTCGATTGGTATCACTACAATCACGGCAAGGAGACGCCGGAGTTCAACGACGCGGGCCGGATCGAGGTCGATGCCGTCGTCCATGCGGCCTGGCAGTACAAAGAAGAGAGCGTCGGACTGTTTTTCGCCAATGCAAGCGGGGAGGCGCGTCGGGTGACCATGCGCCTGGACCCGGCCGCTTACGGCAAGAGCCGGATGGCGGGTCGTCTCTACGCGCTTGGGATGGAGGGCGTCGAAGTGCCGGGATTCGAACGCGGCGCGGACGGCGGCGTCGCGTTCGCGCTGCCCGCCGGAAGCGTCGTTATGCTCGAGCTGACCTGAGGGGCGCGGTAGGCAGGGGATCGTGCGCGATCGGAGGGCGGTTCGTGCGCGAGCGGTCCGGTCGATCTGGCGCTGACCCGGCCGGGAGATACGGCTTTGCTCGTCGCGACCATGCAGACGACGGCTGTGAGGCCGATTGCTTGGTCTTGTTTTGAGGCATATCGATACGACTTTTAATGGAGGATGAGATATGGCACGCCATGGAAAATCGAAAGCGTCGATCTCGACCGCGCTCGCAGGGCTGCTGCTGGCGGCTTCGCTCACCGCGCCGGCGTCGGCCGCGTTCGCAGATGATCCTTACGGAAGCGGCGGGCAGTCCCTGCCGGCGGATTCGACGTCCTACGAGCTGATCGGCACGAAGGCGACGAAGGTCGCCAGGGTCACGGGAGCTACGCCGGCCGGAGAGACGCTCCCGAATCCGAACGAGACGAAGGCCAACTATGCGCTCGGCGGCACGGACCTCGGCATCGCGTGGGACGCGACCACCGATCCGGCGCATCCGAAGACGATGGTGCTGTTCGGGGGATTCGTTCGACAGCTGGAGCGGCGACGGCGGCGGAGGCGGCGGCTGGCGGAGCAATCTGCTGGCGCTGTCGGAGGATCGGGATCTGACGGACGGACTGACGTTCAAGACGATGATCGCGGATCCGGCAATGCCCGGCTATGCCAAGGAGATCATCGGATCTGCGCACGACACGAGCGGCAACGGCGATTTTACGGCGATTCCGGCAGCGGGCGTCACGGTAGGCAACAGGCATTATATCGAATACATGCAGATCAAAGCGTGGGGCGCGGCCGGCCGCTGGACGACCAACTTCAGCGAGATTGCCTACTCCGACGACGACGGCCAGACCTGGACGAAGTCGGGCGTCAAGTGGGATTCCGGCAGCAAGTTCGCGCAGTCGGCCTATCTGAAGGACGGCGGCTACGTCTATATGTTCGGGACGCCGACCGGGCGGTTCGGCGGCATCTATCTCTCCCGCGTGCCCGAAGCGGACATCCTGACGAAGGCATCCTACGAATATTGGAACGGCACGGATTGGACGGCGAACGACGAGACGGCGGCGGTCCGGATCGTCGACGCGCCGGCAGGCGAGCTGTCCGTCGCCTACAACGCTTATTACGATAAATACATCATGACGTATCTCAACGAGGATCGCGCGGCGATCGCGCTCCGCAGCTCCTCGGAGCTGACGGGCGGCTGGTCCGGCGAATCCGAGATCGCCACGGGGGGAGGAATACCCCGCGCTCTACGGCGCGTTCATCCACCCCTGGAGTCTGCAGGGCAAGGATCTCTATTTCCTCATGTCGCAATGGCAGCCGTACAACGTATTTCTAATGCATGCTACGCTCGAGCTCGGCAGTCCCGCGCGCAATCTGATCGCAGACCCGAACTTCGAGGATCAAACGTCCGGCACGATCTCGGCGCCGTGGGCGCTGGAGAGCGGCAACGGCGGCGTGGATCGCAACGGCGGCTTGTCCCGCAGCGGCGCCAATAACGTATGGCTGCGCATGAACGCCGGATGGAACGCGATCAAGCAGGTCGTCGCCGTCCAGCCGCATACGAAGTACAAGCTGACCGGCTTTATCAAGACCGGACCGAGCAATCAGGACGGCTACTTCGGCGTTCGGGGGAGGCACTGGCGCGACGCCGCTCAGCGAGGTGAAGTTCGGCCGGCTGGACGACTATACAAAGCAGACGGTGACGTTCGATTCGGGCGACCATACATCCGTGACGGTGTATACCGGCGATTGGCCGAACGGCGATACGTGGATTCAGCTGGACGACTACAGCCTGGTGGCGGTCGACGACGTCGCGCCGGTCGTGACGCTGAACGGCGAAGCGGAGGTGACGCTCAAGCTGGGCGGTACGTTCACGGATCCGGGCGCGAAGGCGATCGATGACATCGACGGAGATATCTCGCGAAGGATCGTCGTGACGGGCAGCGTGGATACTGGCAAGTCCGGCACGTATACGCTGACGTACAGCGCGGCCGACGCGGAGCGCAATACGGGCGCTGCCGTTCGTACGGCGACGGTGCTTGATCCTGTGCTGCCGGAGGGCATCGGCCTGGACCGGGAGGAGCTGGCGCTTGAGGTCGGCAGTACGGCGACGTTGACGGCCGCGGTCTCGCCGGAAGACGCCGACGACAAGCGCGTCGTCTGGACGTCGCACCGTCCGGCTGTCGCGACGGTATCGGCAGCCGGCGAAGTGCGCGGCGTCTCCGAAGGCACGGCGATCGTCACGGCGACGACCGCGCTTGGCGGCTATACGGCGATCGCGGTCGTCTCGGTGAAGCCGGCCGTCGGTCCGGCGGCGCCGCAGTGGCCGGAAGGCGCGGCGCTGACCGCGTCGGAGATCGGACAGACGGGCCTTAAGCTGAGCTGGCCTGCGGCATCGGGCGAATCGCCGACCGTCGCCTACGCGGTATACGGCGGAGATTCGCTGATCGGAGAGACGAGCGTGTCGTCGACCGTCTATCAGGTGACGGGTTTGACCGCCGGCACGAGCTATTCGTTTACGGTGAAGGCGATCAACGAGGCGGGCAAATGGAGCGAAGGCCTGAGCGCGAGCGTATCGACGGTATCCTCGGACCCGGGCGGCGTCGGCGGCAATCCGGGCGGTGCGAACGGCGGCACGGCGCCTGACGGAGGGACTCCGCAGGTGACGGACGGCACGATTGCCGTGAAGGCGAGGCCGGATGCCGAAGGCAATGTCGTCGTCGGCTTGAGCGCGGATGTGATCAAGCGGGCTATCGCAGGCGTCAAGGACGGGCGGTTGCGGATCAAGATCGACGTTGGGGCAGAGACGGCAAGTTCGACAGGGATGGCAGGCGCGGCTGGTGCGACAAGCTCGACAGGGACGGCTGGCGCGGCTGGTGCGACAAGCTCGACAGGGATGGCTGGTTCGACAAGCTTGGCAGGCTCGACGGGTGCTTCAGGGACGGAGGACTCGACAAGTCTGGCACGTGCAATACGTTCGATCAAGGTTCAGTTGCCGCTGGCGGATATTGTTGATGCGGGCGTGGGCGAGGTCGAAGTCGACGCTGGAGGTGCGTCCGTCATGCTGCGCACGGACGTTTCGGCCGGGGTGCTCGCGAAGGATGCGAAGCGACTGGAGCTGACAATCGCGAAGGCGGATGTCGCCGCACTGCCGGCAGAGTCCCGCGAGAGGATTGGCGACCGCCCGGTCTACGAGTTGGGTCTGGCCGTGGATGGCGCGAATCCGGCCTCATTCGGCTCTTCGGGCGCAGTGCGCGTGGCGCTCGACTACGCGCCGACGGCTGGAGAGCGGCCCGGGAAGCTCGTGATTTACTTTGTTGGGGACGACGGCAAGCTTCAGCCGGTGAAAAGAACGGCGTACGACGCGGTATCGGGGACGATCGTGTTCGAGCCACAGCATTTCAGCCGCTATGCGGTCGGCTACGCGGACGTTGCTTTCTCCGATCTCGCCGGCGCCGCTTGGGCGCAGGAGATGATCGAATCGCTGACCGCCAGGCAGATCAT
Source organism: Cohnella rhizosphaerae (assembly GCF_029525575.1). Taxonomy (GTDB): domain Bacteria; phylum Bacillota; class Bacilli; order Paenibacillales; family Paenibacillaceae; genus Cohnella; species Cohnella rhizosphaerae. Next base: position 412,446 of record NZ_JAPDIA010000009.1, read on the forward strand.
CGGCGGCACGGGAGGCGAACGGTTCGAGCCGGGCCGGGCGGTTACGCGCGCCGAGTTTTTGCAGCTGCTGCTGAACGCGCTGGACCTGAAGGATGCGTCGGCCACGGCCGACTTCAGAGACGTTGCGACAGACTCCTGGTACTACGGCGCCGTGGCAGCCGGCGCAAAGCTCGGCATCGCGCAGGGCAGAGGCGACGGCACGTTTGGCGCCGGCGATACGATCACGCGCGAAGATATGGCCGTGATGCTGTCGCGGACAACGGCGCTGAAGGGATGGAAGGGCCGCGGCCTTATGGCGGCGCTCCCCGTATCGTTCACGGACGAGTCGAACATCTCCGGCTACGCTGCCGGGGCCGTCAACGATCTGGTGCAGGCAGGCCTGATCAACGGCTTCACCGACGGTACCTTCGCGCCCCGGGCGGAGACGACGCGCGCGCAGGCCGCCGCTGTCATTTACCGGCTGCTGGCCCCGCGTTGATCCAAGCGGTTGCCGTGTGAGCTTGCGAAAACACGCCAAGAAGTCAACTGTCGACGTAGATCCACACTTGGCCCGAGCACGCTACCGACGAGCAGGAATTGTGGACGTAGATCCACACTTGGCCCATGCAAGCTACTGACGAGCAGGAAGTGAGGACGTAGTTCTACACTTGGCCCGCGCAAGCTACTGACGAGCAGGAAGTGTGGACGTAGATCCACACTTGGCCCATGCAAGCTACTGACGAGCAGGAAGTGAGGACGTAGATCTACACTTGGCCCATGCAAGCTACTGACGAGCAGGAAGTGAGGACGTAGATCTACACTTGGCCCGCGCAAGCTACTGACGAGCAGGAAGTGAGGACGTAGATCTACACTTGGCCCGCGCAAGCCAGCACCCAACCGCGGTCCTGCGCGGCACGGTGCATGGTGCTGTCGTACGACAGCACTTGGCCGCGGTCCTGCGCGACGCCGTGCATGGTGCTGTCGTACGACAGCACTTGGCCGCGGCCCTGCGCGACGCCGTGCATGGTGCTGCTCTACGACAGCACTTGGCCGCGGCCCTGCGCGCCGCCGTGCATGGTGCTGTCGTACGACAGCACTTGGCCGCGGCCCGGCGCTACGCGGTGCATGGTGCTGTCGTACGACAGCACTTGGCCGCGGCCCTGCGCGACGCCGTGCATGGTGCTGTCGTACGACAGCACTTGGCCGCGGCCCTGCGCGACGCCGTGCATGGTGCTGTCGTACGACAGCACTTGGCCGCGGCCCTGCGCGAGGCGGTGCATGGTGCTGTCGTACGACAGCACTTGGCCGCGGTCCTGCGCGGCGCCGTGCATGGTGCTGTCGTACGACAGCACTTGGCCGCGGTCCTGCGCGAGGCGGTGCATGGTGCTGTCGTACGACAGCACTTGGCCGCGGTCCTGCGCGGCGCCGCGCATGGTGCTGTCGTACGACAGCACTTGGCCGCTGCCCGGCGCTACGTCGTGCATGGTGCTGCTCTACGACGGCACTTGGCCATGGCCCTGCGCGAGGCGGTGCATGGTACTGTTGTACGACAGCACTTGGCCGCGGTCCTGCGCGACGCGGTGCATGGTGCTGTCGTACGACAGCACGTGGCCGCGGCCCGGCGCGAAGCCGCGCATGGTGGTGTCGTACGACAGCACTCGGCCGCGGTCCTGCGCGAAGCCGTGCATGGTGCTGTCGTATGACAGCACTTGGCCGCGGCCCTGCGCGGCGCGGTGCATGGTGCTGTCGTACGACAGCACTTGGCCGCGGTCCTGCGCGACGCGGTACATGGTGCTGTCGTACGACAGCACTTGGCCGCGGTCCTGCGCGGCGCGGTGAATGGTGCTGTCGTACGACAGCACTCGGCCGCGGCCCTGCGCGAGGCGGTGCATGGTGCTGCTCTACGACAGCACTTGGCCGCGGCCCTGCGCGGCGTCCTGCGCCGCAGGCGAAGCCCGCTCCCGCGCCGCTGCGCATCGCCCGCCAAGCGGCGGCCGCGGGCCAGCTCCCGCGACCGCTAATTCCCCGCGAACGCGCGGACGAACTGGCGCGGCGAGAGGCCTTCGGCTTGCTTGAAGGCTTTGCTGAACGCATAGACGCTGCCGTAGCCGACTTCCTCCGCGATCGAGGTGAGCGAACGGCGGCTGTATAGCATATATTCCTTGGCCTTCTCGATACGCCTGCGAATCTGGAATTGGTGAGGCGACAACCCGTACTTTTCTTTGAACAGCCGCGAGAAATGGTACACGCTCAGGCAAGCGATTCGAGACAGCTCGTCCAGACCGACGACGCGATTATAGTTATCGACGATGTGGGTCACGGTCTGTTCGAGCGTTTTTTCGTGCAGCGTCAGACGGGCGTTCTGTTCGGCCTCCAATCCCTTGATCAACTGATGGAGGATCGAGAGAACCAGCGATTTTTGCAGCACGATAAAGGCTTCGTCCCGCCGGTCGTAGGCGTGGATCAAATGGAGCAGCTGGCGGTGGATCTCTGCATGATTGCCTATTCGCACAATGTCGGGCATGAGCAGCGCGTCTCCGAGCGGGTCGGGGCGAATGAGCCGGCGCTCTTCTTCTGAGCACTCTTTCAGCGGCTTGAAGTTGACCGGCACGGCTTCGGCGTCTTCGTCGTAAACGAGGTCGAAGTGAATGTGAGGCATGCGGCATTCGCCGGACGATCCGATAATTTCATGCTCTTTGCCTGGCTTGAACAGCACGATGTCGCCGGGAACGACCGTATGGACGTCGCGCTCGATGCGGAGCGTCAACGCCCCTTTTTCCATATAGAGCAGCTCGTAGTCGAAAATGATGCGCGGCTTCAGCCGCATCCGGGGCTCCCGGTGGTCCAGCGCCACGCGTACATGGGGAGAGAGTCGCAGCAGCAGTCGTCTGCGCGCTTCCGCGAAGTGGTCCATCACATTCCTCCGAAAAAGCAATTTTGGATAAGTTATAACAAGCCTATATAAAGCGAATGCCGTCATCTTCTGATAAGATCGGCTGTGTAAGCGTTATATCCAAAGCAAATTCAATTATAAAATGAAGTCGCGACGGCGGCAACGAGCGGCGGCGCCCCTAGCGTCGCCACTCTTCGATTGGCCGCCGGCAAGGAGGCATTCCCGATGAAAGGTCTTCCGGAATCGTTCGTCTCGCAGCTGCATATCGACCGGTTAGGCGGCAAGGAGCCGGTCGTGGCGCTCGCCCGGCTGAGCGACCATCTATTCCGCTGCACCGTAACCTTTGAACTGGACGCGGAGGTTCGCCAGGATGACTGGCAGCTGCGCCTGACGCCGGCCTTCGCGCCGGCCTTCCATTGGGCGCCGCATCTGGCGCCGACCGACCGGCATGTCATGGACCAGCATTGCTTCCGCTCGCCGGCGCTGATCGCGCAGGAAGGCGAACGTACGCTGATTCTGATCCCCGACCTTGACCTGCTGACGGCGGACAGTCCGGCGAGATGGTATATGGATCTCGACGCGCAGCGCAATGTCCTGACGCTTGGCATGAGCGAGAGCCGGCCGGAGGAGCACGTGCTGTTCGTCCGCCGTCCCGGCGCCTGTTATCCCGCGGGCTCGGTGCGGATCGGATTTTACTTGATGGCGTTCGACGATGCCGGCGTCGCGGCGAATCCGTGGCGGCCCGCGCTGGACTTCCTCTGGCGCCGATGGGGCGGTCCGGCCTACCGCGCCGGCGCACCGGAAACGGCGCCGCCGGGTCGCTATGTCGAGCGCGTCTACGACTGGGCGTTCAAGCACTGGCAGCACGCCGTCTGGCAAGAGTTCGATCTGGACGGAAAGCGGGTGGGCGCATGCGTATTTATCGTCGACGCGAGCCAGAGCCCGAACTATGCGGGACCGTATGACGAGCGCGAGCCGCGCTCAATCTGGAACCAGGCGTGGTTCAGCTCGCTCAGATCTGCGCAGGGGATGTACAGGCGCGCTAGAGAGACGGGGGACGATGCGCTGCTGCGGCGGGCGCGGCTCGCCAAGGAGCTGGCGCTGTCCGCGCCTCAGCGCGGCGGATGGTTCCCTGCGGTTATCGCGACCGAGATGGAGCGGGTCCTCGTCGACGGCATCGAGGTGAACCGCTCGAAGGGATGGGACGAGGCGTTCTGGGGCAATTCGAACCGCAACCCGCAGCGCGCCTGGACCGCGGGCGGCACGTTCCGCGAAGCGCCGTACCATATCCTCGATATGAGCTGGACTGCCCTCATGATGCTGCGCTGGCACGAGGAGCTGGAGCGCGACGAGCGTCTGCTTGCCTACGCGCGATCGTACGCGGAAGCGCTGCTTGGGGCGCAGGACGAAGACGGCTTTTTCCCGGCCTGGCTGGATCAGGAGACGCTGCGCCCGCTTCCGGAGCTCGCGCAGTCGCCGGAGACGTCGGTGTCGGTCGCCTTCCTCCTGGCGCTGTACCGGACGGAGCCGGACCCTCGTTATAAAGCGGCGGCCGTCAAAGCGATGAATGCCGTGCTCGCCGACATCGTGCCCACCGGCCGCTGGGAGGACTTCGAGACGTACTGGTCCTGCTGCACCTACGGTGCCGAGGACTTGCCGGGACGGCAGGTCGCGCGCAACGGCATGTACAAGCAGTGCAATCTGTCGATGTTCTGGACGGCCGATGCGCTGTACGCCTGCTACAAGGCGACCGGTGAGCGTCGCTATCTGGCCGCCGGCGAGCGCTGTCTGGACGAGCTGCTCATGACGCAGGCGTCCTGGCAGCCGCCTTATATTTACGTGGAGGCGCTTGGCGGCTTCGGCGTCATGAACGCCGACGGCGAGTGGAACGACGCCCGCCAGAGCCTGTTCGCGGAGCTGATCCTCCTCTACGGTCTCGAGCTGGAGCGCGAGGAATACGTCGAGCGGGGCATCGCGGCGCTCAAGGCGTCGTTCGTCATGATGTACGCCCCCGAGAATCCGAAGACGAAGCGGCAGTGGGAGGCGGCATTTCCCTTTTTCGGCGAGGAAGACTACGGATTTATGATGGAAAACTACGGACATGGCGGCGAGACGGGACCGGACGGCCTCGGGATGGGCAGATTCACGATTTTCGACTGGGGCAACGGCGCGGCGGCGGAGGCGTACCTGCGCATTCGCGATCGTCTTGGCGACGCATTGAAGCAAAAATACGGCATCGCGCTCTAATTCTTTTTTCAACTTAAAGGAGACCCGACAAAATGACGATCGAATTCAACGGCTTGAATCTTGGACTCGGCAATCTGGCGCGCCTGTCGAACGCAGTGACGAGATCGATCAGCCCCGAGAATTTTACCGGAGAAAAAAGGCAAGGGCGCGATGGCGACGACCGGAACGGGCGAGGGCTGCGCGCGCGATCTGGGCATCGGTTGGAAAGTATCGCCCTCCGTCATGATCGAGCCGAACGTCGAGTTCGTCATGGGCGAGATCGCCGGACCGGGCAACGTTCAGCACATCTGGATGACCTGCTTTCCAAAGCAGTGGCGCAACATGATCTTCCGCATTTATTGGGACGACGAAGAGCAGCCGTCCGTCGAGGTGCCGGTATGCGACTTTTTCTGCAACGGCTGGCAGGAGCGCGCCGACGTCAATTCGCTGCCGATCGCGGTCAACCCGGCCGGCGGCTTCAACAGCTACTGGCAGATGCCGTTCCGCAAGTCCGCCCGCTTCACGATGGAAAACAAAAATGAAGATAAAGCGGCGCTCTACTACCAGATCGACTACACGCTGACGGAAGTGCCGGCCGATGCCGCCTACTTCCACGCGCAGTGGCGGCGCAGCAACCCGGTCGCGTACAAGGACGTGCATACGATCCTGGACGGCGTGAAGGGCAAAGGCCATTATGTCGGCACTTATCTGGCCTGGCAAGTGAACAACACGGGTTGGTGGGGCGAAGGCGAGATCAAGTTCTACATGGACGGCGACAGCGAGTTTCCGACGATCTGCGGCACCGGTACGGAGGATTACTTCGGCGGCGCCTGGAACTGGGAGCAGCCCAACGGCACGTATCGCACGTATTCGACGGCTTATCTCGGCATGCATCAGGTCATCAAGCCGGACGGCCTGTACCAGAGCCAGCAGCGGTTCGGCATGTACCGCTGGCACGTGATGGACCCGATCCGCTTCGAGGACGATTTGCGCGTGACCATCCAGGACCTCGGCTGGCGCTCCGGACATCGCTACCTGCCGCAGCGGAGCGACATCGCCTCCACCGCGTTCTGGTACCAGTCCGAGCCGCATGCGCCGCATCCGCAGCTGCCGGGCAACGACGAGCGCGAGGTTATTTAGCCGGAGGGCGGGCAAAGCCTGCCGATGCGGCTTCTCATACGAAAGGGCTGTTCCTGCGCGACCGCGGGACGGCCCTTTTTCAAAGATGTTTCACGCAAAACCAATTTCGGATATTCGCCGAGCAGCGGTTGGATGCGAGTCAGGCAGGGCACCGGACACAGGGGGCGCTATATTCATAAAAACCGGTCCACCGGCGATCCTTTCGGACCGGAACGACGTTATCTGCCCGAATAAAGGCATAAAAAAGGCCGGAAAAACCGCAATAACGGCGCCTGGGTCCGCGAGCGGGCCGCAAAAAGAGTCAGGAACATGAATAACGTCGCCTCAGTCCGTCCGCTAAGCGCCAATGCGAAAAACAAAAGGCCGCGGACGCGATTTTTTCCATAAACAACAGTGTGTAATCGATTGCATATTCGATTCGCGTGCCTTACACTTAAAAGAAAATACCGCTATGCGGCCGTCAGGCCGGGCGCGCGGGCAATAGCGCCTCCCGCACCGCCCTGAGTGCCGGGCCGCGGTCGCGCGGGCAATAGCGGCGACCGAATCGGAGGGGCAGATGGACAAAAATACGATCTACCATATCGCGGATCGGGTCGGAATGTCGCCGTCCACCGTATCCCGCGCGCTGTCGGGGAGAGGCTACTGCGGCAAAAAAGACGAAGGCCAGAATTCTGGCCGTGGCCAAGGAATTGAATTATGCGCCGGACAATGCGGCCAAGATGCTCAAAATGGGACGCACGAACAAAATTATTTTCGCCGTGCCCGATATCTGCAACCCCTTCTACTTCGATATGATCAACGGAATCAATCAGGTACTCGAGGCTTACGGCTACCTGATGATTCTGATCTACACGAAAAACAGCCTGCGCGAAGAACTGAAGGCGATCCAGAACTTGCGGGAGAAGGTCGCGGACGGCATGATCCTCGTCTCCTTCAACTTCTGCGAGGACAACATCGGGGAGATCAACAAGCTCGGCGTTCCCGTCGTGCTTACGAATAACTACACGTCCCCGCACGGCCGGGACCGCTTCGACTACGTGTACGTGGATACGTACGAGGGCGTACGGATGGCGACGGCGCATCTGATCGGCCAGGGGGGCGAAAAGGATCGGGTACCTTGGCGGCAGCCTGAGCCAGCAGACGGGCTATCAGCGGTTCAGCGGCTACCGGGCGGCGATGGAGGAGGCCGGGCTGGAGATCGAGGAAGGCTTCGTGGCGGAATCCGACTATACGGAGAAGGGCGGGTACGCGATCGCGCGGCAGTGGCTGTCGGGCGCAGAGCGGCCGGAGGCGATCGTCGCCGCCAACGATCTGATGGCGATCGGCATTATGGAGGCCTGCGAAGAGGCCGGCCTTCGCATCCCTGCCGACATCGCCGTCGTCGGCATGGACAATCTGGACATCGCTTCGCGCGTGTATCCCAAGCTGACGTCGGTCGCGATGCAGCAGGAGGAGATCGGCCGGCAGGCCGCGCAGGTGCTGATGGAACGGCTGCAGGGGGAGGACTCGGACCAGCGGACGGTAAGGCTGACGCCGGCGTTGGTGACGCGGGAATCCAGTCGGTTTGTCCGGAACGGTTAAGGCGTGATCGGCGGCGGCAGACACTGCGCATATTGCGCCTCGGAAGATCTGACAGCCGGCAGTGCCGCCCGGGGCGGTCGGGCCGGACTGAATTTACGAATGGGGGGAAAAGGATGAGAGCAAGCAGATTCGATCTGAGCGGAAGATATGCGCTCGTCACCGGCGGCGCGGTCGGGCTCGGCCGGGCCATGGCGGAAGCGTTGGCGGAGCTGGGCTCGGCGATCGCGGTGATGGATCTGGACGGGGCCGCGGCTGAACAGGCAGCGGAGGACATCTCCGCCCGCCTTGACGTGCGGGCGATCGGCCTTCGGGGCGACGTCACCCGGCCGGAGGACGCGGAGGCGGTCGTGCGGCAGGTGCTGGATTGGAGCGGGGGGCAGGCTGGATTGCCTGATCAACAACGCGGGCATCGTCAAGCATGTGCCTGCGGAGGACATGTCGTACGCGGACTGGTCCGCCGTCATGAACGTTAACGTGAATGGCGTCTTCCTGATGTCCCAGTCGGCGGGACGCGCCATGATCCGTCAGCGCAAAGGGTCGATCATCAACATCTCCTCCATGTCCGGTCTAATCGTCAATACGCCGCAATGCCAGAGCGCGTACAACGCGTCGAAGGCTGCGGTCATCGGGCTTACCAAAAGCCTCGCTTCCGAGTGGGCGCCGCACGGAATCCGGGTGAACGCGATCGCGCCGGGGTATATGAAAACCGAGCTGACTCGCCCTTTTTTCGAAGGGGGAGGCGACATGATCGACCGGTGGATGTCGATGACGCCGATGGGCAGGCCCGGTACGCCGGACGAGTTGGGCGGCATTGCCGTCTATCTGGCGTCGGATGCGTCGTCCTTCGCGACCGGGAGCGTTTTTACGATCGACGGCGGCTACACGGCCTGGTAGATACGTACGGGAAAATGGAAGAGACCGCCAAGCATCGGAACAAGGTTCAAGTTTCGTCTTTCGCTGCGGCGCGTAAGCCGTCGACCTCAAGTCGCGCGGTTCGCCGCGCGAGGCGCGGGCCGAACGAATGAACGAAAATAGGGGCAGCCCCGGTCCTATCGACCCGCAGGGCAGCCCCTTTTCGCCTGTTGCCTACAGCGCCGGCGCAGAACCGCCGTCGATATTGACCGCGGTGCCCGACACGTAAGAAGCCGCGCCGGAGACGAGAAACGTGATGACCCGCGCCGCTTCTTCGGTATCGCCGATGCGGCCGAGCGGGATGTTGTGCTTCGGATCGCGCGCATATTGCTCCCAGGGCACGTCCGGCGCTTCGCGCCGCCACCGCGCCTCGAGCTGGCCGCTGCGGATGAGCCCGATGCAGACGGTGTTGACGCGGATGCCGTCCGCCGCCAGGTCGCGGCTTAGCGCCTTGGTCAGCGCCAGACCGGCTGCGCGGCTGACCGAGGTCGGCAGCGAGGAAGCGCCCGGCGTCTTGGCGAAGGCGGCGGTGACGTTGACGATGGCGCCCGCGCCGCTGCGCTTGAGGTAAGGCAGCGCGGACTGCGTGAAGCGGATCGCGCCGAACAGCTTCAGGTCCAGGTCGTCGCGCCAGACGCCGGGCTCGACCTTTTCGAAAGGGGCTGCGTTGGACGTGCCCGCGTTGTTGACCAGAATATCGATGCCGCCAAACCGCTCCGCCGCCTTGACGACGGCATATTCCACGTCGCTGTCGCTCGTTACGTCGGCGACGATCGCGAGCGGCGCATGCCCCGTTTTTTCCTGGATAAGCGCTTCTGCCTTCTCCAGATCGTCCGCCCCGCGGGCGACGATAACGACGTTCGCGCCTTCTTCCGCCAGCAGCAGCGCCGTATGAAGTCCGATCCCTTTGCTTCCGCCGGTAACGATCGCGGTCTTGCCTTTCAATCCCAGGTCCATCGTTATTCCTCCTTTTGGTTTGCGGCGGTTCCATCTTGCGCGCTCCGGCCAAGCGCCTCCTGCAGCACCTTCTCCACCTTCGCCAGATGCAGCCCGATCCGCTCGGAAGCCCCGGCCGCGTCGCGCGCCGCGATCGCCTCGTAGATGCCCCGATGCTCGTCCAGCAGACGGGAGGCTTCGGCCTCCTCCTGATAGAACCACAGCTCCCGCGTCCGGCCGATCGTCTCCGACAGCCGCTGCGAGATCGAATCCATCAACTGATTAAGGACCGGATTGCCGGAAGCGGATGCGATCGCCTGGTGAAACTCCAGATCGGCGCGTTCGCCGCCGGAGGCGTCGTCGTCCTCGAGCGCGGTCGCCATCCTCGCCAGAATCGCTCGCAGCCTGGCCAGATCGACTTCCTCCCGCTTCAACGCGGCTAGCTCAGCCGTCCCCCGCTCCAAAATTTTGCGTACCTCCAGAATCTCCATTACGGCCTCGGCGCCATGGGACAAGTCCAGAAGTCCGGCCGCGGAAGCTTGCGGCAGCGTCTTCGCCGCGTACGTCCCGCCGCCGTGGCGGACGTCCAGCCAGCCCATCGCCTTGAGCGCGCTGATCGCCTCGCGAATGGTCGAACGGCCGACGCCGTAAGCTTCGGCCAGCTTCTCGAGCGAAGGGAGCCGTTGCCCGGGGGCCAGCTCGCCGCTCTCCAGCTGCCGCCTAATGTCGCGCGACACGATCTCATGTCCTTTTTGCGTCTCGATCTTGGTCGGTCGCATGCCTGCCGCTCCTTGCCTCGCGATTGTTAGTTATTAGCATAATGCATTTAAAAGCAAATGTCTTGCGAAGGTCGACCGCGCAAGATGTCGACGGCAGGGACGCGGCCGGCCTTGGCCGGGCGGCGGCCACGAAAAAACCGCGGCCGAAGGCCGCGGCTCGCTCGAAGCTGGGTTGTTTTGCCCGGAACCTTATTGGTTTTCCCCCGGAGGTCTCTTGTTTTCCTCGGCGGATTTGTGGTCCGTGAACGTCTCCTCGACCGAATCGACCATTTCCTCCACGGCGTCGTTCAGCATATCCGTCGCGACTAGATCTTCCTTGCCTGGCGGCGTCGGGGAAGAAGCTTCGGTATAGGACTCGACGTCTCCGTCTTTGCGTATCATGGCAATCCCTCCTTGGCGCTTTCTTATCTAAGATTACCCAGACTCGGCCGCCCGTACCCAACCGCGCAGCGGGAAATCGCGCCGAGCGGGGCGAACGGTCGCGTTGGTCGAAGCGAAGGGGGGGCGACGCGCAGGCATGGGCATCAGAGCAAGCTTTGAGAAATGCGCAAGCTTTGGCATACACGCAAGCTCTGACATATGCGCAAGTTTGGGCATACACGCATGCTTTGAAGTATGTGCAAGCTTTGGAATACGCGCAAGCTTTGACATAGGAGTCTTCTTCGGAGCTTCTTCGCGCACAATCGTCGGCTGCGGCATAATTGGGGATTTACGAATCGGTCCTTTCCCGGTACAATTAAAGTCATCAGATGACCTGAACAATTAGGGGTGAACGTAACATGGCGGAAACGGCGCTTGCGTCCAAACTGCGAGCCATTGTCGGCGATCGTTACTATAGAGAGGATATGGAGGCCCGCGTCGCGCATTCCTACGACGGAACGCCGATGCTGCAGGCGCTGCCCGACGGCGTCGTCTACCCGGCCTCGACCGCCGAAGTATCGGCTGTCATGAAGGTTCTTGCCGAGCACCGCGTGCCGCTGGTCAGCAGAGGCTCCGGATCGAACCTGTGCGGCGGCACGGTTCCGCTCGAGGGCGGCATCGTCATGGTCATGCACCGCATGAACCGCATTCTCGAGGTCGATCTCGAAAATCTGACGGCGACCGTGCAGCCGGGCCTGATCACGGCCGAATTCATCGCGCATATCGAGTCGCTCGGGCTCTTCTATCCGCCCGATCCGAGCAGCATGCGCATCTCGACGATCGGGGGGCAACATCGCGGAGTGCTCCGGCGGCCTGCGCGGGCTGAAGTACGGCACGACCAAGGACTACGTCATCGGCCTCGAAGCCGTGCTCGCGAGCGGCGAGATCATCCGTACGGGCGGCAAGCTGATGAAGGACGTGGCCGGCTACGACTTGACCAAGCTGCTGGTCGGTTCGGAGGGCACGCTCGCCATCATCACCGAAGCGACGCTGAAGCTCGTCCCGCCGCCGCGCGCCAAGAAGACGATGCTCGCGATGTACCGCGACCTGTACGGCGCGGCGCGCACCGTGTCGCGCATCATCGAAGCGCGGATCATTCCGGCGACGCTCGAATTCATGGACAATCCGACGATCCGCGTCGTCGACGACTTCGCCAAGCTGGGCCTGCCGCTCGACATGGAAGCGATCCTCCTCATCGAGCAGGACGGCGATCCCGAAGCGGTGGAGCGGGATATCGCCCTGATCGAGGAGATCTGCATCGCGGAGCGCGCGGACCGGGTACAAGTCGCCGCCGACCGCGAGGAGGCGGAGCGGCTGCTGACCGCCCGGCGGAGCGCGTTCACGGCGCTCGCGCGTCTGCGTCCGACGACGATCCTCGAGGACGCGACCGTGCCGCGCTCGAAGATCGCGGACATGGTGCTGCGCATCAACGAGATCGCGCGCAAGTACAATGTCACGATCGCGACGTTCGGCCACGCCGGCGACGGCAATCTGCATCCGACGGCGACGACCGACGCGCGCGACCATGACGAAGTGCACCGGGTCGAGCAGGCGTTCGCGGAAATTTTCGAAGCGTCCATCGAGCTTGGCGGCACGATCACGGGCGAGCACGGCGTCGGCATCGTGAAGGCGCCTTATCTCGAGTGGAAGGTCGGATCCGCGGGCCTGGACATGATGAAGGGCATCAAGCAGGCGTTCGATCCGCACAGGCTGCTGAACCCGGGCAAGCTGTTCGCCAAGGAGACGAGAAAAAGGGTGGTGCTGCATCATGAGTAGTCAAACCTTCGGCAAGCCTGACATCGAGCATGCCAACCCGCTCGCGCGCACGATGCTGAAGAAGCTCGATTACGATCAGCTGACCAACTGCATGCGCTGCGGCTTCTGCCTGCCGGCTTGTCCGACCTTCCGCGAGACGGGCGTCGAGCCCGAATCGCCGCGCGGCCGGATCGCGCTCATGAAGGCGGTCGTCGACGGCGTGATGGAGCCCGATCAGGCGTTCGAGGATCAGATGAACCACTGTCTCGGCTTGCCGCGCGTGCGAGCCGGTCTGTCCGGCCGACGTCAAGTACGGCCAGCTCATCGAGCAAACGCGCGACGCGATCGAGGATCACGCGCATCACGGCGCCGTCGTCAGCGGGACGCGCAAGCTGTTTTTCCGCGGCGTATTCCCGCATCAGAACCGCATGAAGCTGCTGGGCAAGTCGCTCCGGCTGTACCAGAAGTCCGGCCTGCAAAAGATCGCGCGCGGCGCGGGCGTCATGAAGCTGTTTCCCGCCCATATGCGGGAGATGGAGCAGATCTTGCCGGAAGCGGCGTCCAAGGGCGTCGTCGAACGGATCGGCGAGCGCTACCCGGCCAAGGGCGAGCGGATCGGTACGGTCGCTTTGTTCCGCGGCTGCATCATGGACGTACTGTTCGCCGACACCAACGTGAACACGGTGAAGCTGCTGTCCGAGGCGGGATTCGACGTCGTGATCCCCAAGACGCAGGGCTGCTGCGGCGCGCTTCATGCGCACAGCGGCGAGATGGACCAGGCGCGGGAGCTGGCGCGCGTCAACGTCAAAGCGTTCAAGGACGCCGGCGTCGACTATATCGTCAGCAACGCGGGGGGGCTGCGGCGCCCTGCTCGTCGAATACGATCACCTGCTGCACGAGGATGCGTCCTGGGCGGCCGACGCGGCCTGGTTCGCGAAGCGCGTCGTCGATATCAGCACGATCCTCGTTGAAAAAGGGCGCGTGCCCGCTTTTGCGGAAACGGCTGCCGATGGCGCGGTGTCCGCGGCAGTTGGGGCGACTGGGGCTTCGGCGACGATCACGTACCAGGACTCCTGTCACCTGCGCAACGTCATGAAGGGCTCTACCGCGCCTCGCAAGCTCATGAAGTCGGTGGCCGGCGCTCAATTTTGCGAGATGCGGGAGTCCGACCGCTGCTGCGGCTCGGCCGGCATTTACAATGTCACGCAGCCAGAGATGGCGGGCCAGATCCTCGAACACAAGATGGAGCACGCCAATGCGACGGGTGCGCAGTATCTGCTGACCAGCAATCCGGGCTGCCTGCTGCAGATGAAGCTGGGCATCGACAAACACGGCCGCGGCGGCGACATGAAGGCGATGCATATCGTGGACTACCTGTACGAGCGTATCGCGTCTCCCGGCGGCGAGTCGTAACGGCGAGGCGACAGGCGGGCGCAGCGTTTTTTCGGCGAATCGGATACTTGGCGTGCGAACGGGCGGCCGAACCTATATAATGATAGTTAAACAGTCTAGGAGGTTCGCTCTTGAGGAAGTACAACTTCGTTCGCCCGGTGCTGCTCATCGTGACCGCGCTGCTCGTCAGAAGCATCGTGACCAACGCCTGCATACTGCTGGGCATGGAAGCCGAGCCGGCGTCGAGCGTCGGATTCATGGCCATGATCGTCGCCGCCTTCGTCATCTTCTCCCGTATGAACAAGAACCGTCGCAAGCCCTCGGACAAGTGAAGACTGTCCGTATCGCAAGCGCCCTTTAACGCATAGATCCTAATCGGCTTCGAGAGGCTGTCCCGACATGTCAACGGCATGATCGGAACGGCCTTTTTTTTTGTAAAACTGCGCTTTGGGTATGCACCTAGATGAATACTTCGGCGCCCAAGTCTCGCTCCGCGCCTGAAGTATGCGCGTACGTCAACACTTCATGGCCGAAGTCTCGCCCCGCACCTGAAGTATGCATGTAGGTCGACACTTCAGGGCCCAAGGCTCGCCCCGCGCCTGAAGTATGCATGTAGGTCGACACTTCAGGGCCCAAGGCTCGCTCCACGCTTGAAGTATGCACGTAGGTCGACACTTCGGCTCCCAGCCTCGCTCCGCATCTGAAGAACGCATGTAATTCCACATTTCTCCACTAAAGTCCCGGCGAAAGAAAGACGGGGGCGACGATACGCGAATCCATGGGAACGGTTGTCGGATGGCTCAATGGTAGGCGTTTCGGATACGGCTTAACGTAAAAGATAATCCATAATGATTCTTCATCATTACTTTCTTCTGAAATGTTAAAAACGAAAAAATAGTTTCGTTTTAAAAATATAATGGTAGCCTCATGATGTTTATTGTGATAAATTTATGTTACAAAATAACATTGTCTAACAGAGGAGATGCAAAAATGTCGCACAAGTATCGCTTGAACCGGATGTTCAGCGCGCAGGGAAAATGTTTTGACGTCGCGATCGATCACGGCTTTTTTAACGAGCATACGTTTCTGGCGGGCATCGAGGAGATGGACGCCGCCGTCCGCACGATCGTCGAGGCAGGTCCCGACTGCGTGCAGCTCAGCACCGGCCAGGCACGCCGCCTGCAGTCGCTTCCGGGCAAGAAGCCGGGTCTCGTCCTGCGCACGGATGCAGCCAATATTTATGGCAGCGTTCTGCCGCGCTTCCTTTTCAGCGAGCTGATCGCGGACGCGATCGAGGAGGCGGTTCGTCTGGACGCCGTCGCCGTGTGCGTCAACCTGCTGATGCTGCCGGAGCAGCCTGAGCTGCACCATCAATGCGTGCGCAACGTGACCGCGCTGAAGGTCGCGTGCGAGCGCTACGGCATGCCGCTCATGGTCGAGCCGCTCGTCATGCTGCCGAACGAAGCGAAGGGCGGCTACATGGTCGACGGCGATCTGAAAAAGATCATGCCGCTCGTCCGTCAGGCGGTCGAGCTCGGCGCCGACGTCATTAAGGCCGATCCGTGCGACGACGTGTCCGAATATCACCGGGTCATCGAGATCGCTTCCGGCGTTCCGGTTCTCGTCCGCGGCGGCGGCCGCGCGAGCGACGAAGAGATCGTCGCCCGCACCGTCGAGCTGATGAACCAAGGCGCCGCGGGCATCGTCTACGGCCGCAACGTCATCCAGCATCCGAACCCGGCCGGCATGACGTCAGCGCTCATGGCGATCGTGCACCAGGGCGCTTCCGCGGACGAGGCGCTCGCAATTTTGAAGGGAGGCCGGGCATAATGGCGAAGGACAAGCGCATTATCCGTTTCGGCGTCATCGGCTGCGGCCTGATGGGCAAGGAGTTCGCCAGCGCCGCCGCGAGGTGGTGCCATCTGACGGACGTCGGCTTCGAACCCCGCATCGTCGCCGTATGCGACGCCAATCCGGCTGCGACGGAGTGGTTCGTCGACAACGTGCCGAGCGTCGTCCATGCTTACGGCGATTACCGCGAACTGCTTGCGAATCCCGACGTGGACGCCGTATACTGCGCCGTGCCTCATAACCTGCATCAGCAGATCTACGTCGACATCATTCGTTCGGGCAAGCATCTGCTCGGGGAGAAGCCGTTCGGCATCGATGCCGAAGCCAACAGTGCCATCGCGCAGGCGCTTGCGGAGAACCCGGACGTCATCGTGCGTTGTTCGTCGGAATTTCCGTTTTACCCGGGCGCGCAGCAGATTGTAAAATGGGTGAACGAGGGCCGCTTCGGCCGCATCATCGAGGTGGAGGCGGGCTTCTGGCACTCGAGCGACCTCGATCCGACCAAGCCGATTAACTGGAAGCGGCGCATCGCCACCAACGGCGAATACGGCTGCATGGGCGATCTTGGCATGCACGTGCTGCATCTCCCGCTTCGCTTCGGATGGAAGCCGAAGCGCGTGCGCTCGCTGCTGTCGAAGATCGTGCCGGAGCGTCCGGACGGCAAGGGCGGCATGGTGCCGTGCGAGACGTGGGACAACGCCATTCTCGCCTGCGACGTCGAGACGGACGACCAGCGGTTCCCGATGGTGCTGTCCACGAAGCGGATCGCGCCCGGACATGCCAACACCTGGTTTATCCGCATTCAAGGGACGGATTTCTCGGCCGAGTTCACGACCAAAAATCCGAAGCAGGTCGCCTCGCTTCCTTACGAGCCGGGCGGCGCGCAGGCCTGGCACGTCGTCGACGCGCCTTACAAATCGGCGTACGGAACCATTACGGGCGGCATTTTCGAATTCGGCTTTTCCGATTCGATCCTGCAGATGTGGGCGGCCTTCTGCGACGAGTTGGTCGGCCAGGGCGGCGCCGGGATGAGCCAGCCGTTCCGCTGCGCGACGCCCGAGGAGGCGTCCGCCAGCCATCTCGTCTTCACCGCCGCGCTCGAATCGGAGCGCACGGGCAACACGATCGCGATCGACTGGGAGGAATAAAACGTGACCGACCGCGCAGCGGACATCGTCGTCGCCGGGCATATCTGCCTGGATATCATCCCGGCGCTGCCCTCGCATCCCGAAGGCCTAAGCCAACTGCTGGCGCCGGGCAAGCTGGTCGAGATCGGGCCGGCGAGCCTGTCGACGGGCGGGGCCGTGGCGAACACGGGGCTCGCCTTGCGGCGGCTCGGCTTCGACGCGCGCCTCATGGGCAAGATCGGGGACGACGCCTTCGGCCGCTCGATCAAGGAATGTCTTGACGCCTACGGCGCCGGCGCGAGCGACGGCATGATCGTGTCGGCCGGCGAGAGCAGCTCTTACACGATCGTCATCAGCCCGCCGGGCATCGATCGCATCTTCCTGCACGCGACGGGAACGAACGATACGTTCGCCGCCGCCGACGTTGCGCCCGAAGCGCTGGCGGGCACGCGGCTGTTCCATTTCGGCTATCCGCCGCTGATGCGCGGCATGTACGAGCGCGGCGGCGAGGAGCTCATTCGGCTGCTTGCGCGCGCAAAGGCGGCCGGAGCGACCGTCTCGCTCGACATGGCCAGGCCCGATCCGGCCTCGGACGCCGGCCGCGCGGATTGGCCCGCGATTCTCGCCGGGGCGCTGCCGCATGTCGACGTGTTCCTGCCGAGCCTGGAAGAAATTTTGTTTATGCTCCGGCCGGATACGTACCGGGAGCTGTCCGCGCGAAGCGGCGGCGAGGAGCTGCTCGGCCTGGCGGACGGCGCGCTGCTGTCTTCGCTGGGCGAGGAGCTGCTCGCCCTTGGCGTCGCGGTGGCCGGCATCAAGCTGGGCGAGCACGGACTGTACGTCCGCACGACGGCGGATGCCGCGCGTCTTGCGGCGATGGGCGCTTGCGCGCCTGGCGCGGACGCAATCGGCGGCTGGCTGGCGCGCGAGCTGCTCGCGCCGTGCTTCGCGGTCGACGTCGAAGGCACGACCGGCGCCGGCGACTGCACGATCGCGGGGCTGCTCGGCGGGCTCGCGAGCGGCCTGAGGCTCGAGCGGTCGCTGCTAAGCGCCGTGGGCACGGGCGCCTGCAACGTCGAGCGGTCCGACGCCGTCAGCGGCATTCCGCGCTGGGCCGATCTGCAGCGCCGGATCGATGCCGGCTGGCGCCAGCGGACGCCCGCCCTGGCGCTGCCGGGCTGGACGCAGCTGGCGGACAGCGGGCTGTGGAGCGGCACGCGCTAGGTTGGCGCAGCCGCTGTAGGCTGGGCCGTCCGGCTGGGGGATAAGGCGCGAATACGCTTATCGGCCGATCCTTGGCCGAGTTATGCGATGTTATCGCGCAACTCGCGTCGCGCAGCCGATCCTAGGCCGAGTTATGCGATTATATCGCACAACTGGCGCTGCGCAGCCGATGATCGGCCGAGTTATGCGATTTCACCGCACAACTCGCGCCGCGCAGCCGATCCTCGGCCGAGTTATGCGATGTTATCGCACAACTGGCGTCGCGCAGCCGATCCTCGGCCGAGTTATGCGATGTTATCGCACAACTGGCGTCGCGCAGCCGATCCTAGGCCGAGTTATGCGATGTTATCGCACAACTCGCGCCGCGCAGCCGATCCTCGGCCGAGATATGCGATTTTGTCGCACAACTCGCGTCGCGCAGCCGATCCTCGGCCGAGTTATGCGATGTTATCGCACAACTCGCGCCGCGCAGCCAGTCCTCAGCTGAGTTATGCGATGTTATCGCACAACTGGCGCCGCGCAGCCGATCCTCGGCCGAGTTATGCGATGTTATCGCGCAACTCGCGCCGCGCAGCCGATCCTCGGCCGAGTTATGCGATGTTATCGCGCAACTCGCGTCGCGCAGCCAGTCCTCAGCTGAGTTATGCGATGTTATCGCGCAACTGGCGTCGCGCAGCCGATCCTAGGCCGAGTTATGCGATGTTATCGCACAACTCGCGCTGCGCAGCCGATCCTCGGCCGAGTTATGCGGTTTCACCGCACAACTGGCACTCGCAGCCCTGCTTTGCCCGGAGTTACGCGGTTGCGCCGCGCAACAGCAGGTGTTTATGTACACAAACAAACCCTTCAGAGGAGCGATACCGATGAGCATCAGACGCAGCGAGATTCGCGAGGCGCAGCGGCGCACCGACGAGCTATTCCGCAAGGCCGGCATCGTGCTGACGGAGGAGGAGCGCGCCGGCATCGAAGTGGCGGGCTTCGGCCTTGGCGAGCTGGAGACGGAGGGGCTCGAGCTGGTCACCTACGTCAATACGGACCGCTACTGCGCGAAGGAGCTCGCGCTTTTTCCCTATCAGACCTGTCCCGAGCATCTCCATCCCGACGTCGGCGGCGAGACCGGCAAGATGGAGACTTTCCGCTGCCGCTGGGGGCTCGTCTACCTGTACGTCGAAGGCGAGCCGGTAGCGGAAGCGAAGGCGCGCATTCCCGAGCGAAGCGCGGCGCACTACACCGTGCGGCACGAGATCGTGCTGACCCCGGGCGAGCAATATACGATACCGCCGAACACGAAGCATTGGTTCCAGGGCGGGCCGGAAGGCGCGATCGTATCCGAATTTTCCAGCACGAGCCGCGACGAGTTCGACGTGTTCACCGACCCGGCCGTCGTCCGGATCCCGCCGATCGTCGAGGATTAAGGGAGATGGCTTGCCTGGTGAAAGAAAGACTTTGCGGGTAGCGGCATTACGAGTAAATGAGGATGCGGAGGCGGTCAAATGAGACTGTACGGCAAGGATTGGACGCGTCGCGAGATCGAAGCCCGCGTCGGACGCATGAGCCAGATCGGCGGCGTGCGGCGCATGACGCTGTCTGAGGGCAAGGAAGCGGGCGTCGAGCTGATCCGCGTGACGACCGGCGCGGGACTGACGCTGGACATCGTGCCGTCCAAGGGGCTCGACATCTCGCGCGCCGAGCTGTGGGGCGCGCCGCTGTCGTGGCAATCCGCGGCGGGCGACGCGCACCCGGCCTACTACGACGCCTCCGGCGCGAATTGGCTGCGAACCGCGTCGGGCGGCTTGCTGATGACGTGCGGCCTGACGCATGCGGGATCGCCCTCGGAGACGCCGGGCGGTCCGCAAGGGCTGCATGGGCGAGCGCATCATACGCCCGCTTCGCAGGTGTCCGCGCGGGAAGAATGGGTCGGCGACGAGTTCGTCTGGAGCGTCGAAGGCACGATCGAGGAAAACGCGCTGTTCGGGACAAACCTCATGCTGCGCCGCCGAATATCGGGCAAGCTCGGCGACAACTCGATTCGCATCGAAGACTGCGTGGAAAATCTGGGCTTCGCCCCGGCTCCCCATATGATGCTGTACCACTTCAATTTCGGATTTCCGCTGCTGGACGAGCGGACTTCGCTGACCTTGCCGCCTGCGATCTCCTCGGAGCGCGGCGGATCGGGAACGGCAGCGGACTGCGGCGGCTGGGAACGGCCCGATCCGAACGTCGGGGAACGCGTTTTCTACCACGAGCTGAACGACCGCGAAGGAATGGCCGAAGCCTGCCTGCGCCAGCCGGCTTTCCCGGCGGGGCCGGGAACCGCGGACTTATCGGTGCGGCTGCGCTGGTCCGCGGACACGTTGCCCCGTCTCGTACAGTGGCGCATGCCGGGCGCCGGCGCGCACGTGCTCGGGCTTGAGCCCGCCAACTGCCGGGTCGAAGGTTACGAAGCGGAGGTTCGCGAAGGCGGACCGGTCATGCTTGCGTCTGGCGCTAGCGTTACGCATCGGCTGGAGTTGAAAATCGAGACCGAACGAGCGATGATAGAGGAATAACGAGGGACGCGCACGGCGGACGGGAGGAGCGGCGGCAGATGATTCACCATCAGGCGGACTGGAACGCGAGGCAGCGCCAGATTCATGAGCAGATCGCGCAGAGCGGAGAGGTTCGCATCGCGGAGCTGAGCGAACGGTTTGGCGTGACCGAGATGACGATCCGGCGCGACCTGGAGAAGCTCGAGGAGGGCGGCAGCGTCAGGCGCACGTTCGGCGGGGCGATCTATGTCTACCGCGACGTCGCGCTTCAGGACCGCACCGGGCTGTACACGGACGAAAAGGCGCGGATCGGCCGGCACGCGGCTTCGCTGATCGCCCCCGGCGAGTCCGTGTTCCTGGACGGGGGGGACGACGACGCTGCAGATCGCGCGGGCGATGAAGTCCGGGCAGCAGATCACGGTCATGACCAATGCGCTGAACATCGCGTCCGAACTGGCGTCCAAACAGATACCGACGATCATGACCGGCGGCATGCTGCTTGAGTCCACGCATTCGCTCGTCGGTCCGATCGCCGCCCAGAGCCTGTCCGGGATGGCGTTCGACCGCGCGTTCCTCGGCGCGACGGGGCTGAGCGAAGAACACGGCTTCAGCAACTCCAACCTGTACGAGGCCGAGATCAAACGCATCGCGATACGGCAGGCGAAGGAGACCACGATCGTGCTCGACCGCACCAAGTTCGGCGCGCGCGTCCTCGTATCGTTCGCCGGGCTCCCGGACGTCGATCGCATCGTCACCGATCTTCCGCCGGACGGCGAGCTCGCGCGGGCTTGCGCGGAAGCCGGCGTTAAGATCGAAGCGGCCGAATGAGCGCGGTTGCTTCCTTTTCCCGATTGAGCAATCGAGAAGAAATGCACGTCTCCCTGATATGGTAAACTGAAGTCAGAGTCCGGTTCGGACAAAACGAAACCATGAGGTGACGACGATGGCTTTTCAAATTTCGCAAACGTTTCTCAATCTGCCGGTCAAGGATCTGAAGCGTTCCATCGCCTTCTTCGAAGCGCTCGGCTTCGCGTTTAACCCGCAATTTACCGACGACAATGCCGCCTGCCTGATCTTAAGCGATACGGCATACGCCATGCTGCTGACCGAGCCGTACTTCAAGACGTTTATCAAAAAAAGATATCGCCGACGCGGCGCAAACGACGGAGTTCATCATGGCCGTCTCCGTGAGCAGCAAAGATGAAGTGCAGGAGCTCGTCCGCAAGGCGTTGGCGTCCGGCGGTTCGGCATCCAACGATCCGCAGGATCACGGCTTCATGTATACCGAGAGCTTCCAGGATCCGGACGGCCACCTGTGGGAAGTATTTCACATGGATCCGACGTACGTACAGGAGTCCTGATCGCTTAAACGGACACCAATAAAAGCCCGCGAACCCGTCCCTTGGACGCGCAGCGGGCTTTTCCATATGCAGCAGTCCTTACAATCCGAAGTCTTGACCGCGCCTAACCGCCGCTTCTCGCCTCCCGGAAGTCCCGACCAGGAACAAATCACGCCCGCCCGCAGCTCCTCGCCTCCCGCAAGTCCCGTCCAAGAACAAATCGCGCCTCCCTGAAGCCACTCGCATCCCGCAAGTCCCGACCAAGAACAAATCGCGCCTCCCCGAAGCTACTCGCATCCCGCAAGTCCCGACCAGGAACAAATCGCGCCCGCCCGCAACCTCTCGCATCCCGGAAGTCCCGACCAAGAACAAAGCGCGCCCGCCCGCAGCCACTCGCATCCCGCAAGTCCCGTCCAAGAACAAATCGCGCCCGCCCGTAATCTCTCGCATCCCGGAAGTCCCGTCCAAGAACAAATCGCGCCTCCCCGAAGCCACTCGCCTCCCGCAAGTCCCGACCAAGAACAAATCGCGCCCGCCCGCAGCCCCTCGCCTCCCGGAAGTCCCGTCCAAGAACAAATCGCGCTCGCCCGCAACCTCTCGCCTCCCGGAAGTCCCGACCAAGAACAAATCGCGCCCGCCCGCAACCTCTCGCATCCCAGAAGTCCCGATCAAGAACAAATCGCGCCCGCCCGTAACCTCTCGCATCCCGGAAGTCCCGACCAAGAACAAATCGCGCCCCCACGCAACCTCTCGCCTCCCGCAAGTCCCGTCCAAGAACAAATCGCGCCTCCCCGCAGCCACTCGCCTCCCGGAAGTCCCGACCAGGAACAAATCGCATATACGCACGATCTTCCGCAAGAAAAGCGCACATTCGTTAAAAGTCCGCCGGAAGCGGTCTTTTAACGAATGTGCGCTCACTTTGCGCGCTCAGCCCTGTTGCTGCTCCGTCGACACTTGCCATTCGACGCCGTACTTGTCCCGCAGCGCGCCGAACAAGGCGCCCCAAAATTGCGGCATCAGCGGGTCGTGGACCGTGCCGCCGGCCGCCAGCTTGTCGAATGCCGCATGGGCTTCTTCGGGCGTGTCGAACAGCAGGCTGAGCGCCGATCCGTTGCCCCGTTCGATCTGCCGGCTCGGGCTGTCGGACATAAAGATCGTGATGCCGCCCGCGACCATGTGCAGGTGCATGATCTTGTCCTTCAGCGCTTCGGGCGTGCCCGGCGCGTCGCCGAACGTCATGACCGAGAGGAGCTCGGCGCCCAGCGCGTCGACGTAGAACTGGGCTTGCGACCTCGCGTCTTCGGAAAAAATGTAGGGAACCAACCTTGCCATCATTATCAGCCTCCTGAATTCATCATGCGTGTGCCGATCTTCTTTTATTCTATCATCGGGGCGCATTGCCCATTTCTTTTCGATTGCTCTTTTGCGCGCTTTGGGGGAAAATGTTCCTATTGTCCGGCCAACCTGCTAACGCAACGTACGGAGGTTTATTCATTGATCAAGCGCGCTTCGAAAATGAGCTTGAACGAAATATGGCTGCTGTCGATCGTATTCGGCGGCTTCCTCGTGTTCGGATTGTCGGAAAACGTAAAAGGTCCCGCGATTCCTCGGATGCAGCTGGACTTTGGCTTAAACGAGGGACAACTGGGCTTGATGCTCGCGCTGAACTCTCTCGGCTATCTGGTGGCCTGCTCCTTCACTTCTTATCTCGCCGACAAAGTCGGCATCAAGGCGACCAGCATCGCGGCGTTCGTGTCGATGGCGGCGGGGGGCGTGCTGATCGGCGTCTCGAACGGCTTTCAGGCGCTGACGGCTTCGTACTTTTTTTATGTATATCGGCAACGGCATGCTGGAGATCGCGCTCGCCATTCTCGCCGCGCGCATCTTCGTCAAGCATACGGGCTTCCTTATGAATCTCTCGCATTTTTTCTACGGCCTGAGCTCGATCGTCGCGCCGATCGCGGCCGCGTCGATGATGGGCTGGCGACTGCCTGGCGGGGACGCGCTGGGCTGGCGGGGCATGTACGTTATCGTGCTGATGCTGTCGCTGCTGCCGGTCATTCCGGCGCTCCTCGGACGCCTCCCGATCGAGCCGGCGCACGACGAGTCGGAGGAGCGTATCTCCTACCGCAAACTGCTTCGCGATCCCGTCGCTTGGCTCATCGTGCTCGTGCTTACTTCCGGCGTCATCTCGGAGCTGTCGATCGGAAGCTGGCTGGCGAATTTTCTGGAAAAAGCGTACGATTGGAGCCCGACCGATGCGTCGGGCATGCTGTCGGCCTTTTTCCTCTGCTTCACGCTTGCGAGATTGTTGCTCGGACCGTTAACGGACCGTTTCGGCTACACGATGTCCATCATGGTCCTGTCGCTGAGCTCGGGCATATGCAGTATCGCGGCGCTGATTGCGGGGGAGGGCGGCGCGATTCTGTTCGCCCTTGCCGGCGTCGGCATCGCGCCGATCTATCCGACCGTCATGGCGCTGCTAGCCAAGCGTTATCCCCGAGGCACAGGAACCGCGATCACCTTTACCGTCACGCTCATGGGCATCGGCAGCGTGCTCGGCAATCTCGCGATCGGCGGTTTGATCGAGGGGGTGCGCGACTTGTATGCAGACAGGGGCGATGACGCGAGCAGGCTGATCGGCCTGCAGGCGGGGTATGGTTTTATCGGTGCGATGGCGCTGCTGTGCGCAGCCGCATGTGTCGTGCTGTATCTATATTTGCGCAAAAGAGGGGAAAGGTACTGAGCCGCCATGGATCATCTAAGCATCGGGATGCTGGCGCTGGTCGTCGCGGGCGGATTCGCGGCCGCCTTCGTCGACTCGGTCGTCGGCGGGGGCGGACTCATCTCGGTGCCCGTCCTGCTGACCGCCGGACTGCCGCCCGCGGCGGCGCTCGGCACCAACAAGCTGGCCGGCACGCTGTCGTCGCTCACGAGCACGCTGTCCTTTTTCGCGTCGGGCCATGTCGACGTCCGCGCGGTGCGGGGGCTGATCCCGCTGTCGCTGCTGGGCGCCGCCGCCGGAACGCTGACGCTTCGGCATGTGCCGTCCGGCTTCCTGAAGCCCATGGTCGTCGCGATGCTGGCGGTCATCGCCGTATACACGCTGCTTCGCAAGGATTGGGGCGAGCGCGGCGCCTTTGTCCGCTTTACCGCAGGTACCGCCTGGCTGACGGGAAGCGCCGCGTTCGCGCTCGGCTTCTATGACGGCTTTTTCGGCCCGGGCACCGGTTCGTTTTTAATCTTCGCTTTTTTGCTGCTCGGCTTCGACTTCGTGAAGGCCGCGGGCAACGCGAAGGCGCTGAACTTCGCCAGCAATCTGGCGAGCCTCGCGACCTTCCTCGCGCTCGGCTCCGTCCACTACGGCGTCGGGCTGCTCATGGTCGCCGGCTCCTGGATCGGCTCGCGCTTCGCGATCCGCCGCGGCCGCGCTTATATCAAGCCGCTCTTCCTCGTCGTATGCGCTTTGCTGATCGGCAAGCAGGCGCTCGAATTGCTGTAAACGTCACTTTCGCCGCAACCCGTTGGCGCATTCCCTCGCTCATCCGGACCTAGCGGCCGCTATTTGTCGCGATTCGCGCGAATCACTGACGCGTGCGGACCGGAAAGTCGCTATTCCCTCCAAACGAATCGAATTCCGCCTTCAAAAAAGGGAATTTGCGGCCCCTCAGTCCGCTAAGCCTTCAAACACACCTTATTTCTGAAAATAGCGGCCGCTGGGTCCGCAGCCCGGGCACAACGATGCGCGGCATCGCTATTCTGTCTGGGAGGTAAACTACCGTCGCGTCTCGCCCGGCAGCGTCAACGACAGCTCGCCCTGCGTCTGGCCGCCGGGTTCGCCTGCGGTCGCGGCGCGCCAGCCGAGGATTTCCTTTCCCGCGTCGCTAAGACGGCCCGAGGACAGCACGTTCGTCGCGACCTGGTCCGTGCTGGACCAGAACAGATAGCTGCCTTGCAGCTTCGGAGCCGTGCCCTTTTGATCCGTCACCTTATTCTCCCACAGCAGCTCGATCGTATCTTTCTCTCCGACCGGAATATGCGCCTGCCACTTCACGATCCAGCCGTCCTCGGACAGCTCGGCGTATGACGCCTGATCTCCGTTCACGACGATCATGCGGTCGGAACGGCCTTCGGGGAACAACCAAGTGACGTTGTAGCCTTCGCGTTCGTGCGTGTTGGGCAGCAGGTCCACGGCATAGTGCGTGAGTCCGGGCGGAAGCGACATCGCGAGGCGTCTGGCGTCTGCGAGATCGCCCTCGCGGAGCAGCGCGAGCTGCGACGCGTCCAGCGGGGCACGAATGCGCACGTCCCGTCCTTCCACGGATACCCGGTATCCGAACTGCTCCGCCAGAAACCGCAGCGGGACATACACGCGGCCGTTTACGATCCGCACGGGACTGTCGAGCTTGATGCCCCCCATACGCGCCGGATTGCCGCTCGCGATCGCGACGCCGCTGCCGACGGCAAGCTTGACGCGCTCGTTCCATTTGCCGAACGTGGCCGTCTTGGCCGCCGGGTCCCAGGACAGCGACAGGCCGAGCGGACCGGCGACGGCGGCGAGCGGCACCATCGTCCGGCCCTTTTCTACGATGGGGGCGTCGGCCGCCGGGACCAGCTTGTCCTTCACGTAAATATGCGCGGGGGGGCGCGGCAAAGGCCGAGTCGGCGCCGACCGCTGCGTTTGCAACCAACGCGCTTGCGACAAAGGCGATGCAGACGATTCGCTTGAACATGCGTACACGCTCCTCTCTGACCGATTAGACGAGACTTGCGGTAAATAGTTGCTGAGTTCCAAGCGTTTCGCGCGCCCGAACAAACGCCCTATTCCACGGACGAACAATGCTGTTATAATAGCGGCAGCAAAAGGTCCGTCCATCAATGCCGGCTGCGAAGCGGAGGCTGCCCATGAATTTCATTCGACGTTACGCGTTCCTTCCTTCCCTCAGAGGGCGGCTGATCGTGATCCTGATTATCGCGGCGGTCATTCCGAGCCTGCTGACCGGGTACATTTCCTATCGCTGGATCTATATCGTGCAGACGCAAAAAATCGAGCGGGACTGGGTGGCGAAGGCGGCGCGGGACCGGGACGAGCTGGACCGGAAACTTGAGGAACTCGCCAAGGTGTCGCAGCTGCTCGACGTCGAAGGCGGCATCGGGCGGGAGGTCGTGCAGTTCATCCGAAGCGCCGATTCGTTCGAACGGTCGGTGCTGTACCGGAATATCGCCCAGTCGATGGCCAACGTCAATTTCTCGAACCCGAACGTCGGCGCGATGTTTTTCTATGCCCCGGACCTCGCGGAACCGCTGCTTTTTCCCAATACGAGCGCGAAGCTGGCGTTCGATCCGCAAGCGCTGCCGGTCTTCTACACGCAGAAGCTGTTCTCCTACTTCGGGCCTTATCCTTCGCTCGACCCCGGGGACCGCAAATACCCGGTGTTTTCCCTGCTGCGCAAGCTGCCGTACGGCAAAGGCCAATTCCTGTACGCCTATATCGAGACGAAGATCGCGGGTCTTGAGGATATGTTCGCCCCTGCCGGCGGTTCGGCCGCCGAAAACCCCAACTCGCCCGTGTACCACGTCCTTGCGGATCCGAACGGAAAAATCGTATACAGCACGCTAAAGTCCGATCGGCCGGGCGAGGTCCGCGAGGCGGATTTTGCAAACGGATACAAAACGTTTCGCGCCGAGGGGCGCCACGGCTGGACCGTCATCCAGCTCATCCCGACCGCTTCCTACAACAGCGAGCTGAATCGCTGGCTGCGAGAGTTCGGACTGTTCGCTTCCTTGTCGCTCTTGCTCGGCATTTTCCTCGCCTGGCTCATCTGGCGCATGGTGTATCGTCCGATCCGCATCATTAACAAAGAGATTACGCATTTCAGCTACAATCAATCGCCGACCAAAGTATCCGCCACCGGCCTCGCGGAGTTCAACCGGATCTTGACCAACTTCCAGCAGATGAGCCGGCGCATCGCGGAGCTGATCTCGGACGTCGAGGAGAAGGAAAAGCGCCGCGGCCAACTGGAGGTGGAGAAGCTGCTCGTGCAGATCAACCCGCACTTTCTCCACAACACGCTCAACACGATTCAATGGCTCGCGCGCATGCAGGGCCAGACCAACATTTCCAAGCTCGTCTCGGTATTCACCCGGGTGCTGCACTACAATCTCGGCAAAAAGAACATGATGGTGACGGTCAGGGAGGAAGTCGAGGCGATCCAGGATTATATCGAGCTGCAGGGATACCGTTACGATCATGCGTTCAACGTCGGCGTAAGAGCCGATCCCGCGCTGCTCGAGCTGCCGATCCCGCGGTTCATCCTGCAGCCGATCGTCGAGAACGCGCTGTATCACGGCTTCGACGCGGACGAGGGCGGGGAGATCGACGTGGTCGTCTCCGAGGAAGACGGACGTTTGCTGCTGCGCGTGCAGGACAACGGGCAGGGCATCGCGGAGGAGAAGCTGGCGGAGCTGCTGGAAAGCCGCGAGCCGCTCCACAAGTCGGGCCTCGGCATCGGACTCCGCTACGTCCGCGAGATGCTAGGCGTGTACTACGGCAGCTCGGCGGAGCTTAAGATGGAGAGCAAACGCGGCGAAGGGACGACGATCTCGATCCGGCTGCCGTTCGACAAGACAGGAGGGTTCGGCCTTGATTCAGGCGTTGATCGTGGATGACGAGCATTTGGTGCGAAAGGGACTCCGTATGCTGTTTCCCTGGCAAAAGTACGGCGTGGAGGTCGCGGGCGAGGCGGCGAGCGGCGAGAAAGCGATGCAGTTCCTGCGGGAGCATCCGGTGCAGCTGTTAATGACCGACATCACGATGCCGGGCATGTCGGGGCTCGAGCTTATCCGCCAGGCGCAGCGGCACGACGCCTCGATCAAGGCGGTCATCCTCACCTGCCACCAGGACTTCGAGTACATTCAGGAGGCGCTGCGGATGGGCGCCGTCGATTATATCGTCAAGACGCAGCTGGAGGAGATGGATCTCGACCAGGCGCTGGCAAGGATCGTGAGAGCCGTGCGCGCGGAGACGCCGGAGACGCGGCCAAGCGGCAGGCAGGCATCGGCGTTCAAGGACGTCGCCGAACGGGCGGGCAGCGTGCGATGGGTGATGGACGACGACGAATTCGAATCGCTCCTGGCGGGGATCCGGCAGTTGAATCCGGACGCGGGACAACTCGGGGAACTGTGGCGGACGTCCATGGAGCGCTTGCAGCTGAGCTTCCCGATGTTCGACTGGCAGGAGAAGGAGAGCGGGGAGTCCGCGTCGGCCGACGCTTACGGACTCGAGCAGCGACTGCGCAAGCTGCGCGAAGCCCTGCAGGCCTGGCTGCGCCGTTCGGGCTATTCCGAGGACATTATCCAGGCGATCGTCAAGGCGGTCGGACGGATCGCGGAGCAGCCGGTCGCGCACGTGAAGCAGGGCGAAGTGAGCCAATGGGTCAATTTGAGCAAAAACTACTTCAGCACGAGCTTCCGCGACATTATGCGTTTGACGTTCAGCCATTTTCTGCAGACCGTCAGCGTCCGCGCCGCCCGGGAACTGCTCGTCACGACCAATTACCCGGTTTATTGGATCGCGGAGCGGTGCGGCTTCGCGGACCAGCGATACTTCTCCAAGCTCTTCAAGGAACAGACGGGACTGCTGCCGAGCGAGTACAGGCAGCGGCACGGCAAATAGCCAATCGCGGCACCCAGCGGGAAAAGCGGAGAACGTCGTCCGTTTTGTTCGGCTGGGTGTTCGTCGCATGTAGACGATTTTCCGCGAAGAGGGGGGGAGGATCGTCGGCGGATGCCGGGCGAATGCGGAAAATCACCCTACTTCGCTTGGAATCCCGTCGCTCACGATCCCGCTTCGCGCGTTGCTATAATTCGGTTGAAGACAGATCCATCGACGACAAGGGGATGAGTGGCACGATGAAAAGGCAACGGGTCGGCACGATTCTGCTCTCGCTCGCGCTCGTATCGGCGCTCGCGGCATGCAGCGGCAATAACGGAAACAACGCGGAAAATCAGGCAAGCGGCAGCGCCTCCGCGAGCGCCGGCAGCACTGGCAGCGCGACCGCATCCGGCGAGGCGGAAACCCCTGCCGATCCGCTCGGCAAGTACGACCCGCCGATCGAGGTGTCCGCGGTACGCGCGATCTCCGAGGGCACCAAGTTCGGCGAAGGCGAGTCGATCGACAACAACGTCTGGTCGCGCGCCTATGCCGATCAGCTCGGCATCAAGATCAATTACATGTGGACGACGCCGGCCGCGCAGTACGACCAGAAACTCAACATCGCCATCGCGTCCAACGACCTGCCCGACATCATGTCGGTGAACGCGGCGCAGCTCAAGCGTCTCGTAGACGACGGGCAGGTCATGGACCTGTCCGCCGTCTACGACAAGTACGGCTCCGAGCTGACGAAAAAGCTGCTCGCCGAGGACGGGGGGCAACGCGCTCAAGTCCGGCACGTTCGACGGCAAGCTGTACGGGATCCCGAAGATGAGCTCCGGACTCGGGCAGGCGGACGTGCTGTGGGTGCGGACGGACTGGTTGAAGAAGCTCGGATTGTCGGAACCGAAAACGATGGACGACGTGCAAAAAATCGCCGAAGCGTTCGTCAAGCAAGATCCCGACGGCAACGGCAAGCCGGATACGTACGGGCTCGGCGCCACCAAGGACATCTTCGGCTTCTTCGGCGCCTTGGAAGGCTTCTTCAACGGCTATCATGCCTATCCGAACATTTGGGTGAAGACCGGCGACGGCAAGCTGGCCTACGGCAGCGTGCAGCCGGAGACCAAAGCCGCGCTGCAGAAGCTGCAGGACATGTACAAGGGCGGCCTGATCGACAAGGAGTTCGGCACGAAGGACGCCACCAAGGTGAAGGACGCCGCCAATGCAGGGAAGCTCGGCCTGTTCTACGGCTATTTCTGGAACGCGGGCTGGCTGCTCGACGGCAAGAAGGCGGATGCCGCCATGGACTGGAAGCCGATCGCGCTGCCCTCGGTCGACGCGGAGCCGGCGAAGGCGCAGGTGCCGTTCGCGATCGGCACGTATTACGTCGTGAAGAAGGATGCCAAGCATCCCGAAGCCGCGGTCAAGCTGCTGAATTTCGACCTGGAGAAGCTGTGGGGGAAGACGGCCGAGCCGGAAGTATATAACGCCGACAAGAGCGGCAACGCGGTGTTCGAATACGCGCTGCTGTACGGCGAAGCGCCGCGCAAAAACCTCGACGCGCACCTGAACGTCGTGAAGGCGCTCTCGGCGAACGATCCAGCCGCGCTTAATGCGGAGGAGAAAAGCTATTACGACAAGATCGTCTCCTATCGCGGCGGCGACGTAAACTTCTGGGACAGCGAGAAAATGTACGGTCCGGAAGGCTCGCTGGCGGTCATCGAGGGTTACGCCAAAGACGGCGCTCACCTGGACGACGCGTTCTACGGCGCGCCGACGCAGGGCATGACGGACAACAACGCGACGCTCGGCAAGCTTCAACTGGAAGCCTTCACGCGAATTGTCATGGGCGGCTCCATCGACGCGTTCGATCAATTCGTCGGCCAATGGAACTCGCTCGGCGGCAAAGCCATTACGGACGAAGTCAATGCCTGGCAAGCGTCGCAATAACGAATCGCAGGACGATTGCGGGAAGAGGCGAACACGATGAAGCGCAAGCACGGCGGCGAATGGCCTTTTCACCTGATGTTGATACCGGGCGTCGTTCTGGTCTTCATCTACAGCTACGTGCCGATGGCGGGAATCGTCATGGCGTTCAAGCGGCTGGCGCCGTCCAAGGGGATGTTCGGGTCCCCTTGGGTGGGCTGGCGCAACTTCGAGTACATGCTGCATATGCCCGAGATCTCGGGCGTTCTCTGGAATACCGTTTTTATCGCCGTCATGAAGATGGCCGCGGGCGTCGCGGTGCCGGTCGCCTTCGCGCTGATGCTGAACGAAGCCCGCAGCCGGCTGTTCAAGCGAAGCGTGCAGACGATCATTTATTTCCCGCACTTTCTGTCCTGGATCATTCTGAGCGGCCTCTTGATCGACATCCTCTCGCCGTCCACCGGCATCGTGAACGAGCTGCTCCGCAGACTCGGCATGAAAGAGATTTACTTCCTGGGCGACCCGGGCTGGTTCCCTTATACGATGGTGCTGTCCGATACGTGGAAGGAGTTCGGTTACGGCACGATCGTCTATCTGGCCGCGCTGACCGGCATCAACCCCGCCCTGTACGAGGCCGCGGCGCTCGACGGCGCCGGCCGGCTGCGCCAGACGCTCTACGTCACGCTGCCGGGGCTGCTTCCGATGATCATCCTCATGTCCGTCTTAAGTCTCGGCAACGTGCTCAACGCAGGCTTCGAGCAGATTTTTAACCTGTACAGCCCGCAGGTCTACAAAACCGGGGACATCATCGATACGCTGGTGTTCCGGATCGGACTGGAGAACGCGAACTACGGCGTCGCTACCGCGGTGGGACTGTTCAAGTCGGTCGTCTCGTTCGGTCTCATCGGGGCCTCGTACGTCCTCGCCTATCGATGGGCCAATTACCGGATTTTTTAGGAAAAGTGGGTCGGCTATGTACAACGATGCATCCTGGGAAAGACGAACCTTCGTCGCGCTCAATTACTTCCTTCTGGCTCTCGTGGCGCTCGCGTGCCTGCTGCCGATCGTGAACGTGCTGGCGATCTCGCTCAGCAGCAGCGCGGCCGTCGGCTCGGGACAGGTGAACCTGTGGCCCGTCGGCTTCAATCTCAAGTCGTACGAATTCGTGCTCGGCAAGCCGGAGTTCGGCCGCGCGTTCACCGTGTCCCTGCTGCGCGTGGCGGTCGGCGTCCCGCTGAACATGCTGCTGACGATTCTCGTCGCCTATCCGCTGTCCAAGGAGCGCAAGGATTTCCGGTACCGGGGGGCCGTACGCTTGGTACTTCGTGATCACGATTCTGTTCAGCGGCGGGCTCATCCCCTGGTATATGACGATCAAGATGACCGGCATCGTCGATACGTTCTGGGCGTTGATCCTGCCCGGCGCCGTGCCGGTGATGAACGTTATCCTGCTGCTCAATTTCTTCAAGTCGCTGCCCGACGAGATCGAGGAAGCCGGCCTGATGGACGGCGCGGGCCGTTGGCAGGCGCTTTGGCGCATCGCGGTGCCGCTGTCCGCGCCGGCGATCGCGACGCTGACGCTGTTCTGCATCGTCAATCATTGGAACTCGTGGTTTGAAGGACTTATTTTGATGAACCGCCCCGAGCACTACCCGCTTCAAAGCTATCTGCAGACCGTCATCGTGAACCGCGATATGTCGCTCCTGTCGGCTGTCGACGTCGCCAAGTGGTCCTTGATTTCCGACCGGACGTCGCGCGCGGCCCAAGTCATCGTCGCGCTGCTGCCGGTGCTGCTCGTGTACCCGTTTCTGCAAAAATACTTTGCCGAAGGCATCGTCATGGGCAGCGTGAAGGGATAGCGCATCCATCAACTATCGAACGGAGATTATGCATATGTGGAAATTGGATTCGCCCGATCGGAAGCTTACGCTTACCGTTTTTCAGGATCAGGAAGAAGGTCTTTATTATTCGCTGGCGTCGGACGGACGCGACGTCCTCGGCCGGTCCAGGCTGGGCATGGCGACGAGCCTCGGCGACCTGCGCGCAGGATTCCGGTTCGCGAGAAGCGAGGAAGCCGCGATCTCGGAGCGTTATTCGCTGCCGGTGAGCAAGAAGTCGGTCTACGTCAACGAAGCCAACGAGCTGACGCTGCACTTCAGGATCGAACGATTGGCCCTGGCCGTATGCTTCCGTCTGTTCGACGACGGTCTGGCTTTCCGCTATACGATCGACCGGGGCGCGGAGGGCGCCGGAGGCGGGAATTCAGGCGCAGCCGCGGGCATGGACGCAGGCACGAGTGCGGGCCTAAACGCAGGCCTGAACGCAGGCCTGGATATGCGGACTCTTCGCATCTATGCGGAATATACCGACTTCGTTTTCCCCGCGGCCTACGACGATCTCTGGCTCCAGGACTGGGTCAACACGTACGAAGGCACGTACAACCGCTGCGGCTGGGAAAAGGCGGGCCGGCGCGACTACGGCATGCCGGCGCTCCTGCACAGCGCCGGGGACGGCCGCTGGGCGATGATCACGGAAGCCGGCATTCTGAACACGGGCGGCAGCTACTGCTCCAGCCATCTGCAGACCGAGCCGGACGGCCGGATGAAGATCGCTTTCGCGCCGGAGCAGCTTGAGCCGATGCAGGCCGAACTGCCGCTCGCGACGCCTTGGCGGATCGTCACCGTCTGCGACACGCTGGATCGGTTGGTCAACAGCACGCTGAACTACAACCTCAACCCGTCCTGCGACTGGGAGGATACGTCCTGGATCAAGCCGGCGCGCAGCATCTGGTCCTGGTGGGCGTTCGAGAACGGCGCGCAGCTGTACAGCGAGCAGAAGCGCTACGTCGACTTCGCCGCGGCGATGGGCTTCGAGGCGATCACGGTGGATGCGGGCTGGGACGACAGCTGGGTGAAGGATCTGTGCGACTATGGCAGAGCGCGCGGCGTCGACGTCTGGCTGTGGTCCGACATGCAGGCGATCGATACGCTGGAGAAGGCGCAGGAGAAGATTCCGCGCTGGGCGGCTTGGGGCGTCGTCGGGCTGAAGGTCGACTTTTTCATGAACGATTCGCAGCATACGATGTGGCAGTACAACATGATCGCGGACCTCATGACCGCGCACAAGCTGATGATCAACTTCCACGGCAGCACGAAGCCGGCCGGCGAGGGCCGGACGTACCCGAACATCATGACGGCCGAAGGCATCCTCGGGCTTGAGCATTACAAATGGAGCGGACTGCCGCATGCCGCGCACAACTGCACCGTACCGTTCACCCGCAACGTCGTGGGGCCGATGGATTATACGGTCACCGGCTTCTCCAACCTGAACCGCAACACGACGCAGGGGCACCAGTTGGCCCTCGCGGTCGTATTCGATTCCGGCGTGCAGCACTTTGCCGATTCGATCTATACGTACGAGGCGTGGAAGGGCACCGAATTCCTGCGCAGGCTGCCTGCGAGGTTCGACGAAGTGAAGGTGCTGTCGGGCTTCCCGGGCGACCATGCGGTACTGATGCGCAGGGCGGATCAAGAATGGTTCGTCGGCGGCATCGTGACGTCGGCGCGGAGCTTGACGCTGCCGCTGGACTTCCTGCCCGAAGGCGAGTACCAGGCGGAGATCTACAGAGACGGCAAGAACGGCGACGTGCTGAAAAAGGAAGTCCGCAGGTTGTCCAACCGGGAGAGTCTGTCCGTCCAGTCGCTCGAAAGCGGCGGCTTCGCGCTGTACATCAGCGACGGCAAGCGGGCGCTCAAGTCCGGTACGCAGGGCGGCTACATGGACGCCGACGCCAAGGCTTATGCTTCGCTGAACGCCGCGCTTCGCGGCAGCGCGGACCGCGTCGCCTGCGAGAACGCGGCGGACGGCAGCGTCGTGCGCTTCGGCCATGACGGCGGGCTCGCGTTCGAGGGAATCGCGGCGGCGCGCGAAGGCCGGCATACGCTGCGGCTGTTCTATATGTCCGCGGCGCCGAGCAGCCTCCGCGTGAGCGTCAATGGGGGCGAGCCGCAGGTCGCGCGCCTCGAATCCTCGGGCGGCGACGAGGTCGTCCGGACGTCGGACCTCGTCGTGACGCTCCGGCAGGGCGGCAATACGATCGCGCTGGAACAGACGGGCGACGGCGAGCCGGCCCCGTGCATCGATCACATTCGGGTCATGGGCTGGGCGCCCCACGAGGATAGATTCTATCCGGCCGAGACGGGCTTGCTGGCGGGCGGCGCGGGACTCTGCTACGTCGACGGCGCCGCCGGCCTGCGCAAGGCGGTCGGCATCGGCCGCGGCGGCTCGATCGCGTTCGATTCGGTCATGGCGGATGCGGACGGCGAGCATATCCTCACCCTGGACTACTATTCCGGCGAGAACCGGGCGCTGCTCATCGCGGTAAACGACGAGCCGCCCATCCGTTCCGTGCTCTTCAACACCGGCGGCTGGGGACCGGCCCGTTGGGACATATCGGGCATCAAGGAGGTGAAGATCCGGCTCAGGAAGGGCGCGAACCGCGTCAAGCTGTACCATGACGAAGAGCTTGCCCCCGAGATCGGGAGAATCGGCGTACGGCTGGAGAAAAGGCTCGACCCATAACAAGCCATGCGGAGGGATTCGTTCATGTTCATGCGGCTCCTGAAAGGCATTATCGTCGCTTCATTGCTGCTTGCCGGTTTATTCTCGCTGGGGCTGACCCGTACGTTCGCGTCCGCGGTCAGCATCTCGCAGACCGGCACCGTGGTGACGGCGACCAACGGCACGTTGACCGTCACCTACGATCTCTCGACAGGCAAGGGCAACCTGAGTGCGGGCGCCACGGCGATCATGAGCAACTTTTACTCCGACTACGGCGTGACCGGGAGCGCGACGCGGATCAGCTCGTACGATACGGGCACGCGGACGGCCTCCTGGAGCACGATCGGCACGGACGGCTATGGCATTAACGGCAAGAAGCTTACGATTACGAACGTACTGACTGCCGGCACGACGATTATTTTAAATCTAACCATGTACGAGGATAAGCCTTTCATTCTGGCCCGCATGACCGTCAACAAGAGCACCTCCCAGAGCCTGAACTTCATGGAACCGATCGCGGCGCAAAACCTGGACATCGGCACAGGCTCGGACAAGCGCATCTACACGACGCCGTACAGCAACAACTTCGACTTCGGCGTCGCGCCGGTGAACGACTTCGGCAACAGCGAGAACGGCTTCGACCGTCCGTACGGCTCGACGCTTACCTGGTCTCCTTTCAACGGCACGAGCTACTGGGTAGCGGCCATGTTCGACAATACGAACAAGAAAGGCTTCGTCGCGGGAGCCGCTACGACCCGGACCTGGAAAAGCATGCAGTATCTCAAGCAAGCGACGGCCGCGAACGGGCCGTTGACCGGCTTCTCGGTTTACAATGCCGGCGGCAGCCAGAGCGGCGCCTCCGTCTCGTCGGATACGTTTTTTCTCGGGTACTACAACGATTATCGTGACGGTCTGGAGCAGTTCGGCAGCGTCTATGCGGTAGGCGAGCCGAAGCTCGCGTGGAGCGGGGACGTACCGGTCGGCTACAACAGCTTCTACAGCTTCTACGACAAGCCGACGGTCGACGCCATGAACGCGACGGTGGATTATTATGCCGCGAATCTGAAGCCGCTCGGCTATACGTACATGAACCTGGATTGCTGCTACAGCGGACCGACGGGGACGAAGACGACGGCGGACTTCCTGGCGTTCGCGAATTACGTGCATAGCAAAGGCATGAAGGCCGGCAACTACAGCTCGCCGTTCGGCATCTACGAGCCGTTGACGAATACGGTGCCGGGCGCGCCTTCCTACACGTTTAACGACATCGCGTTGAAGGACGGCAGCGGAACGCCGATCAAGTCCTACGTGAATTCCTACATCGTGGACGCGACGCATCCCGGGGCGCAGGCCTATCTGGCTTACCTGATGAATTACTATTTCGTCAACGCGGGCATGGATTACGTCAAACTGGATTATCTGGACCTGGGGATGTTCGAGGGCAACCATTACGATCCGGCGAAAAACGGCATCCAGGCGTACCGGATCGGCATGCAGATCATCCGCGATACGGTATTGGCGGCGCCGCGGCCGATCTATATCGACGCGTCGATCGCGCCGCTGCTGCCTTCGGGCTACACGCACGGGAGAAGATCGGGCGTCGACACCACGATTCCGCTGCAGAGCAATCTGTATCCGGGCATCGAACGGCAGGCGCTTAATTCCGCGGCCTCCTGGTGGACCAACGGGACGCTGTATCAGCACAACGACCCCGATATGGCCATTCCGGAAAATATCGCGAACGGCTTCAGCAAATTCAGCGGCAATTACGGCCGACTCCTGGCGACCGTGAACATCCTGGGCGGCGGACATCTGCTGATGGGGGACAATACGCCGTTTTTGGCGGAGGACCGGATCGCGCCGTTCCTCAATCCGACCTTGATCAACCTCGCCAAGAAGGGCATCGCCGCGAGGCCGGCAAGCATGACGAACTATTATCACAAAGGGGAGCATGCGCCGCCTCAAATTTATCTGACCGACACGAACGGCGACAAGATCGTCGGCCTGTCCAACTGGAGCATGACCGCGACGGCGTCCAGAACGGTGACGTTCGCCGACCTGGGCCTCAGCCCGACGACTGCCTACACGGTTACGGAGCTGTACGGCGGCACGAAGCTGGGGACGTTCACCGGCAGCTATACCCGGACCCAGCAGCCCGGCGAGTCCGTCATCCTGCGCGTCTCGACGACGGCGTCCTCGCTTCCGTCGCCCGCGGTCAACCTGGCGCTCGGCAAGACGGCGACCGCTTCGACCGTATGGGGCACGGGCTACGAAGCTTCCAAAGTGACGGACGGCGACGCCGGTACGCGGTGGAGCGCGGACGGCGGCGCATACAACAACCAGTGGATCGAAGTGAATTTCGGCAGCGCCGCCAGCGTCAACCGGGTCGTCCTTCGCGAATACGGCTACGGCGCGCAAGACTTCAAGATCAACACGTACGCGCTTCAGTATTGGAACGGCACGAGCTACGCGAATCTGACGAAGGGCTTCACCGTCGGTGACATCAAAACGATCGATTTCCCGACCGTGTCCACGACCAAGCTCCGCTTGTACGCGACGACGTCGAATTTCATTCCTTCCGTGAACGAGTTCGAAGCGTACAACGTCGTCGGCAATACAGGCGCGGTCATCGATCAGGACGACAGCGGCGCCGCGTATTCTTCTTATTCGGACCTGCGGGCGGGCATACAGCGCATGCAGACGTTCCAGCTGACGCAGACCAGTCTGCCTCGCCTCGACCTGTACTTGTACGAGAGCTACGTGAGCAAGGTGCCCGAGGATAATCTGTACATCGATATCGTCCGGCTGGATGCGAGCGACAACCCGGTCGCGAGGCTGTTTACCGCCGCGCTGCCGCCGAACAACATCCCGGGCGTGCCGACGCCTTACGCCGTCTATCCGCGGTTGACCGGCCTCGATACGACCAAGAAGTACGCGATTATCGTTCGCTCGCCGGCGACGATCGATGACGCTTCGACGAGCAACAAGTATGGCATCGCATACAGCGACAGCAATCCCTATGCCGGCGGCGCCGAGCGGTTGTCGACGAACGGCGGCGCGACGTGGACCACGGAAAACGGCGGCAATCGGGATCTGATCTTCACGATTTACAAGTAAGCGAACTGAAGGAAGGCATGCGACCTCATGATGATCCAATTCGATTCGGACCGACGCCTTTTCTCGATCTCGACGGAGGGCAGCTCGTATGTGTTCGGGCTGAACGAAAAAGGCGTCCTGCAGCATCTGTATTGGGGAGCTCCGGTGGCGGCCGCGGAATGCGCGCCGCTGCTCGGCTCCCGGCTTCACAGCTCGTTCGATGCCGCGCTCGACCGCGACATGGAGGAATTCGCCTTTTGGGGCGGCTTGTCGTACATGGAGCCGTCGCTCAAGGTACGCTGGCACGACGGCGTACGCGATCTGCGCATGGCCTACGCCGGTCACCGGATCGAGCGGGCGGATGACGCAGACGACGCTTGCGACGCTGACGACGCTGACGACGGCAAGGAGACGCTGACGATCTTGCTCCGGGACGAGGCTTACCCGCTCGAAGCGCACTTGGTTTATACGGTTTGGCCCGGGCATGACCTGATCGAGCGGTCCGCCAGGATCGTCAATACCGGCGATCGCGACATCGTGCTCGAGAGCGTTCAGTCGGCGGCCTGGTCGTTGCCCGAGCTCCGCGATTACCGGCTGACGCACGTGACGGGGAAGTGGGCCGGCGAGTTCCAATTGCGGGACACGGTCTTGTCCGAGGGCAAAAAAGGTGCTGGAGTCGCGGCGCGGGTTCACCGACAGCCATGCGAACCCCTGGTTTGCGATCGACGAGGGGACGGCGACCGAGGAAGGCGGGCAGGTGTGGTTCGGCGCGCTCGGCTGGAGCGGCAACTGGAAGCTCGTCCTCGAGAAGACGGCGTTCGGCCGATTGCGGGTCACGGGCGGCATCAACGACTTCGACAGCGAATGGACGCTCGGGCCGGGCGAGCGCTTTCAGACGCCGTCGTTCGTCGGAGGCTGCGTCGCGGAAGGCTTCGGCGCCATGAGCCGCGCGCTGCACCGATACCAGCACGAGCATGTATCGCCAAGCCGGGCGCCGCGCAAGGTGCTGTACAATTCGTGGGAGGCCACCTATTTCGACGTCAACGCCAAAGACCAGATGGCGCTGGCGGAGCGCGCGGCGAAGGTCGGCGCGGAGCTGTTCGTCGTCGACGACGGCTGGTTCGGCCAGCGGCATCACGATCGGGCGGGGCTCGGCGACTGGACCGTGAACCCGGACAAATTCCCGAACGGGCTGGATGAGCTGATCGGCCGGGTGCGGGGCCTAGGCATGGCGTTCGGCATCTGGGTCGAGCCGGAGGCGGTCAATCCGGACAGCGAGCTGTATCGCAGCCACCCGGACTGGGTGTACCACTTTCCGATGCGCCCGCGGACGGAGCTGCGCAATCAGCTGGTGCTCGATCTGTCGAAGCCGGCGGTAAAAAGCTACATTCTCGACTTCATGTCCCGTCTGCTTGGCGAGCACGACATCTCCTTCGTCAAATGGGACATGAACCGCACGATCACCGAGCCGGGCATGCAGGAGCATCCGCTGAACCGGCAAAAGGAGCTATGGATCCGCCACGTGCGGAGCCTGTACGAGATCTGGGCGGAGCTGCGGCGGCGCTTCCCGCGCGTGGCGTTCGAGACCTGCGCGGGCGGCGGCTCGCGCATCGATCTCGGGATGCTGCGCTATGCCGACCAGGCTTGGCCGAGCGACAATACCGACGCGTTCGACCGGCTCGGCATCCAGGAGGGCTTCTCGTATGCGTACGCGCCGAAGCTGATGACCTGCTGGGTGACGGAGGCGGCGAGCGGAATGAACAAGCGCGTCACCTCGCTGAGGTACCGTTTCCACAGCGCCATGACGGGCACGCTCGGCATCGGCGCCAACCTGAACGAGTGGAGCGAGGAGCAATTGGCGGAGGCGGCCGCGCTCGTCGCGCAGTACAAGGCGATACGGCCGCTCGTGCAGGAAGGCAGGCAGTACCGGCTGTCCGCGCTCAAGCATAAAGGCGTGGACGCGGTGCAGTACGTCGGCGAGGGCGAAGATGGCGAGGAGAGTGTGCTGTTCGCCTTTCTGCACGCACAGCGGCTTGGGGACGGGTTGCCGCGGCTGTGCCTGCAGGGGCTTGATCCGGACCAATGGTATGAAGTCCTGGGAGAGCAGACAGCGGGCGCGAAAGGAGACGGTCAGGAGAGCGAAAGCGCGAAGGACGATGGTGCAGGGAGCGAAGGCGGGAAGGACGATGGTGCGGGAACCGAAGGCGGGAAGGACGATGGTGCGGGGAGCGAAGGCGGGAAGGACGATGGTGCGGGGGAGCGAAGGCGCGAAGGACGTCCGCAGCGGGCGGGCGCTGATGCGAATCGGCGTCGAGCTGCCGCTGCGCGGCGACTTCGACAGCCTGATGTATCGCATTCGAGCGCTGCGGGGGTAAACGCATCGGGGATTCGATCGGCATCCATCGGCGCGGTCAGGCGGACAGGAGATCAGGAAGTCACGCCGTCAAATGCTTCATTACCATGGCCTCCATGTCGTCCAGAATTCGCCGGTACTCCGTCTCGTTACCATCAAGCAGGAAGCTCATGGCAAGTCCGTCCCGGACGGCCCAGAACAGATACGCGGCCGAAGACTCGTCCAGGTCGGAGCGGAACTCGCCGGATCGCTTGCCCGATGCAAGGATTCGGCTTAGGAGTTTAAGGGCTTTATCGAGATAGGCGCGATTGGAGGCGATCAGTTCGGGACGGCGCGACGCGTAGGTCGTGAATTCCAGGTGAAACGTCAGCCATTTGCGGAGCTCGTCCAGCGGCTGCCGGCGGAAGCGGTCGAACATATGCCGGAGCATCGCTTCGGCGCTCGACGTCTCTTCGTGCAGTGCGTTGAGAGATTCGATCATATCGTCCATGCGGGCGTGGGCCAGCTGAATGTAGATCTCCTCCTTGCTGGCGAAGTAGCTATACAGCGTGCCTTTGCTGATACGAAGATGACGCGCGATGTCGTCGGCCTTCGTCGCCTGGAATCCTTTGTCCAGGAAGCAATGAAGCGCCCCCGCCAGGATGGTGGCTCGCTTCTCTTCCTTATACGCTTCCGTCACTCTGGGCGACATTGCGCTCGCTCCTTTCCTGTGCCGGGACTGTCACTTTTCCGTTAATTACATGATGGATTGAATATACCGTGACGAGCAGTCGGGCGCAATAATGCGGCCGGGGATGCGCAGCCGCTTGGCCGTTCGGCATCTTGGCAGCTTCGCCGCAGTATGCTATTCTGATGCTGAATGACTTGCGTTTTAAAACGAACATGCGCGTGAAGCACACGCCGCTTGCTCCTGATGGGGAGTAAGCGGCTTTTTGTGTTTGGTGCAAAAAATGTCGGGAAGGCGGGCATGGTTGTGGTCAAAAGAGAGGTTCGGCAGTTGGCGGTTGAGGCGAAGGCGTCTATCGTAGCTGCGTTTATTGAAAAGCAAAGAAAGACGGCGAAGGGGCAGCGGTTGGAGATGCTGCAGCGGGATCTCAGCGGCACGATCAAGCTGTTGACCGATCTGCTGCTGCCGGTGTTCGGTTCGCTCGAGGGCTTCCATTTGGAATATGAGATTGTCGGGACAAACGGCGTGAAGATTTATGCGGATGTATTCTACGAGCCGCTTGGGCTGGTGTTTGAATGCGACGGCTACGTGCCCCATGTCGAGCTGATCACAAGGGATCGCTTCTCGTTCGAGCGCATGCGGGTACGGACGTTCGCGCTGGGCGGGTATGCGTATTTCCCTTTTAGCCGGGACGAGTTGGACAAGAAAATCGAGATGTGCAGGCGAGCGGTGTACGAGGCGTTGGGGAGGCGGGGGCGTGGAGGAGAAGGTCTTCGCGAGCTGCCCGTGCATGAAAGGGAACTGCTTAGAATGGCGGCCGATTCAACAATGTTTACGCCAAAGGACGTTAGAAATTGGTTGGATATCGGCCATAGAAAAACGCGTGAGTTAATTGCAAGCATGAAGCAATCTCAGCTCATAACGCGTGTCGGAGGCAGCGATTGCAGAGATTTCGGATATAAGCTTGGAGTAAAGGGGAAGGAGCTGCTGAGAGGCGGTGGCTCATAGAGTGAGTGGGCAATTCGTTAAAAGGGAGTCTGG
Source organism: Cohnella rhizosphaerae (assembly GCF_029525575.1). GTDB lineage: Bacteria > Bacillota > Bacilli > Paenibacillales > Paenibacillaceae > Cohnella > Cohnella rhizosphaerae. The sequence continues at coordinate 455,826 of NZ_JAPDIA010000009.1, forward strand.
TTGAGAATAGATGGGGCTATGGGAGCGGAGATCGTGACGAAATGCGATTATCGGCGGCGCATGAGGGGCTATGGGAGCGGAGATAGTGACGAAATGTGATTATCGGCGGCGCATGAGGGGCTAAGGGAGCGGAGATCGTGACGAAATGTGATTATCGGCGGCGCATGAGGGGCTATGGGAGCGGAGATCGTGACGAAATGCGATTATCGGCGGCGCATGAGGGGCCACGTGAGCGGAGATCGTGCCGAAATGCGATTATCGGCGGCGCATGAGGGGCTAACGGAGCGGAGATCGTGACGAAATGTGATTATCGGCGGCGCATGAGGGGCTATGGGAGCGGAGATCGTGACGAAATGTGATTATCGGCGGCGCATGAGGGGCTAAGGGAGCGGAGATCGTGACGAAATGCGATTATCGGCGGCGCATGAGGGGCTAAGGGAGCGGAGATCGTGACGAAATGTGCTTATCGGCGGCGCATGAGGGGCTATGGGAGCGGAGATCGTGCCGAAATGCGATTATCGGCGGCGCATGAGGGGCCACGTGAGCGGAGATAGTGACGAAATGCGCGTATCGGCAGCGCGTGTGGGACGGTGTCCGTGACGAGTTGGCTTGAAATCACCGGATGCGGACTGATATGGTGAGGAAGACGTTTTAATTTGCCATGACCGATTATCGGGAGAAAGGTTGCTGAGCCAGATGAAGTTGATCGCGCTAGTAGGCAGTCTGCGCAGGGAATCCGTGAATTTGAAGCTGGCGTTGACCATGCAGGAGAGGTATCGCGGCAAGTTCGAGCTGGAGATCGCGAATCTCGGCACGCTGCCGTTTTTCGATCAGGACGAGGAGGAGAGTCCGCCTGCGTCCGTGCTGAAGCTGCGCGAGCAGGTCGCCGCTGCGGACGGCGTGCTGATTCTGACGCCGGAGTACAATTGGTCGGTGCCGGGCGTGCTCAAGAATGCGCTCGACTGGCTGTCGCGCGGAGATAAGGTGCTGATCGGCAAGCCCGTTCTCGCCGCCGGCGCGAGTCCCGGCATGTACGGTACGCTGCGGGGCCAGCTGCACCTGCGGGAGATTTTGTCGAGCCCGGGCATCCAAGCGGTCATGCTGCCTCCGGCGGGCAATGAGATCGCCGTCGCGCAGGCGCCGCAAAAGTTCGGCGAAGGCGGCGCCCGCCTGACGGACGAGCGCACGCTCACGCATATCGACGTCATCGTCGATCGCTTTCTCAACCTGATCGGGCAGCGTTAATCCGCGCAAGACGCATGAAGTCCGAACGTCCGCTGCGGCGGCGTCCGGGCTTCTTTCTTGTTTGGGATGGTCAAGCAGGGGGTAAAAGCGACTATCCGCTGTGTTAAGTCGTCAAGCCGGGCGACGGCTGTCTCGTCGCGGCCGGCCATTCCATCAAGTTAAAGCGAAAGGGAGATCGACGCATGGGCAAGATATTGATTGTCGGGGGCCAGATGGAGAACAAAGGCGCCCAGGCGATGACGTTCACCGTCGTGAACGAAATCAAGATGCGATACCCGGACAAGGAGCTCGTGCTCATCTGTCCGGACGAGGACCGCAATTACGCGTTTCAACTGGTGAAGATGGGGAAAAAAATGAAGATCGAGCTGCTGGGCGGCGTCTATACGCTGATCGGCAAACTGATCCCGAACGACGAGCGCGTCAGCATCACCAAGGCGCGGATGAAGGAGCTTCTGAAGGAAACCGATCTCATCGTCGACATCAGCGGCTTCGCCCTCTCCTCGCAGTTCAGCATCCGCCACACGATCAATTATTTGGCGAACATCCGGCTCGCCCGGCAGAATAAGATTCCGATGGTGCTGCTGTCCCAGTCGTTCGGCCCGTTCGAGTACACCGGCATTTATAAGTACGTCATACCGCCGATGATCAAAAAAGTATATTCGCTATCCGAAATACATTTACGCCCGCGAGCAAGAAGGGGCCGAGTATCTCGGCAAGTATACGTCGGGCAATCTGCGCAGGTCCGTGGACATCGTGCTGCAGGGCGCGAACCCGTACAATCTGGCCCACTTGTTCCGCGACGGCAACTACATAAAGGGAGAGCCGCTCGCGATCATGCAGAATGCCGTCGGGATCGTGCCGAACGTCAAAACGATGAAGTACGGCACGCGCCAATCGATGCTGGCGATGTACGAGCGCATGACGCAGCATCTGCTGGACCGCGGCAAAAACGTCTATCTGTTCCGCCACTCCACGGAGGATCTGATCATTTGTCAGGAGATCAAGCGCCGATTCCCGAACGACGAACGCGTCGTGCTGCTGGAAGAGGAATACGACTGCATCGCGATTCACGACGTGCTCGTGCAGTTCGAATTTCTCGTCGCGTCCCGTTATCACTCGATCGTGCACGCGTACAAGAACGGCATTCCGGTCGTGGCGCTCGGCTGGGCGACCAAGTACCGCGAGCTGCTGGGACGATTCGGTCAAGGCGAATACGTATTCGACGTGCGCGACAGCGCGCATATCGAAGCGAATATGATCGCGAAGCTCGACGCCATGATCGAAAATCGCGACGTCGAAGCCGCCAAGATCGACGACACCCTCAGAGAGATTCATCGCGAGAGCATATTTACCGAGGCGTTCGCGCTGTAAGCGGACAATAGAAAATCGGAGCGACGCGAATAAGCGGCAGGCGGGGACTACGAGATCCCGTGCTGCCGCTTACTTTACGTTCTCCCTTGCGAGCGCCTTGCTTAAGCGATAGGCGTCCCGTTAGGCAGTTCAACCTCGGGCTGCAAGAGAACGACGTCTCCCTTTTCCGGAACGCCGCCAAGGACCAGCACTTCCGATCTGAATCCGGCGATGCGCCGGGGTGGAAAGTTGACGATGGCGACCACTTGTTTGCCTGCAAGCTCCTCTGCCGCGTACCGCTTCGTAATTTGCGCGCTGGACGATTTGATCCCGATCTCCGGTCCAAAATCGATTTGCAGCTTGATCGCAGGAACCTTCGCATCTCCAAAAAATTCGGCTTCCTTTATCGTTCCCACCCGAATATCGAGTTCCGTAAAATCGTCGATCGTTGCCAATGCTTCCGCCTCCCGCTTTCTATACTCGCGAATCACGCTCTGCGAACGGCAGACGCGTAAAAGACATCGCTGTGCATGTGCCTCATATCGCCCCAGTTGGCGGGATTGGTCGTGTCCGGCATGCGATCTTCCATGATGGCTTGATACAGCGCCGTTTTTTTGCTCTAAATGGGCGATATGCCTTTTCGCTTCCTCGAGCCTCGCGAGCGCCGCTTCCTTATGCTCCTTCATGAGGGCCGCGCGCTGCGGAACGGTCGAATCGCCCTCGATGCAGAGCTCGACGTACGTCTTGATGACTTCGATCGGCATGCCGGATTGCTTGAGGCATTTGATGCCGTGCAGCCAATTGACGGCTTCTTCGTCGAACATCCGGATGTTGTTTTTATCGCGCCGCACGCTCGGCACCAGTCCTTTGTCCGTATAAAAGCGCACGGCATGCTCGGTCAGTCCCGTAATATTGGCGGCTTCTTTGACCGTATGCATGCGTAATCCTCCCCGTAAAAAAATGAATTCGATACGGCTTGCCTTCGTGTAACACGAAGGCTTTAAGCTTACTGTAACGCAAATCGGCCGTCCGCGGAACCCCGCGCAGCAGGCGTGATACCAGGGGACGCGCCGATTGCCGTTACAAATAGGACAGTGGGAGGAAATACCATGCAAACCGTAACGTTGAACAACGGCGTGAAAATGCCGATCATCGGCTTCGGCGTCTACCAGATTCCCGATGCGGAACAATGCGAGAACGCGGTGTACGAAGCGCTGATAGCCGGTTACCGCTTGATCGATACCGCCGCCGGCTACTTGAACGAGGAAGCGGTCGGGCGCGCGATCAAGCGCAGCGGCGTGCCGCGCGAGGCGCTGTTCGTCACGACCAAGCTCTGGATCCAGGATGCCGGCTACGAGAGCGCCAAGCTTGCTTTTGCCAAGTCGCTTAAGAAGCTTCAACTGGACTATCTCGATCTGTACCTCATTCACCAGCCCTTCGGCGATTACTACGGCGCTTGGCGCGCGATGGAAGAGCTCTATCGTGAGGGCAAGATCAGGGCGATCGGCGTCAGCAACTTCCTGCCCGACCGCCTGATGGATCTCATCGTGCACAACGAGATCGTTCCCGCCGTCAACCAGGTCGAGACGCATCCGTTCTACCAGCAGCATGAGAGCGCCGCGTTTATGAAAGAGCAGGGCGTGCAGCATCAGTCGTGGGCGCCGTTCGCCGAGGGACTGGGCAACATGTTCGGCAACGAAACGCTGGCCTCGATCGCGGAAAAGCACGGCAAGTCCGTCGCGCAGGTCGTGCTGCGCTGGCTCGTTCAGCGACAGGTCGTCGTCATTCCGAAGTCGGTGCGCAAGGAGCGAATCGTCGAAAACTTCGACATCTTCGATTTTGAGCTGGACGCGGACGACCTCGAACGAATCTCCGGCCTCGATACGCGGGAGACGCTGTTCCTGTCCTATCACGATCCGAAGTTCGCCAAGATGCTGGGAACGTGGCGGGTCGAGCTTTAAGCAGAAAAGATGCAGAAAGGACAGGTGCGCGCACCTGTCCTTTCTGCAATAAGATAGCATGTATAAAATCGACAGGTAACGCCCTTCAGCGCCTCTTCGGCTCGGAATACGCCCACAGCATGGCGGGAGCAGCCGAAGGCAAGTCGAGTGAAGATACCAGACTCAGATGGACTCAGATGCCGTTATTTCGTAAAAAACGGTGCAATTGCGATCATTTCGGACTGGAGAGCCGTTATTCACCCAGATCCAGGCTAAAAAAGACGGGCAATCCTCCAATAGCGGCGCCTGAGTCCGCAAGCATGCCGCAATTCGCGCTAGGAAGAAGAATACCGGCTCCTCAGTCCGCCGGCGCCGGCGACGTGCCCATGCGCAAGCCAAAAAGCCCGCCGGCGGCTTTTACAAGTTGCTCCACGACGCGATGCCAGCCGCTTACTTCAGCTCCAGCTCGACGACCGTCCCGCGCGCATCCGGCAGCGGGTAGGTGTAGTGCTCGGGACGCGCGAAGTTGAAGAATGCGTCGGCTTCGAAAAGCGCCGCGTTCCATGGACGCGACACCGGCAGCTCCGAGCCGTCGGCGAGCAGCCGCGCGCGTTTGATGCGTCCGGCGAGCCCCGCCAGATTGATCGCGCCCACGCTCTCCTCAAAGACATGCGCGTACAGCTTGTTCCCTTTTTGCGTATAACGCCCCCAATCGGGCTTGGGCAGCTCCGCCTGTCCGCAGCCGTAGATGCTGTCGCCGTTCAGCGCCATCCAGTCGCCGACCTCGGCCAGGATGTCCAGCGACTGCCGCGGGATGCGCCCGCGCGCGTCAGGGCCAACGTTCAGCAGCAGGTTGCCGTTTTTGCTGACGCATTCGATCAGCTTGCGGATGACGAGGGTCGGCGTCTTGTAGTTGGTGTCCGAAGCGACGTAGCCCCAGTTGTTGTTCAGCGTCACGCAGGCTTCCCACGGAATCGGCTGGCCGTCTGCGTCGGTCACGCCGGTCGGCGGGATGATCTGCTCGGGCGAGGCGAAGTCGCCGGCATACGCGAGCGGCTCCTTCGTATATATGCTGCCTCCGCCTTCGCCGCCGGCCTCCAGCCGGTTATCGATGACGATGTGCGGCTGGAGCGTCCGCATCATCCGGATCAGCTCCGAAGCGCGCCACTTCTCGCCCTGCATTTCGTCGTAGGAGAAATCAAACCACATGAGGTCCAGCTTACCGTAGTTCGTCAGCAGCTCGCGGACCTGACCGTGCATATAGTCGAGGTAACGGTCGAACGTCGATGGATCGCGCTTGTACGCTTCGTTGTCGCGCATTGGATGGTGGGCGTCGCCATAAGCCGGATAGTCTTCATGATGCCAGTCGATCAGCGAGTAGTAGAGCCCGACCTTAAGCCCCTCCGCGCGGAATGCCTCCAGGAACTCCGCCACGAGGTCGCGCCCGGCCTTCGTTTTCGTCGACTTGTAGTCCGTCAGCTTGCTGTCGAACAGGCAGAAGCCGTCGTGATGTTTGGCCGTCAGCACCGCGTACTTCATGCCGGCCTGCTTCGCCGCGCGCGCCCAGGCACGCGGATCGTAGTCTACGGGATCGAACTCGTCAAAATAAGCCTGGTAGTCCTCGACCGTCGTGCGTTCAACGTTGCGGACCCACTCGCCGCGCGCGGGAATCGCGTACAGTCCCCAATGGATAAACATGCCGAACCGGTCCTGCAAAAACCAGCGCGTCCGCTCCTGGCGGTCCAGCCATTCCTGATTATGTGCCATCGTCGCGACTTCCTCCGTTATAATAGGGATAGGCTCTCGGCCTTGCCAGCCCAGTGTACCAGCATCGGACGGCAGGCGGGGGAGGGACAAGGTTAAGGCTTGCGGGTACGAGATTAACCTCGTTCGGAAACGCTGCCATACTTACCTGAAAGCGCAGGGGAAAACAGATGGGCGACGGAACGGCCGGAATCGGCGCGCTTGACGATATACTGTCCCAGCTCCGGATCGACGTGATCGGGGCGTATTTTTCGCAGTGCAGTCCCGTGTGGCGGGAGATCGATTATGTACCTGCCCACAACAAGCTTTATTACATATGCGAAGGCGAGGGCTGGCTGCGCATCGGCGACAAGGAGCTCCTGCCTGAGCCGGGGGAGTTGGTGGTCATGCCGGCCAACGTGCTCCAGTCGTTTTCCGCGATCGAAGGGCGCAGGCCGTTTCTGAAATATTGGTGCCATTTTACCGCGGATATCGGAGATGCGGGGCTGTTTTCGTGGCTTGACGTGCCGTATCGCCTGACGGTGGACGCCGAGCTGCGCGAGGAGGTCGGCCGCAAGTTCGAGGCGCTCGTCGCGTGCGCGGCCGAACGGGGAATCGGCGCCAGGCTGCGGGAAAAAGCGTACTTGCTGGAGCTGCTGGCGCCGGTCGTCGAACGGGCAGCGCTCAGCCGAACGGGCGGAACCGCGGAGGACGCGGAGCGGATCATGCTGATCACGCGTTACGTCGAGACGCATCTGGCGGAAGAACTGACGCTGGACGGCCTGGCCGATTACCTGCATTTGCACCCGAACTATCTGGTCAAATACTTCAACCAACGCTTCGGCATGCCGCCGATCCGGTACGTGAACCGCAAGCGCATGGAGCGGGCCCGCCTGCTGCTTCGCACGACGGACCGCAGCATCAAGGAGATCGCCGCGGCCGTCGGTTATCCGGACACGAACCACTTCGCCAAGGCGTTCCGCCGCGAGACGAGCGCGAGCCCGTCCGCATACCGCGCGGCGGGCGGGGTTCCGGGCGAAGGATAGCCTGCGTTAAGGCCATTTCTGATATTTTTACGATCTTTCATCCTATCGATTTTCGCTACTGTCCGCGATCGCTTGCCGCGTCGCGGCTTTTTTTTAATACGAAAGTAAGTAAATCGAAAATCGACAGGCAAAACCCTTAAGCGCCTCTTCTACCCGGAATGCCACAGTCCCGACAAGTAACGCTGTACAGCATTCGTAGGCCATCCCTCGCGCATGGAAGTACCGAAGGCAAGCCGAGCGAAGAGACCGGACTCAGATGACGCTATTTCGTACAAATCGGTGCAATTGCGATCATTTCGGACTGGAGCGTCGTTATTCGCTCAGATCCAGGCTAAAAACGGTCTCCAATCCCGCGATAGAGGCATCTGGGTCCGCGAGTGGGACGCAAAGCGCGTTAGGAACAAAAATAAGGGCTCCTCAGTCCGTACGCTACTCGCCATTGTGCAAACAAAGGCCGCAGCGGCTTTCTCGTTTTTCAGGTCGCGGATCGACTATATAGCCTCGTTGTTTTGATTTTGTTGAGTGAAATTTTAGTCTTTGTTTATTCGCGTATGATAGAATCGGTCTGGTTTATGCGAACTTTCTTTTTTTATGAGGAGATGCTGTCGAATTATAGCATTTTATCGTGAAGTGGCCCTGGTATTTCCAAAGAGGAGGAACACGCGTGCGAAAAATAAACCGGCCGATCGCTTGCATCCTGGTTTTTATGCTGATTATGACCTCCCTGCCTGAATGGCTCGGGGGGCAAAGCCTATGCCGCCGGAGGAGACATGATCGTGACGGCCGTCGGCACCGGCGTTCCCGGCAGCTCGGGAGACGGCGGCGACGCGACGGAGGCGCAAGTGAATTTCGCGAAGAATATCGCTTTTGACGGCAGCGGCAATTTATATATATCCGAAGCGAGCGGAGCGAGGGTTCGAAAGGTCGATCGATCGACCGGGAAGATCTCCACGGTAGCGGGCAATGGGAATCACGGGTTTTGGGGAGACGGAGACTTGGCTCGGTATGCGAATTTGAGTGCTCCCGAGGGAATCGCATTTGACGGCAGCGGCAATCTGTATATCGCTGACTCTAGTAATAACCGAATTCGAAAAGTAGATGCATCGGGGATTATCTCGACGGTGGCGGGCAACGGAAATTCCGGGGTTTCGGGAGACGGGGGGAGCTGCCACGTCGGCTGAACTGTCCATTCCTACCGGACTGGCTTTTGACGACGGCAATTTGTATATCGCGGATTCGGGAAACAACCGGATTCGAAAATTAGATTTGTCGTCGGGCGATATCTCCACGGTGGCGGGCAAGGGATCCTTTGGCTATTACGGCTACTCGGGAGACGGCGGCCTGGCTACGGATGCAGAATTGAACTTTCCGTACGGCTTGGCGTTCGACGATGACGGCAATCTGTATATCGCGGATTCTAATAATTATGTTATTCGAAAAGTAGATGCCGTGTCGAAGAAAATCAGCACCGTGGCCGGCGTCGCCGGAATTTCCGGCATGTCGCCGGAAGGAGACTTGGCGGCGGCATCCTATTTGGGTCTCCCGATGGAATTGGCATTCGACAGCAACGGGAATCTGTATATCGCGGATGCGGGGATCCAACGAATTCGGATGATCGATACGGCAGGGTATCTTACGACGGTGGCAGGAAACGGCGCGGCTTCTTATTCGGGAGACGGGGGGAGCGCCGACGTCAGCCACTTTGAATATTCCGATGGGGGTAGCCGTCGACAGCGACGGTACGGTCTTTATCTCGGATTCGGCCAACAGCCGGATCCGGAAGCTTGTTCCGTCCAACAATGCGAATCTGAGCGGGCTGACGATGTCCGGCGGCGCCAGCTTAAGTCCGGCGTTTTCCTCATTCGTGACGAGCTACACGGCAACTGTGGCGAACACGGCGAGCAGTGTCACGCTGACGCCGACGACGAGCGACAGCTACGCGACGGTGACCGTCGACGGGACGCCGGTGACGAGCGGCACGGCATCGGGCGCGATCAGCCTGAACGTTGGGAGCAACGGTCCGATCGAGATCGAGGTGACGGCGAAGGACGGCACGACGAAGACCTATACGGTGACGGTGACCCGGGCGCCGAGCCTGAGCGCGAATGCGAGCTTGAGCGGCTTGAGCTTATCGAGCGGGAGCCTGAGCCCAGCGTTTGCGGAGGGGACGACAAGCTATACGGCAAGCGTCGCGAACGGAGCGAGCAGCATCACGGTCACGCCGACCGTGAGCGACAGCAACGCGACGGTGGCGGTTGACGGCACGCCCGTGACGAGCGGCACGGCATCGGGCGCGATCAGCCTGAACGTTGGAAGCAACGATCCGATTGAAGTTGAGGTGACGGCGCAGGACGGGACGACGACACAGACCTATACGGTGACGGTGACGCGGGCGCCGAGCCTGAGCGCGAATGCGAGCTTGAGCGGCTTGAGCTTATCGGTCGGGAGCCTGAGCCCGGCGTTTGCGGAGGGGACGACAAGCTATACGGCAAGCGTCGCGAATGGCGTGGACAGCATTACGATAACGCCGACCGTGAGCGACAGCAACGCGACGGTGACGGTTGACGGCACGCCCGTGACGAGCGGCACGGCATCGGGGGCGATCAGCCTGAGCGTAGGGAGCAACGCTCCGATTGAAGTTGAGGTGACGGCGCAGGACGGGACGACGACACAGACCTATACGGTGACGGTGACGCGGGCGCCGAGCCTGAGCGCGAATGCGAGCTTGAGCGGCTTGAGCTTATCGAGCGGGAGCCTGAGCCCGGCTTTTGCGGAGGGGACGACAAGCTATACGGCGAGCGTGAGCAATAGCGTATACAGCGTGACGCTGACGCCGATCGCGAGCGATCTTGCTGCTTCGATCAAGGTGAATGGCACGTTAGTCCCCAGCGGCTCGGCATCCGGCGCGATTCCGCTGAACATGGGCACCAACCCGATTGTGGTTACGGTAACGGCAGAGGACGGTACGACGACGATTGCATACGCGGTGACGGTCACCAGGGCAAGCGGCGATGATACGCCGCCCGCAGCGGTTAACACGCCGCCTGCAACCGACGACACGCCGCCCGCATCCCGCGGACCTATTCTTAATGAAAAAGATCTCGAATGTGGCGAAGTTAAAAGAAACGCTTCAAGCTGCGCTTAATAGCGTTGCACCTATGCCGTTCGCGGATGTGCAGGCGGGCAGCTGGAGCGCTCAAGCGATTCAAGTCGCTCAGCAGCTCGGCATCGTGCGCGGAAGATCGGACGGCGGTTTTCACGGGAGCGACCCGATCACGCGCGCCGAGTTTGTCGCGATGGTGGCGAAAGCTTTGCATCTCGATAGGGCAAGCGATGAGGGCTCGATCTATTCCGATACGAAGGGCCACTGGGCCGAGCCGGCCATCGATGTGCTGACGGCCGCCGGCGTTGTCGAAGGCGTAGGCAACGGTGCCTTTAAGCCGAACCAGCAGATTTCCCGCGCCGAAATATCGGCCATCCTGGCACGGCTGATGGTTCTCGATCAGACGGCCGAAGAAATCAACTTCCCGGATACGACCTACAGCTGGGCGCGCGCTTATATCGAGCAAATGGCCGGCGCCGACATTGTCAGAGGCTTGGACGACGGCAAGTTCTATCCGGGCGCCGCCGCGACGCGCGAACAAGCGGTAACGATGATTCTTCGGATGCTGACCGTGAGCCGCAACATCGATCTGAAGCTTATAGAGTTATAAAGAACCCAATAAAAGCGGCTTTTTTTGACAACAGAGCGTGTCTATAACCTTTTATAGATGCGCTTTTGTCACTTTTAGTATGAAATCGGCCTTGTTGCTTTAATAGGAGGATCCCATGAAACGATTGAAGCTTTATATGAGGACAAGATTGGCTTCCAAGCTGGTAGCGATGATGTTATCCATTGCCGTCGTATTTACGATGCTGCCCGTCGCGGCATCCGCGGAGGACGTCGTTGCTGCGGCCGACATCTCGATCGGAACGGCCGCGCCGTATAACGGGGCGGCGATCGCCGATGGCGCGATTACGTTCGGCGGCGGATCGACGACGTCCGTGCAATGGTCTGCCAACGGCGGCGCCTATGCCGCAGCAAGCGGCTTTTTTTGCGCAGAGCACCATCTATCGGACCCGGTACGTGTTCACGGCCGACTCAAGCCATGTATTCGATCCTGCAGCCGGTGCGTATCAGCAGGGCGGGGCGCGAGATTTGTCGGGCAGCATCGCCAATCTGGGCGCGGGGACTTTTTACCGCCACCGTCAGTCAGGCGTTTACGTTAAACGATACGCTGACGATCACGGTCACATGGCCCAATGCGACGATCGAACCGTCGGATATTTCGATCGGCACGGTCGCGCCGGTGAAGGGCGCGGCGATCGAAGACGGCACGAATTCGTTCGCTCATGCTACCGCCGTCGTCACCTGGTCCACCAACGGCACCAGCTTTAATCCGGCCAGCGGCGTTTTTGCCCCCGGCACGACTTATTTCACCAAATACGAGATTACAGCCGACGCAGGGTACGCGTTCGACACTACCAGCCGTATTTACAACGACGGGGCGAAGTCTTTGGCGAGCCGCATCTTCAATCTCGGCACGAGCTTCCTGGCGGGAGCGAACGTCTCGACGAAGGTGCGCGCGGGCGACACCTTGACCGTCTTCGTGATGTGGAATACGACGGCGACCGCGACGGGGCAGACCATTATCGAAGCCGGCGACATCCGGATCGGGACCGCGGCGCCGGCGCCGTCGGTGCTGGCGGCGAATGGCACGAATACCTTTAATCATGCAACGGTTGATTATATCGAGTGGTTTGATCAATCGGTTTACTTTGACGAAGGCACGGCTTCATTTGTATCCGGAAAAACTTATAAGTCTAGCTATGCCATCCTCCCGGCCAACGGCTATGCTTTCGACACGCCTTTCGCTTACACGAAAGGGCAGTCCAGAGATTTGTCGAGCCGGATCTCGAACCTTGGCACAGGGACGTTTTACGTATACGGCTATGATGAAGGTTTATTAATCGAGGTGACCTGGCCGCAGACCGGTCTGATCGTCCCTGCCGATCTCTCGATCGGCACGGTTGCGCCGCTGCCGGCAGCGAGCATGGCGGACGGCGCGAATACGTTCGGTCACGCCGCCGCCTCGATCAAGTGGTCTGCCGACAACGGCGCGACCTTCGATACGGCAAGCGGGGCCTTCGCCTACGAAACGACCTACCAGACGCAATACGTCATCACGGCGGCATCCGGTTACTTTTTCGACGCGGCCGCCGGGGCGTACGAGGCGGGCGGCGCAAAGGCGTTGACGAGCCGTATGGCCAATCTCGGTTCAGGCACCTACACGGCGGTCGTATCCGGCGCGTCGAAAGACACGTTAACGATTACGGTGACTTGGCCGAAGACGGCCTCCGCGCCGCAGACGACGATCGCCGCTTCGGGGCTGTCGATCGGCACGGCTGCGCCTGCGACAGGCTCGCCTGTCGCGGACGGCGCGAATTCGTTCGCGCACGCAAGCGCAAGCGTGTCATGGTCCGCCGATAACGGGGCGAGCTATGCGGCGGCAAGCGGCACGTTCGCGCCTGGGCGGGCTTACAAGTCGAAGTACGTGCTGACTGCGGACGCGGGCTATATTTTCGATGCGACAGCGGGCGCTTATGACGGAATTGCCGTCGCGAATCTGGGCGCCGGCTCGTTCGCGGCTGTCGTATCGACGACGAGCACCGCGAATGACACACTGACGATCACGGTAACCTGGCCGGCGACGGCTGTCGCGGCGATTGCGGCGTCCGACCTGTCCATCGGGACGGTCGCGCCGGCGAGCGGCGAGCAGGTCGCGGACGGCACGAATGCATTCGACCACGCCTCCGCCGTCGTCGCCTGGTCAAGCGACGGCGGTGTGAATTATGCGGCTGCCAGCGGCGTTTTCGACCCGAATACGGTCTATAAGACGAAGTATGTGCTAACTGCGGCGAGCGGCTATGCCTTTCAAACGGCAGCGAACGCCTATGACGACGTGTCCGTCGCCCATATCGGCGGCGGTTCGCTCAGCGCGAGCGTGTCGACGGCGGTCACGGCGAACGATACGCTGACGATCGTGGTCACCTGGCCGGTGACGGGACCGGCGACGATCGCCGCTGCAGACCTCTCGATCGGCACTGCCGCGCCGGTGACGGGCGCCGCGCAGGCGAACGGCACGAATACATTCGCGCACGGTTCGGCGGTCGTTGCCTGGTCGGGCGACGGCGGCGCGACTTATGCGGCGGCCTCTGGCACGTTTGCGCCGATGACCGCCTACAAGACCAAATATGTACTAACGGCTGCCGCCGGCTACGTGTTCGATTCGACGGCGGGCGTCTACAACAAAAACGGCGCAAGAGATCTCTCCGCGCGAATTGCAAGCCTCGGCACAGGTACGTTCGCCGCGACCGTATCGACGACGACAGCGGCGAACGATACGCTGACGCTGATCGTATCTTGGCCGGTCACAAACGCCATCAAGATCTTGCCTTCGGACCTGACGATCGGCACGCTCGCGCCGGTGACGGGCGCCGCCCAGGCGAACGGCAGCAGCACCTTTGCGCATGCGACCGCGAGCATCGCCTGGTCCGCCGACAACGGCGCATCCTATCAGCCTGCGAGCGGGCTGTATGCGCTGGGAACGAGCTACAAGACCAGATATGTGCTTACTGCGGCATCGGGCTACCAGTTCGATACGACCGCGGGGGCGTATGCGGCGATCGGCATCGCCAACCTGGGTGCGGGCACCTTCACCGCCCAGGTGTCGACGACAAGCGCAGCGAACGATACGCTGACGATCGTCGTCTCCTGGCCGGCGACGGCGATCTCCGACACGCTGAAGCTCGTCTCGTCCAACGCGACCGATTTTCAAGCTTATTCGGGCAGTACGATCATTCCGGAGCAGGGTCTGACTGCGGCCGCCGAGGAGGACTACACCCTCACGCTGGTGAACCGCAGCATCGACTCGTCCGATCCGTCCGCGCCGCTTGTCGCAGCGGTCGTAGGCAGCCTGCGGGTCATCGACGATCAAGGCAACAATGTGCTGAAGGGCATTCAAAAGGTGTCAAGCGGCGTCGCCCAGAATCACCCTTGGAGCCTGAAGCTGACGATCGGCAAAAATACGTCGGCATCCGTCCGAAATTTAAAGATCATGGTCGTGAGCGGGACGGGCCGAAGAGTCGATATTCGCAACCTTATCGGCTTCGCGAGCCCGACGCTCGAATATGCGATTTTGCCGAATCCCAAAAGCGCATTTCCTTACGAATACGGCAACTACTATTACTTCGAGACAGGCGACCGCGTATCGATGAAGACTTCGTCGTTCGGGCTAATTCCCGCCGGCGTACAACTGGTCGGCAAGCAAACGTCCAAGACGACGCCTGTAACGAATACGTTGTTCGATACGACAAACTACCAATTCGGCTATACGTTTACGATGCCGAACGAGCCCGCCTTCTTGTCCGTGACCTCGACGGACGGCAAAGCCGCGCACGACATCCTGGTGAAGTCTACGATCTCCGGCGCCGTATCGCCGTCGTTGTCCGGAGGTTCGACTTTCGTAAAGGCGACCGGAGGGAAGCCCGCGACGGATCATTCGGGCGACATCGTCACCGTCGATTTAGGCAGTTACAATACCCGAATCTATAAAGTTAAGGGCATCGAAGTCAGATCCGAGCTGCTGAACGTGACATTGCCGGTTACGGCGAACGGCAACGGCACCTATTCGTTTGCGATGCCTTTTACCGATGCGATCGTCACGGTGCTCGTCGACCGTATCGTATCGAACCCGCTTCAGACGGAGATTGTCAACAACGCGAGCGCGCAGGTCGATCTGAATCTGGACACTTATTATCCGGGCGATGCGCTGCAGGTGCAGATTGCGAATACTGATCCGACGAAGTTCGTAGCCAGCATTCAAGTCTGGCGCGTCATCGAGGGCGGCAGCATACGGCTCAAGCAGGGCAAGCCTGCCGATCCGTACGCCTCGCAGATCGTGTTCGGCACGACGCCCTATCCGTCGGATTCTGAGCTGACGGCCGGCGCGACGTTGAAGGTGGTCGTCCAGTTCGGCGAGGTCACGGTGCCTGTGTCGACCAACAGCGCCGCGCAGTTCTCGAATTATCCGGCGCAGGTGCGGCTGAACGAGGCGATTAAGTTCTCCTTCGCGCCGCCTGCCGACACGAGCAAAATTTATTCGCCGGCCATCAAACTGCACGATGCGGTTACGAATACGTCGAACGTCTATCCGTGTACGTACGTGAAGTCCGATCCGCAAGACCAGACGAAAAGTGTGTATACATGCCCGGCCGTCACGAAGAGCCGGATCGATTCGGTCGAGCTGCTCTACGATTCGGTCGATGCAGGCTCGCCGACGTCCGGGGCGGCCAAGCTGCGGAACATCTCGTCCATCGCGCCGAACTCCAGGCTGGCGGGCGTGTTCAAGACGATCGTGGTGTTCGGCGCGAATATGGACGGCAAAGGCCAGGTGTACATCGGCACGTCGCCCAATCCGACATTGCCGGCCGCCCTCGTCAACGTGACCGCCGCCTCGCTGGTCATTAACGTGCCGGCGAGCATGCTGTCCAGCACCGAGGACGTCACTTATTACGTATCCGCCAACGGCGTGCAGCGGTCCATCACGATCGCATCGGCGCAAAATTTGAGTCATACGGAATTCGGCTATATGGCGATTGTATCGAATGCACAGTTCAATCATTCGGTGCTCGTCGCCGAGAGCGAGAAGGCGCTGAATCAGCAGTTGGGCAACCGCAAGGCGCTCATGACGCTGAAGGGCAGCTTCAAGTCGAACGCGAACAGGTTCGGCGAGTACAATTTCAGCGGCACGACGATCGTCAACGGCGGGCTGACGAGCTATCTGCCGACCGCCGACAGCAAGCTTCGCGTGTTTGACTCGGGGGGACGGCGACGTCTCGATCACGATGGACGACGTCAATCTGATCGCGGGCACGTACAGCCTGCTGAAGGCCTCCGACGGCTCGATCGAGCTGGAAAAGGGCATCGAGTACGTGGACGAGTATGCGAAGGACTCGGACGGTGATCTGCTGGACCCGGGCCAACGAAACATCGAGATTGCCATCGGCCGTCAAAATAAGCTGATCGTCCTGGGCAGCGGCATGCAGGCGGGGATTACGGGCGCCACGCTGCTCGGAAATGCCATCATGTTCGACGGCAAGGTTTACTTCGGAATGGCGCTGCCCGGCAGCGGCAACGTGGGATTCGGTCTGACGATCGACCGTCTCCAATACGGTATGAACGGGCAGGGAAGCCTGGATTTCCAAGGGGTCAAGGCGGACGGTTATTTTACCCCGGGGAACGATATGTCCAAGAAGCTTCTGGGCGGCTTCGGCATCGGCGCAACGGCCGAGGGCTCGATCGATACGTTCGAGAACGAATACGCGATCGGCTTCGACGTAGATGCGAAGCTGGCGAACTTCGCGGCGAGCATGAGTATGAAGAAAAACGGCGCGAACGGCCTGTTTATCCCGGACACGATCAAGATCGTCGTCGGATTGAGCAACGGCATTCCGGTGACGCCGATGGTGCCGATCGCGCAGTTGACGCGCATCGGCGGCGGGGTATCGGGCCTGGCCGACACGATCACGGGCAACTACAAGGGCGTGGCGCCGATCATGATCACGATCAATGGCGACCTTGAAGTAGGCAGCCTCGTCGCCGGCGAGGGACTGCTCGAGTTCAACGACGTCGAGCTTGCGATCGGACCGTCCGGAATTACCCTGTCCGGCAACCCTACGCTGCTCAAGATGGAGCTGTTCGACAAGTTCAAGGCAGGCATCTACATCACGAACACGTCGGTATCGTATCAAATGGACATCGCAGCCAACATTTTGAAAAACTTCTCGGTCATTCTGGCTGGCGGCAATGCCAATCTTACCTATTACAGAAACAACGGCTTTAACTTGAACGGTCAACTGTACGGACGTCTTCAAATTCCGGAGATCGACGTCGGGCTGTTCGATATCGGTCCGTATACGTTGGCCAACCAAACTGTAGGACTCAGCAATTCTAACGCTTACGCGGCGTTCAGCATTCTCGGTTTCGGCCTCAAAGTGAACTACTCGTTCGGAAGCGGCTCTGTCAGCGTAGGACGCAGGAGCCTCATGGCGGAATCGACCGGACAGGCCTTCTACGACGAGGACGGCAATGCGGTGGGGCAGTTGAATGCTTTCTCCAACGTGAGCGTGGTCGCTTCGAGCGGCACGGCCGGTTTCATGAGAGGACTTGCGCTTGCGCCGACGACCTCGACGAATGACGCGGGTACCGTCCATACGGTGACGTTTCCTGACGGCTTGACGGACGATTATGCCGTGCTCGTCAATGCGGACCCGGAGGACATCGGCATTCTGGATCCGGAAGGCCATCCGTACGGATTGACCTATCCCGGCACGCTAAGCGACGGAACGCCGTTTTACGACGATCCGAATGCGAATGCGGCGGTCGTGTCCGATCGTACGATTATGATTCGACTGGGCGCGCAGACGGGCGATTGGACGATCTCGTCGAGTCAATCGTTCGACAGCTCCATTATCGCGATTGCGCCGGTGCCGGAGCTTGCGCGTGCAGCGTACGACGGAGGAACCGGGGCGGCAAGCTGGGATTTGACCGGACTCGATACGGACGCCGAAAACTATCGCGTCGAAGTCCGCTTGTCCTCGGACAACGGCGACGACCCGGCGGATACGGGCGCTGGCGTACTCATCCATACGATCGATATCGATCCTGCGCAGGTGACGGACCGCGCCATTAGCGGCAGCTACGTATTTACGGAGGAAGACTTGCGTTACTTGCAGAGCGGTACGTATTACCCTCGGATAACGTTGGTCGGGACGCCGAACGCGGACACGTCCAGATCGATTCCGTATTCGAGCCTGAACGCGAAGCAAGCCGATGAACGTCGTCAATTCGCTCGCGCCTGGCGCGATCAGCGCTGTTGCGGGCTCTGCGGGCGGCGGCGGCACGATCCATGCGTCATGGAGCGGCGTCGCGGGAGCGGACGGCTATCTGGTGCGCCTGCTCGATGCGGACGGCAATGCGGTCATGTCGCCGACCTCCTATACGGACGAGCTCGACGGCGACGGCAACCCGACGGGCAACCGGATCGCGCACGCAGGCAGGCCGATCGAGTATCAAATCTCGGCGGACGATGCGGTCAACGGCGCTTTCAGTCTTGATTTTGGCGGAATGGAATCCGGCAGCAGCTACATGCTTGCGGTCACGCCGTTCGCCCTTACGGACGATTCAGGCTCCTCCTACATCTACGGCGCTACGACGGCGACGGACGTCGTCGAAGTGCCGCTGGTGAAGATGCCGGTCCTGCATGTGGCGTCGAACCTCGGCGCGATCGCGAGCGATTCGGCGCTCGGCAATGTCCTTGCGGTGAACGGCGACTTCGAGCTGAATATCGCGACGACTTACATCGGAGCCGAAGACGGGCAGTCCCGTGACCTGGCCGCGAAGTTTACGGTATGGCAGAGCGACGGAACGCTGGACGAAGCGACGAATATGCCGAACTTTACGCAAATCTATGCCAGCGCCGATTATGAAAATCATATCGCGGTGCCGGTGACCGTTGACGGCGATGCGGGCTCGAGCTTGATTCGGATCGTGGCCGAGAACGATCAGGGCGACGTATCGGAGTACGGGCTGGCCGTGCGCTACAGCAATCTTCCCCCCGGCTTTGTTCGTCGATACGGATCAGGAAGGGAAGATATTAACCGATTCGGAGGGCAAATACGAGATCCAGGGCAGTACCGCGCCTTATGCGACCGTATGGGACAGCCAAGGGAATCGCATAACGGCGAACGAATCGGGACGCTTCCGCATTAGCGGGACATTAAGCGCCGGCACGCAAGCTTATAGCACGATCACGGCTATCGATGCGTTGGGCAACGTCGCGCAGGACGATGTCAAGATCGTAAAGGCTGACACGGGAACGGACCCTGGGACAGATCCGGGAACGAACCCGGGTACAGATCCAGGTACGAACCCGGGCACGGACCCCGGTACGAACCCGGGTACAGATCCTGGTACGAATCCGGGAACGGACCCCGGTACAGATCCTGGTACGAACCCGGGAACGGACCCCGGTACGAACCCGGGAACGGACCCGGGAACGAACCCGGGTACAGATCCTGGTACGAATCCAGGTACGAACCCGAACACGCCGCAGACGGGGCCAGGGCAATCCGGGGGGACAAACCGACGGCGGGACGGATAACGGAACGACTGCGGGCTCTTCGTTTAAGGATGTGCGCGCCCAGACGCCTTGGGCAGAAGCTGCGATCGAGCGAGCATACAAGCTGGGTATCGTATCCGGCAGAACGCCCGAACAGTTCGCTCCGAAAAGCGATACGCGAAGAGACGAAGCAATCGTGATGCTCGCAAGAGCCCGACATTTGACCATTGGCGTTCAGGCCGATCTGGATGCGGCAGCCGCCTACTTCGCCGATTGGAACGGACTGGCCGAGTGGAGCAAGCCCTATATTGCTGCCGCTTTCGCGAAAGGACTGGTGACCGGCACCGTTCGCAACGGCAAGTATTATATTAACGGGGCCTCGCCCATTACGAGAGCGGAAGTTGCGGTGCTGCTGCAAAATGCATATCGGCTTGCTGCGGATGCGAGCAACCTCAAGTCTTTCGGTGACACGATTCCTTCATGGGCGGTAGACAGCGTTAGCGCGCTCGCGTCCCGGAGGGTAATCAACGGCTATCCCGATTCAACGTTCATGGCCGGAGCCCATGCGACGCGAGCGGAGATCGTGGTCATGCTCATGGCGCTGATCGACGCTTAAGAGGTCGTAACAGGCGGATGCTCGCTGCGACATAAGCATGTGCCGCATCGTTAATGAGCCAAAGTGACTTGCTTGCGAGGAAATAAGGAAGCGCGACATCGTTAATGTGCCGACATTGGGTGCTTGCGAGGAAATAAGGATGCGAGACATCGTTAATGTGCCGACATTGGGTGCTTGCGAGGAAATAAGGATGCGAGACATCGTTAATGTGCCGACATTAGGTGCTTGCGAGGAAATAAGGAAGCGCGACATCGTTAATGTGCCGACATTAGGTGCTTGCGAGGAAATAAGGAAGCGAGACATCGTTAATGTGCCGACATTGGGTGCTTGCGAGGAAATAAGGATGCGAGACATCGTTAATGTGCCGACATTGGGTGCTTGCGAGGAAATAAGGATGCGAGACATCGTTAATGTGCCGACATTAGGTGCTTGCGAGGAAATAAGGATGCGAGACATCGTTAATGTGCCGACATTAGGTGCTTGCGAGGAAATAAGGATGCGAGACATCGTTATTTACGCGACGAAACGAAAAGAGGAACGTCAGGGGCTCGCTCCCGACGTTCCTCTTTTTAAATGCGCCTGACGACTTCGGCTCTCGCCGTCCGGCAGGCGTTCAGATGGCCTTCGAGCCGGCCGATCAGGTCGTCGAGCCCGTCCCGCAGCGCCTCCGGATCGACGGAGGTGGCTGCCTGCAGCTCGGCCGCCAGCGCTTCCGGCGTCGGCAGCGCCGCGAGCAAATCGCGCAGCGTGACCATCGTCCGCGCGCCGGCTGCCGCTGCAGCCATTGCCGCCACGGCCGCAGCCGAATCGGACTGGCTAAGCGCTGCCGATCCCGGCTGCGTTCCTGCCGCTGCGGATGCCGTCGCCGCTGCGGCCTGCGCGGTTCCGCCGCTCGCCGCCGCTCCGGCGGCGCCCGACGTCCCGGCTCCGCCCGCCGCCCCGGCGTCGGGACGCAGCCCTGCGTCGCCCGCTCCCGCACCGCCGGCGGCTTCCGCCTTTTGGCGCTGCGCTTCTTCGCGTTCCGTCTCCGCGCGCTCGGCTTCGGCCTCCGCCTTGCGCCGCTCCGCGTCCGCCGCCGCGCGGGCCCGTTCCTTGCGGCTCGCCTCGTAGGCGGACCAGGTGTCCAGCAGCCCCGGCCCGTCCTTGTAAAGCAGCTGGCTCTTCGTACGCTCCGAGATCGAAGCGTCCTTGAACAGCTTGGCGATCCGCTTCACGTCGACGACGGGCATCTCGTCCTTCGCCATCGTAAGGGCCAGGGGATCGCGGTACTCCATCGGCAGATCCTTGAGCGGGAGCAGTTGGTCCTCGGTCAACGTGCCTTTGCGGATATCGGTGCCGCTGACGACGAGCTTCTTGACCGCGGGCCCGAACTTCAGCAGCTCGCATTTGTTTTTGATATACGACTCCGGTTTGCCGAGCTTGGCCGCCAGAAACTTCACCGAGCTCGCGAACTTCGGATCGTTCAGCAGCTTGTCGAACGCTTCGCCTTCCTCGATCGGCGTGAAGCCTTCGCGCGTCAAATTCTCGGCGACCTGCTCGAGGTAGATCTCCGTCTCGTCGGTCGCGTCCGACACGATCGCGGGGATCGTGTCGCGGCCGAGCTTCGAGCAGGCGAGGTATCGGCGGTTGCCGTAAATAATTTTGTAGCGTCCGCCCTCGGCCTTGCGCACCTTGATCGGGGACAGCAGGCCGATCTCGCCGATGCTGTTCACCAGCTCCTGCAGCGACTCCTCGCCGAACCGGTAACGGGGCTGATCCTTGTCTTCGTCGATCAGATTCATAGGCAATTCGATGATTTGCATGTCGGCATAATCTCCTGTACGAATAATGGACGCCGCGCGGGCGCCATCGGCTTATCTATCTATTATAGTACAGGTTGTAGCGGATAGGAACGCACGCTCCCCGCTGTCGTCGCGATCCACTTTGTTCTGCGTAAAAAAAGAAGCTGCGAACGCCGAAGCGTCGCAGCCTCTTTCTCGATCCGGTATTTACTGCGCAGCGATGTGCTCCGCGCCTTGGGCATCGACCGTGTACTTATGGTTGGTCGCCGCTTCTTCGATGTCGGCGAATGCCCAGTGGGTAGCCGGCACGTCCGTAAAGGTAACCGTCGTCGCCCCGTTCAGCGGACCGCGGCCGAACAGACGGTTCAGCACCTTGACGGCTTCGGCGCGCGTCAGCTTCTGGTCAGGCTTAAACGTCTGACCTGCATAGCCCGTCATGATGCCTGCAGAGGTGACGTAGGAGATCGCGTCCGCAGCCCAGTGGCTGTCGGATACGTCGCTATAGTTACCGTTGCCGGGATTCTCTACGCCTTGCGACGTCGTCGGACCCTTCTGCATCCAGCGGGCGGCGATCGCAGCCATCTGGGCCCGGGTGACGGAGCCTTCGGGATCGAACATCGTCTCGGAGACGCCGCCCATGATGCCCGCAGACTTGGCTTTGAGAATTTCGTCCATCGCCCAATGTCCGGCCTTGACGTCCGAGCCGGCCGTCGTGCCGGCCGATACCGTCGTGTCAGGCAGGTTGCGAGCGAGCATCGCCGCCATTTGGGCGCGCGTCACGAACGCATTCGGACGGAAGTCCGTGCCGAATCCGTTAATATAAGGCGTGTGCGTAGTCGTCGTCGGGGTTGTGGTGCCGTTCAGGCCGTCCGCATAAACGATCGCGAAGGTACTGAATTTTTTTAACGGTGAACTGAATGCCTGTCATGTTGTTCATCGTCACGACTTTGCCCTGGATCAGTTCCTTGGTGCCGTCGCTGTGCTCGGCATAGACGCCGAGATGGTTCATGATGCGATCGCGCTCGGCCGCATCTGTCGGCAAGCCGTTTTTCAGCGGCAGGAACAGGCTGACTTCGCGGCTTTGCAGATTCGTTTCGATCTGCATCGGACGACCGTAGATTTTAATGGATTCGTCCTTTGCGTAATCCTGAACGGCCTTTTCCTGCTTGGCTCTCGTCTCGACCTGAACGCGTCCGTCCTCGGACTTGACCGGTACGAGACGGAAGTACAGATCCTGTCCGAAGCCGGAGAGCGAAGCCGTCGGGATCGACACGATGCCGTCGCCGGTCGACAGCTCGAGATTCATTTTACCGTCGTTGATCTGCGTCAGAGCCGCAGCCGGGATCGTCACCGACACTTCCGATACCTTGTCTTCGGCATCGGGGATGGCGATGCGGACAGTGCTGCCGCCTTGCGCCTTGGCTTTGTCGACAGCTTCCTTGGCGATATCGGAAGACAGCGTTACGCTGTCCGTCACTTTGCCGGACGCATCGGTCGTACGGGTGACCGGCGTGCGGGCCAGGCCGCTGCCGTCGCTGCCTTGGACGTCGACATAGCGCGTTTCGGTGTTGTTCGACGGTACATACACATATGGTGCGTTAAAAGAGACGCTGGTCGTCGGGCTTGCCGTCCTCACGCCGTTCTCTTTGACGCGGACGAGCACGGTGACATATCCGGAGAAGACCGGCGCATTTTCAGGATCGTAGCTCTTCCAGGTCGTGCCGTTGTCGGTCGAGTACTCCATCGTCGCATCGGCGCCGACGAGCTTGTCCGCATTGTCGTCCGCCGTGACCGAAGGCGCAGCCGGCGTGAAGAATTGGTTGAAAGTGGACTGAATCGCGGCCAGATCGGCGTAGCCGCCTTCGGGGCGCTTGTCGAGCATCCAGCTGCTTAGCTCGGCCGTTATTTCGTCTTCGGGATTCAGGCTTTCCATCTTCGAAAGGTCGAGATTCCATTCTTCGATATCGATGTCCGGGTGAGTCTGCTTGAAGCTTTCATACGTCTTTTGGATTTGTTGAAATAAAATACCGAGCGAGCTTGTCATGCCCTCCGGCGTCGTTACGCTGTTAATGGCGACTTGCGGATAGAAGGAAAAGGAGCCCAACAGGAAGGTCAGCATGCTGCCGGTGCCGACTCCGCTGCCATTGCCGTTTTCTCCGCCATTGCCATTTGCCGGTGGCTCTTCGTTGATCAGCGTTGTAAACGTAATATAGAGGGTGTACTTATAAATATATTTTTCGACAGGCGTTAATGCATCGTAGGCTTCATTCATCTGGGTAGCCATCTGAGCCGGTTCATACTCAGGGAAAACCGTCTCAAGTCCGCCTAGCTTCGCGAATGCCGCATCGATGACGTCGCTCATCGAAGTGAAGCTTTGATTATCCAGCAGCTTAACGGGAATGGCGGCCAGATCGGAGACATACTGGAGCTGCGCCAGGTTGTCATAATACATGCGGGAGCCTTCGCTTGGGCTGCCTGATCCGAACAGGTTCATGACGGTCGCGGCCCAGGACATTTTGAGTTCTGTGATCCAGCTCTCGAAGTCATCGGGCAACGTCAAGCCCAGATCTTCATCGATCAGCGCATCCAGCAAGCCTTCGACGTCTTGGTTCTCTATGGCTTCATTGACGACGCGAAGGGTAAAGAAGTTGTCAAAGTTGGACTGAATGGCAGCGACGCTTGCGTAGCCGGCTTCCGGACGTTGGTCGATCATCCACTGGCCGAGCGCCATCCATTTGACTTGGGCTCCCTCGTCTGCTTCCGGGTCTCCCAGTGTTATGGCTTTGCTGAAGTCAAGTCCCATATCGGCGAGGGGAGCATTAGGGTACTCGGATTTGAAGTCGGCGAGATCGCCCAAGTAATCCATTAAACCCCATATAACATAGATCATTTCTTCGGCGGACTCAGGCTGGCTAAAGCCTGGCACTTGGCCTTCCGGCTGGAAGATCAACATAACGAGCAACAAAGGCGAATATTCTTCGCCGGTTAAGGCCATTGCAGCCTGATTTTGAATAAAGGTGTCGTAAATTTGCCGGTCGGCGGGCGACATGGCAGCGATGTGATCGGCCATTTCCTTCAAATACGCGACATCGGGAGAATTGGGGAACAACGTCTCGATTCCCGAAGACAGCGACAGAATCTGATTGATCTTGCCGCTTATACCTCCCATGCTTACATCATTACGCGACTCAAACAAAAGGCCAAGTACGTCCAGCTTGAATTGAATCTGCGCAAGGCTCTCATACAGGTTATCCTCGCTGGGCTGGAAAAAACCTTTGATAAAATCCATAGCATCAGACAAGTCATCTTGGCTCCAACTGGAGAAGTTGTCGGGGAGATCGAGGTCTCCCGCTTGTTCGCCGTTGGTAAGCGCTGTCATTAAGGCCGGTTCGTCTTCTGCCTCATTGACCGCAGTGACCGTGTTGTTAGGCGCGGTAGCGGCGCTGGCGATTTCCCAACCGCCGACAACGCCCAGCAGCGGTTGAAGCAATAAGAGGACAGCGAGCAGTCGAGCGACAAATCTGAAGTTTTTTGGAATCATCTCTCAGTTCCCTTCTCCTGTTGTATTTAACCTCAATAAAAATTAACACCGCTGCGAAGCTTGTTAAACACATTAATTTCCATAAGATTAAGAAAGAGGTGTTCTGAAATTGATCGAAAAACGGCAAAAAAAGGCCCTGAACGCAGACGGGGCCTGAATGAATAGTGAATCATTATTGCTTGTCTTTCCCATCCTTACCCTGCATTTCAGCGAGCAAAGCGTCCAGCCGATCCAGCCGCGCCTCCCACGACGCGCGAAACGCCGAGAGCCATTCGTCCATTTCCTGAAGCGGCTCCTGGCGGAGCTTGTACATGCGCTTGTTGGCCGCCGGCTGGGACTCGACCAGCCCCGCTTCGCTCAGCACGCGCAGATGCTTGGACGCCTGGGGCTGGCCCATCGCCAGCCGTTCGGCGATATCGCCGACCGAAAGAGGGCCTTCCCGCAGCAGCTCGACCATGCCGAGGCGGTGGGGCTCCGCGAGCGCGCCGAACGTAGCCGTATTCATAAACGAAACCTCCTAGACCCTTGCAAGTGCCAAGTTCCAAAATCGTTCAACCGCGCTTCATCTGCGGCAATACGTCTTGCGCGAGATTATCCAGGGCCATCGCGGTACCTTCGCTCATGCCCATTTTGAGCGTCGCTTGCAGCTCTTCTTCCGTAGGCAGGCGGAAGTTTAAGACGAGCGTCGTCCGGCCGTCGCCCGCGTCCGCGAATCGTACCGTAACCTCTTGCTTCGGAATGACATCCGTCGGATTCGCCTGCTCGTCCGCGAAGGTGACGGCGTACGATATGCGCTCAAGCGGATGGATTTCCTCATAGATCCCCAGCACCCACTGTGTTTGACCTTCAGGCGAACGCATGCAGTAGTGCCATTTGCCGCCCGGCCTGAGGTCGATCCGGCAGACCGGAATCGTATACGGCTTGGGCGCCCACCACTTCGCCAGCAGGTCGGGGTTCACGAACGCCTCGTACACCATCTCCCTTGGCGCATCGAATACGCGCTCCATGATGAACGTCCGGCCATCGACGCGCGTGACCGGCTGATTTGTCCCGTTTTGATTCATTTTTCGTTCCTCCTTAATCGTATTAGCAACAATATATCCAATTGGATATATAGCTGTCAACGCATATTCGGGTAACCTATACATT
This sequence comes from Cohnella rhizosphaerae, assembly GCF_029525575.1. Lineage (GTDB taxonomy): Bacteria > Bacillota > Bacilli > Paenibacillales > Paenibacillaceae > Cohnella > Cohnella rhizosphaerae. The sequence goes on from NZ_JAPDIA010000009.1 coordinate 482,458, forward strand.
TTTTGCCCCTCGCTACATGACTCAGGTCGCGCGAAGTCATGACCGGCATGACAAAACCGATGACGGCTGCTCACTAGTGGGATCGGCCGCTAAAACTTACGCTAGAGCATAGAGTCGTCGAGAATACGGAGGTATTGTGATGAGGTTTATACGAATGCAAAAACGGCACTCGATGCTGCGCGTGTTAGTCGTGCTGGCCCTGCTACTCGGCAGCGTGCTGCCTGGCGGAGTGCCGCGGTCGGCGATGGCCGGGGATCCGCCGGAGGAAACGATGGCACCGCCGGAGGACGTAAGGAATCTGGACTGGAGCTTGATCGATTACAATCGCGTGCAGCTGCAATGGGAGAAGCCGTTGCTGCCCGACAGTGCAGAGGAAGATCCGAATATCGAGAAATACGAGATTTACGAAGCGGGGTCCAATGCGGTGTTCGCGGAAACGCTGGATACGCATGTCGTCATCGGCGACCTGGCTGAAAAGCGAATTTACAGATTCATCGTCAAGGCCGTGAATGCGGAAGGCGAACGATCCTCGGGCGAAACAACGTATCCGGGCACGTCTCCTCAATACTCGGCCGAATTGGCGTCAGCCTCCATCGGAAGCGGAGACGAGCGCATGATGGATTTAAGCGCGGACGGATCTACGCTGCTGCTAGCTAACGGCGCGGGGTCCTCCATCTATGAATTCAAGACGGCGACAGGCGTTCTGCGCGCCCTCCCATTGACGCAAGACGGGGAACCGCTCAACGCGTCGATCAACGGGCTGTCCGTCAGCGGAGACGGTTCGGCGATCGTTTTTGCCACGGCATCCGATAATTTGAAAGGAATTCCGCAGCCGGGCGGCGAGAAAACCGTTTACGTATACGATGTCCGCAGCGACACGCTGCAAGCGATCAGCCAGCCGGGTGCGAGAAGTACCGAACCTTCGATCAGCGCAGACGGCAATCGTATCGTCTACGATGAAGCCTCCCAGATTTATCTCTACGAGCGGCAGTCGAATACGCGTATTCTCGTGAGCGCCAATACGGCGTCGCTGCCGAGCGACGATCTCAACTACCGCCCCGTGATCAGCGCGGACGGCAAGTATATTGCTTACTACTCCTCCGCATCGGATCTCGCGGGCGTTCCGGCGGACGGTCCGGAGCAGACGCTGGTCGTTTACGATGTTGATTCGCACGCCGTAGACAGCTATTCGCAGGAGGCAAGCAGGTATAATCAGCTCGCGATTAGCGATGACGGCTCAAGGATTGCCTTCACGGCGCGGTACGGAGGATTCGCGAAGCCATTCGTGTACGACAGGACCACAGGCGAGACCAAGTATCTCAACAACGATCGTCCCCAATCGGAAGACAAAAATAAATCGTATTTGAACATTTCCATCAGCGGAGACGGACGTACGGTGGCGGCGGATCTACTGCACCACGACAAGGCGCCCGGCCAAGCCAGCGCTTTCGGCGAACGTTTCGACCTGACCGAAAACCAGGACGGAGGCATCGTCGTCGCGAAGGCTTCGCAAACGTTCAATCCCGCATATACGACGGCTCGCAATACGCTCGATCGCGACGGAAAAAAATTGTATCTCCTGAACGTGACAACGCTGTACGTCGAGTGCAGCGAGACGTGCGATGCAGGCGAGCCTGGCGGTCATATTCAAACGGTGTCCTGGAGCGTGCCGGGCGACGCTTGGGCAGGCGACGAGCTGAAGCAGGGAGCGACAATGAGCTTGCAGGCAATCGGCCAGCCGAGCCTAGCGCTCGAGGCTATCGTCGACTATAGCCTGCTGTCCGAAGCGGGGCCGCCCGAGAAAAAACAGGCGGTCGTCCCGCTGAGCGAAGATGCGCAGGCTGCGGGCATCTATCGCGCACAATGGCAGCCGCCTTCTGGAACGAGCGCAGTCGACAAGCTGTCCGCGAGGGAGAAAGACGCAGGCGAAGCTGTCTCCGCGCCCGGGCTGCCCGTACGGATTGCAGGTATGCTGCGCGTCGCGATTTCCGGAAAGGAAGGACTTCCGGAGGCGATGACGCTGACGGCTACTCATGAGGGCAAAGCCCCCCGTATCGGCGACGATTCGTCCCGGCGCGCAGTCATACGACCTCCCGCTCGCTGCGGGAGCGGCCTATGCCGTCAAATTGTCGGCGGAGACCGAGGGCGGAGAAGAGATCGTGCTTGCTTCGGACGCCGGCATTCAGGTGACGGGGGGCGCAGTGACGCAGCTTGCGCTAACGCCGACGCTGCCGGCAACGTTGCAGGTCAAGGTCGAACTATTCGGCGAGCCTACGCAAGAACTTAAGGTCATATTTAAGAAAGACGGCAGCGACGAGCCGGTGGCCGAGGTCAAGCCGGACGGGAGCGGGATCGCGACGCTTCCCGGCAGCCACCTGGCAGGCGAGGCCTTCAAAGTGTCGATCGCCGTTCCGGCCGGTTATGTCGCAGGCGGGGAGCAACGTATCGTACTGAAGCTCGGTGCGAATGCTTTGCGCTTCACCGTAAAGAAAGAAGACGCGGCAGTACGTGATCTCTTCATGACCTACGCGAAAGTGATAGCCGGAACAACATATGAATCGCTGCCCGTGCAGGACAGCGACGCGACGCTTGTCGTAGAATCGGACCCCGGCCAGCAATTGGCCGCGGACGTCGGCTACTGGTTCTGGGAGAACCAAGATGACGCCGAGCCGGTCAAGCGGACGGCGCGCATCGCGCTCGCCGAGCGGGAAGGGAGCGGCAGATACGAGGGCAGCTTCCGGATCGTCGCCGGCATATCCAGAATCGAATCGGCTCGCGTCATCTATAACGGGCATGCCGTCGACAGGGACTATGCGATCGGGAAAAATGTCGCCGGCAGAATGACCTTTCGAATGCCCGAGCCTGAGCAGCCGCTGACGGGCTGGGAATCGGCCGCGGTGGGAAGCTGGTTGAAGGTCGCCTATTTCAAGGACAGATACATGAATTATTCCGCGAACGGCATTCTCGGAGATGACCTGGCGCTTACTTTCGACGTACCGTTTTCCGGCATCGAGTATGCGGCGACACTGATGCCCAAGAGCGGCTCGGCGCTCTCCATTCTGCAATTTAACGCCAAGCAAACAGGCTATGGGCGCACCGACTTAATAGATATTCCTGCAGCCTACTTTGTATCGCTGGCAGCAGTTCTGCGATTTGAAGACGGCGCGGAGGGCGGGGCGAAGTATTGGTTGGAAGATCCGGCCGGCGCTGTCGTAAGCGAAGGAACCGCTTGGATCGGCCGGGACAGCACGCTTAGACTGCCGCTCAAGCTGTCCTCGGGCGGAACCTACCGGCTGAAGCTGGTGCCGAACGATCCGGCTTATCAACCTGCCGAGCAGCCGATCCTCATGGATCGCCTCAACGTCGCGGCGAGCGTGACGCTAAGTCCGAAGCCGCTCGGGAAGCTCGAGGGCGTCGTAAAGGGCAAGGACGGCAAGGCAGCGGCAGACGCCCAGATCGTAGCCGAGCTGCTGGACGACGGCAAGAGCAAGCTTTTCTATGCGAGGACGAATGCTTCAGGCGCTTATTCGCTGCAGCTGCCGGAAGGTCAAATTCTGATTCGCGCGATCGCGACATCGTCCGTTCAGGGCTATCAGAGCCAACAGGAGTCCGTCCGGATCGCCGCGGGCAAGACAGCGCAAAAAGCGCTTCAGATTCTGGATTTTGCCGATGTGGGCGTGAAGCTGTACACGCTGCAGCCGGGCGGCACCTGGCAGGGACCGATACCGATCGACGCATTCGTCGCAGGCGCATATAAATTATCATCCGACCGCATCATTCAATCGCTGCAATCCCGCATGATCCTGCGCGCGCTGCCGGGTGAGACCGTGCAGATCTGCGCGGACGGCCGGGATCTGAACCTGTCCGCCGAATGCAAAGCGGTCAAGATCGGCGAGGACGGCAAGGCCGAAGTCGAGCTCCGTCTTAAAAACGAAACCTCCAAAGCCGCGGTCCGACTGCTCGGCGCGGACGGACAGCCGCTGACAAGCGCCTTCGTGGAACTGCTCAACGGCGAAGGTCAATATATACCTAACATTAATTATAATCTTGCGCCAGGCGAAGAACGCGGCATCCTGACGCTGCAGGGCTCGGGCAGCTATAAAGCGACCTTCTACGCGAACGGCGGCTTTGCAGAAGTTTCATTCAGCACCTCGCAAGGAGAGACGACCGACCTGGGCGCGGTCGTGCTGCAGCCGTACGGCGCGTTCGCGAGCGGCAAAGTCAAGCAGGCTGTCACCGTGTCCGATTCGAAGGTGGCGCCCGGCAGCACGACGACGCTGCGCGTTCTCTATCAGAATTACTATGCGCAGTCGTTCGCCGCCGAGGATGCGGAGATCGTCGTCGCGCTGCCGGCGGGCGCCGAGCCTGTCGAAGGCACGGCAGTCGTGGCAGGCAAGGCGGCTTCCTATAGCGTAGAAGGACGGAATCTGATCCTGCCGGTCGGCACAGTGGCGGACAACAAGCAGCAGAGCGCGCAAGTCAAGCTTCGGTTTGACGAAGCGGTGGGCAACGAGCCCGCGCTCCAGGCTTCCATTCGCTACAAGATGAAGGGCGAGCAGTCAAGCGAGATGTTGGGCATGGCCGTGCTGTCCAAGGTTCGCGTCTCGCTCAGGGCGCCGGCGCTGACGGTCAAGCGCCAGCTGTCGCTCGGCGGTTCGGCGCCTGCGGGAGCCGCCGTAACGATTTACGACGGCAGGAACCCGATCGGCACCGCCACGGCCAATAAAGACGGTATATGGTGGGCTGACTCGACGCTGACCGGAAGTGACGGCGTCTATATGGAGCATAGACTAAGCGTTGAGGCCGACGACGGTACAGGGGCGCGAGTCTCCGGCGAAGAGGCCGTCGTCGTCTACGATCCGAACGATCCAGGTCTGGTATCGATGACGATTTTGTCGAATCACAAGGAAGTAACCTTTAACGTTGAAGGCGGCGTCGCGGTATTTCCGCTCTCCGTCGTTACCAACGCGCCGATCGCTTACCGCCTGAATTTCAGGGATCCGGAGCGGGTGTACGACGTTCGCGTGCAGAACGGAGATACGCTGTCGCAGGCGGCAAAGGGAGCCGACGGCGTATACCGGGGCGTGATGCCCTTCTCGAAGAGCTTCGGTCAAGTGTGGATCGACTACCGGACGAAGAGCGATTCGGCCGAGCTGGCCGCCCGTCCGGCGATTACCGAGGAGGAGCTGCGGAATTCGCTGCCGGCGGCGCTGCGGGACATCGCGGTGTCGAGAGTCACCAATGCGGGAGAAGTGACGCCGGGCGGAGAGCGGATGCCGGAAGGCGCATTCGAAGCCGACGTGCGGGTCGCGGAAGGCGTCACGTCCACGATTCGGGGGAACGTTCGAATCGGTTGCCTATACGGTAAGCGACAAGGATCTGGCTTGGCAAGCGCGTACGGGCTTATCCGTTTTCAACTTCAAGGAGAGCCATACAGAGCTTAAGGACGGATCGCTGCAGACGACCGTCAGCTTCGTAATGCCGGCCGCTTCTGCTGCGGCCCGCGGAATTCAGGGCGTCTCGATAGGAGGCATCGGGATCACGCTGAACGGGCTGATCAAGTTTGGAGATGCCGGCTTTAAAGGCTGGTCTGCTGCTAAAGCGGGGCAGGATTCGCTGAAGAACTATCGGCGTGCCCAAGATCTGCTGCAGGCTGCGGAAGCGATATGCGATCCCCAGGCGAGAGAATATTATTCGGAGTTTGCGCGGGAAGCACTGTTCGACGTAAAAGCCCACTATATGGCGTCTTTGACGCTGAAGGCGATCAAAAACTTCGGTAAGATCGATAAAGGGCCTGGGGTGCTGTTCAGCGCCGCGAGCGAGTATGCGTCCGTGACGTTCAAGGAAGTCGAAAACAACGAGATGGACGAACTCGAAGCGCATATCAAGCAGTATTCATGCAAGCTGAAGCCTTACCCGCCGACCGATCGCAAGGATCCGCCGGCGGCGTCGCCCAAGTACATCTGGGATCCGAGCGGTTACGTCTACGAAGGCATGCCGTCCAATCGCGTAGAAGGCGCGACCGCTACGGTGATGGAGCTGGTCGGCGACGCTTGGACCGTATGGGACAGCGCGTGGTACGGACAGGAAAACCCGCAGTCGACGGACCGTGAGGGAAGGTACGGCTGGGACGTGCCGGAGGGCAAGTGGAAGGTTCGTTACGAGAAGGATGGCTACGAGACGGCGTACAGCGATGCACTAGACGTACCGCCGCCTCAGCTCGAGGTCAACGTGCCGATCGTCTCCTACGCGGCGCCGGAGGTGCAGTCCGTGCGTCCGGCACCGGGCGGAGCCGGCGTGACCGTATACTTCGCCAAGCCGGTGAACGTCGAGTCGCTTGAGGATGCGTTCACGCTGAAGGATGCGGCAGCGGCGGATGTCGCGGGAACGGTCAAAGCCAAAGATGTCTATACGGACAAAGACGGATTGGCGCTCACGATGGAGGCCGAATTCGTTCCCGATGCCGCGCTTCGTGTCGGCGACAGCTATACGCTGACGGTGCTCGGCACGGTACAGAGTTATGCGCGCGTACCGATGGGCGAGGATGAGACAGCGACATTTAAGGTGGAAGCTTCCGACATGACGCCGCCTGCCGATGTCACAGCTCTTGAAGGCGGAATGACGGACGAAGGCGCCGTGCTGACATGGGGCGATCCGTCCGACAAGGATCTTGCCGCCGTGAACATTTACTGGAAAAAGGCTGCGGACGCTGCGTACGGCCATCCTGTCACGGTGTCCGCCGGAACGATGTGGGGAGCCGTCCCCGGTCTTGACGCGGACGCCGAGTACGAATTCAAGGTTGCTGCGGTAGACGAGGCAGGCAATGAAGCGCGCGGCGTCGCATTCGACTGGACGCCGCAGGGCGGCGCGGACTTAACGGCGCCGCTGCCGGTCTCCGCATTGGCGGCAAAAGCGCAAGGGGACGGTGCGATCCGGCTGACTTGGACGGATTCGTCGTCCGTCGATCTGGCAAAGCTGCGCATCGAATGGCGAATCTCCGGTTCACAAGACAAATACGCGACGGCCGAGGTGGAGAAGGGCAAAGGCGAGTTTACGGCTAACGGCCTGAAGCCGCTCACCGAATATGAGCTTCGCGTAATTGCGGTTGACGCTTCGGGGGAATGAATCGAAGCCCGTCGGCGCGTCGGCCTCGACCGGCGCGTCCGGACCGAGCGACGGACCGGTAGGCTCGGGGGCGGCGGTCCGACGGATCCGAACGAAGAGAGCGGCGATCTCGGAGAAGCGGGCGCGAGCCTGAGCTTCTTCGGCGGCAACTTCAAGCTGCAGCTGCCTGGCAGCGGCGGCGCGGCCGGCGCCGCCAAAAAGGTGACGGTATCGAAGGCGCTTAATTCGCCGGCACCGGCGGACACGCATCTTCGGCTGCTGTCGGACGTCTATGCCTGGAAGCTTGAAGCGGGCAGCCGATTGTCAGCCGCCGTCAAGCTGACGATCGCGTACGATGCGGCGCGGCTGGACGGAGCGGATCCGCGCAAGCTGGGGGTGTACCGTCAGGATGCCGCCGATAAGACGCGTTGGACCTATGTCGGCGGCGTCGTGGACCGCGCGGCAGGCTCGGTGGAGGCGGATGTATCGGAGCCGGGCGCCTACGCAGTGCTGATAGCCGAGTACAAGTTCGGCGATCTGGCGAATCATTGGAGCCGCGAAGATGTCGAAGCGCTGGCGTCGCGCGGAATCGTGACCGGCGATCCGGACGGTTCGTTCCGTCCGAACGGGAAGATCACGCGGGCGGAATTCGTGAAGCTTTTGCTGCCGGTTTTTGCGAACCGGGCGGGAGCGAATCAGGGAGCCTCCGGAACGTTTGCCGATGTACCGCAGGACGCCTGGTATGGAGAAGCCGTATCGATCGCGACGACGGCAGCCATCGTGCAGGGCGCGGGCGGCAAGTTCAGGCCGACCGATCCGGTCACGCGCGAAGAGATGGCCGTCATGCTGTATCGGGCGCTCGGGATCGTCACGGACGATCTGGATCCCGAGAAGCTGCTGAGCGTATTTAACGACGGCGCTAAAGTGTCGGGCTGGGCGAGGATGCAGGTTGCCTATGCCGTCAAGGCAGGGCTGCTCAAGGGCAGCGGCGGCAGGCTGAATCCGGGCGCTGCCGCCACGCGAGCCGAGGCGGCAACCGTGCTGCTCCGCGTTCTGGAAGCGCAAGGAAAGATAGAGAAATAACAATAGGTCAAGGTTAAATAAGAAACCGCTCCTTCTGTCATGCGCATGACGAAGGAGCGAAGTCATGACCGGCATGACAAAACCGATGACGGCTGTTCACTAGTGGGATCGGCCGCTAAAACTTACGCTAGAATCAGCTGTTATCGCCAAATAAGGAGAATGATCCTATGTCAGCAACGCAAACGCAACGTACGATTCGCAATCCCCAGATCGGCGACGAGGTCACCTTTCTGGAGACCGCGCAGGAATCGGGCGGCGCTTACGAATGGGTGGAGGTCCGCCTTCAGCCCGGGGGCGGCACGCCCTTGCACTACCACACGACGTTCGAGGAGGAGTTCGAAGCGATCGAGGGCAGGCTGTCGCTCGATTGCGACGGCAAGACGCTGCTGCTTGAACCGGGCCAGAAGGCGGTAGCGCCGCTGGGATCGAAGCATCGCTTTTACAACCAGGAGAAGACGGAGATCGCGTTCCGCGTGAAGATACTGCCGGCGCGCAGCTTCGAGAAGTTCCTGCGCATGCAGTACGGCCTGGCGCGGGACGGCAGAACCGGCGCGAACGGCATGCCGAAAAGCATGCTGGAGCTGGCCGTGGTGATCCGGATGGGCGAGAGCTATCTCATCGGTCCGCCGGTCTGGTTACAGAAGGGCATGTTCGGTCTGCTGTACCGGATCGCGCGTTGGCGCGGCATTGAGCGGAGGCTGCTGGATGCGTACTGTCCGAAGTCCGGGGCGAAGAAGGGATCGGGCGAGCGGTATGCGGGGGGTATCCTGAAGCGTAGTTACGAAGTCGGAAAATCGGATGCCCGGCACCCCTAAACGACGCCGCGATCGCGATTGGAAGCGGGGGCTGACCGGGATCGCGCGGCCTTGGTGCTGACCGGGGCTGAAGCGATCGGCAAAGTTTTAAAGAAATCCTAAACAGCAAACGACGAACCCCGAACCTGTAGCAGGTCGGGGTTCGTTTTATATGCAATGGTTCGGTCAGCCCAATCTGATCAGGTACTTTCCAGCGAAAGTACGTTGTCTACGTTGCTACGTACGTGCGCCTAAATGCTTTCCCATGACAGCACTTCGACTACGTTGCTCCGTCCGCGTACCCAAGTAATTTCCAGCGACAGCACTTCGCCTGCATTGCTTCGACCGAGCGCTAATGTGCTTCTGAATGACTGCGTTTCGGCCCCGGCCGCGAAGCCCGATTAGGAAGTCCGGCGCCCTTTTGGTAAAATAAGCGGATAATTCCGATGTCCAAGGAGACTGCGATGAAGCTCGGATTCGATATCGACGATACGCTCATCCGTTTGCGGGAGCATGCTTTTCGTCTCTACAACAAGAAGCTGGGCAGACAGGTCGACATCGCCAAGCTGCATGCGCTCGCGTGCATTCCGATCCACGAAGCGTTCGGCATGACGCCCGAGGAGGGCAAGCGGATGTGGGACGAACTGCGCGAACAGATCTACTTCAGCGATTGCCCGCCTTATCCGGGCGCCGTCGAGGCGCTAAGCGAGCTGGACAGGCTGGGGCACGAGATATATTACATTACGGCCAGAGGCCAGGGGCATTGCGACCGCACGCTGGCATGGCTGAAGGCAGCGGGCTTTCCCGTACGTCCGGGCAGATTCTACTGCGGCATGGGCGACGCGGAAAAAATCCACGTGATTCGCGAGCTCTCCCTCGACTATTATTTCGACGACAAGCCTGTCGTGCTGGACACTTTGGCCGAGCTCCGCATGCAAGTTTACGTGCGCGACCAACCGTACAATCGGCATGTGACGTTGCCACGTATCGTTTCGTGGGACGAATTGTTTAAGCTATTAAGCATGGATCCGCCTAAATAATTGCCGGGCAGCGACGCAATGTAAGAAGTCTGGCTGCGGGCAGCGCGGCGGTCAAGCATGAACGACGATGGATAGTTGGCGGGGCTGCGGGCGATGCTGCGGCTCCGTTCAGTGCTGGGCTGCGTAAGCTTCAGCCTCCAGTGCGGGATCCATGCGTTCCCGGCTCATAAGGAGCGCGGCGGCGAGCGCCAGCACGGCCGGGAGGAGGCTCCATAAAAAAGGTCGTCGAGATGGAGGACGAGAGCCCGTCGGTGACCGTGGCCAGGAGATCGCGCGGAATGTGCGCGCGGGCCGCGGGTTCCATGAGCGCATGCGGGTCGCTCAGGTCGAGGCCGCCAAGGCTGCCCGTGCCTGCGCCTGCGCCTCCGTTCGTTGCTGCGCCGGCTAACGAACCGGCTCCCGTGTCGCCGGCCGTCGCAGCCGTACCGTCTGCGGTCGCGCCTCCGGCAAGCGCGCCGCCCAGCGCCTCCGACAGCCTGCGGGCCATCGCGTGACTCTGAATGATGCCGAACACCGTGATGCCGAGCGTCATGCCCAGCGAGCGGAGAAAGTTCAGCGTAGAGCTGGCGGAGCCGCGCTTGTTCGCCGGCAGGGCGTGGATGGCGGCATTGCCGAGCACGGAGAAGGTCGCGCCGACGCCGAGTCCGACGAGCACCATGTAGACCGTGACGATCCAGCGCGGCGTGTCCGCGGTCAGCGTCGTCAGGAGCGCGATACCGACGACAAGAATGACGACGTTCGGGATGAGAATCGTGCGGTAGGAAAGCTTGTTCAGCAGGCTGCCGCCGAGCGTCGCGGTGACGACCGTGCCAAGCATCATCGGCAGCAGCACCATCCCCGAGTTCGTGGCGGAGCCGCCCAGAACGCCTTGCATGTAAATGGGAATGTAGACGGACGCGGTAATGAAGGCGGCGCCGCTCAGCATGGCCAGCGCATTGCTCGTCGCGTACAATCTGCTGCGGAACATCGCGAACGAGATGATCGGTTCGGCGGCGCGCCGCTCCGCCCATACGAAGAGTAGCGCGAGCGCGGCGGCGCCGGCGAACAAGCCGACGATTTCCGCGGAGTCCCAAGCGAACGTCTTGCCGCCGAGCTCCATGGCGAATACGAGGCAGACGATGGTGCCGACGAGCGAGGCCGCGCCGGTCCAATCGATGACCTGGCGCTCGTGCTGCGCCGACTCTTTGTAGAAGAAGGCGATCATCGCGAACGCGATCAGTCCGAGCGGCAGATTGATGTAGAAGATCCAGTTCCACCCGATATGATCCGTAATATAGGCGCCGAGCAGCGGTCCGAAGATGCTGGAGAGGCCGAATACGGCGCCGAACAGGCCGCCCAGCTTGCCGCGGCTCTCCGGCGGCACGGCGTCGAACATGATCGTAAACGCGATCGGCACGAGCGCGCCCGCTCCGATCCCCTGGACGGCCCGGAACAGGCTGAGCTGAAGGATCGAATCCGCCGTGCCGCAGAGGGCGGAGCCGATCATGAAGCAGACGACGCCGAAAACGAAGAAGCGCTTGCGACCGTACATATCCGACAGCTTGCCGAAGATCGGCATGCCCGCCATTTCCGCGACCATGTAGGCCGACGTTACCCATACGAATTTGTCGAGACCGCCGAGCTCGCCGATGATGGAGCCCATGGCCGTCGCGGTGATGGAGTTGTCCATCGAGGCCATCAGAATGGAGAGCAAGAGCCCTGCGATCACGATGCCGGTATTTTGCGTTGTTCGTACCACTCGAATCATTCCTTTGCGCTGGTTTGGTTCTGTTCGTTCTCGCTGTCTGTACTCATTGTATGGGAGCGTCCTTGACAACAGTCTGTCAGTATTCGCGAGTTTTCCGTTTACGCAAGGACGAATTTGTAAGATGATAAGAGGAATGGTTTTTAAATAGACAGACTACAGGATGGGGAGCTGGCATGAGCTACAAAATCGTTTTTTTTCGATATCGACGGAACGCTGGTGGACGAGGAAAAACGCATTCCCGAGGATACGCGCCTCGCGATCGCGGAGCTGAAGGCGAGCGGGATCGAGCCGGTCATCGCGACCGGGCGCGCGCCGTACTTTTTCAAATGGCTGCTGGAGGAGCTCGACATCGAGTCGTTCGTCAGCTTGAACGGCGGCTATGTCGTCTACAAGGGCAAGGAACTGTACGACAGGCCGATTCCGATCGGCGATCTGGAGAAGCTTGTCGAGTTCTCCGGACGCGCAGGGCATCCGCTCGTATTCGAAGGCAAAGCGACCTATCATACGAACCATGAGAACGACGAAGGCATGTGGAAAGCCGTCGATTCGCTGCGGGTGGAGCGGCCGGGGTTCAATGCCGATTTTTGGCGGGGAGAGGGCATTTATCAGGTGTTTCTGCATTGTACGGAAGGCGAGGAAACGGCATACTTGCCGGAGCTGCCGGGACTGCGGTTCATTCGCTGGCATCCGAACGCGCTGGACGTGCTGCCGCATACAGGCTCCAAGGCCGAGGGCATCCAGGCTATGCTGGACGCGCTCGGTATAAAGCCGGAAGAAGCGATCGCCTTCGGGGATGGATTGAACGACAAGGAGATGCTGGCGCTCGTCGGCCTCGGCATCGCGATGGGCAACAGCCATCCCGAGCTGCTGGCGCATGCTGACTATGTGACGGGGCGCGCGGACGCGGGCGGCATCCGTCAAGGTCTGGTCTATGCGAAATGCATTCCGGACGGGAAGGGGGCGGCGGTATGAGCATGGAAGTGAAGTTTTGCTCGTCGTGCGGGTCCCCCATGGAGACGCGCGACGTCGACGGCACGCCGCGGCGCGCCTGCACGGCATGCAGCTTCGTGCATTGGGGCAATTACAGCATCGGCGTCGGCGCGCTCGTAGAGCGCGACGGCAAGATCCTGCTTGTACGCAGAGCGCAGGAGCCGGGCAAAGGGTACTGGACGAACCCGGGCGGCTACGCGGAGCAACTGGAGCAAATCAACGAGACGGTGCGGCGCGAGGTGCTGGAGGAGACCGGCATCGAGGCGGTCGTGACGGGCGTCGCGGCGCTGCGGGACCAGCCGAGAGCCGTGCACAATTTGTACGTCGCGTTCTCGATGACATACGTCGGCGGCGAAGCGGTGCCGGACGGCGTGGAGGTGGATGCGGCGGGTTTCTACTCGCTGGCGGAGATGGACACGATGAACGTCGCGCCGTTCACGCGCTGGCTCGTCGACGTGGCGCTAAAACGCGGCGGTTCCGCGGGCCTCGCAGTCGACGAAGCGCCGATCGTGCCGCTGCCGGGGTACGGTCTGTTCAGGTGCTGAAGCACGATCGGCCGGTTAGGGGCGGCGCGTTATCTTTAAAGGCAGGTACGCGCCGCCCCTGAAGTTCGCAGAAGTCTCAACCAGGAACAAACAAGCCACCTCGGCCGCACCTCGGACCGCGAGAAGTCTTAACCAGAAACAAACAAGACCCCTCGGCCGCCCCTCGGACCGCGAGAAGTCTCAACCAGAAACAAACAAGCCCCCGCGTCGCCCCTCGGACCGCGAGTAGTCTCAACCAGAAACAAACGCCTCCCCCCGCGCCGCCAATCGGACCGCGAGAAATCTCAACCAGAAACAAACAAGCCACCTCGCCGCTCCGCGAACCGCGAAAAGTCTCAACCAGCAACAAACAAGCTACCTCGCCGCTCCGCGAACCGCGAAAAGTCTCAACCAGCAACAAACAAGCCCCCGCGCCGCCCCTCGGACCGCGAAAAGTCTCAACCAGCAACAAACAAGCCCCTGCGTCGCCCATCGGACCGTGAGAAGTCTCAACCAGCAACAAACAAGCCACCTCGGCCGCCCCGCGGGCCGCTGGACGCATAAAAAGGCAGGTCCGATACAGCCAGCGCGGCTCCGGACCTGCCTTTTTGAGGTTCAATGAAGTGACCGCTTCGGCAAATTCTACACGGGCGGGCTCACGCCGGACGCCAAGTCTGCTGCTCCCCGTCTTTCTCCGTGTACAGAATGAGCGTCGGCGCAAGCTTCAGGATGACGTAGTCCGGATCGTGCGGGCCGTCGAGCCACTTTTTGAAGTAGCTTTTCCACACGTCCGACTTCAGCTCCTCGTCCGTGGAGATCGCCACCTCGCCCTGCACCTCGACGATCTCGCCCGGCCACAGCCGGCCTTCGAGACCAAGGAGCAAGGATGCCTTCGGATTCGCCTCGAGCTCGTCGACCTTGTGCGTATCGCGGTGCGTCGCGAGCAGGATCGTCAGTCCGTCGTTGAACACCTGCATATAGCGCAGCGAAGGCTGGCCGTCGTGGACGGTCGCGAACGCCCCGAACTTATATTTTTCGATCGCCTTTGTCAGCTTCTTTTCCAGATCGCTCATGCGAATCAGCTCCCTTCAAGTTTGGTCTCGATTATCGTACCCGGATCTTGGAATCGCCAACCATCAGCCGCCGGGCCTTATTCGCTGCGATGTGACGGGCGAGGGCGATGCTGAACGAATCGGCAGCTCCTCAGCGTTCTTCCAGAGGCGGGGCGCAAGATTCGCGCGCGATAAACGCGCCGTAAATGGACAGCTTGGTCGGATTGCCGCCGTAGTCGATCTTGCGGATGAGGAAGTCCACGGCCTCGTAGCCCAGCTGCTCGCGCTGGACCTGGACCGTCGTGAGCGGCGGCTTCGCGCGGGCGGCCTCTTCGATATCGTCGAAGCCCGCCACGGACAGCTCCCCCGGGAATTCGGACGCCTGCCGCGGTCAACATCTCGATCAGATTGACGGCGATGCGGTCGTTGGCGCAAAACCAAGCCGTCGGATAGCCGTCCAGCCCCTCCAGCCAGGCTTGTACTTCCGACGGCTGCGAGTGGAGCGTCGCGAGCGGCGCTTCGCCGGTCAGGCAGTATTTGTCGGGAATGGCGAGTCCGGCTTCGCTCATTGCCTGGCAGTAACCGAGCCAGCGCTCCATAAAGCTGCGGGTCATGCCGATCGCGCCGATAAATCCGATCTCGCGGTGGCCGAGGCCGATCAGGTACGACACGATGCGAAACGCCTCGGTCGTATTCGCGGTGACGACGGCGTCGAGCTTCAGCGTATCGTAGTCGTGATCGACGATGACGAGGGGCGCCCCGAGGTCCAGCAGACGGCGTACATATTTTTCGCGGAACACCCCGAGCAGCAGCAAGCCTTCGTACAGGGCCTGATGCCATTCTTGCGGAAGCAGCAGCGCTTCCTCCATTTGCTCCGTAATTTCGCATCGTAACGCCGCGCACCCGGTTTCCTTTGCCCGCCTGTCGATGGCCCAATAAATTTCCTTGTAGAAGCCCTGATCGTGCCTCAGATACTTCGGAATGAGAACGAGCAGGTTGCGCGTCCGCCTGCCTTCCTTATCTGTCCGCGCGCGGTAGCCGAGAAGGTTCGCGGTCTCGAAAACGCGGTCCCGCAGCGATTCGCTTACGCCGGATTTGCCGCTCAGGGCGAGCGATACGGCATTTTTAGAGACGCCGAGCGCATCCGCGATGGTTTGCATCGATACTTTTCCGTTCATGGTCGCTCAGCCCTCGGATCGTTAGTGGCTTTTATTGCTTTACACTTTGAAGTTTGTCAAGCCGTTTGTCAATTGATGCGCATTGGGCAATGCTCTATGATGGGGGCGAACGATGACGCACGAACGAGGAACGGGGCGGAAGCTGGAGATGAAGGAATGGCTGCTGAACGGCGAGAAGTGGGAAGTCAAAGGCTATTGGCCGTGGGTGCCGCTCAAGGTGAGCAGCATGGAGATCGGCCAGGAGCTGCTGGGCGTGACCGACTGGATGCCGGCGACGGTGCCGGGCGGCGTGCATGCGGAATTGCTGCGCGCGGGACTGATCGAGGACCCGTGGTTCGGCTTGAATAGCTGGAAGTGCGAATGGGTGGAAAACCGTTGGTGGGTATACCGCGCCTCCGTCGCTTGTCCGAAACCGGGGAGCGGGCGGACCGAGCTCGTGTTCAAGGGGCTCGACTATGAAGCGCAGGTGTTCGCGGACGGCAGGCTGCTCGGCGAGCACGAAGGCATGTACCACGAGGCGGTCTTCGACGTGACCGAGCTTGCGCGCGGACAGGAGCGAATGGAAGTGACCGTCATGTTCAAGCACGCCCCGGACGAGATGTCGCAGATCGGGATGACCTCGCGGACGCATACGCAAAAAAGCAGGTTCAACTATAAATGGGACTTCTCCACGCGGCTCGTCAATATCGGCATCTGGGACGACGTGCTGCTGCGCGTGCACGAGGCCTGGACGCTCGACGACGTCTCGGTCGCGACGGACGCCGATCCGGACGCCGGGACGGGCGAGATTCTCGTGACGGCGGCGGTCCGCAGCTTCGCGGTGCGGGATGATGCTGACGGGGGGCGGGGAGCGAGAGGCGGAAGAGAACGCCGAAGACGCAAAGGATAACGACGCGCAAACGCTGACGCTGCGCATTGACGTGACCGACCCGGAAGGTGTCTTCATCGCGCGCAGCGAAGCGCCGATCGGCGCGGACGGCAGGACGGGAGAGCTTCGTATCCCCATCGATCAGGTGAGACTGTGGCAGCCGAACGGTTACGGCGAGCAGCCGTTGTACGACGTGCGGCTGACGCTGCTTGAGGACGGGAGCGTCATGGACACGCGCGCGTTCAAGACGGGCATCCGTTCCCTCTCCTACGCGCAAAACGAGGAGAGTCCGGAAGATGCCCTGCCCTATACGTTCGTCGTGAACGGCAAGCGCATCTACGTCCGGGGCGTGAACATGACGCCGCTCGATCACCTGTACGGCAACGTGACGCCGGAGCAATACGAATATTACGTGCTTCTTATGAAACGTGCGGGCGTAAACCTGGTACGCGTGTGGGGCGGCGGCATTATCGAAAAAGCGTGTTTTTACGAGCTTTGCGACCGCCACGGTCTTCTGGTATGGCAGGAGTTCATCCAGTCGAGCTCGGGCATCGACAACGTTCCTTCGAAGCGCTCGGCGTTCCTCGAGCTGATCGCGCTGACCGCCGCGAGCGCCTTGAAGGCGAAGCGCAATCATGTGTCGCTGACCGTCTGGAGCGGCGGCAACGAGCTGATGAGCGAGCCTAACTTGCCTTCGACCTGCGAGGACGCGAATCTGGCGATGCTGAAGGCGCTCGTAGAGACAAACGATCCGCGCCGGCTTTTCCTGCCGACTTCGGCGTCGGGTCCGGTGCAGTACATTACGCCGGAGAAGGGCGTCAGCCACGACGTGCACGGCCATTGGAAATACCAGGGCAATCCGGGTCACTACGAGCTGTATTCGGACGTGGACAACTTGTTCCACAGCGAATTCGGCGTCGACGGCGTGAGCGCGGTCAAGAGTTTGAAAAAGTTTCTGCCGGCGTCCGAGCTGCGGCCGGTCTCGATGAACGACAGTCTCGTCTGGCGTCATCACGGCGAATGGTGGGACACGTACGATCGGGATATCGAGCTGTTCGGCGCGGAGGTCGCGTCCGAGATCGGCGTCTTCAGCCGCGCGAGCCAGTGGATTCAGGCCGAGGGGCTGCGCTACGTGCTGGAGGCGAACCGGCGGCGTCAATTCAGGAACAGCGGCAGCGTCATCTGGCAGTTGAACGAGCCGTACCCGAACGCCTCGAGCACAAGCCTGGTCGATTACTACGGCGAGAGCAAGATGGCCTATTATTGGACGCTTCGGGCGTACGGCCCGTTCTTTGCGTCGGCGGAGTACAGGCGTCTGAATTTCCGGACCGGGGAAACGTTCGAGGTCAAGCTGTTCGCGGGCGCGCATTCGGCTACGGAAGGGTTGACGGTACGCAGCCGACTGCTCGGTATGGACGGCGAGCTGCTGCACGCGCAGTCGGACGCCGTCAGCGTCGACGGCGAGCACGCGGCGCATGCGGGCGACCTGCACGCGCTCGTGACGGAAGCGTTCGGTTCGCTGTTTCTGCTGCGGCTCGAGCTGTTCGATTCGGCGGGCGCGCTGCTGCATGCGAACGATTATTTTTCTCCGCGCTGGAGCGGGCTATTTATGCGCCTGCGCTGGCGATAGGCGACAGGGGGGCGTCTGGCGGCCACGCCGCTTGGCGATTGGATGGCGGAGGGCGATTGGATCTCGGAAGGCGACTGTGCGAAGGAAGAAAATGGGACGGCAGGGGGAGGGGCGGGCGGCGAAATTCGGCCGAGCGCGAGCCGGGCGGCTTGAAGCTGTCGCGCGGCGCTTCAGGCTCGCGAATTCGGGCGATCATGCGGCGCTGCACGTGCATGCGGAGGAGACCACGAACGGCTGGTGGATGGCGGCCGACGACCTGTACTTTACGTTGCTGCCAGGCGAGAGCCGGGAAGTGGTCGTCACCTGCTGGCGCAAGCGCGCGGGCGGATTCCTGGCCGGCGATACAGGCTTAACGGCGGCGCTGCCGGAGTTGATTTTCAAAAGCTTTTAAAATGTTGGCAGTGAGGACCTGTGCTCCCAAAGAACGCGACATCCCAACAACTTCAGAAAAGGCCATTTGGACCGGCGCGAGGCTGTAAAGTAACTATTTGCCTCTACAGCACCTTATGGACCGGTTTGCGAGGCTGTAGCGTAACTTTTTGCCTCTACAGCACCCTATGGACCGGTTCGCGAGGCTGTAAAGTAACTTTTTGCCTCTACAGCACCCTATGGACCGGTTCGCGAGGCTGTAAAGTAACTATTTGCCTCTACAGCACCCTATGGACCGGTTCGCGAGGCTGTAAAGTAACTATTTGCCTCTACAGCACCCTATGGACCGGTTTGCGAGGCTGTAGCGTAACTTTTTGCCTCTACAGCACCATATGAACCGGTTCGCGAGGCTGTAAAGTAACTTTTTGCCTCTACAGCACCCTATGCCCCGCGCGATCACATCCCCTCACCCACGCGCCCCCCTCATCGGGAAGCTTCTCATAGGACGAACGGTATGCACGGGGCGCAAGTCCCGTTATTTTTTTGAACACATCGAGGAAGTGGCCCCTGTCCTGATAGCCGACCGACTCCGCGATCTCCTGAACGGACAGCCGCGTATGCCGCAGCAGCTCGCAGCCCCGCTCGATCCGCAGACGCTGGACATACGAGCTGAAGGTGAGTCCCGTCGCTTTGGCGAACAGCCGGTAAAAATGCCGTTCGCTCAAGCCGGCCGCCTCGGCTGCCCGCGCCGCCGTGATCGGCAAGGCGAGGGAGGCGCGAATGAAGGCGAGCGCGTCCTCGATGCCGCCAGCATGGCCTGTGCGCGTGTTTTCCGGCTCGTCCGCGAGTCTTCGTTCGATCTCCGTCAGCAGCACGACGAACAGCGCATAAATACGTGTCTGGTAACCTGTCCGCCGCCCCGCGAACTCCGCGTAGGCCGTCGAGAAAAAAGCTTCGAAGGCGCCCGTACGATCCTGCAATTTCCGCCAGCCGCCGTCTCCCGGCGCAAGGTCCAGACAGGACAGCGCGCGCTCAAGCCGATCGAGTCCCGGGAAGCCGCGCAGCGCTTCGGCCATGCGTTCGGCCTCGAAGATAAAATTGTATACGACAAGCGGCTTGCCGGCGTTCGCCGAGCTGGGGCGGAACACATGCGAGGCCCCCAACGGCAGCGTGAACAGGTCTCCGCGGCGAACGCGCAGCCGCTCTTCTCCGATGTATTGATGCCCCTCGCCTTCGCCGACGTAGCTGATCTCCGTAAACTCGTGGGCATGGTAACCAATCTCGTACGATTCGGAAACGCGATTGATGTAGAACGGCAGCTCCCCGTCAAAAAAAGATGTGGGAGGGCGTTACTTCGATTCTCTGCTTGATCATCGCGCGACAGCTCCCGCTATATCGATTTGCGCCGGCCAGCCCGATCCCCTGATGTCGTGAAGGCGATGCGTCTTCCGCACCTCCGCGCATGCCGGCGAACCGCGCCATCCTTTCAACTGCTTATGATGGCAGGATACACCGTCTAGATGGCACGATCAACCCTTTTCTTGCGTGGTCGCGCGGCTACAATGAAGGATAGGAACACATACGGCCGGAGGCCGGGGATGGAGGCAGCGCGATGGCAGGCAGGAATTGGAACGCTTCGTGGATTTGGGGAGGACAAGAGGAGAGTCCGCGCAACGAGTGGCGGTGCTTCCGGGGGAAGCTTCGACGCGCCTGCGTCGGTCGAGGGACCGGCCATGCTTCATATAACGGCGGATTCGCGATACGTACTGTTCGTGAACGGCGAGCAAGTGGGGAGAGGCCCCGTGCGCTCCTGGCCGAAGGAGCAGTTTTACGATTCGTACGACATCGGCGGGCAGCTGCGCCCGGGCGTCCGCAATACGATCGCGGTGCTGGTGCTTCATTTCGGCGTGTCGAACTTTTATTACTTGCGCGGACGCGGCGGGCTGATCGCCGAGATCGAAGCCGATGGCCGCACGCTTGCGGCGACGGATGCCGCATGGCGGACGGAGCGGCTGGGCGGACAGCGTTCCAATTCCCCTCGGATGGCCTGCCAGCAGGGATTCGGGGGAAGTCATCGACGCGCGCGAGCTGGCGGAAGACTGGGCCCTTCCGGCGTTCGACGACGGCGGCTGGGCGCAAGCCCGATCGATCGGACCAGCAGGCACGGCGCCCTGGACCTCGCTCGTTCCGCGCGATATTCCTTTTTTGACGGAAGAAAAGCTGTATCCCGCCTCGATCCAGTCGCTTAGCCGGGTGAAGGCGCCCAAGTACGCAGCCGCGCTGGATCTGCGCAATCAAATGGTGCCCGAGAGCGTTAACCATGCGAACCCCGTCTCCTACTGCGGTTATGTGGCGACGATCCTCACGCTCGAGACAAGCGGCGTCGTCACGCTCGGATTCCCGACCGGCGTACGGGGGGAGCGGCGTATGGGTCGACGGCGTCCTGCAAACCGAGTGGACGGGCGTACAGCCGGAGCGATATTACAGCTTGAACCTCGCTGCAGGCGAGCATCTGGTTCTTGTCGATATTACGAGCTCCGACCATGGCGGCAGCAGCCATTTCGCCATCGACAGCGAAGCGGCGTTCACGCTGCGCTCGCCGGCCGGCGACAAGGGCGTGCCGCTGGCGACGATCGGTACGTTCGACCAGTCCGAATACATCGATCATCGCCCGGGCAGACGGATGCAGACGGACCATCCGGATTATCGGGCGCTGCCGGAAGCCGCGCCTACCGCCGCCGCGCTTGAAGCGTTCGCTTCCTGGGTCAAGCCGTTCGAGCCTTCGCTTTATACGGAGGAAAACGTGTTCGGATCTAACGTATGGCGGACGCTCGCCGAACGCAGGGCGGTGCCGAGATCCGTTCTGAACGCGATATTGCCGGTTCCCGAGCCGGGCGTCCTGCCCGTATTCGAGGACGGAGACTGCGAGCTCGTCATCGATCTGGGCGCGGAGCGCTCCGGGTTTATCGGCTTCGAGCTTGAAGCGCCCGCCGGTACGATCATCGATGCCTATGGCGTCGAATATATGAGAGAAGGCTACACGCAGCACACGTACGGGCTCGACAACACGTTCCGCTATATTTGCCGCGAAGGCAGACAATCGTACGTGTCCCCCGTGCGCCGCGGTTTCCGGTACTTGTTCCTGACCGTCAGAGGCAATACCGCGCCGGTGAAGCTGCACGAGATTTATATCCGCCAGAGCACGTACCCGGTCGCGGAACAAGGCAGCTTCCGCTGCTCCGACGCGCTGCTGAACGCAACGTGGGAGATCAGCAGGCATACCACCAGATTGTGCATGGAGGACACGTTCGTCGACTGCCCGTCCTATGAACAGGTGTTCTGGGTGGGCGACAGCCGCAACGAGGCGTTGGTCAACTATTACGTTTTCGGCGAGACCGAGATCGTGGAGCGCTGCCTGAATCTCGTGCCGGGCTCGGCGGACGAGACGCCGCTTTATCTCGACCAGGTGCCGAGCGCATGGAGCAGCGTCATCCCGAACTGGACGTTCTTCTGGATTCTCGCTTGCCGGGAATATGCCGCGCATACGGGCAACGAAGCCTTCGCCGCCCGCATCTGGCCTGAGGTGAAGCACACGCTGACGCATTATTTAGAACACATCGACGACAGCGGCCTGCTGAACATGGCGGGCTGGAATCTGCTGGACTGGGCGCCGATCGACCAGCCGAACGAAGGCATCGTCACCCACCAGAACCTGTTCCTCGTCAAGGCGCTTCGGGATTCGCGGGCGCTTGCCGCCGCGGCCGGCGCAACCGAAGAGGCAGACGCGTTCGCGGCGCGCGCCGACCTTCTGGCCGAGACGATCAACGCGGTATTGTGGGACGAGGAAAAGCGCGCTTATATCGATTGCATCCACGCGGACGGGCGCCGTTCGGACGTATACAGCATGCAGACGCAGGTCGTCGCTTATCTGTGCGGGGTTGCGCAGGGCGAACGCGAAGCCGTCATCGAAGGCTACCTGTCGTCCCCGCCGCCGGCTTTCGTACAGATCGGCAGCCCGTTTATGTCGTTCTTCTACTACGAGGCGCTCGAGAAGGCCGGCCGTCAAACGCTGATGCTCGACGACATCCGCCGCAATTACGGCCAGATGCTGCGCTACGATGCCACGACCTGTTGGGAGATGTATCCGAACTTTGCGGAAAACCGCAGCAACCCGGACATGCTGACCCGCAGCCATTGCCATGCATGGTCGGCGGCGCCGGGCTATTTCCTGGGCTCGAGCATTCTCGGCGTCAAGCGGGGGAGCTGACGGGTGGCGAACCGTCGATATCGCGCCGCAGCCTTGCGATCTGACCTGGGCCGAAGGCGTCGTGCCGCTGCCGCAGGGCGGTCACATCGCGGTGAGCTGGGAGTTCGTCTCCGCCGGCAAGCTGAAGCTTAGAATCGAGGCGCCGGAGGATATCGAGGTGAACGTGACGCTGCCCGAAGGAATAGAAGGCGAAGTGACGCAGGTTACGTATATGAGCTAAGCAGGACGAAGATCGGGCGAAATACACAAGCAATGGGCTCTCCCCAAGATGCGCAATCGCATCGCCGGGAGAGCTTTTTATTTTAGGCGCATCGTTTCGGAACGGATCTTCGGGGCCTACTTTCGACCGGCCGGTTTAAACCGGCCGCGGTTAGCCGACACTGCATAACACTCTGCATCCACGTCAGCCTTCAGGGAGAGACGCGCATTGCCTTTGTTCGGAAATCGAACGCATCTTCTATCTCGCAAGTCGCGACGGAACAAGCGGGCGGCGGGGAACGCGGGACCGTCGACCGGCGGAGACGGCGGAGGCGCGGGCGGCGGACGGCTGGACGGACGGCTGGACGAGCTGCTTGCCCGGGCGACGCGCGTCTTCGGCACGGACACGACGTTGACCGTCCGCAAATTCCGCATCTTCGGCATGTTCCCGGCGGCGATGCTTTATTTCCCCAACATGCTCGACCAGAACACCTTGAACGAGACGATCCTGAAGCCTGCGATGAGCGCGCCCGTCGGGTTGGATTCGTCCGATTGGACGGCTCCGGAGCTGCTGGACCGGCTGGCAAGCGAGGCGTTGTGGCACAGCGATTGCCGTGGGACGGTAGATTTCGATGCGCTGGTCGAGGCGCTTCTGCACGGAGATACCGTACTGGCGGCGGAAGGCTCGGAGACGGCGCTCGTCATCGGGACCCGGCAGATCGACAAGCGCGGCATCGACCAGCCGGGCACCGAGCAGGTTATCCGCGGTCCGCGCGAAGGCTTCGTCGAGCCGCTGGGTCCGAATATTGCGTTGATCCGTTACCGGCTTCAGGCCGCCGAGCTTCGGACGAGGCAGCTGACGGTCGGTCGCAAAACGCGCTCGAAGGTCGTCGTCTGCTACATGGAAGGATTGACCGATCCGGCGTTGCTGGCTGAAGTCGACAGACGGCTCGACGCGATCGACATCGATGCGGTGCTCGACTCGGGTTATTTGGAGCAGTTCATCGAGGATAACCAATGGTCGCCTTTTCCCCAAGTCCAATATACCGAGCGTCCGGACAAAGTCGTGGCGAACCTGCTGGAAGGCAGAGTCGCGATTCTGGTGGACGGCTCGCCGCTGGCGCTGATCGTGCCGACCGTGTTCAATCAGTTTTATCAGGCGGTCGAGGATTATACCGAGCGGTTCTTGCAGATGAGCGCGATCCGGATGGCGCGCCTCGTGGCGCTCGTATTTTCGCTTGTATTTCCCGCGATCTATGTGTCCGTCATCTCGTTCAATCCCGAGCTGATCCCGACCGAGTTCGCCGTCGCCGTCGCCGGCGGCCGCGCGGGGGTGCCTTGGCCGGCCGTCGTCGAGGTGCTGATCATCGAGGTCTCGATGGAGGTGCTGCGGGAGGCGACGATCCGGCTGCCGCAGCAGGTCGGCGGCGCCTTGTCCATCGTCGGCGTGCTCGTCATCGGGCAGGCTGCCGTGGCCGCGGGCTTCGCCAGTCCGATCACGGTCGTCATCATCGCGCTCACGACGATCGGCTCCTTCGCGACCCCGGCGTACAATGCCGCGCTGGCGCTTCGCCTGCTGCGTTTTCCGCTGATCATCATCGCCGGGATATTCGGTCTGTACGGCGTCATGATCGGCCTGATCTTGATCGCCAACCACCTGCTGTCGCTCAAGTCGTTCGGCGTTCCCTATTTAAGCCCGCTCGTGCCCGCCAACGCCGAAGGCATGAAGGACGTGCTCATCCGCGGGCCGCTTTGGTGGATGAAGCGACGGCCCGAATTCCTCAAGCCCAAAAATCGCGTCCGCGTCGGTCCCGACATGACCGAGCCGCCCGAGACGAACGGCCGGGGAGAAGACGGCGGCCATCCCCCATCAACCGCAAAGGAATGACGACGATGACCAAAGCAACGAGGGACATCAGCGCCTTGCAGGCAACGGCAGTCCTGGTGAGCACGATCATCGGCGTAGGCGTGCTGCCGCTGCCGCTTTTCGCCGTTCGGGCGGCGAACACCGGCGGACCGCTGGTCACGCTGCTGGCGTGCGTTTGCGCGCTGGTCGGCCTTCTGTTCGTCGCCTTGCTGGGCATGCGTTTTCCCGACGAAACGATCATTCAGTACAGCGAGCGCCTGATCGGCAGGTGGCCCGCGCGAGCCGTCGGTCTGTGCGTCGTCGTTTTTTTTGCGCTGCTTACGTCTCTGACCGCCCGGGAGTTCGGCGAGGTAGTCGTCACCTCCGTCTTGAAGCAGACGCCGGTCGAAGTGACGGTCATCGTCATGCTGATGCTGGCGGCCATCTCCGCGCGCAACACGATGACGACGTTCGCCTATATTCATTTCTTTTACGTTCCGCTGCTGCTCGTGCCCGTGCTCTTGATCATCATCCTGTCGCTCAAAAACGCCGAATTGCTCAATCTGCAGCCGATCTGGGGCAACCGGCCGGCGGGCATGACCGAGGGGATCGTGACGATCGCCGCGCTGTTCCAGGGCTCGTTCGTCCTGACGATCGTCATTCCCGGGATGCGCAAGCCCGCCAAGGCGCTCGCGGTGAGCTTGTACTCCATCCTGATCGCGGGCGGCCTGTACGTCGTCATCGTCATCGCCGTCATCGGCGTGTTCGGCGCGGAGGAGACGCGGGGAGCTGCTGTGGCCGACGCTGGAGCTGGCCAAGGCGACGTCGTTGCCAGCGAACGTGCTTGAACGCCTCGACGGCGCGTTTCTGGCCGTGTGGGTCACCGCCGTTTTCACGACGCTGCTGTCCAGCTACTACTTGACCAGCCAATCGCTCATGCAACTGCTGCGCCTTCAGGAACCGCGTATTTTTACGTTTTTCCTGCTGCCCTTCGTATTCGTGCTCGCGATGGTGCCGGCCAATATCGTCAAAATGTACGAATCCGTCGTGTCCGTCGGCCGCATCGGGCTCGTGCTGACGACCGTCTATCCGGGCCTGCTCCTGCTGATCGCCGTCCTGCGCAAGAAAGGAGGGAGCGCGCTTGGACGATAACGCGCAATATCCCGATGACGCGCCGAATCTATTGAAGCGGGCCGCGCGCCGCGCGTCGCGTCTCTGTCCGGCGCTGCTGGCCGCGGCGCTCCTGTGCGGATGCTGGGATCGAACGGAGATCGAAGACCGGGCGATCGTGCTCGGGGTCTCGATCGACAAGGCGCTGCCGGAAGCGGAAAGCGAGGAGGAACCGGTCTCCCACTATGTCAAGGGGCTCGGGCCGCCGGCATCGGACCTTATTCGCGTCGGCGTGCAGATCGCCTTGCCCGGACGCATCCCGCTCGGTCCCGGCGAGAGCGGCGGGGGCGGCGGCGGCGGCAACGATCCGCAGAAGACCGTATGGGTGCTGGACGTCGTAGGCCATTCCGTCAACGACGCGCTGATGAACCTGCAGCAGGAGCTGTCGGCCAAGCTGTTTTTCGGCCATCTGCGCGTCATCGTGATCTCGGAGGAGATGGCCCGCTTCGGTCTGGAAAACGTCAACGATTACTTCCACCGCAACCCCGAAGTGCGCCGTATGGCGTGGATGATGGTGGCCAAGGGAGAAGCGCTCGCGCTCATGAAGGCCTCGCCGAAGCTGGAACGGGTGCCGTCGCTCTATCTGATGACGACGCTCGACGAGGGCATTCGGATGGGCAAATTTCCGCAGGACTATATCGGCATCTTCTGGAGCCGCAAGTCGAAGCTGGGGCAAGAAGGGTTCCTGCCTTATGTCGAGCTGAGGAAAAATCAGACGCTTGAAACGCGGGGGGCTCGCATTGTTCCAGGGAAGCCGGATGGTCGGCGCGACGATGCCGCTCGACATCGCCGTATATATGGCGCTCAAGGGCAACAACCCGGGCGGCTACAGCGCTTTCGTGAAGGTGCGGGGCACGGAAGTGATGACCCACGTCACGCACCGGGAAGCCAAGACGACCTTCGAGATTCGGGACGGCAAGCCCTACTTCAAATTCAAGACCGCCTTCGAGCTCAACCTGGAGGAGAAGATTAACAACGACCTGAACATCCAGGATCCGTCGGTCATCCGCGATATCGAAGAAAGCCAGACGAAGGGCGCAACCAAGCTGATCGAGTCGTTTCTCGAAAAAACGCAGGCGCTTGGTTCGGATGTGCTGGGGCTCGGCGAGTACGTACGGGCCAAAGCGCCGGACTACTGGAACCGGAACGTGAGGACGAAGGAACGCTGGCAGCGGATGTACAAGGAGATCGAATACGAGATACAAATCGACATGAAAATACGCCGCATCGGCATGAAAGCCGAATGACGCGCGAGAACGGAGGCGAAAGCGATGCCGATTTTCGGCCATGGCGTCAATTATTCCGCATTTTCCATCCCGATCTGGTTCCTCGGCGGCATGCTGGTCCTCCTCGTGGATGCCCGCCGCTGCAAAATGGCCGGTCATCGGAAGGACGAGTTGGTCGCCAAGTTCTCGGGCTGGCTGAACATCGCCCTAGGCGTTTTTTTCCTGGTTCGGGAGTGGGTGGTTTAAAGGGTGGCGGGGTATGCAAGGCACGGTCGCATCGGCTGCGCCGATCGCCGCCATCGATAACGTTCATGCCCCGGCGCCGCGCGATTCGCTACAATCAAGTTCATATCCAAATGGAGAGAGGGCGAACTTGAATGACGAACGCGATGACTTTGCGTGAGGCGGAAGCCAGGCTGCGCGGGTGGATGCGGGAGCTGCCGCCGCTGCTCGCGGACAGATCCGAGGAGGAGCTGAAGGCGCGCCCAGGGCCGGGCAAGTGGTCCCAGCTCGAGATTTTGGGGCATCTGTGCGACTCGGCGCTGCACAATCTGATGCGGTTCGTCCGGATCCGGATCGAGCCGCGGCCGCAGCCGTTGACGCCGTACGCGCAGGACGATTGGGTGAGCGGGCAGCGTTACCAGGCGGCGTCCTACGATGACGTGCTGAGCCTGTGGCTCGCCTTGAATGCGCGGATCGCGGATGTATGGGCGGGCTTGCCCGAGGGCGGCGGCGCGTGGACGTTTTTGCGTCCGGACGGGACGACGGTCGCGCTCGAACTGTGGGCGGACGACTACGTCCTGCATTTAGAGCACCACCTTCGGGCTATGAAAATCGATTGATTCATGTGAATTGTGGGCGTGCCCAATTTGAGATTAATGCGTGCCCAATACGATTAATCGATCGTTTAACAATTAATCATTTGTTCAAAAATGGAACATTCTCCCTATCCACAACGCTGCCCCGATCCGGTATGATAGAAGCCTACTATCGCAGAATCGTGGTGCAGCTTGCTTGAACAAACTTCGCGGATTTTTAGCCTCCTATCACCCTATCGTATTTTCGCTGCTGATCGGCCATATGATTTCCCGCATCGCCACTTCCATGAGCATGCCGTTTCTCGCGCTGTATCTCGCCGCGCATACGGACATGGGGCCGGGCGGCATCGGATTTATCGTAGGCGCTGGCGCGCTGGCCGCCACGTTCGGCGGCTTCCTCGGCGGCGCGCTGTCCGACCGTTACAGCCGCCGACTGGTCATGTTCGCTTCGCTTTTCGTATGGAGCGGCGTGTTTGTCGGCTTCGCGCTCACGGACTCTCCGGCCGTCCTGCTGCTGCTTAGCCTGATGAACGGCTTGTGCCGATCCTGGTTCGAGCCCGTGTCGCAGGTGCTCATGGCCGACCTCACGCCGAAGGAACGCCGGATGAACGTATTTTCCATGCGCTACCTGATGGCCAACGTCGGCGTCGCGATCGGGCCGGTGCTCGGCGTCTGGCTCGGCCTCGGCAACGGCGGCCTCGCTTTTGTGATCACGGGAGCCATTTATTTCGTTTACGCCATCACGCTTTACAGCATGATGATAAGCTTCGGAATCAAAGACATCGAGGGAGGCAACCGGGCGGCGAAGGCGACGATCGCCGACGCCGGACGCGTCCTCATGGGAGACGCCTCGCTGCGGCTGTTCCTGCTGGGCGGCATCGTCGTCGGCATCGGCTACAGCCAGCTGTTCGGCAACATGGCGCCGCACCTGGACCGCGTGTTCGGCCACGGGGACCGCCTGTTCGGCTATCTGCTGACGATCAATGCGGTTACCGTCATCGCGCTCCAGATTCCGCTCGGCTGGCTGGCGAACAAGCGCCCGCCGTTATTCGCGCTGCATGCGGGGAACCTGTTTTTCGCGATTGGACTCGCCGGCATCGGCTATGCGGAGACGTTCGCCTTGCAGGTCGTCGCCATGATCCTGTTCACCGTCGGCGAGATCCTGAACTACCCGGCTGCCACGATGCTGCTGGACAGGCTGGCTCCGGAGCACCTGCGAGGCGCCTACTATGGCGCCCAGACGTTCTCCAATCTGGGCCAGTTCATCGGGCCCTGGGCGGGCGGCTGGCTCCTCGGCGAATACGGCGGCCGGACGATGTTCGCGGCGATGGCGGTCGTCGTCCTGCTCTCCTCGCTCGTCTATCGGGCGGGAAGCCGAGACAGCCGGAAGACGATGTCCGCGGGGAAGAGCGGCGCGCTGTAGCGCGCAGCATTGGAAGGGCCAAGGTCGCGTAGGCGGTCTCGGCTCTTTTTTGCGTCCGGACGGAGGGGGAAAGTCCCATCATCCGGCAACAACTCCGCGCCTCGGCGCCGCTCATCTGGCAGACTAGTCTTATCCGGCAACAACTCCGCGTCTTAGTGCCGCTCATCTGGCTGACTAGTCTTATCCGGCAACAACTTGGCACTTTTGTGCCGCCCCTGTGGCAAACTAGTCCTATCCGGCAACAACTCCGCGCCTCGGCACCGCTCCTATGGCAGACTAGTACATGCATGCGTACATCATCGATCTATCAAATACGAAGCTTGGGTATGAAGCACAGCACTTGCTGGACCGGATCGTGAAGCTGTAGAGTAACTTTTTGCCTCTACAGCACCATATGGACCGGTTCGCGAGGCCATAGATAGAGTAACTTTTTGCCTCTACAGCACCATATGGACCGGTTCGCGAGGTTGTAGAGTAACTTTTTTACCTTTACAGCACCATATGGAGCGGTTCGCGAGGCTGTAGAGTAACTTTTTGCCCTTACAGCATCTTTTGGACCGGTTCGCGAGGCCATAGAGTAACTTTTTGCCTCTACAGCACCATATGGACCGGTTCGCGAGGCTGTAGAGTAACTTTTTGCCTTTACACCACCCTGGACCGGTCCGCGACGCTGAAGAGCGTGTTTGAGGTGAAAATCCTGCACTTTTAATCGATTGATGATTTACGCCGTGCTGCACTAGTCCTATCCGGCAACAACTCCGCACTTTTGTGTCGCTCCTCTAGCAGACGAGTCCTATTCGGCAATAACTCCGCGCCTTGGCGCCGCTTCTCTGGTAGACTAGTCTACCCAGAAACAACTCCGCGCTTGGCGCCGCTCACCAACTTTCGTAACAACCGCAATTACGCTCCATTTTCTGCAGCTCCCGCTTTCCTCACCGCACGTCCCTGCGTGCGTTCTCCAGCGAATCGTGTTAAAATGCAGGCCATGCGCGACTGGAGTCGCAATATTTGGAGGTGCCTTGCCTTGACGGCGACACGAACATTTGCCTTTATCGGTTCCTATGCGGACGCGGAGGGACCTGGTCTGTACGCCTGCGCTTACGACGAAAGCACCGGCGCGCTGACGCTGCTCGACCAGGCGGACGGGCTGCAGAACCCGACGTTCCTTGCCGTAAACGAAGAGAGCCGCACGATCTACCCGCTTACGGAGATCAAGGATGCCGAGGGCACGCGCCGCGGCGCGGCCGCGGCATACCGCTTCTCGCCCGCCGAAGGCAGGCTGCAAAAGGTAAACGAGGCGCAGGCGATCCCCGCGACCGCCTGCCATATCGCGCTCGACCGGACGAACCGCCTCGTCATGACCGCTAGCTATCACGGCGGCCTGTTCGGCGTGTCCGACGTGCGGGACGACGGCGGGGTCGGCGCGCCGCGCGAGCTCCACCGGCACGAAGGAAAGGGCGCGTTGCCCGTCCAGAGCCAGGCGCGCGTCCACTCGGTTATCGTCGATCGCGACAACCGTTACGCCGCCGTGTCCGATCTGGGACTGGACAAGGTGTTTTTGTACAAGCTGGACCCGGCGAATCGCAGCCTGAAGCGCCACAGCGAGACCGACATCGCGCCGGGCTCGGGGCCGCGCCACTTCGTCTTCCACCCGCAGCTCCCTTTCGGCTACGGGATCAACGAATTGAACAGCACGCTGACGGTGTACGCGTACGACGCCGAAGCAGGCAGGCTCAAGGTCGCGCAGACGATCTCGACGCTGCCCAAAGCGTTCGAAGGCGACAATGCCTGCGCGGACATCCACCTGTCCCCGGACGGCAAGTTCCTGTACGGCTCCAACCGCGGCCACGACAGCATCGTCGTCTGCCGAATCGATCCGAAGAACGGCCTGCTGGAGCCGGTCGAATACGCGCCAACGCTCGGCGGGCATCCGCGCAACTTCGCGGTGTCCCCGGACGGCCGTTTCGTGCTCGTCGCCAACCGGGACGGCAATCACGTCGTGACGTTCAGCCGCGACGCCGACACCGGCAAGCTGCTGCCCACCGGCAGCGAGCTGAGCGTGTCCAAGCCGGTGTGCGTCCGCTTCGCGGCGTTCGCAGGCGAATAATCAATCGAGCGAAGCCGGACGCCGCTGCCTGCGAAGAGGCAAAGTCGGCTGCTTAATCTCATGCCGAGTCTCCAACGATTTCTACACGGAATCGCCGCTGGATCCACTCTGGCTCCGCGCGATTCCAGCTACGGCAGCTTTGATTTTTGCGATCGGACGTTCTGGTTTTCCGGCAGCTCGTGCTATAATCGAACCATGAATACGACGACGAACCACGAACGATTTTTCGAGCGCAAGCGGCGGGAAGCCGGCGTACAGTTGAACGAAGTCCAGCAGCGGGCGGTCCTTCATACCGAGGGGCCGCTTCTGCTGCTGGCTTCGCCCGGATCGGGCAAGACGACGACGCTAATGATGCGGACGGGTTACCTGATCGCGGAAAAAGGGGTGAACCCGGCGCGGATCAAGGCGGTCACGTTCAGCCGGGCGTCGGCGCGGGACATGTCGGAGCGGTTCGCGACGCTGTTCCCCGAGCTTGCGGGCGCCAAAGTCGGCTTTTCGACGATCCACAGCTTCGCGTTCGAGGTGGTGCGCGCATACTACCGGGCGCGAGGCGAAGCGTATCAGCTCATCGAGGGCGAGCTTGAGCAGGCGGAAGAGGACGAGCTGCGGGCGGCCGATCTGCCGGTGCTGCACAAGAAGCCGATCCTGCGCCAGCTTTACCGGACGATGACCGGCGGGAGTAGCCTGACCGAGGATCAGATGGACGATCTGACGACCTATATCAGCTATATCAAAAATAAAATGCTGCCCGAGGACCGCTGGGCCGAGGCCAAGTGCGAGCTGAAGGACGCGGACAAGCTGCTGCGCGCGTACGAGCGATACAAGCGCGAGGGGACCGACCGGCTGCTGCTGGATTTTGACGACATGCTCACGGTATGCCACCTTGCGCTGTCCGAGGACCCGCGGCTGCTGCGCCGCTACCAGCAAAGATACGACTATCTCATGACCGACGAGAGCCAGGACACCTCGCTCGTCCAGTTCGGCATCGTCGGCCTGCTGGCCGCTTCGCACGGCAACCTGTGCGTCGTCGCCGACGACGACCAGAGCATCTACGGCTGGCGCGGAGCGGAGCCCGGGTACCTGCTCGACTTCAAGTCGCATTACCCGGCGGCGGAGGTGCTCAAGATGGAGCGCAACTACCGGTCGGCGCCCGAGATCGTGGAGACGGCCGCGCGCTTCATCCGGCGCAACAAAAACCGGTACGACAAGGCGATGTACACGAAAAATCCGTCCGGGGGCCGCGTATCCTTGCGCATGCTCGCCGACTACAAGGCGCAGGCGAAGTACCTGACGGCCGCGTTGGCGGATCGGGGCGCGGACAAGACGACCGCCGTGCTGTACCGCAACCATACGTCCGCGCTCGTCCTCGTCAACGCGCTCGACCGGGCAGGCATCCCGTTTAACCTGAAGGACGGGGACAAGCGCTTCTTTTCCCACTGGGTGGTCGAGGACGTGCTCAACTTCATGCGGATGGCATACACGGATCGCCGGCCCGAGCTGCTGGAGAAGATCTATCCGAAGCTCGCCGGCTATATCACGCGGGAGCAGATGGGGGCGCTGCTGCGCATCGGAGGGTCCTCGGCGTCCGTGTTCGACACGCTGATCGAGCGGGTGCCGCTCAAGGAGTACCAGGTGAAGCAGCTGCGGGAAAACAAGGATACGTTCGGACGGATGCAGGCGATGAACGCGCGCCAGGCAATCCGCACGATCCGCTACAATCTCGGCTACGAGCGTGCCATCGAGCGATTGTGCGAACGGTTCGGCTTCCGGCAGGAGATGCTGCTGGGCGTGCTGAACACGCTCGAGGATATCGCCGACGGTCTCGCGTCGATGACGGACTTCGCCGAGCGGCTGAAGTATCTCGAGACGCTGCTGCGCAGCGCCAAGTCCCGCAGCCGCGATCCGGAGGCGGTGACGCTCTCGACGTTTCACAGCGCCAAGGGGCTCGAGTTCGATCGGGTGTACATGATCGACCTTGCGGAGGGCGTCATTCCTTCGAACGAAGACATCAAAAAGTACGACAAGGGCGATGCGGCGGACATGGAGGAGGCCGTGCGCCTGTTTTACGTCGGCATGACGCGGGCGAAGCGGCACCTGGAGCTCGTCGCCTACCAGAAAAAGGACGGCGTCGCGGTCAAGGAGTCGCGCTTCATGACGGCGGTGCGCAGCTACGGCGAGGCCGGCGGCGAAGGGGCAGGCGGACGGGGGGCTGTCGGCCCGAAGGGCCCGGACGGCGCAGGACGCGCAGCAAAGGTCGGCGCATCGCTTGGAACGTTAAGGCCCGGCGCCGGTAGAGTCGCGGGGCGTCCCGGACAGTCGGCGCGTCCTGCGTCGACGGCTTGGCAAGGCGAACTGCCCGCGTATATGAAGCCGGGGGCGCGCGTATCGCACCGGACGTTCGGCCCCGGCATCGTGCTGTCGGCGGACGCGGAGGCGATCCGAGTCTCGTTCGCCGAAGGGGACAAGAAGCTGCTCACGCAGGTGTGCGTGGAGATGGGACTTTTGAAGCCGATCAAGCAGCGTGTCACATGACGCGATGCGGTGACGGAACGTGACCGGAGTCACGCAATTCGGTGACCGGCCGGACAACAAGGGTGACTGCTGGCGGCCGCGGATTGGGCTATGATAGGGGGAAGCAGACGAGAAGGAGGACCTCGCGTGTCCCGCTATTCGACCAAACCCCTCTCCGAGAGACTAGGGCTTAGGCCTTATCAAAGGCTTTATTTTGAAGGCGCGACGCTGATCTATCTGAACTCGCTCGGACCGTCGCCTGCGGGTATCCGGTTTCTGGATGCGCCGGAAGGGCCGATCGACTTTATACATGTGTTCGTGAAGTCGCGCGCCGACCTGGAATCGCGCGTGCCGTTGCTGGCCAAGCATCTGTCGCCAAGAGGCATGCTCTGGGTGTCCTGGCCGAAGGGCCGCGCGCTGCAGCATACCGATATCGGCGAAGAAGCCGTAGCGAAAATCGGGACGGCATGCGGTCTCTCCGGCGTCAAGGACTGCGAGATCGACGAGACGTGGACGGGACGCAAATTCGTATTTCCGAAAAAAGGGCGTCCCAGGTCGACCGGGTTTGCGGGCGTTACGCACGGTGCAGCGGTCGACAAGCCCGATCGGCGTGAACGGCCGCTCGCGTCCGCGGGAGCCCGCTGACGCGCTGGCAGGACGCGGGAGCACGCCGACGCGAGCGCAGGACGACGATCGGCCGCCCGGTTCTCCGGACGAGAGAGCCCTTTGGAGGGCTCTTTTTCGCGTTCCGCGGGCGCATGCGGCCAACAATTGCGGCATGAGATGGCCTGATTCGTTGTGCTCGGCGTTCGGTTCGGAGTAAAATGGACGTATAGCAGATACATAGGAGGAAGCATTTTTCATGCGTATAGGGGCAATCGAAGCGGGCGGCACCAAGTTCGTCTGCGGCATCGGCAGCGAGAACGGAACGATCGAAGACCGGGTGAGCTTCCCGACGGAACATCCGGAGAAGACGCTCGCGCAAGTATTCGAATACTTTGAGGACAAGGGGGGTCGCGTCGATCGGCATCGGCTCCTTCGGCCCGATCAATATCGACGAGGCGAGTCCCGCGTACGGTTACGTGACGACGACGCCGAAGCCGGGCTGGTCCGGCTATCCGTTCCTCCCGGCTATGAAGCAGCGGTTCGACGTGCCGATGGGCTGGGATACGGACGTCAACGCGGCCGCGCTCGGCGAAGCGACCTGGGGCGCGGCGGCCGGACTCGACAGCTGCGTCTACTACACGATCGGCACGGGCGTCGGCGTCGGCGTTTACGCCGAGGGCAAGCTGGTGCACGGGCTCGTGCACCCGGAAGGCGGCCACGTGCTCGTGCGGCGCCATCCGGACGACGCGTACCAGGGCTTCTGCCCGTATCACGGCGATTGTCTCGAGGGTCTGGCGGCGGGGCCTGCGCTCCAAGGCCGCTGGAAGGTGCCGGGCAGCGAGCTGCCGCCCGACCACCCGGCCTGGGCGATGGAGGCTTTCTACATCGGGCAAGCCGTGGCGAACGCGGTGCTCATGCTGTCGCCGAAGCGCGTTATTCTAGGCGGCGGCGTCATGCATCAGCCGCAGCTGTTCCCGCTCGTGCGCGCGGAGGTGCTGAAGGCGTTGAACGGCTACGTGAGCTCCGACGCGCTGGCCGCGGGCATCGACGGCTACATCGTGCCGCCGGGACTCGGCGACAACGCCGGCTTGACGGGCGCGCTGGCGCTGGGCCTGCGGGCGCTGGGCCGCTAAGGGCCGGTGGACACGTCGCCCCGGCCGAGCGGATCGCCGCAAGCGCCCCGGGCGGGCGCGGCGCCGGCCGGCGTGCAGACAGCCGCTGCGCCTGCGTCCGAGCGTCCCGAAGGCAGGCGCGGCAGGCGCATCCTGCGGGTCGGCGTCGCGCTGCTGGCGTTTGCGGCCGCGCTGGCCTTCCTCGCCTTCCTCGTGCTGCGTGCGGGCGACGGCCGATCGGGCTTGCAGGCGAAGCCGATCCCGAATCCGCCCGCGCAATACGATTACGGCACGGCCACGGCCGCGAACGGCATGACGCTTCATTACTTGGAGACGGATCCCGCCAATGTGACGCTTACCGTCGTGCGGGACAATGTCGCGATCGCGCCCTATTACGGCATCAACGGCGGCTTCTTTTATGACAGCGCGCTGCTCAGCATGGCGATCGTCGACGGGCTGCCGGTCGCCGGAGACGGCAGCCCGTCCGGCGGCTTCGGCTCGGGCGCGGAGAACGTCAAGTACGCCCGGGGCACGCTGGTGTGGGACCGCGCGTCGGAGCGGCTCAGCGTTCAGGTCGCGAGCAAGGCGGGAGAACTCGACGTGACGGATACGTCGCGATATTGGGCGCAGGGCGGGATCTCGATGGGACTCGGCCGCGACGCGTCCTGGCGCGACCAGGCGGTCGCCGAGCACGCGCCGTTCATGGACGAGCCCAGGCTGCGCTCGGGGGCCGTCTTTGACGAAGAAGGCCGCCTGTATCTCGTCGTCAGCGAGAACCGGGGGACGCTGGCCGATTTTCGCGACGCGATCCTGGCGACGCTCGGCGGCCGGGGAAGTCCCGCGCTCGCGGACGGCATCTTCCTCGACGGCGACGGCTCCTCGCAGCTCCGCAGCCGCGAGGCTTCGCTGAAGGGGGGATCTGCGCCCCGTCGTCCAGATGCTCTCGCTGCTTCAGTGACTTGCATGATTTGAAATCCAGCCACATTCTCACAGGAGGTTCATATGCCGCAATCCTACGCACCGCTGTTCGTCGGATCGTACCAATCGGCGGATCGACAAGGCATTCATATTTTGCGGTTGGACGCCGAGTCCGGCTCGCTGTCCAAGCTCGGCGGCGTCGCCGGCATCGACAATCCTTCTTTCCTTGCCTACAACGCCGCGACCAGCGTGCTGTATGCGGTCGGCGAGACCGAGCCGGACGGCGCCGTCGTCGCTTACGCTTACGATGCGGCAACGCATACGCTCACCGAGATCAATCGGCAGCCTTCGCAGGGCGGCGCGCCGTGCCACCTGGCGATCGATCCTTCGGGTGCCTGGCTCGTAGTAGTCAATTATTCGGGCGGCAACATCAGCCTCTATCCGATCGGAGAGCGTGGAGCGCTGGGCGAGCCGGTTCAGTCGGTCGCCCACGAAGGCGGCAGCGTCAACGCCGAGCGTCAGGAGGGACCGCATCCGCATTCGATCTATGCGGTGCCCGGCACGCCGTATTACTTGGCCTGCGATCTGGGGACGGACAAGATCTACACGTACCGGCTGAATGCCGCCGCCGGCCGCCTCGAAGCCGTCCGCGAGACGGACGCCACGCCGGGCTCGGGACCGCGGCACCTGGGGCTGCATCCGACCCGACCGTTCGTCTATATGATCGACGAGTTGATGAGCCGGATCGTCGCGTTTAAGCTGAACGCCGACGAAGGATCGCTAGAGCCGCTGCAGACCGTATCTACGCTACCCATGGAATACGGCGGAGAGAGCTACTGCGCGGAGGTGGCGGTATCGGCCGATGGCCGGTACGTATACGGCTCCAACCGCGGCCACGACAGCATCGTCTCCTTCCGCGTCGGCGAAGACGGCGGCCTGTCGCTGATCGGCCACACGCCGAGCGGCGGACACTTTCCGCGCCACTTCCTGGCGCTTCCGGACGGCCGCTGGCTGCTCGCGGCCAACCAGAACGGCGACAACATCGTCGTCATGCGCATCGACGAGGACGGCTTCCCGCAGCAGACGGGCAGCGAGTACAAGATGACGAAGCCGGTATGCGTGCGATTGGGCTAAGCGACTATGACATAAAAAAGGACGGTCCTCCAGGCGATTCGCCTGCGGGACTGTCCTTTTTAACATGCGCTTCAATCTTAACGCCTGTCGATCGATCCCTACCAGCTAATGAAGGCGTCCGTAATCCCACCAGTGACGGTCTGTCACGACATTCGGTCATTGCCGTCATATGACATGGACCATTCGGCCTATGACGCGATTGCGACGGTCATGTAACGGTCACTGCTTTGTCCGCGGCTCTGTTCGCTCGCCGGGGCGTCTGCTAGAATCAGGGGAGAAACGGGGAGCGTACCCGGAGAACGGGGGCATACATCATGGTCCGAATCGTCATCGCAGACGATCAGCGGCTGATGCGCGAGGGCCTGCAGACAATCCTGCAGCTGGAGGACGACATGGAGGTCGTCAGCACGGCGGAGAACGGCAGAGAGGCCTACGAAGCGGTGGGCATCCATCGGCCGCATATCGTGTTGATGGACATCAAGATGCCGAACATGGACGGCATCGAGTCGATGAAGCTGATCAAGCGGGATTATCCCAAGACGATCGTGCTGATCCTCACGACGTTCGCGGAGGACAAATATATCGTAAGCGCGATGGCCGGCGGCGCGGACGGCTTCCTGCTCAAGGACATCGCCGCCGAACGCGTCGTCCAGACCGTACGGGAGGCGATGCAGGGCGAACTCATGCTGCCCCCCGCGATTGCGGCCAAGCTTGCGTCGAGGCTGACGGCGAACGATTCGTACGACTTCGACGAAGCCAAGCTGCAGGGGATGGGACTCTACTTTACGGAGCGCGAGCGCAAAATTATCCTGCTGTTGATCGAAGGCTATTCGAACAAGCAGATCGCGGTCACGCTATTTATGAGCGAAGGCACGGTGCGGAATTACGTCAGCGTCATCTACGGCAAGATCGGCACCAACGACCGGCGCGCCGCAGTCGGGATCATGAAGGAGCTGCTGCTGAGTGACTACCGCTGAACGAAGACTTCCCTTTTCGTTGAAGGCCGCGCTGCTGCTCGCGTTTATGCTGGTTTCTTTGTTCCTGCCGCTTTTTTTTTAAAGGCTCCCATGCCGAGTCGGAAGGCTCCGTGCTTGCGTCGTACCGGGACAATTGGGAGGTGCGTTGGGGAGACGGAGACGTCGCCGGAACGGAGGGCTGGCAGCCTCTGGACGCGGCGGCGCTGTCGCGCTTCGCGCAGTACAAAGGCGTCGTCTGGTTGAGAAAGGACATGCCTAAACTGCTCACGAACGATCCCCACGTGATGCTGCTGTACGGTCGTTCGTTCGAAGCGTACGAGAACGGGCGTCTCCTGCTTAGCTACAATATGCTTCAACCGGACCCGTACGTGAACCACTATATCCCTGCGCGCATCGTCAAACTGTCGCAGGGCGACCAACCGCGAACGCTGGCCTTCAAGCTTTTGTGGAACCGGAATTCCCTGCCGAAGGACTGGAACGTCGTAGGCGACCGCCGCATGCTGGATCGGCTCATCGTGCAAAACGATTTTTTGCCGGCCGTCTTCAGCGTGCTGCTGACGACCGCGTCGGCCGTTTCCCTGCTCGTTTTTCTTCGCCGGCGTTCGGAGACGTTATACGCCTGGTTTGCTCTTATTACCGGCTGCGCAGGCATCGGTTTCTTCTCGATGCTGATGTCCTTGCGGTTCTTTTTTGGATCTGCCAGTCGTGCACTTTCAGTATTTCAGGGATTTGCTCATTCCGATCGGCGTGCTAGGCTTCGTCTGCTTTTACGGGAGGGCGCTGCGCGGCTTGTACGTCCGGCTGTACAGGGTGCAGGCAGTCTGCGCGTTGCTCTATACGATGTTCGCGGCCTGCTTGTCTTTCATAGATAGCCATCTTTACGAAAAGGCGATCTTCGAATGGTCCCCGCTGCTCATGATTCCGGTGTTCGCCGCGATGAGCTACTCGCTGATCCGCAGCAGGCACATGCTGGCGCTAAAGGACGTCGAAGAGTTCCGCTGGCTGACGTTCGGTTTCGTCTCGCTCACGGTTGGCATGTCGTTCTACCTCTTTTCGGCAAACGCGTTTCGTTTTTTCGGAACCAGCTTGGAGCGTGCGCTGCCGATATGGTTGTATTATGCGCTTACGTTCGCCCTCGAGATCGGCTTGCTGCTTTTCGTCGGCTGTCTGCTGATGGTCGTGCTCGGGCGTTTCTCGGGCGTATATCGGGATCTGCAGCGCAACGCCGCCGAGCTGGAGACGGCGAACCGGGAGCTGGAGACGCTATCCCGTCTGAAAGACGACTTTTTAAGTCATACCTCCCATGAACTGCGTACGCCGCTTCACGGCATTGCAGGGCTGGCGGACGCACTCCTGGACGGCGCGGCGGGACCTGTCGGGCAGGAGATGGAGCGCAATCTGCGACTTGTCCGGGGCAGCGCAGACCGGCTGCTGCACCTGGTGAACGACATCCTCGATATGGACCGGCTGAGGCATGGCGACATGAAGCTTAAGTTAACTTCGGTCGACGCGCTTGGCGCATGCGAAACGGTTGCCGCGGCGCTCGCTCCGCTGGCCAGGCGAAAAGGGCTCGAGTTGACGGTGGAGCGTCCGGACGAACGAGGCAGAGGCGACAAGCTGACAGTCAGCGCCGATTCGGGCCGGCTGGAGCAGATTCTGTACAATTTGATCGGCAACGCCATTCGCTATACCGAGTCGGGCTATGTCCGGGTGAAAGCCGCCCGCGAAGGGGATCGCGTTCGGATCGTCGTGGCGGACAGCGGACCGGGCATTCCGGAGGATCGGGCCGCCCAATTGTTCGAGCCGTTCGCCACCGCTTCGTCCGACTATGGCGGAGGCATGGGGCTCGGCCTGCCCATTACCAACCGCATGGTTCGCTTGCACGGCGGCGAGCTGACGATCGATTCCGTTGTTGGCGAAGGTACGACGCTGTCTTTCGCGCTGCCGGCCGTCGGCGCCGAAGCGGCGGAGACGAAGGACGAAGGTTCGGGCTACGGCTCGCCCGGCAAAATGGGAGAATACGCGGCGTACGGCACTATCGGCCTGCCGGTGCTGCCCGCACACCTGGAGACATACGGTGCAGCATCCATTCAGGAAACGCTCGATGACCGATCGCGCGAAGCCGGCAACGAGAAACGGCGGCCGCTCATTCTGGTCGCCGACGACGAACCGGTCAATCTTGAGGTGTTGCGGCATTATTTGCGGCGGAGCGGCTACCGTCTGCTCGAGGCCGCGAACGGTACGGAAGCTGCTTCGCTTCTTGCGCACGGCGAGAAGCCCGATCTGCTCCTGTTGGACGCCATGATGCCGGGGAAGACCGGGTACGAAGTATGCCGAATCGCGCGCGAACGGTGGTCCGCGAGCGAGCTGCCGATCATTCTGCTGTCCGCGCAAAATCGGCTGGACCGGCTGATGCTTGGCTTCGACTCGGGCGCGAACGACTATTTGACCAAGCCGTTCACCCAGGGCGAACTGCTGGCGAGAGTGGATATCCAGCTCAAGCTCGCTCAGTTTCACCATTCGCTCGAGGAACTGGTTCGCACGCGGACGGAGGAGCTGGTTGCGGCGAACCGTCATCTCGCAGGTTCGGTCCGAGAGACGGCAGAGGCATTGGCGGAAGTATCCGTGCTGGAGGAGCGCAATCGGATCGCGCACGATATGCACGATCTGGTCGGACACTCGCTGACGGCTGCCATCGTGCAGATCGAAGCGGCCAAAAAACTGGCGGATCGCGACCTGCCGAGATCCGTCGAGCGGATGAACGCCGCGGGCGAGATGATCCGCAAAGGCTTGAACGATGTCAGACGGACGGTTCGGATGCTGAAGGACGACGAGGCCGGCTTCGACCTGCCCGTTGCGCTGCAAGAGCTGATCCGTGAGAGCGCGGGACAGGCGGACGTCCTTTTCGAATATCAACCCGAACCGCTGCCGAAAATGGGCGGACTGGCGCAAAAAAGTCATCTATCACGCTTTGATGGAGGGAATTACAAACGGCCTGCGCCATGGACGCTGCACGCGGTTCCGCTTCGAGCTCGCCGAGGAAAAAGGCTGGTTGCGCTTCGAACTTGTCAGCAACGGAGAGCCTTACGGGGCTTCAAAGCCAGGCTTTGGCCTTAGCGCCATGATGGAACGCGTCCATCTGCTGAGCGGCACCGTCACTATAGGCGAAGCTGCGCAGGGGATCGGCTGCAGGCTGCGCATCATGCTTCCGCTCGAGGATAGCGACGATCGGCTGCCGGAGCTGCCGGCCTAACAATATGCTTGAGCGCAGGGTGGCGCTGAGCTTTCGCGGGCGTAACGCCTGTGTTTTTTCCGTTTTAACAATATCCCCTTGCGTCAGGAGGGGTTCAATCGAAAAGGGCGTCGGCAGCTACCCGACTTCGTGCCGGCAGCAGTCCGGCGTTATCAGCTTAAAGTAGATGGCCGCACGACACGCATTCAAATCATAGCATCTAATGAAACGGACAATCCGCCGGGAAAAACGGACGTGCAATGCCGCTTAAACCGCGCATCGGCCGCCGCGCTCGGGTCGCCTGTATGCCCATGGAATCGGACGGATCCTGGAACTTAAGCCAACCAGCCTTCGGTACGTAATCGTCTTCGTCGCGCCGCAGCAGGCGATGAGCTCGGCCAGCATGTCTGTGCGGACGAGAAGGCGGCGGAAGCAAAATTCGTTCAGATACGCCTGCAAATGCTTCGGGCCGATCCCGCCGAACGTCCAATTGAGCCAGCGCACGGCTTCCCGCCAGGCGATATGCAGCGCGGATCGACCCTGGTGTCCGCGCTCCAGCCTTTCTGCGCGATCGCCGGCTGCCTGGCCGGCGACATGCTTCTCCACGAAAAGCGCCACCGCCTCCTCGCCGCCCGCGCCTCCGCGCATTGCCGCATCGTCGCCATCCGGCCCGTCGACGGCTTTCATTTTAAGATGAACAAAATCGCCTGCGGCATCGAGCGCAGCCCCGACGACGACCGGTTGCGGCTTCAACGCTTGCTGCATCAGGACGCTGCCGAGGTAGCGATGATACTCGTAGCCGTAATACTCGTCGAGCAGCTGCAGATCGCCTTCGAGCGGCCGTTCGCGATCCCTGACGCCGATGGCATGACGGAGCTTGTGGTTGATCAGCCAAGCCGTCTTGTACGTCACCTCGATCAACTCGGACAGCAGCCGGGCGCTGATGCCAAGCTGCATCAGAAACATCGCCTGGAACCACTTCGTCAACGGCGTACGCGAGCCCTCGAGCACGGTGCCGGCCGTCAGGGAAGCCTGATGCGTGCAAGAACGGCACTCGAAAAGCGTGCGCGCACGCGACGACACCTCGTAATAGTGCGGGTGGCCGCAACGGGGACAGCGAAAGCCGTCCGGCCATTTGGCGGCGAAAAGCGCATGCTCGCAGTCGGTCGTGCTGAAGGCGGGCATGGCGTCCCGAATGGAAAAACGGCTTGGCATCGCAAGACCTCCGAATCGAACGTTTGTTCTTATTTTAACAGGATCTGGAGCGCCTTGCAATAAAAAATTGGAAAGAAGTGGTCGGGGGCGGGTGGAGGAGCGCAGGTAAACTGACGGCAAAGAATTATTGATGCAACGCGTATAATGCGCATCGATAGCTTGATCGGAGGCTGAGGCGAACCTCTCGGGACGCAAGTTCCTGACGGAAGGG
Source organism: Cohnella rhizosphaerae (assembly GCF_029525575.1). Classification (GTDB taxonomy): domain Bacteria; phylum Bacillota; class Bacilli; order Paenibacillales; family Paenibacillaceae; genus Cohnella; species Cohnella rhizosphaerae. The sequence continues at coordinate 525,808 of NZ_JAPDIA010000009.1, forward strand.
GATATTGTTAAAACGGGAGAGAGGTACATGTATAGGAGGGCGTATGTATAAAAATGGAAATTAAAAACGATTAGGCGGGCGATCCGCTTGAACCATCCCGCCTTCGTACCATTCAAAATCTATCCTTGCGGCATTGCGGATAAAGAATCGTTTTGCGATGAGCCCGCGCGCGCCTGCGACGAAGCATCCGAATCGGTGCCGGAGCCTTCGGCGATGTTGGAATCCGTAATTTCGTAGGAGCCTGCCGGCTCGCCCGACACATTGCCTCCGACGACGCCCGGGATAGAGCCGTGGAGAATGACCGGACGACTGAGCTCCGCCCGGAGCTCCTCCAGCTGTCCCAGCTCTCGCCTAAGGCGCTGCAGTTCGGATTCTCGCTGTCTGATCTGGTGTACGATGCCCTTAATGCGGTCTTCAAGCTCGCGGATATCCTCGGATTCGACGATTGCGGCCTCGAGGTCGCAGCCGAACTGATCGGCCGCCCACAGATCCGCAGCGATGCGCCCTTCCGCCAAATAGCGTTCCTTGTACAGCTCGAATATCGCGTTAATGGCTCGGCGGCTGTCCCATCCGAGGATCCGCACGCCGCTCTTGGCATGCTCGGCCGCCATCGCCAAGTGGAATTCCTTCAGCGGTCCCCGCGCGGCCTCCGCTTTGTCGAGCAGCGCCGCAAAAGCGGGATAGATCAATCTGAACAATTCGGCCGCTTCCTGAAGATCGAGCGCTTCCGTGCCGGCAGCTTCCGTCATGTCATCCCAACCTTTATACTCGAATGCTTCCTATCCTACCAAAGAACGGGCTCGGATTCGAGTTTCTCAGGAAAAGTTAATCTGCAAAGGGCTGCCGGCCGGAAATTACGGGCGGATCGTCACCCGCGTTCCGATCGGTACGATACGCGATAACGCTACGACGTCTTCATTGTACATTCGGATGCAGCCGTGAGATACGTAATGGCCGATCGATGCGGGATCGTTCGTGCCGTGAATGCCGTAATGCGGAGCGGACAGTCCCATCCAGAACGCGCCGAACGGGCCGCCGGGATGCGCTTGCTTGTTGATGATGCGGAACTCGCCGGTCGGCGTCTGCGTCACCATTCGGCCGATGCCGACGGGGTAGCCGTTCACGACCGTATCGTCCTGCAGCAGATAAAGCATGCGGTCGGACAAATCGACGATGATGCGATAAGCCATGCGGATCCCTCCCTTTCTAATGGCCAGCTTATGCGCAAAAAAAGGACTGCGTTCGCTTATTGCGCGCCGGTCATGCATCCGCTAAGCTTGGCATCAGGACGTATGAGGAGAGAAGGAGCGCATCATGCTGAAACGAACAAGCCTGCGCATGCGGCTGACCGTGCTGATGATCTGCCTGACAGCGCTGCCGGTCGTCACGGTCACTTGGCTGGCGGCGGGCAATACGCGGAGCTCGGTCGAAAAAGAAATCGTTCGCGCCGACACGTCGCGCATGCTGTGGGCGGATCAGTATATGAACGAGCTGATCGAGCAGATCGACATCCTCTTTTATACGCTGCAGATCGATCAGGAGCTGATGCGGGGACTTGGGAACATAGACAATCCCGATCCGGTCGTCCAATATCAGACGCAAGAGCTTCTTCGCGACAAGCTGACTTCGGCGTTTCATGCCAATTCGCGCAAGGTGGACGATTTGACGCTATATATGCAGGCTTATCGGAAAGCGTTTACCGTCAACTATACGACCAGCGGACTGATTCGTACTTTCGACATCGCCGCCAATGAACCTTGGTCGCGAATCTCCCGCGGGCCGGTCAATATGTACTTCAAGCAGACGCCGGACGGCACTTACGCCTACCATGGGATCAACCGGTTCGAGGACCGCGCCTTGATCGGCGGGATCTCCGTCCGCATCGACAGGGAGGTGTGGCAGGAGGTCGGCCGGATTCTGCGGTCGGAACCGGACAGCCTGGTTTACGTGCTGAACGACGAAGGAGAGCTGCTGTCCGGTTCCTCGGAGCTGCCCGACGACGCCCGGCTGACCGAGCTGCTCCGCGGTCCGGCGCCGGCGTTCGCAGACATGGAGTTCGAGCGGACGGACCGCTATTTCGTTTTTCAGAAAAGAATCGGGGACGGACAGCTTGCGGTAATCAAGGCGGTGCCCCTCTCGTCGGTCAGCCGCAGCGCACGGCCGACGATCGAGGCAGGCATTTGGACCGGCGCGCTGTTCGCCGCGGCTTCCGCGCTGCTGTCGGTCCTCGTCTCGCTTGGCATTAGCCGCCCGATCGTCCGGCTTGCCCGGACGATGCGCACGACGCCGGTCCAAGGCTTCGAGTCGACGTCCGTCATCAGCCGCGACGAGATCGGCCTGCTCGAACGCGGCTACAACTCGATGATGGAAAGAATCAGACAGCTGATCGAGGACGAGTACGAGCGGGAGATCGAGGTGAAGGACGCGCAGCTGCTGGCGCTACAGGCGCAGATCAATCCCCACTTCCTGAACAATACGCTCCATATGATCGGCGGCATGGCGCTCAAGAAGAAGGCGCCCGAGATTTATGAGGTGACGCGGGTCATCGGAGATCTGCTGCGCTACGCGATCGGATCGGAGGATCGGACCGTGCCGATCGCAGACGAGCTGACCCACACCCGCAATTACTTGTTCATCCAGGAACGGCGGTTCGCGGGCCGCTGCACGATCGAGCTGGACGCGGACCCGGCGGCGCTCGAAGGGCGGTTGCCGAAGTTCACGCTGCAGCCGATCGTCGAGAACGCCTTCGAGCATGGGCTGCAGCGCAAGCCCGGCAGTTGGCGGCTTGCGATTCGGATCCGGCGCATAGGCGGAAGGATCGTCATGCTCGTGCTGGACGAGGGCGCAGGGATGCAGGCGGACGAATTGAGCCGCATCAGGGCGGAGCTGCGTTCCGCCGGCGGCGCGAGGCGCCTGGGCGCAAGCGGCGAGGGGGGCGGCGCAGCATGCCGCGCCTGCGGCCGAGCCGAAGCGAGGACGCGGCATCGGGCTTCGCAACGTCGACGCGCGGCTGAAGCTGCAATTCGGCGGGCGCTACGGCATTCGCGTCTGGAGCGGAGCGGGGCAGGGAACGCTGGTAGCGATCGTCGTGCCGGCGGTTAGCGAAGGAGGTTATGGAAATGACATATAACGTGCTGATCGTCGACGACGAGCCGTGGTCCCGCGAGATCGTGAAGGGTCTCGCGGATTGGGAAGGGCTGGGACTGGCGGTCGCCGGCGAAGCCGAGGACGGAGAAGAAGGGATGCGGCGCATGCGGGAGCTCGCGCCGCATATCGTCGTGACCGACATGCGGATGCCGGGCCTGTCCGGGAAAGAGCTGCTCAACGAGCTTGGGGCGCGCTTCCCGGCGGCCAAGATCGTCGTCATGAGCGGCTACGACGACTTCGCGTATTTGAAGCAGGCGATCCGCTCCAAAGCGGTGGACTACTTGCTGAAGCCGCTCGATCCGGCCGAATTGAACGCAGCGCTGGCGTCCTGCGTCCGGGAGCTGGAGGCGGCGGCAGCGCCAAGTCCCGCGTTTGCCGCCGCGCCAAGCGTCGCGCCGGCGGAGCCCGCGACGGGAAGCGACGCGATCGCAGCCGTCTGGCCGCTTCCGACCGCGTTTGCCGATTCGGCCGTGCTGGAGCGCTACGCCTTGGAAAAGCGCAGGATCTACGCCAGCCTGCAGGAGCTCGACCGGGCGGGGATCGCGGAGGCGTATGCCGCGCTCGGCAGGTACCTCGCGCGGGCGTTGTCGCCCGACGAGCTTAAGGGGCTGCCGGCCCGCCTGGCGCAGGACGCGCTGGCGATGCTGGAGCCGTTCGCGTCCGGGCAAGGGATCGATATCGTCCCGATCTGGCGCGGCATCGAGGAGCGGATCGGTCCGGGCGCCTCGCCCGAGGAGGCGGCCATGGCGCTGGCGGAGCGGCTTGGAGAAGCCGCGGAGGCGGCTGCGAAGGCGATTCGCGGCCGTTCCCGGCTCGACCTGGACGAGATTCGCGCCTATATCGACGCGCATTTTGCCGAGGAGCTGACGCTGGAGTCGCTGTCGCATCGCTACTTCGTCAGCAAGGAGCACCTCAGCCGCGCCTTCAAGGCGCATGTCGGCACCGGCATCACCGACTACGTGACCATGCGGCGCATGGTCTATGCGGAGGCGCTGCTGCGCGAGGGCAAGGTGTCGATCAAGCAGGCGGCGAAGCTTGCCGGCTACGAGGACCTGGCTTATTTTTACCGCGTGTTCAAGAGACGCTTCGGCATCTCCCCCGGCGAGCTGAGGGGCGGAGAGTAGCGGCAAATGCGCCGGCCGCCCGCGCCTTATATCAATATCGTCCAATCCGAGACGCTAATTTTCTCGAATGTTTCCGCTTACAAATCTCTCTATACTGAGCTTGCAGTCATTCGATAGAGGGGGTACCACAGATGAAAAAAGCGCTTTACGCCGCGTCCTCGATGACGCTCGCGGCCGCCATGCTCGCCGGCTGCGGCGGCAACGGCAACGATAATGCTTCTCCGTCGGCCGCGCCGTCCGGCTCGGCGTCCGCATCCGCACCCGACACTCAGGCTTCGCCGTCCGCGTCCGCGCAGGAGCCGGCCCGCAAGGTCGAACTCAAGGTGTTCATGAGCCTGCCTCGCTTCAAGGACCAGTTCGACAAGTACTTCGAGCAGTTTAAAGCGAAGGAGCTAGCGGAAAAGAACGTCGACGTTACCATCAAGCTCGAGATGCCGAACTCCGACCAGGCCGGGCAAATTCTCAAGACCCGCCTTTCTTCCAACGATGCGCCCGATCTGTTCACGCTGCATGCGATCGCGGATATCCCGACTTTTTACAAAGCCGGATACCTGAGCGATCTGTCCGACCAGCAGTTCGTGCCGAAGGTGTACGAGAGCGTGCGCAAGACGGTGACGTACGACGGCAAGGTGGTCGCGCTGCCGCTCGAAAGTTTGTCGTGGGGCTACCTCTACAACAAAAAAATGTTCGCCGATCTCGGCATCGCGCCGCCGCAGACGCTGGATGAAATGAAGGCAGCCGTGGAGAAAATCAAGACGACGAAAGCGGCGCCGTTCGAGCTGAGCTTCCAGGAGTCGTGGATTCCGCAGCTCATGATGGCGCTGTCGCTTGGCGGCGTCGTGACCTCGGCGCATCCGGACTGGATCGAGAAGATGAACAAAGGCGAGGCTTCCTATGCGGACGTGCAGGACGTATTCAACATCATCGACCTGATCATGGCGAACGGGACGGCCAAGCCGTTCGAGGTCGGCAGCGCAGCCGGCTCGACGGACTTCGCGAACGGCAAGGCCGCGATGTGGGTCATGGGCCCGTGGCAGGCCGAGACGATCCTGAAGGCGAATCCCGATATGGAATTCGGCGTCGCGCCGCTGCCGGTGAGCAACGATCCGGCCGGCACGATGATCAACCTCGCCACGTCAACGTCGCTCGCCGTGTCGCCGACGAGCCAGAACAAGGACGTCGCGCTCGACCTGCTGAACTACATGCTCGACGACAATGATTCCTCCGCCCTGTTCGAAGAACTGAAGTTCAACCCTGTCGCGGAGATGCATAAGTACGATACGTTCCCGTGGATCACCGAGGCGAGCTCGTACGTCGCCCAGGGCAAAGCTTACCTCGACCTGTCGCTGCCGAACGGCGTGACCGACGAAACGGCAAAGCTGCTGCAGAGCTACTACGCTAAGAGCGTGACCAAGGAACAGATCATCAAGACGCTCGACCGCACGTGGGCGAACGCCGTCAAGAACAGCAAGTGATCCCTTCCGGCTCCGTCTCGCGGTCTCGTCCGCGGCGCGGGGCCGGATCGGCTTCGCAGGCGAAGGAGGGATCTACGACATGCTCGACAGGCTCAAACTCAAACGGCACGGCATCTTGCTCGCGTTCGTGCTGCCGGCGCTGGCGTTCTACGCGACGTTCCTGCTCGCGCCGGCGTTCGGCGGCATCTGGTACAGCCTGACCGACTGGAACGGCCTGAACCCGCGCTACGCGTTCGTCGGGCTGGACAATTACGCCGAGGCGCTGACGGAGGACCCGTCGTTCGGCCATGCCGTTTTTTTTTACGCTCAAATACGTGCTCTTCATGGTCGTGCTGCAAAACGCGCTGGCCATTCTGGTCGCCGTGCTGATCGAATCGCGCGCCAGGTCCAAAGCTCTTTTCCGCACGATCTTCTTCATGCCCAATATGCTCAGCATGATCATCGGCGGCTTCATGTGGATGTTCGTGTTCACCCGCGTGCTGCCCGATCTGGCGGTCCGGACCGGGCTGAGCTTCCTCGACCGCTCCTGGATCGGCGATCCGTCTTTTTCCTTTTACGCGATTCTGATCGTCTCGCTGTGGGGCGGCGTCGGTTATCTGATGGTCATCTACATCGCCGCGCTCCAAGGCGTGCCGTCCTCGCTCAAGGAGGCGGCGTCCATCGATGGGGCCGGCATCTGGCAGACCTTCCGGTACATCACGCTGCCGATGATCTACCCTGCGCTTACGATCGGCCTTTTCTTAACGCTGAACTCCTCGTTCAAGGTGTTCGACGCGGTCTTCGCGCTGACGGGCGGCGGCCCGGGGCGGGAGACACAGGTCATCGCGCTCAATATCTTCGAGGAGGCGTTCGGCTTCAGCAACCGGTACGGCTACGCCAGCGCGAAGGCGATGATCCTGTTCCTCATCGTGCTCGTCATCACGATCGTCCAGCTGCGGCTGATGAAGCGGCGGGAGGTGGAAGCATGAGCGCGCTTGACGATGTAACAGGGATGGTCGGACAAGAGGCTGCCGGCGCTGCCGCCCGAGCGGAACGAGCGTGGCCGGCGGGGCCAGTGGGCTCAACAGAGCCGGCAGGGCCAGCGAGTTCGCCGATGACAGCGAGGCCACAGAGGCCGTCGAGACCGGGGGCTTTCGGCGGACGACGCCGAAGCAGGCTGCCGGGGCTGCTGGCGCTGCTGACTCTGATCGTCGGCGCGGCATTTACGCTGCTGCCCATCTACATGGGCGTGCTGAATTCCGTGAAGACGGAGGGCGAGATGCTGAACGGCATCCTCTCCTGGCCGCGGCACTTCGCCTGGGGGGAACTATGCGGACGCCTACCGGAAAATCGACTTTCTGCGCAGCTTGGGCAATACGGCGGCCGTGACCGCGGTCGGGCTCGCGGGCATCGTGCTGTTCGCCGCGATGGCGGGCTACAAGCTGTCGCGCACGCCGGGCAAGCTGAGCGGCTTTTTTGTTCAGCCTGTTCGTGCTGTCGATGCTGATTCCGTTCCATTCGATCATGATCACGCTCGTTCGCATCGCCAAAAACCTCGCCGTCCAAGGCTCGACCGTCGGACTCGGACTCATCTATATCGGCCTCGGCGTATCGATGGCGATCTTTCTCTACCACGGATTCGTCAAGTCGATCCCGCGCGATCTCGACGAGGCGGCGGTCATCGACGGCTGCGGCGAGTTCCGGCTTTTTTTTCTCGGTCATTCTGCCGCTGCTGCTCCCCGTCACCGCGACCGTCGCGATTCTGAACGCGCTCTGGATGTGGAACGACTTTCTGCTGCCGCTGCTCATGCTGACCGATTCGGCGAGCTACACGCTGCTGCTGTCGACGAACATGCTGTTCGGCCAGTACGGCAACAACGACTGGTCGGCGATTCTCGCCTCGCTCGTGCTGGCGCTGCTGCCCGTCGTCGTGCTGTATTTGCTGCTTCAAAAATACATTCTGAACGGAATTGCGGACGGAGCGATCAAAGGATGAACGGAAACGAAACGGTAAAAGCCGAACGCGGCGGAAATAACGATGTCTACGGCTACGTTCGCGCGGACGGCAAGGCGCTGCGCAACGGCCGCGGCGAGGAGATTCTGCTGCGCGGCGTCGGATTCGGGCAGCTGGCTGCTGCCGGAGGGCTATATGTGGCGTTTCCCGGAAGGGGGGGCGACCGGCCCCGCCGGATCGAGCGGATGATCCGCGAGCTGGTCGGCGAAGAAAAGGCGGCGCGCTTCTGGGCGCTGTATTACGACCGCTACGTCGCCGAGGCCGATATCGCGCGGATCGCGGCGGAGGGCTTCAACTCCGTGCGGGTGCCGCTGCTGGCGCGCACGCTGCTGGAGGAAGGCGAGCCGGTCCGCTTCAGGCCGGACATGATCGCGCGCATCGACCGGGTCGTTCGCTGGTGCGAGCGCTACGGACTGTACGTTATCCTGGATCTGCACGGCGCGCCGGGCGGGCAGACGGGCACGAACATCGACGATTCTGAGCGCGATCTGCCCGAGCTGTTCCTGGACGCGGAGCACCGTTCGCGAACGGTGGCGCTCTGGCGGCTGCTGGCCGAGCGGTATCGCGACGAATGGATCGTGGCGGGCTACGATCTGCTGAACGAGCCGCTGCCGGAATGGTTTTCGGCGCACAACGCCGGCGTTATGCCGTTCTATGAAGCGGTCATCGCCGCTATCCGCGAAGTGGACGACCGGCATATGATCATCCTCGAAGGCGTCCATTGGGCGACCGACTGGTCGATTTTCGACAAGCTGCCCGACGATAACGTGCTGCTGCAGTTCCACAAGTACTGGAATGCGCCGGATACGGCAAGCATCCAGGTTTACCTCGATCACCGCGACCGGCTGAACGCGCCGTTGTTCATGGGCGAGGGCGGCGAGAACAACAAGGACTGGTACGCGGGGGCTTTTCGTCTTTTCGAGGATCACGATATCTCGTGGAACTTCTGGACATGGAAAAAGATGGACACCGATAATTCGCCCTGCTCGATTCGCCGCCCCGATGGCTGGGAGCTGCTCGTTCGCTATCTGGAGGACGGGGAAAAGCCGTCGCCTGACGAAGCGGAGCGCATTTTGTGGGAATATCTCGACAACCTGCCGCTTGAACGCTGCGACTACGAGCCCGGCGTCGTATCGTCGCTTTTCGTACGCGCGCCGGTGCGCATTCCGGCCGCGTTCTACGGATATACCGGAGAAGGCGCGAGCTACGGCTTCGGGGGGGCGCAGCCTGAGCGAAGGGGATCGGGGGAGCGGACGGCAATCGGGGCGTGCTGCCCGCCTTGGGCGCCGGCGCGAGAGCCGAGGGCTTCCGTACCGCCGACGGCACGGATATTCGCTTCGTCGTCCCCGGACGGACGACGCCGAACTTTCAACACGGCGGCGGCGAGGAATGGCAAGAGGAGGAATGGATGTACGTGGCGCTGCAGCCCGGCGACTGGCTCGCATACGGCTGCGAGGCCGCGGGGGCGCGGGCGGCAGCGGACGGCGGCGGCTCGCCGGACCGCAGGGCGATCCGCCTGCGCGTGCTGAGCGAAGGCGGCGGCGAACTGTACGTGTCCGACGGGCGGGATGCGCCGGCGACCGCGGTCGAGTGGCAGGAAGGCGGCTGGCATACGGTATCGGCGGAGCTTGCGCGAGGCGATGTGTCGGGAGCCGCCGGACGGATCGTGATTGAAGCGGCCGATCGTCCGGTCGGCGTCGCATGGATGGCGTTGTTGTCTTGACGGGAAGGCTGTCGTTTCTCTTCGGAGGGACGGCGGCTTTTTTTATGATTTTGACAGGGTAGGTGGAGATAAGTGTTGAAAAGCAGTTAATCGGCGCGCTGATCCATGCTTCGAGGGAATAAGTGTTCAACCGCAATTATTTGGATCAGAACCGGGTCGAAATGTTATAATGCGAGAAATTAATAGCGCTTCAACACTTAATTGCCCATGGACGTCGCGATCACGGGAAATAACTGCTTTTCAACCGTTATTCGATAGGCGTTGTCGTGCCATCTGACGTTTTTAATTGTGCAGATCGCGAATTGAGTGACGTACGGATATTCATTACAATAGAAGCATACCTGAGAAAACAGAAAGGCGTTCGCTGACCGAAAAGCGAAACGACACTGGGAGGCGTGGGGATGAGTGGAGCTCCGACAGCGCAGCAATGGAAGGAACTGTACCTGGCTGCGGAAAGATACAAAGAGGCGGCCATCTGGAGATGGATGACGAACGGCCACCTGTTCGGCGTAAGGGATCCGGCGTCTGGCGAGATCGGCTATTGCTGCGTGTTCGGCAACGGCGGCGAGATGTTCGGCCTTGCGGTGTATATGGGCACGGAGGGGCTGCGGACGATCGTGGAGATGCTCGCCGGCGAGCTGGACGAGGACCCGATGTTCAGCCAGCGCTGCCTGCTGTTTTCGCTGGACGACCGGGCGGAGCTCGATCCGTCGGAGCACAAGCGAATCAAGCAGCTCGGACTCGGCTATCGCGGCAAAAAAAGCTGGCCGACGTTCCGGCTGCACGAGCCGGGCTACATGCCCTGGCCGGAGCTGACGGAGGCGCAGGTCGTCTATTTTACGCAGGCGCTGGAGCAGGCGGTTCAAGTCGGGCAGGCGTACCAGTCCAACCCTGACGGACTGATGACAGACGACGAGAAAAACATGTACTTGGTACGGGAGATCCGTCCTTCGGAAGATGGCGGGCACGTCTGGCACGACGCATGGGTGACGCCCGAGGCGCCGCCATCGGAGGCGGAGCGGCCTGCGGCCGCCATGCCGCTGGACGAGCTTCGGATCGCCAAGGCGCTCAAAGCAGTCAGAACGAGAGGCGGCGTCTGGGAAGCCGACAGCTTCTACGTGGCGATGCCGATCCAAGAGGGCGAAAGGCCTTTCTATCCGAAGATGACGCTTATCGTGGATCAAGCGACGGGCCAGATTCTGAAGTTCGCGCTAACTAAAGGCGATGAAGCGGCAGTCGCCGCCGCGGAACAATTGCTGAAGCTGATCGAAGAGCAGCGGATGCTTCCGCAGGAGCTGTGGGTGGGCAGCGAGGCGGCAGGCGATGCGCTGCTGCCGATCGCCGAGGCGCTGAAGCTGGAGCTGCTGTGGTCTCCCGAGCTGCCTGCGTTGTCCGAGGCGCGCGCCGCGATGGAGCAGCGATTCAGTTAGCGGCACAGCAGAACAAGGCCGTCTCCCGCGGATCGGGAGACGGCCTTGTTTTTCTACTCCGGAAACTTCCGCTCGCTCGACGAGTCGTCCTTGCTGTCCGGCTTGTTCGCTTCGTCGCGGTTCTCGATGCCGAGGTCCTCGACCGGGATCGCGTCGACGTTGCGTTCGCTCAGGAAGCTGTCGAACAGACTCTTCTTGTCGGTCGGATACTGCTCGGGATGATCGCGCTCGCCCTGCTGGCCGGCGCCCGGTTTTTCCAGATCCGGCGGCCGCTCGAATTCGTTCATCGGGATCTCCTCCTTTGCGTATGCGGACTCTTCCCCCTTCGGACAAACACTTGAAACAAATCGTCGTTACTTCACGCGCGCCGACGGGCTGCTTGAAGCTACAGCCGCTCCAGCGGCTTTTTGGCGGGTCCGTGCATCACTTCGCCGTCGAAGGTGAACCGCGAGCCGTGGCACGGGCAGTCCCATGTGCGGTCGCCCGCGTTCCACTCCGTCTCGCAGCCCATATGCGTGCAGGTCGTGTCGACGACGTGCAGCTTGCCTTCATGATCGCGATAGGCCCCGCAGCGGCGGCCGTGAATGCGGACGGCCGCGCCTTCGTCGAGCCCGAGCTCCTCGGGGTCCTTTTTCAGCCACTCCAGCTTGCCCTTGACGAAGCGGTAGGCGACGTCGGCCGTTTCCTTCGCAAGGGTCCCCATGTCCGGATCCGGCTGGAAACGCGACGGGCCGAACAGCTCGGCGTACGGATTGTCCCGTCCGATCAGGAGATCGGTCAAGAGGCGGCCGGCGACCGCGCTCGTCGTCATGCCCCACTTGCGGTAGCCGGTCGCGACGAGCAAATTCGGGGTGCCCTCCCGGGCAAGGCCGATATACGGCATGTTGTCGAGCGTCACGAGGTCGTGCGTCGACCAGCGATAGCGGATTTCTTCAACGCCGAAGGTGTCTTCGGCAAAACGCCGAAGCGTCTCGTAGTGCGCGATCGTGCACTCGCCTTGCCCGGTCTTGTGCGACTCGCCGCCGATCAGGAGCAGCTTCTCTCCGCCGTAAGCGACCTCGCGCACCGAGCGCTTCGGCTCGTTCGCCGTAATGTACATCCCGCCCGGATAGTCGTAAGGCGACTTGATCGCGATGACGTACGAGCTCTCGGCATGCAGACGCGCGAAATAAAAGCCGTTGTCGAAAAAGGGAAGTGCGAGCAGGCGGCGACCGCATCGCAGGTGACCGTATTGCCGTCTTTGGTCGTGACTTTGGCCGTCTCGCCGTCGTGGAACTTGTCCATCGTCGTCTCTTCGAAAATCTCGCCGCCGAGGCGCACGATCTCGCCTGCGAGAAAGGCCGCGTACGGCGTCGGATGGAAGCGGGCCTGCCGCTTCATGGACAGCGCCGCGGTGGCGCCGAACGGCAGCGTCAGCGTATCGTAGCGTTCGCCCGGAATGCCGAGCCGTTGATACGCCGCGTATTCCTTTTCAAGCTTGTGCAGCCCTTCCTCGCGCGTCGCGTAAACGACGGCGTCTTCGTCGACGAAATCGCATGCGATGCCATGCTCGGCGACCAGACCGCGCATGAACGCAAGCGCGCCGGCATTGGCCTCGTAGTACAGCCTTGCTTTGTCCTCGCCGAAGTGCGCGATCAATTCATCGTAGATCAGATCGTGCTGGGCGGTGATCTTGGCGGTCGTGTAGCCCGTCGTGCCGCCGAGCAGCCGGTCCGCCGTCAGCAGCGCGACGCGGCGGCCTTCCTTGGCCAGCAGATAGGCGGTCGTCAGACCGGTGAGACCGCCGCCCACGACGGCGAATTCCGTCTCGAGATCGCGCGTCAGCTTCGGAAAAGCGGGGAGGTCGGCCGTCCGGCGCCAATAGGATTCGGGATATTCGGGCAGCTGCATGGCGATTTCCTCCTCGAATGGAACGTTTTATCCTCATCATTCCTTTTTTAACCGAAAAATGATACGATGCCCCAACGCGCCCGCACATAAGCTGGTAGAAGGAGAGGGGGAAGGAACGGATGGCGATACGGCCGAAGGCGCTGGTAAAGGGAGATACGGTGGGCATCGTTACGCTCGGAAGCCCGCTCGCGCGGGAGACGATCGACGCGGCAATCGCGTATTTGCGGCAAATGGGACTGAATGTCATCGTCGGACAGCATGCCTACGACGCGGACGGCTATCTGGCGGGAACGGACGAAGAGCGGGCGGGGGGACCTGACGGCGATGTTCGCGGACGAGCGGGTCAGGCTGATCCTGCCGTCGCGCGGCGGCGTCGGGGTGGAGGGCATCCTGCCCTACCTGGACTTCGAATTCATCCGGCGCCATCCCAAGATCGTGTCCGGCTACAGCGATATCACGGTATTGCTCAACGCGCTCGCTCAGCTCGCGGATCTCGTCACGCTGCACAGCTTGCTGCTGATCGATTTCAAGCCCGAGACGCCGGCGTACAACTTCGAGCAATTTTTCGCCGCCACTTCGTCGCTCGTCGTCCCGCGTCCCATCGCCAATCCGCCCGGCATGCCGATTCAGCCGCTCGTGCCCGGCGTCGTCTCGGGATCGCTCGCGGGCGGCAATCTCACGTCGCTGACCGGCTCGCTCGGCACGCCGTACGAGATCGATACGCGCGGCAAAATATTGCTGCTCGAGGAGACGCACGAGCCGGTGAACACCGTCTACCGCTACGTCGAGCAGCTGAAGCTCGCGGGCAAGCTCGATGCCTGCGCCGGCATCGTCATGGGCGGCTGCCACGAATGTCCGGACGCCTACGGCCGGACCTACGCCGACCTCGTCCGCGACGTGCTCGTGCCGCTGGGCAAACCCCTGATCGCCGGCTTCGCGAGCGGGCACGACCTTTACAAAGCGGCTGTGCCGATCGGCGCCCAAGCGCGGCTGGACGCAGGCGCCGGGATGCTGACGCTGCTGGAGCCTGCCATATCGGTATGATGTTACGCAAAAAGAGCCGGCACCCGAGGAGATGCCGGCTCTTCAAGATGAGGCGAGAATTGCGCTCGGTCGAGCTCTACATCACGGCACGAACTGTTGCACGATGCGTACGACCTTGCCGTCGACTACCGTGACGTAATAAGGGAAGTTCCCCATCAGCTCCTGATTGTCGCCGCTGAACAGCGAGCGAAGCTTGGCGACGCTGATCGGCTCGTTTTCCACGATATCCGCATCGTCCCAGCTGCCCGAACGATTGTAGATCTGCATGAGCACCTGCGCGTCGGCCGCAACCGGCAGCGTATACGTCTTCTTCTCCTCGTTGAGGATGTAGTAGCCGTCCGGCGCCTCGTCCATGCCGGCATCCGGCTCCTGCTGGCGGAATACCCGGTCGGCCTCCTCGCCCTGCAGAAATTGAATGTAGTCGACGGTCAAATAAGTAACGCCGTCCATCGACGTGATCTTGCTGATATAAGCGGGATAAGAAGGGGCTGAAGCAAAGTTGGCCGCCTCGACGCCATTCTCCTGTGCGACGGCGGTCTCCTGCTTGTCGCTCACGCCCGACACGCTCAGCGGGATCAGGCAGATCCCCAACAATACGACACACAGCAGCAATTTGCGCATCGGCTCAGCCCCTCTCTCCGGTTAAAAACTTGATGTTATGTATCATTAATACTTAGACAAATAGAAGACGTTTTAAACAGGCGTTTTGTTGCCGGAGAAAGGGGGAGGAAAGGCTTAATTTTTGGGCGGGTATTTCCGGGGAAATTCGACAGGGTTTAGGTGCGTGAACAGCAACAAAGCGAATATGCTTGGTAAAAGTAATGTGGGTTAGTGGCTTATGGATTTCGATATCCGACAGTTAGGAAGGTCATATTCATTACATGTCTACACGTCTAGATACAGTCTGTCATACGAATGCCATCTATAAAGTAGGCCCAGTAATCCTTTCTGGAGTTGGACCTATAGTAACGGCGCTCCTTTTAATCGCGCACTATCAATATACGACAAGAGCCATGGCCGCTTATCGCCTTGGTTCTTTTTGAGTTGAGGTGATTGTATAGCAGAGGAAGTCTCGTGCTGACAACGGATCTCTCATTAATTTAAACTCGTTGATTGCAGGACCTAGAGCGCTTGCCTAGGGATTGGGCTAAAACGCTGGGGTCTTTAGTAAGGGGCCGCGTGTCCACATCGAGGCGACTTTATATAGGGTTTGACATTTTAATCAAAAGTTTTAGGAGAAGTGTAATTTGCAACTAAATTCGACATTTTTTTTGAGTATTGTCCTTTAGTATTGAAACGTATTATCAGTATTTATAAAAAGGAGCCAGGTTTGATGAAACGTTATTTGATTTGTTACACTCTAATGCTTTTTGTACTTTCATCACTACTCAGTACTACAGCTGCTGCAGCCCCAATAGTTGCCTCAGTTAATGCAGACAAAATTAAAGATGTAGTGTCCGTTAGTTCCTCAACATACAGCGTTATGGGGGACGTGCCTTTAGACATTTTAAACGAGGTCAAGAAACGTGGAAAAAAAATAAAGAGGGTAGCGAAGGAACTTCAAACGGAAAGCAGCAGGCATTATCAAGTTGATGACGGTTCCATGATTGCAGAGTATTTTTCCGGAACACCATTTTATCAAGACGAGAATGGTGCCTGGCATGATGTAGATACAACAATAACAGATTTAGATTCTTTGGATTTAACAAAGTTGCAAGCCTCTAAGGATGCTCGAGGAAGTCTAAATAGACAAAAGACCAGCAGAGCAAAAGTATCGGGTTTTGGAGCGCCGCAAGTTCCTTTCGGAGTTGTTATTCCTAAGGACTACAGCCAAGGTTATCAGATTGAGAAAAGTGCATCTCAATTAAAGTTAATTCCGATGGGGGCATCTTCTGTAATAGGAACTGTTTATAAATCGAATGGAGTAAAGTACGAAAATGTATGGGATGACACGGATGTTATACTTTCAGTATTAAACGACGGTTTAAAGGAAGACATTATTTTAAAAAAGCTCAAGCTCACCTTCTGAGTTTTCTTTTGAACTCCAAGGGAAGATAGACTTGGAGACGCTTCAGACGGAAAACTTAAAATTGCTGGCTCCCTGGTTAATAGATAGTGAAGGGAAGCGTAGAAATGTTCCTTTAGTCGTTAAAAACCAGAACGATAAAATGTATTTGGACCTTTCAGTCGATACGAAAGATTTAAAATTTCCTATTACGATAGACCCGACTATTTTGACGTACAGCGGCCGCTCCGACGGAATTAAGTTTAACTCTTTTTCTTCTGACCCCAGTGGTAGTAGTTGGACTCCTGATGTCGGTTTTTTTTCAGTTAATAAAAGATTACAATAATTTGAATCAGTTATATAGGTCTTTCGGAGGCGTAGAGTTTGGGTTATATTCATTTCCAACGAGTGGGACTAGAATACAATATGCTTATCTACAAACTAACTATTATGGAAATGGTGTACAACAAGTTGTAGATATTAATTATTCATTTGTTCCTTCGTTTAGCTCCCAAGTTTTTGGTTCGGTTCCTTCAGTTAATATTCAAGGCACTGAAGGAACTGCTTCTTTTGATCTAAGTAACGCAATTAGAGCCTGGTTTTCATCTAATTATTATGCTGGAAACCGGTCAATTTCTTTTGAATTTACTACGGAATCTACAGGTTCAAGTTATTTGTATTTTAATGCATATCCATTTGAAGCAAAAATGGTAATTGGCTATAATTTATACGCCCCCGGCACCGCCTCCATCACCGCACCTCAGAACGGCACGATCGTCGACTCAAACTACAACATCACCTGGAACGCCGCAATCGACCAAGACGATCCACAATCGAACTTGAAGTATAACATTCAACTCTCTACCAACGGTGGAGCCACTTGGAGCGATATCGTCCCACTGACCGCCGCTGGCGCATCCTCTTACACATATAACTTTAGCTCAATTGCCAATACAACGAACGCGATCATACGGATTCGATCCTTTGACGGAATCGATTATGGTTCATGGGTACAATCACCGACATTTACGATCAAGCACAACACAGTACCGAATGCGCCAACCGGACTAAACCCTGGCAGCACCAATTCAACAACGCCTCAATTAATGGGCACCACCACGCCTGCGCTGAACTGGACCTTCTCTGATCCGGATGCGGGAGATACGCAGGGGCAGTACCAGGTCTATATTTACAATGGAAGCACATTAATTCGCGACAGCGGATGGGTCAGCTCAAGCGCTGCATCTTACACAGTTCCTACTGGTACACTAAGCAGGAACGGGGCGTACAATTGGCAGGTTCGCACCAAGGACAATAAAGGAGCCATCTCTGCAGTATCGGCAAAGTATTACATCAAGGTCAACAATCTTCCAACAGTCAGCATAACCTCCTATACGAACGGTCAGCAGGTAACGGACAATGTCCTAACCTTTGCCTGGACGTATAGCGATGCGGACGGACAAGCCCAGAGTCATTATCAAATTCAGGGGTCGCAGGATAACTGGACGACGGTTGCCTACAACTCCGGTGCGCTTAGCGGCAATGCTGCGTCCCTTACGACGCCTCCCTTGGCGAGCGGAACATGGAGCTTTAGAATAACTGCCAAAGACGGACTGGAATGGTCTGCTGCGGCTACGCGTAGCTTAGTGCTCCCAAACGCGTATGAGCCAAACGACACAACAGCCCAAGCATACCCCATCAGCTACGCGCAGAACTATACTTCTTTGATTACAACAGCTACGGACGTCGACTTTTACAAATATACAGCGACAGCGGCCGGCATCGAAAAGTTTAAGCTCACCGTACCAACGGGGCTAAACTATGATGTCTACGTCTATGACGCTTCTATGAACTTGATCGCGGCCGGCGTCAGAGGCACTGGATTGGCTGAAGAGATCATCTACAACGTGAGCGCAGGCGCTATTTACTACATTAAGATCGTTGGCGTCGGAGGCAGCTACAGCGCAACGGCCAGCTACGGCTTCTCCTTGAACCGGCAAGCGGCACAGTATACGACGACGTACCAATACGACTTTAACGGCAATATTACCGGCAAGACCGTGACGATCACAAATTGAGGAGGATTTCGCGTTGAAAAGCTGGTGGGGCAGGATCGCTGCGGTATTTATAGCGTTAACTCTAATTGCAGGAATTTATCCGGAAGCTGCTGGATTCGCAGCTACGCCTTCGTCTACGGGCTCAATCGACGTCTCCGAGACACCGATCGAGCCAGCTCCTTATTCGATTAATAAGTCAGGTTCGGCTAAAAGTAAAATCACCAGCGATCTGGGCAACAAGAGCTATGCGATTAGCGCTGCAGCGAGCACGGTCGTTCCTGATTACAGCTTCGTTAAAACCAAGCCGGACGAAGCCCCCCTTTGCGATTAACCTCGGACAGGAAAGCATCTCTACGCTCTCGGGCAGCTTGTCGCAGAGCGCAGCCGATCTCTCCCTGCCCGGACGGAATGGCTTAGGATTCACGCTGGTACGCAGATACGATAGCGACGCCTCTCAGCTCAATCAAATGTCAATGTCGTCGGGCTATAATACGACCGTGCAACCGGCGGAGGAAAAGAGATTTCCGATCGGCAAGGGCTGGACCTGGGATATCTCCTTTATCGAAACCGTCGAATCGACCAAGTATCTGCATCTCGCCGGTTCGGGCGTGTTCAAGCTCGGTTCCGACTTATCCTTGCTAGGGTACCCATGGAAGGACTTAACCTTCGCTGCGGATACGACCGTGACGGTATCGGGCTCTACGTCTGCCTACGTCCTCCGGTCGATCCAGAAAGTCAATCAGTACTTCAACGCGGACGGGCGTTTGATTCAGATCTCGGACGCATTCAACAATAAAGTGCAGTTTGCCTATAGTTCCGATCCGACATACGGAACGGTGCTTACAAGCATTACGGATGCGATCGGAAATAGTATCGCGATCTCTTATTCCGCATCGCAAGTGACCTTAACCAAAGGAACACGGCAAGTGATCTACTATAAGGCGACCCAAAACGGAAAGGAACTCCTGACCCAAGTCGTTGACGTCGCAGGCCGTGCTACCACATACGATTATGATCTGAAGAACGCTATGTTCACGTTATACGATCAGGCAACACCAGCGAGTAATCCCTATGCCCTCCTTACAGGGATTACGTATCCCACGGGCGCAAAGACGGTCTTCGAGTACATGCCGCCCATCACGCGCAAGATCGGGGAATACAATGCGACGAACGAGGTATACCGGGTTAAATCCCGCAAGGATCAATTCATCCAATGGGATAACAGCGTTAAAACGGTTAATGTCACCAACGTCTCGTATCCGAACGGCGATATCGGTTCAGCTTATAATACCGACCTGACCTTTACGGTAGCCTTGAACGACGGTCTCGCCGAGACCACCTTTACCAATGAGAAGGACTACATTGACGAGAACAAGCCGCCGGTCTTTTACAATACAAAGATCGTGTCGGTATCGAATTACGGCGGGAAGACGTATACAAATGCCACAGACTACACGTACGAGCGTTACCGCAACTGGCCTGTGCCCATTCAGACCAAGACGACGAAAAGCGAATCAGGTTCAACGGGCAGTTATATCGTCGAGACGAGCAATGTTTACGACGATTACGGCAACGTCTTAAGCGCCACAGACCCTAACGGCATCCAGACAACGTACACGTACGACACGACTTCTCACTTGCTGATCGGCGTCTCTCAGCCGATCAGCGGGACGCAAACGCAGTACACCGAATACGTACGAAACGCCACAAATGGCGCGGTCACTGCGACGCGTGTCCGGAGTGGAAATGCGAGCGGGCCAGTGTTGCAGGAGACGCTCAACAACGCGTTTGATGCTTATGGCAATGTGACGCAGCTCAAGGTACTGCGTGAAGCAGGGCAGTATTCGACCGTGAATATCGGCTACGATGCGGCAGCTCCTTATCTCGGCGCTTATCCGACCAGCACCAGCGTGGCTGTCACTGACGCGGACAGCGTCGGCACGACGATTACCGCAGGCTATACGTACAACACGGCTGACGGTACTTTATCCAGTTACACGGACGGCAAAGGAAAAACGACAACCTATCAATACGATGCGCTAGGGCGTGCGATCGGTGCAGTTAAGCCGGACAACGGGAACATTAGAATTCAATATTACGATTACAGCAATGAGATTCAGCAAACCGACGAGTCCGGCGTCAAAGTCTACACGCGCTGGGACCCGGTGGGCAGAAAGATCGAAGAAGGATTTGTCATTAATGGCGATTATAAGCCGAAGGTCCAATACGATTATGATGCGAACGGCCGGCTCTTGTCTCACAAGGATGCCCTCGGGAACGAGACCTTGTTCGGTTACGACCAGTGGAGCCGCCAGAATAAAGTTACCGCTCCTCCGACGATTGCTTATGACGAGCAGGGCAACATTACGCCGATCTCAGCAGCGGTCTCAACCTTGGCCTATGACGATCTAAGTAACAAGGTCAGAAGTACGGATGCAGAGGGCTATGCCGTCGAAGAAACCTATGACAAGTTGGGGCGTGTGCTGACCAAAAGAGAGGCAAAGACAACCGGGGCGCCTCTTGTAACGCTAGCTACCTATGCCTATGACTACGTCGGCAACGTCACGGCTGCTTCCGACAACCTGGCGCCGACGAATACGACTTCTTACGCGTACGACATTCTCGGACACCTGACGAGCGTGACGAACGCCAAGAGTGAGACCACGGCTTATCAATACGATGCGCTCGGCAATCTGAAGCTGATCACGTATCCGGACACCAAGACGATGGTCAAGGAATACGATGCCATCGGACGATTGATTAAATCCCAGGATGCTAACGGCAAACTCGAAAAGTTCTATTATGATAACAACAGCAACTTGATCCGAACGCTGGATCGCAATAGTGTCTGGTTCAAGAACACGTACAACGATCGCAACTTCCTGACCAAACGTGAAATCACGGATAGCGCCGGTACGCCGGTTGCTGGCCAGGAAGTAATCGAATTCGGGTACGACAAGGCAGGAAAACGCACGGCGATGTCGGATGTCACTGGACAAACCAGCTATGGTTATGCAGCGGATGGCTCCTTAACTAGTGTCACCTTCCCGGACGCGCGCAAGATCCAATACGACTACGACACCGCCGGCAATCGAACCGCCATGACGGACCCATTCGGATACAATACCTATTACAAGTATGATGCTAAAAATCGTCTGTCAGCGGTTGCGTCGTCTCTGGACTTCACGAACGATGCAGAGGAGAGATACAACTATTATCAAAACGATCTGACGAAGCAGAAGCTTCAGAAAAACGGGATCGTCTCTACCTTTACCTACGATGGTATGCAGATCGGCTCGTTGATCGAGAAGAAAGCAGACAGTACGATCGTCAATCAATACGGATATACCTATGATAACAACGGGAATCAGAAGACAAAGACGGAGAACGGGACAGGAAGCACGTTCGGCTACGATCCGCTGAATCGGATTCAGACATCCAGCCAATACGGCGAATCCTTCACCTACGACAACAGAGGCAACCGTACGGACATGACCTCGAGCAACTTGTTCGATAGCCCGGGAACCGCCAATGTCTATGATAAGTGGAATCGCCTGACTTCCGTTACTACGCCAACCGGAATAGTGACGTACAAGTACAATGGTGACGGGCTGCTCTGGGAACGAACCGAAAACGGGCAGACGACGCGTTACTATTGGGATGGCGATCAGGTAGCAGCGGAAGCGACGGTTAGCGGTGGAGTGGCTACGTTTAAGGCACGATATATCCGTGGCCAAGGGCTGATCGCACGCCAAGATGAACAGGCGAAGGCTTACTATCTGCAAAATGGACACGGCGATGTCGTTGAACTTAGGGACAGCACGGGGAACACGCGCCTGAACAGCTATGCTTACGACCTGTTTGGCAACATCACTTCTCAGACGGAGACCGTAGCTCAGCCGTTCAAGTATTCGGGTGAGATGACGGACAGTACAACAAAGCTGCAATATTTGCGAGCACGGTGGTATGATCCGAGTCTGGGAAGGTTTATGAATGAGGATACGTATGAGGGGCAGATTGACGATCCGTTGACGTTGAATTTGTATACGTATGTGCATAATAATCCATTAATTTATTTCGATCCCACAGGAAATACTTTAGCAAAGCCTAACTTGAAGAAAATATGGAAGAGCACAGTTAAGGCAGTAAAGAAGGCTTATGCTTGGGTTGATAGCCAAAATAAAGAAATGAGCGATTTTTCTTGGTATTATAAATTTATGTATGGTGATTCAATTGATACTATACTGCATCCCGCCGACATGACTTATGAAGATGCCGTGATATTAGCTACATTACGAGATACAAAAGGCAGTAGTTTGACAAGCAAGGAAGTTAAGGGATTTAGTCTGAATTATAGAGAGACATTTTTTAAAGAGCATCCCGATTTACGTAATAAAGTTATTGTTCATCATGCAATTGAACAGCAGGCTATGCAGAGGTTTCCAGGACTCTTTACAAAAGAAGAAATAAATGCACTAGACAATTTGAGAGGAATTCCGTTAGAAATAAACAGTGACTTGCATTTATCTCAGATTAGAGTGGATTGGAATAAATTCTATAAGGAAAATCCCAACCCCACTAGACAACAAGTAATAGAATATATGTATCAACTTGACAAAAAATATGGTAGTCTTTTTTAATCCACCAGTTAACTAGGAGAATGAATATGAATCTTTTTCTTTTAGAACCCGAAGTTAGTGGAGGTCATGGAGAGTACACCGTATATAAGCGAGAAATTGGAGTAAAGCCATTGGATAGTGTTGACTTTCTCCATTATCAGTTTGACGGGTGGTTAGGAGATCATCTAATTGAATCAACACCATGTTTTATAATCACACAAGAATTAGATGAAATTTTCAAGCAATTAAACATTAGAGACTATTTAGTTCAAGAATGTTTGGTGACTAAATCAAATCAATTTGAAGAGTTATACGGGGATAAGTCGTTGCCTAACTTTTTTAGAATGATTCCCAAAGGAAAAGTCAATATTATTGGCAATTCCTATGATGGATGGTCTGGACATCATTTTTGTTTAACTGAAAAAGCCTATTTGGTCGTTACAGAAGAAGTTGTCAAAATACTTGAAAAGTATGCAAAGCACTGTGCTATTACTAAGATTACTGCGAATATATAGTTGGGTGTTATATCCATATTTTTAAGGGGGGGAGATCGGTGCATGCCTCCTTTGGGGGGCATGCATGCCCAGTACTGTTGCTATAGGGCTTGCCATCTTCCAACCGAATCCCTGTCTGGTTCCCGTAGTAGCGTCCGTAACTTAGCGTTCTCTCCACATCTCCTAATGAATGGATAATTCCAAGTGGAGTGAAGAATTAATGGATCATAAGCAAGTTAACATTTACGCGGACAATAAAGAAAAACTCATTGTAGTTGCGGTCGGAATTATCGATAAATGGGGAGGAATTATAACAGAGATCGACGTAGTGGAAACTTTCAATAAACCTTATCATGTCGAAAACCAGACGATAATGACATTTCTCCATTGGAGAAATATTTAGGAGTAAAAGGATACGCTAAGGCGGTAAGGGGCAAAAAGTTGGTGGAATTTTCTTGGAGTAATAATGAAGGATATGTTGTAACGCCCACGAATCGAGAAAAACTAGAGTTCGTATCGCAGGACACTAAAAAAAATACTACTCGGAAATCAAATTAAAGCCGGAGAATTATATTGTACTTTAGTGCGGGCAATAGAAGTATCGACTTTGTTATAAAGTTAAAAACATAGTTATCGTTAAGAAAATATCGAACCTAAACCACATGCGAGTGTAACATCTCCACGTGGTTTTCTTTTTACCGAAAATAGAGGTATAGCTGAAGGAGTCTAATCATGCAACCGTTACCAAGATATATAACATCGTCTGACTTTGATGATTCGATCGAATTAGCGTTAACGAATAGAGACAAGGAGTGGTTCCTTGAACTCGTTGGACGGAGTAAGGAACTGGAAGAGGCGGAAGCTAAAGTTCGTCTTGACCTCGGTTTCGAGGAATAGGGGATAATATACCAAGAGGACGAGATGAAAAGAGCACATGGTTCCCCGCAATACATGGAACTCATGTGCTCCTTTTGAAAAAAACCGACAAGTTAGGCACGAACGTCATGCTTTCGTTTTGCAAGGTTCTTCAATGGCACACTGTGGATTTTACCGACAAGGAGATTGAACGGACGCAGTCCCTGGAAAGCGCAAACGAGAGACGGTTCCTTAAGTACGGATGCAGAGGGCATATGACAAGTTGGGGCGTGTGCTGACCAAAAGAGAGGCAAAGACAACCGGGGCGCCTCTTGTAACGCTAGCTACCTATACCTATGACTACGTCGGCAACGTCACGGCTGCTTCCGACAACCTGACGCCGACTTACGCGTATGACATTCTTGGACACCTCACGAGCGTGACGAACGCCAAGAGTGAGACCACGGCTTACCAATACGATGCACTCGGCAATCTGAAGCTGATCACGTATCCGGACACCAAGACGATGGTCAAGGAATACGATGCCATCGGACGTTTGATTAAATCCCAGGATGCTAACGGCAAACTCGAAAAGTTCTATTATGATAACAACAGCAACTTGATCCGAACGCTGGATCGCAATAGTGTCTGGTTCAAGAACACGTACAACGATCGCAACTTCCTGACCAAACGTGAAATCACGGATAGCGCCGGTACGCCGGTTGCTGACCAGGAAGTAATCGAATTCGGGTACGACAAGGCAGGAAAACGCACGGCGATGTCGGATGCCACTGGACAAACCAGCTATGGTTATGCAGCGGATGGCTCCTTAACTAGTGTCACCTTCCCGGACGCGCGCAAGATCCAATACGACTACGACACCGCCGGCAATCGAACCGCCATGACGGACCCATTCGGATACAATACCTATTACAAGTACGATGCTAAAAATCGTCTGTCAGCGGTTGCGTCGTCTCTGGACTTCACGAACGATGCAGAGGAGAGATACAACTATTATCAAAACGATCTGACGAAGCAGAAGCTTCAGAAAAACGGGATCGTCTCTACCTTTACCTACGATGGTATGCAGATCGGCTCGTTGATCGAGAAGAAAGCCGACGGTACGATCGTCAATCAATACGGATATACCTATGATAACAACGGGAATCAGAAGACAAAGACGGAGAACGGGACAGGAAGCACGTTCGGCTACGATCCGCTGAATCGGATTCAGACATCCAGCCAATACGGCGAATCCTTCACCTACGACAACAGAGGCAACCGTACGGACATGACCTCGAGCAACTTGTTCGATAGCCCGGGAACCGCCAATGTCTATGATAAGTGGAATCGCCTGACTTCCGTTACTACGCCAACCGGAATAGTGACGTACAAGTACAATGGTGACGGGCTGCTCTGGGAACGAACCGAAAACGGGCAGACGACGCGTTACTATTGGGATGGCGATCAGGTAGCAGCGGAAGCGACGGTTAGCGGTGGAGTGGCTACGTTTAAGGCACGATATATCCGTGGCCAAGGGCTGATCGCACGCCAAGATGAACAGGCGATGGCTTACTATCTGCAAAATGGACACGGCGATGTCGTTGAACTTAGGGACAGCACGGGGAACACGCGCCTGAACAGCTATGCTTACGACCTGTTTGGCAACATCACTTCTCAGACGGAGACCGCAGCTCAGCCGTTCAAGTATTCGGGTGAGATGACGGATAATACGACAAAGCTGCAATATTTGCGAGCACGGTGGTATGATCCGAGTCTGGGAAGGTTTATGAATGAGGATACGTATGAGGGGCAGATTGATAATCCTCTAAGTTTAAATCTGTATACGTATGTAAATAATAATCCACTTATATATACTGATCCGAGTGGAAATATCGCGCAATTATTGCCCTATTTATTTCAATATGCCGGTTATAGGTACAGTAAGAAACCCAAGCAAGCAGTTGAAGACTACAAGAGCTTTATGAAATTTATGTTTGTTGATGATATAAATACAATACTCGATCCCAATGCATCCGGATTTGATAAAACATTAGCCGCGATGGGGTTTATACCCATTGGTAAGATTTATAAAGAAGGATCGCTAATAATTAAATTAGCTAACAAAGAAGGCGCGGTTATTGAGCGGGCTGTTAAATTCTCTGGAGAAGGGGTTGAGAAAACACTTGATTCAACTTTAAATTCATATGAACAGGCAAGAAATTTAGCCTTGGATATCATCGGTGATTTGGGGGCTGATTCTAAAGCGGTTGTAGGCCGACTACCAAGCAGTGCTGGATATGGAAAAGTTGTTGGAAGACAATCTGCAGACGGTAAAGTATTATGGCGATTAGATTATGATCCCATCAAAGGAACTCATATTAATATTGAGGATTATAGAAATGGAAAAGGAGATAAAGCAATTAAATTGGTAATACCATTTGTTGGAAATGAGGACACTTTTAAAACGCTATTAAAGCATTTACAAAATTAATAAAATTTAAAGGTGATAAAATGACTCTTTTTTAAGGAATGTATTCAAGCTTTAGGACCGAAAGTTGAGATTCTTTCAGAATACGAAACAAAACTGGCATTTGAGAAATTAGTCGAAACTTTCCCTGTTACGCCCTGGGGCAGAATAGATTGGGGAAAGGTTTCCTCAAGTATTCAATTTACAAGCATTGTTGAACTAAAAGAGATTTTAAAAAATAAGTTGAAGGATTTCTCGAAAGAAGTATTCCTTTTATGGAATTATAGTGACGCTCCCGTAGTTAGATGTGATTTGTTTCAAGCCCTTAATGTTATAGATGATGTAACTGCGGTGGGTTCTGACACTTGGTTTTTTTGATCCGTCTGGTAAATATGTAATTGAGTTTTTTCATGAAGGAGAAAAAACCGTAGGGATAAAGTAACTGCTGAGCCACATGCGAGCGTAACAACTCCATGTGGCCTTTCTTATCGCCGAAAATAGAGGTATAGTTGAAGGAGAATAAATTTTGCAACCGTTACCAATATATATGGCATTATCAGATTTTGATGATTTGATCGAACTTGCGTTAGCGAATGGAGACAAGGAGTGGTTTCTTGAACTCGTTCGACGGAGAAAGGAACTGGAGGAGGTGGAAACTAAAGTCCGACGGGACCTCGGTTTTGGGGAATAGACGTTGACATTGAGGCAATGTATGAATTGAATGAGCACATGGGCCCTTTAATAGAGGAGGCTCATGTGCTCTATTTTTGATTGGAGCCAAGTCGGACGTGAACGTCGAGCTTTCGGTTTGCAGGTTTCTACGATGGTGAACGGGTGTTTTTACCGACAAGGGGATTGCAGGGGCGCAGCCCCCGGAAAGCGCAAACGAGACACGGTTAAACAGGAGTCGGGCACGGTGAACGATGACGACGAACGTCCTATTATTGCCGAGGGAACGTCTTGAATATCTCCATTAGCAGCTTCTTAGTCATCTGGATATGGCGGAGCTCTTTGGCTTGAAGCAACGTGAGCACCTCCTGCAATGCCGCTTCCTTCTTGTCGGAAGGCGGCTGGACGAAGGAGTGATTGAAATCAAAGAACACCTTCGGTTCCACTTTCAGCGTCTCGGCAATCTTGGCCAAGTTCTCTAAGGAAATGTTACGCTCGCCACGTTCGACGCCGCCGATATAGGAGAAATGAAACCCGCATAGTTCGGCAAGTTGATCTTGAGAGAGCCCTTTAGCTTTTCGGTAGTCTCGTATTTTAGAACCTACTAAATTTAGGATTTCTGCCACTGTAAACACCTCTATAGAGAGAGTAGACGATGGCAGATGATGCGGTAATTAATATTAAAGTATCAAAATAAATAATACTAAAATACACTCCTATCCTGTATAATTTTCCCTATCGGAAATTGTCGAAGGGGTGCAGAAGATGCAGGAAAAGCAGAAGAATTCTTTGAAGAGTGGGACGAACGTACAGTCGGAAAGTAGAACCAACCAGAAAGAAGCAAGCAGACAGAAGCCGCAGTCGAGTATTTTAACTGGATGTCTAGGATGTTTAGGGATGCTGGTAGCTCTGGTGTTGATCGGGATCGTTATCGTAGCGATCGTAGAAGAGAAAGACAACGACGAGCATAAGGCCGCGGTAGCTTCACCTGTTGTAGAAAACAGCACAGTGAACGGAATCGAAGATAAAGTCCGTTCCTCAATAACTAAGGCTATCGGGGATACAACCAATATGGACGAACAAAGAGTTGTTAGCCTTCAAGTAAACGACCATTCCGGTACGGTACAAGAAGGCGATAAAATCGTCGTCGCCTCCCTGAGAGGGAACGATAACTTGACAGCGGGCATGATAAAAGGCGGCATGCAAATGGACTCGATCAAGGTGTTCAAGGCATTGTTCCAGATACCAGGCATTGAAGAAGTAGCCCTATTGTGGCAGTTCCCGACAGTAGATGATTATGGTAACTCCGCATCGACAACGGCACTTAAAATAACACTCACGAAAGAAACTGCCGCCAAGATCAACTGGAGCGGCTTTGATAAAGATAACTTTGAAAAGGTAGCTGATAGCTATTGGGAGAGTCCGGCAATCCGGGAAAAGAAGAGTGGTGAATTGAACTGAAGGAGTGGATATGTGTCGCTTGTACGAATTGTACAGGCGGCATTTTTTTCTTCCACGAACCCTATACAGGTAAATGGAGGTGCAATGAATGATGAAGATGAGAGGGCAAACGTCTGTCTGCGGCGCGAAGACAAGAAACGGAGCTTGTTGTATAAACATTCCCATGAAGAACGGCCGCTGTCGTATGCACGGAGGTAAGAGTACGGGGCCGAAGCAACCGGACAAGCTTAAAGGCAATCAGAATGCCATTGGTAACAAAGGACGGCTCGTCACAGGTGAGTATGAGTCGATCACTTGGGAGCGACTTGAAGAGTGGGAGCAGGATTATATTCGTCGATTATACTGCCTGGGGCCGAATGAACAGGTAACGGAATCGCTTGAAATGGAATTTATTCGTCAAGCTCGAATGCTCCGTCGAATGAATGAATGGGATAAGGATGTAGCCAGCAATTTGAATCGATTGCTTCAAATAGAGGATGCAATGACCCGTGTTTCAGGTAGGATAATGAAACGGCTTATTCAGAAGGTTGAATAGATATTTCACTTCTTCTGTTGACCACAGACAACGGTCTGTGCAATAATGAGAACGCATCAGCGGATTGCCGCTGTGAGCAACTTATCAACTTAACAAACACAACACTTAAAACACTTGGTTTTCATCGCTTCAGCGGTGTTAGTCGGGTGTTTTTTTTGCGTTCTGGCTTAATATTCCGAACAGAGAGGGATTGAGGACATGAAGAAATCGATTAAGGAATTGGGCTTGGAAGCATTGAACTGGGAGATCGTTCGAGTAGAAAGGACTTTGTTCGCTTACAACGTGATCAAGGAGTCGGTACAGCAAGCTATGAATGCCATGAGGGAAGAGGATATGGAAGCAAGCATGGCAATTATGCGGGCGATCCTGAAGATGGAGAACGATCAGCAGCAGCGGATAATGCGGCTACAACTGGAGCAAGTCTGCAAGGAACGAGCGATAGAGATGCTGCCCCTTTCAATGGCGCAATCGGAATCAATGTCCGTAGGGTCGTTTGATACTGTGTAGAACGGAAGAGAGAAAGGGAGAAGTGGCTTAATTGTTTTCGATACCTTCGCTGACGATGAGTTCATCGATGGCTATATCTAATGCATCACACACAGCGGCGATAGTACTGAGATATATTCGGCTGGCCGTTGGCTTGCACAAGTCGCTGACCGTAGAAGGACGTAGTCCGGTCAATAGGGCAAGCTGCTGACGAGTCATGCAGCGCTCCTTCAAAATTTCACTAAGACGGATACGAACGATGGTTTTCGTCATGGGTTCCTTCCTCCAACGAGATAATTGCGATTAGTGTACGATCTTTTCCGGAGCAAACACGAGCATAAATTTGCGGGTTGTGCAGATTTTGGAAAGGGTCGTATACTACGCATCAACGTTTAACCGTTGACGGCGGCAAGTTATCCGCAGAAAACGGGGCGAGCGTTAAAGGAACTAAAGTCCATGTAACGGGAGGGGATTTTTTTGAGGGAGAAGGTCGTCGGCTACGTACGAGTATCCACGTATGGACAGGCGAAGGAAGGTTACAGCTTGACCTACCAAGTGGAGGAGATCGAGCGGTACTGTCATCAGAACGACATGGATCTGCTGAATATCTACGAGGACAAAGGCATCAGCGGCGCGGCGGTCGATGAAGAAGGACTGACTGTTGAACGTGAAGGCTTGCAGGAGATGCTTGCCGATCTGAGGGGCGGGAATGTATCTGCAATCGTCGTCCTGAACACGTCACGGCTGTGGCGTTCGGATATGGCTAAGGTGCTCATTCAACGGGAACTGAAACGCCATAATGTGGATGTAACCGCCATTGAGCAACCAAACTACAGCATCAACGCTCATGACCCTAACGACTTTCTGGTCAATGGCATGTTGGAGTTGTTAGACCAGTATCAACGACTCGAGATAGCCTTGAAGCTGAGCCGAGGACGGAAGAAGAAAGCCCAACAAGGTGGCTATGCGGGTGGTGGCGTTCCGTTTGGATACCGCGCTGCGAAGGGGCAGAAGGCTTTTCAAATTGATTGGGACTGTGCCATTATCGTTCATCGGTTGTTTGAACTGAAAGAACTGTTCCCGCATTGGCCGCTGTCAGAGTTCGCTAAGCAGCTCAACTATGATGGTTACAAGACGACGCAAGGCAAGTCGTTCACTAAGGTGCAGATCAAACGCATATTCGACCGTGAGGACTTCTACAAAGGGATTTATTCATACGGCGAAGTCACGGCTCCGGGTCGCTACACCGCGATCATATAGGAGGGCGGTCGGCATAGAAGACTTGAACGCCTGGTACAACAGCCTTGTCGAGAAGGAAGACAAGCCAATAGAGGAACTTGAAACGATTGAAGCCTACGTAGATGGGATGCTCCGCTACACGCACAAACAAGGTGACCGATTCCAAATGACGATGATCGAGGACATTCTGAACGCCGTATTCGCGTTAGAAAGTGATCGCCGTCAGCATCTGCTCCATGTTCGGTTTGAGAAGGCCCTGCTGTCGAACAGATTGCAGAAGAATTGAAAAAAAGGTTCAATGCCACTTAAATATTCGACTTGAAATCTTTTATGTTAGGTCAGTCGGCGAGCGTGGAGGCATTTGCTTACGTATCTTTGCGGCGATCACGTCCGCTCGAACTGAGGATGCAAGCCTTCACGCTGGCCGCCTGAATATATGTAAGGGAGTGGCGCAGTTTGAAAACCAAACCAACGAAGCATATCTATGTCGGCGTTGACCTCCATAAACGGCAGCATGTCGCGGTGATCATCGACTGTTGGAACGTTAAGCTCGGTGAAGTGACGGTAGACAATCGTCCTTCGGCATTCCCGGAGCTGGTCAAGGCAGTTAAACGACATACCAAGCGAGGACAAACGCCAGTTTACGGACTTGAGGATGTCGGCGGGTTCGGGCGTTCGTTGGCTGTTTTCCTGCGGGAGAACGGTCAAAATGTCAAGGAAGTAAACCCGACACTCAGCAGCGACAAGCGAAAGACACGTACAACGGTCGAGAAACACGATAGTTGGGACGCCGAATGCGTGGCGCGGGTCGTTCGGGACGAATGGGACAGCTTGCCGGATGCGAATCCGTTGGACCAATATTGGGCCATCGGTCAGATTGTTAAAGTGAGAGCGGGGGGAAGCTGCGCATTATTCCGGCAATGTCCGAAGACTTCATCAGCAGCTTAGCTATCACTACCCGAGCTACAGGGCGTTCTTCTCGGAGGTAGATGGAAAGACGGCACTGGCATTTTGGTCGAAATACCCTTCTCCACGTTGCTTGGAGAATGTCAGCGAATCGGAGTTAGCAGACTTTCTGAAGCACGAGAGCAACCACTTTCTGTCTCTTGCGAAGGCAAGGCAAATCCTACAGTTCGTCGCCGAAGTCGGCTGTACCAAACGCGAATACCAGGATCAGCGAGACTTGATTGTGCAATCCCTCGTTAGAAGTCTACGCGCCAGCGCGGATGAAATGACAAAGCTGGAAGCAGAGTTAGGGGTTCTGCTCCGAGACGGAGGTTGTACACTCGACAGCCTACCGGGCATTGATCGAGTGACAGCAGCTTGCTTCTTAGCCGAGATCGGGGATGTGGAGCGGTTCGCAAGTGCCGAGAAGCTGGCTCGTTTCGCGGGAATCGCTCCGGTCATGTACGGTACAGGAGGCAAGACGAAGAACTATAAGAGCAAACAAGGAAATCGGGTACTGCATGATTTGTTTAAGCAACTAGCGGTACGCCAATTGGTTGTAGCCAAGAAGACAATGCAACCTCGCAACGCCTACTTACTGCATTACTATGAACAGAAAATCACCGAAGGAAAGTCCAAGCGGCAAGCCATCGTCTGTATAATGCGCAAGCTGGTCAACGTTGTCTATCATATCTTGAAACATAAGAGCGTAAATCAGATGCCCGCTATCCCAGAAAAACAAGTGAGTTGATATACTGAATTTTAACAGGAAGAGGTGTGTGGTTTATAAACTAGGATACGTATGAGGGGCAGTTTAATAATCCGCTGACGCTTAACCTCTTTACGTATGTTGAGAATAATCCGTTGATTTATTTTGACCCAACTGGGAATAAAAGTTTGATGACGTATGCTAAGGCTTACTCTAAAGCATTTAGTTGGTCAAATATCAAAGAGACCGCAGCGGATGTCGGCAATACCATGTGGGGTGATTTTAAGGATGCAGCAGAAGCTGTCTGGTATGTATCGAATGAAGCAGCATTAGCCTATCCGCCTGTTGCAGGAGGCGAATACATTATTGTTAAGGGAGCAGGATACGTTTGGAATGGCGCGAAGTGGGTTAAGGCAGCCATTACAGGAAGTAAGGAAGTCAAGGTTTCGATTCAAGTCCTCTCAAAAGGAGAGAGAATAAAAATTTTCAATCAAAGACTTTTAGATGCTCCCTCCGCAAAATCAGCAGATGAAGCACTAGCACAACTTGACAAGATCATGACTGAAGTTGAGGATGCGTATAGCGGCGTTGCAAAAGTCGACCATCCAGGACTTGCATATCAAGGAAGAATGTACGCTCCAAGACCGGATAAAACGGCTAGAATGTCTGATGGCAGTATTAGAGCAGTGACTAGTGGAAACTTCATTGAAATTACTGCAGATGGTACAATCAAAATCTTTGCAAAAAATGCGGATAAGACGCAAGGAGCTTTAGTTCTTACAAAACCTGGGGCAGGTGGTTGATAAAAATGGATGAGATTAAAAGGATATTTAATGAGCGATTTTCAAGTTGGAATATTTACTTTGAACAATATGGCATAGCTACCTGGGTCAGAATGAACGACGGTAATACTCACTTCTTTGAAGTTGAAATTGTACCTAATGAAGGTGTAGGAGTTTCTGTTGGACGATTTGTTGAAGAGGTTGATTTCAGCGGTCATGATGTAGCTTTTGATTCATTAAATGAAGCATTAGAATTCATTGATAGAAAAGTTGCCGAATAAGTCATAAGGCATGCTCAATTTCAATCTTGCTTGGCTTAAAGCTTTCAAGGTTTCTTTTTTTGGCTAATCTGGTCGCGATTACAGGTTTCTTTCTCTCTCGGGACTCTTTAACCTGAAAGAATCATTTTTATATGGCTTCTATATTAGCACTAAAACGAATTGAAACCCTTTTCTGCCCCCAAATGCGAACACGGACGCTGAGCGTTCAGATGTCGACGTTGGGGGCTTCTTTTTGCCTTACTAACCGAATAACCTGTCCGATGTCCTTGATGCGTCTAAGCATCAATTAGAAAAGCTGTAACGCCGCTATATCCCTTCCTTATGACTTTGTTATCCCCAGTAAAAATGTTCTAAATTTCCTCGTATGCTCCAGTTATATGCAATGACCATGATCGTCTGGGAGTGAAGTGCTATGGCTTGCGTACTAACCCGGAGAAGAACCGTCTGCTAAAAGATCGCCTAACTAAACGTGACCAACCGGCCTCTGAGGAAGAAAGTTCCAAATCTGGACCCGAGTGGGGAAGCGTTAGAGACGATGGTGGAAGCGAACTTCGCTTGCGAAGACCTGTTCCTGACGCTTACCTTTGAGCGAAAATAGACGAAGCTGGAGGAGTTGGAGGAGTTGGAGGAGTTGGAGGAGTTGGAGGAGCTGGAGGAGCTGGAAGGTGGGGAGGTCCTGGTAAACAGCGAAATCAAAGTTGAATACAGTAAGGTAGTTTCTAAATTCTAAATAAGTATTAAAATGTAAAAAAATTTAAATCTGAAAAGATATGAAATCGTCAAAAATGTTTATAGGGTGAACAATTATCGATAAAATACAATAAATCAGGGTTTATTGTCAGTGATAGCTATACGGATGGAACAGAAGCTATTAGTTCAAATGGATTTTCATACAGCGAGGAGAGAAAGGCATGGATCTACTGTACAATAAAATTCAACAGATGAAAAAGAGGCCTGGTTTGTATATTGGAAAAACATCACTATTCTTTCTTCAGGCGTATCTAAATGGTTATGTAGCTTACCACAACGAAGTGAATGTGGAGCAGAACTATTTCTTTCTCCCGCAATTTCAAGAATACATCCAAAAGCGATTCAAAATCGAGATTACACATAGCTGGGCAGATATCATCACTTTCCATTCAAGTAGTGATGATGCAGCATTTGATGCATTTTATCAATTGCTTGATGATTTTGTTTCCGAAAACAAGCTTAACGAATAACGAACAATTATCTTAAAGGCCACATGCGAGCATAATAAGTCCATGTGGTTTTTATCAATGCAGTAATCGGATTAAGGATAACTTGATTAACGTTATTCTTCTTCTATTTTTAAATATCGCTAAAACTTCTCTCGCTCCGTTTTATTAGGCGAACTTCATGATCCATTCGAATAAATCTTAATCTTCTTCCACATCCCTAAGATCAATAATTTCCCGAATATCCTCTATTTTTAACGCCTCAGCAATTCTTTCTATATGCCCGAAATTAACATTCTGTCTCTTATGGTTGGCCAACTCACTTAAAGCGGCATGACGAATGTCAGTTATTCTAGACAGCTCACGTAAACTTATATTGTATTGGTGCAGTAGTTCCTGGATCATCAGCACTACTTTTTTAGCCAAGAGGCACCCCTACTTTTTTTGTGAAATGATTACGCAAAAGCGTAACATGATAAAACTTGCAAAATGGTACGTAATTAAGTACCATTGAGCTAAATAACTCAATAATTTCCCTTTCTAAAGTAGACAAACAATAGAAAGAAAATGGGGTCTTGAATATGACCGAACTAACAGCCCGCTACGAACAGCTTGCCCGTAAAGCAGCGCAATTAAGTGCCGAGATCGCGACCTGCGAAACCTACCTGGAGGCGATGCTGGACTTTACATATCATCATGGCGCAAAATATTCGATGACGACGATTGAGGAGATCGTACAGGCGGTGCATGCGGTGGAGTGCGAGCGGCGGCAGCATCTGCTGAATGTCCGGTTCGAAAAGTCGTTGCTGTCCGCTTGCATAGGTACGCAGCGTGAGAACTGAGCGGGAGCGCTGACGCGTCGATGCCATCGTGCAAGCTGCGTTCAACGATTCGTATTCATAGGAGGCAATACCATGGCAACCGTACAACCCTTCGGCGGCAAACGGCCGAGCATTCATGAGACTGTATTCCTGGCAGCGGGCAGCGTCGTGACGGGGGGACGTGAAGATCGGCAAGGACTCGACCATCTGGTTTAATGCCGTGATCCGGGGGGATGTCGCGCCGACCGTCATCGGCGAGCGGACGAGCATTCAGGATAATTCGACGCTGCATCAGAGCCCGGGCAAACCGCTGATTATTGAAGACGAGGTGATCGTCGGGCACAATGCGGTTCTGCACAGCTGCATCGTGAGGCGCGGCGCGATGATCGGGATGGGCGCGATTGTGCTGGACGGCGCGGAGGTCGGAGAGGGCGCGATGGTCGGCGCCGGCGCATTGGTGCCGCCCGGCAAGGTGATACCGCCCCGCACGCTGGTCGTCGGTTCGCCGGCGAAGCCGCTCCGCGCGACGAACGAAGCGGACGAGGCCGACATGCGGCGAATCGTGAGGGAGTATGCAGAGAAAGGTCGGATTTACAAGCAGCTGCAGGTGGAGCCAGATTCTCGATAATTGCTCGATAACTGCCGATAATTGCATCTTGAATCGCCAATCCCGCTTTCGTTTTCGAGTCTGTCCGCGTCTTCGCCGGCAGGCTTTTTTTTCGTTGCCGGCTTGTTTGCCTGCCGGGTCGTTAGCCTTCTGGCTTCGCTCTCTGAATCCGAATATTTTCCTTCCTGGCGGACAAGGATAAGCAAATGATGGCAACCGCGGAAGGGGGCGACTCTGTGCGCGCGAAAACGATAGCTTTGCCGGACACGCCGGACGAAGGCGGCGATTGCCCGGAGACGCTGCGGCTGGAGCCGAGACTGGACTGGTTCAAGTCTCGTTTTGCCGGCTGTTCGGACGTGGTGTTTTACAGCTTCACCCTGGGGTCGGGCGTTGAATGCGCGCTGATTTATATTCGCGAAATGTTCGATTACCGCGATGTGGAAGAGCACTTGCTGAAGCCGCTGATGGCCTCTCGCGGGGGAGGGCGGGGACGAGACGGAACGGCTGTTCTCGGAGCGACGGGTGCCGATGGCGGGCAGCAAGGCGCTGACCGATCCGGCCGAGAGCGTCAATTGGATTGTGCAAGGCTTCGGCGTGCTGTTGATCGAAGGCGATCTTCGGATGCTGGGCCTTCCGTATTCGAGGTTCG
Organism: Cohnella rhizosphaerae; assembly: GCF_029525575.1. Classification (GTDB taxonomy): domain Bacteria; phylum Bacillota; class Bacilli; order Paenibacillales; family Paenibacillaceae; genus Cohnella; species Cohnella rhizosphaerae. Next base: position 562,514 of record NZ_JAPDIA010000009.1, read on the forward strand.
AGAAACGAGCGGTGGAGGAGGCGCCGAACGAATCGGTCATACGGGGGCCGCGGGAAGCCTTCGTCGAAAGTCTGGATACGAACCTGACGCTGCTGCGGCGCCGTATTCGCAGCAAGCCATCTTAAAACGGAGCAGCTCGTGCTCGGGCGCGACACAAAGACCGCCGTCATCCTCGTTTATCTGGACCATGTCTGTCCGGAGGCGCTGGTACGGGAAATGAAGCGAAGAATCGCCTGCATCGACATGGACGGCGTGCTGGGCTCGAACTATATCGAGGAATCGATCGAGGACAACCCGTCCTCGCCCTTTCCGCAGCTGCAGTACACGGAGCGCCCCGATACGGTGGCCGCGTCCCTGCTGGAGGGCAGACTGGCGGTGGTCGTGGACAACACGCCGATCGCGCTGCTGGCGCCCGTCAATTTTTTTTATGATGCTTCAATCCGCAGAGGACTACTACCAGCCTTATATCGCGGCTTCGTGGATTCGCTGGATTCGCTTCGTTTTTTTTGCTGACCTCGCTCCTGCTGCCCTCGTTCTATATTGCGATTACGACGTTTCATCCGGAGATGATTCCCTTTGACCTGCTCATCTCCGTCTCTTCGTCGCGGGAGATCGTGCCCTTCCCGGCGCTGATGGAGGCTTTGATGATGGAGGTAGCGTTCGAGGCGCTGCGGGAGGCATCGGTTCGCATTCCCAAGTCGATCGGTCAGGCCGTCTCGATTATCGGCGCGCTCATCATCGGCACGGCGGCCGTTCAGGCAGGCATCGTGTCCGCGGCGATGGTCATTATCGTGTCGTTGACGGGCATCGCTTCGTTCATTATTCCGAATTTCGACCTGGGCCTTTCTTTTCGGTTGCTTCGGTTCCCGATGATGCTGCTTGCCGGCGCGTTCGGCATTTTCGGCATCGCATGCGGCATGATCTTGATCTATGTCCATATGCTCAATCTTGAATCCTTCGGCATGCCGTATCTGTCTCCATTGACCCCCCCAGATCGCGAATGCGCTCAAGGATACGTTCATACGGACGCCGTGGTGGAAGATGCGGAAGCGGCCGACGACGGCGATCGAAGCGAATCGGACCAGACAAAAGGGCGGAACGCGCGCTTGGGCGCAAAGCAGCGGGGAGGGAGAAGATTGAAGGCATTGCTCCGGCTGTGGAAAATGACCGGTTTAGCCGCCGCCATCGTCTTCCTTGCCGGCTGTTGGTCGGCGACCGAGCTTAACAACCGCGCATTTGTGAGCGTCATGATCCTGGATTCGAAAAATGACGAAGTCGAGCTGACGCTCGGCATTCCCTTGACGAATCGGTTGATTCCCGGGCAGACGGGGGGAACCGGAGGCGGCAGCCAACGTCCCGTCGCTTATGTCACCCGCAGCGGCCGCACCGTCGAAGAGGCGCTGCAAAAAATTCAGGGAGACATTCCCCGCAAAGTCGCCTTCGGCCAGACCCACAGCATCATCATGGGGAGCCGCTTCGCGCAGAGGGGCATCGGGCCGCTGATTGAATTTATTTCCCGAAATCCGTTTTTAAAGCTGAATACAAGCTTGTTTCTCGTCGAAGGGATCGCGCGAAACAAAGTGTCGGAAACGTCCACTACGTTTGAACGATTTTTCATTTCGGTATTGAATGGCTATGTCCGCAACCATCAGATTTTAAATACCACGGTCAAGGATTTAATGTTCTCCAAGGCGAACGGCGGAGACGGATTTCTCCCCATACTGAGATTCCAGGCGATGGAGCCTTCCGTGAAGTCGGACATGACCGAGAATGTCGGCACGGGAGGCGCGGCGATCCTTCGCGAGGGAAAAATGATCCCGCCCGTTTTTTCGCCCGAAGAGACTTCGTCGGTTCGCGCGGCGGCGGGGCAGCTCAGGGAGTACATCTACAGCGTGCCATCCCCGACGGACGGCAAGGCGATCGGATTTTATACCTCTTCACTGAGAACGCAGATTCGGCCGTTTAAAGACAGGGACGGGCTGGGCATCGTCATTCGCTCCTATTCCAACGCGGGCATCATCGCTTCGGACTCCGACATCGACCTGAGCAAGCAGGAAAATATCGCTCGGCTTGAAAAGGAGATTAAAAAAAATCGCGGATGCGTCGCTATCGTCCGTAATCGCCAAAACCCAGGCGGCGGGAGCGGACGCATTTAATTTCGGACGCTATATATCCGTTCAATATCCGAAGGATTGGGGCAAGCTCAAAGGCGAATGGCGAGCGTACTACCAAAATCGCCTGCGTATCCGGGTCGAATCCGTCATCTCGCTGAGAAGGGTCGGCTCATCGACGGATTCCTTCCGCACCGGATTCATGAATCCCGGACACGGGGGGAGAGAGAAAAAGGGGGCGATCAGGCGTGGAACTTCAATCCGTGACGCAAAGTCAGCTGTTCAAGCTGTTTGCGCTGCATCTGTTTTCTACGATGATCGCCTTCATGGTGGGAATCATGCTGCAGTCCAGCGGCTACAACGCGCCTCTCGGCGTGCTGTGCGGCGCCTTGCTCGGACTTGCGTTTTCCTATTTCGCCTTCAAGCTGGGCTTGCGACGACCCGACCGCTTCTTTATCGAATACGGTCAGGAGATCGTCGGACGTTGGCTGCACTATCCGCTGCTGCTGTTCATCGCGGTGTCGAATTTGTTGATTGCGATCATTAATTTTTGGGAGCTGCAGGACGTGATGATCCAGTTTTACCTAGTCAGCACGCCGCCTTGGGCGATCGCCGCGCTCTGCGGGCTTTGCATCGCCTATACCGTCCGTTTTGGCGTCAAGTCGGTTTTCAGGGCGGCCGAAGGTCTGTTCTTTTTCAGCCTGCTTTCGTTTTTACTGATTCCGATCCTGGTTAGCGAAAATTTCAATTGGTTTTCCATTCGGGGCATTGCGACTTATTTTAGCGTGCGGGAGGCTTGGTCTTCCGCGTACTATACGTCCTCGGTGTTCGGGGGAGATGTCGTTTGCGCTGCTTATTTTTCCGTACCTGTCTTCGCCGGGTAAAACCTTCCGCTCGCTCTTCGCGTCGATGTCGGTCGCGGCGGCCGTCGTGCTGGTTCATATCGTTCCTTTGCTGCTCATCTTCGGGCCGGAGCTGAGCTCCAATCTCAATTATCCCGAGCTGGAGCTGCTCCGCTTCATGCGGAGCGGTTCCTTTCTGGAGACGCTGGACCCCGCGCTGATCGCGCTGTGGCTGATCAGCATCTTCGTCAAGCTCGGCTTTATTGTATTTGTCATCTCGCTCATCCTGGCGCGTTCGTTCCGTTTGACGGATACGAAGCCGTTTGTGTTCCCGATCACCGTATTCATCGCGGTCGGGTCGCTGGCGATCGTCAAGTCCAACACGCAGTTCAGGAGCATGATGGGGGGCGGCTTGCTGACCGTATTCTGGATCTCCGAGCTGATCCCGGTCGTTTATTACCTCGTCGACACGATCCGTCGAAATTGGGGCCAAGAGAAGGAGGCGTCGTCCGAGTGATCGCGATCCTGATCGTGTATGCGTCGGTCGCCGTCGCCGAGTGGCGGTATATCCATCGCAGCAAGCGGAAAAAGCGCACCTATTATATCATCTTCGGCTCGATGTCTTTTCTGTTTTTGCTGAGCGAATTTTTGTTTGCGATCAAACAATGGTTTCAAATGTCGGTCTGGATCGAAGCGGTATTCGGGCCGCTGGAACGGGTGCTGCTCGGGCAGTGGTAGCGGAAAAGGCGGGTGCTGTCGTCAAAGAAAAAGCCAAGCCCGCGGGCTTGGCTTTCAGAAGCTGCTTTTCTTATTGGCGCTGCGCCAGCAGGCCGAGCACCGCCGCGACGGTCTCCGCGCGCGTTGCCGAGTCGCTCGGCGCAAAGCGATTCAGTGCCTTGCCCTTCATGATGCCCCGCTCGCGAAGCGCGGCAGCCGCGCTTTTGGCCCATGCCGGAATGGCTTGGTCATCGTCGTACCCGGTCGACGCCGACGCCGCTGCGGAAGCGTCGCCCAGCGCCTTCGCGAGCATGACGGCCATCTCTGCGCGCGTGATCGGCTGGTTCGGGCGGAAGGAGCCGTCCGTATAACCGTTGACCAGACCGGCGGCCGCCATCTGTCCGACAGCCTGCTGCGCCCACGCGCCGATCTTGTCCTTGTCGGCGAATGTCAGCGGCGCGGCGGAGGCATCGAGCTTCAGCGCGTTCGCCAGCATGACGGCGAATTCGGCGCGCGTCACGCTCCGGTTCGGCTGGAAGGAGCCGTCCGCGTAGCCTTTGACGATCCCGGCCGCTGCCGCCTTCGCGATCGCGGCCTCCGCCCAGTGTCCGGCGACGTCGCCGAACACGGTCCCGGCACCCGCAGGTACGACCGGCGTTTCATTCTCGCGCTCGGCGAGTACGGCGAATTTCGTAAAATGGTCTACCTGCACCGTGATCCGGTTGCCGGCCACCGTGCCGCCCGGAACGAGCACCCAGGTTTTTTTCGTTTCATCGAAGTAATAGACCGCAGGCTTGCTGCCCGCTGCGAGCTTCGACGGATCGAAGGCGAGCGTGAGCGTGATCGGACTTAGGAAGTTCGAGACGAAATTTTTCTGAATCTCGTACGTCGCGCTGGCAAATGTCCGACCGTCCGGGTTCGGACTGTCCGAGGCCGTCAGCCGCGTAATCGTAATGCTCAGCTCCCGGTCCGAGGCGTTGGCCGGAATGCGGATCGCCGCTTCTTCGCCGAGGCTGACCTGACCTTCCGTCGCAGCCGGCAGCGTGAGCTTGCCGTTGCTTGAGGTCGTCGGCGCAGTCGGCTGCCGTGTCGTCCCGCCCGACGATGGAGACGGGGAAGGCGACGGCGAAGGCGATGGGGATGGCGATGGCGGCGCATCGACGGTCAGCGCCATCGACCGCTCCGCCGAGAAGCCGTCCGCATCGGTCAACGCGACCGTGAATTCGGACGAGCCCGACGCGGTCGGCGTACCGCCGATGACGCCGGTCGCGCCGTCCAGCGTCAGCCCTGCGGGCAGCGCGCCTGCCGCGATGCGCCAGGCGTATGGCGCGTAGCCGCCTGTACCGGCAAGCGTCACCGCGTACGACTCGCCGGTCTTCGCAGCCGGCAGAGAGGCGGTGCCGACTTGCGGCGCCGGCGCGATCTGCAGCGGCAGATCGGCGGACGAGACGTCGTCGGTGGTCGCCTTCACGAGCACTTCGGTCGACGCTTGCACGGAAGGCACGCGCCAGGAAGCGTGGAAGCGGCCTTCGGCGTCGGTCGCTGCCGTGCCGATCGCGGTCCATTCCGCATCCCCCTGTGCGAAGCGATAAGCCAGACTGACCTCGGTATCCGGAACGGCCTGCCGGTTGATGTCGAGTACCAGGCCGTCGATCGCGACCGTTCCTTCGCCGACCGTTCGCGACGCGTCAAGCGATGCCTGCACCTCTTGCGCGCCGGTCGTGGTCACGTGCGCCGCGCTGCCCGGCTGCGATTCGCCGGCCGCGTTGACGGCGCTCACGCGGAACCAGTAGGCTGTGTTCGTCTTCAGGCGGGTCACCTTGGCGGACGTCGCCGCCACCTCCGAAGCCGACACCGTCCAGGTATCGCCGTCATCCGCGCTGCTATAAATCTTGTAGCTGTCGGCATACGCCACGGCCGACCAGCTCAGCGTGACCGAGGTCGTCCCGGTCTCGTCCGCGACAGACAGCTCGGGATCGCCGACGGGCGGCAGCGGCAGCTTTTTCAGCCCTGTCGCCGCTCCCGCATACAGCGCATTGCCGATGACGGTCAGCGAGGCGACCATCGGCGGGGCGTCGGCCATTGCCTGCCAGATGCCGGCCGCGCTGTCGTATACGTACAGCCCATCCTGGATGGAGCCGTCGGGGCCTCTCGCAGACGCAGCCGCGACGAGCTTGCCATTTGCTTTTGCCAAAGCGCGAACGGATGCGGGCAGACTCGTCAGCGGCTGCCAGTCGTCCGACTCGGAATCGTATCGGTAGACGTCGTCTCCGCCCCATACAGCTCGCCGTCGACGGCAAGCAAGGTTCTGAACTGCACGGGCGCCATAGCCAGCGGGACAGCTGTCTCGGCAATCGGATCATACCTGGTCAACTGGGTTCGAACCGTGAAGTTAGAATAGTCGAACGTGTAATTGCCGAAGTACAGCGCTGCGCCGTCTGTTTGAAGAGGCAGCGCGGGGGTGCTCTCGGAGATCATCGTCCACGACCCGATGTCGGGATTGTAGCACCACAGTCCGGAGCCCTGGATGGAGGCGTACAGCTTGTCGTCGATCGCGACGAGAGACGGCACTTGAAAATATGGAGAAGGACTCGGCAGCGACAAGGTCGTCCAGCCTGAGTTCGCATCGTTCAGCGCGTGCGCATAAATTTCGTTCCCGCCTGCATACAGCGTGCCGTTTAATACGGCCAACGCATAAATTTGCGTATCGGGAAGCCCTTCGACGATCGCAGACGATCCGTTTTTATAGGCGTAGACGTAGTGGCACGTGCCTGTATCCGTTTGGCCGCAGCCCGTATAGATCGTTCCGTCCGCTTCGGCCGTCGCGGCCACGGGATTGGACGCGGACATCCATTCGCCGTTCGCATAATACCTTATCCCTTTGGACGATTCTCTCGCGAGGGCCATCAATACGCCGTTCACGGCGTATAAAGAGCCGATATCAAAGTCTCCCGTGTCGCTGAACAGCGTCCACTGTCCCTCGGCGTAGGCATAGAGGGAAGACGAAGCGCTGGAGTAAGCGTAGAGCTTCGTGTCGTCGGCATATACGAAGTCGATATAGCCCAACTCGTCGACGTCCCCGATCAGCGTCCATTCATTATCGTCCTCTCCCCATTCGTATACGCCGTTGTTGTTGGTGGCGTACAGCTTCCCGCCGAAGCTTTGAAGCGTCTTCCCTTGGCCGTTGTCAAGCGGCTCCTTCTCGGACCAGGTCAGGTCCGAGGCATTTAGGGCGCGCAAGCCCATTTCGCCTTTTAAATTAATCGAAGCGTAGAGGGTACCGCCGAGCTCGACGAATTGATTTACCGGTCCCGAGGCCGACGCCGGTTTCCATTCATTTTGAGCAAGGTCGTAAACGAGCGTGCTGTTCCAATCCCCGTTAACGACGGCCGAGATCAGGAGCTTGCCCTCATAGGCATGCATGCTCGCAACATCGTAGGCATTGAAGGATGCGATCTCCATCCATGTCCGCGCCGAATCGGTCCGCTTCCAGAGACGGAACGAGCCCGGTTGTCCGCCCGCCCCGTAAAGAACGCCGTCATCGTACGCGATCGCGCGCACGGCGGGGCCTCCTTTGGACACAGTCAGCCAGCGTCCGTCGTCGTACTGCCAGACGAAGCCGCTCACGCCTTGCGCGTAGGCGCGTCCGTCTTTACTGACGAAATTATTTATCTGCCAGTCGGGAAAGCGATCGAACGCCTCCATCGACGACCAGCCGGCGGCCGAAAGGCCGTCATTCGCGCCGTCGTTCGCGCCTGTCGCGCCGGCCGTCGCCGCCCAGGACGGCATGAGCAGCAGCACCGTCATCGCCTTCAACAGCAGGCTTCGCCACCTGATCGATTTTTTCCATGATACAAACTTCACCCTACGATCACCCTTTTTATGTATAATTGCACCCGCCCTTGCGGCGTCGCCAAAACACGACAAAAGGCGACTGCTTGCTAATTATAGGAGAGTAAAGGGGATCGTCCTATTCCCCGAGCGGGGAATGGGGGAGGGGAATAGGATGCCGATCGGGCCGGGCCGCGCAGCCGTGCGCGGTTCGACATTTTGTTTTCGACAGAAAGCAATTCCTTCATTTATTATTAGACGACAGAGGTATTTCCTCCTCGCGACGCACGATTTCAAGTTCACGGAGCTGCAGCCATGCGAATGAGCAAATTTTCGATTCCCCCCTTTGCGGCCGGGCGATCTACTGACGCGCCAGCCGCTCCTCGACGGTCTGAACCAGGGCCTTCACTGCAAGCTGACGACAGTGATCGCCCCTTCGGGTTACGGAAAAACGACCTGCCTGAGCCAGTGGGCCGCCCAATGTCCTTACCCGGTCGCCTGGCTGTCGCTGGATCGGCTGGACAACGACCAGGAGCGATTCTGGAGCCATCTGGTCACGGCGCTCCGTCAGGCATTCCCTTCGTCCGGCGAAGCGACGACCGCTTATCTGGCCGCCTCGGAGGCGCATCGGACGGAGCGGCTGGAGCTGGCGCTGCTGCGCGATCTTCAGGCGGTCGGACAGCCGTTCGTCCTCCTGCTGGACGACCTGCAGGTCATCGATCTGGCGCCGATCTTCGACACGATCGCCTATCTGCTCGATTACTTGCCCGATCATGCGCATCTGTATGCCGCCAGCCGGGGGACATTGCCGCTTAAGCTGGCCAGACTGCGCGCCAAAGGACAGCTTTGTCGGCTAGAGGTCGGCGATCTGCGCTTGCGGCCGCAGGAGGGTGTCCGGTATTTGAGCGACCGGTTGAACGTTCCGCTGGGGGAGGACGAGCTGGCGCTGCTGGTCGAGCGTACCGAGGGCTGGTTCGGCGGCCTTCATCTGGCGGTGCAGTCCCTTCGGCAGAGCGGCGATCCGGCTCGCTTCATGCAGAGCTTCGGCGGCCGGCAGCGCGACATTGCGGGATATTTGATGGAGGAGTTTCTGGCCGAGCAGCCGTCCGAGGCACGGCAGTTTTTGCTTCAAACCTCGATGCTCGCCAAAATGAACGGCGACCTCTGTCGCGCCGTCTCCGGCCTGGCGGACAGCGAGTTGCTGCTCGAGCAGCTTTACCGCAGCAATATGCTCATTGCGCCGCTCGACTTCGAGCATGGCTGGTTTCGCTATCATCAGCTGTTCGGCGAATTTTTGCAGCAGCAAGCTGCGCGGCCAGGATCCGGCCAAGTGGCGAGACGCGCACGCCGCCGCCGCGCATTGGTATGCCGCGCAAGGGCAATACGAGGAAGCGGTCGAGCATTTTCTGGAAGGCGAGCGCTTCGGGGGAAGCCGCCGGATTGCTGGAGCGGCACGTCGAGGAGTGGGGACGCAGACGAAATCTGCTGAAGCGCTGGCTGGACCGGCTCCCTTCGTGGGCGCTGGAGGAGCATCCCGGCTTGCAGTGCATGTCGATCAAGCTTCATGTCGAGGCGGGGGATATCTCCTTCGCCGAAGTCGCGCTGGAGCGAATACGAAGCAAGCTCGGCGAGGCCAAGTGGCAGCCTTGGGCGGCGACCGTGCTTTTCATGAGCGCGGAGCAGGCGCTCTACCGCAGAGATCCCGCGGGCAGCTCCGCTTATCTGGAGCAGTTCGATTTGCATGCGCCGCAGGGCATCGCGATGCAGATGCTGGGGGGAAATGCCCTTCGAGGCTTCAACTTCGAAGGACTGCTCTCCTTCTTCGGCGACCTGAACGAAGCCGACCGCTTCCTTAGCTTCTGGACGGAGCGTTGGAAGACCAGAGAAGAATATCCCTTTGCGGGATATATTTTTGTGTCCTACGGAGAGCTGCTGCTGGAGTGGAATCGCCTGGAGGAAGCCGAGCAGCTGCTGCACCGCGCGCGGATGGACAAGGCGATGCAGCCGTATGCGCGAATCGTCGTGAATTCCTCCGTCTCTTACGCTTATCTGCTGATGATCAAGGGCGACGCCGAGGGCGCCTGGCAGGTGCTCGACCAGGCGGTTCCGCTGATTCGTTCTTCGGACAAGGATCTTTTTCTGAAAAAGCTGAATGCGGCAAAGGCGTTTTTGGGTTTGCAGCAGGGCAAACGGGCTGAGGCGGCTGCCTGGCTGGCCGAATGCGGCCTCGCGCCTTCCGATGAGGCGCCGTATTACCGGTTCACGGAATACTTGCATTACGCGAGGGCGCTCATGGCGGAGGGCGCCGTCTCCGACGCGCTGAACCTGCTGGAGCGGATGTACCTGAGGGCGATCCGCGACCGTCGGAGCAGGGAGCAGATCAGGCTGCTCGTGCTGCTCGCCCTGGCGCATGCCCGTCATGGCGACGACGCCCGCGCCATGACGCGTCTGGAACGCGCGCTTCACCTGGCCCGGCCGCAGGGCTATATTCGAAGCTTTCTTGACGGAGGCGCGGACTTGGCGAAGCTGCTGGCGGAGTACCTGCAGCTTCGGCAGCACGGCTTCATACGGCCGGCTGATCCCGTCTCGCTCGAATACGTCAAGCAGCTGCTGCACCTGCTGAATTTGGAGTCGGCTGTCCCGGCCGTCGCGTCGGTCGCGCTGCTTACCGTCCAGGAGACGAGAATATTGCAGGCGGCCCGGGAAGGGCTTATCAACCGGGAAATGGCGGAACGCTACAACGTCAGCCGGGAGACGATCAAAATGCATCTGAAAAATATTTATCGCAAGCTCGGCGTGAACAGCCGGATAAAGGCGATCCAGCGCGCGTCGGAATTGAAGCTGCTGTAGCCCGGCAAGCCCGGCGTTTTTTTGCGCGTCGGGCATCGCCGGCATGACATTTGTCATATCCGGTCATGACGCTTGTGACTTATAGGCCCTCCTCCCGGCGTTTACAATGAATATAACGTCGCGGCCATCTTGCCCGCCGGGCGTTCATCGAGGGGGAATGGTGCATATATGAAACACGCAAGCGAAATCGCCGAACTTAAAAAAAAGCATGCTTCCTTTCGAAAAAACGGACGCGAAATCCAGCATACGGCAGTTGATCAACACGCTGGGACCGCTGTTCCTGCTGTGGTACGCCGGTTATGCCAGCCTCTCCGTATCCTATTGGCTCGCCCTTCCGATCCTGATCGTCGCGTCGGGATTCGTCATACGCACGTTCATATTGTTCCACGACTGCTGTCACGGCTCGTTCTTCAAGAGCAAGCGGGCGAACGACATCCTGGGCACGCTCCTCGGCGTGCTGACGCTCGTGCCTTATCGGCAATGGAAAAGCAGCCACGCCAAGCACCACGCGACGAGCGGCAATCTCGACAAGCGCGGCGACGGCGACATCTGGATCCTCACGGTGGACGAATACGCGGCCGCTCCGTTGTGGAAGCGCCTGGCCTATCGCATTTATCGCAATCCGCTCGTCATGTTCGGGCTCGGCCCGATCTTCGTTTTCCTGATCCAATACCGCTTCAACGTGAAAGGCGCGCGGCGCAAGGAGCGTCTCAACACGTACCTGACCAACGTACTTATCGTCGCGCTTTATGCGGGCATGATCTGGGCGATGGGCTGGGAAGCTTTCGTGCTCGTGCAGGGACCGGTGTTCTTCGTGTCGGGCCTGCTCGGCATCTGGCTCTTTTACGTACAGCATCAGTTCGAGGATTCTTACTTTGAAAACGATCCGGAATGGAGCTACGTGCAAGCGGCCGTCGAAGGCAGTTCTTACTACAAGCTGCCTCGCGTTCTGCAATGGATCACCGGCAGCATCGGCTTCCACCACGTGCATCATCTGAATCCGAAGGTGCCCAACTATAATCTTGAGAAGGCGCATCTGGCGACGCCCCCGCTTCAGCGCGCCGCCACGCTGACGCTCGCGACCAGCCTGGAATCGCTGCGGTTCCGCCTGTGGGACGAGGAGAACAAGACGTTCGTCGGCTATCGCAAAGTCAAGCGGCCTTCCGTCGGCATGCATGCTCCCGGCGTCGTATTGAAAAAGCCGGCCAGAGCGGCGGGCAAGTGATTTTTGCATCCGGCCGGTTTAAGCTACAATGAGAGGACGATGAAAAACAAGGGAGGAGCGGGCGCCGTGCAAAAGTGGTATCACATCTTCCAGCGAAGCACGGGGCTCAGCCCGTATATATGGGTCGTCTTTTACATCCTCCCTTTTTTTATTTCGTGTTCCGTTCCTCGACGATGTACCACGCGCTGATCGGCATTTTTATGATCGTCGCGTTTTTTGTTTGTTATCTGCTGTCGTTCAGCTCGAAGGGCTGGCTCGTTTATTTTTGGACGTCCGTGCAGATTTTATTTTCGATCGCGATGACGATGATGTTCGGCTACGTCTATTTTTCTATTTTTACCGCTTTTTTTTATCGGCAACATCCAGCGGAAGGCCGGCTTTATCACCTTGTACACGATCCATCTGGCGATGACGCTGCTGGCGGTCTACATCGGGTACATGCACGCCAACTCGGTGCTGATCGAGCAGGCGCCCTTCGTGTTCGTCTGTCTGATCGCGGCGATCCTGCTGCCGGTCACGACCTACAACCGCAACAAAAGCGAGCTGCTCCAGGGAGAGCTCAACGACGCGAACAAGCGGATCTCCGAGCTCGTGAAGCTGGAGGAGCGCCAGCGCATCGCGCGGGATCTGCACGACACGCTTGGGCAGAAGCTGGCGTTGATCGGTCTGAAGAGCGATCTGGTCGCCAAGCTCATCCGGCAAAATCCGGGGCGCGCGGAAGCCGAGATCGACGACGTTAGGCAGACCGCCCGCAACGTGCTCAAGGAGCTGCGCGAGCTGGTGACGCAGATGCGGGGGACGCATGTCGAGGACGAGATCTTCCGCCTGCGGCAGATTCTGAAGGCGGCGGACATCGAGTTCGCCTTAACGGGCGATCCGAAGCTGGCGAATACCTCGTTGCTGAACGAGAACGTGGCGAGCATGTGCCTGAAGGAAGCGGTGACGAACGTCGTGAAGCACAGCGGCGCCACGACCTGCGCCATCGACATCGAGCAGACGCCGTCCGAGCTGCGCATTCGCGTGCGCGACAACGGGATCGGCCTCGGCAGCGGACCTTCCTTTTTATAGAGGGAACGGAATTCGCGGGATGAAGGAAAGGCTCGAGTTCGTGAACGGTTCGCTGGAGATCGCGTCGCGGGAAGGCACGGAGATCGTCATTAAGGTGCCCAACATTCTGATTCAGGCGGAAGGGGAGACGCAGCCATGATTCGAATCGTCATCGCCGAAGACCAGCGTCTGCTGCTCGGCGCGCTCGCGTCCGTGCTCGATCTCGAGGCGGACATGGAAGTGGTCGGCAAGGCGGAGAACGGCGTCGAAGCGCTGCGGCTCGTCAAGCTTCACCGGCCGGACCTGTGCGTGATGGATATCGAGATGCCGCTCAAGAGCGGCTTGGACGCCGCGGAGGAGCTGAAGGATTCCGGATGCAAGGTCGTCATTCTGACGACGTTCGCCCGGGCGGGCTACTTCGAGCGCGCGGTCAAGGCGGGCGTGCACGGCTATCTGCTCAAGGACAGTCCGAGCGACGAGCTGGCCGATTCGCTGCGCACGATCATGTCCGGCCGCCGCATCTACGCCGCCGAGCTGGTCGACGAGGCGTACAACGAAGAAAACCCGCTCACGGAGCGGGAAAAGGAAGTCATCGGTCTGATGGCCGACGGCAAAAACACGAAGGAAATCGCGAGCGAGCTGTTTTTGTCGAACGGCACCGTCCGCAACTATATCTCGGTCATCCTCGACAAGCTCGACGTCAGCAACCGGATCGAGGCGATCAAGCAGTTCAGGGAGAAGGGCTGGTTCAAGTAAGCGGCTTGCGCCGTCGCGGGAAGAGCGGCGCATATCGCCTTTCCCGGTCCTGCTCGGCCCTGCTCAGTCCTGCTCCTCGCTCGCGACCACCGCGTCCCGGATCTGCTCGAACGTCAGCGGCGTATAGTCCCAGTGCTCGACGCAGACGTTAAAGTAGTTTTTCCCCTCGTACTTCTGGCCGTGGATATGCCCGTGGACGTTGACGTACGGCATATGCTTGTTCATGTACATCGGCTCGTGCGACAGGAAGAAGAAGTCCTTGTAAACGATCGGATACTCGCTCACCTGCTCGAAGCCGGCTTCCAGCCACCAGCTCCGCGACCTTCCTCGATCGTGATTGCCCAGGATGAGCGTCTTGCGGCCGTGCAGCCGGGCCACGATGTCCCGCGTCCGCGCCATGTTCAAAAACGAAAAATCGCCCAAATGAAACACCGCATCATCCTTGCCGACGACGGCATTCCACCGCGCGATCATGACCTCCGTCATTTCTTCCGCGTCCGCGAAGGGTCTGGATTCGAAGTCGATGATGTTGCGATGTCCGAAGTGGTGGTCGGATATGAAAAAGGTGTTGGCCAACTGAAAACCCCTCCCGTCTAGAAAGCTTAGCGCTTCATGGCTGTTTTTCGCTTTTCGTCCGTCAGCCGCTCCGCGATCCAGCCGCGCATCGCCGCCAGCACCGGCTGGCGCGCCAGCTCGTTGTGCAGCTCGTGCTTGTAGCCCGGCCACTCCCGGTAATCGCATAGGGGGCCAGCCCGTTCCGCGAACTGCCGGCTGGCCGCGACCGAGGTGACCCGGTCGTCGTCCCCGTGCATGAGCAGGATCGGCGCGCCAAGCTCGCCCGCGTGCTGGGTCGCCCACAGCCCCGCGCGCTGCACGCCGAAGAAGAAGCGGGCGGTAATGTGGCCGTGGCCGAGCGGATCGGTACGATACCGTTCGACCATCGCAGGGTCGGTCGTCAGATGGTCGGCGTTCATTGGGCGTTTGTTCGTGAAGCCGGGATACAGCCGCTCGACCAGCCGTCCGATGACGACCTGCGCCTGCGGCGGCGCGAACGCCAGCCGAAGCCACGGGCTGCCGATGACCGCGCCGGCCACGTCCGGCTTGCGCCGCAGCAGGTAGTTCAGCGCGACGTTGCCGCCCATGCTGTGCCCGTACAGAATGACGGGCACGCCCGGATAGCGGCGGGCCGCCTCCGCGAACAGCAGGTCCACGCCTTCGAGCAGCCCTTCGTAGCTGGGCGTATGGCCGCGCTTGCCGGTCGTCCGGCCGTGTCCGCGCTGGTCGAATCCGAGCGCGGCGTAGCCGGCATCGGTGAACATTTGCGCAACGTGTTCGTAGCGTCCCATATGCTCGCCCATGCCGTGCACGATAAGGACGACGGCCGATGGCGCGGCAGAGGCGGCACGTTCATTTTCGCCGCCCGCCGCCCACTCGTCCGCCGCCCATTCGCCTGCCGCCATGACCGTCCCGTCGGACAAAGTCCATGAGAAAGGTTGATAGTTCACCGGGAGGACTCCTTCGCTCGATCGTCGTCGAGGCGTTTTCCTCTATTATATGCCTAGAAGAACGATCGAAGCTATACGGTCGAAGCTGCGATCGAGATTAGCCTGCCCGAGGCGCCGCAGTCGTCTCATCGCTCTCCACGGACGGGCTTCTGCCGCGCAGCGACATGACGTCCAAGCGCATCCACGCATAGGTCAGCGCGCCGCATTGCGCCAGCGCAAGGCAGGATACGAGCAGCTCCTGCGGCACGTTCGTCTCGACGTAGGTCCAGCCGAGCGCGAGCAGATTAAGCTTGATCAGCAGCGTGTGCGCGAAAAACGTAATCAGACTGAACCGGTTGAGCAGCCGATGATGCCGTCTGACCGCATTCCAACGGATGCGCAAGATGCCGTAGAACATGAGCAGCGAAGCCGGCAGCGTGGAAAAGGCGAGTCTGTAATCCTCGCTCCAGTCCGCCGTCTCCCATAAAAAAGGCCGTCTCCGCCGCAGCCAGCAGCGCCGTGAAAGCGAGCAGCGGCCGAACGGGCAGCCGTTTGAACGCGTCCTCATGCCTCGCCAGCAGCACGCCCGTACCGACGAAGACGAGTCCGAAGCCGCCGTAGTTGACGAGCGCCTTCGCCGCCACGTGCGCGCCTTCGGTGACGAACAAGGCGGGCCAGGCGGCTCTGACCAGCCCGCCCGGCGTGCCGGCAAGGCACGCTGCCGCAGCGAATGCGGTCGCGGCGACACCGATCAATAGCCGCTCGCGTCCGCCCGAGACGAGGGCATAGGAGACGATCGAGCCGAAGATAAGCGGCGGGATGAACCAAAGCTGCTGGTACGCGCCTTCGATAAAAATCCGGAGCGCGATCTTTTGTCCCAAAGCGAGCATACCGCTTGCGCTCGTATCGCCGTGCAGCATCGCGCCTGCGATCTGACGCCCCGTGTTGAGCAGGCACAACAGCCCGTACGCGATCGCGATCCGCGAGACATACCTTCGCACATAAGCCCCGGCATTCGCCGCATGGGTCCAGCCTTGATAAGCGAGAAAGCCGGCGATCAAATAGAAGCCCGGCACGAGCGTGCCGAGCGACAGGCCGGCGAACGACAGCTGGCGGTTGTCCAGCGTCGCCATGAACGGAATGATCAGCCCGTGGGAAAAGACGACGAGCACGCAGCCGAGCGCCTTGAACAGCGTGATGCCGGGATAGTAGCTACGCATTGCGCCTGTTCTCCGCGGGCGCTTCGAGCTGCGCGAGCGCCAGCCCTCGCACGTCCGCGACCGCGATTTTTCCCGTCGGCGACATCGGCAGGTACGGCACGACAACGATAAACGCGGGAATTTTGAAGGCGGACAGCATGCCGCCCAGATCGTGCCTGATCTTGTCGGCGAGGAGGACGGCATCGCGGCCGGGAACGACGCAGGCGCACGCCTGCTCGCCGTATTTGTCGTCCGGCACGCCGACGACGAACGCCGATTCGATGCCGGGGGAGCTTCAGCAGCGCCTGCTCGATCTCGACCGGCGAGATTTTCTCGCCGCCCCGGGAGATGATGCGTTTGATCCGCCCGGCGACGATCAGATGGCCGTTCGCGTCCAGGCAGCCGAGGTCGCCGGAGCGGAACCAGCCGTCCGCCGAAGGACCCGCATCCTCCGCGCCAGACGGTCCGGCATAACGCATGACCCGGTGGCTTCGGATGCATATCTCGCCTTGTTCGCCTACGGCCATCCGGACGCCAGTCGCCGGATCTACGATCGCCACCTCGACGTTTTTGTCCACTTTGCCCGCCAGACTGTGCTCGCAAGCGATGAATTGCTCCAGTCGGATGAACCCGCTCACCAGACGCGATTGCATGAACAGGCCGTACAGCGGCGACAAGAGCGGATGCGGCTTGCGATCCGTCACGCATACGCCGTTCGCGACGGCGCCGGCTTCGGTCGAGCCGTAGCTGACCATAAAAAAAGTAAATATGCAGCTCGCGCGTAATGCGCTCGAGCACGCGGCGGTCGACGGCGGATGACGTGAAGACGAGCCCGAGCAGGCAGCGCAGGTCGTGCTTGTCCCTTGCCTCGGACGAGAGCATCTGCTCGATCATGAACGGCGTGCCGATGAGGACCCGGCATTTGTAGCGTTCGACGAAGGCGAGGGCGCTGCTTGGGCTGTAGTGGCTGAGCAGGACGATGCGGATCGAACACGCCTTCAAGGCGGTGAAAAGCGTGCCGAATCCGCCCATGTGGTACAGCGGCAGCAGGCTCATGACGCACAGTCTGCGCGTCAGACGATCCGTTATGCGCATAAGCGCGGCGGAGGCGAGGCTTGTCCGCTTGGGCGAGCGGGCGGCGGGTAAAAACGATGCGGTGGAGCGAAGCACGCCTTTGGGTTTGCCGGAGGTGCCGGACGTATACAGGAGGACGAGCGGGTCGCGGACGTGGCGACCGGCCGCCGCGTCGCGGAACGCGTCGGGCCCGGCCTGCGACGCTTCGTCGGCCAGCTCGGCATAGGCGCGGAACGGCGCGCGAAGCTCCGCCCGGTCCGCCAGCGCGAATAAATGCGCCGGCACGGGGCAGTCGGCTTCGTCGCCATGCATGCCTCCCTTTTCAGCGAGCAGCTCGGCCACCATCGTCACGTACGATTGTCGCTGGCCCTCTTTGTCCAGCAGCAAGGCGGCCGGCTTGCAGTCGGCGAGGAGCGCGCGCAGCTCTTCTTTTTTGCTGTATGTATTGAGCGGTACGGCGACGGCCCCGATGCAGGCGGAGGCGAAGATGAGAAGCACCAGCTCGATGCGTCCCTGCATGAGCAGCGCCACTCTGTCTCCCGGCTGAATACCGAGCGCCAGCATGCCTTCGGACAACCGTCGGACCTCCTCCCAGATCGTCCGCCAAGTATAATGTTGATCGAAGCCCGGAAAGCTGAACGCGATATCGTCCGGCGATCGTCGGGCGCGGTTGCGCAGCATTTCCGGAACCGTGTCGAGCGGCATCGTCCATGCCCTGTCCTGCATCGGGCATCCTCCTTATCGATTATGATACATTTAGTATACATAACGATACATAGTGTTGATATAGGAAAATGGACGAATCGCCGGCATCCGACTTTATTTCCCGGGAAACGATCGAATGCGACATCAAGCCCGAACGGGCAATCCCGCAACGGCGCCGAATCCGGCCTGTAGAGGCAGGCGAGGGGTCAGGCAGGCGAGAGGTCAGGCATGCGACGTTCGGCTTCGAAGGGTCGAAGGGGAAACGCCGCGATAGCTTTTAAACAGTCTGCTGAAATAGTAAATATCGCTGAAGCCGTGCTCGAGCGCGATCTCCGAGATCGTCTTGCTCGTATAGCGCAGGTCCTGTTCGCAGCGGCCGATCCGCACGAAGTTCACGTAGTCGGTGACCGAACGGCTGGTGAGCTCCTTGAAAACGCGGCTGAAATGATAGCGGCTCATGCCGGCGATGCCGGCCAGCGTCTCTACGTCGAGGCGCTTGGCGTAGTTGGCTTCGATATGCTGCAGCACGGGCTCGATGCGGGTCAGCCGCCGGATGCGGGAAGCCAGCTCGCCTTCGGGCATGCGCTTGGCGACATGTCCGCGCAGCATAGCCGCGAGCAGCCGGTAGAGGCAGGACTTCACCGAGAGCTCGTAGGCGATATCCTTTTTCTGAAACTCTTCGATCAGCTCGTCCAGACTCTCCTTGATGGCGACGTCGCCGTCGATCCGGTTCGCGAAGCGGATGCGGGAGCGCACGATCGGCGTGATGAACTTCGTCTCCGCCGAATCCAGCCGGTGGCTGTGCAGCAGATCGGGATCGAAGATGACCGCATAATAAGCCAAACGGTCGGACATGCATACGCCTTGATGAAGATCCGCGCAGTTCACGACGATCAGGTCTCCCGGACCGACGTCGTAGACGTCGGCGTTGCACGTGATGCGCGCCGCGCCTTCGATGATATATAGAAATTCCATATGCTCGTGCCAGTGGGGATAAAAGGCGGGCGTGCCCGCTCGCTCGAGCCGGCAAAGATGGATCTTGAGCGGGAATTGCGGATCGGGCATATCCATCGGCTCCAGCAGATCGGGATTTCGTTCCACGCGGCGGCACCTCCGTATCGCACAATCGTACAAATCGCCAGCATAGCTATTCATGGCTGGTCGTCTCCTTTCATTTTATAGTACAGGTAGACAAATGAGTAGAGGGAGGCATTACCTTGAAAAAGCTTGGCATCGGCGTCATCGGCACGGGCTCGATCTCCGAATCGCACATGAACGCTTACGCGGCCAACGAGAACGCGGCGATCGTCGCGGTCTGCGACCTGAACCGGGAGCGCGCGGGCAAGGCGGCGGAGAAGTACGGCGCTTCGAGCGTCTATACGGATTATCATGATCTGCTGGCGAATCCCGAAGTGGAAGCGGTCAGTATTTGCACGTGGAACCATACGCACGCGGAGATCGCGATCGCCGCCGTGAAGGCGGGCAAGCATGTGCTCGTGGAAAAGCCGCTCAGCATGACGGTTGAAGAAGCCGAAGCCGTACGCGACGCGGTCCGTTCGACCGACCGCATCCTGCAGGTCGGCTTCGTGCGCCGCTACGACGCGAACGCCCAGCTGGCCAAGCGTTTCACGGAGCAGGGCGAGTTCGGCGAGCTCTATTATGCAAAAGCGTCCTTGATCCGTCGTCTCGGCAATCCGGGCGGCTGGTTCGCGGACAAGGAACGTTCGGGCGGCGGCCCGCTGATCGACATCGGCGTGCACGTCATCGATCTGTCCTGGTACTTGATGGGGCGTCCGAAGGTGAAGTCGGTCAGCGGCAACGTTTACAACAAGCTCGGCAAC
Organism: Cohnella rhizosphaerae; assembly: GCF_029525575.1. Classification (GTDB taxonomy): domain Bacteria; phylum Bacillota; class Bacilli; order Paenibacillales; family Paenibacillaceae; genus Cohnella; species Cohnella rhizosphaerae. The sequence goes on from NZ_JAPDIA010000009.1 coordinate 582,196, forward strand.
CGTTCGAACGTCAAGGGGCTGTCCTTCTACCAGGCGGCCGACTACGACGCTTCGCGCAACACGGTCGAGGATCTGGCGAACGCGCTCATCCGATTCGAGAACGGCGCGTCCCTGCTCGTCGAAGTCAGCTACGCGCTGCATGCCAAGAGCGACGAGTCCGCGGTCCGGCTGTACGGCACGAAGGGCGGCTTCGAGATCGATCCGGAGCTCGCGATCGTCTCGGAGCGGCATGACACGATCCTGAACGTGACGCCGCAGGTCGACAGCTTGAAGTTCAACTTCCAGCAAGCGTTCCAGTCGGAGATCGACAGCTTTGTCGCTTCGGCGACCACGGGCACGGAGCCGCTGAGCCCGGTCGAGGACGGTCTGACGATGATGCGGATTCTGCGCGCGATCTACGAGTCGGCGGAGCAGGGCAAAGAGATCGAGCTGCAATCATAAAAGCAGGGGAAATAAAGGAGCGATCGGGAATGAAGCTGGGACTGAGCACGTATAGCTTGTACCGCGCGATCGAATCGGGCGAGCTGACGGTGACGGGCGCGATCGACTGGATGGCGGAGCAGGGCTGCGAGCACGTCGAGATCGTGCCGATCGGCTTCGACATCCGGACGCCCGGATTGATCGAAGAGATCGTGTCGCGCGCGGCGGACAGAGGGCTCGACATCTCGAACTACGCGGTCGGCGCGAACTTCGCGGTCGACGACGACGAGGCGTACGAAGCGGAGATCGCGCGCGTCAAAGGCGAAGTCGACATCGCGCGTGCGCTCGGCGCGAAGAAGATGCGCCATGACGTGGCCTCCCGGCAGGGCGCGACGGTCGGACAGTTCTGGCGCGAGCTGCCGCGGCTTGCGGATGCTTGCCGCCGCATCGCCGAATACGCGGCATCGGCCGGCGTCGTGACGAGCGTTGAAAATCACGGCTACTACATGCAGTCGAGCGAGCGGGTGCTCGGCCTGCTGGCGGAGACGAACCACCCGAACTTCCGCCTGACGCTCGACGTCGGCAACTATATGTGCCTGGACGAGGACCCGGCGGCTGCCGTCAAGCGGTCGATCGGCGAAGCTTCGATCGTGCATTTGAAAGATTTTTATTTGCGGCGGGGCGACCAGGATCCGGGCGAGGGCTGGTTCAAGACGGCGTCCGGCAACTACCTGCGCGGCGCGATCTTCGGACAGGGCGACATCGATGTGCGCGAGGTGCTGCGCGTCGTGAAGGCATCCGGCTACGACGGCTATCTGTCGCTGGAGTTCGAGGGCATGGAAGAGTGCAAGCAGGGCTCGCGCATCGGCCTGGCGAACGCGCGGCGCATCTGGTCGGAAGTATAGACGGAAGTACAGGATAGAAGCCTAGGACAGAAGCCTAGGACAGAAGCCTAGGACAGTGAGGCATAGATCATCAAGGGAATGGCAGCATGAACGGGGAAGGGGACATATACGCATGGTGCAAATCGCGAATCCGATCGGCGTCATCGTCGACAGCTTCCGGGTCGGCGTGCGCGACGGACTGGTGAAGGCGAAGGAGATCGGCGCCGAAGGCGTGCAGATCTACGCGGTGGAAGGCGAGATGGATCCGGATAAACTGGATGCGGCTGCGAGAGCCGAGCTGCGCGCATACGTAGAGTCGCTCGGCCTGCGCATCTCCGCGCTGGTCGGGGATCTCGCGGGACACGGCTTTCAGGACCGGCGCGAGAACGGCTGGAAGGTCGAGAAGTCCAAGCGGATCCTCGACCTGGCGCTCGACCTCGGCACGAACGTGGTCACGACGCATATCGGGATCGTGCCCGAGGACGAGACGAGCGACGTGTACGCCGCGATGCGCGACGCGGTCGAAGCGCTCGGCCAATACGCGAGCGAGCGGGGCGCCTTTTTCGCGATCGAGACCGGTCCCGAGACTTCGGCGCGCCTGAAGAGCTTCCTCGACAAGATGAGCACGAAGGGCGTGTCGGTCAACTTCGATCCGGCCAACATGGTCATGGTGACCGGCGACGACCCGGTGCAAGGCGTCTACAACCTCCGCGAGTATATCGTGCACACGCACGCCAAGGACGGCATCCGGCTGCAGGAGACCGATCCCCGCAATATCTACGGCGCGCTCGGCTACGAGGCGATGTCGCACGAGAAGCTGGCGGAGCAGGGCGAGTCCGGCGAGTACTTCCGCGAGGTGCCGCTCGGCGAAGGCGGCGTGGACTGGCCCGCATACCTTCAGGCGTTGAAGGATATCGGCTACGAAGGCTTCCTGACGATCGAGCGCGAGGTCGGCGCGAGCCCGGAGCGGGATATCAAGCTGGCGGTCGATTTTCTTCGCAAGTTCAGGTAATTTCGTTGTTGTTTCGATCGTGCCGCGATGGTAAGATAATCGCATAGACGCGACACGGACGCAAAGCATGCGCCGCTCGGTTCCTACGGGACCCGGGCGGCGTTTTTGCGTTCGGGGCGAGGAGGCGCGAAGGTTGAAGCTGGATCACGATCAGTTGTTCAAGACGCTTATTCGAACGTTTTTCAGGGAATTCATGGAGCTGTTTTTTCCCGACGTCGCGAAGGAAATCGATTTTTCGCATACGGTGTTTCTGTCGGAGGAAGTGGCGACGGATCTGGCGGGCGGCCGGAAAGGACGCGTGGATTTGCTCATCGAAACGCGACTGCGGGGCGAGGAGGCGCTGATCATCATTCACGTCGAACCGCAATCCTATTACGAGCCGGCATTTGCGGAGCGAATGTTTTTGTACGCGTCCAAGCTATACGAGACGCACCGCAGGCGTATCCTGCCGATTGCGGTGTTCAGCCACGGGCGCAAGAGAGCCGAGCCGGACCGGTTCGGTTGGTCGTTTCCGTTTCTCGACGTTATGCGCTTTCGCTATCTCAGACTGCAGCTCAAACATCGCAATTGGCGGGAGTTCGTCGGATCCGGCAATCCTGTCGCTGCTGCGCTGCTCAGCAGTTTGGGCTATAATAAAAGCGAATCGCTGCAAGTCAAGCTGGCGTTTTTGCGGATGCTGATCCGGCTGGAGCTGGATCCGGCGCGGATGGAGCTGTTGGCCGTCTTTTTTCGAATCGTACATCAGGCTCGGACCGGACGAGGAAGAGCTGTTAAAACTTGAAGTCGACCGTATGAAGCAAGGGGAGGCGAGTCAAGTGGCCAAGATCGTAGAGTGGGAAAACAGCTGGTGGAAGCAAGGCAGGGCCGACGGTCGTGAGGAAGGCCGGGAAGCGGGGATGGCCGAGAGCCGGCGCGCGATCGCCGCCCGCATGCTCGGCAAAGGCATGGCGCCGGAGCTCATCCAGGATCTGACCGGCTTGCCGATCGACGAGATCGAACGGCTGCGCGCCGAGGCTAGATAAGACGCAGACGTAACGCTGTACAGCCGACATGGCGCATGCTTGGGCGCCCTGCCGGCTTTTCGTGCGGTCTCCCGCCGTACAGAAGACGATTTGCCGAAAACGGGGCGCGCAAGCGCGATCGCCTGCCGTCGCACGGGCTTTCTGTCGCGCGGCGGTTGCGATATCCGGGTAATAGGAGATAATAAGAGAATCGACAGGGTTCGCAGATGGGAGCGTCGGAATGAGCGCAAGCGCTGAGCAGCCGATCATCCGCTTCGAGCGGGTGACCAAATGTTACGAGGACGGGGAGACCGTCCTGAAGGAAGTGAGCTTCGAGATCCGCCGCGGGCAGTTCTACACGCTGCTCGGGCCGTCCGGCTGCGGCAAGACGACGATTTTGCGGTTGATCGCGGGATTTCAGGAACCGTCGTCGGGCGAGATTTATTTCGACGGGAAAGTGATCAATCGCGTCCCCGCCAACGAGCGCCAGGTGAACACGGTGTTCCAGGACTACGCGCTGTTCCCGCATCTCGACGTGTTCGAGAACGTCGCCTTCGGCCTGCGCATCAAGCGCATGAAGCAGGCGGACGTCGAGAACAAGGTACTCGAGGCGCTGCGCTTCGTCAACCTGAAGGGCTATGAGAAGCGGCAGATCACCGAGCTGTCCGGCGGCCAGCGGCAGCGGGTGGCGATCGCGCGTGCGATCGTGAACGAGCCGCAGGTGCTGCTGCTCGACGAGCCGCTGTCGGCGCTCGACCTTAAGCTGCGCACGGAGATGCAGTACGAGCTGCGCGAGCTGCAGCGGCGGCTCGGCATCACTTTTATTTTCGTCACGCACGACCAGGAGGAAGCGCTGGCGATGTCGGACGAGATCTTCGTCATGAAGGAAGGCACGATTCAGCAGAGCGGTACGCCGACGGACATTTACGACGAGCCGATCAACCGCTTCGTTGCGGACTTTATCGGAGAGTCGAACATCGTGGCCGGACAGATGGTCCGCGACTACGAGGTTCGCTTCGCGGGGCGCACGTTCGAATGCGTGGACGGCGGTTTCCGGCCGGACGAGCCGGTAGAGATCGTCATAAGGCCCGAGGACCTCGAGATTACGCCCCCCGAGGCGGGCAAGCTGGTCGTGAAGGTCGACTCGCAGCTGTTCCGCGGGGTCCACTACGAGATCATCGGCTACGACGACGCGGGCAACGAGTGGATGGTCCATTCGACGAAGCGAGCGACGGTAGGGGACCGCATCGGACTTGGGTTCGATCCGGAGGCGATTCACGTCATGCGCTTCGGCGAGACCGAGGAAGAGTTCGACCGGCGGCTGCTCGCGTACGAGGAGAGCGCCGATGAACGCTAAGCGCAACGTCTACCTGGCGCCGTACCTGGCCTGGATGGCGCTGTTCATCGTCATTCCGATCGCCCTTATCGTCTACGATTCTTTCTTCGACATCGACGGCGGCTTCACGTTCGGCAACTACGAGAAGTTTCTGACGCCGATCTATCTGAAAATGACCGTCAGCTCGATCTGGTACGCGTTTCTGATCACGGTGTTCTCGCTGCTGATCGCCTATCCCGCGGCCTACGCGCTGACGAAGATGAAGCACAAGCAGCTGTGGCTGCTCCTGCTCATCCTGCCGAGCTGGGTCAATCTGCTGCTGAAGGTTTACGCCTTCCTCGGCATCTTCGGCACGTACGGCTTCGTCAACGGCGCGCTCGAGGCGCTCGGGATCGGCCGCCAGCAGATTCTGTTCACCGACTTCAGCTTCGTGTTCGTGTCGGTGTACATTTTTATCCCGTTCATGATCCTGCCGGTGTACAACGCGCTCGAGGACCTCAACCCGTCGCTCGTGTTCGCGGCCCGGGATCTCGGGGCGTCCGGCTGGACGACGTTCCGCAAGGTCGTGTTCCCGCTCACGCTCGACGGCGTCAAGGCGGGCTGTCAGGCCGTGTTCATCCCCGCGCTGTCGCTGTTCATGATCACGCGGCTCGTCGCGGGCAACCGGGTCATCACGCTCGGCACGGCGATCGAGCAGCACTTTCTGGTGACGCAGGACTGGGGCATGGGGGCGGCCATCGCCGTGTTCCTGATCATCGCCATGGTCGTCATCATGCTGCTGACCGGGACCGGCCAGGCGGGGAGGGTGAGACGATGAAGGCGGCAAAACGCTGGCAGTCGGCCTATCTGATCGTCGTATTCGCGGTGCTGTACGCGCCGATCGCCTACATGATTTTTTTACTCGTTCAACAGCGGCGGCACGATGCACGGCTTCGAGGGCTTCACGCTTGAATATTACGGCGAGGTGTTCCGGGACGGGCGGCTGCTTATCATCGTGCTGAACACGGTCGTCATCGCCTTGCTGTCTTCGACGATCTCGACGATTCTCGGCGTGGTCGGCGCGCTCGCCATCATGCGGACGCGGACCCGGCGCTCGCGCAATGCGCTGCTGTCGATGAACAACGTGCTCATCGTCAGCCCGGACGTCATCATCGGCGCGTCGCTGCTCGTTATGTTCACGATGGCCGGCATCCGGCTCGGCTTCACGTCCGTGCTGCTGTCGCACATCGCGTTCAGCGTGCCGATCGTCGTGCTCATGGTGCTGCCCAAGCTGCAGGAAATGAGTCCGACGCTCATCGATGCGGCGCGCGATCTGGGCGCGAGCGGATGGCAGGTGCTGTCGCGCGTCGTCGTGCCGTTTATCAAGCCGGGCATATTCGCCGGATTTTTCATGGCGCTGACGTACTCGCTCGACGACTTCGCGGTCACCTTTTTCGTCACCGGCAACGGCTTTTCCACGCTGTCCGTCGAGATCTACTCGCGCGCGCGGCAGGGCGTATCGCTGTCGATCAACGCGCTGTCGGCGCTCATCTTCCTGTTCACGCTGCTGATCGTGCTCGGCTACTACGTATTGAACCGGCGCAGCGCGAAGCGCCTCGGGACGGGGGTGCCGCGATGAAAAGCCTGGTACGGACCTTTATCGCCGTCATCGTCGTCGCGGCCGGCCTGCTGATCGCCATCAACCGGCTGAATTCTTCGCAGGGCTACTCGGGCGCCGATACGCTCACCGTGTACAACTGGGGCGACTACATCGATCCCGACTTGCTGGACAAGTTCAAGGAAGAGACAGGGATCAAAGTCATCTACCAGACGTTCGACTCGAACGAGGCGATGATGACCAAGATCGAGCAGGGCGGCACGACGTTCGACATCGCCGTTCCGTCCGACTACGCGATCGGCAAGATGCGCCAGGAAAATCTGCTGCTGCCGATCGACCATGCCAAACTGCCGAACCTTGCGAACATCGATCCCCGGTTTTTGAGCCAGTCGTTCGATCCGGGCAACGTCTACTCGATCCCTTATTTTTGGGGAACGGTCGGCATCGTGTACAATCCCGAGCTGGTGGGGAACCTGAAGTTCGACAGCTGGGACGATCTGTGGGACCCGTCGCTTCGCAACAACATCCTGCTCGTCGACAGCGCGCGCGAGGTGATCGGGATGGGGCTGAACAGCCTGGGCTATTCGCTTAACGATACGGACGAGACGCATCTGCAGGAGGCGCTCGCCAAGCTGAAGAAGCTGACGCCGAACGTCAAGGCGCTCGTCGGGGACGAGATCAAGATGCTGCTCGCGGGCGAAGAGGCCGCGGTCGGGCTCGTCTGGTCGGGCGACGCCTCGGAGATCATGGACGAGAACGACAAGCTGGATTACGTCATTCCGAAGGACGGCTCGAACCTGTGGTTCGACAACATGGTCATCCCGAAGACGGCCCGCAACCTGGACGGCGCGCTCAAGTTCATGAACTTCATGCTCGATCCGGCAAACGCGGCCCAAAACGCCGAATACGTAGGCTACGCGACCCCAAACGGCAAGGCGATGCCGTTATTGCCGGCCGAGATCTCGGAGGACGAACGGTTTTATCCGGCGCCCGATTTGACGGACAAGCTCGAAGTGTACGATAATCTGGGCAAGCGAATGCTCGCCCACTACAACGAGCTGTTCCTGGAATTCAAGATGCACAAAAAGTAACAATTGGGTAAATATACAGTTGCGAAGCCCATGCGGAAGGAGCGGAATATCGATATGAGCGAGAATTTGAAAAAAGCGACGTTTGCCGGAGGCTGCTTCTGGTGCATGGTGACGCCGTTCGACGAGCTGCCGGGCATTCACGGGATCGTATCCGGCTATACGGGCGGTCATGTGCCGAATCCGACGTACGAGCAGGTGTGCTCGGAGACGACGGGCCATCAGGAGGCGGTGCAGATCACGTACGATCCGGACGTGTTCCCGTACCGCAAGCTGCTCGGCATCTACTGGCAGTCGGTCGATCCGACGGACGGCGGCGGGCAGTTCTTCGACCGGGGCGAGTCGTACCGGCCGGTCATCTTCTACCACGACGAGGAGCAGCGGCAGGCGGCGGAGGAGACGAAGGCGGAGCTGGACGCCAGCGGACGCTTCGACAAGCCGATCGCGGTGACGATCGAGCCCGCCTCCGAATTTTACCCGGCCGAGGACTATCACCAGGACTATCATAAGAAAAATCCGCTTCGGTACAAAATGTACCGCAAGGGCTCCGGCCGCGACGCCTATATCAAGCGGCACTGGAACACGGACAAGGACAAGGAAGCGCTGCGCTCGCGCCTCACCCCGCTGCAGTTCGAGGTGACGCAGAACAACGCGACGGAGCATCCGTTCCGCAACGAGTTCTGGGACAATCACCGCGAAGGGCTGTACGTGGACATCGTGTCCGGCGCCCCGCTGTTCAGCTCGAAGGACAAGTTCGACTCGGGCTGCGGCTGGCCGAGCTTTGCCAAGCCGCTCGACTCGGGCGGCGTCCGCGAGGAAGAGGATCTCACGCACGGCATGATCCGCACCGAGGTGCGCAGCCGCGAGGCCGATTCGCATCTCGGCCACGTGTTCAACGACGGTCCGCGCGAGCTCGGCGGCTTGCGCTACTGCATCAATTCCGCCGCGCTGCGCTTCATTCCCGTCGAGGATCTGGAGCAGGAGGGCTACGGGCGGTATAAGAGCCTGTTCGGCCAAGCGTAACCCGCCGCCCGACTACCATAGGACCGTTAAGCAGTTCTCGGCTGCCTGAACGGTCCTTTTGTTTAGGAAAACTTTATAAATCCTTCAGCTTTATCCGAAGCTTGAACGGAGATGCTTTTTTATACTGAGAGATAAACGGACAGAGGGGGAAAACCGGATGAACGCCGCGCAGATCCTGATCGCGGACGACGACCGCGAGATCGCGGACCTGATCGCCATCTATTTGCTGAACGAGGGCTATGGTGTCTTGAAGGCGGCGGACGGTCGCGAGGCCTTGTCGATGATCCGTTCGGAGTCGGTCCAGCTCGTCATTCTCGACGTGATGATGCCCGAGATGGACGGACTCGAGGTATGCCGCGCGGTGCGGGCCGACGATGCGGTGCCGATCCTGATGCTCAGCGCCAAGGCCGAGGATATGGACAAGATCATGGGGCTGATGACCGGCGCGGACGACTACATGGTGAAGCCGTTCAACCCGCTGGAGCTCGTCGCCCGGGTCAAGTCGCTGCTGCGCCGCTCGTACGGACTGAACGCCAGGCTGAAGCCGGGCCGCGAGGAGGACGAGATTCAAATCCAGTCGCTGCGGATCAACAAGAAGACGCACACCGTCATGGCGGAGGACAAGCATATCAACCTGACGTCGACGGAGTTCGATATTCTGTTTTTGCTCGCCGGCCATCCCGGACAGGTGTTCAGCGCCGAAGCGATATTCGAAGCGGTCTGGAAGGACAAGTTCCTGGAATCCAACAACACCGTCATGGTGCACATCAGCAACCTGCGGGACAAGCTGGAGCACGCGCTGGACGGCGCCAAGCCGATCCAGACGGTATGGGGAGTAGGTTATAAAATTGAACCCTAACCCGCTGTTCGGCCTGCGCTTCAAGCTGCTGATGCTGGTCGCGCTCAGTCTCGGGTTCGCGGGCTGTACGGCGGCGCTGCTGTATGTCCTTGCCGTCCAATTCGATATTTCGATCCTGAATGCGCTGACATGGTGGTTTTACGAACGCTTTGGCAGGTCGATCACGCTCGCGTTCGCGATTCTTGCGTTGTTTATCGTCTATTTGTTCGTCTTCAGCCATGGCACCATCCGTTATCTGCTGCGGATCACGCAGGGGGTCGGCGAGATCGCCGAGGGACGCTTCGACAGCCGCATCCCCGTCCGGACGGGAGACGAGCTTGGCGTGCTGGCGGATCGCATCAACGGCATGAGCGAGCGGCTGAAGCGCTCCATCGACGAGGAACGGCGGGCGGAGCGGGCCAAGACGGAGCTCGTCACGAACGTTTCTCACGACCTGCGCACGCCGCTCACCTCGATCGTCGGCTATTTGGGCCTGATCGAGCAGGACCGCTACCGCGACGAAGTGGAGCTGCGCTACTATACCGGCATCGCCTACGACAAGGCGCTGCGGCTGCAGGGACTGATCAATGACCTGTTCGAATATACCCGCACGAGCGGCGGGCTGCATCTGCGGCTCTCTCCGCTTAACCTGGTCGAGATGCTGGGGCAGCTGGCCGTGCAGTTCAGGCTTCAGTTCGAGCAGGCGGGGATCGAAGGCGTCCCGATTTTCGCGGAGAAGGAGCTGGCCGTGGCGGCGGACGGCGACAAGCTGGTGCGGGTGTTTGAAAACTTGATCGACAATGCCATCCGATATGGAAAGGACGGCGGCAGGGTGGATATTCGGGCGCGGCGGGAAGGAACTGAGGCGGTGGCCGAAATCGTGAATTACGGCGAACCGCTGCCGGCCTCGGCGATCCCGCTGCTGTTCGACCGCTTCTACCGGGTGGAGCAATCCCGTGCGCGGCATAGCGGCGGTTCGGGCCTCGGTCTGGCCATCGCAAAAAACATCGTCGAGCTGCACGGCGGCGCGATCTCCGCGTCCAGCGGAGCGGGCGGCACGGCGTTTCAGGTGCGGTTGCCGTTGACCAAGTAGGGGCGCAAGCCTCGTTCCTCATAAGCGCGCCGGGTCGACGCCGATCCGGCGCGCTTGGCTTACATTCATATCACTAGAGCAACGGGCGATAATGGTTAAAAAGCAATTAATTTGCCTGATTATCTTTGACTGTTGAAAATAACTGTTAAAAAGCAGTTAATGGTTCCGCTTTATCTTGAAAACGTCGGGATCTTGGAAATTAATTGCCTTTTAACACTTATTTTCCTGGCAACGGCTTGAATCCGTGAAATACATGCGTTTTGACACTTATTTGCCTGAGTGCAGTTGCCCCAATCCCCCATCCGCCACAGTAGCACGGTTTTTCCGGGTAACTCGCCGCTCCACAGCCCCATCCGTCCAAGCAGCACGGTTTCTCCGGCTAACTCGCCACCCCACAGCCCCATCTGTCCAAGTAGCACGGTTTCTCCGGCTAACTCGCCGCCACGCGGCTATGAGCAGCTTGAATCATAGACAGCAACCCGCTGCGAGCCATTTGATTTTCAGGCAATTCCTCTCTTTTCTTTCCGTCGTGCACCAAATCGCATGAATTGACGCAAATTGAAGTGTACAGAGCCCGGAGCGGGACGCTAGATTTAGGTTGCGGCAGCGGCGCAAGCTGCATCGCGCCGGCGGAGAACCGCGGGACGCGAGATCGAGACAATATCAGGATACAGAGCGTTAGCGCGCAGCATTCGTTCCGAAGGAGATTGCGAGATGAAGAAACTAAAGGTCGGCATGATCGGATTGGGCGAGATCGCCCAAATCATTCATTTGCCGATATTGCAGTCGATGCCCGATCGCTTCGAGCTCGTCGCCCTTTGCGACGTCTCTCCGGGCTTACTTGCCTTGATGGGGGAAAAGCACCGGGTTGAACATTTGTACGCCAGCGCTACGGAGATGCTGGACCGCGTCGACATGGACGCCGTGTTCGTGCTGAATAACATGGAATACCACACCGAATGCGCGGTGGCCGCGCTGAAAAAGAACGTTCACGTATTCGTGGAAAAGCCGATGTGCATAAGCGACGCGGAAGCCGAACAAATCATCCTTGCGCGCGACGCGTCGCAGGCTCAGGTCATGGTCGGCTATATGCGCAGATTCGCGCCGGCGTACATGCGCGCGCTCGAGGAAGTGAAGGCGCTGGGACCGATCAATTACGCGCGAGTGCGCGACATGATCGGCCCGAATGCTTTTTTCACCGGGCAGTCGGGCATTCATGTGCACCGATTCGGCGATTTGCCGGCCGAGGCCGTCCAGGATCGCAAGGACAGAAACGCAAGGCTGATGAAGGAAGCCATCGGCGAAGCCTCCGCCGAAGCGTATGCCGCGTACGGTCTGCTGCTGGGCTTGAACAGCCACGACTTCTCGGCGATGCGGGAGATGCTCGGCATGCCCCTGCGCGTGAAGGCGGCCTCCTCCCGGCAGGGCGGCCGATTCAAGAACGCCATTCTGGAATACGACGGCTTCGATGTCATGTTCGAGACCGGCGTGGACCAGCAGGGACGGTTCGACGCCCATATCGAAGTGTACGGCGAGCGCCGGTCGGTTCTCGTTCAGTACGATACGCCGTATTTGCGGCAATTGCCGACGACGCTGCGCATTCGGGATACGATCGGGGATTCGCTGGCGGAGACGGTCGTCCGTCCGACGTACAAGGACGCGTATACGTGCGAACTTGAATATTTCTACGAGGTCGTCGCGAACGGCCTGACGCCGAAAACGACGCCGGAGGACTACCGGCAAGACTTAAAGGTGGTCAAAATGATCATGGAAGCGATCGGCAATGAGGTTTGAGATGAGCGAAAAGAAACCGCGCGACGACAGGCAAGCGGACGCGAATATGAGAGTGGGCGACCAAGCGTTGCCGGAGCTGAGCTGGCTGCCCGTGCCGGGCTCGCCGTTTCGCGTGACCGGACTTCCGTGGCTGGCGCAGGACGGCGTCTTCCGGAGGCTGCCGCTCCGGCCGAGCCACCCGATTCGACCGGAAGTGGACCGGCTGGCCAATTTTACGACAGGGGTGCAGGTCCGGTTCAGGACGGATTCACCAAGGCTGTACGTGCGGGTGAAGCTGGCGGACAAGTACAGCATGTACCAGCTGGCGGCCACGGGCCAATGCGGGATCGATTGTTATATCGGCGGGCTCGGCGATCAAAAGTACATCAATACGACGCGATTCGACTTTACCCAAACCGAGTATGTCTCCGTCCTGTTCGAGACGCTTCCGCGCGGACTGCGGGACATCACGCTGAATCTGCCTTTGTATCAAGGCATGGAGGCGCTATGGGTCGGCGTCGAACCGGCATCGAACATCGCCGAGTTCCCGGGCTTTCCTACCGACAAGAAGGTGCTGCTCTACGGCACCTCCATCACCCACGGCGCCTGCGCGACCCGTCCCGGCATGGCCTATCCCAATATTTTAAGCCGGATGTTCCCGCTCGAATTCGTCAATCTCGGATTTTCCGGCAATGCGCAGGGGGGAGCCCGAGCTTGCCCATCTGATCGGTCAGATCGACAATCCGGCCCTGCTTATTCTGGATTATGAAGCCAATACGCCGAGCACGGAGCATCTGAAGGAAACGCTGCCTGCGTTCATCGGCATCTACCGCAGCCGCCATCCCGACGTGCCGATTCTGGTCCTGTCGCAGATTCGCATGGCACGGGAGGCTTTCGACGTTGACGCGGCGGCCCGCCGCGCCGAGCGCGGACGGCTCCAGCGGGAGGAGGTCGAGCGGCAGCGGCTGGCGGGCGACGATCGCGTTCACTTCTTCGACGGTACGGCGCTGCTCGGCGAGGCGGACCAGGATTGCACGACGGACGGCATCCACCCTTCGGATCTGGGCTACGACCGCATCGCGGGCCGGCTTCGGCCCGTGCTGGCCGAACTGCTGCGTCCCATCGTTGAAGCATAAGTAGAAGCATAAAGGAAGGGCTGATCGAATGAGCCGGTCCGAGACGGACAAGAAACTCCGGCGGGTGACGCTGGAGATGAGTTTAAAGCCATTTACAAGCATGGCGCTGCCGGCGATCGAAGCGGTCTGCGAAGAAGCGATCCGGCAGTGGCTGCCCTTGATCGGCATGGCCGAAGGCTGCTCGATGCTGTTGTGGGTGGCGGACGGCAGCGAGATACTGGACTGGGACGGCAACGGGGAGCGCAACATCGAGTGGGGGGCGCTATATCGGCTTTGCGAACGAGGATCGGTTCGGACATATCGTGCCGAACGATCCCCGGATCGCCAAGCTGTACAGGCCCGATGCCTGCGAGATTACATACGATAACCTGCGGACGATCGTCGCGGCGTTCAAGCGGATCGCCCGCGACCGGTTCGGCATCGCGATGGAAGTCGGCGCCACCTTCGACGCTGGACCCGAGTTCGCCTACTCCGACTTCAAATATCAACGGCACCCTGAGATCAATCGCGCGAAGCTGGGGGGGGCGGGAGGTCGCGCTGAAGGCCGATTATACGGTCGTCTGCACATGGTCGGAGCTTCATGCGGACACGGTCGCCTATGCGGCTTACCCGGACGGCATTCCCGAGGGCACCCCGTTCGGGGAATTTCTCGGCCGCCAGTGCGCCAGCTTCCTCCCGGCGCTCGGCTTCGATTACATTTGGTTTTCGAACGGCTTCGGCTTCTCCTATTTTCCCTGGACGTACCTGGGCGCGAATTACGACGGCACGTCGATGCCGACGGCGGACTACCGGGAAGTCGCGGACCGGACCCTCTCGTTCTGGGAGCATTTCAAGCGGGAATGTCCCGGTTACCGCACGGAGGTGCGCGGGACGAACTTCGGGACGGGCATGGATCTGGCCAAGGACTTCATTCCGCTGGAGGAGATGTACCGCAGAAAATATATCGAGCTGCCGCCTCCGAATTCGCCTTGGGGCGCGCTGAACTTCGACTTCGGGCTGGAAGTGGCCTCCTATATGTCGCGCATCGCGGTCCTGCCGGGAGAAACGTATCCGTACCGCTTCTACCCGAACGACCCCTGGTTCTGGCAAAATCCCTGGTGGGATCTGTACGACCGGGAGCCGCACGATATTTATTGCCCGCTGTCGGTCGCCCGCGTGAATGCCGACGGCGAGCTTGAGAATCCGGGCATTATCGAGCTGCTGACGATCGATACGGAGAAGGGCGAGCTGAACGCGGATTGTCCCGCGGAGGTGATTCCCCACTTGCGGCGAGCGATCCGGGATTTTCCCGACCAGCCCGGCCTGCTCACTTGGCTGTATCCGTTCAGCGAGTATCACGCTTCCGTGGAACGGTCGGCCGAAGCGGCCAAAGCCGTCTTTTTCGAGGAATGGTTCGTGCGCAACGCGGTGAACGAGGGGCTGCCGCTTAACACGGTGCTGAGCACGGACGCGTTCGAAGCGATGACCGGCGAGGCGCGCGGCAGGCTGCGGGATACGATCTTATGGACGCCGGCCTCCTGGCTGACGGGGGGAGCGCGCCGAGCGATTGGCCGCTTACGTCCGGGAGGGCGGCCGCGCGATCGTCTACGGCAGCGTTCTCGACGCGGAGCTGCAGCGGCTGCTGAACATTCGTCAGGACGAGGGCATAGCGGGCGAGATCGCGCTTTCCAGCGGTCTGCCGCAGGATGTTATAACCGATGAGGCGACGATCTCGTCCGTATTCAGGCACGATCCGCTGCTCGGCGGCGGCGCGATCGGCGAGGCGCTAGGCGACGCGGACGATTCGGGCACGAAGGTATGCGCGACGGGCAGACAGGGCGATCGGGTGCGCGTCCTGGCGCTGACGCGCGAACGGCCGGAATGGAAGGGCGGGAAGATCGGCTGGATCCGCGGCTCCTTGCCCTTCGAATCCGGCGGCGTGTCCCATCTGCCGAATCGCCAGCCCGAGCGATTCAAGGATATCTCGGCGCTGTCCCGCCAGCTGCTCGCCGAGTTCGGCTACGAGCTCCTGCAGTCCAAGGCGGCGGAGTCGGACAAGCCGGCGCTGTTGTTCGTCACGCGCCGCGATAACGGCTTTTTCTTCACGGGCTGCCGTCAGGACACGTCCGTCACCCTTCGGCTGCGCTTTCCCGAAGGCGTGCCCGCGATGATCGGCCAGACGACGCGGACGGGAGAAGGCGCCGCAGCCTATCGGCCGAACCGCACCTTTCACGACGAATGCCGCGTCTTCGTCAATCAGCACGAGACGACGTCCGTCTCTTGCCGGGAGCTTGCGCCGGGTCCGACGCCGAACAAGAGCTCGGAGCGGATGCTGTTCGTCGCCGGTCTGCGGGACGCGGAGGTGACGGTATTCCCGCCGCTGGCGAGCCTGCGCGCGGGCCGCGTAGAAGTGCGAGGCGAGACTGCGTTTCTGGACTTGGCGGACTGCATCCGCCACGAC
The DNA here is from genome assembly GCF_029525575.1 of Cohnella rhizosphaerae. Classification (GTDB taxonomy): domain Bacteria; phylum Bacillota; class Bacilli; order Paenibacillales; family Paenibacillaceae; genus Cohnella; species Cohnella rhizosphaerae. The sequence goes on from NZ_JAPDIA010000009.1 coordinate 597,837, forward strand.
CGGCTCGTGCTGAACAAGATAAGCGGCGCGATCGAGATTACTTGGTAGAATAAAGGAGGAGTCCGCTTGAAGCGCAAATTTGCCGTGCAGCTGTACACGCTGCGCAAGGAATGCGAGCAAGATTTTCCCGCGACGCTCCGCGCGCTCGGCCGTATGGGCTGGGCCGGCGTCGAGACGGCCGGATTGCACGGCCGCGAGGCCGAGGAGATCGCGGAGGTGCTCCGCGAAGCGGGGCTGAAGACGGCGGGCATGCATATCTCCGTCGAGCGTCTGCGCGCCGAGCCGGAGCGCGTCAAGGCGGAGGCGAGGCAGCTCGGCACGAACCGGTTGATCTGCCCGTCCGTGCCGCATGAATGGCGCAACGAGCAGGGCTACATCCGGCTGCGCGAGGAATTGAACGCGGCGGCGTCCGAGCTGCGGGACGAGGGGTTCACGGTCGCCTTTCACAACCATGCCTTCGAATTCGAGACGCGCGTCGGCGAACGCGATGCGCTGTCGTACTTGCTCGATCCGTCCCCGGACAATGCCGTATTGGCGGAGATTGATGTATACTGGGTGAGCAAAGCCGGAAAAGACCCGGCAGCTTTCATCGCGCCGTATCGCGGCCGCATGCCGACGATGCATCTGAAGGACATGACCGGCGACGAACGCAGAACGTATGCCGAGATCGGCAGGGGCATCATCGATTTCGAACCGCTGCTCCTCTGGGGAGAGCAAAGCGGCGTGGAATGGTACGTCGTGGAGCAGGATATTTGCGAAGGCGAGGCCATGGACAGCGTAAAGATCAGCCTGGACAACCTGCACGCGCTGGCGGACAGGCTTGGCCGCTAGACCGTCATTTCAAAAAAGCGAGAGGCCGGCGAATGCCGGTCCTCTTCGGCATTGACAGGCATAAAGCCGAACAAAGGAGACGCCAGCATGAAGCGATTCGGGGCCAAAGCCTATTATATAAAAATGCTCTTATGGATCGGCGTCGCGATTCTGCTCATCGTCGTCGTGCTGTCCGCCGTCGTCTACTTCAATGCCCGGAAGCTGCTCGTCAAAAACGAGTACGCCTCCAACCAGAAAATATTGTATCAGGTCAAATACAATATGGCGTTCATGGACCAGTCGATCGCCAGCCTTTGTCAATCGCTTTATTTGAACAGCGACGTAGCCGCGGTCATGTACGCCAGGCAGGAAAACATGGTCGAGGTCGCCAACCGGCTGAACAAAGTGACCAGCGCCGTCACGTCGGCCAATCCGTATATCCATTCTCTTACCATCTATAACCGGAATCTGGACCAGACGTACAACGCAGGCAGACCTCTGTTTTTCGAAGACAAGCTGCTGAGCGCGCTGTACGATTCGGACCGGTTGCTGCCCCAGATGAAGCCGATCTTCCGCAACATCGAGAAGCTGGTGAACGGGAAGACCGAGCCCGAGTACGTGTTTTCCTACGTGATGTACGAGACCTCGGCGGACGATCTGAAGCCCGACGGCGTCATCATCGTGAATGTCCGATCCAAATGGCTGCTCGACAATATCAATCAGATCAATATGATCGACGAGCGCAAAGGCGACAGCATCTTTATCATGGATCAAGCCGGCGAATACCTGGATGACGGCACGGGCGACCGGGAAATCATGCAGCGGCTTAAAGGCGACTTGGCGGCTTACCGAGCCGCTCACCCCGAAGCCGATGAGGAAGGCTTTTTTTCAACGCAAGTACGGCGGCAAGCCGTATTTAATCACGTATACGAACGTCGACGACGCTGGGATGACGCTGCTCAAAACGCAGCCGGTCCTCGAAGTATACCGATCGATCGACAGGCTGCGGACCAGCATTCTGCTCATTACCTTGATCGCCCTGCTGCTGGCGCTCGGCGTCTCGATCCTCATCTCCCGGACGATCTACCGGCCGATCGGCAATTTGGTGAACGTCGTGAGGCAAAACAGGCCGGGCAGATCGGTCGAGACCGAAGCCGAAGGCGTCGACGAGATTTCATACTTGAATACGGTCTATCAAAAATCGATGGAAGAGCTGCATATCTTTTACCAGGAAAAAGACCGGTATAAAGACGTCATTAAGCATTACTGGCTCAGCCGGCTGCTTGCGGAGCGCTTCTCCATCCCGGCGGCCGAGCTGGCGCCTCTGTTCGAGGAGACGAGAATCGCCCTGCCGCTGTCGGGCGCGTACGCGGTCTGCCTGCTCAAGATCGATAACTACAAGGAATTCCAGCAGCGCTTCTCCGCCAAGGACAAGGAAACGATCCGGTTCGCCCTCATCAACATCGCCTCCGAGATCGTGGCCGTCAAGTATGCGAACGAAGGCATCGACATGAAGGAAGATCATGTGCTGCTGATCGTCGGCGTGCCCGAGACGGACGCCGGCTGGCTCGACGGGCTCGCGGCGTATCTGGCGGAGGCGCAGGACCATTTTTCCCGCTTTTTCAAAGTGACCTTCACCGCTTCGATCAGCGCCAAGACGGAGACGCTCGGCGGCTTGCACGCGTTGTATACGCAAGCGATGGACCAGTCGATGTACCGTCTCCAGCTGGGCCACGGCTCCGTCATCACGCAGGAGCGGCTGCGGGGGCGCGCGGACAACAAAAAGACGACCTATTCCAAGGAATTGGAAACGTGGCTTGTGGAGACGATCAAGTCGGGGAACGTGTCCGCGATGAAAGACGTGCTGGCGAGCCTGTTCGAGGAGATAGCGGCGCTGAACTATCACAATGCGCTGATCTCGATTCTCCGTCTCGCGGACGCGGCGATCGAGGCGCTGGAGAAGGCGAAGGTGACGCCGGCGCCCTCGCTTCAGAAGGTTTCGATCGGCAGGCATGTCCTGGAGAAGGAGACGATGGCCGAGATCGAGCGCATCGTCTGGGGCGGCCTGCGGGATTCGTTCAACAAGGAGACGGCCGAGGATCCCGATGCGCTCAACTACTTTGTCGTGGACGCGGTGACGGAGTACGTCCATCGCAACTATCAGGATCCCGGCCTGAGCTTGTCTTCGATCGCCTCGATGATGAAAATTTCGACGCGGAGCTTGAGCAAGATCTATAAAGACGCGACGCAGCTGTCGATCGCGGATCTGATCAACGGCGTCCGGCTGACCAAGGCGGCGGAGCTCCTCATCCAGGAGGATCTGAGCGTTTACGAGGTCGTGCAGAAGGTCGGCATTACGAACGAAACGTATTTTTTCAGTCTGTTCAAGAAGAAGTACAAGATGACGCCGAAGGAATACGCGCTCCAGCGAAAAGCGAACCAAATCAACTAAGCGTTACGCTTCATCGACAGTTACCGACCGTCGCCGACCGGTTCACCTTGTGCCGCACGTATGCGGAAGGCAGGGTGCCGGTTATTTTTTTAAACACCTTATTGAAGTAGGATTGCTCGCAAAAGCCGAGGTAATCGGAGATCTCTCCGATGTTCATCTGCGAAGTCAGAAGCAAGTCGCAGGCGGCCGCGATCCGAATCTGCTGCATGTAGTCCGTCAGCGTGCGCCCCGTCGATTGGCGGTACAGCGCGCTGATATAGTTGGGCGTCTTGCCGACGTGCGCGGCGAGCTCGCCTACCGTGATCGTCCTGCGGTAGTGGAGCAAGATGTACGCCTCCAGCCGATAGACGAGACCCGATGCCGCGCCTTGCGAAGCGGCCGATTCGGACGTCTCCGCGAACAGCGCGAGCAGCTCCAGCAGCGCGGCATGGCAGAGCGCCGGCCGGAAGGGGGACTGCCGGAGCCAATACTGGACAAGCGCGGCGAAGCGGTTCCGCACATAGTCGTAGTTGTGGATCTTGACGACGCGCGCCTGCGGCGCCGTCCATAGCGGCAGCCCTTCCGCCTCCCCGGCATGCTGAAAATGCGCGACGTACATCTCGTGCGGCGCCTCGGACGAATGGGACGCGCGGCGTTCGAGACCCTTCGGCATGAACAGCATGTCCCCCCGGCTCAACGCGAAGCTTCCCTGCTCCGTGTCGAATACGACATTCCCCTCCGTCACGAGCACGGCAATATGGTTGTTCGTCCGCGATCTGGGCACGAGCCACCCCGGCTCGCAATGCTCGTAATAAATCGCCACCGGTTCGATCATCGACCGCTTTCCCCCTTTATATCGAATACATCACGCTTCCCCGCTCTCGAAACATGCTCCTAGCGCTCGCTGCCTTGCAAAAAAAGTGCTCATCTAAGGCTGATATGGCGAACTCTTGCGATCTATCGCGCAAAAGTGCAAGGTAGTTCGTTTACCTTTTTGGACCGGTTCGCGAGGCTGTAGAGTAACTTTTTGCCCTTACAGCAACTTTTGGACCGGTTCGCGAGGCTGTAGAGTAACTTTTTGCCCTTACAGCAACTTTTGGACCGGTCCGCGAGGCTGTAGAGTAACTTTTTGCCTTTACAGCACCTTTTGGACCGTGTCGCGAGACTGTAGAGTAACTTTTTGCCTTTAGAGCACCTTTTGGACCGTGCCGCGAGGCTGTAGAGTAACTTTTTGCCTTTACAGCAACTTTTGGACCGGCCCGCGACGCTGAAGAGCGTGTTTGAGGTAAAGATCCTGCAATTTAATCGATTGATGATTTTCGACATGCTGTACTAGTATAACAGGCGCCGTAATATTATTCTAATCGAATGTGAACGTCTGAATCCGCTTTTATAACTTTTGATTAGATGGAATGTCGGGATGTTTTCGTTTCTCCAGATTACTTTTTTTATTTTAATCGTAGAATCGTTTATAAATAAATGGATGGCTTCATTGTTCGTTCCGCCGGGATTTTCTACGATAGAAAGGAGCGGTATAGATCAAGAGGAGGCGTTAACGAATGGTGAATCATTTCCGGCGCGCGCGCGCTCGCGTCGGCGTCATGACGGTGGGGCACGAGCCTTATTGGGAGCAATTCCCTGGACTGCGCGAAGAGCTCGCCGGTTACGGACAGGAATTTGAAAACCGGGTGCGCGAGATGGATGTCGAGGTCGTCGGCGCAGGTTTCGTCGATACGGTGGACAAGGCGTTCGCGGCGACCGAGCATCTGAAGAAGCAGGATGTCGACTTTTTTGTTCGTCTTTCTCAGCACGTACGTCACGTCCTCGACGGCGGCAACGCCGATCCTGGGCCTGTCGGTGCCGACGGTGCTCGTGGCGCTGCAGCCCAGGCAGCGTCTGGACTACACGAACACGACCACTTACATGCAGCTGGCCAACGACAACATCTGTTCGCTGCCCGAGATCGGGGGCGTGCTCGTACGGGCGGGGCGACCGGCTGCCGGCATGGTCGTCGGCACGCTGTACGACGATCCTTCGGCCATGGCCGAGGTACGGTCCTGGTGCCGGGCGGCCAACGCGCGGCGCGCGTTCAAGTACGCGCGGATCGGCTACCTCGGACATACGTACGAGGGCATGTACGACATGAATAGCGATCCGACGGCCTTTACGGCGACTTTTGGCTCGCACGTGCAGATGCTCGAGATGTGCGATTTGGCCAAGGCCGTGAACGGCGCCACCCAGCGGGAGATCGATGAAAAGCTGGAGGAGATCCACGGCGTGTTTACCGTCTCCGATCCGTTCATCGATCCGGTCACGCGGCCGATCAAGTCCGAGGATCTGGCCTGGTCCGCCAAGGTCGCGGTCGGTCTCGACAAGCTCGTGGACGCCTTCGGCCTGACGGGGCTCGCCTACTATTACAAGGGACTCGACGACAACGAGTACGAGCGGATCGGCGCGAACATGGTGCTCGGCAATTCTTTGCTTACCGGCAAGGGCATCCCGCTAGCGGGCGAAGCGGACCTGAAGACCTGCGCGGCGATGCTGATCATGGACCGTCTCGAGGCGGGCGGCTCCTTTGCCGAGCTGCACCCGTGCGACTTCAAGGACGATATCGTGCTCGTCGGCCACGACGGCCCGCACAATATCAAGATCGCGGACGACCGTCCGGTCATCCGGGGACTGGAGCTGTTCCACGGCAAGCGCGGCTCGGGGATCGGCGTCGAATTCAGCATCCAGGCCGGGCCGGTGACGCTGCTCAGCATCGGGCAGACGGCGCAGGGCCGCTACAAGATGATCGTCGCCGAAGGGGAGTCGATCAAGGGGCCGATTCCGCAAACCGGCAACACCAACACGCGCTGCAGCTTCGGCCGTCCGGTCGCGGCGTTCGTCGAACAGTGGTGCAGCGCCGGTCCCACCCATCACTTCGCGCTGGGCGTCGGCCGCAAGGCTGCTGAGATCAAGCGCACCGCGGGAATGATGGGGATCGAGGTTCAGGAGATTTAGAAGGTTAGCCAAGAAGCGAGTCTTGCGCCGGAAGCGGTGCGGGACTCGTTTTTTTTGGTTGGCGCGAACGAGGCTGCGGAGCCGTTAATGCCAGTCAGCCAGGGTCGGCGGACACAGGCGGCGTTATTTCTAATTAAAACGGTCCCCCCTGGCGATCGTATCGGACTGGAGGGACCTTATTAGCTCGAGTCAGGGCTAAAAGTGGCTAAAAGTGACCGACAATCCCGCAACAACGGCTACTGGGTCCGCAAGAAAGTCGCCAATCGCGATAGGAGCAAGAATAAGGTCTCCACGGTCCATCTACTGCGCGTGATCAGCAAACGATAAGCCGCGGGTTCATCGCCGCCTCACCCGGACTGCGCCGCAGTCCCGCCAAGTAACGTTGTACAGCGCCTTGCAGACATTCGTCGGTTATCCCTCCAATAAACGAATGACGAAAAGGCGCGGCGACGTCCAAGCGCCTCCGCTGCCGGTCTGCGCCGGAGAAGTTGGCGCAATTCCGCAATCCGTGCGTGCAGGTGTTCAAGCGGTCGAGTGCGGGAGAGAGAGCGGGGACGAGGATTGACCGCCGCTCATGCGCGACTGCTGCACGAATCGATTGCGAGAGCATTGCTGGCGCTTTCTTTTGCGAGCCGTTCGTGATTTCGCAAATTGCTCCAATCGCGCGCTTTCATGCATGTTTTTGCAGGAAAATACCGTTTTTAAAATATACATTCCCGCTTCCCGCGCCTAAAGTTGGGCTTAACACGACAAGCAATGCGAAAAGGAAGTGCAGGACACATGATCAGGGCGATCAAAAAAAAACTTCGGATTATCGATGTTGGCGCTGCCGGGATTTTTGCTCATCATCCTTTTTAACTACGTGCCGCTGTACGGCATGCTCCTTCCCTTCAAGAGCTACCGCTACAATCTGGGCATCTGGAACAGCCCCTGGGTCGGCTTCGACAACTTCGGTTTCCTGTTCAACGGGGACGTGCTCTACCGGGTGCTGCGAAATACGCTCCTCTACAATATGACCTTCATCGTGCTGGGTACGACGCTGTCCGTGACGATCGCGCTGCTGCTCTACGAGCTTAGCCGCCGGTACGTCAAAGCGTATCAGACGATTTTGTTTATCCCTTACTTCATCTCCTGGGTCGTGGCGGGCTTCGCCTTCCGCTCGCTGTTCGACATGGATTACGGCGTCATCAACCGCGTGCTCGTGTCGCTCGGCGAGGAGCCGATTCTGTGGTACAGCGATCCCAAGTACTGGCCTTACATTCTGGTGGCGGCCGCCGTATGGAAGGGGCTCGGCTACGGCTCGGTCATCTACTACGCCGCGCTGATGGGCATCGATTCCGAATATTACGACGCGGCGAAGATCGACGGGGCGAGCAAGATCCGGCAGGCGATCTCCATCTCGGTGCCGATGATCAAGCCGATCGTCATCATGATGGTCATCCTGCAGATCGGCAGCATCTGCTACAGCGACTTCGGCCTGTTCTACAACGTGACGCTCAATTCGTCCCTGCTCTACAAGACGACGGACGTCATCGACACGTTCGTCTACCGGTCGCTGATCGACATGGGCGACATCGGAATGGCGTCGGCCGCCGGCTTCTTCCAGTCGATCGTCGGCTTCTGTCTGGTGCTCGCGACGAACTACATCGTCAAAAAAAATCAATCCGGAAAATTCTCTTTTCTAAGGAGCGCAGCCATGAACGATTCCGTCACGACCCTCCTGCGGCGTCGACCGACCGCCGGGAAGATGTTCATTCACCTCGTATTCATCGCTCTGTGCGTCGCCAGCCTGTTTCCGTTTCTCGTCATCATCGGCACGTCGTTCCAGAGCGAGAACGATATCGTCAAGTTCGGTTATTCCATTATTCCGAAAAACTTTACGTTCGACGCCTACCGCGTCATCCTGCACGAGCCCAAGGTGCTGTTCCAGTCTTACTTCGTCACGATCGCGACGACCGTCATTGGCTCCCTGGTCGGGATGTGGGTGACGACGACTTACGCTTACGCGATATCCCGCAAGGACTACCGTTTCCGGTCGTTTCTCGCCTTCTTCATCTTTTTTACGATGCTCTTCCACGGCGGGATGGTTCCTTCGTACATTCTGATGGTCAAGTGGCTGGGGTTAAAGAACAACATTCTCGCGCTCATCCTGCCCTATCTGATCAGCGGCTGGTTCGTGCTGCTGATGAAAGGCTTCCTCCAGACAATCCCGGAGGCGGTCATCGAATCGGCGAAGATCGACGGCGCCGGCGAGCTGCGTATCTTCGCGCAGATCGTCATCCCGATCTCCAAGCCGGCCTTGGCGACACTGGGCTTGTTCTTCGCCCTTCAATATTGGAACGACTGGTGGCTGACGCTGCTTTACGTCGAGCACGACAACCTGATGAAGCTGCAATACTTGCTCATTCGCGTGCTGAAAAACATGGAGTATCTGAATTCGGCTGAAGCCATTCAATACGGACTGGTCAAACCGGGCATGCTTGTGCCCTCCTTAAGCGCCAGAATGGCCATGTGTATTTTGGCGGCCGGTCCGATGCTGCTCGTGTTCCCGCTCTTTCAGAAATATTTCGTACAGGGCTTGACGGTAGGCTCGGTCAAAGGGTGATAATTACAGCCGTGAGTCTTTTGAGCTTACGGCTGCTGATTATAAATGAAAGGCATATACAAGGGAGGCAATCCAAGTGAGTCCGACAAGCAGGAAAAAGGCAAGATGGATTGGAACGGGGACGTCCGCCATGCTGGCGGCGGCCATGATCGTAAGCGGTTGCAGTTCGAAGGAAGAGGGCGCTTCGAGCCCGTCCGCAAGCGCCGGCGCCAGTGAGAGCGCGAGTCCAAGCGCCAGCCCGAGCGCCAGCGCGCCCGCTTCGCAGCCGGCGGATACCGGAGCCGATACCAAGGACTTCGTCAAGCTCAGCTGGTACATGCCGAAGCCGATCGACAATATGAAGGATCAAGCCGCCGTCGAGGCGGAAGCGAACAAGGTCATCAAGGAAAAGCTGAACGCGGAGCTGCATCTCAACCTGATCGACAATGCCGGCTGGGAAGACAAGATGAAGCTCATCTCGGCTGCAGGCGAGCCTTACGACATCGTTTTTTCCACGTATGCCTCCAACCGGATCAGCGACAACGTTCAAAAGGGCGCGTTCCTGCCGCTCGACGAGCTGCTGCAAAAGTACGGCCAAAACATTCTGGCGAAGGTCGACCCTCGCGCCTGGAAGGCCGTTACGTATAAAGGGAAGATCATGGCCATTCCCGCGCAAACGCCGTACGCGCCGGCCGGCGCGCACGTCTTCAAGAAGGATATGGTGGAGAAATACAAGTTCGATTACAAGAGCGTCAAGAGCATCAAGGACCTGGAGCCGTTCCTGGCCGAGATCAAGAAAAACGAGCCGAGCATGATTCCGCTCCTGGCTACGGCGAACGGTACCGCGGCGGGCGTCACCTTGTACGACTATACGACGATCACGCCGGGCATCTCCTATAGCGAGAAGGACGGAAAGATCGTCAAGATTTTGGGCGTGCCCGAGAACAAGGAGAACTACAAGACGATCAACGACTTTTACAAAAAAAGGCTATATTGCCAAGGATGCGGCCATCAAGACGGACTATCTGGCCGAAGCCAAGTCGGGCAAGTACGCGGTCATGCGCGATTCGGGCGGCTATACGGAGGACGGATCGAAGTCGACGGCGACGTACGGCTTCCCGACGGTAGAGACGCTGGCCGGCTACCCGACGATCTCGACCAATTCGATGACCTCCGCCGCGACGGCGATCAGCGCCACCTCCAAGAACCCCGAGCGGGCGATGATGCTGCTCAACGAGATCTGGGGCGACAAGTACCTGCTGAATACGCTGGCCTACGGCGTCGAGGGCAAAAACTATACGGTCAAGTCCGGCACGGTGAAGGACGACAACCCGACGATCGAAGCGACGACCGGCGCGGATCAGACTTGGGCGATCTGGCACAACTGGCTCGGCCCGCTGTGGGATCAATGGGATTCGAACTGGAACTCCACCGCAGCGCTTCAGGAGATGAAGAAAAACAACGATAACGGCAAGGCGTCGGGCATCCTCGGCTTCATCTTCAATCCGGAGCCCGTCAAGACGGAGATCGCGCAGGTGAGCGCCATCCAGAAGGAATCGAATCCGATTCTGACGACCGGCTCGATGCCGGACTTCGAGAGCTACTATACCGATCTTCAAAAACGATTGGATGCGGCGGGCATGGACAAGATCATGGCCGAAGCGCAAAAGCAGTTCGATGCCTGGAAGGCGGATAACAGCTAAACGAACGGTTTTGCAAAGGCGGCCCAGCTTGGAGAAAGTCGGGCCGCCTTTATGAATAAGCGTCTGCCTCTAATAACCAAGCAAAGGGGGAATCTTCATTTATGCGCTCAATGAAGAACGGCTGGACCGCTTTTTGCGCGATTGCGTTTGTATGCGTTTTCTTTTTGGCGGCCGCGCCGCGCTCCGCCTCGGCCGACAGCGCGCCGGCGGGAGCCGGATATTTGGTGGACGAAGACTTTGCGTTTCTGTCCAACCTGGTGCCGGGGGAGAGCCAGCCGTCCGGCTGGGACATCCGCGCCGCGGGCGGCGCGCTGACGAGCATTTATAACAACACGTTAAAAATCAGCGATGCCAGTACGAAGCTTCCCGTCTCGATGAGCCGCAAGTTTCCGGCCCAGAGCGAAGGGACGCTGACGATGGAGTTTCGATTCAAGCCGTTTAGCGTCATTAATGGCTTGCATTGGCAGTTGCTGGGCGACAACACGCCCGGCGTCAGCATCGCGACCAGCGCCAGCGGGAGCAATCTCGTGCTGGAGACGTCCGGAGGCGGCACGGTGACCCTGCAGGCGTATTCGGCCAATGTCGAATATGGCGTCAAGGTGATTGCGAATCTGTCCACGCAAAAGGCGGATGTCTACGTCAACGGCATCCTGCGGGCGAGCGCCCAAAATTTCGCGAACGCGGTGTCCGCGCTGAATCGCTTCCAACTGACGACGGGCGTCGCTTCGACGGGCGACTTCTTCTTTACGCCGCTTCATATCTACAAAGGCTACGCGGTCAACGAAAGGCTGCTGTCGGTGACCCCTGAATCGGGCAACCTGCCGCAGGATTGGACGGCCGTCCTTAACGGAGGCACGATCCAGGTCGCCCAGATGCTCAGCGCCCCGAAACCGGACGTCAACAGCCTGAAGATCGATGCGTCCGCCTCGACCGGCAGCATGACGCTTGGGAAGAGCTTCGCCGCGATCTCGGGCGATCTGACCGCGGAATACAAGATTTTTATCCCGGTTAAGACCGACGGTCTCACAGCCGAATTGAGAAGCGGCAGTACGACGGCGCTCAAGCTGTTCACCTCGAACGGGAAGCTGGTTTATGAGGACACGAGCGGACAGCCCGCGACGATTTACGAAGACTACAAGGCTAACTTGTGGTACCGCCTTAAAGTGGTCTTGAAGCCGGCCACGCACAAGGCCGACCTTTACATCAACGGCAAATTGAAGGCAGCGGATGTGAATATCGCGGCAGGCATCGCTTCCGTCGACGGCATCCGGTTCTCCACCTCGGCCGCGAACAAGGGCCTGATGTGGCTCGACGATATCCTCGTCTATGCGAATACGCCGGAGCCTGCGGATTATGTGCCCGCGCCGGCGGTCGTAAGTACCGGCAGCCAGCTCGTCGGCGTGCAGAGCTGCCCGATGTGGCGGGAAGGGCATCATCTGGGCTGGGACGTGATCAATCCGTTCCCGGACCGGACGCCGTATCTGGGCTTCTACGACGAAGGCAATCCGGAGACGGCGGACTGGGAGATCAAGTGGATGCTCGAGCACGGCATCGACTTCCAGATGTCCTGCTGGTTCAGGCCGATCGGGGGAGAAGGCGCGCCGATCAAGGATTCCTACCTGTCCGATGCGCTGGACGACGGCTACTTCAATGCCAAGTACAGCAATCTGGCGCACTTTGCCATCATGTGGGAAAACCTGAACTCGGCGGCGAAGGACATCGCCGATTTTCGCGACAATCTGGTCCCCTACTGGATCGAATATTATTTTAAGGACCCCCCGGTATTTGAAGGTTGACGGCAAGCCGGTGTTCACCATCTATAACTACGATCAATTCGTCAAGCTGGCGGGCGGCACCAAAGAGCTGGCCAAGGATTTGATGGATGATCTTCGGGACGCGGCGCGCGATGCCGGCGTCGGCGAGCTAACCATCTTGAACGTGTATAACGGCACGAGCGCCCAGGATCTGCAGAACCGCAAGGCCGCGGGCTTCGACGGCGTCTACGCCTATTCGTGGGGCTCCTTCGGCGGGCATCCCGATTTTCAGAAGCTCAAGCTGACGCTGGAAAACAACGCCGGCGTGATGGACGTCATTCCGGGCCTCAGCATGGGCAGAGACGATACCGCCTGGGGGCTGAGCTCCGGGTATTATGCGACCCCGGCCGAATTCAAGTCGCTGGCGCAGTGGACGAAGGACACCTATATTCCATCATTGTCGGCGGGCAATCTGGGCAAGAAGCTCGTCATGCTGGACAACTGGAACGAATACGGGGAAGGCCATTTCATCATGCCGGCAGGGCTCGCGGGCTTCGGTTACGTGGATGCGATCCGCGACGTATTCGCGGGCGTCAGTACCCATACGGATGCCGTGCCGACCGCAACGCAGAAAGCGCGGATCAACGTGCTGTATCCGGAAGGGCGCGTCGTGCAGAACCGCACCTTGACGCCACCGGCGATATCCGCCAATTCGGTCGCCGCGTGGGAGTTCAACACGCCGGGCGACAGCGAAGGCTGGAGCGTGCTGAAGCAGATCGACACGGTGAGCGTCGCGGGCGGCACCTTCACCGGCACCACCAACAACACCGACCCGGGCATCATCTCGGCAGACCATCTGGGAATCAAGGCGGAGGACGCGCCTTATCTCAAGATCCGGATGAAAAACAGCGCGTACGATATCGACGGCAGAGTGTTTTTCACGACGGAGCTGGACGGCGACTGGAACGAGACGAAGGCGATGGGCTTCTACGTGAAGCCGCAGGACGACGGGTACACGGATTATTACGTGGAAATGTGGCGGAACAAGAGCTGGACCGGCAATATCCGGCAGATCCGGATCGATCCGATCTCCGCGATCGGCACGATCAGCATCGATTACATCCGGGCGGTCGCCGACGATTCTACGGACATCAAGCTGTATATCGACGGCAAGCGGAAGAACTTCAGCCAGCCGGCGCTCGTGCAGGACGGCGTCGTCATGGTGCCGATCAAGGACATCTGGCTGCAGCTCGGCGTCCGGTCCGAGTGGGACGCGGCGAATCAGAAGTTTATCGCGGTCAAGGGCGGCAGCGTCTACGAATTAACGGTCGGCAGTACGACGGCGCTCAAGGACAATCAGTCCATCGCGCTCGAACATGCGCCGACGAAGCTGGCCAACGGAACGGTGCTCGTCCCGCTCTCCTACCTCAAGCAAGCCTTCGGAGCTACCGTAAAGTGGGACGCGGCCGCGCAGAAGATCCAGATCTATCCGGCTGGCGTCGTCTGGGACTTTGAATTCGGAGACGGCTGGACGGCGAACGGAAGCATCTCCGGCGGACAGGCGCTGGGCGGCCGATTCGGCGGCACCTCCCTGGGCGTATCCGGCGGGGTAGAACCTGCGGTCGAATCGCCGGATCAGCTGGGGCTGGACGCGTCCACGATCAAGCGGGTTCGCGTGCAGCTCGGCAACCAGACGACCGGCTCGCAGGCGAAGCTCTATTATACGACGGATGCCGATCCCGTATGGAATGCGGCCAAGTCGTTCACGACCTATATCTTGCCAAGCGATTCGACCCTCCGCGAGTACGTGTTCGATACGACTTCCGCGGAGGCCTGGACAGGGACGATCAAGCAAATCCGGGTCGTGCCTACGTTGTCGGCCGGCAGCTTCACCATCGATTCCGTGCAGTTGGATACGGCAACCTCGCTGCCGACGCTGGGCGCCAATCTGGTCGCGGATCCCGGCATGGAAGGAAGCACGATTCAGGCGCGCGTGCAGAACGGCGCACTGGGACTGGACGTCACGCAGTATCACAGCGGCCATCAGTCGCTCAAGGTCGTCAAGGACAGCCGTTACGGCAGCGCTTCCTTCCCGATCGCCGTCACGCAAGGCCAGGAGTACCATTATTCGGTCTGGGCGAAGCTCGCGAAGGCGCCGACGCTCACCGAACCGCTGCGGCTTTGCTTGCAGTATACGGTCGACGGCAATGTCAAGCAGATGATCATTTACACCAGCGCCGGGCTCTCCGCCGATCAATGGACGCAGCTGCAGGGCAATTACACGATCGCGGAGACCAGTCCCATTTCCAATGTGCTGCTTTACTTTTACACGGAGATCGACGGTACCAACCACGACTACTATCTCGACGATGTCGAGGCGAGGCTCGTGACGTACTCGTCCAGTCCGGCATGGACCTATGCGACGGGACTGAGTATCAACCCGACGACGACGATGAACATGGGCGAGACGAAGACGCTCGTTCCGACGTTCCAGCCCTCGAGCAGCGTCAATAACCAAGCGCTGATCTGGAACTCCGACAATCCGGACGTGGCCGTCGTAGACATCAGCGGCACGGTGTTCGCGAAGAAGACGGGAGTCGCGAATATTACGGCCAAGGCCATCGACGGCGGATTCACGGCGACGACGGCGGTGACGGTGGCGCTCGGTTCCGGGCAGCCAGCCGGCGCGGTGCTGGGAAGCAATCTTATTCTCAACCCCGACATGGAGGGCACCGCGATTCCTTCGTCTTATTACGGCTCCAGCGCCAGCGTGACTTTGACGACGTCGGAGCATCGCCTGGGGACGCAGTCTTTGCAGGTGACGAAGCTGAACAACAACAAATACGCGTCGTTCTTCATGCCCACATCGATCGAGCAGGGGAAGACGTACTACTACTCGGCCTGGGCCAAACTGGATGCGGCACCCGCGCAGCCTGCGCTGTTCCGCATCTGTCTGCAATACAAGCTGGACGGCGTCACGCAGCAGAAAATTTTGTTCACCAGCGCGCCGCTGCTCAGGGGGGGGCTGGACGCAGGCATCGGGCTTCTACAAAATCGAGGAGACTGGAGTCGTAACGGATGTTCGGGTGTACCTGTATACGGAACAAAGCGGTCCGGTGCAAACCTTCTACGTCGACGATATCGAGGTTCGTCCGGTCATAGCGGACAGTACCCCGCCGGTCACGACGGCCGCGCTGAATCCGCCTGTGCCCGACGGTCCGGGCGGCGCGTATAACGGCCCGGTTACGCTGACGCTTGCGGCATCGGACAGCGAATCCAGCGTCGCGCAGACCGTGTACAGCGTCGATAACGGGACGACCTGGAGCCCGTACACGGCGCCGCTGCCGTTCGGCAAACAGGGCTCGTATACGATTCTTTACAAGTCGACCGACCTGGCAGGCAATGCCGAGACGCAGCAGAGTGTCAGCTTCAGCCTGGCCGCCACGGTGACCACGGTTTCGCTGAAGGACAGCGCGGGTCAGCCGCTGGTCGGCGGCGTCGTCAAATATTACGACGGCAGCTGGAAGGACATGGGGACGACGGACGCCTCGGGGCAGGTGACGAAGGCGTTGCCGGAGCGGAGCTACATTTTCTCCGTCACTTATCTGGGCACGACCAAGCAACTGACGCAAAATACGTCGACAGGTCCCGCGTCCGTCGTCTTCCAGACGGTAAAGGCGAAGGTGCAGCTCAAGGATAGCCAGGGCAATCCGCTGAACGGCGCCGACGCGAAGGTGTATGCGGGCGGCAACTGGCAGACGATGGGGACGACCGCGGGCGGCGAAGCGACGAAGGAGCTGCTGCCCGGCTCGTATACGTTCGGTCTTACCTATGACGGCGTGTACAAGGAGAAGGCACAGAACATCGGCGACGATCCGGCCGTGGTATTCCAGACGGCGAGCGTTCTCATCCAATTGAAGGATGCCGGCGGCAACCCGGTAGACGGCGGCACGGCTCGCGTGTATGCGGGCGGCAGTTGGCGGACGATCGGCATCACGGCAGGCGGCGAGATCCGCACGGAGCTGCTGCCCGGCACGTATACGTTCGGCATGACGTCCGGTACGGCGCTCCCGAATATATCGAAGGATATCGGGACGGATCCGACCGTCGTGTTCCAACTGCCTTGAGGTTATAAGAACGCAAGAGGATGCTCCCGCCGGACCTTGGACTTGCGCGTCGGTCCGCGTCGGAGAGCATCCTCTTTTTGGGGAGGAAGATTGCAAATGAGAAGATCGATAGCGTTGACAGGCGCCTGGCAACTGAAAGGCGAAGGCATAGACCCTTCGGGAAAGGAAGCGACCGTCGCGATCGACGCGCAGGTTCCCGGCCATGTGCACCAGGATCTGCTCGAGGCCGGCCTGATCGCGGACCCGGGCTACCGCAAGCAAGCGGAAGACTGCCAATGGGTGGAGCATTGGCGGTGGACGTACCGCCGGACGTTCGAGCTTGAGCGTATGGAGCCGGGACGTCCCCTGCTGGAATTCGAAGGGCTGGATACGTACGCGGAGATCGCGTTGAACGGCATTCCGCTCGCCCGGACCGACAACATGTTCGTCCGCTACCGTTTCGACGTGTCGGGGTTGCTGCGGGAGGGCACGAACGAGCTCGTGGTGCGGTTCCGGACGGTCGCGGAAGGGCTTGCGGGCAAGTCGTACGCCGGTCTGGGCGCAGCCTTCACGAACGAGCGGCTGTTCGTGCGCCGGATGCAGTGCACGTTCGGCTGGGACTGGGTAGGGCGGCTCGTCAGCTACGGCATATGGCGGCCCGTTCGTCTCGTCTTCGAGGACGTGGCTGCGATCGAGGATCTTTTTTGTGTATACGAAGGCCTTGGACGCGCGCGGCGCGTCTCTCGCCGTCGCGGTCGATACGCGTTGCCGCGCCGAAGCGCCGCTGCGGCTGTCGCTTGCGATCGCGGACCCGGCCGGTTCGATCGTATGGCAGGCCGAGCGCCGGTCGGTCGGCGGCAAGCTGGAGCTGACGGCGGATCTGGCGGAGCCGGCGCTCTGGTGGCCGGCGGGATACGGCGATCAGGCGCAGTACAGGCTCGTCGCGAAGCTGTACGGCAGCTCGGGACTGCTCGACGAGCGTTCGCGCGCGTTCGGCATCCGGACGGTTCGGATCGAGCAGCTTCCGGACCGGGAAGGAAGCCCGGAGGCGCGGTTGACCGCGAAGCTTCGCGCGCAAGCAACGACTGGGGATGCCGCCGCCGAAAATCCGGACGGCATGGTCTGGGAGGCGAACGGCGATCGCCCCGGCAGCGGTTTCCGGCTGCTGGTCAACGGCGTTCCTGTTTTCTGCAAGGGGGGCCAACTGGGTGCCTTGCGATCCGTTCCCCTCGCGTGTACCGGATACGCATTATGCGCATCTGCTCACGCTGGCCCGCGATGCCGGCATGACGATGCTGCGGTGCTGGGGCGGCGGCATCTACGAGCCGGAGCCGTTCTGGGACTGGTGCGACCGGCTCGGGATCGTCGTCGTTCAGGACTTCATGATGGCATGCGGGACGTATCCCGAATCGGACCGGGATTGGACGGCATCGCTGAGGGCCGAGATCGAAGGCGCGATCCGTTCGCTGCGCAACCATCCCAGTCTCGTCTGGTGGAACGGCGACAACGAGAACGGCATGTTCGCCGGCGAGGAGGACCCCGATTATCCGGGGAAGGCGATCGCGAACCGGATTACGGGCAGCTTATGCAAGGCGCTCGATCCGTCCAGACCCTTTCAGCCTACGAGTCCTTATGGGGGGGAGCACGAACAATTCGTTCACCATCGGCACCGCGCACTATACGGGCGCGCTGTTTGAGATGTTCGACGTTTTCCGCAACACGGATTTACGCGGCTACCGGTCTTATTTTGCCGGTCTGTTAAGCCGTTTTTGCCCTGAATTCCCCCTTGTTCGGCACGCCGGAGATTCATACGCTGCTGCGGATGATGAACGAAGAGGATCTGGCCGATCCGGCGTTCGACATGCTCGAATACCATACGAAAAACCACCCGGGCTTGAAGGACTTCTCGCTCTTCCGGGCGCTTCGGACGCTGGCCGACAAGCTGGCGCCGCCGGCCCTGTCTACCATCGAGCACATCCGGCGCATGTCGTTCGTCCAACACGAGCTGACCCGGCTCACCGTGGAAGCTTACAGGCGCAACCGGCATTATACGGGCGGTCTGCTGTTCTGGATGTACAACGATTGCTGGCCGGCGAGCGGATGGAGTCTGGTCGATTATTACGGGTATCCGAAGGGCGGGTATTACGGCTTCCAAAAAGCGGCACGGCCGGTCATCGCGTCGATCGAAAAAAACGAGGAAGCCGGCACTTACGCTTGCTGGGTATGCAGCGACAAGCCCGAGGTGATCCGGGGAACGGCGACGCTGCGCGTGCTGACGCTGGGCAGCCTGGCCGAAGACGCAGCGGTTTGGTCCAGGTCGTTCGACTTCGCGGCCGGCGCGGGCGCGTCGATCGAAGCGGCGTCGATTCCGGCGGCGGAGCTGGACGCGCTGCTGGACCACGGCCGCGTGCTGATCATGGACATTGCCGGCGAATTCGGCGAGGACCGCTGCATCTATTTTGCCGGGCTGCCGGCGGAGATGCAGCTTGCGCCTTCGGGTCTGCGGATCGAATCCCGCGCGGGCGGGCCGAGGGTCGGCAGCGTGACCGTTACGGCCGACCGCTACGCCAAAGCCGTTCATTTGCATGGCGCTTTCGTCTTTTCCGACAACTACTTCGATCTGCTGCCGGGGGAACGCAGAACGATCGCCTACCGCAGTCTGGAGGCGGCGGCCTATTCCGGCGAGCCGGAAGACGAAGCTGGAGGCGGAGTGCGCGATGGAGTTGAAGTGCGCGACGAAGCAGGAGACGGAATGCGCGATGAAGCTGGAGGCGGAGTGCATGACGAAGCAGGAGACGCCGGCGCGGGCGCCCAAGCAGGCGAAGCCCCGGCGATTGAGCTGATCGCCTGGAACTAGTTGGGCCTGAAGCGGCGGTACAAGAGAAGCGGGGTTGCCAAGCTAGTCCAGCAACTGTAAAGGCAAAAAGTTACGCTACAGCCTCGCGGACCGTTCCAAATGGCGCTGTAAAGGTAAAAAGTTGCTCTACAGCCTCGCGGACCGTTCCAAATGGCGCTGTAAAGGTAAAAAGTTGCTCTACAGCCTCGCGGACCGTTCCAAATGGCGCTGTAAAGGTAAAAAGTTGCTCTACAGCCTCGCGGACCGTTACAAATGAAGCTGTAAAGGTAAAAAGTTGCTCTACAGCCTCGCTGTAATAGGTAACGGTAAAAAAGTTACTCTACAATCTCGTGCTAGCGCTAATGCCGGGTCGATGCCGACCCGGCTTCTTTGGCGCGAGGACGCCAGGCGGTCCGAATCGTTCGCAGGGAAGGGAGGCGGACGGCGACGGCTGCCAAAGCGACCGACAGCAAGCAGACGGCGACGAAGTGAACGAGGCTGTTGCCGATAAACAATGGCTGCAGTCCCGTTGCTTTGGCGGCGCCGCGTACGAGCACGATGGCGAGCGGATGCAGCACGTAGATCCACGCCCGGCCCTCCCGCAGCGTACGGCTCGCCGGTCCTTTGTAGGGGGAGCGCCAGCAGCAGCAGAAAATAGGCGGCCGGTACCGCGAAAATATACATGCTGTCATGCCGGGGGATGCCGCCTTCGCGCAGCCAGAGCGCCTCCGCAAGCATCGCAGACAGCGAGACGAGGAAAAGCGCCGCATGCGCGGCCGGACGGCTCGAACGACACTTCTCGCTTCGGGCAACGAACGCGCCGAGCGCCAGATAGACCGGCGCGAAGAACAGCCCGTTGCGCGTATAGTCGAAGACATGGAACATCCCGTTGTACCATCCCGTCAGAACGCCGCTGCCCGCGATCAAGCCGTAGTAGCTGTCGCCGAACAGTCCGACGGCGTACAGCAAGCAGGCGACAATCATGACGGAGGCCGGCTTCAGCGCGCGGTACAGTCCGTGCAGCATGGCGATGCCGATCATCAGGGCAGGCAAGTACCACAGGTGGTAGAAGGTGCCGTCGAACGCCAGATCCCGCAGGAGGGAAAGGATGCCGAACTTCGGGGAGGAGAAATAGCCGTTATATACGTTGAGCGGCACATAGAGCAGGATGGCGATGGCGTATAGTTTGGCGATGCTGCCGAGATAGCGCCGAAGATGGCGCCGGTCGGCGAGCGGGTCGCCCGTCAGCTTGCGGAAGTAGAAGAAGCCGGAGGTCATGAAAAAGATCGGAACGGCGATTCTTGTAAGCGCGCCGTCGACCAGAAAGTCCGCGGACGAGCCGAAGACGGCGAACGGGCCCGTATGGTTGGCGATGACGAGCAGGGCGGCTATGAATTTGAGCCAGGACAGGCCGAGGTAATCCGTTTTAGCCGTTATTGCCGGTCTGGCGAGTCTATCAGACAAAGGACCGCCGCCTTTTGCCGGTTGAAGCCGTCACGATCATGCCGCCCGTATTGTCGCCGGACAGACGGAAGTAATCGCAGGCCGGAATCGGTACGTCAGCAAAAGCGTCCGGTTCGACAGGCACGTAATAAATCTCGATGCGTTCGCGTTCGTCCTCCGCCAACAAGCGCTCGCCGTCGAACGCGAACGATCGCAGTCGCGCGACGTATTCCTCGAGGCACAGGTTTTCCCGCTCCATGATCTCGGCGTGCGGGGTTCCGACGTAGCGGAAATGCCACGGCTCGCAGGCGATGCCGGTGACGGCTTCCTTGCCCGCGCAATAGCGCTGGACGAAGCCGAACTGCGCGGCGATCCGCTTGAAGGCGAGGCTGACGCCGCCGTCCGGGAAATCGGGCGCGATGAAGTCGAGCTCGCCGCCGCCCGCCAGGCCGACGTCGATGGCAAGGCCAGTCTGATGCTCGCTGCAGCCGGGCAGGGCGACGTAGGCGGCCGTATACCGAGGTCCGTTTTCCCGCAGCGACGATTCATAAATATCGGTCTGTTCGTCGGCAGACCGATACCCGCTCACGGCCACGATGTCGGACGCCCCGCCGCAAGCTGCGAGCAGCTCCGCCAAACGAGAGAGCGCCGTCGCTTCCAGCAGCATGCCCGGCGAGCGCGCGCATATCGCGGGATAATCGTCCAGCGCCGATAGCCTGTCCGCCGGGAATGGCTCCCGTACGGGATGCGTCCGGTTGACCAGGATGAGATGTCCCTCATGGATGGCGGATGGAGCGACGCGGATCGTGCGATGCGTGCTCAGATCACGGTCGGCTCCCGCCGCTGCGGTTGAAAATAGGCGTTGTCCCATGCGTATTCGGCCTCCTTCTTTGCATTCGCGTAAACCTTGGCCAAGCGGTCCGTCAGCGCCGTCGTGATCTCTTGAGCCGCGCCGTCGATATGGGCGGCCAGCTCGGCGAACGCGATGCGCTGTCCGCCCTGGCGGCCGATGAGCGTCACCCGGTCTCCGGTCGCGCAGGGGCCGGGCAGCCGGAGCATCAGCTGATCCATGGCGATTCGGCCGACGATCGCCGCGCGCTGTCCGCGCACGAGCGCAGGGGCGCCCTGCATACGCTGCGACCAGCCGTCCGCGTAGCCGATCGGCACGGTGCCGATCCACTCGTCGGCCTCGGCGCGGTAGGCGTTGTCGTACCCGATATACTCGCCCTGCCGTACGCGCTTGACCTGCATCAGCGTGCTGTGCAGGCTGAGCGCGGGCTTAAGCGGCACGGGCGGCGTCAGCCGGGCCGGATAAAAGCCGTACATGGCGGCGCCGATCCGCACCATGTCGAGCGCAAGGCCCGGGAACCGCAGGGCGGCGGCGCTGCCGGCGCAGTGGTAGTGCCGGACCGTGATCCCGCTCGCCTTGCACCGCGTCATCAGCTCCGCGAACCGGCGTGCCTGCCGCTCCAGGTAAGCCGTGTCAGCCTGTCCTGCCGTCGCGAAGTGCGTGTAGAAACCGTCGACGTCGATATCCGGCGCGGCGAGCCACGGGACGAGCGCGTCCCACTCGGCTTCCGTCCGGAAGCCGATCCGGCCGAGCCCGGTGTCCGCTTTGACATGCACGCGCAGCTTGCGGCCGGCAAGCGTTGGAGAATGCCTCCGCAGCTCCCTGAACCAGTCCGCGCCGGTGACCGTCAACGTCAGATCCCGCGCCATCGCCAGCTCGACCTGGTCCGGCCGGATCGGCGTCAGAATCAGGATCGGGAGTCGTACGCCCCCGGCCCGCAGCCGCAGCGCCTCCTCCAGAAAGGCGACGGCCAAGCAATCCGCTCCCGCTTGCCTTGCCGCTTCGGCCGCCTCCAGATCGCCGTGGCCGTAGCCGTTCGCCTTAACGACGGCCATCAGTTTGACGCCGGCGGGCAGCGTGCCGCGAATGGCGCGCACATTGTCCACGATCCGCCGGGGATCGATCTCCGCCCACGTTTCCCTCAGCATGGGGCCAGCCTCTCGTAACTGAGCGATTGCCTGGCTTCGTGGCGGGCGAACGCGTAGTCGATCAGCCGCTCGATCAGCTTGGCGTAGGTCGTACCGTCCGTTTTCTCCCACATGACCGGATACATGCTGGCGGACGTGAAGCCGGGCAGCGCGTTAATCTCGTTCAAGTACAGCAGCCCGTCCCGGTCCAGGAAAAAGTCCACGCGGGCGAGACCTTCGCAGCCAAGCGTCCGGTACGCCTGCAGGGCGAGCGCCCTGACTTGTCCGATCAGCGCTTCGCCGATCTCGGCCGGAATGGACATGCGCAGCCGAGGGTCGGAGTATTTCGAAGCAAAGTCGAAAAAGCGGTTGTCGTGAATGAATTCGCCCGGCAGCGAAGCGACCGGCTCCTCGTTGCCCATCACCGCGACCTGAATCTCCCGTCCGGGAAGCTCCCGCTCGACGACCAGCTTCGCGTCGTACTGCAGCGCCTCCGCGATGCCGGCCGTCAGCTCGCCGCGGTTCTCGCAGCGACTGATGCCGATGCTCGAGCCGAGCGAGGACGGCTTGACGTAGCAAGGGTAGCCGATCGTGTCCTCCAGCCATGCGATGCAGCCCTGCTCGTCCGCCAGCCATCGTTCGCGCCGGACGGCGCGGTGCTCGACCTGCCGAATGCCGGCCTGCGCCAGGGCAAGCTTCGACATCGCCTTGTCCAGCGTAAGGGCCGCGGCGAGCACGCCGTTTCCCACGTAAGGCACGTTCAGCATCTCCAGCAGCCCCTGAAGCGTCCCGTCTTCGCCGTTGGTTCCGTGAATGAGCGGCAGGACGACCTTTTTTGCCGGGCAGCGCCAGCTTGCGAAGCAGAATATCGCCGATGGAGGCGGCTTCGCTGTCGTGCGACGGCTCGGCGACGAGTCGCTCCGCCGCTTCGGAGTTCGCGGGGCCTTGCGCGTCCGGCGCGCACCAGCGTCCGTCCCTCGCGATATAGATGGGATGCAGCTCGAACTTGGATGCGTCGACCGCGCCGAGGACGGTGCGGGCGGTTTTGAGCGAGATGTCGTGCTCGACGGATTTGCCGCCGTACACGACGAACAATTTGGTTTTCATCGGTTTGGTACCTCCGGATCGCGATTTGGCTTCGATGATTACAAGATAACCGCCAACTTTTAAAAAGGTTGAAACGAAAGTTTAAGGATTGCTTAAGATTGCTTGAAGGCTCGGAGGAGAGGATCATTCTTTGCGTTGGATTACCGGCGCGCGCGCGCTGTATAATAGGGAGGTTGGCACGGCTTGTCGCTATGAGGCCGCGTCCCCAAACTAATCGCTATCGGAGGTTTGCCGCTCCATGAACAATTTTGAATTATACAACCCCACGAAGCTGGTGTTCGGCAAGGATACGGTCTCGAAGCTGGGATCGCTGGTCGAGCCGTTCGGCAAGAAGATTCTGCTCGTCTACGGCGGCGGCAGCATCAAGAAGTCGGGACTGTACGACCGCGTGCTGTCCGAGCTCGCGGCGATCGGCGCGGCGGTGCATGAGCTGCCCGGCGTCGAGCCCAATCCGCGCCTCACCACGGTACATAAAGGCGTCGACATCGTGCGCGCCGAAGGGATCGAGTTCATCCTCGCCGTCGGCGGCGGCAGCGTCATCGACGCGGCCAAGGCGGTGGCGGCGGGCGCGAAGTACGCGGGCGACCCCTGGGACTTCACGATCGGCAAAGCCAAGATCGAGGACGCGCTGCCGCTCGGCACGGTGCTGACGCTGGCGGCGACGGGCTCCGAGATGAACGGCAACGCCGTCATCTCGAACTGGGAGACGAAGCAGAAGCGCGGATTGGGGAGCAAACTCGTCTATCCCCGCTTTTCGATCCTGGATCCGCAGCTGACCTACTCGGTGCCGCGCGACCAGACCGTGAACGGCATCGTCGATATCATGTCGCACGTGTTCGAGCAGTATTTTACGCTGACGGACGGCGTGCCGCTGCAGTCCCGCTTCGCGGAATCCGTGTTGCTGACGGTCATCGAAAACGGGGAAAAGGCGCTGGCGAACGGCGAAGACTACGAGGCGCGCGCCAACCTGCTGCTGGCCGGCACCTATGCGCTGAACGGCACGCTGCCGAACGGCGTCGTCACCGATTGGGCGACCCACGGCATCGAGCACGAAGTCAGCGCTATCTATGACATCGCGCACGGCGCCGGCCTCGCGATCATTTTCCCGAACTGGATGAAGTACGTGTACGAAGCCAAGCCCGAACGCTTCGCGCAGTTCGCCGAGCGGGTGTGGGGCATCGATCCATCGGGCAAGTCGGCGGACGAACTCGCGCTCGCCGGCATCCAGGCGACCCGCGACTACTTCACGCGCATCGGCGCGCCGGCTACGCTCGGAGAGCTGGGCATCGGCGACGATCAGTTGGACCGCATGGCGGACGAAGCGGTGCAGTTCGGTCCGATCGGTTCCTTCAAGAAGCTCGGGAAGGCTGACGTCAAGCGAATTCTCGAGATGAGTCTGTAGGAGGCAGCCGGCATGGCTTTGAAGTGGGACGGACACACGCATACGAAATTTTGTTATCACGGCAGCCCGGCGGAATCGGACGCCTACCTGGATCGCGCGATCGAGCTCGGCTTCGACCGATATACGCTGAGCGAGCATCCGCCGCTGCCCGACCGGTACGTGGACGACCCGAAGCTGATGGCGGAGCTCGCGATGCCAGGGCGCGAGCTGCCTGAATATATGGCTTATGCGGCCGCGGTCAAGACGCGCTACGCGGGGCGCATCGAGGTTGCCGTCGGTCTCGAGATGGACTATTTGCCCGGAATGACGGACTATTCCGACGGGCTGCTCGGGCCTTGGCTCGGCGAGCTGGAGGACATCGTCGTGTCCGTGCATTATTTGCCGGGCAAGGGCGGCATGCGCTGCATCGACTTTACGCCGGCGGACTTCGCGGACGCGTTCCTGGACCACTATGGCACGATGGATGCGGTGGCGGACGCCTATTACGATGCAGTGGAAGGCGCGATCGGCTGGGCGGCGACGCTGCCGAAGTCGATCCGCAGGCGCATCGGCCACGTCAACCTGATCCGCAAGTTCCATCGCGAGCTACCGCCGATGGACGAAGCGCGGGCGCGAGTGCGGCTCGAGGCGCTGCTGCCGAAGCTGAAGGCTGCCGATCTCGGCCTCGACGTGAACGTGGCGGGCTTCCGCAAGCCGACTTGCGGCGAGGCGTACGTGCCGCAGTGGCTCATCGATCGCTGCATCGCCGAAGGCATCGAGCTGGTGTACGGCTCGGACACGCACAAGCCGGCCGAAGTCGGCGCGGATTGGGAATGGTTCGAGCGGGCGGTCGCCAAGGGCGGCGCGCGCTGACCGATCGGATGGAAAAAGACGCGAACCCGCGAGGGTTCGCGTCTTTTTACGTCTGAGCGATGGCGGCTTGATTTGTTAACCTTAGGGCGACGCTAGGCGGGAGGTAAGCGGATCGTTGAGCGGGGCGGTGAGCGGAAGGGGAAGCGGGGGGAATCAAATGAGCGCTGCGGGAGCAGCCGAATGCAGGCTCTGGCAGGGACGCCGGACTCAGATGACGCTATTTCGTAAAAAACGGTCCAATTGCGATCATTTCGGACTGGAGAGTCGTTAATCAACCGGATCCAGGTTAAAATGGGTCTCCAATCCCGCAATAAAGGCTCCTGTGTCCGCGAGCGGGCCGCAAATCACGATAGGAACAAAAATAAGGGCGCCTCGGTCCGACCGCTTCGCGCCATTGCGCAAACAAAGGTGCAGGCGGCTTTTTCGAAGCAAATGTAAAGTTGAAATCATCGGCTATATGAAAATTTGCGAAGTTCCCTTTCATTTGGGAATGTAATGTGAGTGTAAATTAAACTAACATATTGCGATAAAGTTTGCCTTTTTTCGTTTACAAGGCGATGCTTCTAAATTATATTTGAAAGAGGAAAACATATGTAATATCGCTTTTTTTACATTTGTTCATTTCGGTTTTGACCAACTGCTGCTGTTTAAAATCGAAGTTGAAATAGAAGCGGAAGGAGCGTTGCGATGGGGGCAAGGCAAACTTCTAAATATTAAACCGCTATCCGATAGCTTTTGGCGGGGCGCTCGGATAACGGTTCGTCGACTGCACTTGGACAGGGTTATTCCTGCTGCGCGCAAAGTCTTTTTTCAATTTACCGGATTAAGGAATTTATTTCAAGCCGAATTCACGAACGATACCGAATTTATTCGTAACTTTTCAGGAGGTCTCCCATGACCAATCGCATCAGATATACGAAAAAGTGGCCGGCAGCGGCAATGGTCCTAATCATGCTGTTCTCGCTGCTTGTTCAAATGGTCGGCGTACAGTCGGTCGCGGCTGCAGGCCCTGCTAAGATTGCCGCATGGAACTGGAGTTTTGCATCCGGCTCGCCCAAAGCATCTTCTTTTGAAGCGACCTCCGGCACAATGGCCAGCGGAGCCATCCTCCAGTTAAGCGGGGGTAGGCAGGCTACGCCGAGTTCGGCAACGCTTTACACCGATGGTTGGTCTTCCCCGGCACTGGGTTATTGGGAAGCCTCCGTTCAAACGCTGGGCTATTCGGGTATCTCGGTTTCGTCCAAGCAGTACGGGACAAATACCGGACCGCGCGATTTTAAGCTCCAATACAGCGTGAACGGCGGAGAATTTAAGGACGCTTCGGAAGTTTATGCCGTTACAAGCTCCCTGCCTTCTGAAGCTAGGGAAGTGGTTCTGCCCGCCGAGGCAGACAATCAGGCAGATCTGAAGATTCGCTGGGTGAACGCAACAAGCGTATCCGTAAACGGCGGAACCGTCGCGCAATCGAACGGCAACGGTAGAATTGCCGACATCGTCATCTCCGGTACCCCGATCTCGGGCGGAGGAGAGACGCCGGTCGAAACGACCGCCTCCCCCCGTAGCCGGCAAGCTCGCGCTCGCCGAGGATCTGAAGACGCTGTCCGGAGAAGCGGGCGCAGTGTCCGTGAATGCTTCGGTATACGTCTACGCCGATGCTTCGACGCTGATCGACCAGACGGTAGCCGACGGCAGCGGCGCGTTCAGCCTGACGGTGGACAACCCTTCGGGCAAAACGTCGCTGCTCGTATCCGCTGTAGAAGCCGGCAAAGCGGAAAGCGTTAAAGTTAGCGTTTCGGCTCCCGTTACGGCCACTCCCGTCTCCTCCAAGATTTCTTATAAAGATTACAAGACCGTGACGGGACTGCCGGGTGCCGTATCCGCGGGCGCTGCCGTCTACGCGATGCTTGCGGACGGAACGCCCGTCGGCGACACGACGGCCGTGTCTGACGGCTCCTTCGGACTGACCTTCTCGCCCGTACTTACCGCCGAGAAGCTGACGATCGTCGCCAAGGCGGCAGGCAAGCTCCTAAGCGACGCCATTACGGTCAATCGCACGAGCTCCACCTCGACGATGGTCAACGCCGGCGATGTCGTGTTCAGCCAGGTGATGCTGAACGGCGGCGGCGGCGCCATTTTTAAAAACCGATTCTTCGAGCTCTATAACCGGACGGACAGCGACATCGATCTCTCGGGATGGGTCGTGGCTTATTCCTCGTCCAGCGCCTCGAGCTTCTCGGCGACCAGCAATCAAATGCCGATCAGCGGCGTGATCAAAGCGCACGGCTACTTCCTCGTGCAGGGCTCGACTTCGACCAGTACGACGGCGCCGGCGCTGCCGTTCGTCGCAGATTCGGATGCCACAGCGGAAAAAACGCTCAACACCTCTGGCGCGAGCTCGGCAGGTACTGGCGGCGTCATCGGGCTGATCCAAAAGAGCGGCGTCGCGGTCACAAGCCCGACGGACGCCAATCTTGTCGATCTGTTGGCATACGCCAACGCCGACTCGGTTTTCGCGGGCAAGACGATGTATTGGGGCGCTCCCTTTATCGCGACCGATATCGCGAACGGCGTCGTCATCCGCAAGACCGCGGCTTGCACGGACCCGCGGGCGGCGTTCGGCTTTACCGGCGTTTGCTACACCAAGGACAGCTCCAAGGATTTCACGACTTGGGTGCCCAAGGCTGCGGCCAATCCGGTCGAGATCGTCGCCAAGAACAGCGCCTACATGAGCCAGCCTGCAGCAGGCAAAATCGCCTTTGACGGCTCGACAGGCTTGACGGGGGCGGCAGGCGCGGCGACAGCCGGCTCCAACGTGCGCGCCTATACGTTAAGCGGCGGCGTTCTGACGCCTGCCGGCAGCGGAACTGCAGGCACGGACGGCGCATTCAGCCTGTCCATTGCGAATCCGGGCGGCGTGAAAAGCGTTTATGTGACCCATACGTATGCCGGCACCGAGAGCGTCTACGCGCGTGTCAATGCCGTCGGGTATACGCCGGATCCGCTGACGATCGCCGACGCCAAGATCGTCGACAACCGGGGCATTCCCGTGCATACCGGCGAGAGCGCCGAGCTGACGGGCGTCGTCACGGTCGGCAATGGCGCGCTCGGCAGCTCGCCGACGCATTATTACATCCAGGACGCTACCGGCGCCGTGAACGTGATCGGCGCAGCCGCTCCGGCCGCTCCGATCATGCTCGGCGCGAAGGTCAAGGTGAGCGGCACGATCGCGTTCGCAGGCGGCACGACGCAGATTCTGGCGAGCGGCGCGGAAGAGATCGGCGCCGACGCGGTCCCGGCAGCGGTCGCCGTCGATGCGGCGACCATGAATGCCGCCGCGACAGCCGAGCCGCTAGAAGGCAAGCTCGTCTCTTTAAAAGGCAAGGTCACGAACATCCCGACATCGGATTCGGACGTCAGCCTGACCGTGACGGACGCGGCGGGCAATACCGCGGTCGTGCAGCTGCTCAAATCGACGGGCATCCAGGCGGCGGCCGCGGTTGCGCTGAACGAGACGTTTACGTTCACGGGCATTCTGGCCCAATCGGATCTGGTCTCGCCGTACGACGGCGGCTACAAGCTGCTTCCGCGCAGCGCAGCGGACATCAAGGGCGAGCTTCAACTGGCGTATACGCCGCCGGCCAAGCTTTATACGGGCATGGACTTGTCCTTCGACGCGAAGGCCAAGTTCGCCGACGCCGTGACGCTATTCTACAAGGGTGCGGAGGGCGACGCATATTCGTCCGTGCCGCTCACGACGGCCGACCAGATGAACTACAACGGCAAAATCGCGCAAGCGAGCGTGCCGCAGTCGGGCAAGCTTTACTTTTACGTGAAGGCTGTCTCCGGCGCCGACAGCGTCACTTCCGGCTCCGCGGCGGAGCCCTATGTCGTCGATATCGTCGAGGATCTGGACGGGCCCGAAGTGACGAACCTGAAGCCGTCCGAAGGCGCGAGAATCGAGACGCAGCACCCGGTCATCTCAGCCAATCTGTCCGACCCGAACGGCATCGCGGCCGGTTCTGTGAGCCTGAAGATCGACGGAACGGATTATACGACTTCTGCGGTCGTCGATTCCGGCAGCGTCGAGCTGACGCTGACTTCGGCGCAGGACCTGGCGATCGGCGATCACGAGGTCGCGATTGCGGTTAAGGACAATCTTGGCAATGCCGCAGTGAAAAAGTGGACGTTCACCATTGAAGAGCGGTTCTCCGGCGGCAATCATTATTACGGTACGACGCACAACCATACGAACATCTCCCACGATGCGGCGGGAACGCCGCAAAAGGCGCTGGACGATGCCAAGTACTACGGCTACGACTGGTTCGCTTTTTCCGATCACTCGCACGACATCGACGCCGCGATCCGCGGCACGGACGCGGACACGGCCTCGCACGGCGGCATGCCGGAGCGCAAGGGCGGCGCCGACTGGTCGCTGACGAAGGACATTTCGCGAGAAAACACGAAGGATGGAGAATTCGTCGTGTTCCCGGCGTTCGAGATGACCTCGACGACCTGGGGACACTCCAACGTATTCGGGACGGACAACTTTATCGACCGGATGCAGGATGGCGGCAAATACCAGAACCTGAGCCAGTATTACGCCTGGGTGATGACGTATGACGACATCGTCGCGCAA
The DNA here is from genome assembly GCF_029525575.1 of Cohnella rhizosphaerae. Classification (GTDB taxonomy): domain Bacteria; phylum Bacillota; class Bacilli; order Paenibacillales; family Paenibacillaceae; genus Cohnella; species Cohnella rhizosphaerae. The sequence goes on from NZ_JAPDIA010000009.1 coordinate 628,481, forward strand.
TTCAACCATGCGAATGCGCCGACCGGGGCATTTAACAGCTTCCTCCCTTACGACAAGAACGTGGACAAGCTGTTCACCATGTTCGAAGTGGGCAACGGCTCGGGCAAGTACTCCTACACCAATGAGGAAGACATCTATTTCAGCGCGCTCGACAAAGGCTGGCACATCGCGCCGACCTACGGCGAAGACAACCATGACGCGACCTGGGGCAAGACGAAGCGGCGCACGGTTATCGTCGCCAAGGATCTGACGATGGACTCGCTCATGGATGCCATGCAAAAAATGCGCGTGTATATGACGGAAGACCCGAACGCCAGGCTGGACGCGACCGCGAACGGCTGGTATATGGGGTCGACCGTAGATAGCAAGACGTTGTCGTTCGATATCTCGGGCAGCGACGACGTGCAGGAGGACAAGTCGGACCCGCATTACGCGTATATGACGACGACGACCAACGACAATGTCGCCAAGGTCGACCTGATCACCAACGGGGGTACCGTCGCGGAGACGTACAAGCCGTCTTCGGCCTCGACCTCGTTCAACTGGAAGCCGACCGTGACGGTGTCCGGCGGGCAGCAATGGTTCGTCGTGCGCGTGACGCAGGCGGACGGCGATCAGATCTACTCGGCGCCGTTCTGGTCCGAAGAGGTGCCGGTCGCGGTTAAGGTGAGCAGCGTCGAAGCGGCTGACGGCGCGATCGTCGGCGGCAACGCGGCCACGCTGAATGCGATCGTCAGCAATCAGGGAACGGAGGATGTCGCGGGGATTACGGCGACGTTCTATGTGGACAAGCAGGATGCCGAGCATCTCATCGGCACGGCTTCGATCGAGGCGCTTGCGAGCAGCCAGTCCGCGACGGCCAGCGTCGTCTGGGCTTCGCCGCCGGTAGGCGAGCACAAGCTGATCGTGACGCTGAAGACCGCGGACCAGGATTTGAACACGTACGAGAAATCCCTATCCATCAAGGCGCCGCTCGGGAAAACGATTCTGATCGACGCTTCCAAAAACAATGAGAATACGACGAAGGACACAGGCACGTACAAGGACAACTTGAAATCTTTCACCAAGCAGATGAGGCTGGAAGGCTATACCGTCGCTGAAAATGCGAACGCGATTACGGGCGCGACGCTTAGCGGCGTATCGATTCTCTATATTTCGCATCCGTCCTCGGCCTACGGATCGTCGGAGATCGACGCGATCAAAGCGTTCGTCGCGGGCGGCGGTTCGCTCTGGCTGGCGGACAAGAGCAATTACGGCGGCTCGAATCAAAATCTGAACCCGCTTCTGTCGGCGATCGGCTCGTCGATCCTGATCAACAACGACGGCATCGCGGACGAGACGGCATACGGCAACTTCTGGGGCACGCCGCTGACCTCCAACTATTCCGTGCGGCTGCACCCGTCGCCCGTGGCCGGCTACGTGACCGACTTCGTGTCGACCCTGGAATACTACAGCGGCTCGAGCTTGGCCAAAAACGACGGCGCGGGCAATAAGATGCCGCTCGCGGACAGCGACACCGTCACGATCCTGGCGCGAGGCAACGACTCGACGTTCCAGATCTCGGCACAGATGAAATCCGATACGGCGACCTACAACGTCTCGACTTCGCCGGCGCCGGCGAATCTGACCGGCGGCGCCGTCATCCCGGCTATCGCGAGCGAGCAGCTCGGGACCGGACGGATTATCGTGTCGGGCATGAACGTATTTAACGACAAGCAGATGGACGAGAGCTACAACGAAAAAGGCAACAACGAGCTCGCCATGAACGCGATGAACTGGCTTGCGCACCGCGAGACGGTCGTCGCTTCGATCGGCGATGCGCGCAAGCTTCCCGAGGGCTCGCAAGCCGTCGTCCAAGGGACCGTCACCAGCGCGGCCGGCGTATTCTTCGACGCCTTTTACCTGGAGGATGGGACCGGCGGGATCATGGCGTTCAACGAGGTGCCGGACAATGCGTTGGCGCTTGGCGACGTCGTACGCGTCTATGGACACGTCAAAGTATTTGAGAACAATCTCGAGCTCGAATTCGACGGCTTCGACAAAAGCGTCGTTAAGGTGAGCGCAGGCGCGCCGAAGGAGCCGACGCAAGTGTCGACGGCCGCTTCGGTATCCGCGGACAACCTGGGTCGTCTGGTGAAAGTGACGGGAACCGTAACGGACATTCCGGACGATACCTCCTACGTCATCGACGACGGATCGGGACCGGTGCTCGTATTTGCGGATGGCTATATCATCAATCAAAGCGGACCGATTCCGGTACTGCGGATCGGCGACAAGCTTGAAGCGGTAGGCATGTCCGGAGGTTACTCCGAAGGCACGCGGATTCGCGTCAGAAATACGACCGAGCTTAAAAAAGTAGAAGCGACGGCAGCGGAGATCGCAGCCGGCATCACAAGCATCGCCGCGCCGGCGAAGGATGCGACGCAGCTTGAGCTGCCGACGGTACCGAGCGGATATACGGTCGCGATCAAGAGCAGCGACTCCGCGGTCATCGGCACGGACGGCAAGATCGTGCCGCCGGCAGCGGAGACGACGGTGAAGCTGATTCTGACGGTCACGCGTACGTCGGATGCGACGATCGCGGACACGGGCGAGATCAGCGTGGTCGTGCCGGCGAAGACGGAAACCTCGTCGACGCCTCCGCCATCGACATCGACTCCGACACCATCGCCAACGCCAACGCCGACACCGACGCCAGCAGGTACGGTAACGATTTCGAAAGACAGCATCAAGCTGGACAGCGGCCGGGCAAGCGTGGAACTGGCTGCCGGCACGACCGATGTCAAGCTGAACGCCGACGCAATGGCGGCGATCGGGGATCGCGCGCTTGTATTGAACAAAGGCGGCTTGTCGGTGCAGCTGCCATCCGTCTTGCTGACGCAGCTCCTGGCTCAACTGCCGACTGGCGCGCGCGCGGATGCGAGCATTGAGCTGCAAATGATCCCTGTCAGCGCGTCCGATACGGAAGCGACGATCGGGAAAAACGCTCAAAACGGCAGAAGCACGATCAGGCTAGCGGGAGAAGCGTACGAATTCAGCTTAAAAGCAAACGGTTCTGACGGCACGACAACGACGATGAGCCAATTCAGTACGCCAATTACGCTCAGCTTGGCAGCGAATGCAGCCACGGATCCGGATTTGACGGGCGTATATTACATCGGCGACGACGGCAAGCTTGCGTACGTCGGGGGTACGCTCGCGAACGGCGTATGGACAGTCGATGTCCGTCACTTCAGCAAATACGCGGTTCTGGAGGTCAAGCGATCGTTCGCCGATGTGACCGCTACTTTCTGGGCGTCCCGCGCGATCGCTTCGCTCGCGGCGAAGCAGATCGTCTCCGGCGTGACGGACACGACGTTCGAACCGGGCCGCGCCGTCACCCGGGCCGAGTTCACCAAGCTGCTCGTCGAGACGCTCGGGCTGACGGACCAAGGCGCGATTTCCTTCAAGGACGTCGCTTCGAATACCTGGTACGCCCAATATGTCGCGATCGCAGTGAAGGCCGGTCTCGTTTCCGGGAAAAGCGCGGACATCTTTGACCCGAACGGACGCATCACGCGCGAAGAAATGGCCGTGATGCTCGTGAAGGCCTATGCGATGCGCCATGCGGATATCGGCACCGCAGGTCTTGCCGCTGCGGCATTCTCCGACGGGGGCAGCATCGCCGCATGGGCGAAGGCCGACGTCGATACGGCAACCGCGCTTGGCTTGCTCAAGGGACGCGCTGCCGGCACGTTCGCGCCGAAAGGCACTGCATCGCGCGCGGAAGCCGCGCAAGCGATCTTCAATCTGATTCAAATGAAATAAAACATGCACTTCGGGACCGGACGCCACGCGACGTGGCGTCCCGCTCCGAAACATACGAACATCGAACAATAGGTTCATAGACGAGCAAAGCGCTTATGAACCTATTTTTGGACGTTGGTATGACGCACGAACAACCGACGCCGAGGAGGCCCCAACCGATGAGCAAACGAAGCGCAGGCCTGAAAAGCTTCTGGATCGCCGCGATCGCCTTATTCGCCATGCTGCCGTACGGCGGAGCAGCTTCCGCGCATGCCTACAGCGCAGGCTATTCGACACTGACCATCGCGAAGTCGGAGATCCGGCTGGAATATACGATAGACGAGCTGTCCGTCATCGAGTGGGCAGGCGGAGACGTTAACGGAGACTTCATGCTCGATCCAGCGGAGTTCGAAGCGGTGAAGGATTCCTTCGCTGCCATACTTAAAGAGCATCTCACGCTTAAGACGGGCGGCAGCGAGCTGCCGTGGTCGAGAATCGAAAGCTATCGGCTCGAGCGAAAGGGCGACGCGTCCGACGTCGTTTTGGAGCTCGCGTACCCTGCGTTGTCCGATGACGGCACAATCTCGCTATCGGACAAGCTGTACGCCGACGATCGGAAAACAAATTACGTCGACCTGCTGACGGTTAAATACGGGTCGAGCCAGAGTACGGCGGCGCTGTCCGGCAAGGACCGCACCTGGTCTTTGCGAATGACGGACGAGGAGTATGCGTCGCTCCCCCGCGGACCTGCAGCAGCAGACAACGCAGAGCCCTGAGCAGGCGGAATCGGATTCCGCCGCAAATGCCGAGCCGCAGGAGGCAGGCGCATCCCATGATACAGCCAGCGTCGCATCGGGCTGGTTCAGCTTTTTCAAGCTGGGCATGAACCATATTTTAGGCGGATACGATCATCTTCTCTTCTTGTTCTCGCTGATCGTTGCCCGCCAAACCTTTAAGCAGTACGCGGCGATGATCACGGCGTTTACCATCGCGCACAGCGTTACGCTCACGCTGACCGTGCTTGGATGGATATCCGTGCCGGGCAGCATCGTAGAGCCGCTGATCGCGCTCAGCATCTGCTATGTGGCCGTCGACAATATGCTCCGCGCAAACGTGCGCTATCGCTGGGTGCTGACTTTTCTTTTCGGCTTGGTTCACGGCATGGGGTTTGCGGACATACTCGTCGAAATGAATCTGCCGCGTGCCAGTCTGGGCATCGATCTGGCCAGTTTCAATCTCGGCATCGAGGCGGTGCAACTGGGCCTGATCGCCGTTTGTCTGCCGCTGCTGTACGCGCTGCACCGGTACAAGCATGAAAAAAGAGTCGTCTATGCCGCTTCGAGTCTGGCGCTGCTGCTCGGCGGCCTCTGGCTGTTCGAGCGTACTTTCGGCGGATAGGCGAATCGCGATAGGCGCCGAGACGGATAAACCTGTCGCAAGCGGTTGAACTCAGGGCCGGGAATGCATTATGATGGTTCCAAATCCCGGACGGAGTGTTGCGCATGAACCCAGAGACAGGCGGAGACCGGCTGGCCCGCATGATCGACACGGCGAAGATGTATTACGAACTGAACTACAGCCAGCAGGAGATCGCCGAGCGTCTCGGCATTTCGCGGCCGACCGTGTCCCGCTTTCTTCAGCAGGCGAAGGACGAGGGCTACGTCCGCATTCAGATCGTCGATCCGCGGGAGAGCAACGACTCGCTCGCCGTCGGGCTGGAGCGGAAGTTCAAGCTGCGCAAGGCGGTCATCGTACCCGTGCCTCAATACGAGGACAACGTCGTTAAAAAGTACCTTGGCGAAGCGACCGCCGCGTATTTGCACGAGACGCTGGAGGACGGCGACACGATCGGCGTGACTTGGGGCACGACGCTCTACGAGGTGGCTTGCCGGCTGCGGGACCGGCAGCTCAAGGACGTGCGGGTCGTGCAGCTGAACGGCGGCGTCAGCCACTCGGAGACGAACACCTATGCATACGAGATCGTCCAGCTGTTCGGCAAGGCGTTTCACACGGTGCCTTACTTTATTCATCTGCCCGCCATCGTCGACCATGCGATCGTGCGGCATACGATCGAGGCGGACCGACATATCGGCCGCATCCTGGCGCTCGGACGGCAGGCGAATATCGCCGTGATTACCGTGGGCTCACCGACCGACGATTCGGTGCTGATCAAAGCGAACTATTTTACGGAAAACGACCTGGCGTTGATCAAGGAGCGAGGCGCCGGCGATCTGTGCTCCCGTTATATCGATCGCGAAGGCAAGCTCTGCTCGGAGGAGCTGAACCAGCGGACGATCGGGATCGAGCTCGACGATCTGAAGCACAAGGAGCGCTCGGTGCTCGTCGCGGGCGGACGCAAGAAGGCCGAGGGCATTTACGGCGCTCTGCGGGGCGGTTATGCCAATGTGCTGATTACGGATCAGTATACGGCCCAATACTTGTTGGAGAGATGACTTGGAGGAGATGGACCGACATGACGATGAAAGGGACGAACGGGACAAACCCGGCTTCCGAATCGCTGGCCGCCTATATCGACCATACCGCGCTCAAGCCGGAGACGAGCCGCGACGATATCGTTCGCCTGTGCGAGGAAGCGAAGCGATATCGGTTCGCGACCGTCTGCGTGAATCCTTACTGGGTGAAGACTGCGGCCGCTATGCTGGGGGAATCCGGCGTAGGCATCACGACGGTGATCGGCTTCCCGTTGGGGGCGACCAGCACGTTCGCGAAGGCGGCGGAAGCTCGGGACGCGATCGCCGCGGGCGCGACCGAGATCGATATGGTGCTGAACGTCGGGGCGCTGAAGTCCGGGCTTTACGAGGACGTCGAACGCGACGTCGCGCGCGTAGCCGAGGCTTGCGAGGGCAAGGCCGCGCTCAAAGTCATTCTGGAGACGGGCCTGCTCTCCGACGAGGAAAAGGTGAAGGCGTGCGAGCTGTGCGTAGCGGCCGGCGCGGACTTCGTCAAGACGTCGACGGGCTTCGGTCCGGGCGGCGCGACGGCGCACGATATCGCCTTGATGCGGCGCGCCGTTGGGCCGGATATCGGCGTGAAGGCGTCCGGCGGCGTGCGCGACGCCGAGACGGCGCGCGCGATGATCGCGGCCGGCGCCACGCGCATCGGCGCGAGCGCGAGCGTCGCGATCGTCTCGGGGGGGCGCGGGCGAAGGCTATTGAGCGAGGCGTGGGGCGTGGTTTACGCGAGATGCCTGAAATCAGCACGGGATGTCGGCTTTGCAGCCGATATTTCGTGTTTTTTAGTTTCCATTTCTCCTTCTAAATGGTAAAATAAACAAGAACACCAGTTCTCTTTTGTAACGTGCGGCTGCATCCGTGTGTTCGATTTGAAATCGGGAAAAGGGGATGGACGGGATGCGGCAAACGGTTATACTAAAGGAAGAGAAGGAAGTTTATTCGTCTCGAACATACGTGGATTTAAAAGCTGATTTTGCGTTCAAGCGCATGTTCGGACAGCCTGACGGCGAAGCCGTGCTGATCGCGTTCCTGAATGCGCTTCTGGGCGCGAGCGCAGATACGAAAATCACCTCGGCGAGTATTTTAAACACGGATCTTGAGCGGGAGCACGAAGGGGACAAGAAAGCGGTGCTGGATCTGCTGGCGAGAACAAATCGCGGCGATCTGGCCCATGTCGAGATTCAAGTTACGGGCAATCCGCATCTGGCCAAGCGGCAGCTTCATTATTGGAGCCGTATCTTTGCCAAGCAGATGGAAAAAGGACGGCCATACTCGGATCTGCGACGCACGATATCCATCCTTATTTCGAACGTGGACGTGCTGCCCGAGACCCAAAGGTATCATAGCGTGTTCGGTCTTTACGAAAAGCAGGAGCATTTTCCGCTCACCGACGTGATCGAGCTGCACGTCATCGAGCTGCAAAAGCTGCTTAGACGGGCCGCGAAAAGCGAAGCGGATCCATGGACCGAACCGGAGATACGTTGGCTGCTGCTGCTCGGCGCCGTGCAAGGCGGAGAAGTGCAGACGAAGCTGATGGAAAAACTGGAGGCGATCGCGATGAGCGGTGATACCGAACTGCTGGAGGCGTTCGGGCGGTGGGAGGATATGAGCCGCGACCCGAAGGTTTGGGCCAAGTACGAGATGTGGCACAAGGCGATGATGGACGATGCGGCCTACAAGGCGGAGATGGAGCAGTTATTGGCCGAGAGGGCGAGATTGAAATCGGAAACCGAGGCCCTGAAGTCGGAAACCGAGGCCCTGAAGTCGGAAACCGAGACCCTGAAGTCGGAAACCGAGGCCCTGAAGTCGGAAACCGAGACCCTGAAGTCGGAAACCGAGACCCTGAAGTCGGAAACCGAGACCTTGAAATCGAAAACGGAGAGCCTGGAGTCGAAAACAGAGAGCCTGGAGACTGAAAAGGATCAAATGCATGCCCGGCTGCTGGAAACGGGTCGGACGCTGTTGCTTAACGGCATGGATGCAACCGAGGTTGCGCGCATGACAGGCTTGTCGCAGGAGGAGTTGAGAGGATAATTTTCCATGATCGTTTATTATAGCGTGCGTCATTCGACGGGCTGCTGAGGCAACCTTTTTGCCGTGGCGTGCTAGCGGCTATTTCTCTGTTTCACCATGCACCGTACGTCCGCTAACAAGCTCAAAACGACCGCCAACGCCCCGTTTCAACTCAAATAGCGTCTCCGCATTCCGCAATGACTGCCATTTACCCGCATCCGATGCCAATAGAGGCTTCTCGGTCCGCCCGAAACTGGAATCGCTCGTACAGGGATTCATGGCTCGCCCCAACCTCCCTGTTCAGCGTAGACGTCTAGCCCAGCCTGCATATACAATGGCATCAGGCCGCCTTCATGTGCGTTGCTACGCAAATCGTGCGCCGTCCTACGGACTCTTCGCAAACGCATACACGGGGACAAGGCCGATCCGCCATACTGGAGGAGCCGATAGACGACGGGGGGGGCCCGCATTGAAGCTTCATCTGACGAATCCGCTTACGAGAATGAAGGTCAAGCAGCAGCTCATCCTGCTGTTCCTGCTGCTCGTCAGCCCCGTGTTCGCGCTGAACTGGTACGCCAACGCGAGGGCCGAGGACATTCTCAAGCAGCATGTGACGAGCGCGTACGCGGAGCTCAGCAAGCAGAATCTCGCGCTCATGAACCGCGACATGGATACGGTGAGCCGCGTGATGACGACGCTGATCCAGCATTCGCTCATTCAGTCGCTGAACCCGATGAACGGCGATACCGCCGACCGGGTGCGGCAGTACGCCGACGCCGACAAGCTGCTCTCTTCCTATTCGATGGGGATGAACGGCGGCGAAGCCGTCTATTATTACCTGTACGCCTACGACCCGAACAACCGTTACGAATTCGCGCCGACGCCTTCCTCGAAGTTCAAAGCGGTGGGCGGCGTATACTTTTACAACGACAAGCAGAAGCCCGAATGGATCGACGAGATATTGAGCAAGCGGGGCAAAGGCTATCTTCGCATCATGAACGATCTGGGCTCTTCCGCCAGGTCGGATACGCTCGCTTACGTGCGGGCCGTGTATAGTACGAGCCAAGGCAATCAGGTCGTCGGCGCGCTGGTCGCCACGAACATTAACCGCAAGCTGGTCGAATCGATGCGAACGGTCTCGCTGCCCGACAAGGGCGAGATCTACTTGACCGATTATGAGGACAGAGTGCTTGCTTCATCGGCCGGCCCGATCGGGGACCGGCTTGAGCTGCCGGCGGAGCTGCGCGCGGGGGACGATGTCGAAGGACAGTCCAACGTCATTACGGACGGCTATATTTACGTGCAGAGCTATCAGTATCTGGCGCAGCAGAAGCTGATCTACAAGATTCCGACCCGCTCGCTGCTTCAGCAGCAGAACGAGCTGAAGTTCGTGATTCAATTGATCTCCATCGTCTACTTTTTCTTTTGCATCGTCGTCATGGCGTATTTCTGGCGATCTCTGCTGACGCCGCTTCAGCGGCTCGCCGTGTTCACCAGGTCGTACGTGCCGGGCAAAAAAGGTGCCCGCGCAGGCTGCCATAGACCGCAACGACGAAGTGGGGGTGCTCATGCACTCGGTCTACGGGATGGCGGGACGGCTCAATTCGCTCATCGAGGATCGCTACCTGCTGGAGATCAAGCAGAAGGAGGCGCAGCTTCAACTGCTCTATCAGCAGATCAATCCGCATCTGCTGTACAATACGCTCGAGAGCATTTATTGGAAAAGCACGCTCGAGGGGCAATCCGAATCCGGCGAGATGATCAAGGAGCTGGCTCAATTGATGCGGATCGGACTGAGCCGCGGACGCGACCTGATCACGCTCGAGGAGGAACTGGCGCACGCGAAGGCGTATACGAGCCTGCAGCAGAAACGTTACGAATACGGATTTTCCGTCGCCTGGGACGTCGAGGAAGGGGCGCTTGCCAACCTCATTCCGAAAATCGTCATTCAGCCGTTGATCGAGAACGCGATTCTTCATGGCGTGCGGAATATGGGAGAGGACGGGGAGATCGCCGTCATCGCGAGCATGACCGAGAGCGGCGTCGAGATTCGCGTCGAGGATAACGGCTACAAGGAGACCGACTACGAGGCGATCGCGCGTCTGCTCGAAGGCGATGACGGAAGCGCGGGCGCGGGCTACGGCATCCGCAACGTGCAGCAGCGCATTCGGCTGCAGTTCGGCGCCGAATACGGGTTATCTTACCGGGCCCGCAAGGGCGGCGGTACGGTCGCGCGCATCGCGCTGCCGGTCAAGCGTGAATTGTAGAAGGGGGGATCCGAGATGTATAACATATTGATCGTCGACGACGAGCCGCTCATCTGCAAAGGGCTGGGCAATCTGCTCCAATCGTCGGGCCTCAACATTAAAGACATATTTACCGCGGGCAGCGGCCACGAAGCGCTCGATTACTTGCGGATGGAAGATATCGACCTGCTGATCACGGACATTCAGATGGGCGCGATGAACGGCATCGAGCTCATGCATCAAGCGAAGATCATCAAGCCTTGGGTGCAAGCCATCGTCATATCCGCGCACGAGACGTTCCAGTACGCGCAGCTCGCGATCAAGCTGGGCGCCAAGGATTACATCATCAAGCCGATCAAAAGCGAGCAGTTTCTCGACTCCGTGCGGGAGGTGCTGCTTCATATGGATAAGCCTGCGCCGGCGGAGAACGATCTGCTGTCCCAGCTGCGCGAGCATTTCCGGATGGAGACGCCGGGTCAGCCGCGCACGGATCGTCTGAACGCCGTCTTGTCCGGCGCCGCGGACGTGCCCGACGAAGCGGAGCTGGGCCGGCTCGGGCTCTCGGGACCTTACTTCGCCGTCGTCAAGGTCAATCTCGATCCCGATCGCGAACAATCCGGGAGCCGCTACGGCGATAAAGACGGGGCGCTGCTGCAATACGCCGCCCTCAACATCGTCAGCGAGCTGCTGGGCAAAGACTGGCGCTACGACGCCTTTTACACGCCCGGACTCGAGGTCTCGGTGCTGCTCCAATGGGACGACGAGAGCTTCGGCGACTCCAGCGTCGACAAGATCAACCAGCTCGAGCTGATCGGACGCAGCTTGCAACATAACATTTCCAAGTATTTGCGCTTGCCCTGCGTCGTCGGCATCAGCCAGATCCTCAAAGGCGCCGCCTTTCTGCCCGCGCTCGGCGAACAAGCGCGCAAGGCGATCTTGTGGAATCGCGAGCACAAGGACCATCATGTGTTTTATTACGGGGACTTCAAGTGGAGCCTGTTCGGCAAAGAGCCGACCGAGGAAGAGTGGACGGAGCAGAACAATCAGATCGTGGAGAAGGCGATGGCCTACATCCAGCAAAATTTCGCGCAAAAAAGGACTGACCCTTCACGAGGTGGCGCAGCGGAATCACGTCAGTCCGAACTACTTAAGCTATCTTTTCAAAAAAAAACACCGGCTTCAACCTGTGGGAGTACGTTATCAAGCTCCGGATGGAGGAGAGCAAGCGTCTGCTGCAGCAGACCGATCTGCGCAGATACGAGATCGCCGAGCGCGTCGGCTACGAATCGCCGGAACATTTTAGCAAAATATTCAAGAAATTCTACGGAATCTCGCCGAGCGAGCTGAAGAAGTAAGATCACTCACGATCCGAATAGATACGCACATATTCAGCGGAGGACCCTTTTTCTACAATAAAGAGGAGGCAGAAAAAGAAAGAGGGAGACCGTATGAATCAGACAACCGCCGTAGCCAGCCCGCTGAGCGCGGAAGCGACCAAGCCGCGGGGCCGATGGAGGAAGCACTTCTGGGGCTATGCCTTCGTGCTGCCGGCCGTCGCGATTTTCCTGCTGTTCCTGTGGCTGCCGATCGTCAAAGGGATCGTGTTCAGCTTTTACCACATCGACTTCGTGAAGGGCAATTCCTACGTCGGACTCGACAATTACAAGCTGATCTTCAAGGACCCGGACGTCGGGACCGCCGTGAAGAACACCTTGTACTATATGTTTTTGTGCATCGTCATCGGATTTTGGGTGCCGATTCTGTTCGCCATCTCGATCTCCGAGCTGAGGCGCTTCCAAGGCTTCGCGCGGATCGCGGCGTATCTGCCGTACGTCGTGCCGGTCGTCGTGCTGTATGGCCTGTGGCGTTGGCTGTACGATCCGGTCGGCCCGTTCAACGCGGCGCTTGAGAAGGTCGGCATCGCGCCGATCAGCTTCATGACCGACAAAAGCTGGTCGATGATCTCGATCGTCATCATGGAGACGTGGCAGCAGTTCGGATCCGCGATGCTCATCTATCTCGCCGCCATCCTCAGCATTCCCCGCGACTGGTACGAGGCCGCCGAGATCGACGGCGCCGGCGTCTGGCGACGCATCTGGCATATCACGCTGCCCGCGATTCGCAACCAGATCGGCCTGCTGCTTCTTCTGCAGTTGATCGGCACCTCTCAAGGCTATCAGTCCCAGCTCGCCATGCTCGACGGCGGACCGAACAACGCTACGCTGACCTATGCGCTCTATATCGTCAAGTATGCGTTCAACAGCTTTAATTACGGCGTCGCTTCCGCCCTCGGGGTGCTCATGTTCCTCGTTCTCGGCGTGCTGGCCGTCATCCAGCACCGGCTGTCCGCGAGAGGAGGGAATGCGGCATGAAAAACGTCGAGCGCGGCATCGTCTCCAGCTACGATATGAAAAAGCCGCTGAACAAGACAATCTATATCCTGATGTGCATCGTCGTCGCCGTCATGTGCGTCAGCATGCTGTACCCGATCGCCACGGCCTTGTTCAACGGGCTTAAGGCCAACGTCGAGGTGAACTCCTTTCCGCCGCATTTCCTGCCGCAGGAATGGCACTTCGACAATTACAAGAAGGGTTGGGGCTTCATCGACCTCCCGCTGTATTTAAGAAATACGATGCTGATCTTCGTCGGCAACATGGTTGTCACCGTCGTCGTCATCGGATTCGCGGCGTTCAGCTTGTCGCGGCTGGATTGGCCGTTCCGCAAGGGCGTCTACTACTTCTTCCTGGCGACGCTGTTCATCCCGCCGACGACGTACATCATTCCGAACTTCATCAACCTGCGCGACCTGCATCTGATGAACACGTTCTGGGCTTTCTGGCTGCCGGCCGGGGCCAATGCGTTTTACCTGCTGCTGCTGAAGAGCTTCTTCGACGGCATCAACCAGGAGCTGTTCGAGGCGTTCCGCGTCGACGGCGCATCCGAGCCTCGCGTCTTCTGGCAGCTGGCTTTCCCGCTGTCCGTGCCGATCTTCGCGACGCTTGCCATTTTCGTCTTCGCCACGTCCTGGAACGATTGGTTCTGGCCGAGCATGGTCATGGGGGGGCGAGCATTACCCGCTCGCGACCGCGATCAAGAAGTTCGTCATCGACGCGCGGCGGCTCGACCTGAACATCCGGTTCGCCATCCTGACGATGATCATGATTCCGCCGATCGTGATCTTCCTGATTTTCCAGCGATTTATCGTGCGGGGATTGCATCTGGGTGGCGTCAAAGGATAAGCGTTGCGTTGTAAAGCGTATGTCTCGAGCACCCGATCCTGCCGGCGTTTATCGTCGGCTAGGAGCCGGCTAAGGCGGATGCGACGCGATAATGTGCGGTTCTACGCATGCCTAATGTGCGATTTTACGCAAATCGCGGGATCGTAAACCTGCACACGATCGAAGTAGGAATGCACATCGCGAAGGTGCAAACGCCTCCATTATGATGAGCGTGTAAACCATTCATACCTATCGAAAAGGGGAGTTACCATGCGCAAGACTTCAATGACACTGGCCACGCTGGCCGCCTCGGCGCTGCTGCTGTCCGCGTGCGGCGGCAATAACAACAACAATGCTTCAAGTTCCTCGTCCGCACCGCCGGCATCTTCTTCGGCCGCGCCGTCCGCCGAAGCCAGCGGCAGCGCGAGCGCAGCGCCAGCCGACGACCTTACGCAAAAGAAAGTGACGATCAGCATCTACTACCCGACGCCGGATCTCGTGGAGAAGCGGGCGCTCGAAGACGACAAGATCAAGCGCTTCAATGAAGTGTACCCGAACGTCACGATCGTCAAGAGCGACTGGCAGTACAACCCGAACGAGATCGGCATGAAGATGGGCGCGGGCGAAGCGCCGACCCTGTTCAACACGTACGCCACCGAAGGCAAATTCCTCGCGGAAAAAGGCTGGGCGGCCGACATTACGGACCTGTTCAACGCCTACCAGTATAAGGACCAGATGAACCCGATCCTGCAGGATCAATTCATCCTCGGCGACAAAGTGTACGGCATCGCGCAGCAAGGCTACGTGACCGGCACCGTCGTCAACAAGAAGCTGCTCGACGGCAAAGGCGTCGCCGTACCGGCTTACGATTGGACCTGGGACGACATGCTGAAGACGGCGCAAGCGGTTGCCGATCCGGGCAAGGGCATCGCGGGTATCGCGCCGATGGGCAAGGGCAACGAAGCAGGCTGGAATTGGACCAACTTCCTGTTCGAAGCGGGCGGCGAGATTCAAAATGTCGCGGACGGCAAAGTTACTTCCGCATTCAATAGCGACGCGGGCGTCAAAGCGATGGAATTCTACAACAAGCTGGCTTGGGAAGCCAAAGCCATTCCGAAAGATTGGGCGCTCGGATGGGGCGACGCGGTAGGTGCGTTCGCGCAAGGCCGCACGGCCATGGTCATCGCCGGACCGGACGGTCCCGTCGACCAGGCGCTGAACCAGGGCGGCATGAAGCCCGAAGATGTGCTCGTATACCCGATGCCGGCGGCCGCAGCAGGCGGCAAGCACACCGGCGTTCTCGGCGGCGACTTCCTCGTCATCAACCCGAACGCCACCAAGGACGAGCAAGCGATCGCGTTCCAGTACGCCGTGTTCGACTACTTCTCCGACAAGGGGCTCGCTTCCGTCGAGGAGAACATCCAGGCGCGCAAAAAAAGACAACAAGTACTTCATCCCGCCGGTCATCCAGTACTTCAAGGACGACTCCGAATACGGCAAGAAAGTTCGCGACGTCTACGCCAAGTACGACAACGTCTACCAGTACAACGCCGACTCCCTGGCGCTGCTCGACGGCAAACCGGAAGCGCAATACAACACGCAGGACTACTACGCTGCGATGACCAACGTCATCCAGGAAGTATTCTCCAAGAAAGGCACCGACGTCAAAGCCCAGCTCGACGCCGCGGCCAAGACGATGCAATCCAAATTCTACGACGCCATCAAAGTCGAATAGCAGTGTGACAGCGCCGCGCGGGCGGATGCCCGCGCGGCGTTTTCTTATGTAGCTGCATAAGAGATAGCTACATCGTGAGTCATCCTGCGCCATCGCGCAGTCGTCGAAGTCTCGGCTAAGAACAAACTAACCATCATGCGCCACCGCGCCTCCGCCGAAGTCTCGGTTAGGAACAAATTAGCCATCCTGCGCCATTACGCCTCCGTCGAAGTCTCGTTAGGAACAAATTAGCCATCCTGCGCTATTGCGCCTCCGCCGAAGTCTCGGTTAGGAACAAACTAGCATCCTGCGCCATCGCGCGGTCGTCGAAGTCTCGGTTAGGAACAAATTAGCCATCCTGCGCTTTGCGCCTCCGCCGAAGTCTCGGTTAGGAACAAACTAGCATCCTGCGCCATCGTACGGTCGTCGAAGTCTCGGTTAAGAACAAACTAACCATCCTGCGCTATTGCGCCTCCGCCGAAGTCTCGGTTAGGAACGAAACTAGCTAACTCGCTCGGCGCTCTTCCGCAAAAGTCTCGCCTAGGAGCAGACGATCCAGCGTTCCCGCACGCACAGTCTTTCACCTGCCGAAGCTTCCATTACATTAAACTTTTATACAGTTTGGGCAGTACTGCGTAACTTGTAATTCGACCGCTAGGCGTGCGGTTTGATTTAACGATCCCTTTCGCATCCAAGGCTTGCAGTCCCGCAAAAGCCGCTTGATGACCGATTTTGAGTGCGGTCATTACCTCTTTGATCTTGATCGTGCTTCTCTGCTTGCCGCACCAGTGCAGTATCGCACGTTCAATCAGATTTAATTCAAGCGCGTTAGCTCCGTTGCCACCATATCCCCAAGTTGCCATCGCCATTAATAACGTTTGCTGACAGCGTTTCGGTCTTTCCAACATGTCGTCCCTACTGAATCGAAGAATATGCCAGCCGTCGATGAGGAAGAGATTTTGCCGCTCAAGATTATCCGCAAACCTGTACCTGTTTACGTCTCTATAATGAGTTCCGTAAGCATCCGATTCCACGAACATACCTCTGTAAGCGCCTGGCGGTACATAGGCATTGTCAACAAATCGAACGACCCCATTGAAGTCAGCCACTTCGTATTCTGGAAAAATATAATCGAGATTTCCGACAGCCGGCCACCACACGCTCTCGAGAGCTAACTTTTCGTTGTATCTGTCGCAGTCCTTCAGTCTCCTTTTTCGCTCGCCTTTACTGCTACGAATCGCCTTTGCCATCATTTCCTGATAAGCCGTCTCGAACAAGCGGTCTGACACGATTAATGCCCCCCTCGGTAACAAAATAAAAGGCCGCCCGTCCGAATAGCTTCGGAGCAGACGGCCTGTGCTTCAGGCTGCATATCAATTGCTGTAGTTATTAGCTTACCTGACTTTGCCGGAGTAGACAAGACAGAGATTTATTCTCAGGTTCGGCGTGCAAAAGGGGAAGCAACTTTTGTTTCTAACCGAGATTTCTTCGACATTGCGACTCGCTAGGCAGTCGAGTTAGTTCCTATCCGGGACTTCTGCGAATGAGAGGTACTGGGGCGAGATTGGTTAGTTCCTATCCGGGACTTCTGAGACTGAGAGGTACTGGGGCGAGGTTGGTTAGTTCCTATCCGGGACTTCTGAGACTGAGAGGTACTGGGGCGAGGTTGATTAGTTTCTATCCGGGACTTCTGCGACTGAGAGGCTGGGCGGGTAGGCTGGTTAGTTCCTGTCCGGGACTTCTGCGGTAGAGCGATGCGGTAGGTAGACGAATTAGTTTCTAACTGGGACTTCTGCGACAGAGGGGCATGGACAGCAGGGAGGGTAGTTCCTATCCGGGAACATTTCACCTCCGTAATCCTACGCATACAATGCGTAGTCCCGCTTATTACGCGTCCGCACGGCGTTTGCTATGATGGAGCAATCTTAGTAAGCAGAGGTGTCGCATCGCATGTTGACTAGCGAAGAGATTCATCCCGATCATCAGGGTCCGGGCAAGGACCCGTTCAAGCACTCGCTGAGCCGGATCGGGCGATTGACCGGCGCCGCACGGTTGGAAGACGGAGCCGTTACTCTATACGGCGACAACGCGAATCTGGCGATCGTCCCCGTCGCGGCGGGCATTTTAAGACTCAAAGTCTTTTTCGGCGAAAACGCTCCCGATCTCGGCACGACGCCCGCCATCTTGCCGCTAGCCGGACCTGGGGACAGCGCGTTGACTGAAGACGAGGAGGCTTACACAATCGATTCGCCGGGACTGCGGGCGGTCGCCGTCAAGTCGCCGTTCAGCCTTAAGGTCTATGACGACCGTGGCGGGCTGCTGGCCAACCTGCTCGGCATCGAATGGAACGAGAAGCGGTCGCAGACGGCGCTGCTTGCGATGGACGATCGCTCTCATTTTTACGGGCTCGGCGAGAAGACGGGTTTCCTCGATAAAAAGGGCGAGCGCTACGAGATGTGGAACAGCGACGTGTATGCGCCGCATGTGCCGGATATCGAGGCGTTGTACCAGTCGATTCCGTGGAGCATTCATTTCCGCTACGGCCTCCCTGCTTACGGCGTGCTGCTCGACAACCCGGGACGTACCGCATTCGACATGCGCACTCGCGCGGATCGCTATCAGATCTCGGCGGAGAAGGGCGCGCTGGATCTCTATATCGTCCAGGGACCGACGCTCAAGGACGTCGTCCGCCATCTCACGGCGCTCACCGGGCGCACGCCGCTGCCGCCGAAGTGGGCCGTCGGCTATCAGCAATCCCGCTACAGCTATATGAGCCAGGAAGAAGTGCTGAAGGTGGCGAGGACGTTCCGGGAGAAAAAAATTCCGTGCGACGTCCTGTACCTGGACATCCACTATATGGACGAGTATCGGGTGTTCACCTGGGATCCGGTCGCGTTCCCGCGGCCGCATGAGATGATGCGGGAGCTTGAAGCGCTCGGCTTCAACCTGGTTCCGATCGTCGATCCGGGGGTCAAGAAGGACCCGTCTTACGGTCCGTACCGCGAAGGCGTCCAGAACGGGTACTTCTGCCGCAAGCTCGAGGGCGACATTTTCATCGGACCGGTGTGGCCGGGGCCGAGCGCGTTCCCGGACTTTACGGACGACGGCGCGGCAGCTTGGTGGGGCGATCTTCACGTTCATTACGCGAGCCACGGCATCAAAGGCATCTGGAACGATATGAACGAGCCGTCCGTCTTCAACGAGTCCAAGACGATGGACCTCGACGTCGTTCACGCCAACAACGGAGATCCGAGGACGCACGGCGAGCTGCACAATTTGTACGGCATGCTCATGTCGAAGGCGACGCAGGAAGGCATGAAGCGTCACCTGAACGGCGAGCGGCCATTTGTTCTGACGCGCGCGGGCTATGCAGGCATTCAGCGGTATGCGACCGTGTGGACGGGCGACAACCGGGCTTACTGGGAGCACCTCGCGATGAGCATTCCGATGGTGCTTAATCTGGGTCTTTCGGGCGTCGCGTTCGCGGGACCGGATATCGGCGGCTTCTCGCACCATACGACGGGCGAGCTGCTCGCGCGCTGGACGCAGGCAGGCGCGTTCACTCCGTTCTGCCGCAATCACAGCGCCATCGATACGATCCGGCAGGAGCCATGGTTGTTCGGGGAAAAGGTGGAAGACATCTGTCGCAGCTATATCGGTCTGCGTTATCGGCTTATGCCGACGCTGTATTCGCTGTTCTACGAGGCGTCCGAATCGGGACTTCCGATCGTGCGGCCGCTGCTTATGGAATATCCGGACGATGCGAACGTTTATAACCTGTGCGATCAGTTCCTTTTCGGGCCGGACTTGCTGATCGCGCCGATCCTGCGTCCCGGCACGTTCTCGCGTGCCGTTTATTTGCCGGCAGGCGTCTGGATCGATTACTGGACGGGCGAGCGACATGAAGGCGGCCGCTGGATCCTGGCGGACGCGCCGCTTGCGACGATGCCGATGTACGTCCGCGCGGGCGGGATCCTTGCGGAGCAACCGCTTGCGATGTACGCGGACGACGCAACCGCGCAGTCAGAACCGATCACGCTGACCGTATATGCGGGAGGAGACGGCCAATTCCGTCTGTATGAAGACGACGGCAGGACGTATGCGTACGAGCAAGGGGCATATCGGCTTCGCGAGTTCAACTGGTCTGAGCAAAACGGCGCAGGCAAGCTGCGCTGCCAGACGGCGCACGATGGCTTGCCGCACGAGAGCCAGAAGGAGGACTCGGACGCGAATGCCGACAAGCAGACGCTCCGGATCGTGGTGCGGCAGCTTTCTTCGGCGCCCGCGCAAGCGATCGCTTCTGGCGCCACGCTGCAAGAATGGACATACGACGCTGCAACCCGGCAGCTTTACGCAGTCGTCGAAGGCGCGGCTGGCAATTTCGAACTGCGGCTTTTCTAATGGAGTTGCCGGCTCGGGACGAATAGGCGGGCAGCGCGCACGCACGGTCCGGACAAAAATATACGAAGTGTACAGGTCTCCGGCACGGCAGCCGGAGACCGTTTTCTGTCTGTCAGGAAACTTTTGGCGGATCTCCCGCGTCTATTCCTATTAACAGGCTGTAAGAGGAGAGGAAGGGATTGGATTGTCGATTATAGCAAGAAGACTGCCGCACGCGCTGCTGGCCGCAGCGCTTCTTCTGCCTTCAGGCGCCGTCGCTTCGGCAGTTGCGCCGAAGACCGCAGCCGCTTCATCGGCTTTGCCGGCAGCCGCGCCGGGCATCGCCGCAACGAACCCGTACGCCTTCGTTCAAGTCGCCGCCGGCGATTATTACTCGACCGCCCTGCGCGCGGACGGCTCGGTCTGGGCTTGGGGCCGGACGCTGTTCGGCGAGCTCGGCGTCCTGGAGTCCCGCGTCACGAGCGACATCGACAGGCCGGTCCGTCTCTTCGGGCTGCCGGCGATCGCCGCGATCTCGACGAACGGCGCAGGCACGCAGGCCGGCGTCGCGACGGACGGAACCGTCTGGGAGTGGGGCTCGAGAGGCGCGGTCCAGGGCGGCACGACGCTGCCGACGCAAATCCCCGGCTTGCAGGACGCGAAGGCGGCCGTGCCGGGCTTCGCGCTTAAGAAGGACGGCACGCTGTGGAGGTGGACGTACGAGCCGCAGGCAGGGGACAAGCCCAAGATCGCCGTCGCGCAGATCGCGGGCACCTATCGCTTCGCGAGCATGACCGCCGGCGGCGATCTCGTGTACGCGATCGACGGCGCAGGCGCCGTCTGGGGCTTCGGGGCGATTCGCGAGTCCGGCGGCAGCGGGCTCGCGATCTTAACCCCCGCGCGCCTCGCAGGCTTTCCGGCAATGAAGCAGCTGTCCGCCTACCAGGATCGGCTCGTCGGCGTCGATACGGCGGGCCGGGCGTGGCAGGCGCAATTGGACTTCAATGCGCTTTACCAGCAGGCCAAGCCGGGGGCGGTGAAGGTTAAGGGCAAGCCGACGCGTTTTGCGTCGACGCTCAAGGCCGAAGAAGCGGAGATCGCGAGCTTCGGCTCCGTGCTCATTCGTACCGCTTCAGGCGAGGTGTGGACGACAAACAACTGGCTGACCGGCAAGGCGGGCAAGATCGGCGGCTGGTCCGGCATTCGCGAGATCGCCGCCGGCTATCATCACGGCTTGGGGATCGATTCGCTGGGCAGGCTGTGGGGCATCGGCGGAAACCAATGGTTCGAGGCGGGTTCCCCCCAACGTGAACGACGCGCGGATGCTATACAAGCCTGCGCGCGTGCTGCCGGCGATCGGCGTACAGGTCGACGGCAAGCCGCTCGCCTCGGGCTATCCGGCGGCGATGGCGGCGGATCGCGTCTATGTGCCGCTTAAGGATACGGTACGTTCGCTTGGCGGGACCTTCCAGGCAACGCAGGACGGCGCCTATGAGATCGCGCTCGGCAAGGCCACGGCCGTCTTCCGTTTCAACGACGCGCAAGCGACGTTCGACGGCTCGCCGGCGACGCTGGCCGGCAAACCGTATATGTCGGCAGGCGCGGTCATGGTACCGGCCTCCTTGTTCAAGCAGATGGGGATCGCGGTCGTCTGGAACGCCAAGTCGGGCGAGCTTAGCTTGAGCCGCCAGGCTTAACGCAAGGCAAAAGAAAGAATCGGGCTTCCACGCGGGGCCCGATTCTTTTTTGCGCAGAAGCGCTTATCCGTTTACCGCCCGGACGGCGTTCCTTCCGTTTATAGCTTCGTGACCGTATAGCCGTCGTTTTTCAGATGCGTGACGATCCCGTCATTGCCGAGCATATGGGCCGCGCCGACGACGATCATGCGGGTTACGTTTTGGTCGTCGTTCAGGTAGCCTTCGATCTTGCCCGTCATCGTCAGATTGCGGTCGATAATGAGCGCTTTATAATACTCCTGATTTTCCTCGGACGCTTTGGTCATCTCGACGAGCGCGTCCTCGTCCCCCGTGACCCACATGCGCGTGAGCGCATCGATCGCTGCGCCGCCTTGGGCGCTTGGCAGGTTGTAAGCGTCGATCGCTTCCTTCAGCTGCGCTTCCTGGAGGGCCGGAGAAAAGCGATCGAACATGTCCAACTGACTTTCCGCCGACTCCAGCGGAACGATCAACTTGTTGTCCTGAGCGGCTTTTCCCATGAGATAGACGTCGATGCCGAGGTTGGCCTGATAGCCGTCGGCTTCGCCTTGCAAAGAAGGAAGCGATTGAGCGACGACCCAAGGTTCGTATTGATCGAAAGCTGTGAGGGGCATTTTGTTCGCGATCAGGATGTCGACGAGCGCCCGGTACGTTTCGGCGGAAACATGATCTTTCAGCGTCGTTCCATCCTTGTAAGTACCCTTGTCCTCGACCAGCTTCTCCATCGCGTCCGCGTCTACTTTCGTCATGTCGACTTCGACGCCGAGATAGCTCGAAGCCTTGTATGCGGCCTCGATCTCCGCGCGAAGCGGATACATTTTCGCTTGGGCGACGTGGATGGAGCCGAGCAAGTAGACGGTGTTTCCATTTTTCTCCGCCTTCCAGAGGAACCCCTTGCTGCCCCCGGGCTGACCGGCAGGCGCCAGCGCCACCGCGTTGTTTTTCGCGTCCCAGGTGACCTTATAGCCGACTGCTTCGGCGACGAAGCGCAGCGGGACGTAGGTCGTGCCGCGGATGATGCGCGGAACCGCATCGAGCGCCTCGACGACGCCGTTGACGACGGCCGTATCGTTGCCCACCTGCAGGGCGAAGGATAACCCGCTTTTCGTTCCCGTTACCGTTTGGGTTTCGCTGTCCCAGTAAAGATTCACGCCGAGCTTTTCGATCAGCGGCCGCAGCGGCACGAGCGTCGTGCCGTTCTCGACCATCGGGGCGCCTTGCTTGAACGAGACGGCCGCGCCGTCCATCCAGACGCTGACAGGTTTGGCGGCGGCGGAGGCCGCGCCGGAAAAGACGCTTACTGCCAGGATGAGAGAAAGAAAGAGAGCTCCGAGCTTTTTCAACTGTACAACACTCCTGTCCGTCTGATTTGGCGGCTGCCTGATTTGAAACGATGATGATAAATCTTTAATCCTATCTGAATGTATACAGAATTAGGAAATATGAAACAGAGAAAGCAGATTTGCTGGTCCGCATTTGTCGGTCCTGGGACATGGTACGATTGTGCAGTTGCGCGCGCCGGGTCGCCGGGTAAGAGCTATTAAGCAACTCGCAGGCGGCTCGAAGGCCATTCGCCAAGCAAGCAGTCGGGCATCGCAAGCGAAGAAAGCGATAGACGGCGTGGACGTTAAACTACGGCAGGAGGAAACCGATATGCAATGGCAAGGAAGACGGGGCAGCGCGAACGTGGAGGACCGGCGGGGCATGAGCGGCGGCGGCAAGCTCGTCGGCGGCGGCATCGGCGGCATCGTCGTGCTGGTGATCGCGCTGCTGTTCGGCGGGGGCGACATCGGCAGCATCTTGAACAATATGACGGGTACGTCGACGAGCTCCGGCAGCGATACGCCTTATCAGGGAAGCCAGCAGGAAGAGGAGCTGGCCCAGTTCGTATCGGTCGTCCTGGCGGATACGGAGGACGTATGGACGCAGATTTTTGCGGAAAAAGGATTAAAATACGAGGATCCGACGCTCGTCCTCTACAACGACAGCGTGCAGTCCGCGTGCGGCACCGCGGGTTCGTCCGTCGGACCTTTCTATTGCCCGGGCGACCACAAGCTGTATATCGATCTCAGCTTCTATGACGAGCTGAAGACGAAGTTCCAGGCGCCTGGCGACTTCGCCATGGCGTACGTGATCGCGCACGAGGTCGGACATCACGTTCAGACGCTGCTCGGCACGACGAACATGGGCGCCAAGCAGACCAATGCCCAATCCGTGCGAACCGAGCTCCAGGCGGATTACTTCGCGGGCGTCTGGGCGCATCACGCGCAGGACATGAACGTGCTCGAACAGGGAGACCTCGAAGAAGCCATCACGGCGGCCAGCGCGGTCGGCGACGACACGCTCCAGAAAAAGTCGCAAGGCTACGTCGTGCCGGAGAGCTTCACGCACGGCACGTCGGAGCAGCGGATGCGGTGGTTTAAGAAGGGCTTTGACAGCGGCACGATCGAGGGCGGGGACACGTTTAGCGCGAAAAATTTGTAGGCTGATGCGGGTTGGCGGGAAGTTCGAGCGAGGGCCGCCGGGGAATTCCCGGCGGCTTTTTTTTTGGCGGCTCTCTTGTGATTTCTTCCTAATTCGGGCGGCGGCGAGGCGGGGACAGGCAAGCGCGCTATCGACGTGTTTAAGCTTTTCGGAATTTTGGCGGGGCGGGTCCAAAAAACCTGCATTTATACATGTATTTTCTGCCGACGCGTGACGCTGGACGAAATACCTGCAAATATGCAGGCAAATGCGAAGTACAAGCCGGAAATCCGGCTGATGAAGGAAAATACCTGCACATTTGCATGTATTTTGAACAAAAGAGCCGATATTAGTGAAAAAGATGTATATTCGCAGGAATTGCAGCGAAGGAACGCCACGGGCGACGGTACGCGGGTGGCGAGACAAGGGCGACGATATGCGGGCGATGGTACGGGGGTGGCGAGACAAGGGCGACGATATGCGGGCGATGGTACGGGGGTGGCGAGACAAGGGCGACGGTACGCGGGCGGTGGTACGCGGGTGGCGATACAAGGGCGACGATATGCGGGCGGTGGTACGGGGGTGATGAGACATGGGCGATGATATGCGGGCGGTGGTACGGGGGTGGCGAGACAAGGGCGACGATATGCGGGCGGTGGTACGCGGGTGACGATACGTGGGTGACCATACGTGGTTAAACAATACGCGGGCGATGGTACGCGGCCCATGCGGGTCAATGTTTCCGGTTAACGGAGCGCCAAAGTCGATCGATGTGCCGAAGATGAGCATTTTTAGATTTACAAACTTTCTCTATATCGAGCGACAGCGCCTGATCTCCAACTTCGTAATTTTGCGCCTAGAACGCCCATAAACGCACATCGCCATGGAATCGTTTTCATTTTACGATGAGGGGGATTCCATTTTATGGGGGAGGCCACCACACCATGTCCAGTTGGAAAAAATGGCTCGCGGCGTTTATGACGGCGCTGTTGATGCTGACGTCGATGCCCGCGTTCGCGGCGGAGAACGCGCAGCAGGAGCCGCAGCGTATGCAGGATGCGGACGCGGGAGGCGCAGGCGCCGCTGCGCCGGCCTACATACGCATCAAAAATAAATGGCAGAGCAACTATTTGTACGAAGGCTCGGACGGCATCGTGCGCTATGGCCGCACGGCGCTGGACGATGCCGCTTCGCAGTGGCGGCTGGAGCCGGCGGATGGCGGGACGCGCATCCAGAACCGCGCCACCGGCCACTACATCACGATCGCCGAGACGGCGAAGCGCCGGGATGCGCTCGTCGCCCGCGAGATCGCCGTCAGCACGGCTGCCGATCAGTGGCTCATCGAGGATGCGAGCCGGCCGGGCTACAAGGTCATCAAGAGCGCGACGGCAGATCCGAGCGCGAACCTGGTCATTCACGAGGAGGACCAGCTCGGTTATGCCGAAGCCAGCAACGACATCAACATTACGTTCGAGAGTCCGCAATGGATGTTCGAGCCGGCGGAGACGCTGCAGCCGGTGCTGATCCTGAATGAATTCAGGGCGGGTCAATTCCTGTACGAGACGGCGAATCCGGAAGACGGGCGTACGCGCAACGTCGTCGCCTTCGGGAAGATCGACCCGACGGATCCGAAGGCGCAATGGTACGTGGAAGTCGAATCGGGCGACGCGGGCACGGCGCAGGTCGTACGTCTCCGGAACCGGGCCACCGGCGATTATATCGAGCAGTTCGACGCGGACAATTATTGGCGCAGGATCGAGATGGCCCCGGCCTCCGCCGCGGAGCCCCAGCGTTGGACGATCGCGCCCGCCGCGGCGGAGAACGGCGATCCCGTGCGTGGCTACGTCTCGATCTCAAGCGCGGGTCACCCCGCCTATGTGCTGAATACGCAGTTCGAGGATACGTACGCGCGGTCCAACGACTGGTCCAACGCGGGACGCAGCAACGCGCACTGGAAAATCGCGCCCGCCTACGACGTGAAGCCGGTCCGCATCGTCAACTATACGGCGGCGGACGCCGGTACGGATTATCTCTATGAAGGAGAGGACGGCTTCCTGAAGCACGGCGCGCTGACTGCCGGCCGGGAGGACGATCCGGCCTACCAGTGGATCGTCGAGGACCAGGACGGCAAGAAGCGTCTCCGCAACGCGGCGACGGGCGGTTACCTCGCTTCCGGCGATCCGCTGGCGGTAAGCCCCGCCGGGTCGGTGACGTCTGCGGTGTATCAATGGCAGCTCGCGCCATCGGACATGTACGACGACTACGTGAACATCGCCGCCGCTGACGGCTCCGGCCTGCTGCTGCTTAAGGACGGCGTCCTGCGTACTGGCGCCTCCGATCCGGACGCCGACGCCGTGCAGTGGCTGCTGGAGGATCCGTCCGCCCGGACGGACGGCACGCCGCAGTACGTGCGCATCCAGAACGAGTGGAAGCCCTTCGTCTGGTACGAGGACGACGGCGGAGATTTGAAATACGGCAACCCGCGATCGGACGGCCGGGATCAATGGCTGATCGAGAAGTATCAGGGCCGCAAGCGGATTAAAAACCGCGCCACGGGCCATTATGTCAACCTGCAAAACATGACGGGCGGCCATATCCGCGTCACCGACGTCTCCGACGACTGGACGAGCGCGGTGTGGGTCGTCGAATCGCTTGCGGGCGGCTCCAAGCTGATCTACAACGTGGCGGACCGGGTGAAAAACCAGGAGATTCAGAAGCTGGTCAACCTGCAAAACCTGAACAAGTACGCCGAGTACGCCCAGATCAACCGAAACTGGGGCAGTCCGCACTGGACGCTCATTCCGGTGGACGACGCGGGACCGTCGTACCTGCGTTTTACGAACAAGCAAGGGCAGTCGCTCTTCGAGGAAACGGAAGGCGATGCCGCAGGCAAGGTGCGTTACGGGGAGGCGACCGGCGCCGACATGCGCGCCGTATGGTACGTCGAGGATGCGGGCGGCGGGGCGAAGCGCCTGAAGAACGTCGAGACGGGCCATTATATCGCGATGGAAAACATGGCGGGACACGAGTCGGAGGACGCGCCCAATATCCCGCTCGGCACCGAAGCGGTCGTGTATGAATCGTGGGGCAGCGCCAAGTGGTATCTGGAGGCCGCTTCCGAAAGCGGATATACCGCGATCCGCAGCGGCTGGGCCGGCCACTATATTTACGCGGACGGAACAGGCGGCGCGAAGGTGAGCAAGACCGTCAAGTCGGGCGACGGCAGCTTCGCGGACAGCGCGCTGTTCGAGGCGGAGCCCGTCGAGCTGACGCCGGCGCTGCCGGAAGGCTACATCCGGATTCAGAACGAAGCGAACGGACAGTATCTTTATGAAAACCGCGGCGGCGTCGTGCTGTACGGCAATGTCGCCGAGAACAACGGCTACGGCCATTGGCGGCTCGTCCGGCAGGACGGCGCGGTCCTTGTCGAAAACCGGGCGACCGGGGACCGGATGACGCTGACGCCGGATTACCGGTATATCGAGAGCTTGCCGGCCGCGGACAGCGCCGATGCGGCCGCGGGCTGGTCGATCGAGCCTTCGGCGTCGTCCGCGGGCAAATGGCTCATCCGCAGCCTCGCCGCCGGCTACGACGACGAATACGTCCATACGGACAACGCCGCGGGCTACGCGGAGCGCGGACTCGTGCCCGTCTCGTTCGGAACGGCGAGATGGAGCTTCGCGGCGGCGCCGGCGGATTACGAGACGCCGGACGACGGCGGCGCGGCGAATACGGACACGGCGACGCCGGTCTTCGACGATACCGCTTATACGCGGATCGGCAGCGGGGGACGCTTGGCTCGTCGACCAAGGCGGTACGATCGCGCTTGCCCAAGAGAGCGGGACCGCCGCACAGTGGCTGCTCCAAGACTTTAACGGGCGCAAGCTGGTCCGAAACCGGGCGAGCGGCCGACTGCTCGCGCTCGACCAGACGGGACGGCCAAGCGCGGCGGCAGAAGGCGCGCGCGGCCGCATGAGCTCGCAGTGGGACGTAGTCGAGACGCAGGGGCTGCTCGAGCTGCGCGGCGCCGCGGATCGCGCGGGACTGCTCCTGCATGCCGACGGCGCGGTCGAATATGGCAACGCCGCTGCCGCCGCGCAAGGACGCTGGGTTTTTGAGCGCGTGCCGGGCGATGTCGTCTATGAGGCGGAAAACGCGTTTATGGGCGGCGGCGTCGCCGCGCATCAAGAGCTGCCCGGCTACGCGGGAACCGGGTATGCATCCGGATGGGGTGCGGGCGCGGTCAGCGCAGCAACTGGCGCTGACGGCACAAACGGCGCCGCCGGCCCGGACGAAGCGCATGCCAAGCTGGCCTTCACCGTCAATGCGCAGGCCGCAGGAGAGTACGACGCGGTCGTGCGCTACGCGAATCAAGGCACATCCGTCCCATCGACGCTCGCCGTCGCCGTCAATGGCCTTTCCGCCGCAACGCTCAGTCTCCCGCCGACCGGCGCAGGCTGGTCGACGGCGGCGATGCGGCTGACGCTGCGCCAGGGCTTGAACACGATCGCGCTCCGGCCGGCGGAAGGAGCCGCCGCGCAGGCAGCGGCACTCGCCGTCGATTCGCTCACGCTGAAGTACAGCGTCGCCCCGGCGTACCGCGGCGCGACGACGCCGTACGCGACCTACGAGGCGGAGGACGCCGAGACGAACGGCGAGCTGCTGCGCGCCTCCCGCGCTTACTACGATCCGGCCTCCGAAGCCTCCGGCCGCCGGGCCGTGAAGCTGAGCGAGACCGGCGACTATGTCTCGTTCACGCTGGCGCGTCCGGCCAATTCGATCGTGCTGCGCTACGCGATTCCCGACAGCGCGGACGGCGCGGGCCTTACCGAGACGCTGGGGCTGTACGTTAACGGCCAGTTCAGGCAGAAGCTGACGCTGACGTCCAAGTACGCCTGGGAATACGGCAGCTATCCGTGGTCCAACGATCCGACGCAGGGCAGCGGTCACCGCTTTTTCGACGAGACGCACGCGCTCATCGGCGACGTGCCTGCGGGCGCAAAGATCACGCTAAAAAAGGATGCCGAAAGCACCTCGCCTTTTTACACGATCGATCTGGCGGACTTCGAGCAGGCGACGGCTCCGCTGCCGATGCCCGAAGGCTTCCTGTCCGTGGACGATTACGGCGCGGCGTCGGATGACGGCAGCGACGATACCGCCGCCTTCAAGCGTACGATGGAAGCGGCGAAGGCCGAAGGCAAGGGCGTTTGGTTCCCCGCCGGCGAATACGAGCTGCGGGACGGTTTGCTCGATCTGGATCGCATCCAGATCCGCGGCGCGGGCATGTGGCATACGCAGCTGACGGGCGCCAAGTTCGTGGGCAAAGGCGACGATATCGGCGTCTACGATCTGCTCATCGACGGCGATATCAACGTGCGGGACGACGAGGCGATCACCAATGCGTTTCACGGCGGCTTCGGTCCGGGCTCCGTGCTGCACAACGTCTGGATCGAGCACACGAAGGCAGGGCTGTGGCTTACCAAGGTGAAGGACGGCGAGGAATATACGCACGGCCTGCACATGGTCGGCTTGCGTATGCGCAATCTGATGGCGGACGGCATCAACTTCAGCGTCGGCACGACGGACAGCATGCTCGAGCAGAGCGACGTGCGCTATCCGGGCGACGACGGCATCGCGATGTGGTCGACCGACGGGCGCTCGAGCATCAATAACACGGCGCGCTTCAACACGGTGAGCCTGCCTTGGCTGGCAAACAACATCGCCGTCTTCGGCGGCACGGACAACCGGATTCAGGATAACTTGGCCATGGATACGATCACCAACGGCTCCGGCATCACGGTGTCCACGCGGTTCAATCCGCTGCCGTTCGCGGGGACGACGGTGGTCGAGCGCAATACGCTTATTCGCACGGGCAGCTACGATACGGGCTTGCAGACGAATCTGGGCGCATTCTGGCTGTTCGCCGATACGAAAAACATGACCGGAGACATCGTTGTTCGCGACAATACGGCGCTGGACAGCACGTTCGCGGGCGTCGTAATCAACGGGACCCAGGCAATCTCGGGCGGCAGGCTGCTCCTGCAAAATCTCGTGCTCGACGGCGCCGGCACGGCCGGCGTGCAGGTGGCGCAGACCGTCACGGGCGCGGCCGAGGTCGACAACGTCATCGTTCGCGGCGCGAAAATCGCGGACGTCGCGAATGCCTCGGCAGGCTTCGCTCTTCGCGAGGTTAACGAGGGCTTCGCGTCCGCGGCCAAACCGTTCGCGGCGACCGCCGAGGGGGGCTCGCCGAACGGCTTCGCCCTGACCGCGGGCGCAACGCTTGCGATCAAGGTGACCGACGCCGCAGGCAAGGACGTCACGGCGCAGTCGACGTTCGCGACGGAGCAGGCGTCGATTGCGGCCGCGGATGCCGCGGGCGTGCTGCGCGGCATCGCGACTGGCGAGACGCGCCTGCGCATCGCCTACGGCGGAGCCGAGCGGACGTACATGGTTAAAGTCGCGGCCGCGCAGGCCGTAAACCCGCCGGTCGATACCGGCGGCGGCAATGCCGGATCTGCCGGCAGCGCCATCGACGCTGCGGCTTCCGCCAACGACGCCAAGCTGAAGGCGTCGGCGGGCGACGCGATCGCGGTGAACGCGTCGGCCGACGGCACCGCGCCGTTTACCGCGCAGGCGCTGCTCACGGCGGCTGCCGGCCGGCCGAATGCGGTTCTCACGATCGCGAACGGCGGCGCGACGTACCGATTCCCGCTGTCGTTGGCCGCCAAGCTCATCAAGGATCGCGGCTACGATCAGGATCCGAAGGCGCTCTGGATCTTCGAGATCAAGCCGCTCGAAGATTCGGCCCTGCCGCCGATCCGTGAGGCGGCGGCGCGTCAGAAGCTCGACCTGGTCGCGGCGCCGGTCGAATTCGCCGTCGCGCTCCGCAGCGGCGCGAAGATCGAGACGATCGCCGACTTTGGCGGCGTCTATGTCGATCGCACGATCCGAACGCCGGATCGGCTCGACGAAGCGAGCGTCACGGCGGTCGTCTACCGGCAGGGCGAAGCGGGCATGGGATCGTTCGTCTACGTGCCGGCGCTGTTCCGGGCGGGTGAGGACGGCGGCACGATCGTCACGATCCGCAGTCCGGGCAACAGCGTATACGCCGTCGTATCGCATGTCGCGACGTTCGCGGACCTGTCGAATCACTGGGCGAAGCAGGAAATCGAGCGGCTCGCGTCGAAACTTATCGTCAAAGGCATCGGAGGCGATGCGTTCGGACCTGCGCGCAGCATCACGCGGGCCGAATTCGCGGCGCTGCTCGTCCGGGGGCTCGGTCTCCGGGATCCCGGAGGCGACACCGGCTTCAAGGACGTAGAAGGCAGCGCCTGGTATGCCGCAGAGGTGCGCACGGCGGCCGCCTACGGTCTTGTCCGCGGCTTCGGGGACGGCAGTTTCCGTCCGCAGGCGACGGTCACCCGCGAAGAAATCGCGGTCATGGCGGCGCAGGCGCTGAAGCTGGCCGGCGCGCCAGCCTCGGCGGACGGGGAAGCGAAGTCGGCCGCAGCGTTCGCGGATGCGGCGGACGTTCATGCCTGGTCGGCCGACGCGGTTCGTGCCGCGTCTTCGCTCGGCATCGTGAAGGGGCTGCCGGACGGCCGCTTCGCGCCGCGCGCGTCGGCTACCCGCGCGGAAGCCGCCGCGATGCTGAGCCGCACGCTTCAGGCGGCGGGGCTGTCGAACGCAGCCGATTGACGGCAGCGCCGGACATCCTTCGATGCGATGCATGGCGAGCGGCAACAAAAGCTTGAATCGCATCGTCAATACGATTTGAAAACGAAAATGCGCGTCTTCGCTCCGAAGCGGAGATGCGCATTTTTGCCGGTTAGCGGACGACGGCGCCTTCCCAGGGCGCGGCGGCCGTCCGGGCGCCGCGCCGCATGCGCGAGAACGAAAAGGTCGCCGGGGGGGAAGCATGAGGAGAACGATAGGGGTATGGATGCTGGCGCTGCTGCTCGGCGCGCTGGGCTGCGCAGGCGGGATCTCCGCCGCATACGCGGAAGAGGCTGCGTCGCTGATTCGCAACGGCGGCGCCGAGCGCGCGGCGGGCGGGAGCGGACAGCCCGAAGGCTGGACGCAGGACGTATACGCGGCTGACGCGAACGGCGCGGCGGTCAGCACGCTGACCGTCGGCCAGGACGGCGGCCATAGCGGCCAAGCTTATTTGAGCGTCTCCAGTACGAGCGAGAACGATGCGCGCTGGATTCAGACGATCGCGGTGGAAGCCGATTCGATCTACAAGCTGTCCGGCTGGATCCGGGTCGCGGGCGGACTCGCCGATCGAACCGGCGGCAACCTGTCCGTACTCGGCATCGCGGCTCCTTTCCCTGCCGTGGGAGATACCCAGGGCGAATGGCGACAGGTCGAATGGTACGGTAAAACGGGGGCGGACCAGACGAGCATCGCCGTCGCGGCCCGCCTTGGCAGCTACCGGCAGCCTGAACAGCGGCAAGGCGGACTTCGACGACATCTCGCTCGAAAAGCTGGCGGAAGCGCCGGCAGGCGCCGTAATCATTCCGCTGTGGCCAGAAGCATACGCTGGAGCGGCATCCGGCGGCGGAGCTTCGGGAGGCGGGCACGGTACCTACACGGCCATGATGTTTTTGCTGGCCGCCGCCTACGCCGCATTGGCCTGGGGCCTCGTGTCTTACCTGCGCCGCATGGGAGAGGCGACGCTGCCTGTCGGCGGCAAGCCGCGCGCAGCCAATGCCGCCGTCTTCCTGCTTTTTGCCGGCGCCTTGCTCATTCGCGCAGCTTGCGCGCCGATCATGCAAGGGCATCCGATCGACGCCCTGGACTTTTATTTTTGGGCGAATCATGCCTACGAAGCAGGCCTTCACGGCTTTTATACGTCCGACATTTTCGTGGATTATCCCCCCCGGCTACATTTATGTGCTGTACGTCGTCGGCCTGCTGCAGAAGCTGATGCACATCGGCTATCCGTCCGCCGGCTCGGCGCTGCTTCTCAAGCTGCCGTCGATCGCGGCCGACCTCGCGGCTTCGTATGTGCTGCTGCGCCTCGCGCGTCCGCGCTTCGGCGCGGCGGCAGGTGCTGCGATCGCTTCTCTTTATCTATTCAACCCGATGGTATTCCACAATTCGGTCGTGTGGGGCCAGATCGATTCGTTCCTCGCGCTGTTTATCCTTCTTGCCGTGTGGGCGATCGCGGCTGGCAGGCTCCCTTATGCGACAGCCGCCGTCGTCGTCGCGGTGCTGATCAAGCCGCAGGCGATCGTCGCCATTCCGGTGCTGCTGCTGGCGCTGGCCGTCCGGCGCAGCCTCAGAGCCTGGGGCGAATCGCTGCTCTACGGCGCGGCCGTCTTCGTACTGCTCGTACTGCCGTTTTCCATCCATCAATCTCCCGACTGGATCGTCGAGCGCTACAAGGCGATGTTCGACAGCTATCCGTACGCGACGCTGAACGCCGCCAATTTGTACGGTCTGCTCGGCCTGAACGGTGTCAAGGTGTCGGCCGCGATGGCGTTCTGGAGCAATCTGTCCATCGTGCTCATCGTCGCTTACATCGTCTGGCTGGCCTGGCGGCATCGCAAGCTTGAAGCCGCGCCGCGCTGGGCGTATCTCGCTTACTTGACGTTCCTGCTCGTGTTCGCCCTCAAGACCAGCATGCACGAGCGCTATGGCTACCCGGCCGTCGCGCTTGCGCTGCTCGCGTTTATCTTGCTCAAAGACCGCCGCTTGCTGTGGATGTTCCTTGGACTCACGTTCACGCATTTCGCGGACGCGGCTTACGTGCTCTACTTCGGACTGGACAAAAACTATTACCTGTCGGCTACGGACGGCTTCTTCCGCTTCCTGTCGCTCGTCAACCTGGCGATCTCGGCTTACGCCGTCTACGTCGGCTGGACGCTGGACAAGGGCAAGGCGCTGGAGGCCGCGCCGGCCGCAACAGCCGTTTCGTCAAAAGGCGGCAAAGGCGGCGCCTCGTCCTATACGGCGCCATCCAAAAATGGGGCGTCCAAATCCGGGCCTGCCAAACCCGCCTTCGAGATCGCCGTGCCGGCATCCGACGCCAAATTCTCCCGGCTCGACCGGCTGCTCGTCGTCGGCTTGACGCTCGTCTACGCCATCATCGCGCTCGTCAATCTCGGCTCGATGCGCGCGCCCGAATCCGGCTGGACGCCGGCCGCGCCGGCCAGCGCCATCGTGTACGACTTCGGCGAGCCGCAGGCGATCGCCTCCGTCATCTGGTTCGGCGGCACGCGCGACGAAGGGCGCGCGGAGGACAGCACGATCGAGCTGTCGCAATCCGCCGACGGCGCCAGCTGGACGAACACTTTGTCGTTCACGCTGAACGGCGGCTCCGTCTTCCAATGGAAGGAACAGCCGGTCGCCATCAACCAGCGGTTCGTGCGCGTCTCGGCGTCGAATCCGGGCTGGACGCTGTACGAGCTGTCCTTCCGGGACGCAGAAGGCCGCAGCCTAGCGCCGGCCAAGACGAGCGAAGGCGGCGCCGCGCTGCTCGACGAGCCCGGCGACGTGCCGAAGAAGCCGTCTTATCTCAACAGCATGTATTTCGACGAGATCTACCACGGCCGCACCGCTTACGAGTTCCTGCATCATATCGAGCCCTACGAGACGACGCACCCGCCGCTCGGCAAGGGGCTGATGGCGCTCGGCGTCTCCCTGTTCGGCATGAATCCGTTCGGCTGGCGGATCATGGGCACGCTGCTCGGCATCGCGATGATTCCGCTCATGTATTTGCTCGCCAAGCGGATGTTCGGTCGCACCGAGCTTGCCTTCGCGGCGGCGTTCCTGCTGACGTTCGACTTCATGCACTTCACGCAGACGCGCATCGCGACGGTCGACGTCTACGGCGTTTTCTTCATCCTGCTGATGTATCTGTATATGTACAAGTATTACGAACGGGCGCTGGCCGGAGAAAGCTTCCGCCGGGTCGCCGTGCCGCTTGCGCTGGCGGGTCTGTTTTTCGGTCTCGGATCAGCGAGCAAATGGATCGATATTTACGCGGGGGGCGGACTTGCGGTATTGTTCGCGATCACGCTGTGGCGGCGCCGGGCGGAGCATGCTTTCCTGCTGCGCACCGTGCTGTGGTGCGTGCCGTTTTTTCTGGTCGTACCCGCGCTGATCTATACGGCGAGCTATATTCCGTTTTTCCTCGTGCCGGGCCCGGGGCATGGCTTCCACGACATGCTCACTTATCAGAAATTCATGTACAACTACCACGCGCATCTGGTGGCGAACCATCCGTTCGCGTCGAGCTGGTGGGAGTGGCCGCTGATGATCAAGCCGATCTGGTATTACGGGGGCGCCGTCGCGGCGGATCAGGTGTCCAGCATCGTGGCGATGGGCAATCCCGCCGTCTGGTGGATCGGCATCGCCGCCGTCGCGGCCGCGATCGTCCTGCTCTTCAAAGGCAGGGCGCGCGACCCGCGGCTCGTCTTCCTGCTGATCGGTCTGGCCGCGGAGTACCTCCCTTGGGTCGGCGTGTCCCGCTTGACGTTTATCTATCATTTTTTCGCGAGCGTACCCTTTGTGATTCTCCTGATCGTATACGTATTGAAGGAGGGCAGGGATCGCGGGCGGCTGACGCGCGGCCACGTCTACGGTTATCTCGGCGCAACGCTGCTGCTGTTTGTTCTGTTCTACCCGATTCTGTCCGGCATGACCGTGGACAAATCGTACGTCGTTCACGCGCTCCGCTGGTTCAATTCCTGGATTTTTAACGGCTAACAAGGAGTAGAGCGGATGATGACGGAAAAAACGAACGCCCAACGCGGAAATGCGGAAGGGATGCCGTCCGACCGCGCAGACCGCGCAGACCGCGCAGACCGCGGAGACCGCGGAGACCGCGCCAACCGCGACCGCTGCCCGCTGTGCGGCGGGCCGAACGGCTGCGCGATCGAGGCGGGCCGACAGCCCGAGTCCTGCTGGTGCATGCGCAGGACGATCGGCGAGGATGTCCTTGCAGGCGTGCCGCCGCAGCTGCGGGGCGCGGCCTGCATCTGTCCGATTTGCGCGGCTGGCGGCGGCTGAACCGCGGTATCCGATCGCATTCCTGACGCTAAGCGATAGGGAGGAGATCGTCACGAAGCTGTTAATCTTGGGCGGTACCGTATTTTTAGGCAAGCATGTCGCGTTGTCCGCGCTGCGGGCCGGACACGAGGTGACCGTGTTCCATCGGGGACGCAGCGCGGCCGGCGATATGCCGGGCAGGATCGAGACGCTGATCGGGGACCGCGACGGCGACTTGTCGTCGCTCGCGGGACGCGAGTGGGATGTTGTCGTGGACACCTCCGGCTATGTGCCGCGCGTCGTGCGCCGGTCGGCGCTCCTGCTCGGCGAGTCGATCGATCGTTATCTTTTCATTTCCAGCAAATCGGCTTATGCCGACCTGAGCCGACCGGGCGTCAATGAGACATGGCCGCGGCTGCGGCTGCCGGAGGCGGAAGCGGACAGCGAGGACGTGCAGCGTCACTACGGCGCGCTCAAAGCGGCCTGCGAGGCGGAGCTGGAAGCGCTGCTGCCGGGCAAGCTGCTCGTCGTGCGGCCGGGATTGATCGTCGGACCCGACGACCCGACGGACCGGTTTACGTACTGGCCGTCCAGAATCCGGCTCGGCGGCGAAGTGCTGGCGCCCGGCGATCCGGACGCGCCCGTCCAGTTCATCGACGTCCGCGATCTCGCGGACTGGATCGTCCGTTTAGCCGAAGCCAGGGCGGCCGGCGTATACAATGCAGCAGGTCCGGCCGGCGCGATCGGCATGCGGCATTTTTTGGACGCCTGCGTTCGCACGATGAACCCGGAGGCGCGGTTGACCTGGATCAGCGACGATTTTCTTCTAAAAAAGAGGCGTGGGGCCGTGGATCGAATTGCCGCTATGGATACCGCCTCAAGGCGAGACGGCGCCGTTCGCGCACACGATGTCGGCGGATGCGGGCAAAGCCTTCGCCGCCGGACTTATTTGCCGCCCGATGGAAGAAACGATCCGCGATACGGCGGATTGGGATGCGACGAGGCCGGCAGCAACAACGCGACGCGCCGGCATGGCGCCCGATCGCGAGGCGGCGCTGCTCGAAGCCTGGCAAAACCGGGACGCATAAAAAAAGGCTGTCCGGCCTGCGAATGGCCGGAACAGCCTTTTTTTATGCCTTTTCGGCGGCTTGCCGCGCCCATTCTTCCGCGACCCGGAGATCCTCGGGCGGACGGTGCCCGCGCTGCAGCTGCGGAATCGACAGGCCGAAGTCCATCTGCAGATGCGGATAATCCGGGAAGCTCTCCCAGTCGCCGCCCCAGGAGAAGCCGAGACGTTTGGCGATTCCGACGACTTCCATCCAGTCCGACTTCCCGTTGCGATTGCCGTCGTACGACGTATCCCAGAGCACGTCGCCATTCTTCCCCCCGAATCGCGAAGTCGATGGCCAAGCCGTAGTTATGATAAGATTGGCCGCCTTTGGCATTCGTCACGATGGCGCCCGGCGCGCTTCGTCCTTTGCGATAGAGCGCGTCCTGTTCCGTCCCGCTGCGAAAGCCGTCCGTGATCGCGATCCGGATGCCCAACGCTGCGGCCTCGGCCTTCAGCGTCTTCATTTTCTCGGCGACGATCGGATGCAAGGCGACGACCGGAGGCACGTCGCGCCAGAGCCCGGCGGGCAGGAGCAATATGACGGCCGGCAGATTCGCGGCGACGACCAGCGCGACGGCCGCGCATACGGCGAGCAGCAGTCTTCCGCGACGGCGGGCGGGAGCGGCACGCCTTCTCGCCAGCGACGCGCCGTTGGATTCCAGGTTCATATCTGTTCCTTCCCTTCAAACTCTATCATAACCTCTATTATTCTCTGAAATACGATTCGTAGTCCCTGTCTGTTGCAAATTCGTTGAGATTACGAATATGGAGTCGATGAGTTACGGATATTAAAAAGAGAAGAAGGAAGAAGATCGGCAAATTCAGGCTTGCAAAAACTAATGAGGTTAGCTATATTAAAACTAATAAGATTAGTTTTTGAGACGGAGGTTAAAAACCATGAAAATCACGACACGCGCCAGCGTGCATCAGCTATCCTTCTTGCCGCGCTTTTTTCCGGTTAATGCGTACTTCGTTGAGGAAAAGAATGGCCTGACTTTGATCGACGCAGCGCTCCCTTACAGCGCCAAGGGGATTATCGACGCGGCGGCCCGGATGGGCAAGCCGATTCGCCGCATCTTGCTGACGCATGCGCATAGCGACCATATCGGCGCGCTCGACCGTCTGAAGTCGGCGCTGCCCGATGCCGAAGTGCTCATTTCCGCGCGGGATGCCAGACTGCTCGCCGGAGACAAATCGCTGGATGCGGGCGAGCCTGCGTCTCCGATCCGCGGCGGCGTACCGAAGCCGGGCGCCATACGTACGCGGCCGGATACGCTTCTTGCGGACGGCGATCGCATTGGCTCGTTGCTCGCGGTAGCGACGCCCGGCCACACGCCCGGTTCAATGTCCTTTCTGGACACGCGCACGGGCGCATTGATCGTGGGAGACGCGTTCCAGGTAAAAGGCGGCATGGCCGTCTCGGGAAAGATGCAGCCGTTGTTTCCTTTTCCCGCGATGGCGACCTGGAGCGCAGCCGAGGCGATTCGTTCGGCCAAGCGGCTCGTCGGGCTGAAGCCGACGCTTCTCGCGGTCGGGCATGGCCGGATGATCGCGGACCCGATCGGGGCGATGAACGCCTCCGTAAGCGAGGCGGAGCGCCGTCTTGCGTCTCAAGACAAGGGAGGAGCCAGCCATGTCACCGCGAATCGGCCTTGATCGGAACACACTGCTACAGGCCGCCACGGAGATGGCCGACGAGCAAGGCCTTGATTCCGTAACGCTCGCATCCCTCGCGCAGAAGCTGAAGATCCGTTCGCCTTCGCTGTACAATCACGTGAACGGCTTGCCCGATTTGCGCCGGGAGCTGGCGCTGTCGGGTCTCGCCAAGATGGCGGCCTGCTTTGAGGCCGTTTTGCCCGAAGCCGCCGGCGACGAAGCCTTGCGCGCTTTCAGCCGCGTCTACCTTGACTTCGCCCGCCGGCATCCGGGCTTGTACGAAGCGTTGCAGCGCGCGCCGGATCCCGCAGACCGCGAACTGAACGAAGCCGGGGCCGCGGTCGTCAGCCTTGTCGTTCGCGTCATCGAGAATTACGGCCTGCGCGGGGGAGGCCGCCATCCATGCCGTGCGCGGCATCCGCAGCGTTCTGCACGGCTTTGTCGCGCTCGAGCGCCAGGGCGGATTCGGGATGCCTCTCGATCTGGACATGACTTTTCAGCGGCTGGTGGATGCGTTTATCGCCGGTATCCAATCCTTTCGGGAGCCATTTTAACAGTATCCCCTTCGAACAGGGAACCATGAAGCGAAGGAACCGACCCACGGCACAAACTTGGATGTTCACTTTTGCGGGATGACATTCGCGCCGATTGCGCGACGGTCAATGCGAGTTTGTCGTCCTATTGCTCAGTATTCCCGGTTTGCGGAGCTTTCCCTGACGCAAAGGGATATCGTTAAAACGCAGCGAAGACCCGTACGCTAGGTTCCCTGACGCAAGGGGATATCGTTAAAACGCAGCGAAAGTCCGTACGCCGGGTTCCCTGACCGAAGGGGATATCGTTAAAACGCAGCGAAAGCCCGTACGCCGGGTTCCCTGACCGAAGGGGATATCGTTAAAACGTCACGCAGGCGAGGTGGCCGATACTGCCATGCCTTGACAGCGCGTGCCGAATCGGATAAAGTGTAACTTACCAAAAGTAATTTACTATAAATGATAGAGAGGGCGGTCCTTATGACGCGTTCCATCCATCCCGATACCGATCTCGGCACCGTTCACTTAAAGGTTGCGGAGCTGGACCGTTCTATCCGGTTCTATGAGGAAATCATCGGCCTCAAGCTCATCTCCCGCGAGGGCGATACGGCCCGCATGGGCGCAGGAGGGGCTGCTGCGCTGCTGCAGCTCGAGCAGTTGCCGGAAGGCGCGGTTCCGGCGCCGCGCAGGCGCACGGGGCTGTACCACTTCGCGATCCTCGTGCCGACGCGCGAAGCGCTGGGGCTCGCGGTGCGCAACTTCCTGCAGCGCCGCGTTCCGATCGGCCAGGGGGGATCACCTGGTCAGCGAGGCGATCTATCTGAGCGATCCCGACGACAACGGCATCGAGGTGTACGCCGATCGCCCTCGCGAGACGTGGTCGTATACGCCGACGGGAGAGGTCGCGATGGCGACGGACCCGGTCGACATCGAAGGACTGCTCGCTTTGGCGGGCGACAAGCCCTGGAGCGGATTGCCGGCCGGCACCGTAATGGGGCACGTGCATTTGCACGTCAGGGATTTGCAGGAAGCGAAGCGGTTCTACGTCGACACGCTCGGCTTCGATATCGTCGCGAACTACGGCGGGCAGGCGCTCTTCGTGTCCGCGGGCGGCTACCATCACCATGTCGGCCTCAATACGTGGGCGGGCGTCGGCGCGCCGCCGCCCCCGGCGAACGCGCCCGGGCTGATTTACTTTACGGTCCGGCTGCCCGACGCCGCGGAGCTTGCGCGTATTCTGAACGCGCTGGGCGAACAGGGGATTCCGTCGGAACAGGCGGAGGACGGTTATCTCGTCTCCGATCCTTCGTCAAATCGCGTGCTGCTGACGGTGCGTGTTTAATCTCCCTATTAAAAAGCCTTCGGCTGCCGAATCCGGCGTCCGGAGGCTTTTTTCTCATGGCGGGCTAAATCAATCGTCCTGCGAGGTCAAAATCACGGGACCGTCCTTCGTAATCGCGATCGTGTGCTCGAACTGCGCGGACAGCTTGCCGTCCATCGTGCGCGCGGTCCAGCCATCGTCGTCGATTTTCATTCGCCAGGTGCCCTCGTTGATCATCGGCTCGATCGTGATGACCATGCCTTCCTGGAAGCGGAAGCCTTTGCCTGGGATGCCGACATGAATGAAGTTCGGCTCCTCGTGGAGCTCCCGGCCGATCCCGTGCGCGGCAAGCTCGCGAACGCAGGAGAAGCCGTTCGCTGCCGCATGCTTGTGCAGCGGGTACATCGCGTCGCCGATCCGATTGCCGATGACGGCGTGCCGAATGCCGATATCCAGGCACTCCTTCGTCACGCGCATCAGCTTGTCGGCTATCGGCGACAGCTCGCCGACGGCGTACGTCCATGCCGAATCCCCGAGCCATCCGTTCAGTTCCGCGACCGTATCGATCGTGACGAGATCCCCTTCTTTAAGCGGCGTATGGTTGGGGAAGCCGTGCGCGATGACG
This sequence comes from Cohnella rhizosphaerae, assembly GCF_029525575.1. Taxonomy (GTDB): domain Bacteria; phylum Bacillota; class Bacilli; order Paenibacillales; family Paenibacillaceae; genus Cohnella; species Cohnella rhizosphaerae. The sequence goes on from NZ_JAPDIA010000009.1 coordinate 669,733, forward strand.
TCGTTCACGGAAGCGCAGGTGGCGAATTTATAGTCCTTGTATGTCTTCGTGAACGGCCTGGCGCCGTAGCCGGCCATGACATCTTCGACAAGCTCTTCGATCTGCCACGTCGTCACGCCCGGCCGGATCATCTTGCGGATCTCCTTGTGACAGGCGGCTACGACGGCTCCGGCCGCTCTGATCTGCTCGATCTCCTGCGGGGATTTAAGCGTCACCATGACTTGCAGGCTCCTCTCTATTCTACGGTCACGATACACCCTTTAGCCGAGTGGCGTCAATTCGCCGGCATAGCCACAGTATGCGCGACAAGGCGGGGCCGTGCGGGAGGACAAAAAAATCGAACATCTTTCGCACCAACGATTGAATTGCGCGGGACGCGGCGGCATGCTACAGTAGTGCACGCGCGGCAGCCTATGGGTAACGACAGGAGCGGAAATGGTATGCTGAGATGGCTGTTCGTGAACCGGAGCATTCGGACCAAGATCGTATGGAGCAGCGCCGTCATTTCGCTGATTCCCATGCTGATCCTGTCATTTTTATTCTATCTGTCGAGCACCCGATCGCTGGAACGGACGCTCGTCAGAAGCGCCGATCAAAGCGCAGACTACATGTACGGCTCGCTCGACGAATATTTTCACAACTTCACGGCTTCCGCTCTGCAGCTATACGGCGGAAGCTTCAGCCGCGTCTTGAATCTGATGGCGCACGGCGCGGATTACAACGACGGAGAGATCCTGTACTTGCGGGAGACGCTCGCGAATTATTACTCGCTCGTCATCAACAAAAACAAAGACATCATCAAGATCATGGTGTACGGCGCGGACGACAAGCTGAAGGACGCCTGGTCCCGCGCCACCAGCTACGACGCCATTCGGCTGGACGCAGGCGAGCCGCACTATCCGGAGCTGCTCGATTTGCCTTTTCAGCATACGCTCATGTTCGCTTATCGGGATCCCGCCATCCAGGAGGAGCTGTTCGCCTACGCGATCGGCATTTACGATCCCTTTTACCGCAAGAAGTTCGGCACGCTCGTGTTCTTCCTTCGCCAGAAGGACCTGGCCAAGGAGATCGAGGCGGTGAACCGGGCGCCGAACGTCATCTCGCTGCAGAACGCGAACGGGGAAACGTTCTATCGATCGAGCGACGCCTACCCGAATTCGGAAACGAGATACCGAAGGCCGGACGCGCCGTCCGCGGAGCAGACGCGCTCCGTAAGATTCGCGACCCCGCCCAATCTGCTGGTCGGCAGTTCGACGCTCGACAACGCCAATATCGGCATGACGATCCTCTTCCCCGCTTCCGAGCTTCAGGAGAACAGGCGGAATACGCTTCGGCTGATCGTGGGCGCGATCCTGTTCGTCATGGTCGTCATCGTCGTTTGCTCGTACATGGTGCAAAGGTCGATCACGAAGCCGATCCAGCTGCTCGGCAGCGCCATGAAGTCCGTGCGGGGCGGCAATTTCCAGGTCACGCTGCGGCCCAGGAGCTACCGGGACGATCTCTCGGAGCTGATGCGCAACTTCAACTTCATGACGAACAAGCTGCGCGAGCTGGTCGAACTCGAGTACCAGACGCAGCTTCGGAACAAGGAGGCGCAGCTGCTGGCGCTCCAAATGCAGATCAACCCGCATTTCCTGTACAATACGCTGCAGACGATCGGAGGCAAAGCCGTCCTGATCGGGGAATACGAGATTCACGAAATGTGCCGCGCGCTCGCCGATATGTTCCGCTACAGCTTCTACGAGGGCAATACGGAGTCGACCATCGGGCAAGAGCTGGTGCACGTGAACAACTACCTTTACATACAAAAGCTGAGGTTCGAGGATTCGCTGGCGACGGAGATCGAGGTGGACGCGGGCTTCATGGACGTGACGATCATCCGGTTCGTGCTGCAGCCGATCGTGGAGAACGTCATCGTGCACGCGCTGGAAAAGAAAGAGGACGCGACGCTCGTCATCCGGGCGAGCGCCTTCCGGGACGGCGATATGGCGGTCATCGAGCTGAGCGACGACGGACCGGGCATACCGGCGGACAGGCTGGCGGCGATTCGGCAAGGACTGGAGCGGCGATCGCTGGAAGTATTCTCCGGCGTGTCGATCGGACTCAAAAACGTGCACGAACGTCTTCGTCTCGTTTACGGGGGAGGCCTGCGGTCTCGACATCGACAGCGCGCCCGGTCTCGGGACCGTCATCCGGATCCGCATTCCATACAAGAAATGAGGCGAGGTCGATGCTGAAGGTGATGGTGGTCGACGACGAGGCGCCGGGGCGCAAAGCGATCGTCAAGCTGATCGAACAGTCGGGGCTGCCGGTCGAGGTCGTCGCGGAGGCGAAAAACGGGGAAGAGGCGCTGGACCTGATTCGGGCGAACAAGCCGCATATCGTCGTCACCGACATGTCCATGCCGGTTATGAACGGGCAGCAGTTTCTGGCGCGTCTTCATCGCGAATACGAGGAGATCAAAGCGATCGTCATCAGCGGCTACTCGCAGTTCGAGTACTTGAAGGCGGCGCTCAAATATCAGGCTTGCGAATACGTGCTCAAGCCGGTCGCCGTAAGCGAGCTTCGCGAGGCGATGAACAAGGCGATTCGGGCCGTGGACGAGTTCTCGGACCGCCAGCTGGGGAGGAAGTCGTCGCTCGACATGGCGAGGCTCAAGACCGAGGTGTTCCTGCAGCACGTGGCGGAGCGGCGCATCGCGAACGGCGCGGACATTCGGAGGCAAGTCCGCGAGCTGGGGCTTCCCGCCGAGAGCGCCGGCTATCGCGCGGCCGTATGCCGGATTCGGCAATTTCAAGGCATCTCGGCTTCCCGGTTCAGGGGCAATGCGGACCTGTACATGTTCGGTCTGGAAAATATCATGCGCGAGGTGCTGCGGGACGAAGGGACGTTGATGTTCAAGACGGACGACAGGTCTCGCCTGTGCCTCATCCTGCCCTGCTCCGCGTACCCGGACCTGCGCGCCGGAGAAGCGCTGGGCGCATTCCAGCAGGCGGTCGCCCATACGCTGGGCGGCGACGTCGCGGTCGGACTCAGCGCCGCGTTCGCCTCCCTGGAGGAACTGCCCGACGCCTATCAAGCGGCCCTGCTCGCTTTACATCGCTGCGCGTTCGCCTATGCGGGCTTGACGATCAGTTCTCCTGACGGGGAACCCGCACCTGCCGTCGCCGAGCTGCTGTCCTCGTTCGATATGCGGCGCTTGTCCCATGCCTTCGACGCAGGGAACGCCCGCGACGTGCGCCTGACGCTGGACGAATTCGTCCGCAAAATCTCGAGCCGCCCGGCGACGACGATCGGGGACGTTCAGCGAGAGCTGGCACGGCTGGCCGAGGCCGCCAAGTCGGCGATGCCGGGACTGCCCGCGAAGTTCGCGCCGCTGTTCGAAGCCGCTGCGATCGGCGGCGTCATGGAGGCGGGCGGGCTGCAGGCCTATCTGGACGAGCTTGTCCGCGCCGCGGAGGCTTTCGCCGAATTAAGCCGGGACGCGCCCGAATCCATGCGCATCGTTCAGGACATCGTCCGCTACCTGGATGCGCATTACTTCGAGGATGTCAGCCTGATCGACGTCGCGACCCGCTACCATATCGATCCGAGCTATTTGAGCAAGCTGTTCAAGTCGGCGACGCAGGAGAACTTCATCGAATACGTAACGCGCAAAAGGATGGAGAAGGCCTGCGAGCTGCTCGCCTCGCCGGAGCGGAAGATCAACGAGATCGCCGAGCTGGTCGGCTACGAGAACCAGCGCTACTTCAGCCAGGTGTTCAAGAAGCACACCTCGCAGACGCCGTCCGAATACCGCGAATCGATTGGGCATGCATGATCGTGCATGCCTCTTCGCTTATGGCGCACGAGCCGCAGCGGGCAAAAAAGTGAACACGAGCCCGCCAAATTATTGGATTCCGGGACCGGCGGACGGTCTGTAACATGAGAGCAGGAACAGGCCGCAGCCCGGCCGCGTTCGAAAATGACGACAAGGGGATACAGAACATGAAAAAAGCGTTAAACGCAAGCATCGGCGCGGCGCTGCTCGCGCTCTCGCTGTCCGCGTGCGGCGGCGGCAACGACGAGAACGCGCAAGGCGCCTCCGATTCGGCTTCGTCGCCCGCCGGCACGGCGAGCGCTTCCGCAAGCGCTCAGGCGTCCGAGCCGGCCGCGGACGGCAAGCCGGCGACGATCACGTTCATGCATTTCAAAAGCGACTTCACGGACGGCGTCGCCAAGATCGTCGAGCAGTTCGAGAGCGAGAATCCGAACATCAAGGTCGACGTGCAGCCGGTCAAGTACGACGACTACTACACGCTGCTGAAGACGAAGATGGCCGGCGGCGACGTCGTGGATGTCTTCACGCTGAATGCGGGCGCGCAGACGAAGCTGTTCGCGGACGGCGGGTATCTCGAGGACTTGACCGGCAAGGACTTCCTGTCCGGCTTCGACAAGAGCGTCCTGGACTCGCAGTCGACCGACGGCAAAAACTATATTTTGCCGGTGAACGCGAACCCGATCGCAGTCTTCTACAACAAAAAAATATTCGGCGATCTCGGCATCGAGATCCCGCGGACGTACGACGCGCTGATCGCGGCCGCCAAAAAAGATCAAGGACGCCGGCAAGACGCCGTTCGCCCTTGGCTGGAAGGATCCCTGGACGCTCAGCATGTGGCTTACCCGCGATATGCCGAGCAACTCGGCGCTCGTGTTCGGCCAGCCGGACTTTTTCGAGAAGCTGGAGACGGGCGCGGTCAAATTTTCCGACAACCCGGCGACCAAGGTCATGATCGAGCATGCGCAGCAGCTGTTCGACCTCGGCAACAAGGACCAGCTCGGCGTCGATTACAACGGGGCGGTCGATCTGTTCGCCAAGGGCGACGTCGGCATGATGTACATGGGCACGTGGCCGCTCGCGGACATTCAGAAGAAAAATCCGGAGCTGTATAACAACATGGGCTACTTCCCATATCCGTTCAGCAACGACGAAAGCCTGAACAAGCTCGAGTTCAATCCCGACGCCTCGCTCGCCGTCAGCAGCAAGTCGGCGCACAAGGAAGCCGCCGAGAAGTTCCTCGCGTTTTTCGCGAGCAAGGAAGGCGGGGACCTCGTCGTACAGAACATCAACACGCTGAGCTACGTGAAAGGCACCGACACGAACATCGCGCCGGCCGTGAACGACCTGAAGCCGTACTTCGACGGCGGAGAGCTCTACAACTCCCAGATGTACCTGGCGAAGACGACGATCGACTGGGGAACGCCGTTCACCCAGGCGCTGCAGAAGCTGTTCTTCAAAAAAGTCCGACGTCGATCAAGTCGTCAAAGAGATGGACGATTGGATCGCCAAGAACCACAACTAAGCTGCGATAAATGGCGATGACGGCACGGGCGCTGCCCGTGCCGTTCGTCCGCCGATAGAAAGGACGGCGCGAAATGACGAACTTAAAGCGCCTCGCGCGCGGCGAGGCCTGGTATCTTCTTTTTCTTTTGCCCGCATTGTTCCTGTTCGCGACGGCCGTCGTCATTCCCCCTCGCGACGGGCGTGCGCTACTCCTTTTCCGATTGGGACGGCGTGGCGCCGAAGCTGCACTACATTGGCTGGGATAACTACGTGAAGGCCGTGCAGGACTCCGATCTGTGGAGCGCGCTGTGGCACACGTTCAAATACGCGATCGCGCTGACGATCGTGGTCAACGCGCTGTCGCTCGCGCTCGCGCTGCTGCTGGACGCGTATCTGCCGGGGCGCCACGCGTTTCGCACGATCTTTTTCCTGCCGAGCGTCATCTCCATCGTACTGTCCGGCTTCATCTGGGGCTACAACTACAGCCAAGGCTTTCCGAACCTGCTCGGTCATCTCGGTATCGACGTGACCAGCCCGCTCGGCAATCCCGACCAGGCTTTGTACGGACTGATCGCGGTCGCGGTGTGGCAGGGCGTCGGCTCGCCGATGATCATTTACATCGCCGGCCTGCAAGGCATACCGGGCGAGCTCGCCGAGAGCGCGAAGATCGACGGCGCGGGCGTGTGGAAGTCGTTCAGGCACATTACGTTCCCGCTGCTCGCGCCGTCGGTGACGATCAACATGCTGCTCGTGCTGACCGGCGCGCTGAAGGTGTTCGATCTGGTCTACGTCACGACCAAGGGCGGTCCCGCATTCTCCACCGAGGTCATGTCGACGTATATTTACCGGACCTCGTTCGATAACTACAAGGCCGGCTACGGGATGGCGCTGTCGATGATCTTCTTCGTCGTGCTGGTGCTCGTCACGATCGCGCAGATCGGCTTGTTCAGAAGACGGGAGGTCGATCTGTAATGAGAGCCGCCCGAATCTCGGCCTTCGCCGTCGTGGCGCTGCTGGCCGTTCTGTTCCTGTTCCCGCTGTACGTCGCGGCGCTGATGGCATTCAAATCCGCCAAGGAGACGTTCGATTCGTTCTACGCGCTGCCCGCCAGGCTCGACTTCGCCAACTTCGTTCACGCCTGGCAGACTTCGGACTACCCGAAGGCGGTCCTGAACAGCGCGATCGTCACCGCCCTTTCCGTGGCGCTGATCCTGATCGCGTCCTCGCTGGCCGGCTATGCGATCGCGAGGCGCAACAAGCCGTTCTACAACATCGTCTTCCTGCTGTTTCTGTCGGGCATGATGGTGCCCTTCCAGGTGACGATGCTGCCGCTTTACAAGCTCGGCAAGTCGCTGCATCTCATCAACAACCACTGGGGCATCGCGCTCGTGTACGGCGGCTTCGGCGTGCAGATGGGCGTCCTGTTTTTCGCCGGCTTCGTCCGCGGCATCTCCCGCGAGATCGAGGAGGCGGCGAGGATCGACGGCTGCACGACGCCAGGCATCTTTTTCCGGATCGTCCTGCCGCTGCTGAAGCCGGTGACGGCTACCGTCGCGGTGCTGAACGTGCTCTACATCTGGAACGACTTCCTGCTGCCGCTGCTCTACCTGCAGGACAAAAGCTTCCGGACGATTCCGCTGCAGCAGTATTACTTCTTCGGCCAATACAGCAGCGATCTGAACCTGGCGTTCGCTTACGCGGTCATGGGCATGATCCCGATCGTGGCGTTCTTCCTGTTCATGCAGCGATTCATCGTCAAGGGCATCGCCGCCGGCGCCATCAAAGGGTAAACGCAAAGGAGAAAATAACGATGCCGATTGCTTACTACGAAGTTCGACGACTGTTCGAGATCCGCACCGCGCGCTCGTCCTACCTGTTCGGCGTCAACGACGCCGGCACGCTCCAGCACCTGTATTGGGGAGAGCCGATCGACGCGCCGGATGCGGCCGAGCTGCTGAAAAGCCGGTCGCACAGCTCCTTCGACGCCGCGGTCGACCGCGAGACCGAGGAGTACGGGGGATGGGGCGGCGCGGGCTATGCCGAGCCGGGTCTCAAGGCGACGTTCGCGGACGGCGTCCGGGACGTGCGGCTCGTCTACTGCGGCTGCAAGATCGAACATGAGGGCCAAGACGGGGAAACGCTCGCCGTCCATCTGGAGGACGCGCACTACGCGCTGCGCGTCGAACTCCGCTACAGGCCGATTCATCGCCACGACCTGATCGAGCGCCGGGCGATCGTGCGCAACGGCGAGACGTCCCCCGTGCGCATCGAGCAGGTCATGGCCGCTCTTTGGTCGGTGGGCGGCCTGTCCGACTACCGGCTGACCCACGTGACGGGGCGCTGGGCCGGCGAATATCAATTGCGATCCGCCCCGTTGACCGAGGGCAAAAAGACGCTCGAATCGCGCAGAGGCTTCACGGGACCGCATGCCAATCCCTGGTTCGCGCTCGACGACGGCGGCGCGAGCGAGACCGGCGGCCGCGTATGGTTCGGCGCGCTCGCCTGGAGCGGCAACTGGAAGCTCGCATTCGAACGCACGACGTTCGGCGGCATCCGCGTGGCCGGCGGCGTGAACGACTTCGACGGCGCGTTCGCGCTCGGACCTGGCGAGTCGTACGAATCGCCCGTCTTCGTCGGCGGCTTCGCGGCCGGCGGCTTCGGCGACATGAGCCGCAAGCTTCACCGCTACCAGCGGGAGGAGATTCTGCCGGGAAGGGCGCCGCGCAAGGTGCTGTACAATTCGTGGGAGGCGACCGAATTCGCGGTGAACGTTCGCGATCAGCTGGCGCTTGCGGCGCGCGCCGCGCGACTTGGCGTGGAGCGCTTCGTCGTCGACGACGGCTGGTTCGGCGAGCGCAACAGCGACCGGGCGGGTCTGGGGGACTGGCGCGTCAACGCGGAGAAATTTCCGAACGGGCTCGGGGGAGTTGATCGACGCCGTCAAGGCGCAGGGCATGGAATTCGGCCTCTGGGTCGAGCCTGAGTCGGTCAATCCGGACAGCGACCTGTTCCGCAGCCATCCGGATTGGATCTATCGATTTCCTGCCAGAGCGGGCACGCAGCTGCGGAACCAATATTTGCTGAACCTGGGCAAGCCCGAGGTGAAGGCGTTCGTGCTGGCGTTCATGACCGAGCTCTTGTCCAGGCACGACATCTCGTTCATCAAGTGGGACATGAACCGCACCGTGACCGAGCCGGGCGGCGAACCGGGCGATTGGGCATGCGCGGGAGCGGGAGCTGGCGCCGGAAAATCGGTATGGATCCGCCACGTCGAGCATCTGTACGAGATCTGGGCGGAGCTCAGGGCGCGATTCCCGCACGTCGAATTCGAGACATGCGCCGGCGGGGGCGCCCGAATCGATCTCGGCATCCTCCGTTATGCCGACCAGGCATGGATCAGCGACAATACCGACGCAAGGGACCGCCTGAGCATTCAGGAGGGTTTCACTTACGCCTACAGCCCCTCTATTATGATGTGCTGGGTGACCGAGTCGCCTAGCGGCTTCAACGGCAGAAGGCTGCCGCTGTCCTACCGGTTCCACAGCGCCATGATGGGAGGGCTCGGCATCGGCGCGGACATCGGGCGCTGGTCCGACGAGGAGATGGAGACGGCCGCCCGGTACGTCGGCTTATACAAGGAGATCCGGCATCTGATCGCCGAAGGCGACCTGCACAGGCTCGAATCGCTGCGCGATTCGAACGTCGCCGCCTGCCAGTATGTCGATGCCGACGGCGAAGAGGCGGTCGTGTTCGCCTTCCTGCAGGCGCAGCGCTTCGGCGGAGCCGAGCGCCGTCTGCGCCTTCGCGGACTCGTCCCGGATGCGTACTACGAGGTGCGAAGCGACGACGGATCGCCCGGCTTCGTCCGGCGCGGATCGACGCTGATGCATCTGGGCGTCCCGTTGACGCTTCGCGGCGACGATGTCAGCTGGCTGCTGCGCGTCAAGCGGACGAATGCGGCGGCCAAGTCCTGAGAGACGAAGCGGCGGCTGGGCGCGAGCCAGCTACAGGTGAGCCGCAATTAGCCCGATGGGCGGTTATTAGCTAAAGGCGAGAAGGCGAGTCACTATTTGCTTGGAAGAGCGGTTATTCCCCGCGGGGATTTCCGCTCTTCTTTTCGTCCCGCCCGCACTGCGCCATACCATAAAGTTGGACATGATTTGCACATTTTATTAAATTGTTCCGCCTTCCGGGACGGACCTATAATGGGGTCGCGGCGCACTTGTATGCGCTAACAACAGAAGGCTGGAGGGATATCATTGAATTTTCGCTGGAGTACGTCCATCGTCATGGCAGCCGTGCTGCTGGTCGGCGCGCTAGCGCCAGGAGCGCCCGCGGCGCGCGCGGCGGACAACGATGGGCCGGAGGTATCGATCGGGCAATCCGGCGATATCGTCACGGCAACGAACGGCATTCTGACGATCGAGTACGATCTGTCTACGGGCAGAGGCAGCTGGAGCGCGGGCGCGACCCGCGTCATGGACGGATTTTACTCGGATTACAGCGTCGCGGATACGGTCTACGACACGCCCGTCCGCATGTACTCGTACGCCGCGGCCGACGCCGCGGCGACTTGGTCCGACGTCGGCGAGGACGGCACCGATCCGTACGGGACCGGGAAGACGCTGACCCTTACGAGCACGTTCGATAACGGCGCCAGCATGGACCTTCGCCTGTCTCTGTACGAAGGCAAGCCCTTCGCGCTCGCCAGCATGACCGTGCGCAGCGAAGACCCGCAGACGATCGACGTCATGGAGCCGGTCGCGGCGGACAATCTGGACATCGGGGAAGGCACGGACAAACGCATCTATACCGCGCCCTATAACAACAACACCGACTTCGGCGTCGCGCCCGTCCATGACTTCGGGTTCAGCGAGAACGGCTACGATCGCCCCAAGGACCTTGCGACGACCTGGTCCCCGTTCAACGGGACGAGCTATTGGGTCGCCGCCATGTTCGACGATGGGAACAAGCACGGCTTCATCGGCGGAGCCGCCACCACGTTCAAGTGGAAAAGCATGCAGTCCCTCGGCCAGGCGGCTGCCGCCAACGGGCCGTTGACCGGCTTCTCCGTCTACAACGCGGGCGGCACGCAGAGCGGAACGACCGTCGCTTCGGACCTGTTTTTCCTCGGCTATTACGACGATTACCGCGACGGCCTGGAGCAGTTCGGCAGCACGTACGCGATCGGGGATCCGAAGCTGCCGTGGACCGACGGCGTCCCGATGGGCTACAACACTTATTATACGTTCTACGGCATGCCGACCGATGCGTCCATGCATGCGATGGTCGATTATTTCGCCGAGCATTTGAAGCCCCTGGGCTATACTTACATGAATCTGGACTGCTGCTTCAAGGGTCCGTCGGGCACCGGCACCAGCGCGGACTTCAAGGATTATGCGGACTACGTGCACGGCAAAGGGATGAAGGCCGGCGGCTACGAGGTGCCGTTCGCCATCTGGTGGGATCTGTCCGAGACCGTGCCGGCAGCGCCCGAATACACTTACGGCGACATCGCGCTGAAGGACGAGGACGGCGTACCGATCAAAACGTATCTGGACACGTACATCGTCGACGCGACCCACCCGGGCGGACAGGCGTTCATCCGGAACATGATGGCGTACTATTTCGTCAACACGGGCTTCGATTACGTCAAGCTGGATTTTCTCGACTTCGGCATGTTCGAGGGCAAGCATTACGATCCGAGCATGAACGGGATTCAGGCGTACCGCCTCGGCATGCAGGTCGCCCGCGACGCGCTGCTGTCCGCCGACCGTCCGATCTTCATCAACGAGTCCATCGCGCCGCTTCTTCCGTCGGGCTACGCGCACGGGCGAAGGTCGGGCATCGATACGACCATTCCGCTGCAGAACAACCTGTATTCGGGCATCGAGCGCCAGGCGCTGAACGCGGCCGCCTCCTGGTGGACCAACGGGACGCTCTACGAATACAACGATCCCGACATGGCGATCCCGGAGAACATCGCGAACGGCTTCGACAAATATACGCTGAACGAAAGCCGACTGAAGGCCACCATCGACTTCCTGGGGGGGGGGCGGGCATCTGATCCTGGGCGACAATATGCCCTTCGTATCGGAGGACCGGCTCGCTCCGTACCTGAATCCGGAGCTGATCGGCATCGCGGGCCAGGGCAAGGCGGCCAGGCCGGTATCGATGACGAACATTACGAACAAGCTGGAGCACTCGCCTCCCGTCATCTACTTGACGGACCGCGGCGGCGACAAGCTCGTCGGCATGTCGAACTGGAACCTGAACGGATCGGCCGAGCATACGGTGACGTTCGCGGACATCGGACTGAGCCCTGCGGAGTCTTATACCGTCACGGAGCTGTACAGCGGCACGAATCTGGGCACGCACACGGGCGGCTATACCCGGCTGCAGGAGGCGGGCGAATCCGTCATTCTGCGCATCTCGCCCGCAGGCTCCGCGCTGCCGACGCCGCCGGAAAACCTGGCGCTCGGCAAGCCGGCCGCCGCTTCTTCCGAATACGACTCGTATTGGTATGCGGCATGGAACGCGAGGGACGGGGACGAGTCGACCCGCTGGAGCGCGGCGAACGGTCAGGTGAACGACCAGTGGCTGGAGATCGACCTTGAGGCCGAGACGGAGGTCAACCGCGTCGTCGTGAAGGAGGATGGCGGGGGGGGATCAATATTTTCCGAACGTTACTTACGCCCTGCAGTACTGGACTGGTTCCGCCTATGCGGACCTCGCGAAGGGCTACACGCTGGGGGGACAAGCGGATCTTCGACTTCCCGACGGTCACGACCTCTAAGATTCGGCTTTATATGAACAAAAACAGGTTTCTCCCCTCGATCAAGGAGCTTGAAATTTATAACGTCACGGGCAATGCCGGCTCCGTCATCGACCAGGACGACAGCGCCGTTCCGTATGCGAAATATTCGGACATTCGCGGGACGACGCAGCGGATGCAGACGTTCGCGGTGACCTCTTCCACGCTGCCGAGATTGGACCTGTATGTGTACGAGAGCTACGTGAACGCCGTTCCCGAGGATAATTACTACGTCGATATCGTGGAGGTTGGGGCCGACGGCAAACCCGCGAAGACGCTGTTCACGGCGTCGCTGGCCTCCAACAACATCCCGGGCGATCCGACGCCGTATGCGATCTATCCGAGACTGAAGGATCTCGATCCGGCGAAAACGTACGGCATCGTGCTCCGGTCGCCCGGCACGGCCGACAACGGCTCGACCGACAACAAGTACGGCTTCGCCTATGCCGACGGCAATCCGTATGCCGGCGGCTACGAGGCCGTATCTTCCGACGGGGGGCCAGACCTGGACGAGGGAAAATAACGGCGGGCGCGACCTGATCTTCACGATCTACAAATCGCCTGCGGATTCGACCGATCCGGGGGGAGCCGGGCGATCCAGGCGACCCAGGGAACCCGGGAGATCCCGGCGATCCTGGAGATCCTGGAGATCCCGGCGATCCCGGCGATCCAGGCGACCACGGCGACCCTGGCGATCCGACGCCATCGCCGGAACCGACCGCGACGCCGGAGCCGTCTTCTCCGCCGCCGCCGCCTTCGACGTCGTTGCCGCCGCCGCCAACGCCGGCGACGGAGCTTGTCGTCAAGGAGGCGGATCTCGCTGCGCCGGCGGGGCAGGCCGTTACGGTTCGGCTCCCCGAAGCCGTGAACGCCGCGCTGCTGCCGATCTCCGCGGCGGATCTCGTGGGGGACCGCGCCCTTGTCGTGTCCGGCGGGAAGATGGCCGTCACCTTTAATAAGGCGAGTCTGGAAAGCTTGAAAGCACTGATTCCCGCCGACCAAAGAGAAGGCGCCAAGATCCGCTTCGCGGCGATCAAAGTGTCCGCGCCGGATACTGCGAACCGCGTTCAGGCGGCTGCCGGCAGCGGTTCGCTCGCGCTGGCCGTCGGCAGCGAAGTCTACGACTTCGGCCTGTCCGTCGTCAAGCGGGACGGGACCGAGATCCCGGCAACGGCCTTCGACGAGCCGTTGACCTTGACGCTCGAGGCCGATCCGAACGCGGACCGGAGCCTGCTGGGCATCTACCATATCGCGTCGGACGGCAAGATCGATTATGCGGGCGGCGCTTGGGAGAACGGGAAGCTCATCGCCCGTATCTCTCATTTCAGCACGTATGCCGCATTGTCGTACGAGAAGCGCTTCGCGGACGTCGGGCCCGAACACTGGGCAAGCGAAGCGATCCGGCGCCTGGCGGCCAGGCACGTCGTCGAAGGCATCGGCGAATCGGCGTTCGCGCCGGGCGGACTCGTGACGAGAGCGGAGTTCGCGGCCATGCTTGCCAGGGGACTTGGCCTGAGCCCCCGAGCCGAGGGCGATTCCAGGTTTAAGGACGTCGACGCCTCGAAGTGGTATGCCGACGCCGTCCGCGCCGCGAGCGAAGCGGGCATCGCGACGGGACGGATCGACGGCCGCTTTGCGCCCGCGGAGCGGATCACGCGGGAGGAAATGGCCGTCATGATCGTCCGCGCATACGAATGGAAGAAGGGCGTCAAGCTGCCGGCCGAAGGGGATGCCGCATTCGAGGACCGCGCTGCGATCAGTTCCTGGGCGAAGGCGGCCGTACGCGCCGCGGAGCAGCGCGGATTGATCGATGGCCGCGGCCAAGGCCGGTTCGAGCCGCAGGGCCGGATGACCCGGGCCGAGGGCGCGAAGCTGATCGCGGGCTTGCTGGACGCCTGACCGGAAGCTTTGCGGACTGCATGCTAGCGATACCGGGCTGCGGCATTTCAGGGTTCCGGCCTTGCCGCGGCTTCTCCCGTCATGGTACAGTAGGTCAAAAGAGCGCTCCGGCCATTGCCGGAGCGCTTTGTCGCAGGCGGGGCGTACTGCGCAGGGCGGCCTGGGAAGCAGAAAGGGAGCGGATGACAGCGATGATCAAGGCGGTCGTGTTCGACTTTGACGGGACGATACTGGATACGGAAACCGTGACTTACGAGGCGATGAACGGAATCTTCAGGGAGCGGGGCCACGAGCTGCCGATGGACAAGTGGGCAGGCGCGATCGGCACGCTGCACGGCTTCGACGCGTGCGCGGAGCTGTCGGCCTTCACCGGCGAGACGATCGATCGCGCCTGGTTCGACGCCCGGTTCGGGGGAGCTGTACGCCGGGATGGTGCACCAGGTGCCGCTGCTGCCGGGCATTCTGGACGCGCTGGAGGAGGCGAAGCGGCTGGGGCTCGCGGTCGGTCTCGCCACGAGCTCCTACCGCGCATGGATCGAACCGCATTTGGAACGGCTCGACCTGCGGAGACATTTCGACGCGATCCACACGGCGGACGACGTGGAAAAGGTAAAGCCGGACCCGGCGCTGTACCGGCTGGCCGTCGGATCGCTTGGCGTGGAGCCGGGCGAGGCGGTCGCCATCGAGGATTCGCTGAACGGGCTGAGAGCCGCCAAGGCGGCCGGGCTATATGGCATCGCCGTACCGAACGCGATGACGGCCGGGCTCGACTTTTCCGAAGCGGATCTGGTCGTGCCGACGCTGGACGGGCAAAAGCTCGAAATGCTCGTGGCGCGCTGGAACGACTAACCGTTTAACCGCGGGCAGCCGGCTGCTATTGATTGTACGTACAAGTGCGCCGCTGTGCTATAATAGCTGCTATACGTTTTGCGCGAGGTGAACGGTTTGAATCCGCAATACCCGAAGTATCAGCGGTTAAAGGAAGAGATCGCCTCCTGGATCGCGGCGGGCAAGTACCGTCCCGGGGACAAGCTGCCATCCGAGAACGAGCTGGCCGAGCAGTTCGGCTTAAGCCGCCAGACGGTCAGGCAGTCGATCGGCGAGCTGGTCAGCGAAGGCTGGCTGTCCCGCGAGCAGGGCAAGGGCACGTTCGTGGCCAAGCTTCAGGGAGATCGCAGAGGGCCGGGCGCCAGCCGGATGGTCGGCTTGATCACGACGCATATCTCGGATTATATTTTCCCCTCCATCGTGCGGGGCGTCGAGGCCGCGCTGAAGGAGAAGGGCTACCGGCTGCTGCTGTCCAGCACCGAAGGCAGCAAGGAGAAGGAACGGGAGAGCTTGGAGACGATGCTGTCGCAGGGCGTGTGCGGACTCATCGTCGAGCCGACGAAGAGCGCGGAGGGCAACCCGAATTACGAGACGTTCATGGCGCTGGAGTACCACGGCATTCCGATGCTGATGATCAACGAGCAGTATCCGGATCTGGACTGGCCCTGCGTGAAGGTGGACGACGAAGCGGGCGGCGTCCTGGCGGCGGAGCATCTGCTCGCGGCCGGACACCGCGCGATCGTCGGGCTTTTCAAGACGGACGATCTGCAGGGCGTGCACCGGATGAAGGGTTTCGTTCAGGCGCATCGGGAGCGCCGTCTGTCGGTTCCGCCTGACCTGCTCGTGCGCTACCGCACGGAAAACCGCGACGACAGGCCGCAGGAGGCGCTGCGCGAGCTGCTCGCGCGGCCGGAGCCGCCGACGGCGATCGTCTGCTACAACGACCAGCTCGCCGTGTCGCTGCTGGACGTCATCCGCGAGGCGGGGCTCCGGGTCCCCGAGGACCTGTCGATCGTCAGCTTCGACGACTCGTTCCTGGCGACCGCGACCGAGGTGAAGCTGACGACGGTCTCCCACCCGAAGGCGGAACTGGGCGAGCGCGCCGCGCAGTCGCTGGTGACGATGCTGGACAAAGCCGCGGGCGGCCGCGGCGTCGGCCACATCTACAAGCCGCAGCTGATCGTGCGCGAATCCGCGGCCGGGCCTGCGATCCGTTAACGCGAATCGGCTGCGGCCTTTTCAACCTTCGTTCTTTTTTCAGCCCCCGATCGTTGCATTGCATGCTGGGCGGACCGTTCCGCGCTTTTCTAAAATGAAAAGAGCACGGGAAAGGGAGGCGCGCAGGTGAACAAGACGGGGACGCTGACGGACCGGGGCTGGACGGTTTCGGAGATGAGACTGTCGCCCTTTACGAACGATAACGGCGTTTATCAGGACGGGACGCTGGCCATGTGCCGGGATGCGAAAGACGCGCTTTGGGCATTGGTCGGTCACAACAATTTAGGAGAAATCACGTTGTGGCGGGGCACATGCGCGGACGATCTGACGAAGATTTGCGCAATCGCTTACAACTTCGATATGGGTGCCGCCGGCCAAGCTTTCCACGGCATTCCTTATCCGGACGGACCGCGATCCCGCGGGTTGATCTGGCCCTACGGGCTGTGGATCGATCCCGAGGACGGCCGATTTTACGCCTTCGTCCATAACGAGACGGCGTGGGGAGCGGGAGATTCGTCTTACAACGCTTACGGCGAAGGCGAGGGAGAGCCGGATTTCCGTCATATCGGGCTGATGGCTTCCGATGACGAGGGGCGGACGTGGGATTTTCTCGAATGGATCATCACTTCGGAACAGCCGTGCTGGACGGATGCTTACCGGCCCGACGGCATGGAAGGCGGCCAGCCCGGGGAGCGGTTTTCGCTGGGCGCGGGAGACTTTTGCTTTTATCCGAATACGCGCGACGGTTACTTTTATATTTTTTATTCGCAGATTACGGTAGAGCGCGCGACGTATCGCCACGAGGATCACATTTACGCGGCAAGGGCGCCGATCTCCGGCAAAGGCAGGCAGGGCACCTGGCGCAAGCTGTACGACGGCGCTTTCTCGGAGCCGGGCAACGGGGGGAAGGAGTCCGCGGTCATTGCGCAGGGCAACGTTCCGTTCATTTCCTTTAACAGCCATCTGGGCGGCTACATGATGACGAGCTATCGCCGCGAAAATTGGGTTCGAGGACTGGGCGCTTGCCAGGTATCGTTCAGCCCGGATCTTCTCTTCTGGAGCGAGCCTGTAACGCTGGATATTTCCAGGGAGGATCTCTCACGGCCCTATTTTACCGTCTGCAATACGGATACGATCGGCCGGATCCAGGACACGGGACGGTCGTTCCGCCTGCTCGCGGAGAACAACGGCATGGATGTCTATCAATGCCAGGTGACGCTTCCATAGCATAAAAAATCAAGCCGGCTCGGTCCTTCGCGACCGGGCGGCTTTTTTTAAACGACCAGGATTGGGAGTTGATACAGGATGACGTTTAAGCTGCTTATCGTCGACGACTTCTTCGTCGAGCGGGAGACGGTGAAGGAATTGATCTCGGCGTCGGACCTCGAGCTTGAGGTTGCCGGGGAAGCCTGCGACGGACGGGAGGCGCTTGCCTTCATTGAACGGGAAGCGCCGGACTTCGTGCTGACGGACATCGAGATGCCGTTCATGAACGGCATCGAGTTCGCCGAGGCGCTGCGCCGCCGCCATCCAGAGGTCGATCTTATTTTTTTCACCTATTACGAGAAGTTCGAATACGCCAAAAAAAGCGATCGATTTGAATGCGTTTTCATTTATATTGAAGCCGATTGTCGACGAGGAACTGGTAAGCGCCTTGCAGCGCATCATCGACGACAAGAAGCGCCGCCTTTGCGAGATCGACGAGCGCGTCCGGCTGGAGCAAGCCTTGCAGGCCAGCATGCCTTTGCTGGAGGAACGCTTTGTGCGCAGCTGGTTCGCGGGGCTGGGCGGCGACGAAGAGAAGATCGAGGCGCAGCTGCGCTTTTTTCCTTGTCCGTGCCGGCCGGTCCGTATGCGGTGCTGGCGGTAGAACTGGACGATCCGGGCGCCCGCCTCGACGAAGCGCCGGTGGCGGAGCGGGAGCTGCTGCTGCTGCGCGTATCGGACATCGTGACAAGGGCGCTGGCGGATCGTCCGGACTGCCTGATCTGCAAGGCGGAGG
Organism: Cohnella rhizosphaerae; assembly: GCF_029525575.1. GTDB lineage: Bacteria > Bacillota > Bacilli > Paenibacillales > Paenibacillaceae > Cohnella > Cohnella rhizosphaerae. The sequence continues at coordinate 687,817 of NZ_JAPDIA010000009.1, forward strand.
ACTTGCGCTGGGGCGTCTGTCTGTTCGGCAGCCAGGAGGAAGCGGATGCCGCCGCTGCGTCGGATCGGGCGTTCGCCGCGGCGGAGCGGATCTGGCAGGAGGCCTCGGATGCGGGATTCAGCCTGACGATCGGCATCGGAAGCCCGATAAGCGGACTTGATCGGCTGGCGGAGGGCTACCGGCAGGCCGCGCAGGCGCTGTCGCACAAGTTCCGGCTTGGGCATGGACAGCTGATCAGCGCGGACGAGGTAGAGCCTGGCGGCGAGGCGGCCGAGCGCGGCGGCCGCCTGTCCCAGGGGATGTTGGACGAGGTGAACCGGGCCCTGCTAAGCGGAGAGGCGGAGCGGTTCGCCGACAGATTGCTCGCCGATGGCGGCCTGCGCGGCGCGCATGCCGTTCGCGGGCAATGTCTCGGCATCGTCTCCTGCGTCCAACTGCTGCTTAGCGAACGCAATCTGGACTTGGCGCACAGCGGCGCAGCGCCCGAGCTCCAGTGGGAGCGGCTGCTGAAGCTGGAGACGATCGCGGATATCCGGCAATGGCTGATCGCCTTCCTGGATGCGTCTGCCCGCTGGATGGAGGCGCAGTGCGAGCACAAGTCCGGCGCCGTCGTGCGGGAAGCCAAGCGGCTGATGGAAGCGCGCTACGACGAGCCGCTGACGGTCAAAGCGATATCCGACAGCCTTCATTACAGCCCGAACTATTTGAACTTCGTATTCAAGCAGGAGACGGGACAGACGATCCTGGAACACTTGACGCATGTGCGCATCAAGGCGGCACAGAAGCTGCTCCGGGAGACGGCCGCCAAAATGTACGAGATCTCCCGCATGGTCGGCTACGGGCAGGAAACGTATTTTCGCAGCGTGTTCAAACAGATCACCGGGCTGACCCCCAAGGAATACCGGGAAAAGACGCGGGGGCCTGGAAGCCTATGAAGGCGTGGTTTCGAGATTTGACGCTGAAGCGCAAGCTTGTCCTGACCTTTACGCTGCTGATCGCGGTCGTCGTGCTGCTCGGCGGATGGATGAACTACCGCATCGCGAAGAGCCGGATCGAACGGGCGGAGACGATGCTGCTCCTGCAAAACTTGAAGCAAACGGCAGCCCTTGTCGATTACAATCTCGATTCGTATCAGCGAAAGACGGAGATCATTTTTGCCAATTCCAGCTTTCAGGAGACGCTGGCGTCCAGGTACGACGATTTCTCGTCGCTGTACGACGCCTATCGCAACCGGATCTACAGCGTGCTTGAGCCCGTGCTGCTGGACATGACCTATTCGTCGACGAAGATCTTCACCGAGGGCAACGAGCTGATCAACGTCATTATTTATTCCGACAATCCGTCGCTGCCGAGGGAGACGGGCATCATCCGCGATCTGACCGCCGTCGACCGCGAACCCTGGGTTCAAGCGCTTCGCGCCGAATCGAGCCAGATGATATGGCGGGGACTGTACGAGGAGAACGGTGAGCGCTATATATCGGTCAGCCATACGCTGAAGTCGTTCCGGACGCTCGAGGAGCTTGGCATTCTGACCATCATGATCCCCGAGGTCAAGCTGAAAAAGCTGCTGGAGGAAAACAACGAAAATTCGGAGGCGGCGCTGCTGCTGTTCGATGCGGACGGCAACAGCATCAGCGGCAGCCGCCCGGAGCTGCCCGCAGCGGAGATTGAAGCGGTTCTGCATCGCATGCGGGAGACGGGCAGCGAGGTAGGACGAATCCGGCTGCCGGACGGCGACTATTTGGTCGCCGCTACGGCATCCCGCATCACGGGCTGGCAGTTCACCTCTGTCGTGCCCTATCATGTCGTGACCGGCTCGCTGCGGGGCATCGCGCTTGCGACGGCGACGATCCTGATCGTCAGCGTGCTGCTCTGTCTGGGCGCGACGGTGTTCATTTCCCATCTGACGACGCGCAGGCTGATCAAGATTACGAACAAGATGAATCGCGTGAAGGAGCACGGACTGGAGCCGCTCTCCGTCATCGCGGGCAAGGATGAGATCGGCCAGCTCGACGGCGCCTTTAACCGGCTGATCACCTCGCTGAACGGCATGACGGAGGAACGGGTCAGGCTGGAGCGGCAGAAGACGACGCTTCAGATCGACCTGCTGCAGCTGCAGATCAATCCGCACTTGCTCTACAACACGCTGGCGACGATTCAATGGCGGGCGAAGCAGGCCGGGACGGCGGATATTCAGCGCGTGACGGAAAGCCTGATTCGCTTTTTCAAGCGTTTTTTGAACAAAGGCGGCGGCGAGACGACGTTCGGCCAGGAGCTGGAGATGATCCGGGAATATACGCAAATTTTGCAGTTCACCTATAACATGTCGTTCGCGGTCGAGATCGACGTCGTGCCGGAGCTGTTGGACGTCCCCGCGCTTCATTTGCTGCTGCAGCCGATCGTCGAGAACGCCGTCGTGCACGGCATCCGGCCGTCGAAGCGGCAGGGGCTGCTGCGAATCGAAGGGTACCGCGCGGTGGACGGCAAAGTCGTATTTGTCGTCTCCGACAACGGAATCGGCATCGATGCGGATATCGCGGCGAAGATCAACCGCAACGAGTCGCTTGGCCGGCTGAAGCCGGGTTACGGATTGTCCAACGTGAAAAAGCGGATCGCGCTCGTCTATGGCGAAGGCTACGGCGTAAGCGTGCAAAGCGGAGAGAGCGGGACGTCCGTGATCGTCACGCTGCCTGCCGCCGGCGGGGGCGAAGACAGCTAGACGCTTGTCGTTCATCTGCACCTCCCAATCGGTGTTTTGTGTTCTGTATTCGCTTTCATGGTCGGGCTACAATGACATCACAGACACAGAACGACATACCGACGGAGGGAGACAACTGTGAAATCAATCGGTTTGACGCTGTGGAGGCAGCGTGTCCTGTTTATGTTTTTGCTGCCGGGCGCGGCAGCCGTGCTCGTCTTTTCGTACGCGCCCATGGCGGGTCTTGTGATGGCGTTCCAGGATTACCGGGTATCGGACGGATTTCTGCGCGGCGAATTCGTCGGCCTGGATCAATTCAGGGCGTTCCTGACGGACCCCGACTTCTATGCGGCGCTGCGCAACACGCTGGCGATCAGCGGCCTTACCTTGCTGATCGGATTTCCCGCGCCGGTCGCGCTGGCGCTGATGATCGATGCCGTCGCCTCGTCCAGGTTCCGCAAGGTCGTGCAGTCCGTGACGTACCTGCCACATTTCATCACCTGGGTATTCATCGCCAGTCTTGTCTACCGGCTGCTCGACACCGAAAGCGGCATCGTCAATCTGGCGCTGGTCAAGCTGGGCTTCGCGCCCGTCAGCTTCATGCAGTCGCCGGGGTACTTCTGGTTCATCCTCGTGCTGGCGTCCGTGTGGAAGAGCATCGGCTGGAATTCGATCATCTATCTGGCGGCGATCTCCGGCATCGATCCGGAGCTTCACAATGCGGGCATGGTGGACGGGGCGAGCCGGTTCCAGCGCATGATCTACATCACGCTGCCGTCGATCGTGCCGACGATCGCGCTCATGTTCGTCTTGTCGCTCGGCTCGCTCGTATCCGTGAACTTCGAAGCGGTGTTCAACCTCATGAACGGCTTCGTGCAGGAAAAGGCGGACGTCATCGACACGTTCGTGTACCGCAACGGCGTCCAGATGATCAAGTTTTCCTACGCGACCGCGATCGGGCTGGCCCAATCAGTCATCGCCTCGATCCTCGTATTCGCGGGCTTCAAGTTCAGCAACAAAATGAACGGCACCAAGCTGCTGTAAGGAGGAGAAGACGTTGAACATCCGAGCGACCGGCGGGGAACGGCTCTTCTCCATCCTGAACGTTTCCCTGCTCGTTTTGCTGTCCGCCATCATGGTTTATCCGTTTCTGTACGTGCTCTTCTATTCGGTCAGCGACGGCGTCGCCGCCGGAGCGACGACGATTACGTTCGCGCCCGTCAAGCCTACGCTGGACAACTACAAAGCGGTGCTCGGCAATGCCGGCATCATGAATGCATTCTTTATTTCCGCGGCCCGCACGGTTCTCGGCACGGTGCTGCATGTGCTCGTCGTCTGCATGGTCGCTTACGCCATCACCAAAAACCAGCTGCTTTGGCGCAAGCCCATCATCGTGTTTTTTATGATTCCGATGTTCGTCAGCGGCGGCCTGCTCCCCTTCTACGTCATCATCGTGAAGCTGGGGCTGTCCAACCATTTCCTCGTGTACATCTTGCCGATGCTGTTCAGCGCCTTCAACATGCTGCTCGCCAAAGTGTTCTTCGACCAGATCCCGCCTTCGCTCGAGGAGTCGGCGCGCATCGACGGGGCAGGCGACGCGGTCGTCTTCTTCCGGATCGTGCTGCCGTCGAGCCTGCCGCTGCTGGCCACGCTATCGATATTCGCCGGGGTCGCCCAGTGGAACGCCTGGTTCGACGCGCTGCTGTTCGTGACGAAGCAGGACCTGCTGCCGATCCAGACGCTGCTGTACAAGATCATTCTGGAATCGCAGGCGACGACGGTCGAGCAGATCATGCGAATGTCGCAGAGCAAGACGCAGGTCACTTCCGAGGCGATCAAGATGACGACGCTTATGGTATCCACGCTTCCGATTCTATGCATCTACCCGTTCATGCAGCGCTACTTCGTCAAAGGCATGATGATCGGGGCGGTCAAAGGCTAACGCGTTATTAGCGCACGACAGGCCGTGCGTTAATATAGATCAGATCAATCACTGGAGGGTCACACACATGGCAGAAAAAAAAGCATTACCGCTTGCGCTCGCGGCTGCGCTGGCCTTATCCGCATTGGCGGGCTGCTCCGACGGCGGCGGCAACGATGCGGGCAACGCCTCGGGCAGTTCGTCCGCATCGGGAGCCGCATCCGCCCAAGCTTCCGCTGAAGCGCCCTTTTCCTACACATTCCTTGACACGGTGCACCCGACGGCGCTGTTCGGGTACAACAATCCGAACGATGTCGTCACGCCGGTCGTCGAGCAAAAATTCAACGTCAAAGTGTCGGACATCGTATTCTCGGCAGGTCAAAGTCCGGTCGAGCGGGTGAACATGCTGGTCGCCGCCAACAATCTGCCCGACGTCGTCCTCGTGGACAACCCGAATCTGTCGCTGCTGTACTCGACCGGCGCATTCGCCGATTTGAGCGAATATCAAAGTCTCATGGTCAATACCGACAAGTATGTATCGGATACGGGCTGGAATTCGCTCAAGGTCGCCGGCAAGCTGGTCGCCCTGCCGACCAGCGCCATGCCGGATGCGGGCAACCCCGAAGTCGCCGCAGCCATGCAAGCCGATATTTTCCACCGCGATCCGGTGAACTGGGCCTTCATGCTTCGCGAAGACATCCTGAAGAAGCTCGGCTACAAGTTCAAGACGGTCAAGGACATTCAAGCCGAGCTCGATCAAAATCCGCGGCAGCTGACCGACGCCGATCTGCAGCTCGATCCGCCGATCGAGACGCCGGAGGATTTCGAGAAGCTGCTCTACGACATTCAGAAGCTGGATCTCAAGGTAGACGGCAAGCCGGTCATCCCGCTGTCGATTCCCGATTGGGGCGCCTACCACATCAGCTCCCTTTATGCGCCTACGGGCGGCTATTACGCCAATCCGGATACGGGAGAGGTCGCCGGGTTCATCGGCAATCCGAACATGAAAACCTATTACGCGAAGCTCCGTCAGTGGTTCAAGGACGGCGTGCTGGACAAGGATTACCTGCTGCAGAAGCCGGAGCAGCTTCAGCAGAAGATCGCCTCCGGGCGCGTCGCCGCCATGTTCAGCGTGCCGGATACGAACGGCGCCCGCACGAGCCTGAAGCAGCTCGATCCCGAAGCGGAGCTTCGCCCGATCCCGTGGCCCAAATCGCAGTACGAGATCGACACGGGCCATGCCTCCTACGTGGACCCTTCCTACCCGGCCGGTTTTTACAACATCATGATCAACAAAAACGTGAAGGACATCCCGCGTCTGCTGAAATACTTCGACTGGTTCCAAACCGAGGAAGCGATGGATCTGTCCGTCTGGGGGCCGGAGAGCGCCGGCTTGTACGAATTAAAGGACGGCGTCAAGGTGTTCAAGGACCAGGCGCTGTACGAAGCGATTCGCGACGGCAAAAAAGACCGCGGACGGCAAAAACGCGGAGTACTACGGCATTTTCGATAAAAACAATACCGTGTCCACTTATACGAGCAAGGCGTTCCTGACGGCGCCGGCGCCGTTCTACAACAACAAGACGTTCGAGCACAGCTATCCGGCCAAGTTCGACGCATGGAACGACATGTGGGCGTTCGTCTCCACCGTCAAGCTGAGCAAGGACGGCACCGTGCTGTCGCCGAGCGGCGAGAAGTCGAACGCGCTGTCCAATTATTACTGGAATACGTTCCGCACGTCGGATACGGCGAAGCTGCTGTCCGCGAAGAGCGAAGCGGAGTTCGACAAGAAGTGGGAAGAGCTCAAGAAGACCTTTGAGGAGAAGGGCGGCTACGAGGCGGCGATCGCGGAGATGAAGCCGTTGTTCGAGCGGGCGCTGGGCAAATCCTAGTCGCAAGCGGAGGCAGAGCCGCGCATTAACCAAAATGGATTGAGCTTTGAGCTGGATCGGGGGGAAGCGTTCGTCTTCGGCATGGACGCCGCTTCCCGCTACTTTATTAAAGGCGGTGTTGAGGATGAAAGGAAAAGTGGTCGCGGCGCTGGGCGCTGCTTCGATGTTGGCTGCAGCGGGAATCGTGGCGCCGGTCGGATTTGCAAGCGCTTCCGTACCTTCCGTAGGCGCGTGGTACAGTACCTGGTACGCCAAAAAGACGACACCGAACGTGACATGGATCACCGGCTTCGGCAGCTCGAGCGCGAACCGGTTCGTGGGCGACGTCAGCGGCGACGGCAAAGCCGACGCCGTCGTATTCAACGGAGACTGCAGCTGGCAGGTCGCGGTCTCGAACGGCAACGGCTTCAATACGCCTTCGACGTGGACGACGGGACACGGCGCCGGCTCGAGCAGCCAACTGCTCGCCGACGTGAACGGGGACGGCAAACAGGATGCCCTCGTGTTTTTCGGGTCGAGCGGGAACTGGTACGCGGCACTGTCGAACGGCGCAGGCTTCGGCGGCTATTCGCTATGGGTGTCGGGACACGGCGCCGGTTCGACGACGCAGCTCGCCGGCGACGTGAACGGCGACGGCAAGGCCGACGCCGTCGCTTATCGGAGCGGCACCGGCGAATGGTCGGCGGCGCTCTCGACCGGCAGCGCGTTCGGGACGCCGGCCGTATGGGCTTCAAGCTTCGGCGCCGGCACGAGCCGGCAGTTCCTCGGCGACGCGAACGGCGACGGCAAAGCGGACGCGATCGCTTTTGACGGCACCGCCGGCAACTGGTACCGGGCGCTGTCCGGGGGCGCATCCTTCGGCGCATCCTCGCTATGGACGGCCGGGCACGGCGCCGGCTCTGTGCATCAGCTCGTCGGCGACGGCAACGCCGACGGGTATGCGGACCCGTTCGTCGTATTCGACGGCGACGTGAACGGCGATGCGCTGCCCGGCGATTGGTACGCGCGCTTGTACAGCAAATACGCGGGCGCGCTCGACGGCTACGACTTTGTGATGAACACCGGCTTCGGCAGCGGCGCGACCGCGGTCATGCAGGGCAACGTCAACGGCGACCCGGACGGCTTCAAGGCTTCCGTCGCTTTCGAAGCGTCGACCGGTACGTGGAAAGTCCAGCCCTATCACGCGACCAAGGCGAACGAGCAGGATACGTGGTCGGCCTGGAACATCCATTACAAACCGCTTACGCTCGGCGCTTACCAGCAATACGACAGCGGCACGCCGGCGGTCATCGACGAGCATCTGGCTACGCTCTCGGACGCCAAGGTCGACTTCCTGCTGCTCGACCAGACCAACAATATCTATGTGGACGACGGCTACATCTTTAACCGGTCGGTCAAGGTGGCCGGCCGCATCGCGGCCTGGAATGCCGCGGGAGGCCACCGGACGATCAAGTACGCCAATGCGATCGGCGGCGTCCAATGGTCGCACGATCCGGCCCATATCGAATGGGAGGCAGGCGAGATTTGGTCGCAATTTAACGATACTTCAATGGGCGGTCCATCCAACGCCTTTTATTTGAACGGCAAGCCGCTGCTCGTCATTTATTGTACGCCTGCCGACCGCGCCGCATGGGAGAGCTGGACCGGCTCGAAAACGAACACGGATCGCTTCACCGTCCGCTGGGCGCATAGCCCGAGCACGGCGGGCACGTACGGCTGGGAAGTGCGAAACGGCACGATCGACGACGACGAGGTCATGGTGGTCATGCCGGGCTGGAACAACAACAAGGGAGCGACGCCAGTATCCCGCGCGAACGGCGACTATTATGCGCTGTCGGGCTGGGAGAAGGTGCTTCAAAAAACGCCGAAGCCGCAGATCGTTATCTTGAATTCCTTTAACGAGTACGGCGAAGAGACGGCGGTCGCGGATGCGGATACCGGCAGTCTGTCGTCTTCTTCCGAGAAGTGGTACGACAAGAGCGGGCAAATCGACAATGCCATGTATTGGAATATGACGAAGAAGTATATCGGGCTGCTGAATACGCCGAGCTATCAGGCGTCCTCGCTGTTCTCCAAGGGGCAGGGCTGGTACGGGTGGTCCTACAAGCAGTGGGACGGCAGCGCATACAGCGACATGACCTGGAATTCGGCGGCGGGCAGATGGCAGGGGACGCAGCCGTACGTGCTGATTCTGGCCGATCGGCAGCATCCGGATACGTACGACGCGGTGCGCGCCTGGACCGCCCCGTATGCGGGCACCGTCACGGTGAGCGGCACGGTGCGGCTTGAGTCGGCCGGCGGCGACGGCATCGTCGCCGCCGTCAAGAAAAACGGCACAACGGTATGGGGGCCGCAGACGGTAACGACCACGGCTGGCGTCGCGCACAGCTTCACAGTAAACGTCGTCAAAGGGGACGTTCTCTATTTTATCGTGAACAAGAACGGCACCAACAGCTACGATACGACGATCTGGGACCCGACTGTCGCTTATTAAGGCTGGCCGATAAGGAAGGACGTTCGAAAATGACGAGCAAGGAAGCGACGATCGATGTATCGATCAAGGCCGCCGGCTATTTGGGCGCGCGATCCGCATTGAGCTACGACAGGCTGGAGCAAGCGGAGTACCGGCCGGATACGATCTTCAAAAAGGCATACAGCTGGCCTGCGGATTGGGAAGGCCGAGTCATGCTCGGTTTAGCGGCGCTGGAGCGGGCTACCGGCCGGGCTCCGCTTTATTTGGAAGCGATGCTGGACGCCGTCGACGGTCATTTGAACGACAGGGGCTACTTCGGCGAACGGTATCCCGCGGGCGAGCTGGACGAGCAGCAGTTGTCCGGACATAGCTGGTTTTTGCGGGCGATGTGCGAGATCTACGAAGGAAATCAAGACGAGCGGGCGCTGCGTCACATCCAAACTGTCGTCAGGGAATTGCTGCTGCCCGCAACAGGGTATTACCGAACGTACCCCGTCGAACGCGCCGAACGCGACCCGGAGGGAGAAGCGATCGGCGAACCGACCGGCGAGCGGATCGGCAACTGGTATCCGTCTACGGATGTCGGCTGCGCCTTTATTTTGCTGGACGGCGCGACCCACGCTTACCGGGTGCTCCGATGGCCGGAGCTGCGCGCCCTGATCGACGAGATGATCGCGGTATTCCGCACGATCGATTGGACCGGGCTGTCGTTCCAGACCCATGCGACGTTATCTGCGGCCAGAGGCATCGTGCGGCACTACGAATCGACGGGAGATCCCGAGTTGCTGCGCCTGGCGAGTCGCATCTACGCGCTGTACGTCCGGGAGGGGATGACGGAAAATTACGCCAACTACAACTGGTTCGGACGTCCGGAATGGACGGAGCCGTGCGCGGTCGTCGATTCGTTCCTGTTGGCCAAGACGCTGTGGGCGCATACGGGAGATAGGCGTTATCTGGAGGATGCGCATTCGATTCTCTATAACGGGCTGAGCTACGGCCAGCGTCCGAACGGCGGGTTCGGCTGCGACTGCTGCGCAGGGGCGAAGGACGCGTATCTGTCGCCGCGCCGGGATTTGTTCGAAGCGTACTGGTGCTGTTCGATGCGGGGCGGCGACGGCCTGGCGCAGGCCGTGCTGTCTCTGTACGTGGCGGAAGATCGCACGGTCACGCTCCCGTTTTACAACGACAGCGCGTTCTCGGCGGACTGGGCGGACGGCGGGCGGCTCGCCCTCGAGCAAGAGACGGCTTATCCGTTCGAGGGGAACGTGCGCCTGCGCGTGAGCGAGGTCCGGGGAGCGGAGGCCGTACGGCTTCGGCTGTACGCGCCCTCCTGGTGCGGGGAACGGGAGGCGGAGCTGCTGCTTAACGGCACGCCGTTTGCGTATGCGATCGCGGACGGCTTCGCCGAGCTGACGCGCGTATGGCTTGCCGGCGATACGATTGAATTTCGGTTCCCCGTCCCGCTGCGAGCCGAAACAGTACGCAACGCCCGGCATGCCGGCCAGGGACAAGTCATCCGGCACGGCGTGCTGGTGCTCGGGGCAGCGGGGGGCGGCGCGCAGGCGCGGCTGGCGGCGCTCCGCCCGATCGGCCCCGCCGTTTATGAGTCAGAGACGGACGGCACCGTATTCGCCCCGTTGACCGACTTGACCGGCATGAGCGAATCCGACGCGATGGAAGATCGGCGCAGGGTGCTGTTCGAGCTGGACGCGCAGGGCACGGCGCTTGGTTGAGGCAGAAGCATGGTTTGGACCCTCGGTGGAATTGTCTCCGAGGGTTTTCTTTCTCGACAACATGTACGTACAAGTATATAATGTAAGCGACGTCAGGCATGCAAATTTGTGGACATCTGTCCGCGACGACTCGCGAAAGCGCGTAATAACGATTTGTCGACAGCTATTTTTTAAATAAAGGATGTGCGTACATGCTGGAGCAATTAAAAGCGGAAGTATGCCGGGCGAATGCCGAGCTGCCCAAGTACGGTCTCGTCACGTTCACCTGGGGCAATGTCAGCGGCTTCGACCGCGAATCCGGCCTGATGGTCATCAAGCCGAGCGGCGTGCCGTACGAGGAGCTGCGGCCGGAGCAGATGGTCGTGCTCGACCTGGAAGGCAACGTCGTCGAAGGCGATCTGCGTCCGTCCTCGGATACGCCGACGCATCTCGTGCTGTATCGCTCGTTCCCCGGCATCGGCGGCATCGTGCATACGCATTCGCCGTGGGCGACGATCTGGTCGCAGGCCGGCCAGGGCATTCCGGCGCTCGGCACGACGCAGGCGGACTACTTTTACGGGACGATCCCGTGCACGCGCGCCATGACCCCCGCGGAGATCGAAGGCGCTTACGAGCATGAGACGGGCAACGTCATCGTCGAGGCGTTCCGCGGGCTCGACCCGCAGCAGGTGCCGGGCGTGCTCGTGTACAGCCACGCGCCGTTCGCCTGGGGCAAAAATGCCATGAACGCGCTGCACAACGCCGTCGTGCTGGAGGAGGTCGCCAAGATGGCGTACCATACGCGGCAGCTCAACGCCGGCATTCCGTCGATGCAGCAGGAGCTGCTCGACAAGCATTATCTCCGCAAGCACGGCGCGAACGCGTATTACGGCCAGCCGGGCGACGCGCATTAATTCATCGAGATGGAAAACCGATATGGATCGCAGCGGGAAGGATCGATTGACCTTAGCTGAACCATCATACAAGGAGGTTGTTTCATGAGCGCAAAATACGCCATCGGCGTGGACTACGGCACGCAATCGGGCCGCGCGGTGCTCGTCGACCTGTCGAACGGCCACGAGATCGCGGATCACGTCACGCCTTACCCGCACGGTGTCATCGACGAGCGGCTGCCGGCCTCCGGCATTGAGCTTGGCCACGACTGGGCGCTGCAGCATCCGGACGATTACCTGGAGGTGCTGCGCCAGTCGGTGCCGGCCGTGCTGCAGGCATCCGGCGTCGCGGCGGAAGACGTCATCGGCCTCGGCATCGACTTCACCGCCTGCACGATGCTGCCCGTCGACGCGAGCGGCACGCCGCTCTGCTTCCTGCCCGCTTGGACGGATAATCCGCACGGCTGGGTCAAGCTGTGGAAGCACCACGCCGCGCAGGACGAAGCGGACAGCCTGAACGCCATCGCGGCGGAGCGGGGCGAGAAGTTCCTGCCGCGCTACGGCGGCAAGATCTCGTCGGAGTGGATGGTCGCCAAGGTGTGGCAGATCCTGAACGAGGCGCCTGAAGTATACGAGGCGACGGACCTGTTCACGGAGGCGACCGACTGGGTCATCTCGCAGTTGACCGGCGAGTTCGTGCGCAACAGCTGCACGGCCGGCTACAAGTCGATTTGGCACAAGCAGGAGGGCTATCCGAGTCCGGATTTCTTTAAGGCGCTGGACCCGAGACTCGAGAACCTGACGTCGACCAAGCTGCGCGGGGACATCAAGCCGCTCGGCACGAAGGCCGGCGAGCTGACGGCCGAGATGGCCGCGCTGACGGGTCTTGTCGCAGGCACGGCGATCGCGGTCGGCAACGTGGACGCGCACGCGGCGGTGCCGGCGGTCGGCGTCGTGGACGAAGGCAAGCTCGTCATGGCGATGGGCACGTCGATCTGCCACATGCTGCTCGGCAAGGAAGAGGTCGAGGTCGAAGGCATGTGCGGCGTCGTCGAGGACGGCATTATCGAAGGCTACATGGGCTACGAGGCCGGACAATCGGCGGTCGGCGACATTTTCGAGTGGTTCGTCGAGGAAGCGGTGCCGGCGTATGTGAAGGAAGCGGCGGAAAAAGACGGCGTCGGCGTGCACCAGTGGCTGACGGAGCGCGCGGCGCAGTACAAGCCGGGCGAGACGGGCCTCGTGGCGCTGGACTGGTGGAACGGCAACCGCTCGGTGCTCGTGGATACGAACCTGACGGGCGTCGTCGTCGGCTATACGCTGCTTACGAAGCCGGAGGAAATGTATCGCGCGCTGCTCGAGGCGACGGCGTTCGGGACGCGGACGATCATCGACGCTTTCCACGACAACGGCGTGCCGGTCGACGAAGTGTACGCCTGCGGCGGCTTGCCGCAGAAGAATGCGCTGCTGATGCAGATCTACGCGGACGTTACGAACCGCGAGATCAAGGTGGCGGACTCGAAGCAGACGCCTGCGGTCGGGGCGGCGATGTTCGGCGCGGTGGCGGCGGGCGCGGCGAAGGGCGGCTACGACAGCGTCGTCGACGCGGCCAAGGCGATGGCGCGCGTACGCAAGGAGACGTTCAAGCCGATTCCGGAAAACGTGGCGGTATACGAGCGGCTGTACGCGGAGTACCGCACGCTGCACGACTACTTCGGCCGCGGCGCGAACGACGTCATGAAGCGCCTAAAGGCGCTGAAGGAAGAAGCGTCGAAGTAAGAGGCATCGAAGTAAGAGGCATCGAAGTAAGAGGCATCGAAGTAAGAGCACCCTAATAAGAGCGGCGTCATTATCGTTTCGCTTGCTGTTTGCTGATGCTGCCATGAAGGCTCGCATCCATCGTTCCCCAAGGGGGGGGGCGAGGATGCGGGCCTTTTTCGATGCAAGAATGGATGCGGCTGCCTTCCATCAGCTTGTAGAGTAACTTTTTGCCCTTGCAGCACCACATCGCCCGCACCGAGAGCCTGTAGAGTAACTTTTTGCCCTTGCAGCACCACTTCGCCCGCTCGGAGAGCTTGTAGAGTAACTTTTTTCCTTTATAGCACCACATCGCCCGCACTGAGAGCTTATAGAGTAACTTTTTGCCTTTGCAGCACCACATCGCCCGCTCCGAGAGCCTGTAGAGTAACTTTTTTCCTTTATAGCACCACTTCGCCCGCACGGAGAGCCTGTAGCGACCGCGGAGCCAGGCTGGAAGCCGCCAGGTTAGTAGGTTAGTATGTTTGTTTCACCCGAGCATATCGCATGCCGTATACCGAAAATATCCGATTCCGCCCGCTCCGCATTCCTGATAGAGTAGAAGCATACTCCCTTCGAAACGGCGTCGGCGGGAGCCGTTGACGTACACGGAGGCGATGCACCTTGTTCTACAGCTTGCGATCCAGATTGACGCTGACGTTCGTCGTGCTGCTGGTCGTTCCGTTCATGATCCTTGTGGCGGTAGTCACCCAGATCTCCAACAGCGTCATCGGCCGTTCGATCGAGGGGTCGACCTCGCAGACGATGGATCAGTACGCATCGCTCGTCACGACGCTGACGACGCAGGCGGAGGACGTCGCCAACCAGGTGCTGAGCAACGAGATTACGCAACAGTGGATCTCCGCGCGCATGGATGCGCAGCTGTCGACCGAACGCAGCCTGTCGCTCGACGCCGAGCTCCGCAAATATTTGTCCTCCATCGCGCTCAACCATTCCTCGATTTCCTCCATCACGATTTTTAACAAAAACGGCACCGCGGTCGGCATCCGCGACCAGAGCTTCCGCGATCCTTCGTTCCTGCAGACCGTCTGGTACCGGGACTTCATGCGGCAGGGCACGCGTTGGGTGACCGCCCACCTGGATCCTTACCAGCCGGCGTATTTAACCGAAGAGAGTGTGAACAGCCTGCTGTTCAACCTCGTGCAGCTCAGCTCGTTCCGCAAGCTCGGCGTGCTCAAGGTCAACGTCCTCACCTCCTCGATCCAGGACCCGCTCGACAAGATCGCGTTCGGCGAGCAGGGCGGCGTCTACCTGGTCGACCGCGACGGCGAACCGGTGCTGCAACAGCAAATTCCCGCGGACATGTCCTTCTTCAAGCGCGCGCTGCCGGCGATCGCGGCGGACAAACGGTCCGGGGGCAAGCTCACGCTGGAAGGCCAAGGCGGCAAACACATCGTCCTGTACCGCAAAATCAAAAACGCGGATTGGCTGCTGGTCGGCGAGGTGCCGAAGTACGAGCTGTTTCAGAAAATGAGCTGGGTGCGCCATACGATGCTGTGGGTCGGCGCGCTGCTGGTCGTCGCGACGACCGGCGCGGCTTTCTGGCTGTCGTCCGGCATCGCGCGGCCGCTCAGCCGGCTGGCGGGCGCCATGCGGAGCGCGGAACGCAGCGGCTTCAAGACGACGACGGTTCACGGCCCGCCCACAGCGCTGCCGGTGCCGGCCAACGAGGTCGGCTACGTCACCCAGGTGTTCAGCAGCATGATGGGCAGGCTCGGCGAGCTGATCGAGACGGAGTTCAAGGCGAACCTGCGGCGGCAGGACGCCGAATACAAGGCGCTGCTCATGCAGATCAATCCTCATTTTCTGTACAATACGCTCGAGGCGATTGGAAGTCTGTCCGCGCAGGAGCGTAGCGACGAGGTCATTGACGTGACCGAATGGCTCGGACAAATGCTGCGTTACTCCCTCCGCGCGGACAGCGACCTGGTGGCGCTCAAGGAGGAGCTTCGTTATATCCGGCATTACGTGTCGATCATGAGCGTCCGGTTCGGCGATCGGCTCCATGTATCCATCGAAGAGGAAGACGGCCTTGGGGAGCAGCAGATCGTGAAGTTTATTTTGCAGCCGCTCGTGGAAAACGCGATCAAGTTCGGCGCCGAGAGCGGCGGCGAAGCGGTCGTGACCGTCCGGGCGAAGCGGCGCGGGCGACGCCTCGAGATCGAAGTCGCGGACAACGGGCCGGGCATATCGCTCGAGATGGCCGAGGAGCTGGCGCGGGGCATCGCGCGCAGCGAACTGGCGGACGTGCTGAGCGCGGGCGGCAGCAGCATCGGGCTGCGCAACGTGCTGGCGCGCTGCGGGCTGTATTACGGCAGGGCGTTCGACGCGGAGCTCGGGCGATCGGCGCACGGCGGCGCTTCGATCAAGCTGCTTATACCGGCAAAGGAGGAATGAACGATGTATCGCGTAATTCTGGCGGACGACGAGCCGGAGATTTGCAGGGGCTTGCGGCTAAAGATCGCGTGGGAGCGGCTCGGCTTCGAGATCGCGGGCGAAGCGCGCAACGGCAAGGAAGCGCTCTCCGCCATCGCGAGCGAGCGGCCGCAACTGCTCTTGACCGACATCCGCATGCCGGTCATGGACGGGCTCGAGCTGCTGCAGGCTTGCAAGCGCCTGCACCCCGAGCTGCGCATCGTCGTGCTGTCGGGGCACGACGACTTCCAGTACGTGCAGACGGCGTTGCGCTGCGGAGCGAGAGACTATGTGCTCAAGCCGGTCGTCCGCCGTGACCTGACCGAGCTGCTCGAGACGATCCGCGGCGAGCTGGACGCGGAGAGGGACGCCGCGCGGGCGCGCGAAGCAATCGGCAGACAGTGGCGGCAGCGGCTGCCCGATGCTGCAAGAACAGTACGTGCTCGGCCGGATCTATGGCGGCGACGAGGCGCCCGGCATCGGCGAATGCCAGGAGGCGCGGCGGCTCGAGCTGGCCGGCTTCGACGGCGCGGACGGCGAGAGGTCCGCGCTGCGCTTCATGGGCGCCGAGTACCGGGTGCCGCCGGGCCGCTTGCCGCCGGGCGGGGATGACGACGAGCGCTTTGCCTTGGCCTTTCGGCTCGTCTGCCGTGAGGTCGCGGCGGACGGACGCTGGTCGGGCCGGGTGATGTCGTTCGCCGACAAGGCGTATCCGCGCTTTCAGTTTTTCGCAGCGACCGCCGCGGACGAAGCGGAGAGCGAGGCGCTGCTCGCGGAGCTGGCAGCAGCGCTGCTGGCCGCGGCCGAGGACAGCCTGCGCCTCGCCGCCGTCGCGGGGATCGGCGCTCCCTGTTCCCCAACGGCGGGGAGCACCGCGCTGCGGCGCGCTTACCTTTCCGCCGTGACGGCTTTAAGCCGCGCGCCGGCCGGACCGGCGTCCCGGATCGTTCGTGCCGACGATCCGGAAGGACGCATCTCCAGGCAGAGCGCCGGCACCGAGACGATCGAGGCGATCCGGCGTCACATCGAGGACGCCTACAGGGACGAGATCAGCCTGGCGATGATGGCCGAGCGCTTCCACATGAACGTCACCTACCTGTCGGAGCTGTTCAAAAAAGCAGACCGGCTCTACGTTCAGCGATTATGTGGCCGAGGTGCGGCTTGGCCGGGCGGAACTGCTGCTGCGGGACACGGCCATGCGGCTCGGCGACATCGCCGAATGGACCGGCTTCTCCACCGCTAGCTATCTGAGCGCCGCGTTCAAGAAGCGCTACGGACTCAGTCCGGCGGACTACCGGGCGCGGCTGCGGAGCGACGGGCTTTAGCGATCTTCGTCGTTCAACAAGTAGCCGTATTGCTGCGGATGCTGACGGATCGCATCGCCAAGTTTGCCGTACGCTTCGGATAAAACGACAGTTCGTACACGCTGGGCGTTCGGGTCCTTCGGCCTTAAAAAGCCCGATTCAGTCCATTGTTTGATTTTGGCGCGCGCAG
Organism: Cohnella rhizosphaerae; assembly: GCF_029525575.1. GTDB lineage: Bacteria > Bacillota > Bacilli > Paenibacillales > Paenibacillaceae > Cohnella > Cohnella rhizosphaerae. The sequence continues at coordinate 705,133 of NZ_JAPDIA010000009.1, forward strand.
TACGGTCGCCCATGTCCAGCAGCAGCATGATTTCGGTGATGCTCATTTCTTCTTGCTTAAAAACAAATTGCCGAAAAACTTGTCTTTGGTGCACGTCGAGCTTGCGAATCATCTCGGGCTCGGCACGAAGAAGTTCCGCGTTTTTTTCCAACGCGATTTGTGCGGCTTGCGCGTCGACTTCGGCAAGGCCTTCAAGGAAGTAATCGAGCCAAACGGTGAGATCGGCATCGTGTCTGCCGAAATAATAGTTATGAGACAAGCCCATTTGCAGGTTCTTGTAGTAGGCATTCAGGTTGCGATCGTAGAAGTTTTCGAGAATAAACAGTCCCTTTAAACCAAATTGGTGGCGTCTCAGGATGTAGGTTGCGATCATTCGCGAGGTGCGGCCGTTTCCATCCATATAGGGGTGTATGGTTAAAAATTGCCACATCGCGATTCCTGCCCGAATGGGAGCAGGTATTTCGAGCGACTCCGGCGCATTTAACCAAGCGACGTAGTCTTCCATTAAGGCAGGGACGTCCGCATGTTCCGGAGGCATATAAAAGCCTGACTGATTGCGGCTGCCCACCCGATTTTGTTCCGTGCGATATTCGCTGAAACGAGGCTTTCGCCCGTGCGAGACGCGAATGATCGCATGAATTTTTTTAATCCATTCTTCCGTAATCGGGAGGTTTCTGCGTTCGGAATCGTCCAGGAAGTCAATCGCCTTCATGAGATTGAATACTTCTTGTTCGAGATCGTTGTCGCTGTTCCGGTACAACGATTTGCGTTTTTGATCGTCGTCGAGCTCGTTGCCTTCCATTCTGGTGGACAGCAAGACAGTCGTTTCTTTGGCTTCCTTTTGCAGTTCTTTTAGAATGTCGGCCGGTAAAGGCAGTTGATCGATAATCGTACTGGCACGTTGGATTTCCAACAGATGGTGAACCATCTTCATCGTGGTTGTGAATCTGGGTTTGAACATTGTTTTCACCTCACTTCAATTATACAATTGCCGCTAAATTGCCGCAATACATGTTGTATGAGTAAGTCCCACACCCGAACAAATCGCATGCCAACAACCGATCTCAGCGGATTCAGGCGCCGTCCGGTCGATGGTAGCATGAACTTGCAAGCCAAACTATCGAAGGGCGAGGGGTACGCATGAAAAAGAAATGGCCGCTGGCGCTCGGCATGCTGCTGGCCGTCGGCGGATTGTCCGCCTGCGGCGATTCTAACGGAAACCAAGCCGAGTCGGGCGCATCCGGCTCGCAGAGCGCGGACGGCGAGGTCGTCGAGCTGTCCTTCTGGCGCCACGACTACGCGCCCGAGGCCGAAGCGCTGAAGAAGCTGATCGCCTCGTTCGAGGAGAGCCACAAAAACATCAAGATCAACTTTCAGATGATCCCGAACGACCAGTACGAGACCAAGATCCGCACGGCGCTCGCCGGCGGCAACCCGCCCGACATCATGGCGCTCGACGCGCCGACGCTCGCCTCTTACGCGGCGCAGAAGGCGATTATCCCGCTCGACGATTACTTCGCCAAGGACGGGAGCAAGGACGACCTGCTGAAGCCGGTCATCGAGGGTCTCACCTACGACGGCAAGATGTACGCCGCGCCGAACAACGAGGGCACGATCGTCATGTTTTACAACAAGAAGATGTTCGAGGAGAAAGGCATTCCGCTGCCGTCCAAAAACGTCGACGAGGCATGGACGTGGGACCAGGTGCTGGACGCCGCCAAGAAGTTGAGCGATCCCGCCAAAGGCGTCTACGGCTGGAACCCGACGCCATGGGGCTTCGTCGGCCACGAAGGCGCGCCGTACTCGGAGATGGCGTTCCTCTGGCAGGCCGGCGCGGAGATTTTGAGCCCCGACGGCAAGACGGCCAAGGGTTACCTCGATTCTGCCGAATCGAAGCGGGCGCTGACGTTCTGGAAGGGACTGTTCAACACGGACAAGGTGTCGCCGAAGGAGCTGCCGCAGGATGCGTTCTGGAACGGCAAAGTCGCCATCCACGTGGACGGACCGTTCGCGTTCCAGTATCAGGAGCAGAACTTCCCGAACTTCAAGCTCGGCGAAGACTACGATGTCGCGCCGCTCTGGAAGGACAAGAAGATGATCGGCACGACGGGCAGCTGGGGCATGGCGATCACGTCCAAGTCCGCGCATCCGGACGAGGCGTGGGAATTCGTCAACTGGGTGACCGGCGTCGAAGGCTCGAAGGTCTGGTACCAGGAGACGAAAAACTTGCCGGCACGCCAGTCGACGTTCGACGCGTTCGACGAGCTGAAGGCGTATCCGATGAACATTTACGCGGAGCAGCTCTCGAAGTACGGCCATCCGCGTCCGGTCACGCCGGCCTATCCGGCGATCAGCGAGGCGATCCGCCAGCTGTTCGAGGATGTGGGACTCGGTGGCGCCGACGTCGACGAATCGCTCGCCAAGGCCGTCAAGAAAATCGAAGACGGCATCGCCACGCTCGGCAAGGAATAGTCCGTACGAGGGCAGGGGGCAGGACCGACCCTGCCCTTGCCATGTCCGCCCGCGGTCATCCGCAGAAGGAGGGATACTGAATGCCAACGCCCGCAAGCTCCGCAAGAACGCCAAGCTCCGCAATCGCCGCTGCCGCCTCAAGCATCCCCGTGGCCTCAAGCACGGCCGGATCGGCCGACGCTTCGGCGTCCGCAAACGCCGCGCGTTCAACCAAACCATCCAAGCGCCCCTCCGCATCCTACGAGCGCCAGGAGGCGAAGGCCGCGCTGCTGTTCATCCTGCCGGCCTTCGCGCTGCTCGCCGTCTTCATTTTCTACCCGATGCTCCAGGCGCTGTGGATCAGCTTCCGCCACTACAATCTCATCTCGTCCGAGTCGGCGTTCGCCGGCTTCGGCAACTACGGCAAGCTGCTAGGCGACGACACCTTCCTCGCAAGCCTTCGCCACTCGTTCTATTTCACGGTCGTCGTGCTGCCGGTGCAGACCGCGATCTCGCTCGGCCTCGCGCTGCTCATCCAGCACAGGTTCAGGGGCGTCGGCTTTTTCCGCACCGTGTACTTCCTGCCCGTCGCCGTCTCGTTCGCGATCGCCTCGACGATCTTCAGGCTGATCTACAACAAGGACTACGGCCTGCTGAACATCGTGCTCAAGGGGCTCGGGATGCCCGTCCTCGACTTTCTGTCCAACCCCGACATCTCGATGCTGGGGATCATCATCCTCTGCATCTGGCGCGCGATGGGCTTCGTCATGGTCATTTTCCTGGCGGGGCTGAACAACATCCCGGACTACCTGTACGAAGCGGCGCACGTCGACGGGGCAGGCCCGCTGCAGCGCTTTTATTACGTGACGGTTCCGCTGCTGAAGCGCACGCTCGCCTTCGTCGTCATCATTACGACGATGGATGCGCTCAAAATTTTCATTCCGATCTACATCACGACCAGCGGCGGGCCCGCGGGCTCGACAAGCACGGTCGTGCATTTCATCTACGAGACGGCCTTCAAGCAGATGAACATGGGCTACGCCGCCGCGGCCGCGTTCCTGTTTTTCCTGCTCGTGCTGGCGATCTCCGCCGTGCAGCTGCGATTGTTCCGCAGCGACGTCGAGTACTAGAAGGAGGCGCGACATGACAAAACCGATCGGCTTTACCCTCCGATGGGCGACGCTGCTGCTCGTGGCGGCCGTCTCCCTGTTCCCGATTTACTGGATGGTCATGAGCTCGTTCCGCACGCACGAAGAGATTTTCCGCTATACCGAGCTCGGCCGCGGGCTGTTCCTGCCGGTCGACTGGACGCTGCAAAATTACCGCGACATCTTCCTCGACCCGGCCAAGCCGTTCGGCAGGTACCTGCTCAATACGCTGTCGGTCGCCGTCGTCGTCACCGCGGCCGGCCTGCTCATCAACGCGATGGCGGCTTTCTCCTTCGCGAAGCTGAGGTTCCCTTTTAAAAAAAGGCTTGCTGGCGCTGTTCCTCTCCTCGCTCGTCATTCCGTACGAGGTGATCATGATCCCGCAGTACCTGCTCATGCGCGATCTCGGCTGGATCAACAGCTACAAGGCGCTCATTTTTCCGCAGATCGTCTGGGTGTTCGGCATCTTTATGCTCATCCAGTTTTTCGCCGACATTCCGCGCGACATTCTCGACGCAGCGCGGATGGACGGGGCCCGCTGGCCGCGCATTTTCGGCGTCATCGTGCTTCCGGCGGCAGTGCCCGCGCTCATCACGCTCGGCATCATGACGTTCCTGAACCAGTGGGATTCGTTCCTCTGGCCGCTCGTCGTCATCAACGAAGAGCAGCGGCAGGTGATCCAGGTGGCGATCTCCTCGTACCAGTCGCTGCGCGGCATCTCGTGGGGCAAGATCATGGCGGCGACGACGATCAGCTCGGTGCCGATCCTGGCGGTGTTCGTGCTGCTGCAGCGCTATTACGTTCAGGGCATTACGATGTCCGGGGTGAAAGGATGACGGCGATGTTAACGGAGCTTCCGGACTGGCTGACGGGAGAATGGACGGTCAAGTGGGCGGTGTCGGCGGTTGGTTCGGCGGCCCGGGAGGCTCCCGGCGGCGACCGGGATTCGGGTGCGGACGGCGCGGCGCCGCCCGTCGTGTGGCGCGAGGCGAAGGGAGCGCCCGGCGCAAGCCGGGTGTCGCTTGGCGAAGCCGCGACTTTGACGCTGGCGGTCCGCAGCGAGGCGCGGGACGCTGCGGATGCGGGCATCGACGCCGAAGAACTGGAGCTGGCGACGCTGGACATCGAGCTCGCGCCGGCTGCGGACGAGACGCTGCCGCTTGCAGGTTGGCAACTGCTGCTGCCGGTCGCCGCGCCGCTCGCCTGCGTCTGGAAGCCGCACCTGTCGCCCGAAGACGGCATGGCGATCGGGGATAAGGCGTTCCGCTCGCCGGCGATCGTCCTCGAGGACGAGAAGCGGATGACGGCGCTGCTGCCGGATCTGGACAGCGTCGGCGGCGAGCGGCTTGCTGCCGCATATTTGCGATTATACGGCGGGCGACCGTATGCTCATGTACGGCGGCTGCGTTTATGAGGAAGAAGGCCATGTATATTATCGGTTGACGCCTGAGGCGCGCCCGCTGGACCGCCCGCTGCGCGTGCGGCTGAGACTCGCTTCTTGGCGCAAAGCGGCAGGCGCGGCGCGACGGGACTTCCGCCGCGTGGAGCGCCTGCTGTGGGCGCTGGAGGCGGGGCGCCGGATGGCGCCTGGTGCGGACCCGGGTGCGGGGACGGCCGCCGAGCCGGGGGTGGCTGCCGGAAGGGCAACGGCCGGCGACACAGCCGCGGACGACGCCTCATGGACGGTTGCGCGCGCACGGGCAGGTACATTGGCTGCGCGAGAAGATGCCGCACTTTTCGCGGCAAAAGTCGCCGCGCTGCGGCCCTATGTCGACCATGCCTACGGCTGGGCGTTCGAGCGATGGGGCGACGTCGGCTGGCAGCAGTTCCGGCTGGGCGGCGCGGAGGTTGGGGGGCGTCGCCTTCCTCGTGACGGCGCGGCAGCAGCCGGGCGGCGGCCGCGAGGACAGCTGGCGCGAGCCCAAAAGCCTGTGGAACCAGGCCTGGTTCTGCGGCCTGCGCAGCGCTTACGGCTTCGCCAGCTGGGGCAAGCGGCTGGACCGCGACGACTGGCTCGCCAAGGCGGGACTCGCGCTGAACTTCGCGCTGGCCGCGCCGCAGACGCGGGGGGCTGTTCCCCGGCTATTATCAGGCCGGAGACGACGGTCGCTGGGAGACGGGACGATGGTATATGTCCGGACCGCGCAGGCCGCAAGGACATGAAGATTACGTCCACCTGCTGGATTCTTCCTGGACCTGCTATTGGCTGCTCAAGTGGTACCGGGACATCGGCGCCGACGCCCGCATCCTGCCGTACGTCGGCGCCTACGTCGACGCGCTGCTGGCGCTGCAGCGGGAGGACGGCGGCTTTCCCGCCTGGGTGCGGCCCGATACGCGCGAGGCGTCGCCTTTCCTGGCCGCCAGCCCGGAGACGAGCGCGCATGTCATGCTCCTCTGTCTGTACGGCAAACTGGTCGGCGATACGCGCTGCCACGAAGCCGCCGCGCGCGGCGGCAGGTTCGTCGCGGCGCATATTTTGCCCGAGGGACGCTGGGAGGACTTTGAGACGTACTGGTCGTGCTCCCGGGAGTGGGCGGGCAAGCAATACGGCGTCCGGGACGCGCGCAGCGGCCTGTACAACCAATGCAACTTCGGCATGTACTGGACGGCCGAGGCGTTCAAGGACCTGTACGAGACGACCGGCGAAGCGAGCTGGCTGGCGCTTGGCGAGCAGGTGCTGGCGGAAGCCTCGCTTTACCAGCAAATCTGGCAGCCGCCGTATATTCCGGTGCCGACGATCGGCGGCTTCGGCGTCATGAATACGGACGACGAGTGGAACGACGCCAGGCAGAGCCTGTTCGCGCTCACTTATCTCTCTTACGCGAATTTGACCGGCGACGAGCGTTATCGCATACGGGCGCTTCGGGCGATGGAAGCCTCTTTTTACATGATGTATTGCCCGGAAAACGACGTCGTGAAGCGTCTGTACGAGCGCGTCCACCCCGGCTTCGGGGAGCGGGAATACGGCTTCCATATGGAAAATTTCAACCATCACGACGGCACGCCGGTGGACGGCCTCGGGGGAGTTTACGATATTCGACTGGGGCTGCGGCGCGGCCGCCGCGTCGCTCGCCGAATTCACTTCGAAGCTGCCTCGCGGCACGGTCTAAACGGTGCTGTAAAGTCAAAAAGTTACACTTCAGGCTGGCGAACCGCTCTAAACGGTGCTGTAACTATTGCTGTGCGAGGTGAGGCTCCGCCGACCCGTAAGGTACCTCTGTGCCGCTATTGTGGTGTTGGGTGAGTCTTCGCGCTCCCATAAGGTACCTTTGTGCCGCTATTGCTGCGCCGGATGAAGCTTCGCGGACCATTAAGATACCTCAGTGCCGCTATTGCTGCGTTGGGTGAGGCTCTGCCGGTCCTTAAGGTACCTTTGTGCCGCTATTGTTGCGCCGGGTGAGGCTCCGCCGACCTATAAGGAACCTACGTGCCGCTAAAAGCAAAAAGTTACTCTACAGGTTTATGGTAAGCGAGGGGCTCATGGAAGGCCGCGTTTTGTCTGCTAGGCAACCAGACAAAATGCGGCTTTTGCGCGTGCCTATGATATCCGGTCTAACCGGCAATCGCGCGATCGGAGCGGATGAACGTCTTTGCAGTTCCCCGGTTGTCTGTTAAGATATTCAGAAAATTCAACCTCATCCGACAGGGGCGGCGACAACATGGTTCCTCCGTACGCAATCTTGCTGGTAGACGATCAGCCGATCGAGACGCAAACGGTTCGCAAACTGATCGAGAAACATCGTTTGCCCTTGCGCGTATCGACGGCGGCGAACGGAGAGGAGGCGTTGGCGCAGCTGCGCGCCGAGGGCTGCGATATCCTGTTCACCGATATCAAAATGCCGCGAATGAACGGTCTCGATCTGGCCCGTCATGCCAGGCTGCTCAATCCATCCGCGCAATTGGTCATCTACAGCGCGTTCGGCGAATTCGAATACGCCAAGGAAGCGATCGATCTGGGGGCCATCCATTATTTGTTGAAGCCGCTGGATATCGAGGAATTTCTGGCCGTCATGGACAAAGCGATCGGTCTCGCCAAGCGCGCGCGGGAGACCAGGCCCCATCATCCTGCCGTCGAAAATGAGGGCGAGGGGAGGGAGCCCGGAACCGCGATCTCCGGATGAAGAAGCGTCCGAAGACGGCGTACGCAAGGTGATCCGCGACATTTTGAGGCTGGTCCAGGAGGAATACGGCAACGCCGACCTCAATATCGATTATTTGGCCGCCCAAGTGTATCTGTCCGCCAGCTATCTCGGCCATCTGTTCAAGACCCATACGGGTGAAAACCTGGGCAAGCACATCGTTCGCGTGCGGATGGAGCAAGCGGGCCGGCTGCTGGCGTCGACGCATCTCAAAGTCGCGGACGTCGGGCAGAAGGTCGGCTACGGCAACCCCTCGTATTTCTCCATGCTGTTTAAAATGCAGTACGGCTGCACCCCGGCCCAATACAGGGAAAAGGGAGCCCGCCCATGAACGGGCTGCTCCGGGGGTTCCGCGATCTCTCGCTCCGCAAGAAGCTTATCCTGTCGTACTGCGCGGTTATCATTATCCCCCTGTGCCTCCTTGGCGCCTATGCCTACGGCAGCGCGAACCAGGACCTGAAGCGTCAGCTTCGCGTTTCCTCCGCCGCGACGGCGGACCAGCTTGCCTCGGAGCTGGCCTACCGCTTCGAGCGGCAGGAGTATCCGATCAAGTCCATCGTATTTAATCCGAAGGTCGTCAGCGCGGTCTCCGATACGGACAAGGACGTGTACGAGCTGGCGGTGGAGCTCAACGAGGACGTCGAGCCGATCTTCTGGAACTATCTTTTTTTTATGTCGGAGATGAAGGAGATCGCGATTTATTCGGAGCGCAGAAATACGCCGTTCGGCAATTTTTTTCAGCCGGCCTCCCTCGTTCGCGGACAACCTTGGTACGTCGAAACCGGCACCTCCACGGCGACGCGCTGGTGGAGCGACGGCAGCACGCTGTTCGCCACCCGCAACATTTACGAGCCGGGCAACGGGGGAGCGGCAGGGCATGCTGTACATTCGCTTCGACTTCGAGCGCATGGTCGGCGAAGTGGCGAACAAGATCAACGGCGCCGACGGCGTCGTGCTGAAGGACCGCGACGGCGGCATCGTCTATTCCTCGCTGAAGGAGGGGACGGCAGCGTCGCAGGCCGATTTCCTCCGCATGGACCGGACCATTCCGCAGACGGGCTGGACGCTGTCCTACTATGCCGGGACCGGACATATCGCCGAAGGCACGGCGAGCATTATCCAGGCGACCGGCGCCATGATTCTGCTATGCATGGCGGTGCTGTCGGTCATCATCGCGCTGTTCTCCCGCACGCTGCTGCACGGACTCAACAAGCTGAACGATCGCATGAAGCGGGTGGAGGAGGGCGAATTGGATCTCGTCGTATCGGCCGCTTCCAGGGACGAGATCGGACAGCTGACGAACCGCTTCGGACATATGCTGAGGCGGATCAACCTGCTGATCGAGGAGTCGTACGTCAACCGGATCGCCAGAAAAGAGGCGGAGCTGACTGCCCTGCAGGCGCAGATCAATCCGCACTTTTTTGTACAATTCCCTGTCGCTGATCAACTCGCAGGCGATCGGCAGAGAAGCGTACGATATCAGCCGCACGGTGACGCTGCTGGCGAAGTTCTACCGGACCGCGCTGAACAAAGGGAAAGAGTACATCTCGGTCCGCGACGAGGTGGCGATGGTACGGAGCTACGTCGAGCTGCAGCAGATCATGTCCGGCCATGCCTTCGACGTCGTATACGAGCTGGAAGAACGCGTCTATCCCCTGGGCATCGTGCGGCTGGTGCTTCAGCCGCTGGTCGAAAACGCGATCGATCACGGCCTGAAGGAAAAAACGGAGGGCCTTCGCATGCTGACGATCGGCGGCTGCATCCGGGGCGGCGATCTCGTGCTGTCGATCTCCGACACGGGCGTCGGCATGGACGAGGAGACCGCCGCCGGATTGCTGACGAGCCATTCTTCCGGCTACGGCTTGACCAACGTCCACGAGCGGCTGCGCCTGTACTTCGGGGAGCCGTACGGACTGGCCGTATCGAGCCGGGTCGGCGTCGGCACGACGGTGGAGGCGCGGCTGCCCGGGACGCAGCGAAGCGCACATCCAGCGGTTTTTCGATAGAGATCGATAAATTGTTGTATTTCGAAGGGGCTCTTCTTCTTCGTATACTGAACTGGCAGGAGCGCGCGGCGACAACCCGGGGTCGCCGCATCAACGAGAAGAGAAGGGGATGTTCGTCGTTATGACCAAAAAGCTGCTTGCCGCCGCCTCCATCTTGCTGGGTCTTGCGCCGATTCTGGCGGGCTGCGGCTCGGACGGCAAAGACAATGCGGACGCTTCGCGTCCGGCTTCGCAACAAACATCGAATGCAAACGCTTCATCCGAAGGGCCGAGCGGCGCCGCCGCGAAGGTGAAAGTCAGAATGTCCTACTGGAACAAGGAAGACAGCATGAAGACGCTGCTCAAGCTGATCGAAGAAAGCTGCCGAACGTTGACCTGGAGTATCAGTTCATCGACGCGACCCAGTACGACACGATCATCAAGACGCAGCTCGCGGCCGGCGAAGGGCCGGACATCGTCGGCGGACTGATCGACGAGACGACGGTCAAGCTCGGCTATTTCGAGGACCTTACCCCGCGCTTTGCCGGGAAGTATTACGACTCCGGCACCTCGTACGTGACGTTTGACGGCAAGCTGTACGGGCTTCCCCAGGCGAGCTGGTTCAACGGCATTTACTACAACGTCGATCTTTTCAAAAAATACAATCTTCAGATCCCGAAGACGCTGGACGAATACTTCGCCGTCGCCAAAACGTTCCAGGACAACGGCATCAAGCCGCAGGCGATCGGGCTCAAGAACGCGAACGTCGCCATGCAGTCCTTCATCGCGCTGGCGCTGAACGACTACATCGGCATGCCGGAAGGCAAAGGCTTCGACGAAGCGTTCCGGACGGGGAGCGCGTCCATGAAGGAAGCGCTGCTGCCGGCCCTGAACACATGGACCGAATACCTGAAGCGGGGCATCTTCACGAAGGACATGCTGGGCCTGGAGGAAGAGCAGGCGATCGACGAATTCACCAGCGGCAAGGCGGCCATGTTCCAGACAGGCCCCTGGTACATGGATACGTTCAAGCAGAAAAACCCGGCTATGAACATCGGCATGTTCCCCAACCTCGGCACCAAAGGCGGACCGGGCTGGATGGTCGGCGGTCCCGGCGTCGCCTTCGGCATCAACGCCAAGTCGACGGCGAAGGAAGCGGCGTTCCAGGTGCTGGAGCTGCTGTCTACGCCCGAAGGGCAGGAAGCCTATTGGAACGACAACAAAGGCGGCTCCTCCTTCCTCAAGGGCGTCGAGTTCGAGATGCCGGCCGAGTACCGCGACGCGCAGGAAGCGTTCAAGCAGGGCAACGTGTACTTCCCGCCGAACGGCTGGGGCGCGCTGCGCAACCCGATCATCGACGAGCTCGGCAAGATGATCCAGGCGGTCGTAGGCGGACAGGAGACGCCCGAGCAGGCGCTCGCTTCGGTGGACAAAAAAGCCGCCGCGCTCCGCAGCAAATAATCCGTGCAGGGAAGGGGCCGTGCATGCCGTACGCCGCTTCCCTTTTTTATGAAAGGAACAGAAGCCCGATGCTACGTATACGATCGAGACGGCCGGGACGCCTGGAACCCGCGTACGCGCTGCTGCTGCTGCCGGCATTGGCCGTATACGTCCTGTTTTTCGTCTATCCGGCGGCCGGTACGTTTTATTACAGCTTTACGAACTGGTCGGACGTTCATCCGAATCAGGTCTCCTTCGTCGGATGGCGCAACTATCGCTCGATCTTCCGGGAAGACATCTATGTGACCGGCATTCGCAACACGCTGACGTACGCCGTTATTTCCACGATCCTGATCAATGCGCTCGCGATTCCGCTCGCCGCGGCGCTGAACCGCGGATTTCGGACGCGCGCGCTGCTTCGCTCCGTCTTTTTCATGCCCGCCGTCTTCAGTCCGCTGATCATCGGCTTCCTCTGGAGTTATCTGTATTCCACCTCCGACTTCGGCCTGATCAACCGCGGACTCGCCGCGCTCGGCATCGGCAAGATCAACTTCCTGGGCGACTCCGATATCGCGATTTATGCCGTGATCCTGACGCAGGTATGGCAGTGGGTCGGCTACAACATGGTCATTTACCTGGCCAACCTGCAGAGCATCAACCCGGAATACTACGAAGCCGCGAAGCTGGACGGGGCCGGCCCGCTGCAGTCTTTCGGCCGCATCACTCTGCCGCTTCTGGCGCCGGCCATCACCTTCTGCACGGTCACGGTCATGATCAGCGGCCTTAAGGTATTCGATATCGTCTACTCGCTCACCTCCGGCGGGCCCGGACATGCGACGGAAACGATCGTGTCCTTGATGGTCAAAAAAGGGACTCGGCGAAGGCTTCTATGCCTTCGGCTCCGCCTTCGGCATCGTATTCGTCGCGATGGTCGGCATCATCACGTATTTGCAGCTTAGGCTTGTAAAGCTCTGGGGGGAATCGCTGAAATGAAAATCGACCGACGGACCGGAAGCCGCAGGTCATGGGCTAGCAGGCTCGCGGAAGCGGCCATGTGGCTTGCGGCTGCCGCGTTTATCATCCCTGTCTACTATTTGTTCGTCACCACCTTCAAGTCGCCGGCCGAGGCGCTGCGCCGCCCGCTCGGACTGCCGTCCGACTGGTCGTGGCACAACTATGCGGTCGCGCTGGACACGATGCAGTTCGGCCGGGCGCTCGCGAACAACGTTACGATCAGCGCAGGCGCGGTGGCCGGCATCGTCCTGTTCGCCGCGATGGCTTCGTATTCGCTGGCGCGCAGACGCCGCCGCTATACGCGATTCGTATTCGTCCTCTTCCTCGCCGGCATGATGGTGCCTTATCAGATGGGCATTCTGGCGCTTTTCCGGCTCGTGTCGGAGCTGGGGCTGATGAATACGCTGACGGGCGTCATTTTGATCGAGATCGCTTACGGCTTGCCCTTCTCCATTTTCCTCCTCAAAGGCTTCATCGAATCGACCGTGCCGCTCGAGCTGGAGGAAGCGGCCAAGATCGACGGCTGCACGGTGTACCGCACCTTCCGCTCGGTGACGCTGCCGCTGCTGACGCCCGTCCTGGCGACGGTTACGATTTTGAACGTACTCGGCACCTGGAACGACTTCATTACGCCGCTTCTGTTTTTGCAATCGCGCGACAAAGGCGTGCTCCTGCTGGAAGTATTCAGAAATATCGGACAATTTTCGGTCGATTGGACGAGCCTGTTTCCCATGCTGTTCCTATCGATCGCGCCGCTGCTGCTATTCTATCTGTTTCTCCAGCGCTATATTATCGCGGGCATGACCTCGGGTTCGCTGAAGGGATAAAGGAGACGCCGACGGACATGAAAAAGGGCTTTGTATACACGGGAAGACATACGCAGGAAATCTCATTTCCGCTCGGCGGAATCGGGACGGGATGCATCGGCCTGGCCGGCAACGGCGGCCTGACCGATTGGCAAATTCGCAATCGCCCTTCCCACATGAACCTGAACGGCTTCTCCTTCTTCGCCGTCAAGGCGGAGCGGGACGGACAGACGGTGATGGCCAAGATCGTCCAGGGCGACAAGCAGCCGCCTTATTCGGGAGAAGGGCGCGGCAAATTCGAGGGCTACGGCTTCGGCCCGCGCCGGGGACAGATGACGGGCTTTCCTCATTTTCGCGATTGGACGTTCAAGGGGCAGTTCCCGGTGGCCGAGCTCGAATTCAAGGATGCCGGGGATCCGCTGCGCGTGAAGCTGACCGCGTTTAACCCGTTTATACCGATGAACGACGCGGACTCGTCGCTGCCGGCGGCGATCTTCGCCTACGAGGTGTTCAACGAATCCGAGCATCCGCTTGACGTCTCTCTCGTCGGGTGCGTCTCCAATCCGTTTACCGAGCAGTCGTTCAACGCCTCGTTCGATGCGGACGGCGTCAGCGGCGTCGCGCTGTCTACGGCCGCGCGGACTTCGGAGGATCCGGATTACGGAGAGCTGACGATCGCCACGGACGCGGACGATATCAGCAGGCAGACCTACTGGTACAGAGGCGAGTGGTTCGACAACGTGACCGTGTTCTGGAAAGAATTCGCGTCGCCGGGGCGTCTCCGGGAACGAGCGTACGCGGCGCCGCGGGATCTGGACGCCTACCGCGTCGTCGAGAAAAATTACGATACTTGCAGCCTGGGGGCGCATCGTACGCTAGGACCGGGGGAGAGCGCGGTGTTCCGCTTCGCGATCGCCTGGCATTTCCCGTGGGCGTACAATTACTGGAATCCGCCCGCGGACTCGGACGGCGGCCGCGCGGCCGCCTGGAAGAACTACTATGCCGTACGGTTTAAAAGCGCCGCGGAGACCGCTTCCTATGTGCTCGCGGAATACGAGCGTCTGTTCGGCGAGACGCGCTTGTTCAAGGATACGCTTTTTTGGCTCCAGCCTGCCGGAGGCGGTGCTGGACGCGGTGTCGGCCAACTTGTCGACGCTCAAGTCGCCGACGGTGCTGCGTTTGACGGACGGCACGCTGTACGGCTTCGAAGGCTGTCATACCGACGAGGGCTCCTGCGAAGGGAGCTGCACGCATGTATGGAACTACGAGCAGGCGCTTGCTTTTTTTGTTCCCGGGGCTCGCCAGAGCGATGCGCGGCGCCGACTACTTGTACAACCAGTACCCGAGCGGCAAGATGGCCTTCCGCCTCATGCTGCCGCTGGGCAGGGAGAAGTGGGATTACCATGCGGCCGTCGACGGCCAGATGGGCGCCATCGTCCGTACCTACCGCGAGTGGAAGCTGTCGGGCGATACGGCGTGGATGCGGTCCCTCTGGCCCGCGGTCAAAAAGGCGCTGGCCTATGCCTGGCATCCGGACAACGAGCACGGCTGGGATCGCGACCGGGACGGCGTGCTGGAGGGCGCCCAGCATCATACGCTCGATGTCGAGCTGTACGGCCCGAGCGCGTATTTGAACGGCTATTACCAGGCCGCCTTGCTTGCGGCGTCGCGGATGGGCGAGGCCGTGGGGGACGAAGACGCGGCCGAGTATGCCCGCCTGTATGCGCAAGGCAGGGAATGGATCGACCGCCACGCGTTTAACGGCGAATATTATCGTCAATTGCTCGACCTTGCCGATGACCGATACCCGATCGATCCCGAGCTGGGCCAGATCAAGTACCAGATCGGCGAAGGGTGCCATATCGACCAGGTGATCGGCCAATGGCATGCGAGCATCGCGGGGCTGGGCGATATTTTCGACCCGGGGCAGGTCCGCCGGGCGCTCGCCAGCATCTATCGCCATAATTTTGCGTCCATGCGCGGTCACGCCAACGCCAACCGGGTGTACGCGCTCAACGACGAGCGGGGCTTGCTCGTATGTACCTGGCCGAACGGCGGGCGGCCGCTCGTCCCCGTCCCCTGACGCGGACGAATGCATGACCGGCTTCGAATACCAGGCGGCGAGCCATATGATCTACGCGGGCATGGTGGAAGAAGGCTTGTCCGTCGTAGAGGCCGTTCGGGAGCGCTACGACGGGGAGCGGCGCAACCCGTGGAACGAATTCGAATGCGGCAGCCATTACGCGCGGGCGATGTCCTCTTATGCGCTGCTGCTCGCCATGAGCGGGACGGCGTTCGATCTGACAAGCGGCGTGATCGGCTTCACGCCCGCCGCGGCGCCGGGCGGACGTTTCCGCTGCTTCTGGTCGCTTGGCGGCGGCTGGGGGGAGGTGGACATGTCGGCAGGCTTGCTGCGGCTGACGTTACTGGGCGGCGCGATTACGCTTCGCGGTGTTCGCAGCGGCGGGCTGGCAGGCGCGTCCGGGGGGCAGCGTGACCGTGAACGGCGCCGACAGGCGCAGTATCGTCGCCGATGGCGCGGCGATGCTGGAGGAGCCCGTCACGCTGGAGGCGGGAGCGAATATGACGATCCATTACTAAATAATCGTAATCGGGAGGAATCGGTCTATGCACGCAGCCATTCGAGGTTTGACGATGATGCTGATCGCCTTGATGTTGCTCGGGGGCGTCGCCGGTCCGGTCTTGCCGGCGTCCGCCTATTACGCCGAGACGGATTATCCGCACGCGGGAACCGAGCTGGTGGGGAACGGGAGCATGGAGTCGGTATCCGGCGGCTCCGCCGGCGGCTGGATCGGCTGGTACGCCGGCTATACGGTGGATTCGTCCGTCAGCCGTTCGGGCTCGCGTTCCTTGTCCTGCGAGCTGACGGGCGCAGGCGAGTGCGGCGGCTACCAATTCATATCGCTGAATCGTACCGAGGCCAAGCCGCTCAAGATCGTCGGGTGGAGCAAGGCGCAAAATGTCAGCGGCGGCGTCTCCACGGACTATTCGCTGTGGGTCGATCTGACCTATACGGACAACACGCATCTGTACGGCGAAGCCAAAGGCTTCCAGACGGGCACGCACGACTGGGAGAAGGCCGAGATGTATATCGATCCGGAAAAGCCGGTCAAGGAGATGACCGCATATCTGCTCATGCGCGGCAAGACGGGAAAAGTCTGGTTCGACGACGTATCCGTACAGGAGCTGCCGGCCGGTCTGCTGGCGAACGGCGCGTTCGAGACCGTTGCCTCCGGCAAGATCGCCGGCTGGGGAGAATGGCAGAACGGTTATACGGTCGCCGCGGGGGGAAGGAAGAGGCGCGAGCGTCGCCGCCAAAGCGACGAATGCGTCGGGAACCGGCGAGTACGGCATCTACAGGACGGCGACGCTGAACCGCACGACGGTCAAGCCGCTGCTCGTGCGCGGCTGGAGCAAGGCGAACGGGGTTGCGGGAACGACAGGCGCTTCCTACTCGCTCTATGCGGACCTGACCTATTCGGACGATACGCATGAGTGGGGACAATACGCCGCGTTCGATGCCGGGACCCATGACTGGCAGCCGCGGCAGCTTTATATCAATCCGGCGAAGCCGGTCAAGGAGATCGCCGTGTACGCGCTGTTCAACGACCGCGCAGGCACGGTCTGGTTCGACAACGTCACGCTGGAGGAGCTGCCGGACGCCGCCGAGGCCGGCATCGCGATGCAGAAGCGCGAGCTGTCCGCGACCGGCGCCGAGCGCCTGCAGAACGGTTCGCTGCAAAACGCGACCGGCGCGACGATCGACGGCTGGGGCTCGTTCGGGCACGGCTACGCCGTAGAGGCCGGCGGCGGGCGCGGCGGCAGCCGGGGAGTCAAGCTGACCAACGCGGCCGGGACCGACGCTTCGGGCATTTACCAGACGCTGCAGCTGAACCAGTCTTCGCCGAAGCTCATCGTCTTCAGCGGCTGGAGCAAGGCGGCGAACGTCAGCGGGGACATCGACCGCGGCTACGCGCTTTACATGGACGTGTTCTATGCGGACGGCACGAGCCAATTCGCGCAGACGATGCCTTTTCGCACGGGCAGCCACGACTGGCAATACGGACAGCTTTATTTCCAGCCGCAAAAGGCGGTACAGACGATCTCCGTCTACGGTATCTTCCGGGACGGCCATACGGGCGAAGTGTGGTTCGACGACTTCTCGGTCAAGGAGATCGCCGCGGAGGCTTCCGTATTCGAGGACGCGCTCGTCACGCCGCTGCCGTTCGATCCGGGAAGCGCGTACGCGACGCTGCAATCGCAGGACGGTCTGGCGTTGTCTCTGGGCGATCGGGGCATCGCTTCGCTGAAGCTGGGCGGCAGCGAACTGGCGTCGGCAAGCACGGCGTCGGGCTTTCTGGTCCGCGATCAGGCGGCGGATTCGGACGTATACGGATTCGCGCGCTCGGCGGGCAGCCGGACGGACGGTTTCAGCGGCACCGCCGAAGGGCTCGATCTGAGCGTGGACGCGGCCTTTGAAGCCGTGCCCGGCGGGATCAAGGTGTCGGGCAAACTGACGGATCTGCGCGGCGCGGACCGGGCCGTCACGCTTACCTATGCGCTGCCGGTCAACGCGGACGGCTGGAAGTGGGGCGACTACGTTCGCGGCGAACGGACGATCCGTACCGGGCAGGCGGGCGATGTGTACACGAACAGCCAGATTCCCGATTTCGAGACGGGCCCGCTGTCCATCTATCCGATATCGGCCATTTACGATCCCGCCACGGGCAAAGGATTGTCGCTGGGCACGGATTATCATCGCCCGACGCATTACCGGCTCGACTATAACGGCAGCACGCGGCAATTGCTGATTACGTTCGAGCTGGGTCTGTCTCCGGACACGGACAACTTCCCGTCGGCCGCGGACTTCGGCTTCGTCATTTACGGCTTCGACGGCGCGCAAGGCTTCAGAGGCGCTTTCGATAAATATATGAAGCTTTTCCCCGAGTTCTACGAGGTCAGAATTCCGGATCAAGGCATCTGGATGCCGTTCGCCTCGATCTCCGACATTCCGGACAACGAGGACTTCGGCTTCCGGTTCAAGGAAGGCGACGACGATCCGACCGACACCGCCTACGCCAATGCGAACGATATTCTGGTGTTCCATTACCAGGAGCTGTCTTCCTGGTGGCAGAGCATCGACCCGCAACTGCCCAAGACGGTCGCGACGGCGGAGGGCGCGCGCGATGCCGCGGCCGCTACAGGCGAGGAGAAGGCGCAGATGGCGCAGGCGGCCGCAATGCAAAACGCCGCGGGCGACCCGTACCTGCAGTGGCTCGATACGCCGTGGAACGTGGGCGCGCTCTGGATGATCAACGCGAACCCGGACCTGCCGGGCGACTCGAACGGCTACCGGATGTATTTTAGCGAAGACAAGATGGATGCCCGCTACAATACGACGGGTCCGAAGCCCGACGGTGAGTATTTGGATACGCTTGACGGCTGGCCGTACACGCTGAACTACAACCGCGACCATTTCGCCTATGCGATCGCGCCGCTCGTATACTCCAAGGTGACGCTGCAGCCTGCCGTACACCGGGCGTTTTCCAGCTTGGAAGCCACCACCCGCCTGGCGGACGACCTCCATGCCGACGGGCGGTACCTGATGGCCAACGGAACGCCCCATGCCTACTCGATGTATATGCCGTGGCTCGACGCGATGGGCAACGAACGCAACTGGCTGGGCGCTGGCGACGCCTTTAATCCCGATTCGGACGAGACGCTCAGCAAGTACCGCACGCTGTCCGGGGCGAAGCCTTACCTGATGCTGCAAAATACCGACTTCACCAAGTTCGGCCATGCCTACATGGAGCGCTATATGGAGAAGCTGCTGTTCTACGGCATCTATCCGAGCGCGTTCAGCGCAACGGCGGACAATGCGTCCAACTATTGGAAAAACGCAAGCTTCTACGATCGCGACAGAGGACTGTTTCTCACCTACATCCCGCTCGTAAAAGCGGTGGCGGAAGCGGGCTGGCAGCCGGTGACGCGCGCAAGCGCGAGCCAATCGTCGATCGCGATGGAACGCTACGGCGCGGGCGACACCGTCTATCTCACGCTCATGAATCAAGGCAGCGCGGCGGCGGCGACGACGATCACGATCGACCGTGCGGGAATGGGGCTCGGCGCGCAAGTGACGGCGCTGGAGATGACCGGCAATACGCCCGTCTCGTCAACAGGCGACCAATTCTCGCTGACGCTTCAGCCCGACGAGGTCAAAGTGGTGAAACTGACGACGCAGCCCTGACAGAACCGGCAACTGAAAGAATCAATACAAGCGGCTGCTTCGGCCGCGGCGCTAACGACATCATGAAACGCTTGAAGGCACTGAAGGAAGAGGCGTCGAAGTAAAACCGTGAAGGCCCGCATTCGCTTTTCCTTAAGGAAAACGCGGATGCGGGCTTTTTACGACTGATCGGAAATGCTGAATAAGAAGGGTGGGTAGCCGTGGAAGGCAGGTCGGACAGCGGGTATCGGACTCAGGAGGCGCTATTTCGTAAAAATCGATCCCATGGCTATTGTTTCGGACTGGAGGGACGTTATTTCCTCGGATTAAGGCAAAGGAAGGCAGGAAATCCCGCGATAGCGCCTCCTGAGTCCGCGAGCGGGGCGCGCAGCGCGATCGGAAGAGGAATAACGGCCCCTCAGTCCGTCACCTGCGCCGCCGATGCGTTCGATTCCGCCCGAATGGCAATTCCGATAGCGTATGAAGCATACTCCTTCGGAACAGCGTCGACGGGTTGTTTTATTTAGGCTATTTACGAGATTTTTGCGTGCCGGATCGCGGCCTCGATAGAATGGCGCAGCGTCTTGATAAACGTCCGCATCGCGTAGCCGACGTATCTGTCGCTGCGGTAGACGAGGCAGATGTCCTGGCTCGGCGTAGGCTGGATGAGGCGCAAGGTTCGTATATCGGGGCGATCCAGGTTTTCCAGCAGCAAGCGAGGCAGCACGCAGGCGCCGATGCCCTGTTCCACCATTCGCAGCAGGGTGACCAGCGTCGTCGCTTCCATATGAGGCTGAACGCGAAATCCCTGCTCGCCGCAGCATTGCTCGAGCAGCCTGCGGCATTGATGGTCGCCAGGGAACAGGACGAGTCGGAGCGACGCCAGCTTAGCCAGGGGCACGGCGCTCTCGGCCGCGAGCGGATGCCGACTGTCCACGGCCAGCGCGAACTCCTCGCGGAACAAGGGGATCGCGGTCAGACGCTCGTCGGCGACGGGACTGATCGTGACGCCGATGTCGAGGCTGCGGTCGAGCACCTGCTCCGTAACCTTCATCGTTTCCAGCAGCGATACCGACACCTGCGGGTAGGCGCGGTGAAAATCGAGCAGCAGTGCGTTGAACAACAGGTCCGCGTCTCCGGGAAGGACGCCAATGGACAGCGCCCCGCCTTGCTTGTGCTTCAGATCCGCGATCGCGTCGCTCGCCTGCCGCAGCTGTCCGAGCGCGGCGGAGCCGTGCTCCCGCAGGATCGCGCCGGCGTCGGTAAGCACGATTTTTCTCCCGACGCGGTCGAACAGCAGCATGCCGAGCTCCTCCTCCAGCGCCCGAATTTGCTGGCTGATATTCGGCGCGCTCACGCCCATCCGCTCGGCCGCCCGGGAGAAGTGAAGCTCCTCGCAGACAGCCATAAAATATTGAAGCTGCTTCAGCTCCATTTCCATCCCCGCTTCCCGTACGCGAACTTATGGCATCCATCCGCCGTTCCCTTTATTTTCAAGCGCGAGCCTCGCTTGTGTCAACGTTCGATCGTTAAGTTCTGCTTAACGTTTCGATAAGGGCGGCTGCATTGATGGTACCTGTGAACGGACGTAAACTGAGGTCAGTTTCAGATTCCGCCCATTCGCCGAGGAGGTATGATTCATGTCTCAGATCATTTTGGATTCCGCCAAAACCGTCCGCCGCTTGTCCATGGATGCGATCGAAGCCATTCCCGAATCGCTGTTCGACGTCCGTCCCGAAGGCTTCAACAACACGATTCGCTGGAACGTCGGACATCTCATCTACTGGATGGACGCATACCGGTCGCTTTGCTTTTCCGCCGAGTCGGCTATTCCGGCCTCGTACGCGGCCTTCTTTAACTCCGGCACGAAGCCCGCGGATTGGACCGCGGCGCCGCCGGACAAAGAGGAACTCCTCGCGATGATGGCGCGCCAGCTCGCGTCTGTAGGCGAGATCGGGCCGGCCAGGTTGAACGAGCCGCTCCCGTCGCCGCTGCAGTTCGGACCGCTCACGTTCCGCCTTGCGGGCGAGCTGTTCAACTTCGGCCTGATGCACGAGTCGATGCATCTGGCGACTTGCGGGAGTTTGGTCAAGGCGGCAATCGCGCGATCGGCAGGTGTATCCGCGTCCTGAAGACGAAAAAGCGGTGAAGCAAAGTGGCAGCCGCTCCAAAAAGATCGCCTCCCCCCTAAACCTTTCCGGCTGGGTGAAGGCGATCTTCTTATTTTGCAGACCCGCGGTTTAATAATCGAACGAGAAGCTTGAAGAGAGGCCGTACTGCGAGATGGCCTTTTTTGATATGGATCATCGCCCACAGGCCTTCCGCGGACGATTCGCCACCGGCTCCGCGGTTGACCGTCGGCACGCCGCCGTTGACGGTGATGCCGTCGAACACGGCCCCCTGGCCCTTATATGTCCCCGTGCCGAGAGCACCGTCATACATATCCGCCAGCGCGTTGTTATTGCCGATGAACCAGGTCGCCACTCGTTTCGCATATTCGAGATATTGCGTGCGCTTGGCCGCCGCGTCCGCCCGCCCCGACAGGTAATAAGCTTCGGCAAGCGCCTTGAGCCCGACGACGAGCGAGGAGTTCTGGTAGGCGAACTGCGCGGAATTGGTATGGAACTGCGCGCTCCAGCCGTTGATCTGGGTGATTCGCTCCTTGGTGCGGCTGAAGTTGTTGACGCCGTCGATATAGTGATAGGCTTCGAGGCCGTAAAAGTTGTCCGCCGAATACGTAATGATATCCAGCAGGCCGTTCAGTTGCGCCGGCGTTTGGCCGATCGATCGCTTCATTGCGTACACGTTGGAGAGGGCGTAGATTTGGAGCTCGCCCCAAGCGTACCAATTGCCGGCGGTCGCGTCGTCGACGAAGATGCCGTTTCTCCAATCGGTCGTGTGAAGCTGCTTGGCGGTGATGCTGTTCAGAAGCACGTCGATCTGCGCGTAAAGAGTACTCTGTGACGGACGGTCGTCATAGGTCGCGGTCGTGTTGCTGTTGGCCGGAAGAACGGGCGTATAGGTGCCGTAGTCCGTCGTGCCGTACAGCAGCCTGTAATAATCGGTGAAGGCGATAAGCAGGTTGCTGGCCATTTTCGAGTCGAAGCCCGACAGATTATAGGCGAGCACGTTGTTCATCATGCGCTGGATATGATTTTCGAGGAATTTGGCGAAATAGAGCTGGTCGGCGGTCAGCGAACCGTTCGTGTATATGAGTTTTTGCAGCATGTGCAGCCCTTTGACCATCGCCCACAAATTACGCGCGTCGTCGAGCCCGATCTCGTGCGTGCTGGTGGTCCAGGTCTTCTTGATGCCGGTCTTGTAGCCGGTGACGCCGCCCGATGCGGTCGTATAGAGCGGACCGTCGTAGACGGGGGCGATATCGGCGCCTGTCGGATCGCGCAGGTCGTCCATGTAAATCGAGTACTTCGGATGCGAGATAAAGGGCGGGGCGGCGACAGGTTGGTTTGAGGCGTTCGTCAAAATATGAGAAGAGTCCGAGGCGGCGTCCATCCAGTCGCCGTTCGGCAGCGCGGAAGGATACTGGGTGCGTTTGACGAATTCCGACCGGTACATAAAATGTTTGTCGACACCTTGCTGCACCGGGTCCCAGCCAAACAGCGCCGGCGCGTCCAGCCAGGCGAAATTGTATACCTTGCCGCTTAAAGTCGTCATATAGGCCGTAAACGCGAGCAGGTCCCGCGCGCTTTGGTAGGACGCCAGGTTGCCGTTCAGCAAATAATCGTCGGCCAGCGCGATGGCCGCCCGGGCGGAATCGTCGACGGCGCTGGCGCCTTCCGCCATATCCTGCGTGTAGTTCCAGCCGTTCGCCAGCCAGTTTCCGTTTTTCTCCGTCGCGTAGAGAACAAGGGACTTCATGGGCCAGCCGTTGACGGCCGTATAACCGCCGCTGCCGAGCACCGTGTCGTAATAGGCGCTGTCCGGCCAGGAGACGCCATGCTGATTGGTGCGCTGACCGTTGCCCGTACCGAGCGCATAGGAGAAGCCGGTGGTGGCCGAGTGCGAAGTCACCGCTTGCCAATTGAGATGTGCGAAGTTGACTGGAAAGTTGGCGAAGTCGACGGTTTTGGTGGCTGCGTAAGCGGAAGGGGCATAGCCGGCGAGCAGCGAACCGGTTATGGCGAGGGCGATCGCCTTGTTTAAATGCTTCATGATCATTTTCCTCCTTTGGTTACGCTTTCAATTTTTTGGGTCTGCAGCGTCTTAAACCACAGGCAATGACATCCTCCTTTCGCTTTTCTGAAAGAGTTACATTATTTCTTTCGTAAATTATCATAAAGTTTGTCATATGTGGTCGTCAAGCATCTCGCTCTAAAACGCCACACAGTAAACAGAAACGGTAGGTGTAACGCAGACGTTTGTAAGTCTTTCATGATCGGTGCTATACTAAAATAAAAACGGGAGCAACGAATCGATGAACATTTACGATATCGCAAAGGAAGCGGGCGTCTCCATCGCCACCGTATCCCGCGTGATGAATAAGCCGGAGGCCGTCAACGTCAAGACGCGCGATCGCGTGCTCCAGATCATGGAGCGGCATGGCTTCTCGCCCAAGCTCGGCGCTTCCGTGCAGCGGCCCAAGGAGCTGGCATTTTTTACGTCGACGCGGTCGCTTCCCGTGGAGAGCAGCATCATTTCCGGCATCGGCGAGGTCGCGTTCGCCGAACGGATGAGCGTTAAGCTGTGCGCGCTCGAGGATGTGCCGAAGAAAAAGGAAGATCTCCAGGCCTATTTTGCGGAGAAAGGGATCGGGGCCGCGATCTTTACGACCGTTCCCTATACGGAGGAGCATTTTGCCGAGCTGGCTTCGGCCGTACCGGCCGTACTCGTCTTCAACCGGCTGCAGACGGTCCGGGTGCCGAGCATTCGCGCCGACCAGCGGAAGGGCGGGTATGCGGCGATCCAGCACTTGGCTTCCATGGGACATGCCCATATCGCCATCGTAGACGAGTTCACGTCGCCGGACCATTACGAACGGCTGGCGGGGGCCAGGGAGGCAGCGGCAGATTGCGGGCTGCGGGAGTTCGGCGAAGAGCATCTGATTCGCGTACGGGACCTTGAGGATGCGGACCGGTGCGCGCAGATCGATCACTACCTGTCCCGCTACCCGTCCACGACGGCGCTGTTCGTGGCGAACGATCATTTCGTGCCGACGCTGTACAGGCATTTTCGCATCAAAGGCGTGCCGATTCCCGAAGCGCTCTCGATCGTCGGCGCCGACGACGTGCCGGGCAGCGCCGACCTTTTCCCGCCATTGACGACGATTCGGCAGCCCGTGAAGCAGATGAGCATGGCCGCGGCCCGCTATCTGATCGACCGCATGCAGGGGGCCGTACAGTCGACGGAGCCGCTTGACGAAGTATACGACGTGCAGCTCGTCGTACGGGCCTCCACCCGGATGCTGGAGAAGGAAGAGCGTGATTAGGCGGCACGCCCTCCGGAAAACCGTATCACTGAAGCACGTGCAGCCGGGCCGCGAGGTCCGGCTTTTTTGAAGAAAATAATTGCCAGAAAGCAGTTAATTTTGGCTCCGGGAGGTTACACGGCGCAAATAGGTGTTAAAAGGCATCTATCTGCGCCGTTGTACTGCCCCAGGAGCAAAAATCCGGAAAATAACTGCCTTTCAGCAACTATCGGGTGACAACTCGCAGTCTCGCGGAAAAATAACTGCCTTCTAACAACTGTTCGTCGCCGCCCGCCGATTCCTCTCCCTACTCCCACCCTGCCTGCCAACCACGCCGGCGTCGGCCAACTACCCAACGCCCAGCCAACACTCCAAGCCACATACCGCACAGTCATTCACCGCCAACTACCCACCGCCCAGTCAACACCGCCAAGTCACATACCATCCAGCCAAACACCGCCAGCCAGCACCTCCTAAGCGCCGAATCATTGTTTTAATTGGTGTCGGTTAGCACTGGTTCGCAAGCAGCAGGCGCAGCAAACGAAGACGCGATCCGGAGGGCAGCGGCGAAAGGCAAATTAGTCGGACGGTCAAGTTAGTCGGACGTCTTAGCGCCAACTGTGTCCGTTTGCGCGAGATTAGATCGTTAGTTTGTAAACGGGCGGTTCGTTTGGCGACTGTTGCGGATACTTGGAGCGATATCCGGACAATCGGAGGCCGCACGAATGACATCCTGGAGGGTCGCGTTCCTGTGAGCGCGAGCGGAAATAAAGAAAACATCGCCCGCGGCCTGCGCAGCCTTTATGCGCTAATCGGCAGGGAAAATGGCGTTTTCGGCTTTTTCCAAACGAACGGATCGGTTGACAGCGGCAAGAGAATGAATCTATAATCAAAATGTAAGTAAAAATGTAAGACTTACAGTAAATTAGAAGAATGACTTGCGTTGTTCGCTGCCCCACGCATCTGATTTCGTTTTCCGTTCCTAACTGTAAGCGGATTCATGCTTTGCCCAGCCATGCAATCATACGAAGGAGGGGATTTTGTGCTGCGCAAATGGACGTCCGGCACGTTGGCAATCACAATCGCGGCCGTATTGGCATTACCGTCGGGGGCAGGGGACAATTCCCGTGCATCGGCGGCCGAGAAGTCTATTGTCTACGACATGCCGAACGCAAACTTTGAATCGCCGCTCGCGGGTACTTGGGACAGCGCCGGAGACACGGAGACGGAGCATTACCTCGCCATGGAGCCGGGCAGCGCCGTTTGGCAGGGCATCCCGGTGACGAACGACGGCAGGGGCCCTTCGGCCGGCGATGTGGTCTACGGCGAGGTGGAGGCGACGGTAAGCGCCGATGCGGACGTCGACGCGAACGTCATGCTGCGGATCAACGACGGCGGACCGGCGCTGGCGGAGGTCAACGATCTCTCGGATGCAGCGAGAGGGGGAGACCGTCAAGCTGACGACAAAAACGATCCATGCCGAAGGCAAAATCGGTGCGGGCAAGCCGGTCGTCTACGTGGAGCTTCACAACGATACCAATGGCGAGATCGACGTCCATCGCGTCAAGCTGTGGGGCGTGAGGGGGAGACGGCACGCGGGTGGAATACCCGGTCGCCAACCCCGACTTCGCCGCGCCGCTCGGCAGCGCTTCGGACTGGTCGAGCGGCGGCGCCGTCACGCGCAAGTCGGCGCTGGTCATGCAGCCGGGCTCCGCGGTGTGGCGGAATCTCCCGGTCGGAAGCGGCGAACGCCAGCCGCATGCCGGCGACAAGCCGGCCGTCTCGCTCCGGCTGATGCTTCATCCGGACGCGACGCGGACGTCCTCCGTAACCGCCAGAGTGAACGACGGCGCGAACACGCTGCTCGAGATCTCGGATCTGTCCGCCGTTAAGCGCGGCGCCTGGCGCACCGTCAGCGACGAATCGGGACCGCCCGTTCCGGATGGCGCGGCCCAGCTCTGGCTGGAGCTGCACAACGACAATACGGCGCCCATCCGCGTGACGGACGTCCAGGTGACGGCCATGCGGGATGACCGCAGCTACGACCTGGACGGCAGCGGCAGCGTGGACGCGGCGGATCTCGCCTTCCTGCAGGCGACAATCAAACGGGGCACGCTGGTCGCCGAGCTGGACTACGACAAGGACGGCCAACTGACGGGCAAGGACGCCTCCTTTTTCCGGAAATTCGCGTTGAGGGATTCTGCCGAAGTGTATGCCAACTTCGATCATTTCCGGTTCATGAACGAGAAAATCGAGATCGACGGCATTCCGATGTTCATCTCCCATCTGTACGCGGAGCCCGTCGACCGGAGCGATCTCGGCCAAGGCTACAAGTGGGTCGGCGATCCGCAGGAGGGGGGTGGCGGCGCTCGACGACGTCGCCCGCGCCGTCCTCGTCTATGTCGAGCATTACAGGACGTACGGCGACGCGTACAGCTACGACATGATCAAGCGCGGCCTGTCGTTCGCCATGTGGATGCAGTCGCCGGAGGGCGACTTCGACAACTTCGTCGCCGAGGATGCCCAAGGGAAGCTGTATAAAAAAGGACAGCCACTCCTCGTTCACCGGCTTCGGCTTCTGGGCGGTCCGCGCCTACGAGGCGATGGCGGCGGCGCTGCCCGCGCTCGAGGCCAAGGACGCGGCATTCGCCGCGAAGGTGCGGACGCGGGCGGCGCTCTGTCTCGAGCGCGTCCGGCAACTGGTAATGCCGCTTTACGGCACGTACGACAACGTTGACGGCAAAAAAGCGCCCGCATGGCTGCTGCAGCGCGACAACTGGCTTAGCTCGGCCGCGATCTCGGCGCTGGCGCAGCATCAGGGGGCGCTGCCTGCCGGGACGCAGAAAAACACCTCGCTTGCGCTCGTCCGGATGCTCGGCGAAGGTCTGGCGATGTCGCAGGAAGGCGACTTCAATACGTATCCGCTCTCCGCGTTCCTGCACAGCGACGGCACCTGGTATGAATGGGGCAGCACCCAGATAAAGGCGATGGCGATCGCCGGGCAGCTGAGCGGGAGAAGCGATTGGATCCAGGCGGCCGAGCAGGCGGCGGACAGCTTCCTGAGCGACCTGCTGATCTCGGGCAGGGCTTATCGGCGGTCGCCGAACAAGGCGGCTTATCCGCAGATTAATTACGGCACGGCGAGCTACGTTGAAAATCTGCTGGCGCTGTACCGGGTGACCGGCAAAACGAAGTACGCCGAGATGGCCGGCATCGCGGCGGCCTGGTGGACCGGCGATACGCGCGACGGCGTCGCCATGTTCGACCAGACGACCGGCGCGGCGTTCGACGGCGTCACGGACAGCGGCGTGAATACGAACAGCGGCGCCGAGTCGGTCGACGAAGCGCTGCGGGCGATTCTTCGAATCAAGCGGGAGCCGGCCGCCGCGCGCTTGATGACGGCAACGAAGGCAGAGAGCCGCGGCGTTCAGACATTGGAGGCGGAGCAGCTCTATCGGCAAGGCGCCGGAGACGACGAAGAGATTCCCGTGGCGGATGCCGGTTTGAACGATCCGGCGCGGGCGCTCCGCAAGCAAAGCAACGCACCGAGCACCGACGAAGCTGCCGTCTATGCGGATGCGACATCGCTAGATGCCGAAGCGGAAATATACCCCGGCTGGTTCGGCAAGCGGGCGATCTTCGTGGAGGCGACGGGGCACGACAACGTGCGGATCTACGGCGACGGCTACTTGTATCGCGATGTGCCTGTCGGCGGCGCGGACGGGCTTCGGCCAGGCGACTCCGTCAAACTGGACTTTGCGGCGATGCTGCAGTTCGATACCGACCTTGCGGCGGAGGTGCTGGCGGTCGACGCGCAAGGCCAAACGACGCTGCTCGCCGACGATAGCGCGATGACGTACGCCAGCCGCACTTGGTACTCCGGACAGTCGACGGTCAAGACGACGCCAAAAGCGCAAATACCGGAAGGGACGGCCAAGCTGCGCATCCGATTCTCCAATGCGTCGACGAATCCGCTGCCGCACGAAGGCTACGCGACGGTCACGCTGGCCAAGCTCTACAGGATGAGCGTGCCGGAGATCCGGTACGGCAGCCCGTCGCTGTCGCAGGGCAGCTACGTGCGGATGACGGCAGACGCGAGCCGTAGCTTCGCCGTCGAAGTGCCGGGAGCGGGCGAATACGACGTTTACGCGAGCGTCATTCAGCGCGTGCCGGGTCAGGCCGCGACGCTGTCGGCTTCCCTGAACGGGGCTGCGCCGATGAAAACGACGCTGGCCGGGACGGACGGGCGAATCGCCATTGTCCGGCTCGGGTCCGTCAATCTGGCAAAGGGAGCAGGTACGCTCGTTCTGAAAAGCGTCGGCGCCGAAGCGGAACTGGATGCCGTGTATTTGTATCCCGTCGAAACCTCTGTCACGTACCGCGCCCTGGACGGGAGCCTGCGCACGATTGTCCGGGACAGCCGCAGCCGCAGCCTGACCGCCGGTACGCCGGCGGCGGTCGCCGCACGCGACCGCGTCGTTATCTCGTCGGTCGAGGCCGAAGGCGCGGGCCGGATCGTTCGGGTGGAGGGAACGGTCAAGACGGCCGGCGGCAAGGCGGCGAGCAAAGCTGACGTTCGCGTCGCGATCGGCGGCATCGCGCAAGAAGAGCGTGTTCGAACGGATGCGAACGGCCGGTTCAAGGCGGTGCTCCATCTGACGAAGGGCTGGCAGGGAGGCTTATACCGAGTGGAGGCATCCACTGCGACGGGATCGGGCACCGAACGGATCGCGCTGGCGGGCGACAAGAAGAAGGGATGAGGAAAGATGGCAAGCGATGCGGGAACGGCGGACGCCCTGCGCTCGCAAGAAGAGGGGGGGACCGGTACCGATGGCTGTCTTCGGTCGTGACTCGGGAGCCGCGGACGAGACGGCTCCGGAAGCTGCCTTTGAGCTGCTGCTGAGCGGTACCGACTGGCGGCTGACGGGATGGTACCCGAACCAATGGCAGCCCCGGCTGTCGATGGAGCTCGGCGTGTCTATCCTGCCGGCCGTGGCGGAGCTGCCGGCTTCGGTGCCGGGCGCCGTGCAGACGGATCTGCTCGCGGCAGGACGGATGGCTGATCCGTTCGTCGGTCTGGACAGTCTGCACGGCGAATGGGTGACGCAGCGGGAGTGGATTTATTCGAAGACAGTGCATATTCCGCACGGCTGGGCGCGGGATCGCTGCGAGCTGGCGTTCGAGGGGCTGGACTATGCGGGCAGCGTGTTCTGGAACGGACGCAAGGCTGCAGACTTCGAGGGGACGTTCCTGCCGGTCGTCGTCGACGTGACGGGCAGCCTGGCGCCCGGCGGCGCGAACCTGCTGCAGGTGATGCTCCGGCAGCCGCCGGAGCTGGACGGCCAGGTCGGCTACTCGTCGCGGATCCGCCGCCTGAAGGCGCGCTTCGGCTACGGATGGGACTGGATCCCGCGGATGGTCGCGGTCGGCATCTGGCGGGACGTCCGGCTTCGCACTTACGAAGGCGTGGCCGTCCGGGATTTCTATCCGGAGGCCGCGCCTGCTGAAGCGCCCGGGCAAGGCACGGTGAACTTTCGCACGGAGGTCGAGGTCATGCGACCCGGCGAATACGATTGCCTGTACGCGCTTGAAGATGCGGAGGGCCGCACGATCTGGCAGACGCGCCGGCGGGAGCCGCTGCGGGCCGGCCCCGCGCAGCTCGCGCTTGCGGCCGAGGTAGCCGGCATCGACCTGTGGTGGCCTGCCGGCATGGGGGCGCAGCCGCGCTACCGGGCCCGCCTCGAGCTGCGCGACGGCGAAGGCCGCGTCCTCGCCGCGGCAGCCAGGACGATCGGCTTCCGCCGCATCGAGTGGCGCGCCAATCCGGGATCGCCGGCCGACGCGCTGCCGTATACGGCCGTCGTCAACGGCTTGCCCGTCTTTCTACGCGGCGTGAACTGGGTGCCCGTATCCCCTTATTACGGGGCGGTGACGGAGGCGGACTACCGGGCACGGCTCGACCCGCTCGCGGAGATGAACGTCAACGTGCTGCGCGTCTGGGGCGGGGGCATCATCGAGACGCCCGCATTTTACGATTATTGCGATCGCCGGGGCCTGCTCGTCTGGCAGGAGCTGCTCCAGTCGTCCAGCGCGCTCGACAACTGCCCGCCGGACGATCCGCAGCTGCTTGAGAGGCTGGCGGCCGTCACGACGGCCGCCGTGCGCGAGAAGCGGGCGCATCCGAGCCTGCTGCTCTGGTGCGGGGGGCAACGAATTGATGTGGGAAGGCTTCCGCCCGGTCGACGAGCGTCACGCGAACATCGCCATGCTGGCCGGACTGGTCCGCGAGCTCGATCCGGGCCGGCGTTTCCTGCCGGCCAGCGCGTCGGGGCCGGCGTTCTGCGCGGATGCGAGGGATTTCGGACGCGGTCTCCATCATGACGTGCACGGCCCGTGGCTTTATGCCGGGAGTCCCGGCCACTACGCCTTCTTCAACGGAGACGATGCGCTCTTCCGCTCGGAGACCGGCACGCCGGGCGCTTCCCGCCCGGGTCTGCTTCGCGCGCTGCGCGGCAGGTGCGACGCGTGGCCGCCGACCGCGGACAATCCGTACTGGACGCATCGCGGCAGCTGGTGGGTGCCGTGGGAAGCGGTCGGCGAGTCGTTCGGGCCGTGGCGCCGCGACGAGGACGAACTGGAGCAATTCGCGCGCTGCAGCCGATTTTTGCAGAAGGAGTCGCTTCGTTATTCGGCCGAAGCGACGCGCAGGCGCGCGCCGCAAGCATCTGGATTTCTCGTGTGGATGGGCAACGAGCCGTTCCCGAATAACGCGAACACGTCGGTTCTGGAGTACGACGGCATGCCCAAGCCCGCTTATTACGCCTTGAAAAAAGCGTTTGCACCGCTCCACGTGTCGGCCCGGTACGACCGGACGGACTATCGGACCGGCGACGCCTTCCGCGCGGAGATCCATCTTCACGCCGAGTATGCCGAAGCTTTGCATCCGGCAGCCGGTGCCGTCGTCCGCGCGGCTGCCTTCGATCTCGGCGGCGCGCTGCTGGCGGAGCGGGAGTTTGCCGCTTTTCCGCTGCCGTCCGGGTCGGCGCCGCTCGGCGCGGTCGCGTTTGCCGTGCCCGAGCTGGCGGAGCCGGTCTTCCTGCTGCGCCTCGAAGCCGCGGCGCTGGACGGCCGGACGCTCGCGGAGACGACCTACTTGTACACGGCGACGAATGGCAGCCGCGCTTGGGAGCCGCTTCGGTCGCTCCCCGAGGCGGGAGCCGTGACGATCCGGCCCGCCTCCAGGAGCGACCGCGAAGTTTTGGTATCCAACCAATCAAGCGTCGCGGCGGTCGAGCTGTGGATGGAGGCGGAGGACGAAGCCGGACGCCCGGTTCGCTTCGCGGACAACGGACTGACGCTGCTGCCCGGGGAATGCCGGACGGTCGGCTGGTCCGGCCGGAGCGGCAGGCTGTCTTCGCTTCGCGCGGAGGGGTTCAACGCACGAGCCGAATACCTCGGGGACCATGCATAAAAACAAAGCCGCACGACGGCAAAGGAAGCGAGAGGGGAAACCATGTTGAACGACATTCAAACGGTCCGTCAGGACTACGAACTGGCAAGCGGCGGGCAGACGAAGCTGATTTGGCAATACGATGAGGCGGTCGGCGGTTACGGTTACACGCTGGCATCGCAGGAGGGCGAACAGGCCAGGGCGATGACGCCGGCGCTGCAGCCGCTCGTGCGGGGCGCGCGGTTTAATCTGTTCCCGGCGCGAATCGAGCGGCGTTCGCCGAACGCGCTGGCGTTCGAAGGCGCCGTATTCGAAGGCGGACGCCTGCTGTACGAGTGGACCGGCACGGCCGAAGCCGATCCGGCGACCGGCTGGGTGCGGATCGAGATCGCGCTGCAAGGCGAAGGGAAGGTGGCGATCGGCAGCGGGCCGCTCGAGCCGGAGATCGCCGTCAACCTGGGTGAATTGCCGCCATACGAGCGCGGCGACCACGTTTGGTTCAAGACGAACATCGACAATCCGACCAAGTGGAACGACGAAGCGAGAGGCAACGATTTTCCGGCTTGCTATTATTACGATTCGTACAAAAAAATTCGGCGTCATGCTGTTTTTCGATATGTCCGCCATGGGGTGGATGGCGGAATCGGGCATCGAGCGCTTCCTCCATTACCGGTGCGGCTTGCGCAGAACCTACGGCTACGGACCGGGCGAGCTGGCGGTCGGGCTGATCGGAGACCGCGCGTTCTCGGCCGACATCCCGGTGGCGGGCACGCGCTTCTCCTACGGCATCCGCTGCTTCTCGCTGGACGCGCCTCCGACCGAGCAGAGCGCCGTAGTCGATCTGGTGGAAGCCTGCCTCCATTTCGTCCCGAAGGCGACGGCTTCGCCCCCCAACCGCGCGAGCTGGCGCGAGTTCGGCTTGAAGTGCGCCGCGGACCTGCTGGATACGAACGCTTGCTGGAGCAACGACGGCAACTGCGACATGCTGATTCCTTACGTCAACGGCGTGTCGCCGGCGTGGGAGGAGTCGTTCAAGGCGAAGGGGCTGACGATCGACTTCCGCAACCAGCCCGGACTCGACGCGGCGCTGATGATGATCCATCCGCTCACGGAGCTCGCGGAAGCGGCCCCCGCGTCCGAATACACGCTGCTGCGGGATAAGGTCTGGCAATATATCAACCACGCGGGAGGCGAGTTTCTCGGCGAACAGCCGCGGATCTGGGGGACCTGGCAGTACGTTTACCTGCTGCACGAATGGTGGCGTGCCGCCTGGTTCAGAGAAGACGAGGCAGCTTGCGCGCGCATCGAGGAAGCCGTGAACCGGATCGTCATTCCGCTTGCCCGGAAGACGGGCTATCTGTTTCCGCTGTCGTTCCGCGCGCCCGAGCTTCGCAAGCACGGCAACGGCGACAACTATCCGGTGGCCGGCGCCTACGCTTACTTTATGCTGCTGCTGTACAAGGCAAGGAAAGACGCGGAATATCTGGCGGAAGCCGAGCGCTCGCTCCAGGTGCTGCTGCAGCTGCCGGTGAACAGCCTGCACCAGGAGTCGTTCCTGCTGTCGATGGCCGTGCAGGCGGCGGACGGATTGGAGAGAGAGACCGGGGACCCTTCCTACGGGGAGGCCTACCGCTATCTGCTCGCGCAAAACCTCCGCATGATGTATTGGTACGACGATCCTTCTTTTGCCGATTACCGGATTTGGGGCATGTTCCAGGCATGCACGCCGATGCTGTATCCCGCGTTTTTCGAAAATATCGAATGTTCGGCCCGGATTGCCTCCACGCTGAAGGACAGAGACGCATCGCCCGGGTTGCTGCTGGCGTTTAACCAGGCGAGGACCAACAATTACTATTGCTTCCCGCGCTGCCTGCCCGACAAATTCCGGCTGTCGGAGCTCGAATATATTCCGCTGGAAAATCTGGGGACGCTCGAGGACGACAAGACCGGTTATGCGGGCCAGGAAATCTATGGCGCGGGGCAGACCTTCCGGGCGGCGATGCTGTGGGACCAATGGCTGTCCTGCAGCGAGCCGGACATCTACGTCATGAACCTGGACGGCTACGAGCTGACGCGCCGTTCCGACGTTCGCGAAGCGCGGACCTTCCTGGTCGTCAACCTTGGTGAAGCGGAAAAGAGCTGCGCGCTGGAGACGGGATCGCCTTCCGCCAACGTCGTCGTCGAAGCGCTGCGAGGAGCGTCCGCCGCGGCGGAGCGCGTCGTGCCTGACGCTGCAGGCCGGGTTGCCGTGCGGCTCGCGCCAAGCGAGCGGGTAACGGTCCGGGTGAAGGTGGTCGGGTGACAGTCGCGCGACAGTCGCGCGAAGACAGGCACCTGATTCAATGGGACGGATGACTCGGCACGGCGAACTGTTCTATACTGTAGGAACTTAAGCCGTAGACGGGAAGGAGCAGCGCCATGAGCCGTGCCGTTGGTTCGAGCCTCTGGCGCGCGATCCGTCTGGACACGCTGCGGGGCCGGCTTAGCATTCTGCTGATCGTCGTGACCATTACGCCGATCGTGCTGATCGGATTCACCTCTTATTACTGGATGTACAAAGGCCAGAGCGAGAAAATCGTCGCGAACTATCAGTCCATGGTCGACGGACAGCGGGCCGCCATCGAGAAGGCCGCCGCCACGCTGGGCAGCGTATCGCAGCTGCTCGTCGTGGACGGCGGCCTTGGCGACGATATTATCGCCTATCTGACGGCAGCGGACCCGGTGGAGAAGACGGAGCTGTTCCGCGGCATCGACAAGTCGCTCATCAATATCGCTTACTCGAATCTGATCGTGAACGGATTGTTCTTTTTCATGCCGGATTATCCGTCCGCCTACCAGTTCGAATCCGCGCCGATCAAGCCCGACCTGCCCGACACGGTGCTGCGGCCGCGACCGGAGGACGTGCTGTACCGGGCGAACCAGCTGATGTTTCTCGGACCGCATCCGTCGGCGCTGGCGGGGCACGACGAGCCCGTCCTCTCCTTGACGAGGCTCGTCGAATACGGCGCCGGCCGTTCCTATTACATGTATCTGGAGGCCGAATTCGGCGAGCTGCTGCGGCCGTCGGGAACGGAGGCGAAGGGCGCCCCGCTTAACGTGCTGACGCAAGCCGACGGCACCGTGATGTACAGTGACTTGCCGGAGGGGGGCCGAGGTCGGACAGCGTCTGGATCCGCAAAGCGAAGGCTTGAACGCGTACAAGCGTTTCGAGTCGGCCGGCGGCGGAGGCTGGAGGCTGTATTCGCTCGTTGGGCTCGACGACTTCCGCCGGGAGCTGCGCCAGTGGCAGCGCCAATTTTTGCTCGTAGCCGCCTTGTCCATTCTGGTGACCATTTTGGCCGCTTCTTATATATGGCGCATGGTGTATCATCCGATTCAGCGCATGAACCGCGCGATCAGGCGCTTCAGTCACGATCCGTCGGCAAAAACCGCGATCGCAACGAAGCTGCAGGAGTTCGATATGCTGTTCGCGAGCTTCCAGTCGATGCGGGAGCGGATCATCGATCTGATCTCGGAGGTCGAGCGCAAGGAGAAGCGCAGGAGCGAGCTCGAAGTCGAGAAGCTGATGAGCCAGATCAATCCGCATTTTCTGCACAACTCGCTCAATACGATCCAATGGCTTGCCAAGGCGAACGGCCAGGACGAGATTTACAATCTCGTCAAGGTGTTCACGCGCGTGCTGCATTATAACCTGGGCAAGGGCAGCATGGTCGTGACGGTCCGCGACGAGATCGTCGCCCTCCGCGATTATATCGAGCTGCAGAACGTCCGGTACGATCACCGGTTCAACGTTTCGATCGATTGCGATCCCCGGTTGGGCGAGACGCCGATCCCGCGGTTCGTGCTCCAGCCGCTCGTCGAGAATTCGCTGTACCACGGGCTGCTGAGCGAGCAGGGCGACATCCGCGTGACGATCAGGGAGGAAGGCGGCGAACGCCTGGCCATTGCCGTCGCCGACGACGGCAAAGGCATGACCGAGGCGCGGATGAACGAGCTGCTCGAGGGCGGCGGACGCGGACAGGGTCTTGGCATCGGTCTTCAATACGTCAAAAAAATGCTGGACGTGCACTACGGCGGCGCGGCGCGGCTCGAGATCGACAGCGAGCCGGACAAAGGCACGCGCATTCGAATCCTGGTGCCGATCCGGCCGGAAGGAGGCGTCCTCGATGATTAAAGTGCTCATGGTGGAGGACGAGCCGCTCGTTCGCCGGGGCATCGCAAGCATGATGCCGTTCGAGCGGTTCGGCATGATGCTCGTCGGCGAAGCCTCGAGCGGCGAAGAGGCGCTGGAGGCGCTGAAGCGGCTGCAGGCCGACGTGCTGCTGGCGGATATCTCGATGCCGGGCATGAGCGGGCTCGAGCTGCTGGCCATCGTAAGGGAGCGTTATCCCCGCATGCTGCCCGTCATGCTGACCTGCCACCAGGACTTCCACTATCTCCAGCAGGCGATGCGACTTGGCGCGGTCGATTATATGGTCAAAACGCAGCTCGACGACGATTCGGTCCAGGAACTGCTCGGGCGCGTGGCCAGGCGGCTGCAGGAGCAGCAAGGCGAGTCTTCGGCCGGCGCTGTCGGAACCGGGATCCAGGGAGACGACATCGCCGCCGCATGGGAGACGCTCAGCTGGCTGGTCGACGACCGCCGGTACGGGCAGATGCTGGACGATACGGCCCGCGCCTTGCCTGCCGCCGTCTGGCGGGGCAAGCTCGAGGAGTCGCTGCAGCTGTGGCTGGACAAATGTCCGTCGCTCGAGCAAGCGCGTCCGGCATCCGGATGGCCGGCCGGTAGCTCGGTATCCGAGCTTGCCGAGGAAGCGGAAGCGTTCCGGACAGCGGCCCGCCGCCTGCTTCGCGGCACCATGTACTCGGAAGAGGTGATCCGGTCCGTCATTCGGGCGGTGGACCTGCTGCACGAGCGGCCGGGCGAGCGGCCGAGCCAGGCGGACGTGTGCAAGGCGGTGACGATGAGCGTCGGCTACTTCAGCAAATGCTTCAAGGAGATTACCGGGCAGTCCTACGTTGCGGCAGCGCAGCGCATGTCCCTCCGCGAGGCGGAGCAGCTGCTGCGGAACACGAACGAGCCGGTGTACCGGATCGCGGAGCTGTCGGGCTTCGAGGACGAAAAGTATTTCGGCAAAATCTTCAGGCTCAAGACCGGTCTTACGCCGGGCGAGTACCGCCTCCGCAGCCGGAATGAAATCAAGGCGCAGGAAGACGAATAGCCATCCGAGCCATCCAATGGCAGGCATCCAGTGCCCTCCATTACAACCCGGTGCAGCCCAGTACAACCCGGTACAACCCGGTGCCATCCGGCCATTTACGGCGAATCTTATCGCCGAAAAGGCCGGTTTTTTTGCTTTTTGCGGCGAATCAGCGCAAAAAAAACCTTCCCAATGGAGCAAACCGTTCCGTCCCGGGCTTTCCCTGAAAGGGGTTACAATAAGAAGCGAAAGGGGGGCGGGCAGATGAGCCGCATAACGAACAAACATAGAGGCATCCGGGAAATCGTTCATAATCGTTCCCTTTACCTGCTGGCCGTTCCGGCTATCCTGTTCAGCGTCGTGTTCTCGTATTTGCCCATGGCGGGCGTCGCGATCGCGTTCCAGGATTTTAATCCGCTCGCCGGCTTGTTCGGCAGCGAGTGGGTCGGCCTCGACAACTTCCGGTTTTTCTTCCGGGGCAGCGATTGGCTGATCATTACGTTCCACACGGTGTTTTTCAACCTGATGTTCATCATCACGGGAACCGCGCTGGCGCTGGCGCTCGCCGTCATGCTGACCGAGCTCGGGCGCAATGCGGTCGTTCGGACCGTACAGTCCGTCATGATCCTGCCGAACTTTATCTCGTGGCCGATCATCGGGCTGTTCTCCGTCACCTTCTTTACGGCGGATACCGGCGCGATCAATCAGTTCCTGCATGCGGCGGGACTTGCGCCCATCGATTTCTACACGGAGCCCGGCGTATGGCCGCCGATCCTCGTACTCGTTAATCTGTGGAAAACGGCCGGCTTCGGCGCGATCGTCTACATGGCCGCGATCGTCGGCATCGACCGGGAGCTGTACGAGGCGGCGCGGATCGACGGCGCCACCCGCTTCCAGTGTATCTTCCGCATTACGCTGCCGCTGCTGAAGAGCACGATCGTCATGCTGTTCCTGCTCAGTCTGGGCAACATTTTCGGCGGCAATCTGGAGATGATCTACTCCCTCGTCGGCGACAACTCGTTCCTCTTCGGAAGTACGGATACGATCGACACCTACGTGTTCAGAGCGCTGCGGACGTCCGGCTCGCTCGGCATGACGCAAGCCATCGCGCTGTACCAATCCGTGGTCGGCTTCCTGCTCGTCGTCACGGCGAACAAGATCGCAGCCAAGCTCGATCGCGAATCCGCCCTGATTCTAAACAGCAAGGAGGCGACACGGCCGCAATGCAAAATTCCCGCAACGACAAATGGCTGGCGGTCCTATTCTATGCCTTTACGATCGTCTTCGCCGCCTTGTGCCTGTATCCGTTCCTGCTCGTGATCGCGAGCTCCTTTACGGAGGAAGCGACGCTGCTGCGCAACGGATACCGGCTCCTGCCCGAAGCCTACTCGTTTAACGCATACAAAGCGATCTTCAGCACGAATACGATACCGGACGCGTACCTCGTCACCATTTTTATCACGGTCGCCGGCACGGCGCTCAGTCTTCTGGTCACCAGCCTTGCCGCGTATTCCCTGTCCGGCAGCCGACTCCGTTATGCGCCGCAGCTCGCCCTGTTTTTCTACTTTACGATGCTGTTCAGCGGCGGAATGGTGTCCAGCTACATTCTGACGACACGGTATCTCCATCTGCAGGATACGATCTGGGTTTACATCCTTCCTGCCGCGCTGTCGCCATGGAACCTGTTTTTGATGCGAAACTTTTTCAACGACATTCCGAAGGAGCTGTTCGAATCCGTAAAGCTGGACGGCGCGGGGGGAGCTGCGGATTTTGCGGTCCATCGTGCTCCCGCTGTCGCTGCCGGCGCTGGCCACGATCGGACTGTTCTATGCGCTTGCCTACTGGTCGTCGTGGGCGCCCGCTATGCTGTATATCGAAAATCCGAAGCTTTATTCGCTGCAATATATCATCATGCAGATTATCCGCAACATCGATATGGCGCAAAATATCGCCGTATCGGGCACGCCGTCGGCGGTTCAGGCGGTTCCGGCTTACACGGTGCGCCTCGCCACCGCGATGGTCACGGTCGGGCCGATCATATTCCTCTATCCGTTCCTGCAGCGTTATTTCGTCGGGGGGATTAAAAGTTGGCGCTATTAAAGGCTGAGCACGGCCGCAAGGCCGGTTAACATAGCTTCAGCACCGCAATTCGATACGGCTTCATTCGCATCATTCATAACCGGGAGGGCTAGACATGAAGAGAAACGTAAAAGCAAAGCTGGCGCCGATGCTGGCATCCGCGCTGGCGCTGAGCCTGCTGGCGGCGTGCAGCAACGGCGGAACCGGCGGCAATGCCGCAAGCGGAACCGCCGCTAGCGGAACGAATGGCGAAGCAAGCGCGTCCGGCAGCGCGGCGGCGACGCAGACGGCGGGGACGGCCGGGGAAAAGACGCCGGAGCCGCTGACGCTTAACATTATGCTGTGGGGCGACAAGCCGAAGCAGTTCGACGAAGTGGTGGCCGAGTTCGAACGGCAGACGAAGGATACGCTGAACCTGAAGCTCAAGGTGACGTTCACGCCGCAAGCGGATTACGTCAATAAGCTGAAGCTGAAGCTGGCGGCGGGCGAGCAGGTCGATATCGCTTTCGACGCGCCCTGGATGAATATGAACGCGTTCATCGCCAAGGACAACTATACGAATCTCGACGGCTATTTTAACAACGACCAATATCCGGGGCTCAAGAAGGCGTTCGGCAGCGGTTATCTGGACAACAACAAGTTCACCGGCGCGGACGGGCAACTGCATACTTACGGCGTGCCGCTTGGCCAATACCTGAGCGATATGCCGGTCATCTATTACCGCAAGGACCTGGCGGCCAAGTACGGGATGAACGACATCAAGTCCTACGAGGAGCTGACGGCTTACTTCGATCAAGTGCTGGCCAACGACAAAAATATGATTCCGTTCGTCATCCGCAACGACGGCAACTACGGCGCGACGGCCGCGATCGACTTCAACAAGGACTTGCCCGTGAAGTACGAAGCGGGACTGTGGGACCTCAACCTGGCGCCGAACGTCGTGGCGACGCTGCAGCTCGACGGCAAGACGGTGAAGGGCGTCAAGCTGACGGGCGACAAGCTGGATAGCGCCGCGGCATTTCCAGCGCCATTCAATCAGCCGGACTATACGACGTATCAGACGATCCGCGAATGGCACGACAAAGGGTATATCGAGAAGGAGCCGATCGTCCGCAAGGATGCGCGCGGCACGTTCACGGCAGGCAAGGCGGCTTCGATGATGGAGGGCGTGGCCAACCTGGACGCCGTCAACGCGCAGCTCAAGGCGGGCGTTCCGTCGGCGGAGCTCGGCATGTTCGTCGTGCAGAAGACCGTGCGGGACATGGTTCAGCCGAATCCGACGCTCATCTCGGACTTCCGCGTTTGGAACTTTTTGTGCATCCCGAAGACCTCGGCCAACGCGGACCGCGCCATGGCGTTCATTAACTGGATTTTCGAAAACCAGGACAATCACGACCTGTTCGAGCTCGGCATCAAGGGAAAAAACTGGGAGCCGGTCGGCGACGATAAATTCAAGTATCCCGACGGTATCGATACGCTGCAAAATTATACGTTCCCGGGCTACATGCTGACCTGGAATCCGAACTATATCCGCCTGTCGGCCAATGTTCCGGACGATCTGGTCGCGTACTACCGGTACGTGGCCGATGAAAAATCCTACGTGCGGTCCGCGCTTGCCGGTTTCGCCTTCAATCAAGAGCCGGTGAAGAACCAGCTGGCCAATCCGGACTTCGCCAAGATTTTCAATGAAACGCTAGCCTACCAATTGGGCATGGTCGAGACGCCTGCGGCGGGCCTGCAGAAGCTGCAAGCGAAATGGGAAGGCAACAAAGCGCTGCAAAGCGATATCGCGGCGATCAAGGCGGAGCTGAAGAAGCAGGTCGAGGCGTTCCTCGCGCAGCAGAGCGGGACGTAACGCGGCGTGAGAGCGGACGACCGCAACTTCGGCTGCCGGATCAAGCGCGATCTGGTCTACAAAGGCTATGAAGCCGTCGTCATGGAAAACGAGGCGTTCCGTCTGACCGTGCTGCCCGGCAAGGGCACGGACCTGATCGAGCTGCTGCACAAGCCGACCGACACCGACTTCGCTTGGTTTACCAGGCTCGGACTGCGCCCGAAGGAGGCGGCCTTTCACGATTTTCAGAGCCAATACGAGGGCGGATGGCAGGAGATCCTCCCCAATCTAGGCGGTCGTCACACGCATCGGGGAACGGAGCTTGCGGCATACGGGGAGGCGGCATTGTCCGCCTGGCGATACGACATCGAGGAAGACGGCCCTGCGCGCA
Organism: Cohnella rhizosphaerae; assembly: GCF_029525575.1. Classification (GTDB taxonomy): domain Bacteria; phylum Bacillota; class Bacilli; order Paenibacillales; family Paenibacillaceae; genus Cohnella; species Cohnella rhizosphaerae. The sequence continues at coordinate 746,743 of NZ_JAPDIA010000009.1, forward strand.
TCCGCGTCGTCTTCAGGCTGGAGCTGCGGTCGCTGCCGCTGGCTATCGAGAAGCGCTTCGAGATGACGAGCGGCGAAGCCGGCTTTCGCCTGGAAGAGCGGCTGACGAACGTCTCGCCCGCCGTCGTCCATGCCGATTGGGGACATCACATCACGTTCGGCGAGCCGTTTCTTGTCCCGGGTACGCTCATTTCCTTACCGGACGGGGAGACAACTTATGAGCTTCCTGCGAAGGGCAGCCCGGGAGGCTTCGGCGTGCTTCCGGCCGGGCCCGGCCGCTACGCGCTAATGCGTCCGGACGACATCGGCGCCGAGGTGAGCTGGGATGCCCAGGTATGGCCGTTTCTCTGGTTTTGGCGGGATCATGGCGGCGATACAAGCCCGCCCTACTTCGGCAGCCACTACAACGTGGGGTTGGAGATGTTCTCCTCGCCGCCGTCGGCTGCGCTGGAAGACAGCATCGCTGCCGGGACGGCTTTACGGCTGGAGCCGTACGGTACGATTGATGCGCGTTTGGCGTTTCGGGTATTGCTCCCTTGATCATTGGCCTTTGAGTCATTTGCTTCCCATGGCCGTGCGGGCAGGCAGCAAACTTTCTCTCATTGACGGTACCGACAACGAAACGGAGTGGAGCGCATGAGCGGCGGAAAGGGCAGGACGGTTTTGTTTCAGGGCGACTCGATTACGGACGGCAGCTGGAGGCGCGACGGCAACGACCCGAATGCGGCGCTTGGCCACAGTTATGCCTACTTGATCGCGGCGCAGCTCGGCTGCGAGCGCGCGGACAGCGGGCACCGGTTTGTCAATCGAGGCGTGAGCGGCAACCGCGTGTCCGACTTGTATGCCAGATGGAACGAAGATGCCTTTCATCTGAATCCAGACATCATCAGCATTCTGATCGGGGTCAACGACGCCTGGCGGATCGAATCGACGATTACGGTGCCGTCGTCCGGCAGCTGGCACGGGAGTTCCAAGCGCAATTTGTTCCGCTTCAGGAACCGTTCGACCGGGCGGCTGAGCGCACCAAAGCTTCGGATTGGATCTTCGACGGCGTTCACCCAACGGCGGCGGGCAACCGATTGATCGCAAACGCGTGGCTTGACGTCGTTCAACGCAGCATTTTGGCTATTCGATAAAACGCAAGAAGCCGGCAGGATCTCCTTAATCCTGCCGGCTTCTTGCGTTTTGTCATTGGCGGGGGCTTAACGTCCGCGCTCGTACCAATACCCCGTCACGCCGCGCTCCAGACGCAGCAGCGCTTCCAGGTAATAATAATCGCCCCAGATCGTGTAGTCGTCGGGCGAGATGCCGCCGCGCACGTGATAGGAGCCGCGGCGGATGAAGCCTTCGGCTTCGCCGTCGTCGCGCTCGGCGTAGCCGTCGCGCAGCGCCGTCACGGTCGTCTTCGCCGCGTCGATGAAGCGCTGGCGCTCGGGGTCGCTCTCGTCAAGCTGGCTCGCGATCTCGAGCAGGCCGCATGCCGTGATGGCCGACGCGGAGCTGTCTCGGTACGAGGACGGCTCCTGCGGCACCTCGAAGTCCCAATACACGACGCCGTCCTCCGGCACCCGGGCGAGGAAGTGGCGCGCCATGCGCTTCGCCGTCTCCAGCAGGTCGGCATTGCCGAGATAGCGGCTGTTCAACGCGAAGCCGTAGATGCCCCAAGCCTGGCCGCGCGTCCACGTGCTGCCGTCGGTGTTGCCCTGGTGCGTGCCGCCGCGGATGGCATTCCCGTTTTCTGGGTCGAAGTAGAACGTATGATAGCTCGAATCGTCGCCGCGCACGAGGAACCGGCGGCTTTTCAGCGCGTGCGCCTCGGCGACGCGGCGGTATTCGGGATCGCCCGTCTGTTCGCCGGCCCAGAGCAAAAGCGGCAGATTCAGCAGGCAGTCGATGATGATGCGTCCGCCGTTTTCCGGATCGCCCTTCGGTCCCCAGGCCTGGATAATGCCCGCATCCGCGCGCCAGCGGCGCATCAGCACGTCGGCGGCATCGAGCGCCAGCTTGCGCGCGGATTCGTCCTTTTCGACGATCCATTGGGCCTTGGCCGACAGCGAGTATAGGAAGCCGATGTCGTGATGATCGAGATTCTCGAAACGATCCAGACGTTCGCGGAAGCTCGCGACCGTCCGGACGGCGCCCTCGCGGTATTGCTCGTCTCCCGTATATTCGTAGCAGAGCCACAGGATGCCGGACCAGAAACCGTCTGTCCAGTCGGTATTGTCGTTCAGCACGTACTTGTTGCTCCCGTCGCTGACATGGGGGGAATCGGTCCCCGAATTGCTTGAGATTGCGGGCGGTAATGCCGAGCGCGTCGCCTATCGCTTGCTGCCACATATCGAATGGCCTCCCTGATCCGAAGTTCTTTTCACCCACATTATATAAAATCGGGCTTCGGGCGGGTTGCGGGAGTATATGGCTAAGTTGCGGTCAAGGGTGAGCGGAGAAGCCCTGCTGCACCGTCCTGCGGAACGTCTCGGGGCTCACGCCCTTGCACTTCTTGAACAGCTGGCAAAAGTGGGAGGCGCCGAAGCCCCCGACCTGCTCCGCGATCGAGCGGATCGAATCCGAGGTCGAGCTGAGCAGCCTGCAGGCCTCGCGAATCCGGCGGGCGGTGATGTAATCCCGGATACTGCTGCCCGTATGCTCCTTGAAAAGATGGGACAGGTAATACGGCGACAGATGAAGCTCGCCCGAGAGCGACTGGAGGTCGAACGGACGCGCGTACCGTTCTTCGATCCAATCCATCATCCGGTCGATATGAAGAGAGCGTCCCTCGGCTTCGGGCGAGCCGTCGCGGCCGGCTTCCGGGAACGCCCGGTGCCGCAGCTCGTGGAGCAGCGACACGAGGAACAGCGAACGCTCCTCCTCCTTGGCGGGCCCGACCGCGCCGCAGCGCTCGTGGAAGTCCCGCAGCAGGCCCGGCAGACGTTCCGACGTGCCAAGGTCGCAGAAGGAGCGGGACAACAGGCCCCGCTTCAGCCTCAAAAACCAGCGTGCGAGGGCCGGATAAGGCGTCAAATAAGGTTCGACGATTCGCGGATCGAACTTCACCAGCGACCGGACGTAGGGCGCGCCGGGCACGGACGGGACTTCGACCTTGTGAAGCTGGTAGGGCAAAAAAAGAAGCAGCGTGCCCGGACGGATCGGATAGCGGGCGTCCTCGGTCATGGCTTCTCCGTTTCCCTCGTGGACATAAAGCAGCTCGATGCCTTGGTGCGCGTGATAAGCGAGCCAGTCCTCGTCGTTCGTCGTTTGCCGATAAGAGGAAAAAAAAGCGTCCGGCCCCAGGTTCAACGTCATAATTCGATTCAAACGGCCCATCCCCCCGTCTCCGCATTCATGATAGATTATATCATGTAAGGGTGAAAAGGCGACGAAGCGCCGCGATTGATTACCTATGCGTATAGACCGGAGGGAGTGCGAGAGATGACCGCGTCCAAACGAAAGCTTAGCGCCATTACCGGATTTTTATTGTCGTCCGCGCTGCTGCTGGCTTCCTCGGTGTGGCCGTACCGCGATACGGCCGTCGCCGCCGTCACGTCGGAAGAGGCCACGATACTCCAGAGCAGCCTGAAGCAGAAGCTCGGCGCCCGCAGCGAATCCTTCATAGTGTCGCTCAAGGGCAAGCTGACGACCGCCGAAGCGTCCAAGGCGTTCGACAGCGTCTTCGCCGCCGACGATTATCTGAAGTACGCGATTCGCTCGTATCGCTATACCGTCAGCTCTAACGGCTCCACTTCCACCTTGAGCGTGAATATGAAGTATTGGGAAAACGCGGAACAAACCGCCTACGTGAACGCGCGCTCGAAGCAGATTCTCGCTTCCATCGTCTCCAAGAGCATGAACGCGCATCAAAAAAGTCAAAGCCATCCACGACTGGGTGCTGCTAAACGTCGCCTACGACCGCACGCTGGTCCGGCACTCGGCATACGACGCGCTGAAAAGCGGGCTGACCGTCTGTCAGGGCTACGCCTCGCTCACATACAGACTGCTGACGGACGCGGGCATCCCCGCCCGCATCGTCGAAGGCACCGTGAGCACCGGCGCGCACACGTGGAATCTCGTCAAGCTGGACGGCGTCTGGTACCAGCTGGACACGACGTTCGACGACCCGGTGCCGGACGTCAAGGGCAGGACGACTTACGGCTACTATCTCGTGACGGACGCCGCCCTGAAGAAGGACCATACGTGGAAGGCCGTCTATCCGCAGGCGGTCACCTCGTACAAGAACACGCTCGACGCGCTGATGGCGAAGGACAAGACGCGCACGGCATTTTATGATGATTTGCGCGAGGATATGGGACTCGACTACCTGGATCCGTCCCGGTCCGTGTCCACGGTCAAGGAGATCGCCGCCCAGCTTCGCGCGGCAGCCGCGGCGGGCCGGACGACAGCCAAGATGCGTTATACGGCCGAAGCGAAGCCCGACCTCGACGCTTTGTTGAAGCTGATGCCGGAGCTGTCGTCGGTGAGCTACAAGATGGAGTCGCTCGCGGGCGGGGAAGACGGGGACAGCATGCTGACCGTGAATTTCAAGCTTCGTCAGTAAAGGCTCCGCGAAAGGCTCCGCGATTTGGAAAAACATCCGCTTTTCCTGTATGATGCTTGCATGGAACGCTAGACGGGAGTGTTCGCGTGAGCCGCAAAGTCGTGCTTTTGTCGCTAACCATCGCCGCGGTCGCGTGCGCGCTGCTGTGGGTTAACTTTCATTATTTGAAAATGACGCCGAACACGCTCCGCGACTGGATGCTGTCGTTCGGCTGGATCGCGCCGGCCGTCTACATCGGCCTATTCGTGGCCAGGCCGTTCGTGCTGTTTCCGGCCTCGGTGCTGACGCTGGCGGGCGGGCTTGCCTTCGGCACCTGGTACGGTATGCTCTATACGTTTTTGGGCGAGCTACCCGGAGCGGTGCTGTCGTTTCTGCTGGCGCGCCAGGTCGGGATCGGCTTCTTTAAGGGACGCGACGATCCGCGCCTGCGCAAGCTCGAGGCCGCCATGCAGCGCCGCGGCTTTCCCATGGTGCTCATGCTGCGGATCGCGCCGTTCGTGCCGTTCGATCTCGTCAGCTATGCGGCCGGGGCCGCGCGCGTGCCGCTGCGGGCTTACGTGCCCGCCACGATCATCGGCACGCTGCCCGGCACGTTCGCCTTCTGTTTTCTCGGCGCCAGCCTGACGCGGGGCGACTGGCGGGAGATCGCGCTGGCGGTCGCCGTGTTCGCCGTCGCGATGCTCGTCCCGCTGCTGCTCAAGCGTCGAGTGGGAAGCGAGGTCGGTTAGCGCGGGTCGGCGCGGCCTATGATTACAATAAAAGGAACCGTACCCGCTATGGGACGGTTCCTTTTGCGCTCGCTTGTCGATTAAAGGTAGAAGAGACTGAGCGTGATCGTGCTGCCCGGAGTAATCGGCTGATCGAGCAGCGTCTGCGGAATGACGCGGCCGTTGTAGCGGACCGTCAGACCGATCGCTCCGCCGACCGGGATGCCGGCGACGCTGACGATGAAGCCGTTCGGGCCGAACTGGACCCTTCCGGTCGCATAGAGCGCTTGACGCAGCGTCATGCCGGGGTAGAACGTCACGTAGCTGGTGCCGGATACGTTCGGCAAGCCGATGCCGCCTTCGATCGTTACCGCTACGAAGCTGGACGGTCCAGGGAGCGGGACGGGAACCGGTACGGGTCCAGGAACGGGAATCGGCACCGGGATCGGAATCGGAACCGGAAACGGCGGTCTGGGCGGCGGGAACGGTCCTGGCCCTGGAGGAAACGGTCCGGGCGGTCTGGGCGGCGGGAACGGTCCGGGTCCTGGCGGGAACGGCCCGGGTCCGGGTGGGAACGGTCCTGGCCCTGGCGGGAACGGTCCGGGCGGTCTGGGCGGCGGGAACGGTCCTGGCCCCGGATGCGGTCCAGGTCCGGGCGGCCGCGGCGGGAGCAAGCCGCCGATGTGGGCGCCGCCCGGTCCGTGCGCGCGCTGATGCTCCGGCGTGAACCACCATGGGATTTGCCTGACAGGGATATCCGGCCCGACAGTCTCCGATTGTCGGCTCTGCTTGACGGCGATACCCGTCTTTTTCTTCGCAGGCGCCTTGGCGTGGAGCGTCGCTTCGCGCTTCGCTTCCGGCTGCCGATTCGCTTGCTTGGCTGCGGGCTTCCGTCGATCATGCCCTTTATTTGTCATGCACGTATTCCTCCTCGGCTGGGCGAATGTCGCTAAGGTACGATATGCGCCTGCCCAGAAGAAGGTGCGGAGGAGCCCCGGACAAAAAAAGCGGGCCTGCAGCCGAAGCTGCAAGCCCAAAAGATATATTATTGAAAAGGGGGGGTCATGTCTGTATTGTAACCGCCGAAGATGAAGGTAAGATGAAAGCTATGTTACGATTGCGTTACAATCCGATCAGTTCTGCTCATGCCCAGATCCGATTCAAATCCGGCTCAAATCCGGCAGATTTCCTTGGGGCAGCCCGGGCACGTCGGACAATGACAGATTTCCCGCAGCGCGTTCAGTCGCACGATCACGATGCGGCCTTGGCGGATGTCGATGATCCCTTCGATCTTTAGATCGTTCAGCATTCGGTTTACGCTCTCCCGCGAGGTTCCGATGAGGTCCGCGATCTCCGTATTGGTCAGCTTCAGCGTAATCTTGATGCCCTCCGGCACGGCGACGCCGTAAGTGTTCGCCATCCGAATCAAGGTCGAAGCGAGCGCGCCAGGCTTGCCGAACAGCAGCAGATCGCGGAATTTCGATTCGCTCACGCGCTGTCCGACCGCCATCCAGTTCATGAATCGGACGGCGAAGTCCCCGTAGCGGTACAGGAGAATCTCAAGATCCTTCCACTGCACGACGCCAAGCTCCGCGTCTTCGAGTACCTCGGCGCTGAACGAATGGACGGACGTCAGGCCGTTTTCCGGCTCCCAGATCAGGTCTCCCCTCTGCAAGATCGACAGCGTAAAGTCCTTGCCTTCATCCGTCGACTTCCGAAGCTTCACCTTGCCCGAGCGCAAATAGTACAGCTTGCCCGCGGGATCGCCTTCCCAGAACAGATAGCTTCCCTTTTCCGCGCGCTTCGGATACATCAACTCATCGATTCGGGCGAACTGGTCCTCCGAAAAGAAGCGATGAATGCCGAGCCCGTTATCCTCTTCCCGTTCCTTGGCCGTCTTGTTCCTCAACGCTTCTCCCATGACCGCGTCCCCCATCCGAATCCTTTTGATAACTCTATCCTAACGGATTCCTTCTTCGGCTTTTATCGGGGAACCTCCTGATTTTGGCGGGGGGAATTCCCTTATCTTTTTTGTGAGAAACGTCACAGCTTCCATTCAAATCAGGAGTTTCCCTGTGCATAATTCCGGGAGTTCCCTGAATTACGGGCCGGCGCAGCTCCGGTAAACTGGAGAAAGCAGCATGCGATACGCATGGCTTGGAGGGGTGCGGAATGGACGAACAAAGCAGACGGACGGCGATTCTGGACAGCCTGGCGATGCTGCGCGCAGCAATCGGGTGCGACTTCGGGGCCGTGGGCCTAAAAGAAGCGTCCTCGCATCTATTAAGGTGGCCAATGGCATCCGGACACACGAACGAACGAATCGAGAGCATCGCGGAAAAGCCCGGGCGGGGTTTGTCCGCGTCCGTACTGAAAATAGGCCGGGCGACGACGCTCAGCATGAACGAACTGGTGTGCTCGCGCCAACTGCAGGAGTACCCGCTGTTTCTCGCGGAAAATCTTCGTGCCGCGTATGCCGTCCCGCTGGGCGAGGGCGCCGCGCCTTCGGGCGTCCTTCTCGTGGGCGATCGGAAAAAGCGAATTTACCGCACCGAAGAACGCCTTCTTGTCGCCGCGGCCGCAGACCGAATTACGGTTCTGCTGGCGGAGCTGTCGTCGGCGAGTTCCCTATAAATCCGCGCGCATGAATGCTCTGTACGTTCTGTCCTGTGGTAAAATGATCTAAAAAAGAGCGGGTACACCTTGCGGCTGGGAGGTCACGCAGATGGTTCGGATATTGGTCGTCGACGATCACGCTATCGTTCGTTCGGGACTCATGATGTTGCTGAACGGCAGACAAGGCATGGAGGTCGTGGGTGAGGCTGCGGATGGGGACGAAGCGATCGCGCAAGCGCAGACGCTTCGCCCGGACGTCGTGCTGATGGACCTCAGCATGCCGCACGGCAAGGACGGCCTTACGGCCGCTGCCGAGCTCAAGCGGTCGCTGCCCGAGACGGCCGTGCTGATCCTGACGATGCACGATGACGAAGGCTATCTGTTCAGAGCGATCCAATCCGGCGCCTCGGGATACATCCTGAAGAGCGCGCCGCATGAGGAACTGCTCGCCGCGATCCGTCACGTGGCCGAAGGGCAAGCCTACTTGTATCCAACTGCGACGAAGCGGCTGATGAGCGACTACCTGGACAAGATGAAAAACGGCGAGCATGCGGGGACCTACGAATCGCTTTCCGATCGGGAAAAAGAGATTCTGGCCAAAGTCGCTCAAGGTTACTCCAACAAGGAAATCGCGGAGCAGCTCGTCATCAGCGTCAAAACCGTAGAGTCTCACAAAAGCAATCTCATGGAAAAGCTGGAGCTGCGCACGCGACCGGATCTGGTTAAATTCGCGATGAAGAAGGGACTGCTGACATTTGACTGAGCCGAAAAACAAAGGCAGAGCCGAATATCACGCGGAGATGCTGGCCGCTCAGGTATCCGGGCTGCTGGCGGGCCTTGACGAAGGCGTGTCGGACGCCGATTATCGTGAAGAGCTGCGCCGCTCGCTCGAGCAGCTCGCGGACGTCAAGTTTGCGCTCGACGAGTCCGCGATCGTCGCCATCACGGACCGCCGGGGCAGAATTCGTTACGTCAACGACAAGTTTTGCGAGATTTCCGGTTACGGCCGGGAAGAACTGATCGGTCAGGATCATCGCCTTGTCAATTCAGGACATCACGGCAAAGCCTTCATGAAGGAGCTTTGGGCGACGATTTCGTCTGGCAGGGTGTGGCGCGGAGAAATCAAAAATCGGGCTAAAAACGGCCGGGAATATTGGGTGGATACGACGATCGTCCCTTTTGCCGACGGAGACGGCAGTCCTTATCAATATCTGGCGATCCGTCACGAGGTGACCCGGCTCAAGGAGACGGAGGCCGAGCTTCAGTCCATGCTGGCGCAGATGATGCAGATCCAGGAGGAAGAACGCCGGCGCTTCTCGCGGGATTTGCACGACGGCATCGGCCAGAGTCTGTTCTTCATCAAGATCACGATCGACCGTCTGCTTGCCGAGCAGGAGGACGAAGGGCTCGCGATGCTGGGGGAAGCAGGTGTCCCAGCTCATGTCCGAAGTCAGGGGGGCTCGCCTGGGAAATGCGACCGTCCGTGCTGGATGACCTTGGCATCGTACCGGCGCTTCGGACGTATATCGAGCATTTCGAGAGCCATTACGGGATTAAGGTGCGCTTCGAATGCGACCTGAAGCGCCGTCCGACGCTGCTTGCGGAGACGACGATCTACCGTGTCGTTCAGGAGGCGCTGACGAATGTCGGCAAATATGCTGGCGTGTCCGAGGCGTATGTATCTTTGCACGAGGAAGACGAACAAGTGCGCGCCGTCATCCGCGACGAGGGCGTCGGCTTCGTCCGCGAATCGGCCGGCGCGGGCGTCGGCCTCTTCAGCATGGAAGAACGCGCCCGCGCGGTGTCGGGCGAGCTGAAGCTGAAGTCCGAGCCCGGCCGCGGCACGACCGTATCTTTAAACGTACCGCTCGCTTAGCCGCGAGCAGGGAAAATGGGGAGGGTCTAAGGCAATGTTGTCAGGTTAGTAGAAATTGGTATAGTAGAGGTAAACGATAGAGACGGACGATAGCGTGTGAAAAAAACGGAAAAGCGATCTTGCGTCGCGTGTTCACCCAAATGAGAAGCGACGAGCTAAAAGAAAAGACAAGGAAGAGCGAAAAGGATTTTAGGCGAAATCGCAAGATTGGATTCTTTCCGCTCGTGGCGCTCATCCTTCGGATGGTTCGAAAATCAACGCAACTGGAACTCGATGAGTTCCGGGAGATGTTCATGCCAGAGGAAGCGGCAAAGACGACCTACACAAAGCAATCCTTTTCTGAAGCTCGCCAGAAGCTGCTGCCGGAAGCGTTTACGTTGCTGAATGATGAACTGATCCGGGCGTATTACGAGGACGGCGAGTTCAAAACCTATCTCGGATTTCGACTGCTGGCGATGGACGGAAGCGTAATGGAGTTGCCTAACACCGAGGAAACTCAAGCGAGGTACGGGTACACAACAACTTACAAAGTCGGGTTCCGGATTGCTCGGGCGCTTTCTTCTCATTTGTACGATGTGGAGAACAAGCTGGTGCTAAGTTCATGCCTGAGCCGTTACGATGATAACGAACGAAGCTTGGCCAAACGGAATATCGAGCACATGCTCGGCTTGGAGACAGCACCGGTTCGCAACCTGATCCTGTTTGATCGTGGCTATCCGTCTGCGGAATTTATCCTGTACTTGCAGGAAAAAGGCATTTCTTATCTGATGCGGGCCCAGGGTTCATTCTACAAAGAAATCGTGAACACGAGCCTCCCGGATGAAGTGGTAACGATTGAAATTTCCAAAGCTCGGGCGAAAGAATTGAAGAAGCAAGGAACCCCATTGCGCCAGGGACAGTGCTGAATGTACGTGTCGTCAAAGTAGAACTTTCCTCCGGCGAAACGGAAATCCTGCTGACCAACGTTAATGCTGAAGAGCTAAGTTATGAAGCATGCAAGCCCTTGTATTTCAAGAGATGGGGCATCGAAACGCGATTCGACGATTTGAAGCACAAGTTCGAGATTGAGAATTTTTCGGGGCAAAAACCCCAGATCATCGAACAGGACTTCTACGCCACGGTCCTGCTGAGCAATATGGCTTCGGTCATGGAACAAGAAGCCGAGGAGCAGATGAAAGAAAGTAAGCGAACCGAGCAACTGAAATATGAGGAGTACCGAATTAACAAAAACATCCTGGTCGGCAAACTACGCAATCGGCTCATCGAAATGGTACTGGAGGAAGACGATGCCCGAAGGGACGTGCTGCACGAACGGTTTTTGGAAGAGTTACAGCGCAACATTGTCCCCGTCGTCAAAGACCGCACATTGAAACGAACCAAGCAGACCAAGGCCAACAAATTCACAAAAACGAAGCGGCGGGGACTATAAGCGGCTTAACCTGACAACATTGGGGTCTAAGGGGCCATCCCCATTTTCACGCGTTTTAACAATATCCCGTCGCGTCAGGAAAAGTTGCGCCGCAATCCGAGGGCCGCAATCCGAGTTGCCGTAATCCGAATTTTTGTAATTAGAGTTGCAGTAGTTAGAGTTGCTGCAATCAGAGCGGCCGCGCATGAGCGGCAGTTTTGGCGGGGCGGCTTCTGTCTGACGATGGCCTTTCTTTTCATGGACCTCAAATAGCCTATCTTCGCTTAAACCGCGCATCGGCTGCTGCGCTCGGGTCGCCTGTATGCCCATGGAATCGGAAGGATCCTGGAACTTAAGCCAACCAGCCTTCGGTACGTAATCGTCTTCGTCGCGCCGCAGCAGGCGATGAGCTCGGCCAGCATGTCTGTGCGGACGAGAAGGCGGCGGAAGCAAAATTCGTTCAGATACGCCTGCAAATGCTTCGGGCCGATCCCGCCGAACGTCCAATTGAGCCAGCGCACGGCTTCCCGCCAGGCGATATGCAGCGCGGATCGACCCCGGTGTCCGCGCTCCAGCCTTTCTGCGCGATCGCCGGCTGCCTGGCCGGCGACATGCTTCTCCACGAAAAGCGCCACCGCCTCCTCGCCGCCCGCGCCTCCGCGCATTGCCGCATCGTCGCCATCCGGCCCGTCGACGGCTTTCATTTTAAGATGAACAAAATCGCCTGCGGCATCGAGCGCAGCCCCGACGACGACCGGTTGCGGCTTCAACGCTTGCTGCATCAGGACGCTGCCGAGGTAGCGATGATACTCGTAGCCGTAATACTCGTCGAGCAGCTGCAGATCGCCTTCGAGCGGCCGTTCGCGATCCCGGACGCCGATGGCATGACGGAGCTTGTGGTTGATCAGCCAAGCCGTCTTGTACGTCACCTCGATCAGCTCGGACAGCAGCCGGGCGCTGATGCCAAGCTGCATCAGAAACATCGCCTGGAACCACTTCGTCAGCGGCGTACGCGAGCCCTCGAGCACGGTGCCGGCCGTCAGGGAAGCCTGATGCGTGCAAGAACGGCACTCGAAAAGCGTGCGCGCACGCGACGACACCTCGTAATAGTGCGGGTGGCCGCAACGGGGACAGCGAAAGCCGTCCGGCCATTTGGCGTGCTGAAGGCGGGCATGGCGTCCCGAATGGAAAAACGGCTTGGCATCGCAAGACCTCCGAATCGAACGTTTGTTCTTATTTTAACATGGGTGAAATGGAAAATGTTGATTTTTATAAAAATAAAATTGACGCGTATTCCAGGTCGGGGAGTCAATGCCGGTAAGTCCATGTAGGTAAGCATTCCTTACCGAAGGGGATACTGTTAAAACGCGGCGAAAGGGTGCATCATCCAGCGCTTCGTAGGCGATATGTGTCGATCTTTTGTCCAAATCCATTTTGTGATTTTTTTCACATTAAAACATGCCGTGGCCCTGTATATTAAAGACATCAAAACAAGCAACGCCAAGGCAATACAGAGGAGGCACACCCCGATGAAAACGAACCGTGAAGCGAATCGTCCGCCGCAGCCCGTTGAGATCGACATCGAACGCTATGCGCATCTTAACGAAGCGGTCAACAGGGCGAGACAGGAGCACGACGCACTGGAGGCGGAACTGGCGGATCTGTACGCGCAGGCGTGCACGGTACGCAAGGACGAGGACGTCGTTCATTTGAACGCGAACGTCCGGATCTTGAACGAACGCGTCAAACACTTCATGACGGAGTGGAGCGCGCATATCGCGTGGGAGAAAACGGAGCTCTTTCCGTACGCGGCATGGTATCTGGAGACGGAGCCCGATTTGTTCGCCTTGATGGAGCTGGATTACGGACTTGCGGAGCGGTTTATCGGTTCTTTTTTTGAACACGCTGGAGCAAGCGGTCCTGCCGATCTCCCCCGAGGAGGCGAAGGTGCTGTCTTCCCGGCTGCTGCAAGCCTATGCCTGCTTGAAAAACCGGCTGAACGAGGAGCAGGAGATTATCGACACGCTGGAGGATCGCTCGAATGTTTACAGCTTCTAAAGGCTGATTGAGAAAGTGAATTTTTTCACAAGAAAAAGCTCGAAAGTGTGATTTTCATCACATTCAGCTTCCATCGCTTCCCTCATAATGAAGGTGTAAGGAAGAGCAACACAATCGACAATCACTATTAAACGCCTTGAAGGCGAAAGGGAGATGGCCATTATGGTCACCAAATGGTTCAGAGAAAATGCATGGGCGGCAGTCGCAGTCACGCTTCTTCGCATCTATGTCGGCTGGCAATGGATCGACGCAGGCTGGCACAAGCTGACGGGCGGATTTACGGCAAAAGGGTTCCTGCAAGGGGCGGTCGCCAAGCCGGTAGCCGACCATGCGACGAACGAAGTCCTGTTCCCTAACTACACCTACTTCATCGAGCACTTCGCGCTGCCGAACGTCAAGCTGATCGACGTGCTGATCCCGCTCGGCGAGTTCCTGATCGGCGTAGGGCTGATCGTCGGTGGACTTACGGTAACGGCCGCCTTCTTCGGAATGCTGCTGAACACGCTGTTCCTCTTCGCAGGTACCGTAAGCACCAACCCTTGGCTGCTCGTCCTTGGCTTCATCGTCTTCACGGCGGGCGCCAATGCCGGACGCTTCGGACTTGATTACTACCTGCTGCCGCTGATCCGCAAGGGCTTCGCCAAGATCAAGCACGCGATCACGGACAAAAAGCATAACGGCGGAACGAACGGTACGCCCGTCGCGCACTGATCGATCTTACCAACGGGTTGGCACGGCGGCCGGAGCACTCCGGCCGCCGTCCATATGGTCCGGCCGCCGAGACCGGGCGAAGGAAAACGACATTTGACGGGAGGCCACGAGGATGGCGACGAAGGAAAAAGCGCAAAACGAATTCATCTCCGCGCAGGATGAGGTGAACCTGCTGGCGGAGCGCGCCAACAAGGCGCTCGAAGCATACATGCGGCTCAATCAGGAGCAGGTCGACCGGATCGTGCAGGCCATGGCGCTTGCGGGGCTCGACCAGCACATGCCGCTCGCGAAGCTCGCGGTCGAGGAGACCGGACGCGGCGTCTACGAGGATAAAATTACGAAAAACATTTTTGCGACGGAATACATCTATCACAGCATCAAGGCGGAGAAGACGGTTGGCGTGATCGAAGAGAACGTGTACGAGAACTACCGCATGGTCGCCGAGCCGGTCGGCGTTATCGCGGGCATCACGCCGGTTACGAACCCGACCTCGACGACGATGTTCAAATCGCTCATCGCGGCCAAAACGCGCAATCCGATCGTCTTCGCGTTCCACCCTTCGGCGCAAAAATCGAGCGCTGCCGCAGCGAGGACGCTTCGTGAAGCCGCGATCGCCGCCGGCGCGCCGGAGCACTGTATCCAGTGGATCGAGCACCCTTCCGTCGAAGCGACCGGCTTGCTGATCAATCACAAGGATATCGCGCTTGTGCTGGCGACCGGCGGCTCCGCGATGGTGAAGGCCGCCTACAGCACCGGCAAGCCGGCGCTGGGCGTAGGTCCCGGCAACGTTCCTTGCTTCATCGAACGCACGGCGGATCTCGAGCAGGCCGTTACCGACCTGATCCTGTCCAAGACGTTCGACAACGGCATGATCTGCGCATCCGAGCAGGCGGTTATCCTCGACGATCCGATCTACGAGCAAGCGAAGGCGCTCATGTCGCGCCAAGGATGCTATTTTCTGAATAAAGAAGAAATCGAAGCGGTATCCAGGCTGGTCATCAATCCGGAAAAATGTGCCGTCAACGCCGTTATCGTCGGACAGCCGGCCGTCAAAATCGCCGAAATGGCAGGCATCCAGGTGCCGCCGGCCACGAAGGTGCTGGTCGCCGAGCTTGCCGGCGTGGGCGACAAATATCCGTTATCCGCCGAAAAGCTCAGCCCCGTGCTCGCCTGCTATAAGGTGAAGACGGCGGAGCAGGGCATCGAACGCGCCGCGCAAGTCATCGCGTTCGGCGGCATGGGACACTCGTCGGTCATCCACTCGAACGACCAGGCGGTCATCGCGGCTTTCTCGGCGCGGCTGCAAACCGGACGCATCATCGTCAACGCGCCTTCGACGCACGGGGCGATCGGCGACATTTACAATACGAACCTGCCTTCGCTCACGCTCGGCTGCGGCTCGTACGGCCACAACTCGACGACCTCGAACGTGACCGCCGTCAACCTGATCAACGTCAAGCGGGTGGCCTATCGTACGGTCAACATGCAGTGGTTCAAAGTGCCGCCGAAAATTTATTTTGAAAAAGGCGCGACGCAGTATCTTGAAAAAATGCCGGATATCAGCCGCGTCATGATCGTCACCGACGAAGCGATGGTGAAGCTCGGTTATGTGGAGAAGGTGTCGTATTACCTCCGCAAGCGCAAGGATCCGGTATCGGTCGAGATCTTCAGCGACGTCGAGCCCGATCCTTCGGTCGACACGGTCGAGCGGGGCACCCGCATGATGGCCCAGTTCAAGCCGGACTGCATCATCGCGCTCGGCGGCGGCTCGCCGATGGACGCGGCGAAGGCGATGTGGCTGTTCTACGAATATCCGGACACGAGCTTCGATTCGCTTAAGCAGAAGTTTATGGATATCCGCAAACGCATCTACAAGTACCCGCGGCTCGGCAAGAACGCCAAGTTCGTGGCGATTCCGACGACGTCGGGAACGGGCTCCGAGGTGACTTCGTTCGCGGTCATCACGGACAAAAACAAGGGCAACACGAAGTATCCGCTCGCCGATTACGAGCTGACGCCGGACGTCGCCATCGTCGATCCGGACTATGTATACAGCCTGCCGAAGACGGCGGTCGCGGATACCGGGATGGACGTGCTGACGCATGCCATCGAAGCCTACGTATCGGTGATGGCGAACGATTTTACCGACGGCCTTGCGCTGAAGGCGATCCAGCTCGTGTTCGATAACCTGGAAGCTTCGTATCACAAGGCGGACCCGGTCGCGCGGGAAAAAATGCACAATGCCTCGACCATCGCGGGGATGGCGTTCGCCAACGCGTTTCTCGGCATCAACCACAGCCTGGCGCACAAATGGGGCGGGCAGTACCATACGGCCCACGGCCGCACCAACGCGATCCTGCTGCCGCATGTCATTCGCTACAACGCGCAGCAGCCGACGAAGTTCGCTTCGTTTCCGAAATACAGCCACTTCGTCGCCGACAAGCGCTACGCCGACATCGCCCGGCTGCTCGGACTGCAGGCCCGTACGACGGAAGAAGGCGTGACGAGCCTGATCAACGCGATACGCCAGCTCAACCTGTCGCTGCAGATTCCCGAGTCGTTCCAGGCGCTGGGCTTCGACGCCGCCGACTTCGAATCGCGGGTCGATCAGCTGGCCGACCGGGCGTTCGAAGATCAATGCACGACCGCGAATCCGCGCATGCCGCTCGTCACCGAGCTGGCCGACGTGTACCGGAACGCTTTTTACGGCAAGTTCTAAGCGAAACGACGATCATGGGAGGGCAACGGGCATGAGCATTCTAAACAAGACGATCGGCGAATCCGCCGGCCGCTTGGACGGCTGGAGAGGCTTCCAAGCGGGCGCTTGGCAAACGGCCGTAGACGTGAACGATTTCCTGGCGCACAACCTGACGCCTTATGAAGGGTCGGCCGCGTTTTTGGCCGATCCGACGGAGGCGACCCGGCAGTTGTGGACGCACGTGCTGGCGTTGATGAAGCGGGAGCGGGAAAACGGCGGCGTGCTCGACGTGGACACCGAGACGGTGTCCACGATCGTCTCGCATCGTCCGGGCTATATCGACAAGGCGTTGGAGAAAATCGTCGGCTTGCAGACCGACGCGCCGCTGAAGCGTTCGATCCAGCCGTTCGGCGGCATCCGAATGGCGCAGGACGCTTGCGAAGCTTACGGCTACAAGCTGCCGGACGAGATGGTCCGCACCTTCACCGACATTCGCAAGACGCATAACCAGGGCGTATTCGACGCTTACACCGCCGAGATGCGCCTCGCCCGCAAAGCCGCGATCATCACCGGTCTTCCCGATGCTTACGGCCGCGGCCGGATCATCGGGGACTACCGCAGGGCGGCGCTGTACGGCGTCGACAGGCTGATCGCGGCCAAGCAGGCCGACTTGACCGCGCTGGAAAAGGACGTCATGAGCGAAGACCTCATCCGTCTTCGCGAGGAGGTGTCCGAGCAGATCCGGGCGCTCGGCGAGCTCAAAGCGATGGCGGCCGCTTACGGCTACGACATCTCGGCACCTGCGACGAACGCGACGGAAGCGGTACAGTGGCTGTACTTCGCCTACCTGGCCGCGATCAAGGAGCAGAACGGCGCCGCGATGAGCCTCGGTCGCGTATCCAGCTTTCTCGACGTGTATATCGAACGCGATATTCAGGAAGGCACCTTGACCGAGGAGCAAGCCCAGGAGCTCATCGACCACCTGGTCATGAAGCTTCGGCTGGTCAAGTTTCTGCGGACGCCCGACTACAACGAGCTCTTCAGCGGCGACCCGACCTGGGTGACCGAGTCGATCGGCGGCATGGCCAAGGACGGAACGACGCGCGTCACGAAAAACTCCTTCCGCTTCCTGCACACGCTGTACAATCTCGGTCCGGCGCCCGAGCCGAACCTGACGGTGCTTTGGTCGACCGGGCTGCCCGAAGGCTTCAAGGACTACTGCGCCAAAGTATCCGTCGACACGAGCTCGATCCAGTACGAGAACGACGACCTGATGCGCCCGATTTACGGCGACGACTACGGCATTGCCTGTTGCGTCTCCGCGATGCGGATCGGCAAGCAGATGCAGTTCTTCGGCGCACGCGCCAATCTCGCCAAGGCGCTGCTGTATGCGATCAACGGCGGCAAGGACGAAAAGCTGGGCGTGCAGGTCGGTCCCGAGCTCGCGCCGCTGACGGGCGAGTACCTCGATTACGACCAGGTGATGGCGCGGTACGACGAGGTGCTCGAATGGCTGTCGAAGCTGTATATCAACACGCTGAACGTCATTCATTACATGCATGACAAGTACAGCTACGAACGCATCGAGATGGCCTTGCACGATACGGAGATCCTGCGCACGATGGCGACCGGCATCGCCGGCCTCTCGGTCGTCGCCGACTCGCTGTCCGCGATCAAGTACGCCAAGGTGAAGCCGATCCGCAACGAAAAGGGGCTCGCGGTCGACTTCGAGATCGAAGGCGAATATCCGCAGTTCGGCAACAACGATTCGCGCGTCGACGATATCGCGGTCGACCTGACCGACGCGTTCATGTCGAAGCTGCGCAAGCGCGCGACGTACCGCGGCTCCATGCCGACGCTGTCGGTGCTGACGATCACGTCGAACGTCGTCTACGGCAAGAAGACCGGCAGCACGCCGGACGGCCGCAAGGCCGGCGAACCGTTCGCGCCGGGGGCGAACCCGATGCACGGCCGCGATCGCAAGGGCGCGCTCGCCTCGCTCAGCTCGGTCGCCAAGCTGCCGTATTACAACTGCCTCGACGGCATCTCGAACACGTTCTCGATCGTGCCGAAGGCGCTTGGCCGCGAAGAAGACGCGCGCGTCGGCAATCTGGTGTCGCTGCTCGACGGCTACGCCGACAAGGGCGGGCATCACTTGAACATCAACGTGTTCAACCGGGAGCAGCTGCTTGACGCGATGGAGCATCCGGAGCAATATCCGCAGCTCACGATCCGCGTCTCGGGCTATGCGGTCAACTTCATCAAGCTGACCCGGGAGCAGCAGCTCGACGTCATCAACCGGACGTTCCACGGCTCGATCTGACCGGACGGCGGCGTGCCCGGATCGAGCGGACCGCGATTCGATAAATCGGTACTTCAGAGGGGGACTCTACGATGCATCATGCCGGAAGGATTCATTCTCTGGAGACGTTCGGAACGGTCGACGGTCCGGGCATTCGCTTCGTGCTTTTCATGCAGGGCTGCGCGCTCCAATGCGCGTATTGCCACAATCCCGACTCATGGGACACCAAGACCGGACAGCTGCGGACGGTCGACGACATTTTAGCCGAGATCGAACCGTACGTTCCATTCTATAAGCGGTCGGGCGGAGGCATCACCGTGACGGGAGGGGAGCCTACGCTGCAGGCGCCGTTCGTCGCCGAGCTGTTCGAGAAATGCAAGGAGCGGTGGGGCTTGCATACGGCGCTCGACTCGTCGGGCTTTTGCGATCCGCATCATGCGAAGCGGCTGCTCGACGCGACCGATCTCGTGCTGCTCGACCTGAAAATGATCGACCGCGCCGGCCACGAGCATCTCACCTCGCAGCCCAATGATCGCATACTGGCCTTTGCGCGCCATCTGTCGGACGCCGGCA
The DNA here is from genome assembly GCF_029525575.1 of Cohnella rhizosphaerae. Lineage (GTDB taxonomy): Bacteria > Bacillota > Bacilli > Paenibacillales > Paenibacillaceae > Cohnella > Cohnella rhizosphaerae. The sequence goes on from NZ_JAPDIA010000009.1 coordinate 766,243, forward strand.
TTAAAATGTGGGTCCGCCGGGTGCTCGTGCCGGGCTGGACCGACGGGATGTCCGAGCTGCTGGCGCTAGGCGAGTTTATCGGCGAGCTGCGCGGCGTCGACAAGATCGAGGTGCTGCCGTACCACCGGATGGGCGTGTACAAGTGGGAGCAGCTGGGCAGAGCCTACAGGCTGGACGGCGTGCCGGAGCCGTCGCAAGGCGAGGTGGAGCGAGCCTATCGGCTGATCGAGCAAGGCATGCAAGCTGCGACAGCTTCAACGTCTGCAAAGACCGAAAAGGCCGCAAGGTAACGCGGACGGACGCTTCTTCCCGGCGAGGATCGGGGAGATGCGTCCTCGTGCGTTCCATCGAGAAAGGAGAAAATGACATGTCCACCGTATCCCTCACCGGCGCGATTCTCGCAGGCGGCCCCAAGTCGCTGTTGGGCGGCTCGCTAAAAGCGCTTCTGCCGCTGCGGCAAGAGGCCGCAATCGTCAGACAGGTGCGAGAAATGCGCAAGCTGTGCAAAGAAATCATCGTCGTTACCGATACGCCCAAACCGTTTTTCGACGTGTTGGATTCGTCCGTCCGCATCATCACGGATTTTTATCCGGGGCGCGGGCCCCCTCGGCGGCATGCATTCGGCGCTGCGTCTCGCGCGCAATCCGCTGGTATGGATCGTCGGCTCGGACATGCCGTTCATCTCGGCCGAGGAAGCGCGCCGTCTGATGACAGGCTTCGCGGACGGCGTTCAAGCCGTCATCCCGCTCGTTGGCGAGCGGCCGATCCCGCTGCACGGGCTGTACGACAGCCGCTGCGCGGAGATCGTCGCCGCGCTGCTGACTGCCGGCGTCGGGAGCATGGAAGGGCTGCTCGGGCGAATACACTGGCTTGGCGTACCGGCGGAACAGGAAGCGGAACAAGGCGCGCCTTGTTTTTCCTTCGAGATCCATTCCGAGGCCGACTACGAACGCGCCGAAAGCTTGCTGCATCTCGTCCGATCCACCGGCTGATCGGGCCGGCCCATCGCGGGCAAAGCTATTTCAAACCGTAACCCGACGACATTGCGGCGGATATGCAGGATTATGTCGTTTCATGTTGAAATAGCTATGTACAGTCCGTCTGCGGGGGAAAGCCATTCATGCCTTCAGTTGAACCGATCCATCATACATCCGCCAGAAAAGCAGCGCTCGGCGTTTGGGCGCTGCTTCTCGTCATTTTTATTCTTCTTTCCGTTCCGATTGCCTGGAGCACGTCCCTCTATAAGGACAGAATCGTGCGAAAAGCCGATCAGGACGCCGCTGCCGAGCTTGCCGCACAAGCCAATTCGCTGCGGCTCGCCGTGGAGCGAAGGCTGCTGCTGTCGGAGAGTCTCAAGGCGTTTGCCGACACGGAGCTCATGAACGGCAAAGATATCGACGTCGTGCGGTTTAACGAATTCGCTTCTCATTTCGTGCCGAGAATACCCGACGTTCGCAACCTGTCCTTGTATCCGAACGGCATCGCGCGGTACGTGTATCCATTAAAGGGGAACGAAGCGCTGTTCGGGCTCAACCTGTTCGAGCACCCTGACCCGGAGGTTCGCGCCAACGCGAACCGCACGATGAAGATGGAAGGCGTCACCCTCATCGGGCCGCGGGAGCTGGCGCAGGGCGGCCTTGGATTGTTGACGCGGCAGTCGATTTTCGTAAACGGCCGTTTCTGGGGGGTTTGCCTCGATCGTGCTGGACGTGCCGGCGCTGATCCGGGAGGGCATCCGGTCGGCGGATGCGGGGGGAGCTTGATATCGCGCTGCGGGCCAACGGTCTTCTCCTGCTCGGCGATGAGGAATTGTTCGAAGGATCAGGCTTGCGCGAGATGGTCAAGCTGCCCGAAGGCGAATGGGCGCTTGCCGGCAAACTGAAGAAAAGCCAGCTGCGCGAGATCGAGAACAAAGTGCTGCTGATTCGCGTGATCAGCATGCTTTGCGTGGCGCTCATCCTGTATTTGCTGTACGTGCAGTTGACCGGCAAAGCCAAGCTCGACATCAAGGTGCGCGAGCGAACGAACGAGCTTCAACGGGCGAACGAGACGATCGAAGCCTCGAACGAGGAGTTGATCGCGATCGAGGAGGAGCTTCGCGAACAGAACCGGATGCTCGAGAGCAAGGAGCAGGAGCTGCGCTACTTGGCGTATCACGATGCCGTCACCGGCGCCTACAACCGGACGTACTTCAACCAGCATCTGGAGGAACAGCGCGCGGCCGCCGAGCGGATGGGGCGCAAGCTTGCGCTGCTCTATCTGGATCTCGACCAATTCAAGCTGGTCAACGATACGCTCGGCCATACGTTCGGCGATATTTTACTGAAGGAAGCCGCCCTGCGCCTTCAAGGCATCGAAGTGGAACCGTATCCCGGATTGGCTTTTTACAGAATAGGGGGAGACGAGTTCACGCTCATTTTGCCGCATATCGAGGATCCGGATGCCGGCGAGCGGCTCGCGGCCCAGGTGATCGAGCTGTTCCGACAGCCCTTCTATCTCAAGGGGGCCGAATATTACTTGACCGCGAGCGTCGGCATCGCGATCTTCCCCGATCACGGCGCCGATGCGCCGGCGCTCGTCAAGAACGCCGACAAAGCGATGTATGCGGCCAAGGAAGCCGGGAAAAACCGTTACAAATCGTACGAAGACAACGATCAGGCGGGAGCAAGCGAACTGATGGAGCTGCGCAGCTACCTGCGAAAGGCGCTCTCCCGCGGCGAGCTCGAGTTGTACTATCAGCCTCAGATCCAAGCGGGAAGCGCCAGGCTGGTCGGCATGGAGGCGCTGCTGCGATGGAATCACCCGAAGCTGGGCCCGGTGTCGCCGCAGCGGTTCATCCCGCTGGCCGAAGAGACCGGACTTATCGTCGAGATCGGGGGAGTGGGTGCTCCGCGTCGCCTGCGCGCAGAACAAAGCGTGGCAGGAGGCGGGTTTTCCCGAGCTGCGCATCGCGGTTAACCTGTCCGCACGCCAGTTCGCTTCGGGCGACGTGGCGGCATCCGTTCGCGGCGCTCTGGAAGCTTCCGGTCTCGATCCGCAGTACCTGGAGCTTGAGATTACAGAAAACATGGCCATGAAAAACGAAAATCTCCCGACGCTCGAGCTGCTGCGGGACATGGGCATCACGCTGTCGATCGACGACTTCGGCACCCAGCACTCTTCGCTCGGCTATCTGAAGTCGCTGCCGATCAGCCGGATCAAGATTGATCGCTCCTTCGTCAGCGGCATCGGCAAAGACGAGCGGGACGAAGCGATCATCCATGCGATGATGCTCGTCGCCCGCCGGCTGAAGCTGTCCGTCGTGGCCGAAGGCGTCGAGACGGAGGCGCAGTACCGATTCCTCGCCGAACACGATTGCGACGATATCCAGGGCTTCCTGTTCTATCGCCCGCAGCCGGCCGAGCTGATCCAAAAGGTGCTGCTCGAGCATTGGAAGTCGTAGCGGCCGTAACGTACGGCGCAGCTTCGCGCCAAGCGAACGCGATGCGCAGTAAAAATCCCCTCGCGCTCAAGAACAGCGCAAGGGGATTTTTCGCACGCGTTGGATTATGCTTCTTCGTCCGGCGTCTCCGCCAAATGCTTCAGCATTGCCAGTTTGTTGTCCCAGAACTGCTCGAAGTAGGCGAGCCAATCCTTTAGCTCCGCCAGCGGCTCCGGGCGGAAAGCGTAACGTGTCTCGCGTCCGGCCCGCCGCTCGGTGACGAGCCCCGCTTCCCGCAGGACGCGCAAATGCTTGGAGACGGCGGTCCGGCTCATGTCGAACTGTCCGCTGAGCGCCGACAACGGCTGCTCGCCCTGCGTCAGCAGGCGAAGCAGGCGCCGCCGGCTCGGGTCCGCGATCGCCTGGTAGACGTCGTGCTGCGGCAGCGCTTGTCCCATCAGGCCTCGACCAGCCGCTGCAGCTTGGCGACGATGCCGTCCCAGCCGCCTGCCATATGCTCGCGGATGACGCCGTGCGGTTGGCCGAATTCGGTCAGGGCGTCTTCGTCCCACCCGCCGTGGGTGAGCGTGAACGCGGTGCGCGCGTCCGGCAGCGCCTTCAGCTCGAACGACAGCGTCCAGTCCTTGCCCCAGTCGATCGAAAAACGTTCGGGCGGATCGACTGCGGTCACTTTGCAGGGCGACATGCCGAACTGTCCGGCGTTGATCGTAAATTCATGGCCGACGACCGGCTCGAAATCGTTCGGCGGCATGAACCAGGCGGAGAGACCTTCGGCCGTGGATACCAGGTTCCATACTTTCTCGATCGGCGCGTTCAACTCCAACGTGCGAACGATATCGGGAAGTTTGCGGGCATTGCTCATATCACGTGCGCCTCCTCAGTATAAGGGAAACCTTTTGGTTTCATATAAACATCATACGAAACCGAATGGTTTCATGTCAACCGGAATTTGCCTCAGAAAAAGAACGCTGTTTTTTCCGTTTTAACAGTATCCCCTTCAATCAGGAAAGCGAATGCAGGTGAGAGCTGCACTCGCTTCTTTGGCTAGAACGGCTGTCGCCAGGGGGCTTTTAAATTTCCCGTTTTAACAGTATCCCCTTCGATCAGGAAAGCCCTTCAAACAGGAAAGCGAATGCAGACAGGGCTGCACTCGCTTCCTTGGAATGATATGTCGTCGAACTGTGGCACCTTTGAAGCGCCGCTTCCTGACGCAAGGGGATATTGTTCAAACGCTCGGGGGGGAGCGGATTAAGTCAGCCGAAAAAGGCTGCTTGCGCATGCCTTTATTACGGTAAAGGGGTTGCGCGTAATTACGGTATTCAATGATTGATGCAAAGACGTCGAGGCGAACATTGCCGCTTAAGGCGGAACCCTTAGCCTTGTTACCGAGCTTCGCCTTCGCTTTGCCGCTGCTCGCGCATGCGCGTCATCTGCTGCCAAACCGAACCGGCAGCTTCTTCGCCGCTGCGGATGCGCGCGATCGCGATCTCGGCCTGCAGCTTCACTTCGAACTCCGGCTCGGCCGCGGCCAGCCGCTCCAGCGCCTCGAGCGCGGACGCGTCGCCAGCCTCGTAGAGGAAGCGCGCGGCGCGCCAGCGCACAAGCTTGTTGGCGTCGCCGAGCGCTTCCGCCATGGCCGGACCTGCGGCGGGATCGCCGATGTCCGAGAGCGTGTCCCCTGCCGTCCGGCGCACGGCCGCCGACGAATCCTTCAGCGCGGCCAGCAGCGGCGGCAGCGCTTCGGGAATGCGCAGGTCGCCGAGGTAGACCACGGCGAGCCGGCGCACCGACACCTGCGGGTCGCGCGCGGCCTGCGCGAGCAGCGGCAGCAGCTCCGCGTCGGGCTTCGCCCGCGACAGCGCCGCGTAGCGCGTCTGCCAGTCCGGTGCGCGAAGCGCCGCCTCTAGTTCTTCCGGCGTCGTCGCCCGGCTCGCCGCGGCGCCGCCTTCGGGCGCGTCCGGCGCAACTGCGCCTTCGCCCGCGCCGGCAGCCTGCGCGGCCGCGATCAGCTCGCGCAGCCGCTCGTCCGGGTAGGCCGCGTCCAGCTCGCGCGCGACCTCCTCCAAAATCTCCTGCGGCTCGCCGTAGCGGACGCCGAACTCCGCGAGCCGCCGCTCGCGAATGAACGTGCCGGCCGCGGCCTCGTTCACGGCGTCCGTGAACCGCTGGCCGAGCGCGGCCCGGGATTCCTGGCCGCCGCTCTGCACGCGGATCTGCATCGGGATGCCGCGGTACATCTGCACGAGCACGCGGGCTTCGCCGAAGCTGTACGCGAGCGCGTCATCGCCCGCGCCGGCGCCTCCGCCGTCCGCCGCGGCGCCGAACAGCTCGCGCACGGCGGCCAGAATGCCGGCCCAATCCGCGCTCGGGCGGCGGTCCAGCGCGAAGAAGTCGGCCGTCCTGAACGCCGACTTCACGCCGGGAATCGCGAGCAGCTTCGCCACGAAGGGCGGCAACTGGTCGATCTTGTCCATCGTATAGGTGTGGCGCTCGCCGGCCGGCAGCGCCTCGTCCACGTTCAGCTTCATCGAATTCGGGCTGGGCGTCGGCTCAATTGACAGCAGCTTCATGTACGGATGACCTCGCTTTGCATATGTTGAACTCGCCATTCTCTCTCTATACAATACCGCACCGCGTTCCGTATTGCCAAAGGAGGGGTATTTAAGTGACATATCGGTCTTGGAACAATGGCCTGATTCCTGCTATAGTAAGATTAGTACGTCAACGGAGGGGTACCATGCCTAAGAGCCGCTTCGGCAATCTGGACGCCATTCGCGCGGGGGCCGCGGGAAGGGACCAGTTCGCGCGATGGCGTCAGGAACGCCTGCAGAAGATGAGGAAAAAGGGATACCTGGAGTGCGTCCCGAACGTGAAGCCGGATCTGTCTTTCCTTCATCATAACCGTCAAGAGCCGTCTGTTACCTGGATCGGGCATTCTACGTTTTTGCTGCAGATGGGCGGACTCAATATCGTCACCGACCCGGTATGGGCGCGCCGCATGGCGCTGCAGAAGCGGCTGGCGCCGCCCGGCGTCGAGCTGTCCGACATGCCGTCCGTCGACCTCGTGCTCGTCTCCCATTCTCACTACGACCACCTTCACTTCGGTTCGCTGCGCCGCCTGCGGGGGCCCAAGCGGTTGTACGTACCGGCCGGCCTGAAGCGCAAGATGGCGATCCGGGGTTTCGGCGAGGTTCACGAGATGCACTGGTGGGAGAATTGCACCGTGCACGGGGTGAAGTTCACGTTCGTGCCCGCGCAGCACTGGACGCGCCGCAATCCCTGGGACATGAACAATTCGCACTGGGGCGGATGGGTCATGGAGTCCCATCAGGGACCGACCATCTACTTCGCGGGCGACAGCGGCTACTTCAGGGGCTTCGAGGAGATCGGCCGACGCTTCAAGATCGACGTGGCGCTCATGCCGATCGGGGCTTACGATCCCGAATGGTTCATGGCCGCGCAGCACGTCAGCCCCGAAGAGGCGCTCAAGGCCTATCAGGATCTGAAGGCCGACATTTTCGTTCCTATGCATTACGGCGCCTTCAAGCTGTCGGACGACACGCCGATGGAGGCGCTGGAGCGGCTCGAGGCCGAGCGCGCGCGCCTCGGCATTCCGCAGGAGAAGATTTTCCTGCTCCAGCACGGAGAGACCATGCGCTTCTCGCGAGGCCATGTCATCGATAACGAAGCAAAGGATGGATTGGATTGATCACAGTTAATAACGTCAGCCTCAGATTCGGCAAGCGTCCGCTTTTTGAGGATGTCAACATCAAGTTCACGCCGGGCAACTGCTATGGCTTGATCGGCGCGAACGGAGCGGGCAAGTCGACGTTCCTGAAGATTTTGTCGGGCGAAGTGGAGCCTTCGAGCGGCGAAGTGCATATCACGCCGGGCGAGCGCCTCGCGGTGCTCAAGCAGAACCACTTCGAGTACGACGAATTCAAGGTGCTTGACACCGTCATCATGGGTTACGAGCGCTTGTACCAGGTTATGAAGGAGAAGGACGCCATCTACGCGAAGGCCGACTTCACCGACGAGGACGGCATGCGCGCGGGCGAGCTCGAAGCCGAGTTCGCGGAAATGAACGGCTGGGAAGCCGAGAGCGACGCGGCCGAGATGCTGAACGGCCTCGGCATCACGACCGACCTGCACGACAAGCAGATGTCCGAGCTCGGCGGCAACGAGAAGGTCCGCGTTCTGCTGGCGCAGGCGTTGTTCGGCCAACCGAACATTCTGCTGCTCGACGAGCCGACCAACCACTTGGACCTCGAGTCGATCAACTGGCTCGAAGAGTTTCTGGCCCGTTACACCGGCACCGTCATCGTCGTATCGCATGACCGGCACTTCCTGAACCAGGTTTGTACGCATATCGCGGACATCGACTTCTCGAAGATTCAGATGTACGTGGGCAACTACGACTTCTGGTACGAGTCGAGCCAGCTCGCCACGCAGCTGATGCGCGACCAGAACAAGAAAAAGGAAGACAAGATCAAGGAGCTGCAGGCGTTCATCCAGCGCTTCTCGGCCAACAAGTCGAAGGCCAAGCAAGCGACCAGCCGCCGCAAAATGCTCGACAAGATCTCGCTGGACGATATCCGTCCGTCGAGCCGCAAATATCCGTTCATCCAATTCAAGCCGGAGCGCGAGGCGGGCAAGCAGATCGTCACGATCGACAACGTCAGCCTGACGGTCGACGGCGAGAAGCTGCTGGACGGCGTCTCCTTCGTCGTGAACAAGGGCGACAAGATCGCGCTGGTCGGTCCGTACGGACAGGCCAAGACCGCGCTGTTCCAGGTGTTGATGGGCGAGGTGGAGCCGGATTCCGGTTCGGTGCAGTGGGGCGTCACGATTACCCCGGCGTACTTCCCGAAGGACAACTCGGCCTACTTCGAAGGCAACGACGATTCGCTCGTCGACTGGCTCCGCCAGTATTCCAAGGATCAGGACGAATCGTTCATCCGCGGCTTCCTCGGCCGCATGCTGTTCTCCGGCGACGAAGCGCTGAAGAAGGCTTCCGTGCTGTCGGGGGGCGAGAAGGTCCGCTGCATGCTGTCCAAGATGATGCTGACCAGCGCCAACACGCTGCTGCTCGACGAGCCGACCAACCACTTGGACCTCGAATCCATCACGGCGCTGAACAACGCGCTCGTCGACACCGACGAGACGATGATCTTCACGTCGCATGACCATCAGTTCATCCAGACGATCGCGAACCGCATCATCGAGATTACGCCGAACGGGCTGATCGACCGGATGACGACGTACGACGAGTACCTGGAAAATCCGGAGATCACGGCGCTGCGCGCGCGCATGCTGCCAGCCTGATCATCCTTCGGAGCGCCTTCCGGGAACGAGGCTGGAACGCTTGAATCGCTTCGACATTTCTGTAATACAACTGTAATGTGCGTTTCCGTTTCAACGGCGGTCGTTTTGTACAATGTATGAGTGACCCCCCCTTTTCAATATATCTTTTCTTAAGAGCCTTCCGGCCGTATGCCGGAGGCTCTCTTTTTTTGTGTTATGATGTTTAAACTTATACCGCGATGAAGGGGACGCCTATGTTCTATTCGCTCAGAAACCGGCTGATCGCTTTTTTCGTCCTGCTGTTCGTTCTCTCGTTCGGCGCACTCTCCGTGCTGATCTTCAACGAGTCCCGCGCGATCATCCGCTCCTACATTGAATCGTCCGCGCTGGAGAAAATGGACGAGTACGGCTCGTACGTCGACATGGTGCAGACGCAAATCTACGACCTCGCTTCGCTCGTCTTCAACAGCGACCTGACTGACGAATGGGACGAGGCCGCATCGGACCCGAAGCTGCCGGAAGGCGAGAAGATGCTGGCGCATCTGAAGATGAGCAAGTATTTGTCGCAGACGACCAACAGCTACTCGAGCGTTTCTTCCGTCGCCATCTACCGTCAGGAAGGCTTGTGGGTCAGCATGAGCAATCAGGTCGTTCGCGACAAAGGGTTTCTGAATCAGGCATGGTACCGCAGCTTCAAGACCGCGAACGAACGCTGGCTGCCGGCGCATACCGACGACGTGGAGCTGCAGATTCGGGGCAATTCGAATCCGGTCGTGAGCATGCTCATGCCGCTCGGCGCCTTCGAGCCTTCCCAGGCGCGCAACGCGCTGAAGGTCAACGTCAGCGCCGACTATTTCCTCGAGCCGCTGAACCGCATCCACCTCGGGGGAGAGCGGCACGATCTATTTGCTCGACCGCGGCGGCAATCCCATGCTCTCTCAGAGCGAATACGGCTCGCAGGACGAAGCGCAGAGCCAAGTGGCGGCCGTGCGGGAAGGCTGGCGCAAGCAAGGCGTCGTCTACTTCAAAAACGCGCAGGGAAAGTCCCAGATCCTCGTGTACAAGAAGCTGGCGCTCACGGATTGGATGCTGGTCGGCTTCGTCTCCGAACGGGATCTGTACGCGCAGCTGCTGAAGCTGCGCGACAGCATCGTATTCCTTTTCGCGCTGCTGCTGGCCGTCTCGGTGTTCCTCGCCTTCTGGCTGTCGCATGGCGTGACCAAGCCGCTCTCCCGTCTCGTGTCCGCGATGCGCCACGTGCAGCGGGGCGACTTCGACAGCGCCGAGAGCCGGCTGCCGCCGTCGCTGCACGTCCGGAGCGAGGTCGGCTTCGCGACCGCGACCTTCCGCAATATGATCGTGCGCCTTCGCCAGCATATCCAGAGCGAATTCGAGCTGAAGCTGCTGCGGCAGCAGGCCGAATACAAGGCGCTGCTTATGCAGATCAACCCGCATTTTCTGTTCAACACACTGGAGCTGCTCAGCAGCCTCGCCATGCAGAAGCGGACGGACGACACGGTCAAGGTCATCGTCTCGCTCGGCAAAATGCTGCGCTTCTCGCTTCGCCTGAGCGACGATCTCGTCAGCCTGAAGGAAGAGATGAAGTACGTTCGCGATTACGTATCGATTCTGCAGGTGCGCTTCGGGGAAAGGCTTCGGCTCCAAGTCGTGGAAGAAGGCGATCTCGCGTCGCTGACCGTCGTCAAATTCATCCTGCAGCCTCTCATCGAAAACGCCGTAAAATACGGCTTTAAGCAGCATCCCGAGGCGATCGTGGAAGTCCGGATCTTCCGGACGGACGGGCGTCTGCATCTGCGCGTATCCGACAACGGTCCGGGCATGCCCGAGCAGCTGCGCCTGCAGCTGCTGGAGGGGGCCGGATCGTCCAGACTCGACGAAATTCTGAGCAGCCGGGAGCGGCAGATCGGGCTGGGCAACGTGCTCGCGCGCTGCCGCCTGTATTACGGCTCGCTATTCGAAGTGCGCATCGATACCGCTGCCGGGGCCGGCACGCGCATCGAGCTCATCATTCCCGTACAGGAGGCGTTAGGCGATGTACCGCGTATTGATCGTGGATGACGAGCCGGAGATCCGGCAAGGGTTGAGGCTGAAAATCGATGGGGACAAGCTCGGGCTCGAACTGGCCGGGGAGGCTTCCAACGGCGTCGAGGCGCTGGAGCGTCTGGAGGAGGAAGCCTACGACATCGTCATTACGGATATGAACATGCCGGTCATGGACGGCGTCTCGTTTCTGGAGGCGTGCCGCGAGCGCCATCCCGACGTCCGGCTCGTCGTCATTACGGGCTACGAGGATTTTCAATACGCGAGAGCCGCGCTGCGGCACCAGGCGAGCGATTATTTGCTCAAGCCGGTCGCCGCGGACGAGCTGGCCGACGTGCTCGCGAAGGTGGCCGCCGAGCTCGACGGCGAGCGGCGGGAGACGGCGCGCGAGGAGCGGACGCGCTGGGAGCTCTCGCAGTACTACAAGGAGATGAAGGAGCACTTCATCGTCCGCCTGGTCAAAGGCGAAGCGGATCGGGCGTCCGCGGCGCTCGAGCGGGCGCACCGGTTCGGGCTGGACGCGTGGGCCGGGACGGAGGTCCGCTTCCTGACCGTCGGGCTGCGCGAGCGGACGGCCGCGAAAAGCCGCCCGGCGCAATCCGGGACGGAAGCGGACACTGCGGCGTTTCGTTCGGGCGCGCGGCCGCAATCGGGCGACACGGCGGAAGACGGGGAGCGCCAATGGATCGGCGACCGGGTGTCCGACCGTTCCCCGGAGCAATTCCGCCTGCCGCTCGAGCTGATCTGCAGAGAGCGGGCGCAGGAGAGCGGCGGGGCTTGCGAGGCGTTTCGCGATGCGAGCTACCCGGGTCTCGTGCACTTCGCGAGCGCGGAGAGCGAGGCGTGGCTGCGGGACTTCGCGGAGCAGCTTGCGGAGCCCACGGCAGCGCTGCTCGGCTTCGAGCTGGCCGTCGGCTTCGGCGGACCCGCGATCGGCTTCGGACAGTGGAAGGAGGGCTATCTCTCGTCGCTGCTCGCCTGGCATTTGTCCGAGAGCGGACTCCCCGGGGAGGACCGCCGGGCGCCCGCCGGCCGGACCGCCCTCACCGGCGAGGAGCTTAAGGTGTTCGAGCGGTATCTCGAACGCGGGGGAGCCCGAAGCGTTCGCGCGCGCGATCCGGCAGCCGCTGGACGAGGCGTTCGCCGCTTCGCAAGCCGGCTTCGTCAAGGTCATCTTCCAGCTGTACCTGCAGCTGGAGTCGCAGGCGAACGAAACGCGCATTGCCCTGGACCACGCCGAGCAGCTGTGGCTGCGACCTGAAATGGCGCTCGCGCTGGATTCCGCGGACAAGGCCTGCGCCTTTTTTGACGCGGATCGCCGAGAAGGTGGCGCGGCAGCACCGGCACGAGGCGGAGGAGAACGACCATGCGCTCATCGACGCCGTGCTGCGCTTTATCGACGAGAACTATATGACGGATCTGAATCTGACCGACCTTGCCGAGCGCTTCAACTACAACCCCTCTTATTTTTCGGAGATGTTCAAGAGCAAGGTCGGCAAGACGTTTATCCAATACGTCACCGACGCCCGGATGGCGCACGCGATCCGGCTGCTGGAGGGGACGCAGCTTAGCCTGTGGGATATTGCCGAGCTGACGGGCTTCTCCAACGCCAGCTACTTCAGCTCGAAGTTCAAGCGGACGTACGGCGTGACGCCGTCGGACTATCGGCAGCGGGCGTCCGCAACCGGAAAAATTGATAGCGAATTGCCGAAGAAATAGAATTCAGCCCTCCGCCTCCGATGCTTATGATGAGAATATCATCATCGCAAAGGAGGCGTCGCGCTATGCGGACTGCGCGCCGGCAGCGGGCTTATCCCCACAACCGTACGGCCTATTTGTTTTTGCTGCCCTGGCTGATCGGTCTATTCTGCCTGACGCTCGGGCCGATGCTCGGCTCGCTGTATTTGTCGCTGACGAAGTATAACCTGCTCAGCGCGCCCGAGTGGATCGGCTTCGCCAATTTCAAAACCATTTTTACCGACGACGCGACCTTCACGGGATCGCTGAAGCTGACGTTCAAATACGTCGTTCTGTCGGTCCCGCTGCGGCTCATTTTCGCGCTGCTCGTGGCGATCGCGCTGAATAAGGGAATCAAGGCGCTCGGCATATACCGCACCGTCTACTACATCCCGTCCCTGCTCGGCGGCAGCGTCGCCATCTCGATCGTCTGGCGGCAGATCTTCGACACCGAAGGCCTGATCAACGGCTTTCTCGGCTGGTTCGGGATCGACGGCCCCGCCTGGATCGCCCACCCCGACTACCTGATCTACCCGATCGTGACGCTGTCGATCTGGCAGTTCGGCTCCGCCATGGTCATCTTCCTGGCGGGTCTCAAGCAGATTCCCGCCGACCTGTACGAAGCCTCCCAGGTGGATGGCGCGGGCAAGGTCCGACAGTTCTTCAAGATCTCGCTGCCGATGCTCACGCCCGTCATTTTTTTCAACCTGATCATGAGCATCATCAATTCGTTCCAGGCGTTCACGCCCGCCTACGTCATCGGCGACGGGCACGGCGGACCGCTCGACGCATCGATGTTTTACACGCTGTACTTGTATCTGAAGGGCTTCTCTTACTTCGATATGGGCTATGCCAGCGCGCTGGCGTGGATCATGCTCGTCATCATCGCCGTCTTCACCGGCATCATTTTCGCCACGTCCCGGTTCTGGGTGTTCTACGGCGACGGCAAGGAAGGGAGGTAATCGGGCATGCTTACGCTTAGACGCTACTCCGGCAGCGGATTGCGGCACTTGCTCATCGTTGTGATCGGTCTCGCGATGCTGTACCCGGTGCTGTGGCTGCTCGCGAGCTCGTTCAAGCCGAATCAGGATATTTTCACGAATACGGGCCTCTGGCCGTCCACGTGGACGCTCGATAATTACCGCAACGGGTGGGAAGGCTTCCAGGGCATCACGTTCGCCCGCTTCTTCGGCAACTCGGCGCTGGTCTCCGTGTTGGCCGTGCTCGGCAACATCATTACCTGTTCGTTCGCGGCTTATGCGTTCGCGCGGCTCGAGTTCCGGTTCAAAAAAGATCTGGTTCGCCATGATGCTCGTGACGATCATGCTGCCGTACCATGTCACGCTCGTGCCGCAGTACATCATTTTCAGCGAGCTGCACTGGATCAACACGTACCTGCCGCTGTTTCTGCCGAAGTGGCTGGCGCACGATTCGTTTTTTATCCTGCTCATGGTCCAATTCATCCGCGGCATCCCGAAGGAGCTCGACGAGAGCGCGACGATCGACGGCTGCAGCCAGCAAAAGCTGTACTTTCGCATCATCATGCCGCTGCTGGCGCCCGCGCTCATCACGACCGCGATCTTCACCTTCATCTGGACGTGGGACGACTTTTTCAGCCAAATGATCTATTTGAGCGATATCAAGCTGTTCACGGTTCAGCTCGGCATCCGGGCTTTGTTCGACCCGTCGGGCACGTCGGATTGGGGCGCGCTCATGGCGATCTCCGTGCTGTCGCTCGTGCCGATCACGCTGATCTTCCTGATCTTCCAGCGTTATTTCCTGGACGGCATCGCGACGACGGGCCTGAAGTGAACGCGACTCGCGATCCGGGCCGCCTGAAAAAATTGATAGCGAACAGCCGAAGGAATGACATTCAAGCGGCCGGCGAATCCAAGTAGGATGAGCATTGTAACCGCTTCTCATTTCAAAAACGATTAGGGGGAGAGCTCACGATGAAAAAAAAGATGGCTACCGATCGCGATAACCGCCATGGCGGTCGCGCTCAGCGCTTGCGGCAACTCGGGCGGCGCAGGTGCAGGAAATAACGCGGCAGGCTCCGGCTCGCCGGCAGGCTCGAGCAATGCGGGCGGCGCGGGCGGAGACCAAAAGCCGGTCGAGCTGCGCATGATGTGGTGGGGCGACCAGAAGCGCGCCGACCTGACGAACAAGGCGATCGAGCTGTTCGAGCAAAAAAATCCGGGCATCACGATCACCGGCGAATTCGGGCCTTCGGACGGCTATTTCGACAAGCTGAACACCCAGCTCGCCTCAGGTACCGCGCCGGACATTTTCTTCCTGGGCGGCAACGTGGTCGACTACGCCAACAAGGGCGTGCTGCTCGATCTGGGACCGTACAAGGACAAGGAATTGAACCTGTCCGACATGGACACGACGATGGTGGAGTACGGCACGATCGGCGGCAAGCTGGTGCACATCTCGGCCGGCGCGAACGCCCGCGGCATCGTCATCAACAAGACGATGTTCGAAAAGGCCGGCGTCGAAGTGCCGCAGGACGGCTGGAACTGGGACGACTTCGCCCGCATCAGCAAGGAAATCTCCGACAAGCTGGGCAAAGGCTACTACGGCACCTATAACTTCACGACCGACAGCCTGGACATCTATCTGAAGCAAAACGGCAAGCAGCTATACGACATGGCGAACAACAAGCTGGGCTTCGAGGAAGCCGACCTGCTGCCGTGGTTCCAATACTGGGACAAGGCATCCAAAGCCGGCGGCGTCGTGACGCCCGACCTGCAGGTGTCCAGTCCGCCTACGGACGCCAGCAAGTCGCTGGTCATCACCGGCAAGGTCGCGATGACGCTGCTCCCTTCCAACATGCTGGCTTCGTTCCAGAGCACGACGAAGGACGAGCTGACGATGGTGCAGGTGCCTCGCGGTCCGAAGGGGACGGGCGTCGTCTTCGAATCGAGCCAGGGCCTCTCGGGCTACGGCAAGACGGAGCATCCGGCCGAGGTCGCCAAGTTCATGAATTTCTGGATCAACGATCCCGAGGCGGCGAAAATTCTCGGCAACAACCGCGGCGTGCCGGTGACGGCAGCGAGCCGGGAAGCGCTGAAGGCGGACGCGGACGCGGCCGACAAGATCGTATACGACTACACGAGCCGCGTCTCCGAGGCGAACAAGAAAGAGCCGTTCGCGATCAGCTACAACCCGCCGGGCAACGCGGAGTTCATCAAGCTGTCCGACAACACGGTGCAGAAGATCGGCTTCGGCAAGGAAAGCGTGGAGAAGGCGGTCGCCGAATTCTATAGCGGAACGGTCAAGATCTTTAACAGCAACAGCAATTCCTGACGGCGAAAAAGCGTCCTGCGCCGCGGCGCCGACGGACCGGATGCGTTCCGGGATCGCGGCTGCGGGCCAGGATGCGAGGACGCGGGCCTAGATTCGCGAATAATCCCCCCGCCATTGCGGGTCGGCCCTCATCGCCGGCTCGCGGTCGCGGGGGATTCCGATTTGATGAAAGCGGGGCGGTAGCAGGATGGTCATGCAAGCGGAACGATTGCTCGACAAGTTGAGAGGGCTGCGTCAGGCGGACGGGGGCGAAGGGAAGGGTCTCATTCCCGAAGCGCTGCGGCAATCGGGCGTCGCATTCGCGGCGTCGGAGGGACGGCTGGAAGGGGTCTACTACGAGGCGATGCGCCAGCTGATGTCGTGCATCAAGCCGACGAGAGGCGGCGATCCGATCCTGCAGGAGGGCGGCATCTACTGCGGCTGCTGGCTGGAGAGCACGGGGACGATCAACGCGGAGCTGCTCTCCCGCTTCCTGCCGGAGGTGTCGGAGGCGACCTACCGGTCGTTCGCGCGGCATCAGCGCCCGGACGGCTTGTTCCCGTACAAGCTGACGGATAACGGCCCGTCCTTCAGGCAGATCCAGCTCGTCACGCCGCTCGCGCGCAGCGTATGGAACCATTATGCGCTTCATGGCGGAAGCCGTGGAGGGGGCAAGGCGTTTTTGCGGGAAATGTACGACGCGATGGCGCGTTACGACGGCTGGCTCGCGGCGAACCGCGACACGCGCGGCACCGGCTGCGTGGAGGCGTTCAGCGCCTTCGATACGGGGCACGACCTGTCCCCGCGCTTCTGGCACGCGCCGGATGCGCCTTACCTGGGCGATGCCGCCCGGTGCGATCCCGATTCGCCGGTGCTGCCTTTTCTCGCGCCGGACCTGACGGCCAACGTCTACTGCCAGCGGCTGTATCTGGCCCGGATCGCGGAGGAACTGGGCGAGTCGGGCGACGTGTGGCGGGAGAAGGCGGGCGCGAGCCTGGAAAGCTTGTTCCGGGAGTGTTTCGACGGCGCGGACTATTTTTTCTACGACCGCGACCGCCACGGGCGTTGGGTTCGGGTGCAGTCCGACGTTCTGCTACGCGTCCTGGCGTGCGAAGTCGGCGACCGCGCTTTTTTCGACGAAATGCTGGAGCGTTATTTGCTCAATACGAGAAAGTTTTTCGCCAAATATCCGTTCACCTCGATCGCGATGGACGACCCGCGGTTCGATCCGTTCTCCAGCTACAACACCTGGGCCGGATCGTCCAATTACTTGAGCCTGATCCGCGCGCCGCACGCATTCGAGCATCACGGCCGCCATGTCGAGCTGACTTGGGCGATGCAGCCGATTCTTGCTGCCTTCGCCGGCGCGCCCCGCTTCGCGCAGACGGTGAGTCCCTGGACGGGGGGAAGCCGGCTTCACCGAAGCCTACTCGCCGTCGATTCTGTGTTTGCTCGACTACGTCGAGCGGCTGTGCGGCATCCTGCCGTCGCCGGGCGGCGAGCTGTGGTTCACGGGTCTGCTGCCCGACGCGAGAGACCACGGCGAATCGCCGGCGGGCGAGACGGCTTACGGCCGTACGGTGGACGGTGCCGTCTACGAGCTGGTCAATACGCGCGAGACTTCGTACGTGTTCAGAGACGAGCGTCCGTGGATGACCTTCCCCCTCCGGCGTCCGCGCGATCACGGACCGCGAGGGCCGGCTGACCGGGCTGCTCGGCATGAGCGCGCGCGCCGTCGAGGGCGAACTCACGTGGAAAGGGCGAGCCGTGCCCTTCAGGGTCAAGGGCAACGAGCTGCTCGCCTACGAGGACGGCGGCTTCAAGTCCGTGCGCGATGTCGGGCTCGTTTATCCCGCTTACGAATAAGGAGGCTCGTCCGAGTTGAAATCCGAGCTGAAATCCGATTCAAAATCCGTTTGGAAAACAAAAGACATACAGATTCGCGATCCGTTCGTGCTGCCTTTGGAGGAAGAGGGCAAGTACTGCCTGTTCGGCAGCACGGACAAAAACATCTGGGGACCGGGAACGGGCTTCGACGCTTATGTCAGCAAAGACCTGGAAAATTGGGAAGGGCCGCATCCGGTATTCCGGCCGCCGGCGGATTTTTTCGCCGACGCGAATTTCTGGGCGCCGGAGGTTTACGCGTACGAAGGACGATACTATATGTTCGCGACGTTCCGCCGCAACGACAACGGCCGGCTCGGCACGGCCGCGCTCGCCGCGGAGCGTCCGCTTGGCCCGTTCGCGCCGCTGAGCGCCGGACCCGTCACGCCGGAAGCGTGGAGCTCGCTCGACGGCAGCCTGTTCGTGGATGAGGCGGGCGATCCGTGGATGGTTTTCTGCCACGAGTGGCAGCAGATCGGGGACGGAGAAGTGTGCGCGGTTCGGCTGGCCGCGGATCTATCGCAAGCAGCAGGCGATCCGGTCACGCTGTTCCGCGCTTCGGAGGCGCCGTGGACGACGCCGTTCGTATCGCCGCGCTATCCGGATGCGGTCAACTACGTGACCGACGGACCGTTCTTGTTCCGCGGCGACGACGGGAGCTTGTATATGCTCTGGGCCAGCTTCATCGACAATACGTACGCGCTCGGCGTCGCCAGGTCGGAAAGCGGCGGCATCCTGGGCCCGTGGACGCATCAGCCGGACGCGCTCTACCGCGACGACGGCGGACACGGCATGGTGTTCCGCCTGTTCGACGGCCGGCGTGCGCTGGCGATCCACGCGCCGAACCGGACGCCGGAGGAGCGGCCCCTGTTTCTGGCGCTCGCGGAAAAGGAAGGCGCGATCTCGGTGGGCAAGCCTTTGACCGGATCGGGCGAATAGCCAATCGGAGACGCTTGTCGCCCCGCCGCCGAAGTCCCGGTTAGGAACAAACTAGCTATCCAGCGCCACCGCCCTGCCGCCGAAGTCCCGGTTAGGAACAAACTAGCTATCCAGCGCCATCGCCCCGCCGCCGAAGTCCCGGTTAGGAACAAACTAGCTATCCTGCTCTATCGCCCCGCCGCCGAAGTCCCGATTAGGAACAAACTAGCTATCCTGCGCCACCGCCCCGCCGCCGAAGTCCCGATTAGGAACAAACTAGCTATCCAGCGCTATCGCCCCGCCGCCGAAGTCTCGGTTAGGAACAAACTAGCTATCCAGCGCCATCGCGCGGACGATGAAGTCTCGGTTAGGAACAAACTAGCTATCCTGCGCCACCGCCCCACCGCCGAAGTCTCGGTTAGGAACAAACTAGCTATCCTGCGCCACCGCCCCGCCGCCGAAGTCCCGGTTAGGAACAAACTAGCTATCCAGCGCCATCGCCCCGCCGCCGAAGTCCCGGTTAGGAACAAACTAGCTATCCAGCGCCATCGCGCGGACGATGAAGTCTCGGTTAGGAACAAACTAGCTATTCTGCGCCATCGCCCCGCCGCCGAAGTCCCGGTTAGGAACAATCTAGCTATCCTGCGCCACCGCGCGGACGATGAAGTCCCGGTTAGGAACAAACAAGCTATCCAGCGCCATCGCGCGGACGATGAAGTCTCGGTTAGAAACCAACTAGCTATCCTGCTCCATCGCGCGGACGATGAAGTCTCGGTTAGGAACAAACTAGCTATCCTGCTCCATCGCACGGACGATGAAGTCTCGGTTAGGAACAAACTAGCTATCCAGCGCCATCGCGCGGACGATGAAGTCCCGGTTAGGATACAAACAAGCTATCCTGCGCCATCGCGCGGACGATGAAGTCTCGGTTAGAAACCAACTAGCTATCCTGCTCCATCGCGCGGACGATGAAGTCTCGGTTAGGAACAAACTAACTATCCTGCTCCATCGCACGGACGATGAAGTCTCGGTTAGGAACAAACTAGCTATCCAGCGCCATCGCGCGGACGATGAAGTCCCGGTTAGGAACAAACTAGCTATCCTGCGCCACCGTGCGGACGATGAAGTCTCGGTTAGGAACAAACTAGCTATCCAGCGCCATCGCGCGGACGATGAAGTCTCGGTTAGGAACAATCCAGCTATCCAGCGCCATCGCCCCGCCGCCGAAGTCCCGGTTAGGAACAAACTAGCTATCCAGCGCCATCGCGCGGACGATGAAGTCTCGGTTAGAAACTAACTAGTTTTTTGTAGTTGGATGTTCCAGTAGAAGACCAAGCGCGATTGTGCTCGATCTAGACACGGATAACCCGGGATATCGGAATCGGGAATCGGAAGCCGGGAGCGATAAGTGTTGAAAAGCAGTTAATCGGCGCGCTGATCGGGGCTGGGGAGAAAATAAGTGTTCAACCGCATTTAATTGGTTCAAGACCGGGTCAAAACGCTCGAAAGTGAGAAATTAATTGCGTTTCAACACTTATTTGGCCCAATAACGTTGTGATTAAAGAAAATAAATGCGTTTCAACAGCTATTGGATACAGGCCGCGAACACGAAGACGTCAAGTCCGTCAAGCCCGTCAAGCCCGTCAAGCCCGTCAAGCCCGTCAAGTCCGTCAAGGCGCCTCGGTCGGTTTTGGCATGACCATACGGCTTTTCTGACGCGCATAATACCCATTTGCTTTAATTTTAAAACTGGTAAATAAATGAAAACAAAAATCGGAAGATGTTGGGCGGCAATGGCCCTGCATCTTTTTTCCTATGCGCCCATGGAACTGTTCTCCTATCTATCCGGTCTGTCCTGAGCATTCCGCATGATAGGAGCGGATCGAGTCCCCTTTTATAATGAGGCGGTGGGAGATTCGACATCTTTCTCCATTAATCAACATGGGAGGCGTTGGCATGAGCAAAAAAAGGGTGGGCGGCAAGTTTGGCGCTGGCGACGATGCTGACGGCGGCCGTGCCGGGACCGGCCTCGGCGGCTTCGGTGCAGTCGGGCACCGCGGAGATCGTATCGACGGTCAGCCTTCGGGAGGCGCCGAGCACGAACGGCGATCTGCTGCGGTATCTGAAGGCGGGCGAGTCGGTGACGCTGCTGCAGACGGTTAACGATTATTGGCTGCAGGTACGGGATGCCGCCGGCAAGACCGGATACGTGTCGTCGAACGAAAAGTACATTAAAATAACGAACGCGCCCGCCGCGCCGTCGCGAACCGCAACCGTCAAGTCAACCGTGACGTTCCGAACGAAGCCCTCCACTTCAGGCGACAAAATCCGCATGCTGAAACCGGGCGAAGCCTTGGTCGTCACCGGAGCGCCGAACGCTTATTGGTTCGCGGTTCGGGATGCGGGCGGCGTCGAAGGCTACGTGAGCTCCTCCGATGAATACATAAGTTTGAACGGCGGCGTGCCTGCGCAGTCGCCTCCCCAACTGCCGACATCCATACCCACGCCGACACCTTCTGCAACACCGACGCCGATCCCAACCTCGACGCCAACGCTGGCGCAGACGGCAACGATCGTTTCGTCCGTCAACTTTCGAACGCAACCTTCCACTTCGGGGGGACAGAATCCGCTATTTGAAAGCCGGCGAAACCGTCGTCGTGACCGGCCAGCCTAACGGCTACTGGTATGCGGTTCAGGATGCCGCAGGCGTGTCGGGCTACGTAAGCACCTCGGACGCTTACATTCGTCTGAACGCCGCAGCCCAAACGCCGACACCAACACCAACACCAACACCGACACCGACACCGACACCAACGCCGACACCGACACCGACGCCATTACCATCGAACGCTTCGAAAGCCGTCGAAGCCGTGATCGCCGCCGGCATGAAATACCTCGGCACGCCCTACGAGTACGGTTCCGACCGGGGCAACACCGATACGTTCGATTGCTCGGACTTCGTCAGGCAAGCTTTCAAGGACGCGCTCGGTCTAGTGCTGCCGGCGGACTCGCGCAAGCAGGCGGCCTACGTACGGGACAAAGCGCACGGCGTGACGACCGACTGGCATCGGCTCAAGCGCGGCGATGTCATGTTTTTTTATGAGCTACAAAGGTTCCAAGCCTTCGGCGTACGAAGGGAAGCAGCCATTCGGCGAGACCGTCACCCACACGGGAATTTATCTCGGAAACGGCGAGGTGCTGCAGACGTACTCCGTTGCCTCGGGCGGCGTGCGCGTCGACAGCATCGTGGGCAAGCACTGGGAGTACCGCTTCCTGTTCGGCGGCAGCGCGCTATAGTGCCAACGCAAAAACAGCCTGACGTCCTCGGACGTCCAGGCTGTTTTCATGAAGATGGATCATTCCGCCGCCGGCGCGACATCCTCCAGCAGCAGGGACAGGACGGCCTCCGAGCATTTGGCCGGGTTGTACTCCGCGTTGCGAAGCGCAAGCAGGTTGCCCCTGTGCTGGTCCGAAGCGTAAGGCTCCTGGATCAGGCGAAACCAGCGATCGATCGTATCCGTCGACGTCAGCGGCTCGCCGAAGCCGTGGGTGACGAAGTATTCGAGATTTTCTTCCTCCTGGCCCGGGATCGGCTCGTAGAACAGCATCGGGATGCCCTTGGCCATCCCTTCGGTGCAGGTCATGCCGCCAGGCTTCGTGACGAGCAGGTCCGAGACGTCCATCAGCTTGGATACTTCCTTCGTGAAGCCGAGCACCTTGATGTTCGGATGCTGGAACCGCGGCTCCGCCATCAGCTTTTCCCTGGCTTTGTCGTTGCTGCCCATGCAGATGATGAGCTGCACCTTGTCGGCGAACGAGGTCATGTATTCGACCATCTGCTCCTCGGCCATCAGCCCCCAGCCCCCGCCCATCACCAGCACCGTCGGCATGTCAGAGAGCTTGAACTGGGACAGAATCTCGGCGCGGTCGTGCGGATGCCAGAAGTTCGGATGGACCGGTATGCCGGTGACGACCACCTGCGAAGGCGCCACCCCCTGAGAGACAAGCCTGCTGCGCACGGTCGGCGAACTGACGAGATAGGCGGTCACCTCGGGATTGGTCCAGGTGGCGTGCGCGTCGTAGTCCGTAATCAATGTATAGAGCGGCACGTCGAGGCCCAGGCGCTTGAGCCGGCTGACCACCGCGTTTGGAAATGGATGCGTGCATACGATCATATCGGGCTTCAACTGACGCACGACGTCCGACACATGATTGTAAAACAGGCGGTGCAGCGCGAAGCGGGTCAGTCTGTTCAGCGATTTGTGATAGTGGCCGCGATACAGCTTGCCGACCAGCTTGGGCTGCTTGCTGACGGTCTTGCGGTAGGCGGACAGGATGAGCGGTCCGATGACGGGGTTCAGGAACGTCCCCAGCTCGATGACCCTCGTCTGCACGCGCGGCGACAACTGTCTAAGCCCTACGGATAGAGCGTAAGCCGCCTGCGTATGTCCGGTGCCGAAGCCTTCGGAGAGCAGTAGAATTCGTTTTTTGCGCATCGGAAGAGATCCCCCCACTTTACCTACTACCATATTACGCGAAATGGAAGCTCCCGTACAAGTCCGTCAGAGAACGTTTACAGCTTTTACTGGCTTCGAACAAAAATCGCCAGCTTCGCCATGCATTCCGGCCGCGGCTCGGTGTACAATGGGGGCAAGCACATAACGGGAGGCTGGATCCATGCTGACAGAAGGACAATTCGTCAAGGCGGAACACAAGACCGGACAATATATAGGAAAGATTGCAAGCGTCGACGAGCGTCGGGCGCTTGTCGAGATCATGGCGGTGCTCCGGCATCCGCAGCAGGGGGACCTGCACAGCGCTTACGATCCGGACGCGGCGCTGTTCCACGAGCGGAGAGCTTCGGCGGAACGGGAGAAGGTATGGGTGATGCTGAGAGACGCCGTTCCTTATGCCGGGGGAGGTGCCCGCTTACCGGGAATCGCTCGCCGCGGCATGGGAAGCCGAGGTTCGCAGAATGGACCGGATGCGGCGCTGGGCGGAGCAGTGTCTGCAGTGTCTGGATACGCTCGGGACCGATTACGGTCTCGGCCGATGATACGCGGCGGGGTGAGCGCAGGCGCGCATTCTTCTCGGAACGTCCATCGGGAATAGGAAATAAAGCGCGCGCAAGCGCTTCGACCGGGTCACCCGCCGATCTGTCGGGCGCATCGCACGGTCCCCTTGCCATGACGACGTTGATTGCGGCGGGCGGATGTGATATAGTTCCTGATAGAACGAAATGACCGGATTGTTATTTTGGTCATTTTTTATAATGGGAGGGGACCGGCAGTGGACCTGACGACCGACCGCAAGTCGACGGACCGGCGCAAGCAGGTGCTTGAGACGGCTGCGCGTTCGTTTGCCGCGTTCGGCTACAAGGCGACGACGATGGACCAGGTTGCCAAGGCCGCGGGCGTGGGCAAGGGGACGATTTACACTTTTTTCGCCAACAAAGAAGAATTGTTCGAGCAGATCGTAAGGGAGCTGATCGCCGAGCTGAAGGCGGTCGCCGAGCGGACGCTCGATCCGGCGCTTCCTTTTGCCGACAATCTGCTGCGCATTCTCCAGCAGGTGCTCGCTTACCGGGACCGGCATGGCTTGGTCGTGAAGCTCTCGCAGGAGGTCAGGGAGTTCGGCACGCCGATGGCGAACGGCGGACTTGAGGCGATCGAGCGCTCGATCATCGCCTATATTGCGGGGCATGTCGGCGAGGCCATCGCGAAGGGCGAGGTGCGGCAGTCCGATCCGGCGCTTACGGCTTATATGATGCTCAAAATGTATCTGGCGCTCACGGCGGAAGGCGGCCATCTGCACGAGCCGCTGGATGCGGAGCAGGTGCTCGCGCATTTCCGTTTTTACTGCCTGGAAGGATTGGCGGTCAAGTGATCGCTTCTTTTTTTGGTTAATAATGACCAAATGGGAATTTTGGTCATTATGTATTAGGGATGATGATTATCGTTTTTTTTTAGGGAGAGATGAACTTTGAATAAATTCAAGGCTGCGGGCGGCGTCATTGCGGGCGAATTCAAAAGGCTTAAGGGCAGCAAGATGGCGATGATCTCGATATTCGGACTCGCCCTGATTCCGCTCCTGTACAGCGGCATGCTGATCGGCGCGTTCTGGGATCCTTACGGCAAGCTGGACCGGATGCCGGTCGCGGTCGTCAATGCGGATCGAGGCGCTGCGCTGAACGGGCAAAAGCTGGCGGTAGGCGACGATCTGGTCGGCGAGCTGAAAAAAAGCGCGGCGTTCAAATGGGTGTTCACGGATGAAAAGGACGCGTTGGACGGTCTATCCGATCATCGCTACGCGCTGGCCTTCGTCGTGCCGGCGGATTTCTCCGCGAAGACGGCGACGCTTCAGGACGAAACGCCGCAGCAGGCGGACGTCCAGTATTACGTCGACGACGGCTGGAATTATTTAACCAGCCGGATCGGCGAGTCGGCAGCCGACAAGCTGAAGGCGGACGTGAGCCGCGAGGTCACGAAGGCGTATGCCAAGGCCGCGCTCGAGTCGGTGGGCGAAGCGGCCAGCGGCTTCGGCGAGGCCGCCGAAGGCGCCGGGAAGCTGACGGACGGCGCGAAGTCCGCCGCCGGCGGGGCCAAGACGCTGCACGACAATCTGACGAAGCTGGCGGACGGCACGCTCAAGCTCCAGCAGGGCTTCGGTCAGTTGACGAGCGGCGCCGCTAGCCTGAAGAGCGGCGCTGGCGCGCTGGCGAGCGGATCCGCGAAGCTGGACGACGGCTTGAAGCAGCTTGCGGCCGGCCAAGCCAAGCTGTCGGAGGGCGCTGTGCAGGCCGACGCGGGGGCCGGCAAGCTGGAGACGGGAGCCGGGCAGCTCGCGGATAGCGCCGGACAGCTGGCGGCGGGCGCCGGGCAGCTGGCGGACGGCACGGCGCAGGTCGCCGACGGCGCGGGACAGCTGGCCGAGCGCCTGAAGCAGTACGCCGCGGCTCATCCGGACGACGCGACCGCGCAGCAGTTGGCCGCGGCTTCGCAGCGCGTGGCGGAAGGCGCCGCGCAAACGAAGCAGGGCGCGGTCTCGGCCGAGGCCGGCGCGGCGCGGCTGTCGGCCGCCCAGCAGCAGTTGGCTGCGGGGGCGAAGCAGCTGCATGCCGGCACTTCCGCGCTGCGCGGGGGGGCTCGGACAGCTCGGCGCCAAGCTCGGCGCTGCGGAGAGCGGCGCTGCGCAGCTGTCCGACGGCGCGAGCAAGCTGGCGTCGGGAGCGGGGACGCTCGCGAGCGGCATCCAGCGCGCGAGCTCGGGCGCGGTCGCGGTGCAGAGCGGCGCCAAGCAGCTGGCAAGCGGTTCCGCTTCGCTCGAGGACGGCCTGCATAAGCTGGAGAGCGGCTCGAGCGAGCTGGGCGCCAGGCTGCAGGACGCTTCCAAGGAAGCGGGCGCCGTCAAGAGCGGCGACGGGCAGGCGGACATGTTCGCCGATCCGATCGGCATCCAGGCGCACAAGCTGGCGGACGTGCCGAACTACGGAACCGGCATGACGCCTTACTTCCTGGCGTTGGGGCTCTACGTCGGCGTCCTCATGTCGACCGTCATCCTGCCACTGCGCGACGCGGCCGGCAAAGTGAAGAGCGGCTTTGCCTGGTACCTGTCCAAGCTGCTGCTGTTCGCGCCGGTCGTACTGCTGCAGGTGGCGCTCGCGGACACGGTGCTGATCTACGGCATCGGACTCAAGGTGCCGAACGTGGCCGCTTTTTACGGCATCAGCGCGGTCATCGCGCTCACGTACATGACGATCGTGCAATTCCTCGTGTCGCTCGCCGATACGGTCGGCCGCTTCGTCGCGATCGTGCTTCTGACGCTCCAGCTGGCAGCGAGCGAAGGCACGTATCCGAAGGAGCTGCTCCCGCACTGGCTCCAGGCCGTCGGCGATTGGGTGCCGATGACGCACGCGATCGAAGCGCTGCGGCTCGCGCTGGCCGGCCGCTCCGGCGCGGCGATCGGCGAACAGCTGCTCGATCTGGCGATGTTTGCCGCGGTATTCGTCGCCTTGACGATCGGATTGTTCGCGCTTCGCGCGCGCAAGATGAAGCCGATCCCTCAGCAGCTTGGCGCTGCGCACGGCTGAGCGTCCTCATTGTCGGCCGAAGGCGCGGTCCGGTCGAGATATGGTAAACGAGCCCTTCCCGGCGATCGTTCGATCGCCGGTTTTTTCTGCGCCTTCACGTTGATCTGCAAGCAATCGTTTTCGCGTACGTAATCGACCTTCCCCTTTTTTAACCGCCACGCGTTTGTCATGCGTTTTTTGCGACTTATGTCCCTATTTTCCTCGATTTTATTCATTTACGCGCCGCGCAAGCCGTTATTGAAGATAAGACTGTCCTTTTTTGCCAACACCGGAAAACAGATTAGGAGGCACGAACAAAAAAATGATGATGACCCAAAGACCGTCAAGAAGCCGGATCTCGAAAGCGGGACGGCTGACGGCGGCGCTTATGGCCGTACTATTGTTCACGGGGCTGCTGAGCTCCATGGGGGCGGCGGTGGCCGCGACCACGGTTACGTCCGTCAAGCTGGACGAGCTGAGCGACATCGAGAAGACGATTTACGTCGACGACGGCTCCCTTGTCCTTCTATTGTGGGCCACGACGACGGACAGCTCGTCCGGCGGCAGCTCGACGACCAACGTGACGAACGATGCGACATGGGTATCGTCCAATTCGGCCGTCTCCGTCTCCAAGGGCGTCGTGACCGCGACGGGCGAAGCGAACAATGTCGTCATCACCGGCAAATACCAGGGCTACTCGGCGAGCGTGACGCTCACCGCGAAGTATCACTACTCCGAGCTTAAGCTTCGCGTCGGGAATGCTTCGACCGACGCGGCCGACAAGCTGGACGTTCAGCTCGGCCAGGACATCTTGCTCAAAGCCAAAGGCGTCAACGGCAGCGACTTGGACGACCTGACCGACAAGGCGACCTGGACCTCCTCGGACGCGTCCGTCGTCAGCGTGGACAAGGGCAAGCTGACGATCAACGCGGCCGGCAAGACGACGATTACGGCCAAATACCAGGGCCGTACGGATACGATCGAGCTGACGGCGACGTCGCCTTACAAGTCGATGTCCATCGCGGACGGCGCCGGCGTCAAGGGTCCTTACGAGATGCAGGTCGGCGAAGCTGCGAAGACGCTCGCCGCGACTGCGAAGAACACGTCAGGCAGTGACGAGACGGTGACGGGCAAGGCGACCTGGAAGAGCAGCAACGAAGCGGTCGCGACCGTGGACGAGACCGGCAAGGTGACGCCGGTAGCGGCGGGCACCGCGACGATTACCGCGACCTATCTCGGCGTATCGGCTACGGCCACGATCGCCGTGCGCACGCCGTTCGAGGCGATCCTCTTCACGCCGAGCGCGGCGCAGCATCTGGCGCTGTCGGGCGCGCCGCTTGAGATCACGGCCAAGACGATCAACGGCTCGGTCGTCGATCTGGATCTTGCAGGCGCACAGTGGGAATCCACCAACCTGAACGTCATCTCCGTCAGCGGCAGCGGCGCCAAGGCTACGGTCACGCCGCGCGGCAAGGGCACGGCGACGATCAAGCTCACTTACAAGAGCGTGGTCAAAGAGCTTTCCGTTACGGTTTACCCGACGGTGAGCAAGATCGAGCTCGCGAAGGACAAGCTGGAAGTATACGTCGACGACACCGGCGATCTGCCGCAGGTGAAGGGCACGGCATTGGACGATTCCGCGGCGGACGTGAGCAAGCTGGCGAAGTGGACGTCCTCGGACAATACCGTCGTCAGCATCGACGACGAAGGCAAGTGGACGGCGCTAAAATCGGGCAAGGCGACGCTGACCGCGACGGTGTCCAACGGTGCGGTTTCCTCTTTCACGGACACGCTTGAAGTGACGGTCAGCAAAAAAGTGCTTACGCTGCTGCCTGAACAAGACAACGTAAGCTTGATCATCGGCCAGACGGTATCGCTGCCGAAGGTAACCGCGGTCTATGAAGACGGCGACGAATCCGATATCAGCGCGGACATCGTCTGGAAGTCTGCCTCCACGAGCGTGCTCGTCAAGGATGCGTCCCTGAAGGGCTTGGTGGCGGTCAAGACGACGCTGACCGGCACTTATTTGAACAAGACGATCAAGGTAACGGCTACCGTCGAGGAAGAGTACGTGAGCTACACGATCGAGCCGTCCGCCCTGTCGCTCACGCTGAACAAGTCGCAGAGCGTCAAGGTGACCGGCAAGACGAAGTCAGGCAAGCTTATCAACCTAAGCTCGCGCATGGTCTGGACGTCCGAGGACGAGACGATCGCCGCGGTCAAGGGCAGCTCCGCGAAGTCGCTCGCCGAAGGCGCGACCAAGCTGACGGCCAAGTACCAGGGCAAGTCGTTAAGCGTTCCGGTGACCGTAAAGGCGAAGCTGACGAAGCTCACCGTATCGGACACGTCGCTGGAACTGGCCATAGGCGCGACGGACTCGGTCAAGGTGACGGCGGTCTACGAGAATGGAAGAACGCTGGACGTGACCGCGTTCTCCGCTTGGACCGCTTCGTCCACCAAGGTCGCGAAGGTGACCGGCGGCGTCGTCACCGCCGTCGGCAAAGGCAGCGTGACCGTCAAAGCCGCCTACGGCGGGAAAACGGTCAACGTGCGCGTTAAAGTGAAGTAACGGCGCAGGCATTGCGGAAGGCCGCTTCCGGTCCGAAGGGACTGAAGGCGGCCTTCCTGCGGCTTGCGCGTTTTCGTTTTAGTTCGCGGAGAAACGCGGGGGGCGCTACTTCGTAAAGCATGGAAGGTTAGTAAAGTTACTCTCCAGCTCGCGAACCGGTCCGGTCCAAAAGGCGCTGTAAAGGCAAAAAGTTACTCTCCAGGCACGCGAGCCGGTCCAAAAGTTGCTGTAAAGGCAAAAAGTTACTCTACAGGCACGCGAACCGATCCAAAAGGTGCTGTAAAGGAAAAAAGTTACTCTACAGGCTCATGTACCGGTCCAAAAGGTGCTGTAAAGGCAAAAAGTTACTCTCCAGGCACGCGAGCCGGTCCAAAAGTTGCTGTAAAGGCAAAAAGTTACTCTCCAGGCTCGCGCACCGGTCCAAAAGGTGCTATAAAGGTAAAAAGTTACTCTCCAGGCTCGTGAACCGGTGCGTGAGGTGCGGTAGGGGGGCGGTGCATTCGAAAACAATCAAAAACGCCCGCGAATCAATCGCGGACGTTTAAGGAACGCTATCAGGAATTAATAAATGCCGTATGCAGCTTGGCCTGGTAGACGACTTGGTAATCCAGGCCTTGAGTGATCGCGGCGAGCGGGACGTACGTTTTGCTTACTTTGCCGACCGTCTGCAAATATGCGGGCACGTTCAGCGCTTGCTTCGCGCCGCCGACCTCGATCGTCTTCGCGCCGATCGTAAGCTTGACGATGCGGCCGTTTTGCTTGAAGGTGGCGGTCTTCGTCTTGTTGTCCCACTGCAGCTCGGCGCCGGTGGCCGCCGCGACGTCGCTTAACGCGAGGAAGGTCGTGTTGCTCTTCAGCTGAGGCTTGTTCTGCGTCGCGAGCAGCTTGCCTTTGATATAGACGGCCGGCGCTGGATTGGCAGCCTTGTCCGAAGGGGCGACCTCCGTATACTCCGGCCATAGCGGCGCCGCGAACGCTCGCGCGATCGTCTCGTAGCCGGCTTGGGTCGGGTGGATGTCGGTCACGCCGAATACGGGGCTGAAGTGCGTGTATAACGCTTCCTTGCCCAGGAACGCGCCGCCGATATGTACGACGTCGACCGCGATGCCTTCCGCTGCCAGCGATATCTGGAGCTCGTCGAGCTTGGCGCTCAGCTTGACGATCGATGCGTTCAGCTGGCTATACAGCGATTCGCCGACGATCTTGGAGACGGGCGAATACTGATCGGCGATTTCAATGCGCGCCGCGGGCGCCAGGCTGCGAAGGGTACGGAGGTTCGCTTGCAGCTGTTCTGCATAAATATTCAGTTTCTCGTCGAATGTCGTCTCGAACGATGCCGCTGCGTCGCCGTCCGTCTTGCCGACGAGATCGCGGACGAGCGCGGCAAAGTCGTTGCCGCCGATCGTGAGCGTCACCAGATCCGCATCGGCGAGGCTGCTCTTGAGCGCGGGGGCGGCGGCGGCTACAGCATCCGCCTGTGCTTTGGCCTCGGGGGCGTAAGCGGCATAGTCCTGCAGCTCGTCGGCCGTCAGCTTGCGGCCCTCGGCCGCCCCGGCGAGCAGCCGGGTCAGACCGGCGCTCTGCAAGCCGAGCGCACCGTAGTTGGCGAGCTCCGCGCGTCCGCGCAGCAACGCGTTCACATATAACCTGTCCGCATAACCGTAAACGTCCGCGGCGCGGGTCACGCCGGGCTCGTAGCCCAACGACACGGAGTCGCCGAGCGACACGATCTTGAAGACGTCGTGCGCGGCCGAAGAAGGCGCGGGCTGCTCGCCCGCGGCATAAGCGGAGACCGGCGCCGCGCCCAAGGTCAGGGCGACGAGCAGCGCCGCGGAGCGGCGCTTGGCTTGAATCATCATTGCGTTCTCCTCCCGAAGGCGGGCTGCGGGATCAGCCAAACATTGATTATCGCCTTCATAAAAATATTAAATTGCCTTTGCTGACGCTGTAATGTTAAAATAGCATAACAATAAAAAAGGTATATTTATTAGTTTTGCACGAATTTTCGAAGCAAATCCCGAACGATTTCCCGTTACCTCGCCGTTTTCCTTCGATTATTCGGGCGTTCATGCGCTGCCAATAATATTGTAGCAGATCATATTATTCCGCGCCGCATCCCGCCTGCCGTTCGCCGAATTTATTTGGCCGGCCGGACGCCGTCGAACCGTTGGCTCTCGACACCCTATTTTTTCTATAGAAAGGTTGCGCTTCATCATGACACAATTCGTGAACGGATTGCCCCCGAAGCAGGGGCTGTACGATCCGCAATATGAGCGGGATGCTTGCGGGATGGGATTCGTCGCCCATATCAAAGGCCGGAAGTCGCATGATATCGTCGAGCAAGCGCTAAGTCTTCTTATTAACATGGAGCACCGCGGCGGCCAAGGCGCCGAGCCGAATTCCGGTGACGGAGCGGGCATTCTGCTGCAGATTCCGCACGATTTCTTCGCGCGCGAGACTGTCTCGCTAGGATTTTCCCTTCCGGAGCCGGGACAGTACGCGGTCGGCATGGTATTCCTGACGCAGGACGATTCGCATCGCGCCGAACACGAAGCGCGGCTCGAAGGCATCGCGGCGGAAGAGGGCCTGTCCGTCATCGGATGGCGCACGGTTCCGACCGACGACAGCACGCTGGGCATCTCGGCGAAGCGCGTCAAGCCGTGCGTGCGCCAAGTGTTCATCGCCCGCCCTGCTGCGCTGGCCGACGATCTGGCCTACGAGCGCAAGCTGTACGTGCTTCGCAAGCGCGCCGAGAAGGCGATCCGCTATTCGGGCATTCCGGACGGCGAGATCTTCTACGTGCCGAGCTTGTCCTCCAAGAAGATCATTTACAAAGGCATGCTCACGACGGAGCAGGTCGGTCATTTCTATACGGAGCTTCACGATCCGGCGCTCGTGTCCGCGATCGCGCTCGTTCACTCCCGTTTCTCGACGAACACGTTCCCGAGCTGGGAGCGCGCGCATCCGTTCCATTATCTGATCCACAACGGGGAGATCAACACGCTCCGCGGCAACGAGAACTGGATGCACGCCCGTCAGACGCTGTTCGAATCCGAGCTGTTCGGCGCCGATCTGGAGAAGGTCAAGCCGGTCATCAATCATGACGGCTCCGACACCGGCAAGTTCGATAACACGTTCGAGTTCATGTACCTGGCCGGCCGTCCGCTCGCGCACTGCGCGATGATGATGGTGCCGGAGCCTTGGCAGAACGACGAGCAGATGGACGACGACAAGCGCGCCTTCTACGAGTACCACAGCACTTTGATGGAGCCGTGGGACGGTCCCGCCGCGATGGGCTTCACCGACGGCGTCCAGATCGGCGCGGTGCTCGACCGCAACGGCTTGCGCCCTGCGCGTTACTGCGTAACGAAGGACGACATCATCATCATGGCTTCCGAAGCGGGCGTCATCGAGATCCCGCAGGAGGAGATCGTGCTCAAGGACCGTCTGCGTCCGGGCCGCATGCTGATGGTCGACACCAAGGAAGGCCGGATCATCGCCGACGAAGAACTGAAGAAGGCGATCGTCTCCGAGCATCCTTACCGCGAATGGCTGAACGAGCATCTCATCGATCTGGCGGAGCTGCCGGAGGCGCTTGAATTGCCCGAGCTCGACCATGCGACGGTGCAGCAGCGCCAGCAGGCGTTCGGCTACTCGTTCGAGGACGTGCGCAAGATCATCGAGCCGATGGCGACCGCAGGCGTCGAGCCGCTCGCTTCGATGGGCTACGACGCGCCGCTCGCGGTGCTGTCGGACCGTCCGCAGCGTTTGTTCAACTACTTTAAGCAGCTGTTCGCGCAGGTGACGAACCCGCCGATCGACGCGATCCGCGAAGAGATCGTCACGTCCACGTACACGACGGTCGGACCGGAGCGCAATCTGCTCAATCCGGAGCCCGAGAGCTGCCGTCATATCAGGCTCGTATCGCCGATTCTGTCCAACGAGGACTTCGCGAAGCTGCGCCATGTCCATCGTCCGGGCTTCAAGTCGATCACGCTGCCGATCTACTTCCCGGCAAGCGAGGGCGAAGCGGGCTTGAAGCAGGCGCTTGACGACCTGTGCGCCGCGGTCGACCGCGTCATGAAGCACGGCCACAACATTTTGATTCTGTCCGACCGCGGCATCGACGCGGACAATGCGGCCATCCCTTCGCTGCTCGCCGTATCGACGGTCCATCACCACCTGATCCGTCAAGGCACGCGGACCAAGGTCAGCATCCTGCTCGAATCCGGCGAGCCGCGCGAGGTGCATCACTTCGCGCTGCTGATCGGCTACGGCGTCAGCGCGGTGAATCCGTACCTGGCGTTCGAGACGCTCGACGACCTGATCCGTCAGGGCATGCTGCGCAATATCTCGCACGAGAAGGCCGTCAAGAACTATCTCAAGGCCGCCAATAAAGGCGTCGTGAAGGTGCTGTCCAAGATGGGCATCTCCACGATCCAGTCTTATCGCGGGGCGCAGATCTTCGAAGCGATCGGCCTGCGCGGCGACCTGATCGACGGCCACTTCACGTGGACGCCGTCCCGGATCGGCGGCGTCGGGCTCGAGACGATCGCGGCCGATACGCTGAAGGCCCATGCCCGCGCGTTCGCGACCCAAGAGGGCGCGGAGCACGAGCTCGACTCCGGCGGCGATTACCAATGGCGCAAGGACGGCGAGGATCATCTTTTCAATCCGAAGACGATCCACACGCTGCAGATGGCGACGCGGTCCAACGACTACAAGCTGTACAAGAAGTTCTCCTCGCTCGTTCAGGGCGAGTACGAGGAGATCCGGACGCTGCGTTCGCTGCTCGACTTCAAGTTCGACCAGCCGCCGGTGCCGATCGAAGAGGTCGAGCCGGCCGAATCGATCTTCAAGCGGTTCAAGTCCGGCGCGATGTCGTTCGGCTCGATCTCGAAGGAAGCGCACGAATCGCTCGCGATCGCGATGAACCGCATCGGCGGCAAGTCCAACTCGGGCGAGGGCGGCGAAGATCCGGCGCGCTTCATTCCGGACGCCAACGGCGATTCCCGCCGCAGCGCGATCAAGCAGGTCGCTTCGGGACGCTTCGGCGTCACGAGCTATTACCTGTCCAACGCCGACGAGATTCAGATCAAGATGGCGCAAGGCGCGAAGCCGGGCGAGGGCGGACAGCTGATGGGCCGCAAGGTATATCCTTGGGTCGCCGAAGTTCGCGGCACGACGCCGGGCGTCGGCCTCATCTCGCCGCCGCCGCATCACGATATTTATTCGATCGAGGACTTGGCCGAGCTGATCCACGATCTGAAGAACGCCAACCCGAAGGCGCGCATCAACGTCAAGCTCGTCTCCGAGGTCGGCGTCGGCACGATCGCGGCAGGCGTCGCGAAGGGACGCGCGGACGTCATCCTCGTCAGCGGCTATGACGGCGGAACGGGCGCTTCGCCGATCGGTTCGATCCGGCATGCGGGCCTGCCTTGGGAGCTCGGTCTTGCCGAGACGCACCAGACGCTGATCCTGAACAACCTGCGCGACCGCGTCGTCGTGGAGACGGACGGCAAGATGATGACCGGCCGCGACATCGCGATCGCCGCGCTGCTGGGCGCCGAAGAGTACGGCTTCTCGACCGCGCCGCTCGTCGTGCTCGGCTGCATCATGATGCGCGTCTGCCAGCTCGACACTTGTCCGGTCGGCGTCGCGACGCAGAACCCGGAGCTTCGCAAGAAGTTCATGGGCGATCCCGAGTATGTCGTCAACTACATGCGTTTCCTTGCCGAAGAGCTTCGCGAGATCATGGCGGAGCTGGGCTTCCGCACCATCGAGGAGATGGTCGGACGCACCGACCGCCTCGATACGAAGAAGGCGATCTCGCACTTCAAGGCCAGCGGCGTGGATCTGACCGACCTGCTGTATATGCCGGAGCTGCCCGAGGGCTCGTTCCGTTTCAACCGCAAGTCGCAGAACCACGGCCTTGAAGAGTCGCTCGACATGCAGCATCTGCTGCAGGCGGCGCTTCCGGCGATCGAGAGCGGCGAGCGCGTGCGCGGCACGTTCCCGATCAAGAACACGAATCGCGTCGTGGGCACGATCGTCGGCCACGAAGTGACGAGCCGCCACGGCAAAGCCGGCCTGCCCGAAGACACGATCGCGTTCCACTTCGTGGGCACGGCCGGACAGAGCTTCGGCGCGTTCATTCCGAAGGGGATGACGCTGACGCTCGAAGGCGACGCGAACGACTACATCGGCAAGGGCCTGTCGGGCGGCAAGCTGGCCGTATTCCCGTCGCAGTCCGCGACCTTCAAGGCCGAGGACAACATCATCGCCGGCAACACGGCGCTTTACGGCGCCACGGGCGGCGAGGCGTATATCCGCGGCGTCGCCGGCGAGCGGTTCGCGGTCCGCAACAGCGGGGCGAACGTCGTCGTCGAGGGCGTGGGCGACCACGGGTGCGAATACATGACCGGCGGACGTGTCGTCATCCTGGGCCGCACCGGACGCAACTTTGCCGCCGGCATGTCCGGAGGCATCGCATACGTCGTCGATTGGAACGGCGACTTCGTCAAACGCTGCAATTTCGAAATGGTCAGCCTGGAGGCGCTCGAGGAAGAACGCGAGATCGCCGAAGTGCGCGGCTTGATCGAGAACCACGTCCGCTATACCGACAGCGAGCTTGGCGAGCGCGTCCTGAACGATTGGGAAGCCGTGCTGCCGAAGATCGTCAAGGTTATTCCGAAGGACTACAAGCGGATGATGGAGCAGATCGAAAAGGTCAAGGCGCAAGGTCTGAGCGGCGAACAAGCGCTCCTGGCCGCCTTCGAAGCCAATATGCGCGACTTGTCGCGCGTCGGCGGCAATTGACGATTTTCGCGGTATGACGACAATCGACACAAGCCTCCGACTGCGGAAAAAGCGGGAAGAACGGGAATAAAACAGACTTTTAAGACATAAAGATACGGAATGAAGCACCTGTGTTCCCGCTTCGTTCCGTATCTTTTTTATACCGGAATTGCAAGAATGGCAATCGCAAGAAGGCTTGCGACGCAATCGGCTTCAAGAGTCGGCCTAAGGCCTTAATCCCGCGCGATACGCGGGTTCGCCGACTTTGTATGCTGCGATGCAAGCGAAGCTTCCCTGGCGACGGATGTCGATCCCGCGCAACATGCGGCGCATGTCTCGGGTAGGATCAGACAGGGTCATTCCTCCCTCGACCCGACATGGCGATAAAAAAAATTCGACGACATACATCACTCGACACCCTCCGCATTCCTTGTCCCTTATAATAAGGATTAGTTGAATTAGGTTTCATTTTCCAGAGAGGGGGATTTTGGTGCGGAGATGGAGAGGGAGAGGGATCCACGCTTAGAATCGTCCGGGAATAGCCCCGTCGAGATTAGCATTCATACCATTCTTACCCAGCTTGGCATCGACGTCAGCAAATGGGAAGCGTTTGAAAAGGAAGAAAAGAGGAAAGAGCGACAACAGAATACCGTGTAAGACAACAGAATACCGTGTAAAAAGAAAAATACCCCGGCCGCATCGAGCGGAATCGGGGTATCTTGCATAGGTGACGCGTTAGCCCAGCGATCTCTCGGCTCTGATAAAAGCGATAAAGCGCTTGGCTTCTTCCTTGGACAGCCGCCGGCCGTCGATCGTTAGCGCGAAGCTCTCCAGCAGCTGGTCTGCATCGGAGAGCTCCAACTGATCGGTGAACTGGCGCACCTCGGTATCTAAGGTCATCTGGGGCTGGTGCGTTCTTCCCACAAGATAGTCGATCGAGACTTGAAAAAGATCGGCCAGCTTGGTCAGCATTTCCGTATCAGGTTCGCGCCTGTTTTTTTCGTAGTGCGAGAGGGCGGCCCTGGTAATGCCAAGGGAAGAGGACAATTCTTCTTGTGTCCAGCCGGATTGATCACGAAGATAGGCGATGCGGCTGCCGATATTCATACGAATTCCCTCCTTTTATCCCGTCACTTAATGATAAACGTTTGGCGATACATTTGCATTAGTTGATACGAAACGTCACATTAACGATGGAAAGCGCTTTTATTTCTAGTATACGTTGTGTATCTAATTGATATACATGCGTTCGAGCCGACCCTTGCCCTTTACAGCGGACAAAGGTCGGCTCGAGCGCAGGCCATTTAATTCACGGGCGAGATGCTTATCTGACCTTGATCGTTTACCGTAAGCCGGAAGCGATTGCCGCCCGGCGATGTCAGCACCAGCCCGTCGCCCGGCCGCACCAGCTCGACGTCGTCATCGGCGGCGATATGATAGCGCGGAGAAAAGGCGGCTAAAGGGCCTTCGGAAAGCATCAGGCCCGCGAAGTAAGTCGGACGATCGCGCGGAAGCTCGAGCGATACGAAGGAGTAGACGACGGATTGATCGGTCGGCGTATTGTCGATGCCCGTTATTTTGGACCAGGAACCGCGAGGATAGACAGTCTGACTGTAATAGGCGCGTTTGTCGACGGCGGCCGCCGTGCCGACTGAGCCTGTTGCGTTCAAGCGGACATTGATGCCGCTCTGCGAGGCCGAGTATACCCATAGACTTAGCGATAGCGGGATAGAAGACGAAGGGTAGGAGGCGACGGCCAAATTGATTTGAAGCTGACACAGCGCCGCGTTGGGCGCCGGCGTGAACTGCAGGATAACGGGCATGGGGCCGAGCTCTTCCCGAAATACGCCGGGCACCGGAACGGGCGCGTTTGCGGAAGCGTTCAGCGTGCCGCCCACGAGTTTGTAAGAAGCGGGCGATTCGGGATTTTGCAGCAAGTTGCCGCGCACGACGGGATTAAAGGCGCGCAGCGTCCGATCGCGCAGCAGCGTGGCCGGGTTAAGCGACAGTTCTGCGAAAGGCTCCTTGGATACGATCAAAGAAGCGTCCAGGGAAAGGCCCTCCAGATCGGACGTCGTCGCCAGCTTTTCGATTCTGGCCGCCCCCAGGGCGCCCGGCGCGGCCGATGCGAATAGATTGCCGGTTACGGAGCCGCGGGGGATATCGCTGTTGCCGAGCGTGCCGAGCCAGACTGCGTATTGCTGGCGCTGCGCGGCGGGGAGGAGGGAGTCGGGCAGCGCGAATTGCCATCCCTGCCTTGGCGTCGCGTACTGATAAGAGCTCCAGCTGAGACCGAATCCGCCGGTCACGATCATATTCGATTCGGACTTGGGCAGCAGCTTGATGGCCGCTTCGCCGATCTGCTCATGCTGCACCGTATTAAAAATACAGCTCAGGCCCGAAACCGAGTTCACTGAAGCGTACAAGTCGGCATCGTCGATGACCTGATAGATCGAAAAGGGCGAAAAACCCATGTGAACGCGATGCAACTGGGCCCCGAAGCCGCCGCTGTGATTGGAGACCGACTTAACGCCCAACATCAATCCGCAGAATACGCCCGTAATGTCGCAGCTCTCGAAATAGTAGTCGCCCGTATTGCGCGAGCAGTAGACGCCAACGAGTCCGCTTAGCATACAATTGTAAAAATAGAGGTGACCGACATCGTTATCGAGCAGTACGCCGACCTTGAGCGAACTCGTGCGGACTTCGTGAAACGATGGCCTGCCGGAGCCGACGATCCGAATGCCGCAGCTCCCGGTCACGAACATATCGTAATATTGTCCCCCGAACAAGGCGGGATCCGCCCATGTCGGCGCATTCAAAGAATAAGTCTCGCGGCCGCTGCCGACGTTGATGCCGGAGAAGACGGTATTGGCGTTCAATATTTCCAGGCATGGCTTCAAGTCGTAAGGCGCGTACGGTTTAAACAACAGGTTGACGCTGCCGTTGCCGGCAAGCGCGGCGGTCTGGACGCCGATCGTGTCCCAGATCGGGTAATTGCCCGGCGCGAATACGAGCTTGCCCGTCGTTCCGGCGGCGGTCAAGGCGCGTTTGATCGGCAACGTATCGTCATGCTCGATAAATTTATTGACCGCAAGCGGGGCGGAAGCGGACAACGTCAGCTCCGTCGTGCCGCCGCCGCCGACGATACGGGCCACGAACGAGCCCGGGGCGGGCAGCTGCGCGGGAACGGCGGGCGCATCGCTGCGAACTCCCGCGCCCCGGTCTGTCCAGGTCGTCTGCTGAACGCGCGCGAGCAGCCTGGCGGAGCCGGCGGTTCTTCCGTAGACGGCGTACGCCGCCGCGTTCGCTGCAGGCGACCAGGTCAATACGACGGCGTTGGAAGGCGTTATGGCGGCGGGGGCATTGTTAACGGCGATCGTCGCGGGAGCCGAGATGCCGCCCGTGTCGTCCAACGCGACGACGATATAGTTATATACGGCTTTACCCGCCGGGCCTTTGACGGCTGCTTGCAGCTTCGCCGGAGCCGCGGCCCGACAGGGCGCCGTATCCGGTATCGATACGTATTCGCCGTTGCGAAAATCGAGCTTGTTCTGGAGCTTTAGGAGATTGGCGTTTTTGCCGATCGCGCCGATGACGCTGTTCCTGCTGCCGGAAGCGCCGAACCACTGCGGATAAATCTCCGGGACGTCCATCGGTCCGACGATTTGGCCTTCTCCTCCGAATATCGGATATAGCCCCGCGGAGATTTGGCTGAACATGGAGACGGTCGTGCCCGGATCGGGTTCAAGCATCGCCTGATCGGTCAGCCAGACGGATAAGCCGTGGGGGGAATTCCAAGCCCGTTCCCAGCCGGTAGCGGCCGGGAGGGAACAGGATCCCTGCCGTTGTCGGCGCGGAGCCCGCATTCGCTGCGACGGCTTGCCGCGATCGCGTTCGCGATCGCGCGCGCGTCGTCGTTCGTGCCGTTGCCGGCAGCCCCGTAGTCTTTGACGTTCAGATAGCCTTCCATGTCGGTTCTCACCTCTCCCGATACTTGAATTAGCCATTAAAACGGCTACTCTATGTTATTCGGGACGAACCTTTAGGCAACGGCGCTTGTACGCATGATTAACCGGCTTGCGGCCAGAGTACCCCTTTTACATCGTAATTCCACGCGGGATAACGCGTTTCAACGGAATCCGCGGCAGCTCGCCATTCAATGCGAACGCCGTCTCCGACCTGGAACCCGGGCAGAAACACGCTTGCCTGAACCCCTTCGTTCACGATGATCTCCGCGACCTTGTCGTCTCCGTCGACGGCGCTCACCGGTTCTTTCGCCTGGCCGGCGCTTGCCCAGTATAGGGTATAGTCGAAAGGCTGATTTTGGTTGTTTTCCAGGGTGAACGCCAACGCGTAAGATTGACCGGCGACAAGCCGAATCGAACCGGACTTTTCGCCGGTTGCGCCGCAGCCGTTGATGACGTATTTGCTGTCGATCATCAGCGAGAACTTGCAAGGGTTCGCATCGAGCAGGAACGTGTATTCTTCCGTAAATGCGGGTTTAATCGTACCTGTGAACACCCAAACTCCCTTGCCTAATTTGGCTTTGGCGCTGGTTATCATCGGAACCCGGACGTTTGAAGCGGGCGTTTGCGCGGCGACATTCTCGTAACGGCTGAGGGAGAACGTTCCTCCGCTCCGTATCGGGTAGGGGCCCCATCTTATTGTTGCGGTCCCTGACCGATTGGCGTTAAAGTTCAAAGCCGCGCCCTGGTCCCCCTTCTCAAGGCGCACATCGCTAATAAGCGGGCCCGGCTCCGCCCGGTTTTCTTCGATCATTAGAAAACGGGGATAGTCCGTTGTATTCACCTGGACCGTCAACGCGCGGGACGTACGCTCCAGGATGGGAACGGGCATTCGTTGGCCGGTGATCGGATCGTACGAGTAAGCCGTCGCACCCAGACCGTTCACGTTGCTTAGCGTGATTTTGAACTTTTGATCGGGCATGGCGTACCGGAGCGGATCGAGCGCGGACTTGCCTTTCTGCCACTCCTTCGTCAAATCCCGCGTCACGACGTAGTACCCGATCGCAAACTGATTGGCGCTAAGCTGATAGGGCAAAATAGCGAGATCGTCCATGTGGTTCGTGTCCGGGTGCTCGTCCGTGCCGTTGCCGGGGAGCGCGATTTGCGGATTTTCTTCGATGACGTCCGAGACGCCGACGGGTCTCGGATTCTCGATCCGCTGTCCCGACTTCATTATTTTCGTTACCCGGGCGAGCGCGTCGATTTGCGGACCTGCGAGCATCCGCGCTTTATCCGTCAGCTTGAAGCCGTTTTTGCTCAGTTCTTCGAAGAACGCATCGTTAATGAGTCCATAATTGAGATCTCCGCCCTTCGCCGAATAAAGCTCGACGGTTTGGACGCCTTTGTGGCTGTAAAAGGTGAACAGCCGGAGCGTAGCTTTTGCGCCGATTTGCTGCATGAGCGTTCGAAGACGATTATCGTTTTTGCCGATGCCCGTTTGCGAAGCGATTTTATCGGCAAAGGGGCCTCTCCACCAGTTGGTCTCCGTCATCCATACCTCGGCCTGCCGGCCGTCTCCCGCATTCGAATAACGTCCATGCAGGCTGAAAGGCCCGGGGAAAGGCTGCAGGTCTCTGACGATATATTCGGTATGGTAAGCGTAGAACCAATACTCGGGCAACGCAAAGGTATGAACGGGCAAATAATCTTTGCTGCCGGGATTGGTTTTTCCGGTGGCGGAAAGATACTTTTTTGGTGTTCGTCTGCGCATTGGGCGCGAATAACGATTGCGCGCCGTTATAGCCCGTATAATAATGTCTGCTGAAGCCGGCCTCGCCGGTAAACAGCTCCGCTCCGTTTTCCCACGGACGCTGGTTCGAGAAGCCGCTGACGACGCGCACGCCGGCCAGCTTTTTCTGTTTTGCGAAGGCGATGGTCATCGGCAGCAGCACTTCGCCGCCGGAGGCTTTGCGGTTGCCTAGCGTATAGACCGGATATTCGGAAAATTGCAGCTTCGGGTCGTAGTAGTTGCCGATATCGAGAAATTGGCTGCCGAACGTCATCTCGTTCCACACCTCGAGATCGAATCCTTTGTCCGTCGGATTGTTCTGCGTGCCCAGCGCGTTCATCAGCATCTTCGTGACGGTATTCAAATAAACGTTCCAGCCGTTTAACGTTTGCCGGGCTGCCGGATTTTCTTTCCCGTCGGCGTAGGCGGTACCGGACAGCGGTCTGTATTTCAGGCGCGTGAGGCTGAGCGGGCCTGCTTTTAGATCTTTCGAGAGCGGCGCCGAGAGCGTCAATTTGCCTGTCCTGGCATCGACGGCCGTAATGACGGGATACATCGTTTGGTAAGCTTGGCCGCTTAAGCCGGTATAGTGCGGGACAATGCCTGCAACGTTGTCTACATAGATGGCTTTGTCTCCTTTGAAAGCGCTTTTCTTTAAATGAAGCTTTACCGTTTTGCCGGGAACGGGATTGCCCGAGTTGGCGTTCAGGAGAATGATCGGACGGATGCCGTACTTCTTGAGCGTTGAGATGAGGGAGATGAATCGGCTTCCTTGCGGCTCGCTCAGCACGTTTTCGTTATCGAACGAGACGTTCCCCCAGCCGATCTCGATTCGGGCGGAACGGAATCCGGCTTCGGAGAGCAATTGCGCCGTAGGCTCCGCTTCTTGCGGGCTCACGCCGTTCAGCACCACGCCAAGCGCGTCGAGGAAACGACTGCCGTCCCAGGTATCCATGTACGAGCGCCAAGGCGCGCGATCGATGGAGGAAACGCCGAAGGGAATCTCCTGCTGTTTCCAGTCGACATAAGGGCGCGTCATCTTTTTTTCATCCGAAATGGCTTGATCGACCGCCGCGGAGGTTCGAGGCTCCGCGAATCCTAATAATTCGTAACCGATCGCGCCGAGCAGCAATAACAATCCAA
Organism: Cohnella rhizosphaerae; assembly: GCF_029525575.1. Taxonomy (GTDB): domain Bacteria; phylum Bacillota; class Bacilli; order Paenibacillales; family Paenibacillaceae; genus Cohnella; species Cohnella rhizosphaerae. The sequence goes on from NZ_JAPDIA010000009.1 coordinate 809,215, forward strand.
GTGCAGCCGCCCCTGTCCATATTCGACGCGATTTACGGCGGTTTTTAAACAATTTCACGCGCAATGGTTAACACCTGCCTAACGGGTCTGTAGGTTTATTGATACATAACGTATCATATATAGCCGAAAAAATCGAGGTTCCGATCGGTTTCTCGTTTTAAAAAAAGTGGTTGACAGAGAATGGCGCGTAAGTTAAATTAAAACCACAAACGATACAGATAGTATCAAAAACCGAACAAAACGATACGAAAAGGATCGGGGGGGGGCGTCATGAGCGCAATCGCAGGCATATTCAATTACGGCAGCGCAGATACGAGGCGCGCTCACGACGAAGGGATATCGCTCATGGGTTCACTCTCCCGCTATCCCGCGGACGACGTTCGTATGTGGAGCAACGGAAGGCTGTTTCTCGGTTGTCATGCCCAATGGGTGACGCCGGAATCGATCGGGGAGATTCTTCCCTGGTATGACGGGCAACGCGGACTTGCCATCACGGCCGATGTCATTCTCGACAATCGCGAGGAGTTGGCGAATCAATTGGGCGTTCCCCTTGCCGAGCTTGCCGAGCTGCCCGACGCTCGCTTGCTGCTGCTGGCTTATGCCAAATGGGGAGAAGAGATGCCGCGGCATCTGATCGGCGACTTCGCCTTCGCCATCTGGGACGAATCCGAGGAGACGCTCTTTGGCGCGAGGGATTTCACCGGCAACCGAACCCTTTATTATAACGATAGCGGCGCGCGTTTCGCCTTTTGCACCACCATCGCTCCGCTGCTGCCGCTGGACGGCGTCGGCGACAAGCTGAATGAGGCTTGGATCGCGGAGTACCTGGCCAGTCCCAGCCGACTGGAGACCGTCGACGCCTCCTCGACCGTGTTCGGGCGCGTCAAGCAGCTTCCTCCGTCGCATTGTTTTTCGATAAGGGGCGGGAACCTGAGGCTGAATCGATACGTCACCTTCGAACGCGCAAGCACATTAAAGCTCTCGTCCGACAAAGCGTATCAGGAAGCTTTTTTTGGAGGTGTTCGAAAAGGCGGTCGCCAGTCGATTGCGGACCAGCAAGGAAGCGGGGTCCTTCTTGAGCGGGGGGACTCGATTCGGGAACGGTCGCAGGTCTGGCGGCAAGAGAATTGCGGCGAAGGAATAAGGTGCTGCATACCTACAGCGCCATACCGCTGGAGTCCGGAGGGGACTGGACGTCCAAAAGCCGGGTTGCGGACGAGCGTCCGATGATCTCGGCGACGGTATCGCACGTGGGCAATATTCGCGAAAACTATTTGCGCTTCGAAAACCGAAGCCCGCTCACCGAGATGGACGAATGGCTCGACACGATGGAGATGCCTTATAAATTCATCGAAAACTCCTATTGGTTCGGCAATATTTTCGCGCAAGCGGCGAAGGATGGCGTCGGCGTCCTGCTTAACGGCGCACGCGGGAATTTTACGGTGTCGTTCGGACCGGCGCTCGAATATTACGCGTTGCTGCTCAAGCGGCTCCGGTTCGTGAAGCTCTACAGAGAAATCTATCAGTACAGCAGATTTAAAGGCATCGGCCGCAGAAGGGTGCTCGGATTCATGAAGGACAGGTTGTTCCCCGCGAAGATTCCGGCAGGAGAGCGAAGCGCCCTGACCGGCTTGATCGCGCCGGAGCTTGCGGTACGAACCGGTATCTTCGATAAGCTGACCGAGGCGGGCATCGATCTGTCCGGGAAGCGATTGCCCGACATGATCGCCGCGCGGCGCGATCAATTCGAGCAGGTTCACCATTGGACGAACAGCGGCACCAGCGGCACGAAGCTGTCGCTGCGGCACGGCGTCTGGTACAGGGATCCGACCAACGATTTGAGAGTCGTCCGATTTTGTCTGTCCGTGCCGCTCGATCAATACGTGAGGGACGGGATGGACAGAGCTTTGATACGAAGGGCCACGGCGGGCTTGCTTCCCGACGAAGTGCGGTTAAACGGCAAGACAAGGGGCATTCAAGGGGCCGACGGCATCGCGCGGCTCGCGCCTTCCTGGCCGCGATTCGTCAATGAAGTCGAGGCGCTGTGCCGCGACGACGCCATGGCCGAATGGCTCAACATGCCTGTCGTTCGCGCGGCGGCGGCCAAGTACAAGGAACTGCCGGGTCCGTCCGCGATATACGAGGCCGATCTGACGCTGCTCATGCGAAGTCTGGTCTTGTACAGGTTTGTCAACCGCTTGAAAGGAGGTGATTTGCATGAACAAAGAATGGACGAAGCCTTCGCTGGAAGTGCTTGAGGTAAAACTGACGTTCGCCGGCCCCGGCGTAACGATCCCGGACTCCCTCGATCCGGACGAAGCGACGCAGCACCACAGCTAATGCAACCTCGGCAAGGGCCCTTATACGCAAGCGTATGAGGGCCTTTGCAATGAATAATCCCCCCTGGAGTGAAGCCGATGGCGACAAGCACGTTAAAAAAAGCAGGCGTATAAAGCTTTCGGATGCATGATGCTGAGCGATATCGCGTTTCCCGAGCTGCCAGAGTGGGTGGAGCCGGACGAGAGTGCCGCCGCGCAAGGCATACGCGTGGAACTGGCGGAGCTGAACGACGCATGGTCCGCGCTGTCGCAGCCGGGGCGCAGATCCTTCGCAGCGCCGGGCCGGGTGATGTTCCGAGTGCCGGGCACCGCAATCTACGATATCAGGGACGGACGGCATATCGCGGTATGCCCGGAGGCGCATGCCGACCCGGACGAGCTACGTTTATTCATTCTCGGTTCGTGCATGGGCGCGGCATTAATGCAGCGGGGGCTGCTGCCGCTTCACGGCAGCGCGGTCGCGATCGACGGACAGGCGTACGGCATCGTCGGGGAGTCGGGAGCGGGCAAATCGACATTGGCCGCAGCGTTCCTGCAAGCCGGATTTCCCCTCATCAGCGACGATGTCATCGCGCTCGATTTTTCCGAAGAATTCGTACGGCCGCTGGTCATCCCCTCGTACCCCCAGCAGAAATTGTGGCAGCAAAGCCTGGACGGATTCGGCATTTCCAACGAGTCGCTCCGGCCGATCTTTAAGCGCGAGACCAAATTCGCCGTACCGCTTAAAGCGGGTTATCATTCGCAGCCGCTTCCGCTCGCAGGCCTGTTCGAACTGGACAAGACGGAGAGGAACGAGCCTTCGCTCGTACCCGTAGCCAAGCTGGACCGGTTGTCCCTCCTGAGGCGCCATACGTACCGGAATTTTTGGCTGGACCGGTTGGGGATGACGGATTGGCATTTCCGAATGACGGCCGGAATGGCCGCGCGCATCGACGTATACAGGCTTGAACGTCCAACGTCCGGCTTCACGGCTCCCGAGCTGGTCAAACGCATGCTTCATATTTTATCGAAAGAAGGCTGGTCCCCGTGACGATACAAACGACGATTCCGCAAATGGCGACGATCCGGCAAGTCCCGGGCAATATCGTCAGCGATATGGACGGCGAGAAGGTCATGCTGAACGTTCAGCTGGGCAAATATTTTAATCTTGGCGAGATCGGCGGAAGAGTCTGGGAGCTGATCGGGCATCCAATGACGGTAGAGACGCTCGTCGATTCATTGACGGCCGAGTACGCGGTCGATCGGGACACTTGCGAAGCGCATGTCCGATCTTTTCTGGCGCAGCTCTCCGAGCAGCGATTAATTACGGTATCGGCCGCGGGAGGGCCGGATGAACGCGCTTAGACGGGTCGCGCGCATCGCTTCCACGGACAGTCTGGACCGAAGAATGTTCTTGGAGGCGCTTGCCTATCTGACTTGGGCACGACTGCTCCTCTTACTCCCCTTTCACAAATACGCGCGCTTTCTGGGGCAACCGATGACAGAAACCGCTCAGGATACGGAACCGGGCAGCCGGGAATCCGCGTCCCGCGTCTCATCCGCCATTCGCAGAGCCGGACGGCTGACTCCGCTTGATACCCGATGCCTGGTCCGCGCGATCGCGGCGATGAAAATGCTCCAGCGAAGAGAAGTCGAGACTACGTTGTATTTAGGTACGGCAAAGGACAAGGACGGGCGCATGATCGCTCATGCCTGGCTTAGGTGCGGAAACCAGTACGTGACCGGAGCCGAAGAGATGCGGGGGTTCACGGTCGTCGGCAAATTTGCCCGGCATACATTCCAGCGGAACATGAGGGATCGCAATGGCAGCAATCGTTAGAGACGAACAGGCAGCGTTTTTTTTGCGGCGAGATGGCTTTATTGCAGGACCTGCTGCGCCGGAGCGCCGAGGACGCGCCGACGCGCGCGGATTCGTTCGCCGAGGTGGATTGGTCCCGTTTTTTGCGGCTTGCGAAAAGCCATCGGGTGTATCCTGTCTTGTCGGCATACTTCGGCAAAAAAACGACTGAAATTCCCGAAAAAGTCAAGGCCGAGCTGGATACGGAAAGCCGGTACAACCGATTGAAGATGCTTTCCCTGGCTGCGGAGATGAGCCGAATCTCGGCGTGCCTGGCCTCGGGCGGCATCCGCGCGATCGTGCTCAAGGGACCGCTGCTGGCGCAGGATCTGTACGGGGATCTCTCCAGAAGAACCTCGAAGGATCTCGATGTCCTGGTTCCGGCAGAAAAGCTCGACGAAGTGCGTTCCTTGTTGGCGGAGCTGGGCTACGAATGCGAGAGAGAGCAGCTGCCGAACGTGTTGAACGGCTGGAAATGGAGACATCATCACGTTTCCTTTCTTCACCCCTCGCATTCGCTGCAGATCGAGATCCACTGGCGTCTGGCGCCGGGACCGGGAAGAGAGCCCGATTTCGACGAATTGTGGTCGCGCAGGCGCGAGCACTCGTTCGGCAGCGCACCTGTCGCCTATCTCGGTCCGGAAGATCAATTTTTATATCTGGTGCATCATGGCGCGCGTCACGGTTGGTTTCGAATGCGCTGGCTGTGCGACATCGACGTTCTGGCCCGCCGCGAGCTGGACTGGTCCTCGTGCGCGCAGCGATCCGCCGCGTACGGCATGGAGCATCTGGTCGGGCAAGCGCTTATCCTGGCGTCCCGTTTGCTCCATACGCCCGTCCCCCGCGAACTGGAGCGGTTTACGCGTTTAAAGCGGGCCGGCGCGCGAATATCGCAAGTGCTCCTGTTCATCCGTGATTCGCTGGAGAACGCGCCGCCGGACCGGGTACGGGCCTACGAACGCTATTTGTTCGCCATCAAGCCGCGTAGACAGAAGCTTCTTTATTTGCTCAGTCTGCTTTATCCCTATCCGATGGACGCCCAAACGCTCCCGCTGCCCAAAATACTCCATTTTCTGTATTTTCCGCTGCGCCCCTTGCTCTGGACATGGAGAAAGCTGGACAGGACGGGCAAGCCGTCTCTCGTCAAAGGCGGTGAATCCAAACTCCTATGAGATCCGCTCTGTTTTTTTTGACGCAGCTGCGCGCATTCGCCGGACGAGGGCTATATTGGAACGTGCTGGGCATGATCGCGGTCAGCATGCTGGAGGGAATCGGGCTCATCCTGCTCATCCCGATGCTCGGCATGGGGGGGCATCGCCGGCATCGATGCCGCTTCGTCGCCGATCGCGGCCTGGCTCGCGCCGATCCGCGCGCTCCCGTCCGCATGGCAGCTTCCGGTCGTGCTCGGACTGTTCGTTTTGATCGTGCTGACGCAAGCGCTGCTCAAGCAACGGGTCTCTCTGCAAAATGCCAGGATGAACCAAAGGTTCGAATTTAGGCTGCGCAGCGATACGTATCGCGGCATTTTGCAGGCCAAATGGGAGTATTTCGTCCGTACGCGCAAATCGGATCTCATTAACGCCCTGACCGGAGAGCTGGCCCGCGTCAACGGAGGAATCACGCTTTCGCTTCAAATGCTCGCTTCCGTTATTTTTACGATGATCCAGGTCGGCCTCGCGTTTTGGCTGTCGCCGGTCATTACGCTGATCGTACTGATTTGCGGAGCCGTTTTGGCCTTTTTTTATGCGTCGAACGCTTCGCAAAGCCAAGAAGCTGGGCAACCGGTCGTCCGATCTGGCGAGGCAGTACCTGGCAGGCATATCCGATCAGCTCAGCGGGATCCGGGAGATCAAGACGAATGCGCTTGAGCGATCGCGGCTATCCTGGCTAGAGTCGATTAGCGCGGACATTCACGAGGAGCAATATGAATTTTTAAAGCTCAGAAGCCAATCGCAATCCGCGTACCAGGCGGTCTCCGCCATTTTAATCGCGCTTTTTCTGTTCGTCTTCGTGCATATGCTCCATACCCGGCTCGAACAGTTGATTTTAATCGTCCTCATTTTTTCGCGCTTATGGCCGCGGTTTACGGGCATTCAATCCAATCTCGAGCAGATCGCGTCTTATTTGCCATCCTTGCGCTCCGTGCTGGGCATTCAAGCCGATTGCAGGGCTGCTGCCGAGCTGTCGTTCGGCGACGAGACCAAGGCGGAAGGCATGGCGATCCGTCATGCGCTGGAATGCCGATCCGTCTATTATCGTTACGATATCGCGCGGCCGCACTACGCCCTGCGCAATATCAACCTGTCCATTCCGGCCCTCGGCATGGCGGCCGTCGTCGGACGTTCCGGCGCAGGCAAGAGCACGCTCATCGATCTGCTCATGGGATTGACGACGCCCGAGCAGGGAACCATCGCCATAGACGGCATCCCGTTGACGCAGGAGCGGCTGCACGCGTTCAGGCAGTCGGTCGGATACGTTCCGCAGGACCCGTTTTTATTTAACGATACGATCCGTAATAATCTGCTGCTCGTCAAGCAGGACGCTACGGAAGATGAACTTTGGGAGTGCCTGGCGTTTTCTGCCTCGGCGGATTTCGTGCGCAAGCTTCCGCAAGGGCTCGATACGTTCATCGGCGACCGGGGCGTTCGCCTGTCCGGCGGCGAGAGGCAGCGGCTCGTGCTGGCCAGGGCGATTCTCCGCAAGCCTTCCATTCTGATCCTGGACGAAGCGACCAGCGCGCTGGATTCGGAAAACGAATTGAAAATCCAGGAGGCGCTAGAGAAGCTGAGAGGCCGCATGACGCTGGTCGTGATCGCGCATCGCTTGTCCACGATCCGGGGCGCGAACCAGGTGATCGTACTGGATCAGGGCGCTATCGTGCAATCCGGCTCCTTTTCCGAGCTGGCCGCAGAAAAAAAGGGATTGTTCGGCAGTCTTTTAGAGAACCAGACGTTGGCGGCTTCCGGTTAGGCCGCGTCGATACGCAGTTTTGCGACGATAGAACGATGCTTTTAAAGACAAACGAACGGAACAACGCGACGCGATTCGCTTGTTCCGTTTTTTTTGCGTTATAGAGACGGATATGCGCACCCTTTTCGACAAATGCGGCGCAGGCCGCGTCGTCAAAATGGAAGCGCTTAATCGAAAATCGCACGCGCATCGCAGGTTTTCTGCCTTTTCCGCGTTGGGACGAAGCCGACAAATCTCCAAAATTCAATTGACAGGATACAAATTGTATCATAAACTAATGCTGTCCTAGGATACGAAGTGTATCCTTTGTTTAAATCCTATCGTCCGAATCGAACTTCTGTATCACCACATTAATGCTTAGGGGCGGATAAACATGGATATGGAATTCAAAAAGTACATGACGGCAATCAAGAAGCGCTTCTGGGTCATTGTCCTTGCGGTGTTGGTCGCCTGCGCTTCCGCTTTTTTTTTATTCGCGAAGCATGGAGTCCGATTATTATTCGGCCAGTACCAAGCTGATCGTGAACAAAACCTCCCAAGTGCTCGGCGGCGAGCAGATGGACCTGAACGCGATCGGCGTGAGCATGCAGCTCATGGGCACCTACGCGCAAATCATTTTATCGCCGGCCATCATGGATAAAGTCGTCGAGCAGTATCCCGATCTCGGGTTGAGCTCGAATAGCCTCATGGGCATGGTGACCGTCCGGCCGCTCGGCGAAACGCAGGTCATGGTCATCGCCGCGCGCGACACGAGCTACGCCAGGGCGGCAGAAGCCGTCAACGCCGTCACGGACGTCTTCAAGGCGGAGATCCCCAAGATTATGAAGGTGGACAACGTGACGGTCCTGAACAAGGCGAAAGAAAATGAACCGACCGCGCCCTCCGGCCAAAACCTCACTAAAAATATAACGATCGCCTTTCTTGTCGCCTTCACGATGGCGACCGGCGTCATCGTCCTCCTGGCTTATTTGGATACGACGATCAAGTCGGAGGAGGAGATCTGGCAGTTGTTCGGCGTTCAAACCTTTGCGGTCGTTCCGCGCATGAGGGCAAGGGATTTTCGCCGCAAGCCCAAAAAAGCGGAGAGCCCGGAGCGGCCTGTTCATGCGACCGCTACGATTAGAACGGAGGGCAAAGCCTGATGACCACCCCCGCATTGAAATCCGCGACCATTATGGACAGCAACCCCTTTTCGCCGGTCTCGGAAACGTACCACACCCTAAGAGCCAACATTGAATTTCTGTCCAACAAAAACCCGATCGAAGCGATCACGATCACTTCGACCGAGTGGGGCGAAGGCCGGACCACCACGGCGGTCAATCTGGCGCTCGCCTACGCGAGATCCGGCAAGAAGGTGCTGCTCATAGACGCGGATTTGAGAAGACCGACGCTGCATGCGATCTTGGGGCAGCTTCGCAGAGACGGGCTCAGCAACTACCTGGCCAATCAACAGACGCTGCAAGACATCGTCAAGGAGTCCGGCTATGCCAACCTTCACGTCATTACGGCGGGCGATCAGCTGCCGGGACCGACCGAATTGCTGTCTTCGGGAAGGCTGGGCGAGCTGTTCGAGGAACTGAAAGGCCGCTACGACCGCGTCATCGTGGACGCTTCGCCGCTGACTGCCGCGGCGGACGCGCAGATCGTAGCCGCTTCAACGGACGGCGTCGTGCTCGTCGTCGCCTACGCGAGTACGAAGCGGGCAGAGCTGCAGAAGACCGCGAAGACGCTCTCCCAGAACGGAACCCCGTTGCTCGGGATCGTGCTGAACAAGGCGGAAGGCAACGGATAAAAGCCATTCATAACAATCGATGCGTCGGATCGCGGGCGCAAGGTGATGTCTACCGGACCTTTATCACCGTAGGCACTCGGCCATGCTGTGGGTGAATGTTCACCTTAGGCGTGCATCGTCAAGGGTGTGGCGTGAGGAGGGGTTAGATGCCCCGTTTTTACTTGTTTGGTTTGATTTCCGAACGATTGACCGGAGGTGAAGCTGCTTTATGAACAAAGTCCGCAAAGCGATTATTCCCGCGGCAGGGCTAGGCACCCGATTCCTGCCCGCGACGAAAGCCATGCCGAAGGAAATGCTTCCGATCATCGACAAGCCTACGATTCAATACATCGTGGAAGAGGCGGTCGAATCGGGCATCGAAGACATCATCATCGTGACGGGCAAGGGCAAGCGGTCGATCGAGGATCACTTCGACCACGCCTTCGAGCTGGAGAACAACCTGGCCGAAAAGGGCAAGCTCAAACTGCTGGAGGAGGTCCGACGGTCCTCGAAGGTCGAGATTCACTACATTCGGCAAAAAGAGCCCAAAGGGCTGGGCCACGCGGTTTGGTGCGCGCGCCGGTTCATCGGAGACGAGCCCTTCGCCGTCCTGCTGGGCGACGATATCGTCCGCGCCGAGGTGCCTTGCCTCAAGCAGCTCATTCATCAGTACGAGCAGAGCGAAGCGCCGATCATCGGCGTGCAGCCCGTATCGGATCAGGATACGCAGCGTTACGGCATCATCGATCCCGCAGGCAAGGACGGTCCGCTGTACAAAGTGGCCAGCTTCGTAGAAAAGCCGGCGCCCGGCACGGCGCCGTCCAATCTTGCGATCATGGGGCGATACGTGCTGACGCCCGAAATATTCAAATTTCTGGAGCTGCAGGAACAGGGCGTCGGCGGCGAGATTCAACTGACCGACGCGATCTCCAGATTAAACGAAGTCCGGCAAGCCTACGCCTATCATTTTTCGGGCAGACGCTACGACGTCGGCGAAAAGCTCGGCTTCATTTTGACGACGATCGACTTCGCGCTGGAGAACGAAGAGCTTCGCAAACCGTTGCTGGAGGCCATGGACCAACTCATGCAGTCCGCTTATACGGCTGGCGCGATCGGTTAAGGGGGATCTATGGCGAAGTCTTCGAAGGACATGGAGATGGCATATGCCGGCGTCCCCTATCATGCGGCGGGACGCGCGAAGAGCGCGCCGAGATCGCATCGGTCCTACGAGCGTTCCAAACGAATGCTCGATATCCTCATGGCCTCCGTCGGATTGGCCGTGCTGAGTCCGCTGATGGCGATCGTGGCGATCTTGATCAAACTCGACGATCCGCGCGGCGGCGTCTTGTTCAGGCAGGTGCGCGTCGGCAGGTGGGGACAGGAGTTCACGATGTTCAAGTTCCGTTCGATGGCGTCGGACGCCGAGCAACGGCTCGAACAGTTGCTCCAGCTTAACGAGATCCAGGGCAAAATGTTCAAAATGAAAAACGATCCGAGAATTACGAGAATCGGCCGATTGCTCCGAAAGACGAGTCTCGACGAGCTGCCGCAGCTATGGAACGTGCTGCTGGGCAACATGAGCCTCGTCGGTCCGAGGCCTTCGCTGCCGAGGGAAGTGGCGCAATATACGATCGCGGAGCGGGAAAGGCTGCATGTCATTCCGGGCTGCACGGGATTGTGGCAGGTCAGCGGGAGAAGCCGATTGAGCTTCGAGGAGATGGTCGCGCTGGACCTGCACTACATTCGCCATCGGAATCTGCGCATGGATATCGGACTCATCTTCCGTACGTTCAAGGTCATGATTCTGAAAAGCGATGCGTACTGAGCATAGCATGACGACGCCGGAGGTTAACGATGAAGGTAACGGTAATTGGAACGGGTTACGTCGGGCTTACGACAGGCATTTGCCTGGCCTATATCGGACATGAAGTCATCTGCGCGGATACGAACGAGAGCAAGATCCGGCAGCTGCGTGACGGCGATGTTCCGATCTATGAGTTCGGCTTGCCGGAGATGCTTGCGGCTTGCGGCGAGCGGATTCGATTTACCGCGGAGTGCCGGGAAGCTGCAGGCGCGGCGGATATCGTCATCCTGGCCGTAGGCACGCCGGCCAAGGCGGAAGGCGCGCCCGAGCTTGCGTATCTTTACGCGGCCATGGAAACGGTGCTGGACGGCATCGCCGAAAAGGCTGCGCCGACGCTCATCGTCAATAAAAGCACGGTCCCCGTCGGCACCGGCGACAAGCTGGCGGCGATGGCGGCGTCCAGAGGAATCTCGGAGCGCGTGGAGATCGCCTCCAATCCCGAGTTTCTGCGACAAGGCAGCGCGGTACCGGATACGCTGTATCCGGAACGGATCGTCGCCGGCGGCTCGCCCGCGGCGCAAGCCGCGTTAAGGGCGCTGTACGGTCCGCTCCTCCGGCAAGACTTCTCTCCTCCCGCTTTTGCGCCCAGGCCGACCGGTCTTGCGTCGGTTCCCTTTTATGCAGTGGATCTGAAAAGCGCCGAGCTTGGCAAGTATGCGGCGAACGCCTTTCTGGCCATGAAGATCAGTTTTATTAACGAGATGGCCAATCTGTGCGATCGCGTCGGAGCGGACGTCTCTGCGATCGCCGGAATGCTGGGATCGGACTCCCGCATCGGAAAGGCGTTTCTGCAGGCGGGCATCGGCTACGGCGGAAGCTGTTTTCCGAAGGACACCAAGGCGCTGCATCACATTGCGGGCACGAGCGGCTACGATTTTAAGCTGTTGTCCGCCGTGATCGAGGTGAACCGGTTCCAGAAATACGTGCTCGTCGGAAAACTCCGCAGCGCATTAGGCACGCTTGCCGGCCGGCGGGTGACGATACTGGGACTCACCTTCAAGCCCGAGACGGACGATATGCGCGAGGCGCCCAGCCTGTCGATCATCGAGGCGCTGCTGGCCGAAGGGGCGAACGTGATCGCGCACGATCCGGTCGGCCTTCGGGCGGCGAAGGCTTTGCTGCCGGCCGAGGCCGGGACGACCCTGAATCTGGACGAGGCCCTGCAGGACGCGGATGCGGCGGTGCTCGTCACCGAGTGGCCGGTCTACCTGAATTACGGCGGACGTACCTATCGCGAGCGAATGAAACGGCCGATATTCGTGGACGGCCGCAACGCTTTGCCCGCCGCCGACAGAAGCTGGCTCGACTATTACGGGGTGGGGATGCGCGCGGTGCCGTCGGCGGCACTCTCGACATGAACCCCGGGCAAGCAGAACGCCGATGGAAGGGATGAGAATTTTGGGCGCTACGAGCAAGTCGATCGCGGTGATTGCCTACGAGCTTCCGTCCGACCGGGAGCGTACGGGAGGCGTGAGCCATTTTAACCATCGATTGTGCAACCGGCTAAGCGAAATGGGGCATCGCGTCACCGCCTATACGGTGAGGGCGGCCGAAGAGGTGGAGAGTGCCGCTTACCGGATCGTCACGGTCGCGGAGAATGCGACCCGGGGCAGATTGCGCCGCTATTATACGGCACCGTTGCTGGGACGAAAACTGTCGTTCGACGACTACGATCTCGTGCTGTCGAGCGGCGACGATTGGGCTATGCGAAGGTCCGGGACGCCATGGGTCAGAATCATGCACGGCAGCGCCTGGCGGGAGTTGACGCACAACAAGCGCGCGATTCGAAAAGCCAACCTGCTGTTCCAATACGCGCTCGAACAAGTCTCCGCCGCCCGTTCGACCGTCACGCTGTTTAATTCGGGCGACACCCGCAGGCTGTATCCGAACAGACCGGCCGATCGGGTCGTGCATCTTCCCATCGATACCCGCCGCTTTTCGCCAGGTCCTAAAAACGATGCGCCGACGCTGCTGTTCGTCGGAGGACTCGACAGCCGCAAGCGGGGCGGATGGCTGCTGGAGCTGTTCAAGGCGCGAATCCGGCCTTCGATTCCGTCCGCGCAGCTGTGGATGGTATGCGAGCCTGGCGAGGAAGCGCCGGGCGTCACTTATTTTCGAATGGTTTCGCAGGAACGGCTGGCCGAATTGTACAGGCAGGCGCATGTTTTTTGCATGCCTTCGACCTACGAGGGCTTCGGCATCCCTTATCTCGAGGCGATGGCCAGCGGCACGCTGGTCGTCACGACGCCGAATCCGGGCGCGATCGAGCTGCTGGCCGGCGGGCAGTACGGGCGAATCGTGGAAGACGGCGCGCTGGCGGACGCATTGATCGAATCGCTGCTCACGCCCGCCGATCACGTTCGTTGGACGGCTCCGGCGCTCAGGTGGGCAAGGAATCACGACTGGTCCGTGCTGGTAGACGAATTTCTGGCGGCTGGCGCGGGACCAAGCGAGGCTAATACGCGATAAATGAGGGATAACGGTTGAGAGCGACGGATGTAGCAAGCCTGCGAATGAAGCATAAAAAAGGCGTGGATGCCGATCCTCCGGAATGCGGCGATGCTAACGATCGGTCTGGGCGTCTCCGCGTGGATCGGGAAAACGGTCATTTTTCGGCCCGAGTGGCTGCTGCAGGCTTCGATTCTGTTTCTGATCCTGATCCCCGGCTTTATTCTCGCGGCGACGAACGCTTCCAAATTGATACCGTACGTCATCTTGATCTGGCTCGTGGGGCCGGAGATACGCAGATTGACGGATTGGGCGATCCTTGGCTCCTATTCCACGTTGACGCTGTTGAGCTTGTCGCCCGTGCTGGCGACTTCGCTGCTGGCGCTGCCGCTTTTCCGAAGCGAGCGCGAGCCTTCAAGAAAAGAGCTTCGTTTGATCAAAGCCTACATGCTTCCCTTTGCCTACGCAGGCGCGGTCGGCTTGCTTTTGAACAAGCTCGCGGGCTTTTACGGATTGCTGAATTACGTCGCGCCTTTGTTTCTTCTCTTCTACATGATGCTGCGCAAGTCGGACGACGGGGAACGCGCGGCGTGGATCCGGTTTTATGTCACGATGGGCTCGCTGTTATCCGTCTATGCCTGGTTTCAATATTTGACGTTGCCGGCTTGGGACAGAATGTGGATCGAAGGCGCCCGGATGGTGTCTTTGGGTCCGGCCGAGCCGATGCAGTTCAAAGCGTTCTCCACGCTGAACGCCAACGGCGCTTTTTCCATTTTCCTCGTGTCCGCGATCATGCCCGCGATCATGAACCGCAAATGGCGCGGCCCGTTCGGCTGGGCCGGCATTCTGCTCATGATCTCCGCGCTTTCCATTACGCTTGTCCGAGCGTCCTGGATCGTTCTGATCATCGAGATCGTTTTTTTCATCCTGCTCGCGTCCGGCGCCAGCAGGCTTCGGATGATCAGCATCGTGGGCGTGCTCGTCGTCGCGGGGTTTCTCGTGTTTCCGCATCTTCCGGGCGGGGGAGGCTTTGTCGGATCGCATATCGACGATGGGCAATTTGAAAGAGGACACGTCCGCCAACGCCCGTCTGCTCATCGTGCTCCACACGATTCCCGATCTCATCTCGCATCCGTTCGGGAGCGGACTTGGCGGCATCGGCAGAAGCACGCTACTGAACGGCGGCTCGACCGACTTTTCCAGCCTGGCATCCGTGGATAACGGGTATCTCGGCGTGTTCGCGACGTTCGGATTGCTGGGAGGCGCGCTCGTGTTCAGAGCCATGTGCCTTCAAGGCATGCTGATCCGAGGCAGCGGCGACGGGCCGCTTCGAGACCTGGGACTGATCGCCCTCGTCGGATTGCTCGCAAGCTTCTTTTTTCGGAGGAGAGCTCGCGACTTTACAGGCGGTGATCTTCTGGTTATTCACGGGACTGGCGCTTGGCAGAAGCCAGGATCAAGACGCCGGGTTGCCTGCGGAGGCCATTGCATCTGAGCAGGAAAGGGTGACAGTATGAGCGCGATTCCAATCGTAGTCGTCAACCATGTCGCGGCGCTCGGCGGAGCCGAACGCGTGCTGATGAACTGGCTTGAACGCGTGGACAGGGAACGCATCCGGCCGGAGATCGTGCTGTTGGAGGAAGGTCCGATGGCCGGGCAAATCCGCGAAATCGGCTTAAACGCGCACGTCGTTCCGTCGGGCCGCATCAGGCAGCCCGTCAAATTTGCGAAAACGGTAGGCGCGATCCGCGAGGTGATACGCCGATCGAAGGCGCGACTGGTACTGAGCTGGTCGCCCAAGCCGCATTTTTACGGCGGGACGGCCGCCTGGCTCGAACGCGTCCCGGCCGTTTGGTGGCAGCACGGAGTGCCTTCCGGCGGGCTGTTCGACAAGTCGGTGAGCTGGCTGCCGGCGCGGGCCGTCGTCTGTCCGTCGTCGGTCGTGTCGGATGCCCAGCGCAAAGTGCGGGCGTCCAGACAAACGTTCGTGCAGCCCCCGGGCATTCCGATCGCCAAGTACGAGATGGACGGCGGGGTCAGGCGCGCGGTTCGCGAATCATTGGGATTGGCGGAAGGTACCACGCTTTTTTCGTTCATCGGACGACTTCAGCGGTGGAAGCGGACCGATCTGGTGATTCGATCGTTTCGCGAAGCGCTGAAAGGAAAGGATGCGCGGCTGCTGATCGTAGGGGGCGCGTTGTTCGGCGTCGACACCGACTATGAGATTGAGCTGAAAAGGATGGTCGACACCGCCGGTTTGTCCGAACAAGTTCACTTTGTCGGTCATCAGCGCGCCATCGAGCCTTATCTGTGGGCGAGCGACGTCGTGGTCAGCAGCTCCGTTGCCGAGCCCTTCGGCATGGTCGTCGTCGAGGCGATGGCCGCCGGCCGGATCGTACTGGCGGTCGACGGCGGGGGACCGGCCGAGATCGTGCGGCACGGCGTAGACGGCATCCTGTACGACGGCAGCGGGAAGACCTGCGCCGCTGGATGGCCCGGATCGTCGCCGACCGCGGCGCTTACGAGAAGCTCGGCCAGGCGGCGGCGAGACGCGCCGGAGAAACCTATGCGTCGCAGGTGATGAGCGAACGGTTCGGCGAATTTCTGGAGCGCTCGCTGTCCTCGTAATGCAGGGAGAAAGGGGGAACTTTGCAATGAAGCGCCTATTCATATCCAGTTTTATGCTTAATATCGCGGTTATGGCGCTCAACATCGTGACGGGCATCATGATGGCAAGATGGCTGGGGCCGTATGCGAGAGGAGAGTTCGCGGCGGCTACCCGCTGGGCGATGCTGCTCATCGGGTTGTTCGCGGTAGGCTTGCCCGGCGCGATGATCTACCTGGGCAAGCAGCATCAGGAACGCCAGCGGGAGCTGCTCGGCGCCTACCTGGTGCTCGGCGTCGGATTCGGCGCGTGCGGCTTGATCGTCGGCGAGCTGGCGCTGCCGCTGTTGCTGGGCGGCGAATCGGGCGAAGCGCTGAGATACGCCCGCATTGCCATGCTGTGCTTGCCGTTCGCGGTTCTGACCGACGGATTGATCGGCGCGCTCCAGAGCCGCAACCAATTTAAAAAAGTGCTGACGCTCCGCGTGCTGAGCCCGGT
Source organism: Cohnella rhizosphaerae (assembly GCF_029525575.1). Classification (GTDB taxonomy): domain Bacteria; phylum Bacillota; class Bacilli; order Paenibacillales; family Paenibacillaceae; genus Cohnella; species Cohnella rhizosphaerae. The sequence continues at coordinate 825,547 of NZ_JAPDIA010000009.1, forward strand.
CGGACAAATCGCGGTCATCGGAGGGCTGGAGGCGTCGGGCGGGCTGACCGTAGGCGGCTTGATCTGGTTCAATACGGTGCTGTGGGGCGGGCTGACGTTCGTGTTGACCATGATCTGGGTCGTGCGCGCGATTCGCCCCCGGCTGCGGCATTTCCGGACGCAGGCCAAGGATCTTACGACGAACGGGGTCAAGATTTTCGGCGGCTCGCTCGTCGCGATCTTCGGGGGGCAACTTCGATCAGATCGTGCTTTCCCTGGCCTTGTCTCCCTATTCGCTCGGCCTGTACGCGGTGGCTTCGAGCGTCGGCGGTTTGCTGCCGTCGATCGTCGTCGGCGCGCTGGGCGTGTTTTTGTGGCCGAAACTGATGGATCTGAACGAGGAACAGCGTCAGCGCAAGGTGGAGAGCATCCACGCCCTATTGTTTTACGGCAGCTTGGCGGTAACCGCCGTCGGCGCCGCGCTTCTTCCCTTTGCGCTGCCGCTGCTCTACGGACGCGCGTACGAGCCCGCCGTTTGGATGGGGCTTTTGCTGCTTGCGGGATCCCCGCTGAGAATATGCAGCGCGGTATTGATCAACTACTTGAACACCGCAGGCAAGTTCCACGCCGTGACGCTGTCGGAGATCGTCGGCCTGTCCTCGGGATTCGCGATCATGCTGGCGCTGCTGCCCGTCTCGGGCGGGATGTCGGCAGCCATTGCCATGCTGGCCGCCTCCGCGGTCAAATGGCTTTACGCGGCGGTCGTCGCTTGCCGGACCGGATTTTCGATTGCGGCGCTGTTTAAGCCGGACGCGCTCAGGCTCGACTGGAGAAGGATCAGAGCCGCGCGGAGGCCCGCCGTCAATCCCGGGTCCGAAGGTTGAATCTTACAAATCGGTTGGAGGGTGCGGGATGCTGCATGTAACCGTCATTGTTCCCTCGTACAGGCGTCCGGACGATCTGGTCCGATGCCTGGAGGGGCTTGGTCGCCAGCTATATACGAGTTATGATGTCGCGATCGTCGTCAGGGACGGCGACGAGGAGACGAAGGCGCTTGCCCTGCGTTGGCGCGAGACCCCTTCCGGCTACGGAAAATCGGTCGTGGAGGTTTCGCAGACCGGCGTTCTGGCGGCCATGAAGGCAGGGACGAAGGGGGCCTCCGGCAGCATCGTCGCTTATACGGACGACGATGCCGTCCCTCGCCCCGACTGGCTGGAGAAGCTGGTCCGGCACTACGCGGACCCGCGCGTCGGCGGAGCGGGGGGGCAGAGACGTTCAGCCCGGCATACCGGCCAAGCCGGGATGCAGCGTCGGCATCGTCACGTGGTACGGGAAGCTGATCGGCAACCATCATGTCGGAGACGGTCCCGCCCGCGAAGCGGACGTCCTCAAGGGCGTGAACCTGTCTTTTCGCAAGGAGCTCGCCGTTTTCCCCGACGACTTGCGCGGGACCGGCGCGCAGGCGCATTTCGAGGTCCATATGTGTCTCCGGGCGAGACGGCTTGGGTACAAGCTGATTTACGACGCATCGGCCGTCGTCGATCACTATCCCGCCCCGCGCTTCGACGAAGATCAACGAGGCAGCGCCGTTCCCGAGGCTGCAGCGAATGCCGCTTACAATCTTCAGCTCGGCATACTCAGATGGGGCGGTTCGTTTCGGGCGGCGGCCCGTCTCGTCTATGCGGCGTTGATCGGGGACAGAACATCGCCGGGCATCGTTCGGCTCGCGATCGCCTGGATTCGCGGAGAGCGCTCCGTCGCATCCTCGTTCGTGCCGGGGCAACGCGGGTATTGGCTGGGGTTGAGACGATGGGTGTCCGGTGCAGGCGGCGCCGGGATCGGATCGGCTGGCCGGGGGATCGGTGAGCCGGAATGAACATTTTGCAGATCGCGGATCACTTCGGCCCCACGGGCGGCCTTGAACGATTCATATACGAATTCACGATCCGGCTTGGCGAACGCGGCATTTTCTCAAAGGTCGCGGTGATGGAATTGGACGGACGGCACGATTGGGGAGAGACGCGCATCGATGTCAGCCTTCTTCCGCGCGATAAGGAAGCGTGGGAGGCCATGGCGGAACGCTTCCGGCCCGACCTGATCGTATGGCACGCAGGACCGGAAACGGCCGGAATCGCCGAGCTGCTGTCGGCTTATGCGCCCGTGGCCGCAACCGTTCACCGCCCGCTTTGTCCGTCGGGTGCGCGGCTCTTTCGCGACGCCGACGAGATTTGCGTTCATCCCACCGGCGCGGGCTGCCTGTTCAGATGGTATGCGCGCAAATGCGGGACGAACGTATCGCCGCTGGAGGCGCTGCGCGCTTTGAAGCGGAGCGGCGGCCTGATCGGTGCGCTGCGCGGCTGCGGGCGCGTCTACGCGGTCAGCCGTTCGATGAGCGACTTTCTGGCGCTGGAAGGGATCGATCCCGGGCGGCTGTGCGTGATCGACAATTCCTTCGACGACAACGACATGGCGGTTTATCCCCCGCTGCAGAGACGACGCGGCGAGGAAGAGCTGGAATTGCTGTACGTCGGCAGGATTAACTATACCAAAGGCGTGCAGTACCTCCTGCGGGCGGTACGGCGGCTGTTGGACGACGGCCATCGGGTTCGGGCGACGATCGTCGGCGACGGCTGGTTTACGGGGAAGATGCGGGAGCTTGCCCTGGAGCTGGGCTTGCAAAGAGAGGTCGTTTTCACGGGGCACGTGAACGGCTCGGCCATCGACGCCTATTACGACAGGGCGGATCTTCTGGTCGTGCCGTCCGTATGGCCGGAACCGGCGGGACTTGTCGTGCCCGAGGCCAGGCGCAGAGGCAAGCCGGTCGTCGTATTCGACGCGGGCGGGCTGTCGGAATGGCAAGCGTACATGGACGGCGTGTATACGGCGAAGCACGCGGATATTCAGGATTTGGCCGAGACGATCTTGGCGGCTTCGAAGGGCGACTTTTCCCGCGAACCCGCGAGCCAGGTCAAGCCGATTGCGGTCAAGCGCGCGAATCTGATCGAGGACCTGTTGACGATAAACCCTACGCTCGGAAAGGAGGCGGCCGGAAAATGATATTACCGATCTATGCCGGAAGCTCGTCCGGCTTCGGCGAAGGCGGGCTCGGCGGACATCTCAGCTTTATTCAAAAAGCGGCCCATGCGGCCGGGCGTCCCATTCAAATCCTGTGCCGCGAAAAGCCGGCGAAGCTTCCTCCGGAAAGCTGCCTTGCCATTCCTGCGCCGGCCTGGACGCGGGCGATGAAGTATTCGCCGATCCGCTGGTCTCCGGCGATCCAGTCGGCGCTGATCGGGCGTCAATTCGACGTACGGGCCGCGGAACGTCTTCCGGAACGGCCGATCGTCTATCATTGCTTTCCGGGATTCGCGGAGGAATCCTTCAAAAAGGTGAAGCGCTGGGGCGGCGTCACCGTCCTGGAGGCCGCGACGACGCATGCGGACCACGTCTACGAAGTGACCGAAGCCGAGCACCGAAAATATCGGATGGGCGGCTCGCCGTTCTCGCGGCAATGGCTTCGGCGGGTTCGGCGGGAATACGAGCTCGCCGACTATATAACGATAGCGTCGGCGCTTCAGCGGGACAGCTTTATCAGCCGCGGCGTGCCTGCCGAAAGGCTGCTGTACGCGCCCCTTGGCATCGACACCGCCAGATTCGCGGGCCCCTCGCCCGAAGCCCGGCGGAGAACGGACGGCTCGAAGTTCCGCATCGTGCAGGTGGGGCAGATCACGCTGCGGAAGGGATTTATGTATCTGCTCGAGGCCGTCCGGCTTCTGAACGATCCGGAGATCGAAGTCGTGCTGGTCGGCGGCATCGGCTGGCGTGCGATCAGGGAGTCGATCGACCATTACAAAAGTCTCGGCGTCGCGATTCGCCATGCGAGCGGCGATCCGCTGCCGGCGCTTCGGGAAGCGCATCTGTACGTACATGCCTCCGTGGAGGACGGCTTCGGCCTGGCGCCGCTCGAAGCGATGTCGTCCGGTCTGCCGGCCGTCGTGACGAACCAGACGGGCATGCAGGATCTGATCGAAGACGGCCTGGACGGACTCGTCGTGCCGAGCAGGGATTCCCGGCGTCTGGCCGAGGCGATCGCGCTGCTCAAGAAGGACGAGGCCAAGCGGCTCGCCATGGGCGAGGCGGCGGCGCGAAAAGCGCGAAATTACGACGCGGGCGCCGCGGCCCGGCGCTACGCGAATACATTGCGTCCAGCTTGGGGGTAAGGGGCATGCCGACACGCTCGTTCAAGATATCGCTCGCCGGCAATATGCAGCGGCTGCTTCGCTTTGTTCAATACTGGTCCGTACAGCGGGGAGGACCCGACGCGGACCTTACCGTCACCATCGAAAGCGGCAGCCGGATCCGTCCCGAAGTGAAGATCGGACGCCATACGTATATCGGACATCACGTTCATGCGGACTCCGGCTCGATCGGCGCGTTCTGCTCGATCTCCTGGCACGTGACCATCGGAGCGGACGAACATCCGCTAACGGGCGTTTCCAGACATCCTTTCTGGTACGCGCCGGACCATAACGGCCTACGGGCCTCCGAGCGCAGATGGTCCCAGTCCAAGCCGGCCCCAGTCATCGGCAACGATGTGTGGATCGGCGCGGGCGCGACCATATTGCGCGGCGCGGTCATCGAGGACGGCGCGGTCGTGGCGGCCGGCGCGCTCGTTGCCGGCCGCGTGCCGGCGTATTCCGTCGTGGGCGGGGTGCCGGCCAAGGTCATCCGAACGCTGTTCGACGAGGCGACGGCCGCGGCGCTTCGCGAACTGCGCTGGTGGGAATGGGACGAAGACAGGCTGCGAGCGATGGCCCCTTACTTCGGCGATCCGGCTGCACTCCTTCGCCAATGCCGGCAAGCTTCGGACGACAGGGCGCAAAAGCCGGAGGAGCGGGCCATATGAACGATCGTCCGGGCGGCTCGAACCGATTGAACGGCTTGAAAAAACGCGTCGCGCTATCGTTAAATGCGTTCCTTCAGCATTGGACGACGCAAACGATTCGAAATCAGCCGCTCATCCATGAGACGGCTTATATTATGCCGCTTGCGAAGGTAAGCCCGGGCGTATCCGTCGGGCGTTACAGCTACGTTCGCGGGGGGCGCCCTGAATCGACTCGGGCCGCATCGGCGCTTTTTGCTCGATCGGGCCGAACGTGCTGATCGGCGGCGACGATCATCCGTTGGATGCGGTGTCCACGCATCCTTTTTTGGTATGTCGAGGACGGCCTGACCTTGCCTCGCGAGACCGCGGCCGAACCGGGCTGGACGCAGCCGAGGCCCGCGCCCGCGATCGGCAACGACGTATGGATCGGCGCCGGCGCGCAGGTGCTGCGGGGAGCGGTCGTCGAAGACGGCGCCGTCATCGGAGCGGGCGCCATCGTCACCGGCCGGATACCGGCGTATGCGATCGCCGTCGGCGTGCCTGCAAGAGTCGTGCGGCATCGCTTCGACGCCGAACAGAGAGAACGGCTGCTGCAAAGCCGTTGGTGGGATAAAGAAGCGGATGAGATCGCGCGCATCCGGCATCTGTTCGCGGATCCCCAAGCGTTCCTGGACCGGTTGGCGGAAGAGGAAAAGCGCGGGGAAGAAGGCGTCTCTGGGTGTCCGGATCAAGCGGAGGCCGCCGACAAGGGGGGAAGCGGTATGAACATATTAACGACGGGCATGGGCTGGATCGATCACAAGCCAGGCGGGTTAAACCGGTACTTCGCGGATTATGCGAACGCGATGACCGCAGCGGGGCACGAGCTGCGGGCGCTCGTCACCGCGGACGGCGAACGGCGAACGGCGCCGGCCTACGTCGAGGCCGTCCCCGGCAGCGGCGACGGCACGGGAACCTGGGATCGCATGCGGGCGTTCCGGCGAGCGATCGGCAGAGACGGGAGGGCTTGGGTGCCGGAGATCTACAACCCTCATTTCGCGCTGTATGCCTCTCTCGTGAATAGAGGCAGGCTGCCTCGGGACATTCCGATCGTTACGCATTTTCACGGCCCTTGGGCGGAGGAGTCGATGGTGGAGGACAAGGGCGCGTCGACGGCGAGATTGCTCCGTTACCGCATGAAAAAATCGGTAGAGCGCCTGGCGTATCGGCGTTCGGACCGGTTTATCGTGCTGAGCCGGCACTTTGCCGGCATATTAACGAAGGATTACGGTATTCCCGAAGAACGGATCGTGCGAATACCGGGCGCCGTGGACGTGTCGCGCTTCAGGCCGGCGGAGAACGTCCGCCAGGTTCGCGAGACGCTCGGAATCGGAGCGGGGCGGCGCGTGCTTTTTTTGCGTGCGCAGGCTCGTCAGAAGAATGGGCATCGACAGGCTCATTCAAGCGATGGCGACGGTAACCGCGGCGCATCCCGAAGCGCTCCTCGTCATCGCGGGAGACGGTTCGATGCGCGGCGAGCTGGAAGCGTTGGCCTCCAGGCTGGGGCTGGCCGGAAAGGTCGTATTCACCGGGCGCTTGTCCAACGAGCGGTTAACGGAATGGTTCCAGGCCGCGGATTGCAGCGTCGTGCCGACCGTCACGCTGGAAGGCTTCGGGCTGGTGACCGTTGAGTCGCTCGCATGCGGCACCCCCGTGCTGGGAACGCCCAACGGCGGCACGCGGGAGATCCTGGAGCCGTTCGAGCCCTCGCTGCTTTTTGACGACGCGTCTGCGGAGGCGATGGCGACGACGATCAAGCGCTGGCTGGCCGGCGACATTCGCTTGCCGAGCCGCGAGACTTGCCGGCTGCATGTTCTGGAGCGCTATACCTGGAACGAAGTGGCGAGACAGGTCGCAGAAGTTTTTGAAGCGTCAATAGATTCGCGCAGGAGGAGGTCAGCCCGATGAAGGTCGGCTATTACAACCATACCTCGGACGTCAGCGGCGCGGAGATCAGCTTGTTAACGATGGCGACCCACCTTCGCGAAGCGGAGTCCCTCCTGCTTTGCCCGTCCGGTGAGCTTGCCGATCGGGCGCGGGCCGCGGGGCTTCAGCATGTCGGGGTGCCGGGATACCGCGCGCGCATGACCCGCAATCCGCTCGTACTGGTCCGCCACTTGCTGGGCATGGCCGCGGAAGGCCGGCAGATCGCCCGGATCGTGCGGGAACAAGGAATCGATATCGTGCATGCGAATTCGATTCGCGGCGGTCTGACGGTATCCCTGTTTGCGCGCCTGCGCGGCATTCCCGTCATTTGGCACATACGGGATCACATGCCCGGCGGCCTGATCGGAAGGCTCGTCAAGACGGTGGCGGCACGCAGGGCCAGCTCGCTCATCTGTATTTCCGAGGCAGTGAAAAAAGGGACGGCCGAGCTGGGCGACAAGCTCACGCCGGTCATATTGGACGGTTTGGAGGCCAGAATGGACGAACTGGCCACCGTCATCCACAACGGCGTCGCCCTCGAACACGCCGACGAAGCCGACCGAGAGGCGGATCGCGTCCGAATCCGGCGCGAGTTCGGCGCTTCGCCGGACACGTTCGTCATGACGATCGTCGGCCAGATCGCGCCGTGGAAGCGGCAGGAGGACGCGATCGAAGCGCTCCGGCTGCTGGTCGCCCGCGGGCTGGACGCAAAGCTATGGGTCGTCGGCGAGCCGAAATTCCGCGAGGAAAACATCGCTTACGCCGAGCGGCTCAAGACGATGGCGGCCGCGGCCGACCTGGCGGGACGCGTCGTATTTACGGGCTTCAGAAGCGATATCAAGGAGATCTGCCGGGCGGCGGATCTCCTTGTCTTATGTTCGGACAACGAGCCGTTCGGCCGCGTATTGATCGAGGCGATGGGCGAGGGGATTCCGGTCGTGGGCACGCGGGCGGGCGGCGTTCCCGAGATCGTGACCGAAGGCGCGAGCGGCCTGCTTTACGAGGTCGGCGACGTCCGCGCGCTGGCCGACCGCATCGGAGAGCTGATCGCGCAGCCCGCGCGCAGGCTGGATATGGGAAGGGCGGCCTACGACCGCGCGCGCCGCGAGTTCGGCATCGCTTCGACGGTCGCCAAGGTCGAGGCGCTTTATCGCGAGCTGCGGCCCGGCCGAACCGCCGGACCGCGCGTGGCGATCGCGCACGATTACCTGAACCAGATGGGCGGCGCGGAGCGCGTCGTCTGCTCGCTGCGGCGGATGTATCCGGACGCGCCGATCTTCACGACGATCGCGGACAGGTCGAAGCTGCCCGCGGACTTGCGATCGGCGGATATCCGGACGACGTGGATGCAGCGCATACCGGGCATCAACAAGCGCTTCAAGCTGTTTTTCTGGCTGTATCCGCTCGCGGTGCGGTCGATGAACCTGAGCGGCTTCGATCTGATCATCAGCTCGAGCAGCGCGTACGCCAAAGGGGTGCGCGTGCCCGAAGGCGCCGTGCATATTTGCTACTGCCATACGCCGATGCGGTTCGCCTGGGACTACGAGAATTACGTGAAGGATATGGATGTGCCCGCGCTTGCGAAAAAGCTGTCGGGCCTCATGGTGTCGCCGCTCCGCCGGTGGGATGCCGCGAACACCGCCGGGGTGGACGAACTGATCGCCAACTCGAGCATCGTGCAGGAGCGGATCCGGGACCACTACGGCAGGCAGGCGACGATCATTCATCCGCCGGTCGATACCGGGCGGTTCGACCGCGCGGGCGCGAAGGAGCGCGCGGCCGGCGATTATTATCTCGTCGTATCGCGGCTCGTCTCGTACAAGCGGATCGATCTCGCCGTCGAAGCCTGTTCCTTGCTCGGCGAGCGGCTCGTCGTCGTCGGCGACGGCCCGGACCGCGAGCGGCTGGCGCGGCTGGCCGGTCCGAACGTTACCTTCCTCGGACGTCTGCCGGACGGCGAGGTCGAGCGTCTGATGCGCGGATGCCGGGCGCTTCTTTTTCCGGGCGTCGAGGACTTCGGCATCACGCCGCTCGAGGCCAACGCCTGCGGACGGCCCGTTATCGCATACCGGGAGGGCGGCGCGCAGGATACGATCCGGCAGGGTCTGAACGGCCTGTTTTTCGACAAGCAGACGCGCGAATCGCTCGCGAGGACGCTGCTCGGATTCCAGTCCTGGACATGGGATTCGGCGCGCATCCGCGCCTATGCGGCGGGCTTCGGCGAGGAGCGGTTCGAGCGCGAGCTCCGGGCCGCCGTATCCGCGGCGCTGTCCGCCAGAGAACAGCCGGCGGCAAGCCCGGCGGGACAAAGAAAGGAAGCGGTCGTATGAAGCTGGTATTACTGTCGGGAGGATCGGGCAAGCGGCTGTGGCCGCTGTCCAACGAGACCCGGTCCAAGCAGTTTTTGAAGGTGCTCGAGCGCGCGGACGGCGCGATGGAATCGATGGTTCAGCGCGTATGGCGCCAGCTCGGCGCGTCGGGGCTCGCGGGCGACGCCTATATCGCGACCGGCAGCAATCAGGCGGAGACGATCCGCTCGCAGCTCGGGGACGTGCCGATGGTGCTCGAGCCGCATCGCCGGGATACCTTCCCGGCGATCGCGCTCGCCGCCGTGTATCTGTACGCGATCGAAGGCGTCTCGCTGCAGGAGACGGTCGCCGTGCTGCCGGTCGATCCGTACGTCGAGGATCGTTTTTTCGACCGCGTCGCGGAGCTGGACCAGGTGCTCCGGACGTCCGGGGCGCCGCTCGCTTTGATGGGCGTGAAGCCGCTGCATCCTTCCGAGAAGTACGGCTACATCGTACCGAAGCCAGCGGACAGGGGCGCCGATACATTGGACCCGTCCCCTTGGCGGCTCGTCGGCCGATTCACGGAGAAGCCGTCCGAGGCAGAGGCGAAGCGGCTGATCGCGGAGGGCGCGCTGTGGAATTGCGGCGTGTTCGCGTTCCGCCTCGGCATGCTGATCGACCTGCTGATCGAGAAGCAGCTGCCGATCAATTACGAAGAGCTGGTCCGAAGCTATGAGAGGATGCCTAAGATCAGCTTCGATTACGAGGTCGTCGAGCAGGCCGAGACGATCGCGGTCTCGGAGTACGACGGCTACTGGAAGGATCTCGGGACGTGGAACACGCTCACCGAAGAGATCAAGGCGGGCGTCATCGGCAACGGGACGAAGTGCGAGGAGTCGACGGGATCGCATATCGTCAACGAGCTCGGGCTGCCGATCGTGCTGCTCGGGCTGCCGAACGTGATCGTCTCCGCCAGTCCGGACGGCATATTGGTGGCGGACAAACAAAAAAGTCCGAGGGTGAAGGAAATGGTCGGGAGCCGGGACGACGAGCCGATGTTCGAAGAGCGCCTGTGGGGCTCCTACCGGGTGCTCGACTGCAACGTAAACGGGGAAGACATGCTCACGAAGGTGGGTTTGATCCAGATGCATGCCGGCAAGCAGCTGCCGTACCATGCGCATCGGCTTCGCAGCGAGACGTGGACGGTCGCGTCGGGCGAGGGCGAGCTGCTGCTGGACGGCATCTGGCGCAAAATGCGGGCGGGAGACGTCGCGTACATCCCGGCGGCGGCGAAGCACGGCATGCTCGCGCTGACGGACCTGACGCTGGTCGAGGTCCAGATCGGAACGGATCTGTCCGCCGAGGACGTCAGGGAGACGGCTTGGGACGGGAAGGACCGCGCTTCTATCGGCGGAGGGGGAGTGATATCCGATTGGCAAGAACAAATTGGTCAAATGGGGCTTGCATTACAACGGCGGTACGTACTGCGCGGTTTACGGCAAGAAAAAAGCCCACGACATGCTCTATCGTCTGAGTTATTGCGTCAACGGACTGTCCGTCGTGCCGATGAGCACCCGGCGCAGATCGTCGCCCCCCTCGCCGCGACAACGGCGGGGGAGGACGGGAAGCATGAGCCGCGCCAAAGCCGTGCAGCTGGCGCAGGCGCTGCCGGCCGTCGCCTGCCTGGCGCTGATCTTTTTCTTCTCCTCCCAGACGTACGGCGAGCAGACGATCGTTCCGCTGCTGCGGCGTCACATCTCGGAGTTCCGCTTGTCCGGCATGCTGCCCGACGTCTCGTTCCGTTACGGGCGCTCGCTGCTGTCGGCCAAGCAGGCGCCGTACCAGTTCATCGAGTTTTTATTCCGCAAGAGCGCGCACGTCTTTTGGTACGCCGCGCTGTGCGCCAGCTTGTATACCGCGCTGAAGTCGCTTCCGCGTCTTGCTTCACGCGCGCTGCTCCGATTGGGCGCGGCTTGCGGCGGTGCTCGCCGCGGCCGCTTGCCTGGACGAATGGAATCAGGCGCGCGTCGCCGGCAGGACCGGCCAACCGCTCGACGTGCTCCTGGACGTCGTCGGCGGACTGCTGCTGACGGCGATCGTCCTGGCGGTCGCCCGCGCGATCCGCTCGTCGCGCCGTCGCGCCGGATCGCCGCGTTGACCGGAGGCGAGGGGGGCGGCAGGCGGGCGATGCGAGCGGCGGCGGCCGCAAATCGATAGTTGAAGGAGGACGTGTCATGCAGCTCGAATCATACGAACCATCAGAGCCGTCGAATCGCGTATTGACGCTGTCGGATACGAGGCGGGAGCAGCGCCGGCAGATTCGCTTGCGATTGGCCGGCCCGGTCCTGGCCCGCATTCATATCGTCCGGATCGGCGACGTGCGTCCCGCGCTGCCTCCGGCCCCGGTCGAACTCGTCGACCTCAGCCCGGGCGGTTGTTCCTTCCGCACGGGTCTTCGCTTTCCAGTGCGCGACGACGCGGTCTACCGCATGGAGTGGCAGCTGGAAGGCATCGCGATGAAGATCAAGGGCCAGCTCGTCTGGCGCAGCGAAGACGAATACGGATTCCGCTACGGCGTCCGATTCGCGTTCGGCGCGGTGGAGACGATTCTGCTCGTCCGGCTGCTCAATGCGCTGATCTTGAAGGCTTGTCCGCATCAAAGCCGCATTCACCGGCTCTACCGCTCGCAACTGGACAATGAGTTGCGGCGGTAGTTTTTTTTTCGGAGCAACTGATAACGGTCTCATCGTCCTAAAATGCTCGTACATGCATACTTAAATCATCGATCTATTAAACAAGAAGTTTGGGTATGAAGCACCATTTGGGCCGGTACGCGAGGCTGTAGCGTAACTTTTAGCCGTTACAGCACCATTTGCACCGGTCCGCGACGCTGTAGAGTAACTTTTTGCCGTTACAGCACCATTTAGACCGGTCCGCGACGCTGTAGAGTAACTTTTTTGCCGCTACAGCACCATTTAGACCGGTCCGCGACGCTGTAGAGTAACTTTTTGCCGTTACAGCACCATTTAGACCGGTCAGCGACGCAGAAGAGTAACTTTTTGCCGTTACAGCACCATTTAGACCGGTCCGCGACGCTGTAGAGTAACTTTTTGCCGCTACAGCACCATTTAGACCAGTTCGAGAAGCTTTAGAGTAACTTTTTGCCGTTACAGCACCATTTAGACCGGTCAGCGACGCAGAAGAGTAACTTTTTGCCGTTACAGCACCATTTAGACCGGTCTGCGACGCTGTAGAGTAACTTTTTGCCGCTACAGCACCATTTAGACCGGTCCGCGACGCTGTAGAGTAACTTTTTTGCCGTTACAGCACCATTTAGACCGGTCTGCGACGCTGTAGAGTAACTTTTTGCCGTTACAGCACCATTTAGACCGATCCGCGACGCTGTAGAGTAACTTTTTTGCCGCTACAGCACCATTTAGACCGGTTCGAGAAGCTGTAGAGTAACTTTTTGCCGTTACAGCACCTGCTGCTGGACCGGTTCGCGACACTGAAGAGCCTGTTTGAGGTGAAAATTCTGCACTTTTGATCGATTGATGATTGACGCCGTGCTGTACTCGCGATAAGTTTCTATCGCGTTACGCTCTCGCGTTAAAGCCTGCAAATCTACAGCTATTTCCTCCGAAGTCGGCCTTTTAAATAGATTTCCCTGCAAATAAAGTCAATTTCATAATTCAAACCCCTTGCTACGACTGACTTTTTTTGGCGCACCAAAAGAGGAGTACCTCCCCACATTCTCGAAATTAAGGTTAGCCACCCAAAACGAGAAAGAAAGGAAGTACTCCTACGATACCAATTCGACAGGAAGAGCTCTTTTCCTTTTGAGACCCTTCTAAAAATGTCCCCGGCGTCAAAAGACGACCTCATTTTGGAAGAAGTTCCTATTGCGAAAATCTTGTACGCCATCAGTAGCTTCAAACGACGTGGTCGGCCCGAAAGCTTGAACACCAGAGCGATGATCTTTTCGCTTATCCTTTGCAAAATCGAGCATATTCGCTTCATCAAGGACCTGGTCAACCGTCTGAAAAGCAGTGCAGAATTCAGATTGCGCTGTCACTTTACAGGCTCTGATCGGGTACCGAGCCAAGCCGCCTATTCCAGGCTTTTCACCAAACTTCAGCAGTCCGGTATCCTGCATGAGGTCATCGATATTACGGTGGATGCAGCGATTACAGAAGGCTTCCTGAAAGGTGAAAGCATGGCGGTGGACTCTTCGCATGTGGAAGCCTTTGACCGAAACCCCAAAATTGACGCGTCTAAACCGGCCCCGTCCATTCTCCCCAAGGAGGTAGAAGACAGCGAAGAGCCTGCTTTTCTGGACGCCGTCAGCCATGTCCCGCAGCCAGCCCCCAAGCCCGAGAAACCCAAGCGTGTCAAACGCGGGCGCGTCCCCAAAGCCGAGGAGGCCGCGTGGCGTGCGCAAGTCGAGGCCTATGAAGCTTCGTTAACACACTTCGAAAAGGAAGTTGCGGGGATGTTGTCTTGCAGCTACGAGGAACTCATCGCGGACATGCCGACCTATCCAAGTGTAGGAGCAAAAGGCGATCCCCGCGGAAGCGGACGCGTAAAATATTGGTACGGCTACAAGCTCAATTTGTTAGTGGATTGCCAGAGTCAGTATATTGTGACTGGCGTAAACTGCTCGGCTCATGTAAACGACCAACGTCCGGCGATCGTGCTGCTTAAACGATTAAAAGAGCGGTTCCCAACACTCCAGCCTAAGTACGTGTTAGGCGACAAAGGTTACGATAGCGAGCCCGTTTACCAGCAAGTTAGAGATGTAGGTGCATGTTCGCTTATTCCGCTTGTTCATCGCACCAAACTGCCGGATGGTGTAGATAAGCACTTGCGCCCAACGTGCAAACAAGGTCATTCGTACCGCTACGATAGCTATGATGCGACTCGGGATACTGTTAAATTTGTAGCACCCAAAGAATGCGCAGCCTGTCCGTTTCAAGCCGACGGCTGCCAAAAGGTGATAAAAAAAACAAGTAAAAGAGGATGTTCGTAGATATACTGCACCTGGGCGAGGCAGTGAAAAGTTCCATCAATTATTTAAACAGCGGACCGCGGTTGAGCGTGTCTTTGCCTATTTAAAACTTTATCTGGAATTAGGCACGACGCGAAAGCTTAAAAGACGTGCATTCGTAGATATGGACTTAAGTTGTCTCACATACAATGTATGCAAACTTGCAATAGATAAATTAAACAAGCGCATCCGCGAAGCAAAACCAGCCGCTTAACCTCAAAAAAAAAGGACTTCCCCAACATTGGCCTCATGCTTGGCTCCATCACCAAATGAATTCTGAAATTGACTTTATATGCATTTATTTTCCTTCATCGGTCCCATTTTCGGCTCGCGATTCGATTTTACCTGCATATCTGCAGGATTTTCGTTCAGTGTCGCGGGTCGACAGAACATTCCTGTACAAATGCAGGCTTTTCGACCCGCTAAATTTCTAAAATGCGTCGCCTCTCCGAAATTCCGCTTACCCGTCCCGAATCGCTGTCCAACCTGTCAAGAAATACCGCCAAATCTGCCGCATGTGCGCTCAACCCGTCCCGAATCGCCGTCATTGTAGCATGTTTGATCTATTGAAATATAAATGAGGTGGCATTGTCCTTTTTGAATGAACGTTATGGAAAGCGCTATCAACAAAGTGGGGGGGGGGGAATTGAAATAAATGAATTGGTGCTTGACAAGCCATAAAGGGGTAAGTAAGATCAAGTAATAAGATACGATATGTATCAATATGTTACAGAGCGTGTAATGAAAGGCGAACCTGAGTCAAGAAACGGGAGGCGGCTCGCGATGATTCTAGGTCAATTCTACTGCGTGTCATGCAAGGAGCTGATCGGATTGAAGGAAGCGAGATTGCTTTTTTAAGTCGGGTTATTACACGGTCGTCTATCCGCTGGGCTGCTGCCGGAGCTGCTGCGCAGAGCAAGGTCTGAGCGAAGCCGGAAGTTCGGCGGAATTGCTGAGGTTGCAGAAAAGCGACGATTGGCGTACGCGGTCCTCGGCCATGATCGCGATTTAAGTTCGGTGCCCGGCAAGCGCGGGCGGCGGTTGACCGCTTGACCCTGGGCCAGCGCGGCCCGATAATGTTGTCAAACGGGACATGCGGGGGGATCGGGCGATGGCAAACTTGGTGTTCGTGGTAGGCGGCGCGGGAGCGGGCAAGACGACATTGGCGAAGCGGATCGCGGCTGCGCGTCATGCGGCTTTGTTCGATATGGACACGCTGCTTCGGCCTGCGGCCGAAGCGTTGATGTCCCAGGCGGGACTCGATCCTGCGGATCGGGATTCGGATGCGTACAAGTCGCTGTGCCGGGATCTCGGATACCGGATCACGATGGACGCCGCGCTGGAGAACGTGGCGCTCGGGACGGATGCGATCGTGATCGGTCCTTTTTCCCGGGAATTGAACGATCCGGACTGGCTGCGATCCGAGCTTGACCGGGCGGGCCTGGATCCCGAAGCCGTTCGTATCAAGGTCGTATCGGTCTACCTGTCGGACGAGGCGCGTTACAAAGCGCGGATCGCGGGCAGAGGCGGCGCGCTGGACGAATGGAAGCTCGCGCATTGGGAGCGCTTCAGCCTGAGTCTCGGCCGCAAAACGGTCGCGTGGCGGCTGCCGTCGAACGCCGTATTGTACGTCGACAATTCGACAGCGGCTCCCGACAGCGTCGCAAGCAGCATCGAACGTTTTATTTACGGCGAATCCTCTGCCGACGGCGCGAATTGACCGGATCTGTTCGCGTTCGTCGGCGTTCGCGGTTTCTCGCGCGTCGAACGCGCCCGGCCGCGGCCTGAGCGCACGACAGCTTCCAGGCCTTACTTCCCTCCTTTCGTCCCCTTCTGCTCCTCCGAGTGCCTGCAGTTCGCGATTCTTTTTCTTTTTTTGGCCCCGACTGTCGACATTTGCTATAATGGTGAAGATTTACAAATCTACATACGGAGGAGAAATCATGTCCCAAGCGCCCGTCGTCAGCCTGCAGAACGTATCGAAGCGCATTGGCGGCCGGACGATCATCGATCGTCTCACGCTCGACGTGAATCCGGGCGAAGTATTCGGATTCCTCGGCCCCAACGGTTCAGGCAAGACGACGACCATCCGCATGATGGTCGGATTGATCACGATGTCGGGCGGCGATATCTCGATCGCCGGCCATAGCGTCAAGACATCCTTTCCCCAAGCGATCGCCCGCGTCGGCGCGATCGTCGAGAACCCGGAGATGTACAAGTACCTGACGGGCTATCAGAACCTGATTCACTTCGGACGCATGAACCCCGGCATCACCAAGGCGCGGATCGACGAGGTCGTCTCGCTGGTCGGCCTTCAGGACCGCATTCACGACAAAGTCAAAAAGTATTCGCTCGGCATGCGCCAGCGGCTCGGCGTCGCGCAGGCGATCCTGCACCGTCCCGCGCTGCTGATTCTGGACGAGCCGACCAACGGTCTCGACCCGGCGGGCATCCGCGAGCTGCGCGACTATCTGCGCAAGCTGTCCAGAGAGGAAGGCACGGCCGTATTCGTATCGAGCCACCTGCTCTCGGAGATGGAGCTCATGTGCGACCGCGTCGCCATCATCCAGAAGGGCGAGCTCATCGATATCCGTTCGCTGCGCGCCGAATCCGCGAGCGCCGTCGCAGGGCTGGAGGAAGTGCTGTTCGAGGTCGACCGCGCGAGCGAGGCCGTGACGGTATTGGAGGGTCGGGGCTCAGCGCGTTTCGTCGAAGGCGGCTTCGCCGTGACGGCCGACCGCGAGACGATCGCCGACATGAACGCCCGGCTGGTCGCGGCGGGGATCCGGGTCTACGGCATCCGCGTCAAGCTCAAGTCGCTCGAGGATCAATTCCTCGAGGTTACCGGGGGGTGAGACCATTGGCTAGCTTCTGGAATCTCGTTCTGAACGAGAATATGAAAATATACCGCCGCATCAGCACGTGGATCATGCTGGGCATCACGGTCGTCATTCCGCTGCTGTTCACGGTCGCCTTCGCGCTGCTTGCCAAAGAAGAAAATGCGAACAATTGGGAAGCGATGATGCTGGAGTCCCAAATCGTATTCCTTCTGATCACGATTTTCGCGGTCGTCAAATCTTCGGAGTCCGTCGCGGGCGAATTTTCCCGAGGCACGATCAAGCTGCTGCTGATTCGCCCGTGGAGCCGCTCGGCGATCCTGCTGTCCAAGTTCATCTCGATCGTTCTGTTCGCGCTGCTGTTTACCGTGGTCAGCTTCGCGGTGACCTGGCTGGCCAACGTCATCGCCTTCGGCTATACGGCGCATCCGGCCAACCTGATCTCCGATCAGTCGCCGCTTGCGGGCAGCTCGCCCTGGGCGTACGCGCTGCGGTACTATCTGGATGAATTCATCACGCTGGTCGTGGTCGTCACCTTCGGCTTCATGCTGTCCTCGGCGTTCCGCAGCAGCGGCCTCGCGATCGGGCTGTCCTTGTTCCTGCTGTTCGCCGGCAGCATGATCACCGGGCTCCTCTCGCTGACGGACCAGGCATGGATCAAATACGTGCTGTTCCCTCATCTGGGGTTGTCCGTTTACTTGAACGGCGGCGTGCCGCTCTCCGAGTATCCGACGACCTACGCATTCTCGCTCGGCGTGCTGGCGGTGTACTTCGTTATTTTCAACATCATCTCCTGGACGGTGTTCACCAAGCGCGACGTATCGGCTTGATCGACCGAACGGTTTCCCGGGCGCGGCTTCCGCCATTATGGCGGAGGTCGCGTCTATTTGTATTTGCGAGCGCTATTTTACCTTCCGTTAACGCATCGGGCGTGTCTGCGTTAATACTTCTTCACTACGATGAAGTGTAACGTAGAGTAGGGAGGTTTAATTTCATGTTGAAGTATTGGCGAAAACGTACGGCGATGGTCGCGGCAGCGGCGATCCTCACAGGTACGATCGGATCGGCGGGAGGCGCAGGGACGGCGACGGCCGCGGCGGGGACGGCGGGCACGCCTTACAACGATGCGGGGCAATACGATGTCGCGGTACCGCACGTCATGATCAATCAGGTGTATGGCGCGGGTTTGGCCGCAGCTTCCGATGCCTGGGCTTCGCACGGCTTTATTGAATTGTACAATCCGACTTCGTCAGTCGTCGATCTGACGGGCTGGTCGCTCCAATACGCGGACAGAGGCAGCAACGCCAAGACCGGTCCGACGCAGGCTTGGGAGAAGCTCGATCTTGCCGGTTCGATTCCGGCGGGCGGCTACTATGTGATCGCGGGCAAGGCGACCGGCGCGGCGACGCCTGCAGTCGACCTGACCGGCAGAACCGATGCGACCTGGGACCGCTACATCAACAACAAAGGTCTGAAGGTCGCGCTCGTGAGCAATCGGACGCTGCTATCGGCCGTTAATCCGTTCGACGTCGACGGCATGCACGTCAAGTCCGCCGGCTATGTCGATATGGTCGGCACCGGCAGCAACGACAGCGGCAGCGACATCGACGGGTACGAGACGGCTTACCCGAGCGGAGATACCCAGGGCACTTCCAAGAAAAAAGCGATTCGCCGCGTAGGCGGCACGGACACCGACAATAACCAATCCGACTTTGTCCAAATCGACTATTCCTCTAGCGCGCTGGATCTGGCTGCTGTCGGACCGCACCTGAAGCCGATCGTCCAGCCGCTCGAGCTTCGTACGAGCGTGCTGTCCGCCGCTTACGTCGGATCGCCTTATTCCGCGACGATCGCCGTTTACGGCGGGACCGCGCCGTATACGTACGCCGCCGAAGGTCTTCCGGAAGGCCTCCAGCTCGATGCGGCCAAGGGCAAGATCACCGGCATTCCGCTGAAGGCGGGACAATCGACGGTGAAGCTGTCGGTGAAGGATGCCGTTTATCCGGCGTCGCAGGAGGTTTCCGCCAGCGTGACGCTGCGGGTCGACGAATCCACGACCGGCGAGATTTTTGAAGATGGCATCGAAGTGACGAAGCTGGGCGGCTTTATCGCGGACAAGCCCAACGACGACGGCGGCGTCGCCGAGATCGTCAAGTACAACAAAGACAACGGCAAGTTTTATCTGGTGGACGGCGCTGGCGATCCGCCTTCGCTGAAGATCGTCGAGCTCGGCGACGGCACGAACCCGAAGCTGACCGGCGAAGTCGAAGTGAAGGAGCTTGCCGAGACGAACGGCTTTGCGTACGGCGATCTGACCAGCGTCGACATCAACTCGGCCGCCAAGCGGATCGCGGTAGCGGTGCAGGAAGAAGACGGCATGAAGCCCGGCAAGATTTTGACGCTGGACTATGACGGCAAGCTGCTCGCTTCCTACGAGACGGGCGTTCAGCCGGACATGATCAAGTCGACGAAGGACGGCAGGTATATCCTGACCGCGGACGAAGGCGAGCCGCGTACGGCCGGTCACGATCCCGAAGGGAGCATCACGATCGTGGACACGCTGACGGGCGCCGTCAAGCTCGTCAAGTTCGACGACCCTTCCGTCATCGCGGACGATGTGCATATCCGCGGCGCGGGGGATCCAATAACGAAGCAAATTACCGGCAGCGGCACGAAGGCGGACGCGATTCGCGATCTCGAGCCCGAATACATCGCGCTCTCTGCCGACGAAGGAACGGCATACGTGACTTTGCAGGAAAACAATGCGGTTGCGGCGATCGACGTCGCGGCGGGCAAGGTGCTGTGGGTGAAGGGGCTTGGATTCAAGGATCTGAACGACCCTGCCAACCGGCTCGATCTGGTCAAGGACGGCGTCATTCAGCTGGAAAACGTGCCGTTCTACGGCGTCTACATGCCGGATGGCATCGCCTCCTTCCAGGCCGGCGGCAAGACGTACCTGGTGACCGGCAATGAAGGCGACGCGACGGAGTGGGAAGACCGCGTTACGGCGAGCACGATCAAGAAGATGAAGGGAAGTCTCGATCCGGACTCGGCGGCAGCGAAGTTGTTGAAGGGAACGACGAGGTACGACGGCGTAGAAGTCATGAGCGACATGGGCAACGACAGCATTTATTTGTACGGCGGCCGTTCGTTCTCGATCTGGGATGCCGCTACGATGACGCAAGTGTCCGATACGGGCAGCGACTTCGAACGCATCACGGCGCAGCGCTATCCGAATAACTTTAATGCCAGCAACAGCAGCAGCAAGACGGGCATCGACGAGCGCAGCGGCAAAAAGGGACCGGAGCCGGAGGACGTGAAAACCGGGACGGTCGGTACGAAGACGCTCGCCTTCGCAGGCCTTGAGCGCATCGGCGGCGTCATGACGTACGACGTGACGGATCCGTCCAAGCCGCAGTTTCTGAATTACACGAATACGCGGAATTTCTCCGCCGGCGTGAGCGATAACACGGACAGCGGGCCCGAAGGCCTGGAGTTCATCCCGGCAGCGGACAGCCCGACCGGTTATCCGCTGCTGCTGGTCGCCAACGAAGTAGGCGGCACGGTATCGGTGCTGCAACTGAACGTCTCCAAGGTCAAGCTCGACCGTACATCGTTGTCGCTGACCGCGGGCGGCGCGGTCGGCAGCCTGACGGCCACGGCGACCGCTGCCGACGGCTCTGCCGCTGCGGTCGCATGGAGCAGCTCCGATCCGCAAGTCGCCGCGGTCGACAGTCAAGGCCGCGTGACGCCGGTCTCGGCCGGCACGGCCGTGATCGCGGCGGTCGCGGCGGACGGTTACGCGAAGGCGGAAGCCGTCGTTACGGTTACGTCGGCCGGCGGCCCTTACATTCCGACGCCTGCGCCGAGCGCGACGCCGACGCCATCGCCGTCGCCGTCCGGTCAGATCGAGACGTACGGCGACGTGACGGTTACCCTGAACGGCAATGCGGCTGTCATCAAGCTGTCCGGCGATTTGGCGGGCGATGGCTCGCAAGCGGTCGTAGAGCTGCCGGCGGAAGCCGTCGCCAAGCTGACGAGCGACACGATCAAGACGCTGACCGTCGAGACGGGCGCCGCGACGCTGTCGTTCGACGCGGAAGCCATCGCGGCGATCGGCGCGGCGGCGGGCAAAGGCGCGCTGAAGCTGGACGTTCGCAAGCTGACGGGGACGGATGCGGCTTCGTCGCTGCCCGAGCCCGCGCGCGGCGGCCTGCAAGCCGGTGTGGGCGACCGTCCCGTCATCGAGCTGAAGCTGTCGGCGGACGGCAAGTCGCTGCGCGAATTCGGCGACGGCAAGGTCAAGATCGAGCTGCCTTACGCGAAGCGGGCTGACGAGGACGTCTCCGGCATCGTCGTTCGCTACATCGCGGACGACGGCCGCATCCAGACGCTGCCGGGCGGTCTTTACGATGCCGCATCGGGAACGCTTCGCTTCGCCGTCTCGCACTTCTCCATGTACGGCGTCGGCTACGAGAGCCGTTCGTTCGCCGATACCGCAGGCAGCTTCGCGGTCAACGACATCGCTTATCTGGCGGCCCGCGGCATACTGGACGGCGTCGGCAACAACGTTTTCGCGCCGAAGCGCAGCGTGACGCGCGCCGACCTGACGGTCATGCTCGCGCGGATCTCGGGCGCGGATCTCGCTGCCTACCAAGGCATGACACCCGGCTTTGGCGATGTAAAGAGCGGCGATTACTTCGCCGGCGCCGTCGCTTGGGCGGCGGATAACGGCATCGTGACCGGCACGGGCGCAGGCCGCTTCGACCCGCGCGCCGCGCTGACCCGGGCGGACCTTGCGGTCATGCTCGTGAAGTTCGCCGCGGCGCAAGGCATCTCGCTGCCGGCCGCGCAAGCTTCCGCGACATTCACGGACGCCGCCGCGATCCCGGCCTATGCCTCGCAAGCAGTAGAAGCCGTGCAGCGTGCCGGCATCGTCTCCGGCCGTCCGGCCGCAGGCGGCGCAGGCCTCGCCTTCGCGCCGAAGTCCACGGCTACGCGCGAGGAGCTGGCGAAGATGCTGGCGGCCTTCGTCAAGCTGTCGGTCTGATCGCCGGCGCCGGCCAACCACTGGATCGCCCGCGTTAGAGGCGGGCAGGCTTCGCGAAGCGTTCAATCGCGCATCGCCCCGGGCTGCGAGCCTGCGAGCGGCGCCGGCTCCGAGTGCCCGCCGCCCGGAAGGCTGAAGCATGCGCTCGCGATCAACTCCCCACGCGGAGCCGCACGCGCGTCGATATCATCGGCGCGCGTGCGGCTCTTTATTTTCCGCGCTCGCCGTCCGTCTTGCCGCCGTCTGCCTAAACCTTGTCTACCGGGTTATACTGGTTAGCGACGGCCGAGCGCCGCTTTTTCGGGGCGCCGGCACGATTCGCTGCCTCCTGCAAGCGGGACGATCGCCCTGACGAACAGTGGGTAAAGAAAGTTTAGATATAAACAAACATGCGGGGGGAGGTTCGTGCGGGTGACGACGTGGTTGCTGCTGGCGCTATTCATCTTCATATTTCAGTCCGGCACGATCCTCGTGCTGGAGTATCGCCGACCGGCCAACGCCATGGCGTGGCTGTTCATTCTGTTTTTATTTCCGATCGTCGGCTTCGTCCTTTATTATTTTCTGGCGCGCGAATACGTCCGTCGCCGCAGGGTTCGACGCAGGGGCGGCTTGGACGAGCAGCGGCGTGGCGAGATTTTGACGAAGAGCCATCTGATCAACGAGCCGGGCGACATTCCGGGCGGCGGGTTCGCCGACGAGGCGCGGTTGTTCCGTACGCTGCGCAAGGCGGGAGCTTCCCCGATCACCGGCTGCAACAAATCGCGCGTGCTGACGAACGGGCAAATGACGTACGACGCCATGATGGAAGCGATTCGCGGCGCCAAGCATCACATTCATTTCGCTACATACATATACCGCGACGACGAGATCGGCCGCATGTTCCGCGATGCGATGATCGAGAAAGCGAAGGAAGGCGTCCAGGTTCGGCTCATCTACGACGGCATCGGCAGCGTTTCGCTCAGCAAGTCCTTTTTCGCCGCGTTCGAGGCGGCCGGCGCCGAATACGCCTGCTTTTTCCCGCTGCGGCCGGCTTTTATGAAGAAGCGCATGAATTACCGCAATCACCGCAAAATCCTCGTCGTGGACGGCACAAAAGGCTTCGTCGGCGGGATCAACGTGGGCGAGGAATATTTGGGCAGGCACAAAAAGCTCGGCTTTTGGCGCGATACGCATCTGGAGCTGGAGGGAGACGCGGTTTACGGGCTGCAGGAGGTCTTCCTCAAAGACTGGGAGCTCGCCACCAAGCAGCGGCCGAGCGATCCGGGATTTTTGCCGGAGCACGGCTGTTCGGGAGGCGAGGTCGTGCAGATCGTCGCGGGCGGACCGAACAGGCGGGCCGACGCGATCCACGAGACGCTGTTCGCGATTTTGGCGACGGCGAAGCGGCGGATCTGGATCACGACGCCGTATTTCATTCCGAGCGCCGGCGTCGTCATGGCGCTCAAGACGGCCGCGTTGAGCGGCGTCGACGTGCGCATGATCGTGCCGCTCATTCCCGATACGAAGCTCGTTCATGCGGCCACGATGTCCTATGTGGACGAGATGATGAGCTGCGGCATCCGCTTCTGGCAGTACGAACGGGGCTTCATTCATGCGAAAGTGGTCATCGTCGACGAGTTGATCGCTTCGGTCGGAACGGCGAACATGGATTTGCGCAGTTTTTTCAGCAACTTCGAGACGAACGCTTACCTCTTCCATCCCGACGCGATCGCCGCGCTGGAGCGCGACTTTCTTCAGGATCTGAAGGACAGCAGGGAGCTGGAGCTGTCGTCGTTCCGCAAGCGCTCCGGCGGGCGCAAGGCCGCGGAGGCGCTCTGCCGCATGCTGTCCCCGCTGCTTTAGCTTCGCGCGCAGGAAGGCTCGCAGGTTTACTTGATCTGCTTCAGCACGTCTCCGATCCGCTGCGGCTTCATCGAGCCGATCAGATCGCCCCGCTCCCGCAGCCGCGCGACGATATTGAGCAGGTTGAAGTCGGCCGGGCTCGGGTCGGCGCGCACCTCGCTCCAATCGAGCGGCGTCGATACCGGCGCTCCCGCGCGGGCGCGCGGCGAATAAGCGGACACCAGCGTGCGGCCGGGGTAAAATTGCAGGTAGTCGAGGTAGATGAGCGTTCCGCGGTTTTTCTTCAGCCGTTCGACGGTGAAGAGCCGCGGATTTTTTGCGGTCAAATATTCGGAGACGAACTTGCCGAACCGGCGAAGGTCGTCGTAGGTCGGGCCGGGTTCGATGCGCATGACGACTTGAATGCCCGTCGCGCCCGACGTTTTGGGGACGGCTTCGAGGCCGAGCGAATGCAGCAGGTCGCCGACTTTGCCGGCGGCTTCCATGATTCGGGGCTCGACCTCGAGACTCGGATCGATATCGAGCATCCAGAGGTCGGGCAGCGGCTGGGCGATTCGTTCGCAGGAGACGTGAAACTCAAGCGCGTACAAACTGCCCATCCAAAGCAGCGTCGGCAGGGAGTCGAGCACGACGTACCGGATGCCGCCCGCAGTCTCGACGCGCACGAACTCGGGCACAGGCGTCGGGGCGTTTTTCTGATAAAAGGACTTGCCCGCATAGCCTTCCGGAAAGCGAATCGTCGTCAAGTAACGGCCTTCGCTGTGAGGCAGCAAATAAGGCGCCAAATCTGCCAGCGTCCGGACATAACGAAGCTTGTCGATGCCCATGTCGGGCCACAGCAGCTTATCGGGATGGGAGACGAGCAGCTCGCGATCGCCGAGCCGAAGCGTGACCGGGGACATCGTCGCCGGCGCCATGGGCGTTCCTCCGTTCTGAAGCCGCCCCATTGCGTCGAGGCGTTGATCTTCCTAGTGTAGCCGGTATTCCGGCCCGCCATTCCAAGATGGATCCGCTCTGCGCGCCAGTCAAACCGCAGCCGCGTCACGATTCGGCCGGGCGATAGCCGGCAGCGAAGCCGTGCTTACGTCCAAAGGTCGATTTTCGCACTTTTGCCTCCTTGCGCTCATACAACAGTAAAGAAAGCGTATGGGGAGGGATCGATACGGATATGCCGCTGCTGCAGCACGCCGGCGCGCTGCTATCGCTCGTTTTGGTGTTTTGGACGGGGTCCTCGCTGTTCGCCTTGCTCCACCCCGGCACCGTGCGACTTCTCGCCCGCGGCGGCCGGAGCGACGGGATTTCGCCGAGCCGGGAGCCTGCGTCCGAAGGACGGATACGCCTGCAGGGCGGCCTGATGAGTTTGGCCGGCCTGATTTTGCTGGCACTGCCGCCGCTGCTCTAAACCGCCGCCGAACGCAAAAAAGATGCCGCCGGAGTCGATCGAACGACTCCGGCGGCATCTTTTTCATTTGTACAGGTCAGCCCGTGAACTCTTGTACCCACTCGCCGTTATAGTAAGCGACGCCGATCGATTTGAAGTTGGCGTTCAAAATGTTCGCCTTGTGGCCGGCGCTGTTCATCCAAGCGGTCATGACTTCCGCTGGCGATTGCTGGCCCATCGCGATGTTCTCGCCTGCGTAGCTGTACGTTACGCCGAACTGCTTCATCATGTCGAACGGAGAACCGTACGTCGGCGAGTTGTGGTCGAAGTAGTTGTTGTTGTACATGTCCTTCGCCTTCGCGTCGGCGACCGTCGTCAGCTTGGCGTCGGTCTTGAGCGCGGACAAGCCGGCTTTGGCGCGTTCCTGGTTGACGAGATCGACGACTTGCGCGGCGAAACCGGACTTCTGACCGGTAGCGCCCGAGCCTGCCGGCACGGAAGGCGAGGTTGTCGGCGCCGGCGTGGCGGTCGGAGTCGGCGTGGCGGTCGGAGTCGTCGTCGGCTTAGGCGTGGCCGTAGGCGCTGTCGTCGGCTTGGCCGGGACCGGCGTGACAACAGGCGCGGTCGTTGGTTGGGCCGGCGTCGTCGGCGTGGTCGAAGGCGCCGTGGTCGTCGGAATCGAAGGCGTCAGGCCCCCGAACGTGCCGCCGTTCAGTTGAGACAGCAGCGATTGCCAATCGAACGAGCCGAGATATTGCTGAAGCTGCGAGGCGTCAATATTATATGTGTAAGTCCGGGTCGTCTGGGTCGTCGTCGCGGCATTCGCGGAAGCGCCGAACGGGACGGCAAGCGACAGCAGAAGCGCGCCGGAAACAGCCAGTTGACCGATACGATTATTCTTCATAGATGCGAATTCCTCCTTGGAATGTAAGCCTGCGAGGTTAGCTGACGGGTTAGGTCGGAGAACGCCCTGCCGCGGCTGCGGCTTCACCCCGTATACTTGGTTCCCCCCGCGCCCTGTCGGGCTTCGGCTCGGATGTCTCACATTCTATCAGCGGAATCTCGCAGGTTCACGGCATAAATATTACCACGGACCATATGCTGGGAAATAACAAAAAGGCCGGTCCTTGTCCCGCGCGGGATTGGGTTGGTCCGGCCGTCGCTTCTTAAAATATTCTCATCGTTTTTTTTTGCGCAAACAGGGAGATCATCAGAGCCTCGGTGGCTGTCCCAAAGCGCCCATGCGCATCAAAATGGTGCGTTTGGAGCGCCAGTGCGCCGCTGCGCGGCCCCGTGGCGCGCGCTACAGCCTCGCGGACCGGTCCAAAAGGTGCTGAAAGGGCAAAAAGTTACTCTACAGCCTTGCGGACTGGTACAAAAAGTTGCGTAAGGGCGAAAAGTTACTCTGCAGCCTCGCGGACCGGTCCAAAAGTTGCTGTAAGGGCAAAAAGTTACTCTGCAGCCTCGCGGACCGGTCCAAAGGGTGCTGTAAAGGCAAAAAGTTACGCTACAGCCTCGCTCACCAGTCCAAAAGGTGCTGTAAAGGCAAAAAGTTACGCTACAGTCTCGCGGACCGGTCCAAAAAGGGTGGAGCGCCTGCGCGGCGCCATGTGGTCGGTCCAAGCGGCCGATAGCACCAAAATGGTGCAACCGGAGCACCAGCGCAGCGCCGCGCGACCGGTGTTGTACACGGTTTTGTCAGCGCGAACGGTTCGCGCATCCGCCGCTCATGCGCTAGCGATCACGGCTTGCGGCTCCTTCGCCTTGCGTCTGCGGGAAGGCGCAGCCTTGGAGCTGTCGCCGACCGCTTCTTCGCCGCCGGCGACAGCGGCGCCGGGCACCGGCGGCTTGGCCCGCGTGCGCTTCGGCTTGTCGGCCGCGGGCGCCGCGTCCGCTTCGCCCGTATCGCCGCGAATCGCCGATTTGCGGCCGGCGCCTCTGCCGGCCGTCGCGCCGGCCGCGGGCGCGTCGCCCGTCTTGACGGCTGCGAGGCTGGCCTGCAGCGCGGACATGAGGTCGATGACGTTCGTCCGTTCCGCCGCAGGCGCGGTCACCACGTCCACGCCTTGTCCCGCGACCTTGCGGCTGATGGCGTCCAGCATCGCCGTCCGGTAGTCGTCGGTGTATTTGGCCGCGTCGAACGGCGCGGACAGCTGTTCGATGAGCAGCTTGGCCATATCGAGCTCGCGGTCGTTGACGTTCTGGTTTTGCGGCAGGCCGGGTACGCCGGAGATGGCGCGGATCTCGTCCGGATAAAACATCGTCTCCATGCAGATGCAGTTGTCGACGCAGCGAATGGCCGCCAGGCTGCTCTTGCTGCGGATCGCGATCTTGGCGATGCCGATCCGTCCGGATTGCCGCATCGCTTCGAGCAGCAGCCCGTAGGCGCCGGCGCCGGCCTGGTCGGGCGACAAATAGTACGTTTTTTGATAGAACATCGGATCGATCTCCTCGAGCGCCACGAAGTCGAGGATCTGAATCGTCCGCGTATTCTCCGGCTTGATCGCTTCCAGCTCCTCCTCGTCGAACAGCACGAACCTTCCCTTGTCGTATTCGTAACCCTTCGTGATCTCCTCCCATTCGACCGCTCTCTCGCAGTGCGGGCAGTTCTTGGCGTAAGAGATCGGCGTGCCGCAAACCTTGTGGATTTGCCTCAGATGCACATCCTTGTCCTCCGTGGCTGTGAACATTTTCACCGGCACGTGCACGAGCCCGAAGCTGATGGCGCCTTTCCATACCGTGTGCATGACGTTAGCCCTCCTCATGATTCCGTATACCATTCAGGATTCCCATCGTTGCATGGGATTCATACCGCCTGGGCATCCTGTACAGGACGATCTTTTCTAAGCGAAACGAACAACATGGGCGAAGGGAGCGGCGTTCATGAACGAAGAGAAAGCGACGGACGGCCGGGACCATATTTATGAAGGCCGCGACAACTACGACATGGATATCGACCGTATGATCAACGAAGGGCTTGGCGGCGGCCAGGTGACGTTGGACAACGGTCTTATCGAAGAGACGACGACCGATACGATGCGCGAAAAAGGAAGGGGACGATCCATCGTGAACACGCAGCGGGCCAAGCAAATTTTCGATTCGAAGGACACGATCGCCGTGAAGCTGGAAGGACAGCCGGTCTGGATCGAGGAAGTGGACGAAGCCAACGGCATGGCGACGGTTCAAGTCGGGCAAAAGCCGACCGACGTGCAGACGGTATCGGTCGACCGATTATCGGAATAGCGCACAGCGGCGCGAAAAAAGAGATCGTTCCCTTTCGAAGTCAACGTTCGGGGGGATCGAGCTCTTTTTTTGTTACGAATGTTGTAATTTGAAACTTGAATTTTACATGATATAATCGGAAAAAAAACAGGAAGCGGTCATTCATTTGAACAAAATCCCGTTAGATAAAGAAACCATCCTCAATGCGACAGAAGAAGTTATTCGCCGTTTTGGGCCCGAAAAAGCGAATATTTCTGACGTAGCAAAATCGTTAAACGTGAGCCATGCTGCTCTTTACCGATACTATAATGGGAAAACGGCCCTCTGGGATGCCGTTACGGAACGCTGGCTTAACCGTATGAGTGCCGCTTCAATATCGATTTTAAAAGAAGATACGCCTGCTGATATTAAACTTTTTCGTTTACTCGAAGACTTTGCGGAGGGGAAACGCCTCAGCGCGATCGACGACCCGGAAATGTTCGCGAATTACATCAAAGTCGCACACAGCTCGGTGGAAGTCATACGAAAAAGTGTAGAAGAAGGCATTGATCGGATCAAAGAGAGCATCGCTCAAGGAATTTCGGAAGGTATATTTTTTTACGGAATCTCCTTATCAAGCGGCGAGAGCCGTATATTTTGCAACCGGTGCTTTTATCAACCCCAACACCTTTGAAGATCCGAATCGAAAACAAAACATTGAAGCGGTTATCCATCTTCTGATAAGAGGACTTAAAAATCCGGATCTGTGAATCGAACTGAAGCACGCAATCCGCCTTCGTTCGCTCGCAACGTCTTGTTTCCGAGAGGGGAATGGGCTGTTGCGGGCGTAATTTTTTGCGGTGAGTTACAAATAATAAATATTGTAATTTGTTTCCCGGCATGATAATATCGTTTTTGTTAGTTACGAATTATGAATTTTGTAACATGAATCTCAGGATTTGAAGGAGAGGATTATTGATGCGCAATCAAAAACCGGGCGTCGACGCGTCGGCACCCGTGAGCAAAGCGGTCCGGCTCGAATCGTTCGGCGGTCCCGAGGTCCTTAACGTTTGTAAAATTCCCGTACCGCAGGCGGGCTCGGGCCAGATTCGCGTTCGCGTTACCGCGGCCGGACTGAACCCAATGGATTGGTTCATCACCTCCGATGCCAATACCGCCGCCCGATTCGGCTTACGTCTGCCCTGCGGCTTCGGAACCGACTACGCCGGGATCGTCGACCAGGTCGGTGAAGGCGTGACCGGGTTCGCGGTCGGCGACCGCGTGTTCGGCGGCGCTCTCTCCCGCACAGTAGCCGAGTACGTCATCATAGACGCGGCAGGAACCATCGCTTCAGGCGGCGAGGCGCACCATACCCCCGACGGCGTCGACGACCGCATCGCGTCCACCCTTGCTATAGCGGGCTGTACGGCATCCGCAGCCCTTGCCGTGGTCAGCCCCGGTCCGGGCGACACGGTGCTCATTGGCGGCGCAGGAGGCGGGGTAGGCGTGTTCGCTGTCCAGCTCGCACTACTGAAGGGCGCGCGCGTGATCGGAACGGGATCGGCGACTTCGGGCGATGCCCTGCGCGCCCTCGGGGCGGATCCGGTCGTCTACGGCGACGGTATGGTGGACAGGATCCGAGCCATGGCTCCCGAAGGCGTCACTGCGGCGATCGATCTATACGGGACAGACGCGATGCAGGCGGCGCGAGAACTCGGCGTTCCGGACGAGCGCATCACGACCATCGCGGCACAAGTCGACGGGATCAAGCCGGCAAACGGTGCCGACGCCGCCCCCGGCGCCATAGAAGAGATCGCTCGCCTGGTCGCGGCAGGCCGGCTCCGCGTGCCGATCGCAGCAAGTTTTCCGATGGCGCAGATCCGCGCGGCGGTCGAGCTTCAAGCCGGCCGGCACGTGCACGGCAAGATCGTCATCGACATCTAGGTATCGCCACGCAAGTCCATCTCCCTCCTCCGAACGAATGTTGCTTTTTCTGCCGAATGCCTTCACCCGACGCATAAGCGAACGAACGGAAGAATACGTATGAGGATGCGTTCTCCTGTTTGGAAACGCTGTCTCGCGGGTAAGGTCACCATATAACCAACTCATGCACAAGAAGGGAGAGGCATTCATATGGATCGGCATACGGAAGGCTGGAGCGACAAGATTAAAGGTGCCGTCAACCAGGCGAAGGGCGAGGCCAAGGATCAATGGGGCAACCTCACCGACGATCCGGGTCTCCAGGCAAGAGGCAAATGGGATAAAGCCAAGGGCAAGGTACAGGAGCAGATCGGCGAATGGAAAGAAAACACCAAGTCGCGCACAGATCGCTGACGCGTCCTTTATCCGCCTAAATATAATGTTCAGCCGAATACGCATGCCGGCAGAACGCAAAAAACGCAGCCCCAAGGCTGCGTTTTTGCTATAATCTAGCAGGTCGAGCGAATACATAGGCGCTGCCGGACATACAATCTTTCAAGTAGATATGGACGGGCCGTCGGTCTGAAGGAGCGGTTAACCATGGAAAAGAAGGCGTCGATCCGCAAGATTCAGGTGCAATATCCGCTAGGAACGAAACAGATCTCGGGATTCCTGCTGCTTTTCCTGCTCTCGCTGGGCAATATGATCCACGGCGCCGAACATTTTGTCTTGTATACTCAGGCGGGGGTTATGACGTTGAGCGGCGGTTGTCTCGTCTATTTGCTCGTTCGGCGGAAGGCGCTGAAGGCCGAGTTGACGCTGGCAGGCAGCCGCTTGACCGTGAACGGCCTGACGATCACGGGAGATTCGCTGCGCGAGCTGCGGATCAACCGGGGCTTGATCGGCCTGCTGCCGCGGGGCAAACGGATCGTGCCCGTGCGTCTATGCCTCGATCTGAAGGACAGAAGCGCCGGCCTCCTGCTGCTGCGCTGGGCGGAAAAGCAGGGCGTTCCCGTCAGGCAGGGGAGCTTCATGCGCTGGCTGTAAGTGCGCAGGCGCCGGCCGCCGTCTTGGCGTCAATTCTCCTCGGAGGCGACGATTTCTTTGCCGGCCGCGAAGAGCACGA
The DNA here is from genome assembly GCF_029525575.1 of Cohnella rhizosphaerae. Taxonomy (GTDB): domain Bacteria; phylum Bacillota; class Bacilli; order Paenibacillales; family Paenibacillaceae; genus Cohnella; species Cohnella rhizosphaerae. The sequence continues at coordinate 857,068 of NZ_JAPDIA010000009.1, forward strand.
CGAGGCCGACGACCATGCATAGGGACAAGATGACAATGTATAGCATACGTGAAAGCACCTCCTCGAACGATCAGCGATTTAACAGTGCGAAAAAGACGGCCAATACGATAACGACGCCGAGCACGTACAACAAGCCAAGGCGCGTCCACTTTTTTCCCGTTCCGCTTCCATAGCCAGCGTTTTCGCTTCGGTTGGCTTTGGACCAACCGACGCTTAGCGTGCCCGCAAACCCGGCGCACATCACGATGAATACCAGGCCGATCAAATAAACCATGCTCATTCGGCTGCATCCCCTTTGTCGGAGGCGCCAGTCCGCCGGATCGCGGCGTCTTGGTTCGCCTCTTTGTCGTTGCTACAAGCATAGGAGGCTTTTCGTCTGCCGGCATCCTCCAATCCGCCGATTTTTATACCCATCCAATTTATCCTCCAATTGCAGGAAAGACGTCTTCGCAAGTCTTGCCGCGTCCCTGACTTATGGGGATAATGGTAGCATTGGAGGGGACGGCGCATGAGTTGGCAGCCCGATCGGACGTTGGATAAGCCGGTGTACCGGCAGATCGCCGACCATTTCGAACAAAGGATCAAATCGGGGGGAGCTGACGGCAGGCAGTCCGCTGCCCGCCGAACGCAAGCTGGCTGCGCAGTTGGCGGTCAACCGGACGACCGTCATCCAAGCCTACGAGGAGCTGCGCGCTTCGGGTTGGGTAGCGAGCAAAGTCGGCAGCGGCACCGTCGTGACAGGCGGAGACGCTTCTCCGTTAAGACCTGCGGATTGGCGAAAGTATCTGGACGTGGGAACGATGCTGCCGAATTCGGACGCAATTCGCCGGATCAGATCCGGCCTGCGCTTGGAAAACGGCCTGGTGGATTTCGCGAGCGGCGAATTGTCGGACGAGCTGTTTCCGAGGGAGACGGTGCGCGGCATTTTTTCCGAGCGGCCCTACGACGGTCCGCTCGGCTACGACGACCCGCAGGGCTATGGCCCTTTTCGCGAAGCGTTGGCCGCTTTTTTTGTCGCGGCATCTGCGAATCCGGACGTCGGCTTCTTCGCTGCTGATCACGTCGGGCTCCCAGCAGTCGCTTTTTTTGATCATGCAATGCCTGCTGAACCACGGCGATGCCGTAGGCGTCGAGACGCCTTCGTACTGCTTTTCGCTGCCGCTGCTACAATCGGCCGGGCTGCGCGTCTATCCGCTGCCGGTCGGTCCGGAGGGCATCGATCCCGCCGACGTTGAGCGGCTGCATCGCCGGCACCGGCTCAAGATGCTTTTTATGAATCCCAACTTCCAGAATCCGACGGGAACGGTACTCTCCGCCGAACGGCGGGCCGCCTTGCTGCGGATCGCGGAAAAGGCGGGCATTCCGATCGTCGAGGACGATCCGTTCAGCCTGACCGCGTTCGATGGCCGGCCGCCGCTGCCGCTGAAGGCCGAGGATGCGGGCGGCCGCATCCTCTACGTCGGCTCGTTGTCCAAGATCGCGGCCTCGGGCCTTCGGGTCGGCTGGCTGGCGGGGCCGCAGGAGATCGTCTCGCGGCTGGCGGACGCGCGGCAGCAAATGGACTTCGGAATGAGCGTCATCCCGCAGTGGCTGGCCGCCAAGCTCATCGAGGGAGCGGCGTTCGACAGGCAGATCGGCCGGCTGCGCGACCGCTTGGCGGCCCGGCTGGACGAGCTTCGCGTCAGCCTCGATTATCATCTGCCGGGCCTCGTATCGTTCGAGCCGCCCGGCGGGGGGGCTGAACCTGTGGGCGAAGTGGCTCGGCGATTCGGATCCGCGGCAGCTTCGCGTGCTCGAACGCGCGATGTCCGCCGGCGTCGCCTACGTGCCCGGGCAGGTGTTCGGCGCGGAGGAGCCGAGTTTGCGGCTATGCTACGCAAAGCCGGAGGCGGGGCAGATCGAGCGGGGGAGTCATAAGGCTGAAAGAGGCGCTGCTGCGCAGCTCAGGGGCGGGCCCGGCGCGGGGAGGAGCGGCGGGCGGCGATGTGCGCGGCTTCCGCATGGAGACCAGGATGCGACTGCCGCTGCTTCAGCCGCTACGGCAGCCGTCGCTGCTAACGCGATACGGGAGCTGCCGTTTGCGTGTGCTTCGTTCGGCGCCGACGGAGCATCCACAGCGCCGCGAACGTCGCCGCGCATGCCAACGCGGGAGTTGCCGTGCCCCAGGCAGCCGGCGCGTAGAGCGCGAGGCTGGCGCCGGCTCCGAGCGCGGCGGCCCGATACGGCGCGACAAGAGCGACGGAGGCCGCCTTGGTCGCCAGCCGGGCAGGCACGGGAGCGCCGTTCAGGCGCGCGGCTTCCCGCCACAAGCGCCGGGCGCCGGGCAGCGCCGTCAGCCAGACGGCCGCGATCGGCAGCGCGATCAGCGTCAGCTGCAGCGCGGCGCGTTCGGTCGGCAAGGCGCCGTCGTACGATCGCGACAGCAGCCAGACGGCCGCGGCCGCGCCGATCGCCGACAGCGAGGCGAGCGCGGTCCAGGTGAGCAGCTTGCGCGACCTGCGGGCGAGCCGTTCGGCCGATCCGAACCATTTCAGCTTGCCGGCCTTGCTGCCGGCCGTCCACGCAAACGCGAGCAACAGCAGCGTGAACCCTGCAGCCATGCCGTTCAAAGCGCTGTACACGATTCATTCCTCCTATCGAAGCTTTCCTTATTTATGGTTATCATAACTCGCCGAGCCGGCCGTCCGGCACGTCCTTGGGGATAAGATGGAATGCGACTTCGGGCGGGGACTGCGTCGGACTCGCGGAGGGCGCAGATGGGACGTCATTCTGTTTGATCAATGGAATGCGTTTATATAGGCGGATTACTGGCTCAAACCCGAGCTGATCTGGAAGCGTTAGGACAACGAAAGATCGATGAATTTACCCACGATAACTTATACCCCTTAACTGCAGACCCGTTTTCAAGTCAAGACGACGCTCGCCGATCGCCTCCGGCGCGCTTATCTCTCCTTTCCCATCCCCTCTATAGCTTTGCAAGTTCGCCCCAGCACCGATATAATTAAGGACAACCTGCGGACTGTCCGCATTGAAGGAGAACGATCGACATGCACGACTGGAGCAAAGGCGGCGGAGAAGCCGCCGGCGCCGGACGATTCGTGCTGGAGCTGCGGTCCGAGGCGGACACGGCGCGTTTTGCCGAACGGCTCGCGGACCTGTGCGTGCCTGGCGCGCTGATCGCGCTGGACGGCGATCTCGGCGCGGGCAAGACCCGCTTCGCGAAGGCATTCGCGGCTGGCCTTGGCGTGCCGGGCATGGTGAACAGCCCGACGTTTACGATCGTCAAAGAGTACGAAGGCGGCCGATTGCCGCTCTATCATATGGATGTGTATCGCCTGTCGATCGCGGAGGCCGACGAGCTGGGGCTGGACGAGTACTTCGACGGCGACGGCGTTTCGCTCGTCGAGTGGGCTTCCCTCGTCGAGCCGCTGCTGCCCCCGAACGCCTGCATATCCGGCTCGAGCTGACCGGTCCGGAGAGCAGGCGGGCGACATGCGCGCCGATCGGCGCCCGGTACGAGGCGTGGTGCGCGGAGCTGGGGCTTCGGCCGGCGAAGGAGGAGGGAAGCGGAGATGACGAACGGCAATAAGCGCACGGCAGGCGACCATCCGCTGATGCTGTGCTTTGACACGTCCACGGCCGTGCTGGCAGCGGCGGTGTGCCGCGGCGCGGAGGTGCTGGCGAGCCGTCACTCGCACGCCGAACGCAACCATGCCGTGCGCATCGTGTCGGATTTGAAGGCGCTGCTGGAGGAAGCGGGCGGCGAGGAGATCGACGGGATCGCGGTAGGTCGCGGCCCGGGCTCGTATACGGGCGTACGCATAGGCGTGTCGGCTGCCAAGACGCTGGCTTGGGCTTGGGACAAGCCGCTCGTCGGACTGTCGAGTCTGGAGACGCTGGCCATGGCGGCGGGGCCTTATTTGCGAGGCGATAAACAGGCCACGGAGACGGCTGCGTTCGCTACGCGCCATGCAGAGCGGCCGGTCTGGGTCGTCCCGATCATGGACGCGAGGCGTGGACAAGTATACGGTGCCCGCTTCGGGACGACGGACGGATCCGTCTGGCACCGGCTCGACGAGGATGCCATCAGGCTCATCGGCGAGTGGGGGCCGTCTCTTGCCGCGTGCGCTGGCGAAGCGGGCGCGCTGCTCGTTTTTGTCGGCGAGATCGGCCCTCATGCGGCAGCCCTTGAGGCGCTCGTAGGAGCGGTCGCTTTGCCGCTGGCGATCGACGCGGGCGAGATGGGCAGGCTCGCGGCGGCAAGATTGGCCATAGGGCTCGTAGACGACGTTCATGGCTTCGCGCCCAACTACACGCAGCTGACCGAGGCCGAGACGAAGCTCGGCGACGGCGCCCGAACGGAGGGACAAGCTTGAACGACAAGATCGAGTTCCGGTCGATGACGCTCGCGGACATCGATGCCATCGTGGAGATCGAGCGGGAGGCTTTTACCGCGCCGTGGACGCCCGAAGCTTTTCACAACGAGCTGACGCAAAACCTGTTCGCTAAATATATGGTAATGGCCAAGGGCGACGAAGTGCTAGGCTACGGCGGCATGTGGCTCATCGTGGACGAGGCGCACGTGACGAACATCGCGGTTCGCGAGGCGTATCGCGGCAAAGGGCTCGGCGAGCGACTGCTGAGGGAGCTGATGCGGACCGCGGCCTGGCTCGGAGCGGCGCGGATGACGCTCGAAGTGAGGGTATCCAACGAACGCGCGCAGCGCCTTTACCGCAAGCTCGGCTTCGGTCCCGCGGGACTTCGGCCGGGCTACTATTCGGACAACAACGAGGACGCGCTCATCATGTGGGCGGATCTGGACCCATCGCTTGGCCGGGAGCGCGGGGGGATGTCATCATGACGACGAGCTTATCGGAAAAGAAAGACGGGGGGGCTGCTGCTCGCGATCGAGACGAGCTGCGACGAGACGTCGGCCGCGGTCGTTCGCGGCGGGCGCGAGGTGCTCTCCAACATCGTCTCGAGCCAGATCGAGACGCATCGGCGCTTTGGCGGCGTCGTGCCGGAGATCGCTTCGCGCAAGCATGTCGAGAGCATTACGTTGATCGTCCAGGAGGCGCTCACGGAGGCCGGCGTATCCCGGCGGGACATCGACGCGGTCGCCGTCACGCAAGGTCCGGGCCTGATCGGCGCGCTGCTGGTCGGCGTCGTGGCGGCCAAGTCGCTTGCGCTCGCGCTGGACGTCCCGTTGATCGGCACGCACCATATCGCCGGGCATATTTACGCGAACCGCCTCATCGGGGACATCGTATACCCCGCGCTGGCGCTCGTCGTATCGGGCGGACATACCGAGCTGGTGCTGTTGCCGGAGGAGGGCGTCTTTCGGATCGTAGGCCGCACGCGGGACGACGCGGTCGGCGAGGCCTACGACAAGGTTGCGCGCGCGCTGTCGTTCCCCTACCCGGGAGGACCGCACGTGGACAAGCTGGCGCAGCAATCCGAGGAGGAGATCGTGCTGCCTCGCGCCTGGCTGGAAGAGGGCTCATACGATTTCAGCTTCAGCGGCCTGAAGTCGGCCGTGCTCGCGGAGATCAATCGCTCCAAGATGAAAGGACTCGATCCCGACTTTGCCGCGCTGGCGCGTGGATTCCAGAACTCGGTCGTCGACGTCGTGACGACGAAGGCGATGAAGGCGGCAGCCGAGTTCGGCGCGCGCCAGCTGCTGCTGTGCGGCGGCGTCGCCGCCAACCGCGGCATCCGCGAGCGCCTGGCCGCCCGCTGCGAAGAGGCCGGGCTGCCGATGCTCGTGCCGCCGATGTCGCTGTGCAGCGACAACGCCGCCATGATCGGGGCCGCCGCGGAACTCAAGTGGCGTAGGGGACAATTTTCGTCGCTCGATTTGGCCGCTGCCGCGCAGGTGTCGCTGGAGGAATGGTCCGTTTAAGACTCGGACTCCGCGAGTATCGCAATACAGCCATGCATCGGCGGAAGGGACTTAATCGGTTGGGCAACTACTGGATCAAGCTGCTGGCAGGCTTCGTGCTTATTACCGCGCTGCCGGTCTATTGGCTGGCGGTCGAACTGCGCGCGACCGAATCGTCCCACGTTCCGGCCGCGAGTCGCGGCATATTGGATTTGCGGGAATGGCGATTCGATGCGGACGGCGCGGTCAGGCTGAACGGTCAGTGGGATATGTACGTCGGCAAGGTGCTCGGCGCATCCGAGCTTGCCGCATCAAGCGATTCGCTTCGTCCGATTGCGGCGACGGTTCCCGGCGTCTGGAACGGCTCGCCCGGTCTGGAATCCGGACGCGGCGCGGCGACCTACCGTCTTCGGCTGCTTCTGCCGCCGGACGCGCGCGGCACGTTCGGCATTCGCATGATGAACATCCGAACGGCGAGCCGCATTTTCGTCAACGGCGAGCAGATCGGCGTCAGCGGTCTCCCGGGAGAGACGCGGTCCGCCACGCATCCCGGCAACGTTCCGTTCGCCGGCTATTTTACGTTGACGGCATCCGCGGCGGATATCGTCGTTCAGGTCGCTAACTTCAGCTACGCGTCGGGCGGGATCGTATTGCCGATTTGGTTCGGGCGGCAGGAGGCGATCCAGTCCGATCGGGAGACCGGACTGTTCGAATACTGGCTGACTGCCGGCGGTTTTTTTGGTGCCCGCGCTGTTTTTTCTGCTGTTCTTCCGCCTTCGTCGCCGCGAAGCGCCTTTGCTGCATATCGGCGCCTTTTGCCTGTTCAGTCTCGTTTACGTGCTGACGCACGGCGAGAAGCATGCGCTTGCCCTTCTTCCCCGAATTTCGTACGACGACGTGCTTCGCGCCCAATTGATCTCCTCGAATTTCATTTACTATTTTCTGGCCCGATATGTCGTCCTGTTATACCCGAAGTACGGCGTTCGCCTGCTTGACCGCGCGATGGCGGCGACCGTCGTCGCCTTGACCGCGATCGGCATTTGCGTCAGTCCCTATTATTTTTCCAAAGGCGAGCCCTTGCTGCTGAGCTTTTCCTTGATCACGATGGGTTACATCTTGTATGTGCTAGTCCGCGCAATCGGCGCACGGGGGCCGAACACGCTTTCTTTGGCGGTCAGCCTGCAGAGCGTGCTGTTCATGCTCGCCGTTTATTTGCTTCACGGCTTCGGTCGTCTGGAGAGCCAGACGCTGCTGCCTTATGAGATCGTCGCCTTCGTCGCTTCCCAGGCGCATCTGCTGGTCGGCCGATTTTCCGACTTGCTCCGGCATTCGCAGTCGATGTCCGAACGCCTCCTTCGGCTGGACGAGATGAAGGACGATTTTATGCTGAACACCGCCTATCAGATCCGCGAGCCGCTGCAGACCATTCGCAATATGGCGGATGCGCGCCGCACGCCCGCTGCGGAAGGAGCAAGCGAAGACCTGGGCGAGGAAGGGGCGGACATGGACGTGCGTTTGACGTCGATCGCCCTGATGTCGCGGCGCCTTTCGTATCTCGTCGACGACCTGATCGACTACAGCTTGCTGAAAAGCGGCGCCGCGGCGTATAACCGCGATCGCGTATCGTTCGTATCCGTGCTTCGTTCGGTGCTCGAGACGTTGCCGTCCGGATCGCAAGCCGTTCGATTGACGGTGTCGGCCGGCGGGCCGGCGATCGTCGAGGGCGATGCGAGGCGAATCGCTCAAATCTTTTATAATTTGATCGATTTCGCTTTGCGGCGATCGTACCATGACGGCGTAAACTTGGATGTCGGAGTGGATGAAGGCCGGATCAATCTGAAGATCGCTGCCGCCGGTATCGGCTCCTTATGGCGCGAAGAAACGGATATCGATCCGGCGGGCGCCGCAGAAACGGAAGAGACGGCCGATGCGCTTCGTCTGTCGGTTACAAAGGGGCTGATCGCGCTGGGCGGAGGAAGCTGGCGCCGGGCAAACGCGGCGGACGCGCAATCCGCGCTGATCGTCTCGTGGCCTGCGGCTTGCGGCGAACGTGCAGCCGGCTCGAGCGCTTCAAGACAAGCCGCCGTCCGGGCGCGATACGGAAGCGTCTTCAGCCGAGCGCTATGCGGCCGCGACGACGGAGCGGGCGGCAGCAAGCGAAGAAGGCGCAGTTCTGATCGCGTGCGGCGATGCGCTGGGCGCTTCCGTCGCCTCGCATCTGCTGGAGGCGGCGGGCATCCCTATTGCCAGGGCGAACAGCGGCGCGGGAGCGCTCGCGCTGCTGGAGGGCGGACGCAGCTTCGATCTCGTCGTGTCGGATCTTGCGCTGCCCGACGAATCCGGCTTGGCGCTCGCGCGCAAGATCCGGGCGCGCTATGAGCTATCCCGTCTGCCGATTCTTATCTTGTCCGAAGGCAGGCTTCCGGAGGATGCGGCTGCGGCCTTTCGCGCGGGAGCGAACGATATTATGGCAAAGCCGTACGATGCCGAGGAGCTGAAAGCGCGCGTAGGCACGCTGCTCGCGCTGAGGCGATCCGTTCGCGGACTCGTGCGGACGGAGACGGCCTTTTTGCAGGCGCAGATCAAGCCGCATTTTTTGTTTAACGCTTTAAATACGATTATGACCGTATGCCGGATGGATCCGTCTCAAGCGGAAGCGCTGCTGCTGGAGCTGAGCCGATATTTGCGCGCCAGCTTCGACTTCGACAATCTGAAGCAGCAGGTGTCCCTGGGCAAGGAGCTCGAGCTGGTTCGCTCGTATCTCGCGATCGAGCAGGCCCGATTCGGAGATCGGCTGCACGTGGTATATGAGATCGATGCAGGTTTATCTTCCGCGCTACCGCCGCTGACGATTCAACCTCTCGTCGAAAACGCAGTTCGTCACGGCGTCATGAAAAAGCCGGAGGGTGGAACCGTCCGGATCTCGGTGAAGCGCGATGGAGACGGCTGCGAGGTGACGGTCGCGGACGACGGCGTCGGCATCCCCGCCCACGCGCTCGCCACGATCGGGGAGCGCCGCGAGACGGGCGGCGTCGGGCTCGCGAATATCGGGCAGCGTTTGAAGCTGCTGTACAGCGCCGATTTGCATGTCGAGAGCTGGCCGGGGGAGGGCTCGCGCGTCGGTTTTCGAATACCGGGAGGCGGTTTGGATGAGAGCGATACTGATTGACGACGAACGTCCCGCGCTTCTTCAACTGCAGTGGCTGCTGGACAAAGAGCCCGATGTGGAGGTGTGCGGCGCCTATCAGACGGCTGCGGACGGTCTGGCTCATCTTTCCCGCGAGGCGGTCGATCTTGTCTTTTTTGGACATGGAAATGCCGGGCATGGGGGGGCTTGGAGGCCGCAGCGGCCATAGAAGAGCGAAGAGAGGGCACGAAGGTTGTCTTCGTAACCGCCTATTCGTCCTATGCGCTAAGCGCCTTTGAGGTTAACGCGCTCGATTATGTGCTTAAGCCGATCGATCCCGTCCGATTTGCGAAGGCGATGACACGCGTTCGCGAGACGTTTGCGGCGGTCCCGCGCCTGCAGCGCGGGGATGCCGGCGCCGCCGTGCAGACATTCGGACAACTCGCGGTTTTGTCGTCCGCTCCGGGCGAGCCTGCGAAGTGGCGCACCCTCAAATCCAAAGAGCTTTTCGCCTACCTGCTCCAATATCGCGAACGCTGGCTGACGCGCGATCTGCTGCTTGAAGAATTGTGGCCGTCTTACGAGAACGACAAGGCGCTCGTCCATCTCCATACCGCCGTCTATCAGGTGCGTCGCGCGCTGAAGGCGCTGGACCCGGGAGCGGCGCTTGAATATTCGCTCGAAAGCTATCGGCTTTCCGGGGAACGGCTGGTCACGGATGCGGATCTGTTCGAGCGGGAAGCGGACAAGGCTTTCGCGGGAGAGCGTACGGACGAAGCCTATGAAGCTGCCGTTAAATGCTGGTCGCTCTATCGCGGACACTATCTCGATCGCGAGGGCTACGGCTGGGCGAGAGCGCGGACCGAACGATTGCATCAGGCGTATGTGGAGCTTACGGTGCGTCTTGTACGACACGAACTGAAAGCGGGGAAATCGGGAATGGCATTAAGGCGGGCGCGTCGGTCGGGCGAGCTGTCTCCGTTTTCCGAGCAGCTTGCCTTGGCTGAGCTTGCCTGCTTGCGCGAATCGGGAGAACCGGCTGCGATGAAACGAAAGTATGAGACGTTTTGCACGCACCTGGAAAATGAGCTGGGCGCCGCTCCTTCCGACGCGTTCAAAATGAAGTATGCCGAGCTTGCCGGCTACGCCTGAAACGCCGAAGCGTTCGTTAAGCGCATGATCAGAATCGGTTCAACGGCATTTGCTATAGTTTAACCTGTCGTGGATATTCGACATATTTCTCGGACAGGGGCTGGGTAAATGAGGTTCAAGGTTGGAACGGTTCGGGCGCTGTGCGTGCTGCTCATCGTCGTCCTGATCGCTTCGGTCGCAGGTGTCGCGCCGCAGAAGGCCGCCGCCGGCGCATCGAATTGGCGCAGTGTGAAGGACGATGCGAGCTGGCTGAGCGTCAGAGATATTGCGACGTTCGGCGATCGCGTTTTTACGCTTGATTCGGCATCCAAGCAGATTAACGTCCGCGGTCAGACGGATGCGGCTTGGACGAAGTATGCGACGATTGAAGGCGTCACCAATCCGATCGCCATGGTTTTTCATGGCGACAAGCTATATGTGGTGGATTACGGCAACAACAACGCGAATCCGAAAATCGCAAGCAAGGTCGTGTACAGCGCCGACGGCGGCCAAAGCTGGGCGACGCTGACCGCGCCGAACGGCGGCTTCAGCGACGCTTACATGCAGTATCAATTGATGGGCATTTTTTTTTGACGCCTCCGACAATCTGTACGTCTATACGGCGGTCAGCATTTTCAAGCGCACGCCCGCTGGCGTATGGTCCCAGATCGATAAAATGGCGGATCAGCAATTCGGCGACGTCTACCGGATTCAAGATGCGATCGCCGACAACAGCGGAAATTTACTGGCGAGCATCACGAAGGCCAGCTCCTTTAATGTGACCTCACCCTCGCAAAGCAACATTTATCTTTACAACGCAGCGACACCGGGCTGGGAGAGCAAATGGCAGTCTCCGTTCGTGTCCGCCTCTCTCTTCAGCGATCCCGAAGGCCGCATTTTCACGGCGCCCGCCTTTAACTTTTTCACGATTCCGACGTCCAAAAACATTTACGGACTCCAATGGAACGCGGGCCAGCTGGAAGGCGCGGTGACGGCGACGGCGGACGAAGCTTCCTGGTTCGGCTATGGGGCGGCGTCGGACGGCACCTACTTTTTCCTGTCCGACTACTCGAACGGCGCCGTCGTCCGCACCGATCACCCCACCTTCGGCACGGGCAAGCCGGCGCCGACGCTGACGGCCGATGCGACGGACAACGATACGGCGCATGCCGTAGAGCTGACCTTCGCGGACGACGCGGATTGGCGCGCGGCCATTACCGGCGTCAAGGCCTCCCGCGCCGGCGGAGCCGCGACAGCCGTCGATTATACCGCCGAGGCCGGCAAGCTGAAAATCAACGGTTTGAGCAAGGCAGGCGACTACCAGCTTACGGTCAATGCGACCGGGTACGTCCCGGCGACCGTCTCGCAGACGATCGCGCTCGTACCGTCCGTCTGGTACGATCTTGATCCCGAAGGCGCGTTGTATCCGATCACGTCGATCTATGTGGATGACGAGCAAACCGTTTACGCGCTTGCCGGTTCGATGGAGAAGCGCATCTATTATAGAGGGCTTCAGGATGCGTCCTGGAACAGCGTGCTGCTGCCCTCCGCCACTTTTATGATCCCGATCGGCTTTCAGGTTCGGTTCGGCAAATGGTACGTGACGAGCTACGGCCTGGCCGGACTCCAAGTGTACGTTAGCGATAACGAAGGACAGAGCTGGAACGCGCTTCCCGCTCCGCCGACCGACAACACGAGTATGGCGCTTTATCCGGCCGCCGTGGCCAAAGACGGCACCGTCTATTTGTACACCAACAAGTTGGTCAGGAAGTTGAACGGCTCGGCCTCGACGTGGTCGCAGATCGATTCCATTCCCGACACGAATACGACGATCTACTCGATTTCGGGCTTGGCGACTTCCGAAGACGGTTCTCTTTACGCCGCGATCAAGCAATATCCGAAAAACGGACCTTTTATTGGCGAGTCGTCTCTGTACAAGTACAACGGCTCGGGCTGGACCAAGATCGTCGCCGGTCCATCGCCGAATCTTGGCTTGTACGCCGACAGCGATTGGAATATTCACGTATGGCACAATCTTTCCGTCATTGCGCCGCTGCCCGAGTCTTACCTTTACGAATTTGACGGTACGGAAGTTGTGCGTGCGGCGACGCTTGACACTTACGAGGATGCGATAGCGGGTATCGCCTATCAGGGGGGGCTACTACTATTCGCTGGACAAGACCGCAAAAGTACTTCGCACAACGAATCCGAATTATCGCAGCGGCAACGCCGCCCCGCAGCTGCAGGCGGATACGGTCGACAACGACGACAAACACGGACTGACGCTGACATTCGCGGATGATGCGGCATGGCGCGCCGCAGTGACAGGTGTCGTCGTCAAACGCGGGGCTTTGGTCGTCGCGGCATCTTACAATCTTGAAGCAGGCGCGCTGTCGTTTGCGAACGGTCTGCCCGCAGGCGACTATACGATCGAGGTGACGGCGACCGGCTACGCCAAGACCGTCGTCGCGCAGACAGTCACGCTCGGGGCGCCGGCCTTGACGGCGGATACGACGGACAATGATACGGCTCATGATATCGTCATCACCTTCGCCGACGATTTGAACTGGCGAACTTCCATCACGGATATCGTTTATGGCGGCGTTTCTGCACCGTCGAGCGTCTATACGCTGTCCGAAGGGACGCTGACATTTGCCGCGGGCACGCTGCCGGCAGGCTCGCTGAAGCTGACGATTCAGGCGGCAGGATATCCGGACGCACAGGTGACGCAAGTGGTCCTGGACGCTTCAAATCCGACGAACCCGACTGATCCGACGAACCCCACGGACCCCACGGACCCCACGGACCCCACGGACCCGACAGACCCGACAGACCCGACAGACCCGACAAACCCCACGGACCCGACAGGTCCGACAGGTCCGACAGACCCGACAGGTCCGAATGAGCCGAACACGTACAATCCGGCGCCGGGATCTGTCACGGAAACGATCGCCGCCGATGTTCGGGGGAAGCGATAAGACGGGCGCGCCGGTCACCAAGGTGGATATCGTGCGGACGACCGATGCCAAAGGCGGCAAGACCGACGCGGTGAAGCTGACGGAAGAACTTGCTGCCAAAACGGTCGAGCAATTGAAGGCGCTGAAGTCCAAGCAAGCGGTCATCGTCATTCCGGACACGAAGGACGAGGTTAACGAGATCAACTTGTCGCTTCCCCGTTCGGCGGTATTGCGGTTAACGGAAGGCGGGATCGGCTTGATCATCGAGATGCGAGGCGTGACGATCGACATTCCGACAACTTCTCTGTCGGCTTCCGGAGACGATTTGTATTTCAAAGTTGTGCCGATCAAGGATGCCGCGGCACAACGGCAAGCCGAGCAGAGAGCGAAGGAGAACGGCGGAGAGCGTGCGGGAGAGCTGGCGATCGTCGGGCGCCCGATGACGATCGAGACGAATCTGCAGCAGCAGCCGGTCTTGCTGTCGATTCCGCTGGGCAATTACCCGGCTGACCGGGTTGCTCATTTGAAAGTCTACATCGAGCACAGCGACGGCACCACGGAATGGGCAAAAGGCGAAGCGGCGACGGATACGACGGGCGGTACGGCGATTCGATTCACCGTTCGCAAGTTCAGTACATTCACGGTCGTCGATGGCGCGGCAGACGCAAGCCGGGCGGCTTACATTCAAGGTTACGGCGACGGCACCTTCCGTCCGAATCAGGCCGTCACCCGAGGCGAACTGGCTGCCATGCTGGCCAGACTTTATGCAGACGCCTCCGTGAACGGCGCGGTGTACGCCGCGTCATACAAGGATCAAGCCGCGTTTGCGGGATGGGCCTCCGAATCGATCGGTCAAGCGACTGCGCTGGGCTTGGTTCAGGGGTACGAGGATGGCACGTTTAGGGCAGACCAAGCCGTCACGCGCGCGGAAGCGGCGACGCTGGCCGTTCGAATCGCCGAACTGTCGTCCGCCGGGCAGTCGGCGGCTTACCCGGATACGATCGGGCACTGGGCTGCGGCATCGATCGCGGCGGCGGCTAAAGCAGGTCTGGTGAAGGGCTACGGCGACGGCAGCTTCGCGCCGGAGCGGGCACTCAGCCGCGCCGAAGCTGCGGCGTTGCTGAACCGCTTGACGGGACGATCCGTCGGCGGTAAGGCCGATAAGCGCTGGATCGACGTTCCCGAGTCTTATTGGGGATTTGCCGATATTCAAGCTGCCGGTATGAACCAATAAATTATAAAATGTGAATTAAAGTTTCGTATTGTGTTAAATATATTGACATGATTGAACTTGCGTGTTAAATTAGCTGCATACCCCCTTTTGAAAAGCGCTTGAACGATTCGACACCGACCCCGTCGATCGTTCAGGTGCTTTTCTGTGCTTTGCCCTCCTTCGGGATCGGAATACAAGTTCGATAAAAAATCAAGGGTTATGGCTTCCAAAACTGCATATGGAGGATGTGGGCAAAGTTGTCCACATCCCCTGTGAATAATGTGGATAAGACTCGGAAATGTGTTGGGAGAGTAAACGGAGTGTTATCTTGAAAACGTGGATTATATTTTCAAATTGTGTTCTTAAAAAATGTGGATTATGGGGATAATCGAAAGGACAACAATTTCGCTCGATTATCCCCGCCTTCAATTATGCGATATAAAGCCTTTTTTTTGGCGCATCGCTATCCGATCGGCAGGTCCAATTCGATCGTGTGCTGTTGATAAAGTTGGGGGTAACATTTTTTTTTAATCCATATCAACAAAATCTGCTCGCAAATGAAATCCAGGCATGAAAAAGCCGCCCAAGGCTTCGTCTTATGACGAGGCGGAGCGGCTATTGAATATCGCTTCGGCAAGGCAAAGACGCGTTTAACGCCGCTTAAGAACAGGCATTTTACATCAACGATTCCCATACGCCGAACGTCGTCTCAAGCGCCCGCTGCTTTTCCTCCAGCTTGGCTTGAACCTCGCGCAGCCGGACGAAGTCCGTGCAAACTTCCGGCAGCGCCATCTCTTCCTCGAGCGCCGCGATCTCCGCCTCCAGCTTCGAGATGTCGGCCTCGGCCTGTTCCAGCTTGCGTTGTTTAGCTCGTTCTTCGCGTTTGGCCTGCTTTTCCGCCTCGTAATCGGCGACGGGAGACGGGGCTGCCGAAGCGGCTCCAGTTGCGGAAGCAGACCCGCCGGCGGCCGATGCGGCTGCCCATTCCTCCAATTCGCGTTTTTTCGCGACCATTTCGTCATAATTTCCCAGGAAATGCGCGGCCCCCTCCGGCCCGAGCTCTACGACACGATCCGCAAGCCTGTTGAGGAAGTAACGGTCGTGGGACACGAACAGCAGCGTGCCGTCATACTCCTCCAAAGCGCCCTCGAGTACTTCGCGGCTCCATAGATCCAGATGGTTGGTCGGCTCGTCGAGCACGAGCACGTTAGCTTTCATCAGCATGAGCTTGGACAGGGCGACACGCGCCTTTTCGCCGCCGCTGAGCGAGCCGACGGTCTTGCGGACGTCTTCGCCGCTGAACAGGAAGTTGCCCAGCACGGTGCGGATCTCGGCTTCGGGCAGCGTCGGATAGTTGCTCCACACTTCCTCGAGCACCGTGTTGGCCGGATTGAGTCCGCGCTGCTCCTGGTCGTAATAGCCGAGCTGCACGCCCGTGCCCCATCGGATCGTGCCTGCCGTGAGCGGCAGTTGGCCGACCAGCGCGCGCAGCAGCGTTGTCTTGCCGACGCCGTTGGGACCGAGCAGCGCGATGCGCTCGCCGCGCTTGGCCTCGAAGCCCACATGGCGGAAAAGAGGGCTGATGCCTTCTACCGGCGCCGCCGACGCGTCGTAAACCTGCAGGACGTCCTTGCCCGTGCGCCGCTCGGCCGTGAAGGAGAAGCTTGCCTGCTTCAGCGTTCCCGGACGCTCCAGCCGTTCGATGCGTTCGAGCGCGTTCCTGCGGCTTTGGGCGCGGCGCGTCGTGGTGGCGCGAACGATATTTTTCTGGATGAACTCTTCCATCCGCTGGATTTCCTTGCGCTGCTGCTCGTACAGCTTGACCTTCTGGGCAAAATCTGCCGCCTTGAGCTCCATGAATCGCGTATAGTTGCCGGTGTAGCGCGTCGCCGCCTGGCGCTCGATCTCTACGATAGAAGAGACGGTGGCGTCCAAAAAATAACGGTCGTGCGAAACGATGACCATCGCGCCGGAATACGTGCGCAAATACTGTTCAAGCCAGGTCAGCGTGTCGATGTCGAGGTGGTTCGTCGGTTCGTCGAGCAGCAACAGCTCTGGCTGCACGACGAGCAGCCTGGCGAGCGCGAGGCGGGTTCGCTGCCCGCCGCTCAGCGACGAGACGACCGTATCGCGCGGAAAGTCGCCGAAGCCCATGCCGTGGAGCACGGCCCGGATGCGGTTGTTCATCTCGAAGCCGCCGGCTTCGCGGAACCGGTCGTTCGCGTCGGCATACTGCGCGAGCAGCGCTTCATAGCGGGCCGCGTCGGCTTGCTCGGCCGGATCCGCGATGCGCGCTTCTAGCCGCCCCAAAGCGCGTTCTTGTTCGAGCAGGGGGGCCGAACGCGGCGTTCATCACTTCCTGGATGGTCAACCGCTGGTCGAGCCCGCTGTTTTGCGCCAGATAACCGATCCGCAGCTCGCGCGGCTTTGACACGGAACCTTGGTCGGAATCGAGTTCGCCCGCCAGAATTTTAAGGAAGGTCGACTTGCCCGCCCCGTTGACGCCGACGAGGCCGATACGGTCGCGCTCGCCGATTTGCAGCGAGACGCCTTCTAATATAGGGGTGACGCCGTAATGCTTGATGATGCCGGATGCCTGTAAAAGCAAGAGGATTCCCTCCGAACGAAATCTTGTAGTTGAATCAAGTTTATCGCAAAAAGGGTTGAACGTCCAAAGCGCATGGCGTTCAAATGGAAGACCGGGCTAGCCGTTTTCCGTATAAATGCGCTTTGGCGTACCGTTCGGAAAAATGTTACACTATTGCTATCTATGAATTCGAGTGGCATTAATGAGGGATGGCGAATGCACGCGAAGGAGCCGGAAGGCGCATTGAAGCCGGCGTTGCGCAAGGCGATGGCGGCAAGGCGCGACGCTCTGACGCCGTATGAGCGAGAGGCGCTTTCGAGCAGGCTTTGCGACGTGGTCGTCGCGCAGGCGCTTCAGCCGTTATGCCTGAAGCTGGGGCGTCCGCTGACCGTGGTCTTATACGGCGCGTTCCGCTCGGAGGCCGATCCGGCCGGCGTGCTGTCATGGTGCGTCGCCGGCGGCCATCGGGCGGTCGCGCCGCGCATTCGCGAGGAAGGCGGCGGGATGGACTTGCGAATCGTCACTTCGCCGGCGGACTGGCAACCGGAGCGTTACGGCGTGCCGAGTCCGGATCCGCTTCGCACGGAGCCGCTTGCGGCGGGCGAGCGGCCCGACGCGGTGCTGGTGCCGGGCATGGCCTTCGACCGGCGGGGCGGCAGGCTGGGGTACGGCGGCGGCTATTACGACCGTTTGGCCGAAGCGATCGGTGCGGGGCGATTGCCTTACTGGATCGGCTTTGCGTATGCGCTGCAGTTGTCCGACGAAGCGCTGCCGAAGGAGACGCACGATCTGGCGCTTCACGGGGTGGCGACGGACGAAGGATTGATCTGGTTTGCGGAGGAGGGTCCATGATGACAGGCGGCGAAGGACGATTGACGCATTTTAACGAACAGGGCCGCGCCGTCATGGTAGACGTATCGGACAAGGCGTCGACGGCGAGGACGGCCGTGGCCGAGAGCCGGATCACGATGGCGCCTTCGACGCTGTCCCGGATTTTGGATCGGACGGTGGAGAAGGGCGACGTGCTGGCGGTGGCGCAGATCGCGGCGATTCAAGCGGCCAAGCGGACGTCCGATTGGATCCCGATGTGCCATCCGCTGCCCTTGACGGGCGTGAACGTGAGCTTTGGCACGAGCGGCGACGACACGCTGACGATCGCGGCCGAAGTCAAGACGACGGGCAAGACCGGCGTCGAGATGGAGGCATTGACGGCGGTGTCCGCCGCCGCGCTGACGATCTACGATATGTGCAAGGCGCTGCAGAAGGACATGGTGATCGGGCCCACCGCGCTGCGGAGCAAGACAGGCGGCAAGAGCGGGGACTACCGGGCGGAAGGCTAGGCCGACCGGGCCGGGGCCGCTTGCGAATTTTTGAGGAGACGCGAATCGGGGGGGATGGGCATGATTTGGAAAGTGGCGCTGCTGACGGCCAGCGACAAAGGCTCCCGCGGAGAACGCGAGGACACGAGCGCGCAGGTCATCCGGGAGCTGGTCGAGGAAGAGCTTGGCGGGGAGATCGTCGACTATCGCGTCGTGCCCGACGAACAGGACGAGCTGCGCGCCGCCCTGATCGAGATGTGCGACTACTTTCAGGCCGATCTGGTGCTGACGACGGGCGGTACCAGTCTCGGATTGCGCGACGTGACGCCCGAGGCGACGATGATGGTGTCCGAGCGGACGGTGCCGGGGATGACCGAAGCGATGCGGGCCGCGGTCATGCAGCGAAGCAGGCACTACATGCTCTACCGCGGCGTCATCGCCATCCGGGGCCGCTCGCTGATCGTGAATTTGCCGGGCGACCCGAAGGGCGTCAACGACATGCTGATGGCGATTATGGACCAGTTGCCCGACGCGCTGCTGCTCGTATCCGGCATCGGCAAGGATCGAGATTACTGATGAGCGGTCTGTCCAAGCCGGGCGGAACCGTGCTCCGCGAGGTGAAGGTCGAGGATGCGGTCGGGCTGACGCTTGCGCACGATCTGACGCAGATTGTGCCCGGCACGTTCAAGGGGGAGGCTGTTCAGCAAGGGGCATCGCGTCACGGCGGACGATATACCCAAGCTGAAAGACATCGGTAAGGAGCACTTGTACGTTATCGAGCTCGCGCAAGGAGATCTGCACGAGGACGACGCCGCGCTTCGTATGGCCGCCGCGCTGGGCGGAGAAGGGATCGTGTACGGCGAACCTCATGAGGGAAAGGTGACGCTCAAGGCAGCGGCGCCGGGGCTCGCCGTCATAGCGCGCGAGGTCGTGGACGGGATCAACGCCCTGGGCGAGATCGCGCTCGCCACGATCGTCGGCGGTCGGTTCGTAAACGCGGGAGAGGCGCTTGCCGCTTCGCGTGCGATCCCGCTCGTCGTGCCCGAGACCAAGATCGCCGCGGCGGAGGCGCTCATCGCGAGCTACAGAGCGGCTCACGGCGGGGCGGATCCGGTCGGCGTCAAGCCGCTGCGCCGGATGCGAGCCGGGTTGCTGTCCACGGGAACCGAGGTGTTCACGGGGCGCATCGCCGACAAGTTCGGGCCCGCCGTCCGGGCGAAGCTCGAGGCGCTCGGCTCGGAGTTGGCCGAGCAGCGCTTCGCGCCGGACGACCGACAAACAATTGTCAACCACTTGTACTACTTCCTGGAACGGCGTTATGATATGATACTGGTATCCGGCGGAATGTCCGTCGATCCGGACGACCGAACGCCGGGCGCCATCGCCGATGCCGGCGCGGAGATCGTCAGCTACGGAACGCCGATGCTCCCGGGCTCGATGCTGCTTTTCGGTTACTTGAAGGGCGTGCCGATTTTCGGGTTGCCGGGCTGCGTCATGCACGATCCCTATACGTCGTTCGACGTGCTGCTCCCGCGGGTATTGGCCGGAGAGCGCATCACGCGGCAAGAGATCGCCGCGATGGGGTATGGTGGATTGCATCGTTGACGGCGAGTATGAAGTCATTTCGGGCGCGCTGCAGCCATTTGCGGCATGTGCCATTTCGTTTTGAATGCAGGCCATGACATCAGGACGGGGGGAGGGATAACCATGGGAGGTATTGGCGCATCAGGCTTGATTCTGCTGATCCTAATCGCCTTGCTGCTGTTCGGACCGAACAAACTGCCGGAGCTCGGCAAGGCTTTCGGCCGTACGCTGCGCGAGTTCAAGAAAGGCGCGAACGATCTGATGGACGACAGCGAGCGTCCGGCTCGCCGCGAGGTCGCAGCCGCTCCGGAAGCGGAGCCGCTTAAGGCGGAACGCCGTCTGCCTGAATGACTGGCGTGAGATTATCGACGATTTCCCGAGCGATCGGCTCGGACGAAAGAGCATTCATGAATAAGAGGGCGGCTTGATTTAGTGAGCCGTCCTGATTTTTTATGTACGATAGGGCGGAGGTCGCATATGGCGGAGCGCTTGGACGCAAGGGCCGATACGATGGAAATGGGCGGCATGCCGCTCATGGAGCATATCGGAGAACTGCGCAAAAGGGTTATTTATATCATCATCGTGCTGGTTCTCGCGTTGGTCGGGGGGCTTGTTCGGCGCGGAGCCGCTGTTCGATTATCTCATCGACGCCGCGCCGTCGGGACAGGTCGACCTCAGCGCTTTCTCGCCATGGGACGCGATCAGCCTTTATATGAAGTTCGCTTTTGTCATCTCGTTTATCGTCGTGATTCCGTTCACCCTCTTCCAGTTGTGGGCGTTCGTGAAGCCCGCGCTTGGAAAAAAGGAACAGCGCGCGACGCTGCGGTACATCCCCGGTGCGCTCTTCATGTTTTTGGCCGGGTTGGCCTTTGCTTACTACGTGATTTTCCCGATGGCGTATTCGTTCACGGAGAAAGTAACGGAGAATCTGGGACTGAAGCAAGTTTACGGGGCCAACCAATACTTCAGCTTCTTGTTCAACATCCTGGTGCCGATGTCGCTCTTGTTCGAGTTGCCGATCGTCATCTTATTTCTTACAAGGATCGGCATCCTTAGCCCCGCGTTGCTGCGCAAGCTGAGGAAGCTGGCCTGGTTCGTCATGGCCGTCGTCGGCGTCGTGGTGACGCCTCCGGACGTCATCTCGGATCTGCTCGTGGCGGTGCCGCTCATCCTCCTCTACGAGATCAGCGTGCTATTGTCGGCGAGCGCCTACAACAAGCGTATGCGACGTGCCGCCGAACGGGAAGCCGCATTGGACGAAGACGATTAGCGCGTAAGGATACGTTTGCCGGATGGGCTGGCTCAGCCTACGCGGCAAACGTTTTTTTATATGTCCGAAAAGTGGAGAAATTACAGGCTTGACGTGCGTGTTGGCGCAATAGGTAAACTGCGGCGGCTAACGGTTTAACGTAAGTCAGATAGTGGGAATTGGACACGGGAGACGCTGATATGAACGAAACTGTCAAGCGTCTCTGTTTGCACCCGTGTTTTTGACAATAGCGAATAGAAGCCTGTCAAGCGATTTTCTTTACAGGCGGTCGCATCATTTCCCATACTTTTCTGGATCTCCGGCATGGAAATGCCCGGAGGTGCCCCTACGGCGAGTAACGGGGTGCAGGGGGGCGTCGCTCCCTGCGTTTCCCCTTTAGGGGACGGAAGGGGCCAATTCTTCTTTAGCTCAGAGGCAAAAGCAATTCGCTGGTCGGCAATCTGATATTCGTGGATTCACACATGTTATTCATACGTCTGGAGAGAGCTTACCCGCTAACTATTGACGAGCATAAGCATTCGCTTGCTCAAGCGGCTCACGCGGTTTTCTCTCCACCTTGCCTGATTTTGCCTCTGAGGTAAAAAAAGAATCGCTTCCCCTCAATCGCCTCCTTTGTTCGGACCCGTTGTTTACACCGCTGCTTGCAAACGAAGCTTCTCGATCTCCTTAGCAATCGCCCATACAAACCCCGCCAGTTCTCTGGCAATCGCGACCGCGATGCAACCCTTGTGCTTTCCTCTTCGCGCCAGACTCCAATACTTCTTGTGTAATCGATGCTGCGCGCTCCAGGCAATCGACTGAACCTCCGGTGGCAGCCCCTCGATACGGTCGCGCATTCTTCTGCGAATCGCGGGCGCGTGTCGGTAACTTTTCGCGGCTTCCACCAGTACCCGACGCAGATGCGCATTCCCGGCTTTCGTAATACGGCCTTGCCAGCGGGCTGCCTCCCGAGGAGTATTCGCTGCTGACCAGTCCGCAGTAACTCATAAACGAAGAGGCGGAGTGAAAGCGGTCGCTGCTCATCATCTCGGATGAAAGCGTAACGGCTGTGACGGTTGCTACGCCTCGCAAGGCTTGCAGCGCTTGAACGACCGGCGCCTGCTCGCTTAAAGCGGCTTGTTCTTCAATTTGCTTTTCGTATCGTTTGATTCGCTCCTTCGTTTCCCAAATCGATTGGCGGTACTCCTGAAAGGTCATTTGTTTGCAGCTGTCCTCGGGAAAACGCAGCGTATCCAGCCATTCCTCGTACGCGAAAGTTCCGGGTTTGGCGCCTTTGGCGTCCTGAAGCTGGTGGCGAAGCAGAAACTTGCCCAGTCGTTGCTTAAAACGATTCAAATCCTCGACCGCATCCTCGCGTGCGCGAACGAGATCCCGCAAGCTTTCGTCTGCTGGCGTGGGCACGTATACCGGCGTCAGTTCTCCTGCGCGATACAGCTGTGCGAGTCGAATGGCATCCCGTTTGTCTGTTTTGACCCGGTCGCCGGCACGCTTGGGAATGAGCGAGGGCGCGACCACGCTGCAAGCGATGCCTGCCGTCAATAGCCAACGATAGAGCACATAGCCGGTGGGACCTGCCTCGTAACAGACCCTTAAAGTCACCTCCTCTTTCTCACCCGGACGACGCAAGCCTTTGCAGGAGTTTCAATACCGCTTCCTTGCTATGCTCGATGACGCCAAAGTACCGTGCTTCTCCTCGTCCCTCATCCGCGAAGGCAACCGCGATTTTGGATTTGGATACGTCTAAACCTACGTACTTGATGGCCATACTCATACTAAACCGACTCCTTTTGCTTTGAGCTCTGTATTTGGTAAATGGGTGTTTCTGTAAACGCCATTTTTCCCAAATGTAACCTCCGAGATAAGCAAACAGGATGTCGGTTTCGTTCATGATAACTATTTCGTAAAAACGGGTACTAAATGCGATCGTTTCGGACTGGAGGGACCTTATTAAGCCGGATCAAGGCTAAAAAAAGGCCGTCCATCCCGCAGTAGCGGCCGCTGTGTCCGCGAGCTGGCCGCGAAACGCGAAAAGAACAAAAATAACGGCTCCCTGGTCCATCGGTCCATCGGTCCATCGGATACGCGCCAACCCGCAACCATCTGCGCGGTTGGCGGCTTTTTTTGCGATTGTAAAGGACGCAAACAGGCCTCATTAACGCTTTTGAACGATATCCCCTTTGAACAGGAAAGGGGACGCAAGCGATATCTTGCCGCCGATCGGTTTCGAATTGACTCGCCTCTCCGGTGATCGACGTTTACGTCGAATTTATATATTCGTCTAATTAAACCCAATTTCGCCCAAGCCCACCAAGCCCACCAAGCCCACCAAGCCCACCAAGCCCACCAAGCCCACCAAGCCCACCAAGCCCACCAAGCCCACCAAGCCCACCAAGCCCACCAAGCCCACCAAGCCCACCAAGCCCACCAAGCCCTCTAAGTGGTCTAAGGTCTAATCGGTCGAAGCCGTCTAGCCTCTAAGTCGTCTAAGCCCATCCTGGGACGGCGACTAGGCGATTCGGCACGTGTCCTGACCGAAGGGGATATCGTTCAAACGGGAATAAACGCAGTCTATTAGGGCGGGAGAACCGTCCTTTTAGGGCGGTCGATTCAAGTTTGGCGACAAAAAATTAAAATCCTTTCATGTATTCGACATAATCCGATATTATCCAATACGAACTTGTGCTAAAATGTGACTGTGATTCGTTTTGGAAGTGCTTACATAGAAGCGGGCAAGCGACATTAATTCGGAGGGGTAAAGCATGCGCAATTCGGGATTCAGCTTGCAGACGAAGTTTTTGATCGGTTATGTCGCGACGGTCGTTTTGCTGGTGCTGTCGTTTATTATGCTGGCGGCGGCTTCTGTGTTCAAAGGGCATTCGGCTTTATTAATTGAAGTAATCGTGATTTACGCGCTCATTCTGGTCGGCGGCGGCTTGGCGTTGCTGAACCTCTCCCGCAAGCTTCTCCATTCGATCGGAGGCGTCACGGGAACGCTCAAGAACATTGCGGGCTCGGGCGGCGACCTGACCCAGCGCATTCCGGTCTATACGAAGGACGAGGTGGGCGACCTGGCGACGGCCGCCAACGCGATGCTGGACGGACTTCAGAAGATGATGAAGGAGCTCAGGGAAAATACGGCCGAGCTTGCGGCATCCGCCATTCAACTGAAAACGGGCGCGGACGAAAACGCGAGAGTGAGCAGCGAAGTTTCGAGAGCCGTCGAGCGCGTAGCAGCGGGCTCGGAGACGCAAGTGGCGCAATCGCAGCAGATCTCGGCCGTCATGACCGAGACGATCAGCGGTCTGACGCAAGTCGCTTCGACGACGACCGGCGTATCCGACGCCGCCCAGTCGACAAGAGACCGCGCCGAAGGCGGTTCGACCCTGCTTCAGACGACCTCGAGCGATATCGTGCAGGTGGAGTCGGCGTTCCGCTCGCTTCAGGAGACGGTTCGCGGTCTTAATCACAAATCCGAGAAGGTCATCGAGGTCATCGGCTATATCTCGGAAATCTCGAGTCAGACGAACCTGCTTGCCCTGAACGCGGCGATCGAAGCCGCGCGCGCGGGAGAGCACGGCCGCGGCTTCGCCGTCGTCGCCGGCGAGATCCGCAAGCTGGCCGACCAGACCCAACAATCCGCCGTACAGATCGCGACGACGCTTGAAGCGATGTCCGGCGACATCACGAAGGTGGCCGCCATGTTCGAGCAAAGCGCTGAGCAGGTGTTCGGCGCCGTATCGGGCATGCAGCACGCCGAGTCCGCGTTCAGAGAGATCGTGGGCGAGGTCGGCAAGCTGAGCGCCAATATCGGGGACGTCGCGGCGGCAGTCGAGCAAATGTCCGCGGGCAGCCAGTCGGTGCAGCAGTCGATTACCGACATCACGCGCATTACGGAGGAGAACGCGTCCTTCACCGAGCAGGTCACCGCGATGAGCCAGCAGCAGCTGTCCTCGACGGAAGAGATGGCCCGCACGGCGGACAGGCTCAGCACGATGGCGGCCCGTTTGAAGACGCTGGTCGGCAACTTCAGAACGTAAGAAGACGCCCTTCGCCGCGGACAAGGCACAAGGTCCGGGACGTTTTAAGCAAAAGATAAAAGGATGTCGAATAAGCGCGGATCCGCCCTTGCTGCGGATCCGTCTTTATTTTTTTAACGCAAAGGGACTTGAAATGGTTATCCAAAATCAGTATTATAGGTATTGGTTATTAGCACTTAACACGATTGAGTGCTAAACTTCGCAAAATTCTCCGCAACGGAGTAAAAAAGGAGGCTATTTTCATGATCAAACCTTTGGGTGATCGCGTGCTTGTCGAAGCAAGCGCCAAGGAAGAAAAGACGCTGAGCGGTATCGTTCTGCCGGACACGGCCAAGGAGAAGCCGCAAGAAGGCACCATTATCGCGGTAGGCGCCGGCGCAGTCGGCAAAGACGGCGCGCGCATCGCGCTGGAAGTCAGCGTAGGCGATCGCGTTCTGTTCTCCAAATATGCGGGAACCGAGATCAAGTACGAAGGCAAAGAGTATTTGATTATGAAAGAAAGCGACATTCACGCGATCGTCGGCTAAGCCGGCGGATAACCGCTGACATAAGCAACCGCATGCAGTACCTATCCGAATAGGAAACAATTTCGAGGAGGGTTATTGAAGAATGGCTAAGGAAATCAAGTTTAGCGAAGACGCGCGCCGCGCAATGCTCCGCGGTGTCGACACTCTGGCCAATGCCGTTAAAGTAACGCTCGGACCGAAAGGCCGCAACGTCGTGCTCGAGAAGAAGTTCGGCTCCCCGCTGATTACGAACGACGGCGTGACGATCGCCAAGGAGATCGAGCTTGAGGACGCGTTCGAAAACGCAGGTGCTCAGCTCGTCAAAGAAGTCGCGACCAAGACGAACGACGTCGCCGGCGACGGCACGACGACCGCTACGGTTCTGGCGCAAGCGATCATCCGCGAAGGCCTGAAGAACGTCACCGCCGGCGCGAACCCGATGGGCGTTCGCAAGGGTATCGACAAAGCCGTACGCGCGGCTGTCGAGCAACTGAAGGCGATCTCCAAGCAAGTCGAAGGCAGCAACGACATCGCGCAAGTCGCATCGATCTCCGCGGCTGACGAAGAAGTCGGCAAGCTGATCGCCGAAGCGATGGAGAAGGTCGGCAAAGACGGCGTCATCACTGTCGAAGAATCGAAGGGCTTCCTGACCGAACTGGACGTCGTCGAAGGCATGCAGTTCGACCGCGGCTACGTGTCCCCTTACATGATCACCGACACGGACAAGATGGAAGCCGTGCTCGACAATCCGTACATCCTGATCACGGACAAGAAGATCTCCAACATTCAGGAGATTCTGCCTATCCTGGAGAAGGTCGTACAATCCGGCAAGCAGCTGCTGATCATCGCCGAGGACGTCGAAGGCGAAGCGCAAGCGACGCTGATCGTCAACCGTCTGCGCGGCACGTTCACTTGCGTAGCCGTCAAAGCGCCTGGCTTCGGCGACCGCCGCAAGGCGATGCTGCAAGACATCGCGGCTCTGACCGGCGGTCAAGTGATCACCGAAGAGCTCGGTCTTGAGTTGAAGTCCACGAACGTGAACCAACTGGGCTCCGCCCGCCAAATTCGCGTCAACAAGGAAAACACGATCATCGTCGACGGCGCAGGCGACTCGGGCGACATCAAGGCGCGCGTCAACCAAATCCGCGCTCAAATCGAAGAGACGACCTCCGACTTCGATCGCGAAAAGCTGCAAGAGCGTCTGGCGAAGCTGGCCGGCGGCGTAGCCGTCATCAAGGTCGGCGCGGCTACCGAGACCGAACTGAAAGAGCGCAAGCTCCGCATCGAAGACGCGCTGAACGCGACCCGCGCAGCCGTCGAAGAAGGCATCGTATCCGGCGGCGGCACGGCGCTGGTTAACGTATACAACGCTGTAGCGGCTGTCGACGCTTCCGGCGACGAGAAGACCGGCGTCAACATCATCCTGCGTTCGCTCGAAGAGCCGATCCGGACGATCGCTGCCAACGCCGGCCAAGAAGGCTCCGTCATCGTCGAGCGCCTCAAGAAGGAAGAAGTCGGCGTCGGTTACAATGCCGCTACCGGCGAATGGGTCAACATGTTCGAAGCCGGTATCATCGATCCGGTGAAGGTAACCCGCTCCGCGCTGCAAAACGCGGCATCCGTCGCTGGCCTGTTCCTGACGACCGAAGCGGTCATCACCGACAAGCCCGAGAAGGACAAAGCGCCTGCAGGCATGCCTGGCGGCATGGGCGATATGGGCGGCATGGGCGGATTCTAATTCACGCCCCCGCGAATATAAGCTATATCGGCCGGACTCCAATCGGAGTCCGGCTTTTTTTGTGCGTTGCGGGATATTATCGGCAAGGGTAATAAAACGGTTATGGACACGATTTTTCGATAAACCGAAGGAAAGAGGACGTGGTGCGGATGGAATGGGAGTGGCTTGCTTCGGATCGCTGCCGCGGGATTGTGCGGAGCGATCATCGGCTACGAACGCAAGAGCAGAATGAAAGAAGCGGGCATCAAAACGCACTTTATCGTCGGCATGGGCGCCGCGCTGATGATGGTGCTGTCCAAATACGGCTTCATGGATCAGCGCGATTGGGATAACGTGTCGCTCGATCCTTCGCGAATCGCGGCGCAGGTCGTCAGCGGCGTCGGCTTTCTCGGAGCGGGCATGATCATTTTGCAGAAGCAGACGGTCAAAGGACTGACGACGGCGGCCGGCGTCTGGTCGACCGCGGGGATGGGCATGGCGATCGGTGCCGGTCTGTACATCGTCGGCGGAGGCGCCGTCGTCCTGATCGTGCTTGGGCAGACGGTGCTCCAGCGCAGCATCGGCCGTCTAGGCCAAGCGGCGGCCGAGCATGTCGGCATTCGGCTGGAGGACCGCGAGGACGCGATGGACGACCTGCTCGCCAAGCTGAAGGAGCTCCGGGTGTCGCTGGTCGCGATCGAGACGCACCGCGACGACAAAGGCGGGCTCGCCGTCGACCTGTCGATCAAGCTGCCG
This sequence comes from Cohnella rhizosphaerae, assembly GCF_029525575.1. Taxonomy (GTDB): domain Bacteria; phylum Bacillota; class Bacilli; order Paenibacillales; family Paenibacillaceae; genus Cohnella; species Cohnella rhizosphaerae. Next base: position 885,153 of record NZ_JAPDIA010000009.1, read on the forward strand.
TCTTCCTGCGATAAGGAAAACGTGATTTCGGCGTTGCACGGACTCCGCCATGTTCGGCGCGTCGAATGGCAATAATGCCATAAAAGCGCGCAAAAAGAACAAGAAAAGGAAAGGGACAGCTTTTCCAGTCTATGGTACAATGAATACGCTTCAATACGGACGGAGCCGGGAACGCCATCCCGACACAACAATCGTCAAAGGGGAAGATTTATCGTGCCTGCACTGGATATGCCGTTAGATCAGTTAAAGGAATACCGGGGACGCAATCCGCGCCCGGCCGACTTCGACGAATACTGGGAGCGCGCGCTCGCCGAGCTGAAGGCGACCGATCCGCAGGTCGAGCTCGTGCCGAGCGAATTTCAGTCTCCGCAGGCGGATTGCTTCGACCTGTACTTTACGGGCGTCAGAGGCGCGCGCATACACGCGAAGTATATCCGTCCCAAAAACGTGCAGGAGCCGCATCCGGCCGTCGTACAGTTCCACGGCTATTCGGGCAGCGCGGGCGACTGGAGCGACAAGCTCGCCTTCGCGGCGCTCGGCTATTCCGTGCTGTCGATGGATGCCCGCGGGCAAGGCGGCAAGTCCGAGGATGTCGGCGGCGTGAAGGGCAATACGCTGAACGGGCATATTATCCGCGGTCTGGACGATCATCCGGACAACCTGCTGTTCCGCCATATTTTCCTCGACACGGCGCAGCTCGCCGGCATCGCGCTCGGTCTCCCGGAAGTCGATCCGTCCCGCGTCTATGCGGCCGGCGGCTCGCAGGGGGGCGCGCTCACGATCGCTTGCGCGGCGCTTGAGCCTCGCATTTCCAAGCTCGCGCCGGTCTTCCCTTTCCTGTGCGACTACAAGCGCGTATGGGAGATGGACCTGGCGAAGGACGCCTATCAGGAGCTGCGCGACCACTTCCGCCGCTTCGACCCGACGCACGAACGAGAGGAAGAGGTGTTCACCAGGCTCGGCTATATCGATCTTCAATATCTGGCCGATCGCATTCAAGGCGAAGTACTCATGTTCGTCGGACTGATGGATTCCGTCTGCCCGCCTTCGACGCAGTTCGCCGCGTACAACAAGATCACGGCGAAGAAGGATCTGGTCGTTTATCCCGACTTCGGGCACGAAGGCCTGCCGGGCTCGAGCGACAAGACCATGCAGTTCTTTATGCGGGACTAATGCGGTATATCGTGCTATACTAATTAAAGTACGGACTCCCCCCAGCGCGGGGGGGGTCTGCTTTTGTTATTTCACCCGAGGAAGTGAATGGCTTTGAACGTATCATGGAAGAGGAATTTGTACGTACTCTGGACCGGCGTGTTTTTTTTGCAGCATGGCTTACTCGGCCGCCATCCCGTTCATCCCCTTGTTCCTGAAAAACGACCTGGGCGTTGAACATCATGTCAACCAGTGGTCGGGATTCGCGTTCGGCGTTACCTTTCTCGCAAGCGCGCTGATCGCGCCGTATTGGGGGTCGCTTGCCGACAAATACGGGCGCAGGCCGATGCTGATCCGCTCAGGCTACAGCCTTGCCGTGCTGTACTTGATCACCTTTTTCGTGCAAGATCCGTACGTGTTTTTGTTGGTCCGTGTGTGCCAGGGCTTGCTTGCGGGCTACGTGCCGGCTTCGATCGCGCTCGTCGCGACGAACACGCCGGAGGAAAAATCGGGATACGCGCTCGGCGTCATGGCGACGGCCAGCGCAAGCGGCGGCATCATCGGGCCGCTCGTCGGGGGCGTCGTGAGCCATCTGACGAGCAACCGGGAGGCTTTTTTTATTTTCGGCGGCTGTCGTCTTCGTCTCGGCGCTCATCGCGAGCTTTTTCGTCAAGGAGGAGAAATTCAATCGATCGGGCAAACGTTCGAGCATCCGCGAGGATCTGTCGCAGGCGGTGCACAACCGCACGTTCATCACGCTGCTCCTGCTCGTCGGACTCAGCACCTTCTCCGTCATGATCCTCGAGCCGCTGCTCACGATCTACATGACGGAGCTCGGCGGGGAACAGTCGGACGCATCGCTGCAGGCGGGCATCGTCTTCTCGGCGGTCGGCATCGCGACGCTTATCGCGGCGCCGCAGTGGGGCAAGATCGGCCAGCGGATCGGCTTTATCAAGGTGCTCGTCATCGGCCTCGCGGGCGGCGGCATCGGCAATCTGCTTCAATACTTCGTCGGGCATTATACGGAGTTCGGCGCGCTGCGCTTCGTGTACGGCCTCTTTTTCGCCGGCGTGTATCCTGCGCTTAATGCGATGATCGTGCGCGTCACCGAGCCTGAATTCCGCGGCCGCGCGTTCAGTCTCAGCCAGTCGTCCACGCAGCTGGCCACGATGCTAGGCCCGGTGCTTGGCGGCTTGCTCTCCGGCTGGATTCCGATCCGCTGGGTATTCGTGCTTAACGGCCTCATGCTGCTGTGCTCGGCCTTCCTGCTCTTCCGCAAGCGGCACTTGGACCATCCAGAACCCATTCTTGCCGGGGGAGGGCGGAAAATGACGGTTTTTCTCCACATTCTTGTGAACAACGTGCTTCCGATTTCGATCTTGATCGCGCTGGGCATCGTTTTGCAACGATCCTTCAAGCTTGACATCCGGACGCTGTCGAAATTGAACTTTTACTTGTTTTCTCCGGCGATCATGTTCAAGCTGCTGTACAATACGGCGATCTCGCTTACCCTGTTCGGCACGGTCATGGCGTTTTTCGCCCTGTTTATGCTGCTCCAGTACGCGCTCGTCTCGGCGGTCGTCCGTCTTCGCGGATACGAGCCGTCGATGCGCAGCGCGATGCAGTGCAGCGTGCTTTTCTACAATAGCGCGAACTACGGAATTCCGCTTAATCAGCTGGCGTTCCACAACAATCCGTATACGCTGTCCGTTCAAGTGCTGATCATGATGATGCAGTCTCTCATTCCGAATACATACGGCGTCTATAGCGTCAACGCGCACAAGTCGGATTGGCGCCAGATTCGCCGCGTCATTTTGTCGATGCCGGTCATCTACGTCATTCCCGTGGCGCTGCTGATGCGCTACCTCACGGTGCCGCTGCCGGATTCCGTCGTGACTTCCGTCGACTATTTGTCCAATGCGTTTATCGGCACGGCGTTGATCACGCTTGGCGTCCAGCTCGGCAGCATGGCCTGGCGGATCAGCCGCAAGCTGCTGTCGGACATCGGCTTGTCGCTGGCGCTGCGGCTGGCCGCAGGGCCGCTGCTCGCCTGGGGCACCTGCGAAGCGATCGGCGCGCACGGTCTGCTGGCCAGCGCCTTGATCGTGTCCTCCGCCGTACCGACCTCGCTCAGCAGCGTGCTGCTCGCCGTCGAGTTCGACAACGAGCCGGAGTTCGCCTCGCAGACCGTATTCGCCTCGACCGCTGTCAGCACGGTGACGGTGGCGGCGGTGATCGCGATGCTGGGCGTTTAGCGGGCGCGGTGCAACCTTTACCAGCCGGAAGGCGTCTGGACGTTAACACAGTCGGACAGGGGGCGACGATCGGGTGAAAAAGCTGATGCTGCTTGGCGCGTTGGCCGTCCTGCTGCCGCTGCAGGGCTGCAGGGGAGACGCGTCCCCGGACGAGCTGTCGCCGCGCCGATCCTCGAGCCCGCCGCCGCCGTTATCGGTCGCTTCGGCTTTGCCTGGCGTCTCTCCCGGCGTCTCGCCGGCCTCCGGCAAGACGCCGGAAGTCGTCCCGCATCTCGAAGTGACGGCGGGGACGGAGACCGTAACTGCGCAGATGGGCAGCTATTGCTGGACCGATCGGAAAAAAGGCGTCGGGCAATGCGCGGATGCTGCCGTAGAGCCGACCATGGCGAACGTGAAGCGCAAGCCGCGCGTGAACGCGGGCGACATTGTGACGCTGGCGTGGTCGGGCGCGCCGCCGGATGAAATGCGCGTGACCGTATCTTTTCCCGATGAGGATCGTCCCGCCGAAGCGCTTGAAGCTGCGGGTTCGACGATACGGATCCCGGCCGGGGAGGGCGACCGGTTGTTCGTGATTACGGCGACCTGGCCGGGCGGCACGGTTCCTTATTACTTTGGCGTGAGCGCCAGCGCGGACGAAGAGGCCGATGCGCTGCGCAAGATCGCGTGGGAAGCGATGCCTGAAGGCGACAGAGCGTCGGTCGTAGACGACTGGCGCGAAGCGGACGTGTCCGCGAGCGAGGTCGGCGAAGGGGGCTGGTCCGCCGTCGACGGCGACGGCAAGCTGGTCCGGATCGCCGAAGCCGAACCGGGCAGCCTGATCACGGTCACGTTCAGGACGACTCAGGACGGGATGCTGGGACCTATGGTTGCCGTGTTCGACCGATCGAAGCGAGAACTGATCGGATGGCTGCTTCGCTATTGATGCGGCGTTTGATTGAAGGATTCTCGGTTAGGAATGAACGAATACGTTTGCACTGTCGCCCAGCCGCCGAAGTCTCGGTTAGAAACAAACTAGCCATCGTGCGCCATCTTGGGGGGCGTCGAAGTTCTGTGTAGCAACAAACTGGCCCTGTTGCGCCATCGCGCGGTCGTTGAAGTCTCGGTTAGGAACAAACTCGTTTTTTTGTAACAGGAAGACCCAGGAGGGGATCAAGCGCAATGGTGCTCGATCTAGACACGGATAACCCGGGTGCTGGGAGCCGGATGCCGGGGGCCGGGGGCGATAAGTGTTGAAAAGCAGTTAATCGGCGTGCTGATCGGGGCTGGGGAGGAAATAAGTGTTCAACCGCATTTAATTGGTTCAAGACCGGGTCAAAACGCGCGAAAGTGGGAAATTAATTGCGTTTCAACACTTATTTGGACCAATAACGTTGTGATCAAAGAAAATAAATGCGTTTCAACAGCTATCGGCTATAGGCCGCGAGCGCGGGGACGCCAAACCCGCCAAACCCGCCAAACCCGCCAAACCCGCCAAACCCGCCAAACCCGCCAAACCCGCCAAACCCGCCAAACCCGCCAAACCCGCCAAACCCGCCAAACCCGCCAAACCCGCCAAACCCGCCAAACCCGCCAAACCCGCCAAACCCGCCAAACCCGCCAAACCCGCCAAGCCCGCAGTCCGTGCGTTGTTCAAGGTTTAATCAAGCGGCATATCGGCCCCTCACGCATGTTCGCGCACAGGCGTCATTCAATCGCACCTCGCTGGCGGGCGGCGGTGGAGGCGTTGGCGCGGCCGGTTGTGCGTTCAGGCCGGTCGCGGGCTGTCCGCCGATCGTGCACGCGCTTTATACAAGAACCGTCAGGGAGAGCTACGACCTTCCCTGACGGTTCTTCTTACGTTCCAAAAGTATACGTTTACCTATCCTTTCCTTCAGTGTAAGGGCAAAATACACAGTTGACAGTCGCCCGGTGTTACTCTATATTTAGGATATGTTACTTAACTAAATAAAGCATGTTCCAAAATGTTAGTTAATTATGAGGAGGAAAATAAAATGGCAAAATCCGCATGGGGTATTGACGCTTCGCACAGCTCGATCGATTTTTCGATCCGCCACTTGATGATCTCGAAGGTAAAAGGCACGTTCCACACGTTCGAAGCGAACGTTAACGCGGACGCGGACGACCTGACGACGGCCGACATCGAGCTGTCCATCGACCTGTCCAGCATCGACACGCGCAACGCCGACCGCGACGCGCACCTGCGCAACGCCGATTTCTTCGATGTCGAGAATCATCCGAAGCTGATCTTCAAGGCGACCAACATCGTCAAGACCGGCGAAGGCGAATACGACGTTACCGGCGACGTGACGCTGCACGGCGTTACCAAGCAAGAAACGTTCGAAGTGACGTACGAAGGCGCTTCGAAGGATCCGTGGGGCAACCAACGCGCGGGCTTCAGCGCGAAGGGCAAGATCAAGCGCAGCGACTACGGCCTGACGTACAATGCTGCCCTGGAAACGGGCGGCGTCATGCTGGGCGACGACGTTGCCATCTCGCTCGAGCTGGAAGCCGTCAAGGCTTAATCGGGCAATCAAGCATCAATTCGCAACGCAAGCGGCGGAGCTTCGGCTCCGCCGCTTTTTTTCGTTTGGCGTCTAGTGCGACCGGAAATTTATGGTATACTGCATGGCGGAAGAGATGACCGAACTTAAAGCCGAACGGCAAGGGGGAGGGCGAGCGGCATGTACGCGGTATTGGTTGTCGACGACGAGTCAGTCGTGTGTCAGGGAATCAGAGATTATTTGTTCGAATCGGGCCTGAACATCTCCAAGGTTTGGACGGCTTCGAACGGTTACGAAGCGCTCGATTATATCCGCATGGAGCAGATCGATCTGGTTCTGACCGATATTCAGATGGACGGGATGAACGGAATCGAGCTCATGGGGTCGATTCAGTCGGAGAAGGCCGATCTGCCCGTCGTCGTCATCTCCGCGCACGATGCGTTCGAATACGCGCAGCAGTGCATCCGCCTTGGCGCACGCGACTATCTGATCAAGCCTGTCCGGCTCGCTAATCTCGTTCAAGTCGTCGGCCGCGCGCTCACCGAACGGCATGAGCGATACAAGCAGGTGCTTGAGGACTCGCTGAAGCTGAAGTTCTCGATGACCGGCATGTCGTCGCTACGTACGTATATGCTGAACGAGTTGATTAGCGGGGCGCTGGCCGAGGCCGACGACTATGCTTTCATTTTCGAGCAGATCGGCGTCGCTTTGGACGGTCCCTATTACGCCGTCATTGTCGTCGACCTTCAATGGGAACGCGCGGGAGTCAGCGGGGCCGAGGTGCGTTCGTTGCGGGACCGGAATTTGCTCAAGTACGCGGCGGTCAACATCATCGAAGAGACGCTGTCGGACTGGAACGCAGTGACCTTTTACGGACAGGGGAACCGCATCGTCGTGGTGCTGCAAATGTCCGAGGCGGAATACGTTCGCCAATCGGACCCGGTAACCCTTCTTAATCTGCTCGGCAAAAAAATCGCAGGCAATATTTTGGCTTATCAGCATATGGACGCCGTCGTCGGCATCAGCCCGCTCGCGCGCGGGCTGGCCTCGATGCCGGGAGGCTACAGGCAGGCCGGGGAAGCGTCCAAATGGCACGGCTGGTACGCGGATCACCGCGTCTTCTACGCGGAAGACTTCTCGCCGAAGGAAGAAGGCGGCAAGGTCGCTTGGCAGGAGAAAACCGAGCAGTTCGCGGCATGGATGACCGGCGGGAAGCGCGGAGAGGACGCTCGGGCGATCGTAAGCCGGTTTTTTGGCCGATATCTCTCCCGTCCTTGAGAGCGGCGACGCGACCGGCATTGCGCTGAGCGTCGCCTACCGCGCATATGCGATTCTTCTCGATCGGAAGCTGACGGCAAACGGCGGACAGTCGCTCGATCCGGTCGTGTATTTCCGGTTTCCGCTGGCGGCGCATGCGGCCAAGGAACGGCTCACCGCCTATCTGACCGAGGCTGCGGAGCTGATTGACGCGGCCGTGCAGGATTACGACCATGCGATCATCCGGGACGCGATCGAATATATCCGGCGGCATTATCGGAATAAGGGGCTGAAAATTCAGGATGTGGCCGACGATGTGCACCTGAGCCCCAACTATTTGAGCTATCTCTTCAAGCAGATTGCCGGCGAAACGGTGTGGGAATACGTCACGCGGCTTCGGATGGAAGAGGCACGCCACTTGCTGCTGCATACGGCAAAAAAAGCGTTACGAAATTTCGGACGAGGTCGGATACGAGTCGCCCGAGCATTTCAGCCGCATTTTTAAACGTTACTACGGGGAAAGTCCCAATCATGTCCGCGGATAGGGGGCGAAGCCGTTGAACCAAAGGACGAAGCTGCAGCCGTTAATGCGGCGGGCGCTTTTGTTCGTCGTGCTTTTCATGCTCGTTCCGATGCTGCTTATTTTCTGGTACTCGTCGGAGCAGGCGTCGTCGTCGATCCAGACGCAGGTCGGTCAGGCGTTGTCCGAGCTGAACAAGCAAAACCACGCGACGATCGACAGGGTGATCGGCTCCGTCGACCAGGCGACGGTGACGCTCATGGGCTCCGATCTGGTGCAGAGCTGGACGGTCGCCGGCAGCGAAACGGTCCAACAACGGCTGGGGCGGTATGTGAAGACGGAGAAGCTGCTGGCCGATTACGCTTCCGGAGTCAAATATTCGCTGATCGTCCTGGACGACCCGGCAGACTATAGCTTCGCCCCCGGCATGGACGTATCCGATTCGGGCGTGTTTTTCGTTTCGGATGCGAGCGGGTTGCCTTGGCTGGAAAAAGCGATTCGGGACGGCGGGATAGGCTCGGTGCAAATGGCGGAAAAATTCGGCTTTAACCCGGACAAGCGTAAGACCGCAGCCTTTGTTCGCGCGGTCGCCGATCTGTCCGGCAGCAGCGGCGCCGTTCGCGTCGTCCTCATGGCGGCTCTGGAGCCTGCGCTGCTCGAAGACCTCGATTCCATCTCGCTGCCGGAGCAGTCCCGTAAAGTCTTGACCGATACGGACGGTACGGTGCTCGCCGGCTCCGCGCCGACGATGTCCGCGTTCGCCGTTCCAGCCGTCGCCCGCCGCCTGCTCCCGGGCGTATGGACGTCCTCCAAAGCCATGTTTATCGCGCATGACAGCCCGGCATACGGCAGCCGTTTAATTTATGAGGTGCCGCTACGCAAGCTGGTCGGCGCTCATCGCGCCGTGCAGACCATTATCCAAATATCGGCCGTATGCTACTTCGTCGTTCTGCTTGCTTTCCTCGTGTACTTGCTGAGAGTCGTGCTGCGGCCGATGGGCAGGCTTGCCCGTTTGTCGAGGTCGTACGAGCCCGGCAAGAAGCTCGAACGTCTGCCGGAGGAAGGGCGGAACGATGAGATCGGTTTTTTCTACCGTTCGTTCTATTCGATGACAGAGCGGCTTAACCAACTGGTGCAGGAGAAATACGTCATGGAAATCAAGCAGAAGGAATCCGAGTTGACGCTCATGCATTCCCAAATTACGCCGCATCTGCTTTATAACACGCTCGACTCGGTCTACTGGTACGGCATTCGGGGCGGCGTGCCCGAGGTGGCGGACATGGTGCGCGATCTGTCGACGCTGCTGCGGATCGGTCTCAGCCGCGGCAAGGAGCTCATCACGGTTCGGGAAGAGCTGCTGCACGTCGAGGCGTATCTTCAGTTGCAGATAAAACGTTACGACTCTTCGTTTACGTTCCGTATCGAGGCCGATGAGAATGCGCTGGAGTGCCTGGTGCCGAAGGTTACGATACAACCGCTGGCGGAGAACAGCATTTTGCACGGCATTGGCAAAATGGACGGCGAAGGCGAACTGACGATCCAAATCGCGATCGCGAACGGCGAATTGACCGTAAGCGTGGAGGACAACGGCTTCCGGCCGGTCGACCTGGACAAGATCGGGGCCATCCTGCGAGAGGAAGCCGATCCGGACAAAGGCTTTGGCATCCGCAACGTGCACAAGCGCATTCGGCTCCGCTTCGGCGACGCGTACGGACTATCGTACTTTGCGCGCGAGGAGGGCGGTACGAGGGCGCTCATCCGGCTGCCCGCCGTTCGAACGGCGGAGCAGGTCCCTTCGTTCGGCTATGCCGCGAATCCCAATCCGAATCGCCCGCCCCAATGACGAATCGCTGTCGCCGCATTCGGCCCGGCTGCGCCTGAAGTCGATAAACGCCGACTTCGGACGCAGCTTTTTTTATGCCCTGAGAATCCGTCATCCAGTCGGTAGGACCCGTCATAGGCGCGGGATAACCGTTGGATTACAATGGGGCATGTGCTTGCTCGGGACCTTAAGAAAGAGCGGCAGCAATCGACACTCGGGAAGGAAGTGGAAAGGATGGGCGCGCATAATCCCGCCGCGGCGGCTCGCGGGGCGAGCGGCCGGTTCATCAGGGCGGGCAGGGAATACTTCTGGGGAGTCGCCTTCGTGCTGCCGGCGATCGCCGTCTTTTGCGTGTTTCTTTGGACGCCGATCGCGAAGGGCATCGGATACAGCTTCATGAACGTAGACTTCGTGAACGGCGACACGTTCGTCGGATGGAAAAATTACCGGGAGGTTTTCTCGAACGGCGATACGGTCATCGCCGCCAAAAACACGCTGTATTACATGTTTCTCGGATTAGTCATGGGATTCTGGGTGCCGAGCCTCGTCTCCATCGCAGTATCCGAGCTGCGCTGGTTTCAGGCCGCGATGCGACTGATCGTTTACCTGCCCAACATCGTGCCTGCCGTCGTGCTGTACGGCATGTGGCAGTGGCTGTACGACCCGCTCGGACCGATGAACCAAATACTGTCCTGGGTCGGCATCGATCCGGTGGCGTGGCTGACGGCTAAAGGAGCGGCGATGGTCTCGATCGTCATCGTGGAGACCTGGCAGGGCTTTGGTGGAGCGACGCTCATTTATTTGGCGGGCATCGTCGGCATACCGAAGGACTTATACGAAGCGGCCGAAATCGACGGGGCCGGCGTGCTTCAACGCATCCGGCATATTACGATTCCGGGCATCCGCCACCTTTATGCGCTGCTGTTCGTGCTCCAGCTTATTCATGCCTCTCAGGGCTTTATGACGCATATGGCGCTGACGGGCGGGGGGCCGAACAGGGCGACGCTGACCTACATGTACCAGATCATTAACGAAGCGTTCACCAATTTGAATTACGGCAAAGCGTCGGCGATGGGCGTGCTGATGTTCGTCGTACTCGTCGTCTTATCGCTCGCGCTGTATGCGATCCAGGGGGAGGAGCAAGCCGTCATGAGCCGCAGCGTACGCGAACGCAGCATTATGTCGAATTTCGACTTCAGGAAACGCTCCATAGCAGCCGGATATGCCGTTATGCTGGCCGTGCTCGTCGCGATCGCGATCACGATGCTGTATCCGTTCGGAACGACCTTTTTCTCGTCGCTGAAGAGCAAGCAGGAGATTTACACGTTTCCTCCCACTTATTTTCCGCACCATCTGGCATGGGAGAACTACAAGGAAGGATTTCGGTACCTTCCGGTCGGCCGGGCCTTCTGGAACACGCTGATCGTCTACGCGGGCAGCGCGGCGCTGCCGCTGCTCGTCACCGGGCTTGCTGCGTTCAGCATGTCCCAGATGAAGCTGCCATTCCGAAAAGGCGTCAGCCTGTTTTTCATGAGCACGCTGATGATACCGAGCGCGACGTATTTGATTCCCAATTTTCTCAATTTGCAAAGCCTCGGCCTGATCGATTCGTATTGGGCGCTTTGGCTTCCGAGCTGCGCCAACGCCTTTCATATTTTGCTGCTCAAAAGCTTTTTCGACGGCATTCACAAGGAATTGTTCGAAGCGGCGCGCATCGACGGGGCGTCCGAGCTCCGCTGCTTCTTCAGTCTTGCGGTACCGCTGTCGATCCCCGCATTTACGACGCTGCTCATTTTCGCCTTCACGGCGACCTGGAACGATTGGTACTGGCCTTCGCTCGTGCTGACCTCCCAAGATAAGTATCCGATCGCTACGATGGTCTATCACAACATCATTCAATCCGGCAATATCCCGTGGAACGAGAAGTTCAGCGTGCTATCTTTCGTGATGCTGCCGCCGCTCGTGTTCTTCCTCTTTTTCCAGAAGCACATCATGAGCGGGCTCAATTTGGCCGGCGTCAAAGGTTAGGGAGGATTCGTCATCCAGGATCGAAGGATCGGTCATCGATTTAGGACGGTCGGACGCGTTAAGATCGGCTATGTCGAAAGACAACTTACAATCGCGAAAGAGGGATCGGTGCATGAAAAGCAAAAAAGCGGCGCTGGCCGTGCTTGGCGCAGCGCTGGCAATGAGCGCGACCGCGTGCGGCGGCAACGGGAATAACGAGAACGCGGGAGGAAGCGCCTCCGGTACGGAAAACCAGGGGACGGCAAGCGAGGTCAATCAGACCGGACAGGCGGCCAAGCCGGTCACGCTGACGATTCAGTATCCGAAATCGGACAACCCGACGGGGATCGCGAACGAGGAGAACAAGATCAAGCGTTTTACGGCGCAGTATCCGAACGTCACGCTGAAGAAGAACGATTGGGAATACCGGCCGAACGAGATCGGGATCAAGATGGCGGCCCATCAAGCGCCTTCGTTCTTCAACACCTATGCGACCGAGGGGAAAACGCTGATCGAGCATCGATGGCTGACCGACTTGACGCCGTTCATGGCGAAATATCCGCATGCGGACGAGTTTAACGAGACGTTGACGCCTCCCTTTACGATCGACGGCAAGCTGTACGGGGTACCGGCCAACGGGTACGTGCTTACCGTTACGCTGAACAAGAAGCTTTTCGAGGCGAAAAACGTGCCGCTGCCGGACGCCAATTGGGATTGGGACGACTTCTACGCCGCGGCCTCGGCGACCGCCGATCCGGCCAAAGGAATCGCGGGCTTCGCGATTATGGCGAAGGGCAACGAAGGCGGCTGGAACTGGACGAACTTCCTTTACCAGGCGGGCGGCGACGTCGAGAAGGTGGAAGACGGCAAGGTGACGTCGGTCTTCAACTCGGATGCGGGCGTGAAGGCGATGGCCTTCCTGAAGAAGCTGAGGTGGGAAGGCGGTGCGCTTCCGAATAACTGGGCGTTGAACCACGACGACACGTACAACCTGTTCAAGCAAGGACGCGCCGCCATCGTGCTTGGCAACGAGGTCGAGGATGCGGTCAACAACGGCGGCATGAAAAAGGAAGACCTCATGGTGCTGCCGATGCCGTCGATGGATAAAGGCGGAGATCATATCGGCGTGATGGGCGGCAACTATCTGGTCGTCAATCCGGAGGAATCGCCGGAAGTGCAGCAGGCGGCCTTCGATTACATCACGTACAACATGTTCAGCGACGACGGGCTGACGGATCTGGAGAGGGTGCTGAACGACCGGAAGAGCAAAGGCCAAACGTACGTATACGGCGACGGCGCGACCTACTACAAGCCGGATTCGGATTATGGCAAAAAAAGTGCAGGCGGTGATCGATCGATTCCCCGATATCGTGTTCAAAATCGATCCGCAAGTGGCCCAACTGGTCAAGGGCAAGCCCGAAGCGCCCTATAACGCGCAAGACTACTATGCGGCCTTGACCAATGTCATGCAGGAGGTACTCTCTGACAAGAACGCGGACGTCAAGCAGCTGATGGACGAGGCTGCCGCCAAATTCGATAAAGATGTGCTGTCCAAAGTATCCCTGCAGTAGCGGCTTCAGGATCTAATCGAGAGGGAAGGAAGAGCCCGCTTCGCTTCGGCGGAGCGGCTCCGGCTCCTTCCCGGCTCGACGCCGGGAAGGGAGGGATGCGCGCAGGCGAACGAGGGGCGGAGTCGCGAGCCGCCGACGCTATCGATTTTTACGATGTAAGCGCTATATGGCGAGGACGGCGCCCGCAAACGGGCACGTCGACAAAAAAAGGACGGAGGTTTGAATCATGACGCGATTCCAACGGCAATGGAGACGGCAATGGGCAGGTAGCTTGGCGATGCTTCTTCTTCTTACCTGCTTCGGCTATATCGGCACGGCGGCTGCGGCCGATCTGCCGGATCTCGTGGTGACGGGGATCGAAGTATCCCCGGCCGAGGGACATACGGGCGACACGGTCCAGGTCACGGCTACGGTCAAAAATCAAGGTGCGGCCGCAACGCCCGAAGGCACGATCATCGGCGTCGTGGCCTATGTGGACGGCAACTTCATCGGCTATTCGGATCGTTATTCGACTTCGCTCGCGCCGGGAGCTTCGATCCAGATTCCGATCCGGCAGGGCGGCTCGAACGCCGGCGGCTGGAGCGCGACTGCGGGAAGCCATACGATCTCCTGCCTCGTGGACGACGTCAACCGGATTGCCGAGAGCGCGGAAAATAACAATTCCTATACGCGTCCGGAGCCTTACGCGGTGACGACGCTAAGCGGTCCCGACCTTGTCGTGCGCGACGTTGTTCGCGTTCCGGACAAGCTGACGGCGGGCCAGGCGATTACGTTCAGCGCAACGCTGGTCAATCAGGGAAATCAGGCGACGGCAGCGGGGGCGGGTCCGGTCGTGCACTTCCTCGTCGACGATCAGATCGTCGCGGCCAGCAGCCCTTACACGGGTGCGCTCGCGCCGGGCCAGGCGGTATCGGTAACGGGCGGCGTATACGGCAATCGAACGACCGCCGCATGGACGGCCTCCGAAGGCAATCATTCGCTGAGCGCGGTGGCCGATGCGCAGAACGCGGTGCAGGAGACGCGAGAGACGAACAATCGGACCGATCAGCCGCTCGTCGTCGCGCCGATCGCAGCCGAGAACGCGAAGCGAGCCGATTCGTTCGTCGATTCCATGGGCGTTACTACGCATCTGTTTTATTTCGATACCGCCTATGCCAAGTACGAATCGATCATCAAGCCCGCGCTCGTCAAGCTGGGCATTCGGCATATTCGTGAAGGCGCTTCCAAAAACGGCACGCAGCAGACCCGGCTTAAGGACCTGGCCGCCAGCGGCATTCACGCCAGTCTGTTGTTCGATCCCCGGGGCACGCAGATCGCGGATGCGGTCGACATCGTGACGGGGGCGCAGCCGGCCGTCGAGGCGATCGAAGGGCCGAACGAGTACAACAACAGCGGCGATACCGACTGGGTGAATACGTTCCGAAACTACACGATCCAGCTCCACGATGCCCTGAAGGGTGATTCGCGAACCGCCGACTTGCCGATCTGGTCCGGCACGACAGCCAACGATCCGAACGCCTATCAATTGATCGGCGACTTGAGCGATTACGTCGATTACGGCAATATTCACCCGTACCCGGGAGGCGCCGTGCCGGCGATCGGCTTGCAGGGTAGCGTCGATATGATTCAGCCCTCGTTCGCGGGACTGCCGATCATCGCATCCGAGAGCGGGTATCACACCTTCAACGGCTGTAGCGGGACGCAATGCTCGCAGCCTGGCGTATCGGAAGCCGCGGAGGCGATCTACATGCCGCGTCTGTTCCTCGACTTCTTCAACCAGGGAATTGCCCGTACTTATGCGTACGAGTTGATCGACGAGAAAAAGGACAGCCCGGCGTCCGATCAGGAGCAGCACTTCGGCCTGCTTCGCAACGACGGCTCGGAGAAGCCGGCATATAGGGCATTGCAAAACCTGATCGGATTGCTCCAGGAGCCGGGCGCAGCGTTCACGCCGGGGGCGCTAAGCTATGCCATTAACGGGAACACCGAGGATCTGCACCATACGCTTCTTCAGAAATCCGACGGAACGCAATATTTGCTGCTGTGGGCGGACAAAAAAGAGCTTTGATACGTCCGGCAACCGGGATATCGACGTACCGGATCAGCAACTGACGGTCGTATTCAATCAGCCGAAATCGGCAACCGTCTATAAGCTCGACGAAAGCGGCGCGCTCTCCCATTCCGCGCAGGCAAGCGTCGATCACGTGAACCTGAACGTCGACGATCGCGTCACCATCGTCCAGCTCGGCGGTACGCCATGGGACGTCGGACCGGGGACGCCATCGGGGCTCGCATCGGTTTATGAAGCGGAGTCCGGCAGCGTAGCGGGCGGCGCAGCCGTCAGCGGCGACGCGAATGCGTCCGGAGGACACAAGGTCGGCAATTTGCATGTCGGCGGCGCGAGCGTCAGCTTCCAGGCCGACGGCGGCATCGGCGGAGAGGGAACGCTCGCGATCACGTACGCGACCAGCATCGTTTATCCGACCAAAAGCCTGTATGTCAACGGCGCGCTCGTCAAGCAGCTGGTGCTGCCGACGACGGGCAGCTGGAGCCGATTCGCGAAGCTGACGACGACGATTCCGCTTCAACCCGGCAGCAATACGATCATGATCAAAAACAATGCGTCCGATTATGGCGGGATCGACGTAGACAAGTTCGAGGTCGCGGTCAACGGTCCAGCAGGGACAGGAGCCGCAACAGCGCCCTTTTTCGACAGCTTCCCGAGCGCTGCGGCAGCGGGTTGGACGCCGTACGGCGGAACCTGGGGCGTGAACGCGTCCAACTATGTCGTCGACAGAGGACCGGGCTACAAGTCTTTTGCAACCGCACAGGGCTTTGCGGACGGCACGCTCAAGGCGGATATTCAGTCGGCGGCCGGCGGCTATGCGGGCGTAGTTTTCCGGGCAAGCTATCCCGGCGTCGGCCGATATGCGTTCAACGGCTACTTCGCCGGCGTGGATAGCGGCGGCGGCGTTATTCTTGGCAAGGCGACGGCGGGCGCTAACGGCTGGACGACGCTTGCGACGGTTCAGACCGCGCCGGCAAGCGGGTATTATCATCTGGAAGTCAAGGCAACCGGCAGCAGCATCAAAGTCTATCTCGGCAGCTCGACGGTTCCGGTTATCGATACGACGGATTCGTCGTTTACGTCCGGCATGGCCGGCGTCAGGGCCGATCAGACATCCGCGCGATTCGATAATTTTCGCATCGTCCCATAAACGATCCGGCATTAAAACCGACCCGCCCGGGGTCGGTTTTTTTGCGGTTCGCGCGCCCAAGCTAGGCACAACTTGAAACTCGCCAGCTAAGAAGAGGAGGGCTTGCGCCCTCCGATTAAATTTCAGTTCTTTCCTCTACGATTTCGTTGCCGAAAATCGAGGCCCGCCGTTATATAATAGCGCTAAAGCGCCGGGAACGATCGGCGCGAACGCGAGGAGAGCCGATATGCTCGAGATGTTCAGCTTCGACGCCGCGGTGCCGCTTCATCTGTTCGAATACGGGTTAAAAAGGGAGCGCACCGAGCAGCATTGGCATTCCTTCTACGAGATCGGCTGCTGTCTCGAGGGCCGCGGATCGTTTTTCATCGGGGAGGAGACGGTGACCGTCGAACCGGGTACGCTGATGCTCTTTCCGCCTTACGAGCCGCATATCGCGATGGCGGAGGACGAAGGATGCCGGTTCGCGTTCGCTTATTTCAGCGAGTCTTTGTTTTTGCCGGAGGACCGGTATCTGCTGCGTCCGTTCGCGCGCGCGGCGACCTGGAGCGAGCCCGAATGGCGCTCGCATCGGCCTTCGCCGTCAGAGCGTCCGGACACGCTGTTCGCCGCCATGCTCGCCGAGTATGAGACAAAGCCGTCCGCGTACGGTCCGTTCCTGCGTTCGGCGATGCTGACGCTCGCGGTTTGGCTGTACCGCGCCCAAGAAGCGCGCTACGGACGCAGAGAATGGCGGGAGCGAAGCGATGCGCTTGAGCGGTTGCGGCCTGCGCTGGAGGCGGTGGCTGCGAGATTCCGGGAGCCGTTCGGGCTGCGCGAAGCGGCTGAGGCGCTGGCGCTAAGCGAATCGCGCACGCGTCATTTGTTCGTCGAAGGCGTAGGCAAGCGGTTCAAGGAGTACCTGACGTTCGTGCGCGTGCAGGAGGCGAAGCGACTGCTTGCGACGAGCGGCTTGTCGGTGACGGACGTGTATCTCGCCTGCGGCTTTCAGAGCGCGGCGCCGTTTTATCGATCGTTTCGGCAGCTCGTTGGCTTGAATCCCCAGCAATACCGGGAGAGATACATGAGCCGAGGATAGCCGTTTTTAAGAATGGAACCGGGGCAAAAAGAGATGAAAGCGCATCCCGTTCGGGTTATGGTGAGGATAGCAGTGACCGATACCGAAGGGGTGCGATAAACGATGGCAGGATGGGAAAAGCTGAGCGAGCTCATGCGCAGGGAAATCATTCAAAGAGAAGAGGAAGGCTGCGCAGCAGACGGGTTCGAGCGCCGGCGGGCGCAGTGCGGGGAGGACGAGGAGAAGCTGATGGCTTTGTACGCGGAATTAAGCGCGCTCGAGCCGCGTCCTGACTTTCCTTTCGTCGAGCCGTCGGATCTGGCGGGCATCCGCGCGCTGCGTCCCGTTGCCGCGAACCGGAGTCGCGGCGGCGACGGCCCGGAGCTTGGCGAAGCGGCTTGGCGCGACAAGTTTCTCGGCGCCTGGTCGGGCCGGCTGAGCGGCTGCGCGCTTGGCAAGCCGCTGGAGTCGTGGCCGATGATGGGCGGCTCGAACGGCAATCCGGGCTGGCGCAACGTGCAGCTCTGGTTCGAAGGCGCCGACGCCTGGCCGATCCGCGGCTATACGCCGCGGCGGTCGCGGGCCGAGTCCGAACATATCCACATTTCGGACTGGTGCATGAAGAGCACGCGCGAGCAGATCCGCTTCATGGAGAGCGACGACGACGTGCGGTACACGGTGCTGGGCCTGCTCATGCTGGAGGAGAAAGGGCTGGACTGGGACGCTTGGGATATCGGCAAGCTCTGGCATGGCCGCTTGACCTACCAGCAGGTGTGCACGGCGGAGACGCAGGCCTATTTGAACTTCGGGCAAGTGACGTCCCATATGAACCGGGACAAGCCGGCGGATTGGGCGGCCAAGCAGGAGTGGGTGCGCACGCACCTCAATCCGTATCGCGAATGGATCGGCGCGCAGATCCGCGCGGACGGATTCGCGTACGGCGCCGCGGGCAATCCCGGGCTGGCTGCCGAGCTGGCTTGGCGGGACGCCTCCTTTTCGCACGTGAAGAACGGCATTTACGGCGAAATGTTCGCGGCCGCCATGATCGCGGCAGCCTTTACGGAGTCCGATCCGGAGCGGATCGTCGAAGCGGGCTTGCGGGAGATTCCGCGCACCTCGCGGCTCGCGCATGACATCGCTCAGGCGGTGGACATCGCGATGGCCGCGAACGATCAGCTTGAGCTCGTCAGCCGCATCTGGGAGGCGTTCAAGCATTACGACCCGGTCCATACGAACAACAACGCGGCGCTGGTGGCGGCATCGCTGATCCATTCGGGCGGCGACTTCGAAAAAGGAATCACGACCGCGGTGCTCGGCGGCTGGGATACGGACTGCAACGGCGCGACGGTCGGTTCGATCCTGGGGGCCAGCTTGGGCGCTTCCGCCTTGCCCGCGTCGTGGATCGAACCGCTGAACGATACGTTTTACGCGGATCTGGCCGGGTTCGATCCGATCTCGATTTCCGCGTGCGCGGAACGGAGCTACCAGGTTTTCTTGCGAATCCGCGAGCAAGCCGCGACGCTCTCCGGCAGATAAGGCGAACGCCGATCTATTTTGCGCCTTTCCTACATAAGCATGAAGAGAGTTCGTCCCGAATTCGGCATGCTTAAAGGGAAGGGATGTGAAGTCCCGGATGCGTAGAAAATGGGGACGCTGGCCGCCGGCGGGCAGAAGCTGGGGCCTGCGGTTGTCCGCCTCGAGAGGCTGGAGAAGCGCGAGAAGCGCCGCCTTCAGGCCGAGGACGTCGTCCGGCTTCGGCAGAAGCAGGGGCTTCGTCTCCCGGCCTGCCAGGAACAAGCCGTCCGTGCCTGGCCGGGCGTATTCAAGCCGGCCCCGCATGTCCGGCAGCCGCGCGAGACGGACGCCGCGGCTGCCGCGAAGGTACTTTTTTCTCGCGCTGCTCGCGATCGCGCTTTTCGCCGCCGTTCAATCCTTTGTTTACCTGGATCGCTATCTGAGAGAGCCGCTCATGTTCCTCGCCAAGGAACGGATAACCGAGATGGCCGTCCAGGCGATCAACGCCGCAATCACGGAAAATATCGCGGCAGGGGCGGACGGCAGCAAGATGGTGCATTGGAAAACGAACGCGGCAGGCAAAACGACGGGCATCGAGATCGATTACAAGGAACAGATGCGGATCACCGCGCAGACGATCGCCGTCGTCGAGGAAGCGCTCAAGGAGCAGGAGGCGCTGCACGAGCGCATCCCGATCGGGCACGCCGTCGACAGTCCGTTCCTGTCGTCGCTCGGTCCGAGCGTGGCGGTGAGACTGCATCCCATCAGCACCGTTCAGGCGGAAGTGCGGACCCGCCAGACGAGCGCGGGCATCAATAACGTCCTCGTCGAAGTGTATATCCATGTCGCGACCAATATCGCGATCGTCATTCCGTTCGACCGGGAGCCGAATCGGATCGAGACGGACATCCCGCTCTCCTACGTGATGGTAGCCGGGGATACGCCGCTTTATTATTACGACGGCGGCGGCAATCCCGTCGGCAGCGGCGCTTCGCAAGCGCCTGCGCTGAGCTTGCCCGCGCCTTCCGCGACCGCGGGGCCGTGAACGCCGGCTTGTTCCCTCCGAAGCCGGACTGCTATAATACAGGCAGCAAGCAATGAACGCGAACGGAGGTCGGCGACATGGAACTTCGCATATCGGAGGCCGCGGCGGCCTGCTTCCTCGAGGAATGGGCGTACAGCCGGGGAGACAAGGTTCGCATCTACGTCCGTTATATCAGCGGAGGCAGCGAGCCCTACGGTTTCGGCATCATGCTGGACGATCCGGTGGATCCCGCCGCGGAAGCGGATGCGGACGGTCTTCATTTTTATATGGAGAGCAAGGACGTCTGGTTCATCGAGCAGGGCACGCTTACGATCGACCGCGACGAAGACGGCATCGCCTTCAAGGTGAGCTAAGGCGGGAGAGCGGCTGCGGCGCTTGAGGCGGAACGGACCGTTGCCGGGTCGTGCTTTACGACGCCGGAACGGTCTTTTTTTGCTGCGAACGGCGGGTGGTTCGGATCGGCGATCCCGCCGCGGCGGCGCCCGAATTGACAAACGGCCGGCGGTCCGGGAAAATGACAAGCAGTATACCCTAGTGGAGGTTGAAACCTTGAGCAAGATCGCAGTCATTGGCAGCATCAATATGGATATCGTGAATCAAGTCGAAGCGTTTCCGCAGCCGGGAGAGACGATCCACGGCCGCGGCACCGCTTACCAGCCGGGCGGCAAAGGCGCGAACCAGGCGGTCGCGGCGGCGTTGGCGGGGGGATGGCGCGATCATGATCGGCGCCGTCGGCGACGACGCGTTCGGCGGCGCGCTGACCGACTCGTTGCGGTCGCGCAGCGTGGATACGAAGACCGTATCGATCAAGGCGGGCTCGTCGGGGCTCGCGTTCATCACCGTCTCGGAGAGCGGGGAAAATACGATCGTCTTGTCCGCGGGCAGCAACGGCAAATTGTCGGAGGCGGACGTCACGCGCGATGCGCTGGCAGGCACGGAGATCGCGCTGCTGCAGAACGAGATTCCGCTGGCGGTCAACCTGCACGCGCTGAAGCTGTGCGCGGAGCTGGGGATCAAGGTCTGCTACAATCCGGCGCCTGCGGCCAAACTTCCTGCGGAGGCGCTTCCGCTCATCGATACGCTCGTCGTGAACGAGACCGAAGCGGAAGTCGTTAGCGGTTTGGCGGTGAACGGGTTGGAGGACGCCGAGCGGGCGGCGCGCGCGCTGCAGGCCGAGGGCGTCGGGCGAGTCATCGTGACGCTGGGCGGCAAAGGCGCGCTTGCGCTCGACCGCGGCGGCGACGCGCTGCGCGTGCCGGCGTTCAAGGTCGAGCCGGCGGACACGACCGCCGCAGGCGACACCTTCATCGGCGCCTACGCGGCTGCGACGGCGGCGGGCCTGGAGCTTGCGCCGGCGCTTCGCTACGCGGCAAGCCGCGGCGGCGATCTCCGTCACGCGGCACGGCGCGCAGAGCTCGATCCCTGCAAAGGCGGAGATCGAGCGGTTTCTGCAAGAGCGGGCGTAACCCCAAGGCGCGCGGCGCATTGGTTGCGACCGGGCGAGGCATGGCGGAATTGCACAAAACGGCGCTCATCGGGCGCCGTTTTGCCATGTCTTTAAAGCTAAAATTGGCCTGGAAAACCGTGTAACTCCGCATCGGCTCCGTCACCAGGGCTACAGTTAGCCGGAAAATCCATGTAACTCGGTATCAACTCCGTCACCAAGGTTACAGTTAGCCGGAAAAATCGGCTATCTCGCACTTGGCCGCGATGCCGTAAATACGGCTAAGCTGAAAGGACCTCACCCGCCGCCCTTGCCGCGGCTATGAAGCGCCTTGCGTTCGGACCGCTCCCAGCTGTGGAGCAGCGGATACGGGTCGAACGCCCATTCCACCAACCCGCGGTCCCTGTACACGCCGTAGTGCAAATGCGGCGGGAATTTGCCCTGCGTCCCGGGTCTTCCATAGCCCGAGCTGCCCACCCACCCGATCACGCGGCCCGGCTCCACGACGTCCCCGGTTCGGATGCTTTTATCGAATCCGGACAGGTGCGCGTAGTAATGGTACAGGTTGTCGATATCTCGGATGCCGATGCGCCACCCACCGAATTTGTTCCAGCCTTTGACTTCCACGACGCCGTAGCACGTACTGCGCACGGGCACCCCTTGGCCGGCGAAAATGTCGGTCCCTTCGTGGATTCTGACGCCGCCCCAGCCTCGCCTGTTGCCCCAGGTGCTGCGATAGGAGTAAACGCTGTTCAGCGGCAGCGGGAATACGTGCTTGGACAAATTCAGCGTACCGAACGACGAGTAGAGCTTGTCGAATTGCTGCACTCTCTGAACGGCTCTCGAGCTCTGATAGTATTCCCATAGCCCGATCGCCACATGGTCTCCGCCTGGTCCTTGCATCATCGTCAGCCGTACGACCGAATAGAGCCTGTCGACGTCGTTGTTCCTGTCGGCCTTGCCGTCGCCCGACCCGTCGCGCCCGATGCCGCCGAAAAGCGCGATCGAGAGCGGCGAGCGGTCCTCCGGATCCGGATTGAGCGCACCGGCCCACCGCTCCGGCGCGACATAAGCGCCGCTGACCGCATGCCCGCCGAGCGGGCGGTCCTTGGGCCGAAGCCGCGTCATCGAGCGTTCGTACTGATCGACGGCGGCCACCTTTTGCCAGGTCAATCCCGTGATCGCCGCGACCTGGTCGTACAGCTCGCGCCGCGCCTTGTCTTCGTCTCCCGGCGCTTGTCCGTGAACGTGCGATACCATCGCAAAGCCGAGGGCGGATGCCGCCGCGGCGACCCGCAGCGGATGCCGCAGACGCCTAGTCTGCGTCATAAGCCGTTTTAACATGATGCCACCTCGCATCGACTCCCCTTTCCCGAGTATCCGTAGCCTTTGCAGTACGTTGGTTTTTATGTGAATCATGCTATAATAAAGGACAGAAAGCGGGGGGAATGGCATGAAGAACGGCGAGAAGACGCCCAAGCCCGACTGGCTGCGCATCAAGCTGACGACCGGCGACAATTATCAGGAAATCAAGCAGATGATGAGGGCCAAGACGCTCCATACGGTCTGCGAAGAAGCAAGGTGTCCCAATATATACGAATGCTGGGCGAACCGCACGGCAACCTTTATGATACTTGGCGATATTTGCACGAGAGCATGCCGTTTCTGCGCGGTGAAGACGGGGCTGCCGACGGAGCTCGACCTGCAGGAACCGGAGCGGGTCGCCGAAGCCGCAGTGCAGATGAACCTGCAGCACTGCGTCGTCACCTCGGTGGCGCGAGACGACCTGAAGGACGGCGGAGCCTCGATCTTCGCGGCCACGATCAAGGCGATCCGCGGCAAGCTGCCGCTTTGCAGCGTCGAGGTGCTGATTCCGGATTTCCAGGGAGATCTCGAATCGCTGCGCATCGTGATGGACGCCAAGCCGGACATTCTGAACCACAACATCGAGACGGTAGCGCGGATGTCGAACCGCGTGCGCGCCAAGGCCAAGTATCCGCGTTCGCTCGAGCTGCTGCGCAGAGCCAAGGAGTTGGCGCCGAAGATTCCGACGAAGTCCAGCATCATGCTCGGCGTAGGCGAGACCTACGAGGAAGTGCTGGCCGCGATGGACGATCTTCGCGCGAACGACGTGGACATCCTGACGCTTGGTCAGTATCTCCAGCCGAGCCCCGCGCATATGGCGATCGCGCGCTACGTCCATCCGGACGAATTCAAGCAGCTCAAGGCCGAAGGTCTGGCGCGCGGCTTCTCGCACGTCGAGTCCGCGCCGCTCGTGCGCAGCTCCTATCACGCGCATTCGCAAGTGAAGTCCGCCGCGGCGTCGGCGTCTGCCGTTCAAGGGGCGGCGGAGAACGTCCAGGCGACGGCGGCAACGGGCGTCTGACGTCGTGCGCCAGCGCGACGACGGGCCATGAATACCTTATTCGAGCGCGGCCGCTGGCGGCCGGCGCACGGGAGACGGAAGGAGAGCCTTGCGTGATCTATCTGACCGGGAACAACGCCTATTCCGTTGTTCACGACCACAAGAACGGATGGAATCCCGAAGCGTTCCGGGAAAGATTCAGCGAGGTGCTGGAGCGATACGATTTTATCGTGGGCGACTGGGGCTACAGTCAGCTCCGGTTGCGCGGCTTTTTCCGCGAGCCGCAGCCGAAGGCGCCGAAGGAGTCCGTCATTTCGCATCTGTATGAATATATACACGAATATTGCAATTTCGGCTGCGCGTACTTCGTCATCGAAAAGCTGGACCCCGCCGCCGTGCCCGAAGGCGCGGGCGTTCGACTTGAAGAGCTTCCGGTCGGCGCGCCGGCGGCGATGCAGGCCGTCGGCGACGGAGACGACGGGCAAGAAGGCGAGCAGCCTGCGCCAGCGCCCGCGGCCGCGATCTCTCTGCCGACGGGCGGGATGCTCATGCGCTGGCCGCTGAAGGAACGGCCGGGAGGCCGGGTGCCGGGCACGAGCCCGTCCGCGGTCGCCCGCGCGGTATCCGAAGGCGCGGAGCGTCGCGCGGCCGCGGCGCAGACCGCGGCCGCGAGCGCGCGCGACGAGATGTACGGGCGCGGCAGTCCCTACGACGGCGCCCGCCAGGAGCGCGGCGGGGACGGCAGGGACCGCAAGCCGGGAGGCGGCGGATACCGCGGAGGCGCAAACGGCGGCGGCTACGAGCGAAGGACCCAGGGCGGCGGCTTCAACAAGCAGGAGCAGCGCCAGCATGCCAGAGACGGCGCCGAGCGGGCGTCGACGTCGGGCGGCGAAGGCGGCTATCGCGGCGGCCAACCCTCCGGCGGCGCGCCGGGCGGCGGCCACCGCAGCGGCGGCGCGCCCGGCAAGTGGCAGAACAATAAGAACCGGCGCCGCGGCCCGCAAGGCGGCGGCCAGCCCTCCGGCGGCATGCCGGGCGGCGGGCATGCGCAGCCAAGGTATGCTTCCGGCGGCGGGCAGCAGCAGGGGCCTCCTTCGGGCAGGCCGCGGCACGACGGGAGCCAGCGGCCCGAGCAGGGGCAACGGGGCGAGCGGCAGGATCACGGCCAGCGGCCCGAACGGAACGACCGTTTCGACCACGCCCGCTCCGATCAAGGGCCGCGGCCGAACGGCGGCGCTCCACGATCCGGGGGCGGCCCGCGGACCGATGGCGGGGGGCAAGCCCGAACGTGGCGCTCCGGCAGGCGAGTGAGCAAGGGCGGGCAATCACGGCAAATAAGACCGGCAGGGCAGCGATCGAACGCGCCCCTGCCGGTTTTATTTGTCCCGACGGGCAGAAAAAGCCCGCCGACTGGACAGTGCACTTCGTGCAAGGTCCGGGCAGCGGGCGATGGTTAGCAGGCAGCGTCCAGCTTCAACGGAGGCGCCGGCCTTACTTGTTTTCCTCGTTTTCGCTCAAGTCGACGAACGTCTTGCGCGGGAAGTTCTGGCTTAAGATCTCCTTCGGCGATCCGATGAACGCGTTGCGCACCCGATTCCAGAACGGATGCGGGCGGTATCTTGCGAAATGGATCTTCTGCTCGGCGACCGTGCAAATAATCGAGCGGACCCCTTGAAAACGCAAGGTCAGGTGGTCGACGAGCAGCGAGAGATCGTCGGACGGATCGGTCACGATGTCGCAATGGTGATGCTTCGGTAGAATGACGGACGAGCCGAGCGTACGGTAAATCCGGTTGTTGATGGACGCCAGCTCCGCAATCTGGAGCGCCTCGAGCGAGGGATGAAGTATGGCGCCGTGCACGCTCTTGTTGTAGCCCGTGCTGCCCGAAGGCGTAGAGACGACGATGCCGTCCCCCCGGAACATCTCGAAGGGTTCGTCGTTAATGTTAAGCTGGGCGACCAGCGTGCCGCCCGGCCGTTTGAGCGTGAATTCGTTCAAGGCGAGATAGGACTTGGTCTCCGTATCCGTGACGACCTGAATGTGCAGCAGCGGATAGCTGACCTTCTGCGGCTCGGTGGACGCGATCAGCGAGACCAGCTCTTCGAGCTCGTTTTTTTTCCAATCGGCATAAAAACCAAGGTGGCCCGTGTGGACGCCGACGAAGGCCACGTCCTCGACGCGGTCCGCGAAGGAATGAAAGGCCTGCAGCAGCGTACCGTCGCCTCCGATCGAGACGATCAGATCCGGACTGCCGGGGTTGGACGTCAGTCCGCGTTCGCGCGCGAGCTTGTGGAACGTCTCCGCAAGTTCGCGGGACAGCGAATCGCCCCGGTCGAGCAGCGCATACTTCAATGGAATGCTCCTTCCCAGCTTAAGCGCTCGTTCGTTGTCTGACATATCTGTCATAGATGATAAACAATATCGGCGCTTAAGACAATGCCGGCGCGGCGTCTATGCCCCGTGAAGCCACGGCCAGAGCAAGTAGACGAGCGCGACGCTGATCGCCGCGTGCAATAGCCGCGCGCGCGCGAAGGGGCCGTACCGCCAGCCGGTGCGTCCCATGAGCCCGGCGACCTGGGCATGCACGGATAGGCCGGCCCAGGCCAGCACGAACGCCGCGCCGGCGACGCGGTCGATCAGCGCGGCCGGAATGCCGCCCGGGCCGGCGCCGGCTTGCCGCCGCGGCATTGCCCAGCGTCACCTCGAACGTCCCCTGCACGAAGGCGTTGGCGAGTCCGGGCTCGAGGCCGCAGGTTTGAAGCGCGAATACGATCGCGTGCTTCAGCGGCAGCAGCAATCCGCCGTGCAAGAGGAGCTGTAGCGTCGCTGAGAAACATACCACAAGACCGCCGACGACGATCATGAGGGCGAGCGAGGACTTGACGGCTTGGTTCAGCACGATGCCGAACGGCCGTCCGTCCGCCATTCGCGCTTCGTGCATCGCGACAATCGCCCGTTTCAATCTGCCCAAGCCGAGCTTCGCGTCGCGAATCGGCGTCTCAACCGGCGAAGCCCGTTTCTCTTGGGCCGGCCTTGACCGTTCCTCGGACTCCGGCTCGGGCTCGTCCTTGCGCCAACGCAGCAGCAGGCCGACCAGCATGGCCCCGCCATAATGAGCCGCAGCCAGCACGGGTACAATATCGAGCCTTCCGAAAAAGCCGAGGCAGACCGCGCCGATCAGGAAAATCGGATCGCTGGTCGTCGTCATCGCGACGAGCCGCTCCCCTTCGCCGCGGCTGAGCAGGTTTTGCTCCATGAGCTGGGAGGTCAGGCGCGCGCCGATCGGGTAGCCGGCTCCGAAGCTCAGCGCCAGCACGAAGCCGCCTGCCCCCGGAATGCGGAACAGCGGACGCATGAGCGGATCGAGCAGCGCGGCGGCCAGGTGTACGATGCCGAAGCCGAGCAGCACTTCGGACAGGACAAAAAAGGGAAATAGGGCGGGGAACAGCACCTCCCACCAGACGGACAAGCCTTTAAGCGACGCTTCGAGCGCGATGCCGGGCATCAGCAGCGCGAGCAGGCCGATGAGCAGGACGCATGCGCCGGCCCCCGTCGCCGCCGCCAACCGCAGCCCTCTTCGGACGAAGCCGGCGTTTCTTTTTTCGCGTTAAGATCAAGTCGGACACGAGCGCACTTCCTTCCCTGGACCAAGCTCCCTCTTGTCCGATTATATGCGGGGCTCGTCGGGAAAATTTCAAGGACGGCGCATTTGCGGCGGGGCCGCGTGCGGTTGCTTATCGAGAGCCGCTGCTATATATTGCAAGCATAGGCCTGTCAAAGGACAGGCGGGCAAGCGATTCGTATAACGAACCGAAGCAAGGAGGCGCGACCATTGAGCAGCGCAAATGCCGAATCGAGGCTATATCGGGGCGATTGTCCCGTCATTCCGCACTTCGAGGCGCTTTCCGCCATCCCGCGAAGCTCGGGACACGAGCGAGCGGCGAGCGATTATGTGGCCGCTTTCGCCAGATCGCGCGGGTTCGATACCGTGCAGGACGCATCGTTGAATCTGATCATCCGCAAGCCGGCTTCCGCAGGTTACGAGCAGGTGCCCCCCGTTATCGTGCAAGGGCATCTGGACATGGTCGGGGAAAAAAACGCGGGCGTCGCGCACGACTTCCTGACCGACCCGATCCGGCTGCGGCTGGACGGCGATTTCATGACGGCCGAAGGCACCACGCTGGGCGGGGACAACGGTCTGGGCGTCGCCTTCGCGATGGCGCTGCTGGATGCGCGGAACGCGGAGCACCCGGCGCTCGAGATCGTGCTGACGACGGAGGAAGAGACGTCGATGAAGGGCGCCAGGAAGCTAGACCCCGCGCTGCTGAAGGGCCGAATGATGATTAACCTGGATTCCGACAGGGAGGGCGTCCTTTATGTCAGCAG
The DNA here is from genome assembly GCF_029525575.1 of Cohnella rhizosphaerae. Taxonomy (GTDB): domain Bacteria; phylum Bacillota; class Bacilli; order Paenibacillales; family Paenibacillaceae; genus Cohnella; species Cohnella rhizosphaerae. The sequence goes on from NZ_JAPDIA010000009.1 coordinate 913,265, forward strand.
CGCCGGCGGAGCGCGCGCGTATCACGCCGTGCCCGTCGAATGGACGGCTGAGCCGCGGCCGGGGCGAGCGGGGCGGCTGCGCGTACACGGCCTTCTCGGCGGCCATTCGGGCGACGATATCGTCCACGAGCGCGCCAATGCCTGCGAGCTGCTCGGCCGGACGCTCGACGGCTTGCGCAAGCGCCTGCCGTACGGCGTCGCGGAAGTTCGCGGCGGCCTGGCGTCCAACGCGATTCCGCGCGAGGCCGAAGCGACCTTGTTCGTGCCGGAGGCGCATTGGGAGCAGGCCCAAGCCGCCATAAGGGAATGGGAATCGGTATTTAAAACGGAGTATGCGGCGTCCGACCCGGAGGCGAGCGTTTCGCTCGAGGCGTGCGAGGCCGGAGCGGTTGCGGCTGACGGGGCGGCGCGAATATTTTCCGATGCTTCCCTGAGCAAGCTTGTCGACTCGCTGCTGCTCGTCCCGAACGGCGTCCTTCGGATGGACAAGGCGATCCCGGGACTCCCGCGTACGTCGACCAACGTGGGCATCGTGGCCATGACCCCGGAGGGCGTGCGCTTCGAAAGCCTGGTCCGCAGTTCGCTAAGGTCCGAGCTTGACGCGGCCATGACAAGGATGGAGGCGCTCGCCCGTCTCCTTGGCTGCGGCTTCGAAGCGGGCGATCATTATCCAGGCTGGCCGTATCGGATGTCGTCCCGGCTGCGGGACGTTTTCGTGGACGTTTACGGACGCGAGTCCGGAAAGCCGATGGAGGTCAAGGCGGTGCATGCGGGCATCGAATGCGGAATATTCGCCGACAAGATGCCAGGGCTGGACGCCGTATCGTACGGGCCGGACCTTTACGATATTCATACGCCGGAGGAGCGGTTCCGCGTCTCGTCCGTCGAACGGACATGGCATTATCTGCTCCAGGTGCTCAAGGCTTTAAAGGAATTCCCCGCATAGAAAGAGGCGATGAGGCTGTCCCAAAAGGATCATGAAAATGACCTGAGGGGCAGCCCTGTTTTTGTTTTTGTAAAACAAAAAAAAAACCGTTCTTTGGTAAAATGGAAGTGTCGAGCAACCATTTACGAAAGGAACGGTTTCTTTGTACATTCAATATAGCATGGATCAACTTTGTCTGCCAATGGATTTGGAAACGGATATTTCTGAAAATCATCTCGTACGCGTCGTGAATAGCGCGGTGAACCGTCTGAGCGACGCCTTGTTCGACGCAGCCTATCCCGGCGGCGGACGGCATAGCTATCACCCCAAAATGCTCACCAAAGTCATCATCTATGCCTACACGCAGCGCCTCTATTCCTCTCGCCAGATTGCCAAAGCCGTCCGCGAAAATATCATGTTCATGTGGCTCGCCGGCCGCCAGCAGCCGGACTTCCGCACCATCAACCGTTTTCGCTCGGAACGGATGAAGGACGTGCTCGAGCAGATTTTTACGGCTGTGCTGGAATTGCTCGTGGAAGAAAAATATGTACAGCTCGAGCATTATTTTATCGACGGGACAAAGATTGAGGCCAATGCGGGCCGCTACACGTTCGTCTGGAAGAAGGCGGTCGTCAAGCAGCACGCGAAGCTGCAAGAGAAGGTGCGGACGCTGTTTGGAGCCATCGAAGAGGCGCAGCAGCAAGAGGATGCCGAGCACGCCGGAGCTGATCTACTGGAGCTTGGAGAAGCGTCGGAGCTCACGGCAGACCGGCTGGAGCAGGCCATCCAGCGACTAGAGGAACAACTACAGGAGAAGCCCAAAGACAAGCCCAAAGACAAGCCGCTCAAAAAAAGCGGTTCGTTTGCTGCGGAAAGACTTGTTGCCACGCCTTCAAAAATACGAGCATCAAGAGGCACTTTTGGGCGATCGGAACAGCTTCAGCAAGACCGATCCGGATGCGACGTTCATGCGGATGAAAGAAGATCATATGCGAAACGGCCAGCTAAAGCCGGGCTACAATGTGCAGATCGGAACGGAAAACCAGTTCGTGCTCGGCTACAGCGTACATCAGCGGCCGACAGACACGAGATGTCTAAAGCCGCATCTGGAGAGCGTTAAAGAAAAGCTGGGCAAGCTGCCGGGTACCGTCATTGCAGACGCAGGCTATGGCGGGGAGGAGAACTATGCCTATCTGGAAAAGGAGCAGGTCCATGCCCTCGTAAAGTACGGCACCTACCACAAAGAAAAGAGCAGAGCCTGGAAAAAAGACATCGGCAAGATCGACAACTGGCACTACAACGAAGAGGAAGACAGTTGGACCTGCGCAGCCGGACAGAAGCTTGCGTTCCGTTACGAGAGTAAAACGACGACAGAGAGTGGCTACGAGATACATACGCGCCATTACCGGAGCGCAAGCTGTGAAGATTGTCCGCTTAAAACCGCATGCACCAAAGCCAAAGGTAACCGGGAGATATCCGTAAGCCTGACGTACTGGCGGCAAAAGAATGAAATGCGGGAACGGTTGCGAAGCGAAGAAGGATATGAGCTATCCGTCCGTCGCATGATCGAGCCGGAAAGTGTATTCGGCCAAGTAAAAAACAACCGGGGGTTCCGGCGCTTTCTGCTTCGAGGCTTGGACAAGGTAAGTCTCGAGGTCGGATGGCTTTGCCTTGCCCATAATCTGCTCAAGAAGCTAGCCATCGACCAAAAACGCAAACGGGACCAAGCAGGAAATTCCTCTGCTTCGTCCCGTTTGGCTATTATTGACATCATTTCAGCTTTCTACTTCAACTTTAGAGGGCTTTTGGGACAGCCCCTTCTTCGTCGGGAAAACGGGCGAAATCTTCGGGCCGGAATATCGTCGATATTTTTTTGAAAGCGATTGCAAAAAAGTAATGTCGCTGTTACATTCATGTGGTACAATAGAACCACGATATGGCTTCAAGGAGTGATTAACGTGGCAGGAATCGTAGCAGGGCTTCTCATGTGCGCTTTCGTCTATGTCATTCGGGAGTCGCTCAGCGGTCCGGAGGAAGAGATCTAGGTCCCCGATCATCCAGTTTTCTACATTATTCGATCGCCCGATAAGGGCGATTTTTGTTTTCATATCATATATAGAAAGTATAAAATCGGCAGGTAACGCTGTACAGCGCCTTACGCCCCCTCTCTCATCGTCGCGCGAGGGGAGAAAGGGGAAAGCTGGTTAACGCAGGCTTTCCAGCCGATTGGATGAGCCGAGGCGAAAATGCCTGCCCATCCTTTGCAGGCATCATAGGTTATTCCTTGCGCATGCATATGGCGAACAGGAGCGGCGGCGTCCAATCGCCCTCGCTGGCTTCACTTGCTAGCGTGAGATGCAAATGAAAACTGCGGGAGTAACCGAAGGCAAGTCGAGCGAAGATACCGGACTCAGATGACGCTATTTCGTAAAAAACGGTGCAATTGTGATCATTGCGGACTGCAGAGCCGTTGATATGAACGAAACTGTCAAGCGTCTCTGTTTGCACCCGTGTTTTTGACAATAGCGAATAGAAGCCTGTCAAGCGATTTTCTTTACAGGCGGTCGCATCATTTCCCATACTTTTCTGGATCTCCGGCATGGAAATGCCCGGAGGTGCCCCTACGGCGAGTAACGGGGTGCAGGGGGCGTCGCTCCCTGCGTTTCCCCTTTAGGGGACGGAAGGGGGCAATTCTTCTTTAGCTCAGAGGCAAAAGCAATTCGCTGGTCGGCAATCTGATATTCGTGGATTCACACATGTTATTCATACGTCTGGAGAGCTTACCCGCTAACTATTGACGAGCATAAGCATTCGCTTGCTCAAGCGGCTCACGCGGTTTTCTCTCCACCTTGCCTGATTTTGCCTCTGAGGTAAAAAAAGAATCGCTTCCCCTCAATCGCCTCCTTTGTTCGGACCCGTTGTTTTACACCGCTGCTTGCAAACGAAGCTTCTCGATCTCCTTAGCAATCGCCCATACAAACCCCGCCAGTTCTCTGGCAATCGCGACCGCGATGCAACCCTTGTGCTTTCCTCTTCGCGCCAGACTCCAATACTTCTTGTGTAATCGATGCTGCGCGCTCCAGGCAATCGACTGAACCTCCGGTGGCAGCCCCTCGATACGGTCGCGCATTCTTCTGCGAATCGCGGGCGCGTGTCGGTAACTTTTCGCGGCTTCCACCAGTACCCGACGCAGATGCGCATTCCCGGCTTTCGTTATACGGCCTTGCCAGCGGCTGCTTCCCGAGGAGTATTCGCTGCTGACCAGTCCGCAGTAACTCATAAACGAAGAGGCGGAGTGAAAGCGGTCGCTGCTCATCATCTCGGATGAAAGCGTAACGGCTGTGACGGCTGCTACGCCTCGCAAGGCTTGCAGCGCTTGAACGACCGGCGCCTGCTCGCTTAAAGCGGCTTGTTCTTCAATTTGCTTTTCGTATCGCTTGATTCGCTCCTTCGTTTCCCAAATCGATTGGCGGTACTCCTGAAAGGTCATTTGTTTGCAGCTGTCCTCGGGAATACGCAGCGTATCCAGCCATTCCTCGTACGCGAAAGTTCCGGGTTTGGCGCCTTTGGCGTCCTGAAGCTGGTGGCGAAGCAGAAACTTGCCCAGTCGTTGCTTAAAACGATTCAAATCCTCGACCGCATCCTCGCGTGCGCGAACGAGATCCCGCAAGCTTTCGTCTGCTGGCGTGGGCACGTATACCGGCGTCAGTTCTCCTGCGCGATACAGCTGTGCGAGTCGAATGGCATCCCGTTTGTCTGTTTTGACCCGGTCGCCGGCACGCTTGGGAATGAGCGAGGGCGCGACCACGCTGCAAGCGATGCCTGCCGTCAATAGCCAACGATAGAGCACATAGCCGGTGGGACCTGCCTCGTAACAGACCCTTAAAGTCACCTCCTCTTTCTCACCCGGACGACGCAGCCTTTGCAGGAGTTTCAATACCGCTTCCTTGCTATGCTCGATGACGCCAAAGTACCGTGCTTCTCCTCGTCCCTCATCCGCAAAGGCAACCGCGATTTTGGATTTGGATACGTCTAAACCTACGTACTTGATGGCCATACTCATACTAAACCGACTCCTTTTGCTTTGAGCTCTGTATTTGGTAAATGGGTTGTTTCTGTAAACGCCATTTTTCCCAAATGTAACCTCCGAGATAAGCAAACAGGGTGTCGGTTTCGTTCATGATAACTATTCACCCACATCAAGACCAAAATAGGTCTCTAATCCCGCAATAGGGGCTCCTGGGTCCGCGAGCGGGCTGCAAAGCGCGATCGGAACAAATATAAGGGCTCCTGAGTCCGTCCGCTGCGCGCCATTGCGCAATCAAAGGCCGCAGGCGGATTTTCTTTTGTGCGAAAACGGAAAAATTAGGATAGAAGTCTTACGTCGTTGTGGTATAATAAAGGGACTTCAGGTAGTAAGTCCCGATATCGACCGAAGAGTCGGGAGGAGATTGCAACCTATGAACTACGGAAGCGTGTACGAAGCGATCGGCGGAGCGGCTACGGTCCGGAAGATCGTCGAAGGCTTTTACCCGAAGGTGCAGCAGCACCCGCTGCTGGCGCCGTTGTTTCCGGAAGACATCATGCCGGTCATGGACAAGCAGTACCTGTTTCTGACGCAGTTTTTCGGGGGGACCTACTTTATATTCCGATGCCTACGGACATCCGATGATGCGGGGAAGGCACCTGCCGTTCCCGATCACGCCCGCGAGAGCCGAAGCATGGCTGGATTGCATGCGCCGCTCGCTGGACGAGACGGAGCTGTCCGGGGAACTCAAAGCCTTCGTGCTGGAACGGCTGTCCGGTCCTGCGCATCATTTTGTGAACACCGAAGAGTAATTGGCCGTCTCGCGCGTTCGCCGGGACGCGTCCGACATGGAGGGATCGGGATGGAGCCTCTTTACCAGACTAAGGTTGCATGCGTGTGCTGCGAAGCCGAGTTCGTGACCTCCCGCGTAAGACCGAGCCTGAAGCGCGCGATACGATCGGATTCTGATTTTTGCTCCTATTTCAAATCGGCCAATCCCGATTTTTATGTCGTGCGGGTATGTCCGTACTGCGGATTCGCCTCTACGGAGAATTCGAATCAGCGTCTCGTGGACTGGCAGCGGAACGCCTATCTCGAACGCGTCGGCAAGCATTGGAAGATGAGCGACTACGGCGGGGAGCGCAGCGCGGCGGACGCGCTGGCGTGCTACAAGCTCGCGCTTCTGACGGGACAGATCATCAAGGAAAAGGATCGCGTCGTCGCGGGCATCCTGCATCATATCGCGTGGCTGTATCGCTACGAGGGCAATGCCGAGCAAGAGAGTAGATTCCTGCAGTACGCGCTTGAAGCTTATATCAAGACGTACCAGTCGGAGCGCGAACTGATGAACAACGCCCGCCTGCTGTACCTGATCGGGGAGCTGAACCGGCGGCTCGGTCACTTTCACGAGGCGGTCAGATGGTTCAGCCGGGTCATTCACGACAAGAGCATCATGGATTCCGCGATGATACGCGCCTCGCGCGAAGGCTGGCAAGCGGTCCGCGACGAGATGTCGGGCAAAGGCGCCGAACTGCCCGAAGAGATGCAGCGGCTCGGGAGCTGAGCGCGAATCAGGCTCGGAGCGGCTTGCTCGCCAGCAAGTAATCGCCGTCCGCATCGACGAGTTGAAGCCTGGACCGACAGCAGGGCATGACGATCGTTCGCTTCATGAGACCGCCGCGCAACTGATCGAGCTCCTCGGGCTTCAGCGGCAGGCGAACGTGGGATTGACGGCAGAACGGGCATTCGGAGGCGTACACCTCGTTCATCTGGATGTCGTAAGGCAAGCTGTTGCGAAATGGAATCATGATCTTCCCCGCTCCTCTCTGGCAAAACCGTGTCCATTAACGATACAATAGTCGGGACGGGCTGACAATGTCCGGATGCCGAAGGCGATCGGTCAGCCGATCGCCGGCAACGCGAGAGAGGACGGGATGATCGATGACGGACAGCTATTCCCTGAACTGGGATCTGGACAAAATTTTCTCCGGGGGTTCCGAATCCCCGGAATTTGCCGCGTTCTCCGAGGCGCTCGAAACGGAAACCGCCGCGCTGCTCGCGGAGCTCCAGGCCGCAGCGGACGGCGAAGCCGCAAGCGACGAAGCGCTGAACGATTGGACGTCCGGGCTTCAGGACCTGACGGCGCGGCTGCGGGAGGCGTTCTCCTACGTAGGCTGCTTGTCCGCGCAAAATATGGAGGACCGCAAAGCGACGGCCTGGACGGAGAAGCTCCAGACGTTGTCGGCCAAGCTCGGCCAGTCGCTCGATCTGTACGATGCCGAGCTGGCCCGGGTGCCGGACGATCGGCTTGAGGCCTGGATCGCTTCGGCGCCCGTCTCCGAGATCGCATTCGTGATCCGGGAGCGCCGGGACTTCGTCAAGGAGAAGCTGCCGCCCGCGCTGGAGGCGCTTGCCGGCGATTTGGCCGTCGACGGCTACCATGGCTGGGGCGAGAACTATCAGACCATCGTCAGCCGAATCGCCATTCCTTGGGAGGAAGACGGCGCGGTCAAGACATTGTCGGCGGGACAGGCGTTCAACAAGCTGTCGCACCCGAACCAGCGGGTGCGCGACGAGATGGGCGCCAAATGGGAAGAAGCCTGGGCCGGGCAGGCGGATTTGGCCGCGGATTCGCTGAACCGTCTCGCGGGCTTCCGTCTGAAGCTGTATCAGGCGCGCGGCTGGCAGGATCCGCTCAAGGAGCCGCTGCTCATCAACCGGATGAGCCGGGACACGCTCGACGCGATGTGGGAAGGCGTCGCGGGCGGGATGGAGCCGCTTAAGCGCTATATGGCCGCCAAAGCCCGCCTGCTCGGCAAGGAACGGCTGGACTGGCACGACGTATCCGCGCCGGTTGGCGCGGAGGGCGGCGCGATCGGCTACGGCGCAGCCGCCGCGCTGATCCGGGACGCATTCGGCGGCTTCTCGCCCGCGCAGGCCAAGCTTGCCGAGCGGGCGTTCTCCGGGCGCTGGATCGAAGCCGAAGACCGGGCGGGCAAGCGGCCGGGCGGCTTCTGCACCGATTTTCCGTTGACCGGCGAGACGCGCATCTTCATGACCTATTCCGGCACGCCGGACAACGTCTCTACACTGGCTCACGAGCTGGGACATGCCTATCACGACGTCTGCGTGGACGGCTTGCCGCAGTTCGGGCGGAATTACGCGATGAACGTCGCCGAGACGGCGTCCACGTTCGCCGAAGGGCTCGTGAGCGACGCGCTGCTGCGGGCGGCGGGGGAGCGACGCAGAGCGGCTGTCGCTGCTCGACGAGCGGCTGCAGCGGGCCTCGGCCTTTTGCAACAACATCCGGGCGAGATTTTTGTTCGAGACGAGATTTTACGAGGAGCGCAAACGCGGGATGCTCGACGTGCAGGCGCTGAACGAGCTGATGGTCGCAGCGCAGAAAGAAGCGTTCGGCGATGCGCTGGCCTCCTGGCATCCGCACTTTTGGGCGGCCAAGCTGCACTTCTATGCGACGGAAGTGCCGTTTTACAATTTTCCGTACACGTTCGGATACTTGTTCAGTACGGGCATCGCGGCCGTCGCGGAAGCCGAAGGTACGGGCTTTAACGAGCGCTACGACCGGCTGCTGCGGGATACCGGGCTGATGATGGTCGAGGAGCTCGGCAGGCGCCATCTCGGCGTCGAGCTCGACAAGCCGGCGTTCTGGCAGGCCGCCGTGCGCCGCGCGATTTCCGATGTCGACGCGTTCGAAGCGCTTTGCGCGCGTTGATCGGTCGGAGGCCGGCGTGAAGCCGATAGGTGGAAAATGAGCGGAAGAACCGCACACGCGATTGAGGTGTGCGGTTTTTTTGCGTTTTCCGGACATCGGCGGAAACTGGAAAAATGACATGGGAACGATGCCGGAAGTTAAGCGATAGTCGTCTATCGTGGTACTAAAATTATGTGTAAAATTCACATTAAAAGAAAAAAATGCATCATTTAGTCGAATATTCTAAATTTTTTGTTGAAATTTTTAATATACCTACCCTATAATGATTCATAAGTCGTAGGTAATACTTGGCGACAATGAGGAGTATTTCCCAAATCGAAGGAGGAGAATTATGGCGTATGAGTTTGAAGTCCCGCTTGCCAGGCAAGTGGATATGGCTTTCCGGCAGATGGAAGGCGAGTTGAAGGGCATGACCGCAGGGACGATCGTGCTGCAAGTGCGCAACGATACCGTAGGGAAGTTCGGGATACGCCATTTGCCGGTCGATCTGGCTGAACGCCGGACGACAGGGGATGCCAAACCGGACGGGCTGACGGACGCGTTGATCGGCGAGCTGCGCAAGGCGGCGGTCGAGGCGATCCAGCGCAAGACGAGCTGGACGCATGGCGAGGTTACATACGACTTCGGGATCAAGCACGGCAAATTATACTTAAGCGTAACCGTCGAATCGAACTACAATATGGCAAACGTTTTATTTCATGTAAATAACAAGAAATTCGGAAAACGCGACCGCTCCGGCGAACATTAATCCGGCCGTTCGTTGTATATGGAGGCAAGCGCCGAGCGCGCCTGCCTCTTCTTTAATTGGCGTTCAATGCAACCATTGCAGTTTCTCGGCCAAGAGCGAGCCGGCCAGCACGAGGCCAAAGACGAGCAGCGCGAATCGGATGACGAAATCTTTTCGGAACGCGGCGAGCATGACGGTCAGGCCCTTCAGATCGATCATGGGCCCAAAGACGAGGAAGGCGAGAATCGCGCCCGGATGGAATAAACCGGCGAGAGGCGCCGCCACGAACGCGTCGGAGGTCGAACAAAGCGATAGCAGGAATGCGAAGCCCATCAGGAATAGATGCGAAAGCCAGTTATGGCCTGCCGCGGCCTCCAACGTCTGCGTTCGCAGCACGGTCTGTACGAGCGCGGTAAGCGCGGCGCCGATCAACAAGTATTTCCCCATGTCGCGAAGATCGATCATGGCATGTGAGGCGATGGACGATACGGCGCCCGATATGCGCGCGCGGCGCCCAGTCGCCGCGAACGCCCCATGTCCATGCTTATGCTCATGCCCGTGTCCATGTCCATGCTTATGCTCATGCCCGTGTCCATGTCCATGCCCGTGTCCGTGTCCGTGCTCATGCCCATGCCCATGCGCGCATCCGACAGTGCCTGCGCCTTCCTTAAGCGGGTTTCGCCGCAGGAAGAGCAGCAGGGCCGTGCCTGCCGCCAGCGCTACGGCCAGGGCAAGCAGCAAACGCGCGAAGGCCATCGCGGGATCGCCGTCGAAGGCGACGACCGTGGAGGCGAAGACGATGGGATTGACGACGGGGCCGGCGATGATATACACGATGCCGATATACGCGGGCAGCCCTTTGCGGATCAAGCGGCGTGCGACGGGGATCATGCCGCACTCGCACAGCGGGAGCGCGAGGCCGAGCAGGCTGCCGAAAAGCACGCCGCCCAGCCGGCTCTTGGGAACGGCGGAACGGACGAGCCTGTCGCTGACGAACGTCTCGAGCGCCGCGGAGACGAGGGCGCCGAGCACGAGAAAGGGAAACGCGTCGAGCAGCACGGAAAAGAACGATCGCAAAAAAACGAACGGCCCGTTCGGATTCAATTTCCACACCAAATACAGGCATCCTGCGGCAGCTGCCCAAGTCGCGCCGCGCAGCGCGGTCAACGTCATGCCCATGCACGCTCCTCTCCGATCGGACGCGCGCGGGCTTTCGTCTTGCCAGTCAAGCTAACCGTGCCGCGCGCCAACGATTACACATATGCGCGACTTGTCCGCTTCCAGAACCATCAATCGATGGCGCGTGCAAGGACAACGCCGTCCGAAACTCGCCCTTGGAGCCGAAGGTTGACTTCTAACGCGCCTCGCGTATAATGAACGATAACATACGAGGCGATGATGAGAACAAGTAAGCGTGGCAAGGAACTTCAGAGAGCCGGCGGCTGCTGCGAGCCGGCGTTCCGCCAAGGCCGAATGGATCTCGGAGCCGACTGGGAAACGAATCTTCTCGTCGCGCGCCCTCCGGGCCCGTGGGCGGGCCAGGCTCCCATCCAGTCCGTCCGTTCCCCCGTTACCGGAACCAAAGGCTCGCGTTCGGCGCATCGTCCCTAGGGGGGGCTTGCGATCGGCGAGAGCGAATTAAGGGTGGCACCACGACCTCTTCGTCCCTTTGACGATAGAGGTCTTTTTTGCGTTTAACGCGCGTCCGGCAAGGCAAATCCCTATTTCCGCGAATCGAAGGAGCGATTGACAATGAGCGAAGCGAACGGAAAAAAACGCGTGCTCTCCGGCATCCAGCCGAGCGGGCAGCTGACGCTTGGCAATTACATCGGCGCGATGAAAAATTATGTCTCGCTGCAGCACGAATGCGACAGCTACTTTATGATCGTGGATTTGCACGCGATCACGGTGCCGCAGGAGCCGGCGGCGCTGCGCGAGAATACAGAATCGGTGGCGGCGCTCTATCTGGCGGCGGGCATCGATCCGGACAAGGCGGCCATTTTCGCGCAATCCCATGTGCACGAGCACGCGGAGCTGGGCTGGATGATGACGACGCTCTCCTACATGGGCGAGCTGGAACGCATGACGCAATTCAAGGACAAGTCGGCGGGCAAAGACGCGGTAGGCGCGGGATTGTTCGTGTATCCGCCGCTGATGAGCGCGGATATTCTGCTCTACAAAGCGGACCTGGTCCCGGTCGGCGACGATCAGAAGCAGCATCTGGAGCTGACGCGGGATCTTGCGGGTCGCTTCAATCATCGCTTCGGCGAGACGCTGGTCGTGCCGGAGCCTTTCATCCCCAAGGTAGGCGCGCGCATCATGTCGCTGGACGACGCCTCCAAAAAAATGAGCAAGAGCAACCCGAACGCGGGCAGCTACATCGCGCTGCTCGACCCGCCTGAAGTGATCCGCAAAAAGCTGTCCCGCGCGAAAACCGATCTTGGCCGCGAGGTGGTCTACGATCCGCAAAACAAGCCGGAGATCAGCAACCTGCTGAGCATCTACGCGAACTGTTCGGGCGAGACGATCGAGGTCATTCAAAGCCGGTACGCGGACAGAGGCTACGGAGACTTCAAGAAGGATCTGGCGGAACAGGTCGTCGGCGTGCTCGAGCCGCTGCAGCGCCGCTACGCCGAGATCCGGTCCTCCGGGGAGATTCATCGGATTCTTCGGCAAGGCGCCGAGCGTGCGCGCGCGGTTGCCGCGAAGACGCTGTCCGAGGTGAAGGAAGCGATGGGCTTCCTGCCGCCGCTTTGAAATGAGTCCGTAAAAAAGGAAAGGGCCTGCAGCTGCCTCCTGAGGAGGCGCGCAGGCCTTTTCTTTGCGATTAACGCTGCGTGATCTCCTGCCGCTTCGCGATCTTCGACTTGAGCGTGAAGCCCCAGCCGATGAAGGCGAACGCCAGCACGGCCAGGCCCGACGCGAGCCATCCGTTGTAGTCGATCGATATCGCCGTGCCGAGCAGAAGCAGCATCGAGACGACCGCAAACAAAAGTCCCAAAGGTTTGTTCAAAATGTGTTCACCTCCGAGTATAGTTTTCTTCGAGCATAGCATAATAACAACGCAAGCTTGCAACCAACACCAATCTCAGCAGGACGAAAGGAGAAATATCAATCATGGCAAGCAATAGCTCCGGTTCCCGTAATCAAGTTCTGGTCCCTCAAGCAAAGGCTGCGCTGCAAAGCATGAAGACGGAAGCCGCTCAATCCCTGGGCGTGCAAATTCCGGCCGACGGCTACTACGGCAACGTAACGTCCCGCGACGCAGGCTCCCTTGGCGGCTACATCACCAAGAAGCTGGTCCAAATGGCCGAGCAACAACTTTCCGGTGGCAGCCGCTAACATCCGTTAGCTCACCGAAAGCCCGAGGCAACCCCTCGGGCTTTTATTGTGCGCCTAAGCGGCGCCGAGGTCAACCTCCGGCCGCAAAAAAAATGGCGCGTCAAAAGGATCGCGCGCGCGAAAAAGACGGCTTCGGCCGTCTTTTTCGCGGAGCGGGCGCGAGTTGCGCGGCGATCCGGTCAGTACGCGTTCATGCGAAGCCGTTTTTCCAGGCGCTCGTCGCTGAGCCAGCCGACGTAGGATTGAAATCCTTTGTAGGAAGCGTCCATCATGACCGTCGCTACGAAAGGATACTGCTTGCGGTGCCGGTACCGGATATCGATCCAGCGAACCTCGTAGCCCCAAGGCTGCTCCCGGACCTGTGCGCAAGGAAACGGCGTGACGTTCAGCAGCGCCTGCACGTCCTTGTTCTTTTTTGGAGGCTTCGACCGCCGGATGGACGTCGCACTTCGTATGATCGATCCAGTGCACCGCGCCTTTGTCCCATTCGCCGATGGCGAACGTGCAGTCCGTCGATTGACGGACCAGATTCCACCGATGCAGGTTCAGCGTGGGCAGCAGCGTGTACTGGTCCCCTTCGCGCCGTTCGGGGTCATGCGAGGGAATGCGGGCGGACAGGCGACGGTGTACGACGCTCCGCCAGGCGTAGTATACGGCCAGCATCGCGTACAATACGGGGAATACGACGGTGGGGCGCGCCCAGCCGGTCAGCCAGAGCAAAATGGCGACGAGATGCGCGCCGAAAATGAACGGATCGAAGATATGGATGATATTCCATGCGATCCATCTCCGCGTGACGGGCCGGAAGGCTTGCGTTCCGTAGGAGTTGAATAAATCGCTCAGTACGTGAAGGAGCACGGCGAGCAGCACCCACAAGCCGATATGCCACCAGGACACGCTTCTGAAAACAAGGGACACGGCGAGCGTGATCAGGACGGTCCAACCGGCGATGGCCGGAAAAGAGTGGGACATGCCCCTGTGGTTTTTGATATAATCGGCATTGCTCTTGAATCGCAGTACGGTATCGAAATCGGGGGGCCTGGGAGCCCGCGATCGTGCCGATCAGAACGGCGACGGGGCCGTACGGTTCGGAGGCGATGACGGGATCGATCAAGGCGAGTCCGCCGAGTCCGAGCCCGAAAACGAGATGCGTCCCGGAATCCATGATCATGATCTCCTTTGCCGTCAGTTTCGCCGCGTGGCGCGGCATCGGTATAGTATGGGCGCGGCATTATTCAAATATGAGGGGCGACGACGAATGTCCTTGATCCTGTTTTGCGAATACAGCATTCCGGAAACGAACCGCGAACGCTTCCTGGCTTGGGCGCTCGGGGAGCCGTCGAGGTGGAAAGGCGCGGAGCTGGCTGAAAACCGGGAGCAGCCCGGCGTATTCGTCGAGCTGCGGCGCCCGGCGAACGATAGCGAAGCGGCGGCCATGAAAAAAGAACGCCTCGAGGGGCGTTCCTGGTCGGAGATGACGTCATGGGTGAAGGGCGGACGCGAAGGCCTGCGGGTGTGGACCTTCGCGCCCCTCGCGCCCGTCGCCGGAACGGCGCCGGTTAACGGCGAGTGACGGGATTGTTCGCCGAACCGAAGGGCAAATTATAATTAAGCGGCTCGTCGAACGTAATGTAGTCGAGGTTCACCATGAGCAGCAGATATCGCATGCCTGTCGCGGGATCGCTGATAATGATGTGATCGCGGCCGGCGGCTTCAAGAACGCCTTTGAAAATTTTAGCGTTCCAGTCGCTGTTGTTTTCGTAGGTCATGTAGAGTGTGGCCACTTTGCCGAGGTTCATGCGCAGGATGTTCTCGACGTACGATTCCTCGCGGCCGGTAGCCGGAAGGAAGGTGGAGATCGGCAGCGCAGTTCCGGCCGGCGGCAGCATGGTCATCGTCATCGAACCGTTCGGCACGGCCGCCGGCATGCCGGAAGGCATCGCGGACGTCATGCCAGGCATCGTTCCGGGCATCATACCGGGCGACATGCCGGGCATCATACCGGGCATCATACCGGGCGTCATGCCGGGCATCGGCTGACCCGCGTTCATGGCGCTCGTCGACATTTGGGGCATGCTGCCTTGGGGCATAGCCATTTTGTTGTACAAGGGAGATCCTCCTTTAATTGGGCGGCGCTTCATATGCGCGGATAATACGGAAACGCCCGATCGGCTAAAGCATGAAACGCAATGGGCGAATGTCTCCGTACAGTGTATTGCGCCCATGGGCGAAAGGTGACAGAAGCGGCCGGCGCTTTTTTGACGCTTTGGAGGCGAACGGATGTCGGCCGGGTGGCGCACAGGTGGCGATTTGATGAACAGCCCCGCGCGAACATTGTCAAGGTGTGCAGATTTGGTTATCATCTAATAGAAGGAAATAGATAACGTTTCAGCCGCTTGCGGCTTTTTATGTTTGAAGGAGGCACACCGTGTTCAAAGATCTTGTGGCCCTGACCAAGCCGCGCATCATCCGTCTTAACCTCATCGCGGCGTTTGGCGGGTTCTGGCTCGCGTCGAGGTGGCAAATCCAGAGCTGGGACTTTTGGCTCGAACTGCTCTGGATGCTGATCGGCACGACGCTGACGATGGCCGCGGCTTGCGTCTTTAACAATTATTGGGATCGGGACTTCGATACGAAGATGTCCCGCACGAGCGATCGCGCGCTTCCGCAGGGGCGGCTGTCCCCGGGATTCGTCCTGGGCTATTCGATCGTGCTGGGCGCCCTCGGGCTCGCCACGCTGTTCGTGCTCGTCAATCCGCTGTGCGGCTGGCTGGGCCTGCTCGGCATGTTCGTCTATGGCGTCGTCTACACGATCTGGCTGAAGCGGACGTCCACCTGGAGCACGTCGATCGGCGGGATCTCCGGCGCGATGCCGCCCGTGATCGGCTACTGCGCCGTCACCGGCGAGGTGGATGCGGGCGCCTGGATTCTGTTCGCGCTGCTGTTCCTCTGGCAGCCGCCGCACTTCTGGTCGCTGACGATTCGCCGCGTCGAGGAATACCGGGCCGCGGGCTTCCCCGTCCTTCCGGTCGTGAAGGGCATTCTGCGGACCAAGTGGCAGATGATTCCTTATATTCTGCTGCTGCTGGTCGCCTCGGTCCTCATGTATACGTACGATTACGTCGGCATTTATTACCTCGTGCTGTCGGTCGTCATCGTCGGGGCATGGCTGATCCACGCGATCTCGGGGCTTGTCGCCAAGGATACCGAGAAGTGGGCGAAAATGGACTTCCTGTTTTCCGTCAACTATTTAATGATTATGTTTCTCGTCATGATACTCGATACGAACGGAGTGTAGCGCAACATGTCGCAAGAGTTCGAAGGGCCCGGCGTATCCGGGAATCAAGATCGGCCCGGCGCGGGTCCTGCGCCAATGAGCGTCAATGCGAACGGCACCGTTCAGGCCAAGCCTGCCAAGCCTTGGTACGTGCGGTACGGCTTTTCGCTGGCGCTGTTCGCGCTGCTGCTGGTGCTGATCGCCTGGCTGCTCATCCGTCAGCAGCAAGCGGACAAGCTGCCCGATCTGGGCGCGGCGCCCGATTTTACTTACCAGGATATCGACGGCAACGACGTCAGCATGAGCTCGCTTGACGGCAAGGTGCGCCTGGTGTACTTCTTCTTCAGCAACTGTCCGGACGTTTGCCCGCCGACGACGTTCATGCTTTCTCAGGTGCAGGACAAGCTTAAGGCAGAGGGCGAGTTCGGGAAAAGCGTCGATATCGTCTCCGTGACGATCGATCCGGTCCGCGATACGCCCGAAGCGCTGCGCGCGTTCGGCGACAAGTATCATGCCGACTATACGGGCTGGAAGTTCCTGCGCGGCGACGAAGCCGAAACGGCGGATCTCGCTTCGCGGTACGGCTTGCTCGCGGCCAAGGACGCGGAAGGATTTTTCTCGCACATGAACCTGATCGTCCTCGTCGACAAAAAAGGGACGCATGCGCGAGCAGATCTTGCCGGAGTCATCCGGTATCCCGAACACGGCGACCGCCGACGACGTCTACGAAAAAGTCAAAAAAGCTGATGTAATATCGACAAAGCACCCCTTGCGCGCCAACAGCGGCGCCGAGGGGTGCTTTGCGTTTAGGGTAAGATCTGCTTGGAGGGCCTCCGGGGATGCCGGCTAATCTCTCAAACGTTCCTCGTCCGGAGGCGGATAAAGGATAAATTCTTCGAGCCCGGCCTTTTCCAGCTGTTGAATGAGATATTCCTCGGGCGTGCCCTCTACGCCGGCATAGCCGCGCCTTGTATAAATATGGTCCGCGTCCGGAAAGACGTCGCGCAGGATGCCGCGGATGCGTCGCCCGGACGAATCGTTGTCCATGTATAAGTAGACGTGCCGCCGGCCGATCGCCTTGCGCAGCGCCTCGATCCGGCTCGATCCGAGCGTGCCGAAGGTGCAGTGGATCGGCACCTCCGGAGACAGGACGCGCGCGAGCCGGCTGCGGTCGTTTTTTCCTTCGACGATGATGGCGATGTCCAACGCGCTGGCGCCTCCTCGATAAGCGTAAGGCCGGCTCGGGCCGGCTTGCGCCGTATGGTGTTGCTCTCTATTGTACCACAAGGAACGGGCAAGCTAAGCGCAAGGGAGGCCGGGGGCGCGTTTGAGACCGCTGTCAAAAAGTTTTAGAATAGGCCCTATACGCAAGGACCATCTCTCACCGGGAAGTGATGCAGGTTGAAGCCGAAGCGGATACTCAGGGATTACATCAAGTCGAAATGGCATGTTTACGGTTTTGCGATTCTGCTCATCGCGGCGGGCAATGCGATTCAGTCCTACTACCCGCGATTGCTCGGCAGCTTCACGGACCGCCTTCAGCAGGGCAAGCTGTCCCACGATGCGATCGTCGATTACAGTCTGGCCTTGCTGGCGGTCGGCGTCGCGTTCGGCGTGCTGGCCGGGGCGGGCCAGTACGTCGTCATGCGGCTCGGCCGATTGTACGAGTTCGACATGCGCAAAAAACTTTTTGCCCACTTCACCACGCTGAGCGAGCGTTTCTACTCCAAAAACGGTGTCGGCAAGCTGCTCAGCTACGTGATGAACGACGTAACCGCCGTTCGGGAATCGATCTCCATGGGCATTAACCAGACGACCAACGCGACGATTCTCATCCTGTCGGCGATGGTGATGATGACGCTCAGCGACATTCCGCTCCGTCTCGTCCTCGTCTGCGTGCTGCCGCTGCTGCTGATCCCCTGGATCGTGACGCGGTTCGGTCCCGTCATCCGCAAGCGTTCGCTGAACGTCCAGGACTCGCTCGGCAAAATGACGGAGTCGGCGGAGGAGCAATTCGGCGGTATTCGGGTAACCAAAAAAGTTCGCGGCCGAAGAGACCATGAACCGGCGCTTCGGAGAGGCGGTCGACCGCATCCGCGACAACCAGCTGCGCCTCGTGCGCGTCTCTTCGCTTTTTCAAGCCATCATCCCGTTTCTCGGCGCGCTCTCCATGATCGTGACGATCGCCTATGGCGGGTACCTGACCATTCGGCATACGATCACGCTGGGCAACTTCGTCGAGCTCACTTTGTACATCCGCATGATGGTCGCGCCGCTGCAGTCGATCGGCAACGTCATCAACACGATGCAGCGCTCGCGCGCATCGCTCGAGCGGATCGGCGATCTGATGGCGGTCGAGCCCGACATTCGGGAAACGGAGGGAGCGAGGCATCGCAGTCTCGACGAAGCGTCGATCAGCATACGCGGACTTCGCTTCGCATACCCCGATGCCGAGCGGCCGTCGCTGCGCGATATCAGCCTCGACATCGCGCCGGGCCGGACGCTCGGCATCCTGGGCAAGACGGGCAGCGGCAAGACGACGCTCGTCAAGCTGCTGCTGCGCGCGTACGATCCGCCGGCCGGCACGGTCCGCATCGCAGGCGCGGACATCCGGGACTTTACGCTCGAGAGTTTGCGCGCCCAGATCGCCTACGTGCCCCAGGATGGCTTCCTGTTCAGCACGACGATTCGCGACAACATCGCTTTTTACAAGCGCGATACGGAGCTGCCCACGATAGAGAAGGCTGCGAGGCAGGCGCAAATCTACGGCTCGATCGCCGAGCTGCCGGAGAGCTTCGACACGAGACTCGGCGAGCGGGGCGTCACGCTCTCCGGCGGACAGCGCCAGCGGACGGGGCTCGCCCGGGGCCTCATCAAGGACGCGCCGGTGCTCATCATGGACGACAGCGTCAGCGCCGTCGACGCGGTCACCGAGAAGCGGATCATCGACGGCATCCGCAAAGCCCGCAAGGGGAAGACGACGATCATCATCGCGCACCGGATCAGCGCCCTCAAGCATGCGGACGAGATCGTCGTCATGGACGAAGGACGCATCGTACAGCGGGGCAAGCACGGCGAGCTGCTCGCGCAAGAAGGCCTTTATGCGACGTTGTACGCCATTCAGCAGGAGGGAGGCCGCGAAGATGCAGAACCGACCGCCCGTTGATCAACGTTCCGCCGCCGACCGGAGTTCCGCCGACCGGAGTTCCGCCGACCGGAGTTCCGCCGACCGGAGTTCCGCCGACCCAAGATCGTCCGTTGCTCAAAAGGCCGCCTTTCGCGCATTTTTTGGCTACATTCGGCCGCACAGGCTTTCCTTTTTCTCGTCTTCTGCTGCACGGTGCTGGCCATCGCGGCCGATCTGGCGCAGCCTTACCTCGTCAAGGTCGCCATCGACGACAACATTCTGAAGGGCCGGGACGATTACGGCACGCTGCTCGTTATTTGCGCGATCTATTTGGGGCTGGCGCTTTCCGGCTTTCTTTTCACTTATTTGCAAAACAATCTGCTGCAATATCTCGGCCAAAACATTATCGGCCGCATTCGCAAGGACCTGTTCGCGCATGTCGGCAAGCAGTCGATGTCGTTCTTCGACCGGATGCCGGCGGGCAGCCTGATCACGAACGTGTCGAGCGATACGGAGACGTTGAACCAGTTTTTCTCGCAGGTGCTCCTCTCGCTCGTGCGCGACGGCCTGACGCTTGTTTTTATCATCGCGATCATGTTCCAGCTCGATGTCACGCTTACGCTTTACTGCCTTATTTTGCTGCCGGTCATCGCGCTCATCGCGATCGGCTTCCGGACGTATATGCGAAAAACGTACCAGATCTCCCGCGCGGCGCTGTCGCGCCTGATCGCGTTCGCGGCGGAAAACCTGGCGGGCATGAACCTGATCCAGGCGTTCCATCAGGAAAGGGAGCAGCAAAACCGGTTTACCGACAACAACCGGAAGTACCTGCGGGCCAATCTGCGCGAAATTCGCACCAACGTGCTGTTCAACCGTTCGTTCGACATTCTGGGCAGTCTGTCCATCGCGCTCGTCACCTGGCTGGGCGGCGTTGCGGTGTTCAACAGCGCGATCGAATTCGGCGTACTCTATGCCTTCATCACGTACATTCGCCAGTTTTTCCAGCCGATCAGCACGATTACTTCGCAGTGGAACACGCTGCAATCGACTACGGTCTCGGTCGGGCGCATCTGGAGCCTGTTCGCCGTCAAGCCGGAGATCGAGGACGCGAAGGAAACGCGGGCGCTGCCACTCGATCAGGTCGCCGGGCGGATCGACTTCAATCATGTCCGGTTCGGCTACCAGCAGGGCGTGCCCGTCCTGCACGACCTGGATCTGCATATCGCGCCGGGCGAGATGATCGGCATCGTCGGCACGACCGGCGCCGGCAAAAGCTCGCTGATCAGCCTGCTGTGCCGTTTCTACGATGTGTGGGAAGGCGATGTCCGAATCGACGGCACGGACATCCGGACGCTTCGGCAGTCGTCGCTGCACCGGCTCGTCGGGCTCGTACAGCAGGAGCCGTACTTGTATTCGGGCAGCATCGTCGACAACATTCGCATGTTCGACGAAGAGATCGCGCGCGAGGAAGTCATTCGCGCCTGCAAGTTCGTCGGCGCCGACGATCTGATCGGCCGGCTGAAGGACGGCTACGACACGATGCTGTCGGAGCGCGGGAGCGGGCTGTCGGCGGGCGAACGCCAGATGATCTCGTTCGCGCGGATCATCGTGTTCAAGCCGAAGATCCTCGTCCTCGACGAAGCGACGGCCAACCTCGACTCGTACACCGAGCACCTGATCCAGCGCGCGCTGCGGGTCGTGTCGCGGGAGCGGACGACGCTCGTCATCGCGCATCGCCTCTCGACCGTCATGCGCGCCGACCGCATCATCGTCATGAGCGGCGGGCGCATCGTCGAAGCCGGCAGCCATGCCGAGCTGCTCGAGCAGCATGGGTACTACGAGGAGCTGTATCTGCATTCGCAGGGCAGGGAGGAGCGGGAGACGGGGTGAGGCGTGCGTCGCCGCAGGCAGAGAGAGGCCAAGGCGGAGCGCAGGGGGCGCGCCGCCGGCGCTGCCAGTGCCGGGCGCGCAGGTGTCGGATGCGCGGGTGTCGGGGGGCGAAATGGTGCCACTGGAGTGAAAGTGCGCCTTCGCACCTTTCGACGCGCCGGTTGGTCGGGAGTGCGAAGAAGTGCCGCCTGAGACTAATTTCCATGCGCCGGTTGGGCGGGAGTGCGGAGAAGTGCTGCCTGAGACTAATTTCCATGCGCCGGTTGGTCGGGAGTGCGAAGAAGTGCCGCCTGAGACTAATTTCCATGCGCCGGTTGGGTGGGAGTGCGAAGAAGTGCCGACTGAGACTACTTTTGGACAAGATAAGCCCGCGGTCGGACGGCATCGTCTCCCCCGCTAAGCTGCTCAAAAAAAGTAGCCGTAGACCAAAAGCGCAAACGGGACGAAGCAGGATACGCCTCTGCTTCGTCCCGTTCAACGATTCCGGCATCTTTCCAACTGCCTGGTACAGTCACTTTTGCGCTAAGCGTGGGGTACTGCCGGCTGCGGATGCCAGCCTTCCCTGTACGCGGGCTTGGGGGCCAGCGCCACCAGCGCAAGCATGAGGATGGCGAAGGACAGGAAAAACGGCGATAAATGCCCGCGCGTAGCGCCTGCCGCCACCGGACCGAGGAAGGCGCCGACGGACGAGGCGATCGCCATGAGCGAGAATGTCCGGCCGTATCGCGCCGGACCGCTGAGCTGCAGCAGAAACGACGTCATCGCGGGGAACACGACGCCTTTGGCCATGCCGACCGCGAACAGCAGCGCCATCATGGGTACCGGCCAGTCCGACGCGAGCCCGTAGTAAGCGAGCGCGAGCAGCAGCACGCCGATGATGCAGCGCGAATAGGGCAGGTAACGCTGCAAAAACAGCAGGCCGAGCGTTGCCAGCGCGCCCAGGCTCACGACGGAAAACAAGATGCCGGTCGTCAGCACGCCGCCGTCTTCGGCCGAGATCGCCCGCAGCGGCAGCTCGAAGGAAAGTATGCCCTGCGCGAACGCCATAGCTACGGGCAGCAGGAATACCGCCCAAGGGAACCTGCGCGTCGCGGACCCGGCCGAATCTTCTTCCGCTTGTAAGGCCGGAGCAGGCGCGCCGACCGAAGCTTGCTCCGCCAGCGCGGCTTCGCTCGCGGCATCGGCCCCGTCGGCAGCGACATCCGCATCGGCGTCCCGCCGAGGATCCCGCACGAACCAGAGCGACAGCAGGCCCGTGGCGAGCAGCCCCCAGCCGAGAAGCGCGAAAGACTGCGCGAAGCCGACCTTGGCTGCAAGATAGGCGCCTGCCGCCGGCGATACGACGGAGGCGACCGTGTGGACGAGCCCGTTGCCCGCCATCAATTTGCCGCGCTGAATGTGATTCCGCGTCAGCTTCGCCAGCAGGGACAGACAGGCGGGAGACAGGAAGGCGAGCACGAATCCGCTTATCGAACGGACGTAGAGCAGGTGCCAGGGATCGGTGACTCTCGACTGCAGCAGCAGCAGCACGCCCGCGCCGACGAGACTGGCAGAGATAAAAAATCGGCTCCCGTACCGGTCGACTCCGTATCCCGCCAGCAGGTTGCCGGGCAGATGCGTGAGCGAGTACATCCCCATCACCAGGCCGATGAACGACGGCGCAGCCCCGAGCGACACGGCAAATGGCGTGAGCATCGGATACTGGGCGTGCAGATCGAAGAACGCGACGAATAAAAACAAATACAGCCAGATGGCCATCCTCACCTGCGTTCGCCTCCATTTGCAAAGACGCGGGACGGGCGTCTTAAACGTTATTCCTACTTGTACGCCGTGTCGGACGAGGATATGACCTTTCGCGGAAAAGCGGGATTGAAAGTGTATGGCGGAGTATGGTACACTACGCCTATAGTGTATGGTGTGTAATCATACACTTCACACAAAGAAAACGGGGTGTGGCGATGCCGCCGATCCGCATGTGGAAGCCGGAGGACTTCAGGCTCGATCCGTCACGGCCCCTCTACGAGCAGTTCGTAGAGCAGGTGCGCGCGATGATCGCCAGAGGCGAGCTCGAGCCGGGGACGCGTCTGCCCTCCGTCCGGGAGGCTGCGGCGAGCCTGCGCGTCAATCCGACGACGATCATGAAGACGTATCAGGAGCTGGAACGCCCGGGATTAATCGTAACGCACAGGGGGCAAGGAACGTTCGTGACGGAAGACGAAGCGGTAATCGGGCTCTCGCGCAGAGCGCTGGCTAGAGAAGCGGTTGCGAAGCTGGAGGAGACGGCCCGTTCGATCGGCTTGACGCTCGACCAATTATTGGCGTTAGCCCGCGAAAAGGAGTGATCGTCATGGCGGATATGCGAAATCCGGACTTCAATATTCCTAACGTCGCCGCAGCGAAGGCGCCGGCCATTCGTTGCGTGGACGTGACGCTGCGCGTTAAAAAGAAAATCGTGCTCGACGGCGTATCCTTCGAGATACCGGTCGGCAGCCTTGCGGGCCTGCTCGGTCCGAACGGCGCGGGCAAGTCGTCGCTGATGCGCATTCTGACGGGCATGTTCCCGCCCGATGGCGGACGCGCGGAGCTGTTCTGCGCCCCTGCGGGTCCTGAGCGGCTCGGCGTGCTGTCATTCCTGCCGGACCGGGGACAGTTGCCGCCGCATCTCGGCGCCGGAGAGTGGCTGCGGCTCGCGGCGGGGCTCTATCCCGACTGGAGCGAGGCGCGGATGGAGGAGCTGATCGTCAAGCTGGACGTGGATCGCGGACAGCGGATCGGATCGATGTCGCGGGGCCAGGAAGCGCGGCTTCAATTGCTGACTTGTCTGTCCCGGCAGGCGCCGATCATCATTCTCGACGAGCCGTTCGCCGGCGTCGACATGGTGTCGCGGGAGTCGATCGCGCAGGCCGTGGTCGGCGAGTTGGCGGACGGGGAGCGCACGTTCCTGATCGCCACGCACGATATTCGCGAGATGGAAAACCTGTTCGACCGGATCGTGCTCATCGGCGAAGGGCGCATGCTCGGGTGTCATGACGTAGAAACGCTTCGGGCAAACGGACGGTCGGTCGAATCGTGTTACCGGGACGTGTTCGCATGAGCGCGGGCGACCGGATGCGCGAACGGCTCCGGCTGGAGCCGGCCGACAAGGCGCTGCTCATGCTCGAATGGCGGGCTTATCGCACGATGCTGCCGAGGGACGCCGCATCGTTCGCCTACTGGGGCCTGGCCCTGGTCGCGCTGCTCGTCGCCTCGTTGATCTGTTTCGGAGACGGCTTTTCCGCACAATCGATCTTCGCGCTTGGCGCCTTGCTCGTCTTCTTGATCGCGATGTATACGGGCGGCGGCATGGCGATGACCGTATGGGAGAACGGGTTCCGGGAATGGTGGCTCGGCCTGCCCGTCCCGCGGTCAAGTCTGGTCAAGGCCAAACTGATCGCGGCTTGCGGCATTCAGTACGTCGCCGCCGCCGGCATATGGCTCGTATGTATCGGACATGGCGTCGTTCTGCTCGCCGTACAAGACGGGACGGGGAAGATGCCCGGCGGCGGCGAACTTGCGGTTCTCGCGCTCGCTCACGCGCCCCTGTATGCCGCGCTCGTCCCGCTCGGCACATTTGCGGGGTACAGCCTGCTGGGCATGTATTACGGCTGGCGGAGATGGCTCCTCGTTCCATGGATTGTCGTAACGATCTTACCTTTCGGCTTGTTCGGCCTCCTCTCGAGTCTCGAGAAAGCCGCGGCGCCTTATCTCGGCGCCGGCCGCATCGTTCAATATGCGATCGGAGGCGCCCTGCTTGCCGCGGCGGCCTATCGCTTCTGCCTCTGGCTGGCAGTCCGTTATGGGATTCCCGATCTCGCCCGGCATCGGCCCGGCAGCTTCGGCTTCGGGAGCGGGCGTCGCGCGCGCAAAACCGCAGCCTTCGAAAGCGGACGCATCGGAACGGGATTCGCCGCGCTGTATGCATTGGAGCGTTCGCGGTACGCCTACTGGTCATCGCTCAAGCCGGTGCGACTCGTTTACGCAGGGTTTCTTCTGCTAGCTGGCGTCGGCGGCTATCTCGGCGCCCGGGAGCCGCTAGTTACGTTGAGCGCGCTGCGGGCGATGCTGGTCATCCCTTGTATCGTGCCGTCGCTGGCGATCGCGATCCAGACTTCCCACGACGCGAACAAACGCAGGCTGGAATGGTGGCTGGGACTCCCGTATCCGCGTCATCGTCTGCTGCTGGCGAGATTTCTCGCCGTGTGGGCGTTCGTGCTGCGCGCATCGGGAGGCTTGCTGGCCATCTTGGCTGCAGGCTTCGCGCTGGGCGGCAGCGCAGGGCTTGACTACTTTTCGCATGGCGGCCGGATCGGCAGCATATTTTATGTACTGGCCGCTTATTTTCTGTGCGGGCTGTTCGTCAGCGCGATTGCATTTTTGCAGACTTGTACGCTGCGAAGCTCTCTTCTCGGATGGTTGTACTTCCCCGTCGGATTTGCCGCTTATTTTTTGCCGGGCACGGCGATGCGCTGGGCGGTCCCCGAGACGCTGCTGGGCGGACAGATCGGCACCGCCTACTGGATCGCGTTGGCCGCGGGCGCCGCGCTGGTCATCGCGGTCGTGCCGCTGTCCATCCGAATGAGCGCCAAGTGGGTTCATCTATACGTTTTTAACACGACGGAGGACCGGCTTCGCCGCCGCGGCGAGCAAGCTTTTAAATTCCGGTCCTAAGTCCGGGGTTTTACGCGGGACAAATCTGTAAAGTATAATAGAGTACAGATTTATAGCTATGGAGGAGATCTTATGAGCTTCGAACCCGAGGCCTGGAAGCAGTTCGTCACCGATCACTGGGTATTGATCCTGATCGCGGTCGTCGCGCTGCTGGTCATATTGAACGTGGTTAAGACCGTGCTGAAATGGGTGCTTGCCGCTGCGATCGTCGTAGGCGTCGTCGTTTACGGCGGCTATACGGTGAACGATCTGAAGGAGATCGGCGGGCAGGTCGTGGAGACCGCGACGTCGGCCGTGAAGGACGAGGCATCCAAGGCGATGGCCGAGGAAGCTAAAAAAAGCGACCTATACATTGAACCCGGACGGCACCTATCTCGTCAAATCTCCGAATCTGGAATTGAAGGGCACTCCGAACGCCGGCGAGGTGGACGTGAAGTTCCGGGGCGTATCGCTTGGTACGTGGAAAATGGAAGGGCCCGTCCGCGACTTCGTGACGACGGCGCTTCAAGCATCGAAATGAACTGGCTGGACGGGAACTTCGTCACTATCGCGCTGCTTGCGCTCGTAGCGGTGTCCCTGCTCCAAGGCATGAGGCGGGGCGCCAAGGGCTCCGCCAAGCAACTGTTTCTGTTTCTGTCGGGCGCGCTCCTGACGCTTGGGGCGATGGGGGCTGCCGCCTGGTGCGCTTCGGCGGCGTCGCCTGGCGTCCAGCGCTGGCTCGCGGCGCGCGATTGGGAGATGCCCGCGGCCGATGCTTCGACCTGGCGTCAACTGGGCTACACCGCCTACTCGGGCGTGCGGGATCTCCCGCTGCTGCGCTTTGCCGTTTTGTTTTTGATCGCCTACTTGCTGCTTCGGTATGTGCTTGGCACGGTCTCCTCGCTGCTCATTCGCGCGGGCGCCGCGCCTTTTGTTCTTGTACCCGGCGGCGGGCCGGTCAGCCGGACCGTCGGCGGTCTCATCGGCGCGGCGCTGGGCGGAGGACGTGCGATCCTCGTGACCGCCGTCCTGTTCGCCTACTGCGCGTTGTCCCCGCAGAGCGTGTTCGCGCAGTATATCGAGCAGTCCGCGCTGTATCGGGAGGCGGCCGCGCAGATTATCCGGCCTGCGGCCGGCGATCTGCTGACCGAGCGGCTGCCGGTGCTCGCCGCTTCGATGCAGGGCGAGATGGATAAGCTGTGGCAGAAGCGGTACGACATTATCGACGCCGACCTGCCGACGGACATCGTTAGCGCGGCGAAGGAAGTGACGGCGCAAGCCGACGGCGACGAGGCGAAGGCGAGGGCGCTGTACGATTGGGTCGGCACCCGCGTCGCCTACGACGACGCGAAGGCCGAAGCCTATGAGCGGCGCGGGGAGTGGCGCGAGCAGTCGCCGGAGGATACGTTTCGTACCCGCGAAGGCGTGTGCATCGACTATGCCAGGTTGTACGCGGCCATGGCGCGATCAGTCGGCCTGAACGTACGCGTCGTGACCGGCCAGGGCTACGACGGGCAGGGCGGCTACGGCCCGCATGCCTGGAACGAAGTATTGCTCGGCGACCGCGGCGAGTGGATCCCGCTCGATTCGACATGGGCGAAGACGGGCGATTGGTTTAATCCGCCGCGCTTCGAAGATACGCACATTCGCTCGGCGTAGGCAGGAGCGGGAAATTGAAGCCGTGGCGCCGAGTCGCGAGTGCATGCGAGCCGCTAGCGGAAGAAGGTTCCGCTATGGCGCCGGGTCGCGAGTCTCTGCGAGCTGTTAGCGGAAAAAAGTTCCGCTATGGCGTCGGGTCGCGAGTGTGTGCGAGCCGTTAGCGGAAAAAAGTTCCGCTATGTCGCCGGGTCGCGAGTGTGTGCGAGCCGTTAGCGGAAAAAAGTTCCGCTATGTCGCCGGGTCGCGAGTGTGTGCGAGCCGTTAGCGGAAAAAAGTTCCGCTATGTCGCCGGGGCGCGTGTGCCTGCGAGTCGCTAGCGGAAAAAAGCTCCGCTATTGGGTGCAGGTCATGCGTACGCTATGCCCGCTGGCGGCATGCGCTGCCGCGAATGCCGCGCATAGATGTTTGCCTGTCACTCGACTAGGCGGTTAGCCCGCATGCGGGCGCAGTATCAACAGGAGGATGTTTTCTATGAGCGACAAGCTGACGGAAGAGGCGGAGCGGAGAGTCCTCCGCAACCGCCGTCACTTCAGCATCCGTCTGAACTTTTTCTTTTTTACCGTATTCGGACTATTCTCGGTGTTGATCATTCGCCTCGCCTACCTGCAATTCGTCGAAGGGCCGAATCTGAAGGATCAGGAGCATCAGCTGGCGACCAAAGACGTATCGATCCCGCCGATCCGCGGCAACATTTACGATTCGACGGGGTTTCCGATCGCTTATTCCACTTCGACGCAGTCGCTCTACTTCACGCTCGAGCCGGGCACCAAAAAAGCGGAAGGACAGGCGATGTCCGCGCGCATCGAGGAAGCATTCAAATTGTACGGGGATAAAACGAAAGAGCCGCTCACGGCGGCCGAGATCTTCGAGGACATGGACTTCGAGGGCAAGGTGCATTACCCGTTCCAGCAGCGGCGGATCAAGTCGGGGCTGACGGATCAGGAGATCGCCTACTTCAGCGAGCACCGCGATGAGTTCAAGGGCGTGGACATCGTAGAAGAGAGCATCCGCCAGTACAGCACAGAGCGCGTCGCGACGCAGCTCGTCGGCTATATGAAGCAGCTGTCGGGGGCGACCTCCCTTGATTTTTACAAGGATATCAACAAAGGCCAGGAAGACCCGACGCTCAAGTATCTGGATACGGAGGACGTCGGCTTCGACGGTCTCGAGCTTATGTATCAGTCCGAGCTGCGCGGCCGCAACGGGCTGAAAACCTATCCGGTCAACAATCAGAGCCAGATCATCGGTCCGATGGAGCTGACCAAGCCGGTCAAAGGGGACAACCTGTTCCTGACGATCAACAAGGACGTGCAGCTGGCAACGCAAAACGCGATCGCCGAACACCTGCAGCAGATCCGCACGTCGAACAACAAGCAGGAGCGCGCGCCGAACGCCAAGACCGGGTACGCGGTGGCGATGGAGGTCAAGACGGGCAAAGTCGTCGCCATGGCGAGCATGCCGGACTACGACGCGAACGTGTGGCAGGGCGGCATCAGCTCGAAAAACTACGAGCAATTCAAGTTTTATTTGAGCAACGGCGCGATTCGCGAGGTCCAGGCGCCCTATGCGGACGAGAAGGAGCGCAAGAAGCATCCTTCCTCGCTCGTCAACCTCGGCTCCACGCAGAAGCCGCTCACCATTTTGCTCGGCCTGAACGAAGGCTTGATCACGACCGGCTCCACGTTTTCCGATCCGGGCTACTTCGAGTTCGGACGCGAAGGCCACAAGACGCGCGTTCGCAACGCGGGCAGCGCGGCCAACGGCACGCTGACGCCGGCGTCGGCGATCGCCCATTCCTCGAACGCCTATATGGCGGGCATGGTGGGCAACAAGCTCTATTTGCGCGACGGCTCCAAAGGCCTGGACGTCTGGGACAAATACATGAAGGAGTTCGGGCTCGGCGTCAAGACCGAGAGCGGTCTGCCGGGCGAGTCCAAGGGCTCGATCAACTACTTCATCGAGGCAAAGCGGGGCAGTCCGCAGTCCGCGCTCGTCTATGCGTCGTTCGGCCAGCAAGGGCGGTACACGGCGCTGCAGCTTGCGCAATACGCGACGACGCTTGCGAGCCGTGGTACGCGCCTGAAGCCGCAGTTCGTCGACCGCATCGAGGATACGGACGGCAATGTCGTGCAAGGCTACGAGGCTGAGATCCTGAACAAGATCGAGTTTCCGAAAAGCTACTGGCAGACGATCGAGAGCGGCATGTCGCAGGTCAAGGTGCAGGGCTTCGAGGACTTCAAGTACTCGTTCCGGCGCAAGACCGGCACGTCCGAGCAGGACGTCGGCGGCGGCCGCGTCGAGAACGCGGTGTTCATCGCCTACGCGCCGGCGAACGATCCGAAGCTCGCGGTCGCGGTCGTCGTTCCCGAGGGCGGCTACGGCGGCTGGGGCGCGGCGCCGATCGCGCGGAAGATTTTCGACGCGTACGACGCGGCGGTGGGACTGACGGATGCGGGGCCGGCGAAACCAGCGACTCCCCAATAAGTTTTAACGTCAATCTACGAAGCCCCGCCCGCTGGGCCTGCTCCCACAAGAGCCGGCCCGCGGGCGGGGCTGTCTGATTTGCAGATGCTAAAACGGTCTAAGAGCTTGTATGGTAAAGCTCCGGAAAACGACTTTCGACGTATCGGCGGACGGACCGCGCGTCGTCCAGATCCATTGCGGCCTCGGCCGCCTGCTTCAAGAAGGCCTTGTCCCAGCGATCCGATTGCCGGCTGAGCTGCCATCCGATGGACGATAACGACTCGTTGCCGACGCTGAAAACGTCCAGGCCCATGCCGAGCAGAAGCGGCACGGCGGCGGTCTCGCCCGCCATCTCGCCGCATATGCTCACCTTTTTTGTTCAGGTCGTGCGCGCAGCGTATGATTCGATGAATGAGCCGCAGCAAGGCAGGCTGCAGCGGATCGAGCAGTTCCTTCATAGAAGGGGAATTCCGGTTGGCGGCCATCGTGTACTGGATTAAATCATTGGTGCCGATGCTGAAGAAGTCGGCTTCCCGCGCCAGTCTGTCGGCCATGATGGCGGCCGAGGGAACTTCGATCATCACGCCTCTTTCGATATGGCGGTTAAAAGGGATGCAAGACTGCGCGAGCTCCGATTGGACCTGTTCTACAACGGCGGTCGCTTGTCTCCATTCATCGACGGTGGAGATCATCGGGAACAGCAGCTTGACATTGCCGTATGCGCTGGCCCGCAGCAGCGCGCGCAACTGCGTGCGCAGCAGATCCTGCCTCTTTAATGAAATACGCATGCCGCGGTTGCCGAGAAAGGGATTGTCTTCTTCCTCGAGCTTGAGCAAGGAGAGCGGCTTGTCCCCGCCTACGTCCATCGTGCGGATCACGATCGGCGTTTGGGCCGGAAACGCCGACACGACTGCGCGATAAGCTTCGAACTGCTCGTCCTCCGAAGGGAAATTTTCCCTGCCCATAAATAAAAATTCGGTACGGAACAAGCCGATGCCGTCCGCTCCGTAATTTTGCGCGGCAACGGCCTCGGATACGGAGCTGATATTGGACATGAGGAGCGGCCTGTCGTCGCCAGCCGTTTGAAGCGGCAGCGGGAGAGCGCCTTGCGGCTTACAGCCGCCGGCTGCCGATACGGCTTGCCTGTCCTCTGCAAGCTGTCTTGCGGGAGGATCGACGGTCAACGTGCCGTTCGAGCCGTCGATCAGCACCGTCTGCCCGTCTCGAATGCTGCGCAGGTCCGCTCCGATCCCGACGACGGCCGGAATGCCTATCGACCGCGCGATGATGGCGAAATGCGAGGTAGCGCTTCCATGTACGACCGCTACGCCGGCTATCGTTCGTGGATCGAGCAGCACCGCCTCGGACGGCGACAGATTGTCGCACAGAAGAATCAGGCTTTCCGTGCCGACGATCTCTTCGAGCACGCCCTTCTCCCCCCTCAGCGCGCGAAGGATGCGTTGGATGACGTCCTCGATATCCGGCGCCCGTTCCTTGAAGGAAACCGGATCGAGCCTGTGCAACATACCGAGCGCCTCGGACATCGCTTCCTGAAGCGCCGCTTGACATGAAAAGTGCGCTTTTTCGATTTTGTCCCGCGCTTTTCCGATAAGCTCCCCATCCGCGAGCAAATATAATTGGACCTCTATAATATCGGCCTCTTCCGTGCGGCCATGCGCCAGCAGGGAGGTCCGGATCGCCGCCAACGCATCGCCGGATTGCTTGACGGCCGCATCGAATCGATCCAGCTCCGCCGGGACGAGCAGCGACGCAATCGTATCGGCCTCCGGCTGCCGCGCCGAGGCGGGTACTTGCATCGCGCGTCCCCACGACAAGCCGGCCGAGGCGGGAATTCCTTTCAACTGCATAAGCCATGCCTCCCAATTCCTATTCTGAACGGTCGTCGGCCGTCTCGCTTAGTGCTCTGCCGTCAGCACGGCCCCGATGGCTTCGACCGCCGCCTGCGAATCCTCGCCCTCCGCGACGACTTCGATCACGTCGCCGAATTTGGCGCCGATGGAGATCATGTTAACGAGGCTTTTCGCGAAAAACGAGGCTCCGTCCTTGACCAGGTAGCTGTCGGAGCTGTGGCGAACGGCGGCTTCTACAATTTTGAGCGCGGGACGCGCATGTATGCCCGACGGATTCATAACCGTATATTTTTTTTTCATCTTTGTTGCACTCCTACAAAATGGCTTTAATCTGATCCTTCAGCTTCTCGGCTTCCATCCCGAATACGGCTTGTACCGAGCCCTTGCCTAATCGGATGACGCCCAGCGCGCCCAGCCGCTTGAGCTCCAGATCGTCGACAAGTCGCTCGTCGTTTACCGTCAACCGCAGACGCGTGATGCAGGCGTCGATGCTGCTGATATTAGCCGACCCGCCGAAGGCTGCCGCTACTGAAGCCGCGAGCTCGCGTCTGCCGGCAGAATCGGCTGCGGAAACGAGCGGGCGCTTGTCATCGCCGGCGCGGGAGGTCGATTCGCCGCCGCCGTTCTTGCCGCCCGACTCATATTCGAAGCCCGCTATGACCGGAATGTCGTCGGGCTCCCGACCCGGGGTCATCAGATTGAACTTGACGATGATCACCCGGAACAGCGCGTAATAGAAGAGCGCGAAGCAGAAGCCGATGGGCAAGATGAGCAATGGCTTGGTAGCAAGCGGAAAATTGATGGCATAATCGATAAACCCGGCAGAAAAGCCGAAGCCGTGCCTTACGCCCAGTTCAACCGTAATGTATCCGCTGATTCCCGCAAGCAGCGCATGAATCACGTACAGGACGGGCGCTACGAACATAAACGCAAATTCCAGCGGTTCGGTGATGCCGGTCAAAAAAGGACGCAAGCGCGGCGCTTAAAAAAATCGAAGCGATCATTTTGCGTTTCTTGGCGCTGGCACTGTGGACGATCGCGAGCGCCGTGGCGGGGGAGCGCGAACATCATGATGGGAAAAAAACCGACCATAAGCAGCCCCGCTTGCTTGTCTTCGGCAAAAAAAACGATTCAAATCCCCTTTGACGATATGACCGGATGCGTCTACGTAGCTGCCGACCTGAAACCAGGCGATGTTGTTCAACACATGGTGAAGGCCGAAAGGCAGGAGCAGGCGATTGGCGGTAATATAGACGAAAGCGCCGATGCCGCCCAAGTCTATTACCCAGTCTCCGAAGCTGTCCAGCGCATGCTGGATGGGCCCCCAGAAGAAACCCAGCCCCACCGAGACGACGATCATGGCGCAGGAGGTGACGATCGGCACGAATCTTTTGCCTGAGAAAAAGCCGAGCCAGCCGGGCAGTTGAATCTGGTAATATCGCTTGTAAAAATAAGAGGCGACGAGTCCCGATAGTATGCCGCCCAGCACGCCCATATTCAAATCGTTCGCCATATGGGACCAGTCCGCGAACACGACAGGCATTCGGAGCATCACGTTGTCCAGCACCAGGTAGCCGACGACCGCGGCGAGCGCCGCCACGGCATCGCCGCCGATGCCGATCCCGATGCTGATCGCGAAGATCAGCGGCAGATGATCGAATATCGCGGACCCGCCCGCATCCAGAAAGGGAGCGATATAGCGGTTCAGCCAGTCCCCCCATTCGCCCATGCCGAAGTCCTTGGCATAATCGATGTTGCCGAACCGGAGCAAAATCGCCGCCGCCGGCAGCACCGCGACGGGCAGCATGAGCGATTTGCCGATTTTTTGCAAGATAGCCAGCATGCTTCGATCCCTCCCCGGTCAGGTCACTTGCTGAAGCAGAATTCGGAACGCGCGCGGTTCTCCGATGCGTATGTCCCGGTAACGGCAATCGACGGACGCGCTGAGCCGCTCCCCGCCTATCGCGATAAAGATGGCGCACGCGGGATAGCCCGCTTGGCGGATCAGGGGGAAGGTCGAACCGGAGCAAGGGCTGTCCCGGAGATACGCGATCGTTGGCTCTCACCAGCATATCGAAGCCTCTTCCGCGCAGATCGACCGTATCGATCCCGATATGGATCAGCAGCTGCATACCCGATTCATGCTTCAACAGCAAAGCGTGTTTGGTGTCGGCCGTGTGGCTGACGATTCCTTCAAAGGGGGGCGATCGCGATGTCGCCCGTCGGTTCGATCGCGACGCCGTCGCCCAGATAGCCGCGGGAAAAATTGTCGTCGCTTACTTCGCGAAGCGGGAACAGTCTGCCCGCGACGGGCGCAGCGGCTTCGATGGAGACCGTCCGCTGCTTCCATGTTCGAATAGGGCGGAACAATGGCGATCCCTCTCTCTCTCTAACCTGTCTGACAAGAATTTCATCGGTTTTAACTCGTCTCGAATAAACGATGCAGGTGAATCGCCATATAGCCGATTTCGTCTTGCGAGATATGTAAGTTCATTTCTTCCTCGATCAGCACCGCGATATCGGCGGCCAGCGCGAACGCTTCGGGGTAATTGACTTTGAGCTCGGACACGATCGGATTAATGACCCGGCGTCCGAGCATCAAGCGCTCGATGACGGCCCGCATATGCATGACGAGTCTGGCGTAGTCCTGGCTTGTCCGTTGAAGGGGAAAGCCCTTATGGTGTTCGATGTGTTCGACGATGCGGTTGACGAGTCCGGTGAGCTTGACCAATTGCCCGACCGAGGCGGTTCCGACGCAGGAATGGACGTGAAGCGCCAGAAATCCGATCTCGTCCTCCGGTATGGGGACGCCGAAGCTTTCGCTGATCATGACGGCCGCCTGCGCGGCGATCTCATATTCCTGGGGAAAGTTGATTTTCGTCTCGTGCAAAAAGGGATTATTGATATCCATGCCGTTTTGAAGCCGGTACAAGGCGAACTGAATGTGATTGGGAAGCGCAAAATAGACTTTGGGCTGAACAGGCGTACCCAGGCGCTCTTTAACGTTTTCGACGATTTTTTCCGAGATCAGGATGACCTCGGGATCGATGTTCTCGATCAAATCCTGAAATTCTTTGATCGGCTGCCGATCGTCAAGACGGTAGCGCTTTTCGATTCTCGGATCGGTCGTGCTGATCCATTCCAGACCCTTGGAAGCGAAGCCGAGACCCTTGCCGAAGAGCACATACTCGTTCGTCGTGCGGGGATCCACGGTCAGAATAACGTTATTGCCTACGATACGATCGATGCGCTGCCTTTCTTTCCCGATCAACTCTATCCCTCCTGACGACCGGCTCGTCGTTAAAAACATGGTTGGCGCATGCTTCGGCACGGCCAGGCCGCCGAAAAAAAAGAAAGCCGAAAATGCTTGCTCCCCAAAAAAAGAAGCCAGCACCCTCGGCTCATGCCTAGATGAACTAGTCGCACGCCAACAAGTTTAAATTATTAATATGATAAGTTAAATGACGTGAATCTGTCAAATCAAATCGAGTTAAAAGTGGAAGCGATCTCTTGAAAATTGTAAGCGGTTCAGAGGGGGGGGGAGACAACAAAATTCTAGGGTATTGACAATCGCTATAATCGGGAGTTATGATTCCGTTAGCCGAATACGTGAGAAAACATAACGTGCTACCGAAAGGGCATGAGTTATGCAAGCAATCTTTTGCTTGCCTGACTCATGCCCTTTTTTGCTTGCCCGCGTTTTCCGCCGTTGAAGGCCACTAAAAGGTGAGGGGTGCAACAAAATGAGATTAAAAAAGAACGGTAGCTAGCGGATTCGCGCTCTCGATGCTCCTGGCATCGGCAGCATGCGGCAACGCGAACAACAACAACGCAAGCGGGAGCTCGGTCGCCGCTTCGCCGGCCGCTACGGCCTCCGCATCGGCGACTGCATCGGCCACCGACGGCGGCGCCGAGCAGAGCGGGCTGAAGGGCGACTTCGAGATCCAGTACTTCGTCGGCGGCTACGGAGACGCCTGGTGGAAGGAAGTCATCGAAGGCTTCCAAAAAAGCGAATCCGGAACTTAAAATCACGCAATCCGCGGGACCTAACATCAACGAGCAAATGCGGCCCCGCTGGATCTCGGGCGACACGCCGGACGTCGTCTACATCGACGGCGCGGGCTCGAACGAGCGTCAGATGATCGACGACGGACAACTGATGGACATCACCGATTTCCTGAAGGATACGACCAACGCGGACGGCAAGAAGCTGACGGACATTCTCATCTCTCAGCCGACGAAGTATGCGGGAGACAAAAATTATACGCTTCCGCTCGTGTTCGGCTCATGGGGACTGTTCTACGATAAAGCGCTGTTCAAGGAAAAGGGCTGGACGGCGCCGACCAACTGGAGCGAGTTCGTGCAGACGAGCGAGCAGATCAAAGCCTCGGGCATCTCGGCCTTGATTCATACGGGCGTCTATCCTTACTACATCAACGGCGGTCTGGTCGATTCGGCGATGGTCGCCGCCAACGGCGGCGACGGCTCGATCCTGACGAAGCAAGCGAGCCTCGAAGAAGGCAGCTTCTCCGGTCCTGCGGTGCAGAAGGCGCTGTCCCAGGTCGAGGAGCTGGTGAAAAAGGGTCTGATCGATCCGGGCGCGGTATCGCTCAACCATACCGAC
Organism: Cohnella rhizosphaerae; assembly: GCF_029525575.1. GTDB lineage: Bacteria > Bacillota > Bacilli > Paenibacillales > Paenibacillaceae > Cohnella > Cohnella rhizosphaerae. The sequence continues at coordinate 949,616 of NZ_JAPDIA010000009.1, forward strand.
TCGCAGATCCAGTGGCTGCAGCATAAAGCCGCGTTCATCCCGAGCGGATTGTGGCTGGAAAACGAAATGAGCAAGGACATTCCTTCGGGCTTCGAATTCGGCTTCATCCCGTCCGTGGCGCAGGACGCGGGTCAGAACAGCATCGTCATCCCTTATACCAACACGATCGCGATCTCCAAGAGCGCGAAAAATCCGGAAGCGGCCAAAGCGTTCCTGCAATACGCGTTCACGGAAGCGAACGCCATCCGCTGGGCCGAACTGACGGGCGCCCTGATGAACGTCAAGGCGGATCTCACCGACACGTCCGCCAGCGAAGTGGTTAAGGAAGCGATGGGCTTCTTCAATTCGGACAAGACGACGGTCGCGCCGGTCGCCGTCCTCAATGCCGACGTCGAGAAGGCGAAGCAGGATGCGACGATCGCGCTGGCGACCGGCCGCATCACGGCGGCGCAATGGATGGAGCGACTTGAGGCCGCAGCCGCCAAAGCCCGCAAATAACGACGGCCGCGCCTTGCGCGGTTCACCGATCGAGGCAGGACGTTCCGCGCGGAACGTCCTCCTTTACTGGCGGTCCGATCGACGAATGCAAGAAGGAAGGTATGCACAATGAAGCAATCCGCAAGACGCAGAATTTTTTACGCCGTTTTTCTGCTTCCGACTTTTCTCTTTTTCTGCGTTTTTACGTTATATCCGATTTTTAGAGGCGTGCAGCTGTCTTTCTTCGACTGGTCGGGCGGCACGAAAGAGATGGATTTCATCGGACTGGACAATTACAGGGAAATGCTGCGCGATCCGATCGTCGGAACGGCGGTCGCCAACGACTATTTTCTGGTTCTCTTTAAAGTTATCGGCATCATGCTGCTGGCCACGATATTCGCGGTTGCCGTCACCAGGCTGAACGTCCGGGGGAAAAATCTGTATCGCGTCCTGTTTTTCATTCCGAATGTCATCTCCGTCGTCGTCATCGGCGTGCTGTGGAGATACGTGTACAATCCTAACCTTGGCTTCCTCAACTCGTTCCTCTCGCTGTTCACCGCGGAACGGGTGCAGACGGCTTGGCTGGGCGAGCCTCATACGGCGATGCCGTCGCTGCTGTGGCCGTCCATTTGGGCAGGAATCGGTTTTTATATGATATTGCTTGTCGCGGCGATTCTCTCTATTCCTTCGGATCTCTACGAAGCGGCCGACCTGGACGGCGCCTCCCAATGGCGGCAGTTCCTGTCCGTCACGCTGCCGCTCATGTGGGAGCAGATGAAGGTGAGCATCCTGCATATCGTGATGACGACGCTGAACGGCTCCTTCATCCTCGTATGGATCATGACGGAGGGCGGGCCGGACAATTCGACGCAGGTCATGGGCTCGTACCTGTACCAGATGGGTTTCAGGCAGTATCACATGGGCTACGCGGCGACGATTGGGGTGCTCATCCTGGTGCTGTCCCTGCTGACCACCCTCATCTTGCAGCGCGTATTGAAGCGGGACACGATTGAAATGGCATGAGGAGTGAAACCGTACGATGATGTTAACGAAACAAAACCCGCTGTCGCGGCTGCTCACGTATATCCTGCTGCTGCTCTGGACCGCGGCGGTCGTGTACCCGCTGGTATGGACGCTGTTCGGCTCGCTGAAAAACAATACGCAGTTCATGCTGAAGAAGCCTTGGGCGTTGCCCGAATTTCCGCTCCTGTGGGAGAACTTTACTTATGTATGGCAAAAATACGGATTTCAAAGCTTCTTCGCCAATTCGATCATGGTAACGGCCGGCAGTATCCTGCTATCGCTGTTTCTCTCGGCGACGACGGCATACGTATTGGCCCGATTCAAGATCAAGGGCGGCCAAGTGCTGTATTACCTTTACCTGTCCGCCATGATGATCCCGATGATCCTGGGACTTATTCCGCTGTTTTTCTTGCTGAACGATATGGGGCTCATCAACAAAATTCCCGGCTTGATCCTGGTGTACACGGCCAGCGCGCTGCCCTTCGGCATCTTCGTCATGGTCAGCTTCTTCAAGTCGCTGCCCAAGGAGCTAGAAGAAGCGGCGTACATCGACGGCGCCGGCCATGCACGAACCTTCTGGTCCGTCATGCTGCCGCTGGCCCGGTCGGGCATGATCTCCGTCGGCATTATGAACGGCCTCAACATTTGGAACGAGTATATTATGGGATCGGTTCTCGTGAACAAGCCGAACCTGTACACGCTGCCCGTGGGACTGGCCGTCATGCAGAACGAGATGCAGTATCGTACGGAATGGGGGCCGCTGTTCGCGGGCCTGCTGCTTTCCATTTTGCCCGTACTCATTGTCTATATCGTCTTCCAAAGACATATCGCCGAGGGCGTCACGGCCGGTGCCGTGAAATAATCCGATTCCGAGAGGGAGTTCTGTCCATGCGATTAAGGTTAAAGACATTCATCATCGGTTTAATCGCTGCGATCCTGTTTTCCAGCGTGCCCGTCTATGCGGGAGCCGAAGCCGCGGACGGCACGGACTTATCCGTCGTGCAGAATGCCGATCAGAACGATGGGGGCTTCTCCGTCATGAATGTCGTCTATGGGACTCCGGTAGATTACCCTGTGTTCGAAGACGGTTTTGTCCGAAAATCCAAAGGCACGACCAATTACAGCTATGAAAGCATCACGTCGGCGCATGGGGCGCAGTACGCGAACCAAGGCATCACGGTCCTGAATTCGAAATACTACGGGACCGACGAAATTATCGCGGCGATGAAGATCAAGCTGCCGACGAAGACGGAAATCGAAGAACAAAAGCTGAACCGCTTCGAATTCGTGTTTAATCTCTTTAAAAACGCCAACTACAATACGGGCAATCAATCTTATATATTCCATTATTCGACGAACACGAGCTGGAGCGAAGCAACCTTAACCTGGAACAACAAGCCGTCCTTCCTGGACAGAACCGACAGCAATATCCTGTTCCAGTTCGACATCGCCCAGGGCAACGAATATGAGTTCAAATCGGATGCCGAAAAGAAAATAACGACCGACGTCTCCGAGACGATCATCCGATTGGCCAACGAAGGCGTAGGGGGAGATCACGGTGTTCGCAACGGCGAAAAACAGCCTGGACACCTCGATCCTCATCCACAGCAAAGAGACGCGGGACGAGACGAAAAGGCCTAAACTGGTCGGCACGAGCGTAACGGTCACCGACCCGGATCCGGATCCCGATCCCGATCCAGATCCCGATCCGAGCGATCCGGTCGATCCAAGCGACGCCGCCAACATCGCTTACCAGAAGCCGGCCAGAAGCAACCTGTCCAAGAATCAGGCGGCCCTGGTGACGGACGGCGATCTGACGTCGTCATGGAGCGGCATCTATTATCCGTCCTACGTCGATATCGATCTGATGGATCAATACGATCTGAGCGAGCTCAAGGTGTTCGCGCCGGCGGGCAAGGTGACCTCCTACACGGTCTACGGCAGCAACGACGGCGCGGCGTACGACAGACTTTACCAGAAGCGGACCAAAACCGCCGCGACGGCGGACGGCGACCGGATCGTCTTCGATCAGAAAGCCTCCTACCGGATCATCCGCGTCTACATGGAGTACACGCAGGGGGACAACAAGGCGTACTTGGCCGAAGTTCGCGCTTACGGCGCCAAGACGAAGACGAATACCGCGCCTCTGCGCACGGGATCGCTCGAGGAGATTCTCGGCGTCAAGGCGTACAAGGATACGGACTATGCCAAGACGATCACGCTCGAGGAAACCTATGAAAACATTTACGGCATCGTTGAGCGCACGGTAGGCCCGCAATACCGCAGCTGGTTCTCGTTCGAAGTGGCGCCGAATACGGCCAACGGCAGCGATTACTTTGAACTGAGCGATCAAGGCGGCAAGGTTCATATCAAGGGCAATAAAGGCATCTCGATTACGACGGGCTTGAATTATTACTATAAAAATTATCTGAACGTGCAAATCTCCGAGCAGACGATGCAGGTTGCCATGCCGGCCCAAATCGTACCGATCGGAAGCACGGTTCGCAAGGAAACCGAGTATAAAATTCGCTATGCCTTCAATTACTGTACGCTGAGCTACACGTTCGCTTTCTTCGGCGTGGACGACTGGCAGCGGGAGAACGACTGGCTGGCTTTGAACGGCGTCAACGTCGTCCTGGACCTGGCGGGCCAGGAAGCGACCTGGGTTAAGTTCCTTATGAACTTCGGCTACTCGTTCGACGACGCGAAGGACTGGCTGACGGGTCCGTCCTACAACGCCTGGCAGTTCATGTCCAATATGGAGGCGTTCGGAGGCCCGGTCCCGGACGGCTATATCAACGATCGCGTAGAGCTGGCCCGAAGCACGCAGCGCTGGAAGACCGCGCTGGGCATGCAGACCGTTCTTCAGGGCTATGCGGGTATGGTGCCGACCAACTTTAACGAGTTTCAGCCTGCGGTCGAGGTGATCAAGCAGGGCTCGTGGAACGGCTTCAGCAGACCGGACATGATCGCGACCGATTCGGCGCTGTACGACCAGTATGCCAAGCTGTTCTACGAAGCGCAGGACTTCGTATACGGCAAGACGTCCCATTACTATGCGGCGGATCCGTTCCATGAAGGCGGCAAAAGACCTTCCGGCCTGAGCGACGGCACGATCGCCGCCGAAGTGCTGAATTCGATGCTCGAATACGATCCGGAAGCCGTGTGGATGGTGCAGGGCTGGCAGAGCAATCCGACCAATGCGCTGCTGAACGGAATGGGCGACCGCAAGGAAGATCACGTCGTCATCATCGACCTGATCAAGTATCCGATCGCCAGCTGGACCAAATACAATAAAACCTCCTACGACAGCACGAAACTCGACGCGGTCGAGTTCAACGGCACGAACTGGGTATGGGGCCTGCTCGCGAACTTCGGCGGCAATCCTTCCATGCACGGCCAGATGGCCGCGATGGTCAACGATATTCAGAACGCGAAAAAGACGAGCACGCATATGAAAGGCCTGGGCATCATCTCCGAAGCGCAATACGACAACCCGATCATGTACGATCTCATCTTCGATCTGGCTTGGGCGGACAGCGCGTTTAATCTGGATCAATGGATCGGCAAGTACCTCGAGCGAAGATACGGCGGGATCTCCGCGAACGCGAAGCTGGCGTGGAACATCATGAAGGATGCCAACTACAACTACGGGGTCCGGTTCACGACGCAGATCTTCGGCATGAAAAACACGACGCCGCAAAGCTACGGCAAGCAAAGCATCGCGTACGGAGCCGAAAAGCTCGAATCGGCGTACCGCCTGCTCGCGGCGGAGTTCGACAAGTTTAAGAACAGCGAGGCTTATCTGTACGACATGACGGAAATCATGCGGCAGCTCGTCAGCAATTACGCCGTGCTCGCCTACAACGACGTGCTGACCGCCAAGGATGCCAAAGACCTTGCGGCGTTTAAAAAGGCGAAGGACGATTTCCTGAAGTCGTTTGACTTGCTGAATGCCGTTCAGGCGACGCAGCAGGATCAGCTGGCCGGCGAGTGGATCGGCAAGGCGCGCGACCTGGCGGCGCCTTACGACGACTTCGCGAAGGACGCCTTCGAGATGAATGCTAAAGCCCTGATCACCACATGGGGGTCGAGGCAGTCGAACGGAAGTCTCAAGGAATACGGCTGGAGAAACTACGAAGGCATGTTCCTCGATATCTACAAAAACGTATGGGAAACGTATCTGAACAAGGTACAAGCCAACCTGGAGTCGGGCAGCGCGATCAGCACGGTCTCCGTGTCCGGTTACTTCGACATTTATTGGGACTGGGTGCTGGGCAAGCAAAATTACAACCGGGACGCCAAAGATTCGGCCACGGATCTTCGCGACGTCATCGATCTGGTGACCGCGAGCGCGATGCTGTCCGGCGCGCTCGACCCGAACATCGGCAATGTCGCGCTAGGCCGGGCAACCGTCGCCGACACCAAAAACGTCGTCGGCAAGCTGGAGGCTGCCACGGACGGCAAGCTGGATACGAAGGTCGCCGTACAAGCCGGCGGCGGGGTCGCGAATCCTTCGCTGACCATCGATCTGGTCGGACGCTTCCAGCTGTCCAAGATTCAGGTGGCTGTCGACAGCCTGACCTTCGACAAGTACGAGGTGTACGTCAGCAACGACAAGAGCGCATGGCAAAAAGCGGGAGAGGTGGCTGCGGGCAGCGTCTCGGACACGGCCGACGAGTTGTCCCTGCCGAATCTTGAAGGAAGATACATCAAGATTCAAGCGGTCTCGAACGGCGCCGGCAGCGGCCAAGCCCAGGAGCTTGCACTCAAGGAAGTCAGAGCGTACGGCGAACGAATCCTGCCTACGCTGGCGGATCTGAGCGTCCTGGTCGGCTATGCGAAGACGATCAATACCGACGCCAGCGAGCCGGGTGCCATCAATGGCTTTAAAGCGGCCTTGCAGACCGCGGAAACAGCCATCGCCAACAACGCGGCGGTGGACGAAGTGAACAGCGTCTACTGGAATTTTTACGAGACGATCATCAAGCTCAACCTGAATGCCCTGAAAAACGTGGCCTACAACAAGCCGATCACCGCGCACAACGATCCAGGGGGCAATTCCCAAAGAGCGGTGGACAACAGCAAGGATACCGTATGGGATTCGGGAAGATTAAGCGCGACCGGCCTGCCGTACGAAACGAAGATTACGCCGGGCTGGGCGATCGTCAATCTTGGCGATGTGTACGACATTCACGAGATTCAAGTTATTTTCGGCAACAACAATCAAGGCTACTGGCATAATTACGAGCTGTACGGCAGCCTGGATGGCCAATCGTGGACGAAGCTTGCGGAAAAAACGTCCAGAAACACGCCAAGCGAGGCGGAGGACTACCACAAGCTGGAGAACGTGAAGGCCAGCCAGATCCGAATCGCGACGACCGATATTCAGGAGGTAAGCGGCAAAAGAGCGAGCTATCAGGTGGCCGAATTGCGGGTGCTGGGGACGGACCTGGACACGGTGACGGAAGTAATCGAAGCCGACGATGTGCGCGTACCGTACGGTACGACCGCAGAAGAGCTGCCGGCGCTGCTGCCGGCAACGGTCGAGGTCAAGCTGAAAAACGGAAGGACGGACGCGGCGGCTGTCGCGTGGAACGTCGGCGGTTCCGCCTATGACGGGACAAAGCCGGGCGAATATACGATCGCGGGTACGCTTCCGTCGGAGCTGTACAATCCGAATGGGCTGTCGGCGCGCGTGAAGGCGATCGTAGCCGAAGCGGCGCCGGATGCGGCGGCGGAAGTGACCGGCGCGGCGGATGTGCGGGTTCCGCACGGTACGACGGCCGAAGCATTGTCCGCGCAGTTGCCGGCTGCGGTCCAAGTGAAGATGACGAGCGGGAAGACGGAAGCGACAGCGGTAACGTGGAATATCGCAGGAGCTTCGTACGACGGTACGACGCCGGGCGAATACACGATTAACGGTACGCTCCCGTCGGGCCTGTACAATCCGAATGGGCTGACCGCGCAAGTGAAGGTCATCGTTGGGGAGCCGGAAGTTCAGGCGCCGCCGAACTGGCCGAGCGGCAGCGCATTGCAAGCGACGAACGTCGGACGGACGCAGTTGACGCTGACGTGGACGGCCGCCGAGGATCAGGGCGGGGTGACGGCTTACAACGTTTACCTCGGTGACAGGCTGGCAGGCACGACTCAAGGGGTCGTCACGTCGCTTAGCGTCACGGGCTTGTCCCCGGGCAGCGCGTACACGTTCAAGGTGGAGGCCGGCAATGCGCTCGGCAAGTGGAGCGCGAACGGGCCTTCGGTCACCGCGACGACGGAACGCGAGTCCGATCCGGGAAATCCGGGCAACCCGGGAAGCAACCCAGGTAATCCGGGTACGCCGGGCAACCCCGGCAATCCGGGCGCTCCGAATGAGATTGCAGTCGCCAAGCCCGAAGTGGGCAGCGACGGCGTCGCCAAGGCGCGCATCGATGCGGAAGCTTACAAAAAAAGCGGCCGCCGGCGGCGCGAATGTCGTGATCACGCTGGCCGAAGCGCCGAACGCGGCGGCCTATGAAGTCAACCTTCCGTCTAGCGCGTTGGCGGGCGGCGGCAGCAAGCGGGCCCTGGAGATCCGCACCCCGCTGGGTACGATCTCTGCGACATCCGATCTATTGTCTGGCGTCGCGACGGGCGCCGCCGAAGTATCCCTGTCGATCGCGAAGGCGAATCGGGGAACGGGCGTCGACATCGCGCTCAAGGCAGACGGTACGGCGCAGGCATGGCGCGACGCCAAGTCGCCGCTCAACGTATTCATGCCTTACGCGCCGACGGCGGCGGAACTGAACGATCCGGCGCATATGATCGTATGGTATACGGACGCAGCAGGCGCGAGGACCGCGATCGCGTCCGGCAAGTACGATGCCGAGCGAAAGGGCATGATCTTCGACGCGGAGCAGACGGGCAGCTACGACGTCCAATACGTGCACAAGACTTTCGACGATATACAGCGCTATGTCTGGGCGCAGCAAGCGATCGAGCAGATGGCGTCCCGCGGCATCATCCAGGGTACGACGGCAGAGACGTTCAATCCCGGATCGGCGATCAAGCGGGCTGACTTTATCGTACTGCTGGTACGCACGCTCGGCTTGAAGGCAGAAGCGGCGGGCAACTTCGCCGACGTGGCGGCCGGTGCCTACTATGCCGAGGCTGTGGCTGTCGCCAAGGCGCTCGGGATTACGCAGGGAACCGGCGCCAACCAATTCAAGCCTTCGCAATCGATCTCCAGGCAAGAGATGATGGTCCTGATCGACCGCGCGATGCAGGCGGGCGGACGCTCTCTTGCGGATGGGGCCGTCAGCGATCTGGATCGGTTCAAGGACGGCGGAGCGATTCCGGGCTACGCACAGCAAAGCGTGGCGAACCTGGTGAAGAGCGGCCTTGTGCAAGGCAAGGCAGGCGGCATCGATCCGACCGGCCAGGCGACGCGGGCCGAGATCGCGGTGCTGATCGAACGTCTTTACCGATACGGTTCGTAATCACGAATGCCGGGAACTGTCACAAAGGCCCTTTAAAGTTGAAGTCGCATGCTGAAATGAAGCCGAAATGAAGCCGAATAGCCAAACGGGACGAAGCAGCGTATTTTCCTGCTTTGTCCCGTTTGCGTTTTTGGACTATGGCTAATTTCTTGAGCAGATTATGGGAAAGACAAAGCGATCCGACCTCCAGGCTTACCTTGGGCAAGCCCTCGAAGCAGGACAGCCTCCCTTGCGCTTACGCCGCGTCTAATAACTGTTAAAAAGCCATTATTTTTCTTGAATGCGACGTCCTGGGGGAAAAAAGTGTCGAAGCGCTTTTGAACACTTATTGCTCCTCAGCTCCCCGCTCAACTGTGTCAAGATCAGCGTAGTCGCGCCTGACCTCTAAGGTCGGTTCATGAACCTTTTTGAGACAGCCTCTCCTGGGTATTCCCCTTTACATAGCCCCCTGCGTGTCATAGCATTATGGGCGAAAACGATTAATTGCTATAATCCGGCGCGGCAGCGGCCGCGTTGGGTCATCACGGAAACGGAGGAAGCCCATGCACGAAAAAATAATGGTCATCGAGGACGAGCGAAAAATCGCCGACGCCATCGCCTATGCCTTAAAGCGGGAGGGCTATGAGGTCGAGACGGTTTACGACGGCGGCGAGGCGCTGGCCAGGCTTAGCATTTACCGGCCCGATGCCATCGTGCTGGACGTGATGCTGCCGGGCATGGACGGGTACGATATTCTTAAAAAGCTGCAAAATAAAGCGCGCATCGGCGTCATCATGCTGACGGCCAAGGAAGACATCGTCAACAAGGTGCTCGGGCTGGAGCTTGGCGCGGACGATTATATGACCAAGCCGTTCGATATGCGGGAGCTGCTGGCGCGGCTGAAGTCGCTGCTCCGCAGGATGCAAGCCGCCGGCGACACGGAGGATGCCGCCGAGATCGAGCTTGGCGGCGTCGCGCTGCACATCGGAAAAAGGCGGGCGACGGCGGGCGGAAGACCGCTCGATCTGACGCCCAAGGAGTTCGACCTGCTGGCGCAGCTCGCGGCCCGCCCGGGAATGGTTTTCACGCGCGAACAACTGCTGGACCTGGTGTGGGGCATGGACTTCGCCGGCGGCACGCGAACCGTCGATATCCACGTGCAGCGGATTAGAAAAAAACTGGGCGAGGACTGCAGCGACGTTATCCAGACCGTGCACGGGATCGGCTACAAAGCCGCGGGAGGCGGGCGTATTGAGAATTAGCATCAAGCTCAAAACGAGCGTTTTTCTGGCTGCGCTGCTGCTGTTGACGGTCGTCGTCATGAGCTTGCTCGTGCTTCGGGGAATTCAGAGCAATCAGCGGACGCAGGTCGAGCAACTTTTGGCGCAGCAAGCTTCGACGGCGAATACGTATCTGTATCAGTCGCTGACGGCAGAGTCGAACAAGGTGCCCGAGACGTACCTCGCTTCGAAGGGAGCGGATTTCGGCAAGAAACTGGAGGATATCAGCGGACAGACGGTCGAGCTATACGATCAGGAAGGAAAGGCCATTTATAAAAACAAGACTGGCACCGTGTCAGAGGGCATCGCACGCACGCTCGCCTACGCCTTGAAGCAGAAAACGGCTTACCTGGTCGAAGGCAATTCGCTTTATTATCTGGCCCCTCTGGTCGTCGCCAACGAGCAGGTAGGCGTCGTGCAGTTTTATTATGATCTGGCTGCGAACGACGTTTTTTACCACGAGATCAGGCAGCTTTTCGTGTATATCGGCGCCGGTACGTTTTTGCTCAGCTTTATTTTGGCTTATTTTTATTTTAACGCGCTCTCAGGCAGCATTATCAAGCTGAATCGGGCGGTGAACCGGATCAGGGAAGGCAGCTACGAGACGGCCGGTTTGAAGCGCAGGGACGAGATCGGCGAGCTTGGCGAAGGCATTCGCATGATGAGCGAGCGTATCAGGCAGACGATCCGGGACAAGGACGACGAGCGGGAAAAGCTGAAGCTGGCGGTCGACAAGCTGTCCAAGCTGGATCAACAGCAGAAGGAGTTTATCGGCAATGTCACGCATGAATTCAAAACGCCCTTAACGTCGATTAAAGCCTATCTTGACCTCATGGACATGTATCCGGACGACTTGGAGCTGCTGGAGACGGCCAAAGCGAACATTGCGAGCGACACGCAGCGCTTGTACGAAATGGTCGAAAAGGTGCTGCGGCTGTCCGCGCTGGAGAAATACGATTTTGAATTTTCAAAGGAAAAGGTGGATGTGCGTCGGACGATCGCGTCGGTGCTTGGCAGTCTGCAGGGCAAGATGGACAAGTTCGGCCTTCATTTGGAGACGAACCTGTCTGAGGCGAGCGCGGATGCGGACGGCGACAGCTTGACGATCGTGCTGATGAATTTGCTGGATAACGCGATCAAGTACAACAAGCCGAAGGGGAGCATTCGGGTAAGCTGCGCGGAACGAGACGGACAGGTGGTCATCGAGATCGCCGATACGGGCATCGGCATTCCGCAAGCGGTCGTGCACAAGATTTTCGAACCTTTTTATACGGTAGACAAGAACCGGTCGCGGGAAAACGGCGGCGCCGGCCTGGGTCTCTCGCTGGCGAAAAAATATGCCGAAATGCAAGGCGGCTCCATCGCGCTGCTGCGTTCGGATGCGGAGGGGACGACGTTCAGCGTCGCGTATCCCGCCTGGGGCGGCGGCGAATCCTCATAACGCTCAAACATTTACGATATGTTTGTTTACATTTTCGAAACAATCGGTCGTACTTTGTCAACATTCGGCTGGTAAATTGAATGGCAAGGAGGGGATAACAATGAAAGCAAACGTATTGAAAATCGCAGTCGCCGTTCCGGCGCTGCTCCTGACGCTCGCCGCGTGCAGCGACAATAAGGCCGGTAACCGGGAAGTGATCAAGGAGCCCGGCAAATCGATAACGGTCATCGAAAATAACGGCAAGCCTTCGTCGGTGCCCGACGTATCCGTCGTAACGTCCGATCCGCACGCGCATGTCGCGATTACCGATTGGCTCGACGAAGAGACCGTGATCGCGGTCAAAACCAACGAGTCGCTGGGCAAGATGAGCCTCGCGGAGCTGGCGGATGCCTATCCGAGAAGCCTTTACCGCTACAATCTCGGTACGAAGCAGTTCGAACCGCTGAAAGAACAAAAGGACGCGAATTTGGGAGACGGGGGAGCTGTCGCCGGATAAAAAGCATCTGCTTTACAGCGAGTTTTCGCTGGGCGATCCGATCTACCGCGTGCTGGATCTTGCGACCAAGGATTCGTTCGCCATTACTGGCGGTCCGACGGCAGGCGCCATGAGCGCGCATTGGACGGACGACGGCCGGGTGATCGGCGCCGCCTACAGCGGCGGAGCCTATACGGCCGGCACGGACGGCAAGATCGAAGCCGTTAAGGGGCTTCCGGCGGAGGGACTTATCGTCGTCCGCCAGATGAACGGCAAAGTTTATTACACCTCCAATGCGGACGAATCGCTGCACATGGCGGACCCGGCCACCGGTACGCAGACCGATCTGAACCTGGCGCGCGTATCCGATCTGGTGCCGTCTCCGGACGGCAAGCAGATGCTCGCGCTGCAGTACAACGATTCCAAAATAACGTTGACGATGTACGATGCCGACGGGAAAAACCCGAAGGTCATCGCCGAAGGCACGGAGCTCAGCGGCGTCTCCTGGTCGCCGGATCAGCGGCTGATCGCGTACGGCATAAAGAGCGCCGCGTCCGGCACGAACGTGATGGGCCTCTACGTGTACGACCTGCTCGCCGGCAAGGCGACCAGCATCGCGTTGGATGTCGAAAATCCGCAGACGGTCTGGAGTCCTTCGGGAAAGGCGCTGGCTTACTCGGTATGGGACGGCAGCGAGTTCAACAGCAGCGTCGTGCATTTGGCGGTCGGGGGGTTAACCAAACTTTATGGCTGTCTGATCGTTCGTTCACTTGCAAGATCGTTCCTGCCCGGCCGTAACGGCCTGGAGGGGGACGATCTTTTTTGTCGTCGTCTCCTGTCTCGAATTTTTTAGTATTTGTTCAGAGCCATTTGATATCATTCGCTCGAGAATGCTCGAAAAACGTCTAATTATGGATTTTTTTATCGGAGATCGTCGTCTCCGAAAAGCCCGCACGACGCTGCAGGTTGACATGTATTTCTAAAGGAGCGGATTCCATTTGATCACTCGCAGTCCATCTTTTGCAGCAAAGTGGTTATCGGCCCTGCTGGCATTGTTGCTGGTACTGGGTCAATTTACGTTTTACCCGCATAAGGCGGCAGCCGCGGACAACTTAAGCTGGACGGCGTTGAATAATCCTCCGTTAGGTTCTGGTCAGCAGATCAACGATGTCCTATATGGCGGAGGAAGATTCGTAGCCGTTAGTCAGGGGCTCAATAACCGGCAAATTGTCACTTCCGTAGACGGGGTCCGCTGGACGAATACGACTAACGACCTCACGACCGAAGCAATGGTTGCAGTCGCATACGGCGGGGGCGTCTATATCGCTGTCGGCAATGGCGGCGTCATAAGCCGGTCTACTGACGGCGTTAATTGGAGCAAGGTCGCTCCCTCTCCCACTTCAAACAGTTTGACGATGGTCAAATATTTGAACAACAAGTTCTGGGCTGTTGGCGTGTCCGGGACGGTCATGTCTTCGGCGGATGGCCTGACCTGGAACGTGGGCGTCTATCCCGACGTTACCGCTACCAATACGATCATCGATATTGATTATAAGGACGGCAAATACGCAGTTGGGGATTCGAATGGGAAAGTCTATTTTTCCACGACCGGCGGAACAGGTTCCTGGGGCAGCGGTACGTCCCTGGCTCCGGCTCAGATTCAAATTAATTATCTCGCCAATCTGAACGGAATCTGGTTTGCTATTGACGCCAACGGTAAAGTTTATAAATCAACTGATGGTTCCAACTGGAGTTCCTTCACTTTGGCCAAGCAGGTGTTCGGAGCCACGTACGGCAACGGCACCTATGTAATCTATTCGCAGTCGGGAGGCAGCGTCTTTACGTCGACGGATGCTTCTAACTGGACGGAAGTGAGCTTGCCCTCCGGGGCGACGTGGTACGGTATGACTTATGGCAACGGCGCTTTTATATTGGTCGGCAATAATGGTTATATCCTGCGCTCGACCGACGGCGCCAACTGGACGACGGTCGATCCGTTCGTCAACCGGGCGATTTATAACAACGGTCTTTATGTAGCGGTGGGCAACAACTCCCCGTCAGGCACTATTTTTGGCACCATTTTGAGTTCGACTGACGGTATGGCATGGACAAACCGGTTGACGACAGCTGGCAATTTAACAAGTGTGGCATACGGCAACAACCGCTATGCTGCGGTCGGCACTGGCGGCAAAATCTATACGTCTGCCGACGGGATCAGTTGGGCATCCGTCACGCCGACCAATACAACTGAAAATTTGGCGGGCATTCGATATGTGAACGGGAAGTTTATGGCCGTTGGGGCGAACGGAACGCTGGTGGTCTCGACCGATGGCACGACTTGGACTGCGCCGGGGTCGACGGGCTTGAGCGGCAGTTTAACTTCCGTAGCCTACGGCAACGGAAAATATCTCATTAGCGGAAACGCTTCTTCGCTTTGGTATTCGTCCGATGGAGCGACGTGGGAAAAAACGACAGCAGGCAGTTCAGGCACCATCGCATACAACGATGTAATTTATGCAGGGAACAAATTTGTCGCGGCCGGAGGTAGCGTTAACATTTATACCTCGCCGGACGGTGTGATTTGGACGCAGCGCAAGTCGGGAACCGGTACAATCAACGGCCTGGCTTATGAAAACGGCATGTATGTCGCCGTCGGTACGGGCGGAATGATCTATTCTTCGACGGACGGCGAGACATGGACGGCGGAGACGTCGAATGTATCTTCGATTCTAAGATCGGTTCATTACGACGGGAGCCGATTCTACGCCATAGGCGCATACCTAGGGATGACAACGGCTGCCTACGGCGTGAATTCGTCGGTTGTCCTGCAAACGGCCGTTGCCGACGGCGCGGCGGCCACGACGACGTCGACGAAGATCGACCTGACGTTCGATGCGGATGTGGCGGGTCTGACAGACGCTGACATCACGCTTACGAACGGCACGGGCGCCGCAGTCAAGGGCGCGCTTACAGGCTCGGGCAAGAACTGGAGCATCGCGCTTAGCTCGGTGACGACCGAAGGAGACGTGTCGGTAGCGGTCGCTTCTCCGAGCGGGTATACGATCGGCGGCTCGCAGAAGACGGTTGCGGTGTACAAGGCCACGGAGCCGTCATCTGGAGGCAACCACGGGTCGTTACTGTTCGACGTGCAGTCTGGCCGGGCGCTTTCTTCCGGGATGCTGGGCGGTTACAATGCGAGCAAATCCAAGGGTGCCGTCGCCGTGGTCGATTCGAACGCGCTCGGTTTTGACAATCTGGCGCGCCAGATTTATTCGTTCGACGGCAAAATATACGGCATTTTCGCTACGCCGGACAACAAGCCGGGCGGATATTTCGGCAGCTTCGACGGTACGAGCATCACGTATTATGGCTCGTCGAGACTGACGGAGACCGAACAGATCGTCGAGACCGGCGGATATCTTTACTTCGCCACTGTCGACCAAGACAGCCAAAACCGAGGCTTGTATCGATTCGACCAAGCGAGCGGAGCGGTAGAGCTGCTCACGGCTCCCGGTCACGGACCTCAGTACGGTTTGCCGCTTGCCGTATATAACGGCGGCGTGTACTTCTTCCCCGCAGGCGACAATACGCTTGCCCGCTGGAACGGAAGTGCCGTCGAGCAGGTCTCGCCGGTATACGAGTATTCGTCCGACGATCGTATGGCTGTCGTCAACGGGAAGCTGTATTTTTCGGCCAAGGATGCTGCGGGCAATCACAATGTCGAGATGTACAGCTATGACGGCACGAGCGTCGCCCAGGTGACGAACCGGGACGAGAGCAACAACAACTTTCCGAACACCGGATTTTTTCATACGACCGCGTTTGACGGAAAAGTGTTTTATATCGGCGGCGACCCTGGTGCTTCGTCCAACGTGGCGGGATACGATGCCAGATGGTTAAGATCGATTCATGCAAGCAATACCGTTACGACCGAATATGCGTCCGGGACGACGGCCAAAGTCGACGGGCTCTGGTCCGCTGGCGACAAGCTATACTTCTCTCTAAGTCGGGACGGACAAAGCTTCAAGGAGCTATATCGCTACGAGTCGACGGGAAATGCAACCAAGCTTTCGAATTTTACGGGCGGGCAGGCTGAATTCACGAACGTCATCAGCTATTCAGGCGATGTGTATGCGACAACGACGGTCGGACTTTATCGTCTCGATCCCGTGACGGACAGTCTAGAACAGGTAGCTGCGTTCCCTGATTTGGCGGGAGACGAGTGGGAAAATACCATCTATTCGGAGACGGCCGTCCTGTTTGACGGCCCGATGGCGCCGATGGTCACGAATATCGTGAATTTGACTGCCGTAATGCCGGGCGATACGGTGGCGGCGGCTCCTGCTGCCGTCGTGTCCGACATCGATTCCGATACGCTTGCATCCGCCAAGGTGACGATCGGCAGCGGCCGGTCGGCAGGCGATGCGCTATCGTTCACGCCGGCGCACGGCATTACCGGGACCTTCGATGCGTCCAGCGGTATATTGTCGCTCTCGGGTACGGCTAACGTTGCCGATTACGAGTCGGTGCTCAGGTCGGTCCTTTATACGGCAGGGTCTGCGCCGGGCGATCGGGAGATAAGGTTCGACCTGACGGACAGCGAAGGACATGCCTCCTGGACCGCGGCACCCGCGGCGGCGGCAAAAATCGCGGTTGGCTATGCGGGCGGATCGATCGTGTCGCTCGGATTCGATACGGCGCCTTCGGAGGCGGATGAGGTGCATACCGACCTGGTCGAATATCCGGACGCTGGCTTGCAAGGCATTCAGATTGGCGTGTCTTCTGCGGACGATACGCAAGAGTTTGGAATCATCTACGATGATGAATACCAAGGACTAAGGATAGACTCGGACTTTGTCAGCGAGCCGGCACAGCTGACCGTAAAGTCGAAGAACGGAAAAGAATTCGATATGCAAGGCTTCAAGTTCCAAAACGACGCGGGGGCTCCGCTCAGCGATACCGTCGTCACGGGCTTTAAAAACGGCATACAAACCGCTCAGAAGACTGTATATGTAAGCATGTATGGTCCGATGACTTTAATGCTGCTGCCTGCGGACTTCGACGATGTCGACGAGGTTACGCTCGAGCTTGGGCCTAAATCCGTCGATATGAACGGGACAGGAATCTCCGGGCTGCTGGACGACGTGCTGATCTTAAACAAGCCGGCCGGCAGCGCGAGCGGCGATGCAGGTCTCTCCAGCGTACTTGGCCAATCGGATGCCGTTCCGGGGGGCGGAGATGGCGCAACGGCCGCAGCGCCCATTTCTTGGTCGGTAAACGTTGGAAATGCTGTCGACGAGTTAGGGCTTGCCGACATTATGTCGACAGACGCGAATGCGACAGTCGCGCTCTACAGCGGTAGCGACTTCGCGACAGGCGCGATCGCAGGGTCTTCGACGCTGCCGCTTACGGCAGGCACGCCGGCGATCGCTTATATCAAAGTGACGGCCGAGGACGGCACGACGGTAAAATACTTCGCCGTGACCGTTAACCGAGCCGCGTCCGCTGCCCCTGCCTACACGATCAACGGCACCTCGCAGCCTTGGCAGGATGCTACGCTCTCGGCGGACGGCGATGTGCTGGAGATCACGACGGACGATTCTCCCGCTTCGGCGATGCGCATTCACGTGACCGCCCCTGCGGGTTCGACGGTCACGCTGAAGGGCAAGGCCGGCAAAATCTATGACAAGGTGTATGTGCTGGTCGACGAGCCGATTACGTTGAAGCTTGAAAACTTCAATATCGCGGCACCCGCCGGCGACACCTACAACGGTATCGGCTTCGTCAAGCACAACAGTCCCGGCGATATCGTGCTTGAAATGGCGGGGAGCAATACGATCGAGGGCTTCAACGGCATTTTTTCGGATTCCAACCATCAGCTTACGATTAAAGGGACGGGTACGCTAATTGCGAAGGGACGTACCGCGGCCGATCTAGCCGCCGATAGCGGCAACGGCTTCTACATGCTGTCGGACACCGCAAGCGGAAATACCAATCCCGTCGCTTCGCTGACGGTGGACGGCAGCGTCACGGTCAAGGCGTACGGCGGCGATTCCGCAGGCGTCTCGGGCGGCAGCGGCATTGCGCTAAATTGGGGCAATCTGCTGATTAAGAGCGGCGACGTGGAGGCGTACGGCGGCAAGACGGATGGTGACCGTACCAACCTTTCGGCCGGCTCCGGCGTCACTCGCCGGGGAGGGGCAGGCGTCTACCTGGAGGAGTTCGGCTCCCAAGGACAGGCAGGCAAGCTAACCGTCGAAGGCGGCTCGCTGAAAGCTATCGGCGGAGAGGCGCTGGCGGAGAATGTTCGGGGCGATTTCTACGAGGGCGGCAGAGGCATCCGGGCTTACCAAAGCGTATTCGTCAGCGGCGGCACGGTGCAGAGCACCGGCGGGGCCAGCGCTTCGCAAAAGGGCGGCGACGGCATTTTTACGCTGAAACTCGATATTACGGGCGCTGCTGCGTCGGTTACGGCAAACGGCGGCAATGGCGGCACGAGCATGCCCGGCATTGAAGCGGGCGCAGGACTGTACGTGACGAACGACATCGTCATCGACGGCAGCACGGTGTCGGCTGCAGGCGGCCAAGGCATGGCGAGCGAATTCGGGATCTATTCGCCGAGCGGCAGCCTGACGATCAAGGGCGGAGCGGACGTGACCGCTTCCGGCGGCAGCGGGTCAGGTGCCGGAGCGTCGGGGGGGGCCGGCGGTTTACACATCGGGTAGTATCGTCGTCACCGGCTCGTCGCGGATCAATGCGACTGGCGGTAGCGGGCAATCGAATGGCTCTCATGCCCTGTTTTCCTATATGGGCCAAATAACGATTAACGACAACGCGGCCGTTACGGCAATTGGCGGTAATGGCACTACCGGCGTTGGCGGCGCCGGCCTGCGTGCCTTTGGCAGCGGCAACGGCAACACGGTCGAGATCGCTAGCGACGCAGGCGACGTCTATGTGCGCGGCGGTCAAGGTGCGACTGTGACGCGGCCGGCTGTCATTGCAAAGGATGTTTGGATCGCGTCCGGCAACGTCGGGCCAATCGCCATGGAGGGCACGGGCAATCCGCGCTCGATCACTAATAAATCCGGCGGCGACGACGTCTACCTGGTGACCGTCACGACGAATCCGGCCGCGGCGACATCGGTAATTTCGCAAGTGAGCGGAACGCTGGCCGGCAATTATACGTATAAGGCGCCTACGATGGCGGACGGCCTCGCTTATATGTGGCTGCCTTCGGGGACGCAGACGGTAGGAGCGGCAGGTTATCAAGACAAGACGCCGAACGTAGCGACGGACGATACGGCATCCGCCGAATTAACGCCGCTTCCGGCAATCGCTCATTTGAAGCACGGCAGCACGACGACCGATTATACAAGCATCCAGGCTGCTATCGACGCATCAGTGGACGGCGATACAGTCACGATCGAGGCAGGCACGTACCGGGGCCAGTTGACGGTCACGAAAAATATCACGCTTGAAGGCGCGGGCATCGGCCAGACGATCATTGAATCTCCGGATTCCGACGCGTTGGTTGCTGCCAGCTGGAAGACGCTTAAAAATCAAACCTTCTATCCTGTCATCGGCGTCAAGACGTCGACGAATGGAAATGTCGTCATTAAGAATCTGACGATAGACGGGCGCAAGCAGGGCTATATCGCCGCGCTTAACGGGGACGCCGCCGCCTATACGTTCATCGGCCTCGCAGTACGCGATACTACGGCGACGATCGACCAGGTAAAGGTCATCGATGTGCGGGACGTTTATTCGGATTACAGCGGAAGCCCGGTCGCTCCGCTGCCAGTCGATTATATGCCGCAAGATCAACCTTCAGGCGCAAATCATAACGAGAGCATCCTGCTGGAGGGCGCGGCCGGCGCAGGCGCGCACAAGGTGACGGTACAGAACTCGGAAATCGTTCGTTTCCACAAGACAGGCATTCTTGCCTGGGGACCGACGCTCGAGGTCGACATTCACGACAACAAAATACAGGGTCACGGCAAGACGCTGTACAGCACGGGCAACGGCATCCAAATCTCATCCTCGGACTGGAGCAATTACGGCGGAAGCGACCGCCGAGGCACGACCGGGATCGTGAAGGACAACGAGATTTATGACATCGGTCTGGTCATTCCGGAGCCGGGAGAGACGGGCTCTTACCTGAATCTCGGGCTGGGCGGACCGACGGGAATTCTGTTATATGAAGCTGGCGAAGGCTTTGTCGTCGAAGGCAATACCATTACGGGCCCTTCCGTTCCGGCTTGGCATAACAGCGCGACGTCCAATGACGGCGGCTATTCGAACGACGGCATCGGGTTCAGCTACAGCAAGGACCTGACGATCCGGAACAATACGATCACGGGCTTCGGTGCCGGAATCGTTGAGGGAGGAGCCGCGACAGGCACAACGATCGAAGACAATACGCTCAGCGACAATGAACTGGATATCTGGACGCTGTCGGGAGACGATACGATTAAGCTGGGGGCCGGCGCCGAAACGGTTGCTTACAACCGCACGGACAATGGCATCGATACGATCGAAGGCTTTGGCTCAGGCGACCGTCTGAACATCATCGGCTTCATGAACGGATCGGTGAACGGCGAGATCGGCACGTTGGCAAATGCCGTTTATTTCACCGAGACAGGCGGCTCTTCGGTCATTAACGGTTATTCGGACGCGCAACCGGTCGTCGACTTCACGGGCGGAAGCGTGACGGCAGGCGACGGTACGAACGTGGCGGCCTACTCGATGGAGGTATCCGTATCGGGCGGCGTGACGACGTTGTATATCGATACGGAAGGCGACGACGATGCGGCGGAGCTCGTCATCAAGCTGGCAGGCGTATACGGGCCAGGTAACTTTAAGTTGGATGGCGGCTACATTTCTTATGTAACGCTGGTTCCTGCCACGGGTCTGACGGTAACATCGACGGACCCGACCGGCGCAGAAAATGACGGGAAGACGAAGATTGATGTGACCGAGACGGTGCCGAGCGGCCACAAGCTGGTGTACTTGAACTTAGGCACGGGTACGGTAGTCGTACCGAACGTTGGAGACACGTTGAGCGGCTACACGGATCTGCCGAACGACGGTCTGGTGACCGCCGCAAACGGCGACAAGATCGGTGTCGCGGAAGTGGACGCAGCCGGCAAGGTCGTACACTTCGGCCAGACGACGGCGAGCGTATCGAATACGCCGGGCACGACGCCGGAGACGACGCCGAATGCGACGATTAGCTACAGCGACGAGATGCTTACGGGTCTGGCACCGGGAGCGGACTATCTGATCGGCGGCGTGAGCAAGACGTCCGACGGCAGCGGCAAGCTCGCGATCGAAGCTGACTGGATCGGCACCTCGATCTCCATCGTGAAGGTCGGCGACGGATCGACGACGACGAACTCGGCACCGCAGACGCTGGTTGTGCCATCGCGTCCGACCGCGCCGACGGGCGTCGGCAAGACGGACGCGACTTCGGCCGGGAATGACGGCACGATAACCGGCGTCACCGGCGAGCTGGAGTACAAGAAGGGCGCCGCGGGTTCCTGGACGCCGATTACCGGTACGACGGTAACGGGTTTGGCACCGGACACCTGCTATGTGCGTACGACCGCAACGGCAACAACGTTTGCATCAGAGGCGACGTCGGTGACGGTAGGTGCGTTCACGGCGACGCCGGAGACGACGCCGAATGCGGCGATCAGCTACAGCGACGAGATGCTGACGGGTCTGACGCCAGGCGCTACCTATCTGATCGGCGGCGTGAGCAAGACGGCCGACGGCAGCGGCAAGCTCGCGATCGAAGCTGACTGGCTTGGCACATCGCTGTCGATCGTGAAGGTCGGCGACGGATCGACGACGAACTCGGCACCGCAGACGCTGGTTGTGCCATCGCGTCCGGCCGCGCCGACCGGCGTCGGCAAGACGGACGCGACTTCGGCCGGGAATGACGGCACGATAACCGGCGTCACCGGCGAGCTGGAGTACAAGAAGGGCGCCGCGGGTTCCTGGACGCCGATTACCGGTACGACGGTAACGGGTTTGGCACCGGACACCTACTATGTGCGTACGACCGCAACGGCAACAACGTTTGCATCAGAGGCGACGTCGGTGACGGTAGGTGCGTTCACGGCAACGCCGGAGACGACGCCGAATGCGACGATCAGCTTCAGCGACGAGATGCTTACGGGTCTGGCACCGGGAGCGGACTATCTGATCGGCGGCGTGAGCAAGACGGCCGACGGCAGCGGCAAGCTTACGATCGAAGCCGGCTGGATTGGCACCTCGATCTCCATCGTGAAAGTCGGCGACGGATCGACGACGAACTCGGCACCGCAGACGCTGGTTGTGCCATCGCGTCCGGCCGCGCCGACGGGCGTCGGCAAGACGGACGCGACTTCGGCCGGGAATGACGGCACGATAACCGGCGTCACCGGCGGGCTGGAGTACAAGAAGGGCGCCGCGGGTTCCTGGACGCCGATTACCGGTACGACGGTAACGGGTTTGGCACCGGACACCTACTATGTGCGTACGGCCGCAACGGCAACAACGTTTGCATCAGAGGCGACGTCGGTGACGGTAGGTGCGTTCACGGCGACGCCGGAGACGACGCCGAATGCGACGATTAGCTACAGCGACGAGATGCTTACGGGTCTGGCACCGGGAGCGGACTATCTGATCGGCGGCGTGAGCAAGACGTCCGACGGCAGCGGCAAGCTCGCGATCGAAGCCGGCTGGATCGGCACCTCGCTGTCGATCGTGAAGGTCGGCGACGGATCGACGACGACCGACTCTGCGGCACAGTCGCTGAGCATCCCGTCCCGTCCGGTCGCGCCGGCCGTGACGGCCGACGATGCCGCCAATATCGTTGCCGGACTCGCCATCGGCATGGAATACGCAGTCGACGGCGGCTCCTTTGTGAAGTACGACGGCACGAACGCGCCGGACCTGTCCGGCGTGCATACGGTCCAAGTTCGTACTTCGGCTACCGCAACCGCACTGGCTGGTTCGGCGGCGACGTTGAACTTCACGTTGAACGCGCCTGCGGCGCCGAATGTCTCGGCCAACGATACGACGGATACGATTATCGGTGCGGATGCGACGATGGAGTACGCGATCGACGGCGGCGGATGGGTCTCTTACGATCCGGCGCATCCACCTGTCTTGAGCGGCAACCATACGGT
This sequence comes from Cohnella rhizosphaerae, assembly GCF_029525575.1. Taxonomy (GTDB): domain Bacteria; phylum Bacillota; class Bacilli; order Paenibacillales; family Paenibacillaceae; genus Cohnella; species Cohnella rhizosphaerae. The sequence continues at coordinate 972,946 of NZ_JAPDIA010000009.1, forward strand.
GAAGGTACGCGTAAAAGCGAGCGGCGATACGCCGGCGGGCGAGGAGAAGACGATCGTCTTCACGGCAAACGGTACCTATAGCGTGCTCGGCACGGTAGTGGATGACGCGCCTGACGCGAACTACAGTATCGGCGCGACCGTGAAGGTGATGAAGGGGAACGTTCAGATCGGCTCGACGGCCATGACCGATACGAACGGGCGTTTCAAGGTTACGGGCGTGCCGAACGGGACTTATAACCTTGTCGTGACCAAAGCCGATCAGATCATTACCGTCGCGGTGACCGTCAAGGATCAGGACTACGACTTCAGTCCGCGATTCCTGGTGTTGCCGAGGGGCAACAAGAACAGCGCGCTCGTCATCAAGGGAGACACGCCAAGCGTTGTCGTAGACGGCCTGAACGACCTTTTCGCCGATTCGCAACATGCTTATACGGCCGAGGATCAGCAGCTTGTCGCTGACGGCGGATCGATCAAGATCACGCTGGGCGTGGAGAAGCAGGACGAAGCCTCTGCGACAGGCGCCTCCGAGCTGCGGAATCTGGCAGGCGGACAAAGCTTCGATCTGTATCTGGACATGACGCTGACCAAAACGCGGACCGATACGTCCAACCAGACGACCAGCACCGCGCTGTCTACGGTAGGCAGCCTGTTGAAAATTATCGTTCCATACGATCTTTCGAACAAAACGAACGTTACGGTCTATCGCTATCATGACGGCGCGGCGCAAAAAAATGACGCTGCTCGCCCTGTCCGCGGCAACGCCGGCATCGGAAGGCTATATGCTCGACGCAGCCGGCGACCAGATTATCGTATGGGCGCAGAACTTCTCGACCTATGCGATCGCCTATGGCGAGATCGACTCGCCTCCAGGTCCCGCAACCGTCGGCAGCGTGGTCATCGCCGCGAGTGCGGATGCAGGCGGCAGCATCAGTCCTGCGGGGAACGTCGCAGTGACCCGCGGCGGCAGCCAGACCTTTGCGATTACGCCGGACAAGGGATATGCGATCTCCGATGTGACGGTGGACGGCAAGAGCGTGGGCAAGGTTGGGAGTTATACGTTCGCCAACGTGACTGAGACGCACACGATCAAAGCCTTTTTCGCAAAAGAAAAAATCGTCGGACTGCCGTTCTACGTTGTTGACGGCATCAAGGTATTCATCGGCTTCTCTTCCGACGCATCGGGCACGATGAAGTATATCGCGCCTGCCGGCAAGACGGTGGAATTCCAGGACAACCGCAAGACGTTTGCCGATATCGCGAGCCATTGGGGCAAGTCCTATATCGACTTCGTCGCCGAGCGCGAGCTCTTCGTCGGCGTCAGCGACCTGCATTTTGCTCCGAACGCGGGAATGACCCGCGCCATGCTCGCGACCGTCATCGGACGCTTGTACGAGAGTAGCTACGGCCCTTTGGCGACGAGCGGAGCCCATGTCTTCACGGACGCGGATTACGACAGCTGGTACGGCGCGTATCTGGATTGGGCGGCAAGCAGCGGGATCATTCAGGGCGTGGGCGGCAACCGGTTCGATCCGGACCGCCAGGTGACGCGTCAGGAAACGGCCGCGATGCTCTATCGCTTCGCGCAATACATCAAAGCGGATACGAGCGTTGCCCCAGAGGCGATGCCGGATTATTCCGACGCATCATCCATTGAAGCCTGGGCGCGTCAAGCCGTTCTGTACGGCCAGCAAGCCGGGATCTTCACCGGTCGGGGCGGCAACAGCTTCGCGCCGAAGGAGACGGCGACGAGAGCGGAAGTTGCGGCCATTCTGCAGCGGTTTATCGAGACGATCGTCTAAATTTAATGCCAGGCACCGGCCCTGCTCTCCTTGAGCGGCGGCCGGTGCTTTTTTTATGCAAGGTCTCTTGATGCAGTAGAACCGGTCGCCTGCCCCGGCGCTTCATTTATGCTAGAATGATAGAGAGTCCGAGCCGGGAGGGAAGCTTCGAGATGAACGTCGAAGTCAAGACAGAAGAGCAGAAAAAAAAGGAAATTCGCAACCGTCGTCACTTCAGCATCCGGCTGAACGTTTTTTTCATGCTCACTTTTCTTCTATTTTCCATGCTGATTGTGCGGTTGGCGTATCTCCAGTTCGTTGAAGGTCCGAGCCTTAAGGAGCGACAGACGAGTCTGATCACGAAGGGCGTGTCCATCCCGCCGATCCGCGGCAATATTTACGATTCCAAGGGGCAGCCGATCGCCTACTCGATCTCGACGCAGTCTCTTTATTTTACGCTCAAGACCGGCATGAAGCAGGAGACGGCAGAGGCGTTGGCCGCGAAGCTCGTCAAGCTGTTCGACGAAAAGGGCGACAAGTCGGCCAAGCCGGTGACCGCCGAAGACGTCGTGAACGCCATGGACATCAAAGGAAGAACGCATTTGCCGTTCCAGCAGCGGCGGATCAAGTCGGGGTTGACGAAGGAAGAGATCGCCTATCTCAGCGAACACCGCGACGAATATCCGGACGTGGAGATCGTCGAGGAGAGCATCCGCCAGTACAGTCCCGATCGGGTAGCCGCTCAGTTGGTCGGTTATATGGCCAAGATGAAGGGCGCCAAAGAAAATCTCGATTTTTATAAAAAAAATCAACGAAGACCAATCGGACCCTGCGCTGAAGTATCTGGACACGGAAGATGTCGGCTACGACGGCATCGAGCTCATGTACCAGAAGGAGTTGCGGGGTCTGAATGGATACAAGTCGTATCAGATAGACAGCATGAGCCGGATCGTCGGCGATATGAAGCTGACCAAGCCGGTCAAAGGGCAGAACCTTTATCTGACGATCAACCGCAACGTTCAGCTCACCGCGCAGCAGGCGATCCTCGACCAGATCGCGACGACCCGCGCTTCTACCGCCAAGACGCTCAAGGACGCCCAGCCGACGACGGGTTATGCGGTCGCGATCGAAGTGGCGACGGGCAAGGTCGTGGCGATGGCGAGCATGCCGGATTACGATACGAATGTATGGCAGGGGGGGCATCAGCCAGGAGGAGCTCGACGAGATCACGCCTGCGATGGGCAACGGCGCGATTCGAGAAGTATTTCCGCCATACAAGGACCCGAAGGAGCGCTCGCAGCATCCGACGTCGCTCGTACCGCTTGGGTCTACGCAGAAACCGCTGACGATATTGACGGGTCTGATGGAAAAGTTAATCACGCCGTCGTCTACTTGGAACGATCCGGGCTACTTCCAGTTCGGCCGCGACGGCCAAGCCGAGGTACAGAACGCCAGCCGCGCTTACAATGGCGTGCTAACGCCGACGAAGGCGATCGCCAAGTCTTCGAACGCCTTTATGGCCAAAATGGTAGGCAACGAGCTGTATCTGCGAAAAGGGAAAAAAAAGCGTCGACATCTGGGACCAGCATATGAAGGAATTCGGTCTCGGCGTCAAGACCGGCAGCGGGCTTCCGAAAGAATCGCCCGGCATCGTGGATTACTATAACAGCGCGACGCGGGACAGCTACCAGTCCGCGATGATCTACGCCTCCTTCGGGCAGCAGGGCAAGTATACGGCGCTGCAGCTTGCGCAGTACGCCGCTACGCTCGCGAGCCACGGCAAGCGCATGAAGCCGCTGCTCGTCGACCATACGACCGATGCGGAAGGCAATGTCGTGACGAATATGAAGCCCGAGGTTCTGAACGAGATCGACCTGCCGGATTCGTACTGGAGAACGATCGAGAACGGCATGGCGCAGGTCAAGGTCGAAGGCTTCGACAACGTGCGCTACGACTTTTATCGGAAAACCGGTACGTCACAGCAGCAAGGCGTCGGCAAGCGCAAGTTCGTCGAAAACGCCGTCTTCATCTCCTTCGCCCCGCAGGATAAGCCGAAGCTCGCGGTTGCGGTCATCGTGCCGGACGGCGGTTACGGCGGCTGGGGCGCCGCGCCGATCGCGCGCAAGATTTTCGACGCGTACGACGCCGAGGTCGGACTGACGGACGCAGGTCCGCGGCCGCCGCTCGGATCGAACGCGGGGGATCGATATGACGCAGCAGCCTTAAGAGGACGGCGTCCCAGACTGATGTCCGATCCACTCCCGTCCCGTCCTTGCCAAGCCTCTGTCCCGCCGCGTTGTTGCGGCCGGGCGGGGGGCTTGTCGTTTTTTACCCCTCGATTATGTTAGAATGACTTAGATTGCAAGCAGGCTGCGGCCGCATCAGAAGGAGTGGTAGGCTAGGTGGTCAGATACAAGCTGCTGGCGCTCGATCTGGACGGGACGCTGCTGAACGACCGGCAGGAGATCAGCGAAGAGAACAAGAAGTGGATTCGAAAAGCGAGCGAGGCCGGCGTGACGGTCATCGCATCGACGGGCCGGGGCTTCCCGACGGCGCTGCCGATCGTCGAGCAGTTGGAACTGCAGACGCCGATGATCACCGTCAACGGCGGCGAGATCTGGACGAAGCCGAACAGCATTCATCGGCGCATCCCGATGGACACGGACAAGATCATGAAGCTCCACATGCTGGCCGAGCGGCACCCGGTCGCCTGGTTCTGGGCTTACGCGACGGACGGCATTTACAACAAAGAAAAATGGGTGGACGACACGTATTCCCGCACGTGGCTGAAGTTCGGTTACTACGACGAGGACGCATCGGTCATCGCGAAGCTGTGGGAAGAGCTGCTGACGTGGGAGGGCCTCGAGCTGAGCAATTCGTCGCCCTTCAACATCGAAGTGAACCCGGCCGGCGTGAGCAAGGCGGCGGCGATCGAAGAGGTGTGCCGCATGATCGGCTGCGACATCTCCGAAGCGGTAGCGGTCGGCGACAGCCTGAACGATCTGGCGGCGATACGCGCTGCGGGCCTTGGCGTCGCGATGGGCAACGCGCAGGACGCGGTCAAGGCGGAGGCGGACGTCGTGACGGGCACGAACAACGAGCACGGCGTGGCGCAAGTGATTCAAAACTATATTTTAAAGGCGTGATGTCCGAATGGATATACTGGGCTGGGTACTCGTCATCGCATTGTTCGCGATCGGTCTCGCAGGCGCCGTCTATCCGATCCTGCCGGGGGCGCTGGCGATCTATTTCGCCTTTTTCGTGTACGGCTGGTTTTTCTCGTTCGAGCCGTTCGGCTGGTGGTTCTGGAGCTTCCAGACGCTGATCGTCATCATTTTGTTCGTCGCGGATTACGTCGTGAACGCCTGGGGCGTCAAGCGCTTCGGCGGCTCCAAGGCGAGCGTCTGGGGCAGCACGATCGGGGTGCTCATCGGGCCGTTCGTCATCCCCGCCTTCGGCCTGATCATCGGCCCGTTCGCGGGCGCCTTCCTCGGCGAGCTCGTGAGCGGATCGAACGTGAAAAAGGCGATGCTCGTCGGCTGGGGCTCGCTCGTCGGGCTGTTCACCAGCACGGTGGCGAAGGTTATCTTCCAGGTGGCGATGATCGTCATCTTCTTCATCTGGCTAATCTAGCGATAGGACTGATACCCGTAGATGGTTAAAAAAGGATTCGCTTATCAAAGGCACGCTGATTCTCACGGCTGCGGCGCTGGTCGCGCGCGTCATCGGAATCTTTCAGCGCGTACCGCTCTCGGAGGTCATGGACGAGGTCGGGTTAAGTGCTTTCGGGATCTCGAACAACGTGTACCTGCTGCTTCTCGTCTTCGCGACCGCGGGTATTCCGAGCGCGGTCAGCAAGATGGTATCGGAGCGCATCGAACTCGGACGGGGAAACGAAGTCAGACGAATATACCGGGCGGCACTCCGATTCGGCGCGATTGCCGGCATCACCCTCACGATCGGACTGCTGCTGCTCGCGCCCGTATATACTTGGCTTGCCGGGACGGAGCACGCGACGCTGGCCATTCGGGCCATTGCGCCTTCGCTGCTGCTTTTTCCCATCATCGCGATGATGAGAGGCTACTTCCAGGGACGTCAGATGATGGTCGCGGGCGGCGTTTCGCAGGTCGTCGAGCAGATCGCTCGCGTCGTGACGGCGATCGGGATCGTCTTCGCGATGCACGGCTGGGGCTACGGCAATGAAAAAATGGCGGCTGGCGGGGCGTTGGGAAGCGTCGTCGGCAGCGTCGGCGCGTTCGCCATCATGGTTTATTATGCCGTCAAGCTCAGAAAAAGCGATGAGCGCACCGGGGAATTGGATCAGACCGAACGGAAGTTTGCGGCCGGGTCCCGGTCGGGCGGACCTCCGGTGCTTCGGTCGAACCGGGATATTTATCGCGCGATTTTTCGCATCTCCATTCCTATCCTTGTGACGGCGATGACCGTTCAGGCGATCTACATCATCGACCAATCGTTGCTCACGCGGCTTAGCGAATGGCGCTTTGGCGAGGCGAAGACGCTGAACTGGCTGGCGGACCTTACCAACAACGCCCAGGCCATCGCGGGCATCCCGCCGGTGCTTGCAATCGCGCTCAGCCAATCGATCTTGCCGGTGCTTTCGGCAGCCTTTGCGTCCGGCGACAAAGCGCGCGTAACAGGCCAGGCGACCCTGGCGCTGCGAATCGGGATCTTCTCCGGCATGCCGATCGTGCTGTTGATGACGGTCGGCGCGCACGCGATCAACGGCTTGTTGTTCCCTAATCCGGACGCGAGCGTCATCGTCGGCATGCTGGCGGGCGGCACGATCTTCCAGATTACGATGATGACTTCGAACTCGATTCTGTTCGGGCTCGGCCAGCAGCGTCTGGCGATGAAGCACACGCTCGTGGGCATCCTCGTCAAGCTGGTGTTGACGCTGATCTTGACGCCGCTCTTCGGCGTGTACGGTCTGATATCCGCCACGACGCTCTGCTTCATGTTTGCGACCGCCACCAACATGATGTCCATCCGCAAGCGCGCGGGCGTGCGCGCGCTAGGCGACCGCTGGACAGGCTTTGCGTCGACCGTATTGCTGCTCTCCGCGGCGGGCGGCGCGCTCGTGTACGGCGTGCTGCACCTGGCCGCGCCGCTCGGCTGGAAGTGGCCGTACCTGCTCGCCACCGGCGCGCTCGGCCTGCTCATCTGCGCCGTGTACCCGGTGCTGCTCACGGCGCTCGGCGTACTGCGCGCGGACGACCTGGATTCGTATCCGGCGCGGATCCGGCGCGTGCTGCGCCCGTTTCTGCGCTTCGCGCGCGGCGGACGAAGGGTGAACGACGCAAGGTAGACGAATACGCGCAGGCTCCGTTTATCCGAACGGGGCCTTTTGGCAACAAAAAAAGGCTGCTCCAGTTCGACTCGGGAGCGGGCCTTAATTTTGAACCTTGATTTTCAGCAGCTCGATGGATTCATCGGCCTTGGCGATCAGGTTGCGCTGCGCATCCAAACGTTCGCTCAACGTTTTCAGTTCCGTCTTTAGACCGGATACGTCCGATTTTAACAGCGTTACATCTTCCGCAGTCTTGCCGACCTGTTCGAACGTTGCGTTTAATGTGCGCTCCACGCGATCCAGGCGTTCGTTTACTTCTTTGAATCCTGCGGCTTGACTTTCCGCTAATCGTTGCTGACCTTCAGTCAATCGTTGCTGACCTTCAGTCAATCGTTGCTGACCTTCAGTCAATCGTTGCTGACCTTCAGTCAAAATTTGTTGGCCTTCAACCAGCTTTTCTACAGCTGCCAGTACGCTCATCAGCGTAGATGCCACTTCGTTGTTCTCCATCCGACGACCGCCTTTCCTTCTACTATTTCGATTATGCGTCCTACCTAAGACATGCGTCAACCCATCCAAGTCCCTTGTTTAAGGGGATAAATTACACTTGATTTTCCAACTGTTCCATTTGATAATGTAGGATTGCAGGAATAGGGGGGGATTGTATGCAGCTAACGCATTTAGCGGCTGACGACGTCATTTTGCGGGGGGGCTTTCCGATGCGACGAGGTACCTTATAATCTCGTATATCGCGTGCTGGATACGGGCGATGCGCGAAGCTGGAAGTCAGCCGACGACGGCATGCTGTTCGTCCAGACGCCCGGTCATAATGGCTGGCTATGGATTTCTCCGGCGATGTCCGCTTCGGATCGGGATAATTACATTTGTGCATTAGTCGAGCGCCTTGAGGACCACCCTCCATTACCCGGCATCTCGGCGGAGCCAAAGACGGCAATGGCGTTCGCGCAGGCTTATTCGGCCGACAAAGGCGCGGAATTCCGTCTGCATATGGCGCTGGAATCGTATCACTGTCCGTCGGTCACCCCTTCTCAACGCGTACGCGGCGGCAGAGCGCGCCCGGCAGAGGAGAGGGATCTTCGCAAGGTTGCGGCATATTTCGCTGGCTTTGCGCAGGAAGCGCAGGGGGCATACGTCGAAGCGGATAGCCAATTGCAGGCTGCGTCCGGCGCCATCGCATCAGGCAATTTGTTCGTGTGGGAGATGGAAGGAGTGGTCGTATCCATGGCGAAAATCGCTCACCGCTCCCCTCGACACGGTCGAATCAATGCGGTTTATACGCCGCCGGACAGCCGCAATCGCGGGTTCGCAGGCGCGTTGGTCGCCGAATTGAGCGCCAAGCTGCTGCGGGAGGGCCTCATGCCGATGCTGTATACGAATGCCGCGAATCCGATCTCCAACCGGGCCTATCGCAATGTCGGCTTCATCGCAGTCGGATCGATAACGGATATCAAATTCGAATTTGAAAAAGGAGGGGAGCGGCTATGAACCAATCTGCCGCGCTTGGAGGAAATGCTTCATCAAGCCCGATCCGGCGCAAGGTGGCGAGCATATTCATTCCGGTCAAAAATATCGAGCGTTCGCGGGCTTGGTATTGCCGGCTGCTTGGATTCGATGAAAGCGAACGCGACATTCTGTTCGGCCATATTTGCGTACTGCCGCTGGAAGGCGCCGACGTCGTGCTGGACACTATGCCGAAGTGGGGCGGTGGAGAGCCGGACGGCGCGACGCCGATCGACACGCCGGTGCTGATGCTGCCGACATCGGATCTGGAGGCATCGCTCGCTTTCATCGATGCGCTCGGCGCGGAGAGAGTCACCGATATCGAGGATGGTCATTGGTTTGTGTTCAAGGACCCGGACGGCAACAAGCTGATGATCTGCAGGGAATGATCGACGGATTGCCGTTAAGGCGGTACGATCGCTTAACTGGGTACTTTGAGTCTTTCGCGGCCGAGTTATGCGGTATGATCGCACAACTGAGCGCTTTGGATCTTTTGAGGCCCGAGTTGTGCGGTATGATCGCACAACTGAGCGCTTTGGATCTTTTGAGGCTCGAGTTGTGCGGTACGATCGCATAACTGAGCGCTTTGGATCTTTTGAGGCTCGAGTTGTGCGGTACGATCGCACAACTGAGCGCTTTGGATCTTTTGAGGCTCGAGTTGTGCGGTACTGCCGCATAATTACGCTTCGGCCATGTCTGCGCCTGAACACGCGGGCCAACTGCCCGTCCAGCGCCAGCCCTACGCCGGCCCAATGCCCGCACAGCGCCGGCCAACTGCCCGTCCAGCGCCAGCCCTACGCCGGCCCAACGCCCGCACAGCGCCGGCCAATTGCCCGCTCCAAGCGCCTGACCGCCGCGTTTCCCCCGCCTGCCGCTCCGATCACGGCTATGGCCGCGATGCCCGCCGCTTCAAACTTTCCAGCGCCAGCGCCGCGGCCTGGAGCTTGCGCTCGCCGAACGCATGCTCATGCGTCATGACGAAGGCGATCGGCGCCCGCAGCGACCTGAAGTGCTTGAGCACGTTCAGGTCGGCCAGCCAATCCCCTTCGCGCACGCTGCCGAGCGGACGATCCGGCCAAGCGTCTGCGAGCTTGGGGCTGTACCACGCCGGCCTGTGCGACCCAAGGGCCTCCCCATGACGCTCGCCATGCCCTTCCAGCGCCGTAAACCGCTCCGGCCAGTAGTCGGCCCGCGAGCCCGTATGACTGACCGTCTCCGCAAAGGCCAGCGCCCCGCCCAGCACCTTCGGATAGGCGAACAGCATCGCGTACAGACTTTTGCCGAACGCAATGCGCTCGTCGACGTTCGCGAACGACTCCAGCACGCGACCCGCCAGGGCGGTATCGGCGGGTTCATCCCCTCCGTCCGGTCCGTCTCCGCGCTCGGTCCCCGACGTTCCGGGAGGCAGACGCGCGATTCGCACGCCGCCCAGCGGCACGATCACCTGCTGCAGCTGCAAGGGACGCATGCCTTTGAACGCGGCGGAGGCGAGGACGGTGTCTTTGTACGCGGGATCCTGGACGACCCGCCGCTCGATCACGTGCTGCTCGTTCACGATAAGCGCGACCGTGAGCGCGGTCGGGTCCCGCTCGATCCAGAAGCGCTCCCAGAACGGCCGCATGAAGGCCGACACGCCGAAGGCCGGCAGCAGCGCAAACCGGCTGCGCCCCGTCCGGCGACTTTCCCCATAAAGACGCAGCTGGGGATAGGCGTCGCGAAAAATCAGCGCGTTGCAAGATTCGAGCATGCCGAACAAAGTCGCCCTGTCTTTGTGCTTGAGCAGCTTCGGCAGCCAGGCGCCCTGGAGGTCGGTCATATTCCATCCTCCGTTGCGCGATACGAGATGAGCCAGCAGCGCCCAATGCAGCTCCGGAAATGCCTTGTACATTTCCATATAGGCTGCCGTGCGCGTCACGTTGTTGCGATTGTGCGTCTCCGTCTCTTCACGGATACAGGCGACGAGCGCGGCGTTGGACGAATCCAGATGGGACGAGGCGCCGCGCCATCCCCGATTGATCTCTTCGCTCAGCTCGGATTCGGCCCAGCCGGCGATTCCTTTGGGCAGCCGAAGCGATGAGCGCGGACGCGCGAGCCTGAGGGATTCCAGCAGCGCCGCTCCTTTGATCGCCACGCCTTTGACCAGCCCCCCGGTCACGCCGGACCAAGCCGGGGTCGACGATCGCTCGCTATTTTTCCGGTACGCGCCAGTCGTGTCTTCGATGTGCTTCTCCCCCTTTCACGATGATTCTTCCTATTTGGAAGGATTTCCAACTGTAGCGTCGAACTAACCATATCCGGGTATCAATTATTGGATATCATTGGATGGTTATCATCGGGAGGGGGATGGGTTCGTGGTAAAAATGAAAGTTCGTGGTTTGGGTATCGCTTTGATCGCCCTCCTAATCGTTGCGCTCGTCGGCTGTCAGGCCGTGGGCGGCGTGAATTTGAACGAGATGCTGACCAAACAGTTGGACGTCCGCTCGTCGACGGGCAGCGGTTCCTTCGAGCTTGAGCTGAATTTTGACGAGGAGGCGCTGGCAGCAGAAGACGAGGAGACGCAGCGGATGATCAAGCTGCTCAGCCGCATCAAGCTGCAGCTCGATCAAGTACGGTCCGATGAAAAGGGCGATATGGACGCGAGGGGCAGTCTTTCGCTGAACGATCGTTCGATTCCGTTCTCGTTGCAGCTCGATCCGACGACCGCGGTGCTGACGGTCGAGGGCGCGAAGCGCCCGCTCGTGCTCGACGTGGAAGAACTTCAAGCCGGCGCGTTCCCGGGAGAAGATATGATCCCCGGCATCGGCGAGATGACGTCCCAAATCGCCGAACAGACGATTCGGGACGCGCTGAAGCAGGTGGCGTCCTTCGTGGTCGGTCATCTGCCGAATCCGCCGAAGATCCAGGCCGAAGCGGTTCAAGCGCCGATCGGCGGCACGCCGACCGACTTGATGAAGGTACATGCCGAGATGAACGGCAAGGAGCTTGGCGAGCTGATCCCGGCGTTCCTCGATTCGGTGCTTTCCGACGGTCAAGGCGTGAAGAGCCTGATCGAAAAGCTCGCCGCGTGGGCGTCCGACCTGCCGCAGGACCTGAAGGACGCGCTCGGCATCGTGCCGGAAGACACCGATTGGACGCCGGAGGAACTGACCGACGCCGCGCAGAGCGTGATGGACGGCGTGAAGGAGCTGCGCGACGATTACGAAGAGGCGAGCGCGGAGGAGGATTGGCAGCAGGCGTTTAACGAAGCGCTGACGTTCAAAGGCGATTTTTACGCCGACAAATCCCTGCACATCCGCAAGTCGGACATCGAGATCGCGCTCGACGCTAGCCTGTTCGGAGAAGAGGACATCCCGCTCAAGAGCGTGGTCGTCCGGGTCTCTCAGGAGACTTGGAACATCAACGAGGATCAAGGGCTCGGCGAAGTGCAGGTGCCTGCGAACGCCATGGACATCGAGGAGATGGCGTCCATGAAACCGCGCAAACTGCTTAACCAGCTGAGCGTGGATTCGGCCGTGTACGGCCTGCTTAAAAACGACATGCAGATCGACGACCAGTATTTTACGCTGAGCTCGGACTGGGGCGTGCCGTTCGCGACCGACGACGACGGCAACGTCTATGTGCCGGTCAAGGAGACGATGCGCGAACTGGGCAATCCGATCACGTTCGACGCGGCGCGCAAGCAGATTCGGTTCTACGACGAGCCCACGATTCAGGAGTTCGTGCTCACGCTCGGCTCGGATCAGGCGCTTGTCAACGGAGAGAAAGTGCAGCTTCAGTCGCCGGTCGCCAGGCTCGGAGGCGTCACCTACATGAGCGCGGACGACCTGCTCGGCCTGCTGCACGCAACCTACAGTGTGACCGACGGCTATGACGGCGAACAGCTTCTGGAAGTGAAGCGGGATCTGTAATAGAGTCGCGTTCTTGGATGCGTGCTTCCCTTGGGGGACGACGGTTGTACGGCGAGGTAATCGGGCGTATAATGACCGTTAACGACACGGACGCCGGTACCGGCGTTCGTCCAAGGAGGTTAGGCGGCATGGAGAAAATCACGAACGAGGCAGACTTCAGGGCGCGCGTAGGCGAGGATGGATTGACGGTGGCGGTATTCAAGACGACCTGGTGCGCGGACTGCCACTTTATCGATCCGTTCATGCCGGCGCTTGAAGAAGCCTATGCCGATCGGCTCCGGCTCGTCGAGGTCGACCGCGACGATCTGCCCGACCTTTGCAGCGAACTGAACATTCTCGGCATTCCCAGCTTTATCGCTTTCCGCGAGGGACGCGAGCTGATCCGGTTCGTCAGCAAGCTTCGCAAGTCGCGCGAGGAGATCGAGCAATTCCTGGACCGCGCGGTGGCGGTATCCGCCGAGATCGCGCCGAAGGCTTGATCGATCGCGGGCGAGCGAGATAGCCGGAAAAACCGGCTATCTAGGCCCTGCGGCTCGCCGGTCGGTGCGCATTGCCGGGCAAAACAAAGAAGGACGGCGCAGGGCCTACCTGCCTCGTCCTTTCTTTGTTAAGTGCGCCTATTTCAAAATTCGACGCCTTTGTGACACTCTTCACAAAGTTCGCGTCCGTTCACAGTTTGAACATAGCATTGACCGCAACCGCTCGGGTATAATGAAAACGGGCTGAAGCCGACTACTTCATTATAGAAATTAGGGATGGAATATGACTGCTAGAGCTTACAGGCTGCTGGCCTTGTGGAGCTGCCTCGGCATGCTGCTCGTGCTCATCGCCGGCGTCGTCGTCACCAATACCGAATCGGGCCGCGGCTGCGGAACGGACTGGCCGCTCTGCAACGGGAAGTTCATTCCCGCCTACACGGTCGAATCGATCGTCGAATACACGCACCGCGCGGTAAGCGGACTCGAAGGCTTTCTGGTGTTCGGCGTCTTCCTCCTCACGATGCGACTGAAGCCGGTGAGCGGAGAGGCTCGTCTGTACGCGGGAGCCGCGCTGCTCTTTACGATTCTCCAGGCCGTGCTCGGCATGCTTGCCGTGATCATGCCGACGTCGGACGCCGTGCTCGCCATACATTTCGGCATCTCGATGGTCGCGTTCACGAGTACATGGCTGCTGTACGCTTGGGCCAGACGCTGGGACCGCGCGCTGCGGACCGGCGATGCCGGGGCGTGGCCGATACCGAAGGGCGCGTTGCCGGCGCCTGCGTCGCTTAACGGAGGACGGCAGAGCGGCACCGCCGCGAAGCTTCGTCCAAACCAAGCGGGCAGCGTACCCGCGGCCGGCGCTTCCGTGCCGGCAGGCCTGTTCGGCTGGATCCTAGCTGTCATTATATATTGTTATGCGGTCGTCTATTTGGGCGCTTATGTGCGGCATACAGACTCGGCAGGCGGTTGTATCGGCTGGCCGCTCTGCAACGGCGAAGTCGTGCCGGAGCTGAGCGGGGCGACCGGGATCGTGTTCGCCCACAGGCTGGGCGCGATCGTGCTGTTCCTGTTAATCGGCGCGGTCGCGCTGCTCGTCCGGCGCCGCACCGGGGGGCACGAGGAGCTGACGCAGATCGGCTACGTATCGCTCGCGCTCGTCGTTCTGCAAAGCCTGAGCGGGTGGCTCCTGACCGCCACGCTCGAGTACCACGACGTCTACGTGTTTACAAGCCTATTGCATACGATCATCATATCCATCTTGTTCAGCGCGCTCTGTCTGTGGGCGATCCGCGCCTGGCAGCTATCCCGTCGTTGACGTTATTTGGAGGAATCATATGAGTTTTTCTTCGCTTCGTCCGTTTTTGGAAATGCTGAGAAAAGAGGGCGACCTGGCGGTCATCGAGACGCCGGTCGACCCCGTGCTGGAGATCGCCGAGATACATCGCCGGGTCATCGATTCAGAGGGCCCGGCTTTGCTGTTCACGAATGTCAAAGGCGCCGCCTTCCCGGTCGTCACCAATCTGTTCGGGACGAGCCGCCGCGTGGACCAGGCGTTCGGGCCGCGGCCCGAGCAGCTCGTGAACCGGCTGATCGGCGCGATGGATACGCTCATGCCGCCGACGCTGCCCGCGCTCTGGCGGGAGAAGGACATGCTGCTGGACCTGATGAAGGTCGGCATGAAGAAGGTATCGCAGGAAGCCGCGCCCGTGCTCGGCGTATCGAAGCGCGAGCGTCCGCTGGCCGGACTGCCGGCGCTGACCTGCTGGCAGGAGGACGGCGGTCCGTTCATTACGCTGCCGCTCGTCTACACCGAATCTCCCGCGCACGGCAAAAAGCACAATCTCGGCATGTACCGGATGCAGGTGTACGACGATTCCACGACCGGCATGCACTGGCAGATTCACAAAGGCGGCGGCTTCCACTACCATGAGGCCGAGCAGATGAACCGTGCGCTGCCGGTATCCGTATTCCTTGGCGGACCGCCCGCGCTCATCGCTTCGGCGATCGCGCCTGCGCCCG
Organism: Cohnella rhizosphaerae; assembly: GCF_029525575.1. GTDB lineage: Bacteria > Bacillota > Bacilli > Paenibacillales > Paenibacillaceae > Cohnella > Cohnella rhizosphaerae. The sequence continues at coordinate 987,962 of NZ_JAPDIA010000009.1, forward strand.
AGGGGCTGCCGGAGCTGCTGTTGACCTCGCTGATCCTGGGCGGCAAGCTGCCGATGGCGGAAGACCCGCTCGGCGGGCATCGCATCCCGGCGGAGGCCGAGTTCGCGATCAAGGGAAGCGTGCCGCCGCATCTGCGCCGCCCCGAGGGGCCGTTCGGCGATCATTTCGGCTATTACTCGCTGACGCACGACTTCCCGGTGTTCAACGTCGACCACGTCTGGCACCGCAAGGACGCGATCTACCCTGCGACGATCGTCGGCAAGCCGCGCCAGGAGGACTACTATCTGGGCGAGTTCCTCCAGCGTTTGCTGTCCCCGGCGTTTCCGATGGTCATGCCGGGCATCCGCAGCCTGTGGACCTACGCCGAGACGGGCTTCCACGCGCTCGCATCCGCGGTCGTCCGCGAGAGCTACGCGCGCGAGGCGCTCGGCACGGCTTTCAGCATACTAGGGCAGGGACAGCTGTCGCTGACCAAGTTCCTCATGCTGACGGACCGTCCGGTCGAACTGGAGCATTTCTCCGAACTGCTGACGACGGTGCTCGAGCGGTTCGACCCGCTCAAGGATCTGTTCGTGTTCGACCATACGTCGCACGACACGCTGGACTACACCGGCCGCAGGCTTAATCACGGCTCCAAAGCCGTCATGCTGGGCGTCGGCGACCCGATCCGCGAGCTGCCCCGCGAATACGCGGGCGGAGACCTGCCGGGCGTCGCGGACATCCGCGTCTTCGTACCGGGCTGCCTCGTCGTCCGCGGCGGCACGTTCGAGCGCGAGCCGGAGCTGGCGGAGCGGCTCGCCGAGACGCTGTCCGCGCGCGGCGATTGGCAGTGGCCGCTCGTCGTGCTGGCGGACGACGCCGGGATCGCGGCGTCCGAGCGGCAGTTCCTCTGGACCGTGTTCACGCGGTTCAACCCGGCGCACGACATGTACGCGAAGACGATCGCAAGCCGCCATCACATCGGCTACGGGCTCCCGATCGTGATCGACGCCCGCATGAAGCCCGGCTATCCGGACGAGCTGTTCCCGCGGGAAGACATCGTGAAGCTCGTGGACGACAGATGGCGGGAGTACGGGATTCGCAAAACATAATAAGAGCACTCGACGGGACGCAGCTTGCGTCCCGTTTTAACAAGCCAAGGAGGAATAAACAGATGGACATCGCGAGTCTTGGCGCGGCGATCGGTCTTCATCCGGATGCATCGGCACTCGTACTGGAGTATGATCGAACTGAAGGCGGCAATTATTCCGCGCACAAAGCTTCTTTTCTCCGCGATCGAGAAGCTATGCTTGCCTCGGTCAAACAGAGAGCGGATTATAGACCGTTTCTATTGTACTTTTTCGTGAGGATGGCCGTTGACGTTCATGACGAATACAGGTTACGGGACATTCCGGACGAGGTGCACACCGATACTTTTTCGGATATCCGCATTTGGAGCGAGGTTTGCAAAACGACATACGGAGAATATGGCATCGAGGAATCGGGCTGGCTGCAGGGGCATGTGCGACTTGCTTTGTTCCGTCTCGGCCGGCTGCAGTTCCAGCCGATCGCGCTAGATCGCGATCTAATCTTCGGCGAGCGGAAGTTTGCGAAAGGAGGGCTCGTACTGAACGTCCACATCCCCGTGGGCGGGCCGTTGGATCCGCAGGCGGCTTTAGCATCCTTTGCGCGAGCGCGCGCCTTTTTCCGAGGCGTACCGCCGATATTTGTCTGCCATTCCTGGCTGCTGTACCCCGGCCTCGACCAGGTGTTGGAATCGGACTCGAACATCATGCAGTTCCAGCGGCTGTTCGAGATCTACGAAGTGGACGAGACATCCCGGCAAGCGGAAGAGCGTATCTTCGGCATCGGAGCGGTGACCGACGATCCCGCCGCGTACGAAGCGCGGACGGGCCTGCAGCGAAGGGCCAAGGCTTACCTGGCCTCCGGCGGCAAGCTCGGGGCGGGGAGAGGAATATATACCGTGGACGAAGTCCGGGGGTGAGCGTACACAGCCTGCATGCGTCGACGATACGCCTACAGAGAAACGCGCCGGAGCGAAGTCATCCATACTCATCCATACATAGACAAACCGCACAGCTTTTTTGTGCGGTTTTTTTTACGTTTTACCCTCATATTACGGTTACAGTACAATCCCGATTGCGATACCTTTCTTGTCGTTCATCCCCGAATTCTCGCTTCTTCCGCACTATGTTTGTTGTGATGAAAATGAAAAAATGTCGATTTGCAAGATTAAGTATTGCCAACCTCCTACATTCTATATTATATATAATACATAATATATAACTTTAAGAAGAGGCTGTTAACGAGGAGATGAGCGCTCATCATGAAGGATTCCGCGCCTAAACCGGCATTTATGGACAAGCACAATATTAGCCGCGAAGTCGTTGAGTACATTAAGCAGTCGATACTGAGCGGTGAGCTGAACCCTGGCGACCGCATCGTGGAGACGCGGTTCGCGCGCGAACTCGGCATTAGCCAGACGCCGATTCGCGAAGCGATGCATCAACTGTCGGGCGAGGGTATCGTCGTGATCGTGCCGAACAAAGGGCCAGTCGTCAAGGAATTGCAGCGAAGCGACGTGTTCGAGATTTATTCGCTTCGGGCTGCGATCGAAGGACTGGCGATTCGGATCGCCAGTCAGATCGCGCCGCAGGAGGCGATCGACGAGTTGGAGGGATTCTACGGGGCCATGAAGGTCAAATTGGCCGACGAGGCCGTGGAGTCGCTGCTCGCGGACTCGTTTCAGATTCACCAGTCGATCATCAACCTGTCGAAGCACGAGCGCCTGATGAACATGTACGGCTCGATCTCGTTTCAGATCTCGCTCGTCAATCGGATCTTGGGCACGCAGTCGACGAAGCAGAAGGAAGTGGACCAGCATCTCGAATTGATCGAAGCCCTCAAGAGCAGGGATCCCGCGCAAGCGGAGAAGATCATGCGCATGCATATCTACCGATCCTATCGGGAATTCATCGAGCTGGACGAGGACAAGAGCTGGGAGGACGGGGAGACGCTCTGGTTCTGAGCGGCGCAAGGGACGCAGAGCGCTCGATAGAGCGGACAAGATGCTGATTGCCGAAGGCGCTCGATTAACAATCAAGGAGGCGACGCGATGGAGACGGTACTCGCCATGAACGGCATCACGAAGTCGTTTTTCGGCGTGAAGGCGCTGGACAGCGTCTCGCTGGAAGTGCGAAGGGGAGAAGTGCACGCGCTGATGGGCGAGAACGGCGCCGGTAAATCGACGCTGATGAAAATCTTGACCGGTCTCGTGAAGCCCGATGCCGGCAGCATCGAACTGTTCGGAGAAAAGGTGGCGATCGACAGTCCTCAGGATGCGCTGCGACAGGGCATCGCCATGATTCACCAGGAGCTTAATCCGATTCCGGACATGACGGTGGCCGAAAATATATATCTCGGGCGAGAGCCCGCGCGCGGGATATTCGTCAATCGCAAGCAACTGCGCAAGCAGACGAGGGAGCTGCTGGCCGAGTTCGACTTCCGCGCGGAGCCCGATACGCGAGTCGGCACGCTCAGCGTCGCCCAGAAGCAGATGCTGGAGATCATCAAGGCCGTCTCGTGGCAGGCTCGTCTGATCATCATGGACGAACCGACGTCCGCGCTGTCGGACGGCGAGGTCAAGACGCTGTTTCAGACGATCGCTCGGCTCAAAGCCACAGGCGTCCCGATCATCTACATCTCCCACCGGATGGAGGAGATTTTCTCCATGACCGACCGGGCGACGGTGCTGCGGGACGGGCAATACGTCGGCACGGCGGACATCGCCGCGCTCGACGAGGGCACGCTGATCGCAATGATGGTCGGCAGGCCGCTCGAGGCGATCTATCCGAAGGAGCGTGTCGATCCGGGCGATGTCGTATTCGAGGCGGTCGGGCTCCGGCGCGGATCTGCCTTTCGGGACGTCTCGTTCCATGTCCGCCGGGGGGAGATCGTCGGGGTAGCGGGGCTCATGGGCGCGGGGAGAAGCGAGGTCGCGCAGGCGATCTTCGGCGTAGACCGGCTCGACGGCGGCGAGATTCGGATCGACGGCAGGACGATCTCGGTCAAGCATCCCGCCGACGCCATCCGTCACGGCATCGCGCTCGTGTCCGAGGATCGCAAAGAGACCGGGCTTGTGCTGTGCCGGCCGATCCGGGAGAATATGACGCTGGCCAAGCTGCCGCTGGACCGGCGCGGCGCGTTCGTATCGGGCAAGTCGGAGACGGGAGACGTGCGGCGCTTGACGGAGCAGATCCGCATCAAGATGCGCGATATGAATCAGCCGGTGCAGAGCCTAAGCGGCGGCAACCAGCAGAAGGTCGTGCTCGCCAAGTGGCTGCTGACGAATCCCCGGCTCTTGATCCTGGATGAACCGACGCGCGGGATCGACGTAGGCGCGAAAGCGGAAATTTACAAAATGATGTCCGAACTGGCGAAGGAGGGCATGGCGATCTTGATGATCTCATCCGAGCTGCCCGAGATTCTGGGCATGAGCGACCGCGTGCTGGTGATGGCCCAGGGCCGCATTCAGGGCGAATTCAAAGGACCGCATCTCACACAGGAACAAATACTGGCCTGCGCGATCGGAGGTGCGCACAGTGCGTAATGAAGCCGTCCTCAAACGTAAGCTGCTTCCCGGCGGCGGCCTGTCCGAAGACATGCTGCGAAAATACGGCCTGATCCTCATTTTGCTCGTGGCGGTCGTCGTCCTGAGCATCGTATCCGATTCGTTTCTCACTTTTACGAATCTGATGAACGTGCTTCGGCAGGTCTCGATCAACGGTATCCTGGCCGTGGGAATGACCCTTGTCATTCTGACCGGCGGCATCGATCTCTCGATCGGTTCCCTGATGGCCGTCTCGGCCGTTATCGCAGCCAGTATCGTATCCGACTCGCCGGGAGCGACCGTCCTCGCGCTAATCGCGGGCATGCTCGCGGCAAGCGCGCTCGGAGGCGTCAGCGGCACGATGAGCGCCAAGCTCAGAGTCGCCCCGTTCGTCGCGACGCTCGCGATGATGACGATCGGACGCGGCATTGCGCTCCTGTACACGAACGGACGCCCGATTATCGTCGATTCCCCCCTCCTTTAAATACCTGGGCCAAGGCTATGTCGGTCCGATTCCCGTACCCGTGCTCATATTCACCGCCGTCGCCGCGATCGTGGCCGTTCTGCTCTATCGGACCAAGTTCGGCCGCTACGTATTCGCGGTAGGCGGCAATGAGAGCGCTTCCCGCGTATCGGGCATCCGCGTGGACAGGATCAAGATCGGCGTTTACGCGATCAACGGCTTTCTCTCGGGGCTGGCAGGCATCTTGCTCGCTTCGCGTATCAGCTCCGGCCAGCCCAACAGCGGCATCGGCTACGAGCTTGACGCGATTGCGGCCGTCGTCATTGGCGGCACCAGCCTGTTCGGCGGACGAGGTTCGCTGCTCGGCACGATCGTAGGCGTCCTCATTATCGGCGTCATCAACAACGGGTTGAACCTGCTGGACGTCTCCTCCTATTGGCAGCAGATCATCAAAGGCGTCATTATCGCCGGCGCCGTCATACTCGATCAGCGCGCCAAGCGCTGACTGCAAATCCCGTGAATGACGAAGACGCGTCGTCCTGCAGGGGCGCGGCTCCGCTTTCAAATATAGTTTTCGTCGAAAAAGGGAGAGGAGTTAGACAAATGGGGAAATTCAAGGGCTGGAAATGGATGGGAGCCTTGCTTCTGACGACAGCGGTGCTGTCGGGCTGCGGCAACGACAAGGGGAGCGAGAGCGGGGCGTCCGGCTCGCCCGGCGCGGCATCGGGAGAAGCTTCCGGAAAGACGTACAAGATCGGCGTAGCCGCGCAGGGCTTGTCGCACGAATTCATCAAATCCCTCGTCGAATCGATGCAGGAGAAAGCGAAAGAGCTGAACGTCGAACTGCTCGTCATGGACAGCCAGGACAAGATCGAGGAGCAATTGAATCAGGTCGACACGCTGATCTCCCAGAAGGTGGACGCCATTATCCTGAACGCGGTCGACATGGTGGGCTCCAGTCCCGCGGTCGACAAGATCAAGGAGGCGAAGATTCCTCTCGTCGAAGCCATCACGTATACCAAAAACGAAAACTACGACGTTTTCGTCGGCACCGATCCCGAGCAATCCGGCGTCATGATGGGCGAGATTCTGGCGGACAAGCTTGGCGGCAAAGGCAAGGTGGCGCTGCTGCAGGGACAAATCGGACATTCCGCGGAGATCACGCGCGGAGCAGGGCTTCAGAAATCGCTTTTCGACAAATACCCGGACACGAAGCTGGTCACCGAACAGACGGCCAACTGGAACCGCGACGAAGCGATGCGGATCACCGAAGACTGGCTGCAGCGCTTCCCGGACCTGAACGCGATCGCCGCGCAGAACGACGAGATGGCGATGGGCGCGCTGCAAGCCGTCGAGGCGGCGGGACGCAAGGATATTCTCGTCGTCGGCATCGACGGCATCGCGGATGCGCTTAAAGGCGTCAAAGAGGGCCGGATGACGGCTACGGTGCTGGACGATGTCACCACGGAAGGCAAGCGCGCCGTCGAGGTCGCGGTCGGACTGATCAATAACGAGAAGTTCGAGAAGAAGGAACTGGTCGACTACGTGCCGATCACGCAGGACAACGTGGACGAGTATTACAAAGGATAACGATATTCGCGGATAAAGGGGATGACGGCGATGACAGCAGCGGACGACCGGTTGCCGGCGCCGCTGCTTCCGACGCCCAAGTCATGGGCGCCGGGAGCGGGCTATTACGCGTTCGGCGAGCCGACGAGGCTTGAACTTGATTCCTCTTTTGCGGCGCTGGCCGAGACGGTCGTTCTCGAATTGCCAGGGCTTCGCCTGGCGGCGGAAGCGGCAGCGGTCGGCGCAGCCGCCGGACGCGCGCTGACCGTGCGCGGACCGGATACGATCGCGCTCGCAGACAAGGAGGCGCTGCTCAACCAGCCGCATCCCGAGCAGTCCTACGTGCTGCGCGTGTCGGCGGATCGGGTCGATCTGGCCGCGCTCGGGACAAAGGGCGCGCTGCACGGCATAGCTACGCTCGCGCAGCTAGCGGAGCTAGGGGACGGCAAGGGATTGCCGGCGCTCGAGATGACGGACGGTCCGGACATCGGGCGGCGGATCATCTCGCCTACGCTGACCTGGTATGCGGGCTTCGCCAGGGCCGGCTTCGGCACGCAGCTGTGGGACGGCGAGCGCTGGCGAACGTTCGTCGATTGGTGCTTCAGACGCAAGATCAACGCGCTGAATATCGTGATGTACGGATTTTGGCCGTTCGAATTCGAGGAGTATCCGGAGACGGTGCTGCGCGGACTGCCTGTCGAGACTTGGTCGGCCGAGATCGGAGACTGGGTCCAAGTATCGTTCACGCATCCCAACCTCGTGAAGCCGTTCCTGTCGGAGACGATCGCCTACGCCAATGCGCGAGGCATTGAAGTCTACGCGTACGTCGGCATGAATTCGTACAGCGGCGGCTACCCCGTCGTTCATCCGGAGAGCCGCGGCGTGTTGTCCGAAGCGTTGAAGGCGCAGGGGCACGTCAACAGCTACGATTCGATGTGCGCCTCGCGGCCCGACGTGCGCCGCTACCTCGTCGAGAGCGTCAAGCGGATCGAGGAGATCGGCTTCAACGGCCTCGTGTTCGAGGAGAGCGAGGAGGTCCAGTGGTTCTGCCAATGCGAAGCCTGCCGCGGCAAGTATGGACACCTGCCGCCGAACGACGCCAAGCATGCCGTCACGATCGAACTGCTGGAGGAATATATGAAGGTGCTCCGGCCGGAGACGCTGATCGGCGTGCGCTGGCTGCGGGAACCGCCGATCGTCAAGGACCGCGCGTATCTCGAGGCGTGGGCGGCCAAGTTGCCGGAGCGGGTCGTTCTGTTCTGGGCGCCGGGACTGGAAGACGACGACCGGGAATTTATGAAGTGGGCGGATATGTTCGGCCGGGACCGCATATGGTCGCGCAACTGCGAAGGGAGCGGCTTTGCGGCCAGCCTCGGGCGCATTCCTTACCTGATCCCGGACGTTTTTCCCGAATCGCTGCGCAACTACGCTTTCCAGCATCTGTGGAACGATATCGCGCAATTTCAGGGCGCGGTGAACACGGGCTGCGCCGGGATCAACGGCTACGGCTTCGAATGGTACGGACATGAGCTGTACTTCATGGCGCCCGCCCAGTTCGGGTGGGACTGCTGGCGGATGGACCGCGAAGCGTTCCTGGCGCATGCTGCGGTTCACCTGCACGGCAGAGAGAACGGTCCGCGCTATGAGGCCGTCGTTCGCAGGCTGCCCTGCATCCACGAGACGCAGATCTGCCGGACGCTGCCGTCGTTCCCGTTCATGCCCGACAAATATACGGGTCCGGAGGGAATCGCTTATTTGGAGCGATGCCTGGTCGATGCGAGGTGGTCGGCGGGCGAACTGGAGGCGATCCTGTCGACGCCGATGCTGTCGCAGTGGCAGCGGGAAAACGCCGAGGCGACGCTGCTCATGGCGCGGCGCATGGCTGAAATCTCGGCCGCCGGAATCGCGTTCGCCCGCTTCGAGCTGGAGCGGGATGCGGGAGGCGATCCGGCAACGCTGCGGCAGCTCGCGGATGCGGCGATCCGTCACGCCGAGGAGGACGAACGGCTGATCAAGACGCATTATTTCGATACGAAGGCGCATCTGTGGACGGGCGTGCCGATCGGAGAATATTATGTCCCGATGGTCATCAACGAGTACAGGAAGGTCTTCTATGAAACGCTTGGAGACGAATCGTTGGCGCCGGACGACAGCGTGCCTTATATGGTTGGGGGCGAGAGTCTCCCTTGGGAGTGGCTGCTGGAGTGGGGACCGAAGATCGCGGCGGCCAAGCCGCTCGCAGCGCTTCGAAGGCCGGAAGGCAGTGCGCCGGCATGAAGCATCGCGCACTCGCTATTTTGGAGCAATTGATCGCCATTCAGAGCGTCAATCCCCACTATGGGGACGGCGCGGCCGGCGAGGCGGAGGTCGCGCGTTATATCGAGCGGCTGTGCGAACGGGCCGGACTGTCCGTGATGCGCCAGCCGGTGATCGAGGGCCGCGACAATGTGATCGTCCGGCTCAATACGCCGCGGCCGGGTCCGCTGCTCATGCTGGAGGCGCATATGGACACCGTCTCCCTGGGCAGCATGCAAACGCCGCTCGTCCCGGTTTATCGGGACGGAAGGCTCTACGGCAGAGGGGCATGCGACACCAAGGGCTCGCTGGCCGCGATGCTGGCCGCGATGGAGACGTTCGCGCGCGAACCGGAGGCGCTCGGCTGCGACGTCGCGCTGTGCGCCACCGTCGACGAAGAGCATGCCTTCCGCGGACCGCTCAAGCTGCTGGAGCTTGGCTTGCCGGTCGCGGCTGCCGTCGTCGGCGAGCCGACCGGGCTGCGCATCGTCGCTGCCCACAAGGGCTGCGCCCGCTTCGCCGTACATGTTCGCGGCAAGGCGGCGCACAGCTCGGTGCCGCACGAGGGCGTCAACGCCATCGTCCGCATGGCCAAGGTCATCGGCTTCCTCGAGGACACGATCGCCCCAGAGCTTGCTTCCGTGCGCGACGAGCTGTGCGGACCGGCTACGCTGTCCATCGGGACCATCGCGGGCGGCAAGCAGATCAACATCGTGCCGGAACGATGCACGATCGAGGTGGACCGCCGCATTGTATCGGGGGAAAATCCCGGCGAGGTATTGGCGGCGCTTGAGCGGCGGCTCGCGGCCTGGGGCGGGGAGCACGGGGTGAAGCTGGAGGTGGAGCCGCTGCTGCTGGATTGGGCGCTCGGCACGCCGCAGGACGATCCGATCGTACGAGCCGCGTCGGATACGGCGCGCAGGCTGGCGCTGCCCGCGGATGTTTGCGGGGAGACCTACGGCAGCAATGCGAGCAAATATCAAGGCATCGGCGGCATTCCGAGCATCGTCTACGGGCCGGGCTCGATCGCGCAGGCGCATTCGCGCGAGGAATGGGTGTCTGTGGCCGAGGTAGAGGCGGCAGCCGCTTTTTATATGGAACTGGCGAGAGAATACCGCGGGTAACAGACCCGTCTACGATATAGACACTTCGGGAGGTAGAGGGAACCATGACGAGACAGATCATCAGCACCGACAGGGCGCCGCAGCCGGCAGGCAGCTATTCGCAGGCCGTTCGCTTCGGCGATACCCTGTACGTGGCCGGCACCTGCCCGTTCGAGCTGGGCTCGAAGCGGGTGCTGCATCCCGGCGATACGGCGGCCCAGACGAGACTGGTGCTCGAATATATCGCGGCGATCCTTGAAGAGGCCGGCACGTCGCTGGACCGGGTGTTGAAGGTGACGGCGTATCTCGACGATCTGGATCAGTTCGCCGCTTACGACGGCGAATACGCGAAATTTTTCCCCGTCGCTCCCCCCGCGCGGAGCACGGTCGAGATCGGCAAGTTCCCGGCCGGCATGCGCGTCGAGATCGAGTGTATCGCGGCGTTGTAGGCGCCTGGCAGAAAGGAGACGGGAACCGATGCGGATAAGCGAACGGATCCATCTGGTAGGCAGCGGCAAGTTCGGCATGGAGCTGAGCGATCCGACCGATTGCAACGTGTACCTCGCGGACGGCGGCGCCGAATGCGCACTGATCGATGCGGGCGGCGGGGTCGACCCCGAGCGCATCGCGGCGCGCATCGAACGCGCCGGTATCGGCATGGATCGCGTTCGCACATGCGTATTGACGCATGCGCACGCCGATCATGCCGCAGGCGCCCGCTATTGGAGAGACCGGTACGGCATGCGGATCGTGGCGGCAGCGGAAGCGGCGCCCTGGCTGGCGCGCGGAGACATGGACAAGACGAGCCTTAACCATGCCAAGCGCGGAGGCGTCTATCCGCCGGACTTCGCCTTTCCGTCGTGTCCGGTCGATCTTGCCGTCGGCGAAGGGGATACGGTCGCCGTCGGCGACCTGTCTCTGGAGGTGATCGACGCGCCCGGTCATTCGCGGGGACATATCGCGCTGGCGCTGACGGAAGAAGGCGCGCGTTGCCTGTTCGCCGGGGATACGGTGTTCGCCGGCGGCAAAATCGTCGCGCAATACGTGTGGGACTGCAGCATCGAGAAATACGCGGCTACGGTCGCCAAGCTGAACCGCATGCGGTTCGACAGGCTGTATCCCGGTCACGGTCCGTTCCTGCTCTCCCGGGCGTATCAGCATATCGAGAAGGCGCATCTGTGCTTCGAGCGGCTGGAGCTTCCGCCGAACTTATAGGGGCCGCGGCATCCGCCGTACGATCGAAGCGGGAGAAGGAGTGGTGGACGATGGGCGCATTGCTAAGCAAAAAAAGAGTTTATCGGATTGGACGATTGCACATGGTTTTTTTAGCGGCGCCGAGACCCCGACGCATACAGCGGTGTTGGGCGCCGTGAACGATTACTTGACCGCCAGGAGCCTCGGACCAGGCGGCCGCGAGCGCAACGCGGAGACGGAGCGGCTGTGCAAGATCAACCTGGCGATGCTGCTGCACGGGCAGCCCGAGCAGATCGCCATTGTGTCGAGCGCCTCCGAAGCGATCTCCATGGTGGCCCGGTCGATCGACTTCGCGCCGGGCGACAATGTGGTGATCCACGAATTGGAGTTCCCGTCCGGCGTGCTCCCTTGGCTGGCTCTGAAGGCGAAAGGCGTCGAGGTTCGCGTCGTGGCGCACAAGGAGTGGGAGGTCGGCGCGGAGGATCTGCTGGCGTCGGTCGACGACCGCACCAAGCTTGTCCTGACCAGCCATGTTAGCTATCTGACGGGAGCCAGGCTTGACTACCGCAAGCTGTACGAACGGCTGACGCAGACGAATACGCTGCTCGTGCTGGACGCCACGCAGTCGCTCGGCGTCGTGCCCGTCGATATGATGCAGGCGGACATCGTCATTTGCAGCACGTACAAGTGGCTGCTGTCGCTCCATGGCGGCGGCGTGCTGGCCGTCAATCCCGGCCGCACGGCGGATTTGTTGCCTGCCTATGTCGGCTGGCGCAGCGTGGAGGAGCGCGCCGGCCGCGAACGGTTCGAATCGTTCGCCTACCATGCGGACGCGCGGCGGTTCGAGCTTGGCTACCCGAGCTATCCGACCGTCTACGCGCTCGAGCGCTCGACGCGCCTGCTGCTGGCTGCGGGAATCGACGAGATCGAGCGGCACGTGCTGGCGCTCGGAGGCGAACTCATCGCCTTGCTCGAATCGCTCGGACTGGCGGTGACGACGCCGGCGGAGCCCGCCAGAAGGGCCGGGAACATCAGCTTTTTGCACGAGGCGGCCGGCGAGGTCGCGGAGCGGCTCCTCGACCGCCGGATATTCGCGATGGGAAGCGATGGCCGGGTGCGCCTTTCGGTGCACGCGTTCAACGACCGGAGCGACCTGGAACGGCTGCGCGCATGCCTGCCGGCTTGTTTATGAGGAATCTTTTACAAGGAACGGAGGAGACCGAATGAAGGCACTGGTATGGACGGCGCCGGAGAAGATGGAATACATGGATGTGCCGAAGCCGGAGCCGGCCGAGGACGAGGTGCTGATCAAGGTCGAGACGGTCGGCATCTGCGGCTCGGAGATCGAAGGATATTTGGGCCACAACAGCTTGCGCGTGCCGCCGCTTGTCATGGGCCACGAATTTTGCGGCCGGATCGAATCCTGGGGAGCGAGAGCGGGGCGTTATGCGGCCGGTACGAAGGTCGTCGTCAATCCGCTGATCTCCTGCGGGGACTGCGCGGCATGCCGCAAAGGGCAAAATCAGCTGTGCGCTTCTCGGCGGATCGTCGGCATTCACCGGCCCGGCGCGTTCGCGGAATGGGTCGCCGTTCCCGTATCTTGCGTCGTGCCGGTGTCCGAGTCGCTGGACGCGAGCCGGGCGGCGCTGGCCGAGCCGCTCGCCTGCTCGCTGCGCGCCGCGAGGCGGAGCATGGTGCGGCACTTCGCTCCTAACGTGCTCGTCTTCGGCGCCGGAGGCATCGGCCTGCTCTGCGCCAAGGTCGCGCGGCTGCTCGGCGCATCGCGCGTCATCGTGGCGGATACGCAGTACGATCGGCTGAAGATCGCGCTGGATACGGGCGCGGCGGACCGCGCGGTTCATCCGTCCGACGGCGATCTCCGTCGGTTCGTCAGCGAGGCGACGGGCGGCGACGGCGCGGATGTCGTCATCGACGCGGCCGGCTTCCAGCCGACGCGGGCGCAGGCGATGGCGATCGTCAATCCAGGCGGCACGATCATGAACATCGGCCTCGGCATCGACGAGACGCAGCTGGCGATCAATCATCAGATTCGCAGCGAGATCGAGGTGCTGGGTTCCTTTTGCTACGCGCCGCAGGATTTCCGCGACGCCGTCAGGCTGCTGGAGGAGGGGCGAGTGACCGAGGAAGGCTGGACCGATCGACTGTCCGTTGCCGAAGGCGGCCGGGCGTTCGAAGATCTGGTTCGCGGCCGCGTCAGGCAAGGCAAGTTGTTTCTCCGGATGGAGGGAGCGTAAAGGCATGGAAAAGCTCAAGGTCGGCATTATCGGATTCGGCAGTTGGGGCGAAAGTCATCTGGAGGCGTACCGTGCGCTTCCGTTCGTCGAGGTGGCCGCAGTTTGCGATGCGCAGCCCGGCAGACGGGATCGCGCGCGGGAGCTCGGCATCGAGCGGGTGTGCGAGACGGCGGATGAGCTGCTGCGCGAAGAAGGGATCGGGCTTGTCAGCGTCGTTACCTATGAAAAGGAGCATCTGCGCCCGGTGCTGGCCGCGCTCGCGGCCGGCAAGCACGTACTGGTGGAGAAGCCGGTCGCGACCGACGCGGCGGAAGCCGCGCAGATGCTCGAGGCGTCGCGCCGATACGGGCGGTTCGTCGCGCCGGGTCATCTGCTGCGGTTCGAGCCTAAGTACGCCGAGGTACGCGATTTGATCGCGAGCGGCGCGCTCGGGCGGCCGGCCTCCATTTACATGAAGCGTTCGCGCAATCATTCGCTGTTCGGCACGTACCGCAGGACGCATACGGTCTACGAGCTGATGATCCACGATCTCGATCAGGCGATCTGGTACGCGGGCAGCCGCGTGAAACGCGTGACGGCCGAGGCATGCAGCTTGTCCGGAAGCGAGACGCCGGAGATTCTCTGGGCGCAGCTCCGGTTCGAGAACGGGATGCTGGCGGTGCTGCACAGCAATTGGATGACGCACGACGCGGCGGGCGTCGTCATCAACGACTATACGGAAGTCATCGGCACCGAGGGGACGGTCCAGTTCGATACGGACGCAGCGGGCGTCCAGCTGCTGGGCGTTCGGGGGGCGCACCTCGACGGACTTGTCGGTCCACCGCAAGCAAGGGAGCCGTATCATCGGCGCGCTCAAGGAACAGCTCGGCTACATCGCCGAATGCGCGCTGAGCGGACGCATGCCGGAGATCGTGTCGTTCGAAGAGGCCATTCACGGCATCGAGGTCGCGGACGCCATCGTCCGCTCCGCGAAGCTCGGACAGCCGATAGACTTGGTGTAGCCGGTCGGGGACTCGGGCGGCGATAGATGAACGAGGGGGGGATTGCGAGTTGAAGTGGGTGCAATTTACGAAGAAAGACGATCCGAGCGGGCGCGTGTCGCTGGGCGTGCTGGAGAATGACGGACAGGTGCGCTTGTTCGCGGAAGGCATGGAGCTGAAGTCGCTGATCGAGGAAACCTCAAGCGGAGCGGAGCTTCCGCGCTCGCCGGCGTACGCGCCGCTTTTTGCCGCCGACGATATCGTCCTGCGCGCGCCGATCTTGAAGCCCGACAAAATGATTTTTATCGGACTCAATTACAGAGATCATGCGGCAGAGTCGAATATGGCGGTTCCAAGTGTGCCGGTGCTGTTTCCCAAATTCGCGAATTCGATCGTCGGACCCGGCGAAGCGGTCGTCATTCCCGCCGAAGTGAAGGAATGCGATTACGAAGCGGAGCTCGCCGTCGTCATCGGCCGGCGCGCCAAGAAGGTTGCGCGGGAAGACGCGATGGCGCATGTTTTCGGCTACACGATCGTCAACGACGTGAGCGCACGGGATCTCCAATTAAAAGAAGGCCAGTGGACGCGCGGCAAGGCGATCGACACGTTCGCGCCAATGGGACCTTGCGTCGTGACGGCCGACGAAATCCCGGATCCCGGCAGGCTGGACATCTCGCTCGCGTTGAACGGGACGATCTTACAGCATTCCAATACGCGAGAGCTGATTTTCGACATCCCCTATCTGATCTCGTTCCTGTCGCGCACGATCACGCTGGAGCCAGGGGACATCATCAGCACTGGCACGCCGCCGGGCGTCGGAATGGGCAGAACGCCGCCTGTCTGGCTGCGGGACGGCGACGTGACGGACGTCTCGATCGAGGGCATCGGCACGCTTAGCAGCCGTTATGTCCAGGAGAGGGATTGACGGCAGAGAAGATGGAATCCGGATTTGGACGCAGGCTGCCCTTTCGTTTTACGATCGCCGTCAAGATCGTGATCGGCTATGCCGCGATGCTGGTTTTTCTGGCCGCAGCGCTGTTGACCGTATCCCGGACGATCGATCGGCTGCAGCAGGAGATCGACGCGGTCACGGGGCGGGATCTGAACATTCAGGTGTTGACCTATCAGATCGACAAGAGCGTGTTCGACATGGACGCCGCGCTGCGCGAGCATGTGTCGACCGGAGGAGAGGGCGCCGGCCGGGCATACGAGAGCGCGGCGGGCACGTGGAAGCGGAGCGAGGAGCAGCTGCGAAGCTTGCTTGCGGCGGAGCCGGAGCAGCTTAGCCGGCTGTCCAGCGTGGCGGGTTCGGTGGGACAATGGATGAGCGGCGCGGAAGCGCGGATGGCGCAGCCTTCCCCCGCGCTCAGCCTCGACGAGCTGCGCGCCGCGCTCTTCGGCGAGTCCGCGCAGAAGCAGATGGACGGCATGCGCGAGCAGTTGTCGCGGCTGCGCCAGGCCGAGAAGTATATGATGGACGAGCGGATCGGCGCGCTCGCCGAGCGCAACGATCGGCTCCAACGGCTGCTATTCGCGATGCTTGGCGGTCTTGTCGCTTTTGCGGCGCTATTCGCGTGGCTCGTCTCGCGGCATGTGACGCAAAATATTCGCAAAGTAACGTCCGCCGTCTCCGAGATCGCGGGGGGCGGGCGGCGATCTTACCCGGCGCATCGAGGTCAGGACGTCGGACGAGATGCGCGAATTGGGGACGGAGACCAATGCGCTGCTTGCCTCGCTCCAGACGATGATCGGCGCCGTTCAGGGCCGTGCCGTCCAGCTGTCGGAGGTCGCCGGGCGAATTCAACAGGGGACGGATGGCGCGTTGGATGTCAACGGGCAGGTCGGCAGCGCGGTTCAGCGCGTAGCGTCCGGCACCGAGCAGCAGGTGGCGCAGGTGGAGGAGATTACCGCCGTGATGACGGAGACGGCCGAGGCGCTCGGACGTGCTTCGGGCACGGCGCGAGAGGTGGCGGATTTGGCCGCGCACACGCGGGAAGAGGCTGACGCCAGCGGCTATCACGTCGGTCGATCCGGGGGAGGCGATCGACGACATCGAGCGCGCGTTCGGCCGAATCCGTGAAGGCGTAAAGGCGTTGGCCGGCGAGTCGGACCGGATTCAGGCGACCGTGGGCTATATCGCGGATGTCCAGACGCAGACCAACCTGCTCGCCCTGAACGCGGCGATCGAAGCGGCGAGAGTCGGGCAGCACGGCAAGGGCTTTGCCGTCGTCGCGGAGGAGATCCGCAAGTTATCCGAGCAGACGGCCGAGTCCGCCAAGCAGATTCATGCCACGCTGGACAGGCTGAACGGAGGCATTCGGCATATCTCGGGATTGATCGAGGACAGCGGCGGGGCCGTGTCCGGAGGCGCGGCTTCCGTTCGCGAAGCGGGCGCGCGCGTCCGGGGCATCATCGGCGGCGTGGGCGAGCTGGCCGTTCGCATCGGCGAAGTGGCAGCGTCCGTCGAGCGGATCTCGGAGGATAGCGCGCAGGTCGTTCGCTCCAGCCGGGAGATCAACCGCGTCGCCGAGGAGAATTCGGCGTTCGTCGAGCAGATGGCGGCCATGGCGACGGAGCAGGAATCGGCGATGCAACGGTTCGCGTTGACGTCCGAAGAGCTGAGGCGCGTATCGGACGAGCTCCGCAAAATGACCGACAGCTTTTCAGTTTAAGCGGGCTTTATATTGAAAAAGCGCCAGGGAGACTTCCCTGGCGCTTTTGGCGTTCGTCTCACAGGATCGGCGACAGCAGCCGCGAGATCGCTTCCTTGAACTTGATCCGCAGCGGCCGGCTGCGGTATTTCTCGATCGTAAGCAGCTCCGACACGGCGATATCCTGCTTGAACGCCTCGACGAGGCGAACGGAGACGTCGGCATCGTAAACGAACGCGTTGACCTCGAAGTTCAGCTTGAAGCTGCGGACGTCGGTGTTCGCGGTGCCGACGGAGGCGATCTCCTGATCCACGACCAGCGTCTTGGCGTGAATGAAGCCGTTTTTGTACAAATAGACATTGGCGCCGATCTCCAGCAGCTCCCCGATATTGGAGAGCGTCGCCCAGTAGATGAACATATGGTCGGGCTTGTCCGGGATCATGACGTGCACGTGGACGCCGGAGAGCACGGCGATCCGCAGCGCGTCGAGCAAGCTGGCGTCGGGGATGAAGTACGGACTCTGCAGATAGATCGAATGCTTCGCCGACGCGATCATCTTGATGTAGCCCTGCTTGATATGCTCCAGCCGGGAATTGGGCCCGCTCGCCACGATCTGCATGCCGACGTCGCCGGCAGGCGAGTCCTCGGGGAACAGCTCCGGCGTGTAGGTGATATCGTGCTTGCGCGCGGCCTGATTCCAGTCGAGGATGAAGCGCGTCTGCATGCTGTGCACGGCAGAGCCCCGTACGCGCAGATGGGTGTCTCGCCAGTAACCGAACTTCGGATCGAGGCCCAGATATTCGTCGCCTACGTTAAAGCCTCCGATATATCCAAGCCGGCCGTCCACGATGACCAACTTGCGGTGATTGCGGTTGTTCATCCGCAGATTGATGAATCGGAAGCGGGAGGGGAAGAAGGCGGCGGCCTCTCCGCCCGCCTCGATCAGCGGCCTGAGCATCCGCTTGCTCAATCTTCTGGAGCCCAGCTCGTCATACAGGAGGCGGACCTTGACGCCCTGCTTCGCCTTGGCGGTCAGCGCCTTCAGCACGGACATGCCAAGCTCGTCGCAGCGGAAAATATACGTCTGAAAATGCACGCTTTCCTTCGCCGCGGCGATATCCGCCAGCAGCCGGTCGAACTTGGCGCGTCCGTCCGTCAGCAGCTCCGCTTCATTGTCCCGACTCCAGAGCGCCCGGCTCCCTTTCAGATGCAGATGGATCAGGTCGGCGTGCCGTGCGGCACTCTCGCCGAGCGACCGCGTCGTATCCGGCGAGCCGAGCGAATCGAGCTGCGCCTGCGACAGATTGCGGATACCGATCTTGTCCAAGTCGCCCCATTTGAACAGCTTCACTCTGCGATAGTCCTGCGCGAGGAACAAATACATAATAAATCCGAGGATCGGAATAAAGTACAGCACAAGCAGCCATGCCCAAGTCGAGCCGATATCCCTTCGGCCCTGGAAGACGACGAATACGGCGAACACCATATTGAGCAACAGCAGAAGTCCAAGCAGAATCGAAGTAACGCTCACGATCGCAACCCCCAGTTACAAAACTCCTCGCTGAACATAACAAATAATCGGATATTCTACAATACTTAAAAAAAAGCACGTTCAAGTGGAATGCCTGGCCGTGCTAATATAGGTGCGATACAGGGCGAAGCGGGTAGGACGGACATGCCCTGCGGATACGACAGGGGGCGTCGAAGGCTTGGCGAAGGCAAAGGCAAAGGCGTTCATGAACAGAATCAATTTGCGGTTAATCGTCATCATGCTGCTGATCGCCTGCATCCCCGTCGGCGGCTTCGGGACACTGATCTACGTACGAGGTATTGCGATCATCGAGCGCGAGGTGAACCGTTCTTCTTCGGTAGCCCTGAAGCAGATCGGGGGCGAGATCGACGACCGCTTGTTCCAGATCGAGCAGTCCGCCGGGATCGTGGCTTTGCTGCCGGATGTGGCGGCGTTGGACGCGATCGGGCGGCAGCCGCTGCTTGGCACGCTGTTGACGGTCAACAGCCTGAACAATCATCTGCAAAACTTCTCCAACGGCAACGATGCGGTCGATTCGATCTACTATTATCATGCGGCGCAGCGGACCGTCGTCAGCCCGCGCATCATCTCCTCGATTCCCGAGGAGGGGGCGGTCATTCCGGGCGCGCTGCTGGACGTCAACTGGCTGAACGGGCTTGCGCAGATCGTCTCCGAGAAGCGGCAGGACGCATGGCTGCCGCCGCGCCTGATGCAGGTGTCGGCGAGCTATCGGGCGCCCGTGCTGACTTATATTAAAATATTGCCGGTGTTCTACGATCGGATGGAAGCGGCGCTCATCGTCAACGTCAGTCTGGCGCATCTGAAGTCGCTCATGGAGCGCTATCCGTTCGACACGGACGGCGGCCTCGCGATCTTTACGGAGGACGGCGTGCCGATCGTCGGCGGGGGCATGCTGAAGGATGCTTCGCCCGAACGGCTGTCTTCGCTGTTGCCGGCAGGGACGAGCGAAGGGACGAGGACCGTCAGGCTCGGCCCCGATCTGGGCAGCGTATACGTGACCGCCGAAGTTACGCCGCGCAACGGATGGACGTACGTCATGGCGATACCTGCGGAGAAACCGACGCGCAGCGTCGTTCAGCTCAAGCACGCCATTCTGATCGGCACGGCTGCGCTCATGACGCTTGCGCTGTTGCTGTCGCTGATCAGCTACTTTCGCATTCAGGGGCCGATCGGCCGGATTCTTCTGCTGGTGCGCAGACCGCGGGAGCTGACGGGCGATGAGGCGCCCGCGGACGAGCACTCCGATTTTTTCAGAAGGATCGAAGCGGGCGTGTCCGGACTGATCAAGGAGATGGACGACGTTCGCTCTCAGTGGCATGAGCGGCTCCCGCTGCTGCGTGAGCACTTCCTGCTGTCGGCGGTGCTCGGCCGACTCGCCCCGATGGACGACGGTCAGAACCGGGCGGGAGCTGCCGGTCTCTTCGGCTATCCTAGCTTCGCCGCGCTCGCGATCCGGATCGGCACGGCGAAGGAAGATTCCCGCTTCCGCCAGGGGGACGAGCGCCTGCTTGGCTTCGCGATCGGCAATATCGCGCAGGAGCTGCTGGGGGACAGCGCCGTTGTGGAAACGGTAGCTGTGAACCGCACGATCGCGGCGATCCTGAACATTCCGTCCTCGTGGACGGCCGTCGAGCTGCTGCATGAAGCCGAGGCGCTGCGCAGCACAGTCGCGACGCTGCTGAAGGAGCCGG
Organism: Cohnella rhizosphaerae; assembly: GCF_029525575.1. Taxonomy (GTDB): domain Bacteria; phylum Bacillota; class Bacilli; order Paenibacillales; family Paenibacillaceae; genus Cohnella; species Cohnella rhizosphaerae. The sequence goes on from NZ_JAPDIA010000009.1 coordinate 1,008,324, forward strand.
TGACGATCGGGATCGGACGAACCGCCGACTCCCTTCAGTTGGTCGGCCAGTCCTATCAGGATGCGCTGCATCTGCTCGAATTCGAATGGCTGAGGTCCGAAGGAGGCGTCGTTTCCTATGATTCCATGGGGATCGATGAGACCGGCTTCCCCCCACTATCCGTCGGCCGAGGCCGAAGAAGTGCTCGAGACGGTCAAGAACGGAAGCGAGGCGGAGATCGAGGCGGCCCTCGGCCGCTTCCACGGCCGGCTGATCGCCCGGCCGTCTCCCTTAAGCTACATCAAAACGATGTATCTTCAGTTGATGGTCACGCTCGCGAACCTGCTGCTCCAATATCGCATCGATCCTTCCGTTCTGCTGAATCAGCGCAATCCGTACGACGAATTGTTCCGCGCGCCGGACGCCGAGCGGCTGCGCAAGCAGATGCTCGGCGAACTGCTGCTGCCCGCGGGCAAGCAGATCGGCGCGCTGCGCTCGCGGCGAACGCAGGAAATTCTTATCCATATGACGGATTATGTCCATGCGCACTACCGGGAGGATCTGTCGCTCGGCGATCTGGCCGACCGCTTCCGGGTCACGCCTTCCTATGTCAGCCAGCTGTTCAAGGAACGCCACGGCGAGAATTTTGTCGCTTACGTGGCGCGATACCGGATCGAGCGCGTCAAGGCGCTGCTTGCGGTTCGAGAGCTCAGCATCGGCCAGATCGCGCTGGAGACCGGCTACAACAATGCGCAGCAGCTTGATCCGCACGTTCAAGAAGCTAGAAGGCATGACGCCGGGAGAATACAGACAACAGCTTACCGCCGATTCCGGATCGATAGCCGATCGTTAACCGACCGACCGAACCGCCGATCCTAGGCGGTTTTTCCGTTGCTTTCAGCGCTTTTTCGCCGCTTATAAATGGAATATCGCATTGGAATGATCCGCCGGTCTACGATGAGAGCGCTTAATCACAGCGCGACAGCGCCTGGAGGTGATATTCGAATGTCAAAAGCGCCGGCCGCATCCGCAGGCGCAAGCCGCCATGAACGTCGCGGCAAGAGCATGGCGCGGACCATGCCTCAACTGCGCGTCTACAGGCAGCACAAGGGGCTGCTGCTGATGTTTCTGCCCGGCTTCGCGCTATTCTTTCTGTTCAGCTATGTGCCCTTGTACGGCATACTGATCGCATTCAAGCAGTACAGAGTGCTCGACGGCATATGGGCCAGCGACTGGGTAGGCTTCGCTCATTTCGAGCGTCTGTTCGCGGGGAACGACTTTTATAAGGCGCTGCGGAATACGGCAATCATCGCCGTATTGAAACTGATCGTCGCATTCCCGGCTCCGATCTTGCTGGCGATCCTGCTGAACGAGGTCAGGCAAGTGTTCTTTCGCCGGTTCATCCAGACGGTTTCCTATCTCCCTTACTTTTTCTCCTGGGTCGTTCTTGCGGGCATCATGTTTTCGTTCTTCGGCGAAGACGGGGGCTTCGGTCAGTTGATTCGGATGTTCGGTTTGGAGCCGCCCGACAACCTGATCATGCGTCAGGATTACTTCTACGGCATCGTCACGGCATCGGCCGTCTGGCAGGGCGTCGGCTGGGGCTCCATCGTCTACTTCGCCGCTCTGTCGTCCATCGATCCGACGTTGTACGAGGCGGCGGTGGCCGACGGAGCGGGACGCTTCCGCAGAATCTGGCATATTACGCTTCCCTCGCTCATGCCGACGATCGTGACGATGTTTCTGCTGTACATCGGCCATTTTCTGTCGGTGGGCTTTGACCAGATCTACAATCTGACGCTGCCGACGAATACCGAAGCCGCGGATATTTTGGATACGTACGTACTTCGCAGGCTGCAGACGATGGATTTCGAGCTTGGCGCGGCGGCGGGGCTGTTCACCTCCTTTTTCGGGCTGCTGCTGGTCTTGCTCAGCAACCGGCTCGTCAAGCTGTACGACAAAGATCAGGGGCTGTGGTAACGGCCCGTTAGGAGGAGAGGAGACCGTGTACAAACGATCGGCCTGGGAGAAGGCGTTCGAGGCCGGCAATATCGCGCTGCTGGCGCTGCTCGGACTAACGACGCTGTATCCGTTTTTGTACGTATTTACCATCTCGCTCAGCGAGCCTGCCGATATTAACCGCATCGGCCTGCATCTGCTGCCGACGGATCCGACGACCGCGGCCTATGCCAAGGTGTTGACCGATCCCGCCCTGTACCGGGCTTACGGGAACACGCTGCTGCGGACCGCCGGCGGCGTCGTCACGGTGCTGCTGTTCTGCAGTCTGACCGCTTATCCGCTGTCGCGGCCGTCTTTCCCGCACCGCGGCCTGTTCGTCAAGCTGATCGTCTTCAGCATGCTGTTCAACGGCGGGACGATCCCGATGTATCTGCTCATTCGGAACCTGGGGATGATCGACAGCTATTGGGCGCTGATTCTGCCGCTGGCGGTGTCCGGCTTCAACCTTATCGTGCTGCGCAATTTTTTTCAGGCGATCCCGCCCGAGCTGGCGGAGTCGGCCAAGATGGACGGGGCCGGCGAGCTTCGTATTTTCGCGCGCATCGTCCTGCCCTTGTCCACGCCGGTACTTGCTGTCGTCGCGCTGTGGGCGGCGGTCATGCACTGGAATTCCTGGTTCGACGCGATGATCTATTTGAACGACGCTTCGAAACAGGTGCTCCAGCTGTATCTGCGGCATCATGTGGTGGACGCTTCGACCAACCTGGCCATTGAGTTCAGACTGGACGACATGTCGGCTATCGTGCCGGAAAATCTGAAGGCTGCGATCATCATGACCATCTCGCTGCCGATTCTGCTCGTCTATCCGTTCATCCAGCGTTTTTTCGTAAAAGGCATCATGCTCGGCTCGGTAAAGGGTTAGCCACAAAACATGAGCAGGATAACGAACGAATCTTGCAATCTAAATTTAGAGGGAGGTCCAACGATGTACAGAGAAAGCAAAAATATGCGAGCCTGGCGAAAGGGAACCGGCGCCGGACTGCTCGCGGGCGCGCTTCTGCTCGGCGGCTGCGCTTCGAACGATGAGAGCTCCGGCACGCAAGGCGCATCGTCCTCCGCTCCGGCGGCGTCCGGCACGCAGAGCTCCGCTGCCGAGCAGCCGCTGCTCAAGGTGGATTGGATGAATCTGCCCGGCTTGATCCAGGAGCATTCCTACGGCCAGCAGGTGCTGGAGAGCAAGTTCAATATCAAGCTGGAGAAAGTGTATCCGATATCCGGCAACGATTTTAAGCAGAAGCAGCAGCTCATGGTGTCTACGGGCGACGTGCCTGACGTTATGATCGTCATGGATCCTGCCGAGCTGAGCAAGTATGCCGCGCAAGGCTTGATCGCGGAGGTGCCGGTCGAGATGATCGAGCAGTATGCGCCGAATACGAAAAAGAAGCTGGACCAGGATGCGCCGCAAGGGTGGTATTACTCGAACGTAGGCGGCAAAAATTACGGACTGCCGACGATGTATTTCAACGGCCAGTTCCACTCCAAGCAAGTATGGCGCACCGATCTGCTCGAGAAGGCGGGCATCGCCGCGCTGCCGAAGACGATCGACGAGATGACGCAGGCGTTCGCCGCGCTCAAGAAGATTGGCGTCTACGGCATGAGCAGCAACGGCAATTCCTACTACAATCAATTTCCGACGATCTTCGGCGCATTCGGGATCATGCCGACGCAGTGGTCGCTGAAGGACGGACATGTCGTCAACGGCGCGACGCAGCCCGAGGCGAAGGCCGCGCTGGCGCAGCTGGCGGAGTGGCATAAGGCCGGCTATATCGAGCCCGAGTTCGTCACGGGCAAGGATCTGGGCGCCAAGTTCAATTCCGGCAAGTTCGCCTACCTGGACAATGCGCTGGCTACCGCCACGAGCGAGGACGATCCGAGCTCGCTCATCAACGCCATTCATCAAGTGGATCCGGCGGGCAAGATCGATTTTGCGGAACTGCCGACAGGGCCAAACGGTCAATCCGGCGGCTGGGCATGGGGCTCGGCAGGAAATATCTGGGCGTTCGGCAAGCAGCTGGAGAAGGAGCCGGAGAAGATGCAGCGCATTCTGCAGATAATGGATACGATTCAGAACGACGAGGAGACGTGGCTGGCGCTGGCTTGGGGAGAGCAGGGCGTTCATTACGACTACGTCGATCCGGCGGTCGGCGCAGCGTCGGGACTCAATCGGATCGGCGTCTATACGGACATGGCCAAGCTGCAGGAGGCAGGCATCGCGGATCCGACCAACGGCGCGACCTTCTGGGCGTCTCAGGGCAACTTCGAACTGGTCGAAAAGTACTACAACAAAGATGTGCTGAACATTTACAAGACGGGCAACAAGCCGATGGTCGACCTGTTCGGCAAGGCCGATCTGCTGCCGTCTTCCGGCAAGTACTGGCCCGATCTGATCAAGCTCAAGACAGAGGCATACGTCAAGATCATCATGGGGCAGGAGCCGCTCTCCTACTTCGACGCATTCGTGAAGGAATGGAACGCGAAGGGCGGCAGTCAGCTGGAAGAGGAAGCGAACGCGCTTTACAGCAGTCTGCAAAATAAATAATTCAGGCGCGAGTGGGCGAAAGGAGTCAATACGATGGAATCGACGACAGCGGGACATCCGCCTCCGGGACTGGCCGGCAGGCGAAGCCTGATCGACCGCGCGACGGCCCGCAATGCGATGAGCTACTTCGATGAAGCGGGAAATTGGACGGCCACGCCCGAAGTCCCCGGGCTCCGCGAGCATATCTGGTACGCTGCAGCCTGTCTGCGGCAGGGCGGCGAAGCACAGGCGGCGCGGGCGAACCGGATTCTGGAGTCGGCGGATTACGGGATGTGCCATTTCGCTCCGATGTCGGTCCTGCAGCTGCTCGCCCGGCACGAGACGCAGTTGACGCCAGCGGCGCGCCGCGCGCTGGATGACTATATGGCCGGCGTTCTGCCGGCTTTCGAGGAGCCGGAGCACGACTTTGTCGGCGTCAACGACAACTTTCCCTGCATGGCGACGACGACGGCCGTCATCGGAGGCGAGCGCTACGGTATGGACCGGCTGCGGCGGATCGGCGAGCGGCGCCTGGCGCAGCTGACGGAAATGCTCGAACGACGGGGCTTCGCCTCCGAGTTCACGAGTCCAACCTATACGCCCGTGCAGCTTTGCGCGCTCGCGGAGCTGTCCGAGCTGACGGCGGACCCAGCCGTACGCCGGCTGGCGCTCCAGTGCGAGGAGCGGCTGTGGACCGACGTGATGGTCCACTATCACCCGCGCTTGTCCAACATCGCCGGGCCTTATTCGCGCGCCTATACCGTAGATTCGGCCGGTCATGTCCATCAGGCGCATTTTGTACTGTACGCCGTACTGGGCGACCTGCTGCCGATTCATCCGGGCAATACGCTGTTCGCGGACGATCTCAGCCCGCATCAGATCCTGCATCAGAATCTGGCCTTTATGCAGGTCAGCGCCGCCTGGCTGCTGGCGGCGGACTACCATTGTCCCAAGCTTCTGATCGGCCACGCGCTTCACAAGCCGTTCCCTTACAGGACGAGCGGAACGGCGGAGATCGGTCCGTCTTCGGATGCGCCGACCGATATCTCGCCGCAGGCGGCGAACGGCGATCATGCGCCGACCGAATATCCAGCCGTCGTGACAACGTCCAGCACCTGGATGGCCGAGGATTATGCGATCGGCGTTGCCCGGCATGAATTTCACAGCGGCAATCAGACCGATTCCTTCCACGTGCTGTACAGCCCGAAGGGAAGGACGGTCCGATCGGTGGAGGAGGTAGGGGCGGTCTTCGCTAGATTCCGGATCGACGGCGGTCTGCCCGATGCGCTCGGCGCGACATATCTGGTGCCGGACGACGGCCGCAAGCTGGGACTGCTGAGCGGCCGGACGGCGATGATGCTTTACAAGCCCCGGGTTGCGGCGAGGGGCGCCATCGGCAGCCTGGGCCTGTCCCTGCTGATCCCGACAGGCGGCTCCGAGATCGACGAGATCCGACTGGGAGATCGAGTCTTGGGAGATGGCGAGGGAGAGAGCGTGGAGCCTTGCCCCGTCTTCATCAGGCATGGCCAGGTGTATATGGCCTACCTCCCGCTGCTGCAGACGAACGCGGGACGCCGCGCAGCCGTCCGGGTGGAGCGAAGGACGGACTATACCGCAGTGACCTTCTTGAACTACGAGGGAACGCCGCGCGTCTTTTCGCGCGGAGAACTGCTGCTGACCGGCAACGGATTCGTCGCTACGATCGGCAGCGAGCGGGAGGACGGAGACTTTGAAGCCTTTTGCCGCATGGCCGGCTCGGCTGTCGTCGAGGATCGCTTGACGACGAGTCCGCACAATCGCGGCACCTATACGCGCCGGGTCCGTTACGAATGCGGAGGCTGCCGGTTGTACTGCGCGTACAGTCCGGCGAGCGAAGGCGTAATGGCGATCTCCGGTGACGGCGGCGGCCGCGAGGAGAGGCGCTGCCTGCCTTTATCGGCCGACGGTCTGGACATAGAGGCTTTGCCCTTTTATACATCCAAAACCATAATTTAGGATGCGGAGGAATAAAGATGCGAATCGAAAGATTTGGCTTGATCCGCTTGCTGCTGTGCTTGACCTTGGTGCTGTCGCTGCCCTTGCCGGGCAGCTCGCCGGCCTATGCGGACGATCCGCCCGCGACGACCGCCGAATTCGTCGGCGTCAACACGACGGCGAAGGGCAGCTGGGTAGGGAATTACGGCGGGGAAGGCTATATTCTGCCTTTCTTCACGGCGACCTCCGCATCGGGACGCGATCCCGGCTTTCCCGCTTACAAGCCTGCCGATCTGGCGAGTCTGCCGAGTTATGTAAGCGCTTATACGATGGACAGCGGCACTTATAATGTGACGGCCAATCCGAGTACGGACCCTACCGCGCCGACAAACGCCGCAGGAACGGTCCGCAAGGCGATCCAGATTTACGACTATTCCGCGATCCAGTATTCGTTCACGCTGACAGGTACCGCCAAGCATCTGTTCGCCGTTTATGCGGCCAGCTACTCGAATACCGCGCCGCAGACGATCGAGCTGCGCGATACGGCGGGCCAGCTGCTCGACAGCCGACTGATCGACACCAAGAGCGGCGTGTACGCGCTATACGAAGTGAGCGGCAGCTTCCGCGTGCGAATCTTGAAGACCGGCACGAACAATCAGGCCGTTCTGAGCGGGTTCTTTTTCGACGCGATGCCCGCGCTGGGCGTCTCCGACGTCGCGGCGACCGTCTCCGGACGGACGGTGGAGCTGACCTGGGACAACAGTCTGCCGGCGAGCGGAGTCAGCGTCTGGCGCAAGGGACCGACCGAAGCGCAGTACAGCGAGTTGGCCGTTCTGAGCGGCAGCGCAGACACGTATACGGACACCGGGCTGTCGGCGGGCAGCGCCTATTTGTACAAGCTGAGGAGCGCGGCGGGAGGCAAGCTGTCGGAGGCGTCGGCGACCGTGACGGCGAACACGCCCGTCTACGATGCGACGGCGCTGTCGCTGACGACGACGGGCTGGACGGACGTGCTGCCGGGCACGAGCATCGCGATCTCCGCCGCGTTGTCGCGGAGCGACGACCATACGCCGATCGCAGGCGAGACGGTCGCCTTCGAGCTGCGCGGCCCGTATGTCGGGACCTGGATCGACGGCACGATCGGGACGGCCGTCACGGATGCCTACGGAGTAGCGTCGCTCGCTTATGCGCCGCCGTATGCCGGCAGCTATGCCGTCCATGCCGTATATAAGGGCAGCGATACGCTGACGCTGGACGGATCCGAAGACGAGTCGCCGCTGACGGTGGAGGTCGAGGCGTGGGAGCGGCCGCCGGTCGTATTGAAGGCGTCCGATGCTGTCAAGCCGGGAGAGCTGCTCAATCTCGACGGCTACGGCTTGTACGAAGACGACCAGGAAGCCGTCTACGCGGAAGGCGACGGCATTCCGACCGGCGGTCCGCCGGCCGGCGCGCTGCCGCTCCCGATCGTACAGTCCGACGAGGACGGGTATTATGCGGTGACTCGTCTGCCGGATACGGCAGATGCCGGCACGCTGCGCGTCTGGATCAGGAACGAGTGGGGCTGGAGCGATCCGATCCGGGTCAATCTCGCCAGGCCCCAATTTATCTCGGAGTATGAGACGGCGCCCGGTCTTGAGATCACGCTGGTCGGCCGCAACTTCGATCCGTCCGAATTCGGCGGCGCGGGAGGCGGAGCGCAGGTGAGGCTGGTCGATACGACGACGGCGGCCGCCTATGCGGCGGACGTGCACGATGTCGATCCGTATGCGATCACGTTCGACTCGGACTTGACGCCGGCAGGCGAATACTGGGTGGAGGCACGGCATTCGTCCGCCGATGCCTGGGCGAGATTGTCGAGCGGGCAGACGCTGTCCGTGCAAGGCGCCGTCTACGATCCGCTCGAGATGGGCGTCGCCTGGGCCGACGGCTTCAATTGGAGCCGGACGTATTCGATCGCGGACTACGGCGCGGTGGCGGACGATGCGGGCGAAGACACGGCGGCGATCCAGGCTGCGATCGACGCGGTGAAGACCGCGGGCGGGGGCGTCGTGCTCGTACCTGAAGGCCGCTACGTGACGAAGACGCTGAAGCTGCCGGCCGATGTCGTGCTGCGCGGCGAGGATGCCGCAGGATCGGTGCTGGCATACAGCGGCAACGGTACGACCAATTTTATCGAGTCGAAGGGAGACGGCCAGACGGTCGGCCGACAGGGCGTCGCCGATCTGACGCTGACGATGCAGGACGAGACGATCAGTCCGGATGTCTATCTATGGCTCGGACACGTGTGGGGAGACGCCGTCTACGATCAGGATAACCGTACGGCCTCGAATATTTTCGTAAAAGGGGTACGAATCGACGCGCCGCTGACGAAGCCGCTTGCGGGCAGAGGAACGGGCACCGTCATCGTCGGCAAGGAGCGGGTGCTGTTCGACGACAATGAATTCAGCGGCAACGGCGCGACATTTACGAGCAACTATGTGACCGAGTATTCGTCGATGCGCGGCAACACGCTCGAATACGGGACCGGCGTCACCGCTTCGCTTGGCGCCTACTCGATCGTCACGGGCAATCATCTGATCGGCCATCCCGAGGCGGATGCCGACAACCACGGGTTCAGCGTCCGGTCGTATTACTACTTGGCGGACAACGTGATCGAGCACAACGGAACGCTCGACCACAAGCACAACGACGGCGAAGCCGTCATGGCGGAGGTGCCGGGCGGGTACTTCAACTTCGGCGAAGTGCTGAGCGCTTCTTCTGATTCGCTCGTCGTGGCGCCGAACATGCCGCTGAATACGGGCGCGACCAGCGGATACCATCTGCCGACCCGATACGGCCGTCTGTCGGTCGTCATCACGGACGGCCGAGGTGTCGGGCAGTACCGCGCGGTGACGTCGATGAGCGGCAACACGATCGAGACGGACGGCGACTGGGATATCGTCCCCGACCGCACCAGCAAGTTTTCTCTCGTTCTGCCGAACGCCAACGGAACGATGTACCGCAATACGGTGTATTCGACCGGCGGCGGCATGCAGGTATACGGCAACGGCATCGATGTCGTCGTCGCGGACAACGACCTGACGACGAGCGGCGGCGCCTTCGCCTCCTCGTTTCACGTGCCCGGTCAGAATCGCTTTAATATGTCCTACTTCGTCCGCTTCGACCGCAACGAGATCGAAGATATTTTGACCACCTCGCTCTACAACGGCCTCGGCGTTCACGGCACGAAGTCGGGCTACGGCATCCAGTCGCTCGGCATCGAGATTCGGGAAAATCACGTCAAAGCGAATCTGTTGACGGATACGCCGGGCATCTACGTATCGGCCAAGGAGGCAACCGTAGCCACGCCGCCGGTACTGCGCAATACGGTCATCGAGAACAATGTGCTCGAGAACCTGACGAAGGGCATCTTGTTGACCGACGGCATCAAGGGCCAGGTGCTTAGCGGCAACCAGTTCGTGAACGTCGCGCAGCAGATTGCTGACGGCGGAAGCATAGATACGGTCATCCTTCCTTAACGGGAACTGCGAATGGAGGCGGACTTTGCTTGTCCAGAACAATCGATCAGCTTGGCGGCAAAGCCCTGGAGGCATCGATGCGGATGCCGCTCAGGGAATGGAACTGGAGCGAAGGCGTGGCGTTATACGGCTTGTACGTCTACGGAGAGGCAGGAGAACGGACGGCGATTTTTGAATTTTTGCGAAAATGGTACGTCGAGCGGATGGACGCAGGGCAGATTCAGGAAACGGTCAACGCGACGGCACCGTGCTTTGCGCTGATGAAGATTGCGGATCGTCTGGACGACGAACGGGCGCTTGCGCTTGTGGAGAGCCGGGTGAACTTTTTGCTGCGGGATGCGGCCCGGCTTGCGAACGGCGCGTTCGAGCATACGCTGACGGAGACCGCCTTCGGCGGCCAGCTGTGGGTGGATACGCTGTTCATGGCGGGACTGTTCCTTACGGAGAGCGGACTGATGCTCGACAGAGAGGAGGCCGTGCAAGAAGGCATCAATCAATTCCTTCTGCATGCCGAGGCGCTGCAGGGGAACGACGGCCTGTTCTATCACGGATGGGACGAAGGGAAAGGGAGCGTCATCGGCTGCCGGTGGGCGCGCGGCAACGCTTGGGCGGCGATCGTCGGCGTCGAGCTGCTCGGACTGCTGCCGGAAAAGCATGCGCGGGACAAGGCGCAGATCGAGGACATCGTCACCCGCCAGCTCCGCGGACTTCAGGCGAAGCAGGACCTCTCCGGCCTGTGGACGACCGTCGTCACGGAGCCTGGCACTTACGTCGAGACTTCGGCGGCTGCCGGCATCGCGTATGCGGTGCTGAAGGGGGTACGCCTGGGCCGGCTGGACCGCCGCTGGCTGCCGATGGGAGAACGGGCGTACCGCGCAGTATGCGGGCATGTCGATGAAGAAGGCGTGCTGCGGGGCGTTTCCAGCGGAACCGCCGTGCAGCGCCACCCGGGCGAGTACCAGGTCATCGCTCGCGGAAGGCAGGAGGGCTACGGTCAGGGGCTGCTGCTGGCGATGCTGTCGGAGGAATTGACGGGAACGCGGTAGCTGCAGCGCGAAAACGGGATGAAGCAGGCTTGTTCCTGCCTCATCCCGTTTTTTGGTCTGGCTGGGCGAGCGCCTCTGCCCGTCGGCCATTTTCATGAGCTTGGACAGCTCGCGAAAGCGAAAGGCTGCGCTTAGATGACCTTGGTCGTCCAAGCTTCGCCGTTCCAGACGTCGGTCGCGACCTCGCGGTAAAATTCGGGCTCGTGGCTGATGAGCAGGATGCTGCCCTTGTACGCCTTGAGCGCGCGCTTCAGCTCTTCCTTGGCGTCGACGTCCAGATGGTTGGTCGGCTCGTCGAGCACGAGCAGGTTCGATTCGCGGTTGATCAGCTTGCACAGCCGCACCTTGGCCTTCTCGCCGCCGCTCAGCACGGAGATGCGGCTCTCGATATGCTTGGTCGTCAGACCGCATTTGGCGAGCGCCGCGCGCACCTCGAACTGCGTCATCGACGGAAATTCGCGCCATACCGACTCGATGCAGGTATCGTCCGCGCCGCTCTTGACCTCTTGCTCGAAGTAGCCGACGAATTGGTTGTCCCCGCGCTCAACGCTGCCGGCCAGGGACGGAATCTCGCCGAGCAGGCTGCGCAGCAGCGTCGTCTTGCCGATGCCGTTGGCGCCGACGAGCGCGACCTTCTGGCCCCGCTCCATGAGCAGGTCGACCGGACGGCTGAGCGGCTCGTCGTAGCCGATGACGAGACCCTTGGCCTCGAAGATCAGGCGGCTGGACGTCCGCGCCTCCTTGAAGTTGAACTCCGGCTTCGGCTTTTCCTTGGCCAGCTCGATGACGTCCATGGCGTCCAGCTTCTTCTGGCGGGACATCGCCATGTTCCGCGTGGACACGCGCGCCTTGTTCCGGGCGACGAAGTCCTTGAGGTCCGCGATCTCCTGCTGCTGGCGCTTGTACGCCGACTCGAGCTGCGACTTTTTCGCCTCGTGCAGGGTCAGGAAGTTGTCGTAGTCGCCCACGTAGCGGGACAACTGCTGATTTTCCATATGGTAGATGAGGTTGATGACGCTGTTCAGGAACGGAATGTCGTGCGAAATGAGAATAAACGCGTTCTCGTATTCCTGCAAATAACGCTTGAGCCACTCGATATGCTGCTCGTCCAGATAGTTGGTGGGCTCGTCCAGCAGGAGGATGTCGGGCTTCTCCAGCAGCAGCTTGGCGAGCAGCACCTTCGTCCGCTGGCCGCCGCTCAGATCGTTGACGTCGCGCTCGAGTCCGATGTCGGCGAGTCCGAGGCCGCGCGCGATCTCCTCCACCTTGGCGTCGATCAGGTAGAAGTCGTTCGTGTTCAATATGTCCTGAATCTCGCCGACCTCTTCGAGCAAGCGCTCGAGCTCCTCGGGCTCCACGTCGCCCATTCGCTCGTACATGCCGTTCATCTCGGCCTCGAGATCGTTCAGGTACTGGAACGCCGTCTTCAGGACGTCGCGGATCGTCATGCCCTTCTGCAGCAAGGAATGCTGGTCGAGGTAGCCGACGCGCACCTTGCGCGCCCATTCGACCTTGCCGGCGTCGGGCTCGAGCTTGCCCATCACGATGTTCATGAAGGTCGACTTGCCTTCGCCGTTGGCGCCGACGAGACCGACGTGTTCGCCCTTCAGCAGGCGGAACGATACGTCGTTGAAGATGGCGCGGTCGCCGAAGCCGTGGCTTAAGTTTTGCACGTTCAATATGCTCATGGGAATTCCCCTTCGTATCTGGTTGTGGGGCGCTTTTTTTGAGCACCAAGTACTATTATAGTCGCGGAGCGTGGGCAAAGGAAGACAAAGTTGGAATGGCGATCCCGCCTTTATCGATCCTGAATTTCCAATTCACTGTAAATTTTTAAGCGTCTGTTCAGTGCTCTCCCCTATAATGTACAGGCTGACAAATGCAGCTGGAAATCAAAATGCATGGGTAGGAGAGATTTGGATGAAACGCAGAATCATCATGAAAAGTGTTGCCCTACTGACGGCTGCCGCTGTTTTGTTAGGATTGTGGCCGGTCGTTGGTCTCCAGCAGGCACATGCGGCTCAAGACTCGGTCGTTAAGATCGTGGCGGGTTCAGGAGGCGCTGGCAAAAACGGCGTTTTGAAATCCGAAATAGCTATCGTTCCTCGCGCTGTTGCCATAAACAGCCAATATGTGTTCATCTCCGATCAAGAAAATCACGTGATTCGCAGAATCGACAAGTCTACCGATCTGCAAACCGTCGTAGCGGGCACCGGTTTCCCGGGCTATTCGGGAGACGGCGGGCCGGGAGACGCCGCGCAATTAAATAGGCCATCCGACATTGCGTTGGACAGTTCCGGCAATCTCTATATCGTGGATTTAGGCAATAGCGTCGTGCGTAAACTAAGCGTTGACGGTATCATTACAACCGTGGCGGGAAATGGACAACATGGCTATGAAGGTGAGGGCAAGGTAGCTACTCTCACCATGCTGTCCCCAACCGGGATCGCGCTTGACGCACAAGACAATCTTTATATAGCAGAAAACAGCAATTATCGGGTTCGCAAGGTTAATTCGCAGGGTCTGATCCATACGGTGGCGGGAATGGGAAGTACCGGTCCAACAGCAAACGGCGGACAAGCCACAGCGACGAGACTGCTTGAGCCGAATGACGTTGCAGTAGACCATAGCGGAAATCTCTATATCTCGGAAACATATAATTGGAGCGTTCGCAAGGTCGACACAACGGGCGTCATCAATGTCTACGCCGGATCAGGCGCGTTCGGTCATTCAGGCGACGGCGGCCAGGCAACTTTGGCGAAAATGGGGGTACCCAGCAATCTGACTATTGATGCTTCAGGCAATTTGTACATTACGACCCTGAGTAAAGTCATTCGGAAAGTTGACGGAGGCACTAAAGTTATCAGCACCGTAGCCGGCGTGCACAACTCTGGGGGATACACCGCGGACGGCGAGGATGCCGAGACTGCCCTGATCAGTAATCCAGGGAGCGTTGCGGTTGACGGTGACAAAGTTTATTTTACTGAGGGTATGGACAATTATTTGGTCAGGGTAATCGAGGCGGACGGCAAACTCGGTACTTATGCGGGCAACGGCACCTCGCGATATTCGGGAGATGGCAACGAAGCGCTGAACGCACAGTTGCAAGCTCCAAGCAACATCGCTTACGATTCCCGCGGCAATTTGTATATTTCGGACGGCGAAAATAATCGCATACGAAAAGTGGATACAACCGGTTTTATTTCAACAATTGCAGGGACCGGAATCAGCGGTTTTTTCGGCGACGGCGGTCCGGCTGATCAGGCCGAGCTCTCTTCTCCAAATGGGATTGCAGTAGACCTGAATGATAATCTGTATATCGTTGACAGCGGCAATGCCCGAATTCGCAAGGTGGATCAAGGTGGCCTGATTACCACGATTTCAGGCAACGGTGAGTTCGGATTTTCAGGTGACGGAGGACCGAGCATCGAGGCCAAAATCGCTAGTCCAAGTGCGATTGCAATTGATTCCGCCGGGAATGTGTTCTTTGTGGATTCGTACAATAACCGGATTAGAAAGGTCGATACGGAAGGCGTTATCACAACGTTTGCCGGCAATGGATCGTATCAGGAAGGCGCCGACGAAACGGAGGCGAAATCGGGCGGGATTGGTTCGGTTAATTCGCTGGCAGTCGACGAAGCCGGTAATTTGTATTTTTCCACATGGGAAAAGGTACGGAAAATCGGCATGGACGGCAAATTCCATGCCTTTGCTGGAGGAGGCGGAGGAGACGCCGGGGACGGCGGTCCGGCCACAGCAGCCACGCTGATTTCGCCGCAGGGTATCGCTGTGGATTCGTCAGGCAATGTTTATATCGCTGAACGGGAGAATCATGTGATTCGGAAGGTCGATTCGGTGGGTACCATCACGACCTTCGCGGGCACGGGAGACCAAGGCTTCAACGGCGACGGCTTGGCAGCGAGGGATACCCGCCTCTTTAATCCTCAAGGCTTGGCCATGACCAACGCAGGCGATCTGGTTGTCGCGGATTCGGGGAATTCGATTGTCCGCGTCATCACGCGGCCCGTTGTGAACGCAACCGTGACGCCGACCGAAGCGGAGTTCGATAAAAATACGACCGCGCAAGAAGATCTGTTACTGACGTTAACGGCAAACGGAAACACGCTTAACGGCATCTCTATCGACCAATCGATGCTTAGTGCCGGGACCGACTATGCGGTCAGCGGCAATCAGATTGTGGTGAAGAAGACGTTTCTAAGCTCGTTGGAGACAGGAACATTTTCACTTAGTCTGAATATGAGCGCAGGTGTCGATCCTGTCGTAAACGTGAAAATTAAGGATACAACGCCCAAGCCCGTACCTATGTTCGAATTAAGCGACTTCGCGTGGGCGCCGGGCAACTCGGTCGGCTCGACGCAGGCGACCGCACTGCCAAACATAGATAGCGGTCACACCCTGAAGTTCATTGTGGGTGCAGAGGGCGGCGAGACGCACCCGGTCGAAGGGATGAACGCTGAAGAGCAAGCCTATGTGTCCACGTTGACGGCAAACGAAGATATTCCGGTAGCGGCGGATCAGCATCTTTTCATCGCCGAAGTAGACGGAAGCGGGCTGATCGTCGCTTGGGCAGACGTCACCGTATTGGCGGAGAATATCAAGCAAGCGCCTGCGATGGTGCCCTTCTTGGACCCGGAAGCATTCTTATGGTTGCCGGGCAGCACGACCGGCACGACGCAGACGACGACGCTGCCAAGCGTGGGCAGCGGCCACACGCTGAAGTTCATCGTCGGCGCAGCTGGCGACAAGACACACCCGGTCGCAGGCACGGACGCTGCAGCTGCAGGTTATGTGGACACGCTGTCGGCAAACGGCGACATCGAGGTGACGGCAGGCCAGCATCTGTACATCGCCGAGGTTGATACCACGGGGAAGATCGTGGCATGGACAGACGTGACGATAGCTGCGGAAAATATCAAGCAAGCGCCTGGAGCGGTGCCGCCGCTAAACGCAAGCGACTTCGCGTGGGCGCCGGGCAGCACGACCGGCACGACGCAGACGACGACGCTGCCAAGCGTGGGCAACGGCCACACGCTGAAGTTCATCGTCGGCGCAGCTGGCGACAAGACACACCCGGTCGCAGGCACGGACGCTGCAACTGCAGGCTACGTGGATTCGCTGTCGGCAAGTAGCGACATCGAGGTGACGGCAGGCCAGCATCTGTACATCGCCGAGGTTGACGCCACGGGGAAGATCGTCGCATGGACTGACGTGACGGTAGCTGCGGAAAATATCAAGCAAGCGCCTGGAGCGGTACCGCCGCTAAACGCAAGCGGCTTCGCGTGGGCGCCGGGCAGCATGACCGGAACGACGCAGACGACGACGCTGCCAAGCGTGGGCAACGGCCACACGCTGAAGTTCATCGTCGGCGCAGCTGGCGACAAGACACACCCGGTCGCAGGCACGGACGCTGCAACTGCAGGCTACGTGGATTCGCTGTCGGCAAACGGCGATATCGAGGTGACGGCAGGCCAGCATCTGTACATCGCCGAGGTTGACGCCACGGGGAAGATCGTGGCATGGACTGACGTGACGGTAGCTGCGGAAAATATCAAGCAAGCGCCTGGAGCGGTACCGCCGCTAAACGCAAGCGACTTCGCGTGGGCGCCGGGCAGCACGACCGGAACGACGCAGACGACGACGCTGCCAAGCGTGGGCAACGGCCACACGCTGAAGTTCATCGTCGGCGCAGCTGGCGACAAGACACACCCGGTCGCAGGCACGGACGCTGCAACTGCAGGTTACGTGGATTCGCTGTCGGCAAGCAGCGACATCGAGGTGACGGCAGGCCAGCATCTGTACATCGCCGAGGTTGATACCACGGGGAAGATCGTGGCATGGACAGACGTGACGGTAGCTGCGGAAAATATCAAGCAAGCGCCTGGAGCGGTGCCGCCGCTAAACGCAAGCGACTTCGCGTGGGCGCCGGGCAGCACGACCGGCACGACGCAGACGACGAATCTGCCAAGCGTGGGCAACGGCCACACGCTGAAGTTCATCGTCGGCGCAGCTGGCGACAAGACACACCCGGTCGCAGGCACGGACGCTGCAACTGCAGGCTACGTGAACACGCTGACGGAAAGCAGCAACATCGAGGTGACGGCAGGCCAGCATCTGTACATCGCCGAGGTTGACGCCACGGGGAAGATCGTCGCATGGACAGACGTGACGGTAGCTGCGGAAAATATCAAGCAAGCGCCTGGAGCGGTACCGCCGCTAAACGCAAGCGGCTTCGCGTGGGCGCCGGGCAGCATGACCGGAACGACGCAGACGACGACGCTGCCAAGCGTGGGCAACGGCCACACGCTGAAGTTCATCGTCGGCGCAGCTGGCGACAAGACACACCCGGTCGCAGGCACGGACGCTGCAACTGCAGGCTACGTGGATTCGCTGTCGGCAAACGGCGATATCGAGGTGACGGCAGGCCAGCATCTGTACATCGCCGAGGTTGACGCCACGGGGAAGATCGTGGCATGGACTGACGTGACGGTAGCTGCGGAAAATATCAAGCAAGCGCCTGGAGCGGTACCGCCGCTAAACGCAAGCGACTTCGCGTGGGCGCCGGGCAGCACGACCGGCACGACGCAGGCGACGACGCTGCCAAGCGTGGGCAACGGCCACACGCTGAAGTTCATCGTCGGCGCAGCTGGCGACAAGACGAACCCGGTCGCAGGCACGGACGCTGCAACTGCAGGTTATGTGGACACGCTGTCGGCAAACGGCGATATCACGGTCTCAGCGGGACAGCATCTATACATCGCCGAGGTTGACGCAAGCGGCAAAATCGTCGCGTGGACCGATGTCACGGTGTCTGCAGCGAATGTTCGTGAGGCGTCTGTTCCCTCGATTCCGACTGAAGTTCAACAGACAGAACCCGGTACGACCGTATTGATAAACGGCTCTCCGCAAAACGGCTTGGCTAAAGCTAACGTAACGGCGATCGGCTCCAAAAAGTCGACGGTTGTGCAGCTAGACCCGGCCAAATCAGAAGCGCTGCTGGCTTCCAAGCCGAACGGTTATGTTTTGACGATTCCCGTCCAAAACGGATCGGGCATCGTTACAGGCGAGCTTAACGCGCAGCTGATTCGCAACATGGCGGACAAAGAAGCCGTGCTCGAGATCCGTTCTGAAGGTATCGGCTACCGTTTGCCCGCAAGCCGAATCGACGTCGGTTCGCTTGCGTCTCATTTTGCAGCGGGCACTTCTTTGAGCGATATCGTCGTCCGAGTCAAAATAGAGATGCTGGAAGCCGTTCCGGCAACTTCAGTGGGAGAGGTGCAGTTCATTTCGCCGGCAGTCGAATTCACCATCACCGCGACAGTGGCGGATCAAGGAACGGTTGTCGATCGCTTCAACGGATACGTGGAACGCATGATCGTCCTGCCCGATGGCATCGATCCGAATCGCATTACGACCGGTGTCGTCGTTGGGGAAGACGGCTCGATCCGACACGTGCCCACTAAGGTAATTGTAGAGGATGGCCGCTATGTCGCCAAAATTAACAGTCTGACCAATAGCGTCTACACGGTCGTCTGGCATCCCTTGACCTTCGCAGATGCGGAGAACCACTGGGCGAAGGGCGCGATAAACGACCTGGGGTCACGCCTTGTAATCAATGGCGTAAGCGACACGATATTTGCCCCGAATGCAGATATGACTCGTGCGGAGTTCGCAGCAATCATCGTGCGCGGGCTTGGGCTTCGGTTAGGCGAAGGAACGGCTTCGTACCTGGACGTTTCCTCCGACGCCTGGTACGCAAGTGCGGTTCGGACGGCGTCTGCGTACGGACTGGTCTCGGGCTACCCGGACGGTACGTTCAGACCGGACGAAAAGCTCACCCGTGAGCAGGCGATGGCGGTCATCGCCAAGGCAATGAGGTTGACAGGGCTGACCACCCTCAACGGAGACGCAGATGCGACCGGTACGCTCAGCGCGTTTGCGGATGTCGGACAAGCTGGAGCATGGGCGCTAGATAGTATAGCAAGCACCGTAAAAGCGGGTCTAGTCACCGGACAGGGCGGCAAGCTGATGCCCAAGGACAATGTGTCCCGCGCTGAGGTAGCGACCCTGATTCAGCGGCTTGCTGCAAAAGTCAGGCTTGATCTAAATCAGATAACACCATTTTTTAAGGCTATCGTTCATTCTCGTTGAGAATGCGATAGCCTTTTCGTCGTTCCCGTTCCCTTGAGCACAGGATCGCTCTTGCGGTACAATAAAAAAATAGGCGAATGGCGCGATTCCATTTTTACGATTCGATACATGCCGCGCCGGTTGGAGGCCTATGATGCTGCGAGCTTTGTTCGGCGAACCCCCGTACGATTGGGGAGGTCCGCTTCGGAATACGATCGACGCGATGGAGCGCTTCGCGCTGTTGATGCAGGAGCAGGGGGGACGGGGATTCGGTCGAGGCGGCGCGAATTCGCAAGTACCAGATCTGGACCGAGGGCCTGCTCCGCTCGCTGGACGAATTGGAGTCGAGCCGTTACGCGGCGCTTCGGTTCGCGAAGCTGCTGAACGTGACCTCCTTTGAAGAGATGACGCCGGAGGACCGGCTGAATTATTACAATCATATTTATTTTGACAAAAATGCGTTTATCCGTCTGTTCTCGGTGCTCGACAAGCTCGGCACGCTCATGAACGAGTACCTGGAGCTCGATACGGAAAACCGGATGGAGAACCACTTCTCCTTCTTCACCGTGCTTCGCAACATGCGGCACAACGGGCTGCATCCCGATCTGGCCCAGAAGCTGGAGGCCGTTTACGAACCGCGGCGCGAGACGATGGGCCGGCTGCGCAGAAGGCGCAACATGGAGATCCACCAGATGAACGCGGAGCTCCAGGACGACCTGCTGCAGGTGCTGAACGTGAAGCGGGAGCAGCCGCATCTCGAGAATATCGATGAGAACATGGACGACCTGAACGAGGGCTGGGAGCTCGTGTATCTGACGCTCGCGCTCGTGTTTAACCATATGTGCAAAAAGGCGAAGAAACAGGCGCATCACGCCTAAGGAGCGATCGCGAGTGGAGAAGCTGGCAGGCAGGACGGCGCTGGTCACGGGCAGCGCCAAGGGACTCGGCAGGCGGACCGCGCTCGAGCTGGCCGGTCTCGGCTGCGACGTGGCCGTGAACTACGTGCACAGCCGCGAAGAGGCGCAGCGCGTCGTCGCGGAGATCGAGGCGCTCGGCAGGCGCGCCGTCGCCGTGCAGGCCGACATCGCCAAGGCGGAGGACGCTGAACGGCTCGTGCGGACGGCCGAGGAGCGGCTAGGAGGCGTCGATATCCTCGTCAACAGCGCGGGGCCGTTTATCCGCAAGCGCAAGCTGTTCGCCGACTATTCGGCCGAGGAGATCGACTTTCTGATGAACGGCAACCTGGTCGGGACGATGCATATGGACCTTCAGGTGCTCCCGGGCATGCGCGAGCGGGGCTGGGGACGCATCATCCACTTCGGCTTCGGGCATGCGGCCGAGGCGAGATCCTGGCCGCACCGGGCCGTCTACGCGGCGGCCAAGGTGGGGCTCGTCTCCTTCACGAAGACGCTTGCCGTCGAGGAGGCGGCCAGCGGCATCACGGTGAACATGATCTGCCCTGGCGACATTCGCGGCAGCTTCAAGGAGAAGGGCATCGCGGACGCTGCGGGGGTGCTGGACGAGGAATCCCCGCGCGGCCGGCCCGGTACCGGCGAGGACGTGGCGCGCGTCATCGGCTTCCTGTGCCTGCCCGAATCGGACTTCGTGACGGGCAATACGATCGACGTGTCAGGCGGCCTGGACCCGATCAAGAGCAACGTACGGCGCGCCAAGGACGAATGAAACACAAAGAAGCCCCGCGCCGCCGGCGTTAGCCGGAGGGCAGGGCTTCGAACGTTCCCGAGCGGGAATATTAGAATACTTGTACGACTTCCTCGATGCCTTCGACTTCCTCGAGCAGAGCGCGCTCGATGCCGGCCTTCAGCGTGATCGTGGAGCTCGGGCAGCTGCCGCAAGCGCCCATCAGGCGAAGCTTGACGATGCCGTCTTCGACGTCGACCAGTTCGACGTCGCCGCCGTCGCGCTGCAGGAACGGGCGCAACTTGTCGAGCACTTCGAGCACCTCGTCGTACTTCGTTGCTTCTTTAACGTTGTCACTCACAATCATCCACTCCCTTCTTCAGCTTATTATAATACAAATTGCGCGCAATTAAAATGGAAGTCTCCGAGAAAGGAGAATGGCGATGAATGTCGTTGAATTTTGCGTCAGCAACGCGCACCACGGCACCGACCGGCTCATCGACAGGCTGAACGAGCTGCCGGACCTCGAGACGATCGAATACGGATGCCTGGGCAACTGCGGCGAATGCTACCTGTCCCCGTACGTGATGGTGAACGGCGAGACGGTCGTCGCCGAGACTGCGGACGCCCTGTACGACGCGATCCAGAAGGAGCTGGGCAGCCAGGACGAGCACCGCAAGGCGCTCGACAAGCTGCTGGACGATCTCTGACGGCCGAACCGTCCGTACGGCCGATTAACCGAAGTGGCGGCGGCTCTTCCAGAGCACGCCGCTCTTCAGCATGCGCGGCACGCGACCCATGATCGGCGTATGGCCCATGATGCCGAAGCCGGATTTTTTGCCGAGCGAGCCGAGCGTGCCGCGCAGCCTAATCTTGGGCAAGTGGATGCCCTTGCCGTGCACGCGCGCGGACAGCACGTGCGCGACCTGCTTGCCCTGCGCCTGCGCGAGCTGCGCGCTCGGCGAGAAGGGCTGGCTCGAGCAGTCGCCGATGACGAACACGCCCGGCGCGTCCGGCAGCTCGTGGTATTCGTTGACGACGAGCCGGCCGGCCTTGTCCTTGGCGTATGCAAGACGCTGGATGATCTCGACGGGCTGGATGCCCGCGGTCCATACGGTCACGTCCGAGGCGATGTCGCCGGTCGCCGTATGGATGACGCCTTCGCCGATGCTCGTCGTCGTAATATGGGACAGCATCTCGACGTTGTGCTCTCGGAACCAGTCGGCGACGAACGACTGGAGCTTGCCCGGGAAGCCGGACATGACGCTCGGACCGCGGTCGACGATGCGAATGTTAAGGTCCGGACGGCTCTCGCGCAGCTCGGCGGCCACCTCGACGCCGCTCAGGCCGCCGCCGATGATCGAGATTTGTCCGTACGGCGCCGTGTTGTTCAGCATCTGGTACGTTCTGCGAGTGGCCGCCAGCGACTGGATGCTGCAAGCGAATTCGGCGGCGCCTTCGATGCCGTGATAGTTGTCCGTGCAGCCGAGCGCCAGCACCAGATAGTCGTACGCCAGCGGATCGCGCTCGGCAAAAGAGATGCGGCGGTCCGCCGGCGAGATGTCCGTGACCTCGCCGTGTATAACCTCAAGCTGCGGGTGCTTCGGATATTCGACGCGAATATCCAGATCGGAGGACGTCCCTGCGGCGAGCGCGTAATATTCGGTCTTCAACCCCTGGAACGGCATGCGGTCGACAAGCAGGATCCGGACGTCCGAGGGAAGCTTATCCTCGATCAGCTCGTTCACCAGCGTCAGGCCGCCGTAGCCGCCGCCCAGAATGACGATATGGCTCACATTAAACGACTCCTTTAATACGCCTTCTATTCGTAAACCTTCACTTCGTTGTATAGCGTATCGCGTTCTACGGGGATTCTACCCGCTCCCTTGATGAGCCAAACGAGGTCTTCCCTCGTGATGCCGGCAGGGGTGAGCGCGCCGGCGGCATGGCTGATGCGTTCTTTTACGATCGTCCCGTGGGCGTCGGAGGCGCCCATCGTGAGCGCGACCTGCGTCAACTGGGTACCGATATTAATGAAGTAAGCCTTCACGTGCTGGAAGTTGTCCAGCATCAGCCTGCCGATGGCGATCGCCTTCAGATCGTCGAATGCGGAATTGCGCCGGCGGATGCCCGCCTTCGGACTCGTCGGCTGCATCGACAGCGGGATAAACACCTGAAATCCGCCCGTCTCGTCCTGCAGCTCGCGCAACTGAAGCATGTGCTGCACGCGCTCTTCGACCGATTCGACGGGGCCGTACAGCATCGTCGTCGGGGTGCGCATGCCGAGCTGGTGCGCCGTGCGGTGGACCTCGAGGTATTCGGTTATGCCCGCTTTTTCGACGCGCATCTTGTCCCGGTACTGATCCGACAGAATCTCCGCTCCGCCGCCCGTGAGCGATTCGAGACCGACGTCCATGAGACGCTTCAGCACTTCGCGGTAGGAGAGACCGGAGATGCGGGCGTAAAAATCGATCTCCGCGGCCGTATAGGCCTTGATCGTCACCTCCGGGTAGCGCTCCTTGAGCGCACGTATCGATTCTACGTAGTATTCGAAGGGAACATGCGGGTTATGACCGCCGACGATGTGGAATTCTCTGGCCGTCGGCGTAATGTGCTGATCGACGTAGGCGAACATCTCCTCGGGCGTCAGCGTATAGGCGCCTTCTTCGCCCTGGTCCTTGCGGAAGCTGCAAAAGGCGCAGTGGGATTCGCATACGTTGGTGAAGTAGAGGCTCATCGTTTCGGTAAAATAAACCTTTTTTGCCGTTCTTCTTCAGGTTCACTTCGTTGGCCAGCTGGCCGATGGTGAGCAGGTCTTCGGACCGGTACAGGTGCACGCCGTCCTCGAGGGACAGTCTGGCGCCGGAACGAACCTTGTCCGCGATCTCCGCCATGCGCCGGTCGGGATGCGTCGTTACGAGTGTCATGTTCATCATGACCTCCTCCGGATGAAATGGGATAAGCCAGCGCCGGGGTGACGGTAGCGGCTCGTCGATTGAGTTTGTGAAAAAAGGTACATAATAAAAATAAAAAAAATACTGCATGAACACACTATTAGCATTATAAGCTTCCTCCGTTTGCAGGGCAATACAAATCGGGCAGGTATATTTCATCCGAAAAGTGGGAATGACCTTGAATAATAAACAAATTATGGTACTGTATTAGAAGATCAATCGAATAAAAGGGAGCCAAAAGCAATGACGAAACCCGATGTTCTGCCGCTTCAGGAATTGGAGCAGCTTGAGCAATCCGACATGATCGCAACGCTGCAACAATATCGCGCCACCTATACGATCAAAGATTTGACGCAAGCCTGGGGCTTGAACAACCCGATTCAATATTATATGTGGCTTCGCAAGCACCAGATATACGAGCAGCTCGTGCGCCGGACGGACAAGTTCGAGCCGACCAAGGAATGGAAGCGGACGCGGGACGCCGATGCCCAATCGGGCGACGACAGGCGGATCAAAGGACTGCCGGCGGATCAATTCCGGTATGGCATCGACACCGAGTCGTCCGGACCGGAGCTCGCGATGGTGTTCCGCAGGCTGGCGGATTTTCTGGCCAACGAGGCGGGCAGCTTCCGCTGCCGGATCGAATTGAAGGCGATCCAGATGCCCGCCGCGGCGGAGTGGAAAGACGAGGAGCCGGGCGCGTGAGCGCCCGGTTTTTGCGTTGCGTCGAAGATAGGCACAGACTGCATCAAGCACAAGGAAGCTCAGCTCCGCACACGCACATATGGCCCACATGCACAAGAAATGTGCATCTACGCGAAGAAGCTCCGCTTCGCACACGCACAAGCGGCCAACATGCACAAGAAATGTGCATCTACGCGAAGAAGCGCCGCTCCGCACTCGCACAATTGCCGAACATGCACAAGAAATGTGCATCTACGCGAAGAAGCGCCGTCCCACACACGCACAAGCGGCCCGCATGCACAAGAAATGTGCATCTACCCGCACAAGCGGCCCGCATGCACAAGAAATGTGCATCTACCCGAAGAAACTCCGCTCCGCACTCGCACAATTGCCAACATGCACAAGAAATGTGCATCTACGCGAAGAAGCGCCGCTCCGCACACGCACATTTGGCCCACATGCACAAGAAATGTGCATCTACGCGAAGAAGCTCTGCTCCGCACACGCACAAGCGGCCAACATGCACAAGAAATGTGCATCTACCCGAAGAAACTCCGTTCCGCACACGCACAAGCGGCCCGCATGCACAAGAAATGTGCATCTACCCGAAGAAACTCCGTTCCGCACACGCACAAGCGGCCCGCATGCACAAGAAATGTGCATCTACGCGAAGAAACTCAGCTCCGCACACGCACAAGCGACCCACATGCACAAGAAATGTGCATCTACGCGAAGAAGCGCCGTTCCACACTCGCACAAGCGGCTCATATGCACAAGAAATGTGCATCTACGCTAAGAAGCGCCGCTCCGCACTCGCACATATGGCCAACATGCACAAGAAATGTGCATCTACGCGAAGAAGCTCCGCTCCGCACACGCACAAACGGCTCATATGCACAAGAAATGTGCATCTACCCGAAGAAACTCCGCTCCGCACTCGCACAACTGCCCAACATGCACAAGAAATGTGCATCTACGCGAAGAAGCGCCGCTCCGCACACGCACAAGCGGCCCGCATGCACAAGAAATGTGCATCTACGCGAAGAAGCGCCGTTCCGCACACGCACAAGCGGCCCGCATGCACAAGAATTGTGCATTTACCCGAAGAAGCGCCGTTCCGAACTCGCACAAGCGGCCAACATGCACAAGAAATGTGCATCTACGCGAAGAAGCTCCGCTATGCACTCGCATAAGCGGCCAACATGCACAAGAAATGTGCATCTACCCGAAGAAACTCCGCTCCGCACTCGCACAATTGCCCAACATGCACAAGAAATGTGCATCTACCCGAAGAAACTCCGTTCCGTACTTTCCGCACTCGCACAATTGCCCAACATGCACAAGAAATGTGCATCTACCCGTGATACTATCGCTCAGTCATCGACGATCTCGATGTCCATGTTGTACAGCAGCGACGTCGCCTCCGGCAGGGAGAACTTCGCGTTTCGGATATGATTCTGGATCGGGTTGATCGCGTAGCCCGTGGCACGGGAGAAGTCTGCGCCGATCAAGGACGTATCGCCGAACAAGCTCTCGGTCAGATCGGTGCCGGCGAAGCTCGTCCCGTCGAGCTCGGCTTCCCTGAAGTCAGCGTCCTTGGCCAGGCAGTCGACGATCGCGCACCCCGGCAGCTTCAGCCCGATGAAGGTGGAGTGACTGATCGCGCAGCTGTCAAATCGGAGCATGCGCTTCCCGGCCGTTCTCGGCCAATCCGCCTCGGTCCAGTTGACGCCGACGACCTTGCATTTGACGAACGAAACGTCGGCGAACTCGCTGTCCGTCACCTTGATGAAGTTCAGGTTGCAGCTCTCGAAGGCGCAGCCGGAGAACTTGCACGCTTTTAACGCAGCTTCGCTGAAGTCGCAGTTCCTGAAGGTGCAGTCGTAGAAGCGTACGGACGACAGCTCTTCATTTGCCCATTCAAGGTCGCTGAACGTCTCGTTGTAATACTCGTCTTCGGTGAACGCTGTCATGCGCATCCGCTCCGTTCCTAAGGAATTCCAGCTAAGTATAGCACAGGCGGCGAACGCCCGAGCGCGTCCGATCCCCTTGAGCGAAACGGCGGAGAGGAGTATACTGTAGTCAGTTCGATTACCGTTTTTATATGTCAGGAGGGACCGTACATGATTCAGATCACTGAGGCGGCCGGTCAGAAAATACAGGAAATGCTCGCAGCCGAGGAAAATGAAGGGCTGTTCCTGCGCGTAGGCGTTCAGGAGGGCGGCTGCACGGGCTTTTCATACGGAATGGGCTTCGACGACGAGCAGCACGAGAGCGATCGGGTGCTCGACATCCGCGAGCTGAAGGTCGTCGTCGACGAGGATAGCGCGAAGTACCTGAACGGACTCGAGATCGACTGGAAAGAGTCGGGGCTCGGCGGGGGGCTTCACCATCTTCAACCCGAACGCGACCGCGACGTGCGGCTGCGGCTCGAGCTTCCGCACGGCGACCGACGCGGGCAAGCCTGCTGCGGCTGGCGAGTGCTGAGCAAGTTGGCTTAAACGAAACCTCCCGGATCATGCGCATCTTGCGCTTGGTCGGGGAGGTTTTTTTGTCGTTATGGAAGTTGGATCGGACCCAGATGCCGCTATTTGCGCTAAGATCGCCCGATTCGTGTCGCAGACGGACTGGAGAGCCGCTGATATGAACGAAACTGTCAAGCGTCTCTGTTTGCACCCGTGTTTTTGACAATAGCGAATAGAAGCCTGTCAAGCGATTTTCTTTACAGGCGGTCGCATCATTTCCCATACTTTTCTGGATCTCCGGCATGGAAATGCCCGGAGGTGCCCCTACGGCGAGTAACGGGGTGCAGGGGGCGTCGCTCCCTGCGTTTCCCCTTTAGGGGACGGAAGGGGGCAATTCTTCTTTAGCTCAGAGGCAAAAGCAATTCGCTGGTCGGCAATCTGATATTCGTGGATTCACACATGTTATTCATACGTCTGGAGAGAGCTTACCCGCTAACTATTGACGAGCATAAGCATTCGCTTGCTCAAGCGGCTCACGCGGTTTTCTCTCCACCTTGCCTGATTTTGCCTCTGAGGTAAAAAAAGAATCGCTTCCCCCTCAATCGCCTCCTTTGTTCGGACCCGTTGTTTACACCGCTGCTTGCAAACGAAGCTTCTCGATCTCCTTAGCAATCGCCCATACAAACCCCGCCAGTTCTCTGGCAATCGCGACCGCGATGCAACCCTTGTGCTTTCCTCTTCGCGCCAGACTCCAATACTTCTTGTGTAATCGATGCTGCGCGCTCCAGGCAATCGACTGAACCTCCGGTGGCAGCCCCTCGATACGGTCGCGCATTCTTCTGCGAATCGCGGGCGCGTGTCGGTAACTTTTCGCGGCTTCCACCAGTACCCGACGCAGATGCGCATTCCCGGCTTTCGTAATACGGCCTTGCCAGCGGCTGCCTCCCGAGGAGTATTCGCTGCTGACCAGTCCGCAGTAACTCATAAACGAAGAGGCGGAGTGAAAGCGGTCGCTGCTCATCATCTCGGATGAAAGCGTAACGGCTGTGACGGCTGCTACGCCTCGCAAGGCTTGCAGCGCTTGAACGACCGGCGCCTGCTCGCTTAAAGCGGCTTGTTCTTCAATTTGCTTTTCGTATCGTTTGATTCGCTCCTTCGTTTCCCAAATCGATTGGCGGTACTCCTGAAAGGTCATTTGTTTGCAGCTGTCCTCGGGAAAACGCAGCGTATCCAGCCATTCCTCGTACGCGAAAGTTCCGGGTTTGGCGCCTTTGGCGTCCTGAAGCTGGTGGCGAAGCAGAAACTTGCCCAGTCGTTGCTTAAAACGATTCAAATCCTCGACCGCATCCTCGCGTGCGCGAACGAGATCCCGCAAGCTTTCGTCTGCTGGCGTGGGCACGTATACCGGCGTCAGTTCTCCTGCGCGATACAGCTGTGCGAGTCGAATGGCATCCCGTTTGTCTGTTTTGACCCGGTCGCCGGCACGCTTGGGAATGAGCGAGGGCGCGACCACGCTGCAAGCGATGCCTGCCGTCAATAGCCAACGATAGAGCACATAGCCGGTGGGACCTGCCTCGTAACAGACCCTTAAAGTCACCTCCTCTTTCTCACCCGGACGACGCAACCTTTGCAGGAGTTTCAATACCGCTTCCTTGCTATGCTCGATGACGCCAAAGTACCGTGCTTCTCCTCGTCCCTCATCCGCGAAGGCAACCGCGATTTTGGATTTGGATACGTCTAAACCTACGTACTTGATGGCCATACTCATACTAAACCGACTCCTTTTGCTTTGAGCTCTGTATTTGGTAAATGGGTGTTTCTGTAAACGCCATTTTTCCCAAATGTAACCTCCGAGATAAGCAAACAGGGTGTCGGTTTCGTTCATGATAACTATTTTCTGAATCGAAGGCCGTTTGGGCCTTCGTGAGCCGAAATAAGGTCTCTCCTGTCCGCAACCGCCGCAATCGGGCTGATTTTTACGAAATAACGTCCTCTGAGTCCACTTCAGTTGCGGATGACCCTCAATGATGTACTTTTTTGCAGGCTACGGGCCCTTGGTCGAATTCGTCCGTTCCGATCGACAGCAGCTCGCGGATATCCTGCTCGCTAAGCGTGGACAGCGCCTCGGTCCCAGGACGGATGACCTCGTCGATGAGGTGACGCTTGCGCTGCTGCAGCTCGGCCATCTTGTCCTCCACGGTCCCCTTGGCCACGAGCCGGATGACCTGGACGGCGCGCTGCTGGCCGATCCGGTGCACGCGATCCGCCGCTTGCTGCTCCACCGCCGGATTCCACCAGAGATCGTACAGGATGACCGTGTCGGCGCCGGTCAGATTAAGCCCCGTGCCGCCCGCCTTCAGCGAAGCGAGGAACAGCTCGCGCTCCCCCGCGTTAAATCTGTCGCAAAGCGCCACCCGTTCCGCGGCAGGCGTGTCGCCGTCCAGGTAAAAGTGGGTCATGCCGCGCGCGGCCAGCTCCCGCCGGATCATCGCCAACATTGACGTGAATTGCGAAAAGACGAGCGCGCGCCTGCCCGCGCTGCGGCAGTCGTCGAGCAGCTCGAGCAGTTGGTCGAGCTTGGCGGAGCCCCCGGCGTAGTCTTCGACGAACAGCCCTGGGTGACAGCAAAGCTGGCGCAGCCGCGTGATACCCGCCAGAATTCGGATCCGGTTGCGGTCCAGCGTATCCTGGTCCAGGTGCTTCAGCGTCTCGGTTCGCAACTTGGCCAGATAGGCCGCGTACAGCTTTTTCTGCGGCGGCAGCAGCTCGGAGGCGATGACCGACTCGATCTTGTCGGGCAGCTCGCGCAGCACGTCCGCCTTGAGACGCCGCAGCACGAACGGGCGTATGCGGTCCGACACCTCTTCGCGGGACAGCTCGGCGAATGCGCGCCGGCCCGGGAACAAGCCCGGAAATACCGCGCCGGCAATGGAGCGAAGCTCGTCCAGCGCGTTCTCGATCGGCGTGCCCGTCAGCGCGAAGCGCTGCTCCGCGACGATCCGCTTGACGGCTTGGGCCGTCTGGGTCGTCTCGTTCTTGATCGCTTGCGCCTCGTCGAGGATAAGCGTGTGGAACGTCATGCCCGCATACAGCTGAATGTCCTTGCGAAGCAGCGGATAGGAAACGATAAGCGCGTCGAAACGGGACGGGTTCGCAAGCGTCTCCGCTCGCTCGACCTTCGCGCCGTCGGCGATGCCGCACCGGATGTCCGGCGCGAACTTCCGCAGCTCGCTCTGCCAGTTGTACATGAGCGAGGCGGGGCATACGATAAGCGCCTGCTGGCCG
Source organism: Cohnella rhizosphaerae (assembly GCF_029525575.1). Classification (GTDB taxonomy): domain Bacteria; phylum Bacillota; class Bacilli; order Paenibacillales; family Paenibacillaceae; genus Cohnella; species Cohnella rhizosphaerae. The sequence continues at coordinate 1,038,555 of NZ_JAPDIA010000009.1, forward strand.
CGCTCGCGCAGGATCGGCAGCATCGAGACGAGGAAGGCGATGCTCTGCACCGTTTTGCCGAGACCCATATCGTCCGCCAGGATGCCGCCGAATCGATAGTGGGCGAGCGTCCGCATCCATTGGTAGCCGTACAGCTGATAATCCCGCAGCGTCCCCGCGAGCGCGGCCGGTGCGGAGGCGAACGCCGCTTGATCCGGATGGCGCAAGTCGTCGAGCAGTCCGCGAAGCGAGCGGCCGTGCTTGACGACCCGGCTGCCTTCCGGTTCGAGCAGATGGAGGCCGCGGACGAGCGGCAGTCGCAGCTTGCCGTCCTTGAGCTCCGAAGGCAGCATCCCCGTCGCGTCGAGCAGCCTGTTGACCTCGGCGAAATCCTGCCCGTCCAGCGGCACGAGCGCGCCGCCGGTCATGCGGTAATACGCGCGTTTCTCCACGAGCGCCTGAAGCAGCGATTTGATCTCCGCCTCGGGAATGCCGGAGATGTCGAACTTGAATTCGAGCCAATCGGTGCGCTCGTCCGTGTCGGCCGATACCTTGACGACGACCGGATCGGGGAGCAGGCGAATGCGGACGCCCGCGGTCGCATAGACGCCGAGCAGCGGCTCGAGCAGCGGGAGCACGCGGTACAGAAATTCAAATTCGCCTTCCTCGTCGCCCGCCATGACGTAGCCGGCTTCGGTGCGGACGAAGGCGCTGTCGTCCATGAGCGCAAGGATGCGCCGTTCGCGCTCGCCGTCCCGAACGAGAATCGGGCCTTCGTCCGAACGTTTGGCGCCTGCCGCTTCCAGCGGATTGATCACGGCGGAGCCGTAGTGGAACTCCAGGCCGGCCAGCAGCCGATCGCGCACGCGATCGAGGTACAGCTTGGCCTTGAGCGGCTCGCGGACGATCTTGTCCGACACGGCTTCGGCGATGCGCACGCTGCCGAGCCGCATGAGTCCGGGGACGACGCGTTCCATGAAGCCTTCAGCCTGCTCGCGGGGAATGCGAACCAGCCTCGCGTCGTTTACGATCGCCGCGGCTTCGCGCCCCGTCGCATGCATGGTCGCCCGCTCTGTCGGAGACGCGGCCGGCAGCATGCGCTGGAGCTGCGCCAGCTGCGCGCAGGCGTCGCGCGGCAGCCTGACGAGCCCGCCCTCCGTGAGCGCGAGCCCGTAGGCTTCCAAGACCTTGACCGACGTCAAGCCGTGCACCTCCAGCCTGCAGGAGCCGTCCGCGGCGTCCGGGTGGTCGTCGATCTCGTAGCGCACGGGCAGCGGCCCCTCGGCCCAAGGCAGACCCGGCAGCAGCCGCGCTCCGGCCTGCAGCGAGACGTCCGAGGCGCGGCCGAGCAGCGCGTGCAGCGTCTCCCAGTCCTCCGGCGGGATCCGCAGCGTCCGCTGGCTGGACGGGCCGCCGCTTAAGCCCGACGGCGAACGGACGAACGCCACGTCGCCGCGGTTGACGCGAGCGAGCGCCCGGATGATCTCGTCGTCGGTCTCGGAAAAGCAGTGCAGCTCCGGATCGTACGCGAACGCCTTGGCGATCGGATGCGATTCGCCGCGCTCGACGCTGTCGAGCCAGCCGCCGATCTGCTTGATCGAATGCAGCCGGCCCGAACTTGGGCCGAGGCGAGCTTCGATGCCGAGCGCAAGGTCGCGGCCGTCGTCCAGCGGGACGCAGACGAAGGCGACCGACAGCTGCTCGCGCGTCTCGAACCGTTTGCGGGCGCCGCTGCGCGCGGCGGGCTTGGACGCGAACAGGCCGATCATCTTGGCGGCCAGTGCTTCGTCCGGACCGGATCGATCCGCGTCGGCGAGACCGGCGTCGGCCGTTGCCGCGGCGTGCGGGACGCTGCCCGCCAGCCGATGCTCGATGATGCGCAGCAGAGCTGCGGCGATGTGGTTGCAGTATTTATCGTAAGAAGCCAGGGAAGGGCAGGTGCAGGAAGCGGCGACGTCTCCTGCGAGCGAGATCCGCAGCTTCGTCTCGTAGACGGATCCTCCGCTTCCACGGACGACGGCCGCGTAGACGCCGGCTTCGTCGTCATAGGCGTCGAAGGTGACTTTGCCGGCGCGGGCGTATGCCAGTCCGCTCTCGTAGGCGATGCGGCCGCAGAGCGAACGGACGGTTTGGCGCGTGACGGATACGTTCATCGGGCTGAACTCCTCTTCTCTTCGCCGCCTTGCGGCAGGCCATCCAATCTGTGTCTACCTATGATACCAGATGGAAGGCCGGACGGGGCAACCAGACACCGGTTCGAAGCCCCCATTTAAAGGCTGTGAATAAAGTTATCCCGATTGCCCCCAACGCCAATCCTGGGATTCTTATATTTGTCCACAGGGAATGGGCGTTTTGTGCACAGCCGATTGTGGGTAAAAGGACAAGTTGGGCGCCGTCCGCCGCCTGCCGACAAAAGGGCGGGTTGCCATGTCCATTCATCCAAGAGGCTGCGCGGATGTCCGAGTATGCTGGTTATATACCGCATAAAAGGAGGACTGGCGCATGCATCAGCAGCACGGACGCATGTTGGCGAGCAAATGGCTCAAGACGACTGCGCTTATGACGAACGGCTATGTGGCGCGTCACATTCCGCCTACCAGAATTTACAGCACTGGAAATTTGAAAACGATGCTGCACCGGTTCGGCATGGTCGTTCTGAAGCCCGTGCGCGGCGCCGGAGGCAACGGCGTCATCAAGGCTACGCGGGTCGGCAGGGGCTACCAGCTTCACTCGAGGAGCAGCGTTCGTTATTTCGGCACGTTCGCGGGGCTCTGCGGGCAGATCGGCAGGCTCAAGGGAAGGCGCGCCTACCTGATCCAACGCGGCATCCGGCTGGCCACGATCGCGGGAAGGCCGATCGACTACCGGGTCAAGCACGTGAAGACGGATGCGGGCTGGCAGATCAGGGCGATGGTCGGACGCGTCGCGCGCAGGGGGGCTGTTCGTCACCAACCTGTGCAGAGGAGGCACCCGGATCACGGCAGGCCAAGGCATCGCCAGATCGCTGTCGGGGCGGCTCGTCGGCGCCAAGAAGAGTCAAATGCGCCATTTGACGCGTACGTCGACGGCGCTGCTGGAGAGCCGCTTCCCGGGCATCGGACAGCTTGGCTACGATTACGGCATCGATCGCGGCGGCCGGATCTGGATGCTGGAAGTGAATACGCGTCCGCAGTAACTTCTGCGAATGGAAGGAATGGCATTTGCTATCATCGGCGGCTATCAGCGCAAATTTCGCGATGAATTATTTTTATGGAAAAAACAGTATTTTTCCTGTGGATAAAACCATCCACAGTATCCGCAACGGCCGAACGCGGAAAACGGGTTTTTTCAACAAAATAATCACATCTTGTACACAGGCGGATGTGGATAGCGGGGCGCTTGTCCGTCAGTTGAAGCGCATGCTATGATGCGATCACGAAGAGCCCGCGAGCGGGATCCTCGTCAGAATAGCCTGCTTAAGAAAGGGTGTAGGCCATGTTGCCGTTGTTGTCGGATGAGCTGCTAATGGAAGCTTACCAACATGCCGTCCGCTTGAAGCTGGAAAGGGAATTCGTACATCTGCTGCACGCCGAGATCCGGCGCAGACAACTGCCCATGAAGGAAGAGCGGCTTGCGAAGTAGCCGCGCGCGTCCCGATCATATGGATGAAGGCATTCTCGCTTTTTCGGCCGTCCCGGCCGGAGGCAGGGATGCCTTCTTTTATTATAAATGCGCAACCCGATGCGTTTAGAACACCGGATTGCGCTCATGGTCGCGGCAGGCGCTGGTCCGCCATGGAGGATGGCGTCAACCGTCGGCGAGGCGGGTCCTGGGCGCAAACGGGGCGCAACAGAGGCGCAAACGAGGCGCTTCGTTTCTTCATGGACTAACGACAAAGTACAAGACCTGCGCCTCCGCGAGGATGCCGCGTCCCCGCGCGGGTTGCGCGCAGGATAAACCCAGGCGGAACAGGGTAAATTTGTGGAGAAGTCCAAACGATTTTGTAACAATGAACCTTGAAATAGAAGGGTAAAGCCGATATGATTCTTTTGAGGCAAAGAGACAAATATGCCTATCTTCATTGTGGATTTTTTCACATGTTGAACACCAAACTGGATTGGATGGGATCCCATGAGCAGTATACCCAAAATCGTCATCCTAGGCGCGGGGTACGGCGGCGTTCTGACGTCGCTGCGTCTCCAAAAAAGAGCTTAATTATAATGAAGCCGATGTGACACTCGTCAATAAGCACGATTATCACTATATTACGACGCATCTCCATATGCCTGCGGCGGGTACCGATCACCCGGACAATGCGCGCGTGAGCATCTCCAAGCTCATCGACGAGTTCAAGATCGACTTCGTGAAATCGACCGTCGTGCAGATTCGTCCGCAGGACCGCAAGGTCATCCTGGAGGACGGCACGCTCTCCTACGACTATTTGATTATCGCGCTGGGCGGCGAGTCGGAGACGTTCGGCATCCCCGGCATGGCGGAAAATGCGTTCACGATCCGCAGCATCAACTCGGTCCGTCTCATCCGCGAGCATATCGAATACCAATTCGCCCGCTACAAGCGCGAGCCGCATCGTACGGACTACCTGACGTTCGTCGTCGGCGGCGCGGGCTTCACCGGGATCGAGTTCATCGGCGAGCTGGCCGACCGCGTGCCGGATCTGTGCAAGCAGTTCGACGTCGACCGCTCGCTCGTCAAGATCATCAACGTCGAGGCGGCGCCGACCGCGCTCCCCGGCTTCGATCCCGAACTGGTCGAGTACGCGATGGAGGTGCTGCGCAAGAAGGGCGTCACCTTCCGTATCGGCACCGCGATCAAGGAATGCACGGCGGACGGCGTCATCGTCGGCGAAGGCGAAGAGATCAAGTCGCAGACGGTCATCTGGTCCGGCGGCGTCCGGGGCAACCGGCTGATCGAGGAAGCGGGCTTCGAGACGATGCGCGGACGCGTCAAGGTCGACGAGCATCTGCGCGCGCCGGGCCACGAGAACGTCTACGTGCTCGGGGACAATTCGCTCATGTTCAACCCGGAGGGGCGTCCTTACCCGCCGACGGCGCAGATCGCGATGCAGCAAGGCGTCAACTGTGCGCATAATCTCGTCGCCTCGATCCGCAATCAGTCGCTGCGGCCGTTCGTGTTCAGCAACAAAGGCACGGTGGCTTCGCTCGGCAAGGGCGAGGCGATCGGCATGGCGTTCGGCAAAAAGTATAAAGGACGCGTCGCCGCTTGGCTGAAGAAGGCGATCGACCTTCGCTATCTGTTCATCATCGGCGGCATTCCGCTCGTGCTCCGCAAGGGCAAGTTCCTCTAATGCGGCACTGCAGCGTGCAGGTTCGCGGGCTGCTGACGCGGGACGAGCTCGACCGCTACAACGCGCTGATGGAAGTCGGCGGCTATCTCGAGTCGCAGCAGCGGTACGACCTGTCCGCGGTCGTGCAGGCCGAGGTGGACCTGCTCATCCAGCCGGGCATCGAGCGGCTCAAGGAAAAGGGACGCGAGCGCGACCGCATGTCGCAGGAATACTTGGAGGAGCGCCGCCGCGCAGAGTGGGAAGCGCAGATGCGCGCGGCGACCGACGACGAAGAAGACTAAGCGCGAGAGGCAGGCTGGTTCCGAATCGATCGGAGCCGCCTGCCTTTGCTATTGGCCGCCGGCTTGACGAAGGGGATGCGCAGGCCGATAATAGGCCGTGTTTGCAGTCATTTCTAGCTTGCATGGATCGAACGTGAGTACAGGGGGAGAAGAAAGATGCGCGAATCGGATCGGCTGACGGGCGCGGAACCAACGGTATGGCGGCTCGAGGACTTCGGCGCAAAGCCGGATTCCGGCGAAGATACGGCGGTCGCGATGCGACAGGCGATCGCGGCGGCTGCAAACTCGGAGGGAGCGGCGCTGCTGACCTGCGGGCCGGGACGCTACGATTTTTACGACGATGAAGCCGCCCGCGTGCCTTATTTCATCACGAACACAGCCAGCGAGACGGAAAATCCGGATGTGACGAAGACGATCGGCATCTATATGAAAGGCGTGCGCGATCTGACGCTGGACGGAAAAGGGGCGCTGTTCGTCTTTCATGGCAAGCAGACGATGCTCGCGCTGGACGGCTGCCGGCGGATCGCGATCCGCAACGTTCGCATGGACTACGCCGAGCCGACGGTGACTGAGGCGAAGGTGACAGGCGTGGGCGGGGACTGGCTCGAGCTCGAGATACATCCGGATTCGCGCTGCGTCGTGGAGGAAGGCAAGCTGTACTGGATCGGAAAAGGCTGGCGGTTCCGCGAGGGGCCGATGCAGGCTTACGATCCTGCGCGCGATACGACCTGGCGCATCGACAATGTGATCGAAGCGGCGACGACGGCGGAAGCGATCGGTCCGCGGAACGTTCGGCTGGGCTTTGGCGGTACGGCGTTTGCGGCTGCGGCCAAGGCGTTGGGCGAGATCAAACCGGGTTATGTCCTGCAGAGCCGCGACGGCATCCGCGATCAGGTAGGCGCCTTCCTGCTGAACAGCCGCGACATCGCGATGGAAGACGTCGGCATGCATTTCATGCACGGGCTCGGTATCGTGGGGCAATATAGCGAGAACTTATCGTTTGGGAGAATGGAGCTGGCGCCGCGCCCCGAGACGGGGAGAACGGCGGCGGCCTTTGCGGACTGCATCCACCTGATGGGCTGCCGGGGCCGGATCGAGATCGCGGATTCCCGATTCGCCGGCGCCCACGACGACGCGATCAACATCCACGGCACGTATTTGCAAATCGCGGACCGGCCTGCGCCCGACGTCGTGGAAGTCCGGTTCATGCATCCGCAAAGCTACGGCTTTGAAGCGTTCCGGGCCGGCGACGAGATCGAGTTCGCGAGACGACGCTCGCTGACGGCGTTCGGAACCGGCCGGGTCCGCTCGGTTGAGCGACTCGACGACCGCACGCTGCGGCTGACTTTGGCGGAGCCTGCGCCGGCTGCGGCGGACATCGAACCGGGCGATGTCGTGGAGAACGTGACCTGGACGCCGGAGGTGCGCATCGCCGGCAATCGCATCGCGCGCATTCCGACGCGCGGCATCTTGATCACGACGCGGCGTCGGGCCGTGATCGAAGGCAATACGTTCGAGCGGATGCGGATGAGCGCCGTCCTGGTCGAAGGGGATGCGTCGTCCTGGTTCGAATCGGGTCCTGTGCACGATCTGACGATCCGGGGCAACCGGTTCGTGGCGTGCGGCGACGCCGATACCCCGGTCATCGCCGTCACGCCGGCGATCGACGAGCCGGACCCGGCGCGTCCGGTGCATCGCCGCATTCGTATCGAAGGCAACCGGTTCGAGACGCGGGACGCCCTGGTGCTGAAGGCGAAGGGGGCAGCGGACGTATCATTTACGGAAAACGAGATTCGTGCGGCGGCGGTGAAGGGAGGCGGCCTCGGCGCGTTCAGCGCATTCATTACGATCGAGGAGACGATTCGTATGACCGCTTGCGCGGATACGGACGTTCGAGATAACCGGTTTTTCGTTTCGGAAGACATAGGAGGGCTTGCGTGAGGCCGGTCCAGTCCGTTTAAAGTGAGCAATAGTTGTCAGAAGGCAATTAATTTCGACCGAATCAGGCGTTTTGAGATCAATAGCTGTCAAAAGGCAACTAATTGAACCCAAATCTGCTTCCTGCGCAAAAAGTATGGGAATTAACTGCTCTTTGACACTTATCGAGAAATAGTCCCTCCTCCATCGAAGAAATAAATGCTCAAATGCAGTTAAATCTTGGGCGGCGGATGTGGAAGGCGGGTGGATGCCCGCGGTGGTGCGAAGAATGTGAAAATAGAGCGGATGCCCACGGCGGGGCGGCGGATGTGAGAAAGGTATGGAGCAGGGCTGCGACAAATAAAAAAAAGCGCAATCCCGCGCGGCCTCCGGGCCGGCTGGAATTGCGCTTTTTCAAATGCCGTTCGAGGCTTCGCTCGCTTAGATACGCAGCAGATCCGCGAAGCCGTCCGCCGTGAGCAGGTTGCCGACGTAGAACGGTCCGAATTCGCCGAAGCGCGCGCTGGCCTCGTCGAATCTCATCTCATATACGAGCTTCTTGAACTGAAGCGCCTCGTCCGCGAACAAGGTCACGCCCCACTCCCAATCGTCGAAGCCGACGGAGCCGGTGATGATCTGCTTGACCTTGCCGGCGTAGTTGCGTCCGATCATGCCGTGGCTGCGCATGAACGCCTTGCGCTCGTCCATCGAGAGCATGTACCAGTTGTCGTCGAGCAGGCGGCGCTTGTTCATCGGGTAGAAGCAAATATGCTTCGACTGCGGCAGAATCGGCTTGAGGCGTGCGGCGACTTCCGGGATCTGCATCGGATCGGACCCCGCGGGCGCGAGGTAGCTGCTCAGCTCCACGATGCTGACGTACGAATATTCGGGCTTCGCGAACTTGGCGAACGCCGAGCGGTTAAACGCGTTCTCGATCGCGTTCAGCTCCTCCAGCGTCTCGCGCAGGTGCATGAACACGAAGTCGGCCTTCTGGCCGACGATCGCGTAGACGGCGAGGCTGCCTTCCTTGCGCGATTCGGTCTCCCGCCAGTCGGCGATGAGGCCCAGCAGCTCCTGCCGCGCGGTCTCGCGTTCCTCGGGGCTCGCGGCCTTCCAGGCCGTCCAGTCGATCGTGCGGAAGTCGTGCAGCGCGTACCAGCCGTCCAGCGTTTGTGCGGCTTCACTCATTTAGCTCAACTCTCCTTCTCGTCGTGCCTTGTCCAACATGGCTTTTCCCATTTTAGCCTATATTCGCTCCCTCGGGCAAACGCAGGCGCGTCCGTGCGTTGACTGTCCTCGAACCGATCTTGTAAACTAATAGAGCACACATCCGACCGGGAGGCTTAACATTTAAGATGAGAGAGATTCTGCAAGAGATTCTCGGCACCATGCTGTTCTTCGTCTTGTTCTTCGGCATCGGCTTTATCCTTAATATGCTGATCAAGACGACCTGGCTGCCGACTTGGATATATGTGATCGTCGTGCTGCCGCTGGGCGTATGGCACTTCTGGAATCCGGAGCTGAGCGTGCTCGCGTTCATCGGCGTGTTCACGCTGCCCTTCCTCGCCGGCATCGGCGGCGCCCTGACGAGCGGCTGGGCGATCCGCGCGCTGCGGCGCGGCGGCTACAGAATGTTCTGATCGAAGCGGGGATATTCGGGAAAACGAGGGGCGAGCCATGAAAATCGACAGCCGGGAAATCAAGCGCGTCCTCAAGTTCGCGTCAATCGGCGTACTGAATACGGGCATCGACATCGCGATATTCGCGGCGCTCGTCTACGCGCTCGGCTGGCCGTCGCTGCCGGCCCAGTGCGTCTCGTACTTCCTTGCCTTCCTCAACAGCTATTGGTGGAACCGGCGCTGGACGTTCGGCATGCGGGAGCGCGGCAGCGCCAAGGAGCTGGTCAAGTTTGGCCTCGTCAACGCGCTGTCGTTCCTGTGCGCCACGGGCGTGCTGCTCGCCGCGGAGAAGGGGCTCGATCTGGCGCCGATCTTAGCCAAGCTCGTATCCGTCGCCGCCTCGCTCGCCGTCAATTACGCCGGGAGCAAGCTGTGGGTGTTCAGGCAGGGGCCGGAGCTGGGAAGCGGGAATTAATCGAATCGGAAATAGCCGACGGAACGCACGGTGCGTTCGCGTCGGTTTTTCTTTGCGCGGCCAACTGCGTGCTTACGTTTGACGAAGCAAATAACTGCATTTGTACAGGTATTCTCTACCGACGCGCGCCACCTGATGAAATACCTGCAAATGTGCAGGTAAATGTAAAACGCAATCCGGAAATTCGGCTGATGGCGTAAGATACCTGCGCATTTGCATCTATTTTGTTCTAACGAGTCGACATCGGCATAAAAGCATGTAAATTTGCAGGCTTTGATGCTGGCGACGACGCGGGGCTCCTTGGGACCTCTGGCGGACGAGCCATCGATAGACGTTCCGCGCGACGCCGGTTTCGGATATCCGCCAACTTTAAATGAACGTCAGGATGGTCTATCCCTGATGGTTTTTCTCATGCTCGCCGCTCAATGACGATGAAGCAGGTGCTGTCCGGCAGCGGTACTGGACGCCCCTGTTCGTCGAACAGGGCGACCTTGTCCGCGAGCGCTTCGGTATACCCTTCCTGCAGGTAGTGGCGCATGACGACGATTTCCGCTTTTTCGCCGAGCGTCTCCCGAATGAAGCGCTCGTATGCGCTCGGCGTGAAGTAGCCGAACTGCTCCTGCACCTCGTGAACGTAGGCTTCCTCGCCCCAGGTGTACGTATAGAGGAACTCCATGGCATCGTTGACCGGCAGGCTGACCTCTGCATCGTTCAACTGCTCGTAGACGATTTTGCGCCCGGCAAAGTCGCGGCTGTATCGCGCAAGCCACGCCGGTCCGTCGTTCTGCAGGAACCGGATGACGCGGCGGGCGTCCGGCTCGGTCATGATGCCGTCGCGGATGATGATGCGTCCGCCTGCCGAGAGCACGTCGAACGCGCTCCTGAGCGCTGCGGCGACCGTCTCCCGGTTGAATCGCGCGCCGTTGTAAGGAACGTAAGAGTACAGTTCGTGCAGGATCGAAGAGAAGATAACGGTGTCCACGCTGCCGGCCTCCACGTAGTCCTTGAGCGCCAGGGCATCGCCTTGAAGCACCTCCCAGCCGCGGGCTTCCGCATGCTTTTTGCGGGTCAGCGCCTCGATGACGTTCGCCGAGATGTCGATGCCGACGGCCTTGACGTCCGGGAGCTTTTCCTCTAACAGGTCCAGCAGCACGCCGCCGCCGGGGCCGATGTCCAGCACCTTTTCGCCGACGACGAAGTCCAGAATGACCTTTTTTATAATCCGCCGTGCTGTTCATGTCCGCCAGGTAAGTCTCTTCGTTGTGGAAACGGTCGTAGGCGTCGCGGCGCAGCTCGAACAGGTCGAACAGCAGCAGCACCGCCTTCTCGTAGAGCGACGACTTCTCGGCTTCTACGCAAAAGTCGATCAGCTTGTCCGCGGCCGGCGAAAATTCGAAATCGAAAAACAGCGTGTCCGGCAAGCTTGCCTTGCGGACGAGGCGGTGGCGCAGATGGGGGTTGTCGTGCCGGATATCGCCTGCCCGGATGCGGTCCCAGTCCAGCTCGCCCAAGTACTTTTCGATGATGCGCTTCTTATAGACGTTGATTTTTTTGCTGCCCTTGTAGTCGTAGTACATCGCGTTCATGACGTTCTCGAAGCTGATATGCTTGACGTCGGGCAGCGAAGTCTCGCCGGCTACGATGGCGAACACCTTCAGGAACTGCGCCAGCGAAAAGTCCTTCAGCGCCGACTCGACGTACCAGAACGTCTTGGATTCGAGCGGCTGGAGGGCAGTCAGCAAATCGTGCTCCGCGTCCAGCGCGTCGAGCTCGCCTTCGAAGTCTTCGCCCCTGCGGATCGACTGCGTCCGCAGCCGGCGCAAGCGTTCGCGGATCCGAAGCGGCGTCTCTTCGGCGTTGCCTTCGGCGATTCGGCGTACGACCGCCGCGACCTCGGACTCGACCTCCGCCCAAAGCGCGGGAGATACCGCGGCGACAATGCAATAGTTAAGCGCGAGCAGCAGTCGCTCCCGCTCCTCCGGCGCGGCCAGCGATCGCTCCAGCGCGCGCGCCAACGGGTCGTGATCCTGCGGCGGCACCTCGCCGCGGAGCTCCTGGCCGACCAGGCCGTGCGTCTCGATGAGCGCGCGGACGAGCAGGGCGTGCTCGCCGGCCGTCTTCTGCCGCGCATATAGCTGGGCCGAACCGACGTTGTGCACGCGGAAGTTGATCCCTTGCGCCTGCCAGGCGTGCCGCTCCCTGCGCGAACCGCCCTTGGCCGTCTCGCACCAGACGAGCGCCTCTTCGATAAGCTCTCTAATCCAATAGGAGACCGGCAGCTCGTCAAGCAGCCGCAGGCTGCGCTCCACGTAGTCGAGCACCGGATTGGACTGCGTCAGTTCGCTCATGGATGCCACGCGTTCCAGATTGACGACCGGATCCTCCGCGGCGGCCAGCAGTTTCAGCCAGGACGGTGCCGCGGATAGCGTCTCCTCGGCGTACGGCGAGCGGCGATAGGCTTCGATGGCCTCCAGCGATTTCAACATCAGACTCACCTCTCGCTTCTATAGATATTGCGCCAGCAGCGCGTTGAATCGCTCCAGGAGCAGTTGTTCCTCTTCGCTAAAGCGATCCGGCAGCGGGCTGTCGATATCCAGCACGCCGATCAGCTCGCCAGCGGCGTCGTAGAGCGGTACGACGATCTCCGAGCGCGACGCCGCGTCGCAGGCGATATGCCCGGGAAACGCGTGCACGTCCGGCACGCGCAGCGTCTCGCGCTTGGCGGCCGACGTGCCGCACACGCCTTTGCCGAGCGGGATGCGGACGCAGGCGGGCAAGCCTTGGAAGGGACCGAGCACGAGTCCGCCGTTATCCCCTTCGAGCAGGTAGAAGCCGACCCAATTGATGTCTTTCAGGTAACCGCGCAGCAGCGCGGAGGCGTTGGCCAGGTTGGCGATGCGGTAAGGTTCGTCTTCGATCAGGTGCCGCAGCTGCGCGAGCAGCAGCTTTTCGTTTTCCGCGCTCGTGCCTGCATAGGCTTGCGGGTTAAACGTCATTGCGAATCATCCTCTCTGATCCGATTATAAAGGATAGCGGAGACGTACACCAAGACAAGCTGGGGAACGGGCGCGAGACCTGTCGAATCATTTCATCCCTTCGCCGATTCGATCGTTTCTCTCATGTATTAAACGGATACTCTATGTTAAAATAAGAGGATAAATTAGGTAGAAAGTAGCTATTTTTATAGGAAGTAGGTAGTATATTTTGAGAACTTGGCTCCGAAAGCGTCAGTCTGCCGAAGAAGGCTTCTCCTTGATCGAGGTGTTGGCGGCGATCACGATCCTGTCGATCGTCTCTTTGGCGATGACGGCGTTTTTCATACAGGCGATGAGCTACGCAAAGGGGAACCAGAACAAGACGGTAGCGGTGAATCTGGCGCGGAACGCGCTGTTTTTCGTGGAGAAGCAGAGCTTTGACGTGTTCAAAAACTATTTTGAAAAAAGTGGCTCCAGCATCGTCGACCCGTCCTCCTGCGAATATGACGAGGCGAACAATATCGTGATCTCGTGCAAGGATGCATCGGCGACTGCGGATCTTTTTAATGACGTTCCCAATCTCTGGGTTTTGTTGAATCCCTCAGTCAATGGAAGAGACTATCAACTGACGATCGAATATGACGATAAATTGCTAGCGGAGAACGACAAAGCGGAAGGTCTGGAGAACTATCTAATTCCGATCAAAGTCGTCACGCGAGAGAAAAACGCAAATCCGGGAAGCCGAGGTTCGGCAGAGGTGGGGGGATATATTACGGATGAGAAAATTCGTTAAAGAAGTCCGCCGATCGGAAGCAGGGCTTACGCTAATCGAACTGATCGCCTCTCTGACCGTACTCTCTATGGTGAGCATCGCCATTTACGGCGTCATCCACTTCGGATTCAACACCTACCACAAGGTCACGATCGAGAATTCGCTCAGGGATGAGGGAGACTTGATCATGTCCACGGTCATTGCCCAGCTCTACGAGGTCGGACCCGAATCGATCAAGCAACTGCCGGACGGCATTGAATTAACAAGAGGAGCCGTGAAAAGGACGCTTAAGATCGATAACGGACAGCTTCACATTCTGCGCGAAGACGGCACCGATCAGCCGATCGACACCGATTCGACTGTGGGTCCCATTGAGAGCGGTACGGAGGAGTTTCATGTCAGCTGTCAGGCGGGGATCAACGAATGCGCGAGCGGGCTGATCGAGGTTTCCATCAAGCTCTCGCAATCGTATGCAGGCCAAGTTCACGATCTGGCGCTTAAGAGCCGGTTCGGCTTCTAGGAGGTTACCGATGCTACCGATTAAATGGCGCAGTCAAGAAGGATCGGCCTTGCTGCTCGTTATTTTTATCATGGTCGTGTTCACTATGCTCGGGCTTGCGCTAATGGGCGCGACGATCGGCGGCGCCAAGCGGGCGGAGACGCGGGAGAACGACGTGCAAAGCCTGCATTTGGCCGAAATGTCGCTCAATGAAGCCGCAGCCAGCGTGGCCTTGCTCTTTAAAGATAAGGAAGATATCAACCTGGACAGCCTCAAAAGCGATCTGGAATCGATTAAGCTGACGAGCACCGACGGGCAGGTCGGAGGAACCAGCGATATCATCGAATTCAAGGTGGACGAGAATCAGGGAATCAATGTCGGCGGCGACGTAACCAAGCAATTTTCAATCACCGTACAGGCCAAAGCCGAGGTGAATGGGGTCGTTCGAACGCTGGAGCAGGTTATCTCCCTGGATAGTTACCCCGAATTTCTCCAGTACGGACTGGGCTCGGAACAGAACGTGTATTTGAACGGCGCGCCATATCTGTTCGGCAATTTGTACTCGGGCTTGAAGTTGTATGTTAAAAACGAGGCGGATTATCGGTACAATATGTCGGCTGGCGACACGACAACCTTCTTGCATACAGGGACGGCCTTCCCGACGATCGGCGGCGAAGGCGACAACAAAGGCAATCTTTTTTTGCAGGACGGCAGCAGTCTCGTAGCGACCGACAGACTTGGGAATAACGAACCGACCGTCGTACCGCTGGACAATGCGGATGAATTGAAGAAGACGACCGGATTGACGATCAACGATGTTCAATACCGCGACCGCAAGAAGTTCGTATCGGTAAGCGTCGAGGAATCCTTTCTCGATAAAGTAGCCGAGGCTGTCGGCGATACGAAGATCAACCGCAATTTGCCGTCGCTGTATCCTGCGCTTCCCAAAGACAATGTGACGGCTGCGGCAAAAAGCTTTCTGGCGAACAATTTGCTGTCTCGCGCCGGGTTATCCTATATCAACCTTCCTCAGAGACCCCCGGCTTTGGCGCCTGATGCCGACGATGAAGCGATAGCCGATTATAACGATAAGATGAAAGCTTATCGTGCTGCATTCATCGGCACGATGCCGGCTGGAACCGCTATTTTTAACGGCGATCTGATGATCGACGGCGCCGAGCTTCAACATATTTTATTTAATGATGGAGACAAGCGCTACAGAGAACCCAACGCAGATCCAAGCGCCGAGTTCATGAAGAGCAACTGGCTTATCGTCAATGGCAACTTGACGATCGATAATCCAGACCCGGAAAACGATCTGGAAGTTAGAGCGAACATACTCGTCGCAGGCAATGTATTCATCGAAGGCAAGGTCAAGATGGACGCGACGATCATCGCTTTGGGCGAGTCTACGATTCAGGATGCGGAGATCTCGGGATTGGACAACAAAGAGCTTGCTGCTCATTTCTAAGGGGAAAATTCTGGTCAACAGATTCGATTCGTTTAACACGGTGAACGAGGCATTTATTCCGGATGGGCCGGATCTCGACGGCAATCCGAAGGTGCTGCAAGCTTTCTTGTACACGGACAGCGATGCAGAGCTATACGGCGTCGGATCGGCATTCTGGATCAAGGGCGGCTTCTTCGCCAAGGGCGATCTTTTGATCAATGCCGTACTGGGCAACACGAAGCCGGACATCAGCAAAACGCAGCTGGAATTCGAACGGATCAATAGCGGCGTGTACCCTGACGCAGACCGCTTAAGATCGAGATTTATCGTCCAATATAATTCAAAAATTTATGACGATCAAAATGTCGGGCTGCCGCGCGTCAAGCAAATTAACGTGAACATCGGCAAAAAACGGCTCGTACCGCTGGGAAGCAAAGCAAACGAAGAAGACAACGAAAGCTGAAGCTAAACGAGGGAATCAAAAAAAGCAGCGTCGCGATTGCGACGCTGCTTTTTTACAATCATTTCATTTCCCAAATATTCAGTTCCGTAACGACTCCGCTTGAATCTTCGGAATAAAATCCGAGGCTTGAGAGCGTCAGCGGTTCATCCAGTCGGTAAGAGATCGCGTAGTCATTATTAATGAATAGCTCGACGCATTCGTTTCGGGCGAAAATTTTAAGACCATACACGTCGTTATAAGCCAAAGTCCAAGGCTTGTGAGCTGCGATTTCAAGTACGTTGGGCAGTGCCCAGCCGTTTTTGACGTCGCCCAACTCCAGGCGGTTGTGCCTGAAATTTAAAAATAGACAGAAACGCCGTTCTCCCAAAAAAGACGCCGATCCCGGTGCCTTCCCGAACCGTAACCTTATATTCGATCACGCGCCCGTCGCTCCAATCCGTAACATCTGCCGTCGGGGACGGCGTATGGTCAAGTGCGCGCTCGATTCCTCCCGTGCTCCCTTGGTTGTCGAAGATCAGCGTTTGGTCGTCCAGGGAATGCCAGACAACGGTCGGCAGGCGACCGGGTTGTCTCAATATGCGGTAGTCGGAAAAGGATATGCCGCTTCCGGCCAGCTTCCCTTTGACGGCCTCGCAGCCTTCCCAATATTCCAGCTGCAGCACCCAAGGCTCTCGCTCGACGATCCTTTTAGGTAAACCAACTCTGCCGTCAATATGGTCGTTTCCCCAAAAGTGATAAAAAAAGGTAGCCGGACTCAAAGGGGATAACCCGGCCGACGTATGCCATCACGACATTGGCATGATCGCGGCTTCCGACCAGCATCGGATCCTCCGGGGGCAGCCGGTAGGGACCCTGAAGCTTGTCGGATACGACGTAATAAGTCCCGCCAGAGCGTGCCAAAGCCCGGTCGTCATATCTCCAGCCGTGCTGCGTCACGGTGGAGAACATCACGTAATGGCGATCATTGAAGCTTAAATGTTCGGGAACCTCGAAATTGGGAAACAAATCCGCAGGGGTGCCTGGGGGGCAACGCCTCCCAATGGATGCCGTCCATGGAGGTCATGACGCCAAGCACGCCGGCTTTCGCTTTCAGCTTCCGGTCGGCGGCATGGGCGGTCAGGAAGCCGGTATACGGGGGGAGGGGCGTCTTGCAGCGCGTTGACGATTCCTAGCGAATCCCAGCGCGGCAATTCCTCGCAGCAATCCTCGGGATCGTCCAGATAATAGGCGGGATCGGGTCTCAGCACAACCTCCTCGATGCGCTCCCAATGGTATAGATCTTTGCTGCGAGCAAATCGGATTTGCTGGTGGCCGCGGATGAGTTCTTCGGAGTAATTCATGATAAAGGTATCGCCGACTCGCTGCACCATGCCTGTGCCGAGCCATTCGGCGTCGGGATGCTTTTCAAGAATAGGACCGTATTCCTTCCAGTGCAGCAGATCGTCGGAAACGGCCATGCTTATCCCGTTCCAACGGCTGGCACCCGGCGTGATACGAATATAGAACAGATGGTAGCGGTCGTTGTGCGGTACGATCCAGCAATCCCACAGACGATCCTCTCGCGGTTTATAGAGCATCCGTTAAATAGCCCTCCTAAAATAAAAATAATATCTAAATATCAATATACCTATAACACAAATAAGTATAAGTGAAGTTGTTTTTGCTGTAAAGCGAGAATTACGAGCGGTATAGACGAGAGATGGCGTGGCGCAGGAGTTAGTGTGCGAGGCGAATACGAAGGTGGCTGAAAACAAGTCGGAGCCGTCCGATCGGAAAAGGACATTTCCCGATTGGACGGCTCCGCCGATTAATCGCGACCGCGAACGGGTCATCTTACCTATTCGAAGGAGGGGCCGTGGATTGGCGCAGCACCAGTCGGGTCGGCAGCGTTAGCTTCTTCCTTTCTTGCAGCGGGTTGTCGATGATCGACAGCAGCAGCTTGGCGGCATCGATGCCCAGCTGGCTTTCTTGCTGCACCACGCAGGTCGGCGGGATTCGGGACAACGCGGAATGCTCGAAATCGTCGCAGAAGACGACCGAGAGCTGCTCGGGCACCTTGATGCCAAGGTTCGTCGCGGCCTGCAACGTGGCCAATCCGCTGTAGGTCGTGGCTGCGAACACAGCCGTGACCGCAGGATTTTGCTCCAGAAAAGCCTGAATGCGCACCGTCATACGTTCAAGTTGATCGGCTTGCGGCTCTCCGGACGGGGGGGCGTCTTCCCCGTTCTCCGATTCGAAATAAGCCAGCCGCGGACCGAAAGGATAGCGGCTGGCGGACAACGCCCGCTCATAGCCGGCGATCCGCTCCTCCAGGCTCGTTGTCGTTCGGTCGTGAACGACGACAAACGCAATATTGTGATGCCCCAGCCCAATGAGATGGGACGTGGCGTCGAAGGCGCCGCCGATGTTGTCCGAGCAAACGCAATTGGTGTCCACGCCGCGCAAGTAGCGGTCGATCACGACCACCGGAAACTTGTTCAGGGTCAACCGCAGGATCTCTTCGTTGTAAGTCTCCCCGTCGACGGGAAAAATCAGCACGCCTCGCACGCCGGTCCGGACGGAGTCCACCAGCAGCCTGCGCTCCAGTTCTTGCTCGTTGCGCGTCGATCGGACGATCAACTGGTAGCCGTGATCGGCCAGATAGGATTCCGCCCCTGTCAGAATGCTTGCGGACAGGCTGCTCTGAATATGGGGGGTGAGCAGCACGATCAGTTTCATCGTGGATATGCCGGCGTCGGCGGCGGGGGCTACAACAGGGCGATGTTCGTCGCCGACCATCTGCGAGATGAAAGAGCCCTTGCCCTGTATGCGGTAGATAAGTCCTTCCTGAACTAATTCAGCCATTGCTTTCTTGACTGTGAACCGGCTGACGTTAAATTTCTCGGCGAGCTCCTGTTCAGTCGGCAATTGATCGTTGGCCTGCCAGTGCAGCTGCTGTATATTCGCAAGGATGTAATCCCGGATCTGGGAATAGAGAGGCGTACGTTTCTTGCTTGACGTCATCCGATCGTTCAACTCCGCTTCATCGACATTATGTTTTATTTTAACACAGCCGGGCGAAATTTACACATAAATATACCTATATACCACTTTGAAACCTTGTGCACAAAATCTTATTATCTGTGCAAATGAGTCTGAATTTTTCGCTTTACATCGCTTTTGAATTGTAATATATTTTACTTGAGAAAAAGGTATCTAAATATGAATAATTGGTATATAGGTATCTATTTGAATGGAGTGGATCAAATGTCAGTCACCATCGAGCAGCGTCTGAGGCGGCTGCTGGGGCCGGAGCCGAAGAGCTACTGGGAAGAGAAAATTACGGAAAGGTACGGCTATTGGGGTGGACGAATTCTGGCGCAGCTATTCTTTGCCTATGAGTTGTCGAAAGTAAACGGCGGGCAGTACGACCAAGTCATTTCGAAAGCGCTTACCCCCATTGAGAACGGGCTGGCCGAAGAGGGCGTCATCGGCAAACAAACCGCAATCGCTGCCGAAGCGCTGCTTCAGAATCTTGCCGCGGAGGCGAAGAGCTACGAGATTCTGGCGGTGGCGCACGCGCATATCGACATGAACTGGATGTGGTCGTGGGACGAGACGGTCGCCGTGACGTTGGATACGTTTCGGACGATGCTGAACTTGATGGAAGAATACCCTGCCTTCACATTTTCGCAATCGCAAGCGTCGATCTACCGCATCGTCGAGCAATACGCGCCGGACATGCTTTTGGAGATCAAGCGGAGAGTCAAGGAAGGGCGCTGGGAGGTAACGGCCTCCCACTGGGTCGAAGCGGACAAAAATATGCCGAACGGCGAAAGCCTGTCCCGACACTTGCTATATGCGAAACGTTATCTGGCCGACTTGTTCGAGCTTGATATCGACAGCCTCAATCTTGATTTTGAGCCGGATACGTTCGGCCATAGTCTCAACGTTCCCGAGATCCTGGCGAACGGCGGCGTCAAGTACTTCTACCATTGTCGGGGAAACGATGCGCCGATTTTCTACAAATGGGAAGCGCCTTCAGGGAAAAGCGTGCTGGTCTACCGGGAACCGACCTGGTACAACGATAACATTCAATCGTCGCTCGGCGCCTACGTGCCGGACATTTGCCGCCAAACCGGACTGAAAACGTACTTAAAAGTTTATGGCGTGGGGGATCACGGCGGCGGTCCGACGCGGCGCGACCTCGAGCGGCTGCAAGATATGAACGATTGGCCGATTTATCCGCGCCTGAGATTCGGAACGTACCGTGAATTTTTCGCCATGGCGGACGCGATCGCGGACCGGTTTCCCGTCATGCGGGGAGAACAGAACTTTATTTTCACGGGCTGCTATACTTCGCAGACGCGGATCAAGACGGCGAATCGGATGGGCGAGGCGGCGCTGAATGAGGCCGAAGCGATCAGCGCGTTGGCGAACGTCGAGACGGGTAAGGCTTATCCGGCCGAAGCGTTCGAGGAAGCCTGGCGCAACGTGCTGTTTAACCAGTTCCACGATATATTGCCGGGTTCGGGTGTGATCGAGACGCGCGAGCATGCGCTCGGCCTGTTCCAGAATACGATGGCGACCGCCAATACGCATCGCAAGCTTGCGATGGAGCGGATCGCCGCCGACATCGACACGTCCGGTCTGGCCGGGGACTCGAGCGGGCAGACTACGTCGGAGGGGGGCGGGAGCCGGCTACGGCGCGCGGTCGTTCCGGATTACCCAGGTGGAGAGGGGGGCGCGGCACCACCCGAATCGTACATTTGTTCAACCCGTCCGTGCAAGAGCGGGAGGAAACGGTTGAAATCGTGCTATGGGATTGGAAAAGCCCGATTGCCGCGCTCTCGGTCAAGGACAGCAAGGGCAATGCCGTGCCGTACCAGGTGCTCGATCAAGGATTTAACGTCTATTGGGGACACGATTTTATCCGGATTATGGCGCTGGTCCAGGCACCGCCGTTCGGTTACTCCACTTATACCGTCTCGGAAGGGGAAGCAACGGTCGGTCCTTTGCAGGCGACCGAGCCGCGGGTCGACCTCGAGGAAACGTTCGTGCTCAGAGAACGAGCTGCTGCAAGCCATGTTCGATTCGCGCGACGGCACCGTCCGATCGCTCATCCGTAAGGATACGGGCGAGCAGCTGGTCGATCCGGCGAGGCCGGCAGGCGTATTCAGGCTCATCCAAGAAGATCCCGAGCGGGCGATGACCGCATGGAGAGTCGGCCGTTACATGGAAGTGACGAACCTGCACGGCGGCGCGGTAAAAATCAAAAAAAGGCGTATGGGGACCGCTGCGGCAAACCATACATCTGGAATTCAGATTCAACCAGACGCTGCTTCGTGCCTATGTATCGCTCGACAGTAACAGTTCCTTCATTAAATATGAGCTCGAATGCGACTGGCACGAAATCGGCCAGCCGGGCCAAAGCGTTCCGCAGCTGAACTTTCACTGGCCGCTGGCCCATGCCGTCAAATCATACCAGTACGATGTGCCTTACGGGATCATCGAACGCGCGCCGTTGGATCATGACGTGCCGGGCAATAGCTTTGCGCTCGCCGTGCCGGCCGACGAGGCGGCGCAATCGTCCGTCATGCTCGTGACGAACAACAAATACGGTTTTCGCGGAACGGACGATTCGCTCGCAGTATCGCTGATCCGCAGCTCCTACGATCCCGATCTCCATCCGGAACTGGGCAATCATCACCGTTCTTCCATGGCGATCGGCGTGCTGCCAGCGCGTTCGACGAACCGACATAAGATCGAGGCAGCCTACCGGTTCAACCATCCGCTGAACGTGATTTCCGGCACGCCGCATGCGGGCATGCGGGCGCTCGATGCCGGCTTTCTCCGGCTGGCGGAAGGAACGGCGGCGGTGTCCGCCGTGAAGATGCCGGAGGTCCAGGACGGAAAAGCATGGATCGTGCGCGTGTACGAAACCGAGGGGATGCCGACGACCGTTCGTTTCCATACGGCCGGACAGGCGACGGAAGCTTGTTTTGTGGATACGCTGGAGCGCAAGCTGCCGGAAGGCGAAGGTATTCGGCTCGAGGCTTCGGGTATCGTCGCATTCGAACTTGCGGCGTATGCGTCGGCCGCGATTCGCCTCAAGTTTGTTTGAAATCGCTATAACCATCATGAACGAAGGAGGTGATACATCTGAGCGCACGGGTTCATCAAATGAAGGAAGGGAAGCTTCGGAATTCAAGGAAGAAGCTGTCGACGCGGATGTGGGAAGCCCGGTTCATCTACCTGCTGATCGTTCCGACCATCGCGTACTTCTTCATTTTTGCTTACCTTCCGTTTGCAGGGTTGCAGATCGCGTTCAAGGACTTTCAGATTTTCAAGGGGATGTGGGAAAGTCCGTGGGTCGGCTGGAAAAACTTCGAGGACGTGTTCCAGTCGGCGAAGCTGCCGCAGGTCACGATCAATACGATCACGATCAGCTTGTATCGCTTGCTGTTCGGATTCCCGGTGCCCATCCTGTTCGCGTTGCTGCTTAACGAGGTACGGGTGATGTGGTTCAAAAGAACGATTCAAACGGTCACTTATTTCCCCCACTTCCTGTCGTGGGTCGTCTTCTCGGGTATCGTCTTCAACCTGCTCGGACCGCTGGGCATTATTAATCTGCTGCTGAAAAATTTGGGCTTCGAGCCGATCAACTTTTTGACGATGCCGGAATATTTTCGCTCGATTCTAGTTGTGACCGGTATTATTAAGGAGTTTGGCTGGGGGGCGATCATTTACTTGGCCGCGCTCTCGGGGCTCGACCCTCAGCAGTACGAAGCGGCCAAGATCGACGGAGCGGGCAAACTCCGCCAAATCTGGCACGTTACGCTGCCGGGCATCCGCCCGATGATCGTACTGATGCTCATTCTGTCGCTTGGCGGCATTCTGGATGCCGGCTTCGATCAGGTGTTCATGATGTACAACGGCGCCGTTATGGGCGTTGGGGACATCATCGACACCTACGTTTATCGGCTCGGCCTTATGGAAGCGCAATATGAGATGGCGACCGTCTTCGGATTGCTCAAGGGGATCATCGGATTTACGTTAATCGTAACGGCCAACGCCATCATTCGCAGAATGGGGGAGAAGTCGTTGTGGTAACCGATCCATCCAACAACCATGCGCCAATCGACGACGATCTCCGGGTAACGCTTGCCGGTACGGGGCATCTGGACCGCAATCCGCTGTGGGCGCAGACGATCATCTACTTGATTCTGATCGGGCTCGGCCTGGTTACTTTGCTGCCGATGGTCAACGTGCTGGCGGTTTCCTTGAGCGAGGGTTATGCGATTACGCAAAATCCGCTGATGCTGCTGCCGCACGACTTCACCGTGGAAGCTTACAAATATATTTTCGGCACGGAAGTGCTGTTGAAATCGTTCGGCATTACGGTGTACGTCACCGTCTTCGGTACATTCCTGAACTTGGCATTCACGATTACTGGCGCCTATGGTCTGTCGAAAACGCACATTCCCGGCTACAAATTCCTCATGTGGCTGATCGTCGTTCCGATGCTGTTCGGCGCGGGGCTGATTCCCTACTACCTGCTGCTCAAAAATTTGCATCTGCTGAATACGCTGTGGGTGCTGATCATTCCAGGGCTGGTGGCGCCGTTTAACCTGATCCTGATGCGCAACTTCTTCTGGAATATTCCGGAGAGCCTCGAGGAATCGGCAAGACTCGACGGCGCTTCCGAACTGCAGGTGCTGTGGAAGCTGATTATCCCGCTGTCCAAACCGGTGATCGCGACGGTCGGATTATTTTACGCAGTGGGGCACTGGAACGATTTCTTCTCGGGACTGTTCTTCATTAGCGACAATTCGAAGTGGCCGCTTCAGGTGGTCATGCGGTCGATCATCATCGATCAGAACATGATGAACATGGGCAGCGGCCCGGCGCAATCGGGCGACGTCACCAGGATCGTGGTCTCTCAGCAAAATATCAAGGCGGCGACCATCATTTTCGCCATCGTGCCTATTCTGCTCGTCTATCCGTTCCTTCAAAAATATTTTGTCAAAGGCATCATGCTCGGTTCGGTGAAAGGCTGAACGCGTTGAAACTTCCCTCAAGGGATTTTCATAAAACTAAACTAAGACGGGGTGTACGATCCATGAAAAAAAAGCAAAGCGGCAACAGGCGCGCTGACGCTGCTGTTGACGGCATCGTCGGTGCTGGGCTGCTCCGGCAAGGACAATAATAAGGAAGGAACGCCGACGGCAACGGGAAGCGCGCCGGTCGCAAGCGAATCGGCACCGGCCGGAAGCACGGCCGGCAACGCAAACCAGGAGGTCGTGAAATTCTCCTATCTGCGACCGACATGGGGACCGGCGACATACGCCAAAGGCGGCGCCTACGAGAAAGAGCTGTTCAAGCAAGCGAACGTGGAGATCGACGTGCAGATCATTCCCGTCATCGACTTTGACGCCAAGATCAACACGATACTCGCTGGAGGCGATCTGCCGGACGTTCTGTGGGCGAATGGACCGCTCATGGAGCGCGACCGCAACTTGCAGGAGCAGGGGGCGTTTCTGCCGATCAATGAATATCTCGACAAATATCCTGCGGTCAAGGAAGCGGTTCCGGACGGCATCTGGGAGCAGCTCAAGGCGAAGGACGGCAATAATTACTTTATACCGAACCTGATTTATCCGATTACCCCGGCTCCGATCATGTACCGCCAGGACTGGTTCGAGAAGCTGGGCATCGCCGAGCCGAAGACGGTGGACGAGCTGGTGGCGGCGCTGAAGGTCATCAAAAACAGCGATCCGGACGGCAACGGCAAGAACGACACCGTTCCGCTGACGGCCGGCTACGAATGGTCGTTCAAGGACCTCGCGACCGCGTGGAAGGTTTCGTTCAACGGCTGGACGCCAGATCCGAATGACGCGAACCGGATCATTCCGTCCATCGCGAACGAGAAGAACATCGATTTCTATTACTGGCTGCAAGGTCTGTACAAGGAAGGACTGCTCGACCCGGAATTCAAGCTGAACAAGGAGCCGAACTTCGCCGAAAACAAATTCAATGCGGGGATGGCCGCCGTCATCGCTACGCCATGGGTCAGCTACATCGAAAAGGTAACCAAGCTGCAGAAGCTCGACCCGAACGCCAAGGTAGGCATCATGTCGCCGCTCGCAGGTCCCGACGGCACGCCGGGCGGAACGCGCTCGGTATTCCCGGTAGATCGCGGCTTCTACATTTCCGCCAAAGCCAAGGACCCGGACGGCATTTTCCGCTTCCTGAACTGGACGTTGACCGAAGGCTCGGACTTCCGCCGCTACGGCGTGGAAGGTAAAACCTACAACGTAGTGGACGGCAAGAAGGTGGTTATTCCGAACGAGCAACGCGAAACGGATTATAAAGGCGAGCAGATCGAGCCGCTGCATTTCCTCGATCCGATCGAAGAGAAGCTGGATTGGGACAGCCTGCAATCGGACTACGAAGGCGCGGGCATCGGCGACAAGTTCGCTTACGTGAAGGAGAAATTCGCCGAGTACGCAAAGATCGACTATCCGGACTGGCGAGATTATACGGTAGCTTCGCCGGCCGACGCCGAGCTGGGCGCAAGGCTGTGGAACGATTATTTGCAGCCGGTCATCGACAGCGCCATTATCAACAAATCGTCGAATAAGCAGCAATGGCTGGATGCGCTCAAGAAATGGAGCGACGCCGGCGGACAGAAAATTATCGACGAAGTCAACCAGCTGCAGACGAACAAGAGCAAACCGGACTACGTGAACTAAATAGCCGTAAGGGCACGCTGTAATCCAATGCATGGATAGGCGGCGAGGAAAGAGCAGGTTGGAAGTCATTCCGTGAAAAGCACGTCGGTAATGAATCCAGGATGACCTGCTCTTTCTGCGCTTTCTGTTTGTTTTGCGCCGTTCCAATTCGAGCAAGAAAGGGATGGATTGATGATGGCTGGAATGAAACGGTTTCAGGCAAAAATGGTTCTTGCGCTCGCAACGGCTGCGGCCGTCCTCGTCGGCGGCTTGGGGGCGATCGCGCCTCCCGGCAAGGCGGAAGCGGCGACGACCTCGACGATCGTCACGCTCGATAGCGCCGATTCGCTCTCCGGTTGGACCTCCTCCAACCCGCTGACGCTGGACACCGTGAATAAGAAGGAGGGAACGGCCAGCCTGTCGATGACGGGCAGCCAGGTCGTGCAATTCCAGAAGACGTTCGCTTCGCCGGTAGACACGGGGCTGACGCTGCAGCATGGCTCGTTGAAATTCTGGTACTATGTGGACGACATGTCGAAGCTGGACGGCACGTACGGCCAGGTCGAGCTCACGAGCTCCGGCGGTCCCGACGTCAATGAATTTTACTGGGAATTCACCTCACGGGTGCTGCCGCAGCTCAGCAATGGCTGGAATCTCGTGTCGTTGGAGCTGGATGACGTCACCGGAACGCTGGGCGATCCGGATCTGGCGGCGATCGACTATTTGCGCATTTATTTCTTTAATTCGAAGTCTCCTGTCATCAAGCTGGACCAGGTTTACTTTGAGGAAACGGTGAAAGTTCCGGCGTCCGCGATCGTCACGCTGGACGCGGCCGATTCACTCGCCGGCTGGAGCTCCGACAATCCGCTGACGCTGGACACCGCGAACAAGCGGGAAGGCACGGCCAGTCTGTCGATGACGGGCGGCCAGACGGTACAGTTCCAGAAGACGTTCGCCGCGCCGGTCGATTCGGGACTGACGACGCGTTACGGAACGCTGAACTTCTGGTATTACGTGGACGATGTATCGAAGCTGGACGGGACGTACGGTCAGGTCGAGCTCACGAGCTCCGGCACCTACGACGCCGACGAAGTGAATTGGGATTTTGCGACGCGCGTGCGGCCGCAGTTGAGCAATGGCTGGAACCTCGTGACGCTGAAGCTTGAAGCCGCAACCGGGACGATCGGCACGCCCGATCTGCAGGCGATCAATTTCATTCGCATTTTTTTCTTTAATATGAAGTCTCCGGTCGTCAAGCTGGACCAAGTTTATTTTGAGGAGCGTCCGGCTTCTTCGGTCGCTGTCACGCTGGACGCCGCCGACTCGTTGACCGGCTGGAGCTCGGCCAATCCGCTGACGCTGGACACCGCGAACAAGCGGGAAGGGACGGGGAGCTTGTCCATGACGGGCAGCCAGGCGGTACAGTTCCAGAAGGCGTTTGCTTCGCCGGTTGATTCTGGGCTCACGATGCAGTACGGCACGTTAAACTTTTGGTATTATGTGGACGATGTGTCGAAGCTGGACGGGACATACGGTCAGGTTGAGCTGACAAGCTCCGGCGGTCCGGATGTCGACGAGATTTCCTGGGACTTCGCGTCGCGCGTGCTGCCGCAGTTGAGCAACGGTTGGAACCTCGTGACGCTGAAGCTGGACGCAACGGCCGTCGTGCTGGGCCATCCGGACTTCGAGGAGCTGAATTTTTTTTCGGATCTTTTTCTTGAATGCCAAGTCTCCCGTCGTGAAGCTGGATCATGTGTTTTTCGAGCAGTTTAATCCGGGTGCCGTTGTGCTGGACCGTGCGGATTCCGCGGCGGGCTGGATTTCCGATGATACGCTGACGCTGGATGCGAACGACAAAGCCGAAGGGCGGGGCAGTTTGAGCAGGAGCGGAAGCGGGACGGTCGAATTCGAGAAAACGTTTGACTCCCCCCTTCGATACGCTCGTTGCCGAGGATGCCGGCGTGTTGAGTTTCTACTATTATATAGGAAATGTTTCCGCGCTGAGCGGGGCGACGGGCAAGGTGGGCTTTTCGAGCGCGGGCAGCCTGACGGCAGACGCTTATACGTGGGAGATGGCCGACGTGCTGAGCCAGGCGGTCAACGGCTGGAACTTGATGACGCTGAGGCTGAGCGAAGCGGATATCGTCGGTCATCCCAACCTATCGGCTGTCGATTACTTCCGGCTGGCGGTGAACAAGTCGTCTTCGACAGTTTCGAAGCTGGATACGGTCTATTTTGTCGAGCGTCAAGATTTGGTTGTGCAAAATCACGCGGGAGCCGGCACCGACGTCCTGAAGCTGGACGTGACGAACGCAGCGGGCTCCGGCAATAAATATGTATACCACAAAGTCGCGATGCCCGACTACAGGTTTCAACCGGGCGATTATATCGAATACGACGTCCGCATGGACGGCGCCGTGAACGGAGCCGGCGGCCTCGATATTTTGACGCTGGAGGGCGGCAATTTCCGCGACACGGGCTGGACCGACCAGAACGGTCTGAGCGGCCACGGCGGCTCTGCCAATCTGTCGGCGTATGCCGACAACCAGTGGTACCATCGGAAGCTGAAGGTGCCGCTGTCCATGGTCCGCAAGCACATCGACCAGCTGCTGCTCGTCGGCGAGAACGACAAAGGCGGGCTCGGCTACAGTGCGCA
Source organism: Cohnella rhizosphaerae (assembly GCF_029525575.1). Classification (GTDB taxonomy): domain Bacteria; phylum Bacillota; class Bacilli; order Paenibacillales; family Paenibacillaceae; genus Cohnella; species Cohnella rhizosphaerae. The sequence continues at coordinate 1,066,659 of NZ_JAPDIA010000009.1, forward strand.
GTATAAAAACATCGTCGTCGCCGACAGACTGGGCAACCTGCGGCAATCGCTATTTACGACGGCGGAGGAAAAGAGTCTGTACGGCGTAGCCTACAGCAGCGGCATCGCCGACAGCGGCGTGACCGGGGGACCGACCGTTTATGCGCCGGACGCCAAGGTGCATACAACCGTTTTCGGCTCGCAGGACGTCGTCGTCGCAGGGTTCGACGTGACCGACGCGCGCTATGGCGCCGACCCCACCGGTGGATTGGACGCGACTGCGGCGTTCCGGCACGCGCTGAACGACTGCGCGATCGCGGGAGGCGGCGTCGTCTACGCACCGGACGGGCAATACAAGCTGCTGGGCAGCCTCTTTGTGCCGACGTCCTGTACGTTGCGGGGAGATTGGAAGAAGCCTTCCGACGTCGACAAATCCGTAGATGGCACGCTATTGCTCGCGTATCCGGGGGAGGGGGAGATGCGCAGGCGCGGCCGTTTATCACGCTTGGAACGTCCGCCGGCGTTCGCAACTTGTCCATCTATTACCCCGAGCAGACGATAGGAGAAGTTACGCCTTACCCCTACACGATCGATCTGACGACGCCTTCGTCCGGAACGGCAATGAACGTGACGCTGGTCAACGCCTATCAAGGGCTATCGACAGCCAAGCGGGTAAACGGCCTGCACTATATTCGCGACGTGTACGGCACGCCGCTGCAGACGGGTATCTATCTCGACCAGGTCTATGACGTCGGCCGGATGGAGGAAGTGGTATTCTCGCCTGAATATTGGGCCGAGTCCGGCTTGCCCGGCTCGCCGAACGCCGCGTCCGTCGCAGCCTATACGCAAGGCGACAACGGTTCCGTCGGAATCGTGATCGCCCGCAACGACTGGGAGGTCCTGAACGGCGTCACGATCGACAGGTATGCAACCGGAATTAAGTTCATCGGTACGAGCGGCTTGTCGAACGGCAGCATCTACAACCTGACGGTTAAAGGCGCGCGCACCGGCGTGGACGCGGAAGCCGTCAGTCCGTACGGCTGGCTGATCTCGGCCAGCTCGATCGAGGCGACCGCCGGGCCGGACCCGGTTGCCGTGCTGGCGCCGACCGGATTCGCGAACGCGAGCCTGCAATTCAACAAAACGACGCTTAGCGGCACGGGCGTCGCGGTTCGTCAGCTCGGCGACGGCTTGCTCAGCTTCGTGAACGGCAGCTTTGACAGCTGGAACGCGGCGGGCTGCGCGATCGACGCGCAGGAAGGAAGTTTGCTTGTGCAAGGAAGCGAATTCGCGGCTTGCTGCAGGCGGAGCCTCCAAGCATATTTGCCTGGGCAGCGGGGTATCGTCCGCAAGCTTGCTTAGCAACGATTACAATGGCTCAGCGGTTATTCAGAATGCCAATCCGTCCAACAACCAGATCGTGATCGACCAATCTCCGCGTACGTTCGAGGAGATCGACGGCTCGCCGTATACCCGCTCCGTGCATCCGAAGCCGGCCAAAATCGGAGCGGCCGATTTGTTCGACGTGTCGGCGAGTCCGTACAACGCGGCGGCAGACGGCGTAACCGACGACACCTCGGCGATTCAGGACGCGCTGGACGACGCGGGCGCGAACGGCGGCGGCACCGTGTATATGCCGGCCGGCAAATACCGGGTCGACGGCCATCTGGAGGTGCCGGCCGGCGTCGAGCTGCGCGGCGCGCAGGATGTGCCGTTCCATACGATGAGCCACGGCACCGTGCTGTACGCTTATGTCGATGGCGACGCCGGAAACGCGAACGGGACGCCCTTTATCAAGCTGAACGCGGACCAGGTCTTGGGCGGTTCCGGCATTCGCGGGATCTTGATCTGGTATCCCGAGCAGGATGTCGACCAGGTCACAGCCTACCCTTGGACGATCCAAAGCCAGGGCCCCCATTGTTGGATCGTTTATACGAACGTTTCGAACGCCTATCAGGGTGTGGACTTCGGTACGTACAACAATGACGGCCATGTCATTGACTACTTGTCCGGCGCCGGCTTGAAGACGGGCCTGTTCGTCGGCAATACGTCGACCGAGGGTTGGGTGGAGAACGTACACTTCAATCCGACGTACTGGTCGGGCGACGAGAAGCTGCTCAACTCGCCGACCGGCGCGGAGACGCTGACAAAGATTTGGCCGTGGCAGAAAGCGAACGGCACCAGCTTCGTGTTCGGCGCCGTGGCGGACGGCCATGTCAGCGAAACATTCGTTTTCGGCGCTAACGACGGTATGCGGTTCATCGAGCAGCCGGGTCTCGGCAGCTTTCACGGCACCGTGTTGAACCACGGCACCGATGGATCCAGGAACGGCATCCGATTCAGTTCGGTCGACTCGCGGGGCGCAACCCTCATTAACCTGGAAACCGTGCAATACGACAACGGCCATTTCGTCGTGGTCGACAACACGGTATCCGGCAGCGCTCCGATTCGTCTTTTTAACACCAACCACTGGACCAATCCGACCGTTGGCTATGACATCCGAGGCGGCGACGTGCTGTTGCAGCAAGGGCATTTTGCCGACGGCGGGACTCATGCGATCAAGGTCGCGGGCGGCAGCGCGGCTATTCAAACGAGCTATTTTGCAACGGCGATGACGCAAATGGTCAACAACGCCGGAGGTACCTTAAGCGTTACCGGCAGCGCCGCCGCCAACGGGCTCACGGTTTCGGGAACAGTGACGCAGGATGGGAACGTAAGTCGGTAAGCGCGATGAACAGTCATGCAAGAAGCCGGGTGCCTGATTGAGAGGCCTCGGCTTTTTGCAATCAGGAGACAAGTCTCGGAATAAAAATAAACCCTCCCGACCGCCTATTGGGAGTCGAAAGGGTTGGAGGCTAACCGCCTCCTCAAACTCGTTGATTCACGTATCTAATTAGTATCGATCTCCGCCGTGTTCTCGGCCGTCGGTGCTCGGCGTCGAGGCGTTTTGGATCACGATCAGGGTCGAGGCCGTGATCGCCTCGCCGATCAACGGACTATCGGCCGGAGGCGCGTACGTGACGCTGACGGCTTCGGTGCCGGCTTTCACCGGCGTGACGATGCCTGCGCTGCTGACCGTAAGGACGTCGTTGGTCAGCGAATCGAACCATTTCAGATGGCTCACGATCGAATCTCTCAAACTTTGCGGTGCCGATGGTAAGATCGACAGATTGCCTTTACTACCGTTAAGCAGACTGTAATTGACGACTGGATTGCTTAGCGTCAATTCAATCCGAGGCGGCAGGCTGAGCTCGACGATGTCGATCGTGAAGGTCTTGCTGACAATATCCTTGCCCGACTTCTTGTAGGTGACCTTGACGGTCGCCGTGCCAGCCGAGGATGCCGTCAGGCGGCCAGATTTTTTATCTTTTTCGGATTCGTTAGCTGCCAATGTGGAGTCATTGCCGGTAATACTCCAATACAGATTATTCTTAACCTCCGCATCCAGGTCGGGCGGAAGAAGAGCGCCAAGATCCGTCGTGCCGTTGCGCTTGATCGTCAGCTTCTCGGGAGGTCCGAGCACAACGGGCAGAACTTTGACCGTCGTGTAGACCGGAATGTCCGGACTGCCGTCAGAGGGCTTGTAGATCAGCGTAATTTTTTCTTCGCCGAGCTGCACGCCGGTCGCCAGGCCGTTATCGTCCACGTCAACGATGCTTTTGCCCGTTTCGTCCTGCCAGGTCAGATGACCTAGAATTTCGTCCTTCATCGAATCCGGCGCGATAGTCAGATCGTCCTTGAGATCGCGCGGATCTGCGCCTTGGCCGATCTCGATGACGTCCGGGAATGCGATGGATACGACGCGAATCTCGGTCTCCGCGGGGGCGGTCTCATCTCTGGACGTAGGATTCGCATATGTGGCTTTGACCGTTTCGGTACCCACCTCTTGCGCCGTGAGCAGCCCCGATTGATTCAAGGTAACGACCTTGTTGCCGTTCGTATCGTTCCAAGTTACGAACGGAAGGATCGCGTTCGTATCGCCGATCGGTTTAATGCCGAGCTTGTCGGACAGATTGTATTGTGTGTCCAGCAGCATCGTGAAGGTGCGCGGCAGCTCGAGTTCTACCGGCACGATCCGAATGCTGAATTCCGCCTTGATTTGCGGGCTGCCGTCGCTAGGCGCATAGATCGCCATCGCCTTTTGGGTACCGCTGCGTACGCCGGTCACGACGCCGGATGCGGATACGGTAAGCTTGTCTTGTCCGGTCTCGACCGCCCAGGTCAGGTGACTTTCGATCTCGCTCTTCAGCGCGGCAGGACCTCTCGTGAGATCGTCCAGCAGACTGCGCGTGAGACCGAGCGTGACCGAGACATCGCGGCCGGTAAGCTCGACGACGTTAACCTTGACCTGGTGCGACCAAAGGACTTGATTGCTGCCCGGCAGCTTGTACTCGGCGAGTACGATCGCTACGCCAGGCGCTTTGGCCGTCACTTGGCCTTGCTCGTTGAGGTAGGCATAGCTGTCACCGTTCTTGAACGACCAGTTCAACCCGTCAATGAACCGTTGACGATCGCCGTTTTCGTTAACCTTAAGATGATCGGTATCCGCCAGTTGAACCGCTGCGGATCCGGTACTCGACAGCGTGACGCTGCCCGTCATGGACGCCTCGATGACATGGACGCGAATGCTCAAGGCAGAGACGACAGGTCCGTCCGCAACCGGCTTGTACTCGACCTTGATGGTCTCTTCGCCTGCGGCCAAGCCAGTGACCTTGCCGTTGGCGTCGACGGCAGCATTGCTTTTGCCGTTTTCGTCGGTCCATACGAGATGGGTCAGTACCTCGTTCTTAAGGGAAGCCGGCGTTACGACGAGCAGGCCGGACAGATCTGCCGGCTCTCCGCCCTTGATCACGACCGCTTCCGTAGGTCCCTCCAGCAGGACCACGTTAACGACGATCTCCCAGACGGCGATGACGCGGCCGTCCGCATCCTTATAGGTCGCCGTTATTTTCTCGGCTCCCGGCGCGAGGCCTTTGACGATTCCCGTAGCGGCATCCACGGACGCAATCTCTTTGCCTTGCTCGTCCGTCCAAGTGAGATGAGATTTAACGTCGTCCGTTAATCCGGCAGGAAGGACGGTAATCTGGTCCTTCAAATTAATCGTACCGTCCTTGGCGATGATGACTTGCGTCGGACCGCCAAGTTTGACGACTTGCACTTGAATGTCCCACGAAGCGATGACCAGGCCGTTCGCGGTTTCTTTATAGGAGGCCGTCACCGTCTCGACACCGGCTTTGGTTCCCGTCACGATGCCTGTTGCCGCGATTGTGGCGAAATTCTTGCCTGCTTCGTCGGTCCACACCAAATGTCCTCTAACTTCGGCGTCGTAGGTCGCCGGCAGCACGGTCAGCAGCGATTTTAAATATAGCGTGTTGCCTTCCGCGACGGTGACGGATGCGGGGCCGCCGAGATCGACCACATTGACCTTAATCGTCCAAGAGGTAACGACAGGCACGTTAGGCGCTGGACGGTAAGCGGCGGTCACCAGCTCGCTGCCTGCGGCGATGCCTGTCACGACGCCGGCTGCATTGACGGAGGCGTAGGACTTGCCTGCTTCATCGCTCCATTCCAGATGGCTCAACACTTGGCTGCTCAGATTGCTGGGGAGCGCCTCGATCAAGTCCTGAACGGTCAGCGTCCGCCCCTTGCCTACAGTGACCTGTTCCGGTCCGCCCAGCGAGATCACGTTGACTTTGATTTTCCATTCCGTGATTACAGCGCCGTCAGGCGTCTCCTTATAGCCGACCGTTATCGTTTCAGAGCCGGGCGCAAGCCCCTTCGCGATGCCGGCGGCCGTGACCGATGCGATCGTCTTGCCGCTCTCGTCGTTCCAATACAGCTTGCCAAGCAATTCGGCGGACAGCTCGGCCGGCGCGCCGGAGATCAGCTTTTTCAAGTCGATCGTCCCGCCCAGACCGACTTCGATCTCTTCGGGACCCGAAAGCGCCACGACCTTTACTTGGATCGTGCGGGAAGCGATGACTGGTCCGTTCGGTACTGCCCGGTACTCGACCGTGATGTCTTCGCTTCCGGTTTCGTTGCCGATGACGATGCCTTCCGCATTTACGGCAGCGAAGTTTTTGATGGCTTCGTCGCGCCAGGTCAAGCTGGCAAGCATCGAATCGCTTAAGCTGGACGGCAGCATGTTTATTACGCTTTTCAGATCCACCGATTTTCCTTTGCCTATCGTAACGGAAGCCGGTCCGTCAATATCCACCACATTCACCTGAACCGTCTTCTGCATCACGATCGGTCCGCCGTCCGTCTGCCGGTACGTTACCGTGACATTTTCGATACCTGCATTCGTGCCGGTGACGATGCCCGTCGATGCGCCGACGGATGCGAAGTCTTTGCCGCTCTCGTCGCTCCAGGTCAGACGGCTCAGCACCGCCGAGCTAACGTCGGCCGGCGCGGCGCCAACCAGCGCTTTGACGTCGAGCGTCTTGCCTTTGCCCAACGTGACTTGTTCAGGTACGCTCAGATCGACGACGGTAACGCGCGTCGAAGCGGCGACAGGCGTCGTCTTCGGGTTTTTCTGATATGACGCCCCGACCGTGGCGGAACCGGTCTTCTTGCCGATGACGACGCCGTTGCCCGCTCCCGCTTCTACGGTGGCGGCGTCGCCGCTCGTCCAGGTCGTATAGCTTTGGATGCCGGTCTTGCTCGCCTCCGGCGTTACGCCGAGCGCCGTATTCCACAGATCCCGCTTCCACTCCGTGCCGAGTCCGATATGAATGTCGGCAGGGAGCGTGAGCTGGATCGGCTGTATGACGGTCACGCGATACGTCTTGGTGTAGGTTTTGCCCTTGCTGGTCGTCGCGACGACCGTGATGTCGATCGGGCCGGCGTTGACGCCGGTCAGTAGCTTCTTCATGTCGTCGGCGCCGTTGCCAAGCTCGCCGATCGTGGATTGACCGGACCCTACGGACCAGGTCAGCCCGGTCAGCGTCTCGTTGGCCAGGATGAGCTTGGCTTCGAGATTAATCGTGTCGTCGACGTTGACCGTGCTCGGTCCGACGATATTGATACCGGGCACGACGACCGTCACGTTCGACACGGCGGTCAAGCCGCTGCCGTCCGTCGCCGTCGCGGTAATCTTGGCGGTGCCTTCGGCAATGCCTTTAATGATGCCCGCGGCATCGACGGTCACCAGATCAGGGCGGTCGCTGGTCCAGGTCAGCGTCCTGTTGGACGTATCGTCAGGACCGATGACCGGCGTCAGCTTCGACTCGTCGCCTTTCGCGATAATCGTGTCCGACAGGCTCAAGCTGGCCATTTTGGTGACCGCTTGAACTTGATACGGCTGGAATTGCAGGCTGCGCTCGATATCCTTGGTGACGATCGCGCCGTTTACGTAGAAGTCCGTGAAGTTCAAGTACGAGTTGTCGAGCAGATAGCTGCCGTTCTGCTTCGGCGTGACCTTCACCGTGAAGCTGACCGGATCGGCGACGAAAGATCTGCCGTCCTGGCTTAATCGATATTGAATGTCGGCCAGCGAACCGGTCAGTCGATAGCCTGTCGCCAGCGAGCCGGCTACGGCCGGATTCAGCAGCAGGGGGGGACGCGTCGGCCGCCAGCACTTCCAGATTGCCGGGCAGCTTTTCATCCAGCTTGAAGTTTTTGATGACCAAGTCTTCGGCGTTAATGCCGTTTTGATAAGGAATGCTCTTCGGCGTAATCGTATAGGTCATCGTGAACGGTACGTTCTTTTCGATCTGGTTGTTGACGACGTTGGCGGACAAAGTGCGGCTCAAATCGACGTTGGCGGTCACCTTCACGACCTTAGTCGTGATCGTCTGGGTGGCGCTGGCACCGCTTTTGTCCTTCGCCGTGACGTAGATAACCAAGTCGCCGCCGTTCGGCAGCGGATTGTCGTACGATTCGGTGACGATATCGCCGGTTTTGACGTCGCTATAAGCTTTGACCTGCTTCTCGGTCCAGGCGTCCGAGGCGCTGGCCCGGTATTTGAAGGAGACGGCCGTGCTAAGCGTGCGGTCGATGACATCGTAGTCCTGCGCCGTGTAGCTCAACAGTATCTTGTTATAAGAAGGTATAATTTTGCCGGTATCCGCATAATTCGTCGGCGTGCTGACGTTCACGATCGGCGCATGGTTCGATCCGATGAACGCCCGGTACATCGTATTGACGAACAGGCGCTGCTCCCAGTCCGGAAAGTTGGCGTTCGTATGGCCGGTACCGGAGTAGGTCACGTTGCCATACGAATAGGTGTAATAGTGATTCCAGCTGTCGTCGTCGTCCCGCGGGCCGCCCGTAATGTTGTACCAGGGGGATCAGCTTGGGATCTTCCAGCTTCAGGCCGAAGTATTGGTCGTGCGTCGTATTGACCTTGGTGATGACACTACTAATATTGAAAGGAAAACGAGTTAATAATCCTTCGTTGACTTTTTTTAGTTGTCGTGGAAGTTTCCGGGGCACCGAGACCCATATTTGTCATGGGGCTGAGTTGGCCAGTCGATTCCTGAAAGTAGCTGATCCAGTTCGAATTGCCCTGGAACACCGTATCGTGTGTAAACATGACGCTCTGACCAGTCGCGATATAAGCATTGACCGCGTCGGCGGCCGTCTTATCGATGCTGGCGCTGCTATTGTAGGAATCCGCGAAGCCGAAGATCAGCATGTCGTAATAGCCGTTGAGCGTTTTGTAGCCGGAACTGTTGAAGGTGCTCATGGTAATGGTTTTGATCGTAATGTCGTAGTCGTCCGTCTTGAGGTAGCTCTGGTTCATATTGTTGCTCTTGAGCAAGCTGCTTGTATCGCCGCTGGAGGGCAGGATTTGCAGCACGTTAATTTTGGTCAGCTCGTCGCGGAACCGGAGCACGCCGCTCTGGATATCCTTGAGCTTGCTGCCCTGATCGACAAGCTCGAGCTTCCAATAGTGGACGCCGGAGTAGCCCTTTGGCAGGCGGAAAGTGAGCGTATTGCCGGTCGTGGCGGTCACGGGCTGCGATGCGATCAGGTTGTTGGAATCGAACTTCAGCACGCTGTCGATGCCGATGTAGAGGTTGGCGGTCATGCTTCGCTGGGCGATGTTGCCGACATTGGCCACGTTGAACGTATAAGTAAGCGTATCCCCGGCCACATAAATTTGATTCTGATTGGCGGTATAGTCGATCGGCTTGTCCGTTACGATCAGACGAGGTCGCTCCGCAGCGCGGTTGATCAGATCGGTCTTCGTCAGGAAGGCGGTGGCGCTGGCAAAGTGCGCATCGCCGACGAAAATTACGTTGCCTTTGTTCGAAACCGGGACGAATGGCGTTGTTGAACTTGTGAGGGAAGTTGCGTAAGGTAATAATCCCGCCTTCAGGATGCCGGCCGTATTTTGATAGAGTGCGCCGCTGCTCGACGTTGAGCTTGTTTTTTGGCTATATACGATGACGGGCAGGCCGCGATCGATATAAAAATCCTTGATTTCTTTCATTTTCAGATTGGTAATGTCGTTCATGATGCTTTTCGTATTATGGTTCTGGTAGTAGCCTGGGCCATCCGCTTCCGTCCAGACCATTGTCGAATTGTAGGCGCCTTTGCCGATGTATATGGCGTCGTAGCGACCATCCAGTTCGTCTCGCTGGGCGACGAACTGCTTCATACGGATGGACTCGATTTTTATAACGGGATCGTTGTATGTGCCGAGTAGCGGAAGCAACTCCGAAGTACCGTCGTCCGTAATTTCGAGCACGCGGATTTCTTGTTTTGATGAAGTGGGCGTGACGTCGGTGATGGTGAATTTCTGTCTAGCATCCGTAGCCGTATCGCTGTTGGCTTTAATCGTAGTTGTACTATTGCTACCGTTATTGCTGGAAACGGTCGTCAAATACTTGTTGTTCGAGAGCGACATAAACGTAAATGCGCTGCCCGACGCATCCTTCTTGAACGTTTCCGTGATTTTGACCGCAGTTGCGGATGCAGTCAAATCATTCGTACCGTTGGCCGTGACGAAAAGACCGTTCTCCTGCGAACGCAGCGATACGGTGCCGTCACCCCAGTCGGTCATAATAAATTTAGTCGCCGTATCCGTAGTTAGGCGTAATTGTGTGCCGCTTAAGACGACATTGCGGACATTGTTGTTTGACGCCGTGCCGGTCAACGTCACGATTTTGTAGGTAGCCGCATGCGTATGAGCCGGCCCGAATGCCGTAACGGGGATTCCTCCGATGACTAAAACAGCCGCCAGCATCAAGCTCAACCATTTTCGAATTCGCGACATATTCTCTCCCCCTAATGGTTCTCTATGTAAGTTTCTCGCTTGATGAATTAAGTAGGTTGCTAGACCTAGAATCTTCCGAACCGATTTTACCATATTCTTCTGAAAAAAAACTGAACAATTTTGTTGTCGATTTATGGGTTTTTATGGCACAAAAAGCTGCTTGTCTTTTCATTACGCGGCGATATATAATCCTTCTGAGAAAAAACTTGGAAATAAGTCGAGCGGTATCATTTATTTCACTGGAAATTTACACGCATTTAACATAGATATCATAAGGACTATTGAACTAGTGTCAGGGGTGGTCGGATTGGCGATCGTAAAGAAGAGATTGGGAGACTTGCTGGTCGAAAGCCGCATCATCTCCGAGGCGCAGCTTCAGGAGGCGCTGCAGGAGCAGCGCAAGACGAAGCAGAAGCTCGGGGACCTCCTTATCACGCAGGGCTACATCAACGAGCAGCAATTGATCGAAGTGCTCGAATTCCAGCTCGGCATCCCGCACGTCAGCCTCTTCAAATACCAGATCGAACCCTCCATTACGCAGATTCTTCCCGAAGCGCTGGCGCGTCGATATCAGGCGATCCCGATTCAAAAGGAAGGCGGCAAGCTGCTCGTCGCGATGGCTGACCCGCTCGATTACTTCGCGATCGAAGAGATGCGGATGAGCACGGGCTTCCGGATCGAGCCGGCCATTACGAGCCGGGACGAGCTCAACCGCGCGATCGCCCGCCACTACGGCCTTCAGGATTCGATGAGCCAGATCATGGGCGAGCTTCCGACGACGCAGGAGGAGATCCGCGAGACGGAGATCACCAACGAGGATTCTCCGGTCGTCCGGCTCGTCAACCAGATGATCCAACAAGCGATGCAGTTGCGGGTGTCGGACATTCACGTCGATCCCGGCGAGGCGAGCGTGTCGATCCGTTACCGGCTGGACGGCGTGCTGCGGACGGAGCGGACGATTCCGAAGCAGATGCAGGGCTTCATCACCGCGCGCCTTAAGATCATGGCGAAGCTGAACATCGCCGAACGGCGTCTGCCGCAGGACGGCCGGATGAAGATGTCGTTCGACAACCGGACGATCGATATCCGGGTTTCCTCGCTGCCGACGATTCATGGGGAAAAGATCGTGCTTCGTCTTCTTGATCTGAGCACCGGGGTGAAGTCGATCGATCTGCTTGGCTTCGGCCATCGCAACCAGGCTATTTTCCGGGAAATGATCGAACGCCCGTACGGCATCCTGCTCATCACCGGACCGACCGGCAGCGGCAAGACGACGACGCTTTACTCCGCGCTGAATCATTTGAACCAGGAAGCCGCCAACATCATCACGGTCGAGGATCCGGTCGAGTACCAGCTCGAGGGGATCAATCAGGTTCACGTCAATCCGACGATCGGGCTGACGTTCGCGGCCGGCCTGCGCTCCATCCTTCGTCAAGATCCCAACATCGTCATGGTGGGAGAGATCCGGGACACGGAGACGGCGGAGATCGCGATCCGGGCTTCGCTGACGGGCCATCTCGTGCTGTCCACGCTCCATACGAACGACGCGATCAGCACGGTGACCCGGCTGCGCGACATGGGCGTAGAACCGTATCTTGTCGCTTCGTCGCTCATCGGGGTCGTCGCCCAGCGGCTCGTGCGGCGCATTTGTCCGGAGTGCAAGAGCGCGCACGAGCCGACCGAGCAGGAGACGATGCTGCTGCGGGGACGGGGGCTGTCGCCGGACAAGCTGTACGCGGGCAGAGGATGCGGCAACTGCAACAAGACGGGCTATCGCGGGCGCGTCGCCATCCACGAGGTGCTGGGCATGAACGATTCGCTTCGCCGGATGGTGTCGGAAAATGCGACCGTCGAGGAGCTCCGGGCCGCCGCGGCGGAGCAGGGCATGATCAGCCTGATGGACGACGGACTCGCCAAGGTGCTTAGCGGCGTCACGACGCTTCAGGAAGTGATCCGCGAGACCGTCGCCTATTAAGGAGAGGGGAAGAGACGATGACAGCAGCAATGAAGAGCCGCATGGTGGATCTGCTTCGCGCGGCGCACGAGGCCGGCGCGTCCGATCTGCATATCTCGGTCGATTCGCCCCCGATCCTGCGGGTGCACGGCAAGCTTCAACCCGTCGGCGAGGAGAAAGTAACGGCGGAAGAGGCCGCGCATATGGCGCTTGCGCTGATCGACGCGGAGCAGACGGAGCGCTTCGAACGCGCGGGCGAGCTGGACTTTTCTTACGAGTTGGAGGGGCTGTCCCGGTTCCGGGTCAACGCCTACCGGCAGCGGGGCAAGGTCAGCATCGCGGTGCGGACGATTCCCACGCAGATTCCGACGCTCGAGCAGTTGCAGCTGCCTCCGATTCTGAGCACGCTCGCCGCCAAGCCGCAAGGACTGATCCTGGTGACGGGGCCGACCGGCAGCGGCAAGTCTTCGACGCTGGCCGCGATGATCAAGCACATCAACACGCATGAGAAAAAGCATATCGTGACCCTTGAGGATCCGATCGAGTACCTGCACGGTCACGGCTCGTCGATCATCGACCAGCGCGAAGTCGGCAGCGATACGAAAAGCTTCGCCAACGGCCTGCGCGCCGCGCTGCGCCAAGACCCGGACGTCATCCTGGTTGGCGAGATGCGCGACCTGGAGACGATCTCCGCCGCGGTGACGGCGGCCGAGACCGGACACCTCGTGTTCGCCACGCTTCACACGACCGACGCGCCGCAGACGATCGACCGGATCATCGACGCGTTCCCGGGTCACCAGCAAGGGCAGATTCGCGCCCAGCTCGCCGCAGTGCTCGTCGCCGTTATCTCGCAGCGGCTGCTGCCGCGGACGCAGAACCGGGGCAGAGCTTGCGCGACGGAGATTCTGGTCAATACGCCGGCAGTGGCGAATCTGATCCGCACGGAGAAGATTCATCAAATCAAGAGCGTCATGCAGACGGGACGTCAGCTCGGCATGCATACGCTGGAGAACGCGATCAAGGAGCTGCTTCAGGCAGGAGCCGTCGAGCCGGCCTACGCGCGGGCCTACCTGGCTGAGTCGGGTGTCCTCTGATGGCGGACTTTCTCTACCAGGTTCGCAGTCAGACCGGACGGCAGATCAAGGGCAAGCTGTCGGCGTCGAGCAAGTCGGCGGCGATGGACGAGCTTCGCAAGCGCAATCTCGTCGTGCTGTCGCTCAACGAGCAGAAGACGACTTTTCTCAACGCGGACATCTACATCGGCAACCCGGTCAAGCACGAGCACTTCATCATTTACTGCCGCCAGTTCGCGACGCTCATGCGCGCCGGCGTCAGCATCGTCGAAGCGACGGCCATTCTGGCCGAGCAGACGGAAAGCAAGCCGCTCAAAAAAGCGCTGCTGGACGTACATACGGGGCTGTTGCGCGGCGTGTCTTTTTCGCAGTCGGCCGGCGAGCACAAGAAGATTTTCCCCGCCATCTTCCTCAGCATGATTCGCGCGGGCGAAGAGACGGGCGACATCGAGGGTACGCTGGAGCGGCTCGCCAAGTTCCTGGAGAAGCAGCATGTCACCCGGGAAAAGATCAAGTCGGCGATGACTTATCCGCTCGTCGTCGGCGTGTTGGCGATCGGCGCCGTCGTCTACCTGCTGAAGGCGGTCGTGCCGCAGTTCGTCTCCATGTTCGAATCGATGAATGCGCAGTTGCCGGCGATCACGCTCATGGTGCTCGCGCTCAGCAAGTCGATCGAGCATCAGTGGTACCTGTGGCTGCTCGGCGCGGCCGCGCTTGTCGTCGCCTATCAAGTCGCCAAGCGTACGGACAAAGGGCGCTACTGGATCGACTACGGCAAGCTGAAGGTACCGATCTTCGGCAAGCTGGCGCAAAAAGGCGCGATCGCTCAGCTGACGCGCACGCTATCCTCGCTGTACGCGAGCTCCGTGCCGGTGCTCCAGTCGCTGCAGATCGTCGAGGACCTCGTCAACAACGTCGTCATCGGCGGCTACATTCGCAAGTCCGCGGACTCGCTCCGCCAGGGCAATCCGCTGTCCGAGCCGCTGAAGCAATCGTGGGTATTTCCCCCCGATGGTCACGCAGATGATCTCCATCGGCGAAGAGACCGGCGCGCTCGACCAGATGCTGGAGAAGATCGCCGACTTCTACGAGATGGACGTCGAGAATACCGTCGACAGGCTCAAATCGCTGCTCGAGCCGCTGCTGATCGTCTTCCTCGCCGCGCTCGTCGGCACCATCGTGGCCGCAATCATGCTGCCGATGTTCACGCTGTACGGGCAGATGGGTTGATCGGGGAAAGGAAGCGCAAGAAGGAAGTACAAGAAAAGGTTGTCCATGCGTCATCAGGCGCTAGAACATATAGATTTATAAATTGAGATGAAAAGCGGAGGGATTGGCAATGAGAACGGCTGTAATGAAGCGTCTCGGCAAGGCGAAGGAAGATCAAAAGGGTTTTACGCTGATCGAGCTTTTGGCGGTAATCGTGATTCTGGCGGTTATTGCGGCGATTGCGGTGCCTTTGATCGGCGGAATAATTAATAAATCGAAAAAGGATTCAGACATTTCAACCGCTCGTCAAATTTATGATGCTGCAAGATTATATGTTACTTCTGAATTAGGTGGAGATACAAAAGGGAGCGGAAGTTCCAATGTTGAAGTAGCTATAACTACGCTGCAAACAAAAGATTATCTGGATGACAACTTAGTCTTGCCTAGTACAAAAAAACAAAATTACCGGAGGGAAAGTTGTATTTGACCATGCAACGGGTGCTTTATTATATGTATCTTACTCGACCACAACAGGCGGAACTGGTTTAAAATATTATAAAGGAACAGATGTACTTGCGAGTAAGAGTGATGTAACGCCGACGGATGAAGAACCTACTACTCCTTAATTTGTTAACAAAGGAACCGGCCCAACCGGTTCCTTTTTCCTAACCAACCTAACTAACATCGAAAGCGACCATCGCCATCATGACGATTCTTCTATATATATACTTGTTCGCGCTCGGCGCGGTGCTCGGCTCGTTCTACAACGTCGTGGCGCTGCGCGTGCCGGCGGGCGAGTCGATCGTGTCGCCGCCGTCGCGCTGCCCGCGATGCGGGACGCGGCTCAAGGGACGCGACCTCGTGCCGATCGCGAGCTGGCTGCTGTCGCGGGGCCGCTGCCGCCACTGCAAGGCGCCGGTGTCCCCGCTTTATCCGCTAGGCGAGGCCGCCACGGGGCTGCTGTTCGTCTGGGTATATGCCAGCTTCGGCTGGAGCGCAGCCGCCCTCATCGGGCTGCTGTTCGTCAGCCTTTGCGTTATCGTGACCGTATCGGATCTCGCGACGATGCTCATTCCGAACAAGGTGCTGCTGTTTTTTGCGCCGATTCTGGCTATGGCCTGTCTGCTGCTCCCAAACGATATCCCTTGGTGGAGCCACCTGCTGGGTGCGGCAGCCGGCGGAGGCATCCTGCTGCTCATCGTCATCGTGTCGAAGGGCGGGATGGGGCTCGGAGACGTAAAGCTGTTCGCGGTGCTCGGCTTCGTCGTCGGCCTGCCGAACACGATCGTGGCGCTGGTCGCGGCTTGTCTGGCCGGCACGCTCGTCGGAGGCGCCCTGCTGGCGCTCGGCGTCGTCAGGCGCAAGCAGCCGGTGCCGTTCGGACCTTTTCTGGCGCTGGGCGCTTGTCTCGCTTACGCATACGGGGCCGGTGCGATCGATTTTTATTTATCTTTATTTACCTGAACGGGGCGTGACTCACAATGTTCGGATCAGGCGCCAAGACCATCGGCCTGACCCTGGATCCGTCCGGGGCAAGACTCGTTAAGCTGAAAAAAAAGAAAAGCTGGGAAATCGAACGCGTCAACGTGCTCCCCTTGCCGCCCGGTCTGTTCGAAGAGGACCGGATCGCGGACTATACGGAGACTCGCAGCCTGCTGACGGATTGGGTGAGGGCGGAGAAGCTGCAGGGCCAGAGCGTGACGCTTACTTTTCCGACTTCGCATGTCATCGTCCGCCGCCTGCGCATCCAGAGCACGAGCGATAGAGACCTGGCCGGACTCGTGGCGCTCGAAGTCGAGACGACGCTGCATCTTCCTTTCGAAGACCCCGTGCACGATTATATCAAGCTCGGCACGGAAGCGGAGAGCACGAACGTACTCATATTCGCCGCCTCCAGGCAGCTCATCCAGTCCTACACGGACATGGTCGAGGGAGCGGGCCTCAGAGTGTCCGGCATCGAACTGTCGGCGACGGCGCTGGCGCGCGCGATCCGGGAGCTGCAGGACGAGAAGTTCGAAGAGACGATGCTGATCAACCTCGACGCGAGCGCGCTCGAGATTTATATGTTCCACGGCGGATATCCGGTTTTTCTGAAAACGATCGCGCTCTACGGACAAAGCGATGCGGACGGCGCTCTTACCGAGAGCCAGCTGTCCGAAGTAACGGCCGAGATCGCGCGGATGCTCAACTTTTATCAGTTCAGCATTCACGAAGGCAACGCCAGAATTACCGAGGCGCTGATCGTCGGCTCGAATCAAGGCCGCAACCAGCTGCATGCGGAATTGCAGCAATCGCAACCGGAAGTGAGCGTCCGGGCGTTCTCCTTTGACACCTACGCGACCCAGCATACCTACAGCGCAGACGACAATCGCGTCGCCGTCGGCCTCGCGCTGTGGCATCAGGACAAGAATCGAATCAATCTCATGCCGCGCGTCGATCGCGATGCACGGTTGTACCCGCTTATCCTTGCGGCATCTTTGGCCGTATGGGTGCTGGCGGCAGCGACGGTTTCCTATTATTATTTTGACAGCAAGTCCGATCTTCGGGCCGGCGAAAAGACGATCGCGCAGTTGAACGATCAGGTCGCGCTGCTGCAGAGCGGTCTGGAGGCGAAAAACAGCCAGCAAACCGGGCAAACGAATCCGCTCAAAGTCATTGAGGACGTTCGCGGCCATCGCCGCGACGCGATCGCGGTGTTGGCGGAGCTCGAGCGCAAGCTGCCGTCCGGCGGCAGACTGCAAAGCGTCAGCTACAGCAGCCTGGGACAGATCGGCCTGACCGTCCAACTGCCGGATTACGACAGCGCGTCCCGCTATCTGTTCGACCTGAAGCGTATGTCGTTCGCCGCGTCGGCGCAGCTGCAGTCGGTCGCGCAGAGCCCCGCCGGAGAAGGCCCGGCCGTGCTCGTCTCCAAGACGGCGATTTATTCGCTCGACATGAAGAAGCCGGAAGGAGGAGAGGGAGATGACGGGACTGCAGACGCAGCTCAATAAACGTTCGCTGGGCCTCATCGGCGTCGTCCTGCTTTTTCTGCTCCTGCTGCTGTTCGTCGTGTACAAGCAGATGCCGCTTAATGAGCGGCTGTCCGAACAGAGCGACGAGACCGCGCGACTGCGCAGCCAGACAGAGCTGCTCGCGAACAAAGCCGCCGAAGGCCGCGGTGAGGCATCCGAATATTCGGACGCGTCCGTCCAGCAGGCGCTTCCGCTCTCGGACAATACGGAGCAGATGCTGCTCGATCTGAAAAACGTTAGCCAAGCGACGGGCGTAGCGCTGCTGAACGCAACCTTCAGCGCGTCCGACGGCAACCAGCTTCAGAGTATGCTGGGCGGCGAGCAAACGCCTTATGCCTCGGTCGGCGAGCTCAAGACGGCCGTCGCCATCGAAGGCACGTACGACCGGCTGCTCGAGTGGATCGGTGCCTTGCAGAAGCTGCCGCGTCTCGTTTCGGTAGACAACTTCGCGATCGCCAAGCCGTCGCCCGCGGACATGGGCAAGGCGATGACGCTTAACGTCAACTTTACCGCCTACTTCGACCCGTCCTATCGCAATCTGGTAGACGAGGAATTGCTGCCTTACCAAGAGTAACGCCGAATTCCCTGACCGCAAGGGGACGCTGACGGAGCGACGCTCCGCCTCGTCCTCTTTTCATTTTTGTAGGGCTCATTTCCACCCCCAGCGGGACCGAAGGATATGCTACAATAGAGAGACACTCTACGAAAAAAGGTTGTCGAATACGGTATGCGAGTGTCGAACAAGCTAGAATTCACGGAGCATCATCGCTATACCGCCTGCCGGGATTTCTCGCTCGGCGGACTGGAGCGACGCGTGCTGGCCGAACTCTATCAACCGATGGCGGGCGCGCTCTCTATCGGCTTATATTTGTTGCTGTATCACCATCTTGGCGACGACGAGACCGGCTGCGTCCAGCCCGAGGCGCAGCGCAGGCTGTTCCTGGGACTGGGCCTGGAGCCGAATGCGGCCGGGCGGCAGTCGCTCGTCGAGAGCGCCTCGAAGCTGGAGGCGATCGGCCTCCTGCAGACGTTCAGGCAGCACGATCCGGCTGCGGACGAGACGCTCTACGAGTATGTGCTGCAGCGTCCGCTTGCGCCGGGCGAGTTTTTTGCCAATCTGCATTTGACCTTGCTGCTTAGAGACCGGATCGGCAAGCCGGCGCTGATGGAGCTTCGCGAATCGCTCGCGCCGCGCAGTCCCTCGGGGCTCGCGCGATTTCTGAACCGCGAGGAGATCACGGTGCCGTTCTACGAGCTGTTCCGCATCAACGCGGCGCAGATCGATCCGGAGCTGGAGCAGTCCCCGACGCAGCCGGCACCCGCTCGCGAAGCCGTCGGCGCTGCCCAGCCGGAGCGCGTGCGTCATAGCGAGCTGCTGCTTCGCTTCCCGCGAGGGTCGTCGAACCGGGTTTACGTCGAGCGGCTGAACCGGGCGCCCGAGTCGATGGCCCAGATCAACTTCCTTGCGTACAAGTTCGATCTCGAGCTGCCGGAGGTCAGCCGTCTGCTGGACGAGGACGGCGTCTTCCTGCCGGACGGGACGCTGCATTGGGACGAGCTGCAGTCCCGGGCGAATCTGATCTACCGCCAAGGCCGCAAGCGCGGCGAGGAGCGCGAGCGCTACCTGTCGCGCATTGGCGAAGCGGCTTCCGGCGAGGCGGCTGCCGCCGCGTTGGACGAAGCGCTATACGCCGTTCCTCCGTTCGAGGTGCCGGAGCGGCTCAGCAAGCAGGTCGCGCCGGACGAATACGGCCGGATGCTGATGCAGGAGCCGCATACGCGGTTTTTGGAGCGCTTCTTCCCGGGCTCCGTGCCGGACGTCTTCGCGCGCATCTTCGAGCGCATCGATCTGAACTACAAGCTGCCCGAGGCCGTCATTAACGTGCTCATTCATTATGTACTCGGCACGAATCACGCGCAGCGCCTGACGGCGAGCTTCATCGATTCGGTCGCTGCGAATATGCTTGCCAAGGGCATCGATTCTTATGACAAAGCCATTCGGTACGTGCGCGAGCAAGAGAAGCTGAACGAGACGCTCGAGCGCAGACGCAGAGGCGAGAGCGAACCCGCTCCGGCCGGCAAAGGCAAGACGGCGTCAAGCCGCAGCCGCGCGGGCGCGTCGGGCGCGCGCAAGCCGTCCATGCCCGTCGTCGAGGACAAGGGCCCGGCGAAGGCGCTGTCCGCCGAGGAGCGTCAGCGGCTCCGCGACCTGGCGCGGCAGCTGGACAAGAGCTGAGCGCGCGACGGATCCCGTATTGCTGAACGGCTGGCTTCCGTACTGAATAACGCCGCGCCATCGTCTTATTTGCGTGAACGAACGCCTGACTGATCAAATAACGCTGCGGCATCGTCTTATAAGCGTGAACGAATGTTTGACTGATCAAATAACGCTGCGTCATCGTCTTATACGCGTGAACGAACGCCTGACTGATCAAATAGCGCTGCGCCATCGTCTTATATGCGTGAACGAACGCTTGACTGATCAAATAACGCTGCGGCATCGTCTTATATGCGTGAACGAACGCCTGACTGATCAAATAACGCCGCGGCATCGTCTTATATGCGTGAACGAACGCCAAACCTGCTGCTTAACGCCGTGCCATCGTCTTATTGACCCGATATATGCTTGACCAATCTCGCCATGGAAAGGAGGGATCGCGATGGAGTCGCTTGGAGAAGCGCTGCGCAGCTGGAAGGCCGCGCCGGGCGTCGGCGATCTGGACAGTCTCGCCCGAAGGGTGCTCGATGATCCGCTGGTCGTGCAGATTCGCCGCCGTTATCCCGGCCTGGAAGAACGGACCCTCCGCATTAACCTGAACAAGTTGTACCAGTATGCCAAGGAGGACCGGAGCTGCAGGAGCTGTCCGGGGCTCGAACGCTGTCCGAACGATATGCAGGGCCACTATACGTCGATCACCTGCGCGGAGCAGAACGGCAAGTGGCAGCTGTTCGACGGGAAGACGCCGTGCGCGAGATGGCTGGCCAACGAGCATCAGGAGCAGGTACGCCGCAGAATCACGAGCCTGAGCAGCAACGTCGATATCGAAGCCGACAGCTACGAGGCCGAACAGATGCTGGACCTCGACGGGGAGCGGGAGGACGCCGTGCTGCAACTGCTCGCCTACGTGAACCGGACCCGGACCGAAGGTCTGCAGAAAAAAGGGCTTTATCTGATGGGCAGCTTCGGCACCGGCAAGACGTACATGGCCGCCTATCTGCTGCACAAGCTGGCCAAGGAAGGCAAGACCGGCGTCATCGTCTACATGCCCGACTTCGTCGAGGATGCCAAGGCGCTCATGATGGAGCCGCAGAAGCTCAAAGAAACGATGACGCTCATGAAGGAAACGGATCTGCTCGTCTTCGACGACATCGGCGCGGAAAACCTGAGTCCGTGGGTACGGGATCACGTCATCGGCGCGATTTTGAACCACAGAATGAACCGCAAGCCGACCTTCTACACCTCCAATCACGACCTGGAATCGCTCGAACGTCACTTCAGCTTCACCCATAAGGAAGGCGAGGAGCTTCACAAAGGCCAGCGTCTCATGGACCGGATACGTCCGTTCGTGGACATCGTGCACGTGCGAGGCCGCAACCAGCGCGGATAAGTCTCGCAAGTTCTGCCGCCATTTTATTTCCTCCATCCGAAGCCCGCAGCTAAGCTGCGCGGCTTTTTTTTGGTATGCGTGTCGCGGCATGCAAGGCGCAAACTGCGACAAGTACTGGAATAACGGCATCTCAGTCCGTCCGCTGCGCGCAAATGCGCATACAAAAGGCTGCAAAGGGCTATTTCGGCATTTTTCGTATCGAATCGTTGGCTTACAATCTTCGCCTATATCATAGAACTTGGCGTTTTAACGGGCATTCTTCGATCGATTATTTTTGTGATTCGAGCTCATCTATCAGGAATTCTTATAAGCAATTTAATTTTCGCTTATTGACACTAAACCTACCCGCCTGCTATGATTTTAC
This sequence comes from Cohnella rhizosphaerae, assembly GCF_029525575.1. Taxonomy (GTDB): domain Bacteria; phylum Bacillota; class Bacilli; order Paenibacillales; family Paenibacillaceae; genus Cohnella; species Cohnella rhizosphaerae. Next base: position 1,088,085 of record NZ_JAPDIA010000009.1, read on the forward strand.
AAAACCGATTGAAATGGTAGGAATTATGCGTGTTTCTACCGGATATCCGGAGGGGGATGTAAAAATGAAATTGAAATCATCTAAAAGAATCATGTCGTTCGCCGTCGTTGCCCTGTTCGTCGCTTTGCTGTCCGCTTGCGGGTCAAACAACAACAATAACGCCGCAAGCTCCGGCAGCGCTTCTGCTTCCGCTTCCGGCTCGGCTTCGACCGAACCGTCGGCGTCTTCGACGACACAGCCCAAATCGATCGAGCTGCTGAACGTATCCTACGACCCGACCCGCGAGCTGTACGAGGCGTTCAACAAGAGCTTCGCCGATTACTGGAAGAAGGAAACCGGCCAAACGGTCAAGATCAACCAGTCGCACGGCGGCTCCGGCGCCCAGGCGCGCAAGGTGCTCGACGGTCTCGAAGCGGACGTCGTGACGCTCGCGCTCGCCTACGACATCGATTCGCTCACCGGCAGCGGCTTGATCAAGAAGGACTGGCAACAGTCGTTCGAATCGAACAGCTCGCCTTACACGTCGACGATCGTTTTCCTCGTCCGAAAAGGCAATCCGAAGGGCATCAAGGATTGGGGCGACCTCGTCAAGGACGGCATCCAGGTCATCACGCCGAATCCGAAGACGTCCGGCGGCGCGCGCTGGAACTACCTCGCAGCATGGGGCTACGCGCAGCAGCAGGACGGCAACGACGAAGCGAAGACGAAGGAGTTCCTGAAAAAGCTGTTCGCCAACGTGCCCGTGCTCGATACCGGCGCCCGCGGTTCCACGACGACGTTCGTCGAGCGCAAGATCGGCGACGTGCTGCTCGCCTGGGAGAACGAAGCGTATCTGGCTAAAAAGGAATACGGCGACGAATTCGAGATCGTCACGCCGTCGCTCAGCATCCTGGCCGAACCGCCGGTCGCCGTCGTCGACAAAAATGCCGACAAGCGCGGCACGCGCGAAGTCGCCGAAGCGTATCTGAAGTACCTGTACACGCCGGAAGGCCAGGAGATCGCCGCGCAGAACTTCTACCGTCCTCGCCTTCAGGAGGTTGCCGACAAGTATAAGGATCAGTTCCCGGCGCTTAATTTGCTCACGATCGACAAGGATTTCGGCGGATGGACCGAGGCGCAGAAAAAGCACTTCGCCGACGGCGGCACCTTCGACGAAGTCTATACCAAAGGTTAATCTATCCTAACCCGACAGCGAGGAAGGACGATCGACATGGCCTCCCAGGTCAAAGCCAAACGCGTACTGCCCGGTTTTCGGATCACATTGGGTTACTCCATTTTATACTTGAGCCTTATCGTGCTCATCCCGCTGGCGGCGCTGATCTTGAAAACCGCCGGTCTCACGCTCCCGCAGTTCTGGCACACCGTGACGAGCGAGCGCGTGCTCGCTTCGTACCGGGTCAGCTTGCTAACCTCCTTGTTCGCCGCGCTGGTCAACGTCGTGTTCGGCCTTCTTGTCGCCTGGGTGCTCGTACGCTACCGTTTCCCGGGGAAAAAAATCGTCGACGGTCTGATCGACATGCCCTTCGCGCTGCCGACCGCGGTAGCGGGCATCGCGCTCACGTCGATCTATGCGCCGAACGGCTGGATCGGCTCGCTGCTGGACCCGCTCGGCATCAAGGTCGCTTACACGCCGCTCGGGATAACGGTCGCGCTCGTCTTTATCGGTCTGCCGTTCGTCGTGCGGACCGTACAGCCGGTACTCCACGAGCTGGAAAACGACATGGAGGAGGCGGCCGCGCTCCTCGGCGCGCACCGCTGGCGGACCTTCCGCAAGGTGCTGCTGCCCGAGCTGATCCCGCCGCTGATCACCGGCTTCGCGCTGGCGTTCTCGCGGGGGATCGGGGAGTACGGCTCGGTCGTCTTCATCTCCGGCAACATGCCGATGAAGACCGAGATCACGCCGCTGCTCATCATTACGAAGCTGGAGCAATACGAATACAGTCAAGCGACGGCAATTGCGCTCGTGCTGCTCCTCATCTCGTTCGCGCTCCTGCTCCTCATCAATACGCTGCAACGGTGGACCAACCGCCGTCTGCGGACGAGTTAAGGGGGGGACTTGCGATGTCAGGAGCCGTACCGTCCGCAGTCGTATCCCAAGCGCCGCATGCGGACTTCCGTCCCAAGCATTTGAACGAATCGCGCGGCGTTCGCATCGCGCTCATCACGATCGCGCTACTTTTCGTCGGACTCGTCGTCGTGCTGCCGATGCTCACGGTCATCTTCCAGGCGTTCAAAAAAAGGCTGGGACGCCTATGCGGAAGCGATCTCCGACCCGGACGCCATCTCGGCGCTTCGGCTGACGCTAACCGTCGCAGTCGTCGCCGTTCCGCTCAATACGCTGTTCGGCGCATCGGCGGCCTGGGCGATTACGAAGTTCAATTTTCGCGGCAAAAACCTGCTGATCACGCTTATCGATCTGCCGTTCGCCGTCTCGCCGGTCATCTCGGGACTCGTCTACATTTTGCTGTTCGGCGCGCAAGGGTTGATCGGTCCATGGCTGATGGACCACGATTACAAGATCGTGTTCGCGACGCCGGGCATCATTCTGGCGACGATGTTCGTCACCTTCCCGTTCGTCGCCCGCGAGCTGATCCCGCTTATGGAGACGCAAGGCGTGCAGGACGAGGAAGCGGCGGTCAGCTTGGGCGCCAAAGGCTGGCGGGTGTTCTTCAAAGTGACGCTGCCCAACATCAAGTGGGGGTTGTTGTACGGAATCATCCTCTGCAACGCCCGCGCGATGGGCGAGTTCGGCGCGGTATCGGTCGTCTCGGGCCATATCCGGGGCGAGACGAACACGCTGCCGCTGCATATCGAGATCCTGTACAACGAGTATCAGTACACCGCATCGTTCGCGGTCGCTTCGATGCTGATGGCGCTCGCGATCGTCACGTTGATCGTCAAAGGCATCATCGAGCACAAGATGGCGAACAGCCGCACGCATTGAGCGATTATTATACGATCATCTAGGCGATAACACGAGGAGGAGTCCACATGGCAAAGCCGTTGGAGTTGAACGATAGCTGGATCCAGCGCATCACGGAAGCCGTAGAAGGGCTGCAATACGGCAGCGTGCAAATTATCGTGCACGACGGCCGCATCGTTCAGATCGAGCGCACCGAGCGCCGCCGCTTCGACGAAGTGGCGGAGCGCCGGGGCGTCCGCGAAGCGCCGCAGAGCGGCGTGGCCTCGAATTAGGCGACAATTCGAAGCAGGGGAAGACATAGGCGCAGAGAAGCGGGCGAAGTCGGCCGTTGCGCGCCGGAGAGCCGGTTCCTTAACAAGGGACGGGCTCTTTGGCATTATGGGGGCAGAATCGGCGCCATTCGGGCTTGTTCAGGCATAGAGGCGGTCTTGGACGGCAATCAAAAAGCATCCCGTACTCCGGTTCCCGGAGCGGGATGCTTCGTCATGGTCGCGTCGATTAAGAAATCACTTGCTTGATGATCACGGCGATCAGGAACACGAGGAACATGAAGCCGAACATGCCGCCGAAGCCGAATACGAGATCCTGCAGGTCGTCGCGGGGCTCTTCGTTCACGTGCTGGCGCGGATCTTGTACATAATTGTCCATGGGGAAATCCTCCTGAAACAAGTCATTACCGTTAGTATACCCAACTTCGCAAACGCTTGTAAAGCAACTCTTTTCTTCTGTGGTACAATAGAAAATACGGGATCACATGATCGCATCGGGCGATCGTCATCCGTTGAACTCATTTATTTCCGGGAGGCGCACGATCAACATGGACGTCCAAGCCAATCCGCCGCTGCCGAGCCGCGAGCAGGCGGCCGAACATATACGCAACAAACTCGCGCTGCTGCCCGACTCGCCAGGCTGCTATCTCATGAAGAATGCAGAGGGCGTCATCATCTACGTCGGCAAGGCCAAAGTGCTGAAAAATCGGGTGCGCTCGTACTTCATCGGCAGCCACAACGGGAAGACGCAGCGGCTCGTGAGCGAGATCCGAGATTTCGAGTACATCGTTACCGGCAGCAATATGGAGGCGCTCATCCTCGAGTGCAACCTCATCAAGGAGCATATGCCCCGGTACAACGTGCTGCTCAAGGACGACAAGTCCTTTCCTTATATCAAGATCACGAGCGAGAAGCATCCGAAGCTTGAGGTCGTCCGCCGGGTGCTCAAGGACAAGGGCAAATACTTCGGTCCGTACCCCAACGCCTACGCCGCGCAGGAGACGAAGAAGCTGCTCGATCGGCTGTATCCGCTTCGCAAGTGCAATACGCTGCCTGACAAAGTATGCCTCTACTATCATCTCGGTCAGTGCGTCGCGCCGTGCGAGTACCCGGTCGAGCCGTCCGAGTACGAGCGGATGGTCGCCGAGGTGGCGCGATTTTTGAATGGCGGGCACGGAGACATCAAGCGGGAGCTTCAGCGCAAAATGGAGGCGGCCGCCGGGGAGCTCGAATTCGAGCGCGCGCGCGAGTACCGCGACCAGATCCAGGCGATCGAATCGCTCATGGAAAAGCAGAAGATCACGATGACCGACGCCAAGGACCGCGACGTCTTCGGCTATGCCGTGGACAAAGGCTGGATGTGCGTACAGATTCTGTACATGCGCCAGGGCAAGATGATCCAGCGGCACGTATCCGTTTTCCCTTATTATGGGGAAGCCTATGAGGATTTCATGACCTATGTTGCCCAATATTACTCGGAAAATCCGGCTTTGCCGCGCGAGGTGCTGCTGCCCGTGACGCCCGGCGAAGCTGCCGACGCGGAGAGCGCGCCGGCGGCCATTGTCGAAGGAGCGGGCGGCAAGTTGAACGACGCGCTCATCGAGCGCGTCGCGGCGTCGGCCGACGAATCGGAGGAGGCGGAGGCTACGGACGGCGCGGCTGTTGAAGGTGGCGCGGCGCAAGCCGGCGAACAGCCTGCTTCGGGAGAAGCGGCCGACGACGAGTCGGGCGGCGAGCTCGGCGAATCGCTGCGCGGCTGGCTGAAGATCAAGGTGTCGGTGCCAAGGCGCGGCTCCAAGCGCCACCTGGTCGCGATGGCGGCGGACAACGCCAAGGTCGCGCTCGAGGAGAAGTTCCGCATGATCGAGCGCGACCAGGAGCGGAGCGTCAAGGCGTCCGAGGGACTTGCCGAATGGCTTGGCATCCCGTCGGCGCACCGTATCGAGGCGTTCGACAACTCCAACATGCAAGGCGCGTCGCCTGTCTCCGCGATGGTCGTCTTCACCGACGGCAAGCCCGACCGCAAGGAATACCGCAAGTACAACGTCCGCACCGTCACCGGACCGGACGATTACGAGACGATGCGGGAGGTCGTGCGCCGTCGTTACGAGCGCGTGCTGAAGGAAGGGCTGACGCTGCCGGACCTGATCGTCATCGACGGCGGCCGGGGCCAGATCGGCGCGGCGATCGACGTGCTGCACAACGAGCTGGGCCTGTTCGTGCCGGTGTGCGGCCTCGCCAAGGACGCCAAGCATCGCACCGCGCAGCTGCTCGTCGGCGATCCCGCCGAGATCGTCCCGCTTCCGCGCGACAGCCAGGAATTCTACCTGCTGCAGCGCATCCAGGACGAAGTGCACCGCTTCGCGATCACCTTCCACCGCGAGAAGCGCGGCAAGTCGATGATCGCCTCGCGCCTCGACGCCATACCGGGCATCGGCGAGAAGCGCCGCAAGCAGCTGCTCAAGCACTTCGGCTCGCTCAAGGCGATCCGCGAAGCGTCGGCGGCCGACTTCAAGGCCGTCTCCATCGGCGAGGCGCTGGCGGGGCGCATACTGGCGGCATTGAACGAAGAGGAAGGCGGCGAGGCCGCCGCGACAGAATCTTCTGCGCCAACGATATAGATACGGCGGACGGGAAAAAGCAGGCGCAACCGCTGCTTTTTCCTTTTTTTTTAGCGAGGTACGCTCGAAGGCTTGGGACAGATGCGAACCGGACGTTCGTCAGGCTGACGGTACGACGGCGTTATGATTTGGCATGCGCAGTTGGGGACGCGAATATTGTGGCCAAATCGCTGTTGACGGCAGCCGCTTTTCGGTTTATATTGATAACGATTATCATTATCGACTGAATGCGGGGGTTAGAATTTTGCAAGCTAACAAAAAAGTTATGGTACGTGGGACTGCTGCTCTTGCTCATTATGCTAAGCGCATGCAACAGCAGCAAAAACGAAAACGCCTTGTCTGGCGCATCCGCTTCTGCATCCTCGTCGGAAGGCACCGGCAAGCCATCGGCTTCGCCGGCGGCCGCTCCCTCGTCTTCCGGCGCGACCAAGAAAATCACCGACGCCAAAGGCCGCGAGGTCGAGATCCCGACCGATCCGCAGCGAATCGTCTACGTCGGCAGCGATCCCGGCGATCTGCTGGCGTTGGGCGTCAAGCCGATCGGCGCGAGCCTGAGCGTCATCGGCAGCCAGGTCGCGTACGGCGATCGGCTTCAGGGCATCGCGGACGTCGGTTATCCCGCCAACCTGGAGAAGGTGACGGCCCAAGATCCGGACCTGATCCTTTTTAACGACTGGGACGACAAGGGCTTGGCGCCGCTCGAGAAAATCGCGCCGACCGTCGCCATCGCGGAAAACGGCGGCTTCGAGCGTATGCGCGAGATCGCCGCCGTGTTGGGCAAGGAAACGGCTGCGGACGATTACATAGCGGCTTACGACGAGAAAGTGAAGCGGACGAAGGAGCTGCTGGCGCAAAAAGGCAGGCAGGGCAAGTCGGCCACCGTGCTGCTCCTGATGGGCAAGTCGATGTACGTCATGGGCCACCAGGGCTTGTCCGTCACGTTGTACGATGCGCTTGGATACGCGCCGCCGGCCAAAGTCCAATCGCTGATCGACGCCGACGAGCGTTTTGCCGAGATATCGATCGAGGTCATGCCGGACTACATCGGCGACGAGCTGTACATTCTGAAGGACGAAGCAGACGAGACCAAGGCGCAAGCGGAGGCGCTGTTCACGGGCAGCCTGTGGAAGTCGCTGCCTGCCGTCAAAAGCGGGCAAGTGCATACGATGGACAGCCAGTGGAACTTCGACGATCCGGTCACGAGGAGCATGCTGTTGGACGAGCTGCAGCGCGTGAACGGTTCTGCAGGCTAACAAATCAAGTTGAAAGATTAAAAAACGAAGCGAAGGATGATGGGGTCTGTACGAGCAACTCGATGCGTTAATGGCCGTAATGAACAAAGCGCGCAAGGCATCCGATGAGGCTAACGACAAAGCATTCGAGGCGAGACAACGCGCCGTTAAACTTCAATTCGAGGCGAATGGCGCTGCCGACATGGCTGCGGTAAGCGCAGAAATGCTGGCGACCGTTCAAGATCAGGACGTCGTCGCGAGTATGGCCAAGACGAGATCTTCTGATTCACATTCGTAATAATTGGTGAAACATTGTAACTGGAACAAGAGTCCGCCGCTAACGCTATCGCATTCAAGCTTGAATGGATAATCGGGTATGCAGCGGGGGCAGACGTTGCATTTAATCGGAGACTCTTTATTTCCGGGAAAGTCCGAGGGCTGCTGCTCTCGGACTTTTATTGTGCAATCTGCCTGGCTCCCGAAGCTGCGTTCTAACGAGAAACTGCCGCGGACGAGCCCGTTCCGCCGCGCCGCCGTTCGTGCAGCCAGGCGATCAGCATCGCGACGGCCGCCGGCAGCAGGAAGCTGACGAAGCCCGCCAGATTATCGCCGGACAGTCCGTCCGACAGCATCTGGACGGCCATGAGCGTCGAGTCGAGCACGACGTGCGCGAAGATGACGGCCAGCAGGCCGAATCGCAGCATAAACCAGGCGAACAAAGCGCCGATGATCATCAGTTCGATGAACCGGGTCTGCCACGGATAGACCGCATAGCCGACATGGCCGAACGCCCATACGGCCGTCGCGGGCAGCACCGCGATCGACGTAAGTATGCGGGACAGGGCGGAGCTTGAACGCGCGCCGCTGTCCGAGGCATCGCCGCCGGGTTGGGGGCGGAAGAGCGCGCCGAGCCACTTGCGCACGAGTCCGATGCCGAAGAACCGGGTCTGGATCTCCTCGGAGATGCCCGCGCACCAGGCGAGTAGAGGCAGCATCCAGGGATAGTACATATTGTAGGAAGACTGGCTGGGATCGGAGCCGTAATAACTGCCGAGCAGCAGTCCGAGGCCGGTCAGCACGACGCTCTGGACGCCCAGCAGGATCACGGCGAGCATATAGCCCTGCTTCATGGCCGTCTTGACCCGGCTGCCGTAGTCGGCATCCTGCCAGCGGGGCCACAGGGAGCGGCCCATCGAGCGCCACAGGCCGTCGCCGCCGACGGCGGCAAAGTACGTCAGCAGCGCCTGAATGAAAAGAATGACGACGTTCGTCACCAGCAGCGCCGTCACGTCGCTCTCCGCGGCGATCGCGTTCATGCCGGCCGAAGACGCGCGCAATCCCGGACGCAGGTTGAACATGAATCCGGCGTACATCACGAAGAAGGCGGCGGACAGGAACAGCCCGCGCTTGAACGACGTCCATCCCCTGCAAGCCGCGGCGTAGATGACGGCGAGCACGAACAGGACGATCTGCGGCAGCAGGAAACCGGTCATCGACAGTTTGTCGGCGATCTTGCGCTGCTTCGCGATTTCGTCCGCGAACGACTCCGGCAGGGCGTACCGGTAAGTCAGCACCTTGTCGGGCTGCACGAGCAGCTGCAGATGGGCGTCCGACAGGCCGGTCTTGCGGCTCTGCAGGATGACGGAGCCCCCCCTCGGTCAAGCTGCCGACGGGCTCCCAGGCCGAAGCGTCGAAGCCGGGCTGCGTCTTGAGCCAGGCGAGCGCCTCGGCGGTCTTCGCCGCTACGTCGCGATCGGCTGCCTTGTCTTCGTCTGTCCGCATGCCGCCCACGCGCGCCCAGCCGACGACATCGCCCGTCTCCATATGCACGGAGACGCGGTCGACCTGTCCGCCGGACCCGTGCAGGTCCACGGCGTAGACGTCCGTCGGGTAGCGCCCATCCCAATCGCGGTCGTACGCGTCGGTCAGCTTGTGCTTGGTCATATAGGCGGCCATCCGGTCGTCGCCCACATGCGTGATCGTTGCATCGGCTCCTTCGCCGAGATCCATTCCCCAGTGCGCCGAAGCATAGGACAAGGCGATCCGCTTCGCCTCTCCCCGGCCGATCGCACCGGATTCGCCCTTCATAGCCGGCGCGATCGCAGGCAATACTTGCATGAACAGGAAGATAAGAAGGCCGATTCCCGCGGCGACAGTCCATTTGGATGATCTCAAATTATCCACTCCGATTCCGAAATGATCTGAAAAAGCGTATACATCGTCATTTTATCCGCGAATGCTGGTCCTTTCGTTTATTATCGATAGGAATTGGAGCCAAAACAAGAGAAAGAGTTAGAATCCCCGTAATAAAGCTGTTTCACGGCCTAATAACGTCCGTATATCCTCATACAAGGCGATTTTTCGTATTTCTGCTGTTGTGCGAACCTATCGGACAGACTATAATGCGGTGTAATGTTTTTATGGAAGCTCGACAGATATGTCTCCATCATACTACCCAGCCGAATTTCCGCAAAGAAAACGGGGGGAACCACTTAAGCATTCCGGGGTGAATTCCGCGCGCGAAGCGCCGGATAGGGCAGCCTGTTCTGGCCCGAACCCGTCAGCTAACCTCGTAGGCTGCCAGACAGGACCGCCGTGCGCCAAGGCACTGGAGCTCCAGTGTCTTTTTTTGCGCGCTTTTCTATCGTCCCGACACGAGGTGATTCGTCCTTTGCTTAGAAAAACGATCGGCTGGCTTTATGCTTCCCCCGCCCCGCGTGCTGACGATCGGGTTCGCGGTCATCATCGCGCTTGGCGCGCTGCTGCTCAGACTCCCGATCTCCACGGTGTCCGGCCAGCCGACGCCGTGGCTCGAGGCGTTGTTCGTATCCAGCTCCGCGACTTGCGTGACGGGGCTCTCCAGGCTAGACACGGTCGGCTACTTCTCCGTTTTCGGCCGCTGGGTCATCCTGGCGCTCGTGCAGCTCGGCGGGCTCGGCTTCATGACGATGGGCACGCTGTTCGCGTTTTTCGCCGGGCGCCGTCTCTCGCTCAAGGACCGGCTCGTGCTGCAGGAGGCGATGAACCAGGGCAGCCTGGAAGGTATCGTGCGTTTGGTGAAGCGCGTCCTTATTTACGCGCTCTGCATCGAAGCGGTCGGCGCGCTGCTCTTTACCTTCCGGTTCATGCGCGAGATGCATTTCCGGCAGGCGCTCTACTACGGCGTATACCATAGCGTATCCTTTTTCAACAACGGCGGCTTCGACCTGTTCGGCGACTTCCGGAGTATGGCCGGGTATGTCGGGGATCCCTATATGAACATCCTGGCGATCGTGCTGATCGTGCTTGGCGGCGTCGGCTTCGTCGTGCTGTCCGACCTCGTCGAACTGCGGACGCGACGCAAGCTGTCTTACCATTCCAAGGTCGTGCTCTGGGTGTCGGCGTTCCTCATCGTGCTCGGCACGGTCACGATCCTGATCTTCGAGTACACGAACGAACGTACGCTGGGGCCGTTGTCGTTGGGTGAAAAGCTGCTCGCGGCCGCGCTGCAGTCCGTATCCACCCGCTCCGCCGGCGTCAGCACCGTCGACATCGGTTCCCTCAGGGACGCGACGCAGTTCGCGATGGTGCTGCTCATGTTCGTCGGCGCCTCGCCGGGCTCCACCGGCGGCGGCATCAAGACGACCGCGTTCGCGGTGCTCGCGGCCGCCGTCTGGGCGATGCTTCGCGGCCGAACCGACGTCGTGCTCCTCGGGCTTCGCATCGAACGGGCGAAAGTGAACCGCGCGATCACGGTCACGATGCTGTCGCTGGCCATCGTCATCACGTCCGTCATGATCCTGTCGATTACCGAGGAGCAGGCGTTCCTGGTTATTCTTTTCGAGGTCATGTCCGCCTATGCGACGGTGGGCCTGTCGGCCGGGATCACCGGAGACTTGTCTGACTTCGGCCAGATGATCATCATCGTCCTCATGTTCATCGGTCGTCTCGGTCCGCTGACGATGACGTACGCGCTGGGCTCGAAGTCCGGACGCACGCTATACAGGAACGCCGAGGGACGCATCATAATCGGATAGAGCGGCGGCGAAGGAGGAGGAGAGCGAATTGGGCAAAAAAATATTCGACTGGCTGGTCGCCTCCCCGCCGCGGACGCTGGCGATCGGCTTCGCCTTCATCATCGGACTCGGCTCTTTCCTGCTGCAACTGCCCGTCGCTTCGAGCAGCGGCGAGCAGACGCGTTATATCGACGCGCTTTTTTACGGCTACCTCCGCGACCTGCGTCACCGGGCTGGTCGTCGTAGATACAGGCGATCATTACTCCCTTTTCGGACAGATCGTCATCCTGACGATGATTCAGATCGGCGGTCTCGGCTTCATGTCGATGGCGACGCTGTTCGCGATTTTCCTGAAACGGCGCATCTCGCTCAAGGAACGGCTGATCCTCCAGGAAGCGCTCAACCAGAGCAGCATCGAAGGCATCGTCCGGCTCGTCCGCCGCGTCGTGCTGTACGCGTTGACGATCGAAGCGGCGGGAGCGTTGCTGCTCACGCTTCGCTTTCTTACACATATGAGCCCCGGCCAAGCGATATACTACGGCGTTTTTCATGCGGTATCCTTTTTCAACAACGCCGGCTTCGACCTGATGGGGGGCTTCAGAAGCCTGACCGGCTATGCAGGCGATCCCTGGGTCAATCTAGTAAGCATGGCGCTCATCGTCGTCGGCGGTCTCGGCTTCGTGGTGCTGTCGGACCTGACGGATTTTCGAAGCGATCGGAGGCTGTCCCTGCATTCCAAAGTCGTGCTGACGATGTCGGGCTCCCTGATTCTGTTCGGCGCGGCCGTCGTGCTCGCCTTCGAATACGCGAATCCCGGCACGATGGGACCGCTCAATCCGGGTACTAAGATATTAACCGCGTTCATGCAGTCGGTCAGTCCCCGCACAGCCGGCGTCAATACGCTAAATCTGGCGGATTTGCGGCAGGCGACGCAGTTTTTCATCATCATCCTGATGTTCATCGGCGCTTCTCCGGGCTCGACCGGGGGCGGCATCAAGACGACGACGTTCGCGGCGCTCCTCGGCGCCGTATGGGCGATCATCCGCGGCCGCGAGGATGTCGTCATGTTCAGGTTCAGGCTCGCGCAGGAACGCGTCTACAAGGCGCTGACGCTGACGTTGCTCGCACTCGCGCTCGTGCTCGGAGCGACGATGATCCTGTCGACGACGGAGGACCATCATTTCCTCATGATCCTGTTCGAGGTGGTGTCCGCGTTCGGCACGGTCGGTTTGTCGCTGGGCCTTACGTCGGACCTGAGCCTGTTCGGCAAGATCGTCATCATGCTCATGATGTTCGCCGGCAGGCTGGGGCCGCTGACGCTCGGCTACGCGCTCGTGCCGAAGCGGGACAAGGCGCTCTACAGGGAAGCGGAAGGCAAGATCATCATCGGATAACGAAAGCGAAGTGGAATTGCTACCATGAAAATGAATCAGTTCGTCATCATCGGCCTCGGGCGGTTCGGAGCCAGCATCGGCCAGGAGCTGATCGAGCTCGGCTACGAGGTGCTCGGCGTCGACCGCGACGAGGAGAAGGTGCAGGAGATGAGCCGCATCCTGACTCATACGGTCGTCGCGGACGCGACGGACGAGGACACGCTGCGCTCGATCGGCGCGCGCAACTTCGACTGCGGCGTCGTCGCGATCGGGGACGACGTGCAGGCGAGCATCCTGGCGGCGATTCTGCTCAAGGAGCTCGGCGTCAAAAAGGTCGTCGCCAAAGCGGTGTCCGAGCTGCACGGGCGCGTGCTCGAACGGATGGACGTGGACCGCGTCATCTATCCGGAGCGGGATATGGGCATCCGGGTCGCGCATCAGCTCGTGTCGCCCAACCTGCTCGATTATATCGAGCTGTCGGACAAGTATACGATCGCGGAGCTGGGCGTACCGGCTTGCCTGGCCGGCAAGTCGATCGAAGAGACGAATCCGCGCGGCAGGTACGGATGCAGCATCGTGGCTTTGAACAAGCCGAAGGGCATGATCGTCGCGCCGACGGCGACGGATACGCTGGCCGAAGGCGATGTCATGGTCGTCATCGGCACGAACGAGCAGATCGAGGCGTTTCAGGACGCGATCGGCCAATAATGACGGGAAAGGTATGAGATGGGCCGCATTCGCTCACGCTAACGGCAGTGCCGTTTAGCGACAGGAGTGAGTGTGAAAATGATGCAGCAACGACGGAAGCGATGGCTGGCCGCGCTTGCGGCGGGCCTGATGCTCGCCGGGACGGCGCTCGTGCCGGCGAAGACGGGAGAAGCGGAAACGGCGCGCGAGCGTCCTGCGGTATCCGTGTCGGCTTCGAAAGCATCAAAGCCCGCATCGGCGCCGGTGAGCTGGTCGGACCTGCAGCGCCGGTACAGGGGCGTATTTGTGCTGCGCGCCTCGGCTTCGGGCGGGCGTCGCGTCGCGCTGACCTTCGACGACGTGCCCGATCCGCGTTATACGCCGCTCGTGCTGAACGTGTTGAAGCGCAAGCGGGTGCGCGCCACTTTTTTTGTCGTCGGCAGCCGGGCGTCCAAGCACCCCGGGCTGGTGAGGAGAATCGTGAACGAAGGGCATGCGGTAGGCAACCATACATACTCGCATCCCGAGCTGCCCAAGCTTAGCCTGGGGCAGGTCAAGCGGGAGATCGAGCGTACGGGGGCGGAGATCCGGGAGACCGCGGGCTTCGAGCCCGCGATGATCCGGCCGCCGTATGGCGACATCCGGCCCGCCCAGCTTGAATGGGCGAGGTCGCGCGGCTATACGGTCGTCAATTGGGACGTCGATTCCCAGGATTGGCGACAGATTCCCTCCGGCGTCGTGCTGCGCAACGCGCTTAAAGGGTTGCGTCCCGGCTCGATCGTACTCATGCATGCGGGAGGCGGCAGCGGACAGAACCTGTTCGGCACGGTCAACGCCCTGCCGCATCTGATCGATCAGCTTCGCGCCAAAGGGTACGAGCTGGTGACGGTGCCGGAGCTGCTGCACATCCCGGAGCGCAGGCCGAACCGGGCTTGAGCCGCACGGTTCGAGGGGCATGCTGAGGCGAGCGGAGCCAGGCAGAGAGAGAGCCAGGCAGAGAGGGCCAGGCAGAGAGAGAGCCAGGCAGAGAGGGCCAGGCAGAGAGAGAGCCAGGCAGAGAGAGCCAGTCTAAGGCAAGCGAACCAGGCTGAAGCAAGCAGAACGAGGCAGGGCCATGCTCGGGCAGACTGAGTGAAGCCGAGCATGGCCGGGGGCACCAGCCGTCTTTGGGAGCGCCAGCGGGCGTCGCCCGCAAATAAAAGACCGCAGCCGCCTTCGCGAGAAGGCAGCTGCGGTCTGGCGCGCATCCGGACTAATTAAGCACGTACAGGTTGACGTATTGGAAGCCGAACTTGCTCGCTTTATCCCGGGAACCCGGCACGAAAATATCGATCCTATTGCCCTTGATGGCGCTGCCCGAATCGCTGGCGACGGCGAACATGCCGCCGGCGGGGAGCCCGTCGTGGTCGTAGCCCGTAATGTATACTTTGGTGCCGAGCGGGATGACCTTCGGATCGACGGCGATCGTGCCCAGTTTCAGCGGGTTGCCGAAGTAGTCGATGGGTCCCCAGGCGTTTTCCTCGAGCGAGGCGGAGTAGGCGGTCGCCTTCATCTGGATGGCCGTCGCGTAAGGCAGCGACTCGCCCGAGGTCGTCTTGACGAGCTTGGCCGACTGCGAAGCCGAGACAGATTGAACCGTCTTGGCCGTCACGGACTTGGCCGTCAAGGAAGCATTCGCCGGCGCGGGGATCGACAGTTTCAGGCCGGCGTATATGTTTTTCGGATCGACGTTCGGATTGAAGCTCATCAGCTTTTGCAGGGGAACGTCGAACTTTTTTGGACAACGTCCAGAACGTATCCGCGTCCGTGGCGGTATAGGTCGTAGCCGCATAAGAAGCGGCGGCAGGCAGCAGCAGTGCCGCCCCAAGCGCGAGAGAAGCGGCTCGCATGGCTAAACGAAAACGCATATGTATTCACCCTCCGGTTCGAAAATCATGCGCCTAGCGTAGCACGATCCCTCGAACCGGGTTAAGTGGTAAAGGACGCCACCGCTGGATAACCGAGGATATCTGAGAGGCGTTCTCATCCTAAAAGTGCGTTCCCGCGGGAAAAACGGGACGACGATGAGAAAAATGAAAGTTCGTCCCGCCGGCGAAGGCGGCTGGCTCTGACGGCTAGCGCTAACCTAGCTCTGACGGTTGCCCCTGCCGAACAGCGCGATCGTCTCCTCGATTAAATAGCGCGTCGAAGGCGCGAGCCAGGCGAGATCGCCGTAGATGAGGGAGGTCGTGCGCTTGAACTCCTCGAGCTCCCGGATGCGGACGACGTAAAGGTCGTTGTCGCTGAGCATTTGCGGACGCAGGTACGACTTGGGCAGCATCGTGCCGGCGCGGCTCGCGCCTAGCAGCCGGACGATCGCTTCGAACGAGTCGATCTCCATGCGGACGTCGGGCTTGACGCCGTATTGCCGGAACAGCTCGTCCGTCAGGTTGCGGTACCAGGTGCCCGGGGCGAACAGAATCATCGGCAGTCCGTTCAGGTCGCTCATCGACAACTGCGTACGCTCCACGATGAAGTGCGAGCGGGGCAGCACGAGCACGACCGTATCGTCGAACAGCGGCGTGCTCGTAATCGACGGATCGTCCTCGACCGAGGAGGCGACGAGGCCGAAGTCGACTTTGCGTTCTTTGACGAACGTCGCGATCTCGTGCGTTTTGCCTGTGACGGCCTTGATCTCGAGGTTCGGATGCTTCTCCGTCATGGCGGTGATCAGCTCGGGAAGCGTCGTCTGCAGCGTGGTAAGGCTCGCGCCGATCGTCGCGACGGGCGCCTCCGCCGTCTTGAACGCGTTCAGCCGCTGCAGGTAGTCGCCGTGGAACCTGCGCAGCTCGAGGGCGAAATCGTAGGTGAACTGCCCGGCGGGCGTGAGCTCGAGACGCTTGCCGACGCGCCTGAACAGGTCGACGCCGAGCTCGCGCTCCAGACGCGCGATTCTGCGGGACAGCGCGGGCTGCGTGACGTTCAGCCTCTCCGCCGCCCGGTTCAGGCTGCTATGTTCGACGACGGTCGCGAAAACTCTCATATCATCCAGCATGTGGGCGTCTCCTCCGCGTTTTTTTTCGAGCTTATGTCGATTCGTCATAAGTTTTAATAATAAATAAGCAGTTCCATTATAAGCGAAAATGGAGTAACCTAGAAACCGTGAAGAATTCGTGACAACGCACGGATCGAAAGGAGAACGCTCACCGACATGAAGGGAAACTCGTTTTACGCGCGCAAGATTCATTCGCTCTTGGGTGTGATTCCGCTCGGATTGTTCATTATTGAACACGCCCTGACGAATTACTCCGCGTTCGAGCACGGCAAGGAGGGCTTCGTCGACAGCGTCAAGGGCTTGCATGACCTGCCGCTCATTTTTTTCCTCGAGCTGTTCGTCATCTGGCTGCCGATTCTGTTCCACGGGGTCTACGGCCTGTACCTCGCCTTTACGTCGAATTACAACACGGGCCGGTACAGCTACGGACGCAACTGGGCGTTCGCGCTGCAGCGGATTACCGGCGTCATTACGTTCGTGTTCGTCGCCTGGCATATTTGGCAGACGCGCGTTCAGGTCGCGCTCGGCAACACGACCAACGAAGAGATCGGCCAGCACATGCACAATATCGTGACCCAGCCGGTTTACTTCACGATTTACTTCATCGCGGTTCTCGCCGCCGTCTTCCACTTCGCCAACGGCCTGTGGGCTTTTCTCGTGGCATGGGGGGATCACGGTCGGTCCGCGCGCGCAGCGCGTATCGTCGAAGATCTGCATGGGCATCTTCGCGATCGTATCCGTGCTGTTCCTGCTGTCGCTGTTCGCGTTCCGCAGCGACGAGTTCGCGGCGGCGCAGACGGCCGTCGTCGGTTTGTTAGGTTGATCGGAGGGAGAATCAGCAATGGCTAATCAGAAAATCATTGTCGTCGGCGGCGGACTCGCGGGTCTTATGGCGACGGTCAAGGCGGCGGAAGCCGGCATGCGGGTCGATCTGTTCTCGCTGGTGCCGGTCAAGCGGTCCCACTCCGTATGCGCCCAGGGCGGCATCAACGGAGCGGTTAACACGAAGGGCGAAGGCGACTCCCCTTGGGAGCACTTTGACGATACGGTATACGGCGGTGACTTCCTGGCGAATCAGCCGCCGGTCAAGGCGATGTGCGAAGCGGCGCCGGGCATCATCCACCTGATGGACCGGATGGGCGTCATGTTCAGCCGCACGCCGGAGGGCCTGCTCGACTTCCGCCGCTTCGGCGGCACGCAATACCACCGCACGGCGTTCGCGGGCGCGACGACCGGCCAGCAGCTGCTGTACGCGCTGGACGAGCAGGTCCGCCGCTGGGAAGTGGCGGGGCTCGTCCAGAAGTTCGAGCACTGGGAATTCACGTCCGTCGTCGTCGACGACGACGGCGTCTGCCGCGGCATCGCCGCGCAGGACCTGCGCTCCATGGACACGGTCACGTTCCGCGGCGACGCGGTCATCCTGGCGACCGGCGGCCCGGGCATCATTTTCGGCAAGACGACCAACTCGGTCATCAACACCGGCACGGCTGCGAGCGCGGTGTACCAGCAGGGCGTTCATTACGCCAACGGCGAGTTCATCCAGATCCACCCGACGGCCATCCCGGGCGACGACAAGAACCGCCTTATGAGCGAATCCGCGCGCGGCGAAGGCGGACGCATCTGGACGTACAAGGACGGCAAACCGTGGTACTTCCTTGAAGAAAAGTATCCGGCGTACGGGAACCTCGTTCCCCGGGACATCGCGACGCGCGAGATCTTCGCGGTGTGCGTCGACGAGAAGCTCGGCATCGACGGCGAGAACAAGGTGTTCCTCGACCTGTCGCATAAAGATCCGAAGGAGCTCGACGTCAAGCTCGGCGGCATCATCGAGATTTACGAGAAGTTCACGGGCGACGATCCGCGCAAGATCCCGATGAAGATCTTCCCGGCGGTTCACTACTCGATGGGCGGACTGTGGGTCGACTACAACCAGATGACGAACATTCCCGGCTTGTTCGCCTGCGGCGAAGTCGACTATCAATACCACGGCGCGAACCGTCTGGGCGCGAACTCGCTCCTGTCCGCCATCTTCGGCGGCATGGTGACCGGACCGAAGGCCGTCGAGTATATCAAGGGCCTCAAAAAGTCCGCGGATGACGTCGCCGAATCCGTCTTCGAGCGCGAGCGTTCGAAGCAGGCGAATAAGTACGAGTCCATCCTCAAGATGGACGGCAGCGAAAACGCCTATGTGATTCATAAGGAACTGGGCGAATGGATGACGAACAACATGACCGTCGTTCGCTTCAATGACCGCCTGGAGCAGACGATCGGCAAGATCAAGGAGCTCAAGCAGCGTTACACGAAAATCAACATTAACGATACGGCCCGCTGGAACAATGCCGGCGTCGCCTTCACGCGCCAGCTGTGGAACATGCTGGAGCTGGCCGAAGCGATGACGGTAGGCGCCCTGCTGCGCAACGAGAGCCGCGGCGCGCACTACAAGCCCGAGTTCCCGGAACGCAACGACGAGGAGTTCCTGAAGACGACCAAGGCGACCTGGACGTCCGAGGGCCCGCAGATCTCTTACGAGGACGTCGACACGTCCCTGATCAAACCGCGGGTTCGCGATTACTCCTCGAACAAGAAGAAGGAGGGCTAACCGATGGCAGATACTGCTACCGCGACCGCCAAGCGCACCGTCAAGTTCATCATCAAGCGTCAGGAAAAGCCGGACGCCGCCCCCTATACGGAAGAATTCGAGATTCCGTACCGTCCGAACATGAACGTCATCAGCGCGCTGATGGAGATTCAGCGGAATCCCGTCAAGGCGGACGGCGCCAAGACGACGCCGGTCGTCTGGGAGTCGAATTGCCTCGAGGAAGTGTGCGGCGCCTGCTCCATGGTCATCAACGGCAAGCCGCGCCAGGCCTGCTCCGCGCTGATCGACAAGCTTGAGCAGCCTGTCCGCGTCGAGCCGATGTCCACGTTCCCGGTCGTGCGCGACCTGGTCATCAACCGCGAGCGCATGTTCAACGCGCTCAAGAAGGTGAAGGCCTGGATTCCGATCGACGGCACGTACGATCTCGGTCCGGGTCCCCGGATGGCCGAGACCAAGCGTCAATGGGCTTACGAGCTGTCCAAGTGCATGACTTGCGGCGTTTGCCTCGAGGCTTGCCCGAACGTCAACGACCGTTCGAGCTTCATCGGCCCGGCGCCGATCTCGCAGGTTCGCCTGTTCAACGCTCACCCGACGGGCGAGATGAACGCGCACGAGCGTCTCGAGGCGCTCATGGAAGGCGAGGACGGCATCGAAGGCTGCGGCAACTCGCAAAACTGCGTGCGCTCCTGCCCGAAGGGCATCCCGCTCACGACGTCGATCGCCGCGATCAACCGCGATACGACCAAGCATATGTTCAAGCGCTGGCTGAGCTTCTAATCGCGGCCGCGTTCGCCCGGATACGCCGACCCGAGGTCGGAAGTGTCCGGGTTTTTTGTTGTCGCGACGCCCGCGACGCCACTGTTTTAAAAGCATTCAGAAATCGTAAGGACATCTTGACGGTCAATCGCCCGACATCGTGCGGGAACAGGGATAATTCTCCTGTGCGAACGACATACTGATCATCATGTGCGCTTTTGTTGGCGAACGTTCTCATTTTGAGATCATAACGATAGGAAATCCTTATTTTAATGTCGCAAACAAATGCTTTATAATCATGGAGGATAAGCAATACCGCTATGTTCGATAATCAACTTTTATAGAAGACCGAGGGATCACACAAATGGCGAATGGCGAGCAAGACCATCAGAACCCATGGGCGAGGTATTATGGCCCGAACCTTGGCTACATCGAAGAGCAATATGAACTGTATCTTCGCGATCCGGAGTCGGTCGCGCAGGAATATCGCGAACAATTCAAAGCGTGGGGCGAACCGCCGCGCTCGGTTCGAAGCCCAGTCGCTTCGACGCCGGGTGCGGCTGTCGGCGTGGACGCGCGTCAGCTTCGCAACGCGGTCATAGCCGGCAAGCTGGTGTGGAACGTCAGAACGTACGGGCATCTGGCTGCCGACATCGATCCGCTTGGGATCGGTCCGTCCGTTTCCACAAAGGTATTGGAGCCCGAGACTTACGGACTGACTTACGCCGAGCTGGCTACGCTTCCTGCGGATCTGGTCTGGGAAGGCGCGCCGGCGGGCATCTCGAACGGTGCCGAGGCGATCGTCAGGCTGAAGGAAGTGTACGGCGGGACGATCGCCTACGAATTCAGTCATGTCGCGGACGAGGACGAACGCAGATGGTTGAACGAATACGCCGAACAGCGGGTGCCGTCTCTGCAACTGAGCCCCGAAGAGCGCGCCGATCTGCTCAAGCGCTTGCTTGAAGCGGAGCTGTTCGAAGATTTCCTGCAGAAGACGTTTATCGGCGTCAAGCGCTTCTCCGTCGAGGGCAACGACGCACTGATCGCCATGGTCGATCGCATGGTGAACGATCTCGCCGGCGAAGGCGTCAGCGACATCGCGATCGGCATGGCGCACCGCGGCCGCCTGAACGTACTTGCCCATATTTTGCAAAAGCCTTTGACGAAGATTTTCGCCGAGTTCCAGCATTCCGCCGCGAGCGGCAAGAAGATGCCTACCGAAGGGACCTTCACGTTCGAACCGGGCGGCACCGGCGACGTGAAGTACCACCTGGGTGCGCGCCATGTCATGCAGAATCCCAAGGGCGGAGAGACCCGCATCGTTCTTGCGAACAACCCGAGCCACCTCGAGTACGTCAATCCGGTCGTGCAGGGCTTCGCCCGCGCCGCGCAGGACGACCGTACGGTTCGCGGATATCCGAAGCAGAACGTCGAAGCGGCCGCTTCGATCGTCATGCACGGCGATGCGGCTTTCCCTGGCGAAGGCATCGTCACGGAGACGATGAACCTGAGCTCGCTGCGCGCCTACGGAATCGGCGGCACGATCCACATTATCGTCAACAATAAGATCGGGTTTACGACCGACAGCGTCGATTCTCGTTCTACGCAATATTCCAGCGATCCGGCCAAGGGCTTCGAGATTCCGATCGTTCACGTCAACGCCGACGATCCCGAAGCCGTGATCGCCGTAGCGCACATGGCGGTCGAGTATCGCCAGCGCTTCAAGAAGGACTTCCTGATCGACCTGATCGGCTTCCGCCGTCACGGTCACAACGAGACGCTCGATCCCGAGCCGACGCAGCCGACCGTATACAAGAAGGTCAAGGCGCATCCCGGCGTGAGCCGCGTATACGCGAACCGTCTCGTCAAGGAAGGCAAGCTGACCGACGCGCAGTTCGAAGAAGCTAAGAATGCCGTTCTTAAAGTATTCAAGGACGCCTACGAGGAAATGAAGACGCTGGAGGATCATCACGAAGGTCCTCAGTCTCAGGCGGTCGACCAGCAAGCGACGTCGATCGTCGCTCCTAAGCGCGTGACGATGTCCGAGCTCCGGGAATTGAACGCCGGGCTGCTCAAGTGGCCCGAAGGATTCAAGCTGTATCCGAAGCTTCAAAAAATACTGGAGCGTCGTTCAGGCGCCTTGAACGACGGCGAAAAAATCGACTGGAGCCATGCGGAGACGCTGGCTTTCGCATCGATTCTCGCCGACGGCCGCGCGATCCGGATGTCCGGCCAGGATGCCGAGACCGCGACGTTTGCGCAGCGCAACCTGGTGCTGCACGATGTAGAGACCGGAGACACGTTCTGCCCGATGCATGAGCTGCCGCAAGCGAAGGCCTCCTTTGCGCTGCACAACAGCCCGCTGTCCGAATCGGCGGTTCTCGGCTTCGAGTATGGCTACAATGTGTATTCTCCGGAGACGATGGTGCTCTGGGAAGCGCAATTCGGAGACTTTGCGAACGTCGCCCAAGTGTTGATCGACCAGTTCCTCGCGTCCGGGCGCGCCAAGTGGTCCGAACGTTCGAGCCTGGTCATGCTGCTGCCGCACAGCTACGAAGGACAGGGCCCCGAGCACTCCAGCGCCCGTCTTGAACGCTTCCTGCAGCTGTCCGCCGAGGACAACTGGACGGTCGCGAACTTGTCCAGCGCCGCGCAGTACTTCCATCTGCTGCGCCGTCAGGCATCGATCACCGGCACGGACGAAGCCAAGCCGCTCGTGATCATGACGCCGAAGAGCCTGCTTCGCAATCCGCGCGCCGCTTCGCCGGCCGTGGAACTCGCAGATGGCGGTTTCAAGACGATTGTCGAGCAAGCGGGACTCGGCGCCAAGCCGGACCGCGTCGAACGCATCGTTCTTTGCTCGGGCAAGGTCGCCATCGACTTGGAGGATGCGTTGTCGAAGGACAAAGACAACAAGGACTGGCTGCATATCATACGCGTGGAGCAGCTGTATCCGTTCCCGGCCGAGGAGATCAAGAAGGCGTTCGCTCGCTTCCCGAAATTAAAGGAAGTCGTCTGGACGCAAGAAGAGCCTCGCAATATGGGCGCCTGGACGTTCATGGAATCCCGTATCCGCGAGATCGCGCCGTCCGGCGCGGAAATCAAGTATATCGGCCGTCCGGACCGTGCGAGTCCAGCTACCGGATTCGCTGACGTACACGCGGACGAGCAAAATTATATCGTGACGCAATCTTTGAAGCAGAGTCCGACGTTGACTCACAATCTGGGGAGGTAAGCCGCAGTGGCAGATATTCTAGTACCGGCAATGGGCGAATCGATTACGGAAGGCACCATCTCGCGATGGGCGGTCAAAGCAGGCGACAAAGTAAGCCAGGGCGATCTGCTGCTCGAACTCGAGACCGACAAGGTTAACCTGGAGATCAGCGCGGAACAAGCGGGCGTCGTCACCGAGCTTCTGTTCGGCGAAGGCGACACCGTGCAGATCGGCCAAGTGATCGGCCGCATTGCGGAAGGCGAGGGCGGCGCTGCCGCTCCCGCTCCGGCTGCGCAGGTTGAAGCGCCGATCGCCGCTCCGGCACCGGCTTCCGCCGCTCCTGCGCCTGCGACCCCTGCACCTGCGCCTGCCGCGCCTTCCGTTGGCGCAGCAAGCCAGCCTTCGGCGACTCCTGCAGCCCGCAAGCTCGCTCGCGAGCAAGGCATCGATCTGAGCCAGACGCCTGCGCGCGATCCGCTCGGCCGTATTTATCCCGAGGATGTCCGCGCCGCCGGCTCCCAGCCCGCCGCTTCCGCACCGGCAGCGCCGGCCGCGCCGGCAGCCAAAGCGCCGACCGTACCGGCTTTCCAATCGGCCAAGCCTTACGAGCGCAAGAAGATGTCCCGCCGCCGCCAGACGATCGCGACGCGCCTCGTCGAAGCGCAGCATACGGCCGCGATGCTCACGACCTTCAACGAAGTCGATATGAGCGCGATCCTGGACGTCCGCAAGCGCCGCAAGGATGCATTTAAGGAAAAGAACGAAGTCAACCTCGGCTTCATGTCCTTCTTCACGAAAGCCGTCGTTGGCGCGCTGAAGCAATATCCGCTGCTGAACGCCGAGATCGACGGAGAAGACATCATTGCCAAGCAATTTTACGATATCGGCATCGCCGTATCCGCGAAGGAAGGCCTTGTCGTCCCGGTCGTTCGCGACGCGGATCGCCTGAGCTTCGCCGAGATCGAGCGCTCCATCGCCGATCTGGCCGTCAAAGCGCGCAACAATTCGCTTGCGCTGTCCGACCTGCAAGGCGGAACGTTCACGATCACGAACGGCGGCGTATTCGGCTCGCTGCTCTCCACGCCGATCTTGAACGCGCCGCAAGTCGGCATCCTGGGCATGCACAAGATCCAGCACCGTCCGATCGCGGTGAACAACAACACCGAGATCGCGATTCGTCCGATGATGTACATCGCGCTTTCCTACGACCACCGTATCGTCGACGGCGCCGAAGCCGTCCGCTTCCTGGTCGCCGTAAAGGAAATGCTCGAAGATCCGGAAACGCTGCTGCTGCAAGGCTGATCATCCATACGATGCTTTTAGCTCCGCTTTATATAAGCGGGGGCTTTTTGTTTTTTTCAACGAAGGTTGCGCTCTGCTGGACATTTCGTGGTTTCGAAAGATGGGAGTTTCAACCGTTCGAATGGTATCCCCTTCGCACAGGGAGCAGAGAACGCGAGATGTGACTCGTCTCTCGAAGCGGAGAGTTCAACCGTTTGAACGGTATCCCCTTCGCACAGGGAGCAGAGAACGCGAGATGTGACTCGTCTCTCGAAGCGGAGAGTTCAACCGTTTGAACGGTATCCCCTTCGCACAGGGAGCAGGGAAAGCAAGCAGTGACTCGTTACCCGAAACGGAGAATTCAACCGTTTGAACGGTATCCCTTTCGCACAGGGAGAGGGAAGTTCAGATACAGGCTCGTCCGCTTTAGGAGTGTATCCAAGCCGCGGAACGTTTGAATGTTATAGATCATCGTTAGTTTTGCGTCTTGTCCTGACCGAAGGGGATATTGTTTAAATTCGACAAATTGTATTTTCCCTGACCGAAGGGGATATCGTGTAAACGAATTAAAATCGCCTGTCCTGACCGAAGGGGATATCGTTACAATGCGTCAAATCGCCGTCATGTGGTACCACTTATCCTAATTAAAAAAAAGAACGCCCGCGATCGCGAACGTTCTTTCCATATTAGGTTAAGCTTTGGTCGCGCCGTTTGCGGCGGCTTCGAGGTAGGCTTCGAGCGTGACGCCTTGCTTCATGATCTGTTTGGCTGCGTCCTTGCCGACGTAGCGTACGTGCCAAGGCTCGTACGAGTAACCCGTCACGTCTTCTTCCCCTTTTGAGGAATCGGATGATGAAGCCGTATTCTGCGCAGTGGGCGGCCAGCCATTTGCCTTCTTTCGTCTGACCGAACTTTTGCTCCAGCTCGTAGTTGGCGCTTGCGCTGGAGACGTCCATCGCGAGGCCGGTTTGGTGCTCGCTTTGTCCGGGTCTGGCGCTCGTGCGGTTCGCGACTTCTTCGCCCTTCAAATCCGCGTTTCGGGTGAAAATCGATTTTTGGGTCGCGTAGGAGCGGTAGCCGGAGACGGCTTTTAATGTAATCCCGTCTTTCTTTGCGCCAGCGAACAGCTTTTCAAGCGCGTTCGCGGCGGTTTTCCTCATTTTCTGCTTGGGCGAATCGCCGGAAAACGAAAATTCGACATCCGGCTTGACCAGATCGTCAGGCGCATATGCGGAGGAGAGCTCCCGCTTCTTATTGACGAGAACGAGCATGCTTTCCGGATTCGTCACGGTGGCTACGCCATTTTTGCCGACTTCGATGGTCTTGTCCGGCGCATTCAGCCGAAGCAGTGCGTCCAGGCTGTCCGAATCGCCATGATCCTCGGGCTCATCTGCAGCATTCGAAGGCTTCTCGGACGCTTCGGGCGTTGCCGCCGCCGACTCGGAAGGATCAGCTTCCTCAGACGGCGATGGGGAAGCATTTTCAGACGATGCCGCAGCCGAAGGCGAAGGACTATCCGTCGCATCGGTCGCGCCCGAATCGCCCGAGCCCGCCGGGGACGAGGCGGATGCGGTCTCCGTGACGGTCGGCGGCGCGGCGCTTTGCTGCTTATCCGTACCTATAATATCGTCCGCTTTCCATATAACGACCGCGACGACGGCGCCCGCGATCAACCATCTTCCTATTTTCATTTCTGTATCCCTCCCGATTCTATTGATTAGACGTTCATAGCGCTAGATTTGTTTCGACAAAGTCCGCAAATGGACGAACAAATTCGACCTCGAGGCTATCATTTTTATAAAAATAAAGAGAACAAACGTTCTTGTTCTGGTTGTATAATGGGAATGTCAGGCTCCTACATAGGTGAGAAGGAATACGGTGCGATGAAAGGAGGATTGGAATGGAAGACGAATCAACCTTGTTCGCGGAGTTCAGACAGAGGCTGACGCGGGCTGCCTGGCGCATGCAATATCGCAACCGATCCCGAATTAACCGGGAGCTTGCGATTCCAGCAGCGGATCGCGCCGATAGGAGCGAGCCTGCGGAACAGGCGATTTCCATGATTTTCGTGCAGCAAGTGCTGCTGGCGATTCCATCGTATCCGAGCAGAACCGTCATGCAGAAGTTGATCGTGGACGGTAAAACGGAGCGCGAGATATCGCGCGAACTGGGCATTACGCAACAGGCGGTGAACAAATGCAAACAACGAGCGGTCGCGGCGCTTCGCCGACAAATGAGCAGCTCCGCCTATTAGTGCAAGCGGCCGGATGCGGAGATCAGGTCGCCAAGCTGAGAATTATCGATTTTTTTCGAAGAGGAGATCGACACGCTTTCGCGCTTCATGCGCATGCCGCGGGACGAGGCAAAGCAGGCGCTGAGGCTTGAATTGCTGGAGCTGATCCGTCTAAAAGCGGATGAGATAGCGGCGATCGGCAGATGTGCCGAGCCACAAACCGTCTATGCCGCTGAAAAATCAGTTGAGGAGAGAAGGTCGGACAATGGAATTTCGCAAATTTATGCGCGGCAGCGCCCCGGAGTATCCCAAGGGGACGAGGTTCCCCGAACGTCTCGCGTTAAAAAGCGGCAATGAGGAGACCGACTTGTCCTGGCTTCGGCATACGGCTTCGGGCGCCGTCGTGTTCGTCATGAGCGCGGGCTGCGAGGCTTGCGACCTGGATGCGGCGGTCGGATTCATGGAAGAACGGCCCGAACTGGACTACTTGCTCCTCGCGGAGGCGGACGACGCGGATTATGAATTGCTCGTCAAGGAGCTTGCTCCCTTTCCGTGCCGCGTCGAGCGTTGCGAGATCTCCGCCGTCGCCGATCGAACGCCGATCAAGGTGATCCCCTTCATGATCGTGCTGGATCGCGAAGGCGTCGCGGTCGGATCGGGCTTGTTCAATACGACGCTGGACGCGATCGCCCACGTCCGCTCGTTGGGCGCGAACGGCCGGGCCGCCGGATCCTCGGTCTAATGCGCAAAATCGCGCGCATCGCGTCGGATGCGTTCGCGTCCGCATGGCGGATCTACCGATTTGACAAAGCGGGCGTGCTGCTCTCCTTCGCCGTGCTGGCCGGCAGCGCGTTGCAGTCCTATTGGACGCTTGCTTTTACTGCGCAACTGATCAATACCGCGGTCGGTGGCGACGGCCAGGCATTCCTATTCCCGCTTGCAACGCTCGCATGCCTTCAATTGTCCGGCGCGGGACTGAACGCGATCTCCGCTTACCGAACGTCGCGGATGCAGTTGGCCTACGCTAACGCCTGCGAATTGCGGTTGATCGAAGAAAACGGAGCGCTCACGCTTGCGGAGCAGGAGCATCCGCAGTACGAGGAGCGGCTCGCCATGCGGCGATTCGCGGCTACCAAGCCGTTCGAGCTGTATTCGCAGGTCGCTCAGCTGCTAGCGAAGCTGGCGACGGCGATGCTCGGATTCCGTTACTTGTCGGGCGTGCATCCCGCCATCGGCGCGCTGGCATTCGTAGCCGGCTGTCTGAAGGGCGGACTTCATCTCATGCTCGTCAATCGCAAAGCGATGTTGAATGCGGAGCTTCACCGCGCATCGGTTCGTCCGTCTTACCTCTACGGTCTGTTGACCGGATCGGCATCGCAGAAGGAGTTGACGGTCTACAGGTCGCGCGATTATTTCAAAGACCGGTGGCTGTCCGCGAAGCGAATTTCCGACGGCATTCTATCCCGCATTCAACGGATGCAGCTGTCGGCGGGCTTCGCCGGCGAGACGATATCCGTCGCGGGGTACGCGGCAGCCGCATGCTTCGCAGCGTTGACCGTCCGCGAGCGCGGGTTGGGAGCTGGCGACTTCATGGCGGTCACGATGGCGATGAGCCTGATCTCCTCGAACCTGTCTTCGGTCCTTCAGAGCTGGGCCGGCGTCGCGGAGACGCACGCGTATCTGTCCGGAACAGGGGCGCCGGCGTTGCGCTCGCGGGATTTCAAGAAGACTGCGGTTGGAGGTCATGCGCCGGAAGCCGGCGCAAAGCGCTTCGCGGGGCCGCAAGGTGGCGGAAGAGACAGCGGAAGTCGAAGAGACAGCGGAAGTCGAAGAGACAGCGGAAGTCGAAGAGACAGCGGAAGTCGAAGAGACAGCGGAAGTCGAAGAGACAGCGGAAGCCGAAGCGGAAGCGACTCGGACAAGCCGTTTGCTTTGGCCAAGGCAATCGAGCTCCCGGCGCTCCGATATTTTTATCCGAACCGGGACAAGCCGGCGCTGGAGATCGGGGGAGCGACAAATACGCAGGGGAGAAAAAATCGCCATTCTGGGCGGCAACGGCTCGGGCAAGTCCACTTTGCTCAAGATCGTGCTCGGCCTGTACGTGCCCGACGGCGATCCGGTTCGCTATGACGGCGTGCCCATAGGGGAGATGGACAGAAACCGCATGTTCGAACGTGTTCAGGTGCTTTTCCAGGATTTCGTCCGCTATCAAGGCACGGTACGCGAGAACATGGCCGCCGGGCATGCCGATGCGCTGCAGGACGACGCAAGGCTGCGCAGCGCGCTGACGGCCGCAGGGCTGGGCGACCTGGCGCAAGGACGCGGACCGGATACGCCGCTCGGCCAGATGGACGCAAGCGCGATTTATTTGTCGGGCGGGCAGTGGCAGAAGCTCGCCTTGTCGAGGCTGTTCCTGCATCCCGACGCCGATCTGGTCGTGCTGGACGAGCCTACGTCGGCGCTGGATCCGCTTAGCGAGTCCGCCGCGATGGACGGGATCTGGCGGCTGTTCGCGGACAAGACCGTGCTGCTCGTAACGCACCGCGTCGCGTTGGCCAGACGGGCGGACCGGATCTGGGTCATGGACGCGGGACGACTCGTCGAGGAAGGCAACCACGAAGCGCTGCTGGCGCTCGGCGGGCGGTACGCCCGCGTTTGGTCCGAGCAGGAGGCGCTGCACGACCGACTAACGACTTTAAGGAGCGGATCGCGATGAGCTTGAGATTGAATTCCGGCGAGAGAACGCCGATCGTCCCGCGGCAAGGCGCGGCGATTCCGGATCTCGCGAGGGCAGGCGCGCCGGGACCGAACGGTGAGCCGCGGCTCCTCCTGTTCGCCTCGCTTCACTGCGCAGACTGCATCGAGCTGTTTCCGCAACTGGCGCAAGCGAACGCTGCCCTTCCCGAATATCGCTTGCTGCTGTTCGTTGCGGGAGACCCGCGCGACGTTCGCGGGATGTCGGACTACTTTAAATGGACGTTCCCCGTTTTCCCCGTGAACGCGGGAGACATGCACGGTGCGTTAGGCGTGCGGACTTACCCGCTGGCCATCATCGAGATCGGCGACGGCAAGGTGGCTCGCGCCGCCGCCGTTCACGACGACGGCGAAATCAGGCGGCTGGCCGACGGTCTGCTGCTGAAAGGAGGTGATGAACATGGCTTGCACATGCCCGACGAACTACATCCTTGACGGCGAAATTCCGCAGTACACGTACTGCGTGGCTAAAACGTGCTCCGCGAACGGAACGACGTACCCGAAGGAATACTGGATCAACAAGACGATCCAATGCACCAACACGATCGTGCCGTACAATGTATCGTACGTGAACTGCGATCAGCAAGGCGGCTGCTGCGTTTAACGGCGCGCCGGCAGACGGGAGCCGGGCGATCAGCCCGGCTTCTTGTCTTTTGCCAGCACATCTTTGCCGAGAGGAGCATTCAACGCGATGAACTGGGAATACGAGGCCGCTTGGCTGTGCGACTGCGCGCTCGCCGTCGTTTTTGCCGCTTCGGCGTGGGGCAAGGCGCAAACGATGACGGATATGCGCATGGAAATCAAAGCCTACGGGCTGATGCCGGCGAACCTTGTGCCTGCGGCAGCGTGGGCGGCGCTGGCTTTGGAGTGGGTCCTAGCGGCCGCTTTTGCGAAAGGCGGCACGCTGGAGGGCGTCAAAGAGCCGGCGGCAATCATCGTACTGCTGGGGCTGACAGGATTAAGCCGGCGCCGCCATCTGGCCGCAAATAAAAAAAACGAAATGGCAGGCGCGGCCGAATGCGGTTGCTTCGGCGCGAATCATCCGCTAAGCCGGCGCCCGATGCTGCGCAACGTATTATTCGTCGCGGTCGCGGCCGCCGCTTGGATCGCGGAGCGGCCCGCTCCTTCAGGGGCGGGCTTGGCGGCGTTCGCGCTGGTCGTCGCGTCGACGGTTTGGCTGCTGGAGACGTTCAAGCTTCAAAATGAAACAGGGGAATGGAGGGCTGGAGATGAACGTGCTCCCGGATAAGGCGATCGCGGCGCTGGCCGGCTTGATTGCCGTCGGGACATGGCTAACGTACCGCCGGTCCGCAAAAAAGCGGCATCGCATGCTGCGCGAGCTATTCGCGCGGGCGGCCGCCGATGCCGGCTTCGAGCCGGAAGCCGTGCTCGTCGTGCAGCCGCAGCGGGGCGAGGAGTCGCAGTTTGCCGCCCGAGTCCGGGAGGCGCCGCGGAGCTGGCATATCGTCTTGGCCGGCCCGGCCTGGCTGGCGGCGTTGAAAAGCGCGGCTTGGCGCAGACCGGTAAGCGGAATGGACGTGTTGCCGTTCGGTAAGGGGGCGCTGAAGGAGGGCACTTACCTCGTGATTCGAAAACGACGGCGCTTTGAGCTTGTCCATGAGCTGCTGCCTTATATGGAGAGGCTGGGTACGGCCTGGCCGAAGGTCGGGGTCTCATCCCCTTCCGCAGCCGCTGATGCCGCTTCGGACCGCCTGCTACAATGAAGCAAACGGTTCGGAAAGCGAGGTTGTATTCCTATGAAATCCATTCCGCGCGCAAGCGCTTATGCAGCCTGGAAGCTGCAGCTCGGTCTGCTGCCGCTCGGCGTGACCGCTTTTGTCGTGACGCTGACCGGCGTGGCGCTCGGTCTGAGCCTGGCGATCGTCGGCGTCGGCATCCCGATACTGGCGGGCACGCTCGCCTGGAGCGCCGCTCGCATGAAGCGCGAGCAACGACGCTGGTCGGCGTGGCAGGAAGGCGGCCGAACGCAGGACGAGCCTTCGGGCGCCGCGCACGTGCCGGAGAGCGAATCGCCGGGCGCGGTCCGCTCCTCCTGGAAAATTTGGTTCCGGTCGCTGGGCAATCCGCTCGGTTATCGCGCGGCCGCGCACCAACTGCTCGGTTTCCCGCTCCGCATCGCGCTATTCGTCATCTCGCTGACGGTGCCTTTGTCCGTCTTCGCGGTTATGCTGGCGCCAGCCGCCTACAAAGTGAGCGACTACTTGTACGGCTTCGTTATGTACGACGACGCGACGATGCGGATGCTGCTTCCGCCGCTGTCGCCGTTCGAACGATCGCTCGTCGTCTCCGGGATCGGCGTCGTCCTGATGCTGTTCGTCCCGGCGCTGCTTCGGGCTTGCGGCCGCGTCTACGCCGCTTGGCTCAGTTTCTTCGCAGGCCCGTCCGAGATTGCGCCGCCCCCGGCCGCGAGCCTGCCGGTTCATGCGCCAGCCGTGCCCGTCGCCGAAGCATCGGGGGGATTGGCTGGCCCGCGCGGAAGCGGCGATCAGCAGGTACGACGAAGATGCGCGGCATGCCCAGACGCCGCAGGCCCATTGACGCGCAGCGTAAAAAAAGAAAAAAAGGAGAGCAGCTCCGCCGGGAATGCCGGATTCGGAGCTGCTCTCCTTTTTTGATGCGACGATGAACCTACATCCACTTTTCTCCCCAGCTCTGGATGGACTCGATGACGTCCTCCAGATCCCGGCCTTTGTCCGTCAGTTCATATTCGATGCGCACCGGCATCTCCGGATATACGGTACGCTTGACGAGTCCGCTCGATTCAAGCTCTTTCATGCGATCCGTGAGCATCTTGTCGCTCATGTCCGGAATTTGCTCCTTCATGTCCTTGAAGCGCTTGGGACCGCCCATCAACACGCGAACGATCAGTCCCGTCCATTTCTTGCCGAGCAGTTCGGCGGCATGCTCGTATTTAGGGCACATTCTGGAGTAGTCCATGCGGCTCACCCCTTTCGTCCCTTTATTTTAACATAATGTTCTCTAAATGAATAGAAGGAACAATATATTTGTATATTACTAAATAAAAGTTAGTTGTGGGATTTGACACGATCAGCCGCGATTAAATGCGGATCAATACAAGGCCTCCTAACAAACAAATCAAGGCCGCAATCTGAGGGACAGACAGCCGTTCGCGATAAACGGCGAGCGAGAGAATCACGACCACGAGGCTGTTGGCCGCAAATATGGGCGCGACGAGGTGCGCCGGACCGCGGGCCAGCGCGACGGCATAAAGCTGCAGTCCGCCGTAGGAAAACGCGCCGGCGGCCAGCCCCCCATCGGAAGCCGGTGACGGCGGCGCGGGAGCTTGCGTGAACGGCGGTGCCCGTTCGCGAACCGGGAGCGTGGCGTTCGTTTCCTTCTGTGAGCCGTGCGACCGCCAAAAAGCATACCAAGGAAAGCAAATAGCCGGCCCAGAGCACGCTGGCGCTATCCAGCCCGATGCGGTCCGTCACCTTCAAGCCGCCGTTGCGCAGCACGAACAGGCCCATCGCGGCCAGCGCGAGCGGGTACCAGCTGCGTCCGATTGATATCGGTTTAGAGGCAGCGGCCTCGCTGCCTGCAGATCCGCGCGGCCGCCGCAGCGATAATAGCGCGATGCCCGTCAGCAGCCACAGGGCGCCGAGGAGGCCGGTCGCGTGCGGCGTCTCGTCGAACAAGAGAATGCCCGCGGCCATCACGATCACGATATTCGCGTTCGTGAGCGGAGAGACGAGGCTGGCGGGCCCGCGCGCGATCGCTCGCATGAACAGCAGGTTGCCCCAGGCTGAGCCGAGGCCGATGACCGCGCCGGCGGACCAAACGCGCCAATCGAGCGGCTGCCAGGTGCGCGTCAGCAGCGCTTGAATCCAGAATCCGGCGGTGCCTGAGGCATACAGACCGATTAATAGCGAAGACAGCGCGCCGCCGCGCATCTGGCTCGCCTTCATGAAGAAGCCGGCCAGACCGAAGGCGAGCGCGCTGAGAACGGCGACGGCAAACCAATGCAAGCGACCTGATCCCTCCTGCGGTTAGCGCGATTCGATAAAGATCTCGTCTTTGTAACACAATTGCAACATTGTTGTTACCGGCATGTCTTGGACGTCGGTTACAATAACGACCAAGACCCCCTTTTTCATATCTTTGAAGGCCCGCCAGCGGTGGCGGGCCTCTTTTTTTTGTCCTTGCCGCGCAAAGGCGGCCACAGGACGGGCACTTATTACAGCGGTACGACGACCTTTTGCTTCTGCCGGAAATAAACCCAGCGCTTAAAGCCGATCTCCTTCAGCCGGCTGCGCACTTGCGCCCAATCGTCGCCGACCCGCTCCGGAATATGGGCGTCCGAGCCGAACGTCACGTCCGCGCCGAAGTGCAGCGCCCGCTCGAGAATGGCGTCCGACGGGTACCAGCCGCCGACGTCCTTGGTGCTGCCGCTCGTGTTGATTTCCAGGGCGATATCGTTCGCCGCGACCGCCCTCAGCGCTTCGTCGATATCGTCCTCGGCGCCGCGTATGTCGGAGAATGCGGGGTAGTAGGCCTTCATCGCGTCGATATGGCCGAGCACCTGAAACATCCCGGCGTTCGCCGACTCGGCGATGAGCTTGTAGTACAGCTTTTTCTCGGCCATGTATTCCGATTCGTCGAGCTGCTTCCACCGGTTGCGGTTAAAGATGCTGACGCCGCGGGTCTGATGGACCGAGCCGATCAGATAATCGAACGGATAAGGCGCGTAAGCCGCCCTGTAGATCTCGACGCTTTCCGGAAAGTAGTCGGATTCGACGCCGAGCAGCACCTCGATCCGGTCCTCGTATTTCTCCTTCAGGCGCAGCACCTCGGCGACGTAGTTCGGAAATTCGCTTTTCGCCATCGCGATGCCGGGTTGATAACGGTCTTCTTCCCTGGCGAAGTAAGGGGAATGATCCGATATTCCGATCGCCGTCATGCCCGCCCGGATCGCGGCTTCGATATAGTCCTCGATGACGCCGGAAGCATGTCCGCAGCGCTCGTGATGCGTGTGCAAATCGAATTTTTCCATAGGATTCCGCCTCCTCGAGATCGACCTACCTTTATATTTATCCTTATTCGCTGCCGGTGAATTGGTCTTCCGGCATGCCCTTCAGGTCGTTCAGAAACTGCTTCATCGCGTGACTGACATATCGCCCGGACTTGGTGATGACGCCGACGGGATGGCTGACCTCGAGCTCTTCGACCGCGATCATCTTCAGGGAGCCTCGTCTCAGCTCGGTTGCGATCGACAGTTTGGACACGATCGCAGCGCCGAGATTGAGCTCCACCATCCGCTTGACTTCCTCGCTGCTGCTGAGCACCATGACGGGATTCGGCTCGATGTGATGCTCTCTGAAGATGCGGTCGACGAACCTGCGGCCGAGCGTATCGGGAGACAGCAGAATCATGGGGACGTCTCTCAGCATGCCCACGGTGACGCGATTGCGGGCTGCGAGCGGGTGGCCCGGGGCAACGACGAGCTCGAAGGTATCGTAGTAGAGCACCGATGTTTCCACTTGCGCGCTACGCTCCGCCAGGTAGCCGATGCCGATGTCGACGAACCCGTTTTCCACGCTGGTCAGCACCTGGGAGGAAGGCATCGTGTGGATCGTCGTCTTAATGAGCGGATACTGGTTCTGAAAATAAGAAAGAACCCGCGGAAGAATCTGCATCGCGATGGAGGTCGTCGTGCCGAGCACGATATGTCCTTGGGGATTCTGATCCAGATCGGACAGCTTCTGCTTGAGCTCTTCGACGATCGATAAGATACGCTGGGCATGCGCCAAAAATACTTGGCCGCGGTCGGTAAGCGTCACGGGATGATTGCGATCCACCAGAATCGTCTTGAACTCGTCCTCAAGACTCTTGATCTGCGCGGAAACGGCGGGCTGCGTCAGGTTCAACGCTTCGCCGGCCTTGCGGAAGCTGAGCGTCTTCGAGATCGTCAGAAGCGTCTCCAATTGGTTGATATTCAAGGCTGTCACCCCATCCTATTTGAATAATTTATCGACAGGAGTGCGCGAATAAGAAGTTTTTGTAACCTCCATTTATTATAGAAGGAATCCGGCGGGTAAGCAAAGGAAATGAAGCAAAGAATAAGCCTTGCAACTTACTCAAATTTGAGTATAATCGATTTTGAACTTCAATTTGCGAAATGAAGAAAGAGGGAGCTATCCTGCCATGGATGCGAAAAAAAGCAATGTGAAACTCGCGATCGCCGGCCTTCTGCTCGGTCTGTTCATGGCCGCGCTCGACCAGACGATCGTATCGACCGCGATGAAGACGATCATCCAGCGTCTGGGCGGTCTGGACAAGTTCATCTGGGTGTACTCCGCCTACATGATCGCCATGGTCGTGGCTACGCCGATCTTCGGCAAGCTGTCCGACATGTTCGGACGCAAGCGGTTTTTCCTGCTAGGCGTTACGCTGTTCCTGCTGGGCTCGATCCTGTGCGGCACCGCCCAGAACATGGACCAGCTCATTATTTACCGGGCGATCCAGGGGATCGGCGGCGGCGCGCTCATGCCGATCGTGTTCACGATTATATTCGACTTGTTCCCGGCGGAGAAGCGGGGCAAGATGATGGGCCTGTTCGGCGCCGTGTTCGGCATGTCGAGTGTATTCGGGCCGATCCTCGGGGCCGTCATCACCGACAATATCAGCTGGCGCTGGATTTTTTTACATCAACGTGCCGATCGGAATTTTGTCGTTTTACTTTATTCTCCGCGCGTACCATGAATCCGCGGCGCGGCGCAAGCAGGTCATCGACTGGCTCGGCGCGATCCTGCTGACCGCCGGCGTCCTGTCCCTCATGTTCGCGCTTGAACTTGGCGGCTCCGACGGCTGGGCTTGGGACTCGTTCAAGACGATCGGCCTGTTCGTCGCCTCCGGCGCGCTGCTCGCATCGTTCCTGCTCGCCGAGCGCTTCGCCAAGGATCCGATCATCGCGCTGGGCCTGTTCAAGAAGTCGCTGTTCACGAGCAGCATGATGATCAGCTTCCTTTACGGGGGCGTCATGATCGCATGCGCGACTTACATCCCGCTGTTCATCCAGGGCGTCTTCCACAAGACCGCCACGCAGACGAGCCTCGTGCTGACGCCGATGATGCTCGCAGTCGTCGTCAGCAGCCAGATCGGGGGGCCTGGTCGCCGGCAAGTTCCGCTTCCGGACGACGATGGTCGTCTCCTCGATCGTGCTGACGATCGGCGCGGCGCTGCTCGGCTTCGCGATGGACTTGACGACGGGCCGCGGCATCATCACGCTGTATATGATCGTCGTAGGTCTCGGCATCGGCGTGTCGTTCTCCTTGCTGAACATTTCGACGCTCGGCTCCGTTCCGCCGCAGTACAAGGGCTCCGCATCCTCGCTGATCACCTTTTTCCGGACGATCGGCTCGGCGCTCGGCATCACCGTGTTCGGCGCGATCCAGAAGCACGCCTTCCAATCCGACGTGCTGGCAATGCCGGGCTCGAGCCCCGAGCTGGCGGCACAGATCAAGAGCGGTCAGGCGCTGCTCGATCCGCAGATTCAGGCTGCCATGAAGATCCCGCAGGAAGTGCTGCAGAAGCTGCTGGCCGAGCTTGGCGATTCGATCATCACGACCTTCCAATGGGCGGCTCTGCTGCCGGTGCTGGCGTTCGTGTTCGCCTTGCTGATGGGCAAGGCCCGCATGGCGCCTTCCAACGCGGGCAAGCCGGGCGCTTCGAATGCGGGCAACCCGGAGGGCGCGCCGGAGCGAGGCTGACGCCATGTCCATGAAGCTGCTCATCCTCGGCATCCTGATGGAGAAGGACCGGCATCCGTACGAGATCCGGCAGACGATGGTAGGTCGCAACTGGAACTATGCGTTTAGGCTGCGCGACGGCTCACTGTACTATGCGGTGGACCAACTGCGCGCCGGCGGATTGATCGAAGCCGTCCATACCGTCCCCGTGCCGGGCGAGCATCGTCCGGACAAGACGATCTACCGCATCAACGACGCCGGCCGGCGCGAGTTCGACAAGCTGATGTATGCCCAACTCGAGCAGCCGGCGTATCCCCAGCACCCGATGATGATGGCGATGCCCTTTTTGCGCCATGCCGACCAGGGGCGCGTAGCCGAGATCGCCGGGCGGCAGCTTGCCGCCTGCGAGGACCGCATCGCTTCGCTCGAGCAGACGCTGGCGGTCAAGGGAAGCGGAATTCCGGCGAGCGCGCTGCGGATGATCGAAGGCATGCTCGCCTTCGCGCGCGCGGAGCGGTCGTGGCTGGAGACGATCGTCGACGAAGCCCGAAGCGGCGCTTACGAACAGGAGCGCGATCCATCGGGCGAGTGGGTACCCAAGGATCGGCGCACCGATCCGCCGTTGCAAGAATGAAGATCATGGATAAGTCAAAAAGAAGCCTGCGGTTGCGCCTTGAAGCGCGACGGCAGGCTTTTTTTTGGATTCGTGCGGAAGCGAAGCGCCTTGTGCGGGGGAGCTGCGCGAGGTGCCGAAGGCGGCGACAGATTCGTTTTAAGCGCATATTCAGGTTGCGTTCATAGGCGTCTCAGCCGGCCGCGCTATTGTATTCCTTGTACATAACGTTCGAACGATCAATTGGAAAGATCAATTGGAACGATCATCCATACGGTCACAGGGAGGACTAACGGTTTATGAGGAATTTAAAGGTGAGGGCCAAGCTCGGCATCCTTATCGTCATCGCGCTCGCCTTTATTCTTGTCGTCGGGATCGGCGGCAATCAAATGACCCAAACGATGGCGGGCAACGTGGAGGACAGCTATAAGGAGAGCCTGCTGCCGCTCTCCTGGCTGCGACAGATCCAGACCAACGAAAGGTCGATCGACGCTTACACGCTGGAGCTGATGCTGATTTCGGATGCGGCCGGGCGCCAGGCCAAGCTTTCGAAAATTCAGCAGCTGCTGAGCGGGACGGACGCGCTGATCGATCAATACGCTTCGGCTGTAAAGGATTCCGCGATGTTGTCGGAGCTGGCTGAATACAAGCAACTGCTGACTTCCTATCGCGACGTTCAGGCGAAGGCCGGCGGGCAAGCGCTGCAAGGCGACGGAGAGGGCGCATACGCCATCTATGCAGACGATACGGACGATCTGCGCGAACAAATGACGGAAGCATTGGCCGCGTTGGCCGAGCAGACGCAGCAAGCTGCGGACGATATGTACGCGCAAAGCAAAAACGATGCTCGGATGAACGGCTATGTAACCGTGGCTATGATCGCTGCGGCGCTGGTTCTGCTCAGCGTCGTGTCGTGGCTTGTGAGTCGCGCCATTACGAAGCCGCTCGGCGCGCTGAGAGAATGGATGAAGCGGGCGGCGGCGGGGGATATGACCGTCAGCGGGGGATTATCGCTCCGCGGACGAGATCGGCGATCTGACCCGCTCGTTCAACGACATGATCGCCGGCATCCGGGAGCTCGCGGCCAAGGCGAGCGACGGCGCGGGGGCGCTAGGCGGCGCGTCGGCACGCATGCAGGGATACGTCGGGAGCTCTTCGGACGCCGCCGAGCGGATCGCGATCGCCGCGGGGCAGCTCAGCGCGGGCTTCCAGGCGCAAAACGACGCGGTAACGGGCCTCACCGAAGCGACGGGCAGGATGGCCTCGCTGCTGACGGGGGTCGAATCGGACAGTTGCCAGGTCCGGGCGATGTCCGAAGAGGCCGCAACCGCCGGCGCTAAGGGGCTTGAAGCGGTAAATGCGGCTATGCGGCAAATGGAGGAGATCCAGCGGAGCGTATCCGAGACGCAGGCGACGATCCGCGAGCTCGGCGAAAGGTCCGACGAGATCGGCTTCATCGTCACGACGATCGAAGAGATGGCGAATCAGACCAATCTGCTTGCTCTGAACGCGACGATCGAGGCCGCCCGGGCGGGAGAAGCGGGGCGGGGCTTCGCGGTCGTGTCCGATGAGATCCGCAAGCTGGCGGACGACGCCTCGCGCGCTTCCCGTCGAATCGCAGAGATGGTCAAGAGCATCCAGCAGGAGACGGGACGCGCGTCGTCTGCGATGGATGAGGAAGCGGAGCGCGTCCGAACGGGCGTCGACCGCACGGGGCAAGCGGCGGAGTCGTTTCGCGCGATCGAGCGGGCGATCCGCGGCGTCATGCAGAAGCTGGCCGAAGTCGCCGATTCTTCAACCGAGGCGATGGATTCCTCCCTGCACGTGGCGGGCAGCATGAAGCTGTTCAGCGCTTTTTCGGCAGAAGGCGTCGCGGGCATTCAGCAGATGTCCGCCGAGAGCGATAGCCAGAGCCGCGTGATGAGAGAGGCGGCGGCGTCCGTCGATGACCTCAATCTGCTCGCCGCCGAGCTTCGATCCGCGATCGGCAGATTCGAGCTGGGCGATACGGAAGCGTCCGCGGAGCGACCGGCTCAGCAATTTTAACGGCACGAAGGAGAAGCGCCCTGCCCGCGTCGAATTGAAGAGGAGGCATAATTCAGACAGAAGAGGGCGATGCGGTGCTGGACGATAAGAAAGCGATACGCGCTTGGATGATGTACGACTGGGCGAACTCGGCGTTTGCGACGACGATCATGGCGGCGGTCATGCCGATCTACTACGCCGGCGTCGCGGCTGGCGGGCTGGAGGACGGCAGAGCCACGTCGTATTGGGGGTTTACGCAGACGGCAGCGGCGATCGTCATCGCCGTACTTTCGCCGCTGCTGGGGGGCGATCGCCGACCGCTCGGGCGGCAAAAAACGGTTTCTCGGTTTTTTTCTCGCTGCTTGGCGCGGCGGCGTGCATCGGCATGGCGTTTATCGGCGAAGGCGACTGGCTCGCGGCTTCGGCCCTCGTCATCGTCGGCATGATCGGCTTCGGAATGGGCGGCACTTTTTACGATGCGCTGCTCAACGACGTGGCTTCGCCCGCGATGCGTGAGCGCGTCAGCGCGAAGGGCTACGCGATGGGGTATCTGGGCGGCGGCGTGCTGCTCGCGATCAATCTCGCGCTCATCATCGGTTATAAAGCGTTCGGCTTCAAGGATTCAGCCGGCGCTTCGCAGGTTTCCTTCGCCATGGTCGGCGTCTGGTGGGCCTTATTTTCCATCCCGCTCTTCAGGCGCGTGCGCGAAGCGGAGGGCGTGCCGGGCAAGTCGGCGGCGGACAGCGTGCGCGAGGGCGTATCCAGGCTCGGACAGACGTTCCGCAGCATCCGGCGCTATCCCGAGCTGTTCAAGTTTATGGTCGCTTACTGGTTTTTCTTCGACGGCATCAATACGATCATCGTCATGGCGACCAGCTACGGCACCGACATCGGCCTGGATCAAAACGCGTTGATCGGCGCGCTGCTGCTTACGCAGTTCGTCGGATTCCCGGCGACCTGGCTGTTCGGACGGCTGGCGGATCGGATCGGCGGCAAAAAAGATGCTGTACGGCGCGCTGTCGGTATACGTAATCATCGTGGTGCTAGGCTACCTCATGACGAACGAATATCATTTCTTCGCGCTCGCGCTGCTCGTCGGGCTCGTCCAGGGCGGCGCCCAGTCGACGTCGCGGGCGATCTACAGCCGGCTCATCCCGCCGGGGCGCACCGCGGAATTCAACGGCTTTCTGAGCTTCACGAGCCGCTTTTTCTCCTTCGGCGGCCCGCTCGTCTTCGGCATCGTCGGCGTGCTCACGGGCTCAAGCCGCGCGGCGCTGCTCGCGATCGCCCTCTTTTTCCTCGCCGGCATCGCGCTGCTCGCCCTGGTGAAGCTGGAGAAGGGCTGGCGCGAAGCGGTGGAGTAATGCGAATTCCGGCGGCCCGGCGTTACGCGATTCGGCAGAACCGGCAAGCACGAATCGGCGATCCGGCGATTCGCGGTCAGACGACCGGGTCCGCGTACGTGATCCAGGCGCTGCCGCAGGGCAGGCCCGTCTCGTAGGAGACGTTGCCGACGCGCGACTCGAAGTCGGCCTTCGCTGACCGGGCTTCGCCGTCGTTCCTTGCGCCAAGCCAGCGCAGGCCGGCGGCGAGCGTCCGGCTGCCGTCTTCGAGGGCGCTGTCCCATAGATCGTACACGCTCTCCTGACGAATCCGCGTCCGGTCGACCGGATCGGTCCACCCGCTGCGCCTCGCGTTCAGCACGTCCCAAGGGGGGATTGTCCTTGGCGGCGAAAAAGGGGCGAGCATCCCGAGCGTCAGCTTGCTTTTCCAGCCGCGGGGGATCGAAGAAAAGGCGCTGCGCGGCGGCAAACTGCCGCACGGACGCATCGAGCCTATCGGCGGTCAGCTCGCCGGCGAGCCCGGGGTAATATTTGCAGGTTAGCGCGATCAAAATATTCGCCGTGCCTCCGGGCAGCTTGCCGCCCGTGTCGATCTCCTTCGATACGGGCGTTTTTCCCGTATGGATGCCCGCCCGGCGCCACATGACGACCGAATCCATGGCGGTCTCGAACTGCTGATGCTTCCATTTGCCGAAGCCTGACAGGCTGAATACATAGGGATGCACATGCCGGTCCAGCACGTGATGCAGCAAGAAGCCCGCAGCATATGCTTCGGCCTCCGCATCTTCCGCGCGCTTGCGGACCGCGTCGAACAAGTCGATCAGAAAAGGCCCGCACGAAACGTTGTGAAGCAGGGTACCCAAACGGTTGGCGGGCGTTCGCGAACGCTGCCAGGGCAGGAAATGGTCATAAAACAAAAAATCGGGACCTTGGCAGCCGAGCTGAAAGGCGGTTCGCTGCGGGGGCTCGGTCATATAAGGAAGCCGAAGCGCTTCTGCGAGCTCTCGGCCGAATTGGATGTGAGCCCATAAATTTGGCATGCTGATCCTCCATAGGTGCTGTGGAACTGCGACTAAGTTTCCGTTTTTTAGTCGTTTTTCGACAGGGTCTTTTGGACTATTATCCTTCGAAAGTACCGCGATTTAACGAAAATAAGTATACTTGTCCTACTTATTTAAGTATAATGATGGCAACGAGGCAAGAGAAGCGGTATTTTGTCGAAATGACGCGCAGACAACGAGTTCCGGCGTTACAGAATCGGCTCGCAAGGAGGCATCGCTCGCGAATGAAGGCTGAATATATCAACCCATTCCTGGAATCGGCCCGTATGGTCATCGAGCAAATGGTTCAAATTCGGCCCAGCACCGGCCAGTTGGCGGTGAAGGACATCCAGTTCGTGGACAATCACGTGTGGATTCAGATCGGGCTTACGGGCCATATGAGCGGCGATATCGTATTCGGTTTGAGCGAATCGGTCGCGCTCAAGATCATATCCGCGATGATGGGCGGATTCGCCATTACGGAGATCGACGAGATGGGCAAGAGCGCCATCTCCGAATTGGGGAACATGATCAGCGGCAACGCATCGACCATTTTGTTCAACCAGGGCGTTCATGTCGATATTACGCCGCCGCGCGTCGTTCATTCGATGCTGGAGAGCCACGGGGAGACCCGCCGCGCGCTGGCGGTGCCGCTCATCATGGACGGGATCGGCGAGATGGAGATTCAGGTATTGATCGCTTGATTCGCACGGTTCCGGTTCTCCGGTCTGCGCGTCATATCGCCATACCGCACGATATGCTACAATAAGGAAGCCCCGCA
This sequence comes from Cohnella rhizosphaerae, assembly GCF_029525575.1. Lineage (GTDB taxonomy): Bacteria > Bacillota > Bacilli > Paenibacillales > Paenibacillaceae > Cohnella > Cohnella rhizosphaerae. Next base: position 1,130,585 of record NZ_JAPDIA010000009.1, read on the forward strand.
GGGGGCTTTTTTTGTTCACGTTTCAGAACGTATATCATCGCGGGGAAAGCACGGGCTTGACATGCTAATCTGACGGCGACATATTCGGGAAGGCAAGCGGGTTGGAGCAAATGAGACCTGCGGGCCAGCGGTTAAAAGCAAGTTAGACAGAGGGCAGTTGGCATAGGAAATAGCGCAGGGGGGATCGGACATAGGGCATGGGCACCAGGAAGCAGGGCATGGGGCACAGGACTCGGCCACAGGACTCGGCCACAGGACCCGGAGCCGGCCATCTGTCATCGGATACAGGGCGCCGGACGCCGAGCCCGGATTCCGGGCGTCGGATGCAGGATATCCGACACCGGCCGCAGGACCCGACCACCGGACCCGACCACCGGACCCGACCACCGGACCCGACCACCGGACTCGACCACCGGACCCAACCACCGGACCCGACCACCGGACCCGACCACCTGGCATCGGACACAGGAGACGCTATTTCGTAAAAAACCGTCCAGATCGTGATGTTGCGGACTGGAGGGACGTTATTTACTTGAATCATGCCTAAAAAAGGCCGGCAGCCTCGAATAGCGGCCCCTGTGTCCGCAAGCGGGCCGCGAATCGCGATTCGAACAAAAATAACGGCTCTTTGGTCCGTCCACTGCGCGCTACTATGCGCCAATGTGAATAACAAGAGCCCTCGGGCGGCCATTTTACGCTCAAACCAAATGGAGGGCGCTGCTTGAAATTTAGGCGCCGATAAATTGCCCCGCAGCGGTCGGACGACCGAACCTGCGGGCGGCGGAGAAGGGGGAATGGCTATGTCTTCCATCGAACTGCGAGGCCGCATCGTGCTCTTGACCGGCGCTTCGAGCGGGATCGGCGCGTTGGCGGCTCGGATGCTTGCGGAGCGAGGCGCGGTGCCGGTGCTGGCCGCCCGTTCGGCGGACAAGCTGGCCGCCGTGTCGGCCGGCATTCGGGGCGAGCACGCGGTATTCGGCTGCGACGTGCGGAGCGCGGCTTCCGTCGACGAGACCGTCGCGCGGACGCTCGAGCGCTACGGTCGCATCGACGCTTTGGTGAACAATGCGGGATACGGGGGATTTTCTTCCCTTCGAGGAGACGGACCTGGCGCGGTTTGAAGCGATGATGGACGTCAACTATATGGGTACGGTGCGATTTTGCAAGGCCGTGTACCCTTCCATGAAGCGGGCCGGGGCCGGCCACATCGTTAACGTCGCCTCGATCGCGGGCAAGATCGGTACGGCCAAGGCGACCGGCTACGCCGCCTCGAAGCACGCGGTGTTGGGCTTTACCAATTCGCTGCGGCAAGAGCTGCGCGGCAGCGGCATCCGGATCTCCGCGCTCAATCCGGGACCGATCGATACGCCGTTTTTCGACCGGGCCGATCCTGGAGGTACGTACAAGCGCAATATCAAGCGGTTTCTGATGCAGCCGGATACGGTAGCGAAGGCATTGGTGCGGCTGCTGGCAACAGGTAAGGCGGAGCGCGATCTGCCGTGGGTGTCGGCGGCCGGCGCGAAGCTGATCCAGCTGTTCCCGGTGCTGACGGCGGGCGTCGCCGCGCGTTTGCTGAACAAGAAATGACGACGGCGCCGATCGGCGCCGCCGCAAAGGAGAATGAACGATGTCGGAAGAGCAGATCGAACGCGGGCAAGATCGCGAGGAGGCTGTAGCCGAGGAACGGACCGAGGATAAAGGGGCCCCAAATCGCGCCGCGGTTGAAGCTGGAGCAAGCGCCGAAGCAAATCCCGGTGCAGGCACCAAAGAAAAGGTTGACGCAAGCGCCGAAGCAAAGGCCGAAGCAAACGCCGAAGTCGCGGAAAAGCGCACGTTTAGCGATCTCGGGCTCGGGGCGGAGCTGACCGGCGCGCTTGCCGAGGCGGGCATCCTGGAGCCGACTTCGGTGCAGGCGGGCGTCATTCCCGAGCTGCTGGCCGGGAGAGACGGCGTGCTGCGGTCCCCGACGGGGTCGGGCAAGACGCTGGCGTACCTGCTGCCTCTGCTGCAGCAGGTGGACGCTGCCAAGCGCGAAACGCAGGCCGTCGTAATCGCGCCGACGCAGGAGCTGGCGATGCAGATCGTGCGCGTATCTGAAAAGTACGGCGAGCCCTTGGGCGTCAAGACGGTCGCCTTGATCGGGGGCGCGGCGCTGTCGCGGCAGCTCGATCGCATGAAGGCCAAGCCGGCGATCGTCGTCGGCACGCCGGGCCGAATCCGCGAGGTCGCCTCGCTTCGCAAGCTGCCGCTTCAGGCGGTCCGCCATGTCGTCGTCGACGAGACCGATCGCGTCTTTTCGCTTGGGGGGCAAGAGCGACGTCGAATTCGTGCTGAAGGGCGCGTCCAGAGACCGGCAGACGGTGTTCGTGTCGGCGACGCGCTCGGATACGATGCGAGCCGCCGAGGCCAAATGGCTGCGCGATCCGTGGGAGACGACCGTCCGCCAGGAGCAGGAGCCGGGTCTGCCGCAGACGATCGAGCATCTGTACCTGGTCAGCGACCCGCGGGACAAGATCGATCTGGTGCGTCGGCTCGTGCGCACGCTGAAGCCTGCCTCGACGCTGCTGTTCGTGAACGACATCGAACGGATCGGCGAGCTGCTCGCCAAGCTGCGGTTCGAAGGCTTCGCGGTAGATGCGCTCTACGGAGATACGCCGGGACGGGAGCGGGGAGAGGTGCTTCGCAAGTTCCGCGAGGGGAAAACGAAGCTGCTGGTCGCGTCCGACGTGGCCGCACGCGGTCTGGACGTGCAGGAGCTCGCGCTCGTACTGCAGTTCGAGCCGGCGCTCGACGCGGATCATTACGTGCACCGCGCGGGCCGCACCGGCCGGATGGGCAGGAGCGGGACGTCGATTACGATCGTGACGCCCAAGGAGCAGTTCATTATGGACAAGCTTGGCAAGCAGCTGCGCATCGAGATTCGCGAGCGGCGCCTGGCGCGAGGCAAGCTCGAAGCCGTGAAGAGCGATGCGAAGCGAGAGGCGTTGCTGCCGGACGCCGGCGAACGGTCGCAAATGAACGGTGGCGCAGGCTTTCAGTCGAAAGGAGCGGCTGGCGCCCGGACGAAAGGCGGCGCAGGCGTCCAGGCTAAAGGCGCTCCAAGCGTTCAGGCGAAAAGCGGCGGGGCAGCGCAGGCTCGCGGCATGGGGGGGCGCGAGCGGAACGGCGGCTCATAAGCGCGTCCCGGGCGGTCCGGCGACGGAGGCCGGTGCGCAGAAGCCGGGCGCTGGACACCAAGCCGGAGCCGAGCATCGGGCAGGCGGTCGGCCGGGAGCCGAGTCGAGGAGCGGCGGCGGACCGAAGCGGACGATCGCCGGCGAAGCGAAGCGGGCCGGCGGCGTCGATGGACGCGAACAGCGGCCGCAGGCGCGAACCGCGCGCGAACCGGCTCGCGCGCAGAGCGGTGGGCAGGCGCGCACGCAAGCTGCCGGCGCGAATGAGGCGGGCACCGCGAGGCGGGACGTGGCAGCCTCAGGCGCGCAAAAGACCGGCAAAGGCGGCGGCAAGGCAGCGCCGCCCGCGCGTCCGGCCGCCAAGGGCAAGGTCAAGCAGGATCGGGAGCGCGACAGCAAAAATAAAGGGGCGCCCCGCTGGCTGAAGGAAAAGCGGGCGAACAACGCTCCGCCAACCGAATAGAGGACCGCCTCCGTAAGAACGGGGCGATGCGGATGCCCATGCCGCATCGCCCCGTTTCCATTTTTTCCGTTTTTGCGCCAATCCGGTCGTTGCCCGCGTTCCCGCAGAGATGCAAGCGTACCGCAGCTTCGCTATAATGAAGAGATATCCGTCCATCCGAGGAGGTTGCGAACCGATGGCAACCGCGTTAACGCTAGACAAGCTGACAGGCGGCTACAGCGCGCGCAAGCCCGTCCTTCACGAGGTCAGCTTCGATATACGGCCCGGAGAGATGATGGGCCTGATCGGTCTGAACGGCGCGGGCAAGAGCACCGCCATCAAGCATGTATTGGGGCTGATGCTGCCGCAATCGGGCGAAGTGCGGGTCGCCGGCCTGCGGCTAGCGGACGATCGCGAGCGCTACAGGTCGTCGTGCGCATACGTCCCCGAGCAGCCGTCGTTATTTCCGAACTTGACCGTGTCCGAGCATTTGCGCTGGACGGAGACGGCTTACGGGCTGGACGCCCGGACGGCTGCCCAAAGGACGGAAGCGCTCGCCGAGACGTTTCGCATGAAGCATGCGATGGGCGCTTTGCCCGGGACGTTGTCCAAAGGCATGCGCCAAAAGGTCATGCTGATGAACGCCCTGCTCGTCTCCCCGCCGCTGCTCATTATCGACGAGCCTTTCCTGGGGCTCGACCCGCTGGCGACGCGCGCGCTCGTCCAGGCGCTTAACGAGGCGAGAGCGGCCGGATCGGCGATTCTGCTCAGCTCGCATATTTTACCTGCGCTCGAGCGCAATGCGGACCGGGTCGTCGTCCTGCATCAGGGACGCATTCTGGCCGGCGGAACGCCGGAAGAGGTCAAGCAAGCCGCAAACGCCGGAGGCCGCGACTATACGCTGGACGACGCGTTCGAGCGATTGATTCTGGCAGCCGACGAGAAGGCCGCGCCGCCGGAAGGAGGCGCCGGCCGTGGCTGATCCGGTTCGTGAGGAAAAGCCCCGGGGGCTCGGGGGATTGGCGTCGCGAACGGGCGTCGGCGTTCAGGCGCGAGATGTTCCCTTACCTGCGATACGTAGCGCAAAGCGGATTCGCGATGCTGCTGGCCGCGATCGGCATTACGCTGCTCGCCGGATATGCCGGCCTCCTGTCGGATATGCCGCCCGCATGGCCCGCGGATGTCGTCGGCGTCGCATTGCTCTTTTTCGCATCCGTCTATACGCCGCTTCGGAGCTATCTCCAGCCGGCCGATACGGTGTTTCTGCTGCCGGCGGAGTCCGGCGTGCTGACCGTGAATCTGTATCCGACGCTGCGCAGGTCGGCTTTGTTCGGAGCGATTCGCGCGTTGATCGTCTTCTTTATCTTTGCGCCTTTGTACGCCAAAGCGCCGGTCACGGCCGACGCCGCCCCCAACAGGCCGGCCGAATGGGGCGCGCTGGCGGCGGCGATCGCGCTGGTCGCCGGCTGGAATACATATGCGGCCTGGCAGGAGCGCCGGGCGGTGTCGGGAACCGCCCGTCTGACGCTGCGCATTGCCCGCTGGACGGCTGTTCTGCTGGCCGCGGCCGCTTTGTTGACCAAGCCGCTGCCGCTCGCAGCCGGCTTTGCGCTGCTCGCGGCGGCGGCCGTGTCGACGGCTGCGCTGCTCACGCCTCGCCACAAGCTGCCGTGGGACCGCCTCATCGCGGAGGAATCCGCCGCGCGTCGGCGCTGGCTCTCCTTCCTCGGCTGGTTCGTGGATATCCCGACCGAGGCGCCTCCGGCCGCCTCGCGCGCCTGGATCGCCTGGATCGCGGACCGGATGCCGCGTAACCGGCGGTTCGCCTGGCATTTTCTTTATGCGAAGACGTTTTTGCGCGGCGAAGCGTTCGGCGCCTTTTGGCGCTGGTGCGCGCTGATGGCCGTCATCGCGCTGTTCGCGCATTCGACCGCCGTCGACGCGATGGTATACGTCGTCGGCATGGTCGTCGGCGGCCTGCAGCTCACCGAGCTCGGACGAATCCGTTTTGCCGAGCATGCATCCGTCGTTCCGCTCTCTCCCGACGGTCGAAACGCGGCTGCGTCGGCCGTCGTCCGAGCGGCCGGACTTGCCGCCGCCGCGCTGCTCTGGCTGATCGCCTGGTCGCCCCATGCCGCCGCTTCTCCTGCCTGGTGGTTGATCGCCCTCGCGCTCGCGCTTGTCTGGACAGGCTGGCTGCTGCCAAGGCGATTGGCCGCCAGAGACGAAGACGAGGAACTTTAACGTACAACATACAAACGACTTTAACGTACAACATACAAACGACAAGCAGGAAATCAGACCCTGTTATAGAATAGTACTTTGTAACCAATATTCAGGATTCTATCTCGTCAAAGGGCTCGTCGAGCCCGCTCATAAATGTATGCGCGAACAAACCGGATTCTGCTCCTAACGATCGCATATAAAATGAATGGAAACCTATAGGAGGACTGATACATGGGCGGATTTTTAACGAACCTCGCCCTTCACATCATCCCCGGCGCGATGCTCGGCTGGCTGTCCGCCGAAGTCTTCCTGCGCAACCCCCTGCACCGGTTGAATCGCTTGGCCTCGGTTCTGTTCGCCTTGATGGCGATGCAGTTCGGCGCTTCGTTTCTGGCCTCGTTTTTTCCCGAGGCGGATGCGGCGAAGCTCGCCAACGGACTTTTGATCGTTCCGACATGCGTGCTTGGATTCCTGATGATGTTTTTCATCCGACAGCTTGGCGCGCAATCGAAAAAGTCGCCGATGAATTTTTTGGATATCGCGCTTGCGATCCCCTTCGTTCTTATCGTGCTGGTCGTATTCCAGCCGAACGTTTACGGGGCGTATGCGGGCGGCGCGGCTTTCAACCCGGGGGCAGGCACGCGGGCAAGCATGATTGTTTTGGCGGCGACGGTCTGGCTGTACGCTTCGGCGGTTTGGCTGATCGGACGGAAAAAGGCTCGAAGCGCCTCCGATTCCTTAAGCGCCCAGCATGTTCAGGCTGGCTTGGGAATTCTTGTCGGCGCCGTCGTAACGTTGACTGCGATCGTAGCGGGACGGAGCGGATTTTCGGCGGCATATGCCCATCTGATCGGCTTGTATGCCATGCTGCTTTTCGCTTTCTTCATCCGCAGGGCGATATTGCACTACGGTCTCATGCCCTCGGTCATGGAAAAGTATCGCGTGCTGTTCGAGCTGTCCCCGTTCGGCGTCCTTTTGCTCGACGAAAACGGCTCGATTCGCGAGGCGAATCCGGTCGTCAAGCTGCTGCTCGGCCTGCCGCCGTCGGAATTGATCGGCAAGCCGATAGCCATGTTTCTCGATCAGGGAGAGCGGCTGCCGCTCGGCGAAGCAGGCTCGGCGATGGTGGAAGTCGGGATGGTCGACATCGCCGGCGAGTCACGGCGGATGACCGTTCATCTGAACGAGGTCACGGCGGAAGGCGAACGGATGTATTGCGTCGTGCTTCAAGATGAGACTGGGCGCAAAAAAAGCGGAAGAGGAGATCTGGTATCTGGCCTATCACGATGCGTTAACAGGCGTCGGCAACCGGCTCTATTTCCAGGAGACGCTCTCCTCGCTGCTCCAGAACGGTACGGAAGGCGCGCTGCTGCTGCTTGATCTGGATCGCTTCAAGGCCGTAAACGACCGTCATGGCCATCAAGCGGGGGACAAGCTCTTGCGCGAGATTGCGTCTAAATTAAGGGAATGTACGTCCGGCAGCGGGATGCTGTTCAGGCTGGGCGGCGACGAATTCGCGGTCGTTCTCCCCGATGTCGGCGGCACCTGGGAAGCTGCGGAGACGGCGGAAAATTTGCTGGCCGCATTGACGGGGCATCGCGGCGCGATTTCCCCCGATTCTCCGGTCACGGTCAGCATCGGCATCGCCCACTGGCCCGCTCACGGGAGCGATACGACCGCACTGCTGCATGCAGCGGACATTGCGATGTACAAGTCCAAAGATCAAGGGCGCAACCGGTACAGCGTATATGTGCAGGCGTTTGCCGGCACCGGCGCCTAAACAGCGACAAAGGCCTTGCCGCCGTCATCGTAAGATGAACGCGAGCAAGGCCTTTTCCTATTTTTCCGGCAACCTTTTGCGCTAGAAAGCTAAGCTTGATCTGCAGCTTCGGCTCTAACCTCGTTCACGGCGGCGTAGATGCGATCGAACAGATCCTCAAGGAAAGGCTCTTCGATGCAGGAAAACGCGACGCGCAGGTCGTGCTGGCCGAGCGCGATCGTGCCGACTTCGTAACGGTCGAGCAGGCGCTGGCGGACCGCTTCGGCGCTGATGCCGTCGAGCCGTAGGCACATGAAGTAGCCGGAGTTGAAGGGGTAATAGCTCCATGCCCCTTCGTATTTGCCGCTGTCGAGCAGGCGCTTCACCTTGTTTGCGCGGCCTTTCATGATGGCGTACTTCTCCGCTTTTTGAGCTTCGAATTCAGGCGATTTCAGGGCGTCCAGCACAAAAGTCTGCGAAGGATGCGGCCCGCTCGAGATCGTCGCGCGGATGATGCCGAGCGTCTTTTGCTCCAGGGCGGCGAGCGCAGGCTCCGAGGTGCCGCCGTACGTAATGAAGCCGACGCGGAAGCCCCACACGTATTCTTCCTTGGTGGCGCCGTCGATCTTGATCGGCAGTACGCGCTCGTGCAGACCGCACAATGCGCCGAAGAGCGATTCGTGCATCGAGTCTTCGAAGAAAAGCGCGAAGTACGCGTCGTCGGTCACCGCGACGACATTGATGCCGGCTTCGGCGGCGTCTTTGATCGCCGCGACGATCGAGGCGCCTTCTTCGCGGCTCGGCGTATAGCCGGTCGGATTGTTCGGGAAGTTAAGCAGCACGATCGCCTTACCCTGTTCTTTGCGGGAGAGCAGCGCTTCGCGCAGGCCTTGAGCGTTGAACAGTCCGTCTGCTGCGTACAGCGGGTATTCCACGATCTCCGCGCCGCGGCGAATGCCGAAGGTCAGTTCATAGTTTTCCCAGTTCTTGTCAGGTATAATAACGGCGTCCCCGACATCGGCGAACAGATCCGCGACGATGCTCAGGCCGTGCGTCAGGGCGTTCGTGACGACGGGCATGCTGAACGTCTTGCCTTCGAGCGAAGGGTTCTCCTTCAGCATCTTTTCCCGCCAAGCGGTGCGGAGCTCAGGTTTGCCGGCCGGCGGCGCATATTCGTAAATGTCCTTTGGCTGATAAGCGGACAATTTGTCTTGGATCATTTTCAGGTGCATCGGCTGCCCGTTTTCCGTCGCGATACCGATCGTCGCGTTATACGTTTTCGCTTTTTGCTTCGCTTCGGCAGATTGGCTCAGGATGCCTATCTTGGGAAAATAAATGGCCTTGCCGAGTCCGGAGAGCATCTCCGCGAATCGAGGCTGTTCCTTGGCGATGGTGTCGTTGAGCTGTTGCGCGAGGGGGTTCATTGCCGTCATCCTTCCACATGATCGAGTTCCCTTGTGAGAAATTTTCTCAGGCAGGGCATCAGTTGCTATTATACACGATCGTTCCATACGCGTCACCCGCGCGTCGGCCCGGAAGGTGAACAATCCTTGAGCGATTTTCGCCAAGGCAGGTTTAATCCCGCTTCGGCGCCAATGCCTTCATGAACGAGACGGTCTGCGGATCGCCTTGCCGGCCCCTGTTTTCCAATCCGTTGATAACTTCGCCGCGTTTACTCTCGGACAGGTTCTGTCCGAATTTAAACTTGCCCGTCATTTCCTCGATGCCAAGACGAAGCACGGCCACGCCTTTAAGCTGTGCGGCATACTTCGGATGCCCTGCATCGATCGGCAGATGGCCGCCCTCGGGTTGCAGCTTGGCCATCAGCGCAGCGAGCGCGATCGCCTTTTCTCCGGCGTCTTCGACCTGCTCCACCCGGCCGCGGATGCGAACGGAGCGGAAATAGAGCGTCGCCGGACAGGCCATCAACGGATCGCTATAATAGGAAGGGATAAACGCATGCGCTTCGTAGACGACGAATTCCGCCCGATCGTCCTCTGCGAGTCCGCTCATTTTTTCTCCCTTTTTGCTTCCGTGAAAATAAACGTTCCCACCGGCGTACGCGTAGTTCAGCGGCACCGCCTTCGGCCAGCCGTCGCTGCCGCTAAAGGTCAGCACGCCGTCGTCCCGTTCGTTCAGGAATGCCTCGCAAACTTCGTCATCTGCCACTTCAAACTCTTTTCTGCGCATCGCAGCCGCCTCCCTTTTTTGCTGTGAGTCTTATTTTAAGTCCGACATTGACAAGACAAAAGATCCAATTTACATTAAAAACATTGGTCCATTGCAACGAGGAAGTGGGGCGGCTATGCAAATTCAAGTACCCTACGACGTGCGATTGTCGGCTTGCGGCGTCAAACATCTCGCCCTGTACCAGGCGATTCGCGACAGCATCGTCGCCGGCCAGCTTCCGCCCGGCGCCAAGCTGCCTTCGACGCGGACGTTGGCCGACGCATACGGCTTGTCCCGAGGCAGCGTCAGCATCGCGTACGAGATGCTCGCCGCGGAGGGCTACGTGCGCGCATCGGTCGGACGCGGCACGTATGTCGCCGGAGCGGACGCGCGGCCGGCGGAGTCGCGCCAGAGGAGCGGCGACGACGCGACGGAGCCGCCCCCGAATGCCGAGGCGCATGGCGCAGACATAGTGCCGGCGGCAGCTCCCGCGGATTCGGCGGCATTCGGACTGTCGCGATGGGGGGATACGACTCGTGCGGGAGGCTTGGCTGGGCGTGTCTCCGCCGGAACAAACGCAAGCGGAAAGGCTGCCCGATTCAAGAATCGATCTCCTTTAAACCGCGCGGCATGGGCGAGCGATGGTTTCCCTGGATGTCGTGGAAAGCCGCGGTATCGGCGGAGTGGCGGCGGCGGGGGGCCCGCCCCTGCAGACGACGGCACGTCCGCGGCGGGCAGCGCGGAGCTGCGCCGGGCGATCGCGGGAAGGCTGCGGCGCGAGCGCGGCATCCTGTGCGAGGCCGAAGACATCGTCGTGACGGGCGGCTCCATGCAGGCGATCGCGCTGCTGGCGCAGCTGCTGCTTGAGCCGGGCAAATCGGCCGTCGCGGAGGACCCCTGCTACAGCGGCATTCAACGGGCGATCCGGGCGAGCGGCGCCGCGCTGATTCCGGCGCCTGTCGATCGCCAAGGCATCGTACCGGGCGATTGGCCGGCGCAGCTGCTGTTCGTCACGCCCACCCGTCAGTTCCCCACCGGCGCGGTGCTCACTTACGAACGCAGGATGGCGTTGCTGGACTGGGCCGTCAAACGGGAGGGCTGGATCGTCGAAGACGACTACGACAGCGAGTTCCGTTGGTCGGGGCGACCGCTAGCGCCGCTCAAGTCGCTCGATCGGCAGGAGCGGGTCGTCTACGTCGGCTCGTTTTCGCGAGCGATGCGGCAGGAAGTGCGAATCGGCTACGCGGTGCTGCCCTCCGCGCTTCGCGAACCGTTTTTGCTGGCCAAACAGCTCTACGATCCCTATCCGGCGGGCCTGACCGAACAGCGCGCATTGGCGGACTGGATGAACCAGGGAGAATACGACCGCCATTTGCGGCGCAGCCGCCGCGTCTTTAATCGGCTGCAGGGGCTGCTCCGGGAGGAGCTGTCGAAGCTGGCGCCTCTGTTCGACGTACATCCCGCGGACGCGGGATTACTGTTGTTCGCGACCTGGAGGGATTCGCCGGAACGTTACGAACGGTTCGCGTCAGCATGCGGACAAGCTGGGGTTAGCTGGGGAGACGGCTCGGCATACGCTGCCGAACAACGGTCGGCTGAGCGTACCGCCTTATTCGGGTTTGCTCATCTGGACGAAGAAGGCATTGCCGCGGGAATGCGCCGGATTCGCGAGACGGCCGTAAGGCAGGGCCTCTTGGACGAGCGCATGGAAGACAAGCCGGCAATGCAAAAGTACGCAGCAAGGAATGGAGGAGCGGAAGATGCTTGATGCGTCGCCGGATGCCTACGAGCTCAAGCTTTACCTGGCCAAGATCGTATGCGAGCCCGGCTGGAAGTGGCAGAAGCGAGAACAACCGCTCGCGAACTACGATTTGTTTTACGTATGGAGCGGAGAGGGCGAGGTCGTGCTGAACGGCCGGGCTTATCCGGTAGAAAAAGGAAGCTGTTTCCTTTTCAGGCCGGGAGATCATACGAGCGCGACGCATAATCCGCAGAAGCCGCTCGTATTAACCTATATTCATTTCGACGTGAACGTGCCGGTGAAGCTCGTGCCGCAAGCCGTACCGGATTTTGCAGGATACGTTCGAATTCGAGCATCTGCTGGCGCGGTACGTTCGGCTCTTCCTCGTCAAGACGTTCGCGGCGGAGGAAGAAGCGAGGCTCGTGCTCAAGCAGCTCATCATCCATCTCTTGCGAAACGACCTGGAGGAACCCGTCGAACGCAAGGCGAGCAATCAGCTGACCGAGAGCATCCACGAGATCGCCAACTACATCCGGCAGCATCCCGGGGAGTCTCACCGGGTGGACGATCTGGCTGCGCGAGCGGGTTTATCGCCCCGATATTTCTCGGTCAAGTTCAAGGAACTGATCGGATCCTCGGTTCAAACGTACATGATACGCACCAGGATCGAGCGGGCGCAGCATCTGCTGCTGCATGCGGGCATGAACGTCACCGAAGTCGCCGACGCGCTCGGGTACCGCGACATCTTCTTTTTCAGCCGGCAGTTCAAACAGTATACAGGCAAGAGCCCGTCGGAGATCCGATAGGGCTCCTTTTTTTATATGGATGAGACTGGGAATTCGCTCGATGTGAGGACCATTTCCGCCGTTGCAACGATATCCCCTTCGCACAGGGAACTTCCCGATACGTCGGCCCGATCGCTGCTTGTGCGGTGCGTTGCAACGATATCCCCTTCGCACAGGGAACTTTCGCTATTGACCGTATTTTTTTCTCTTGCACGATATGGGATTAACAGGTAAAATAAGAACATAAGTTCTTATATTTTGGAGGAAACGTCATGAGCGATTCGAACCGGATGTGCGAGCAGGCGCCGACTTTTTGCGAAGAAGATTGCGAGACCGCCCTTTTTCGTGCGAAGTGGCCTGACGGCTTTCGTTGTCCGCGATGCGGGGGGACCCGACTTTTATCGGATCGGTTCGCGCGGCCCGCGGCTGTTCGAGTGCCGCTCGTGCGCTCGCCAGACCTCGTTGACGGCCGGCACGATTCTTGAAGGCACCCGTACGCCGCTCGTGAAGTGGTTTCACGCGTTGTATCTGATGCAGACCGGCATATCGGCCAAGCTGTTGGCGGAGCTGATCCAGGTGACGTACAAGACCGCCTGGCTGATCAATCACAAGCTTCGCTATGCGATCCAGGTGCACGACGAGGGTCGGCCGTTGATCGGAGATCTGCAGCTGTTGGGGGACTTCTATGCGCGGCCTGCGACGAACCGTCCCGCGGATCCGCTGACATACCGGGAAGAGCCCGCCGTTGCCGGCGCTTCGATCGACCCGGAGAGCGGAGCGCTGGCGGAGGTTAAGATCAAGCGAATGTCCGCCGACGCATTCAGTCGCCGTGCGTTCGCCGCCGATTCGTTCGGCGGATTTTTGTGGCGGCATGCGGCAGAGGACAGAGCGGGTCATCGGCGCATCGAGGTCGTCAAGGCGTCTGGTTGCGAGGGCGTGACGGCGTTGGGCGCCGTCTGGCGCGGCGCGATCGGTTGGCTGGCACGGACGTTCGGCGGCATCGGACCCAAGCATTTGCAGGCTTACCTGGATGAATACTGCTTCCGCGTGAATGTAAGAACGGACGGGCTCGCTAAGCTGCTATCGCTTTGCGGTCGTATTCGCACGATTACGCAACCCGAGCTCGTACGCAAGCGGTACGGCGTCCGTTCGATTCGTTGGACCGGTCAAACGCATCGGGCGAAGCTGTCTCGTTCGATATGCATTTCTTGAGCATGCGGCGACCGTATGGTGGCATGTCAATAGTTGTTTAAATGCTGTTCGTAATATGAATTTTTTAAAGGTTACTTTTGGAGTTCCGTCGGTATGATTCCTTGGGGCGACTTCCTGAGCGAAGGGGATATCGTGTAAATGAGTCAAAAAGGGGTTCTATCGGAGGGAAGGCTGGTACTGAAGCGTACCAGCAACAAACAAGACCCATGCCGAACATGCTGACGGAGAAAGGGAATCACCGCCTAATCGCAGCCGGCAAAGGTCGTTGAAGTTAGCGTATGGCTGTATCCGCGGCTAAAGTGCCGAGCAGTTGTCCTACGCGGACCTGATCGCCGGCTTGGAATCCCGGCAGCGGCAGAAAGGTGTCGTCTTCCGTCAGCAGCACGACCGTGGAGCCGAATTCGAAGTAGGCGAGCTCCTGGCCGCGATCGAGCGTCCGAGGAAGCTTTTCTACGTATTTAATGCTGCTGACGTTGAGCGCGCCGACCTTAACGACAGCGAGCTCGCCGCTGCCGTGACGCAAATAAGTGATGAGACGTTCGTTGCGGGAGAGCACGCGCCGCATCAGCGTCAAACCTCGTTCGTTTACGGGATATACCCGGCCGGGGATGTGCTCGGTCTCGACGATCTCGCCTGCGCAGGGCGCGTGTATCCGGTGATAATCGGTCGGGCTCAGGTAGAGCACCCAATAATAGCCGCTGCGGTATTGGCCGCTGCGAGGCGAGCGATTCAGCAGCTCTTCCAGCGAATAATCCTGACCTTTGACTTGCAGAAGCAGCCCGTTTTCGATCGGACCGAAGGCGGCGATTCGGGCATCCACCGGACTCACTAGCGCGTCGGGCGAAGCGTCGATATTGCGGCTGCCCGGCGCGAGCCGGCGGGTAAAAAATTCGTTCAGCGTCGCGTATTCGGCAAGCGGCTTCTCCGCTTCTCCGACCGGAATCCGGTATAGGGCGGCGAATTTGGGGATCAGGCGCCGGCTAAGCGGCGATTTGGCGAAGCTCCCCGTCAAGCGGGATATGAATTTGCGCGAAGACAGCTCCGTCATGGCGCGCAGCAGCCAACGGTTCATCGTGCGGCCACTCCTTTGCCTCATTAATTGGATTCGGGACCGCGAGCGCGAATCGCGCGCAGTCGTTCCTAAGTGTGACATATCGGTGCCCAAACTTCAACCTGCGTGACCGGCGCCTACGTATGCGCCGCTTTAATCATCTATTTGCAGGCCATTCGGTTAGCTGCGGGTACCTGCCGTGTCCGGCGAAGGCCTTCGGGTGTATGCTGTCTGAAGTACAGGACGAGGGGTGTGATCCCATGAGAGCCGCATTCGTCACGCCGGGCGCATATCCGGTCCCCGCGCCGCGCGGGGGCTCCGTGGAACGCGTCGTGGAAAATTTCGTTCCCTTGCTCGCGGATCGCCTGGAGGTGTGCATTTACGGGAGAACCGCAAAAGGGCTGCCCCGAAGGGGAATGCTGCACGGTGCCCGCTGCGAACGGTTACGCGCGCCGGGGAAACGCGCTTACCTGTCCGGCGTGCTCGCGGGACTTCGCGCCTACCGGCCGCAGCTCATCGAGGTGGAAAACCGGCCGCGGCTGGTACCGTTGCTGAAGCGGAGATTTCCGGGAGCGCGCGTATGGCTTCATTTACATTCGAATACGTTCATATCGGGGAAAGCGATCTCGCCCGCGGAGCTTCGAGCCTGCCTGGGCGCGGCCGACCGGATAATCGTGAACAGCCGCTTCTTGAAAGCGGACGTAGAGAGAAGATCGCCCAGCCTGGCTTCCAAGCTCGGAGTCGTCTATCCGGGCGTCGATCCGGTTTGGTTCGGCGCTCCCGCCCTTCGCGAGCACTTGCGAATCGCTCAGGGATGGCAGCACCGTCAGATCGTGTTATTCGCGGGACGGCTTATTCCCTTGAAAGGCGTGCACCACTTGCTTGCGGCGCTGCCTGCGCTCGTTCGCCGCCATCCGAATATGCTGCTCGTCATCGTAGGTTCTCCCTTTTACGGTTCAAGCCGCACTTCCGCGTATTCGCGCAAGCTGCTGCGCATGGCAAGGCCATGGCGTCGGTACGTACATTTCGAACCTTACGTATCGCACGATCGAATGCCTGCCTGGTTCGGCATGGCTGACGTGGCCGTCGTTCCTTCTTTGCGGCGCGAGGCTTTCGGACTCGTCAACGTGGAGGCGATGGCATCGGGCTTGCCGGTCGTGGCCTGCCGCGTCGGCGGCATCGCCGAGATCGTCGAGGACGGCGTCACCGGATTTCTGGTCGATCCGCGCCGCTTGACCGCGGAACTTCCCGATCGGATATCGCAGCTGCTGGACGATGAAGCGCTCCGCACGCGGATGGGCGCGATGGGACGCGAGCGCATCCTGGAGCGGTTTACATGGCGGCACACGGCCGACCGATGGCTTGCGGAGCTCGAGCGGGACGTTGGCAGCGGCAGGCCGTAGAGGTAGGGTACAGCACGCACGAAGAAGCCCGCGCGGCAAGGATGCGCGGGCTTCTTTTTTAACGGAAATCAACCGAAAAACGTGCGGAACAGCAAATACGCGTTGAGGACCATAATGACCGCCGCGATGGACCAGGCCAGCCACTTCAGCCAGGCTTTGTTGACGAACTCCCCCCATCTTGACGCGATCGGACGTGAACTTGACGAGCGGAACGACGGCGAAGGATAACTGCAAGGATAGGATGACCTGACTTAGGATGAGCAGGTCCATCGTTCCCTTTTCTCCATACAGGGCTGTCACGATCACTGCCGGCACAATCGCGATAAGCCTCGTGATGAGCCGTCGGAGCCAAGGCTTCATTCGGATGTTCAGGAAGCCCTCCATGACGATCTGGCCGGCAAGGGTGCCGGTCAGCGTGGAGTTTTGACCCGAAGCGAGCAGCGCGACGCCGAACAGGACGGATGCAGCGGCCGTACCGAGCAGCGGCGCGAGCAAATGGTAGGCTTCGTCGATGTCGGCCACTTCGGAGTGGCCGCTCGTGTGAAAGGCCGCAGCCGCGATAATCAGAATCGCAGCATTGATGAACAGTGCGAAAAACAGCGCGATCGAGGAGTCCCAGGTCGCGTACTTGATCGCTTGGCGTTTGCCGGAGGTCGTGCGGTCGTAATCGCGCGTCTGTACGATCGACGAGTGCAGATACAGATTGTGCGGCATGACCGTCGCGCCGAGAATGCCGATGCCGATATAGAGCATGGTCGGGTTAGAAATAATCTCCGCGCTCGGCACGAAGCCTTTGGCGATGCCGGAGATGGACGGCTGCGACAAGAACAGCTCGATGCCGAAGCATACGCCGATGAGCACGATCAGCGCGATGACGAATGCCTCAATGTATCGAAACCCTTTGTTCTGAAGGAACAAAATGATAAGGACGTCGAATGCGGTTAAAATAACGCCGTACAGCAGCGGGATGCCGAACAGCAGGTTGAGCGCGATCGCGGCCCCGATTACTTCCGCCAGATCGCAGGCGGCAATGGCAAGCTCGCAGAGCGCCCACAGTCCGACCGCTACGGGCTTGCTGTAGTGATCGCGGCAAGCCTGGGCAAGATCTTTGCCGGTAACGATGCCAAGCTTGCCTGACAAAGCCTGAAGCACCATCGCCATCAGGTTGGACAGCAAAATGACCGAGAGCAGCGCGTACCCGAACTGCGAGCCGCCGGCCAGATCCGTCGCCCAATTGCCTGGATCCATGTAGCCGACCGCGACGAGATAACCGGGACCGGCAAAAGCCAGAAACTTGCGGATCAGCGAGCCTTTGTGCGGAACCTTCAAACTTCTGTGGGCTTCGGGCAGCGACGGCATGCCTTCCTTGCGTCGCCAGCCGCTGGCTGGCGGCGTGCTGAGGGCGGCTTCTTCTTTCATGGCGGATCACCTCTTGTTGAATTAAATATAATCTGCATAAGGCAATAATTTTGGCATATAGGACATAAAGTTGCATTGAGGCAAAACCTCTGATAGGTTTTAATATACGCCCGAACCCTGAAAAAGTAAACTGCATTTTTACGGAGGCTTGAAGCTGTCGTGACACCCGCCCGGATGCCTGCATAGTATGAGGCAGATCATATTCGGGAAGGAGCCTCACATGAAGACATCAAAATCCGGGAAAAAGAAGCGGCCGGTACGCAAACAACCGCTTTACTTTGTAGATAACCCCAATCAACAGGAGTTGAGTTGGGTCGAGGAGCTGCGCTCGGAGGAACAAGACAAGTTGGGACTTCACAGCGCGGCTGCTGCCGAGGCGCCTCAGGCCCCTGCCGCTCCCGCTGCTGCGGAGGTGCAGCCGGCCGTTGGCAAGGATCCGGGGATTACGGCTTGCCGCCCCCTTCATAGCTAAGGAAGCCTCGCCTTCTTCCTTGCCTTCTTCATTGACGAAAAGCGTCGATGAAAGCCAAGCAAGGCGCAACGTTAAACATCGGCCGAGAGCCGACGGCGTTCAAGCCGACTTTTTCACGACCGGCATCATTAACGATTTCGTGACGTCCGACGACCTGGGAGACCTGGATAAGGCTGGCGATGCCGACGACAAGAATTTCCGCGCCGACGAATTCGTTTCGGTTTCCGAAGCGACGCCAGCGCTTACCGGCGGCACGAAAAAAGAAAAAGCCGAAACCGTCGCGGCATCGCCCGCAGACGTCCCCTTTCCAAATGAATCCGTTCGTGCGAACGACGTGCCTTCTCCTTACTTCGACCGGGAGGCCCGCTACGACAGGCTGCTGGAACAGCGGCTGCCGGGGAAGCCGAAGCCGCTCGTATACACGGACGACTTGGCGGACGCCTCCGTCGCGGAGAGCAAGCTCGCGCCTCGCGCGGTGCGTACTTCGCACATCGACAGCGAGGCTGTGACAACGGCGCAGCTGGCCGACTATGCCGTTTCCCAGATCAAGCTGGCCGATCGATCGGTCAGCGGGCAGAAGATTGCGCAGGAGACGATCACGGGCGAGCATTTGGCCAAAAACGCCGTCTCGGGTCAAAAGCTGCGCGACAAGTCGGTCACGGGCGACAAGCTCAAGGACGGCAGCATCACATCCGAAAAGCTGGCGGACCGGATTATCAGCGGCGATAAACTAGCCGAACGCTCCATCGAAGCGAAGCATCTGTCGCTGTCGATCATTACATCCGAGCTGCTGCAGGAACAGTCGATCACGTCCGACAAGATCAAACGCGGCTCCGTATCGACCGAAAATCTGGCGCATGAAAGCGTGGATACCGCCAAGCTGGCCGATGGCGCCGTGACTGGCACGAAAATTCGCGACGGAGCGGTGGGACCGGCGAAAATTGCTGCAGGCGCCATCAGTCCGGAGCATCTGACGCCGGGGCTCATCCTGGCCGACCATGTCGCGAACGGAACGCTGCAGGGCAAGCATATCGCAGCGGGCGCGATCGGCGGCGACCGTCTGGCACCCGGTTCCGTAGGCGCCGATCAATTGGCGGACGGCGCCGTGAACGGCGCCAAGCTCGCCGCCCGCGCCGTCGGTCCGGCGCATCTCGCGGCCGGCTCCGTATTGGCCGACCAACTGGCGGATGGGGCGGTAGGCACCGCGCACATTGCCGATGGCGCGATTCAGGCTTCGAAGATCGCGGGCGCTGCCGTACGCGGTCCGCATATCGCGCAGGGCACGATCGAAGCCAGCCACCTCGTCAAAGGAAGTATCGGGAGCGAACAACTGGCGTCCGGCGCCGTGGATACGGCGGCGATCCGTTCGAACGCGGTGACGGCAGATCAACTGGCCGAAGGCGCAGTCGGCGGTCGGCAGCTCGCGATTCGTTCGGTATCCGCCCACCATCTGAACGATCATGTCGTGACTTCATTAAAGCTGGCGCCGGAGTCGGTCACGGCAGAAAAGCTGGCGGACCTATCGGTCGCGAGCGCGAAGCTCGCGGACGGAAGCGTAACGGCGGCGAAGCTCGGGCCTGGCGCCGTCGGCCGGCCGGCGGTCGCCAAAGGCGCGATCGGCGGAAACGAGATTGCTGAGAATACGGTTAGAGACTTGCATATGACGGCAAACAGCGTACGCAGGGATGCGATCCAGTCCGGCGCCGTCGGTCCGGAGCAGCTCGCCGAAGGCGCCGTCGGACATTCGAAGCTGGCGCCTGACGCGGTCGGTTCCGAACAGCTGCGCTATGGCGCGGTTACCGGTGACGCGATCGCCGAAGGTGCCGTGTTGGGACACCATCTGACGACCGACAGCGTAACCGCGGATGCGATCGCGGCAGGATCGATTACGACGGATAAGCTAGCCGAATTGAGCGTGACGGCCGGCAAGCTGGCAAACGGCGCCGTGGAAGTCCGTCATTTGACCGCAGGCAGCGTGAACGCAGGCGCGATCGCTTCAGGCGCCATTACGTCCGATAAACTGAGCGAAGGCAGCGTAACGCGCGAAGCTTTGGCCGACCGCGCGGTAGGCTGGGCGCAGCTGGACGCGATGAGCGTGGGCGAAACCCAGCTGCAGCCGGAAGCCGTAAGGGGGGATTCATCTCGGCCGAGGTGCGGTCTCTCTCCGTCATTTATCGTCCGACATGCTTAAGATCGCCGCGCTTGCGGAGAGCCGGATCGACGCGGAAAGAATCGAGGAAGCCGCAGTTACGGCTTACCATCTTCGTTCGAATGCCGTAACGGCCGAGAAGCTGGCGGCGGGCTCGGTTACGTCGGAAAAACTCGCCGACGGCATCGTGAACGAAGATAAACTGGCGGACGGCGCGGTTACGAGCGACAAGCTCGCGGACGCGAGCATCACATCGTCGAGCATCGCGGACAGCGCCGTCGGCCGCGGCCACTTGGCTTCCGGCGCCGTCGGTCCGAGCCAGCTGGATCCGATCTTGCTTGCCGCGATCGCGGAGGCGGGCGCTCCGATCGGTGCGGACCGATTGCAGACGAACGCGGTAGGGACTTCGCAATTGCAGGATGGAGCGGTTGCAACGAGCAAGCTGGCTGCGGGCAGCGTGGGAACGTCGGCATTGGCCGAGGGCAGCGTCACGGCCGAGAAGCTGGCGGCGGGCAGTATCGAATCGGCGGCATTGGCGGAAAACAGCGTGACGTCCGGCAAGCTCGCCAAGGGGGAGCGTCGGTTCGTCTGCGCTCGCCAAGGGGAGCGTAACGTTAGGCAAGCTGGCCGCGGACAGCGTGGAGTCGGCGGCACTGGCAGACGGCAGCATCATTGCAAGCAAGCTGGCTGCCGGCAGCGTGGGCGCTTCCGCGCTGGCCGAAGGCAGCGTCATTGCTGGTAAACTGGCGGAAGGTAGCGTGAGCGCCGTGAATCTGGCGGCGGGCAGCGTTACCGCGGGGAAGTTGGCTGCTTGGAGCGTAGAGTCCACTTCGTTGGCGGACGGCAGCGTCATCGCCAGCAAACTGGCAGCAAGCAGCGTAAACGCAGCGAAGCTGGTCGACGGCAGCGTAAGCGAGGCGAAGCTGGCGGATGGCAGCGTGAGCGAGGCGAAGCTGGCGGACGGCAGCGTGAGCGAGGCGAAGCTGGCGGACGGCAGCGTAAGCGGGGCGAAGCTGGCGGATGGCAGCGTGAGCGAGTCGAAGCTGGCGGATGGCAGCGTGAGCGGGGCGAAGCTGGCGGACGGCAGCGTGAGCGGGGCGAAGCTGGCGGAAGGCAGCGTGAACGAGGCAAAGCTGGCGGAAGGCAGCGTGAACGAGTCGAAGCTGGCGGATGGCAGCGTGAGCGAGTCGAAGCTGGCGGACGGCAGCGTAAGCGAGGCGAAGCTGGCGGACGGCAGCGTGAGCGGGGCGAAGCTGGCTGGCGGCAGCGTGAGCGAGTCGAAGCTGGCGGATGGCAGCGTGGGCGAGACGAAGCTGGCGGATGGCAGCGTGAGCGAGACGAAGCTGGCGGATGGGAGCGTGAGCGGGGCGAAGCTGGCGGATGGCAGCGTGAGCGAGTCGAAGCTGGCGGAAGGCAGCGTGAGCGGGGCGAAGCTGGCGGACGGCAGCGTGAGCGAGTCGAAGCTGGCGGACGGCAGCGTGAGCGGGACGAAGCTGGCGGATGGCAGCGTAAGCGGGGCGAAGCTGGCGAACGGCAGCGTGAGCGAGTCGAGGCTGGCGGATGGCAGCGTGAGCGGGGCGAAGCTGGCTGACGGCAGCGTGAGCGAGACGAAGCTGGCGGAAGGCAGCGTGAGCGAGGCGAAGCTGGCTGACGGCAGCGTGAGCGAGGCGAAGCTGGCTGCCGGCAGCGTGAGCGAGTCGAAGCTGGCGAACGGCAGCGTAAGCGAGACGAAGCTGGCGGATGGCAGCGTGAGCGGGGCGAAGCTGGCGGATGGCAGCGTGAGCGAGTCGAAGCTGGCGGATGGCAGCGTGAGCGGGGCGAAGCTGGCGGACGGCAGCGTGAGCGAGTCGAAGCTGGCAGACCGCAGCGTGAGCGAGTCGAAGATGGCGGACGGCAGCGTGAGCGGGGCGAAGCTGGCGGATGGCAGCGTGAGCGGGTCGAAGCTGGCGGATGGTAGCGTGAGCGAGTCGAAGCTGGCGGATGGCAGCGTGAGCGAGTCGAAGCTGGCGGACGGCAGCGTGAGCGGGGCGAAGCTGGCGGACGGCAGCGTGAGCGAGTCGAAGCTGGCGGAAGGCAGCGTGAACGAGTCGAAGCTGGCGGATGGCAGCGTGAGCGAGTCGAAGCTGGCGTACGGCAGTGTGAGCGAGTCGAAGCTCGCCGATGGCGTGGTGACGACAAGCAAGCTTGCCAAAGGCAGCGTCGATTCGACGATCCTGGCCGAGGGCAGCGTGGACACAGTCGCATTAGCCGACGGCAGCATCACGCCTGCCAAACTCGCCGCGGGATGTTTGGATGCATTTGCCTTGGCCGAGGGCAGCGTGGATTCGGCGAAGCTGGCGGACGGCAGCGTGACGGCCGACAAGCTGGCCGAAGGCGCCGTCAAGACGTCTGCGCTCTCGTTTTTCGCGGTCGGTACGAACCAGTTGGACAACAACGCCGTTACCTTCGACAAGCTGGCAGCCGCGAGCGTCGGGTCTATTCATATCGAGGAACGGTCTGTAGACGGCGGAAAACTGGCCGAAGGCAGCGTCGATGCAGGCCATATCCGTCAAGGCGCGATTCTGGCCTACCACCTTGGGGAAGGAAGCGTCGAACGGGAAGCGCTGGGCGAATGGAGCGTGACCGCCAGCAAGCTGGAGCCGGGCGCGGTCGGCTACGAGCATCTGGCCGACGCCGCTGTCGGCGCGGACAAATTGCGCAACGAGAGCGTAAATAACGCTCACCTGGCGGCGGGCGCCGTTACGTTCGATAAACTTTCGCCCGAGGTCGGCGGTCTGCTGACGGATCTGAACGACGCGCTTCAGACGAAGAAGCTTCAGTTCTCTCCTCCGGAGATCAAGGCGGAACAGCCCGCGTTGCCCATGCTTGCCGTCGCTGCGGCGGTTCCCGGCGTATCGCTGGCGTTCGGTCACGTCGATTATTCGTTCGCAGGCATCGAAGACCGGATCGAGGTAACGGTTTCGTTCGACGCGCCTTACGCGGACGATGCTTATGTCGTTTTTGCCATGGCAGATCAGCCGGGCTGCATTTGTTCGCTCAAGGAAAAGTCGGCGGAAAAGTCGACGTTCGACGTCTGCCGTACGCGTTTGTCGCCGGTCTCGAAGGGCCGAATTCAATGGATGGCCGTCGGCGCCAAATCGAATTGATCCGATAGGACGCTTAAGCCCTCGCCCCGTTTCGCGGCGGCGAGGGCTTTTTCGCCGCTTTCCCTTTTACATAAAAACGCAAAGGCTCCTGTCTCTCGTACAAATGCCGTTGCGTTGGGACACGTTGCACATATGATGTCCTGTACACTGCTGCCTGACAGGGGGGGATTCGATGAGGCACCGGACCGGCAGCGACAGATTCGCACGTCTGAAGCGCGTCAGGACGCCCGTCCGCCGGAAGCGTATCCGATCCGCTCGCCGGGGCGGGGCGCCAGGCGGAACTAGAGGCGCGCCCGCCATGCGGCGTCCTCCGACGGTTGTTCGCGCGCCAACGAGCCGGACAGGCGCGGACGGGGAAGACGCCTGGCGCGCTCCCGCAGTCTCGGTCATCATCCCGGTGATGAACGAAAAGCGGACGCTTGGACGCGTCATTCGCGAGGCGTATCGCATTCATCCGAACACCGAGGTCATCTGCGTGCTGAACGGTTCTACCGACGGCTCTTTGGCGATCGCCAGGGCGAGCGGCGCGCGCGTCCTCGTATACGACCGACCTCTCGGCCACGACGTCGGCCGGGCCGTCGGCGCACGGGCGGCGTCGGGCGATACGCTCTTGTTCATCGACGCCGACATGGTCATTCCCGCTGCCCGGCTGCGAACGTTCACGAGCGCGATCGAGCGGGGCACGGATATCGCGTTGAACGATTATTCGGGTCCGCGCAAGCGGCCGGTCGTCCACAACGTCATTCTGGCGAAGCATGCGCTGAATGCGCTGCTGGGCAGGCCGGATCTCGAAGGGGCGTCGATGACCGCGGTACCCCACGCGATCAGCCGCCAGGCGCTTGCCGCGATCGGCGCGGAGGCGCTCGCGGTGCCGCCGCTCGCGATGACGAAGGCGCTGCATGCAGGATTAAGCGTCAGGCGGGTGCGTCATATCGATGTAGGCACGCTTAATCGGCCGCGGACGAAGCGGGAACGCTCCGGCTCGCTGGAGCCGTTGATCATCGGCGACCATCTGGAGGCGATCGGCTGGTGGCTGAAAAGCGACGGAGCCGCGGGGCAATCTCCGCCAGGCAACGTCGCGGGCCGCGGTGACGGCCCATGAAAAGGAGAACGGCCCGGAAGGGCATCCCATCGGTTCGAAACGGCGTTTATCGTCGGAGTCGTGCCGCACGCGGACGCGTCAATAGCAGGTTCGACAGAAAAAACGCCGTCCCCGTTCGGACGGCAGGCAAGGACGCCGCGCGATGGCGGCGCGAAGGCGAGATGGACGGCGCCGCGTGGCGTTCGGCGCATCCGGCAGGTACGGTCGAGGCGCTAAGAAGCTATGCCCAGCGTACCTGGACTGAAAAAGCTTGCCGGCATTCGGCTGCAGGCCCAGGAAATCTTCTGCGGTTCAGCCGCTACGGAGCGGCTTATGCGGAGGGCATCCGCAGGGGCAGCGGGCTGGAGCTGCACGGCGAGCTCCTCCCCCTTCGGCGTTCGGCATCCGCGGTTCTGTATGCGGAAGGAAATGAATCAAGGCTTCCGTCGGTGCTGTCCGAACTCGAGCGTCTGCCGCTTCAGGAGATCGTCGTCGTGCTGGGCGCAGGCGCCGAACGGACGCTTGAGACGCTGCTGTCTTACCCGCGCGTCGTCGCGGTTCATTCTCCGGCCGGGTACGTGAGTCCGCATGCGGCCCGCGCCGCGGGCGCCAGATTGACCGGAGCGGATGCGGTGCTGTTCGCGGACGGCGCCAAGCCTTGCTCCGCCAAGCTGCTCGGCGCGCTGCTCGTTCACGCAGACGCCGGTACGGACGTCGTCCTGAGCGACAGAACGACGCAAGAGGGAGCGTTCAATCGCAGAGGAGCCGAATCATGGCTGCGGGAGTTTCTCAATGTCTCCCTCGGCAGGCCCGATCTGCGCGCGGACGCGATCGGCGGCGTGCCGTTCGTCTTGTCGCGCAGGGCGATCGACGCCATCGGTACCGAAGCGCTCGGCATCCCCGCGCGGGCGCAGGCGGCAGCGCTCGTACAGGGTTTACGCATATCGGTTTGCGGGACCGTTCCAGGCTCGGGCGAGCGGGAACCGGCATCGGCAGGAAGCGGCCATATCGAGGCTTGGCGGGATTGCCTGTCTATGCGGGACGCGAGACTCGGCTTTCCGGACAGCAAGCGCAATCGTCAAGCGATCGGAGGAGAGGCCCATGGAGAAGACGGCGGTCGTCTTGCCCGGCTTTAACGGTCCGGCATGGCTCGAGGAATGCGTTCAAGCGGTTCGGCGGCATGCCGAAGAAGCGGTGGAACTCATCGTAGTCGCATCGGGGCCATCGGAGCGCGTTTCCGAGACGGCGCATTGGTGCAGGAGGAGCGGCATCGCCTGTATTGCGTTGCCGGGCAAGGTCGGGCTTGCGGAAGCCTTCAACAAAGGCATACGGCTAGCGGCTGCGGATGAGATCGTCCTGCTGGATGAAGGCTGGACGCCCCTTCCCGGCTGGCTGCCCGGCTTGAAGGAGGCGCTGGGAGAGGGCGATCGCGGAGGCGTGGCGATTCTCTCGGTCTTGCCGGAGGAGGACTTCAACGGGACGAGCGCTCCAAACGCGTACATGGGCGGAGCGGGCATCGCGATGCGCAGACGGGCGGCGGAGCGGATCGGGATGCTCGACCCCCGCTTTCGCAGCGGCGTTTGGACGTTCGCGGATTATGCGCTGCGATCGAGACTGAACGGATACGAGCCGAAGCCTGTGCGCGGACGGCTCGTATGCCGATCTGCCGCGTCTTTTACCGGCACGCGCGACGGCAACAGCGAGACGGCGTTCGACCGGCAAGCCTTCGACGAGAAATGGAGCTTGGACGCGTTCGGCATATTTTAAAGGAGGGGTGGCCTTGAAAGCCGTAATATTGGCAGGCGGCTCGGGAACGCGGCTGAAGCCGCTCACGTACTGGACGAACAAGCATTTGCTGCCCGTCGGCAGGTATCCGATGATCTGTTACGGCATCGCGAGGCTTCGCGAGGCTGGCGTCAGGGATATCGTGCTCGTAACGGGGCGGGGCTCGCTCGGAGATTTCGTCGAGGTGCTGGGCAGCGGACGGGACTGGGGCGTCTCGATCGTATACCGGGTCCAGGAGGAAGCGGGCGGCATTGCGCAAGCGCTGGAGCTGGCGCGCCCGATGCTGCATGCCGGCGAGAAGTTCGCGGTGCTGCTCGGCGACAATTTGTTCTCCGAGTCGGTCGCGCCTTACTTCCAGGACTTTCAGCGTCAACCTGACGGTGCGATGGTGCTCCTTTACCCGGTGGACGATCCGCGCCGGTACGGCGTTCCCGAGATGGATCAGGCGGGGGGCAGGATTCTCCACATCGAAGAAAAACCGGAGCATCCCGCTTCCTCCTACTGCGTCACAGGCCTTTACATGTACCATGCCGACGTGTTCGACATCATCGACGGGATCAAGCCCTCGCAGCGCGGCGAGCTGGAGATCACCGACGTGAACAACGCATACGCCCATGCGGGCAAGCTGACGTTCCGCGAGCTGTCGGGCTGGTGGAACGACGCGGGAACCTTCGAATCGCTCGAGGAAGCGAGCGGGAAGCTGAAGGGCGTCTTGCCGTGAAAAGGATCGCCCGCCGGCGCGCCGGCGCGTCCTCGAAGCGGCACAAGGCAGGTTCCGGCGGCGTCAGGCGTGGCGGAAGGCGGAGCGTCGGCATGTCCGGGCGCAAGGATCGAATGCGGCGAAAAAGGCCCAAGCGGGCTGCCCTTCTTGCTAACCATGCGATGCAGCGGGATGCGCCGGACTATGTGAAAGGTTATCGCGAGGGTCTGTACGACGGCGGCGAGCGTTTGCTCGAAGCCGCATTGCCCGCCGACCGGATCGTGCCGGACATCTCGGTGGCCGAAGCGATCGCAGCCGGAATACCGCACGTGCTGACGCGCAGTCTCAGGCTGATGGGACCGGATGAGCTATGCGCGGAGATGGCGTCCGCGCTGGCGGCGGGCAGTCCTTGCAGCGTCGTGCGTCTGGGCGACGGAGAGCTTCTCACGCTGGCGCAGGATACGCTGAAGCCGGCCGACGAGATCGCCCGGGAGAGCCCGTTTCTGTCGTACGCAGGGGTCGACGCGCCAGACGGCGAGGCGAGGGATACGCTCGCGGCCGCCGTCCGCAAGGCGACGGTCGTGGGCGTCCCGCTGTCGCGCAGGCCGAATTATCAGCCGCTGCTGTTCGAAGCGCTCAGACGCAACGGCGTATCGCCCGAGTCGCTGCGTCTCACGAGCTCGACGATCAATTACGCCCTGTACGAGTCGGGTCAGCTGATGCGGCTGGCCGCCGGCAAACGGATCGCGATCGTGGGCAACAGCGCGGAAGCGCTGGCCCGCGCGCTGCGGGCGGCCGGCCTCGATGTCGTTCATACCGTCTCGCCGGTAGACGGCATCGCGGATTATGCTTCCGCCGTGGAACGAGCGGCCGCGGTGCCGTTCGATCTGGCGCTCGTGTCCGCGGGCGTCGCGGCGGTCCCGATCTGCGTCTGGCTCGCCGAGCGGACGGGCAAGGTGGCGTTCGATTTCGGCCATATGGCAGACAGGCTGGGCGGGACGCCGGCGCCGGCGAACGCGTAGCGTTCGGAAGACGCTCATAGAAAGGAGGCAGACGCGGATGGTAAAATATCGAGCGTCTCGCGGGGGCAGACGCGTCGTTCGGCAGCGTTCCCGGCGGCGCAGGACGATCGCAAGGGAGGCTCCCGGGTACCAGGACGGCCACGAGAACGGATATCGCGAAGGCGTACAGGCGGGGCTTGCGAGCTACGATACGATTTTCGACGGCACCAGCATCATCATCCCTACGTTCAACCAGCGAGAGCTGCTCGCCAAGTGCATCAACAGCATCGTCAGATATACGGAACCAGCCTACGAGATTATCGTCGTCGACAACGGCTCGACCGACGGAACGGCCGAATATTTGGCGAGACTCGGGGCGATCGTTAGGCATCGGGTGCTTGAGCGCAATCTGGGCTTTGCGGGGGCGTGCAATATCGGTCTCATGATGGCGAAGGGCCGGACGTTGATGCTGCTTAACAACGATACGCTCGTCACCGAGAATTGGCTGGAGAACCTGCTTGCCTGTCTGAAGAGCGATGCGGACATCGGCATGGTGGGACCGGTGACGAACTTTATCAGCGGGGAACAGCAGATCCAGGTACCGTACACCGACATTCACGATATGCAGTCGTTCGCCTCGAGATTCAACCGGCATGACCCGAATCGCTGGCGGAATACCGATCGTCTCGTCGGCTTCTGCGTGCTGATGCAGCGGGAGACCTTTCTCAAGCTAGGCTACCTGGACGAAGGCTTCGAGCTTGGCAACTTCGAGGACGACGACTGGGACATCCGTGTGCGGCTGCTCGGCCAGCGGCTCGTGATCGCGGGCGATACGTTCATCCATCACTTCGGAAGCGTCAGCATCCGGGCGCTCGGCGACGGCTTCCAGCGCGTTCATTCGGCGAACGAGCGTTACTATCTGGACAAATGGCGGGGCTGGCAGCGGTGGTCCGGCATCGTCGCGTCTTCCTCGGGGAAGGATGGGCGGGACGGATCGTTGGGACTCAGCGAGCTGTTCCCAAGCGGGGTAGCGGTACGGGTAGGCGATGCCGACGTCTATTGGGTGGAAGGCGGCAAGCGAAGGCTCGTGGCCGGCGTGCTGCCGATCGAGGCCGTGAAGCTCTCGCGCGTCGATCTTCGCCGATGGCCGATCGGAGAGCCGATCGAAGCGCAGGAAGCGCTGGAGCGCTGGCATGCAGGCGTCGTGCCTGTCGAAGGAAAAGCGTGCGCGGTCGCGCTGCTGCCGGACGGAACGGCTTATCATCTGGAGGGGGATACCGCAAGGCCCCTGCTCGGTTCCGCCGCGCTGAAGAGCTGGAATCTGCATCTCAAGCCGATGGCGGAAGTGTCGGAAACAGCGCTTGAGGGATGGCGCCAAGGCGCTCCGATCATCGCGCTCCCGAAGCTGCTGCAGGCTTTGTAATGCATCTATTCGAACACGAGGCGAGCCGATTCCGGCTCGCCTTTCTGCAGTGTGCGGGAAGCTGGCGAAACGCTTTTTTTGCCGCGCTGCGGAGGCAATGATTCGATCGGCGACGATCGATCTTCGAGTGGCAAACGGGCAAGCGCCGCATAAGATGTTGGAGGCATGAAGCGCGCCGAACGGCACGTACACGAGCACCGCAAGCGGAGGCGGGGGAGGCGGAACCTTGCAAAAATTGCTGACTGAAGTGGCGGTTCACCTGTCCCACTCCCACCAGCATATGGCGCGCATATTGGACGCGAAGCGTCAGATCGCGGTGCGGATGTCGCAGATGGTCACGGCCATACCGGATATGCATCCCGATTTAAGCGGACTGGACGGACTGCTGGAAGGTTCCGCGGACGTCACCAAGAACATCATTGCCTACGTGGTCGGACTGGCCGATATGCAAGACGCGCTGGCCGACAGCCTCGAGCAGATCGTGAAGGCGGCGAACATTCCCGACGAAGAATGACGGGCGGGCCTCGCAGGGAGGAGATCGGCGATGACGAGAGAGGAAGCCTATTACAATACATTAAATGCGATCGCCAAGATGCAGTGGAACATGGCGATGATTCTGGAAGCGAAGGCCTTCGAGGCGGAGAAGGTTCGCAACTGGCTGTGCATGCACGTCACCACGGACTCGATCCCCGACCATGCGTCGAACCTGTCTACCTCCCTGAAAATTCACGAGCAAAACGTTGAGCTGATTGAGAGTCTGACCAAGCTGTGCCAGGGGATGAACCGCAGCATGAAAACGATACTCTCGCCGGGCGGCGACGAAGAAGAAGGCGGCGGTCTGTCCGGACTGCTGGACGGCTTCGGAGGCGGCGACTCGGACGGATGAGCCGGTTGAACGCGGAGTGGGAAGCGAAGCTTGCCATGCTGAAGGCGATCGCGCGAAGCCAGGAAGCGATGGCTCGCATGCTGGAGAGCGCGGCAGACGTCGGCGCCGCGAGCTCGCCGTCCGCTTCTGTGCTGCGCGAGCACGTGCGGGTGATGACGGGGCTGCAAGCCGAGATGGCGAGAAGCGTGGCCGGCGTGTCCTGGACGCCGCCAAGGCAAGGCAGGCCGGTTCGTCCTTGGCTGAAAAAGGGGGCGGCCGTGCGCCTGACGATCGTCTCGGGGGGGCGGGACCGAAGGAAGCGCGACGAGGCGGATCGAATCGCCGGCAACGGCTGGCTGATATGCGCGGGATACGCGGGGACAGCAAGCGCTAGGGGGAGTACGGGCGGGCATGAGCTTTGAGGTTTAACGGCTGCAGTCAAGCTGCAGCTAATCGTCGAGTGGAGGAGAAGCGGCTATGGAGAGCATGGCTGTACATGCGCTGCGCAAAACGAAACGGGCGAAGCCGAGGCGGAGAACGCGTACGCTGCGGAGGAAAGTCGCAGCGCCGAGGCGGAAGCCCGGCCTCAAAAAACGCGCGCCAGCCGGCGGCAAGAGGCGAATCGGCCGCGTCAGAAGCCGCAGGCAGAGGGCGGCCAAGCCGAGCGCGGGCTTTAACCAGGCTTACAATGAAGGCTACAATGCAGGCTTTGCCAAAGGTTTCGAAGACGGCCACCAGCTCGCATACGATCAGCAGGTTTGATCGGAGGCGCAGGAGTGGATCCGAGCAGCAAGCCGCTTCAGGGCAGAAGCCCCACGAAATGAACTATTGACGAAATTTGCCGATCGATTATATACTATCCAAAAATAGGATAATCAAATGCGAGGAAGCACCCGCAGACGAAGTCAGACGTCTCTCGTGCTTCCTTTTTTTATGCCTATTTACGTTTAACGGTACTTTGCGTCTTGTGTGCGTATCGGCGTGGGGGCGAGGCGAGGGCGCGATAAGTGTTAAAAGGCAACTAATTTAACCGACGTCCGCTCAAACGCTCGGATAGTTGTCAAAAGGCATCTAAATGATCGTAAATTGGAGTCGGACGCGTGAAAGTGGGGAAATAAATGCCTTTTGACAACTGTTGGCGTGGTGGAGGAGGCTTCGTGCTGAAATAGATGCTTTCTGACCACTAATCGTATTACAGAGGTGCCATTATCCATTAGAAACGGGGGGATTTGTAATGATCGGGCAATTGGCGTGGATGAAGAAGAAGGGGCGTCTCTCGCGTCTCGTGTTTATTTCCGTTATGTTGACTGCGGTGCTGCTGCATACAGCCGATGTTTATGGCGCTTCGTCCGAGCGTAAGCAGTCGGGCGGGAACCTATCTAACGGGGCGAATCCGCTGAACGATATCGGCAGTCACTGGGCGAGGCAGGCGATCGAGACCGCAGTCGCCAAAGGTTATGTCAAAGGCTACCCCGACGGCACATTTAAGCCGAACAAAGAAGTCTCGCGCGCCGAATTCGTGAAGATGGTCGCCGACTCGCTGCATCTGCCTGTTACTTCCGCAAGCGCTGGTACGAAGTGGTACATGCCCTATGTATCTGCGTTGAAGGCTGCTGCGCTGCTGCAGGACAGCGACCTGGGCGCGAGCTGGGATGGCCAGATGAATCGCACGGAAATGTCCAAGCTACTCGTTCGCGGCACGGATGACTCGGTGCGGGGCAAGAAGCTGACGGACGGAGAAGCACTGTACAAATCGGCTTCGGTCGGGCTGATCGGCGGGATTGCGGATGGTACTTTGAACGAAAAAGGCACGACGACGCGGGCCGAGGCCGTGGCGGTTATTGAGCGGCTCTCGACGGTTCGGGCGGGGGGGCAAGTTGACGGCTGATAAGAATGCGGTGCAGAACGCGGCGATTATCTATAAGGGAACGAACCTAGAGGAAGCATGGGGCGTAAAGCCGATTGCGCTGCCGGCGAAGCTTGATTTCGGTCCGCAGGTTGACGTAACACTCGACAAAATGGTCGTTATTGACCTGGATGATCCTAAGTCGCCGCTGCGGAAACGGGCGATTAACCTGGTGAGTACATTTGATGCCAGCTATTTCAAAAAGGACGCTTATGTCGTGGCATTACATTTTAACCTGGAGACGGCAAAGATCTCGTCCGGAATGTGGTCATTTAATGGAAATAAAATCACTCCTTATACCCCGTCTACAGGTTTTCATTGGGTTTACAACGATGTAAACGATGTGGCAAGCGACTTCTTTAATCTCCTCACTGCTATGGACCTATCAAAGCAACAAAGCAAAGAAGGTTGGTATGTCATGGCTATTTCAAAGAGTTATCTGGAACAGCATCAAAATAGTAAAAAAAGTTCCTATTTTCAACGGATATAAGCAAGGTTATGTTCTCCTGAGTGCTGAAAGTTAAGGAGGTCATAAAATTTTATGTTAAACCGGCGCTTGTTTAATCTTGCACTGCTACTTACTCTGTTAGTTGGTTTTCTGCCTGCACCTTCGAGGACAGAAGCAGTTGCAAATAATTCACAAACATTAGACTTGAATTTTGGTGCTTCCACAATTCAAAAAGTCAAAGGTAGCTACTATTTTGATAAGTCCAGCTTAAACGTTGCTGTCCCAATTTCCACAAGCCGGACTATTAAGAACTATACGTACACGATTAATGGAGTAAGTAAGACGATAAATGGCCCAGTGTCAGGCAATAAAATTAACTTTACGGCAGATGGAAAAGAAACCACGATATTTGGCGAAGGATTCTCGAACCCTGGTTTTGTGGCAGAACGTACACAGGACGGGAAAGGATGGACTATTGGTGCGACAGATCCGGATACTGGTCGAATATACTCAATCAAATATGCGCCGATGTCTGGATCTGGATGCTTTACAGGAAGCGTGTCCGGTTGCCCAGGCCTGATCCCCGTATCTGGATCCGATCTACGAAATAACAATTCAACCGTAACGATTCCGAATAATATTTTGAGATTTAGTAACGGAGATGCATACAGCTATTCGAAGGATGTTCCTCCAGTTGATAATATGTACTTAGTGAAAGGAAGCTTTGATTCGACAGAACGGGTTCCTTGGACTTCAATTGTATCCTGTTCTGTCACGATTACTGGAGCTACGCCATCGCTTGGCGGGGTCACTGTAATGGAGTATGGTGCAGGCAATTGCGGAAAAGGAAAGCTGAAAGCCCATCGCGCACTTATAAGTACCGGTGCTGAAGGATCAGATTACGAGAACGTTAACAACGGAAAAAGCGGTCTTAAAATCATGCGTAATTACTTCATGAATATATTAACTTCTTGGAAAGCCACCACCTACGCCTACCAAGGCACCATTACAATCAACTACGAGCCGCCTGCCCCCAACAAAAACGGCTTCACCGGAGACTTCGACATACTGCCCGCCAACACGATTACATACGGGGATACTTTTAAGTTCCATCCGCGCGACATCGAGACGACCGGCATTTGTACGTTCCAATCGTTGAAATTCCGTATCACGCGGGGGACGCTTGTTTTCGAGGGTTCATCCATTACAAGTAAGACTACCGATGACGTTTACACATCTGCCAAGTATCCATACGTCATCCAGTCCGGTTCGACGCACGATGTTTACATGCAAATTAACACGAGCTGCGGCAGTGATTGGATCGGTCCGCAACCGCTTGAAGTAATGAGTCCCGGCAGTGGCAGCACGCCTACGCCGGTTCCGACATCCGGACCGACGTCGACTCCAACGCCGACGCCGGACAATAAGCCGCCGGTTGCTCGCATTAGCTGGCTGAAGTCGGGAACGACGAACCAGGTGGCAGCGGTGGCGCAGAACAGCATCGTGGACGTGAAGGTGATGGAGAAAAGCGATCCGGACGGCGACGAGGTGACGGTCAAGGACTGGGACTTCGACAGCGGCACGGATTGGCTCAAATCCAAGGGCGAAGCTTTTGGGGGCGGCCCCTACGAGGGCATTAACGGATTTGCCGGCATAATGGCCACGGAGCTAGGCGCGCATACGATCAAGATGACGGTTCAGGACACGAAGGGAGCGACGTACACGACTTCGGCCACGCTGAACGTCGTCGACGCGAAGCCCGTTGCCGTCATCCGAGCGCCGATCAACGTCGTGGAGGGCCGGGCGCTGCCGTCTCCGATCGACGGTACCTTATCCTATAGTCCGTTGGGGCTGCAAATCACGGAGTACGATTGGACCAACAAGGCGGATCGCTACTACACGCCGGGCAACGAGATCGTGAGGCTGCGCGTCAAAGACGAGGAGGGCCGCTGGTCCGATATCGCGCAAAAGACAATCGAAGTCCTCCCGGATCTGCCGCCGATCGATACGCTCGCCGTGCCGACGGAAGGTACGCGCCTGGGGACTTCCGCCATCCAAAGCGGCGCTTACAGCCCGGACTACGATCAGATCGTATCGCACAAGATCGAAATGAAGTACGACGCCGCCAACGACGGGTTTGCCAACGATAGCTGGCAGATTGTCGTAAACGGCAACGGGGACGCCGAAAGCTTCACATTCACGCCGAGCCGGGTCGGCAAGTATTTGTTTCAGGAGACCGTCTGCGAGGACTTCGGTAAATGCGGCAACACGAATGGACAGCCGGAATCCGAGCGTACGCTGAACGTGACGAACCTCGCTCCGACAGCAGACGTTAAAACAGAATCGGATGTGACGGATCCGCCGAGCGCTACGCCGATGCTGATGACCGATCTTTTCAACACCGGACGATTTTTCAACCTTGCGAAAGGGACTGTCGGCGATAAATCGAGCTGGAAGCTGGAGAACGGCGTTCTCAAAACAAAAATCAAGACGCCTCTGCGCAACGTCGGCCAAGCGCATAAGCCTTTCACTTCGGATTATCAGAACGGCGTGCCGTTTTATTTTCAGGGCTTTAAAGACAACGGAACATTGACGGAATACGGCGAGACCTACGGCTTCGAAAATCGCGTGGCGACGCCCTTTTACAGCATGCAAAGCAACCCGACAACGAACCAGCTCTTTATTCCAGGCTTGTCCGGATCCGTCATGGGTTGGATCGAAGATGACAAGTACACCTACATCATGACGCAGCCTGATCGATACTACTATAATGATCAGACGATTTATGTGTACGACAAATCCTTCAACCTGATATGGAGCAAGACCATTCCCTATACGCCTTTAGAAAATCAACGCTGGGTTTACGGATCGTCCATCGACATGATTCATTTTACCGAAGTGTATCATACCAGCGAGCAAGTGATGCGGGTACACGACAACACGCTGACGGTAACAGTCATGGATAAAAACGATCCGGCGAAAGAATTCTTCATTGGCTATAATCGCGATACCGGTGCGGAAAGCTTTAAGATTCCGATCAGCGCCTATGGACGTACGTTTATCGGGCCGGACGGTTACTTGCTCGGAACCAAAAAGTACGACTTTAATGGCAACGATACGGGGATAACATTCACCGGCTTAAATGCCGATCGGGCGTTCACATCGTTTAAATATAATTACTTCTACGGCAACTCTGCAGGCAACGGCAGTTACAGCTATGTTATGTTTAATCCGAACATGACGCCGAAGGCCAGTTACGGCAACAACTGGTCCAATGGCGATCAGGATCATTCGCAGCCTTATTTCATCGGAACGGACAGCAGCGGCAATCTTATCGGGGCCGGCAGCGGCGACCATCTTAATGTACCGCCATACGGCGCCCAAACCAGAATCTATAAGTTGGCCCCGAACGGCGCTTTGACGTATTCTCAATTTCCGAATTATCGCTTTGACGGCGACGACTTGACATCGGTGCTCCTGGCGCTGGATTACAAGGACCATGTTTGGTTTTCCGGGGCATCGTACGATGCGCACGATGTCAAAGTGTACGACGAGAGCGCCAACTTGTTAAAGACGATCCCGTTCCGAATGCCCGAGATTCGCCCAGGAAATCAAGGGGTCGTCTGCAGGGCGCAATACGGATTCGTCGGCGCGGACGGCCTGGTTACGATCATGGGGATGTGTATGGATACGGCAGTAGGCCCATGGGCTGTGTACATCAAGTACATGGTGATCGATCCGAACGATTTTTCGGTCGTGGTGGAAGGCAATACGCCGAACATGGCCATGTATAGCTATCCTTGGACGGATCCGGGAACCGGGTTTCCGACTTTAATCCATCCGCATGACGATCAGACGTTTATTCTTGAATTCCGCGACTATTCGCGCGCCTTTTATATCCTGAAGACGAACGGCGCCACGCCGCGGCCCAAGATTGTCGATGCCGGCGAATCGACGCCGGACCTGATCACGGGTTCGTTCGTCGCCGCTAACCAGACGCTGAAGGCAAGTCTCAAAGCCGGCGCGCCCGACGGCAAGGGCACCGGGTTCGCCTACCGGATCCGGGACGATCGGAACTACTACAGCGTCGAGTGGGAAGCGAACGAGTTGCGCGTCAAAAAAGACGGTGAACGGTAACGCGAGCGTCGTCTGGAGCAAGTCGTACCCGATGGTGGCCAATCAGGTGTACGACGTAAAATTCGTACCGGGTGTCAATTCCTTCGACGTCTATGTGAATCGCCTCTACCAAGCGACGATCAACGAATCAACATGGACGGACGGCAAGTTCGGGATCATTAACCGCGCGCAGCAGGACGTTTCGTTCCTAGGCGCATCGACGGAGGCGGCGCCGGCCGGGTACGGCAAGATCGAAGGCATCGCGCTTGTCGGTCAGCAGGTTAACTACACGATGTCCTATAGCGATGAGGAAAGCGATCCAAAGCTGACAGCCGGAGATTCGTGGGTGTATTCGCATAACCCGAATGCGCTGCTGCAGCCGCAAGGGACCGCGGCGTTCAGCGGTCAGACATTGACGTCGCCAGTGCTCGCGTTCCCGTTCTCCGGAGATTATACGTTCACGTATAAGACCAAGGACGATCCGCATCCGTCGCATCGTTATCCGGATGTCGCCTTTAATGCTTATCGCCAGGAGTCGAACATCGTAACGGGCAAGATCCGGGTGCATCGCCGGCCGATCGCCGACTTTACGGCGACCTGGAATTCAAACGGCACGATCAGCTATGCCGATGCCTCCTACGATCCGGATCGCTACAACCCGGCGAATGGCTCGTACGCGACGGAGAACACCGGCATCAACTACCAGGCGACGCGCGGCGTCCTGGAGTACCGCTACCGGTACCGCGCAGCCGGTAGCTCGAGGTACATCGATCTGAAGCCGACCAAGCTGTTCGGCGGCACGTACATCATCGAGCTCTCCGTCCGCGACGAGTACAACGCCTGGTCGGAATGGGCCACGCAGACGATCGTCGCCGGCGGCTCCGCGCCGCTGCCGCCGAATCCGGGCTTTACGATCGCGCCGTCGACGCAGTATCGCTTCACGAATGTGACGATCAATTCGACGGCCAGCGATCCGCAGGACGGAGCGCGCGATAACGTCGAGCATGCCTACTACATTAAGAATCTGACGACCGGCGGACCGGAAACGCTGCAGAGCGACGTCCGGACCAGCTGGACGAAGGACTTCAGTTCGCTTGGCGTATTCCAAGTTCGCCAGGTGGTCATTAACAGCTACGGCCTCTATGCGGAAATCTCGCATAACGTCTCGATCGTCAACCGCAAGCCGGTCGCGGGCATCACGGAGCCGGCCAGCGCGAGCGCAGCTGCGCCGACGATGTACGATACGCAGCGGCCGACGATGAAGTGGACCTACAGCGACGGGGATGGCGACCGGCAGACGCAGTACCAGCTGCATTTCTACAAGGCCGACGGTACGTTTTACAGGGATTCGGTCGCGATCGGCGGATCGGATCTTGCATGGACGCCTGCGTCGGACTTCGCGGACAATACGACCTATTATGTTTACGTTCGCGTCATGGACGGTACGGACTGGTCGGATTGGAGCGCGCCGCATTGCTTCCGCATCGTGACGAACAAGCCGCCGACGGCGGATCTCTCCTGGATGCCTCAGCCCGTCTGGGAAGGCGACACGGTCAAGCTGCTCCCGACGATGGCGGATCCGGACGGCGACAGGCTGAACGCCGTCTACGAGATCGAGTCGCCGACGGGCGCGAAGCGCACCGTGAACGAGCAGCGCACGCCGCCTTACGGCGGAGCGGGTCCGACGTTCGTCGCCGGTACGCCGGGCGACTGGACCGTGCGGCTGACGGTGAGCGACGGCAAGGCGCCGGCCGTCACCGTCGTCAAGACGATCGCCGTCGCGCCGCTGGGCGTGACCGGACGGGTGCTGCACACGGCGGCGTGGGAGGACAACCGTCTGCGCTTCAATGCGGCTCATCCGGGCAAGGAACGTCCGGCCCACTGGTTCTGGGCGGGCGAGCTGTTCGTCCTTGAAGCGGCGACGACGGACACCGGCGCTTCGGATACGAAGGCCGCGACCGTCAGCGCCGAAGCGGGACCGAAGCTGAAGGCGGCGCTGCAAGCCGTCCAGCCGAACAGGCCGACGGCATGGAAGGGCGAGCTCGGCAGCGAGCAATACGGGGCGCCGCTCAAGGAGCTTCCGGAAGGCGACTATACTTTCGTGTTTACGGCGACGTACACGAACGGCGTCGTCAAGAAGTCGACGGCCGTCGTCCGCGTCGTCGATACGGTGGACGGATTTACGAACGTGCATCGCGTTCAATAAAAACAGTGAAAAACAGCTTCGGAAAAGGACATCGTCCTTCCGGAGCTGTTTTTGCATGCATGCGGACGTTCGTCCCTGGAACCGTGCGACTTGTCCGGGGGCCGATCGCCCCGAATTGGCGCTTGCGGATGGATATGCGTCCACGTCCTGTCCGAGAGAGGCGCATATATTGTATCCGGGTGATGAACATGCCGTACAAGCGCGGACACAGAGGAAGACGCATTCGGAGACGCCTGCGGCCCGGTCCGTACCTCGCGTCCGGACGCAGGCAAGGCTGGCTGGAGGGCTGGAGGCTGGGCGCATGCCGGCGAATCGCGGAGGCAACTCCGCCGCCGTCCGTCCGCCGCAGACCCTGGCGCGTCATGTACGTGCCGCAAGGCTTCGACGCGATCGACCAAGGCGTCGTCGCCGCGCTCGGCGAGACGACGCACCTGATCGTATCGCCGCAGGCGGAAATGCTGACGTACGCGGAGAATTACCGGCCCGATGCGGTGCTGGTGATGAACGGCCTCCATACGTTTCCCGCGAATCAGCGAGAGCAGATCGAGGGAATCCGGCGGCTTGGAATCAAGACGGCGATCTGGTTCGTGGACGATCCGTACGTATCGGAAGACTCCGCGGCGATCGCGCCAAGCTACGACTACGTGTTCACGCACGAGCGGAGCTGCGTGCCGCAATACGAGGAGCTCGGATGCGAAAAGGCGTATCACTTGCCGCTCGCCGCCCATCAGGAGCTGTTCAGGCCGATGGCCGTCGAGGAAGCGTACAGGACGGATATTTGCTTTATCGGCGTCGCTTTCTGGAACCGCGTCGAGCTGTTCGACAGCATCGTGGACTATCTGAAAGACAAGAAGGTGCTCATCGCGGGCAGCCATTGGGATCGGATGCGCCATTACGACCGGCTCTCGAAGTTCGTCCGCAGCGGCTGGATCGAGGTGCCGGAGACCGTCAAGTATTACAACGGCGCCAAGATCGTCATCAATATGCATCGGACGACGGAGCCGCTCAGCGACAACAAAAACACGCACCGCTGGGAGGGACATTCGGTCAATCCCCGCACGTTCGAGATCGCATCCTGCGGCACGCTGCAACTGACGGACCTGCGACCCGA
Organism: Cohnella rhizosphaerae; assembly: GCF_029525575.1. Lineage (GTDB taxonomy): Bacteria > Bacillota > Bacilli > Paenibacillales > Paenibacillaceae > Cohnella > Cohnella rhizosphaerae. Next base: position 1,170,374 of record NZ_JAPDIA010000009.1, read on the forward strand.
GCTTCCGGAATACTACCGGCTCGGAGAAGAGATGGCGTCCTTCTCGAATCCGCGCGAGCTGACGGAGATCGTCGATTACTATTTGCGCAACGAAGAGGAGCGGCTGAAGGTGGCGGCCCGCGGCTATCGGCGGACGCGCGCCGAGCATACGTTCGTCGGCAGGGTGACGCGGCTGCTCGATACGATCGGGCTGGCCGATCCCGAAAAGCCGCCGGCAGGGGGAGGGAAGCACGATTGGCTAAGATCGTCGGAGTGCGCAGAAAAAAAGCGGCCGCGATGCCGGTAAAAAGACGGAGAAACCGCCCGGCCGTCGGCGACGGCTACGGCTTGGGCTGGCAGCACGGATATTGGTACGGCCAATGCGAGTCGATCGTCCAGCGCACGGTCGCGCCTTTCTATATCCGGGATATGCACGTGCTCTTCATTACTTCGGGCAAAGGCTTCCCGTACAGCCCGCTCGACAATGCGGTCGGCCAAACGCTGACGCAGCTCGTGGCCAGGCTGTCCGTCATGTCGCCGAAGGACGATATTCTCGGCTTCGCGACCCGCGAGATGCCCGCGCTGGCCATCGTGCTGGACGGCCTTGATTTTCCGGTATCCACGATCGACGCGCTCCGGTCCATGGGCATTCGGACCGCGATCTGGTTCACGGACGATCCGTACTACACCGAGGTGACGGCGAATCTGGCGCCGCACTACGACTTCGTGTTCACGCTCGAGCGCAATTGCGTGCCGTTCTACGAGCAGCGCGGCTGCGCTCGCGTTCACTACCTGCCGCTCGGCGTGCATACGGCCGACTTCCGGCCGCGCAATCCCCGGTACGAGCTGCGGGGAGACATCTGCTTCATCGGCAGCGCCTACTGGAACCGGATCCGGCTGTTCGAGGAGCTGCTTCCGCGCATGTCGAAGCGCAGCTTCAGGCTGTCGGGACTGTGGTGGGATCGTCTTTCCGATTATGCGAAATGGCAGGACCGGATCGATCTGGGCAAATGGATGGGACCGATCGATACGGCGGAGCAGTACAATGCGCACAAGATCGTCATCAACGTCCACCGGGCGCACGACGACAGTACGTTTAACCGCAATATCTACAACATCCCGGCGGTCTCCCCGAATCCGCGCACCTTCGAGATCGCCGCTTGCGGCACGCTTCTGATGAGCGATAACCGGGAGGACCTGGCGCAATTTTATACGCCGGGCGTCGAGATCGTCACCTACGATTCGGCGCAGGACATGGCCGACAAGATGGATTACTACCTCTCGCACGAAGAAGAGCGGCGGCAGATCGCGCTTCGCGGACTGCACCGGACGCTGCGCGACCACACGTACGTGTCCCGCCTGTCGCAGCTGCTGGACCTGGCCACGATGCCGCTGGCCTAACTTTCTACTAAAGGAGATGAGGCGCCGTGGGCCCAAAGCCGAAGCTGCTTCTATTCTCCCATCTCAGCGGCGTCGACGTGATGACCGGAGCGGAAAAGCTGTTCCTCCTCTTCATCCGCGAGCTCGCGGCGCACTTCGACTGCAGGCTGGTCGTGCCGCAGGAGGGCGTGCTCGCCGCGCAGGCGCGCGCCGCCGGGATCGGGACGATTGAAATGGAGCTGCCGCTCAGCCTTGCGCTGTTCAGCGCGCTGCCCCAGGTGGACGCCGAGATCGGCGCGCTGCCGTCGCATCCGGCGTGGGAGCCGCTCGTCTTCCTGATGCTCCGCGAGTCGCCGGATTACGTCTGGACCAACACGACCGTGCATCCGATGCCCGCGATGGCCGCGACTTCTCTTGGCATTCCGACGATCTGGTCGGTCATGGAGACGATGCGAAATGCGCCGCACCGGCCGCAGGCCGCTGCGATCGTGAGTCTATACAGCCAGCTGATCGTCGGCATCTCGGACAGCGTGCTGGAGCCTTACCGCGAATCCGGCGCGGGCGGCAAGACGGTCGTGCTGCGGCCGTACGTCGAGCCGTCCGCCCACGCTCCGGAGCGATGGCCGGACATCCGCGCGCGCCAGCGCAGCCGTCTCGGCTTCGGCGAGGAAAACTTCGTGGCCGGCTTCGTGGCCGCCACGATCTATCCGAACAAGGGACTGCTCGAGTTCGTCCACGCGATGGTCCCGCTCATGAAGCAGCACCCGGGCGTACGCGCGATGATCGTCGGCAAGTCGGTCGACGAAGCGTATGTCCATATGTGCCGGGAGTTCATCTGGCGCCAGGATCTGAGCAGCCGCTTCGCCTGGATGGAATTCCGCGAGCAGATCGAGGAAATCTACGCCCCGATGGATGCGGTCGTCGTCCCGAGCCTCGTCCCGGAGGGCTTCGGCATGACCGCGCTCGAGGGGATGATGTTCGGCAAGCCGGTCGTCGCCTTTGCGGCGGGCGGACTGCGCGAAATTCTCGAGCAGGCGGAGGCCGGCGCGTGGCTCGTGACGACGGGGCATACGCAGGGGCTGACGGAACGGCTTTCCATGCTGCTAAGCGATCCGGCGCTGCGCCAGTCGCTCGGCGCGAACAACGCCAGACTCGCGGCGGAGCGCTTTAGCGTCGGGCGATTCCGCGAGGCGCTCGGCGCCTGGCTCCGGCGTCTGCCGCCGCCGGCGTCCGCCCGGCCGGAGGCGCCGCAGCCCGAGATTCCGCAGCAGGGGCTTCTGCGCGGCGCGGGCAAGGGCACGGTGTACCTGATCCAGAACGGCCGCAAGCGTCCCTTCACCACGCCGAAGGCGCTGCGGGATCACGGCTTCCGCTTCGAGGACATCCGGGACGTTCCGGAGCTTGTCCTCGACTTCATCCCGGACGGGGAGCCGCTGATCGAAGCGGCGAGCCGCAGGCCGCGGCGGGGACGCCGGCGCCTGCGGAAGCGCGGTCGCTCCCGGATTCGCGGGATGCGTTCGGGCGCCGTCCGCCGCGGGGGACGCGGCCGCAGGCGAATCGCCGGGCGAAGCGGCGGACGCAGGAGAAGAAAGTCAACATCTGCGAGGAAAAGGAAAGGAAGATGATGGCATGCGAGTCGTCACGATCCTGGGCACGCGGCCGGAGGTTATCCGGCTCAGCCTGCTCACGCGCCTTCTGGACGATCTCTCGAGTCGTCACGTGATCGTGCATACCGGGCAAAATTTCTCGCCGAGGCTGAATGACATTTTCTACGAGGAAATGGCGCTTCGGCAGCCCGACGTTCAAATCGCGGCGCGCAAGGAAACGGTCGGGGCCCAGCTGTCCGCCACGTTCGCCGCGGTCGAGGAAGTGCTGCTGCGCGAGCGGCCGGACCGCGTGCTGCTGCTCGGCGACACGAACAGCGCGCTGTGCGCGGTGCTTGCGGAGCGGCTCGGCTTTCCGGTCGTGCATATGGAGGCGGGCAACCGCTGCTTCGATCTGGCCGTGCCGGAGGAGAAAAATCGCCGCATCATCGACGCGGTGTCGACCGCCAATCTCCCTTATACGGAAAACAGCAAGCAAAACCTGCTGCGCGAGGGCTTTCCCGTCGCGCGGATTTTCAAGACGGGCAATCCGATCTTCGAGGTGCTCGAGCACTACAAGCCGAAAATCGACGCCAGCGACGTGCTGGAGCGGCTGAAGCTGCAGCCCGGCGGCTATCTGCTCGCCACGATCCATCGCGCGGAAAACGTCGACGATCCGGGACGGCTGCGGGAGATCGTGACCGGCCTCGGCATGACGGCGGAGCAGCAGGGGATGCGGCTCATCTGCAGCCTGCATCCGCGGACGCGCTCGCGCCTCACGACGGACATGGCCGAGCTGATCCACCCGCTGCTCGAGTTCCACGAGCCGTTCGGCTTTTTCGACTTTGTGCGGTTGGAGCGCAGCGCGCGCTGCGTACTGACCGACAGCGGGACGGTTCAGGAGGAATGCTGCATCTTCCAGGTGCCCGCGGTCACGGTGCGGCGGACGACCGAGCGCCCGGAGACGGTCGATTGCGGCAGCAACATCGTGTCCGGCGTCGAGGCGCGCGCGATCGCCAGGTCCGCGGACGCGATGATTCGTCTCGGCGCGGGCTGGCAGCTGCCTGAGGGCTATGGGGACCGTCAAGTATCTGCAAAGGTGGCCAAATACGTGCTTGGAGGGATGATGGATGTATGAGGGGAAACGCATCCTCGTAACCGGGGGCACCGGCTCATGGGGGCATGAGCTGGTGCGTCAGCTATTGACGCTCGGGCCGAAGGAGATCATCGTCTATTCGCGAAGCGAATCCAGCCAGGTGGCGATGAGCCGCGAGTTCGAGGATCCCCGGCTGACTTTTTTCATCGGGGACGTGCGGGACCGCGAGGCGCTCTCCAAGGCTTGCCAGGGCGTGGATATTCTGTTCCACCTGGCTGCGCTGAAGCATGTGCCCGTGTGCGAGATCCAGCCGTACGAAGCGCTCAAGACGAACGTGCTCGGAACGCAAAACGTCGTCGAGGCGGCGATCGAAAACAAAGTGGGACGCGTCATCAACATCTCGACCGACAAGGCGGCGAATCCGTCCAACTTTTACGGCATGACCAAGGCGATCGGCGAAAAGCTAATCGTGTACGCGAACCTGCTGAAGTCCGACACGAAGTTCGTCTGCGTACGCGGCGGCAATGTGCTCGGCACGAACGGCAGCGTCATTCACCTGTTCATGGACCATATCAAAAACCGCGGCCAGGTCAATCTGACCCACCGGGACATGACGCGCTTCTTCCTCACGCTTCAGGACGCGATCAAGCTGCTGTTCAAGGCGGTGGAGGTGAGCGTGGGCGGAGAGATTTTCGTCATGAAAATGCCGACCTGCCGGATCGTCGATCTCGCCGAGGTGCTCATGGACGCCATGGGGAGGTCCGCCGAGATCGTGGAGACGGGCGTACGCCCGGGCGAGAAGCTCGACGAGATTTTGCTCACCGAATACGAGAGCCAGAGTACCGTCGAATACGACGACGAATATCTGGTCATTCTGCCCACGCTCGAGCTCGAAGGCCTACAGGCGCACTACGACGCCTATCCGCGGGCGGAGCTGCACAGCTACAGCTCGGGAACGGGGCTCATGAACTACGATGAAATCCGGAGCATGCTGGTGAGAGGGGGATTCCTCCAATGAGAGTGCTGGTGCTCGGCGGAACCGGGATGGCAGGGCATGCGATCGCGGCCTATCTGCAATCGCGAGACGGTTATGAAGTGACGGTGACGGTCCGTTCGGCAGCGGATATCCCGGTCGTTCAAAGCGCGTGCGGCGGGATTGGGAACCTGGCGGGGGGGCGAAAGCGGAATCGGCGAAAACGGCGAAGGCGGGCGGGCGGCGCTTGGCGTCCGTCTGCTGGACGTTCGCCGATTCGAACAGGTGGCGGACGCGGTCGCCGAGGTGCGGCCAGACGCGATCGTCAACGCGGTCGGCGTGCTGAACCGGCAGGCCGAGGAGCATCCGCTGGACGCCTATCTCGTGAACGGCCTGCTGCCGCACTGGCTGCGGCATCTGTGCAGGCGCGAAGGCGGCAGGCTGATCCACATCAGCTCGGACTGCGTATTCCTTGGCGACCGGGGCGGCTACACCGAGACGGAGCAGCCGGACGGCGTGACGGTATACGCGCGCAGCAAGGCGCTCGGCGAGATCGCGGATCCCGCTTGCCTGACGCTGCGCACCTCGATCGTCGGGCCGGAGCTGCGCGATCAAGGCGTCGGCCTGCTCAAGTGGTTCCTTGGCAGCAAGGGCAGCGTGCCCGGCTACGTCAACGTTAGATGGAACGGCGTGACGACGCTGGAGCTGGCTAAAGCGGTGGAATGGGGGATCGCCAATCCGAACGTAGGCGGTCTGGTGCATCTGACGGCGCCCGAAGCGGTGAGCAAGCATGAACTGCTCGGCCTGTTCGCCGATACATTCTGGAAAACGGACGTCCGTATCGTGCCGGCGACGGAGCCGGCGATCGACCGCACGCTGGCGCCGACGGCGAGCGGCTTCGACTACCGGCCGCCGGGCTATGCGCAGATGCTGGCGGAGCTGCGGCAGTGGATGGCGGGCGGCGCGGATTGATGCGGGTCGTCGTCACCGGCGCCGCGGGCTTCAGCGGCCGGCATGCGAGCGAACGGCTGGCGTTGGCGGGCATGGAGATCACGGCCGTCGTCTCTCCGCGCGCGCCCGCAGCCGGACGTCGGCCCGTTGCGGGCGCCGCAGTCGAGCTTGCCTGCGATCTGACGGACCGCGCGTCCGTCCGGTCGCTGCTCGATCGGGTTCGACCCGACGCCGTGCTGCATCTCGCCGGCCGCAATGCGGTCGACGAATCGTGGCGCGCGCCCGATCTGGCGCTGGCCGCCAACCTGCTGTCGACCGTCTACGTGCTTGAAGCCGCCCGCGCGCTCCCGGATTGCCGGACGCTGGTCATCGGTTCGATGCTGAGCCCGCGTCCGGACGAAGATCTGACGCGCACGCTGCATCCGTACGGCTTCAGCAAGGCGCTGCAGGTGACGGCTGCGCTGGCCTGGCAGCACTGGTACGGCCAGCAGGTGATCGTCGCGGAGCCGTGCAATCTGATCGGGCCCGGCGGCAGCGCCGGCATCTGCGGCAAGATCGCGCGCTGGGCCGCGGCCTGCGAACGGGACGCGGAGAGGGGGCGGGAGCCGGCGCCGTTCCGCCTGTCCTCGCTGGAGGAGCGGCGCGATTTTCTCGACGTACGCGATGCCGCCGCCGCGTACGCGACGCTGCTGCGGACGGGGGGAGCCGGGCGTCCGCTACGCGCTGGAGTCCGGCACGCTGCGCAGCCTCGGCGAGGTGAAGGCGGCGTTCGACCGGGCGAGCCGCGTGCCGCTGCGCTGGGAGATCGGCACGGCTGGCGGTCCGTCGCCGCAGGCGCGGCGCGCGGACGCGATCCGCGAGCTCGGCTGGCAGCCAGCGGTCCCGTTCGAGCGTTCGATCGCCGATACGCTGCAGTCCGAGCGGGAGCGGGCGGACGAATCGGCTTAAGCATCTTGAATTTACCGGAAGGGTGGAACCGGCATGAACAGCCCGCACGCCGGGAAATCCGGCAGCCTGGAGGACGGCCCGGGCGCAGCCCGGCCGAAGGTGACCGCCGTCATTCCTTTTTATAACGATAAGTACATCGGAGAAGCGGTCGAGAGCGTGCTGGCCCAGCGCATCGAGGGGCTGGAGGTCATCGTCGTCGACGACGGATCGACGCGGGAAGCGTGGCGGCTCCAGCGCTTCCGGGACCGCATTCATGTACTCGGCAAGGCGAACGGGGGGGACGGCGAGCGCGCTGAACCACGGCTTTCGCATGGCGCGCGGCGAATACGTCGCCTGGCTCAGCTCGGACGACCGATGGCTGCCGGGCAAGCTCGCGCGCCAGCTTGATCATATGGAGCGGACGGGGTCCGCGATCAGCCACACCGCTTTCCGCACGATCAATGCCGCAGGCGTGCCCGGTCCGAAGCCGGTACGGCTCGCCTTCGAGAGCCGGTACGACTTCTACCGGTCGCTGCTGCGCTCGAATGCGATCAACGGCTGTACGGTGATGATGCGCAAGGCGCTGTTCGAGCAGCTCGGCGGCTTCGACGAAAGCGCGGTTTTTACCCATGACTACGATCTGTGGATTCGCGCGATTCTGGCCGGCTACCCGCCTACCTATATGAACGAACCGTTGACGGAATACCGCAAGCATGCCGGGATGGGGACGATCCTCAACCAAGGTAAAGCGGAGGCGGAATTCATGGCGACGGCGGCCAAGTACAGGGGCAGCCTGAGCCGGCTGCTCGGCGCGCTGCGGCCGACGGTCGGCAGAGGCAGATAACGAAGTCGAACAAAAAAGACGCCCGGCGTTTTATTTCGCCGCGGCGTCTTTGCAAATCGTCAATCGATTAAGTGAGTTCGCGTACAGAGAGCTATCGCGCAAAAGTGCACGATCGAGGGCCGCATCCGTTCGTCGCTTTCCGTCTATCGCGCAAAAGCGCAGCATTTTTCTCCGAAACATCGAGTTTCTCGCTAAAAAAGAGGGGGATCTACCGCGCACTTTTGCGCGATAGATCCCCAAAAACGCCATACCCGTGTTTGATGATGCACTTTTGCGCGATAGCACAGGACGAAGATAGGCGGGAAGGCATGCGGGTTGACGCAAATGAGAACGATGTGCATCGCTCGCGCTACATCCGCCCGCGCCGGATCAAAGGGTCCAGCGCACCAGCAAGCCCGCCTGCGTCAGGCCGCTGCCGAACCCGTACAGCGCGACCGTCTGTCCGGCGGCAAGCCGGCCGTCCTTCACGGCGAGGTCGAGCGCCAGCGGGATCGATGCGGCCGACGTATTGCCGTACTCGGCGGCGCTCGTCAACGCACGCTCGTAAGGCATGCCGAGCCGCTCGCAGATCGCCTCGATCATGCGCAGGTTCGCGCTGTGCGGCACGATCCAATCGAGCGCCTCTGCGGCGAGCCCGCTGTCCCGCAGCAGGCTTCGCACGCCGTCCGGCACGGTGGAGAGCGCCCACTTGTATACCTCGCGGCCGTTCTGCACGATGCGGCCGCCGCCTTCGAGCGGCTGGCCGTTCCAGTCGCTCGACAGGCCCGAGGCGTAGACGTGGATGCCGCCGCTGCCGTCCGTGACGGCGTGCGACGCCAGAAACCGGCCCTCGTCCGACCGCTCGACGAGCACGGCGCCGGCGCCGTCGCCGAACAAGATGCAGGTGGAGCGATCCGCGTAATCCGTAATCTTGCTAAGCGTCTCGCAGCCGATCACGAGAATCTTGCGGTACATGCCGGTCAGTATCAACCCGTTCGCCGTCTGAAGCGCGGAGACGAAGCCCGCGCACGCCGCGTTCAGGTCGAACGCCAGCGCGGCCTTGAAGCCGAACGCCGCCTGCACGCGCGAGGCGACCGACGGAAACGGATTGTCCGGCGTCGTAGTGGCGACCAGCACGCCGTCGATATCGTCGGTCGAGGTCGGGTATCTGCGCAGCAGATCGCGCACGGCGGCGATGGCGAGATGGCTCGCGAACTCGTCCTCGGCGGCGATACGGCGCTCGCTGATCCCCGTGCGGCGGACGATCCACTCGTCGTTCGTATCGACCATGGCGGACAGCTCTTCATTGTTCAGGATGCGCTGCGGCACATGGCTGCCGATCGCGGTGATGGCGGAACGGGATTGGAGCGGCATGGCAGATTCCTCCTTGGATTGGCTCCAGGTATTAGTACCAGGTTTTAATTTCATCATACACTTCCCGAACCGAAGAGTCAATTGATTGGAAAGAGTCAATTGGGTGGCGTCATAATTATAGATCACGCGTGCCATTTAACGTAGCAGCCTTATCGCCAGCTGTACTTCTTGCCCGGCTGCGGATCTTCTTTTTTGGAAGCATACTTATTGCTTTGGAAAAGTAAAAAAGGACCGCTCACCTGTGGAATATCAGGCAAGCGGTCGTTGCGTTATCGGATTAAGGGCGTCCCGGAGAACCGTCCGGCAGCCTTGCCAGCGTCCATTCCGGCAAGTCGTTGCGGCACGGATACTTCGCCGCAAGCGCTTCGTTCAGCTCGATTCCCAGGCCAGGCTTTTCGTTCGCGAAGGCATATCCTTGACGAAGCTGCGGCGTACCGACGAACACTTCTTGCGCGCGCTCGGAAAATTGGTTCCATTCCTGGATGCCGAAGTTCGGCGTCGCCAAGTTGAGATGCAGGTTCGCGGCGTGGCCGATCGGCGATACGTCGCCCGGTCCATGCCAAGCGGTGCGCACGCCGAACGCTTCGGACAGCGCCGCGAGTTTCCGCGCCGGCGTGATGCCTCCGATGGCGCTGACGTGGCATCGGATGAAGTCGATCAGCCCTTGCGAGATAAGAGGCACCCATTCCATCGGATGCACGAACAGCTCGCCCATCGCGATCGGCGTCGCGCATTGCGCGCGGATCCGCTTGAATCCCTCCAATTGCTCCGGCGCTAACGCATCTTCTAAATAGAACAGCCGATAGGGCTCGACGTTCTTCGCGAGGCGCACCGCTTCGCTGATGGACAGCCGTTCATGAATATCGTGAATCAATTCGAGTTCTTCCCCGACGTTCACGCGGATGTGCTCGAACATCTTCGGCACGCTGCGCGCGTAGGCGTCCGGATCGAAATACGCGCCAGGCAGCGCGCCTTCCGGCGGCTTTACGTCATGGCGGCCGCCGTAGCCGCCGAACTGGCAACGAACGTGGCGAATGCCGTCCGCCATGTATCTGCGGACGTTGTCTTCCAGCTCGCTGAAGTCGCGTCCGTCCGCGTGACGGTATACCGCGGCCGCTTCGCGAACCTTGCCACCCAGAAGCTCGTACACCGGCATATTCGCCAGCTTCCCCCTTGATATCCCAAAGCGCCATATCGACGCCCGAAACCGCGTTATTCAGTACCGGCCCGTTGCGCCAATAGGAGCTGACCATGGCGGTTTGCCAAATATCTTCGATTCGGCGCGGATCTTTGCCGATGAGGAACGGCTTCATGTAATCCTCGATCGCGCTGGCCACGGCTAAATAGCGTTGCGTAAAAGTCGCGCAGCCTAATCCGTACAGGCCCGGCTCGGACGTTTCGATCTTCACGACGACCAGATTGATGTTGTCAGGCGCAGTCAGAATTGTCTTTACGTTCGTGATGCTCAATTTGTTCATTTAAGATTCCCCCTCCTGATTGTCCTTCGACGAAGACGCCGACGCAGGCTTGAAATGCGCGCCCCAGTTGTTCTTTCCGTCTTCCGGCATGCCCGGAAGAATCACTCCGCCGTAATGGCATCGCCAGGATAAGCGCGGGTCCCGCGGGACCGACTGATATTGATCATCGCCCCTTTGATACCATTATCGAACATAAGATTGGAAAATTCACGCATCAAATTGATCGGCGCGCGATAATTGATGCGATCATCCGATCCATCCTGTCGATCGGTTCATTCAAGAAATCCGCAAACTCGCAAATGCCCGCGTTATTGACGAGCAAATCGACATGGCCCAGCGCGCCGTTCGCTTGCTTCGCCAAATCGAGCGCCCGTCTTGCGAGCCAAGATCGATCGGAAAAACAGGGCAGTACTCTCCCATACGATATTAAAGCAGGCTGTCGAAACAGCCTGCTTCTTGCGCTACGTCATCTCATTATTGAACGGCGACTTTGTCGAAGCTTTCCGATTGCACTTGCGGTACACTGCATTTACTTAACATTGTCAAAATCGTGCAACTGAAGAAGACGAATCGACGGCACGGCAAGAAAAAATAAGCCTTCGAAATCGGTGGAAAAGTCCAAGACCTGCAAAGACGCCCATTCGTTCATGCAGTACGATACAACTAAGCAAAAGCAATAATATATAAATGAGAACGGAGGGAATACGATGGGCGGTATCGGTACATCCGGCATCATATTGCTTGTGTTGATCGCGTTGCTGTTATTCGGACCGAACAAGCTCCCTGAACTTGGCAAAGCATTCGGTCGCACGTTGCGCGAATTCAAGAAGGGCGCTAACGATTTATTAATCGATACGAAACCTGCAAGCAGTGTCGACATTTATCCGGAACAGGCTGAGCTGACGAAAGCGGAACGGAGACTGCCGGAATAAAGCGATTGTGTAACGAACAAAATTTCATGGGGCCGCTTCTCGATGCGAAACGACTTTTCGCTTTAGGGGCGGCCTCATTGTCGCGGGGGCGAAAAGTGATAGATGGCCGAAAACCAAAGCGCACAACGCAGTGACGAATGGATGCCGCTCACGGATCATCTGGGCGAATTGCGCAAACGGATTATTTTTTGCTTAATCGTATTCGTTATCGGCCTTATCGGGGGGCATGTTCGGTTCTCAGCCTGTATTCGATTATTTGGTGGAAGCGGCGCCGTCGAAGAACTTGAATCTGCACGCGTTTTCACCTTGGGATGCCATCGGTCTTTATATGAAATTTGCTTTTTTTAATCTCATTCGTCGCAGCGATTCCATTCGCCATGTTCCAGCTGTGGTTATTCGCGAAACCGGCGTTAGGGGAAAAAGAGCGGATGGCGACGCTCTTATTCGTTCCTTGGGCGCTTGTCATGTTTCTCGTCGGCTTGGCTTTCTCTTATTTTGTCGTTTTTCCGATGGCATTCGTGTTCACGGAGAAGGTTACGATCAATTTGGGGCTTGAGCAGACATACGGGGCGTCGCAATATTTTTCGTTCTTGATCAACCTATTGCTGCCGATCTCTCTGTTGTTCGAACTTCCGCTCGTCATTTTATTCTTGAGCCGTATCGGTATTCTAAGCCCTGCACTGCTTGTGAGGATAAGGAAAATTGCTTGGCTTATTTTGATCGCGATCGGCGTAATGGTTACGCCGCCGGACGTTGTATCGGATTTACTCGTCGCACTACCGCTCGTGCTGCTATATGAAGTCAGCGTATTCTTGTCCAAGCTTGCCTTTGGAAGAAGACAACGGACATTGGAGCGCCGAGAGGCGTTGCATGAAGCGTAATCCGTTTTTTGGCGACTGGGTTTTGAACTTCAATGTCATGTTGAAGTTCAAGGCTTTTTTTTATATCAACCCGGAATGAGCGCAAAAGTGAATCGCCGGATAAATGAACCATCGGCGAGCAAAGTCAGTTTTGTGCAAACGCTGTGTCGCAAACGCCGTCCGGATGCCCGAAGAAAGCCCTGCCTTACGCCTCATAAACAATAAACTCTGCAAAGACGTTGCCTTGTTTTCACAGTAGGATAAGACTAATCGAAAGGCTATTCATCGAAATGGAAGCAGGGAGGAACAGCAATGAAAGCGTTGCAAATCGTCGGTGCCGGGCAATTCCGAATCGTGGATGCGGAAATGCCCAATATTCAGGATCATCAGGTGCTGGTAGAAATCCAAATGGTGTCGACTTGCCCGCGCTGGGACATGAACATGATGGCCGGGCGAGATATGTTCAATTATGACGAAGCTCCGGAATATCCGCTGCCGATCGGTTTTCCGGGGCATGAGATGGCGGGCGTCGTCAAAGCCGTGGGGCCAGGCGTATACCGCTTCGCCGTTGGAGATCGCGTCGCGGCCCTGGAGCATATCGTCCCCAAAGGAGCCTATGCACAGTTCGCCGCTTACCGCGAAGAAGAGCTGATCAAGCTTCCCGACAGCATAACGCTTAAGCAGGCGGTGTCGTTCGAGCTGTTGAAATGCGTGGTCATCGGGTTAATGCAGCTCGGCGATCTCAGAGGAAAGTCGCTGCTGGTGTCGGGTCTCGGACCTGCCGGCATTCTGGCGGTACAGGTGGCTCGCTTGTGGGGAGCTTCCCGGGTCGTCGGTATCGATCTAAGCGAAAGCAGGATTCAATACGTTCGGAATCTGGGCATTGGTACGGTCATGCATGCGAACGAATTGCAGGATGTGCGTTTTGACCTCGGATACGACTGCGTGGGCGCGGCCTCTTCGATTCAAAATGTACTCTCTCATGTGAACGAGCATGTCGTCATCTTCGGGGTGCTGCGCGGAGACATTACTTATCCTGAAAACTTGTGGGCGCGGGGTACCAAGCTGGAATCGTATAAATACAGGCCCGTAGGTCCGCGGGATCATCAACTACTAATCGATCTTGTCGTGAACAAGGGGCTCAACACCGAATGCCTCCAAACCCATCACGCGTCTTTCGCGGATTATGGCCAAGCCGTTGAGCTGTTGAACCGGCAGGAAGCGATAAAAGTGTTCTTCTGTCCGCAGACCGATTTTCTATCGGCTGGCGATCATCCGGGACAATCCGCCGCGGCTTGCCGCCAAGGAAGAACCGGCATGAAGGGCAAGGGCGTAGTCTTTACCGGCAGATTAAAGGTCTCTTATCAGGATGTGGACATTCCCGAACCGCTAGCCGATGAAGTCGTTATCGATGTCGAGCATTCCTGGATCAGTATCGGCACGGAATCGTCCTTTCTCCGGTGCGACCGAATCGCGGGCGAGACTCCTTACAGGGAAGGCGACCCTGAGCCTTTTCCCCAGATTAACGGCTATCAAAAGGTCGGCGTCATCGTAGCGGCAGGCGTTCAGGTGCAGGAATTCAAGCCGGGCGATCGGGTATTCGCGACCATGGGCCGCGTGAACGGCATGGCATTTCCGAGCGGCGGCCATGTCTCTCCGGCGGTTACCCACGTCAGCCAGGTATGGAAGCTTCCCCAAGACGTCAATGCGGAAGCCTACTCCGGGATGGTATTGACTCAAGTCGGATACAACTGCGGATCGAGACCGGACATTCGTGCCGGAGCTTGCGCAGTCGTGATCGGGGACGGACTTGTCGGGCAATGGGCAGCCCATACGCTGCTTCATAGAGGCGCGCGGGTGACGGTGCTTGGCAGGCACGATGAACGGTTAAACCTGCTGCCGGATCGGGTTGCCAAGGTCAATACTCGCATAACGCGAGCCGCCGATGCGCTTCATGAGGACAGCGGAGCCATTGCCGTCGTTGTAGATACGGTTGGCTCGCTGGATTCGGTTAAGGCGCTTCAACCGCTGATGAAGCACAACAGTCACCTTGTATCCGCAGGCTTCCTGGGCAATGAAGGGATGATTGATATCCAATCGCTGCGTGCCCAAGAGATTACGCTGCATAGTCCTTCCGGCTGGGACCGGGAACGAATGGATGCCACGCTGCAGGGCATTACGGAAGGCTGGCTTCCGACAGAGCCGCTTATTACGCACCGGTACCCGGTGGAACGTGCCGAAGAAGCCTGGGCGCTTATTCTCGATCCGAGACAATCCTGTCTTGGCGTCGTGCTGAATTGGAAGTCGTAACTATGCCGCCGCACAGGAAGAGGGCTTGGAACCATACAGGAAGAGGGCTTGGAACCATACAGGAAAAGGGCTGGAACCATACGGGATGCGAGGAGGAAGCATAGGTTGAGCAAGAAAGCGAATCATGCGCATTTCCGTTCAGCCAGACCCATTTGGCCGAAGGATCGAGAGCTGGACAGAAATCTGACCGCCGGGTTCAGGGGCGTGGCAGCCAAGCGCAAGGACGACAGATTAACGCTCCACATCGCCGCATCGACCCTGTATCGCTGCTATTTGAACGGCCGGTTCGTTGGGCACGGTCCCGCCCGAGGACCCCATGGACACTACCGGGTCGATGTATGGGACCTGAGCGAACATGCGAACGAGGGCGACAACATCATTGCTATAGAAGTCGCGGGCTACAATATCAACAGCTATTACGTACTCGATCAGCCTTCTTTTGTGCAAGCGGAAGTTCGGGCCGGCACGGAGGTCCTTCTCGCTACGACGGCCGAGCGCGGATTTGAGGCGGCTCTGTTAAAGGAACGCATTCAGAAGGTGCAGCGATTCAGCTTTCAGAGAACTTTTGTCGAGGCATACGCGCTCCAATCGGGTTTCGATCGCTGGCGCTCGGACATGAGCGCACCATTCGATGCCGTCATCTGCGCGGAGACAAACGAAAAGCTGATGATTCCAAGAGATGTTCCCTTGGCTGCGTTCACCGTGCGCCATCCGATTGCGCTATACGCAAGAGGTGAAGTTGCCCGCCGCAAATCGCAAGGCGTATATTGGCGAGATCGATCTCTCACGGATATTGGACCTCTCCTGGGAGGTTATGAAATGGAACAACTGGCCTTCATTCTGTCGGATGAGTTGACCGATCTGCCGGCTCATAGCCTTCGTATCATTCGGCAGCCGCTTGCGCAAGGCAGCTCGCTGAAGCTCAAGCCCAACGAGTTCGGGATTATGGATATGGGAATCAACAGGACCGGGTTCATCGGAAGCACTGTTCGATGCCGCATTCGTACATTGCTGTACATTACGTTCGACGAGGTGCTGCGGGAGGACGACGTTGATTTTTTGCGGTTCGGTTGCGTGAATGCCCTGCGATATGAGCTTGAGCCGGGAACCTACAGGCTGGAATCGTTCGAGCCGTATACGCTGCGTTATATGAAGTGGATCGCAGCCGAAGGGGCGTGCGAGGTATCCGAGGTTTATATGAGGGAGTACGCCAACGCCGCTGCCGGCAAAGCGCAGTTTGAATCCGGCGACGAACGGCTCAATGTGATATTCGAAGCAGGAAGGGAAACTTTCCGCCAGAACGTTGTCGATCTGTTCATGGATTGCCCGTCAAGGGAGCGGGCCGGATGGCTCTGCGACAGCTACTTCATGGGACGGGCGGCGTTCAGCCTGACAGGTCAGACGAAGGTGGAGCGAGCCTTCTTCGAGAATTACCTTTTGCCCGATGGCTTTCCGCATTTACCTGAAGGTATGCTCCCGATGTGCTACCCGGCGGACCATTACGATGGCGTGTTTATTCCGAATTGGTCGCTATGGTTCGTGATCCAACTGGAGGAATATCTGGAACGGAGCGGAGACCGGCAGTTGATCGAAGCGATGCGGGCGAGAATCCTTGAATTATTCGATTACTTCGAACGGTTCAAGAACGAAGACGGACTGCTGGAGCGTCTTGAAGGCTGGGTATTCCTGGAGTGGTCCAAGGCGAACGAATTCGTACAGGACGTCAATTATCCTAGCAATATGCTTTATGCCGCTTCGCTTGCCGCCGCTGGACGACTCTATCGTTTGCCGCATCTCCTGCAAGAGGCCGAGCGGGTGAATCAGGCTATTCGTGAGCAGTCCTTCAACGGAAGCTTTTTCATTGACCATGCAGTGAGAGAGGATGGCCGGTTAGTCCAAACTCCGAATAAGAGCGAGGTTTGTCAGTATTATGCGTTCTATTTCGGCACAGCCGATCCCGAGAGAGATCCCGAGCTGTGGCATACGCTGCTCACCGGGTTTGGGCCATCCAGGAAGCGGACGAATGCCTATCCGGATGTTCACGAAGCGAATGCTTTTATCGGGAATTACTTACGCCTAGAATTGCTGGCCCGCTACGGATACGTACAGCAGTCGCTGGATGAATCTGCGGATTACCTGCTGTATATGGCGGAACGAACCGGGACGCTCTGGGAGAATGACGGGGATTACGCCAGCTGCAATCACGGATTCGCTTCGCATGTCGTACACAGCCTGATACGCGATGTGCTAGGCGTCTATCAAATTGACCCGATCGCCAGAAGCATTACGCTAAGATTGAACGATCTGGAAATTTCATGCTGTAAGGGGGTGCTGCCGTTAGAGGGCGGAGCGATCCGCGTAGCGTGGACCAAGGCAAGCGGGCGCGTGGAATATCGGATTGACGCTCCTCCGGGCTACAAGGTGAAAGTCGAGAATCGGACTGGTTTACCGCTGCATAGCAGGATGGATGAGACAATTTGAATCGATACATCCAAGGAGGAATGATTAAATGTCGAATAACGACCGGCCTTCTATTGATGAATTGAATAGCGCTTCGGAGCCGCTTAGCAGATTAGACAAAGCGCTCATGTCGCCCATCAGCCGCAGGAAAATGATGACGGTGCTGGGATTGACCGGGCTCTCCTTGATGACAGGCGCCAAGCTTTCTTACGCTAGCTCTACAGCGCTTACGACGAACTTGAAGCTCAAGAAGACAGACCCGCTGGACGTCACCGATGTCAACGCGAACTTCGACCTCATTGATCAGGAATTCGGCCGCCGTGCCGTTACGCCGGATTTCTACAAGGTCGATACCGACCCGGACGACACCTTGGCCGTTCAAGCCGCATTCGACTCCGGTCATACAGTCCTCTTTACGCGGAACTACTACGTCAAATCGGTAGAGATGAAAGGCGACACGCAGACGATTAACTTTAACGGGTATTGGCTAATCGGAGTCTCAGGAAGCGGAGACTCCGCGTCAGACAAGGATGCGATACTGAAAATTACAGGCATCTACCTGGAGCTGTACGATATTAAAATCAATGGACAATTCAACCGCAATTACCGTGCAGCGATCCATTGGTATTCGCGTCCCAATTTCCCCCAAGCCGGCTACATTAATATTTACGGCATGTACATCAGAGATATCCTCGTAGGCATTCAGTACGGGGCATGGCTGGATGATCCGAGTCCCCACGATGCGCCGCAGAGCGAGAATTATTTGTACGGCTTTCGCTGCCGGAGCCTGCAGAACTGCATCATCAGCAATCAGCCGAACGGATTCCTCAAGATATCCGGAAGCACGATCGATTGTCATCAGAGGGAATGGATATTTCAAGCGGGCAACCCGTTCAGCATTCCGGATTCAACCCTCATTACTTGCAAGATCGGCCAGATCTCCGTTGAAGACAGCGAACTGTTAAAGGTCGAATACTTGGAGGGATGCGGGCTTCTGGGCCGCAACCTCGTCGTATCGAACTGCGTCATGGAAATGCCCTGCACATGGGTAAAAGCCGAGGGAGACGTGACGCTTGATGTCGTTCACGGCGGATTTATGGGCGGCAACTCCGGATTGCCCATGTTCCAGGTTGTGCCGGGATCGACGGGCTCTCTAAGAATTCAGAATGTTCGGATGTCTCGCAGCGCCGGAGTAGGAGACTACTTGACGAATTACATCATATCCGGACTGGGGAACGCTCCGAATTACCATGTCAGCATCGCGCGCTGCGATTTAGGCGAATGGGCGCCTTACTACATTGCTTTATCAAAGGAAAGAAGCCGCGTATTCGTTCAGGATACCCACTTCACCTATACGGCGGGAGGCTCTATGCAGAGCCAAACGATCCACGACAAGAAGGATTATGTCAATTTGATTGCCTCTGTCGATACGACCGGCGAGAATATGGCGACAAGCGCCAACACGGCGAATAAATCCGGCTGGGCATGGACGAATGTGTATGGCGCGGGGGGTCGTCTATTTCCGTAAGACCACCTCGAATATTCCGCCCGGCTATGCGAGCGCCATTGAGGTCGTTGCGACAGGCGAATCGTTTATTACTTCTCAGCCCTTCGCGGTAACCCCGAATTCGCTGGCCGTATTCCGGATGAAGGCCAAAAGGATAGGCGGCGGCGGTCATGCCGGGATCAAGCTTCTCTGGTTCAAGGCGAACGGCACGGCTTCGGCTACGACGGAAACCTATTTATTCGGGACTGTGGACATCGACGTCAACTGGACGGATCTGATGGTGACGGCGGCCATTCCGGGCGATGCCGCTTACGCCAAAATCAAGTTGACCGCCGAGGTCGGCTCCCTTTTCGCAACCGGTATGGCGTTCAGCACGGCGGTCGACAGCAATTATCGCAACTCTTTCATTAATGAACTGAATCGGTCGCTGGACGTGGCCGGCGAGGGCTTTATTCTGAAGGCGCCAAACGGCACGCGCTATAAAGTCACGGTAGATAATAGCGGGACGCTCGCAGCCGCCCCTTATTAACCATTTCAACAGATACGCGGGAGGGTCTAAAGATGAACAAAAGAACGGCTGGTCTTTCGTTGTTACTGTGTACGGCACTCATGGCTGCAGGATGCGCCAATACCGCCAATACGAAGGAAACGCAGAACGCGAGTAACGCTTCTGGCACGCAGGCCCCGGCAGCGAGCGGGCAGGCTTCCTCGGAAGCGGTCAATTATGAGAATGGACTTCCAAAAAAACGAAAAAGTGACATTAAAGGTCGGCTTGCTCGAATCCGGCTATGGAAGAGAGTGGTTCGACCTTGCCGTCAAGCGCTTCACGGAAAAGTATCCGAACGTGCAATTCGATATTACGGCTTCGCCGAAAATCGGCGACCTCATCTCGACCAAGGCTTCGGCAGGCAACGATAACGATATGTTCGATTTGTTCTACGGAGCCACCTGGACGGAATATGTAAACGCCAACAAGCTGGAGCCCGTAACGGATATTTTCGAGATGTCGCCGGACGACGCGCCGGGCCGGAAGCTGAACGATTTAATTGTCCCGGGCTTCAACGATCCCGAGAAGTATTATAAAGACAATGCCTGGGTGTTCCCGATCGCAAACTACGTAGGAGGCATGTTCTTCGATCAGAAGCTGTTCGACGAGAACGGCTGGAACAAAAACCCCAAGACCTATGACGAATTTATCCAGCTTTGCGAAGCGATCCAGAGCAAGGGCATCGATCCGATCGTATATGCGGGCTTATACAATTACGCGCAGTTCGCCTTTGATACGAAGATATTCGAGATTGCCGACGAGCGAGGCAATAAACAATTTCGCAACGATTTCGAGTATTATAACGGTCCGCAGTATACGTCGCCGGAGAGCATCGAAGTGTACAAGCGGCTGCACGATATGGGGAAGAAGGGGTATATCAGCAAGAAAAGCGTAGGCATGAATCATACGCAGTCGCAAATGCTCGTCCTTCAGCATAAAGCGGCGATGGTGCCTTCAGGCGACTGGATCGAGAACGAGATGAAGGAAACCGCTCCCGACGGCTTCCAATGGGGCTATATGGCGGTTCCTTTCACGAACAATCCGAACGGCCCCATCTATGTGACGAACGGATTGAGCTATTCCTTTGAGATATGGGCGGCCAAGCCTGACTTGAACAAGAAATGGGCCAAACAGTTCCTCCTCTCGCTCATGTCGAATGAGATCCAGCAGGTATTGGTCGAGAAGGGCGGCGCGCTTCCGCTCCGCAAGGATTACCTGGATGACCAGACGCGGGCGGATCAGATGAAGCCGCTGCAGAAATCGATCGCCACGTACCTGAAGGATAACCCGGTCGTACTCGAACTGAAAAATCGCAAGATCGAACTCACGGATCCCGATAATATGGCGTCGCTCAAGGTCATCGTGGACAATATGGCGCTCGTGTTGACGGGACAGGAAGATCCGGAACCGATCCTGGAGGACGCGGAGAAGCTGCTGCAGAACGCCATTGCCAAAGACAAAAAGGCCCAGAACAAAGCGTAAGCGGATTACTTGGCGGTCGAGAGGCAGTCATCCGGACTGCCTTTCAATCGTGATATTCGGGGGGAGAAAACCACTATGCCTATGTTAAAAAACGCACGGCTTCAAAAATCGATTTTTCTCTTCATTGTCGTAGCTCCGGCGTTTGCGGCCTATGTTCTATTCACGCTCTATCCGAATGCCCTCTCCATCTACTATTCCTTCCTGGAATGGGACGGCATAGGCGCCAAAACATTCGTAGGATGGGACAATTATATCCGGCTGTTTCATGATCCTTTCATTTTGCGGGCCTTAGGGCACAATCTGATTCTGCTCGTTACGGTCATTCCAATTACGCTTATCATCTCGTTGGTATTGGCCGATCTTCTCATAAACCGGGCATTTGCGGAAAATTCGTTCTACAAGGTACTCTATTTTTTTCCGAACGTTTTGTCCCTGGTCGTCATTGCGCTCGTCTGGTCATTTATTTATGACGGCACATTCGGTTTGCTGAACGGAATTCTTCGCGCGCTCGGCCTGGGGGGAGAACATAATTGGCTTGGCAGCAAAGGAACGGCGCTGCTCTCCATGATTCCGCTATACGTGTGGTGTTATGCAGGTTTCTACGTCGTCATATTCATGAACGCCATGCGAGGCATCCCGAAGTCTCTGTATGAATCCGCCACTTTGGACGGTATTACGCATATGCAGCGTTTTTCGAAGATTACACTTCCTCTGTTATCCGGCGTCATTCGCGTCGGGGTCATTTTCCTGATGCTGTCCGTGATCAAAGGCTTTGAATATATGTTTATTATGACGCAAGGCGGTCCAGGCGGCGCGACGGATGTCATCTCCCTGTATATGTTCAACTTTGCCTTTGGCAGCCTGAATCTCGGCCAGCATATTTACGGTTATGCATCCACGATCGGTATGATGATCTTTGTGTTGCTCGTCGGTTTAAAGCTGATATTGGACAAATTCTTCGCCAAAGACAGCATCGAATACTGAAAGGAGGGGTTCCATGAGAATGAGAACCGGGATTTCTTCATGGTTATGGCGCATGGTGCTGTTCCTCTGGGCGCTTACCATCCTGCTGCCGCTGTTCTGGATATTCTACCAATCTCTGAAAACGAATCAAGCGTTTTTCGCCGATATATGGGCCTTCCCCGAGCATCTGGAGTGGAGCAATTACGAGAAGGCTTGGACAAGTCTGGGCATCGGTCGCTCGGCGGTCAACACGCTATACTATGTCGGCCTGAGCCTTTTGATCAGTTTGTTCGTTTCCACGGTGAATGCCTACGCCTTCACGCGGATTGAGTGGAGGCTGCGATCCTTGCTGTGGAGTGTCATCATGCTTTCTTTGTTCCTGCCGGGCATCAACATTCTCGTATCCCAGTACACGTTGATGCGCGCACTGAATCTGACGGACAGCCTGAACGGACTCGTCCTGCTTGCGAGTCTGCCGGTCGGCGCCTTCGAACTGCTCTTGCTCGGGAGCTTCATGCGCACCTTGCCGAAGGAACTGGACGAAAGCGCATTTATTGACGGTGCCACGTTGTTTCAGGTTTTTCGCAAAATCATTCTGCCTCTATCCATGCCAGGCATCGTCACGATCGGCATCTTCAAGTTCGTGGGCCTGTACAACGATTTCCTGGGCCCCTTTATTCTGATCAGCGATCCGGCCAAGTACCCGATTAGCGTGAACATGTATAATGCCAATGCCATGATGGAATACAAGGCGGATTGGGTGACGCTGCTGGCAGGTCTTGTCATCACGATCATACCTACCGTTATCGTTTACGTGTTATTTCAGAGAAGAATCATAGAAGGCGCCACCATGGGTGGAGTCAAAGGCTAAATGGAGACATCGGGAGGGAAACGCATGATCAAAGTAGGGGTTATCGGGTACGGTCATCAAGTGAAAAGACTGCTGGGCATGATGCAGGAGATGGATCGCAGTTGCCGAATTACAGCGATCGCCGACGTTCGCCATCATGAAATCCGGGAGCGGATGATAGCGGACGGGGGCGACCCTTCGGGGATTTCATTTTACGGTAACGCGGATGACATGCTGGACAACGAGGAGCTGGACGGCGTATTCGTCGGAACGCGCTGCTCCCTTCATACCCCCATGGCCTTAAAAGTGTTGCCCAGACAGCTTCCGCTTTATTTGGAGAAACCGGTTGCGACAACGATGGAGGACCTGGTAAAGCTGCGGGATGCGGATGCCTTGTACGGCAGCAAGACGGTCGTGTCGTTCCCGCTGCGGGTAACGCATCATGTGCAGCTGGTCAAGGAAATTATCGATTCAGGAAAAATCGGAACAGTAGAGCATGTACAGGCCGTAAATAACGTGAATTACGGCAATATATATTATCATGGGTGGTTCCGCGACGAGACGGAGACACAAGGCCTGTTCGTACAAAAAAGCGACGCATGATTTCGATTATATTAATCATATTCTGGGGCTGAAGCCCGTGACCGTATGCGCGATGACGTCGAAACAAATCTTCAAGGGGAACAAGCGGGCAGGGTTGCAATGCAAGGACTGCGAAGAGACGAGCACGTGTCCGGAAAGTCCGGACAATCTTAGGAAACTTGCATTCGAGGAACCGTTGGGCCCTTATTGCTGCTTCGCGGAGGATACCGGCAACGAGGATTCGGGAAGTGCATTAGTCTCTTATGAATCGGGCATGCACGTATCCTATTCGCAAAACTTTTTTGTCCGAAAAAAAGCGGCAGCAAGAGGCGCAAGGTTTCTCGGGTACAAAGGGACGGTCGAATTCGATTGGGCGACGAACCGCATTCAAGTATTTATGCATCACACGCCTCGAGTCGAATCGTACGAGATCGATGACGCAGCCACGGCGGTCGGCCATGCAGGGGGCGATTCTACGCTGCTCGACAATTTTATCTCGCTCATGCGGGGGAAGACGCAAACGTCCGTGTCTTCGCTGAAGGATGGCTTGAACAGCACGTTATTGTGCCTGAAAGCCAAGGAGTCCGCGGAGACCGGCACCTTCCGCGAAGTCCGGTGGCCAGACTGAAAATCGGCCGATCGGGGAGTCGTTAGTCCGAGACCGAAGTCGTCTTCTTATGCTCGCTCCTCCAATGAGCGGGGCTTTTGCCGAACTTCTGCTTGAACAGGCGGCTAAAATAATGGATGGACTGAAAACCCGTGGCGTGCGCGATATCCTGAACGCTCATCATGCTTTCCAGCAAGTGCTTCTCGGCAGCGCTCATTCGAAGGTTATTGAGAAATTGCAGTGGAGAAACGCCTTTGCAGGCTTTGAAGGTGCGGACCATGTAGGAAGGATTCAAATGGGCATATTCGCACAGCTTCTGCAAGGTGAAATTCTCCCAGTAGCTGGATTCCATCCAACGGACAAGAATCTCGATCGTTTCCAACGTTGAAGCAATCCGATTGTCCGGCAGTTGACTCGACTTGCCGTAACGATTCGTATCCGGCCTGGCCACAGATCGGATAATAGCCAGGATGGCTTGGATGTCGGAATAACTGATTTGCCGTGCCAGGTCAGGTTGCTTGCGCATCCATTCTGCGATCAGGACCTGGTGAAGCGCGTGAATACGTTCATAGACCAATCGAACGGCAGGCAAGCTTCCGTCCGGCTCAGTCTGAAGGCGGTTCCATGCCTCGCAGTCGGCAGGGACAGGAAAGGATTCGTAAGCGTCGTCTTGCAGTTCCCAATAGGCATAACGATACTTCAGGGAAAGGAATTGTAAATGGTGGGAGGTATTCAAAGGGATAAGCAGGACGGCGGGACCCGTCATCCGATAGGTTACGTTGTTAATCGTAATTTTCAGGGTTCCTTCGATAATATACAGTAATTCATGATGCTGAGGGTGAAGACCGCCGATTCTCGACTCCATAGGGAAGAGAGAAAGGTTCTCATGTACAGGCTGAGACGTGTCAAGAGAATTATCGTAACCGAAGGCGCGAATCTGCAAGCGATCCTCTCCCTTACGTCAAGATGATGGGCTGATCTGGCAGGCCCATTTTAACATGTAAAAAAGGATTATAGTAAACGGATACATGCGAACAAAATCAAGTGAGGCAAGGTGAAATGACATGGACGATAACAAATTCGAGCGCTTGCGGAACCGGTTGAAGGAGAAGGCGGAGGATCCTAAGGCACGTGCCGTAACTTTCGTTGCCTTGGGCGATAGTGTCACCCAAGGGTGTATGGGCTATGGCGTCGTCGAATACGAATCCGTCTTCCATCAAGCGCTGAAAAGAAGAATGGAGCGAAGATTTCCGGGCACGGTGGTAAACGCGATCAATTCGGGGGGTCGAGGGAGACAGCGCTGACGAATCGCGACTTAGATGGGATAGAGATGTGTTCCTGTATCAACCCGATCTGGTCACGATCGGTTTTGGTCTGAATGACGCGCATGCCGGCCCTGCCGGCTTGGAACGGTTCATACGCGCGATTCGCGACCTGGTCGTGCGCTTGCGAACGGAGACGAATGCCGATCTCTTGCTATTCATCCCCGGCATGATGATGAAGCGGGATAATGAACGCATTCATCAAGCGCATCGGGCTGCCGTTCCCGCATTCATCCAGGTAGCGGAAGCGGGTTATCTCGCCTTGTACATGGATGCGCTAAGAAAACTTGCGCTGGAAATGGATCTGCCTTGTGTGGATTCTTATCGAATCTGGGAGAAGATGGAGAACGACGGGATCGATATCCACACGCGCCTGGCAAATGGCATTAATCATCCGGACCCGGCTTTCCACGAGGAGCTGGCCTTACATTTTGAGCGTATTATTTTTGGCGCCGTTGATCGATCGCAATGATGGGGTGTTTTCCCGGCAAGCCAGGCCAACGAATCGATCCTGCATAAGGACGTCGTATTGATCGAAGCTTACAGTTGAACGAATCGTACAGACAGAAGAACAAGGCATTGAGCCTCCCGCAATAGGCGGCTGCGGCCGGAAGCGAGAGCTCCCCATATGTCAGACAGGCGCAATCATAAGAGCCTGCTGGCCTAGTGGGGAGCTTTTTCGCGCAATGCAATAAATTCGTTGAAATAGGTAGATACGAAATCAATAATGGACGATTTTACTCGCGAGGCTCCTCCTTTATCGTTGAATTATCGACGTCTCCGCCGGTCGGAGCGTCGGTCATTGACAATGGGAACGGAGGCGTTCGTTGCATGAAATTAAGAAGGTTATTTTCGCTTCAGGGGCTATCGTTGATCCTTAGCGTCTGTCTCGCCGCCGGCTGTATTCCGCTTGCAGCTTCGGCCGGGACGCCGGACGCTTCGCCGGTTGCGGTAACCGCGTCGTATACGTATCATGGCGACCGCCTGGAGAACGTGAACGACGGAATCGTATCGTACGACGATTCGCCTAAAAACCGCTGGACGTCCTACGAATCGCCGAACGCGACGGACTGGGTGCAGTTCGATTACGGTGAGCCGCTATCGAAAAACGCCGCCGGCGTGTACGTATTCGACGACGGCGGGGGCGTGAAGGCGCCGAATGCGATCGATATCCAGTACTGGGACGGGGCAGCGTGGTCCGGCGTCCCTCATCCAGTGCGGACGCCCGAAGCGCCGGCCGGCAACGATCTGAATCTGATCACCTTCGAATCCGTCGTCGCCTCGAAGTTCAGAGTCGTATTCTCGCATTCGGGATCGAAAAGCGGCGCGACGGAGATCGTGTTCGCCGATTCGAATAGCGAACCGCTGCCGGGGGCGGAGGCTTCGCCGCTCGGAATCGTATCCGCTTCGTATACGTTCCGTCTGGATCAGGTTAGCAGCGTGAACGACGGCATCGTGTCCTACAATGATTCTCCGTCCAATCGTTGGACGGCGTACGAGTCGCCGAACGCGTCGGATTGGGTCCAGACGAATTACGGTTCTCCGGTGCGCAAGGACGCTGTCGGCATCTATATTTTTGCCGACGGAGGGGAATACAGGCGCCAGACGCCTACGACGTCCAATACTTGAACGAGGACGGCGTATGGACGAGCGTCCGGGAGCCGGTCAAGACGCCCGACGAGCCGACCGGAAATGCGCTCAATCTCGTTACGTTCGCACCTGTCGTCGCCCAGAAGTTCCGCGTGCTTTTTACGCATGGCGCGGCCAAGACTGGCGTGACGGAAATCGTATATGTCGATTCTGCCGTTCAGTCGCTGCCGGCACCGCCCTCCCTGGGCACGGTTACCGCCTCCTACACGAACGGCGGGGATTCGGCCGACAGCGTGAATGACGGCATCGTCTCGTTCAACGATTTTCCGCGCAACCGCTGGACCTCGTACGGCTCTCCGGCCGCTGCGGACTGGGTGCAGACGGAATACGAGCGCGCTTATTCCAAGAATACGGCCGGTATTTTCATTTACGACGACGGGGGCGGCGTCAAGGCGCCGGCCGACTACGACGTCCAGTACTGGAACGGAAGCGAATGGCTGAGCGCGCCAGGTCAGATCCGGACGCCGGCACAGCCTGCCGGCGGGGCGCTGAACCTGGTCTCGTTCGACACCGTAATCGCGAGCCGGTTCCGGGTGGTTTTCACCCATGCGCCGGACGCTCGGACGGGGGTCACGGAAATCGCATACGTCGACTCGAACAAGGAGCCGGTCCCGGTCGCCCCGCCCGTCGTCATCCCTGAGCCGGTCATCGCGGTGACGGCGCCGGCGCTCGGATCGTCCGTCTCGGGTACATTCAAAATTCGGTTCAGCGCGCCGGATATGAAAAACGTATGGGCAAGGGCCTGGCATCAGCCGGACGAGACGCACGCCGATCCGAACGGCTACGACGCTTGGATCGCCAATACCGCGCCGGATGCGCTCGGTGCGGGCGAGGTCGAGATCGATGCCGATCTGCTGCCGCACGGTCCGCTGACGATCGTCTTGAATGCCTGGGATGCGCCGGAAGGCGAACCGGCATTCACGAAGTCGGCGACGAGCTACGTGCAGTTGTACAACGAAGGAGGCGTCATCTGGAAAAAAGGCATTCCCGCGCCGCCGCAGCAGGCGAACGGCATGAAAGTCAAGTTCGAGGACGACTTCGACGGCCCCCTGTCGGTGTCCAAGACGGGCGCGGGGACGCGGTATGCGTCGCTGAAGCCGGATTGGCCGAACGGCTCGGAGTTCGGAGAAGCCATCTTCGCGGACCCCGCAGACGCGGTAAATCCGTTCGCGGTGCTGGGCGACGATTATCTGAGGATCCGGGTCGCGAGGGCGCCGGAGGGATATGCCGATCCGCAGGGCTGGAACCGCAAGTACATCGGCGGCCTCCTCTCGTCGGTCCGGCTCGACGGCACCGGCGTCTCCGCGAAGAACGGCTACTTCGAGGCCCGGATCCAGATGCCCGCAGGCAAGGGCGCTTGGCCTGCCTTCTGGCTTATGTCCCAGAACAGCTCGGGTGCGGATCATCTGCCTTCGACGGCCGAGCTGGACATCGTTGAGGCGTACGGTCACGATCCGGCGGGCGCCTGCCAGGCCAAGCATTGGTGGTCGGGCAGCCCCGAGTCCCATCAGACGAACTGTTCCTCGGAAAACTTCGCTTACGGGGATAATGCGTCCACCTGGCATACGTACGGCGCGAAGGTGACCGAGGACGAGGTCATTTACTACATCGACGACGTCGAGGTGTGGCGGCACGATTCGTTCGCCCAGGCGAATACGCCGCTGTACTTCATGCTGAACCTCGCGCTTGGCGGAGGATGGCCGATCGACCTGAGTCCGTACGGCGATCAGATCGACATGTACGTGGATTATGTACGGGTGTTCGAACCCTCGGAGGGAGATGCCGGAACGCCGTCGCCTGAGCCGACTGCATCGCCGTCGTCAGCGCCGACGACAACGCCGGTGCCTACGCCTGAGGCCGGACATGGCATCATTAAGCTTGAGACACGTTCGGAAAATGGGGGCATCATCGCGGCTTCGGTGCCGGCACCGGCGCTGACTGCAGCGATCGGCAGCGCGAAGGACGGCAAAATCGTCTTACAGACCCATGAAGCCCGGTCGGCGGAAGGATTTATGCTGCGGTTGCCGGCCGGACCTTTGCGGAGTCAAGAGGCGGCCTCGCTCCGCGTCGTCGAGCTCGACCTCGGCGATACCAGACTCTCGATTCCGGCGGAAGCCTGGGGCCAAGCAGCGGATGAAATCGTCATAACGGTAAAGAAAGCGCCTGGTTTAGCCCATACAAAGAAGACGACGAGTGAAGTTAGGGGGAGCGGCGTACACGATCGGCATTACCGCGGATGGAACCGACGTCACGTCGCTCGGCGCGGGCAAGCTTCGGATCGTGCTGCCCTTTGTCGCAGACGCTTCGGATATATCGGCATGGGCGGTCGCGAATCGCGTCGGCGACGACGGATCGCTTCAACCGATCGCGAACGGGAAGTTCGAAGCAAAGGCAGGAGGCGTCGCATTCGGCTCGACGCGGACCGGGACGTTCGCGATCGGCTACCGGGTCGACGGCTTCACGGATTCGCAGGATCTCCCCTGGGCGCTTGAGAGCGTCGAAGCGCTGGGCGCGCGCGGGATTGCGAAGGGGGGATGGCCGAGGCGGGTTTCTGCCGAGAGCCGGGGTGACGAGGGCGGAGTTCGCGGCCATGCTCCTCAGGACGCTGCCGCCGGACCTTCGCGCGGAGCATGAACCGGCGGAGTCGAATAAGCAGGCGGCCGCTTGGTACGAAGCGACCATGGACGAAGCCCATCGCCTCGGGATCGTGTCGGGCCGCGGAGACGGGACGCTCGGCGGGAACGAGCCGATCAGCCGGCAGGATATGGCGGTGATGCTTTACCGCGCCGCGCGGTTGGAGGCGGGCATGCTTCGAGAAGGCAACGGCGGCGAGGCGGCGCCTTTCGCGGATCGCTCGGCCGTAGCCGGCTACGCCGCAGAGGCGGTCGATGCGCTGCAGCGCGCGGGCTGGATCGCGGGGATCGGCAACGGCCGCTTCGATCCCGCCGGCGGGGTTACGCGCGCGCAGGCGGCGGTCTTGCTCTGGAATGCGCTGAAGTCGCAATAACGCGAAGGGGCTGTCTCGAAAGGGGGGCCTCGCCTCAGCCGGTGCCGGGGACTAGCGAAGAGACGCTGAACAGCGTCTCTTTGCCATGGTTGGCGGCGAGGTCCGCCCAAGAGACGCTGAACAGCGTCTCTTTGCTCTGGTTGGCGGCGTGGTGGGGCCAAGAGTTGTATCAAAAGGCTCATATATGGGCGCTAGGCTTCGTCTCGCTCGTTCGCTCTGGGCTTCGTCCCGCTCGTTCGGCTCTACGCTTCGTCCCGGTACTCCTGCGGCGTACGGTTCAGCTCGCGCTTGAAGAAGCGTCCGAACGAGGTGGCGGAGTCGAAGCCGACCTTGAGCGCGATTTCGTGGATCTTGAGCTTCGAATCCCGCAGCAAATCTTTGGCCCGGGTCAGGCGCAGCTCCGTGATGTATTGGGACACGCCTTGTCCGGATTGCTGCTTGAACAATCTGGACAGATACGTCGGATTCAGGTAGACGATCTCGGCCAGCTTCACAAGCGACAGCTCCTCGTCCAGGTGCCCCTCCATATAGGCTTTCAGTTTGGCGACGAGCGCATGGGCCCCGGCCTCGCTCTCCCGGTCCCTCGCCGCGAGCAGCAGCTCGATCGCTTCGCGAAGATACTGCAGGGCATCTTCCCAGGAACCGTGCGCGGCCAGCGAATACAGCTTGCCGAGTCTGTCGTCCGTGGCCAGCTCGTTCCACTTGGCATGCTGATTAACGGCGGACAGCAGCATGTAGGCGATGCCGTTGTACATCTCGTACAGGAATGCCTTGCGATGAATCAGCTGGCGGGACAGCTCGGCGAGCTCCTCGAATTCGCGCCGGATCTTGCTCTCGCTCCCGAGGTCGGAGGCGAGGAGCTGTCTGAGCTTGCTGCTGGCCTGAAGGGCGACGGCGTTGGCGTCGGGGTGCGGCTCGAAGTTCATGCTGACGCCGTCGGTGAGCAGCATCTCGGTACGCGTGCCGAATCCGAAGAACAAAATTTGCCGCAGCTCCGCGAATTTGACCGGCATGCCGGACCATGGCGTGAGGCTGCTGCCGGCCGCGAACGATACGGACAGCTGCAAGTAACGCTTGCATGCCGTTTGAATGGATTCCAGTTGGCCCGTCACATAACGGATCCACCGCAGGGAGGCATCGCCGTCCGAGATGCCCGCTTCCTCGTCCTGATCGGCTTGCAGCAATGCCACGAGCGTGCCGGTGTCGGGAGACGCGGCCACGAAACGGCTGCCCGCCCAGTATTCGCCGGCAATATTTTGAATGGCGTAGTCGAGCAAAGCTTTGTCCCTATCGCCGTAGGAGGCGGGCCAGCCGTCGACGCGGGCGATGACCGGCAGCGCGCCGCGGTCTGCCTGCAGCGGCATGTTCAGCTCGTCCAGCCGCTGCTGACTGATCCCGCTCAGTCCGCTGGCGATGCGGTAGATGTAGTCCTTCTGCAGCATGCCGATCGACAACTGGAGCTGCTGCCTGGCTCGCTCGATCAGCCGTTCGCTCTCGATCTCGCGGTTCAGTTCGTCCAGCGCCTTCTGAATGGCCTGGATAATCGCTTCATCGCCGTCGGTCTTCAGTACGTAGTCGACGCTACCGCCGCGCAGCGCCGCCTGGATATAGGAAAAGTCGTCATAGCCCGAGAGGAAGATCACCCGGCATTGCGGCCACTGCGCCACGATGCGGGCCTGGAGCTCGAGACCGTTCATGCCGGGCATCCGGATGTCCAGAAGGGCGATATCGATCTTCATCTGGCCAAGCAGCCGCAGCGCTTCCTCCGATGAATACGCGCCGTATACGTCCAGCTCGAACGGCGCCTCTTCCTCCAGCATTTGCTTGATGCCTCTGACGATGTTCGGTTCGTTGTCTACGACCATGATTCGTTGCATATCCGCAGCCCCCTATGAATTGTGAATATAGACAGCGATGCGCAGGCCGCCCATCGGACTCCGATCCGCCCGAAGCCCCGCATCGGCGCCGAAATGAAGCTTGATGCGCCGCTGGACGTTGCGAAGTCCCTCGCTGTCGGAGACGGCATCGGGTTCGGCGAGCAGCTGCCGGATTCGGGACAGCCTCTCGTCGTCCAGCCCGTCGCCGTCGTCCTCGACGACGATCTCCGCGCCGTCGTCGCGCTCCGCGAAGCGGATGGCGATCCGGCCGGGCTCCGGGCGATCCTCCAGCCCGTGATGGTAGCAATTTTCGACGAGGGGCTGCAGGAACAGCTTGGGCACGGGCATCGCCGCGAGACGCGCGGGCACGTCGCCGAATTCGACCCGGATGTGATCCTCGAACCGGACGGTCTGGATCGCGACGTACGCCTGGCAGAACAATACCTCCTGCTCAAGGGGGACGCTGTCCGCGTTTTTGGTCACGTATTTAAAATAATCGCCCAGATGCTTGGTAAACGGGATGACCTTGTCGATCTCGTGCATCTTGGCGAGACGGTACAAATTGAACAGGCTGTTGTACAGGAAATGCGGGTTGATCTGCGACTGCAGCTGCTTAAGCTCCGCGGCTTTGACCTGATATTTTTGCACGTAAACTTCGTTGATCAGCTCGTCCAGCCGCGACACCGTCCGGTTGAACTGCAGGTACAGATAATTGAATTCGTCCTTGGACCGGTAGCGGAATTTGAAGGATAAATCTCCTTTTTCCAAACTCTTGAAGGCGCTCACCAATTGCTTGAGCGGGTTGTGTATCGTCCTGTACAAACGGTAGGCGAAAAGCAAAATCACGAGCAGCGAAGCGAGCGCGATCCACCACACCCACGTGCCGTACTGCTTGATGGGACCTATAAAGCTATCTTCGTCGATCAGAAGGATGAGCGTAAGACCCAGCTTCTGCGACTTCTCGAAGAAAGCGTAATAGCGGCCTGCCCCGTCCGCGATCGTCTCGTAGCCGCTCGTATCGCCGTCCGCAAGCCGCAGTCCGATCCGGTCCCGAATGGGAGTCAGATCGCCGGGCACGCTGCCGCCGGTCTCGTACCAGTCGAGCCGTTCGCTCATCAGCACGGCGCCGCCGTTGCCGTTGATCTGATAGCCGGACAGCGACTGGCGGATGGCCTGGCCGGATATTTGCATCGCAATCGTGAAGCCTTTGCCGACGGGCTTCGAGGTCGGATAGGGCGTGCTGAGCCAGAGATTGCCCTCGAACAGCAAGAACGGCGATTCGAACGGGTTAATGATTTGATTTAAAGCTTCCGCCTGTCGGCCGTCGATCGAGTCGAAGCTCGTCGCGGACACTTTGCGGTCGAGCGCCGGAAAGTCGACGAACGCGTCCGCGACGTAGGCGCTCATATTTTTAAGAATAAGCAGCTTCTGCTGCGCGTCCTTGATCGCCTGCGTGTATTGTTCGTTGGACATGATGATGGAGGCATAGGCCAGGTTGTTGATGTCGTCGTCCAACGTGTATTGCTGCTGAAGCGTGACGAGCGGTCCGAAGTCGTATTCGAGCGATTGCATATAGGAGGTTGCCTTGGCCTGCATGGAGGCGGTGATCTCGTTGCGCACAAGGCGTTCGCTCTGCAGGTTCATCCGCAGGCTGATGATGACGAGCGGGATCAGGATGAGCATGAAGGTCAGGACGAGCTTCGGAAAAATCGTCAATCGGTCGAATAGTTTCACGGAGGCGGAACGCTCCTTTGCGCGCAAAAGAATGATATCAGTATAGCTTGAAAACGCATTCTATGAATATCGGTTGACGAAAAGGTAAAGTAGGGAACAGGATGTAGTAGAATTCGGTAGATCGCAGGAGGGGCGCGAGCGATTAGAATAAGCCTTGCAACGCATCTCATGACGAAGGGGAAGTGGCAGCAATGCGGAGAGGCAAGCGGGGAAAAAGGTGGCTTCACAGTATTATTGTAAGCGTATTCTTGTTGAGTTTGTTTCCTGTATGGGGCGCATCCGCAACGGATTCGACGGCTTCGGTCACCGCGTCTTACACGTTTTTCATGGATAGCGCGGCGGCGGTCAACGACGGCGTCGTGTCGTACAACGATTCGCCGAAAAACCGCTGGACGGCCTACGAGTCGCCGAACGCGACGGATTGGGTGCAGACGGACTTCGGCGCCGCCGCGGCGAAAAGCAAAGTCGACGTTTATTTTTACAGCGACGGGGGGAGGCGTAAAAGCGCCGTCCGCATACGACGTGCAGTACTGGAACGGAACGGCATGGATCGGCGCTTCGGGACAAGTCAAATCTCCCGCCGCGCCGACCGGCAATCAGATGAACACCGTGACGTTTTCGTCCGTGTCGGCTTCCAAGTTCCGCATCGTCTTCACGCATGCATCCGGGGCGAAGTCGGGCGTGACGGAGATCGCTTACGGGACCGCGTCGGCGTCGACGCCAACGCCGAGCCCGACGCCGACGCCGACCGCCACGCCGACGCAGCCGCCGTCGCAGTTGTCCGGCGGCACGGCCTCCGCTTCCTACACGTTCTTTATGGACAGCGTCGCCCAGGTCAATAACGGGGTCATTTCTTACGGCGATTCGCCGCACGACCGCTGGACGGCCTACGAGTCGCCGAACGCGACGGACTGGGTACAGACCGACTTCGGCGGCGGCGTATCCGCGAGCCAGGCCAAGCTCTACCTCTATTCGGACGGCGGCGGGGTGAAGGCGCCATCGGCTTACGACGTGCAGTATTGGACAGGCTCGGCTTGGACGAGCGCGGCAGGCCAGGTCAAATCGCCGACCGCGCCGGCTGGCAACCAGTTGAACACGGTCAGCTTCAACGCCGTGACGGCGTCCAAGTTCCGCATCGTGTTCACGCATGCCTCGGGATCGAAATCGGGGGCGACCGAGATCGCCTACGTGGGTTCGGGATCGGCCACGCCGACCCCAACGCCGACGCCGACCGCCACGCCGACGGCCACCCCGACGCCGACGCCGGGATCCTATCCGAATTACCAGGTCAGCGTCATATCGCCTGCCTACGGCGGTACGGTCAACGACACGGTGACGATCAAATTTTACGCGCCGGGCATGCAGAACGTCTGGGCGCGGTCGTGGCACCAGCCCGACACGGCCAATCCCGGCGCGAACGGCTACGACAGCTGGTTCGCCCGCGTAACGCCGGACGCCAGCGGTTACGGCGAGGTCGTATTCCCGGCGAATCAATTCCCCCCACGGACCGATTACCGTCATTCTGAGCGCTTGGGATACGCCCGAAGGCAACCCGAATTTTGCGCATTCGGACAATTGTTACCTCCAGCTCTATAACGACGGCGGCGTCGTCTGGAAACAGGGCGTGCCGTCCGCGCCGCCGCAGGCATCGGGCATGAGCGTGCTCTACCAGGACGACTTCACCGGTCCGCTGTCGATCTCCCGGACAGGCGCCGGCGCCACCTACGCCTCGTCCAAGCCCGACAGCCCGGGCGGTTCCGAGTTCGGCGACGCGATCTTCGCCGATTACAACGGCCCGTACAATCCGTTTGCCGTGCTCGGCAACCAATATTTGCGCATTCGCGCCAGCAAGACGCCGGCGGGCTACGCGGATCCGATGGGCTGGAATCGCACGTACTTCGGCGGCATGCTGTCTTCCGTGCGGACGGACGGCACAGGCGTAGCCGCGACCTACGGCTACTTCGAGGCACGCATTCTGATGCCGTCGGGCAAGGGGACATGGCCCGCTTTCTGGCTCATGTCGCAGAACAGCATTTCCCAGCACGTGCCGTCTACGGCCGAGCTCGACACGGTAGAGGCTTACGGACAGTCGGCGGCGGGCTCCTGCAGGTCGCAGCACTGGTGGGGCGTCACGCCGGAGATCCATCAGACGCATTGCTCGGAGACGGCCTATTCCTTCGGCGACAACGCTTCGACCTGGCATGTGTACGGCACCAAGATCACCCCGACCGATACGATCTACTACATCGACAACATCGAGGTATGGCGCCATTCGACGTTCGAGCAGGCCAAGACGCCGATGTACTTCATGATCAACCTCGCGCTTGGCGGCGGCTGGCCGATCGATCTGGCGAGGTACGGCAACCAGGTCGATATGTTCGTCGATTACGTACGGGTGTTCCAGTGAGCGCGCGTTAAAAAAGTAGAAAGCGGTAGACGCAAGGTAGAGCCGGGCTGATGTCAGCGCCCGGCTTTGCCTTTAAGATAAAGCACATGAGGCAAACGTCCTCCATCACGGGAAACAGGGGGTTCATCCTGCATGAACACAATCGTTAAAAAAAAGGCTTGTCGCGGCATCGCTGATCGCGGCCATGTCGCTCGTATCGGCTTGCGCGGGCAACGGCAACAACGCGGCCTCGCCCTCCGCTTCGGCGCCGGCTTCCGCCGCTTCGCCGTCCGCAGCATCCCCGTCCGCATCCGCCCAGTCCGAGGCTGCCAAGCCGGACCCGAACGCCAAGTACGATCCGCCGATCGAAGTATCGACGGTCCGGTACACGGACTCGTCGTTCAAGTTCAAGGACGGAGAATCGCTCGACAACAACGCATGGACGAGAGCGTACGAAGAAGAGCTCGGCATCAAGGTTAAAAACAAATGGATCGTCAACGGCGACCAGTTCAACCAGAAAATGAACCTGTCGATCACGTCCGGCGACCTGCCGGATTTGTTCATGGTAGACGCCAAGCAGCTTCGCGAGCTTGCCGAGGGCGGCATGCTCGAGGATCTGACGCAGGTCGTGGCGGACTACGGCACGGATTTAACCAAAGAAATGATCAACAGGGGGGACCAATGCCAAGGCTGCGGCCACTTATGAAGGCAAGCTTGTGGCCATTCCGCCGGCGGAGGATTACCTGGGCGGCGCGCCGCTCCTGTGGGTGCGGACCGACTGGCTGCAGAAGCTCAACCTGCCCGAGCCGAAGACGATGGACGACTTTCTGAAGATTGCCGACGCCTTCGCCAATCAAGATCCCGACGGCAACGGCAAGAAGGATACGTACGGCCTGGCCGCGTCCAAGGACGTCATCGGAGGCTACCCGGACTTGTCCGGCTTCATGAACGGTTATCATGCCTACATGAACGTATGGATCAAAGACGCCTCCGGCCAGCTCGTGAACGGCAGCATCCAGCCGGAGATGAAGACGGCGCTCGGCAAGCTTCAGGAGCTGTACAAGGCCGGCGCGATCGACAAGGAATTCGGCGTCAAGGACGGCGGCAAGGTCGCGGAGATGCAAACGGCCGGCAAGATCGGCATGAACTTCGGCGCGATGTGGAACCCGCTCTGGCCGCTCCAGGACAACGTCAACGCCGACAAAAACGCGGAATGGGGCGCTTTCCCGATCCCCTCCGCGGACGGGACGCCGGCAAGCGCCCAGGCCAACGCCGATTTTAACAGCTTCTGGGTCGTCAAGAAGGGCGCCGCGCATCCCGAGGCGATCGTCAAGCTGTTCAACCTTTACAACGAGAAAATCGCCGGACCGAACGCGGAGCCGCAAACCTATCATACGGTCGACGGCATGGAAGTGTTTAAGTATGCGCTCATGGCGAACGGCTTCGGCACGCCGCAAGGATTGCTGAGCGTGCACAAAAACGTCGTCGCGGCCTTGAAGTCAGGCGACGGCGCCTCCCTGCTGCCTGAGGAGAAAGGTTATTTCGACAAAATCAAGGCATTCCAGGGCGGCGATCGGGCCAACTGGGGAACGAACAAAGTGTTCGGCGAAGGCGGTTCATGGGCGGTCATCGGGCAAAACTACGTTGACGGCGGCCTGCTGACGAAAAACGCTTACTATGGACCTCCTACACCAGGAATGACCGAGAAAAAGGCCATCCTCGACAAGCTGGTGCTGGAGACGTTCACGAAAATCATCCTCGGTTCGCCGCTGTCCGAGTTCGACAAGTTCGTTTCCGATTGGAACAAGCTGGGCGGGGAGCAGATCACCAAGGAAGTCAACGACTGGTACGCGTCGCAATCCTGATCGCGCGGACAGCAGTCGGCAGCGGGGCCGGAAGCCCTTTCCGGCCCCGCTTCCATTGAACGGAAGCGAGCCGGCCGCGGGCGGGATGCCGACACACAGAGACAAACGGGATCGGAGGGATCCGCATGCGATTTGCGCGAACGAGACGTCAGCTGCCGCTTCATTTGATGGTGCTGCCTTCGGCGGCGCTCGTGCTCATTTTCAGCTATGGGCCCATCATGGGGCTTTACATCGCTTTTCAGAAGTTTTCGGTCGTCAAGGGCATGTTCCACTCGCCGTGGAACGGTCTCGATAACTTCGACTATATGTTTTCGCTTCCCGATATCTGGCAGGTGATCCGCAATACGCTCCTGATCGCGTGTCTCAAGATTGTGGCGGGACTCGCGGTGCCGATCGTCGTCGCGCTGCTGCTCAACGAGCTTGGCAACCGTATTTTCAAACGCTGGATTCAGACCTTAATTTACCTCCCGCACTTTCTGTCGTGGATCATTCTGGGAGGCGTGCTGATCGATGTGCTGTCTCCGACTTCGGGCATCGTAAACCAATTGCTCGGCGCGTTCGGCATCGAGCCGATCTTTTTCCTCGGCAGCGTGCGCTGGTTCCCCGCCGTGCTGGTCGTATCCGACGTCTGGAAGGAGTTCGGCTTCAGCACGATCGTTTACCTGGCCGCGCTGACCGGCATCAACCCCGCGCTGTACGAGGCGGCGGTCATCGACGGGGCGAGCCGCTGGAAGCAGACGCTGAATATCACGCTCCCCGGCATGCTGCCCGTCATCGTCCTGCTGGCCACCCTCAGCCTCGGCAACGTGCTGAACGCCGGCTTCGACCAGATTTTCAATTTGTACAGCCCGCAAGTGTACGAAAGCGGCGACGTCATCGACACCCTCGTCTACCGGCTCGGTCTCGAGCAGGCGCAGTACAGCTTGGCCACCGCGGTCGGACTGCTGAAGTCGGCGGTATCCGTCGTGCTGATTTCCGCGTCGTACGCGCTCGCTTACCGGCTGGCCAACTACAGGATATTCTGAAAGGAGACCGAAGCTGATGATGCGAACATCGTTGTCCGGCCGGCTGTTCAACGGCTTCAACGCGGTCGTCCTCGCGCTGCTTGCGCTGCTGTGCCTGCTGCCGCTCGTCCAGGTGCTCGCCGTCTCGCTGAGCTCGAGCACGGCGGCGAGTGCCGGGGCGGTCAAGCTGTGGCCGGTCGACCTCACTTTCGAATCGTACAAGTTCGTGCTGGGCAAGCCGGAATTCCCGAGGGCGTTCTGGATCAGTCTGGAGCGCGTCTTGCTCGGCGCGACGATCAACATGCTGCTGACGATCACGCTGGCCTATCCGCTTTCCAAGGAGCCGGCGGCGTTCAAGGGGAGAACGGCGTATGTGTGGTTTTTCGTGCTGACGATGCTGGTGGGCGGGGGCCTCATTCCCTGGTACCTCGTCATCAAGGCGGCGGGACTGCTCGGGAGTATCTGGGCGCTCGTGCTGCCCGGCGCGGTCAACGTGTTTAATGTCGTGCTTTTACTCAATTTTTTCCGCGGCTTGCCCCGAGAGTTGGAGGAAGCGGCCTTCGTGGACGGCGCCGGTCATTGGACGATTCTCTGGAAGCTTTTTGTCCCGCTGTCGATGCCCGCGCTCGCGACGCTGATTCTGTTCACGGTGGTCGGCCATTGGAATTCCTGGTTCGACGGCCTGATACTGATGAATACGCCGGAAAAGTATCCGCTGCAGAGCTACCTGCAGACGGTTGTCATTAACCGCGACTTGAGCCTGATCACGATGGCCGACGCCGCTACGCTGTCGCAGGTATCCGACCGTACGCTCAAAGGGGCGCAGATTTTCCTGGCCGCGCTGCCGATCATTTGCGTTTACCCGTTTTTGCAGCGGTTTTTCATCAAGGGCGTCGTCGTCGGCAGCGTGAAGGGATAAGGCGATGACGAAGAGGAGCGAAACGATATGAAACGAAATTCGTTGGCCGACATCGGCCGTTATGCCACGCCGTTCAAGCTGGGCCGGCCGGTCGTGCAGGGCTCCGGCGTCGCGGGCAGCTTCGACGCGCTGGCCGTGGATTGTCCGTTCGTATTCCGCCATGGAGACCGCTTTTGCATGATGTACGTAGGCTACGACGGCATCGGCTACCGGACCGCGCTTGCCGAGAGCGACGATCTGGCGAATTGGACCTTCAAAGGCATCATGCTGGACAGGTCGCTCGCCGACAGTCCCGAGCGTGCCCGATGGGACAGCGTCGGCGCGGCAGGCTCCTGGATCGTGCTCGCGTCCGACGGCTTGTACGATACGCCGCGGCTCAAAAAAGATCGATGGCCGGTATTGGATGGTGTATCATTCGTACCCCGAAGCCGGCTATGAAGCAGGCGGCGCGAAGATGGGGCTCGCGTGGTGCGAGGACGAGGCGCTGCTCGACTGGCATCGCCTGCCGGAGCCGGTGATGTCCTTCGAGAACGGCGAAGCGTGGGAGCGAGGCGGCTTGTACAAATGCTGCGTCGTGGCGTCGGGCGGCAGCTACTATATGTTCTACAATGCCAAAGAAAGCACCGACTGGCCTTGGACGGAACAGACGGGCCTCGCCGTGTCCGAGGACCTCCGGACTTGGCGGCGAGATTCGGACAATCCGCTCATGCGGACGGCGCCCGGTTCGTTCTACAGCGTGTACTTCAGCGACCCGTGCGTGAAGCACGACGAAGCAACGGGCCGCTGGATCAACTTCGGCTTCGGCTTCGACGGCAAGCGGGCGCAGGGCGCGCTGGCCGTATCCGACGACCTTCGACGATGGGATATTGCGGACTCGCCATGGCTGCCCGTCGGCCGTCCGGGCGAACTCGACGCTTCCAACGCGCACAAGTCGTCCGTCGTTTACTGGGAAGGCACCCTGTATCATTTCTACTGCGCGTGCCGTCCAGCGGAACCTGGAGATGCCGCGGTCATCGGGGCGGAAAATGAAGCGGGCGGCGAATTCCGCTGTATCTCGCTTGCGACGAGCCGCGCGCTCGATGACGGACGCCCCTGAGCCAGCGCGGAGCGTTACGAAGACCTGGCATCTATGGACCATCCAAGTCGCATCCTATGAGCCGTTTCTCCTTTTCTATCGGATTGTCGATGCCCTGCGGGACAGCGATGCAGGCGTGAGGAAGCAGGCTGCGAGAACCGCTTACATGATCGACCAGAGCCACAAACTCGAGGACAAGATCCCCGCGATGATCCGCTCGGTGCTGAACGTACAGACGCAGTTTGCCAAGGCGCTATTGGTCAACCCCGAGGAAGTAAGGCTTGCGCAGGAACGCGAAGACGTGCTCGGCGCCGAACACGCGGTGCGAAGCGCCTTCGAACAGGACGTGACGCCGCTGCTTGAAGCGTTCCGCGAAGAGAACGGCCTGCCGGCCGATCCGATGAAGGCGTTCTGCGGCAGCGGTCTACTGGACAAGATACAATCCAGGGGCTGACGGGCGGATTAGGCTGATCGTGCTGATCGTGCTGATCGGGCGAATTGGAGGACTGGCGGACTGGCGGACTGGAGGACTGGCGGATTGGATGAGTTGGCGGATTGGAGGACTGGCGAATTGGATGAGTTGGCGGATTGGAGGACTGGCGAATTGGATGAGTTGGCGGATTGGAGGACTGGCGGATTGGATGAGTTGGGTGGGTTGGATGGAATGACCAGCAGAATCAGTAACGATAATCCTCGATCACATCCATGATCGGGGATTTTTTGACGTCTTCGCTCGAATCGACGATCGATAGAAGGGGATTAGAGGCCGCATACGTGCGTTCGGCGCGCTGGAGCTTCCGGAAAGTTTGGTTGCGACGAAAAAGCCTGCATTCGTACATGTATTTTCCGCCGACCAACGGTACGCGATGAAATACATGCAGATATGCAGGTAAATTCAAAGCACAAGCCGAGAAAAGCGTCAATGAAGAGGAATACATGCATATTTGCATCTTTTACGCTCAAAAGGAAAAAATATGGCGAAAAGGATGTATATTTGCAGGTTTTATAGCAGGGGAACGAAGCGGGCGGCGAGCGGACTTGTTCGCGAAGGCGGACGTGAGCGACGAATTGGCGGGCTTATCGCGCGGTGGACGCGGGCGGTGGGCGGACCTGTTCGTGAAGGCGGACGCGAGCGACGGTCGGCAGGCTTATCGCGCGGCAGACGCGAGGGACGAATCGGCGGCTCATCGCGACGGCAGACGCGAGGGACGAGTCGCGGGCTTGTCGCGAAGGCGGACGTGAGCGACGAATCGGCGGGCTTATCGCAGCGGCGGGCACGAGGGACGAATCGGCGGGCTTATCGCGACGGCGGACGCGAGCGACGAGTAGGCGGGCTTATCGCGCGTCAGATGCGAGGGACGAATCGGCGGGCTTATCGCGACGGCGGACGCGAGGGACGAGTCAGCGGCTTGTTCGCGAAGGCGGACGCTAGGGACGAATCGACGGGCTTATCGCGCGGCGGACGCGGGCGACGATTTTGCCGCTTGTCGTGACGGCCGTCGGATGATCCATCGATAGGCGGACGGATAACTTGATTGGAAGGTTTGCAACCGGCTGCCGAATAAGGTCTCGTTCAACTTGCGGTTTGACACCCCGCCTAAAACCATGTTACATTTTTTGTGTAACATGTTACACAATTTGGTTTAAAGGGGTATCGACATGTCGAGTATTTATCAGGTCGCAGAGATGGCCGGTGTGTCCGTAGCCACGGTATCCCGCGTCATCAACGAACGGGGATACGTGAGCGAGAAAACGCGCCTTAAAGTTCAAGAAGCCATCAACATCCTTCACTATACCCCGAACCAGGCGGCGCAGAGTCTCACCACGTCCAGCACCAAGCTGATCGGGCTGCTCGTGCCCGATATCAACAATCCCGTATTTCTCGAACAATCCAAGGGGATCAACGATTACCTGAAGGAGAAGGGCTATATTCTCATGTACGCGGAGTCCGGGGAGGACGACGAGGAAATGTCGAATATGGTGCGGAGATTCCTCAGCAATCGGGTAGACGGCATGATCCTGTGCTCGCGCGACTTCACGCAATTCGGCGACATGGACGCGATCATCGAGCCGGCCTTGAAAAATAACGTGCATGTCGTGCTGAACGGCTATGTGGACAGCAAATTCGAGATCGACCGCGTGGGATTCGACAATGTCAGAGGCGCATATCTCGCCACCGAGCATTTGCTCAAGATGGGGCATTCCTCTATTGCGCTCATCGCCGGTACGGACAGCACGATTTCCGAGGAACGTTATAGAGGCTACAGAGAGGCACATATCGACAATCATGTCTCTCTAAATCCCGCACTCGTCGTTAAAGGTGACTTCCGCCAGCATTCCGGCTACGAAGCGATGCTGAAGATCCTGCAGATGAATCCGCGGCCGACCGCCGTTTTTGCGATGAACGACGTGATGGCGATCGGCGCCATGATGGCGCTCGAGGACCATAAGGTATCCGTACCGGACGAAATTGCCGTCGCAGGCTTTGACGATATCATCTGGTGCTCGCTGATTCGCCCCCGCCTGACCTCGGTCGTACAGCCCAAGTACGAGATCGGCAAAAAGCTGGCCGAGTTTCTGCTATCGCGCATGAACGAGAGTTACTCGGGCCCGGGCAGGCACGAGATATTCGGGTCCAGGCTCGCCGTGCGGCAAAGCACGGTCAAATCGGAGCAGCAGTGATGTTGCTCCGATTGTTTTACGCAAAAAAAGAAAGCGTTGACATCGTGAGGAAATGAACTTATCATACAGATGTAACTAGTTACATATTTGTGTAATAAGCTTCAATAAAAAGGGGAGGTAAGATCATTGAAGAAACTGCAGCTCACCACGTTGTTCCTCGCCACGACCCTCGTCGCATCCGCCTGCGGCAATTCGAACGGCAATAACGAGACTGCCGGATCGCCGACAAGCAGCGCTCCGGCCGCAACGACGCCGGCATCGGGTTCGGCGTCGGCACCCGGCGCATCCGGCTCGGAGCCTTTTACGTTAAAGGTCTCTTACTGGGCGGACAATAAAAACGGCTATTACGAAGAGGTGGCCAAACGCTTCAAGGAAAAATACCCGAACGGAACGGTGGAATTCAATCAGCACCCGGGAGACAAATACAATGAGCTGATGAATACGCGGCTCCCCGCAGGGGAAGCGGACGATGTGCTGTTCAACATGAATATGACCGCCTACGCCAAGGCGGGCTATCTGATGGATCTGTCGAGCCAGCCGTGGATCGCGCGGATGAACGATTCGGCCAAGACGGCCGCGCAGTTCGAAGGGAAAACGTACGGCGCCTTCCTAGAGGTGAACACCTTCGGCGTTTTCTACAATAAAAAAGATTTTCGAGGAGCAGCAGCTTGTTCCGCCGACGACCTGGGACGAATTCTTGTCGCTGAACGAGAAGCTGAAGGCGCAGAAGATTACGCCGATCGTCGAGGGCTTCAAGGATATCTGGACGCTGCAGGCCGCTTA
Source organism: Cohnella rhizosphaerae (assembly GCF_029525575.1). Classification (GTDB taxonomy): domain Bacteria; phylum Bacillota; class Bacilli; order Paenibacillales; family Paenibacillaceae; genus Cohnella; species Cohnella rhizosphaerae. The sequence goes on from NZ_JAPDIA010000009.1 coordinate 1,214,342, forward strand.
TATCCCGATTGCAATCAGCACTTATTTCGGAACGAATCCCAATTTCGAACGCGACGTATACGACGGCAAAGCGAGCGTGAACGGCCCCGAAGTTACGGGTGCGCTGACGCAATTCGCGGAGCTGGCCGACAAGGGCTACTTCAACAAGAACAGCTTAAGCATCGGCAACGACCAGGCACTGCAGGATTTTATCGACGGCAAAGCGGCGATGCACATGATGGGAAGCTGGACGCCCGGCGTCATCGACGGCAAAACGCAAAACTTCCCGCTCGGCTTCTTCATCATTCCGGCCAAGGACGGCAACACCGTCATGTCCGCCGGCACGGACAAGGGCCTGTCCATCAATGCCGCAACGGAGCATCCGGAAGAGGCCATTGCGCTGGTGCAGCTCATGCTGGAGCCCGATATGCTTGAACTTTACGGCAAAGACAACGCGCTGAGCGCGTTCAACGACGTCAATCCCGTATTCGCCAACCCGGCGATGTCCGAGATTCAGGCGGCGCTGCAGGCTCACCCGGGGCATCGCAATCCCGGCGACTACTTCCCGCCTTCCGTCCAGGACGCTCTGAACACGGCCTTGACCAAGATTCTGGCCGGCGGCGGCGTGGGCGATTCGGCTGCGGAGCTGGCCAAGCTTTACGAGAAGGACAAATCCAAAGTTAATTTCTAAGCGCACATTGCGTAAGCCATTCTTATTCATCCGAAGCGAGGGCGGCACATCATCCGCCCCTCGCCAGGATCAGTCAGGTGAGTGATACCGCATGAGATCGAGCAGAAGCTTTTACCGGTTAAAAGTATTTTTCGTACTGCCCGCCCTGCTGCTGTACGGCATTTTTACGTTGTATCCCTTTCTCGGCAGCCTGCTTTATTCCTTTACGAATTGGGACGGCTTGCAGTCCCCGGACTATGTAGGCCTGGCCAATTACCGGGCGCTATTCCACGACAAAGCGATCATGCAAGCCGCTAAAAATACGCTTTACGTTCTCGCCGTCATGGTGCTGATCGGCAATCCGTTGTCCCTGACCCTCGCGCTGCTGCTCAATCTGCCCTTGCGGAGCCGAGGACTGCTCAGGACGCTTTTCTTTCTTCCCGCGCTCATGAGTCTCATGGTTATCTCGATCAGCTGGGGCTTCATCCTGCAATACGACGGCCTGCTCAATGCGGTTCTGACGCTATTCGGATTCGAGAACGGGATTCAGGACTGGCTCGGGACGATGGATTACGCGCTGCCGGCCGTTATCCTGATCTTGCTGTGGCAAGGGACCGGCTTCGGGGCGGTCATTTACCTGGCCGGGCTGCAGTCCGTGCCCAGGGAGCTTCAGGAATCCGCGCAGATCGACGGGGCCACGGGCTTGCAACGAATCTACCACATTACCATTCCGCTGATTATGCCGTTTATTACGATCAATACGTTTCTCGGTATCGCGGGCAGCCTGAAGCTGTTCGACGTGCCGTTCGTCCTGACCAACGGCGGTCCGGGCACGGCGACGACGACGCTCGGGCTATTGATTTACAAGTACGCCTTCGTGCACGAGTCCTACGGTTATGCGACCGCGGCTGGGATGCTGTTCATGATTTTGATCGCCGTGATCACCTTCTTGCAGCTGAGCATCACGCGCAGAAGAGAGGTGGAAATGTGAAAAAGATTCGAATAGGCCTCGGCATCGCAGAACTGGTCATGCTGATCGCGGCTTGTCTTTTTCTGGTCCCTTTCTTGAACGTGCTTCTTGCCAGCTTCAAGCCTTCAAGCGAAGTGTTCGACGCGCTCCATTTCCCTTCAAGCTGGGAGTTCGCGCATTACGGGGCGATTTTGGGCGAGGGCCGATTTGCGCAGTCGTTGTTCAATACCGTCGTCATCACTTCATTAAGCCTGGGGCTCGTCGTGCTTTTCACTTCCATGGCCGGATATGCGATCGGGCGTTCAGGCAAGGGCTTATTCCAGATCGTGTTTTTTTATTCTGATCTCGGGCATGATCATTCCGCTGCAATCGACGATCATCCCGATTTTTAAGCTCGCGACCGCGATTTCCTTAATCAATACGCGCACGCTCATGATTTTGCTGTATACGGCCGGCGCGATTCCGTTTGCCACCATCATCTACACGGGCTTCGTCAAAGGCATCCCTTCCCGAGATGGAGGAGGCCGCCGCCATGGAAGGCTGCGGGAAGACGCGAACCTTTTTTTACGATTATTTTCCCGCTCCTGCTGCCTGCCACCGGCACCGTCATCGTGACGAACGTCTTTACGATCTGGAACGATTTTTTCGGACCGCTCATTTACTTGTACAGCCCCGGCAAACAAACGCTGATGACGCTCATTTATCAGTTCAAGCAGGAGCGGACGACCGATTGGGGACCGATTTTCGCCTTGAGCGTCATAGCTACGATTCCGCTGATTCTATTGTTTTTCTTCGTGCAGGATAAGTTCCTCAAAGGTCTGACGGCCGGCGCGGTCAAGGGTTGAGACAAGTGTACGGCATGCTGGGACAGAGACGATAAGCTGACGACAAGCTAAGGAGAAATGAAACGATGATCATCGAGCGCTCGGCCTATACGATCGAACTGGATTCGGCGAACGGATCTTTGCTGGCATTTACGGATAAGCGATCCGGGAAAAACATGATTCACGGCGGGAGCGCGGCCAGGCCGATCTTTACGCTCCGGCTGCGGGACGACGCCGGACAGGCGCTGGACGTTACGGCGCTGCAAGCGGCGTCCGTCACGCTGGAGCAGGCCTCGATATCGGCGGACGACGGCACGCAGCTCCGATTTAAATATACGAAGCTGAATAACCTGGATCTGGATGCCGTCGTCGAGGTCGACCTCCCGCAAGATTCCAACTTGACCGACTGGCGCATTTCCTTCGACAATCGGACGTCATACCTCGTGGAATGGGTCGACTTCCCGGACGTCGTCGTGCCGAACGATCTCGTCGCCGCGGGCGGGACTGCCCGGATTCTGTGGCCGGCCCATGAGGGCGTGCTGATCGAGGACATCGGCAGACGAGAGAACACTTGGCTGAAATACCAGGAAACCGGCTATCCCAGCAAAGGCTGGGACGGAACCTATCCCGGCCCCGCGCCGACGCAGTTCATGGCTTATTACGATGACGACTGCGGCCTCTACGTAGGCGCGCACGATGCGAGGCACCACGTCAAATCGATCGAATTTCTTCCGTTCGACGGGGGCGTGAGGCTCCAGTATCGGATTTTCGTCGAGGGGGCCGGTCAAGGTTCCTATCGAATGAACTTTAATATGGTGCTGGGCGTCTTCCACGGCGATTGGCATCAGGCGCCGAGCTGTACCGACGTTGGTTCGAACAGGGAAGCACGCCGCCGCGCATCGCGGACAATCCGGAGCTCCCCGCCTGGTACCGGGAATCGCCCGTCGTCGTGACGTATCCCGTGCGCGGCGTCAAGGATACGGGCAGCATGGACCCGAACGAATATTTTCCTTACGTCAATGCGATTCCGCATCTGGAGCGGCTGTCCGAGCGCTTCGATAGCAAGGTGATGGCGCTGCTTATGCACTGGGAAGGGTCGGCCCCCTGGGCGCCGCCTTACATCTGGCCCCCTTACGGGGAGAAGAAGGCATGCGGCAGTTCGCCGACGAGCTGCACGCGCGCGGCCATCTGCTCGGTCTGTACGCGAGCGGCATCGCCTGGACGCAGAGGAGTCTGCTCGACCCCGATTACAACCGGGAAGCGGACTTCGAACGTCTGGAGCTAGAGAAGGTCATGTGCGTGTCGCCGGAGGGCGAGCTGCCGTACTCCTTGATCTGCAACGGCGTGCAGCGCTGGGGATACGACATGTGTCCGTCAGAGCCATTTGTGACGGAGACGGTGCTCGAGGAGATCCGAGGCGTCGCGAACAGCGGCTGCGATTACATGCAGTATTTCGACCAGAATCTGGGCGGACTGTCGTACCTGTGCTACAGCAAGGAGCACGATCATCCGCCGGGGCCCGGGCGCTGGCAGACGGAAGCGATGAAGACGTTGTTCCGCAAGATTCGGCAGGAGTGGAAGGCGATGGGCAAAGACATCGTGCTCGGCTGCGAAGCGGCAGCCGCAGAGCCCTTCCTGGGCGAGCTTCCTTTTAACGACCTGCGCTTCAACATCGGCTTGTTCACCGGCGAGCCGGTGCCTGTCTATCAGTATGTATACCACGAATATATCAACAACTTCATGGGCAACCAGAACTCCAGCGGCCAGAGCATCGACCTGCTCAAGTCGCCGGACAATCTGCTCTGGCGGACCGCCTATTCCTTCGTGGCGGGAGATATGCTCACGGTCGTGCTCGGACGCGGCGGGGCGATCAACTGGGATTGGGGGACGGAATGGGATTACCCGGCGCCGGATCAACAGGCGATCGGCACCCTGATCCGCAATCTTAACGCCTGGCGCATTGGCGCGGGCAAGCCGTATCTCGCGACGGGCAGGATGCTCGCGCCGGAGCGGCTGACCGGCGTGTCCGCGCAAACGATTCACATGCGGGACGGCAGCGTGCTGAAGCAACCTTCCATTCTTACGACGAAGTGGCAATCTTCGGAGGGGCGGGTCGCGCAGTTCCTGGTGAATTACACGACGGAGCCGCAAGCGTATGATTGGCAGCAGCCGTATGGCG